>NZ_JAIUZI010000001.1 GCF_020171285.1 Seohaeicola saemankumensis
CCGATCCCATCGGGGGAGGGGGCGCTGCCCCCTCTTGGCCTTTGGCCAATTCACCCCCGGAGTATTTGCCGAAGAGATGAAAGGGAGCGCGGGCGCAGCGCGTGGGTTTACCCGCGCGCTGCCGGGCCCAACGGGGCGAGGGGCATCTTCGATGCCGTGAGGCCGGGCGGGAGGCGTTGGGGGCGGACAGGGGGGAGCGGGTCTTATTGTTGCTGCATCGAGGACAGTAACGGCGGGCGGGGGCGATTGGAAAATGGTTAATGACCTGCCCGGACCGGTTGCCTCATTTTTGACGAATTTCCTTGCGTGGCGGGGGCGGGCTTTGAGAAGATGAGGGTAATTGGCACGATTATTATCCGCGTAACGGGTATCAGGATATTGTTGGCGTGAAGGAAACCGGGATCAGATCCAAGGTCGGGCAGGCGTTTTTCGCCGCTGCGGCGCTGGCGGTCGGGGCGCTGAGTCCGGATCCGGGCAGCGCGCCGATGGCAGAGACAGATCCGCTGGATGCGCCGTTGCAGGTGGTGCGGTTTGGTGAGAACGACACCCTGCGCGATGTCGTTGGCCAGTATCTGAACGATCCCGATTTGTGGCCTGCGGTGCTGCGGCTGAACGACATCGCCTCGCCGGCCGATCTGTTGCCGGGGGTCGAGCTGCGGCTGCCGGTGCGGCAGGTCTTTGCCGCCGACAATGCGCTGCTGGCGTCGCTGACCGCGATCCAGCGCGCCACCGCCGAGGGCGCGCGGATCTTTGCGCCGACCGAGATCGGCAGCGCCATCGACAACCGCGACACCGCGATCACCCGGCGCGAGGAGGGCGAGTGGCGCGAGGTGGTCAGCTATGCCGGGGTGGCGACGGGCTATGCCAATGACGCGCTGGATATCTCGATCGCGCAGCGCGACCGGTCGGCGGAGGCGGTGGTGTCGGACGTGCAGGGCACGGTGGAGGGGCGCGCGCCGGCCGAGCCGCGCTGGTCGAACCGCGCCCGCGACGACATCCTTGTCGAATTCGAGCGGCTGCGCACCCTGTCCAATTCGACGACGCAGGTGACATTCCGCGACCTGAGCCGGCTGCGGCTGAACCCGAATTCCAACGCCACCATCCAGCGGATGCGGTCGGACCCGCTGACCGGGGGCGAGGTGACCAAAGTGTCGCTGGCCAACGGCGATTTCTATGCGTTGCTGAACCAGCTGAGCGAGAAATCCACCTTTGAGATCGACGTGCCCGGCGTCAAGACCACGACCAATTCGGCGGATTTCTGGATCAAGAACGACGGCGAGGGCGCCAAGTTCGTGAACTATGACAAGGCCGGGCTGGAGATCGAACGCGGCGGCGAAAAGATCATGGTCGGCGAGAACGAGGGGATCGTTCTGTCGGGGCAGGGGGCCGAGCGGGCGCAGGTTCTGAACAGCCCGCTGCTGACCGCGCCCGAGCTGGGCGCGGTGATCTATACCGCCACCGCCCCGCTGGCCTGGCAGGCGTACGAGGGTGCGGTGGCCTACTGGCTGGAGGTGGCCTCGGACCCCGGTTTCAACGAAATGAAAGTGTCGGAATGGGGCATTCGCGGCACCGGGTTCGTGGCCGAGGGTCTGCCGCCGGCGCGCTATCACTGGCGGGTGGCGGCGCTGGACCAGCTGGGGCTGCCGGGCGAGTGGAGCACGGCGCAGGATTTCACCATCCGGATCGACAATACGCCCCCGTTCCTGACGCTGCTGTCGCCGGCAGCGGGCAGCATGGTGACGCGGGCGCAGAGCGAGCTGCTGGGCGCGTCCGAGTCGGACGCGCGTTTGACGCTGAACGGGCAGCCGCTGGAGATCGGGGCGGACGGCAGTTTCCTGACCGCGCTGACGCTGGTGCCGGGCGACAACAGCTTTACCGTGCAGGCCACCGATCCGGCGGGCAATACCAGCGCGCGCAGCGTGAGCGTGGTTTATCGCCCGGCGGTGGCGGTGGAAATCGCGCTGTCGGAGCGCATTCCGCGTGTTGACGGGGCGCTGGCGACGCGGCTGGAGGAGCTGTCGGTGACCGGCCAGACCGACGCCGAGCCGGGCGCCGCGGTGCGGGTGCGCGACGATGCTGGTCAGGACGTGGTGCAGACGGTGGTGGGCCCGGGGGGCGAGATCCGCTTCACGGTGCCGGTGGACGATGCGGTGCGCAGTTATGTGGTCGAAATCCTGGCGCCGGGCGGGACGGTGGAGGGCACGGCGCGCTTTGCCGCGCTGCGTGACCGGATCGCGCCCGAGATCGCGCTGGACCTGCCGCCGCCGCGCGCGACCGGTGACAGCGCCTTGCAGCTGAGCGGTAGCGTGGGCGATGCGGTCAAGCTGGAGCTGGACGGCACGCAGGTGCCGCTGGCCGAGGGCCGGTTCGACCTGGCGCTGACGCTGGCGCCGGGCGACAACGGGTTTGACCTGGTGGCCAGCGATGCGGTGGGCAATGTCAGCGTGACGCGGATCAACACGCTGCTGGACGTGGAGCCGCCGGAGGTTCTGAGTGTGACGCTGGGCCGGCCCAAGGGCGATGGCGGGCCCATCGAGCTGGTGGTGGTGGCGCAGGATGCCAGCGGGCTGCGCCAGGCGGCGCCGTTCCTGATCACGGTGGACGGGGCCGAGCGCGAGGGGTTCCTGCGTTGTGACAATGACAGCGGCACCTGCCGCGCCAGCCTGCCGGGGGAGCCCGGCGCGCTGGAGGTGATCGAGATCATCATCGAGGATTACGCCGGTAACGCGGCATTTGAATAGAAGAACGTCCGGCTTGGGGGCAGGCCGGATACGGAGGAAGACACTATGGCGATCGCACGGAAATATCGGGCCGCGGCCCTGGCGCTGACCCTGCTTGCCCCGGCAGGTGTGGCCCCGGACATGGGGCGTGCCCAGGTGACGGGCGCGCAGGACGGGTTGCTGGTGGTCTATGGTGCGCTGGCGGCCAGCCGCGAGGGCGACACGGACCGGCGCGAGCAGGTGTTTTTCAGCGTGCCGGCGGATCTGGCTGAGCGCGTTTACGTGCGGATCTATGACCCCGAAGTGAGCGGCGCGGGCGATTTCACCTATGGCGGCGGGGGCGATTCCGAAACCACGTTCCGGCTGTTTGGCGGCGAAGGGGCGTATACGGCGGCGGAGCGACCGGAGCCCAAGGCCGATGGGGCGCGGGAACCGCGCCGGTTCCAGATGCAGCCGGTCACCGGACCGGGCAAGATGATCCGCGAGAAGGCCTGGACCAGCGACCGGGCCACCGATCAGCGCTGGGTCAATTTCGCCGCCGCGCGGGCGCGGCAGGGCGAGGTGATCGGGGATCGCGCCTATTTCCGGATCGACGTGCAGGGGACCAAGGGCAACGACGGCAACGGGTTTTCGGTGGACGTGAGCCTGGCGCGGGACCGGTCGCGCCCGCCCGAGGGGCTGGAGATGTTCGCCTATCGGCCCACGGTGCGCTGGGCGCGGGCCAACCCGCCGACGCAGGTCTGGTTCACCCGGCAGACCGACGGGCCGCTGACGGTGCAGACCTTTGACGGGGCCAATGGCGAGCTGGCGCTGGTCACCGATTTCGAGGATCTGGGGCTGCGGATTTCGGGGCAGGATTTCTGGACCTCGGACACGGTGGAGACCGAGGACACCAACCTGGCGCTGAGCCTGCTGGGCGGGTTCGAGACCCCCAATGACGTGACGCTGGCGGTGTTCGACGCCAATGGCGAGGCGGTGCCGCTGAAGATGCCGCCGGTGCGCGCGCCGGTGCCCTTGCGGCCCACGGTTCTGGCCACGGGCCGGCCGCTGGCGGATTGCCGGTCGGTCGCCTTTGACGCCAGCGGCACCACGGGGCGGACGCCGCTGGGCTATGTCTGGGATTTCGGCGACGGGTCGCGGTCGGAGGAACCGGTGATCGCGCATCGCTATGGCCAGACCGGGCGCTACACGGCGCGGATCGAAGTCACCGAGGAAGGCACGCGCCCGGGACGCGGTGATGCGCTGGACGTGCCGGTGCATGTGCGCGACGCGCCGATTGCGGTGCCGGGGGCGGATATCGTGGTGGCGCCGGGACAGCCGGTGGCCTTTGACGGGACCAAGTCGCAGCCTTCGGACAGCCCGATCACCCGCTACCGCTGGACCTTTGGCGATGGCGGTATCGCTGAGGGGCCGCTGGCCAGCCATGCCTATGCCATGCCCGGCCAGTACCGGGCGGTGCTGCGGGTCGAGGACGGCAGCCTGCACCCTTGCAACTTTGGTGTCGAAACGCGGCGCGTGGTGGTGAACTTTCCCCCTGTGGCCGAGGCCGGCACCGACCAGTCGGCGGTGGTGGGCCAGCCGGTCGTCTTTGGCGGCGCGGCGAGCTATGACATCGACGGGCTGATCGAGAGCTACAGCTGGAACATGGGCGACGGCACCGTTCTGCAGGGCGCGACGGTGACCCATACCTATACCACCTCGGGCAACTACAACGTGATGCTGACGGTGACCGATGACAGCGGCGTGGCCAACAACACCGCCACCGACCGCATGTTCGTCGGCGTCAACGCGCCCCCCGTTCCCCGGTTCACCATCCCCGACCGGCCGGTGTCGGTGTCGGAGCTGGCGATTCTGGACGGGTCGGGATCGACCGACGACGACGGGCAGATCCTGTCCTATATCTGGGACTTTGGCGACGGAGCCACCGGCGAGGGGCCGGTGGTGAACTATGCCTGGACACAGCCCGGCACATTCACGGTCACGCTGACCACGATCGACGACAGCGGCACCGCCTCGGCGTTGCAGAGCACGGCAATGCAGATCCGGGTCGATGCCGCGCCGGTGGCCGACGCGGGGGCGGACCAGTATGTCACCGCCAGCGTGGTCGAGTTCGACGGCGGCGGGTCCACCGATGCCGATGGCGCGGTGACGGACTGGCAGTGGGATTTCGGCGACGGGGCGACCGCGCGCGGCCAGACCGTGAGCCATGCCTTTCTGCGGCCCGGTGTCTATGAGGTGGCGCTGGTGGTGCGCGACGACAGCGGTGCGCCGCTGAACACCGACCGCGACACCATGCTGGTCACCGTCAACACCACGCCGATCGCCGATGCGGGTCCGGCGCAGACCGTGGCGCCGGGCGAGGAGTTCACCCTGTCGGGGCGGTCCTCGGTCGATCCGGACGGCGCGATTTCGGATTACCTGTGGACCTTTCCCGATGGCAGTACCGCCAGCGGCGAGCGGGTGGCGCATAGTCTGACAGAGCCGGGGCTGCACCGCGTGCTGCTGACGGTCTATGACAATTTCCCCGGTGGCGCGGCCGAGGATGAGGACGAGGTGCTGATCACCGTGAACGCGCCGCCGGTGGCGGTCGCGGGGGCCGACATGCTGATCGCGCCGGGCGACAGCATCGTGTTCGACGCCGGCCAGTCGTTTGACCCCGACGGCACGCTGAGCGGGTACCGCTGGGAGTTCGACGATCTGGGCAACCCGCTGGATGCGCCGCGGATCGAGCGGGCCTATATCACGCCGGGGGTCTGGTCGGCGCAGCTGATCGTGACGGATGACAGCGGCGTGCTGAACGCCACTGCCAAGGACGACATGACGATCCGCGTGAACCATACGCCGGTGGCTGAGGCCGGACCGGCGATCGAGACCGAGCGGCTCTACGTGGAATTCGACGCCTCGGGGTCGTCGGACGCGGATGGTGACGCGCTGATCTATCGCTGGGATTTCGGTGACGGGTCCGGCCCGGCCTATGGCGAGACGGTGACCCATATCTATCCGCGCGCCGGTATTTTCCCGGTGACGCTGCGGGTGGATGACGGCACCGGGCTGGCCAATGCCCGCGCCATCGACGCCACCACGGTGACCATCAAGTCGCGCCCGGTGGCGGATGCGGGCGGCAACCGCGACGTCTGTTCGGGTGAGCCGATCCTGTTCGACGCCTCGGCCAGCGCCGATCCTGACGGCGGGCTGCTGCTGTATTCGTGGGACTTCGGCGACGGCAGCGGTTCTGACCTGATCAACCCGACCAAGACCTATGAGCGGCCCGGCGTCTATCCGGTGACCCTGCGGGTGCGCAACGAGACCGGCACCGAGCATGGCACCGATCTGGACCGGATCGCGGCGCTGGTGCGCGAAGGGCCGATTGCCGATGCGGGGCCGGACATGACCGTCTGTTCCAACACGCAGGTGCGGTTCGACGGGTCGGGATCGACCGATGCCGATGGCGCGGTCAACGCATTCAGCTGGACCTTCGGCGATGGCGGCACCGGCAGCGGTGAGAACCCGGTGCATGTGTTCACGCGGGCCGGCGAGTATTCGGTGACGCTGACCATTGCGGGAGAGGCGCTGGGCGCCTGCAGCCCGCTGGATTCGGATGTGGCCAAAGTCATGGTGATCGCGGCGCCCGAGCTGACCGTTCTGGGATCGGAACGGGCGGCGGCGGGACAGGCTGCGGTGCTAAGCGCCGGTCTGGATCAGACCGGCGGCGCGTCGGCGCTGGGCTACAGCTGGGACTTTGGCGATGGCAGCACCGGCGAGGGCGCCGAGGTCAGCCATGTCTGGGCGAAGCCGGGCGAATACCTGGTGACGCTGCGGGCGCAGCTGACCGGCGGCACCGAGGGCTGCAGCGATCTGGAGACCGTGCGCAAGGTTGTGGTGAATGCCGCGCCCGAGCCGCTGATCGACGCGCCCGCACAGGTGGCGGTCGGGCAGGAGGTGCAGTTTGACGGATCGATGTCGTCGGACAGCGATGGCGCGGTGACCGCCTATGTCTGGGATTTCGGAGACGGTGTGACCGGGCAGGGCGTGCTGGTCACGCACCGGTTCTCGGCGCCGGGAACCTACCCGGTGCGGCTGACCGTGCTGGATGATGCCGAGGTGGGCAACAGCGCGATCTCGGTGGTGCGCGAGGTGGTTGTCAACGCCGCGCCGGTGGCCGGTCTGGAAACCCCCGGCGCGCTGTGCCCGGCGGTGCCGGTGCCCTGGACGGTGGCCGCGGGCGAGGGCACCGCGGTCGAGTGGCGGTTCGGCGACGGGACCGTGGCCAGCGGCGCCTCTGTCTCGCACGGGTTCGACCGGGCCGGGCTGTTCCCGGTGCTGGTGACGATGGACGACGGTGGCGGGCTGTTGTCGAGCCGGCGCAGCGAAGAGGTCTATGCGCGGGTCAACCAGGCGCCGACGGCGCTGGCCGGTCCCGACCGGGTGGTGTGCCCGGGTGACATGGTGCGGTTCGATGCCGGCCGGTCCGGCGATCTGGACGGCACGCTGACCCGCTGGCAGTGGGAGTTCAGCGACGGCGTGATCCTGGAGGGTCAGTCAGTGGAGCGGGTGTTCGACGCGCCAGCCGACCTGCAGGTGCGGCTGACGGTGCAGGACGACAGCGGCGCGACCGGCTGTGACATCGGCACCGATTCCGCCCGGATCGTGGTGAACGGCACACCGACGGTGGACGCGGGGCCGGACATGACGGTGCCGGTGGGGGCCGCGCATGACGTGGTGCGGTTTGACGCTAGCGGCGCCAGCGATCCCAATGGCGGCGGCGTCCGGGTCGCGTGGGACTTTGGCGATGGCGCCTCGGCCACGGGCGCGGTGACGCGCCACCGCTATGCGGCGCCGGGCCAGTACACGGTGACGGTGCGCGCGCAGGACACCAGCGGCCTGACCTGCGGGGTCGGCAGCGACAGCGCGGTGATCACGGCGGTGCCGCGCGGCGAGTGATCGCCGCGCGCCCCCTTTGCGTTGGGCCTGTGCGAAAGTTGTTTGCACTGTTAACCGCGCGGATTACTCTGCGGCGTGATGAGATTCCCGTTGCGCCTCAAGTTCTTTGTCTTTGCCGCCCTGCTGGCGGTGGCGCCGCTTGTGCTGGTGGGGCAGAACCTGACGCAGTTGACCCGCGACGAGCTGAAAAGCGCGGCCAACGAGGATCTGACCACGGTGGCCGCGCAGCTGCGCACCAGTTTCGACAATACCTTTCAGGGTCGCTGGCTGACCCCACTGATGGTGATCCGCAACGGTATCGACAGCAACGACCTGGGCGTGCCTCAGAAGGTGTCGCTGTTGACGCTGGGGCTGGAGGAACTGCCGCAGGTGGTGGCGCTGCAGCTGTCGGTCGAAGGATCGGACCTGCCGATCCTGGTGACCAACGAGGCCTATGCCAACAAGCTGGTGCTGGCCGGGCTGGACCCGGTGAAGACGCTGGCGACGCCGCCGGACCTGATCAAGGCGATCGCGGGGACCGGGCAGTATGGCCGCCCGGTGGTCCGGCCGATGGACACCACCGGCGACTGGATCGCGACGCTGGCGCTGCCGCTGACCACCAAGATCGCGGGCCGGCAGGTGACCATGGCGGCCAAGATCGACCTGTCGATCCTGGGCGAGATGGTGCGCCGCCACCCCTTTGCCCAGCGCGGCGAGATCACCGTGATCGACCAGTCGGGGCGCACGGTTCTGGGCGATGAACAGAGGCTGCTGAGCGACCGCCGGATCGTGCAGTCGACGCTGCCGCTGATCGTGGCGGGGGCGCGGGCAGATGCGCTGGAGCCCTATGTCCGCCCGGATGGCGCGCCGATGCTGGGGGCCTATGCCTTCCCGGATTGGTTTCAGTGGGCGGTGATCACCGAACTGAGCGAGGAGAGCGCCTATGCGGTGGTCAACGCGATCACCCGGCAGATCCTGATCGTCGGTCTGATCGGGTTTTCCATCGCCGGGGTCGGCGCGCTGATCTTTGCCCGCCAGCTGACCCGGCCGATCCTGAAGATCGGTTCGGTGGCGGCGCTGGTGGGCGAGGGCGATTTCTCGGCCCGGGTCGAAAACGTCAGGTCGCGCGACGAGATCGGCGACCTGGCGCAGCGGTTCAACCAGATGATCGCGCATCTGGGCGAGCGGCTGGAACTGATGAAATTCGTGTCGCACAGCACCATGTCCGCGATCCAGAGTGCCGATGAGGATGGCATGCACCGCGGCGGCGAGCGGCGGCGGGTGTCGGTGATCTTTACCGATATCCGGGGGTACACCGAATTCTCGGAGCGGGTGCCGCCGGAAACGGTGATCGAGGCGCTGAACAGCTATTTCGACAAGCAGACCGAGATCGTCGAGAAATATCAGGGCGATGTGGACAAATTCGTCGGCGACGCGCTGGTCGCCGTGTTCGAGGGCGACGAGATGGAACGGCGCGCGGTGCAGTGTTCGGTCGAGATCACCGCGGCGATGGCGCGGCTGCTGGAGGATTATCCCGAATACAACCTGCACGTCGGCATCGGCGTGGCCTCGGGCGAGGTGGTGATGGGCGCTATGGGCGCGCGCGACCGGATGGATTTCACCGTGCTTGGGTCCACCGTGAACCTGTCGGCGCGGCTGTGTTCCAAGGCCGATCCCGGCCAGGTGCTGACCGATCTGGCCACCCGCGACGCCAGCGCCGCAGTTCTGGACACGGTGCGGTTCGACTCCCTGCCGCCGATCCCGCTGAAAGGCTATGCGGAGCCGGTTCCGGCCTTTTCTGCCGTTATGGCCGAGGCCCCCACAGTGGCGGAGGCGGGCGAGCCATAGCCACGGTCAGGGGCGCGGACCGTGTCGCGACCCGTGTGGCGGCCCTTGTGGCGGCGGGGCTCAGGCGGCGAACACCACCCAGGCCCAGAGCATGGCGGCATAGGTGAGCTGGTGCAGCGCCTGGTCGGCGCCGGCGGCGCGCCAGAACCCGGCCTGGCTGGGGTCGAGGCACTTGCTGTCGGAGTAGCGCGCCTTGGCGTAGTCGATGTTGAAATGCACGACCCATTCCAGCGCGCAGGTGATCAGGATGAACCCCACCGGCGCACCGACGATCACGAAGACGATGATCGAGCCGAGCACGTGGACGCCGGCATGCTGGGCGCGCCCCATGTGCCAGTATTCGCCCCGGCCGGACAACATGCGGGGTGTCTGCAGGAAGTAGTCGGCAAACATATGCTTGATCTGAAACAGGCAGAGCAAGATCAGGACTGTGCTGACGGTCTCGGACAAACCGAACTCCAATGTATGAACATCCCCTGAGTATCTATTTAGGGGCTAAAAGTCGCGGCTGCAAACAGGCATGGCAAATTCGCAGGTGTTAAACCATTTGCCAGCCTTGTCCCGGGCTTGCTACGATCCTTGCAAACCCATTGACCGCGCGGCATATCTGAGCCCCGTCGCCTGCATTTTCGGAGCAGACAGATAGAACCCACCCTTTTCCGCTTTATCTGGAGACATTCGAAGCGCGACCAGATGGTTCTGCTGGTCGTGACATCGGCGTTGTTTCCGCTGTTGTACCTGACGCTGGAGCTGCCGAAGCGGATCATCAACGATGCCATCGGCTCGGCCAGTTCGACCATCGATTTCCTCGGCTATTCGATGAGCCAGGTGACCTTTCTGGCGGTGCTGTGCGGCGCATTCCTGGTGTCGGTGCTGGCGCACGGGCTGCTGAAAATGCGCATCAACACGATGAAAGGGGTGATGTCGGAGCGGATGCTGCGGCGGTTCCGTTACCTGCTGATCGGGCGCATCCTGCGGTTTCCGCAACCTTATTTCGAGCGGGTCAGCCAGGGCGAGCTGGTGTCGATGATCACCGCCGAGAGCGAGCCGATGGGCGGGCTGATGGGCGATGCGATCAGCCAGCCGGTGCTGCAGGCGGGGCAGATGATCACCATTCTGGGGTTCCTGTTCCTGCAAAGCTTTTGGTTCGGGCTGGCGGCCTGTGCGCTGATCCCGCTGCAGGCCTGGCTGATCCCCAAGCTGCAGCGGCAGATCAACCTGCTGAACAAGACCCGGATCAAGGAGGTGCGGGTGCTGGCCGCGACCATCGGCGAAAGCGCGGCAGGGGCCAGCGCGCTGCGGGTCAACGGCGGCTGGCGGTACCGGATGGCGGCGGTGACCGACCAGCTGGGGCGGCTGTTCGATATCCGCTTCGAGATCTACCAGAAGAAATTCTTCATGAAGTTCCTCAACAACTTCATCTCGCAGCTGACGCCGTTTTTCTTCTTTTCCATTGGCGGTTACCTGGTTTTGCAGGGGGCGGTGTCGCTGGGGGCGCTGGTGGCGGCGCTGGCGGCCTACAAGGACCTGAGTTCGCCCTGGAAGGAACTGCTGACCTATTACAACCAGACCCAGGACATGTCGTTGCGCTGGGAGGTGATCACCGAGCGGTTCGCGCCCCAGGGCATGGTCGACGAGTCGCTGTTCGAGGGCGAACCGGAAGATGTGCCGCGGCTGAACGGCGATATGGTTCTGGACGGGGTATCGGTGCGGGATGCCGACGGCAATCTGGTGCTGGACGATCTGAACGCCACGCTGCCGGGGGGCAAGGTGATCGGGATCGCCGCCCCCAGCGAAGAGGACCGCAGGGCGCTGGGCGAGTTGCTGACGCGCGAGCTGGTCCCGACCAGCGGCAAGGTGACCGTCGCCGGGCAGCCGCTGGCAGAGCTGCATCAGGCGGTGATCGCGGCGCGGATCGGGCATGCGAGTTCGCGCCCGGTGACCTTTCAGGGCACATTCGGCGACAATGTCATGATGCCGGTCCGGGATCGCCCGTCGGGCGATCCGGCAGATGCAGCGCGCCACGCCGAGGCGCAGCGCGCCGGCAACAGCCCCGACCCCTATGACGCCGAGTGGCTGAACCCGGCAAAGGCCGGCCTGGACAGCGAGGCGGAGCTGCGCGGCTGGTGGCTGCGGCTGATCGAGGGGATGGGATCGGGCACGGCGCTGTTCCGGCGCGGGCTGGACCAGAAGTTCGATGCAGAGGATCATCCGCAGCTGGCGCAAAAGCTGATCGACCTGCGGCCGCAGGTGCAGCAGGCGGTGCGTGACGCGGATTTGCGGCAGAGCGCGTTCTTCTTCAAGCCCGATCGGTACAACCCGGCGTTGCCGGTGGGGGAAAACCTGCTCTATGCGACGCCGCGCCGGGCGGTCACGCAGGAGGTGCTGGCCGGCCAGACCGAGTTCCTTGGGCAGTTGCGCAGCCTCGGTCTGGATGAAACGCTGGTGGTCCTGACCCGCGACGTGATCGACATGTTGCGGCAGATTTTCGGACTGGATGGCACCGACCACCCGTTGTTCCGCAAGCTGGGCATCGATACGGCCACCTACGAGCGCGCGGTCGAGCTGGTCGACAAGTCCCGTGACAGCGGGGCGGCGGGTCTGGACGACGATGAAATGGCGAACCTGCTGGCGATCCCGTTCCGGATCTCGGCCGAGCAGATCGGCCCGGCGTTTGCCGAAGAGCTGAAGGCGCGGATCGTCGAGCTGCGCCAGAGCCACTCGGCGGATCTGCAGCAGAGCCTCGGCGATCTTTTTGCGCCGCTCGAGATGGATGCCTTTGCGCCGGGGTTGTCGGTGCTGGAGAACGCGCTGTTCGGCAAGATCTCGGATTCGGCGGGCAGCAAGGGTGACGATCTGCGGCGGCGGATTGCCGAGGTGCTGGTCGAGGGCGGTGCGCAGGCGCTGGTGATCGAGCTGATTTATGACGTGCCGATCGCGCTGGGCGGGCAGAACCTGCCGGGGGTCTTTGCCGAGCCGCTGTCGTTCAGCCGGGCGACGATCAAGAAGCCCGACGTGCTGGTGCTGGACAAGGCGCTGGACAGCTACGACATGGACACGCAGGTCGCGGTCTATAAGAACCTGCGCGCATTGCTGCCCGAGACAACGGTGATCTATCTCAACGACAGCTTTGAAAACCCCGACGTGTTTGACGCCTATTTCGAGGTGCAGCAGGGTCGCATCGTGAGCGAGGACGTGGAAGAAGATAGCGGCGCGGATGGCGCGGCCAGCGCGGATCTGGCGCGCAAGGTGCGCGAGTTGGAGAAGATGCCGCTGTTTTCCGGGTTGGGGCGCAAGCAACTGCGGCTGCTGGCCTTTGGCGCGCGCTGGTATTCGGCGCCGGCGGGAGAGGTGGTGTTTCTGAAGGGCGATCCACCGACCTCGGGCGCCTATATGCTGGTCGATGGCGAGGCCGGTCTCTACCTGCCCAAAGAGGGTGAGGAGGACCAGCTGATCGCCAAGGTCGGTGCCGGGGCGGTGGTCGGCGAACTCGGGCTGATCCGGCAGGAGCCGCGGGCGCTGAGCATGGTGGCGGAAACCGAGCTGACCTGCCTGCGGATCGGCGAGGAGGAATTCCTCGCCGTGGTCGAGAACGACGCCGCGACCGCGTTCAAGTTGTTGCAGGTGGTGGCGGGGTATGTGTCGAACTGATCACCTGGGCGCCAAGAATTTTCGACGAAAATTCTTTTGATTTTCTTCGACGAAGAAAATTGGGCCTGGCGTCAACGTGGCGCGGCGGCGCGGTGCAGGCGGTCGTTGATGGCGATGCCGAGGCCGTGATACGGAATTGGGGCGACGGCGATGGGTCTGCCGGTGGCGTCCAGCTGGTGCAGGTGGCCAAAGAGGTTTGCGGCGGCCTCGGTCAGGTCTCCGCTGGCGGACAGGTTCAGTTCGCAGGGCATGGGCCCGAACCCCAGCAGCACTTCGTCCGGTCGCGGCTCCCGCGCGTTCAGCCGTACCGGGGCGCCGGGGGCGTAGTGTGAGGTGAGCTGGCCGGGCGCGGTGATGTCGCCGGCGTCGGTCCGGGCGTTCAGCGGGTGTCCCAGCACCTCTTCGATGCGGTCAGCGCTGAGGCCGCCGGGGCGCAGCAGGGTCGGTGTGCCGGACAGGCCGACAATGGTGGATTCCAGCCCGACCCCGCAGGGGCCATCGTCGATCACGGCGGCGATCCGGCCATCGAGCCCGGCCAGAACATGGGCGGCGGTGGTCGGGCTGATCCGGCCCGAGGGGTTGGCCGAGGGCGCGGCCAGCGGGCCGCCGAAGGCGCGCAGCAGCGCCCGGGCCGCCGGGTGGGCCGGCACCCGCACCGCCAGCGTGTCGAGCCCTGCGGTAACCAGCGGTGAGATCCCGTGACCATCGCGCAGCGGCAGCACCAGGGTCAGCGGGCCGGGCCAGAAGGCATCGGCCAGGGTCTGTGCCGTGTCGGACCAGATCACGCAGTCGCGGGCAGCCTCGGCGGATGCGAAATGGGCGATCAGCGGGTTGAAACTGGGCCGGCCCTTGGCCGCGTAGATATCCGCCACGGCGGTGCCGGAGCGGGCGTCGCCGCCCAGCCCGTAGACGGTTTCGGTGGGAAAGGCGACAAGCCCGCCGTGCCTGAGAAGCCCGGCGGCGCGGGCCAGATCTGCGGAATTATTTTTCAGACGCAGGGTAATTTGGTCGGGCATGTCGATGACGCGGCGTTTTGGTTGCTTGCAGGGGCGCTCTGGATAGGTAATCGTCCAAGCCCCGCTGCATAGCGGGCCAATCCGTCAATGCCAAGCCCGGGCTGAAGCCGCCCGGCGCTGTACAACACCCGAGGTAGCCAATGCCCTTCCGCGC
Organism: Seohaeicola saemankumensis; assembly: GCF_020171285.1. Classification (GTDB taxonomy): domain Bacteria; phylum Pseudomonadota; class Alphaproteobacteria; order Rhodobacterales; family Rhodobacteraceae; genus JAIUZI01. The sequence goes on from NZ_JAIUZI010000001.1 coordinate 14,310, forward strand.
GCCCGTTTCCGATTATGAATTCCTGCTGCGTCACGTGGTGGGCTTTGACCAGGTGTCCGCCACCGAGCGGTTCGCGGAGGCCGACAGCGACACGGTCAGCGCCATTCTGGGCGAAGCGGGCAAGATGTGCGAAGAGGTCATGGCGCCGCTGCAACGCGGTGGCGATCTGGAACCGGCGCGGCTGGAAAACGGTGTGATGCGCACCTCGCCGGGCTATGCCAACGGGTTCAAGGCGATTGCCGAGGGCGGCTGGATCGGGATCAGCGCGCCGCAGGAACACGGCGGCATGGGCCTGCCGACGACGTTGTCGGCGGCGGTGAACGAGATGATGAGTTCCGCCTGCCTGTCGCTGGAACTGGCGCCGCTGATGAGCCAGGGCCAGATCGAGGCGCTGGAGCATCATGCCAGCGACGCGTTGAAGGAGCTGTATCTGCCCAAGCTGATTTCGGGCGAATGGACCGGCACGATGAACCTGACCGAACCGCAGGCCGGATCGGATGTGGGCGCGCTGAGCTCCAAGGCGGTGCCGAATGGCGACGGCACCTATGCGGTCAGCGGGCAGAAGATCTATATCTCGTGGGGCGACAACGATTTCTCGGAAAACGTCTGCCACCTGGTGCTGGCGCGGTTGCCAGATGGCGTGCCGGGGACCAAGGGGATCAGCCTGTTCCTGGTACCCAAGTACATTCCGGATGCCGACGGCAATCCGGGGGTGGCCAACGACCTGAAGGTGGTGTCGCTGGAACACAAGATGGGTCTGCACGGCTCGCCCACCTGCGTGATGCAGTATGACGGCGCGCGCGGCTGGCTTGTCGGTGAGGAGCATGGCGGCATGGCCGCGATGTTCACGATGATGAACAACGCCCGCCTGGGTGTCGGCGGCCAGGGTGTGGGCGCGGCCGAGGGCGCCTATCAGCACGCGCTGGCCTATGCGCTGGAGCGCAAGCAGGGCCGCACGCCGAGCGGCACCATTATCGACCATGCCGATGTGCGCCGGATGCTGACCACGATGAAGGCCGATGTCTTTGCTGCGCGGTCGATCCTGATGTCCTGTGCCGTGGCCATCGACATGGGCGTGGCCACCGGTGACGCCGACTGGAAGGCGCGGGCGGCGTTTCTGACGCCGATTGCCAAGACGTTCGGCACCGAAACCGGCATTCGCGTGGCCGAGACCGGCGTGCAGGTGCATGGCGGCATGGGCTTCATCGAGGAGACCGGCGCGGCGCAGTATTACCGCGACGTGCGAGTGACCGCGATCTACGAGGGCACCAATGGGATCCAGGCGATGGATCTGGTGGCGCGCAAGATGATGGACGGCGGCGAGGCCGCGAACCGGCTGCTGGACGAGATCGAGGCGCAGGCGGAACGCGCCCGTTGCACCATCCCCGAGCTGGCCGAGGCAGTCTGGCAGGCCACCGAGACGTTGCGCGAGGCCACCGAGTGGCTGGTGGCGCAGTCCGACATGAACGAGCGGTTCGCGGGGGCGGTGCCGTATCTGCACGCCTTTGCCCGCGTGCTGGGCGCGCATTTCCACCTGGCCGCGGCGATGGCCGACCCGGATGGGCCGCGCGCGGCGCTGGCGGCGTTCTATATCAACCGGTTGCTGCCGGAACACGCCGGGCTGCTGGCCCATGCGCAGGCCGGTGCCGAGGGGCTTTACGCGCTGTCGGCCGACGACCTGGCGGCCTGATCCATGGACGGTGCCACCCGATTGACCATGCGCTATCCCTGGGACACGCCACCGGGGCGCGCGGAGGCGATCGAGGTGGCCGAGGGCGTGTTGTGGATGCGGCTGCCGTTACCGATGAAGCTGGACCACGTCAATGTCTATGCGCTGGACGAGGGCGACAGCTGGACCATCATCGACACCGGATTTGGGTCTGAAACCACGCGCGAGATCTGGGGCGAGCTGATGGCGGGCCCGCTGAAGGGCAAGCCGGTCAGCCGGGTGATCGTCACCCACCACCATCCCGACCACATCGGGCTGGCGGGCTGGTTCCAGTCGGTGCACGGCGCGGAGCTGGTGACCACGCGTACCGCCTGGCTGTTTGCGCGGATGCTGACGCTGGACGTGCAGGAGACCCTGCCCGCGGAAACGCTGGCCTATTACCGCGGCGCGGGTATGGACCCCGAGATTTTGGCCGAGCGCGCCGCCGAACGGCCGTTCAACTTTGCCGACATGGTGGCGCCGCTGCCGCTGGGCTATTCGCGGATCAAGCAGGGCGACAGCATTCATATCGGCGGCCGGGAATGGGACGTGCATATCGGCAATGGTCATGCGCCCGAGCACGCGACCTTCTGGAGCCGGGACGACAACCTTGTGCTGTCGGGCGACCAGATCCTGTCGACGATCAGCCCCAATATCGGCGTGCATGCGACCGAGCCGCTGGCCGATCCGCTGGAGGACTGGCTGGAAGCCTGCGAACGGCTTTCGAAACTGGCGCGTCACGACCAGCTGGCGCTGGGGGGGCACAAGCTGCCGTTTGTTGGGCTGCCGCTGCGGATGCGGCAGCTGATCGACAATCACCATGGCGCGTTGCGGCGGATGCTGGATCATCTGGACACGCCCAAGGCGGCGTCGGAGTGTTTTGCGCCGCTGTTCAAGCGGCGCATCGGCAAGGGCGAATACGGGCTGGCGCTGGTTGAAGCGGTGGCGCATGTGAACCACCTGTATCACACCGGGGAGGTGACCCGGACCCTGCGCGAGGACGGCGCGTGGCTGTACCAGCGCAAGGGTTGAGCCGGCAGGCGGAGGAGCGGGCAGATGGATGACAAGATCGAGACCACCGCCGAGGCGGGCGAAACGGTGGCGATCCCGCGGGTCCACGAGGTGCATGCCGATCCGCAGACCGGCGCGCGGATCAAGGCGGTGCCCGATCCCTTGCGGCGGCCCGTGGCGGACAAGAGCCCGGCGCAGTGGGCCTATGAGCGGCTGATCCTCTATATCCGCAATTTCGAAGAGCAGCTGGACCAGAGCCAGGAGGTGGCGATGGGGTTCACCGGCGGTGACGCCGGGGTGCTGCGGATCGAAGGCATGGGGTACTTCGACCCCGACATCGTGACGTTTTACGGCAGCGATGCGAATGGGGCGAAGACCCAGCTGATCCAGCATGTCAGCCAGTTGAACGTGATGCTGCGGGCGCTGCCCAAGACCAGCGGCGACAGCCCGGTGACCCGGATCGGTTTTCGGCTGGCTGCAGATCTGGAAAACACCTGATCGGACCCGTCGGGGGCGCATTTCCCTTGCCTATCCCCGGTTGCCTGCGTTGAATGGCGGCAGGGGCAGGGAGGTTGCGCGTGTCAGATTTTCGTACCGTCACACAGGCCTGGGCCGAGGCCTGGGCGCATCGCCGGGTTTTCGTGCCGGTCTACCTGTTTCTACGGGTGCTGGCCTTTGCCGCCATCGTGCCGCTGGTGGGGATCGCCATCAACCTGGCGGTGTCGCTATCGAACCAGAGCGCGCTGACCGATCAGGACATCGCGCTGTTCCTGCTGACGCCGGGCGGGTTCGTGGCGGCGCTGGCGGTGGCCAGCATTCTGCTGCTGGCCGAGGTGCTGAGCTTTACCGTGATGACCGCCACCCTGCGCAGCGAGGAATACAGCCTGATCCCGGCGCTGCGGGCGGGGCTGTTCACGGTGCTGGGCCGGGTGCGGTCGCTGTTTGTCTTTGCGCTGCTGTTCGTTTTGCGGGTGCTGGCGCTGGCGCTGCCGTTCCTGGTGGCGGGGCTGTTGCTGGCGATGTGGCAGCTGACCGAATTCGACATCAACTATTACCTGACTTTCAAACCGCCGGAATTCCGGCTGACCATCGCGATTGTTGCGGTGCTGGTGCTGATCATGGTGGTGGCGATCGTGATGAAGGCCTCGGCCTGGGCGGTTGGTCTGCATCTGGTGATCTTTGACCGGGTCGCCCCGGCGGCGGCCTTTGGAAAGAGCGCGGAACTGATGCAGGGCCGGCGGATGCGGCTGAACCTGCAATTGCTGATCTGGGTCGGCATCCGGCTGGCGATTGCCGCCGTGCTGGGGGGGATCGCGGGGCTTGCGCTGGACCTGGTGCCGCTGAACGCGGAGGGCGGTCTGAAGCTGGCGCTGACGATAACGGCGCTGATCGTGCTGGCGTGGTCGGTTGCGGGGCTGGTGCTGCAGGCGGTGGCGCTGGGGGCGCTGACATGTGTACTGGACGGGTTCTATGGCCAGCCGCGCCGCGAGATCCAGACGCCGCCCGATCAGGTCGCGGCGTCGCTGCGGTCGCGGATCGTGGTTGCGGGCGGGGCGCTGATTGCGCTGGCGGTTGCGGGCATATGGGCCGGTACGGCGATGATGGACGCCGTGCAGGCGGAGGATCAGGTCGAGATCATTGCTCACCGGGGCGCGGCGGGCGCGCGGCCGGAAAACACCATGGCCTCGGTCGAGCTGGCGATCGAGGAGGGGGCCGACTGGGTCGAGATCGACGTGCAGGAGACCGCCGAGGGCGAGGTCGCGGTCATGCACGACAGCGATTTCATGAAGCTGGCGCTGACCAATCTCAAGATCTGGGACGCCACCGCCGAGGATCTGGCAGGCATCGACATCGGGTCGTGGTTCGACCCGGCCTATGCGGAAGAGCGCACACCGATGTTGCGCGATGTGCTGGCGGCGGCCAAGGACCGGTCCAAAGTGCTGATCGAGCTGAAGTACTATGGCCATGACGTGGACCTGGAGAACCGGGTGATCGCGCTGGTGGAAGAGGCGGGCATGGCCGACCAGATCGCGATCATGTCGCTGAAGTACCCGGCGGTGTTGAAGATGCAGAAACTGCGCCCGAACTGGCGCACCGGCGTTCTGGCCGCCACGGCGGTGGGCGATCTGGCCGGGCTGCAGGGCGATTTCATCGCGGTGAACGCGGGCATCGCCAACGCGGCGCTGATCAACGCGGTGCATTCGGCGGGCAAGGATCTCTATGTCTGGACGGTGAACGACCCGCTGGAGATGTCGCGGATGATTTCAAAGGGCGTTGACGGGCTGATCACCGACGAACCGGCGCTGGCGCGCAAGGTGCTGGCGGTGCGCGCCGAGTTGAGCACGCCGGAACGGCTGGTGCTGTGGATTTCGCAAACCCTTGGGATGGAGCTGAATGGCAAGACCTATCGCGACAACAGCCCGTAACGTGGCGCTGATGCTGGCGATGGCCGGACCGGCCGGCGCGCAGGAGGCCGCCTCGCGGTTGGTGGAAATGCCGGGCCACCGCGCCCTGTTCGACCAGCTGGAGGAAAACCGCGACCTGACCCCGTTTGTCACCGACGGCTGTAGCGGCGGCATGTCGGATGCCTGGCGGCTGGTGGCGGACCGGTTCGAGGGGTTCGCCGAGGTGCTGGAGAACGAGCCGCCGTGGGAGGCCTGCTGTGTCACCCATGACCGGGCCTATCACGACGCCGGCGGCGCCACGACGCCCGAACAGAGTTTTGACGCGCGGCTGGAGGCCGACCGGACCCTGCGCAGTTGCGTCAGCGAGATGGGCACCGACCGGGCCGAGGAGCTCGCGCCGCAATACGGCGTCACCCCCGACCAGGTCGCAGCCGGGTTCCGGACCGTGGCCGGGGCGATGTACCTGGCGGTGCGATTCGGCGGTGGCCCCTGTTCGGGGCTGCCGTGGCGATGGGGCTTTGGCTTTGACCAGTGTTCGGTGCTGGATGGCGCGTTCAAATCCGATTGATGCGACCACCTGCGCCGCAATGACGGGATGACAGCCCGCGTCAAATCCAGTATCCAGCAGAAAATCAACGCGAATGGGAAATGAATTCATGTCTGACTACAAGCACGGCGAAATGGACATCGAGGTTCAGGAAAAGACCTTTGACGGCTTTATCAAGTTCGTCACCTGGAGCGTGGTCGTGATCATCGGCATCGTCCTGTTCATGGCGATCTTCACGTCCTGATCCGGGGCCGCGACCGGTGCGTGTTTTATTGTGTTCCTGCGCCGTCGCGCTGGCGGTTGCAGGGTGTACCAAGAGCCAGCCCAATGCCAGTGACGCCACGCTGGCCGCGGTCGCCTATCGCGAACCCGGCCCGGCGACGCTGACCCTGTACACCATGGTCAACAACCGGACCGGCGCGGGCGGGCATACGTCGCTGCTGATCAATGCCTCGGAAAGGGTGATGTTCGATCCGGCGGGGTCGTTCTATGCACCGTCAGTGCCGGAAAAGGACGACGTGCTCTATGGCATCACGCCGGCGGTGGAAAAGGGCTATCGCGGAGCCCATGCGCGCAGCACCTTCCACGTGGTCCGGCAGGAAATCGAAGTGACCCCGGAACAGGCCGAGATCGCCTATCAGCTGGCCAAGCAGGCCGGGCCGGTGCCGGGCGCGTTCTGTGCCAGCGCCACGGCCGGTTTGCTGCAGCAGGTGCCGGGGTTCGAATCGCTCAAATCGACGATGTACCCGACCAAGCTGCAGGCGCAGTTCGAAACCCTGGCCGGTGTGTCGACCGACAAGTACTACGAAGATGACAGCCCCGATCTGGACGCGGCGCTGGCGGCGCAGGCGCAGGGGCTAACCCTGGAGTAGATAGAGCAGCGCGTAGAGCGTTGAGGCCCCGGCCAGCATCGCCCAGATCACGTTTTTCGTGACATAGCCGATGACCCCCGTGACCAGCGCGGCCAGCAGGCGTGGCATGTCGGGGCTGCCGCCGGTGGCGGCGGGCCAGACCACCAGCGGCGCGACCAGCGCCGGGATGATCGCCACCGCCGTATAGCGCAGGTGCCGCAACAGCCAGGCCGGCATGGCGCGGTCGCCCACCAGCCCGATGAACACAAAACGCAGCGCAAAGCTGCCCACGGCCATGCCGATGATGACGATCCAGAGCGTGGTCGGGTCGATCGGGGTCATGTCGCCTCCTTGCGGCGCTCGAACACCACTTCGGCATGGGCGCCGGCCATCATGCCGGCGATCCCGGCGATGATCAGGCCGAGGTTGTAGGGCACCGCGCCGGCCAGCAGCACCACGACGATAGAGACAAAGGCCGCGATCATATGCGCCGGGGTCCGCAGCATCGGCGCGGCCATGGCGATAAAGGCGATCGGCAAGGCAAAATCCAGCGCCCAGCTTTCCGGGATCTGGGTGCCGAGCGCGGCCCCCGCCAGCGTCGCCATGTACCACATCGGCGCGATCGGCGTGACGGTGCCAAAGAAATACGCCATGCGCTGGGGCACTGTCATCTGCGGCTCCTGCTCGAACCGGATCATCGAGCAGGCATAGGATTGATCGACGGTGAAATAGGCCGCCACCGCCCTTTGCCACAGCGGCGCGGCGCCCAGGTAGGGGGTGAGCGAGGCCGAATACATCGCCACCCGCAGGTTCACCGCCAGCGCCGAGGCCAGCACGATCACGGTTGGCGTTTCTTCTTGCAACAGTTGCAGCGCGGTGAACTGGGCGGCGCCGGCAAAGACGGTGAAGGTGAATGTCATCGTCTCGATCAGGCTGAGCCCGGCCTCGGTGGCCAGCACGCCAAAGAGGGTGCCAAAGGGGATGGCCACCAGGATGAACGGGGCGCCGTCGCGAAAGCCGGCGCGGAAGTAGGATTTCGGTGTGGAGAACGCCATGGGTTGTCCCTAGACTGTGCCGGACCGGACTAACGGTCTTTGGAGGGGGTTGCAATTGGCCAGGATCGAAGACACGGGCGACTACATCATCGCGCCCGATCCGCATGCGCCGAGGCTGACACGGGCGGTCGAGGGCGTGGACCACGATGGCAACCCGGCGCGGATCGCCGTGGTCGAGGAGCGGCCGCTGACGATATTCCTGAATGCGCAGGAGATCGTGACCGCGATGACGATCGGCGATTACCCGGAATACCTGGCGCTGGGGTTCCTGCGCAATCAGGGCATGCTGCACGATGACGAACAGATCACCGGCGTCGATTATGACGACGATCTGGAAACGGTGGTGGTGCGCACCGCGTCCCAGACCAGCTATGAGGAAAAGCTGAAGAAGAAGACACGCACCAGCGGGTGCGCCGTGGGCACCGTGTTCGGCGACATGATGGAGGGGCTGGAGGACGTGCGGCTGCCGGCTGTTGCGGTGCGGACCTCGTGGCTTTACGCGCTGGCAGGTCGGATCAACCGGACGCCCTCGCTGTACCTGGAAGCGGGCGCGATCCACGGCACGGTGCTGTGCCGTCAGGACCGGCCGCTGGTCTATATGGAGGACGTCGGCCGCCACAACGCGGTGGACAAGATCGCCGGGTGGATGCTGCGCCATGACCAGACCGCCGATGACAAGATCCTCTATACCACCGGGCGGCTGACCTCGGAGATGGTGATCAAGACGGCGATGATGGGCATCCCGGTACTGGCCTCGCGTTCGGGTTTTACCGCCTGGGGCGTCGAGATCGCCCGCGAGGTCGGGCTGACGCTGATCGGCCGGATGCGCGGCAAGCGGTTCGTCTGCCTCAGCGGCGATGACCGGCTGATCCGAGACGCGGATCCGGACAGCGTGCCGGAGGAGGGCAGGACATCCCGTCGAAAGGGAGCGGAACGGTGACAAAATTCGACGAATTTTGTCCGGAAAATTCGAATTTTCCGGGGCATGGTGGTGAGGTCGGGCGATGAAGCAGCCGCTTGGCGTGATCCTGGCCGGTGGGTTGGCGACCCGGATGGGCGGGGGCGACAAGGGGTTGCTGGCGCTGGGCCGGGGCACATTGCTGGATCATGTGATCGACCGGCTGGAGCCGCAGGTGGCGGGGCTGGCGCTGAACGCCAATGGCGATCCTTCGCGGTTTGACCGGTTTCGCCCGCCGGTGCTGCCTGACAGCATCGAGGGCTACGCGGGCCCTTTGGCCGGGGTGTTGGCGGGGCTCGACTGGGCCGCCGAACAGGGGGCCGAGACCATCGTGACGGCCGCCGCCGACACGCCGTTCTTCCCACCCGATCTGGTGCCGCAATTGTTGCTGGCCGCTGAAGGGATGGAGCACCCGCTGGCGCTGGCCGCGACGCCTGATCCCGAACGCGGCGTGGCGCGGCATCCGACCTTTGGCCTGTGGCCGGTGGCCCTGCGCGACGATCTGCGCGCGGCGTTGCAGGGCGGGTTACGCAAGGTGGTGATCTGGACCGAGGCGCATGGCGCCGGGCAGGCGATATTCCCGGTGGGCGCGATTGATCCGTTTTTCAACGTCAACACGCCCGAGGATCTGGCCCGGGCGCAGGAGATGCTGGCGTGAATGTCTATGGCGTCACCGGCTGGAAGAACGCAGGCAAGACGGGGCTGATGGAACGGCTGGTGGCCGAGATCGCCGAGCGGGGTCTGCGGGTGTCGACCGTGAAACATGCCCATCACGCGGTGGATGTGGACCAGCCGGGCACCGACAGCTATCGCCACCGGCAGGCGGGTGCGGCGGAGGTGCTGCTGGCCTCGGCCAACCGCTTTGCGGTGATGCACGAGCTGCGCGGCGCGTCGGAGCCAGGGTTGCAGGCGTTGCTGGCCCGGCTCGCCCCGGTTGACCTGGTGCTGGTCGAGGGATTCAAGCGCGAGGCGCATCCCAAGATCGAAGCCTTCCGGCAGACGGCGGGGCATGCGCTGATCGCGCCGGATGATGCGACGATCCGGGCGGTGGCCAGTGACGTGCCGCTGGAACTGGATCGTCCGGTGTTCGATCTGGACGACACCGAGGCGATTGCGGATTTCATTCTGCGGGATCTCGGGATGTGAGCGGTTTCGACAGTTTCGCGATGGTGGACTGGTCGGGTGGCAACGACACCGGGCCGCGCCCGCGCCGCGATGCGATCTGGGCCTGTGTCGTGCGGGACGGGGCGGCGGGCGAGCCGGTCTACCTGCGCAACCGGGGGCTGGCCGAGGACTGGCTGGCGGCGCTGGTCGAGGGCGAACTGGCGGCGGGGCGGCGGCTGTGCCTGGGTTTTGATTTCCCGTTTGGGTATCCGGTGGGATTTGGTCAGCGGTTGGTTGGGACCGACGATCCGTTGCACTTGTGGGACTGGTTCGAGGCCTGCATCGAGGATGCGCCGCGCGCCAACAACCGCTTTGACCTGGCCGGGCAGATCAACCTTCGGTTCGGCGGGCGGGGGCCGTTCTGGGGTAACGGGTTGAAACGCGACATCGATGGCTTGCCGCGCACCAAGCGCGACTATGCCAACCCGTTTGCGGACCGGCGACGGGTCGAACATCTGGCAAAGGGCAGTTTCACCTGCTGGCAGATGTCCGGCGTGGGCTCGGTAGGTGGGCAGGTGATGATGGGGCTGCCGGTACTGGCGCGGCTGCGGCGGCGGTTTGCCGGGCGCGTCGCGGTCTGGCCGTTCGAGGTGTTGGACAAGCCCGTGGCGTTGCTCGAGATCTGGCCGTCGCTGAGTGTTGGGCCGGCGCCGGGCGAGATGATCAAGGACGCCTGGCAGGTGCAACAGGTGGCGCTGGACCTTGCCCGGCGGCCTGTGGCAGACCTGTTGCAACAGCTTGATGTGACCGCCCCGACCGAGGGCTGGATTTTGGGAGTAAACCCGCAATGACCCTGAAACCGCCGCCCCTGCGCAACGATTGTTTTGCCCTGCCTGCCGGCGTGGAGTGGACGCCGGTGGATCAGGCGTTGGCGCAATTGCGTGCGCGGCTGGGGGCGGTGACGGCGGTTCAGGAGGTGCCGGTGGCAGAGGCGCTGGGCCGGGTGCTGGCAAAGGATGTGATCGCGCGGCGGTCGAACCCGCCGCAGGCCAATTCCGCCGTCGATGGCTATGGCTTTGCCGGGGCGGTGGAGGAGGGCGCGCATGTGCTGCCGCTGGTCGATGGGCGCGCGGCGGCGGGGGTGCCGTTTGGCGGCGTGGTGCCGGCGGGCCAGGCGATCCGCATCCTGACCGGTGCGGCGCTGCCCGAAGGTGTTGATACCGTGATCCTGGAAGAGGACGTGACGGTTGGCGAGGGGCAGATCGCCTTTCGCGGGCCGCTGAAGCGGGGCGCCAATGCCCGGCGCGCGGGCGAGGACGTGGCCGAGGGCGACGTCGCCCTGCCGCAGGGGCGGCAGGTGACGCCGGCGGATCTGGCGCTGCTGGCGGCGGTGGGGGTCGGCACGGTGCCGGTGCGCGCGCCGCTGAGGGTGGCGGTGGTCTCGACCGGGGATGAGCTGGTGGAGCCTGGGCAGGTTGCCGGGCCGGGGCAGATATTCGACGCCAACCGGGTGATGCTGCTGGCGATGATCGGCCGGTTTGGGTTCACGCCGGTGGACATGGGCCGGGTTGGCGATGACCGCGCGGCGCTGCGGGCGCGGCTGGATCAGGCGGCGGAGCAGGCGGATGTGATCCTGACCTCGGGCGGTGCTTCGGCCGGGGACGAGGACCACGTGTCCGCCCTGCTGCGCGAGGCGGGCGCGATGCAGGAATGGCGCGTCGCGATCAAGCCGGGACGGCCGCTGGCGCTGGGCCTTTGGAACGGGGCGCCGGTGTTCGGGCTGCCGGGTAATCCGGTGGCGGCGATGGTCTGCACCCTGGTCTTTGCCCGCCCGGCGCTGTGCCAGATGGCGGGGATGGGGTGGCAGGAGCCTGTCGGTTTCGATGTTCCTGCGGCCTTTGAAAAGCGCAAGAAGCCGGGGCGGCGGGAATACCTGCGGGCGCGGATGCGGGACGGGCGAGCCGAGGTGTTTGCCTCGGAAGGGTCGGGCCGGATCAGCGGGCTGAGCTGGGCCGAGGGGCTGGTCGAGATCGGCGATGGCGAACGGCACATCCGCCCGGGCGATCCGGTGCGGTTCCTGCCCTATGGCAGCTTTGGGCTGTAACGATCCGGCCTGATGGTCAGGGCCAGCCTGTCACGCCCGGTCGGGCACGGACATGTCGGCGCAGAACCGGATCAGACGCCGCACCGGATCGCCATCGGCGCGGATCTGGGCGGGGTCGGTGCCGACCAGCGTGACGGCGGCCTGGATTTCGCCCTGCCAGTCGAGCACCGGGGCGGCGGCGGCAACCAGACCGGGGATCAGATCACCGGCGACACGGGCGTGCCCGTCGGAGCGGATGCGCGCGACCAGGTTGTCCTGCGGGCCGGCGGTTTCCTCGGCCAGTTTCGCGGCGGTGACAGAGGGGGGCGCGAAGGCGAGGAACACCTGACCGGTGGCCGAATTCAGCAGCGGCATGACCGAGCCCAAGCCCAACGTGGTGACCATGAAATTGGCCGACCGTTCCCATCGCACCACGGTGGGGCCGAGGCTGCCCCAGACCGACAGCATCGCGGTCAGGCCGGTGTCCGCGCAGAGATCGGCAAGGCCGTCGGCGGTGGTGTTGATGAAGTCGTTGCGGGCCATGGCGGCCAGACCGAGCTGCACCGCCTGCGGCCCCAGATCGTATTTGCCCGAGCGCCCGGCCTGCCGGACCAGCCCGGCATGGGCAAAGGAGGCGAGGTAACGGTGCACCTTGCTGAGCGGCATGTCGCTGGCGCGGGCCAGATCGGAGAGGGCAACCGGGCCGGGTTGGCCGGCCAGCACACGCAGCAGGCGCAGCGCGGAATCGAGCGACTGGATACCGCCGGCCTGGGGGTCGCCGGTCATGGTTCGAGCACCGCGCGCAGGGCGTCCATGTCGCCGGCGCGCATGCGGCCATCGCGTTCGACAAAGAGGCCGCGCAGTTCGAACCCCTCGACGACCGTACGGTCGCCGATCAGGCCCCGGTAGCCGAGTTTCAGGGTTTTGCGGCCCCAGTCGAGCAGGGTCATCTGAAGCTCCATCATGTCTCCGTCCAGGGCCGGTGAAGGGAAATTCGCGCCGACATCCATCAGCCCGATGCCGCGCGCGCCCAGATCGCCGCAGAGTTTGCGGTGGCCGCCCGCGCGGTCAAGCAGGAAGGTGTGAAAGCACCTGTCAAACCAGCGGAAATAGTTGGGGTAAAACACAATTCCTGCCGGATCACAGTGTCCGAAGCTGATCTGGACCGGGAGAGTGAAGGCGGGTGTTTGGGTTGAGTTTTCCATAATGTGAAATGTATTGCATTGAAAGGAAAGATGCCATAGGAAAACAAACCTAGCCGCTGCATCTTTGTGAGGAGGACAGGAATGCCGGGTCTCGAAAGCGTCGATATTCTGGGGGGTGGTCCCGGCGGGCTCTATGCCGCGATCCTGTTGCGGCGGATGCTGCCGCAGGTCCGGGTGCGGGTGACCGAGGCCAGTCCGCGCGGCGTGACCTGGGGCTTTGGCGTGGTGTTCTCGGATCAGGCGCTGGATTTCCTGCGGGCGGACGACCCCGAGACGCACGATCTGATCGCGCCGCAGATGGAACGCTGGCGCAATATGGAACTGAACCACCCCGATGGCCGGGTGGTGCTGGACGGTATCGGCTTTGCCGCTGTGGGCCGATTGCAGCTGTTGCAGACGCTGCAGGCGCGGGCCGAGGCGCTGGGCGCGGAGCTGCGGTTTGACCATCATGTCGGTGACCTGCAAGAGCTGGACGGTGATCTGATCATTGGCGCGGACGGGCTGAATTCGCTGGTGCGCGGCGACGGGGGCGCGTTTGGCGCGAGCGTGGAGATGATGGAGAACCGCTTTGCCTGGTTCGGCACTGCGCGACCTTTTGATACGCTGACCCAGACGTTCCGGCGCACCGACAAGGGGGCGATGAACGCGCACCACTATCGCTATGCGCCCGACATGAGCACCTTTATCGTCGAGGCCGACCGCAACACGTTTTTCGCCCATGGGTTTGACCGGATGGACGAGGCGCAGACCGCCGCCGTCTGCGAAGAGATCTTTGCCGATGTCCTGGAGGGCGCGCCGCTGATCGCCAATAAATCGGTCTGGCGGCAGTTTCCCAAGCTGTGGTGCGACCGCTGGGTCAGCGGCAACACGGTGCTGCTGGGCGACGCCGTGCACACGGCGCATTTCTCGATCGGGTCGGGCACAAGGCTGGCGATGGAGGATGCCATCGCGCTGGTGCGGTCGCTGAAGGCCGAGCCGGATGTGCAGGATGCATTGGCGCTGTACCAGCAGGACCGCCCGCCCATCGCGAAAAAGATCGTGACGGCGGCCAATACCTCCTGCGCGTGGTACGAGGATTTCGCGGCCAAGATGGACAAGCCGCCACTGGAGTTCGCCTTTGACTATGTCACGCGGTCGGGGCGGGTCGATATGGACCGGCTGCGTGGGCTGTCGCCCGAATTCATGGCGCAATACGAGGCGCATCTGGCCGCAACGGCGCGGATCAGCGACCCGGTGGGCGACACCCCCGGCGCGGCGCAGATCGGGTTCGACAAGGCGGATCATGCCAATTGCAGCGCCATCCTCTGGGACAATCTGGAGCGTAACGCGGATACGCTGGCGCTGACCGGTCCGGGGGGCGACGTGACCTATGCCGAGCTGTGCGCACGGGCGGCGCAATGGGGCAACGCGTTCAAGGCGTTCGGACTGCAACCCGGCGACCGGATCGCGTTTTTCCTGGACGACACGCCGGATTATCCGGCGGCGTTTTTCGGGGCGGTGCGGGCTGGGTTCGTGCCTGTGCTGCTGAACACGCTGACCACGCCGGATCTGCTGGCGTTCTTCCTGTCCGACAGCGGCGCGCGGCTGGCGCTGTGCGATGCCGCCTTTACCGGCATGTTCGACGGGCAGGCGGGCTGCGATGTCGTGGTGGTTGGCGAGACCCCGCAGGGGATGCAGAGCGCCGACGCCTTTCTGGTCGGCTGCGCCAGGGACCTGCCGGTGGCCGATACCGGACCGGACGACATGGCGTTCTGGATGTATTCCAGCGGCTCTACCGGGCGGCCCAAGGGTATCGTGCACTTGCATCACGACATGGCCTACAGCCGGGCCAGCTTTGCCGATCACGTGCTGAAGCTGCGCGGGGACGATATCTGTTTCTCGGTGCCCAAGATGTTCTTTGCCTACGGGTTTGGCAATTCGGTGACCTTTCCGTTCTCGGTGGGGGCGACGACGCTGCTGATGCCGGGGCGGCCCGATCCGGCCCGCGTGCTGGAGATGATCGAGACCTATCGGCCAACGGTGTTTTTCGGCCTGCCGACGCTCTACACCGCCCTGTGCAACGCTGACGGGGTGGAAGATCGCGACCTGTCCAGCCTGCGCCAGTGCATGTCGGCGGCCGAGATCCTGTCGGAAGAGGTGTTCAACCGCTGGCGGGACCTGACCGGCCTGCCGCCGGTCGAGGGGCTGGGATCGACCGAGATGCTGCATGTCTACCTGTCGAATTCGCCCGACGAGCAACGGCTGGGCTCGGCGGGGCGCGTTGTGCCGGGATACGAGGTCGAACTGCGCGATGCCGGTGGCCGCGCGGTGGGCGAGGGCGAGGATGGCGTGATGTATGTGCGCGGACAGTCCTCGGCGCCCTGTTACTGGAACCGGCCCGACAAGACCGCCGAGACCATGCGCGGCGACTGGATCCACACCGGCGACCGGTTCATCTGCCGCGACGGGTACTACTATTTCCAGGGGCGGGCCGATGATCTGGTCAAGGTGTCCGGCCAATGGGTCTGGCCGCTGGAGGTGGAGCGCTGTTTGAACGAACACCCCGCCGTTCGGGAGGCGGCGGTGCTGGCCCATGAGTTGCCCGACCGGCGGATGACGCTGAGCGCGGCGGTGGCGATGCGCGACACGGGCGCGAGCGCGCGCGACCTGCAGGATTTTGTCAAGGCGGCGCTGCTGCCGCACAAGTACCCGCGCCAGATCCGTTTTGTCGAAGAATTGCCCAAAACCGGCACCGGCAAGATCGACCGGCAGGCGATTGAAACGCTGTTGCGCACCTAAGCCGTTGCACTGAGGCCCCTGAATGGGCAAAAATCAGTATCACGACTTATAAAAAATCGCGGCCCGAGCCGCAGAACCCTTGGGAGGGAAAACATGAAGAAACTGGCTGTCGCGGCTCTGACCGCGTCATTGATGGCGTCCGCCGCCTATGCAGACTCGGTCAAGATCGGTTTTGTCACCACACTGACCACCGGTGCCGCGATCATCGGCAAGGACATGCAGAACGCGGCGAACCTGGCGGTCGAACATCTGGGCGGCAAGGCGGGCGATCTGGATATCGAACTGATCTTTGCCGACGACGGCTTCGCGCCCGAGACCGGTAAGCAGGCCACCGACAAGCTGGTGAAACAGGACAACGTGGATTTCGTGACCGGCTATATCTGGTCGCATGTGCTGCTCGCGTCGCGGAAATCGGTACTGGACGCGGACAAGTTCCTGATCTCGGCCAATGCCGGACCCAGCCAGATCGCCGGCAAGCTTTGTGACGAGGATTTCTTCTCGACCTCCTGGCAGAACGACCAGACGCCGATGGCGATGGGCGAGGTGCTGAACCAGCAAGGGGTCAAATCGCTCTATATCATGGCGCCGAACTATGCCGCCGGCAAGAACATGGTGACCGGGGTCGAAAGCACCTTCAAGGGCGAGATCCTGGGCAAGGACCTGACCAAATGGGGCGCCGATGCGCAGCTGGATTTCTCGGCCGAACTGGCCAAGGCCAAGGCATCGGGCGCCGAGGGGCTGTTTGTCTTCTACCCCGGCGCGGCGGCGGGGGCGTTCACCAAGCAATACCACCAGGCGGGGCTGAAGGATGAAATCCCGCTCTATTCGGTGTTCACCGTTGACGCGATCAGCCTGCCCAAGCTGCAGGCGGCTGATTTCCAGTCGGTGCTGGGCAGCCGGATCACGCAGGCCTGGGACCCGTCGCTGGACAATGCCGCCAACAAGAAATTCGTGGCCGATTTCAAGGCGAAATACGGCAGCTATCCGTCGTTCTACGCTGCACAGTCCTATGACGCGATCAACATGATCGCCGATGCGGTGGCCAAGGTCGGCAACACCACCGACCGCGACGCGCTGCGCGCGGCGATGAAGGCGGCGGATTATGGCTCGGTCCGGGGTGACTACAGCTATGGCAACAACAACTTCCCCATCCAGAACTTCTATCTGCGCGAAGTGGTGGCGGACGCCGATGGCAACTGGACCACGCAGGTGGTGCAGACCGTGTTTGAAAACCACCAGGACAGCTATGCCAAGGACTGCAAGCTGAACTGACCTGTCGCACATGACCTTGGGCCGGGCGGGCAGTGCGCGCCCGGCCTTTCTGCAAGCGGAGACGCGCGTTGGATCTTTCCCTACTTATCATTCAATTGCTGAACGGGCTGCAGCTGGGCCTGCTGCTGTTCCTCGTCGCCTCGGGGCTGACGCTGGTGTTCGGCATTCTCGATTTCGTCAACCTCGCGCATGGGTCGCTGTATATGCTGGGGGCGTTCATCTGTGCCTCGCTGACCTTTCTGTTTGGCAATTTCCTGTGGGCGGTTCTGGTGGCGCTGCCGATCACCGGGGTGATCGGATACCTCGTGGAACGGTTCGTGGCGCGGCCCCTGTACACGCGCGATCATCTCGATCACGTGCTGGGCACCTTCGGGCTTATCCTGGTGCTGGATACGCTGGCGCATCTGATCTGGGGACCGGCGGGGATCGCCGTGCCGCTGCCCGCGTGGCTGGATGGTCAGTTGCAGCTGGGCGAAACGCTGGTGATCCCGACCTTTCGTTTGCTGATCATCGGCGCCGGGCTGGCCGCCGCCGCCGGGCTGTTCTGGCTGGTGAACTATACCAAGCTGGGGATGCTGATCCGCGCGGGCGCGTCGAACCGAACCATGGTTTCGGCGCTGGGTGTGGATATCGAGATGCTGTTTGCGCTGGTTTTTGCGCTGGGCGCGATGCTGGCCGGGCTGGCGGGGATGCTGGTGGCGCCGATCACCGAAGCGAGCATCGGCATGGGCAACAACATCATCATCACCGCCTTTGTGGTGATCATCGTGGGCGGCATCGGCTCGATGAAAGGTGCGTTCATCGCCGCGTTGCTGATCGGGCTGATCGACACGCTGGGCCGGTCGTTCCTGGATGACCTGTTCAAGCTGGTGATGTCCACGGACGCCGCCGAGACCTCGGCCCCCGCCGTTTCGGCCATGCTGATCTATATCATCATGGCGCTTGTTCTTTCCCTGCGCCCGCAGGGGCTGTTTCCGCCGAGGACCCGTTGAGATGACCAAGATGACCCGACGCGGATGGATCACGGTTATCGTGATGGCGCTGCTGGCGGTGCTGCCGCCGGTGTTCTACCTGACCGGCCACGCCTTTTACCTGGATCTGGCCACCCGGCTGTCGATCCTTGGCATTGCGACCGTCAGCCTGAACCTGGTGCTGGGCTATGGCGGGATGGTTAGCTTTGGCCACGCCGCCTTTGTCGGGCTGGGGGCCTATGCGGTGGGCATCCCGGCCTATCACTGGCTCTATTATTCGACCGGCGACTGGGCGGTCAGCGGGCTGGCGCAGATTCCGCTGGCGGTGGGGATCACCGCGCTCTTTGCGCTGCTGACCGGGCTGGTGTGCCTGCGCACGCGGGGTGTCTATTTCATCATGATCACCATGGCATTCGCGCAGATGGTCTATTACCTGATCGTCTCGATCGAGGAATACGGCGGCGACGACGGGCTGGTGATCGACACCCGCTCGGAACTGCCGCTGATCAATCTGGACGATCCGCTGCACCTCTATGGGCTGGCCTATGTTTCGCTGGTGGTGGCGATGCTGCTGGTGCGGATGATCGTGAATTCGCGGTTCGGCATGGTGCTGCAGGGCGCCAAGGGCAACGAGGAACGCATGATCACGCTGGGCTTCAACGTCTATGCCTACCGGCTGGTGGCCTATGTGATCTCGGGCGCGATGTGCGGCTATGCCGGCGCGCTGCTGGGCAATTTCACCACTTTCATCAGCCCCGAGATGATGGATTGGTCCCGCTCGGGCGAGCTGATGTTCATGGTGATCCTTGGGGGCACCGCCACCACTATCGGTCCGGTTCTGGGCGCGGTGGTCTTTATCGTGATCGAAGAGGTGCTGTCGTCCTTCACCATCTACTGGCACCTGCCGTTCGGGCTGATGCTGATGGCGGTGGTCTTGTTTGCGCGGGGCGGGCTGACCGGGCTGCTGTCGCGCACCAAGGGGGGCAAGGAATGAGCGCGGTTCTGAAAATCCGGTCCCTGAACAAGAGCTTTGGCGGCATCAAGGCGACCGATGATCTGACGCTGTCGGTGGAACAGGGCGAATTGCACGCGATCATCGGCCCCAACGGCGCGGGCAAGACCACGCTGATCAGCCAGCTGTCGGGGATGCAGACGCCCGACAGCGGCGCGATCCGGTTCCGGGGGCGCGATATTACCCGGATGGCGGCGCACAAGCGGGCGCATCTGGGGATCACCCGGTCGTTCCAGATCACCTCGCTCATCATGCAGATGTCGGTGCTGGATAACATCGCGCTGGCCGTTCAGGCGGGCGAGGGGCATTCGTTCCGCTTTGTCCGGGCCGCGCGCCGGGTTGCCGCGCTGCGCGACCGGGCGATGGCGCTGCTGGAACGGGTCGGATTGGCGGACAAGGCCGATTTCCCCACTGTGGCCCTGTCGCATGGCGAACACAGGCATATGGAGATCGCAATCGCGCTGGCCTCGAACGCGGAGCTGATGCTGCTGGATGAGCCGATGGCGGGTCTGGGAACCGAGGAATCGGCGCAGATGGTCGAGCTGTTGCGCGGGATCAAGGGGCAGCAGTCGATCCTGTTGATCGAACATGACATGGACGCGGTGTTTGCTTTGGCCGACCGGATCTCGGTGCTGGTCTATGGCCATATCATCGCCACCGGCACCCCGGGCGAAATCCGAAGCAACGAGGCGGTGCAACACGCCTATCTGGGCGAGGAATAGGCCGATGCTGGAACTGAAGGGACTGACCACGCATTACGGCACCAGCCAGGCGCTGTTCGGGG
This sequence comes from Seohaeicola saemankumensis, assembly GCF_020171285.1. GTDB lineage: Bacteria > Pseudomonadota > Alphaproteobacteria > Rhodobacterales > Rhodobacteraceae > JAIUZI01. Next base: position 34,054 of record NZ_JAIUZI010000001.1, read on the forward strand.
TCGACATGACGCTGGAGGCCGGGCAGGTGGCGACGCTGCTGGGCCGTAACGGCATGGGCAAGACGACGACAATCAATTCGATCATGGGGATCGTTCCGGCCAGTGGCGGCTCGATCCGCTTTGAGGGGCAGGAACTGGTGGGGCGGGCCAGTTTCCGGACCGCGAACCTCGGCCTTGGGCTGGTGCCCGAGGGGCGGCAGATCTTTCCCAACCTCAGCCTGATGGAGAACCTGATCGCCACCGCCTCCAATCATCTGGGTCTGGCCGACCCGTGGACCGTGGACAGGGTGTTTGCGCTGTTTCCGGAACTGGAAACGCGGGTCGGGTCGATGGGCAACCTGCTGTCGGGGGGCGAACAGCAGATGCTGGCCATCGGGCGGGCGCTGATGACCAACCCGAAACTGCTGATCCTGGACGAGGCGACCGAGGGGCTGGCGCCGCTGGTCCGGCAAAAGATCTGGTCCGCGCTGACCGAAATCCGCGATCAGGGGATGTCGATTCTGGTGGTGGACAAGAACCTGCATGACCTGATGCGGATCGCCGACCGCCATTTCATCCTGCAGCGGGGGCGCGTGGTGTGGAATGGCCGCAGCGTCGAACTGGACGCGGATCAGGAGGCACGTCAGAAATACCTGGGGTTCTGACCGCATTGCGGTGATCCCGGCCAGGGTTGGGGGTTTGGGAGGACCGCGATGACTTGGACAGAAGAGCACCGCAAGCTTGACGATCTGGTGACGCGTTTCGTGCGCGACGAGGTCGATCCGCATGTGGACGCCTGGGAAGAGGCGGGCATGTTTCCCGCCCACGAGCTGTTTCCCAAGATGGCCGAACTGGGCCTGCTGGGGATCAAGTACCCCGAGGAATACGGCGGGTTGGGTCTCGATTTCACCTATTCCATGGTGATGGCCGAGGCCTTTGGCGTGGCGGCCTGTGGGGGCGTTCCGATGGCTGTCGGCGTGCAGACCGACATGTGTACCCCGGCGCTGGCCCGGTTCGGGTCGGACGCGCTGAAACGCGAATTCCTGGCTCCGGCGATTGCCGGTCAGGCGGTCGGCTGTATCGGGGTCAGCGAACCGGGGGCGGGGTCGGATGTATCGGCGATCACCACCGCCGCGCGGCGGGACGGCGACGACCTGGTGATCGACGGCGCCAAGATGTGGATCACCAACGGGATGCAGGCCGACTGGTGCTGCCTTTTGGCCAATACGGGCGACGGACCGGCGCATAAGAACAAGTCGCTGATCATGGTGCCGATGGACCGCCCCGGCATCAGCCGCCAGAAGATCGAGAAGATCGGCATGCATTCCTCGGACACCGCGCAGCTGTTTTTCGACGACGTGCGGGTGCCCGCGCGCAATGTGGTCGGGCAGGAGGGCATGGGGTTCACCCTGCAGATGCTGCAGTTTCAGGAGGAACGCATGTATGCCGCCGCGTCCTGCCTGCGGGTGCTGGACCGGGTGATCGATGCGACGATCGACTATACCCGCGAGCGCAAGACATTCGGCAAGCCGGTGCTGGACAACCAGGTGGTGCATTTCCGGCTGGCCGAACTGCGCACCGAGGTGGAGGCGCTGCGGGCGCTGACCTATGCCTGTGCCGGAAAATACGCCGAGGGCGAGGACGTGACCCGTCTGGCCTCGATGGCCAAGCTGAAGGCGGGGCGGTTGTCGCGCGAGGTGGCCGATTCCTGCCTGCAATATTGGGGCGGCATGGGGTTCACGGCGGACAACATCGTGTCGCGGGCCTATCGCGACACAAGGCTGGTATCGATTGGCGGCGGTGCGGACGAGGTGATGCTGGGCATCATCGCCAAGTACGAGGGCACCCTGCCGCGCGGGTGAGGCACTTTGCGAGGCCCGGGGGATCTTCTCCGCCGGGCCCGGCGGCCCGCCGTCATGCCGCAGGTGCCGGCACGCGGGATCTGTAGGCGACGAGAAGACCGGCGCAGATCGTGCCGATGAGCAGTTCGAGCGCCAGGATCTGAAGCATCGCGCTGTTCGGCAAACCGTCCAGCAGGATGCCAACGACGCGGGACAGGCCAAAGCTGAGGTAAAGGGCGGCCGATACCGCCAGCGCGGGAGCCGTCACCGATGCCCTGACCGCGCCGGCAAGGATGAACAGGCCGCAGATCAGCAGCATGCCGCCCGGGGACCGCAATTCGTTCAGCAGGGTCACGTCATCGCCGAGAACCAGCCCGGCGCTGGCATGGAAACCGTGGGGGAAGAAGAGAATGCCAAGACCAACGCCAAGGGCGAACGCCCCGGCAAGGGTGAGTGCCATCCTGTCCAATATCGTGGGGGTCATTGTCGGATTCCTTTCTGTTGAGATGCACCCAAGAGATACAGCCCCTGAAAATACGAACAATGCCAGTCTGTCCAAATTTTATGCCTGATCGTCCAGAGTATGTGGACTTTGGGGTGATAGGGCTGGTATCAGGCCGGTCATGGCCACATCCCAGCAGCACAATCCCGACCCATCCTCGGTCGCCCATCCTCTGGGCGATCCGCTGGGCGAAATCCTGCACCTGCTGAAACTGACCGGGACGTTTTATTGCCAGGCGCATCTGACCGCGCCCTGGGGGTTTGACATTCCGAGGCTCGAGGGTGTGTTGGCGTTTCTGGTGGTCACGGAAGGCCGCGGCTGGCTGGACCTGAGCGGCAGGGCGCCGTTCATGGTCGAGAAAGGCGATCTGGTCCTGTTGACCTGCGGGGCGGAACACCGGCTGCGCAGCGCGCCGGACGCGCCGACGGAAGAGTTGTCTGCGCTGCCGGTGCGCAAGATCACGCAGACCTATGAAACGCTGGAATATGGCGGCGGCGGCGCGGAAACCCGCGCGATGTACGGCATTGTCCGGTTCGATCATGCGGCGGGGCAGCGGATCATGGAGCTGTTGCCGGATGTCCTGAAGATCGACACCTGGAGCGCGCATTCGGGCGCCTGGCTGCAGAGCACCCTGCAATTCATCGCGCGGGAGGCGCGCGAACTGCGGCCCGGCGGCGAGACCGTGATGACGCGGCTGGCGGATGTGGTTGTCATCGAGGCGATCCGGACCTGGATCAACACGGCGCCCGAGGCAAACAGGGGCTGGCTGCAGGCGGTGCGCGACGAGCGGATCGGGCGGGCGATCGTGGCGATGCACCGGCAGCCCGCGCGGGACTGGAGCGTCGAGGATCTGGCCCGGACGGCGGGCCGGTCGCGGTCGGCCTTTTCGGCGCGGTTCACCGGCCTGGTGGGGCAGGCGCCGATGCAATATCTGACCGAGTGGCGGATGCAGCTGGCGCGGACGCGGCTGCTGGAGACGTCACAACCGCTGTCGGCCATCGCGATCGAGCTGGGCTACCAGTCGGAACCGGCGTTCAGCCGGGCGTTCAAGCGGGTGTTCAAGGTGTCGCCGGGACGCATGCGCGGTCAGGGCGACGGCGCGCGGGGATGACCGGGCTGCGTTGGGGCGAGGCGGGCGAGGGGCCAGCCCCTCGCGCTCCCCGGAGTATTTGCAAAGAGATGAAAGGGGGATCAGGCGCCTGAAAAGTCGGGTTTGCGTTTTCCGATAAAGGCGGCGACGCCCTCGGCGAAGTCCTGGCTGCGGACCAGGGCGGTCTGCTCGAGCCCCTCGGCGGCGATGGCATCGGTATAGCTGAGCTGGTCCATCCGGCGCATCAGGCGTTTGGCGGCGGCGGCCGCCAGCGGCGCGCCGGTGGCGATGCGGGCGGCCAGCGCGGCGGTTTCCGTGTCCAGCGTATCGCGTGGGTGGGCGGCGTTGGCGAGGCCCAGGTCGACCGCTTCGGCGGCCGGGATTTTGCGCCCCTCGAGGATCGCCTGCAGGGCGCGGCGGTAGCCCATGCCCTGTAGCAGGAGCCAGCAATTGCCGCCGTCGGGCACCAGGCCGATGGCGGCAAAGGCCATGTAGAGGCTGGCGTCATCGGCGATGGTCATCAGGTCGCAGTTCATCGCCAGCGCCGCGCCGATGCCGGCGGCGGAGCCATGCACCTGGGCGATCCAGATCCTGGACGACGACGCGATGCCGGTCAGGATGGGGCGGTATTCCTCTTCGATCATCTGGTGGGCGGGGTGGGTGGCGGCGCCGTCCTTGAGATCGGCCCCGGCGCAGAAGCCCGGCCCGTCGCCGCGCAGGATGGCGACGCGGATCGCGGCATCGTTTTCGATCTCGCGGACGGCGGCGCGCAGGGCGGCGCGCAGGTCGCCGTTGAGCGCGTTAAAGGCCTCTGGGCGCTGCATGGTGAGCGTGGCGACGGCGCCGTCGCGGGTGATGGTCAGGGTCATCTTTGAGCTTTCTCAGGTAAAGGCGCCGGCGGCGCGCAGACGGTCGAGGGTTTCGGGATCGAGCCCGGCCTCGGCCAGCAGGGTTTCGGTGTCGGCGCCGGGGGCCGGTGGCGTGCCGGGGGCGGGCGCGGGGGTGCGGTCGAACCGCGGCGCGGGGGCGGCCTGGGTCACGCCGTTCACGGCGGTGAAGGTGCCGCGCGCGGCCAGGTGCGGGTGCGCGGGGGCTTCGGACCAGGTCAGCACCGGGGCGACGCAGGCGTCGGTGCCCTCAAAGATCGCGGCCCATTCATCGCGGGTTTTCTGCGCGAAGATCGCGGCATAATCGGCGCGCCGCGCGGGCCACTGGCTGGTGTCCATCTGGCTGGCCTGGTGGTCGGCGGGCAGGCCGGCGTGTTCGAGCAGCAGCGCGTGGAACTGCGGCTCGAGCGAGCCGACCGAGAGGAACTTGCCATCGGCGCAGGCGTAGGTGCGGTAGAAGGGGGCGGCGCCGTCGAGCCAGTTGCTTTCGCGCTGTTCGGTCCACATGCCGCGCGCGATCATCGCGTGGATCAACCCCATCATCGCCGAGGCGCCGTCGACCATGGCGGCGTCGATCACCTGGCCCTTGCCGGAGTTTTGGCGTTCGTAGAGCGCCGAGAGGATGCCGAAGAGCAGGAACATGGTGCCGCCGCCGTAATCGGCGCCGATGTTGATCGGCGGCATCGGCACGTCGTCGGCGCGGCCGGTGGCGTGCAGAAAGCCGGTCAACCCGAGGTAGTTGATGTCATGGCCCGCCGTCTGCGACAACGGCCCGTCCTGACCCCAGCCGGTCATCCGGCCATAGACCAGCCCGGCGTTGCGCGCGTGGCAATCGGCGGGGCCCAGCCCCATGCGCTCCATCACGCCGGGGCGGAAGCCTTCGATCAGCACGTCGGCGCGATCGATCAGGGCGCGGGCGGCCTCGATGCCTTCCGGTGATTTCAGGTTCAGCGCCGCCGACCGTTTGCCCCGGTTGTTGATGTCGGTGGGGTCCACGGGGCCGGAATTGCGGGTGATGATCACCACCTCGGCCCCCATGTCGGCGAGGAACTGCCCGGCCAGCGGGGCCGGGCCGATGCCCGCCATTTCGACGACCTTCAGCCCGGCGAGGGGGCCGCTCATGCGGCGGCCTCCTGCTTGTCGCGCAGCTTGTCCAGTGCCGCCGGAGAGACCGCGAAACGGTCGCCGTATTGCTCGGCCAACTCGGCGGCGCGGGCGGCGAAGGTGTCGATGCCAATGCCCCGGATGAACTGGATCGCGCCGCCGGTATGGGCCGGGAAACCGATGGCAAAGATGCCGCCCAGGTTGGCTTCGACCTCGGTGCGCAGCACGCCTTCGTCGAGGCAGCGCAGGGTCTCGATCGCCTGGCGATATAGCAGCCGATCGATGGCGTCCTGCATCTCGATCTTGGCGTTTCCGGTGGCGAACTGGCTGAGGCCGGGCCAGAGCGCCTTGGTCCCGTCACCGGCGTAGTCGTAGAACCCGCCGCCGTAGTGCCGCCCGCCTCGACCCTGTTCGATCATCGCGTCGCAGACCGCCTTGGAGGCCACGTTGTCGATGCCGTAGCCGCTGTCGATGCCCAACCGTTCGTCCAGCGCCTTGTGCGTCTTGCCGACCTTCTGGCTGAGCACCAGCGAGGTTTCGTCATGCACCGCGAGCGGCCCGATGGGCATGCCCGCCAGCCACGAGGCGCGTTCGATGGCCACCGGGTTCATGCCGTCCACCATCAGCGAGATGCCCTCGTCGAGGTAGGTGCCGAACACGCGGGAGGTAAAGAAGCCCCGGCTGTCGTTCACCACAATGGGCATATAGCCGATCTGCTGGACGTAGTCGTAGGCCTTGCGCAGGGTTTCCTCGCTGGTCTTTTCGCCCAGGATGATCTCGACCACCTTCATCTTGTCGACGGGCGAGAAGAAGTGCAGCCCGATGAAGCGGCTGGGATCGGGGCAGGCCTCGGCCAGGATCGAAATCGGCAGGGTCGAGGTGTTGGAGCCATAGATGCCGTCGTCGGACAGCATGGCAAAGCTTGCCGGGATCACCTTTTCCTTGAGCGCGATGTCCTCGAACACGGCCTCGATGATCAGGTCGGCGCCCTGATAGGCGGTGTCCTCGGTGACCGGCGTGATCTGGTCCAAGAGCGCCTGTTTGCCAGCCTCGTCCATGCGGCCGCGCTTGATCGCCTTGTCGGCGAGCATGGCGGTATAGGATTTGCCCTTGTCTGCTTTCTCGATCTCGGTGTCCTTCAGCGCGGTTTTCAGCCCGGCGTTGGCGTGGGCCCAGGCGATGCCGCTGCCCATCATGCCAGCGCCCAGGATCGCTGTGTCGGTCGCCTGCCAGCGGTCGCCTTCGGGGCGGACCTTGCCGCCCTTGATGGCCTGCATGCCAAAGAAGAAGGTGGTGATCGCCGCCTTGCATTCCGGCGTCACCAAAAGCGCGCAGAGCCCCCGGCTTTCGTTGCGCAGGGCGGCGTCAAAGCCCATGCGCATCGAATTGACCGCGATATCCAGCACCTTTTCCGGGGCCGGGAACAGGCCGCGCGTCTTTTTGAACAGCATCGCCGAGGAGGCCTGGATTGTCTGGCGGATGCGCGGGTGCAGCGAGTCGCCACCGGGGAACTGGAAGCCTTTCTGGTCCCACGGCTGAGTGTGGCTTTCCGGGTTGGCCTTGATCCAGGATTTGGCGGCGGGGATCAGTTCATCGACGGTTTCGACGATCTCGTCCACCAGCCCGGCCTTCAGCGCCGCCTGGGGTTTCGACGGCTTGCCTTCGAGCAGGTAGGGCAGCGCCTTTTCCAGCCCCAGAAGCTTGGTCAGCCGCACCACGCCGCCCGCGCCGGGCAGCAGGCCCAGCGTCACCTCGGGCAGGCCGACGATGGCCTTGGGGCTGTTCACCACAACGCGGTGGTTGCACGACAGGCAGAGCTCGTACCCGCCGCCAAGCGCCGCGCCGTTGATCGCCGCCACAACCGGCACCGGCAGTTTCTCCAGCTCGCGATAGGGCGCCTTGTTGGCCTCGATATAGGCAAAGAGCGCCTCTGGCCCCTTGTCATAGGCCAGCATCTCGCCCAGATCACCGCCAGCGAAGAATGTCTTCTTGGCCGAGGCAAAGACGACGCCTTTCAGGTCATCCTCGGCGCGCAGCTTGGCCAGCACATCGTTCATGCCGGGGATATAGCGGTTGTTCATCGTGTTGGCGGACTGGCCTTGCATGTCCATCGTTACGGTCACGATGCCGTCGGCGTCTTTCTCATAGATGAAATCGGTCATGTTTCTGCTCCCCCTCAGACGCGTTCGATGATGCTGGCGATGCCCATGCCGCCGCCGACGCACATGCAGATCAGCGCGCGTTTCTGGTTCCGGCGTTCCAGCTCGTCCAGCATGGTCGAGACAAGGCAGCCGCCGGTCGCGCCCAGCGGGTGGCCCATCGCAATCGCGCCGCCGACAACGTTCAGTTTCTCGTCCGGCACGTTCAGGTCACGCTGCAGACGCAGGGCGACAGATGCAAAGGCCTCGTTGATCTCGACCAGGTCGATGTCGTCGATGGTCAGGCCGGCCTTGGCCAGCGCCTTTTGTGATGCCGGGCCGGGGCCGGTCAGCATGATGGTGGGATCGGTGGCGGTCAGCGCGATCGACACAACCCGCCCGCGCGGGGTCAGGCCCAAATCCTTGCCCGCCTGTTCGTTGCCCAAGAGGATCAGCGAGGCCCCGTCGACGATGCCCGAACTGTTGCCGGGGGTGTGCACGTGGTTGATGCGCTCCACCTCGGGGTATTTCGCCAGCGCCACGGCGTCAAAGCCGATGGAGCCGGGCATGGCAAAGCTGGGCTTTAGCGACGCCAGTTTCTGCATATCGGTGTCCGGCTTGATGAAATCGTCGCGTTCCAGGATGGCAACGCCGCTTTCGTCGCGCACCGGCACCACCGAGCGGTCGAACCAGCCGCTGTCGCGGGCGTGGGCGGCGCGTTTCTGGCTTTCCATCGCAAAGGCGTCGACGTCATCGCGGCTCCAGCCTTCTATGGTGGCGATCAGGTCGGCGCCGATGCCCTGCGGCACGAAGCCGGTGTCGAGTGCGGTTTCGGGATCCTCGGCAAAGGGGCCGCCATCGGCGCCCATGGGCACGCGGGACATCGATTCGAACCCGCCGGCGGCGACCATGTCTTCCCACCCCGACGCGATCTTGGCCGCGGCGGTGTTGAAGGTGTCGAGGCCGGAGGCGCAGAACCGGTTGACCTGCGCGCCCGGCACGCTTTCGTCCCAACCGGCCTTTTGCAGGGCGATCTTGGGCAGGACAGACCCCTGCTCCATCACCGGGGCGACGCAGCCCAGCATCACGTCATCGACGCGGCTGGTGTCCAGATCATGGCGGCTTTGCATTTCGCGCAGCAGCGTGGTGACGAGGTTGATCGGCTTGACCTCGTGCAGGCTGCCGTCCTGTTTGCCCTTGGAGCGCGGGGTGCGGATGGCGTCATAGATGTAGGCGGTTTCGGTCATTTGGGGTCCTCCCATGGAAATCAATGTCGGGCCGCATCGAAGCGGTCAATGCGGGGCAAGGGGTCAATCTCGGTGCTGGCCAGTGCGCAGGCCTCGTCGCGCGGGATGCCGACAGAGCGCAGCACCAGTTCGGCGGTGTCGGCGGCGACCTGCCGCCATGTGCGGTGGCCGCCAAGGATCAGGGTCATCGCGCCGAACGTGGCGCCACCCGAGGCGGCGGTGATCGAGGCCACCTGTTCGGATGCAAACTCGAACCGGCCGGCCGCCAGCCCCCGGCGCAGCTGCTCGGCCGGGGTGGTGCGCCAGAACTGGCCGAGGCGGGGTTCGCCCATCGCGTAACGTGCGATGAACCGACCCCAGTGCGGATCGTCATGCACCCGGCGCAGCGGCAGGCGGACAATGCGCGACAGGCAGTCGGCGGGGTCGTCCAGGCCGGTCAGGCGGGCATCGATCGACTGCGCCATCTCGGTCGCGATCATGTCGCAGACCGCGTCATAGAGGCCGCAGACATCGGCGGTGTTGTTATAGATCGTACCACGCGACACGCCCGCCGCACGCGCCAGATCGCTGACGGCGATCTGGGTGCCGCCACGTTCGGCGAACAGGCGCATGGCCGCGGGCAGGATGCGGTATTCGGCGGTGGTCATCGGCAGGGGTCCTCACTCCTGCCGAAAATTGAACAGTGGTGTTCAATTGAGTCAATGGTTGAGACTGGCGCGGCGGGGAAACCCTACGTCATTTCGGGCCGGTGCGGTTCACCATGTCCTGCGTCGTTGCCGAGGCCAGGCTGAGCGCGTGCGAGGAACGGTCGAGCGCCTGCCAGTTCAGCTGGTCGCGCAGTTGCACGACCGAGCCGATGATGATGATCGCGGGCCCTTTGAGCCCGGCCTGCCGCGCCTGTTCCACGATGTCGGCCATGGTGCCGGTCACCACTTTCTGGTCCGGCAGGGTGCCGTTCTCGATGATGGCCACCGGGGTCTGCGGGTTGGTGCCGCGCTCGATGAAGCCTTCCATCAGGATCGGCAGGCTGCCCAGCCCCATGTAGACGGCGACGGTCTGGCCTTCGCGGATCAGGATATCCCAGTCCAGATCCAGCACGCCGTCGCGGCCGTGCGCGGTGATAAAGGTGCAGGACTGTGCATGGTCGCGGTGGGTCAGAGGGATGCCGGCATAGGTCGAACAGCCCGAGGCCGCCGTGACGCCCGGCACCACCTGAAACCCGATCCCGGCACCGGCCAGTTCGGCGATTTCCTCGCCGCCCCGGCCAAAGATATAGGGATCGCCGCCCTTCAACCGCAGCACCCGGTTGCCTTCCTGCGCCAGTCGCACCATCAGTTTCGAGATGTCCTCCTGCGCCATCGTGTGATCGCGGGACTTCTTGCCGACATAGATGCGCCTGGCGTCGCGGCGCACCAGCCCCATGATGTCGTCGCCGACCAGCCGGTCATAGAGCACCACGTCGGCACGTTGCATCAGACGCAGCGCGCGAAAGGTCAGGAGGTCGGGATCGCCCGGGCCGGCCCCGACCAGATAGACTTCGCCCACCGGTTTTGCGCCGCCCTCGGCGGCGTTGGCCAGATCGTCCTCGATCTGCGCCGTGGCGCGCTCTTCGGCGCCCGACAGAAAGAAATCGCCTGCGGGGCCGTCGATCATCCGTTCCCAGAAATGCCGCCGGGCGCGGCCATTGGTGACGGTTTCAAGGATCCGTTCGCGGAAGCTGCTGACGAAACTGGCCAGACGTCCGTAGGCGGCGGGCAGGGTCGCCTCGATCCGGGCGCGCAGGATGCGGGCGATGATCGGGGCCGCGCCGCCGGTTGAAATGGCGATGACGATGGGCGAGCGGTCGACCACGGATGGCGTGATGAAATCGCAGTTCTCGGGCATGTCGGCGATGTTGCACAGGGCGCCCGCCGCCTTGGCCCAGGAATAAAGCCGCGCGTCGCGATCAGGTGTTTCGGAGGCCCCCCAGACCACGGCGCAGCCGGCGACATCCGCTTCGGTCGGCAGGGCGCGGGTCAGGGTGACGCCGTCGCGGTGTTCTAACAACAGCACTTCCTCGCCGGGATCGGGATCGAACACATGGACCCGCGCGCCCGCGTCCAGCGCCCGTTCGACCCGGCGGGCGGCCACCGTGGTGCCGCCGTCCACCAGAACCTTGCGGTCGCGGATGTCGAGGAAGATTGGCAGAAAATCCATGTGTCCGTGTCTTTCTATTCTGCGGCGCCGGTGCGGTCCGCCGCCGTCTGCAACCATTGCGCCAGATCGCGCGCCGCGCCTGCATCCAGATCGACCTGGGTGATCCGCTTGCCTTCGCGCAGCACCAGCCGAACCAGTCGCAGACCGCTGTCATAGCTGACTTCGCGGACAATGGCACGGCGGCCAAATGGCAGCTCGAGTTCGGCCAGGGTGGTCAGTGTTTCGTCAGCCATAACTTGTTCCGCGGGTGAATGCCGCCTCGAGCACCCATTCCCATTTCCGTGGTGTATCCCGGTAATCCGGTTTCAGGTCGAATTCCAGAAACATCTGGCCGGATTCTCCGGCATGTTGCACCAGAAGTTCAAGCTCCTGAAAGCTCTTGACCTCGGGATGGGCGATGATCAGGTCGCTGAGTTTTGCCATTCCGGCCTCCTTTTTACGCGGTTGTGAAAACGGACGCGGTAAATCAGGCGCGAGTCGCCATTCCGGCCCGGTTCGAACGGGGTGCGGTTGTGCAGCACGTTGTTGTTGAGAACGCCCTGTCCGGGTGCGAGATGCAGATCTGTGGCCAGCGGGTCACCGCGCGCCAGGTAGTCGCGCAGAAATGCTTCGGCGGCGCGCGTGTCGGGGTCGTTGCGCCAGTCGATGCTGCGGGTTCGGGCGGTATAGCGCATCTGCATCCGCCCGGTTTCGGGATCGGGGTAGAACACCGGTCCGACGGAAACAGGCCGCAGGGTGCCGTCCGCCTCTCGGTTCTCGGGGATCGACATGGCCTGGGGGTGCAACAGGGCACGCAACCAATCGAGATGGTGATCGCGCAAACGGATATAGAGAAGCTCCGGATCGAGCAGCTGGTTCACCCCGCCAACCGGCGCGGCGCGGACGCAGTGCAGGACAAAGGCCGAGATGCGCTGGTCCGGCGGGTTATAATACCCGTCGGTGTGCCAGTTCATGCCGCGCGTGGAATAGGGGATATAGCCGCGCTTGCCCGGCTGGTCCGAGGGGCTGAGCGCGACGATGCCGTAGTCGCCGGCGGATCGGTGGGATTCGGCGATTTTCAGGGCGAAAGCCTGTGCGAATCGGCGCAGGCGGGCGGCGGTTGCCGGATTGTCCTGCGGTACCGGCGGGCTGTCGTAGACGGCATAGTTCACCAGTTCGCAGCGTTCGATCAGCGCGTCGCGCGCCGCCTCTGACGGGTTTGCCAGATCGTCGATGGCAACTGGCGCCAGATCCCGCACGGCCCGGGCCGCCGCCATCTTGGCCGTGCGCCATTCGGCGTAGGCACGGCTGTTTCCAAGGTCAAGCCATTCGAATTGCGGGATTTTCAAGGTCATTCGGGCAGGCCCATTCGGCGGCTAAGTTTCCAGATATTACCCCGAAAGGGCAGCGGGTGATGCCGATCTTCCAGGGTGGGCGGGATTTTTTGTTGATTATTACATTCGATTATCTCAATGTATATATGTAAGCGATTGGGAGGTCGCGGACGGTTTTGGTCCGAGGGCGGCGGGGAGGCCGCCCCGGATCTTGTCCGCGCCGACCGACAGGCAGGAGGCGGCCCACGCCCGCGTCTTGCACCTGCTTGGGAGGAAGCAATGAAAGACGGCGATCCGAAGGACCAAACCGGCAAGCATCCGACACCGCATCTGGACGAGTTGGAGGATGGCCCCTGGCCCAGCTTTGTCACCGGGCTGAAACGCCTGCGCGACGAGGGGTCGGACGGCAACCAGAAGATGATGAACGACCTGCTGGGCCAGTTGAACCATTCCTATGAAAACCGGATGGGCTACTGGAAGGGGGGCACCGTGTCCGTCTTTGGCTATGGCGGCGGTATCATCCCGCGTTTCTCGGAGGTGGCCGACAAGTTTCCCGAGTCCAAGGAGTTTCACACGCTGCGGGTGATGCCGCCGGCGGGCTACCACTATACCACCGACATCCTGCGCAAGATGTGCGATATCTGGGAAGAGCACGGCTCGGGTCTGATCGCCTTTCACGGCCAGTCGGGCGACATCATGTTCCAGGGCTGCACCACCGAGAACACGCAGAAGGCCTTTGACGCGCTGAACGAGATCGGGTTTGACCTGGGCGGTGCCGGACCGGCGCTGCGCACGGCGATGTCCTGCGTCGGCCACGCCCGCTGTGAACAGTCCTGCTATGACGAAGTGCGCGCGCACCGGACCATTATCAACAAGCTGCTGGACGAGATGCACCGCCCGGCGCTGCCCTACAAGTTCAAGTTCAAGTTCTCGGGCTGCGCAAACGACTGCGTCAACGCCATCCACCGCGCGGATTTCGCGGTGATCGGCACCTGGCGCGACGACATCAAGATCGACCAGGAAAAGGTCAAGGAGCATGTCGCCGAGAAGGGCCGCAAATATACCATCGACACCGTGGTTTCGATGTGTCCGACCCGTGCGATTTCGTTGAACGACGACGACACGCTGGAGATCGACAACAAGTCCTGCGTGCGCTGCATGCATTGCATCAACGTGATGACCAAGGCGCTGTCGCCCGGCGACGACCGGGGTGTCTCGGTGATGATCGGCGGCAAGCGGGCGCTGAAGATCGGCGATCTGATGGGCATCATGGTGGTGCCCTTCATGAAGCTTGAGACCGACGAGGATTTCGAGAAGCTGGAAGAATTCGCCGAGAACGTGGTGGAATTCTTTGCCGACAACGCGCTGGAGCATGAACGCATCGGCGAAACCATCGACCGGATCGGCCTGCCGGCCTTCCTCGAGGCGATGGAGATCGAGGTCGACCCCAACATGGTCAATCACCCGCGCACCTCTTGTTACGTGCGCACCGACGATTTCGACGACGAGGCCGCCAAGTGGTTCGAGCGCAAGGCGCACAAGGCCGGCCTGTCGGTCGGCGCCGACGACTGAGCGCGGGCGAGGGAGGACAACAGATGAACGAACAGAGCAAACCCCGCGTCCCCGATGAGGTCGGCGTACCGGATCCGTTCCAGTACATGCACCCGGTGATGAAGGCGAACTACGGCAACTGGGACTGGCACGATCGGCCTCGCGCCGGGGTGTTGCGCCACGTGGCGAAATCCGGCGATGTCATTTATACCGTGCGCGCCGGGACACAGCGGCAGATGGACGTGTTCACCATCCGCAAGCTGGCCGATATCGGCGATAAATACGCCGACGGTCACATCCGTTTCACCACGCGGTCGAACATCGAATACATGGTCGCCGAAGAGGCCAAGGTCGCGCCGCTGATCGCGGCGCTGAACGAGGCCGGGTTCCCGGTGGGCGGCACCGGCGCGTCGGTCTCGATGATCAGCCACACGCAGGGCTGGCTGCACTGCGATATTCCGGGCACCGACGCCTCGGGCGTGGTCAAGGGGCTGATGGACATGCTGCACGAGGAATTCGTGCAGGAGAAGATGCCCAACCGGCTGCGGATCACCACCAGCTGCTGCCAGATCAACTGTGGCGGGCAGGGCGATATCGCGGTGAACGTGCAATACACCAAGCCGCCCAAGATCAACCATGATCTGGTCGCCAACGTCTGCGAGCGCCCCGCCGTGGTGGCGCGCTGTCCGGTGGCGGCGATCCGGCCCGCGATGGTCAACGGCAAGCCCTCGCTGGAAGTGGACGAAAAGAAATGTGTCTGCTGCGGTGCCTGCTACCCGCCATGCCCGCCGATGCAGATCAACGGCGACGACAGCACCAAGATCGCGATCTGGGTGGGCGGCAAACATTCCAACGCCCGGTCGAAACCGACCTTTCACAAGCTGGCGGTGGCCAACCTGCCCAACAACGCGCCCCACTGGCCTGAGGTCAAGGAGGTCGTGCGCCGCATCGTCGAGGCCTACAAGGCCGACGCCAAGCACTGGGAGCGGATGGGCGAATGGATCGAGCGCATCGGCTGGAACCGGTTCTTTGAAATGACAGACCTGGCCTTTACCAAGCACCACCTGGATACTTGGACCGGTGCGCGCAAGAGCATGAACATGTCGGCGCATCTGCACTTCTGAGGGGTTTGACGGTTGAAAATCGGTGTTGTCATCAGCGAAGGGCCCTACACGCATCAGGCGGCGGACACGGCCTATCACTTTGTCAAATCGGCGCTGGCCAAGGGCCACGAGGTGCCGCGCGTGTTCTTCTATCACGACGGCGTCAATGTCTCGACCCGGCTGAGCATCCCGCCGCAGGACGAACGCCACATCCAGAAGAACTGGTCGGCGCTGGCGGCTGAACACGGCGTCGATCTGGTGGTTTGCATCGCCGCCGCCCAGCGGCGCGGGCTGCTGGATGAAAACGAAGCGACCCGGCAAGGCAAGGACGCCAACAACATTGCCGAAGGGTTCCGCATCTCGGGGCTGGGGCAGCTGATCGAAATGGGCATCCAGACCGACCGTCTGGTGATGTTCGGGGACTAGGGCGATGAGCGATATCAAGAAATTCCTCTATGTGAACCGCCGGGCGCCCTATGGCACGATCTATGCGTTGGAAAGCCTCGAGGTGGTGCTGATTGGCGCGGCCTTCGATCAGGACGTGTCGCTGGCCTTTCTCGACGACGGGGTGTTCCAGCTGACCAAGGGCCAGAACACCGACGGCATCGGGGTCAAGAATTTTTCCCCGACCTTTCGGGCGCTGGGCGACTACGAGGTCACCAAGTTCTATGTCGAGCGCGAGTCGCTGGCCGAGCGCGGGCTGACCGAGGCCGACCTGCAGGAGATCACCTATGAGGACGAGGATGACGACTGGGCCGAGAAACCGTCAATCCGCGTGGTCGGGCGCGACGAGATGGCCGCGATCATGGCCGATCAGGACGTGGTCCTGAGTTTCTAGGGGAGGGCGAGAGATGTCGACATTGCATACCGTGAACAAGTCGCCCTTTGCGACGCGGGATCTGCAAAGCTGTCTGGACCATTGCCGTGATGGCGATGCGGTCCTGATGATCGAAGACGGGGTCTATGGTGCGCTGGCCGGAACGGCGGTGTCCGATGCGGTCAGCGCCCGTGCCGGGGCGCTGAAAATCTATGTGCTGACCCCGGATGTGAATGCGCGCGGACTGCCCGAAGCGCGGTTGTCGGATGTGGTGACGGGGGTCGATTACGACGGTTTTGTCGATCTGGTCACCAGCCACGACCGCACCCAGGCCTGGCTTTAACGAACAGCTCCCGTTTGGGGGCGGCAAGAGAGGAACGAACGAAACATGTCATATCAGGTGAACGGTCACACGATCGAACATGACGAAGAAGGCTACATCACAAATCTGAGCGACTGGAGCAAGGAATTGGCCGACGAGATCGCCAAGACCGAAAACATCGAGATGAACGATGAGCACTGGGAAGTGGTGAACTTTCTTCGCGAATATTACGACGAATACCAGATCGCCCCGGCGGTGCGGGTTTTGATCAAGGCGATCAAGAAGTCGATGGGTCCCGACAAGGGCAACAACAAGTACATGTACGAGCTGTTCCCCTACGGGCCGGCAAAACAGGCCTGTAAGATCGCCGGCCTGCCGAAGCCCACGGGCTGCGTCTGACGCAACGGGGCCGCCGGAATTTTTCAAAAATTCCGGTCCGAATTCTTTGAAAGAATTCGGGTTGAGCGGGTCGAGAGGATGGAAGAACACGCTGGCTGACCCGTGACACGGTCTGGCCGGCGACGGGAGGAGTTTGCCGTGCTGTCTGTGATCTATGCCTTGCTGTTCTGGGCCGCGACCGCAGTTCTGGTCGCGGGTCTGGCGGCCCGGATCCGCAAATACGCGCGCACCCCGGCACCGCTCAAGATCCCCACGACACCTGCTCCGACCACGCAGGGTGGCGTGGTCCTGCGCATGCTGCGCGAGGTCGTCCTGTTCGAAAGCCTGTTCAAGTCGAACAAGTGGATCTGGCTGTTCGGCTGGACCTTTCACATGGCGATGTGGCTGGTTCTGCTCAGGCACCTTCGCTACTTCGTCGTGGACATCCCGTGGTGGTTGGCTTTTGTGCAGCCATTTGGCACCTATGCGGGGTTCGCGATGCTGGCCGGGCTGGCCGGTCTGTGGGCGCGGCGGTTTCTGGTTGAACGTATCCGCTATATCTCCAGCCCCTCAGATCACCTTATGCTGGCGTTGCTGGTGATGATCGTCGGCAGCGGGCTAATGATGCGTTTCGTGGCGCATACCGACATCGTCGCGGTCAAGGTGTTCATGCTGGGCCTGATGCGGCTGCGCATCGAAACATTGCCCTCTGATCCCGTGCTGCTGGTGCATCTGGGCGGGGTTGCGGCGCTGATGATCGTTTTCCCGGTGTCCAAGCTGCTTCATGCGCCGGGTCTCTTCTTCAGCCCTTCGCGCAACCAGGTCGATAACCCGCGCGAACAGCGCCACCTCGCCCCATGGGCGGCGAAACTGGAGGGCGCGCGCGATGGCTGACGGCGATATCCCCAAGATGGATCACCCGCTGGACATTCCCTGCCTGAAACACGGCGCGATGGAGGGGCTGAAGCCCTTTCAGGCGGCGCCCGAGCATCAGGAAAAGCTGGGCTTTCCGGGCGAGCTGGTACCCGACTGGAAAGAGCGCGCGCTGGAGAAGATGGCCGAGCTGGCGGAAAAGAACCGCGCCTTTCAGGTCTATCTGGACACCTGCGTGAAATGCGGCGCCTGCACTGACAAGTGCCACTATTTTCTGGGCACCGGCGACCCCAAGAACATGCCGGTGGCCCGTCAGGACCTGCTGCGCAGCGTCTACCGGCGGTATTTCACCTTTGCGGGCAAGTACTTTCCGCAGCTGGTGGGCGCGCGGGACCTGACCGAAGAGGTGCTGGCGGAGTGGTATTCCTATTACCACCAGTGCAGCGAATGCCGCCGCTGCAGCGTGTTCTGTCCCTATGGTATCGACACCGCCGAGATCACCATGGCCGCGCGCGAGATCATGGACAGCATCGGCGTCGGCCAGAAATACAGCAACGAGATCATCGGCAAGGTCAAGGACATCGGCAACAACCTTGGCCTGAACCCAAAGGCCCTGCGCGCGACGCTGGAGGACCTGGAGGAGGATCTGGAGGACGATACCGGGATCTCGGTCCGGCTGCCGCTGGACGAACAGGGCGCCGATATCCTGCTGGTGACGCCATCGGCCGATTTTTTTGCCGAGCCGCATATCGACGGGCTGTTGGGATACGCAAAGGTGTTCCACGAGGCCGGGGTCAGCTGGACGTTGTCCAGCTATGCCTCGGAGGCGGCCAATTTCGGGCTGTTCATCGGGTCCTACGAGAACATGCGCGAGATTGCCCTGCGCATCCGCAAGGCGGCGCAAGACCTGGGAGTGAAGCGGATCATCTTTGGCGAATGCGGCCACGCATGGCGGGTTGCCTATTCCTACCTGAACACGCTGGCGGGACCGTGGGATTTCCTGGATCCCGATTATCCGGTGCCCCAGCATATCCTGGAGTTCACCTGGGCCGAGATCCAGAAGGGGACGTTGACGCTGGACAAATCGCGCAACGATCACATCCGGCTGACCTATCACGATAGTTGCAACGTGGCGCGCGCCAGCCGCATGGGCGACGAACCCGGCGGCCAGTTCGAGATCCCGCGCAACGTGATCCGGGCGGTTTGTAACCACTATTTCGACATGCCCGACGAGACCATTCGCGAGGCGACCCTGTGCTGCGGTGGTGGCGGCGGATTGCTGACCGATGATCTGATGGAGTTGCGCCAGAAAGGGGCAAGCCCCCGGATGACAGCGCTGCAGCAAACGACCGAGGACCACGGGGTCACGCATATGGCGGCGATCTGCGCCATCTGCAAAACGCAGTTTTCCAAGGTCATGCCGGCCTTTGGCTACGAGATGGATTCGGTCGTTTCCGTGCACCAGTTGGTGTCCAACGCGATCATTCTGACCGGCCAGGATACTGGTAAAGACGCGTTCGAGGAGGGAACGGAATGAACGAGATGAGCAAGGATCAGGGGCTGACCTTCCGGCGTTTCCGCGAAGGCGAAACCGATGCTGACTGGGATCTTGAGGAAAAGATCTTTAACGCCGATCATTCCCACAAATGCCCGACCTACGTCCATAAAACACCGCCGTGCCAGGGATCTTGCCCGTCCGGTCACGAAATCCGTGGCTGGCTGGCCATTGCGCGCGGGATGGACAAGCCGCCGGTCGAGGGCATGGCCTGGCAGGAATACGCGTTTCAGCGGATGGCGGCGGCCAATCCGTTCCCTGCGACCATGGGCCGGGTCTGCCCCGCCCCGTGCGAGGCCGGCTGCAACCGTAACGAGGTGGACGATTACGTCGGCATCAACGGTGTCGAGCAATATGTCGGCGACTGGGCCAACGCCAACGGCGTGAAGCTGCCCGATGCCGGCGCCGACACGGGCAAGCGGGTGGCGGTGATCGGCGGCGGCCCGGCGGGCCTCTCGGCGGCGCTCTACCTGCGGCTGGACGGCCATGGCGTTACCCTGTTCGAGGCGCACGACAAGCTGGGCGGCATGATGCGCTATGGCATCCCCGGCTACCGCACTCCGCGCGACATGCTGGATACCGAGATCGGGCGGATCACCGATCTGGGCGTCGATGTGCGCACCGGCACCCGCGTCGGCACTGACGTCACGGTCGAAGAACTGGAGCGCGAGTACGACGCCATCTACTGGGCGATGGGTGCGCAGAACGGGCGGCCGCTGCCGATCCCCGGCTGGGAAGGCACCGACAACTGCATCAACGGGATCGAGTTCCTCGACGCCTTTAACCAGGGTTACGTGCTGGGCACCGCGCAGCGGGTGGTCGTGGTGGGCGGCGGCGATACCTCGGTCGACGTGGCGTCGGTCGCGCGGCGTCTGGGTCGGATCACAAAGGTCAGCCAGCCCGAGCACCCTGACGGCACCCTGATCGATTTCACCGGCCATGATGTTGCCGGATCGCTCACCCGCGAGGGGATGCAGGCGACGCTGACCTCGCTGTTCCCGATCGAAGGAATGACAGCGGCGGAGCGCGAGCGCGAGGATGCGATCCGCGAGGGCATCGACATCAGGGGCGGGGTGATGCCGCTGGAGGTGATTAAGAACTCCGAAGGCAAGGCCGTCGCACTTAAGATGTGCGAATGTGAAATGGATGGCATGAAACCGGTCCCGCGCGAGGGCACCGAGTTCGAGATCGAATGCGATATCATCATCGCGGCGATCGGCCAGATGGGCAATTTCGCGGGGCTGGAGGATATGGACGGCGGTCGCGGGTTCATCGACGCCGCCCCGAACTACAAGGTCAAGGGCCGCGACAAGCATTTTGCCGGCGGTGACATCCTGCGCCCGCATCTGCTGACCACCGCCATCGGTCAGGGCCGCATTGGCGCACAGGTGATCACCGATTTCCTGGATGACGGCGAGGTGGCGAAACGGCCCCGCGTGGACGTGCATCACTTTAACCTGATGCAGGAACTGCAGCAGCGGGAAAAAGCGCCGGGTGCCTACGACCACCTGCAAACGCGGGGCACCGATGACGCCGGCTTTGCGGTGCACAACTACGAAGACCGAGGCGCGGCACAGATCATCCCGCATACGGAACTGTTCAAGGGACACTTCAACTTTGTCCCGCGCGAGACCCGCGAGGAAATCCACATCGAGGGCGACGACGTTCTGGGCAATTTCGAGGAGCGTATTGTCGGCTTCAGCGAGGAACAGGCGCAGAAGGAAGGCGAACGCTGCATGTCCTGCGGCATGTGTTTCGAATGCGACAACTGCGTGATCTTCTGCCCACAGGACGCCGTGCACCGGGTCAAGAAGGCGGACCGCACCGTCGGGCGCTATGTCTACACCGATTACAACGCCTGCGTGGGCTGTCACATCTGCATGGATGTCTGTCCGACCGGCTACATCAAGATGGGATTGGGAGAGTAGGCATGGTCCGTCTGCTTTTGCCTCTCGTGTTGATGCTGGCAGCGGGGATGTCGGCGGCAGGGGATCGTTCCTCCCTCTGGCCCGACGTCCCCAAGGCCACAGGCGCGCCGCATGCCGAGGGCAACGCGTACTGGCGCAAGCATCACATGGAGATGATGCGCCACGACCGCGACCTGACGATGCGCGACGGCGACCGCATGATCGCCGCCAGCCTGAAGGGGTGTTTCGACTGCCACACGGTCACCGACGAGACCGGCGCGACCGTGACCTATGCGAGCGAAAAGCACTTTTGCCGGTCCTGCCACGATTTCGCGGCGGTCAAGGTCGATTGCTTCATGTGCCATCGCTCGACGCCGGACGGGGTCGATGAAACCGTGGATCACGCCGCGCTGACAGACCGCAGGGCGGGCGACATCCTCGCCTATCTGCGCGCCATCGGGGAGGGCGGCGAATGACCCGGATAAAGGGCGCCGAACTGAGCCGCCGCGATTTCCTGCGCAGCGGCGCCGCCGTGGCCTCGGCCACGCTGGCGCCGGGGGTGACGTTGATCGCTTTTGGCGGGTCGCAGGCGCAGGCGGCGGCGGATGCGGGCAAACGCTGGGGGCTGCTGATCGACGCAGGCAAATGCGACGCCGATTGTTCGGCCTGCGTATCGGCCTGCCGTGACGAAAACGGCTGGGGCGGTCATGGCGACGCCGACCGAGACGCCCAGTGGATCCGCAAGGTAACGCTGCAACACAAGGCAACCGGGCACGAGACAACGATGCCGGTAATGTGCCAGCACTGTGCCGAACCGCCCTGCGTCGATGTCTGTCCGACTGGCGCTTCGTTCAAACGGGTCGACGGTATCGTTCTGGTCGACAAGCACACCTGCATCGGCTGCCGTTATTGCATGATGGCCTGTCCGTTCAAGGCGCGGTCCTTTGTGCACGAACCGGTGGTGAACCAGAAATCCCACGCGCCGCGCGGGCAGGGCACCGTCGAAAGCTGCACCCTGTGCGTACACCGCGTCGACGCCGGCGGCACCCCCGCCTGTGTCGAAGCCTGCGCCGGGGCTGGTTACGAGGCGATCCTGTTTGGCGACCTGAACGACCCCGACAGCCAGATCTCGAAACGGTTGGCCGAGTACCCATCCGCCGCTTTGCGCCCTGACCTGAATCTCGGGCAAGGCGTCCGCTACGCGAATTTGTGAGGGACCGGCCATGGAACGCACACTCTACCGCGAGATCAAGGCCACCGGGCCGCTGTGGCAGGCGGCGGTCTGGCTGGGTCTGTTCGTGGCCGCGATGCTGGCCTCGGTCGTTTACGTCGAACACCACGGGCACGCGGTGACGGGCATGACCAATCACGTGGTCTGGGGCCTGCCGCATGTCTTTGCGATCTTTCTGATCGTGGCGGCCTCGGGCGCGCTGAACGTGGCCTCGATGGCGTCCGTGTTCGACAAGACACAGTACAAACCGCTGGCGCGGCTCTCGGGCGTGCTGGCGATGGCGCTGCTGGTGGGCGGGCTGGCGGTTCTGGTGCTGGATCTGGGCCGTCCCGACCGGCTGCTGGTGGCGATGACCACCTATAACTTCCGATCGATCTTTGCCTGGAACGTGCTGCTTTATACCGGGTTTCTGGGCATCGTCGCGGTCTACCTCTTTGTCCAGATGTCGCGCGGGATGCCGCCGGGGGCGATCAGGTCGATGGGAACGCTGGCCTTTCTCTGGCGGCTGGCGCTGACCACCGGGACCGGCTCGATCTTTGGCTGGCTGGTGGCGCGGCCCGGTTATGACGCGGCGATCATGGCGCCGCTCTTTATCGCGATGAGCTTTTCCTTTGGGCTGGCGGTCTTCATTCTCGTGCTGACCGCACTTTACCGGCTGGCCGGGCGGCCGCTGGGGGCTGGGCTGGTGATCCGGATGGGGCGCCTGCTGGCGATCTTTGCCGCGCTGGTTTTGTACTTTACTGCCGTACAGCACCTGACCAACCTTTATGCCGCCGAACACGCGGGGATCGAGGCGTTCATCCTGTCAGAGGGCGGGATGTACACCGCGTTGTTCTGGGGCGGGCAGGTGTTGATCGGCGGGCTGATCCCAATCGCGATGATCTACCACCCGACGTTCGGCAAGACCCCGCAAGCGGCCCGCGCGGCCTCGGTCTGTGTGGTGCTGGGCGGGTTTGCCCAGCTCTATGTCATTGTCATCGGCGGTCAGGTCTACCCGATGGAGCTTTTCCCTGGTTACGCGGTGACATCCGGTTTCGGCGACGGCGCGGTCGCGGCCTATCAGCCGCGCTGGCCGGAATTGCTGTTGGGGCTGGGCGGCGTGGCCATTTCCCTGCTGGCGACCGGGCTGGGGGCCAAGGTGCTGCGCATCCTGCCCACCAACCTGAGCGATGCCAACACGGGGTCCGACATTGGGCAGGAGGGATAGATGACGCATCCCTTTGCCAAATACGTGGCCATTCTTGGCCGGGGCAAAACCAAGCAGCGGCATCTGACGCTGGAGGAGTCGCGGGATGCCATGGGCATGATCCTGCGTGGTGAGGTTCTGCCCGAGCAACTGGGCGCCTTCCTGATGTTGTTGCGCCTAAAGGAGGAGGCGCCCGAGGAAATCGCCGGTTTTACGCTGGCGGTGCGTGACACATTGACCCCGCCGCCCGACCTGCCGCCGGTCGATCTGGACTGGTCGTCTTACGCGGGGAAACGGATTCAGCTGCCTTGGTTCGTGCTGGGCGTATTGGCGCTGGTCAATGCGGGCTACAGCGTGTTGATGCATGGAACCGAGGGGCATACGCCGGGCCGGGTCTATACCCGCGAAACGCTGCAGCACCTTGGTTTGCCGGTGGCGGGGTCGCTGGACGAGGCTGCCGCCCAGATCCGCGCCCAGCGGTTTTCATACGTCCCGCTCGAAGTGCTCAGCCCGCGATTGCGGGAGTTGATCGACCTGCGCCCGGTCTTTGGCCTGCGGTCGCCGGTGCATTCCTTCTCGCGGATGATCAACCCGTTCAGCGCACAAACCATGATGATGGGGATTTTTCACCGTGGTTTCATGGATATCCACGCCGGCGCGGCGCGGATCCTCGGCCAACCCAGGATGGCGGTGTTTCGCGGCGAGGGCGGCGAGATCGAACGCCGCCCGAACAAGCCGACGCAGGTCTGGATCACCGAGGGTGACGCCGAGCCGCTGGTCGAAACCTGGCCCGCGCTGCTGGACGATCCGCATCAGCCCGCCGATGGCGCCATGGACCTGCACGAGATGGAGCGGGTCTGGCGCGGCGATAGCGAGCATGGCTATGCCGTGGCCTCGGTGGTCGGAACAATGGCAGTGACCCTGCGCACTATGGGCAAGGCCGCGTCGATAACTGAGGCCGAAAGCCTGGCCAGCGGTATCTGGTCGGCCCGCAACCGCCGGTTTCTGGGGGTGGCGGCATGAGACAGGCGCCTCGGTTCATGATCGCCGCCGCGCACAAGTCGTCGGGCAAGACCGTGGTGTCCACAGGGCTCGCTGCCGCGTTTCGCGCGGCGGGCGAGGATTTGACGACCTTCAAGAAGGGGCCGGACTATATCGACCCGATGTGGCTGGCCGCGGCCTCGGGCCGGGCCTGCCACAACCTCGATTTCAACGCCATGGGGCCGGACGAGCTGACCAGCTGTTTTGCCACCCACGCCGGTGGGCTGTCTCTGGTGGAGGCCAACAAGGGCCTCTATGACGGCATGTCCTGCGATGGGTCGGACAGCAATGCCGAACTGGCCAAGCTGCTGGGGCTGCCGGTGGTTCTGGTGATCGACTCGGTGGGCATGACGCGTGGCATCGCGCCGTTGCTGTTAGGCTATTCCGCCTTTGACCCGGACGTGCAGATCGCCGGGGTGATCCTGAACCGGGTTGGCGGCATCCGTCACGAAGGCAAGCTGCGCAAGGCGGTCGAGACCTATACCGACCTGGCCGTGCTGGGCAGCATCTGGCGCAACCCGGCGCTGGAGATCGGCGAACGGCACCTGGGGCTGACAACACCTGCCGAGACCGGCGCGCGCGACCAGATGATTGCGCGGATCGGTGAGATGGTGTCGGCCGGGGTCGATCTGGACGCCCTGCGGCAGCTTGCGTCAGCCGCGCCCGAGATGGTCGAACCGGCCCCCGCACCGGTGCCGGCCGCCGCCCATTCGGGGCTGCGCATCGGTATTCTGCGCGATGCCGCCTTTGGGTTCTATTACCCGGACGATCTGGCGGGGTTTGCGGATGCGGGCGCGACGCTGGTGCCGGTGGACGCCATGCGCGACCGCGCCCTGCCGGATGTCGACGGGCTGTTCATCGGGGGCGGCTTCCCCGAGATGTGGCTGGACGAACTGGCCGCCAACCACCGCCTGCTGACGGATATCCGAACCCGGTTGCAGGCCGGGCTGCCATGTTATGCGGAATGCGGCGGGCTGATGTACCTGTGCGACAGCGTCACCATGCGGGGTCACACCCAGCCGATGGTCGGGCTGATCCCGGGCCGGGCGGTTATGCACAAGACGCCGCGGGGGCGGGGATATGTGCGGTTCACCGATACCGATCAGCACCCATGGGGGGGTACGGGGCCGGTCAGGGCGCATGAATTCCATTACGCCGGCATCGAAGGGCTTCCGCCCGATACCGTCTTTGCCCGGCAGCTGTCGCGCGGGGCCGGCGTGGACGGCCAGCGCGACGGAATCGTCGTCGCAAACACGCTGGCCGGATTCTGCCACCTCAGGCACACACAGGCCAACCCCTGGGTCGATCATTTCCTGGGGTTCGTGGCGCGCTGCAAGGCCGGGGCCAAAAGCAAAACACCCGCCTGAGCGGCGGGTGTTGCATGTGGTAGTCCGGCCGGGATCAGCTGCGCTTGATCTCAAAAGTATAAACGTCACCCTCGGTGTTCGAACTGAGCAATTCGTTGCCGGTCTGGTTGCAGAAGGCTGCAAAGTCGGCCACCGATCCCGGATCCGTCGCACGCACCTGCAGCACCTCGCCCGCAGGCATGGATTTCAGCATCTTCTTGGCTTTGATGATCGGCAGGGGACAATTCAACCCCTCGGCATTCAGCACATGTTCGGTCACGGTATTCAGCTCCTCTCTGAACGGATTGTCTGGTTTGTCGGGGTCAGATGAACAGGTTGATGTCGGATTTCAGCGCCTTTTCCATGTAGGTAGCGGCGCCGCCCAGTTCGATTCCGTCGATCATGTCGTCCTTGGAATACTCGAACAGGTCCATTGTCATCTGGCAGGCGATCAGCTTGACGTCGCATTCCACCGCGACATCGCGCAGCTCCTCGATCGAGGCGACGCCCTTTTTCTTCATCAGGTTCTTCATCATTTTGCCGGCCATTCCGCCGACGCCCGGCAACACCGCCATCATGTTCGGCATCGCCATGTGACCACCCGCCATCGGCATTTCCATCGCGGCGTTGCCCAGCGGCGTGAACTTCAGGTTCAGCTCTTTCTTCAGCAATGGCAGACCGTAGAACGTAAAGAACATGGTCACATCCACGTCCATCGCAGCGGCGGTCGTTCCAAGTATGAACGGCGGATAGGCCCAGTCGAGTGATCCCTTTGTGACAATGATCGACATGCTCTTGGCGTTGTCGAGATCTCCGGTATCCAGCATTTTCTCTCCTCCCCGGCAGTGCAATGCTCAAACCTTCATATTAAGATTATTGAATGAAATAATCCGCGCCGGGTCAAGTAAACAATGCGGATCACGGTTTGCACAGGAATCCGGCAGGGCGAAAGATTCTTTGCATATAAATAAGCGCATATGTTAATAAGTATGCATGAGCTGTCGCCAAGAGCAGCCAATCATACCCAAGCGGGGGGACAGTGACATGCTGGAATTGTGGAAAGAAACCGTCGTTGAACAGGCGGCATTTTACATCGGGTGGGGCGGTCTGCTGATCGGTCTGATCTTTGGCTTTATCGTTTACCGGACCAACTTTTGCACGATGGGGTCGATTTCGGACATCCTGTCGTTTGGCGATTTCAAACGCTTTCGCGCCTGGCTGCTGGCCGGGGCCGTTGGGATCATCGGCGTGGCCCTGATCGGCCGGGCCGAGATCGCCGAGATGGGCCAAACCATGTACCTCGCGCCCAGCTTTGCATGGGGTGCAAACATTGCCGGCGGGTTGCTGTTCGGCTTTGGCATGGTGTTCTCGGGTGGCTGTATCAGCCGCAACCTGGTGCGGGCCGGGGGCGGAGATCTACGCTCGATCGTTGTGCTGCTGATCACCGGCATCTTTGCCTATATGACAATCGGTGGCCTGCTTGGTCCGCTGCGGGTGCTGGTGTTCACGCCGATGACCACGGACCTGGGCGCCGCCGGCATGGAAACCCAAAGCCTGGGCGATGTGGTGGCGGCGCTGACCGGAATGGATCCGGCCACCGCGTCACTGGCATCGGTGATCGCGGTGGCGGGGGCGATCCTGGTCTACTGCTTCATGGACGCGAGTTTTCGCGGCTCCGCCCGCAATGTTATCGCCGGCGTCGGCATCGGGCTGTGCGTGGTGGCGGGCTGGTTCCTGACGGCGCTGGCATTTGACGATTTTGCCGATGTGCCGGTGCAGCTGATCTCGCTCAGCTTTGTGCGCCCCGCCGGCGACACGCTGGACTATGCCATGCGGTTCACGGCGCTGGGCCCGCCGGGCTTTGGCATCGTGACCCTCGCCGGGACGTTGATCGGCGGGTTCCTCGGCGCGCTGTCGATGGGGCGGCTGCATCTGACAACCTTTGCTGACAAGGCGGATTCGATCCGTAACATGCTCGGTGCGGCGTTGATGGGGGTGGGCGGCGTGCTGGCGCTGGGCTGCACCGTGGGGCAGGCGCTGACCGGGTTTTCGACGCTGGCGGTGGGGTCGATCCTGACCTTTGTGTTCATCGTCCTGGGCGGCATCGTCGGGGTCAAGGCAATGGAACAGCTGGCCTGACGCGGACGCCTGCCACCAGCGGATCAAGAATTTTTCGAAAATTCTTGGCAAAAATCTTTGAAAGATTTTTGATCCGTCGCGACTAGTCTTCGTCGGTTTCGGGAAACAGCCGGGTGGCGATGGTCAGCGCGATCTTGCGATAGGCCTGTGCGTGCGGCCCGTCGGGGTCGGTGACCATCACCGGCGTACCCGCGTCCGAGGTCTCGCGGATCGCCATGTGCAGAGGAATTGCCCCCAGGAACGGCACGCCCAGTCGGCGGGCGTCTTCCTCGGCGCCGCCATGGCCAAAGATATGCGACGTCTCACCGCAATGAGGGCAGACAAAGGCCGACATGTTCTCGATGATGCCGAAAATCGGGACATCGACGTTCTTGAACATCTTCAGCCCCTTGCGGGCGTCGATCAGCGCCAGGTCCTGTGGCGTCGACACGATGACCGCACCCTGCAGCGGCACCTGTTGCGCCATGGTCAGTTGGGCGTCGCCGGTGCCGGGCGGCATGTCCAAAACCAGCACGTCCAATGCGCCCCAGTCCACCTCGCGGGTCATTTGCATCAGCGCCGACACCACCATCGGGCCGCGCCAGATGACTGGGTTGTCCTCTTCCATCAGAAAGCCCATCGACATGGTCTTGAGCCCATATTGCTCGATCGGCAGCACCCGGTCGTTTTCGATCTCGGGCCGCGCGGCGATGTTCATCAGCCGGGGCAGCGAGGGGCCGTAGATATCGGCGTCGAGCAATCCGGTCTTCAGCCCCAGCGACCGCAGCCCAAGTGCAAGGTTCACCGCCGTGGTGGATTTGCCGACGCCGCCCTTGCCCGAGGCCACGGCGATGATCGTCCGGATACCGGGGATCGCCGCGCTTTGCGGACGCATGTCCGGGCCGGGGGCCTCGGTCGGGCGCTTTTTCAGCTTCGGCGCCTCGGGAGCAGGTGGCGCGGCGCGTTCGGCTGTCATGACGACCAGCAACGTGCCGATGCCATCTAGCCCCTCCAGCTTGGCTTCGATCAGCGCCTTGAGCTCAGCCAGGTCGGCGGCATATCCGTCCGGCACGTTGACGGAGACCACAACCCTGTCGCCGTCGATCGAGATGTCGCGTTCGGTGATCATACCGGACCGGGCCAGGTCCATGCGTTGCCCCGGGACCGGAATGGTCGACAGGCGCGCCAGGATGACGTTCTTCATAGCTGCTCCCGCAAGATAAACAGGTATTCGAATGTTATAATGTGATCGCCATGGCGGGGCCAGAGTTTTTGGCGGCAGGCGGGGCAGGGGACCGCAAAAAAGGAAACGGGCCGGTGGAGCTTTGCTCCACCGGCCCGCCTCTGTTTCAGACTATGGCCTTTAGTTAGACACCGGTGTCGATGTCCAGCCCGGCTCCGAGGTCGGCGCCGAACATATCGTCGGCAGCGTCCGCTCCGGTTGCTCCGCCGGCATCCACCGCGCAGGCATCTGCGCCGCAGGCGTCGTCGTCCATGCCGCCGTCCGCTCCGCAGGCGTAGCCGCCACAGGAGCCATCGTCAGCAGCCGCCGCCGCAACGCCGGAGCCCTCGTTGCCCTCGTTGCCCTCGTCGCCTTCGTTGCCTTCGTTGGCTTCGTCGCCTTCATCGCCTTCGTCACCTTCGTCGCCTTCATCGTCTTCGTTGTTTTCGTCGCCTTCATTTCCTTCGTTGCCTTCATCACCTTCGTTGCCTTCGTCGCCCTCGTTGCCTTCGTCGTATTCGTCGCCTTCATCGCCTTCGTTGTCCTCGTTGCCTTCGTCGCCTTCATCGGCCTCGTCGCCTTCATCGCCTTCGTCACCTTCGTTGGCGACCTCGTCGCCTTCGTTGCCTTCATCGCCTTCGTCGCTTTCATCGTCCTCGTTGCCTTCGTCGCCTTCGTCGCCTTCATCGCCTTCGTCGCCTTCGTTGTCCTCATTGGACTCGTTGCCTTCGTCGCCTTCGTCGCCTTCGTCGTTCTCATTGTCCTCGTTGGTTTCGTCGCCTTCGTTGCCTTCGTCGCCTTCGTCGCCTTCGTTGTCCTCATTGGCTTCGTTGCCTTCGTTGCCTTCGTCACCTTCGTTGTAGAGGCCCACAGTTGCCTCGTCGCCTTCGTCGCTTTCGTCGCCTTCGTTGTCCTCGTTGCCTTCGTTGTTTTCGTTGTATTCGTTGCCTTCGTCGTTTTCGTCGGCCTCGTCGGCTTCGTCACCTTCGTCGCCTTCATTGGCCTCGTCGTTTTCGTTGTCCTCGTTGCCTTCGTCGCCTTCGTTGTACTCGTCGCCTTCGTCGCCCTCGTTGTCCTCGTTGCCTTCGTCGCCTTCGTCGCCTTCGTCGTATTCGTCGCCTTCGTCGCCTTCGTTGCCTTCGTCGTTTTCGTTGCCTTCATCGCCTTCGTTGTTTTCGTTGCCTTCATCGCCCTCGTCGTATTCGTCGCCTTCGTCGCCCTCGTTGTCCTCGTTGCCCTCGTCACCCTCGTCGCCGCCAGCGGCGCTTTCGTTGCCTTCGTTGTCCTCGTTGCCTTCGTCGTATTCGTCGCCTTCGTTGTCCTCGTCGCCTTCGTTGTTTTCGTTGCCTTCGTTGTTCTCGTCGCCTTCGTCGCCTTCGTCGCCTTCGTCGCCTTCATCGCCTTCGTCGTACTCGTCGCCTTCGTTGTTCTCGTCGTCCTCGTTGCCTTCGTCGTTTTCGTTGCCTTCGTTATCCTCGTCGCCCTCGTTGTTTTCGTTGCCCTCGTCGCCTTCGTCGCCTTCGTCGCCCTCGTTGCCTTCGCCGTAGTAGTAGTAATCGTCCTCGTCGCCTTCGTCGTATTCGTCGCCTTCGTTGTCCTCGTCGCCCTCGTTGCCTTCGTTTTCTTCGTCGCCTTCATCGCCTTCGTCGTTTTCGTTGCCTTCGTCGGCCTCGTTGCCTTCGTCGCCTTCGTCACCCTCGTCGTGGTTGCTTTCCTCGTTGCCTTCGTTGCCTTCGTCGCCTTCGTCGCCCTCGTTGGACTCGTCGCCCTCGTCGCCTTCGTCGTATTCGTCGCCTTCGTTGTCCTCGTTGCCTTCGTTGCCTTCGTTGCCTTCGTCACCTTCGTCGTTGTTGCCGTAGTAATAGTAGTAGTCGTCGTCCTCGTCGCCTTCGTCGCCTTCGTTACCCTCGTCGCCTTCGTCGTTTTCGTTGTCCTCGTTGCCTTCGTTGCCCTCGTTGCCTTCGTCGCCTTCGTCGCCTTCGTTGTCTTCGTTCTCCTCGTTGCCTTCGTCGCCCTCGTCGCCTTCGTCGCCTTCGTTGCTTTCGTCGGCTTCGTCGCCTTCGTCGTATTCGTCGCCTTCGTTGTCCTCGTTGCCTTCATCGCCCTCGTTGTATTCGTCGCCTTCGTCGCCCTGGTACTGGGTCTCGTCGCCCTCGTTGCCCTCGTCGCCTTCGTTGTTTTCGTTGCCTTCGTCGCCTTCGTCGCCTTCGTCGCCTTCGTTGTCCTCGTCGGCTTCGTCGCCTTCGTCGTACTCGTCGCCTTCGTCGTTTTCGTCGTCCTCGTTGCCTTCGTCGTTTTCGTTGCCTTCGTTGTCCTCGTCGCCCTCGTTGTTTTCGTTGCCTTCGTCGTTTTCGTCGCCCTCGTCGCCTTCGTCGCCTTCCTGGCCGTAGTAGTAGTAGTCGCCGTCCTCGTTGCCTTCGTCGCCTTCGTTGCCTTCGTTGTCCTCGTCGTGCTCGTTGCTCTCGTTGCCTTCGTCGCCTTCGTCGCCTTCATCGCCTTCGTTGGACTCGTCGCCCTCGTCGCCTTCGTCGTATTCGTCGCCTTCGTCGTCCTCGTTGCCCTCGTTGCCTTCTACGCCTTCATCACCCTCGTTGCCTTCGTTGCCTTCGTTGCCCTCGTCGCCGTTATAGGACGCGCTTTCGTTGCCTTCGTTGTCCTCGTCACCTTCGTTGCCTTCGTTGCCTTCGTCGCCTTCGTTGCCCTCGTCGTTCTCGTCGCCTTCGTTGTTCTCGTCGCCTTCGTCGCCTTCCTCGCCCTCATTGCCTTCGTCGGACTCATCGCCCTCGTCGTATTCGTCGCCTTCGTTGTCTTCGTTGCCCTCGTCGCCTTCGTTGCCTTCGTCGCCTTCGTCGTTGCCGTAGTAATAGTATTCGTCGTCCTCGTTGCCTTCGTCGCCCTCGTTGCCCTCGTCGCCTTCGTCGCCTTCGTTGTCCTCGTTGCCTTCGTCGAACTCGTTGCCTTCGTCGCCTTCGTCGCCTTCGTTGTCTTCGTTGTTTTCGTTGAATTCGTCGCCCTCGTCGCCCTCGTCGCCTTCGTCGCCTTCGTTGCCCTCGTCGCCTTCGTCGCCTTCGTCGTTCTCGTTGTCTTCGTTGCCTTCGTCGAATTCGTCGCCCTCGTCGCCCTCATTACCGTCGAACTGGCCTTCGTCGCCTTCGTTGCCCTCGTCGCCTTCGTTGTTCTCGTTGCCTTCGTCGCCCTCGTCGCCCTCGTCGCGTTCGTCGTCCTCGTTGCCTTCGTCGCCCTCGTCGTATTCGTCGCCTTCGTTATCCTCGTCGTCCTCGTTGCCTTCGTCGTTTTCGTTGCCTTCGTTGTCCTCGTCGCCCTCGTTGGACTCGTTGCCTTCGTCGCCCTCGTCGCCCTCGTCGCCTTCGTCGGCTTCGCCATTGTCGTAATAGTTGCCGTCCTCGTTGCCTTCGTCGCCTTCGTTGCCCTCGTTGTCCTCGTCGCCTTCGTTGCCTTCGTTGCCCTCGTCGCCCTCGTCGCCTTCGTCGCCTTCGTCGCCTTCATCGGCCTCGTCGTTTTCGTCGTATTCGTCGCCCTCGTTGCCCTCGTCGCTGTAGTTATAATAGTCGGAGCCGCCGTCGTACTCGTTGCCCTCGTTGCCTTCGTTTCCTTCGTCGCCTTCGTCGCCTTCGTTGCCTTCGTTGGATTCGTCGCCCTCGTTTCCTTCGTCGCCTTCGTCGCCCTCGTTGTCCTCGTTGTGTTCGTTGCCTTCGTTGCCTTCGTCGCCTTCGTCGTCCTCATTGTCCTCGTTGGCTTCGTCGCCCTCGTCGCCTTCGTCGCCCTCGTCGCCTTCGTTGTCCTCGTTGTCCTCGTTGCTTTCGTTGCCTTCGTCGTTCTCGTCGCCTTCGTTGTCCTCGTTGCCCTCGTTGCCTTCGTCGCCCTCGTCGTCTTCGTCGCCCTCGTTGCCTTCGTTGCCGTTCTCGTCGCCTTCGTTGCCTTCGTCGCCCTCGTCGCCCTCGTCGTCCTCGTTGCCTTCGTCGCCTTCGTTGTTTTCGTCGCCCTCGTCGTTTTCGTTGTCCTCGTTGCCTTCGTCGCCCTCGTTGGCTTCGTCGCCCTCGTCGCCTTCGTCGCCTTCGTTGGATTCGTCGCCCTCGTTACCTTCGTCGTTCTCGTCGCCTTCGTTGTCCTCGTTGGACTCGTTGCCCTCGTTACCTTCGTCGCCTTCGTCGCCGTCGTTGTCTTCGTCGCCGTCTACGCCTTCGTTGCCTTCGTCACCCTCATCACCTTCGTTGCCTTCGTTGTCTTCGTTGGCTTCGTCGCCCTCGTCGTATTCGTCGCCTTCGTTGTTCTCGTCGCCCTCGTTGGTCTCGTCGCCCTCGTTGCCTTCGTCGCCCTCGTCGTTCTCGTCGTCCTCGTTGCCTTCGTCGCCTTCGTTGTATTCGTCGCCCTCGTTGCCTTCGTTGTCTTCGTTGCCTTCGTCGCCTTCGTTTCCTTCGTCGCCCTGGCCAACGCCTTCGTTGCCTTCGTTATCTTCGTTGCCCTCGTCGCCCTCGTTACCTTCGTTGCCTTCGTCGCCCTCGTTGTTTTCGTCGCCTTCGTCGGCTTCGTTGCCTTCGTCGCCTTCGTTGCCTTCGTTATCTTCGTTACCTTCGTCGCCCTCGTCGCCTTCGTCGCCCTCGTCGCCTTCGTTGGCTTCATCGGCCTCGTCGCCTTCGTCACCTTCATCGGTGGCCTGGGCCGGGTCGGCGGCCATGCCGCCGACGATTTTGGCGGCGTCTTCGTCGGTCAGAACGGAAACCTCGTCTGCCAGTTCGGGCATGGCGGTGGGGTTCAGGTGAAAATCAGCGATGGTCGAGCGCAGAATTGCCATAAGGGTCATGATATCAGTCTCCAGTTCAAAAGCCGGGGTCCAGTCCTGGCCGTTAACGGTGTGAATGCCTTTGGCATCCAGTTTCAGGGTCCGGTGGACGTTGCCATCCACCACAAAGCGTACAATCCAGGTGTCCCGCCCGGTCAGAGGCAGGAATTCAGGGTGAAAAAAAACCGGCAGAAGTTCTTCGACCATCAGGTCGAGCTTCTCCGGGGTGGTCAGTTCGTTGAATTTGACGCGGCCATTGATCGACCGGTCGAATGCGTTGGCAACGGCCAACTCCGGTCTGAAGCATATGGCCAACCTGTCGCTGCCTTCGGAGGATGACACCTTGGCTCTGCCAGCGGCTAAAGCATCCTTCAGAGACAACGACTTTTGTCTGTAGGCCGGAGCCTGGTCGATAAACTGCATCTATGTCGTCTCGTAATATGTGGATTGTCAAAGCCGACGCGTTCGGCCTTGTGCTTTGGGGCAATGATACGGCGCGATATCGGGTCGGTGTGCCGTAGGGTTTGCCATCATATCGGGAATGGGGGACGAGATACGGTCATGTGCCGATGCCAAGCTGGCGCTCTGCCACCCTTGACCGTGGAGCCGTTTTCCTCCCAACCGCGCTGGCCTCTTTCGGGCGTCGCGGTCCTGCATATGTAATACGCGCAGAAACGGCTGATCGATCAAAAATATGTTTAAGTGGAGCGGCGAACCGCGCCACGAGGTAGTATAGGTCGTCAACAAATTGCCAACGTATTCGCGCCTGATGAGACTGGCAGCAGATTCGCCGTCTGACAAGGGTCGAACCCGGTCAAAAGTGGTCAAAAGGCAGAAAAATTCCAAAATCCGCATGTGACGGGGTGCTGGCATGCAACCAATGGATGAATCCCACGTGAAACTAAAAGCATGGCGAGCAGATTGTTGGGGCCACTGGATGCAAGCTGCCGTCCTCTGACTCGCGGAATTCGCGATCGGGGCAGCGGTCCGGGGTCTGAACGGATGGCCTTCCTGACCGAAGGATCCAATACGACCTTTCGTGTGCTGACTCTGCGGCAAAGGCGCCAAGAAGTAAAGAGCGCCGCAGTCTCTGCCGGCGCGCAACGCATTCCCGCGACCGGGGATCCTTGCATTTCCGACGTCTTTGGCCCCAAGTTCGCCAAGGCTGGAAAGGACCGCCAATCTGTGTCGAACGTGATCGAAATTCGGGACCTGCAACTGCTCAGCGCGCTGGCGCGGCATCGCCACTTTGCCAAGGCGGCGCAGGACTGCGGCATCTCGCAACCGGCCTTCTCGATGCGCATCCGCAACCTCGAAGAACGGCTGGGCGTCTCCATCGTGCGCCGCGCCAACCGGTTTCAGGGGCTGACCGAAGACGGCGAGATGATCCTGCGGCGCGGCCGCCGCATCCTCGACGAAACCCGCACGCTGGAACAAGAGGTCCGCGCCCGCACCGGCGAGGTGCGCGGCACGCTGGTGATCGGCGCGGTGCCCACCGCAGCGGCCTTTGCCGCGCAGGTCATGGGCCGGCTGCACGCCAGCCACCCCGGCGTGATCTGCCGGATCGAAACCGCCACCTCCATCGCCGTGCAGGACCGGCTGGAAGACGGCACCATCGACGCCGGGCTGACCTATCAGGACGCCATCGCCGGCGACATGATGGAGGTCACCGCGCTCTACGAGGAAAGCTACGTGGTGCTGGCGCCGGACAGCATGGTGGCGCGCGACGCCCCCGGTCTGACCTGGGCGCAGGCCGCCGAATTGCCGCTCAGCCTGCTGGAACCGGGGATGCAGAACCGCCGCATCCTCGACGCCATGTTCACCGAACTGAACCTGTCGCCCCGGGTGCTGGCCGAAACCTCGGGCTTTACCGCCTCGATGGTGATGGCGCGCGAAGGGCTGGCCGCCACGGTGATCCCGCAGGTGCTGGCCGATGCGTTGGGGCCGCTCGAAGGCACGCGGGTGCTGCCGCTGACCGACCCACAGCTGAGCAAGACCATGTGCCTTGCCACGCCCCAGCGGCAGCCGGAGCTGCCCACCGTGCGGGCGCTGAAACAGGTGCTGAAAGCGGTTTAGTTTCATAATCTGTCGTTATTGCGGCATCGCGTTTTGCAATTTGACGATAGCTTCTCCTGATGTGACAAGGCGTCAATTCGCACCACCCAGGCACGTTCGCAGGAGAACTCCCATGGCACCATTGGACAGCACAACCACCGGCAAAGGTGTCTGGAAATCCGGCAAGGGCAAGGGCCGCCGCCGGCCCAAGGGACGGCAGTACAACGATGCGGGCCTCGCCGATGTGCAGGCGCTGCTGGGCGACCGCCCGCGCCGCCGCGACCTGCTGATCGAATTCCTGCACCTGATCCAGGACGCCCACGGCCACCTCTCTGCCGACCATCTCTGCGCGCTGGCGCACGAGATGCGGCTGGCCCAGGCCGAAGTTTACGAGGTCGCCACCTTCTACGCCCATTTCGACGTAGTGGCCGAAGGCGAGGCACCGCCGCCGGCGCTGACCATCCGTGTCTGTGACAGCCTGTCGTGCGAAATGGCCGGGGCGACACAACTGCGGGAGGCGCTGCAAGACGGGCTCGACCCCGCGCAGGTCCGCGTGCTGCGCGCGCCCTGCATGGGCCGCTGTGCCACGGCGCCGACGCTGGAACTGGGCCATAACCACATCGACCACGCCACGGTGGACAAGGTGCAGGCCGCCATCGCCGCAAACGACACCCACGCAAGGATCCCCGATTACGAAACCTTCGATGCCTACCGCGCCGCCGGCGGCTATGACGCCCTTGCGACCCTGCGGCGCGAGGGTGACTGGTCCAAGGTACAGCAGGACGTGCTTGATGCCGGTCTGCGCGGCCTTGGCGGCGCCGGCTTCCCCTCGGGCAAGAAATGGGAATTCGTGCGCTCCAACCCCGGCCCGCGTTACCTGGCCGTCAACGGTGACGAGGGCGAACCGGGCACCTTCAAGGACCGCTATTACCTCGAACGCATCCCGCACCTGATGCTCGAAGGCATGCTGATCGCCGCCTGGGCGGTCGAGGCGGAGACCTGTTTCATCTACATGCGCGACGAATATCCGGCGGTGCTGGAAATCCTGCGCCGCGAGATCGCCGCGCTGGAAACCGCCGGGTTGGTCGCGCCGGGCTACATCGACCTGCGCCGGGGCGCCGGGGCCTATATCTGCGGCGAAGAAAGCGCGATGATCGAAAGCATCGAGGGCAAGCGCGGGTTGCCACGCCACCGCCCGCCCTTCGTGGCGCAGGTCGGCATTTTCGACCGCCCGACGCTGGTGCATAACGTGGAAACCCTGCACTGGATCGCCCGCATCTGCCGCGAGGGGCCAGAGGCGCTGAACACCGTCGAACACAATGGTCGCAAGGGGCTGCGCAGCTTTTCGGTCTCGGGCCGGGTGGCCAACCCGGGCGTCTACCAGCTGCCCGCCGGATCGACCATTCTCGACATCATCGACGCCGCCGGCGGCATGGCCCCGGGCCATGTGTTCAAGGCGTTCCAGCCCGGCGGCCCGTCCTCGGGCCTGCTGCCCGCCTCGATCAACGACGTGCCGCTGGATTTCGACACGCTGCAACCGCTGGGCAGCTTTATCGGTTCCGCCGCCGTCGTCGTCCTGTCGGACCAGGACCGCGCCCGCGACGCCGCGCTCAACATGCTGCGGTTCTTCGAGGACGAAAGCTGTGGCCAATGCACCCCTTGCCGGGTCGGCTGCGAAAAGGCGGTCAAGCTGATGCAGGCGGACACTTGGGATCAGCCGCTGCTGGAAGAGCTGTGTCAGGTCATGGGCGATGCCTCGATCTGCGGGCTGGGGCAGGCGGCCCCGAACCCGATCCGGCTGGTGATGAAACACTTTGGCGAGGAGATCGGGTGATGCAACGCAAGCTCCGTTTCGCCCGGTCGCAGGCCGGGTCGCGCCCGACCCTCCCCCCGGGAGCACAACATCCGTCTCGCCCGGCGGCAACGCCGGGCAGCGCCCGACCCGCCCCCCACGGGGCGGGCGCTTCACGCCCACCCCACCGGGCCGGGCGCTGCCCTTGTCTGACGCCGTTCCTTTCGACCCACTCTGCCCGCACCGAGGCCAGCCATGCTTGATGCCAGCCAACCCAAAACCGTCACCTTCACCCTCAACGGCGAAGAGGTCACCGCCCCCGAAGGCTGGACCATCTGGGAAGCCGCGCAGGGGCGCGGGCTGACCATCCCGCACCTCTGCCACAAACCGGCGCCCGGCTACCGCTCTGACGGCAACTGCCGCGCCTGCATGGTCGAGGTCGAAGGCGAACGCACGCTGGTTGCCTCCTGCATCCGACCGGTGGCCGAGGGCATGGTGATCACCACCGACAGCGCCCGCGCTACATCCGCCCGCAAGCTGGTGGTCGAACTGCTCGCCGCGGATCAGCCCGACACCCCGCATGACGCGTCGTCCCATTTCGCCGACATGGCCGAGCTGAACGGCGTCAGCCACAGCCGCTTCCCCAAGGCCGACCCGGACACCGTGCCGCTCCTGGATGACAGCCACGTCGCTATGCGCGTGAACCTCGACGCCTGCATCCTCTGCAACCTCTGCGTCCGTGCCTGCCGCGAGGTGCAGGTCAACGACGTGATCGGCATGTCGGGCCGGGGCCATACCGCCCAGATCACCTTTGACCTGAACGACCCGATGGGCGAAAGCTCCTGCGTTGCCTGCGGCGAATGCGTGCAGGCCTGCCCGACCGGCGCGCTGATGCCCGCCACCGTGCTCGACAGTTACCAGCACGGCGACAGCCAGGATTTCGACGAAGAGGTGCAAAGCGTCTGCCCCTTCTGCGGCGTCGGCTGCCAGCTGAGCTTCAAGGTCAAGGACGGCAAGATCAAATACGTCGAGGGCGTCGATGGCCCGGCCAATGAAAACCGCCTCTGCGTCAAGGGCCGCTTTGGCTTTGACTACATCGACCACCCGCACCGGCTGACCAAACCGCTGATCCGCAAACCGGATGCGCCCAAGGGGCTGAACGTCGATCCCGCCAACCCGCTGACCCACTTCCGCGAGGCGACCTGGGACGAGGCGCTGGACGCCGCCGCAAACGGGCTTGCCAACCTGCGCGCGCAAAAGGGCACCTATGTCGCCGGCTTCGGCTCCGCCAAATGCTCCAACGAGGAAGCCTACCTGTTCCAGAAGCTGATCCGTCAGGGGTTCGGCCACAACAACGTCGACCACTGCACACGGCTCTGCCACGCCTCCAGCGTCGCCGCCCTGATGGAAAACGTCGGATCGGGCGCGGTGACCGCCACCTTCAACGAGATCGAAAACGCCGATGTCGCCATCGTCATCGGGTGCAACCCGATCGAAAACCACCCGGTCGCCGCCACCTATTTCAAACAGTTTACCAAGCGCGGCGGCAAGCTCATCGTGATGGACCCGCGCGGCCACGGCATGAAACGCTTTGCCACCCACATGCTGCAGTTCAAGCCCGGCGCCGACGTCGCCATGCTGAACGCGATCATGAACGTGATCGTCACCGAAGGGCTTTATGACCGCCAGTACATCGACGGCTTCACCGAGAACTGGGAAGAGATGAAGGCGCATCTCGCCGGCTTCCCGCCCGAGAAGATGGCGCCGATCTGCGGCATCGACGCCGATACCCTGCGCGCCGTCGCCCGCGACTTTGCCACCGCGCGGGCCGGCATGATCTTCTGGGGCATGGGCGTTAGCCAGCACATCCACGGCACCGACAACTCGCGCTGCCTGATCAGCCTCGCGTTGATGTGCGGCCACGTCGGCCGCCCCGGCGCCGGTCTGCACCCGCTCAGGGGCCAGAACAACGTCCAGGGCGCCTCGGACGCCGGCCTGATCCCGATGTTCCTGCCCGATTACCAAAGCGTGATGGACGACGGCGTGCGCTCCGCCTTCACCGAGGTCTGGAAAAGCGCTGACTTCAGCGCCGAAAAGGGCCTGACCGTGGTCGAGATCATGGACGCGATCCATGACGGCCAAATCCGCGGCATGTACATCCTCGGCGAAAACCCGGCGATGTCGGACCCGGACGTCGATCACGCCCGCGCCGCGCTGGCAAAACTCGACCACCTGGTGGTGCAGGACATCTTCCTGACCGAAACCGCCAACTACGCCGACGTGATCCTGCCCGCCAGCGCCTGGGCCGAAAAGACCGGCACCGTCACCAACACCAACCGGCAGGTGCAGATGGGCCGCCCCGCCGTCGCCCCCCCGGGCGAGGCGCGCGAGGACTGGTGGATCGAGGTCGAACTGGCGCGCCGTCTGGGCCTCGACTGGAGCTACTCCCACCCGCGCGAAATCTTCGCCGAGATGAAGCGCAACATGGGCTCGCTCGACAACATCACATGGGACCGGCTCGAATCCGAGGCGGTGACCTACCCCTCGCTGACGCCAGAGGACCCCGGCCAACCCATCGTCTTCGGCGACGGCTTCCCGCGCGCCGGCGGCCGCGCCCGGTTCACCCCGGCACAGGTGATTGCGCCGGCCGAAAGCCCCGATGCGGAGTACCCAATGGTGCTGATCACCGGGCGGCAGCTGGAACACTGGCACACCGGCTCGATGACCCGCCGCGCCACCGTGCTCGACGCGGTCGAACCCGAGGCCAACTGCTCGCTGCACCCCTCCACCCTGCGCCGGCTGGGCGCGGAGCCCGGCGATACCCTGCGTCTCAGCACAAGACGCGGCAGCATCACCGTCATGGCCCGCTCCGACCGCGCCGTTTCGCCTGATACCGTGTTCCTGCCCTTTGCCTATGTCGAGGCGGCGGCCAACATCCTCACCAACCCCGCGCTCGACCCCTATGGCAAGATCCCCGAGTTCAAGTACTCCGCCGTCCGGGTCGAGGTCGCCGACATGGCCACGGTGTCATCCGGGTAACGAGCCAGCCCGCGCGCGGCGGCCTCTGGGATCCCGCATAGTCGGATGAAACGGTGACGCCCTGTGCAAACGCGGGCGTTGGCGGGCCATGGCCGCGTCACCGGGCGCGGCGCGTGCCAGCCGATCAGTTCAAATAAATTAGCTTGCAAACAGTTATCAGGCTTACTAAATTGGTGATCGGAGGAGGACAGCCGATGATCGACTATGACGCACTGATGGGGCGGGAGTTTCCCGTCGTCACCCACAGCTATACCGCCAAGGACAGCATACTCTACGCGCTCGGGCTTGGCCTCGGGACAGAGCCGCTGTCGCCATCGCACCTGCGCGCGACCTACGAGCGGGCCGAAGGCTTTGGTGCGCTGCCCGCGATGGTCAATGTGCTGGCCTATCCCGGTTTCTGGGCGATGGAGCCGGACACCGGGCTGACCTGGCAGAAAATCCTGCACGGCGAGCAGAGCCTGACCCTGCATGCGCCGCTGCCGTCGAGCGGGACGCTTTTGGGCAAGACCCGGATCACCGGCATCGTCGACAAGGGCGCCGACAAGGGCGCGCTGATCTATTCCGAGCGGGTCATTACCGATCAGGCCACGGGGCAGAAGATCGCGACCATTGTCAGCACCTCCTTCGCGCGTGGCGACGGCGGATTTGGCGGGTCAAACGACGCCGTCCGCCCGGTCCATGCCATGCGGGGGGGCGAGCCTGCTCGTTCGTTTGATTTTCAGACCCCGCAAAGTGCTGCGCTGATCTATCGTTTGTCCGGCGACATGAACCCGCTGCACGCCGACCCGGAGGTCGCGCGGGGGGCCGGGTTCGACCGGCCAATCCTGCACGGGCTTTGCACGCTTGGCGTCGCAGCCTGGTCGATCACCGAGGCGCTGGCCGATGGCGACTTTGCCGCTCTCACGCACCTGCAGCTGCGCTTTTCCTCGCCGGTCTACCCGGGCGAGACGATCCGCACCGAGATGTGGCCCGGCGAAGACGGGATCAGTTTCCGCGCCCGCGTTGTCGAACGCGATGTCGTGGTTCTCAACAATGGGTTCGCCCGGCTGGGATGACCCGACACCAACAGTCCGAGGAGACATGAGATGAGCGACCGGCCGCTGCCGACCATCTATCCCGAAACGCAATTCTACTGGGACGGCGCAAGGGATGGCAAACTGCTGCTGCAAAGCTGTCCGTCCTGCGACAAGGCCTATTTCCCGCCCCGGCCGTTCTGCCCGACCTGCGGGTCGCGCGACGTGGTCGTGTCCGAGGCCTCGGGCAAGGGGCGGCTTTATTCCTACATCATCAACCACCTGCCCGCACCGGGGTACGAGCCGCCGTTCACCGTGGCGGTGGTGATGCTCGACGAGGGCGTCAAGATGGTTGCCAACATCCTCGAATGTCCGGCCGACCCCCAGGCGCTGATCCTCGATATGCCCCTCGAGGTCACTTTTGAGCAGCGCGGGGAGATCGCCGTTCCACAGTTCAAGCCCGCAGGAGACGCCGCATGAGCCGCGCAAGTATCGCAATCGTCGGCGCCGCCGAAACCACCCGCATGGGCAAGGTGCCCGAGCTGAGCCAGACGGGCCTGCACGCCGATGCGGCGCTGAATGCTATGGCCGACTGCGGGCTGACACCGGCGGATATCGACGGGGTGGCGACCGGCGGGCACGACGTGGCCGAGATCATCCAGTACCTCGGGATCACGCCGACGTGGTATGACGGCACCTCGGTGGGGGGATGCTCCTTTATCACGCTGGTGCGCCACGCCGCGGCGGCGATTGAATCCGGGCTGTGCCGGACCGTGCTGATCACCCATGGCGAAAGCGGCCGGTCCAACAATCGCAGCCACCGCCCGATCTTTCCCTCCATGCAGCAGCAGGAGTTCGAATCGATCTACGGCCCGCTGTTCCCCCCGTCGCGCTTTACGCTGCCCGTGATGCGCAAGATGAAGGATGACGGGTTGACCGAGGAACAGCTGGCCATGGTGGCGGTGGTCCAGCGCGAATGGGCCGCGCACCACCCCCGCGCCACCATGCGCGACCCGATCACCGTCGACGACGTGCTGAACTCCAAGATGATCGCCTGGCCGTTCCGGCTGTTGATGTGCTGCCTTGTCAGCGACGGCGGCGGCGCGCTGATCCTGACCAGCGCCGAACGGGCCGGGGATTTCCCGACCAAACCCGTCTACCTGCGCGGCATGGGCGGCGAAAGCGCCGAGGGGCCGATGATTTCGCAGATGGAGAGCTTTACCTCGTCCAAGGCGTTCCGCGTCTCGGGCAAGATGGCCTTTGACAGCGCCGGCATCACCCATTCGGATGTCGATCACCTGATGATCTACGATGCGTTCGCCCACCTGCCGGTCTACGGGCTCGAGGATCTCGGCTTTGTCAAACCGGGCGAGGGCGGGGCTTTTGTCGCCGAGGGTCACACCCGGCCGGGCGGCGCGCTGCCGCTGAACACCAACGGCGGCGGGCTGTCCTACATGCATTCGGGCATGTACGGTATGTATGCGCTGCAGGAAGGTGTCCGGCAGATGCGCGGTGTCTCTCCGGCGCAGGTCCCGGATGCGAAACTGTCGGTGGTGCATGGCGTCGGCGGCATGTTCTCGGCGGCGGCGACGGCGGTGCTGACAACGGAGGATCGGTGGTGAGCGAGTTCGCGGGCAAGACCCTCTTTGTTTCCGGCGGCACCAGCGGCATCAACCTGGCCGTGGCGCAGCATTTCGCGGGCTGCGGCGCGCGGGTCTTTGTGATCTCGCGTGATCCCGGTCGGGTCGCCGCGGCGGTGCAGAGCCTGCGCGATCTCGGGGCCGAGGCCGACGGGATGCCGGCCGACGTGCGCCAGTACGATCAGGTCGCCGCCGCCGTCACCCGCTGCGCCGAACTGTTCGGGCAGATCGACATCCTGGTGTCCGGCGCGGCGGGGAACTTCCTCGCCAAGGCCCAGAACATCAGCTCCAACGGCTTTCGCGCGGTGATGGAAATCGACGTGCTGGGCACCCATCACGTCATGCATGCCGCCTTTTCGCATCTGCGCAAACCGGGGGCCTCGATCCTCAATATCTCGGCCCCGCAGGGCAGCGTCGCCATGGTGGGCCAGGCCCACGTCTGCGCCGCGAAATCCGGCATCGACATGATGACGCGGGCGCTGGCGCTGGAATGGGGGCCGCTGGGCATCCGGGTCAATTCGGTGTCGCCGGGTCCGATCGAGGGGACCGAGGGGCAAAAACGCCTTGTCCCGAACCCCGCGGCGGTCGAAGAGCGCGTAAACGCAATCCCGCTGAAACGGATGGGTACGCTCGCCGACGTGGCCGAACTCTGCGCCTTTCTCGCCTCTGACAGGGCCAATTACATCACCGGCGCCGTTATTCCGGTCGATGGTGGCACAACGCTCAACCCGACCCCGACCCGAATGGGTCAATTTCTGGAGGACTAAGCATGTCCGGAGCTCTCAACGGGCTGCGCGTCCTCGATCTGACGGACTGGCGCGGTGTGCTGACCGGGCGGATGCTGGCGATCATGGGGGCCGATGTGCTTCAGATCGAACCGCCCGCAGGCTCGGACGCGCGGGCCATGCCGCCGTTCGACAACGCCGGCGGTTCGCTGTTCTGGGCGGCCTACGGCGCCGGGCGCCGCTCGCTGGTGCTGGATCGGGACACCGAAACCGGGGCGGATC
Organism: Seohaeicola saemankumensis; assembly: GCF_020171285.1. Taxonomy (GTDB): domain Bacteria; phylum Pseudomonadota; class Alphaproteobacteria; order Rhodobacterales; family Rhodobacteraceae; genus JAIUZI01. Next base: position 78,348 of record NZ_JAIUZI010000001.1, read on the forward strand.
GGCTGATGGCGCTGGCCGCCACGGCCGATGTGGTGCTCGAAAGCGGCGCGCCGGGACGCCAGCGGTTCCTCGACACCGACGCGCTGCTGGCCGCCAACCCCGGTGTGATCCATTCCATCGTGACACCCTATGGCCTGACCGGACCCAAGGCCGGCTACGCCGACAGCGACCTGACGCTTTGGGCCGCCGGCGGGCCGCTGAAACCGACCGAGAGCCAGGCCGGGGTGCCGACGCGGCTCAGCTTGCCGCAGGCCTATCACCATGCCGCCGCCGATGCGCTCTGCGGCGTCATGGTCGCGCTCGAGGCGCGGCGGCGCGGCGGGCGCGGCCAGCGCGTGGTGACCAGCGCCCAGGCCTCGGCCACCCAATGCACGCTCAGCCTGTCGATGGCGGCGGTGATCGGCCATCCGAACTATGTGTTCCGGGCCGAGGTAAAATCGAAGAAGAAAAAGCAACTGGACCTCTCCGGCTCGGGCTCGCGCACGCAGCGGTCGAAATGGCCGGTCCGTGACGGGCTGGTCGAAATGCACCTGGCGCTGGGGCCGGCGGCGGGCCGGTTCACCAACAACCTCTTTGCCCTGATGCATGCGCGCGGCGCCTGTTCCGACCGATTTGCCGATTGGGACTGGATCACCCTGCCGCCCCGGATCGAGAACGACGAGATCCCCGAGGAGGAGATGGAAGCCGCCCGCAGCGAAGTCGCTGCGTTCCTTGCCGACATGACCAAGCGCGAGGCGGTCGAGATGGCGCTGGAACACCGGCTGATGCTGGCCCCGATCATGACGGCCGCTGATCTGGCCGAAAGCCCACATGCAGCGGCGCGTGGTTTCTTCACGCGGGTCGGTGCACTGGACCTGCCGGGCAAGATTGCGCTGGGCTTCGACGAGGGCTTTGCCGAGCTGTGTCCCGGGCCCGTGCTGGGAGAGGGCGGCGCTGAAGTCGAGGCGCGCTGGCGCGCCCGGACCGGCAAGGGGCCGTTTCCGGCCGCCGCGCACCTCGCCCGCGTGGCGCGCCCGCTGGACCATATCACCGTGCTCGACCTGTCGTGGGTCGTCGCCGGTCCGATGATCGGCCGCAACATGGCCGATTTCGGCGCGCGGGTGATCCGCGTCGAAAGCCGCAAGAAACCCGAGGTTGCCCGGCTGACTGGCCCGTTTCCACAAGGGATCCGCGATCTCGACCGCTCCGGTCTCTACGAGAACTGCAATGCCGGCAAGGACGGGCTGACGCTCGATCTGGGCCACCCGGAGGCGCGCGCGATCCTGCGGCAACTGGCGGCAAAGGTCGACGTGCTGGTCGAAAGCTTCGCACCGGGCCAGATGGACAAATGGGGCCTTGGTTACGATGTGCTGGCCGCCGACAACCCGGGGCTGGTGATGCTCTCGACCTCGCTCATGGGGCAGTCGGGGCCGTGGTCGGCTCTGGCCGGCTTTGGCAATATCGGCGCGGCCATGTCCGGGCTGCAGGTGCTGGCGGGCCGCGAAGGCGCCGACCCGGTCGGCCCCTACGGCCCCTATACCGATTTCGTCGCGCCCCGGCTGGCGCTGCCGGTGCTGCTGGCGGCGCTTGAGGCGCGGCGGCACAGCGGCCATGGCTGCCGGCTGGACGTTAGTCAGGCCGAGGCCGGGATGCAGTTCATCGCCGAAACCTTCGCCGAACACGCCGTCACCGGGCGGGTGCCGGTGGCGCGCAGCAACCGCGATCCGCTGGTGGTGCCAAACGGGGTCTATCCCTGCGCCGCGCCCGAGGGGGAGACCGTCTGGGTTGCGATTTCGGCAACCACCGAGGCGATGTGGACGGCGCTGGCGACCGAGGCCGGACTGTCTTTAGCGGCGGATCGCTACGCGGATGAGGCCGCCATCGACGCGGCGCTGGCCGCGTGGTGCCGGGGCCAGAGCGCACAGGCGGTCGAGGACCGGTTGCAGGCGGCGGGTGTCGCGGCCCATGTGGCGGCCTCGCCCGCCGATCTGGCCGCCGATCCGCAGCTGGCGGCCTGGGGCCATTTCCAGACGAGGCCGCGCAGCGATGGCACCCCCGCCCATCACGAGACCTGCCGGTTCCAACTCAGCCTGACCCCGGCCGAGGTCACCCGCGCCGCTCCCGAATACGGGCGCGACACGCAGCAAGTGCTGATTGATTGGCTGGGTATGGACCCGGCGGAAATCGCAGGGCTTGAGGCTGCGGGTGTTCTGACCTGAACGCCCGCCCGCGCCTCAGTCGAAGCTGAAGCGCGGCGGTTCCTTGCGGGTGAACCGGTCGATGGCGTCCTTGTGATAGGCGCTGGTCAGACAGATTGCCTGCGCCTCTGCCTCAAGTTGCAACAGGGCGTCGCTGTCCAGTTCCATCGCCCGGGCCGAAATCGCCTTGGTCATGGAAAATGCTAGCGGCGAGGCCTCGCACATCGCCCGCGCGATCGCCTGCGCGCGCGGCAGCAGATCCTCGGGCGTAGCGACCTCCAGGCAGATACCGATCCGCTGTGCCTCGGCGGCATCCACCGTGCGGCCGGTATAGAACATCTCGCGCGCGCGTTGCAGGCCGACCATACGGGGCAGGGTGTAAAACAGGTTCCCGTCCGGTACGGCGCCGACCTTGCAGAACGAGGCGTTGAACGTGGCCCGGTCCGAAGCCAGCACGATATCCCCGGTCAGCGCCAAACCCAGACCGGCGCCATAGGCGGGCCCGTCCACGGCGGTAATCACCGGCACCGGCAGGTCGCGCAGCTGGCGCATCCAGCCCTGCAGATGCTTCATGCGCGGCAGGATATCCTCGGCCCCCGACACGACTCCGGCCTTGTGATTGGCCAGCATCTTCTTGAGATCGCCTCCGGCGCAAAAGACACCGCCAGAACCGGTCAGGACAACGGCTTGGACCGAGGCATCGGTGGTCAGCGCCTGAACGGCCGATGACAGTCCCTCGCGCATGGCATCCGACAGCGCGTTGCGCGAGGCCGGTTCGGCCATGGTCAGGGTTACGACGCCGCCGTCGCGGGTCACGCTCAGGGCTTCGGTCATGATGCGCCCTCCTTCAGAATGGTGGATTTGATAGCGGCTTTGTCGATCTTGTTGGTGGCCGACAGGGGCAGGGCACCGGTCCAGATCCTCAGTCCGCGCGGCGCCTTGTAGTCGGCGATCTTTTCGCGGCAATAGCCGATCAGCTCTTCCTCCGTCGCGGTCTTGCCGTCGTGCAGGGCGACGGCGGCAAAGACCATCTCGCCCCATTTGTCATGCGGCACACCGAACACGGCGGCCTGCGCCACCGCCGGATGTTTCGACAGCGCGTTCTCGGTCTCGATCGGATAGACGTTCTCGCCGCCTGAGATGATCATTTCCTTGGTGCGCCCGACCAGCGTCAGGTAACCGTCCCCGTCCAGAAAGCCCGCATCGCCGGTGTGATAGAAACCGCCGCGCAGGGCCTGCGCGGTTTCCTCGGGCCGGTTCCAGTAGCCGTTCATCACCTGTGGTCCGCGCACGATCACCTCGCCGGGCTGGCCCACCGGCACGGGCTGGTCATTTTCGTCGACGATCCGCAGGTCGGCATAGATCACCGGCCGCCCGACCGAGCCGAGCTTGCCAATCATCGGGTTGCCGGGCACGTGGTCGGCCGGGGTCAGCACGGACAGCACCGGCGAGGTCTCGGTCATGCCGTAGCCCTGGCAAAAGACGATGCCGGGGATCGCCGCGATGGCCCGTTCCATCAGCGCGACAGGCATCGGCGAGGCGCCGTAGGTCAGGCAGCGGATCGACGAGAAATCAAAATCGCCGAACCGGGGGTGATCCATGATCATCCGCAGCATCGTCGGAACCAGCGTCATCGTGGTGATGCGCTGCTCCTGGATCATGTGCATGGTCTCCTCGACCTCGAACCGGGGCTGGATCACCATCGTGGTGCCATAGGCGATGGCGGTATAGACCCGGCTGCCCGTGCCCAGATGAAACAGCGGCCCGGACAGCAGCAGCACGTCGGTGTCCACATAGCCATAGAGATGCCCGGAGCCGGTGGCATTGGCCAGGAGGTTGGCATGGCTCAGCATCACCCCCTTGGGCTGGCCGGTGGTGCCCGAGGTGTAAAAGATGATCATCGTGTCGTTGGAATGGCTGGCCCGATCGTCAAAGGCGTCGTCGGCCACGGTCGGCACGGCGGCGATCAGCGCGTCATAGCCGGGCGTGCCGTCGGGCAGACCGGGCGCGGTTGTGGCCCAATCGGCAAAGATCAGGTGCTTGAGCGACGGGCAGCGGTCCATCAGCGCCGCCGCGCGCGGCACGAAATGGCGGCCCACGATCAGCACCTCGGGGGTGCAGTCCGCGATCACCTCGACCATCTCGTCCTCGGAAAGGCGATAGTTCAGCGGCACCAGGATCGCGCCGACCACGCAGGGCACATAGTACATCTCGACCAGCCAGTGCGAGTTCTGGCCGAGGTAGGCCACCCGGTCGCCCGGCTGCACGCCATGATCGACCAGCACCTGCCCCATTCCCTGAATGCGGTCGCGGAACTGCGCATAGGAAAAATCGCGCCCCTCGAAATGGGTTGCCTTCTTGTCCGGATGCAGGAACGCATATTTCCGGATCAGATCGGGAAAACGGTTCATTTCCGTCCCCCGAGAAGCGACCGCCCGATGATCTCGCGCATGACCTCGCCGGTGCCACCGGCGATGCGGCCGACGCGGGCATCCGCCCAGGCGCGGGCGATCGGGTATTCCCACATGTAGCCATAGCCGCCAAAGAACTGCAGCATGTCGTCCAGCGACCGGCACAGCGCCTCCGAGGTCAGCATCTTGCCCATTGCCGCATCCACGGCGTCCAGCTCTCCGGCGACATGCATTTCAAGGCACTTGTCGGTAAAGACGCGCAGCATCACCGCCTGCGCCTTGATCTCGGCCAGTTTGAACCGCGTGTTCTGGAAATCGGCGATGGTCTGACCAAAGGCCCGCCGTTCGGTTACATAATCCACCGTCCATTGCAGCGCCGCCTCCAGCGCGGCAGTGGCGCGGACGCATTGCAGCAGGCGCTCCTGCGGCAGCTGCTCCATCAATTGATAGAACCCGCGGCCGTCGGTGCCCAGCAGGTTCGAGGCGGGAACGCGCACGTTGTCAAAGAACAGCTCGGCGGTGTCCTGCGCCTTCCAGCCGACCTTTTCCAACAGCTGGTTTCCTTTGCGGAATCCGGGCGTGTCCGCCGGTACCAGGATCAGTGAGGTGCCCCGCGCCCCCTGCGAGGGGTCGGTCTTGCACGCCAGCACCAGAACATCGCAATTGCCGCCGTTGGTTATGAACACCTTCTGACCGTTGATTACGAAATCGTCGCCATCGCGAATCGCGGTGGTCTTGATCCCCTGAACATCGGACCCGGCGGCGGGTTCGGTCATGCCGATCGCGCCGATCTTTTCGCCCCGCGCCATCTGCGGCAGCCACTCCTGTTTCAGGGCCTCGCTCCCGTAATGCAGGATATAGGGGGCCACGATATCCGAATGCAGCGAGAAACCCGGCCCCATGGCGCCGGCGGCGGCCAGCTCCTCCATCACCACCATCGAAAACAGGAAATCGGCCCCCGCGCCGCCGTATTCCTCGGGCATGGCGGCGCACAGCAGCCCGTTTTCGCCGGCCTTCTTCCACGCCTCGCGGCTGACCCGTCCGTCTTTTTCCCACTGCGCGTGGTGCGGCGTGATCTCTACGGCGACAAAGCGGCGGACCTGATCGCGGAACAATTCGTGGTCTTCGTTGAATATGGTGCGCGTGAACATTTCGGCTCTTCCTCCCTCATCACGGTGCGGCAGCCGCGCCGACCGTTGCGATGTATCCATAATTAGCTTGCAAACATTTATCAAGCTAATTACAACTGCGGCAACAAATACGGAGGAGAAATACCATGTTGGATGGCAAGGCAGTTATCGTGACTGGCGCGGGCCGGGGGATCGGCCGCGACATCGCCCTGATGATGGCGTCGCATGGCGCCAAGGTGATCGTGAACGATCTGGGCGGCGCGCCGGACGGCGCGGGCGCCGACGCGACACCGGCGCAAGAGGTCGTGAACGAGATCGAGGCGGCCGGCGGCGAAGCGGTTGCCAATTTCGGCAACGTCGCCAATCCCGCGGACGCCAAGGCGATGATCGAACAGTCCATGGACACCTTCGGGACCATCGACGTGATCGTGAACAACGCCGGCATCCTGCGCGACGTCATCTTTCACAAGATGACCGAAGAGGACTGGGACAGCGTGATCGCGGTCCACCTCAAGGGCAGCTTCAACATGGCGCAGGCCGTGGCGCAGCAGTTCAAGATGCAGGCCTCGGGCTGTTTCATCAACTTCACCTCGACCTCGGGGCTGATCGGCAACTTCGGGCAGGCGAACTACTCCGCCGCCAAGATGGGTATCGTCGGTCTGTCGAAATCGCTGGCGCTGGACATGGCGCGCTTCAACGTCCGCTCCAACTGCATCGCGCCCTTCGCATGGTCGCGGCTGATCGGAACCATCCCGGCCAAGACCGAGGCCGAAAAGGCCCGCGTCGAGCGAATCAAGGAGATGACACCGGCCAAGATCGCGCCGCTCTGCGTGGCGCTGGCGGATCCGACCTGCGACGTGAGCGGGCAGATCTTCTGCATCCGCAACAACGAGATCTTCCTGATGTCGCAGCCGCGCCCGGTCCGCTCGGTGCACCGGTCCGAAGGCTGGACCCCGGAAACGGTGCGCGATCATGCGCTGCCGGCGATGAAGGCCAGCTTCTACGATCTTGACCGGTCCGCCGATGTGTTTACCTGGGGTCCGATCTGACGGTATTGGCCCGGTGGCCCAAAACCCGTAGGTTGTCCTACGGGTTCGGGACGCGAATTCAGCAAGGGATACGGCAATCGTGCAACAGGATGCGGCAGCAGCGCAGAAAAAGACATCGCTCGGCGATGACTACAATCCGATGTTTCAGGATATTGCGCGGTTCCGGGCGATCCTCTTCGATGCCTTGCTGAAACCGCATGACATGACCATGTCGCAGGGCTGGGTGCTGGTGCATCTTGTGCGCGAGAACGGTCTGCGTCAGTCCGAACTGGCGGATCGGCTCGAGGTGGCCACGGTCACCACGTCCAAGCTGATTGACCGGCTGGAGGCACGCGGTTATGTCGAGCGCCGCTCGGATCCCGAGGACCGCCGGTCAAATCGCGTTTACGCCACCGAACGGGCCAAGTCGCTGGTCAAGATCATGACGCGGACGATTTTCGAGGTCGATGAAATCGCCAATCAGGGCGTCTCGCAGGCCGATCTGGAGACCACGCTCCGGGTGCTTGGCCGTATGCGCGCGAACCTGAAGACGGCGCTCAGCAACAGATAACTCCGCCAGCCGGGTCCCCCGGCCGGAGATTTCCAGACAAGGACACGTGCGATGCCTGCAGACGCATCCGCGCCCCCGCTCGCGGGGTTGCGCATCATTGAATTCGCCGGGATCGGACCCGGACCCTTTGCCGGCATGATGCTGGCCGACATGGGGGCCGAGATCATCCGAGTGGAACGGCCCGGCGCCACCTCGCCAACGGGGCAGGGCGCGCCCGAGCTCGACTTTCTCGCGCGCGGACGCCGTTCCATCGCGCTGAACATGAAAGCGCCCGGCGCGACCGGGCTGGCGCTCGACCTGATCGAGGGCGCCGACGGGCTGATCGAAGGCTTTCGCCCGGGCGTGATGGAGCGCCTGGGCCTCGGCCCCGAGGTCTGCCTCGCCCGCAATCCCCGGCTCGTCTATGGACGCATGACCGGGTGGGGCCAGGACGGGCCGGTGGCGCAGACCGCGGGCCATGATCTGAACTACATCGCCCTGTCCGGCGCGCTCTGGGCCAGTGGCGAGGCGGACCGCGCGCCGACCTTCCCGCTCAACCTGCTGGGCGACTTCGGCGGCGGCGGCATGTTTCTGGCCTTTGGCATGGTCACCGGCCTGCTCAAGGCCGCGCGCACCGGCGAGGGCGACGTGATCGACGCCGCCATCGTCGACGGCACCGCCGCCCTGATGGCGATGATCTATTCGCGGCGGGCCATGGGTCTGTGGCGCGACGAACGGGCGGCCAACGCGCTGGACGGCGGCGTGCCATGGTACGGCGTCTATGAATGCGCCGACGGCGGCTGGATCACCATCGGGGCGCTCGAGCCGCAGTTCTGGGCCGTGCTGCTGGACCGGCTGGGGCTGTCACCGGCCGAGATGGGGGACCGTGCCGACCGCAGCCTCTGGCCCGCGATGCGAGAGAAATTCACTACGCTCTTCCTGTCGCAGCCCCGCGATCACTGGGTCGCGCGCCTGCAGGACACGGACGCCTGTTTCGCCCCGGTGCTCAGCCCTGCCGAGGCACCCGATCATCCCCATAACCGGGCGCGCGGCATCTTTTCCGACGGGCCGGCACAGCCGATGCCTGCGCCGCGTTTCGCCCGTGCACAGACGCCGCTGCCCGCCGCGCCGCCCTGTCCCGGTGCCGACAGCCGCGCCGTCCTCAAAGACATCGGGCTGCCCGCCGACAAAATCGACAGCCTGTTCCTGCAGGGCATCGTGAGCTGACCGCCCCGCCGCAGGAACGCTGACCCAGACACCAGATCAGGAGAACTACGCATGACAACCCCTGCCATCCTGCGCCACTTGCGCCTGCCGCTGATCGGCAGCCCGCTGTTCATCATCTCCACCCCCGATCTGGTGATCGCCCAGTGCAAGGCGGGTGTCGTCGGCTCCTTCCCCGCGCTCAATGCACGCGAGAAGGACGGCCAGAGCCTCGACGCATGGCTGACCCGCATTACCGAAGAGCTGGACCGCCACAACCAGGCCAACCCGGACAGTCCCGCCGCGCCCTATGCGGTCAACCAGATCGTGCACAAGTCGAACACCCGGCTGGAGCGCGATATCGAGACCTGCGCCCGGCACGGGGTGCCGCTCTGGATCACGTCGCTGGGCGCGCAGACATGGGTCAACGACGCAGCCCACTCCTGCGGCGGGATCGTCCTGCATGACGTGATCAACAACCGCTTTGCCAAGAAGGCCATCGAAAAGGGCGCCGACGGGCTGATTGCGGTGGCGGCCGGGGCGGGTGGCCATGCCGGGGCGCTGTCGCCCCTGGCGCTGGTGCAGGAAATCCGCAGCTGGTTCGACGGGCCGCTGTACCTGTCGGGCGCGATCGCCACGGGTGATTCCCTGCTCGCCGCGCTGGCGATGGGCGCCGACGGCGGCTATGCCGGCTCGGCCTTTATCGCCACCGAAGAGGCGAATGCGGTCGAGGCCTACAAAAACATGATCGTCGAAAATGGCGCCGACGATATCGTCTATTCTGACCTCTTCACCGGGGTCTGGGGCAACTACCTGAAGCCCTCGATCGCCGCCGCCGGGCTGGACCCGGATGCGCTCGAACGCTCCGACCCGTCGCGGATGAGCTTTGCGGAAGATCGAGAAAAACCAAAGAGCTGGAAAGAGATCTGGGGGTCTGGCCAGGGTATCGGCGCGGTGCATGATGTGGTGTCCACCGCCGCGCTCGTGGAACGGCTCAAAGGGGAATTCGATGCTGCTCGGGCGCGGCTGACACGGCAGCTCGACCAGGGTTGACAACAAACGCGAGTGGTGACGGGTAAAATGCCAGCAAATAAATTGCTAGATAATAGTTATCATGCTACTTAACTTGTGAGAGAGGATCCGGAGTCGGCTGTGACCCGGGAGAATGGGAGGAACTGAAATGAAATCGATACTTGGTACGGTCGCGCTGGCGACAACGATGACCGCGGCGGCGATGTCGGCCCAGGCGGAAACCCGTCTGATCGCCAATGAACCGGGTCCCAACCGAGGGGTCCGCGCAAAGGCGGTGACCTACATCGCCGAACAGATCGCCGAACGCACCGGCGGCGAGGTCACGGTCGAACAGAACTGGGGCGGCGCATTGTTCAAGACCAACGCCGCGCTTGAATCCATCGGCCTCGGCGTGGCGGATATGGGCGTGATCATCGGCGCTTATTCAGCCTCGGAATTCCCTGAACTGCAGATGGCGGGGCTGCAGCTGAAACCGGCGCATCCGTGGGTGATGATGCAGGCGATGTACGAACTGTTCACCACCAACGAACAGATTCAGGCCCGGCTGAACGACATGAATATCGAATACATCTCGACCTTCTCGCTGACGCCGGGAATCCTCGCCTGCTCGGGCGAAGGCATCCGGTCGCTGGCCGATGTGCCGGGCGTGAAATTCGCCCACACCGGCTCGACCACCGACATCTTTGGCGAGCTGGGCGGCAACCTCGTGTCGATGCCGATCTACGATGTGTATCAGGGCATGGAAACGGGGCTGGTCGAATGCTCGGTCTCCTATGCCTATTACACCGTGGCGTCCAAGCTGAACGAACTGATCGACACCGTCACCGACATGCATTTCTCCAGCCTGGCCAGCCTCGCGACCTTTGTGAACAAGGATACCTTTGACGCGCTGTCGCCAGAGCATCAGGAGATCATCCGGCAAATCGGCCGCGACACGATGGATTTCTATGGCCAGAACCTGATGGCCGCTGACATCAAGGCGATGGAGACGCTGACAACTGGCGAAAACGCCGTTGACCTGGTCGAGCTGCCCGATGCGGAATACGCCCGCATCACCGAACTCGTGCAGCCCTCCATCGACAAGTGGAAGGCCGACATGGCGGCCGTCGGCGGCGATGGCGACGCCATGATCCAGGAACTCTATGCGCTGATCGACAAATGGACCGGCGTGATGGAAACCGAGGGGCTGCCCTGGGATCGCAAGTGACCCGCATGCCCCCCGGGCCGGCGCCTCTGGCGCCGGCCTCCCCGACATTCAGCCTGCCTGATCCCACGGAACGGAACCCGTCATGAAACGCATCGAGAATGCCCTCGATACGGTGGCCGCCGTTGCCATCGTCGCCCTGTGCATCCTGATCACCGCCAACATCGTCGCCCGCGAGGTCATCAAGACCGGGGTGCCCGACATCATCATCATCGTACAGGAACTGATGATCCCGGCGATCCTCTTTCCGCTGGCCGCCGCCACCGCCGCGCGCGGGCATATCGCCATCGACGTGATCTCGAATTTCTTTCCTGCCCCGCTCAGGCGATGGATCGCGGTCCTGGCCGCGCTGATCGGTCTGGTCGTCGTGACCGTGCTGCTGATGGCCGGCTGGATGGAGTTCTGGAAGACCCTGCATTCAAACGCGCATTACGGCGGCACCTTCCAGTGGCCCAAATGGCCCGGCCGCGCCCTGTTCGTGCTGGCCATCGCAATGTTTGAACTGCGCCTGCTGCACGTCCTCTGGGTCGATCTGCGCGTCGCCGTTTCCGGCCGGCCGGCCCCCGAAACCCTCTGAGCGGAAACACCTGAAATGGATCTTGCTACTGTTGGCTACGTTGCCTGCGCGGCCGTCATCTTCCTGCTGGCCATCCGCGTGCCGATTTCCTTTGCCATCGGGGGTGTCGCCGTCTGCGCCATCTTCGTGGTGTTCGCCTTCCGAACCGGCACCTTCATGCCGGAACGCGCCTTCTGGACCACCCTTTCGCTGTCCTTCTCCGCCAGCTTCGATCTGGTGCACAGCTACAACCTGTCGATGATCCCGCTGTTCATTGCGCTTGGGCATATCGCCTACAAGGCCGGGATCACCACCGAGATCTACGAGGCCGCCCGCGTCTGGCTGGCCCGGCTGCCCGGCGGTGTCGCCATCGCCAGCATCGCGGGCTGCGGCGGCTTTTCCGCCATATCGGGATCATCCATCGCCTGCGCCTCGACCATGGGCCGCATCTGCACGCCCGAGATGCTTCGGCTGAATTACGACCCGCGCCTTGCCACCGCCTCGGTGGCGGCGGGGGGCACGCTGGGCTCGCTGATCCCGCCGTCGGTCCTGTTCATCATCTACGGCATCTTCACCGAAAGCTCGATCAGCAAGCTGTTCCTGGCGGGGTTCCTGCCCGGCGTGATCTCGATGCTGGGCTATACCCTCGTCGTCGTCCTGTGGGTCCGCCGCGATCCGGCTATCGCGCCGCGCCCCAAGGAGATTGTGCCGCTGCGCGAACGGCTTAGGGCGGGGCTGCGCTGCTGGCCGGCGGTGCTGCTGTTCCTGATGGTGATCGGCGGTATCTACGGTGGGGTCTTTACCGCCACCGAGGCTGCCGCGATCTCGCTGATGTTCGCCACCATCCTCGGCATGGCGCGGGGGTTGATCCGGCTTCGCGACGTCATTCCGCTGCTGCGCGAAACCATGGCCACCACCGGCGCGATCTTCTTCATCGCCGCCTGCGCCAAGATCTTTGTCGCGCTGATCGCCCTGACGGGGCTGTCGAATTCGCTGGTCGGCCTGCTCGACGACGCCGCTATCGGATCGGGGCTGTTCATCCTGCTGGTCTGCCTGATCTACCTCGTCCTCGGCATGTTCCTCGACCCCGTGGGCATCATGGTGCTGACCCTGCCGCTGATGATCCCGATGGTCGAAAGCTATGGGCTGAACCTGATCTGGTTCGGCGTGGTCATCGTCAAGCTGCTGGAAATAGGGCTTATCACACCGCCCGTCGGGCTGAACGTCTTCGTGCTGGCCAGCGTGCTCGAGGACAAGGTCGAGATCGGCAAGATCTTCTCGGGCCTCTGGCGCTTTCTCGGGATCGACCTGGTGGTGCTGGCGATCCTGATCGGGGTCCCGGCGATCTCGCTCTACCTGCCCACCAGCATGAACTGAAGGAGCAACCATGCAGCGTTTTTCCCCACCCGCCTTGGCCGACGAATCCTTCCTCGATTTCGGCGCCGCGATCCAGGCCAACGCCCGTGAACAGCGGGCGAAACCGGCGGTCATTCTCGGCGATCGCACGGTCAGCTGGGCCGACTTCGGCGCCATGGTCGCCCGCGTCTGTGGCCGCCTGCGATCCCAAGGGATCGGCCGTGGCGATTTCGTTGCCTCGCTGGCCGAGAACTCGATCGAACACGTGGTGCTCTATTGCGCCGTGATCTCCGCCGGGGCCTGCATGGTGCCGCTGCCCTTCTCGGCCACGCCCGAGGCGCTGACCCGCATGATGCAGGACAGCGCCGCCCGGCTGCTCTTTGCGTCTCCGGCCCAGGCCGGGGTCGCCGCGACGCTCGGCGCGGCCGAGGTGATCGACCTTGCTAGCCTGCAGGACTGGGCCGCCACCGCCACGGCGTCGGCCCCGGCCGAGGTCGGGCCCGACGATCTGTTCAACATCATCTATTCCTCGGGCACCACGGGCCTGCCCAAGGGCATCCTGCACGATCACCGCTTCCGCTCCCGCCAGTTGCTGCGGATCACCCGCTTTGGCCTGACCCGCGACGACCGGCTGGTGATCTCGACCCCGATCTATTCCAACACCACGCTGTTCGGGATGCTGCCGACCCTGTCTCTGGGTGCCACGCTGATCGTGATGGCCAAATTCGATACCCAGGGGTTCCTCCGGCTCAGCCAGTCGATGCGGCCGACCCACGCTGTTCTGGTTCCGGTGCAATACATGCGCCTGATGGCCGAACCGGGCTTCGACGACTATGATCTGACCAGCTATCGCTGCAAGTTCTCGACCTCCGCGCCGTTGCCCGGCAGCCTGATCGCGCAGGTGATGGCGCGCTGGCCCGGCAACCTTATCGAAGTCTATGGCATGACCGAGGGCGGGATCTCCACCGCGCTCAACTGCGAGGCCTTTCCTGACAAATGGGATACTGTTGGCCGTCCCGGCGACGGGGTCGACATGCGGGTGATCGACGAAGAGGGCCGCGAACTGCCCGCCGGGGACTTTGGCGAACTCGTCGGCCGTGCGCCGTCGATGACGGTGGGCTATCACAATCTCGCCCAGACCACCGCTGATCTCTTCTGGCACGATGCGCAGGGCAATGCCTTTATCCGGTCCGGCGACATGGGCCGGGTGGACGATGACGGCTTTGTCCACCTGATGGACCGCAAGAAGGACATGATCATTTCCGGCGGGTTCAACATCTACGCCGCCGACCTCGAGGCCGCTCTGCGCCAGCATCCCGATGTCACCGATACCGCCGTCATCGCGATCCCCAGCGAGGCCTGGGGCGAAACACCGCTCGGCCTCGTCGTGCTGCGGGCGGCGGCGGTCAGCACCGAGGAAGAAATCCTGTCATTTGCCAACGCGCGGCTGGGCAAGACTCAGCGCCTGTCCCGGGTCGAAATCCGCACGGACCTGCCGCGCAGCGAGATCGGCAAGGTGCTCAAGAAGGAACTGCGGGACGCGTACTGGCCGGGTTGAAGTGTACCTCCATCGACATCCGGTCACAGGATGTTGGCCCGCTCGATGTCCTGCCGCGTGAATTCGATCAGGCTGCGCAGCTTGCGCGGCAGGCTGCGGCCTTCGAGGTACACCGCCGAAATCGGGCTCGGCTCGCCCTGATAACCGGTCAGGATCGGCACCAGCTGCCCGCCTGAAATGGCGTCCTTCAGGGCAAAGCTCGGTCCATAGACGATGCCCTGCCCACCCACGGCCAGCTCGCAGGCGGCCCGAGCCGAATTGACCATGAACCGCCCCGAAATGGTCACGACCTGCTCCTCTCCGTCCCTGAGAAAGATCCAGCGATTGGCGGCGCGGCGGTTGGTGTCCACGATACAGCGATGCCGCACCAGGTCGCGCGGGTGCTCCGGCATGCCGTGTTCCGACAGGTAGGCGGGGCTGGCGGCGGCATGAACCTGGAAGGCGCCAAGCTTGCGCGTGCGCACCGACAACATGTCCGTCCGGCCGATGCGGATCGCCAGGTCGATCCCGTCCGTGGCCAGGTCGGAAAACCGGTCGGTCAGGCGCAGGTCGATGGACAGGCCGGGATGCAGGGCGGCGAACCGGCCCAGCATGCCGTTCACATAGACTTCGCCAAAGGTCACCGGGGCCGAGATGCGGATGGTCCCGGTGAACCCCCGCGCATCCTCGCTGACCTCGGCCAGCATGTCGTCCAGTTCGTCGATCAACCCCGGCGCGCGGGCCATCAGATCCTCGCCCGCCGCCGTCAGCCCGACCTTTCGGGTGGTGCGCTGCAACAGCCGCACCCCCAGCCGGTCCTCCAGCGCGCCGACATATTTTGATGTCAGCCGGTTCGAAATCCCCATCTGCCGGGCCGCGGCGGTGAACGACCCGGTCTGCGCCGTCGCGACAAAGGCTTTCAATCCGTCGATCCGGTCCATCGCCTACACCAAATTGAGAATGTTTTGTTCCCAGTCATTCTATAAATTCGCCATTTTGTTGATTGTTGGCAAGTTCTAAGTTGGGACCATCGAAATAGACCGCCCCGATGGCACCGACCGGATGGGCAACCGACCAAAGGAGACAAATCCATGATCGACCAGAAAACCGCCCCCTATGCCGCCCTTGCCCTGCGCCTCGTGACCGGCGCGCTCTTTCTTGCCCATGGCCTGACCAAGCTGCTGGTCTTCACCATTCCCGGCACCGTCGGCTTTTTCGAAAGCCTCGGCTTGCCCGCCATCGTGGCCTATCTGACCATCATCGCGGAAATCGGCGGCGGCGTCGCGCTGATCCTCGGTGTCGCCACCCGCCTCGTTTCGCTGGCCGTCCTGCCGGTGCTGCTCGGCGCGGTCTGGGTCCACTCCGGCGCCGGCTGGATGTTCTCGAACGAAGGCGGCGGCTGGGAATTCCCGCTGTTCTGGGCCGTGGCCCAGGCCTCCCTCGCCCTGCTGGGCAGCGGCGCCTTCGCGCTCAAGCTGAAGGTTGTCGAAAAGACCCTCGGCCAGTACGCCTGATGGAAACGGATGCCGCCTTCGGGCGGCATCTCCCCGATATCGGAGCCGTAAGATGAAACCCGTTCACTCCCTGCAGACCCTGCGCGACCGTTTCGCCCTGTCCGAACGCATGCCGCTGGTGTTCCTCGGCCACGGCAGCCCGATGAACGCGATCGAGGATACCGTTTACAGCCGGGGCTGGAGCCAACTGGGCCGCCAGCTGCCGCGGCCCCAGGCGATCCTGGTGGTCTCGGCCCATTGGGTGAGTGTCGGCACGACGCTGGTCGACGTCTCGGACCTGCCGGTCGTCATCCACGACTTCCACGGCTTCCCAAACGCGCTCTACGACCAGGACTACCCCGCGATGGGGCACCCCGAACTGGCCCGCGAAGTGGTTTCATTGCTCTCCAGCCACCAGGCGCAGGAGAACGACACCTGGGGGCTCGATCACGGATCGTGGTCGGTGCTGAAATTCCTGTTTCCAAGGGCCGATGTCCCGGTGTTCCAGGTGTCCATCGACATGACACGGGATTTCGATTGGCACCTCGAAATCGGCCAGGTCCTGTCGGAACTGCGCGATCGCGGCGTGCTGATCCTGGGCTCGGGCAACATCGTCCATAACCTGCGAGCCCTGCGCCCCTCCGGCCCACCACCTGATTTCGCCCAGGCCTTTGACACGCTGTTCACCGAGCGGCTGACCGAGCGGGATTTCGGCGCGCTCACTGATCGCAAGGGCATGGGCGCATTACTGCGTCAGGCCCATCCGACGGCCGAACACTATGTGCCGGCGCTGACCATCGCCGGTGCCTCCGATAGTCGCGACACGCTGACCTTCATGAACGACAGTTTCGACCTTGGATCGATCTCGATGCGATCCTTCGTATTCCACAGCTGACCGAAAGAGCCCGCACATGCTTGTAGACGGAAAATGGACAGACAACTGGCAGCCGGTGCAAAAGGCCGATGAAAAGGGCCGCTTCATCCGCCAGGTGTCGGGTTTCCGCAACTGGATCACACCCGACGGCAGCGCTGGCCCCACCGGCGAAGGCGGGTTCGCCGCTGAGGCCGGGCGCTACCGGCTCTACGTGGCGCTGATCTGTCCCTGGGCCTCGCGCGCGCTGATCGTCCGCAAACTGAAGGGGCTGGAAAACGTCATCCCGGTGACCGTCGTCAACCCGACGCTGACCGACCAGGGCTGGGCCTTTGGCGACTATCCCGGCGCGGACGACGACCCGTTGTTCGGTGCCCGCCACATGCACGAGATCTACACCCGCGCCGAACCCGCCTTTACCGGGCGGGCCACCGTGCCGGTGCTGTGGGATATGCAGCGCAACGTCATGGTCAACAACGAAAGCGCCGACATCATCCGCATGCTCGACACCGCCTTCGAAGGCATCGTGCCCTCGGATCTGCGGCTCTACCCCGCCGACCTCGCCCCCCGGATCGACAGCCTGAACGCGCGGATCTACGAAGACCTCAACAACGGTGTCTACCGTGCGGGTTTTGCCACCTCGCAGGCCGCCTATGATGAAGCGGTCGAGGGCGTCTTTGCCATGCTGGACGAGCTGGAAGGCCGGCTGACCGGCGACTACCTGTTGGGCGACCGGCTGACCGAAACCGATGTCCGCACCTTCGTCACCCTGATCCGCTTTGACGCGGCCTACCACGGGGTGTTCAAGACCAACCGCCGCCAGATCGCCGACTACCCGCGCCTCTCTGCCTATATGGAACGGATCCTGCGCCTGCCCGGCATCGCGAAAACGGTCAACATGGACCACATCACGCGCGGATACTATTCGATCAAGTCGCTGAATCCCAACGGCATTCGCCCAACGGGCCCCGCGCATATCGAGGCATTGCTGGCAAGCCTGACCTGACGCAGCGATCGCGGTCCATGACCGGAAGAATTCGGGTGAAAACCAGCAAGCGCGGAATACCAACCTTCACACCGGTTTCGGATCGGATGGCCGTTTGATCGATGTGACCCCAGTTGCGCGATTCCTCATTCTGACAAATGCCTCGACCCTGCCTTTGACCGCTTGTCGAGCATCGGAAGGTCTTCGTCAGTGACGAGACAAGGCTGGCCTTGATCCGAACGGGAATTTCCGGGGAAACACTGTTCAACCGAGCGACATGTTCGGAGCCGAGCCTAAAAAGAGCCTAAACACCTCGCCGGGAGTTTCCAGTTTTCCCTAAGCCATTAAAATATTGGAGGCGAGTACCGGAATCGAACCGGTGTACACGGATTTGCAATCCGAGGCTCACTGACATCATAGATGAACAAGCTGCACCGTAAGGCTCTTATTTAATTGATAAAGTAGGAAGAATGTGCGCATCATTGAACATAGCGAAATCCTTAAACGCCCCCGGTTTATGTGACTAAAAAGAGACTAAAGTGAAGCTGCGCCTAACTGATATGGCAATCAGGAAGCTGTCGCATCCCGCCCAAGGACAAGTGACACACTGGGATGAACTGACGCCAGGTTTCGGCCTCAGGTGCTCAACCAAAAGCAAGTCGTTTGTGGTCATGTACGGCGAGAAGCGTAAGCTTAAGACGATAGGCCGCTACCCCGACATGTCACTTTCCGACGCGCGGGCGCAAGCAAAGCGCTTTTTTGTTCTGCATCAAGACGGGGCGCACGGAGAACACCAGCACGCAATTTCATTTGATGAGGCGAAAGATCGATTTCTTGATGATTGTAGGAACAAGAACAAGCCCCGAACGGTTGCAGACTACACACGACACCTGGACAAGCATTTCCAGTTTTCAGGAAACCTGGAAGATGTAAGTCGCCAGCAAGTTATGAAGGTCGTTTCCAGTCTGTCGAATACGCCTTCGGAGCAATCGCACGCTTATGTTGCCATCCGCACGATGATGAACTGGTGCGTGCGACATGGGCTGGTGGAGCAATCAATCGTTCCGCAGATCAAACAAGGGTCGATTGCGCGAAATCGTGTTTTGAGCGAGGGTGAGCTGAGGGACGTCTTTCTGAGGTCACAGGAAACCCCTTTCCCCTTTGGTCCGATCATGCAGCTTTTGATCCTTACCGGTCAGCGCAGGTCAGAAGTCGGTTCATTGCGCCGGACTTGGATAAGCGACGATTGCGTTGTGTTCCCTGCCGGGTTCACGAAGAACAAGCGCGAACACCGCTTCCCACTTTCTGGCAGGAGCCAAGAGATCATCGAGGGTCTGCCGGATACCGGAAATCTGCTATTTCCCGCTGCGACGAATAATGAAAAGACCTTCAGCGGTTGGGCGTGGCACAAGGCGCGATTTGATGAGGAACTTGAAGATGTTGCGCCCTACACGTTGCACGATCTACGCCGAACCTTCGCGACTGTTCATGCCAAGATTGGGACCCCAATCCACGTTACTGAAAAACTCTTGAACCATGTCACCGGTACCATCAGTGGCGTGGCAGCAGTCTATAACCAGCACACTTACGCAGAAGAAATGCGAGAGGCGATGACCCGATTTGATGAATACATCGCCAAACTGATTGAGACCTGATACGCTCATCCAGCCTAGGCTTTTGTCAACCCTAGGGCATCGCGATGCTCTTCAGTCATGGAGACATCGTGATGAGGATACTTTCAAAGCGCCAGCTCAAGGAGCTGGTCCTCTACTCGCCGCAACACGTCGCGCGGCTTGAAAAGGCAGGCCAATTCCCCAAGCGGGTACGGCTGGGCCCGAACAGAGTGGGATGGGTTGAGGATGAGGTGCTGGACTGGCTTCAGCAACGGCTGGATTGTCGCGAAGCGCCCAAACGACACTCCTGATACAGGAGCAGGGTGATCGGGCGTGCACAGCCCGGTCACCCGTCATTCTTTGTTTTCGGCCCAATGCAGTCATCTACAGATTGGTAAGGCGCCTTGGTCCGCGAGCACCAAACTCGGCCTTGGTTCAGGAGTTCTGCCGGGCCTTGCTTTGAGCGAGGCGATAGCTGTCGCCGTTCATCTCCAGGATGCTAACATGATTGGTCAAACGGTCGAGCAAGGCGCCTGTCAGGCGCTCTGAACCGCTATCTCGCCGATCTGGGGATCACTCTGCGCTCGGGGACACTGGTGGATGCAACGATCATTGACGCGCCGTCCTCGACGAAGAACGAGGCCAAGGCCTGCGACCCCGAGATGTCGTCCACGAAGAACGGCAACGACTGGTTCTTTGGAATGAAAGCGCATGTCAGCGTGGATGCCGACAGCGGCATCGTGCACAGCCTCGAGACCACGACGGCGGAGGTGCATGACAGCCAGGTCTGGGACGATCTCCTGCACGGCGCGGAGACGTCGGTCTGGGCCGACAAGGGTTACGTCAGCGCCGCGCGCGAGGCGGCGTTCTCCGGCCCCGGCGAGTTCTGGGGCGTCATGAGGAAGGCCCCGAAAGGCGGCGTGCTGCACCCCATCGACGAGGACATCAACCGGATCATCGCCATGGTCCGGGCCCGGGTCGAGCATCCTTTCCGGGTGATCAAGCGGCAGTTCGTGTATCTAAAGACCCGCTACCGTGGCCTCGCCAAGAACCGGGCCCAACTCTTCACCCTGTTCGCCCTCGGCAACCTGTTCCTCGTACGGCGGAGGCTGCTGGCATGAGGCGGAGTCTGTCCTCAGATGCCGATGTCGGCCGTTCCGGCCGAGAAATCCGCCGAAATGGCCCGCGAAACCGTCCGCGCCGACTTACTCAGACCAAACCTGCACGGAAATCGGCGAAGCCGAGGCGGTAGTTCAGACGTTCCTTAACCTTAGCGCCAGGAACTTTGCTCCCCAAACCAGGTCGGATGAATTGCAGTACTCCCACGCGTTTTGACGTCAAATTCACCTTGGTATCAATTTCTTGAATCGACGTTCGTTACTGCATAACCTGCAAGTACAAAAAACCACTGAGGGGGAAGCGTGATGATTGGTTTCATTATCGGATGCGTGCTCATCATTCTAGGTGTGAGCTGGCTGTTTTTTCCAGATGCGCCTTACCTGATGACGGATAGTTCCACGGATGGCTCGATAGTACCTACGGCGCTTGTTGCTTTGCTGATCGGCGTTCTACTGGTGTTTTTTCGGGTGCGCAAAGTGCTTATGCGGCTGCTTTTTGGCGATCGCGGCCGCCGCATCCAGTAGTTACGTTCAACTCTGGACATTGGCGCGGCTCTCGCCCTTGGCTTCGTGAAATGCTATCCAGGTCTATGATTTAGTAGACTCGTAAAACCACCATGACGCGCGGGTTGTCTTTGACGCAAACTTGTACCCGGACAATTCGAAAGAAATTCAAAGTGCATCTTGAGGTGACCCACGAACCTTGACACGCTTTGGCACTGGCGGTGTTTGATGCCACATCAAGGCGTATGCCCGTTGCAGCGGGTCCTTGCGCAATGTTGCAGTATCAGGCGCGACATTTGAAGAATCGACACGTCAACTTCCCTTGTCATCGTGGTTGCCCCTCAGGCAAGTCGCTGTATGCAGACAACTCTTCGTCGTCATTGCACACTGACTGATCTTGGCGTGCTTTGCCCCGGTGACTGAGAGCGCTAAGTCCTCAAGCAACGAGCCCTTCAAGACCAGGGATAGATATGACCACAATCAAAGATATCGATGTCCAAATAGCCGAACTCGAAAAGCAAAAGCAGCGGCTTATCGAGGAACAGAAGCAGGCCGCTCTTCAAAAAGCGCAAGCGGCCGTCGATGAGCTGAAAAACCTCGGATTTCATTACGCTTTGGTCGAGTCTCAACAAGCGACGAAATCCGGTCGTGGACGCCGCTCCGGCGTCCGGCAAGATGTCTTGAATGTGGTGAGGAAACATCCGGACGGCATTGCCCGCAGTGATCTCTTCGATGAGCTCGACGCGCATAGCAAATCAGCGCAGCAGTCGATTTCCAGTGCGCTGTCCGCACTGAAGAAGCGCGGTGACATCGGTGGCGAGCGCGGCATCTATCGACCTGCTTGACTGATCCACGAGCCTACCATACCGCAGCCGAAACCGTACTATTCCGGTATGGCAATGCCGTATGGTATGTCAGAGGCCAACCTGCCGACGCATAGCGTCTCATGATCATGGCTGTCTTTGGCGTGACATACTCTCATTTTCAATGATCGAAGGGCGGGGCGCTGGCGCGCCCCAATCACGCGCGTAGGACAGTCGCGCGCGAATATTGGGCGAGTTCTCCTCAACAGAAGTTTCGTGGGGTTCGGAGAACTCTGACTCGTTTGGGTGTAGGTATGCTATTGCATTTTGTTTTTGGTTTTGTGTGGGTCTGTAGACCTTGTGCACTATGTACTTGCATTATGAGATGAGTCTTGTGGAGTTCGAGCTGTATCCCTAACCGAAAGCGATGTTCGAAAGCGGAGTCGTTATTCACGCTTCGATAAGCGCGCTTTTCGGCAGCCATTGTCAGCAACTCATCATGCACCTTCGATGTTGCTCTCCGTTGTGATGTCGCCACCGTCTGTCACACATCAACGGAAGTGCAACGCCAACAATGCTTGACTGGTGAAACTCTTTTTCGGATGCTCGTGGCGCCGCAACGAGAGGTGAGCCATGCGGGTAAAGATCGATCATTCCGAGAAAAAGATTGGTTTGCTTCGTCGCAGGAAATTTTACTGCGTGACGATCGAGGTCGATTTCAGCGAGGAAGAACGACAGATCATTCGTGAACGTCGTTTGAAACGCGATGTGGTGCTCGAACGCAAACCGTCCGCCGAGCTCGCGGTGTATGAAAACGACCCGCCGGAAAAGTTTTGGCTGCTGATCAGCGATCTTCTCAAGGGACCAGACACATGGATGGCAAACTCGGTTCTGGACGCGAAGCAATATGCCGACGAGGTCGAAAACCTCATGCCGACGTTGAAAGGCTACATCGTCGGAAACACGGAAATCGAGCAGAAGTCGAAGACACTTGAGTTCTAATGACGAATTCGAATTGATGGGGTTTCTCCTGACGCTGGGTGCGCTC
Organism: Seohaeicola saemankumensis; assembly: GCF_020171285.1. Lineage (GTDB taxonomy): Bacteria > Pseudomonadota > Alphaproteobacteria > Rhodobacterales > Rhodobacteraceae > JAIUZI01. The sequence continues at coordinate 100,967 of NZ_JAIUZI010000001.1, forward strand.
GCTGTGTTCGGCACCGCGGTGTTGGTTGCAGCCTATCTTTTCCTTCCTGTGGCGATCATTGGCGGAAGCGCCGGACTCGTCGGGTATTGGTGGATCAACGGGTCGCGGCCACGAGAATGGCGGAAGCGCCGGGAAACGCGCGATCTCTACGAGGAGATCCTGGAAAACTATCAGAACGAAGAGCCCGAGTGGAACCTTCCGGCGGACGTCATTCCGGTCGCAAATCACCTCTTTGACACGGAAGTTGGCGGGGGCCAGGTGCCTCCGCCTCCGCTCATCTGCGACAGCATCGAAGGTGCGCGGTACAGGGACAAGCTCAGAAAACTTGGAAGCGTGAACCCGGAGCGTGCCCGGGAGGCGGTTTCGGTTATCGAGGAAGCCTTTGGGCGTCTGGACTACCCGGCCAGCGGCGGCGAATTCAAAGTCCCCATCCGGTACGTTCTGCGCGACCTGCCACGAGCTCTCGAAAACATGCTCCTGGTCTTCGCCCAGGCCGACGGGTTCCATGACCTCACGAACCAGATCGACAAGAACTTCCAGGATGTGAAGGAGGTCTATCCGACCGACTACAAGCACGACGACATTGTCGAGGTGTATACCAAGGGCACGCCGCTGGGGCGGCTTTTCGATCTCGAGGTGCCGTTCTCGATCCCCCGCGAGAAATACTATCAGCACGGACTGATCACCGCCGGGACCGGCGGCGGCAAGTCGCAGCTTGTGCAGTGGTTTGTCGGCAGGGAGTACGACCGGCTGAGGGATGGCGAGGTGTCCGTCATCGTGATGGACAGCCAGAAGGACCTCATCGACGCGCTGCTCAATCTGGATCTGCCCAAGGAACGGGTGTGCTACCTGAACCCGTCCGACATCGAGTACCCGGTTCCGATCTCACTCTTTGACCTCGGCATGGCGCGAAAATCCGAGTATTCGGCGGCTGACCAGGAGCGGGTGGTCAACAAGGCGATCGAGGTGCTGTCGTTCGTGATCGACAGCGTGCTTGGCGCCGAAATGACCACCAAGCAATCCACGCTGTTCAACTACCTCATCCGGCTGTTGATCGAGATCCCGGATGCCACGCTGCACACGATGCGGGAAATCCTGAAGGAGGGCGGGCACGAACCCTATTCGGACTACATCGACAATCTCAGCCGTACTGCCCAGGAATTCTTCTACGAGCAGTATGACAACTACAAGCAATACGGCCAGACCCGCGAACAGGTGATGCGCCGGATCTTTGACGTGCTTGAGGTCGGCGTGTTCGAGCGCATGTTCTCCCACGCGCAGACGAAGTTCGATCTCTTTGAGGAAATGCAGGAAGGCAAGCTCATCCTGCTGGATACGGAAAAGAGCCTGTTGCAGGGGTCGGGCACCGAACTGCTTGGCCGGCTGTATCTGGCGATGCTGAACTCGGCGATCCAGGAGCGGGCGCTGATCCAGGATCGCAAGCCGGTCTACTTCTTCTGCGACGAGGCGCGGGATTATGTGCAGTCGAACAGTGACAGCACGATCTCCGACATGCTCGAGCAGGCGCGGAAGATGAATGTCGGCACGTTCTGGGTGACACAGCACCTCGGCCAGATCGACATGAAAATGCGCGGCAGTTTCATGGCGAACACGGCAATCAAGATGGTGTCCAACCCCTCCCATGACGATGCGACGCGGTTTGCCAGGGAGATGAACACCAGGCCGGACTTCATCCGCGACCTGCCAGCGCTGACATTCGCAACCTTTGTCAAAGGTCAGACCGCCACCGCGGTGCCGGTGTCGATCCCCTACGGCGCGCTGTCGAAACTGCCGCAACGCGATGATCGCGAAGAGCTGAGGGATTATCTGCGGGCCAAATACAGCGTGACGCCCGATCCGGATACAACAGTGCATGGCGCGGGGTTCACAATGGAGCGTGACCCCTGGGACGTGCCGGAGGATCGGCCCGAGGACGAGACCCCCTATGGCACGGTCGGCGACCCGCCTGATAGGCCGGAGGAGGAGCCACCAGGCGCGGATGACGATGAAGGGCTGCGCCGGTTTCTGAACACGGGCAAGAAACGTCGCAATGAGGACGACGACGATATCCCGCCCTTGTAACAAATCGTGAGACCTCCCCAACGGCTCACATAGCGACTGTTCGGGAATATAGCTGCCCAGGGCGGCAACTTGATCGGAACCCCGTCCGGGCCGAAAATCGCCCTATGGGAAACATGGACGAGATCGGGCGCAGAAAGCGGTTTCACCGGATGCCAACGGGGGCGCGTGTTCAGATCACCGAACGGATCCTTGCGGTCCTTGAGGCTCTGCATTGGTATGGGAACCTGCCGACCAACTACCTCTATGAATTCACCAGGGATCTGCCGAAGTCCCGGGACCGCGTCGGCTTCGTGAAACTGCTGGCAAAGCTCTTTCACGAAAACGCCTATGTCATCGACGGTGAGTACATCACGTTGCCCAACGGCGCCGGTCTCCTGGATCGGCCGGCCCGGCAGAAGAAGGCTGCCGAAAACCCGCTCGGCGTGGAAATGATCCACGCGCTCTCGGAGCAGGGGTGCGAATTGCTCAGGTCTCTTGGTCGAATTGTCCCGAATGCATTTTCCCCGTCCGGGCCGTTCGAGCACAGGCTGTTCGGATCCTGCGCCATGGCGTCGATCGACCTCGGGACCCGCGTGGATCCGGACCTCGAGTTCATTCCGCAGCACAGGATCATTGACACGTCGCAGCCGAGCTACGTTGTCGCCGGGCAGCGGGTAAAGAATGACGGGATCTGCGCGATCCGCCGCACATCGACAGGGCGGACGTTCTATCTGTTCCATGAATATGACCGGGATACCGAACGCACCCATATGAGCAGGTCAAAAGCCAAAAGCTGGGAACGGACCGTGCTTCAGGCCCGAGCGTTCCTGGCGGGCGGTCAGTTTCGGCGCTATGTCGGCGCGCAAGACGGCGATGTCGGGCTTCTACTCAACCTGACGGTCGGTCACCGCCATTTGTCGGAAATGCTGAAGGTGATCGAAAAGCACTTCCCGAGCGGCTGCCCTTTCATCCTGTCTCAGAGCTACCCGCACTTCGGAGCGGCATTGAGCACCCCGCCGGTTTTGCCGTTGTTGACGGAGCCGTGGGTCCGTGCCGGCCGGAGTGATTATCGATTTTTGTGACCGGCGACAGCCTGCTCAGTGGCACCAATAAAATCTCAAACTACTAAATTCGTGGTACAATTGAACCGGCAGTTCTTTTCTTCGAAAATCCTCGGTCATTGCGCCGCGCTGACGGTGCAATCGAGCTGTCCTCGCGGTCAGCGCGACCGGGTTGAATTGCCTCTTCAATCCACCTCTCAACTCGAAAGGAGTCATCTCATGACCCTCTGCCTGCACACAGGCGGGGAGGAGATTGCGCTGGCAGATCTGCGCGATCTCGACACCCCTGCCGCAACGGCGTCTCACGTGCCGATCCCCCATATCGACGTCGTCGACATGGTCAGATACGCACTGGGGTTCCACGGCCACGATATCGTCGAGGAAGCCCATGCGATCACGCCGGGTGGCGATCGCTACTTTGGCCTTCTGTCGCTCAGGTCAAGAGCACGGACCGCCGGGCGCGCTTCGTGGGCGAGGCGGCCTACACGGAAGCGGGCGGTCGTCTGACCCGGGACCTCTTTGCCGAGGAAACGCTCTTCGATGACGAGCCGATCCTCGCGGCTGTCTTTGCCGAAGCCTTGGATGAGGCCGCACAGGCGGTCAAAGCCGAACAGGGCTGGAAATGGGTTGAGGCCTGCGCCGAGCCCTATCTCGGCTGGTACCAGATCGAGGAAGGGAAATTGGCACGGGTCTATCCCGAGCCGGGTGTGCTCGACGAGGACCAGCAGCAGCGCTACGACGATCTGGCCGACCTGGCCGAGGGTGACACGCTGGACACAGAAGGGATGGCGGAACTGGCCGACCTGCAATCCATCCTCGATGGCACATACAGCGAGGTCCAGAAGGCGCTCTCCGGCGCGATGGTCTATGTCGACCACGATGGCGACCTGAGCGTCTGCGGCGGTCTCATCGCCAAGGAAGATCGCGCGGCGGCGGAAGCGGCAGGTATCCTGCAACCCTCGCAACATGGCAAATCCGACATCGCCAAGCCCGCCATCTCGGCCAAGCTGCAGGACGATCTGAACCGGATCGCAACCGGGGCGCGGCAGAGCGCCGTGCTGGATCACCCCGACCTGTTGCTGGACCTGCTGGCCTTCCAGTTGACCGGCCGCATGGGCTTTCGCGGGGCCTTCGGGATCAGGACCGAGGACGTGCCGAACATGCCGGAACAGGCCGAGGGCTATGACCCCGATCCGCGACTGACGGAACCTGCTGCCGACCCGAAAGACCCGTGGAATGTCGATCTGGTGCGCGCTTTCCGGGCCTTCCGTAAGGCGGGCCGGGACAAGGTCCGAGCGGACCTGACCGGGCGGCTGGCCGCACTGCTTGACGTTGGGGACGACAAGCTCGGCGCGCTGATCGACAAGGAGGCCAAGACCGGCATTCGTGCGGTCTGGACCCCGACCGGCAGCAACTTCTTCAAGCGTGTCAGCGGCGGCTACCTCGACGACCTGCATCGCGATCTGCTGGGTCTCAAGCCGGAGCATCCAACCGTGACCACCTTCGCCAAGCTCAAGAAAGGCGAAAAGGCCGAGCGGCTCGAGAAGCTCTTCGGAGATGCCGAGTTCCGCAAAGCGCACAGCCTCACCGAGGCGCAGGTCAAGCGGATCGATGCCTGGCTGCCCGACGAGATGGGCTGAGCCGGTCACTTCCGAAACCAGAAACAAGAAAGCCGCGTCCGTTCCGGGCGCGGCATTTGTCATTGCTCATCCAGAACCGCGAGCGCCAGCGCCATCGCTTCGAAATAGATGATCCGGCGCGGCTCCGTCTCCCAGATGCGCGGTTTCTTCGGCAGCTTCTGTTTCAGCGCCGGGTAGCGCCGGGCGATCACCGCCGCTTCCTCGTAGATGTTGCGGTACGCGTAGCGGCGCGTCACCAGCAGGTCGAGCACATCCGTGTCAGAGATCACCCGCGCCATCGCCGTCAGGATCAGCACGTTGCGTGCGCTCTTGCGGCCGGCGGAATCCGGGTTCTGGCAGATCACCACGTCCGGCTCGTAGATCGCCATCCATGTCCTGAGCACGCTCACTCCATCCCCCGGTGAGCGTGCCGCCTTGTGCGAGACCCGCCAGTCTTTCAGCGTCTTCCCCTGTAGGTACATCATGCAGGCGAGGTCCCGCCGGACGGCGACGGCCAGCATCCGCTGGCGTCTAGAACCGCTCACGATCGACCGCGATCTCGTCGGCCAGCCGTTCCGCCAGCGCCTCCAGCGTGGTGTTGCGGTTGAACGTGGCCGCGTGTGTCGCCTTGGGATGGGGCAGGCGCGCCAGTCGCTCCGACAGCGTCTCGCGCAGGCTCGGCATCAGCTCGGCGAAATAGCTCTCGAAGCTGCGCCCGAAGATCAGCGACAGCAAGCAGATCTCCGTCAGTGTCGGTGCCCGCTGGCCGTCCTCCAGCTGACGGATGATCTTGGTGCTGCCGCCCAGAAGGTGGCCGCAATCGGCCTGGGTGAGCCCCGCCTTGCGCCGGGCGGCGCGCAAGTCGAGGCTGAAGTCGTGGTGCATGAAAAGGTGGTCTTAAACTGTTAAACCATCCTCATTCTACACCCCGCCCAACCCCGCGGTACTGACCCTCATCGCCAGAATTTTGAAAACGGGTTTTGCCGGAAGCGCGCTCTGTCCCGGGAGGTGAGGCAGAGGCGAAACGGTGATCCGTTTCGCGTCGCCCCGGACAGAGCGCAGCGGAGGCAAAACCCGTTTTCAAATTCCTTACAGGAGAAATTCTAGGCGATCCGACGCATCCCGCAAGGGACCCCGATCGGCAGATACTGCGCACTGTCACTGCGAGAAAGGCGGACACCGGCCATTCTCTGCAAGCGCGAGAAACCAAGCCGAAACGGCGGAAGCGGACTTTCAAATCGGGCTGGCAAGCCCAAAACTGAACCGGCCTTTCGCCGCGCTGGTGCCGAACTGGGAAGACGCGGACGAAGCACCATTTCGCTGCACCAACCCCAACGGCCGTTTTCTGCACATTGCGTTTGCAGCAAATAGCACCTCGGGCGGGTCCGGGCTTTCGCAGCAGGTGCATGCTGATTGGCGCAGATCGCCAACAGCCGGCATTCGGAGCGCGCCTCGAGCAATGAAATCGCTGCACCACCACATTTCGAGGTCTGAAAGCGCACTCGTTTCAGAGAGGTGCCGAAGCCAGACCGTTCAAACTGAGAAAGGCAAGGCGCAAGACAACCAGGGGCGCCTCAACTAACCTGGCTTCCAGCACACCCCGAGCACGGTCGCATCCGCCTCTCCGGTCGACACATATGCATGGCCCAGTCCGCTGTCGAAATAGACGCTGTCGCCCCTTTTCAGCGTAACCGTATCGCGGCCTTTGAAATGAACCGTGACTTCGCCATTGAGTACGTAAATAAACTCTTCGCCGGGATGAGAGATGAAATCCTCGAAAGCCGCGAAACTGTGCGCCTTTATGTGCCCCAGCATTGGAACCATGTGCTTGCCGGTCACGTCCGAAGCCAGCATGTCATAGTCATAGGTTGCCGAGCGGTGCACAGGCGCGTCGCCTTCGCGCGTCACGGAAACCGTCCCATGAGCAAAACCTTCGGCTTCGGCGTCGAACAGCTCGCCCACGTCGAGACCCAGCCCCTGCGCCAGCCGCATGAACCGGTCATAAGTCAGCGAAATCTCGCCCCGCTCCATCTTGGATATGGTCGAGATAGCAAGGCCAGTGCGCTCGGCCACTTCCTTCAAGGTCCACTTGCGCGCCTTCCTGATCTCGCGCACACGGGCGCCAAGATCGGTCTCGGTTGCAGTCGCACTAGGTTCGAGACTTTTCAGGATCGTTTGCATGGATTTTCCTATCGGAAAAAATTCTTTTTTCTTATCGGAAAATACTGTAACCCGTATTCGTCGAAAACAAAAACGATTCTGATGCAGGGACCGAAATTGCCGGATAAGCAACAGGACTATGACATCGCCGTTGTAGGTGCTGGCATTGCCGGCGCCTCGGTCGCAGCAGAACTTGCGGCGTCGGTGCGTGTTGTACTGATCGAACAGGAAAGCCAGCCGGGATATCACACCACGGGCAGGTCAGCTGCGGTCTATTCACCGATCTACGGGCCGCAACCGATCAGGGCGTTAACGCGCGCTTCGCTCGGGTTTTTCGAACACCCTCCTGAAGGGTTCGCGGATCATCCGCTGTTGTCTCCGATTAACGCGGCCTTTGTCGCCCGCGCGGATCAGACGGCGTCGCTGGATGCGATGGAGAAAGACCTTGCCGACGCGTCGACGGTTAAGCGCCTCGACGGGGCGGAACTGACCGAGCGTCTGCCATTGCTGCGGGTTGGATATGCCGCCGGAGCGATGTGGGACAATGGCACGTCCGAGATCGACGTGGCGGCACTGCACCAGGGGTATCTGCGCCGGTTCAAGGCCAGTGGTGGCACCGTTCTGACGAATGCGCCGGTGACCGGGCTGACACCAACCGCGGATGGCTGGCAGATCGCCACAAAGAAGGGCGAACTGACCGCGGGCATCGTGGTCAACGCGGCCGGTGCCTGGGCTGATGAGGTGGGAAAGATGGCCGGAGCCGAGCGCATCGGGCTGGTGCCAAAGCGCCGCACGGCCCTGATGATCGACCCGCCAGAGGGCGCCGATCTGGAGAACCTGCCGCTGGTCGTCGATGTCGACGAGCAGTTCTATCTCAAGCCGGATGCCGGCAAGCTGTTGATTTCCCCCGCCAACGAAGACCCTGAACCGCCGTGCGATGTACAGCCCGACGAAATGGATATCGCAATCTGCGTTGACCGGATTGAACGTGCCTTCCAAGTTTCGGTGCGTCGCATCGAAAACCCCTGGGCGGGCCTGCGCAGCTTCGTGGCGGACAAATGCCCTGTTGCCGGGTTTTCCGGGCAAGTTGAGGGCTTCTACTGGCTGGCGGGACAGGGCGGATACGGTATTCAGTCCGCCCCCGGCCTCGCGCAATTCGCAGCCGCCGAAGTCATGGGTCAGCCCGTCCCGGCGCATATCCTGGCCGAAAGGCTGGACCCGGCGACCATCCGGCCTGGACGAAAAGGCATCGGCTCATGATGTTGCTTGTTCCTGTTATTCTCGTTGTGCTTCTCGCCTCGGGGCTGGGGCTAGCCTATGTGGTCGGCGGGACGGCGGTCATGTCGTTCATATTCACTGACAACGCGCGTTATCTTGCCATTCTCCCGCAGAAGGTCTTTTCGCAGATCAGCGTCTTCGCGCTTTTGTCGATGCCTTTGTTCATCCTGGCCGGAGAACTGATGAACCGCGGCGGCGTGACCAAGGCGCTGATCGACGTGTCGATGGCCATCGTCGGGCGTATTCGCGGCGGGCTGGGCCATGTGAATATCATGACATCGGTGTTCTTTGCGGGCATCAGCGGATCGGCCATTGCCGATGCGGCCTCGCTGTCGAACACGCTGGTGCCCGCGATGGAGCAGCGGGGCTATTCCAAGCTCTATGCCGGGGCAATCACGGCGGCGTCTTCGATCATCGGGCCGATCGTGCCACCCTCGATCATCCTGATCTTTTACGGCGCGATCATGCAGACATCTGTCGCGGCGCTGTTCGTCGCAGGCATCCTGCCGGGACTCATGCTTGCGGGGGCGCTGTTCTTGATGAACGCGTTTTACGCCATCCGTGACGATCACCCGCGCATAGAAAAAGGCGAGGCACCGCCGGTCTTGCCCGCTATTGCGCGCGCATTGCCTGCACTCTTGTTGCCCGTGATCATCGTGGGTGGCATCGTGTTGGGCTGGATGACCCCGACCGAGGCCGCTGCCGTCGCCGTCGTCGTTGCAGCCCTCGCCGCTTTTTTCTACGAGGGTCTGAAACGCGACGACGTGCTGGAAAGCCTCCGCCGCACCGCGATGCTGACCGGCTCGATCTTCATCGTGCTTAGTGCCGTCGCCGCGTTCGGCCATCTGGCCTCGCTTGAAAAGGTGCCACAGGCAATCTCGGCGCTGATCACGGATTTGGGGCTTGGTCCGGTCGGATTCATGCTGGCGATGAACCTGTTGTTCATTCTGGCGGGCATGTTTCTGGATATCCCGATGGCGCTGGCCTTGCTGGTACCCCTGATCGCTCCGGTGGCACTGGCCAACGGTGCCGACCCCGTCCATCTGGGCATCGTGATCTGTTTCAACCTGACGATCGGCCTTGTGTCGCCGCCGATGGGCGGGTGCCTTCTGATCGTCTCGACCGTCACCGGGCTGAACTATTGGAAGCTGGCCCGCGCCGTCATCCCCTTCGTCATCGTCGAAATCCTTGTGCTTGGGGTTCTGGTCTTCGTTCCCGAGATCAGCCTCTTCCTGCCCCGGGCATTTGGCTTGTGGAACTGAACTTGAACACCCCAAAAAAACTTGGGGCCAACTGAGGAGGACTAAAAATGTCATTCATGAAACTTATGGGCGCTGCGAGCGTTTCGCTGGCTTTCGCTTTCGCCGCACCGGCCACGGCCGAGGTCAAGATCGCGCTCGACTCGGCGAAAGACCTTGAGAACTCTGGCACATACGTCTGGGCGCACGCCTTTTCGGAATATCTGAACGCCAATGGCATGGAAGCCGTGGAATACGAGCGCGGCGCCCTCGGCGCCGAAGCAGAAAAGATGGACCAGGTGCAGCAGGGGCTGCTGGAAGTGTCAATGTCTGACACCAAAGGCGTTGGCGCGCTCGATGGGCACATCATTCCGTTGACGCTGCCCTATCTTTTCCCTGATTTTGCATCCGTGGATCGCGGACTTGAAAACGGGATGCTGGACAAGATCAACGCAGGTACCACGCCCCAGGGCGTCCGCGTGATCGCCGTAGCGGCGCTCGGTTCGGCTGCAGGTATCTTCAATACGAAAAAGCCCATCAATTCGGCCGCCGACATGGCCGACTTGCGGATGCGCGCGCTGGATGAAAACCAGATCGGGGTCTACAAGCTTTGGGGCACCAACGGCACGATCGTGGCCTGGGACGAAGTGCCCAACGCGCTTCAGACAGGAATTGCGGACGGCTACCTCAATCCGCCGATGGTTCCGCTGATGTTCGGTCACACCGGCTTTATCAAGTACTTCACCGACGCAAAGGTTGGCCTCGGCACCCGCACGGTTATCGTCTCGGAAGACTGGTATCAGGGTCTGTCGGCGGACGAGCAGAAGATCGTGATGGACGCGGCGGCGGCGGCCACAAAGGCCAACCGCGAATGGCTTGCCACTCGCTCGGCCGAGCTGGACAAGCTGCGTGAGGCGGGCATCGAAGTGACCACGCTGACGCCAGAGGCATGGAACGAGTTCAGAGCGCTCAGCGAGCCGCTGCACAACATGGTGCCGCTGCCGGAAGGCGCTCTTGACGCCTGGAAAACCGCGAGCGGGATGTGATCTGATGCGCGCGGCGTTTTCCTGGCTGGACCGTTTCTCGGCATTCCTGAACCGAATTGCGCTTTGGGGTGCGGTTCTGGCGGTGACGGCACTTGTTGTCATCGCCTTTTGGCAGGCCGCCGCGCGCTATATTCTTGACCAACCCCCGGCCTGGACCGAGGAGCTAGCACGCTACCTCATGGTCTGGGCCGGGCTCCTGGGCGCATCCTGCGCATTTCGGATTCATGCCGATCCATCCCTGTTTCCGGCCGCGCGCGAGCGGACGGACAAGGTCGGGCGCATCTACGCCGTCATCCGGGCGGCGGGCGCCTTTGTCTTTATCTCGCCGATCCTGTGGTACTGCTTTATTGGGGTGAACGGTAAGTTCTCGTCAGGCTATGTTGCCCGCAATGCCAGGGTCTCCGCCGAGACACTGGACGTGCCGATGTCGGTCTTTGCCCTGGCCATTCCCGTCGGGTTCGGCCTGATCATGATCCATCTCATCGCCCACCTGGCGACGGCTCTGACGAACAAGGAAACGCAATGACGGCCCCGGGGGGCCGAGGCAGCGTTCAACGTCAACCCGTGTTCACGCCGCCGATTGTCCTTTTGACGGACCTGTTTGCGAGACCCCTGATATGAAACTCATGATTGCGTCTCTGGTCACGGAAACCAACAGCTTTTCACCGATCCCGACCGGTCGCCTTGCGTTTGAAGCCGGGCTTCTCACCCGCGAGGGCAGCCGGGCAGAGCCACGGATGCACAACGTATCCCTGCATGTTTGGCGCCGCATGGGCGAAGAGCGCGGTTGGGACATCGCGGAAAGCCTGACCGCCGCAGCGCAGCCGGCGGGGCTGACCACGCGTACCGTGTTTGAGGCGTTTCGTGACGAGATCCTGCGCGATCTGGAAACCCACAGGCCCGACATCTTTCTGATCAACATGCATGGCGCGATGATGGCCGACGGCTATGACGATTGCGAAGGCGATTTGACAGCACGCGCCCGCGCCATCCTAGGGCGGGACAAGGTGATCGGGCTTGAACTTGACCCGCACAATCACCTGACCGACGCGATGCTCGACAACGCCACGCTGATCGTCAATTACAAGGAATACCCCCATATCGACCCGGCGGATCGGGCGGTCGAGCTGTTTGAAATGGCCGCCGATGCGGCCCAGGGCAAAACGCGCCCGGTGATGCGCGCGCATGATTGCCGGATGCTGACGATCATCCGGACCTTGATGGAGCCGGGCAAGAGCTATGTGCAATCCATGAAAGACGCCGAGGGGCACGATGGCGTTTTGTCGGTGTCGTTGACGCATGGCTTTCCCTGGGGGGACGTGGCCGACGTTGGCGCCAAGACGCTGGCGATCACCGATGGCGATGCGGAAAAAGCAGCCCGCGTGGCCGAGGAATTCGCAGCTAAGCTCTGGGACATCCGCGACGGCTTGCGGGCGGATTATCCCGATATCCCGACCGCGCTCGACATGGCTGAGGCGGCGACAGAATTTCCGGTCACGCTGGCCGATATGGGCGACAATGCCGGGGGCGGTGCGCCCTCTGATTCCACTTACTTTCTGCAAGAAGTACTGCGGCGTGGCATCAAGGATATTGCCTTGGCGCCGTTTTGGGACCCTGTCCTGGTCACCATGTGTCAGGACGCAGGCGTCGGGGCGCGGATGCGCGTGCGCATCGGTGGGAAAATCTGCGCCGAATCCGGGTCCGCCGTGGACCTGGAGGTGACGGTGCGCGGCATACGCGAGAACATGAGCCAGACGGTTGCCGAGTCGTCGATTTCACTTGGAACCGGCGTTTGGCTGGAGGCGGATGGGGTTCACCTGATCCTGTCCTCGAAGCGCACACAATGCTTCTCGCCGTCGGTGTTCGAGGACCTTGGGCTCGATATCTCGACCTTGCGTATCATGGTACCGAAATCCACGAACCACTTCTATCAGAATTTCGCCCGCGTCAGTCCGCAGGTGATCCATGTCGGATCGCCCGGCACCGTGACGCCGGACATGACCATCATTCCCTTTACCAAGCGCGACGGGAACTTCTGGCCTAAGGTCGAGAACCCTTTTGCCTGACATGAAACACGAGATGATCGAGGAGAGAACCTCATGAAGCTATTGATCGCCTGCCTCGCGACCGAAACCAACACGTTTTCGCCGATGCCAACCGGGCAACTGGCATTCGAGTCCGTAATGGTCACGCGTGAGGCCACCAAATCTACGGCAAACCTGTTTACCGCCCCGCTGCATGAATGGCGGTGCATGGCCGAAGACCGAGGCTGGGAGGTGGTTGAAAGCCTGTCCGCCGCGGCCCAGCCCGCGGGCAACACCGTACGCGCGGTCTATGAAGCGTTTCGCGACGAGATCCTGGCCGATATCGAGAAGCATCAGCCCGATGTTCTGCTGATGTCGATGCATGGCGCCATGGTTGCCGATGGCTACGACGATTGCGAAGGCGACATGATGAGCCGCGCCCGCGCGATCATGGGGCCGGACAAGGTGATCGGGCTGGAACTGGACCCGCATAACCACCTGACCCGGGCCATGCTCGACAACGCCACGCTGATCATCAATTTCAAGGAATACCCGCATGTCGACGCACCCGAACGTGCGCGCGAGCTTTTCGTCATGGCGGCGGACGCGGCCGAGGGCAAGACCAAACCCGTCATGCGGACACATGACTGTAGAATGCTGACCATCATCGAAACGATGAAAGAGCCGGCCAAGACCTATGTGCAGGCGATGAAGGACGCCGAGGGCAAGGACGGTGTGCTGTCCGTCTCGCTGACCCATGGCTTCCCCTGGGCCGATGTCGCCGATGTGGGCGCCAAGACGCTGGTCATCGCCGATGGCAATGCTGACAAGGCGGCCAGCGCAGCCAAGGATTTTGCCGACAAGCTGTGGGATATCCGCGAGGGCTTGCGGATGAACTATCCCGATATCCCGGCTGCGCTGGATATTGTCGATGCGGCGACCGAGTTTCCGGTAACTCTGGCAGATATGGGCGACAACGCAGGCGGTGGCGCGCCCGCAGATTCGACCTTCTTCCTGCAGGAAATCGTCAAGCGCGGGGCCAAGGACATTGCCCATGGCGTCTTCTGGGATCCGGTACTGGTAACCATGTGCCAGGATGCCGGCGTCGGCGCGCGGATGCGCGTGCGCCTGGGCGGCAAGATATGCAAGGAATCCGGCGATGCGGTGGATCTCGAGGTCACGGTGCGCGCCATTCGCGAAAACATGACCCAGAAACTAGGTGAGAGCGACATGCCCATGGGCACGGGCGTCTGGCTAGATGCCGACGGCGTTCACCTTGTGGTCTCGTCGGTGCGCACCCAGAATTTCTCGCCTTCAGTCTATACCGATCTGGGGATCAACATTGACGAGATGCGCGCCCTGATCCCGAAATCCACCAACCACTTCTACCAGAATTTCGAGCGCATCAGCCCGCAGGTAATTCATGTGCGCACGCCCGGTACGGTGACGCCCGACATGACCATCATTCCCTTTACCAAACGCGACGGCAATTTCTGGCCCAAGGTCGAAAACCCGTTCAACTGAAGGAAAGCACCATGACTGTAAACCGCATCGGCATACCCCCCGTCCTTCCCAATGGCGCCAGGGTGCCGCTTGTTCCTGCAACCTGCGTTGGCGATCTGATCTTCTGCTCAGGTGCCCTGGGCGTGGATGCCGACTTCAAACTGGTCGAAGGCGGCGTCGGGGCGCAGACCCGTCAGGCAATGGCCAATCTACAGGCCGTCCTGGCCCAAGCGGGCGCCACGCTTGCCGATGTCGCCAAGACAACGGTCTGGCTGACGGATCTGGCCAATTTCGCGGAATTTAACGCGGCCTATGCCGAAGCATTCGGAGACGCCTTCCCCGCGCGTTCGACAGTGACTTCGGCCCTGGCTATACCCGGCGCATTGGTCGAAATCGAAGCCGTCGCCGCGATTCCAGAGACCGACAAGAAAAGCTGACCGATGTGGAATTCGGTTTGTGAGGCTATTTCAGCGCAAATTGGCGATGACCGCATCGTCAAACCCGAAGACGCGGAAGGGCGTCTGATCTCGGTCACCGGAGAGGCAATGCCGGCTGTCCCCATCTTGCGTCCGCGCAATACCGAGGAACTGGCCAAGGCCCTGGAAATCTGCACGGCCCACAAGACGCCTGTCATTCCGATGGGCGGCAGCACTGGGCTGGTCGGCGGCCTTCGCCATACGGGCAAGGAATTGTACCTGTCGCTAGAACTGATGAACCGGATCGAAAGCATCGATCCGGTCAACCGCGTGGCAACGGTTCAGGCCGGAGTGGTGCTTCAGAACCTGCACCAGGCTGCGGAAGATGCGGGTCTCTTGTTCCCGGTCGACCTTGGCGCGCGCGGAAGCGCCACTATCGGCGGGTTGATCTCGACCAATGCCGGGGGTGAAAAAGCGTTTCGATTTGGCATGATGCGCGATCAGGTCCTTGGGTTGGAGGTTGTTACGGCCTCGGGACAGATCCTTGATCTGTCAAACTCGATGATAAAGAACAATGCAGGCTATGACCTGAAGCATCTGTTCATTGGTGCTGAGGGTACGTTGGGTATCGTCACCCGCGTTCAATTGCGCCTGCGCCCGCAGTTGCCGAACGTCAACACGGCCTTTGCGCTGATTTCGGATTTTTCCGCCGCGCTCGAACTGCGGAGCAAGGTCGAAACCGCGTTGGGCAATGATCTGACAGCGTTTGAAGTGATGTGGCCCGAAGTCTATGAAATGACGACGCGACACAGGTCAGGCCGGCTGCCTCTGCCAGTCGCAGACGGGATCTATCTGTTGTTTGAAAGCGAAGCGGGAACTGCCCGCGATCCGGAAGCCTTCGAAACCGCGATGGCTGCGCTTTATGAAGATGGCCTTGTCGAGGATATGGCCATCGCCGTGTCCGAAGCGGATCGACGGGACATGTGGTCAATCCGCAACGACATAGATGCTATCATCCGGAACTTGTCTCCCTTCCTGGCTTTCGATGTTTCGCTGCCGGTTTCCAAGATGGAGCTTTTTGTTCAGGATCTGGAGACGGCACTGACCACGCGATGGCCGAAAACCCGATTTGCGCGCTTCGGGCACATGGGAGACAACAACCTGCATGTCGTCGTAAGTATCGGTCAGGACACGTTACACTATAAGAACGACATCAGTAGTATCGTCTATGACCGGGTTACGATGATGAATGGATGCATCTCGGCTGAGCACGGCATAGGGATGGACAAGTTGCCCTGGTTCGAATTGGGGAAAACCTCGTCGGCCATTGCCCTCATGCACACCATCCGCACCGCGCTGGATCCGAACAATATCCTGAACCCGGGTAAGACGATTGGGGCAGTCGGATGAGATTGCTCAGAATGGTACTTTGGAACCTTGAGAAACGGAGACACACGGTCAAGGCTTGACCCGATCTCAAGCCGTGGATGAACCTTCCGGTTCGTCGAATTGCTATCACGGAACTTGTGACGTGATACGGCTGCGAAAGGAACGCACTAATGAACGAGCAACTCTCCGAAAAACGCCTAGAGATGACGCTGGAGGATCGGCTGCATCAGGAGGAGGGCTGGGTTTACATGACCGGCATGCAGGCTCTGGTGCGGTTGCCGATCCAGCAGCGCAAGCGCGACATGGCGGCGGGGCTGAACACCGGCGGATACATCTCGGGCTATCGCGGCTCGCCCGTCGGCACCTATGACATGAATCTGTGGCAGGCCAAGGCGGCGCTTGACGCGCACAACATCGTCTTTCAGCCGGGGTTGAACGAGGACATGGCCGCCACCGCGACCTGGGGAGCGCAGATGGTCATGCTGTTCCCGGGCGCCAGGGTCGATGGCGTCTTTTCGATCTGGTATGGCAAGGCGCCGGGGCTGGACCGGTCGATGGACCCGATCCGCCATGCGAACCTGGCGGGCACCAACCCCAAGGGCGGCACGCTGCTGCTGGTGGGGGATGACCATGGGGCCAAGTCCTCGACGTTGGCCTGTTACTCGGACCTCAGCTTTGCCTCGCTGGGCGCGCCGCTGCTGGCGCCGGCCAATGCGCAGGACGTGCTGGACATGGGCCTGCATGGCATCGCCATGAGTCGGTTCGCCTCGACCCTGGTCGGCCTGAAACTGGTCACCGACGTGGTCGAGGGCGGCGGTTCGGTGCATATCGCCCCGGACAGCCCCAAGATCGTCCTGCCGGACAGCGATGGCCCGGACACCGCGATCAAGCCCTTCACCCCGTTTCTCGAGCAGGAACGGCTGTTATGGGACGTGAAGCTGAAGAAGGTGCTGGCCTATGCGCGTGCCAACGGCCTGAACCGGATCAGCGGCGCGAAAGATGCCCGCATCGGCATCGTCGCCGCCGGGAAATCCTGGCAGGACCTGAACCAGTCGCTGGCGGGTCTGGGTTATCGCGACGGCCAGTTGGGCAACCTGCCCGCGCGGCTTATGAAAGTGGGCATGGTCTGGCCGCTGGACGACGTCGCGATCCGCGCGTTTGCCCGCGGACTCGACACCCTGATCGTGGTCGAGGAAAAGCGGCCGCTGCTGGAAGACCAGATCCGCGCGATCCTCTACGGCTCGGACCGGGCCCCGCGCATCGTCGGCAAGACCTTTGCCGGTCAGGTCTTTGCATCCGATGCTGGCGACTGTGCCTTCCCCAATTTTGGCGAGGTCGACCCGAGCATGATCACGCGGGTGATCGTGCGGGTTGCCAACGAAACCGATGCCGATGCCGGCCTGTCGCTGTCCAACCAGCCGGAAAAACCCCCTTCCCTGGGGGCGGGCGCGGTGCGAATGCCGTCGTTCTGCGCGGGTTGCCCGCACGGCCGCTCTACCCAGGTGATCGCGGGCAGCCGGGCGCTGGCCGGAATCGGTTGCCACGGCATGGCGATGCTGCGCGATCCCATGACGACGAACTCGATGAGCCACATGGGCGGCGAAGGCGTGATGTGGCTGGGTCAGTTCCCCTTCACCGATGAAAATCACGTGTTCGCCAACATGGGCGACGGGACCTATTTCCATTCCGGCCTGATGGCGATCCGCGCCGCCATCGCCGCCAAGGCGCCGATCACCTACAAGCTTTTGCACAACGGCTTTGTCTCGATGACCGGCGGCCAGCCGCATGACGGCGAGATCAGTCCCGAGATGATGGTCGAACAGCTCAGGGCCGAAGGCGTCGAGCGCATTGCGCTGGTCACGGACGAGACCGACAAGTTCGAGGGCAAACACTTCATCGGAGGCGGCGTCAGCCTGCACCCGCGCACCGAGCTTGAACTGGTGCAGAAGGAACTGCGCGAGGTGCCGGGCGTCACCGTGCTGATCTATGACCAGCCCTGCGCGACCGAGCGCCGCCGCCTGCGCAAGCGCGGCAAATGGGCGGACCCCGACAAGCGCGTCTTTATCAACCCCGCCGTCTGTGAAGGCTGCGGTGATTGCTCGACCGTGTCGGGCTGCATGGCGATCGAGCCGCTGGAGACCGAGTTCGGGCGCAAGCGGGTGATCAACCAGTCCTCGTGCAACAAGGACTTCTCCTGCGTGGAGGGCTTCTGTCCCTCGTTCGTGACGATCAGCGGCGCCCAGCCACGCAAGGCGAAGGCCAGCGATACAGAAATCGACGTCAGCCACCTGCCCGCACCAACGCCCCGCGCCATCGACGGCTCGTGGTCGATCCTGGTGTCGGGCATCGGCGGCGCGGGCGTGGTGACCGTGGGCCAGACCCTGGCCGTGGCCGCCCATGCCGATGGCTATTTCTCGTCGAATCTCGACATCACCGGGCTGGCGCAGAAATACGGTGCGGTGCACAGCCATATCAAGATCGCGCTCTCGCCGGAAGAGATGCGCGCCACCCGCATCGCCACTGGCGAGGCCGACGCGCTGATCGGCTGCGACCTTGTCGTCGCCGCCGGAGACGAGGCGATTTCCAAGCTGACACCGGGCAAGTCCGTCGCCGTGACCGACACCACCGTGGTGCCGACCTCGGAATTTTCCAAGAACCCCGACTGGCAGCTTTCCGGTGCCGAGCAGCTCGAGAGGCTGACCCGCGTCCTGGGCGACGGCCTGCGCAGCCTGGATGCACAGCATCTCGCCGAAAAGGTCATGGGCGACCGGGTTTTTGCCAACATGCTGCTGATGGGCGCCGCCTGGCAGCAGGGCGGCATTCCGCTGTCGCTGGAGGCCGTCCACCGCGCCATCGTGCTCAATGGCGTCGCAATCGAGAAGAACAAGCGCGCCTTCGACCTGGGGCGTCTTGCAATTGCCGATCCGGATGCGGCGGCGAAACTGGCTGGCGACGCCGCGCCGATCCTGCTGGAGAGCCGCCGCGAGACTTCGCTGCAGGACACCATTGCCACCCGCGTTGCCGAACTGACTGCCTACAAGGACACCGCCTTTGCCACCCGCTACTCGGCCATGCTTGACCGCGTTGCCACGGCAGGCCTGAACGAGGCCGCGCAGCGCGCCGTCGCGCGCGGCTATTTCAAGCTGATGGCGGTCAAGGACGAATGGGAAGTGGCGCGGCTCTATTGCAAGCCGGAGTTCCGCGCGCAGCTCGAAGAGGCCTTCGAGGGCGACCTGAACCTGACCTTCTATTTTGGTGCCTGGCCCTATGGCGGTGTCGATCCCAAGTCCGGCAAGCACGTCAAGGGCGCGGTCAAAGGCAAGACGGCGATGCGCTTCTTCGGCCTGATGAACCGGTTCCGGGGCCTGCGCGGCACGCGTCTTGATCCGTTCCGCAACAGCGTCGAGGCAAAACTCGCCCGCAAACTCCTGTCCGATTACGAGGCCGATATCGACTTCGCACTGGCCAACTGGTCGGATGCCACCGCTGATACGCTGACCGAACTGCTGAACCTGCCCGAACATATCCGAGGCTATGGCCATGTACGCGAACGCCACGCCGAAGCTGCCGACAAACGCCGCGCCGCGCTCAAGGCGGCAGTCACCAACCCCACCGCCAACGCGGCGTGACCAGAACACGGTATGAAACCGAGGTCGGACAAGGTCACACCCGGCAAGACAAACATCGGTGCGCGGGTGTTGCGGTCGGCTACCGGCACCCAACCGGAAGAGTTCGGCCACTGGCAGCGTCAGACAGATTTCGGCTGGGAGAAGTTGCGCATGCGCGCACGAGCGGCATTTGCAGCATCTGGCACAAGCGAGGAGGCACGAGCCTATGATCTGGATCGCCCTGCACTATGCCTTGGTACTTGCCTGCGCGGCGCGCGTTCTTCTGCGGCCGCACCGTGACCCGTCTGCGCGCGTCGCATGGTTGGCGGTGCTTTTCGCGCTGCCGGTCGCGGGCGTTGTCGCCTACCTGCTCCTTGGCGAAACGAGCATTGGCCGAAAGCGTGTAGAGCGACTGAGACAAATTCTTCGGGAGCTTCCGAAGCCACCGGGACCCGAACCGGCGCAAAACGAGGTTCTCGCGACCCCTGTCCCGGACCGATACGCGCAGCTATTCAACATTGGCTGCTCGATCAGCGGATACGACCCTGTTGGCGGAAACCGGGCCAGGTTGATGAAAGATTCCGATGCTGCGATCGACGAGATGATCGCCGATATCGATGGGGCTCAGGACCACGTCCATCTGATGTTCTACATCTGGCTACCCGACGGTAACGGCGGCAAGATGGTCGAGGCTCTGAAGCGCGCGGCTGCGCGCGGTGTGACTTGCCGCGCCATGGTCGACGATCTCGGCTCGCGGGACCTGATCCGAAGTCCGCATTGGAAGGCGATGGGCGATGCCGGCGTGAAGCTGGCCCGTGCCTTGAAGATCGGCAATCCGCTCTGGCGGGTTTTCGACGGCCGGGTCGATCTTAGGGATCATCGCAAGATCCTCGTGATCGACAACCGCGTCACCTATTGCGGCAGCCAGAACTGCGCCGACCCTGCCTTTCTTCCCAAGGCGAAATACGCGCCTTGGGTTGATGCGGTCATGCGGTTCCAGGGGCCGGTGGTGCGACAGGCGCAGCACCTCTTCGCAAGCGACTGGATGGCCAACTTCGACGAGGACATTAGCGATGTCCTCGACGCGCCGTTGGGCCCGCAAACGCCTGGTTTCACGGCACAGGTGGTGGCGACGGGGCCGACGGTACGAAATTCTGCGATGCCCGAGATGTTCGAGAGCATCATGTACATGGCACGGCGAGAGCTTGTGATCACGACGCCCTACTACGTGCCGACCGAGGCAATACAGGCGGCTCTCTGTGCCGCGGGCAACCGGGGTGTCGATGTGACCATCGTGTTCCCGGCACGCAACGACGATTTCGCAGTCGGCGCGACGAGCCGGTCGTATTACGAGGATCTGCTGACCGCGGGCGTAAAGATCTACGAATTTCAACCCGGCCTTCTGCACACGAAATCCATGACCGTGGACGGCGAGATAGCGCTGATCGGGTCGGCGAACATGGACCGGCGCAGCTTCGAGCTGAACTACGAGAACAACATCCTTTTCCATGACGCCAAGCTGACCGCAGACATGCGTGCGCGCCAGAAGCTATACATAGCCGAAAGCAGGGCGGTCACTCTGGAGCAGGTACAGGGCTGGCCTTGGCACGAGCGGCTTTGGAACAACGCTTTGGCAACCGTCGGGCCCGTTCTTTGACCACCGACCCCTATCTGCCGCGGGTTGAAAGATCAGGTCACCGATCTGCAACGCGAAGCTTCCGTCAGGCATCGGAAACTGAGCGGTCTGGAAATCATCTGCTTGGCGGACATGATCTACATCCCGTTGGTGTTGTGAGAACAAATTGGCCTGCCACGCTCCTCAATCTTAATCTCAGCGCCGGTCGCCTTCGCCTGCTTGGATTGAGCCAAGATCAGGAAGGCTCGTGCAGCAGTATTGCAGATCGAGGCAAGGGAATAATCGTGTCCTATTTGCTGTGACAGGGGCGTGGAAATCCATCGGGGCTCGCAGGGAGAATGTATCAGGCGGTCCCTAGAAGCCGGATAAACGTCAGCAAGATTGACCACCGAGCCATGTCCAACCATGCCGTTGCAATCAGGCGGCGTCCTTATACGTCTTCAAATAACAGATCCAATCACAGCTTCGACCGAAACTCGGTAGGTGTGACACCGGTCCATCTCTTGAATGCTCGAGAGAAACTTGCAGCGTTGGAAAACCCGAGCACTTCGGCAATTTCCTCGTTCCTGGTGGATTGCTCGCTGCCAAGGATCTCTAATGCCTTCTGTTTTCGAGCATTGTCTCGAGTCTTCTGGAACGACGTCCCCAGCCAAGTGAAGGTGCGCTGCAAGCTCTTTGGATGCACATCGAGGCGATAGGCAAGCTCCTTCATGCCAAATGATCCTTCGCCGATACCGTTGCGACAAGCGATTTCCAACCAAACTTTTATGGCCTCGCATCGGGATAAATCATCGAACTCTCCGCGCCTAGTAGACGGGATTTTCCAGTTCAATTCCAATGGCAGCTGTAACCATTCCGTGGGAAATCGGATCTTTATGCCGTTCCACTTTTGTTTCAAGATCGAAGGCTTTGGTACAAGGTCTGGTGGAATGCCGGCGTCTTCCTGCACTACGATCAAGATCCGCGAGCGGTCGAACTCTTGGGCGACCGCCAATCTCAGTAAGGTTACCCAAATACTCGCGAGTGCGGCATCGGCCTGAATGATCGGTGCCGACGGGTTGAAAGTTCTCTTGCCCAAGATCACGGTGAAATCCAAATTAATCTCAAGGGAATAGTGGATATTGCTGATCTGCCGATCGATTTCGCGGATTGCACGAGGAAGAAACTCGGCCAGCGTGCGTGATGTTTTGAAGCTTTCTCGAACAAAAACTGGACCAGCCTCCACGAACATCGCTGCGGCGCGGGCCGCGAAGTAGGGATCACCGAGCGCATCAGCCATTTCCTGCTCCGCACGGTAAAGCGCATTGCCTGTAATGAGTGTCGCGGGGTCCGAGAGGTCGAAGCTTTCGAGGTGAGCGGCCCTGAGCACTCGATCGGTGTTGCCGCCTAGCTGTTCGAATAGTTCAAGAAACGGCTGAAGCTGCAGTGCACGGTTGAATGCGATCCCATCATTAATCATTCAGCTGTCCTACGTATGAAAACTCGACCCGGCGATACGCAAGCTTTTGCATTGCTTCTATTTAATTATCTCTTGAGGACGAAAATCAACTGCAGCTGTCCATCAGCGGTACGATAGTGTGTGTCGGCAACATGTATGGTCTAACGCGAACGCCACGACTCATGAAGCCCATCAACAGTGACAGATAACGCTTATGTTCTTGAAAAACGCACTCCACTCTAGCTGCGCCTTTGCCATCTTGGTCGCCACAGCCAGCGCGGCCCTGGCCAACGACATCGTCATCATGAACGGTCGTGTGATAGACCCTGAGACGGGCTTGGATGCAATTCGCAACGTAGCGATCCAAGATGGCCGTATCTCGGCGATCAGCGAATTCCCGCTTGAGGGCAATATCGTGGTCGATGCCACGGGTCATGTCGTATCTCCCGGTTTCATCGACCTGCATGCACATGGGCAGAGCATCGGCGACTATCGGATGCAGGCCATGCAGGGGGTGACGACAGCGCTCGAGCTTGAATCCGGCGTATTGCCAATTGGCGACTGGTACGACGGACAGGCTGCCAAGAGCCTGCCGATCAACTACGGTGCGGCGGCGGGCTGGACCTATGGCCGGATTGCCACCTTCGACAACACTGACCCGCTGGCAACCGTCGAATTCTTCCAACAGGCCCAGGCCGAAAACAGCTGGAAGATGGACATCGCCGACCCAGTCCAGACCGGGAGAATCCTGTCGCTGGTCGAACAGGGGCTGAAGGAGGGCGGACTGGGTATCGGGGTCAACGCCGGATACGCGCCTGGATATGGTCAAAAAGAATACTTCGCGTTGGCCGAACTGGCCAATGAATACGGCGTCGCGACCTACACCCATGTCCGCTATGCCAGCGTCATCGAACCGCAAAGCTCGTTCGAGGCGCTGAAGGAACTGATTTCCAATGCGGCGATTACCGGCGCGCATATGCATATCTGCCACATCAACAGTACCTCGATGGCGGACATCGAGGCCACGCTGGCCCTCGTGGAAGAGGCGATGGCGCAGGGCATCAACATCACCGTCGAGGCCTATCCCTACGGCGCGGCCAGCACTGTGGTCGGCGCCGCCATGTTCACCGGGCCGGACTGGCGGGAACGGATGCAATCGACCTCGGAGAATTTTCAGCTTGGCGCCGACCGGATGACCGAGGACGAACTCGCCGATTACCAGGCCAACAAGCCCGGCACCTTCATCACATGGCACTTCCTGGATGAAAGCAAGTCCGAGGATCTCGCCATGCTTGACATGTCGGTGACGCATCCCGCCACGTTGATCGCTTCGGATGCGACGTTCTGGTCCTATTTCGACGACGACGGCAATATTCAGACCTATACCGGCGATGAGTGGCCACTGCCGGACAACGTGTTTGCCCATCCGCGCTCGGCCGGGACCTTCGCCAAGATCCTGCGCTCATACGTGCGTGAGCGCGGCGTGCTATCGCTAAGCGAGGCGATCCGCAAGATGTCTCTGATGCCGGCGCAGACTTTGGAAGACTTCGTGCCACAGATGCGCCGAAAGGGCCGGCTTCAGGTGGGTATGGACGCCGATATCGTGGTGTTCGATCCCAAGACAGTGGCGGACCGCGCGACCTTTGAGAACGCCAACCAACCGGCCGTCGGCGTGCAGACCGTGCTCGTGAACGGCGGCTTTGTCGTTCTCGACGGAAGCCTCCTCCTCGACGCGCCGCACGGACAGCCGATCCGAAGGGAACCGGCGCAGTGAGACAGAACCCCGAAAGACACCAGGAAGAGAGAAAGATACCAATGAAACTGAATTCGTCCTTTGCCGCGGCGGCTGTTGCATCCGCGTTATTTGTGGCCAGCGCCCTTCACGCCCAGGAATACGATCTCGTCATCCTGAATGGTCGGGTCATGGATCCTGAAACCCTATATGACGGCATTGCCAATGTCGGGATTTCGGACGGTCGTATCGTCGAGATTTCCAAGGAACCCCTGTCTGGGGCGAAGGAAATCGATGCGTCCGGACACATCGTTGGGCCGGGCTTCATCGACACCCATTTCCACTGGCAGCAGCCGATGGGTTATTCAATCGGGCTTCGTGACGGATTGACCACCAGCCTGGACATCGAAGAGGGCTGCGCCGGCACAATCATCGCCGAGTGGTACGAGGCGCGTGCCGGTGTGACGCAGGCGAATTACGGATGTGCCTCCAGCCATGAGCAGGCCCGCGCCATCGTTCTCGACGGGTTCTCCGACAAGGAAATCCTGCTTCATGGACCCGCCGCGGCGTTGGAGATTCGGAAGGGTTCGGGTTGGAGCCTGACCGAGGCAGACTACGACACCGGCAACGAGATACTGCGGATCATTGACAAGGGTCTTCAGGACGGTGGGCTTGGTATCGGTAGCACCCTTGGTTACATGCGGGATGGTGTGACCTCGCGCGAGATGTTCGAAGTGCAGAAGGTTGCGGCCCGCTATGGCAGGCATACAGCCGTACACACCCGATTTACCCCTGACAACGCCACCTTTGAGAATCTCGGCCTTCAGGAAATCATCGCCAACGCGCTGGCTCTGGACGCGCCGGCCACGATCAATCACTACAACAACCCGGGTTGGCGCCTTGGCCACGAACTCATTCAGCGTTTGCAGGAACAGGGTTACAACATCTGGGGCGAGATCTATCCCTACGCTGCGGGCTCCACGGCGCTGAACGCGGTCTTCCTGAAGCCAGAAAACTGGGTAGATCGCCTGGGCCACAGCTACGAGGATACGTTGCAGGATCCTGTGACTGGAGATTTCTATACGCTGGAAAGCTATAACAAGGCAGTGGAGGAAACCCCGACCAAGGAAATCGTGCTCTTCAAGATGCCGCCCGAAGACTCCTTGAAATGGCTGACACTCAAGGGCACGACCATGGCCAGCGATGCGATGTTCGCCGAGCCCTTGCTCGCACCTTGGAATACTCCATTCGAGGAGTTGGGCAACATGCATCCGCGCGGCGCCGGTGCGCGCGCTGCCACGCTGCGCCTCGGGCGCGAGAACGATATCCCGATGATGCAGCTGTTGTCGATCCTCAGCTACAACGCCGCGTACCATTTGGGCCGGACAGGGCTGAAGGCCATGCAGGAGCGGGGCCGGATACAGGAGGGCATGGTCGCAGATATCGTGGTGTTCGATCCCGAGATCGTGACCGACAATTCCACTTATGATCAGGGCTCGATCCCTTCGACAGGTTTCAAGGCCGTTATTGTCAACGGAGAGGTCACGGTGCGCGACGACGAACTGCTGGAAGTGTTCGCTGGCCAGCCGATCCGTTTCGAGCCCGAGGCCGGGCCGCGTTTCGAGCCGGTCTCGGAAGAGGCGTGGAACCGAGAGTTTTCGACCGGTATGCCGGATGTGGCACCCGGGATTCCTCCGAAAGGCGGCAATTGAAACTGCCTTGTGCGTTTGAGAGGTTTGGAATGCGGTTCTTTTTGACAACTGTGGCGGCCATTCTGGCCGCCGCGCCCTTGCTGGCTGATACTCGCGTAATCGATTTCGACCAGCTACCGGATCCTGCGGCGGCAGCATTCGAAGATCCCTTCCAGGCGATGGGACTTCGGAGTCTTGAAGAGTTGCGTACTGTCGTGCGCTTGCAGGAGCGACTTGACAATGAGAACTTCGACACCGCCACGCGAGAAAGGCTTTCAGCCCTCGTTACCGACGCACGCGAGGCGCTGACAGAAGAAGGTCATGACATTGAGAAACTGCTGGCAGCCCGTTGGGAGGTTGCGGTTC
Source organism: Seohaeicola saemankumensis (assembly GCF_020171285.1). GTDB lineage: Bacteria > Pseudomonadota > Alphaproteobacteria > Rhodobacterales > Rhodobacteraceae > JAIUZI01. The sequence continues at coordinate 127,233 of NZ_JAIUZI010000001.1, forward strand.
TACGAAAGCGCGCCCGTCTCGCCACAAATCCCATTTTTGACGGCGCCGAAGTCGCATTGGACGGGTTCCTGATCCCCGCTGAGCCCGACCCTGATGGTGCCTCGGCGGCCTACCTTGTGTCTGAGGTCGGGCTCTGCAGTCACAAGCCGGCGCCCCCTCCGAACCAGTTGGTGCGCGTCCGCTATGAGGGAAGCTTTCCGTCCCGGAACTTGTACGTACCCGTCTCCGTCTTTGGCACCTTGCTCAATGATCCCTCAGATCAGACAATATTCCTGTTGGACGGTTCGGTTCGAATGATCAGTATGTGGCAGTTGTCCGCTGACAAGATCATCGCAAATGGACCCTTTGGAAAGACCGAAGGCGACAAAGCTGCGCGGAGCGGGATTGATCCTTTGGCGGTGGTGCAAGGTTCGGAATGATCAGCCTTAAGCGAACACGACGTGCGCTTTCCTGGTCGCATCCTGAAGGCGCCGAGCGATGACCGGCTTACTCTTCGGATCATTGTCAGGGTGCAGATTTTGCAGATTCCGGACAGGCTTCGCGATCTGCGTTCTTTTTTTGCTTCCAGTGTTCGCCGATCAGTTACTGGCACAAGGTTTGGCCAACGTTGGCTTCTCGACGGGTCGCAGTGTATTGGGAACTATCGCGACCCAGTCTGCGGGTCACAGTCCGGGCTCCATGGAAGAGCTGAGCGCCCGAAAAAAGGCGCTCGAAACTCGAACCGGGTTATCTTTCGGTTTCGACAATCAAATCCAGTATCTTGGTTCGCATTCCGCCAAGACGCCTTCTGACGCCGCAGCGAACGCGTTCCGCTTCTATGGCACATGGACAGCCGTGGGCCGCGACACGCTGGACGAAGGTGCACTTGTTTTCAAGTTCGAGAACCGATCTGCGCTCGGAAGCAGGATCTCGCCTCAGGCGCTTGGACCATCCCTCGGGTATGCCGGTTTGTTCTCCTCTACCTTCAGTGACGCGGGCTGGGTCTTGACCAACTTCTATTGGCGTCAGCGCTTCGCTGGAGGACGCGGCAGTTTCGTGGTCGGGCAGGTCGATGTGACCGACTATGTGAATGTCGATGGCCTTGCGAACCCGTGGACGGCTTTCACCAACCTCGAGTTCCAGCAGCAATCTACTTTTCCGGCACCCAATCAGGGCCTGGGCGCTGCCCTTCGATGGCGGATCGGCGAAAACTGGGTCATTCTGGGCGGCTTCGCGAACGCAAACAGTGATCCATCTGACCCGGTCCGAAGCGCGCAAGACCTTTTCGAGACTGGCGAAACCTTCAAGCATTTCGCGATAGGCTGGACCCCGGAATGGGGGGAACGCTTTGACCGCCTTTTGCAACTGACAGTCTGGCAGGTCGATGAACGCACTGCCGCTGGCGTGCCGGAGGGCCACGGTATCTCCTTCGCCGCAAGCGGCCGTTCTGGTCCCTGGCACAGAACGTTCCGCGTCGGGTATGCCGACGGTGGTGGCACTGCGCTGGATCGTTCGATCAGCTTTGCGACTGCATACGAGGCACGCGGTGGGAAGGACTTCGCCGGCCTTGGATTGAATTGGGGACGTGCACCTAGAAGTTCGCTGAATCAGTACATGTTGGAAGCGTTTTACCGTTATGGTCTGAACGATTTCTTCCAGATCACGCCTCAGGTTCAATATGTTGCGAATCCGATCGGCGATCCGAGTTCCGACGGCATCATGGTCTTCGGAGTACGTTTGAGAGCAGTATTCTAACACTATTGGGGCTGTGTCAAAGTAGCCGAGGGAAGTGTATCGAATGAGGGCGTTGCACGTCGAAAACCTGACTTTCACTTGGCCCGGGTCGGAAAAAGCGACGCTGCGCATACCAAAACCTGTCGCTAGCTCAGGGTGAGCGGAATTTCTTGTTTGGCCCAAGCGGGTGCGGAAAATCCACGCTCCTCTCAGCTATCGCAGGCGTGGTGGATGTTTCACCGGAGGCTATCCTGGTCGCGAACAACGACGTAGGCGCGTTGAATGGCGGTGCGCGGGATCGGTTCCGGGTGGACCATATCGGCATAATCTTTCAGGTGTTCAATCTGATTCCCTGGCTGAGCGCGCTCGAGAACGTCCTTCTGCCCTGTACATTCTCCAAGCGTCGGCTTGCGCGCGCGGGCGAGGATCCTGCGAAAACGGCCCGGAATCTGCTCGACGAACTAGGGCTGTCGGATACGTCCCTGTTATGCAAGCCGGCTAGCGAACTCAGCGTGGGCCAGCAACAACGGGTTGCCGCCGCGCGCGCGCTGATCGGCAAGCCGGACCTGATCCTGGCGGATGAACCGACCTCGGCGCTCGATGAGGCGGCCAAGGCGGCCTTTGTCGGCCTGCTGGCGAGGGAATGCGTCGAAGCGGGCAGCGCGCTGCTCTTCGTCAGCCATGACCGCAGCCTAGAGCATCATTTCGACCGTAGTGTTGATTTCGTCGCCCTCAACGGGGGCGCGGCCTGATGCTGGGGTTCAGCCTGCGCAGCCTGTGGAACCGCCGCTTCGTGGCCGGCCTGACCGTGCTGGCCATCAGCCTCAGCGTCGCGCTGATCCTCGGTGTCGAGCGGCTCCGGGACGGCGCGCGCGACAGCTTTGCCAACTCCGCGTCAGGGATCGACCTGATCGTGGCGCCGCGCGGCAATTCGGTGCAGATCCTGATGGCCACCGTCTTCGGCGTCGGCGGCACCGGGACGGGCATGACATGGGACAGCTTCGAGTGGCTGGAAGATCGGCCCGAGGTGGCCTGGGCGGTCCCGATCCAGATGGGCGACAATCATCGCGGCTATCCGGTGATCGGGACGGTTGCATCGTATTTCGAGCATCTCCGGCACTCTGGCGGTCAGCCTCTCTCCCTCGCCGCAGGCACGTTCCTTTCCGGTGACGGGGCGGATGCCGCCGTGGTCGGGGCCGAGGTCGCGGCGCGGTTCGACTATGCCCCCGGTGCGGTGATCGTCAACGCCCACGGCGCGGGCGAGGTTTCCTTCGACCTGCACGACGACGCGCCCTTCACGATATCGGGCGTGCTCGCGCCGACGGGCACCGCCGTCGACCGGATGGTCTTCGTCACGCTCGAAGGGTTCGACGCCCTGCATGCGCAAGAATACGCGCCTGCTGCCGACCCCCTCGACCCGGCCGCCATGCCCACCGACGATCATGACGATCATGACGGGCATGACGCGCACGAAGATCATGGCGAACACGAAGGCACGGAGGCCAAACACAGTCACGAACCGGACCGGATCAATGCCGTCTACGTTGGGCTGATCGATCGGACGAATGTCCTAGGTCTGCAGCGGGCCGTCAACGAACGCGCTTCTGATGCGTTGAGCGCAGTCCTCCCTGCGGTCGCGCTCGCCGAGCTCTGGGGGATTACCGGGACAGCGGAGCGCGCGATGCGGTTGATGGCGTGGGCCGTGGCTTTGGCAGGAATGATCGGCATGGTGGTCATGCTCTCCGCGACCCTCGACACCCGCCGCCGCGAATTTGCGATCCTGCGGTCTGTTGGCGCCACGCCCACCCGTATCTTTTCGCTAATCGTCGCCGAGGCTGCCATCCTCACCGCGGCGGGGCTGATCCTCGGCCTTGTTCTGCTCACGGTTGCCACGTTCGTGACCGACCCGATCCTGTCCGCCCGCTTCGGTATGAGGTTGGGATTGAATGTCTTTGGTATGCGCGAAATGGCCACCCTTTTCGTCATCTTCTGGGCCGGGCTCCTCGCCTCGCTTTTCCCGGCGGCCCGGGTCTACCGCATGACGCTGGCCGACGGGCTGTCGGTTCGGCTATGATAAAAGAAGGGGATTTCTCCATGACCATGTTCGCCCGTTTCGTCTTGATATTCTCGCTTGCCGTTTCTCCGGGCCTCGCACGGGCGACCGAACCTCAGGAAATCTCGTGGGATACGCTTTCACCTCCCGCCACCGTGATTGAAAACCCGTTCGAAACCCTCACCGATGATCAGATGGACAGCTTGCGCCAGATCCTGCGGTTCGAAGCAGGGGCGGAGCGGAGCGATGACGCTGAAGCCCGCGCCGAAGCGCAAGCTTTACGCGACCAGCTAGCCAAGGACGGCCTCGATGTCGACGGATTGTTCGCCGCGCGTCTGGTGATCATGGAGAAACGCGAAGCGGCGGCCTCGGAGGTGAACGAGGACCTCGTTGGCATGAGCGTCCGCCTGCCGGGCTATGTTCTGCCCCTGGAATTCAAGGACCGCAAGGTCGTCGAGTTTCTTCTCGTGCCGACGGTGGGTGCCTGTATCCACACCCCGCCACCCCCCGCCAACCAGATCGTCCATGTCGTGTATCCCAAAGGCATCGAGGTGAACGGCCTCTTCACCCCCGTATGGATCACCGGGACCATGGTCGCCCAGAGTTCGGTTCAGACGGTTGGCTATGTCGACGGGCAGGCTCCGGTTTCTGTCAGCTATTCGATGCAGCCGCTGCTGGTCGAGGACTATAGCAGCTGAGGATCTTTTCGGCTCCAGACGTCGGTGTCAGAAGGAAATCGGTTCAGACGGGCGCGCCTCTCGCCAGTCGGCTCGGTCGTCGTTTAGCACCTTGCCGGTGCGCTTGGTTTTCGCCTCGCCGGCCTGGTTGCGCCAGGAAGGGTCACACTCGACACCATAGGGTGGGTCGGTGACCATCAGAAGCGGTCGCACATCGCCCAGCAGTCGCCCGACCACATCGGCCTCGTGCTGTCTCCACGGTCCTGTCAGAGGGATTCCGGTTGAGACGGGCAGGGTGTAAGCGGTGCGCCGTTCACACCGGATTGCCGTAGTTCCAGGGCAGCAGCAGGTTGATATCGGTTTGTTTGTGTCCGGCTGCGATGGCTTTGAGGACACTGGATAGATAGCCATGGGGCTCAATCCGGTTAAGTTTGCGGGTCTCGATCAGGGACGCGATGACAGCCCAGTTTTGTGCGCCGACATCATGGCCAGCGAAGAGCGCGTTTTTGCGGTTGAGGGCGATGGGACGGATGGAGCGCTCGACGGCGTTGGAATCCAGTTCTATGCGCGCGTCGTCGAGGAACAGGATCAGCCCGTCCCTGTATTTGGCGATGTATTTCAGGGCTTCTCCGGTTGGCGATTTTGCCGAGACACGAGCGCGGTTCTGGGCGAGCCAGAGTTCGAAGGCGTCGATGAGGGGTTTTGAGCGATCCTGTCGAGCGTCATGGCGCTGGTCTGCAGGCAGGCCGCGCAGGTCTTTTTCGATGTGAGAGAGCGCCTGGATTCGGGCCTGACCTTCCTGCGCAATCGGGGCCGTGCTGGACTGGGTTACCTCGTTTTCCGCGGGGGAGGAAGACAGTCCCCAGCCGCGATACCAGTCCAGTTCGTGGTCGGCGGGTGGCGCCTCGGCCCAGAGGTCCGTGATCATCTTGAGATGTTCGAGGCCTTCCTGGCCCAGCGTATCTGCCGTGGCCGGGATGATTCCGTCGAACTCGCCGTATCCTGCATCTGCAACGGCATCCAGAATGCGCTCTGCCAGTGCCTTGCCGTCCACGGTGATCGCAGGCGCGATCTGCGCGATGATCTCCACCGCTTCGCGCATCACATCGCCGATCGCACCGTTGCTATCATCGGTGCGTTCATGAATCGACGGGGCCAGCAGGAGCAACGACCAGAGCAGGTCGAAGGCTTCATCAGGATCCTGCGGGGCGATCTGGTTTTCGATCATCTGCAACAGACCATCGAGGTCCTTGACCAGCGCCTTTTGTTTACGCCAATCGACGAAGCTTGTCGCCCGCCGCAGCGACGCGAACCGTTTGCGCAAGTCCGAGGCCACCTGTTTCGGGCCCTCGGCGGCACTCAGCTCCATCCGGGCGCGCCGCTGGAGCGTGGCGCTGCCCTGCACCAGGTCCATGACCAGGTCCGCGAGCTTTTCCGCCCCCAGCTTTTGCAGGTTGGTCTTGTTCAGGTCTTTCTGGACATTGGTCGGGCACCGGACTTCTCATTGCTCACATTGACAATGCTTTGCCGGCACGCCGGCCGCAACCGCGCATGACGTTGCGGGGCACTGGCGCCGGTATGTCAGGACGATAGACTGTCCCCATGCGAGTTCAGCTTACCCCGGACAAGATCGAGGATTTGCGCAAGAGCCTTGAGCAGGTCTATGCGCGGCCGTTTGATGAGGAGGAAACGCTGGAGATCGCCGAACGGATGTACGCGCTCTACGAGGAGCTCAAGGCGCTGTAGCGGGTGGCGTCAGGCATCGAGCGCGGTCGGTGCCGCTGGTTCCTTACCATCCAGAAGGAAGGCCATTTCAGCGGACGGGATCGCGTCCGGTTTTCGGGACAGTTTCGTGAGCGGCCGCAGGTTTCGGGCGGCTGACGAGGTTCGAACACTGTCGCATTCCCCCCGCAGAATGAGACAATCGCGCATCTTGCGCAGGTCTTCGAACGGTTTGGCGGCTTGCAGCAAGGCTCGTCTGTCCCTGATCTGCGGGTTCGAACACAGGATTTTCAGGACCCGCGCGCGCATTGCATTGTCTCCCTCTTCGAACAGGGATCTGGCTCTGTTGCTGAACTTTGCGAGCAATTCCAGCGGTTCGAACTTTCCACGTGCCACCGCTGCCGAGCGAGCTCTTTCGCGGGCGGCATCCCGCTCGAGCTGCAATTCCTGACGCTTGGCCTCGAACTCGGCATCCGTAATCCGGTCGTCCAGCCGCAGGTCCATCAGGTTGGCCAGCTGCCGCTCCGCCCGGGCGACCGCCGCTTCGCTCTGCCGAATGCGGTCCGCCTGTCGTTCAGCATCCCGGTCCGGCAGGTCTCGGAAGGCCGCGACGATTTCGTCCGCAATCCTCTGCGGGACATGCAGGCTGTCGAGGAACCTGTCGATCTGCTCGGCCAATTGCCGCTCCTCGATGGAAGGCTGGCTGCAGCGCGGCGAGGTATGGACCCGGGTACAGTGATAATAGGTGTAGATGCGCCCGCTGGGCTTGCGTTTGCGCTCTGCGGTGATTGCCCGGCCGCAGGCCCCGCAGGTGAACATCTTGGCATAGGCAAAGCAGCGCCGGGCCGGCCGGGATTGCGGACTCAGTCCAAGAAGTACTTGGGCCTGTTCGAACTCGGCTTTGGTGACGACAGGCTTGTGCGCACCGGGAAAGAGCTCCCCGTTCCAACGGACATAGCCAGCATAGATCGGATTGGTGAAGAGCCTGTAAACCTGAGAGCGGGACAGGGGCTTGCCGCCCATCGTCTTGTGGATCGGTGTGACATATCCCCATTGATCCCGCGCGATCCGATGAATCTCGGCTACAGAGTATTGGCCCGACAAGAGCAGATCGAACATGTCGCGCACGGCCTTGAAGTGATCGGGGTCGGGCAATATCCGTTGCGTCTCCCGGCAATTGCGATACCCCAGCGCCGCCCGGTTCGGCATCCAGCCATTGCGGACCTTGGCGCGCTGGCCACGTTTGACGTTCTCGCTCAAGCTGTCGACGTAGTATTTCGAATAGCCGAAGATGATGTTCAGCATGAACTTGCCCTGGCTGCTGTTCTCGAAGCTGTAGGTGCAGAACTTCAGGTCCCGCAGCCGGCCCCGATCGAGGGCATAGATGATCCGGCCGCCATCCATGGAATTGCGGGCCAGACGGTCGGGGTGCCAGGCGATGATGCCCTGGGCTTCTCCGGCCTCGATCCGGTCCAGCATGGCGTTGAACTGCGGCCGGCCCGGCGCCTTGGCGCTGTAGGCTTCGATAAAGGTGCCGACGATCTCGATGTCGGGGTCCTGTGTGACGAGGCGCTCGACTTCCGCCTTCTGGCTCTCGAGCGAGAGCACCTGCCGGTCCTCCGCTTCCTGGGATTTCCGGCAGTAGATAAAGTATTTCATAAGACTTGGGTGTTAATCGTTCGTTGGCGGTGGTGGCATGTCGGCCGAGAAGGCGCGGGTTTGGGTGCCATCCACCATCAGGCGCACGAGGGTTTGGTAATTGGGTAGCCCGATCAGCTGCTCGGGTGTCACGTCGCCCAGTTGCTGGACGATGAGGCCGGCGTCGAGCGGGCCGGTGCGATAGGCGACAAGACTGCCGACATTGCCCATGATGCCGGCAAAGAGCGCGTCGGAGCTCTGTCGGCAATGCTGCTGCGCCAGCGTGAGCGACAGCCCGTATTTGCGGGTCTCCGACAGAGTCTCGGCCAGCGCGTCTGAGGTGAAGTTATGGAACTCGTCCACATAGAGCATGAAGGGGCGCCGGGCGCTGGTCCTGTCCCGCGTAAACGCCGCATGGGTCAAAGAGGACACCACCAGCCCGCCCAGCAGGTTGGCGATGTCCGAGCCGAGCCGGCCCTTGGCCAGGTTGACGATCAGGATGCCGCCGTCGTCCATCAGCGCCCGGAACCGCAGCGGTTCTGCCGGCTCGCACAGCGCCTGCCGCACCACCGGATGGCTCAGGAACGTGCCGAGCTTGTTGGCGATCGGCACGACGCCGTCGGCGGCGGTCTTGTAGTTCATACCGGGAAACTCTTCGGTCCAGAACTGCAGCAGTTGTGGATCGGTGATGCGGGAGATCACGTCCTTGCGGAACGCCCGGTTCAGGAACAGCCGCATGATGTCGCGAAGATCGGTTGCAGGCTGATCCAGCAGCGCCAGCACCGCATGACGCAACAGGTGCTCCATGCGCACGCCCCAGGCATCGGCCCATTGGTGGCGCAGCGTGGCGATAAGGCCTGAGGTCACCAGAGGGCGCAAGGCCGGCGAGGTCCGCGTCAGCGGGTTGTATCCCAGCGGGCAGTCCCGGTCGTAGGGACGCCAGACCAGCGCGCGGTCGCCGACCCGGGCCGCAAGCTCTTCGGCCAGATCGCCATGCGGATCGATCAGGCAGAAGCCGGTGCCTTGTACGGCATCCTGCAAGGCCATATTCAACAGCAGGGTCGACTTGCCGGCTCCGGTCTGTCCGATGATGTAGAGATGCTGCATCCGGTCGGCCTGACGGATGCCGAACGTCCGGCTGCCATACCGGCTCCAGGCGTTTCCAAGTGTTGTAACGACAGCGACCATCGCAACATTGTCCTTCAGACCTCCCAGTCACGATAGGGACGCGACCAGTACCGTCCTGGCCATGAGGGGCAGTAGCCAATTCCACCGTTTCCGGCAGACTGATGCCAGACCAGTTCCTTCCCGCTGTCACGCTCGTCCTTCGGCGGGTGCGCCCGAAATCGGTTCGGGCGGCCACCCAGCGAAGGAAGAGATGAGATGACGACACAAGACTTGAGCGGCCTTGTCGGCGCCTACCCGGTCTGCGGGGCCTGCAAGGCCACGGCCGTCCTGCGCGATGCCTGGGCAATCTGGAACCGGATGACCGGCTCCTGGGAACTGCAGGCGATCTTCAATGAGGCCCACTGCGAAGCCTGCGGCGGCGACACGCGGCTGGCTTGGGAGGTGGACGAGGCCTACCGCACCAAACGCATCCGCCGCCTCAACGACGCGTTCCGCCGTGGCGATGTCCAGCACGGAACCGTCGTGATAACTGAAGGCATCCGCGCCCTTGGCGAAGATGCACCGCCCCGAGTCATGGCCACCATCGCCGCGTTCGACAGCTTCTCCGAAGCTAACGACCCGCGCGGCGAGCATGACTTCGGGGCGTTCGATTGCCAGGACGAAAGGATATTCTGGAAAATCGACTATTTCGACCGGGAGCTCAAATACCACTCGCCCGACGCCGCCAACCCAGAGATCACTTGCAGGGTGCTGACGGTGATGCTGGCAAGCGAGTATTGAGCGAGAGCCACGATAGCCGTTTCCGAAGATCGCGAATGCAAACCACACCCGTCTCTTGATCGAGGCGGGTGTTTTCCTCGACGGTCATCGGACGCCACAGAAGTTTCCACCTCGCTGTCGGAGTCTAACCCGAAACCAGCTTTTGCGCGAATCTGGAGCCGGTTCTCGACCTGAAAGCACGGTTTTGAGAGCATTGGCGGTGTCCAACGCAGAACATCTCGGTCCATGGAAACGCAGTTGATCAAAGAGACTAAAAAGAGACTGACGTTGCTTCTTGAGCAGGTCTATTTCGGATAAGTCATTGAAAAAATTTGGAGGCGAGTACCGGAATCGAACCGGTGTACACGGATTTGCAATCCGCTGCGTCACCACTCCGCCAACTCGCCTCTGTGGTGTGAAATCGCCGGCCAACGGTGATTTCCGAGACGGACGGAGAATGGAGGTGACTCAAGAATTTGTAGGTTCTAGATCCGGTCCCGATCCCGTCCAACCGCTCTTATTTACGTTTTTGAAGAGCTTGTCCAGCCCGCATTCTCTGAGGTGCGGGATCGCGATATCAGGCGGTTCGCGCGCGGAGCGCGACAGGCGATGTGGACGGGCTTTTGGGCTTTTCCGGTGTCTCGTGGCGTCTGCCTGATGGCGCGAATGGCATTGGAGGCCATGAGATGTCATCGGGAGCAGTCGAAAAGCCACTGGCTGAGCATCCGCCGGTCATCGGCTCTTGCCGGGCCGACGGGTCTCGTGTCGTTTTGATCCTGCTGGCGCCGGTTACGGGATGATTTCGGTTGCCATTGTCGTTTGGCCGCACCCGGGCGGCGGCCGTGCGGCGTCATTTCGCGCCGAGCCTTGTTGCCGGGGGGGCGGGGATGTGGCAAAAGCCAACAGACCAACCGAAAGAACGAGTTGAAACATGACAGACTTTGCTGCCCGGCGCCGTATGATGGTCGACACCCAGATTCGGCCGTCTGACGTGACGAAATACCCGATTATCGACGCCCTGCTGAGCATTCCGCGCGAACTGTTTGCGCCTGATGCCCAGAAGGATGCCGCCTATGCGGGCAAGGACCTGGATCTGGGGGGCGGGCGCGTCATGCTGGATCCGCGTACCCTTGCCAAGATCCTCGACGCGCTGGATGTCTCGGGCGATGAGCTGGTGCTGGATGTCGGTTGTGGATACGGCTATTCCTCGGCCGTGGTGGCACGGTTCGCCGAGGCGGTTGTCGCCCTTGAAGACGATGAGAAGATGGCGGGCGACTCGGTTGCATTGCTGTCCGAGGTCGGCGCAGACAACGTCATTTCGCACACCGGATCGCTTGTTGACGGCGCAGCGGAGCACGGACCCTATGATGTCATTCTGGTGCAGGGTGGCGTGGGCGAGCTGCCGGATTCGCTGTTGGACCAGCTGAAGGATGGCGGGCGGATCGCCTGCATCTTTATGGATGGCGACCTGGGTGAGGTCCGCATTGGGTACAAATCAGGGTCGACGGTTTCCTGGCGCTTTGAATTCAACGCGGGTGCGCCGGTCATCCCGGGGTTCGAAAAGCGGCAGGTTTTTGCCCTTTGACCTTGGCATTCCGCCCCCTGTCAGAGATACTGCCGAGCAGAGCAGATGAAATGCGCTGACGGCTAAATCAGCGCGGCGGAGTGATCGCGATGCACAGGGCAGTATCTTCAGGACTGAAATCTTTGTTGAGGCCGGCCGGTCTGGCGGTCGGTGTTTGTTTGGCCTTGGGCACGGTCGGATCCCGCGAGGCGAGCGCCGACAACATCGCCGACGCGATGATCGGGGCTTACAACACCAGCGGACTGTTGGAACAGAACCGAGCCCTGCTGAGGGCTGCGGACGAAGATGCCGCCATCGCATTGTCAGCGCTGCGCCCGGTCATCGACTGGACGATCCGGCTGCAGGGCGTGAACAACGAATCCCGTGGCATTTTCATCAACCAGACGAAGACGTCGGATGTTTTTACCGGTTTGACCCTTCAGTGGCTGTTGTTCGACGGCGGATCCAGCCGTTTGACGCGGCAGGCCGCACAGGAAAGCGTTCTGGCGACGCGGCAACGGTTGATCAGCATTGAACAGCAGATCCTGTTCCGCGCGGTCGCGGCCTATCTGAACGTGTTGCTGCGAACCGAAAACGTCGCCTTGGGCGAGAGCAACGTCGGGTTGCTCGGCGAGGAACTGCGGGCGGCGCAGGATCGCTTCGAGGTGGGCGAAGTCACCCGGACCGACGTGGCGCTGGCGGAATCGCGTCTGGCCGCGGCCCGCGCCAACCTGTCGGATGCCCGGGGCGAACTGGCCAAGGCCAACTCGGAATACGCGAATGCGGTGGGGCACGCGCCCGGTCGTTTGGCGGGGCAGCCGCGCCTGCCGCAACGTCCGGCCTCTGTTCAGTCGGCCCGCGATCTGGCCGTGCGCAATCACCCGTCGATTCTCGAGGTTCAGCATCAGGTCACATCGACCGAACTGGCGGTTCTGGCGGCCTCCAAGGATCTTGGCCCCAGTGCGTCGCTGCGCGCCGATGTGGGCGTGACCGAGGATCTGGGCTCTTCGTTGTATTCCAATTCCTCCTCGGTTTCGCTGAATTTCTCGCAGAACATCTATTCGGGCGGCCGGCTGGCGGCGTTGCTGCGCCGTTCGATGGCGACCCGTGACGCCGCGCGGGCCAGCCTGCTGACGGTGCAGCGCGACGTTGTGCAGGATGTGCAGGACGCCTACGCCCGGTCGCTGGTGGCCGAGGCCAGCCTGACAGCCAGCACCGAGCGGGTGCGGGCCGCCGATGTGGCGTTTCAGGGGATCCGCGAGGAAGCCACGCTGGGCGCGCGGACGACACTGGACGTGCTGACGGCTGAACAGGAACTCCTGAACGCCCGTATCGCCGAGGTTTCGTCGCGGGTGGAACGGTCGCTGGCCGCTTACGAGTTGCTGGCCACCCAAGGCCTGCTGACGGCCGAGCAGCTGGGGCTGGCGGTGCAGATCTATGATCCGACGCTGTATTACAACCTGGTGAAGGACGCGCCGGCGCAGGTCTCCAAGCAAAGCAAGGACCTGGACCGTGTCATGAAAGCACTGGGCAAGAAATGACAATTCTTGCTATCGGTTGTGTGAATCTCTGACGCAGGCTACTCTTGGGCCTGAGGTGAGAGTGGAAACAATAAATGTCCGACCCCGTTACGAACGTCCAGATTGAAGATGTGCTTTCGTCGATTCGCCGGCTGGTGAGCGAGGAATCGCGGTTGGAAACACGCGCCAAGCCGGAAGGGACACCGCGTAGCAGCGACCGTTTGGTGCTGACGCCCGCTCTGCGTGTGGCCGACGATCCGGTCGAGGACGCCCAGGTCGAAGAGCCGGTCACTGACGATCCCGCACCGGAAGCAGAGGGTGCCGAGCCCGAAACCGCGCCGGTCGAGACGGTGACAGAACCCCTGACCCTGTCTGATCCGATCGAAGTTGTCGACGAAGACGCGGGCAACCAGAACAACGAGGCCCCCTGGCAGGATCCGACAGCGACCCTGTTCGAGGCGGCGCAGTCCCCGGTTGTCGAAGACGACGACATTGAGGACCCGAAAGAAAGCCTGGATGCGGCCGAGGCACCGCCGGTCGAGGCCGGCGACGAAGAGGACGTGGTTGAGATCGAGGAAGCTGACGTCGTTTATGACGATGCCGAAGAGATCGAGGCGACGCACAGCGACGACGCGCTGCCCGAATCCGAGGATGCCGGGCCCGAGATCGAAACGGCGGACCTTGCCCAGACGGAGGCTGTTGCCGAGGACTCCGACGATCAGGTCTGGCAGGATCTGCAAAGCCTGAGCGAGCCGCACACCGACGAAACCATCGCAGCGCCGGAGCAAGTGGAAACGCTTTCTCATAGCGCGCGCGCCGAAAGCCTGAGCGCAAAGATCGAAGCGTTGGAAGCGGCAATCGGACAGACCAAGGACCAGTGGGAGCCGGACGGCGAAGTCGGCGATGATTATGCCGGTACCGTTCATGTGGCCCCGATGGCGTGGCGCGACCACGAGGCCGAAACACAGGCGCAGGCGCGCGGCGACGAGAGCGGCCTGAGCGATCTGGACGAAGCCGTACTGGACGAGGAAAGCCTGCGGGAGCTGGTTTCTGATATTGTCCGGCAAGAGCTTCAGGGCGCTTTGGGCGAGCGGATCACCCGCAATGTCCGCAAGCTGGTTCGGCGCGAGATCCACCGGGCGCTGGCCGCGCAGGAACTGGACTAACCGGCGTTCCGCCTTGGGGCGGTCGACAGCTCCAATAACAGATCCAGATCGAGATAGGTTTCAAGGTGAGAGGCGAGAGCGTCCAGCGTGGCCTCTACGTCGGTGTCGTATTCCAATGTCGATGCCAACCCGAAGTCCGCGAGAAAGCGGGCGCGGAATGCGTCCGAACTGAAAATGCCGTGCAGGTAGCTGCCACGAACCCGGCCATTTGCCGAGGCGGCGCCCTCGGGTCGGCCATCGACGGACAGCCAGCCGCGATCGCAATCGGGCCCCGATGTCCGGCCCATGTGGATTTCATAACCGCTCAGGGGTTCTCCGCCGGGCAGAGCGGTCGCCTCGCGCAGTTGCACCTGCTTGTGCTCCGACATCGCGGTGCACACGTCCAGCAACCCCAACCCGGCATCGGTGCCGGGGTCGCCATCGACTCCGTGCGGATCGGAAATCTCGCGCCCGAGCATCTGGTAGCCGCCGCACAACCCCATCACGTGGCCGCCCCGTCGCAGATGCGCCTGTATGTCGATGTCCCATCCCTGGTGTCTCAGGAACGCCAGATCGGCGCGGGTGGATTTGCTGCCCGGGATCAGCACCAGATCGGCATCCCCCGGCAGCGCCTGACCTGGCGCGATGATGTCGACCGCGACATCGGGTTCGTTGCTGAGGGGATCGAGGTCGTCGAAATTCGCCATGCGCGGAAGGCGTGGCACCACGATGCGCAGCTTGCCCGATGGCCGGGCGGGACCGTCTACCAGATCCATCATGTCCTCGGCGGGCAGACGCCAGGCGTCGTGAAACCACGGGATCACCCCCAGACAGGGCCAGCCGGTGCGTCGGGAAATGTCGTCACGGCCCTCGTCGAACAGGCGCAGGTCGCCTCGAAACCGGTTGATGGCAAATCCCGCGACTTGCGCCTGGTCCCCCGAGTCCAGAACTGCCTGCGTGCCGACGATCTGCGCGATGACACCGCCCCGGTCGATGTCGCCGACCAGGACCACCGGCACGCCTGCAGCGCGGGCGAACCCCATATTGGCAATATCACCCCGGCGCAGGTTGGTTTCAGCCGGGCTGCCGGCCCCCTCGACCAGCACCAGATCCGCCGAGCGGCAGAGCGTGTCAAAGCTGTCGAGCACTTGCGCCAGCAGGGCGCCCTTGTCGCGCTGGTATCGCGCGGCGTCCTGGCGGCCGACACGCTGCCCGCGCACGACCAGCTGCGCGCCGGTCTCGCTTTCCGGTTTCAACAGCACCGGGTTCATGTCGGTGGCGGGGGGCAAGCCGGCGGCGCGTGCCTGCAGCGCCTGCGCACGCCCGATTTCGCCGCCATCCGCAGTGACCGCAGCGTTGTTCGACATGTTTTGCGGTTTGAACGGCGCCACGCGCAGACCACGGCGGACAAAGGCCCGCGCCAGACCCGCCACGATCAGCGACTTGCCGACATTGCTGCCGGTGCCCTGGATCATGATCGCACGCGCCACGCTTTAACCCCCGGTCAGAGAACAAAAAACGCGCCCACAAAGGCGCGTCTTTTGGCGTGTAGCAGGTCGTCCTTAGGCGGCTTCGGCCTGCTGTGCGGCATTGCGGCGTTCGCTTTCTTCGCGCGACAGGGCGACCGAGGTGCGCACACCACGACCGACAAATTCCATCAGACCGCTGACGACACGTTCATTGGGGTCGATACCGGCACAGCTCAGCACCTCGCGACCGTCGCGCGACCGGGCCCAGCGGGCGATCTGCTCGGGGCCATTGCCATATTTCTTGTCGTCAGCAATGGCATCATCCAGCGCGGCCAATACCACGGCCGCAAACAGTTTACGTGCACGGTTGCCTTGTTCGTTATTATAGGCGGTGCCGTCAACGAAATCTTTCATCTCGTTTCCCTTGTTTTTCTTGCTCTTGCAATTTTCGGCGTGGCGTTCCTTATGACCTATCCAATTCGATTCGGATACCCCATTATCGCATAGCACTTATGCAGAATTTGCATGGCTTTCTGCATGTGCAGCACGACATATCGTTGTCTTGCCAGCCTTACTCCCGCCAGATATAGGGGCGCAAACTGCGGCATCAACCACGTGTGAAGGATTTATGTCATGCCCAAGATTAACGGAAACGAAATCCGCCCCGGCAATGTTCTGGAACACAACGATGGCCTTTGGGCCGCCGTCAAGGTGGACCATGTAAAGCCCGGAAAAGGCGGCGCATTTGCCCAGGTCGAACTGCGCAACCTGCGCAACGGGTCGAAACTGAACGAACGCTTCCGCAGCGCGGACAAGGTCGAACGGGTCCGGCTTGAGCAAAAGGATATGCAGTTCCTGTTCGAGTCCGATGGCATGCTGACCTTCATGGACACCGAAACCTATGACCAGGTGGAACTGCCGGCCGAGATTCTCGGCGACCGGCGGCCGTTTCTTCAGGACGGCATGACCATCGTTGTGGAATTCCACGAAACCGAGGCATTGAACGCAACGGTGCCGCAGAAGGTGACCTGCAAGATCGTCGAGACCGAGCCGGTGGTCAAAGGCCAGACAGCGGCGAATTCGTTCAAGCCGGCGGTTCTGGATAACGGGGTCAAGGTCATGGTGCCGCCCTTCGTTGGCCAGGACGAGATGATCATCGTCAACACCGAGACGATGGAATACTCCGAACGCGCCTGACGCGCTGCTGCACGTCAAAGACACAGGGGGCCGGGCGGCCCCCTTTTTTGATGCCGGGTCTAGGTCGTCTTCAGGACTTCGCGCCGAAACCGGATGAGGCTGCGCAGCCCGATAAAACGCGGCGTGGATCGCATGTACCGCACGAAGGCACGGCCATAGCCGTGGATGAGCCAGCGCTCTTCGTTCAGGACAAACAGAAAGTAGAGCAGGAACAGCACCCCCGCCAGCACGAGGGTGAGTGTCGACCCGGCGGTGACGCCCAGGCCGATCGTTGCGAGGACTGAGGTGACATATTGGGGATTGCGGGAATAGGCATAGATCCCGCCCGTCACCAATCCGCTGCGGTCGCAATAGGTGTTGTCGAGCCCCAGGAAACGGTAACCCCACAAGGTCACCCCAAAGGCCGCGACCATCAGCGGCAGACCCAGCGCATAGCGTGGCCAGTGGCCCCAGCCGTTTACCGCGATCCCGGTCAGGGCGAATGCGATGGTGGCGCCACAGAAAAGCCGGAACAGACCAAAGATCAGATGATGGCGCACGGGGGCCGTGTCGGGCGCGGCGGGCCACATGCCCAGCGACGGGCGTACCAGGTTGGCCGCCAGCAGCGCCGCCAGCGCCAACGCGGACAGGGCTGCGGCGGTCAGGGAAACCGTATGTGCCAGTTCGGTGAAATGGGTCATCAGGCGGATCCTTCAGAGATCAGGCGGCAGTATCTGATGCCGGGGCAAATCATGCGGATGCAACATTCCGGTGACGCGGCGACGCAAAATTCCGCCTGAACGCGCGGCATCCTTTCACCTTTGAACGCCCGCCCCTCGACGCTAGTCTCGGGCTGCGGAGGAGAGGCGATGCGCAACAAGATCATTTCGGCCGAGAACGCAGCCCGTTTGGTGGCGTCCGGCAACACGGTAACCACATCCGGCTTTGTCGGTATCGGCGTGCCGGACGCTCTGCTGGCCGCGCTCGAGGCGCGGTTTCTCGACACCGGCGAACCACGCGACCTGACGCTGCTGTTCGCGGCGGGGCAGGGGGACGGTGGTAATCGGGGGTTGAACCACCTGGGGCACGACGGGTTGTTGCGCCGGGTCGTGGGCGGACATTGGGGGCTGATCCCAAAGGTTGCGAAACTGGCCACCGAGGGCCGCATCGAGGCCTATAACCTGCCGCAGGGCGTGATCAGCCATCTGTATCGCGATATCGCCGCCGGAAAGCCGGGCACGCTGACCCATGTGGGGTTGGGCACCTTTGTCGATCCGCGCCAGGACGGCGGGCGGATCAACGCCGCAACGGTCGAGGACCTGGTCGAACTCGTACAGATCGGCGGCCGCGAAAGCCTGTTTTACAAGGCGTTCCCCATAGATGTGGCTTTGTTGCGTGGCACCACGGCGGACGCGGCGGGCAACGTCAGCATGGAACGCGAGGCGCTGGTCATCGACAACCTCGCGCAGGCGATGGCCGTGCGCAATTCCGGCGGGGTCGTGATCGTTCAGGTCGAACGGCTCGCGGCCAAGGGCGCGTTGAACCCGCGCGAAGTGGCGCTGCCGGCCACCCTGGTGGATGCCGTGGTGGTGGCGGACGCGGACCACCATATGCAGACCTACGCAACCCAGTATTCGCATCTCTTCGCCGGGCGCTTTCGCGCACCCGAAGGATCGTCCAAGGCGATGCCGCTGGACGCGCGCAAGATCATCGCCCGGCGGTGCGCGTTTGAATTGCCGGTCAACGGGGTCGTCAACCTCGGGATCGGGATGCCCGAAGGGGTGGCCGCCGTGGCCGGCGAAGAAGGATTGCTGGATCATGTGACGCTGACGGCGGAACCCGGCGTGATCGGCGGGCAACCGGCCTCCGGCCTCGATTTCGGGGCGGCGATCAACACCGACGCGATCATCCCTCAGCATCAGCAGTTCGACTTTTACGACGGGGGCGGACTGGATCTGGCGGTGCTGGGCATGGCCGAGGCCGACAGCGACGGCAACGTGAACGTATCGCGGTTCGGGCCACGGCTGGCCGGAGCGGGCGGTTTCATCAACATCAGCCAGAACGCCCGCAAGGTTGTGTTCGCCGGCACCTTCACCGCCGGCGGGTTGGACCTGGCCCTTGACGGCGGGCGTGTCGCCATTGCCCGCGAAGGTCGCGCGCAGAAATTCCGTGACCGCGTCGAACAGATCACCTTTGCCGGCAAGTTGGCCGCCGACCAGGGCAAGGCGATACTATACGTCACCGAACGATGCGTGTTCGAACTGACACCCGACGGGCTGCGCCTTACGGAAATCGCGCCGGGTATCGACCTGCAACGCGATATTGTCGACCAGATGGGGTTTGCGCCCGAGATCGGCGAAGTGGTCGAGATGGACGCGCGGATTTTCTCCACCGATCCGATGGGGCTGAAAACGGACCTGCTGCACCTGGATCTCGAAGACCGCATCGCCTTTGACCCCGGTACTCACCGCCTGTTCATCAACTTTGAAAAGCTGCGCATTCGCGATCAGACCGATCTACACCGGATCAAGGCGCGCGTCGAAGAGATCTGCACCCCGCTCGACCGGCCGGTCGATGTGATCGTGAACTATGATGGCGCCCGTATCGACGACGATGTTCAAGAGGCCTATGCCGCGCTGGTGGCCGGTCTCGAAGACCGGTTCTATGACCGCGTCTCGCGCTATTCCAGCAGCGCCTTCATGCGGATGAAACTGGGCGAGACGCTAAAACGACACGCCGCGCCCCATATTTTCGAAAGCGGCGAGGAAGCGCGCGAATACCTGCGTGGCGCGGCCGGGGCCTGAGCGTCAGACCTGCGAGCCCTTGGTGTCGAACAACCCGCGCAGCAGATCGTATTTGACCCGGTTGGCGCTGACCTGGCGATAAAAGGCGATCAGAAAGGCCGTCGGCCCCTGAATGCGGCCCAACCCCATCGTCGCGGCCACAACGGTGCCGACATCCGTGCGCCCGTGCAGAACCATCCAGCCGCCCAGCATCAGCACGCTGACGGTACCGATGCCGTTGATCGAACTCAGCAGGAACTTGGCGGACAGTTTCCAGATGAACATGACCCGGCGGGTTTCGAAAATCTCGTCGAAATCGGCGAGAACCGCCGCCTCGGCGGCCCTTAGATCCTGCGATGTCAGCTTGTTCGTGGCGCCGCGCAGAATATGGACACGCCGGGCCACCAGTTCGTTCACCTTGCGCTGCGACACCAGAACCACGACGATCTGCGGCAGGATCATCGCCAGCGCGATCACCCCCAGCCCCGGCTGGGTCGCCGCGATAAAGCCGATGACGCTGATCAGGGTCCCGATCTGCACGACAGGTTCGGAAAAGGCGCTGCCGGCGAACTTTCCCAATTCCTCGGCCTCGGCTGAAATCGCGGTCGATAGGGTACCGACCGGTACCGCCTGTTGAGGCCGGCCATCTTCGGGGCCGGTCAGCAGCCGCGCCCGGATCAGCCGGACGATGTCTTCGCCCAGAACACCCGACCGAAACCCCATCAGCCATTTCAGCAACAGACTCAACAGGATCGCCGCCATCATCCCGGCCCCCAGCCAGAACAGCTCGGCAATGGCCAGCTTCTTCTCAGTCAGCAGGTTGACGATTTCCTTTTGAAAGTTGAGCGGCACCGCCGCCAGCGCCGCGATGGCGATCGACAGCACGATCAAAAGGATTTGTCGGCGTCCACTGACCCGCCAAATCGCGGAATAAAGTTGCAGCACGGTCGCGACGCCTTTTCGTTCCGGGGCAATGCGCCGATGGTGGCGCAGCAGACCGGCAGGAGCAAGCGGTTTGGTGGCGGACCGCTGCGCGGCGTCAGTCTCCGGTCGGCGCCGGTTTGATCTGCGGCAGGACCGTGACCCGCATGCCGGGGCGCAACTGGCCCATCGGATTGGCCAGTTCGGCCCAGATCGTCATGTTGCCTGTGGCGCTGTCGACGGTGGCCGACACGTTGTCGGGCCGGGTCTGTTCTGAATACATCCAGCCGTCGGTGATGCGGATGTTCAACACCACCCGGTCCAGCAGGCTCAGCGGGAACCGCATGTCCTCGATATCGAGTTCATCAACCCGCTGCACATAGGGAATTTCGTATGACAGGCGAACCCGGTCCAGTGCGATGATATTGGCCAGGGGACCCCGCCCGATCTTCACATAGCTGCCCACGCGCACTTGCGGGATACCGATCACCCCGGAAATCGGTGCGCGAATTACGGTGCGCTCAAGGTCGGTTTCCGCGGCCTTCAAGGCGGCTTGTGTTTCGGCACGCACGGCGTCGGCAAAGGCGCGGGCGACCTCGGCCTTGAGAACCTGCACCCCGGTCGCCGATCCGCGTTCCTTGAGCTGGCTGAGCCGCTCGAAATCCGCGGCGGCCGATTTGAGGGTCGCCTCGGCCCGCAAAACGTTGGCGCGCTCGGTGTCCAGTTGCAGCTGGAAATCCGTCGCGTCGAGGGTGAACAACGGGTCACCTTGCCTGACGAATTGACCCGGTGCGAAATGGATCTCGGTCACGATGCTGGCCACGGCATTCGCCACATCAGCCTGGCGCAGGGCTTCGATACGGCCGGGGAATTCGGCCTGATTTTCGGCCGGGGCGGGCGTGGCGGTCAGGCACCCAAGCCAAAACGCGAACAGGACCTGTTTCATGATGCGATCCTTGCAACGGCGGGAGTATTGCCGTTTCAGAGTCCCGCGCGACCCGTCCAATGTCAACTGTCGGGCGATACCAGCGCAACCGTCGCATCGCCGGCGCGCATCTCTCCCGTTGCCCGGTCGAGCCGCAGATAGGCGATGGCCCTGTCGCCGGCTCGTGTCAAAAGCGTGCCAGCCGGTTTGCCGTCTGCGGTGATCTGGGTTCCGCTGTCGGCCGCGCCCGAGACGGTGACCCGTTGCAGCCCCTTGCGCAGTTCGGTCTTGTGCTTCATCCGGGCGGTGACCTCCTGTCCGACGTAGCACCCTTTGCGGAAATCGACACCGTTCAGCCGTTCAAAGCCGGTTTCCAGAATGTAACTGTCCGAAGTCAGCTCGACCCCTGTTTCGGGGATGCAATGGGCCACCCGGATCGCATCCCAGTCGGTGCCGTCATCCGCCTCGGGTGCGGCCGTATACGCCCGCCACCCCATGTCCGGGTGCCGTGGGTCAGGCAGGGCGCCCTCCGGCGCCGGTCCCGTTCCGCGCTGCAGGTTCAGCCCCGACGGCGCAATGGCGACGTCAGCGCGCAGTTTGTACATGCTCAGCCGCTTGACCAGATCGTCCGCCGATGTCTCGGCCACGTCCAGCAGGATATCGTCGCCGTGGCGGGCGAGAAAGAAGTCGGCAATGTACTTTCCCTGCGGTGTCAGCAGGGCCGCATAAACCAGCCCATTGGCAAGTCCGCCAATGTCATTTGTGATCAAGCCCTGCAGAAAGTGCTCTGTATCCTTGCCCGACAGTCGCAGGATGCGGCGTGCGCTCATGATCGATTCCTTGCATTTTTCGCTCTTTGATATAGGTAGGCGGCCAGCTTTGAACAGGAAATGCGCGCGTTGACTGCTGAAATAACCGTAATAATCCCGACGCTGAACGCCGAGGGCTCCCTTCCTCAATGCCTTGGTGCCCTGATGGAAGGGCTTCCCGCCGGGCTGATCCGCGAGGTCATCATCTCCGACGGCGGGTCCGATGACGCCACCTGTCGGATCGCCGAGGCCGCCGGTGCGGAGCTGATCAAGGGGGCCGCCTCGCGCGGTGGACAATTGCGGCGCGCGGGCGAAGCGGCGCGCGGGCGCTGGTTGATGGTCTTGCATGCGGATACGGTTCTGGATCCCGGTTGGGCGCAGGTGGTGCTGGACCACATTCATTCCCGTGATGCCGGGACGGCCTATTTCCAGCTCGCGTTTCGGGCGACGGGGATCATGCCGGCCCTGGTCGCGGGATGGGCCAATCTGAGGGCCGGTTTGTTCGGTCTGCCCTATGGTGACCAGGGGCTGCTGGTGCGCACGGCCGACTATCGTCGTGCGGGGGGGTATCCCGACCAGCCCCTGATGGAAGACGTGGCACTGGCGCGGGCGCTGAAAAAACCGCTGACGGCGCTGCCGGTACGTGCGGTCACCAGCCCGGATCGCTATCGCAAGTCTGGCTGGTTGCGGCGCGGGGCGCGCAACCTTTGGACGCTGGCGCGATATTTTGCCGGCGCGGATCCGGAACATCTGGATCAGGCCTATCGCCGTTAGCGATCACCGCAGCCTTCGTTTCACGGGTGCGTCCCTGATCCGGCCCGTGGCCCTGCGCGCCAGGGCGCGGGGGGCTGGACCAAACAGGCAGGCCAAAGGGGCAAGGCCCTTCCGCAGCGCGGGATCAGGATGCGTATTGTCCGCCACCGTCCATGTCGATGACCGTACCGCTGAGGTATTGCACATGCGGCGATGACAGCATGACCGTCAGTGCCGCGACCTCTTCGGGGGCCTTGGGGCGGCCAAAGGGGAAATGATCGGGGTTCAGCAGGTCTTCCCACAATTCCTCGTCCCCGAATTCCAGTGCGGCCTGCCGTTTCAAACCCTCGGTCATGCGATCGGTCCGGGTCCGCGCCGGGTTGATACCAAAAACGCGCACGTTGTTGCGCGGTGTGGCCGCACCGATCGCATTTGTAAATCCGATCAGGGCGGCGTTGCCTGCGGCCCCGATGATATAGCCGGGTTTGGTCGCCCGCCCGCCCATGCCGATGATATTGACGATCGTGCCTGACCCCCGGTCGGTCATTTTCGGCACATAGAGTTTGCACAGGTGGATGTAGCCCCAGACCTTGAGGTCAAATCCTTCGCGCCATTCGGCCAGGCTCATGGCTTCCAACGGTCCGCGTTTGATGGCGCCGGCGTTGTTGACCAGAATGTCCACGTCCGGGGCCGCGTGGAACAACCGCTCGCGTTCGCTGTCTTGCGACAGGTCGGCGGCGATGTAATCCACCTCGGTTCCGGTTGCGGCGGACAGGGTTGCGGCGCGGTCGGCCAGCATGTCTGCACTGCGTGACACCAGGGTGACACGGGTGCCCTCGCGGGCAAAATGTTCGGCGATCGACAGGCCGATACCCTTTGACGCCCCGGTCACCAGAACCCGTTTTCCGACAAGATTCAGATCCATTTTCCACAGTCCTCCCTTGGGTGCGCCATTCCGCGTCCACCTGGCCGTCAGAATTGCCGCGCCGGGCTGTGCTGGCAAGCGCAATCGCAGGTTCGCCTACTTGGTTGGCTGGATCAGCGCCTTGGCCGCCGCGGACCGGACCGCGCGCGTCAGCGGTTCCAGCGGCGTGGCCATGATCCGGCTGACCCGCCATGTCAGCGGAACTTCGAGCGAACTGTCCGGGATCAGCGGCGCCAGCCGCCCGTTGCGGATCGGGCCGCGCACCATCGACGCCGGGTTCATGCCCCACCCGATTCCGGCGCGGGCCGCATCGACAAAGGCGTGGGTGGAGGGCAGAAAATGCGTGGGCGGCGACAGCTTTTCGCCCAGATTCTCGCGAATCCAGTCTCTTTGCAGCGCATCTTTCGCGTTAAAGGTCAGGCAGGGCGCCTGCATCAGCGCCTCGGGCGTGACCCCATCGGGGAACCAGCGCGCGATGAAATCCGGCGAAGCCGTGGCGATATAGGACAGCGCGCCCAACGCGTAGGTGTCACAGCCCGCAGCCGGTTTGCCGCTGGCACAAATTGCGGCGCTCACCTCGCCGCGTTTCAGCCAGTCGGCGCTGTGATCCTGATCGTCGACGACAAGGTCGAACAGAATCTCGGGCACCTGCGCCATGGCATGCACGAACCAGGTCGCCAGGCTGTCCGCGTTGACCGCGATCCGCAGCCGCAGCGGTCCTGATACGCTGTCCAGCTTCAGCTCTCGGCTCAGCTGCGCCTCAAGCAGGCCGACGTCTTCGGCATGTTTGGCCAGCCGTTCGCCCTGTGGCGTTCCGGTGCAGGGGCTGGATCGGTTGATCAGCGATGCGCCGACCTTGTCCTCCAGCGCCTTGATCCGCTGCGAAATGGCCGAAGGGGTCACGCGCAGTTCGGCAGCAGCCGCCTCGAAACTGCCACGCCGCAGGACCGAGGCGAGCGCAGACAGGTGATGCGGGTCGAATTGCATTAGATTTCCTTAATCTGGATGATCCTGATTAACTGGATTACGGGTTTCGTGGGCTGTAGTCAAACCAGACCCACAGAATGAAGGTCCACGATGTTCACGTCTTTTGTACCCGGTTTTGCTCTTGGCTTTGGTTTGATCTTGGCCATCGGCGCGCAAAATGCCTTTGTGCTGCGGCAAGGGCTGCGGCAAGAGAATGTGTTCTGGATCTGCCTGACCTGCGCGGTCTCGGACGCGGTTCTGATTGCGGCTGGCGTCGCCGGTTTTGGCGGGCTGGCGGAAAAGGCCAGCTGGTTCGGGCCGTTGATGCGGTGGGGAGGCGCGGCGTTTCTCTTGTGGTACGGCGCCCGCAGTTTCCGGTCCGCCTGGGTTGGTGGCGCAGCGATGCCGACGGACGGACCCGATGGCGCCAGCCTGAGGGGCGCGCTCCTGACGGTGTTGGCCCTTACCTGGCTGAACCCGCATGTCTACCTCGACACTGTTGTTCTGATCGGGTCGGTTTCGGCCCAGTACCCGGACCGTGCCACTTTTGCGCTGGGCGCCATGACGTCCAGCTTTGTGTTCTTTTTCGGGTTGGGCTACGGCGCGCGATTGCTGGCGCCGGTTTTTCGCCGGCCGGCGGCATGGCGTGCGCTGGATACGGTTGTCGGCCTGACCATGTGGGCCATCGCGGCCAAGCTGATCTGGATGTGACGCACATTTCCTGTGCGGGGACCGGGGCTGTCGTGGGGCGTCATCCGCCCTAGGTTAAAGGGGACATCAGCGGAGGAGATAAAATGAGCTGGAACCCGAGCCTTGAGCCCACCTGTCCCGACGCGGGTAATCTGGACAGTATCGAAACCGTCATCATCCCCCGCGCCCGCGACCTTGGCGGGTTCGAGGTGCGCCGCGCGCTCCCCGCGCCGCGCCGCCAGATGGTTGGTCCCTTTATCTTCTTCGACCAGGCCGGCCCGGCAGAGTTTCTGACCGGGCAGGGTATTGATGTCCGCCCGCATCCGCATATCGGGCTGGGCACGGTCACCTACCTGTACGAAGGCGAATTCGAACACCGCGATTCCATCGGCACCCATCAGATGATCTATCCCGGCGAGGTGAACTGGATGGTTGCGGGGCAGGGGGTGACGCACTCCGAACGCACATCTGCCGCAACGCGGGCCGGGCAGAGCCGGTTGTTCGGCATCCAGACGTGGATCGCGCTGCCCGAAAAACACGAAGACACCGAGGCCCGTTTCGAACATCACGGCCGCGCCGCTTTGCCGTTTCTCGAAGGCGAAGGCAAAAGCGTACGTCTGATCCTGGGGTCGGCCTGGGGCAAAACCGCGCCTGTGACGATGTATTCGGAAACCTTTTACGCCGACGTGACCTTGCAACCCGGCGCCCGGCTGCCGCTGCCGGATGATCACGAGGATCGGGGCCTATATGTCACCCAGGGCAGCGTGACGATTGCCGGCGATGTCTTTGAGGCCGGGCGCATGATGGTATTCCGGCCCGGCGATGCGATCACCGTGACGGCGGGCGAACGCGGCGCCCGGCTCATGGCGCTCGGAGGAGAGACGATGAACGGACCCCGCCACATCTGGTGGAACTTTGTCGCCTCCAGCCGGGACCGAATCGAAGAGGCCAAGCAGGCCTGGGCGGCAGGAGACTGGGAACATGGCCGCTTTCGGCTTCCACCCGGCGATGACGAGGAATTCATACCGCTTCCCTGATAGTTGTCAGGAAAATTCCGCGTTGGGCAGCTAATTGTCATGTGAAGGGTTGTTTGCCCCATGAAATAGGTGTTGAACCAGACATCATGACCGCGACAACCCAATTCTCCGCACGTCCCCTGGCCGGCGTCTTCTGGATGCTGCTGACGGGCGTCTTTTTCGTCGCCGTCACCGCGCTGGTCAAGTTCATGGGGCCACGGGTGCCGCCGGCAGAGGCGGCGTTCCTGCGTTATCTTCTCGGGTTGGTGTTCCTGCTGC
Source organism: Seohaeicola saemankumensis (assembly GCF_020171285.1). Taxonomy (GTDB): domain Bacteria; phylum Pseudomonadota; class Alphaproteobacteria; order Rhodobacterales; family Rhodobacteraceae; genus JAIUZI01. Next base: position 153,864 of record NZ_JAIUZI010000001.1, read on the forward strand.
CGATGCTGCGGCCGATCCTGAACACCCATCTGACAAAACGTCAGTGGGGGTTGTTTTCCCTGCGCGGGCTTCTGCATGCGGGCGGCGTCATGCTGTGGTTCTTCTCGATGACCCAGATCCCTCTCGCCGAGGTGACGGCGATGAACTACCTCTCGCCGGTCTATGTGACGATCCTCGCCGCGTTGTTCCTGGGCGAAAAACTGGCCGCGCGCCGCATCGCGGCTGTCTTGATCGCGCTGGTGGGGGCGGCGATCATTCTGCGCCCGGGTTTTCGCGAGGTCAGCCCCGGCCATATCGCAATGTTCTTCGCGGCAATGGTCTTTGGCGGCTCCTACATTCTGGCCAAGGTTCTGGCCGACGAGGTGAACGCGGCGGTCGTTGTGTCGATGTTGTCGATCTGGGTGACGGTCGGGCTTGCTCCGTTTGCCTGGGCCGTCTGGGTCACGCCGACATGGACGGAAATCGGTATCCTCTTCGGGGTCGCCTGTTTCGCCACAGCGGGGCATTACACCATGACCCTGGCCTTCGCCGCGGCCCCTATGACCGTGACCCAGCCGGTGACCTTTCTGCAACTGGTCTGGGCCACGGCGCTGGGCGCGATCGTCTTTAACGAGGCGGTCGATGTCTGGGTGGTCTTTGGCGGGTCGCTTATCCTGGGCTCGGTCACGTTCATCACCTGGCGCGAAGCGGTTCTGAAGCGCCGCGCCATTACCCCACCGACGCCCGCGACCAAGGTCTGACCCGCGTCTTGCCAGAGCGGCGCGCCGGCAGGTAGGTTGCCGCATTGGCCGTATTGGCCGTGGGGGGGATGCAGATGCGGCAATGGATATGGGCGGCCGTCACGGTTGGGATACCGTGCGCGGCCTACGCGGAACTGGAAGTCTGCAATGATACAGAGGTCCGTCAGACTGTCGCCATCGGCTACAAGGGACAGGACGATTGGGTTTCCGAGGGCTGGTGGAACATCCAGCCCGGCGATTGCGCAACTCCGGTCAAGGGCGATCTGACCCGCCGGTATTACTACATCATGTCAAAGGCGTCCGGCTGGGTCTTCGACGATGAGAATATCGTTTTCTGCACCACGTCGGATGCCTTTACCATTGTCGGTGACGAGGACTGCGAGGCGCGAGGGCACCGCAAGGACCGGTTTGCCAAGATCGACACCGGCAAGACCGCCAAGGCATTCAACGTGGCCCTGTCCGCCGTGACGCGCCCGGCACCGCCGCAGGAGCCCGAACCCGGACAATATGGCGAACCCTTCTCGGATGCCGCGACCTTTCAGGGCTGCAACACCGATATCGATCCGGGCTATTGCAGCTTCTACATCGATGCGACCAAATTCTTTGCCTATGACGACGGGCGGTCGAACCCTTATGCCTTCAAGCTTCTGATGGACCTCAACCCCGGCACCCCGGTTTCGGTCGAGGGAGAGCTGGTTGGCGTCTTCGATGCCACCGCTGAACTGGTCCTGTCCGAGGTCGACACCCGCGCCTGGACAGAGGCGGACGGTCTGCTCGACCAGATGCAGGGTTATTGGTACGCGGTCGATGATCCCGCCAGCCAGTTCAACATTCTGGGGGCCGAGCGGATCGGCTATTACGATGGCAACTACTCCGGGACCGAGGCGATCGCCGTGCGCGAATGGTGCGACGCATTCGAGGGCGACGGCCCGTACCTCTATGCCCGCGACCCGGAAAACGGCGAGCAGTATTGTTACCAGATCACCTATGTCGGCGACCTGGACATGACATTGATGTACCTGCCGGCCGGGCGGTTTCTGGACTATCGCCGCCTCGACTGACGGTTATTGATTGACGAGTCAATAAACCGCTTTTAGCGTCTCTCTGTGATCAGCAGGAGACGGCGCGGATGCCGAAATTGGGAATGGAGCCGGTCAGGCGCGAGGCACTGGTCAAGGCAACGATCGCGGAAATCGGCGCGGCCGGGTCGCTGGATGTGACGGTCAGCCAGATCGCCCGCAGGGCGGGCATGTCCAGCGCGCTGGCGCACCACTATTTCGGTGGCAAAGAGCAGATCTTCCTCGCCGCCATGCGCCGGATCCTGACGGATTTCGGGACCGAAGTCCGGCGTGAACTGGCCCAGTCCGGTCCGGCGGATCGTGCCAGGGCAATTATCCGCGCCAGCTTTTCACCGGCCAGCTTTGCCCCCGGCGCGATTTCCGCCTGGATGACGTTTTATGTGCTGGCCCAGACCAACCCTCAGGCCTTGCGGCTGTGGCGGGTTTATCAGAGCCGTCTGCGGTCGAACTTGTCCCATGCCCTGCGCGGCCAGACCAATGACCCGGCCGCGGCGGCGGCGACCCTGACTGCGCTGATCGACGGGCTCTACATCCGCGCCGCCCTGAACGCCCCGGAAACGCCCGAACGGGCGACCGAACATGCGTTTTCGGTTCTCGATCTTCTGACCGGAGCCCGCGCATGACACGGCCCAACATCCTGATCCTGATGGTCGATCAGCTGAACGGGACCCTGTTTCCCGACGGCCCCGCCGACTGGCTGCACGCGCCGAACCTCAGGAAACTCGCCGCGCGCTCCACCCGCTTCGCCAATGCCTATACCGCCAGCCCGCTCTGCGCGCCGGGCCGGGCCAGCTTCATGTCCGGGCAATTGCCCTCGCGCACCGGCGTCTACGACAACGCCGCCGAATTCCGCTCTGACATCCCCACCTACGCCCACCATCTGCGCCGCGCCGGCTACTACACCTGCCTCAGCGGCAAGATGCACTTCGTCGGCCCCGACCAGCTGCACGGGTTCGAAGAACGGCTGACCACCGACATCTACCCGGCCGATTTCGGCTGGACACCCGACTACCGCAAACCCGGCGAACGCATCGACTGGTGGTATCACAACATGGGGTCCGTCACCGGCGCGGGGGTGGCCGAGATCTCCAACCAGATGGAATACGATGACGAGGTCGCCTACAACGCCACCGCCAAGCTCTACGACCTCGCGCGTGGCAACGATGACCGCCCCTGGGCGCTGACCGTCAGCTTCACCCACCCGCACGATCCCTACGTCGCGCGGCGCAAATACTGGGATCTCTACGAGGATTGCGACCACCTGTTGCCGCAGGTGCCGGCGATGGACTACGCCGACCACGACCCCCACGCGCAGCGGATTTTCGACGCCAACGACTGGCGCAGCTACGACATCACTGACGACCACATCAAGCGCGCCCGCCGCGCCTATTTCGCCAATATCTCCTACCTCGATGACAAGATCGGCGAAATACTGCAAGTGCTTGAGGACACCCGGCAAGAGGCCATCGTGCTCTTTGTCTCCGATCACGGCGACATGCTGGGCGAACGCGGGCTGTGGTTCAAGATGTGCTTCTACGAAGGCTCGTCGCGGGTGCCGCTGATGATTTCCGCCCCCGACCTGCCGCTTGGCCGCATCGACACGCCCGTGTCCACCCTCGACGTCACCCCGACGCTCGGCGCGCTGGCCGGCATCGACCTTGCCGAACTCACGCCCTGGACCGATGGCGAAGACCTCACCGCCCTCGCGCGGGGGGCAGAGCGCCACACGCCCGTGGCGATGGAATACGCCGCCGAGGCCTCCTATGCGCCGCTGGTCAGCCTGCGCTACGGCAAATGGAAATACACCCGCTGCGCGCTCGACCCCGACCAGCTCTTTGACCTCGATGCCGACCCGCACGAGCTGACAAACCTCGCCGATCACCCGGCGCACCAGGGCACCCTGCAAACCCTGCGCGCCAAGTCCGAGGCCCGCTGGGACCTCGCCCGCTTCGACGCCGAGGTGCGCGCCAGCCAGGCCCGCCGCTGGGTCGTCTACGAGGCGCTGCGCCAGGGCGGCTATTACCCCTGGGACTTCCAGCCGCTGCAACGCGCCTCCGAACGCTACATGCGCAACCACATGGACCTGAACACGCTGGAAGACAGCCAGCGGTTCCCACGCGGAGAGTAACCGCCCGACACCCCGCGCGCCGCCTGACCAAAAAGACTGCCCACCCATGTTTCATCTCTTTGCAAATACTCAAAATCCGACGATTGCCATCGGGTCCGCCGCCCCCCGACCGGGAGGCGCCTGAGCCATGGAGGCCGATTTCGTCATCGTCGGCGCCGGTTCCGCTGGCTGCGCCATGGCCTACCGGCTGTCCGAGGCCGGGTCGTCGGTGATCGTCATCGAACACGGCGGCAGCGATGCCGGCCCCTTCATCCAGATGCCGGCCGCGCTAAGCTATCCGATGAACATGGCGCGCTACGATTGGGGGTATCGGACGGAACCGGAACCGCACCTGAACAACCGGCGGCTTGCCTGCCCACGCGGCAAGGTGATCGGCGGCTCGTCGTCCATCAACGGCATGGTCTACGTGCGCGGCCACGCAATGGATTTCGATCACTGGGCCGACAGTGGCGCCGACGGATGGTCCTATGCCGATGTGCTGCCCTATTTCAGACGGATGGAAAACTGGCACGACATGGGCCACGGCGGTGATCCGCAATGGCGGGGCAACGACGGACCGTTGCATGTGACGCGCGGCCCCCGGTCCAACCCGCTCTTCGCGGCCTTTGTCGAGGCCGGGCGACAGGCCGGCTACCAGCTGACCGAGGACTACAACGGCGAAAAGCAGGAAGGCTTCGGCCCGATGGAACAGACGGTCTGGCAGGGCCGTAGATGGTCGGCCGCCAATGCGTTCTTGCGTCCGGCGCTCAAGCGCGACCATTGCACCCTGGTCCGGGGTCTCGCGACCCGCGTCGCGATCAAGGATGGCCGCGCGGTCGGGGTCGAGATCCGGCGCGGCGGGCAGACCGAAACCATCCGCGCCCGGCGCGAAGTTGTCGTGGCGGCGAGTTCGATCAATTCCCCCAAGCTGCTGATGCTGTCGGGGATCGGGCCGGCGGCCCATATCGCCAGCCACGGCATCGACATCGTGGCCGACCGTCCCGGCGTCGGGGCCAACCTGCAGGATCATCTTGAACTCTACATTCAGATGGCGTCGACGCAGCCGATCACGCTCTACAAGCACTGGAACCTGCTCAGCAAGGCGCGGATCGGGGCGCAGTGGCTGTTTACACGCACGGGGCTGGGGGCATCGAACCAGTTCGAAAGCGCGGCCTTCATCCGCAGCCGCGCCGGGGTGCCTTACCCGGACATTCAATACCATTTCCTGCCCATGGCCGTGCGGTACGACGGCCAGGCCGCCGCCGAAGGGCACGGGTTTCAGGCCCATGTCGGCCCCATGCGATCCGCCAGCCGGGGCTGCGTCATGCTGCGGTCCTCTGCGCCGCAGGACGCGCCGGTGATCCGTTTCAACTACATGTCCGACCCGCAGGACTGGGAGGATTTCCGCACCTGCATCCGGCTCACCCGAGAGATCTTTGCCCAGCCCGCCTTTGCGCCTTTTGTCAAGCACGAGATTCAACCCGGAAACGACGTACAGTCGGATACGGCGCTGGACGCCTTCATCGCCGAACACGCAGAAAGCGCGTACCACCCCTGCGGAACCTGCCGGATGGGGCGCGCAAACGATCCCCAGGCGGTGGTCGATCCCGCGGGCCGGGTGATCGGGGTCGATGCCCTGCGGGTCGCCGACAGCTCGATCTTCCCGCGCATCACCAACGGCAACCTCAATGCGCCCTCGATCATGGTCGGCGAAAAGATTGCCGATAGCCTGCTGGGACGCCCCGCCTTGCCCCCCGCAAACGACCAGCCATGGATCCACCCCGCGTGGCAGGAAAAACAGCGCTGATCCTCGGAATTTCCGCCATCGGCGGGCGGGGTTTGATCCGCGTCAAAGTGAAGGGGGGCAGAGGCATTCTAGTCTGACTCGCAACTAACAAAAACAAGGAGCGAACAGATGTCTCACACCCCGCATGAATTGGCAGAGGAATTCCCTGACAAGATCGATGTGATGCATGAGTTGAAGCAATCGGATCAGCATTTTGCCAAGCTCGCGGATGAATACCACGAGGTGAACCGCGCCGTGCATCGGGCGGAAACCAACGTGGAACCGATGGACGACCTGGCCGAAAACGAGCTGCGCAAGAAACGCGGCCTGCTCAAGGATCAGATCTGGGCGCTGTTGGCCGACCGCTGACCCCCGCCCCAATTTTCTTTCAAAGAAAATTGCCAAGAAAATTTGAAATTTTCTTGTGCCCGCCGCGCCCGGTTCGCCCGCCGCGTCGGTTCGTGTGGCGTCAGTTCACCTCGTAGGGCAGGACCCCGCGCTGGTTTGTATCAATACTGAGCCGCCGCTCCAGCGGCGGCACAGATCTCTGGTGGCACGTCTTGCGTTCGCAGATCCGGCAGGAAATCCCGATCGGTTCAAAGGCATTGGCGTTGGTCACGTCCAGATTGTCGGCATAGACCAGCGATCCGGCATGGCGGACTTCGCAGCCCAGCGCGATGGCATAGCGCCGCACGGGCGCGCCAAAGGACCCGCCGGGCTTCGACACGTCGCGCGCCAGGGAAATATAGCGAACCCCGTCGGGGGTCTCGGCCAGTTGCCGCAGAAACCGCCCCGGCGTTTCAAACGCCCGGTGCACGTTCCACAACGGACAGGCCCCGCCAAAGCGGGCAAACTGAAGCCGCGTGGCCGAGTGGCGTTTGGTGATGGTGCCCGCCTGATCGACGCGCACAAAGAAAAACGGAATGCCCTTGGCGCCGGGACGCTGCAGCGTCGACAACCGGTGGGCGACCTGTTCGACCGATGCCCCGAACCGCGCGCCGAGCAGTTCCAGGTCATGCCGGCACTCCTGCGCCGCAGTGAGGAACTGGTTGTAAGGCATCAGCGCCGCGCCGGCAAAGTAATTGGCCAGCCCGATCTTGGCGATGGTGCGGGCCTCTTCGCTGTAAAACCGCGCGAAATCCAGCGTTGCCTCCAGCAGCTTGTCCTGCTTCAGCAGAGCAATCTGCAGCAACATCTGAAACACCTGTGTCTGCGGTGCGGCCCGCGCCGACAGGCGCAGATGTTTGATCTCGGGATCATATTGCCGCAACGGGTCCATGTCCGCCTGATCGACCCGAACGCCCAGGTCTTCGAGCGCCGATATTGCAACCTCGCGGATCTTGCCGGGGGTGCCGCCCGAGGCCGCAAAACTTTCCGCGGCGCGGTCGACGGCGTCGATGTAGTTGTCGCAATAGTGAAAGAAATCGCGCACCTCTTCCCAGGGGCTGGCCTGAATGCGCGCGTCCTCCCGGCCCAGCGCCTCGTCCAGCGACGCCAGCCGTTCATGGGTCTGGCGGTAACTGCGGTGCAATTCGATGAACGCGCGCGCCAGCGCGGGGGCGTTCGAGGCGGTCAGCCGCAGGTCGGCCAGCGGCGGCACCGCGTCCGAGAACACCGGATCGGCCAGCGCCTCGCGCATGTCCGACACCAGCCGCTCGCTGTCGCCGGTGCTCAGCTCGGTCACGTCCAGCCCGAATTCCTGCGCCAGCGCCAGCACCACCGTCGTGCTGACAGGACGGTTGTTGTTCTCCATCTGGTTCAGATAAGGCAGCGACACGCCCAGCTTGCCGGCAAAATCCTTTTGCGTCAGCCCCAGACGGGTGCGGATTTCGCGCAGCTTGGCGCCGGCATAGAGTTTCTGGGTGGCCATGCGGGTCTTTCCGTCGGATCGGGGCGCTGCAACCTTCGCAGCTTAGCTGATCGGCACCGTAGGTTTGCAAACCCTTTGCGGCAAGCCCCTACAGGCCCAGCTGCCGTTCCCGCCGGATCACCACGATGATCGCCAGCGCCCCCAGCAGCGATGTCACCAGCATCAGCGTCAACAGCGGCAGCGATCCGGTCTCGACCGTCAGCAGCGCGCCCGCCAGGCTGCTCAGCGCCGCGCCACCGCCCAGCATGATCGCGCCGCTCAGCCCCGAGGCGGTCGCCGCCAGCTGCGGTCGCACCGACAGCGCGCCCGCCGTGGCATTGGGAATGGCCAGCCCGTTGCCAAGCCCGACAAACACCATCAGCCCGAAAAACGTCTCGGCGTTGCTCAGCCCGATCCAGGTCAGCAGCAGCGACAACGCCACGCCAAAGGCACAGATGAACGCGCCCCACAGCACCATGCGGTTGATCCCGACCCGCACTGAAAACCGCCCCGACAGGTAATTGCCCAGGATATATCCCGCCGCCGGCGCGCCGAAATAAGCGCCCAGCCACCCCGGCGTCAGCCCATAGATCTGCGTGCCCACAAACGGCGCCCCGCCCAGATAGGCAAAGAATGCCCCCGAAGACAGCCCGCAAGCCAGCGAATAGCCCCAGAACCGGGGCGAGGTCAGCAACTCGGGATATTCCCGGAACTGCTGCACCAGTGTCTTGCCGGATTTATGCGCGGTTTCGCCAAAGTCGAACCAGACCAGTGCGAGCGTCAGCGCGGCGATCATCGTCAATAGCCAAAAGTTCGCCTTCCAGCCCAGGAACTGATCCAGGCTGCCGCCCAGAACCGGGCCCAGCATCGGAACCACCGCCATGCCCATCGTCACATAGCCGATCATGCTGGCGGCCTGATCCTGGTCGAACATGTCGCGCACGGCGGCCCGGCTCAGCACCATGCCGACGCTGACCACCGCCTGGCACATGCGGAAAAATAGGAAAACCTCGACCGTCGGCGCCATCAGGCAGCCAATCGTTGCCAGCAGGAACAAAACGATGCCGACCAGAATGACCGGGCGCCGGCCCATCATGTCCGACACCGGCCCGATCAGGATTTGCAGAATGCCGTTGGTCGCAAGATACAGCGAGACCGACAGCTGCATCATCCCGTAGCTGGTGCCGAAATACTCCGTCATGTTGGGCAGGCTGGGCAAGTGGATGTTCATGCCCAAAGCCGACAGGCCGGAGACCAGGATCAGCGTGCCGATATGCGGCGGCGCTGAGCGCTTGAGAAATGATGAGTTACGGTCGCCGGTCATTTTCCTGACTTAAGTTACGGGTCGGCGACTGTCCATCAGGACCGTGCGTTAACGCGTTAATTAGCAAATTTTCAATTAGCTTCTATTCCATTGCCAAAGCTTTGCAAATTTGCCGGAAATCGCTTTGGCTCCGGGGCGGAACCTTATAAGGTCCGCCGAAATTTTAAAGGGGACAATCGCCATGAAAGACATCCTTTCCGAGCTGGACGACCGCCGTGCAACCGCCAAGTTGGGTGGCGGTCAAAAACGGATCGACGCACAGCACGCGCGCGGCAAGCTGACCGCCCGCGAACGGATCGACCTGCTGCTGGACGAGGACAGTTTCGAAGAGTTCGACATGTTCGTCGCGCATCGCTGTACCGATTTTGGCATGGAAAAACAGCGCCCTGCAGGCGACGGTGTGGTCACCGGATGGGGCACCATCAACGGCCGCATGGTCTATGTCTTCTCTCAGGATTTCACGGTTTTCGGCGGGTCCCTGTCTGAAACCCATGCGCAGAAAATCTGCAAGATCATGGATATGGCGGTGCAGAACGGCGCCCCGGTGATCGGCCTGAACGACTCGGGCGGCGCCCGAATCCAGGAAGGCGTCGCCAGCCTCGCGGGCTATGCCGACGTGTTCCAGCGCAACATCATGGCCAGCGGCGTGGTGCCGCAGATCTCGGTGATCATGGGCCCCTGCGCCGGCGGCGCGGTCTATTCGCCCGCGATGACCGATTTCATCTTCATGGTCAAAGACAGCTCTTACATGTTCGTGACCGGCCCCGACGTGGTGAAAACCGTCACCAACGAGGTCGTGACCGCCGAGGAACTGGGCGGCGCATCGACCCACACCAAGAAATCGAGCGTCGCCGACGGCGCCTTTGAAAACGATGTCGAGGCCCTGGCCGAGGTCCGCCGCCTGGTCGATTTCCTGCCGCTCAACAACCGCGAAAAGCCGCCCGTGCGCCCGTTCTTCGACGAACCGGGCCGGGTGGAGACCTCGCTCGATACGCTGATCCCGGAAAACCCGAACCAGCCCTACGACATGAAAGAGCTGATCACCAAGGTCGCGGACGAAGGCGATTTCTACGAGATCCAGGAAGACTACGCCAAGAACATCATCACCGGCTTTGTCCGGCTCGAAGGCCAGACCGTCGGCGTTGTCGCCAACCAGCCGATGGTGCTGGCCGGCTGTCTCGACATCGACAGCTCGCGCAAGGCGGCGCGTTTCGTGCGCTTCTGCGACTGTTTCGAAATCCCGATCCTGACCTTCGTCGACGTGCCCGGCTTCCTGCCCGGCACCGGCCAGGAATACGGCGGCGTCATCAAGCACGGCGCGAAACTGCTCTTTGCCTATGGCGAGGCTACCGTGCCAAAGGTCACCGTGATCACCCGCAAGGCCTATGGCGGCGCCTATGACGTGATGGCCTCGAAACACCTGCGCGGCGACTTCAACTATGCCTGGCCCACGGCGGAAATCGCGGTGATGGGCGCCAAGGGCGCAACCGAGATCATCCACCGCGCCGACCTCGGCGATGCCGACAAGATCGCGCAGCACACCAAGGATTATGAGGACCGCTTCGCCAACCCGTTTGTCGCCGCCGAAAAGGGCTTCATCGACGAGGTGATCATGCCCCAGTCCACCCGCAAACGGGTCAGCCGCGCCTTTGCCTCGCTGCGCAACAAGCAGCTCAGCAACCCGTGGAAAAAGCACGACAACATTCCGTTGTAATGTGACAGGCCCCCGGCCGGGCTGCCGCGCCGGGGACCGCATGGGTGGGGTGAAACCCCACCCTACGGAGGATGCCATGACCCAGCTCTGGAAAAATCAGGCCTTCACCATTTCCCACGCCGACGACTCCCCTTTCGTCGGCGCGGGGCTGCGCGCGTTTTTTGAATACCGCGACCTGGGCATTCAGGACGCGACACAGGGCAAATTCGGCGCCCATGTGATCCGCGCCGTGCCCGGCATGGAAAGCCCCGGAGCGTGGCACAGCCACGATCTGGACTTCCAGATGGTCTATGTCACCCGTGGCTGGGTTGCCTTCGAATACGAGGGGCAGGGCGAGCATATCCTGCGCGCGGGCTCCTGCGTGTTGCAGCCGCCGGGCATCAGGCACCGCGAGGTCCGTCATTCCGACGATATGGAGCTGATCGAGATTGTTTCTCCGGCAGCATTTGACACAAAGGACGAATCCGCTCCATGATCCGCGCCACCGGAACACGAACAGCGCGCGCCATCGGCGCAGCGCCAGCAGCCCCGGCAGGAGGAGCCCGACACGCGTGGAGGGGCCGGGGCTGCGGACTTGTTCTGGGTGTTTTCCTTGCGCAATCCGGCCTGGCACAGGCCGAGCGGACAGCGGACGAGCCGCCATCGCTGCCGGTTCCATCCGGGCAGGACGTGTTCCTGAGCGAAGTTCTGATCGACAACACCCCCGGCGAGATCTGGGTGCGCTTCCGCTTTCTCGCGCCGCGTATCGGCAGCGACGCGGGCAAGGTCGGCTATGACGTCAGCGCCATCGACATGGACCACCTGTGCCAGTCGCTGGCCGTCCCCTATCTGTCGCGCCACGATCTGGACCCGGCGCGGGTGGTGATTTCGCTGTCTGACCGGGCGGTGACATTCGGGGCGTCCGACCCCGAGGCAACACAGTTTTTCGAAGCGTACCGCCTTGAAGGCGAGCGCTGTATCTGGGAGGGGTTTTGACTATGCCACAACATGTTGCGGCTCAAAGCTCAACCACTTTGGGTTTTGAGGCTTCTCCGTCACAGGCCATCAACTTGGCGCGGTTCGGATATATTTCTGACGTCTTTCCGACTATTCTTGGGGCAGGCCGCAGGATAGCGGCCGTAACCACGAGGTTGAGGCAGGCGGGGTCGTTTGGCCCTGTTGGTTTCATACATTCAGTCAGGAGACCCAGATGTCGAAGAGCATCAAATTCCTTGCAATGGTTGCCTTTGTTGGCGCCGTTGCGGCCTGCGACAATTCTCGCCAGGAAGAATTTGTCGTGGTCGCGCCCGAGCCGATTTCAGTCGAACCGACTCACACGGGCAAATACAAGTAAATACAGCGCGGGACCGGTCGGTTTTCCGGTCCCGCCACTCCTGACCCGCGCCGGACCGGAGGCAGGGTCATGCTGAAACACCGCGGTTTTCCCGGCCGCCTTCCCGGCACCGATTTCCAGTTTACCATCCGCCGCGCCAACCCCCGTGGCGTCACGCCGATTTCCCGGCGCGAGCGCCGCGCCGACCGCAAGCCCGCCGACCGCCGCGCCGACGCCGGGTTCATGGCCGCGCTGTGGGAACAGTTCGGCGACCAGCCATTCGAACGCGGCAATCTCGACGCCGGGCGTCTGAGCTGGCTCTTTGGCCGCGAGGTGGTTGCCGCAGAGGATCCGTTCGACCCGGAGAGCTACGAGGCGTTGCTGGTCATCGACGTCGCCGTTGCGCGCGCCTCTTTTCCCGACGTGTTCAGGGATTGATCGGCATGATTTCGCACGCACAGTCCCAAAACAGGCAGAAAGCAGCCCATGGCCGGGCTTTGGACATTGCGCCCTTGGCGAATGTCCCGCACTCGGGCAGCGTCAACCATGCGGGCAGGTTCGGTTTTCCTGCTCTGCCCGCGGACCATCTATTCCGTACCCCTTCCCTGATCGGGCAGGTCGGCGTCCCAAGCGCCCACCTGCCCGTTTTTTCCATTTCCCGCAATGCCTTGACCGGTCGGCGAGGAATTGCCGCCGGCCCCGCCCATGACAGAATGGGCTTGATCTCGGCCATGCGGACGCGCCATCTGAGCTGCAAACCCTCGATAGAAAAAGAAGGATGGGCAGGATGCAGATTTCACGAGTTTTCGCGGCCCTGGCCGTATGCGCGGGCCTTGGCGCCTGCGGCGACACGGTCGGCCAGCAGGCCGTCGTCGGTGCCGGCGGCGGGCTGGTCGGTGCCGCCCTTGTCAACGGCAACCCGATCGTCGGCGCCGCTCTCGGCACCGCGGCCAACATCGCCTACTGCCAGCAATACCCCAGCAAGTGTCCGGCCGTCTATTGACGCCGACACTCATGTGACCAACACCTGCCGGCCCCGTTCGGGCCGGACCCGCAACATGCAAGCCGCCGCGCCGGACCTCTGGGTTCGGGGCGGCGTTTTGCGTTTGAAACACCCCAAGACGAAGGACGAGACATGTTCGACAAAATTCTGATCGCCAACCGGGGCGAAATTGCCTGCCGTGTTATCAAGACGGCCCGCAAGATGGGCATCAAAACGGTCGCCATCTACTCGGATGCAGACAAGCAGGCGCTGCACGTGCAGATGGCGGACGAGGCGGTGCATATCGGTCCGCCGCCCGCGAACCAGTCCTATATCGTCATCGACAAGGTGATGGCCGCGATCAAGGAAACCGGCGCGCAGGCGGTGCATCCGGGCTATGGCTTCCTGTCGGAAAACGCCAAGTTCGCCGAGGCGCTGGACGCGGCCGGCGTCGCCTTCATCGGGCCGCCCAAAGGCGCGATCGAGGCGATGGGCGACAAGATCACCTCGAAGAAAATCGCCCAGGACGCCAAGGTCAGCACCGTGCCCGGCTACATGGGCCTGATCGAAGACGCCGACGAGGCGGTCAAGATCTCCAATCAAATCGGCTACCCGGTGATGATCAAGGCCTCCGCCGGCGGCGGCGGCAAGGGCATGCGCATCGCCTGGAACGATCAGGAGGCCCGCGAAGGCTTCCAAAGCTCCAAGAACGAGGCCGCCAACAGCTTTGGCGATGACCGGATCTTCATCGAGAAATTCGTCACCCAGCCGCGCCACATCGAAATCCAGGTGCTCTGCGACGCCCACGGCAACGGCATCTACCTGAACGAACGCGAATGCTCGATCCAGCGCCGCAACCAGAAGGTCGTCGAAGAGGCGCCCAGCCCCTTCCTGGACGAGGCCACCCGCAAGGCGATGGGCGAACAGTCGGTCGCCCTGGCCAAGGCGGTCGGCTATGCCAGCGCCGGCACCGTGGAATTCATCGTCGATGGTGACAAGAACTTCTATTTCCTCGAAATGAACACCCGGCTTCAGGTGGAACACCCGGTGACCGAGCTGATCACCGGCGTCGACCTCGTCGAACAGATGATCCGCGTCGCCGGTGGCGAGCCGCTGAGCATCACGCAGGACGATGTCGGCATCAACGGCTGGGCCATCGAAAACCGCGTCTACGCCGAAGATCCCTATCGCAACTTCCTGCCGTCCATCGGCCGCCTGACCCGCTACCGACCGCCCGCCGAGGTGGCCGCCGGTCCGCTGGCCGACAATGGCAAATGGCAGGACAAGGCGACCCGGGGCAAGGATTTTGCCGTGCGCAACGATACCGGCGTCTACGAGGGCGGCGAAATCAGCATGTATTACGACCCGATGATCGCCAAGCTCTGCACCTGGGCTCCGACCCGGGGCGAGGCGATCGAGGCCATGCGCAACGCGCTCGACGGGTTTGAACTCGAAGGCATCGGGCACAACCTGCCCTTCGTCAGCGCGGTGATGGACCACCCGAAATTCATCTCCGGCGACATGACCACCGCCTTCATCGCCGAAGAATACCCCGATGGCTTCGACGGCGTCGAACTGCCCGAGGAAACGCTGCGCAAGGTCGCGGCATCGGCCGCCGCCATGCACCGGGTCGCCGAAATCCGCCGCACCCGCGTGTCGGGCCGGATGGACAACCACGAACGCCGCGTCGGCTCTGACTGGGTGGTGACCTTGCAGGGGCAGTCGTTCCCGGTGCGTGTGGATGCCGATCACGATGGCTCGACTGTCACCTTCGAGGACGGCACCGCCAAGCGTGTCAGCAGCGGCTGGACCCCGGGTGACCAACTGGCGGATATCAACATCGACGGCGAAACGCTGGTGTTGAAGGTCGGCAAGGTGTCCGGCGGGTTCCGCATCCGGTCGCGTGGCGCCGATCTCAAGGTTCATGTGCGCACCCCGCGCCAGGCCGAACTGGCGGCCCTCATGCCCGAGAAACTGCCGCCCGATACCTCCAAGATGCTGCTCTGCCCGATGCCCGGCCTCGTGGTCAAACTCGATGTCGAAGTCGGCGACGAGGTGCAGGAAGGTCAGGCGCTTGTCACCATCGAAGCCATGAAAATGGAAAACATCCTGAGGGCCGAGAAAAAGGGTGTCGTATCCAAGATCAACGCGGGCGCCGGTGACAGCCTCGCGGTCGACGAAGTGATCATGGAGTTCGAATAATCACATGACGGGGGCGCAGCCATATCGTGGGACCAGCATGGCGGGGGCAGCGGCGCTGGCCCTGCTGGGTCTTGCGGGCTGCGCCCTCGACAGCGAAACCGAGGTCAGAGCGCGGCTGGATGGCTGGGTGACGCTTGGGGAAACCGAATATTTCAAGTCCGCAATGGGCTGTACCGCTGGTGCGTTCGAACTGCGGCAATCGCGTTTCAAATCCAGGGTGGCGTCGGTCGACACTGTCGAAGAGGGGCTGCGCCTCCTGAAACAGGACTGGGCGGTTGCCTTTGACCTGCCGGGGCTCAGCCCGTCCGAGGTTTCAGAAGTGATTTCATCGCGAAACCTGTCCGAAGGTATCGGGGTTCTCGCGTCGGGGGTGTCGTCCAAGGATTGCATGTCCGACGAGATACGCCGCCGGTATCTGGCGGCGGTGAATGCCGCAGACGCCATTCTGGTGTTTGACACCACGGACAATGCCATGGCGATTGTCGACCGTGTTTCGCGGGTGGTTTTCTTTGTGCGCGGGTCTGTCTGATGACCTACCGCGCGCGCCGTTCCTCGACTTCCTGCTGCCGCATCTGGGTCTTGTCGATGGACCGGGTCAGCTCGCGCACGCTCCACGGTGACGGCTTGCGCAGCTTGACCTGGCCGTCCTTGTCGACCAGCGTCATCTGGAACCCGCGCGGGCGCAATTGCGCCCGGGCCGGCGATTTTGCGGCGGGATCGGTGTCGGTCAACACGATGACGTCGCGGTCCCGCAGCATGGCTTCGCCATCGGCCAGCATTTCGACCTGCTGTTGGAACCTCGGGTCGGCAGGCGTGTCGGCAAAGACCACGACCAGCCGGTTTATCCATAAAAATTCGCTCAAATCACGCCCGTCGGCGCTCTGTATCAGCGGCGCAACAGCAGGATCCGCTGCGTCGGCGGCGATGCCTGCGACTGGGAAAAATGCCGCCAGAACAAGGGCTAGTAGTCGGGTCATAAGGTCTCCTGTCCGGTCAAATATAGGCACCGGCACCGGGATTGCGACTGCTGATTGTGATGTTGCGGCCAAAAAGGTCAACGTTAATCGCTTTGTCAGGGGTTTGGCATGACACTCGTTGCATACCCCCGGAACGCGCCGCCTCTGGCGGCCATGGCCGCAAGGACCCGCAAGGCAATGGACGTAATCCTTCATATCGGCGCACATCGCTGCGCGACCACCTCGTTTCAGAACTACCTGCGCAAAAACACCGAACGGCTGTCTCGCGATGGCATCGGTTTCTGGGGTCCGCGACGGACCCGCAACGGGATGTTCAGTGGCCTGCTTCCCGGCCCCGGCGCGGCGACCGGACGTGATCGGCAAAAGCGGGCCGCGGGCCGGATTCAGCTCAACCTGTCCCGCAGTGAAACGGCGGGTGTGCAGCGTCTGATCGTAAGTGACGAGAACATGATCGGTTCGGTGCGCGGCAATCTGCGCCTGGCCGAATTGTACTGCGGCGTCGGCGAACGCATGGCGCGCTACGCGGCGGCCTTTGGTGACCGGGTAACCGATGTGGTCCTGAACATACGCGCATTGGACAGCTATTGGTCCTCGGCGTTGTCCTACGGTGTGGTGCGCGGCCGCCCGCTGCCGTCCGAGGCGGCCCTTGTACGGCTTGCCGCCGGTCCGCGCAGCTGGCGCGACGTGATCGCCGACGTCGCCTGCGCCGTTCCCGGCGCCCGGCTGCACGTTCTGCCCTTCGAGACCTTCGGCGGCCGGCCCGATGCGCAGCTGCAGGCGATCACGGGCCAGCCCGCGCCAACCGAACACGCGCGCGAGTGGCTGAATGCTGCGCCCCGACTGCCGGAATTGCGTGCCTGGCTTGGCGCCAAGGGCACCGATGCCCTGCCCCGGGGCGAGGACCGCTGGCACCCCTTTTCACTGGCTCAAGGCGCCGCCCTGCGGGAGCTTTATGCCGATGACCTGATGTGGCTGACCGCCGGCGCCGACGGGCTCGCGCGGTTGGTCTCCGATCCTGACAAAAAACGGGCGGGCTCGAACCTGCCCCCGACAGACAAGACAAGAGGAAGACGCTATGACGATGACCAAAGACGATTGGCGGGCACTGGCTGAAAAGGAACTGCGCGGCCGCCCGGTCGAAGACCTGAACTGGACGACACTCGAAGGTATCGAGGTCAAACCGCTTTATACCCAGGACGACACCGCCGGGCTGGGCCATATGGGCTCGCTGCCCGGTTTCGGCCCCTTCACGCGCGGCGTGAAGGCCACCATGTACGCCGGTCGCCCCTGGACCATCCGGCAATACGCCGGGTTCTCCACCGCCGAGGAATCGAACGCCTTCTACCGCCGCAACCTGGCCGCCGGGCAACAGGGCGTCTCGGTCGCCTTCGACCTCGCCACCCATCGCGGCTATGACAGCGACCACCCCCGCGTGGTCGGTGATGTCGGCAAGGCCGGCGTTGCCATCGACAGCGTCGAAGACATGAAAATCCTGTTCGACGGCATTCCGCTGGATCAGGTTTCGGTGTCGATGACCATGAACGGCGCGGTGATCCCGATCCTGGCCAACTTCATCGTCACCGGCCAGGAACAGGGCCACGACAAAAGCGTGCTGGCGGGCACCATCCAGAACGACATCCTGAAGGAGTTCATGGTCCGCAACACCTATATCTACCCGCCCGAACCCTCGATGCGGATCATCTCGGACATCATCGAATACACCTCGAACGAGATGCCGAAATTCAACTCCATCTCGATCTCCGGCTACCACATGCAAGAGGCCGGCGCGAACCTGGTGCAGGAGCTGGCCTATACCCTCGCCGACGGCCGCGAATACGTGCGCGCCGCGATCGAGGCCGGCATGGACGTGGACAAATTCGCGGGGCGGCTCAGCTTCTTCTTCGCCATCGGCATGAACTTCTTCATGGAGGCCGCCAAGCTGCGCGCCGCGCGGCTTTTGTGGCACAAGATCATGACCGAATTCGGGGCGAAATCCGAACGCTCCAAGATGCTGCGCACCCACTGCCAGACCTCGGGCGTCAGCTTGCAGGAACAGGATCCCTACAACAACGTCATCCGCACCGCGTACGAGGCGATGAGCGCGGTCCTGGGCGGCACCCAGTCGCTGCACACCAACGCGCTGGACGAGGCGATCGCCCTGCCGACCGACTTCTCCGCCCGCATCGCCCGCAACACCCAGCTGGTGTTGCAGGAAGAAACCGGCGTCACCAACGTGGTCGACCCGCTGGCGGGCTCCTACTACGTCGAAAGCCTGACCGCCGAACTGGCGGAAAAAGCCTGGGCGCTGATCGAGGAAGTCGAGGAAATGGGCGGCATGACCAAGGCCGTCGCTTCCGGCATGCCGAAACTGCGGATCGAGGAATCGGCGGCCCGCCGGCAGGCGATGATCGACCGCGGCGAAGAGGTGATCGTCGGCGTCAACAAGTACCGCAAGGAGAAAGAAGACCCGATCGACATTCTCGACGTCGACAACGTGGCGGTCCGCGAAAGCCAGATCGCCCGGCTGGAAAAGATGCGGTCCGAGCGGGACGAAGCGGCCTGCGAAGCGGCGCTGGGCGAACTGACCCGCCGCGCCAAGGAAGGCGGCAACCTGCTCGAAGCCGCTGTCGAAGCCGCCCGTGCCCGGGCCTCTGTCGGAGAAATCAGCATGGCAATGGAAAAGGAATTCGGCCGTCACCGCGCCGAGGTCAAGACGCTGGCCGGGGTCTATGGCGCCGCCTACGAGGGCGACGAAGGCTTTGCCGCGATCCAGAAAAGCATCGAGGACTTCGCCGAGGAAGAAGGCCGCCGCCCGCGTCTGCTGGTGGTCAAGATGGGCCAGGACGGCCACGACCGCGGCGCCAAGGTGATCGCCACGGCCTTTGCCGACATCGGATTCGACGTCGACGTCGGCCCGCTGTTCCAGACCCCGGAAGAGGCCGCGCAGGACGCCGTCGACAACGATGTGCATGTCGTCGGGATTTCGTCCCAGGCGGCGGGCCACAAGACGCTGGCGCCGCAACTGGTTGCGGAACTGAAAAAGGCCGGAGCCGAGGACATCATCGTGATCTGCGGCGGCGTCATCCCGCAGCAGGACTACCAGTTCCTCTATGACAATGGCGTCAAGGCGATCTTTGGCCCCGGCACCAACATCCCCGAGGCCGCGCAGGACATCCTGCGCTTGGTCCGCGAGGCGCGCGCCGCCTGAGGCGGCGGACAGGGGAGGGGGCTGTCTGCCCCCTCTTGCCCTTGCGGGCAATTCACCCCCGAGAGTACTTTCAAAGAGATGAAAGAGGGGGCGCGGAAATGGACGGCAAGCGGCGGGTGATCCTGGCGGGCATGGCGGGCGGCGCGCTCTGGGCCGTTGCGCTGGTCTGGGGGGGGCAGGCGGCGGGGTTGCCATTCCTGCCGCCGCCCATCGCGCTGCCGCTGGCTTTTGCCGCGCCCGGCCTGGTGCTGGCGGCGATGGTGGGGCGGCTGGCGCAGCGGCGGTTTTTTGACGATGCCATCATCGACGGTCAGCCGCTGGCGCCGGGTTCCCCCGCCGAAATCGACCAGAGGGTGTTGTCGAACACGGTCGAACAGCTGGTGCTGGCGCTGGTGATCTGGCCCTTTGCCGCGCTGTCGCTGGGCGGCGCGGCGGTGGTGGTCCTGGGGCTTGGCTTTGCCGTGATGCGGGTGCTGTTCTGGATCGGTTACCATGTTTCTCCGCCGTTGCGAGGGTTTGGATTCGCGGCGAGTTTCTATCCCACGGTGGTGGCCGGGATCTGGGCGTTTGCGGTCTGGCTGGTGTGATCGGGGCGGTGTACAAAACGGATAAAGCCGGGCCGGGAGTGTGTACAAAACGGTCAAAACGGGGGGCACGAGATGCAGCTGGATCACATCGCGGTGGCGGGCGCGACGCTGGACGAGGCGGCGGCCCATGTCGAGGAGGCGCTGGGCGTGGCGCTGCAGCCCGGCGGGGTGCACGCGACCTTCGGCACCCACAACCGGCTCTTGGGGCTGGCCGATGGTCTTTATCTGGAGGCCATCGCCATTGATCCGGCGGCGCCGGACCCGGGGCGGGCGCGCTGGTTCGATCTGGACCGGTTCGAGGGCGCGCCGCGGCTGACGAACTGGATCTGCCGCTGTGAAGACCTTCAGGCATTGTTGGCCGTGATGCCGGAGGGCGCCGGAAACATCGTTGATCTGGAGAGGGGGGAGCTGCGCTGGCGGATGGCGGTGCCGGCGGATGGGGTTCTGCCTTTCGACAACCTTTTCCCGGCCTTGATCCAGTGGCAAGGTGCGTTGCATCCGTCGACGATGCTTGCCGCTTCGGGCGTTTCGCTGCGACGGTTGCTGGTGGCACATCCAGAAGCGGGAGTTCTGCGCGATAGTCTGGCACCGGTGTTGCAGTCGCCGCGCGTTGAGTTTGAGACGGGGCCTGCCGGGCTGCGGGCGGAAATCGACACGCCGCACGGGCTGCGGGTGTTGGCGTGAACGTGCGACAGGCGGTCCGGGCGGACGCGGCCGGGATCGCGCGGATCACAAATGCGATCATTCGCGGCTCTCTGATCACCTTCACGACGCGGGAGCGCCGCGAGGACGAAATCGCCGCCGATATCGCGGCGCGTGGCCCCGGGTTCGTCGTGGCGGAAGCCAGCGGAGGGGTTGTCGGGTTTGCCACGTTTGGACCGTTTCGCGCGGGACCCGGTTATGCCGGGACCGTTGAGCATTCAATTCAGCTGGCCCCGGAGGCGCGCGGCCACGGGCTTGGACGTGCGCTGATGGAGCGGTTGGAGCGCGTGGCGCGGGACAACGAAATTCACGTGATGGTGGCCGCCATCAGCGGGGCCAACCCGGACGGAATCGCCTTTCATGCGGCAATGGGGTTTGCCCATGCAGGGCGAATGCCAGAGGTCGGGTTCAAGGCAGGGCAATGGCTGGATCTTGTGCTGATGCAGAAAATTCTTGTCAAACACTGAGCAGGCGCTGACACCGCGAATGGCAGCGGGTAGATTGGCAGCATGTCGATCTGGACACGGATATCGGATGCGCTGGCCGCGCTTGCCCAGGGGGAGGGGCTGACGGCGGTATTTGACCGTTTGCGTGCACCGCCGCAGCGCAGCGTCGCCTTTGCCATTGCGGTGATCGCGTTGGGTGCGAAGATGGCCAAGGCGGACGGTCAGGTGACTCGCGACGAGGTCACCGCCTTTCGCGATGTGTTTCAAATCGCACGCGAAGATGAGGCGGGCGCCGCTCGGGTCTTTAACATGGCCCGCACCGACGTCGCGGGCTATCAGGAATATGCCCGGCGTATTCGCAGCATGTTCAATGACGACCCCGAGACCCTGAACGACCTAATGGAGGGATTGTTTCACATCGCCATGGCGGATGGGTTCTATCATCCGGGCGAGAACGCCTTTCTCGAAGATGTGGCGCGGATTTTCGGCGTGCCGGAAACTGAATTTCTGGCGTTGCGGACCCGGTTCGTACCGGATGCCAAACCCGACCCCTACACTGTTCTTGGCGTGTCTCGGGACATGTCGCTGGACCAGATCCGCAAGGTCTGGCGGCAACACGTGCGGGATTGTCACCCGGACCGTATGATGGCGCGCGGCGTTCCGGTCGAAGCGGTTCGCCTGGCCGAGAAGCGGCTGATCGACATCAATCAGGCCTGGGAAGAGATCAACGGCCAGAGGGTGTCATGACCCCGTGGCGGCGTCGACAAAATGGGTGCGAGTTTGCGATTGTCGGCTCGGGCGAAACATTTTTTCTGTCTTTTCACGGCAATACCGTGATCTGCTTTGCGTTTTGGCCAAAAGCTGACAGGACGGTCAGCGAGGGCGGGACGGGAGAATGACGGTGAAAATGGAAATGAACCTCGACACTCAGGTCCGTGATGCACAAGAGTTGGCCCGGATTCAGGTTCAAAGCGGTCTGTCAATCATTATCCCGACCTATCGCGAGGCGGAGAATATTCCGCTGATTTTGCAGCGTATCGACAAACTGCGGCAAGAGCAGAACCTGACGCTGGAAGTGCTGTTCATGGACGACGATAGCCGCGACGGCAGTGTCGAGGCGGTCGAACGTGCCGGGTTCGACTGGGCGCGGATCGTGGTGCGGACCTCGGATCGCGGACTGAGCCAGGCGGTGATCGACGGTTTCACCCGGGCACAGTACCCGGTGCTGATCTGCGTGGATTGCGACCTGAGCCATCCGGTCGAGGCGATCCCTCAGATGGTTCTGGCGCTGGCCACGGGGCAACAATTCGTGCTGGGGTCCCGCTATGTCTCCGGCGGATCGACCGACGATGACTGGGGCATTTTCCGCTATATCAACAGCCGGGTCGCGACCCTGTTGGCGCGGCCATTGACCCAGGTGCGCGACCCCATGTCGGGCTTCTTTGCCTTGCGGCGCGAAGATTTCAATACCTCTGATCCGCTGAACCCGGTTGGCTACAAGGTGGCGCTGGAACTGATCGTCAAATGCCACTTTGACAATGTGGCCGAGGTGCCGATCCATTTTTCCGACCGCCAGCACGGGGAAAGCAAGCTGACGCTGCGCGAGCAGTTGAAATACATCAAGCACCTGCGTCGGCTGTATATCCACAAATTCGCCAATGCCATGTATTTTCTGCAGTTTCTGGTTGTCGGCGCGTCTGGTGTGGTGGTGAACTTGGCCACCCTGACCTTGATGCTGCTGGCCGGGTTTCCCAATGCCGCCTGTCTGGCGGGCGGGATCGCAACCAGTGTGGTCAGCAATTTCCTGCTCAACCGGCGCTTTACCTTCAGTTACGCCCGAGAGGGAAATATCTGGAAGCAGTTCATTGGCTTTGTCAGCGTATCGTCATTGGGCATGGCGGTGAACTATGCGGTGGCACTGGGCGTGCTCAAGTCGTCGGTGGGGGCGATGCCGCTGGGGTTGCACCTGTCTGCGCTGGTGGGGATCGCCAGCGGCATGATCTTCAACTACATCGGCAACCGGTATGTCATTTTTCGCAAGACCCATATCCGGTAGCGTGATGACCCGGCTGCCATCATGAAGGGCGCGCCACCCGGCCCCTTGCCTGACGAAGAGGCGCGGCTGAAATCCCTGCTGGAGCGTCCATTCGCGCCCGCAGAGCCAATGACACGGGCCGACGTTCTGATCGCCGTTGGACTGACGCTGGCGGCTTTTGTGCTGCGCGGCATTGGTCTGGGCCAGCATTCGCTGTGGGTGGACGAGGGGGCATCGCTGCTGTTCGCGCGGGCTGACTGGTCCTACCTGTGGGCGGTGCTGCCGCAGGTGGAGACGAACCCGCCCGGCTATTACATGATCCTCAAGCTGTGGACCCAGTTGGCAGGCACGTCCGAGGCGGCGATACGGATGCCCGGCTTATTGGCCAGTTCGCTGGCCGTAACGGCGGTCTACCTGGCCGGGCATCGCGCCTTTGGGCGTGGCGCGGCGATAGTTGCGGCGACATTCGTTGCCCTGTCCGCGGTGCAGGTGCTCTATGCGCAAGAGGCGCGGGCCTATGCCTTTCTCACGCTGTTCTTTGCGCTGGGGCTTTGGTTGGTCAACTTGCTGGCTGATCGGCTGGCGACGGGTGAACCGCTCGGGGCTCCTCTGGTCGGGCTGGTTCTGACAACGGCGGCCCTGCCTAACCTGCACTTTAGCGGGTTCTTCGTTGCCGTGGTGCTGCTGGTTTATGCCCTGTCCTATCTGGTGTTGCGCGGCCTGCTAAAGCGCCGCGCCATGGTCGCCATGGGGGTGGCCGTGGCTGCGGTGGCGGCGCTGTCCATGCCACCTGTGATGTGGGCCGTCGGCCATATGGGGTCGCCGGACAACCCGGCCGGCTGGATGCACCCGCCAACTTTGTCCGAGGGAAAATGGGTGTTTCATCAGACCTTTGGTCACAGGTTCCTGTCCTTCGACCGGCCACACTGGCTGCCCGATCAGGTGCCCGAAGGCGCGGTCGGGAAATTGTTTGCGCCGCGTCGCCTGGCCGAAGGTTCCCTCACGCTGATTTGCCTGTTCGGAGTTTGGAGAAGCCTGCGGCAGAAGTTCTGGAGCGTTCCGGCGCTGGGCGTGTCCATAATCGCCCTTGGTGTCATGTTCTTTGGCGTCAGTCAGACCAAGCCGGTACTGATCGAACGGACCATCCTGTTCGGCGTGCCGATGATTGCTCTGATCACGGGGTATTCGGTTATGGCCATGCGGTATTCCTACTTCGTGCTCCCCGCCGCCGTGGTGATCTTTGTGGCCCAGGCGGCCAACCTCGTCGCCTACTACCCCGCAGGGCAAAAGGAAGACTGGCGGCAGGCGGTCCGGGCGATGCAGGCCGATGCAGGGCCCGGGACCGCGATTGTTCTGGCCAGTGGACCCTACCTGCCGGTTTCGGTGTCCACTGCGGTGTTGCTGGAACACTACTGGACTGCCGCAGACATGCCGCCGGTTTATGCGCTGCCCTCGGCAGAAGCCGGGCGGCTCTATGAGGCTGGTATGTCGTTGTCGCCTGACCTGCGTCCATTGACGCACGACACGCTGTGTCCGGCCTTGCAGGGCTACGACCGCCTCTTGGTGCTCTACCGCTACCCCTCCCAGGCCGAGGCGCTCGAGGCGCCCCTTGCGGCGCTCAACAGCAGCAAAACAGGCGGTGCGCAGAGGGATTTGCTGGGACACCAGGTGCGATCCGGCGTAACCTGCACACAGAGTAACGGCTGACCGCCCATTACGCGCGGGGACGAGATGAGACTGGCCACCTACAACGTGGAATGGTTTGCCAACCTGTTCGACAATCAGGACCGGTTGATGGTCGACGATGCGCCGTCCGGACGACAGGGGGTGACGCGCGCCCAGCAGATCGAGGCGCTGGGCATCGTTTTCACGGCGCTGGACGCGGATGCCATCATGATCATCGAAGCGCCCAATACCGGGCGCCGGCAGGATTGCGTGCGTGCCCTGCAGGGCTTTGCCGAGGCTTTTGACCTGCGTACCCGCAGTGCGGTCATCGGATTTGCCAATGAAACTCACCAGGAAATCGCGCTGCTCTACGACGCGGACAAGCTCAGCGTCACCCATGACCCGCAGGGGGAAGAGACGGGGCGCAAGGGCAGTCCCGATGCGCCCCGCTTTGACGGGACGTTTCGGATTGATCTGGACATCGACGCGACCGAGGACCTCGTCCGGTTTTCCAAGCCGCCGCTGGAACTGTCCGCGCGCAGCAAATCGGGGACCGAGTTCCGATTGATCGGAGCGCATCTGAAATCAAAAGCGCCGCATGGGGAATATACCCGCGACGGGATTCTGCGCGCCTCGATTGCCAACCGGCGCAAACAACTGGCGCAGGCGATATGGCTGCGGTCGCGGATCACCGCGCATCTTGGCGATGGCGATCCGGTGATCCTGATGGGGGACCTGAACGATGGTCCCGGACTGGACGAATTCGAGCATCTTTTTGGGCGGTCTGCGGTCGAAATCCTGCTGGGAGATGACATGTTTGATCCGAATGCCCATCAGTCGCTGCAACCCAGGCCGGGGGCGATACCGACAACCGCGCGATTTATCCAGCCGGGCAACGGGCGCTTTCTTAGGGCGCTGCTGGACTACATCATGGTGTCAAAGGACCTGATGTCCCGGCGTCCGGCCTGGCGGATCTGGCACCCCTTCGACGACGTCGATTGCTGGAACCTGCCGGAGCTGCGCGAGGCGCTGCTCATGGCGTCGGACCACTTTCCGGTCACGCTGGAGATCGACCTGTGACCCTTTATCGGACGCGCTCCCACACCTATATCGGTTTCATGAAACGCATTGCATCCCTTGCCCTGATCTTGTCGTTGATGTCTGCCCCGGCCATGGCCGAGGAGGAAGACAACCGGTCCCTGATGGAGGAAGGTCTGGAGTTGTTCATGGAGGGTTTGCGCAAGGAAATGGCCCCGGCCATGGACGATCTCCGCGATCTGGCCGAGCAGATGGGCCCGTCGATGCGCAGTTTCCTGCAGGAAATGGGACCGGCTTTTGCCGAGATGCTGGATCAGGTTCGCGACTGGAGCAGCTATCATCCGCCGGAGGTCCTGCCAAACGGTGACATCATCATTCGCAAGAAGCAGGTCGAACCAGAAACGCCCCAGACGCCCGCGCCACAGGATGACCCGCCGCCCGGCATGACGGATATCTGAAGGTTACTTGCGGATCCGAACGGTGACAGAGGCATCAAGCGACGCCGCGAGTGACATGAACCGCGATTGGGCAACCTCACCGTAAAGGGGAGCGGCCTCGGTGGGCAGGATCAGTTCCAGTTGGCGTTTCTTGGGGAACCAGCGCATCTGGCCCATCGTCTCTTCCGGCTGCATCCACAGCATCGCGCCAAAGCGCATGGCCTTGCCGAGAACCTCGGCCTGCTTTTGCCGCGGCTCTTCGAGCAACTCGTAGAGCGGTTCAAAGCGTGTGCCTTCGCGTTTGTTGCGGTAGCGGTGGAGCAGGGCCAGACCGACAAACACGCGCTCAGAATGCTTCAGCCCTCCCATGTTGGCCCGCGTGGCGTTGTCAAAACAGACCTCGGCGCGGTAGTCGGGATGCGCCCGCCAGCTGACGTCGTGCAACAGGCAGGCTGCCTTGATCAGGCGCACCTGTGCTGGCTGGGCGGAGCCGAACAGCGGCATCACGAAGTTGAACAGCGTCTTGCCGAAACCGGGCAGGCGCGCGTCCTTTGACTCGGCGAAATAGCAGGATTCGATCAGCGGGTCGCGATCGCGCAGGCGCTGCGGCATCTGCTCGTACAGCAGACCCTCGCGAATGCCGTAACTCGATATCGCGATGTCTTTGGGTTTGAACGTGCGGACCAGCCGGGCCAGCACGTCAATGGCATAGGGCACCAGCGCCATGCGCGCGGCCGATACCCCGCATCGCGAGCGCAATTCGTTCAGATCGCTTTGCTCGATATAGGTGCGGGTTTCGCGCACGGATTTCGTCGTCATCCGGTATTCGTGCAGAACCTTCATCGGATAGCCGCGCCGGGCCATGTCGATCCTTGCGATGGCCCGCCAGCTCCCGCCGACCAGAAACAGGCGGTCGCGCTGGGTGCCCATCGCGCCGCTCAGCTGTTCCATAACCGACTTGATGTGCGTCTTGCGACCGCGTCGCCCGCCCTTGATATCCCGCAGTTTCAGCGGCCCCAGGGGCGACGTTACCCGTCGTCCGACTTCGCCGTCGTGGATTTCGGCCAGTTCCATCGAGGATCCCCCGATATCACAGACAAGGCCGTAGGACCCAGGCCAGCCCAGCAGAACCCCCTGTGCGGACAACCGCGCCTCTTCCTCGCCGTCGATGACCCAGATCTTGAGCCCGGTCTCGCGCAGGACTTCTTCGCAGAAATCCGGGCCGTCGCTGGCATCGCGCACTGCGGCAGTTGCTACTGCGGTCAGGGGCGGCAGGTTCATCCCATGCGCCAGATGCTGGAACCGCCGGATCGCGTTCAGAGCCCTTACCCGGCCCTCGGGGTTCAACTTGCCGGTATCCGACAGGCCGGCCCCAAGGGCGCACATGATCTTTTCGTTGTAAAAATAGGCAGGTGATCGGGCGGCGCCATCAAACACGACCAGCCGGACAGAGTTCGACCCGACATCGACCACTCCGACACGGGCAAGCGCGCGCGAACTCGGGTCGTCAAAAAGAGGGCGGCCAAATGGCCCCCAATCCGGAGTTGCGTTCGACGCAGTGTCCGGGGCGGCGGGATCCGGTTGCAGATTCATGTATTCCCCGTCGTCTTGTGAGTGCAGGATGCGGTAAGGCGCGGTCTCGGTCAATTGCTCTGGTCCGGTCGCGGTTTGGTCATGGTTCGTCCCGCGCGCCGGAACCGTCCGGTGCACCACCCGCCAACAGGCGGCTGGCCAGCTGGCGGGTCAGCGGGCGGGCTTCGGTCAGCGCCATCTGGTCGAGCGCGTCGACGATCCGGGCGGCGGCGGCAAAGGAGCGGTCCATACGCTGGACCAGATACGGGATGACGTCGGGTTTCGGGGTCACCTGCCGGTCGGCAAACAGCTTTGCCAGCACGGCGGCCAATAGCGCGTCGTCCGGGGGCGGCAGGCTGACGTGGTAGGCCGCCTGTGCGCGGCTTTGCAGGTCGGGCAGGCTGAGCCCCCATTGCGACGGCGCGCCCCGTCCGGTCATCATCAGCGAATGGCCCTGGGCCAGAACCAGATTATGCAGATGAAACAGCGCGGCCTGAGCTGCCGGGTCGTCTGCAATGTCCGGCACGTCTTCGACGGCGATCGGACCAGAGGCGAGTTCGGGCACATCGGCTTTGGTCAGGTCATGTGCTTTGACGATACGCGCACCGCTCTGCGCGGCCCACACATGCACCAGGTGGGTCTTGCCGGCCCCCGCCGGACCTGTCAGCACCAGTCGTCTGTCCGGCCAGAGCGCGGGATCGTCGACTGCGGCGGCGGCCATGGCGTTTTCTGGCGATACAAAGAAATCATCGCGCCCCAGAGCGGCGCGGGCCGGCAGGTCGAAACTCAGTTGTCTGGGCATTGGTTCAGGTGTCCGAGTAGTCCGTGCCCTGGTAAAGGCGGCTGTGCAGGTACTTGTCGACGGCAAATCTCGCAACCACACCAAGTGACGCGGCGACGGGCACGGCGACGAGCATGCCGACAAAGCCGAAGAGAGAACCAAACACCGACAATGCCAGCAGCAGCCATACCGGGTGCAGCCCCACCGAACTGCCGACCAGCTTGGGGGTGAGGAAGTTTCCTTCGATCACCTGACCGACACCGAACACAAGGGCGACCAGCCCGATAGACGCCCAGTCGCCCCAGAATTGGAACAAAGCGAGCCCGATCGCCAGGACCCCGCCGATCAGCGCCCCCAGGTAAGGAATAAATGTGACGAGGCCGGCAATCGCACCGACGACGAGCCCGAACTGCAATCCGACTGCCATCAGCGCGATGGCATAGTAGGTGCCAAGGATCAGACAGACCGTGCCCATGCCTCGAATGAACGAGGCCAGCGTATTGTCGATCTCGCCCGCCAACTGGCGGATGACCGGGGCATGATCGCGCGGCAGCAGGTCGCTGATCTTGGCGATCATCCGGTCCCAATCGAGCAGCAGATAGACGGAAACCACCGGCACGATAACCAGCAGCAACACGACGTTCAGTGCCGAAACGGCCGAACCCAGCACGGTTTGCAGAACCTCGACGCCCCGACTCTTGAGCATGTCCCCAAAGGACTCCAGCGCCTGGTGTGCGCTCGAGTTTTGGTCCAGCAGCGACGGAAAATGCAGATTAATGAAGCTGCGAAGATCGCTGAACAGCTGGGGCATGATGTCGATCAGGTCGGCCAGCTGGGTGATCAGGGTCGGAATGACCAAAAGCGACATGATGACGAACAAGAGAACCGACACGACGGTAATCAGCGCCGTGGCCGCGACCCGCGACAGTCCCGCCCGTTCCAGCCGGTCAGCGACCGGGTCGATGAAATAGGCAATTGCGCCGCCGAGGACAAAAGGTAGCAGGACATCGCCAAGCAACCACAGCACCACGACAAAGGTCGCCAGCGCAAAGCCCCAGTATTTCAGCTGAGTATTCACCGGAAGTGCCATAGCTCTGCGCCTGCCTGTTGCCTCTGACCCTTCATCGCCCATGGTCGTCGGGCTTGCAAGAGCAGCTGTCCGGGAAAGCGTCTGGTCGTTTCCCCCTGCACTGCGAGTTGAGCAAAGGATGATTGCCTGCCCGGCGGCTTTGGCATAGATCGGGGTCCGACCCTATGCCAGTCTCAACAAATGACGCTTGACCGCCAGAAGGAAACCACATGCGCCTGAGCCGCTATTTCCTGCCCGTACTCAAAGAAACGCCGTCCGAGGCGCAGATTGTCAGCCACCGGCTGATGCTGCGCGCCGGTATGATCAAACAGGCCAGCGCCGGCATTTATTCCTGGTTGCCGCTTGGCCTGAAGGTTTTGCAAAACATCGAACGCATCGTGCACGAGGAACAGGCCCGCGCGGGTCACATTCCGGTGCTGATGCCGACGCTGCAATCGGCTGATCTGTGGCGGGAATCGGGGCGGTATGACGATTACGGTCAGGAAATGCTTCGGATGAAGGACCGGCATGACCGTGACATGCTGTTCACTCCGACGGCAGAAGAGCTGATCACCGACATCTTCCGTGCCCACGTCAGCAGCTACAAGGATCTGCCGCTGACCATGTACCAGATCCAGTGGAAGTTCCGCGATGAGATCCGCCCGCGGTTTGGCGTGATGCGGGGGCGCGAGTTCTACATGAAGGATGGGTATAACTTCGACCTGACCAAGGAAGACGCGCTGCATGCCTATAACCGGCATCTGGTCAGCTATCTGCGGACCTATGAACGCATGGGGCTGCAGGCGATTCCGATGCGCGCGGATTCCGGTCCGATCGGCGGCGACGACACGCACGAATTCCTCGTGCTGGCAGACACCGGTGAGTCCGAAGTCTTTTACGACCGCGAGATTACCGACCTGAAGTTCGGGGACCGTGAAATCGACTATGACAATGTCGAACAGTGTCAGGCGGTGCTGGAGGAGTTCACATCCCGGTATGCACGGACGGATGAAACCCATGACGAGGCGTTGTTCAATCAAATCCCCGAAGACCGCCGCCGCGTGGCGCGCGGGATCGAGGTCGGGCAGATCTTTTACTTCGGGACAAAGTATTCCGAACCGCTGGGCGCCACGGTTCAGGGGCCGGACGGCAAGTCCGTGCCGGTTCATATGGGCAGCCACGGCATCGGCGTCAGCCGTCTCGTCGGCGCGCTGATCGAGGCAAACCACGACGAAAACGGCATTATCTGGCCCGAGGGGGTGACACCCTTCCACTGCGGCATCGTCAATCTGAAACAGGGCGACGACGCCGCTGATGCCGCCTGCGATCAGCTGTACAAGGCGCTGACAGCGGCCGGTTTGGAGCCGTTGTACGACGATCGCAAGGAACGGGCGGGCGGCAAATTCGCCACCATGGATCTGATCGGTTTGCCTTGGCGGATCACCGTCGGGCCGCGCGGTTTGAAGAATGGCGTCGTTGAACTGACCTCGCGCAGAACCGGAGAAAGCGAAGAGCTGACACCGGAAGAGGCCGTTCGCAAAGTGGTCGAGATTTATTCGCCGCACCACGAACATGTGGCCAAACACTGGGAACCTATGGCCAAACGGTCTTTTCACACCTGGGTTTGACGCCTGGCGGAATGAGGCAGGGCGCAAAGTGGCAAAGCCACTTGCGTCGGCCGGGCGGGCGATGTGATGGTAGACGGGCCCGCCATGCAAATTGCGCGGGCGCATGATCTCAAGAGGAGAATGTGATGCCCAGAACTGTGATGCCCGGACTGGCGCTTGCCGCGATATGTGCGATGGTTGCACCGGCGATTGCGACGGCGCAGACCGCGCCGGCGTTGATTGCTGGTGCCCCCGCGCCGCAGCCGGGCGACTTTTGCTATTACGCGGGGTTGGCCTACTCCGAAAGCGCGATGCTGACCATCGACGTGCCGTTTCGCCGCGACAGCCCGGCAGCTACCCAGAAAGAGCTTTTGACCTGTGTTCGGTCCGAGGACGGGCAGTCATTGGTTTGGGCCGGCACCAACCTGGAGCGACCGGGAACGGTTTTGCGGGTCGGCGAGTAATTCGATAGGCGTTCAGTCGGGTGCGCGGGGCACGCCCGAGGTATGCAACTCTCCCCGTCCGGGATCATTGTGAGTTTGCCGGACAACCGGTCTTCCCAGCCGCACAACCAGTTCGCGCAGGCTGGTGCCCAAAGATTGCAGTGAACAGACAGGCGCCCCAGTCTGCTGATCCGTCAGGCACAGGGTCCCATATCGAAATGCCAACGCATAGCCTCTGGCCTGCAGGGCCGCGCATAACGCGGGCCAGCTGCTGGCGCTATTAAGGATTGGCAACAGCCACCCACGCATCAACGCTGCGGTTTCGCAATCCAGGGCCGCTTGGAACGGTTCGGCAGGGCAAGGTTTCGTGATGGTGTCTGACTTCGCAATGCCGGGTTCTGCTCCCATGATCTCCTCCTGGCGGGTTCAAGGTGAAACAAGCCGCTTTGCGAGCGCGGTTGTTTGACCATGCCGGAAGCTTCCCAAGCTTTGGGTGCAATCCAAAGTGCAATCGCGCCTTACGCGCGGTTGATGGTTAATTTGGGCTTGAGCAAAGTGACAATGACAGCGCCGTCCTGCGATTGTTGAACAGGTAAACCCGCCGAAGCCCGGCGCGGACCAATGAGGGCGCGCCCCGCGCCAACAGCATTCTGCGCTTGACCACTTGCCTGCAAACCCTCAGGTTTCGGCCAAAAGAGCAGGAGCCGGAATGGCCAAATCTCCCGCCCCCTTTGCGCCGTTTGAATGGATCATCGCCTGGCGCTATCTGCGCGCCCGCCGCGCCGAAGGCGGGGTCAGCGTCATGACCTGGATCAGCCTGATCGGAATCGCTCTGGCGGTCTTTGCCTTGGTCTCGACATTGGCGATCCGCGAGGGGTTGCGCGCCGATTTCATCAAACAGATGCTGGGCGCGAACGCGCATGTCGAGGTACACATGCGCCCGCAGGTCACCGACGGGCGGCTGGGCGATCACCTGATCCGTGACTATGCAGATGTCGCTGACCGGCTTGAGGCGATGGAGGGCGTCATTGACGCCGCACCCCTGGTCAGGGCGCAGGTCATGGGCAGCTTTCGTGGCCGCAACGCGCCGGTGGACGTTTACGGGATCACGCTTGACGACCTGATGGACTATCCGCTGGTTGCAGACCCGGAAACGGCCACGGGCGATTTGGCGCGGCTGAACGATGGGGTCGCTCTGGGCAGCGCGCTGGCGCGGCAACTGTCTGTGGGTGTTGGTGATCGCGTCAAATTCATCTCGCCGGACGGCGTCAAGACTGCGCTGGGCACCTCGCCCCGGATATCGGCCTATGAGGTGGTTTATGTCTTTTCCTTCGATCAGGGGCTGATCGACCGGACCCGCGCCTATCTGCCGTTGAGCGAGGCGCAATCGTTTTTCAACAAGGAGGGCGGTGTCGACCAGATCGACGTGCTGGTGCGCGAACCGGAAACCGTTCAGACGATGGTCGCTCCGATCGAGGCTGCCGCCGGGCCGCGCGCCTATGCCTGGACCTGGCAAGATCGGTTTGGCGACATGCTGCGTGCGTTGAAGTTGCAGGACAATGCAATCTTTGTCGTACTGGCTATTCTCGTCCTGATCGCCGCGCTGAACATCGTGTCCGGGCTGATCATGCTGGTCAAGAACAAGGGACGCGACATCGGCATCCTGCGAACCGTCGGTCTGAGCGAAGGTTCGGTGTTGCGGGTGTTCTTTCTGTGTGGCGCGCTGGTCGGGACCTGCGGCACCATTCTGGGTGTCATTCTGGGCATAGTGTTTTCGCTGAACATCGAGTCCGTCTATGCCTTGGTAAACACGCTATCGGGCGACGGGGTGCAGCGGCTGGAGGCCAACGGTTTCATCTTTCCCTCGGCAAAACTTACGGTCGGGGACGTCGCCGCGTCGGCGGGGCTGAGTATCGCGCTCAGTTGGCTGATCACCTTCTTTCCGGCCCGCCGGGCGGCGCGGATGAACCCGGTCGAGGCGCTGCGCTATGAGTGATCCGGTCCTGAGCCTCAGCGCGATTGCCAAGACTTACAATGCCGGTCTGCCGGGCGAGGTCCGCGTCTTGCAGGGCATCGACCTGTATATCTCTCCGGGCGAAGTGGTGGCTCTTGTTGCACCGTCTGGTGCGGGGAAATCGACGTTACTGCATATTGCCGGCCTGCTGGATACGCCGGACGCGGGCAACGTCAGGATCGCGGGGCAGGATATGACCGGAAAAAGCGATCGGGCGCGAACCGCTGTCCGGCGCCGCGATGTCGGTTTCGTCTACCAGTTCCATCACCTTTTGCCCGAGTTCACGGCGGCGGAAAACGTGGTCTTGCCGCAATTGGCAAATGGTGTTTCGGCGGTCGCGGCAAATGATCGGGCGCTGGATTTGCTGGACCGTGTCGGCGTTGCTGCGCGTGCCGGTCACCGTCCGGCAGCCCTGTCGGGCGGCGAACAGCAAAGGGTGGCGTTTTGTCGGGCTTTGGCGAATTCGCCGCGTCTGCTGCTGGCGGATGAGCCGACCGGGAATCTGGATCCGGCGACTTCGGACCAGGTGTTCAATGCACTGATGGATCTGGCGCGGGATACCGGGTTGTCGGCCCTGATTGCGACCCACAACCATGCGCTGGCGGAACGGATGGACCGGGTGCTTCGGCTCGACGGCGGGCGGCTGGCGGAATGATTGGCACAAACCCGTCTCTGACCGGGCAGCGCCGGCTGGCTTGATCTGGATCATGGCACAACCGAGGTCGCTGCAGGAGCTTGAAGTCAATGCGGCAAAAGACATGAGAGCGATGCTGAAACGCCTGACGCTGGTTCCGATTTCTTTGTTGGCGGGATTGGGTGCCTGTTCGGGTGCAGCGCCCCTGTCAGGAGACGTTCTGTATCGGCAGAACTGTGTCGCTTGCCATGGCGCGAGCGGCGCGGGTGACGGGCCGCTGGCGGCGGATTTGCCGGTCCCGCCGGCAAACCTGCGTGGGCTGTCCGCTTCGAATGGCGGTGTATTTCCAGCCGAGGATGTGATGGCCACGATTTATGGCTATCGTGGCAAGGAATTCGAAGGATTGATGCCGGCGTTCGGGGGCATTCTGGACAGTCCGGAAACCACGTGGACAGCGCCGGATGGACGTGAGGTGGCCACGCCTTCGGCATTGGTTGCGCTGGCGGATTATCTTGAAACGTTGCAGGATCACTGAGGTCGGGGCGACAGAAGAGGACAAGACGCATGAGGATGAAAACGAGCCTGTTGATAGCGGCGCTGTTTGTCGGGGCCGGGCCGACGTTGGCGCAGGACATAGAGGTCGGATCCGGGCTCTACAGGGTGCATTGCGCGACGTGCCATGGGATCGACGCGACAGGGCAGGGGCCCATGGCGGGTGTCCTCGTCATCAAACCGGCCAACCTAAAGCGGTTGAAATCCGAAAATGGCGGCGTTTTCCCAACCGAACGCGTGGTCAAACGGATCGACGGTCGCGACCCCTTGGTCAGTCACGGCAGCCCGATGCCGGTCTACGGCCATTTCTTCGAAGGCAGGGATCAGGCAATCAAAGCTCCCAGCGGGCAGCCGATCATGACCAGCGAGCCGATCGTCGATCTGCTGGCCTACTTGCAGTCCATCCAGGTCGAATAACATGGCTCGAGCATATTTCGGCGCGGCTCTGGGCATCGCCCTGACGGGGGTGGCCGGCTGCATCCAGAGCGAGATGCCCGGCCCGGATGAGGGGGCGGTCTTGTTCGCCGACAACTGCACGGCCTGCCATGGCTACCGTGCCGAAGGCGGCGAGCTGATCGGTGGGCAGGTGGCGCCTGACCTGACCGGCATTGCGGCCCGCAACGATGGCGTGTTTCCGCGCGCCCAGGTGCTGAGCCAGATAGACGGCTATGGCAAGGGCAAGGTGTCGTCCGACATCATGCCCGAGTTCGGCGCGCTGCTTGATGGTGAATTGGTTCCGGTCGACATTGACGGAACTCTGACACCGACCCCGCGACCACTGGCGGCTCTGCTCGCCTACCTTGAAAGCATTCAGGTGGACGAGCTTTAGTCGCAGATCCCGGCAAGCTCTGCGTCTTTCCACGGCAGATAGACGTTGTGTTCGCGCTTGCTCTGCGGCAGGTCCGAGACCGGAAAGGCGTCTGCCAGCATTGCGTGCAGGCGCTGGGTTCGGGCAGCCTTGGGCGCAAGTGCCCGGCAGCAGACATACTCTTCCACGATGGCGCCTTGCTGCTCGTATCCATAGCTCAGCAAATCTGGCGCGCCATCCAGATCGAACAGATAGGGGTCGTCGCTCTGATTGTGCTCGGCAGCGGCGCGCAGCGGGTGATACCCCGTTACAGAGCGGTTTTGCCATTGCCAGACGTGTGTCAGCTCGTGCGCCAGCAGCATGGCCTCGATCAAGTACAGCCGCTCCGGGTAACCGGGCATGTAGTTCGGCGTATACCAGTCCTTGCTGAAGTAGACCGAGTTGAACAGTGCGACGGCCGCGGGCTTGGTGGTGACGATCTCATCGCGGGCGGGCGGCAGGATCAGTTCACGGCAGGTCACGCGCGGTCTCGGTTTGCGGTGAAAGGTGACGCTGCCCACCGGCGCGCCCTTGACCAGACGTACCCGGCTGGTGTCCACCGCATCGCCGTGAATAGACGCAGCAAATGACCGCTCGCTGTCGGTCAGGGGGCGACCGCAGGAGGCCACGATCAGCAGGATTAGAAACGCGCGCAGGATCATGGTGCGACCCTAGCCAGAACCCAGGGTGCCGGATAGGCGTAAGTTATTCCGATGACGGATTTTTGTCGGCTCAAAGGCTCATCGCCAACACTCGGCTGATTTCGGTCAGAGACCGGCCAGACTGTTCCATCCAGGTATTGAAGGCAGCCTGAACCTCCGCCATCGCTTTTTTCGAGGTGGGGGGCTTGTCGACGATATCTTCGGCAATCAGGCGGGCGGTGACATCGCGCGACAGAATAAAGCTGTCGCGGCCGCAAAACCGCATTGCGTATTGTCCCGTGGTGCCGCCCAATCGCGAACCATCCCGTTTTAGCAGGTCCAACAGACCAACGTAGTCAGTCGATGGCCAGCCACCCAATACCTTACCCGCGCCGCCCTGATCCCGCAGTCCCATCAGGAACGCCGCATTGTCGCGCACCGTCGCGATCTTGGTTCCATTGCGCACGATGCGGGCATCCTGCAAAAGCGCGTCGAACTTTTCGTCATCCATAAATGCGCATCGCCCAACGTCGAACCCGTCAAAGGCGGATTCGAACCCCTCCCACTTCGCCTCGATGACCTTCCAGTTGAACCCGGCCTGAAACACGGATTTGGTAATCGTCGCCAGCCAGCGATCTTCGGCAAGCTCGGCGAGTTCCGCCGGCGGAAGTGGCCGGGTCAGCTTTGCTTCCAGAGCGGCTTCACCGCCATGCCGAGCGGCGGCCAGGCCGAAAATTTCGTCAAAATGCATCACTATCTACTCCATGTCGCGCGAATTGTTGCCATTTTGTTCCGCCTTGATCAAGCGTGACGGCACATTGCAGCGACGGGTCGCGGTAACGTGATCCGGGATCAGGGCGCGAAAAACGTGGCGGTCGCGGTCGATACCAGCTTGCCGCTAGATTCTTCGCGCATCTCAGCGCGGGCAAAAACCAGCGCCTTGCCTGCCCGTACGACCTGAGCATGGCACAGGATGGCAGAACCCACACCTGGCCGCAGGAACTGAGTATGCAGGTCGGTGGTGGCAAAGGGCTTGAACTCGCCTGCGTGCCCGATGGCCGCCAGGACCATTGCGGTATCGGCAAGGGCGGCCAGCGCCTGTCCGGACACGATGCCCCCGACCCGCGCCAGATGGTCGTCAAGCGGCATCCGGATCAACGTGTGCTCGGCGTCAAACTCGGTCACCGTCAGGTTTAGGGCCAGGACCCATTGGGCAAAATTCTCGTCCAGAAATGCCTGGGCAGCTTGTGGTGTCACAGGTTTTGATCCTTTTGCCTGAGAAGTTCTTTCATTCGAGACGGCCCAGCATATTGTCCAGCCGGCTGACCTGCCCCGGATTGAGAGGAAGGGTGGAAAACAGGTCGCGGATCGCGTCGACTTGTTCGGGGCCAAGGCGAAAGCGCGGTTTGTCTTCGGCTGTGATCCGAGGAACGTCGAGGCCGGTTTCTTGCTTTACCTGCTGCAGGTCAGCGGCGACCTTCGTGTTCAGGAACTGGCGAACCGGCCCCTCTGCAAATGGGAAAGATGGTCCGTTCCAGATGTTCAGGGACTTGTTTGCCCGAAGCGTATCGAACAGGGCGTTTCGTTGATCAATGTCCAGTCCGAGGCGACGGGCACACAACATTGCCGTCAGACCAAACCCATTCATCGAGGCGTTTCTGCGTTGTGTCTGTTGGGGCGGGGCGGCGTGGCCAAAGCCGATCAAATCCAGGAACCGTTGAACCAGATCTCTCGACGGATGGTAGTTTAGAAAGATCACGGGCAGATCCATGCGCTGCCAGGCGGTGATCAGCGGCATCAGGCACAGCTGTTCTCCGGCTTCCTTGAGGTAGACATTGGGCATCCGGGCTTCGTCGGTCTGCTGGTCTTTTATCTGCTGGTTGTAAGAAGAGGCGGCCCGTTCGAGGGGGTGCCGCAGCACGACAATAACAGTCACCTTGTCAAAGGGGGTGGCCAATGCCGGCAGAACACGGGCAAGAAAGGTTTGCGCCAACTCCGGAGTCAGCAATTCGCTGCTGATCACCACGTCCTTGGTTTGGGCAATCGCGTGGTCCAATTCATCGATCAGGGCAGGAAGCAGCGCGTCCCAGTCCGGGATATCTATCGTGCCATAGCTGGTTCGCCCCTGCAGAGCAAAACTCAGTTTGTGATGGGCCCCGTCTGGCCACTGTCCGGTTGCGGGATAGACCAGCCCCGCCGGAGTGGCATCGCGCAATTGCGCCTGAATGGCGCTGGTGCCGGTCTTGGGCGGGCCGCAGTGAAGAAACAATTGTTTGGGCATAATGAACTGCCGTGGATCTGGCGCTGGTGCCCAATGTGCGGGCCTGAACGGGCGGGTCGTCTGGGCTAGTCAGCAAAGGGGTCTGTTGTTGTTCCGGTTCCGGATGTCGCAAATGGATCTGTCTGCGATGCCAAAGCTTCGAAATAACTTTTCTGACAGGCAACCACCTCGTCGAAAGCGACACGTGATCCGCGCAGCGTGTAGCGGCCCAGAGTGGTCTTTCCATAACTCCAGCGCATTGAGGTTTCCCGCTGGAACTCGTCGATGAACAAGGCCGCCTCGTCGGTTTCCGCGTCGATCATGATATTCAAACCCGGGTAGCCATCCATCACGACGCCGTCCATTTCCAGCGTCCAGGGACTTTCATTGCCGAATTTGACCTCGATCGAATACTCCTTGTCGTGCTCGATGGACTCCCAACGTTCGTCCAGCAGGGTTACATCCAGCGTCAACTGATCGTTGTTGTTGTCAAAACCGATGAAAAAGGCGGTATTCTTTTCGAATAGTGCAAAAGCCTGGCACCCCTGGGAGTTTGTGTAGAAGGAAACATCCCAGCCGCCGACGGTTTTCCAGTCTACGGTTTCCGCCTGTACCGCGTTCGCGGACATCAAGGTAGCCGCACAGAATGCCACCGAGACTCGGCGCACTTGCCCGGCAAGAAATCTTTTCAGTCGCATGGTGCCTCCCAATTGCAGGACCGATCCGGCCTGAGTATCGTGGCCATGTTGCGGCAGACCATGACTATACCCGGTTTTTTTGTTCTGCCAACCGCGCTTATGCCCTCCGGCGCGGACCGGTTGCCGCGAGTAGGTCGCGCGCACAGCCGCCGAATAAGAGGGGCGGTTTTCCAAAAGGCAGGGTGACACTTGTCCAGTTTTGCCGAATACTTCGTGCGATAAAACAAACAACTGGGGAGTCATTATGATGAAACAACACATGAGTTTCGCGCTGGCCGCGGCCGCCGGCATTGCTATGCAGGTCG
Organism: Seohaeicola saemankumensis; assembly: GCF_020171285.1. Classification (GTDB taxonomy): domain Bacteria; phylum Pseudomonadota; class Alphaproteobacteria; order Rhodobacterales; family Rhodobacteraceae; genus JAIUZI01. The sequence continues at coordinate 193,477 of NZ_JAIUZI010000001.1, forward strand.
CGACACCGGTGCATGCCGCCGAGATGGGCGCGGTCGATGAACCGATCAAACTGGCAATCAACGAATGGACCGGCCAGCATGTGACGACCCATGTCGCTGGCGAAATGCTCAAGGCCGCCGGGTACAAAGTGGAGTATGTCACCGCCGGAATGATGAACCAGTTCCAGGCGCTGGCCGATGGGGACATTCACGCCACGCTCGAGATCTGGTCGTCCAATGTGTCCGATGAATATGCCAAGAAGATCGGCGAAGGCACTGTTGTCGAACTCGGCGATCTTGGCCTCGATGCCAAGGAAGGGATCGCTTATCCCGCGCATGTGGCCGATCTTTGCCCGGGCCTGCCCGCCTGGGAGGCATTGAAGGACTGCGCACCGGTCTTCGCCATCGCCGAGACTTTGCCGATGGGCCGCCTGGTCGACTACCCGGCCGATTGGGGCACGCCCGGAGCCGACCGGATGACCGGCCTGGCCCTGCCGTTCAAGGCGGTTCCCGCCGGTTCCGAAGGGGCTCTGATCGCGGAATTGCGCGCCTCGACCGAGCGTAAATCACCGCTGCTGATCACCTTCTGGCAGCCCCATTGGGCCATGTCGGCTTATGACGTAAAGTTCGTCGATCTGCCGGTTGGTAACGAAGACTGCTTTAACGATCCGGCATGGGGGCCAAATCCCGATGCGGTCAACGATTGCGACTTTGCCCCGTCTCGGATCTTCAAGGCGTCCTGGAGCGGTTTCGAGGAGAAATGGCCCGCCGCTTTCGAGATCCTGTCGAACTACCAGCTGAGCGTTGAGGCGCAGCAGCCGATGATGGGTGCGGTCGACGTCGATGGCGGCGCCGTCGAAGAGGTGGTCGCAGCATGGATGTCCGAAAACGAAGGCGACTGGCGCCCGGTTGTCGACATGGCGACCAAGTGAGCGCAGGCGCGTGACGGACGCCAAAACGCCCGCAATCACCTGCCGCAACGTGTGGCAGGTGTTTGGGTCGGGCGCGAAACAGGCCCTGTCGACGGCCCTGTCAGGGTCGGGGAACGATCCCCAGGGGGCCGCGGACCAGCTGCTCAAGGGCGGATTCATCCCGGCCGTGCAGGATGTTTCGTTTGATGTGGCCGAGGGCGAGCTCTTTGTGATCATGGGGCTCAGCGGGTCGGGGAAATCCACCCTGATCCGCGCCATTTCGCGTTTGCTTCAGGCCACTGCGGGGGAAATCAGGATCGAGGGCGAAGACATCGTTGCCGCCGGCAAGCAGCGCATGATCGAGCTGCGGCGCAACACCCTGGGCATGGTGTTCCAGCACTTTGGCCTGTTCCCGCATATGACAGTGGCCGAAAACGTGGCCTATCCCCTGCGGGTTCAGGGTATTGGGCGCAGTCAACGCATGGCCAAGGCGCAGGAGGTCATCGACCTTGTCGGCCTTGGCGGGCGCGAGGAGAATTTTCCGCGCGAATTGTCGGGCGGACAGCGTCAGCGCGTCGGCATCGCCCGGTCCCTCGTGACCGATTGCAAGGTCTGGTTCCTTGATGAACCTTTTTCCGCGCTGGATCCGCTGATCCGGCGTCAATTGCAGGATGAATTCCTGCAAATTCAGGCCAAGCTGAAGACCACCATCGTCTTTATCACCCATGACATCAACGAGGCGCTGAAACTGGCCGACCGGATCGCCATCATGCGCGATGGGCGCATCGTCCAGATCGGCACACCTGCCGATATCGTGTTGCGGCCGGCAGACGACTACGTGCGCGAGTTTTCAAAAGACGTGGCAAAAGGGCAGCACGCTCATGTCCGGTCCGTCATGCAAAGCGGACCGGACGCGCCCGTTGCGGGGCCGGACGATCCGGGTCTGAAAACGGGCATGACACTGGATGCAGCCCTTGCGCGCTGCATGTCGCTGTACGAACCGGTTCCTGTCCATGATGACAGTGGCGCGATCGTCGGAACCGTACATCCGGCCGATTTGGCTGCGGCGCTGCAGGCCGACGAGACATGACGACGCGAAGTGACCCGGTTGCGATCTTTCGGCACCAAACGCCCGGCGCGCAGGCGGCCTTGCTGACCGTATTGGTCGGGGCGCTCTGCCTGGCTCTTGAACCGGTCGCGCCCTGGTTGGGGGCCTGGCCCACGGCCTGGACCCTGCCGGCCACCGATTGGGTCGGGACAGTGACCGAAGCTGTGCTGCAGGCGATCAAGCCGGTCGCACGCTGGTTCTCGCGGTTGCTGAGCTATCCAATGAATGGCGCCGACTGGCTTTTGAACATAACGCCCTGGCCGATTGTCCTGGGTGTCACGACCGCCGTGGGTTGGTTGCTGGGCGGGGTGCCGATGGCATTGCTCGGGTTTCTGGGGCTGAGCTTTGTTCTGGCCTCCGGATACTGGAGCGAAAGCATGAACACCCTGGCGCTGGTGGCGGTCTCGGTGCCGGTGGCGCTTGTCGTTGGCGGCGCAATTGGCATCCTGGCGAATGAAGTGCCACGGATCAAGACAGCGGTGGACGCAGTCCTGGACGTGATGCAAACGGTGCCTACTTTTGCCTATCTCACCCCATTGCTTTTGCTGTTCGGATTTGGCCCGGTGGTCGGTTTGATCGCCAGTGCGATTTATGCGGCCCCACCGATGGCGCGGAACGTGATCCTTGGGTTGGAGCGGGTCGATCCGGACATCAAGGAAGCTGCGATCATGTCAGGGGGCACACGGTGGCAGCAGCTGTTTCAGGTCGAACTCCCCTCCGCCAGCACACAGATCATGGTTGGTGTGAACCAGTCGCTGATGGCGGCCTTGTCGATGGTGATCATCGCGGCCGTTATCGGCGGATTTGACGATATCGGCTGGGAAGTGCTGCTGACCATGCGCAAGGCGCAGTTCGGGCAAAGCCTGCTGGCCGGGCTGGTGATCGTCGTTTTCGCCGTGGTGATAGACCGGATGAGCGGCGCCATGGCGACCGAACGCAAGAAACACGATACCCGCGTATTCTATGGGCTGTTGTTGGTCAGCGTGGCGGTGACGCTTCTGTTCTGGGCGCGGCTGCCCAACCCTGCCGAGTTTACGGCGTTGGCGCCGGTTGCCGATCATGTGGACCAGGCGCTGACGACCTTCACCGTTGCCAATGGCGCGACATTGGACGCGATCAAGAACGGTGCGATGTTCTACGGCCTGCTGCCGTTGCGGATCGGTCTGGATCAGGCGGTGCTGCCGTTCACCTGGGGGTTTGCCTGGACAGCGGGAATGAGCGCGGCCTTGTTCGCGGCGGGGGCTGGTCTCTGTCTTGTGCTCGCCTGGCGCGGGCGCCTCACTTCCGGGCTGATGGTGATGATCGGCGTAGGCGTGCTTGAGACCGGAATCACCAACCTGCCATGGCCCTTTGTCCTGACCGGCGCTGGCGCCTTGGCCTGGGTCGCGGGGGGGCGTCGGTTGGCGCTGACGGTTCTTGTGTTGCTGTCCACGATCCTGGTTTCGGGACTTTGGGATCGCGCGTTGCTGTCGCTGTACCTCAGCGGTGCGTCGGTCTTTGCCTGTACCGTCGTCGGAGGGGCAACGGGAGTGTTGTGCGCGGTCAGCCCTCTGGCATGGCGCGTTGTGCGCCCGATCTGCGATATGTTGCAGACGATCCCGCTCTTTGTCTTTCTGATCCCGGTCCTGATGTTCTTTCAGATCGGAGAGTTTTCGGCCTTTCTGGCCATCTGTGCCTACGCCATCGTTCCGATGATCCGATATACGCGGCATGGGCTGGTGTCGACACCGCCGGACCTGATCGAAGCTGCGACCGCCACGGGCGCCACGCCCTGGCAGATCATGCGCGACGTACGGACGCCCTATGCCGCGCCGACGATTCTTCTGGGGCTGAACCAGACGATCCTATACGGCTTTGCCATGCTGGTGATTGCCGCGCTGATCGGCACAACGGGGCTGGGCCAGTCAATCTACCTGGCACTGGGGCAGGCCGACGTCGGTCTGGGCCTGTCGGCAGGTGCGGCAATGGCAATACTGGCGCTGATTGCGGATCGTATCGTACAGGGGTTTGCCGAGGAACGCCGTCAGGCGCTTGGACTGTAGGACGCGAGGGGATCTATGCAGGGATGGTTCGGGTTCGGCGCGGCGCTGCTTGTCTTTCTTCTGAGCCACGCCATTCCGGTGCGCCCGCCTGTGCGGCCCTGGCTGGTGGCGCGCTTGGGGCTGCGGGGATACTTCGCGGCCTATAGCCTGTTGTCCATCGCCGTTCTGGCCTGGCTGATCATCGCGGCGGCCAATGCGCCCTACGTGCAAGTAATCCCGCCGTGGGGTGCCCTTCGCTGGGTGCCGATACTGGCTATGGCGCCTGTCTGTCTTCTGGTCACTGGCGGGATGTGGGGTCAAAACCCTCTGTCCTTTGGCGGGGTCGGTTCGCGGAGCTTTGACCCGGAGCATCCAGGTCTGCTGGCGGTCACCCGGCATCCGATGCTTTTGGCGTTGTTCATCTGGTCGATGGCGCATCTGTTGGCCAACGGAGATCTGGCCCACGTGATCCTCTTTGGCCTGTTTGCCGGGTTTGCCTGGATCGGCATGGCCCTGATCGACCGTCGCAAACGCCGGGATATGGGCGAAGACCTCTGGCAGGAAATGGCGCGCAACACGGCGCGCCTCTCGCTCGCGCGGGTCGCCGATCTGAGGGGGCTGACGATGCCCGCCTTGGCGGCGATTGGCATGTATGCCCTGTTGATCCTGTTACACCCGCTGGTGATCGGAGTCTCGCCCTTGCCCTGATCCCAAGTGGCATTGGCGCTTTGGGCTTGGGGTGATACAAGCGCTCAATGCAGGGAGTTGAGACGACAGTGACGCTTAAACTTGGCTATATCGTGAACGATATACGGGGCGAAACCGATCGGACCCTGGCCGCATTCGCGGACCGTCTTCTGGCGACGGATCTGCGTTTGGCCGGCGTCGTGCAAACCAACAGCGAATGTGTCGACGGTGGCCGGTGCGACATGGACCTGCAGGTGCTGCCTGACGGGCCGGTGATCCGGATTTCGCAGTCGCTGGGGCAAGGCTCGCGCGGTTGTCGGCTGGATCCGGCAGCGCTGGAACAGGCGGTCGGTCTGGTTCTGACGTCGCTGGAGAGTGACCCGGATTTGCTGATCATCAACAAGTTCGGCAAGCACGAGGCCGACGGTCGGGGGTTTCGCCCCCTGATCGCCGAGGCATTGGCACGCGATATTCCGGTGTTGGTTGGTGTCAACGCCCTGAACGAAACGCGGTTCGTCGAGTTCTCGGGTGGAGAAGCCCAGCGTTTGTCCTGTGACGCGGCAAGCCTGTCAGATTGGCTTTCCCTGAAAAACGGGAAACCGGCCGTAGAGGCGTAAGGCCCTGCTTCAGACGCTCAGGACTCCCAGACCACCTGCGGTGCGAACCTCGGGCGGGTAAAGACAAAGTTCTCCAGCACCTTGTTGGACATACCGACGTTGAACAACGGAACGAATGTGTTTGTTGTTTCGACCAGAATGACCCGGTCGTTATCCGGCATCACCGGCAGGCGGCTCGAGATAGTGCCGATGTTTTCGTCGTCCAGTTTGGTGTCGCGGTTGCGGGTTGCCGACCATTCGACAAAGTAGCGATCTTCGTCCTGGTCCCAGCGGATCACGCTGACCCGCAGCGACGTTGGTGACGTCGATCGCGTCATCAGCGTCAGAACCTTCAGCATACTGTCGATGTAGTCTTCGTTGATCGCATTGGTCTCTCGCGAGATCACATCGCTGATCGAATAGGCCGCCTTAAGGTTCACGTTGCTCTGGCGGTAACCATCAAAGAAAACGTAGGTCGCCATGAAGGCCCAGAAAAGAAACGGCATGACCAGTACGAATTCAAGCGTCACGGCCGCCTGCGTATCGTCTCGGAAATTTCGCAAGAAGCGGGTCAGAGAATTGTTAAACATGGGACCACCTGCATCAAACACCTTTCGCCGGTGCTTGCTGCACTGCGGCGATGTGGCAGGATTATGGCCCCGGTTGGCGGAAATGTGGTGAATTTTCGTCAATAATGGTAAAAATGTGGCCGCAACCGCCCGGTGCGGGCAATTATGCCGGAAAGACCCCCGCCATTGTTCTCAGTCCGAGAACGACAGCCGCGATTCGGAGGCTTGGACGGTATCTGAAAAGTGGCATTTTCAAGATGATGCTGGAGTGTGGCCGGGCCGTCCGCCGCCGGCGAAAAGGGGAACGGGCGGCCTTGCTCTCCGAACAGCTGTTGTGCCGTGCCGGATCCATTCAGGCACAAAAAAACCCGGCGTACACAAAAGCACGCCGGGTCCTGGAAAGCTGTGTGGTATCTTATCAGCTCAGGCCGATCAGACCCATCGCCTCGAGCTTCAACAGCACCTGGTGGGCGCAGTTGTCCACGTCTGTGCCTTCGGTCTCGACCCGCAGTTCGGGGTTTTCCGGAACATCATAGGGGTCCGAAATCCCGGTGAACTCCTTGATCTTGCCTTCGCGGGCCAGTTTGTACAGGCCTTTGCGGTCGCGCTTTTCGCACTCTTCGATCGAGGTGGCCACGTGCACTTCGACAAAGGCGCCATAGGCTTCGATGTCTTCGCGCACCGCGCGGCGGGTGGTGGCATAGGGCGCGATCGGCGCACAGATGGCGATACCGCCGTTCTTGGTGATCTCGGAGGCCACATAGCCGATGCGGCGAATGTTCAGGTCGCGGTGCTCTTTCGAGAAGCCCAGCTCCGAGCTGAGGTTTTTCCGGACGATGTCACCATCGAGCAGGGTCACCGGGCGGCCGCCCATCTCCATCAGTTTGACCATCAGCGCGTTGGCGATGGTCGATTTGCCCGAACCCGAGAAACCGGTGAAGAACACGGTAAAGCCCTGCTGCGAGCGCGGCGGCTTGGTGCGGCGCAGTTCGGCGACCACCTCGGGGAAGGAGAACCACTCCGGGATTTCCAGACCTTCGGCCAGACGGCGGCGCAGTTCTGTGCCCGAGATGTTCAGGATGGTGACGTTGTCGCGATCTTCGATCTCGTCGTTGGGTTCGTACTGGGCGCGTTCCTGCACATAAACCATGTGCTTAAAGTCGACCATTTCGATGCCCATCTCGTCCTGATGCTGGCGGAACAGGTCCTGCGCATCATAGGGGCCATAGAAATCTTCGCCCTGGCTGTTGCTGCCGGGGCCGGCGTGGTCGCGGCCGACGATGAAGTGGGTGCAGCCATAGTTGGCGCGGATCAGACCGTGCCAGACCGCCTCGCGCGGGCCGGCCATCCGCATGGCCAGCGGCAGCAGCGACATGGTGGTGGTCGACGCCGGATACTTGTCCAGAACCGCCTCGTAGCAGCGCACACGGGTGAAGTGGTCGACGTCGCCCGGCTTGGTCATGCCGACAACCGGGTGGATCAGCAGGTTGGCCTGCGCTTCTTTCGCGGCGCGAAAGGTCAGTTCCTGGTGGGCGCGGTGCAGCGGGTTGCGGGTCTGGAAGGCGACGATACGGCGCCAGCCCAGCTTGCGGAAATAGGCGCGCAGTTCGTTCGGGGTGTCGCGGCTGCCGCGGAAATCATAGTGCACGGGCTGCTGGATGCCGGTGACCGGGCCGCCCAGATAAATCTCGCCTGCGGTATTGTGCAGGTAGTTGACAGCCGGGTGCGCCTGATCGTCGGCACCGAAAACCTTTTCCGCCTCGCGCGATTTGTTCGGCTTCCAGCGGTCGGTCACGGTCATGGTGCCCAGAATCACGCCTTCCTGATCGCGCAGCGCGATGTCCTCGCCGATTTCCAGGCCGTCGGCAAAGGCTTCGGACACATCCAGAGTGATCGGCATCGGCCACAGCGAACCATCTGCCAGGCGCATGTTCTCGACCACGCCGTCATAGTCTTTCTCGGACAGAAAACCTTTGAGCGGGTTGAAACCGCCGTTCATCAGCAATTCAAGGTCGCAGATCTGACGCGGCGTCAGGTCCAGGCTCTTCAGGTTGCCCGCTTCGACCTTCAGCTTCTGGGCGGATTCGTAGGAAACATACAGCTCCGGGATCGGGGCCAGATTGCTAAGCATTGTCATATCAAATCTCTCGATTGTCTTGGTGTGGCGCGGGCCAAATGAACCCGGTCGGGCGCGGCATAGACCCGGAAACAGGAGAAAGTCTAGCCGTAGATGCCTGTTTTTGCCGCAGTGAGTGATTTTGGCGCGGGAAACGCGGTTTTTTGCCGTTTTTGTGCCCTTGTCCGGGCGTTCAGGACGGGCTTGAGGGATTCAGGAGCGCTGCCAGCGTCTGGCCGTCGGTCAGGGCAAGCGCGGTGACCGGTTCCGTCACACCGCGCAGGGTCAGCGTTGTCAGCTCGAGCTCCTCGGTTTCCAGTTCGGCGGCTTCCAGCACCGACACCGAAACCAGCAGCTCCACACCCAGTTCCTTGGTTTGTCCCTCAAGGCGGCTGGCCGCATTCACAGTGTCGCCAATAATTGTGCGTGGCGCGTGGCCGGCGGCCCCGATCTCGCCCAGAACCAGCTCACCCAGATGCAGACCAACTCCAATTCGGATTTCCGGAAGCCCCTCGTTGGCCAGGGTTTCATTAAACCGGGCGAGGGCCGCGCTCAGGTCCGCAGCCGCGCGCAGAGCCGCCTTGGCGGATTGTGCCTCGTTCGCGGCTTCGAAGACGGCCAGCAGCCCATCGCCCAGGTATTTGTCGATGCTGCCGCCGGCCCGGACGATCGGGGGTACGATGGCGTCAAAAAAGCGGTTCAGCAGGAACACCACGTCATAGGGCAATTGACCTGTGGTGCGCGCAGTGAAACCGCGCATGTCACAGAACAGAATGGCCAACCGCCGTTCCTGGCCCTGGCTGGCGTGGGCACGACCGCGTTTGCCGTCCGGCAGGAACACCCGGAAAACTGTCGCCGGGGATGTCGGGCGCACCTGACAGGCAAGCCGGGTATTGGGCGGCGCATTCACCGCGCGTAGGCTGCGCAGTTCCCCCTCGCTGGGCGGATGCAACAGATCGCCGCCTTCCTCGACAACGACCCGGCAGGTTGTGCACCGGCCCCGGCCGCCGCACAGCGCGGTATGCGCCACGCCGGCCGACTTGGACATCTCCAGCAGGGTCAGCCCCTTGCGCGAGGTGATCTCGGGCCCATCCACGTAGCGGATGCGAACAGAGCTGCGCGTGCTGAACCAGCGTCGGCCAAAATGAACGAGGGTCGCCGCAGCCAGCAGGGCGATGAAAAGCCACCAAAGCTGATCCGCGAGGGAAATCAGCGCGCCAAAAGTGGCGTTTTCGGGCCAGTTGAACAATTCCAGATAGACCGTGCGCGCCTCCGGATCGGCAAAGGCGGCCTGGATGCGGCGGCCTTCGGTCAGGAACCCGGCCAGCGCCAGTGCAGGTATCAACGTCGCGGTTGCGATCAGATAGGGGGTCGCCCGACCCCACCACGGTTTTAACCGCAGCCAATAATGCAGGCCGATACATCCGTGCAGCCAGACCAGAAGCAACAGAAGGCTTTGCAGCCAACCGTCGCGCGTGCCCCAGATCAGCACCATGATATAGCTCATCCGGTCGTTTACGTCGTAGACCTCATGGGCGATCCGCGTGTGGGTAATGTGTTCAAGCAGCAGCAATGGGATGGCGAGGCCCAGAGTGAACTGAACGCCCTGCGCCAGCGACATCTGCAAAGTGCGCCGCGCAGCCAGGCTGAAAAGCGCGAGTGCCGCATGAACCAGCAGCGACCCGTGCAGGATAAGTCCACCCAACGGGTTGCGGGTGAACCCTTGCCGGAAATCCTGAAACCGGTCCATCGCCTCGTGGGACACCAGTCCAAGTGCGATGTTGATGAAATGGAACAGGGCAAAGGTGAAGAGGATCAGGCCGGACCCGATCCGAAGGCGCGTTGCCCAGTTGCCCCGCCAAAGGATGTCCACGCCCCGACCCTCTCTGCCACGTTGTTCAGCACGAACACTGTCTGCCGCGCGGTTCCGGGTCAAGCGGGCGGGTTCGACCCTGCCTGATCCAACTCACTCGTTCTCGGCAAGGAACCGTTCGGCATCCAGCGCCGCCATGCAGCCCATTCCGGCGCTTGTGATGGCCTGTCGGTACACCGGATCCGTGATATCGCCGGCGGCAAACACACCGGGAACAGAGGTCGCTGTGGAGCCGGGCGTCACCTTGACGTAGCCGCCCATGTGCGTCTCAAGCTGATCCTTGATCAGCTCGTTCGCCGGCGCGTGGCCGATGGCCACAAAAACGCCCTTGCAGGGGATTTCGGTGATCTCTCCGGTGTCCACATGCTTGACGCGCACGGCCTCGACGCCCAGCGGATTGTCGGCGCCGACGACCTCGTCCAGCGTGTGGAACCACAGCGGCTCGATCTTGGGGTTCTTCATCAGCCGGTCTTGCAGGATCTTTTCCGCGCGCAGTTCGTCGCGGCGGTGGATCAACGTCACCTTGGAGGCGAAATTGGTCAGGAACAGGGCCTCTTCCACGGCCGTGTTCCCACCGCCGATCACCACGATTTCCTGTCCGCGGTAGAAGAACCCGTCGCATGTGGCACAGGCGGACACGCCAAAGCCCTTGAACTTTTCTTCGGACGGCAGGCCCAGCCATTTGGCGCGGGCGCCGGTGGCCAGGATCACGGCGTCGGCGGTGTAGGTGGTGCCGCTGTCGCCCTTGGCGGTGAAAGGACGCCGGGACAGGTCGAGGTCACTGATAATGTCGCCGATGATCTCGCAGCCCATCGCCTTGGCGTGGGCCTCCATCCGCACCATCAGGTCGGGGCCCTGGACCTCGGTATCGCCCGGCCAGTTCTCGACCTCGGTGGTTGTGGTCAGCTGGCCGCCCGGTTCGATGCCCTGGACCAGAACGGGATCCAGCATGGCGCGGCTGGCGTAGACGCCCGCGGTATAACCCGCCGGGCCCGAGCCGATAATCAGAACCTTGGTGTGACGCGTATCAGACATGCAAAACCCCCGTGTGCTGCGGCCAAGTGTTTGTGCGCCGCGTTAGAGCCATGCATATAACGGCGCGACTTCCGGTCTTAAAGCCCCGCTGTCGTCTTTCCTGCGCGCTTCGAATTCAGGCAATCAAATAGAGGTTTGCAGTACATTATTGCAGTGCAGCGAAATATTATTGCGCGTCCGTGGCTCGCTGCTATAAGAAACGCAAAACGAGGGAGCGTTTCATGGTCGCCACACGACTCGACCCGATTGACCGAAAGATCCTGGCAGAATTGCAGGCCGACGGACGCATGACCAATGTCGAACTGGCCAAACGTGTCGGCATTTCCGCTCCGCCCTGCCTGCGCCGGGTCCGGACGCTTGAGGAATCGGGGCTGATACGCGGGTACCACGCGGATGTGAATGCCCGCGAGCTCGGGTTCGAGGTGCAGGTCTTTGCCATGGTCGGCCTGGATAGCCAGGCCGAAAGCGAGCTGAGCGCCTTTGAAGAGCGGTGCCGCAACTGGCCGCTGGTTCGCGAATGTCACATGCTGAACGGCGAGGTCGATTTTATTCTCAAGTGTGTCGCGCCGGATCTGTCGAGTTTCCAGAGCTTCCTGACCGGGGAACTGCTGACCACTCCCAATGTCGCCAGCGTCAAAACCTCGCTGGTGATCCGCGATGCCAAGGACGACCCGGGCGTGCCCTTTGACGTACTGGAAGACCGGCTCAGCCGCACCGCCTGAGGGCGCTGACCGACCGGCTTTCAGTATCCTCGCTTCAGGCGCTCAGCGCGTCAACCTGACCGTCGCCTGCACGAGGGGCAACCTGCGGGCCAAAGTCGCTGAGTGAATCAATGTGTGCAAAGAGGTTGAGATAGACCGACCTCATCGCATGACTGATCGTGCGCGCGGCATTGATGCCCGGATGATAGGTCTCGAACTCCAGCCCGCTGATCCGGATCACGGCGTGACGTGGCAGGCAGATGTGGAACAGTTGCACGGGCGTCGGCGGGGCGGTTTCGATGACGTTCATGCCATCGACGAATTCTTCGACCGGGGTCAGGATTTGCTGACCGCCCGACAGAGAACGCAGATGTGCCGGCGTGTTCAGGATGCGCGCGGACGGACCGGCGAGCACATAAGACATCGGCCGCTGCATCCCAAAACTGTCGGCCATGATCCGGGTCAGATAATGCACCCGGCCCTTGGGATCAGGGCGGCCGGGAACGATCATCGTGCTGCCCTTCCAGACCAGCGGCAACAGCGATCCGTCCTGGATAACGATATTGTCGCCGGGCAGAAGATCCTCGATGGCGACCGGGCCATATTCGGTTTCGACCATCGACCCACGGGAAAACGCGCAAAATGCACTCTCGAACAGCGGCAGGGCAGGGGCGATGTGACGGGTTTCGGCGATATCCCCATTCGGCAGCAGGGAACTGACGTCGTAGCGGCGCAACTGCGGCCGGTTCCGTGCACGAAGAGCAGCGGGATCCTGAAGTAATGCGCTTGTCTCGACCGCATTGCGCGCGGCCCGCGCAAGCGAATGGGGGATCGTCATGGAACGGCCCTTTCTATCGGGTCGCATCTGCGTCGGCCCCCACCGACAACGTCAGATCGACACTGGTTAGTGATCCAAATCTGAAGTAGGCGGATAATTGCCAAACTTGGATCAAATTGTCAAAACTTCGCGGACATTAAGCCCGTATTTCAGAATAGTCCGGGGCTTACGCCCTGGATTATTCGGTGGAGAGAAACAGTTCCGCCACAATTGGTTTTCGAACTGATTCACCAGATCCACCCGCCCCGCCCTGGGGCGAGGCGGGCTCTTGTTCCCGGCCGGTCAGGGGCAGCGTCCGGCGACGGGTCCTTGGAGTAGCTATGAGTTGGCGCTCGCAAGGGTATCTCGGAGTTTTGAGCTCAGGCGGTGCGCGCTTGGCGGGGGGTGTTGGCCCCTTTGCTGTGCGCACGACGAGCCGAGCGGGCCCAGGGCATCACGGTGTCGCACTCCTGTGCGGCGTTGATGACGGAACGGATAAAACGTGCTTTGGGTCTCATATCGGTGTCTCCTGCCTGGTCCAGGACGCCTTGCTGCCGCGCCCTTGGTTCGATGATCAATTTGGCGGGGCAATGGGGCAGCGGTTTGGCGGATTGGTGGAATTCTTGGCGCTTTCGGAGTTTCTTTTGGGAGAGGCAAACAGCGCTCGGAATTTCGGTTCGGACCGAGAAACAAGGGGAATCAATGAAAAACGAGGGCGAGTCGTTTGTCGCGTGCCCGGAACTGTGCAGGAATTATGGCACCACGCGGACGCAACCGGCCATTTTTCGGTCCTGTTACAGCCTGATGGCCGAGAGGAGCCGGCCATAGTCGGCTTCCTTGGCATGCGTGCTGCGGCGATAGGAGTAGAATCGGTTGTCGTCACTGTATGTACAGTGCCGAATCCACTCGGCCTGCCCGACGCCCGCCCGGCGGAGGCGGTGAAGCCCGTAACCGGGCAGGTCAAACTGCATCCGGTCGCCTTCGCCATGCGCGAAAAAGCGGGCATTCTCCGGGTCGTCAGCCACGAAATCGTCGAAAAACTCAGGCCCCACTTCATACGCGCGTTGCGAAATCGTCGGTCCAATCACCGCGACCGTGTTTCCGCGATCTGCGCCAAGAGCTTCCATTGCCGCAAGCGTCGCTTCCAGAATGCCATCCAGTGCCCCGCGCCACCCCGCATGCGCGGCGCCGATGACCCCTGCGTTTGCGTCGGCAAACAGAACCGGCTGGCAATCGGCGGTCAATATGGACAGCGCCAGACCCGGGCGAGAGGTGACCATAGCGTCGGCCCTGGGTTTGTCCGCCTGCGGGCCGGTCACCGTTATCACATCGGCCGAGTGGGTCTGGTGAACGCCCAGCAGAGCATCCGGCGCAACTTCCATTGCCTCGGCCGCGCGCGCGCGGTTGATGGCAACGACGTCGCTCTGGTCCGTTGAACCGGTGCCGCAGTTCAGCCCGGCGAACACGCCGGAGGAGGCCCCTCCGCGGCGGGTAAAGAACCCATGCCGGATCGGCGAAAGCTGCTCTGATGTCAGAATCTCGAGTGTCATGAGTCCAGTCCGGGCGGCAAGGCGGCCTGTGCCGGACACAGGCCCAGCACTTTGAACAGGTTTCCCATTTCCTCGGGATGCGTCAACCGCCGATGTGCAGCGATCAGCTCGTCCAGCGCCTGTCCTTCCAGATTGCGGGCCAGCGACTGCGCCCTTGCCGTGATTCCCAACCGTTCGAGAAACACGCCCTGCGTGGTCAGGCGGCTATGGTTGCACCCGGCGGCAGCCGCAGCCTGTGCCAGTGCCTCAAAGTCGACGTGAACCGTCAGGTCGGCTTGGCCGGGGTCGGCCAGCACCTCGGCGCGTTGATGCCCGCGCAGCGCCTGCAGTGTATCGCCAAGAGAGCGCCAGTCGCCGTAGTCAAAAATCAGCGCGCCGCCACCGTGTTCCGCAATTCGGCTGGCGACGACCGAAATGGCCGGAACGGCCGAGGGGCAAATTTCGACCAAGTCGCCGTCGCGCGTGTCAGCCAGCCGATGCTCCAGCCCCGGCTGCGGGGAATTCGGGCCAAGCCCAAAGGTCAGTTCATCGTGGTCCAGCCCCACGAGACGTTCCCGCCACCCCGCGCCATCGCGCAGGAACTGCCGGACCGGCAGCGCGTCGAAAAACTCGTTGGCAACCAGAAACAAGGGGCTGTTGGGCAGCTCGTCGATCCTGTCCAGCCAGCGCGGTGTATACTCGCCAAGGGTCACCGCCTGACGGGCGCGCAGGGCAGGGGAGGCTTCGATCAGGACCAGGTCGGCGGCCTGCACGAAACCGGGAACCGCACGCCCGGCCCGCAGAATGTCTGCCATCAGGGTCCCGCGCCCCGGGCCAAGCTCGGCCAGGGTGAACGGGACCGGCGCCCCCTGATCCAACCAGCTTTGCGCCAATGCGAGGCCGACCAGCTCGCCGAACATCTGACTGATTTCCGGCGCGGTCGTGAAATCGCCCTTGGCGCCCAGCGGGTCGCGGGTTGTGTAGTAGCCCATTGTCGGATGCAAGAGGCAGTCGGTCATGTAATCAGCCAGGCTGATCGGCCCGGTCTCCCGGATTCGGGCGCGGATCAGGTCGCCAAGTGTCATTCTGCTACGCCCCGCCGTGCTCGCCAAACGAACCAAAGCCCCAGCGCGATCATCGGCAGCGACAGCATCTGGCCCATGGTCAGCCCATAGCCGGACAGCTGCCAGGCCAGTCCGAGAGGATTGTCAGCGGCGACGAATTGTGCATCCGGCTGGCGGACGAATTCGACGATAAACCGTGCCAGCCCGTAGCCGGACAGAAACACGCCGAACACCAGCCCCGGTGTCTTGAACGCGCCCCGGCGATATACCAGCCACAGCAGCAGCACGCCCAGCAACAGACCTTCCAGACCCGCCTCGTAGAGTTGCGAGGGGTGGCGGGCGCACGGCGGCGTGACACCCGGACAATATTGCGCCTCCTGGCCGGGGAAAATCACGCCCCATGGCAGATCGGTCGGCCGTCCCCAAAGCTCGGCGTTCACGAAATTGGCCAGCCGTCCCAACATCAGACCGGGTGGCACCGCATGAGCGATCAGGTCCGCGGTCGGCAGCTTGGGCAGACCGTGGCGCAGGGTGAACAACCATGTGGCCAGTATCACGCCGAGCAACCCGCCGTGAAAAGCCATGCCGCCCTGCCAGACCATCAGGATCTCGGCCGGGTGGGCCAGATAGTACGCCGGCTGATAAAACAGAACGAACCCCAGGCGCCCCCCCAGAATGACGCCAAGTATGATCCAGGTCAGCAGGTCTTCGAGCTGCTGTGTGGTCATGACCGGGGATTGACCGGGCCAGAGCAGCGGGCGGCGCAAGGCAGCCATGCCCAGCCGCCAGGCGATGATAATACCGACGATATAGGCCAGCGCGTACCAGCGCAGAGCGAACTCGATTCCGAACACGGAAATCGAGATAAGTTCGGGTGAGAGGTCGGGAAACTGAATGACTGCCTGCATGTGCGTCTGAATGCCCTCGGATTCGGGGTTGGTCAACCTTGCCGCCGCTTGGCTGGTTACCCATATAGGGGGCAACCCAGACGCGGACCGCAAACGGAGCCAAAAGATGCAGACGAAGAACAAGATCCTCGACGATATTTCTCAGCTGATGACGAACGCCATGGGCGTGGCGCAAGGTGCCAAGGACGAAGCCGAAACGGCCATGAAAGGCATGCTGGACCGCTGGCTGGCCGATCGCGACTTTGTCACGCGCGAGGAATTCGATGCGGTAAGATTGATGGCGCAGAAGGCCCGCGAGGAAAACGAGGCACTCGCGGCGCGGATTGCGGCGCTTGAGACAAAATCGGGAGATTGAGCGGCGAAACCGTCCGCCCGTATGGGCGTGACGATTTGATCGCTTCCCTCTCTCCGGGTGCAAAGTGAGCGCCGCCCTTTCGAAAGGCAGCGCTCACAGCGTTCATAAATCACCCGCAGAATTACGCGCTGACAAAAGGCTGCGCGCAAATCAGGCCGCGCGGCGCAGGTCTCTGCCGGGGCGCGATTTTTCGAGCAGCTCGCTGTGCAGCGCGCAGATCGCCGGATTGAGTTGGTCGCTGTCCAGAATAAACTGAACGTCCACGTTTCGCGGCCCCTGACTGGCGCCGATGACCTCGATCCCTGCCTTCGATAGCGATACCAGCCCTCGCGGCAGCACCGACAACCCACCCAGATCGCGACCGATCACCGAAACCATCGACAGGCGGCGCATGGTGATCTCGGCGGCCGGATACCGTTGGGCCAGATCGCGTTCCACCCGCCGCAGCGTTTTCAGCGAGGCGTCCAGGTAATGCGTTATGGTATTGGCGTTCGACACTTTCGAAACAATGCGAACCTTGTGGCGCGCAAGCACATCTAGGATCGTGGCGTCATAGCCTTTGACCCCGACCATGTCCTGTTCGAACAGTTCAAGCGATACGATGGGTAAACCGGTGACGATTTCAACGGCCGCTTCACCGGCCGGTTGATCGTCAATCAGCGTGCCGGGGTCCGTCGGCTCGAATGCATTTGTGACGCGAAGCGGTACATCGGCCTGGCGCAGCGTCTTGGCCGCCTTGGGGTGGATCGCCTCCATCCCCATGTTCGACAACTGGTCAGCCACGTCATAGTTGGTGCGGCCCAGCTTTCGCACCGCATCGGCCCCAACCAGCTTGGGGTCACAGGACGACAGGTGGAATTCCTTGTGAATGATGGCTTCACGCGCACCGGTCAGCGCGGCAAGACGTGAAAACGTGACCTCCGAGTATCCGCGATCGAACTCTCTCATCAGCCCCTCGGTGCATTGTGCATACCCCGTTACGATCGGCATTTCCGTTGCAGGATCGACGTTGGCGAATGCGTTCAGAATTCGCTCATCCAGTGTGACTTTGTCGCTGTCGCGCCACCCGGACAGGTCGATCAATCGTGCATTCACCCCGCGACGTTGCAGCATCAGGGTGGTGACATAGGCAGAATGCGCTTCGCCCAGCCCTGACAGCAATTCCCGCGTCTGCGCCATATGTTCGGCCAGCCTGAAGTGACCATAGGAACACAGCCTCTGCAGATCGGTCAGGCACCCTCGTGCGCCGTGCATGCGTTCATCGACAAATGCATTGGCCTGTTGAACGTCGGCAGGGTGATCCAGCACGCGGGCATGGATCTCTTTCATCGCATCGGCCGCTTGAGTGATCTGGTCGTGCCAGCCGTGGTTCGTATCGTCATTCGCGAAACTGGCATAAACCCCCGGCTGTCCCGATTTCTTGTGCTCCAGCAACAGGTCGGTGATGCCGCCAAAGGCGGAGACGACGAACACGCGGCCATAAAGGTCACCGTCTTCGCGGGCGTTGATGAACAGCGTGTCGCACAGTTCATTTGCGCGGGACATGGATGTCCCGCCGATCTTCTCGACAGTATGGGGCATGCTACGCCTCCTCGGCGACCGCATAAGACCCGTCGGCGCGGTGCACTTCCTTGCTGGTCACCGGCGGGTTGAAACAGCAGGCCATCACCAGCTCTTCCTCGGCCCGCAGCACGTGGCGGTCATGCTGGTCCAGCGCATACATCACGCCGGGCACGATTTCATGCGTCTCGCCGGTGGCCAGATCGGTGATCGACCCTTTGCCCTTCATGCAATAGACGCTTTCAAAGTGGTTCTTGTACTCAAAGGTATGTTCCGACCCTTCTTCCAGAAAGGTGATGTGGAACGAAAACCCCATGCCGTCGTCGGCCAGCAGCATCCGCACGCTGGTCCACTGTGCATCCGACACCACGCGGTCGCTCTTGCTTTCGACGATCTTGTTGAAATCCCTGACAATCATATCTGTTACTCCGCTGCCATCTTGGTTGTTCCGGCCAGGGCTTCGTCGGCTGCCTTCAGCAGGATCTCGAACCCCTTGCGCAACACCTCCTGCGACGTCGTCAGGGGCGCCAGCACCTTGACGACCTGGTCCTCGTTGCCCGAGGTCTCGATCACCAGCCCCATGTCATAGGCCCGGGCGCAGATGTCACCGGCCAGATCGCCGGAGCCGACATCAACCCCCTGCATCAACCCGCGCCCCTTGATCCGGCCCTCGGGCACCATCGCGGCCAGGTCCGCCAGCCGGTCGTGGATCAGCGCGGCCTTGTCCGCCAGGTCCTTCTGGAACCCATCGTCGGCCCAGAACTTCTCGATCGCGACCCGCGCGGTGACAAAGGCATGGGTGTTGCCCCGGAAGGTGCCGTTGTGCTCGGCCGGGCCGAACAGGTCGTGTTCCGGCCGCACCAGCACCATCGCCATCGGCAGGCCAAAGCCCGACAGCGATTTCGCCATCGTCACGATATCCGGCGTCACGCCCATCTCTTCAAAGGAAAAGAAGCTGCCGCAGCGGCCGCAACCGGCCTGGATGTCGTCGATGATCAGCAGCGCGCCATGCGCCTTGGCCAGCTTGGCGACCCGCTGCACCCATTCCGGGCGCGCGGCGTTCAGCCCGCCTTCGCCCTGCACGGTTTCCAGCAGGATCGCCGCCGGCGCGTCGATGCCGCCCGACTTGTCCTTCAGCATCACCTCAAGGAAATCGGCGGTATCGGCATGGCCGCCGAAATACCCGTCATAGGGCATCCGCGTCACGCCCTGCAGGGCCATTCCCGCGCCACCCCGGTGATAGCCGTTGCCGGTGGCCGCCAGCGCCCCGGCAGTCACCCCGTGAAACCCGTTGGTAAAGGCGATGATGTTGGTCCGGCCTGTTGCCTTGCGCGCCAGCTTCATCGCGGCCTCAACCGCGTTGGCGCCGGTGGGGCCGGTGAACATGACCCGATGGTCCATGTCGCGCGGCTCCAGGATGTGGCGCTCGAACGCGGCCAGGAATGCCGCCTTGGCATCGGTATGCAGGTCCAGCCCGTGGGCAATCCCGTCGCCGGAGATATGCGCGATCAGCGCCTCTTTCATGTCGGGGTCGTTGTGACCATAGTTCAGCGACGAACAGCCGGCCAGAAAGTCGATCCAGCTGCGCCCTTCGGCGTCGAACACCTGCGACCCGCGCGCGGTGGCAAAGGTCGCGGGCATCCCGCGGCAATAGGAGCGCGCCGCGCTCTCGCGGCGTTCGAAAATATCGGTGGACGGGGCTGTCATATCCTTGGGCATGGGGAAGTCCTTTCGTGAAACGAAGTTCAGCGGATCAAATTGTGGGGCAGGGGGATCAGGCGGCGCGCGCTTGCGGTGCGGCCTGCGGCAGGGTGATCGTCACCATATGCTCGGTCGCGTGACGGCCCTCGAAATGGGCGTCACTTTCAAAATGCGGCGCATCGCTGATGCGGCCGCCGATCTTGCGGGCAAAGCCTTCGAACAGCGCCCATGAGGCGGCATTGTCGCGGGTGATCGTGGTCTTCAGCGCCGTGGCATCGGCACAGGCGTCGCGGTTGATCAGCTCGATCAGCATCGCCTTGCCCAGGCCAAGACCGCGTGCGCGCGGACTGACGGCAACCTGCCAGACAAACAGCGCGCCGCTGTCCGGGATCTGATGGCCGGAAATCCAGCCGACGATCTCGCCGCCCAGTTCGGCCACCACGCAGGTGTCGCGGAAATGGTCGGCCTGCACGAGATTGCAGTACATGGAGTTTTCATCGAGCGGCTTGCAGGATTTTACAAGCGCCCAGATTTCCGCCCCATCCGTCGCATCAGGTTTACGAAGACGGGGCTTTCGCGTTCGGGTGAGGTCACTGTCTTTCGGCATCGGTGTGTCCTGTGAAGCTAACTGCGAGGGTACGTAAAGTGCTTCAGGTTTATAATCAATAGGCAAAGCAAAATTTCACCCGTTTTTGCGAAAATCGCCATTTTATAATGAAAATCGGCGATAAGTGTGTTGTTATTGCTAAGCTTGACCTCAGTTTGTTATTTAATAAAGCTAAGCAATTTTGCGTCGAAACTCGCTGATTGATGCCTGTCGGGTTATGGTGCAAAGATACCGCTCATGACTTCGACACCGCGTGACCGCACCGACGATAGCCTGATCGCTCTGCGCCGCATAATGCGTGCGACAGAACTTTTCGCGCGCGATCTGGCCCACGCCGTGGGGCTGACCCCGGCGCAGCTGCGTGTGCTTCAGATCGTCGACGAACGCGGCAGCGTCACGCCCAAATCTCTGGCCAGTCAAATGGGCGTCAGCCAAGCCACCGTGACTGCGCTGGTGGACAAGCTGGTCTCCCAGCAGCTGGTAGAGCGGGTGCCGTCCGAACTGGACCGCCGTCAGACCAATGTGGTTGCGACACCGCTGGCCAGCGATCGCCTCAAGAACGCCCCCGATGCTCTGCAGCAAAGGTATGTGCGTGCCTTTTCCGAACTGGCGGATTGGGAGCAGGCGCAGCTTGTCGCCTCACTGGAACGTGTCGCGGAAATGATGAACGCCAGCGAGGTCGATGCCGCACCCGTTTTGACGACGGGCGAAATCCGTGGCGGCCGGAAGGGACGGTTTTGACCCGTCAGCTCGGTCGCGCTTGACGAACGCACGCCGAAAGCGCTTGGGGGGAAACAGTCATCCTAAACAGCGACACAGCTATTCAAAGTTCCGCGTGCGAGCGATCCGCCTGGCAGTATTCCGTCAACGCGGCCTCGCAGCCGTCACTCCATATCTGCGGTAACCATCGGCAAAACGCGTCTGCAAACCGCGGACTTTGGGCCAGGTCGCCATAGATGCGCGGCTGTTCCAACCATGCCGCCGGCCGCTCGCGGGCGGCCTGCGCGGCCTTCACCAGGTCGGACCAGCAAGGGTCATTCTCCGCGATCCGGGTGCCGTTTTCACGGGTGCCGGCACACATGCGTGCCCAGAGGGCCTCGGCCAGGGCAAGCCCGTCGACCGGGTTCCCGGCCGCCAGTTGGTCGCGCAGGATCGGCAAGACGAAGCCGGTGTGCCGGGCAGAACCGTCAAAGGCGACCCGGCGGGTGGTGTCGACGATCCGCGGGTTGGCGAACCGTGTCTCGATCAGCTCGACATACTCGGCGGGTGTCTTGTCCGGCACCGGGGCGACGGTGGGCGCGATCTCGGTCCGCTGGACCTTGGCAAAAAAAGCGCGGATCAGCGGATGTGCCATGCATCCAGAGATGGTTTCAATCCCAAGGATCTCGCCCGCATTCGCGAGCACCTGGTGACCCGCGTTGAGAATGCGAATTTTCATCGTTTCATAGGCGTGAACATCATCCGAGAAAGTGGCGCCGACCTGATCCCAGTCCGGGCGACCGGCACAGAAATCATCCTCGATAACCCATTGGCGAAACCTCTCATGCGTAACGACGGCCGCGTCGCGAATGCCGAATTCATGCGCGAGGGCAAGCTCCTTGGGCCCCGTGGCGGGTGCGATGCAATCGACCATCGAGTTTGGAAACGACACGTTGGCGGCGATCCAGTCCGCGAGATCCGGATCTGTCAGGCGCGCCAGCGAAATCACCGTTTGGCGCAGGATCGCGCCGTTGCCCTGCAGATTGTCACAGCTCATCCCGGTAAAGGGGCCAATACCGGCCTCCCGGCGCAGGCGCAACGCCGCGACAATGGCGCCAAAGGCGGTGCGCGGCGACGCGGGGTTGGCCGCGTCGAACTTGATATCGGGGTGCGCCGCATCAAAGCCGCCGGTAATCGGGTCCACGTAGTACCCGCTCTCCGTCACGGTCATGGCGACGATACGGATCGCCGGATTGGCCATCGCGCGAATGAGCGCGGCGTTGTTTTCCTGGATCGGCAGATAGTCGATCATGGATCCGACCACTTCGGCCGAGACCTGGTCAGGGTCGAGGGTGATCAATGTTGTCAGGCAGTCCTGCGCGCGCAGTTTTTCCCGCATTTCCGCATCATAAGGGCGCACACCGGCGCCAATAATGGCCCAATCCTGCGCGATGCCGACCTGCATGAGCCGATGCAGGTACCATGCCTGATGTGCCCGGTGAAAGTTACCGACCCCGATGTGTACGATTCCGGGCGTCAAACCGGTTCGATCATAGCGCGGGCGCGCGACGTTCAACCGGTCGAGTGTTGCGTCCGAAAGGGGGATCAGCTCATCCATTGTCCACCGTCCACGTTATAGGTTTGCGCGACCACGTAGTCGGCAGCGTCGCTGGCAAGGAAGACAGCCATTCCGGTCAGATCCTGTGCGGTTCCCATGCGCCCAAAGGGCACGGCGGCACCGACTTCGCGTTTCTTCTGGCCGGGGGCCTTGTTCTCATATCTGGCAAAGAACGCATCCACACCGTCCCAGTGTTCGCCATCCACGACCCCGGGCGAAATGGCGTTCACGTTGATGCCATGCTTGATCAGGTCCAGCCCGGCCGACTGGGTCAGGCTGATGACGGCGGCCTTGGTCGCGCAATAGACCGCGACCAGCGGCTCGCCGCGCCGCCCGGCCTGGCTGGCCATGTTGATGATCTTGCCGCCTTCTCCGCGTTCGATCATGTGGCGGGCTACAGCCTGCAAGGTGAAGAGCGTGCCTGCCACGTTGACGTCGAATACCCGGTCAAAGTCCGCGCGAGCGATCTCGACCACCGGGGCTGCGGTAAACAGGGCGGCGTTATTGATCAGGATGTCGATTTTTTCCAGCTTCGCGATGGTCTCCGATACGGCTTGGTCGATGCTGGTCTGGCTGGTGACGTCCAGTTCCACGGCGATCGCCGCATCGCCCAGGGCGTGGGCCGTGTCACGCGCCCTGCCGATGTCGATGTCGGCAATCGCCACCTGCGCGCCCTCTCGCACATAGGCCTCGGCAAATGCCCGCCCTATGCCCCGCGCGGCGCCGGTGATGAACGCCGTCTTGCCCGCCAGACGCATCATTCGATCCTCAGACCCTGCGCGTCGAACCGGTGCAGTTGATCCAGGCGCGGAGACAGGTGAATGACGTCGCCGTTGTCAAAGCTGACCTCGCCGGGCGCGCGCACCGTAATGGTTTCCGCCAAACCGGTATTGTGGATGTGGAAAAAAGTGTCCGAGCCAAGGTGTTCGGCCACGCCAACGACGCCTTGCCACAGGCCGCTGTCGCCGGTCACGTCAATATGCTCGGGCCGAATGCCGATGGTCCGCGCGCCGTGTTTTTCGGCCTCCGCGCCCGAGATCAGGTTCATCTTGGGCGATCCGATAAATCCGGCGACAAAGACGTTGCGCGGTTTGTGGTACAGCTCCAGCGGGCTGCCGACCTGTTCAATCACACCGGCCTGCAACACCACGATCTTGTCGGCCATGGTCATCGCTTCGACCTGATCGTGGGTCACGTAGATCATCGTGGTCTTGAGACGGTCGTGCATCTCGCAGATTTCCAGCCGCATGCCGACCCGCAGCGCGGCGTCGAGGTTCGACAACGGTTCGTCGAACAGAAACGCCGATGGTTCACGCACGATGGCCCGGCCAATGGCAACCCGCTGACGCTGACCGCCCGACAGCTGGCCGGGGCGCCGGTCCAGGTAATCGGTCAGGTTCAGCGCCTCGGCTGCCGCCTTGATCCGGCGGTCCTGTTCGGCCTGATCGACCCCTGCCATCCGCATCGGAAACGCGATGTTCTTGCGGACCGACATGTGCGGATACAGAGCGTAGGACTGAAACACCATGGCCAGACCACGTTTTGCGGGTGGCGTCGTGGTGGCATCGGTGCCGTCGATTTCGACAGAACCCGAGGTCAGGTCTTCGAGACCGGCAATCATGCGCAACAGGGTGGATTTTCCGCAGCCAGAGGGGCCGACGAAGACCGCGAACTCACCGTCCTCGATGGTCAGATCCAGCGGGGGGATCACCTCGACGTCGCCAAAGCTCTTGGTGACTTGGTTCAGTTTGATTTGTCCCATGGGTCTATTCTTTCCTTATTTGACGGCGCCAAAGGTCAGGCCACTGACAAGCTGCTTCTGGCTGAACCAGCCCAGGACGAGGATCGGGGCGATAGCCATCGTCGAGGCGGCGCTGAGTTTTGCGTAGAACAGCCCCTCGGGGCTCGAGTAGCTCGCGATGAAGGCGGTCAGGGGCGCCGCCTTGGCCGCAGTCAGGTTCAGCGTCCAGAAGGCTTCGTTCCAGGCCAGGATGAAGTTCAGCAAGAGGGTCGATGCAATCCCCGGCACCGCCATCGGCGTCAGCACATAGAGGATCTCTTCCTTGAGAGAGGCCCCGTCCATCCGCGCGGCTTCCAGGATCTCGCCGGGGATCTCGCGAAAGTAGGTGTAGAGCATCCAGACGATGATCGGCAGGTTCATCAGCATCAGCACGATGACAAGGCCGGTACGCGTGTCCAGGATGCCCAGCTTGATGAAAATCAGGTAGATGGGATACAGGACGCCCACCGCTGGAAGCATCTTGGTCGACAGCATCCACAGCAGGATGTCCTTGGTCCGGGCCGAGGGCACAAAGGCCATCGACCAGGCCGCCGGCACTGCGACGATGATACCAAGGATCGTGGAACCACCGGCGATGATGACAGAGTTCCACAGGAAACGCATGTAGTTCGAGCGCTCCATCACCACCGAATAGTTTTCCAGCGTCCAGTCGAACGCCAGGAAAACCGGCGGGTCCGAGATCGCCTGTGCTTCGGTCTTGAAGCTGGTAAGGATAGTCCAGAGGATCGGAAAGAAGATCAGCAGGCCGATGCTCCATGCGACGGCGGTGTTGATGATCTTGCGGCGTTGGGTAACAGCGCGGGCCATATCGGTCTCCTTACGCGTCCAGGTTCTTGCCGACCGCGCGCATCAGAAAGATGGCGACGATATTGGCCAGAATGATTGCATAGACACCGCCAGCGGATCCCAGTCCGACGTTCTGGCTTTCGAGCACCCGCTGATAGATCAGGTATGTCAGCGTTCTGGTGCCAAAGGCGCCACCGGTCGTCACGAAAATCTCGGCAAAGACAGCAAGAAGGAAAATGGTCTGGATCAGCACCACAACCGTAATGGCCCGGCCCAGATGCGGCAGAATGATGTAGCTGAACCGTTTCAGCGGCGGCGCGCCGTCCATTTCGGCGGCTTCCAGCTGTTCACTGTCCAGCGACTGGATCGCTGTCAGCAGGATCAGCGTGGCAAAGGGCAGCCACTGCCAGGATACGATCATGACGATGGATTGCAGCGATGCCTGGCTTAGCCACTCGATCGGGGCGGCACCAAAGAACTTCCAAAGATGCGCGAACAACCCGTTCACCGGATCCATGAACATATTCTTCCAGACCAGCGCCGACACCGTCGGCATCACAAAGAAGGGTGCGATCACCAGGATCCGCACGATACCCTGGCCCCACATCGGCTGGTTCAGCAGCAGCGCCAGCAAAACCCCGAAAACAACCGTGATCGCAAGGACACCGCCGACGATGGCCAGCGTGGCCACAACCGATGGCCAAAAGGCGCTGGAGGTCACAAAGCGGACGTAGTTGTCAAAGCCGATCCACCCGAGGTCGCCGCCGCGCAGTGGCAGGTATTTCTTGAACGAAAACATCAGCGTCATGATCAGGGGGACGAGCATCCAGCCAAGGAGCAGGATCACCGCCGGCGCCATCATCAGGCGGGCCGCTGACCGGGAATGTTGGGTTGCCATGGGCATACCTCCTCTGTTGATAGCCGCGATGCTACCTGAAACGGGGCCACTATTTAGAGAGAGTTGCTGGGGAACCGGGGGCACGCAGGGAGTGGGCGCGCCCCCGGGGAGGAGAAGCGGGGCGGATTCAGTAACCGGCAGCTTCCATTTCATCGACCGTCAGCGCCTGGGCCTTGGCCAGCGCCTCGTCGACGGATTGTTGCCCGGCCAGCGCGGCCGAGAATTCCTGCCCGACCTGGCTCGCGATGCCGGCGAACTCGGGGATCGCCGCAAACTGGACGCCGACATAAGGCACCGGATCGACGGTCGGATTGTTCGGATCAGCCGACAGAATGCTTTCCAGCGTCATCTTGGCAAACGGAATATCCTTGTAGTTCGGGTTCTCGTACAGCGAGGTCCGTGCGCCCGGCGGGACATTGGCCCACCCCTCATTGGCGGCAACCAGTTCGATGTACTCTTTCGATGTCGCCCACTGGATGAATTCCTTGGCGGCGGCTTCCTTCTGGGTTCCGGCGGGGATCGCCAGCGCCCAGGCCCACAGCCAGTTGGAATTCTTGCCCAGGCCATTGTTGGGTGCCAGGGCGAAACCGACCTTGTCGGCCACGGTGGAGTCCTTGGGGTTGGTCACAAAGGAGGCCGCGACCGTCGCGTCGATCCACATGCCGCACTTGCCCTGCTGGAACAGCGAGAGGTTTTCGTTGAATCCGTTGCCCGAGGCACCCGGAGGGCCAGCGTCGTTCATCAGGTTGATGTAGAAATTCAGCGTTTCTTTCCATGCGGGCTGGTCGAATTGCGCCGTCCAGGATTCGTCGAACCAGCGGGCGCCGAACGCATTCGACGTGGCGGTGAGAAAGGCCATGTTCTCGCCCCAGCCCGCCTTGCCACGCAGGCAGATGCCATAGATCTCGTTGTCCTTGTCGGTCATCTTGCGGGCGGCGTCGGCGACAAAGTCCCAGGTCGGCGAGGCGGGCATTTCCAGCCCGGCCTTTTCCATCAGGTCAGTCCGATACATGATCATCGAGCTTTCGCCGTAGAACGGTGCCGCATACATGGTCCCGTCGTAGGAAAGACCGCCACGCATGGCGGGCAGGATGTCGTCTGCGTCATATTCCGCCGGCAGATCGTCCAGCGACACCAGCCAGCCGTTCTTGGCCCAGATCGGTGTTTCATACATGCCGATCGTCATGATGTCGAAAGAACCGCCCTTGGCGGCGATGTCGGTGGTCACGCGCTGGCGCAACACGTTCTCTTCGAGGGTCACCCATTCCACCTCGTGCCCGGTCTTGGCGGTGAAATCATCGGTCAGGCCCTGCATGCGGATCATGTCGCCGTTGTTCACGGTTGCAATGGTCAGCGTCTCGGCAAACGCACCTCCGGCCATGACAAGCGTCACGGCGGTCGCTGCGTGCAATGATGTTTTGAATGACATCCTCAATGTTCCTCCTCGTTGGATGATGGCAATCAGCCTAGCCACCATCACAACGCGAAGTCAATTAAAAATTTACGCGCGTCAAGAATATCGTTTTTTGGTTGTTTTCTGCATGGTTACGCCGAATCTCGCATGACGAGGCGCCCTTCGAACAGCATTTCCGCACGGGTTGGCAGGCGCTCATCGACCTGCAGCATTTCAAACAGCGTTCTGACCGCACGATTCGCGATGGCCTCGTAATCTTGTGCGATGGTCGTCAGGGCGGGGCAGGTAAACCGTGAAAACGGGTGGTCGTCATGGCCCGCGATCCGCAGATGGCACCCCGGGCCGTGGCCGACGCGCAGATCCAGGGCATAGGCCGCCGACAGCATGCCGATGGCCAGCCGGTCGTTGCTGCACAGGACCGTCCTGGTCTTGAAGGCGTTCGACGCCAGAAGGCGACCGCCTTCGACCTTGCCGATCTCTTCAAAGTTCCATCCCTCACCCTCGGCTTGGAAGATATGCGGTGTCTGCCCATGCCGCTCCATGCTTTCGACATAGGCCTGGTGACGCTTGTTGGCATTGGGGTTAGAGGGGGACTTCATCTCGAAAAAACAGGGCGGTTCCCCGCTGCGGCACAGGTATTCAACCATTAAATCAATGCTTTGAAAGTTGTCGGTGCCAAAGTATGCCTGTCCGGTGTCGCTCATGTTGGCATCGAACAGAACCAGCGGAAAGTCTCGGTCAAACGCCTGCACCGCGTCCTTGTCCGACAAGCGTCCGAACGGGGCCAGCAGCACCCCGGCTGGTTTCAAAGACCGAAGCGACTCGAGGTTATCGCTCTCCATTTCGGGAATACCGTGCGAGCTAAGCAGGATCGGGCTGTAACCGGCATCGATACAGGCCAGCTCAACCCGTCGGCCGATCTCCGAGAAAAACGGGTCCGCAAGGTTCGGCACGACAACGCCGATGTTCTTGGTCTTGCGCCGGTTCTGGTTCATCGCAAAGACGTTCGGGCGGTAGTCATGCTGTTCCAGCGCGGCTTCGATCTTTTGCCGGGTCGAGGGCCGAACGCTGTCAGGGTCGTTGAAATACTTCGAGACGGTCGGTCTGGAAATCCCGCTGACAGCTGCGAATTCTTCCATATTGCGAATTTTCGGCTGGACCATTTTTCCCTAACTTGCCTATCTTTATGGCGCGCGTAAAGTATTGAAAAGATACTGAGGCCGGGGGTAAAACGTCAAGGAAATTTCCCGCCAACAACCGTCTTGGCGGCGGGAGACACGCAATGCGCTCGTTTCTGATACAGATAGCCGCGCCAGTGTCAGAGCTCGTCGGCCCAGGGCGGGTTCGCCCCGGCCCGTGAAACGGTAACCGCGGCGACACGTGCGCCATGCGCCAGGGCTTGCTCCAGGACGTCGGCAGGCAGATGGTTCAGGCGGGATTTCCGCAAGGCTCCGAGATCGGAGAGTTTGGCCAGCACGCCCGCGTTAAAGGTGTCGCCCGCCCCAACCGTATCGACGATGTTCACGCGGGTGGCCGGTACCGTGACTTCGGTTCCGTCGGCCAGGTAACCGGTCGCACCGTCGCCGCCTCGGGTGAGGATCACGACGCCCGGTCCCTTCTCCAACATCAACTTCACCTTGTCGCTCAGCGCGAGCGGCGCGGGCAGGATCCAGTTCAGATCCTCGTCCGACACCTTGAGGATGTCCGTCAGTGCCAGCATCTGATCCAGCCGCGCGCGGTACCGGTCGATGTCCCGGATGAACTGAGGCCGTATGTTCGGGTCCAGCATCACCGCGCGGTCCGTGCCTTCCCGCCGCAAAAGGGTCGCATAGGTGGTTGCACAGGGTTCGCTGGCCAGGCTGATGCCGCCGAAATAGAGCGAGGAGACCTCGCCCGACAGCGCGGGCAAGTCGTCCGCGGCCAACATGCGCCCGGCAGAATTCTCGTCAAAGAAGTTGTAGGTCGCATGACCGTTCTGCAACCTTACAAAGGCCAGTGTGGTCGGGCGGTCCGACGTGACAACATGCGACGTGTCGACGTGGCTCGCCTGCAGCGCATCGGTCAACTGTTGGCCGAACATATCTGTCGAAAGACCGGTCAGCATTCCCGTCTGCACGCCAAGCCGACCCAGCGCGATCGCCGTGTTGAACACGGCGCCGCCAGAATGGGGGACGAACCCGTCGCGACCGCTGTCGGTCGGGGTCGGGATCATATCGACAAGGGCTTCTCCGCAGCACAGGATCATCGGGACGGGCCTTTTTGAATTGAGGAGTGGTTGATGAGAAAGCGTTCGCAGAGCGGCAGGCTTGCCGCGCCGAGCGCGCGCGCATCCGGTCCGATCGCCCCCTCTCGAACGTCCGGGGCCGCAACACCTGCCAGAGGATCGCCGGACAGGTGGTATTTGACGCGCCTTACCAGTTCGGCCCGCATTTGGGCTGGCATCCAGCCGTCGATCAGCACCTGCTGCACGTCAATCATACAGGCTGACAACATGATGGCATCGGCCATTCCCTTGGATGCCTCTTCCAGCCAGCGCTCCAGTATCTGAGGTGGGAGGTCCCAGTTCTCCGGGCTGTCCCATGTCAGCGGGTCATGTCCGGCCGTGGACAATGCGCGGTCCAGCGTGGCGAGGGATGCGACATCCACCAACTGGCGCGGCTGGCCATCCGGGTTGGGAACACGCATTGATCCCAGTGCCGCCGCATTTCCGCTGGGCCCGGTAAACAGGGCCTTGTCCAGAACCAGCCCGCCGCCGACAAAGTAACCGACAAAGGCATAGAGAAAGTCGCTAGGTTTGTCCTGATCGCCAAACACAAGCTCTGCAGCGCAGGCCGCCGAGGCGTCGTTGCACATGAACACCGGGATATCGGCGGCAGCGCCGATTTCGGCCGCGATGTCGCGCTCTTTCCAGTCGGCGATGTCCGCGTCTTCGACGCCAAGCGCCTCCGCCCAGCTCCACAGCTGAAACGGCAGCGCAATGCCCATCCCCGCGATACGCGAGCGGTGCTCAACCGGCAGGTCGCTCTTTATCCGGGCGATCGCATCCAGGGCAAAGGCCACGGTTCCATCAGGGGTGGGGTAGGGGTGTCCGACCCGCAGCTGTTGACGTACATGGCCGAGGAAATCGGTCAAAACCAGTTGCAGGTTTCGGCGGTCGACTTGCAGACCCAGAAAGAACGCACCATCCGCCGCCAGGCTCATTGGAACCGAGGGTTGCCCGATCTTGCCGCGCACCGGCGTCCCCCGCGTCAGCATCCCATCCGCTTCGAGGCCGCGCATGATCACTGAAACGGTCTGGGCAGACAAGCCGGTCCGGCGTGCGATATCCGCTTTTGCCATTGCGCCATTCTGCCGGATCAACGACAGGACCGCGCGCTCGTTGTGGGCGCGCATTCCGCTTTGGTTCGAACCGCGGGGCCCGTTGTTCCTCTCGGCCTTGATGAGGGCTGTGTCGTCCGCCTGTCCCATCACTGTTTCGATTGCTGTCGGTTTCCGTTGGTCGGTGACCCTCGCTGATTTCCTCGTTCCTGTCAATTAATAAATAAGAGTGATTTAATAAATGGCTCGCCCTTCGCACGCCTCAAAGCCTTCGGGCGCGGCGCCCGGTTCGCCGCTGGTGCCGACCAAAGATCCGTGCAAGCCACGGATCGCAAAGTGATACCTCTGCGCCGGTGCCCCTCGGGCTGCGGAAATTGCCCGTGCCGGTGGCCGGTGCGGCAGGCCGGACTATATGACCCACCGGGTTCCGGATCATCGAACGGCCGCGTCCTTCCGCCCGGTCAGGTCGTCGCTTTTCTAGTAGTCTTTACCCCCCAACTGGCGTTAAAAGCCATGAACACCGCGACAGAAGCCCTGATCGACCGAGCTTGGCTGGCCGGGAAGGGCCGGATCAGCCAAGGCGCCCGGTGCTTGCGCGGATGCCCTGACGATAGGAGTGAACGGCCTTTGTTTCCTTTTCATGGTTCTTGGATCGATACGTCGTCCAGCGATGACCGCGTAGTCGCAGGAGTGCTTTCATGAGGCTGCGCGACACGTTTCTGAAACCGATGCACCCCGAAGGGCGTCGGTTTGTTGCGATCTTTGCCGCGATCACGGTGGTGCTGTTTCTGATCGCCGAACCGTTGGGGTGGATCGGGGTCGGTCTGACGATCTGGTGCTACTACTTCTTCCGCGACCCCAAACGCGCGACACCGATGCGCGACGGGCTGATCGTCAGCCCGGCTGACGGCGTCGTGTCGTTGATCGAAAAGGCCGTTCCGCCGCCCGAGCTGGGCATGGCAAACACGCCGCTGACCCGGGTCAGCGTGTTCATGAGCGTCTTCAATTGCCACGTGAACCGGGCACCCATCGGGGGCGAGATCACCGAGATCGCCTACCGGCCGGGTAAGTTTCTGAATGCTTCGCTGGACAAGGCCAGCAAGGACAATGAACGCAACAGCCTGTGTATCCAGATGGAAGACGGCCGCCAGATCGCGGTGGTCCAGATCGCCGGACTGGTGGCGCGTCGGATCGTGTGCTTCTCCTCGACCGGTGATCAGCTGCGCACAGGCGAACGCTTTGGCCTGATCCGTTTCGGCTCGCGCCTTGATGTCTACCTGCCCGAAGGGGTTTCGCCGATGGTCGACCTGGGACAGACCATGATCTCGGGGGAAACCGTTCTGGCCGATCTGTCGTCCGGCGAACCGCCGCGCGTGGCCAGGGTGGACTGACCGATGTCGATCTTGCCTCAGGACACCAAGCCCACCGGCGTTCGCGTCATCCAGCTTTTGCCAAATCTGCTGACCATCCTCGCGATCTGCGCCGGGCTGACGGCGATCCGCTTCGGATATCAGGGTGAATTCCAGACAGCGGTGCAGCTGATCCTGGTCGCGGGTGTGCTGGACGGTTTGGACGGGCGCCTTGCCCGGTCTTTGAACTGCCCGACCCCCTTTGGCGCCGAACTCGACTCGCTCGCGGATTTCGCCAATTTCGGCGTAGCGCCGGTGCTGATTCTCAACGCATGGGCCTTCCCCGACTACGACAGCATCGGCTGGATTGCCGTTTTGTCCTATGCTGTCTGCTGCGTGCTGCGGCTCGCGCGGTTCAACGTCACCAGCCGCCTGGTTCCGACGGACAAGGAAAAGCAGTTCTTCGTCGGCGTGCCCGCCCCGGCAGGGGCGTTCCTGGTCATGCTGCCGATGTTCGTGTCATTCCTGTTCCCGGAAATGCCGCCCATCCATCCGCTTTTCGTGGCGGGGTATATCTTTGCGGTCGGGTTGTTGATGATCAGCCGGATACCGACGTTCTCGTTCAAAAGCGTCTATGTTTCGCGCAAACACACACATCTCTTGCTGCTGGGGGCTGTGCTGACCGCCGTCGGACTGATGACTTACCCCTGGGCCGCGATGATTCTGATTACGGTGGTTTACCTCTGCAGCCTGGTTTGGGGGGCCTACAAGGCCCGCAAACGGGCCCGGCGCGACGGCTCGCGGCCCTCCTGACAAACGGGTTCCCGCCCTGACCGGGTCACGGACATCATTCTGCCCGATACACAGGCGTGGTCGGCTCCGATACTTGTATGGCCCGGATTTACCGTCTTTCATGTCCGAAGCCGGGATCGGCCACGCGCCTTGAAATCAGCCAGGAAACAAGCCGAACTCGGTTTTCTCAGTCGCCGGATTTATGCCGTTTGATCGCTGTGCGGTTGGGCTAAACAATTTTTCTGGACTTTTGTCCAAATTTTTCGTCTTGTACGCCTCGGAGGCCGATTCATGGCCTGACGGGTGTCGCGGAGCAAAGACCAAAGGCCGCGAAAACCCGTCGCTGGATCGGTAGAGGAGTAACGGCCCCGAGGGAGACGGGACCGCCGGCGGAATTGGGTGCGCCACCCAGGCCGCCGCAACCGAAGTGGAGGAGACCAGAATGCCATATGATTTCGTGATCGTCGGAGGAGGATCGGCAGGGGCGGCCATCGCGTCTCGTCTGTCGGAAGATCCAAAGATGACCGTCTGTCTCCTTGAGGCCGGCGGTGGCGGCAACGGGATCCTGGTGCGCGCGCCCGCCGGCGTGGTGGCAATGATGCCGGGGCGCCCCAAGATCAACAACTGGGCCTTTGAAACCGTGCCGCAACCGGGGCTGAACGGGCGCAACGGCTACCAGCCGCGCGGCAAATGCCTCGGCGGTTCCTCGGCGATCAACGCGATGCTCTACGTGCGCGGGCAAAAGGCGGACTATGACGGTTGGGCCGATCTGGGCTGCGACGGCTGGGATTGGGACAGCGTGCTGCCCTATTTCAAGAAGGCCGAGAACAACGTGCGCGGCGGCGATGACTTCCACGGCAACAGCGGCCCCTTGCAGGTCTCGAACCAAAAGCGTCCCCGCCCGATTTCCGAGGCCTTCGTCGAGGCAAGCACGCAGATGCAGATGCGCCGGACCGAGGATTTCAACACCGGCGACAACGAGGGCGCGGGCCTGTACCAGAGCACGATTTTCCATTCGCCGGACAAGAACGGCGAGCGCTGTTCCGCAGCCGCCGGCTACCTGTTTCCGGTTCTCGACAAACGCCCAAACCTGACCGTGATCACCGGCGCCCACGCCACGCGCATCCTGTTCGAGGGCAAGCGTGCGGTCGGCGTTGCCTACCGCCAGGGCAAACAGGACAGGAAGGTGCGAGCCACCCGCGAGGTCATCCTGTCGGGCGGCGCGTTCCAGTCGCCGCAACTGCTGATGCTGTCCGGGGTGGGCCGCCCTCAGGATATTCAGCCGCACGGCATCGAGATGGTGCATGAACTGCCCGGTGTCGGGCAGAACCTGCAGGATCATCTGGACTTCATTCTCGCCTACAAGACCAAGGACCGCGACAACCTCGGGCTGGGTCTGCGGGCAGGCGTTGCGCTGATGGGCGAGATCCTGAAATGGCGCAAGGACGGCAACTCGATGATCGCCTCGACAATCGCCGAGGCCGGCAGTTTTTTCAAGACGGACCCAGGCCTCGATCGGCCCGATGTGCAGACCCACTTCGTGATTTCCGTCGTCGACGACCATGCGCGCAAACTTCACATGGGGCACGGCTACTCCTGCCATGTCTGCGTGCTGCGGCCCCATTCGCGGGGCGAAGTGTTCCTGCACAGCGCCGATCCGATGGCACCGCCGGGGATCGACCCCCGGTTCCTCAGCGACGAACGGGATCTTCAGACGCTGATCAAGGGCGCTAAGATGACCCGCGCCGTGATGGAGGCGCCGGCGATGCGGAAATACAAGCACAAGGAACTGTTCGGCGTGAACGACAACACCAACGACGCCGAGTGGGAACAGCACATCCGCAACCGCGCCGACACCGTCTATCACCCGGTCGGAACCTGCAAGATGGGCGTCGATGACACGGCGGTCGTCACCCCGGACCTGAAGGTGCGCGGGATGGAGGGGCTGCGGGTGGCCGATGCCTCTATCATGCCGCTGCTGGTATCGGGCAACACCAATGCCCCCACCATCATGATCGGCGAAAAATGCGCCGACATGATCAAGGCGGACCACAGCCCGTCAGCCGTCGCGGCTGAGTGATACAAAGTTTCCCGTGCGTGTTGCC
Organism: Seohaeicola saemankumensis; assembly: GCF_020171285.1. Classification (GTDB taxonomy): domain Bacteria; phylum Pseudomonadota; class Alphaproteobacteria; order Rhodobacterales; family Rhodobacteraceae; genus JAIUZI01. Next base: position 228,394 of record NZ_JAIUZI010000001.1, read on the forward strand.
GATCGCATCGCGCGCAATCACGGATATGAGGGAGGATGCCATGCTCGGCTCCATGATGAACAAACCGCTGGTAATCAGCGACCTGGTCCGCCACGCGGCCAAATTCCACGGCGATACCGAAATCGTATCGCGCGAAACCAGCGGCGAAATCACCCGCACCGACTGGGCCGGGGTCGAAGACGGATCGCGGCGCCTGCTGGCCGGCCTGCAGAAACTGGGTTTGCAGCCGGGGGACCGTATCGGCACGATTGCATGGAACAATCACCGCCATCTCAAGATCTGGTTCGCCGTCTCGGGCGGCGGCATGGTCTGTCACACGCTGAACCCCCGCCTGTTCCCCGAACAGCTGATCTTTATCGTCAACGATGCCGCCGACAAGGCGCTGTTCTTTGACAAGACGTTCATGCCGCTGATCGTCGGCACCCGGGCGCATCTCAAAACGGTCGAGCACTTCATCTACATGGGCCCCCATGACGACGAGGTCGCCGCCGCCGTGCCGGGCGTGATCTTCTTTGACGATCTGGTCGGCGAAGAGCCCGCCGACTGGCCCGAACTGGACGAGAATACGCCCTGTTCGCTCTGCTACACCTCCGGCACCACGGGCAACCCCAAGGGCGTGCTGTACTATCACCGCTCGACGATGATCCACACCTTCTCCATCGCCCTGCCCGACGCGCTGAACCTGTCGGCCTCCGATACCATCCTTCCGGTGGTGCCGATGTTCCACGCCAACGCCTGGGGCATTCCCTATGCGGCGGCGATGATCGGGTCCAAGCTGGTGATGCCGGGGCCGGGTCTTGATGGCGACAGCCTGCTGGGTCTGATCGACAGCGAAAAGGTGACGCTGGCGCTGGGCGTGCCGACGATCTGGCAGATGTTGCTGGCCGCCGCCGCCAAGTCGGGGTCGAAAATGGAAACGCTCAAGCGCAACGTGATCGGCGGATCGGCTGCGGCCCCGTCCATGATCGCCACCTTCCGCGATGATTTCGGGTGCGAGACCATTCACGCCTGGGGCATGACCGAAACCAGCCCGCTGGGCACCGCCAACCAGATCAAGGGCAAGCACCTGGATCTTGAGGCCGATGTCATGGCGGCCCTGCGGCTGGGGCAGGGGCGCCCGACCTTTGGCATCGACCTGCGCATCGTCGACGACGCCGGCAACGAACTGCCGCACGACGGCAAGGCCGAAGGCGCGTTGCAGGTGCGCGGCCATTGGGTGGTCGATACCTATTTCGGCAAGGAACAGACCGCCCTGACCGACGACGGCTGGTTCGACACCGGCGATGTGTCGACCATCGACGCGGACGGCTACATGGTGATCCGCGACCGGACAAAGGACATCATCAAATCGGGCGGCGAATGGATCTCTTCGGTGGATCTCGAAGGCATCGCCGTGGCGCATCCGGGCGTGGCCATGGCTGCCGCGATCGGTGCGAAACACCCGAAATGGGACGAGCGCCCGATCATCGTCGCGGTCAAGGCCGAGGGGGCCGACCCCAGCGCGGCGGATGTTCTGGCCCTCTACGAGGGCAAGGTGGCCAAGTGGCAGATCCCCGACATGGTGGTGTTCACCGATGCGATCCCGCTGAATGGCACCGGCAAGATGCTGAAGAACAAGCTGCGCGAACAGTTCGGTGACGTGCTGCTCGAAACGGAGGCCACACAATGAACACCGCCGTCAGAGAGACCGAGGCTGAGCCGGTCTGGGTCAGCGAGTACGAAGAGGCCCTGAACACGCTGGATGCCGCCAAGGACCGCTGGGCGCAGACCGACGTCGACGAACGCATCGCCCTACTGGCCCAGGTCAAGGACGGCGTTCAGCAGGTCGCGCAGGGCTGGGCCGAAACGGCGGCCCGCAAGAAACAGATCCCGGATGGCTCCCCGCTGGTGGGAGAGGAGTGGATTTCCGGACCTTACGCGCTGATGTCGGCCTGCAACGGGTTGATGCAAACGCTCAGCCAGATGCAGGACAAATCCTTTGTCGATCACCTGCATACGCGCCAGCTGGTCACCGGCCAGACTGCGGTCCAGGTGGTTCCGCATTCGCTTTGGGATCGGCTGCTGCTGTCGGGCGTGCGCGCCGAGGTCTGGATGCAGCAAGGCGTGACCCGGGACAACCTCAAGGACCACGCCGCAGTGGCCTATGACACGCCGGCCAAGCAACGGCGCGGCAAGGTGGCGCTGGTCCTGGGGGCGGGCAATATTGCCGCCATCGCGCCACTGGACGTGTTTCAAAAGCTGTTCCTTGAGAACCAGGTCGCAATCCTCAAGATGAACCCGGTCAACGATTACCTGACCGATTACCTGAAAATCGCGATGAAACCGCTGATCGACCGGGGTTTCGTGCGCATCGTCAAGGGCGACGGCGCTGCAGGCGCCTGGCTGACCAATCACCCGGTGATCGAGGAAATGCACATCACCGGTTCGGGCGCGACCCATGACCTGATCGTCTGGGGGGCGGGTGCCGAAGGAGCCGCGAACAAGGCCAGCGGCACACCAAAGAACACGCGCCGCATCACCTCGGAACTGGGTGCCGTCTGTCCGACCATCGTGGTGCCGGGGCCGTGGTCCAGGGCGGACCTGAGCTTTCAGGCGCAAAACGTCGCCACGCAAAAGCTGCACAACTCCGGTTTCAACTGCGTCGCCTGCCAGGTGCTGATCATGCCGGCGGGCTGGGACAAGGGTGCGGATTTCATGGCAGAGGTGTCCCGCGTTTTGCGCGGCTCCAAACGACTGGCCTATTATCCCGGCGCGCAGGACCGTCTCAGCCGCTTCCGCGACCACGCGGGCACCGTCACCGAGATTGATCGCGGCTCGGCACCGGCCTGTGTGATCAACGACGTCGCCGACGGCGACTACTTCCGCGAGAACGAAGTTTTTGCGCCGGCCCTTTCCACTCACGAGATAGAAGCCAGGGACGCCGAGGCTTATCTCGTCAATGCGGTCGACTGGGCCAATTCCCAGTTGCACGGAACCCTCGGAGCCAACGTCCTGATCCACCCCAAAACGATCCGGCAGATTGGTACAAAACGGTTCGAAGAGATCCTGGCGGCGTTACAATACGGAACAATTGCGATCAACGGCTGGTCGGGGTTGGGCTTCCTGCTGACGGCCTGCCCATGGGGCGCGTTTCCGGGTCACAGGCTCGACGATGTCGGATCGGGCATCGGTACGGTTCACAACAGCTTCATGCTGGAGAACACCGAACGCACCGTCGTGCAGGCACCGTGGCGGCCTTTCCCGCGCGGCCTCCTGTCGCTGCAGTTCACCCTGCTGCCGCGCCCGCCGTGGTTCATCACCAACCGAAAACAGGACAAGCTGGGAAAACTGCTGACCGCGTTTCAACACAAGCCCGGCTGGTTCAAGCTGCCGCGGATCTTTTTGAACGCCTTGCTGGGGTGACCGAACAAAACTGGCGGCGCGTGCGTGCCGCCACAGATCGCACAAAGTGAAACCGATGAATGATTTTCCGGCCAAACTGCAGGCCCGAGCGGCACGAAAGACCGCCAAGCGGGACGAAAAGAAACGGCAAATCGCGGCCAGCGCACTGAACGCGCTCAAGGAGCTGGGCTATGCCAACACCAGCTTGCGCGACATCGCCGAAAAGAGCGATATGTCGTTGGGAATGCTGCATTACTACTTCGAGGACCGCAGCGATCTGATCATTTACTGCGTGTCGATCTACAAACGGGAATTTGTTCGTGCGGTGACAAAGGCGCTAACGGCCGCCAGCGGCCGGGATGAGGTCATCGAGGCGTTCTCCGAGGCACTGGTGACGTCGATCATCGAGGATGAGATGACTCACCGCTTGTGGTATGACATCCGCAACCAGGCCATGTTCGATGTCACCTTCCGCCCCGTCGTTTCTGAGATCGAGACGATGCTGATCGGCACTGTCGGGGCCGCCTTCGACAAGGCCGGGCACAAGATTCCGCCAGAGCAGGTTGCGATCTATTACGCTCTGGTGGACGGCGCATTCCGATACCTGATGCAGGATCAATTCAGCGCCACCCCGCGGTCGCGTCGCGCTCTGCAGGCGATCTTTCGCGATCTGCTGGCGCAGTTTTTCTGAACCAGATCCAAATTCACTCACGCAAGATATGCGCGGGAAACTTGCCTGCATGGCCGGAAAGCCCGGTTGATGATAGAGTAGCGGAAGGTGCTCGTTCACGATTGATTGGAATTTTCTGCATGCATTGCGCGAATTGCGGCGTAGTGGCCCCGGCGGAAACGGCAGTATGCGGTCATTGCGGCGCTCAGCTTTCACTGGCTTGCCCGGGTTGCGGCGCTGTCGCCGTGGCCGGCGCGCACTATTGCGTCGATTGTGGCACGCGCCTGCCAGAGGCGGGGTCCGCGCGGATGCAGGCACAGTCTCATGTGGACGGGGCCGCGCATATGCTGGAGAATCAGGTCGTCCGGCATGACGAACTTAAGAACGTGACCGTGCTGTTTGCAGATGTCACCAACTCTACCGGCCTGATCGAAGATCTCTCGCCCGAGGCGGCCAAACACCTTCTGCAACCCGTCCTCATGGCGATGACCGACGCCGTGCATGCTTATGGCGGTGTGGTCTCCAAACTGCAGGGTGACGGACTGATGGCGCTGTTCGGGGCGCCGGTCGCGCTGGAGGATCATGCGCTCAGGGCCTGCCGCGCGGCTCTGGACATGCAGCAGGCCGAATCGGAGGCGTTGCGCATCCATATCGGGTTGAACACCGGGCTGGTTCTGGTCCGGTCGGTGGATACGAACCTCTTCATGGAATACGACCCGGTTGGCTGGACCGTTCATATGGCGGCGCGCATGGGCGAAATGGCCGAACCCGGAGAGATCCGCCTGACCGGCAGCACCGCAGAACAGGTCGAAGGCTTTGTCACCATGAACCGGCTCGGGGCGACCCGCATCCGGGGCGTCCGGCGCCGGGTCGCCACCTATCTTCTGACCGGCCTGTCGGGTGAGCGGACCCGCTGGGAAGCGCGGCGCATGCTGGGTCTGAACCGTTTTGTCGGGCGCAAACGGGAACTTGGCGCACTGGAACAGGCCCTGCTCGATCTCGGCCGGGGCAGGGGCGGCGTGTATGCGCTGAGCGGCGAGGCCGGGATCGGCAAGTCCCGCCTGCTCTACGAACTGGAACATGGAGGCAAGTGCGGCGACGCGAGAGTGCTCTATGCCGCAGCGCAGTCCGACGGTGCGGAAATGGCGTTCCTGCCCATACGCCAGTTGCTTCGCGGGTGGCTGGGTGACAGTGGCGACGGCCCGGATCAACAGATGGCCACGCTGGGCATCGCCCTCGCGGCTCTTTTGCCTGACCCAGCCGACCGGCAGTTGATCTCACCGGCCATGATGTCACTGCTGGACTTGCCCGTCCCGGATCAGGTTTGGCGCGACATGGATGCTTTTGAGCGCCGCCAGGCCATACAGCAGGCCCTGCGCATCTGGATTCGCGGGCTGGCGCGGAAATCGCCTCTGGTCGTCATCTTTGAGGACCTGCACTGGATTGACCCTGAAAGCGAGGCAATCCTGCAAATGCTGTGCGATCTGTCTGATGAAGCGCCGGTTCTGTTCTTGATGTCCTTTCGCGTTGAGTATCGCTGGCGCGGCCGGGCGCCGGACAAAACCATTTCGGTTCCTCGGTTGCCGGAACAGTCCGCTCTGACATTGCTGGACGAGATTCTGGGCATTGATCCCTCGCTCGACCCGCTCAAGCAGGTTCTGGTGCATCGCGCCGGCGGCACGCCGCTGTTCCTTGAGGAAATGGTAAGGTCGCTGCAGGAAACCGGCCGGCTGGCCGGCAAGCCCGGCGACTACCGTCCAATGGATGCCAGCACCGATATCGACGTGCCGGGTAGCATAACGGCGATTTTCGCGGCCAGGATCGACGCCCAGCCGCCTCAGGCCAAGGCCATGCTGGAACTGGCGGCGGTGGCCGGGGGCGGTTCGCTGCCCTTGCTGGCGCGCGCGCTCGGGCAGGAGGAGCAGCCCGCCCGGAATTCCGCGCGGCACCTTCTGGATGCCGGTATCCTGTACCGACGGCGCCCCGGCGGCCGCTTGCGCTTTCGCCATGATATCATGCGAGAGATCGCCTATTCGCTGATCCTCGAAGAGAAGCGGCGCGATCTGCACGCCCGGATCGCCCGCGCGATTGAGGCTGAATTTCATGACCGGCTGGACGAACACGTCGATCAGCTTGCGCTGCATGCCCTTGCCGGAGAGGACTGGGATCGCGCGGCGCGCTATCATTTCAAGGCCTGCGTACGTGCGCTTGCGCGATCGGCGAACCGGCAGGTGGTGTCGTTGTCTCAGGCGGGTATTGCCGCCCTGGACCATTTGGAGCCGACCGAAGCCCGCAGAAACCTGGCGGTCGACTTGCGGTTGATAGCCAATAATGCCCTGATCACGATTGGTGATCTGGACGCGATGGTCGGAAATCTCGGGGATGCCGAAGTGCTTGTTGACGGCCTGCAGGACCCGCGCCGCGCCGCCTCGGTCAAGACACATTTGGCAATTGCCCGCTGGCTGCGGGGAGATCAGCTGCAAGCCCAGGCAGCGGCAACGCAGGCGCTGGAGATCGCCGGCGACATAGGTCACCCGGCATTGCAGATGGCGGCCAGTTCTGCGCTGGGCATGGCTTGCCACGCCGTCGGTGACTACGATAAATCGATTGCCCTGCACGACCGCCTGAGATCCCAGCTGGTTGGCAAGGCCCGGTTGATCCGGGCCGGATGGACCGTCTATCCGCTTGTTCTGATCGACACGTTTCTGGCCTCTGCTCACATCGAACGCGGCGATTTTGCGCTGGCCCGAGAGCGGATCGACGAGGGGCGCGATTTTGCCGACGAGATGGGGCACCCCTATTCGCAGGCAACGGTGCTGGATTACGACGGGTATCACCTGTTGGTCACGGGCAAGCCAGAAGCGGCGATCACGCAATTCAACAAAGCGCTGGAGATTTGCACCCAGTTCGACCTGCGAAATCTGCACCGCTCGGTGTCGGCCAAGCTGGCGATGGCGGAAACCCGGCTGGGCCAGATCGAGGCGGCCCTGGGCCGGCTGCAGATGGCCGTCGACCCACGCGATCACCTCAGTGGCGGCACATACATCTGGCACTGGCTTTACCTGGCGTATGCCGAGGCGCTTCTGGCCGGCTCACGCCCGGATGCCGCGCTGGAGCAGGTCGACAAAAGCCTGCAGTTGACCGGCCAAAGTGGCGAGCGCCCACATTCGGCGCAGGGGCACAAGCTAAAGGGGGATATTCTGTCCGCCCTGTCGGCCAACCGCCAGGCAGAGGCCAGTTATCGCGCATCCATGGCCGAGGCCGGCGCGTGCGGCATGCGGCCATTGCTGGCGCAGTCTGGCCAGGCGCTCGGCGATCTTCTGGCGCGGTCCGGTCGGCCCGAGGAGGCCGAGCGCGAATGGCAAAAAGCGTTGGAGATTTTTGAGACCCTGAATCTCAACGAGAGCCGCGACCGCATTCGCGCCAGCCTGAAAAAGGCACAGGCAGGGTAACCCGGCACGTCATCCGTTCGATGCCGCGATACGCTGAATGGCCCGTAGACCGGGAAGAAAGAAATAACCTCCGCCGCAGGTCACGACAAACTGATCAAGCTGGCGCAGCCTCAGGTTTACCGGGCTTTGCTGGACCGTCATGCAGCTGTCTCCCGCGCGCTCTCCGATCAGCGGGTCGCGTTCATCTGCCAGCCCGGAAAACTTGGGGTTGTTGATCCAGTTGTGCTGGACAGACTCGAACTGGCTGGCGATATCGGCATTCATGCAAGCAAAATACAGTCCCCGGCGCTTTGCGTTCACCGGCGCATCTCGGTTGTCGCGGTCGTAGAGGGGGCCGAACAGACGGCCGCGGCGCAACAGCCGATGCAGCCGGGCCTGCTGCAGCGCGCGCTCCGGATCGCTGCCCAACGCGTCGCGGGGCCAGGCCCGCCGAATGTGTGACCCGATCGGGCAGCGGAATCCCTCGCGGTCCTCGGCATGGTAGAAAAAGTCATTGCTGCGGGTGCCGTCATCGGCATCAAAGAGGCCGAAATCGTCGGAAACCTGATCGTGATCCGGATAGCGCGTCAACGGTGCACCGTTCCGCCAACGACCGATCATCTTTGCGGCCAGCCATTCACGATAGGCCATCCCGGCGCGCGGCGCGTGGCCCGTCGCCGCGTTGTCCAGCCAGCTTTCAAACGCGGCGACGTTCTGCTCCAGTTCGCGCAGAACCAGATAGGTGCCGTTCCGTCCGAACTCAGGGTCATGCGATAGCCGGGGCGATACGGGCAAATTGCCGCGTTCGTTGCGGTAGCCGATCAGGAACTCTCCGGTCGCCGTCTGGTGCAGGTGCAGCGGGCTTCCAGCACCTTCGCCGGTTATTGACGGTTGCGACAGGCCATCCCGAAACCCGAAGTGTTCGGTTTTGTCTTCTGGTAGCCACCCCAACAGGCGCTCGATCTGGGCCACACCGGTCTGGTCTTCCGGTCCGGTCAACAGGTCGACATCGCTGGACGCATCCGAGGCGCTGAAAACGAGCAGCAGGATGTGAACCGGCGCCGTACCGGTGGCCAACCCGCCCCAGCGCCAGCCGTGTGGATCGTTCGGCCCCACATCGCCCAGCATGCTGGACCTGCGAGACACCTGGTCGCCCGGATGCAGCGGCGGTGCGATACCTTCGCAGAATTCCCGTGAAAACCCGTCCGGTGATGTGCCTCCTACACCCAGCGCCTGCAGCCCGGCAAAGGTCACCGCGACATTGACGGCCACCGTCATCGCATCGCGGTTGCCCGCATCCGCGCCCGAGGTCAACGGCAGACGGCTCAGCCAGTGTCGGGCCTTGGCCGGGTCCGCGACAGACAGCAGCACAAAGGCCGATTGCGGCAACCAGCCAAAGCCCCGTCGGACAATCCCCTGAACATCGCTCCATTCTACCTGTTCCATCGCCATGCTCCCTCATGGTCAGCGGATAGTGCTGATCAGCCTGTCGGTTTCTGCGGTATCGAGCGGCCGGAACAGATCGTCTCGGATCCGGCTGTTGGTAATGATGTTGACGCCGCCGATGCCGGGATAGGCGCTGTACCAGACGGTCGTTTCCTTCTGGCTGGCGCGCACTGCGGCCTTGAACGGCCGCTCATCGCGGGCGCCTTTCAACAGCATGCATTCGGTGCGCGGGAACCCGACCGGGCGGGGCACGCCGCGCACGTACTGGTAGGTGTGCGACCAGATCGCGTTCAACCCATGCACCGACCCGCTGTCGATAAAGGCATCCAGATAGCCCGACCAGCTTCCCTGATAGGTGTCCAGAAACAACAGCCTGCGGCCGCGGTCTATGATGATCCAGCGCAGGAAATGAATGTCGCGTACATCGCCTAGCTCTCCGCGTGTGAACCACCAGACGCACATTTGATTGACGACAAAGGTCACAAACCGAAGCCGCAGCAATCTCAGACGTCCCGGTTTTATGCGGCTCACGCTGATCAGGTGGTTCTGGACTTTGTTCACCCCGTGGCCTTCGCGGGCGAACCGGCTGGCATCGACGGCAACGTCAGTCAGGACCGTTGCGTCCTCAAAGCTCCGGTTGTCGAACAGCTGTTCCCGCACCCCGATCGACAACAACCACAGCACGACAGCAGCCGAGGCCAGCGCCAGCAGGAAAAGCACGCTGAGGGTCCCGGACACGCCCCAGGTGACCAGTGTCATGAAAACCATGCCCGGCGGATGGCTGGCATAGCCGGTGACCCAGTTCGCCGCGACCAGCAGCAGCCATGTCAGAATGGCCATGACCAGCCACAGCGTGTCAGACGCCAGCGACAGCCAGGCTCTCCGCGCTGCCGTGGCGTGGCCAAAGCTGCTGTCGAGCGACGGCATGGTGCGGATGTAGCGCAGAAACAATAGGGCCGGCAGTCCAACCAGCAAAACCAGCGCCCCGGTCAGCACCGCGCCGGCCAGGTTGTAGGCAATCCAGTTGGGAATCTGAACCGAGCCGAGGTTCGTCAAACCAAAGCCGATGATCGCCACCAGCGCCATCGCTCGCAGCCCCACGGCGGCCCAGCGGGCGGCTTGCAGTAACAGCCAGCCGGTGCCCGCATTGCCCGGTTTCGTCTGGGTTTCGCAAAGGTACTGCAGCCCGCGTGCCGTTAACCAGCTGGCCACTGCCGCCGCAGCCGTCCAGAACAACTCGCCCTCCTCGGCGATCAGTGACAACAACCATCCCCCCCATTGGAATGGCCATGCCGACATGGCCACCAGCACGGTTCCGGCACCATTGTTCGCAAATGCCGCGCGACAGCCGGTGTCCGGGCCGAGCGGTTGGTTCATGCACAGGAAGTACTCCGCGGCATTGGGCGCAGAAACCCAGATGCCCACCCCCGCGACCAAGAGACCGAATGCAGCGGCCGCCAACACGACAAGGATGCGGCCCCAACGGGTTTTTATCGGCTCAGCACGCTTTTCGGTGGCCCAACGGGTGTCGCCGTCTGTCTCGCCATCTTCCGGTGGTGCGATCACGGCCCGGCGCAGCCGGTGCAGGATTTCTGTGCGCGTGATCGGCAGATCGGCCGTTTGCTGGCGGATGCCCTCAAGTGTCTTCAACAGCTTGAGGCGCAATCCGTCTTCGCCTCGGATCTCGGAAATGGTCCGTCCGGGGTGGCCCTGATACTGAATACTCGGCACGACATCATGTCCGCCCAGATATGACTTGACCAAATGGGGCAGGGCCACGCCAGAGGCCGGATAGCCTTCGCAGTGGCTATAGATCAGGTCCAGTCCCGGACCGCACAGCGTGATCAGCTCGTCCAGGAAATCGCCCTTTGCGCCGTCGATGGTCGCCTCGAACAGCAGGCAGGGGTCCATCGGGGCATCGCCCCCGTCTTCATCAAGAACCGCGATGCAGGCGAAATGCAGCATGTGCAGCCGGTCAAACGGCATGCCGGCCCGGCAAATCTGCTGGCCGGTCTGCGCGTCCCAGATCGGATCGATGCGCGAGCGCAGAAGCTGCCGCAGGACGTCGACCTGACCGGGCTTGATCGGGGTGAGAATGACAAGGCCGCGCTGCTGCATGGCTTAGATCCCGACCAAGAGCTGCTCAGCCGCCGCGCCGCGATAGCGGATCCGTCCGACCTTGCCCGGTAGACGGTGCAGAGACGGGTGGCGCAGCAAGGTCCCGACAATCCCGATCAGGGCGGCATCGGCAAAACTCTGGCCAAGGCAGGCATGCTGACCGGCGCCGAAGACCAGCGATTGCGCCGGGTCACGCTCGGGAACAAACCGCCCCGGCTTTGCAAACGCGCGGGGATCGTGCATCGCCGCGAGCGGTGGCGCCCATACAGTCGCGCCTGCCTTCACGATGCGTCTGCGGGCATCGCGGGTCCCGATCAGCGTGGCGCGCGGGCTATAGCGGGCCAGCACCGGCAGCATTGGCCGAAATCGCAGCGCCTCGTAGATGGTGCGGCGCAGGGGATCCGGGTCGGTTTGCGCGCGCAGGGCTGCCTCTCTGGCGCCTTCCACTACCGCCTCCGGCTGGCTCAGGATTTCGTCCATCGCATCCGATGCCGTTCTGACGACGGTCGCCATGCCAAAGATCGCCATGCCGCAGGCCATGCGTGTGACCCAGTCGTGGTCCAGCCAATCCGGCGCATCAGAGGCATCAACACCAGCCAAAAGTCGCGACAGCAGGTCCGCGTCGGTTTGGCCGGGCGGGTGCGACGCAATCGCTGTGCGCACGTATGATACCAGCCCGTCTGCGGCCTTTTCGACCGACTGGCGCTCCGACAGACCGGGCGGAGGCATGAGGATGATCGCCGAGGCCAGTTCGGTCAGCCAGCCCTGTAGTCGCGCGTCCGGTTCGGTTGCGCCGGGCAGGCCGTGGACTTGTTCGACCACAGCCATCGACACGCCCCGCGCCAGGGCGGCGACATCGACGTGGACGTCCGCTTTGGTCAGGGCGTCTTGGCAAATCTTTTCTGCAATCGTCCGGATCTCCCGGCTGTCGGTCTCTGCAATCGCCGTGTGCAGGACACTCAGCTGCGCCGCATGGCTGCGCGGCCAATCCGTGTCCAGAACAAAGCGGCCCGCCAACATGCGGCTACGGGCAAACTCGCCCAGTTCGAAATCGGAATTGCGCGTCAGTACGGAGCGGACGTCGTCGTCGCGCGTGACAATGACAAATGGGCCCAGGATGAAGATTGGCCGAAACCTTCGCAATTGCGCAAACAGCCACCGAGGCAGCCTCTGGTGGGTCAGAAAATACCCGGACAAACAGTAGACCGCACGATTTTTTGACCGGGACAGCGCTCTCGCGATCCGCTTCGGAATAGATGGCGAGGCAAAGCGTGAAAAACGGGAAGAATTCGCCTTGACCAACATAATGCCAACGATTGTAGCACAGATTGGCGATTTCGTGAAAAAACATGCACTAACGGCACGGTCAAAGAGCGGTGCGGATCTGGTAACCGGGGACAAAGAGGATGCGGACCTTGGTCACCGCCTTGTCGCCATCCCATGTCAGGCGGTCGATCACAAACAGCGCACCGCCTGGGGCGCAGTCGAGTATCGCGGCCTCGTCTTCGGTGGCATTCGTCGCGGAAAAGGCGATGTCGCCATGGGTATAGGGCGCGTGGCGCAGCAACCATTCATTCCCGCTGATGGTTTCAAAGCTTTCGTCCCGCACGCCTGCGACCACCGCGCCATTGATCCAGCGGCTTTCCAGCGCATAGGGCCGGTCGTTGGCCAGATGCAGGGCCTTGAGATAGAGCAGAGGCGCGTCGATCGGCGTGTTCATGGCCGCGCTGGTCGCCACCGGCGGTACGGTTTCGCGACGGTCGATCAGGTGATAGCCATACTTTTGTCCGCGCGCCTCGACCTCGTTTCTGATCACCGAAATATCCAGCGTAGCCTTGGCCACTGGCTGTGCGGCGACTCGGGTGCCGGCCTTGCGGCGGCGATCCAGCAGGCCGGCATCCGCCAACGCCCGCAGGGCGCGGTTGACCGTGGTGCGGGCGCAGCCGAATTCCGCGGCCAGATCCGCTTCGTTAGGGATCAGCTCACCCGGCGGCCACTGCCGCGAATGAATCCGGCGCAGCACTTCTTCCTGAACGCTTTGCCAGTTGCGGAACGCGGGTTTGTTCATAGGGCGTCCTTCAGTTCTTCTATCGCGCGGCAATAGGCGCGCACCAGCGGCGCGCGATGAATGTGTCGCCCGTCTTTTACCATATGGCGCCCCGCCGACCAGACATCGGTGACCAGCCGGTCATCCGCGGCAAAGATCCAGCTGTCCAGCAGCGCATCGCCGTTGCGTACGGCCAGATGCTCGGATGCCGCGTCCAGAGCCAGCATGTCCGCCCAACGGCCCGCCTCCAATGCCCCGGTGTCGCGCCCGGAGGCCCGCGCGCCGCCCGTCAGGACGCTGTCATAAAGCCGCCTTCCGGTGCTCCGGTCGTGGGCGGCCAGCGCTGCGCGGCTGTGGTCACGCAGCCGCTGCGAATAGTCCAATGTTCGCAGTTCCTCGCTAAGCGCGATACGGATGTTGCTGTCGGACCCGATGGCGATCGCGCCGCCTTGGTCCAGCCATCGCACACCGTCGAAGATGCCGTCACCCAGGCTGCTTTCGGTGATCGGGCATAGCCCCGCCACCGTTCCGCTACGAGCCAGGCGCAGGGTTTCCTCCGGCGTCATCTGGGTGCAGTGGATCGCACACCAGCGGTCGTCCAGACCGATGTTGTCCAGCGCCCATTCGACCGGTCGGGCGCCCCAGTTCCGCTGCACCTCGACGACCTCGGGGATCTGTTCGGCCAGGTGGATATGAAGCGGGCCGGCCGGAAACCGATCCGCGAAAGACCGCAAGTCTTGCTGCGATACCGCCCGCAACGAATGCGGAGCGGCTCCATGCGCGCGGTCAGGCGGCAGGCCGGACAAACCCGCAACCGCGCCGGCGTGCAGGGCGGCAAACCGGTCGGCGTCATTGCCAAACCGATCTTGGCCGGCCCCCAAGGCGCGACCGTCGCAGCCGCCGAACTGGTATTTAACGGGTACCAGGCACAGCCCGATCCCGGTTTGCGCGGCCGCGGCGGCAATCCGCGCCGATGTCTCCGCGATGTTGGCATAGGGGAGGCCGCCGGGCTGGTGATGCAGATAGTGGAACTCGACGCTCGCGGCATAGCCTGCCTCCAGCATCTCCATCTGCGCCATCGCGGTGATTGCTTCGATGTGATCGGGATCCAACTTTTGCAGAAACCGATACATCAACTGCCGCCAGGTCCAGAAGCTGTCCTTTGGATCCGGGCCGCGCCGTTCGGTCAGCCCGGCCATTGCGCGCTGAAACCCGTGCGAATGCGCATTGACCGGCGCCGGAAGCAGCAGGCCGAACCGGTCGCCCGCTTCCGGCGCATCGGTCGTCACGGTCTTGATCCGACCATCCGGCCCGATGTCCACCCGCACATCCTTGGCCCAGCCCGAGGGCAAAAGGGCCTGCTTTGCCCAAACGCAAATCATGGCACGCTCACTTGACAGATTTTTATGTATGCACATAAAATCATTAAGTGGATATTAAATCAAGCGAGTCGGCGCCGATGCTGCTTACAAACGCAACCATATCGACCCTCGAGCATGGCACAGGCTTTGGGCTGATCGACAATGGCGCGATCGCGCTTCAGGGCGACCGGATCGTCTGGGTCGGTCCCGAACAGGCGGTGCCGGCGCATCTGCGCGGCGGCAGGACCCGCGATTTGGGCGGCCGGCTGGTCACGCCCGCTCTGATCGATTGCCACACGCATGTGGTCTTTGGCGGCAACCGGGCGGCGGAATTCGAACAGCGTCTGAATGGCGCAAGCTACGAAGAGATCGCGCGGGCGGGCGGCGGCATCGTGTCGACCGTCACCGCCACCCGTGACGCCGAGGCTCGCGACCTGCTGGCCGACGCGCTGACCCGCGTCGACGCGCTGATCGGCGAAGGTGTGACGCTGATCGAGGTGAAATCCGGCTATGGCCTCGACCGCGAGACAGAGTTGAAAATGCTGCGGGTTGCGCGGGAGATCGCCGCGAAGCGGCCGGTACAGGTGCGCACCAGCTTTCTGGGCGCCCATGCTGTTCCGCCCGAGTATTCGGGCCGCCCTGACGCCTATATCGACGAGGTCTGCATTCCGACCCTGCGCGCGGCTTTTGCCGAAGGGCTGGTCGATGCCGTCGACGGGTTCTGCGAGGGCATCGCCTTTGATACCGAGCAAATCGCCCGCATGTACGAGGTCGCAGGGCAGTTCGGCCTGCCGGTCAAGCTGCACGCGGAACAGCTCTCCAACATCGGCGGGACCCGTCTGGCGGCCGGACGCGGGGCGCTCTCCGCTGATCACCTCGAATACGCGACCGACAATGACGCGCGGGCGATGGCGGCGGCGGGCACCGTGGCCGTCCTGCTGCCCGGTGCGTTCTACACGTTGCGTGAAACGCAGTTGCCGCCGGTTCAGGCCTTGCGCGATCACCGCGTGCCGATGGCCGTGGCGACCGATTGCAACCCCGGATCGTCGCCGCTGGCCTCGATCCTGCTGGCGATGAACATGGCCTGCACGCTGTTCCGGCTGACACCGCTCGAGGCGCTTTTGGGCGTGACCGCCCATGCGGCCCGCGCGCTGGGTCTGTCCGACAGGGGCCGGATCGTGGCAGGAGCGCGCGCCGATCTTTGCATCTGGGATGCCGCCCACCCGGCCGAGCTGGCCTATCGCATCGGCTTCAACCCGCTGCACGCACGCATTTTCAACGGTGAAGCATGACGATCATCCTGACACCCGGCAGTGCGACACTGGCACAGCTGCACACGATCTGGGCCGAGGAGCGCCCGGCACGGCTGGACCCCTCGGCGCAGGCCCCGATCGAGGCAGCGGCGGCGCTGGTCGCTCAGGCCGCCTCGGGCGAAGATGCGGTCTATGGCGTCAACACCGGCTTTGGCAAGCTCGCCAGCGTCAAGATCGCGGCCAGCGACACCGTCACCCTGCAGCGCAACCTGATCCTGTCGCATTGCTGCGGCGTCGGGGTGCCGCTGGATGTCACGACCACCCGTCTGATGATGGCGCTCAAGCTGTTGTCGCTGGGGCGCGGGGCCTCAGGTGCCGCGATGGCCACGGTCCGCCTGATCGAGAACATGCTGGCCACCGGCGTGACACCGGTCATCCCCTCTCAAGGCTCGGTCGGCGCCTCGGGAGATCTGGCACCCCTGGCGCATATGGCCGCCGTGATGATCGGTACCGGCGATGCCTTTTTCGGCGGTAACCGGATGCCCGCCGCCGAGGCCCTCTCCCGGGCCGGTCTGGATCCCATTACACTGGGGCCGAAAGAGGGGTTGGCGCTGATCAACGGGACCCAGTTTTCCACCGCCTGCGCGCTGGTCGGGTTGTGGCGAGGATGGCGGAACGCGGCCACCAGCATCGTCACCGGCGCGCTGTCGACCGATGCGATCATGGGGTCGACCGCACCGCTGCGCGATGCGATCCATACCCTGCGCGGTCACCCCGGCCAGATCGCCGCCGCCCGCGCGCAACGGGCGCTGATGGAGGGGTCGCAGATCCGCGAAAGCCACCAGCATGGCGACACACGGGTGCAGGATCCCTACTGTATCCGCTGCCAGCCGCAGGTCACCGGCGCGGCGATGGACCTGCTGCACTTTGCAGCCCGCACTCTGGAAACCGAGGCCAACGCCGTCACCGACAACCCGCTGGTGCTGGTCGACGAGGGGCTGATCGTGTCGGGCGGCAATTTTCATGCCGAACCGGTCGGTTTTGCAGCCGACCAGATTGCGGTCGCCCTGTCGGAAATCGGTGCCATCGCCCAGCGCCGCGTGGCGCTGATGGTGGACCCGACCCTGTCGTTCGACCTG
Organism: Seohaeicola saemankumensis; assembly: GCF_020171285.1. GTDB lineage: Bacteria > Pseudomonadota > Alphaproteobacteria > Rhodobacterales > Rhodobacteraceae > JAIUZI01. The sequence goes on from NZ_JAIUZI010000001.1 coordinate 245,240, forward strand.
CCGCCGTTTCTGACCGCCGATCCCGGTCTGAACTCCGGCCTGATGATTGCCGAGGTCACCTCGGCGGCGCTGATGAGCGAGAACAAACACCTCGCCAATCCCTGTACCACCGACAGCACCCCCACCTCAGCCAATCAGGAGGATCACGTCAGCATGGCCGCCCATGCCGCCCGCCGGCTTCTGCGGATGAACGACAACCTCAACGTCATCCTCGGGATCGAGGCGATCTGCGGCGCGCAGGGCATCGCCTTCCGTGCGCCCTTGCAAACCAGCCCTCAACTGCAATCGGTGATTAACGTTCTGCGTGCCCGGGTCGAGGCGCTGACCCACGACCGCTATCTCGCCGCCGACATCGACAGTGCCGCCGCGATGGTCGCAGACGGCAGCCTGGCTGCCGCGGTCGAGCTGCCGGGTTGGGTGGCGGGGGTCGCCGAGTGATCCCGGTCGAGGTCACCCGTGGCGATGGTCCCGTGGTTTTGGGGATGCCCCATACCGGCACCCATGTGCCCGGCGACGTGTATGAAGCGTTGAACGATACCGGGCGGCTGCTGGTCGACACCGACTGGCATATCGACCGCCTCTATGATGGCCTGCTGCCGGGGGCGACGACGTTGCGGGCGACGTTTCACCGCTATGTCATCGACGCCAACCGCGATCCCGCGGGGGGCAGCCTCTATCCCGGCCAGAACACCACGACGCTGGTGCCGCTCACCGATTTCGACGGGCAGGGGATCTGGACCACACCGCCGGATGCAACGGAAATCGCGCGCCGCCGCGACCTGTTTCATGCTGCGTATCACGCCGCCCTTCAGGCGGAACTGACCCGCGTGCGGGGGCTGCACGGCGTGGCGATTCTCTATGACTGCCACTCGATCCGATCGCAGATCCCCTACCTGTTTGACGGTACCCTCGCGGATTTCAACATTGGTACCGACAGCGGGCGAACCTGCGCGGGACGGATCGAGCAGGCGACCGCCGGGATCTGGGCCGCAGCGGATGGCTACACCACCACCCTGAACGGCCGTTTCAAGGGCGGCTGGACCACGCGCCACTACGGCGATCCGGCTGCCGGCCTTCACGCCATCCAGATGGAGCTGGCCCAATCCGCTTACCTGACCACGGAAACCGCGCCCTGGACCTATGACCGCGCCCGGGCCGCGCGGCTGCGGCCGCATCTTGCATCCGTCCTGACCACCCTGGCCGAACTGGCCCCGCAGCTTGGAGGCTCACAATGATCAACCGCCGCCACAACTCCCGCGACGTCTATCCGCCGACCGGCCCCGAGATCACCGCCAAGAGCTGGTTGACCGAGGCGCCGATGCGGATGCTGATGAACAACCTGCACCCCGACGTGGCCGAGAACCCGCACGAACTGGTGGTCTACGGCGGCATCGGTCGCGCCGCACGCACGTGGCAGGATTTCGATGCCATCGTTGCCGCGCTGAAGGATCTCGAAGAGACACAGACCCTACTGGTGCAATCCGGCAAACCGGTGGGCGTCTTTACCACGCACAAGGATGCCCCGCGCGTGCTCATCGCGAATTCGAACCTGGTGCCGCATTGGGCGACATGGGATCATTTCAACGAACTCGACCGCAAGGGGCTTGCGATGTACGGCCAGATGACCGCCGGGTCATGGATCTACATCGGCACCCAAGGCATCGTACAGGGCACCTATGAGACCTTTAATGAGGCGGGTCGCCAGCACTACGGCGGCAATCTCGGCGGCCGCTGGATCCTGACGGCGGGTCTGGGCGGGATGGGCGGTGCACAGCCCCTGGCGGCGGTCATGGCTGGGGCCTGCTGCCTGGCCGTGGAATGCGACGAAACCCGCGCCGATTTCCGTCTGCGCACCCGCTACGTCGATGAAAAGACCCATGATCTGGACGAAGCCCTGGCGATGATCGGGCGCTGGACCAAGGCGGGCCAGGCGAAATCCGTCGCCCTGATCGGCAACGCGGCCGATGTCTTTCCCGAACTGGTGCGGCGCGGTGTGCGCCCCGATATCGTCACCGACCAGACCAGCGCCCACGATCCGGTTCACGGTTACCTGCCGCAGGGATGGAACGTTGCCGAATGGCGCGCGAAACAGGAAACCGACCCCAAGGCGGTGGAACAGGCCGCGCGTGCCTCGATGAAGACCCAGGTCGCGGCGATGGTGGATTTCTGGAACGCCGGGGTGCCGACGCTCGATTACGGCAACAACATCCGTCAGGTCGCGCAGGAAGAGGGGCTGGAAAACGCCTTTGCCTTTCCGGGCTTTGTTCCCGCCTATATCCGTCCGCTGTTCTGCCGGGGCGTGGGCCCGTTCCGCTGGTGCGCCCTGTCGGGCGACCCCGAGGACATCTACAAGACCGACGCGCGCGTCAAGGAACTGGTCGACGATCCGCATCTGCACAACTGGCTCGACATGGCGCGCGAGCGCATCGCGTTTCAGGGGCTGCCGGCGCGGATCTGCTGGGTTGGCCTCGGGGTGCGGCACAAGCTGGGCCTCGCCTTTAACGAGATGGTGCGTAACGGCGAGCTGTCGGCGCCGGTGGTGATCGGCAGGGATCATCTCGACAGCGGGTCGGTCGCCTCGCCCAACCGCGAGACCGAGGCGATGAAGGATGGCTCCGACGCTGTCAGCGACTGGCCATTGCTGAATGCGATGCTAAACGTGGCCAGCGGCGCGACATGGGTCTCGCTGCATCACGGCGGCGGTGTCGGCATGGGGTTTTCGCAGCATTCCGGCATGGTGATCTGTTGCGACGGCAGCGTCGATGCCGATCGCAGGCTGGCAAATGTGCTTTGGAACGATCCGGCAACCGGGGTCATGCGCCATGCGGACGCGGGCTATGACATCGCGCTCGACCGCGCTCGCGAACAGGGGCTGAACCTGCCCGGCATCCTGCGGCGCTGAGCGGTCAGCGCCCCAGCGTACGGGCGATTTCGGCCGCCAGCGCGGCTATGGCCGCGCCGCTGGCGGCGGCAATCGCTGCGGGGTCTTCGCCGGTCATCGGCTGGACGATGTTGAACCGCAATATCCGTTCCCGAACCACCCCATCGGGCGAGGCGATGGCGTATTGCCCCGAAAACACAAAAACCCCGTCGGCGCGTGCCAGCATCTGGTCGACGCGCACATCGATCTCGGCCTGCGCCGGCTCCTCCAGCGGCCAGGGTTCGGTGGCGACCGTGGCGCTGCTGGCGGCATCCAGGCTCCGGGCCAGCGCCATGGTAACGCCGCGCACCGGTTCGTCGGCCCAGACCGAGTTCGGCACGTTCCGAAGAGCCCCTCCTGCGTCCTGCTGCGCGATTTCCAGCGCCGAGGCGTAACCGGGCAGTGAAACGCTACGCAACTCGACTGTCGATACCCGGGCGCCAACCGGTTTTGCCGCTGCTGGCGGGTCGATCAGGAAACGTTCGGAATTGTCGGCACAGGCCGACAGAACCAGTATGACAGACAGTAAAACGGTGTGCCGGATCATATCAGCGCCCCCTCAGTAACAGGCCCGGATCGCGCTCCAGCGCGCGGGCAAGCTGGCTGACCGCGCGCGCCGCGTCGCGGACCTCGCGCAGGGCAGACAGGGTTTCCTTGTTGAAATCGGACCGTGTGCCATAGGCCGACAGCAGGGTTTCTGCCTGCGCGGCCAACCGGTCCAGCCGGGCAGACAGGTCCGGCAGGCCAGCGGCGGCTTCGGCCAGCGCATCGGCCGCGTCGCGGGCCGAGGCCATGGTCGCGTTGGCGTTCTCGACCGCGCCGCCACTACGAAGCTCATCCAGCGCGCCGCGCACCTGGTCCAGCGCCGCGTTCAGCGACGCGGGCAGCGCACGGGCAGCTTCGGTGCCGATCACCTGCTCGGCACTGTCGAGCATCTGTGTCGCGGCTGCGATCAGGTCTTCGGCTTTCAGCGCATTGGCCTTTTGTGCCACCGCCCGCAGCTCCTCGACCAGTTCTGGCACGCTCTCCGATGCCTGTGCCAGATTGGTGGCAATTGCGTCGGCCTTATCCAGCGCCAGCACCAGCTTGGCGATGGCCTCGCTGTCGTTGAAGTCTTGCACTGTTGCGCGCAGGTCGCGCACCGCGCCGCGGATCTCGCCCGGCAAGGCGCGGGTGGCCTCATCATTGACGACGGCGCGTGCATCCTCCAGCAGGGCCACAACGGTATCCGGCAAGGTCAGCAGGCTATCCTTGCGCGCCACCGCCTCGACGCTGGCCAGCGTATTGATCGCCTGTTCGATCAACTCTTCGACCGGCAGCGCATTGATCCGCTCGAACACACCTTCGGCGGTGGCCGTGAAATCGGGCAGGTTCGACACTGCGCTGGGCAGGATCGGCAGCGGCTCGGCATCGCGCTGGAACGTGGCCGGGGCAGCATCCGGCGCGTTGACCAGATCGACGACCAATGCACGGCTGAACAGGCTGGTGGTCGCCAGCTGGGCCCTCAACCCGGCGGCCACGGCGGTCTCAAGAAAGTCCAGCGTCGCCTCGCGACCCGCCCCGCGCGGCAGACCCAGCCGATCCGGCTCAATCGCCAGACGCGCCATCGGCCGCAACTCGGGGCCGAACTCTGTCTCTTGCACCTGCGCGGCAATGGCGACAACCTCACCCACCTTCAGCCCGCCCAGCCGCACATCGGCACCGGGCTCCAGCCCGCTGACGGATTCGCCGAACTCGGCGGCAATATCGACCGAGGCGGCGGTGCTGCGCAGGAACAGGCTTTTGCGGGCATCGCCCTCGTCCGGGTAGACCGTATAAACATAGCCGGGGCTGACCGGGGTGCCGCCTTCATAAATGGAATCGAATTCGACGCCCCCGGCGACCAGCGAAGACAGGCTGTCGAAGTCCACACTCAACCCCGCACCGCTGAGGCTGACCTCGAACCCGGAGGTGTCCCAGAACCGCGTCGCTGTGTTCATGCGCCGGTCATGCGGTGCCTCGATAAAGGCATCGACCACGATCATGTCGGTCGATACCGTCAGCCTCGGCCGCTCCAGCCGGCCGACCTCGACGCCGCGAAAGAACACCGGCGCCCCTTCGGCCAGCAGCCGCCCGTTGTCGGAAATCAGCGTAATCCGCTTGCCTTCGCGGCCCGGCTGCACCAGCGGCGGCGCATCGCGGCCTATGAAACTGCGCAACGGAGTGCCGGCCACCTTGTCCCAGGCGCCCTCGATATAGACGCCCGACAGCACCGTCGACAGGCCGGTGATGCCCCGGGCGCTGACTTTGGGGCTGACGACCCAGAACTGCGCGTCGGCATCCAGAAACGGCGCGACTTCCTTGTTCACCCTCGCCTTGACCACGACGCTGGCCAGATCGGGGGTGAAACCGACGTCTTCGACGGTTCCGATGGTCACGTCGCGAAACCGCAGCGTGGTTTCGCCCGGCGAAATGCCCGAGGCGCTGGCAAAGGTGATCTCGATCAGCACACCGCGCTGGGCAAAGGAATTCCACGCCAGCCCCAGTGACACCACCAGCGCCAGAACCGGCACCAGCCAGACCAAAGACAGGTTGCGCCAGAACGACGGCCGTGCCGGGGTCACATCCAGATCAGCAGGGGCGGGGCCAGTCATGCGGTGTCAGTCTCGTAAGCATCCCACAGGGTTTTCGGATCAAAGCTCAGCGCCGATACCATCGTGAATGCAACAGACAGCGCAAAGCAAATCGCGGCGATTCCCGGGTTGATCGCAGCGACGAAATTCAACTGTACCAGAGCCGTGAGAATAGCAACAACGAAGACGTCGATCATCGACCATCGACCGATGAATTCCACCACCTCGTACAGACGCTGGCGGCTGTGGCCGCGGATCGCCGTGGGCCGCCGCACCGACAGCGCGAGATATCCTATTGCCAGAAACTTGCCGATGGGGATCACCACGCTGGCAAAGAAAACGATCCCGGCGATGGCGACCTCGCCGTGCAGCAACAGGTCGATCGCGCCCCCCACAATGGTGTTCTCGGTGGTTTTGCCAAAGGTCGTGGTCAACAGCATCGGATAGATGTTGGCCGGGACAAAGGCGATCATGCCGGCCACCAGCCAGGCCCAGACATGCTGAAGCGATCGGGTGTCGCGGCTGGCCAGGGCACTGCCGCAGCGGCTGCAATGCATCGTCCCGGCGGGATGCGCGACACCGCAATGCCGGCAGCCCACCAGTCCCGCGCGCCGTGCGGTCAGGAATTCCTGCGGTCTTCCAGCGTTTTCCATATCGTCAGCCTGCACATGAGGTTGTCGTTCAGCACCGTGATCAGAACCAGCGCGAGAAAGGCCCAGAATGCCGGGCCAAGGGTCACATGGGCCAGCCCGGCGACCTTGACCAGAGCCACCGCCACGCCAACGATGAAAATCTCGGCCATTGCCCAGGGGCGGGTGCGTTCCGCCAGTCGCATCGCCGGTTCCGCATGGGCTGCGGGGGCAAAGCCAAAGACCATCGGCGCCAGGGCATAGGTCACCGCCGCGAGCCTTACCAGCGGCAGCACGACGATCAACGCCGCCACCGCCAGCGAGAGCGGCAGCAAAGGTCCGCTGGCAAAGGCCAGCACCGCGTCGAACACCGAACTGCGACTGTTCAGCCCGCCGGCATCCAGTTCCAGAAAGGGAAAGAAGATCGCCGCCACCATCAGAATGGCCGCCGTCACGGCGAGCATGACAATCTGCGTCATCGCGCTTTCGCGCGGCGCGTACAGAACCGTGCCGCACCTGCGGCACCGGGCCTTCTGACCAACGGGGACCGGCGTTTCGCGATGCAACACGTCGCAAACCGGGCAGGCAATCAGCCGTCCCGCCGCCCCGGAGGTGTCATGCACGTCAACACTCGTCACTCGTCGTCCGTCCCTTCGCACGCACCGAATCGCCCCGGCCGGGGCGACATGGATCGGGTCAGATTATCGAACCGCGCGGGACTCCGCCATGCGACCGGTGCCACAATTGCGGGCACTGGACTGGTGGTTGGCCTTCCTCGCCTCGAAAGCCGGCCGTGTTGCCGGAGCGGAAGGCGGATATAGACCCTCGATGCTGGCATCGCCCTCAGCGCGCTCGGCCACACAGGTCTCGAACTGCGTCATGTCGGCGGCTGGATGGGCGGGCAGGATCACAACGCGTTCATTGTCACCGGCCACGATATCGCCGGGAATCACCGCGCCCCCGCCGCATCCGATCGGCACGTTCAGATACGCCGCGCGATAGTCGATCGGGTTGCTCGGCGACGGCGGACGCACGTGCCGGGGCGGGATGACCGGCGCCCCGATTGCCGGGGCTGTCGCGGCGGCGGCCCATCACCAGGACAGGGCCTCCGGGGCAGAGTTCGATTGCCACCCGCTGCGGATGGTCGGGCGCGGGAAAGGCATCCAGCATGTCCAGATCTTCGTGCGCGGGGTATCGCGCAAGGCACAGGCCGGGCCGACCATGTTGCGGCCCTTGCGAGAAACCGGACGCACGTCCTGCAGCAACACGGTGCGAAAGCCCCGCTCGAACAGTGCGGTTGTCAGCGTGGCGCAGGTGATGCCGTTGAGGATGGCGCGGGTTTTCGGGGGGGCTCCGCCCGGTCAGTAGATGTCGGGCTCGGGGGTGTCCGCGCCGGGGCGGGTTTCGAGGATGTCGAAATCGCAGCCCTGATCGGCCTGCGTGATATGATTGGCAAAGATCGCGCCATAGCCGCGCGCGTGCCGCGGTGGCGGCGGTTGCCAATTGGCACGGCGGCGCGCCAGTTCCTCGTCGCTGACCAGCATCTCGATCCGTCGTGCGGGGACATCGACCCGGATGCGGTCGCCCGTGCGCACCAGCGCCAGCGGCCCGCCGACATAGGCCTCGGGCGCTGCGTGCAGGATGCAGGCGCCATACGACGTGCCTGACATTCGCGCATCCGACAGGCGCAGCATGTCGCGCACCCCCTGCCGGATCAGCTTGATCGGGATCGGCAACATACCCCATTCGGGCATACCTGGCCCCCCCTTGGGTCCGACATTGCGCAGGATCAGAACGTCGTTTGCCGTCACATCCAGATCCGGGTCGTCGGTCGCCGCCTTCATCTCGGGGTAGCTGTCAAACACCAGCGCCCGGCCTTCGTTGACCAGCAGATGTGCCGCGCAGGCCGACGGCTTGATCACACAGCCATCGGAGGCCAGGTTGCCGCGCAGAACGGCCAGCGCGCCTTCGGGATAGATCGCTTTGTACAGCGGGCGGATCACGTCCTCGTTGAACACCTCCGCCTCCGCCAGCCCGTCACCAATCGGCCGCCCTGTCACCGTCAGCGGCTTGGGGTCGATCCTGTCGCCCAACTGCGCCATCAGGGCGCGCAGGCCACCGGCGTAATAGAAATCTTCCATCAGGTAGGTGTCGCCCGAGGGGCGCACATTGGCGATCACCGGCGTCCTGCGCCCCAGCGCGTCCAGATCGTCCAGCCCGAAATCCACGCCCGCCCGCCGTGCCATGGCGATCAGGTGGATCACCGCGTTGGTCGAACAGCCCATCGCCATTGCCACCGTCGCCGCATTGCGGACCGAGGCGCCGGTCACGATCCGGTCTATCGTCAGATCTTCCCACACCATGTCGACGATCCGCCGCCCGCAGGCCGCCGACATCCGGATATGGTTGGCGTCGGCCGCCGGGATCGACGAGGCACCGGGCAGCGACAGCCCCAACGCCTCGGCAATCGCCGTCATGGTGCTGGCGGTGCCCATGGTCATGCAATGGCCATGCGACCGGGCGATACCGCCCTCGATGCCCAGCCATTCGGCATCGCCGATGGTGCCGGCGCGCCGTTCGTCCCAGAATTTCCACGCGTCCGACCCCGATCCCAGCGCCTGACCCCGGTAATTGCCGCGCAGCATCGGCCCGGCAGGCAGGTAGATCGCCGGCACCCCGGCGCTGAGTGCCCCCATGACCAGTCCCGGCGTGGTCTTGTCACAGCCCCCCATCAGCACCGCCCCATCGACCGGATGCGAACGGATCAGCTCCTCGGTCTCCATCGCCAGCATGTTGCGGTAGAGCATGGTGGTCGGTTTCACCAGGCTTTCCGACAGCGACAGCGCCGGCAACTCCATCGGCATCCCGCCCGCCTGCAGTATACCGCGCTTCACATCCTCGGCGCGCTGGCGGAAATGCATGTGGCAGGGCTGCGCCTCGGACCAGGTGTTGATCACGGCGATCACCGGCTTGCCGGCCCAGTCCTCGGGGCCCAGCCCGTTTTGCATCATCCTCGACCGGTGCCCGAAGGAACGCAGGTCGTCGCGGGCGAACCAACGGGCGCTGCGCAGGGTTTCTGGTGTCTTTCTGCGGGTCATTCGGTGGGGTCCTCTCGCATCTTCGATCCGTCGGTCCAGCGCGACACCGGCGAGCCTGTCACCCCAAGCTCTGCGCCGATGTCCCAGATGGTCAATGCGCCGTTCTTACAGGTCAGCACCAGCTGTGATAGCGCATCGCCGGCAAAGGCCGGCTTGGTGGGGTATTCCGGCGGCACCGCATAGCAGGCCCTGGCAGTTCCATCGGGGCCAAAGCGGTGCAGCGCACCGCCGCCGACACCGGCGATCCAATAATCTCCGTCCGCATCGAGCGCGGCCCCGTCGGGCCGCCCGGCGCGGCCGTCGAACCGGGTAAAAACCCGGCGCGAGGCCGGATCGGGCCGCCCACCGGGGCAGTCCAGCGTCCAGACCGTGCGGACGTCGGGGTGCGAATCCGACAGGAACAGGCGCTCCCGGACGGCGTCCCAGGCCAGCCCGTTGATGTATCTGAACCCTTCCAGAACCGGGTACAGGCGGCGATCCGGGCCGATCAGATACAATGTGCCGCGCGGGCGGGCCGATCGCATATCCATCGTTCCCGCCCACAGCCGCCCGTAGCTGTCGATACAGGAATCGTTGAACCGCATGTCGGGCTGCTGCTGCGCCACCAGCCGGTCAAAGCCGCCGGTGTCCGGATCGAACCGAAACAGCCCGCTCTGCATACCCACGATCGGGCAGAACCCGTCGTCGAGCTGCACGAACCCGGGCGGCTCCGGGGTGGCCCAGCTGCGCGTCGTGCCTTCCAGCGTGGTCCTGAACAGGGTGCATCCGTCAATATCCACCCACCAGACACAGCGGTCGCGCGCGGACCACGCCGGGCTTTCGCCCAGCTCCGCCCGCGTCGGTCCCAGCAGGGCAAATTGCGTCTGTGTCCGTCTCTCACCTGTCATCCGATACGCGCCTGCCGGCGTTCTCCCGTCTGGAAATACGTGTTGACTTCTCATTGATGACGTAATTAGGATTTAATAACAACTAAAATATCAGTTGTGGGTCGAGTGACCAAAATGAACGTTCAGGGAGGAGTTCATGGGAAATTTCGATTACAGGCTGTCGCGGGCAGCCATGTTTGCCGTGGGGCTGGCGCTGACCGCTCCAGCGGCGATGGCCGAAACAACGCTTCGGATCGGCACGGTGCTGGCGCCGACCGACCCGATGGGGAAGGGGCTCGATAAATTCGCGGCCGAGGTCAAGGAGGCCACCGGCGGCGAGGTCGTGGTCGAGGTGTTCCACAGCTCGCAATTGGGCGACACCACCGAAATGCTCGACCAGGCCCGTGCCGGCGCCAATGTCGGTACCGTCACGGACGTGGCGCGGCTGTCGTCCTTTGTGCCGTCTCTGGCGATCATGTCGGCACCGTTCCTGTTCGATACCTATGAACAGGCCGACAAATTCGCTCTGTCCGACGCCTATCTGGGCTGGGGTGACGAACTGGCCGACAAGGCCGGGATCGTGATGCTCGCCTCAAACTGGTACCAGGGCGCGCGCCATGCGCTGACCCAGCACCCCGTCGCCTCGCCCGCCGATCTGGGCGGCGTCCGGATGCGCACCATCGGCGCGCCCATCTGGATCGAAACGATCCGCGCGATGGGCGCTGAACCGACGCCGATTCCATGGGGCGAGGTCTATTCCGCGCTGCAACTCGGCACCATCGACGCCGCCGAGGCGCAGCCGACCGCGATCTGGGGCGCCAAGCTCTACGAGGTGGTCAAACACGTCAGCAAGACCGGCCATATCCAGCTGGTCACCGCTCTTGTCGTGTCCAAGTCCAGCTGGGACGAGCTGTCGCCCGAGAACCAGAAGATCGTCCGCGATCTGGCGGTCGAAAATGGCCGCTATGCCTCGGGCTTGACGATCGAGCTGGGCGAAAAGGCGATGGTCGACGTGGCCGCAACCGGGGTCGAGATCCACGACGTCGATCTCGCCCCGTTCAAGGAAGCTGTTGCAGGCGTCTACTCCCTGCTTGATCTTGAGGAAGAAGCCGCGATCGTGAAATCGGTGCTCGCCGACTGACGACGCCTCGGGCAGACAAAGGATGGCCCCCGTGCTGAGCCTTATAGACACCAAGATCAACCGGCTCGAACGGATCGGTGCCATTCTTCTGCTGACCGGGATCGTGGCGCTTGTCGCCGTGGCTTCGGTCAGCCGCGCCGTCGGCCACCCGATCATCTGGTCGGTGGAAATCGCGCAGCTGCTGTTTGTCTGGCTGTGCATGCTTTGCGCCGACCTTGCCTTGCAGCAGCGCCGCCATTTCGGTCTGGCGCTGCTGTCCGACGGCCTCGGACCGCGCGCCCGGCGCTGGCTGGACGTGGCCAATCACCTGATCGCGGCCGGCTTCCTGATCTACCTGCTGATCTATGCCTGGCGCAACGCGATCCTGATGCATCCCCGCCTGATCGGAGCAACGCAGATGCATGCATCCTACATCCACGCCGCCATGGTCGCGGGCCTGGCGCTGATGGTGCGCACCCTGCTGATGCAGCTGGCCGGGCTGCTGCGCGGCGACGTCGCGGAGGGCAACTGATGCTGGTGCTGATCGCGGCGCTCTTCGCGCTGTTTCTTGTCCTCGGACAGCCGGTGGCCTTCGCGCTCGGGCTTGCCGCCATCCCGATCTTCGTGCTGACCGGCACCATGCCGCCCACAGTGGCGATCCAGAAAATGGTAACCGCGACGCAGAGCTTTCCGTTGCTGGCGGTGCCCTTTTTCATCCTCGCCGGCAACCTGATGAACGTCACTGGAATTACCGACCGGCTGGTAAAATTCTCGCGGTTGCTGACGGGCTGGCTGGCCGGCGGGCTGGCGCAGGTCTCGGTCGTACTCAGCTTCATGATGGGCGGCATTTCGGGCTCGGCCGTGGCTGACGCCTCGATGGAGAGCCGCCTGCTCGGCCCTTCGATGCTGGCACAGGGATATTCCAAGCCGGTCACGGCGGCGATCCTCGCCTTTGGTTCGATCATCACTGCGACCATTCCCCCATCCATCGGGCTGATCCTCTTCGGGTTCATCAACGAGGTTTCCATCGGGCGGATGTTTCTGGCGGGCATCGTGCCGGGCGCGCTGCTGACCGTGACCCTGATGGCCACCGTCTGGCTGGTGGCCAAGCGCAAGGGCTACGCCCCGGATCTCGCGCATCCGCCCAGCCTGCGAGAACTCGGTGCCAGTTTCCGCGAAAGCATCTGGGCGCTGATGTTCCCGGTGATCCTGATCGTCGGGTTTCGGTTCGGCATCTTCACCGCGACCGAGGCCGGCGCCTTTCTGGTGTTCTACGCGCTGGCAATCGGGGTGTTCATCTACCGCGAACTGACATTTGCCAAGATGATCGAGGCGATGCAGGCAACGCTGACCGACCTTGGCATGATCATGCTGCTGATCATGATGGCGGGGGTGCTGGGCTATGCCATAACCATCGAACGCGCGCCCCAGCAGATCACCGAATACGTCACGACGCTGACCTCGGACCCGGCCATGATCCTGATGCTGGTCGTGGTCTTGCTGGTGGTCACCGGCATGTTCCTCGAAGGGGCTGCCAACATCCTTCTGGTCACTCCTATCGTCATGCCGGTACTGATCTCGGCGGGCTACGACCCGGTTCACATGGGCATCCTGATCGTGCTGCTGATCAACGTCGGCGGGCTGACGCCACCGGTCGGGGTCATCATGTTCACCGTCTGCGGCATCCTTGACGTGCGCACCGGCGCCTATGCCCGTGCCGCGCTGCCGTTTTTTCTTGCCCTTGCGGTGTTTTTCGTGGTTCTGGCGCTGGTTCCGGGGCTTTCCATCTATCTGCCCAACACTCTAATGTAACAGGCCAACCACAAACCGCGCAGGGAACTCATGAACGACGGCAAGCTCGGGACATATTTCGACCTCTACGGGGATACCCCGGTGAAAACCGCGCATGTACCCGCGTCAAAGCAGGTCTATGACGAGGTCCGCGCCCGGATCGTGTCACTCGACTGGCCGCCCGGCACGGTGCTGTCGCGGAGCGAACTTGCCACCGCCTTCGGGGTCAGCCAGTCGCCGATCCGCGAGGCGATCCAGCGGCTGGAGCAGGTCGACCTGGTGGTCTCTTACCGGCAGTCGCGGACCGAGGTGACCCGGATCAACCCGGCACGCCTGCGGCAGGAGCATTTCCTGCGCACGGCGCTGGAATGCGAGGTCGTGCATGTGCTGGCCGATCTGGCTGACAAGACGGTTCTGACCAAGGCCAAGGGGCTGCTCAAAATGCAGGAGGCGCTGGCCGACGACCTGAGCCAGGTCGAACTGTTCCGCAAACTGGACGAGGATTTCCACCGCGAACTCTTTATCGCCGCCGGGCAGGAGGCGCTGCACGGCCACGTCGCCGACCGCTCCAGCCAGATGGCCCGCCTGCGCAGCCTCGACCTGCCGCGAGGACACAAGCTGCACTCGGTCCTCGAGGGTCACAATGCGGTGATGGCGGCAATCGAGGCGGGCACCCCGAACGCCGCTGCCGACGAGATGCGGCGGCATCTGTCCGGCACCATCGAACGGCTGCCCGACATCATGGCCGAGAACCGCGACTTCTTTCTCTGACCGGGCGGCCCGTTGGCCGAACGAGCGCCGAAAAAAGCACCATCTGCCTGCAAAGTGACCACTTTGTCGCCGGCTAGGTACAGCGACGCTGTGCAGGCCAATGGAAACCTGTCATATCACGGGTGATCCGCACCCCAAATCCTGGAACCAGATGTCGATTTACGCCAGCCTCTACCACCTGACCCACTACCGCTATGACCGTCCGGTCACCCTGTCACCACAGATCGTGCGATTGCGGCCGGCACCCCATAGCCGGACACGGGTGATTTCGCACAGCCTCAAGGTCTCGCCCGGCGGTCATTTCGTGAACCACCAGCAGGACCCCTACGGCAACTGGATGGCGCGGTTCGTGTTCCCAGAACCGGTGCGCGAGTTCAAGATCGAGGTCGATCTGGTTGCCGACATGACGGTCTACAACCCCTTCGACTTCTTCGTCGAGGACAGCGCCGAACACTGGCCCTTCGACTATCCCGCCGATCTCAAGGACGATCTGGTGATCTACCGCACGCCCGAGGCCGAAGGCCCCCGGCTGGCGCAGTTCATTGGCTCCATCAGCTTTGACCAGAACCGCACCGTGGATTTCCTTGTCGGGCTGAACGCGCGGGTCTCGCAAGAGATCAACTATACCATCCGCATGGAACCCGGCGTGCAGACGCCCGAGGAAACGCTGGAACGCGGATCCGGATCGTGCCGCGATTCCAGCTGGCTGCTGGTGCAGGTGCTGCGCCATCTGGGTTTTGCCGCGCGCTTTGTCTCCGGTTACCTGATTCAGCTGAAACCGGATCTCAAGGCGCTGGATGGCCCGTCGGGCACCGATCACGATTTCACCGACCTGCATGCCTGGGTCGAGGTTTACATCCCCGGCGCCGGCTGGATCGGGCTCGATCCCACCAGCGGTCTGCTGACCGGTGAAAGCCACATCCCGCTGGCCGCCACCCCGCATTACCGCAACGCCGCCCCGATTTCCGGCGCGGCTTCCTACGCCGAGACCGAATTCAGCTTCGACATGAAGGTGGACCGGGTTTCCGAGCATCCGCGCATCACCAAGCCGTTCTCGGACGAGGCATGGGAAAGGCTGAACGCCACCGGCCACAAGGTCGACGCGGCGCTGGCAGAAGGCGACGTGCGGCTGACGATGGGCGGCGAGCCGACCTTTGTGTCGGTCGACGATTTCGAAAGCGGTGAATGGAATACCGATGCCGTGGGGCCGACCAAACGCAGGCTGGCCGATGCCTTGATCCGCAAGCTGCAGAAACGCTTTGCGCCGGGCGGCTTCCTGCACTACGGGCAGGGCAAATGGTACCCCGGCGAAACCCTGCCGCGCTGGACCTTCTCGCTCTACTGGCGCGCCGATGGCAAATCGGTCTGGGCCGACGAGACCCTTGTCGCCCGCGAGGATCAGGACACCGGCGCCACCACGGAACAATCGTTGCAATTCCTCCAGACCATGGCGGAAAAGCTGGGGGTCGAAAGCGAATTCGTCGCCCCCGCCTATGAGGACCCGGCAGAGTGGATCGTCAAGGAGGGCAACCTGCCCGAAAACGTCACGCCCGAGAACTCCAAGCTGAAAGACCCCGAGGAACGCGCCCGCATCGCCCGTGTCTTTGCCCGTGGCCTGACCGAACCTGCGGGCCATGTCCTGCCGATCCAGCGCTGGCAATCCAAGGCCGCCGGCCACCGCTGGCGCTCGGAAAAGTGGAAACTAAGGCGCGGCAAGGTGTTTCTGGTGCCGGGCGACAGCGCGCTGGGTTACCGTCTGCCACTGGGCACCCTGCCTTACGTGCCGCCGTCGCAGTTTCCCTATACCTATGTCACCGACCCCACCATCCCGCGCGACCCGCTGCCCGATTACCATGCCGAGGCGGGTGCGGACCTGCCTGAAACCAGCCCCGAACACATCCAGCCGGTCTCTGCTCCCGCCGCCGAAAGCGCCCGCCAGGACGTTATCGAACAGGAGCTGACCATTGGCGGCGCTGTGCGCACGGCGATCTCCGTGGAACCCCGCGACGGGCGTCTGTGCGTCTTTATGCCCCCGGTCGAGGATGTCGAACACTACCTCGACCTGCTCGCCGCGGCCGAAGCGGCGGCCAAGGAGATGGGGCTGCCGGTGCATATCGAGGGCTACGCGCCACCGCACGATCCCCGGCTGAACGTGATCCGCGTCGCCCCCGATCCCGGTGTGATCGAGGTCAACATCCACCCCGCCCACAGCTGGGACGACTGCGTCGCCACCACCGAGGCGATCTATGAAGAGGCGCGCAATTGCCGGATGGGCGCGGACAAGTTCATGATCGACGGCCGCCACACCGGCACCGGCGGCGGCAACCATGTCGTCGTCGGCGGCGCCACCACCAACGACAGCCCCTTCCTGCGCCGTCCCGACCTGCTGAAATCGCTGATCCTGCTGTGGCAGCGGCACCCTTCGCTCAGCTACCTGTTCTCGGGCCTCTTCATCGGTCCGACCAGCCAGGCGCCGCGCATCGACGAGGCGCGCCACGACACGCTGTATGAACTGGAAATCGCGCTGTCACAGATTGCCGCGCCGGGGCAGGGCGACGTGCCGCCGCCCTGGCTGGTGGACCGGCTGCTGCGCAACATGCTGACGGATGTCACCGGCAACACCCACCGGGCCGAGATCTGCATCGACAAGCTCTACTCGCCCGACGGCCCCACCGGCCGGCTGGGCTTGGTCGAATTCCGCGGCTTCGAGATGCCGCCGCACCCGCGCATGAACCTCGCCCAGCAACTGCTCTTGCGCGCCATCATCGCGCGGGCCTGGGCCGATCCGGTACAGGGAAAACCGGTGCGCTGGGGCACCGTGCTGCACGACCGCTACATGCTGCCGCATTTCCTGTGGCAGGATTTCCTCACCCTGCTGCGCGACCTGTCCGACCACGGTTTTGACATCGACCCGGTCTGGTACGAGGCGCAGGCCGAGTTCCGGTTCCCGTTCTGCGGCCAAACCGAGTCCGAGGGCGTGCAACTTGAGTTGCGGCAGGCGCTGGAGCCATGGCATGTTCTGGGCGAAACCGGCGCGATCGGCGGCACCGTCCGCTATACCGACAGCTCGGTGGAACGGCTGCAGGTGAAAATGACAACCACGTTCAAGGATCGCTACAAGGTGATGTGCAACCGCCGCCCGGTGCCGCTGGTGGCCACCGAAACCGCCGGGACCAGCGTCGGCGCGGTGCGCTTCAAGGCGTGGCAACCGGCCGAGGCGCTGCATCCCGTCCTGCCGGTCAACGCGCCGTTGACCTTTGATATCTACGACACCTGGACCGGGCGGCCCACCGGCGGCTGCGTCTACCACGTCGCACATCCCGGCGGTCGCAACTACGAAACCTTCCCCGTCAACGGCAACGAGGCCGAGGCCCGCCGCCTCGCCCGGTTCGAGCCGCACGGTCATTCGCCGGGTGCCTATACACCGGTCCCGGAACACCCGCATCCGGAGTTCCCGACCACGCTCGATTTGCGCCGCCCGCCCGGACTTGCATGACCGGCTCGGCGCGTCTGCACCCGCAAGCCAGCGCATCGCTGCTTGCCGACTACACGGTGCAGCCCGGCGTCGCGGATGAATTGTTCGCACCAGACGGGGCCATCCGCCCGGTCTGGGTGCCGTTCATGAACCAATTGGCCCGGCTATCGCCCGAAGACATCGCCGCGCATTTCACCCGCGGCGATCAATACCTGCGCGATGCCGGCGTGTTCTACCGCCAGTACAGCGCCGATCCGCAACAGGAACGCGACTGGCCGCTCAGCCATATCCCGGTGATCCTGCACGAGGACGAATGGTCCGAGATCTGCGCCGGCCTCTCCCAGCGGGCCGACCTGCTGGAACGCGTCGTGGCCGACCTCTACGGCGCGGCCAACCTCGTCCGCGACGGCCACCTGCCGCCCGATCTGGTGGCGCAGAACCCGGAATGGCACCGCCCGCTGGTCGGTGTCACCCCGGCCTCCGGGCATTTCCTGCACTTTCTGGCGTTTGAAATCGGGCGCAGCCCCGATGGCTCGTGGCTGGTGCTGGGCGACCGCACGCAGGCGCCCTCGGGCGCGGGTTTCGCTTTGGAAAACCGCATGGCAACCGCGCGGATCTTTCCCGAACCCTTCCCGCGCGCCAACATCCGCCGTCTTGCCGGGTTCTTTCGCGCCTTTCGCAACGCGATGGATGCGCTGCCCGGCGCCGATGGCCGCCGCACCGCGATCCTGACGCCGGGACCGGGCAACGATACCTATTTCGAACATACCTATATCGCCCGCTACCTCGGCCTCGTGTTGCTCGAAGGCGAGGACCTGATCGTTCAGAACGGCGCGGTTCAGGTCCGAACTGTCTCTGGTCCGCAGCCCGTGGGCGTGCTCTGGCGGCGGCTGGACGCCGCCTATGCCGACCCGCTGGAACTGAACCAGAACTCGCAGATCGGCACGCCCGGCCTCGTCGATGCAATCCGCCAGTCGAACGTGAATATGGTCAACGCGCTGGGCTCGGGTATCCTCGAAACCCGCGCCTTCATGGCCTTCCTGCCCAAGATCGCCGAGGTGTTGCTGGGCGAGCCGTTGCAGCTGCCCAATATCGCCACCTGGTGGTGCGGCCAGCCGTCGGAACGCGCCTACGTCAAGGAAAACGCGGACCAGATGCTGATCGGCCAGGCGCTGAGCCGGGCGCTCCCATTCGACATCGGCGCCGACGCCGCCCTCGCCGGGGCCTTCCGTGGCGGCCAGGACCAGCCGCTCGACGCCTGGATCGACGCCAACGCCGCCGGCCTTGTCGGGCAGGAGGCGGTGACGCTCTCCACCACCCCGGCCTGGAGCGACGGTCGCCTCGTCCCACGACCGATGACCGTGCGCGTGATGGCGGCCCGCACGCCGCAAGGCTGGACTTTCCTGCCCGGCGGCTATGCGCGGATCGGGCGGTCCGACGACGCCACCGCGCTGCCGATGCAGCAGGGCGGATCGGTCGCCGACGTCTGGGTCATGCGCGACCATCCGGTGCCCGAGGAAACCCTGTTCGATCCCGGAAATTTCCGGCGCGAAGACATCGGCGCACTGCCCAGCCGCGCCGCCGACAACCTCTACTGGCTCGGCCGTTACGTCGAACGCACCGAAGGCGCGATCCGGCTGTTGCGCGCCTATCATCAGCGTCTGGCCGAGGCCGGAAATGCCGCCGACACCCGGCTGACGCGCATTGCCGATCTGTTGGGGGGGCTGTCAATCGACGTCAACCTGCCGCTGCAGGCGGCGCTGGAACCCGCGCTCGGCGCGGCCCGGATCTGTGCCGGCAAGGTGCGGGACCGCTTTTCCGTCGACGGCTGGGCGGCACTGGCGGATCTGACCAGCAGCCTGCAGGCTCTGTCCGGCACGCTGCGGCCGGGAGACGACTGCGCACGCGCGCTGGGCGTGCTGCTGCGCAAGATCACCGGCTTCAACGGGCTGGTGCATGAAAACATGCACCGCACCTCCGGCTGGCGGTTCCTGACCTTTGGCCGGGCCATCGAACGGGCGGACGGCGCGGCGGCGGTGCTGCTGGCTTTTGCCGGCGACGAGATCGCGCCGGGCCTGCCGGATGTGGCGCTGGAATACGGTGACAGCAATATCACCCACCAGCGCCGCTATCGCATTGATCCCACGCCGGATACCGTGACCGACCTGATGGTGCTCGACGCCAACAACCCGCGCGCGGTACTGTTCCAGCTCACCGCCATGCGCCGGATCGCCCAGGACCTGCCCTCGGCCGAGGTCGAAGGCCGGGTGTCGCCGGTCCTGCGCGCGCTGCTTCCGCTCGAGGCCGGGCTGGTCGTGGCCGATCCCGCCGACATCACGGCGGACCGGCTAGTCGATCTGCGCCGCGCATTGTCCGATATCTCCGGCCGCCTCGCGGCGGCCTATCTGGTCTGAGGAGCACGCGGCGCGATGCGTTACGATATCCGCCTGTCGATTGGAAACGACTATGGCGCGCCCTCCGATCACGCCCGCACACTGGTTCGGCTGCTGCCTTCGGACCTGCCGGGCCGCCAGATCGTGTCCTCGCGTCTGCTGACCGTCGATCCGGTGCCCAACGAACGCTACGAGACCACGGATTTCTTCGGCAACGCTGCGACGGTGCTGGTGTTTCATGCCCCCATTGACCGTATCGACCTGACCCTGCGGGCGCGGGTCGAACGGCTGTTGCAACCGTCCATTCTGGACCTGTCTCCGGATCTGGCCGGTCTGGCGGCCGAATTGGCCGCGCATCGGTCTCTGGGGCCCGGTGCACCGCATCACTACACCGGGCCGTCACCCCGGATCGCCCCCGATCCCGCGATCACGGATTTTGCCCGCTCGGTGGTTCCGCCGGGGTCGACCGCGCTGCAGGCGGTCGAGACGCTGGGCCAGGCGCTGCATGCTCAGATGCGGTTTGACGCGGAGGCGACCGATGTCGACACCACCCCGTCCGAGGCCTTTGCCAACCGCCACGGCGTCTGCCAGGATTTCTCGCATGTGATGATCGCCGGGCTGCGGGCGCTGGGCGTTCCGGCGGGCTATGTCTCGGGCTTCCTGCGCACGGTGCCGCCGCCGGGCCAGCCCCGCCTCGAAGGCGCGGACGCCATGCACGCCTGGGTCTCGGCCTGGTGCGGGGCTGAAAACGGCTGGGTCGAATACGATCCGACCAATGCCTGCACCGTGAACCAAGACCATATCACCGTGGCCTGCGGTCGCGATTATTCGGACGTGTCCCCCGTTCGGGGCACCCTGCGCACCTCGGGCGAACAGGACAGCCACCAAAAGGTCGACGTGGTCCCGCTCTAGATCGCCGGCCGCGCCGAGGCATCCCCGTACCAGCCGCCGCTGGCGGTCTCGAATGCCAGCGCCGCCTGAAACGCGATGTCGTCACGGTAACTCGGCGCCACGATCTGCAGCCCCGTCGGCACCCCGTTCGCGGCAAAGCCGGAGGGAACCGATACCACCGGGCACCGGCTCATCATGTTGAACGGGGTGGTCATGACCCAACCCAGCTCGGGGCGCACCTCGACGCCTTCGATAATGACCGTATCCACAGAGGGGTCGAATTCGGCGGGCACCGCCGGCAGGGCGTTGGTGGGGCAGATCAGGCAGTCGTAGCGCTCCAGCAGCGGCCCCAGCTTCATATAGCTCTCGCCCGCCACCTGCAGCGAATGCACGAAATCGCGCGCGGTGGAGCTCAGCGAATTTTCTGCGAACTGGCGGCAATAGCTGGTCATCAGGTCGCCGTGCTGCTCCAGCTCGTCCGACAGCGCGCCGCCGAACAGATGGGTCAGATAGGTCATGCAGGCCTCGGGCACCTCTGGCCCCCAACCGATTTCGACCTCTTCGACCGTGGCGCCCATCGCGCGGAACATGTCTGCTGCGGCCAGCGTGTTGCGCCGCACGTCCTCGGACACCGTGAAACTGCCCAGATCCATCGAAAGTGCGATTTTCCAGCCCTTTACGTCCGGGTATTCGCTGGGCAGCGTCAGTTTCGGTTTGAGCGACGCGATGTCCCAGGGATGCGGCCCACTCATTACGTTCTGCAACAGGATCGCGTCCCTGACCGACCGCGCCAAAGGCCCGGTATGGCAGTAGAAATCAAGGTTGAACGGGATGTCGTCGGGGTTGCGCCCATAGGGTGGCTTGTAGCCGACCAGCCCGCAGCAGGACGCCGGAATGCGGATCGACCCGCCGATGTCCGACCCGGTGGCCAATGACGCGGTGCCCGCCGCCAGCGACGCTGCCGACCCGCCGGACGATCCACCGGGGGTGAACTCGGTGTTCCACGGGTTGCGCGTGACGCCCCACATCCGGGTCCACGTCACCCCGGCACAGGAAAACTCCGGCGTCGCGGTGCGGGCATGCACGATGGCGCCCTCGGCCAGGATCGGCTGGTTCATTGGCGACGTATGCTCGGCCACGTAATCTTTCATGATCAACGAGCCGCTCGAGGTCGGCTTGCCCGCGATGTAACTCTCGTCCTTGATCGCCACCGGCAGCCCGTCCAGACAGCCAACCGGTTCCCCCTTGGCCCACCGCGCCTCCGACGCGCGCGCCGCGTCCAGCGCCTCGTCGAAATGGGTGTAGGTAAAGGCACTCACCGTCCCGGCCGTCGCCTCGGCCCGCGCGATCTGCGCCTCAAGCAGCTCAACCGGCGACAGCGACCGGTCGGCAAAACGCTTCAATGCTTCTGTCGCGGTCAGGTACAGCAGATCGGACATGTCGGGCTCCTTCTCAGCCGAGTTCGGCGGCAATCGCATCGATTGCCCGCATGGTGTTCGCATGGCCGCTGTCCGACAGCGCCTCGGGCCAGCTGGACAGACAGGTAACCAGCAATTCGCGCTCGGGATCGGCATAGATGAACTGCCCATAGATCCCGAGACTGATGTGAACCGGACGCGCCACGTCGCGGATCCAGAACATGTTGCGATAGCGCCCGTTCGGCATGAACTCGCGGCTCTGGTCGTCGAACCGGCCGTGATCGCCGTGGCGCACATCCTTGATCCAGGCCTCCGGGATCACCTGCCGCCCGCCAGCGCGCCCGCCGTCCAGCATGGTCTGTCCGAACCGCGCGGTATCGCGCAGGGTCGCGCAGATGCCGCCATCGGCCAGCGCGGTTCCGTCGCGGTCCACGCTGACATAGGCGTCCTGTTCCGCCCCCATCGGCGCCCACAGAAGATCTGACAGGGTCCGGGCCAGGGGCATCCCGCTGACCCGTTCGATCATCAGGCCCAAAACGTCGGTCTCGATCGAGCGATAGCTGAACCGCGCCCCGTGCGGCACCTCGCACTCGGTCAGGGTTCGGATGAACCCCAGCGTCGTGTCCGGGCAGCTGCCGGGCGCGGCCCCCGCCGGCTCCGGTTTCCAGCCCGATGCATACTCCAGCCGCGCGATGTCGCAGTCCGGGTCGTCGTAATCCTCGACGAACCGCACGCCGGTCGTCATGTCCAGCACCTGCTGCAAGGTGGCGCCGGCCCAGCCTGTCCCGGCCAGCTCCGGCAGGTATTCGGTGGCGGGCGCGTCCGGGTCCATCGCGCCCCGTCCGATCAGCACGCCGGCGGCGGTCGAGGTCAGCGATTTCGACACCGACATCAGCAGGTGCCGGGTCTGCCGGGTCATGCCATTGTGATAACTTTCATGCAGGATGCGGCCCCGGTGGGCCACCAGAAACCCGTCGACATAGCCGCCCAGCAGATCGCCCAGCGTCATCGCCGCCCCCTCGTGGCCCTCGAAACACAGGGTGGTCAGATCCTGCGGCGCCTCCGCCCAGTCCAGCACCTGCGCGCCGCGCGCGATGGTGTCGGTTCTGACGCAGGCGTCGATGTTCTGGAAACTCCAGCGGTTCCAGGGCGCCCGGTCCCAGTCATAAGGCGGCAGGCTCTGGCCAAGAGGGTCCTTGCCCCGCCGGACAGGCGCCCGCGGGTCTGTATTGCGAATGGATGTCATGTCATTCCCCGCTGTGCCCTGGGGCATCCCGGCAAGAGCCCCCTCTCAAGGGGGGCTCTCTTTTCTCAAAATCGGGCCGTTACTTCTGAAGGTCGGTCCAGATGCGCGTATACAGCGCCTGAACGTCCGGCGGGCAGGTCTGGTTGAACGTGCCGACGGCCTTCAGCTCTTCGGGAATGACGATTTCCGGCGCCGTGGTCATGTCGGCGGGCATGAATTCCTCCGACCCGGTGATGCCGTTGGCATAGCGCGCGAATTCAGAAATCAGCGCGGCGTTTTCCGGCACCATGATGAAATTCTGGAATGCCTTGGCCTCGTCCACGTTCTTGGCATCGGCCAGCACCGCGACCGAGTCCATCCAGATCGGATAACCTTCCTTGGGATAGCCATAGGCGATGTTCTCGTTCTGCAGCCGCATCCGGAAGGTCGATCCGTTCCAGTTCACACCGGCCCAGAGGTCTTCCTTGGCGAATTTCTCAAGGTTGCCGTAATCCATGCCCAGCCAGTGCGGCTTGGCCGCGACCAGGCCATCGCGCACCTTCTTCAGGACTTCCTTGTCGCCGGTGCAGGGCTCGCCACCGTAATACATGATCGCCAGCGCCATCACATCGCCCATTTCGGGGACCACGTTGATCTTGCCGCGCAATGCTTCTGGCGGATCGAGGAACATCGCCGAGGTGTTGATATCGCCATCGTAATACTTGGTGTTCACAACAACGCCGGTGGTGCCCCACTGCCACGGCACGGTGTAGGTCCGGCCCGGATCCCACTGCACGTCCACCCACTTGGGGTCCATGTTCTTGAAATTCTCCATCTGGTCCGGGTGCGACTGCAACAGCAGCCCCTCTGAGATCCAGATCGGCACATAGGTATGCGTCGGTACCACGATGTCGAACCCGTGGCCGCCCGCCTTGACCTTGGCCAGCGCGGTATCGTTGCTGTCGAAATCGGTGATCGTCACCTTGATGCCGGTCTCGGCCTCGAATTTCTCGATCAGCTTGGGGTTGGTGTAATTGCCCCAGTTGTAGATGTTCAGCTCCTGCGCCGATGCCGCGCCAGAGGCGAGCAGCAGCGCAGAGGTCGTTGCGATCAGGTGTTTGTTCATCTCAGTCTCTCCTGGTTGGTCAGTTCGTTTTGATCCCGGTTCTGCTGACCGGTTTTAGGTCGTGCTCAACTTTGCCGGTTGGTCAGTCTGAAAAACAGCGAAACGAGGATGGCGCCGGCCAGCAGGATGGCGGTGGAAATCGCGTTGACCTCGGGGGTCACCACCCGGCGCAACTGGCCCAGCATATAGGTCGGCAGGGTCTCCTGACCGGCGGATTTCACAAATTCGGTGATCACCACGTCGTCCAGCGAAATCACAAAGGCCAGCATCAGCCCCGCCACGATCCCCGGCCACATCAGCGGCAGCGTCACCCGCCGAAAGGTCAGCCAGCGCGAGGCGTAGAGATCGCGCGCCGCGATCTCCAGCGACATGTCCATGGTCTCCAGCCGGGCGCGGATCGGCAGATAGGCAAAGGGGATGCAGAACGCGGTGTGGGCGACGATCAGGTAAATCATGCTGGTGTGCCCGGTCCAGACCTTGATCCAGGCAAAGACGATCAGCAGCGCCACCGCCGTCACGATCTCGGGCACCATCAGCGGCTGGTTGATCAGCGCATAGATGATGGTGCGCCCCGGAAACCGCCGGGTGCGGGTGGTGGCCAGTGCGGCCATGGTGGCCGCGGTGGTGGCCACAAAAGAGGCCGACAGCGCCAGGAACAGCGAGCGCAGCGCGGCATCCTGCACCGCCTCGTTGGCGATCGCCTGCCGGTACCAGCGCAGGCTGAACCCTTCCCAGATCGCCAGCGACGTGCCTTCGTTGAACGAAAACACCACCAGGATCGCGATCGGCGCATAAAGCGCGACCAGTGTGAACAGCGCCACGATCGCAAAGCCGGGCAGGGTGCGGACCGAATATCCCTTGCGCGCATCAGCCATCGGCCTGCTCCCTCGAAGTGACCCGGACATAAAAGATCAGCGAGACCATCACCGCCGCCATCAGCATCAGCGACAGCGCCGCGCCCAGCGGCCAGTTGCGCCCGGCCCCGAACTGCAGCTCGATCAGGTTGCCGAACATCAGGTTCTTGCCGCCGCCCAGCACGCGGGGCGTCACATAAGCCCCGAGGCTCGGCACAAAGACCAGGATCGAACCGGCGATGATGCCGGGCTTGATCAGCGGCAGGATCACCCTGCGAAACGCCGTCCAGCGCCCCGCGTAGAGGTCATGCGCCGCCTCGACCAGCCGGAAATCCA
Source organism: Seohaeicola saemankumensis (assembly GCF_020171285.1). GTDB lineage: Bacteria > Pseudomonadota > Alphaproteobacteria > Rhodobacterales > Rhodobacteraceae > JAIUZI01. The sequence continues at coordinate 270,765 of NZ_JAIUZI010000001.1, forward strand.
GCTTGTCTACGGCGGCATAGACCGGCAGCACCATCAGCGGCAGATAGACATAGGTCATCCCGAACCCGATGGCGAAATCGGTGAACATCATCTGGATCGGCTCGGTGATGATGCCAATTTTCAGCAGCACCAGGTTGATCACCCCCTCCGAGCGGATCAACTCCTGAATCGCGATGGTCCGCACCAGCAGGTTGGTCCAGAACGGCACCGTGACCAGGAACAGCCAGAACTGTTTGCGTGACGGCGGCTGGGTGGCGATGAACCACGCCGTCGGCACCCCGAAAATCAGCGTCAGGAAAGTCGTGATCAGCGACAGCGACAAAGACCGCCAGAAAATCGACAGATGCGCATCCGCCCACATCAGCGTGTCGTCAAAAATGTCGCGCTGCACCAGCGTGCCGATCCAGCCCTCCAGCGAGAATTCCCATTTGACGTTGCCGTAATCCCCCGGCGTGAGAAAGGAATAGACCACCATCACCAGCAACGGCCCGGCGGCCGCGCAGACGATGATCACCAGCGCGGGCAGCGACAGCAGCCAGCGGTTGCGGTTGTCGGCGGCATTGGCCTCCGCCTCCAGTTCTCCGGGCCGATAGGTGGGCCGATGTGTCGTCGCCTCGCTCATCGCCTCAATCCCTCAGCACCGTGACCGCGCCCGGCGCGATTGACACGGCGGCGTCCTGGCCTTCGGCCGGAACGGCGGCGTCGCTGTCCGGCGCGTTCGCCATACGCGCCTTCAGGACCTCACCGGTTGCCAGCCGCAGGTGCAGCGTGGTCGCGTCGCCGGAATAGACCACTGTTTCGACCTTGGCCGACAGCTCGCCCGCCTCCGGCTGGCCGCCCCGCACGCGGATGTGCTCGGGCCGGATCAACACGCTGACCTTGCCCTCCGGCACACCCTCGGGCACCGCGGCGGCAAAGCTGCCGCCGGCGGCCAGCGTGACATCGCCGCCGATCCGCTCGGCGTCCAGAAAGTTGGATTCGCCAATGAAATTGGCCACGAACCGCTCAGACGGGCGCTCGTAGATATCGCGCGGCGACCCCACCTGCAGGATCCGTCCCGCGTTCATCACCGCCACCCGGTCCGACATGGTTAGCGCCTCTTCCTGGTCGTGGGTGACAAAGACAAAGGTGATCCCGGTCTCGCTTTGCAACCGCTTCAGCTCGATCTGCATCTCCTTGCGCAGCTTCAGGTCAAGCGCGCTCAGCGGTTCGTCCAGCAGCAACACCTGCGGATGCGGCGCCAGCGCGCGGGCCAGCGCCACCCGCTGCTGCTGGCCACCGGAAATCTCGGATGTACGGCGGTCCTTCAGCTCTTCCATCCGCACCAGCCGCAGCATCTCGTCCACCGTTTTGGCGATCTCGGCCTTCGGCTTGCCCAGCATCTCCAGCCCGAAAGCGATGTTTTGCGCCACGCTCATATGCGGAAACAGCGCATAGTTCTGAAACACCGTGTTGACCGGCCGCTGGTTCGGCGGCAACCGCGAGATGTCGCTGCCACTCAGCAGGATCGCGCCCTTGGTTGGCGGCTCGAACCCCGCGATCAGGCGCAGCAGGGTGGTCTTGCCGCAGCCCGACGGACCCAGCAGCGTAAAGAACTCGTTGGCGGCGATGTCCACGCTGACGTCGCGCAGCGCGGTAAAGGCGCTGTCGCCCTGTCCAAAGGTCTTTGTCGCGTTTTCGATCTGGATCATCTGTGGCCGGGTCTCTTTGGTCGGAAAATCATCTCTGCCCCAAGTGCTATTGACAACAGAATTTTAGTCAATAAAAAACTTTACGAGAGTAAAAAATTTTGCATTGAAAGCCCGATCCTTTGGCAACCGATCCCATCAAGGCCGTCCTGACCGATCCCGCGGCCACAGGCCTGCGCGACCGCAAGAAAGCGCGGCGGAGACAGGAGATCCTGCAGGCGGCGGGGCAGCTGTTTGCCCGCAACGGTTTTGACGCTACCACCATTGCCGAGATCGCAGAGGATTGCGGCGTTTCCCCGCCCACCGTGTTCAACTATTTCGGATCAAAGGAAAATATCCTCAGCGCGCTGATCTTCGAAGGCACCGAACGCGAACGGGCGCAGCATCTGCAGTCGCCACGCAAGACCGGCATCCCCTTTGCCGAGGCGATCGGCGGGCTGCTGTACGAATGTACCGAAAACACCATGCAGATCGCCGGCAAGCGGGTCTGGCGCTATGCCGAGGCCGCCAACATCCGCCGGCCCAATTCCGAGTTCGAAAAGCTGTTCTCCTACTCCGACGCCGAATTGTGCAAATTGATCGAGACCTACCTGTCCGACTACGCCATCGTGCTGCGCAGCGGCCAGAGCCCGGACAACGCCCTGCTCGCCCGGCTGTTCTACAATCACTGGACCGCGCTCTATTTCGCCTACATCAAGGACGACCCGATGCCGCTCGACCGGCACAAGCGCGACATCATGGCCGACGTCTCGGGTATCGTCGACATGCTGTTCGATGACGAATTCGCCGCATCCTCTCCGCTGAAACCAAAGGCCGCCATGCTATGACCTCCGCCAATCTCGTGATTCTGAATGCCAGCGTGCTGACCATGGATGCCGCGACACCCACCGCCCGCGCCGTGGCCGTGGCGGGCAACCGCATCCTGGCCGTGGGTGATGACGATGACATCCGCACGCTGGCGGCGCCGGACGCGCGGGTGATCGACGCCGGCGGCGCCACCGTGATGCCCGGCATGACCGAAGCCCACCTGCACCTTTTCGCGGGCGCTTTCGGGCGTCGGCTGCTGCAACTGGACGGGGTGCAAGGGCAGGCGGCGCTCGCGGCCGTTCTCGGCCCCTATGCCGCCGAGAATCCTGATGAAGCTTTGCTGATCTGCAAGGCTGCAGATTACAATCTCTTTGGGGATGGTGTCACCACGACCCGCCAGCTGCTGGACGGGGTGATGCCCGACCGGCCACTGATCCTGATCGCCGGAGACCACCACACTGCATGGGCCAACACCATCGCGCTCGACCGCGCGGGCCTGCTGGGCGGCAGGGATCTGTCGCCGGGAAACGAGATCGTCATGGCGCCCGACGGCACCGCTTCGGGTGAACTGCGCGAGTTCGAGGCCTATGACCCGGTGATGCAGCTGCGCTCCTCCGGCGGGCGGGAAAACCTCGGGCTGGTCGGCGTCGAACCGGAAACTCCACCTACACCCACACAATGGGCCGATGACATCGCCGTGCTCGAGGACGGGCTGCGGCTCTGCGCCTCCTACGGTTTCACCAGCCTGCACAACATGGATGGCAACCGCTATCAACTCGACCTGCTGCGCGAGATCGAGGGTCGTGGCAACCTGATCTGCCGGACCGAGGTGCCGTTCCACCTGACCCCCTCCAAGCCATTGGACACGCTGGAAGAGGCCGAAGCCCTCGCAAAGGAGTTCAACGGCGATTTCCTGCGCGCCAACCGGGTCAAGATGTTCATGGACGGGGTGATCGACAGCTCCACCGCCGTGCTGGTCGAGGATTATGCCGACCGCCCCGGCTGGCGCGGCGAACCGCTGCATTCCGCCGACCGGTTCAACGCGGCCGCCATAGACGCCGACCGGCGCGGGCTGCAAATCTCGGTCCACGCCATCGGTGACGGCGCCGTCCGCCGGGTGCTCGACGGCTACGAGGCCGCGCAGCAGGCCAATGGCCCCCGCGATTCCCGCCACCGGATCGAACATATCGAACTGCTGCACCCCGACGACCTGCCGCGTCTGAAATCGCTCGGCGTCGTCGCCTCGATGCAGCCGCCGCACCCACCCGGCGCCATGGATTTCCCGCTCGACCCCTGGACCACCCGGGTGGGCGAGGCGCGCTGGCCCTGGGCCTTCCCACTGGACTACTTGCGCGAGGCGGGCGTGCCCATCGCCTTTGCCTCGGACTGGCCGGTTTCGGACATCGACCCGATGCGCGGGGTCAAGGCGGCGATCACCCGCAAACCCTGGCACCCCGATCACCCGGCGCACGCCTCCACCCTGATGCAGGCGCTGCACGGCTATACCGCCGGCGGTGCCTACGCCGGGTTCGAGGATCACCGCCTCGGCGCGCTGATCCCGGGCTATCTCGCCGACATCGTGGTGATGGACCGCGATCTCGAAGCGACCCCGGTCGAAGATATCGACAAAGCCCGCGCCGCGCTGACCCTCTGCGACGGCCGCGTGACCTGGGACGCCGCCGGATGACTCCGCGCGCCGGTCAATAACCCGGCACCTCTGCCGAATTCTGCGGCGAAATCCGGCGAATACCGGCAGAACGCGCGATCCGACCGCCTGCGTGGCCTCCCCCGCTTGCCCTTGCGCGCGCCCCTGCGCAGGCTGGCTGCGAACCACTGCAAGAGGCCCGGATGAAAACCACGTGGATCGCCGCGACACTTGCCCTCGCGATCGTGGCGTCGGCGCGGGCCGATGACTTCGACGCCCGCGTGCGCGCCTATATCCTGAACAATCCCGAAATCATTCTCGAGGCGCTGGAAATCCTGTCCGAACGTGAGGCCCGCGCCGAAACCACGGCCAGGATCGCCGCCTTTCCCGACCTCTTCTCCGACGCGCCCGCGCTGGGGCTGGGTGCGCCCGACGCCCCGATCCGGGTTGTGGAATTCTTCGATTACAAATGCGGCCCCTGCAAGGCGATGCACCCCGCGGTCGCCGAGGCGGTCCGCCAGCACCCGGACCTGCGCGTCGAGCTGCGGCAATTGCCGATCCTGTCGCCCGCCTCGGAACGGGCCGCGCGTTTTGCCCTGGCGGTGCGCGCCCTTTACGGCGCCGATGCCTATGCCCGCGCCCACGACCGGCTGTGGCAGCATCGCGGCCCCTTCAACACCTCGGTCCTCGCGCGCATTGCCGAACACGAGGGCTGGGACCCCGACGCGCTCGACGCGGAAACCGGTAGCGCCGAAATCACCGCCCGTATCGACCGCAACCGAACCATCGCCATGGACCTGGGCATTCGCGGAACGCCCGCATTTGTCACGCCGACCTCGGTCACCTTCGGCCAGGGCGACGTGGGAGCCCTGGCCGAACGCTGGCTGCAACGCTGACCGTCAGTCGATAAACGCTTTCTCGACGACAAAATGTTTCGGCTCCGAATTGGCGCCTTCCTCCAGCCCATGATCGGCACAAAGCGCCATGATGTCCTTGTTCAGCGCCAGGTTGCCGCAAACCATCACCCGGTCCTCTGCCGCGTCCCACGCCGGCAGATCCAGCGCCCGGAACACCCGTCCGTCGCGGATATGGTCGCTGATCCGCCCCTCGATCTCCGACGATTCGCGCGTCGTGGTCGGGTAATACCGCAGCTTGTCGCCCACCAGTTCACCAATCAGCGGATCGTGGGGCAGGGCGGCGGTCAGCTCGGCACCATAAGCCAGCTCGTCCCGCGCGCGGCAGGTATGCGCCAGGATCACGTGGTCATAGCTCTCCCAGGTCTCCGGGTCGCGCAGCAGCGAGGCAAACGGCGCCACCCCGGTGCCGGTGGCGATCATCCACAACCGCTTGCCCGGCAACAGCGCATCCAGCACCAGCGTGCCCACCGGCTTGGGTCGCAGGATGATCTCGTCGCCGGGTTCGATCTTTTGCAGACGCGAGGTCAGCGGCCCGTCCGGCACCTTGATCGAATAGAACTCCAGCTCGTCGTCCCAGGACGACGACGCGATGGAATAGGCGCGCAACAGCGGTTTACCGTCGTCTTTCAACAGCCCGATCATCACAAATTCGCCGGACCGGAACCGCAGGCTTTGTGGCCGTGCCACGCGGAACGAAAACAGCGTGTCGGTCCAGTGCTTTACCTGGGTGACGGTCTGGGCATCGGGCAGGATCTTGGCGCGGGTCTGTACGTTCATGTCGGGTCCCTTCAGGCCGCTTCAGCGGCCGGTTTTTCGGAAAAATGGGTGGCCAGCTTGTTTTCGGTGCCGTCCAGATCGTCGGCCCCCGGCATCGGCTCCTTGGCCTCGGTGATCACCGGCCACTGCGCCGCATAACGCGCATTGAAGGCGATCCACTCCTCCATCCCCGGCTCGGTATCGGCGCGAATCGCATCCGCCGGGCATTCCGGCTCGCAGACACCGCAGTCGATGCATTCCTCGGGGTCGATCACCAGCATGTTCTCGCCCTCATAAAAACAGTCGACGGGGCAGACCGACACGCAGTCGGTGTATTTGCAGGCGATGCAGTTGTCGGTGACGACGAAAGTCATGGGCGATCCTCTCCGCTGTGTTTTTCCCTCTCTGCCGCGCCGCAGAAACGCTGTCCGTAAACTAGTTGCTATTTGAAGCACCCAAGGCCGGGCAGGCTGCGAAAAACACCGGAGACTGCCATGATTCACAGCCTATGCGCCACTGAAGACGCCCGCCGCCTGACGGTCAACTGGGACAGCGGCGACCAAAGCCAGCTGTCCGCCGAAACCCTCCGCCGCGAGGCGCGCGATGCCTGGACCACCCGGCAACGCATTGATTTTGGAGAGGTATCGGTTTCCCCCGGTCTCACGATCACCGGCATCTACCAGATCGGGCGCGGCGGCGTGAATGTTCATTTTTCAGACGGTCACGACCGCGCAATCTACCCTTTCGAGTATCTGCGCGAACTTTCCGACCGGTTTGACAAGTAATTGACATTGGCCATGCCGCAGCGCGGCGCAGGCTGATCCCGAAGCCAGACGAACAACAGGAGTCGAGCATGGATGAGATACTGGATGGGTTGACGCAGATCGACTGCGATATCCTGATCATCGGTGGCGGAACCGCCGGCCCGATGGCCGCGCTCAAAGCCAAGAAGAAAAACCCAAAGGCCAATGTCGTGCTGCTCGACAAGGCCAACGTGAAACGTTCGGGCGCAATTTCCATGGGGATGGATGGGCTGAACAATTCGGTGATCCCGGGCTATGCCACACCCGAGCAGTACACCAAGGAAATCACCATCGCCAACGACGGCATCTGCGACCAGGCCGCCGTCTACCGCTATGCCCAGGAATGCTTTGGCATCATCGAGGAACTCGACAGTTTCGGCATCCGGTTCCAAAAGGACCAGAACGGCGAATATGACGTCAAGAAGGTCCACCATATCGGCACCTACGTCCTGCCGATGCCCAATGGCGACACGGTGAAAAAGGCGCTCTATCGCCAGCTGCGCAAGGCGCGGATCAACATCATAAACCGCTTCATGGCCACCCGCCTGCTGACCGGCGAAGGCCGCGTCGCCGGCGCCGTCTGTGTCAACACCCGCACCTCGGAATTCCTGGTGGTGCGCGCCAAGGCGGTGATCATGGGGCTGGGCGCCGCCGGCCGCCTCGGGTTGCCGACCTCGGGCTACCTGATGGGCACCTATGAAAACCCGACCAACTCGGGCGAAGGCTATGCCATGGCCTATCACGCCGGGGCCGGTCTGGCGAACCTGGAATGCTACCAGATCAACCCGCTGATCAAGGATTACAACGGCCCCGCCTGCGCCTATGTCGCCGGGCCGATGGGCGGCTACACCGCCAACGCCAAGGGCGAACGGTTCATCGAATGCGACTATTGGTCGGGCCAGATGATGCAGGAATTCTTTGACGAACTGCAGGGCGGCAAAGGGCCGGTCTACCTGAAACTCAACCACCTGGCCGAAGAAACCGTGGCCGAGATCGAACGCGTTCTGCACATCGTCGAACGCCCCACCCGCGGCCATTTCCACGCCGGGCGCGGCACCGACTACCGCAAGCAGATGATCGAGATGCATATCTCCGAAATCGGCTTCTGCTCGGGCCACTCCGCCAGTGGTGTCTTTGTCGATGAACACGCCCGCACCACCATCCCCGGCCTCTATGCCGCCGGCGACATGGCCAACGTGCCCCACAACTACATGCTGGGGGCCTTCACCAACGGCGCCTTTGCCGGGCTCGATGCCGTCGATTTCATCGCTGACGTCGATTTTGCCGCCTTCGATCAGGGCGACGTCGATGCCGAACGCACCCGCGTGATGGCACCCACCAAACGCGATGACGGCATCCCGCCAAACCAGATCGAATACAAGACCCGGCGGCTGGTGAACGACTACCTGCAACCGCCCAAGGTCACCGCCAAGATGGAACTGGCGCAGAAGCGGTTCGAAGAGGTGCGCGACGACATGGAACAGGGCATGTATGTGCGCGACGCCCATGAACTGATGCGCGCGCTCGAAGCCTCCACCATCCTCGATTGCGCCGACATGGCGGCCTCCGCCTCGCTCTACCGCACCGAAAGCCGCTGGGGTCTCTACCACAACCGGGTCGAGTACGAACGCGACGACGAAAACTGGTTCTGCCACACCATCCTGACCAAGGGCGAAGACGGCAAACCGGCCCACACCAAGCGGCCGGTGAAACCCTATGTCGTCGAAATCGCCGAGGATGAAAAAGACGCCTACTACAAGCAGCGGGTCACCACGACCGTGGCTGCGGAATAAGGAGAGCCACGAATATGCCTCTTGCCCAGACCGCCACAACCGTCCCGGTCATCATCGACAAGGATCTCTGCATCGCCGACAAGGGCTGCACCGTCTGCGTCGATGTCTGCCCGCTCGACGTGCTGCGCATCGCCACAACCGACGATGGTGACAAGACCGCCTACATGAAGTTCGACGAATGCTGGTACTGCATGCCGTGCGAGGCCGATTGCCCCACCGGCGCGGTCACCGTCAACCTTCCCTACCTGCTGAAGTGAGGCGACCATGACCGGACTTTTCGAGGATTTCGACGACATCGCGGACCTCGCCGAAGGGCTGGACGATCCATCCCCCGGCGCCCGCATCATGGCGGTGATCGAGCTGTCCGACAGCGCCGATCCCGCCGCCATCCCGCACCTGGCCCGCGCCATCACCGACCCGGACGCCGGTGTGCGCAAACAGGCGGCGCAGGCGCTGACCGATTTCGACGGCCCCGACACCGCCGCAGCGCTGGTCGGCGCGCTGACCGACAGCGACCCGGCCGTGATCGAAGCCGCCGCCGTCAGCCTGACCGAGCTCAAGGACCCCGCCGCCGGCGACGCCATCCTGCCGCATCTGGACGCCACCGACGAGGTCAAGCTTTCCGCCTGTCTCGCTGGCATCAAGGAGCTGCGCCGCCCCGAGGCGATGGGCGCCGCCGTGGCCGCGCTGCAGCACGGTTCGGCCGAGGTGCGCACCCAGGCGGTTGGCGTGATCGGCTGGCTGCGCGACGAAGGCGCGCTGCCCGCCCTGCGCGAGGCGGCCAAGGATGCCGACACTCGCGTGCGCCGTACGGCGCTGGCCGCATTGGGTTTCTCCAAATCCGAACACGCCGAGGCGACGCTGATCGCCGGTCTGGACGACCCCGAATGGCTGGTCCGCGAGGCCGCCGCCGAAACGCTGGCCAAAACCGGCGGTCCGGGCTGTGTCGCTGCCCTGCGCGGCGCGCTGGGCGACGATTTCTGGCAGGTCCGGCTCAAGGCGGTCCGCTCGCTCGGCCGTCTTGGCGCCCGCGAAACCGCGATGGAAATCGCCCCGATGATGGACATCCCGGTGCCCAACCTGCGCAAGGAATGCGCCGCCGTCCTGGGCGAACTGGCGGTCGCGGATACGCTGCCGTTCCTGCAGAAATACGCCGACGACACCGACCCCGACGTGCGCAAGAACGTGCGCTGGGCGCTGGGAAAACTGGCCGCCTGATGGGCTGAAACGCCCAAGAAATCATCGCCAGACTGACTGCCTCCTTGAGCCCGGCTCAAGGGGGCTAAAGCGTCCTCAGCAGTCCATATAAGTAATTGAAATTAAATAATTAATCCAAAAAGTGATTCGCGCTGATCTGGATCAAATTCCGGTCACTTTTGCGGCCAAAACCTCCCCTTTGCCGAAAAATCCAGACCAAATATTGTGCAACTGCAGAATCCGCCCGGTTTTCCCCTTGAGCACGGTTTCAGAGCGTCCCGTTACCCCCAATACTGAGGTCAGAACGTTCTAGCTAACTCACCCTCGCACGGAGAAAGCCATGTACTCCAAGACCTCACTCAAAGCCGCGCTGCTGGGCGCCGCGCTCGTGCCGTTCGCCTCGATGGCCTCGGCCGAAAAGATCTCCATCGCCATCGGCCACCAGTCGATGTGCACCGACACCTACACCGCCGGCATCGTCGTCAAGGAACTCGGCCTGCTGGAAAAACACCTGCCCACCGACGGCAAATACGCCGAGGCCGACTATGACGTCAGCTGGGCCGACTACAGCTCGGGCGGCCCGATCACCAACCAGATGATGGCCAACAAGCTGAACTTTGGCGTGATGGGCGACTACCCCCTGATCGTCAACGGCGCCAAGTTCCAGGAAACCGACAGCCTGCGCACCCTCTACGTCGCCGGCACCGGCTATAACCTCAAGGGATCGGGCAACGCCATCGTCGTCCCCGTCGACAGCGACATCTATTCCATCGACCAGCTCAAGGGCAAAGCGGTCTCCACCCCCGTCGGTTCCGCCGCCTGGGGCATGCTGCTCAAGGCGATGCAGGACAATGAAATCCCCACCGGCGACTACGTCCTCAAAAACCAGAGCCCCGCCGTCGGTGCCGCCAATATCGCCGCGGGCAAGATCGACGCGCATTCCGACTTCTGCCCATGGTCGGAAATCATGGAATTCCGCGGCACGGGCCGCAAGATCTATGACGGCTCGGAAACCGGCGTACCCTACCTGCACGGCGTCGTGGTCCGTCAGGACTTTGCCGAAGAGTACCCCGAAGTCGTCGAAGCTTTCATCAAGGCCGTCTACGAGGCCGGCGAATGGATCCGCGAGGACCCGATGCGCGCCGTGTCGATGATGGAAGGCTGGACCGGCGTCGAGAAAGAGGTGCTCTATCTCTACTTCTCGCAGGGCGGCCACCTGACGCTCGACCCCACCATCAAGCAGGAGTGGGTCGACGCGCTGACCTTCAACCATGGCGTTCTGGTCAAGGAAAAGGCGATCCCGCCGCTCGATTTCGAGGCCTGGATCACCGAGGATTACGTCAAGGCCGCCTATGCGGATCTCGGCGTCGATTACGCGGCTGAAAAGGCGTCGATGGTTGACCCGGCCGAGGCCAACAAGGGTCTGCCGATGGAAATCTGGCACTCCCGCGACGGCGTCAGCACCTATCCCGACATGCCCGCCTTCCTGACCGCCGTGGCCCAGATGCAGGGCACCGGGGCCAAGCTGAACGCCACCTATGTCTATGACATCGAAACCGGGCTGAAGCTCTTTGGCAAAACGGCCTTCTGGGTCAAGTCGGGCGGCGACTATGCCACCTTCCTGCGCAAGGGCGAGGCCGAGGCCTATGCCGCCGCGAATGGTGGTGAACTTGTCACCTTCGATGCGGCCATCGCCGATTTCATCACCGAAGGCTGATCCGCCCGGACAAGCGACCGGACCGGACCCCGACGGGTCCCGGTCCGGCCACACCTGACTGAATACGTTAAGACCCGAACTGGGAGCCTCGCCATGAAAACAGCCGTTCAGCCCCCCGAGCCGCAGGCCGATATGGCCGACGCGCCCCCGGTCGCACCCCCGGCACCCCCGACACCTTCGATCAACGCCGAACAGAAACCGGCCCCCGAACCCGGCCTCACCCTGCCGCGTCTTAGCCGCCAGCAGATGGGCGATGTCGCCATGGCGTTGATCTCGCTGACGATCGGAGTGCTGATCTGGCACCTGGTGACCGAGATCAACCTCGACTTCTACATCAACTTTTCCAACGTGCCGTCGCCGGTCAAGGTCTTCACCGCCTTCTTCGATCACATCCAGACCGAGATCTTCTGGACCCACATCGGGGTGTCGATGCGGCGTATCCTGATCTCCTATTCGCTGGCCACCGTTCTGGGCATTTCCATCGGGCTGATGATGGGCCGCTCGCGCCTCGCCCGCGCCTTCATTATGCCCTACATCGAGGTGATCCGCCCGATCCCCGCCGTCGCCTGGATCCCGCTGGCGATCCTGATGTGGCCGACCGAGGAAAGCTCGATCATCTACATCACCTTCCTCGGCGCCCTGTTTCCCATCGTGCTGAACACCCTGCACGGCGTCGAACAGACGCCCGAGGTGCTGGTGCGCGCGGTGCAGTCGCTCGGCGCCTCGCGCTGGGCGGTGTTCCGCCACGTGGTCATTCCCGCCGCGCTGCCGTCGATCGCCGCCGGTCTGGCCATCGGCATGGGCGTCAGCTGGTTCTCGTTGCTGGCCGGTGAGATCATCTCGGGTCAATACGGCATCGGCTACTTCACGTGGGATGCCTACAGCCTGATCAACTATCAGGACATCGTTGTCGGCATGCTGGTGATCGGCGGGCTCGGCACCGCCTCCACCGCCGCGATCAAGCTGCTGACCAAACCGATGCTGAAATGGCAAAAGAGGGCGCGCTGATGCGGGTCCTCGCCACCATCGGCCACACGATCCGCCGCGACTGGCGGCGGATGCTGGGGCAGGGGGTGCTGTTTGCGCTGCTGTTCCAGCTCTTCATGATGATCGCCCTGATCGTCCGGTTTCAGCAGCTGCCGAATTACGTCACCACCTACGACTGGTTCGGCAACGTCGCCTGGATCATCCGCTCGACCCCGTCATGGTCCGACATGTGGCCGATCATCGCCGAGGAATGGCTGATCGAGATCGGACACATGAACTATGACTACGGCAACGGCATCTCGGTCTGGAGCCTCAACGTCATCCCCTCCCGCCTTGTCGTGCTGTCTGTGCTGGGCGCCATGATCGCGCTTTGCCTGTCGCTCCTGCGCCGCGACAGCTGCTCTACCCGCACCGCCACCACCTTGCGCGCCACCACCGGGCTGGGCGCCGTGCTGGTCGCCATGACCAACGCCACGATGAGCTGGGTGGTCTGCTGCGCGACGCCGTCCTGGGTGGTCGGCCTCGCCATGCTGGGCCTTGGTGTTTCCACCTCGCTGGCGCTCGAAACCATGGGCCCGCTGCTGACCGGGCTTGGCTTTGGCCTGCTCACCGCCCTGATCGTGCTCCTGGCCTGGCGCGCCACCCCGCCCACGACTTCGATGAAAGGAACCCCCCGCCATGCTTGACGTGCTCAAGTTCAAGTCGCCCAAAAGCGCCCCCTCCGCCAACCAGGGCAAGGGCCATATCGAGGTCTCGGACGTGTCGATCACCTTTGGCACCGGCGCCGACGCGCATCAGGCGGTCCAGACCACATCGCTGACCATCGAGGCGGGCGAATTCGTCTGCATCCTCGGCCCCTCGGGCTGTGGCAAATCCACCCTGATGAACGCCATCGCCGGTTACGTGATGCCCACCACCGGCGAGGTCACCGTCGATGACGTGCGGGTCGAAAAACCCGGCCCCGATCGGGGCATGGTGTTCCAGCAATATTCGCTGCTGCCATGGAAAACCGTGCATGAAAACGTGGCCTTTGGCCCGCGCATGGCCGGCGCCAGCCTGACCGAGGCCGGATCGGTGGCCAATACCTTCCTCGGGCTGGTGGGCCTGCGCAAATTCGGCAACCGCTACCCGATGGAACTCTCGGGCGGCATGCAGCAGCGCGTCGGCATCGCCCGCGCGCTGGCCAATTACCCTTCGGTCCTGCTGATGGACGAGCCCTTTGGCGCGCTTGACGCCCAGACCCGGCTGATGATGCAGGAAAGCCTGCTTGACATCTGGCGCAAGTTCGGCACCACCGTCGTCTTCGTCACCCACGACGTGGACGAGGCGGTCTTCCTCGCCGACCGCGTCCTGATCATGAGCGCGGCACCGGGCCGGATCATCGAGGATCTGCACGTCGACCTGCCGCGCCCGCGCTCCACCGACATGGCCACGGCGCCGGAGTACATCCAGGCCCGGCAGTTCTGCCTCGACACCATCAAATCCGAAAGCCGCAAGGCCTTTGCGGCGCAGAACCAATGAGGTGGCTCGCGGCTCTCATGCTGGCGCTCGGCCTGACAACCGGTGCGCAGGCGCAGGTGCAGGGCGTCGAACTCGACGCGCCCGTCGTCCTGCCGTCCTTCGCGTTCAGCGATGAAAACGCGGCCAGTTTCACCGATGCAGACCTGACCGGTCAGTGGACGCTGATCATGTTCGGGTTCCTGTCCTGTCCCGATGTCTGCCCCTTCACGCTGGGCAATCTCGAGGCGGCCGTCGCCGAAACTGGCATGCGGGTGCGCCCCGACAACCTGCCGCGCGTGGTCTTCATCTCGGTCGATCCGGCACGGGACGCCGACTACATCAGCGAATACGCCAGGTTCTTTCACCCCGACTTCATCTCGGTCACCGGCGCGCGCGACCAGATCGACGCGCTGGTCACCGCAACCGACAGCTTCTACCGCCTGATGCCGCCCGACAACACCGGCTACTACGAGGTCCAGCACAGCTCGGCCGTGTCGGTCATCGCCCCCGACGGCACCCTGCGGGCCAAGCTGCAACCGCCCTTCGATCCCGGCCTGACGGCGGAATTCCTCGCCCGCCTGCAAATCTCCTACCGAAAGGAACTGTCGCAATGAAACGCAGCCTTCTGGCCCTTGCCCTCAGCGTCCTGCCCGCGCTGGCCGCCGCCGGTGACCTGACCGTCGATCACCCGATGGTGCCGCTGGCCCCGCCGGGCAGCATGGCCCATGCCGCCTTCTTCACGATCACCAACACCGGCGACACCCCGCGAAGCCTGATCGGCGTCACCGCGCCGGGCTACCACATGGCCCATATTCACCGCAGCGAAGAGATCAACGGCGTCGCCACCATGCAGGCGATGCACCAGGTCGACATCGCACCGGGCCAAAGCGTGACCTTCGAACACGGCGGGCTGCACATCATGCTGATGCACCCCGCCGCGCCGCTGGCCGAGGGGGCCGAGGTTCCGCTGGAGCTGAAATTCGCCAACGGCGAAACGCTCTCCGTCACCGCCACTGTCATGCGCATGATGCATGGATCTTCGTAAGGCTGCGCTGGCGCTGGGCCTGACGGCCACCCCGGTGCTGGCGGCCACCCCGGCTCTGGCGGATTTCGATGCCGAAAGCTATCCGCCCTACGAACGCTGCGCGCTCTGCCACGGGCTGTTCGGGGTCTCGGCCAATCCGCGCTTTCCGCATCTGGGTGGCCAGAAACCGGCCTATCTCGCCGCCCAGATCCGCGCCTTTCTGGACGGCGCCCGCCACAACGACGGCGGTCAGATGGTGGCGATCGTGACCGAACTGGCCGCCGCCGACATCCCCGTCGCGGTGGCTTGGTTCGCCTCGCAGGATCCGCCGCCGCCCACCGGCCAGATCGCCGCAACCACCGCCTACGCCGATCTCGGCTGTGCCGCCTGCCACGACGATCCCGCCGACCCGTTGGCGCCGCATCTCACCGCCCAGCACCCCGAATACCTTGCCAAGCAGATGGAGGACTTTCGCACAGGCCGCCGCGCCGGGTCCGACATCGCCGACATGCACCGCGCCCTGCTGACCGACCACGCCGCCGCAATCGTGCCGCTGGCAACCGATCTCGCCGCCACCCCCCGACCGGATTTCCCGCAATGACCCTCATGACCGACCTGACCGAAACCCCCGACGGCACAAGTGACAGCCCGTCCGCGATCTACCTGTCGGAATACATGCTCGACATCAACGAAGGCGCGGGGTTCCTCAACGCGCTGTCCGAGGCCGACCGCAAGACCGTGCGCAAACAGGGCACCCGCTGCCTGCTGAAAAAGGGGCAGGGGCTGTTCTTTCAGGGCGACCCGCACACCGGCGTCTGGATCATCGAATCCGGCCGCATCCGCACCTTTTATGCCGGCCCTTCGGGGCGCGAAA
The DNA here is from genome assembly GCF_020171285.1 of Seohaeicola saemankumensis. GTDB lineage: Bacteria > Pseudomonadota > Alphaproteobacteria > Rhodobacterales > Rhodobacteraceae > JAIUZI01. The sequence goes on from NZ_JAIUZI010000001.1 coordinate 286,473, forward strand.
TCACCCTGGCATACTGGAGCGAGGGCCATTTCGTCGGCGGCCCCGAGGTCTTTGGCCGCGGTCGCCACGTCTGGTCCGCCGACGCGATGGAGGACTGCGAACTGCTGTTCCTGTCGGGGATGAGCCTGCAACAGCTGGTGCGCAGCGTCCCCGATGTCGCCATCGCCGTGATCCAGGGGCTGGTGAGCAAGGGCAAATGTTACTCCGCCCTGATCCAGATGCTCGGCACCCGCACCGTATCGGAACGGTTGCGGCAACTGCTGGTGATCCTCGCAGACACCAACGGCCGCCACGAAGGCGGTACCATCATCATCGACCGCACCATCACCTACGATCAGGTCGCCTCCATCGTCGGCGCCACCCGGCAATGGGTGACACAGTCGCTCGACAAGCTGCAGAACGAAGGCGTGCTCAGCGTCTCGCGCCGCGAAATCGTCATCTACCGGCTGGAACGGCTCGAGGAATGACCGGTCTCGACGCGCCGCTGCACCCGCCGACGCGGGTCTCCCGGCTCTGGGCCTATGCGCCCGGCCTTGCCCTGTGCGGTGTCGTGGCGCTGGCGGCGGTGGCCATCGCCAGCCGCTACGACGCGCCGGTGATGCTCTTTGCTCTGCTGATCGGCATGGCGCTGTCTTTCCTGTCCGACGATCCCCGCGTTCTGCCCGGCATCGACCTGGCGGCCTCGGTGCTGCTGAAAACCGGCGTTGCGCTGATGGGGCTGACGATCTCGGTCGATACAATCCTGTCGCTGGGCCTGCCCATCGTGGGCACCGTGCTAGGGCTGCTGGCGGGCACCCTGCTGGCCGGGCTCGCCATCGGCCGGTTGGCCGGCTGGGGCGCGCCGAAATCGCTGATCGCCGCCGGGGCGGTGGCCATCTGCGGCGCCTCTGCCGCGCTGGCGCTGGCCTCGGCCCTGCCAGAGTTCCGGCGCAAATCCGACCACGTGCTGACCGTGATTGTCATCGCCACCGGCCTGTCGACGCTGGGCATGGTCTTCTACCCCGTGCTGCTGGCGGCGCTGGACCTGACACCGCGACAGACCGGCGTCGTGCTGGGCGCCAGCATCCACGACGTCGCCCAGGTGATCGGCGCGGGGTTCTCGGTCTCCGACGAGGTCGGGCAGGTGGCGACCCTGACCAAGATGATCCGGGTGGCCAGCCTGCCGCTGGTGCTGCTCACGGTGTCGCTGCTCATGTCCCGCGACCCGTCTCGCTCGCGCCTGCGGCTGCCGGGGTTCGTCGTGGCATTTGTCGCGCTGCTGGCCGTGGCCAACCTGCTGCCGGTGCCGCCCGAGCTGACGGAAACCGCCGCGCATCTGTCGCGCGGCCTGTTCTTTGTCGCCGTCGCCGGGCTGGGTCTGAAAAGCGATCCGCAAAGCATCCTGTCCACGGGTCGCAGCACGCTGATCGTCATCGCTGTGCTGACCGTCCTGCTGCTGGTGGCCGCCACGCTTGCTCTGGTGGGGGCGGGCTAAAGCCGTTTGATCGAAATCAAAGAAGCATTCCAAAACAGGAATACCATTCTCTCCCCGTTGCATTTCTTTGGAGGAGGAGAGACCGATGGGACCGTTTCAAACCGCGCGCCGGATTGCGGGCGCCCTGATCCTCGCGTCGGCACTGGCCGGGTGCGAAGGCGTACAGGACACATCCGCAACCGTCTCGCAACACACGCCCAACGCCACCGGCGGGGCGATTTCGTCAGTGCCCACGCGGGCCATTACCGTAACGCCCTTCACCATGACGCGCGGCGTCGGCGTCCTGCCCGGACGGATCGGCGAACGCACGACCGTGGGCAACGTCTCGATGGGCTATGTCACCCTCTCGCCGCCGCCCGAGGCGCTGTTTACCCAGGCCATCAAGGCCGAGCTGACCGCCGCCGGCCACGGCGTGGCGGGCGGGCCGTCGCGGGTCTCCGGCACGGTGGAACGCTTCGCGCTCAGCACACCGGCCACGGCGGTCTACTGGGACGTAAAGATTGACGCGGCGCTCAAGGTGACCGTGAACGGCACCAGCCGCCGCTATGCCGAACTCTGCGTGCAGCGCACCTACGCCTGGCCGTCCGACTCGCTGATCTCGGGGCTGGCCAATGCCTGCGTGGCCAAGATCGCGGCCCGCTTCCGCCAGGACAAGGGGATCGCAAATGCTCTGTAACCCCGCCACCACCCGCCTTGCCGCCGCCTTCGTGACCATCGCCGCGATGCTGACCGCCTGCGCCGAGTCGCAAACCGGTGTCGCGTCCGGGTCGCGCGCGGCCTACACATCGGTCGCCGTGGTGCCGCGCGTCAACGACGCGCTGCTGTCGGTCTACTGGTCCAGCCCGTTGGCCAGCCCGGTCGCCTCGCAGGCGCGCTTGGGCTGGTCCGCCGCCGATGGCACCGGCCAGATCTCGCGCGAAATCCTCGGCCGCGCCGGGGCTTCGGTCACCGTCACTTCCGCCCCCACCGGCAGCGCCGCCAGGGCCGCGCAGGCGGTGGTCGTGCTGCAGCAGACACCGCTGAACGAACTGGCGCAGAACTACGATCCGGGCCGCGACCTGCTGATCAGCGCCGCCAGCCTTGCCGGCGCTGCCTCGGCCGGCGGTCTCGCGGTGATCGTGATCAACGATCCCGCCGCCTATCAGCCCCGTTCGGTGCTGCGGATCTCGCGGGTCGGTGCCGATGCCAAGGGCGATCCGAACCTCTGCGCCATCGGCCTGACGCCCTCGCTGGTCGATCCTGCCACGGGCAAGGTGATCCAGCAAGGCCGCTCGCTGATGGGGGTGGAAAAGCTGCCCGGATCGCTGTCCGGGCGCAGCTGGTCGGAACTGGGCGGCTCCGAACGGGCCACCGTTCTGGCCTATTGCCAGTCGGCGCTGCGGCGGGTGGTGTCGCAGTCCTTCGTCGAACTGGGGATCGTCAAGTAGACCCGCCGGACCCGCGCCGCCTCAGCGGTGCATGCCCCGCGCCACCATCCAGGCCACCGGAAAGGCAAAGACAAAGCCCAGCACCACCGCCCCGATCAGCAGATGGGTGGCGGTATGGCCCGCAACCAGCAGCGCGATCAGGCCAACACCGGCCAGGGTCGCGCCAATAAACAGATGCAGGGTCAACAGCAGATAGAACATATCTGCCCTTTATCCGGTGATGGAGAAGAGCAAAAGGAAAATCAGCCCCGACATCATCGCCGCCGCCGGCACTGTGATCACCCATGCCGCAACGATGGTGATGAAATGCGACCGGCGCACCAGCTTGCGCCGCCGCCGTTCCTCGGGCGCGATGCGCTTTTCGGGCGGTCGCTTCTGGTTCGAATTGCGCAGCCGCCGCTCCATGTGCCACTCGCGAAAGAACCCCACGCCAAAAACGCCACCCACCGCGATATGGGTCGAACTCACAGGCAGCCCCAGCCAGCTGGCCACGATCACCGTGATCGCCGCCGACAGCGCGACGCAATAGGCGCGCATCGGGTTCAGCTTGGTGATCTGGCTGCCCACCATACGGATCAGCTTGGGCCCGAACAGGAACAGCCCGAACGAGATGCCGAACGCCCCGATCACCATCACCCAGGTCGGGATCGCGACCTTGGCGGCGAAATCGCCGAATTCGGTGGCGTGCACGATGGCCGCCAGCGGCCCCACCGCGTTGGCCACGTCGTTGGCGCCATGGGCAAAGCTCAACAGCGCCGCCGAAATCACCAGCGGCAGGCCAAACAGGATCTTCACCGACTTGTTGCGGTTCTCCATGCCCTCGGACTGGCGCTTGATCAGCGGCGCGGTCACCACATAGGCCAGCGCCCCAAGAACGACCCCGATCAACAGCGCGGTGCCGATGTCGATCTTGATGATCTTCTTCAGCCCCTTCAGCGCCAGATAGGCGGAAAACGCGCCCGCCATGATCCCCACCAGGATCGGAACCCAGCGCCGCGCGGCGGCGATCTTGTCGTCCTGATAGATGATCTTGGCCTTGATCAGCGCCAGAAAGGCGGCGGCGATCACCCCGCCCAGCACCGGTGAAATCACCCAGCTGGCGGCGATCTTGCCCATCGTAGCCCAGTTGACGGCGGCCAGGCCCGCCGCCGCGATACCCGCGCCCATGACCCCGCCCACGACCGAATGCGTGGTCGAGACCGGCGCGCCGATCCACGTCGCCAGGTTGACCCACAACGCGGACGAAATCAGCGCCGCCATCATCGCCCAGACAAAGATCTTGGTGTCCTGAATGCCTGCCGGGTCGATGATGCCCTTGGAAATGGTCGACACCACGTCGCCGCCCGCCAGCAGCGCACCGGCGCTTTCGAACAGGGCCGCGATCATGATCGCCCCGCCCATGGTCAGCGCATTCGCGCCCACCGCCGGACCCATGTTGTTGGCCACGTCGTTGGCGCCGATGTTGATCGCCATGTAAGCGCCAAAGATGGCGGCGAACACCACCACCATGTTCACCGGCGACTGGCCAAAGAACACCGCCGCCGCGACACCGGCCAGCACGATAAAGGCCAGCGCGATGCCCGGTCCCACCAGGGGACGCGAGACATAGGCCGTCGCCAGCTCGACCTGGCTGATACGGTTCAGGTCCGTATCCAGCGTTTTCCATTGGTTGCGTTGCGGCTCCTGCGCCATTGTCCCACCCCGATTCCGCTTGTCGGACACGCGCCTAGCGGCTCCGCGCGCTCAGGGCAACGAAAACGTCACAAAACTGTCGCGTAACCGTTACAAACCGGGAAAGGGTTGCAGCTTTACAAGCCGCGCAGGATCTCCTGCAGGCCGGGCTCGTCCACCAGCGTCGCCGCCTTGGCCGGGCTGAACCAGCGGCGTTCGCGCTGATCCGCCTCGGGATAGGTCTCCGACATCTTGATGACCCGCGTCAGATAGACCTGCGTTTCGACCGGGGTGATCCCGCCGCTGTCCAGCAGCTTGTCATAGTCGAACTGGCCGATCGGCTCCGGGGTGATCTCCGCCTCGGTGACGCCGGCCTCTTCCCAGGCCTCCTGCAGCGCCGATTCAGGTCCGTTCTTGCCATCGATGGGCCAGCCCTTGGGCAAGATCCAGCGCCCTGTGCCGCGGCTCGTGATCAGCAGGACCTGCTTGATCGCGCCGTCGTCCTCGGCGCCTTTGCCGGACCGAAAACACAGCGCCGCCACCTGTACCCGCTTGGGGCGCAGCAATATCGGGCGCAATACTTCCTCCCATGCCGTTTGAAGGGCGTCTTTCATGGCTGACCTGTGGTGTTTTGATCTATGCTCGCGCTCACAATATAGCGCATTTTCCGGAAAGTTCAAATTTTCGCGCCTGTTACGTCGCGCCAGCGCAGCCAGCGCCTAGCGATTGCGCGGCTTTGCGCGCAGGGTCGGATCCGCCTGCGTCGGGTCCTCGGGCCAGGGGTGCTTGGGGTACTGCGCGCGCATGTCCTTGCGCACATCGGCATAGGATCCGGCCCAGAATCCCGGCAGGTCGCGGGTCACCTGCACCGGGCGGCGGGCCGGCGACAGCAGGGTGATCTTCAGCGGAACCCCGGCGGCCGTCGGATGCCGCGTGACCCCGAACAGCTCCTGCAGGCGCAGCGCGATCTCCGGCGCATCACCGCCATAGTCAATCGGCACCTTGCGGCCCAGCGGGGTGGTGAACCCCGGCGGCACCTGTTGGTCCAGCATCTGTGTCTGCTCCCAGCTCAGCGCCGCGCGCAGCGCCGGCAGCGGGTCAAACCGTTTCCAGTCCTCGGCGCTGCGCACGCCGCTCAGCATCGGCAGCAGCCAGTCCTCAAGGCTCTCTAGCAGCCCCTCGGGCGAAAAATCCGGCAGATCCGCGCCCGCATCCCCGGAACCGCGCAGCAGTTCCACCCGTGCCGCCAGCCGCGCCGCCGCCCCTTCCAGCCGCAGACCCAGCTCCCTTACACCCTCCAGCATGGCGCGGGCCACGGCCTCGTCGGGCACGTCTTTCCAGACCCGGTCGTCCAGCACCAGCGCGCCGAACCGCTCCTGCCGCCGCGCCACCACCCGCCGCTCGCGCCGCGACCATGCGCAAACATCGCTCCAGCCGATCTGGTCTGCAAACAGGTCGCGGATCTCGCGTTCGCTGATCTGCGCGGCCAGCCGGATCCGCGCCTCGCGCGGGTCGCCGTCCAGATCCACCGCCACCAGATAGGGCGCGCCGCCCAGCGGGTCGCCCTCGTTCAGCACCGCACCCTTGCCGCCCGACAGAACGTATCGCGGCGCGTCGCCCTTGCGCCGCTGCCCGATCCGGTCGGGATAGGCCAGCGCCGCCATCGCCGCCGGGCTCATCGCCTCCGATGCCGCCGTTCCGGCCCGCCCGCGCAGCCGCTTGACCTCTGCCTGAATGCGCTGCACCGCGCCCGCGTTCACCTCATAGGCCCGCTGCCGCGCGAACCGCCGCGCATCGCGCAGCGCCTCCAGCCGCAGCGCCAGATCGGCGGGCGCGCCGCGCAGCGGGTCGCGATCCGCGATCAGCGCCGCCAGCGCCGCCGCCTCCGGCCCGGCGGTCTCCAGCATGTGACCCAGACGCGGATGCAGGGGCAGGGTGGCCAGTGCCCGCCCGTGGTCGGTGATCCGGCCCGCCGCGTCCAGCGCGCCCAGCATGCCCAACAGCGCCCGCGCCTCGGCCAGCGCCCCCGCCGGCGGCGGCGTCAAAAACGCCAGATCCCCGGGCGCGGCCCCCCATTGCGCCAGTTCCAGCGCCAGCCCGGTCAGATCCGCCGCTTCGATCTCGGCCGGCGGAAACGCCGCCAGCGCACCATCCTCGCCCCGCGTCCACAGCTTGTAACAGACGCCTTCGGCCACCCGGCCCGCACGCCCCGCCCGCTGGGTCGCCTCGGCCCGCGTCACCCGTTCCGTCACCAGCCGCGACATGCCCGATCCCGGATCGAACCGCGCCCGGCGCGACTGTCCGGCGTCTACCACCACCCGCACGTCCTCGATGGTCAGCGAGGTTTCGGCGATCGACGTCGCCAGCACCACCTTGCGGCCCTTGCCCCCCGGCGCAATCGCCGCCCGCTGCTCGGCGAAAGGCAGCGCACCGTACAAAGGCCGCACCGCGCAATCGCCCGGCAACCGCCCCGCCAGGGCCGAGGCTGCCCGCCGGATCTCGCGTTCGCCGGGCAGAAACACCAGAATGCCGCCGCCAAAGCCAACGCCCGTGGCGCGGGTCTCGGCCTCCGCCTGCACCACCAGATCGGCCAGCGCGGCATCGCGCCGCGCGCGCGGCCCCAGCGGCCGTTCCAGCCACCGCGTCTCCACCGGAAACGCGCGCCCCTCCGAGGTGATCACCGGCGCCCCCATCAGCGCGCCCACCGGTTCCGCGTCCAGCGTCGCCGACATCGCCAGCAGGATCAGGTCGTCGCGCAGCGCGCCGGCCACCTCAAGGCACAGCGCCAGCCCGAAATCCGCGTTCAGCGACCGTTCGTGGAACTCGTCAAAGATCACCGCGCCCACACCCGGCAGGTCCGGCTCCGCCTGCAGCATCCGGGTCAGGATCCCCTCGGTCACCACCTCGATCCGCGTGTCGCGGCCCACCTTCGCCGCCCCCCGCATCCGGTAGCCCACGGTCTGCCCCGGCGCCTCGCCCAGCGTCGCCGCCATCCGCTCGGCGGCGGCCCGCGCCGCCAGACGGCGCGGCTCCAGCATCAGGATGCGCCTCTCGCACAGCCCCGCCTCCAGCATCGCCAGCGGCACCCGCGTCGTCTTGCCCGCCCCCGGCGGCGCCTGCAGCACGGCGCGGCCCTGCCGGCGCAGCGCGTCCAGCAGGCCGGGCAGGGCATCGTCGATGGGCAGGGCGGTGCGGGTCATACCGGCCTTATCGCCAAACCGCCCCGCAGCGTCCAGCGCGGATCGCCCGGTCTCCGGATCAGGTGAGGCTCACTTGCGGACCAGCGTCGCGCGGCCATGCACCGTATCGGCGCGCATCTTCACCGCCCGCATCAGATCTCCCGCCGGTTCATAGGTCACGCTCAACGCGAACTGGCCCTTGCGCGCCAGATCCTCGGGCGAATAGCCGCCCACCCGCCGGAACACTCCCGAACAGGTCACGGCGGCGCCGTCCTCGCTGCGGCTGGTCAATGTGACCTCGGTCAGCCGCTCGCCGTCGAATATCCGCTGGCGGATCTTGCACAACCCCTCGCGCGGCTGATCGCGCATCACCATGAACATGGCGGTCAGCGGATCCACCGCGCCCTTTTGCTGGGCATCGGTCACCGCATAGGGGCCCGCGCCGCCGATCTCGCTGCCGGCGCTGCGCGCCACCCCGTTGCGATAGCGCAGGCTGGCCCTCGAGTCGCGGCTGCCGGTCTCCATCTCCTCGTCATAGCGCGCCGGGCGGAACTGGCCGCCCCGCACCGTGCCCGACGCGCTCAGCAGGAACTTGACGCCCGCCACCGCGCCCACCAGCCCGCTGGTCACGAACTGCGAGGACACCGTGTATTTCGACCCCGAGACCGAACCGGTCAGCGTCAGGTCCCCCACCTTCAGCCCCAGCGCCCGCACCGCGTACTGGCCCGCGCTTTGCTGCGCCGCCGCCGGCAGCGCCGCACACAGAAGAACGACAAGAAGAGCTCGGATCATGCGTAAAACCACCACACTGGACAAACCACGCCCCCCCGATGCATGTAAGCCCCGGACCGGCAGGCAATCAGGACATAAACATGCAGATACAAAGCTTGGGTGACAAGATCCTGTCCGGCGACCGGCGGGCGCTTGCCCGTGCCATCACCCTCGTCGAAAGCAACCGCGCCGATCACCGCGCCCAGGCCACCGCGCTGCTGGATGAACTGGCCCGCCACAACCGGCAGGCGCTGCGCATCGGCCTCTCGGGCACCCCCGGTGTTGGCAAATCCACCTTCATCGAGGCTTTCGGCACCCTGCTGACAGGGCAGGGGCTGCGGGTGGCGGTGCTGGCGGTCGACCCCAGTTCGGCCCGTTCCGGCGGCTCGATCCTCGGTGACAAGACCCGGATGGAACGGCTCTCGCGCGACCGCAACGCCTTTATCCGCCCCTCACCCAGCCAGACTCAGCTCGGCGGCGTCGCCCGCCGCACCCGCGAGGCGGTGGCGCTCTGCGAGGCGGCAGGCTTCGACGCGGTGCTGATCGAAACCGTGGGCGTCGGCCAGTCCGAAACCGTGGTGGCGGAAATGTCCGATCTCTTCATCCTGCTGCTGGCCCCCGCCGGCGGGGACGAGCTGCAGGGCGTGAAACGCGGCATCATGGAAATCGCCGACCTGATCCTGATCAACAAGGCCGACGGCGACCTGAAACCGGCGGCCACCCGCACCTGCGCCGACTACGCCGGCGCCCTGCGGCTGCTGCGCAAACGGCCACAGGACCCGCCCGGCTTCCCCAAGGCGATGATGGTCTCGGCGGCCGAGGAAACCGGCCTGGCCGAGGCCTGGGCCGAAATGCAGGACCTGACCAGATGGCGGCGCGAGGCCGGCCACTGGGACCGCAACCGCGCCGATCAGGCGCGCTACTGGTTCGACCAGGAACTGCGCCAGGCGCTGCTCGCCCGCCTCGAAACCCCCGCCGCCCGCGCCCGCCGCGACAGCCTCGGCCAGCAGGTCGCCAGCGGCGCCCTCAGCCCCGCCGCCGCCGCGCAATCGCTGCTCGAAACGCTGGACTAGAGCGCGGACCGGCCCTTTCATCTCTTCCAAAATACTCGCGCCGCAGGCATGACCCCACCGGGGTCATTCCCGCTTTCGCCGCCATTTCCATATCGGGTTTGATGGCGGCTCTGACCCCGGCTTTTTCGGGGGCTTTTATGGCGGCACGGAAATTCCCCGCAACCGCCTTGACCCAGCCCGCGATTCCCCCTAAACGCATCCAACCAGTTTCCGGGCGCAGCCTCAGGCCGCGCCCCTGTCGATTTGGCACCCGTCCAATACGGGTTGCCGCCAGATACAAAAGGATGAACCCATGTCGCGCCGCTGCGAACTGACCGGAAAAGGCCCGATGACTGGCAACAATGTCAGCCACGCCAAAAACAGAACCCGCCGCCGGTTTCTGCCCAACCTGAACGACGTGACCCTGCAGTCCGAAACCCTAGGCCGTGGCGTCAAACTGCGGATCTCGGCCTCGGCCCTGCGCAGCGTCGATCACCGTGGCGGTCTGGACGCCTTCCTGGCCAAAGCCAAGGACACCGACCTGTCGGACAACGCTCTGAAAGTCAAAAAAGAGATCGCCAAGGCCCAGGCTTCCGCCTGATCTCGGTGCGATCCGCGCGGGCGACCGCGCGGCGGCACAGGCCGATCGACCCTGCGACCCCTGCGCACACCGCGTGGGGGTTTTTGCATTTCCGCCTGTTCGGCAGGCCCGGCGCGGCTTATATCGTCAACACGATGACCCGCTTCGCGCCCATAATCACCGCCCTGATGCTGTCGCTGCTGCTCGTGCTCGGCGCCCAGCGGCAGGCGATGACCCATGCGGGCGGCGATGTCACCGAAATGGTGCTCTGCACCGGCTCCGGGGCCACCACGGTCTGGATCGGCCGCGATGGCGAACCGGTCGCACCGCCGCACGACTGCCCCGACTGCACGCTCTGCCTGCCGCATGCGCTGCTGCCCGAAATCGCCGTGCCGGCCCCGGCCGCCGGCCCGCAACGGCAAGAACCCCTCCGCGCCGCGCGGCTTGATCTTTCCCTTCCCGCACCGCGCCCCTTTGCCCGTGGTCCGCCGCTGCCTGTCTGATCTCATTTCACCGTTCAAACAGACAAGACAGACAGCAGGAGACACACCCATGTCTTTCAAATCCACGCTCCTGGCCGCCGCCGCGGCCGCCGCTTTCGCATTGCCCGCCATGGCCGATATGGCCAAGATCATGGTCCAGGACCCCTATGCCCGGTCCTCGGGCGCCAGCGCCAAATCCGGCGCCGCCTTCATGACCCTGATGAACCACACCGACCAGGACGACCGGCTGATCGCCGCCAGCTCCGACGCCGCCGCGCGGGTCGAACTGCACACCCACAAGGAAAACGCCGACGGCGTGATGCAGATGATGGAGGTCGAGGAAGGCTTTGCCATTCCCGCCGGCGGCATGCACGCGCTGGCCAGGGGCGGCGATCACGTGATGCTGATGGGGCTGACCGCCCCGCTGGCGCAGGGGGACATCGTGACCCTGACGCTGACCTTTGAAAAGGCCGGCGAGATCACCGTCGAGGTGCCCGTCGACCTGACGCGCAAGCCCGAGCATGGCATGAAACACATGCACGGCCAGCCCAAGACCGGCGGCTGACGCCCGGCCTCAGGCTGCGCTGCAGCCCTCACCCGCGCGTCGGGGCGGCCATGGCCGCCCCGGCCTCACCCGGCCTCGGCCAGCAGCTCTTCGACCCAGGCCGGCACGGTTTCCGAGGCCGGGCCGAACCGGGTCTCGGCGAAATCGGAGACCACCGCCGAGGGTTCGAGGTTCAGCTCGACCGTATGCGCCCCCGCCGCCAGCGCCTCGCGCACGAAACCGGCCGCCGGATAGACCTGTCCCGAGGTGCCGATCGCGGCAAAGAGGTCAGCCGCCTCCAGGTGGCCCAGGATTTCCTCCATGTGATAGGGCATCTCGCCGAACCAGACCACGTCCGGCCGCCCGCCCGGCGCGGCGCAGGCGGGGCAGGGCTCTCCCACCCGCATCTCCTCGGGCGCGGTCCAGCGGTGGCCGCAGGCGGCGCAGAGCGCGCCCGCCAGCACCCCGTGCATATGCAGCACGTCACGGGCGCCGCCCGCCTCGTGCAGCCCGTCGACGTTCTGCGTCACCAGCACCACCTCGCCGGGAAATTCGGCCTGCAGCCGCGCCAGCGCCCGATGCGCCGGGTTGGCCGCGGCCCGGGCCGCCCCCTTGCGCCGCGCGTTGTAGAACCCCTGTACCAGCTCCGGGTTCCGCGCAAAGCCCTCGGGCGTCGCCACATCCTCGATCCGGTGCTGCGACCACAACCCGCCTTCGTCGCGAAAGGTGCCCAGTCCGCTTTCCGCCGAGATCCCGGCACCGGTCAAAATCACGATCTTTTCCATGGTCCCTCCGTCGCCTACAAACATGCCCAAAGGAGCCCGCCATGACCACCCGCATTCTGTTCGTCTGCCTCGGCAACATCTGCCGCTCTCCCGCCGCCGAAGGGGTGGCGCGGGCCCGCATTCCCGGCATCGAAACCGACAGCGCCGGCACCTCGGACTGGCACGTGGGCGATCCGCCCTACGGCCCGATGCAGGCCGCCGCACAGGGGCGCGGCTATGACATCTCGGACCTGCGCGCGCGGCAGTTTTCGACCGAAGACTTTACCCGGTTCGACCTGATCCTGGGCATGGACGCCGACAATATCTCTGCCATCGAGGCGCTGCGCCCGCCCGGCAACGCCACACCCGTGCGCCGCCTGACCGATTACGCCCCCGCTGCCGGCATGGATCACGTGCCGGACCCCTATTACACCCGCGATTTCGATGGCGTGCTGGGGCTTATCGAAACCGCGACGCAGGGGCTCGCCGCCAGCCTGCGCTGAGGCTTACCCGTCCAGCACCCGAAACGATCCCGCCAGCCAGGGCATCCGCGCCACCGCCGGGTCGATCATCTGCGCCTGCACCAGCCCGCGCAGCGTCTGCGCCACGTCGCGCGGCACCCGGTCGGCCCAGTCCGAGGCGGCAAACAGCGAAATCGTCCGGTGGACCTCGCCGAACGGCAGGGCAAAGGCGTCGATCTCGTCATGGAACCGCACCGCCCGCATCAACCCCAGCGGCGTCGTCACCGCCCAGCCGATCCGCCGCGCCACCATCGCCATCAGCGCCAGGTTGCTGCCGATCTCGAACCGGGCCTCGAATTGCAGCCCCTCGCGGATCAGATGCGCCTCGATCTGGCGCGCGATCATCTGCTCGCGGGCATAGCGCAGCAGCGGCATCCCGCGCAGGTCGTCCATCGCCGTCTGCGCGTCGCGGACCACTCCGCGCGGCGCCACCAGGATAAAGGGGTCGCGCACCAGCGGGTATTCGGTGATACCCTCGCGCACCCCGCCGGCGCTGGCCGCGACCGCGATGTTCAGCTCGCGCGCCTCGATCGCAGCGTTGATCTCGTGGCTCGAGGCGGTGATCATCTTGAACCGGCAGCGGGTCAGGTTATCCGCCAGAATCGTGGTCAGGCGCGGTGTCAGGTCGTTGTCGAAATCGTCGATCAGCCCGATGTTGAGCTGGCTCAGATGGGTCAGGTCCATCACCGTCAGCTCGCTCTGCGCCAGCCGCAGCTCGGACAGCACCGCCTCGGTCCGGGCCAGGAACCCGCGCCCGGCCGCCGTCACCACCATCGGGCGTCGGCCGTGATCGACCAGGTCGGTGCCCAGGGCGGTCTCCAGGTTGCGCAGCTGCTGGCTGACGGCGGGCTGGCTCAGCCCGGTGCGCTCGGCGGCCTGCGCCACCGATCCGGTCCGGGCCAGGGCCTCGAACACTTCCAGCCCGCGCAGGGTGACGCCCTTCATCAGCATGACATTGCTCCCATGGTTTCGGGTTCTTTGAAACTCCATGGGCTGTTGGTCAAGTATTCTCAACCTCTGGATGCTGCAATATTCGGATTTTCAACACCAAAGCCGGATTTCCCGGCAGCGTGCAGCGCGGGTTTTGCGCGGATGCGCCCCCGGCCTGATCCCCGGTGCGGGCGAGCGGGGCAAACCGCAAGGCCTGCATTTGCAGAAAGCGCCGCTATACCCGGCCGCTTTGGCGGGCTGCTTTGCAGAAATTGCGGCATTCGAATGGCGGCAATATGGCGAAACAAGGGCAAAAACTGCAAAGCGCGGCGAAACAATCGCCGCGCTTTGGGTCAAACTCGCAAAATGAAAAGTGCCGCGCTCAGCCGCAGCTGCTGCGGGCCTGTTCGCCGAATGCCTTGTAGCGTTTCCACAGCGCCTCGTCCGTGTGCCGGTCCGACTGGCGCACCTCCTGGGCCTGATGGGGGTCGCTAAAGAACTTGGCGACCTTGCGCCGTTCGCTGCGGCTCAGGCTGTTGTTGGCCACCCGCTGGATACAGCTGCACAGCTGCGGCGTCGCGGCCTGGCGGTTGGACTGGCGGCAGGCCCGGTCGATCACGCCGGGACCGGCAAAAACCGGGGCAGGGGCGCCGCTTGCCAGCAGCCCCGCGCAAACCGCGATGGTCAGGAATGTCTTCATGTGTCTTGCCTCGTTCCTGTCAGCAGGGGTCACCAGCCCCTTCGCCTCATTCGGCGTACTATGTTCAGATCCCTGGTCCCGATCAATCCTGAGGCGCGCGGCATCACACAATCGGCCTGATCCTGCCGAAGGGGAACAGGGCCTGCGCCCTGTCCCCCACCCGGGAGGTCACCCGTGTGCCGGGGTTATCCGGTCTTTCACTGCTCGTGCCTTGGCCGCATCTGACGTGCGGTTGTTTCGGTATGAACAACAATAAAAATCGAATGTGGCAGAATTAAGGAGCGGCGCCCACCCGGGCGCCTGACCTTGCGTCGCCTCAGGCCGCGCGCGCCGCCATCAGGTCCTGCACCGCCGAATCGGCCACATGCGCCGGGCTGACACCGGCCCGTGCCGCGCGCGTCAGGATCATGTCCATCGTTCGATCCAGCGCCGCCAGCTTGTCCGCGACCCATGGCCCCCGGTCCGCGATTCGCAGGATTTCGGTCGCCACGTTGATGATGCCGCCGCCGTTGGCAACGTAGTCTGGCGTATAGAGGATACCGCGCGCCTGCAGCCGGTCGGCGTCCGCTTCCGTGGCCAGTTGGTTGTTGGCGCCGCCCGCCACCAGCCCGACCCGCAGCTGCGGGATCGTCCGCGCGTTCAGGATGCCGCCGATGGCGCAGGGGGCAAAGATATCCGCCTCCGTGCCATAAACCGCATCATTCTCCAGCCCCGTCGCCCCGTATCGCGTGACCATCTCCGCCACCCGCGCGCGGTCCAGATCCGCCACCCACAGCCGCGCCCCGGCCCCGTGCAGCAGCCCGCACAGATGCGCGCCGACGTGGCCCAGCCCCTGAACGATCACCCGCTTGCCGGTCAGGTCGTCGCTGCCGAACCGGTGTTTCGCGCCGATGCGGATCGCGTTGAAAATCCCGCGCGCGGTCACCGGCGAGGGATCGCCGCTGGCAAAGGGCCCGTCGTCCAGCCCGGCCACGAAATCGGTCTCGCCGCGGATCACCCGCATGTCCTGCGGCGTCATCCCCATGTCCTCGGCGGTCCAGTACCGCCCCTCCAGCGCCGCCACCGCGCGGCCAAAGGCGCGCAGCATCTCCGGCGTCTTGTCCCGGCCCGGATCGCCGATGATCACCGCCTTGCCCCCGCCCAGCGGCAGCCCGGCGGCGGCGTTCTTGTAGGTCATCCCCCGGCTCAGCCGCAGCGCATCCTCCAGCGCCTCGGCCGCGCTGTCATAGGGGCGCATCCGCAACCCGCCCGCCGCCGGCCCCAGCGCGGTGGAATGCAGCGCGATAAACCCGCTCAACCCGGCCTTTGGCGCGGACAGCCGCCAGACCTCCTCGTGACCGGGCGCATCAATTCTCTCCAGCATGGTTTCTCCTCCGGTTGCTGCCCATCCAGAGTACCGCCTTGGCCCGCGCAGATTTTCCGCGATTCTGCCTCCTGAAGTGTTATGATTTGGTGAAAATCTCCAATCCAGGGGGTCAACATGGTGAAAAAGCCCGCCATTTCGCTCGACAGCTTCGATCAGCGTATCCTTTCGGCCCTGCAGCGCGACGGGCGGATGCGTCTGGCCGACCTGTCCGAGGCCGTCGGCCTCTCGGCCACGCCCTGCGCCCGCCGCGTTGCCAAGCTCGAAGCGGCGGGCGTCATCACCGGCTATTCCGCCCGCGTCGATCAGGAGCGTCTGGGCCTGCCGCTCAACATCTTCATCTTCGTCGAGCTCGAACATCAGACCCGCGACGCGGTCAACACCTTCGAGGCGGCGATGAAACGGTTCGATCAGGTGATGGAATGCTACCTGATGACCGGCACCCGCGACATCCTGATGCGCGTGGTCGCCGCCGACCTTGCCGCCTTTGACCATTTCCTCGAAAACGGGCTGATGCAGGTCAAGGGGATCCGCTCGATGCGCTCCAGCTTCGCGCTGCGCACCATGATCCGCCGGGACGCCTTGCCGGGGTCGTGACCGGCGCCCTGGCCGCACGGGCAACGAACCCCGGTCCTCACTGTCAGAGCCTATTGACCAGCCCCGAAATCCCCATCATATCCCACCCATGACAGACCTCGCCCATATCCGCAATTTCTCCATCGTCGCCCATATCGACCATGGTAAATCCACCCTTGCAGACCGCCTGATCCAAGAGACCGGGACGGTGCAGGACCGCGACATGAAAGAGCAGCTGCTCGACGCCATGGATATCGAGCGCGAGCGGGGCATCACCATCAAGGCCAACACCGTCCGCATCGACTATACCGCCGACAACGGCGAGGCCTATGTGCTGAACCTGATCGACACCCCCGGCCACGTCGATTTCGCCTACGAGGTCTCCCGCTCCATGCGCGCGGTTGAGGGCTCGCTGCTGGTGGTCGACTCGACGCAAGGCGTCGAGGCGCAGACGCTCGCCAACGTCTACCAGGCGATCGACGCCGACCACGAGATCGTGCCGGTGCTGAACAAGATCGACCTGCCGGCCTCCGACTGCGACCGCGTCGCCGAACAGATCGAGGACGTCATCGGCATCGACGCCTCGGGCGCGATCCGGGTTTCGGCCAAGACCGGCCAGGGCATCCACGAAACACTGGAAGCCATCGTCGAGCACCTGCCCGCGCCCCAGGGCGACCGCGACGCACCGCTCAAGGCGATGCTCGTCGACAGCTGGTACGACAGCTACCTCGGCGTCATCGTCCTCGTCCGCATCATGGACGGCGTTCTGAAAAAGGGCGACCGGATCAAGATGCTGTCGAACGGCTCGGTCCACCATGTCGACCGCATCGGCGTCTTCCGCCCCGCCATGCAGGTGATCGACGAACTTGGCCCCGGCGAAATCGGTTTTCTCACCGCCTCCATCAAACAGGTCCGTGACACCCGCGTCGGCGACACCATCACGCACGAGAAAAAAGGCACGACGCAGGCGCTGCCCGGCTTCAAACCGGCCCAGCCGGTGGTGTTCTGCGGCCTCTTCCCGGTCGATTCAGCGGAATTCGAAGACCTGCGCGACGCCATCGAGAAACTGGCGCTGAACGATGCCTCCTTCTCCTATGAAATGGAAACCTCCGCCGCGCTCGGCTTCGGCTTCCGCTGCGGTTTCCTCGGCCTCCTGCACCTTGAAGTCATCCGCGACCGCATCGAGCGCGAATATGACATCGACCTGATCACCACCGCGCCCAGCGTGATCTATCACATCTACATGCGCGACGGCTCGATGATCGAGCTGCACAACCCCGCCGACATGCCCGACCTGACCCATGTCGACCACCTCGAAGAGCCGCGCATCAAGGCGACGATCCTCGTGCCCGACGAATACCTCGGCGACGTGCTGAAACTCTGCCAGGACCGGCGCGGCATCCAGATGGACCTGACCTATGCCGGCAGCCGGGCGATGGTTGTCTACGATCTCCCCCTCAACGAAGTTGTGTTCGATTTCTATGATCGCCTGAAATCGGTAACAAAAGGTTACGCCAGCTTCGATTACCAGATGACCGGTTACCGGCAGGACAACCTGGTCAAGATGCAGATCCTCGTGAACGACGAACCGGTTGACGCGCTCTCGACCATGGTCCACCGCGACCGCGCCGAAACCCGTGGCCGCGCCATGGTCGAAAAACTCAAGGACCTGATCCCGCGCCACATGTTCAAGATCCCGATCCAGGCCGCCATCGGCGGCAAGGTCATCGCCCGCGAAACCCTCAGCGCCCTGCGCAAGGACGTCACCGCCAAATGCTACGGCGGCGACGCAACCCGCAAACGCAAGCTTTTGGAAAAACAGAAGGCGGGCAAGAAGAAGATGCGCCAGTTCGGCAAGGTGGACATCCCGCAGGAAGCCTTCATCAGCGCCCTGAAAATGGATGGCTGAAGCCGGCCATTCTGGGGCGAGTCAGCGAACGCGGTTGGCGCGACCGGCTGTGGGCTCATAGTTTTGGGTTAAGAGGTTTGGCTGCTCGTTTGATGTCTGGTAATTATGGATTGCACAGCGAAACGAGGGGACGCCAATTGCTCAGAATTCTGGTGTTTATGGTGTCTTTAGCCAGCACGCCGGTCGCCGCGGGTCAAACGCAGTGGATCAAGGCAAGCCATACGGACGAGCTCCGTGTTTCAGTGGTCAGGATAATGGGGCGTAAAGAATATCCTGTCGGAGTGGCGTGCCGCGTGACCAAGGGCACATTGCAAGTTCGTTTCGAAACAAAGAAGGTCACTTCTACCAAGCCGTTTTATCGCTGGAACTTAGCTGTAACAAAGCCGGGCGAGAGACCCCAAGATGTAGCGGATCGTTTACCAATCACGGCGGGTGACCAGCCTCAAAGGAAGTATAAGCCGGCGTTTTCCTGTGAAACCGCTCAGGGAGGGGTGGTTGTCGCCTTTCGGTAGACGCATAAGGAAGTATCCAAATCCAAGGTGCGCTGCACTTGAGGTCAGAGAAGGATCGTCGCACTTGCTCGCTGTCGCACCCAATCCCCCATCTCCGACCAACCTACGCCCGAACCACACCCGTCGTGTCAAAGGCGCGCCTCAGGCGAGACGCGCGCGCTTCTCGCCCACCCCTCGGTTCGGGCGCGGCTGATTGATCCGAGGGCTCGCCGAGGTATCTGGCACAGCCTGGATCGGCCCGATGGGGAGCTTCAGGGACGCGGCCTCGGCCCAAATCCCGTTGTACAAAACGTCAAAACCCGCCCGGAACCCTTGTACAAAACGTATAAAACCCGGGCCTATCCGCCGATCTGCCGCTGCGCGACCTTCTGGCCGTCGGTCAGGTTGGCCGAGGGGAACAGCACCACCCGGTCGCCCGGTTCCAGCCCCTCCAGCAGCTCTGCCTCGCGGCCGTTGTCGCGGCCGACCTCGACCGCGCGCAGCATCGCCTGGCCGTCCTCGACGCGGAACACCGACCACGCGCCCTGGTGCCGGAAGAGCGCGCTCGACGGCACCAGTACGGCCGCGTCGCGGGCCCAGACGACGATGCGCACCTCGACCCTGTAGCCGTGCCCCAGCCCGTCGCGGTCGGCGGTCGGATCGGCAAAGCGGATGATCGTTTCGACCCGCTGCTCCTCGACCCCCAGGGCGGAAAATTTCGTGTATCCATAAGGGTCTATGCGTTCCACCACGCCCTCCAGATCGGCCCCGCCGCCCCAGTTGGTGATGATCACCGGGTTGCCCGGCGCGACCTGCACCGCGTCCGAGGACAGCAGCTCGGCCATCACCTCCAGGTCGCTGTCGACATCGCCGATCTGCAGGATGGCCTCGCCGGCGGGCAGGGTGGTTTCGCTCTTGTGAAAGATCTTGAGGATGGTGCCGTCGATGGGCGCTTTCAGCGGGATCGCGGGCACGTCGCGCACGGTGTCGCCCAGGGCTGCGGCCAGCGCCTGATCATCGAAACCGATCAGCTGGGCGCGGGCGTTGCGCAGTTCGGCCTCGCGCATCGCAATCGCCGCATGAACCGTATCCACGTTGGCCTCCGCCACCCGCGCCGCCTGCCGCGCGCGCTCCAGCGTGACGAGGCTGGCGATCTCGCGTTCGATCAGCTTGCCGACCCGCTCCAGTTCGGCCTCGGCAAAGTCGCGATTGGCCATTGCTGCGTTCAGGTCGGCGCGGGCGACCCGCAGGGCGGCCTCGGCGGCGGTGACGGCGGCCAGCGCCTGTTCACGCGTGCGCACGTCCAGCGCCGAGGGGTTCGCGGGCCGCATCTGAGCGACAACGGTTTGATTTCGAACGACCTTTTCGCCGGGGTCCACGGTGACACGCTGCAGTTCCCCGGCCACCGGAGAAGAAACCACATAAGGTTCCCGCACCTGTGTGCGGCCCTCTTCGTCGATGGTCACACGGATCGGTCCCTGCCGGACCGTGCCGATATCGACCAGCATGGGCCGGGGCCAGAAGGCCGCCACCAACGCCGCCGCCACCAGCGCGGCGGCGCTCAGCATCAGGACCGGACGGGACTTCCTGCGGTTTGTGGCCATCGGTTTACTCCCTCGTTTTCAGGGCGGTGATCATGTCCGCCTTGTCGATATCACGTTTCACCAGCCAGCCGGACACCAACGCGGCGGCCAGCACCACCAGTATCGCCTGCCCATAGCTGGCCGGGTTGAAGGACGCGCGGATCTGGTAGAGATCGGTGCTGAATCCCGCCGAGACAGCGAAGGTCAGGAAATAGCCGGCAACGGCACCGACCGGCAGCGCCAGCAGGGTGACGATCGCCAGTTCCCCCAGCAGGACAAAGGCCACTTCGCCCCGGGTGAACCCCAGCACCCTCAGCCCGGCCAGATCGCGCGACCGCTCGGCCTGGGCGACGCGGGCGGCGTTGTAGATCACGCCAAAGGTGATCACCGCCGCGATCGCCGCCATGATATAGCGGGTGGCCCCGGCGCCTTCGTCCATGACCTTTTGCAGCGCCGCCCGGCTGTCGGATTTCAGGCTGACACCGGCGACCATCGGCATGTTTTTCAATGCTTTATAGATCCTCGGTCCCTGTTCCGCGTCGATCCGCAGATAGGCGCCCGACACCCGCAACGGTTCGTTCAGCAGCCGGTTCAGCGTCTCCATCTCCATGTAGGCGGGCGCGCCCAGAAGGCTTTCGGCGACCGCGATCACCGGCACGTCGAGGCGCGGGCGGCGGCCTTCGCGCACGTCCAGCGTCAGCGTCTCGCCCGGCGCGATCTTCAGAACAGAGGCCAGGCCGGTGGACAGGATGATGCCGTCGCGGCGGATCTCGATAGGCGTTTCATCGGCATTGACCGGGCGGTTCAGCCGCGGGACCGCGGGCAGCCCGAACACCGCCCCATGATAGCTGTAGCGGCCATTGCGCAGGATCGCGGGCACGGTGCGCTGCGGCTCCACCTCGATCACGCCGGGGATCGACCGCAGCTCAAAGGCGCTGCGGGTTTCGATCGGGCGGATAAAGGTGACCTGCAGGTCGCTGCGGTCCACCACGCCAAAGGTCAGCTCCTGCATGGCATCGAAACTGGCCAGGATCGTGCTCATCGCCGCCGACAGGGCAACACCCGCCGCCACGCCGGCGACGGCACCGCCCATGCGGCCGGGTTGCCGCGTCAGCCGGCGCAACACCATGCGCGTGGGCTGGTCCAGCAAGCGGTTCAGCGCCGCCCCGAACCGGCCCGTGCGGCTGTAGTCGGGCGGCGCGGCGGCGCGCATGGCGACAGCCGGGGTCAGGGCGAATACGCCCCGCAGCACCAGCAGACCGCCGCCCGAGGCCGCGATCACGCTGACGCCGATCCCGGCGATAAAGGCGCCAGGGTCCAGCCGGAACACGAGAAAGGGAAACTTGTAGTAGTTCAGGTAGAAATCGGCCATCCAGCGCCCGGCGCCGATGCCCATCAGCCCGCCCGCCACGGCCCCGCCCACGGCGATGATCAGGATCAGTTGAAAATAGTGGCCGCCGACCTCGAGATTGGTATAGCCAAAGGCCTTCATCAGCCCGATCTCTTCGCGTTCGGCCTGCACCATGCGCGAGATCACGATGTAGAGCAGAAAGGCCGCAACCGCCAGGAACACCGGCGGCACGCTGGCCGCCGTGCTGCGCAGTCCGTTGATTTCCTCGGTTATGAAACGGTTCGATTCCATGTCGGCGACGTCATAGGCGCCCAGCCCGCCATAGCGGTCCAGCAACCGGTCGGCGGCGCGGATCACCTCCTGCGGTTCCGCCCCCCGCGTCAGCCCGATCAGCGCCTCGTTATAGGCGCCGTCCATGTCAAAGGCCGCCTCAAGCGCGGCGCGACTCATCCAGAGCACGGCAAAGCGGCCGTCGTCGGGCACCATTTCACCGGGCGCGGTGGCCCACAGGAACTCCGGCGACTGGGCAAACCCCACGACCGTGAAACTGCGGCGGAACCCGTTCATGGTGGCGCGGATCTGATCGCCGGGGCGCAGCCCGTGCGCCTTGGCAAAGCCCTGCAAAACAACCACTTCGTCGGGGCGGTCGCCGGCGAACATGCGCCCGTCGGTCAGGTGGATCGCGTTCAGATCCGGTGCGCGGAACGCGGGCAGGGACACCGCGCGCGCCTGTACCGGCAGGTCGGTTCCAGCCACGTCGATCAGCGCCGCGCCCACCACGCGGGTCTGCACCGCGGCGACGCCGGGCAGGCGGCGCAGTGACATCGCAGTATGTTCGGGGGCGCGGGCCACCGGCGCAAAGACATCTGCCAGCCGGTTGCGTTCGTAGTAGGCCCGCCGCGTTTCATCGAGCGAGGCCACCAGCCCGGTCATCATCACCTGCATCAACACGCCCACGGCGATCACCATGCCGATGGCGATGGCCTGGCCCTTGATCCGCCAGAGGTCGCGCAGCAATTTTCGGGTCAGGGGCGACATGACGGGACTACCATGCGATATCATCGGGGCTCAGCTTGGTCTTGTTGACCGTGACATCCGTCACATCCCCGTCGCCGAACCGGATCACCCGGTCGGCCATGTCGGCCTGGGCGGCGGCGTGGGTGACGATCATCACCGTCGCGCCCAGTTTCTCGTTCACGTCCTTGAGCACATGCAGCACCGCGCGCCCGGTCTTGCTGTCCAGCGCGCCGGTGGGCTCGTCGCAAAACAGCACGTCGGGCTGCTTGGCTACAGCGCGGGCAATCGCCACCCGCTGCTGTTCCCCGCCCGACAGCTGGGCCGGGAAATGATCCGCCCGGTCGGCCAGCCCAACCAGCGCCAGCGCCGTGTCCGGGTCCATCGGGTTGCGGGCGATCTCGGTCACCAGCTCGACATTTTCGCGCGCCGTGAGGCTGGGCATCAGGTTATAGAACTGAAACACGAATCCCACGTGATCACGCCGGTAGCGGGTCAGTTCCGCGTCGCTCATGTCCGACAGCTTGCGGTCGCGAAAGAACACCTCGCCGTCGGTCCCCCGGTCGAGCCCGCCGACGATGTTCAGCAGCGTTGACTTGCCGCTGCCCGACGGGCCCAGCAGCACCACGATCTCGCCTTCGGGGATCTCAAGGGTGACCCCGCGCAGGGCGTGAACCGCAGCCGGGCCCTCGCCATAGATCTTGCGCAGGTTTCGCGTCGTGAACGTGTTTGACGTCATGGCGGCCCCCGGGGGTTACACCCGAAACAAAGGCGAAATCCGCGCGGGCCGCAAGGGTGACCAAACGGCGCGGTTATCCGTGGCGGGGGCCGCTGTCGATCAGGCTTTGCTGCTTGGCCGCCCAGGGGGCCGCGCGTTCGATCTGACCGCAGAGCGACATCAGCCGCTCGTCCTCGCCAAAGGCGCAGGCCAGATGCACGCCCACCGGCAGGTCATCGGCGCTCCAATGCAGCGGCAGCGACACAGCCGGTTGACCGCTGGCGTTGAAGGCGGCGCAATAGGGCGAGTATTCGAACACCCCGCCGGGGCCGTTGCGATAGGCCACGAAATCCTCGTTGTCTGGCTTCAGCAGCCCCACCGGCGCAGGCGGCCGCGCCAGCGTGGGCGTGACCAGCACGTCAATGTCGTGAAACAGCCGCGCCATGCGGCGGCCAAAGGCGTGCACCGCGTTCACGGCGGCCAGGTAATCGGCCCCCGACACGGTTTCGGCGTAGGCGATGGCACCACGGGTGACGCCCTCGACCGTGGCCGGGTCCAGCGGCTTTCCCTTCAGCTTGGTCCGCACCGAAAGCGCGGTGCCGCAGGCCACGATCTTGGTCCAGGCCAGCATCATCGCCTCGACGTCCAGCGCGGCGGGCGGCGTGTAGATCTCCACATGGTGACCCAGATCCTGCAGCAGCCGGCCCGTGGTTTCGGCGGCGCGCACGCATTCGGGGTCGACGGGCTCGCCGCTCAGCGTGGTGGTACAGACCCCGACCCGCATCGGGGCGGGGTCGCGGGCCATGGCATCGGCATAGCTGCCCTGCATCGGCGGTGCCCAGTAGGGCGCGCCCAGATCGGCGCCCGCGCAGGCATCCAGCAGCGCGGCGCTGTCGCGCAGCGACCGGGTCAGGAACCCGTCGATCGCCATGCCGCCCCAGCCCTCGCCGGATTCCGGCCCGTCGGGTAGCCGCGCGCGCGTCGGCTTGAACCCCACCAGCCCGCAGGACGAGGCCGGGATGCGCACCGATCCGCCGCCGTCCGAACCATGCGCCGCCGGCACGATGCCCGCCGCCACCGCCGCGCCCGATCCGCCCGACGACCCGCCCGAAGTATGGCCCAGGTTCCACGGGTTGCGGGTCGGCCCGCCATAGACCTGGGATTCGGTCACCGGGCCGACGCCCAGCTCGGGCGAGGTGGTCCGCGCAAAGGTCGCCACCCCGGTGGCCTGCATCCGCAGGAATATCTCGCTGTCATAGGACCAGGCCGTGTCGCGAAACAGGATCGACCCGTTGTGGGTGGGATAGGCGCGCGCCTCGGCACCCAGGTCCTTGATCAGGAACGGCACGCCCCTGAACGGCCCGTCAGGCAGCCCGTCACGGATCGCGGCGCGGGCGGTGTCCTCGGCGATGTTGACCACCGCATTCAGCGCCGGGTTGCGTTCGGCCGTCAGCTCCAGCGCGCAATCCAGCAACTCGTCCGGGGTGACCTGCCCGGTGGCGACCAGCGCCGCCAGCCCTGTGGCGTCCTGTTTGAGGTAGCTGTCTTTCATCTTGCGTCTCCCGTGCCAGACCCGTCGCGGATTTCAGGGCGCAGCATCGGGGCAGCAGGTGCGAAATACAAGCCGTTGACCTTGGCGTCAGCCGGATTCCAATGCATTGTGCGCCGGAACAGGCAACCGCACGAAAGATAGCAGATGACGCATGCCCCCGTTTCGGGCCGCGACGGCCCATATCCCGCGCCCGTGGTGGTGCAGCAGCGCCGGGTGTTGCCCGAATGGATCGACTACAACGGCCACATGAACGTGGGCTATTACGGGATCGCCTTCGACCAGGCCTCGGACGTGCTGTTTTCCGAATACCTCGGCGTGGGGGAAGAACACGTGCAGGCGTCCGGACAGGGGCCATATGTGCTACAGTCGCACACCCATTTCCTGCGCGAACTCAAGCTGGACCAGGGGTTTTCGGTGCGGTTCCGGCTGATTGATCATGACCGCAAGCGGGTGCATTTCTTTGGCGAGATGGTGTCCGACGACAATGGCGAGATCTGCGCCACGCAGGAGATCATGGTGATGAACGTGGATCACGGCACCGGCCGGTCCGCCGAATACCCGGACTGGGCGGTGCGGCGTTTCGCCCGGATGAAGGCCGATCACGCCGCGCTGCCGGTGCCGCCGCAACTGGGCGCGCCCCTGGGGTTGCGCCGCAAAGGCTGAACTCGGCACACCTCGCGGTATGCCGGGTTTGTCGCGATGGCGCGCCCTGCGGGGCGCGCCGGGTCCAGTGGTCCTTGATCAGAACAGGCCGGTGCCGCCGCCGGCGGTGCCGAACAGACCGCCGCTGGCGCTTGCCTTCAGCGCCGGATCGTCTTCGTCCGGGGCCTTGTTCATCAGGGCAAGAATGTCGTCCAACCCCGGCCCCTTGGTGCCGCCGGACGTGGTGCCCGAGCTTGCGTAGACCGTGTTTTCCTCCGTGGACGCATCGCTTGTGTCGTCGCCGGTATAGGCGGGCAGGTCGTTCAGCGCCGTCTGATGGCTGAACGGGTTCCAGCCCTTGCTACCGCCGGTGCCTGTCCCTTTGGTGCCACCGGAGCCAGATCCTTTGGTGCCGCATGTGCCGGATCCCTTGGTACCGCCGGAGCCGGATCCCTTGGTGCCACCGGTGCCGGATCCCTTGGTACCGCCGGTACCGGATCCCTTGGTGCCCCCAGTACCGGATCCCTTGGTTCCCCCGGAGCCGGATCCCTTGGTGCCACCGGTACCGGATCCCTTGGTTCCCCCGGAGCCGGAGCCTTTGGTACCGCCGGTGCCGGATCCCTTGGTACCGCCGGTGCCGGATCCCTTGGTGCCGCCGGTGCCGGAGCCCTTGGTACCGCCGGTGCCGGAGCCCTTGGTACCACCGGAACCGGAGCCTTTGGTACCGCCGGTGCCGGAGCCCTTGGTGCCGCCGGAGCCGGACCCTTTGGTGCCACCGGTGCCGGACCCTTTGGTACCGCCGGAGCCGGACCCCTTGGTGCCACCGGTCCCGGATCCCTTGGTACCGCCGGAGCCGGACCCCTTGGTGCCACCGGTCCCGGATCCCTTGGTACCACCGGTGCCGGATCCCTTGGTGCCACCGGTGCCGGACCCCTTGGTGCCGCCCGAGCCGGAACCCTTGGTGCCGCCCCAGGTACCACCGGTGCCGGAGCCTTTGGTGCCACCACTGCCGGATCCGCAGGTGTCGTCGTCGACGGTCACGTCAAAATAGACATCCGTGACGTCGATGCCGGAGTTCGCCGGACCGTCCTGGTCATGTTCGATCACGATCCGCGACACCGGCCCCGCGATGTCGACCAGCACCGAGGCATCCGGTGTGTTCGATGGCACGTCCGACCCGGTGCTGTCGGCGGTATCGGCGCCGGTCACCGTATCGGTGTCCAGCAGGTCGATCGCCGAACCCGCCGTCAGGGTGATCGGGATTTCGTTGCCGTCTTCGTCATAGGCCACGACGCGGACAACCGCGCTGGCGTCCACGTCGTTGATCCGGAACGACACATCCGTCACCGGGTCGGAAAAATCCAATGCGTATTCCGCGCTCGATCCCTCGGCGGTCATCACCGACGAAAACGCGCTGTTGGGGTCGACCGGGCTGCCGTCCGCCACGATATCGGCGGTGTTCTGTGTCGAGGTGTAGAACTCGTTGATCACGTTTCCGCTGGTCGACAGCACCGAAAAGGTCACGTCCACATTCCCGGTATTCTGGGTAAAACCGGCGCTCAGGTCATCGGAATTGTCGATGGTGCCACCGTCGTCGGGATCGGGCACCAGGTTCCATTCCAGGCTTTCGCGGACCGTTGTCGTGGCGGTCCCGCCCGTGCCGCCCGACCCAGACCCCTTGGTGCCGCCCGACCCCTTGGTGCCGCCCCAGCCGCCATGGTGCCAGTTGTGGCTGTGATTGTCGAAAAAGCTCTTGAGATGGCTGTCGTACCAGTTCGAGAATGCCGATCCTTCGACGCCACCGTTATGATAGGACTTGGTTCCCCCAAATGAGGAATTCCCAAATCCGCCACCGCTCCACATTCTAAAACTCATCGCACAATTACTCCCATCTCACCCAGCAGGATGTGGTTTTCACAGGCCGCCACATGCGTTGATCCTCGTGCGATCAGGCGGGTCCGGCGGTCGGTTTTGATTTTTGGGACGGTAGGTGCTGAAACGGATTTGGGCAATTTTATGTCATTTTTAAGATGGTTAAGGCGTTATTCAGATGGTGCCGTGGAAACAATCCACCTTGGGCAGGACGGATTGATCGCAAACTAAATGGGTCGTGGGGCTGATTTACCCCGAAATCCGGCGAATCGTGGACGGCAGGGCGCGGACCCTGCAGTTTATTTCAAATCCTCGAATTTGCCGGGTCCCCGCGACGTTCCGGCGGCATTCCGGGGCAGGGTCTGACAACAGGACCAACCGGTAACCAGTACGAAAGGAAACCCCGTGGCGAGCAGTTCACGCAAGGACCGTCTGCAGCGTATCGTCGAATGCGCCGAAACCTACTTTGGCCGGCCGCTCGACCGGGTCAGCGCGCCGGGCGGCGATGGCCGCTCCAGCTTTCGCCTGCATTTCGCCGACGGCGACGTGATCGCCACCCTGCGCCCGAATTTCCGCCGCACCCATCTCGAGGCCCACGTACTGCAACGGCTGGGCGAATTCAGCGACGATCTCCCCCGGTGCCTCGGTGTCGTCGACGACATCATGTTCCAGTCGGATGTCGGCGACCGGCGGCTGAACATGGAAATCGTGCGCCACGACGGCAAGGGCCAGCTGGATCTGGCGGCCGAGGCGGTGGCGGGCATTTTCCGTATCCAGAGCGCCGCGCGCAAAACCGATCTGGGGCAGGTGATGCCGCCCCTCGGCGCCAATGACGACTGGGTCGACAATTTCATCTCGGCGGTGGACGCGCTGCAGCCTTATTCCGGTGGCATCTCGTCCAAATTCGACCGGGTCGCCGCCGCGCAGGCGGTGTCAGTCACCGGCGGCCAGTTCGTGAAATGGGATTGCCGGTCTGGCAACGCCGCGCTGGACCGGACGGGCAAGCTGCGCTGGTTCGACTTCGAATACGCCGGCCTGCGCCACGGCGCCGAGGACTTTGCCTGGCTGATCGGGGACGAGGCCTGGCCGCTTGAGCCTGACGTCATGGCCGACGTGATGATCGATGCTTTCGATCCCGGCACCGGGCACCGGATTGACGACTATCTCGAATACCTGTCGGTCTACCTGACCTTCCACTGCGTGCAGCGGTTCAAGCTGATCGTGAAAGAGGCCCAGAAACGCGGCTGGCTGTCGCGCGACCGGGTGCGCAAATATGACGACGCCGGGGTCCACCCCGAGTTCGCCGCGCAGATCTGCAAGGTCGGTCGTTACTATTCCGCCCAGTCGCCCGTCACCGCGCCGCTCACGCGCAATTTCGACGCGGCGATGTCCGTCTTTCTGGACATCCTGCGGGATGGCGAGACGCGCAAGAGCGCCTGATCGGGGGGGCTGATGGGCAAGCTTGGCACAGCGGAATTCCACGCGGCGGCTCCGGCCTCTCTTGTGGTCGACATCATCGACACATGGGCCGAATTCCGGGCGCTGAAACCGGACTGGCAGGCGCTGGAGGCGCGCGACCCGCAGGCCACGGTGTTTTTGTCTTGGGATTGGCTGGCGCAGGCGTTTCGCGACAATCCGGGCCGCTGGCGGGTGGTGATCGTCCACGGCGGCGACAGGCTGGTCTGCGTGCTGCCGCTGAAATACCGGGTGCACTGGAGCAACTCGGCGCGGGCGTTCCAGTCCCAGATCGAGGCCGGCGGGCGGCTGCTGTGGAGCGAATACACCGGCTTTCTCTGCGATCCGGCCCTCGAGGCGCAGGCGCTGCAACTGGTCGCCGCGCGGCTGCGCGCGCTGCCGTGGTCGCGCCTGTCGCTGCGTTACGAAGACACCCCCGACCGTGCCGCGCGGTTCCTGCGGGCGTTTCCGCAGGCGGACTATTCCGCCAAATTGGCCCAGTACCGGATCAACAAGGGGGAAACCGACAACCTGATCTGTCCGCGCGTGCCGCTGCCCGACAGCTTTGACGACTATCTGGCCGCGCTCCCCAGCCGGGGGCGGCGGCAGAAACTGCGCCGGGCGATGCGCCAGCTCGACAGCGACGCTGATCTTCGGATCACGCGCACCACGCCGGCCACCTTCGACCAGGATATCGCGGGGCTGCTGCGGCTGTGGACCGCGAAATGGGCCCCGTCAAAAGGGCCGGATGTGGCGGCTCGGGTGGCGGGCAACTACCGCCAGGTGCTGCAGGCGGCGTTGCGGCTGGGGAACCTGCACATGCCGGTCCTGTGGCGCGGCGACCGGATGCTGGGTGCGCTGGGGCATGTGCTTGACCCGCACCGGCATCGGCTGTGTTTCGTCGTCGGCGGCCGGGATGACGCGGCGGCCGACCAGAGCATCGGGCTGATGCTGCATGGCGCCGCGATCCGCTGGGCGATCGGGGCAGGCCAGCGCAACTATGATTTCTGCCACGGCGACGAAGCCTACAAGTTCACCTATGGCGCGCGGCCCGAGCGGGTAAATTACCTCTCCGTGCGTCGTCGCAGCGGCACTGCGCCCGCCGCGCGCCTTGATCCCATCGGCCGGCCCGAGGCAATGCGTCGGTTGCTGGACTTCATCGAAACCGGCGACCGGGACCGCGCGGCGCGCGCCTGCCGTCAGCTGCTGGAGACCTGACCCGGCAGCCGCCGCCACGCGGCGGTCAGCCCGGCCAGCGTCATCCGGGCGTCGGGGGCCACGGTGACCATGGCCGCCTGCGTCTGCAGCGCCGCCGCATAGGGCGCGGTCATCTCCGCTGGCCCGATCAGCGCGATCTGCTGGCCCAGCCAGTAGGGCCGTGCCGCCGCCAGCTCGGCCCCCAAGAGCGCCCCCAGCATCCGGTCCGCGACCGCCCCGTCGGCCAGATCGCCCAGCCGCGCCCCTGCGCGGGCGGCGTTCAATCGCTGCGCCAGCCGTTCGGGGCGCGACATGGTGTCGGCCACCGCCTCGGCGAATTCCGCGTCCAGCGCGGGCACGCCGGTCGCGCCCAGCGCCGCGAGGATTTCCAGGCTCAGGAACGACTGGAAACTGACCACTTCGTCGGCGCTGATCTGCGCCCAATGGGTCTGGGCGCCGGGCAGGCAGATCACCCCGTCCCAGTTCGGGTTCAGCGACAGGAACCCCGCGATGGTGGTTTCGGCCCCGAACATCAGGTCCACCGGCGCGCTCTGGGTCAGGCCGGGCAGGGTCCAGAGGCGCCCGCCGTTCAGATTGCCGCCGGGCCTTGGTGCCAGCTTGCCGGGTGCGGCGGGCACCGGGGTCATCTCGGCCGGGTCGCCGCACTGCACGATATCGCGCGCACCCGCCGCCAGCCAGTCGCCGATCGCGGCATCCAGCGTACCTGTCACCGGCCGCTCGTCCAGCACGGTTGCGCCCCGCATCGCCCAGGCGTGGGGCACGGCGGGCCGCCGGTCGACGGCGATCCACTCGGGTTTCAACTCGGTCTCGGTCAAGGTCGCAGCGCTACCCGATCACTTCGCCGATCAGCACGTCGGGCCGGGTGTTCGTGAAATTCGGGATATCCGCCATCAGCGGCCCGCTGTCCTTCAGCGCCGCGCCCAGTGTCTCCTGATCCTTGAACACGATGGTGGCGACGGCGTGGAAGCCCGGCGGCGTATCGGGGCCGCCCGCGACACCCTTGACCACGACAGTGCTGTCGATCTTGTCGCCGATGTGTTCACCAACCAGCGCCATATGCGTGGTGGCATAGTAGTCATAATCAAAGGTGGTGCCGTCGGTCGCGGGGTAGATCACCTGCAATGTAACCGCCATCTTCATCTCCCTTTGGATAGGTCCCGGTAAAAGACCCATATAGCCGGTCATCGGATGGTGATGTCAAAGCCTGATTGCCGGGCCGTCAGTCCGCACAGGAGGCATGCCCGCAAAAGGCCCCCGCGATGTGATCCAGAAAGGCGCGCAGTTTCGGCGGCGTATGACACCCCGGCGCAAAGATCGCGTAAACGTCGCTTTCCTTCGCCGGAGC
This sequence comes from Seohaeicola saemankumensis, assembly GCF_020171285.1. Taxonomy (GTDB): domain Bacteria; phylum Pseudomonadota; class Alphaproteobacteria; order Rhodobacterales; family Rhodobacteraceae; genus JAIUZI01. The sequence continues at coordinate 317,657 of NZ_JAIUZI010000001.1, forward strand.
CTGCGGCAGAACCACCTGCAAATCCCCCCGGACAACGGCGCGGTCGGTCAGGAAATCGGGCAGATAGGCAATGCCCAGCCCGTCGACAGCGGCCTCCAGCTGAGTCCGCCCGTCGTTGACACACAGCGTCGGAGATACCCGCAGGCGGGTCGCGGCGCCGTTGGTGTCACACAGGGACCAGACGGTATCGCTCCCGGCCAGCAGCCGGTGCCGCGCCAGATCCTGCAGCGTGTCCGGCGCGCCCTGCATCTTCAGGTACTTCGGGCTGGCCACCAACCGGCTGCCATAGCTGGTCAGCTTGCGGGCGCGCATGCTGCTGTCGGGTTGCTTGCCGACCCGGATCGCCAGGTCGTAGCCGTCAGCGACCAGATCGGTGGGCTGATCGGTCAGATCCAATTGCACGGTGATGTCCGGGTACTGGTCCAGAAACCCACCCAGGAACGGCGACAGCCGATGAACGCCGAAATCGCGCGGTGACGTGATCCGAAGCGCGCCCGACGGGCTGGACTGCATCTCGCCGACCAGCGCTTCGGCGACACCGGCGTCGTTCAGGATGCGACTGGCGCGATCATAATAGACCGCGCCGATTTCGGTCGGGGCAACGCGCCGGGTGGTCCGGCTCAGCAACCGCGCGCCCAGCCGCGCCTCCAGCGCGCTCACGTGTTTGGAAATCGCCGATTTGGACACGCCCAGCTTGCGGGCCGCCAGCGTAAAGCCACCTTCTTCGACCACCGTCGCAAAAGCTTCCATTTCCATCATTCGGCTCATGGCCTGTCTCTCCCGGTCGATCCGTCCCTGCGCGGGGGCTGCCCGGTGGGCAGTCCTCGCAACACCGAGATGGGGACCGGCGCGGGGCCGGATCGCGGATTTCCCGCCATTGCTTTTTGATTCCCGGTCAAAATTCTGGCGACAGCGGCGGGACAGATGATATGGTGTGCCTGCAAAGTCTTTGAAACACTGGTGATTATGGTTTTTCTTCGCGCCTCTTTCGGCACCTGTTTTCCCGACCAGACCTCCTTTGGGCCCTGTCGCATATGGTGACGGCGGCACCCAGACACGGCGCCGTTTTCGCGCAGGTGCTGGCGCGTGACCTTCTGGCCGACGGGTTTACCGAGGCGCAGATCTTTGCCAGATCCGGCTTTGGGCCCGACCTGCTGACCGCCGACAAACCCGTTGCGGCCTTCGATGACATCGCCGGTCTCTTTGAACACGCGGCCCGGCTGACCAACAATGACGTGATCGGCTTCCAGCGTGGCCAGAAACGGCAGATGCGGCGCTCGGGGTTGATTTTTTATGTCGGTCAGTCGTCGCCGACAGTGGCCGATTTCCTGCACAACATCGCCCGATATCGCCGGGTGTTCAGCGATGCGGTCGAAATCGACACCAGCAGCCTCGACAGGGACGGGCGGGTGAAATGGTATTTCAACGTCCCGGCCGGGGTGCAACGGCGGCAATACGTCGAATTCGGCGCCTCGGGCCTGCTGCACGCCATCCGGCAGGCCGCCAACCGGGTGATCCGGCCCGAACGGGTCACCTTTCGCCATGCCCGCAACACCAACCTCGATGAATTCCGGTCGTATTTCGGTTGCCCGGTCGAGTTCGGCGCGACGGACAACTTGTATGTGTTCCGCCAGTCCGATCTGTCGCTGCCGTTGATGACGTCAGACAACGATCTTTACGCGGTTCTGCTGGATCACTGCCATCTGGTGCTGCGGGACGTGACCCGCAACGTGCCGCCGCTGATCGTCGATGTCGAGCGGATGATCGCCGACCGGCTTGCTTCGGGCGAGGCCTCGCAGGATCAGGTGGCACGGGCCCTGGGCATGAGCCCGCGCACCCTGTCGCGGCGGCTGTCAGCGGAGAACACGACGTTTTTCGAAACGCTCGAAAATCTGCGCAAGTCGCTGTCGATCAGCTATCTCAAGGACAGCGACCTGAGCCTGACGGAAATTGCTTATCTGTTGGGATATTCCGGGCTTAGCAGTTTCAGCGAAGCGTTCAAACGCTGGACCGGCGCATCGCCCGGTCAATACCGGATGAGCTGACACCGCCCCTCTCTGGCGCCGCGCTGCGGCGAAAATTGCCGCATGCCGGAACGAGGGGCTGGAAATTCGCAGCAGGCTGCGCTAAGATGTTAGCGCTAGCATTGCTCGACGCCCTTGCGGCCAGAAATGTTAGCGCTAACATAGCGAGCTGCCCGACCGGGCAAGCGTGAACGCGACAGCGACCCGGCTCCCACAGGCCGGGACCGGGATAGAATGAGGAGCACGAGAATGCCGGTAAGAGTTGCCATCAACGGGTTCGGCCGCATCGGGCGCTGCGTCCTGCGGGCCTGGATCGAATCCGGGCGTACCGATATCGAAGTGGTCGCGATCAATGATCTCGCGCCCGCCGAAACCAATGCCCACCTGCTGGCTTTCGACTCCGTGCATGGCCGGTTCAGCACGCCGGTGTCGCTGGACGGGGACCGGCTGCGGGTCGGCGACCACGTGATCCGCGTCACCGCAGAACGCGACCCGGCGGCGCTGCCATGGTCCGATGTCGACGTGGCGCTGGAATGCACCGGGCTGTTCACCGCCCGCGACAAGGCGGCGGCGCACCTTGAAAATGGTGCCCACAAGGTGCTGATCTCGGCACCGGGGGCGAATGCGGACAAGACGATCGTCTATGGCGTCAACCACCGGACGCTGACCGCCGAGGATCGCGTGGTGTCAAACGCCAGCTGCACCACCAACTGCCTCGCCCCGGTGGCCAAGGTGCTGGATGACGCCTTTGGCATCGAAACCGGCTATATGACCACGATCCACAGCTATACCGGTGACCAGCCGACGCTGGATACCGCGCACAAGGACCTGTATCGCGCCCGTGCCGCCGGGCTGTCGATGATCCCGACCTCGACCGGTGCGGCTCGGGCGGTGGGGCTGGTGCTGCCGCAACTCAACGGGCGGCTCGACGGCTCCGCGATCCGGGTGCCGACACCGAATGTCTCGGTGGTCGACCTCAGCTTCATGCCGACCCGCGCCGCCACCGCCGAGGCCATCAATGACGCGGTCCGCCAGGCGGCTGCGGCCGGCGATCTTCAGGGCATCCTCGGTCTGTCGGATCAGCCGCTGGTGTCCTCCGATTTCAACCACGACGCGCGCTCCTCGATCATGGCGGCGGCCCAGACCCACGTGGGCGAGGGCGGCATGGTCCGCGTGCTCAGCTGGTACGATAACGAATGGGGCTTTTCCAACCGGATGCTGGATACCTCGGTCGCCATGATCCGCGCCGACGCCCGCGCCAACAGCAGCATCGGCGCCGCCGCCTGACGGCCCGCCGAATTCGACAGATCATAAGGGTCGGGCCGATTGCCCGGCCCTTTTTCGTCGCCGGTCCCCGAGCCGGCCGGTTTGGCCCGGTCTGCCTCACCTGCGCCACATTTCCGCCACGTCAGCATGGCGGGCCGCCGGGCCCGGTCGGCACGAGACAATCTTCCGATTCTCGCATATATATTGAGGATCTATTGTGAACAATTCACTTGATTCGGGGGGTGTTGTTCAGCACGTGACTGAAAAAACAGCCAAATTTTCCCCTCGACAGGTCGGAAACAAACTGTTTACGCGGTAATTCTTAAAAATGGATTGGTCGGTGTTACGTTAGATCATGGCAATTTTGGGGCAAAATCTGGTCCCGAAGGAGCCACTGCCGTAGGGGCGACTTGGGGACGCCGCCAACGGTCAGTCTGTTTTACTTCCAGGCCAGCTGCTGGCGCCTGGATTCTGTGGTGTTGGTTTTCATGATCTGCGCGGGCCGCCGGGCTGGCGCGTTCAATACGGTTGTGTGGTCGTTCCGGGGGGGACGTGATGATAAAGCTGGTTCAGGACAACGTGGCGCTGACACTGCGGCGCCACCAAAACCTTCACGCGGTCTTTGCCGCGTCGCTGTCGCAGCCCATCCAGCTGCCGCAGGCCGCAAACCTCAATTCTCCGGTGATTGCGGCGCCGCGCGCGTCCATTACGGCGCGCAGCCGACAGCGCGACACGGGGCAGGGCTGGTATCTGAACTGGGGCAAACACGCCTTTGAAAGCGCGCTGATCCTGCTGACCCTGCCGCTATGGCTGCCGATCCTGATGGCCTGTGCCGCCGCGCTCTGGATGGAGGGCGGCCAGCCGTTCTACTGGCAGGATCGTCTGGGCAAGGGCGGCAAGAGGTTCCGTATCGTCAAACTGCGGACCATGGTGCGCGACGCGGATGCCCGGCTGGCCGAATATCTGGCCCGTGATCCGGCGATGCGCGAAGAATGGGAAACCACGCAAAAGCTCAAGAATGACCCGCGCATCACCCGCGTCGGCGCCTTCCTGCGGGCGACCTCGCTGGACGAGGTGCCGCAGTTCTGGAACGTGCTGCGCGGCGAGATGAGCCTGGTTGGCCCGCGTCCGATGATGCCGGACCAACTGCCGCTTTATGGCGATGCGCATGCCTATTTCGCCCTGAAACCGGGGATCACCGGCCTGTGGCAGGTCTCGGCCCGCAACGAGAGCCGGTTCGATTACCGGGCCAAGGTCGATGCCGACTACTTCCTTGGGGTGTCGCTGAAATGCGATGCGCTGCTGATCGTGCGGACGGTGGGCGTGGTGCTGCGTCAAACCGGCTACTGACAATTTCCGTTACCTGTGACAGATCATTTGGAGCGTACCCATGAAAGACTATAGTGTAACGGACGCAACCGTGACCCCGGTCCAGATGCCGGGTCCGAACAACTGGGAAATGCACGGGGTGACACACGAGGACCGCCCAAAACCGTTCCGCCGCCGGTCTGCACTGCGCAGCATCGAACCGCCGCTGCAGGACGAGGCCGACAGCCGCCGGAACCTGCCGGCGACCCTGCCGCAGCCCTGGGACCAGCTGCGCCATGCGCGCCCGGCGGTCCGCAAGCATATCCTGGCACGCGCGCCCCTGGTGAACTTCTTTCGCGAAACCCCGACCGCGCGTTCCTTTGACCTGCTGCGCACCCGCCTGTCGCAGGCGATGAAACAGCGCGGCTGGAAACGGCTGGCCGTGGTTTCCCCCACCCGTGGGTGCGGCGCCACCTTTTCCGCCGTCAACCTGGCGCTCAGCCTGGCCCGCGTCCCCGGCAGCCGCACCATTCTGATGGACCTGAACCAGCGCGACCCGGGCGTCGGCGATGCGCTCGACATACACGGTGTTGGCGATGCGGCGGCCTTCCTGTCCGGTGACCTGCCTGCAACCGGCCATCTGGTGAAATGCAACGACACGCTGGCGCTGGGGCTGATCGACGATCCCGACCACCGCGCCGCCGCCGAACGTCTGCACAGCGCCGAATGCGCACAGGCGCTGGACCGGATGTGCGACGACATGAACCCTGATCAGGTGCTGTTCGATCTGCCGCCGGTGCTGGGCTACGATGATTTCGCCGCCTTCCTGCCGCGCGTGGATGCCGTGCTTCTGGTGGCCGATGCGACTCGGACCACGGCCGCCCATATCACGGCCTGCGAAGAGGTCATCAACGGGCATTCGCAGTTGCTGGGCGTGGTTCTGAACCGCGCGCGGCGCGGAGGGGTTGAAACCTACGACGCCTGAGACCACCTGTTTTCCCGGAGACTGTCAAAGTTTTGCCCCTTTGATATGGTTACTGCATATCAACGGCCCGAAGATACGGGCCGGCACGACATGGCAAGAGCAGCTGCGGAATAACCGGGAACAGGCGTATGGGGCCGATTCATTCACTGGACGATTTTGTCGACATGGTGCGCCGCCGGATCTGGCTGATCCTGGCGGTGATCGCGCTTGGCTGCGTCGCCTCGGTGTTCTACGCCCTGCAGACCCAGCACATGTACCGCTCGTCCGAGGTGATCCAGGTCGCCCAGCCCAAGATCGCCGACGATCTGGCCAAATCCACCGTCGACGGATCGGCGGCGCAGCGTCTGCAACTGATCGAACAGCGCCTGATGACGCGGGCGGTGCTGTCCGAGATCATCGACACCTACGGGCTTTACGCCGATCTGACCGCGCTGACCCGGACCGAACTGACCGATCTGCTGCGTCTGGCCGTTCGTATCGAGGGCGTCGCGGCGGCGGGGCAGGGCTCGGGCGGGGGCGCGGTGTCGGTGCTGACCATCACCGCCGAAATGCCCACCGCGCTGCAGGCCCAGCAGGTCGCCCATGAATTCGCCAAGCGCACGATAGACCTCAGCAACGAAACCCGGATCGAACTCGCCCGCGAAACGCTCGACTTCTTCGCGGCCCGCGAAAACGCCCTGTCGGCCGAGATCCTCAAGGTCGAGGATGCGCTGGCGCAGTTCCGGCTGGAAAACGATCTGTCGCTGCCCGGCAGCGTTGAATTCCGCCGCGCCGAGATCGCCACGATAAACGATGGCCTGCTGAACATCGCCCGCGAACGCATCCAGATCGAACGTGCCGCCGACCTCGCCCGCCGGAATGAACGCAAGGCCACCGCCGAACGGCTGCTGGCCGACTACAACGAACAGCTTGCCACGCTGGACGCCCAGCGTGACCTGCTCGAAAACTACAAGGCCGAGCTGGAAGCCTCGATCGAAACTTCGCCCGAAATCGACCGCCAGGTCGGCGCCTTCGAACGTCAGCTGGAACAGATGCGCAACGAACTGGAACGCATCGTCACGGCCCGGACCGAGGCCGAGGTCGGATACCGTCTGGAAACCCAGAACCAGTCCGAACGGCTGACCGTGATCGAACCGGCCGAGGTGCCCGATTACCCGTTCACCGGCAGCCGCAAGAAACTGGCGTTGATGGGGGCGGTGGCCAGCGTCGGCGCGGCGCTGGCATTGGCCTTCCTGATGGATCTGCGTCACCCCGTCCTGCGCACCGCCGCCCAGATGGAGCGTGAATTGGGCATCAAGCCCGTGGTCTCGGTGCCCTTTCTCGATACCCGGCCCCGGCGGCGGACCCTCTGGTCCCGTCTGCGCGGCCTGTTCCGCCCCGGCAAGATCGACGGCCCGGCCCCCGGTTCGGCGCCCTGATCGTCAGCCCGCGCCGGGCAGCAGCGCGGCGATATGATCCCAATGCAGCGCAATTGCGCCCCCCGCCAGCGCAAAGGACACCGCCGCCGCCGCCAGATCGTGCAGCGGATCCCAGACGTCGTGCTTGCGCGCCAGCCAGATCAGCACCGGATAGGCCAGCAGGTTGGCAAAGCCGATTGCCACCACTGCACCAACCAGTCCAAAGGTGCTGACACCCAGCAGGATCATGCCGACCTGCGCCACCGCCCGCACCGCCGAAAAGATGAAAAACGACCGGCTGTCACCCGCCGCCAGCGCCGCCTGGTCATAGGTCATGCCGATCACCGAGGGGATCATCGCGCAGGCGATCAGCGTCACCAGCGGCCCCGACGCGAGATAGCGCTCGTCGTAGAGCAGCCCCACCAGCGCCGGGCCGACATAGGCCATGATCAGCGACAGGCACAGCACACCGGCCGTCAGCACCAGCCGCAGCAGCCGTTGCTTGCGCCGGTTCGCGGGGTCCTCGTGGGCCGGTTTCTCGCGGTAGACCGGGATCATCAGCCGGTTGTTCACCGAATGGCCCAGCAGGGTCGGGAAACTGGCCAGGAAATAGGCGATGTTGTACAGCCCCAACAGCTCCAGCGACAGGAACTTGCCCAGGATCGCCCGGTCACCCTGGCTGGTGACGAACCAAAAGGCGGTGCTCAGGAAAATCCACTTGCCGAAATGCACCAGCTCGTTGGCCGCCGCCTTCTCCCAGCGGAACCGGTTGCGATGTCCCGGCAGCAGCCAGGTGGTCAGCGCCAGCCGGAACGCCGCCTGCATCACGCCGCCCAGCACCAGCGCGATCACCGATTGCGTGGCCAGCGCCAGCAGCACCATCGCCAGAATGCCCAGGAACTGGCTCAGCAGGTCCAGCGCCGTCAGCCGTTCCAGCCACAGATGCCGGTGCGCGGTCTCGATCCGCGTCGGGTTCAGCCCGGCAATCGCCAGCGCGACGCCGGCGATCGGCAGATACAGCGCCAGCGCCGGTTCGCCATAGAAATGCGCCACCGGCAACGCCACCAGCGCCGTCGCGCCCCACAAGGCCAGCCCCCGCAGAACCTGGATGGTCCAGGCGGTGTCGAGGAAATCGGGATCGTCGCCGCGCTTGTTCTGCGAAATCGCCGGCCCGATGCCGACATCGGAAAACATCGACAAACCCACCGTCACCACGCTGACCAGCGCCATCAGGCCAAAGGCCTCGGGAAACAGGATGCGGGTCAGGACCAGGTTGCCCGCCAGCCGCAGCGCCTGGCTGCCGCCATAGCCGATCACCAGCATTGATCCGCTGCGCAGCACGCGCGCCATCAGGCCGTCGCCCCGGAATGCCGTAGTGATCCGTGTCATGCGGAATGCGTCGTCCTTGTCGGGACCGAAAGTCGTCTCACGCTAGGGGGTGCGGGGAATCACGTCAATCCGGGCGGCGGTGCAGGGGGCGGAAAAGATGGTGTGCCGCAGGGCTTTAGGAAACAAACCGCCCTGAATCCGATCATAGCGGTGCAACCCGAAACCGGGCCCCCGGCCGATCGGGCAAACCGGTGTCGGTTCTTTCCATGTTCCGGCACAGCCGTTAGACATCGTCAGGTAGACCATCCGACCAAATCTGGGGTCCGCCCGTGAAGCTCGCCTATGTCCTGAACACCTACCCGCTGCCGTCGCACAGCTTCATCCGCCGCGAACTGGCGGCGCTTGAGGCGGATGGCGACCCGGTGCTGCGGCTGGCGATGCGGCGGCCCGACGTGCCGCTGCCCGATGCCGGTGATCAGGCCGAACAGGCGCGCACCGAATACGTGCTGGACCGGGGCGCAGTGCGGCTGGCGGCAGGCGCGGCGCGGCTGGCGCTGGGCCGCCCCGCGCGGTTTTTCTCGGCCCTGCGGCTGGCGCTCTCCGCCGGCCGCGCCGCCCCCGGCGGCCGGCTCCGCCACCTGATCTATCTGGCCGAAGCTGCCCGCGTCGCGCAGCGCTGCGCCGAGGCCGGCATCACCCATGTGCACGCCCATTTCGGCACCAATTCCACCGCCGTCGCCATGCTTTGCCATGCGCTGGGCGGCCCGCGCTACAGCTTCACCGCCCATGGGCCCGAGGAATTCGATGCCCCTGCGGCCTTCTCTCTGGGCACCAAACTGGACCGCGCCGCCTTTGCCGTGGGCGTCAGCCAGTTTGGCCGCAGCCAGCTCTGCCGCTGGGCCGCCTTCGAAACATGGCCCCGGATCAAGGTGGTCCATTGCGGCATCGAGCCAGCCAAATTCGCCACTCCTGCGCCACTGCCCGAGGGGCCGCTGCGGCTGGTCTCGATCGGCCGTTTCGTCGAACAAAAGGGGCAGATGGTGTTGGTCGAGGCAATGGCACGGCTACGCGACACCAATTCCGACGTGCATCTGACCCTGGTCGGCGACGGCCCGATGCGCGGTGATCTCGAGGCCGCCATTGCCCGGCACGATCTGGGCGGGGCGATCACCCTGACCGGCTGGCTGGACGAAGACGGCGTGCGCGCCGCGCTCGACGCCGCCCATGCGCTGGCCATGCCCAGCTTTGCCGAGGGCCTGCCGATGGTGGTGATGGAGGCGATGGCCGCCGAACGCGCCGTCATCGCCACCTATATCGCCGGAACGCCCGAACTGGTCCGGCCGGGCGAAACCGGCTCGCTGGTGCCGGCGGGCGACGCCGCCGCGCTGGCCGATGCGATCCGCGCCCTGGCCGTGACACCGCGCGACCGGCTACAGGACATGGCCCGCGCCGGGCGCGCACGGGTGCTGCAGCGCCACGACGTGACCGCACAGGCCCGCAAGCTGGCCAGCTACTTCGCCGACCCGACCTGACGCATGCCCGATGCCGAACCGGCACCCGGGGCTGGCTACTTGAACGACTCCAGCGCCCGCCAGCGCGGGTTGTCGTCCGACAGGTAGCGCAGCGCGCCCCAGCTGCCCCATTTTGTCGGCTTGTAGACATCGGCATAGACATTGAACAGCTTGCCGCCCATCGCGTGCCAGCCCGCGATCAGTTCGCGATAGAGCGCACCCATTTCCGGCGAGTAGCTGAAATGGGTCAGAAAGGCGGTTAATTCCACGTCGTCCACCATGGCGGGGCCGATGCCGACGACGTGGCTGCCGCCCTCGTACATGATCAGGTCCAGCCCGTGTTTTTCGGCCACCGCGCGGTGATAGGGGATGATCTCGTTCACCAGCCGCACGATATTGTCCGAGGTATCGCCGCTGACCAGCCCGTCCCGCAGCTCGGCCCCCGCCAGGGCCGAGGCCGCATCATATTGATGCGCCGCGACAAAGTCCTCCAGCGCCGTACCGCTCAGCCCCTGCGCCTCGGCCGCCGCCCGCGCCTGCGCGCGGCTGTCGGCGATCCAGGCTCTGACGATCGGCTGGTGTCGCTCCAGCCCCAGGATCGCGCCGAAATACCCGGTGATCGCATAGGCGTCGAAATATGCAAAGGGCAGCTCGCGCCCGGTCTGCTCGGCCACCCACAACGGCGCGTTCAGCAACCGGTTCTCCAGCCCCTGCCAGCCGGTCTGGGTGGCGATCACATTGACCAGCCGCGCCTCGGCCTCAGACCCGTAGACCGCGCTCCAGATCTGCGCCATTTCCGCCGCCCGGCCGCCATAGAACTCGATCCACGCCTCGTTCTCGCCCCAGCGCGCCTTGGCCGCCGCATCGGCCCAGTTGGCCTGCGGAAACTGCCAGTTCCAGACCTCGTTGGAATACTCCACATAGGCTTTCTGTTCGATCCACAGCTGGTCGCGCACCATCTCGGCAAAGCGGCGGACATAGTCGTCATCGGCGGCGTGGGGCATGTTGAACCAGGGGTCGGCACCGGTGCGGTTGGCCAGCTCCAGCATCACCTCGACCGGCACCCCCTGCAGCGCATAGGTGTAATCGCTTGGCAGGGGCCGGTTGTCCCATCCGGCCTGATCGGATTCATTGGTCTTCATCCAGTCCATGAACCGCAGCGCCGCAAACCCCTGCAGCCGGTCCAGCCACAGCGGGTTGAACATCGCCCCGGCATCGAAGAGGCGGGTGTGCTCTTCCTTCACCACCGTGATGTTGCGCACGTAGCCGCCCTTGCGGTGGGTGCGCTGGATTCGGATGTTCACATGGCCCGGGCCGGGGGCGAAATCGAACCAGATCTCGTTCTTGCCATAGCGGACGTTCTTGGCGCGTCCACCGACCTCGATCACCCCCTGGCCGTCGAACCGCAGCCGGTACCGCCCGGCCAGATCGGCTGCCTCCTCGGGCAGGTCCGTCAGCACCAGCGTCCCGATCGAGGCCAGCTCGCGCGGGATCTCCACCGGCCAGCCGTCGGCATCCAGGTAACCGGCCTCGTCCAGATCCTCGTGGCTGGCGCCGCCCCACTGGCCGGGCAGGTGCCCGAGCCAGGGCCGCGCGGTCTTCATCACGTCCAGAAATGGCTGCTGCACGCTCCAGTCATTGACCCCGGCCAGCCCGATCGCCATCGGCACCGGCCCGTCCGGGTTCGGCGGTGGCGGGGCGGGGGCCGCCTGCGTCGCGGGCTCCACGACCGGCGCCACAACCGGTTCAGGCGCAGGAGCAGGCTTAGGCTCCGCGACAGGGGCCGCCACCGCCTCGGATGCCGCCGGCACCTCGATATTCTGCACCGCCGCCCAGGCCACCCGTTGCAGCGCGTCGGCCAGCTCCGGCGCCGGGGCCACGAAATCGCCGCCCCAGCGGTCGCGCAGCTCGCGCGGCAGCCCCACCGGGCTTTCCCCGGTGATCACCGCGTATTGCACCATGCTCAGGTAATAGAACCCGATGTTGTCGGGATGGATGCCGTCGCCCAGGATCTGCTCGATGCCGGTCAGCCCCGGCACCGTCCCGGCGGCGATCTCGTCATAGAGCCGCCCCAGCGCCTGACCGGCGGGCAGCAATTGCATCGGCGGTCCGTCCCGGTCGGCGTTCACCGCATCGACGATCCCCTGCCATTTCGGCAGATCCTCCGCGATCCGGGCGCGCCATCGCGCCGGGTCGGGCGTATCGCCCTTGTCGCCGGTCACGCTGTGCCAGACCTCTTGCAGAAACACCCGCGTTTCCGGGTTCGAGGCGATCGCCAGATCGTAGTAGCGCCCGGCGTAATCCGCCGGCTGGCTCCACTTCAGGTGTTCCTCCAGCGGCACCGCCTCGGTCAGGATCACCACGTTATAGCGGCCCTCGGGCAGCACATCGCGGGCGTTCACCTCGGCCCGTTCGGCGCTCTCCCAGTTGTATTTCAGCGGCGCGCCGTTGATGATCTGCGCCGTCACCGGCACCTCGGGCAAGAGGTCCGACATCATGTCCGGGTTGGTCGGGCCGAACAGGCTGTGGCCGACAAACAGGATCCCGGTCAGTGATGACAGCCAGCTCATCGCGCCACCCCGGTCTTGGGGTATCCGGTGACCACCTCCCAGACCACCTCCTGCATCAGCCGCGCCGCCTCGGCCGACGGCGCCTGCGCCGCCGTGCCATCGGCCCGGTTCAACGTATGCGGCAGACCCACGGGCGACCGGCCGTAAAGCACCGCGTAATGGGTCAGCGCCACCAGATAGGCCCCCATGTCGTTCAGATGGATTTCGTCGCGGCTGCCATCGTCGCGCAGCGCGAACAATTCCTCGTGCGACTGCATTCCCTCGACCCCGCCGCGCGCCTCCAGCGCGCGGGCGAAACCGGCCATGACCTGTCCTGCGGGGATCACATGCACCGGCCGCCCCGGCGCTGTCGCCAGATCGGGATAGAGCACCCCGGCCTCCCAATACCGCCCCAGATCCGCATCCAGCCGGGTCAGCCAGCCCTCGGGGTCGTCCAGGTGGTGCCAGCTTTCATAAAGGTAGACCCGCGTCGTATCCGAAGCCCCGCGCGCCAGATCCGCCCATCGGTGCAGGTAGGTGCCGCTGTCGTGGTATTTGATCGCATCGCGGATCTCGACCATCTCGGTCAGGACGACGGCGTCGTACTCGCCCGACTCGACCGCCTCGCGCGCGGGGCGAAAACGGGGATGATCGTTTTCCACGTCGAACCCGTTCACCGGCAGGTCGGGCTCGAAATGCTCGCGCATCGAGGTGCCCCAGCCCAGCTGGCTTTCATAGCCGTGTCCCGGTCCGGCACCCGCCTCGGCCAGCTGTTCCAGCATCGCCGGCATGTCGCGCCCAACCAGGCTGTGGCCCAGGTGAAACACCTGCAGCGGCCCCTCGGGCGGCGGCAGCGGCGTGGCATAGGCGGCCGCCACCGTTTCCGGGTCCGGCCCCTTGGGCCGCAGCCAGAAAAACCACAGCAGCAGGGCAACGGCCATCAGGGCCAGGGCTATCATCAGAACGGAACGCAGGTTCATCTTGGGGTCACCATCGGGAATCGCAGCGGGGTCTAGACTGACTTGTATCTGTGGTTTTCGCCGTCAATGCAAAAGGGCGCGAAAATCGCCCCGGTCTCAGCTCCGCAGGGTCACCGCCGTCACGATCAGCCCCTGTCCCACGGCATAGCGCCCCGACAGCTCGGTCCCCTTGCGAAACTTCGGCACGTCATGGACAAATCGCGCCGTGAACTGGCGGGTCTCGCGCCGGAACGTCACGCTCAGGGTCTGAAAGTCGAACAAAGTCCGGTTGACCGCATATTGCGCCTTGTAGGCGCATTCCTTGGCCGAAAAGATCAGTTTCGCGACCCGACCGCGATCCTGCGGATGCAGGCCGCCAAGATAGGCGCGCTCACTGTCGGTGCAGACCGTATCGAACAGATCGGCCTCCAGCGGGGTGTCCTCCTCCACGTCGATCCCCAGCGCCCGCACCCTCTGGCGATGCCCCACAGCAGCCACACAGGCGGTGTTGCAATGGCTCAGGCTGCCGGTCAGCCCGTCGGGCCAGACCGGTGCGCGGTCGCGCCCGTGCAGAACCGGCTGCGGCGTCAGGCCCAGCTGCCGCATCGCGTCGTGGATGGCCGCCCGCCCGGCGGTGAACTCGCGCTGCCGCTCGGCGGTGGCGCGGGGCAGGGATGCCACCTCGGCCGCCAGCGCCGCGTTATGCACACAGGTCGGATCGGCACCGGCGATGGCGATATCCGCGTCAAACAGCGGACGGGCCAGCACCATGCTCGCCGGCAGACCCAGCGCCACGCTCACTCGGTCTTCATCCGGCGGCCCGCCCGCATGGCGCGGCGGCGCGACATGGTTTCGGCGCGGGCCGGTTCATCGACCTTGGGCGCGTCGTCGGGCTTGTCCTGCGCGATATGGCCGGCCAGACCGGCCAGCGTCGGAAAGCGGAAGATGTCGGTGATCGACAACTTCGGCAGGTCCAGCTTTTCGCGGATCTCCCGATGCGCCTGCACCGCCAGCAGCGAATGCCCCCCCAGGCCAAAGAAATTGTCCTCGGCCCTGATCTCGGCCACCCCCAGAATGCGCGACCAGATCGCCGCGATCTGCGCCTCGACCCCGGTGCCGTCGACCGGCGCGGAAGAGACATCCGCAGCAGGCGCGGTGCCGCGCGCGGGGGCCGGATCAGGCAGCGCCTTGCGGTCGATCTTCTTGTTCGGCGTCAGCGGAAAGGCATCCAGCGTCGCGATATGCGCGGGCACCATCACCTCGGGCAGCTGCGCCTCCAGATGGGCGCGCAGGGCGGTATCGGACACCGGCGCGTGGGTGGTGATATAGGCCAGCAGCCGCACGTCGCCCGCCGTCACCTCGCGCGGGACCACGACCGCGCCGCTGACCCCGGCAAAACCCGCCATCGCCGCCTCGATCTCGCCCAGCTCGATCCGCTGGCCGCGGATCTTGACCTGGTGGTCGGACCGGCCCAGGTAGTCCAGCCGCCCGTCCGCCCGCCAGCGCACCAGATCGCCGGTGCGATACATGCGCGGCGCCGCCACCACCGTCAGCCCGGCCTCCGCCGCAAAGGGATCGGGGACAAAGCGGTCATCGGTGAGGTCGGCACGCTGCCAATAGCCGCGCGTCACGCCCTCGCCGCCGATGCACAGCTCGCCCGGCACCCCGATCGGCGCGGGCCGGCCCGTGCCATCGCGCACGTAAACGGATGTATTGGCGATGGGACGGCCGACGTTGACGGTGCCGCGCACACCGGGCGCGACCATTTCCGTCGTCGACCAGATGGTCGTCTCGGTGGGCCCGTACATGTTCTGGATCGCCGCGCCGGTGCATTCGCGCAGATCCTCGACCAGATCCCCCGGCAGCGCCTCGCCGCCCAGCATCAGGTGTTTCACCCGCCCCAGCGCCATCCGCGCCTCGTCGTTCATCGCGATCAGCCGCGCCATCGACGGGGTGCACTGCAGGTGGGTCACATCGTGGCGGATGATCTGCGCGGCCAGCGAGAAATCGTCCTCGGCCAGATCGCTGGGCGCATTCGACAGCCGCAGCACCTCGGCCAGCGGCTTCAGACCCTCCAGCACCACGTCGGGCGCGATGCCATAGTCGATCAGACAGGCGATTTCATCGACACCGATCCGCTTCAGCTGCTCGACCCGTGCCAGCCCGTCCTGCACGGTGCCAAACAGGCCCGAGTCCTCAAAATACCGCTCGAACGCGAAATCAAGGATCGCCTCCAGCTCGTCCTCGCTCAGCACACCCAGATCCATCTCGAACGGGTTGCTGACCCCCTTGGGCTTCTTGAACGCCGGGAACGCCCAGGCGTATTGCTTGATCAGTCCGGCGGCGGCGCGCAGGTAGTCCTTCATCGGCTCGCGGGCGACCTCGGCCGCCTTTTCGCGGGTTTCGGCCAGATAGCTGTGCAGCATCAGCGTCACGGTGAAATCCGCCGGATCGTGGCCATTTTCGCGCAGCGCGGCGTGGTAGATGCGGATCTTGCCCGCGACCTCCTCGACCGACTGGCCCAGCAGGTGGGTCAGCACGTTGGCGCCGATCTGCCCGGCTTCCTTCCAGGTCTCGGGGTTGCCGGCGGTGGTGACCCAGATCGGCAGCTCCTTCGACACCGGGCGCGGCTGGGTGATCACCGAATGCATCGACCCGTCCTTCTTGGGGAATTCAACCGCCTCGCCGCGCCACAGCTTGCGCAGGGTCTCGATGGTCTCGAACATCGCCGGTTTGTTGGCGGGCGGCGTGTTCTCGGGGCGCAGCACGAAATCGTCCGGCTGCCAGCCCGAGGCGATACCGATCGCCGCGCGGCCCCCGGTCAGGTTGTCGATCACCGCCCATTCCTCGGCAATTCGGGCGGGGTGGTGCAAAGGTGCAACGCAACTGCCCGCACGAACGCTCAGGTTTTGCGTAACTGCCGCTACGGCCGCGCCTGTGACCGAGGGGTTGGGGTAGGGGCCGCCGAAGGCGTGGAAATGCCGCTCAGGCGTCCAGACCGCGTTGAACCCATGCGCATCGGCAAATTTCGCGCCCTCCAGCAGCAGCTCGTATTTCTTCGGGCCGGGGCCGTCGTCGTTGCCCCAGTACATCAGGTTGAATTCCATCCGCCGGTCCGACACCGGGATCGACCCGCCCGAGACCACGGCGCGGTTCTCCTCGCTGCTCAGCACCACCTTGAACCCGCGCGCCAGCGTCCAGAACAGCTCCAGCACCGAGATATCGAAATTCAGGCTGGTCACCGCCAGCCAGACGCTGCCCGCCTCATGGTCGATCCGGTCATCCATCCCGGCAAAGAAATTGGCCACGTTGCGATGCTCGACCATCACCCCCTTGGGCGTTCCGGTCGACCCCGAGGTATAGATCAGATAGGCCAGATCGTCCGCCGTGGCGCCGCCATCAACGGTCTCGGCCTGGCTGTCCGCTGTCGGCACCAGCACCTGCGCGCGGCTCTCGGGCAGCTGCCCGCGCAGATCCGCCTGGGTCACGATCACGCTGGCCTGGCTGTCAGCGATGTAATGCGCCAGACGGTCGGACGGATAGGCCGGGTCCAGCGGCACATAGGCGCCGCCCGCCTTCAGGATCGCCAGCGCCGCGACCATCATCTCGACCGACCGCCGCATGAACAGACCCACATGCGCCCCCGGCGCCACGCCCATCGCGCGCAGTTCCGCCGCCACCGCGTTGGCCCGCGCATCCAGCGCGGCATAGCTCAGCGTCTGATCCTCGAACACCAGCGCCGTTGCCTCCGGCGTCCGCGCCACCTGCGCCTCAAAGGCGTTATGCACGGTCAGCGCGCGGTCGTAGTCGCGCGCGGTGGCGTTCCATGTGGTCAGCGTCTGCCGCCGCTCAGACGCGGGCAGGATACCCAGCGCGGAAACCGATTGCGCCCGGTCCGATGTCGCCACGACCGAGGCCATCACCGTTTCCAGCCGCCGCGCCAGCAGTTCGACCGCCTCCTCATCCAGCCGCGCCTCGTTGACATGCAGCGTCACCCGCCCCGGTTTCACCGCCACCGTGGCGCAGGTGCCCGGCACCGGCCCCGCCCCGCCGATCGCCAGCCCCAGCCCGGGGCAGCCCGCCATGGTGATCTGCGGGTCGCGCGCGGGCAGGTCGCTGGCAAAGCCACCGCTGGCCGCGACCCGCCTCAGCAGATCGTTCAGCCCGCCGGCGGTGTCGTGCATGCTGGCCCCGGCAATGACCCGCGCCGGCACCCAGCCGCTCAGGTACCCCGGCGCATCCGCCGCCGCCGCCGCCAGCGCGGGCGTGCTCAGCGCCACATCGGCATGTTCCTGCCCGCTGCCCCCCAGCGCCCAGATCAGCGCCGCCAGCATCGCGTCATCCTGGCTCAACTCGTCGGGCACCACCACGCGGATGGCGCTCCAGTCGTCCGTATCCGCCGGTTTGCCCAGCGGCACCTCGACAGGGTGATACCCCTGCAGGGCGCGCCGCCACGCGGGTTCCGCCTTTAGCGTTCCGGCCAGCATCGCCGCCAGCGCTGCCGCCTCGTCGGCATCGGGCGAGGCCAGCGTCTGTCCGGGTTTCACCAGCTCCGAAATCTCGACCGGCGCGCCGTTGGTGTCGGTGAAACCGCTCAGCTCCACCGCGCCCTGTCCGGCGGCCACCTCCAGCCGGTCGCGCTCGGCCACGCCCACTGTTCCGGGCAGCGCGGCAGAGGCCGCCACGATCTCGCGCGCGCCGCGCACCAGCAGCACCCGGTCGCTGACCACGATCTTGGGCGCGGTCAGGGGGTTCCAGTAATCGCCGAAATCCAGCGCCCGCACGCCCCGCGCCACCTCGGCGGCGCTGCGGCGGAAATCCAGCCGCCCGGCGGCGGCCGGGCGGTCATCGCGCGCGAAATAGCTGCGATCGGCCAGATCCTGCGGCTCGCGCTCGGGCGCATCGCGTTCCAGCTGGTCGACCACATCGCCGAAACTGTCCATCGCGGCGGCATAGCATTTCGAGTTCAGCGAATAGGCGGTGTCGTCGCCCGCCACCGGGAACAGCCGCTGCGCCAGAATATCGCCCTCGTCGATACCGCCCTCCAGCATGTGCCAGCTCACGCCGTATTCCGGCTCACCGTTGATCAGCGCCCAGACCGGCGCGTTCAGCCCGGCATAGCGCGGCAGCGGCCCGTCGTGGAAATTGACCGCGCCGCGCGCGGGCAGCGCCAGCACCGCCTCGGGGATGATCCGCAGGTTGGCGATGGACAGCAGCCAGTCGAACGGCGCCTGTGCCTGCACATCTTCCATCCCGGCGCTCACCGGCAGACCGCGCCCACGCGCCCAGCTCTCGATGTCGGCGTCCTGGGTGATCACCGCGCGGATCACGTGGCCGCGATCCAGCAGGGTTTCGGAACAGCCGATCAACAGGGATTCATTGCCAATCACTACACAGGAAAACTGGGTCATTTCTTATCCTCGGCTAGGGGGGCGGACAGGGGTATCCCGGCATCAGATCGCCGGAACGGCGCGCGCAGCGCATGCGCGATCAGATCGCGCAGAAAATACTCGGGGTCGGTTCGCGGCTTGGTCTGGATCAGACAGCGCAGCCGCCAGATCGAACAGCCCGCGATCCGCGCCAGCGTGGCCATGGCGGCGTAAAACCGCCCGTGGTTCTTGGTGAAGTAATGCAACCGGCTGTCGAACCAGTAGCCCGGCGTGCGCGCCCAGGTCTTCATACCGGTCGAGGCCGAGCCCACATGCACCACCCGGCTGGCCGGCAGGTAATGGGTCCGCCAGCCCGCCCGCGCCGCCCGCAGGCACAGGTCGGTCTCCTCGAAATACAAAAAGAACGTCTCGTCAAAGCCGCCGATCTCGTCCAGCATCGCCGCGCTCATCATCAGACTTGCACCGGCGGTCCAGTCCACCTGGGTCGGGCGCTCGGGGATCGGCAACGCCACGATCGCGTGGCTCAGCAGGCGGGAAAACACCCCGGTGCGCGCACCGGTCTCGAACTCGCCCGCGATGGTCGGGAACCGGAAGGCGGTGCAATGCGGCACCTCGTCGGGGCCGCGCACATGGCTGCCCACCATGCCCGCGCCGGGATTGGCCAGCAGGAAATCGCGCAAGGACCGGATCGCGTCCGGCTCGGGAAAGGCATCCGAGTTCAGCAGGTAGTAGAAATCGGGCCGCGACCCGTCCGACAACCCGCAGCGCATGCCGAAATTCATTCCCGCGCCAAAACCGCCGTTGCGCCCCGATTCCACCACCCGCAACCGGTCGCCGTCCAGCCAGCCGCGCGCCTGTGCCGCCTCGGCGATGATCCGGTACGAACCATCCCCGGACCCGTTGTCGACCACGACCACCTCGCCGCGCACCCCCTCCATCGCGCGCAACGCCGCCTCCGCTGATTTCAGCGTCATCTCCGGCGTGCGGTAGTTCAGGATGATGGTCAGGATGCTCGGGTCGGTCATTCGGGTCTCATCCGGCTCTCATTCCGCGGCGGTCACGGCGTCGGGCACCTCGTCCCAACCGGCGGCCAGGGGGGTCTCGGCGTGGTCGATACACTCCTTCAACCGCTCGGCCAGCACGCTGACATTGGGCACCAGCACCATGCTGTCGTGATCGCCCGGCACCTCGATCACCTGCGTGCGCGGCGCCCAGGCGGTCCAGGCATTGTCGGCGAACACATACTCTTTCTCGCGGCTGACCCAGCGCCCGGCCGAGACCTTCCAATGCCGGTCCAGCGGCGGCCGGAACAGCACCAGCGGCCCGTTCCAGTGCTGCAGCTGGTAGATGCCCACCGCCTCGCGGAACGCCGCCTCGATCCGGGCGTTGTTGAACGCGGTCGCGGCATTGGCGGGCGGCGGCGTGCCGCGCCGCTTCTGCAATTCCCAGCGCAGCCTGTTGCCGGCCCACTCGCCGAGGTATCCCGCCCCCTTGCGGCGCAGTTCCTGCAGCTTGATCAGCGCCTTGTCGCGCCGCGACAGGCTGGGGCGCACCGGCATCGGCGTATCCAGCAGCGCCAGCAGCGCCACCTCTTCGCCCGCCGCCTCCAGCTGCCGCGCCATCTCATAGGCGGTGATCCCCCCGCCCGAGAACCCGCCCAGCAGATAGGGGCCCTTGGGCTGCACCTGCCGCAGTTCGGCGATGTAGTCGGCGGCGGCCTCCTCCATCGTGCGATGCGGCTCGTCGTCGCCGATCAGCCCGCGCGCCTGCAGCCCGTAGACGGGCCGTTCCCGCCCCAGCATCAGCGCCAGATGCCGCAGGTTCAGCACGTTGCCGAACATGCCCGCCACCAGGAAAAACGGTGTCTTGCCACCGCTTTCCCCCTGATGCAGCGCCACCAGATGGGCAAAGCTCTGCTCTTCCGCCGGGCTGGCCGCGTCCGCGCCCTCCACAAATCCGGTCCGCCGTGCGATCAGCGCCGCCAGAGCGGCCACGTTGGGCGCCTCGAACAGGACCGAGATCGGGAATTCGACGTGATAGGCCCGGTTGATCTGCGCAAACAGCCGCACCGCGATCAGCGAATGACCGCCCAGGTCAAAGAAACTGTCCTGCGTGCCGACCTGGTTGACCCCCAGCAGCCCCTCGAACATCGCCGCCAGCCTGGTTTCGATCTCCCCCTCGGGCGCGACATAGTCGGTGTCCAGCTCCGGCCGGTCAAAGCTCTGCCCGTCCTCCGCCGCCGTGACCGCCACATGGTCGGCCTGCGCGATCAGCCCCGGCAGGTCGAGCGAGCTGATAACCACCTGCGGCTGCCCCAGCGCCAGCGCCCGGCGCAATGCCTCCGGCCCCTCGTCGGCGCGGATCCCCTGGCTGATGTTGTGGAACAACCGCTGTTCCTCGGGCGACAGCGGCGCATCGCTGCGCGCCGCCTCCAGCCCCAGCGCCACCGCATCGGCATCGGCGCTCTCGGCAAAGCTCAGCGCGCCGGTCACACGTTTCATCTGGAACCCGTCGACCTCGACCAGAACCTTGCCCTGCGGGTCGCTGATGGTGACGTCGAAACTGGCGAACCCGTCGATCGGCGTCGCCCCCGGCGACAGCCGCACCCAGCTGCGGATCTCGGCTTGCAGCGGCGCGTGCATCCGGATCGCGCGGTACGAGACCGGCACCCACAGGTTGCCGCCGCCATAGCCCGGCACCAATCCGATCGCCCAGCCGGTCGCCAGGTCCATCAGGCCGGGATGCAGCAGATAGCCCTCGCGCAGCGTGCCGCGCAGATCGGGCGCCAGCGACAGGCTGGCCAGCCCTTCGCCGGTTCCGGTCGCTGTCCGCGACAGCACGTGCCAATGCGGCCCGAACCGCAGATGCGCCTCCTGCGGCGACCTCAATCGCGCCTCGGGCGTGCCCTTGGCCACTGTCGGGCAGCGGGCGGAAATCTCTTCCAGATCAACGCTGGGCGCATCCATGCCATCCGCTAGCAAACGCACCTCGGCCTGCGCGTTCAGCGTGTACCCCTCGCCGCCGTCGATGCCGCTGTGCACGGTCAGGGTGAACCCCTCCGCCGCCGGCTCCAGCCGCAGCACCATCTGCCGCGTGCCGCTGTCCTCGACCTTCAGCGGGCGGAAGAAATACAGATCCCGCAGCTCGAACGGCTGCTCCACCCCATGCGCCCGCAGCGCCTCTGCCGCCAGCTCGATGAACCCGGTCCCCGGCAACAGCGCGTCGCCCGCGCCGGTGCGGTGCTGGTCCAGCACCCACAGGTCCCGCGCGGCATAGCTGGCCACGAACAGCCGGTTGCCTCCGGCATCAAAGCCCGCCTCGTCCAGCAGCGGCGCGTCGACCGGTTCGCGCTCGGTCGGGCGGTTCGCGCCCTTGCGCGCGGCCATCGCGTCGGCGGCCATGCCGACATCGCCCCAGACGCCCCAGTTGACGGCAACCACCCGCGTGGCGCCGCCCCGTCGGCCCTGCGCCCAGGCGTTCAGATAGTCGTTGGCGGCGATATAATCGATCTGTCCGGCGGGCCGCGTCGCGGTCGAGCTCGACGAAAACAGCACCATCAGCTCAAGCATGCCGTCCGGGAACAGCTGGTCCAGCACCTGCAACCCGGTGATCTTGGGCGCAAAGACCTGCTGCACGTCGGCGGCGGTCTTGGCCAGGAACGGGCCGTCCCCGATGTGACCTGCGGCGTGGATCACCCCGGTCAGCGCGCCAAAGGCCTCTTCGGCCTGCGCCGTCGCCGTGCGCATCTGCGCGATGTTGCAGACATCCGCGGCCACCGCCAGCACCGCGCCGCTGCCGATCTCTTCCAGCGCCTGCAGCGCCCGGATCCGCCGCGCGGTCCGGTCGGCGGGGCTGTGGCGGTGCAGGTAGTCCGCCCAATCGTCGCGCCCGGGCAGCGGGTCGCGCGACAACAGCACCACATTCGCCCCGTGATCGCGCATCAGATCCGCCGCCAGCGTCAGCCCGATACCCCCGAACCCGCCGGTGATCAGATAGGTGCCGCCGGGCCGCCACGGGCTGTCGCCGTCCTGCAGCGCCACATGGCGATAGCTGCGGCCGTAACGCTTGCCATCGCGCAGCGCCGCCACCGTGTTGCCCGGCTCGGCCAGCAGCTCTTCCAGCAGCGGCAGCGTCAGCGCGTCCGCCGGGGCAGGGGCGCCGCGCCCCAGCCAGCCGCGTTTCGGCGTCTCCGGCAGCTCGATGTCCAGCGTCGCGATGGTCAGCCCCGGCATCTCGTGCGGGATCGCCCCCGCCGGGCCGGAAATCAGCGCCTTTTCGGGATAGGGCAGCGCCTCGTCGCGCACCTGCGCCGCGCCGGTGGTGACCGCGGTGATCTGCACCGGCGCATCGCCCTCGCGGTTGGCCAGCGCCTGACCCAGCGCCATCAGGCTATAGAACCCCTGTTCCAGGTTGCGGTCATAGAAACTGCTGCCGGGGCGGAACTGTTCGCGGTCGGTGACCAGCCAGAAATGCCCGATCCGCGTCGGGCTGCGCCCGGCCTCTTCCAGATCGCGGATCAGCGCGTCATAGCCCGCGCGCCCCTGCTCGGGCGGCAACAGATAGGCGTCGTCGGACAGCCGCGCATAGGTGTCGCCGGGGGTGACGCGGGTCACCCTATGCCCCGCCGCCGACAACCGCTCCGCCACCCGCGCGGCCACGCCGCAGCCGTCCTCGAAGATCAGCCAGTTCTGCCGCTCGGCCTCGCCCAGGTCCTCGGCCACATCCAGATCGCAATCGGCCAGCCGTGGCCGCCACGCCGGCCGCCAGCCCCAGTCGGCCAGATCGTCGCTGCGCGCCAGCGCGGTCTGCGCCGGGCTGGCCACCTGCGCCGCGCCCGGTTCGATGAAATAGCGGCTGCGCTGGAACGCATAGGTCGGCAGCGGCAGCCGGTGCCGCCGCGCCTCGCCCCAGATCTGCGGCCAGTCGGCCTCGACCCCGCAGGCCCAAAGCCGCCCGATCACGCCGAGGAAATAGGCGTCGTCCGCCATCTCCTGATCCGGGTGGCGCAGCGAGCTCAGCACCTGTCCCGGTTTCACCGTCTCGCTCATCTGCGCCAGCGAGCTCAGCGCCTTGCCCGGCCCCACCTCCAGAAACACCCGGTCGGGGCGCTCCGACAAATGCGCGATGCAATCGGCGAAATGCACCGTATTGCGCAGCTGACCGACCCAATAGTCGGGGTCAGTGGCCTCCGCCGCCCCCAGAACCGCGCCGCTGCGGTTCGAAATCACTGGGATCTGCGGCGCTTTCAGGTCCAGGCTTTGCAAAAATGCACGGAATTCGCCCAAAATCGGGTCCAGCATCCGCGAATGTGCCGCGATGTCGATGGCGACCCGCTGGAAATCCACCTCGCGCGCCTCCAGCAGCGCGTCCAGCGCCGCCTGCGGGCCGGACACCGCACACAAACGCGGCGCGTTGACCGATGCCATGTCCAGATCGTCGCCCATCAGCGCCCGCAACTCGTCCTCGGGCAGCGACACGCTCAGCATGCCGCCCGCCGGCACCGTGTCGAACAGCCGCCCGCGCAGCAGCACCAGGTCGATGCAGTCCTCGAAACTCATCACGCCCGCGAGGCAGGCCGCCGTGTTCTCGCCCATCGAATGACCGACCAGCGCCGCCGGTCTCACGCCCCAGCTCTGCCAGAGCTGCGCCAGCGCGTATTCCACGATCATGATCAGCGGCAGCTGCGCGCTGGGTTTGGTCAGCGCCGCCGCCGCCGCCTCCCGCGCCTCCGGTTCGGGCAGCCACAGCGCCCGGATGTCGTAATCCAGGCTCTTTTGCAGATGGTCCAGCCCCCGGTCCATCCACTCGGCAAAGACCGGTTCGGTTTCATAGAGGTCGCGCCCCATGTCAGGGTATTGCGCACCGCCACCGGGGAACATGAACACCGTATCCGGCGCGGCACCCAGCCGGTCGTGGGTAAAGACCTGGCGCGGGTCCCCCTGTTCCAGCAGTTCGGCGGCCTCCAGCGCGGTTTCGGCCACAAGCACCCGGCGCTTGTCGAACCCGCGCCGGCCCTCTTTCAGCGTATAGGCCACATCGGCCAGCGGCAGGTCCGGGTTGGCCCGCAGATGCGCCGCCAGCGCCGCCGCGTTGCCGTCCAGCGCCGCGCGGCTCCGCGCCGACAGGCACAGCACATGAAACGGGAAATCGCTTTCCTCCGAGGCCGCGCGGTCCGGCGCTTCCTCGAGGATCACATGGGCGTTGGTGCCGCCCACGCCCAGCGAATTCACCCCGGCCCGGCGCGGCGTCTCGCCCGCCGCCCAGTCGGTCAGCCGGTCGTTGACGACAAACGGGCTGGTCTCGAAATCAATCGCCGGGTTCGGCGCCTCGTAGCCCAGGCTGGGCGGCATCTGCGCGTGTTTCAGCGCCAGCGCCGCCTTGGCCAGGCTCGCCACCCCCGCCGCCGTGTCCAGATGGCCGATGTTGGTCTTGACCGATCCGATGCGGCAGAACCCGGTGGCATCCGTGCTCTCGCGATAGGCCTCGGTCAGCGCCGAAACCTCGATCGGGTCGCCCAGGTAGGTGCCGGTGCCGTGGCATTCGACATATCCCACCGTTTCGGCCGCCACATCCGCCGCCGCCAGCGCCGTGCTGATCGCCGCCGCCTGTCCGTCCACCGACGGCGCGAGGTACCCCGCCTTGGCCGCGCCGTCGTTGTTGACCGCGCTGCCCTTGATCACCGCCCAGATGTGGTCGCCATCGGCCACCGCGTCTTCCAGCCGCCGCAGCGCCACCGCGCCCGCGCCGGAGCCGAACACGGTGCCCTCGGCCCGGTGGTCAAAGGCGTGGCATTCGCCATCCGGCGACAGGATCTCGTTTTCCTTGTAGAGATAGCCGCGACCCTGCGGCAGCTCGATGGTCACGCCCCCGGCCAGCGCCATGTCGCATTCGCCGTCGCGCAGCGCCTTGCAGGCATAGTGGATCGCCACCAGCGAGGTCGAACAGGCGGTCTGGATGTTGATCGACGGGCCCTTCAGGTCGAACACATGGCTGACGCGGGTCGACAGGAAATCCTTGTCGTTGCCGGTATGACGCAGCAGGAACATGCCCACATCGTCGACCAGCCCCGGGTTCGAACAGATGTTGAAATAGAAATAGCTGCCCATGCCGCAACCGGCATAAACGCCGATGGGGCCGGCGATGGTCTCGGGCGGGTGGCCGGCATCCTCCATCGCCGACCAGGCGACCTCGAGGAACTTGCGGTGCTGCGGATCCAGGATCGCCGCTTCCTTGGGCGAAAAGCCAAAGAACTCGGCGTCGAACATGTCGAACCCGTCCAGCGGCGCGGCGGCGGGCACATAGTTGGCATCGGCCATGCGCGCCTGATCCTCGCCGGCGGCCAGCAGCGCGTCTTCGTCCAGCCGCGCGATCGAGGCGATGCCGTTCTTCAGATTGTCCCAATAGGCCGCCGCGTCATCCGCCCCCGGCACATTGACCGAAAGCCCGACAATCGCGATGTCGCCGCGCGACATGACCGAACCATTTTTCCCCATAGTCTGACCAAACGACCTAACTAGCGTTCACATCAGCCCACCACACCACGGCCACAGTAGGCAGCCGCATTGCGCGCCGACAGGTTTCATTTTCCGGCAGCCCCCACCACCAAGCTTAATTCATTGTTTACGCAAAACAAAACATTTCCGGGATGGAATGTGTTTGCTGCGATCTCACGTACAAAGGTGATTGTCGGTCCGCATTGCGGCTCAATTAAGGACAATCTTTGGTGACTTCGGCCCGATTGCCGGGTTCTTTTTGGGCGTCACAGGATGGTGCGCCGACGCCGTGGCGTGCTCTTGCCGCCGATCATCTGACTGCGGCCTGATCGCTCTGGCCGGGCCTCCCAGGCCTGCGGATACCGCAGCCGCTCGGCATATCCCAGAACCGCCCCTGCACATAGCCACGTATAGGGGATCAGGGTCGCGTTCAACAGCATGTCGATCATCGTCACCGCCAGAATGATTGCAATTGGCGCCACATAGGGGGACAGCTCGCGCGACCGCTGGCTGCGTGTCTGCAACGCCAGCATGAACAGCGGCAGCGCCAGCAACCCCATCTCGGCGATGTAGCCGACCCAGCCGAACGAGCCGAACACGATGATCCACCGCCCGTCCGGAACCGAGATGATCTTGGCCGTCTCGGGATCACGCAGCAGGTTCCGGCCCCAGCCGCCCCAGCCGAACCACGGCTTTTCGTCGGCCCGCTCCAGCAGGATCTCCTCGTTGGCAAACCGGTACTCCAGCGACTGGCGGCGCGCCGGGTCAATCGCCTCGGCCTGCTCCAGGATCTTGTCGAGCGGCACCTTGCCGGTGTTGCGCAGCGTCGGATAGATCACCGCAATCAGCGCACAGACCACCGCCACCCGGATCATCGCCTTGGCGCTGGCAAACAGCACCAGCGGCAGGAACGCCAGCGCATAGAGCTGCGAGGCCAGGCTCTTGCACAGGTAGAGCACCACCATCAGATAGCCGGTCGCGATCAGCAGCCGCATCCGCTGCGGCCCCTCGACCGTGCGCGACAGCGCCGCCGCCGCCAGGATCGCGGTCATCAGGAAAAACGCCAGCCACAGCCCGTGCGGCAGGAACACGATGGGCCGGAACCCGCCCTCGCGCATCATCTGCTCGAAACTGTGCTGGAAGAACCCGTAGACCCAGATGTTGATCTGCGGGCTCAGCCGGATCTCGATCAGCGACGGGATCGTGTAGGCCAGCCCGCCCACCACCAGCGCCAGCAGCACCTCGCGCAGCCCGGTCTCGGTCGACAGGAATTGCCGCGCCAGCAGGAATGGCAGCAGCACGATCAGCTGATTGGCGATCACAGAGAACAGGTCGCGCACGCTCAGCCCCGGCAGGTACCCGGTGGTAAAGGTGATCGGCCAGGTGTTCTCCAGCGCGCGAAAGATCATCGGATCGCCGTTGGTCAGAACCGTCGGGATCACCCCCAGCACGAACAGAACGGTCAATATCCTGCCCACCGGCGACACCGGCATCAGGCGGAACTTCTGCTTGAACAGGTACACACAGCACAGCGCCGCGCAGAGGCTGGGAATCGACACCTTGTCCATCGACGGCACCAGCGGCAGATCGAAATTCGCGCTTGGCGGCAGGATCAGGTACCCGCCCAGGATGCTCCAGATGATCGCCCGTTCAAACGGCAGCTTGCGGAACATCACCACACAGGCCAGCGGCCAGATGATCAGCATCAAATAGGCAAGCGCGTTGGGCATCGGGGCGGGTCTGGTCCTGGGGTATACCTGTGGTGGCCAGACCTTAGCAGCCGCGCCGCGCGCTGTCGCCCGCCCAATGCCGCCGGGGCCCCGGACCGCGCGAAACAATGGCACCGATACCACGCCGCCGCCCGTTCGCTGCCCGTTCGGCGGCTGTCATCTGGCGCTTTGGCCCGCGCCCGCGTACATCTCGGTCATAGGATCGGGTCACAGACCAGCAGGACGGGCGCGTGCAGTTCACATTCGGCGGACAGACCATCACCATCAACGTCGCCACCCGCGCCGCGCTCGAGCAAGAGGTGCGCGACCGCTTCCGCGCCCGTCGCGGTTTCGCCTTGGCCACCGTCAACCTCGACCACCTGGTCAAGATGCGCGCCTCTCCCGCCTTTACCCGCGCCTATGCCGGGCAGGATCTGGTGGTCGCCGATGGCCGCCCCATCGTCTGGCTGTCGCGGCTGGCCCGCCGCCCGGTCGCGCTGATGCCCGGCTCCGACCTGATCACGCCGCTGTGCCAATGGGCCGCTGGCGAAGGCGCGCCCGTCGCGCTGGTGGGCAGCACCGCACAGGTGCTCGATACCGCCGCCGCGACCCTCGCCGAACAGGTGCCGGGCCTGGACATCACCCTGAAAATCGCCCCGCCGCAGGGCTTTGACCCGATGGGGGCAGAGGCCGACACCATCCTCGACCGCCTGAACGCCGCCGGGGTTCAGCTTTGCTTTCTCGCGCTGGGCGCACCGAAACAGGAACAATTGGCGGCGCGGGGCAGGGCGGCGGCCCCGGCCACCGGCTTTGCCAGCATCGGCGCCGGGCTTGATTTCATCGGCGGCGGCCAGCGCCGTGCGCCATCCTGGATGCGGCGCACTGGGCTGGAATGGCTGTGGCGGGCGCTGGGCGACCCGCTGCGGCTGGGGCCGCGCTATGCCAAATGCGCCGCGATCCTGCCGGGGCAGGCGGGGCAGGCGCTCAAACTGCGCCGCCGTGGCTGACCGGGCTCACCGGTACTCCATCAGCGCCGTCTTTCGGCCCCGCGCCCTGTTGGCGTAAAACGACAGCGCCCCGATCGCCTCTGGAAATTTGCCCAGCACCGTAAACAGCGCCACCTCCGGCGGCAGACGCCGCGCCAGCCGCGCCACCTGCAGCGGATAAACCAGCGCCAGCAGCCACAGCCAAGGCGACACCAGACCCGCCAGCCCGATCGCCACCGGCAGCCCTGCGCCCCAGAACAGCGCCCGCCTGGTTTCCGCCACCCAGTGCCGCTCGGGCGGAGCGCCATGCAGCGCCGCGCCCTCGGCAAAGGCATGGCCCGCCCGCCGGCTCCGCTTCCACCACTGGCCAAACCGCAGAATGCGCGCGTCGTGCGTCGTCATCGCGGCGTCCAGCCGCCAGACGCTCCAACCCGCCTGCCGCAGCCGCACGCACAGCTCCGGCTCCTCCCCGGCGATCAGTCCGGGATTGAACCCGCCTACCTGCTCCAGCGCCGCCCGCCGCATCAGCGCATCGCCGCCACAGGCCAGCGCCCGGCCCACCGGGGTATCCCATTCGTGATCGCACAGCCGGTTGTAGACCGAGGCCTCCGGATGCTCTTCGCGCCGCCGCCCGCAGGCCACCGCCGCCTCGGGCTCCTCCGCCAGAAAATCCATCGCCGTGGCCACCCATCCGGGATCCACCGTGCAATCGCCATCGACCAGCTGCACAAACTCGGCCTGCGATCCCTTCAGCCGCTCCAGTCCCGCGTTACGCGCCCGCGCGGCGGTAAAGGGCACCGACATGTCCAGCGCAACCACCTCCGCGCCCGCCGCCGCCGCCGCCTCGGCGCTGCCATCGTCCGATCCGGAATCCACGTAGACGATCCGCCCGACCTGTCCCGTCAGCGAGGCCAGACAAGCCAGCAGCCGCGCGCCCTCGTTGCGCCCGATCACCACCGCGTCAGCCCGCATCGGGCCACTCCCGCACAAACGCATCATAGGCGGGCGAGCCGATCAGGAACCCGGCCCCGAGCAGCTGATCGAACCCCTCGAACACCACGGCATCGTCTGAATACAACGTCAGCCCGCCCTCGCGCGCATAGGCTGCCAGCCGCTTCTGGTCCTCGCCGTGGCGGACCGACCGTTCCGCCACCGTGCGGGCATCGCGCACCTGCGGGTCGTTGGCGAACTTGTAATGCCGGATCAGAGCGGTGAAATCGGCACAGCTGACATGGGCCGAACAATGCGGATGCACCCCCGGTTCGACACCTTCACCGACAAACACCAGCGGGTGCTTGCTCAGACAGCACAGCTCGCCGAACACCTTGTTGCGGATACCGCCGAACAGGAACCTGATGTCGGGGTTGCTGATCCGGTTGTCCTTCATCCAATAGGCAAAATGGATCAGCCCGGTGTCGGTATAGGGCACATCGACGATGCCGCCCAGATCGCAGAACCGGAACGCCTCCAGCGCCTGCGCATAGGTCAGGTCGGCGACCTCGCCGATCGGCCGGTCGGGAAACATCTCCAGCATCTGCGCCACCAGCGCCGTGTAGCCCCGCCGGCCCATGTACCGCACCAGCCCGCCCAGCCCGATCCGCGCCGCGCCGGGAAAATCGAACATCTCGTCCATATCGGCGTAGAGCACCCAGCGCCCCCGGCAATAGGTCTCGGCGGCATAGCGGCGGAAATCATTCTCGAACCGGCCCCAGCGCAGCTTGGACTGCACGATCACCGTGCCCGGCTCGGCCCGGATACGGTCCAGCGTGCCATCGGTGGACCCGTTGTCAAAGAACACAAAGTGCCGCGCGCCCAGCCGCCGGTAATGGTCGAAAAACGCGTCCAGGTAATAGGCCCCGTCGCGCACCAGCGCCACCACCGTCACCTCGTCGGGACCCTGGCCCAGATCGCGCGGCCCGTGCAGGTGCCGGATCGACAGCCGTAGCCGCAGCCGGTCCGCGACCCGTTCCGCCCGTGCCCGCAGTCTCTGCGTCCAGCTTGCTCCTGCCATCCCCGGTCCCGTGCGGTTGCTTTTCCCGTCAGCCTAACCGGCGCGGCGCGGGCTGCAAGACCGGTTTGCCATCTGCGGCCATAATCGTCATGGTTCGCAGGGCGGCGTCCGGCGTCCGCCGATTTTTGAGGTACGAACGTCATTTTAAATTTGACACCTGAATTAAATAAGTGGACAGTCGGTATCCAGACCTGTGGGAGGGCACATGTACATCGGATTGGACCTGGGAACCTCGGGGGTGAGGGCCTTGCTCGTGGCGCCCGACGGTCGCGTTCTGCACAGCGCCGAGGCGCCCGTCGCCGTCACCCACCCGCATCCGGGCTGGAGCGAACAGCACCCCGCCGGCTGGATCGCCGCCGCCGCCCAGACCCTGCGCGCGCTGGCCGGGATCGCGCCCGCCGAAATGGCCGGGCTGCGCGGCATCAGCCTGTCGGGCCAGATGCACGGCGCAACGCTGCTGGACGCAGAGGGCCAGGTGCTGCGCCCCTGCATCTTGTGGAACGACACCCGCAGCCATGCCCAGGCCGCCCGGCTCGACGCCGCCCCGCGCGTCCGTGACATCTCCGGCAACATCGTCTTTCCCGGCTTCACCGCGCCGAAACTGGCCTGGCTGGCCGAACATGAACCCGACATCTTTGACCGCACCGCCACCGTGCTCCTGCCCAAGGATTACCTGACCTTCTGGCTGACCGGACAACGGGTCACCGACATGTCCGACGCCGCTGGCACCGCCTGGCTCGACGTTGGCGGGCGCTGCTGGTCGGATGACCTGCTGGCGCAATCGGGGATGCGCGCCGACCAGATGCCCCGGCTGCTCGAAGGCACCGGCACCGTTGGCCCGGTGCGCGGCGATCTGGCCGCCGAACTGGGCATTCCCGACACCACCCTTGTCATTGCCGGCGGCGCCGACAACGCGGTCGCCGCCTGTGGCGTCGGCGCGCTGGGCGAGGGCGACGGCTTTGTCTCGCTGGGCACCTCCGGCGTGCTGCTCGCCGCCCGCGACGGTTTTGCCCCGCGCCCCGAAAGCGCGGTGCACACCTTCTGCCACGCGGTGCCGGATCGCTGGTACCAGATGGGCGTGATCCTCGCCGCCACCGACAGCCTGAACTGGCTCTCGCGCATCACCGGTCAGGATCCCGCCACGCTGACCGCCGGTCTGGGCCCCCATGCGCAGGCCCCCGGCGCGCTGCGGTTCCTGCCGTACCTCTCCGGCGAACGCACCCCGCACAACGACAGTTCCATTCGCGGCGCGTTTATCAACCTCGACATCGCCCAGGAACCACAGGATCTCGCCCGCGCCGTCATCGAAGGCGTCAGCTTTGCCCTGCGCGACAACCTCGAGGCGCTGAAATCCACCGGTGCCCGGCTCGACCGGCTGCTCGCCATCGGCGGCGGCACCCGGTCACGCTACTGGGTCGATCTGCTGGCCAATCTGCTCGACCTGCCCATCGACCTGCCGCAGCAGGGCGAATTCGGCGCCGCGCTGGGCGCCGCCCGCCTGGCGATCTGCGGCGTCACCGGGGCCGATCCGGCCGAGGTGATGACCAAGCCGCCGCTGTCCGAGACCATCGCGCCCCGCGCCGAACTGCGCGCCGCCTGCGATGACGCCTATGCCGCCTACGCGGCCACATACCCAGCCCTGAAAGCTCTCTCATGACCCAACCGTTCTTTGCCGATATCGCCCCCGTCCAGTACGAAGGCCCCGACAGCGCCAATCCGCTGGCCTACCGCCATTACAATCCCGACGAAATCGTCATGGGCAAACGGATGGAGGACCACCTGCGGTTCGCCGTCGCTTACTGGCACTCCTTCGCATGGGAAGGGCAGGACCCCTTTGGCGGTCAGACCTTTGTCCGCCCCTGGCACCCGCAGGACCGGATGGAGACCGCCCGGATCAAGGCCGACGCCGCCTTTGACATGTTCGACATCCTTGGCCAGCCCTATTTCTGCTGGCACGACGCCGATGTTCGCCCCGAGGGCGACACATTCGCCGAGAGCCTGTCGAACCTGACCGCGATCATCGACTATTTCGAAGAGAAGATGGCCAGCCGCAAGATCAAGCTGCTGTGGGGCACGGCCAACATGTTCAGCCACCGCCGCTGGATGGCCGGCGCCTCGACCAACCCGGATCCGGATGTCTTTGCCTATGCCGCCGCGACGGTGAAAACCTGCATGGATGCGACCCACCGGCTGGGCGGCGAAAACTACGTACTCTGGGGCGGGCGCGAAGGGTACGAGACGCTGCTGAACACCGATCTGGGCCAGGAGCTGGACCATATGGGCCGGTTCCTGAACATGGTGGTCGAGTACAAGCACAAGATCGGGTTCAAGGGCACCATCCTGGTGGAACCCAAACCGCAGGAGCCGTCGAAGCACCAGTATGATTTCGACGCCGCCACCTGCATCGGCATCCTGCGCAAATACGGGTTGGAAGGTGAGGTGAAACTGAACCTCGAACAGGGCCACGCCATCCTGGCCGGTCATTCGTTCGAACATGAAATCGCGGTGGCGGCGGCCGAGGGCATGCTGGGGTCGATCGACATGAACCGCAACGATTACCAGTCCGGCTGGGACACCGACCAGTTCCCCAACAACGTGCCAGAGGTGGCGCTGGCCTATTACCACATCCTGAAATCGGGCGGCTTTACCACCGGCGGCACCAATTTCGACGCCAAGCTGCGGCGCCAGTCGCTGGACGCCGCCGACCTGATCGCGGCCCACGTCGGCGCGATGGACATCTGCGCGCGCGGGCTCAAGGCCGCCGCCGCGATGATCGAGGACGGCGGGCTGGAAACGGCCCTGAAAGACCGCTACGCTGGCTGGGAAACCCCCGCCGCCCGCGCCATGCTCGACAGCGATTTCGACAGTATCTTTGATCGCGTGCTGTCCGGTGACATCGCCCCCGAACCGCGCTCGGGCCGGCAGGAGATCCTGGAGAATTACGTCAACCGGTTCGTATGATGGCACCACCCCCGCTTCGACGTCACCTGCTCTCCGACGGCGACGTGTCGGTTGCGCTGCTGTCGCTGGGCTGCATCACGCAGGACTGGCGCGTGCCGATGGGCGGCGCGCCGGTCCCGGTGGTGCTGGGTTACGCCGATCCGCAGGACTATCTCCGCCACCCGACCAGCATGGGCGTGATCGCGGGCCGCGTCGCCAACCGGATCTCGGGGGCGCGGTTCTGGCTCGACGGCGCGCTCTACCAGCTGCCCGCGAACGAAGGCCCAACCCACCTGCACGGCGGCCCCGGCGGGCTGCAGAAACGGATCTGGCACAGCGAGGCGGACGGCAATCGCGCGGTCCGCTTCACCCTGACCTCCGAGCACGGCGATCAGGGCTATCCGGGAACGGTACAGCTTGCGGTGACCGTCACGCTCACCGGTCATGCCCTGCGCTACGAGATGCAGGCGACCCCCGACCGCCCCACGCCGATCAGCCTGGCGCAGCACAGCTATTACAACCTGATGGGGCAGGGCGACATCGCCGATCACCGCCTGCAGATCAACGCCGACCGCTGCACCCCCACCGACAAGGCCAAGATCCCCACCGGGCGTGTCGCGGATGCCGCCCGGCACGGCTGCGACTTCACCACGCCCCGCGCGGTGGGGCTGACGGATCACGACATCAACCTCGTGCTGAACGGCGGTACGCCCGCCGCCACCCTCACCGCACCCAACGGCATGACCCTGACGCTGACCACCGACCAACCCTGCGTGCAGCTTTACACCGGGGCCGGGCTGACGCCCAAGGCGCCGCCGCACGCGGGCCAGACCCTGCGGCCCTACGCCGGTCTCTGCCTTGAGCCGCAGCACTATCCCAATGCCGTCAACACACCTGAATTCCCGCTCACCCTCGCCACCCCCGACGCGCCCTACCACCAGACCACCACCCTCACCATCACACCGGGAGAGGCGGCGTGAAACGGCAGGCCACGGCGCTGGCTCTGGTCCTTGCGCTGGGCGCGCAGACGGCCCCGGCCGGGCCGCTGCCGCAGGCGGACGCCAGATTTCCACCCTTAGAGGAGGCCTCGGTCGCGCTGGGGCAGCTGCTGTTTTTCGATCCCATCCTGTCAGGCAGCCGCACCGTGAGTTGCGCCACCTGCCACCACCCGCGCTTTGCCACCTCCGACGGGGTGGCGCTGGGGCTTGGCGATGGCGGCACCGGTCTGGGCCCCGACCGCAGCCACGATCCTGCCAACCCGCCCGAACAGCGCATCCCGCGCAATTCTCCGGCGCTCTTCAACCTCGGCGCCAGCGAGTTCACCACCTTCTTTCACGACGGGCGGCTGGAAACCGACCCCACCCGCCCCTCGGGCATCCGCACGCCGCTGGGCGCGGACATGGAGGCGGGCTTTGCCTCGGCCCTCTCGGCGCAGGCGATGTTCCCGGTGCTCTCGGGCGATGAAATGGCCGGGCATTATTCCGAGAACGACGTCGCCCAGGCCGTGCGCCAGGGGCTGCTGACCGGACCGGGCGGCGCCTGGTCGATCCTGTCGGACCGGATCGAGGCGATCCCGGCGTACCGCGCCGCCTTTGACGCGGTCATCGGCTCGCGCGAGATCCGCTTTGCCGATATCGCTAACGCGGTGGCCGATTTCGTGGCCTTCGAATGGCGCGCCGACAACAGCCCCTTCGACGCCTACCTGCGCGACGGCACGCCGCTGCCCGCACCGGCGGCGCGCGGCATGGCGCTGTTTTACGGCGCGGCGGGCTGTTCGGCCTGCCACGGCGGCCAGTTCCAGACCGATCACGCCTTTCACGCCATCGCCATGCCGCAGATCGGGCCGGGCAAGGCGGCGCGGTTCGAACGCCACAGCCGCGACCAGGGCCGCATCCGGGTCACCGGCGCGGATGCCGACGCCTACCGCTTCCGCACCCCGTCGCTGCGCAACGTTGCCCATACCGCACCCTACGGCCATTCCGGCGCCTATGCCCGGCTCGAGGACGCGGTGCGCCATCACCTCGACCCGGTGGCGGCGCTGGGGCGCTACGACACGGCGCAGGCGGTGCTGCCGGGGCCGGGGTTCGACAGCGATTTCGCGGTGATGCGCGCGCCCGCCGAGCGCGCCGCCATCGCCGCGGCCAACGAACTGGCGCCGGTGACGCTGAGCGATGCCGAGATCGCTGACCTGCTGGCCTTTCTCGATGCGCT
Source organism: Seohaeicola saemankumensis (assembly GCF_020171285.1). GTDB lineage: Bacteria > Pseudomonadota > Alphaproteobacteria > Rhodobacterales > Rhodobacteraceae > JAIUZI01. The sequence continues at coordinate 353,725 of NZ_JAIUZI010000001.1, forward strand.
GAGCGATCCGACCAGCCTCGCCGGGCGGATGGGCGTGCCCGATGCGGTGCCGAGCGGCCTGCCGGTGGCGCGCTAGACGCGGGTCCCGCCGGTTCCTTGGGGCTGCCAGAGCGCTTCGGGTTTAACCCGAAGCGCCGTAAAAGGCGCGCCTGTGGCGCACACCATTGGTTTGATGAGGGACGCTGTCCCTCAAACTCCCTGGGATATTTTCGAACAGAAGAAGCCCGGAGCGCGCGCGCCCTTTCATCTCTTTCCTGGGGTCTATTCCAGCTCAGCGGGTGAGGATCAGGGTCTGGTTGGCGTCGTGGTCCGTCCAGTCCGAGGCGGTGCCGTCGGGCCAGATCACCCGCAGGCGGATCCGGGCGGCCGGGCCCAGCCCGAAATGTTCGGGGCCGGCGCTGCCGCCGGCGTGGCCGCCGCCGACGGTGATCTCGCGGATGCGGGTCAGGGCGCCGTCGTCGATCTCGATCCAGCCGCCGACGGCGCGGGTGTTGATGCCAGTCTGGCGCGGCTCCACCGCGATCCAGCTGCCGCTGTCCGGTGTCACGTTGCGCCAGATCTGCAGCGGCGCGCGGCGGTTCACCACGGCAAGGTCGAGCCGCCCGTCGCCGTCGAAATCCGCCAGCACCGCGCCCCGGCCCCGGTGCGGGCTGGCGACGCCGGCGCGCGCGCCCGCCTCGGCATAGCGGCCGTCGGGTCGTGCGATCAGCAGGTTGTTGGGGTCGTCCATGGCGCTGCCCGGCATCTGTTCGACATTGCCCTTGGCGATAAAGATATCGTCCCGCCCGTCGTTCTGGACATCGCCAAAGGCCACGTGCCAGCCGGTCGAGGGCCGCCCGTCGCCGCCCGCATAGGGCCGGTGCGCGGTGGTGCCCAGATCATAGGGCACATCGGCATAGCTGGGGCGGGTCGGGTCGGTGCGCCGCTGCAGCCGCTGATCGCCCATCGAGGAGAGCATCACCTCGGTCCGCCCGTCGCCGTCCAGGTCGCGGGCGGCGATGCCCATGCCCCAGAGCTTGTGGCTCTGCCAGCCGTCGTCCGGCCCGAAGAGGCGCGGCGGGTCCTCCATCGCCCACATCTGTTCCTCGCCGCCGTCCACATAGTAGTGCCGGTCGTTGCTGAGCCTGAGATCGGCGCGGCCCCGGCGGCCCCAGTCACTGAACAGCATCGACAGCGGGCAGTATCCCGGTTCCAGCGGTGTTGGCGGGCCATAACCGCCCGCTTCGGGCCGGTAGAGATGGTTGACATCGCAGGCGCGGAACGGGCCATCGGGGTCGGCGCGGTCGACGTAGTTGCCAAAAGCCAGCGTCGGCAGGGTCCGGCCGGTCTCCCAGGTGGCGGAAAACGCGGTGCTCCAGTGATCTGCGCTGCTGAACCCGAGGTCCGCGAAGGGGGCAAAACGGCAGTCCGGCCCGCCCCGCAGCAGCCGGTTTTCCCCGACCCGCAGCACCGCCAGGTCGAGGTAACCGTCGCTGTCGATGTCCAGCGGGTAGGCGCCGGTGACCCCGTTCAGCGCCAGGGCAGGGGGCGTGGCCGCCTCGAACCGGACCGCGCCGTCGCCCGAGCGGTTGCGCAGCAGCTGCGCCGGGTTGGCTCCGCCGGCGGCGTAGAGTTCGGGCAGCCCGTCACCGTCGCAGTCGAAGCTGGCCAGACCGCCGCCGACGAAATGCTCCCATCCGCCGGCGTAGCTGTGTTCGGGCGCCTCGACGGGCACAAACAGCGGCCCGGCGGCGGCCGGGGCGGCGATCATCAGCACCAGCGCGCCAAGTTCAGGCCGCATGGTCGCCCATCTCCGCCAGGGCCAGGTCCGACACCTGGTCCAGCGCATAGGCCGCCGCGCCGCGCGCCCACATCAGGTCGCCCCACTTGTGGATCACCACCTCGGGCGGTGGCTTGTCGACCTGTACGATGCTGGTGCGGATCGCGCCCAGCACGGTGTCGGCATAAAGGTGGTCGAACTGCATCTGTTCCCCGGCCAGGATGATCAGCGCGGGGTCAAAGATATTGACGAGGTTGGCCAGACCCATGGCGAACATCCGCCCGGCGCGGTCGACGATGCTCTTGGCCGCCGGTTCGCCCGACCGGGCCGCCTTGAGCAGCGCCTCCAGCCGTTTTGCGGGTTCGGCGGTGGGGTCGGCGCCGGGTACGATCGCCGCCTCGCGCAACAGCGCGTAATCGGCGACATAAGCCTCGAGGCAGCCGCGCTGGCCGCACCGGCACAGCGCCCCGTCCAGATGCACCTTGGTATGGCCGAACTCGGCGCCGCAGCCCCGGCTGCCGCGATAAAGCTCACCGCCCAGCACCAGCCCCATGCCGACGCCGGATTCGATGGTGATGACGATGAAATCGGACTGCGACTGGCCCAGCCCGAACAGCCGCTCGGCCTCGGCCACAAGGTTGGCGTCGTTGTCGACAAAGGCGGGGCGGCCCAGTTCGGCGGCCAGCACCGCGCCGAACTGCACGTTGCGGTCGGTCAGCGACGGCGACCAGTGCACGAACCCGTCGCCCGCCTCCACCAGCCCGGCGATGCCGACGCCGACGCCGGAAACCTCCTCGACCGAGCGCCCGGCGGTCTCTGCCAGACGCGCCACCGCCGTGCGGATCGCCTCCGCCATCTGCTGCGGCGACAGCACCGGCGCCGGCAGATCGGTTTCCAGCGTCGCCAGCTGGCTGCCCTCGAAATCGAGCAGCACCAGCGACAGCCGGTGCTGCGAGATCTTGACCCCGGCCACCAGCCGCGCGGCGCCGCGAATCTTCAGGTCCACCCGCGGCCGCCCGCGCCGGGCGTCGCCGCCATCGGCGCGCGGCACCTCCTCGATCAGCCCGCTCTGCAGCAGCTCGGCGGTGATCGTGGTGACGGTGGCCCGGCTGATGCCGGTCTTGTCCGCCAGCTCGATCCGCGGGATGCGGCCCGACAGGCGGATCTGCTGCAATAATGCGCGACGCCCGTATTCTCTTTGCAATACAGCCATTTGCGGCAAACCTCCCAAGTGCCAGCCTAGGGCGCGCGCGACCGGATTGTCCAGCCCGGCGCTGCGCCCTGGCCGACCCCGCGTAGGGTGGGTTTTCAACCCAACGCCCGCACGCCCTTCCGCACCTCGCCCCTATGGCCGTGCAGGAATTTTCACAGCCTAGACGATTTAATTTGATTTTCAAATTAAAATGCAGCACCATCGAGTCACCACCTCCGCCGGTTCAAAAGAATGCGGGGGCGGCAACAGTTTTGGAGGAGACTATGAAATTCATCGCAACCGCGACGGCGGTCATCGCCGGCGCCATGATCGGCACCGCCGCCATCGCCGACGATCTGGTGATCGGCGTCAGCTGGTCGAACTTCCAGGAAGAGCGCTGGAAAACCGACGAAGCCGCGATCAAGGCGGCGCTCGACGCCCATGGCGCCAGCTATATCTCGGCTGACGCGCAAAGCTCGTCGGCGAAACAGCTCTCGGATGTCGAAAGCCTGATCGCCCAGGGCGCCGACGCGCTGATCATCCTGGCGCAGGATTCCCAGGCCATCGGCCCCGCCGTGCAGGCCGCCGCAGACGAAGGCATCCCGGTCGTGGGCTATGACCGGCTGATCGAGGATCCGCGCGCCTTCTACCTGACCTTCGACAATGTCGAGGTCGGCCGCATGCAGGCCCGCGCCGTGTTCGAAGCCGCGCCCAAGGGCCGCTATGTCATGATCAAGGGCTCGCCCACCGATCCCAACGCCGACTTCCTGCGCGGCGGTCAGCAAGAGGTGCTGCAGGCCGCGATTGACGCGGGCGACATCGAAATCGTCGGCGAGGCCTATACCGACGGCTGGCTGCCCGCCAACGCGCAGCGCAACATGGAACAGATCCTGACCGCCACCGACAACGGTGTCGATGCGGTTGTCGCCTCCAACGACGGCACCGCCGGCGGCGTGGTCGCGGCGCTGACCGCCCAGGGCATGGAAGGTATCCCGGTCTCGGGTCAGGACGGCGATCATGCCGCGCTGAACCGCGTCGCCAAGGGCACCCAGACCGTCAGCGTCTGGAAAGACGCCCGCGACCTGGGCAAGGCGGCAGGCCAGATCGCCGTGTCGATGGCCAAGGGCACCAAGATGAACGCCATCGGCGGCGCTCAGGACTGGACCTCGCCCGGCGGCACCAAGATGAACGCCATGTTCCTCGCCCCGGTCCCGATCACCCGCGACAACCTGACCGCCGTGGTCGATGCCCAGTGGATCACCAAGGACGCGCTGTGTCAGGGCGTGACCAACGGCCCGGCTCCCTGCAACTGATCGACTGACACCACTCGCAGGCCCGCCCCATCCCGGTTCCTTCCCTTGCCGGGGTGGGGCACAGGGGCCGCGCAGGACATGACATGACCCAGACAGATACAGATACGTCTCCGACCGCCGCGTCGGTCCCAACGTCGATCCCGGCCCGCCGCCGCAACCTGGTGCAGATGCTGGAACTGGACCTGCGGCTGCTCGGCATGGTCGCCGCCTTTGCGGTCCTTTGCATCGGCTTCGACCTGCTCACCGGCGGTCGCTTCCTGACCCCGCGCAACATCTTCAACCTCACGATCCAGACCGTCTCCGTCGCCATCATGGCCTGCGGCATGGTCTTCGTGATCGTGACCCGCAACATCGACCTGTCGGTCGGCGCGCTGCTGGCCACCTGTTCGGCGGTCATGGCGATGACCCAGACCCGCATCCTGCCCGAAACCCTGGGGCTCGGCCTCGGTCACCCGCTGATCCCGTGGATCACCATCCTCGCCGGTCTGCTGGTCGGCACGCTGATCGGCGCGTTCCAGGGCTATCTTGTCGGTTACCTGACGATCCCCGCCTTCATCGTGACGCTGGGCGGCTTCCTCGTCTGGCGCAACGTCGCCTGGTACATGACCAGCGGCCAGACCATCGGCCCGCTGGATCAGACCTTTGTCAAATTCGGCGGCATCAGCGGCACCCTCGGTGTCACCGGATCGTGGATCGTCGGCGTGCTGGCGCTGGCCGCCGCGCTCTACGGTCTCTGGGGCGCCCGGCGCAACAAGATCAAACATGGCTTCACCGTCAAACCGCTCTGGGCCGAGGCGGCGCTGGCCGGTCTGATCGCCGTCGCCATTCTGGGCTTTGTCGCGGTGCTGAACGCCTATGAAATTCCCACCCGCCGTCTCGAACGCATGTTCGAAGCACGCGGCGAGGTGATGCCCGAGGGCTTTACCCAGGGCTACGGCATCCCGATCTCGGTGCTGGTGCTGATCTTCATCGCCGTGGCGATGACGGTGCTGGCCCGGCGCACCCGGCTCGGGCGCTACATCTTCGCCACCGGCGGCAACCCGGATGCGGCGGAACTCAGCGGCATCAACACCCGGCTGCTGACGGTCAAGATCTTTGCCCTGATGGGCGCGCTCTGCGCGATCTCCGCCGTGGTCGCCTCGGCGCGTCTGGCCAATCACTCGAACGACATCGGCACGCTGGACGAATTGCGCGTGATCGCGGCGGCCGTCATCGGCGGCACCGCGCTGGCCGGCGGGGCGGGCACCATCCACGGCGCCATTCTCGGCGCGCTGATCATGCAGTCGCTGCAATCGGGCATGGCCATGGTCGGCGTCGATGCGCCGCTGCAGAACATCGTCGTCGGCGCGGTGCTGGTGCTGGCGGTGCTGATCGACATTCTCTACCGCAAACGGACCGGAGAGGCGTGAAAATGGTTTGTACAAAACGGAAAGAGGGGGCGAAATGACCGGTACAAAACGGACAAAAGCCGACACGCCGCTGGTCGAGATGCGCGACATGTGCATTTCCTTTGGCGGGGTCCACGCGGTCGATCACGTCAGCGTCGACCTCCACGCGGGCGAGGTCGTGGGCCTTCTGGGCCACAACGGCGCCGGTAAATCGACCCTGATCAAGATGCTGTCGGGCGCCTACAAGGCGGACTCGGGCGAGATCCGGATCAATGGCGAACGGGTCGAAATCCACAACCCCCGCGACGCCCGCCGTCACAATATTGAGACAATTTATCAGACACTTGCGCTGGCTGATAACCTCGATGCGGCGTCCAATCTCTTCCTGGGGCGCGAGCTGGTGACGCCCTTTGGTCTGGTCGACGAGGACGCGATGGAGGCCGAGACCCGCAAGATCATGGCGCGGCTCAATCCGAACTTCGCCAAATTCTCGGAACCGGTCTCGGCGCTGTCGGGCGGGCAGCGCCAATCGGTCGCCATCGCCCGCGCCGTCTACTTCAACGCACGCATCCTCATCATGGACGAACCCACCGCCGCGCTGGGTCCGCACGAGACTCAGATGGTGTCGGAACTGATCACCCAGCTCAAGTCCGAAGGCATCGGTATCTTCTTGATAAGTCACGATATTCACGACGTGATGGAGCTCTGCGACCGGGCCAGCGTGATGAAGAATGGCAAGCTGGTGGGCACCGTCGATGTCGATGATGTGACCGATGACGACCTGCTCGGCATGATCATTCTGGGCAAACAGCCGGGCCAGGCTTCGGCGACGGAAGGCTGACGCATGGCGGGGCAAGCGGCAGTGACAAACGCGCCCGAGACCGGCAAAACCGCCTGTCTGGTGGCCGATGTCGGCGGCACCAACACCCGGCTCGCGGTCTGGGACGGCGCGCATCTGCAGCGCCAGACCCGCATCGCCAACGATGCGCATGCCAGTTTCAACGACCTGCTGCGCGCCTACCTCGCGGCGCGGCCCGGGGGGCGGCTGACCGCCTGCTGCATTGCCATCGCCGGGCCGGTCACCGGCGGGCGGGCGGAACTGACGAACCGCAATTGGGTCGTGGAACCCATTGAAGTTGCAGATGTTTTGTCGCTGCCATCAGGCGATGACGTGCGGCTGACCAATGATCTGGTGGCCCAGGGTTATGCCCTGTCGGTGCTGGGCGGTGACCAGCTCAGGCACCTGCGCGGCAGGGCGGCGACGGGCGGGCAACAGCTTGTGGTTGGCATGGGCACCGGCTTCAACGTCTGTCTCGTGCGTGACAGCGCGGCGGGCCCGGTGGTGTTCGAGGCAGAACTGGGCCACGCCAGCCTGCCCGACCGCGTCGCCCGCGTCCTGCGCGACGTGCTGGGCGACAAGGCCGGTGCGATCACCACCAACGAGGACATCTTCTCGGGCCGGGGCCTGTCGCGCCTCTACGGGCTGCTCACCGGCTGGGGCGACCGCCCCGGCGAGGCGATCCTGGCGGACTACGACCCGGCCCGGCCGTCGGCCGAGACCCGCACCGTGGATCTGGTGGCGCGGCTGATGGGGCTGTTGGCGCGGGAACTGGTCTATTACTACCTGCCGATGGGCGGCATCTACTTTGCCGGCAGCGTCGCGCGCGGGGTGCTAAGTACTTCTGCCAGCGCGGTTTTCCTGCAATCCTTCACGCGTCCGGGGCGGTTCCTCGAACAGGTGGAACAGGTGCCGGTCAGGGTCATCTCGGACGATGGCGCGGCGCTGCTCGGTGCTGCTCGGATCGCGGGCAATCAACGCCCTACCGCATAGGCCTGCATCAGCCGCGGCGTGGCGGCCGCGCGCAACAGGCCGTCCGGATCCCGCTGGGCAGCGGTCAGCCGCCCGACCGACCAGTCCGGCGCAACCTCGACCCGGTGCCCGCGCGCCCGCAGCGCCTCGATGACATCCGGGCCAAGCCGGGGTTCCACCATCAGGTGACCGGGCCGGGTGACGCGCGGATAGAACGACCCCTGGAAATGGCTGGTGTGAAACAGCGGCGCGTCGATCGCCTGCTGCAGGTTCATCTGCCCCTGCATCAGCCGCAGCAGGTAGATCAGCTGCCACTGGTCCTGCTGATCGCCGCCGGGTGTACCAAAGGCCAGCAGGCTGCCGTCGGGCCGCCGCGCCATGCCCGGCGTCAGCGTGGTGCGGGGCCGGTGCCCGGGCGCGAGCGAACTGGGCAACCCCTCGTCCAGCCAGAACATTTGCGCCCTGCTGTTCAGCGGCATCCCCAGTCCGGGGATCACCGGAGACGACTGCAGCCAGCCGCCCGAGGGCGTCGCCGAGACCGCGTTGCCCCAGCGGTCGATCACGTCCAGATGCACGGTGTCGCCGCGCCTGTCGGTCAGATGCGCCATGGTCGGTTCGCCCGCGCCCGCTCCGGCGGATTCGGGGGTGCGCGCGGCCCGCTGCAGGGCGGCCCGCACCTGATGGTCAAACCCCTCGATCCGGCCCGGCCGCTGGTCGAGACTGGCCGTCGCCCCGATCAGCGCGCGGCGGCTGTCGGCATAGGCGGGCGACAGCAGCCGCTCCATCGGAATGGCGCTGTGATCGGGGTCGCCGTAATAGGCTTCGCGATCGGCAAAGGCGAGCTTCATCGCCTCGGTCACGCGGTGAACGCCACCGTCGCTGGCCAGGTCCGGCAGCTCGGGGCTGTCCAGCAGCCGCAGCGTCTGCAGCAGCGCGGGGCCCTGGGTCCAGGGGCCGCATTTCCAGATCCGCCAGCCGCGCATGTCGATGCTCAGCGGGGCTTCGTAGGTGGCCTGCCACCCGGCCATGTCCTGGGTCGTCAGCACGCCCTTGCGCCGCTCGCCCGCGGCGTCCATCACGCAGGCGTCGCGCAGGTAACGGTCGATGGTTTCGGCGATGAACCCGCGATAGAACGCGCCGCGCGCCGCCTCGATCCGCGCCTCGCGGGTTCCGCCAGCGGCCGCCTCTCGCAGCAGGCGATCCCATGTGTCGGCCAGATCGGGGTTGCAGAACAGGGCGCCGGGGGCAGGGGGCGCGCCGCCGGGCAACCAGGTCGCAAAGGAGGTGGGCCATTCGCTGCGAAAGAAGTCGGCCAGCGCGGCAATGGCCCCGGTGACCCGGGGCAGGACAGGGTGGCCGTGGCGGGCATAATGGATCGCCGGTTCCAGAACCTCGCGCAGCTCCATCGTGCCGTGATCCCGCAGCATCAGCATCCAGCCATCGAAGGCGCCTGGGATCACCGTGGCCAGCAGGCCGGATCCGGGAATCATCTCCAGCCCCTGATCATGGTAATGGGCGATGGTTGCGCCCGCCGGCGCGCTGCCCTGGCCGCAGATGACCGTCGGCGTCTCGGCCCCCGCCGGGCGGATCAGCGCCGGCATGTCGCCCAGGGGGCCGTTCAGATGCGGCTCCACCACCTGCAGGGTGAACCCCATCGCCACGGCGGCGTCGAAGGCGTTGCCGCCCTGTTCCAGCATCCGCATCCCGACCGCCGAGGCGATCCAATGCGTCGATGTGGCCACCCCGAAGGTGCCGGTGATTTCCGGGCGAGTGGTAAAGGACACGCCGCGCCTCCCTGATCGTTGTCAGGGCGCATCATGGGGACTTCGTCTGCGGCTGCCTACCCCGAATGTTCCGGGGTCGCCGCTTTAGTAATCGCGCTGGAAGAAGAAGCCGATACCGGTTTCCCCCGCGTTGTCGACGGTGCCGCGCACGGTCAGCGACTCTGAGACATCGAGGTTGAGGTTCAGCTCGGTCTCGCCCTTGGTGTTGACCGTGACGTCGGTATACAGGTTGTCCGCCAGATAGGCGCCGGCGCCTAGGCGGCCGCCACCGGCGCCGTCGCTGCCGATGTCCACCGTGTCGACCCCGGTTTCATCCTTGATCTTCTTCTGTGTCTTGCCGCCGCTGCGCAGGGTGGCCAGCGATGCCGCCATCTGGGCGATCTGGAACGGCGAGATGTCCGAGGCGCGGTTGCCGAACAACAGCATCGCCAGTGCCTCTTCCGAGGGGCGCTCGGGCTCGGAAAATACATTGACGGTAGGCGAATTCATGGGGCCCGTGATTTCGATCGTGGCGGTGCCGTCGGATGTCGCGGTGGCCGATTCAAACTCGACATACGGCGTCAGGTCGCCCTGCAATGTGATCAGACCCTTGGTCAGCTTCAACCGGCGCCCCAGCAGGTCGAGGTTGCCGCGGATCAGTTCGATCTGCCCCGACGGCTCCACCCGCAAAGTGGTGCCGCCGATCCTGAGATCGCCACCCAGTTCCGCGTTCAGGCCAAAGCCGGTTGCGAACACCCTGTTCCGCGCGACCAGTTCGACATCCAGCCCGATGGCCGGGCCGCTGCCGCTCTTGGTCACTTGGGTCAGCCCGGCGTGGTCACGGGTGGCATAGACCGGCCCGGGTTCCGCGGTGTGGCGGATATCCGGGATCGGCGCGGCGCCGACGGCACCGGAGACGGCGTTCAGATTGATCTCGGTTTCGCCGAAATCAATGCGGCCGGACAGGTTGGCATTGCCCGCCAGCGGCCCGGCAAACACCAGTTGCCCGTTGGCCGATGAGGTAAAGCTGATGTTGTCGGTCAGCACCATCTGCAGGATCTGGATGGTCAGCCGGCCGTCAAAGGGCGGCAACAGCGCAACCGGTCCGCTGACGCGGAAACCGCCCCCGGCGGGCAGGCCGCCGTTGACCAGGATATTGGCCTGGCTGCCCGCCAGCGTCACCGTCGCGCCGATGGGGTCGATGGTCTGGGCGATCGAGGGAATGGCAAAGGTCGTGCCTGAGGTGGTGATGGTCCCGCTGACCGCATCCAGTGACGGCTGCCCCCTGACGGCGAGGTCAAAGGCGGCGGTGCCCTGCACCGAGTTGGGCGAGATGAACAGGTTGGCCGCGCCCAGCTGTACCTGGCCCTTTGCGGTCAGATCGGCATTACCCGATGTTTCGTCATAGGTTCCGGCCACGGCGGCGGTGATCTGGGCCGGTCCTTCGGCCTGCGTGTCGATTGTCCATGTGCCGTTCTGGCGGATCGCCTTGCCCTTGGCCCGCAGCGCACCGGCGAATTCGGGCACGAACCGTTCCAGCCGGTCCAGCATCGCGTCAAAGGTCACATCTGCGTTGCCCTTGGGATCAAGCGTGCCCGACAGGTTGGCGTACGAACTGTCGGGCCCCTTGACGCTGACCTCGCCATCCCACAGTGTGCCGTCCTGCTGCGCGTCGCCTGTCAGGGACAGCGGGCCCGAGATCAGCGTTGTCACCCGCGCCAGATCGTCCAGACCGGCGCGGAAGGTCAGCGCGCTGTCGGTGCTGTTGAGCCGGCCTTTGACATTGGCGTCCAGCGCGGTGCCGTCCAGGGTCAGATCCCGGATGTTGGTGACGGCGGTGTCGCGCGCGGCGTCCAGGTGCAGCGTGGTGGTTCCCGTGATCAGCGCGTCGACCTGGTCGATCCCGGCCTTCAGATCCTGACCGGTGACGTCCAGAACCGCGTCAAAGGTCAGATCCTGCGGCGCCACCTTGCCGGACAGATTGGCCCTGACAGATCCGGCGATGTCCCGGCCCGCCAGCTCGGCGAACCACGATATGTCGCTGGCGGAGAGCTCGGCGTCGCCATCGAACTGGTATGTCTTGGGATCAAGCGTGCCGTCCAGCCGGACAAAGGAGCTGTCCGGGCCGTTCAGATCCAGTTTCGCGTCCCACAGCCCGCTGGTCTGCCGGGCATCGCCGGCCAGGGTCACCGGCCCCGAGACCAGCGGCGTGACCCGCGCCACGTCGTCCAGCGCCGCGCGGAAGGTCAGGTCGCTGTCGGTGCTGCTGATCTTGCCCTTGGCATTGGCATCCACGGCGGTGCCGTTCAGGGTAAAGGCGCGGATGTCCGTGCCCGTGGTATCGCGCGCCGCGTCCAGATGCAGCGTCGTGGTCCCCGGCAGCAGCGCGTCGGCCTGTTCGATCCCGGCCTTCAGATCCTGCCCGGTGACGTCCAGAACCATGTCAAAGGTGCCGTTCAGCGGCGCCACCTGTCCGCTCATCCGCGCCGAGACCGCACCGGCGATATCCTGACCCGCCAGTGCCGCGAAGCGCGACAGGTCGCGCGCTTCGACACCGACGTCGCCATCCATGTGAAAGCCGCTGTCGAGCCCGGAAATCCGTCCGTCCAGATCGGCGGAATACCCCGCGCCGCGCAGGGTAAAATCGCGCAGGTCGAGAACACCGCTCTGCGGCGTCGCGAAATGACCGGCCAGCCTGACGTCCGTTCCGACCGCCTGATTGAGCGCATCGTCGGCAAAAACCAGCCCCGCCAGCGCCGCCTGCAGATCGCCGTCGAGGTTGAACCCTTCGGTCTGTTCCAGGGTGCCCTTGCCGGTCACTTCGGCGTGCTCCAGCTTCAGGTCGGGCTGTGCGAAACGATCGGCGGTCAGAGCCAAATCCCAGGCGTTGCCCTGCGCAGTGTCAAAGTCGAGCTTGAACCCGGCCCGGCCCAGCGTGGTGCGCGGACCGGTCAGGGGCAGCACAACCGCGTCTCCCTGCGGCGGGGTGATGCCGCCACTGGCCTTGATGGCCTCCAGCGTCCCGTCCGCCGCCAGCGCCAGGGTACCATCTAGGGTCAACGCGTCCGACCCGAGCGTCAGCCGCGCGATTTCCAGCCGCCCGTCGGGGTCGCGGCGTCCGGCCACATCCAGCACCGTACTGACGCCAAAGAAGCTGCGGTAATCTTCGGGCAGCATCGGGGTCACGTCCCCCTGCAGCCCGGCGGTAAAGGCGATACTGCCCTTTGCCGGTTCTGCGCCGCTGTCGGCGTCTGCCCCGGACGGGGCGTTCGGGGCAGGCACCTCCTGCAGGCGGACCTGTCCGGCCAGACGTTCGGCATCCTCGGTGGCCAGCGTGATGTCGGCGGTGAAGTCGGTGACCGGGCCGCTGCCCTTGGCGGTCAGCAACAAGGGCGGGCTGTCCGGCATCTTCAAGACGGTCGAAATCAGCCCGCCGGCGTCCTCGACCACTTTCAGATCAAGGTCGATCTGACTGGTCTCATTGGCGAATTTCGCGATCAGGTCGATCTCGTCGCCGGGCCGGTCCAGCCGTTTGATCGCCATGTTGGCATCCAGCGCCCCGTCGGCCAGGGTCAGCGCCCCGGCAATCGACAGTTCCGCCGCCTTGCCGATCAGCGGCTCGCCCAGTTCGAACCGGTCGACACGGATCTCGCCCAGTTCGATCGCCACCGGCAGTTCGGGCACCTGGAACGGTTGCGCCTCGGCCGTCGGCAGCTCGGCCGGGGCGGGCGTCGGCTTGGGCTTGCGGGCGACGATGATCTCTTCGGCGCTCAGCGCATTGACCGAGAACCGGCCCCGCACCAGCGCCAGCCGGTTCCAGTCCAGCACCGCACCCGAGATTGTCAGCCAGACGCCGTCGTCATCGGCGACGGTCAGTTCCTGAATGGTGGCGCGGGCGCTCAGCGCGCCTTCGAGGCCGACCACCCTGATCTGCCGGTTGTCACCCGACAGCGTGTCCTGAAGGAAGTTGACCAGCATGCCGCCGGATTCTTCCTCCTCGGTGTCCTGCGCCGCCACCGGGCCGGAAAGGCAGGCGGCCATCGCGAGGGTATATGCAAGTGCGCGTCTCAAAATGCCTGTCCTATGCCGATATAGAATTGCAGCCCGTCGCCGGTGCTCCCGTCAACCGGATAGGCCAGATCGAACCGGATCGGCCCAAATCCGCCCAGATCATAGCGCACGCCAAGCCCGGCGCCGGAGTGGTATGGCGAATTGGTGTCGACGAAACTGTCGGCATCGACGGAGCCGTAGTCGTAGAAGCCGACCAGCCAGATTTTCTCGGTAATCTGGCCGCGCAGTTCCATCGATGCGCCCAGAAACGACCGGCCACCGGCAATATCGCTGGCCGGCGGCACCGGAATGCCGAGGGATTCGTAGGGTTGCCCGCGCACGGACCCGGCCCCGCCGGAAAAGAACAGCAGGTCGGGCGAGGTGCCGGCCTGCGATGATCCGACGATGGAGCCGACCTGCAGCCGACCGGCCAGAACGACCCGGCCCGACGCACCCAGAGACATGTACCCGCGCCCGTCCACATAGGCCCGCGCGCCAGATTCGGTGCCCGAGATCCCGGCGTAGGGCGTCAGTTGCGCGCTCACGAAAAAGCCGTTGCGCGCATCGACGGGGTTGTCGCGGCGGTCCCACTCCAGCTTGCCCGGCAGGGCGACATATCTGAACTTGCGGTCCGTGCCAAAGGCGTCGTCGGCGACAGAGTAGGACGCGGCAAGCGCCAGTTCGCCGTACAGGTAATCCGAGAACACCCGGCGCACACCGACGCCCGCGACGGTCCGCCACGAACTGAAATGTTCGCGGTTCAGCCGCTCGATTTCAAAGGTGTAGTACAGGCTGTCGTCGGGGCCCAGCTTGTCGGGCTGGTCGAGACGCACGGCAAGGCGCCCGTCAATGTCCTCGGATCCGCCGATGTTGCCGATCCGGGCTTCGAACCGGAACCGGTCGGCGCCGCCGAACAGGTTGCGGTGCATCCAGATCGCGCTGAGGTCCAATCCCTCGCTGGACGACAGTTCCGCACCGAACGACAGGTACCTTTTGGGCAGATCCTCAAAGGTCGCTTCGACGTCCAGCGTGCCGTCGGCATTGGGGATTTCCGCCTCGCGCAGCGCCACGGTCGAAAACGCACCGGTGCGCCGCAGGCGGGTGGCCGTCTTCTGCAGCTTGTCGGGATCGTACACTTCGCCCGTGGGAAAGCCCGCGATCGCGCGGATCGATTCCGGTCTGACATCGCTTTGCCCGGTCAGGGTCATCTTGCCAAACCGCAGACGCGGGCCGGGGGACAGGCGGATATCGGCATCCAGCCGGGATTTCAGGTGGTTTGCGGTGATCTTCTGATCGCCGACCCTGGCCTTGGCGTGCCCGGCATAGCGCCAGCCGGTCACCCCGGCCGAGGCGGCATCGCGGATCGCGCCTGTGGTGGCGGTCGCGCCCGACCGATAGGTCTGCGGTATCTCGGTGCCCGGCGCCAGCGGTCCGACATCGGCGCGGCCAAACACAAACTTCGGGCCGGTCTGGACCGTGATTTCAATCTTGCCGACCTGCGCGGGCAGGTACAGCGGCTGGATCGAGGCGGCCTCGCGCCCATCCAAACGGATGTTCACCACCGGGCTGAAGTAGCCTTCGTCATAGAGCACCTGAACCATGGTGCGATAATCCGACAGCGCGGCGGCGAGCAGTTCCTGCACCGTTGTCAGGCCGCTGGCTTCGGCGCCCATCACCGCCGAGGCCCCCGACAGCCGCTCCTGCAACTCCTCTGGCGCACCGGGCGCGGTCAGCGCGGTTTCATAAGCGTCCGCAGCCGTGGCCGCGGCCGTCAAAAACAGGCCAAACAGAGTGTTCCGCAACGCGGTTTGCACCCGGTTTCTTGACGTCATGACCTGCTCCCTAACCACAACAGCATGCCCGGAAAGCCATCCCAGCGCATCAACAACTTAGCTCTTACATCCCGAATACCACATCATATGGTAGAGATTGAATGGTTTTCACGCCCATTACCTGTGTCACGTAGCGCGGAGGGGCCGACGTGACCACCGGCAATTCGCGGTTTGTCGGATCAACGTCCCGGTCTGCGTTTATCGTCAGCGATTTCAGCAACTTTCGTCGGGTAATTCAGGTGGCGGTCTTGCCGCTCATCCGGGCGGCGACATCCAGCATGCGGGCGGAAAACCCCCATTCGTTGTCATACCAGCCAAAAACGCGCACCTGTCTGGCCCCCGTCATGCGGGTTTCCGGCGTGGCCAGCACGATTGATTCGGGCCGCGACCGCAGGTCCGAGGACACCAGCGGCAGGTCGGTCCGGCCCATCACCGGCGACGCGTCGACGGCCCCGGCCAGCGCGGCGGTGAACCCTTCGCAGGTCATGTCGCGGCCCAGCTGCGCCACCAGATCCACGGCCGACACGCTGGCCGTCGGCACCCGCAGGGCCGCACCGCTGACGCGGCCGGCAAGATGCGGCAGCACGGTGTCGATCAGGTGGGTGGCGCTGCTGGTTGTCGGCACCATCGACATCGCCCCGGCGCGGCTGCGGGCCAGAGCCCCGCGCGGCGCATCCACCAGCGGCTGGCTGTTGGTATAGCAGTGGATCGTGGTCATATGCGCCCGGTCGATGCCGGCGATCGTGTCGATCACGCGCAGCAGGGGCGCCAGCGCATTGGTGGTGCACGAGGCATTGGAGACGATCCGGGCATCGCCCAGCCGGTCCTCGTTCGCGCCCAGCACGACCGTTACCTCGGCGGCGGGCGATGGACCCGAGATCAGCACCCGCGCGGCCCCGGCCTGCAGCCCGCGCGCCGCCACGTCCGAGGTGCGCGCGATGCCGGTGCACTCCAGCACCACGTCGACGCCCGTCAGGTCGGCCGCGCGCAGGTCGGCATGGTGGCTGACCGCGATCCGTCGCCCGGCGACATTCAGCGCCGCATCCTGCGTGGTGACCGGCTCGGGGAAGGGGCCATAGGTGCTGTCGTATTGAAACAGGTAGGCGCAGCTCTCCAGCGGCGCGATATCGTTGATCAGCACCACCTCGACACCGGCCCGGTCGGGCCGGGTCAGGATCTGGCGCAGGATGGTGCGGCCGATCCGTCCGAATCCGTTGATCGCAAGTTTCATGGCACAGCTATTGCAGGAGTTCCCGGCGCTCACAACACCGCCGGAACATCACGTTTTCCGGCGGGATCAGCCCTGCGGCGCGGTGCTGGCGGGGCAGCTGAGCTGGGCGTAAAACTGGCCCATGTCGTTGGAATACATGCTCGATCGGATCGGGGTGCAGCCGGTCGCCGCCTGCATCGCGCGCGAGGCCTGCACCACACGCGGAACCGCCGGCGGGCCATAGGGGTTGAGGTTGTTGTTGTCGCGCTGCGCCCTGGCCTTGGTGCGGTCCTCGGCATCCTGCCAGACCGTCCATGTGCGGCCCATGACATTGACCTGTTTCGCCACGACGTCGCCGCCAAACAGCTGCGGTGCGGTCAGTTCGGCACAGCCGGACAGGGCCATCAGGCCAATCAGCGCCATTTTCTTCATCCGGTGCACTCCCTTGGATAACCGCCGCCTCTCTGTTTGACCAAATTCAGCGCGCACTGTGAAGCCCGAAACGGCCAGTTGCGCGAATTGGTCCGCTCCGCTACCGTTTTCCGGCGGTTGGCACGGCCCTTTGGACAAGGCAGGATGCAGGGTGTAACAGCATGGAAACCGCAGATTTGTTCAGGATGCCAAAATGAAAAAACTGGTTACCGCCGCTCTTCTGGCCGCCGGGCTGACCGCGACGATGACGAGCGGCCCCGCCGCCGCGCAGACCCTGTCGCGCATCCTTTCTAACACAGGGCTCAGCCCCGAGGATTTTTCCCTGATGGGAGAGGCCGGGCGGCAGCTTTATGACGTGGCCAGCCCGCGTGTCGGCGGCGAACAATCGTGGTCCAATCCGGAATCCGGGTCGTATGGCGTCGCTCGGCTGGCCGCGATGCAGCAGGGCTGCGCCTCGCTGGTGCATATGGTGCACCCCAAGGGGGTCACGCAAGGCCGGGAAATCCGCACGCGCCTGTGCAAATCCGCCGAGGGCAAATGGGTGTTGCAGCCGTGACAAGGGCGGCGCTGCGGTGTCTGGCCATCGTGGGGCTGATGCTGGTTGCACGGGCGGCGGCGGCGCAGGACTGGATCACCAACAGCTACGATGACGGGTCCTATTTCACCGGCGCGCTCAGCCCGATTGACGGGCCGGGGTTCACGCTGGTGTGCGGCGAACGCTCGCCGCAAGGGTTGTCCGGGGCCCAGACCGGTAACAACGAACCCGACATAACCGGGCGAAACGCTTTTCGTCTGTACCTCAGCGACACCGACATCGGCCCGCCCGGGCCGCAGCTGGCCGGGCGTCAGGATGTCCTGATCGTGATCGGAACCACCGGGTACCGGTTACCGCCGATCATATGGAACGAACTGTTCAACACATGGGAAACCAATGTCCCGGCGCAGGACCCGGTCTTTGCCGCCATCGCGGCGCAGACCAGCTTTGAAATGCGGTCGGATCAGGGCAGCCACATCGTGCCCGCGCGCGGCTTTTCAGATGCGCTGGGCCAGCTGACGACCTATTGCCGGTCGATGTTCGCCGCCATCGGCCTGCCATGGGCCGGAACCGCCCCGGCGCCCGACAGGACCGCAATGCGGCAGGCGGCCCATGCGCATATCCTCGCCGGCTGCAAGGTCGGGGTGCTGGACCAGAGCGATGCGTTCCTGTTCGGCGAGATCGACGGCGACGGCATCGAGGACGTGGTCCTCGACTGGCGCGGGGTGCGCTGTGCCGGGCCGACCCCCTATCCCTATTGCGGCGCGTCGAATTGCTCGGTCGATGTGTTCCTCAGCAGCCTGTTCCCGCGAAAACAGCGGCCCGAAGGCCTGTTGGCGCTGGGTGCGCGGCTGTTCCCGCTGACCAATGGTAACATGGGGGTGGGCATGTACGGCGGTCTGTCGGCCTGCCGCAAGGTTTTTGGCACCACCGATTGCGAGTTCCAGTATTACTGGAACGGAAGCGGCCTCGTCCGGCTGAACTGACGTCTAGACCGCAGTGTCGGCCATGCTCTGGCGCAATTCGGCGGCACAGTTCTGCAGCCCGCGCAACAGCCGATCGAGATTCTCCGGGTCGCCGCGCCCGCGTGCGCTGGATGTCCCGATCACCGTTTCGGCCGGTCCGCTGACCGGCACCGCCAGACCCACGATGCCGGGTTCGAATTCGCTGTCGGTGACCGCATAGCCGTCCTGCCGGATGGCCTGAACCCGCTGTCCGATGGAGTCCCGTTCGGCCAGCGACTGCGCTGTATGGCGGGGCAGGGGCGCGGTTTCGATCAGGCGCTCCGCACGCTCCGGCGTCGTTTCGGCCAACAGCATCCGGCCAAGGCTGGTGTGCATCAAGGGCAGGCGGCTGCCGGGGGTGAAACCCTGCGACACCGGCCCGTCCAATACCGTGGACTGTGCGAGCAGCAGCACGGCGTCGCCGTCCCGTGTCGCCAGGGTGATTTCCGATCCGATGGCGGCGGCGTGGTGATTCAGAACCGGCTGCACCCGGCGCCCGAACTGGTTCGCCTGCAGATATCCGCCGGCCAGCGTCAGAACCTTGGGAGTCAGGGCAAACGCGCGCCCGGTCTGCTGCAGGTACCCGGTGGCGACCAGCGTCAGCGCGCCGCGCCGCGCGGCGGCGCGGTCCTGTCCGGTGCGCCGGGCAATGTCCGCCACGGTCAGGGCCGCGGGCCTGCCGTCAAAGGCTTCGAGCACGCGCAGACCCTTGGCGAAGGTGGCGGCGATATTGCGGTCCTGGGTGTCCGGCACAGGCAAGCTTTCTGCCTGCCGACTTGACAGGACGGGTGAGAGCAGGAAATGTGTTCGTATATAATATAGTATGCGCGATATACGAACATCACGCAAGCACATTCGCAAGCTCGAGAGGCCCGATATGATCAGCCAGCAACTGAACGACAGCCTGACCCGCGTTGGCCCCGGCAGCGATGCCGGTGAGGTGTTGCGCCGCTACTGGCAACCCGCCGCGCTCAGCGACGAGTTGATGACCGGGCGCCCCGTGGTGCCGGTCCGGCTGTTGGGAGAGGACCTGGTCCTGTTCCGGGACAGCAGCGGCGAACTGGGCCTGATCGGGCGCCACTGCCCGCATCGCGGCGCCGACATGTGCTATGGCCGGTTGGAGGACAACGGGCTGCGCTGCCCGTTCCACGGCTGGCATTTCGACCGCACCGGCCAATGCGTCGAACAGCCCGGCGAACCCGAAGGCAGCCGCATGCACGAACAGATCCGCTCGACCTCCTATCCGGTGGTCGAAAAGAACGGCATCGTCTGGGCCTACATGGGGCCGGGTACGCCGCCGGCCTTCCCCAATTTCGACTGTTTCCGCGCCCCCGATACCCACGTCTTTGCCTTCAAGGGGCTGTGGCAGTGCAACTGGCTGCAGGCGCTAGAGGTCGGTATCGACCCGGCGCACGCCTCCTTCCTGCACCGCTTTCTCCAGGATGAAGACCCCGCCGACAGCTATGGCAAACAGTTCCGCGACAAGGCGGCGAATACCGAAATCCCGATGACCAAGCTGCTGCGCGACTTTCCCCGCCCCGAGATCAACGTGGACGAAACCGACTATGGGTTGCGGCTGACCGCGCTGCGCCATCTTGGCGACGGGCGTACCCATGTGCGGGTCACCAACCAGATCTTCCCCGAGGCGATCTGCATCCCGATGAGCCGGGAAATGACCATTACCCAGTGGCATGTGCCCGTGGACGACCACAATTGCTACTGGTTCTCCATGTTCACCAGTTTCGGTGATCCGGTGAACAAGACGCTGATGCGCGAACAACGGCTGAAGGAACATCGCCTGCCGGACTATGCGCCGCTGAAAAACGCCGCTAACAATTACGGTTATGATCCGGATGAACAGGCGAACGAGACGTATACGGGCATGGGCCTTGATATCAACGTGCACGATCAGTGGGCGGTTGAGAGCATGGGCGCGATCCAGGACCGGACCCAGGAGCATCTGGGCAAGACCGATGTTGGTATCATCCGCTATCGCCGCATGCTGCGCGCGGCCATCGACGCGGTCAAGGCCGGGCGCGATGATGACCTGCCCATGCGCAACGGCACCGATCCGGCGGCGATCTTTGGCCCGGTCTCGAACGATTCCATCGCCGAGGACGGCGACCTGGCGGCAGCGACGCGCAACAGCGATTTCGCTCGCCGGTCCGGCTGTGCCTGGGACGCCTCCATCGCCGATCCGGCCTGACGCTGGGCGCGCCGCATGACCGATCTGGAGCAGGGCGCACTGGCGCAACGCGGGTTGACGACCGGGGCTGACCGGTCTCGCGCAGCGGAAGTTTTGACCGCTGTCGCGAACAGCGATCTGGAAACCGTGCGTATTCTGTTCCCCGACCAGCACGGGGTGCTGCGTGGCAAGACGCTGGTGGCCGAGGCGCTGCCGTCGGTGTTCGCCAACGGTCTCGCGGTGGCCTCGACCCTGCTGCTGAAAGACACCTCGCACCGCACCGTCTTTCCGGTCTGGACCCCGGATGCCGGCATTGCCGCCGCGCCGATGCAGGGCGCCAACGACGTGCTTCTGGTGCCCGATGCCAGCACCTTTCGGCGGCTGCCGCACAGCCCGCATTCGGCCTGGATGCTGTGCGACGTGGTGTTCCGGGACGGCGCGCCGATCCCGTTTTCGTCGCGTGGCGTGTTGCAGCGCGCGGTGGACCGGCTGGCGGCCCAGCAATTGCAGGCCACGATCGGGCTCGAGGTCGAATTCCACGTGTTCGAGCGTACCGATGCCGCGCTGGAGCATGCCCAGACCACCATGCCCGGCGCCCCGCCGCAGACCCGCGCGCTGACGCAGGGCTACCAGTTCCTGACCGAAACCCGCTACGGCGAGGCCGAACCGATTCTGGACGAGTTGCGCCGCGCCGCGCAGGGTATCGGCCTGCGGGTCCGCTCGGTCGAGATCGAGATGGGCCCCAGCCAGTTCGAGTTCACCTTCGAACCCGGCGACCCGATGGAACAGGCCGACAACCTCGTGATGTTCCGCACGCTGGTCAAGGAGATCTGCGCCGCTCGCGGTCTGCACGCCAGCTTCATGGCCAAGCCGCGGCTGGCGAATGTCGCGGCGAACGGCTGGCACATCCATCAATCGCTGAGCGACCCCGAGACCGGTGAAAACCTCTTTGCCCCCGACGGGCCGAACGAGCTGACGCCGCAGGCCGGCGGCTGGATCGCAGGGTTGCTGAAACATGCCCGCGCCGCCAGCCTGCTGAACGTGCCCACGGTGAACGGCTACAAACGCTACCAGCCCTACCAGCTGGCCCCGAACCGCATCCAGTGGGGGCAGGACAACCGGGGCGCCATGGTGCGCGCCCTGCTGGCGCCGGGCGACACCGCCAGCCGTGTCGAGAATCGCGCGCCGGAAAGCGCGGCGAACCCCTATTTTGCCCTCGCCGCGCAGCTGGTCTGCGGGCTGGACGGGATTTCCAGCGGCCTGATGCCGCCGCCGCCCACCGCCTCGCCCTATGACGGCCCCGAGGACCCGCTGCCCGGCTCCCTGATCGAGGCGATCGAGACCTTCGAGGATTCGGCCCTGTTCCGCCGGGCGCTGGGCGATGACTTTGTCGACTACCTGGTCCGGATCAAGCGGTTCGAGTGGGATCGCTATGTTTCGGCCCTGTCGGAATGGGAACAGGCCGAGTATTTCTCATTGTTCTGAAGGCGGTGCCCCGCGCGGGGGGCCGCGAAACGGCAAAAACCGACCCTTTTCCGGCAAATCCCGTCTTGCCCGCTTCGGGCGCGGCGGCTAATGTGCGCGCAAGCATGTGGGAGAACCGGTGTCAGCCGGTGCCGAAGGAGCAACCGCCCCGGAAACTCTCAGGCCCAAGGGACCGCAGGCTTGACAAACACTCTGGAGAGAGACGCGATGGGCGTCCGCCGAAGGGATAACGATCTCAGGCACAACGACAGAGGGGGCATCGCATGGCCGCGCGCAAGCGGGCCGGATAATGGGATGCCGGATGATTTCCGAAAATCGGCCGGTTGGGGATAGGATTGGCCAATGACGGAACTGTCAAAGACTCCGCTGTATGAACTGCACGTCGAACTGGGGGGCAAGATGGTGCCCTTTGCCGGCTACGAGATGCCGGTACAGTTCCCGGCCGGCATCATGACCGAACACAATCACACCCGCGCCAAGGCCGGTCTGTTCGATGTCAGCCACATGGGGCAGGTGATCCTGCGCGGGCCGGATGTGGCCAGCGCCTTCGAGACGCTGGTGCCGATGGATGTCGCCGGACTGGGCGAGGGGCGCCAGCGCTACGGGCTGTTTCTGAACGATCAGGGCGGCATTCTGGACGACCTGATGTTCGCCAACCGGGGCGATCACCTGTTCGTGGTGGTCAATGCCGCCTGCAAAGAGGCCGACACCGCCCATATGAAAGCCGCGCTGGAACCGGCGATCAGCGTTACCCCAGTCACGAACCGCGCGCTGCTGGCGTTGCAGGGGCCCGGGGCCGAGGCGGTGCTGGCGGGTCTGGCGCCCGAGGCGGCGCAGATGCGCTTCATGGACGTGCGGACGCTGGAACTGCAGGGGGCCGAATGCTGGGTGTCGCGCTCGGGCTATACCGGCGAGGACGGATATGAGATTTCGGTCCCCTCCGATCAGGCTGAAGCGTTGGCGCGGACCCTGCTGGCCCATGACGACGTGATGCCGATCGGTCTGGGCGCGCGCGATTCGCTGCGGCTGGAGGCGGGGCTGTGCCTCTATGGCCACGACATAGACGCGGCGACATTGCCGGCCGAGGCCGGGCTGACCTGGGCGATCCAGAAGCTGCGCCGCACGGGCGGCGCGCGCGAGGGCGGCTTTCCCGGCGCAGAGCCGGTTCTGGCACAGATTGCCCAGGGTCCGGCGCGGTTGCGCGTCGGGCTGCGCCCCGAAGGCCGGGCGCCGATGCGCGAGGGCGTCGAACTTTTTGCCGAGGCCGAGGGCGGCGCGCCGATCGGGCGGATCACCTCGGGCGGCTTTGGCCCGACGGTGGGCGGTCCCGTTGCGATGGGCTATGTGCCCGCGGATCTGGCCGCGCCCGGCACCACTGTATATGGCGAGCTGCGCGGCAAGCGCCTGCCCGCGACACTCACCAAACTGCCCTTTGTGGCGGCAAATTTCAAACGATAGTCCAAGGGGATACGAGGGACATGAAATACACCGAAGAACATGAATGGCTGCTGCCCGAGGGCGATCTGATTGTCGTCGGCATCACCGAATATGCCGCCGAGCAACTGGGCGACGTGGTCTTTGTGGAACTGCCCGAAGTCGGCACCGAGGTCACCAAGGACGAAGAGATCGTGGTGATCGAAAGCGTCAAGGCGGCCTCAGACATCCTGGCGCCGCTGGACGGCGAGATCGTCGAGGTCAACGAGGCGCTGGCAGACAATCCGGGCAAGGTGAACGAAGACGCGATGGGCGACGCCTGGTTCTTCAAGATCCGGCCCAGCGATCTGTCGCCGATGGACGATTACATGGATGAAGCGGCCTACAAGGACTTCATCGGGTAACGTGCGGCGCCGGCCGGGGGAGCCTCCGGCGGGAGTATTTGACAAAGAGATGAAACACCGGACCCGGATCCGGACCGTTTGGGTTTGCCAGAGGACAAGACATGACGTTCACGCCAACCGACTATCTGCCGTATGATTTTGCCAACCGCCGCCACATCGGTCCGTCTCCGGCGGAGATGGCGGAGATGCTGAGACTCGTGGGGGTGGAAAGCCTCGATCAGCTGATCGACCAGACGGTGCCCGGGGCGATCCGGCAGGCGGAACCGCTGAACTTTGGCAAGCCCAAGTCGGAGCGCGAGCTGCTCTACCACATGCGCAAGACGGCGGCGAAAAACCAGGTCCTGGTCTCGCTGATCGGGCAGGGTTACCACGGCACCGTCACCCCGCCCGCGATCCAGCGCAACATCCTGGAGAACCCGGCCTGGTACACGGCCTATACGCCCTATCAGCCCGAGATCAGCCAGGGGCGGCTCGAGGCGCTGCTGAACTACCAGACGATGATCAGCGACCTGACCGGGCTGGAAATCGCAAACGCCTCTTTGCTGGATGAATCCACCGCCTGCGCCGAGGCGATGACAATGGCGCAGCGGATTGCCAAGTCGAAGGCCAAGGCGTTCTTTGTCGACGAGAACTGTCATCCGCAGAACATCGCGGTGATCCAGACGCGGGCGGCGCCGCTGGGGATCGAGGTGATTGTCGGATCTCCGGGCGAGATGGATGCCGGGGCCGTGTTCGGCGCGATCTTTCAGTACCCGGGCACCTATGGTCACGTCCGCGATTTCACCGATCAGATCACGGCCCTGCACGCCGCAAAGGCGGTCGGGGTTGTCTCGGCCGATCCGCTGTCGCTGACCCTGCTGAAAGAGCCGGGCGCGATGGGCGCTGATATCGCCGTGGGCAGCGCCCAGCGGTTCGGCGTGCCGATGGGCTATGGCGGCCCCCACGCGGCCTATATGGCCACGAAACAGCAATATGCCCGGTCGATGCCCGGTCGGATCGTCGGGGTCAGCGTCGATGCCCACGGCAATCGCGCCTACCGTTTGTCGCTGCAGACCCGCGAACAGCACATCCGGCGGGAAAAGGCCACGTCGAACGTCTGTACGGCGCAGGCGCTGCTGGCGGTCATGGCGTCGTTCTATGCGGTGTTCCACGGTCCCGAGGGGCTCAAGGCCATCGCCCAGCGGATCCATCGCAAGACCGTGCGCCTGGCCAAGGGGCTGGAAGCGGCGGGGTTCAAGGTCGAGCCGGAGAGCTATTTCGACACCATCACCGTGGATGTCGGCCTGTTGCAGCGCGGCGTTCTGCAGGCCGCCGTGCGCGAGGGGATCAACCTGCGCCGGGTTGGCGACAGCAAGGTGGGCATCACGCTGGACGAACGCACCCGGCCCGCCACAATCGAGGCGGTCTGGCGTGCCTTTGGCATGGTGCGCGAGGATGTTGACCTGACACCGGAATACCGGCTGCCCGAGGCGCTGATCCGGCAGAGCGGGTACCTGGAACATCCGATTTTCCACATGAACCGGGCCGAGACCGAGATGATGCGCTATATGCGCCGGCTGGCGGATCGCGATCTGGCGCTGGACCGGGCGATGATCCCGCTGGGGTCCTGCACGATGAAGCTGAACTCGGCCGCCGAGATGATGCCGCTCAGCTGGCGCGAGTTTGCCCAGCTGCACCCCTTTGTCCCGGCTGACCAGGCGGCGGGCTATCACGAGATGATCGAGGATCTGTCGGCCAAGCTCTGCGAGATCACCGGCTACGCCGCCTTTTCGATGCAGCCCAATTCGGGGGCGCAGGGGGAATACGCCGGTCTGCTGACCATCGCGGCCTGGCAGCGCGCGCGGGGGCAGGGGCATCGCAACATCTGCCTGATCCCCGTCAGCGCCCATGGCACCAATCCGGCCAGCGCCCAGATGGTGGGCTGGAAGGTGGTCCCGGTCAAATCCGCCGCGAACGGCGACATCGACCTTGAGGATTTCCGCGCCAAGGCCGAGAAATACGCCGACGACCTTGCCGGATGCATGATCACCTATCCCTCGACCCATGGCGTGTTCGAGGAGACCGTGCAAGAGGTCTGCGACATCACCCATGCCCACGGCGGACAGGTCTATATCGACGGCGCGAACCTCAATGCCATGGTCGGCTTGTCGCGGCCGGGCGATCTGGGCGGCGATGTCAGCCACCTGAACCTGCACAAGACCTTCTGCATTCCGCATGGCGGCGGCGGCCCCGGCATGGGGCCGATCGGCGTGAAAGAACACCTGGTCGCGCATCTGCCCGGTCACCCCAGCACGGGCGGGGCCGAAGGGCCGGTTTCGGCGGCCCCCTTCGGGTCGCCCTCGCTGCTGCCGATCAGCTGGGCCTATATCCTCATGATGGGCGGCGAGGGGCTGACCCAGGCGACGCGGGTCGCGATCCTGAATGCCAACTACATCGCGCAACGGCTGGAGGGGGCCTTTGACGTGCTCTACCGCGGCGGGCAGGGGCGCGTGGCGCACGAATGCATCATCGACACCCGCCCCTTTGCGGACAGCGCCGGCATCACCGTGGATGACATCGCCAAACGGCTGATGGACGCCGGGTTCCATGCGCCGACCATGAGCTGGCCGGTGGCCGGAACCCTGATGATCGAACCCACGGAATCGGAAACCAAGGCCGAGCTGGACCGTTTCTGTGACGCCATGCTCGCGATCCGCGAAGAGATCCGCGCCATCGAAGACGGGCACATGGAACGGGTCAACAACCCGCTGAAGAATGCCCCGCACACGATGGAGGACCTGGTGCGCGACTGGGATCGCCCCTATAGCCGCGAACAGGGGTGCTTCCCGCCGGGCGCGTTCCGTGTCGACAAGTACTGGCCGCCGGTCAACCGGGTCGACAACGTCTACGGTGACCGCAATCTGGTGTGTTCCTGCCCACCGATGGAGGACTATTCCGAAGAGTGACGCAAGGCGCGTAAATACCGGTACGCGACCAAACGCGACATTATTTCGATTCTGTGGCGCTGGTCGCGGCGATCTGCAATGCCAGATCAAAAGACGAAAGATCGATTTCCCCGGCTTCGTATAGCTCGGCGGCAATCTTGATGTCCTGTGGTTTCAATGTGCCGCCGAATTCCCGTTTGGCGGCCAGAAAATCGGAAATGGAGTTTCCGCAGTTTGCGGTCATGGCGTGCCAGATCACCAGATCAATGTCCGGGGCGCCCATTCCAGGAACCCGCAGGTTCGGATCCAGCCCTGTCTTCAACCGGTCACGGTAACTTGGCTCTGTGGCGTTCAGCGGGCAGGTTTCCAGGTACCACGGGGTACCAGGAAGAAAGAGGTACGCAAGGCTGATCATCAAAAGGAGAAAAAAGAAAACCACGACAGACGTTGAGGGGATCCATGCGCTTTTTTCCGGAGAATGGGGTGTCATTACTCAATTACCTGAAATGTAGTGTCTTCTTGATCATCCAGTGCAATCACCCAAACGTCCGCGGGACCTTTGGGCGGCGATTGACCTGCCGGTCTGCAATTCGGCAGCGCGGCAAACGGTGATCGTCGAAACCCTGTGCTGAGAGAAAACACGTGTACTGGGCCGTTCCGGAAAAGAAATCACAGCGCTATTATTATTGATCGCTTTACAGGGATATTCGAAAACAATCGTTCGATAATACGTCTTTCGACATGACTTGGGGCCGGCACGTTTTCGCACCGCAATTGAAACATCGGTCAAATTCACAAAGCTCTCGACACTTAGGGGTTGTCGGATAACTTACTTTAAAAACCAGAGGTAGGTTTCTCAATACGTTTATCGCAGACAACGTCAAAAAATCGGCGTGTCTTCGTCGCGGCGCCTGTAGCGCGGTGGACAGCCAGCCACGCGGCCGCGCGCCGCTGCGAAAAATTTTTCCGTTGATGCGCGGCTCTCATGGTGGACATCTGCCGGCTGTTCCAGTCAAGTTTCGCAGTGAGAGTATCGACTGGTGGATGCACCATTCAGGGAGGAAGACCAAAATGAACATGACCTTCGGAATGAGGGACGAAAACCGCGCGCTTCTGGATCGGGTCAAGACCATGATCCGCGACGACATCATGCCGCTTGCGGATGAATACGCCGAGGAAATCGCCAAGGGAGATCGCTGGCAGTTCACCGAGCGCCAGACTGAAATTCTGGAGGGGCTGAAGTCGAAGGCCAAGGAGCAGGGCCTGTGGAACTTCTGGCTCACCGACTCGGCGGCCGGATTCGGGCTGACCACCGTGGAATATGCCTATTTCGCCGAAGAGATGGGCAAGACCCCCCTGGGGGCCGAGGTGTTCAACTGCTCGGCGCCCGACACCGGCAACATGGAGGTGCTGGAGCGCTACGGCTCCGCCAGGATGAAGGAAACCTGGCTGAAACCACTGCTCGACGGGCAGATCCGCTCGGCCTACCTGATGACCGAACCCGCCGTGGCCAGCTCTGACGCCACCAACATCTCGATGTCCTGCGTGCGCGACGGGGACGACTACGTGCTGAACGGCGAAAAGTGGTGGTCCTCCGGTGCCGGCGACCCGCGCTGCAAGGTCTATATCACCATGGTCAAGACCGGCAGCGACGACATGCCGAAGCACCAGCAGCATTCGATGATCGTGGTCCCGGCGGGCACGCCCGGTATCGAGATCCTGCGCGCCATGGAGGTCTACGGCCATGACGACGCGCCCCACGGCCATATGCACATCCGGTTCACCGATGTGCGCGTGCCGGCAGAAAACCTGATCCTGGGAGAGGGGCGCGGCTTCGAAATCTCGCAGGGCCGTCTCGGGCCGGGCCGTATCCACCACTGCATGCGGGCGATCGGCCAGGCCGAGGCGGCGCTGGAACAGATGTGCAGACGCGCGCTGAACCGCGAGGCCTTTGGCAAGAAACTGGCGCAGCTCGGCGCGAACTACGACATCATGGCGGAATGCCGGATGGAAATCGAAATGGCCCGCCTGCTGTGCCTCAAGGCAGCCTGGTACATGGACCAGGGCGACGCCCGCGCCGCCGCGCCGTGGATCAGCCAGATCAAGGTCGTCGCGCCGCGCACGGCGCTCAAGGTGATCGACGAGGCGGTGCAGATGTTCGGCGGCCAAGGGGTCAGCCAGGACACGAAACTGGCCCAGACCTGGACCCACGTCAGAACCCTGCGGCTGGCCGACGGCCCCGACGCCGTGCACCGCCGCCAGATCGCCCGGGCCGAGCTCAAGAAATACACGCAGGAAAAGATGTAGGGCCTGCGCAATCGGGGGCGCTGCCCCCGCCGCCAAAGGCGGCTCCCCCGGAGTATTTGAAAAGAGATGAAACCATGATCTTTGGCTATTTCATCTCTTGGAAAATACTCCAGGGAGTTTGAGGGACAGCGTCCCTCATTCCGAGAATGGAACGCGCCGCAGGCGCGCATTTTTCAACAGATCCGCGGCAGCTGTTCGCCAACCAGCATGTCGACGATCCGGGCGCCGCCGAACAGTGTTCGCATGGTGACGCGCGCCGGGGTCGTCGGGGTGGCCTTGCCGATGATGACCGCATCGCGTCCCGCCGGTGTTCGGCGCATCGCAGACAGCGCCGCCTGGGCCTCGGCCTCGGGGACAAAGAGGACCAGAGTGCCTTCGTTGGCCAGATAGAGCGGATCCAGGCCGAGGATTTCACACATGCCCTTGACCTCCGGCCGCAGGGGCAGGGCGGTTTCTTCGATCTCGATACCGACACTGGCCGCTTCGGCCATTTCGTTCAGGGCCGACGCCAGGCCGCCGCGGGTTGCGTCGCGGGCGGCGCGGGTGTTGGGCGCGGCGGTCAGGACCGCCTCCATCAGGTGCCCCAGCCCCTGGCAGTCGGACCTGATGTCCGCCGACAGCGCCATGTCGCCGCGCGCGGCCAGGATGGCGGCGCCGTGGTCGCCCAGAACCCCGTTGACGATGGCCACGTCACCGGGGCGGATGCGTCCGGCGGCCAGATCCCGTCCCGGTGCGATCACGCCGACACCGGATGTCGTGACGAACAGCTTGTCGGCCATGCCGCGCCCGACGACCTTGGTGTCGCCGGTGACGATCCGGACGCCGGCGGCGCGCGCCTCGGATACCATCGAGGCGACCACGCGCTCCAGCAAAGCGATCTCGGTGCCTTCCTCGATGATGAAGGCGGCGGACAGCCACAGCGGGCGCGCCCCGCCTACCGCCAGATCATTGACGGTGCCACAGACCGCGATCTTGCCGATATCACCGCCGGGAAATTCGACCGGATCGACCACGAAACTGTCCGTGGTAAAGGCCAGCCGCGCGCCGGGTTCCCGCAGGGCGGCATCGCTCAGGCGGGCCTGGTCCTCCATTCCGTCGGGTTCGAAAGCCGATGTGAACACGCGTTCGATCAGGTCGCGCATCGCCTTGCCGCCGCCGCCATGGGCGAGGGTGACACGATCGGAGCCGGATTTCAGGGGCATGTTCATGTCGCGGGCTCCGCCGCGCGGGCGCCTCCGTACTGGTAATAGGCGGCGCAGGCGCCCTCCGAGCTGACCATCAGCGCGCCGAGCGGCATTTCGGGCGTGCAGCCGGTGCCGAATTGCGGGCATTGCACCGGTTTCATCCGGCCGGTCATCACCGCGCCGCATTCACAGCCCTCGGGCTCTTGCACGACGCGCGGGCCGGCGGCATAGCCGATGCCGAATTTCACCTCGGCGTCGAACCGGGCATACCGGTCCCGGATGCGCAGGCCGCTGGCGTCAATCTCGCCCAGCCCGCGCCATTCAAAGCTGGGGCGGGGTTCGTAGACATCGGCGATCGCGGCCAGCGACACCGGGTTGCCGTGTTCCGGCACGATGCGGGCATATTGGTTCTCTACCTCGGCCCGGCCGTCGCGGATCTGTTCCAGCACCATCAGCACCGATTGCAGCAGGTCCAGCGGTTCGAACCCGGCCACCACGATGGGTTTGCCATAGTCCTGTGCGATGAAGTCATAGGGGTGGGTGCCGATCACCATCGACACATGGCCCGGCCCCACGAACCCGTCGAGGATCATGTGCGGATCGTCCAGTAGCACCTTGATCGGCGGCGGCACGGTGATGTGGTTGCAAAAGACGCTGAAGTTGCCGAGCCCCTCGCGCGCGGCGGCCTGGATCGACAGCGCGGTCGAAGGCGTTGTGGTCTCGAACCCCAGCCCGAAAAACACCACCTCGCGGTCCGGGTTGCGGCGGGCCAGTTCCAGCGCGTCCAGCGGAGAGTAGACCATGCGGATGTCGGCGCCCTCGGCCTTGGCCTGCATCAGGCTCTTGCGGGTGCCGGGCACCCGCATGGCGTCGCCAAAGGTGGTAAAGATCACCCGGGGATCCTCGGCCAGCTGTACGCATTCATCCACCCGGCTCATCGGCAGCACGCAGACCGGGCAGCCGGGGCCGTGGATGAACTCGATGCCCGGCGGGGTCAGCTTGTCCAGCCCATAGCGAAAAATCGCGTGGGTGTGGCCGCCGCAGATCTCCATGATGTGGACTGGGCTGTCGGCGGTGGCGCCGATCTGGTCGACCACCGTCGCGATCTGGTCAAGCAGCCCCTTGGCCGCGACGGGATCGCGGAATTCGTCCGTATACTTCATTGCCTGCCCTCCAGCGCGGCCGCGCCCTGTGCCATCGCCTCCAGTGTTTCCTGTGCCTCGCCCAGACCTCGCAGCGCCTCGAGGGTCTTGGCGGCCTCGTCCTCGTCGATCACGCTCATGGCAAAGCCAACGTGGATCAGCACCCATTTGCCGATCAGGTCTTCCATCGCGCCCTTGACGACGCAGGCGACGTTGACCTCGCGTTTGACGCCAGAGACGTCGGCCATGGCCATTTGCCGGTCCGCATCGGTGACGGCGGTGATTTGGCCGGGAATGCCCAGACACATGGTTCAGTCCTCCTCTTGATCCGCCTGCGCCTTGCCGGGCTCGGCAATGCCATAGCGGTCGATCTTGGCGCGCAGCCCGACACGGGACAGGCCCAGTTCGGCGGCGGCGCGGCTCTTGTTCCATTTCAGGCGTGTCAGCGTTTCGCGCAGGATCCGCATTTCGACATGTTCGACGCGGTCCTTCAGGGTGCCGTCGCTGGTCAGCACCGTGTCGATCGCGGTGTCGGCGCCCTCCGGTCCCGGCGCCGCCTGCAGGATATGGCGCGAGATCAGCTCAGGCCCCAGCACCGGGTCCTGGGAAAAGATCAGCATGCGGATCATCTCGTTTTCCAGCTCGCGCAGATTGCCGGGCCAGTCATGGTTTTCCAGAAACCGCAGCGCGTCATCCGACAGCCCGTGCACCGGCTTGCCATGGGCGGCGGCGGCGTCAAACAGCAGCGACTGCGCCAGAACCGGCAGGTCCGGTATCCGCGCGCGCAGCGGCGGAACCGCGAGGGTGGCCTGCGCCAGCGCGAAATACAGGTCCGAACGGAACCGCCCCGCTGCCATCTCGGTGCGCAGGTCGCGGTCGGTCCCCGACAGCAGCCGCACGTCGCAGCGCTGGGTTTCGTGGCTGCCCAGCGGGCGAAAACTGCCCTCGGAGGCGATCCGCGCCAGCATCAGCTGCATGCGCGGGCTCAGCCCGGCGATGCCGTTCAGGAACAGGGTGCCGCGGTCGGCTTTTTGCAGCAGGCCGATCTTGTTCGACTGCAGACCGGGCACCGCGCCGCGTCGCGCCCCGACCAGCTCCAGTTCCAGCATGTCATCGTCGATCCCGAGGCAGTTGATCTCGTGGAACGGCCGGTCCGACCGCAGCGAGCCATAGTGCATCGCCCGCGCCAGCGCCGCCTTGCCGGTGCCGGTCTCGCCGGTGATCAGGACCGGTACGTTGAAACTGGCGAATTGCCGGGCCTGCGCGATCACCGCGTTCATCGGCGAATTGGGCGCCCGCAGGATCGTCTCAAAGCCCAGCCCCTCGCGCAGGGCCTTGCGCTGCCCCTCCAGCTTGCTTTCCACCCGCCGCGAGAGATAGCGCATCTCCAGCGACATGCGGTCATGCTCGCGGTTCAGCCGGAACAGGTCGGTGGCGTTCTTGGCGGTCATCACCAGGTGGTCGGGGTGCCAGGGCTTGGTCAGGAACTGGTAAATCCCGGCGTCGTTGATCGCCGCGATCATGTCGTTGGTCTCGGTATAGCCGGTGATGATGATGCGCACCGTGTCGGGCCAGCGGTCACGCACCTCGGTCAGGAATTCCACCCCGGTCTTGCCCGGCATCCGCTGGTCGCAAAAGATCACCTGGACAAAGTTCTCTTCCATCAGCAGCGTCGCGGTTTCGGCGTTGGTCGCGGTCAGGCATTCGAAATCGTCCTCCAGCGCCATGCGCATGGCGGCCAGCGAATGTTCCTCGTCGTCAACCAGCAGGACTGTCGGTAGCGGATCTGGCATCGGTTACTCCGCCGCCGTCCTTGCGGTCTTGCGGGTCAGGCTGCCGGTCAGCCAGTTCAGCCAGCTGTCCATGCCCTCGCCGGTGCGGGCCGAGACGCGGATCACCTCGATGCCCGGGTTCACCCGCCGCAGGTTCGCCTCGTACAGGTCCAGATCGACATCGCAATAGGGCGCCAGATCGACCTTGTTCAACAGCGCCAAACGCGAGGCGGTGAACATGTCGGGGTATTTCAGCGGCTTGTCCTCGCCCTCGGTCACCGACAGGATCGCCACCTTGCAATCCTCGCCCAGGTCGAAGCCCGCCGGGCAGACCAGGTTGCCGACGTTTTCGATGAACAGAAAACTGTTCTGCGCCAGCTTCAGATGCTCCATCGCATGGCCCACCATATGGCCGTCCAAATGGCAGCCCTTGCCGGTGTTGACCTGAATGGCCGGCGCCCCGGTGGCGCGAATGCGGTCCGCGTCATTGGTGGTCTGCTGGTCGCCCTCGATCACCGCCAGCGGCTGGTCGCCCAGGGCCTCGATCGTCTTGCACAGCAGCGTTGTCTTGCCCGATCCGGGGGACGAGACAAGGTTGACCGCAAAGGCGCCCAGACCGGCCAGAACCGCGCGGTTGGCATCAGCATACCGGTCGTTCTTGGCCATGATCCCGGTTTCGATCTCGATCAGCCGCTCCTGCGACATGCCCGGCACCTCGACGCCCGCCGGGCCCGTCCCAAAGTGCATGTCGTGGTGATGATGCCCATGGTCGTGTCCATGGTCATGCGTGTGGGTATGGGCATGGCTGTGACCATGATCGTGGCCTTCCAGCTTGGCGTCGCCACATCCGCAAACAGTACACATCAGATCACCTCCAGATCCTTGATTCTCAATTCATCTCCGGCGACCGGCATCAGCTTGCCACCGCCGCAATCGGGGCAGGGCGCCAGCCGGTCGTCGATTTCGACCTCGTGCATGCAATCATAACACATGGCCCGCCCGGGCATGTCGATCATCTCAAGCGTCGCGCCCTGGGCCACCGACCCGCGCATCACCACGTCAAAGGCGAACTCCAGCGCCGATTTCTCGACCCCCGAGAACCGGCCGATCTCGACCCGGACCCGGCGCACCGCCTTGATGTCGTGGCTGCGGGCCTGATCCTCGATCACCGTGCGGATACCTTCGCAAAGGGACATCTCATGCATGTGGCGCGACCTCCCTGACGGTGACGGGGCTGCAGGGATCCATCAGGTCGATCACCAGCTGCGCCAGATGGCGCTTCGACCCCGGCAGGCTGTTCAAACTCTGCGCCAGAATGCCGTTCGGTGCCAGCATGTGATCGGTGGGCGTGATGCGCTCTAGCGCCGCAACCGTGCCGTCGCGCACCTCGGCGCGCAGGAAATAGGCGCCGCGCGCCGCCGCGACCACGGCCGATCCCGGTGCCGGAACACGCGGCGGGGGCAGGACGCCGGCCAGGCATGCGCGCGCATCCAGCAGGCGCGCGGTGACCCGCCACAGCGGGCCGCGCCCGTGATGGGCTTCGACGGCCCGCAAAATCGGGTCATCCTGCCGCCGGCCCGCGACGGAATTCTCGCAAGGTGCCACGCCGGGCCACAGGCCCTCTTCCGGCACCGGCAGCGCGGCACAGCAGGCCTCCTGCGGCGCAAAAAGCGCGGCGATCGCGGACAGCAGCGGCGCAGCGCCTTGCCCCGACCGCAGGAACGCGGCGAACGCATCCGGGGTCTCCGGCGCATCGCCTGCCCCGAACAGGGCCGCGCGCAGATCCTGTAGCGCACCCATATCGACCGGCCTTCCGGGCAATCCCAGCCGGGCGGGCCACAGCACCAAGAGCCGCAGCGCGTGTTCGCGCAGGATCTCGCGGGTCAGCCCGTCGCGCTCCCGCGGGTCCAGCGCCAGCCCCAGCGCCAGCCGCGCCGCACAGCCCTGCGCCGCCGGGCACAGGTTGTACACGCGCGGCAGCAGCGCGGCGACCTCGTCCACCGGTTTGCCAACCACCAGCCGCGCAATCGGCAGGGGCGGCGCGGCGACCGGTTCAAGGCGCGTTATGCCGGGACGGTCAAGCATCGCTCAGCCGGCGTCTCCGGCGGGTTCGGCGGCCAGCCCGGCCGAGATCACCTGCCGGCGGGTGGGCGGCACCGCCTCGGCTGCCGCCTCCGGCTCCGCAGCCTCCGCTTCGGCCAGCTCGGCCTCGCGGGTGGAGCGAATGTCCGCCGAACGGTCGGTCTCGGCCCGGTGCTCGTCCTGAAACAATGCAACCATCACCGCGCTGGCCACGTCGACCGCCTGGTTCTGCGACCGGAACTCTCCCATCGGCGAGAACAGCGAACAGGCCTTGTAGCCGCCGGTCTGTTCGCGGGTGTTGTGCAGGAATTCGTAATCGCCGGAGGGAAAGGCGATGACCTCCTTGTCGCCCGGCGTCAGGCCTGACCAGTCCTCACCCTCGTCCGGCAACTGGATCAGGTTCATGAACCACGGCGCAATCAGCACGCCCAGCGGCCGGCCCTCGTAGATCCGGAACCCCACGGCCTGAACATGCAGCAGCTTGTTGACCATCGGAACATCACGCATCTTCGCATGCCAGACCTCGGTGAAATCCGCCACCAGCGCCTGCGTCCGGGGCGCCAGCAGCGCCGCCTCGCGCATGGCGTCGGATCCGGGGTCTTCCGAGACGAGGAACTGCGCCTTGGGCGCATCGCAATTCGAGCAGGACCAGTCGTCTGGCAGGTCCAGAAACGCCGTGCCGGGCAACACCTGCCGGGTGTCGTCGCCCTCCGCCGGGTCGTACGGGGTCCAGCAGATCTTGCATTCCATGATGGCCTGCGGGCTGATCTTGTCATTTGCGCCCAGAAAAGACCCCTCGAACCCGCTCATCGGATCGCCTCCAACACCTCGCGCAGACGACCGGCGCTGTCCGCCAGATCCTCGGGCGCGGCGATGGCGACCTCGGGCATATCCGTGACCTCGTAGGTATCAAGGATCAGTGTGTCCATCGAGTTGAAGAACTGCACCTTCCAGACATGCGGCATCGCGGTCGAGGTGACCCGGCAATTGCCATAGCCGCGCGACAGGATATCGACCGACCCCTGGCCCAGAGCCATGTCCAGCCAGGCCAGGTCGTCCTCGGTGTGGGGCAGCAGGCTCAGGTTGATGACATGTACCTCGTCTTCGGCGGTATAGGCGCGCGACTTGTCGGTCAGCTCGACCAGCAGCGGTGGCGCGTTGATCACGGCCGGGGTCTTGGCGGCCTGCGCACCCTGACCGTTCCGCAGCGGTTCAAAGGCGCGCGACCGCGCCTGCGCGGGCACCGGGCCGACCTCGATCGCATCCAGACCCGCGCCCTTCAGGCTCCAGATCCCGGCAAAGACGCTTTCCTGCGCGGCCACGGCCGGAATGCCGTGCATCCGGATCGACACCTCGCCGTGGCCCATGGTCTCGGCCACCAGCGCGCGGTTTTCGGCGTTCAGCCCCGACAGGTCAAATCGGGTGTTTGCGCCGCCCCTGGCGGCGCTGTCGGCGGCGCGGGCGATCTGGCCCATGACCTCCATCGCGGCGGTCAGCGCCGGGTTGAACTCGACCTCCGGAATATGGGCGGTATAGGCGCGCATGTCCTGCGGCAGCTGCATGTACTCCAGTTCCGCGCCCTCGTCCGAGGGCTGCGAGCCGGGGCCATAACCGGTGGGGGGAAGGTGAAAATTGCTGACCATCTGGGGTCTCCTGTTCGCGTCTTGGGGCCCAAGGGGCGGGGGGTCAGGCGGCCACGGGCAGGGCCAGGATCTGGGTGATGCGGGTGACGTATTCGGCCCAGTCGCGGACCTTGGGGATCGCGCCGATCATCTTGCCGTCGCGGTAAAAGATCAGGCTGGGCGTTTTCAGCACGCGGGTGTACTGGCGCAGCTCGGCCTCGATCGCGTCATCGACGACGGCGCAGTCGAACTTGCCCTGAAACGCCTGCCGCAGCTCGGGCAGGATCACCGCCACATCGGCGGTTTCAAGGTTGCGCTTGGGGTCGCCGGGCACGAACAGCACATGCACGCCGGCGCGGGTGGTGAACTCGGCCAGATCGCTGTCATTGGCCAGCCGGGGCCAGTTGAACTCATCGGTCAGCCGGGCGATCAGCGGGTGGGTCATCGGGGTCTCCTCAGGCGGTGGGTTCGCCGGCGTCCAGCGCGGCTTGCAGATGGGGCGGCAATTGTGGCGCGCGGGCGTCGAGATCGGCAAAGGCGTCCCCGTGATCGCCGCCTGCCATGATCGCGCGCAGCCCGTTCAGGGCGGCGGTGATCTTGGCGGCCTCCTCGGCGCTGATCACCTCGCGAGCGGTGCCCAGAAAGGTCAGCAGCCAGCAGCCCGGCGCTACCGGTCCGGTCAGCGACAGGTCGATCATCGCCTCCTCGTGCCCGTCGGTGGCGCGCGCGGCGATGCCCTCGACCGCGATCACCTGCATGGGAATGCCAACGCACATGGCCCTATTCCGTCACCGGAAAGAACCGCGCGTCGCCGGTGCGACAGGCCTCTTCGGCGCTGGGCCGGCCGGCCTCGTAGGTGTCGCGCAGGATCGACCGGTCGGCCAGCAGGCTGGTGTCGGCCTGACCTTCGCGGGCCTCCACGCCCCAGCCGGCCAGACGGTCCAGCGCGATCTGCACCGCCGGGGCGATCTGCGCCGCCACGACATCGCGCAGCCCGCCGCCGTAGTCTTCCAGCTCTTCGGGCTGGCAGCCGACCAACAGCAGCGTTTCGGGGCAGTAGCCCATCAGCTGCGCGGTGGCGATCACGTCCTGGAACCCGGTCTGATGCAGGCTCATCTTCTTGGCGCCCATGAACGCCGGCACCTCGTCGCCCTCTACGATCTTCAGCGTGCCGGGGGGCAGGCCGTAATCCACCGCGTCAAAGACGACCAGCCTGTCGGCCTCCTCGAGGAACGGCAGCAGGTACAGCCCTTGGGTGCCACCGTCGAGCAGTGTCACCTCCGGCCCGAACGACCGGATCTGGGCCAGATGCTCCACGCAGCGGACCCCGAAACCTTCGTCCGCCCACAGCACGTTTCCGATGCCGAGTATCAGCACATTGGCCAATTTCCGTTCCTCCCTGGCTGGCTGTTGCTGGTCGCAAGCTTGCCGGTTTCCCCTTTGGCCGGCATTCTAGCTGCGGAAACGATGTATTGTGGACCAGTGTACACAGACCCGGTGATTTACATAAAATACATTGATTACAGACAGTTGATCGGTCGTCGTAGGCTCGCTGCCCATTTCGATGTGGAAGAAGAGTTTCCCAAAAGTCAGAAAATGAAAAGAAGTTTGCCATAAGAAAGGCGGGCCACCGGGCCCGCCTTTCCGCTCTTGCCTGATTCTGGCTGCCTCGTGATCAGTCCGGCCGGTCGTCCTTGAACGTGCGATGGCCCGAGATCATCGTCGAAACCATCGACTGGCGGCTCATGATATCCTCGCGGATCGCGGCATAGATGTGGATGATCATGAAGATCACGATGAACCACATGCCCAGGTGATGCAGCGAATGCAGCACCTGCGTGTTGCCCACCAGCCCGATCAGCCAGCCC
Organism: Seohaeicola saemankumensis; assembly: GCF_020171285.1. Lineage (GTDB taxonomy): Bacteria > Pseudomonadota > Alphaproteobacteria > Rhodobacterales > Rhodobacteraceae > JAIUZI01. The sequence continues at coordinate 392,422 of NZ_JAIUZI010000001.1, forward strand.
ATCACCAGATCCGGCAGCGACCCCTGTCCGGCCCCCTCGGCATACAGCGCCCATCCGGTCAGCAGCATAAAGGTGATCCCCAGCGTCATGAAAAAGAACATGGCGATCTGCGCCAGCGGGTTGTGGCCAACATATTTCTTGGGCTCCGCCTCAAGAAACAGGTACCAGCGCAGCTCGAAAAACACTTCTTTCCACCAGTGCTTGTTCAGCACCGGCACATAGAACAGCTGCTTGGCATGGTGGTTGCCGACAATGGCCCAGTAGATGCGGCCAAAGAACCCCACCGTCAGGATCTGCGCGGCGGCGAAATGGGCAAACCGCATGTACCCCATGACGAACTGAAACGTCGCCTCGGCAAAATTCATGCTGGGCAGCGGGCTGGCGATGAACCAGCCGGTGACGCACAGCACGATGATGCAGGCCGCGTTGACCCAGTGCCACAGCCGCACCGGCCATTCATAGACGTAGACCGAGGTGCGCTTGCGGATGCTCTCGATATCCGCCGCCGTGGCGTCGCCGGTCAGCTGCGACGACGGCAGCGGCTCGATGTCGAGGTTGGGATTATGAATGGAACCCTGTGCCATGTCTCATCCCTTCTGACGCGCGGTATGCACGACCAGCGCCACCGCGGCCACGGCGACCACCGCCAGCCCGTGCTGTGGCGAGAACAGCCAGTGGCTGACCCCCTCGCGCAGGGCCTCGTCATGGCCACTGTGGGCCAGGGCCGCCGAACCGCTGAACAGAAAGCAGGCAAAAGTTGCGTATTTCATGACGATCTCCTCAGCGCACCTTGACGGTGGTCAGCTCGTCGCCATCGGGCGACATGACATGGGTGGAACAGGCCAGGCAGGGGTCGAAACTGTGCAGCGTGCGCAGGATCTCGACCGGCTCGTCGGGGCGTTCCATCTTGGTGTTCATCAGGCTGGCCTCGAAAGCGCCGATGTTGCCGGCGGTATCGCGGGGCGACCCGTTCCAGGTGGTCGGCACGACGCATTGATAGTTCTCGATGCGCCCGTCCTTGATCTTGATCCAATGCCCCAGCGCCCCGCGCGGCGCCTCGGTCATGCCGACGCCCTTGGCCTCCTTGGGCCATGTAGACGGGTCCCATTTCTCGACATTCGCGGTCGAGCTGTCGCCGTTCTTGATGTTCTGCACCAGCTTGTCAAAGAAGTGCTTTTGCAGACGCCCGCAGTATTCGCTTTCCAGCGCCCGCGCGGCGGTGCGGCCCAGGGTCGAAAACACCGCCTCCAGCGGCAGGTTCATGTCGCGCAGCAACCCGTCGACCTGATCCTTGATGTCCTCGTGCCCCTTGGCATAGCCGACGACGTAACGGGCCAGCGGACCCACCTCCATCGCGTGCCCCTTCCAGCGCGGCGCCTTGATCCACGAATATTTCGCCGCCTCGTCCAGCTCCTTGATGTCGGTCTTGGTGCCCTTGGTATTCGGACCCAGCTCGTACTTGGGTTCGGTCACCCCGTCCCAGGGGTGCAGACCCTGACCCGGCTTGCCGTAGGTGTACCAGCTGTGATCGACGTATTCCTGCACCTGCTCGGGGTCGCGCGGATCGACGTCGTGGACCTGGCTCAGATCGCCGTTGATGATCGCCCCGCGCGGCAGATGCAGCTGTTCGGCGCTGAAATCATTGGGATGTTCGGGAATGTCGCCATAGGCCAGACAGGCCTGTGACGACAGCCCGCCACCGTAAAGCCAGTTCTTGTAGAAGCCGCCGATTGCCTTCACATCCGGCAGATACACGTTCTTGTTGAACTCGATGCATTTGTCGATGATCGAGCTGACCATGTTCAGCCGTTCCATGTTGATCGCACCGACCGACCCCACGCCATCGACGTTGATCGGGCAGGGCACGCCGCCCACCAGCCAGTTGGGATGCGGGTTCTTGCCGCCAAAGATCGTGTGAACCTTGACGATCTCCTTCTGCAGGTCCAGCGCCTCAAGGTAATGGGTGGTCGCCATCAGGTCCGCCTCGGGCGGCAGCAGATAGGCCGGGTTGTCCCAGTAGCCGTTCTTGAACAGACCCAGCTGGCCGCTTTCGACGAATTTCTTCAGCCGGTTCTGCACGTCGCGGAAATACCCCGGCGATGACATCGGATGCGACGGCGACACCGCCTGCTGCAGCTCGCTGGTGGCCTTGGGGTCGGCCTTCAGCGCGTTGACCGGGTTCACCCAGTCCAGCGCATGCAGGTGATAGAAATGCACGATGTGGTCATGGATCTGCAGGTTCAGCTGCATCATGTTGCGGATCGAGTTGGCGTTGTCGGGAATGGTGATCCCCAGCGCATCCTCCACCGCGCGGACGCTGGTCAGCGCATGCGTGCCTGTGCAGACGCCACAGATCCGCTCGGTAAAGGCCCAGGCATCGCGCGGATCGCGGCCCTTGAGGATCACCTCAAGCCCGCGCCACATGGTCCCCGTGCTGACCGCGTTGCGGATGATGCCGTCATCGTCGACATTCACTTCACAGCGCATATGCCCCTCGATCCGGGTGACCGGGTCCACCACGATGCGGCGGCCGCTATTGTCGAGGTCGAAACCGTTTGGCGTTGTGTTCATGGGTTACGCCTCCTCTTTGTCAGATTGGGTCTTGCGTTGCGCGGCCTTCAGCGCGCTGATCGCCGCGTGGGCGGCCACACCGGCGCCGACCACGCCCGCCGCCGCCATGCCGACCTTGTCAGCATTGGCCTCGACCCCGAACTGGGTCAGGTCGGTCACCCGGTCATAGAAACTGCCCTGGTCCCAGAACCCGTCTTCGGAACAGCCGATACAGCCGTGGCCCGACTGGATCGGAAAGCTGACGCCCTCGTTCCATCGCACGGTGGAACAGGCGTTGTAGGTGGTCGGCCCCTTGCAGCCCATCTTGTAGAGGCAATAGCCCTTGCGCGCGTTCTCGTCGTCCCAGGTCTCGACAAACTGGCCGGCGTCAAAATGCGGCCGGCGGTAGCATTTGTCGTGGATCCGCTGGCTGTAGAACATCGCCGGGCGGCCCTGGCGGTCCAGCTCGGGCAGCCGGTCAAAGGTCAGCATATAGGTGATCACCCCGGTCATCACCTCGGCGATCGGCGGGCAGCCGGGCACCTTGATGATCGGCTTGTCGGTGATCACCTTGTGCACCGGCGTGGCCCGCGTCGGGTTCGGCTTGGCCGCCTGCACGCAGCCGTATGAGGCGCAGGCGCCCCAGCTGATCACCGCCTTGGCGTGTTCGGCGGCATGTTTCAACTGGTCGACAAAGGGCTTGCCGCCGACGATGCAATACATGCCGTCCTCGTTCAGCGGCGGGTTGCCTTCCACCGCGAGGATATAGTTGCCCTTGTATTTCTCGATGGTGTCCTGCAGCGCCGCCTCGGCCTGGTGGCCGGCCGCCGCCATCAGCGTGTCATCGTAGTCGAGGCTGATCATCGATAGCACCACATCCTTGGCCAACGGGTGAGCCGAGCGGATGAAGCTCTCCGAACAACAGGTGCATTCCAGCCCGTGCACCCAGATCACCGGCGTGCGCGGCTTGGTTTCCATCGCATGGGCGATTTTCGGAACGAACGAGGGCGACAACCCCAGCGCCGCCGCCGTCAGCGAACAGTATTTCATGAAACTGCGCCGGGTGATCCCCTGCCGCCGCATCACGTCATAGAAGGTTTCGATCTGGCTCAAATGCTGGCCCTCCTCGGATGGTCGATTCTCTCCGGAATGCAGTTGCATACATTCCCTCCCGACCTAGCTGAGCAGAGCCCGCGCTATGGCGCAAAACCATAACCCCAATTGCGCGCCCCAAGAATTTTCGTCGAAAATTCTTGTCGTTAGGCGCCGTTCCCACAAAAATCGAACATCGGGACTTGGCCAGATGGTAACCGCCTGACCGCCTGTCCCGGTAACTGCCTTACCGGCGCCGCACCGCCCGCGCCGCCGCCACCAGCGCCTGTCCCAGCGCCAATCCGCCATCATTGGCCGGGGTTTTCTGGTGGGTCAGGACCGGCAGATCAGACAGGGAACGCTGCATCAGTTCGCTCAGCAGGACATTCTGGAAACACCCCCCCGACAGTGCGACGGCATCCGCCTTGTGCACCGCCAACGCGGTCCTGACAGATCCATCCATGGCCCGCGTCAGCCAATGATGGAAAGCAAAGGCCAGGTCTTCGACCGCCTCTCCGTCCCGGCGCCCCTTCGCCATGGCGCGGATCATGGCCGTGGGGTCAATCGGGCCCTGGCTCATGGATTTGGTCGGAATGCCGATCCCGAGAGTGTGCCGCCTCAACCCACCCGAGGCGCGGGCCAGCGCCTCCAGCCGCATCCCGGCCTCGCCCTCATAGCTCTGGCGCTCAGGACAAACTCCCAGGATCGCCGCGACCGCATCGAATAGCCGCCCCGCTGACGACGACATCGGCGCATTGATCCCTTTCGCCGCCGCCTGCCGCGCCATCGACAGGGGCTTGTCGGCAAAGATCTCCTCCGCCACATCCGACAGCCCCGCCTGGTCCAGCCGCACCAACGCATTGCGCCATGGCTCGCGCGCCGCCATGTCGCCGCCGATCAACGGCGCCGGGGCCACCCATCCATGCCGCTCAAAGCCCAGGTAATCGCCGGCCAGAACCTCGCCGCCCCATACTGTGCCATCGGGGCCCAACCCGGTTCCGTCCAGCACGATCCCGACCACCCGCCCGCCGTCGAGCGGCCAGCCGTTCTCGCCCAGGCATGCCGCCAGATGCGCATGGTGGTGCTGCACCGCCTCCACCGGCAGACCCTTGGCATCGGCGCGGCTGCGCGCATGGCGCGAGGCGCGATGCTCGGGATGCAGATCGCAGGCCACCAGCGCCGGATCGTGATCGAAGAGATCGGCATAATCGGCGTCCGCCTGCACAAAGGCGTCATAGGTCAGCGCCTCGTCCAGCTCGCCCAGGTGATGCCCCAGCAGCGCCTGACCGTTCTTGATCAGGCAGATCGCCGCCTTCATCTGCCCGCCATAGGCCACGATCTGCGGCGCGCCGCCAAAGCCGGGCGGCACCGGCAGCGTCCCCGGCACCCGTCCGCGCGCCCGGCGCAGCACCGTCGGCCCCTGTGGCGTGACGCGCTCGACACTGTCATCCAGCCGCCGCGCGATCTCGCGGTCATGCATCAAAAAGGCATCGGCAAACCCGCCCAGTTTCTCGCGCGCCTCCTCGTTGCCGATCACCTGCGGTTCCCCCGACAGGTTGCCGCTGGTCATCACCAGCGGCCCGCCCACCGCCTCCAGCAACAGGTGATGCAGCGGTGTATAGGGCAGCATCCAGCCCAGACACGACTGCCCCGGTGCAACCCCCTCCGGCAAGGCCGCCCCCGCCTTGTCCAACAGCACGATGGGCGCCGCCGGGTCGCGCAGCAAACCCGCCTCCGCCTCCGATACAGCCGAATGCGCCCGGATCATCTCCATCGTCCCCATCACCGCAAAGGGCTTGCCCGGCCGCCGCTTGCGGTCCCTCAGCCGCGCCACCGCCGCCGCGTCGCGCGCCGCCACCGCCAGGTGAAACCCGCCCAGCCCCTTGACCGCCAGCACCCCGCCGCCCGCCAGCACCCTTGCCGCCCCGGCCACCGGATCTCCGGCCTCCGAGCCCCCGGCCTCCAGCCACAGCCGCGGCCCGCAGGCCGGGCAGGCGACCGGTTGCGCATGAAACCTCCGGTCACCGGGGTCGGCATATTCCGCCGCGCACTCTGCGCACATCTCAAAGGACGCCATAGTCGTCTGCGCCCGGTCATAGGGCAGCCCGCGCAGGATGGTGAAACGCGGCCCGCAATGGGTGCAATTGGCAAAGGCATAGCCAAACCGCCGGTCGCCCGGATCGCGGATCTCGGCCAGGCAGGCCGGGCAGGTCGCCGCATCCGGCGTCACCCGCGTCTCGGCCCCGCTGCCCTCCGAGGCGACGATCTCAAATCCCGCACCTGCCTCGAACCGCGCCGCCGCGCGCTCCACCGCATCGACCCGCGCCAGCACCGGCGCCTCCGCCGTCAGCGCGTGTTCGAACCCGTCCAGGTCCCCGCCGCCAGCCCAGATTAACACCCCCTCGGGATCGTTCAGCACCCGGCCCCGCAGCCCGAACCGCCGCGCCAGCTGCCAGACAAAGGGCCGGAACCCGACCCCCTGAACCTGGCCGCGCACCCGGATCCGCCGACCTTCGATCACCCTGTCCCCTTTCATCTCTTTCCAAATACTCCGGGGGACGCCCGTCAGGGCGGGGGGCAGCGCCCCCTCCCGCCTCAATGCACCGTGCAGACCATACAGGGGTCAAAGCTGCGCACGATATGCTGCACGCTCAGCGGCGTGTCCTCTCCGCCCGCGACCCGAGCCCCCTCCAGCGCCGCCTCCACCGGTCCCGGCGTCCCGGTGGCGTCGCGCGGGCTGAAATTCCAGGTAGTCGGCGCGATGATCTGGTACGAGGCGATCTGACCGCCCTCGATGCGGCACCAGTGCCCCAGCGCCCCGCGCGCCGCCTCGACCAGCCCTTCGCCCGCGCCCTCCTGCGGCAGCTCAACAGCGGCCATGAACGGGCGCGCCGGGTTGATCGCCCCGGCCAGCGCTTCCAGAACCCGCTGGGTCCGCGCGATCTCCAGCAGCCGCCCGGCAACCCGCGCGCGCACCCCGCCCTCGTCCGCCAGAGCCAGGGCCAGAGGGTGCCCGTCAATTACCTGCCGCGCCAGCGCGCCGGTCTCAAAGCTCCGCCCGTCCAGGCGCGGCGCCTTGCACCAGCTGTAGGCGCCCGCGCGCATGGTCTCGTCCGGCCGCGTGTCGCCCTCGCGCGGATGCGCCGTCTCGCCCAGCATCCAGGCATGGCTGATGTCCTCGGCAATGGCCCCGGTGTCCAGCGGACCCGCCACGCCCCCCGCCCAGATCCCCCGGCCAAAGGCCGGCCCGTCCGGGCCGGGGTAGGCGCCGAACGACAGGTAGCGCCCCGGTCCCGGTCCCGCCCGGGCCAGGTCCAGATCCGCCGCGATCTCCAGAAACAGCGCGACATCGCCCCGGTCCCAGCCCTTCAGCCGGTCGATGCTGTCCAGCTCGGCAAAGGCCTCGAGCGGCGCGCCGAACAGCACCCCCTCCAGGTAATCGCGAAAGGCCTTCAGGCTTGCCCCGATCCGGATCTTGTCGCGCATGCTCACCGCCCGCGTCACCCCGCCGGGCTGGATCGCCAGCGTATGCGGCCAGCGTCCGCCCAGCAGTCCGACGATATGCAGCAGCCGGGCGCGGGCCTCGACGGCGGCCTTCAGCGCCGATCCCTCCATCGCGGTGAACCGCGCGACGGCGCGGTCATGCCACCGGCGCCCGGCATAGTCGGGCCGCGCGAAATCGGGCATGAAGAACAGGTGGAAATGGGTCAGGTGATCGGACATGTTCTCGACTGCGTGCAACAGCGCGGCCACCCGCGCGCCCTCCGGCGCCGGGGCGATCCCCGCCGCATCGGCCAGCGCGCGCGCCGCGGCCACCGACTGGCTGATCGAACAGATCCCGCAGATCCGGGGCGTGATGGTCAGCGCGTCCAGCGGCGGTTTGCCCAGCAGCATCCGCTCGAACCCCCGGAACATCGGCGAATTGGTATAGGCGGCGGTGACGCGCCCCTCGGCGATCTCAAGTCGGATTTCCAGATCGCCTTCGACCCGGTTGAACGGACCAACCAGCAGGGATGTTTCGCTCACGGTTTTGGCTTCTTCAGACTGGGGGGAACGGTGATCCGGTCGGCCTCGGCATTGACCCCGATCCGGTGCGGCGTGGCGGCCTTGGACAGCGATGCCAGCGCCATGAACCAGGCTTTCGGCATGTCCGACGGCAGGCCGACCGGGATGCCCGCGAACTTCGGCGTTTCGGTGAATCCGTGGCCGGGTTCCTCGAACTCCGGCGCGGTGCAGGCGATACAGGGATAGCCGGCGCGGGTGCAGCTGCCGTCGCCGTTCCAGCTGCGGATGTTGCAATCGCCCACCGCCTGGGTTCCGACACAGCCCAGATGCTCCATCATGCAGCCGATCTGCGACAGGTTCCGGGCGCTGGCCTTGTATTCGTAGAACTCGTTCTTGGGACAGCCGTGGTGGACCAGGTTGTCGGCATAGAACCGGGGCCGCGCCAGCCCGTCCAGATCCGCGCGCGACAGCGCGTCTGCGGCCAGCAGCAGCAGCGTTTCGGTGATCCAGTCGGGATGCGTCGGGCATCCCGCGACGTTGATCACCGGCAGGCCCGAGCGGCTGGTGAAATCGGCCGCCAGCGCCCCGCCGGGATGCGAGCCGTCATATTGCACCCCCACCGCGTCCGCCGGGTTCTCCCCGGTCGAGGTGATGCCGCCATAGGTGGCGCAGGTGCCCACGGCCACCACGTGGCGTGCCATCGGGGCCAGCTCGCGCACCCACTCCAGCATGGCCCGCCCGGTGCCCGACAGCATCTGGAACCGCCCGGTGCCGTTCGGCCCCAGCAGGATCGACCCCTCGACGCAGAGGATGTCGAGCGGCTGTTCGCCCGCGATCACCGCCTCCAGCAGCCGCCGCACCGGCGCGCCGGTCGCCGCGCTCAGCGCCGGGTGCCAGAGAAACTCCAGCCCCGCGCCCGCCAGCAGGTCCAGCACGTTGGGATCCTCGGCACAGAGCAGCGACATCGTGCAGCCGCCACAGCCCGCCGATTGCAGCCACAGGATATTCATCTGCTGTCCCCGCGTTTCAGCGTGAGCCGGAAACAGGCTCCCGGGCCGTCGCGCTCCACCAGCTCCAGCCGGCCGCCATGTTCCTCGACGATCTTGTGCGAAATCGACAGCCCCAGCCCGGTGCCCTGTCCGACGTCCTTGGTGGTAAAGAACGGGTCGAAAATCGTCGGCGCCACCTCGGGCGGCACACCGGGGCCGTTGTCGCACAGATCCAGCACGGCCATCTCCCTGTGATAGGCCAGCCGCACCGCGATCTGCGGATCGGGCTGGCCCGCCATCGCGTCCACCGCGTTCTGCACCAGGTTCATCAACACCTGCTGGATATGCCCCGACCGGCCATGCGCGAGGCAGGCGGGCTCGCCGTCGAATGTGATCGTCACCCCCGATTTCGACCCGCGCTCGATCCAGTTGGCCGCGACCCGCGCGGTCTCGGTCAGATCGAAACTGGCCATCTCGCCCGACCCCTCGGCCGACAGCCGGCGCAGATCCTCGACGATGTTGCGCACCCGTTCGGACCCGTCGCGCGCGCCCTCGATGGCGGCGCGCAGGTTCTTCAGGTCGCGTTCCAGCCGCAGTTCCTGACGCAGCGCGATCAGCTCCTCCCGGCTGGCGCCCATCTGCACCTTTTCGAAATAGGTCTCGAACCGGTCCAGGTATTTCTCCAGCGAATGGGTATTGGCGTAGACAAAGCTGATCGGGTTGTTCAGCTCATGCGCGACCCCGGCCAGCAACCGGCCCAGCGAGGCCAGCTTTTCGTTGCGCACCAGCTGCCCCTGCGCCTGCTTCAGCTCCTCGTGGCTTTCCTCCAGCTCGGAATAGGCCCGCCGCAATTCACCCAGCGGACGCCCGGCCAGCACCACGCCGGTGCTCTTGCGGCGCCGGTCCAGACGCGGCGACAGGCGGAACTCGACCGGTTCCGCCCCCTGCGCGGTGGTCAGCTCGACCTCGACGGTCGCCCGCTGCCGCCCGGATTGGCACAGCGAGATGGTATCGCTCAGGTGGGTGCGGTGCGCCCCGTCGAACAGCCCCAGCAACGGCTGACCCACAAGGTCCGGCTTCGGCAGGCCGAGCGCTTCGCAGAATGAGACGCTGGCGTCCGCGATGGTGCCGGATTTATCCGCAACCACGAGGTAATCGCTGATCGAACTCATGATCGAACCCAGGAAATCGCGCAGCGTCGTCAGCTCGGCGTTGCGCGCCTCCAGCTGCTCCTGGTAATCGACCAGCTCGGCATAGGTCTTGTCGACCGCCTCCAGCACGTCGACCCAGACCTTGTCGCCGACATCGCGGCCCAGCCCGGCCGTTATCGCGTCCTGCTCTTGCGCCATTGAACCCTCCGGCCCCAAGTCTAGGCGCGGGCGGGACAAAACGAAAGTGGGACCATCAGGTCAGGAACCGGCCGGCCCGCATCGTCTCGGGCACCGGCGCGCCCAGCCGCGACAGGATGGTCGGCGCCAGCTGCAGCTGGTCGATCACCGCGTCCTCCTCCGGCCCCTCCGCCGGGCCGAAATAATACAGCGCGGTCTCCTGCTGCAGCGGGCTGCGCCCGCCGTGGTGGCCGCGCTCGTCCTGGCCGTGATCGGCGGTCACGATCACCTCGTACCCCGCCGCGCGCCATTTCGGGATGAACGGCGCCAGCATCTCGTCCATCACCGCACAGGCATGGTCCATCTCCTGGCATTCGTGGAAAAACCGGTGCCCCATGCTGTCCAGCGTGCAGGTATGCAGCATGCCATAGTTCAGCCCGAACCGCAGGCACAGGTTGGTCAGCGTCCCGAACAGGTCCACGTCCGACGGCGTCATCTGGTTGTTCAGGCCATAGCCGGTCATGGTGTGGAACCGACCGTGGTTGATGGTGTCGCTGTCGGGCTCGTCATATTCGATGTCGCGCACGTAATCGAACGGGTGGCGGTTGAAAAACTCCGACCAGAACGAATGCGCCACCGCCCCGGTCACGCCGCCCGCCGCGCGGGTGGCGCTGAACACATCCGGCTGCGCCAGCCGGAACACGTTGCCGTTGCCGGTACAGCCGTGCTCCTGCGGGGTGACGCCGGTGTGGATGGATGCATAGCAACTTGCCGATATCGACGGCAAAACGGCACGATGTTTCCACACCCGGGCCTCGCCCGAATCGACCCAGCCTTCCAGATTGCCAAACAGCCGCCGGAAATTCCGGTAGGGCACACCGTCCAGGATGATCAACAACAACTTTCCGTCCATTCGCCCCTCCATCGACACGCGGCAACTGCCCCAAGCCTTATCGCGGTGACGCCGGCCCGCAAGGCCAAAAGCGACGGCTATTGACCGCACGCGCTTCGGGCAGAAAGAAATATCCTGGGTTGCTGTGCAGATACCTTACAGCTCATGTAACCTTGCGAGTTCACAGGCCGCACGCCCTGCGGTTTCGATGTATTCTGTTTCTCCGTGTATCAAAGCAAGGATCATCGATCCTTCGATCAACGTTACGATGGAGCGCGCAGTGCTTTTGGGGTTGATATGTCCGGCTTTCGCAAGCCGGTCAGCGAGCCACTGTTCGACCAAGGCTTTATGCGAACTTGCGGCCTGGCGGGCAGGGTGGCCGGGTCTGTCTGCCAACTCGGTTGCAATTCGAGTGAAGCCTGATCCGAGAAATGGCGTCCCTTCGGCCCACTGATAGAGACGGGCGAAGAGGTTTTGAACTAGCTGAACGGGTGTCTGCTCTGCCGATCCCGCCCATTCCTGAAACTGACGCAAAAGGTATTCGTGCTGATCAGTCAGAACATCGGCAACGATGTCGTCTTTGCTCTGGAAATGATAGTACACAGTCCGCTTTGTCACGCCTGCCCGATTTGCGATGGCATCCACACTAACGCGGGTGAACCCCTCTTTCCGAAAAAGCGTGTACGCTGATTTCAATATTTTTCCTTTGGTGCTCACTTGCTCCATCGTCGCGCTCCGCATGTATACTCACTAGTGAGGTGACATGCCTATTGAAGCGACTTAGCACTTAGATCAACGATTTTCTTCATGATTTACGAAAGGATCACTCGCGTGAAAGGAGATGCCAGAACACCCGAGCCAAGGTTCAGATGGGTCGTCGCATTCTCGGCCGCCCTGATCTTGGCAATTGCCATGGGTACCCTCGTGAACGGCATGTCGGCGTTCCTTGTTCCGCTTGAAGAAGCCTTTGGCTGGAGCCGGGCCGAGACGGCAGCGATTAACTCCTTTGGGCTGATCGGCATCGCAATTGGCGGTATCCTCATGGGCTTCCTGGCCGACAACTTGGCGACGCGAACAGTCTGCCTGATAGGATCTGCGGCGATGTGCCTGGCACTGATAACATCCGCTTATGCGACCACGTTGTGGCAGTTCTATGCGCTTTTTTTCATCGCAGGAGCGTTAGGTGGCGGCGCATTTTTTGCACCAATCATCGCTCTCGTTGGTGGTTGGTTCCGAACCGGAGCCGGGCTGGCAATTGGAATTGCATCAGCAGGCCAGGCTGTGGGCCAAGGTCTTGTTCCCTATGGCTCAGGGTATCTAATCGAAACGGTCGGGTGGCAGGGGGCTTTGACGTATCTGGGGATTATCTGCGCAGTGACCCTTGTCCCGCTATCTTTCGCGATGATTGATCCACCGAAGCAAGGCACTGCTGCTTTTATGCAGGGCAATGATGTCGTGGCGCTGTCTCCTCGCTTAGCTCTTCCGGCTTTGTCTATTGCGGTGTTGGGGTGTTGTGCAGGAATGGCCGTTCCCTTGATCCACTTGGTACCACTCATTCAAATTGTGTGTGGTGTAGGTGCAGAAGCAGGCGGCCCTCTCCTTCTCATGCTGGTGACTGCCATTGCCGGTCGGGTTTTCTTTGGCCGGCTTGCCGACACGATTGGACCTCTTCGCGCGTGGATGCTGGCGACGGCCTGGCAAACCGCGCTGATGCTCGGGTTCATGCTGTTGGGTTCACTTGAGGCCTTTTGGATTTTCGCCGTCCTTTATGGGTTCGGCTATGGTGGAGTGATGACCGGCGTACTGGTTTCGGTGCGGGCACTCACACCTCAGTCGAGGCGGGCGTCAGCGACCGGGATTGTGCTGGCATTTGCCTGGCTGGGACACGCTGCAGGAGGCTGGCAGGGTGGTCTTACGTTCGACATAACCGGCGCCTACTTCTGGGCATTCGCCAATGCGACAGTGTTCGGTCTTATCAACCTGGCAATTATCGGGACGATTTACCTCGTTTTGCGTCAGCGAACGATGCCTTCGGGCTGATTTCTCCTCGGAGTTGAGAGCCGAGTTTCGGCCAAAAGCGACCCCTTACGCCGGTATCGGCGCCCGCTTGCTGTCGTGGAAAATGCTGGGCTTCAGCCAGGCCGAGATATTGCGCGTCAGCGCCGCGTCCCCTTCGATTGACAGATCGCCCGCCTTGATCGCCTCGCGGTAACTGCGGTCCCCCATCCAGACCTCGGACATCGTGCGCACCGAACAGTGGAAATACACGTCCACGTCGCGCCCCGGGTCGCGCAGGCAGATATCGGTCTTGTCCCGGTCCACCACCAGCCACCAGTTCGGCTGTTCGGTCAGGTCCGAGAACCGGAACTTGATCACCGCGCTGCCCGCCAGCTGGTCGGCATCGATCGACCGCTCCAGGTAGAACATCAGGAACTCCGCGTCGAAATCCTGGTCCAGGATCGTGTGCCGCGCCCATTCCAGACCCCATTCGCCCAGATGCACCAGCACCGGTGTCAGCGCCTCGCAGGCCGCCGTGGGGTGGTATTCATAGCCTTTCTGGCCGGGAATGCGCCGCCGGACCACCATGCCCTGTTCCTCCAGCGATTTCAGCCGCGCGGTCAGCAACGCGGGCGAGATATCGCCCAGCCCGCGCTGCAATTCGTTGAACCGCCGCCCGCCCATGCACATCTCGCGCACGATCAGGATCGTCCATTTTTCGCCAAGTATTTCAGTGGCTTTCGCTATCGGGCAGAACTGGCCGTATCGCATCCTTAACCCTCGCTGGCGGTCATCTTCACCTTTTGTAGTGGCTTACTTCAGAACCTGTAGCGCTTTGCTACAGTCCCTGAACTATAACCCAAAGGGGCCCCCGCGTTATCAATTTCTCACACCGCCGGACGATCCGGCGGACCCACATCAGGAGAGATAACAATGCCCCTCGTTACCGTTGACGTCATCAAGAACGTGTTCACCCCCGAACAGAAGGCCGACATGGTCGCCCGCGTGACCGATGCCATGGTCGCCGTCGAAGGCGAAAACATGCGCCCCTACACCTGGGTCCGCATTTGCGAAGTCGAAGAAGGCGACTGGGCCATCGGCGGCCAGCCCCTGACCGCACCCGCCGTGCAGGCCATCGCAAGGGGCGAGACGGCGGCCTGATGCCGTCTCACCTTCGCGCCGCCCAGGCACACCGGGGCGGCGCGAAGGCCCGAGCGTCACGACGGGTCGGGCAGCGGCGGCAGCTGCCGCAGATAGAGAATGATCGCGTCCAGATCCTGCGCGGTCATCGCCGCATAATGGGGATAGCCCATCGGCGGCTTCATCGGCGATCCGTCCGGGCGGATGCCTTGCGTGATCATCACCTTCAGCTCTTCGTCGCTGTAGCCTGCCAGCCCGTCTTCATGCGTGGTCAGGTTGGGCGACACCGAGACCCCCCATGGCCCATGGAACTCGAAGCCACCCGCGCCCAGGTGAGTGTCGAGCTTTGGCCCGCGTTCGCCCATCGGCGAATGGCACTCGATGCAATGCGCCACCGGCCCGGCCAGATAGGCGCCGTATTCTACCGTCACCCCGGCGGGCACCGCCGCCACGCTGTCGATCGGCGGGCCATAGGCAGGCGGCAGCGGAATGTTATAGGTCGAGAACGGCGTGCTGTTGTCACTGGCGGGCACCGTGCGCAGAAACGCGACGATGGAATAGAGATCATCGTCCGACAGCCCGCGATAGAGGCCAATCGGCATCGGCGGGCCGATCACCGTGCCGTCGGGCCGGATGCCTTCGCGAATGGCGCGCGCCAGCTCGTCGTCGCTCCAGTCCGCGACCCGGCTGCCGGGCGTGATATTGACCGCCCATGCCTCGAACGCCGGGGTCTTTTCCACCAGGAACCCGCCCAGCTCGTTCGCCATGTCCGGCCCGTTGGGCCCCTTGGGCGTATGACAGTTACCGCATCCCGCTGGCCCCCGGACCAGGTATTCACCGCGTTCGACCGAGACTTCGGCAAAGGCGGCGGTGCCCGCCAGCAGCGTGGCGGCAAGGCTGAGAATGGCTCGCATGGCTATCTCCCCGTTGGATTTTCTGTTGCGCTGGTCACAGCTTACACCCTTGCGCGATTCGCGCATCAGGGAATCCAAACAGGCATCCGGGAGGCCTCAGTTCCCCGCGCTCTCCATTTTGCGATGGGCAATGACCTCTTCCAGCCAGCCCAGCTTCATCTCCGGCACCGAGCTGAGCAGCAGGTCGGTATAGTCGTCGAACGGCGGCGACAGCACCTGGCTCTTGGGGCCGTACCGCACCACCTTGCCCTGATACATGACCGCGATGCTGTCGGCGATGGCCCGCACCGTCGCCAGGTCATGGGTGATGAACAGATAGGCTACGTCCTCGACCTTCTGCAGATCCAGCAACAGCTTGAGAATGCCGTCCGCCACCAGCGGATCCAGCGCCGATGTGACCTCGTCGCAGATGATCAGCTTGGGCTTGGCCGCCAGCGCCCGCGCGATACACACCCGCTGCTTCTGCCCGCCCGACAGCTCGGCCGGATAGCGGTCGATGAACCCGTCGCCCATTTCGATCTTGTCGAGCAGTTCCACCACCCGCGCGCGCTTCTCCGCCCCCTTCAGCCCGAAATAGAACTCCAGCGGTCTCCCGATGATCGTGCCCACGGTCTGGCGCGGGTTCATTGCCACATCGGCCATCTGATAGATCATCTGCAATTCGCGCAGATCCTCGCGCGACCGACCGGCCAGCGCGTCCGACAGCGACCGCCCGGCAAAGTCGATCTTCCCATGGCTGGGTGGCAGCAAACCGGTGATCACACGCGCCAGCGTCGATTTCCCCGAGCCGCTCTCGCCCACCACGGCGAGCGTCTGACCCGGATGCAGTTCGACCGACACATCGTGCAGCACGTCGAAATTGGTGCCCTTGTACCGGGCCGTGATCTTCTTGGCCGTCAGCACCGGCGTGGCAGAGGGCTGTTTCTCCTCGTGCCGGATCGACCGCACCGAAACCAGCGCCTTGGTGTACTCCTCCTGCGGCGCGTTGATGATCTGGTCGGTGGGTCCATATTCCACCATGTCGCCCATCCGCAGCACCATGATGTCATCACTCACCTGCGCCACCACCGCCAGATCGTGGGTGATATAAAGCGCGGCGACGCCGGTATCGCGGATCGCCTCCTTGATCGCCTTCAGCACGTCGATCTGTGTCGTCACGTCCAGCGCCGTGGTCGGCTCATCAAACACCACCAGGTCCGGCTCGGGGCACAGCGCCAGCGCCGTCATGCAGCGTTGCAGCTGCCCGCCCGACACCTGGTGCGGATAGCGTTTGCCGATGTTGTCGGGGTCCGGCAGCCCCAGCTTGGCAAACAGCGCCCGCGCGCGGTCCTCGGCCTGCGCCTTGGTGAACTTGCCATGCTCGACCGCGGCCTCGATCACCTGATCCATGATCTTTTTCGCCGGGTTGAACGACGCGGCGGCGGATTGCGACACATAGGTCACCTCACCCCCGCGCAGGCTGCGCACGTCGCGGATGCCCGATTTCAGGATATCGCGGCCATTGACCCAGACCTCGCCGCCGGTGATCTCGACCCCGCCACGGCCATAGGCCATCGAGGCCAGCCCGATGGTCGATTTGCCCGCCCCGGATTCGCCAATCAGCCCCAGCACCTTGCCCGGCGCCAGATCGAAATCGACCCCATGCACGATCTCGATGTCATGCGGTTTCTCGCCCGGCGGATAGACCGTCGCGCCGATTTTCAGGTTGCGCACCTTGAGAAGCGGATCGCTCATCCCCGGCCTCCTTTCAGCGATGTGGTCCGGTTCAGGATCCAGTCGGCCACCAGGTTCACCGAAATCGCCAGCGTCGCGATGGCCACCGCCGGCCAGAGCGCCGCGCCGATGCCATAAACGATGCCTTCCTTGTTCTCCTTCACGATACCGCCCCAGTCAGCGGCCGGCGGCTGCACCCCCAGACCCAGGAACGACAGGGTCGAGACAAAGAGCACCATGAAGATGAACCGCAGCCCCATTTCGGCCACCAGCGGCGACAGCGCATTCGGCAGGATCTCGCGGAAAATCACCCACCCGCGCCCCTCGCCGCGCAGCTTGGCGGCCTCGACGTAATCCATCACGTTGATGTCCACCGCCACTGCGCGCGCCAGCCGGTAAACCCGCGTGGAATCCAGCAGCCCCATCACCAGGATCAGCACCGGGATCGTCACCGGCATCACCGACAGCACCACCAGCGCAAAGATCAGCGACGGGATCGACATGATCAGATCGACAAACCGCGACATCGCCTGATCGGCCCAGCCGCCCAAAACGGCGGCCAGCAGGCCAAACACCGACCCGGTGATGAAACTCAGCGCGGTCGCGACCGTGGCGATAAAGATGGTCGTGCGCCCGCCATAGATCATCCGGCTGAGCAGATCGCGGCCGATGTTGTCGGTGCCCAAGAGATGCTCGGACGACGCCGGTTCCCAGACATCGCCGACCACTTCGGCCATGCCATAGGGCGCAATCAGCGGCGCCAGGATGGCGGCGGCAAAATAGAGACCGGTAAAGAACAGGCCGATCATGGCAGAGATTGGGATGTTCTTCATGGCCGGGCCTCTTTCAGTGCACCGGAAACGGCGGGTGAGCGCCGGACTCCGCAGGTTTTCTGGGAAAACCCGCTCTGTCCGCGCGAAATGAGTTTTCTCGATGCAAAACTCATTTCGGATGCCTCAGCCTTGGGTTGGCCAGGATCGACACGATGTCAGCCACCATGTTCAGCCCGATATAGACGGCGGCAAAGATCAGCCCGCAGGCCTGCACCACCGGCACGTCGCGTTTCGACACATGGTCGACCAGGTACTGCCCCATGCCGGGATAGACAAACACCACCTCGATCACCACGACACCCACCACCAGGTAGGCGAGGTTCAGCATCACCACGTTGACAATCGGCGCAATCGCATTGGGAAAGGCGTGCCGGTAAATCACCTGCAACCCGCTCAGCCCCTTCAGCTCGGCGGTCTCGATATAGGCCGACTGCATCACGTTCAAAATCGCGGCCCGCGTCATCCGCATCATATGCGCCAGCACCACCAGCGTCAGCACGGTGACGGGCAGGGCGATCGCCTGCAGCTTCTGGCCCAGCGTCATGGTGTCATTGATCATCGCGACTGACGGGAACCAGCCCAGCTTGACCGAGACGAAATACATCAGCAGATAGCCGATCAGGAATTCGGGGATCGAAATCGACGCCAGCGTCACCCCGGAAATCAGCTTGTCGGGCCAGCGGTTGCGGAACCGCACCGCCAGCAGCCCCAGCCCGATGGCCAGCGGGACCGAGACGACGGCCGCCCAGAAGGCCAGGAACAGCGTGTTCTTCAACCGGTAACCAACGCTTTCGGCGATGTCGCGCCCGTTGGTCAGCGCGGTGCCCAGGTCACCTTGCAGCGCGTTGCCAAGCCAGCTGAAATACCGGCTCAGGGCGGGCTCGTTCAGGCCCAGCTCTTCGCGCAGGTTGGCCAGCGCCTCGGGGGTCGCCGATTGGCCAAGAATGGATTGCGCCACGTCGCCCGGCAGAATGATGGTACCGGCAAAAATCAGCGCCGACGCGGCAAGAAGCAGAAGGAAGCTCAGCGCAAGGCGCTGAGCAACCAGTTTCAATATCGGGTGCATACCTGCGCCCCGATCATCCGAACCAGAGCGCGGAAGACCAGCGGCCCGCCATCGTGTCGCCCGACGGTGTCGGCTCCCAGCCCATCACGTCGGTGCTGGTGGCTTCGACCCAATCGTTGAACATCGGGCAGATCAACCCGCCTTCATCACGCAGCATGTACCCCATCTTGGAATAGAGCGCCTTGCGCTTGTCGGTATCCAGCTCGGCCCGCGCTTCCAGCAACAGCTTGTCGAAATCCTCGCGCTTGAAGCGGGTGTCGTTCCAGTCGGCGGTCGACAGGTAGGCGGTCGAATACATCTGGTCCTGCACCGGACGCCCACCCCAGTAGGACGCGCAGAACGGCTGCTTGTTCCAGACTTCCGACCAGTAGCCGTCGTTCGGCTCGCGCTTGATCTCCAGCGGGATGCCGGCCTTCTTGGCCGACTGCTGGAACAGCGCGGCGGCATCGACCGCGCCGGGGAAGGCGCCATCGGCCACCCGCAGCACGATGGGCGATCCGTCGTGGCCCGAGTTCTTGTAATGCTCCGCCGCCTTGTCCACGTCGAACATGCGCTGCGGAATCGCATCGTCGAACAGCGGATAAGACCCGTTGATCGGCATGTCGTTGCCGACCGAGCCATAGCCGCGCAGCACCTTCTCCACCATCTCTTCACGGTCGATGGCGTATTTCAGCGCCAGCCGCAGTTCGTTGTTGTCAAAGGGTGCGGTGTCCACATGCATGATGAACACGTAATGCCCCGGCCCGCCGACGTTGTGCACGTTGACATTGGGCGCCCGGTCCAGCAGCGCCGCGACCTTCGGCTCGACCCGGTTGACCACATGCACCTGGCCCGACTGCAGCGCCGCCATCCGCGCGGTGGCATCGTTCAGCACCAGGATCTCGGTGCTGTCCACGTGACCGCGGCTGTCGTCCCAGTAGTTGGCGAATTTCTTGAACCCGTGGCGCACGCCCGGCTCGTCGACCTCGACCATGTAGGGGCCGCAACCCACCTTGGTCGCCGGATCGTCCATACCGCCGCCCGGCTGGATCATCAGGTGATAATCCGCCATCAGATAGGGCAGGTCGGCATTCGGCGCATTCAGCGTCACGCTGAACACATCGCCCTCGGCCTTCATGCTCTCGATGCCGCGCATGATACCCAGCGCGCCCGACTTCGAATCCTCGTTCGAATGCCGCTCCATCGTCTTGAGCACATCCTCGGCGGTGACCGTCTTGCCGTTGTGGAATTCCACACCGCCCCGGATCTTGAACATCCAGGTCTTGGCATCGGCCGAGCTTTCGATGCTCTCTGCGACGCGCATGTTCAGCGACCCGTCGGCGTTGATCTGCACGAGGTTCTCGCCGAAATTGTACAGCACGTGATAGGGCACCTGGCTCGCGGCCAGCGCCGGATCCAGCGAGTTGGTGCTTTCGCCGCCGACGCTGCCCATCTTCAGGTGGCCGCCCTTGGCCGGTCCGGCGGCACGCGCGGCATCGGCAAACAGCGTGCTGGCCATGGCGGCGCTGACACCCAGCGCGGCGGCCTTGCCCATGAATTCACGGCGGGTCATTTTGCCAGCGGTGACGCGGCCCGTCATATAGTCCAGTTGTTCGTTCATGAATGTCTCCCGGTTGGTGCCTGCGTCTGTGGCGCAGTTTTATTGATTGACGAGTCAAGTTAGGCGCGATTCGCCATTTGTCGCAAGTGCTAATGGCCAGACCCCGCCGTCCGTGCGCTACATCTGGTCCCGCTCAATTCGGTCCTCGACCGCGCGGCAAAAGATCTCGGCGTCATTGTCGTAGGCCCGCAGTGTGGCGCGCAGATGAAAATGCGTGCGATCCGACCACATTTCACAGCGCGCCTCGGTGCGCAGCCGGATGTCGCCCCGTTCCATCTCATCGCTCCAGTGGCACTCACCGCGCGCCGACAGCGGATCGTCGGGATGAATGCTCCAGACTTCGCGCGCGACCGACCCGTGCACCAGCCCGTGATCGCAATCGCGGCGCTTGCCGAAATCGTCGGTGATCCGCAGATGCACCATGCCCGTCGTCAGGTCCCGCTCCACGGTCCGGCTGTTGCCCGACGCCCTGATTTCCTCTGTCTTCCATGGGGTTTCGGCATCGGGCGGCGGAAACGACCACTCGTCCGCACCGGCGGTCTCGCGCACCGGCAGCGTCAACGCCCCGCCGCTCAGGCTCAGCGTGGCGGTGTCCGGGCTCGGCCAGACCAGCGGCCAACAGGCCGACGACACCGCCACCCGGATCCGGTGCCCGCGCGGCACCCGGTAGGCGATATGGTCCAGCGGCACCTGCACCTCACAGACCTCCCCCGGCACCAGCGGCTCGGGCGCGCCATGCCCGGCCCGGTGGCTCAGGTTCAGCACGCCATAGGTGATCCGGGTCGAGGCGCCATCGGGATGCACATGGCACAGCCGCACCGCCAACTGTGCCTGGCCCCGGTCCGCGCTCAGCCGCAACCGCAGCACCGGCGCGCCGACGATATCGGTGTCCGCCGCCAGCGGCGCGCTGTCGAAACAGGCCGACAGCGCATCGTCGGGGCGCTGGTCGCCCGGCATCTCCGGACCCAGCCAGATCGCACAGTATTCGCCCGCCGCCATGCCGCAATCGAACGGCGACCGGACCCGGCGCTCCAGCGGTCCGGGCGTCGGCGCAAGCCCCGCTTCGGTCAGGTGATAGACCTCGGTGGGGATCCGCGCCGTCGCATGGCCGCGCTCGGCGATCCAGCGCCCGGCGCGCTCCGTGTACCAGCTCTGCGGGCGCACCCCGTCCATCAGGTAGGCGCGGTAATCGGGGTCGTCCTCGACCCCGGTCTCAACCCCCTTCAGCCAGCGGTCCCACCACCGCAGCGCCTCCTGCAGAAACCCGATGCGCGGCTCCGGCACCGCGAAATGCGGGTACTTGTGGACCCATGGCCCGACAATCCCCTTGGCGCCCGGCACGTTCTCCACCAGCTGCGGCACCGCGTTCTTATAGGCATCGCCCCAGCCGCCCACCGCCAGCACCTTGGCGTTCAGCGCGCCAAAATCCTCGCAGACCGACCCGTGCCGCCAATAGGCGTCGCGCCGCTGGTGGCGCAGCCAGACCTCCGGCAGGAACGGTTCGTTTTCCAGCCGCTCCAGCCAGACCGCGCGCCAGTCGTCTCGCAATGCCGGATCCGGCGCCCGGCTGGAATAGCTCCACATCGTCGCGCCCCAGCCCAGGTTCTCGTTCAGCAGGCAGCCGCCCTTGTAGTGGATGTCGTCGGCAAAGCGGTCGACGGTGGAACACAGCGTGATGATCGCCTTCAGCGGCGCGGGCTGCAACGCCGCCACCTGCAGCGCGTTGAACCCGCCCCAGCTGATGCCCATCATCCCCACCGTGCCGCTGCACCAGTCCTGCGCCGCCAGCCAGTTGATCACCTCCACCGCATCATCCAGCTCCTGCGGCGTGTATTCATCCGCCATCAGCCCGTCGCTGTCGCCATTGCCGCGCATGTCCACCCGCACACAGGCATAGCCGCGCCTGGCAAAATACGGATGGGTCAGCGCATCGCGCGCACAGGTGCCGTCGCGCTTGCGATAGGGCAGGTACTCCAGGATGACCGGAACCGGGTCCTCTGCCGCATCCACCGGCCGCCAGACCCGCGCCGACAACCGGCACCCGTCCGACAGCACGATGCCCAGATCCGCGATGTCCTCGATCTCGCGCAAATAGCTGTTGCCACTCATGGCGCGCACCCCCCGCTTCTTCTGTTCACAAATATCCCGGGGGAGGCGCGGCTTGCCGCGCCGGGGGCAGAGCCCCCTCCGCCGCCGCCACCGGTCAAAGCCGCACCGCGACCAGCAGGTCCATCACGTTGGTGCCGGTCGGCCCGGTCACCAGCAGCGCGCCGCGCCGCTCCAGGTAGCTGCCGCTGTCCGCCGCCGCTGCTGCCTCCGCCGCGCCATCGCCCCAGGTCGCGCCATCGACGATGCCGCCGGCGGCATCGGTCGGCCCGTCGCTGCCATCGGTGCCGCCCACCACGATACACAGCCCTTGGGTGCCCGCGATATGCTCCGCCAGCGCCAGCGCCAGCGCCTGGTTGCGCCCGCCACGCCCCGGCGCCTCGGGCAGGTGCACCGTCGGCTCGCCGCCCAGCACCAGCGCCCCCGGCGCCATCGCGCGAATCCTCGGCCCCCAGTGTGCCGCCAGCGCCGCCAGATCGTCGTGCAGCGCCTCCGCCTCGGCCTGCACCGGCAAACCGGCCGCCTCCGCCGCCTGCACGGCGGCGGCGCGGGCGTGGGCGTTGCTGGCCACGATCTCGGCGGCAAACGCGAACCCATGCGCCGCCGGCGCCGCGCCGATGCCCGACCCGATCACCGCCAGGTCGTCGCCCGGCACGTCCGAGATCGCCAGCACCCGCACCCGCGCACCCCGGAACCCCTCCAGCAGCCCGCCGCCCTTGATCCGCGACAGCTTGCGCCGCTCCCTGTTCATCGCGGTAATGTCCAGCCCGGCGGCCAGCAGCCGACCGTTCAACGCCGCCAGATCCTCCAGCGTCGCGCCCGCCACCAGATCCTCGGCCAGCGCCGAGGCGCCGCCCGACACCAGCAGCAACAGCTCCGATCCGGCGGGCATCGCCGCCACCGCCGCGCGCAGCGCCGCGCCGCCCTCCAGGCTGCGCGCGTCCGGCACCGGATGCGCCGCCTCGATCACCTCGACTGTCGCGGGCACCCCCTCGCCGTGGCCGTCCTTGGTCACCACCAGGGCCGGCACCGCGCCAAAATGGTCCAGCGCCGCCCGCGTCATCGTCCCGGCCGCCTTGCCCACCGCCAGGATGCGGTCGGGGCGGGCCCTGTCGCCCGATAGGGCGGCGGCCACCGCCGCATAGCCGTCCACCGCCTCAACCCCGGCTTGCCAGATGTCCTGGGCGATCTGCTGCGGCGCGCTCATGTTTCCATCCAGATCGTCACCGGCCCGTCATTGACCAGCGCCACCGCCATGTCGGCGCCGAACCGCCCGGTTGCCACCGCGATCCCCTGCGCCGCCATCTGCGCCGCGAAATACTCATAGAGCCGCTCGCCCTCCTCGGGCGGCGCGGCGGCGGAAAACCCGGGCCGGTTGCCGCGCGCGGTATCGGCGGCCAGCGTGAACTGGCTGACCACCAGCGCCGCGCCGCCGCTGTCCTTCAGCGACCGGTTCATCTTGCCCGCCTCGTCGCGGAAAACCCGCAGCTTGGCGATCTTCGCCGCCAGCCGGTCGGCCTCGGCCTCGCTGTCGCCCTGCATGGCACAGACCAGGATCAGCAGCCCGCCGCCGATCTCGCCGACACAGGCGCCCTCGACGGTCACGCTGGCCTGGCTCACCCGCTGGATCAACGCGCGCATGTCATGTCCTTTCCTGTCGGGGCCGCCGCGCCGGGGCGCGTGACACTGAAACTCGCCGCCCGAATGCCGGCGGTCAAGGCGCTTTGCAGCAGATCGTCGTGCCAATCCCGCGCGCTGCCCAATCCGCCGGCCCGCCACAGCGCCGCCAGGAACCCGGCGTTGAAAATATCACCGGCCCCCACCGTGTCGCGGACCTCGACCGCCGGGGCTGGCTGCGCCAGCCGCCGCGCCCCGATCCAGACGGTTGCGCCCGCCGCGCCGCGCGTATGCACCAGCATCCGGCCGTCCCGCGCCGCGCGCAGCGCCGCGATATCCTGCCCGAGCCAGTCCAGATCCTCGTCCGACACCTTGACCACATCCGCCAGCGCCATCATCCTCCTCAGCCGGGCGCGATAGCCCGCCGCATCCCGCACCAGCCCGGGCCGGATGTTCAGATCAAGCCAGATCAGCCGATCCGCCATCTGTCCCGCCAGCGCCTCGAAGGCATCGGCCGCCGGCGGCGCGATCAGGCTGATGCCGCCAAACACCGCCGCCCGCACGCTGCGGGGCAGGGCGGTCTGCGCCGCCCGCCCGGCAAAGGCCCGCCCGGCGCTGCCCTCGTCATAGAGATCAAACCGCATGCCATCGGGCAGCGGATGCGGCAGCGCCACCGGGCAGGGCAGCGCCCCGCGCTCCGCCAGCGTCAGGTCGACCCCCTCGGCGCGCAGGTGATCGGCCAGCCGGCAACCCGCCGGATCTTGTGAGAGCGCGCCGACAAACCCCGCCGGCACCCCCTGCCGCGCCAGCGCCACGGCACAGTTCACCGCCGCGCCGCCGGGCACCGGCCGGTAGCCCGCGCCGCCCTCCAACAGCGCCGCCGGCACCAGGTCCAGCACCGCCTCGCCGCAACACAGGACAACCGGGCCGGTGTCCACCGCCTCAGCCACGCCAGTCGACGATGTCGTCGACCCCGGCCCGTTCAGTGCGGAACCCGTTGGCCGGGTGGTCCGGGTCGGCATAGCCGAAGGAGATCGCACAGAGGATCAGCCGGTCCTCGGGAATGTCGAAATAGTCATGCAGGAACGCCCCGTGCGCCGCCACCGCCGCCTGCGGGATGCTGGCCACCCCGGCGGCCTGCGCGGCCAGCGCAAAGGCCGCGACAAAGCCGCCGCTGTCCATCGCGCCATAGGGGCCCAGCTCCGCCGGGCTCGACAGGATCGCGCAATGGGGCGCGCCGAACAGGCGGAAATTCTCCATCATCTGCTTGGCCGACCCGGCGCGGTCGCCCTTTTCGACGCCAACCGCCTCATAAAGCTGCCAGCCGCAGGTGCGCCGGCGCTGCTGGTAAACCCCGGAATACCCCGAGGGAAAGGGCAGGTCGGGGTCATGCCCCCCCGCCATCGCCTGATCCCACAGCGCCTCGCGCAGCGCGTCGGTTTCCGCGCCGCTGGTGATGGTCAGCTGCCAGGGCTGCGCATTGCACCACGACGGCATCTTGCGGGCGGCGTTGACAATGGCTTCGATGATCTCGCGCGGGACGGGATCGGGGCGAAACCCCCGGCAGGAATAACGGCGGGCAAACAGGGCGTCCAGATCGGCAAGGGTCATCGGGCGGGCGGCTCCGGCAGTTGCGTTTCCGGCAGGATGGCCTCCGCGCCCGCGAACCGCAAGAGCCGAGCGGGACGGGTCATGATTTGAGCCGGATCAAGGCAAAAACCGGCGAATTGCGCGACAATAGACAGGTCATGAAAGGAGGAGTGATCATGGTTGAAAAGACGGAACATCCGGGCCTTTGGCCTTCGCTCTACGACCCGCTTCGCGCGTTCGGATCCCGCGTGGCGGACTGGCTCAGCCCCGCGACCGAGGCATCGGGCAGCAAGGATGCCTATGACATCAGCATGGAACTGCCGGGCGTGTCCGAGGATGACATCGAGCTGACGGTCGACAACGGCGCGGTCACCATCCGCGGCGAAAAGAAGACGCAAGTCGAAAAAAAGGGCGACACCTGGTTCTTCAGCGAACGGCAATACGGCGCCTTTCGCCGGTCGTTCCGCCTGCCCGAAGACGCCGACGGGGCGCGGGCCAGCGCCAGCATGAAGGACGGCGTGCTGCACGTGCGGGTGCCGAAAAAGGCGCCCGAAGAGGCGGAGGCCGCCAAACGGATCATGATTTCCCGCACCTGACGGGAGGGAGGGGGGCGGCCGGGGTGGCCGGATCACTGGTTGGTTGCAACCAGATATCCGACCCCGGCCGCGACCAGCAGGCCAAGGGTGACCGCCACGGTGATCTTGATCGCCGACCACGGGCGTTCGCCCTGAACCCGGCCCGTCCTGCCATTGATGACAAAGCGGTAGGTCTTGCCGCGATACTTGTAGGCGGCCAGCCAGACCGGCAGCAGGACATGTTTGAACGTCACCGCCGAAATGTCGGTGTCCAGCGCGTGAATACGCTGCTGGTCGCCACCGATGTCGAAACGGACATCGCGCTCGATCACTCGCGCCATATGCGCGCGTGCCTCCGTGTAGCCCTCTGACAATTCGACGGTATAGGCCTCGGCCCGAAACCCCGCGAGGTACTGCGGCTGATAGGGCTGCAGCGCCGGCAGGTCCCAGGGCTCCAGCGCGTCGGTATACTGTTTCGGCAGGCTGCGCGAGGCCAGCACCAGCACGTCGTCAAAGAACCGCGCCACCCGGCCCGCGGCCGGGGTCCAGCGGATCTTGGGCACCCGCTCCTGCACCTGCTTGCCGTTGCGGGTGACCGTGCGCGTCACATAGTAGACGGTGCCGCGCTCGCCCTTGTAGCGCGACTTGGTATCGGCGTCGAAGGTCCAGTAGGGCACGTAGATGCCCTGCATCCTGCGCCCCTTGCGGGCGTATTGCTGCAGCCCGTTCGGGGCGAACCAGAGCCGCCCGAGCCAGTCGCCCATCGCCTTGTGCGCGGTGCCCTCGTCCAGCGCAAAGGGCAGCACGCCGCGCGGCTTGATGTGGCGGCTGACGCCGGTGCCGGTGACCACCGGCGTGGCACAGAACGGGCATTCGGCGGCGTGGGTGTCGGGGTCGAATTCCACCTGTGCGCCGCAATTGGGGCAGGACAGGACGCGGGTTTCCTCGATCTCCGCCTCCGGCAGCTTTTCGGCGATGGCGGCGTCGAAATCGAGCTCGCGCAGTTTCGTCCCGCCCCAGGGCCCCGCATTGACCGTTTCGCGATGCCCGCAATGATCGCAGGTCAGCGTGCCGTCGGCGGGGTTGAACCGGTAGTCGGCGCCGCACTGGTCGCAGGGGAACCGGTGCTCTTCCATCGGAACGGGGGCGCTTGTGTCGCTCATCGGATGCCTCCGGCGGGAGTATTTGACAAAGAGATGAAAGGGACGGGACGGGAGAGAGCGGCGGTCAGGCCGCGGGCGGCGGCGGGGGTGGCGGCATCACGGTAAAGAGCTGCGCCAGTTCCTGCAGGTCGCCGGCCTTCAGCCAGCCGTCCTGTCCGGCGGTCCAGACGTGGGTGTCGCGGGTCAGCTCTCCGGAGGCGGCCATGCGGCCCAGGGCGGCCTTGGAGAAGGGCCCGCGCGTCTCGCCGTTCTCGGCCAGGTGCCAGACCTTTTCGACCGGCGGCGGCGGCGGGGCCACGGGCGCCGCGGCCTGCGGGGCAGCGGGGGCGGGACGGCCCCAGGGGCCCGGCGCCTGACCCGCTGCCATCGTCCCCATCTGGCTGGCCATCGCCATGCCCATGCCGGCGCCGAGGCCTGCGGCCATGCCACCCCCCGAGGGGTTGGAGGCCGCCGCCGTCATCGCCTCGGCCGCCGAATACTGGGTGAACTTGCCCAGATCACCCGCCAGCCCCATCGAGGTGCGCTTGTCCAGCGCCGCCTCCACGGCGGGCGGCAGCGAGATGTTCTCGATATAGAACTCCGGCATCTCCAGCCCGTATTCGGCGATCACCGGCGCCATCTCGGCCACGATCAGCTTGCCCAGATCGGCGGTATTGGCGGCCATGTCCAGCACCGGAATACCGGAACCGGCGATCACGCGGGAGAATTCCTGCACGATGATGTTTCGGATCTGATAGCTGATCTCGTCCATGGTGAACTCGCCATCGGTGCCGACGATTTCCACCAGGAACCGCGCCGGGTCCTTGACCCGGATCGTGTAACTGCCAAAGGCCCGGATCCGGGTCGGCCCGAACTCCGGATCACGCAGCATGATCGGGTTCTTGGTGCCCCATTTGAGATCGGTGAACCGCGTGGTGTTGACGAAATAGATCTCCGACTTGAACGGCGACTGGAACCCGTGGTCCCAATGCTGCAGCGTCGTCATGATCGGCATGTTGTTGGTCTCCAGCATGTAGAGACCGGGGGTGAACACATCGGCCAGCTGCCCCTCGTGCACGAAAACGGCGGCCTGGCCCTCGCGCACCGTCAGCTTGGCGCCGTATTTGATCTCGTGGCCCTCGCGCTCGAACCGCCAGACCATGGTGTCGCGGGTGTCGTCCACCCAGTGGATGACGTCGATGAATTCACCGGTGAGAAAATCGAAGATACCCATGGGGACGGTCCTTTCGTTCAGGAGGTTCGCGAGGCCGGTGTCACAACACCTGCCCCATCAGTTCGCGGGCGATGATCCGGGCGGCGGGCAGGGCCTCGGGCGCGGTCATGCCGGGTTTCAGGCGCGGATCGTAGAGCATCCGCAAGAGCAGTTCGTCGTGGTTGGTCAGCAGCGCGAATTCGTCGTCGTCGTTGAAGATCGAGGGCCGCGCGGCCGGGCTGTCATTGGGCAGGCCCAGCCCCTGGGCGATTTCCTCGTGAAAGCATGACTGGCGCATCAGGTCGGGGTGTTCGGCGGGGATCAGCGCCACCGCGCGGGCATAGGTGTTGGGGTCGCGGGCGCTGGGTGCGGCCACCAGCAGGCAGTAGAACGCGCTGGGGATGTCGCGGAACAGGGCCAGCTCCTGCGCGCCGATGCCGGGGATCAGCTGTTGCACCCGCGCGGCCACGTAATCGCCATCGTCGACCCCGGCGACAAAGACGGTAAAATTCGGGGC
This sequence comes from Seohaeicola saemankumensis, assembly GCF_020171285.1. GTDB lineage: Bacteria > Pseudomonadota > Alphaproteobacteria > Rhodobacterales > Rhodobacteraceae > JAIUZI01. Next base: position 421,302 of record NZ_JAIUZI010000001.1, read on the forward strand.
GTTGCGGGTGGTCGCGATCGAGTGCCCGGTCACCCGCGCCAGCCGGCTGGCATAGGCCGAGATGCTGGCGCTGTCGCGGCTGCGCTGCTCGGCGGGCACGCTGGCGCCGAATTCCACCGCGATCCGCACCGGCGCGCTCCAGCGGCTCAGCGTGCCGCTGTCCAGCGCGCGGGCGCCACCAAAGGTGGTGCCGGAATACTCGCCGTAAAAGGCGATGGTCTCAAAGGCGCGCACCAGCTCGTCGGGCGAAAACGGCGTGTCCGGGCCGCCGCCGTCGGTGCGCAGCAACCCGCGCGTCAGCAGGCCGTCCTGCACCTTCTGGTAGTGAAGTGCGCGCGCCTGGCTGGCGGATGAGGCGGGCACCGGCGCGGGCGAGGCGGGCACATAGCCCACCGGGCGCGCGGGCGGCACCGGCGATGTGCGCGGGCTGGTGGTTTCGCAGCCCGCCAGCGCCAGCGCGATCACCATCGCGCCCGCGATCCCCCGGCGTGGCCGGGATATGGGGGTGCCGCGCACCGGCGGATCAGCCCGGCACCGCGGTGCCCGCGGTGTCGCCCAGCCCGTCCTTGCGGGCCTTGGCTGCGGCCAGCGTATCGCGCAGCTCGGCCTCCATCTTCTTTAGCTCTTCCTCGGCGGCGGCGCGGCGCGCCTTGCCCTCGTCGGCGATCTGCAGCGATTCATTGATGGTGCCGATCAGGTCGGCGTTGGCCTTCTTCACCGCCTCGATGTCAAAGACGCCGCGCTCCATCTCCTGCCGGATCATCTTGTTGCTCTCGCGCAGGTTGGCGGCATTGGCCGTCAGCAATTCGTTGGTCAGGTCATTGGCGTCGCGCACCGCCGCCGCCGCCTCGGCGCTGCGCTGGATGGTGACCGCCTGCGCCAGCTGGGTTTCCCACAGCGGCACCGTGTTCACCAGCGTCGAGTTGATCTTGGTCACCAGCGACTTGTCGTTTTCTTGCACCAGCCGGATCGACGGCAGCGACTGCATCGTCACCTGCCGCGTCAGCTTCAGGTCGTGCACCCGGCGTTCCAAATCGTCGCGCGCGGCGCGCAGGTCGCGCAGCTCTTGCGCCTTCATCACCTGCTCGCCCTCGGGCGCGGCCTGCACGGCCGCCTCGCGGGCAGGAATGTCAGTGCTGTCCAGCTCGCCCAGCTTTTCCTCGCCGGCCGCGATATAGAGCGCCAGTTCGTCGTAAAACCCCAGCGTCTTTTCATACAGCAGATCCAGCGACTTGATGTCCTTCAGCAGCGTATGTTCATGGCCCAGCAGATCGTCGGTGATCTTGTCGATCTGGCCCTGCACATCCTCGAACCGGGCGGTGAACTTGGCCATCGGCGCGGCCCGGCCCAGCAGTTTCTCCCACCAGCTCTGCTCGCGCCGCACGTCCAGCTCCGAGACAGAGAACCCCCGGATCGTGGTGACGATGTCGCGCAGGGAATCGCCCGCCGGGCCGACATCCTTGTTGCGCACGTCGGCCAGCATCGCCTGGCTGATTTCCTGCAGCTCGGCCTGCGCGCCCGACCCGAACGACACGATGGAATTGGTGTCACCCATGTCGATCTGGTCCATCCGGGCGCGGATTTCGGCCTGCACGGGCGCGTCGGCCTCTTGCATGACAACGATCTCGGACGAGGGTTCGGGCAGGTCGATCGCGGTGACCTCGTCAACGAGGGTCTGGCTCTCGGCGGCTTTCTGGCGGACGGTGTCGGACATGGGACAGGGTTCCTTGTTACGAGAATTCGGGGATCAGTCTAACCGGACGCCTTCGCGTTGCAGCCGGTCGCGCAGCACTTCGATTTCGACGGTCAGATCGCTGCGGTCGTCCTGCAGCATCTTGGTGGTCCGGGCGGCAAAGTTCTTTTCCAGATCGTCCAGCAGCGCCAGATAGTCGGCGCGGGCCTGCGCATCGTGGTTGCGGGCATAGATATCGGCGAACTTGATCGTCGCGTCGCGCGCCCCCATCAGGTAGACGGTCATGTACTTGCGCGCGCCGGTCAGGTCGCGCGGGTCTTCCTCGACGGTGCGGAACAGGTCGCGGGCGGTGCTCTGGAACCGCTCGACGCGGGCCTCGACCTGGCGGTCGCCGGCACGTTTGACCGCGTCGGTCATCGCACCCAGGTATTTCTCGGCCTCCTCCACCACGCGGGCCACGCGGTCCTGCTGGAAGGTGTCGATGCCTTCCATACCCTTGTCCTTCAGCGGGTCGATGCCAAAGGCGACGCCGTGCAGCACCGTGGCCGCCACGCAATACAGCGCGGGGGCCAGGATGCCGGGGTCTGTCTTGTAGGCCGCCACCGCCACCCCCAGCCCGGTCAGCAGGCTGGCCGCCATCTTGCGCGGAAAGGCCGGGCGCCGCGCCACCTTGCGCGCGTGATAGGCGCTCTCGGCGCGCAGCCCCTCGCGCAGCAGCCAGGCCGCCAGCGTCAGCATGCCGGCGGCGACCAGGCCCAGCGTCATGCCGATGGCGCCGTCGTTCAGCGAGATAAAGACCAACGGAATGGCCGGAACGAACAGCACATTGGCCCGCGCGCCCGCCGGGTCGACGCGGGCGCCGTCATAGGCGCCGCGCGGGGCGGGGGGCTCGTCGTCGTTCTGGGGGGTGGGGGGCCGGGATGTGGGGCTGTACTTGCCGCCGAAACGCTGCGCCATCGGTCACAGCCCCCCGAGCAGGCCGGTGCAAACCCCGAACAGCAGAACCAATAACGCCGCATATGCGATCTTTTGCACGCCGGTTTGAGACATACGGAACCCCTGACCACCTATCTGTCCCGAATCTAGGCGATGCAGGCCGGGCTTGCTAGGGGGAACCGGCAGCCAACTGGCTCAGCTCCGGCGCTTTGGCCGGTTGTGCGGCGTCCCGCCGCGCTTGCCGGGGCCGCCGCCGTCACTCGCGGCGCGGGTCTTGCCGGGGGCCGGGTCAAAGGGTTTCGCCGGCGGTTTTCCGGCGCCGCCGCGCGCGCCCTTGGCGGGCCGCTTGCGTTTCAGCGGCGCGGGTTCGCCATCCTCGGGCTCCAGCCCCAGCTGGTCGCGCATCACCCGGCGGCGCACCTCCTCGACCGCGCCGGGCTTCAGCTGGCCCAGCTGGAACGGGCCATAAGACACCCGGATCAGCCGGTTGACGGTAAAGCCCAGGTCCTCCATCGCGCGGCGGATCTCGCGGTTCTTGCCCTCGCGCAGGCTGACCGTGACCCAGGCGTTGGCGCCCTGCTGGCGGTCCAGCGACACGATCATCGGCTGGAATGTCTCGCCCTCGACGGTCAACCCCTGCCGCAGCGGCGCGAAATCCTCGTCCCTGGGCCGGCCATTGATGCGCACCCGGTACTTGCGCAGCCAGCCGGTGGCGGGCAGCTCCAGCTTGCGCTTGATGCCGCCGTCATTGGTCAACAGCAGCAACCCTTCCGAGTTCAGGTCCAGCCGCCCGACGCTCATCACCCGCGGCATCTCCTCGGGCAGATCGTCGTAGATGGTGGCGCGGCCCTTTTCGTCGCGGTCGGTGGTCACCAGCCCGGTAGGCTTGTGATACAGCCACAGCCGCGCAGGTTCCGGCGCGGCGATCGGCTTGCCATCGACGGCGATCTTGTCGCGGTCGGTGACGTTCAGCGCCGGGCTGTCGATCTTGCGGCCGTTGACGGTGACGCGGCCCGCTTCGATCATGCGTTCGGCAACGCGGCGCGAGGCGACGCCGGCGCGCGACAGGACCTTGGCGATGCGGTCGCCAGGAGGGGTGGGGGTGCTCATGCACTGGCCTTATCTGTGCTCATCCCCCGGCCTTAGACGATTTCGCGCGCTTGCGAAAGCGGCAGTTGCGGGGCAGGGTGGGGCATGGTGTTCAAATCCTATATGAATCAAGCGCTTGACCAAGCGCGCGCCGCAGCCCTTCGCGGCGAGGTGCCGGTCGGCGCGGTGCTGGTCGATCCCGCAGGCCAGGTGGTGGCCGCCGCCGGCAACCGCACCCGCGAACAAAGCGACCCCACCGCGCACGCCGAAATCGCGGTGATCCGCGCCGCCTGTGCCGCCGCCGGGTCCGAACGGCTGCCGGGGCACGACCTCTATGTCACGCTGGAACCCTGCGCCATGTGCGCCGCCGCCATCGCGGCGGCCCGGATCAGGCGGCTCTACTACGGCGCCGCCGACCCCAAATCCGGCGGCGTCGCCCACGGCGCCCGGGTCTTCACCCACCCCCAGGCCCACCACGTCCCCGAAATCTACGACGGCATCGCCGCCGAAGAGGCCGAAGCGCTGCTGCGCAGGTTCTTCCGCGACCGTCGGGCCTGACCCCTCATAGGCCACCATCCCCGCGCCCAACCCGGGCCCGGCTAGGCGCGCCAGTCGAGCCGGAACACCACATGTTCGCCCTCAAACCCCTTCAGGGACGCGAGGATGGGGGCGCTGAACTCGTGCTCGGGGCCGCTTCCGACCATCGCGCGGGTCACATCCGAAACCAGGATCGTGTCGGACTTGGCCAGCGCCGTTATGCGGGCGGCCTTGTTGACCACCGAGCCAAAGAAATCGTCATCCGACTGCACCACGTCGCCGGTGTGGATGCCGATGCGCAGGCTCAGGCGCGGTTCGGCCTGCTGCGCATTCACATCCTCCTGGATGGCTCGCGCGGCGGCCAATGCGGCGCGCGCCGAGGAAAACGATGACATGGTGCCGTCGCCCAGCGACTTCACGAATTGCCCGCCGTGGTCCTCGATGATCCCGCGTAACCGGGTGAAATGGGCCGATACGATGCCGGACCAGGCACGGTCCCCCACGGCACCGGCCAAGGTCGCAGAGGCGACAAGGTCGGTGAACATGACCGAAGCCAACCCCTCGCGTTGACCCAGCAGGAACCCCTGCTGGGCGGCACTGACCAGCGCCTGTATGGCGGTGTGTTCAACCCCTGTCGTGTCACGATTGGGCGCCGGAATCGACGCGTGCCGCTGCACGATTTTCCAAATGTTGTCCTCTAGGACAAAAACCATCGTGGCGTGGAACAGGATCGGCTCTGGGCGGGTGTCAAAGCGGAACCTGTTGATGAAAAAGGTCCAGCCGACACCGTCCTTCTCATGCGCCTCGGCAAAGACCTCCTCGTACTCCAGCACCGTCGGAAGCTCGTCGAAATGCGCATCGACCGCCTCGCGCACCGCCGCGCCGGACCAGGTTTCACCCTCTGCCGACCCGATAAACCGAAGCGCGTCGGTCCGCGACAGGAAATGCCGCAGCTGGCCGTCCTTGCGCTCGATCAGCGAGCGGGTCCAGCGCCGCGCGACGGCGAGCAACTCGGGCGAAGGCCGGGTCACTCCCGCCACTCCAGCCGGTGCACCAGGTGGTCGCCGTCCAGCCCCCTGAGGTGCAGGGTGATCGGGTTGCCGAAACGGAATCCGCGCGCGGAGCCGGCCATCAGGCGGGTTGCCTCTGACAGCCGGATTTCGTCGGGTTCGGCAATGGCGGCGACGCGGGCGGACTTGTTCACGACGGTGCCAAAGAAATCATCCCGGGTCTGGATCACGTCGCCGGTGTGAATGCCGATGCGCAGGGCCAGCGGCGGCTCGGTTTCGACGGCGGCGTTCTGCCGCTGGATCTCGATTGCCGCGTCCAGCGCCGCCCGCGCCGAGGGGAAGGACGACATGGTACCGTCGCCCAGCGATTTCACCAGTTGCCCGCCCTGCGCGGCGATCACCCCGGCGACCCGCTCGAAATGGTCGCCCACCGCCGCCGCCCAGATCCGGTCGCCCAGAGTTTCGGCAATCGCCGAGGAATTGGCGATGTCGGTGAACATGACCGAAGCCATGCCCTCGCGCTGGTCCAGCCGAAATCCTTCGCGCGCGGCTTCGACCAGGTCGTTCAGAACCGCGTGTTCGATTCCGCTGACCTTTTCGTTCGGGGTCGGGACCGAGACATGGGTCAGGACGATCTTCCACTGGCCGTTCTCGACGGCAAGAACATGAGAAAACCGCGCGTCAAAGACCTTGCCGCTGTGCCGAAAGCGCAGCCGCGCCCGGCAATGGGCCCAGCCCGTGTCGCCGTTTTCAAAGGCTTCCAGCCCCAGTTCCTCCCAGTCGTAGACCGGGACTTCGCGCTGGTGGTCGGCGAACCCCTGCTTGAACAGACGGCCCGCCCAGTATTCGTCGTCGGCGGTGCCCTGATACCGCAAATGCTCGGACATCGAGAGCATGTTGTCGAGCGCGGCTTCGTCGCGCCGTTCCAGGGCCGCGTTCCATCGCCGGACAACGGCGACCAGTTCCGGCGAGGGCCGGATCATGGCCGCCACTCCAGCCGGTGGATCAGGTGATCGCCGTCCAGCCCCTTCAGAGGCGCGATCAGCGGGTCGCCAAAGGCGAATTCCGGGGCGTTTCCGACCATCAGGCGGGTTTCGTCCGATACCCGCGTCTCTCCCGGGGCGGCCTGCTCGGCGATGCGGGCAGCCTTGTTCACCACCGTGCCGAAAAAGTCATCGCCGCTTGCGACCACTTCGCCGGTGTGAATACCGATGCGGACCTGCAATCGCGGTTCTTGCGTGCTGGCATCCAGCCGGGACTGGATCCGCATGGCCGCGCGCATGGCCGCCAGCGCCGAGGTAAAGGATGACATCGTGCCGTCGCCCAGCGATTTCACAAGCGTGCCTCCGGTCTCTTCGACGGCGGCGCGGATCATCGAAAAATGGTCGCCGATCTGCACCGCCCAGCGTTGGTCGCCGACCGCAGCGGCGATCGCCGACGACCCGCACACGTCGGTGAACATCACCGTCGCGATCCCGGATTTGCCCTCCATGGTGCCCTCTGCCCGGGCCGCATCCATCAGCGCGTTCATCGCGGTGTGTTTCGCCCCGTGCAAGGCGCTGTTTGGCACCGGCAAAGACGCATGGCGGTGCACGATCTTCCAGTTGCCGTCGATCAGGGCAAAAACCAGCGACGTGCGGAACACGACAGGCTCCGGGCGGCCATCGACGTGCATCTGCCTGCAATAGAACGCCCACCCGGACTCGCCGCATTCAAAGGCCTGGGTCATGATCTCTTCGGCCTGAAACGCCGGCGCTTCGCGGAAATGCGCCTCGAGACCATCGCGCACCTGCCGACCGGTCCACAATTCGTCGGGTGCCGTGCCGATAAAGCTGACATGCTCCGACCCCGTCACCAGATTGCGCAGGGTCGCCCCGTCGCGGGCTTCGACCGCCTTGAAAAACCGCCGCGCGATCGCGGCCAGTTCCGGCGACGGCCGGATCATGGCCGCCACTCCAGCCGGTGAATCAGGTGCTCGCCCTCGAACCCTTTCAGCGGCACCCGGCGCGGGTCCGCAAAAACTAGCCCCGCCGCATCCGCCACTATCTCCCGCGTCGCCTCCGACAGCCGGATCTCGGCCGGTGCTGCCAGCGCCGCGATGCGCGCCGCCTTGTTGACCACGCTGCCAAAGAAATCGGCGTCGGTCTGCACCACGTCGCCGGAATGGATGCCCACCCGCAGGGCAATCGCCGGCCCGTCCGTGCCCTCTCCGGCGCGCAGGATATCGCGCGCCGCGCTCAGCGCCCGCGCCGGGTCGGCAAAGCTCGACATGGTGCCATCGCCCAGCGACTTCACGAACTGCCCGCCTGCGCCCTCGATGATCTCGCGCAGGGCGGCGAAATGCCGGGCCACCTCCGCCGACCACAGCCGGTCACCCATCACCTCGGCCAGCCGCGAAGAGTTGACGATATCGGTGAACATGACCGAGGCGAACCCCTCGCGCTGGTTCAACGCAAAACCCTCGCGGGCGGCGGCGACCAGATCGGCGATGGCATTCTGTTCGGTCCGGGTCATCTCCATGGTGGCAAGCGGCACCGACCCGTGGCGGTGCACGATCTTCCAGGCGCCATCCTCCAGCGTAAAGATCAGCGTCGTGCGCACGCTGAACTGCCGGTCCGGCTGGTTGGTGAAGATCAGCTCGTGGTTCAGGCAGGCCCATCCGGTCTCGCCGTTCTCCCAGGCCTCGGCAAAGGTCTCCTCGTGCTTGAGCAGCGCCGGTATCACCCCGAAGAAACCCGCGACCCCCTCGCGCACCGCCTTGCCGGTCCACAGCTCGCCCTCGTCGGTGCCGATGAATTGCAGGTGGTCCTGCTCGCTCATCAGGTTGCGTAGATCGTTGCCGCGCCGGTTCGGGATCGCGTCGATCCAGCGCCGCGCGACGGCCAGCAGTTCCGGCGACGGCCGGGTCATCGCCGGCGCTCCCGCCGCGCGGGCGTGACCCAGGCGGCGTTAACCCTTTGTTCGCGCCCTGTTCCCGGAAAACTTTTGTACAAAACGGAAAATGCCGCCGCCCGCACCGGTACAAAACGGTCAAAACCGGGGCAGGGCGGCGGCGGCATGGGTCAGACCTCGATCGCGGTCATGATCTGCGGTTCGATCACATCCACCCCCGGCAGCGCGTCGATCAGCTCCTGCGCCGACTGCTCCAGGATCGGGAAGGTCTTGTAATGCGCCGGGATCAGCGTCTTGAAGTTGAAGTATCGTTTGGCGGCATAGGCGGCGCCCTTCATGTCCATGGTGAAATGGCCGCCGGCGCTCAGAATCCCTACATCTGGTTTGTAATAGTCGCCCATCCACTCCATATCGGCCATGATGTCGGTATCGCCGCTGGCATAGAGCGTCTTGCCCTCGGCCATGATCATGAACCCCGCCTCCGATCCGGCGGCGCGCGGCCCCTCGGGCGAGCCAAAGGTCGAGGAATGCACCGCGTTCACCATCGACACCCGCGCGCCGCCCAGATCGACAGTGCCGCCCTTGTTGAATCCGATGGTCTCGATCCCCTCCTTTTCGGCCCAGTGGGACATCACGTCATACTGCCCAACCACCGGCACACCCAGCTCCTTGGACAACCGCACCGCATCCGCCGAATGGTCAAAATGTGCATGAGTTACAAGGATTTGCGTGGCGCCTTCGATGGCTTCCGCGTGCCGGTCCTCGGGCAGAACCGGGTTGCCCGTCAGCCAGGGGTCCAAGAGCAGAACGAGATTTCCGGTTTCGATGCGGAACGATCCGTGGCCAAGCCAGATGAGTTTCATGAATGTCTCCCAGTTTTTGCTTCCGCAGCCTAGCATGGCGCGCCCGCGATGCCATAGCAGAGTCGCGCCGCCCGACCCGCCGGCAGCGGGCCGAACCGGCTGCCCCGGCAGGGCGCGACCTAGTGGAACCCGCCCCGCAGGATTGTGCATCTGGGCCTTGAGATGGTTTGCATGATGTTGATAAAAAACACTTTTCAAGCCTTTCTTGCCGAGGGAGACACCGGCGATGGACGCGGGCTCTCCGACCCGTTAACTCTTGAACGGAAACAGGAGAGGAGTGGCGCAATGGGATCGCGCTATGCGGTGGTGTTCGGCGCCAGCCTGACGCAATTCACGATCATCGGGCTCTACATATCCTCGGGGCTGTTCTTCAAGGTGTTCGAGGCCGAGTTCGGCTGGTCACGGACCGTGCTGTCCTCGGCGTCGGCGCTCAGCGTGTTCATGATGGGGTTGCTGGCCATTCCCGCCGGGCGGCTGAGCGACCGTTTCGGGCCGCGCCGGGTGCTGGCGGCAACCGGGACGGTGTTCGGCGTCGGCTATATGCTTCTGTCACAAGTCTCTGAAATATGGCACCTTTTCGTCCTTTTTGGATTGTTTCTCGGGTTGGGTTTCGCCGCCCATGACGTGGTGACCCTGTCGACGGTGGCACGCTGGTTCGAGGCCCGGCGCGGGTTGATGACGGCGGTGGTCAAGGTCGGAACAGCCATTGGCCAGGTGGTCGTGCCGCCCGTGGTCGCCCTGCTGGTGGCCGGGATCGGCTGGCGTCCGGCGGTTCTGGTGCTGGGCGGTGCGGCCCTGGTGCTGCTGGTCGTGGCGGCGCTGGCGATGTCCTCGCCGCCGGTGCGCAGCGGAGGGGACGCCGGGGGTGCCGGGGCGCCCGCTGCCGGACCGGGATTTGCCGAGGCGAAATCCAGCCGCGCCTTCTGGACCCTCTGCGCCGTGCAGTTCCTGTTCTTTCCAACCCTGATGACGGTTCCGCTGCATCTGCCGGCCCATGGCATGGACCTGGGCATGACCGCCACGGGGGCGGCGACGCTGATATCAGTGATGGGCGCGGCCAGCATCGCCGGACGGCTGGCTGTGGGCCGGCTGGTTGACGTGATCGGGGGGCGCAACTCCTACCTGTTCTGCTTTGCCTGCCTGATGGCGGCACTGGGGCCTCTGGCCTTTGTCAGCGCCCACTGGGCGCTTTATTGCATCGTGGCGGTCTATGGTTTTGCCCATGGCGCGCTGTTTGTCGTCGTCTCGCCCACTGTGGCTGAATATTTCGGCATGCGCGCCCTTGGCGCGATTTTTGGCGTGGTGGTGTTCTTCGGCACGGTCGGCGGGGCGGTCGGGCCGATTCTTGCCGGCATGCTGTTCGACATGACCGGCAGCTACACGCTGGCCTTCCTGACGCTTATGGCGATGGCGGCGCTGGCCTTCGGGCTGATGCTGTCGCTGCCGCGCCCTCAGCTCTCGTCGACCTGATGCACCTCGATGACATTGCCGTCGGGATCATAGAAAAAGATCTGGCTCCAGCCCGCGACGGCGGCATTGCCCCAGTCGGAATAGGGAATGCCCTGTGCCTCCAGATGCGCCTTGAAGGCGGCCAGATCGTCGGTGCGATAGGCGATATGCCCGTGTGACACCGGGTTCACGATATGGCCGGTGTTGAACCCCGCGTGCACGTCCTTTTGCGCCAGGTGCATCTGGATATCGCCATCGGTGACAAAGGCCACGTCGCCGGCATAGCCCTTCTTTTTCTCCAGCACCGGCAGGCCGCCGCGCTCCGCGTCCAGCCCCAGCACGCGGCGATAGAAGTCATCCATGCGCCCGACATTCTCGGTCGCCAGGTTGATGTGATGCAGTTTCAGTTTCATCCGCGTCCTCTCCCTCTCCCGGCAACCATGCCGTGCCGGCGGACCAGGGTAAACCGCCCCCTTTCATCTCTTTCCAAATACTCCCGCCGGAGGCGTCCCGCCCGCGCGACACCCGGAACCGCTTGCGACCACTCCCCGGTGGCGGTAAACGCCAGTGCGACACCAGCCAGAGGGTTCCCATGTCGATTGACCAAAACACCGCCGCCAAAGTGGCCAAACTGGCCCGGATTAAGGTCGAAGAGGACGCGCTGCCGGCGCTTGCTTCGGAATTCAACACGATCCTCGGCTTTATCGAGCAGTTGAACGAAGTCGATGTCGAAGGCGTCGAGCCGATGGTCTCGGTGACCCCGATGCGGCTGAAACGCCGGGACGACGTCGTGACCGATGGCGACCAGCAGGACAAGGTCCTGTCGAACGCGCCGGATGCGCGCGAAGGGTTTTTTGCGGTGCCGAAGGTGGTGGAATAATGAGCGATCTGAACAAACTGACCCTGGCCGAGGCCCGCGACGCGCTGCGCAAGGGTGACACCACTTCGGTCGAGCTGACCGAAAGCTGCCTGGCGGCCATCGACGCCGCCGATGCGCTGAACGCCTTTGTCCACAAGACGCCGGACATCGCGCTGGAGCGCGCCGCCGCCGCCGATACGCGGATCAAGTCCGGCGATGCGCCGTCGATGTGCGGGCTGCCGATCGGCATCAAGGACCTGTTCTGCACCAAAGGCGTGCCGAGCCAGGCCGCCAGCCGCATTCTCGAAGGATTCAAGCCCGAGTACGAATCCACTGTCAGCCAGAAGCTGGCGGACGCCGGCGCGGTGATGCTGGGCAAGCTGAACATGGACGAATTCGCCATGGGGTCGTCCAACGAGACCTCGGTCTACGGCAATGCCGTGAACCCCTGGCGGCGCGGCAACGATGATGCGCCGCTGACGCCCGGCGGCTCGTCGGGCGGCTCCGCCGCCGCCGTGGCCGCCGACCTGTGCCTTGCCGCCACCGGCACCGACACCGGCGGTTCGATCCGCCAGCCCGCCGCCTTTACCGGCACGGTGGGCATCAAGCCGACCTACGGGCGCTGCTCGCGCTGGGGCATCGTCGCCTTTGCCTCCTCGCTGGACCAGGCCGGGCCGATGACCAAATCGGTGCGCGATGCCGCCATCATGCTGGAAGCAATGATGGGTCACGATCCCAAGGACAGCACCTCTGCCGAACTGGCCGTCCCCGATTTCGAGGCGATGCTGACCGGCGACATCCGCGGCAAGAAGATCGGCATCCCGCGCGAGTATCACATGGAGGGCATGCCCGCCGAGATTGACGCGCTCTGGGCCGAGGGGCGCAAGATGCTGGCGGATGCGGGCGCCGAGATCGTCGATATCTCGCTGCCGCACACCAAATACGCGCTGCCCGCCTATTACGTGATCGCACCGGCCGAGGCCTCGTCCAACCTGGCGCGCTACGATGGTGTGCGCTACGGCCACCGCGCCACGCTGGCGCAGGGCGACGGCATCACCGAGATGTACGAAAAGACCCGCGCCGAGGGCTTTGGCCACGAGGTGCAGCGCCGCGTCATGGTCGGCACCTACGTGCTGTCGGCGGGCTTCTACGACGCTTATTACAACCGCGCCCGCCGGGTCCGCACCCTGATCAAGCGCGATTTCGAGACCGTTTTTGCGCAGGGTGTCGATGCGATCCTGACCCCGGCCACGCCGTCAGCGGCCTTTGGACTGGGCGAGATGACGGATGCCGATCCGGTGCAGATGTATCTCAACGATGTGTTCACGGTGACGGTGAACCTGGCCGGTCTGCCGGGCATTTCGGTGCCTGCCGGGGTTGATGCGCAGGGCCTGCCGCTGGGGCTGCAGCTGATTGGGCGACCCTGGGAGGAAGGCGATCTGCTGAACACGGCCTATGCGCTGGAAACAGCCGCCGGGTTTGTGGCCAAACCGGGAAATTGGTGGTAAAAGATCGGCCAAGAAGACCAGAAATTGGCAGGACGGCAGTAATGCGTTTGATCTATTCCGCTCTTGTTCTGGGCGCGCTGGGGGCTTGCGCGCCAGCCATTCCCGACAGTGCGGCGGGGGTGGGGTTTGACAATTCGCCAGCTGCCCAGCAACGCCGTGAAGCGCAGTTGACGGGATCCTCGGCCAATGGTGCGACGCTGGTCCCGCCGCGGGCGGTGTCGTCTGAAACGCTGCCGGCCGCGGCGACCCAGCCGCAAAGCGTCGCGGCGGCACAGGCTCCGGCAACGGGTGCGCCGCTTTCGGCGCTGGCGCCACAGCCCGTCGCGCCCGCGGACACGTCCGACTCGGCGGACGACATCGCGCGCGACACTGCCGCCGCGCTGGCGGCGGCACAGGCGAATTCCGGCGTGCCGCCGGTCGAAGCCAGCCCGCTGAACCCGCCGCCCGCGGCCGTCAGCTCCACCGGGATTTCGAGCGAAAACGACTTTGCTGCCGTGTCCAGCACGCGCACCATCGAAAGCGATGCCGAACGGCTGGCTCAAAATAAGGCGCAGTACCAGCAGATTCCGGCCGCACCGCTTCCGTCGCGCAGCGGCGACGCGCAGCCCAACATCGTCAGCTATGCGCTGTCGACCCAGAATGCGCCCGGCGTCCGCCTTTACAGCCGGTCAGGGTTCAATCTGGAGGCCAAGGCCGCTCGCAACTGCGCGGCCTTCACCTCGCCCGATCAGGCGCAGATTGCCTTTCTGAGCAGCGGCGGGCCGGAAAAGGACAAACGCGGTCTCGACCCGGACGGCGACGGGTTTGCCTGCGCCTGGGATCCGGCCCCGTTCCGTCGCGCCGTGCAGAACTGACAGGCCCCCGTTGGAGCGGGCTGTCTGGCATCCTTCACCGAACTTCGGGCCGCGGCGAGACGGGCTGACGCCCACGTTGGTGGTGATCCACTATACGGCGATGTCGGATGCGCGCGCGGCGCTTGACCGCCTGTGCGACCCCGGGGCCGAGGTCTCGGCCCACTATCTGATCGGCGTGGACGGCAAACTGTGGCAGATGGTGGACGAGACGATGCGGGCCTGGCACGCGGGCGCGGGCGAATGGAACGGTCAGGATGACATCAACTCACGCTCGATCGGGATCGAACTGGATAACACGGGCGCGCATCCGTTTTCCGAGCCGCAGATGGCGGCGCTGGAACGACTGTTGTCGGAAATCCTGACACGCTGGGAAATCGCGCCGACCGGCGTGATCGGCCATTCGGACATGGCGCCGGGCCGCAAATGCGATCCGGGACCCCGGTTCGACTGGACCCGGCTGGCGCGCCAGGGGCTGGCGCGCGAATGCCGGGTTGGAACCGCCGCACCCGAGATCGGAACATTCCGGGCGCTGGCGCAGTCCTGCGGTTTCACCGCCGATGTGCCCGAGGAGGCGCTGCTGGAGGCGATCCGGCTGCGATTGCGACCCTGGGCGCTCGGCCCGCTGGAGCGTGACGACATGGCGGCGCTGGCGGGGTTTTCCAGCGGGTCCTGATGCTGCGGGCGGCTGGCCTCGCGCGGTGGCAAGAATTTTCGAAAATTCTTGACCGAAATCTTTGCAAGATTTCGGGGACCGTCGCGGGTCAGAGCGGCCAGAATACCAGGATCGCAGGGATCGAAACGGCGATCACGAGGATTTCCAGCGGCAGACCCATACGCCAGTAATCGCCGAAGTGGTAGCCGCCGGGACCGAGGATCAGCGTGTTGTTTTTATGCCCGATCGGGGTCAGGAATGCCGAGGACGCGGCCACCGCGACCGCCATCAAGAAGGGGTCGGGAGAGACCCCCAGCGAATGCGCCATCTGGATTCCGACAGGCGCCGCAACGATGGTTGTGGCGGTGTTGTTGAGTACATCCGACAGGGTCATTGTCACCACCATCAGCACCGTCAGGATCGCCCAGGCCGGCAACCCGCCGGTCAGCGTCACCAGTGCCCCCGCGATCAACTCCGTGCCCCCGGAGGTCTCCAGTGCCGCCCCCAGGGGGATCATCGAACCAAGCAAGACGACCACCGGCCATTCGACATAATTATAGAGCTCCGCGATGGGCATGATTTTTGCCAGAACGTAGGCCACCACCACCAGTCCCAGCGCCACCGGCAGGTAAACGAGCCCGAGACTTGTCGCTGCCACGGCCCCGCCAAAGAGGCCGATGGCCAGCCAGACCTTGTCATTGGCGGTGACGCTCAGTCCGCGTTCGGCGAGCGGCAGGCAGCCCAGCCATTCGGTTACGTCCGCACGGCTGTCGCGCGGACACATCAGCAGCAGGATGTCGCCGGGCAGCACTTCGGTTTTGCGGACCTGTTTGGTAATTCGTCTGCCCTGCCGGGAGATGCCCATCAGCACGGTGTTTTGCCGCCAGGCCAAGCCAAGCGCCTGCGCGGTCTTGTAGGCGATGCGGGCGCTTTCGGGGACGACGACCTCGATCACCTCCAATCCCTCGCCGACGGCGGTCAGCTGTTCCTGGCGCGCGGGGTCCGAGAAATCGAGGTCGAGCGCCGTGCGGAATTCGTCCAACGCCTCGGGGACCGCTTCCAGAACCAGCGCGTCACCGGCGCGCAGAATCGAATTGGTTGCGCGGCCATAGCGGCGCCTGCCGTCCCGGATCAGGCCGAGGATGGCCACATCGGTCTTGTCGGCGGTCTCGTCGAGCTCAGCGAGACGTTTGCCGATATGGGGCGACTCTTCGGGAATGCTCAGCTCGGCAATGTATTGTGTCAGTACACCAGTCCCGGCGACGGTTTCGTCGCGCTCGGGGATCAGTCGCCATCCGATCAGTGCCACAAAGGCCAGCCCGGCGATCGCGGCGATGCCGCCAACGGGGGCAAAGTCGAACATGCCAAAGGGTTCGCCGAGGGACTCCGCCCGGATAGCGGCGATGATGATGTTGGGCGGCGTGCCGATCAGGGTAACCATGCCGCCGAGGATGGTGGCAAAGCTGAGCGGCATCAGGCTGAGCGCCGGGCTGCGCCCGGCCTTGCGGGCGGTCTGGATGTCCACCGGCATCAGCAGTGCCAGCGCCGCGACATTGTTCATGAAGGCCGACAGCACCGCACCGATCCCGCCCATCAGGGCGATGTGGCTGCCGAGGCCGCGCGCCGAATCCACCAGCGTGCGGGTAATGAGGAACACCGCGCCCGATTTTACCAGCCCGGCCGAGACGATCAGCACCAGCGCCACCACCAGCGTCGCGGGGTGGCCGAAGCCGGAGAAGGCATCCTTGACCGGCACCACGCCCAGTACCACGCCGATCATCAGAGCGGTAAAGGCGACCAGATCGTAGCGGTATCGCCCCCAAAGCAGCAGGGCGAAGACCGCGATGAACAGGCTGAAAAGAATGATCTGGTCGATGGTCATGTCTGGCCTCGTCTTCCCCGGTCCCGTGTTGACGCACCCAAACGCATTGCGGCGGCAAAGGCAATTGCGGGCGGTGGTCGGGTGCGGCTCTTGCCCTGCGGTTCCGGGGCGGATATTAGACGCCCGATCCGGCACAGAAACAAAGGGACCACCATGGCAGGCCATTCCAAATGGGCAAACATCCAGCACCGCAAGGGCCGTCAGGACGCCGCTCGGTCAAAGCTGTTTTCGAAGCTCAGCAAGGAAATCACTGTTGCCGCCAAGATGGGCGACCCGGACCCCGACAAGAACCCGCGTTTGCGGCTGGCGGTCAAGGAGGCCAAGTCGCAGTCCGTTCCCAAGGACGTGATCGACCGCGCGATCAAGAAATCTGTTGCGGGCGAGGGGGATGATTACGAAGAAATCCGTTATGAGGGCTATGGCCCTAACGGCGTCGCAGTGATCGTCGAGGCGATGACCGACAACCGCAACCGCACCGCTTCGACGGTTCGCTCAACCTTTTCCAAGAACGGTGGCAACCTGGGCGAGACCGGCAGTGTCGGCTTTATGTTCGACCGCAAGGGCGAGGTGACCTATCCAGCCTCGGCGGGTGATGCCGATACGGTCTTTGAGGCAGCGATCGAGGCCGGGGCGGAAGACGTGGAATCGAGCGAGGATGGCCATGTGATCTGGTGCGCCGACACCGACCTGAACGACGTCGCCAACGCGCTGGAAGCGGCACTGGGCGAATCGGACTCGACCAAACTGGTGTGGAAGCCGACCACCACAACCGAGATGGATCTGGAAGGGATGCAGAAGCTGATGAAGCTGATCGACGCCCTGGAAGACGATGACGACGTGCAGCGCGTGACCTCGAACTTCGAGGCGAGCGACGAGGTGATGGACCAGCTGTAATCGAGGGTCCGGCGCGGAACGGGGAAAGGGGGCGCTGCCCCCTCGGCCTGCGGCCTTCACCCCCGGAGTATTTTCCGAAGAGATGAAAAGGGCACAACCGCAGCGGGCGATTTATCGCGCGCTGCCGGGCCCAACGGACTGTGGGCATCTGTGATGCCGGAAGGCCGGCGGGAGCGCGCCTGGCCACGGATGACGCGGTTGCACATTGCGGGACGGACCCTGAAAGACCGGACCTGAGAGCTCCCACACGCGTTTGTGTGTTTCAGCGACCGGCGATCACCGCCGCGGCGGCGTCCAGCGCGCCGCGCCCGTGTGGAATGCCGAGCGCGCACATGCCGGTTTCCAGCCCGCCCAGCAATCCCAGGATCATCTGACCGTTGACGTGCCCCATGTGGCCGAGACGAAAGAACCCGTGGGCCGCCGGGTCTCCCGGCGGCGCCATGCCGAGGCCTATGCCGAGCGTGAGGCCCATGTTGTCGCTGACCCAGTCGCGCAGCGCGGTGCCATGTTGCGCCCCGAGGTCGATGGCTGTCACTGCGTGGGAGCGATAGGCGGGGTCGGCCACGTTGAGCCGGAACGGCCCGTCCTGTGCCCAGGCATCGGCAGCGGCCCAGATCGCTTGCGCCAACCGTTCGTGACGGTCCCACACGTGGTCGATGCCCTCGGCGTGGATCAAGTCGAGAGCGGCGCGTAGCCCGTAGAGGTGATGTGTGGGCGCGGTCCCGCCGAAGAACTGGTAGAACTCCTCGGGATTGGCGCGCGGGGACCAGTCCCAGTAGCGGCTGACCCGTGGCATCGCGGCGCGCGCAGAAGCGGCCCTGGGGTTAAAAAAGACAAAGCTCATGCCCGGCGGCACCATCAAACCTTTCTGGCAGCCGGTGACCATGACATCGACACCCCATAGGTCCATCTCGAATCGATCGCACCCCAGTGAGGCGATACAGTCGGCCATCAACAATGCCGGGTGGCCTGTCTCGTCGAGCACCCGGCGCAATGCGGGGATGTCGTTGCGGATCGAACTGGAGGTGTCCACATGCACGGCCAGCACGGCCTTGATCCGGTGGGCTGTATCGGCGCGCAGCGCGTCCGCGATGCGGTTCAGATCCCAGGGGGCGGATTTGCCGAAATCGAGAATCTGCGTTTCGGCCCCCAGACCGTTGGCCATTTCCGCCCATCCGTGGGCGAAGCGGCCACAGGCGGGCACCAGTAGCGTATCGCCGGGCGCGATGACATTGGACAGCGCCGCTTCCCATGCGCCGTGGCCATTTGAGATATAGATTGCCACGTGGTGTTCGGTGCGGGCGACCCGCCTGAGATCGGGGATCAGAGAGCGGGTCAGGTCGACCAGATCCCCCGCGTAGATGTTCGGCGCGGGTCGGTGCATGGCCTGCAGCACCGCGTCGGGGATCACCGAAGGTCCCGGAATGGCAAGATATTCGCGCCCTTGCGCCACTGACAGATCCATGACGTTTGCCCACCTGAGAAACTGAACGCGGCCACAGTATCGGGGCGGCGCGGGGCGTCAATCGGAATGCGCCGCCGGGCGCGGCCGACCCAAGGTCGCTGCGCAGTTCGCTTGCACCCGGAGCAGTGCCTGCTTAAATGGCGCGGACATGTCTTTCACTTACGCCTATTTCGGGGACTCCGCATGAGCGCGCCGCATACATCGTCCCGCGTGCTGATGTCGTGGCTATGGCGCGACTACCTACTCCCGCATATCGGCCTGCTGTTGATCGCCATGGTGTTCATGCTGCTGGAAGGCAGCATGGTCGGCGCGGTGAGTTACATGATGCAGCCGATGTTCGACGAGGTCTTTGTCAACGGCAACTCGGGTGCGCTGGGCTGGGTCAGCCTGACGTTCTTGGTGATTTTCTCGGTTCGGGGCATGGCGGGCGTGGCGCAGAAGGTGCTGCTTACTCGGATTTCGCAGGATACGGCGGCGCATCTGCGCAAGGATCTGCTGGCGCGGCTGATCCGGCAGGATACGGCGTTTCACCAGGTGCACCCGCCGGGGTTCCTGATCCAGCGGGTGCAGACCGACGTCAGCGCGGTCAACCATGTCTGGCAGGTCATCATCACCGGCGCGGGCCGGGACATGGTGGCGTTGGTGGTCTTGATCGGGGTGGCGGTGAATGTCGATTGGCGCTGGACGGCAGTGATGCTGGTTGGCGTGCCGCTGCTGCTGCTGCCGATTGCCATGGCGCAGCGCTATGTGCGCAAGAAGGCGGCGCTGGCGCGTGATCTGGGGGCCACGCTGGCGACCCGGCTTGATGAGGTGTTTCACGGCATCGTGCCGATCAAGTTGAACAACCTCGAGGATTATCAGGTTAACCGGTTTTCGGGTCACATGGACGGGTTTGTGAGGTCCGAGGTGCGGGCGTCTTTTGGCACGGCCTCGATCACGGGGCTGATCGACGTGATGGCGGGGCTGGGGTTCATGGGGGTGCTGCTTTATGGCGGCGCCGAGATTATCGAGGGCAAAAAGACGGTCGGTGAATTCATGAGCTTTTTCACCGCTATCGGGCTGGCCTTTGATCCGATGCGGCGGCTGGCTTCGGTCAGTGGCACCTGGCAGGTTGCCGCCGCGGCGCTGGACCGGCTGAAGGAGCTGATGGATGCGCCGATCAAGCTGGTTTCGCCGTCCAACCCGGTGCCGCCGCCGACGGGGCTACCGGAGATCCGGCTGCAGGACGTCAAGCTGCGCTATGGCGATGCCACGGTGCTGCCGGGGCTTTCGCTGACGGTGGAGGCGGGCAAGACCACGGCGCTGGTGGGGGCTTCGGGCGCGGGGAAATCCACAGTGTTCAACCTGCTGACCCGGCTGGTGGATCCGCAGGAGGGCGAGGTCAGCGTCGGTGGCGTGGCGGTCAGGGACATGGCGCTGGAAGATTTGCGCGGACTGTTTTCTGTGGTCAGCCAAGAGGCGCTGCTGTTCGATGAAACCCTGCGCGAGAACATCCTGCTGGGCCGCACCGATGTGACCGACGAGGAGTTGCAGCCGGTGCTGGACGCCGCGCATGTGTCGGATTTCCTGCCGAAGTTGCCCGATGGGCTGGACACGCTGGTTGGGCCGCGCGGATCGGCGCTGTCGGGTGGTCAGCGGCAAAGGGTGGTGATCGCGCGGGCGCTGCTGCGCGACACGCCGGTGCTGCTGCTGGACGAGGCCACCAGCGCGCTGGACGCGCAGAGCGAAAAGGTGGTGCAGACGGCGCTGGACAAGCTGGCTGGCGGGCGCACGACGCTGGTGATCGCGCACCGGCTGTCGACCATCCGCAACGCCGACAAGATCGTGGTCATGGAGCGTGGCAAAGTGATCGACGAGGGGACGCACAGCGATCTGCTGGCACGAGGCGGAATTTATGCGGACCTGTACCGGTTGCAGTACCAAGAGGGCATGACGGTGATTGATCGAGACCGGGTTGCCGCGCTGGCCGCACAGACGCCGGACATTGATGCGCCGCAACCTTCGCTGTTACGGCGGTTTTGGGGCCGGTTGGTGGGGGCGGCCTGATCCCGCTTTGGGCGAATTTTCAGGCGAAAATTCGTGCCTGCCGGCTCGACTTGGGTCCGCAGTCAGGTCCCAAGACGGTCGGACAGGAGCGTAATGCCGTGGTTTATCAGCACGGCCAGGACCAGGACCGGTACAAACCCGAAGATCACCCAGAGGGCAAAAAAGATCCACAACAGGTTCACGCCCAACATGGTTATGGCCGCCTTGGTATAATCTGGCGCGGCGGAAATTTTGTGCTCGCTCATCTCAATCTCTCAAGCGGTTTGGACACATTCAGTTTACGCTGAAAGAACCAAATGTCAGGTAAATCTGTCGCGAGGATGTCAACCGCGCGAGGCTTTTAGCGCATCCGGTAGCGCCAGCGCGAAGGCATCGAGGTCGTCTGCGGTGCCGCAGCTGAGCCGGATGCAGCGGTCCTGCGGAGCGGCAAAGGGCATGCGCACGAAGATCCCGCGTTCGATCAGCGCGGACAGCACAGCGCGGGCAAAATCGCCGTCGCCCCCGCAGTCGATGGTGACGAAATTGGTGGCCGAGGGCAATGGCGTCAGCCCGTTGTCGCGCGCGATCGCGGTGATCCGGTCACGAGCGGTTGAGATTTCGGCCGTAACATGGGTCAGCCAGTCGGTATCGGCCAGCGCCGCGAGCGCCCCGGCCTGTGCGGCGCGATTCATGCCAAAATGGTTTCGGACCTTGTTGAAGGCGGCGATCAGATCGGGCGCGCCGATGGCGTAACCGACACGGGCGCCGGCCATGCCGTAGACCTTGGAGAAGGTGCGCATGCGGATCACGCGCGGATCATCGGCCGGCAGCGGCAGGGCAGTGCCCTCGGGAGCGCATTCCACATAGGCTTCGTCCAGAACCAGCAGGCAACCCTCTGGCAGCGCGTCCATCGCTGCCGTGATCTCGGCGCCGCTGTGCCAGCTGCCCATCGGGTTGTCGGGGTTGGCCAGGTAGGCAAGCTTGGCGTCGACCTCGGCTGCCTTTGCAAAAAGGGCGGCGGGGTTTTCGTGATCGCCCTCGTAGGGCACCTTGTGCAGGGTGCCGCCGAAACCGGCGACGTGGTAATTGAAGGTGGGATAGGCGCCCTCGGATGTTACCACCGCATCGCCGGGCCCCACCATCAGCCGCACGAGGTAACCCAGCAGCCCGTCGATGCCTTCGCCGACCATGATGTTGTCGGGGCGGATGCCGTGATGGTCGGCCAGCGCATGTCGCAGGTCGTGGTTTTCGGCATCGCCATACATCCAGATGTCCTGTGCCGCCGCCTGCATGGCGGCAACCGCGCGGGGGGAGGGGCCGAAGACGTTCTCGTTGGCGCCCAGCCGTGCCCGGAAGGGCGCACCGCGCTGTCGTTCCTGCGTTTCAGGCCCGACGAAGGGGACGGTCGAGGGCAGGGATTGGGCAAGCGGGGTGTAGCGCGGGTATGTCATGGCGCCAGATAATCCCAGCCGCGCGGGTTCGGCAAGACTTGCCATGACGGGTTGCTGCGGTCAGTTTGACCGGGCAATGCGCGGGAGGGTTGGCATGCGGCTGTTTCTGGTGATCGTGGTCCTTGCACTGGGCTATCTGTTGTTGTGGCCGATCCCGTTGGAGCCCGTGGCCTATCATCCACCCAAGGATGCGGGGCTGACCGGCGTTTTTGCCGAGAACGATGCATTGGGATCGGCGGAGCTGGTGGAGCTGCCGGATGGAGCGGTCGGCCCCGAAGATCTGGCGGTGATGCCGGACGGAACCGTGTATACCGCCGATCTGGCCGGAACGCTCTATCGGATCGACGGTGCGACGCCGGTGGCTGTGGATCAACTGGGCGGCCGACCGCTGGGGCTGGACGCGGGGCCGGACGGGGCGCTCTATGTCGCGGACAGCTTTACCGGTATCCGACGCTGGAGTGCGCCGGGGCAGGTCGAGACGCTGGTCGATCAGATCGACGGCGGCCCGGTCATCTATGCAAACCAGCTGGACGTGGCCCGCGACGGCACGGTCTATTTCTCGAATTCCTCGGACAGGTTCGACCCCGAAACCATGGGTGGGACCAAACCGACATCAGTCATGACGATCTTTGAACAGTCCGACACCGGCTATGTCGCGCGTCGGCTGCCCGACGGCACGGCAGAGAAGATCGCCACCGGATTTGTCTATACCAATGGTGTGGCGCTGTCGCCGGAGGAAGATTTCCTGTTGATCGCAGAGACCGGGCGGGCGCGGGTGCATCGGTTGTGGCTGAGCGGGCCGCGCGCGGGCGAGCAGGAGATGTTTCTGGACAACCTGCCGGGCTATCCCGACAACATCGAGGCGCAGGGCGACGGCACCTTCTGGATCGCTCTGGCCAGCCCGCGAGTGCCGGTAGAGGTTCTGATGCCCTATCCGATGTTGCGCAAAATGGTCTGGCGGCTGGGGCCGATGGTGCGGCCTGCGCCGATCGAAAAGGGGCATCTGCTGAGGGTCGACGGACAGGGCAATGTGCTGGCCTCGCTGCAGGATCCGTCGGGGCATCTGGGGATCACCACCGGCGGTCGTGTAATCGACGGGCAACTCTATGTGATGACGCTGGACAGCCCGGGGTTCGGCCGGATGCCACTGGCGACGGGTGACTAGCGGATCCGCTCGGGCGTGCTGCCCTAACGTCTTTCTGGTGCAGGCGGCGGTTTCGGGGCAGGTTCCGTCAAGACTTTGGCATGATTGCAGGGAGGAGCCGCCATGGCCCGCGTTTCGGTAGAGTACAAGGATCACACCGCCCATGTCACGTTGACCCGAGGCGACAAGATGAATGCGCTGGACCGGGCGATGATGGAGGCCATCGTCGCCGCCGGGCAGGAGGTCGCGGCCTCGGACGCGCGGGCGGTGGTGCTGTCGGGCGAAGGCAAGAGTTTTTGCGCCGGGCTGGACATGGCCAGTTTTGCCACCATGGGCACGGTCGACCCCGAGGAATGGCTGATGGGGCGCACCCACCACGACGCCAACCTCGTGCAGGAAGTGGCGCTGGTCTGGCGCCGGGTGCCGGTGCCGGTGATCGCCGCGCTCCAAGGCGCGGTGTTCGGCGGTGGGCTGCAGTTGGCGCTGGGCGCGGACATCCGAATTGCCGCGCCGGATGCCAAACTGGCGGTGATGGAAATGAAGTGGGGGCTGGTCCCGGACATGGGTGGCATGGCGTTGTTACCGGCGCTGGTTCGGTCGGACGTTCTGCGGCAACTGACTTATACCGCGCGTCCGGTCCCGGCGGATCAGGCCGAACGCTGGGGGCTGGTAACGTCTCTGTCGGATGACCCGCTGAGCGCGGCGCAGGCGCTGGCCGAGGACATCGCGGGCAAGAGCCCGTCCGCGATCCGGGGCGCGAAGCGGCTGATCGAAGTGGCCGAAGCCGCCACGCGCGAGGACGTGCTGCTGGCGGAATCGCGCGAGCAGGTGCAGCTGATCGGGAAGCCCGACCAGATGGAGGTGATCGCGGCGCAGATGCAGGGGCGCAAGGCGAATTTCAAATAATTTCTGGTGGTTATCCGGCCCATTTGCCGCAAACGGTGCGGAAAGATTGCCCCCGGCGGCCCATGTGGCGGCCGGGGGACTTTTTTTGAGTATTTGTGAAGAGATGAAAAGGCTTAGCCCAGTTCATTAAGGCGCGCGAGCGCCTCTTTCAGCTTGCTCTCTTCCTCTTCGCGCGCGGCCAGGTTGGCACGGGTTTCCTCGACCACTTCGGCAGGCGCGGAGGCGGCGAACTTGGGATTGTTCAGGCGGCCGCGCAACCCGCCGAGTTCCTTGGCGAGTTTGCCGAGGGTCTTTTCCAGCCGCGCCTTTTCCTCGCCGATGTCGATGATGTCGGCCAGCGGCAGGCCAAAGCTGGCGCCGCCGGCGGCCACGGTGATGGTGCCCTTGGGCATGGCATCGGCGCGGCTGAGGCCGTCGATCCGGGCGAGGCGTTTGATCAGGACCTCGTTGCGGTCCCAGGCTTGCTGCCCGGCTGCGTCGATCTCGGTGACCAGCATCGGTATTTTCAACCCGGCGGGCACATGCATCTGGGCACGGGCCGAGCGCACGCTTTCGATCAGGCCGATTACCCAGTTCATCTCGTGATCGGCGTCGCTGTCGATCAGTTCCGCGCCGTATTCCGGCCAGTGGGCGTGGATCAGCATCCGGGGGCGGGTGCCGGACAGATGCCAAAGCTCCTCGGTGATAAAGGGCATGATCGGGTGCAGCAGAATCAGGCATTGATCCAGCACCCATTTCATCGTGGCTTGCGTTTCGGCCTGGGCCGTCGGGTCATCGCCCTGCAAAAGAGGTTTGGAGAACTCGACATACCAGTCACAGACCTTGCCCCAGACAAAGGCATAAAGCGCGTTGGCCGCATCGTTGAAGCGGTAGTTTGCCAACGCATCGTCAATGTCGGCACGCACCCGGGCAGTTTCGCCGAGGATCCACTTGTTCAGCGTCTGCTGTGGCTGCGGGATGGCGTCAGCGGTAACGTCGAAGACGCCGTTCATCTCCGCGAACCGGGCGAAGTTCCACAGCTTGGTGCCGAAATTCCGGTATCCGGCAATACGTTGCATGTCGAGCTTCAACACGCCACCCAGCGCCGCCATCGCCGCCGAAGAGAACCGCAGCGCGTCGGCGCCGTATTCGTCGATCACCTCAAGCGGATCGACGACATTGCCGACCGATTTCGACATTTTCTTGCCCTTGGCGTCGCGCACCAGGCCATGCAGATAAACCTCCTTGAACGGGATTTCATCGACCACGGCCAGTTGCATCATCATCATCCGGGCAACCCAGAAGAACAGGATGTCCTGACCGGTGACCAGCACCGAGGTCGGGAAATATTTCTGCAACTCGGGTGTCTGTTCCGGCCAGCCCAGGGTGCCGATCGGCCACAGGCCGGAGGAGAACCAGGTGTCGAGCACATCGGGATCGCGCCAGACCGGGTAAACCAGTTTGGTCGGATCCTGATCGACGGCATAATGGGCCAGGCTTTCCGCCAGCGCATGGATGGCGGCGTGCTTGTCCTCGACCTCGACCACGGTGGCGTGGTTCAGGGGGGCGGGGATGTCTGCGTTGTCGTCGAGGAACCGGCTGACGACGTCGTCGAAGGACGGGCCGCAATGGGAAACGTCGCCGCTGTGCAGCATACCGCCTTCGTTCAGCAGCCGCCCGAGTTCGACAAGGTCGAGGTCGCCATCGCCTTCATCGTCAGAGAAGTTCTCGGCCGACAGGTTCAGTCCGTACCACACGGGGATCTGATGCCCCCACCACAGCTGGCGCGAAATGCACCAGGGTTCGATGTTTTCCAGCCAGTGGTAGTAGGTCCGTTCGCCGCTTTCGGGCAGGATCTTGACCGTGCCTTCGCGCACCTTGTCCAGTGCCGGGCCGACGACCTTTTCTGCGTCCACGAACCACTGATCGGTGAGCATCGGTTCAATCACCACTTTGGAGCGGTCGCCAAAGGGCTGCATGATCGGCTTGTTTTCTACAAGCGGAACCGGTTCGCCTTCGTCGCCGAGGACCATCACTGCGAGACCTTCGGCCGTAATCTGATCCACCACGCGTTTGCGGGCCTCGAACCGGTCCAGCCCGCGCAGGTCGTCCGGGACGAGGTTGATCGCGTCGGCTTCGGTCTCGGTCAGGGTCCGTTCGCCCTTGGCGACATCCATCGCGATACCGGCGGCGGTTTCATAGCTGTCGCCGTCCGCGCGCATTTGCGCGCGCGTGTCCATCAGGCGGTACATCGGGATGCCCCCCCGTCTGGCGACCTGATAGTCGTTGAAGTCATGCGCGCCGGTGATCTTGACCGCGCCAGAGCCAAAATCCGGATCGGGATAGTCATCGGTGATGATCGGAATCAGGCGGCGGTGCTCTTTCGGGCCGACCGGGATTTCGCAGAGTTTGCCAACGATTGGCGCGTAACGCTCATCCGATGGGTGAACCGCAACCGCACCATCGCCGAGCATGGTTTCGGGTCGCGTTGTCGCGATAGAGATATAGTCACGCTCTTCTTCCAGCACTACGTTGCCGTCCTCGTCCTTCTCGACGTAGGTATAGGTTTCGCCCCCGGCCAGCGGGTACTTGAAGTGCCACATGTGGCCCGCGACCTCGATGTTCTCGACCTCGAGATCGGAGATCGCGGTCTCGAAATGCGGGTCCCAGTTGACCAGACGCTTGCCGCGATAGATCAGCCCCTTGTGATACATGTCTACGAAGACCTTGATCACGGCATCGTGGAAATTCGGACCCTTGCCCTTTTCCGGATCGCCCGGCGCGCCGCCCATGGTGAACGCTTCGCGCGACCAGTCGCAGGAGGCGCCGAGACGCTTAAGCTGACCTATGATGGTGCCACGCGATTTGACCTTCTGCTGCCAGACCCGGTCCAGGAACGCGTCGCGGCCCATCTCGACACGCGAGGGTTCCTGATTGGCGGCCATCTCGCGTTCGGTCACCATCTGGGTTGCGATGCCGGCATGATCTGTGCCGGGCTGCCAGAGCGTGTCAAAGCCGCGCATGCGGTGCCAGCGGATCAGGATGTCCTGCAACGTGTTGTTAAAGGCATGCCCCATGTGCAGCGATCCGGTCACGTTGGGGGGCGGGATCATGATGCAATAGGTTTCCGCGCGTGAGGCATTCGCCCCCGCCTTGAAGCACCCGGCCTCTTCCCATGCCTGATACAGGCGGTCCTCGGCTTCGGCCGCGTTGAAGGTTTTTTCCATCGCCATCGTGACAGTCCCTTTTCCGGTCGCAGGTTCCTCTAGCGAAACCCGGGCGCGAGGGGAAGGTAGGGGCCATGGTTTTCTGGTCAATCAGAGGCGTGAGCAGGCTGAAAGACCGCATTTGCGTATCTGCAACAAGTAGAACCCATGGCGCGGGCACGCCCTGGCCCCCGGACGACAGCCTCTCTCGGCGAAACGGAACTGGGGCAGGGCGGGCTTCTCCTTGTGCGGTCATCGGCTCGCCAGCCTGTACCGCGGGATCAGTAGAGACCCGGCGGGGTTAACTTCTGGTTACCGGCTTCTTCTTGTTGCAAATACGCAAACGCGCCGCAGGCGCAATCATTCAAACTTGCGCGCCTCTGGCGCGCTCCGTCGGATCAGGATGCAGTGCAAAGCGCTCCTTGAAGTATTGCTCGACCCGGTCATAAGCCGGTTGGTGAAAATGGATCGTCAGCAAGGAATGTTGGTCGCCCTCAAATTCAAGCGTCGTTAAGTCTTGGCCGAACACACGCTTCAAAGCGTCGAACAGGGGATCCGGCACCAGTTTGTCGCCTGAAAAGCGCATCGCAAGCCCCGGTCCGCGGGCCTGCATCCCCTTGCGGGCCGCAGCGATGTCCTTTTCGTTCATATGCAGTTGCCCCTTGGAGCGGATCGGCAGGGCAGGTTGGCTGGCCACCCCGCCGATCACCGCCTCATCGGCCATCAGGGTCAGGGCAAAACTGCCGGTCAGGCACATACCGATCACACCCACTCCCGGCCCGCCTTCGAGGTGATGGATATGGCGTGCCAATTCGCGCAACCACCCGACGAAAGGGCTTTGCCGACCTTTCAGAAAGACGTTGAGTTCCCGCCTGACGCAGATCACCCGCAACGTGTTGCGCAGCATCGCGACCTTGCCGAAGGGGCCCAGGAAATGCGGCAGATAGACCCGAAAACCGGCTGCGTTCAGCCGTTTCACCAGATCCAGCGTTTGCGGCCCGATCCCCGGCAGTTCCTGCATCAGCAGGATTGGTGGCCCATCGCCGCTGACGTGCACGTCATGGGTTGCGGTTGGCACCGGTCAACATCGGGGCTGAAAACGAAAACGTGTCTTTCGGGGTCCAGTCGCTCATACCGGTAACTTAGGCAGCGGTACGCAGCCCTGTCTAGGGAAGGGCTCGGCCCGTGCGATCCAGTTTGGTTGCCAGATGAATGAGGCTTTCCGAGGATTTGACACCGCGCGCTTCGCCGATCCGGTCAAGCGTTTCGTCCAGATCGGCAGTCGTGGGGGCCGTGACCTGGACCAGCAGGTCAAACCGGCCTGACGTCGTATGCACCGTCTCCACCCCTTCCAATGCGCGCAGCCGGGTCAGGACGGCGGGACCGGACCTGGGTTCGATCGACACTAGAACCGAGGCGCGCAGGGCGGGTTCGGTCGCGCTGCCCGCACGCAGGGTGTAGCCGGCGATCGCGCCCTGGTTTTCCAGCCGTTCGATCCGGGCCTGTACGGTGGTGCGAGCAAGTCCCAGTTTTCGGGCGAGTTCAGCCACCGGAGCCCGGGCGTTCTCTCGCAGTAGCATCAGCAAGGCACGATCTTTTTCGTCGAATTTCACATCCATTCCGTCACTTTGCCGAAGAATCCAGACAAATCAACATATTTGCCGGGCGGAATTGGCATCGCGGTGTCGGATACTGCAGAAAACAGTGAGGTAAATCGATGCAACGTCATCTGTCCCCTATCGCATCGCCAGAGGTTTATCTGGCGCGCCACCAGCCGGACCATCCGGTCATGTTTCTGGCGCCGGACGCGCTGCGGACCAGCGCGCGGCGGTTTCTTGACGGCTTCGGCGGGCTGGTGACCTATGCGGTCAAGGCCAATGCACGGGCCGAGGTTCTGGCCAATCTCGACGCTGCCGGGATCGGTGGATTTGACGTGGCCTCGCCGCAGGAAATGGCAGCGGTTCGTGCGCTGAACGCGCAGGCGGTGCTGCATTACAACAATCCGGTTCGGTCACCGGCCGAGGTGGCGGCGGGGATCGCCGCAGGGGTTGCCAGCTGGTCGGTGGACGAGACGGGCGAATTGGACAAGTTGCACGCGGTGCCCCGGCAAGCGGAGATTGCAGTGCGGTTCGCGCTGCCGGTGGTCGGGGCGGCCTATGATTTCGGCGAGAAATTCGGAGCCACGCCGGAAGAAGCCGCTAAGTTGCTGGTCCGGGTGGCCGAGGCGGGCTTTGTCCCGGCGCTGAGTTTCCACCCGGGCACCCAATGCAGCGACCCGGGTGCGTGGGTCGCCTATATTGCCGAAGCGGCCGGGATCGCGCGGCGGGCGGGTGTTCGGATCGCGCGGTTGAATGTGGGCGGAGGCTTCGCCGCCCATCGTAGTGGCGCGGCGCCAGATCTGGAGGCTGTATTCGCAGCGATCCGGCAGGAGGTAAACCGGGCCTTTGCCGGGCAGGTGCCGGATCTGATGTGCGAGCCGGGACGCGCGATGGTGGCCGAGGGCTTTTCCCTTGCAACGCGGGTCAAGAGCCTGCGCTCGGGTGGTGACGTCGTTTACCTGAATGATGGGATCTATGGTGGATTGACCGACCTGCGCGACATGGGGTTGAGCGGACGGGTGCGGGTGATCGGTCCGCTGGGCGAAAGGCGATCGGGGCAGATGGTGCCCCGTGTTGTCTTTGGACCGACCTGCGACAGCCTTGATCGGCTACCGGACGGGTTGATGTTGCCTGCGGACACCCAGACCGGAGATTATGTCCTGTTTGATGGCATGGGCGCCTATTCCATTGCCATGTCTACGGGCTTCAACGGTTATGGGGTCGATGACGTCGTGACCGTTCTGTCGTTGTCTGGACATTCCACCGGGGCAGGCTAGTGTCGCCTCGGACAGGGAATGCGAGGACGCGATGGACAAGTTTGGGAAAAGCCAACCGGTAACACGGGTCGAGGACGTTCGGTTTCTTACCGGGCAAGGTCGCTATGTCGATGATATCGCGCCGAAGTCGGCGTTGCACGCTGTGTTTCTGCGCAGCCAGGTCGCGCATGGGGTGATCACCACGATGGATCTGGACGCGGCCCGTGCCGCTCCGGGGGTACATCTGGTACTGACGCTGGAGGATCTGGAAGCGGCCGGGTTGACGGTCGGCATGGATGGCACCGTGGTCAAGAACCGTGATGGCAGCGACGGCGCCAAGCCTGAACGCCCGTTTCTGGCGCGCGGCAAGGTTCGCTTTGTCGGCGAGGCTGTGGCGATGGTCGTGGCCGATACTCTGCCTCAGGCGCGCGACGCTGCCGAGATGATCGAGCTGGAGATCGACGACCTGCCGGCCAAGCTGGACCTTGCTGCGGGAGGCGAAACGATTCACCCTGAGGCTCCGGACAATCGGGCGTTCGATTGGGGTCTGGGCGATGAGGAAGCCGCGCAGGCGGCCTTTGACGCGGCGGCCCGGACCGTCAGCCTTGAGGTTGGGGATAACCGGATCATCGTCAACTCGATGGAGCCGCGCGGCTGTTTCGCGGAATGGCAGGACAACCGCCTGCATCTCGCCTTTGGTGGGCAGGGCGTGTGGGGCATGAAGACCCAGCTGGCGGCCAAGCTGGGGCTGGACGAGGACCAGGTGCGAGTGACCAATCCGGACGTCGGCGGCGGGTTCGGCATGAAGGGCATGGCCTATCCTGAGTATTTTTCCGTTGCGCAAGCGGCGCGGCTGCTGGGGCGGCCGGTGCGCTGGATGTCGGACCGGACCGAGGCGATGCTGAGCGACAACGCGGGCCGGGATCTGGTATCGCTCGCCGAGCTGGCCTTTGATGCGGACCTCCGCATCACCGCCTACCGGGTGCGGACGCGGTGCAATCTGGGGGCTTACAATTCGCAGTTTGGGCAGCCGATCCAGACCATGCTGTTCAGCCGGGTTCTGATGGGGTGCTACGACGTGCAGACCACCTGGCTGCAGGTCGAGGGGTATTACACCAACACGACGCAAGTGGACGCCTATCGCGGGGCCGGGCGGCCCGAGGCGATCTATGTGCTGGAACGGGTGATGGACCGGGCGGCGCGCGAGCTGGGGGTGGATCCTTGGGAGCTGCGGCGGCGCAACTTCATCAAGCCCGAGGCATTTCCCTACACCAGCGCGACGGGAGAGACCTATGACGTGGGCGAATTCGATCGGGTGCTGAAGCGCGCGGGGGCCGAGGCGGACGCCGATGGTTTCGCGGCACGCAAGGCGGCGGACGCGGAGCGCGGGCTGCTGCGGGGGCAGGGCCTTTGCTACTATATTGAAAGTATTCTTGGCGATCCTTCGGAGGGGGCAAAGGTCGAGTTCTGCGAGGATGGCACAGTGAACCTCTATGTCGGCACGCAATCGAACGGGCAGGGACACGAAACGGTTTATGCCCAGTTTCTGGCCGATCAGACCGGGATTCCGGCGCATCTGATCCGGGTCGTGCAGGGTGACAGCGACCTGATCAAGCAGGGTGGCGGCACCGGGGGATCGCGGTCGGTGACAACGCAAAGCACGGCGACGCTGGCGACAGTCGACAAGATGATCGCCGCCTTTACCCCTTTTCTGGCGGACAAGATGGGGGTCGCGGAGGATGCCGTGTCGTTCGATGACGAAACCTTCCGCGCGCCGGGGTCGAACCTGACACCGACGATGATGGAAGCCGCGGAGCTGGCGCGCGAGGATGGCCGCAGCGACCTGCTGGTGCACGAGGAACGGGCCACCTTGCCGGGCCGCAGCTATCCCAATGGCGCCCATGTGGCCGAGGTTGTCGTGGACCCCGAGACCGGTCAGGTGACCGTTGACCGCTACACGGTGGTCGATGATTTTGGCAACCTGATCAACCCGATGCTGGCTGAAGGCCAGGTGCATGGCGGCGTGGTGCAGGGCATCGGTCAGGCGCTGAGCGAGCATGTGGTGTTTGACGAGGAGGGCCAACTGCTGACGGCCACCTTTATGGACTATGGCTTGCCTAGGGCGGGCGACATGCCGATGATCGGGTTCACCCCGGAACCGGTGCCGTCAACCGCCAACCTGATGGGAATGAAGGGCTGCGGCGAAGCCGGGACCGTTGGATCGATGGCGGCGGTGTCCAATGCGGTGCAGGATGCGCTTTGGGACGCGGGCGTGAGGCAGGCCGACATGCCGTTCACGCCGCTCAGGGTATGGGACATGTTGAACGATGGTGCTGGCGCGGCTTCGTAAACGCATTGAAGGGTGGTTCGCCCGGCGGCTGCAATCCGAGCATTCCGCCGAGACGCGGCACCGAGAACCACAGGTCCATGTGATCATCCTGGACGGTACGATGTCGACCTTGGAACCGGGGCGCGAGACCCATGCGGGCATTTCCTATCGCCTGTGCTGTGAGATGGGGCCGCAGGTATCGGTGTTCTACGAAGCCGGCGTGCAGTGGCGTAGTTGGCGGAGCGTTCCCGATGTTATGATGGGTCGGGGAATCAACCGGCAGATTCGCCGCGCCTATGGTTATCTGGCGTCCCGCTACCGGCCGGGTGACCGGATTTTCCTGATGGGGTACTCGCGCGGGGCCTACGCCGTCCGGTCGCTGGCCGGGGTGATCGACATGGTCGGTCTGCTGAAACCAGAACATGCCACGGTGCGCAACATACGTACCGTTTATCGTCACTATCAGACGACGCCGAAAAGCCCCATCGCGCAGACCTTCTCTCGGTCATTCTGTCATCCGGCTGTTCCGATCGAGATGGTCGGGGTCTGGGATACGGTCAAGGCGCTGGGCCTGCGGCTGCCGGTTCTGTGGCAGTGGTCCGACGCACGGCATGCGTTTCACAGCCATCAATTGGGGCCGGGGGTGCGGAACGGGTTCCAGGCGCTGGCGCTGGATGAAAATCGTGCGGTCTTTGCGCCGGTGTTGTGGGATTGTCCCGTGGCTTGGGAGGGTCACGTGGAACAGGTCTGGTTCAGGGGAACCCACGGTGATGTGGGCGGTCAATTGGGCGGGTTCGAGCCCGCGCGGCCACTGGCCAATATCTCGCTTGTCTGGATGTTGGAGCAGGCCGAGCGCTGCGGTATGCCGTTGCCGCCGGGCTGGGCCACGCGGATCTATACCGATCCGAATGCGCCCTCAGTTGGGACGTGGCGCGGATGGGGCAAGATCTTTTGGTTACGGCGGCGTCGTGTCGTGGGACGAGACCGATCTGAACGGCTGCACGAAACGGTGCGGCCCGAGGACCGCGCCCGCGCCGGGTTGGGTGAGATGCGGGTGACACAGACTGCTGGATAAGCTCTGCCGGTTGCCGGTGCGCAGTGTAGGCGCTAGCGTGCGATGGCACACAGTCAGGGGGCGCGCAGATGACCAAACTCAATGGGCAAACGGCCTGGATCACCGGCGGGGGCAGCGGCATCGGCGCGGCCGGCGCGCGGGCGTTGGCGGCCTCGGGTGCGACGGTGGTGCTGTCGGGTCGGCGCGCCGAACCGCTGGAGGCGGTTGCGGAAGAGATCCGCGGCGCGGGAGGTCAGGCCTCGGTCGTGCCGCTGGACACGGCCGACGCGGCGGCGGTGCGGGCTGCGGCCGAGGCGATCGGGCCGGTGGATATCCTGGTGGCCAGCGCCGGCCTGAACGTGCCGGACCGGTCGATGACGCGGGTCACCGACGAAGGCTGGGACAAGGTGGTTGGCGTCAACTTGAACGGGGTGTTTTACACGGCGCGAGCGGTTCTGCCGGGGATGCGCGCCAAGGGCGGCGGCACATTGATTTTGATTTCCAGCTGGGCGGGGCGCTACGCCACCCGGCTGACCGGCGCGGCCTATAACGCCAGCAAACGCGCAGTGATCGCCCTGAATGAATCGATCAACGACGAAGAGGGCGGCAACGGCATCCGGTCCACGGTGATCATGCCCGGCGAGGTGGCGACCGACATCCTGAAAACCCGGCCAAGCCCGCCGAGTCAGGCGGAAATGGACCGTATGCTGAGCGCCGAGGATCTGGGCGATACCATTCGCTTCGTGGCTGAGATGCCGGCGCGGGCCTGTCTCAACGAAATTCTGATCTCTCCCACGTGGAACCGGTTCTATCAGGGGTTCGACGAGCTTTAGTCACACGGGTGAGAGGGCGCTTCAGGGGCGCGTCATGTCCATGATAATGCACGTGGTATTGCCAGAGGCATAAAGCTTGCCATCTGCGACGCCGCGGATTTCGCCATGGGCCACACCGGTTGAGCGCCCGGAATGGTCGATCTCGCCGATGCAGTCGATTTCCATATCCAGCGGGATCGAGCGGATGATGTTGATCTTGTATTCCAGCGTTGTGTAGATCGACCCCTTGGGCACGCGGGTCATCACCGCGCAGGCCATGGCGGAGTCCAGCAGCGTGCCGTACCAGCCGCCGTGCACGGTGCCCATCGGGTTGGTCACGTCGAACTGGGGAGCGCCGCGGAATACCACGCGACCATCTTCGACCGAGCGCAGTTTGTAGCCCATGGTCTTGCTGATCGGCGGCGCGGGCAGGCGGCCCTCGAGAATGCCCTGCATGAACTCCATCCCCGACATTTCGAGGATCTGTTCGGTCTTTAACAGCTCGCTGTGATCGCTGGCGTAAAACATGCGCGTCTCCCTTTGAGGGAGACGCTATGGGGCCGCCAATGGGCGGACAAGATTTACGCTACGTTCTGCAGTTTCGCGCGCGGGGTGACCCCCAGGGCATGGCAGACGTCGCGGGTCAGTTCGGGACGGTTCAGGGTGTAAAAGTGCAGCTTGTCTACACCGCCCTCAAGCAAATCACTGCACAGTTCGGTGCAGATCGCGGTCGCCAGCAGGTCTTCGCGCCCGTCACGGACCGCTTTTTCAAAGGCATCCTCGACCCATTGCGGGATGGTGGTGCCGCAGCGGCGGGCAAAGTTGCGCGCGCCTTTCCAGTTCTCGATCGGCAGGATACCCGGTGTGATTGCCGTGCCATCAATACCTGCCTTTTCGCATGCGTCGCGGAACCGGAAGAAGGTTTCGGCCTCGAAGAAGAACTGGGTCAGCGCCTCGGTCGCACCGGCGTCGAGCTTGCGTTTCAACCAGTCGATGTCGGCCTGTGCGCTGGCCGCTTCGGGGTGGATGTCCGGGTAGGCGCCGACGCGGATGTTGAAGCGGCCGCTTTCTGCGAGCGCCGAGATCAGGTCGACCGAATTTGCAAATCCGTCGGGGTGCGCAGTGAACTGGCCTTCGCCCTTGGGCGGATCGCCCCGCAGAGCGACGATGTCCTTGACCCCGGCCTCGGCAAAGCCGTTGGCGATTGTCATGGTCTCGTCACGGGTGGCGTTCACGCAGGTCAGGTGCGCGGCGACATTCAGACCGGAGGAGCTGTGCAGGGTGGCCACTGCCTCGCGGGTGAGGTCGCGGGTGGTACCGCCAGCACCGTAGGTGACCGAAACAAAGCGCGGGTCCAGCGGCGCCAGGGTCTGTACGGTATCCCACAGCCGGAAAGACGCGGCGAGGTTCTGCGGCGGGAAGAATTCGAAGGAAACGATGGGCGCGGTCATAACAGGGGATATCCTCAAGATTTGGCCCCTTGTTGCATGTGCGTGGTTGTGAGACAATTTCATAATTCTCAAGAACTACATGAGTTGAACATGAGGTTGTTAATTGCGCTACTTTTACCGTGGCTGGTGTTCTTTACGATCCGCCGGCCGTGGCAGGGGATATTCTGCCTGATCCTGCAAATCACCTTGATCGGCTGGCCGGTGGCCGCGATCTGGGCTGTTTACGCGTTGAGCCAGTATAACACCGAGCGCAAGATCGAGGACTATCATCGCTCACAGGACAGGAACGACTGACGTTGCATATCGAATTCCGTCATCTGCGAACAATCAAGGCCATCCATGAATATGGCGGGCTGGCCCGGGCCGCCGACCAGCTGAACATTACCCAGAGCGCGCTGAGCCACCAGATCAAGGGGCTGGAGGAACAGGCGGGTGTCGAGTTGTTCGTGCGCCGGTCCAAGCCGATGAAACTGTCGCCGGCCGGGTTGCGGCTGTTGCGGCTAGCGGACCAGATCCTGCCGCAGGTGGAGGCGATCCAGGCGGAATTCGCCTCGCTGCGCGACGGTAAGACCGGGCGGATGCACATCGCGATTGAATGCCACGCCTGTTTTGAATGGTTGTTCCCGGTGCTGGAGGCGTTTCGCAAGAGCTGGCCCGATGTAGATGTGGACATCAAACCGGGGCTTGCCTTTGATGCGTTGCCGGCGCTGCAAAAGGAAGAGGTCGATCTGGTGGTGTCTTCTGATCCCGAAGACATCGCTGGTGTGGAATTCATAGAACTCTTTGATTACGCGCCTGTTTTTGTTGCATCGGCGCTGCACCCGCTGGCCGCGAAACCCTATGTCGATGCCGAGGATTTCCGCAACGAGACGCTGATTACCTATCCGGTGGAACGGTCCCGCCTTGATGTATTCAGCCAGTTGCTGATTCCGGCCAAAGTGGAGCCGGAGGCGATCCGGCAGGTTGAACTGACGGCGGTGATCCTGCTGCTGGTCGCGTCGAACCGCGGCGTTTCGGTGTTACCGGACTGGGTGGTGCGCGAGGTTAAATACAGTTCCGACTATGTCACCCGACCGTTGACGAAATCCGGAATCAAACGGCGGCTCTATGCGGCAGTGCGTACGGATGACATGGACAAGCCCTTTGTTCAGCAGTTGATCCGCTTGGCCGGCCAGGAAGCCAAGCGGCTGCAGCAAGCCTGAGGTTGAAAATTAACTAAACGTTATTTGGTCGGACAATTTCGTATTTGACGTTATGCCCCGCCCTTGCCGAAAGTGCAGCATTGGATGCGGGCGGCTGACCTTGTCGTCGGACCTCGGGACCTCGGGTGGTGTGTCGCCATCGGATAACGTCAGAAGGACAGGCCATGAAACACAACGGCGCCGCCGCAAAAACCGACCCCGATCTGCAATTGGGGCTGATCGGGGATAACATTGCCGCATCTCGCGCGCCTGTTCTGCACCGGTTGGCCGGGGAACAGAGCGGTCTGACTGTGATCTATGACCGGTTGGTGCCGCCAGCGATGGAATTGACCTTTGCCGAGGTTTTTGCCAAATGCGCGCAGGGCGGGTTTCACGGGATCAACGTGACTTATCCCTACAAGGAACGTGTTGTGGCGTATGTCACGGTGGAAGACCCGTTGGTGCGGGCCATTGGGGCCGTCAACACGGTGGTGTTCGAAACGACCGGGCCGAAGGGGTATAACACCGACTATTCGGGTTTTGTCACCGCTTACCGGCGCGAGCGGGGCGACGTAGCCCCCGGAGTGTGTTGCATGATTGGTGCCGGTGGCGTGGGTCGGGCCGTCGCCTTTGGCCTGTTGGCGCTGGGCGCGGAAGAGATCCGGCTGGTCGATATGGATGTGGGCCGGGCCGATGCCCTGGCCGCTGATCTAAGGTCGGCATTGCCGTCGACGAAAGTCACGACCGGGACAGATACGGCAATAGCGGTTGTTGGCGCGCAGGGGGTGCTGAATTGCACGCCGGTTGGTATGGATGGCTTGGCGGGCACTCCTGTGCCGCGCGAGGCGCTGCGCGGGGCAGAATGGGCTTTTGACGCGGTTTACACCCCTGTAAATACACAGTTTCTGAGTGATTCCCGCGCTGAGGGTTTGCAGTTGATTTCCGGCTACGAGCTGTTTTTCTATCAGGGTGTGGACGCCTGGGCGCGGTTCGCGGGCAAGCCGTTGGATGAGGACCGGCTTCGCGCCGATCTGGCGCGGGGGTGAGTCAGCCGTCGAGAAAGCGAACCGGTTTGGTCCACTGCAGGAGCGCGACACATCCATGGTCGCTCCAGACCCGGTGTTGGCTATCTTTCGGGTTGATGATGTAGTCACCCGCAGAGTAGGTGCCGCGATCGTCGCTTTGCGCACCGTCAAGCATCAGGATGGTTTCGACGTCCTGATGCAGATGGAGCGGAGCGGTCGCGCCGGGAATATATTTCAACAAAGCGATGGCGGGTTCGCCGGTCAGCAGCCAGTGGATGGTGATTCCGGGTTTGAACGGCTCGAACGTCAGATCGCGCCAACTGCCTCGGGTCAGGCCGGTTATGACTATGGGGTCAAGCATTCAGCGCCTCCAGAATCTTGGTGGTGGACGCGGCCCAGCCGACGATGCCGCCTTGGGCGGTAATCATCTCGATCGCGGCCTGTTTGAACTGTGGGAAATAGCTTTCTGTGGCGTCGGTGGCGAGCAGGGCATCGTAGCCTCTGTCGTTGGCCTCGCGCATGGTGGTCTGGACGCAGACCTCGGTGGTGACACCGGCAAAGACCAACTGTTTCAGTCCCTTGTCGCGCAGGACCGCGCCGAAATCGGTGCCGTAGAACGCGCCTTTGCCGGGCTTGTCGATAACGATCTCGCCTGCGATCGGGCAAAGCTCGGGAATGATCTCGACTCCCGGCTCGCCGGCAATCAGGATGCGGCCCATCGGCCCCGGGTCACCGATACGCAAGCTGGGCGCGCCCCGGTTGCATTTGGCCGGCGGCAGATCCGACAGGTCGGGCTTGTGGCATTCGCGGGTGTGGATCACGGGCAGTCCGGCGGCGCGGAAACCCGCGATCAGCTGCGCCGTAGTCGGGATGATCGCACGCAACAGGCTGACATCATTGCCCAGCGTTGCGCCAAAGCCGCCCGGTTCCATGAAGTCGCGCTGCATGTCGATCACCACGAGGCCCAGCGTTGCGGGATCAAAGGGGAAGTCAAAGGGATCTGCCTTGATCACGGCCATCAGGCGTGCCCCGCCATGTAAGAGCCGATTTCGGCCGTATTGGCAGCGGCGGCCGAAGTCTCAAAAGCGATGCGCCCCTCGCTCATCACCACGATCCGGTCGGAAAGTTCCAGGATTTCGTCGAGGTCTTCGGAAATCAGCAACACAGCGACGCCACTGTTACGCGCCTCGATCAGGCGGTCGCGGATGGCGGCCACGGCGGCGAAGTCGAGCCCGAAACAGGGGTTTGCCACCACCAGTAGATCGACATCCCCGGTCAGTTCACGCGCGAGCACGGCGCGCTGAACGTTGCCGCCGGACAGGGCCGAGATCGGGCTGTGCGGAGAGGTTGTCTTGACCTTGAACTCGGCAATTCGGCTGGCGGCGTTGTCCAGGATTGCGCGGCTGTTCTTCCAGATCCGAGGCTTGCCATCTGTCCCGATGTCGAACAGGCGGAAGGCAAGGTTTTCGGCCACGCTCATCCGTGGAGCGCAGGCGTTGTACAGCGGTTCTTCGGGCAGATAGCGCACGCGCAGATCACGGGCTTCGCGACGGGTCGCGTGGTAGGGGGCATCCTTGACCGATATGGTGCCGCCAGTGAGGCGACGCTGGCCGGTCAGGATTTCCATCAGTTCGGTCTGGCCGTTGCCGGACACGCCCGCAACGCCCAGGATCTCGCCCGCGCGGACCTGAAGATCGTCAATGGCGATGGATTTCAACCCGGACCGGTCACTGGCTTGAACCGCATGCAGGGCCAGCACGGTTTCGCCGTTTGTCAGGGTGCGTGACAGTTCGCGGCGCTCGGTCTCTTCGCCCATCATCATGCGGGCCATATCGGCATGGGTCAGATCGCTGACCGCACCGCCGCCGGCCAGCTTGCCACGGCGCAGAACCGACACATCGTCGGCAAACTGGGTGACTTCGCGAAACTTGTGGCTGATCATCAAGACCGAGATTTGGCCGGCAGAACACAGGCCCCTGACATGGCCCAGCACCTCGTCCGCCTCGGCCGGGGTCAGGACGCTGGTGGGTTCGTCAAGGATCAGGAATCGGCTGCCAAGGTAGAGCTGTTTGAGGATTTCCAGTTTCTGCTTTTCACCCGCCGACAGGCGATTGACGGGCTGGTCAAGCGGCACGCGAAACGGCATCCGGTCCAAAAAGCCGTCAAGCCGCGCGCGTTCCTGCCGCCAGGGGATCACACCGGGCGCGTCGGCGCGGCTGATCACCAGGTTTTCCGCCCCGGTCAGCGACGGGACCAGGGTGAAATGCTGATAGACCATCCCAAGGCCCAGCTTCTGCGCATCCACCGGGTCCTTGATCCGCGCGTCGTGTCCGTCCACCAGAACGCCGCCCGATGTGGCGTGATAGAACCCCATAATGCATTTCACCAGTGTCGACTTACCGGCCCCGTTTTCACCAAGAAGAGCATGGAATGTGCCGGGGCGGATGTTGATCGTCACCGCGTCCAGCGCGGTGAAATCGCCGAACCGCATGGTCATCGACACGGCTTCAACACCGATTGCGCCTGTGGGCAGGGCGGGTTCGTGGCTCATGGCAGCTGCGCGATCAATTTTGCGCTGTCACTGACCGAACCAAAGACACCGCCCTGCATCTTGACCATCTTGATGGCGGCGTCGTGGTTGCCCTTGTCGGTGGCGCCGCAGCAGTCTTCGGCCAGCAAGCATTCGAATCCCCTGTCGTTGGCCTCGCGCATTGTCGTATGGACGCAGACATCGGTGGTGATGCCGGTCAGGATGATGTTTTCGATGCCCCGCGTACGCAGCAAAAGTTCCAGATCGGTGGCGCAAAAGCTGCCCTTGCCGGGCTTGTCAATGATCGGCTCGCCCTCTTGCGGGTAGAGTTCTGGGATGATGTCCCAGCCCGGTTCGCCGCGGATCAGGATCTTGCCGCAGGGTCCGGCATCACCGATGCCCGCGCCGATCTGTTGCGATCGCCAGCGTTTGTTGGGTGGCAGGTCGGCCAGATCCGGGCGGTGACCTTCGCGGGTGTGGATGATCAGGTAGCCCTTGGCGCGCATGTCCGCCATCAGCGCCTTGATCGGTTCGATCGGGGCCTGGGTCAGTGACAGGTCATAACCCATCGCATCGACATAGCCGCCTTTGCCGCAGAAATCGGTCTGCATGTCGATCACGATCAGCGCGGTGTTGTCGGGACGCAGATCGCCGTTATAGGGCCATTTGTAGGGGGCGGCGTCGATGTAGGTCATTCCGCGGCCTCCTGTTTTGTCTCGCCGTACAGGCGGGTGGGCGCGTCAAAGCCGAAACCGGTGCCATCGGTGGTCTTGACCTCATCCTCCCACGGCAGGCGGTACTGACCGGTGGCCAGATCGGTCATGTAGGTGTAGGGGCAGTCGCCCGCGCCACCCTTGACCGCGACATAGCCTCGGTGGCCGAACTGGTAGATGTTGTTTTCAACGCCCCAGCCGGCACGCGCTTCGCGGATCAGGTCGGGGCGGATTTCGGCGGTGATGATTTCATCCGCACGACCAGAGGTCCCATGCGCGATGATCGAGCCGTCGAAATTGCAGATCATGCCTTCGCCCATGCTGTCAAAGGTACCGTCGCTGCCGCACATGCAGACATTGGCGGTGGCCATCAGGTTGGTAAAGGCGTTGGTCTGGTTGGTGAACCGCCAGGCGTCGCGCACCGGCGCGGTATAGCCTGCGGTGCGGATCATGATCTCGGCCCCCTTGTAGGCGCATTCGCGCGCCATCTCGGGGAACATGCCGTCGTGGCAGATGATCAACGCGATTTTCGACCCGTTTGGCCCGTCGCAGACCGGGATGCCCTGATTGCCCGGTTCCCACGGTTCGACCGGAACCCAGGGGTGCATCTTGCGGTAGTAGAGCTGGATTTCGCCCTGATCGTCAATGATCAGGCCCGAGTTATAGGGCATACCGCCGGGGTTCAGCTCCATGATGGAGAAACAGCCCCAGATTTCATGCTCGATACAAGCGGCTTTGAATGCGGCGACCTCGGGTCCGTCGAGCGTGCACATGATCTCGGGGTTGATGTCCATGCTCAGCCCGTGCAGCGCGTATTCAGGAAAGATTACCAGGTCCATGGTGGCCATGTTGCGCCGAGCCTTGCCGACCAGTTCGACGATACGCGCAGTCTGCGCTGCAAGGTCCACCTTGGTCTTGGTGTCCGGCAGTTGCAACTGCACCAGACCGATCACCACGCCATGTTCCGATTTGTTGAGACCGCCAAGGCCGTTCATGCGGAGACTCCTATTTGGTTATGCTCAACTCACCCGGGGCGCCGTGCAGCGCCTTGTCCGGGGAGGATGTGAGGATCAAAAGCGCCAGCGTCAGCACATAAGGTGCCGCGAAGAACAGGTAATAGCCGCTGGAAACGCCAACCGATTGCAAGGCCGGGCCAAGAGCGCCTGCACCGCCAAACAGCAGCGCGGCCCAGAAGCAGTTGATCGGGTTCCAGCGTGCAAAGATCACCAGCGCAACCGCCATAAGGCCCTGCCCCGAAGAGATACCTTCGTTCCAGCTGCCGGGGTAGTAGAGCGACAGGTAGGCGCCGCCAATCCCAGCCAATGCGCCGCCGGCTGCTGTGGCCAGCAATCGCACGGTATCCGGGTTCAGCCCGATGGCGCGGGCGGCGTCGGTGCTGTCGCCGACGACGCGGATGGTCAGGCCGATGCGGGTGGCGCGGAACATCCAGTGCAGCGCCAGCGCCAGAAGCCCGCCGACGATGAACAGGGCGTTGACCTGTAGCGCCGCCTGCACCTGCGGGATGTCCGACCACCACCCCAGCGGGATCGCGGGCAGGTCCGGGGCGACCGGCTGGATAAACGGCTTGCCAAAGTAGAAGGCCAGGCCCATGCCCAAGAGCATCATGGCAATGCCGATGGCGATGTCGTTGACCCCGCGAAACTTGCAAATCCAGCCGTGAAAGAGGCCAAAAACCGCGCCGGCCAGCGCCGCGGCCAGCACCCCCAGCCAGGGCGAGCCGGACTGATAGGCCACGGCGTAGCCGGTCATTGCGCCGAAGACGAGCGTGCCCTCCAGTCCAAGGTTGATACGACCCGAGCGCTCGGTCAGGCATTCGCCCAGCGATACAAACAGAAACGGCGTCGACACCCGGATCGCACCGCCGAGGATCGCAAGTGGAACCCCCCAAAGGCCGATATCGGTCA
The DNA here is from genome assembly GCF_020171285.1 of Seohaeicola saemankumensis. Taxonomy (GTDB): domain Bacteria; phylum Pseudomonadota; class Alphaproteobacteria; order Rhodobacterales; family Rhodobacteraceae; genus JAIUZI01. The sequence goes on from NZ_JAIUZI010000001.1 coordinate 464,470, forward strand.
TGCACGGGTCTCCCAGAAACGAGGGTTGAAGACCGGCAGGCGGCCGTAAAGGGTTTCGCTGAGCAGAATGACCACGAACACGATGCCTTCCATCACCAGGATGGTGGCGTCTGGCAAATCCATACGGCGTTGGATCAGGCCTGAGGAGGCCTCGAACCCGGCCAGCAGCGTTGCCACCGGGATGATTGCCAGCGGGTTGTGGCGGGCTAGAAAGGCCACCAGAATACCGGTGTAACCGTAGCCTGCGACCAGCGAAGCATTGGCCGCGCCATGGATCGCGGTGACCTCAAAGAACCCGGCCAACCCGGCAAAGGCACCGCCCAGCGCCGTAAAGCCGATCACCAGCTTGCCCACCGGCAACCCCTGCACCTGCGCGGCGCGGATGTTGTCGCCGGCGATACGGGCAGCAAAACCAAGCGTGGTTCGGTCCATGAGTAGCCAGCTGATCACGCAGGCCAAAACGCCAAAGGCAAACCCCCAATGCACCTCGACTCCGATCGGCATGTCACCGACGCGCAAGGCATCGGTCAACGGCGCGGTCGAGGGTTTATTGAGGCTCGCGGGATCACGAAACGGTCCTTCGACAAGGTGGTTCATAAGGGCGATGGCGATGTAAGCCATGAGCAGCGACGCGATGGTTTCATTGACCCCGCGCCGAATGCGCAGCCATCCAACCGCGCCGATCCAGGCGCCGCCAACCAGCGCTGCGCCCGCAAACATGATGGGCAGCCCGATCAGGGGGGATGCACCGGCCATTGAGGCGCCCAATACGGCGGCGGCCAGCCCGCCGAGTGCAATCGCGCCTTCGCCGCCGATCACCACCAGGCCCAACCGCGCGGGCAGCGCCACGCAGAGACCGGCAAACAGCAGCGGGGCCACACGCGACAGGGTGTTCTGCCAGGAAAAGGCTGTGCTGAACCCGGCCTTGTAAATCAGCGCGTAGAATTCGATTGGGGATTTTCCCTGTGTCAGCAGGAACAGGGAAAATACGACAAGGCCACAGATCAGAGCGGCCAAGGGGATGGCAACAGCCTCCGCACGCGGCAGCCATTTGGCTAATGCCGGTCGGGGAATGCCGAGAGAGGCTGTTGCCGTGTCGTTCATGATCAGCTGGTCGACCCGATGACGCCTTCGACGAGGTAGCCCATGCTTTCGAGCGCCACGTCGCTTTCGACAAAGGCTTCGCCCTCGGCGGCGATCATGTTGCCTTTGTTGTCCTTCAGCGGGCCTTTGATCGCGGCGAACCCGCCCTTCATTATCTCGGCTTTGGTCGCCTCGAACTGGTTGCGGGCGGCATCAGACACGGCCGGGCCGAGCGGGCTCATCTTGATGAAGCCGTCGGCAAGACCGCCGCGCACGAAGTTGTCGATCGGCTCGCCCGCCATGAACTTGGTGACCATGTCGGTATAGACCCCGGCCCAGTTCCACTCCGCTCCGGTCAGGTACATCTCGGGGGCCAGCGGCGACTGGTCCGCGTGGTAACCACAGATGTAAGCACCGCGCGCGGCGGCGGTTTCGGCAACCACCTTGGGTCCGTCGACGTGGCAGGTGATCACGTCACAGCCCTGGTCGGCCAGCGCGTTGGTGGCTTCGGCCTCTTTCACCGCCAGCGACCATTCGCCGGTAAAAATCACCTGGCAGGTGATCGACGGGTCCACGGCGCGGGCGCCAAGGAGGAAGGAGTTGATGTTGTTCAGCACCTGCGGGATCGGCTTGGCCGCGACAAAACCGATTTTCTTGGACTTGGTCGCATGTCCGGCGGCGATGCCGTTCAGGTACTGACCCATGCCGATGTAACCAAAATACGACCCGGCGTTCTTGGGATCGTCCGCGCCCCACAACCCACCGCAATGTTCGAAGCGCACATCGGGGAATTTTGGCGCCAGTTCCAGAATATGCGGGTTGTAGTAACCGAAGGAGGTCGGGAACAGCAGTGCCGCGCCATCGAAATTGATCATCGACTGCATGGTGTTCTGCACGTCGTTGGTTTCGGGCACGTTTTCTTCTTCGATGACGGTCACACCATCCATCGCCTTGACGGCTGCCGCGCCTTCGGCATGGGCCTGGTTGTAGCCAAAGTCGTCCTTGGGCCCGACATAGATGAAGCCGACGGTCAGCGAACCCGCGGCATGCGCCTGACCGGGAAGCAACGACGGGGCCACGGCCGCGCCGCCAAAGGCGGCGGCGGTGCCCAGGAAATGACGGCGGGTGAGTGAGAGGCTAGGTTTCACGGTGTTCGCTCCTTTTCGCCAGACTGTTGCGCGCCGTTGCGCGGTGTCCAGACCGGGTTGCAATGACGACTCAGAGCGTAGGAGCGTTCAGCGGTTCTGTCTTATGCTGGATTTTTCCAGTATCGGTGCAAAAAATGCACCACTCAGCCACCATGCAATTGAAGCGCCTGGTTCAGCTGCTGCACAAAACGGGCCGAGGCCACGGGAAGCGTGCGGCCGCGCAACTGACCCAGCAGAAGATTGCCCGGCTCGACGTCGCGCGACGACAACGGCCGGGCGACATAACCCTGTGATCCGCTCAAATCGAGGCCGATCGGAAACTGGAAGCTGATCGCGTTTTCGTGGATCACGTAGTGCCGCATAAAGTCGAAAGACTCGGATTCCACCAACGGTCGCAATCGGCCGTAAGTGGTTTTCTTTGCAGCCGAATCCAGCAGCACCCGCACCCCGTAATGGGCGCTTGGCGCGACATGGGGATGGGCCAGACAGTCGCGCAGGCGCAGTTCGGGCTGGGCGGCCAGCGGGTTATCAGGGCGCATCACCACATAGATCGGCTGGGTGATCGACAGGGTAACTTCGAAATCGACAAGGTGCCGGGGTTCGAACACCAGCGCAATGTCACTGGCAAATGTCGACAGCTCGCGTTCCGCCTCGAGCCGGTCGCGCACGTTGACGCCAAAGCTCACACCAGGGTGTTCGCTGCGGTACTGTGCGATCTGTTCGGGCAGGAAGTAAGGCAGCAGCGCCTGCGAACAGGCGATTGAGACATGCCCCCGGCGGATCCCGGACAAATCTGCCACCTGCGATTGCAGGCGCACAAAATCTGAGCGCTGCGCCCGAATATGATGCAGCATCAGCTCACCCGCCGGATTCAGGCGCACGCCACGAGGCAGGCGTTCAAAGATTTCATAGCCAAAATCCTCTTCAAACCGGTTGATGCGCCGGTTCAGCGCCGAAGCCGTGATGTTCATATCCTCGGCCGCCTTGCGGATCGAACCGGCGCGGATCACCGCTTCGATGAACTGGAAATCCTTTAGATGGCGCATGCGAGGCTCCGTTTGCCGTGAAGACAGGCGATGCAAAAAACGCACCGCTTTTGTGAATTCTTAGCATTTGTTCTGCCGGTGGGAAGCGCGGAAGCTGACCCGAGAGACATAACTCGGACAATCGAAACAGGGGACGCGCCAGATGACCAACCTTTCCAGACGACATTTCCTACAGGCCGGTGGTACGGTTCTGGGGGCTTCGGTACTGCCGTTTCTCAAGGCGCTACCGGCCAGTGCGGCATCCGGCGATGTGATCGTTGCGGTGATGGGACAGACTATCAACAGTCTCGACATTCACCGCACCGGCACCAACCGGCCATCCTATCAGGTGGCGGTCAACGTCTATGACCGGTTGGTCAGCTTTGGGACCAAGACGACACCTGATGGCGGGTTGTCTTACGATTACTCGGTGATCGAACCGGAGGTCGCCGAAAGCTGGGAAATCACCGACAGCGAGATGATCTTCAAGTTGAAACCGGGCGGCAAGTTTCAGGACGGTTCGCCCATCACCGCGCAGGACGTGAAATGGTCCTTTGACCGGGCCGTGACACTGGGCGGGTTCCCGGCGGTGCAGATGAAGGCAGGATCGCTGGAAAGCCCCGATCAGTTCGAAGCGGTCGATGACATGACCTTCAAGATCAAGCTGATCCGCCCGTCCAAGCTGACGCTGCCCGATCTTGCGGTGCCGGTGCCGATGATCATCAATTCGAAGCTGGCGCTGCAACATGCCACAGACGATGACCCCTGGGCGACGGAGTACCTGCACAAGACACCGGCGGGGTCTGGCGCGTTCAAGGTGGCGCAGTGGAAGCCCGGCGAACAGCTGGTCTATGATCGCAACGACGATTACACCTCGGGTCCGGTACCTGCAGTCAAACGCGTGGTTCTGCGCGAGGTGCCCAGCCCGGCCACGCGCCGCGCGCTGCTGGAACGCGGTGACGTCAACCTGTCGTTCAACATGCCGAACAAGGATGCCAAGGAACTGTCGGGCATGGATGGCGTCACAATTCAGACAACGCCGATCGAGAATTCAATTTATTGCCTGAACCCGAACCTTGCTTTCGAGCCGTTTCAGGACAAGCGCGTCCGTCAGGCGATTGCCTGGTCAGTGCCTTACAAGGAGCTGTTCGACACCGCAGCCTATGGCCGGGGTAAACCAATGTGGGGCGGTCCCAGCACCACGCCTGCCGACATCAGTTGGCCCCAGCCGTTTCCCTATTCCACCGATCTGGACAAGGCCAAGGACCTGCTGAAAGAGGCCGGATATGGCGGTGGCTTCGAGGTGCCGTTGTCGATCTCGCTGGGTCAAATTGACTGGATGGAGCCGGTGGCGCTGCTGGTGCAGGAGAACCTCGCCAAGGTCGGCATTACCGCAACCATCGACAAGGTGCCTGGCGCCAACTGGCGCACCGCCTCGCTGGTCGAAAAACGGTTGCCGCTGCATCTGGAGACCTTTGGCGGCTGGCTGAATTACCCGTGCTACTATTTCTTCTGGGCCTATCTTGAGGGGCATCTGTTCAATTCGTCGAACTACCGTAACGAAGAGATTGAGGCGCTGACGGCCGAGACCCTGCACATGGAGATCGACAACCCGGACTACGCGCCCAAGATTAAGCGGATGATCGAAATCGTCTGGGACGAGGTGCCGCGTATTGCCTTGTGGCAGCCAGCGCTGAACGTGGGCATGCACGAGGTCAAGGATTTCGAATACTGGTTCCATCGCCAGCTCGATATCCGCAGCCTGAAAGGGGCCTGAGCAGGTGCCGGGTCGTCTTAAATCGACAGGTCTGCGCATCGCGCAGGCGCTGCCGGTGGTGGCGGGGGTCGTGATCGTCAGCTTTTTGCTGACCCGCGCCCTGCCGGGCGACCCGGCTGTCTTTTTTGCCGGTGCCGCCGCCGACGAGACCTCGATTGCGCAGATCCGCGAGGCAATGGGGTTGGACCGGCCACTGCCGGTCCAGTTTCTGGCCTATGTGGGCGATCTGTTTCGCGGCGATCTGGGGCAATCGGTGATGACCGGTCAAAGCGTTGCCAGCGATTTGGCACGGCGGCTGCCTGCCTCTCTGGAACTGACGTTGCTGGCGTTGATGATCTCCAGCGGGCTGGCGGTGCCGCTGGGAGTGATGGCGGCGCGCAACCCGGGGTCGTGGAAGGACCACCTGTGCCGGGTGGTGGTAACGGCGGGCGTGTCATTGCCCACGTTCTTTACCGGGATACTATTGATATACGTCTTCTACTATCTGCTGTGGGTCGCCCCGGCACCGCTTGGGCGGCTTGATTTCATCTATCTCGAACCCGACGCGGTGACCGGCCTTTACCTGATCGACTCGGTCTTTGCCGGGGATTGGGAAACTTGGTTGGGCGCACTGAAACAACTGGTCCTGCCTGCGATGACGTTGGCGTTGTTCACCATGGCGCCGATTGCGCGGATGACACGAGCGGCGATGCTGCAGGCGCTGTCGTCAGACTACGTAAGGACCGCGCGGGCCGCCGGTTTGACCGACCGCAAGGTGATGTTCACCTACGCTCTGCGCAATGCGCTGCTGCCGGTGGTGACCACTCTGGGCATGGTGTTCTCCTTTACGCTGGGCGCCAACGTACTGGTAGAAAAGGTCTTTGCCTGGCCAGGTATCGGTTCTTACGCGGTCGAGGCGCTGGTCGCCTCGGACTATGCGGCCGTACAGGGGTTCGTGCTGTGCATGGCGCTGCTGTTCGTGGCGCTGAACTTGTTGATCGACATTTCCTATTCTCTGATCGACCCCCGCATCGGGTTCGAGGCGCGCTGAGGCATGATGACCGACACCCTCAAGAAACCGGCCACGGCGCGTGGCGAAACCCTGGCGCATTTTGCTTATGTGATGCGTGATAATCCAGTTACGCTAATGTCATTCGTGATGTTCGCCGCCTTTATCGCGATGGCAATCTTTGGTCCGTCGCTGGTGCCCTACGATCCGCTGACCAGCGATGCCGCCAATGCCCTGCAGCCGCCGTCCGCCGCGCATTGGTTCGGCACGGACAGTCTTGGCCGGGATGTGTTCAGCCGGGTGATCGTAGCAACCCGGCTCGACCTGACGATATCCGTTGCCGCCGTGGCGCTGTCTTTTGTCGCGGGCTCTCTCTTGGGGGCGGTGGCGGGATACTGGGGCGGCTGGATCGACGCGGTTTTGAACCGGGTTCTGGACACCATCATGGCGTTCCCGCTTTTCGTACTGGCCATGGGCATCGTCGCGGCGCTTGGCAACACCGTCGAAAACATCGTCTATGCCACCGCCATCATCAATACGCCGTTCTACGCCCGCCTTGTTCGGGCGGAGGTTAACATTCGTCGTGACGCGGGCTTTGTCCTGGCGGCAAAATTGTCGGGTGACGGCGATGTCAAGGTTCTGACACGCCACATCTTTCCCAATGCGCTGCCACCGATGATGGTTCAGGTGTCGCTCAACCTGGGCTGGGCTATCCTGAATGCTGCTGGCCTGTCGTTCATCGGGCTGGGCGTGCGCCCGCCGACCCCCGAATGGGGGATCATGGTGGCCGAGGGCGCGAATTTCATCGTTTCGGGCGAATGGTGGCTGGCGGTGTTTCCCGGTCTCTGGCTGATGCTGGCGGTCTTTACCTTCAATCTGATGGGGGACGGTCTGCGTGACCTGGTCGATCCCCGGCGACGGAGTTAGGGCGATGCTGGATCTGTCAAACCTCCGCGTGACCTTCACCACCCGCAAGGGGCCGGTCGCCGCGGTGCGCGATGTGAGCCTGCACGTGGCCAAGGGCGAGGCGCTGGGCATCGTCGGTGAAAGCGGCTCGGGCAAATCGGTGACCTGCTATGCGCTGATGCGCATCCTGGACCGGGGCGGGCGCATCACCGCAGGCGGCGTCAGCTATAGCGGTATTGACCTTTGCGCGGCATCGGATCGTGACATGCAAGACATCCGGGGCCGCGAGATCTCGATGATCTTTCAGAATCCGCGCGCGGCGCTGAACCCGATCCGCACCGTTGGCGCCCAGATCGAGGACGTGTTGCGCCGTCATGCGCAGGCGACTCGGCAGGATGCCCGCGAAAAGGCGATCGAAGCGTTGAAGATGGTCCGGATCAAGGATGCCGAGGCCCGGTACCACGCCTATCCTTTCGAACTGTCTGGTGGTATGTGCCAGCGGGTGGTGATCGCCATCGCGCTGGCCTGCAACCCACGCCTGTTGATCGCGGATGAACCGACAACAGGGCTGGACATCACCACCCAGAAAACCGTGATGGATCTGATCCGTGACCTGTCCGTCGAACGCGGCATGAGCTCGGTCCTGATCACTCACGATCTGGGGTTGGCTGCAGAATACTGCGACCGGATCGTGGTGATGAAGGATGGCGAACTGGTGGAAGAAGGCGCGCCCGGGCAGTTGTTCTCGGCCGCCCGCCACCCCTATACCCGCAGGCTGATTGCGGCGACCCCACGGCAAGGGGCGACCATCCGCGACCTGCTGCCGGTCGAGGCGCGCGGGCCGTTGCGCAAGACCGACACTGAGGGCGCGCCGCTGGTGCAGGTGCGTGACCTGGTCAAAACCTATGAAGGCAAATCGGGACCGGTTCGCGCGGTCGATGGCATCTCTTTTGATATTCCCAAGGGGGCGAGCCTCGCACTGGTCGGCGAAAGCGGCTGTGGCAAATCGACGACCTCGTCGATGCTGACGCGGCTACTGGATCCGACATCAGGACGGATCCTGTTCGAAGGTGATGATCTGGGCGCCATCCCGGCCCGCGATTTTGCCAGAAACCCCCGGCGCCGCGATATCCAGATGGTGTTTCAGGACGCCACCGACAGCCTCAATCCGCGCCACACAGCGGCGCAGAGCATTGCCGCGCCGCTGAGCGGTATCCTGCGGATATCGCGTGCCGAGGTACGCAAGCGGGTCGATGAACTGGCCGAACAGGTCGGCCTGCCACACAGCCTCTTGCATCGTTTTCCACATCAGCTGTCGGGCGGTCAGAAGGCCCGAGTCGGCATCGCGCGGGCGATCGCCGTGCAGCCCAAACTGCTGATTCTCGACGAACCGACGGCAGCGCTGGATGTGTCGATCCAGGCGGTGGTGTTGAACCTGCTGGCCGACCTGCGTGCCGAACTGGGGATGACCTACCTGTTCGTTTCACATGATCTGCAGGTGGTGCGCATGCTTTGCGACCATGTGCTGGTGATGCAGGGCGGGAAGATCGTCGAAGAGGGCAGCTGCGAGGCGGTGATGACCACACCGACACACCCGATGACGCAGGCCTTGTTGGCCGCCACGCCACGCCTGCCCGAGACGGCCTTTCAAGACACGACGATGAATACCCAAGGAGTTGCCCAGTGACAGCCATCCCTTTGACGATCCCCAGTCTGCGTTCCGCCTATGCTGCGGGAGTATCCGCATCCCACGTGGTCGATCAGGTTTTTGCCCGGATCGAAGAGGTCGACGACCCGAACATCTTCTTGTGCCTTTTTGACAAAACCGACGTTCTGGCAGCGGCCGATGCCTTGGGGGCCTATGATCCCGAGAAACCACTTTGGGGCGTGCCCTTTGCCATCAAGGACAATATCGATGCCGCAGGTTACCCGACAACGGCGGCCTGTCCGGCCTTTGCCTACGACGCGGCAGAGGATGCGTTTGTCGTCAAACAGTTGAAGGCGGCCGGGGCGCTGCTGATCGGCAAGACCAATCTCGATCAATTCGCGACGGGGCTGGTCGGTGTTCGCACGCCATACGGCGCGCCGCTGAACTCAATCGATCCGGACATCGTTCCAGGCGGGTCTTCGGGAGGTTCGGGGGTAGCAGTAGGGCATGGCATCGTCACTTTTGCGCTGGGGACGGACACCGCCGGGTCAGGTCGGGTTCCCGCAGCATTGAATAACATCGTTGGGTTGAAACCAACGCTTGGCAGCCTCTCGGCCAGCGGCCTGGTGCCTGCCTGCAGGACGCTGGACACGATCTCGGTCTTTGCGCTGACGGTCGAGGACGCTTATGCCGCCTTTCAATGCGCTGCCGGCTATGACGCGGTCGATAGCTTTTCAAAGTCGGTGCCGACCCCGGCGCTGACAGCCTGGCCCGGGGCGGCGGTGTTGGGTATTCCTGATGCTGACAGTATCAAGTTTTTTGGCGACAAGGTTCAGGCCCAATCGTTTTCCAACACTGTCGAGACGTTGCGCGCCTCCGGCGCGACCATCCGCGAGATAGATTTCAAACCATTCTACGCGGTGGCCGAGATGCTCTATTACGGTGCGTGGGTCGCCGAGCGTTATGCGGTCATTGAGGAACTGCTGACCCGCGATCCAGAGGTCGTCTTTCCGGTGACCCGCGAAATCATTGCCAAGGGTGGAGAACTGAGCGCGGCGGATGCGTTTCGCGGCATTTACCGGCTTCATGATCTGATCCGCGAGGCGGAACCGTTGCTTGAAGAGGTCGACATGCTGTGCGTGCCGACGATCCCAACGTTCTATTCCGTGGCCGATCTGCAGGCCGACCCGATCACTCCCAACAATAATTTCGGTACCTATACCAATTTCGTGAACCTGATGGGCATGTGCGGGATCGCCGTGCCTGCACCGTCACGCGGGGATGGCCGTCCGGGGGGCGTGACCTTTCTGGCGCCCGCCGGAGAGGACGCAAAGGTTGCGGCGATTGCGACTGTAGTGGAAGCTGCCGGAACGCGGACTCTAGGGGCGACGGGTTGGGACTTTGTCGCCCCCGATCTTCCAGAACCTGAAGTCGGGGCGGACCGTATCGAGATCGCGGTATGCGGCGCGCATCTGAGCGGGCTGCCATCGAACGGAGACCTGACCAGCCGGGGTGGCACTCTGATTCGGACGGGACGGACCACGTCAGATTATGCGTTTTATGCGCTGCCCTCTGATGGTGTGGCCAAGCCCGGGCTGGTACGGATTGCCGATGGAACTGGCGTACAGGTGTCCGTCGAGGTCTGGAGCCTGCCTTTGGAACAGTTCGGATCGTTCATGAAAACGATTCCCGCACCGCTTGGCATTGGGACGCTGCGCTTGTCGGACGGTAGCAACGTTCAGGGTTTTTTGTGTGAAGCGGTCGCAACACACGACGCGCGCGACATCTCTGATCTGGCGGACTGGAGAGCTTTCGTTGCGCAGACCTGATCGGGTTCAATTTATTTATCTTGCTGGCCCGAAATTTTCCTGTTGCGGCACCATTTGCCACGGACGGCCGTGACAGGTTTCGGGGCGCTCGGGGCAGACTCAAGGCACGCTTGGGGCCGCCAATCACAATGACAGGATTCGCACGAAACGATCCAGTGCGCTATCATGCTGAAATATAGTGAAAAGAAGTGGCAGCCCGTAGGGGAATCGAACCCCTCTTTCCAGGTTGAAAACCTGGCGTCCTAACCGATAGACGAACGGGCCACTCTGTCGGTGAGCGGTTCAATAGATAGTCCGGCCCCGGGGCGCAAGCCAAAAAAACACTTCCGGCAACAGAAAATCACTTGGTGCCCCGTGTTAGCTGGCCTTGGCCGGGGCTGCGTCCTCTAACCGCAGCTGGACGGTCTTTCTTCCGTTCCAGGTGTTTATGTCCAGCCGGCCTGCGACGTGGAAACGTGCGCCACCGTGCGCGCTCAGCGCAGGTCCAAGCGCCGTGTCAAAAGCTCCGAAGCTGATGGCGTCAATGCCTCCGCCCATGCCGTCAGACAGCGTGACCTTGAGATGCGATTCGCCGACGCGGCGGGCGTGGCGGATCAGCAGGTCTGGCATGGCAAAGCGCGGGGCAGGGGCGCCTGCGCCGTAGGGACCGGCCTCTTCCAACTGTTCCACCAGTTCAATCTGCGCGGCGCCGGGCATCAGCAGCCCGTCCAGACGCAGGTCGGCGGGACCACCCTGTCCAGCACCCTGGCGGGCCAGCAATTCAGACAGGCGGGTCATCGCCGGAACCAACTGGGCGCGGCTCAGACTCAGGCCGGCGGCCATCTTGTGACCGCCACCTTTTTGCAGCAGGCCCTCGGTGGCCAGCCGGTGGATCGCGGCGCCCAGATCGACGCCGGATACGGATCGGCCCGATCCCTTGCCATCGTCCCCGTCGAAACCGATGACGACGGCGGGGCGGTTGGCGGCCTCCTTGAGGCGGGCGGCGACGATTCCGACCACGCCGGGGTGCCACCCGTCGCCGGCAGCCCAGACCAGCGGTGCGTCCAGCCCGCGTTCTTCGGCCTGGGAGAGGGCAGCGGCGCGCACGGCATTTTCGATTTCTCGGCGCTCGGAATTAAGCTGGTCCAGCCGCTCGGCGATGGCCTGTGCCTCGCTGGCCGAAGTCGTGGACAGCAACCGCGCGCCCAGATCGGCCTGCCCGATCCGCCCGCCGGCGTTCACCCTGGGCCCCAGCATGAAGCCAAGGTGATAGCTGCTGGGCGTTGCATCCAGACGCGCGACATCGGACAGCGCCACCAGTCCGGGCCGCTCCCGCCGGGACATGACCCGCAGACCCTGACGGACCAGAGCCCGGTTCACCCCGATCAGCGGGGCCACGTCGGCCACGGTGGCCAGTGCCACGAGGTCGAGCATCGCCATCAGGTCCGGTCCGTTCTGCCCATCAGTGCGCAGCTGGCGCCCCAGTTCGACCAGCAGGAGGAACACGACACCTGCCGCACAAAGATGCCCGAGATCACCGCTTTCGTCCTGGCGGTTGGGGTTAACCACGGCAACCGCGGGCGGCAGCGTTTCTCCGCCCAGATGGTGATCGAGAACGATCACATCAGCGCCTTTGGCTGCTGCAATCGGTTCGTGCGACAGGGTCCCGCAATCGACGCAGATGATCAGGTCATGTGTTTGGGCGAGATGCGCCATGGCCGGAACATTGGGCCCGTAGCCCTCGTCGATACGGTCTGGCACATAAAGCGTTGCCTCGCGCCCCATTTGCCGCATCCAGGCCAGTACCAGGGCAGCGGAGCTGCCGCCATCGACGTCGTAATCGGCAAAAACCGCAATCTTTTCCCGCTTGCGCAGAGCCGACAGCACCCGTTCGGCGGCGCGCTGCATATCCTTGAGTTCGTGCGGATCAGGAAGCAGGTCCTTCAGCGTCGGGGCCAGAAAGCTCGCGGCATCCTGCGCGCTCACCCCGCGCCGCGCCAGCACCTGGCACAGAGATTTCGGCAGCCCGGTGTCCTGTGACAACGCCTCGGCGGCGCGATCTGTTTCCACCGAAGGGCCGACCCAGCGCCGGCCTGTCAGTGACTGATCAACCCCAAGAAAAGCCATCTCTAGACCCTCGCATGTAAAAACCGGACCCGTTCAGGCCCGGCCTTTCCCGTTGTCAGATTACTCTCCGCAGAAAGCTGAGGCCAGTGGCACAAGAGCACCACGGAAGGGTGATCAGACGGGGGTGCGATACTGCATACGCCGGACGGATCCGGTTTTCGAACGCATCAGAAGCGTTGTGGTTTCGACCCAGCCGGGCTGGCGTTTGATACCCGGCAACAAGGTTCCGCCAGTCACGCCGGTTGCGGCAAAGATCACGTCCTGAGTGACCATGTCGTCGCGCGCATAGATTCGATCCAGATCGGTGATCCCAGCTTTGGTCGCGCGGCCTTTTTCGTCGTCGTTGCGGAACAGAAGCTTGCCATACATCTGCCCACCCATGCATTTCAGGGCGGCTGCGGCCAGCACGCCTTCGGGGGCGCCGCCGGATCCCATGTACATGTCGATGCCGGTGATATCGCTTTCGGCGCAATGCATCACGCCAGCCACGTCGCCGTCGGTGATCAGCCGAATTGCGGCGCCGGTGCTGCGAACTTCGGCGATCATCGCCTCGTGGCGCGGGCGCTCCAGAATACAGACCGTGATGTCCGATGGAGCGCAGCCCTTTTCCGTGGCAAGCGCCGACACGCGGGTGGCCGGTGGCATGTCCAGAGAAATCAGCCCCTCGGGGTAACCTGGCCCGATCGCGACCTTTTCCATGTAGACGTCGGGCGCGTGCAGCATCGATCCGCGCGGCCCCATGGCAATCACCGTCAGCGCGTTCGGCATGTCCTTGGCGGTCAGCGTGGTGCCCTCCAGCGGATCCAGTGCGATATCTACACCGGGGCCCTCGCCGGTCCCGACTTCTTCACCGATGTACAGCATCGGTGCCTCGTCGCGTTCGCCCTCTCCGATCACCACGACACCCGCGATATCCAACAGGTTCAGCTGTTCGCGCATGGCGTTCACGGCCGCTTGATCGGCGGCCTTTTCGTCGCCACGGCCAACCAGTTTGGCCGAGGCAATGGCCGCGGCCTCGGAAACCCGGGCCAGGCCCAGCGACAACATGCGGTCGTTGAAATCAATTGGGGCGCTCATCGGCGATAATTCCTTGTGTTTCAGCTTTGCCTTGGAATAGCGCAGGCGTGGCCCGGTTCACAAGCCGTTTAGGGCGTGCACGACGCCCTGCGGACAGGTCGCCGCAGAGGCGCCGGATTGGCGGGCACCGGTTTGCGAAGATCTAGAGGATCAGCAGATCGTCCATGACAAACTGGGTGCCCGAGCCGCCCAATCCGGGATTGGTGCCGCCATATGAATGGAAAACAACCTCGTCCACGGAATCAAAGATCGCATCGTCGAATTCGACAAAGAGTGAGCCGGTTGTATTCAACGTCAGTGTCTGCGTGCCGACGAGGACACCGTCGTCGTATCCGGAAACCTCGAGCGTCAACCCATCGTTCCATGCGGCGGTGAAATAGGCGCTTTCCAGGTCGAAATCGGTGTCCCGCGACAGGCTGACATCGTTGCCGCCGGCGTTGAACGCCACCTGGCTGACGGAAACGATCCCGTTGTAGTAGCCGTTGGCCGGAACTCCGCCTCGTCCGTCAGAACCGCGAGGCTGGAATGTCGACCCGTCCAGCGAAAACCAGTCCGCCGACCAGGTCAGGCCACCATAGGCTGACCCGCTTATTGGATCGATGCCGTCGAAGAACTCAAAGGTCAGGGTGCCGGGAGGAGGTGGGGCGTTGTCGACACCGTCCACCTGAATGTCGATGGTGATCGTATCCACGCCCCCATTGCCGTCGCTGACCTCGACGTCAAAGGAATCATAGACCACGTCGCCGGTGCCCAGGCTGTTGACCGTTGGCGAATTGTTGCTGAGCTCGTAGGTCCAGTTGCCATCGCTGTCCACGACGATCGTGCCATAGGTGCCTTCGCCAGCGCCTTGCAGATCGAAGGTAAGCGTGTCCAGGGTATCGATGTCATCGGCAAACAGTTGTCCTGAAGCGATCAGTGTACCGTCTTCCTGGACGTTCCCGGTGCTGTCGGATGTGACCGTGTCAAACTCGGGCGCATCGTTTTGGCCATCTATGTCGATGTCCACGTCGATGGTGTCCTGTGCGCCATGCTCGTCGGACACGACCACCGTGAAGGTTTCACTGACAGTCTGGCCTTGGGCCAGGGACTGAACGGCCAAAGACCCGTTGGCCAGGGCAAAGGTCCAGTTGCCGTCACTGTCGACAGACAGGGTGCCGTAAGTGCCAACACCGCCACCCAGAACCGAGTAGCTGAGCACCGCGCCATTGTCATTGTCCGATGCAGCAATCACACCGCCGATTGACAGGGTGACGTCTTCTTGCACGCCTCCCGAAGTGTCGGTGCTGTCTTCGTCAATGACGGGAGCATCGTTCTGACCTTCGACGGTCACCGTTACATCGACCGTATCCTGCGCGCCGTGTTCATCGGTCACGACAATGGTGAAGGTTTCGTCGTGGGATTCGTTCTGTGCCAGATTCTGAACCGCATCGGTGTTATTGGCCAGTGTATAGGTCCAGTCGCCGTCTGCATCGATTGACAACGCGCCATATGTACCCGCGCCACCACCTTGAACTGCATAGCTCTGGACCGCACCGTCATCTATGTCGGACGCCTCAATGCTGCCGGTTGCGGACAACGTTACGTCTTCCTGAACATCGCCGGTCAGATCCGAGGCGGCTTCGTCGATGACAGGCGCGTCGTTCAATCCGGCGATTGCCACTTGGATGGATTGGATCGTGACGTTGCCCTGACCGTCTGACACCTCGAATGTCACCGTTTCATAGCCGGTTTGGTTCAGTGCCAGTGACTGGAAGCCGGGGGCAGGGGTGAAAGTAAAGAAATACCGCAGCCCAACGCCCATGCCAACGGCCAGAGCCTGGGTCGAGTTCAATACAACGGTCGATCCGGATGCCGTCTGGACACTGTCGAGGCTCACGGCGCCGCCGTCGAAATCAAAGGCGTCGATGGAGAAATCGACGCTGCTGTCCTCGTCGGTGGATTGGTCATCGGCCAGCACCAGCGCCGCGTTGTCGCCGCCGATATTGAAACTGTAATCGTCGAATTGGAGAACTTCGAAATGTTTTAGTGCATCAATGCCTTCGTCGCCGTCCCCCGAGTCGGTGTCGGTGACCCGGAGTGTATTGCCGCGCAGGGTTTCCCACAGAAAGCCGAAGATCGACCCGTCATAGACTGCGGTATCGTGGCCGTCGTTGCCGAACATGACGTCGTTTCCCGCGCCACCGTTGACTATATCGTCGCCATCGCCCGCGTTAATCCTGTCATGGCCGGATCCGGCCAGCACGGTGTCGTTTCCGTCGCCGCTGTTGATGCGACTACCGTCGGTCTGATCGCTAAGGTCGATCAGGTTGTCTTCATCATCGCCGGTAATTGGTTTGGAAAACTTGGCGCTGAACTTGTGCTTGGCTTTCTTTCCCATGACATCCCCCCAAATGACTTTCGCCAGCTCCGCCAATCTGCGGCGGAACGTGGCAAATTATGTCAAATCTATCGCAAAATTAGGGCAAAGTCTCTCTTCTTAACGATTTGTTAGCCATTTGAACGGTGTGCACCGGGTAAAGAGCGTCTTGGAGCTTTGTTTTTTTCAATATTCAACGGGCCAAAGCACGACGGCGCGCCGATCTACGCCTCTCGACTGTCGACGGATCGACGAGAGTAACGACCACACGGCGCGATTGTTTCCAAAATGGGAAACCGACAGCCGAGAGTCAGACCGTTTCGATTCTCAACGCAACCGGGGTAGAGGCCATGACATCGGTCGATTGCATCGCTTCCAGCGCCTTGTCCAGAGCCGCTCGTGTTGTCTTGTGCGTGACAATCAGCACGGGAGCTGCGGATTCAGAGTGTCCATACTGGCGCATTCGGTCGATGGACACGCCGGCATCGCCCAGGATGGCGGCAATCTTGGCCAAAGCGCCCGGTTTGTCCTGCAGCGCCATCCGAAGATAATAAGGCGCAGGCAGTCCGGCTATGGCGGAGGGCGCGGCGTCGAGCGAATCGGCGGGCTGGCCGAACACCGGGAGACGCAGACCACGTGCCAGGTCGCAGACATCTCCCATAACGGCGCTGGCGGTCGGACCTTCGCCCGCCCCGGGGCCACGCAGAACAACCTGTTCGATGGAATCGCCTTCGATCACAACCATGTTGGTGCCGCCCTCAAGCTGGCCCAGTGGTGAATCGGCGGGTACAAGACAGGGCTGCATCCGTTGTTCCAGCCCCCGCGCAGTGCGCTGTGCCACGCCCAGCAGCTTGATCCGGTATCCCATGTCAGCAGCCTGGCGGATGTCGTCGATGGTGACCCGCTGGATGCCTTCGATCTCGATGCCAGCGAAATCGGGCCGGGTTCCGAATGCGATCGACGACAGTAGCGCCAGCTTGTGGCCGGCATCGATACCTCCGACGTCAAGGTTCGGATCCGCTTCGAGATAGCCCAGAGCATCGGCTTCGCGGAACACGTCGTCATAGGGCAGGCCAGAAGATTCCATGCGCGTCAGGATATAATTGCAGGTCCCGTTCATCACGCCCATCACACGGGTGATTTCGTTGCCTGCCAACCCCTCGGTCAGTGCCTTGATTACCGGGATACCACCAGCCACCGCAGCTTCGTATCGGATCGACTGTCCGGCATTTTCGGCCAGTTCGGCCAGCGCCTGGCCATGCATGGCCAGCATCGCCTTGTTGGCAGTGACCACGTCCTTGCCCGCCGCGATCGCGGCTTCGGTGGCGGCTTTGGCGGGGCCGTCAGGTCCGCCCATCAATTCCACAAAAATGTCCACGTCGTCGCGGGTGGCCAGAGCAACTGGGTCGTCCTCCCAGCCGTAGCCGCGAAGGCTGACACCACGATCCTTTGCCCGGTCGCGGGCGCTGACGGCGGTGATCTCGATCTTGCGGCCGGTGCGGGCGGTCAGCAGGTCGGCATGCCGGCGGACGATCTTGACAACGCCGGTCCCAACCGTGCCCAAACCGGCAATTCCAAGGCGCAACGGTTTTGTCATGATCGGGGATCCCTTATCGCTGTCGTTCAGCCGGGACTTAGCCGGTTCCGCGAGAGGGTGCAACGCACCGCGCGCCAGACCCTAGCGAGCGACCCCTTCGCGCATCCGTTTGCGTGTTTTTTCGTCGATGATCCCCGCCTGCAAACCGCTCGCTCTCGATTTCAACCGGTCGCGGCGCCCGTTCAGCGAACTCTCCAGTCGCTCGGCTTCGTCCTGCGGGGCGGGGCGCGTGCCCAGGGTGGGGGCCAGCGGGACAAGCGCGGGGTACTTGCTGCTGCTCAGGTCGTCGGTGACGGTATCATTGAGTTCGGGCACCTGCGTGCAGCCCGCCACGCCGGACAGCAATGCTGCAGCGATCAGAACGGGCAGGTGGTTGGGAGCCAGCAGGGGCATGGAACCTCATCCGGGTTGGATCGGGAAAGGTTTTGCCCGTCCTTGCGGTTTGGCGCAAGCAGGGGTTTTTTCTGAACGCACGTTCAGATACTGTTCAGATCATGGCACGTACTGCAGGATCACATTCGGACATCACCGGCCCGCGCATTCAGGAAGCGGCGCTGAAACTGTTTGCGCGGCACGGGTTTGCCGCCGTGTCGATGCGTCAGATCGCGGGCGAAGTCGGACTGCAGGCTGGCGCGCTGTACAACTATACACCGGACAAGCAGAGCCTACTGTTCGACTTGATGCGCGATCATCTGAACGATCTGCTGGCAGCGCGGGCCGCGCAGCCGATGCCGGACGATCCCATGGCGCGTCTCGAAGGTTTCGCGCGCTTTCACATTCGATTTCACACCGACCGCCCGGACGAAGTGTTCATCGCCTACATGGAATTGCGCAACCTGACACCCGAGAATTTCGAGGCAGTGACCGGCCTACGCGGTAAATACGAAGACGAACTTGAAGACATTCTGCGTCAGGGTGTCGATGCCGGCGTCTTTGCGGTTCCCGATACCAAGATCGCAACGCTGGCGGTGATCGCCATGCTGAACGGGGTAAATACGTGGTATCGGCCCGGCGGTCGGCTGTCGCTGGAGGCGGTCGAGACCATCTACTGGGATATGGTGCGCAAGGCGGTCACCGCCTGAATGTTCAGGTCGCCGCCAGTTCGTAATGGTGCAGGTGGCGTTCGCGCACGATGCCTTCTTCGTCTGGGTGGATATGAGGCTGTTGCCAGTCCCTGCCGGCAAAGGCCACCAGCGCGTCAAGCGATTTCCAAACCATGATCAGGCAGAATTCAGTCGGGGTTTCCGGCCGGGGCAGGCACGGTTGGATCGACACCAATCCTTCTTGCTGGCGCATCAGCGGCATCGCCGTCTCCAGCATGAAGGATTTGAACGACTCGATCTTTTCTTCGTAAATGACGACGCGGAAAATGCGGACAATCATGAGGTCTCTCCCTGGTGAAGCAGGGAGAGTTTACCACATTTTTAGCAGCTACTGGCGTCAGCCTGGGTGCCGGATAAAGCTACCGTTGCGCAGGTCGCGCATCGCCTGCTGCAGTTCTGCCTGGGTGTTCATCACGATCGGACCGTGCCAGGCGACGGGTTCGTCGATGGGCGCGCCCGAGATCAGCAGGAACCGCATGCCTTCGGGACCCGCTTGCACGGTCACCTCGTCGCCGGTGCCGAACCGCACCAAGGTACGATCGCCGGTCATGTCGCGCAGTTTGATTTCTCGACCGGCGACTTCCTTTTCGACCAGCACGCCGGTGGGAGAGGAGGCGTCTGCAAATGCCCCGCGCCCTTCGAACACGTAGGCAAAGGCGCGCCGGTAGGTGTCTATGGGGAAAGTCTTTTTCACCCCGGCCGGGATCGAGACATCGAGGTATTGCGGATCGGCTGCGATACCATCGACCGGGCCGGTCTGGCCCCAGAATTCTCCGGTAATGACCCGAACGCGCGTGCCATCGTCGTCGATCACCTCCGGTATGTCGGCGCTGGTGATATCCTGGTAACGCGGGGCGGTCATTTTCTGGCTGGAGGGCAAGTTGCCCCAAAGCTGAAAACCGTGCATCTGGCCGCGTGCGTTACCGGCGGGCATTTCCTGATGCATTATTCCGGACCCGGCGGTCATCCATTGCACGTCACCTGCGCCCAGCGTGCCGGTATTGCCCAGCGAGTCGCTGTGCTCCACAGTTCCGGCCAGCACGTATGTGATGGTTTCGATGCCGCGATGGGGGTGCCAGGGAAATCCGCGCAGGTAATCCTCGGGGCGCTCATTTCGGAAGTCGTCGAACAACAAGAACGGATCCAGTTCCGTCGGATCCTGGAAACCGAAGGCGCGGTGCAATTTTACCCCAGCACCTTCCATCGTTGGCATGGCTGCGCGGGTCTCAATCGTGGGTCTGATCGACATTTGGGTCTCCTTGGCGGGTAAAGCCACTCACATCGTCAGACATAGACCATTGCGGTATCGCTTCAATCCGGGACCAGCCCACTGTCGCTGTGCGTTTTTGCAGATCGCCGGATCGACCGCCTTTGCTGACCCGGGAACGTCGCAAACAGAGGCGACGGCCCAGTTTCGGTGCCCGACTTTCACTTGCAGGATAACGGAGGATCAACATGCGCGTAGGCTTTATCGGATTGGGAAATGTGGGCGGCAAGCTGGCCGGCAGCCTGCTGCGTAATGGCGTTGACCTGACAGTGCATGATCTCGATGCCGCACGGGTTGCCAGTTTTGTGGCACAGGGTGCTGGGGCGGGTGGTGATCCTGCGGCCATGATGCAGGACTGCGATGTGGTGATCACCTGCCTGCCCAGTCCGGCCGCCTCGGCGGACGTGATGGATCAGATGCTGCCGAAAGTGACCGCAGGCAAGATCTGGATGGAGATGTCCACCACGGATGAGGCCGAGGTCAAAAGGCTGGGAGCCGAAGTGATCGCACGGGGTGGCGCGGCGGTCGATTGTCCGGTCTCGGGAGGCTGCCACCGGGCCGCGACCGGCAACATCAGCATTTTTGCCGGTTGCGAACGTGGCACCTTTGATCGGATTCTACCGCTCCTGACGGTTATGGGGCGACGCATCCTGCATACCGGCCCTCTGGGCAGCGCCAGCGTGTTGAAAGTGGTGACCAATTACCTCGCGACGGCCAACCTGGTTAGCTGTGCCGAGGCGCTGACCGTGTGCAAGGGCGCCGGAATGGACCTGGGCACGGCATATGAGGCGATCCGGATCAGTTCGGGCACTTCATTTGTGCATGAGACCGAAAGTCAGGTGATCCTGAACGGAAGCCGGGACATTTCGTTCACGATGGATCTGGTGGCCAAGGACATCGGGCTGTTCCAGGACGTTGCCGACCGCGCCCATGTCCCGCTTGAGCTCAACCCCCTGCTGATCCGGCTGTTTCAGGACGCCATCGACCGCTATGGCCCGCGCGAGCTGTCGCCGAATATCATTCGGCGGTTGGAAGACGCCACCGGTTTGGATGTGCGCGCGCCAGGATTCCCGCCTGAAATGACCGATGACGAACCGGAGGAACGAGGCGGCGAAGTGCCCCCCCGGCGCCCGTCCGCCGAATAGGCTGTTCTGTCCGGCCGATCCGCGCTATGTGCGGCGCGCCCGGTTGGCGGGCAACGGCACCAGGGTGGAGGATCACATGAACGAAGAGGTTCTGGCGACGGTCAAGGCGTCCGTCCCACGCCGATGGATCGGCGTGGGAATGCTGATTGGCGTAGGTGTTATCGTGATCTATGTCGCGTTCCGGTCGCCGCCACAGCTGGGCTGGCAAGTGTTCTTGATCGCAACGGGCATTCTGGCGCTGTGGACAGCGGAAAAGATGCGCCGCGCCACCGAACAACACATCGAACTGACGCAGGACGAGCTGCGATCCAGCGACGGTACGGTCCTTGTGCGGATCGAGGATGTGGCCGCAGTCGAACGGGGGGCTTTTGCGTTTAAACCGTCAAACGGCTTTCTGGTTCGCACCCATTCCAAGGGGGACCGGGCCTGGCGGCCCGGGTTGTGGTGGCGACTTGGCCGTCGGATCGGCGTCGGCGGGGTGACGCCGGGTGCACAGACCAAGGCAATGTCCGAAATTCTGGCGGCAATGCTGATGCAGCGCGATCAGGGCGGGGATCCGCTGGGCTGATCAGGTATCTTCCCAAACAACCTGCGGTGCGAACCGTGGGCGGGTAAAGATCATGTTCTTGAGCTGCTTGTTCTTCATGCCGACGTTGAACAGGGGGACAAACTTGTTCCGCGTTTCGATCAGGATCACCCGTTCGTTGTCCGGCATGACCGGCAATTCACTGGTGATGCCCTTGATCGAATCGTTGTCGCGCTCGACGCCATAGCCGCGTTCCTTGGACCAATCGACATAGTACCGGTCGTCCTGCTGGTCAAAACGGACAATGGTAATGCGCATCTTGGTTTCCGTCCGCGCCCGGACCATCAGTTTGTACAATTCGTACATGCTGTCGATATAGGCGTCGTTGACCGCCTCGGTCTCGCGCGAGACGAGGTCGCCGATGGCATAGGCGGCCTTGAGATTCACGGTGCTCTGACGGTAGCCGTCAAAGAACACGTAAGTCGCCATGAAGGCCCAGAACAGAATTGGCATCACAAGGACGAATTCGACGGTGACGCTGCCGTTGCTGTCGCGCCAGAATGCCTTGAGGCCATTAACAAGCGTTGCGAGGGGGCGGGTATGAACGCGTGTGTCCTGCATTACGTTTACCTTGGTTCCTGGACGAATACAGAGGTCGCAACGAGCGAATACTGGCCGAAGTCGTCTTTCTGCATGTTGGCCCCCAGGCCGGTGGTCGGGAACACCGGGTCGATCTTGGCGCAGGCGCGCAGAATCATCAGTTCATTGTCCAGACCGTTGACGAAGTTGCGAACCGGGTTCACGTCCTCGGATTTGTCGGTGCAATCGGGGTTGGCGTCGATGCCGGCCCAGTTGCGCGGATCAACCTGAACCATTTCGAGTTTCAGGTTGTTGCCGCATTCTTCGATGAACCCGGCGCGAGCGCAGATCCGGTCCTTGATCTCGTCATGCTGCGGAGCCGCGCCCGTGCCCAGGCGAATTTCCCGCACGGTCAGGTCCATGGCCCGTTCCAGCATCGAGTGATGGAGGTTCACAAAGCCCAGTTCAATCCCGGACAGCATCAGGAAGATCACCGACGGAAAGGTAATGGCGAATTCGATCGTAGAACTGCCGTTCTCGGAGCGTGAAAACCGGGAGAGTTTTCTTTTCAACCATATCTTCATTGCGTCAGCCTCAGTTTGCGGATCGAAGAAGCGATGGATGCAAAAGCATCCGACAGTCCGCCGCCTTCGACATCAAAGAAATGCGCAGGTGAACTGGCGCATTTGCGCAGGACATTCAGACCGTGGTCCGGAGCTTCGAACCCGATGGTAAAGATGATGACATTCTGTGCCTTGACGGCTTCGCAGATCGCATCGACGCGGGCATCCTTGGCCGATCCGTTCACATAGCTGCGGACACTGTAGTACCAGTCGTTCCAGGCCTGATCATCGTTCATCCATGGTTCGTACAGATCCTCGACGATGGACTCCATCGACGTGTAGGCCCAGAGGTCGGGATAGGTCACGATCTCGGCGCTGCCGGGTTCGTCGACGGTGACCGTCGTGGCAATCTGCTGATAGCGGCGGCACGACCCGTTTCGACGATAGGAGACACAGGTGTCGGAATCCTCATAAGTGGTTTCTTCGTATGTTCCCTCACCGTAGGCGTGGTCATGCCAGGTGTTGTCCATGGGCCAGAAGAACAGCGGCTCTTGTGTATTGCCGTCGTTGTCCTCGTCGTCGACATCGAGACCGATGTAGACCGAGTATTCCTCTTGCTCGTCGTTCCACCAGATGTTGGATTCGCCGGACCGGTAGCCGTCTTCCAGGTAGTATTGGCTCGTGTTCTGACCGTCCGTCATAAGCACCACGACCTTAAGCGTTTCGCCGTCATCATACCCATGCGGTCTGGCGTCGAATTCCGGATCTACGATTTCGGCGTCGATCAGATGGTCGATGACCGGGCGAAGGCTGGGGTCCAGCAGAGCAGCGCCCCATTTCATCCCGATGTCGATCGACGTATTGCCGTTCGCCGTCAGGTTCGAGATGAAGGTCTTCATCGTGTCGCGGTTCTTCTGCACTGGAAGAATGTGGCGGCTGGACTTCGCCTCGCAGATCGGCCGACGGACGAGTTCCACCGGATCGTTGTCACGACCGTCGAAGTCTTCCCAGACATCGAAATGCATGGTTCGCTTCAATTCGACAGCGGGGTCGATTGCGGTTGTCGTAAAGTCGGAAGCCGAGAAATTCGCGCAGTACGAATAGTCATGTTCATCAGTGTTGGCAAAGGCGCTCATGAAAGTGGCCGATGTCGCGACCTGAGTGGCGTAGGGGACGATCGAGATCGAGAGTTTTCCGTCCTCGGTATTGTCGACCATCTGATCGACAAAGTCGCGCGCGGCAATCTTGAGGTTCGGCAGGCGATTGTTGCTGTTCATCGAGCCGGAGACGTCCAGAACCATCGAGATTTCGACGCCGCCGATGCGTTCCTCGGCGGTGCTTGACGCGGGCGCCAGAAGCGTATCGCGCCCGGTCATGTGCATGAACTGTGTCTTGACGTCTGCCGCTGCAGATGCCGACACCTCGCGGAAGCTGAGCCCCTGATCCACCACGACACTACCGAGATATTCCGTCAATCCGGCCTTCTCAAAATAGTCCGCGACGACATCTGCAGGGTCCAGTGTCTGGTCAAGGTCAGCAGCAGCCAGCACGGCGCGATCCAGCGTGTACTGCAATTCGGCCCGGTCGCGTTCCACGCGCATCAGGTCAATTCCAATACCGCCGAACATCAGCAGGATGACAAAGACGTAGACCCCGAAAAAGATCAGCGTACCGCTTTCATCTTTGCGGAACCGGCGGGCGAAAGCGCCAAGACGGGTACGGCGCGGAGCCGAATTACCTGTAGCGTTGATCTGTGCTGTGCAGGCTCGCGGAGACATGATCTACCTCTCAGACTTTTCGCGACGCTGTCGTTTTTTCGGAGACACTTCGTCATCGCGTTGATGCCATTGGATGATGGCTGAAATAGGGCGGAAACAGGCCCAATTGCAGCAAATTGGGTGCAAATTTTGCGACGTTTCTTTCGCCGGTCGGCAATTGTTGCGGGCGGAGAACCAATCCCCGAATTGGTGCGAATCCGTCCGCTGCCGAGGCACGCTCCGGCGCGAACTTAGAAAAATGATTAAAAATGTCGCACTTCTTAATCGAACCATCATAGTCTCGGAACAAGGTGACCGCACCGCGAGTCGCAGGCTGGTCAGGGAGGGCAGGCCATGAAACGGAAAAACGAGCCGAGCTTTCGCGAAAGCGTCGACATGATGTTCAACCGCGCGGTGGCGCTGATGGATTTGCCGCCGGGGCTCGAGGAGAAGATCCGCGTGTGCAACGCCACTTACACTGTGCGGTTCGGCGTGCGGCTACGTGGCCAGATCCAGACATTTACCGGCTATCGGTCCGTGCATTCGGAACACATGGAGCCGGTCAAGGGCGGGATCCGCTATGCCCCTTCCGTCAATCAGGACGAGGTGGAGGCGCTGGCGGCTCTGATGACCTACAAGTGTGCTCTGGTTGAGGCTCCCTTTGGTGGCTCCAAGGGTGGGCTGTGCATCGACCCGCGGCAATACGACGAACACGAACTGGAGCAGATCACCCGAAGGTTTGCCTATGAGCTGGCCAAGCGTGATCTCATCCACCCCAGCCAGAACGTTCCTGCGCCCGACATGGGCACGGGCGAGCGGGAAATGGCGTGGATTGCCGACCAATACGCGCGGATGAACACCACCGATATCAACGCGCGCGCCTGCGTAACGGGCAAGCCGTTGAATGCGGGCGGAATTTCCGGCCGCGTGGAGGCGACCGGGCGAGGCGTGCAATACGCGCTGCGCGAGTTCTTCCGCGATCCTCGTGATGTCGAAAAATCCGGGCTGAGCGGCAAGCTGGACGGCAAGCGTGTGATCGTACAGGGATTGGGCAACGTCGGCTTTCACGCGGCCAAGTTCCTGTCCGAAGAAGACGGAGCCATCGTTACTGGTGTGATCGAGCGGGACGGGGCGGTGTTCAATCCGGCAGGGCTGGATGTGGAGGCGGTGCATCACTGGATTGCCGGTCATGGCGGCGTTTCGGGATTCCCGGATGCAACCTTTGTGCCAGAGGGCGCGAGCCTGCTGGAGGAGGACTGCGATATTCTGATCCCTGCGGCTTTGGAGGGGGTCATCAACATGTCCAACGCGGCCCGGGTCAAGGCGCCGCTCATCATCGAGGCTGCGAACGGTCCGATCACGGCCGGCGCTGACGATGTGCTGCGTCAAAAGGGGACCGTGATCATTCCGGATATGTACGCAAATGCAGGCGGGGTTACGGTCTCATATTTCGAATGGGTCAAGAACCTGAGCCACATCCGTTTCGGCAGGATGCAGCGACGCCAGGAGGAAGCGCGGCACCAGCTTGTCATTGACGAACTGCAGCGGCTGGATGACTACCTGGGCGATGCTTGGTCTATGTCCCCGGATTTCAAAGATAAATACCTGCGCGGCGCGGGCGAACTGGAACTCGTGCGATCAGGTTTGGATGATACCATGCGCATCGCCTATCAATCGATGCGCGAGGTCTGGCATGACCGGGCCGACGTCCAGGATCTGCGAACCGCCGCCTATCTGGTGTCGATCAACAAGGTGGCGGCCAGCTATCGGGCAAAGGGGCTCTAGGGTCGTTCGGCGTCGGGGGCGGTCAGGCTGCGCCTTGCTGCAGCAAGGCCGCGCGGAACTCGTCCAGCTTGCTGCCAAAGGAATCGGACTTGGCCTCGGCTTCGCTGACGTGCAGACACGCCACCGGCCTCTGCCCGACCAGGCGTGCGAACTCGTCAAAAGCCTGTGCCGGGTATTTCGGATCTCCGCTGGTCAAAACCAGAGCTACCCGATCCGGTAGGACAGGGCCTGTTGCAAGAAACTCGCGCATCGGCGTCGACAGTGTTCCGGCCCAGACCTGCGCGCCGAGGATCAGCATGTCATTGGCTGCGGTGCGCACAGAAGGGGCCGTGATGCGCGTTTTTCGCCGGGTCAGGGCGAAATAGCCGAGTTTGAGAATCTTCAGCAATCCCGGTTTGCCTTCGAATGGCGCGAGAATGCCCTCGGCGCTACAATCCAGTTGTGCCGCCAGTTGCTGGCAAACCCGTTTCGTATTGCCGGTCATCGAATAATAAATGATCTGCTTGGCCATTGTATGTCGCCTGAATGGTACCGTGAAGGTGTAGCGCGGAGATCAACGGCTTCACCTTGATGATAATCAAGTGGCAGCCGCTGGCGCTGAGGTCGCGCGGAGGCCGGGAATTGTCGAAAAGCGGCAAGGGGAAACGGTGAAGAGATTGCTACTGCTTGCTGGAGTTGCTTTGATCCGTGCGACCCCAATGCGCCAAGAAGGAGTTTCACATGCGGTTTTCCGGTCTTCGTGTCCTGAAGGAGGGATTGACGGGAAACCGGGGCTGGACCCCGCATTGGCGCGACCCCGAACCAAAGTCCGAGTATGACATACTGATCATCGGCGGCGGCGGCCACGGGCTGAGCACGGCTTACTACCTGGCTCGCAAGCACGGTCTGCGTAACATCGCGGTGTTGGAGAAAGGGTATATCGGCGGCGGCAACGTTGGACGGAACACGACGATTGTACGCGCAAATTACTTCTTGCCCGGCAACTCCGAATTCTATTCCCATTCGCTAAAGCTGTGGGAGGGGCTTGAACAGGACCTGAATTATAACGTCATGCACTCCCAGCGCGGCATCATCAACCTGTTCCACTCGGACGGTCAGCGCGACGCGGCGGCGCGGCGGGGCAATGCAATGATCAATCAGGGCGACGATGCGGAGTTGTTGGACCGTGACGGGGTGCGCCGGTTCGCGCCCTATCTCGATTTTGAAAACCTGCGGTTTCCCATATATGGCGGATTGTATCACAAGCGTGGCGGCACCGCGCGCCACGACGCGGTGGCCTGGGGTTATGCCCGCGGCGCCGACAGCCGGGGGGTCGATCTGATCCAGAACTGCGAGGTGACAGGCATCGACATCGAGGGCGGCGCCGTGCAGGGCGTGCAGACCACGCGCGGGGCGATCCGCGCCAGCAAGGTCGGCATCGTGGTGGCCGGACGATCCAGCCAGGTGGCGGCGATGGCCGGAATGCGCCTGCCGGTGGAAAGCCATGTGTTGCAGGCCTTTGTCACCGAGGGGCTCAAGCCGGTGGTCGACCAGGTCATCACCTTTGGCATGGGCCATTTCTATATCAGTCAGTCGGATAAGGGCGGGCTGGTCTTTGGTGGAGACATCGACATGTACGCCTCCTATGCGGCGCGCGGTAACCTGCCTGCGGTCGAACATGTGATGGAGGCCGGAATGGCGTTGATGCCGATGATCGGCAAGGCAAAAGTCTTGCGCAGCTGGGGCGGGATCATGGATATGACGCCCGACGGATCACCGATCATTGATCGGACCGGGATCGAAGGGCTTTTCCTGAATTGCGGCTGGAACTACGGCGGGTTCAAGGCAGTTCCGGCATCCGGAGATTGCTTTGCGCACCTGATGGCGACAGGACGCCCGCATCCGGTGGCCACAGGATTCCGTCTGGACCGGTTTCGGACCGGCCATGGCATCCTCGACGAGGAGGGCACCGGTGCGCAGCACAATCTTCATTGAGCCGCGTGGAGCGGTGTCGGATTCGAGTATTTGGAAAGAGATGAAACAGGGGGATGTGCCATGAGGATCACCTGTCCGATCTGCGGCGAGCGGGACCGTCGCGAGTTTTACTATCGCGGCGCGGCGCTTGACCGGCCGGATCCGGAGGCCGGGCAGGAGGCCTGGGACGATTATGTCTACCTGCGGGACAACCCGGCGGGAAGGACGCGGGATCTGTGGTATCACGACGCCGGGTGTGGAAGCTGGCTGGTGGTAGAGCGCGACACGGTGAGCCATGCGATTCTGAATGTGGCTTTGGCGTTGGACGCTGACGCATGAGGGTTGCAGGCAAGGGGCTGCTGGATCGGTCAAGTTCGGTGCCGTTCACCTTTGATGGGGTGCGATATGCCGGGTTGGAAGGCGATACGCTTGCATCCGCCCTGCTGGCCAATGATGTCCTGCTGGTCGGGCGATCATTCAAATATCACCGTCCGCGCGGGATCCTGACGGCGGGGAGCGAGGAGCCAAACGCGCTGGTTACGACGGGTCGGGGCGCGGGCCGGGACCCGAATGTGCGCGCAACCGTACAGGAGCTGTACGAGGGTCTGGAGGCCCGAAGCCAGAACCGTTGGCCGTCGCTTAGGTTTGACGCGATGGCTATCAACGACCTGGCCGCGCCGTTTCTGGGGGCGGGATTTTACTACAAGACCTTCATGTGGCCCCGTGCATTCTGGGAGAAGATTTACGAGCCGGTCATCCGACGTGCGGCCGGGCTGGGGGCGTTGTCGGGTATTGCCAATGCGGACCGGTACGAACGCGCCCATGCGTTCTGCGATGTTTTGATCGTGGGGGCGGGGCCGGCGGGATTGATGGCGGCCCTGGTCGCCGGGCGCGCCGGCGCCGACGTGATTGTCGCCGACGAGGATTTTCGACCGGGCGGGCGGCTGCTGGCGGAAAACGACTCCATTGACGGGATGAGCGGGTCCGCCTGGGTGCAGGGCGTGCAGAGCGAATTGGCGGCGATGGACAACGTGCGCCTGATGACGCGGACAACCGTTGTTGGCGCCTATGATCAGGGAACCTATGGCGCGCTGGAACGGGTCGGTCATCATCGGGCACATCGGCCCGAGGGGCTGCCGTTGGAATGTTTCTGGCGGATCGTGGCGAAGCGTACGGTGCTGGCGGCGGGGGCGCTGGAACGTCCGGTCGCGTTTAGGGACAATGACCGGCCCGGCATCATGATGGCCGGGGCTGTGCGGGCCTATCTGAACCGTTGGGGAGTGAGCCCGGGCAAGGCGGTTACGGTTTTTGCCAACAGCGACGACGGACATCGCACAGCGCGCGATCTTCTGGAGGCCGGCGTGCATGTGGCCGGGGTCATCGACAGCCGGCCCGATGCGCCGAAGGCCGCGGATTTCGCGGTCTATCGCGGCGCGCAGGTTTGCGGCAGCAGCGGTCGGCGGGGGTTGGAAAGTATCACCATTCGAACCTTGAGCGGCGAGCAGCGGGTGCAGAGCGATTGTCTGGCGATGTCGGGCGGCTGGAACCCGACCTTGCATCTGACCTGTCATATGGGCGGGCGACCCAGGTGGAGCCCTGATATCGCGGCCTTTGTGCCTGTCGAGGGCGCAGTGCCCGGGATGGTTGCTGCCGGCGCCTGCAACGGGGCGTTTTCGACAGCGGCCTGCCTGCAGGAGGGTGTCCGCGCGGGGCGAGAGGTCCTGTCCCAGCTTGGCCTGGCGGCGCCGGATGTCGAACTGCCTGTGGCCGACGATGCGGAGGCCGGTCTGCAGCCCCTATGGGCGGTTCCGGGAAAAGGGCGGGCCTGGCTGGATTTCCAGAACGATGTGACGGTCAAGGATGTGAATCAGGCCGCGGCAGAAAACTTCCACTCGGTCGAGCACATGAAGCGCTATACAACGCAAGGGATGGCGACTGATCAGGGCAAGAATTCCAACGTGGGCGCCTTGGCGGTTCTGGCCGATGCGACGGGTCGCAGCATCCCCGAGACGGGAACAACCACGTTCCGGCCCCCCTACAGCCCGGTCGCCATTGCGGCGCTGGGCGCGGGGGCTCAGGACAAGGGGTTTGCGCCGGAACGGTTCACCACAAGCCACAAGGCCAGTGTCGAGCGTGGCGCGCCGATGATCGAGGCGGGGTTATGGTATCGGCCCAGCTATTTCCCGGCGCCCGGCGAAACGACCTGGCGGCAGTCGTGTGACCGCGAGGTCGGCATGGTGCGGCAGGCGGTGGGGATCTGTGATGTTTCGACCTTGGGCAAGATCGATATTCAGGGTGCGGATGCGGGTGCGTTTCTGGATTTTGTCTACGCCAATACCTTCAGCACGCTGAAGGTCGGACGAGTCCGCTACGGGCTGATGCTGCGTGAAGACGGGTTTGTCATGGATGACGGCACCACCGCGCGGCTGGGCGAGTGCCATTATCTGATGACCACGACCACGGCGGCGGCGGGCGAGGTCATGCGGCACCTGGAGCATGTGCATCAGCTGTTGCGCCCGGAACTGGATGTCGCCTTTGCCTCGGTTACCGAACAATGGGCGCAATTCGCGGTAGCCGGGCCAAAATCGCGCGCGTTGCTGGACAGCGTTCTGGATGCGCCGCTGGACCCGGTGGAATGGCCCTTTATGGCCTGCGGTCCAGTTTCTGTCATGGGGGTGAACGGGCGGTTGTTCCGAATCTCCTTTTCCGGTGAACATGCCTATGAACTGGCCGTT
The DNA here is from genome assembly GCF_020171285.1 of Seohaeicola saemankumensis. GTDB lineage: Bacteria > Pseudomonadota > Alphaproteobacteria > Rhodobacterales > Rhodobacteraceae > JAIUZI01. The sequence goes on from NZ_JAIUZI010000001.1 coordinate 495,423, forward strand.
CCGGCAAGATATGGCGACAGCCTGTTTCGCATGCTGGTCGCACGGGCCGAGGCGTTGGGCGGCGGGCCATACGGCATGGAAGCGCTGAACGTATTGCGGATCGAGAAGGGGTTCATCACGCATGCCGAGATCCACGGCCGGACCACCGCGTTCGATATCGGGATGGAACGGATGGTCGCTACCCGCAAGGACTGTATCGGCAAGGTGTTGTCACAGCGGCCGGGACTGCTCGATCCCTCGCGTGAACGGCTGGTCGGGCTGCGGCCGGTGGGCGCGGTCAAGCAGATGGTCTCGGGTGCGCATCTGTTCGAAGCCGACGCCGAGGCGGTTCGGCAAAACGATCAGGGTTATGTCACCTCTGTCTGTTACTCGCCGACCATGGGCCAGATGCTGGGGCTTGGGTTTTTGAAAGGCGGGCCCGACAGATACGGGGAAACCGTTCGAATGGTGGATCACCTGCGTGGGATCGAAACCCTGTGTGTGGTGGTAAACCCGGTCTTTTTTGACCCGGAGGGAGGGCGAGTGCGTGGCTGAGCTGATTGCGAGATCCCCCTGCGGCGGGTTGTTGCCGCTGACCATCGGAGAGTTGTCGCTGACCGAAGAACCCCCAGAGCCGATGACGTTGATCATGCCGTTTCGGGGGCAGACCGGGGCGGTGTCCAAGGCGATGACTGCGGCGCATGGCTTGGGCTTCCCCGAGCCCGGCCGGATCGCCGGCGAGGGGGACGCAAAGGCGATCTGGTTCGGTCGAGGCAAGGCGATGTTGGTCGGCGTCGAACCGGACAGGTCGTTGACCGGCCTCGCGGCAATGAGCGATCAGTCCGACGCCTGGGCGGTGGTGCGGCTGACGGGGCCGCAGTCAGAGGCGGTGCTGGCGCGTCTGGTGCCCGTCGATCTGCGCGCCCCGGTTTTCGGGCCGGGTCAGACGGTGCAGAGCCAGGTGATGCACATGACGGGTTCGATCTCGCGCATCGGGGCTCAGGCGTTCCGGATCATGGTCTTCCGATCGATGGCGGCCACTCTTGTTCACGATTTGAAAACCGCAATGGAAGCCGTGGTGGCACGGCGCTAGTATCCTCTGACGAAAACTGATTCCGGAGCTGCCCGATGATACGTCCGATCGCTGCCCTTTGCCTGATTCTGGCCGCCGCGCCCGGCTTTGCCGAGAGCGACAAAGAAACCGATTGCCGGTACCAGTCCGAAGTGGCCGCCGCCGTACAGAAGGCCCGCTTGGACGGTGTGCGCGAACAAGAGCTGATACAGGCGATCGCGGCCACGAATCCGCAGTGGCCGGAACGTTACAATAACGCGATCCCGATCCTGGGCGGAGAGATCTACAAGCTGAAAAAGCGCGATCTGCGCAAGGTCGATCTGGGCGCACAGTGGCGCCAGATGTGCCTGTCACAGTAAAGCCGGCCTGCGTTTCGGGCCGCCACGGTCTCTCTTCCCGGTGCGGTCAGGCGGCTTGGCCCGCCGGGCGATCTCTGTCAGATTGGTACCATGTCCCTGCCTCCTGGATTCCTCGATGAATTGCGTAGCCGGTCGAGCCTGAGCCAGGTCGTCGGCCGCAAAGTCATGTGGGACGCGCGCAAGTCGAACCAGGCCAAGGGGGACATGTGGGCGCCATGCCCGTTCCATCAGGAAAAGTCGGCGTCGTTCCATGTCGATGACCGCAAGGGGTTCTATTATTGCTTTGGCTGCCATGCCAAAGGCGATGCGATCTCCTTTGTCCGCGAGACCGAAAACGTTGGCTTCATGGAGGCGGTCGAGATTCTGGCGCGCGAAGCCGGCATGACGATGCCGGCTCGCGATCCGAAAGCACAGGAAAAATCGGACCGCCGTTCGCAACTGGCCGAGGTCATGGAGCAGGCGGTGCAGTTCTATCGCCTGCAGCTCAAGACCGCCGCTGCCGCCGAGGCGCGCGACTACATCGCGCGGCGTGGCCTGGATGCGGCGGCGCTCGACCGCTGGGAAATCGGGTTCGCGCCCGAGGGCTGGCAGGTGTTGTGGGATCATCTGCGCGGCAAGGGAGTGGCCGAGGACCTGATCCTTGGCGCCGGTCTGGGCAAGCCATCGTCCAAGGGCGGCAAACCCTATGACACCTTCCGCAACCGCATCATGTTTCCGATCCGCGATCCGCGCGGGCGCGCCATTGCCTTTGGCGGGCGGGCAATGTCGCCGGACGATCCGGCCAAGTACCTGAACTCGCCCGAGACCGATCTGTTCGATAAGGGCCGCAGCCTGTTCAATCACGCGCCGGCCCGCACGGCGGCGAGCAAGGGGCAGCAGTTGATCGTGGCCGAGGGCTACATGGACGTGATCGCGCTGGCCGGGGCTGGCTTTGAGGCTGCCGTCGCTCCGCTGGGGACGGCTGTCACCGAAACCCAGCTGCAGTTGATGTGGCGAATTGCGGATGAGCCGATCATCGCGCTGGACGGGGACAAGGCGGGTATGGGCGCGGCGATGCGACTGATCGATCTGGCGCTGCCGATGCTGGAGGCGGGGAAATCTCTCCGATTTGCAATAATGCCGGAGGGGAAGGATCCGGATGACCTTATTCGGGCCAGCGGACCTGCAGCCGTGCAAAGCGTGCTGGACGGAGCCCTGCCAATGGTGCGTTTGTTGTGGCAGCGCGAGACCGAAGGCCGGGTCTTTGACAGTCCGGAACGCAAGGCGGCGCTGGACAAGGCGCTGCGAGACAAGATCATGCAGATCCGCGATCCGTCGATCCGCAGTCACTACGGTCAGGAGATCAAGGATCTTCGATGGCAGCTGTTCCGGCAGCGGCGCGAACCGCAGCGGCCGTGGGGCAAAGGGACCGGGTTTCGAAGCAGGGACGTGCCACAACCGGCTTCTGCCAGCGTCAAGTCCTCGCATCTGGTCGCGGCCGGCGATGCCGTCGCCGTCCACCTGCGCGAAGCGGTCATCCTCGCGACTGTCCTGGCAACGCCGGCAGTGATCCCCGAATTCGAAACGGCGCTTGAGACAATGGCCTGTGCCGATCCCGAGCATGGCCTGCTGCGCGATCTGATCCTGCGCCATGCACATGATGCACCAGAGACACTGGTCGATAGAATTGCCGAAACGGCGGGCCCGCATACCCTTGAAAATCTACAGGTGCTGCGCCATGTCGCCATCAGCCCCTGCGTGCGCAAACCGGGCGATGTCGATCTGGCCCGGATGACTCTGGCCGAGGAATTCGCAAAACTAAAAGCGCACCGGGGTTTGAGTGCCGAGATAGCCGAGGCCGAGGAAGACCTCACCGGCGTTGCCGACGAAGCCGTCACCTGGAGATTGGGGCAGGCAGCGGAGGCGCGAAACCGTGCGATGCGGAGCGAAAACGAGGACCGGGCAGAGTACGACATGGGAGAGAACGGCGCGCGAATCAACCGCGAGGAGCGGAGCGCCTTCGATGCCCTGTTGCAGAAGATCGGGTATTCCAAGCCGGACCGTTAAGGCGTTTTGGTAAAGAATAGGTATGAAAAAACAGGTAAACGGGTAGCCGAATCACCAGATCGCGCTAATGATTCGCTCCAGACCGAATCGCCCGAGCCCTGCAGGAGAACCGAATGGCCGCCAAGGACAACGACGAAAGCAAGTCAGACGATCAAGAGCAGGACGTATCGCTCGACATGAGCCAGGCCGCCGTCAAGAAGATGATCGGCGAGGCCCGCGAAAAAGGTTACATCACCTACGACCAGCTGAACCAGGTCTTGCCGCCTGATCAGGTCAGCTCCGAGCAGATCGAAGACGTGATGTCGATGCTGTCGGAAATGGGCATCAATATCATCGAGGACGAAGAGGCCGAGGAGGAAGAGCAAAAAGGCTCGACCGAGGTCGCCACCACCGAGGGTGCGCGCGAGGTCACGCTGTCCAGCGCGACCACCGAGAAACTCGACCGCACCGACGATCCGGTGCGCATGTATCTGCGCGAAATGGGCTCGGTCGAACTGCTCAGCCGCGAGGGCGAGATCGCCATTGCCAAGCGGATCGAGGCCGGTCGCAACACGATGATCGCGGGCCTGTGCGAAAGCCCGCTGACCTTCCAGGCGATCACCATCTGGCATGACGAACTTCTCTCCGAAGACATCTTGCTGCGCGACGTGATCGACCTTGAGACCACGTTTGGCAATCAGCTGGGCGATGATGGCGAAGTGGACGAACCCATCGTCGACACCAGCGCCGTTGCGGCCAAGAAAACAGAAGAAAGCAGCGGCCCCGAGCTGGATGCTGACGGCAACCCGATCGCCAAGGACGATGACGAGGACGAGGACGAACAGGCCAACATGTCGCTGGCCGCGATGGAGGCCGCGCTCAAGGATCAGGTTCTGACCACGCTCGAGCGGATCTCATCCGACTACGCTCAACTGAGCGAAATGCAGGACAGCCGGATTTCGGCGACCCTGAACGAAGACGGGTCGTTCAGCACCAAGGACGAAACCACCTATCAGGCGCTGCGCTCGGAAATCGTTGAACTGGTCAACGAGTTGCACCTGCACAACAACCGGATCGAGGCGCTGATCGATCAGCTCTACGGCATCAACCGCCGTATCATGTCGATTGACAGCTCGATGGTGAAACTCGCCGACCAGGCGCGCATCAACCGCCGGGAATTCGTCGAGGCCTATCGTGGCCGCGAGCTGGACCCCAACTGGCTGGCCGACATGGCCGAAAAACCGGGGCGCGGCTGGCAGATGTTCATCGAACGCTCGACCGACAAGGTTGAGGAACTGCGCGCCGATATGGCCCAGGTCGGCCAGTATGTCGGTCTGGATATCAGCGAATTCCGCCGCATCGTGCAGCAGGTCCAGAAGGGCGAGAAGGAAGCCCGCCAGGCCAAGAAGGAAATGGTCGAGGCCAACCTGCGCCTCGTGATCTCGATCGCCAAGAAATACACCAACCGTGGTCTGCAGTTCCTTGATCTCATTCAGGAAGGCAACATCGGGCTGATGAAGGCGGTGGATAAATTCGAATACCGCCGCGGGTACAAATTCAGCACCTACGCGACATGGTGGATCCGCCAGGCGATTACCCGCTCGATCGCGGATCAGGCCCGAACCATCCGTATCCCGGTCCACATGATCGAGACAATCAACAAGCTGGTCCGCACCGGCCGTCAAATGCTGCACGAGATCGGTCGCGAACCCACACCGGAGGAATTGGCCGAAAAGCTGCAGATGCCGCTGGAAAAGGTTCGCAAGGTGATGAAAATCGCCAAGGAGCCGATCAGCCTCGAAACGCCCATCGGCGACGAAGAAGACAGCCAGCTGGGCGACTTCATCGAGGACAAGAATGCCGTGCTGCCGCTCGACAGCGCCATTCAGGAAAACCTCAAGGAAACCACGACCCGGGTTCTGGCGTCGCTTACCCCGCGCGAAGAACGGGTTCTTCGGATGCGTTTTGGTATCGGCATGAACACCGACCACACGCTCGAAGAGGTCGGCCAGCAGTTCAGCGTGACCCGCGAACGGATCCGTCAGATCGAAGCCAAGGCGCTGCGCAAGCTGAAGCATCCGAGCCGCTCCCGCAAGCTGCGGAGCTTTCTGGACCAGTAACCGCCGGGCAGTCGGCATGGCCGGACGACAGACAAAAAACACGGGCGGCAAATGCGCCGCCCGTGTTTTTTTGCGCGGGCTACCCCCGGGCCAAGCGGAAATGCGCCGGTGAACAGGTCCTCCTCACCGTTTCGTGCAGCAAAAGCCCTTTGCCTTGCTGTGGCGCTGGACTAGCCTTTTCATATATCAACCGAGAGGCCTTTCCATGAAACGCTCTATTGTCACATTGTTTTCTGCAGCCTGCCTGTTGGCGGCTCCCGTCCTCGCGCAGGACATGAAAGGACGCGGGTACGAGATCAACCCGGTCAACGATCACGTTTTCGAAGCCGTTTCCGAGGGGCTGCATGGCGGTGCCGCCTTTTGGTGTGTTGCCTCGCTGTTTGTGCAGCAAAAGCTGAAAGCGCCGATGTCGACCGAGATTTACGTCGTCCGTGGCGGCGGTCCAAGCGTCACGACGAACAGGCGATCCGCAGCGCAGTTCACCATCGATCCCGCAGCGGCGGGCGTGACCCCGTCGGAGTCGGGTGGCAACCTGAACAAGCTGGTGGTTGGCGAACATATGTCGGTCAGCCGGGGCCGGACGTTCTGCAGCTGACAGGCGCGCAAACAGCCAATCTGACCGCAATGCCCGGGCCCGCAGCGGGGCCAGGACTGAACTATGTGAGACAGACCGATGAGGCGAATGACAGCCGCACTGTTAGTGGCCACCGCAGGCCTTACTGTTTTGGCGAGCGTGGCGGACGCGTTTAGCGGCCGTCGCGGCACACGCGTCAACCAGGTGGACGCCAAGGTGTTCGAGGTGATCGCCCGCAGCGCCGGAAGCAGCGGTGACTACTGGTGCGGCGCCGGGGATTACGCCCAACGCGCGCTGGGCGCGGCCTGGACGGCGCGGATCTACATTTCGCGCGGACGCGGACCCAGTGTTACGACCGGGCGGCGCACGGCTGTCCAGTTCACGATGGACGCTGCCGCGGTCGGCGCCCCGCCGGCGGACAACGGGTTCTTTACAAATGCGATGCGTCCCGGTGACAGCATGTCGGTGCAGCAGGCACAGACCTACTGCCTGCAGCCGCCGGTGCGGTTTTGAGCACATGGGGAGAAGCAAAATGCGCAGATCGGGATTTTTCGCCGCCAGCCTGCTGCTGCTCTGTCTGCCGGGGGCGGCCATGGCCTGGTTGGCGTTGAACCGGCACGAGGTCAACCAGATATCGGAGGGGGTATTCGAAGTGGTCGCGCGACCCGGGTCGGGGGCGGCGGATTACTGGTGCGGTGCGGGGGACTACGCATTGTCCGTCTTGCGGACCTCGGCCACGCAAAAAGTGTACCTCTGGGCGGCGCGGGGGCCGAGCGTCTCGCGCCCTGGCGCGAAGGCGGTACAGTTTTCTCTGTCGGTGCCGCCCAGTGGTCCGGCGCCGCAAAGCTATTCGCTTTCGGTCAAGGCGGTCGGCGATAGCCTGACGGCGGCGGCGGCGCGGCAGTATTGTTTTGGCCGGCGTATGGTCGATTTCTGATCGTCCCGTGATCGCCGACGCCCGGTTCGGAAAGAAAGGCGGTAGCTCATGAAAAGAGGTTCTCGCTCCCTCCTGTTCGCAGCCGCGACCGTTCTCGCGCTGGTGCCGGGCATGACAGCAGCCTGGCGGGCGCTGAACTTCCTCGAAGTGGTTCAGATCTCGGACACCGTCTGGGAAGTCATCGGGGAGCCGGGCTCCTGGGCGGTTGAATACTGGTGTGGCGCGGGCGACTACGCCACATCGGTGCTGCGGTCCCGGGCTACGGCACGCATCTATGTCTGGCGCGCGGTCGGCCCCAGCCAGGCGCGTCCCGGCAGAACATCAGTGCAGTTTTCCTTTATGCCGTCGCCGGGCTCCGACACCCGAACCGGTTTGACCCTCGACATCAGGCGCGCCGGCGACAACCTGACCACGGCCGCCGCCCGGCAGTATTGCTTTGGCACGGACCCCTTCGAAGAACGCTGGCTACCGGGGTGGTAGCGGCCTTGCCGTTGCCGCCGTGCTGCTACACATTACGCGCATGCAGCATGAATTTGAGATCTCGACGCGCGGGCAGGGCCTTTATGAGTTTACCGGCGATGTGCGGCACTGGATGCAGGACGCGGGCGCAGATGGCGGATTGCTGACACTCTTTGTCCGTCACACCTCCTGTTCGCTTCTGATCCAGGAAAACGCCGATCCCGAGGTGCAAACCGATCTGGCGGCCTTCTTTCACCGGCTTGTCCCGCCCAGCACGGATCCGGCGATGGCTTATCTGCGCCACACCTATGAGGGCCCCGATGACATGCCCGCCCACATCAAGGCGGCGATGCTGCCGGTCAGCCTTCAGATCCCGGTCTCCGGCGGCCAGCCGATGCTGGGCACATGGCAGGGCATCTACCTTTTCGAACACCGTGATGCGCCGCACCGTCGGCGGGTGGTCGCGCATCTGGCCTGAGGGTCAGGCGCCGGGAATTTGACTATCGTCAAGATCTGCGGTTTTGGCCCGTGCTATCGGGCCATATGACCGAGATTGCCCAAGAAAAATCCGCCGCTTCCGGGATGGGCCCGGGCCGCTTCCTGCCGCCACCGCCCCTGTTCCTGTTGCAGCCGGTTCTGCGACGTGTCGTCCGCCGCGTCGCTGACCTTCATCCGTCGTTGTTCGACCGTCTGGGGCCGCATCGCAGCGCGCATTTCGTGATAGACGCGCGTGGCTTGCCTTTTGTCTTGCTGCTGGTGCCGGATCCCGGCAACCTGCAGTTCCGGGCGATCGCCCGCAGGGCCGAACCGGTCAGCGATGCCCGCATCGCGGGCGGGTTTTTCGATCTGCTGGGGCTGGTCGATGGCGCCGAGGACGGCGATGCGCTGTTCTTCTCGCGCGATCTGGATATTACCGGCAATACCGAGGCTGTCGTTTGCCTGCGCAATGCGCTGGATGACGTCGAAGGTTCGATTGCCGAAGATGTAGCTGGCCTGTTTGGCGCGCCGGGGAGGGCCGTTCTGGCCGCCCTGCGCCGGGCAGGGGACCGGCGGGGCAGTGGCTCATAATGCGTCCCGAGCTTGTTTGTCCCGCCGGAACCCCGGCTGCCTTGCGCACCGCTGTGGATGCGGGCGCCGATGCCGTCTACTGCGGCTTTCAGAACGCGACCAACGCGCGCAACTTTCCGGGGCTGAATTTCACGCCTGACGAACTGGCGCAAGGTGTCGAATACGCGCATGCCCGCGGCACCAAGGTGCTGCTGGCGGTCAACAGCTTTCCCACCGCTGGCCGGTTCGGGCTGTGGCGCGACGCGGTGGATATGGGCGCACGGTTTGGCGTCGATGCGGTGATCGTGGCTGATATCGGCGTCGCGGCCTATGTGGCCGAACATCGTCCTGACCTGCGACTGCACCTTTCGGTGCAAGCGGCCGCCTCCAGCCCCGAGGCGATCCGGTATTACGTCCGTGAATTCGGCGTCAAGCGGGTGGTGTTGCCGCGCATCCTGACCATCCCCGAGATCAAGGAAGTCAAATCCGAGATCCCCTGCGAGATCGAAACCTTCATCTTTGGCAACCACGGCCTGATGGTGGAGGGCCGCTGCAGCCTGACCAACTATGCCACCGGCCTGTCCACCAACATGGACGGCGTCTGTTCACCCGCCGCTCAGGTGCATTACGACAAGGAACCGGACGGTTCGGTCGCGACCCGGCTAGGTGATTTCACAATCGACCGTTTTGGCCCGGACGAACAGGCGGGGTATCCGACGATCTGCAAGGGGCGATACCTCGCGCCGAACCGCGACGATGCCTACTACGCCTTCGAGGAACCCGTCAGCCTGAATCTGGCGCGCCTGTTGCCGCAACTGATCGAAGCCGGCGTCGAGGCGTTCAAGATCGAGGGCCGGCAACGCTCGCGCGCCTATGTTCGGCAGGTCGTCGGGGCGTTCCGAACGGCGGTGGATCAGGTGCTCGCGGGCCAGGAGCCTGAACTGGCGGACCTTGTAGCCCTGACCGAGGGGCAAAAACAGACGCAGGGCGCGGCGGCGTCCAAGAAATGGCGGTAGACATGACTGGCAATCTGACCCTCGGGCCGATCCTGTATCACTGGGACACGGACCAAAAACGCGACTTCTATGCCCGTATCGCGGACGAGGCGCCGGTCGATACCGTCTATCTCGGCGAGGTGATCTGCTCGAAACGGACCCCGTTCTTTGACGCTCATCTGCCCGAGGTGATCGACCGGCTCGAGCGGGGCGGCAAACAGGTCGTTCTGGCCTCGCTGTCCGAAGTGGTGATCCGCCGCGAACGAAAGATGATGCAGGATTTCTGCGCCACCGACAGCCACGAGATCGAGTTGAACAACACCGCCGGCCTCTATGACATCGACGGCCGGCGGCATCGGGTCGGACCGCTGATGAATGTCTACAACGAGGCGACGCTCAAATGGCTGGCGGACAAGGGCGCGACCCATGTAACCCTGCCCAACGAGGTACCCGGCACCGTCGCCGGAAAGATGGCGCAAGCCGCCGCCGATCTGGGGGTGGGCATCGAGGTGCAGGTCTTTGGCCGCGCCTCGCTGGCGGTCTCGGCGCGTTGCTATCACGCGCGGGCTCATTGCCGGACCAAGGACAATTGCCTGTTCGTCTGCGAAGAGGATCCCGACGGCATGCCCCTGACCACGGTCACCGGCCAGCCATTCCTGATGGTCAACGGTATCCAGACCCTGTCACAGTCCTATGTTTCGTTGATCGACGAAATCGGCGCGATGCAGGACATGGGGATCACCCATTTCAGGGTGATGCCGCAGGTGGCGGACATGGTGGCCGTCACGCAGATTTTCGCCAAGCGGATCGCCGGCGATATCGACGGGGACGAAGGCGCCGCGCATCTTGCCGCGCTGGATCTGGCCGCACCGCTGTCCAACGGGTTCTGGCATGGACGCGAAGGGCACCGCAGGTTTGGGCCACAAGCGGCCTGACGCTCGCCTATATTGCGGATCAAATATCCCCCTACCCAAACTATAGTTGGTCGCCTATACTTGTGGATAAGTGGGTCGCAGTGCCCACAACAAGAGGCGGAAATATAGAGGGGGACGGCCGATGCGCTGCCCGTTTTGCGGAAATATCGACACGCAGGTGAAGGATTCGCGCCCGGCCGAGGATCACGTCGCGATCCGGCGACGGCGGTTTTGCCCGGCTTGTGGTGGGCGGTTTACCACCTACGAACGGGTGCAATTGCGCGACCTCGTGGTGATCAAATCCAGCGGCAAACGCGAGGATTTCGACCGCGACAAGCTGGAACGGTCGATCCGCATTTCGATGCAGAAACGCCCGATCGAACCCGAACGTATCGACCAGATGATCTCGGGCATCGTGCGGCGGCTGGAAAGTATGGGCGATACCGATATCCAGTCTAACAAGATCGGCGAGATCGTGATGGAGGCACTGGCCCGGATCGACACGGTGGCCTATGTGCGCTTTGCCAGCGTTTACAAGAACTTCCAGGCGGCGGATGATTTCGAGGACTTCGTCCACGAACTGCGCCCAAACACACCGCCCGAAGAGTGAGCGCCGAAGATACCCGGTACATGGCGCTGGCCCTGTCGCTCGGCCGGCGCGGAATGGGCAACTGCTGGCCCAACCCTGCGGTCGGCTGCGTCATCGTGGCGGGCGGCCGGATCGTCGGGCGCGGCTGGACCCAGCCGGGCGGCCGCCCGCATGCCGAAACGCAGGCCCTGGCGCAGGCGGGCGCGGCCGCGCGCGGCGCCACCGCCTATGTCACGCTTGAACCCTGTTCTCATCACGGCGCGACGCCGCCCTGCTGCGACGCGCTGATTGCGGCGGGGATCGCCCGCGTGGTGGCGCCGTTGCAGGACAGTGACCCGCGTGTCGCAGGCCAGGGGTTCGAAACCCTGCGCAAACACGGGATCGACGTCAGAACCGGTGTTCTCGCGGAGCAAGCGGCGCGCGACCACGCGGGTTTCTTTCTGCGGACCGAACAGGGCCGGCCGCTGGTGACGCTGAAACTGGCCAGCAGCTTTGACGGCCGCATCGCTACCGGAACCGGCGAAAGCAAATGGATCACCGGACCGCAGGCGCGGCGCGAGGTGCATGCGCTGCGGGCGCGCCACGATGCGGTGATGGTTGGGGCGGGCACCGCGCGTGCCGACGATCCGTCGCTGACCGTGCGCGACATCGGAGTGACCCGGCAGCCGGTGCGCGTGGTGGTGTCGCGGCATCTGGACCTGCCACTTCTGGGACAGTTGGCGCGAACTGCGGGCGACGTGCCGCTGTGGCTGTGTCACGGTCATGGGGCCGATATCGAACGGGTAAAAGCTTGGGAAGGGCTGGGGGCGACGCTGATCCCCTGCGCCGTGCGCGGTGTGCAATTGAATGCCGGCGACGTGCTTCAGCAACTGGGCCAGGCCGGGTTGACGCGGGTGTTCTGCGAAGGCGGCAGCGCGCTGGCGGCCTCCTTGCTGGCGGCGGACCTGGTGGATGAACTGGTCGGGTTCGGTGCCGGGCTGGCGATCGGTGCCGAGGGGCTTCCCGCGATCGGTGCGCTGGGTCTGGGCCGTCTGGCCGAGGCGCCTCGGTTCGATCTGCTGGAAACCCGCGAGGTCGGGGGCGACGCGATGCAGCGCTGGACCCGGTCGCTTGGCCCGAGTGCTGCCCGCTGACCGACCCGCCGACGGCGAATGCCTGATCTTGGGGCTTTTTGATCAGAAAGAAGCGGCAGCGCGGTCTATCTCCAGAGGTGCGCGTAGGTCGACAGCAGCCCTTGGAGCTTGGACAGGCTGCGGTTGGCCAGCCCACCGGATGGCAAATGACCACTGGTCAGCCGGTCGGCGGCCACTTCGACCGGGCAGGGTTGGCCGGTCAGCGGGTCAAAGTAGCGCGGATAGTCGATCAGGGTGGCGTGTACCAGTCCGGCCAGATCAGGGCGGGCGCGGCGGCGGTCGATGGCCGGACCGCGATCCGTGGTTAGCCCCCAGCCTGCATAGAACGGTGTGCCCAGCGTGGTAACACGAACGCCCCGCAGCAGCGCCTCGAAACCCAGAAGCGAGGTCATCGTCCAGACCTCGTCGACCTGTTCCAGCAGCGCGGCCGGATCGGCATGCGGCAGAACCTGATCGGCCAGCGTCACGGCATCAACCGCGCCGGTGCGCAGGCCGGCTTCGACGTCGGGGTGGGGTTTGTAGAGGATGACCGCGTCGGGCCGCGCGGCGCGGACCACCCGCAGCAGATCCGCGTTGTCGCGCACGGTGCCGGCCCCTCGCAGGATCGAGGCATCGTCTTCGACCTGGCCGGGCACCAGGATCCGGTGACCCGGCAATAGATCGGGGCAGGCCCCGCCGAGGTTGTACTTTGACAGACCGCGACCGGTCAGCGTGGCGATCAGCCGGTCCGCCCTGACGCGCTGGTCGGCGCGCAGGCTTGCGCGGGCCGCTATCAGCCGTTCCAGGCGGGAGGGCATCGAGGGGTCGTAATAGATGCCCAGATCATCGGTCACTAGGGACAGCGGCGGCACCAGCTGCGCGCCGAGGCCCCGCGACCGCAGGAAGCCGTCCTCGACCCTTACCGCCCCATGATGCTCCGGTCCCGCCTTGCCTGCCCAGACCATCCAGGGGCGCGACAGCGACCGGGCGCGGTCAGGGTCGTCGGTAAAGATCATCCGTTTCTGCCTGCCAAAGATCTGTTGCAGCGGGCGGCGTTTCCACATCCGCATGCCGCTGGCGGCCCATCCGTGTCGGTCCTGCCGCCAGGCGCGGCTCTGCGCCTCCAGCGTGTCCAGCACGGTTTCCAGCTCGCAAAGCGCGTCACGGAAGGGATCGTACCAGGTCGGGTAGAGGATCATGGCGGCGGCAAAGAGCTGCGCGCGGGTCAGCCGCCGCTCGCGGCGGGGTACCGGGTGTTCGTCCTGTGTCAGCCCCCAGCCGGCGTAGAAGGGCTGTCCAAAGACGCGCGGCTTGTGGCCGGCCAGAATGGCCTCGAACCCCAGTTGCGAAGACAGGGTGTAAACGCCGACCGCCCCCTCCAGCAGCGCCCACGGGCTGACGGGTCGGTCCAGCAGCGAAACCCGGTCATTGGCGTCCAGCGCAGAGTAGTAGCCGGGCCGGTATCCGGCGCTGGTTTCGGGATGGGTCTTGATAATGACACGGGCGCCGGGGTGTTCTTCCTGCGCAAAGACCAGCATTTCGCGAAACAGGGCGTCGGTTCCCTTACTGGCGACGACCGAGGCGTCGCCGCGAGTCTGGTCGACGACCAGCACATAGCCGGGGTCGGGCGGTGGATCGCGTGGGTCGAAGGCATTGTACTTGCTCAGGTGCGACTGGCGGATGCGAGTGATCGCGTCGCGGGCGCGTGACAGCAGCGCGTGATCGTCCAGCGGCGCGGTGGCCAGCAGGCGCTCCAGATCCGACGGGGTCGCCGGATCGAAGTGCAGCCCCGAGCGGTCGAGGTTCAGCCCGATCGGCGGCTCTCCGGCACGGCCGGGATACAGGGAGCGGAGAAAGGCATCCTCGACACGCAGCAGCGGCACATCGCGTCTCTCCGCCACCGCCAGCCCACGGTGGGCGGTGGGGCTGGCACCCCAGATGCCAACCATGTCGCCGGCCCGGGGCAGGCCAAGCCGCAGGTCATATCCCGCAAGCGACAGGATGCGGCGCACCCGGCGTTGGGTCACAAAGCCGCCGTTATAGACAAACAGCCGGGTGCGATTGCGCCCGGCTGCCGGTTCCTCGGGATGATCCCCCGTCATTTACTGGGTCAGCGTCGCGATATTGGCAAAGGGCGTCAGGCCGCCTGAGATCAGCGAGATGGTCTTGGTCCATTGTGCATAGGGCGCTTCGGTCACATAGAGCGTGTCATCGTCACGGATCACGAAATCGCGGGCGGTGAACAGCCCGTTGGGTTCGGTCAGGTTCAAAACGTAGACCATGCGCTGCGCACCCTGCAGGTCGCTGCGGCCCAGCACCTGACCGGCGATTTCGGCCGGCTCATTGCGGAAGATGAAGACGCCGGTCGGGTCGGAGGCGACCGAGATCAACCCGCCGACCTGCGCGATGGCTTCCAGCGCGGACAGATCCTGCGATTCAAAGGGCACGCGGGCCTGGGTGTTGGTGCTGCCCAGCGCGGTGAACGAACGGGTGTCCTCTTCCACCAGGATCCGGTCTCCGCCGCGCAGGGCGATGTCCAGTTCGGGGTGGTCGTACAGATCCTGGAACCAGACCTTGCCCTGCTGGTTGGCGCGGATCACGGTGACCTGCGCGATTTCCGGTGAAATCGTCACGCCGCCGGCCTGCGCCAGCATCGTCGCCAGCGTCCGGGTCGGACGTTCGATGGGATAGACGCCCTGTGCGCCGATCGCCCCGATCAGCGAAACGGTGGATCCGTCGCCGGCCAGGCGGCGCACCTGCACCTGCGGGTCCGGGGTCTGCTCTTCGAGCCGGGCGGTGATGGTTTCGCGCAGTTGTTCCGGGGTATTGCCGCTGGCGCGGACCCGTCCGGCGTAGGGGACAAAGATGAACCCGGCGCTGTCGACCTGCACCTCTTCGAGGATAGTGGAGTTGGTCCCTTCGCCGGCCAACAAACCGTCGTCGACGTTTTCCCAGACCGTCAGGCCCAGCACGTCGCCGGGACGGATTGTATCAGACGTCAGTGTGCCGGCGTTCTGGAAGGCAGCGGAGAACCCCAGCGCGGGAACCACGGCGGTTGCCCTGGTCACGCGGTCGTTGACGGCGACGATAAAGGCATCGCCTTCCTTCTGGACCGAGCCGGCAAAGATTTCGCGTTTGTTCGGGCCGACTTTTGGCAACGAACAAGAGGCCGCAAGCGCAAGCGCAGCCATCAGGGCGACGGGCTTCGCCCATCGAACATAAACGGGGTTCACTGCTCGGTCTCCTCGACCTGTTATTGTTTCTGCCTCAGGTTTTTTTCTCAACCTATCGGAATCCAGAACAAAAATCCAGTCCAATAGGCTGTGCAGGGTCAGTTCACAATGCGCAACTGTTGCCGTGGTGCCGCTGTTCCCAGCTTCAGCGCGTCATAGGGATCGTCCGGCGACAGCATCATGTCGACCACATGGCGCAGCAGTTGCCGCCGCCCGCGCCGCGAATAGAAGCCGCCGGGCACCTGGCTGGTTTCCAGCAGAAAGCGGCGATAGTCCTTGTAGGCACGATTGTCGGGCCGGGCCGCGCCGGCAAAGAATTCGCGCAGCGGTTGGGTCGAGACGAACTCGGGCTTGGCATAGACCGCGTCGCCAAAGACTTTCAGCGGGATGCCGCGCCACAGCACCTGCTGGCCGGCGGTGGAATTCACGGTGACGGCGGTGCGCGCATCATTGAGCAGCTGCGCCAGCTTGCCGCCCCGCACATAGTGGACCCGGTTGCTCAGCCCGTGCAGGCGGGCAAGGCGTTTGACCTCTTGCCTGACCGGCACGCGGCCGTCTTCCAGCGGGTGCGCCTTGACCACGAGGTGATGATGTGGCGGTGCGCCGCCGGCAAAGCCGTCAAAGATCTCGGCCAGAAATTCGGTCATCGTCGAGAACGGCGAATGTTCCTGGAACGAGCTGTCGTGTTCCAGCTGCAGCAACGCCAGATGATAGGGAAAGCCGCCGGTGCGAATGCGCCAGGTGGACAGCTGGCGATCGGCGGCATGGGCCGGGATCAGCAGAAAGCGTTGCAGATAAAGCTGAAATTCCTTGGCGACTCCCAAGCTGCGGTGCGGTCGAAAATTTCGATAGTCGCCGTTCCGGAACATCACGAACCAATGGTAGAGCGCGCCATAGAACATGTGCTGGCGCATGTCGCCCCAGTGCGCGGGGGGCAAGGGCGCCTCCATGTCGGACAGGGCCAGCGCCGATTGCATCTCCGTGATCGACATTTCCATCAGCCGCGAATTGCCGTTCGACCCGCCGCGTTCGTAGGTCACCCAATAGGGCCGCATATAGCCCTCTTCGAAGACGTGGACGGTCAGCCCGGCGGCCTTGGCAGCGGCGACGGCTTTGGCGTGGATGGGCCGGGTGTCGCCGTACAAGACAATGTCGGTGACGTTTTTTTCCGAGACGATCCGGGCAAATGTATCGGGCCATTCCTCGGGGGTGCCCCGAAACGGGATATAGCTGGCGGGGTGGAACCAGAAGGCACGGTCACCGGCATTGAAACCGACACGCCAGACCTGCGCCCCGGCCGCGCGCAGCATCTTGCCAAGCGCGTTGAAAAAGGGGCCGTGCGGCCCCTGCAGGAACAAGAACACCCGCGAAGGTCGGGATGAAGCGGTCATTACATCACCTGTGCGCCACAATGGCATGGTCCCGACCCATAATTGTTCAGTTGGGCGAAACTATGACCCCGGCAAGGCGGGACCGCAAGGCAGGGGCTTGCCCGGCACGTTTCAGGCGGATACGTCATGGGGGTTCGCATCGTTCAGGAGACTGCGCATGTTCACTGGGATCGTTACCGACATCGGCACCATTTCCGCGCTGGAACAGGCCGGGGATCTGAAGGCGCGGATCGCAACCGGGTATGATACGAACGGCATCGACATCGGTGCGTCCATCGCCAGCGACGGGGTGTGTCTGACGGTGATCGCGCTGGGGGACGACTGGTACGACGTTCAGATCAGCGCCGAGACGGTGTCCAAGACCAATATCGGCAGCTGGACGGTGGGCAAGCGGGTGAACCTGGAGCGGGCGCTGAAGGTGGGCGACGAACTGGGCGGGCATATCGTGTCGGGCCATGTGGACGGTGTGGCGGAAATTATTGATATGAAAGACGAAGGTGACAGCACCCGGATCACCTTTCGCGCGCCAGGAGGCTTGGCGCGTTTCATCGCGCCCAAGGGATCGGTGGCGCTGAACGGCACCTCGCTGACAGTCAATGAAGTGTCTGGAAACACATTTGGAATCAACGTGATACCGCACACGCAGCAGGTCACGACCTGGGGCGATGTGACCGTGGGCGACCGCGTCAACCTCGAGATCGACACGCTGGCGCGCTACGTTGCGCGGCTGGCCGAGGCGACGACGGAAGGGGCCGCGTGATGGCGGGGATGGGGCATAACAACGGGCCGACGATGGAACCGGGGCATGTTTACCGCACCCATATGTGGCGCAAGGCGCAGAAGCGGTTGATGCCGAATACGATCCCGTTGCTGATCGTCCGGATGCGGGTTCAGCGGGCGGCGGAACTGGGGCTGGACTATAAAACCTACGCCAGCATCCGCCAGGCGGCGGGCTCTGATATTCTTGGATTGTTGTTTTCTTCCAATGCGTTACGGATCATTGGTGATGGTGCAAAAATGCCCGATGCGCGGGCGCGGGCACTGGCGGAAGTGAAGGCGGCGCGGCGGTTGTCGCTGGTGCATGCGCCGCATCAGCCACCCGCCGTGCTGCAGGCCAACCCGGTGCTGGACGCCGCCGCCGCCGCGCCGAGGTTCACCGACAGCTGGACGCAGATGAGCGAGCGAATTCAAGGGTTTATCCGCGAGCAGCGGCTGCCGGGCAACCAGGTTCTGATCATCGGTGACACCAGCGTCGAGAGCGAATGGGGCACCGCCGCCCGCGCGGCAGGCTATCTCCCGGCGGACCGCTACTTTGGCCAGCTGTCGGCCTGAGCCGGCGGGATCATCCGTTTTGTACCGCTCCGAAAACCGGCTTTGACCGTTTTGTACAAACCCGGACGCGGCGATTTTTACCCTTTGGCAAGATGTGCGGACCGCGCCGCGTGGCAGCGCTTAACCTATCGTTCACTTCCGTCTTGTAGAAGTGGGAACAACGCCCCGGTGGATCAGCCCCAGATGTCGCCGATGGTGTAGCCCGATTGGAACGGGTCGCCCGGATCCACGGTCCAGGTGGCATGGCCGTGAATCCAGCCCTGTCCGGAGAGCGTGGGGACAATGGCGGGGTAGGGGCCGATGGTGGTTTCCTCGACGATCCGCCCGGTGAAGGTAGTGCCGAGCGGGCCGGCGTTGACGAAATCCTGTCCGGCGGCCAGTTGCCCGCGTGCGTGCAGCACCGCCATCCGGGCGCAGGTGCCGGTGCCGCAGGGCGACCGGTCGAGGATGCCGGTCAGCTTTTCGGGGCGGGCGGGATCGACATCCCCGGTCGACAGCGTCACCGCGTTCAACCCGTGGATGCCCGGCGCGTGGGGCGGCGCGGTGAGTTGCGAGATCGTCGGGCCGGTGATCTCGGGGTTGTCGGGGTGCACCACCGGCAGCTGCTCGCGGGCGGCGGCGCGCAGCGCCTCGCTGGCGCGCACGATGGCGTCGCCCTGATCCGGCGCGATTGCGAGGCCAAAGGCGGCTGCCTCGGCGATGACGAAGAACATGCCGCCCCAGGCGATGTCGGCGCGGACCGGCCCATGGCCCGGCACCTCGATCAACGCATCGAGGTGCACGGCAAAGGCGGGCACGTTGCGGAATTCGACCCGCGTCACCTTGCCGGCACTGCAACTTGCGCGCACGCCGATCAGCCCGGCGGGGGTTTCCAGCGTCAGCTCGGTCACCGGTTCCACCATCGGCAGGATCCCGGTTTCCAGCAGAACGGTGACCACGCAGATGGTGTTCGAGCCGGACATCGGCGGATATTCGGTCTGTTCCATGATGATGAAACCGGCATCGGCGCGCGGGTCGCAGGGCGGCACGAGGATGTTGCAGCACAGCGCCGGATACCCGCGCGGTTCGCGCAGCATCAACAGCCGCAGGTCGTCGCGGTTGTCCTGCATCCAGCGCATTTTTGCAAAGACGCTGTCGCCGGGAAAATCGGGCAGGGCGCCGTTGATGGCGGTGACGACGCGGCCCGGTTCGCCTTCGGCGTGGGCTTCGACGGCGGTGAGGCTGAGGGGCGGGGGCATGGCGGTGGCCTGGTTGGGGACGGATGCGGCAAGGCTAGTCCGGGGCGGAACGCGGCGTCCAGCCCGTTTGCGCGTTGCGCGGGCTGGCATTTGCCTGACGCGTGGTCTATCTGCCGGGTAGCGGAACAAAGGCGGCAGCATCATGAGCTATGAAACCCCCGGTCCGGTGGAGACCGAGCTGAGCGCGGCGATCAGCCCGATCGAGGAGATCATCGACGAGGCGCGGCGCGGCCGGATGTATATCCTGGTCGATCACGAGGACCGCGAGAACGAGGGCGATCTGATCATCCCGGCGGAATTTGCCGATGCGGCAGCGATCAACTTTATGGCCACCCACGGGCGCGGGCTGATCTGTCTGCCGATGACGGCGGAGCGGATCGACCGGCTGGGGCTGCCGATGATGGCGGTCAACAATTCGTCGCGCCACGAGACCCCGTTTACCGTGTCGATCGAGGCGCGCGAGGGGGTGAGCACCGGGATTTCGGCGCCGGACCGGGCGCATACGATCAAGACCGCGATCAACGAACAGAACACGATGGCGCATCTGGCGACGCCGGGGCATATCTTTCCGCTGCGGGCGCGGCGGGGCGGGGTACTGGTGCGCGCGGGGCATACCGAGGCGTCGGTCGATATTTCGCGGCTGGCGGGGCTGAACCCCTCGGCGGTGATCTGCGAGATCATGAACGAGGACGGCACCATGGCGCGGCTGCCCGAGCTGGTGGAGTTCGCGGCGAAACACGGGCTGAAGATCGGCACGATTTCCGACCTGATCGCGTACCGGGCGCGCAACGACAACCTGGTGGTGGAGACCGGGCGCGAGACGGTGAATTCCGAGTTCGGCGGCGACTGGGACATGCGGATCTATACCGATCAGACGCATGGGGTGGAGCATGTGGTGATGATCAAGGGCGATATCACCACGCCCGAGCCGGTGCTGACCCGGACCCATGCGCTGCACGAGGCGTCGGATGTTCTGGGGCTGGGGCCGAAGTCGGCGCGCGAGCTGCCGCGGGCGATGGAGCTGATCGCGGCGGAGGGGCGCGGGGTGGTCTGCCTGTTCCGGGACCCGCGCCATTCGCTTTATGCCAGCGACGAGGACGGGGTGCGCACGATCAAGCAGACTGGGCTGGGCGCGCAGATATTGTCGGGGCTGGGGCTGCACAAGCTGGTGCTGCTGACTGACAACCCGTCGACCCGTTACGTGGGGCTGGATGCCTTTGACCTGACCATTGTCGGCACCCGCCCGATTTTGAAGGAGAGCTGAGATGGCCGGAACCGAGTACACACTGCCGCGCGCCGCATTCGACAAGCCGGTGAAGCTGTTGATCGTGGCGGCGCCGTTTTACCGCGACATCGCCGACAACCTGATCGCCGGCGCGGTGGCCGAGATCGAAGCCTCGGGCGGGACATACGATCTGGTCGAGGTGCCCGGCGCGCTGGAGGTGCCGACGGCCATCGGGATTGCCGAGCGGTTGTCGAATTTTGACGGCTACGTCGCGCTGGGCTGCGTGATCCGGGGCGAGACGACGCATTACGAGACGGTCTGCAACGACAGCAGCCGGGCGATCCAGATGATGGGGTTGCAGGGGCTGTGCATCGGCAACGGCATCCTGACGGTGGAAAACCGCGCCCAGGCCGAGGTGCGCGCCGATCCGGCCGCGATGAACAAGGGCGCAGGTGCCGCGGCGGCGGCCTTGCATCTGATCGCGCTGAGCCGTAAGTGGGGCGGCCAGTCGAAGGGGGTGGGGTTCAAGCCGCTCTCGGAAACGATCCGGCTGGCGGGCGACAACGACGGAAACCCAAGCGCATGACCCCCAGCGACGCGCCCCTTTCGGGCAACCAGAAACGCAAGATGAAATCCGCCGCGCGGCTCTATGCCGTGCAGGCGCTGTTCCAGATGGAGCAGTCCGGCCAGACCAGCAACGCGGTGGTGGCGGAGTTTCTCGACCACCGGTTCGGCGCGGTCTACGAGGGCGACGAGATGGCCGAGGGCGACCCCGACCTGTTTCGCAAGCTGGTGGATGACGCGGTGAATTACCAGGCGCGGATCGACCAGATGACCGACCGGGCGCTGGTGGCGAAATGGCCGATCGCGCGCATCGACCCGACGTTGCGCGGGCTGTTCCGCGCCGCCGGGGCCGAGCTGACGCAGAGCGCGACACCGCCCAAGGTGGTGATCAGCGAATATGTCGACATCGCGCGGGCGTTTTTCCCCGAGGGGCGCGAGGCGAATTTCGTCAACGCGGTGCTGGATCACATGGCGCGCGAGGCGAAGCCGGAGGCGTTTTAATCCGGCACCGCAAAGTCATGCGGATCGTAGGTCAGCCGTGACAGGCTGGGGTGATTGCCAAGCTTGAGGTAATCGTAAATCGCGGCGGCGCGGGTCTGGTCCCCGCGCGCCCGGTCGAGATCGCCAAGCTTTTCGTACATCGCGGCGCGTTGCGACAGACAATGCACCATCGCCGCGTCGTTGCTGTGCCCCAGCGCGGTTTCGATCCGGGTTTCGAGCGTTTCCAGACAAGCGGCGGCCGCGTCAAGTTTGCCGGCGTTGGCCAGAAAAAGGGCGGGGTGAACGGCGATAAACAGAAGCCTCGGGTGATCGGGGTCGAGCAGGCGGTGAAAAATCGCGAGGCAGCGGGCATGGGTGGCGTTCGCGGCCTCTTCGAAGCCGAGGATGCTCTGGTTCACGGCGAGGGTTGTCAGGGCGGACGCGAAATTGTCTGACTCCGGCCCGGTGCGCTGTTCGGCCTTTTCGGCGCAAAGCTGCGACAGGAACAGCGCCTCGTGCAGCCGGCCGGCCCGCATCACCTCGCGCGCGCGGCGTTGCAGTTCGTAGTCGGGAAGCGCAAAGACCTCGGGCTGCCAGACGACCTGGGCCCTGTCGGGCAGGGCGGCGAGTCGGTCGACGGCGTCCGTAAGGCGAGCGATTTCGGGGTTCTCGGGGTCCAGCAGGCTGGCCAGCGCCAGCTGGTGGCGGGCGGTGGCGATGGCCCGGTCGGGATCGGCGCTGTATTCGAACACGGATTGGCGCGCCAGCGTCAGGGCCGATGCGGCGGTCGTGCCTTCGTGCAGGTCCTGGTAGGTGCGGGCGAGGCTGGCGCGGTCCGCCAGCGCGGGCAGGCGGGTCTGGCCCTGTAGCTTGGGGCCGACGATATCGGGGTCGACCTTGTCCAGCCGGACCTGCGCGACGGCAAAGTCGTGTCGGAAGGTCTTGTTCTCATCCTCCAGCGCAAGAATGGTCTGGCTGGAGTTGCGCGCGCGGCGCAGCCAGCCGATCGAGAGAAAGAAACTGAGCCCGCCGAGGCTGCCGATGATGCTGGCGATCAGCATCAGGTTGTCCCGCAGCGACGCGTTCAGGAATTCTTCCCACATGCGATGACCTTTCCCGCTGATCCGTGGTTGCGGGGAGCCTGACGAATTTACCCGCCGGGGCAAGCCCGGAGTCGTAAATTTGGGCGGATCAGGGCCTATCTTCCATTTCTTGCATATTTTGATGGACCCGGCGCGTGGGCGTGCTACCCTTGGCCATATTGGGGGATTTGCCATGCCTGAACTTATTAGAATGTACATCAAGAACGTGCTGATCGGCTTTGCCATCGCGGCGGGTTTTGTGGCCATGTTGCTGTGGTTCAACGTGATGAACCTGTGGCATCTGGTGTCGTCATCGGACGTCGGCCTGTTGGCGGTGGTGGTGCTGTGGTTTGCCCATGGCATCGTCTTTGCCGGGGTGCAGTTCGCCTGGGCGGTGATGGCGATGGCCGAGACCGACGACAGCGGACCGCGCCGGGGCACGCCGGTGGTCGATCATTTTCGCCCGGTCCGGGTGGAGGCCCGGGCCGAAACACGGGCAGACCGTCGGGGGGCGATCAGGACGCGCCGCTGAGCCGGCGACCGAACAGAGGGAACCTGCGAGGGGCGCGCGGAGATCCGGGCGCCTTTTTCTTTGGGCGTCTTTTGGGGGCAAGTTGTCGGGAGATGGGAATGTGGCGGGACCACCAGGCAACCGTGCGGTTATGATTCCCGAGGACCTGTTAATACAGGTGGGCGCCAGGTAAACGGACCAGGATCCGCACAGAGCCAGCTCCCTCGGATTTGCGTAAGGCCACCAGAATACTACCTGTCACGAGAAGGGCAGAACCCGCCACGCTCCTACGTAGGATGCGGCGGGGGTTTGGGCAAGGGGCCGGGGTCACAAATCGTGCAGGTTCATGAGGAACCCGTGCCAGCCCTTGTCGAGCGCCAGCACCAGCCCGTAGCCCTCGGCGGATGCGGGCAGACCGGAATGCGTCAGCGTCAGCCGGGTGCCGCCCGGCGCGTCGTCGAGTTGCCATTCCACGGTGGTCATGGCGCCGCCCAGCGGGCCGACGGTGAAGGCCCAGCGCATGTAGGTGGTGGGCAGCATCTCTTCGACCCGGCCCCAGCACATGCGGTCGCCGTCCTTTTGCGAGACCAGCGTGTAGTCGGCGCCGGGGGTCATGTCGGCCTGTGCCGGGTGGAACCATTTGCCCAGCAGATCCTTGTCGGTGAGGTGGCGCCAGACAGTTTCGGGGCTGGCCTTGAGGTAGACGGATTTGGAAATCGTGGTGCCGGTCATTGCGGGTCTCCCTGGTGTTCGATGACGTCTTGCAGGTCGGTCAGTTTCTGATCCCAGAAGCGGTCGAAATACCGCAGCCAGTCGCGTACGGGGGCCATGCCCTGGGGGTGCAGCGTGGTGAGCCGTTCGCGGCCGCGCGGGTAGACCCGGATCAGGTCGCCCTCCTGCAGCATGGTGAGGTGCTTGCGGACCGCGGCGCGGGTCATCGCAAAGCCTTCGGCGACCTCGGCGATGGTCATGTCACGCTCTGCCAGCATCTGCAGGATGGCGCGGCGGGTCGGATCGGCCAGCGCGCGGAAGGCGGGTTGCGGGGCGTCGGGCATTGGCGGCCTCATGTGATACCATTTGGTTTCATATTTATTAGATACCAAAAGGTATCATGTCAACAGGCTTCAGAGGGCTTGATTTTTGTTCACGAATTGTTCACGGTTTGCGCATGATGCTGAACCTGCAGCCCGGACAGAAACTCGCCCGTGGGGTGGCGCGCCACCTGCGCAGCCACAGCTTTGTTTCGGTTGAGGAATTCATCCCCGCGCGCGGGCTGCGGGTGGATGTCATGGCGCTGGGCCCCAAGGGCGAGCTGTGGGTGGTGGAGTGCAAGTCGAGCCGCGCCGATTTCCAGTCCGACAGTAAATGGGAGGGCTACCTGGAATGGTGCGACCGCTATTTCTGGGCGGTGGATACCGAGTTTCCCACCGATCTGCTGCCCGATGGCACCGGGCTGATCGTGGCCGATGCCTATGACGCGGAGATCCTGCGGATGGCGCCGGAGCACAAGGTCGCGGCCGCGCGCCGCAAGGTGCTGATCCAGAAATTCGCCACCCAGGCGGCGCGGCGGCTGCAGGCCTATCGAGATCCCGGTGTCGCCGCCCTGCTGTCGGATTCGCCGGCGGATGAGCCCAGCTGAAGCGGGCAGGCGTTGCGCAGCCGGGTCTGCAGCATGTCGCGCAATTCACCCATCTGCCGCAGCCGTGCGTCCAGCACCGCGATCTTGTCGCGCAACAGATCGGCGATCTGGTCGCGGCCCAGCCCATTGCCGTTCAGGCTGTCGGTGATCTCGCCGATCTCGGCCAGGGTGAACCCCAGTGCCTGCGCCTGCCGGATGATGCCCACCAGCGTCGCGGTGGCCTCGGGGTAGTCGCGGTAGCCGTTGTCGCGCCGGTCGGCGCGGATCAGCCCGCGCCGTTCATACAGCCGCAGCGCATCGCGGCTGACACCGGTGGTGGCGGCGAGTTCCCCAATCCGCATCACATACTCCTTGACCTTGGACTTAGGTCCATAGTTTAGCAGTTGCATCATTCGAGACAAGAGACAGGAGAATCGAATGATCCCGCCCCACACATACCGCCGCATTTACCGCGCCTCGGCCTGGTACGACCTGATCGTCACATGGGCATTTGCGACCCCGCTGACACTGGCGCTGATCTGGCCCTGGCTGCAGGCGCTGAACACGGCCCTGGGGGCAACGGCCCCGGCGCCGGAACTAGGCGCCTACGGCATGCTGTTCGGCAATTTCTTTGGCACCGTCGTGGTGATCTGGTCGCTGGTGCGGCTGCGGCTCGACCGGGCCGACCTGGGCCGCTACGACGCCTTTGGCCGGCTGGCGTTTTCGGCCTGGATGATCCATGCCCTGGCCGCCGGCGCCGGGCCGGTGATCTGGCTGTTTCTGGTGGTCGAGATCGCCTGGGCGGTGGCGCAGTTCCTGCCGGTGCGCGCCCCCGTGGCGGCCCGTAGCGCCTGAACCCGCCGCCGCCGCGCGCCGGGCTGCTGTCGGATGCCTCCGGCGGGAGTATTTGTCAAAGAGATGAAAGGGGCGCGGCGGCGTCCACCCCGCCGTCCGGCGCTGGCTTTGGCTGAAGGCAGGCGGGACGGCGGGGTTTCACCTCTTGCGGTCATCGGCTCTCCAGCCTGTACCGCGCCATCCATCAGAGCAGGTTAACCTTAATGCGCGGTTACCAAAGCCGCGCGTCCCCTGTTTCATCTCTTCAAAAATACTCACATCCCACGGTTGCCGCGGGCGCCACGGCCCGGGGTTTCAGCGCGTGCCGATGCTGCGGGCGGCCTGGGCGGCGGCGCGGATTTCCTCGGCGATTTCCTCGGCCTCTTCGGGGTCGAAATCCATCGGGACTTCGATACCCTGCGATTCGACGAATATGCGCACCATGCCATGATCGGTGGGGCCGATCTGCAGGTTGGCTTCGATGTCGCGTTCGGTATTGATACCCATGTTCGTCTCCGTGACTGAGCGGCTGTGCTAGCGCGCGCGGGGTTGAAAATCAAGCAGGTCTGCGGTTCTGTTCGGGTCATGAGTGATGTCACCCTGCGCGATTTCGAACCCGCCGATGCCGATTGGCTGGTGGACCGGCATGCGGAGCTTTATGCTCGGGACGAGGGCTTTGACGAGAGTTTCGGGCCTTTGGTCGCGGGGATCCTGTCCGATTTTGCCGCCGGTCACGATCCGGCCTGCGAGCGCGGCTGGATCGCGGTGCAGGGCGATGTCCGGCTGGGCAGCATCTTTTGCGTGCGCAGCAGCGCGCGGACCGCGAAACTGCGGCTGTTCCTGCTGGTTCCGGAGGCGCGCGGCAAGGGCGTGGGCAAGCGGCTGCTGCAGCGCTGCATGGGGTTTGCGCGCCAGGCGGGCTACCGTGACATGGAGCTGTGGACCCATGAGAGCCACCGGGCGGCCTGTGCGCTGTACCGGGCGGCGGGCTGGCGGCTGGTCGACAGCAAACCGGTGCATTCCTTTGGTGTCGATCTGGTCGAACAAAGCTGGCGGATCGACCTTTAAACTGCTTGCATTCAGGTCTTTGGTTGGCTAAATCGCCCTCCAGTGCCGCCTTAGCTCAGTTGGTTAGAGCGCTGGATTGTGGATCCAGAGGTCCCCTGTTCAAGCCAGGGAGGCGGTACCATTCTCTGATACGTAGAATGGCTGTGGCGATGCGGGTCCGGGGTATGCCCGGATCAATGCCGTTGCCAATTACCGCCAACCGATCCGGCATCGACGCCGGGCGGGAATTTGTCACGGCAAATCCCGGCGCGACACCGGGCCCATTCCGATTGCGCCCGCGATGTAACGCGCGAAACGCAAATGATCCGAGAGTGGGTGCATTTCACGAAACCTCTGCTAGGATAAATCGCGAATTTATTTTGAATTGCGGGGATCGGGTTTGTCATTTTCGATCGACTTGTTGCAAAAACCACCGGGTTTTTCACTGGCCGGCCAACCTGTGCAATTGAATTCCCGTCGCGCAGAGGCAATGCTGTTCTATCTCGGTCTGAGTTCTGAGACGGTTCATTCCAGAGAAAGCCTGGCCTGCCTGTTCTGGCAGGAAGCGGATGCCAGCCATTCGCGCGGGTCGCTGCGGCAATTGCTGCGGCGGATCAAGCAGAAATGCCCGGCGCTGGACGGCGTATTCCGCGCGGAAAGAGAGCAAATCATTGTCAATCATTCAGAAATCGTGCTGGATGTTGAAACGGTTCTGAAAGCGCTGGACGGCGCCGGGGCGGAGTCGGAGTTTCTCATTCCGCCGCTGGAATTGGACGAGTTCCTTGCCGATTGCAGGGGGCTCAGCAATGCGCTGGACAGCTGGATTTCGATCACGCGCAACCGGATCGAGACAGAGCTGTGCGATGCGCTGATGGCCAAGCTGGACGCGCCCACGGTCCCGCTCAGGCAGCGGATCCAGTCGGCGCAGGCGCTGCTGAACCTTGACCCGGTTCACGAACCGTCGTGCCGTTTCCTGATGCGGGCCTATGCCGAGGAGGGCAACCAGAGCGCGGCGCTTCGTGTTTACAACGACCTTTATCAATACCTGGCCGACGAATTCGATGTGGAACCCAGTGGCGAAACAATTGACCTGGTTGCGAAAATCAAGATGGGGGAAATTGGCCCTGCGAAGTCGATTGCACCGGCGGTGGCCGAGCCGCTGCTGGCGGATACGACGCCGGAGATATTCGTCTGCCCGTTTCTTTTCGGAACCGAGTCGGGCCGCCTGGCCGATCTGGAGCGGGTTTTTCGATACGAGCTGTTTGCCAATCTGACGTCATTCCGGGAGTGGCGTATTTTCGATATCGAACCGGCGCGGCGGCAATGTTATCGCCTCGAGGGGATATTCAGCGAGGTCGGGGAGGAAGTCATCCTGATTGCGACGCTCAAGCAGGAGGCGGACAACCGCGTCATCTGGAGCGAAAGGTTCCAGATCGATTTCGAGAACTGGCAGCGGGTGCAGCACCGGATTGCGCAGCAGCTGTGTATTGCCGTCAATAACGGGGTCAGTTCGAACTGGTTGAACAAATGTTTATCGAACGGGCTGAATGACCGGAGCGTGTTTGACAAATGGCTGCTGGCGCAGTCGCTGTTGCAGGAATGGCGGCCCGGCAAAACGGATGCGGCTCTGAAGCTGTTGACGGAGATCACGGCCGACGCGCCGCAGTTTGCGCCGGCGCATTCGTGGCTGTCGTCGACCGAGAACATCCGCCACATCATGTATCCGGGTGTGCTGCGCGATCAGAAGCTGCTGGAGGACAGCCTGCGTCATGCGCGGCTGGCGATCGAGATCGATCCGCTGGATTCGCGCGCGCATCTGGCCGCGGCGTGGAGCTGTGCGATGAACGACCAGTTCGAGGTCAGCCGCTTTCATTTCGAACGGACGACCGAGCTGAACCCCAACAGCGTGCTGACCCGGATGTCCTGCGCGCTGGGATACGGGTTTCTTGACGATTTGCCGAAGGCGGTGGATCTGGCGGAGGACACCCGCGATATCGCCCGCAACCTGCCGCCGTTTCTCTGGGGGTACCTGTTGAACATTTACTATCTGGACGGGCAGCTGGAGAAGGCGGTGCAGGCCGGAGAGCTGGCGGGCAGCGCGATTTCCAACCTGCCGGGCTGGATGGCGGCGACGCTATGGGAACTGGGGGACACGGACGGCGCCCGCGCCGCGGCGCGGGAGTTCGTGCGCTGCGTGACAGAGACCTGGTGCGCGCAGGGGCCGCCCGACACCAACGCCATTGTCGACTGGTTCGTTCAGTGTTTTCCGATGCGGCGGATGGCGCAGTCGGACAGGCTGCGCGCCGGGATCACCGCAGCGCTGCGGGCTTGACCGGGGGCGGGCCTGATCCTGAAGCGGGCTGGCGGGCGCAAGACCCGCCAGCCCCGGCGCGCACAGCACTCGTCAGAGACACTGGCGCATGTTGTATTCACCCAGCTGGGTGTGGAAGGTATCTCGGTCCTGGCTCGGGTTTTGACCGGGCCTGAGGCTCGCCGCCGTAATCTTGTCGAAAACATACATGACCTGAGAAATCTGGCCGGCCGTAAGATCCGTGTCATCCCGCAGAGCGCGGTGAAACTCGTTCTTTGCCTGAGCGAATGCCGATCGCCGCAGATAGGGAATGTAGTCTTCGCGATTTTCAAGTGGTCTGGGCGCCCGGCCCAGCGCGGCCGAATGGGGAATCGACACGACCAGTTCGCCTTCTTCCTCGAAGACGAACTTCAGGGCGACATGCTGTTTGACGAGACCGGGTTTCCCGCTTGGCACTTTGGTGACAGCGCCGTGTTCGTCGTAGATGTTGATCGCCAGGCTGGCATAGATGGCTTCTGCGCTGGCCTTCTCGTCGTCTGGCCAAGTCTCCCATGCCGGTGTGATGTCGCTTGAGCTGCTGATCGTGCCGCCGGCGTCAACGATGGCCTGCTTCTTGCTGCTGAGGTCGAGCAAGGCCTCGCCGATCGGACCAAGCTTGCTGTTCTGGCCGCCCTTTTCGGCGATCCTTACGCTGATGTCACTCATGGTGTTCCCTTTCTGTGATTAATGGAAGTCGATCATTTTGGTGAATGTGCCGGGCAATTCGAAGGGCGGCGGCCCATCCGGGATCCCGGCGCTGTCGAGCGTCTGCGCGACCTGCGCTTCGGCGGCATCGATCAGCTTTTCGATCCCGCAACGCACCAGCGCCGAGGCCACGGGCCCCAGGCGCAGATCGACGGGCTGGTCGGGATGCCCATTTGCGTCGATCTCGGTCTCGAAAAACCCGTCGGCCAGCAGACCCAGCATCGTCGGCATCGGTTGTTTTCTGCCCCAGTCGGCCCATTTGATCGGGCCGGGAACGACGATGTCCAGTGTCCGGTAAAGGCGCTCAATCCGCTCGCGCGGTACGTTCAAGGACGCGAGATCGGGCATCCGATGGGTGATCGCCGCGATAAAGTCGCGCTTGGCGATGTCGACGGAATCGTCTTGGAACACGAAACTAGGGGTGAAACCGGTGAGATTGGCGTGGTCGGCGGCGGGGTCAAAGAAGACGGGCCAGTCCGGTCGCCAAATGTCTGTCCAATTGGCCAGTTCCACCGGATCCAGGCTGGGGATCTCGCGCCCCTGTGCCGCAGAGGTGAGCATGTCGCGGATGGACTCGGTGTCGGGCCCGGTCTTGAAATGATAGTTTTGCAGAACCAGCGAATGAAAGCACCGCAGGGCCGAATGCGCCAGGACCGCCACATTCGGGTCCGCGTGGAGTTTCTCTGTCAGTTGCTTTGTTTGCTGGCAGCAGGCACCTGTACGGCAGGTGCGGTCCAGAATGTCGGACCGGATGATGTGGTGCCAGGTGCGGATGACCAGCGCCCGGGTCAGCACGAATTGCTGATCATTGTTGAGCCCTGTGCCGCTGGTCCTGACCCGGTCGACCACGGCGTTGTGGTAATGCAGGAAGGCGCTGGCCACGAACAGCAGGATCGGCGTGTCGCCATTGCGCGGATCCGCCAGAAGGGGGGCGCTGGTGATCGGGTCATACCCTGGATTGACCCGGACGAGGAAATCGGGCAGGCCGCCTGTCCCGACCCGGAACCAGGGCTCGCTGAAAAGATGCCGGTCGCCATGCAGGCCCCGGCCATAAAGCGTCGACAGCAGAAGTGGCGTTCCGCGCGCATTTATCGTGCTCGGGTTCGCGCCCTGGGGGGCGGGTTCGAAGACGTCGATCCGGTTCAACGTCTGCGAGGTATCATGCGACAACAGCTGGGCAAGATAGGTGGTTCCGGCCGGGATCTTGTGCGACCCCTCGATCGTGTGCCGGCAATGTGCGACCCAATCCGGATCGTGCAGCGCTGCGCTGAGCGCATCGAGTTGCTGCATCAACGGGGCGTTTTGTGTGCCGTGTCCGCCCGAGCCCTGCGTGGCATTGCCCGTGTCGGGCTTGGGCCCGGTGTCCCGGAAACCGGTTTTTACCGGATCGAATGAAAGTTCATGTGCCATCTTGCGTCCCCCATTGGGTGTTTTGTTCACGACATGGCGTGACACGACCGTGAAACCGGCGGGGATCAGAGTGGAGACAGCGCGAAGCCGCCCGGGAAACGCGGCTGCAATGCGGTCTCGCGGAAATACGCGCGGCAGGTGGGCAGCCCGATTTCGGGCCGGGTCAGGTCGGCCAGCAGGATCTCTTCGCCACGGTCGCGATAGATGTCGAGGATCGCGTCGATGGAGAGCCCGGTTTCGGGAGGTTCGGGGAACCGGGCCGGGCCATCGCCAAAGAGGTCGCGATGCGTGGTCTCGAACGCGGCCTGCCGGGCGGCGACCAGCCCACGGGCACTATCGCGGGCAACGGTCTGGCCAGTCTGCCGGGCATGGGCCAGATCCGAGGTTTCAACTTCGACCGACAAGAGCTCGAGCAGGGCGCGATCGGCGGTCAGCGCGATGTCCGTTCCGGCCGCGAAGGCGACGGCCGTCTGTGCGCCCTGCAGATCGCGGGAGCGCGCCGCGATCACGTGAACCGGTCCGGGGTACTCCAGGCGGAACAGGTCGGTCTGGCGGACCTCCAGCGCGCCGTCGCGCATGTCGCGCAGCCGGCTGGAAATCCTTAGCTCGGCCAGCAGGTCGGCGGGCAGTCGGGCCGCGCCGATCCCGCCGTGCCACCAGAGCATGACCGCGCGGCGTTCGATCAACTCGTTGACCGCCGTCGTTATGGCGCGGTGCATTTGGTTGTGGGTGCTGCACCCGTGGCTGCCCGGATCGCGCGCGCTGCCCTGTTGCAGCACCCTGGACGCCGCGACGGTTCCGATCGTGCGGCCCCGGGCATTCATCAGCGGGCGGGTTTCGTCGCCCAGCCGTTTGAGAACGGCATCGCGTTCTGCCGCCTCGCCCAGCATGCGCGTCATCGCGTCGGCCTCGCAATAGCCCTTGCCCGCGACAAAAACCGGGCGCGGATCGACCCGATCGCCGTGTGGGCGCAGCTGTGCGGCGACGACGTGAACGCCCGGCGCATAGGGGTTTCGAAAGGCGCGGATCGCCTTTACCCGTTCTTTCATCCGAAACACCACGTTGACCGTCCTTTCTGACATTCTGCTTGCCCGCCGGGGGGAGCGAAGGGCTTGAACAAACTTGGCATTTGACCCGTGACGTGAGCGTGAACCGGCTGGTGTGCGGCGCGGGCGGGCCGTGCCCGTGGCGCCCCCCGGACACTAGTGGCGCCTGGGGCCCGCCTGGATCCCGCCCGGCCGGGCTGTCACACCGGTATCACGCCCGCGTCACGCATCCCGCCGTCAGCTGGACCCGCACAAACGTGGGAGACGGTTATGACCGACAAGTCAGACAAGAAGAAATTCACCCGAAAACAGCTCGATGCGGCGATGCGCAAGGTGTACGCCAGCTACCGCCACCGCAGCAACTTTACCGGCGCCGATGTCGGCTATCGCTGGAACGGCGACGAGCGGACCGACCAGCAGGTGGTTCGCGTCCATGTCGACTCCAAGCTGCCGATTGCGGAACTGAGCGATGCCGTGGCCTTTCCAAAGGAGATCGACGGCATCCCGCTCGACGTGATCGAGGGGCCGTACAAGGCGAACAAGGGAACCGGCGGCCCGAAGGGCAGGGCGCCTGTGCTGATGGGCGGGGTTTCGGTGGGGCGGCTGGACAATTCGGCCGGCACGCTGGGCGCGATCGTGATCGACGAGGAAACCCGGCGACCGGGCATCCTGTCGAACTGGCATGTGCTGGCGGGACCGCGCGGAAAGCGCGGGGACGCGGTGATTCAACCCGGCGCATGGGACGGCGGGGCGCGGCAGGACGCCATTGCCCATTTGTCGCGTTGGATGCTGGATCTGGACGGCGACGCGGCGGTGGCGGACCTGAACGCCGCGCGGTCGTGGTTGCCGGTGCAGATCGGCAGCTATGACACGTTTGACGGACACCGGGAATCGCGCCTGAACGAGGTTCTGGTCAAACATGGGCGCAGCACCAGCCGGACCTCGGCCCGGGTCGACGGAGAGGGCATTTACCGGGTGTTCTACGAGGTTCAGCCCGGCCAGATCGAAGCCCGCGACATCCAGGGGTTCAAACTGGTGCCCGAGGCCCCCGGCAACTACGACGATATTGAGATTTCCGAAGGCGGCGACAGCGGCTCGCTGTGGTACAGCGCCACGGACAAACATGCGGTCGGCCTGCATTTCGCCGGCGAGACGTCTTCGGATCCCAGCGCCGAACGGGCGATCGCCTGTAACCTGCCCCGGGTTCTGTCGCGGATGGGTGTGCGGCTGGCCACCTATGACGATGTGGTCGAGATGGCCGAGGCGGCGGCGCGCGGGCAGGGCGGCTTTCATACCGATCCGGCGCCGAGCGCGCGCCGGGAACTGACGCCGGCCCCCGACTGGCCGTGGCCGGTGGGGCCCATGCCGCTGCCGGACTGGCCGTGGCCGGTGAACCCCTTGCCGCCGCATGGCGGGCCCTATCCGCCGTTTCCGCCTTATCCGTGGCCGCTGCCGCCGATTCCGGCGCCCTGGTGGCCGCGCGGTGGTGCACCTATGCCGCGCCGGGGGTGGGCGCGGATGCGCGAGACCTTTGAGACCGGACCCGGTCGCGCCATCGACCGCAGGACCGCCCCGGTCGGTCGAGGCGTCATGCGGCCCGATAAATTTTCCCCGCAGCTCTACCAGGACACGTGGGAGCGGCTGAAGGACACGATGATCTCTCAGGGTGGGCCAGAGTTCAACGATCTGCGCAAAGGCGACGAGGTCGCGGACTGGATCCATTCACCTTACCCGCACAACGAGATCTTCAAGGCGGTGTCAACAAGCCGGTACTTCAAAGGCAAGCTTTACGAGAATGATTTGGCGGCTCGCAACTTCATGGACTGCGTCATCTTCGACCATGTTGTCGAAGAATTGCTGGCGATCCGGCGATAACCCAATTTTCCAGGAGATCCATGTGATGAAACATTTGGTTTTCGCCGCGATCGCGGCGGCGGCTGGCCTTTTCGCCAGCGCTGCCTCGGCCGGTATCGACCCCAAGTCTTACGACCGTAACGGCAACACAACATTCGAAAGGAGCGAATTGGACCGTTTGAAGGACGGCATCAGCGCTTTGCCGAAGGGCCCAGAACGAACCCACTACGAAGAAAGATATGAGGTACTCGAGTATATCTTTGCCAGAGACGGGCGCGTCTCGGTGGATGAGTTGCCACCTTACACCAAGCGGGCGACCTGTTCACCGAGCAAGGGCGGGTTTGTTCTGAGGGATCGCATCAGC
Source organism: Seohaeicola saemankumensis (assembly GCF_020171285.1). GTDB lineage: Bacteria > Pseudomonadota > Alphaproteobacteria > Rhodobacterales > Rhodobacteraceae > JAIUZI01. Next base: position 529,889 of record NZ_JAIUZI010000001.1, read on the forward strand.
GACAAGCAGCTGACCGGCTGCGAACAGATCGGGGAGGCCGGAGGGCCGCGTTACAATCCCTACAAGAGCGGCGCGAGCCTGTCCTATTCGGATGATTCCAGTGCCGGTGGCACGGCCCTGACGGTCCAGGCGGGGATTGGCTATGTCTTTCCGTGGTCCGCGCACGGCGGCGGTCGGACAGACGGGCTGTCGCTGACCGAACGCGGGTTTGCCCTGTTTCTGGAGGCCGACGGCACCAAGAATGGCAATCCGAAGGATGCCGGAACGGTGCGGCTGGGGTTCAAGGGAGAGTTCGTTTTCGGGTCAGAGGATATTCCGGCCTTGGCGCTGGATTTCGTCGGCTACGCCCAGTCCGACATCAACCTGGACGGGCGCGCCTACGGTCTGCAGATGGGCCTCACGCCCTATAACGCGCAGGCGCATATCAACAGCTGGTACGGCAAGAAGGGCGAAAATTACTACAATTTCGTGATCAAACCGATGCTGGATGTTTTTCATGTCGATGACGCGGGCACCAGCGCGCTGACGGCCGGGGAAAGCTATGCCTGGCTTGGCGGCGAATTCGGAGCCCAGTTTCTTGCCAAGAACGTCCTGGGCAACGGCATGACCGCATCCATCGGTGCCGATGCCTATTGGGATCTTGTCAGCGGTCAGGAAGCGATCGACGGGTATGCGCGGCTGGACGTGTTCGTCAATCCGGAACGGACGGCGGCGTTTCGGGTCGAGTATCGCGACGGGGAGCCGCGCACGACGCTGATCGAGCGCGATGCCCTGACCGTGGGGCTTGCGCTGGCGTTCTGACGGGGCCGCACGCCATCCCGGCGGAGGGTGATCCATGCGGATCCGGGGCAACCCGGGTCCGTTTGGCGTGCCGGTGGGTTTGGGGGGGCGTTCGGGGGGCTACTTCAACTGGCTGTCCTTGGAGCCGCGCCGGTTGATGCCGCCGCGGGCCTGGTAGGCGCTGTCGCGCTCCTGCTGGCACTCGATGCAGAGCTTGACGCCGGGGATGGCGCGGCGGCGGGCCTCGGGGATCGGTTCCTCGCAGTCGGCGCAGTGGGTCAGGCTGTCGCCCTGCGGGGCGCGGCGCGTCTTCATCCGGGCCAGTTCATCCTGGATCGAGGCGTCGATCTGTTCGTTGACGGCACCGTCCCTTGCCCATCCGCCGGCCATTCTGTTTCCTCCTAAATCGCTGCGGCCTTGGCAAAAACCGCGTCCATCATCGCCTGTGTCCCGCGCGAGAACTCGAGCGGACAGGGGTAGTCGGCGCCAGTTTCGGCGCTTTGGCCAAAGGCTTCGACCTGGGTGATGTAGTGGTTCGCGGCGGGCCAGCGTTTGGTGGTCACCTCAAGCCCCGGACGGTGCAGTTCGACCCGCGCTTCGCCAAAGACATTGGCGTTGAAGGGGGTCGTCACCCGGATCAGGCCGCCGTCGCCGTGAAACACCATTTCTTGCGCCGGGTGCATGCGGATCGACACATAGGCATTGTAGGTGCAGTCGGTGAACCGCGCGCTGATGTCGGCAAAGGTGTCGATGCCGTTCTCGCGCCGGATGCGGCCGCCGACTTCGGTGGGCTCTTCGCCCGTCACAAAGCGGGCGGCGCCCATCACGTAGACACCGATGTCGCGCAGCGCGCCGCCGCCGGTTTCGGCACGGTTGCGGATGTTGGACCCGTCGCGGTTGTCGAAACTGAACCGTCCCGAGATATGCGCCAGCCTGCCGATCACGCCCCTGGCGATCTGGGCCCGGACCCAGGCCCACTGCGGATGATGCACGATCATGAAGGCCTCGGCCGCAAGCCGCCCGGCCCGGTCGCGTTCCGCGATCAGCTGGTCGAACTCCGGCGCGCGCAGGGTCATCGGTTTTTCGCAGAGCACGTGCTTGCCGGCCTTCAGCGCCTTGAGCGTCCATTCGACGTGCAGGTGATTGGGCAGCGGCACATAGACCGCGTCGATGCGGGAATCGGCCAGCAGCGCCTCGTAGCTGTCGTGCAGGCGCAGCCCCGGACAGAAGTCGCGGAAACCGGCCGCCTTGTCCGGGCTGGCGGTGGCGAGCGCCGACAGCTCGGCCCCCCTGGCGGCGTGGATGGCGGGCCCCATATGCTCGCGGGCGAATTTCGAGGCGCCCAATATGCCCCATCGGATCATCGCAGGTTCTCCTTTTGGGCCAAGATGCCCGATTCCGCGCGCCGCAACCATTGTCTTTTTGCGCGGTGGCCGTAGCCTGCGCCCGACAGGCGACGGCAAGGAACGGGAGAGATCGGATGCGCAGTTTCGGAAAATGGCTGGGGCGGTTGCTGCTGCTGGCGGTGATTGTGGGGGTCATCGGGTTCTTTACGGTGCTGCCGCGCTATGTCGAAGACGCCAGCAACGCGGTGGTTCCGCATGCGCCCTATGCGGTCAGCGACCGGGCGGCGGCGCTGCATCCGACGCTGACCATCGGCGACTGGCACGCCGACAGCCTGCTGTGGTCGCGCGACATCACGCGACGCGGCAGCCGCGGGCAGGTCGATATTCCGCGCCTGCAGGAGGGTAACGTTGCGCTGCAGGTCTTTACCGCCGTGACCAAGAGCCCGGCGGGGTTGAATTACGACAACAACAGCGCCGAGGCCTTTGACAATATCACCCTGCTGGCGGTGGCGCAGCTGTGGCCGCCGCGCACCTGGAACAGCCTGCTGGAGCGGGCGCTGTATCAGGCCGAGAAGCTGCACGAGGCGCAGGCGGCGGCACCGGAGCAGCTGCGGATCATCCGCAGCCGCGCCGATCTGGACGCGCTGCTGGAGGCGCGGGCGGCGGGCGCGCCGATGGTCGGCGGGTTGCTGGGGATCGAGGGGGCGCATCCGCTGGAGGGGGATCTGGCCAATCTCGACCGGCTGGTCGAGGCGGGGCACCGGCTGATCGGGCTGCAGCATTTCTTTGACAATGAACTGGGCGGGTCGCTGCACGGGGTATCGGGCAGCGGGCTGACCGAATTCGGCCGCGCGGTGGTGAAGGAGGTCGCGCGGCGGGGGCTGGTGCTGGACCTGGCGCATTCCAGCCCGCAGGTGGTGCGCGACGTGCTGGAGATCACCGATATTCCGCTGGTGGTCAGCCATACCGGCGTGCATGGCCACTGCCCGGTCAAGCGCAACCTGGACGATGCGCTGATGCAGCAGGTCGCCGCCACCGGCGGGGTGATCGGGATGGGATACTGGGCCGAGGTGACCTGTGATGACATGACGCCGGCGGGCGTGGCCGCGATGGTGCGGGCCGCGATCGACACGGTGGGCGAGGATCACGTGTCGCTGGGGTCGGACTTTGACGGGGCGGTGGAGACCGCCTTTGACACCTCGGAGCTGGCGGCGCTGACCTCGGCGCTGCTGGATGCGGGGCTGAGCGAAGAACAAGTCCGCAAGGTGATGGGCGGCAATATGGTCCGGGTGCTGCGCGCGCGGTTGGAGTGATGCCGCTGGGCGACTGAAATGGGTGCCTGAAACGGCGGTCGCCGCGCCCTTGCGGGGACGCGGCGACACCGGGTCGTGCGATTGGCGAGGGTTACGAGGCGGTGAGCATGCCCTTTTCCCGCGCCAGATCGCGCATTTTCTTTTGCAGCTTTTCGAACGCGCGCACCTCGATCTGGCGGATGCGTTCGCGGCTGACGTTATACTGGCCGCTGAGGTCTTCGAGCGTGACGGCCTGATCGGCCAGGCGGCGCTGGGTCAGGATGTCTTTTTCGCGGTCGTTGAGCACGTCGAGCGCTTGCGCCAGCAGCTCGCGGCGCGCCTCAAGTTCGTCGCGCGCCTCGTAATCGCCGGCCTGGTCGGCGTCTTCGTCCTCGAGCCAGTCCTGCCATTGCATGGTGCCTTCGCCTTCGGAGCCGACGGTCGCGTTGAGCGAGGCATCGCCGCCCGACATCCGCCGGTTCATGCTGATCACCTCGTCCTCGGTCACGCCCAGATCGGTGGCGATGCGCGCCACGTTGTCTGGGTGCAGGTCGCCTTCCTCAAGCGCGCCGATGCGGGCCTTGGCCTTGCGCAGGTTGAAGAACAGTTTCTTCTGCGCGCTGGTGGTGCCCAGTTTCACAAGGCTCCACGAGCGCAGGATGTACTCCTGGATGCTGGCACGGATCCACCACATGGCATAGGTCGCCAGGCGAAAGCCCTTTTCGGGGTCAAAGCGTTTGACCGCCTGCATCAGGCCGACGTTGGCCTCTGAGATCACCTCGGCCTGGGGCAGGCCGTAGCCGCGATAGCCCATGGCGATCTTGGCGGCCAGCCGCAGGTGCGAGGTCACCATCTTGTGCGCGGCCTCGGTGTCCTGCTCTTCGACCCAGCGCTTGGCCAGCATGTATTCCTCTTCCGGCTCAAGCAGCGGGAACTTGCGGATTTCCTGCATGTAGCGGTTCAGACCGCCCTCGGGCGTCGGTGCCGGAAGATTTGCGTAATTCGCCATTGTCTCAATGTCCCCCTTTATAATGTTTAAGGACTTAACATAGCATATGGGTCAGCATTTCGCCCCATTCAAGGGGTGTGCCTACGATAGTACGATGAATTCCGGGTTACGAAAGTGCGTTCACGCGCATGTGCTGTTCATGACAGGTTTTGTCACGCGCCGTCGGCGGGCAGGCGCAGTTTTGCGATCAGATCGGCCATATCGGCGGGCATGGGTGCGTCAAAGCGCAGGTTTTCACCGCTGACCGGGTGGGCAAAGCCCAGGGTCGCGGCATGCAGCGCCTGCCGGGGGAAGGCGGCCACGGCGGCCAGCGCCTGCGGGTTCAGCGCCTTTTGCGGCAGCTTGCGCTTGCCGCCGTAGGTCGGGTCGCCGATCAGCCCGTGGCCGGCATGGGCCATATGCACCCGGATCTGGTGGGTGCGGCCGGTTTCCAGCCAGCAGTCGAGCCGCGCCACGCAGGGCGGGGCGCCAAAGCGGTCGACGGTGCGCGCGCGGGTGACGGCGTGGCGGCCACCCTGGAACAGCACGGCCTGACGCTGGCGGTCGGTCTTGTGCCGGGCCAGTTGAGTGGTCAGGCGCAGCACGTTGCCGGGTTCGAAACTGGCGCCCCTGATGCCGCGCAGGCGCGGGTCGCTGGCGTCGGGCACGCCGAAACAGAGCGCGTTATAGACCCGTTCGACCGTGTGGGCGGCGAATTGCTCGGCCAGCCCGTGGTGGGCGGCGTCGCTCTTGGCGACCACCAGCAGGCCGCTGGTGTCCTTGTCGATGCGGTGCACGATGCCGGGCCGCTTGACACCGCCGACGCCGGACAGATCGCCGCCGAAATGATGCAGCAGCGCGTTGACCAGCGTGCCGGAGGGCGAGCCGGGCGCAGGATGAACCACCATGCCGGCGGGTTTGTTGACGACGATCAGGTCGGCATCCTCGTGCACGATTTCGAGCGGGATGGGTTCCGGCGCAATATGGGTCTCGTCGGCCTCTTGCACGGTGATGTCGATTTGGGCGTCCTCGGCCACGCGGGCCTTGGCGTCGGTGACCACGGCGCCGTCGACCTGTACCGCGCCATCGGCGATCAGCCGTGCCAGCCGGGTACGCGACAGCGACGCCTCGTCTGGTACATCGCGCGAAAGCGCCTTATCAAGGCGCGGCGGCGGATTGGCCGCGATGGTGAATGTGATACGGCGGCTGCCCATGAACGATCCTTCCGAACCAGTCGATAACATCGAAGAACCCGGCAACCTGCGGTTCCTGCGCCTGCTGGTCACGATTCTGACGGGGGTGATGATTGCCGGGGTTGTAGTGGTGGTTGCGCTGCTTGTCACGCGCCTGTCGGGGGACACGCCGCAGGTGCCGGACGACCTGACTCTGCCCGAGGGGATGGAGCCGCAGGCGGTGACCTTTGGCGATGGCTGGATCGCGGTGGTGACGACCGACCAGCGCATCGTGATCTTTGACCGCACCAGCGGCAAGATCCGGCAGACCGTGACGCTGGACTGAGCCGGTCAGAACAGCCCGGTTTCGCGCGCGATCATCGCCGCCTTGGTGCGGTTGCTCGCGCCGATCTTGCGATAGAGCGTCTTGACGTGCAGCTTGATCGTCGGTTCGGCGAGGTCCAGGTCGCGGGCGATTTCCTTGTTGGTCTGGCCGGCGGTCAGCCCGCGCAGCACCTGCAGTTCGCGTTCGGTCAGCTTTTTGGCCAGCGGATGCGCGGCGGCGTCGTCTTGCGCATCCTTGCCGGACATGAATTCGACCGGGGCGAATTGTTCGCCCATGGCCATGAACTTGATGGCGTTGACCAGCGACCGCGCCGGCAGCGTCTTGGGCACGAAACCGGCGGCGCCGGCGTCCAGCGCCTGCTGTGCGATGTCGCGCGTGGCCTGTCCCGAAATCAGCGCCACCCGAGGCGCGCCCGCCAGCGTCAGCGCGCGGCGCAGCCCGTCAAGCCCGTTCATCCCCGGCATATCCAGATCCAGCAGAACAAGGTCGAACGGGCCCTCGGTATCGATAAGGGCACAGGCGGAGGGGTAATCGGCGGCGGTGATTGCGCGAATGTCGCCGGCGGCTTCGACATAGGCCACCAAGGTATCACGAACCAAATCGTGATCGTCTGCAATCAAAACCTTCAATTCACTCGTCCTATGTCCTTGTCCGACAGTCTATCACAGCTTGCCCGGAACCGATCATTTATTTGCTGGAACGGGAGAAACAAGGTCAGGTTTTCCACCGCAGCGGTCCTTTGCTCACTCTGTGTCCTGTCCGGCGCTGGCCTATCCTTTGGTATAGGTGCATATACCTTTGACCAGATGCAACACCGGCCTGAAACATGCACAATGAACGGGCTGAAGAGAGGAATGCCAACGCATGCGTTCAATTGGGGTGATGCTTGTGGGCCTGTTCGCTGGTCTTATGCCACCACTCACGGACGGCGCTTATGCGGCTGACATGCTTCCTGAACCAACGGGTCCTGTGCTTTTGACCGTAACCGGGGACTTTACGGTCAAGAATGTTGACGGAACTGCACAGTTCGACCTGGGGATGCTGCAGGCGCTGCCAACGGCAGAGTTTGAGACCACAACCATCTGGACGGACGGCGTAATGCGGTTCACCGGCGTTCCTCTCTCGGCACTTCTCAAACACCTGGAGATCGCCTCTGGCAGTGTCCGGGCGCAGGCGATCAACGATTATTCGGTCGAAATTCCGCTCGATGAGATCACCGAAGACGTTCCCATCGTCGCCTACTTTCTGAACGGCGAACCGATGTCGCGGCGCGAAAAGGGGCCGCTGTGGGTTGTCTACCCCTACGACCAGGATGCCGATTACCGGTCGGAGATCGTCTATTCCCGCAGCATCTGGCAACTCGACAGGATCGAAGCTGTCCAATAGCCTTGTCGCGATGACCGCAACCAGCATCACGCGCGCCTGATGAATACATCCTTTGCCCCTATTCGGATCAAACACCCGCTGGGGCCGTTTCTGGTCAGCGGGCTCTTGGCGGTTCTGGTGCTGGCACTGGCGTTCTCCGGGCAGGTCATCCGCGATCTGGAACGGCTGAAGTCGGCGGAATCGGACAACCTGCAATGGACGCTTCCGCAGGCCGAGGTCGAATACATGGCCTACCTGTATGCCCTGAACGTGAGGGCGCCGGACGGGTCGACCGATCTGGCCGAGCTGCGCAAGCGGTATGACATCCTCTATAGCCGGATCGACACGCTGAGCCGGGCGAGTCCGTTTCAGGATATTTCGGTTGTCTCGCCGGCCTTTGGCACCGCGCTGAGTGCGCTGCGGGAGCATGTGTTGGCGGCGGTGCCGCTGATCGACGGCCCCGATGCCGAGTTGCGCGCCGCCCTGCCGGCCCTCGGCCAGCAGGCCGAGGCGCTGCGGACCGAGGTGCGGCTGATGTCGGTGCTGGGCCTGTCCTATTTCGCCCGCCAGTCCGACCTGCGCCGGCTGGAGGTCGCGGCGACGCTGCAGCGGCTGGCCATCGTCACCGCCGTGCTGCTGCTGGCGCTGGCCGCGCTCAGCGTATTTCTGCTGCTGGTCAACCGCCAGACCCACCAGCGCGGGCTGCTTCTGGCGCAGGCCAACCAGCGCATGAACACCATCCTGTCCACCACGCTGGAGGGTATTATCGTCTTTTCCATCCATGGCCGCGTGCTGGAGTTCAACCCGGCGGCGGAGGCCATCTTTGGCCTGAGCGAAACCGAGGCAAGGGGCCGGTCGATCACGGAACTGGTGATCCCCGACCATCTGATGGAGGCGGTGTCGGCGGGGCTGGACCGGTTGCGGAGCGGTGCCCCCCGGCGTCTGGTCGGGCAGGGCAGGGTGCAGCTGGAGGCGCGGCGGTCCAACGGAGAGGTCTTTCCGGTTGAACTGGTGCTGCAATCGGCGCGGGACGGTGAAGAGGAGATCTTTATCGCCTTTGTGCGGGACATCTCGCAGCGGATTGCCGACGAGCAGGAGTTGATCGAGGCCCGTGACCGCGCGCTGGACGGGGAAAAGGCCAAGGCCGACGTTCTGACCATGATGAGCCACGAGATCCGCACGCCGCTGAACGGCATCCTCGGCAACCTGTCGCTGCTTGAGGACAGCGGGCTGTCGGAGGGGCAGACGCAGCTGGTTCACAACATGGAGGTGTCCGGCCGGGTGCTGATGAGCCATGTCGACGCGGTGCTGGACATTGCGCGGTTCGAAGCCGGGAAACTGGCGCTGGACACCGCGCCGGCGCATCTGGGCAGCCTGCTGCAGGAGCTGATCGACAGCCAGAGCAGCCTGGCCGGGGCGCGCGGCACCCGCATCGGATGGAGCTGGGTCGGGGCGCCGCTGCACTGGGTGCTGACCGACCGGATCCGGCTGCAGCAGATCCTGCTGAACCTGGTCGGCAACGCCATCAAGTTCACCGAGAACGGCCGCATCGACATCGAGGTCGAGGTCCTGCCCGAGATCTGCGAGGATCTGCCCGACTGCCGCTATGTCGAATTCCGCGTCAGCGACACCGGCGTCGGCATCGCCGAGGCCGATATCGACCGGGTGTTCGAGGATTTCCAGACCTCGGACCCATCGTTCCGCCGCGCCAGTGGCGGCAGCGGATTGGGTCTGGGCATCGCGCGGCGCATGACCGAGGCGATGCAGGGCTACATCGGGGTGGAAAGCATTCCCGGACAGGGCAGCACGTTCTGGGTGCGTCTGCCCCTGACCCCGGCCGCCGAACCGCAGACTGCCGGCCAGCAGCTGCCGTCCGACAGCGACGAACCGCGCCTGTCGGTTCTGGTGGTCGAGGACAACGATATCAACCTGCGCCTGATCCAGTCGATGCTGGAACGCGACGGCCATCGCGTGACCTGTGCCACCGACGGCCGCTCTGGCGTGCAGCGGGCGGCGGAGCAGGCGTTTGACGTGATCCTGATGGACATCAGCATGCCGGTGATGGACGGGCTGCAGGCGACCGGCGAAATCCGCCGGGGCGGCGGCCCCTCGGCAGGGGCGACGATCTATGCGGTCTCGGCCAATGTGCTGCCGCAGGAACAGGACCGTTTCCTGGCCGCCGGCATGGACGGGTTCATCGGCAAGCCACTGACGCTGCCGGCGCTGCGCCGCTCGCTGTTGGGGATCGGACACGACGGCGGCAAGGACGGCCCGCCCGAGCCGGTGGAGGATGTCCGCGCCGACCTGTTGGCCCGGTTCGTGGAGGAAACCGATGCGCTGATTGCCGGACTGGGCCCGGTGCCGCCCGCCGACGGCGACCTGGACAGCTTTGCCCGGCGTTGCCACAAGACCGCCGGCAGCGCCGCCGTCTTTGGCGCGCGGCGGCTGCACCAGACCCTGACCGCGCTTGAACAGGCCGCCCGCGCCAAGGACCGCGAGAGGCTCGACCGGCTGCTGCCGGAACTGCCCCGGATCTGGCAGGACACCCGGGCAGGGTTTGCCGCCGGGGCCGCCGAATAGCGCCTGAGAACGGTCCGCGGGGTCAGTCGCCGCGGATCCGGCGCAGCATCGGCCGGACGTCCAGCGCCGCCACCGCCAGCCCGAGCGGGATCATCCAGAACCCCAGCACCGGCAGGAACCCGAGGATGCCGCCGATGATCAGCAGCACGCCCAGCAGCAGGCGCAGCCCCGGCGGGACGTTGCGGCGGACCGTGACCAGCGCGCGCGCCAGACGCCCGCGCAGGGTGCGGGTCGGGGCCGGTTTGGAGAGAGAGGGCAGGGGCACGCGCGGTCCTTGTGTTGATGTCCCGGATATAGGTGCGGCGCCGGCGGTTTCGAGGGCCTGCGCGGCCCCCCGTGGCGCAGGTGCCGCCACGTTTCGAACCGGGAGGCGTGGCGAAATCAGGCCGGTGGCCTGCGGCAGAGCCGGTCGGCGGCAGTCAGCAGGGTGGGCAGGCGGTGGTCGCCGTGCATGGCGCGGATGCAGGCCTTGGCGTCCTCCTGCGATATGCCGACGGCGGTGATGTAGAGCGGTTTGATGCTTTGGCCGCGCAGCAGTTCGGCGGTTTTGGGGGTGCCCGCAAAGGCGGTCTTGGCGACGCCGATTACTGGCACCTTCTCATCCAGCGCCCGCCACAGGTGCATGCCGAGCCCGTCGCGCGCATCGGCCCCGAGGGTGACGTAGCCGTCGATAATGATGACCGAAGGGCGGCGCGGCAGCCAGTCGAGCAGGGCGAGGATGCAGGGCAGTTCACGCTTGTAGAAAGCGCCGGGTTCATAAGGCGCGGTTTCGGCGATCCGCGTTGTCACCTCGGCCTGCGGGGTGGCATTGTGCCAGTCGCCAAAGGCGATGCCGGCGGCCAGGGCGCTGCCGTCGTCGGCGTAATGCACGTCGACGGCGAAGAGCGGGCCTTCGGTCTCGTTATCATCTTCTTCAGGGTCTTCTGGTGGCCATGGGCTGCACGAGTGTTCGCCCATCAGACACCAGACCTTGGAGAGATCGCCCGGGTCGATGCGGGCTGGAAAGCTCTGGCCCGGGCGGAAAGTGAACAGCAGCTTGTCGTCAAGCGCCGAGACCTGGAAGCGGCTGCCGTTCCAGATGAGGCTGAAATCGTGGTAGCGGAAGGCCGGTTTCCAGACCCGGTCGCCGAACATCTGGTCGGCGGTGCCGGACCAGCTGTCATAGGTGCGGGTGGTGACATAGGTCAGATCGACCGGCTGCCGGTAACGCCGGGGCGAGCCGTCGGGGCGGGTGCCCTGTGGCGGTTTGCGGAGCCAGGTGAAGAGGCGTTGGAAGAGGTTCACCTTTCCACCGCTTCTAACTCATCGAATGGGGCCGTCATGGTGAAGCCGAAGCGACAAAGAAAAAAGTGTCGCCGCGACGGTTACCATGGCTTCTAGCCGAAAGTGGCGGAATTTTCGCTGTCTCCCGCCATACCTTCAGTTGTTCCCACAGGTCATCGTACCCCGCTTCTCCTGACGAAAGGAGGCGCAGGCCGAGCTGCTTTGCCACAGCTTTGCAGGTCGCCGGGTGGACTGCTCGCGTTGACTTGTCGCCATCTGTTTCTAGGAACCGCAAGGCCCAGCCGATAGGTTCAATAAGAGGTTCCGCCGAGTCGTTGTCGAACACGGCGAAATACTCGGCATTGAAGAAGTTGCGCTTGTACTCAGATGGTTGCCTCCGGCGATGGCGCCGGTGCAGTTCCGCCCCTTTCCTTAGCTCTTCTAGCGTGGTCACCCCTCCATCGCCTCCAACTCGTCGATGAAGCCGGAGATCATGCTGAGGCCCTTGTCCCAGAACGCGGGGTCGGAGGCGTCGAGGCCGAAGGGTTTCAGCAGTTCGGAATGGTGCATGGAGCCGCCGGCCTTGAGCATGTCGAAATAGAGGTCTTCGAAGCCATCCTTGCCCTCGGCATAGACCGAGTAGAGCGCGTTCACGAGGCCATCGCCGAAGGCGTAGGCGTAGACGTAGAAAGGCGAGTGGACGAAGTGGGGGATATAGGCCCAGAAGGTTTCATAGCCGTCCATGAACTCGAACGCGGGGCCGAGGGATTCGGCCTGAACGCTCATCCAGAGCGCGTTGATGTCGTCGGGTGTCAGTTCGCCGCCGCGCCGGGCGGCGTGGAGTTTGCATTCGAAGTCGTAGAAGGCGATCTGGCGGACCACGGTGTTGATCATGTCCTCGACCTTGCCGGCCAGCAGCACCTTGCGCTGGGTGGCGTCGGTGGCCTTGTCGAGCATCTTGCGGAAGGTCAGCATCTCGCCAAAAACCGATGCGGTTTCGGCGAGGGTCAGCGGCGTGGAGGACAGCATTTCGCCCTGGCCCGCTGCCAGAACCTGGTGGACGCCGTGGCCGAGTTCATGCGCCAGCGTCATCACGTCGCGCGGTTTGCCGAGGTAGTTCAGCATCACGTAGGGGTGCACGTCGGTGACGGTGGGGTGGGCAAAGGCGCCGGGCGCCTTGCCGGGTTTCACGGCGGCGTCGATCCAGCCCTTGGAGAAGAAGGGCGCGGCGATTTCGCCCATGCGGGGATCAAAGGCAGTGTAGGCCTCCATCACCGTCTGTTCGGCGCTGGCCCAGTCGACGATGCGGGTGTCTTCCATCGGCAGGGGCGCGTTGCGGTCCCAGACCTGCATCTTGTCGAGGCCGAGCCATTTGCGTTTCAGCTCGTAATAGCGGTGCGACAGCTTGGGGTAGGCGGCGACAACCGCCTCGCGCAGCGCCTCGACCACTTCCGGCTCGACATCGTTGGACAGGTGGCGGCCGGTCTGGGCGGTGGGCATGTCGCGCCAGCGGTCGATGATTTCCTTTTCCTTGGCCTGCGTGTTGTGGACGCGGGCGAAGGTCTTGATGTTGTCAGAGAAGACGCGGGCGAGTTCATGGGCGGCGGCTTCGCGTTTGGCGCGGTCCTGTTCGGTGAGCAGGTTCAGCGTGCCCTCAATGTTCAGCTCTTCGTCATCGACGGTGAAGGTGAGCCCGGCGATGGTTTCGTCGAACAGCCGTTCCCAGGCGTCGCCGACCACGCCGAGGTCGTGCAGGAATTTTTCCAGCTCGTCGGACAGCTGATAGGGCTGCATGGCGCGGATGCGGCGGAACACCGGCTGGTAGCGGGCTAGGTCGGCATTGGCGTCAAAAAGCGCGGTCAGGTGGTCGTCGCTGAGCCGGTTCAGTTCCAGCGTGAAGAACACCAGCGGCGTGGTGAAATTGGTGATCTTTTCCTGGCAGTCGGACATGAACTTGGCCCGGCCGGCATCGGTGGTCAGCTGGTAGTAGCGCAGGCCGGCAAAGGACATGATGCGGCCGGCGATCTGGTTGATCTTTTCGTTGCGCTGCACGCAGGTCAGCAGGCCGGCGGCGTCGAGATCGGCCAGCTTGCCCTCGTAATCGGCGGCAAAGCTGGCGCATTCCCCTTCGAGCCAGTCGATATCGCGTTTGATCTCGGGGGCGTCTTCGCCGGTGTAGAGATCGCTGAGGTCCCATTCGGGCAGGTTGCCCAGCGGGGCGGCCCCGGTTTCGGCCATGTCGAAGGTCGGGGTCGGATGAGTGCGCGTCATGGGATACCTCTTTGCTGCTCCTCAACGTGATTAAGGGCGGCATGGGCGAGGATCAAGGCGGATGGGTGGGATCAGTCGAAGCCGAGGCCGGAAATCGCGGTGTCGGCATAGTGGGTGCCGGGGTAGGTGGAGAGGATTTCCAGCCGGATCCACTGCTGGTTGGCAAAACCGGGCAGCGGGAAGCTTTGCCATTGCTGGCTGTCGGCTAGGCGCAGGCGGGTTTCGATGCCGGTGGAGCCGGTGACCAGCAGGTCGCGCACGCGGGCGTTGCGGGTAAAGGTGCGGTCGGACTTGGTATAGCCGTTTTGCAGGTGCAGGCGGAGCACGGTGCGGGGGGCGGCAAAATCAAAGCTGAGCGCCTGGCCTTCGCCGGTGCCGGCGACGCCCTCGACCCAGGCGGTGGCGGGGTTGCCGTCAAAGAGATTGCCGGGGCCGTAGCTGTTACCGCCCTGCGCCGTCAGTTCGCTGGAGGCGCAGAAGCGGACATCGCCGCCCTGGTAGTTGCCTTCGATGCAGGTCTCGGAGAACCCCTGTGGGCGCGGCATGTGGCGCGGGGCGGGGGCGATGGCGGCGGGCACGCGGGCGGTTGACGTGGCGGGCGCGGGGGCGGCGGTGAGGAAGACCTCGTCGATCAGGGCGGAGTTTTCCCAGGGGATCTGGGTGCCGTTCGAGCTGTCGCGGACATCGGCGCGCACGGCGCGCATCACCGCGTGGATGTCGGCGCCGGGGGTGGAGATGTGGCGCAGCAGCGCGGCGGTAAAGGGGCTGTTGCGGCCGGCGCCATCGGCGGCGACGTTGCCGGGTTCGGTGGAAAAGGCGATGAAGGAGCCGACGCCCGCCTCCATCCGCATCAGGCCGCGGGATTCGCCGGTGCTGCGGTTGGCGCGGTCGCGCAGGAAGGGGTTGTTGCGGCAGGCGTCGAGGATGACGATGCGGGTATCGGCGCCGCTTTCCATGCTGCGCAGGATGGATTGCAGGCGGATCGCACTCTTTGTCAGGTCGATCTCGGTACCCGGTTCGGCATCCACCGGCAGGATATAATTGTCGCTGCCCAGCTGAATGCCGTGACCGGCGAAATAGAACAGGGCGGTGTCGTCGACATTCATCGCGCGGCTGAACTGTTGCACCAGCCGCAGGCTCTGGTCGCGGGTCAGGTCGATGCCTTCGAACACCTCGAACCCCATGGCGCGCAGCCGTTCGGCCATGTCGCGGGCGTCATTTGCGGCGTTGCGCAGCGGTTTTTCGTAGATGTAATCGCCGTTGCCCATCACCAGCGCGACCCGGCCCGCGAGGGCAGGCGCGGCGCAGGCCAGACAGACCAGCAGGGCGGCGATCAGGCGCATGATCCATTCCCCCAGGAAGGGTTTCGGTGCCGGGATCTAGGATAGCAGGGCTATCGTTCCGGCGCAAAGGGATCAGCCCTTGGCGGTCTCGGTCGATGTGGCGCGGTTGTCGCGGTCCAGGAACAGCCGTTCGAGCCGGTCGAACACGCGGGTCCGGATGGCCGGGGTTTCCATCAGCACCTCGTGTTCCGCCGTCTCGACCTCGTCCAGCAGGCCGCGGGGCCATTTCGCCATGCGGTTGCGGATTGCGCCCCGGTCGACGATGCGTTCATTGGTGCCCAGGAAGGTAACGCAGGGCAGGTCGGGCGAGGGGCGCTGGGCCAGGTGGGTGGTTTCCGACAGGGCCTCGCGCATCCAGCGCAGGCTGGGGCCGCCCAGGGCGAGGCCCGGTTGCTGGTCCAGCTGGTCCTGCATCATCTTGTACATGTCGGGATCGGTGGTCAGCATGTTGTCGTCGTAGGGCTGGTAGGTGACATAGCTGTCGATCCTGGTGCTGAGCATCAGGCGATGGCCCTGACCCAGCGTGGTTCCGGCAAAGGCGGCGGTCCAGCCAAAGGGTTTGACGGCGGGCGCCATGTAGATGCCCCACATCGGCCCGGTAAAGGCGCAGCTCTGCACCGGCAGCCCCTCCATCACCGCGCGCAGGCCGATGCAGCCGCCCATGGAATGGGCCAGCAGGTGCCAGGGGCGGGGCAGGTCCAGTTCGCGCGCGGCGCGCAGCGCGGCGGCGATGTCTTTCTGATAGTCGCGGAACTGCTGCACGTGGCCGATCCGCTTGTCGTCCAGCAGCCGGTCGGCCAGCCCCTGGCCGCGCCAGTCGATCGCCAGCATGTCAAAGCCGCGTTCGGCGAGGTCGCGGGCGGTCTGGCCGTATTTTTCGATATATTCGGTGCGGCCGGGGAAAATCAGGACCGTTCCCCGCGCCGTGCCGGAGGCGGGCCAGTGGCCCACCCGGATGCGTACATCGTCCGAGGTGGTCACCCAATGGGCCGCACCGCCGGGCGGGCCGCCGGCCATATCGCCGTAAAACGGTGCCGGCGACAGCGGCATCAGGCGAGAACCGCCGCCAGCTTCATGGCCTGGGCCATATCGCCGTCGACCGTCAGCTTGCCGGACATGAAGGCACCGGTGGGGTTCAGGTCGCCGTCAAAGATGGCCTGAAAGGTGTCGGCGTCGGCGCTGAGCGTGACCTCGGTGTCATCGTCGCCGACCCGGGCGCCGTTGCTGTCCAGCACGATGGCGCCGACATCGGCGATGGCGAATTTGGCCGATCCGTCAAATCCGCCGTCGGACAGTTTGCTGTTCAGCTCGGCCGCGGCCTGTTCAAGAAAGTCGCTCATGGTAATCCTCGTCTCCATTCGGTCACGCCGCTCTGGTAATTGCCGCGCGCCTCGCTACATTTAAACGTGTTATGACCCGTGAACACCCTCTTGTGAAAGGTATCGTGGCGGCACTTGCCATGATAGTCCTGTTTTCCGCCCCGGTGACGGCGCAAACGGCCGACATTCAGGATGAGGCGGTGCTGTTGCGGCAGCTGGCCGAGGCCGATCCGGCAGAGGCCAAGCGGCTGGACCGCCAGTTGCAGGCGCTGTGGCGCAAGAGCGGGTCGGCGTCGATGGACCTGCTGCTGAAACGCGGGCGTGACGCGCTGGAACTGGAATACATCAATATCGCCATCGGCCACCTGACCGCGCTGACCGACCATGCGCCGGATTTCGCCGAAGGGTGGCACGCCCGTGCCTCGGCCTATTTCGCGGCCAACCTCTTTGGTCCGGCGATGGCGGACCTGGAACGCGCGCTGGCGCTGAACCCGAACAACTACAATGCCATCTACGGGCTGGGCACGATTCTGGAGATGTTCGGCGACGAGGCGCGCGCCTATGAGGCCTATTCCCGCGCGCAGGCTATACATCCGCATCACGAGGACGTATCAGCGGCGCTGGAGCGGCTGAAGCCCCGGGTCGAGGGCGAGGAACTCTAGGTACATCGCCCGACAGCGGGCAGGGGGCACAGGTGAACGGGTCATCCCGGATCGCGGCCGTTCTCGGCCCGACCAATACAGGCAAGACGCATTACGCGATCGAACGGATGCTGGCGCATCGCACCGGGGTCATCGGGCTGCCGCTGCGGCTCTTGGCGCGCGAGGTCTATGACCGCATCGTCGCCATTCGCGGGCCGTCGGTGGTGGCGCTGGTCACCGGCGAGGAGCGCATCGTGCCGCCGCGCGCGGCCTATTGGGTCTGCACGGTCGAGGCGATGCCCGAGGGGATGGGCTGTGACTTTCTCGCGGTGGACGAGATCCAGCTCTGCGCCGACCCCGAGCGCGGCCATGTGTTCACCGACCGGCTGCTGCGCGCGCGCGGGCAGCACGAGACGCTGTTTCTGGGGTCGGACACCATGCGCGGACCGATTGCGGCGCTGGTGCCCGAGGCGCAGTTCATACGCCGCGAGCGGTTGTCGCAACTTGTCTACTCAGGTTCGAAAAAGATAAGTCGGATGCCCCCGCGCAGCGCGATTGTCGGGTTTTCGGTTGAGAATGTATATGCCATTGCCGAGCTGTTGCGGCGCCAGAAGGGCGGCGCGGCGGTGGTGATGGGGGCGCTGAGCCCGCGCACCCGGAACGCGCAGGTCGATCTCTATCAAAACGGCGAGGTCGACTATCTGGTGGCCACGGACGCCATCGGCATGGGGCTGAACCTGGACATCAACCATGTCGCCTTTTCGTCGCTGACCAAGTTCGACGGACGGCGGATGCGGCCGCTGGCGCCGAACGAGCTGGCGCAGATCGCGGGCCGGGCCGGGCGCGGCATGTCGGACGGCACCTTTGGCGTGACCGGCGACGCGCGGCCGCTGGATGACGGCATGGCGCAGGCGATCATGGAGCACCGCTTTACCCCGCTGAAGAAACTGAACTGGCGCAGCGCCGCGCTGGAGTTCGGCAGCGTCGAGCATCTGATCCGCTCGCTGGAGGTTTCGCCCGAGGGCGAGCATCTGACCCGTGCCCGCGAGGCCGATGACCTGGGCGCGCTGAAGTCGCTGTCGGGCGTGACCGAGGTGGCGGCGCGGGCCAGCGACCCGGCCTCGGTGCGGTTGCTGTGGGATGTGTGCCGGATCCCCGATTTCCGGGGCATCAGCCACGCCGAACACGCCGGGCTGCTGGAGGTTATTTTCGGCCATCTGCACGAACGCGGTACGGTGCCGGACGATTTCATGGCGCGGCAAATTCGCCGGATCGACCGCACGGATGGCGATATCGACACATTAAGTAAAAGATTGGCGTATATCCGCACATGGACCTATGTGGCGCAGCGCAAGGGCTGGACACTTGACGAAAGCCATTGGCGCGGGGAAACGCGCGCTGTAGAAGACAGGGTATCGGACGCGCTGCACGAGGCGCTGACCCAGAGATTTGTGGACCGGCGCACGTCCGTATTGCTGCGCCGGCTCAAACAGAAGGAGGCCCTTTTGGCCGAAGTGAACGATAAAGGTGAAGTGACCGTCGAAGGCGAATTTGTCGGGCGGCTCGAGGGGTTCCGGTTTTCGCCGGACAAAGGTGCCGGCGGGGCCGAGGACAAGGCGATCAAATCCGCCTCGCTGCAGGCGCTGGCGCCGCAGTTCCACCTGCGCGCGGACCGGTTCTATAACGCGCCGGACACCGAGATCGACTATACCGAGCAGGGCGGCCTGATGTGGGGCGAGCACGCGGTCGGCAAGCTGGTCGCAGGCGCCGAGCCGCTGAAACCGACGGTGGAGGTCTTTGTCGACGAGGCCGCCGGGCCGGACGTTGAACAAAAGGTGCAGCGCCGGCTGCAGCACTTTATCGACCGCAAGATCGCGGCGCTGTTCGAGCCGCTGCTGGCGATGCAGCGCGACGAGGCGCTGACCGGGCTGGCGCGCGGATTCGCGTTCCGCATGGTCGAGAACCTCGGCATCCTGCCCCGCGCCGCAGTGGCGCAGGAGGTCAAGGACCTGGATCAGGAGGCGCGCGGCGCGCTTCGCAAACATGGCATTCGCTTTGGCCAGTTCACCATTTTCATGCCGCTGTTGCTGAAACCCGCGCCGACCCGGCTTCGGCTGTTGCTGTGGTCGCTGGCGCAGGGATTGCAGGACTTTCCCGAGGCACCACCGCCGGGGCTGGTGACGGTGCCCACGGCCAAGGACGCGCCGCAGGGCTATGACACCATGTGCGGCTACCGCGCCGCCGGCGAGCGGTCGATTCGGATCGACATGCTGGAGCGTCTGGCCGACATGCTGCGCGGTGAGGACAGCCGGGGCGGGTTCGAGGCCAAGGCGGACATGCTGTCGATCACCGGCATGACATTGGAGCAATTCGCCGACCTGATGCAGGGGCTGGGCTACAAGGCCGAGAAGGGCGAGCGCGCCAAGGTCAAGTCCGCACCGCAGGTTGCTGAAAAAAAGGAAGAAAATGCCGAAGTTGAAGTGACGCCTGAAGGGGCTGGAGAGACGACGGCTGACAGCGCCGGGTCCGCAGAGGACGCGGCGCCCGAGGCCGAAGCGGGCGCCGGCGAAGACGTCGCAGCCGAGGCACCTGAGCCTGCCGAAACGGCACCCGAGGCCGATACCGTGGCCGATACCGTGGCCGATACGGTCGCCGAGACCGGAGCGGAGACCGGGGCCGAGGAGGCCGCCGAGATGGAGGTCTTTTATACCTTCACATGGGGGCGCCGCCCGTCGGGACGTGGCCGGGACAACCGCCGGGGCGACCAGCAGGGGCGCGGCGACCAGCAGGCCCGAGGTGGCAAATCCGGCAAGCCCGGCGGACGCGGCAAACCGCGCGGTAAGGGCGACCGGGGCAAGGGCGAACGGGGCGACGGCGGCAAGCCGCAGGGTGGCAAATCCTACAGCGCGCGCCCGCCGAAGAAGGAAAAGCAGATCGACCCGGACAACCCCTTTGCAGCCGCACTGATGGGGCTGCGCGACGGGAAGTAAGGGCACGTGAGCGAACCGCGCCCCCGATTGCGGCTGGACAAATGGCTGTGGCAGGCGCGGTTCTTCAAGACCCGCAGCCTGGCCGCCAAACAGGTCAGCGGCGGCCACGTGCGGATCAACGGCCAGAAGGTTCTGAAACCGGCGCAGGCGGTCGGGCCGGGCGACGTTCTGACCTTTGCCCAGGCGCGCACGGTGCGCGTGGTGCGGGTGGACCAGCTGGGCGAGCGCCGGGGACCCGCCCCCGAGGCGCAAACATTGTACACGGATTTGACCGAAAAACAGGACAAGCCACCGCCAAATCCCCGCTTTGAGGGAAAGGGGCGTCCAGACAAACATCAGCGCAGGGCGCTTGATCTTTCCCGCCGGCAGGGGACCGATTGACGTCTTGAAGTACCGGCGATGCTGTTCTAGCTAGTCCGACAAACGGTGAAACGGGAAACTGACCATGACTTATGTTGTGACCGACAACTGCATTGCCTGCAAATATACCGACTGTGTCGAGGTTTGCCCGGTCGACTGCTTTTACGAAGGCGAGAACATGCTGGTCATTCACCCCGATGAATGCATCGACTGCGGCGTCTGCGAGCCCGAATGCCCCGCCGATGCGATCCGCCCCGACACCGAGCCGGACATGGACCCCTGGGTGGAGTTCAACCGCAAGTATTCGGAAATGTGGCCGGTCATCATCACCAAAAAGGACGAACTGCCCGAGGCGCAGGAGCGCGACGGCGAAACCGGCAAGCTGGACAAGTACTTCTCCGAGGCGCCGGGCGAGGGCGGCTAAGCGATTCGCGGCCCGACCGGGCCGCGGCCGGTCATGCGCAATTCAAAGGCATCAGCGGTAACTTGCTGATATTCTTTGGGGTTTCGCAACATTACCCTACGTCGCCTTTCAGAGCGGCGTAAAACGTGCTATATTATTGTCACAAATGATATCAACAACCCGGTGCCCCCCGAACGTATGCTTGCATGGGGGTGGTCAACTTTCGTCGGAAACACAGCTTGTCGGGGCATTCACGGTGGCCCGCTGCTGTGGTTTTGTCGCCTGAGACCCGCCGGTAATAAGGAAAGACCTGTATGACCAAGTCGAAGAAGCTCGAATTCCGCCCTGACGAATACGTGGTTTATCCGGCGCATGGTGTCGGCCAGATCATCTCGATCGAAGAGCAGGAGGTCGCCGGCCTCACGCTGGAATTGTTCGTGATTTCTTTTGAAAAGGACAAGATGACCCTGCGGGTGCCGACCAACAAGGCCACCGAGATCGGGATGCGGTCGCTGAGTTCGCCGGATGTGATCAGCCAGGCGATGAAAACGCTGAAAGGCAAGGCCAAGGTGAAGCGCGCCATGTGGTCGCGCCGGGCGCAGGAATACGAACAGAAGATCAATTCGGGCGATCTGATTTCCATCGCCGAGGTGGTTCGCGACCTGCACCGCACCGACGACCAGCGCGAGCAGAGCTACTCGGAGCGGCAGCTCTATGAGGCGGCGCTGGAGCGGCTGACCCGCGAGGTTGCCGCCGTGTCGGGTGGCGACGAGATCCTGGCCGCCAAACAGGTGGATGACGTGCTGATGTCGCGCGCCGCCTGAGCGCCGTCACAATCCGAATGCGACAAGCCGCGCCCGTCAGGGGCGCGGTTTTTTCGTTTGAGCCGGGCGGGTTCCGCGCGAAAACTCAGATCGGAAACCTGTTGCCAGAGGGACGGGATTGCGGGTTAGATACGGGGGTCTTTTCCGCAATCGGGGCATGATGGCGCAAAGTTTCAAATCCAGGGTCAACCAGCTTTATACCGGTCATCAGCGCTATGCCGTGCGGTTCCGCTATGCGCTGATCCTGTTCGATGCGGTAACCATCCTGTTCTTTATCGCCGTTGCGGCGGTTCCGCATGGTCCCTGGCTGACCGGGATCAGCGTGAGCGTCGGCGCGCTGATCGGGGTGGATTTCCTGGCCCGGCTGTGGATTGCTCCGGACCGGCGGTTCATGCTGACGCGCGCCTATACGGTGGCCGATATCGTGGTGGTTGTATCGCTGCTGCTGGACCCGTTCCTGCATGGCAGCCTGGCCTTCCTGCGGATCCTGCGCGGGCTGCGGCTTATCCACTCCTATCACCTGATGCGCGACCTGCGACGCGAAAGCGCGTGGTTCCGGCGGCACGAGGACGCGGTGCTGGCGGGGGTCAACCTGTTTGTTTTCGTGTTCCTGACCGCCTCGGTCGTGCATGCGTTTTTCTTTCCGCCGGGCAGCAGCGAAACGCCCTATGTCGACGCGCTTTACTTTACCGTGGCGACGCTGACCACGACTGGATTTGGCGACATCACCATGAGCGGACCGGCGGGCAAGCTGTTCTCGGTCTTTGTGATGGTGGTGGGTGTCGCCCTGTTCGTGCAGCTGGCGCGGGCCATTTTCCAGCCCCAGAAGGTTCGGTATAAATGCAAGGAATGCGGGCTGTTGCGACATGATCTTGATGCGGTGCACTGCAAACACTGCGGCACCCGGCTGAAGATCGAGACGCCGGGGATCGAGTGAGCTCAGCCCAGGGTGGCGGCCAGTCCGCACAGTAGCGTGGCTTCGCCGAGCTGCTGTGCCGCGCCGAGGATGTCGCCGGTCTGGCCGCCGATCTTGGCGCGGGCCACAAGCGCCAGCGCGACAAGAACGAGCGCGGCGGCGAGCGCCGGTAGCGCGATCGCGGGGCCCGCGGGTGCGGCAAGCGCCGCGCCAAGGAGTAGCGCCACCAGGCTGACGGCCCGGCCCGGAACCCCGACACCGCGCGACAGGCCGCCATCGCGGGCGGGCGGCAGCGCGGTCATCAGCATCGGCAGCGCCGCCCGTGACAGGGCGGCCACGGCCAGCACGGCGGGCCATGCGCCCGCCTGCAGGAGCGCGGCCAGCGCGGTCCAGCGCAGGCCGGTCACGACGACCAGCGCCAGCACGCCGTAGGTGCCGATGCGGCTGTCGCCCATGATCTCAAGCCGCCGGTCACGGTCGAAGCCGCCCCAGAGCCCGTCGGCGGTATCGGCGAGCCCGTCCTCGTGCATGGCGCCGGTCAGCAGCATCTGCATCGCCAGCACCAGCCCGGCGGCCAGCGGCGCGGGCAGCCCTAGCGCCAGTGCCAGGAGGCCCACGGCGCAGGCGGGCAGCGCCACCGCCAGCCCGGCCAGCGGAAAGGCCCAGGCGGCGCGGGCCTGGCGGGCAAAGGCGGCGGCGGGCAGGCGGGGCAGCGGCAGGCGGGTCAGCAGGACCAGGGCAACGCCCACCTCCCGCACCGGGTTAAAGTCGTTTTTGCGCATTCCTCGCCTCTCCGGGGCTTGCCGCTGACGGTCCGTTGGTTAAACACCGGGGCCAACGGCGTTGCAACGAGGCTTTCCATGCTCCCTGATTTTGATGACCTGTCCCGGTTCCGGGACCTGTTGGCGGCGGCGCCGGGCGCGGATGCGCCGGCGCGGGCGGATGCGGAGGCCCGCAACGGCCAGCTGACAAAGCCGCCCGGTGCGCTGGGGCGGCTGGAGGATCTGGCGATCTGGTACGCCGGCTGGCGGGCCGACCCGCGCCCCAGGGTGCAGGCGCCGCAGGTGATTGTCTTTGCCGGCAATCACGGTGTCGCGGCGCGGGGCGTGTCGGCCTTTCCGGCAGCGGTGACCGAGCAGATGGTGCTGAATTTCCAGGCCGGCGGCGCGGCGATCAACCAGCTGGCGGCGGCGGCGGGGGCGCGGATGGACGTGCATGCGCTGGAGCTGGACCGTCCGACGGCGGATTTCACCCAAGGCCCGGCGATGAGCGAAGCGGAGCTGGTGGCGGCATTGCGCGCGGGCTGGCAGGCGGTCGATCCGCAGGCCGATCTGCTGGTGGTGGGAGAGATGGGCATCGGCAACACCACGGCGGCGGCGGCGATCAGCC
This sequence comes from Seohaeicola saemankumensis, assembly GCF_020171285.1. Taxonomy (GTDB): domain Bacteria; phylum Pseudomonadota; class Alphaproteobacteria; order Rhodobacterales; family Rhodobacteraceae; genus JAIUZI01. The sequence goes on from NZ_JAIUZI010000001.1 coordinate 553,477, forward strand.
ATGCGCTTTATGGCGGCGCGGCGGCGGACTGGACCGGGCGCGGCACCGGCGTGGCCGATGACGCGCTGGCGCTGAAGACGCGGGTGGTCGAAGAGGCCGTGCGGCTGCACGGCGCGGATGGGCCGGAAGGTATCGAGGTGCTGCGGCGTCTGGGCGGGCGCGAGATCGCAGCGATGGCGGGCGCGATCGCGGCGGCGCGGCAGCTGCGGATCCCGGTGCTGCTGGACGGGTTCATCTGCTGTGCGGCGGCGGCCTGCCTGGCCGAAACCCGGAGCGGCGCGCTGGATCATGCGCTGGCGGGTCACCAGAGCGCCGAGCAGGCGCATGCGCGGCTGCTGGAGCGGCTGGACAAGGCGCCGCTGTTGTCGCTGGGGCTGCGTCTGGGCGAGGGGTCGGGCGGGGCGCTGGCCATCGGCATCGTCAAGAGCGCGCTGGCCTGTCACAGCGGCATGGCGACCTTTGCCGAAGCAGGGGTGTCGGAGGGCTGAGCCCGGGCCGGGTGTTGCGCGGCGTCACGCCGCGCGGCGGGCAAGGGGGCGCTGCCCCCTCGGCCTTTCGGCCTCACCCCCGGAGTATTTGAAAAGAGATGAAGGGGGGCCGCGTTTCAGGGGGGCGTTTCAGGGGGCGGCCGTTGCCACGCGGTTCGCCGCTCAGGCGGATTGCTTTTCCTCGCTTTCCTCGCCCAGGGCCAGCAGGGCCGATTCCAGTTCCTTGTCCAGTTCCTTGATCCGGTTGATATAGGCCGCGTTTTCGCTGGCCGGGACGTTCGGGTCCCAAAGAGCGGCCAGTTCGCGCACGGCATAGCGGTCGTGGGCATAGAAGGTCTGTTCCGCGCCGGCGGCTTCGAATTCGCTGAGGCCAATGTTTTCAAGCACGTAGCGCCCGGCCCTGAGCGAGCTGTCGAACATTTCGCGGACGATGTCATCTGCGCCCGCCTGATACAGCCGGTAGACGTGGTGGCGGTCGCGGGCGCGGGCGACGATATGCAGGTCGGGCCGTTCCTTGCGGGCGAAGCCGACCAGTTTCAGGGCCGCCTCGGGGTCGTCGAGCGCCACCACCAGAACCCGCGCCTTGGGCAGGCCGGCGGCCTTGAGCAGTTCCGGGCGGGTCGGGTCGCCAAGGAAGCCCTTGACCCCGAAACGGCGCATCAGCTGGATCGTTTCCATGTCGTAGTCCAGCACAACGGTCTTGAACCCGCTGGCGCGCACCAGCCGGTTGACCACCTGCCCGAACCGCCCGATGCCGGCGATGATGACGGGGCCCTGTTCGTCGATTTCGTCGGGTTTGTGAACCGGCGCGTTTTCCTTGAGCCGTTTTGACAGGATGTCGTAGAGGATGAACAGCAGTGGTGTGATCAGCATGGTCAGCGCGATGACCAGCAGCAGCTTGTCCGCGACGTTGCCCGGGATCACGTGTTGCTGGCGGGAAAACGCCAGCAGGACAAAGCCGAATTCACCGGCCTGCGCCAGCCCGAGGGTGAACAGCCAGTGGTCGCGCCCCTTGAGCCCGAAGGCGCGGCCGAGGAAGTAGAGCACCAGCCCCTTGGCGACGATCACCAGCAGGGCAAGGCCGATCAGGTCGCCGGGGCTCCGGAGAAAGCCGCTGATGTCGATGCCGGCGCCGACGGTGATAAAGAAAAGCCCCAGCAGCAGCCCCTTGAACGGCTGAAGGTCGCTTTCCAGTTCGTGGCGGAATTCGCTGTTGGCCAGAACCACGCCGGCCAGAAAGGCGCCGAGCGCGGGCGACAGGCCGACCAGGGTCATCAGGAAGGAGATGCCCACCACGATGCCCAGGGCCAGGGCGGTATACATCTCGCTCAGCTTGGCTGCGTGGATGTAGCGGAACACCGGGCGCGTCAGGTAGATCCCGGCCAGCACGACGAAGGCGACGGCGGCAATGGTGATCAGCGTCACGCTCCAGCCCGGCAAGCCCTCGACCAGCGACAGCCCGTCGTGATGGCCGCCGCCGTGATCGCCGGAGACCGCCCGCCGGATCGAGCCGTCGGTGGAGATCTGCGCCGTCAGCGGCACGGCCAGAAGCGGCAGGAAGGCAAGGATCGGGATCACCGCGATGTCCTGGGTCAGCAGGACCGAGAACATCGACCGGCCGCCGCCGGTTTGCATCAGCCCCTTTTCCGACAGGGTCTGAAGCACGATGGCGGTCGACGACAGCGACAGCGTCAGCCCGATCGCCAGCCCCACTGACCAGGTTTGCCCGGTCAGCATGGCCGCCCCCATCAGGGCCAGCGTGCTGATCGTCACCTGCAACCCGCCCAGGCCGAGCAGCTTGTGCCGCATGTCCCAGAGCGCGCGCGGTTCCAGTTCGAGGCCGATCAGGAACAGCATCATCACCACGCCGAATTCCGCGAAATGCTGCAGCCCCTCGGTTTCGGCGCCGACAAGCCCCAGCAGCGGGCCGATGATCAGGCCCGCCGCCAGGTAGCCCAGCACCGAGCCCAGTCCCAGCCGCGCCGCGATGGGCACCGCGATGACGGCGGCGGTCAGGTAGATCGTGGCCTGGTAGAGAAAGGTCTCCATGAGTGGTCGGGTCCTTTGAAAAGGGTCAGGTGGGCAGGGGGGCGTCGCGTTTCAGCTGATCCATCACGATCTGGCTTTGCACGCGGGCGACGGCGGGGTGGATCAGGATAACTTGGTGCAGCAGCACGTTCAATGCGGGCAGATCGGCGCAATAGACGCGCAACAGGTAATCGGCCTCGCCCGTCATGGTCCAGGCGCTGGTGATTTCGGGGCGGGTTTCGACGAGCCGGGCGAAACTGCGGGCCTGGTCGGGGCGGTGGGTGTGCAGGTGGACCTGCACGAAGCCCTGCACCTGCAGCCCGAGGCGCATCGGATCGAGCCGGGCCGCGTAGCCCACGATGTAGCCTTCGGTTTCGAGCCGCTGGCGCCGCCGCCCGGCCTGGCTGGGCGACAGGTTCAAAAGCTCGCCCAGTTCCAGTGCCGTCAGGTGGGCGTTTTTCTGCAGGGCGGAGAGCAGGCGGGTATCGGTATCATCCAGCATATGCGTGGTTTGGTCTGATTTCGTGACGATTGCGTGAATAATGCGCATAAACTATGCGTATTTCCATGGATAACGCGCAAAAACCGTGTGCGACATGGGCTATTCTTGCATCAGCGAACATTCGCTCAGCACCAACTGGGCCCAGACAGGAGACGCACCATGGGACCGTTCCCGCACAATGCCCCGAAATCCGTGATCAGCGCCGAGAATCCCGCCGGCACCGACGGCTTTGAATTTGTCGAATTCGCCAGCCCGGATCCGCAGCAGCTGCGCGATCTTTTTGCCCGTATGGGCTATGCGCTGACCGGGCGGCACAGGAGCAAGGATATCGAGCTGTGGCAGCAGGGCGACATCACCTATCTGCTGAACGCCGAACCGGGCAGCTTTGCCGCGCGCTTTGTCGAGGAGCACGGGCCCTGCGCGCCGTCGATGGGCTGGCGCGTGGTGGATGCGCAGCAGGCGTTCGAGCACGCGGTGTCCAAGGGCGCGGAGCCCTACGAGGGGGACGACAAGGCGATGGATGTGCCCGCGATCAAGGGGATCGGCGGGTCGCTGATCTATTTCATCGACCAGTATTACGACACCTCGCCCTATAACGCCGAGTTCGACTGGCTGGCGCAATCCAAGCCGCGCGGCGACGGGTTTTTCTACCTCGATCACCTGACCCACAACGTGTTCAAGGGGAACATGGACAAGTGGTTCCGCTTCTACGGCGATCTGTTCAATTTCCGCGAGATCCGGTTTTTTGACATCCAGGGCAAGTTCACCGGCCTGTATTCCCGCGCGCTGACCTCGCCCTGTGGCCGCATCCGCATTCCGATCAATGAAGACCGGGGAGAGACCGGCCAGATCGTGGCCTATCTGAAGAAATACAAGGGCGAGGGCATCCAGCATATCGCGGTGGGCACCGACGATATCTACGACAGCGTGGATGCGATCGCAAAGAAGGGGCTGACGTTCATGCCGGGTCCGAACGAGTCCTATTACCAGATGTCGAAGGAGCGGGTTACCGGCCACGAGGAGCCGCTGGAGCGGATGAAGGCGCATGGCATCCTGATCGACGGCGAGGGGGTGCTGGGCGGTGGCGAAACCCGTATCCTGCTGCAGATTTTCTCGAAAACCGTGATCGGCCCGATCTTTTTCGAGTTCATCCAGCGCAAGGGCGACGACGGCTTTGGCGAGGGCAACTTCAAGGCGCTGTTCGAATCGATCGAGCAGGAGCAGATCAACAACGGCGAACTGGGAGATGTCACCGCCCAATAGCGGCTCCCGCCCGTCGACGGTCTGATAAATCAGACCCCCTCCCGTTGGGCCTGGCGCGCAAGCGCGGGCGCGGCAACGCCGCGCCCGCCCCCCCCCCCCCCCCCCCCCCCCCCCCCCCCCCCCCCCCCCCCCCCGCGACCCGCCCGCCGCAGGCGTCGCGCAGATTTATCTGCGCGTCCGGGATCAGGCCGTATCGAGGGCGGCGATGATCGGTGAGAAATCGGTGGCCTTCAGGCTGGCGCCGCCCACGAGGGCGCCGTCGACGTTGGAGACCGCAAAGATTTCGGCCGCGTTCCCCGGTTTCACCGATCCGCCATAGAGCAGGCGGACCGAGCCGCCGACGCCTTCGCCAAAGCGCCGGTCAAGCCGGGCGCGGATAAAGTCATGCACTTCGCCGATCTGCTCGGTGCTGGGCACCAGACCGGTGCCGATGGCCCAGATCGGTTCGTAGGCGATCACCAGGTTTTCTCCGGTCACTACGTCGGGCACCGAGCCCGATAGCTGGCCGGCGATGATGTCGAGCGTGTTCATCGCCTCGCGCTGGGCCAGGCTTTCGCCGACGCAGATGATCACCTTCAGCCCGGCGGCGATGGCGGTACGGGCCTTGGCGCGCACCGTTTCGCTGCTTTCACCGTGGTCTTCGCGCCGCTCGGAGTGGCCGAGAATGACATAGGACGCCCCGGCGTCCAGCAGCATTCCGGCGCTGATGTCGCCGGTATGGGCGCCGGATGTTTCAACATGGCAGTCCTGGCCGCCGATCGCAATCGGGCTGCCGGACACGGTCTCGGCGGCGCGGTGGATCAGCGGCGTGGGCGGGCAGATCAGGATTTCGGAGCGGGTGGCGCGATGGGCCGCGGCCAGTTCCTGCAGTTCGACCAGCGCCGGTCCGGTGCCGTTCATTTTCCAGTTTCCCGCCGCCAGTTTCTGCCGCATGCTCAAACCCCGAGATCTATGACTTTGCAGCCGTCGTAGCATTGGCGGGGCGGTGACACAATTGCGGCCGATGCGCCGGGGTGACAAAGGGGAGCGGACGGATGGATATTGAACAGCTGGACCTGCGGCTGCTGACCGCGCGCGACAGCGGCGAGTTGAAGCGGCTGGCGCGGGCGGTCGGAGAGACCGGGTTTCTGACCGTGTCGGGCACCGCGCTGGACACCGACCGGGTGACAGCGGTGCTGGAGGCCTACCGCGCGTTTTTTCACCAGCCCGAGGCCGCCAAGCGTGTGGTCGACATGTCGCGGACCGGGTCGAACCGGGGCTGGGGCGCGGCCCAGAGCGAACAGGTCGACCCCACCGCCAATCCCGATTTCAAGGAGGTGTTCGATTGCGGCTATCAGTTGCCCGACGGTCACCCGATGGCGGCGCGGGAGCTGAGCGTTTATGCGCCGAACCTCTGGCCCGGGGCGCCGGCGGGATTCCGCGAAACGATCGAGGCCTACTACGGCGATGCCTGCGCGGTGGCGATGCAGGTGCTGCGGGCCATTGCCGCCGCGCTGGGTCGGGACGAGACCGCCTTTGATGCCGCTTTTGACCCGCCGATGGCGCTGCTCAGGGGCAACTGGTACCCGCCGCGCCCGGATTGGGCCGGGGACAAGGATTTCGGCATCGCCGCGCATACCGACTATGGCTGCCTGACACTACTGGCCACCGACGGTGCGCCGGGGCTGGAGGTGCATATGCCCGATGGCAGCTGGCGGGGGGTATCCGCCGCACCGGGCACTTTCGTGATCAACTTTGGCGAGATGCTGGAGTTCTGGACCGCGGGCGAGGTCAAGGCGACCGAGCACCGGGTGGTTGGTACCGGCGACGAACGGATTTCAGTGCCGCTGTTTTTCAACCCGTCCTATGACACCAACGTGGCGCCGCCGGGCAGCGATGCGATGATCCGCGCGGGCGAGCATCTGACGAGGCGGTTCAAGGAAACCTACCTGCACCTGCAGGACGCCTGAGCGCGGTTGCGGTCAGCCGGCGGATCAGCCGATGACCTTGTAGCCGCGCCCGGCCATGCAGCGTTTCACGATCTCTTCGCGGCGCTGGTTTTCCTGGATCGCGCCGGCGGTCAGCCCGGCGAGGACGCCGACGCCCACGGCTTCGCCCAGGTTGTCGCTGTTGTCGTTCCAGATGACCGAAGAGGCCCCCGCGACCGCGCCACCGGCGGCGGCGGTGCCCGCGACACGGCCTGTCCCGTCCGAGGAGGCCGCCAGCGCCTGGCAGGCATTCAGATCAGCGGCATAGGTCGGGCCGGCGGCGCCATCGATGACCGGCACATAGTTCGCGCCCGAGTTCGTACAGGCGGTCAGGGTGAACACGGCGGCAATGGCGGGCAGGGAGGCAACGAAACGCATGGGGGTCGTCCTGAACAATTGGAAATGATCAACGGGTACGGGTCAGCCCTGGGGCCGCGATCTGTTTATGGCATTTGACACCGGTCGCCAAGCGGCGCTCAGAGACTGGCTAGCGCGGCGCGGGCCAGGTCGCAGGCCTCTTCGGGGTCATCCAGCGCGGCGTCGGGCAGCACCCAATAGGGCATTCGGCTTTGGGCGCCGGTTTTGCGGGTATAGGTCCAGGGCTCCCAGCCGTCGGCCTCGACCCGCTCGCGAAAGGCGCCCTCGGCCTTGAGCAGAACCGCGCCGTCGCTGCGCAGGATGGCAAAGACGGTGCCGTCGCGATAGATGCACATACCGCCGAACATATGCCGGGTGGTCAGCGGGCCAAGGCCATCGAACAGTTCGCGGGCAAAGGCGATCTGTTCGGCGCTCAGGCTCATTCGCCGGCTGTCAGTTTCTCGTCGAACTTGATCGATTCGCCGCAGCCGCAGGCTTCGGACACATTGGGGTTCTTGAACTTGAACCCGGATTCCAGAAGGCTGACCTCGTAGTCGATCTCGGTGCCGAAGAGGAACATCTGCGCCATCGGCGCGATCAGCACGCGCGCGCCGTCCTGTTCGACCACCTCGTCGTGGGCCTCGGGGGTATCCACGTATTCCATGGTGTATTCCATGCCGGCGCAGCCGCCCTTCTTGATGCCGATGCGCAAGCCCGCATGGCCGCCCTTGTCCATCAGACGGGCGATCTGCGCTGCTGCGCGCGGGGTCATGGTGACGGCCTGCTTGCCGGGAATGCCAAACATGTGGATCTCCTTCATGTTCAATCTAGGCGGTTGCGCGCGCGCTCTCAAGGGGGCGCGCGAAAAACCGTGGCCGCTGCGGCGCGGTGGCGGTGAAACGGCGTGCGACAAGGCGAAAAGGCGGTTGGCGGGGCCGCGCCCGGATTGGTATGCCGTCGAAAGAGATAAATGAAATCAAGCGGGTGCCGGCGCCATGAAAGAGCTTTTGAAAGGCGTTCAGGAGGTTTCGGGCCGGTCGGTTCCGGCCAAGGTGGCCTGGTTCGTGGCGATGGCCTATGTGTTTCTCTGGGTGCCGGACCTCGACTTGCTGCTGATCGGGGTGCTGCACCACCGGTCAATCGTGACCCATTCCATCCTGCCGGCGCTCGTGCTGATCGCGGTGGGGCGGCGGGCGGGGGCCGCGCCCATTGCCGGGGCGCTGATCGGGCTGGCGGTGCACCTCAGCTGCGATCTGTTGTCGCCGATGGTGGGGTACGGGCAGGTCTGGTTGCCCGCGCCGGTCAAGACGCCGCTGGGTCCGCTGAGTTACCTCTGGCTGTTCGGCAATGCGCTGGTGGCCTTTGTGCTGGCGAGGATCATCGCGATGCGCGCCTTTCACTGGGGCTTGGGCTATGGGCTGATCCTGCTGGTGGGCGGGGCGACCGCGGTGACCTATGGCTGGGTCAACGAAGGCAGCATCGCGGCGGTGCTGGTGACGCTGCTGGTCTTTGGTCTGAGCCTGATCGGCCCGTTGCGGCGTCTGGGTCTGTCGCCTGACATGCGCGCCGGGCTGGCGCGGACGGAACAGGCCGTGGTCGATGCGCTGGACGGGGCGAGCCGTGGTCTGGCGCAGGTATCGGAGGGGATCGACGACTGGCGCGAGGGGCTGGAGCGGTCGAAACCGTTTCACGAACAGCGCTGGGCGCTGGAGGCGGTGGCCGATATCGCGGAAAACCGGGTGGCGCATCGGCGCAAGCTGGCCGCTGACCCGGCGTTGGCGGTGGCCTATGCAGAGGTCGAACAGCAATGGGGCGAGACGGAGGCGGAGCCGGATTTCTCGCAAGGCGTGGCGCGGGATCTGCTGGCGGTCCCGGCGGCAGAGGCGGAGCTGCGCGACCTGCAGGACGCGCATCGCGCGTTCCTTGCCGATCTGGCGGTGCGGCTGGCGCGCGACACCGATGTCGCCGATGCCTTTGGCAAGATCGTGGCCGAGAATGGCGGGGCGTGGGTGCTGACCCGCCTGTCGGCGTAAGTTATTGAAATAACGGGCCACCCCGTGATGGGGCGGCCCGCTCTTGGGGTCCGAGCGCTGTCCGGGGGGACGGGGACGCCGTTACAGACCCATGCAGTTGGCGTAGTAGGTGACGGTTGCGGGCCAGTCCGAGAACACGCCTTTGACACCGACGTCCTAGGCCAGCACATGCAGCAGCTGCAGGTAATCGCTGTCGTCGTCGATCGCCTCTTTCACGGTCTGGAAGTACCAGCCGCCGCCATTGGCCAGCGGGCCGGAGCGTTCCAGCGTCCAGGTGATGATGTTGAGCCCGGCGGCCCGCGCCTCGGTCGCCAGCAGCGACGGCACCATCTTGCCATCCTCGAGCGTCACCAGCATCCACATCGGCGGCGCGATGTAGTTGACGCCCATCTCTTTCAGCTCGGCCATGGTGTGGGGCCAGGTGGCGGCATCCATGGGCGAGTAGCCGTCGAGGTTGTATTCGTCCATCAGATAGACCGCTTGCGCGCCGAATTCCGGTTCGTTTTCAATCCAGTAGAGGATGTCGTTCAGATCGAAGGACTGCGCCCAGACATCCGACGCGGGGACGCCGGCGGCCTTGTATTCGTCGATCAGCTTTTGCGCGTAAGCGGCCTGGGTGAAGCCGTTGAAGGGCATCTCGACCGAGGGCGATTTCAGCTCGGGCGTGAACCTGGCGCCGAGGCTGCGGAACAGTGCGATCGACTCCGCATGGGTCATCGTCTGCGCGTCATGGGTGAAGAGATCGGTGCGGAACCCGGCAACGCCACCCTGGTAAGCCTCTGGCGTTGTTGCGGTTTTATCGGCACTGTCCATTTTCGGGGTGAGCGTGCGGAACTCGGCCAGGGTGAGTTCGGAGGTGCGGCATTCGGCGCTGGCCGGGGTGTCGCCATTGGCCGGGGCAAAGGGGGTGACGCAGGTGTCGGCCAGGTCCGAGGTCAGGATATCAGTGGTGGTGTGCAGGTCGTTCTGGGCGTGGCGGCAGACCAGTTCGAGGTCGCTGGTAAAGGTCACGTCGCATTCCAGGATGCCCGCGCCCATCCGTGCGGCGGCGACGTTGCTTTCCACGGTATGTTCCGGGAACATCAGAGGCGCGCCGCGATGGCCGATGGAAAAGTCAGTTTTTTCAACGGTTTGGTGGCTGCAGGATTGAAGTTTGGCTTTCAGCTCTCCCTCGGGCAGCTTGTCGATCAGATAGGCGGGGCGGGGGCCGTAGCTGACCTGCGGCGCGGTGCCGTTGGCAAGCGCGAGGGTGGGGCACAGCGCCAGGGCTGCGAGGGCGAAGGTGGGAAAACGCATGTGGCTCATCTCCGGGTGTTTGGTCCGGGGCAGCCATGGCGGAGGATTGTAACAGGCGCCGGACAGGGCCGTGACAGCCCTGTTACGCTTTTGTAAATATTGGATATTTCCTGTGGATAAGCCGGGTTGGCCTACATGAATCCCAGTTCGAGCCGGGCCTCGTCGGACATCATCTCCATGCCCCAGGGCGGCTCCCACGTCAGTTCGACGTCGACCTTGCGCACGCCGGGCAGCGGTTCGATCGCCTCGGCCACCCAGCCGGGCATGTCACCGGCCACCGGACAGCCCGGCGCGGTCAGGGTCATGATCACGCGGACGTCGTTTTCCGGTGAAATATCAATGGTATAGATCAGTCCGAGCTCGAAGATGTTGACCGGAATCTCGGGGTCATAGACGCTGCGGCAGGCCTCGGCCACGGCGTCATACATCGGGTGGTCGGTGGTGGAGGGCGCAATCAGCGGCGCGCCTTCGAGCGGTTCTGTCGGTTGATCCATCTGGCCCTCTGGGTTGATCCTGAGCGATTATATAGGGAATGGGGCGGGCGACGTCCAGTGCGGGCCGGGCATGACGCTTTGTGACGTTTTGTACCGATCCGCGAGACCGGTTTGGATGTTTTGTACAAAAACCTGACCGGGGGCGGAGGGGAAAAACGCGCCTGCGGCGCGTGCCTGCGGCGCGAGTATTTGGAAAGAGATGAAAGGGGGAGGGGCGCAGTATCCACGGGTGCGGGCGGGCTCCGGCCGCGTTTGGGGGGTGGCGGGATATCTGGACGGTCTGGCGGGCATTCTGGTCAGGGTTGAGGCGTGAGGATGTCCGATGCCCGGCCCCCTGCGATTTGGCCGCGAGTTTCTGGTGAACACCACGGTTCACGGCATGCAGCAGACACCGGCCATCATTGGGCTGGAGAACGGCGGCTTTGCCGTGGTCTGGGATGCCCATGACACTGCGGCCGGGGCGATTCATGGGCAGCTGTTTTCCAGTGAAGACCGGGCGGTTGGCGGCGAATTCCAGGTCAACACGACGACAGCGCGAGACCAGTCCGAGCCTTCTGTTGCCGGGCTGGCCGATGGCCGCTTTGTCGTCAGCTGGAGGGATACCAGTGCGACGGGCGGGGATACCTCGGTCAGTGCGATCCGGGCGCAGATGTACAACGTCGACGGGTCGCCGGCGGGGGGCGAATTCTTGGTCCATACACGGACGGACGGGTTTCAGAACCGTCCGGCGGTTGCCGCCCTGGCCGACGGCGGCTTTGTCATCGCCTGGGAGGACGACAGCGGGCGTCTTTGGAACGCGGGCGACGACATTTCCGGATTTGCCATCCGGGCGCAGCTTTTCGACCGGGACGGAGGGGTGATCGGCGGCGAGGTCCTGGTCAACACCACGACGGAGAATGACCAACGCGGGCCGGCGGTGACCGGATTGACGGGCGGGCGGTTCGTGGTCAGCTGGAGCGATCTGAGCGAGACCAGCGGCGATACCTCGGCCGATGCGGTTCGCGCGCAGCTGTTTGACAGCGACGGCAGCTCGCTGGGCCGGGAGATCCTGGTCAACACCGCGACCGAAAACTGGCAGCAGGCGCCGACGGTGACCGGTCTCGCCGGGGGCGGGTTTGTCATCAGCTGGACGGATGACAGCCAGACGGGGGGCGATCCGTTTGACAGCGCCGTCCGCGCCCAGGTGTTCAGCGCGACCGACGCCATGGTCGGGGCGGAGATCCTGGTCAACACTTCGGTTGGCGGGCGCCAGTCGGACCCGGCGGTTGCCGCGTTGGCCGAGGGCGGCTTTGTCGTCGGCTGGGTGGATCGGTGGGGCTCCTTGATCCGGGCGCAGGTGTTTGACGGGGAGGGGGCGATGGTCGGGGGCGAGTTCGTGGTCAACACCACGACGACGAGCGAGCAGGTGCAGCCGAGCGTTGCCGCCCTGGCCGATGGCCGCTTTGTCATCGGCTGGGGCGATGACAGCGCGACGGGCGGCGACATGTTGATGACAGCTATGCGGTCGAGGGCGCGGGCGACGTGGTGATCGAGCGGGCGGGCGGGGGCCGCGACACCGTCAAGTCGGCCACCATCAGCCTGTCGTTGTCCGATTATGCCAACATCGAGAACCTGCGGCTGTTCGGGACGGCGGATCTGAACCTGGCCGGCGATGGCGGGGCGAACGTGCTGACGGGCAATGCCGGCGCCAACCGACTGCGGGGCGGGGCCGGGCAGGACCGGCTGAAGGGGTTTGCGGGTGATGACATCCTGATCGGCGGCCGGGGGCGGGATGTGATGTTCGGGGGCAGCGGCAGCGATGTCTTTGTCTTTGCCGGGGCGGCCGACAGCGGCACCACGCAGGCCACCCGCGACTGGATCGGAGATTTCAGCCAGGGCGAGGGCGACCTGCTAGATCTGTCGGCCCTCGACGCATCATCGGCGCCCGGCGATCAGGCCCTGCGGTTTCTGGGCACGGGCGCGTTCACCGCGCGCGAGGGCGAGCTGCGCTTTGGCGTGCAGGGGGCGCATACCATCGTCGAGGTGGACGTGGACGGTGACGGCGGTGCCGATTTCGCGCTGATGCTGCGGGGGCAAGTCGCGCTGGTGGCGGGCGATTTCATTCTGTGAGGCCCCCGGCGCTGTGGGGCGCTGTTTGGGGTTGGTGTTTCGGAGGTGGGCCGCAGGCACTGGCGGGGGGCGCGCTGGTACCAGCGATGGGACGCGGTCAGGTTAGGGGCGCGGTGCGGCGGGGAGCAGAGCCTCCGCCTGACCAGCGGGCAGCGGCTGGGTGATCCAGCGGCAGCCGGTGGGCGGGGGGAGGATAGGGACGTCGTGGTAGGGTTCGGGGGCGATGAATTGCCAATTTTGGTCACGCCATTTTGGGTCAAGCGTTAGCCAGCCGCGCCAGTGACCGAAGAATTCTTCGTCGGAGAGCGGGTCTGTTTGTGTGGCGATCCAGTTCCAGAGGCAGGGCTGGCCGATCTGAGCGCGCCAATTTGGTGGCACGATAACGGAGACATCGAAAAAGGCGTTGGACCAGTCGGTTTGGCTGTCGAATTTGGTTTTGGTTAAGTCCATAAACCTCAGCGCGCCTCCATAGTTTGTACTCGCGCTGAGGTTTGTGGAGTGTAACAGGTCCAACTTTTTCGCCGTTCCAGTCAAGAGCGCCCTGCTGAGGTCTGCCCCCTCCATCTGCGCGCCCCAGAGGTCTGCCCCCTGCATCTTCGCCCCCCAGAGGACTGCCCCCTCCATCTGCGCCCTGCTGAGGGCTGCCTCCTCCATCTGCGCCCCGCTGAAGTCTGCCCCCTGCATCTGCGCCCCCCAGAGGACTGCCCCCTCCATCTGCGCCCCGCTGAAGTCTGCCCCTTGCATATGCGCCCCAGTGAGGACTGCCCCCTCCATCTGCGCGCCCCAAAGGACTGCCCCCTCCATCTGCGCCTCGCGGAGGACTGCCCCCTGCATCTGCGCCCCAGTGAGGACTGCCCCCTGCATCTGCGCCATGCTGAGGTCTGCCCCCTCCATCTGCGCCGTGCTGAGGTCTGCCCCCTCCATCTGCGCCCCGCTGAAGTCTGTCCCCTCCATCTGCGCCGTGCTGAGGTCTGACCGCTGCATTTGCGCCTCGCTGAGGTCTGTCCCGGCGAGAAACGCTCGGGAGAGATCGGCGCCGCGCAGGTCGGGTTCGCCGTTGGCGCTGCCGTTCCAATGGGGTTTCTTGAGCGCGGCGAGAGCGGCGCTGCGGCGGGTGCGCCATTCGGCGTCGAATTCCTGCTGCCGGTCGCCGAGGTCAGCGCAGTCCGTGATATTCTCGCGCTTGCACCATGTGGCGAGGAAGTCCTTGCGGGCGATGGGGTAGGGGAGCCAGGTGGCGGGGTGTTCGACGAGGTCCTGGCCGGAGAGGTCGAGGCGCGCGAGGCGGTCGGGGGATCCGCTGGTGCTTTGGTAGCCGTAGAAAAGAATTCCCGGCAGGAGGACGAGGGAGACGCCCTTTGCCCAGGTCATAGACCAGATGCTGGTGCTGCGGTCGGGGCTCGTGTGTTTCATGCGCAGGATCAGGGCGGCGAAGCTGGCGGCGCCCGAGGCCAGGGCAGCGAGCAGGAAGGCTCCGGCGATCAGGGTCATCTCCCATTGCCGGGCGGGCATCGAGGCGTGCCAGAGAAAGCCGAGGATGACGGGGCCAAAGCCCCAGGCCAGCGCGATGTTGCCGAGCATCGAGGCGGACTCCATCGTGCGGGGGGTGGCGCAGTTGTCGCCGCGCAGGCGCAGGCGCAGGTAGAGCGCGGCGTCGGTGACCAGCCACGGCGAGATCGTATCGCCGAGGCGGTCGCCGTTGACGCGGGCGGGCGCGGCGCCGAGCGCGTCCCAGAGGCGGATCAGGTAGAGGTGGAAGTAGCCGTAGACGGCGGCGGTGAGGATCGGTGCGGCGTAGAAGAAGAGCGGGGTGGGGACCGCGACGTTGATCAGCGGCAGCTGGGTGGCGCGGTCGACGCCGTAGAAGTCGATATGCTCGACCCCCATCAGGGTGATGCCGACGAAGAGCAGCACCGAGAGCAGGGCGAACCAGGTGCTGCGGGCGTTGGCGGTGAGGGCGTTGATGCGGGTGACGGGATCGGTCACGGGGAATGCCTTGGGGTGGAATGGATCAGATCAATTCCGCCAGCTTAGGCGATTATGAGGCGTGTGGGAACAACCCATGCGGGATCGGGTGGTTTGGCGGGGTGGCGGGACGTCTGTTCGACTGGTCGGCGGGTCGGCGCTCCCGCTGGCGCGGTCGCCCCGCCCGCCGTCCCGTTGGGGGCCGGAACCGGGGCGGAACCGGGCGTCAGTCGTTGATGTCGTGGTCGAAGGTTTTGACCTGGCCCTTGGGCAGGGCGAAGAGGCGGCGCAGGATCAGCCAGGCCACCAGCGAGAGCGCGGCCCAGATCAGCAGCAGCACCGGCAGACCTAGCGCGGCGCCGGTGTTAAGCAGGATCAGCCCGACGGCGGCGGCGGCGATGGCGAAGCCGAGGAAGACGAAGCCGGGCAGCAGCACCTCGAGGATGCCGAGCACCAGCGCGGCGGCCATCCAGACCCACCAGAGCGACCAGAGCGCGGTGTCCATCAGCGCGCCCCCCGCAGCATGGAAAAGGCGTCTCCGAAGGCCTCGATCGCGTTGGCGGGCAGCACGATGGTCTGTTTGCCCTCGCCGTTGCCGAGCGCGTTCAGCGCCTCGACCTGTTTCAGCGCGACCTGGTATTGCGCCGCCTCGATGCCGTGTTCTGCGATGGCGCGGGCGACCACCTGGGTGGCGTAGGCCTCGGCCTCGGCCTGGATGCGGCGGGCCTTGGCCTTTTGTTCGGCGGCATAGAGTTCGGCGTCGGCGGCGAGTTCGACGGCGCGTTTGGAGCCTTCGGCCTCGGTCACCTGGGCGCGGCGGGCGCGTTCGGCGTTGAGCTGTTGCAGCATCGCCTCGCGGGTGGCCTGGTCGAGGTTGACGTCGAGGATCTCGGCGCGGGTGACCTCGATCCCCCAGTTGTCGACGGCGTCTTCGACGCTGGTCTGGATCGAGCTGATCAGCTGGGCGCGGTTGGACTGCACCTCGTCCAGGTCCATCTTGCCGATCTCGGCGCGGACGATGCCGGCGACGGTGGTGGCGATTGCCGCGTCGACGTCGCGGATGCGGTAGACGGTCTTTTCCGGTTCGAGGATGCGGTAGAACACCGAGGTTTCGACCTGTACCAGCACGTTGTCCTTGGTGATGGCGTCCTGGCTGGCGGTGGGCAGCTGGCGTTCGAGGATCGAGATGCGGTGTTTGACCACGTCGAGGAAGGGCACGACGAAGTTGATGCCGGGGCCCAGCACGGCGTGCAGCCGGCCGAAGCGTTCGACGACGTATTTCTCGGCCTGTGGCACGATGCGGACGCCCTTGAGGACGATGACGACAAGCAGGACGGCGCCGAGGAGGTAGAGGATGTTGCCCGAGATCAGGCCAATGATGTCGTCTTCGGTCATAAATGGCTCCATGGGGTGTATGCGATTGTATACAATTGGGGTTTGATCGTTATGGTTTCAAGCCGATTATCGGGGCAAAGCCCGTGCAAAGGCAACGGGTTTGGTGGCGGCGGGTTCTGCTTGACGGCTCTGGTCGTTGCGGGGATGTTTCCGGGGCGGGCAATGTATTTCGGGCCCGCGAATGGCATTTGGGCCGCAGGGATTTTGCAGGAGGGCATTTCATGGCAGGCGGATTGAACAATCACGGCGCGGCGGATGTCGTGCAGCCTGAGGGGACGGACGGCGGAGGCGCGGGCGCGGGCGCGGGCGATACACGTGATCACGACGATCGAAGCAAGTGAGGCACGGACGTATGGCAATATTCTCGCATCCCCTAGTAACAGCGGTGCTTGGCGGCATTGCCGCGTCCATCGCCACGTGGTGTTTGACGGTGGAGGATCCTACGCTCGTGGCACAACTGGAAGGGCAGATCGCCGCCCTGACCCAAGAGCGCAATGCGGCGAGTGCGAAGGCGGATGCCGCTGCGGCGGACCTGGCGGCGTGCGGCGCCGGGGCGGCGGGGTCAGAGGAACGGGTGACGGGGCTGGACGGGCGGCTGGCCACCTGCGAGGCGGCTCGGACGCAGGCGGAAAGCGATGTGGAACTGTGGCGCGGCAGGCATGGGGACGCGGAGGCCGACCTGATCCGTGTCCGTGGGGATCTGGCGGCGGCGCAGGCGGAGCACGAAGGCCTGGTCGCGCGGCTCACTGCCCTGCGCGAGGCGCGCCACGAGACGATCATGGTCACCTATGACGGGGTGATCGCGATGCTGGAGCGGCTGCAGAAGGAGAGTTCGAGGTATAGCAACGAGAGTTCGCCTTCGGCGCAGCGGGCATTTCGCAACGACGTGCAGGACCGGCTGACGCCGGTGGAGAGCTATCGTTACGAGTTCGGGGAAGTTCAGAGGCTGTTCAACTCGGAGATCACCGAGTTGATGGACGATCTGCAGAAGGGGACACTGACCGAGCCGGAGGCCCTGCAGCGCCGTATCGAAGAGGCGCTGAAGGCCTTTGACGCGCGCCGCGCGGAGCTGGAGAAGTCGCTGCAGATCCTGGATGCCGGGCAGGCGGCGATCATCGGGAAATAGCGCGCGTCAGCTTGTCCCGGCGCGGGTGGCGGCGGGTTTGCGGCGGCGGGCCGGGGTGGGGCGGACCTTGAGTTCGATTTCGTCGTAGAGCTTGGCGACGACATCCTTGCCGCTGGCGCGTTCGATGCCTTCGAAGCCGGGGGAGGAGTTGACCTCGAGCACCTTGGGGCCTTCGTCCGACCGCAGCAGGTCGACGCCGGCCATGTTCAACCCAAAGGCGCGGGCGGCGCGGGTGGCGATGTCGCGTTCTTCGCGGCTGATGCGGGTGACGGTGGCGCTGCCGCCCTGGTGCAGGTTGGAGCGGAAATCGCCATCGGCGCCGGTGCGTTTCATCGCGGCGACCACCTTGCCGCCGATCACCAGGCAGCGGATGTCTTCGCCCGCCGCTTCCTTGACGAAATGCTGCACCAGGAAGTTGGCCTTGAGCCCGCGAAAGGCGGAGATCACGGATTCGGCGGCCTTTTTGGTTTCGGCCAGCACTACGCCTTTTCCTTGCGTGCTTTCCAGCAGTTTCACGATCAGCGGCGCGTTGCCGACCAGGCCGATCAGGTTGGCGGTGTCCTTGGGCGAGGCGGCAAAGGCGGTCGACGGCATGCCGATCTTGTGGCGGGCCAGCACCTGATGCGCGTGCAGCTTGTCGCGGCTGGCGGTGATGCCGGCGGAGCCATTGACGCAGAAGGTGCCGGTGGTTTCGAACTGGCGGATCACGGCGGTGCCGTAAGGCGTGATCGAGGCGCCGATGCGCGGGATCACCGCGTCGTAGCGGGGCAGGCGTTTGCCGTCATAGTGGACTTCCGGAGCAAGCGAGTTGATCGCCATGTAGCAGCGGGTGGTGTCGATCACCTCGACCGTGTGGCCGCGCGCCTCGCCGGCCTCGACCAGGCGGCGGGTGGAGTAGTTGTTTTCGCGGCTGAGCACGGCAATGCGCAGGGCGCGTTTCGGCTGGACCTGGCGCATGCGGGCGGAATGGTAGACGTCATAGCTGAGTTCCGGCTGCAGGTGCCGTTCTGTGGGCGAGATCGAGATATGGTCGGTCAGCGCCTGCCGGCCCAGCAGCATGCGGCTGGCCATGCCGGACCGGTTGGTCAGCGTGATGTCGATCGGCCAGCTTTGGCCGGCGACCTCGAGCAGGGTGGAGATCACGTAGCGCAGTTCCGATTCGCCGTTGGAGGAGGTCACCTCGCGCCGGTCGGTGACCAGCGCCGAGCAGGGGATCGACAGGTCGTCGCGGCCCGGGATCGGGTGGACGGCAAAGCGCACCTTGGGGGCGGAGGAGGGGCCGAAAAGCTCGATTTCAGAGGCATGCAGCGCCGAGGTGCGCGCGCCGGTGTCGACCTTGGCGCTGATCGCGGGCAGGCCGAGGCCGGGCAGGGCGACCCATTCTTCCCATCCGAAGGTGAGGGGCTGGGGATCTGTCATGGGGGCTCCTTGGCAATTGGTTTGTTTTGGCGCAGAAAGCGGCGATACAACACGAGGGCCTGCCATGCCTAGCGCATTCTCATTCGACCTGCAAAAAACCGACGGAACGGCCCGGACCGGTGTCATCCATACCGCCCGCGGGGATATCCGCACGCCGGCCTTTATGCCGGTGGGGACGGCGGCGACGGTCAAGGCGATGCTGCCGGAAAGCGTGGCGGCGACGGGGGCCGATATCCTGCTGGGCAATACCTATCACCTGATGCTGCGGCCGACGGCGGAGCGGATTGACCGGCTGGGCGGGCTGCACAGGTTCATGAACTGGTCGAAGCCGATTTTGACGGATTCGGGCGGGTTCCAGGTGATGTCGCTGGCCGGTCTGCGCAAGCTGACCGAGGAGGGGGTGACGTTCAAATCCCACATCGACGGGTCGAAACATGCGCTGACGCCGGAGCGGTCGATGGAGATCCAGAAGCTGTTGGGCAGCGACATCGTCATGTGTTTTGACGAATGTCCGGCGCTGCCGGCGGATCGCGACCGGATCGCGGAATCGATGCGGCTGTCGATGCGCTGGGCGGCGCGGTCGCGGGAGGCGTTCGGCGACCGGCCGGGGCATGCGCTGTTTGGGATTCAGCAGGGCGGGTTGGAGCAGGATTTCCGCGCGGAAAGCGCCGAGGCGCTGCGCGAGATCGGTTTTGACGGCTACGCGGTGGGTGGTTTGGCGGTGGGCGAGGGGCAAGAGGCGATGTTCGGCTGTCTCGATTTCGCGCCCGGCATGTTGCCCGAGGACAAGCCGCGTTACCTGATGGGGGTGGGCAAGCCCGACGATATCGTCGGCGCCGTCAAGCGCGGCATCGACATGATGGACTGTGTGCTGCCCAGCCGCTCGGGGCGGACGGGGCAGGTGTTTACCCGTCACGGGGTGGTCAACATCAAGAACGCGCGCCATGCGGATGATCCGCGCCCCTTGGACGAGAATTGCAGCTGCCCGGCCTGCCGGAGCTATAGCCGCGCCTATCTGCATCACGTGTTCCGCAGCCAGGAGATGATTTCCGGCATGCTGCTGACCTGGCACAACCTGCAGTATTACCAGGACCTGATGGCGGGGATGCGGGCGGCAATTGCCGAGGGGCGGTTTGCCGCCTGGGAGGTGGAATTTCATGCGGGCCGCGCGCAGGGGGATATCGAGCCGCTGTGACGGACGGGCGGCGCTGTTGGCCTGCGGCCAAGGCGCCCCGCCCGCCGTCCCATTGGGGCGCGGCTCAGCGCCGGGCGAGCCCGCGCGTACGGCGCACCAGACCGGCGGCCCAGGGCCGCAGGCGGATGGTCAGCGACATCTCGCCGGGCGTGCGCGCCGGGCCGGGATGCTGCGGCAGGCGCGGCGCGGTCGGGGCGGCCTGGGCGGCGGCGTCGATCAGGTCGCGCAGTTTGTCCGGGGCGACCGGGCCGGGGGGCTGCCAGTGTTCCTGCGCCAGCGCGGCGCGGGCCGCCGACAGGTCGGGGGCGTAGCCGCGTTCGGCGGCAAAGGCGGCGGAGCGGTCCTGCCACTGGTCCAGCAGCGCGGCGCGGGCGGCGGGCGGCAGCAGGCTCTGGTCCGTCGCGGCGGGGTCGGGGTTGAGGGTGAACCACGCCTGCAACAGCTCGCGCCGGCGGGACTGGTCGGGGACCAGCGCGTTCATCAGTTCGACCAGCAGGACGGTTTCGGTGTCCGGCGTCGGGTAGCGCGGCGCGTCGAGGCCCGGAAGGTCGGATGGCAGCCCGGCCAGTTCGGTGAAACCGGGCCAGAGCGCATCACCGCGCAGGGCATCGAAATCCGCCAGGGTCACGCGGGTGGCGAAGGCCTCTTCGAAGGGGCGGAACAGCTGGTCCCAATCGGTCAGGGCGGCGGCGTTGTCGACGAGGAAGGCGCCGATGCCGCCCGGTGTCCGGCGCATGCCGCCGCAGACCCGTTCGCGGTAGAACGCCTCGGCGTAGCTGTCGGGGCGGCGGGCCAGCGCCAGCAGGTCGACCCGGTCGAACCGGCCCAGTTGGGCGGCGAGGCGCGCCACCAGCTCGTCCCGGTTGTCGAGGGCGGGAAAGGCGAGGTTTTCGCAGGACAGCACGACGGTGTCGGCGCGGTTGCGGTGGATTTCCTCGCGCAGCTGGTCGAACAGGCCGGTCTGGTTGCGGCGCAGCGCGGCGGCCAGCCCCTGGTGGCCGGGCGTGGCGCCGGGGCGGGGGTGCTGGCCGGGTTCATCAAAGCCGGTCGCCGGCACCAGCACGCCCTGCGCGGCCAGCCGGGCGCCGTGGCGCAGCAAATGGTGCTGGATATGGGTGGTGCCGGTCTTGTGCAGGCCCAGGTGCAGCACCAGGCGGCGGGCCTGGCGGCGGTTCACGCGGGGCGGTGCGGCGGGCCGGGGGCGGCTGGCCTGCAGGATGTCGTGGGCCTGGGCGAAATCACCGCCGCGCAGCGCCTTGTGGACGGCAAAGAAATCGGTCCGGGTGATGCGCCCCTTGCGCGTGGTCATGCCGACGCGGCTGATCGGGGCGAGCACCGGGTCGTCGAAGATCGCGTGGCCGAAGCTGTCGTCGCCGAGCAGCGCCGAAATGCGCGGCGCGAGGTCGGCATAGAGGGGATCGTCGCCGGTGGCGATGGCGGCGACCACATCCATGTCCCAGATCAGACGCGACACGGTGTTGAACAATTCGCGTTTCTCGAAGCGGGGCGGCAGGTGGTCGGCGGCGACCTCGGCCCGGATCACACCCATGCATTTTTCAAGCAGCTGGACCTGTAGCCGGTGGGTGTCGGGGGTGGTGCCCGACACCGAGATCGACCCGGCCCGACCGCGCCAGATCCGCGCCGGTTCGCCGGTAAAGGCCAGCTTGCGCGCCCGGCAGATCGATTGCAGCACGAACAGCCGGTCCTCGAACTTGGTCTGTTCGGGGTCGAACCAGAGATCGTTGTCGATCAGGAAGTCGCGGGCATAGAGGCTGGACCAGGACGAGGTGATGAACTGCGCCTCTTCGGCGCGCAGCAGCCCCTGCGCGGTGCGGGCGGTGCCAAAGAAGGTGTCGTCGCGGGGCAGGACATGGGGGATGGCGCTGCCGATTTCGGTAAACCGGGCCTGGGCATGGGTGATGCAGGCCTCGGTGTCCCAGGCGGTGGACAGTTGCTGTGCCAGACCGCCGAGCGCGTAGTAGTCATCTGCGTCGAGAAAGCCCACGTAGCGGCCCCGCGCCGCCCGCATCCCGGTGTTGCGCGCCGCCGACAGCCCCCGGTTGCGGTCATGGCAGATCACCTCGGCGCCGGTACCGGCGGTGAGCGTGGCGAGGTCATCGGCGGAAAACCGGTCGGGGTTGTCGTTGACCACCACGATCTGCACGCCGTCGATGCGCTGGGCGCGGATCGAGTTCAGGGCGCTGCGCAGATAGGCGGTCTCATCGTAGAACGGAACAATTACACTGAGCTTGGCCAAGGGTCAGCTCCGGTTCGGGGGGCAGGTCGCGCGTGGCAGGCAGGCTCAGAGGCTGGGCGGGTCGGCGGGCGCTTCGTCTTCTTCGTCATAGATGTCAACGAGCAGCGCGATCATCAAGATGACCATGAAACCGATGATCCAAGGAGAGGCACCCATAACGTGAAATCCCAAATGGCAACATGTAAAATTTTACCTTATGAAGGGGCCCTGAGGCAAAAGATTTTCCGAAAAGGCGTGGCATTACCAACGCTTTGAAAACAATCGTCCAAATCGAGGGCGTATTGTCGCCTTGCCGTGTGCAATGCGCGGGCTGGGGTCAGGCTGGGGCGGTTGGCCGGGACGCCGTTACAGGCTTTCGGGGGGCACGATGGGATCCTCGTCGCTGTCGATCGACAGTGCCAGTCCCAGAAAAACGGCCAAGACAAGAAAAAGCGCGGCAGTACCCATAACAAATCCCCGATTAACGAATTGTTCGCATGATAACGGTTTTGAGTCTGGCGGTGCAAGAGGCCGCGTGCGGTTTCGGAGAGGGGTGCGGACAGAATGTGCGACTGTCCGGGGCTGGGCGACAATAAAGCGGGCGGTATGCTTTTGTCGCGGTATCGGCAACCGGGCAAAACCCATTTGACCGCTTGCGGTTTCCCGGCCCAGCCGCCATTCTGAGAGCCAGTCGAGACAGGCGGGATGTTGAAATCGGCAGCGATAAGCCCCATTTCATCCCTCCGAGAGTGGAGATGGCCCAAGGTTGCCTGTTCAGGGACCCGCGCCGTCTTGCCAGATACAAGGAAATAGCATGCAAGAGCCCCTCAACTCCTCCTATCCGGTCCTGCCGCTGCGCGATATCGTGGTGTTCCCGCACATGATCGTGCCGCTGTTCGTGGGCCGCGAAAAATCCGTCCGGGCGCTGGAAGAGGTCATGGCGGATGACAAGCAGATCCTGCTGTCGAGCCAGATCGACGCCTCGGTCGACGATCCCGAAACCGACGGGATCTACAAGGCTGGCGTGCTGGCCAACGTGCTGCAACTGCTGAAGCTGCCCGACGGCACCGTCAAGGTGCTGGTCGAAGGCGTGGCACGGGTGCGGATCACCGAGTTCCTGGACAACGAAAGTTTCTTTGAGGCGCGCGCCGAGTATCTGACCGAGATGCCGGGAGACGTGACCACCACCGAGGCGCTGCTGCGCACGGTGGGCGACGAGTTCGAGCGCTATTCCAAGGTGCGCAAGAACATCCCCGAAGAGGCGCTGGCGGCGGTGGGCGAATCCACCGAACCGGCCAAGCTGGCCGATCTGGTCGCCGGGCATCTGGGCATCGAGGTCGAGCAGAAGCAGGACCTGCTGGAGACGCTGAGCGTGAGCGAGCGGCTGGAGAAGGTTTACGGGCTGATGCAGGGCGAGATGAGCGTTCTGCAGGTCGAGAAAAAGATCAAGACCCGCGTCAAGAGCCAGATGGAGAAGACCCAGCGCGAATACTACCTGAATGAGCAGATGAAGGCCATTCAGAAGGAGCTGGGCGATGGCGAGGACGGCGAAGGCGAAGTTGCCGAGCTGGAAGCCAAGATCGCCGAGACCAAGCTGAGCAAGGAGGCGCGCGAGAAGGCCGAGGCCGAGCTGAAGAAGCTCAAGAACATGTCGCCGATGAGCGCCGAGGCCACGGTGGTGCGCAACTATCTCGACTGGATGCTGTCGATCCCGTGGGGCACCAAATCCCGCGTGAAAAAGGATCTGGGCCGCGCGCAGGAGATCCTGGACGCCGATCACTACGGGTTGGAGAAGGTCAAGGAGCGGATCGTCGAATACCTGGCGGTGCAGCAGCGGTCGAAGAAGATGAAAGGCCCGATCATGTGCCTGGTCGGCCCGCCGGGCGTCGGCAAGACGTCGCTGGGCAAATCGGTGGCACGGGCCACGGGCCGCGAGTTCATCCGCATTTCGCTGGGTGGCGTGCGCGACGAATCCGAGATCCGGGGTCACCGGCGCACCTATATCGGCTCGATGCCGGGCAAGATCATCCAGGCGCTGAAAAAGGCGAAAACCACCAACCCGCTGATCCTGCTCGATGAAATCGACAAGATGGGGCAGGATTTCCGGGGCGACCCGGCGTCGGCCATGCTGGAGGTGCTGGACCCGGAACAGAACAACACGTTCATGGATCACTATCTGGAGGTCGAATACGACCTGTCGAACGTGATGTTCCTGACCACGTCGAACAGCTACAACATGCCCGGGCCGCTGCTGGACCGGATGGAGATCATTCCGCTGGCGGGCTATACCGAGGATGAAAAGCGCGAGATCGCCAGGCAGCACCTGATCGGCAAGCAGGTCAAGAACCACGGGCTGAAGGCCAAGGAGTTCGAGCTGACCGACGCGGCGCTGACCGACATCATCCGGCTCTATACCCGCGAGGCCGGTGTGCGGAACCTGGAGCGCGAGATCGCCAAGGTGGCGCGGAAGTCGCTGACCAAGATCATCAAGAAGGAAACCGACAGCGTCACGGTGACGCCCGACAACCTGGGTGATTTCCTGGGTGTGCAGAAGTACCGCTATGGTCTGGCCGAGGAAAAGGATCAGATCGGTGTGGTCACCGGGCTGGCCTATACATCCGTCGGCGGCGAGCTGCTGAACATCGAGGCGCTGCGGCTGCCGGGCAAGGGCCGGATGAAGACCACCGGCAAGCTGGGCGACGTGATGAAGGAATCGATCGACGCGGCGTCGAGCTATGTCCGTTCGATCAGCCCGCAGCTGGGCATCAAGCCGCCCCGGTTCGAGCGCTGGGACATCCACGTGCACGTGCCCGAGGGGGCGACGCCCAAGGACGGGCCGAGCGCGGGTCTGGCCATGGTGACCTCGATCGTGTCGGTGCTGACGCAGATCCCGGTGCGCAAGGACATCGCCATGACCGGCGAGGTCACCCTGCGCGGCAATGCGCTGGCCATCGGCGGGCTCAAGGAAAAGCTGCTGGCGGCGCTGCGTGGCGGCATCACCACGGTGCTGATCCCGCAGGAAAACGAGAAGGACCTGCCCGAGATCCCGGACAACGTGAAGGAAGGGCTGACCATCATCCCGGTCAGCCATGTCTCGGAGGTGCTGCAGCACGCGCTGGTGCGCCAGCCGGAGCCGGTCGAGTGGGACGAGGCCGCCGAGGAAGAGGCGGCGGCGGCCCGCGCGGCCATCGGTGGCGGCGACGGGGCCTCGGCCATCGCGCACTGATCACGGCAGACTGACGGATTGCAGCGGGGCGGGGGGTTTCCTCCGCCCCGATTGTTTTTGCCGGATCCAGCGGCATGGGCGGGCCGGGCTGCACCAGATATTGACGTTTGTCGGCAAATACTGCGTAAATCTGTCCACATCAGTGGAAATTCGGCCTGAAACCGGCTATGGTCCGGCGAGGCAGAACGAGGCAGAACACAGGGGGCCATAATGGCTACGAGCAGGAAGACGTCGACGTCAGCACGCAAGAGCGCGCCCAAAGCGGCCAGCGCCGCGAAGAAGGAGGCGCCAGAAACCGAGGATATCACGACCGAGGATATCGCCACCGAGGATGCCGTGCTGGCGGAACCGGCGACGCCCAAGGTGGTGACGGTGAGCGAACCGGTGGTCGCCGAGCCGGACATGAAGAAGAAAGAGCTGATCGACCTCGTGGTCGAACGCTCGGACATCAAGAAGAAATTCGCCAAGCCGGTGGTCGAGGCCATGCTGGCGGTGCTGGGCGAGGCCATCGCCGAGGGTCGCGAGTTGAACCTGCAGCCGCTGGGCAAGCTGCGCATCAACCGCGCCGAAGAGAAAAGCAACGGCCGGGTGATCGTCTGCAAGATCCGGCAGAGCCTGTCGGCGCAGGGCGATGACGACGACGACGATGGCGCTCCGCAGGAGGACGACCTGGCCCCCGACGACACCGGGGCGGCCGCCGAAGCCGCGGAGTGAGCGCGGCGCGGCGACGGATATGACGGCGGGATCGGCGGGGAGACGAAAAATCCCCGCCTTAGCCCTTGCACGCCGCCGCAGCATTGGGTAAATCCCGGCGAAATGGGTGATTAGCTCAGTGGTAGAGCGCTTCGTTCACATCGAAGATGTCAGGAGTTCAAATCTCTTATCACCCACCATTATTCATGCTGTCGAGTAACAACGGCTCTGGCAAATCCGGGCGCTCCCATCTGTGGTTGAGCGCCCGTTTTTTCTAATGCCCGTGGCGGCCCAGCCATCTGAAATTCGGGTCATTTTCGGGATTGGTGGTGCGGGCGGTGGGACTCGAACCCACACGGGGAAATCCCCTTCAGATTTTAAGTCTGATATGTCTACCATTCCATCACGCCCGCATCCGGCGCCGTTTCGGCACGCCCGGTTCCGGGCCCGGACAGGTCCGGCGCACCACGGCCGCAACCGTCTGTCTAAGTAGCTTGGGGGCGAGTTTCAAGCCCGCGCGACGCCTGCGCGATGGCCTGCCCCGCCGCATGCCCCGACGACCAGGCCCACTGGAAATTGTAGCCGCCGAGCCAGCCGGTCACATCGACCGCCTCGCCGATGGCGTAGAGACCGGGTACGGCAGTGGCCTCCATGCTGCGCGAGGACAGCGCATCGGTTGAGATGCCGCCCAGCGTGACCTCGGCGGTGCGGTAGCCTTCGGTGCCCGAGGGGGTCAGCCGCCAGTGGTTGAGCGCGTCGCAGAGCGCGGCCAGCGCGATGTCGGGTTGATCGGCCAGCCGTCCCTGCGCGGGCAGGGTGGGGGCGAGGTCTTCGACCAGCCGGGCGGGCAGCAGGCCCGACAGCACGGTGGCGGTCTGCCGTCGGCCATTGGTGGCCCGTTCGGCGCGCAGGGTGGCCATCAGGTCGGTGTCCGGCAGCAGGTTCACGGCGATCTCCTGCCCCTCGCGCCAGTAGGAGGAGATTTGCAGCACCGCCGGGCCGGACAGGCCGCGATGGGTGAACAGCAGCGCCTCGTCAAAGCTGGTAGCGCCGGTTGACAGCCGCACGGGCAGCGACACGCCCGCCAGCGGTTTGAACCGGCCTTCGGGAAAGGTGAAGGGCACCAGCCCGGCGCGGGTGTCGGTGACCGGCAGGCCGAACTGGCGGGCGATGTCATAAGCGAGCCCGGTCGCGCCCATCTTGGGGATCGACTTGCCCCCGGTGGCCAGCACGAGGTTGCGGCAGGTGAGGGTTTGCCGCTGCCCGTCGCGGTCGACG
Organism: Seohaeicola saemankumensis; assembly: GCF_020171285.1. GTDB lineage: Bacteria > Pseudomonadota > Alphaproteobacteria > Rhodobacterales > Rhodobacteraceae > JAIUZI01. The sequence goes on from NZ_JAIUZI010000001.1 coordinate 580,547, forward strand.
GCCAGGGCAAAGCCATCCTCGGTCCGGCGCAGGTCGGCCAGTGTGGTCTGCAGCCACAGATCGGCCCCGGCGCGGGTGATTTCCTCGACGAGCATCGCCACGATCTGCCTGGCGGAGCCGTCGCAGAACAGCTGGCCCAGCGTCTTTTCATGCCAGGCGATGCCATGGCGGTCGACCAGGGCGATGAAATCCCACTGGGTATAGCGGGCCAGCGCCGATTTGCAGAAATGCGGGTTTTCCGACAGGAAATTCTCGGGGCCTGCGTACATGTTGGTAAAGTTGCAGCGGCCGCCGCCGGAGATGCGGATTTTTTCGCCGGGTGCGCGGGCGTGGTCAATCACCAGCGTGCGCCCGCCCGTCTGGGTGGCGCACATCAGGCCGGCGGCGCCGGCGCCGAGGATGACGGTATCGTATCGCATGGCCCTTGGGGTGACGCGGTTTGCCCCCGAGCGCAAGAGGAAGACTCTGGTCTGAATCCGCTTTTGCATGTAGTCTTTGCCGCGAGACCCCGACAAACGGGGCAGAGCAGAGGCACGAGGCGGCAAACCATGACTGAGATGGTGTATGGCGCGGTCCCCGAGAGGGACGGCGAACCGATTCTACCCAAGTGGTGGCGGACATTGGACAAATGGTCGATGACCTGTGTCCTGATCCTGTTCGCGATCGGGCTGTTGCTGGGGCTTGCGGCATCGCCGCCGCTGGCGTCGCGCAACGGGTTCGATCCGTTCCACTATGTCGAGAAACAGGCGATTTTCGGTGGCGCGGCGCTGTTGGCGATGCTGCTGACCTCGATGATGTCGCCGGTTCTGGTGCGGCGGCTGGCGGTGCTTGGCTTTCTCGGCGCCTTTGTGGCGCTGGCGCTGCTGCCGTTTCTGGGCACCGATTTCGGCAAGGGCGCGGTGCGGTGGTATTCGCTGGGCTTTGCCAGCGTGCAGCCGTCGGAGTTCCTCAAACCCGGGTTCGTGGTGGTGGCGGCCTGGATGCTGTCGGCCAGCCAGCAGATCAACGGCCCGCCGGGCAAGCTGTGGTCGTTCATCCTGTGCGTGACCATTGTTGGCATGCTGGTGATGCAGCCCGATTTCGGCCAGGCCTGTCTGGTGCTGTTCGGCTGGGGCGTGATGTATTTTGTCGCCGGCGCGCCGATGGTGTTGCTGGTGGCCATGGCCGGGGTGGTGGTTCTGGCCGGCACCGTGGCCTATTCCAGTTCCGAACATTTCGCGCGCCGCATCGACGGGTTCCTGAACCCCGATGTCGATCCGACGACGCAGCTGGGCTATGCCACCAACGCGATCCGCGAGGGCGGGTTGTTTGGTGTCGGCGTCGGCGAGGGACAGGTGAAATGGTCGCTGCCCGATGCCCATACCGATTTCATCGTCGCGGTGGCGGCCGAGGAATACGGGCTGGTTCTGGTGCTGATCATCATTGCGCTCTATGCCAGCGTGGTGGTGCGGTCGCTGCTGCGGTTGATGCGCGAGCGTGATCCGTTCATCCGGTTGGCGGGCACCGGGCTCGCCTGCATGTTCGGTGTGCAGGCGATGATCAACATGGGCGTTGCGGTGCGGCTGTTGCCGGCCAAGGGCATGACGCTGCCGTTCGTGAGCTATGGCGGGTCGTCGCTGATCGCGGGCGGGATTGCCGTGGGCATGTTGCTGGCCTTCACGAGGACCCGGCCGCAGGGCGAGATCGGCGATTTTCTGCGCGGACGCGGGTAATGGTTGGCCTCGGGGGCGGATTTTCTGCAGAAGCGGCCGCACAGACCGTCACGACAGGTGATCCCAGATGACACAACCCCTCCTTCTCATGGCCGCTGGCGGGACCGGCGGCCACATGTTTCCGGCGCAGGCGCTGGCCGAGGCGATGCTGAACCGCGGCTGGCGGGTGCGGCTGAGCACGGATGCGCGCGGCGCGCGTTACACCGGGGGCTTTCCGCACAGCACCGAGATCGTCGAGGTGCAAAGCGCCACCTTCGCGCGCGGCGGGGCACTGGCCAAGGCGATGGTGGCGCCCAAGATCGCGGCGGGCGTGCTGGGGATGGCGCGTGCGATGCGCCGGGACCGGCCCGCCGTTGTGGTGGGGTTCGGCGGCTATCCGTCGATCCCGGCGCTGGGGGCGGCGACGCTGCTGAAGCTGCCTCGCATGATCCATGAGCAGAACGGCGTGCTGGGCCGGGTGAACCAGATCTTCGCCCCCCGTGTGGCGCAGGTGGCCTGCGGTGTCTGGCCGACCGATCTGCCCGAGGGCGCGCAGGGGGTACATGTGGGCAACCCGGTGCGCCGGGCGGTGCTGGAGCGCGCCGGGGCGGCCTATATCCCGCCGGGCGATTACCCGATGTCGGTGCTGGTAATGGGTGGCAGCCAGGGCGCGCGCATCCTGTCGGACGTGGTGCCGGCGGCGGTGGCGGCGCTGCCCGAGGAGCTGCGCCGTAACATCCGGGTCAGCCACCAGGCGCGTGCCGAGGACGGCGAACGGGTCACCGCGTTTTATGCCGAGCATGGCATCAGCGCCGACGTCCAGCCGTTTTTCCACGATGTGCCGGCGCGCATGTCCGAGGCGCAGCTGGTGATCAGCCGCGCCGGGGCATCCTCCATCGCCGATCTGACGGTGATCGGGCGGCCATCGATCCTGATCCCCTATGCCGCGGCGGCGGGCGATCACCAGACCGCCAATGCGCGCGGGCTGGTTGACGCGGGGGCGTCGATCCTGATCCCGGAAAGCGCTCTTGACGTTTCGGCGCTGACCGAGCAGATGGCCGCCATTCTGACCAACCCGCAGGGCGCGCTGCAGATGGTGCAGGCGGCGCTGTCCGTCGGAGCACCCGATGCCACCGACCGTCTGGTGGCGCTGGTCGAACAGCTGGCCGCAAAGGAGACCGCATGACACCTGCCACGAAACTGCCCGGCGACGTCGGCCCCATTCATTTTGTCGGCATCGGCGGCATCGGCATGTCCGGCATCGCCGAGGTGCTGCTGAACCATGGCTATGTGGTGCAGGGATCGGACCTGAAATCCAGCAAGATCACCGACCGGCTGGCGGGGCTGGGCGCGCATATCTTCGAAGGGCAGCGGGCCGAGAACCTGGCCGATGCCGAGGTGGTGGTGATTTCCTCGGCGATCAAGCCGGGCAACCCGGAGCTGGACGAGGCGCGGCGGCTGGGCCTGCCGGTGGTGCGCCGGGCCGAGATGCTGGCCGAGCTGATGCGGCTGAAGTCCAACATCGCGGTGGCGGGCACCCACGGCAAGACGACGACGACCACGATGGTCGCCACCCTGCTGGACGCCGGCAATTTTGACCCCACGGTGGTCAACGGCGGCATCATCCACGCCTATGGATCGAACGCGCGCATGGGGCAGGGCGAATGGATGGTGGTGGAGGCCGACGAGAGCGACGGCACCTTCAACCGGCTGCCCGCGACCGTGGCCATCGTCACCAATATCGACCCCGAGCATATGGAGCACTGGGGCAGCATCGAGAACCTGCGCGACGGGTTTTACGATTTCGTGTCCAACATCCCGTTCTACGGGCTGGCGGTCTGCTGCACCGATCACCCCGAGGTGCAGGCACTGGTGGGCCGGATCAGCGACCGCCGGGTGGTGACCTATGGGTTCAACGCGCAGGCCGACGTGCGGGCGGTCAATCTGCGCTATGAAAAAGGCGTGGCGCATTTCGATGTCGCGCTGCAGGCCGAGGGCAAGATGATCGAGGGCTGCACCCTGCCGATGCCGGGCGATCACAACGTGTCGAACGCGCTGTCGGCGGTGGCCGTCGCGCGGCACCTGGGCATGAAGGCGGACGAGATCCGCACCGCGCTGGCCAATTTCGGCGGGGTGAACCGCCGGTTCACCAAGGTCGGCGAGGTCGGCGGCGTTACCATCATCGACGATTACGGCCATCACCCGGTGGAAATCGCCGCCGTGCTCAAGGCCGCGCGGCAGGCGACCGAGGGCCGGGTGATCGCGGTGCACCAGCCGCACCGGTATTCGCGGCTGTCGGGACTGTTTGACGATTTCTGCGCCTGTTTCAACGAGGCCGACGTGGTCGCCATCGCCGAGGTCTTTGCCGCCGGCGAGCCGCCGATCCCCGGCGCCAGCCGCGACGATCTGGTTGCCGGGCTGATCCGGCACGGACACCGCCACGCCCGCGCGCTGCAGTCGGAGGACGACCTGGAGCGGCTGGTGCGCGAGCAGACCCAGCCGGGCGACATGGTGGTCTGCCTCGGCGCCGGTACCATCAGCGCCTGGGCCAACGGTCTGCCGGCGCGGTTGAAGGAGGCGTGACGATGGTCCCTGGCGCCGGATTTTTTGAAAAAATCCGGTCCGTTTTCTTTCAAAGAAAACGGGGCCGGGGGCGAGGCTGCGGAGGTGCCGATGGCTGAGGACCACCTCAAACGCCGGATCGGGTTGGGGTTGCTGACCGCCTATGGCGTGGGCGTCATGGTGGGGGCCGGCATTTATGTGCTGGTGGGCGCGGTGGTTGGCGATGCCGGCGTCTGGGCGCCCTTGTCCTTTGTCGTCGCGGGCTGCATCGCGGCGCCGACCGCGCTGAGCTATGCGGAGTTTTCCACCCGCTTGCCCGAGGCCGCGGGCGAGGCGGCCTATGTCGGTGTCGGGCTGAACAGCCGGGCGCTGGCGATCCTGGTCGGGCTGGCCATCGTGGCGGCGGGCACGGTGTCGGCGGGGGCGGTGCTGCGGGGCGGGGTCGGGTACCTGACCCAGGCGATTGACATCGACCCGACCCTTGCGATCCTGGCGCTGGGCGGGGCGCTGACCCTGGTGGCGGTGATCGGGGTGATGGAAAGCCTGTCGCTGGCGGCCCTGTTCACGGTGATCGAGCTGACCGGTCTGGGCCTGGTGATCTGGGCCGGGGCCTCGGCGGCGCCATCGCCGGACTGGGCCGCGCCGCAACCGATTGTCTGGACCGGGCTGGGGTTCGGCGCGGTGCTGGCCTTCTTTGCCTTCATCGGGTTCGAGGACATCGTCAACATGGCCGAGGAGGTCGACCGGCCCGAGGTGACCATGCCGCGCGCGATCCTGATTTCGCTGGGGCTGACATCGGTCATCTATGCGCTGGTCTGCCTGGCGGCGGTGCGCGCGGTGCCGGTTTCCGAGTTGCAGGGCAGCAGCAGCCCGCTGACCCTGGTCTGGCAATCCGCGCGGGGCGGCGGCGGCGAGTTCCTGTCGGGCATCGCGGTCTTTGCCGCGCTGAACGGGGTGCTGGCGCAGATCGTGATGGCGGCGCGGGTGCTGTTCGGGCTGGGCCGGCGCAGCCCGGCGCTGGCGCTGTTTCACCACGCCAGCGCGCGGTTCGGCACGCCGGTGCTGGCGACGCTGCTGATCGGTGCTGCGGTGGTGCTGGCGGCGCTCTTTGTGCCCTTCGCGACGTTGGCCGAGGTGACCTCTTCGATCCTGCTGACGGTATTTGTGCTGGTCAACCTGGCGTTGATCCTGCAAAAACGTCGCGATCCGCAGGCGCCCTTTCGGGTGCCTATGGCGGTTCCTGTGGTGGGTCTGGTGTTGTCCCTGGCCGCGTTGGCCGTTGCTGTAGGAGGCCAGTTGTGAGCCTTTCGATCCTGATGGCCGCGCTTTGGGTGCTGGTGGCGACCGGTGTCGCCATGTTGCCGATGCGCTGGCAGTTTCCGCCCGGTATCGTGCTGTTGCTGGCGGCGCCGGTGCTGATCGGCTTTCTGGGCTATGAACACGGGCCGGTGGCGGCGATTGCCGGGCTGGCGGCCTTTATCTCGATGTTTCGTAATCCGCTGCGGTATTACTGGCGCAAGTGGACGGGCGGCGGTGCCAAAGAGGGGAAAGCGGAATGAGCACCTCTTTGATCCTGGCCTGTATCTGGGCGATCACCGCAAACGTTCTGGCGATGACGCCGTCAAAGGACAACCACTGGCGCCGGGCCTATGTGCTGATCGGTCTGGGTATTCCTCTGCTGGGCTATGTCACCTATGAAAACGGGCCCTGGATCGGGTTGGTGGTGCTGCTGGCCGGGATGAGCGTGCTGCGCTGGCCGGTGATCTACCTGACCCGTTGGACACGGGCCAAGGTTACTGGCAATAAGCCGAAATGAAACCGACCGAGACCAAAGAGGGGACCGCATGGATATCGTGACCGTTTATGCGCTGGCACCGCTGGCCGTTCTGGCCCTGGGCGGGCTGGCGGGGGTGTTGACCGGGCGGTACCTGGGCACGCGCCACGTGCTGATCCTGATCGCGGCGATCTCGGCGGTGGGCGTTTACCTGATGGTGCGGCTGGCAATGATCGGTGAGGGCGAGGAAGAGGCGGCCATCCTGCCGTTTGCGACACTGACCGGCGGCGTGCTGCCGGCGCTTTTGGGCGCGATCATGGGCGGCGTCGGGGGGCTTGCGCTGGCCCGGCGCAACCGGGCGGAATGATGCGCGACTGGCCCGACCTGCGGGGCCGGCTGACACCGCACAAGCCGCTGAGCGACCTGACATGGCTGCGCGTGGGCGGGCCGGCGGACGTGCTGGTGCAACCCGCCGATCTGGAGGACCTGTGCCGGTTCATGGCCCGCTTGCCCGGCGACGTGCCGGTGTTCCCGATGGGGGTCGGATCGAACCTGATCGTGCGCGACGGCGGGTTGCGGGCGGCGGTGATCCGGCTGGGCCGGGGGTTCAACGGTATCGAAGTGGCGGGCAACCGGGTGACAGCGGGCGCGGCGGCGCTGGATGCGCATGTGGCAAAGCGGGCGGCCGAGGCGGGGGTCGACCTGACCTTTTTGCGGACCATTCCCGGCAGCATTGGCGGCGCGGTGCGGATGAACGCGGGCTGCTACGGCTCTTATGTGGCCGACGTTCTGGTTTCGGCCCGCGCGGTGACGCGCGGCGGCGAGGTGATCACGCTGACGCCCGCCGATCTGAACCTGCGCTACCGGCAGAGCGACCTGCCCGAGGGCTGCGTGCTGGTCGAGGCGACGTTCGAGGGGCCGGCGGGCGATCCGCAGGCGCTGGCCGAGCGGATGGCGGCGCAGCTGAAGAAGCGGGACGAGACCCAGCCGACCCGCGACCGCAGCGCTGGATCGACCTTTCGCAACCCGGCGGGGTTTTCATCGACCGGGCGCGACGACGACGTGCATGACCTGAAGGCATGGAAGGTGATCGACGCGGCGGGGCTGCGGGGGGCGCGCCTGGGCGGGGCCCAGATGAGCGAGAAACACTCGAACTTCATGATCAACACCGGCGATGCCACGGCGGCGGATCTTGAAGGGTTGGGCGAACAGGTGCGAAAAAAGGTTTACGATTCCAGCGGGATCACGCTAGAATGGGAAATCATGCGTGTCGGCGAACCGGCACCGGATGACGCGGGCGAACGGCACGCGGAAACGACCAAAGAAACATAAGCCGGAACCGGCGCTTTTACAGGCAAAACGAAAGCACCGGATCAACGGAAAACCAAGCGGGCCGCAAAGGCTCCGGGACATTGAGGCACTCAGGTGGGTCAGTCGAGCGGGACACCCCCCAAAGTGGCGGTATTGATGGGCGGCCCTTCGGCGGAACGCGAAGTGTCGCTTAGCAGCGGGCGCGAATGTGCTGCCGCACTGAGGGGCGAAGGATTTGAGGTGGTCGAGCTGGACGCTGGGCCGGACCTGAGCGAACGGCTGCGCGACATTTCTCCGGACGTGGTGTTCAACGCCCTGCATGGCCGCTGGGGCGAAGACGGCTGTGTGCAGGGCATGCTGGAGTGGCTGCGCATCCCCTATACCCATTCCGGCGTTCTGGCCTCGGCGCTGGCGATGGACAAGGAACGGTCCAAGGCGGCCTATCGCGGCGCCGGGTTGCCTGTTGTCGACAGCATCATCCGTTGCAAGGACGAGGTGATGGCGCGGCATGTGATGGCGCCCCCTTATGTGGTCAAGCCCAACAACGAGGGATCCTCGGTCGGGGTGTACCTGGTGCACGAGGCGGCCAACGGCCCGCCGCAGCTGAGCGCGGAGATGCCCGAGTTCGTGATGGTCGAAACCTTTGTGCCGGGGCGCGAGCTGACCACCACGGTGATGGGCGACCGGGCGCTGAGCGTGACCGAGATTTTCACCGAGGGCTGGTACGACTACGAGGCGAAATACGCGCCCGGCGGGTCCCGCCACGAGGTGCCGGCGAACATCCCGTCCGAAATCTTTGACCTGTGCATGGACTATGCCCTGCGCGCCCACCGGGTGCTGGGCTGTCGCGGTGTCAGCCGCACCGATTTCCGCTGGGACGACAGCCGGGGCGCCGAGGGTCTGTTCCTGCTGGAAACCAACACGCAGCCCGGCATGACGCCGACCTCTCTGACGCCGGAACAGGCGGGCATGGCGGATATGACATTCGGTCAGATGTGCGCCTGGATGGTGGAGGACGCATCATGCAACCGCTAGGCCGGTCACGCGCGCAGGGGACGCACGATCCGGCGCCGTCGCGCCTGAACTACCGGATGCAGCGCTGGCTGCTGACTCCGGGGATCCGGCTGGGGCTGCGGGTGGGTATTCCGTTCTGCCTGTGTTTCGCGGCGGCCAGCGGGTTTCTCGCCAACGAGACCCGGCGCGACGCGCTGACCGATTTCTGGGCCGAGCTGAAGGCCAGCGTCGAAGAGCGCCCCGAGTTCATGGTCAACCTGATGGCGATCGACGGCGCGGGCGAGGACCTGGCCGAAGACATCCGCGAGGTCGTGCCGCTGGATTTCCCGGTCAGCTCCTTTGACCTCGACCCCGAGGAGATCCGCGCGATGATCACCGGGCTGGACCCGGTGAAAACGGCCACCGTGCGCATCCGGCCCGGCGGGATCCTGCAGATCGATGTGACCGAGCGGGTGCCGGTCGTGGTCTGGCGGACCTGGGACGGGGTGGAGATGCTGGACGAAACCGGGGCGCATGTTGCGGATCTGCCGGCGCGCTCGGCGCGCCCGGATCTGCCGCTGATCGTGGGGCGCGGCGCGGACAAACACGTTCAGCAGGCGCTGACGCTGTTGGCGACGGCGCGGCCGCTGGGTGGCCGGCTGCGCGGTGTCGCGCGGATCGGCGAGCGGCGCTGGGACGTGGTGCTGGACCGGGATCAGCGGATCCTGCTGCCCGAGCAGAACCCGGTGCGGGCGCTGGAGCGGGTGCTGGCGCTGAACGAGGTGCAGGACCTGCTGGAGCGGGATGTCGCGGTGGTCGACATGCGGCTGGGCGCGCGACCGACATTGCGGATGTCGGAGGTCGCGGTCCAGGAGTGGTGGAAAGTCAGAAAAATAAACGGAAGCGGGCAATAGGCGATGACGGATCTCTATCAGTCTCAGCGGGCGATGCGGCAGATGCGCCGCCAGGCGATGCAGCGGGGTGTGGTGGCCATTCTGGACGTGGGCAGTTCCAAGATTGCCTGTCTTGTGCTGCGGTTCGACGGCACCGCCAAGCTGAGCGAGGACAACTCGATCGGGTCGCTGGCCGGGCAAAGCGGGTTTCGCGTGGTGGGCGCGGCGACCACCCGGTCGCGCGGCGTGCAGTTCGGCGAGATCAACGCCATGCAGGAGACCGAGCGCGCCATTCGCACCGCCCTGCAGGCGGCGCAGAAGATGGCGGAAATCCGGGTCGACCATGTGATCGCCTGTTTCTCGGGGGCCAACCCGCGGTCCTACGGGCTGGACGCGACGGTGGAACTGGAAGGGCAGGTCGTCACCGAGAACGAGATCGCCCGCGTTCTGGCCGATTGCGACGTGCCCGAATACGGCGCCGGCCGCGAGGTGCTGCACGCGCAGCCGGTGAATTTCGCGCTCGACAACCGCTCTGGCCTGGCCGACCCGCGCGGGCAGCTGGGCAACATGCTGTCGGTGGACATGCATATGATGACGGTGGACGCCGCCGCGATCCAGAACCTGGTGCATTGTATCAAGCGCTGCGACCTGGAACTGGCCGGTATCGCCTCTTCGGCCTATGTGTCGGGCATTTCATCGTTGGTCGAGGATGAACAGGAGCTGGGCGCGGCCTGTATCGACATGGGCGGCGGGTCGACCAGCGTTTCGATCTTCATGAAGAAACACATGATCTATGCCGACAGCGTGCGGATGGGCGGCAACCACGTCACCAGCGATATCTCGATGGGGCTGGGCGTGCCGATGGCCAATGCCGAGCGGATCAAGACGTTCTGCGGCGGCGTGCATGCCACCGGGGCCGATGACCGCGACATGATCGACATCGGCGGCGATACCGGCGACTGGGAACACGACCGCCGCACCGTCAGCCGGGCCGAGCTGATCGGCATCATGCGTCCGCGCGTCGAAGAGATCCTGGAAGAGGTGCGCGCGCGGCTGGATGCGGCCGGGTTCGATCACCTGCCCAGCCAGCAGATCGTGCTGACCGGAGGGTCAAGCCAGATCATGGGGCTGGACGGGCTGGCCAGCCGTATCCTCGGCCAGCAGGTGCGTCTGGGTCGCCCCTTGCGGGTGCACGGGCTGCCGCAGTCGGCCACCGGGCCGGGATTTTCCGGCGCGGTCGGGCTGAGCCTGTTCGCGGCCAATCCGCAGGATGAATGGTGGGACTTTGCGATCCCGGTGGATCGCTACCCGGCCCGATCGCTGAAACGGGCGGTCAAATGGTTCCGGGACAACTGGTAAAGGGATCAAACCGGGGGTGACGGCCCCGGCGAGACAGGTTAATGTCGGCATAACCGCCAGCAAACAGGTGGAGCAATCGGGGACCGGGCAGGCCCTCAGACACAAGCGATTTCGGTTTCGGTCACGGCGGCAGCGCGCTGACCGGCGCGTGACGTTTTGTGCCAGCAACCGGGAAATCCGCAAAATCTGGCCCGTGTGGCAAGATACCGCTAAAATTAGGTCGGTTTTTGTCCATATTTTGTGGCAAAAGCCGCTTTTTTTCGTGACGATTCCGCGCGACCCCGTTAATAATAAACGTTGAGTAGGCAGAAAAACCCCGTGAGCGCGGGTATAACAACAGGCGGACAGAGCATGACATTGAACCTTTCGATGCCCGGACAGGAAGACTTGAAACCTCGGATCACCGTTTTCGGCGTCGGCGGGGCAGGCGGCAACGCTGTCAACAACATGATCGAGAAGGAACTCGACGGTGTTGACTTCGTGGTTGCCAACACGGATGCGCAGGCCCTGCAGCAGAGCAAGTCGGAAAGCCGGGTCCAGCTGGGCGTGAAAGTGACCGAGGGGCTGGGCGCCGGGGCGCGGGCCAGCGTCGGCGCGGCGGCAGCCGAGGAAAGCATTGAACAGATCGTCGATCACCTGGCCGGCGCGCATATGTGCTTTATCACCGCCGGCATGGGCGGCGGCACCGGCACCGGGGCGGCGCCGATCATCGCGCAGGCGGCGCGGGAACTGGGCGTGCTGACCGTGGGCGTGGTGACCAAGCCGTTCCAGTTCGAGGGCGCCAAGCGGATGCGTCAGGCCGAGGATGGCGTCGAGAGCCTGCAGAAGGTTGTCGACACGCTGATCATCATTCCCAACCAGAACCTGTTCCGGCTGGCGAACGAGAAAACCACCTTTACCGAGGCGTTTTCGATGGCGGACGATGTCCTCTATCAGGGCGTCAAGGGCGTGACCGACCTGATGGTGCGGCCCGGCCTGATCAACCTCGACTTTGCCGACGTCCGTGCCGTGATGGACGAGATGGGCAAGGCGATGATGGGCACCGGCGAGGCCGAGGGCGAAGATCGCGCCATCCAGGCCGCCGAAAAGGCCATCGCCAACCCGCTGCTGGACGAAATCAGCCTGCGCGGCGCCAAGGGCGTGCTGATCAATATCACCGGCAGCCACGACCTGACGCTGTTCGAACTGGACGAGGCCGCCAACCGGATCCGCGAAGAGGTGGACCCGGAGGCCAATATCATCGTCGGTTCGACGCTGGATACCGCCATGGAAGGCATGATGCGCGTCAGCGTCGTGGCCACCGGCATCGACGCCCGCGAAGTGCAGAGCGATATCCCGGTCCCGCGCCGTCCGATGTCGCAGCCGCTGAAACAGCGCGTCTCTGCCGAAGAGATCGTGCCTGAACCGACCCCGGCCGCAACCCCGGCTCCGGTTCTGGAACTGGACACCCCGGTCGAGACCGAAGTGGCCGAGGCCGCCGAGGAACCGACGCTGTTCGAAGGCATGAACGTTCAGGAAGTCGCCGCGCATGACATGGCGGAAGACATCTTTGAGGCCGAGGACACCGTGGACGAGGGCGACGACGGCCTGCCGATGCCGGCCTACCGCCCGGACATCCCGGCGTTCGAACCGCAGGCGGAAACCGCCGAGCAGGAGGCCGAAAGCTTTGTCGCTCCGCGCGCCCCGGCGCCCGGAACACCCTCGCCGGAAACGCTGGTCCGGCTGCAGGCCGCCGCCGGAAAGGTGCCCGGCGCACCGCAGCGCGGAACGGCCGAACCGGCCCGCCGGGCGGCTGAGCCGACCGAGAAAGGATCGCGTTTCGGGTTCAATTCGCTGATCGAACGGATGACCGGCCACGCGGCTGATACCCCCGGCGAACGGCCCGCCGCAGCGGCCCCGGCCCCGGCGCGTCAACAGCCCGCGATGCAGCAAAGTGACCCTGCGGCACAGCCCCGGACGGCACAGGATCCGGAGCAGGACCGCATCGAAATCCCGGCCTTTTTGCGCCGCCAGGCCAATTAAACGGGTCACGAAATAAATCCGGAAAGACCGCCTTTGGGCGGTCTTTTTGTTTTGAAATCAATGGATTGTTGGGTTGTAAGCGCTGTTTCGCCTATCTGTTACAGCCATGTTTCATTCCGTTACAAAGATTGAGTTGAGCCTGAGCGCCCGGCCCATTACCTCAGGGTCCAACACAGCCCCTGGAGGCTGGACATGATCGATTGAGGTTCGCTTTGCAGAATACGCTCAGAACATCGGTGACTTTCAAAGGTGTCGGCCTGCACAGTGGTGCGCCCGTTACCATGACGCTGAAACCCGCCGCTGCCGGCAACGGCATCTGGTTCAAGCGTACCGATATCGAGCTTGGCGATGCGATGATCCCGGCGATTTATGACATGGCGGAACAAACCCCGCTGTGCACGCGGCTGGTTAATGGCGCCGGTGTTTCGGTTTCCACGGTTGAACACATCATGGCCGCGCTGGCGGGATGTGGCGTGCATAACGCCCTGATCGAGATTGACGGCCCCGAAGTGCCGATCCTCGACGGGTCGTCGGTGGAATTCGTGCGCGGGATCATGGCGCGCGGCGTGCAGCCGCAGTCGGCCCCGGTGCTGGCCTATGAAATCCTGAAGCCGGTGACGGTGGAACGCGATGGCGCCCGCGCCACGCTGGTGCCCGAAGACCGGCTGATCATCGAATTCGAGATCGATTTTGCCGATGCCGCCATCGGCCGTCAGAGCAAGACGCTGGACATGCGCAACGGCACTTTCGCCCGCGAGCTGAGCGACAGCCGCACGTTCTGCCGTCAGGCGGACGTCGAGGCGATGCAGAGCAACGGGCTGGCACTGGGCGGGACCCTGGACAACGCGGTCGTCGTCGATGGCGAAGAGGTGCTGAGCCCGGGCGGTTTCCGCCACGCGGACGAGGCGGTGCGCCACAAGATGCTGGACGCGCTGGGTGATCTGGCGCTGGCCGGTGGCCCGATCCTGGGCCGTTACATCGGCGAGAAGGCGGGCCATTCTCTGACCAATGCGCTGCTGCGCAAGCTGTTCGCGACCCCCGGTGCCGTGCGCCCGGTGTTGTGCGACCCTGAAACGGCCGCTCGTTTGCCGGGCAAGGGCCTGATCTGGAACGAGATTCCGCAGGTTGCCTGAATTGTGACCGCGTCCGGGGCCGGGAACCTGCGCCGGGATGCTTTAAGGCGTTTTGCCCCGGAAATTAATGTGCTAGACCAGAGCGCAAACGGGCCCCAGCGCCCGGAGCAAGCGATGAGGATAGGCAGCATGATCGGCGGAAGGTGGGCGGCGAAATCTGTCGGTGCACTGGCTCTGATGGTGTTGCTGGCGGCCTGTGGTGGTGGCGGACCGGTTGCGGACCGTACCGAATCCCTCGAAGGCTATACCCCGGAACAGATTTTCGAACGCGGTGAGTTCGAGCTGAGCAAGGGCCGCACCGATGACGGCGCCTATTACTTCTCGGAAATCGAGCGGCTGTACCCCTATTCCAGCTGGGCCAAGCGCGCGCTGATCATGCAGGCGTTTTCCTATCACAAGGGGCAGGATTACGAGAACAGCCGCGCCGCCGCGCAGCGCTATATCGACTTTTACCCCACCGACGAGGACGCGGCCTATGCCCAGTACCTGCTGGCGCTGAGCTATTACGACCAGATCGACGAAGTGGGTCGCGACCAGGGGCTGACCTTTCAGGCGCTGCAGTCGCTGCGCACCGTGATCGAGGTCTATCCCGACAGCGAATACGCCACCTCGGCCATTCTCAAGTTCGACCTGGCCTTTGACCACCTGGCGGCCAAGGAGATGGAGATCGGGCGCTATTACCTGCGGCGCAAGCATTTTGCCGCGGCGATCAACCGGTTCCGCGTGGTGGTGGAGGATTTCCAGACCACGACACACACCGCCGAGGCGCTGCACCGCCTGGTCGAGGGCTATCTGTCGCTGGGCCTGCTGGACGAGGCACAGACCGCCGGTGCGATCCTGGGCTACAACTATCAGTCGACGGTCTGGTACGAGGACAGCTACAAGCTTCTGACCGCGCGCGGGCTCAAGCTCAAGAGCAAGGGCAACAACTGGCTCAGCCAAATCTACCGCCAGTCGATCAAGGGCGAGTGGCTATAGGGGCGGCGGGGTGATGCCCCGCGTGACGGATGGCTCTGATGCTGCGCAGCCTTGATATTCGCGACATGCTGATCATCGAACGGCTGGAACTGGGGTTCCAGCCGGGGTTGAACGTGCTGACCGGCGAAACCGGGGCGGGCAAGTCGATCCTGCTGGATTCGCTGGGGTTCGTGCTGGGCTGGCGCGGCCGCGCCGAATTGGTGCGGCAGGGCGCGAAACAGGGCGAGGTCACCGCCGAATTCGACCTGCCCGCCGATCACCCGGCCTGGGAGGTGATCGCGGAAGCGGGCCTGCCGGTGGGGGAGGAGCTGATCCTGCGGCGGGTGAATACCGCCGACGGGCGCAAGACCGCCTGGATCAACGACCGCCGCTGTTCGGGCGAGGTGCTGCGGGCGCTGTCCGAGCGGCTGGTCGAACTGCACGGGCAGCATGACGACCGGGGCCTGCTGAACCCGCGCGGTCACCGGGCGATGCTGGATGTCTTTGCCCGGATCGACACCTCGGAGGCGCGCCGGGCCTGGGGCGAGTTGACGCGCGCGCGCCAGCAGATGGCGGCCACCCGCGCGACGCTGGAGGCCGCGCGCGCCGAAGAGGAATTTCTGCGCCATTCGGTGGCCGAGCTCGACAAGCTGGACCCGCAGCCGGGCGAGGATGCGGAGCTGGACGCGCGGCGGCGCATGATGCAGGGCGCGGAACGGATCCGCGACGATGTCGCCCGCGGCTTTGCGCTCTTGGGCGCGGAGGGCGCCGAGGGCGCGATGGGCGAGGCGATGCGCTGGCTGGAAGGGGTGGTGGAACAGGCCGGTGACGGGCTGGACGCGCCGATCGCCGCGCTGGGCCGGGCGATGATCGAACTGGGCGAGGCGCAGGACGGCGTCGAACGCTGCCTGTCGGCGCTGGAGTTCGATCCATCCGAGCTGGAGCAGGCCGAGGAGCGGCTCTTTGCGATTCGCGCGCTGGCCCGCAAACACGAGGTCCTGCCCGATGACCTGGGCGGTTTTGCCGGGGATCTGCGCGTCCGGCTGGAGGCGCTGGACCAGAGCGATGCCGAGATGCGCCGGCAGGAGGCCGCGCTGCACCAGGCCGAGGCGGCCTATGACAGCGCCGCCAACGCGCTGACGGCGGCCCGCGGCGAGGCGGCCGGGCGGCTGGACCGGGCGGTGATGGCCGAGCTTGCGCCGCTGAAGATGGAGCGCGCGGTGTTCGAAACCCGCATCACCCCCGGCGAAGACGGCCCCGAGGGGCGCGACAGCGTGGCCTTTACCGTCGCCACCAACCCCGGCGCGCCCGCCGGGCCGCTGGCCAAGATCGCCTCGGGCGGGGAACTGAGCCGGTTCCTGCTGGCGCTGAAGGTCTGCCTGACCGGACCGGCGGCCGGTGTGACGATGATCTTTGACGAGATCGACCGGGGCGTCGGCGGCGCCACGGCGGATGCGGTCGGCCGCAGGCTGGCGGCGCTGGCCGACGGCGGCCAGGTCCTGGTGGTGACCCATTCGCCGCAGGTCGCCGCACGCGGCGCCCACCACTGGCGGGTGCAGAAACAGGTCGAGGCCGGCATGACCCTGTCCACGGTGGTGCCGCTGTCCGAGGCCGACCGGGTGGACGAGGTCGCCCGCATGCTGGCGGGCGACACCATCACCGAAGAAGCCCGCGCCGCGGCGCGCGCCCTGCTGAACGGCTGACGCCGGCGCCGAAGGCGCAAGAATTTTTCGAAAATTCTTGGCAAAAATCTTGCAAAGATTTTTCCACCGCCCGGGATCGGCGTTGCGGACCTTTTCTGCGCCGCCGCATTGGCTTACACAGGGAGGCAAGGCCCAGAACGAGGTGCAGATGGCGGCCCCGCTCCGATCTTTCCTGGCACAGCAAATTGATCAGGCGCTGACCGCCTGCAAGGACGGCTGGCACGTGCTGCGTCATCGCGGACCCAGCCAGATCCAGTTCTGGTTCATCGCGCTGGCGATCGGCACGGGGGCAGGGTTTGCCGCAGTGTTTTTCCGGCAGGGCATCACCGCCCTGCAATCGCGGCTGTATGGTACCGAAGACGTCCAGCATCTGCACAGTTTCGCCGAAAGCCTGCCGTGGTACTGGATCCTGGCGATTCCGGTCTGCGGCGGTTTGGTGGTGGGGCTGATCCTGCACCGGTTCACGCCGGACGGGCGGGTGCGCTCGGTGGCCGATGTCATCGAGGGCGCGGCGCTGTCGGACGGGCGGGTGGAGACCCGCGCGGGGCTTGCCTCGCTCTTTGCCTCGCTGATCACGCTCAGCTCGGGCGGCTCAACGGGGCGCGAGGGGCCGGTGGTGCATATGGCCGGGGTGATCTCGACCTGGGTCTGTACCCGGATCAACGCCGATGGCATCACCGGGCGCGACCTTTTGGGATGCGCCGTGGCGGGGGCGGTTTCGGCCAGCTTCAACGCCCCCATCGCCGGGGCGCTCTTTGCGCTGGAGGTGGTGTTGCGCCATTTCGCCGTGCATGCGTTCGCGCCCATCGTCATCGCCTCGGTCGCGGGCACGGTGGTCAGCCGGCTGCAATATGGCGATGTCACCGAGTTCATTCTGAACACGCCGGGATCGCTGCAGTTCTATGTCGAACTGCCCGCCTTCCTGATCCTGGGGCTGGTCTGTGGGCTGGTGGCGGTTCTGCTGATGCGCGGCGTCTATTTCGCCGAGGACATGGGCAGTTACGTGCAGGACCGCGCCCGGTTGCCGCGCTGGCTGCGCCCGGCGGTGTCGGGGGCGATGCTGGGGGCGATGGCAATCTGGTTCCCGCATATCATCGGCGTCGGCTACGAGACCACGCGCGCCACGCTGGCGGGCGAGTTCCTGATGGGCCAGGCGCTGGTCTATGCGGTGATCAAGGCGGTGGCGGTGGCGGTGACCTTTGGCGGCCGCATGGGCGGCGGCATCTTTTCGCCCTCGCTGATGGTGGGGGCGCTGGTCGGGCTGGCCTTTGGGCTGATCGCCACGGGCTGGTTGCCCGATGTGTCAGGCACCCACACGTTATATGCCTTTGCCGGTATGGGCGCGGTGGCGGCGGCGGTGCTGGGCGCGCCGATCTCGACGACGCTGATCGTGTTCGAGCTGACCGGCGACTGGCAGATCGGGCTGGCGGTGATGGTATCGGTGTCGATGTCCACGGCGCTGGCCTCGCGGCTGGTGGACCGGTCGTTCTTTCTGACCCAGCTTGAGCGGCGGGGCATTCACCTGGCCGCCGGGCCGCAGGCCTATCTGCTGGCGCTGCTGCGGGCCGGATCCGTTATGCGCCCGATGGGGGCGCCCCATGCCGCGCCCGAGGAAGACTGCCGCAGGCTGATCGAGGAGGAGCTGTTCATCGAGGCAACCGCGACGCTGGAGGCGGCGATGCCGATCTTTGACCGGGCCGAAATCGCCTTTTTGCCGGTGGTCAAGAGCGGTGGCGGCGACGACCCGCCCGAATTGCTTGGCGCGCTCTATCAGGTCGATGCGCTCAAGGCCTATAACCGTGCGCTGGCGGCGACGGCGGCCGAGGAACACAGCTGAAGTGATCCGGATGCCGCTGGCCTGCGTATTCTATTCCAGAACAAAGGCAGGGAGGATCACCGGAATGCGCAGCTGGCTACTGACAGTTCCGCTGGCGTTGGCCACCAGCCCCGTCGTGGCGGGGAACGAAAGCCGGTCTCAGGCCTATGCCCTGCCGGGCGGGCTGTTCGAGGTGGTTGCGGATTTTTCCGAAAACGCGATCTACTGGTGCGGCGCGGGCACCTTTGCCCGCAGCACCCTGCAAAGCCCGGCGGGGCAAAGGATCTATGTCTGGCAGGGGCCGTCGGCCAGCGTGGCGCGGCCGGGGCAACAGGCGGTGCGGTTTGGGCTGACGCCGCCGCCTGGTGCCGGTGGCGGGGCGGGGTTTTCCACCGATGTCGGGATCATCGGCAACGCCATGTCGGTGGCGCAGGCCCGCCAGACCTGCAACGAACGCACGTCCAGCGGTTGAGGGGTCAGAGCTGTTCGACGGTCACGCCGTCGCGCTGGTAGAACGCCAGGTGATCCTTGATCGCGGCCACCGCGTCGAGCGGGGTTTCATAGGTCCAGACCACATCGTCGACCACCGAGGATTTGTTGACGATCGAATAGTAGTTGGCGTCGCCCTTGTGCGGGCAATGGGTCGTCTTTTCGCTGCGGTCGAGAAACGCCATGGCGATGTCTTCGCGTGGAAAGTAGATCACCGGGGCCATGTCGCCCTCGGTCAGTTCCAGCGCGTTGCTGGTCTCGCCCAGCACGGCGCCGCCCGAGCGGACCGACCAGATGCCGTCTGCTTTGCGAATTCGGATATGGTCTGCCATCGTCTCTTCCTTTTCCTGCTCTGCGCACCGGGGCGTCATCGCCGGTCTGTGTAACAGCCGGATGTCACAGAGGTGCCGTTGCGGCATCCAACCACAGACGGGCGTCATTGCCCACCCGCGGGCCGATCCGTGCCGCAACGTCGGCATGATAGGCGTTCAGCCAGTCGCGTTCAGCCTCTGTCAGCATCTGCGTGACAATCAGCCGCCGGTCGATGGGCACATAGGTCAGCGTTTGCCAGCACAGCATGTCGCGCTCGTCGTCGCCGCCCGGCGGCGTGGCGGCCTGCTGCACCACGATCAGGTTCTCGATCCGGATGCCGAATTCCCCCTCGCGGTAATAGCCCGGTTCGTTCGACAGGATCATGCCCGGCTCCAGCGGCACATGGCTGATCTTGCTCAGCCGCTGCGGACCCTCATGCACGCTGAGATAGGCGCCGACGCCGTGCCCCAGCCCGTGGTTGAAATCCTGTCCCGCCAGCCACAGCGGCACCCGGCCGACGCATTCGATGTCGCGCCCGGCCAGCCCGGCGGGCCAGCGCAGCCGCGACATGGCGATCATGCCCTGCAACACGCGGGTAAAGGCGGCACGTTCCTCTTCGCCGACCGTGCCGATGGCAATGGTGCGGGTAATGTCGGTGGTGCCGTCCAGATACTGGCCGCCGCTGTCGAGCACCATCAGATGGCCGCCCTGCAGCGTCGCATCGGTGTCCTCGGTCACCCGGTAATGCATGATCGCGCCGTTGGGGCCGGTGCCGGCGATGGTCTCGAAACTGATGTCCTGCAGGGCGTTGTCGCTGCGGCGGCAGGCCTCCAGCCGGGTCACCACTTGGGTCTCGGTCAGGCTGCCGGGCGGCTGCGCATCCAGCCAGCACAGCAGTTCGACCATCGCCGCGCCATCTCGCAGGTGGGCCTGCGCCGCGCCCTCGATCTCGGCGGCGTTCTTGCGCGCCTTGGGCAGGGCGCAGGGCTCGTCGCCGAATTCGGCCCGGGCGCCTAGCGTGTCCGATATCTTTTGCGGCACGGTGGTCTTGTCGATCCGCACCGGCCCCTCCAGCGTCGCGAGATACCCCAGCAGCGCGTCCGGTTCGTGGCAGGTGACGGCGGCATCCAGATGCGCCGCGACGTCGCCGAGTTTGGCCGCGGCCATGAACAGATCGACCCGGCCATCATCGTGCAGCACGGCAAACCCATGCGCCACCGGATTGCGGGGGATGTCCGCGCCCCGGATATTCAGTAGCCACATGATCGAATCCGGCAGAGTGATGACAGCCGAGCGATGTCCCGCACCGCGCAGCCCGGCGGCCAGGCGGGCGCATTTGTCCGCCGCGCTTTCCCCGGCGAATTCAATCGGATGCGGGCGCACCGGCATCATCGGCGGTGGTGGCTGGTCGGTCCAGATCCGGTCGACCAGGTTGTCCGACTGCACCAGCGCGATGCCCGACCCGTTCAGCGCGGCGCCGGTGCGGGCGATTTCGGAGACCGTGTGCAGCCAGGGGTCATAGGCCACGCGGCCCCCCTGCGGCAACTGCTGCTTCAACCAGTCGGCCAGCTGCACGTCGGGCCAGGGTACCGGGGTGAATTCCGGCGCCACCTGCGCCTTGACCTGGGTCCGGTAACGGCCGTCGATGAACACGCCGGCGACGTCGCGCAGAGCGGCACAAAAACCCGCCGATCCGGTAAAGCCGGACAACCAGGACAGCCGTTCGTCATGGGCGGCGACATATTCGCCCTGATGCGCGTCGGCGCGCGGCACCAGGAACCCGTCCAGCCCCTCGCGCGCCAGCTCACGGCGCAGCGCGTCCAGCCGGGGCGGCCCCTGTTCGGGACGGGCGGTCACATCAAAGGTCTGGAACATCTGGGGCCTCGCAACAGTCGGATCGGCGCCAACAGAACCCGGAACCCGCCAAAGGTGCAAGGTGATTTCCCTGCCGGCCCGTGTCATACTGGCGATCAGGTCAGGGGTGCGCGGATGACGGATCACAGCAAGGACAGTTTTGCCGAGCTTGAACGGCGGGAATGGGCCACCCCGGAGGTGGCGGCCGGCTACGCACGCGATTTCGCGCGCGCAGCCGATATGGTGGTGCCGGCACTGGTGGACGGCTGCGGCGCGGCGCCGGGGCAGGAGATCCTCGATCTGTGCTGCGGTCACGGCAATGTCACGCGGGCGCTGCTGGCCACGGGGGCAAAGGTCACGGGGCTGGATTTCTCGCCGGCGATGCTGGAAATGGCGCGCCGGAACGCGCCCGGTGCCACCTACGTCCAGGGGGATGCGATGGCGACCGGCCTGCCGTCGGGCCGGTTCCATGGCGTCACCATGGGCTTTGGAATGCCGCATGTGCCTGACCCGCCAAAGGCTATCGCCGAGGCCGCGCGCCTGCTGCGCCCCGGCGGGCGGTTTGCCTATTCGGTCTGGTGCGGTCCCGGGGTCGAAAGCGCGCTTGTCTACGTCTTCCAGGCGATTGCCGACCATGGCGACCCGTCGATCACGTTGCCGCCGGGGCCCGGGGCCAACGACTACGCCGATCCGGCGATCGCCTTTCCGGCGCTGACAGCGGCAGGGTTCCAGCCGCCGCGCCGCGAGATCGTGCACAGCCACTGGCAAACCGGGGATCCCGCCGCGCCCTATGATTTCTTTCTGAACGGCACCGCGCGCGGCGGCGCGCTGTTGCGCCCCCAACCGCCCGAATGCGCGCGGGCAATCCGTCAGGCCGTGGTGGATCAGGTGCTGGAACACCACGGATCCGGTCCGGTCTGGACGATCCCGATTCCGGCTGTCGTGATCTCGGCGCGCCAAAGCTGAACGGGCGAGGGGGCTCTGCCCCCGCCGCGGCACGCCGCGACTCCCCCGGAGTATTTGAAAAGAGATGAAAGGGCGCGCGCGCCCGGGTCTTCTTCTGTTTGAAAATATCCCAGGGAGTTTGAGGGACAGCGTCCCTCATCCAAACATGGAATGCGCCGAAGGCGCGCCTTTGGATCAGCTGGCCTTGCGGATGCCCATGACGCGGGCGCGGGCGCGCGGGTCGGGGTCGAAGAGCGAGGCGAGCTGTTCGGTCATGGCGCCGGCCAGCTGTTCGACGTCGGTGATGGTTACCGCGCGGTCGTAGTAGCGGGTGACGTCGTGGCCGATGCCGATGGCCAGCAGTTCCACCAGCTTGCGTTTTTCGACCATGGCGATCACGTCGCGCAGGTGTTTTTCCAGGTAGTTGGCCGGGTTCACCGAGAGCGTCGAATCGTCCACCGGGGCGCCGTCCGAGATCACCATCAGGATCTTGCGCTGTTCGGGGCGGTGGATCATGCGGCGGTGCGCCCATTCCAGCGCTTCGCCGTCGATGTTTTCCTTCAGAAGCCCCTCTTTCATCATCAGCCCGAGGTTGGGCCGGGTCCGCCGCCAGGGGGCGTCGGCGGATTTGTAGATGATGTGGCGCAGGTCGTTCAGCCGGCCCGGCTGTTGCGGGCGACCGTCGTTCAGCCAGGCTTCGCGGGCCTGGCCGCCTTTCCAGGCGCGGGTGGTAAAGCCGAGGATCTCGACCTTGACGTTGCAGCGTTCGAGGGTGCGCGCCAGCACGTCGGCGCAGATCGCCGCGATCGAGATCGGGCGGCCCCGCATCGAGCCGGAGTTGTCCAGCAGCAGCGTCACCACGGTGTCGCGGAACTCGGTATCCTTCTCGATCTTGAAGCTGAGCGGGGTGGTCGGGTTGGCGACCACGCGGGCCAGGCGCCCGGCGTCGAGGATACCTTCCTCCAGGTCGAATTCCCAGCTGCGGTTCTGCTGCGCCTGCAGGCGGCGCTGCAGCTTGTTGGCCAGCCGCGACACCGCGCCTTTCAGCGGGTCGAGCTGCTGGTCGAGATAGGCGCGCAGCCGTTCCAGTTCGGCCGGTTCGGCGAGATCTTCGGCGGCGATTTCCTCGTCGTGGGTGTTGAGATAGACGCGGTAGTCGGGGTCGGCCTCGGAGGGCGGGGGCGGCGCGGGTGGCTCCAGCGGCGCCTCGCCCTCGGGCATCTCGGTTTCCTCGCCCATCTCCTCGTCGGCCAGATCGTCCATGCTGACCTGGGCCTGGGCCTGGTCCTGCTGATCTTCCTGGCTTTGCTCGGGGTCGGCGTCGGCATCCTGATCGTCGGAATCGTCCTGGCCGGTGCTGTCGGGATCGGGTTGTTCCTCGGCGTCTTCCTCGGCCTGGTCGTCCTGATCCTCGTCCTCGGCATCGGGGTCTTCGCCCAGTTGGTCGCCATAACCCAGGTCGGTGATGATCTGGCGGGCGAACTTGGCGAATTCGGTCTGGTCGGCGAGCTTGTCCTGCAGGTCCTCCAGCGTGCCGCCGGCCTGTTCCTCGATAAAGCCGCGCCACAGGTCCATCACGTTCTGCGCGTTCGGCGGCAGGTCGCGGCCGGTGGCCAGATGGCGGATCAGGTATCCGGCGGCCACCGGCAGCGGCGCCTCGCTGGCCTGCTTGATCGCGTCATAGCCGCGCCGCATCGCCTCGTTGGCGATCTTGACGTCGATGTTGGATGCGGTGCCCGGCATGTCGCGGGCGCCCATCGCCTCGCAGCGGGCGGTTTCCATCGCCTCGTAGAGATCGCGCGCCATGTCGCCGGGCGGGGCATAGCGGGCGTGCACGCCCTCGTCGTGGTACTTGCGCTGCAGCGCCAGCGCGTCGGCGGTGCCGCGCGCCAGCAGCACCTCTTCGCGGGTCATGCGGCGGGACACCTGCGGCAGGCGCATGGCCTCGCCCGACAGCCCCGACGGGTCGACCGTATAGGTCACCGACAGGTCCGGGTCGTCGGCCATCACCTTGGTGGCTTCGGCCAGTGCCTTTTTGAACGGGTCGGCGGGGTTGTCGGTCTTGTTCATCTGGGCGGGTCCCTTGTTGCCGCGCAATATCGCAGAGAGGGCGCGCGGCGGTGTGCTAAGAGTTGTATTCGGACATGCAGCAGAAAATGGCAAGCTTTGTCCCGGTGATTTGGGCTAGGGTAACCCACCGTTCCTGACCTTGGGTCCAGTTTGCGGCCCCGGTGTCAGCCATTCTGACCGCGACCGGAGCCATGCCATGCGAATTGCCATCATTGCCGTTGGAACCAGTTTCGTTGCCGGGCTGTTCGCGGCGGCGACGCTGAAACTGATGATGTTGATAACCGATCTGATCTGGGCGCGCGAGATGTCTCTGTCGCCGGGGTATATCATTGTCGCCTGTACGCTGGGCGGGGCGCTGATCGGTCTGACCCGTCTGGGCAGCAACCGGGTGGAGACGCTGCGCGACCAGATCGAGGCGGCCGGCGACCCGGTGCATCTGAAACGCAGGCAGATCTGGATGGTCGCGCTGGGGGCGGCGCTGGCGGTGGGGTTTGGCGGCGCGTTGGGGCCCGAGGCGGGGCTGATCGCGGTGATCACCGAACTGGCCGCGCTGGTGTCGCTGGTGGTGGCGCGCAGCGCCAACGAGGCGCGGGTGCTGGGCCAGGCCAGCGTTTCGGCCGCGCTGGGCGGGCTCTATGCCTCGCCGCCCGGCGCGACGGTTTTCATCAACGACGAGAGCAATCCCGACGCCTGGGCGGCGGCGCAGAAACATGGCATTCCCTACCTGAACTTCGTGGCCGCGCTGGCCGGGGTGGGCGGTTTTCTGGTGGCGGCGCGGTGGCTGTTCGATGGCGGGTTCCACCGTATCCATCTGCCGCATCACGTGGCGCCGGGTGATGGGACCGACATTCTTTTGTCGCTGCTTCCGGCCGCCTTTGGCGCGGCGGTGGGGGCGGTGTTCCTGCATGGGCAGGCCATCGCCACCCGGCAGGTGGAACAGCGGATCGGCCACCCGGTGGTGCAGTCGGCGCTGGGCGGGCTGGCCTTTGGCCTGCTGGCGGCGCTGTTGCCGATGGTGCGGTTTTCGGGTCATCACGAGTTCGAGCCGATGCTGGAATGGGCGGCGGGGGCCACGGTCTGGCTGTTGCTGGGTCTGGCGCTGGTCAAGGTTCTTGCCACGGTGCTGTGCCTGTCGACCGGTTGGCGCGGCGGCGCGATCTTTCCGCTGATCTTTGCCGGCGGCGCGGCGGGCTACGCCGCGCAT
This sequence comes from Seohaeicola saemankumensis, assembly GCF_020171285.1. Taxonomy (GTDB): domain Bacteria; phylum Pseudomonadota; class Alphaproteobacteria; order Rhodobacterales; family Rhodobacteraceae; genus JAIUZI01. The sequence continues at coordinate 605,635 of NZ_JAIUZI010000001.1, forward strand.
CTGCTGCAGGGCGGCAGTGACGTGGCGGTTCCGGTGGCGGCGGGGCTGGCCGGGGCCACGGCGGCGGGATTGGGCAAACCGCTGGCGTCCCTGCTCATTCTGGTGTTCCTGATCGGTGCCGAGACGTTGCTGCCGGTCTGCGTTGGCGTAGCGTTCGGTATGGTGGCGGCCCGTTTCAGCCCGTCGCGGGGGCACTAAGACTGTGCCGAAGCGTCGTGTGCCGCCGGTGTCACGCGGGCGTCAAAGGTGCAATACTGGTCAGCTGCGGGGCAGCACCAGATCGCGGCAGTCGTCGATATGGGATTGTACCGCGCGCCTTGCGTCGTGACCACCGGCGCCCCGGTCCAGATCGGCCAGCAGACCGGCCATTTCGCCCCAGCCGCGCGACCGCCAGAGCGTGCCTTGCCCCACGGGGACGCCTTGCGCGATGGCGTCGGGCATGGTGGCGTCCAGCAGCATGTCGAAGAGGCTCGCCAACCTTTGGCTGTCATGGGCGCCGGCGTCCCGCAGGGCGCGTTGCCGGGTGGCCAGCGCCGCCAGCCGGCCGGAACATGTCGCGAATACCTCGGCGCGTTCAAACGACCGGGCGGGCAGCGCAGCGGCGGGCGTGATGCCCTGCAAAACAAGGGCCGCACCGCAGAAAACGAGAGGGATCATCCGTGTCATGCGTCGAGCTTACGGGAGGAGGGTTAACAGTCAATAGTGTATATACAAATAATGTGCAAACGATGTCATTTGCACATCAAAACGCGATATGCATTTCCCGTTAGCCCAGCAGCAGACTGTTGCAGGCGGCGACATGAATTTCGACCAATGCGCCGGCCCGCTCGGCCTCGTCCCGATCACTGCCGAAACTCGCGCGGGTCAACAGCTCGGCCAATGCGAACTTGGCCTCGATCCGGCGGGCCAGCACCGCGCGGCCCTGGCCGGGCGGGGTCACCGCCTCGAGCAGGTCGATCATCCGGGCGCGGCGGTCACGGGTATCGTCGGCGCGCGACGTGTCCATCAGCCATTGATGTTCCATCAGCGCCGACAGCCGTCCGGTGCAGGTGGCAAAGGTCGAAACCAAATCGTCCTGCGCTGACATTGCCGCCCCCGGGGAGAGGGACAAGGCCAGAACGCAGGACGATAAGAAACTTTTCACTCTGCACATTTCTTGATCGTGCAGTCAAAAAATACGCCTGTCAAATACGCAAAATGAAAACTTTTATCCGGATAAAGAAATGTTGCGCGCGGCACACGCCCCCCATCCCGGCCGGTGCGGCAACGCAAAACGGCGGCCCGATGTGGACCGCCGCCGCTTCACTCTGGTCTGATTGTTCCCGGGGGCTTAGCCCAGCGAGGTGCTGGCCGCGCTTTCAGGCAGCTCTTCGTCAAAGCAGCGCTGATAGAACTCGGCCACGGTCTGGCGCTCAAGCTCGTCGCATTTGTTCAGGAACGACAGGCGGAAGGCATAGCCCACGTTGCGGAAGATCTCGGCGTTCTGGGCCCAGTTGATCACGGTCCGGGGCGACATCACCGTGCTGAGGTCACCGTTCATGAAGGCGGTGCGGGTCAGGTCGGCCACGGTCACCATCTGGGCGACGGTCTTGCGGCCCTTTTCGGTGTTGTAATGCGGCGCCTTGGACAGAACGATCATGGTCTCGGCGTCATGGCTGAGATAGTTCAGCGTGGCGACCAGCGACCAGCGGTCCATCTGGGCCTGGTTGATCTGCTGGGTGCCGTGATAGAGGCCGGTGGTATCGCCCAGGCCAACGGTGTTGGCGGTGGCGAACAGGCGGAAATAGGGGTGCGGCGTGATGATCTCGTTCTGGTCCATCAGCGTCAGCTTGCCGTCATGTTCCAGCACCCGCTGGATCACGAACATCACGTCGGCGCGGCCGGCATCGTATTCGTCGAACACGATGGCGACGGGGTTGCGCAGCGCCCAGGGCAGGATGCCTTCGTGGAATTCGGTCACCTGCTTGCCGTCGCGCAGCTTGATCGCGTCCTTGCCGATCAGGTCGATCCGGCTGATGTGGCTGTCGAGGTTGACGCGCACGGCGGGCCAGTTCAGGCGGGCGGCGACCTGTTCGATGTGGGTCGATTTGCCGGTGCCGTGGTAGCCCTGGATCATCACCCGGCGGTTATGGGAAAACCCGGCCAGGATCGCCAGCGTGGTGTCGGCGTCGAACTTGTAGGTCGGGTCGATCGCGGGCACCCGGTCGCTGCCGTCGGCAAAGCCCTTGACCTTCATGTCGGTGTCGATACCGAACACGTCACGCACCGAAATCTCTTCTGTCGGTTTCGCGTTGATGTCGATTGCGCCGTCAGCCATGCCGTCCGTCCTTTTGCTGTGCCCCTTACCGGGATCCGAACCCGCACGTGGTGCAACATTACGCCGGGGAGGGCAAGGGGAAGAGCGCACAGAAAATGCCTGACGCGGTGTCCGGTGGCGGCACGAGGTGCCGAAACGCCAGGCGCGCGCCCTGGGGCGGCGACCCGCCGGGGCCGCGCCGGGGCGGCGACGCGCCATTTCCCGCCGTGAAAATTCAACGTTCAATTTATTTGTTTGGCGGCAAACCGGTTAGCCCTATCATCCTTATCGTGGCGGGGAGTCTGCTCGCCCGCCTGTTATTAACTAGGACCCATTTCGGGAGGGACACAATGAGAGAGACGCGTAACCTGTATCGCAGGGTCGCCGGCGTGCTGGCCTCTGCGGCGGTGGCATCGTTGGCGACGATGTCGTCGGCGCAGGACAAACCGATGAATTTTCTCATCATCTGGGGCGATGACATCGGCTATTGGAACATCAGCGCCTACAATCAGGGCATGATGGGATACGAGACCCCCAACATCGACCGCATCGCCAACGAGGGCATGCTGTTCACCCACGGCTACGGCGAACAGTCCTGCACGGCGGGGCGCGCGTCCTTTGTGACCGGGCAGTCGGGTTTCCGCACCGGCCTGCTCAAGGTCGGGCTGCCGGGCGCCAAAGAGGGCATGTCGGAAAAGGACCCGACCATTGCCGAATACATGAAGTCCAAGGGCTACATGACCGGTCAGTATGGCAAGAATCACCTCGGCGACCGGGATGAGCATCTGCCGACCAACCATGGGTTCGACGAATTCTTTGGCAACCTCTACCACCTGAATGCCGAGGAAGAGCCGGAAAACGTCGATTACCCCAAAGACCCGGAATTCCGCGAAAAGTTCGGTCCGCGCGGCGTGATCAGATCCTCTGCTGATGGCAGCGTCGAAGACACCGGCCCGCTGACCCGCAAGCGGATGGAGACCATCGACGAGGAGGTCACCGCCGGTGCGCTTGACTTTATCGACCGCGCGGCGGAACAGGATAAGCCATTCTTTTTGTGGTACAATACCACACGGATGCACATCTTTACCCACCTCAAGGAGGAAAGCCAGGGCGTGACCGGGCTGGGGGTTTATCCCGACGGCATGGTCGAACATGACAAGATGGTCGGCCAGATGCTCGACAAGCTCGACGAACTGGGCATCGCCGACAATACTGTGGTGATGTATTCCACCGACAACGGTGCCGAAGTGTTCAGCTGGCCCGATGGCGGCACAACGCCGTTCCGCAACGAGAAAAACTCGAACTGGGATGGCGGTTTCCGCGTTCCGATGATGATCAAGTGGCCGGGCGTCATCGAACCGGGACGCGTTTCCAACCAGATCATCAGCCACCTCGACTGGTTCCCGACCTTCATGTCGGCGCTGGGCGATGCGGACATGAAAGAGCGGATGCTGACCGAGGCGCCCTTTGGCGAAGCCAACGAACCGGTGCACCTCGATGGCTATGACTTCATGCCGTATTTCAAAGGCGAGGCGGAAAAGGGGCCGCGCCGCGAGTTCTTTTACTTTTCGGATGGCGGCGATCTGATGAACATGCGCTACGACCAGTGGAAAGTGGTCTTTGCCGAACAGCGCGCCGAAAGCTTCGATGTCTGGCAGGATCCGCTGACGCCGCTGCGTCTGCCAAAAGTGTTCAACCTCTATTCGGACCCGTTCGAAAAGGCAGATCACGAATCCATAAACTACCCGCAATGGCGTCTTGAACGGGCTTATCTGCTGGTACCGGCGCAGGCCTTCGTGTCGCAATTCCTCAGCACGTTCGAACAGTACCCGCCGCGTCAGAAACCGGGCAGTTTCTCGATTGACCAGGTGCTTGAGACACTGCAGCGCAACCAGGGCGGCTAAGACCGGTCTGATACCCCACGATTGAAATTGGCCCGCGGGAACATCCTCGCGGGCCTTTTTCGTCCGGTTCAGTCCGGTACGCCTGCCGCCTGCATCAGCCCGTGCACCCGCGTGCTTTCCGACGGATCGCGGAACAGCGACAAGAAATTCCACCCCTGCAGCCGAAAGCCGCCGAACTTTTCGGCCAGATGGTCCAGCGTGCGCGCCAGCCCGGCCGTGTCACCGACGGTATGGTAGGACGCGGCGGCCCAGCACAGGGCGGGTGGGCCGACCGGGCCGCCGCGCGCGACATTGGCCTCGTAGGACGCGATGGCGGCAGCATAGTCGCCGTTCAGGAAATGCGCCTGCGCCCGGACATTCAGGTAGGGGCCGTTGATGAACTGCGGGTTCAGGCGGATCGCCGTCGCGATGGCCTCCAGCGCGGTCAGGTTGTCACCGCTCAGCGACGAGATCAGCGCATGAAACGTATAGGCATCCGCATCGTTAGGCAGCAGCGCGATACCGCGCCGGGTGGAGGCCAGCGCGTCGTCGTGGCGGCGCTGAACCAGACTGGCCAGCCCCATAACCGTGTGGCCCCAGCCAAAACCCTGGTCCACGGCGATGGCCTTGCGCGCCAGCGCCTCGGCCTTGGCGCCCATCTCGGCCCGGTTGCCATGGGCCCAGACCCCGGCGAACCCGGTCATCCATGCCAGCCCGGCATACCCGCCGGCAAATCCGGGATCCAGCTCGACCACCTGCGCAAACATCTCGCGCGCGGCCGCGATCCGGTCGGGGATCGGCGGATAGGGCGTCGCCTTGGCCCGCACGAACAGCTCGTAGGCATCCAGGTTGCGGGTATGGACCTCGGCCAGGCGCCCGGTTTCTTCCGGCGTCAACCGCACCGACAGGGCATCGACCACGCGGGCGCAGACGGTGTCCTGCAGCTCGAACACATCGTCCAGCGATCCATCGAACCGCTCGGCCCAGACATGGCCGCCGGACGTGCCGTCGATCAGCTGGACGTTGATGCGGACGCGGTTGCCCGCCTTGCGCACGCTGCCTTCGATTACGTGCCGTACCCCCAGCCGGCGCGCCACGTCGGGCACGTCCACCGCCTGTTTCTTGAACACGAATGTCGAGTTGCGGGCGACCACGAACAGGCCCGAAACCTTGGACAGATCGGTGATCAGATCCTCGGTCATCCCATCGGCAAAGAACTCCTGCTCGGGGTCGCCGGACATGTTGTCAAAGGGAAGAACCGCCAGCGACGGCTTGTCCGGCAGCGGCAGGGCCGGCGGAATGACCGGCTCGGGCTGGGCCGGCAGCACCCGATCCCAGTGCCAGACGCGCACCGGGCGGGCGATGTTCTTGACCTCGTGTTCGCCGCCATCGACCCAGGCCAGATCGGCCCGGTCGCGCACCTGCCGGTGGGCATCGTCGGAAATGGCGATACCGCCGGGTGCGGCCAGCGGTTCGATCCGCGCGGCGATGTTGACGCCTTCGCCAAAGATGTCCGTGCCGTCGATCACGATGTCGCCCACATGCACGCCGATGCGCAGCCGAAGGCGCGGGGCGTCCGGGTCACGGATCAGGGCAAGCTGGATATCGGACGCGGCCTCGACCGCGGCAACGGCAGAGGTGAATTCCACGAGGAACCCGTCGCCCATCGTCTTGACCATGCGGCCGCCAAACCGCGCCAGAACGGGGTCCAGAACGGCGCTCTGCAAGAAGCGCACGGCGGCGATGGTGCCGGTCTCGTCCGCGCCCATCAGGCGCGCGTAGCCCACCACATCCAACGCGACGATTGCCGCCAGCCGCCTGTCCACCCGATCCGCCATGGAAAAACCCTAGCGGCAAAGGACGACCCGCGCCAAACGAATTGCGGGCGGCGATGGGCCTGGTTTACTTGAAGTTGCGGCTTTCCTTGATCTGGTCCCAGGCCCAGACGACCTCCTGCAGCTGTTCTTCCTGGCTGCGGTCGCCGCCGTTCATGTCCGGGTGCAGCACCTTGATCAGCTTCTTGTAGGCCTTGCGCACCTCGGCCTTGGACCAGGTGTCCTTGGCTTCGAGGATCTCGACCGCGCGGCGTTCGGTCGGCGGCAGACGGCGGCCGCTGGCGCCCGAACCACGGCCCGGGTTCTGGGTGGCGTTGGCGCCCAGCACCTGATGCGGGTCCTCGATCCCCAGACGTGCCCAGGCGCGGGCCTCGGGGTCGCTGATCGGCTTGGTTGTGCGTTCCCAGACCTTGTCCTTGGTCTGCTGCGCATTGATCTCGGCCTCGGTGGTGCCGTCAAAGAAGTTCCACTTGAGGTTATATTCGCGCACGTGCTGCTGACAGAACCAATAGTAGTCGTCCAGCACATCGGGCGCCTTGGGCGCACGGAACTTGCCGGGTTCGTCGCAGCCCTCGTGGTCGCAGATGCGCACCGAGGTCTCGGAGGCGCCAGACATGCCGCGGCGCCCGCGCGGGTTCTTTTTCTTGGCGGATGACACCGACATGTCAAACCCGAAGGGATCTGGTTTTACCATCGCGGGGGACCTTTACGATACATCTGTTCGACTCGGAGGCCAGAGTTTAATCTAAGTGACGCCATATAGAAGAGGGGGCGGCAAAAAAAATGCCGCGTGAGCAAAATATGCCCGTAACGGATGAAATCGAAACTCGCCTGACCAAAGCGTTTGCGCCAACCGAGCTGATCGTGGTCGATGACAGCGAACGCCACCGGGGCCACGCCGGTTACCAAGAGGGCGGCGAAAGCCATTTCAACGTGAAAATCCGCGCCTCGGCCTTTGACGGGCAATCGCGGATCCAGCGGCATCGGGCGGTGCACAACGCGCTGGGCGCCGATCTGGTCGGGCGCATCCACGCGCTGTCGCTGGATATCGGGGTCTGAGCCGGCCTAGGTCGGCTTGTCGGCCTCGTCGCTGTCACTGTCGCCGTCGCCGGGTTTTTCCGCCTTGCCGGCGGCGCGGGCGCGCAGCGCGCTGGTCATGCCGACCACCTCGCTGACCTCCTCGACGCCATTGTCCTTCAGCATCCGGGCCGCCCCGGCAAAAGGCGGCTCTTGCGGCGTTTCGGAAATCGGGGCGGGCGCGGCGACGGTGTCGTCCGCGTGCAGCGGCGCGGGGGCGTCGACCGGCGGATCGGCGTGCACCGGCGCCGGCAGGTCGATTTCCTCGGGGCGGAACACCTCGATGTCGTCCTCGACGGCACGGCGGAACACCAGCACGTTGCGCCAGTTGGTGGCCGATCCTGTCAGCCCGCTGCGTTCGTCGCTGGGCAGCAGTTCGGCGCGCAGGTATTCCCAGCCCTCCGCGCCCATTTCGTTCAGCACCGTTTCCACCGACAGGGCAAAGCGGCCTTCGGGCGTTTTGACGCCCTTGGCTTTCTGGCCTTTCGACGGGGCGGGGACGACTTTGTATTCATAGCGGGGCATCTTGGTTCCTGAGGGCTCGGGCCGATCTGACCGGGTCAATCTAGCAGGTTGCGCCAAATGGGAAAGAGGCGCCCGGCGGGTCGGCGAACCGGCGGGCGGGGCGGGCGGCCCGCAGCGGGCCACCCGTCATGGCATCAGTCCCAGCAGCTGACCAGCACGGTCATGCCGGTGGCGCTGCGGGTCAGGTCATCGGGCGGCAGAGCGGCGCTGCCGTTGCTCTGCCCGGCGCGCATGTCCGCCAGCTCCAGCACGTTCTGCAGCGCCTGCGCATCGGCGGCAAAGCTGACCCCGTTGGGCAGCCGCTGATCGGTGGCGGGCGGGCTCAGCAGCATGCCCAGAACACTGCCGGACATGTCCAGAACCGGACCGCCCGCGTCGCCTTCCAGCGGCGCCAGGTCCAGCCGGGCCAGTTCGGTCTCGCCGCGCAGACCCTTCAGGTCGGCCAGCTTGCCGAATGTCAGCGTCGGCGCGCCCAGAACACCGCCATAGCTGTAGCCGGCCACGGCGATCTCGGCCTGCAACCGGGGGTTGTCGGGGCGCAGCCGGGCCACCGCCATCGGCGCCAGTACCTGATCGGGGCGCAGCACGGCCACGCCCAGCCCGTCGTCCTGCGCCACCACGGTGGCGGTATAGTCGTGGTCCAGCGTGATCCGGGTACAACCGCGCACCGCGTCCGCCGTGGTCAGAACCGCGCCACGCGGGTCGATGTAGAAGCCCGACCGCGACAGCCGGGGCTTGCGCACCTGCAGGCCCGACACCAGGTCGATGTTCTGTTCCGCGTCGGCCCCGGCGGCCGGGTCCAGAACCGCATCGAGCCGGGTAAAGCTGGCCTGCATCTCGGCCAGGACGCGGGCGCGGCGATCCTCGTCGCCTTCGGGCCAGACCAGGGTAAAGCCCTTGATTTCGCCATTGTCGAGCCGCGCCTCGGTATAAGAGACGATGCCGTTGCCGCGCCCTTCGAGGGTAAAGCGATCCTTGCCCCGCTCGCGCGGGCCGTTCAGCGGCACGATTTCCAGCGTCTGCATGATGTCGTAGAGACCAAAGAGCGTGGCCTGCGTGCCCGGCTGGCTGATCAGCAGCAGCCGCGCGCCCAGATCGCCGGTGCTGTCGTAATGGGCAAACGGCGGCTCGTAGCGGGCAAAGCGCACCTCGCTCACCGGCATCTGCATCGAGATCCCGGCCTGCGCGTCGTCGACCTGGGTCATGCCGACGCTGATCAGCGGGGCGTTGTACTGGTCCATCAGCAGCTGGCGCTGGCGTGTGGTCAGGATGCCCGTGGTCTCAAATCCGTTGGACGCCTGCCAGTCGGCCATCGACCGCCGGGTGCCGGGGCCATAGGCGCCGTCGATCGCCGCCTGATAGAACCCGGCCGCCTTCAGCGCGACCTGCAGGTCGCGGCGCTCCTGTGCGGTCAGCAGCCGCTCGCTGCGGCGCGCCTCTGCGGGGGTTTCATCCGCCGGTTCGGGGGCGGGCGGCGGTGTGGTTGCGGCCTGCGCGGGCTGCTCGGGCGCGGCATCGGTCGGCGCGGCCCCCGCGCCCCGGCTCAGCACGTCGGCCCCCACCGGCCAGAACTGCTGGCCCAGCGCCGAAGAGCTGGCCAGAAAACTGTCCCGCGGGATCTGCCCCTGCCTGCGATAGACCTGCAACACCCGCTGCGCGTCGTCGCGCGTATAGGGGCCCAGCATGATGCCGTACCAGCTGCCGCCCAGCGAAAAGCCGTTCACGTCGGCCAGCTGGCCCGCATAGACCGCGGCCCGGTCGCGGGCGACGTTCAGGCTGGGGTGGGCTTCGATCTGGACCCAGGCGACATCCTGCCCGGATTGCTGCGCCGATGCGGCGCGGATCACAAAAACAAACGCGATGAGTAACGATGCAAACAGGGTTTTCATATTCGGTCCCGGTGCCCTTCAAAATCTGAATCTTCGAGGCACCTAATCAGGATTCGGTAGCGATTTCCATGCACCCGGTGGCCCTTGGGCCGCGAAAGTGGCGCAACCGTGTCGCCCGCGCCCGCATCGGGCCCTGCTGACGCTTGCATGCGCCGGGCGGCTTGCATAGGAAAGGCGCGCAATTGCAGCCCCGGGGCACCGGGGCGGGACAGGGATACCGCCATGACCGATACCACCAGCGCACCGCGTTCGTTCCAGGAGATCATCCTGCGCCTGCAGAGCTATTGGGCCGCCAAGGGCTGCGCCATCCTGCAGCCCTACGACATGGAGGTCGGCGCCGGCACCTTTCATCCGGCCACCACCCTGCGGGCGCTGGGCGGCAACCCCTGGGCGGCGGCCTATGTGCAGCCCTCGCGCCGCCCCACCGACGGGCGCTATGGCGAAAACCCGAACCGGCTGCAGCATTATTACCAGTACCAGGTGCTGATCAAACCCAGCCCGCCGGACCTGCAGGCGCTGTATCTTGGTTCGCTCGAAGCCATCGGCATCGACATGGGCCTGCACGACATCCGCTTTGTCGAGGACGACTGGGAAAGCCCGACGCTGGGCGCCTGGGGGCTGGGCTGGGAAGTCTGGTGCGACGGCATGGAAGTGTCGCAGTTCACCTATTTCCAGCAGGTCGGCGGCCATGACTGCACCCCGGTCTCGGGCGAGCTGACCTATGGTCTGGAGCGGCTGGCGATGTATGTGCTGGGCGTCGAACACGTGATGGACATGCCGTTCAACGACCCCGACGCGCCGATCCCGCTGAGCTATGGCGACGTGTTCAAGCAGACCGAGGAAGAATACGCGCGCTGGAACTTCGACACCGCCAATACCGAGGTGCTGCTGCGCCACTTTGAGGAGGCCGAGGAAGAATGCGCGCTGATCCTGAGCCAGCCGCACGACGACCCCAAGACCGGCAAGCGCATCGTCATGGCGCATCCCGCCTATGACCAGTGCATCAAAGCCAGCCATATCTTCAACCTGCTCGACGCGCGCGGGGTGATCTCGGTCACCGAACGGCAGGCCTATATCGGCCGGGTGCGGGCGCTGGCCAAACAATGCGCCGACGCCTTCGTGCAGACCTCGGCGGGCGGCCACGCGGCGTGAGCCCGCGCCGCCGCCAGATGTCAGCCCAGGCCGGGCAACAACACCTTCAGCCCGGCGGTGATCATGCCCATCGCGATGGCGGCCAGGATCATGCCCATCAGCCGGCTCATGATGACGCGCATGGTGGCGCTCAGGTGCTGACCCAGCACCGGGGCGAACCAGAACACCAGCGCCAGCAGCGCGGTGATGCCGCCGAACACGACACCATAGGCGACCATGTCGCCGGCGCCTTTGACCTGCTGCGCGAACAGGATCAGCGTGGTGATCGTGCCCGGCCCGACCAGGATCGGAAAGGTCAGCGGATAGAAGGCGACGCTGTCGGCGGCGTCGAAATGCGCCTGTTCCTTGTCGGTCCCGTGGTGCGCGCTGCTGTCCTTGCCGTTCAGCATGTTCAGCGCGATCAACAGCACCACCAGCCCGCCCGCGACGCGGAAATCATCGACGCTGATGCCAAAGAAATTCAGCACCTGCTGGCCCGCCACCGCGAAAACCGCGCCCAGCACCGCGCAATAGAGCGCCGTCTGCAGCGCGATCCGGCGCTGCGCCGCCACCGGCGCCCCGTCGGTGACCGACAGGAATACCGGCAGGTTGGTGAACGGGTTCATGATGGCGAACAGCGCGCCGAAAAAAGTCAGGGCGAAATGGGTTTCCACGGCAACGCTCCGGTATATCTGCAAAACCTGTGGGCTTTAGACTGGCCCGTGCGACCCGTAAACAAAACCCTTTTTCGCAACGCCGGGAGCCTCGCGTCATGATGGGCAAGATCATCGCCGTGTTTATCGTCATCGTCTCCATCGCGGCCGGGGCCGGTCTCTATTACTCGCAGGTCTACGGCTATTACGACACGGTAACGCCAACCCCTGGCCAGGACGTGATGCTGATCGCCAATGCCACCGGCCAGCCCGAGCCGATTGCCTATGACAATTTTCAGGCCATCGACGCCCAGAGCAGCCCGATCCGCTTTCGCGCCTGTTTCACCACGCCGATCGACCCCGCCGCGCTGACCGGGTCCTACTGGCCCGCCACCACCGCCGAGCCTCTGAACCCGCCGAACTGGTTCGACTGTTTCGATGCCGACGAGATCGGCGCCGGGGTGCAGTCGGGCGAATTCGCCACCTTTATCGGGGCCAAGAACATCGCCTATGGCGTCGACCGAATTGTCGCCATCGCACCCGACGGGCGCGGCTGGATCTGGCACCAGCTGAACGATTGCGGGGAAAAGGCATATGACGGCACCGTGGTGGGCGAAGAATGTCCGCCCAAACCCGGATCGGACAGCTAGGTGCACCGCGCAGGAGAACGGCCATGACCGAGACCATCCAGATCCCCGATTTCATCGCCGTCACGCTGGGATTCGCCGTGTTCCTGACCGGCGCCAACATCAACGCACGGGTCGAGATCCTGCGCCGGTTCAACATCCCCGAACCGGTGACCGGCGGCCTGCTGGCGGCGCTGGCGGTGCTGGCCGTCTATGTGACCACCGGGCGCGAAATCGATTTCATCCTGGATTCGCGCGACTATTTCCTGGTGATGTTCTTTGCCGCCATCGGTCTGAACGCGCGGTTGTCGGACCTGATCGCGGGGGGCAAACCGCTGGCGATCCTGCTGGTTCTGACGCTGATGACCATCGTGGCGCAGAACCTGATCGGCGCTGCCGGCGCGGTGCTGTTCGGCTACCCGGCCAAGGCCGGCGTGCTGTTCGGCTCGGCCGCGCTGATCGGCGGCCACGGCACCGCCATCGCCTGGGCGCCGCAGGTCGGCACGGCCACCGGGCTGGCGGGGGCAAACGAACTGGGGGTCGCGGTGGCGACCCTGGGGTTGGTGCTGGCGGCGCTGATCGGCGGCCCGATCGCCAAGCGCCTGATCGAAAAACACAACCTGACCTCCGACCGCCCCGAAGAAGGCAATACCGTTGGCCTGCCCGAAACCTCAGGCCCGGTGCGTGGCGACATCAACCACCTGTCGGTGATGCGGGTGCTGCTGCATCTGAACGTGGCGGTGGTGCTGGGGTATATCGCGCACGAGCTGATTGCCGAGGCCGGGCTGATGCTGCCGCTTTTCGTGCCCTGCCTGATCGTCGGCATCCTGATCGCCAACATCCGCACCGCGCTGTTTCCCGACGCGCCGCCGGTGACGCAGACGCCCTCGCTGGCGCTGATTTCGGAATTCGCGCTGGGCGCCTTTCTGGCGATGTCGCTGATGAGCCTGCAGCTCTGGACCATCGCGGATCTGGGGCTGGCCATCGTCGTGATCCTCGGCGCACAGACGCTCTTTACCGTGCTGTTCGTGATCTATGTGCTGTTCCCGCTGCTGGGCCGGGGGTACCGTGCCGCGGTGCTGGCGGCGGGTTTTGGCGGCTTTGCGCTTGGCGCCACCCCCACCGCCATCGCGAATATGACGGCCGTGACAAAACGATATGGCCCATCCCCCATTGCCTTTGTCGTGCTGCCTCTTGTATCCGCCTTCTTTGTCGACATCGCCAACGCAATCGTTATTCAGGCGGTCGTGAACTTCTAAGGACCCGTTATGCCCGATCTGCTGATTGAACTTTTCTCCGAGGAAATCCCCGCCCGCATGCAGGCGCGTGCGGCAGAGGATCTGAAAAAGAAAATCACCGACGGTCTGGTCGAGGCCGGTCTGACCTATGCCGCCGCCGCCGCCTTTTCCACGCCGCGCCGCCTGACGCTGGCGATCGAGGGGCTGCTGGACGCCTCTCCGACGTTGCGCGAAGAACGCAAGGGACCAAAGGTCGGCGCGCCGGACAAGGCCATCGAGGGCTTTCTGCGCGGGGCAGGGGTCACGCGCGACCAGTTGGAAGAACGCGAGACGCCCAAGGGCACAGTCTATTTCGCGACGGTGGAAAAACCGGGTCGCCCGGCCGCCGAGATCGTCGCCGGGGTGCTCGAGGCCACCATCCGCACGTTCCCGTGGCCCAAGTCGATGCGCTGGGGCGCGGGCAGCCTGCGCTGGGTCCGCCCGCTGCAGTCGATCCTGTGCATTCTCACCGACGAAGCCGGCGCCGAGGTGGTGCCGCTGACCATCGACGAGCTGACCGCAGGCAACAGCACCGAAGGCCACCGCTTCATGGCGCCGGGGCGGTTCGCCGTGTCCTCCTTTGACGACTACGCCGCCAGGCTGAAGCGCGCCCATGTGATCCTGTCGGCGACCGAACGCGCCGATCACATCTGGGCGGACGCCACCAACATGGCCTTTGCCGCCGGTCTCGAAGTGGTCGAGGACAAGGGCCTGCTGGCCGAGGTCGCGGGCCTCGTCGAATGGCCGGTGGTCCTGATGGGCGCAATCGGGGCCGAATTCCTCGACCTGCCCGCCGAGGTGCTGCGAACCTCGATGAAGGAACATCAAAAGTTTTTCTCGGTGCGCGACCCCGGAACGGGCCGGATCACCCGCTTTGTCACTGTCGCCAACCGCGAAACCGCCGATCAGGGCGCGACCATCCTGGCGGGCAACCAGAAGGTGCTCTCGGCCCGGCTGGCCGATGCCAAGTTCTTCTGGGAAAACGATCTGCGGGTGGCCCGGTCGGACATGTCGGTGTGGTCGGCGGCGCTGGAAAACGTCACTTTCCACAACAAGCTGGGCAGCCAGGGCGACCGCATCCGCCGCATTGCCGCACTGGCCCGCGACCTTGCGCCGGTCACCGGGGCCGATGGCGCCCAGGCGGGCCAGGCGGCGGACCTGGCCAAGGCGGACCTGTCCAGTGAAATGGTCTATGAATTCCCCGAACTGCAGGGGCTGATGGGCCGCTACTATATCGAGGCGGCCGGCCACCCGGCCGAGGTCGCCGCCGCCGCCCAGGAACACTACTCGCCGCTGGGCCCGTCGGACGACGTGCCCACGGCCCCGGTTTCGGTCACCGTGGCGCTGGCCGACAAGCTCGATACGCTGACCGGCTTCTGGGCGATTGATGAGAAACCCACCGGATCCAAGGATCCCTTCGCCCTGCGCCGCGCCGCGCTGGGGGTGATCCGTCTGGTGCTGACCAATGATCTGCGGCTGCCGCTGGATCGCTACATCGACACCCAGCTGGTGCGCATCGAGGGCGCCATCGACGAGGCGCTGCCCGATGGCGATGTCGATCAGCTGCTGAACGAAATCGCCGATCACGGCGTCTTTGGCGCGGCCCTCGCCGCGTTGCGCGAGAAGCTGAGTGACGCGCCGGCCGCGCTGCTGAACCTCGCCGACAAGGTGCCCGACACCTCGCAGGACCTGCTGGCCTTCTTCCATGACCGGCTCAAGGTCTACCTGCGCGACGAAGGGATCCGGCATGATGTCATCGACGCCTGCATCACGATGCCGGGCAACGACGACCTGACGCTTCTGGCCAAACGGGCCCGCGCGCTGGAGGCGGCGCTGGGAACCGAGGATGGCGAAAACCTGCTGCAGGGCTTCAAGCGGGCCAACAACATCCTGACCCAGGCCGAGGAAAAGGACGGGGTGGAATATTCCTTTGGCGCGGACGTGAAATTCGCCGAAACCGACAGCGAAAAGGCGCTCTTTGCGGCGCTTGCTGAGGCGGACGCGCGCCTCGCCCCGGCGCTGGCGGCTGAGGATTTTGCCACCGCAATGGCCGCCATGGCCGACCTGCGCGGCCCGGTGGACGCGTTTTTCGAGGATGTGCAGGTCAATGCCCAGAACGAGACCCTGCGCCGCAACCGGCTGAACCTGCTGCACCAGATCCGCAGCACCTGCGGACAGGTGGCGGATCTGACCCGGATCGCAGGCTGAGCGGTTTCGGATCGCCGGGGGCGATCCGATCCGGGCCGGGGGCCAGCCCCCCGCACCCCCCGGAGTATTTGGAAAGAGATGAAATCAGGACGGTCATCCTGGTTTCACCTTTTGGGAAAATACTCCAGGGAGTTTGAGGGACAGCGTCCCTCATCCAATTATCGAATGCGCCGCAGGCGCGCCTTTTGCAACATGTGCCGGGGGCGGGCCGGATTCGGGGGGATCGCGTTTCGTGCCACTTGCGCGGGGCGCGGGCGTGACTATGCTGCGTCTGAACCAAAAGGTGCCGCAGTGCAGAATTCCCCGTGCAGAACAACCCGCATACCACGCTGATCACGCCCACCGCGCCGGTGGCCACTGAAACCCATGGCGGGCGGGCCAAGTGTCTGCAGCGCCTTGTCCGGCTGGAACTGCCGGTGCCGCGCACGGTGGCGCTGTCGTTCGATGCGGTGCGGCGGATTGCCGAGGGGCAGCTGCCGGACATTCCGGCCATCGTCGACCAGTTCGATTCCGATACGCTGCTCTGTGTCCGGCCGTCGTCCGAGGACCCCGACTGGGGCGGGCCGGGCGCGGTTCTGAACATCGGCATGAACCAGGCCCGTCACACGCAGTTGAGCGCCAGCATGGGCGAGACCGCCGCGACGGCGATGTACATGCGCTTCGTGCAGTCCTATGCCGTACATGTGGCGCGGCTGGACCCGGATGTCTTCGATGTCGAAACCGAGGAAACCGCGCAGGCGCTGAGCGATATCCTGCGGGCCTACGAGGAAGAGGCGGACGAGCCGTTTCCCCAGGACCCGCGCGAACAGCTGGGCGGGGTTCTGCGGTCGATGGCGCGGGCCTGGGACGGCACCTCGGCGCGGTTGCTGCGCCAGGCCAAGGGCGCGCCGGCGGATGCCGGGCTGGGCCTTGTGGTGCAGGAGATGATCGCCGGGCTGGGGCAGGGCGAATGCGGCTCGGGCGTGCTGCAACTGGTCGATGTCGTCACCGGGTTGCCGCAGATCACCGGCCGCTACCTGAGCCAGAGCCAGGGCCGCGAGGCGCTGGGTGCCGGGGCGGAGGCCCTTTATCTCGAGCGCGACGAGCGCGGGCCGTCGCTGGAGGATGTCGCGCCGGAGGCTTTTGCGTCGCTCAAGGCGATCGCGGCGGTGATGCGCGAGAAGCTGCGCGAAGAGATGCAGGTCGAATTCGTGATCCAGAACGGCGCCGTGCATATCCTCGACGGGGTCCGGGTGCCGCGCAGCCCGCGCGCGGCGCTGCGGATCGCGGTGCGGCTGGCCCAGGACGGCATCATCTCGAAACAGGAGGCGGTGATGCGGATCGATCCGCATTCGCTGAACGAACTCCTGCACCGCCAGGTGGCCCCGGACGCCGAACGCGACGTGCTGGCCACCGGCATCGGCGCCAGCCCCGGTGCGGCCACCGGGCGCGTGGTCTTTACCGCGACCGATGCGCAGGCCAGCGCGGCGCGGCGCGAGCCCTGCATCCTGGTGCGCCGCGAAACCTCGCCCGAGGATATCCGCGGCATGCATGCGGCCGTGGCCGTTCTGACCGAAAAGGGCGGCATGACCAGCCACGCCGCGGTGATCGGGCGCGGCATGGGGCTGCCCTGTATCGTCGGCGCCTCGACAATGCGGTTCCACACCCGCGACAAGACGCTGACCGCGCCCGATGGCCGGGTGCTGACCGAGGGCGACGTGATCACCATCGACGGCAGTTCCGGCCAGATTCTGGCCGGTGAGCCGGAGATGCTGGAGGCGGCTCTGGACGACGCCTTTCAGGAGCTGATGGCCTGGGCCGATGCCGACCGCGATATCGGTATCCGCGCCAATGCCGATACCCCCGCCGATGCCCAGACCGCGCGCAACTTTGATGCCCAGGGGATCGGGCTGTGCCGGACCGAGCACATGTTCTTTGATCCCGGCCGGCTGACCGTGATGCGCGAGATGATTTTTGCCGAAACCAGCGCGGGCCGGGCGGCGGTGCTGGCGCGGCTGCTGCCGATGCAGCGCGAGGATTTCATCCAGCTCTTTCGCATCATGGAGGGGCAGCCGGTCTGTATCCGCCTGTTCGACCCGCCGCTGCACGAATTCCTGCCGGCCACCCGCCAGGGCCAGCGCGAACTGGCCGAGGCGCTGGACATCCCGGTCAGCGATGTGACCCGCCGGGTCGAGGCGATGGCGGAATACAACCCCATGCTGGGGCTGCGCGGGGTGCGGCTGGGCGTGACCCTGCCCGAGATCTACGACATGCAGGCCCGCGCGATTTTCGAGGCGACGCTGGAGGCCAGCAAGGATGGCGCCCCGGTGGTGCCCGAGATCATGATCCCGCTGGTCAGCGCCAAGCGCGAGGTCGAACTGGTCAAGGCCCGCATCGACGCGGTCGCGGCGGCGGTGCGGCTGGAGCGGGGGCAGGATTTCGACTACCGGCTGGGCGTGATGGTGGAAACCCCGCGCGCCGCCCTGCGCGCGGCCGAAATCGCCCCGCACACCGCTTTCCTGAGCTTTGGCACCAACGACCTGACCCAGATGACCTATGGCCTGTCGCGCGACGATGCGGGGCGGTTCATGTCGGCCTACGTGCAGCAGGGCGTTTTCCCCGAGGACCCGTTCCACGTGCTGGACACCGAGGGCGTCGGCGAGCTGCTGAAACTGGGGGCCGAACGGGGCCGGTCCGGCAACCCCGGCATCACCATTTCGGTCTGTGGCGAACATGGCGGCAACCCCGAATCAATCGCCTTCTGCCGCGAGGCCGGGTTCGATTACATGTCCTGTTCGCCCTTCCGCGTTCCGGTGGCGCGGCTAGCGGCCGCACAATTGGCCATTTCCAACAAGATGGGCGAGACAAAGCGGTCGTGGTTCAAGATGTTGTGGCGTCCGCGCCGCAATTAATCCGGCCAATCGGCAAGAAAATGTCAATTATTCGCTTGCATTTTCGAGAAAACTTGTCCTTTGCGCAAAGCTCGTTTAAGGGGCTTCGAGCGTCTCTTGGGGGAGGGACCGACGCGTACCGTTGTTGTTGGGGTTGTAATGAAACGAATTCTTGCTGCTGCCGCGTTGATTTCGGCTGTTCTCATGCCGGTCGCCGCTGTTTCCGATACGGGTCTGCAGGACCTGTTCAAACGCGAAAAATCCACGCTCGAGGGGCTGCCCGGACGGCAGCTGAAGTCGCTGCTGACGGCAACCCAGCCGCGCGGCAAGATCCGCACTCCCGAGGCGCCGATGAACTACAGCTTTGCCTGGCTCGATGCCCAGCCCAAGGCGACGGGCGGCGAAAACTGGAAATGCCTGTCAGAGGCGCTGTATTTCGAGGCCCGCGGCGAGACGGTCAAAGGCCAGTTCGCGGTGGCCGAGGTGATCGTGAACCGGGCCAAGAGCTCGCGGTTTCCCGACACCATCTGCGGCGTGATCCGCCAGGGCACCGGCAAGAAATACCAGTGCCAGTTCACCTACACCTGCGATGGCCGCAAGGAGGTGATCGCCGAACCGCGCGCCTATGAACGGGTGGCCAAGGTGGCCCGCGCCATACTGGACGGGACTTCGGGCGACCTGACCAATGGCGCGACCTACTACCACACCGTCGCGGTCAGCCCGCGCTGGGCGCGCAAGTTCACCCAGACCGCTCGCATCGGCGTGCACCTGTTCTACCGTCCGAATTATCGCACCGCGTCCAACGACTAGGCTGCCAGCGGCACGAATTCCCGGCAAAACCCCGCGCGACGCCGCTTTCGGGTGTTGGCACGGCGTCGGCGGGCCTGTTAGAACGGCGTTCACGGTCCAGAACGGGCTGAACGCAATCACGACACGGGCCCGCTGCCATGAGTTCAGAAATCCGTCTTGCCTTCGCGCATCCCTCCGAACGGGCCGCCGCCACCGCGCCGCGCGGCCCGCTTGACCGGATCTCGTTGCGCGACCACGTGGTCGAGGTCGAGATCGGCGCCTTTCAGGCAGAACGCGGCACCACCCAGCGGATCTGTTTCAACGTGGTGGTCGAGGTCCAGCCCGTCACCGCGCCCATCGACGACGATGTCGACCGAATCCTGTCCTACGACAAGGTGACCGAGGCCATCGCCCACGAACTGGCGGCCGAGCGGCTGAACCTGCTGGAAACCCTGGCCGAACGCATCGCCGAACGCATCCTGCTGGAACCGCAGGCGGTCCGCGCCTTTGTCCGGATCGAAAAGTTGGACCGGGGGCCGGGGGCGCTCGGGGTCGAGATCGTGCGCGGCCGCGACCACGTGCATCCCGAAACGCTGGATGATGACCGCCCCCATCCCCGGCTGGTCTACCTCTCCAACGCCGCCGTGGCCGCGCCGCACCTGTCCGGCTGGCTGGACCAGCTCGAGGCGGGCCGCCGCCCGGTGATCCTCTGCGTCGGGGCCCCCGACGGCGCCGCGCCACAGACCGGCCACAAGATGACCCAGCGCCGGATCGACCTGCTGGCCATCGAACAGAACGCCTGGGTGCTGGCCTCGCGCGATCCGCGCTGCGTGGTGGTGTCGACCCGGACCGAGCTGGACTGGGCCATGCGCAACGGCCAGATCAGCGTCTGGGCGCCGTCCAAGATCGTGCTCGACGCGGTCGACGGCCCTTCGGCGCAGCCCTCGGATTCGGTGGCGCTGGCGGCCTGGTTCGCGGCCACCTTCGCGGCGGACGAGATGCTGGTGATCGGCGCCGATCTGCCCGACAACCCCGGCGTGCCGCTGCGTGCCGTCGCCATGGAGGCCGAGATTTGAGCCTCTACCCCCTGCCGATCGCCCAGATCCACCGGAATGCCGACAGCGCCGCCGCGCCGATGGCGGGCAGCGCCCATGTCTGGTGGGACGAAATCAACATTCGCGACGACCGCGGCCACACTGAATTCAGCCTCAGCAGCGAGGTCACGCCGGAGCTGCGCGCCCGGCTCTCGGATCCGCGCCCCGACCTCTGCGGCCTGACGCTGGACCGACCCCGGCTGATGGGCATCCTCAACGTCACCCCCGACAGCTTTTCCGACGGCGGCGAACATTCGACCCTGAACCGCGCCGTGGCCCACGCCCGCGCGATGTCCGAACATGTCGATATCCTCGACATCGGCGGCGAATCCACCCGCCCCGGCGCGGTAGAGATCCCGGTGCCGGTCGAAACCGCCCGCGTGCTGCCGGTGATCCGCGCGATCCGGGCCGAGGGCATCACCACCCCGATCAGCATCGACACCCGCAAGGCCGCCGTGGCCGAGGCGGCGCTGGATGCCGGGGCCGACATGGTCAACGACGTCACCGCCCTGCGCTGGGACGCGGACATGGCGCCGCTGCTGGCCGAACGCGGCGTGCCGGTCTGCCTGATGCATTCGGTTGCCGACCCCGAGACGATGCAGGCGCATGCCACCTACGACAACGTGTTGCACGAGGTCTATGACCACCTCGCTGAACGGCTCGAGGCGGCGGACAAGGCCGGCATCGCCTTTGACCGGATCATCACCGATCCCGGCATCGGATTCGGCAAGACGCTGGACCACAACCTGGAACTGCTGCGCGGGCTGGCGCTGTTTCACGGGCTGGGCGCGCCGGTGCTGCTGGGCGCTTCGCGCAAGCGGTTCATCGGCACCATCGCCGGCGCCGATGACCCGATGAGCGACCGCATGCCGGGCTCGGTCGCGGTGGCTTTGCACGCTGCCGCGCAGGGGGTACATATCCTGCGGGTCCACGACACCGGCGAAACCCGGCAGGCGCTGGACCTGTGGCAGGCGCTGGCGGGACAGAACGAGGCATAGACAGATGGTGCGCAAGCTCTTTGGAACCGATGGCGTGCGCGGCACCGCCAATACTCACCCGATGACCGCCGAAATGGCGCTGCGCATCGGCGCCGCCGTCGGCCGCTATTTCCGCCGCGACGCCTCTGGCGTGCACCGGGTGGTGATCGGCAAGGACACGCGGCTCTCGGGCTATATGTTCGAAAACGCGCTGACCGCCGGGCTGACCTCGACCGGCATGAACGTTCTGCTGCTCGGCCCGGTGCCCACGCCCTGCGTCGGGCTGATGACCCGCTCGATGCGCGCCGATCTGGGCGTGATGATCTCGGCCAGCCATAACCCGGCCGAGGACAACGGCATCAAGTTCTTTGGCCCCGATGGCTTCAAGCTCTCCGATCAGGCCGAGATCGAGATCGAGGCGCTGATCGACGCCGGGGTCGAACCCGCGCAGGCCGCCCATATCGGCCGTGCCAAGCGGATCGACGACGCCCGTTTCCGCTATGGCGAGCGGGTCAAATCCTCGCTGCCGCGCGACCTGCGGCTCGACGGGCTCAAGGTGGTGGTCGATTGCGCCAACGGCGGCGGCTACAAGGCCGCGCCGGACATCCTGTGGGAACTCGGCGCCGAGGTGATCCCGGTCGGCGTCGCGCCCGACGGGTTCAACATCAACAAGGGCTGCGGATCGACCCAGCCCCAGATCGCCGCCGAAACCGTGGTGTCGCACGGTGCCGATGTCGGCATCTGCCTCGATGGCGATGCCGACCGGGTGATGGTGATCGACGAAACCGGCACCGTCGCCGACGGCGACCAGCTGATGGCGCTCTTGGCGCGGCGCTGGTCCGAAGACGGTCTGCTCGCCGGCGGCGCGCTGGTGGCCACGGTGATGTCGAACCTCGGGTTGGAACGGTACCTGTCCGGTCACGGCATCGGGTTGGAACGCACCGCCGTCGGCGACCGCTATGTGGTCGAACGGATGCGCGCGGGCGGCTTCAACCTGGGCGGCGAACAATCCGGCCACATCGTGATGACCGACTATGCCACCACCGGCGACGGGCTGATGGCGGGGCTGCATTTCCTCGCCGAAATCGTGCGCTCGGGCCAGCCCGCCAGCGCGCTGGCCCGCCAGTTCGACCCGGTGCCGCAACTGCTGAAAAACGTCCGCTTTGCTGCCGGTCAGACGCCGCTGGACCACAGCGGCGTGCAGGCCGCGATTTCGGACGCCGAGACGGCGCTGACCGGCAAGGGCCGGCTGCTGATCCGCAAATCGGGGACCGAGCCGCTGATCCGGGTGATGGCCGAATGCGAGGACGCTGGGCTGCTGGAACGTACCGTCGACAGCGTGGTCGACGCGGTGGCCGACGCCGTCAGCGCCTGAACAGCCGCCGCAGCGCCCCGTACTGGCTCAGCCCCACGCCGCCCAGGATCAGCGCCATCGCGGCAAAGAGCGAAGGCGGCAGCGCCTCGCCCAGCACCAGCGCGCCCAGCAGCACCGACCACAGCGGCACCATGTAATTGGTCAGGCTCATGAACACCGGCCCGGCCGAGCGGATCAGCACCACCCGCAACAGGTTTGCCGCCGCCGTCGGGATGAGCCCCAGAATGGCCAAAAGGAACCCGCCCCAGAGGCCGGGGTTGGGCGGCGGCCCATGGGTGATCCAGGCCAGCGGAATGACAAAGACCGCGCCGATCACCAGCGTCGCCGCCGACAGCCCCACCGCGTCGATCGGCGGCAGCCGCCGCATCAGGATCGAGGTCACCGCATAACAGGTCGCCGCCGCCAGACAGGCCATACGCCCCCAGATCTCCATCTCGCTGCCCGATGTGTCAAACGCACCCGGCCCGATCAGCACCAGCACCCCGGCAAAGCCGATCACGAACCCCGCCGTCCGGCGCAGAGTCATCCGCTCGCCCGGCACCATGAAATGCGCCATCGGCAGCACGATCAGCGCCACGGCGGCCATCGACACGCCGGTAAAACCCGAGGTGACGAATTGCTGTCCCCAGGACAGGAACAAAAACGGGATCGCGGCGGAAAACAGCGACACCACGCTCAGCAGCGGCCAGTCCCGCGCCTCGGTGGTGAACATCCGCGCGCCACGCACCCGCCAGATCGCCACCGTCAACACGGCGGCAAACGCGATGCGCGCCGCCGCCACCCAAAAGGGCGGCATATGCTCCAGCGCCAGCGCCTGCACCATGAAGGTACCGCCCCAGACAAAGCCCAGGGTGCTGACGATCAGCCAGCTTTTCGCGGTAATGTCGGGGGCCTGGGTCATGAACGCAAAAGACCCCGGCACCTGGCCGGGGTCAATCTCAATCGCGGTGCCGTGGCCCGTAGGGTGGGGTTTCACCCCACCGCCACCGGCCTCAGGGCCTCAGTTCTTGGCCTTGTCGACCATCTTGCCGGCGGAAATCCACGGCATCATGCCGCGCAGCTTCTCGCCGGTGGCTTCGATCTGATGCTCGTCGTTGATCCGGCGGGTCGCCTTGAATGACGGCTGACCAACGGCGTTTTCCAGCATGAAGTCACGCACGAACTTGCCGGTCTGGATGTCGGTCAGAACCTCTTTCATCGCCTTCTTGGTCTGCTCATAAGGCAGGATCCGCGGGCCCGAGACATACTCGCCATATTCGGCGGTGTTCGAGATCGAGTAGTTCATGTTGGCGATGCCGCCTTCATAGATCAGATCGACGATCAGCTTCACCTCGTGCAGACACTCGAAATAGGCCATCTCGGGCGCATAGCCGGCCTCGACCAGGGTTTCAAAGCCCATGCGGATCAGCTCGACCAGGCCACCGCACAGAACGGCCTGTTCGCCGAACAGGTCGGTTTCACATTCCTCGCGGAAGTTGGTCTCGATGATGCCCGAGCGGCCGCCGCCGATGGCCGAGCAGTAGCTGAGGCCGATTTCCAGCGCCTTGCCCGAGGCGTCGTTGTCGACGGCCACCAGGCAGGGCACGCCGCCGCCCTTGGTGTATTCGCCGCGCACGGTGTGGCCGGGGCCCTTGGGCGCCATCATGATGACGTCGACGCCGGGCTTCGGCTCGATCAGGCCGAAATGCACGTTCAGACCGTGGGCAAAGGCAATGGCGGCGCCTTCCTTCAGGTTGTCATGCACGTATTTCTTGTAGGTCTCGGCCTGCAGCTCATCGGGCATGGTGAACATGATCAGGTCACACCAGGCCGCCGCTTCGGCGATGCCCATGACCTGCAGCCCCTCGGCTTCGGCCTTGGCGGCAGAGGCCGAACCTTCGCGCAGGGCAACGACAAGGTTCTTGGCGCCGCTGTCGCGCAGGTTCAGCGCATGGGCATGACCCTGCGAGCCGTAGCCCAGGATCGCCACTTTCTTGTCCTTGATCAGGTTGATGTCGCAATCGCGGTCATAATACACGCGCATGGGGAAACTCCTCTCGGTTTTGTCTGACGCAGGTCTAAACCGGCTCCCGCGCAAACGTCAGAGGCAAGCGGGACAAAATTCGACGAATTTTGTCTTCCCCATGCGCTGAATTGAATGTACTCGTCCAATTCATGCTCGAAGCCACCGACAGACGTATTCTCCGGCATCTCCAGGCCGATCCGACGCTGACCAGCGCGGAGCTGGCCGATCGGTGCGGGCTGACCGTGCGCACCTGCAACCGCCGGATCGAGAAAATGCAGGCCACCGGCGTGATCGAGGGCCAAGAGGCGGTGATCGACTGGGCCGCGCTGGGCTATTCGATCGAGGTCTCGCTGCGCTTCACCCTCGACAAGACCCAGTCCCGCGCCTTTGACGAATTCCTTGCCGCCGCCCGCGAGGTGCCCGAGGTGCTGGAGATCCAGACCTTTCTCGGTCGGGTCGATGTGCGCCTGTCGGTGATCGCCCGCGACCTGCCGCATTACCAGCAGCTTTATCGCGACCGTATCCTGACCCTGCCGCATATTGCCGATATCGAGGCGCTGATGCATATCGCGCGGGTCAAGAGCGACGAGGCGCTGCCCGTATGATCGAGCTCGACGACATCGACCGCCGGCTGCTGCGCGCACTGGCCCGCGATGCCAGCCAGAGCGCCGGCGCGCTGGGCCGGGACCTAGGCCTGTCGCAGCCCGCCGCCTGGCGCCGCATCCGCCGTCTGCAAGAGGCCGGTGCGATCCGAGGCCGCCGGCTGCGGCTCAACGCCGAGGCGCTGGGGTTCGGCGTCACCGTGTTCCTCGGCGTCAAACTGGCCCGCAAGGGGCAGGTCAGCCTCGAGGATTTCGAACGCGCGGTCAGCGCCATCCCCGAGGTGCAGACGGTGGAGCATGTGCTGGGACTTTATGACTACCGCCTGCGCGTGGTGGCCCGCGATCTGCCCGATTTCGAACGGGTGCTGCGCCGCCGTATCATGACGCTGCCGGGAGCAGGGGAGGTAGAAGCCAACGTGCTGCTGAGCGAGGAACGCCGGCCGGGGCCGATCGGATGAGGGGGGCGGCGGGATGACCGAACCGGCGCAGGACTGGAAGATCGCCGCCGACCACCCGGCGGCCGGGCTGGTGACCGAGGCCTATCGCGCCTTTGCCGGGCCGCCGCCCGAGACCCTGGCGGTCTGCACCTGCTGCGGCCTGTCCGAGGCGGCGCAGCGGAACATGCGGATCAAGCCGGCACAAGCCATCACACGGGCCGAGATCGAAGACTGGTTCGCCTCCGCCGCCGACGCAACCTATCTCGCCGACGCCGCCCGCCACCTGCTGCCCCGGCTGATCGAGGCGCTCGCCGCCGGCGCGTGCCACCCCACCGCGCCAGAGCTGTTCCTGGAGCGCAGCCGGGCCGCAGAACACGCGCTCTGGACACCGGCGCAACGGCAGGTGCTCGACCGGTTCCAGCGCTGGTACCTCGCCCGGGCCGACTGGCCGGACGGGGTGCAACTGAACAGTGTGCTGTGTCTGTTCGTTCTGGCCGGCTGGCCGCTGGACGAGCTCGAGGCGCAAGTCCTGACGCTGCCCGACGCGGACATCGTCGCTCGCCTGTGGCAGGGGAAAGACAGGCTCCGGGACCACCCCGCGTTCTGGCCAAAGGGAATGCGCCCGCCGTCCTATCTCGACACACAGGCGCTGCGCGACCGGCTCTATGCCGTGATCCTGTCGGAAACACTGCCCGAGACCGTGATCCAGCAGGCGCTGGAACTGGACGAACGGCTCGACGCCCCGGGACCCCGCTGACCTGCCAACAGGCTTTGCCAAGGATCGGGCCGCGCGATAGGGTGTGCCAAATCAACGGAGATCCGCCCATGCCCGCGCTTTTGAACACCGTCGATCCCGATGGGCTCGAAGAATTCTCGGTCGTCTTCACCGACCGCTCGCTCAACCACATGTCGCAGAGCTTCCAGCAGGTGATGCGCGACATCGACGCCCTGCTGCGCGAGGTCTATGGCGCCGAGGCGACCGCGCTGGTCCCCGGTGGCGGCACCTACGCGATGGAGGCGGTCGCCCGCCAGTTCGCCAGGGGCCAGGACGTGCTGGTGGTGCGCAACGGATGGTTTTCCTACCGCTGGAGCCAGATCATCGAGACCGGCGGCATCTCCGCCCGCGCCACGGTGATGAAGGCGCGCCAGACCGGCAACACTACGCCCGCCCCCTTTGCGCCCGCCCCGATCGAGGACGTGGTGGCCACCATCCGCGCCGAGAAACCCGGTGTCGTCTTTGCCCCCCACGTGGAAACCGCCGCCGGAGTGATCCTGCCCGACGATTACGTGACGCAACTGGCCGAGGCCGCCCACGAGGTTGGCGCGCTGATGGTGCTCGACTGCATCGCCAGCGGCGCGATCTGGGTCGACATGAAGGCCACCGGCGTCGACGTGCTGATCTCCGCCCCGCAAAAGGGCTGGTCGGCCTCGCCCTCGGCCGGGCTGGTGATGCTCTCGGCGCGCGCCCTGGCGCGGCTGGAGGAAACCACCTCGGACAGCTTTGCCATCGATTTGAAGAAATGGCGCGACATCATGGCGGCCTATACCGGAGGCGGCCACGCCTATCATGCAACCATGCCCACCGATGCGCTGCGGGTGTTCCGTGACACGATGGTGGAAACCCGCGACTACGGGTTCGACAAGCTGAAACAGGCGCAGTGGGATCTCGGCAACCGCACCCGCGCGCTGCTGGCGGAAAAGGGCGTCAAATCGGTCGCCGCCGAAGGCTTCGGCGCGCCCGGCGTGGTGGTCAGCTATACCGACGACCCCGAGATCCAGACCGGCAAGAAATTTGCCGCCCTCGGCACCCAGATCGCCGCCGGCGTGCCGCTGCAATGTGACGAACCCGCCGACTTCCGCACCTTCCGTCTCGGCCTCTTCGGCCTCGACAAGCTCTACGACGTCGACGCCACCCTGGCCCGGCTGCGGCGCGTCCTCGACCAGGTTCTCTGACCCCGGCACACGGGCTCCCGCCCGGCCTCACGGCATCAAAGATGCCCCTCGCCCCGTTGGGCCCGGCAGCGCGCGGGTAAACCCACGCGCTGCGCCCGCGCGTCCTTTCATCTCTTTGACCAATACTCCGGGGTCCGGGGCAGAGCCCCGGTCCTGCGGCCTGCGTTCAGCGCACCCCGAGGCCCATCTGCATCAGCGTGCGCCGCACCGGGGCCAGCGAATAGAGAGCGTTCAGCCCCATCGCCCGCGCATCCCTCAGCGGGCGCGCCTCGGCCATCGACGCCCGGTTCAGCAGGTCGATGCCCTTGACCCGCAGCTTGACGTCGCGGATCCGGGCGTCGTGGTAGGCGTCCAGCATCTGCCGGTCCCCCAGGCCTCCGGGGCGCGCCACGGCCAGATCCAGCAGGCAGCGCAGGTCGCGCAGCGACATGTTCAGGCCCTGCGCCCCGATCGGCGGCACCACATGGGCGGCCTCGGCGATCAGCGCCAGCCGTTCGCCCGACAGCCGGTCCGCCGACTGGCTGATGATCGGCCAGAGGGTCCGGCGCGAGGCCAGCGTCAGCGGGCCAAAAAGTCCGCAGGACCGTTCCGTCATCGCCGCCTCGAATTCCGCAGGCTCCAGCGCCAGCAGCTCCATCGCGCGCGGCCCGCGTTCCATCCACACCACGGCCGATGACGGCCGCCCCTGCCAGTCGGGCAGCGGCACCAGCGTGAACGGCCCGCCCGAGCGGTGGATCTCGGTCGAGACGTTGTCATGCGCAATCGGGTGGGTCACGGCAAAGGCCAGCGCCTTCTGCCCGTAGCGCATCGTGTGCACGCCGATGCCCGCCGCCTGCCGCATCGGCGAATTGCGCCCGTCGGCGGCCACCACCAGCCGGGCCCGCACGCGGCTGCCGTCGCTCAGCCCAACGCGCGCCTCGGCCTCGCGGGTGAACAGGCTGTCGGTGCCGGTACCGGGGCGGAAATCCACGCTGTCCAGCTCGGCCAGCCGCGCCACCATCTCGCGCCGCAACAGCCAGTTGGGCAGGTTCCAGCCAAAGGGCTTGCCCGAAATATCGGCGGCATCGAAATCCTTGACGATGCGCGGCTCGGCCGCATCGCCGCCCGCGTCCACAATGCGCATCACCTGCAGCGGCGCGGCATGGTTGTCCAGCCGCGCCCACAGCCCGCAGGCCTCCAGCAACTCCTGCGCCGGTTGCAGGAACGCGGTGGTGCGCAGGTCCGACCCGTCCACGTCGCGTTCGGTGACCGGCGGGGCCGGGTCGACACAGATCACCCGAAACCCGGCATGACCAAAGGCCGCGGCGGCGCACAACCCGGCGATGCCGCCGCCGGAAATCAGGATATCGCAGGTCTCGGACATGTCTTGGCCTTTCCTTCAGCCCCCGCAGTTACGCCCTGCGCCCCCCGAATGACAAGCCGCTTTGCCGTCGCATCACCCGGCCGCCATCACCGTCAGCAACACCAGCATCAGCGGCGCCAGACCCACCGCCGGCAGGTACAGCCCCGGGACGCCGAACAGCAGGATGCAGCAGCCCCACAGGCTGACAAAGGCCAGCGCCGCGTGCAGCAGGTTGTCCTCGGCGCCATAGGCGACCTCCTTGCCGATCCGGCCAAGGATCGGAATGGCAAAAACCAGACGCTGCCACAGGGGCAGGCGGTCGGGCAGGGTATAGGCAGAACTCATCGCGCGGCTCCTTTCTGTCGCGGTCTCTCCGACATATAGGGCGGCGGCCGCAACCGTTCAGGTGCAGGGTGTCGCAGGTCCGCGCTGCGCTGAACGCGGCGCGACCACGCCCGACCGGGCCGTCACAGCTGCGACAGAAAGGCGGTCAGATCGTCGGTATGGTGGTGGATGTGGTCTGCATCATGCGGCTCGGGCGCGACATGCACCGTGCGCATCCCCATCTCGTGCGGCGCGGCCAGATTGCGCGGGTCGTCTTCGAACATCGCGGCGGCGGCGGTGTCGACCCCGGCCTGTTCGAAAATGGATTCAAAGGCCGCGCGCTCGGGTTTGGGCCGGAATTCGGCATGTTCCACGCCATAGATCGCGTCGAACAGCCCGGCCAGCCCGCGCGCCTCCAGCACCCGTTCGGCATAGGGCGCGGTGCCATTGGTATAGACGATGCGCCGTCCCGGCAGCCGGGCGATATGCGCGGCCAGGTCGCTGTCCCGCTCCAGGTGCGCCAGCGATATGTCATGCACATGGGTCAGATAGGGCGTCGGATCCACGTCATGTTCGCGCATCAGCCCGGCCAGCGTGGTGCCATAGGCCGCCCAGTAATGCCGGCGCAGCCGGTCGGCCTCGGCATGGTCCACGCCCAGCGAGGCCATGACATAGGCGGTCATCCGCACTTCGATCTGGTCGAACAGGCGGGCCTGGGGCGGATAGAGGGTGTTGTCGAGGTCGAACACCCAGTGTTCCACATGGGCAAAGGCGTCTTTTACCATGGCATCGGTCTAGGCCAGCCTTGCCGCCGATTCAATGCCGGGGTTGATCAAAAACCACGGGCGGCGGTAGACAGGTGCGCACAGGGAGGCCGCACGCCGCACAATGAACCAGAACAAACATCCGCAAAAAGACGCCTATCACCTGATCCTCGAGGCGATCGACATGGGGCTTTACAAGCCCGGCGACCGGCTGGTCGAAAGCGAACTGGCCGACCGGTTCGGCATGTCGCGCACGCCGATCCGCGAGGCCTTGCAACGGCTCGAGACCCAGTCGCTGCTGGAACGCGACGGCCGCTCGCTGATCGTGGCGACGCTGGATCACAACCAGATGGCCGAGCTTTACGTTGTCCGGCGCGAGCTGGAAGGGCTGGCCGCCCGGCTGGCCGCGCGCCACGCCACCGACGAAGAGGTCCGCGTGCTGCAAGAGATGGTCACCGCCGACGATGCGCTGGTCGGCGACCCGGTGGCGCTCAGCCGCGCCAACCGGCGGTTTCACAAGCAGATCCACCTGGCCTCGCACAACCGCTACCTGGTGCAGCAGCTGGACCTCGTGCACCGGACCATGGCGCTGATGGCGACCACCTCGCTGGCCGCGCAGGGCAGGGGCGAAATCGCCCAGGGCGAACATGCCGGCATCGTCGCCGCCATACAGGCGCGCGATGGCGAGGCCGCCGAGGCGGCACTCAAGGATCACATCTCGATCGCCTTCATGACCCGGCTGAAACAGGACGCCCGCCAGCGCGAACGCAACAGCTAGGGCGCTTCGGGCACGATCCCACGGCCGGTCAGGTGCCGGGTTTCTCTGCCGGGGCGTGGCCGTGCTGGGTCTTGTCCCAGTAGAACGGGCGCACCACCAGCTCGTACAGCGCCTTGTAGGCCGCCAGCACCCCCAGCGGCAGGTACAGCATCATCGTCGGCACCCAGGGCAGCAGGAACCGCCGCTGCGCCGCCGACACCGCCACCGCGCCGATGGCGAAATTCAGCGCCTCGGCGCCCAGGAACAGCTTGATCATCACCGCCAGCATCCAGCCCGGCAGCACCGCCTCGATCGGGTGGTAGAGGCCAAAGACCGACACCCACAGCGACCAGATCAGCGGCGCCAAGAGGAATTGCCCCAGCGTGCCGAGGAAGAACGCCTGCACGCCAAAGAACCGCCAGCCGCCCAGGTCCGACAACAGCCGCAGAGGGTGGCGCATGTGCACCAGATAGGTCACCATGAACCCCTTCAGCCAGCGCGAGCGCTGCTTGACCCAGGGCCAGGCGCGGCAGTTGGCCTCTTCAAAGGTGACGGTCTCGATCATCTCGGTGCGGTATCCCGCGCGGCACAGCCTGACGCCCAGGTCGGCATCCTCGGTCACGTTGTGGGCGTCCCAGCCGCCCAGCTCCTCCAGCACATCCCGGCGAAAGAACAGCGTCGTGCCGCCCAGCGGCACCACCAGCCCCATCCGGGCGATGCCGGGCAGCACGATGCGGAACCAGCTGGCGTACTCGATCGAGAAACAGCGCGCCCGCCAGTTGGTGCGCGGGTTGTAGAAATCCAGGATCCCCTGCAGACAGACCACATCCTCGTCCACGGCGGCAAAGCGTGCCGCCACCTGCTCCAGCTGATCGGACACCGGCGCGTCCTCGGCATCCCAGACCCCGACGATATCGCCCCGGCAGAAATCCAGCGTGTAATTCATCGCCCGCGGCTTGGTGGTCAGCCCGCCATGGGCCGGCACCTCGATCACCCGCATCCACGGCGGCAGATCGCTGCGCGCCAGCGCCTCGCGGGTGACCGTGTCATGTTCCTCCAGCACCAGGATCACGTCCAGCAGCGCCTTGGGATAGCTCAGCCGCCCCAGCCGCCGCACCAGCGCCCCGGCGATCTCGCGCTCGCGGTACAGCGGCACCAGCATCGAGATCTTGGGCAGCCGGACCGGGGCAGGCGCCGCCGCCGGGTGCGGCGCCGACAACAGCGAGGGGCTGAGCACATGCGACACGAAGCCGGACAGTTTCAGCGTGGCAAACAGCATCAGCGTCACCACCGAAAAAACGGCCAGCACCACCAGGGCGACATCGGGCCGGCCTGCCAAAAGCCCCAGACCCAGCAGCCCCAGCGCCGCCAGCGGCAGCCGGTTCGACGGGGTCCAGCCCCGGCAGCTGAATTCGGCGGGAACGCGGGTGCTGGCGCCCTCCGCCAGCTCTCCGGCATAGCGCTCCGCCAGCGCCGCCATGATCCGGGCCTCCGGGGCCAGCACCGCGATGGCCTCGATCTCGTTCTCGCGCAGCAGGTCGGCGACCGCGTCAAACCGGTCGGGCCGGGCGGTCGCCACCAGCACAAAGGGTCCCAGCCGGGCCCAGGGGATCACCCGGTGCCGCATCCAGAAATCACCGGGCATCCCGCCGGTCAGAACCGGGTCGGGCGGCTGGGCGGAAAAATCGGCGATCTGCAGGCCGAACTGCCCGGCCAGCGCCGTCATCACGTCCTCGGGGGTCGCCCAGCCTTCGGACACCAGGATCTCGCCGATCGGTGCGCCCAGCCGGGCCTGCATTTTCAGCGCGCGCACCAGCTGGTCCTGGGTGATGACGCCGGCCTCGACCAGGCAACGGCCAAGCGGCTGCCGCCGGCCGCCGTCAACGGGCGCCAGTCGCGGGGCGGTCAGCCTGACTAATGGATCGCTCATCCCGTGGCTCCGGCGCAGGTGCAGCCTTCAGCCTTTCGGAACGAGGTTAACGCCCGGTTAACGGACTGTTAACAGGGTAAAATTTTCGCCTCAGGCCAGCGCTTTTCGCTGTTCCATCGCCTCGGCGAACCGTTCGAACAGGTAAAAGCTGTCCTGCGGGCCGGGGCTGGCCTCGGGGTGGTGCTGCACCGACCAGACCGGGCGGTCGGTCATGCGGATGCCGCAGTTCGACCCGTCGAACAGCGACTGGTGTGTTTCGACCACGCCTTCGGGCAGGGTCTGGGCATCGACCGCGAACCCGTGGTTCATCGAGGTGATCTCGACCTTGCCTGTGTCCAGCTCCTTGACCGGATGGTTGGCGCCATGGTGGCCGTGGTTCATCTTGACCGTCTTCGCCCCCAGCGCCAGCGCCAGCATCTGGTGACCCAGGCAGATGCCGAACACAGGCAGGTCGGTCTTGTCCAGAATCTCGCGGATCATCGGCACCGCATATGCGCCTGTCGCCGCCGGGTCGCCCGGACCGTTCGACAGGAACACCCCGTCAGGATCATGCGCCAGCACCTCTTCCGCCGTCGCTGTCGCCGGCAGCACCGTGACATCGCAGCCCGCGCTGGCCAGGCAGCGCAGGATGTTGCGCTTGGCGCCATAGTCCACCGCCACCACCTTGTGGCGCGGCGCCTCCTGCCGGCTATAGCCCTCGGGCCAGGCCCATCGCATCTCGTCCCAGCGATAGGACTGCGCACAGGTGACGTCCTTGGCCAGGTCCATACCCTCCAACCCGGCAAAGCCGCGCGCGGCGGCCACCAGCGCGGCAATGTCGAAATTGCCCTCGGGGTCATGGGCCAGCGCCACATGCGGCGCGCCCTGCTGGCGGATCGCGCGGGTCAGACGCCGGGTGTCGACGCCGCCGATGGCGATGCGGCCACGCCGCTCCAGCCAGGATTTCAGCTCTTCGGTCGCGCGCCAGTTGCTGGCCAGCGTCGGATCCCACTTCACCACCATGCCGTCGGCGACCGGGTCGCCGGTCTCGTCATCGTCGGGGTTCACGCCCACGTTGCCGATGTGCGGAAAGGTAAAGGTCACGATCTGCCCGGCATAGGACGGGTCTGTCATGATCTCCTGGTAACCGGTCATCGCGGTGTTGAAACACAGCTCCGCCACCGTCTGCCCGGTGGCGCCGAACCCGATGCCATAGAAGATGGTGCCATCGGCAAGCGCGAGGCAGGCGGTGGGCTTGGGCTGGGCGGTCTGGGCCATGACACGACTCTCTTCTTGCGACAAATTCAAGGATACCTAAGGGGCGCGGCGGGCTGGGTCAAGTCTGCTCAAATTTTCGGACATTGTTGTTTTTCAGTGACTTAGGAGGTGGTGGGGGTGGTTGCCTGAAATAGGTGTTTTAGTTATGGTCCAAAACTCAACGCTCCATGGGGATGGGCCAGAACAGATGGACATGCGCGATCGGGTCAATGTGGCCCTGAAACAGGCGATGAAGGAAAAGGCGGCCGCCCGGCTGTCGACCCTGCGGCTGATCAACGCGGCGATCAAGGACAAGGATATCGCCGCCCGCGGCGAGGGGAACGAGTCCGGCGTCGGTGACGCCGAAGTCCTCGCGATCCTTGGGAAAATGACCAAGCAGCGGCAGGAAAGCGCGCGCACCTACGAAGAGGGCGGGCGGCTCGACCTGGCCGAACGCGAACGCGAGGAAATCGAGGTGATCGCCGAATTCCTGCCCCGCCAGCTGGACCAGGACCAGGTGGTCGTCGCGATCTCGAAAGCGGTGGAAAACACCGGCGCCGAATCGATTCGCGACATGGGCAAGGTGATGGCCGAGCTCAAGACGCGCTATACCGGCCAGATGGATTTCGGCAAGGTCGGCCCGCTGGTCAAGACCCAGCTCTGCGCCCGCTCCGCCGGCTGACCCCGCTCTGACGAACTTACTGCGCTGCCTGCATCAGGGCGCGCACCCGCGCGCGGCCCAGCTCGATCCGGCAGGCCCGGATCGCGATGCCGGTGCCCGATCCGCCGCCCATGGTGGTGCCGACAAAATCGCAGTGGCTGTCACGATAGCCCGTCCAGGCGGCTTGCCCCTCGGCCAGCGCCTTGGCGCTGACGGCGCGGCCCGTCACCTCGTCCAGCGATTTGGCCGCGTCCATGGCAAAGCTCAGCGCCAGCTCGACGGCGCCGTCGACCCGCGCCTCGGTCTCGGCCATGCAGTCGCCGGTTTCCACCTGGCTCGAAGTGGTCTGGCTGCATTCCAGCGTCGGATCCGCCAGTGCGACCGACGGCGCGGCCAGCACGGCCAGCGGCAACAGGCGCGTTATCATCCTCATCTCCGGCTCTCCTCCCTATGACCGCAACACGCGGATCAGATCGTCATAGAGCGCCTTGCGCTCGTCCTCCGACAAAAACGCCCCGATCTCGACCTCGCGGCCGCATCCCTTGAGCGTCACGTAATTGGGCACCGGCCCGTCATCGGCATGTAGCTCGGGCCGGGTCCAGTAGCGATTGCAATCCCATTCCTGCAGCCCGCCGTCGGGGTTGCGGCGCACCAGCCTTGCGTCCTGCTCGGTCAGGGTCAGTACCTCGATGATCCGCCGGTCGCGCTGGTTGCGCGACAGCGCAAACCACGTCCCCAGCACCGCCAACAGCATGAACGGCAGGATCCCCCACAGCAGGACCGACCCCAGCATGGTAAAGAGCGGGATCAGCGCCAGCGTGAAGATCCCCAGAACCACCGCTGCCAGCCCGCGCGGCGGCAGGGACTGATGCGGCCACAGATGCAGCTCGCCACTGGCGCTTCCGGGCGCGGTCGGGGTCCAGTCATAGGGCATGTCGCCTCCAAATCTAGCACGCCGATTCCACCTGTCGAGAGCCGCCCGCCACCAGATACGAAGCGGCCTCAGCCCGCCGGCAGCTCCATGATCATCTCATGCCAGCTGACCCCGCCGTGATCGGATGCCGACGGTCTGGTGTAGCGATAGCCGAACTTCTCGTACAGCGCCACGTGGTGCCGCTTGCACATCAGGTGAATGCTGTCCTTGCCCGCCCGCGTCATGCGCCCGACGAATTCGCTCATCAGCGCGGTGGACAGGCCGCCGCCCTGATGCGCCGGATCGACCACCACCGACAGGATCACCACGTTCGGGGCCGCCGGGTCGTGCCCGATCAGCTCCTTGAACCCCTCGTCGGCCATTTCGACCTCATGGGCGCAGCCGCTGTTGATGAAACCGGCGATCCCGCCGTCGATCTCCAGGACCAGGAATCCCTGCGGATATTCGGCAATGCGTGTGGCGATCTTGTCCAGCGTCGCCGCCTCGTCCCCGTCATAGGCCGCGGTCTCGATTTCGAAACAGCGGGCGGCATCCGCCGGGGTGGCATTGCGAAACGTCCTGTGTGTCATCGTCCTGTCCGATCCGGGCTACCGCGCGGGGGCAAGGCTAAGCCATCCCCCGGCGCGGCGCCAGATCCGAACGGCTCAGGCCCGGTGGCCATCGTGGTGATGCCCATGATCATGCCCGTGATGATCATGATGATCATGCCCATGTTGTTCATGCCCGTGCCGCGCATGCAAGAACGCGCGCAGGTCGACCACCTCCTTGGTCTCCAGCGAGACATAGACAAAGCCGAGGTTGGTGCGCTCTGTCACCATCTCGCCCGGATAGGGCAGGTAGCTCAGCTCGCGCGACCCAAAAGACGGCGAGGCGGTGCCGACCTGCCATTCGGTGGTCAGCTGCACATCGACCAGCTTGGTCGCCGCCGCGCCGCCCGGCTGCGGGCGTTCCAGCGGCACGCCCGCCAGCCTCAGGTAGGCCATCTTGTCCTTGGCCGCGACAAAGCCGTCGATGAACTGCGCCGCCAGAACCTGCAGCTCGGCCGCCTCGTCCTCGGGCGGCAGGTGGCTGTGCAGGTGATCGTGGTCATGGTTGTGGCCGATGTGACCGTTGACGATATCATGTGGCATTTGACCACCTCCGGCCTTCGAATTCGCCATGCGGAATGCTCACCGGCTTGTCGATATGGGCCTTGTGCTTGCCCATGTTGCCCGAGGCCACCAGCGACCCCAGCACATCCACGATCACCCGCGTGCCCATCAGCGCGGTGATGTCGGAGGTGTCATAGGGCGGCGACACCTCGACCAGCTCCATGCCGCAGATGCCCTCGGCGGCGACTTTTGACGCCAGCGCCAGCGCTTCGCGCGGCAGGAACCCGCCCGGCTCCGGCCAGCCGGTGCCGGGGACAAAGCCGCAGTCGATGCTGTCGATGTCAAAGGACATATAGACCATGTCGACCCCGTCCCAGGCCATCTCCAGCGCCATCTCGGCGGTCTTGTCGATGCCCATCTTCTCCATGTCGCCCATGGTGATGATGTTGGTCTCGCGCTCGCGCGCGACCTTGACCGCCTCGCGCGGCACCTGCCAGCCGCCGATACCCACCTGCACGAGGTTCTTGGCGGGGACATTCGGCAGGTTGGTCGAATGGAACCACGGCGTGGTGTGCATCCGCTCGTCCAGGTCCTTTTCCTGAATGTCGGCGTGGCGGTCGAAATGCACGATGCCGATCTTTTTCGACGTGCATTCGGCGATGCCGCGCACGCAAGGGAAGCCGATGGAATGGTCGCCGCCGATCATGATCGGCAGCGACCCGGACGAGAACACGTGGCTCACCGCGCGGCTGATCTGGTCAAAGCTCTTTTCCAGATTGGCCGGGATGGTGAACACGTCGCCCGCATCGCACAGCGTCATCTGCTCGCGCAGATCGACACCCAGCTCGTAGTTATAGGGCGTATACAGCGCCGAAATCTTGCGCAGCCCCTGCGGCCCGAACCGGGTGCCGGGGCGATAGGTGGTGCCGCCGTCGAACGGGATGCCCAGAACCGTGGCGTCGTAATCCTTTACCTCGGTCACATCCTCGGCATAGGGCGCCTTGAGGAAGGTGTTGATGCCCGCGTAATGGGGCAGCTCGCCGCGCGCAAAGGTCGGGATCGAATTGTCTTCGATGCTGTCGGCGCCGGTCAGCCCCATCCGCAGCGCCCAGCGGCGCTCCTCGTCCCAGCGGCCCTCGGGGATGTCGGCCTCGGCCTGCATCGCCTTCCAGCCCCGCAGCTTGGTCAGGTCGGGGTGGTGGTGGCGCCGGTCTGGGGTGGCCGCATCGCGCGGGTGGTGCGACCGCGCGCGGTCAGTTGGGCCGAAAAACATGAGTGTCCTCCTTGATCGTCTGAAAGGGGATGCCGCCGTCGCGGGCATCGAAATCGTAGGTGATCGTCGCGCCGATGATGTCGGGGTCGGTCAGATCCCAGCGCGGCTTGTCAAAGACCAGAACCCGGTCGCCCAGCTTGAACCCCTCTTCGAGGTCGTGGGTGACCATGAACACCGTCATCCCGGTCTCGGCCCGCAGATCCATCAGGAAATCATGCATCTGCAGCCGCGTGCCCGGATCCAGCGCGCCAAAGGGTTCGTCCAGCAGCAGGATGCGCGGCTTGGCCGCCAGCGCCTGACCGATGGCCAGCCGCTGCTGCATCCCCCCCGACAGCGCGGCGGGATAGGCCGCCGCCATATGCTCCAGCCCGCAGCGCGCGAGAACCTGCATCGCCCGGTCCCGCGCGGCGCGTTTCTCGGCACCGATGAACCGGCCCCAGGGGCGGCGAAAACTTTCCCCGGCAACGACGTTTTCCAGCACGCTGAGGTGGGGAAACACCGAATAGCGCTGAAACACCACGCCCCGGTCCAGCCCCGGTTCGCGCGCAGGTTCCGCGCCATCGATGCGGATTTCCCCCCGCGTCGGCGTTTCCTGCGCCAACAGCAGGCGCAGAAAGGTGGATTTGCCACAGCCCGAGGCGCCGACGATCGACACGAACTCGCCTTCCTCGACGCTCAGGTTCACCCGCTCCAGGATCGGACGGCGGCCATAGGACTGAAAGATATTGGTGGCGGTCACGAAACTCACAGGCTTGCCTCCGTCCAGGGAAAGAAGCGGCGCGAGATCCCGCGCAGGATCATGTCCATCACAAAGGCCAGCAGCGTGATCCAGATGACGTAGGTCAGGATCACGTCCATCGCCAGGAACCGGCGCACCAGAAAGATGCGATAGCCCAGCCCCTGTTCCGAGGCGATCGCCTCGGCCGCGATCAGGAACAGCCAGGCCGGCCCCAGCGACAGGCGCACCGCCTGGATCAGCCGTGGCATCAGCTGCGGCAGCGCCACCCGCAGTGCGATCACCCAGCTCGACGCGCCCAGGGTCTCCGCCTTGACGATCATCTCGCGCGGGATCTCCAGCACCCGCGCCGACAGGTCGCGGATCAGGAACGGCAGGATGCCGACGATGATCAGCACCACCTTCGACAGCTCGCCCAGCCCGAACACGATGAAGAGGATCGGCAACACCGCCAGTGGCGGGATCATCGACACCACCGCCACGAACCCCGCCAGCGTCGCCCGGACATAGGGCAGCAGCCCGATCAGCAGCCCCAGGATGACCGCCAGCACCGCCGAGATGCCGACCCCCAGCGTCAGCCGCACCAGGCTGGCCCAGGTGTCGTACCAGAACAGGATCTTTTCCGATCGCCGGTCCGGCTCGGTCAGCAGCCGCACGGCGGTCTCGGCGATCTTGGACGGCGCCGGCATCAGCTTGTCCGACGGGTTCACCGCCAGCCGCGCCTGCGACCCCAACGCATAGGCGATGAACAGCGCAACAAAGGGCAGGGCGACCAGCGCCGCGCGCAGCACGATACCCGGATGCCGGTTGATCAGACGCATGGCTCTGCCCCTCGTGTCGTGCTGTTACAGGGACCCGTCCGCGGCCATCTGCATATAGGTGGTGTCGAACCGGAACTGCACATTGCCCGCGTCCCCGGTCACCGATCCGTCGGGATACTGCACCCCCACGAAATCCGCCGACGGCGCGCCTTCGCCCAGGATGCCCTTGTCGAACAGGAACTCGGCCACCTTGACCATTGTCTCGGGCAGGGCGGGACCGGCGGTAAAGCTCACCGCCTCGGCCGGGTCATAGAACATCTCGGTCGAGGCCAACTGCGCCTTGTAGCCGGCCAGGTCGGTGCCCGAGGCTTCGGCCATCGCGGTCAGAACCGTCTCGTCGCCCGCCGCCATCAGCCCCATGACCTCGTACCAGGCTCCGGCCATCGCCTTGCCAAAGGCCGGGTTGGCCTGCAGCGTCTCGGTGTTCACCACCATCAGGTCGATGATCTCGCCGGGGATGTCGGCGCTGTCGAACAGCTTGCTGGCGCCGGGATCTTCCAGAATGGTCGACACCAGCGGGTTCCATGTCACCACCGCCTCGACATCCGGCGTCGCAAAGGCGGCGATCATGTCGGCGTCCGAGGTGTTGATCACGCTGGCCAGATCCGATTCCTTCATCCCGACGCTGTCCAGCGCGCGCGCCAGCAGGTAATGCGACACCGACAGCTCCACCAGATTGACGGGCTTGCCCTTCAGCGACATCAGGTCGCCGTCGCCCTTCACGATCACCGCGTCATTGCCGTTTGAAAAGTCACCCACGATCAGCGCCGTGGTATCGACCCCGCCGCCCGACGGGATCGACAGCGTGTCCATGTTGGTGGCCGACACACCGTCAAAGGCGCCGGCGGTGTACTGGTTGATCGACTCGACATAGTCGTTGATCTGCACGATCTCGACGTCGATGCCGTATTTGTCGGCCCATTTGTCCATGATGCCGCTGTCTTCCAGGTACCCCCAGGGCATCCAGCCGACATAGATCGACCATGCCACGCGGAACTCGGTCTTTTCCTGGGCGATTGCGGTGCTGGCGGTGCTGATCAAAAGCGCGGCGGCAGCAGTCTTGAGATGACGAAGAACTTGCACGAGGTGACCCCTTTGCGACGTTCCGCCAGGAATTCGGTGTGCAAAAGGCGCCGTGGCGGAACAGGAGATAACGGCCAAACCTCAGGTGCAGTGCTCTCCCGGGATTTTGTCCCGCCGTGTACCGGGCGGAATTTGCCAACCCGGCGACACCTCTCGGACCTGCCCCCCGGCCAACCGGCCCGGGCGGAACCCTAGATGTCCTGCCCCTTCACGCTGGCGCGGCGGCGGCGCACAGGGCAAGGAATCGCGCCGCCCACCGGCCAATTGCCCTGGGATTGCCGGGGAAATGGACAAAAATTGTGCCCCAAGCCCGGTTTTTCCGCGCCAATGCGCCCGATCGCCGGGCCGACCCGCCGTCAGCCCCACCCCGTGCCGCACCCCGAATCGCCCGCCTGCGGCAACGAAAAAGCCCCGGCAGAACCTGCCGGGGCTTCCTGATCTTGATGGTGGGGCCGCCCTTGGTGGGCGTGGACGTCGCACGTGTCAGTGCGCGTGGCCGTCGCACTTGTCAGTGCGCATGACCTTTATCCCAGTCTTCCTGCTTCGGCAGCTGCTCGAACGTATGCTCGGGCGGCGGCGACGGCAGGGTCCATTCCAGCGTGTCCGCGTATTCGTTCCAGTAGTTGTTCTCGGTCACTTTCGCACCGCGCATCAGCGCGTAGATCATGATGCCAAAGAACAGGATGAACGAGGCAAAGGAGATCAGCGCGCCATAGGAC
Organism: Seohaeicola saemankumensis; assembly: GCF_020171285.1. Classification (GTDB taxonomy): domain Bacteria; phylum Pseudomonadota; class Alphaproteobacteria; order Rhodobacterales; family Rhodobacteraceae; genus JAIUZI01. Next base: position 646,808 of record NZ_JAIUZI010000001.1, read on the forward strand.
GAGATCTTGTTCCAGTACGCAAACGCCTCGGGGTAGTCGATGTAGCGGCGCGGCATGCCCTGACGACCCAGGAAGTGCTGCGGGAAGAACGTCAGGTTGGCGCCCACGAAGAAGCTCCAGAAATGCACGTTCGCCCAGAACTCGGAATACTGCCGCCCGGTCATCTTGCCAAAGTAGAAGTAGATACCGGCAAAGATCGCGAACACCGCACCCAGGCTCATCACGTAGTGGAAGTGCGCCACCACGTAATAGGTGTCGTGATAGGCCCGGTCGACCGCCGTCTGCGACAACACGATGCCGGTCACGCCGCCCATGGTGAACAGCACCAGGAAACCCAGCGCGAACATCATCGGCGCCTTGAACTCCAGCGAGCCGCTCCACATGGTGGCGATCCAGCTGAAGATCTTGACGCCCGTGGGCACCGCGATGACCATCGTCGCCAGCATGAAATAGGCCTGCTGGTTCAGGCTCATGCCCGCCGTGTACATGTGGTGCGCCCAGACGACAAAGCCCAGAACACCAATCGCGATCAGCGCCCAGACCATCGGCAGATAGCCAAAGATCGGCTTGCGCGAGAAGGTCGCGATGACATGGCTGATGATGCCGAACCCGGGCAGGATCACGATGTACACTTCCGGGTGGCCAAAGAACCACAGGATGTGCTGGTACAGGATCGGATCGCCGCCACCGGCCGGATCAAAGAAGGTAAAGCCAAAGTTGCGGTCCATCAGCAGCATGGTGATCGCGCCCGCCAGAACCGGCAGCGACAGCAGAATCAGCCACGCGGTGACAAAGATCGACCACGAGAACAGCGGCACCTTGAACAGCGTCATGCCCGGCGCGCGCATGTTCAGGAAGGTGGTGATCATGTTGATCGCGCCCAGGATCGAGCTGGCGCCCGAGACGTGAACCGCAAAGATCGCCAGGTCCATCGACATGCCGCCCTCGGTGGTCGACAGCGGCGGATACAGAACCCAGCCCACACCCGAGCCAAGCTGGTCATTGCCGCCGGGGCTCAGCATCGAGGCCACGCCCAGCGAGGTACCCGCAACATACAGCCAGAACGACAGGTTGTTCAGACGCGGGAACGCCATGTCCGGCGCACCGATCTGCAACGGCATGAAATAGTTGCCAAAACCGCCGAACAGCGCCGGGATGACAACAAAGAACATCATCAGAACACCGTGATAGGTGATCAGCACGTTCCACAGGTGGCCGTTGGGGGTACATTCGCCCGATGTGCCGAACAGCTTGAACCCTTCGAGGCACATGTACTGCACGCCGGGATCCATCAGCTCCAGGCGCATGAAAACCGTAAAGACGACGGAAATCAGGCCGACGATCGCCGAAACGACCAGATACAGAATCCCGATATCCTTGTGGTTGGTGGACATGAACCAGCGGGTGAAAAAGCCGCGCTCGTCTTCATGTTCGTGGCCATGAATGGCTGCGTCTGCCATTAGGTGCCTCCTGTTGGGTGTGAACGTACCCCGGTTGACCCGGTGCACGCGTATTCATGCAGGTTTTAGAATGGCTGGCAGGCCGCTTCAATGGCGGAGTTTGATCTGGATCAAGATAAATGGCCGCACCCGGTTGAATCCGGGCGGCGGGACCGGGTCAGACAAACAGGCTCAGCACCGTCAGACCGGCCATCGTCACCGTGGCGGGTCTGTAAACCGCTGGTGTCGGCCGCATCGCGATCGCCGCCGGCGGCACCGCCATCAACAGCGCCACCACCAGCGCCGCAACCGGCGGCGGGCCAAACACCGGGCCCAGCCCCAGCACCCACAGCTGAAACACCGCCATACAGGCGAAAAACAGCCGCGCCGGCGGTGTCTCGGACGGCAGGCAGGTGCTGGCGAAAAACAGCATGATCGCGCCCAGCTGCACGAACAGGAACTCGGCAAAGCTCCAGTTCTCGATGGAAAAGATCACCGTGCACCGCCAGAACGTATCCAGCACGATCAGCCCCAGGATCGCCCACCAGAGGCTGTCCAGGGGCTGATCGGCGAATCCCTTCGGCGTGGCCAGCCTCGGCGCGATCGCGCCCAGCAGGTTGCCAAAGCCGATGGTCAGCAGGGTGACGAACATCAGCGCCACCATCAGCCCGGTTATATTGTCCATGCCTGCCCCTTGTACCCGACCGAAACGGTGGCGCGAACCGCACCCGCTTCGGGATCAGTCCACCGTGTTCTTGTAGATCACGCCGTCTTTCATGATGATGTCGAAACTGTTCTCCGGATCGCCCACCAGGTCCAGGTTTTCCAGCGGGTTGCCATCGACCAGAATCATGTCGGCATAGGCGCCTTCCTCGATCACCCCCAGCGGCCCCATCGGGTAGGGCGTCAGTGGCCCGGACAGTTTCAATAGCTCGGCATTGTCACAGGTCGCCATCTTCAGCGCCTCATAGGGCGTGAACCAGCGCTGCAGCTTGGCCAGCTGCGCACCCTGCCGCCTGGCCAGATCGGCGCTGAACAGGGTATCGGTGCCAAAGGCGATCTTGACGCCCAGCTCCTTGGCCGTCTTGTAGACGAAATCGGTGCCGTCGGTGACGAACTTGTACTTCGCCTTCTGGAATTCGTTCAGCGCCGGGGCATCCACATCGTCAAGAAACGGCTGCATGCTGAGCCAGACATCGTTGTCCACGAACCGCTGCAGGGTTTCGCGCGTCGACATGTGGCCGTGCTCGACGCTTTTTACCCCGGCGTCGATGGAATGGTTGACCGCCTCGTCGTTGATCGCATGGGTCAGCACATAGGTGCCCCAGTTCTCGGCCTGTTCCACCGCCGCTTCCAGTTCGGCCTTGGTGTACTGCATCGTATGGATCGGGTCATAGGACGAGGTCACCCCGCCGCCCGCCATCAGCTTGATCTGTGTCGCGCCCTGCATCAGGTTTTCGCGCACCCGTTTCAGCACCTCCGGTACACCGTCCGCGATATAGAACATGTCCGATGTTTCGAACGGGTTCAGCTTGTCGGGGGTGGCGGGCACGTCCTTGGTGGTGCGGAAGTCCATATGCCCCGCCGTCTGAGAAATCGCAGGGCCCGAGGGAAACACCCGTGGCCCCTCGATCAGCCCCTCGTCGGTGGCACGGGCAATGTCGAACATCGGCCCGGCGGTATCGCGCACGGTGGTGAACCCGCGATAGAGCGTGTCGCGCTGCGCCACCGAGGTCAGCAGGTTCCAGTAGCCTTCGTTCGTGCTCATCAGTTGCCCGATCGAAGCGGTCGCGAAAACCCCGTGCCAGTGGGCGTCGATCAGACCGGGAATCAGAACCCGCCCGTCCGCCTCGATCACCGTGGCGAATTCCGGCGGCTCCAGGTCCGGCCCGATCTTCGAGATCAGGTTGCCGGCGACAAACACGTCCTGACCTTCGATCAGGTCCGGCGAACAGCCGGTGAAAATGCTCGCGCCCCGGATCAGAACGGCATTGGGGCTGCCGTCCGGCCCGCTGCCTTGCGCGATGGCGCTGGTAGAGGTTGCCGCCGTGATGGCGAGTGTAGCTGTTGCTGAGAGAATTCGACTGAAGATGCGCATGATGAACTCGTTTACAAAAAGTGGGTTTCGGTTGTCCCTCGCAACGCTAGATGCGATGCGGGCGGCTGTCACCCACCAAGTGATGACAGGGGGATTGGCGGGGGTGTTTGGGGGGCGAAAATTTTGTACAAAACGGAAAATCGCGGGTTTGGAGCCTGTACAAAACGGTCAAACCCCGGCGTCGCTTGACCCTTTGGGACCTGTGGCGCACAAATCGCGGGACAGTGACAGAACGGATGCCCCAGATGACCTATGATCCCGACAATATCTTTGCCAAGATCCTGCGCGGCGAAATCCCGTCGACCAAGCTTTACGAGGACGAAGAAACCTTTGTTTTCATGGACATAATGCCCCGCGCCGATGGCCATTGCCTGGTCATTCCCAAGACGCCCTGCCGCAATCTGCTCGACGCCTCGGCGGACCAGATGACGGCGGTGATGAAGACCACCCAGAAAATAGCCCACGCCGTCATGAAAGCCTTCGGCGCCGAGGGCGTCACCATCCAGCAGTTCAACGAAGCGGTCGGCGGGCAAGAGGTTTTTCACTTACATTTCCACGTGTTACCGCGTCACGACGGGGTCCGGCTGCGCCCGCCCGGCAAGATGGAAGAGGCCGATGTGATCGCCGCCAACGCCGAGAAAATCCGCGCCGCTCTGGCCTGAACCACCCGGTGGCGGGGCTCAATGATCCCCGTCACACCCCCCATGATCCCCCAAAGCCCGAAGCACGTCGCAGACATGATCATGATCGCCGTCGCAGGCGGTCGAGATTCGGGTCAACTCGCGCTCCAGCTTTTTCAATTTCGCAATCCGTTCGCGAATTCTTTGCCGTTGATTTTGCGCAATTGAATGGGCGCGATCCAGCTCTCCGCCTTCTGCCCCCTCCAGCGAGATCAGTTCCGAGATGTCGTCCAGCGGCAGGCCAAGCTCTCGGGCGTGGCGGATAAAGTTAAGTCTTTTCAGTGCTGTATCGTCGTATCGACGCTGGTTCCCGGCGGTCCTGCCGGGCTGCGGAAGCAGGCCTTTTTCCTCGTAGAACCGGATCGTCGGCACCTTGACCCCGGTACGCCGCGACATTTCGCCGATGGAAAACACGATTGCCCCCTTGAACCTCTAGCGACTAGAGAGATTAGATTGCCAGTCGCAACACTGCAAGGACGCGACCACCATGGCCCACGACCATCACCACCATCACCATATCGACCCGGATACCGGCGACACCCGCGTCGCCTGGGCCGTGGCCGTCAACATCGGTCTGACGCTGGCGCAGGTCATCGGCGGGGTCCTGTCGGGCTCGCTGGCGCTGATCGCCGACGCGCTGCACAATTTCTCGGACGCGGTCGCCCTGATCATCGCCTTCTTGGCCCGCAGGATCGCGCGCAGACCGGCCACCGCACAGATGAGTTTCGGCTATGGCCGGGCCGAGGTGGTGGCCGCGCTGGTGAACTATACCACGTTGATTTTGATTGCGATTTTCCTGATCTACGAAGGTGTGATGCGGTTCTTTGATCCGCAGCCGATCGACGGGTGGATGGTGGTCTGGATCGCGATGATCGCCCTGGTGGTGGACCTGATTACGGCGGCGCTGACCTATACGATGTCCAAGGACAGCATGAACATCCGCGCGGCGTTCCTGCACAATCTGGCCGACGCGCTGGGCTCGGTGGCGGTGATCGTCGCAGGCACGCTGGTGATCGTCAAGGGCTGGACCTGGGTTGATCCTCTGGCGACGCTGATGATCGCGGGTTACATCCTGTGGCACGTGCAGGCGGAAATCGGTGGCGTGATCCGGGTGCTGATGCTGGGCAGCCCGCCGGATCTCGACCCATGCGACCTGGCGCAGGCGATGGGCGCGGTCGACGGGGTCGGCGGGGTGCATCGGCTTCATGTCTGGCAGATGCAGGAACACCAGGCGGCCGTACAGGCGCACCTCGTGATTGCCGAGGACGCATGGCACCGGGCCGATGCCATCAAGTTGGCCGTCAAGAACGAACTGCACGACCGCTTCGCGATCCGCCACAGTACGCTAGAGATCGAAAGCGCCCGTCACATCTGTCGGGATACCCGTTTGATTACAGGTCTTTAGACGATTTCACGGGTCTGCGCGTCGGGCTGGCGGGGCAGGGCGCCAGCGATATAGTTCCCGACCGTTTCGCGTTGCAGCGGGGTCAGCTGCAGACCCAGCCGGGTGCGCCGCCACAGGAAGTCATCGCCGCACATGACCCATTCCCGGTGCATGGTCCAGTCCAGTTCGCGGGCGGTGATGCCTGCGCCGAAATCCTCGCCCAGATCGGCAGGCGTCGCCGCCCCCTGCAGGAGTTCGGCGGCCTCGGTGCCATAGCAGCGCACCAGCCGCCCCGCCCAGCGGTCGTCGAGAAAGGGGTATTGGGCCCGCAACCCGGTGATCAGCCCGGCCTGGCCGTCGACGGGGAAATCGCCGCCGGGCAGGGCGACACCGGCGGTCCAGGGGCCTGACGTACCGGGGAAGTGTTTGACGATCAGCTCAAGCGCGGCTTCGGCCAGCTTGCGATAGGTGGTGATCTTGCCGCCAAAGACATTCAGCAGCGGCGCGCCGCCGTCGTCGTCCACTTTCAGCACGTAATCGCGGGTGGCGGCGGTGGCGGATGTGGCGCCATCGTCATAGAGCGGCCGCACCCCGGAATAGGTCCAGACCACATCCGCATCCGTTACCGGCTGTTTGAAATAGGCTGATGCAAAGTCGAGCAGGTATTGCTTCTCTTCGGGCGTGCATTCCGGGCTGCGACCGGGATCGTCGTGTTCGGCGTCGGTGGTGCCAATCAGGGTAAAGTCGGTCTCGTAGGGGATGGCAAAGATGATGCGCCCGTCGGTGCCCTGGAAGAAATAGCATTTGTCGTGATCAAAGAGGCGGCGGGTCACGATGTGGCTGCCTCGGACCAGCCGGACGCCTTCGCGGCTGTTAGAGCGCACGGTCTGGCGGATAATGTCACCGACCCACGGACCGCCGGCGTTGATCAGCATTCGTGACTGCACGGCATAGGTCTCGCCGGTCAGCTTGTCGTGCAGGGTGATGGTCCATAGGCCATCCTGACGGTTGGCCGACATCACCTGCGTGCGGGTCATGATGCGTGCACCGCGCCGTGCCGCATCGCGGGCGTTCAGTACGACCAGCCGCGAATCCTCGACCCAGCAGTCGGAGTATTCATAGGCTTTGACAAAACGGTCCTGCAGCGGAGCACCCGCCGGGTCGCCGCGCAGGTCCAGTGTGGCGGTCGGGGGCAGGATCTTGCGCCCGCCGAGGTGGTCGTAGAGAAACAGGCCCAGCCGGATCAACCAGGCCGGGCGGCGGCCCTTCATCCACGGCATGAAGATGGTCAGCAGCCGCGAGGTCGGCGTGTCGGATTCAAAGCGCATGTCCTTGTGGTAGGGCAGCACAAAGCGCATCGGCCAGCTGATGTGCGGCATGGCCTGAAGCAGGACCTCGCGTTCGATCAGCGCCTCGCGGACCAGCCGGAATTCGAAATATTCAAGGTAGCGCAACCCGCCGTGAAACAGCTTGGTCGAGGCCGAAGAGGTCGCCGAGGCGAGATCGTTCATTTCGGCCAGCGCCACAGACAAGCCCCGGCCCGCCGCGTCACGGGCAATGCCGCAGCCGTTGATGCCGCCACCGATGATGAACAGGTCATAGGGGGCGGGGTCAGATGTCTTCTGTGTCACGCGTTTCCCACCTGTCGAGCGTCAGCACTTCGGTTTCCCGCTTGCGGGCGACATCGTAGAACGCCGGGGGTGGCGGCGTGTCGGTCACCACGTAGTCCAGATCGCCGATGTCGCAGATTCGTACCGGCGCGGTCCGGTCGAACTTGGAGGAATCGCAGACCAGAATCCGGGTGCGAGAATTCTTGAGAATGGCGCGCGCGACTGAGACCTCGCGGGCGTCGAAGTCGAGCACCGCGCCGTCGGCGTCCAGCGCCGAGGCGCCGATCACCGCGAAATCGACCTTGTAACGGGAAATGAATTCCACCGCATCCTCGCCGACGATGGCGCCGTCTTCCTGCCGGACCGAGCCGCCGGCGAGAATCAGTTCGCGGCATTTGGCGCCGATCAGCAGGTTGATGATGTTGATGTTGTTGGACAGCACCACCAGCCCGCTGTGATCGACCAATGCGCGCGCGACCTGTTCGGTCGAGGTGCCGATGTTCAGCGCGACCGAGCAGTTATCGGGAATCAGGGTCGCAGCCAGCGCGCCCATCTGTTCCTTCTCCCGTCCGCGATGTTTGCGGCGGTCCGCGTATTCACGGTTGGTCACCGATTCAACCCGGCGCGCGCCGCCATGGGTGCGGCGCAGCAGACCCCGGTCGCTGAGGTCGCGCAGATCGTTGCGGATGGTCTGTGCGGTCAGGCCGAACTGTTGTGCCAGTTCGTCCACGCCCACCGCGCCTTGCGCGCGCAACAGGTCCAGAATCGCGTCCTGACGTGTGCCGATGTCCACGGGTCTCTCCGATAATTTGGTTCACCGAACGTAGAGGTATACCGAAAGCAAATCAAACAAAAGCTTTTCGTTTGACTTTCATTTCCTTTTCGATAATGAAAGTTACGCGTGGGAAAAACGCGCAAATGAAAAAAGGGAGGTGAAAGATGCGAAGGTATCTTTTCTCCGCTGTCGCGGCTGCCGCCGTGATTGCGGGCACGAACGCTGTCTATGCGGATGCCGCAGCGGCGAAGAAATGGATCGACGATGAATTCCAGCCGTCGGCCCTGAGCAAAGACGAACAAATGGCCGAGATGCAGTGGTTCATCGACGCCGCGGCACCGTTCTCCGGCATGGAGATCAACGTGCTGTCCGAGGGCATTCCGACCCACGGCTACGAATCCGAAGTGCTGACCAAGGCCTTCGAGGAAATCACCGGTATCAAGGTCAACCACCAGATCCTGGGCGAGGGCGAGGTCGTTCAGGCGGTTCAGACCCAGATGCAGACCAAGCGCAACCTGTATGACGCCTATGTCAACGACTCGGACCTGATCGGCACGCATTCGCGACTGCAACTGGCTTATAACCTGACCGAGATGATGGGCGGCGAGTTCGCCGGCGTCACCAACCCGGGCCTGGATCTGGACGACTTCATGGGCCTGCAGTTCACCACCGGCCCGGATGGCAACCTGTACCAGTTGCCCGACCAGCAGTTCGCCAACCTCTACTGGTTCCGCAAGGATTGGTTTGACCGCGACGACCTGAAGGCGGCATTCAAGGAGAAGTATGGCTATGACCTGGGTGTTCCGGTCAACTGGTCGGCTTACGAGGACATCGCCGAGTTCTTTAGCGAGGACGTGAAGGAAATCGACGGGACCGCGATCTACGGCCACATGGATTACGGCAAGCGCGCGCCCGACCTGGGCTGGCGGATGACCGACGCCTGGCTGTCGATGGCGGGTGCCGGCGACAAGGGCGAGCCGAACGGCGTGCCGGTCGACGAATGGGGCATCCGCATGGAAGCGGGCACCTGTAACCCGGTGGGCGCAAGCGTGTCGCGCGGCGGGGCGGCCAACGGCCCGGCGGCGGTCTATGCGATCCGCAAGTGGGACGAATGGCTGCGCAAGTATGCGCCTCCGGGTGCGGCGAGCTACGACTTCTACCAGTCGCTGCCGGCGCTCAGCCAGGGTAACGTGGCCCAGCAGATCTTCTGGTACACCGCCTTTACCGCCGACATGGTGAAGCCGCAGTCCGAAGGCAACAATACCGTCGATGCGGACGGCAACCCGCTGTGGCGGATGGCGCCCAGTCCGCATGGCCCATACTGGGAAGAAGGCCAGAAGGTCGGCTATCAGGACGTGGGATCGTGGACGATCCTGAAATCCACCCCGGTCGATCGCGCCAAGGCGGCGTGGCTTTATGCCCAGTTCGTGGTGTCCAAGACGGTGGATGTGCGCAAGTCGCACGTTGGCCTGACCTTTATCCGCGACAGCTCGGTCCGGCATGAGAGCTTTACCGAGCGTGCGCCGAAGCTGGGCGGTCTGGTGGAATTCTACCGTTCGCCCGACCGCGTGGCATGGTCGCCGACCGGCATCAACGTGCCGGACTATCCCAAGCTGGCCCAGATCTGGTGGCAGCAGATCGGCGACGTGAACTCGGGCGCCTTCACCCCGCAAGAGGCGATGGACCGCCTGGCGCAGGAGATGGACACCGTCATGGGCCGGATGCAGGCCGCCGACGAGGCCGCCAATGTTTATGGTGGCTGTGGTCCCCGCCTGAACCCGGAAAGCGATCCGGCGGAATGGCTGGCCAAGCCGGGTGCGCCCAAGGCCAAGCTGGACAACGAAAAGCCGCAGGGCCAGACCGTCAACTATGACGAGCTGGTTGCCCGCTGGGCTGCCAACTAAGACCTCAGGTCTTTGACAAGGACCGGGGCCGGGCTTGGCCCCGGTCCCACCATCTGCCCGAAATCTGCTATCATCTGCCCAGGCGCGGGTTTCCTGCCAACGGGCGAGGTCCATCCATGACAATCGTACTGAACAACGTAACCAAGCGTGTCGGCGCCGTTACGCACATAAAACCGACAACGCTGACGCTGCGCCCCGGCCATTTCAATGTGCTGCTGGGCGAAACCGGGGCGGGCAAGACATCGCTGATCAAGATGATGGCCGGTCTGGACCCGGTTGCCGAGGGCAGCGTAACCATCGACGGGCAGGACGTGACCCACGTCAGCCCGCAGAAACGCAATATCTCGCTGGTGCACCAGTTTTTCGTGAACTATCCGCATATGACAGTGTTCGACAACATTGCCTCCCCCCTGCGGGTCGCAGGCATGGCGAAATCCGAAATCGCCGACAGGGTGGCGGATGCGGCGCGCATTCTGCAACTGACCCCGATGCTGAACCGCCGGCCGCAGGAGTTGTCAGGCGGCCAGCAGCAACGCACCGCGCTGGCACGCGCGATCGCCAAGGAAAGCCGTGCGGTGTTTCTGGACGAACCGCTGGCCAATCTGGATTACAAGCTGCGCGAAGAGCTGCGCGATCAGCTGCCCGAACTCTTCGCTGGTCGGGGCGCGGTGGTGGTCTATGCCACCTCGGAACCCGAGGAGGCGCTGTTGCTGGGTGGCCAGACCGCGCTGATGCAGGACGGGCAGGTGGCGCAATTTGGCCCCACCGCCGAGATCTACCGCAATCCTGCCAGCCTGACGGCGGCCGAGGTCTTCTCGGACCCGCCGATCAACAGCGCACGGGTGATCAAGCAGGGCACAGTGGTGCGACTGGACAACGGTGTCAGCTGGGGCGTCAGCGGTGTGGCGGCCGCGCTGGCCGATGGCGAATACACCGTGGCCGTGCGGCCCAACTATGTGCTGCCGGTGCGCAGCGAGCGGGCAACGGTTCCCTTGCGGGGCCGGGTGGCGGTCACCGAGCTCAGCGGATCGGAATCCAGCGCGCATTTCACCATGGGCGATATCAACTGGGTCTCGCTCAGCCATGGCACCCATCCCTACGAGGTGGGTGAGGAGCATGACTTTTACCTCGACCCGTCCCACTGCTTCTACTTTGGGGCAGACGGCAAGCTGGCGGCCTGAGGAGGGCACGACATGGCAAAAATCACCCTTTCGAAGTTGCGCCACAGCTATTTGCCGAACCCCAGCGGTCCGGACGACTATGCGCTCAAGGAGATCGACCTGGATTGGGATGACGGTGGCGCCTACGCGCTGCTGGGCCCGTCCGGTTGCGGCAAGTCCACCCTTCTGAACATCATTTCGGGGCTGCTGGTGCCGTCCGAGGGGCGGATTCTGTTCAACGACGCGGATGTGACCGACCTGGCCACGGACAAACGGAACATCGCGCAGGTGTTCCAGTTTCCGGTGATCTACGACACGATGACGGTTTACGACAACCTGGCCTTTCCCCTGCGCAACCGGGGCCGGGACGAAGCATTGGTAAAAGAGCGGGTGACCGCGATTGCCGAGATGCTGGACGTGACTTCGATGCTGAACGTCCGCGCGGCGAATCTGAGCCCGGACAACAAGCAAAAGATCTCGATGGGGCGTGGGCTGGTCCGGCAGGACGTGAACGTGGTGATGTTCGACGAGCCGCTGACCGTGATCGACCCGCACCTGAAATGGAAACTGCGGTCAAAGCTGAAAGAGCTGCACCAGCGCATCAAGGCAACAATGATCTACGTCACGCACGACCAGACCGAGGCGCTGACCTTTGCCGATCAGGTGGTGGTGATGGATCTGGGCATGGTGGTACAGATCGGCACCCCGCAGGAACTGTTTGAACGGCCCGCGCACACTTTTGTCGGCCATTTCATCGGTTCGCCGGGCATGAACATCCTGCCCTGCGATGTGCGCGACGGCGCGGCGTTCTTCCAGGGTGCGAACGTGCCGCTGGAGGGAAACATCGTGAAGCCCGCAACCGGCAGGACCGAGATCGGTGTCCGGCCGGAATTCGTGACTTTGGGAACATCGGGCATGCAGGGCGTGGTTCGCAAATCCGCTGACATCGGCCGGTATGGGGTGGTCGAGGCCATGGTGGGCGACACCCGCGTGGCGGCCATCGTCGAAGGCGGCGTGCCTGAACAGGGCGAAACCGTGCACCTGAATTTCAAGCCAGAGCAGACCCGGCTTTATGCCGATGGCTGGCTCGCGACCGAGGCGAGGGGGTAGGCCGATGAAAACCGTCAATCAAAAGGCGTGGTTCTTTGTGCTGCCGGTGCTGTTGCTGGTCGCCTTCAACGCGCTGATCCCGATGATGACCGTGGTGAATTACTCGGTCCAGGAGACGTTCGGCGACAACCTGTTCTTCTGGGAAGGGCTGGGCTGGTTCGAACAGATCCTTCGGTCGGAACGCTTTCATGCGGCACTTGGCCGGCAGTTCCTGTTCACCGGTCTGATCCTGCTGATCGAAGTGCCGCTGGGCATCATCATTGCGCTGTCGATGCCGAAAAAGGGGTTCTGGGTGCCGGTCTGTCTGGTGCTGATGGCGCTGCCGATGCTGATCCCGTGGAACGTGGTGGGGGCTATGTGGAACATCTTTACCCTGCCGGATATCGGGCTGCTGGGGTATTTCATGAACCATACGCTGGGCATCGACTATGACATGACCCAGAATCCGCTGGCGGCATGGATCACCATCATCACCATGGATGTCTGGCACTGGACCTCGCTGGTGGTACTGCTGTGCTATGCCGGGCTGGTGTCGATACCTGACGCCTATTATCAGGCCGCCCGAATTGACGGCGCGTCGAACTGGGCGGTGTTCCGCTATATCCAGTTGCCCAAGATGAAGCAGGTGCTGACCATCGCGATCCTGCTGCGATTTATGGACAGCTTTAACATCTATACCGAACCCTTTGTTCTGACAGGGGGCGGGCCGGGCAATTCGACCACGCTGTTGTCCATCGATCTGGTCAAGATCGCGCTGGGGCAGTTCGACCTGGGTCCGGCGGCGGCGATGTCGCTGATCTATTTCGCCATCACACTTCTGGTCAGCTGGGTGTTCTACACCCTGATGACCAAAGACGACACATAAGGGGGCCGCGCCGATGCAACGCCGTTATCTTGTCCCGCTGTTCTATATCCTGTTCCTGATGCTGCCGATCTATTGGCTGGTCGCGATGAGCTTCAAGACCACCAACGAAATCCTGTCGGGCTTCTCGCTGTTCCCGCAGACCTTTACCCTGGCCAACTACAAGGAGATCTTTACCGATCCGACCTGGTACTGGGGCTATATCAACTCGATCATCTACGTGTCGCTGAACACGGTGATCTCGGTCTGCGTGGCGCTTCCGGCGGCCTATGCCTTTAGCCGCTACCGGTTCCTGGGCGACAAGCATCTGTTCTTCTGGCTGCTGACCAACCGGATGGCACCGGCCGCCGTCTTTGCCTTGCCGTTCTTTCAGCTCTATTCGGCGGTGGGGCTGTTCGACACCTACCTTGCCGTGGCGCTGGCGCATTGCCTGTTCAACATCCCGCTTGCCGTCTGGATCCTCGAAGGGTTCATGTCGGGCGTGCCCAAGGAGTTGGACGAGACCGCCTATGTGGATGGCTATTCCTTCCCGGCCTTCTTTACGCGGATCTTTCTTCCCTCGATCAAGGCGGGCGTCGGGGTCACGGCCTTTTTCTGTTTCATGTTCTCTTGGGTGGAATTGTTGCTGGCCAAGACGCTGACGGCGGTCGAGGCGAAACCGATCGCTGCCGTGATGACCCGTACCGCGTCCTCGGCGGGCTATGAACTGGGCCTCCTGGCCGCCGCCGGGACGCTGACCATCATCCCCGGCGCCATCGTGATCTATTTTGTCCGCAACTATATCGCCAAGGGCTTTGCCCTGGGGAGGGTGTGATGATGCGTTCGCTTTTGACTGCGCTGTTGCTATTGCCCGCGACGGTTCAGGCCCAGACACAAGGGTGGGGCAGTGTTGCCAAGCAAACCGAGCCAAAGGGGTTTTCCTGGACCGATCCGCTGTTCGGCGGCACATGGATGGCCTGGACGGCGGCCACGGCGGCCGTGTTCATCGGCATCTTTGGCGCCATGGCAGTGCTGACGGTGATCGAGATCCGGCACCCCGGTGGGGCGGAACGCAAGGGTGTGCTGGGGCTGACCACGACACGCGGTGACCGGCTGTTTATGACGCTGCTGGGCACGGTCTATATCTTTCTGGCGTGGCTGGGCCTTTTTGGCGAACCGCTGTGGACACCGCTTGGCGTGTCGCTGGCCTGGGGCGTGTTCTGTTTCTGGAAGGTCTGAGCGATGGGCGCGGGGCATATTCTGGCGATAGATCAGGGCACGACATCCAGTCGGGCGATCCTGTTTGATGCTGCCATGCAGGTCGCCAGCATCGACCAGCAGGAGTTTGCACAGCATTTCCCGGCCTCGGGATGGGTCGAGCACGACCCCGAGGACCTGTGGCGCACCACGGTCGACACCTGCCGGGGCGTGATGGCCAAGGCCGGGATCGGCACCGAGGGGATCGCCGCCATCGGCATCACCAACCAGCGCGAAACCACGGTCGTGTGGGATCGGGACACCGGCCGGCCGCTGTACAACGCCATTGTCTGGCAGGACCGCCGCACGGCCGATTTCTGCAAGACGTTGCGCGAGGCCGGCCATACCGATCGTATCGCCGCGATCACCGGGTTGCTGCCCGATCCCTATTTCTCGGGCACCAAGCTGAAATGGATTTTGGACCATGTCGACGGCGCGCGCGCGCGGGCCGCGCGGGGGGAGCTGCTGTTCGGCACGGTCGACAGCTTTCTGATCTGGCGGCTGACGGGCGGCGCCCGCCATGTCACCGATGCCACCAATGCATCGCGTACCATGTTGTACGATATTGGCAGCGGCGAGTGGTCGGACGAGATGTGCGCGCTGCTGGATGTGCCCCGTGTGATGCTGCCACGGGTCTTGGACTGCGCCGCTGATTTTGGCACAACCGACCCGGCGATCCTCGGGACCGCGCTGCCGATCCGGGGAGTTGCCGGGGACCAGCAGGCGGCAATGGTCGGGCAGGCCTGTTTCGAGCCCGGCATGATGAAGTCCACCTATGGTACCGGCTGTTTCGCCCTTCTGAACACGGGAGATACACCTGTTGCCTCGACCAACCGGTTGTTGACGACAATTGGCTACCAGTTGAACGGTCAGAGGACCTATGCGCTGGAGGGGTCGATTTTCATTGCGGGTGCTGTCGTGCAGTGGCTGCGCGACGGGCTGGGCGTGATCGAGACGGCGGGACAGACGCAGGACATGGCGCGGCAGGCGGACCCCTCTGAAAACGTCATTCTTGTTCCCGCCTTCACCGGTCTCGGCGCGCCGTACTGGGACGCAGAGTGCCGCGGGGCGATCTACGGTTTGACCCGCAACACCGGTCCCAAAGATCTGGCACGGGCTGCGCTGGAAAGCGTCGGTTTCCAGACAAGGGATTTGCTGGAAGCGATGCAGGCTGACATGGGGCAGGCCGAACAGGCCGTGCTGCGGGTCGATGGCGGTATGTGCGCCAGCGATTGGACCATGCAGTTCCTTGCCGACGTACTAGGGGCGCCGGTCGACCGGCCGAAGGTGCTGGAGACAACCGCGCTGGGCGCGGCTTGGTTGGCCGGGATGAGCGTTGGCTTGTATCCCGAACAGCAGGCGTTTGCACGGGAATGGGCGCTCGACCACCGGTTCGAACCCACGATGGACGCGTCAACCCGATCGGCCCGCTATGCCGCCTGGACAGACGCGGTGCGGCGGACACTATCCTAGGGCCATCGGCAGGAACCTGCCATGGTTAACCGGTTGCCCCGGCTTTGGCCCAAGCCTGCCTTTTTCTGATCACATTTGGCTTTCAATCTGAAGCAGACCGATGAGAGTCCCCTCTCGTCCGACACGCTGCCATGAAAGATTTGCACTGCCATGCAACAGAATCTGATTCTAGAGGACGACATCCAGAACGACGAACTGCAGCCCGGAACGTCGCTGCTGCACGGTCAGTATCTGATCGAAGAGAATCTGGTTAGCGGTGGTTTCGGCATCACATACCTCGCGCTCGACAGTCTGGAGCGGCAGGTGGTGATCAAGGAGTGCTTTCCCGGCGCGGTCTGCTGCCGTGCGGGGGGCAAGGTACAGGCGCGGTCGGCGGACCGGGCCGGACAGTTTTCCTCGATCAAGCGGCATTTCCTGCGCGAGGCGCGGCGGCTGGCCAAGCTGAACCATCCCAATATCGTTGGCGTGCACCAGGTGTTCGAAGAGAACAACTCTGCCTATATGGCGCTCGATTATGTCGAGGGTGACGATCTGTTGACCGTGCTCGAAGATCACCCGGAGCGGCTGACGCCGCGGGTGATCCGCAAGCTGCTGCGCACAGCTCTGGAATCGGTCAGCTATCTGCACGGTTTGGGAATCCTGCACCGCGATATCTCGCCGGACAATTTCCTGCTGGATCGGCAGGGCAACCTGACTCTGATCGACTTTGGCGCCGCGCGCGAACACGCCGGCAAGGAAAACCGCGCGCTGTCGGCGCTGCTGGCCGTCAAGGACGGGTATTCCCCGCACGAGTTTTACCTGGCCGATGTGACCCAGTATGCATCCAGCGATCTCTACTCGCTCGGAGCGACGTTCTATCATCTGGTGACCGGTGATGCGCCGCCGCAGAGCCAGGAACGTCTGGCTGCGATTGCCGCCAACAACCCCGACCCCTATCACCCGCTGGCGCTTGGCGATTGGGGCTATGACCGGGGATTTCTCGAAGCCATCGACAAGGCGCTTGCCGTTCTGCAGGAAGATCGCATCCAAAGCGCCGAAGCTTGGCTGGAGATGCTGGACGCCGCGCCGGTTGCCGCGCCCGAACCCGAGCCTGAGCTTGGAACCGACCTGAACCGGGTGATTTCGCGCCTGGTTCAGGACACCAACGTCGACCTGCAGCCTGGTAAGCCGACCGCCGTCGAAACCCGCAAGCGACACGTGCCTTCGCGGCAATTGGCAAGGTCCGCGCAGGAGGAGCGTCCGTCGCATCCTGTAGATATCTTTGGCAATCCGATTTCAGATGTCGATGCCTGGCAAAAAGAACAGGACCGGGCATTGAAAGCAGCCCGCAAGGCCGCGCAGGCAGCACAGGCCGCGCGGGAAAAGGA
Organism: Seohaeicola saemankumensis; assembly: GCF_020171285.1. Classification (GTDB taxonomy): domain Bacteria; phylum Pseudomonadota; class Alphaproteobacteria; order Rhodobacterales; family Rhodobacteraceae; genus JAIUZI01. Next base: position 663,906 of record NZ_JAIUZI010000001.1, read on the forward strand.
AGAAACAGAACAGGCTGCGCCGCGCAGCGTCATTGCCAAATTCATGGGGCGGTTCGCCCCGCGCCGTGCCTCTGCGGCGACGGCCCATTGAAGGACGGAGAAACCGCATGAGATTCATCCGCGACATCATCAACGAGAAGAAGCGCAACGGTCTGGAAGGCATGGCCGCTGAACAGGCCGGTGGCTCCGATACTCAGATGTCGGCGCCTGAAATGGCGCCCCTTGCAGCTCCTCCAGCGCAAGTCCCGCACGAGCCGGCAGCCGAGCAACCGATGGCATTCGGATCGGGCGAGTTTGGCCCGACCGACCAGAATCTGTTCACTGAAGCTGAAGATGATGTGCCCGATGCGCGTGAGGCGTTTTCCTCGGAGTTGCGCAACGCGTTTCTGGATGACCTGGAAGAAGAGCCTGCCTTGGAAACGGAGAATACCGTTTCGGAAACGGAAGTGTCGATGGAGTTCGGGGATGAAGCCAACCCGGAGACCGCCGACTTGGACGCTGCCGCCGAAGACGATGTCCGGCCAGAGCCGGACATGCCGGACGAACCGCAAGCCGATCATTTCCAGAGCTTGGTGCCGGAACTGGAACGGGGAGTAGAAATGCAATCCGCCGTCGATCCGCGTCCGAGTGCGCCGCCATCCGCACGTGCGGCTGACCCGCTGATACTGGAGCCGTCCGATGCGGCGGCGCGACAAAGACAGCCTTTCGCCACGCCGCAAGCTTCGGAAACATTTGACGCCGGGGCGGCATCGGAAGGAGCGCGTCGCCAGAGCGACATGCCTGTCGAAGTCCCAGCGCCCGCAGCGGGACGTGGGTCGCGTCGTGCCGGTCGGGTCAAAACCCGATTGCTGGGGTTCAATTCGGCGCAGAATGGCCCCGGTGACCCCTTTGCGCCCGCCGCAACTCGTCACGCATTGAACGAGCCGGCAAATGCCTTTGCGCCCGAGACTGAAGGTGCCTTGCCGCAGCCCAGTTTTCCGGTTGGCTGGTTGGTCGTCGTGGCCGGCCCCGGCCGGGGCAGCGCCTTTTCGTTGCATGCCGGGGTTGCGCAGATCGGGCGCGGCCAAGGACAGGCTGTGCGGCTGGACTTTGGCGACAACAGCATCTCGCGCGAAAACCATGCGGCAATTGCCTATGACCCGGAGCAGCGCCGGTTTTTCCTCGGCCATGGCGGCAAGGCGAACCTGGTGCGTCTGAATGACCGTCCGGTCCTGAGCACCGAAGAATTGCAGTCGGGACACCTGATCCGGCTGGGCGAAACCACCCTTCGTTTCATCGGTTTGTGTGGAGCCGATTTCGACTGGGACCATGCACAGGACGGCGAACAAAGACATGCATCCGTCGGCTGAGTTCCATTACGATGCCGCCTCGGCGCTAAGCCAGGGCCAGCGCGAGACACAGGAAGACGCGATCGCCGCGGACTTTCCCGTGGGCGCGGGCGTTGGCTTTGCCGTGCTGGCGGACGGCATGGGGGGGCACGCGGCCGGCGATATTGCCAGCGGCATCGTGGTCACCGAAGTGTTCAGCGAACTCAAGCTGCGGGCGGCCGATCCCGACTTTCTGGAACGCAACATTGCTCAGGTGCTGCACGACGCGGCATTTGACGCCAACGATTGCGTGGGGCATCACGTCGCTTCGCACCCGCGATCCCATGGCATGGGCGCGACGCTGGTTGCACCGGTTTTCCTGGGCAACCGCCTGTATTGGATTTCGGTCGGGGATTCGCCGCTGTTCCTGTTCCGCGATGGGCGACTGCGGCGGTTGAACGCCGATCATTCCCTGACACCGCAGATAGATTATCTGGCCAGCCGCGGTCTGATGGCGACCGAAGAGGCGCTGAACCACCCCGACCGGAATTGCCTGACATCGGTTTTGTTCGGGCATGAAATTGCCCTGATCGACTGCCCGGCGGAACCGGTATCGTTGCAGGCGAACGACATTGTCGTGGCCGCCAGCGACGGGCTGCTTTTTCTTGAGGAAGAAGAAATCGAGGGCATCATCCAATCCTATGCCGACCGTACCAGCAGCGAAATCAGCAGCCGTCTGCTGGCCGCCTTGGCGAATTTGGACGACCCCGATCAAGACAACGTGTCGTTATGCGTGATCAAGGTGAACCGCAGCGGTATCGAAGCTGCTGAGGATGGGCAAATGTCGTCGGCGACGTTGCCAAGGCCGGTACCAATGCCCAGGGCCCGCGATTCCCTGACGGTCATGGTGAATGGTAGCAAGACACGGCAGATGCTGATGTACCGCGCCAAAGCAGGGAGGTCCGCATGAGCCTGGCCAAGACCGCCCTTCCGATAGCCGACCGGCTGGAATACGCGCTGGGCGCAGGCAAGCTGCCGCCGCATATGCTGGATTGGGGGCGGCAATTGCTGTCCCATCTGCGCAAGCCGGTGCAGGTGGTGATCATGGGGCTGCCCGGCAGTGGCAAGTCCACGTTGGTCAACATGTTGGCTGGCGAACAGGTCATTCCGCGCAAGAAGTCGATCCCGGTCATCGAGATTGCAGGCGGCCCGGAGCCGCGCGTGATCTTCGAGATCGAAGACGGGTCAATGGAGCGTCGTCCCGGTACTCTGGGCGAGGGGCCGATCCCGGATGGCACCATCCGGGCCCGTCAGGAATTGCCGGATTCCGATCTGAAGCGCCAGAACTTCGTCGAGGTCGATCTGACCGGCAACTTTGGCTATCAGAAATCCATCGTGAACTGGGTCGTTCAATGGGCCGACATCGTGTTGTGGTGCACCCGCGAGTTCGATGACGCGGAGCAGGAGCTTTGGGCTTCGGTTCCGGACGAAATCAAGGACCGAAGCTTCCTGGTCCTGACCATGGCAGACCAGCAGATGATGCGCGGCACACTGGTGGACCGGATCAACGCGCTGGAAGACCTGGTGGCGGAGGAATTTCTGGGGCTCTATCCGATCGCCACGATTCAGGCGATCGCCGCGCGTTCGGCGGGCGCGGCCGCCGATCCGCGGCTCTGGAAATCCAGCGGTGGCAAGGAGTTGCTGGACAGCGTTCTGCGCCAGGTCGAGATCGGCCGGGCTGCGGACATGGACCGTGCCGACATGCTACTGAGCCGGTTCGCGCCGGAAATCGCGCCGATGCCGGTGGCTCCGGAACCTCGCCGCAAAACCCGCGTTCTGGACGATGGTGCCAAGGCGCAGAACAGCGATCGCCCGCCATCGGATCACCTGTCCGATGCGCTGGACCTGCTGCAATCGCGCGCCGATGTGTTGTTCGCAACATTGTCCGGAGAAAGCGAGCCTGACCCGAATGCGGTTCTGGCCCGTTGTGTTGAAACCGCCAATGCCCTGATGGATGTGCTAAACGGCGCCGATCCTGACAATCCGACCGTGCGCGAGGCGCAGGAAGACGCGGAAGAAAGCGCGGAAATGATGCTGTTGTTTCAGCTGGAAAAGGGCGAAGACGCCGCTGCGGATGCGGTGACCTTGCTCTTGCAACTAAAAAAGGAACTGGCGCAACGGGCCGACCAATGAACTGTGTCCACATGGTAAACGATTGCCCGATCCCAGCCAAATTAAGAACACATTCCGACGCGAAAATAATTGTAGGGGAGTCGTTCGCGGCCAGTTCCGTATCGCGGGCGCCAAGAGCTGCTCTCCAGCGAAGACGCATCAGAATGCCAGGTAAGTCATGAACATCGAAGTCGACATCGATCCTGCCACCGAAATCAGGGCCCTGGCCCGGCCGACAAACCTGCAATCCGGTATGGAACCGCTCAAGGTTTTGGCTCGGGAGGTGGATTCGCTGGACGCGAAGTTGCAGGAGCTGGCCGATCTGGCGGGCGAGGGTACGGAGCGAACGGTCGAGCGGCTGCGCAATGCGCTGGCCGATTTTGAACCCAGCGTGACATTGCTGGGCCAGGTCAAAGCGGGAAAAACATCGCTGGTCAATGCGATGGCGGGATGGGCCGATTTGCTGCCGTCAGACGTGAATCCGTGGACGTCAGTTGTGACGTCGCTGCATCTGGTGCCCGGTAAGAAGCGGGTCGAGATCGGTGCGCGGTTCAAGTTCATGACCGAAGAGGAATGGGACCGCCTGCTGACAAAGGGCGGTCGGATCGGCGAACTGGCGGGGCGCGCCGGTGCCGACAGCGAGTTGCAGAAAATCCGTGAACAGATTGAAACCATGTGCGAAAAATCGCGCAAGCGGCTGGGCCGCCGGTTCGAAATGTTGCTGGGTCAAGAGCACGAGTACGGATTTTTCGACAAGAACCTTGTGGAGCGCTACACGGTTCTGGGCGACGATTTCGATTTCGAAGGAGGGCCGGCGGACGACGATCAGGGCCGGTTCGCTGACATCACCCGCTCTGCCGATCTGTATCTGAACAGCCAGACGGTACCGTTTCGCATGTGCCTGCGTGACACTCCGGGGGTCAACGACACCTTTATGATGCGTGAGCAGGTCACCATTCAGGCCATCCGCGAAAGCAAGATCTGTGTCGTGGTTCTGTCGGCGCATCAGGCGCTGACCTCGGTCGACATGGGGCTGATCCGGCTCATTTCGAACCTCAAGGCGCGCGATGTGCTGATCTTTGTCAACCGCATCGACGAGCTTCCGGACCCGGCGAACCAGATTCCCGAGATTGAAACCTCGATCCGGCAGACGCTCAAGGATCACCACGGCCCGGAAGCCGCCGAGATCGTTTTTGGCAGTGCTTATTGGGCCAACAAGGTGCTGTCAGGCCAGTTGGAGGAAATGTCCGAGGCCAGCACCAAAACGCTGCTGAGCTGGGCGGAATCGACACTGACCCCGCAGGTCGCCGACCAGTCTTCGGCCAATATGGTTTGGGAGCTGTCAGGGCTGCCGGCCCTGTTCCGGGCCTTGTCCGGGCGGATCGTCGAAACCCAGGGGAAACGCCAACTGCACAAGATTGCCAGTTCCGCGGTGACAATTGCAGGCAGTCTGCACGCCGCCGATACTATCGCCATTGGCGGAGCCGCGCACGACAATTCCATGTCGATGTACGAGGCAAAAGGCGAGTTCGACGCGATAGCGGAACGCAACTTGGCTGCGTTGGACGTGGCGTTTGCCGAGGTCGTGGCAAGCTACCAGCAGCGCGCCGACCGTGCGCATGCCAATTTTGTCGAACGCGCCACCCATTCGCTGATCGCACATCTGGAGCGGTATGGCGAAAGCGATGTTTGGGAATACAGCCCGACCGGATTGAGGATGCTGCTGCGCTCTGCCTACACGGTGTTCGGAACCCGGGCGCAATCGGTCGCGGCAACTCATTACGAAACTGCCGTGGGCGACGTTGCCGAATTGTACTGCCGGGCCTTTGGGCCGGCGGTCGAAGGTATCCAGATCGCGGTTCCGTCCGCCCCGCAGATTCCTTCGCCTGTGGCGCTGGGGCAGGCCATTGCGCTGGATTTCCGCGACGGCTGGTGGGTGTCGTGGTGGCGGCGCACGCGCGGCTACAAGGCCTTCGCGAACCGCTTTCACAAGCTGATCAGCGCCGAGACAGAAGACTTTATGCACCAGCTGAAGACGGTCCAGACCGAAGCGGTTTTTCAAGACGCGCGCACCGCCCTGAGTGATTTTTTCGAAGAACAAAAAGACATCCTGCTTGAGCTGCGCAACCACAACGGTGGCGATGTTCAGGAACTGTTCATCGGTCGGGACGAGGCCGACCGCCAGGACAGGTTGCAGGATCTGGTAGCCGGATTGTCTGAACTGACAACCGAGGACGCATAAGGAGAGGCCGGATGGAAATGAGCAGCGATTTCACGGACGCAAGCATTGAAAACGTGGGCGCCGCAGGATCATCCGAGGTGGTCGCGCCTCGGCGCAAACCTCGCCTGGCCCTGATGGGTGAATTCAGCGCCGGCAAGAGCACTCTGTCAAATATGCTGTTGGGGGCCGACCCGTTGCCGGTTCGGATCACTGCGACGCGACTGCCACCTGTCTGGATTTCCTATGGGGATCGGGCAGCCTATCGCGTCGGAATCGACGGAAGCCGCAGCCCCATCGAGGTTGAGACACTGGATCAGGTGCCTTTGGAAGATACCCGGTTGATCCGCCTGTTTATGAAATCGGACGCGCTGCAACTGTGCGATTTGATCGACATGCCTGGAATCTCGGATCCCAATATGTCGGCACAGGTTTGGCAGGGGGTTATCGATGAAGCCGATTGCGTTGTCTGGTGCACTCATGCAACTCAGGCCTGGCGGCAGTCCGAAGCCGCCACGTGGGAACAGGTCATCGACAAGACCAATGGCGACAATCTGCTTTTGGTCACGCAATTCGACAAGCTGCAAAGCGACCGTGACCGGTCCCGTGTAATGGCCCGTATCCGGGCCGAAACCGAGGGCCGGTTTCAGGCGGTTTATCCGATCTCGCTGACACAGGCGCTGAATGCCGGTGAAGACAGCGACAAGTGGGAACAAAGTGGGGCAGGGGCGTTTACCGAGCATCTGATCGAGATGCTGCTGTCCCCGTCGGCGCTGGCTGATCGGGAAGAGGAGCCGGAGTACGGGCTTGCAGAAGCGATGCGCGAGGCGCCCGCACTGTTGCCGGTCGAGTCTGCTCCTGCCGAGCCGGAGTCCGCATCGTTCCTTGCAACGGAAGCCGCAGACCCATCCGAGCCGCGCATCACGCCGAAGCGGGTGCGCCGTAATCGGGCGGAGCGGGTGCGCACCCGTTTGCCGGCCTCTGCGGTTAGCGACGTGATCCCGGCGGTCAAGGATATGTTGGATGTCGACTAGGCAAAGTCATAGATCGGCGCGGGCGATTGCCCGTCAGGGAGGGCGGGAATGAGTATTTCCGCCCATCTCGACGGTTTGCGTTCCGCTGTTCCGGGCTGCTCTCTGGTTGCGTTTGGAGATCTGGATGCTCGCCTGGTCCTACGTGCCAGCAGCGACAGGCCGCGCCCGCAGGAACAACTGGATGAACTCTGCATGCAGGCTGCAAGCCTATTGTCCAACACTGCGGGCGAAACGGTGATGCAGCGTGTTTTTGGCGAAACGGGAGAGATCCCGATAGAGGCGGTCGTTCTGACTCCGGATGACGTGCGGGTTTATGTCCGATCGGCAGCGGAGCAGTCGGACGTTCTGTGCTGTCTGTGTGACAGCGCCATGGACGCAGAGGGGGCGATTGCCGCGGCGCGCCGGGTACTGAACAAAATTTCGGACGGTCAGTGATGGGACAGGCTGAGATGGCAGACGTGCTAGAGACATCGGGGGGGCTTTCGCGCCTGGGTGATCTGGTGCATCGGTTCGTCTTGGCCGGGTCCGAGGCGGCGCATGATGGAGCCGGGAACCGAGGCGGCGATCCGGTATCTGCCGCGTTGCGCCTGATCTTGAGGGAAATCGACGAAACCGTTTTGCCCCGTTATCTGACGGTTTACGATTCTGATCGTCCGCTGGCCCGCCTCGTAGTATCCAACCGGCGCCTGTTTGCGTTGGAGTGCGAAGGGACCGCCGCGACCGAAGCGCCATCTGACCCGCCCGCAGCTGCGCGGGTGTTTGTTAAGGGGCTCCGTAACCTTGCGACAACGGCCACCGCACTACGCATTCGGACCTCGGGGCGTGCACTAGAGATTGGGCATTCCGGCGTCAGTTGCTCGGCCAGCCACCTGGCCGCCGCCGCCGGTTTGTCAGAAAACGGTGGTGATGCGGACCGGCTTGATGCGTTTGTCGATCAGGTCAAGCCGTTTTGCCATGGCTGGGCCCGGTGCGGATTGCAAGACACCGAAACTGGCGGCGACGCCGAGTTGGCCGATCATCTGATTGGATTGAGCGAGACCGGCTATGGGCTGGCCAGATCAGCGCGAGTCGCGCCGTCGCGGCCGGAATGCGCGATTTTGCCACTGCCCGAAGAAGTTAGCCTGGTTGTCGCCGCCGATGGCCGCCGCCGACTGATTGCAGTGATCCCCACTGAGACAGCGCCAGACGTCCTGTCGGTTTGGGCCGGGATCTATCGTTCTGACAGTTAACCTTTGTGGCGGCAAGACGGTCTGTTCCGTTGAAACCGTTGCTCCTGTCTTTCTCTCTTTTGCAGCACCGAATGCCGCGCGCGGTCGCCGAATCGGGCAGCTTTGACCAGATGTTCACCAATGCCGCACCGCAGCGGCGATTGGATCCTATTTGCGGACGAAATCTGCGGAAAATCGTCGAAAACGTGCCGAAATTCACTTCCAGGTTCCGGTTCGGAGGAACAGAGTATAAAAAGCGGCAGGCATGCCCAAAACAAGGCCCAATTTTGGTCTGTTTCGCGCCTCTTTGTCGGCCAACTTGGTTGCTAGTTGTTAACCATAGCCGACCAATATGGGCGTAAGAAATGTCTGATCCTGACCGCAACACATCGAACGCATTCCAGGAAAAGCTGGCCAGACGTGCCAAGCCGACCAGAAAACTACGTGTTCTGGCCGTGGATGACGAGCCCAGCATTCTGGAGCTTTTGAAAACCGCGTTAACCGCATTCGACAGTTTCGAAGTGTCGATCGCGAATTCGGGGGCGGCGGCGCTGAAGCTGATCGACCGCCAGAATGATCCGTTTGACTGTATCCTGCTGGACATCCAGATGCCGCAGATGAACGGGATCACCCTGTGTGAAGAAGTACGCAAATGCCCTGAATACGAGGATACGCCGATCATCATGCTGACGGCGATGTCCGATCGCAAATACGTCGATCAGGCGTTTCTTGCAGGGGCTACCGACTATGTGACGAAACCCTTTGATTTTCTGGAGTTGCGCAGCCGCATGGCGGCGGCCCAGCGGATCGTAAAGGAGCACAAGCGCGCCAGCGACAGTGCCGAGACAGCCCGAAAGCTGCAACAGGAGCTGGCCGCAAATCAGCAGTTCAATCTGGACGATCCAGTCACGATCGAAGGTGTTGGCAGGTTGTTGCGATATGCGGAATTCGACAACTATATCATGCAGTTGTCGCAAGGCCGCTTGTTCAACACCTATGCCACTGCCTACAAGCTGCACCATGCGGAACAGCACCACGCGCGGATGTCTTCTGCCGATTTCCGGCGCACGTTGAAGGATGTCGCAAACGGCATTTCCGAGGTGACGAAAAAGACCGGAGATATCTTGTCCTACCGTGGAAACGGCGTTTTCCTGAGCATCGTTCACGGACGCGCACAGGCGCAGGATCTGCCGGATGAAACCATGCTGAACCAGCTGGTCGAAACGCTGCAGGCGCAACGCCAGGCCAAGACGACCGTCGGCATCGTGATGGGGGACCGGGTGCCGATGCGCTCGCTGTCCAAGTCGGGCGCATTGATGTCGCTATACAAGGCGGTTGAGAGCGTCGAGGCCAAAGAAGCGGTCTCTGAAGAGTTGACGACTGTGTCGAGCCGGGTGTTGAACGGCCAGGCTGGCGGTCGTGAACAGGCTCAGGTCAACCGGCGCGCATTCGAAACCGTGCTGCGCGATCTGTTCCGTGAAGAGCCGTCGCTGCGCAGCCACTGATCCGAATCTGGTTTTGACCAGTCGGCCCGGGCCGCCCAGCCGGGTGGGCCGGACGCCGGCTAGACGGGCGTTAAGGTCGCGGGCTTGGCCTCATAAAGACCTGATTACGCACAAAAATTCACCAAATTGACCAGATATCACGGATCGGGAAGAAATCGAACATCGGGTGGCAAAACGTCATGGAACTTACCGAAGATACTTTGATTGACGACACCACCCCTTCCCGTGCGGCGCAGCTAGAGCAGCAGATCCGCGACTATTACATCATCTCGACCAAGTTGATCTGGCAGCGTCAGGCGATCTTTCTTGCCGCGACGATCCTGACGTCGTTCTACTTCGATCCCAGCAAATCTTTCGGCTGCTACGGCGCGGTTCTGTTCACCGAACTCGTGGACCTGGTGCTCGCCCGCCGGGTCCAGCGCCGCGGACCCTATGACATGGCGACGGCCAGACGGTTCCTTACCTGGATTCTGTTCAACACGGTGCTGAGTTCGCTGGCGATCTGTGTCTTTGTCTTTGTGGTGGCTACGCAGCAGAGCATCGGCGGCCATTTCACACCATTGTTCTTCCTCTTCGCCGCCGCCCTGTTCGCCGCGATGAACAATCATCAGTTGGTGCCGGCGCTGGCCGTGCGGTTGACCATCTATGGTGTGACGTTTTTCGCCATCGTTCTGATGGACATCTGGCGGGTGCGCCCGCCTCTCAGTTCAGAGCTGTGGCTGCACTTTTTCACCGTCGTTTTTGTGCTCTACTTCATCATCGACTGCTCGTTTGTCTTCTTGCGCCTGTATCGCAAGAACCTGCGGCAACTTCAGATCCTGCGGGCCGAACACGAACGTACCAAGGCCGCCTATGTGGCGAAATCGCAGTTCGTATCCACCGTCAGCCACGAATTGCGCACCCCGCTGACGTCTATCAAGGGGTCGCTGGACCTGATGACGTCCGGCATGCTGGGGCAGGTGCCCGAGCAGATGAAATCGCTGCTGGACATCGCCGGCAAGAACAGTGCCCGGTTGGCCAACCTGATCAATGATATCCTGGACCTGCAGAAAATCGAGGCAGGCGAGATGGTCTACAACTTTGAGGTCGTCGATGTGCGCATGCTGGTCCAAGAGGCGGTTGATTCCAACCTCGGGTATGCCGGATCGCTCGGAGTAGAGATCCTGACAGAACTGGATGAAGCCGACCCGGTCTACATCAAGGGGGACGAGGGCCGGCTGATGCAGGTGATGGCCAACATCATTTCGAACGCCCTGAAATTTTCGAACGAGGATGGCAAAGTCACCGTGTCCTATCGGGTGATCGGCGACAAGGTTCGTATTTTTGTCAAAGACGAAGGCGTGGGTATTCCTGAAAATGCCCGCGACAAGGTGTTCGACAAGTTCAGTCAAGTCGATTCTACAGACCAGCGCAAAGTAGGTGGAACCGGTTTGGGCATGAATATTTCCAAGCAGATTGTCGAAAATCACAACGGTGAAATCGACTACGTCAGCCAGTTGGGCCAAGGCACTGTGTTCCATGTCGAGTTCGACATACAACCTATAGCGGAACAACAGGCCGCCTGACCCAAGATCCGGGATAATCCATGAAAAATGTGACGCCTGCATAACTTGCAGGCGTTATTTCATTCTGTGGAGGCAAAATGTTGCGGCTTGCCCGGGGGGGATGGCCATTTTGTAACACCACCGTTCAAGTTGAGGAAAAGTGTTAATAAAGTGTAGACGATGTGGCGAAATCTGGGCCAATTTGTGAAAAACGTCGTCGAGGCAGAAATGAAGCACTCCCGGAACACTGTGCCGGACACGCGTTCGTTGTCCGTTTTTCCCGATTTGGCTCCTGTTGAGTCTGCTGAAAATAAGGAAACGCGGCCGAGGCGGCGGATCTCAACCAAGATTGTGTCGTTGAAGGACGCCCGCAACAAGCGTCCCAGTCAGATAGGCCACGCCCGCGCGGCGACTTTGTCGTTCGCGAACATGAACGCCTATGGCGATCTGCTGGTCCGCTATCTGATGGCCCGCAAGTCGGTTTTCATCGACCGGATGCATTGGCAACTGCCTGAAACGCAGGGTATGGAGTTCGATCAATACGATACCCCGCTGTGCCGTTGGGTGATCATTCACGAGTTCGGAGAGGTTCTTGCCGGCATTCGGTTGGTTCCGACGACAGCGCAGGTTGGCCTTTATTCTTATATGCTGCGAGATGCGCAGCGCGGATTGCTCGAGTCCATCCCTGACGACGTTTTGTTCTTTGATGCACCGGTCGAAGAGCGAATGTGGGAGGCATCACGCCTATTTGTCTCTGAAACCGTTCCGTCGAGCCGGCGCAGCCATATCCAGTATATGTTGATGGCACACATGAGCCGGACGGCATGCGAGCACGGAGCGAAACACGTAATCGGCATTGTTCCGGCGGTCTGGTCCCGGTGGCTAAGAAGGCTGGGGCTTTACGCTGTTCCTGTTGGTCGGAAATTCGATATCGAAGGTACTGTTAGCCAGTCGGCGCTATTCAATGTCGCTGAAATGCAAGCGATGAACATGGATGAGGCGATCGCCTGACCTCTGTCTCAGAGACGACAGCAGCCATATTCCGTCTGATTGAGCCCACAGTCGCGTTGCGCCAAATGAGCGACCTCGGTAACCTCCCGGCTCACCTTCACGGCGGCAAGTTTTTTGTGCGTTGAGAGGCTTCTTTCCATTTCCTGATCTAATTTCACGGCGATTTGACGCGCGGTTCACGCTGGGCTAACGCAGCGTCAGCTAGGTGTTAATCATATTTTAACCTGTTCGCCGCGCGCAAGACGGTGAAGTTCAGGATGGGAGATGATCGATGGCACCGGCCCCCGAGGAGTACGATTTTGAAAACGCCCGGACTCGCCTGCAGCGGAGGGTCAATGGCTTTGTCGGTGTGACCGCAGTTGATGTCGGGTACCGCTGGAAAAACAATCGCCCCACTGATGAGATCTGCCTGCGCGTGCACGTCGATCGCAAGGTCGCCTGTGCCGATATGTCCGCGGAAGAGGTCATTCCCAAAAATTTCGAGGGGATCGCCGTCGATGTCATCACTGCCAGCTATTGTGCTCATCTGCAGGACGTGGAGAACGGACAGCCTGGGCGCCCCTATCTCCTGTCCGGTTCGGCGTGTTCGCGGCTGGATGCTCGCGGTGGTGGAACCGTTGGTGCGATCGTCATGGACAATCGTACCGGAGCGCCCGGAATTCTCAGCAACTGGCACGTGATCTCGGGTCCGAATGGTGCTCGTGGGGATCGGATCGTTTCGCGCAACGCTGGGGTGACACGCAATATCGGTACATTGGTTCGTGGCGCGCTTGGCCCTTGGGGTGACGCCGCATTTGCCCGGATCGATGGGCCGGCGGCCTGGCTTCCCGCAGTGCGCGAACTGTCGATCACCGTTTCTGGTGCTCGCAAGTCGAGGCTGGGCGAAGAACTGGTCAAATATGGGCGCGCAACGGGATTGACCCGTGCGCGCGTCGACGGCGAAGGTGTCTACCGGGTCAGATACCTGACCGCGCAGGGCCAGTCCGAGGTTCGAGAGATCCGAGGTTTCAAGTTGGTTCCGTTGTCCACGCAAGGCCAGGGCGCATCCAGGATTTCCGCGCCTGGGGACAGCGGCTCGCTTTGGATCGACCCGGCGAGCGGGCAGGCCGTCGGGTTGAATTTTGCCGGCGAGGAGGATGGCAATGTCGGGGGAAATGAGCGGATGAATTTTGCGCTCGCCTGTGAAATGGTATCCGTGCTGGATCATCTGGATGTGCGGTTGGCCACTCTGGATGACGTCATCGATGGTGCGACCCGCCGGGTGTCGCCACCGCCGCGGATACCCTTGCAGTTGGTGCCGGTTGCATCCAATCAAACTATGGCGCCGTTTTCGGAGCCGGACCGGATCACCTTGCTCGAAACAGAGCGAAAACCTGTCAGCGTGGCCGCGCCTTCACCGCTTTGTGATCCGCGCGATTTTCTGGTGCCGGCCCAGGAATGGACTGATCACGGGTTGAATCAGGACCCTCGGTCGCGCCCTATTGCCAGGGCTGGATACGATGTCATCATTTCAGTTCGGCGCGACATCTGGCCCGAATTTGAAGGCTGCTGCCGCAAAGCGTTTCCGACCCTGCGTGGGATCGCCTTGCAGCCGGAAACAGATTTTCGGCGAGTCATCGGAAAGGGTCCGGTTGCTGTAGCACTGCGGGACGTGATCGGTCACTCAGTCCGGTTCGGTCCGGATGGCGCAATCCCGCACCTTGCAGATTTGGTTCAGGCACAGAGTTTCTTGGATGTGTGCCAGAGCATCGGCAGGGTCTACCGTACGCTGGGCCACACATTGCGCGCCTGACGCGCGTGCCCTTGTCGCGGGCGGGGTTTCGGGGCAGGGGCGACCGTCGACAAACGGCCATCGGCGTCCGCTTGAAATGCCCGTTTCGGCTGCGCCGGCCGAGTTCCAAAACCGATTTCCACGGCCAGAAAATTTTTGTCAGGAAAAACGCCGTATGGGTCTTGAACCGCTCGAACAAGCGGCGTAATTAGCCGCTCACCGTTGGGGTGTAGCCAAGTGGTAAGGCAGCGGTTTTTGGTACCGTGTATCGTAGGTTCGAATCCTACCACCCCAGCCATCTCTCTCAAGACCAGCAGAACAAGCAGTCAGGCACCCCGAGGGTCCTGAGAATGCCCCTGTTTATGCCCCACCTAGAGGTTCCCTTATCTAGGGTAATTCACCCTCGCGGATTTGCTGCGCAAATCCGTTGAAGAGAATGCTACTCCTTTCCCGAACGGATTTATCCTAAGACCTCCGTAACAGGTCAGCCAAGAGTTGGGTAAAGGTTGAGGACGGCGGCTCGGGTTTGGATTTCCGAGACCTGTTGGCCCAATCGCTGCGCCATGAGGCTCCGCCTCAGCAACGTCACGCAATGCACTTTGTTTTCCGTACGGCTTCGGCGATGGAATCCGCTCTGTTGCCGCCGACAACGTCTTCCAATCAGTGATAGAACCCAAACCATCCCGGGATCGAACCAGATCCGAGGCGATCATGCGGTTCCGATGCGTCACTGTAAGACGACCAACTCGCAACCTTGCGTCTCGTAGCGGGCCAACGGCTCATGACCTCCAACTATCCTGCTGGCTCTCCCGGATGAATCTCCATCAGAATTTGCGAAACAAGGCCGTCTACGGCCATTCCGTTTGGCGTCGATATGTGCGAAACAGACGCGTGATCCACACCTGTGCCTGCGTCGGACCATATGCGGTGCCGGTCCGAACCTTCCTCTGGTAGGCCCGCACGTGTCGGAGGTTGCATTCGGCAACGGGCAGAAACAAGCATCTGAGACGGCCTTGGAAACAATAATATCCACAACGAGATCAGACATTAATCGTGCGGCGCGGTTGAGCGTGGCCCCGATGATGGACTGGACGGACCGTCATTGCCGCTACCTGCACCGGCTACTGAGCGGGCAGACGTTGCTGTATACAGAGATGGTCACGGCACCGGCGCTGGTGCGGGGCGGGGCGCTGCACTTGTTGGAGCACAGCCCCGAAGAACAGCCGCTGGCCCTGCAACTGGGGGGATCGGACCCCGGTGAGCTTGCAGAGGCTGCGCGGCTGGGCGTGCAGGCGGGGTACGGCGAGATCAACCTGAATTGCGGCTGCCCGTCGGACCGGGTGCAGTCGGGTACGTTCGGCGCGGTCCTGATGAAGGACCCGGCGCGTGTGTCGGAGTGCGTTGCCGCAATGCGGTTGGCGGTCGATGCTGAAATCACCGTGAAATGCCGGATCGGGGTGGATGATCAGGATCCCGAGACGGTGTTGCCGGAATTCCTGTCACGCATCATTGCGGCAGGTTGTGAACGGGTGACGATTCATGCGCGCAAGGCCTGGCTACAAGGGCTGAGCCCGAAGGAGAACCGCGATATCCCGCCGCTGGATTACGATCTTGTTTACAGGATGAAGCAGCTGTTCCCGAACCTGCACATCTCGATCAATGGCGGCATCACCTCTTTGACGCAGGCGTGCGGGTTTCTGGATGGCGGGCTGGACGGGGTGATGATCGGGCGGGCGGCTTATCACCAGCCCGCCGACATCCTGTCGCGGGCGGATACAGAGGTTTTCGGAGACCCCGGAGGAAGCAGCGCCGAAGACGCCGTGCGCGCCATGTTGCCCTATATGGAAGCGCATTTGGCGGGCGGCGGTCGGTTGCATCAGGTCACCCGTCACATGCTGGGCCTGTTCGCGGGCCGACCGGGCGCGCGCGGCTGGCGGCGGGCGCTGTCGGAAGGCGCGCATCGCCAGGGTGCGGGACCGGAGCTGGTAGAACAGGCACTGGAGGCGTTGCTGGCACTGGCGGCGGACCCCCAGCCGGTGTAAGCACATAGCTGAAGACAGGGGAGGCGCGCGATGCCCGATACAATGCTCTTGCTGCAGATGCTGGGCTTGCTGATGGTGATCGGCGCTTTTGCCGGGGTGCTGGCAGGGCTGTTGGGCGTTGGCGGCGGCATCGTGTTGGTGCCGGCATTTTTCTATGCGTTCCAGACCCTTGGCTATGGCGGCCCGCAGCTGATGCAGATGTGTCTGGCGACCTCGCTGGCGACCATTATCGTGACCTCGGTGCGTTCGGTTCTGAGCCACAACAAGAAAGGCGCTGTCGACTGGGAGATCCTGCGCGGTTGGGGACCAGGCATCGCGGTGGGCGCGGTGCTCGGCGTGCTGGTGGCGTCGTCGCTGCGCTCGGCGACCTTGCAGGGGCTGTTCGGTGTCCTGGGTGTCGTGATCGGGCTGTACCTGGGGCTGGGCAAATCCGAATGGCGGCTGGGAGAGACGATGCCAAAAGGGGTGCGCCGGGCACTGATCTCGCCTGTTGTCGGGTTCCTGTCGGTGCTGATGGGGATCGGTGGCGGCAGTTTCGGCGTGCCTTTGATGAGCCTTTACAATACGCCGATCCACCGCGCCGTGGCGACGGCGGCGGGGTTCGGCGTAATCATCGCGGTGCCTTCGGTTCTGGGGTTCCTGATGTTGCCGATCGAGGCTGCTTATCGGCCTCCGCTGACGGTGGGGGCGGTCAACCTGGTGGCCTTTGCCATCGTGATCGCGATGACGCTGATCACCGCGCCGTGGGGCGTAAAGCTGGCGCATGCGATGGATCCGAAGCCGCTGAAACGGGTCTTTGCGGTGTTCCTGACTTTGGTGGCGTTGAACATGCTGCGTAAAGCTCTGGGGTGGTAACGGAGTTCCTGTCCCGCGGCTGGGCCCGGTTTCCCTTCGATCCGGGCGTTGCCGAATGGGCGCGCCACGCGCTGGCGGATGCGCGACGGGCGGTGGCGGATCCGGCGCTGGCGCAGTGGCACGTCTGCCAGGGCACCTGGTTTGTCGGGGTCGATGCGCTGGACAATGACCGTGCTGGCCGGGTGAGGGGGTCCTCTCAGCTGGCCGGCCCTGCGATCGAATTCCTCACCGGGCTGTACGGAACAATGCCCGATCTGCACCGGGGGCAGGTGTCCGTGGTTTATCCCGGCTATCCAAAACCGCGAGATGGCGAGGGGCCGGGCGCGTTCAGGTATCGCCAGCGGCGCGATGCGGCGCATCTGGACGGTCTGAAGCCGGAGGGCGCGGCCCGGCGGCGCAAGATCCGCGAGTGTCACGCGTTTATCCTGGGGCTGCCGCTGTGCGAGGCCCCGCCCGGCGCGGCGCCGCTGGTGGTGTGGGACGGGAGCCACGAGATACTGCGCGCGGCCCTGCGGCGGGCTTTGGCAGGGCATCCGGAACGCGATTGGCCGAAGGTTGATGTCACGGATGTTTACCAGTCGGCCCGGTCCGAGATCTTCGCGCGCTGTCGCCGTATGGAACTATCGGCGCGGCCGGGCGAGGCCTATGTTTTACATAGGTTGGCGCTGCATGGGGTTGCACCCTGGTCGGCGGTACAGGCAGGTGGGGCGGATGGTCGGATGATCGCCTATTTCCGGCCTGTGTTGACCGGTGGGATAAAGGCGTGGCTGGACCTGCCCTGAGGTGTCGGCAGCATTTGGCGCATTTTGAGTATTTTTGAAGAGATGAAAGACAAGGGGCTGGTTTCGCGCGGCTGCTGCGCCCATCCTTTTTGGTGAACGCGCAGGATTGGAGGGAGACCGGGCTATGATGAAAGTGACTGCTGATGAAACAGGCGATCTGCTTGAGGTGCGGGTCACTGGAAAGGTGACCGCTCAGGACTACGAGTCCGTTCTGACCCCGGCCGTCGAGGCAGCGCTAGCGGATCACGGGCGAATTCGCATGTTGGTGGTGATCGAGGAGGGTTTCGAAGGCTACGATTGGGCGGCAGCCTGGGCCGACAGCAAGCTCGGGTTGAGCCATTGGCGCGGTTTCGAGCGGGTCGCCGTGGTCTGCGGGGCCGGTTGGGTGCGTGCTGCGGTGCGGGCCTTTGCTCCGGTCGTGCCCTGTCCAGTGCAGCTGTTTGATCTGTCGGAGGAAGAGGCGGCGCGGCGCTGGATGCGCGAGTCTCTGGGGGCGGTGCATTTGACCGACCTCGGCGGGCCTGCATTGATGGTCCAGTTGATGGGGCGGATAGACCCCGACGCGATCGCGCGGGCAGAGGCGGGACTGGCGGCGCATATCCGCGAGCGCGATGGGTTCCGGTTGTTGCTGGACCTGCGCGAGTTCGATGGCTGGCAGGGGTTGTCGGCCCTGTCTTCGCATTTCAGTCTGGTGCGTGAGCATGCCCCGACGGCCGAACGGGTTGCGGTAATCGGCGATAAGGCCTGGCAGCGCGCGGCGCGGGGGTTGGCGGCCCGGTTCCTCAACGCCAAGACAGCCTATTTCGAGGCGGACGACCTGGACGGCGCCAAGGCCTGGCTGACCGCCTAGCTGTCCTGGATACGCGCGGCCCTTCCGCCGCGACGCTTGCGCAGGCGCGGGGCGCGGTCCGGCAGTTCGGCCATGACCGCGCGCCGGTCTTCGGGTGACATTTTCGACCAGCGCGTGATCTCGTCGATGCTGCGCAGGCAGCCGGTGCAGATACGCTCCTGGGGATGGATGACGCAGATCTGCACGCAGGGGCTGTCGATTTCATCGCGGGTCCAGATGGGGGCGGTCATGGCCGGGTATCCGTTTTCAGGTGACGCAGCCGGTCGAGGGCGCCTTGAAGAATATAGCTGGCGGCGACGTGGTCGATGACCTCGGCGCGACGTTTTCGGGATGTATCCGCCTCGAGCAGAGCCCGTTCGGCGGCCACCGTGCTGAGCCGTTCGTCCCAGAAGGTAATCGGCAGATCGGTGAGCCGGGACAGGTTGCGGGCAAATGCGCGGGTCGACTGGCAGCGCGGCCCCTCGGTACCATCCATGTTGCGGGGCAGGCCCAGAACGATGCCGCCAATGTCGCGGTCCGCGATGATCTGCAGCAGGCGTTCGGCATCGACGCCGAATTTCTTGCGCTTGATGGTTTCCAGCGGCGTGGCAACAGCGCCGATCCGGTCCGAGACCGCAACGCCGATCGTCTTGTCGCCGAGATCAAGGCCGGTCAGCGCGGTCAGGGGCGGGCAGGCAGCGGCAAAGTCTTCGAGCGTGTCACAGATCACGGGATCAGCCCGGCCTGGCGTGCGGCGGCTTCCACCTCGGCAAGCGCCTCCGGGGTGTCGGCAAAGACCTGCCGTGCCTCGGCGTGGATGGCCCGGGCGCGGTCCGTGTCGCCCAGAACGCCGAGCGCGCCGATCAATCGGGCCCATTCGGCGGCGCTGCCGCCTTCGGTCGCAAGCCGGTCGGACAGCCGGTCGACCATGCCGCGGATCATCTGTTGGCGATCCTCCTCGGACATGTCTTGTGCGGCTTGCATGTCCTCGGCCGAGGGTCCGGCCAGCGGCGGGGCGACGGGCGCGGGCGGCTGATAATCGACGCCGGCGCGCCAGGCCATCTCTTCGATCTGGTCACGGATGGCGGCGTTCCACGGGGCGTCGGCCGGTCCCTGACGCAGGGTCTGTTCCCAGATGCCAAAGGCGAGGTCGGGCCGGCCGATCTGCGCCAGCATCAAACCCCAGTAGTAGCGCGCGGGTCCGTTGCGGGCGTCGCGTTCCAGCGCTTTGCGCAGCGCCAATTCGGCCTCCGGTGACACGTAGCCGCCCGCCGCCACGATCATCATCTCGCCCTGTTCGGCATAGTCGCGCGATGTGGCGTCCTCGCCCTTCAGCTCGATCAGCCGGCCTTGCGCCGTATAGGCGGCAGTGTGATTGCCGCTGTTGGCTTCGTGCCGGGCCAACAGAGCCAGCCCCTGTATGTCATCGGGGCGCTGCGCCACGGTGGCGCGCAGTTGCTCGATCAGCGCCTTGTATTCCGGCTCCAGCTCAAGCGGCGGCCGGGCCGGCATGCGGGCCTCGGCCGTGGCCTGGTCGGGCCGCGACTTGCGGGTTTCCTCGGCCATGGCAATGCGGTGTTTCAGCGTCAGATCACCGTATCCCGGGGCGCCCAGTTCCAGGTAGATCAGCAGCGAGCCGCCCAGCGTCGCCAATGCCAGTACAGCCGCCGCAATCAACGATGCCGAGCGAGACGGGCCCTGGCCGGCAGAATCCGACTTGGCCTGGGCGTCCGCGGTGAGGATGCGCCGCGAAATCTCGGTCCGGACGCGAACGGCGTCTTCTTCGGCGATCACCCCGCGTGCAAGGTCCCGGTCAACGCCTGCCAGTTGATCGCGGTAGACCCGCAGATCATAGCCTGCCGCCGGGTCCGGCGCGTCGCGCCGGCCGCGTGTCATCGCCAGCGCAAACAGCGCCGATACAGCCAGCGCAAGCAGCGTGGTCACGATCCAGAACGTCATCGGAACTCCCGTTTTCCGTGTTCCCTTCATCTAATGCCGCAAGGGCCGGGGAAAAAGGGTAAAATGCCGCGTCGCGCGGAGGTCGCGCGGCGATGTCGCAACCGTGCCCTATTGCGACGGTTCGCGTCGGGGCTACTCTTAAGGAACGCGGCATATCTGCCGCGAGAGGTCACCGAACGGATTCGCCCGATGAAACGCTACTCCGCTTTTGCCGTCGCCCGCGAGGCGCTGCGATATCACACCGGTTGGGGCAGGGCCTGGGCCGCGCCCACGCCGAACCGCCGCTATGACGTGGTGATCGTGGGCGCGGGCGGACACGGGCTGGCCACTGCCTATTACCTAGGAAAGAATTTCGGAATCACCAATGTGGCGATCCTGGAAAAGGGATGGCTGGGCGGAGGAAACACCGGGCGCAACACGACCATCATCCGCTCGAACTATCTGCAGGATCCATCGGCGGCGATCTATGAAAAGGCCCGCGCGCTCTATGAAAACATGAGCCAGGATCTGAATTACAACGTGATGTTTTCGCCGCGCGGCGTGATCATGCTGGCGCAGACCGAACACGAGGTGCGCGGATACCGACGCACCGCTCATGCCAATGCGCTGCAGGGGGTGGCGACCGAATTCATCTCGCCGGAACGTGTCAAGGAGATCGTACCCATCATCAGCATCGACGGTCCGCGCTACCCCGTGCTGGGCGGCCTCTGGCAGGCGCGCGGCGGCACCGCGCGCCATGATGCGGTGGCCTGGGGCTATGCGCGGGCGTGTTCGGACATGGGAATGCATGTCATCCAGCAGTGCGAGGTGACCGGTGTCCGCTCCGAAGGTGGCAAGGTGACCGGCGTCGATACCTCCAAGGGGCCGATCGACTGCGACAAGCTGGGCGTGGTGGTGGCCGGCCATTCCGGCGTGCTGGCCGAGATGGCGGGCTTCCGGCTGCCAATCGAGTCGGTGGCGCTGCAGGCGCTTGTGTCCGAGCCGATCAAACCCTGCATGGACGTGGTGGTGATGGCCAACACGGTGCATGGCTACATGAGCCAGTCCGACAAGGGCGAGATGGTGATCGGCGGCGGTGCGGATGGCTACAACAACTACACCCAGCGCGGCTCGTTCCACCATATCGAGGAAACCGTGCGGGCGCTGGTGGAAACCTTCCCGATGATCTCGCGGCTCAAGATGCTGCGGCAATGGGGAGGCATCGTGGATATGACCGGCGACCGCTCGCCGATCCTGTCAAAAACCCCGCTTGAGGGCTGTTTCATCAACTGCGGCTGGGGCACCGGCGGCTTCAAGGCGATCCCCGGCTCGGGCTGGGGCATGGCCGAACTGATGGCCAAGGGGCATTCCCCGCTGACCGAGGCATTTTCACTCGACCGGTTCAAGGAAGGCCGTTTCATCGACGAAAGCGTGGCGGCGGGGGTAGCGCATTGATACCGACCTTGCGAGACACGCCGTTTTCTTTGAAAGAAAACGTATCGGAAAATTTGAAATTTTCCGGCGTCCAGGGCGCAATGGGGGATAGCAATGCCCTATCCTGAACACTTTGCCGAAACCATGCGCGCCGATCTGGGCGTTGAGCCGGGGCTGGCCGAAAAGAAGATGTTCGGTGGGCTTTGCTTTCTGCTGCATGGTAACATGGTCTGCGGTGTCATGAAGGACGGTGCCATGTATCGCGTTGGTAAACCGCGCGAGGCCGCCGCGCTTGCGGCGGGCGCGCAACCGCTGTCCTTTACCGGCCGCAGGATGGGCGGGATGGTTGAGGTCGACGCCGCCGCCTTCGAAGACGCCGCGCTGCGCGTCAAACTCACCGAACTGTCGCTGGCCCATGCTGCCAGCCTGCCCGCGAAAGGTTGAGGCCATGCTGATTCTGCGCTGTCCCTATTGTGGCGTCGACGCCGACGAGACCGAACTTGCCCCTGGTGGCGAGGCACATCTGAAACGCTTCGGCCCCGGTTCCGGCGATGACGATTTCCACGACTATCTCTTCACCCGAGAAAACCCGCGCGGCGTGCATTTCGAACGCTGGCGTCATGCCCATGGCTGCGGCAAGTGGTTCCACGCCGCCCGCGCCACTGACACGCTCCAGGTCTTCGGAACCTATCCGGCCCAGACCTCTGAGCCGCCGAAGGAAGTTCTCGCCCTCATTCGCGCCGCCCGGCCCGGATGGTCGTGGAGGGAGTTCGCCTGATGCTTGTTACTGATCTAAAACACCCCACTGCACCGACCGGCGCCCCAAACGAAGGATCCGCCGCATGAGCACCCGCATTGCCAGCCACGGCCGTCTGATCGACCGCAACACCACGGTATCCTTCACCTTCAATGGCAAGTCTTTCATCGGCCACGCGGGCGACACGCTGGCTTCTGCTCTGATGGCCAATGACCAGATGATGATCGGCCGCTCGTTCAAGTACCATCGCCCGCGCGGGCTGGTTGCTTCGGGCGCCGAAGAGCCGAATGCGCTGGTGGGTCTTGGCACCGGTTCGCGTTTCGAGCCAAACCAGCGCGCCACCACCACCGAACTCTTCGACGGGCTGAGCGCGCGCAGCCAGAACCACTGGCCCAGCCTCGAGCACGACATCGGTGCGATCAACAGCCTGTTCGCCCGCTTTCTGCCGGCGGGGTTCTATTACAAGACCTTCATGTATCCGCGCAGTTTCTGGAAATCGGTTTACGAACCTTTCATCCGGCAGTCGGCGGGCTTGGGCCAGGTGCCGACGGAACGTGACGCCGATACCTACGAACATTTCTACGCCTTTACCGATGTGCTGGTGATCGGTGGCGGTGTCGCGGGGCTGCAGGCGGCACTGACAGCCGGGCGCGCGGGGGCCAAGGTGTTGCTGATGGAGCAGAGTGCCCATTGGGGCGGGCGGGCACCCGTCGATGGCGGTACCATTGACGGCGCTCCGGTGGAGGAGTTCGTGGAACAGGCTGTTTCCGAACTGGAGGCGATGCCCAATGTGACCCTGCGCAACCGCTGCATGGGGGCAGGGATCTATGACCATGGCTATGCTCTGGGATACGAGCGGTTGACCGATCATGGGCCGGCACAGCCCGGTCCGCGTCACCGTCTTTGGCGGATCCGCGCCAAACAGATCGTGACGGCAACCGGTGCCATCGAACGGCCGCTGGCTTTTGCCGGTAACGACGTGCCAGGGGTCATGCTGGCCTCTGCAATGCGCGACTACGTGGTGAATTACGGCGTCACGCCCGGACAGCGGGTCATCGTCGCCACCAACAACGATGATGCCTATCGTACTGCGATTACCCTACACGAGGCAGGCGTGCAGGTGCTGCGCATCCTGGATGCCCGCAATTCCGGCGGCGGCCCGCTAATGAGCGTGGCGCGCGAGTTGGGTATTCGCATCGACTGTGGCCGTGCCATCGGTAAGGTCAAGGGCGGCAAGCGGGTGACCGGGGTGTCGGTCTGTGCGCAAGAGGGGCAGGGCGGTGCGCTTGAGGATGTCGCCTGTGACGCGGTCGCTATGTCGGGCGGTTGGTCCCCGGTGGTGCATTTGTGGTCGCACTGCGGCGGCAAGCTGACCTGGGACGACGCGCACGCGATGTTCCGTCCTGACCCGCAGCGCCCGCCCACCGGGGCCGATGGGTTGGGGTATGTAACGGCCGCAGGCGCGGCCAATGGAGCGCTGGCACTCGACGCTGTGCTGGAGGACGCGACAGTGGCCGCGTCCGCTGCGGCCCGCGCGGCAGGGTTCAAGTCAAAATCCGTTGCGCCGCCGCAGGGTGCCGCGAGCCCCGAAGCGCCGTTGGAACCGGTCTGGCTGATGCCGCGCCAGGCCGAGACGCCGCTGCGGATGAAATCCTGGCTGGACTACCAGAACGACGTCAAGGTCTCGGATGTGCAACTGGCCGCGCGCGAGGGCTACGAGAGCGTCGAACACACCAAGCGCTATACTACGCTCGGCATGGCGACCGATCAGGGTAAGCTCAGCAACATCAACGGACTGGCCACGCTTGCTGATGCGCTGCAGGCCGAGATCCCTCAGGTCGGCACCACCACATTCCGCCCGCCCTATACGCCGATCAGCATGGGCGCCATCGCCGGCGAGGCCCGGGGCGAGGTGTTCCAGCCGATCCGCAAGACGCCGATGCATGACTGGCACGAGGCACACGGCGCGGAATGGGAACCGGTCGGCCACTGGCGCAGGCCCTACGCCTACAGGCGCCCCGGCGAATCCACTCACGACGCCGTCATGCGCGAGGTCAAGAACACCCGCGAAGCCGTTGGAATGCTTGATGCCTCCACTCTTGGCAAGATCCTGGTCAAGGGGCCGGACGCGGGCAGGTTCCTCGACATGATGTACACCAACATGATGTCCACCCTGAAGCCGGGTAAATGCCGCTATGGGCTGATGTGTTCCGAAAACGGCTTCCTGATCGATGACGGCGTTGTCGCCCGGATCGACGACGACACTTGGCTCTGCCACACCACCACCGGCGGCGCTGACCGTATCCATGCACATATGGAGGAATGGCTGCAGACCGAATGGTGGGATTGGCAGGTCTACACCGCCAATCTGACCGAGCAATACGCCCAGATTGCCGTGGTTGGGCCGATGGCGCGCACGGTTCTGGAAACGCTCGGCGGCATGGATCTGTCGAAGGAATCGCTTGGTTTCATGGAGTGGAGGGACGGCGCGTTGGGCGGCATTCCGGTGCGGGTCTACCGGATCTCCTTCTCGGGCGAGCTCAGCTATGAAATCGCCGTCCCCGCGAGCCTGGGACAGGCGCTTTGGGACAAGATCGCCGATGTTGGCGCGGCCTATCGTATCATGCCCTATGGCACCGAATGCCTGCATATCCTGCGTGCTGAAAAAGGCTTTATCATGATCGGTGACGAAACCGACGGCACCGTGATCCCGCAGGACCTTGGCCTGCACTGGGCAATCTCCAAGAAGAAAGAGGACTTCCTGGGAAAACGGGCGCAAGAGCGCAGCCACATGACCGATCCCGATCGATGGAAACTGGTCGGCTTGGAAACCACCGACGGCTCAACGCTGCCCGACGGCGCCTATGCTGTGGCCGAGGGGGTCAACCCCAACGGCCAGCGCAACGTGCAGGGACGGGTGACCTCGACCTACCATTCGCCGACGCTTGGCAGGGGGATCGCCATGGGGCTGGTCCTGCATGGGCCCGACCGAATGGGAGAGCTGCTGGAGTTTCCCGGCACTGACGGCAAGACCTACACCGCGAAAATCACCGATCCGGTGTTCTACGACAAGGACGGGGAGAAGCAGAATGTCTGAACCCATCAGTGCCCTCAAGATGGCCGGTTTCGATGGCCTGGCCCGTGTGGAAGACTGCGGATTGCAGGGAATGATCACCCTGCGCGGCGATCTCTCGGCCCGTGCGGTGAAATCTGCCGTCACCGCCGCAACCGGGCTGACCGGCCCGAAACAGCCCGGCCCGTTGCAGATTGTCAGCGGCAAGTCCGGCTCGGCGGCCTGGATGTCCCCGGACGAGATGCTGCTGCTGTGTCCCTATGGCGAAACCGGTTCGGTGCTGGCGGCGATGCAGGAAAAACTGGCCAAGGTCCACGCTCTGGCGGTGGATGTCTCGGACGCCCGTGTGCAGTTGCAGGTTGCCGGACCCTCCGCGCGCGAGGTCATGGCCAAGCTTTGTCCGCTGGATCTGTCGCCGGAGAACTTCCAGCCCGGAACCATACGTCGCACCCGCATGGCCCAAATCCCTGCGGCGCTGTGGATGGTGGATGAAGCGACCTTTCGTGTGATCTGTTTCCGCTCGGTTGCCGATTATGCGTTCAATCTATTGAAAACGGCGGCGCATCCAGAGTCCGGCGTCGGGTATTTCTGACGGTTTGCATCGAACCGCCCCAGAAAAACAGCTCCGCTCTTACGAATCCATGCCGGTCCTCACGATGCGCATGGCTTGGGTGGATATCTGGCGTGGGCGGCTCGCGACCAGGGCCAAACGCCGAAGCAGATCGCCTGTGCACATCGCCCGGCGGCGGCCGGCCCTTTTCATTGGTTCCGGCAGGCGCGGTCTCGCCGCAGGGTCTTGGCCTCGCGACGAGGATCCGTTTCGTATCCCGCAGAGCATCTGCGGTGCCGCGGAACCTTAAAGGCAGGCCTCCAGCAACGCGCGGGTGTTGTCATAGGTCATTTCCACGGGGTTCCCGCCGACGCTGGGGTCTGCCAGCGCCGAACGGGTCAGCGCATCGATATCAGGATCGCGCACCCCCAGACCGTGCAGGTTGCCGGGGATCCCCAACTCGGCATTCAGGCGGTCCACATAGGCGCAAAACCCCTCGTAGCCACCGTCGATGCCGAGATAGGCGGCAGCCGTGCCCAGAACGCCTTCGATGGCAGGGCGGTTAAAGCGCAAGACGGCGGGCATGCAGACGGCATTGGTGGTGCCGTGGTGGGTATGATGAACGGCCCCGATCGGATGCGACAAAGCATGGATCGCGCCCAGACCCTTTTGAAACGCGGTGGCGCCCATGGCGGCCGCGCTCATCATATGCGCGCGCGCCTCGATGTCGGTGCCGTCGGCATAGGCGCGCGGCAGATAGTCCTTTACCAGCCGCATGCCTTCCAGCGCGATGCCCTGGCTCATCGGGTGATAATGCGGCGAGCAAAAGGCCTCGACACAATGGGCAAAGGCATCCAGCCCGGTGCCGGCGGTGATGGCACGCGGCATCCCCACGGTCAGTTCCGGATCGCAGATCACCTGCGCTGGCAGCATCTTGGGGTGGAAGATGATCTTTTTCTCGTGAGTCTCCGAGTTTGTCAGCACACCGGCCCGGCCCACTTCCGATCCGGTTCCGGCGGTGGTTGGAACCGCCACGATGGGGGCAATGCCGGCGGGATCGGCGCGCGTCCACCAATCGCCCACATCTTCATAGTCCCAGACCGGCCGGGTCTGACCCGACATGAAGGCCAGCACCTTGCCCAGATCCAGCCCCGAGCCGCCGCCAAAGGCGATGACGCCGTCATAGCCCCCGTCGTGCCAGACCTTCAGCCCCTCGGCGAGGTTTCCTTCGTTGGGGTTCGGATCAACGTCCGAGAACATCGCCCGGCCCAGACCCGCAGCTTCGAGCAGATCCAGCGCCGCCGTGGTGATCGGCAGTGCGGCCAAACCCCGGTCGGTGACCAGAAGCGGCTTTGTGATGCCAGCGGCCTTGCAGGCGTCCGGCAATTCCTTGATGCGCCCCGCACCAAAGCGGATTGCGGTGGGATAGGACCAGTTTCCAAAAAGTTTCATGAGCCTACAGCTTTTTCTTGAGGTGATAGGATTTGGGCCGGGTCAGGGCATGGAACCCCAGGACCGACAGGCCGGCGCCACGCCCGGTGTCCTTGCAGCCGGTCCAGCACAGGCCCGGATCCAGGTAATCGGCCCGGTTCAGAAAAACGGTACCTGTCTGCAGCTGTCGCCCGATGGCCTCGGCGGCCTCGGCGTCTGCGCTCCAGATGCTGGCGGTCAGACCGTAGCGGCTGTCGTTCATCAGCGCGATGGCCTCGGCATCGTCGCGCACCGGCATGATGCCGACCACCGGGCCAAAGCTTTCCTCGCGCATGACCTCCATGTCATGGGTCACATTGGTCAGGATCTGCGGTGTCAGATAGGCGGCGCCGTCGTCCGCGTCGAACCGTTCGATATGCGTTGTGGCGCCCTTGGCCACGGCGTCTTCGATCTGATCGCGGACGGTGCGAGCAAACCGGATATGCGCCATCGGCCCGATGGTCGTCTCGGGGTCCAGCGGATTGCCCAGCTTGTAGCTATTGACGAGCGCAACGGCCTTCTCGACAAAGCCATTGAACAGGCTGTCGTGCACATAGATCCGCTCGATCCCGCAACAGCACTGGCCAGAATTGAACATCGCTCCGTCAATCAGCGTGGCTACCGCTGCATCCAGATTCGCATCGGCACGGACATATCCGGGATCCTTGCCACCCAGTTCCGTACTGACCGGGATAAAGGTGCCCGCCGCGGCGCGTTCCATCGCCTGGCCGCCGCCGACCGAGCCGGTGAAGTTGACAAAATCGACCGCGCGCCCCGAGATCAGCTGGGCCGTGGTGTCATGATCCAGCACGAGGTTCTGAAATACATCCGCCGGTACGCCGGCCGCGTGGAACGCTTCAGCCAGCCGCTCTCCCACCTGCAGCGTTTGCGCCGCATGTTTCAGCACCACGGTGTTCCCGGCAATCAGCGCCGGAGCGACGGTGTTGATGGCGGTCATGTAGGGGTAATTCCACGGAGCCACCACCATCACCACGCCATGTGGTTCCCGCTCGATCTTGCGCAGGAACCCGGGGCTGTCCTCGACCACGATTGGCGCCAGCGCGTCCTGGGCAATGTCGGCCATATGGGACGCGCGTTCCTCGAAACCGCCGAACTCGCCACCATAGCGCACCGGCCGGCCCATCTGGTGCGCCAGTTCGATGGCCATCTGGTCGGTGGTTCGCCCGACCTCGGCCACGGCCGCGCGCACCAGCGCGATCCGTTCCGCCAGCGGCCGCGCCGCCCAGCTCGGCTGCGCCGCACGGGCGCGGCCAGCCGCCTGTACCGCCGCCTTGGGCGTCAGCGCCTCCCGCTCCACATAGACCGATCCGTCGATCGGCGAGATACATTGCACAACAGTGCCCATGATCCACACACTCCGCAATTCAGGGCAGGCCGCCCCGCTTTCATCTCTTCAAAAATACTCCCGCCGGAGGCGTCCCCGGTCAGGCCTTCTCGAACCCGCGCGCGATTTCCCAGTCGGTCACCGTGCGGTCGAATTCTTCCTGTTCCCACTCGGCGCAGCGCGTGTAGTGGTCGATCACGCCATCGCCCATGGCGGCGCGCAGCATGCGGGATCCGCGCAGGGTCTCCGTCGCCGCCCTCAGGGTCGACGGAATCTCACCGGCCTCGGCGTCCTGGTACACATCGCCCGAGGTCGGCTCGGCCAGTTCCATCTTGTCCTCGATCCCTTTCAGCCCGGCGGCGATCAGCGCGGCCTGCGCCAGATAGGGGTTCAGGTCCGACCCGCCGATCCGGCACTCCATCCGCACCGCCTTGGTGCCCTCTCCGCAGAGCCGGAAACCGGCGGTGCGGTTGTCCACCGACCAGACCGTTTTGGTCGGGGCAAAGGTGCCCTTCATGAACCGTTTGTAGCTGTTGATGTAGGGCGCCAGGAAAAACACGTACTCGGGCGCATAGGCGATCATACCGGCGCAGAACTGGCGCATCAGGTCGGACATGCCATGCGGCTTGTCGGCGTCGTAGAATTCTGGAATCCCGTCGCGCCAGAGCGACAGGTGCACGTGGCTGGCCGAGCCGACCTTGTCGTGGCGCCATTTTGCCAGGAAACTGGCCGAGCGCCCCTGCGCCCAGGCAATTTCCTTGGTGGCATGTTTCGCGATGGTGTGGTGATCGGCGCAGGCCAGTGCGTCGGCATAACGGATGTTCAGCTCTTCCTGCCCGGTTTCGGCCTCACCTTTGGTGTTTTCGACCGGAATGCCAGCGGCAAAGAGGGCATTGCGCAGAGGGCGCATCACCCCTTCTTCCTTTGTGGTCTGCAGAATGCTGTAGTCTTCGTTATAGCCACTGATCGGAGTCAAATCGCGGTAGCCATCCTTGCGGATTTCGTCAAAACCTTGCTCAAAAAGAAAAAACTCAAGTTCGGTGGCCATCATCGGTGTCAGGCCGAGGTCGGCCAGACGCGCGATCTGGTGCTTCAGAACCTGACGCGGGGAATGGGGCACCGACTGATGAGTGTGGTGGTCGAGCACGTCGCACAAAACCATCACGGTGCCCTCCAGCCAGGGCACGGGCCGCAGGGTCGACAGGTCGGGTTGCATCACGTAGTCGCCATAACCCGCCGACCATGAGGTCGCGGCATAGCCCTCGGGCGTCGCCATCTCCAGGTCAGTGGCCAGCAGGTAGTTGCAGCAGTGCGTTTCCTGCCAGGCGCTGTCGAGGAAATTCTGCGCGTGAAAGCGCTTGCCCATCAATCGGCCCTGCATATCGACAAGGCAGACCAGAACGGTATCCACGGTGCCGTCCGACACCTGCTGTTTAAGCGCATCAAGGGTGAGCATGAGCAACCTCGGGATCTGGCGCACAAGAATTTTTCGAAAATTCTTGGCAAATTTCTTTCAAAGAAATTTGGCCCGCGCGCGAGGTGGCGGGCCAAATCGTGTTCGGATCAGCCGTAGCGGTAGGGGCGTCCGGCTTTTTGCATGTCGGCATTGTATTTCTTAAAGATCTCGACGACCTTTGCCTTGGTCTCGGACTCGCTGGCGATCTCGTCCCAGAACTTGACGGCCGCGCCTTCGACCTGTGCCCATTCCTCGTCCGGGATTGTGGTCAGCTGCATCTTGGTGCCATTGACCCGCAGCGAAGCCTCGCCGCCCCAGTACCACCACTGGCGATAGTAGTGAGACTGGTCACAGCAGACGCGGAACAGTGTCTGAAGGTCCTCGGGCAGTTCGTTCCAGCGGTCCATATTGGCAAAGAAAGACCCGGCCCATGCGCCCGAGATATTGTTGGTCAGGAAATAGTTGGTCACATCCGCCCAGCCGACGGTGTAATCCTCGGTGATACCGGACCATGCGATGCCGTCCAGTTCGCCGGTCTGTACCGCGACTTCGATGTCTTCCCAGGGCAGGGTCACCGGCACCACGCCGAACTGGCTGAGGAAACGACCGGCCGTGGGGAAGGTGAAGACGCGCTTGCCCTTGAGGTCGGCCAGCGAGTTGATCGGATCCTTGGTGGCGAAGTGGCAGGGGTCCCAGGACCCGGCCGAGATATGTTTGACGCCGACCTTGGAGTATTCCGCGTCCCAGATTTCGTTCAGGCCGTACTGGTTGAACAGCACCGGCACGTCGAGCGAGTAGCGCGAGGCGAAGGGGAAGTAGCCGCCGAAAACGGTCACTTCGGTGGGCGAGGCCATCGAATCGTCATCCGACTGCACCGCGTCGATGGTGCCGCGCTGCATGGCGCGGAACAGCTCGCCGGTGGGCACCAGCTGATCGGCATAGAACAGCTCGATCTGCATGCGATCGCCGGCGATCTTGTTGAACATCTCGATCGCCGGGTCGATCACATGGGCGGCCAGCGCCGGGCCGGCATAGGTTTGCATCCGCCACTTGATGGTCGATTGCGCCAGCGCCGGTGTCGCCAGCGGGGCTGCGGCCGCCCCTGCGGCGGCGGTGGTCAAGAACTTGCGTCTTGTAGTCATTTGTACCTCCTGAGGTGTCTTATGGTTGGACTTCGGTTGCGGGGCCCCGTTTGCCGGGGTCTGGGAATTCACTTGTTGTAGACATATTCGGGCAGCCACAGCGCGATCTGAGGAAACCGCATGATGATCACCAGCGCCAGAACCATGACCAGCACAAAGGGCAGGATCGACGAATAGATGTCGCGCAGGCTGATTTCCGGCGGTGCCATCGCGCGCATCAGGAACAGGTTATAGCCAAAGGGCGGCGTCATATAGGCAATCTGCGTGGTGATCGTATAAAGCACACCGTACCAGATCAGGTCAAAGCCGAGCGCGCCGACCAGCGGCACGTAAAGCGGCGCGACGATGACCAGCATGGCGGTGTCATCCAGAAAGGTACCCATCAGGATAAAACTCAGCTGCATCAGGATCAGGATCATCCAGGGGCTGAGGCCCAGCTTTTCGGTGAACACGCCCTCGATCGCCTTGACCGCGCCCAACCCATCGAACACCGCGCCAAAGGCCAGCGCCGCCAGGATGATCCACATGAACATACAGGAAATGCCCAGCGTGTTGCGGACCGAGTTTTCAAAGACCTCGCGCGTCATCCGCCCCTTGACCACCGCAGCGACAAAGGCGGCCAATGCGCCGATGGCGGAGCTTTCCACCAGCGAGGTCCAGCCATTGACGAAGGGGATCATCATGGCTGCAAAGATGAACAGGGGCAGCAGCCCGGCGCGCAGCAGCCGCAGCTTTTCGGCGCGCGGCACATTGCGGTCCTCCGCCGGCAGGGCCGGGCCCAGCGCCGGGTTCAGCCGGCAGCGGATCACGATGTAGAGGATGAACAGCCCGGCCATCATCAGCCCCGGCACCGCGCCGGCCAGCCACAGCTGGCCCACCGGCTGGCGGGCGATCATCGCGTAGAGCACCAGCACCACCGAAGGCGGCACCAGGATGCCCAGCGACGATCCCGCCTGAATGACGCCTGTCACCATGCGCTTGTCATAGCCACGCTTCAGCAGCTCTGGCAGCGCGATGGTGGCACCGATGGCCATGCCCGCGACGCTCAGCCCGTTCATCGCCGAAATCAGCACCATCAAACCGATTGTGCCAACCGCCAGCCCGCCCGACAATCCACCCATCCAGACGTGGAACATGCGGTAGAGGTCATCGGCGATCTTCGATTCCGACAGCACGTAGCCCATGAAGATGAACATCGGCAGGGTCAGCAGCGGATACCATTTCATCAGCTTCATCGCCGCCGAGAACCCCAGGTCATAACCGCCCCGGTCACCCCACAGCACGAGTGCCGCGATCACGGCAACGAATCCGATGGCGCCGAACACCCGCTGTCCGGTCAGCAGCATCAGCATCATCGTTGAGAACATCAGGATCGCGATCAGCTCGTAGGACATCAGGTGGTCTCCCGCGTGATCGTCTCACCGCGGATGCGGAGTATGTCCTTGAGCAGTTCCGAGACCGCCTGCAGCAGCATCAGGAGAATGCCGAAACACATGATGACCTTTATGGGCCACAGATAGGGACGCCAGGCGGTCGGGCTACGCTCGCCGCCGTATTGAAAGCTGTACATCGTGCTGTCCAGTCCGCCCCAGAGCAGCACTACCAGATAGGTGATCAGGAAGAGGACCGTGATCGCATCGACCTGCGCCTTGCGGCGGTCTGACCATTCGCCATAAAGCAGGTCCATGCGCACATTCGATCCCATCTGAATCGAATAGGGACCGCCCAGGATGTAATAGGCGACCATGGCGAACTGGGCCATTTCCAGCGTCCACAGAGATGGCAGGAAAAAGGTTTTCGACACTGAGGACCACAGCAGGATGCCCATCATGACAAAGATGCCATACATCACGATGCGCCCGATCCAGCGGTTGAACCTGTCGACCAGGGATATGTATCGGCGGGCCAGCTGCATCAGATCTGACCTGTATTCTGGGGCATGAGGGTATCGTGAGCCGTTGGATGGCTTTCGAAATGCCGGATCGTCTCGGCCAGCGCCGGACCCAGCTTGGCCGCGACTTCGGCCACGCCCTGGGGCGTCGCGACCAGATCGTTGCGCACCTCGATCATCACATTCGGCAACCCGCGCGGGATCGCGTGATGCCGCAGGGTATGGGTGACGCCGTCGGTGGCCGAGTAGGGGGCGTTCATCCGTACGTCCCAGCTGGAGTCACGCCGCAGCACGTGCAGAAGAACCCGCGCGGCCCGGTCGTCGCTGTCATGCAGCACTCCGATTTCCACCGCGCGCGGTGCGCCGTGATAGACCGGCGTGAAGGTATGGATGGTGATCAGCACCGGCGGGTTGGGCCGCGCGCCGATGGTCTGCGCGAGCAGCGCGCGGAACGGTTCGTAGACGTCGCGGACGCGCTGCGCGCGCGCGGCGGCGGTCAGACCGGTGTTGCCGGAAACGGCAAAGACTTCGCTGCGTTCCGGCACCGCGTCCGCGGCCTCGGGCGGGCGGTTGCAGTCGTACACCAGCCGGCTGACGCAGGACACCACCAGCGGCGTATCCAGTCGTTCGGCCAGCGCAACCGCCAGATCACGCCCGCCGATGTCCCAGGCGGCGTGGGATCGGGCCGTCGCCTCGTCCAGTCCCAGACCGTTCAGCGATCGAGGAATGCTCCGGCTGGCGTGTTCGCATACCAGCACCGCCGAGGCCCGGCCATCGGCATGCAGAACCTGCGCGGCAGGCTGTTCGCTGGGGGCCAGCAGGGGTGACTCGAAATCGGCAGACATGTGTAGCATTGGTTACAGGTGGCGTCGCGCTGTCAACAAAATTTCTGTAGACTTCTCTACATTAACGCATACTCTGTAGAATATGTTAGCAAAGAGGTTGCCGTGCCCCCCGCATCCAAGCTCGTCAAACAAATGATTCAGGAGCAGATGGAGGATCTGACCAGATCCGAACGGCAATTGGCCAGTGTTCTGATGCAGGACTATCCGATGGTCGGACTGCAATCGATCACCAAGCTGGCGGCGGCGGCGGCAGTATCCACGCCCACTGTGATCCGTATGGCGCGCAAGCTGGGGTTCGA
This sequence comes from Seohaeicola saemankumensis, assembly GCF_020171285.1. Classification (GTDB taxonomy): domain Bacteria; phylum Pseudomonadota; class Alphaproteobacteria; order Rhodobacterales; family Rhodobacteraceae; genus JAIUZI01. The sequence continues at coordinate 698,384 of NZ_JAIUZI010000001.1, forward strand.
CGGCTTTCCCGACCTGCAGGATGCTCTGCGCGAGGAAGTGGCGGCCCAGATCAAGAAACCGATGTCCAAGCGCGAGGCGTGGAAGGCGGCCGCGGCCTCTGCCGAACATCCGCTGACGCGGTTCGCGGATGTTGTCTTTGACAATCTGCGCCACACGCTGGACCGGATCGACACCACGATATTCGACAGGGTGTCGCGGCTGCTGGCCGACTCGGGGCGGCATGTCTACGTGGTCGGCGGGCGGATCACCCGGTCGAATGCTGACTATCTTTTCAATCACTTACAGATCATTCGGCCGAATGTGACCCAGTTGGGCAACTCGGCCAACGTCTGGCCGCAATACCTGCTGGACATGGACGAAACAGCGGTTCTGGTGATCTTCGATATCCGCCGCTACGAGGCGCATCTGGAAAAGCTTGCCGAACTGGCCAGTGCGCGCGGCGCCAAGGTCGTGCTGTTCACAGACCAGTGGGGGTCGCCGATCGGGCGGGTGGCCGACTACACCTTCAACGGTCTCGTCGAGGCGCCGTCGAGTTGGGATTCGACGATATCGATCATGCTGATCGTGGAGGCGCTGATCGCCGAGGTTCAGACCGCGAACTGGGACAAGAGCAAGGAACGGATCGAGGATCTCGAGGCAATGTTCAACACCACCCGGCTGTTTCGTTCCCAGAACTGAAAATGGTCGATTTGTCGCCGTCCAAGTGAAGCGCAAGCCATTGCAATGGCAGTAGAAATCTTGCCGTCCAATGGGCGGGAACTGGCCGGTGCACGACGATACGAGTCGACCGAAAGCCACAGTTGCCCTATAATATAAACGTCGTTTTGAATCGACGGTTTATCAAGGATGGAGGTACTATGTTCAACTTAAAAGCGATCGCGGGTGGAGCGATTATTGCTGCTGTTTCGGCGGTCGGCGTTTCTGCTCAGACCTTTACGAAATATGGGGAAGCGGGCGGTTGGAACGTTTTCGCCGCGGATGACAAGACCTGCGTGATCGAGACCCGCCGCGACGGGCTGATCGTTCAGATGGGCGTTCTGGCCAATCAGAACCTTGGCTATATCGGGGCCTTCACCCAGGAGGAAGACGTCGTCCAGGGAAGCACCGGCAACGAATTCATCATCGATATCGACGGCCAGCTGTTCTATGGCGAAGAAACCGTGATGAAGGGCAATTCGCAGAACTACTCGGGCGCCTACATCAAAGCCAACAACCCGAACTTCATTGCTGATGTGGCCAACCTTCAGACGATGAAAGTTATTGACTCAGAACGTATTTTCACGCTGGATCTGACCGGGACCAAAGCCGCGATGGCGATGGGCCGTGAGTGTATCGCCGCCCAGAACTGAGCCTCGCCTGTGCCGAAAATTCGCGAAACCGCGCCCCCCGGGCGCGGTTTCTTTGTCTGGTCCGGGGCCGGAATGCAGGAATACGAAGAAAATCTGCAAAGGCCGCTTGACGGGGCCGGGACGGGGCCATAATACGTCCCAACGTTCGAAGCAGCGACGCTTCGATCGGGCAGCGAGCGGTTGTAGCTCAGTTGGTTAGAGTACCGGCCTGTCACGCCGGGGGTCGCGGGTTCGAGCCCCGTCAACCGCGCCACCGCTGTCCTCCCCAGCCCCCGATGTGGGGCGGGACTTTCCCCTGATTGTGACGTTTTGTACATGCACCGGAACGGGGTTTGTCCGTTTTGTACAAACCATCCGCTCCCCGAAATCGGGAAAAAGCGCCCGGTGCGGGCGCGAGGCGCGCAACGCGCGCCGTGTTTATGCTCCGTTTAAATCCCCCGACCGCGCGGACCCGATTATCGCTCACGAGAGTTGTGCCGCCAGAGCCTCAGCATCTCCTGCGACCGGGCGATCAGATCGGCGGCCCAGATGTGGCCCTGTTCCCCCCAACTTAGCGCGACGGTCAGGATTGCATCCTTGTTGGCCACCAGAAATTCCGCCAGTTGGATGGTGTGGGTCTGTCCGATCTGACCGACCAAACCGGCGAAGTAAAAACCGACCCCCTGCAGCAGCGCGTTCTTGACGAAAGACGACCGGAAAGCGGCAAGCCGTCCCTCGTCGGGAACCTCTGCGACGCGTTCGGCGGTTTCGCGGGCGCGGTCGGTCATGGGTGTGTCGCGGGCCAGCGCCCCGGCCACCAGACGTTCGGAATGGGGCACCGTCGCGGGCGGGCGGCGCTGGGCGTATTCGGCATTGCGCGCCTCGAACAGATCGACATCCGGGTGGCCCAGCGTCAACGGCGGGCCAAGTCGGGTGGTACGGCGGACGATATCCAGATCTTCGGGCGCGATCCGCTCGGCCTGTGGGCGGGTATCATTGGACGCCGCGATGTCGGTCAGCGCGGCAATCTCGAGATGGATGTCGAGCAGATCGGCATCGTCAAAGCCACCGGCGCAGGCCCGGTGCAGCCGCCGCGCCGGGCCGTCAAGTTCGGGGTAGCGGTTGCCGATACGTTTGAGGTCATCCAGCGTGTCGCGCAACCGGTCGAACATCCGCCGCTTGATCGGATCGCTTTGGTCGGCCTCTGACAAAGGGCTGTGGACGAGGTCGATCTGCTCGCCCGTCCAGGACACGCGTGGCACCGCATCGGGGGCGGGCGGGTCCGGTGGTGCGTTGTTTGGGTCGATATCGGGGATATCCCAAGGCAAAGGCGCGGGTGGTTCGGGAAGGGTGCGGAGATAGGCGAGGGTTTTCTGGGTGCGCTCTTCGTTGTCTCCGATTTCGGATAGTTCCGCTAGCCTTGGGTCCGCACGGGTAGCCGGGGTGCCGCTGTAACTCAGGTCGATGTAAGCATCCGTACTGCTCCGTGCAAAAGGCAGGTCGCGAAGCGGGCGGAGGTCCAGCACTTTTGAATTCGCTATTTGGAGATTCTGCAAAGTGACGAGTTTTCGCAGCGGCGAAAGATCTGCGACATCTGATCCGATGAGCGTGAGAATCTGCAGTTTGTCGAGGCCACTAATCGGTGAGAGGTCGCTTGCCGGAGTACGTGAGAGTCCAAGGGTCCGAAGTCCCAAAATTGTCCGAAGCGGTTCGAGATCTGTTATTTCCGTTCCTTCTAAATCGAGGAACCGCAGCAGGCGGAGGTCTCTAACAGGAGTGAGGTCCATGACCCTGGTGTTGGCGACAGTCAGGTGCGCCAGTTTCGACATGCCCTTCAGGGGCTCTAGGTTGTGGGCATTTGAGCCGTTGAGATCAAGAAATTCTAAAGAAGAAATCCCTTGGAGCGGTCCGAGGTCGAAGATTTTGGTGCCGCTGGCTTTCAACATGCGAAGGGAGTTGAAATCTTTGATCGCAGGCGGAAAGCGGCTGAGGTGGTGGTACCCGCTTAAGTCGAGCCTCTTCGCCCGGTTGTCACGCGCCTCAAGGATCAATTGTTCAGCATCGCCGTAGTCGATGCGTTGCTGTGATTCCAAATACTCAGCGTTTTCCTTTTCCGGACTCATCACCCGCGCTCCCGCAATACAACCACAACGTGACCGACGGGTGGGCGGCGATCAAGGGTGTTAGTTTGGCCGCGCGGCCCCCCGCAGGCGGGCTTGTAAAGAAACCGCGTGATACCCGCTTGACGGGCCTTCGCGCTTGGCCTAATCACCACCCTCACGCGGTTGTAGCTCAGTTGGTTAGAGTACCGGCCTGTCACGCCGGGGGTCGCGGGTTCGAGCCCCGTCAACCGCGCCACTTTCCCCCCTTCCTTTCCGGTCGTTTGTGGCCGGCCCGACACCGGCCCGGCCTGCGCGGGTCTGTGCCGACAGGGGGCCAGCCCCCTCTTGGCCTGCGGCCAATTCACCCCCGGGATACTTGTGAACAGAAGAAGCGCGGGGCTGCGTCTCAGGCTGCCGTGGCGAGGAAGTCCGTCAGGGCGCGGGCGGTCTCGGCCGGGTGCAGGTCGGGGAAGAAATGGCCGCCGGGCAGGGCGGCGGCGCGCAGGTCGGACAGGCGGGGCGCCCAGGTGGCGGGCACGTCGTAGGCGCGCGCCATCAGACCATCGGCCCCGTAGAGCACCAGCGCCGGGCAGGCGAGGGTCTGGCCGAGGTCGGCGGCGTCATCGGCGAAGTCGAGCTCGATCGCGGCGCGGTAGTCGTTGCACATGGCGGCGATGGTGGCGGGGTCGCGCCAGCTGGCCCGGTATCGGGCAAGCGCATCGGCGTCGAAGTCGGTGATCGCGGCGCCGCCCCAGCTGGTCAGGCAGCGCTCGTAGTAGTGGTCGGGGTCGGCGGCGATCATGGTTTCGGGGAAGGGCGCGGGCTGGGCGAGAAAGAACCAGTGGTAATAGGCGGTGGCGACCTCCTTGGAGAGATCGTCGAGCAGCAGGTGGGTGGGGACGATGTCCATCAGCGTGAGGCTGAGCACGGCGCCGGGGGTATCGAGCGCCAGCCGGTGAGCGGTGCGGGCGCCCCGGTCGTGGCCGACGAGGTGAAAGCGGTCAAAGCCCAGTGTGCGCAGCAGGGCGCGCTGGTCGTTGGCCATCTCGCGAAAGGTGTAGTTGTGCACCCCGTCCGGTTTGGAGGAGGCGCCATAGCCGCGCAGGTCGGCGGCGATGACGGTATGGTCGCGGGCCAGATCGGGGAGAATGCGGCGCCACATGGCGCGGGTCTGGGGAAAGCCGTGCAGCAGCAGAACGGGCGGGCCGTCGCCGGCCCGGTCATAGGGGATGGTCTGGCCGTTGACCTGTGCCGTGTGGCTGGTGACACCGTGGGTCATGGCTGGGCCTCCATTGGCGGTTCGATGCGACCGCAGCGCGCGGATAAATCCGCGCGCTGCCGGGCCCAACGCCGGGGCGGGCATCTTGGATGCGCGTCCCGGGGGCGGGAGCGCCTCAGCTGAGGGCGGCGAGGATGCGGGCCCAGCTGCGGATGCCCTTGTGGAACGACTCCAGGTCGTATTTCTCGTTTGGCGAGTGGATCTGGTCGTCGTCCTTGCCAAAGCCGATCAGCATCGGCGGGGTGCCGAGGATTTCGGCAAAATGGCCGGCGATGGGGATCGAGCCGCCGCAGCCGATATAGGCGGCCTCGTCGGGCCATTCGTCCGACAGCGCCTGGCGGGCCAGTTCGTAGGGCGGGCTGGAGGTGTCGAACATGCCGGCGGGGCCGGCGCCGTGGCCGGAAAACTCGACCGCGCAGTCCGGCGGCAGCATGTCCTGCACCATCTGGCGGAAGTTCTCGCGGATTTTCAGCGGGTCCTGGGTGCCGACCAGGCGAAAGCTGATCTTGGCGCTGGCCTTGGAGGGCAGCACGGTCTTGAAGCCGGCGCCGGTGTAGCCGCCGGTGATGCCGTTGACCTCGCAGGTGGGGCGTGACCAGATCATTTCCAGCGCGCTGCGGCCCTGTTCGCCGGCCGGTTGCGACAGGCCCACGTCGCCGAGAAAGCGGTCGGGGTCGAAGCCCAGCCCCTGCCATTGGTCGCGCAACTCTTGCGAGAGTTCGGGCACGCCGTCGTAGAAGCCGGGGATGGTGATGCGGCCGGTGTCGTCGTGCAGGCTGGCGATGATGCGCGACAGCACGCGGATCGGGTTGATCGCGGCGCCGCCGTACATGCCCGAGTGCAGGTCCTTGTCCGGGCCGGTGATCGTCAGCTCTTCGCCCAGCAGGCCGCGCAGCATGGTGGTGATTGCGGGCACGCGGCTGTCGAAGAGGCCGGTGTCGCAGATCAGCGCGAGGTCGGATTTCAGCTCTGCCGCGTTCTCTTCCATGAAGGGGACCAGCGAGGGGGAGCCTGATTCTTCCTCGCCTTCGAGGAAAAAGGTCAGGCGGCAGGGAAGGGAGCCATGCACCGCCTTCCACGCCCGGCAGGCTTCGACAAAGGTCATCAGCTGGCCCTTGTCGTCGCTCGCGCCGCGGGCGCGGATCACGCGACCGCGGGGCGTGTCCTGCAGTTCGGGGTCGAAGGGGTCGCGGTCCCACAGCTCGAGCGGGTCGACCGGCTGCACGTCGTAGTGACCGTAAAACAGCAGGTGCGGGCCGTCGCCGTCAAGATGCCCCACCACCATCGGGTGGCCGGGCGTGGGGCGTTTTTCGGTCTTCACGCCAAGGCTTTGCAGGTCGGCGACCAGCCAGTCGGCGGCGCGGTCGCAGTCGGCCTTGTAGGCCGGGTCGGTCGAAATCGACGGGATCCGCAGCAGCTCCATCAGGCGGTCGGTCGCCTGTGGCAGGTCGGTGTCGATGCGGGCAAGTACGGCGTCCAGCGACATTGGGTTTCTCCGGTATGCGAGGGGTATTGAAAAAGAGCCTAGCATCGCGTGCGGCAAGGTCCAGAGGGTCTGTGTTTCGCCTATCGGAAACACATGCGCCGCCAAAACGGACACCTGCGGCGATATTTCCCTGTACGACCTCTGGTCAGCTTGAGAGCACCGGCTTTATTGATGTAAGTCAATGTCGGGGCATCTGCATGGCATGTAGGCAGTTGATTGTTGGGCGCACAGTCTGTAATCATTCATGATTGCGAATGCGTTCGTAATTGGGGGTGGGCACAGGGGTGCCGCGAATGGCCCGGTGGGCCGGATGAACAAGGAGAACCGGGTGGACTATACCGCGAAACTCGACACGGCACTTGCCCGTCTGCACGAAGAAGGCCGCTACCGGACCTTTATCGACATCGAACGTCAGCGCGGCCAGTTCCCGCACGCGGTCTGGACCCGGCCAGACGGCACCCAGCAGCCGATCACCGTGTGGTGTGGCAACGACTACCTGGGCATGGGGCAGAACCCCGTCGTGCTGGAGGCCATGCACGAGGCGGTCGAGGCGACCGGCGCCGGATCGGGCGGCACCCGCAACATTTCGGGCACCACGGTCTATCACAAGCGGCTGGAGGCCGAGCTGGCCGATCTGCATGGCAAGGAATCGGCGCTGCTGTTCACCAGCGCCTATATCGCCAATGACGCCACGCTGAGCACGCTGCCCAAGCTGTTCCCCGGCCTGATCATCTATTCCGACGAGCTGAACCATGCCTCGATGATCGAGGGGGTGCGCCGCAACGGCGGGGCCAAGCGGATTTTCCGCCACAACGACGTGGCGCACCTGCGCGAGTTGCTGGAGGCAGACGACCCGGCGGCGCCCAAGCTGATCGCCTTTGAATCGATCTATTCGATGGATGGCGATTTCGGCCCGATCGAGGCGATCTGCGATCTGGCCGACGAATTCAACGCGCTGACCTATATCGACGAGGTTCATGCGGTGGGCATGTACGGCCCGCGCGGGGCGGGGGTCGCGGAACGCGACCGGCTGATGCACCGCCTGGACATCATCAACGGCACGCTGGCCAAGGCCTATGGCGTGATGGGCGGCTATATCGCGGCAAGCGCCAAGATGTGCGACGCGATCCGGTCCTATGCGCCGGGGTTCATCTTTACCACCTCGCTGCCGCCGGCGGTGGCGGCGGGCGCGGCAGCGTCGGTTGCCTGGCTCAAGCGGCATCCCGAGCTGCGCGAGAAGCATCAGGAGCAGGCCAAGATCCTGAAAACCCGGCTCAAGGGCATGGGGCTGCCGATCATTGATCATGGCAGCCATATCGTGCCGGTCATCGTCGGCAACCCGGTGCACACCAAGAAGCTGAGCGACATGCTGCTGGCCGATCACGGCATCTATGTGCAGCCGATCAACTTTCCCACCGTGCCGCGCGGCACCGAGCGGTTGCGGTTCACCCCGTCGCCGGTTCACGGGCCGGACGAGATGAACAAGCTGGTTCAGGCGATGGACGAACTTTGGTCGCACTGTGCGCTGAATCGCGCCGAACTTGCCGGATAGCCCGCCAAAACTGTGCAAATGTCTTGCGCTGTGATAGCATAGCCGTAACAAAACACCCGGACGAATCGATGGGACAGCGTCCGGCCACGGCAGTGAATGCACGGCAGGCAGTACGGGACAGCAGGCATGATTGGGCGCAAGCTGACGCGCAAATCCGAAGAAGAACACAAGGTCGTCGAGCCGAAGAGCTTTGACGACTTTGAGTTGCGTCTGGGCGATACCATGCGGGGCGAGCGCGCCACCATGGGCAAATCCCTGCTCGACGTGCAGCGCGAGCTGCGGATCAAGGCCAGCTATATCGCTGCCATCGAGAATTCCGACCCGTCCGCCTTTGACACGCCCGGTTTCATCGCCGGTTACGTGCGGTCCTATGCCCGTTACCTGAACATGAACCCCGACGAGGCGTTCACCGCCTTTTGCCGGGAAAGCGGGTTTACCGTTGCCCATGGCATGTCGTCCGAAGCCTCGGTTGTCAAAAAGCCGGTCGCAGAGGCGCGCGCGGCCCGGGCGGCGGCGCCCGATCCCTTCATGCGGCCCAACACACCCTTTGCCCCGGAACGCGAGGGCTGGTTTGCCCAGATCGAACCGCGCGCGGTGGGTTCGACGCTGGTGCTGCTGGCGGTGATCGCCGGTATCGGATACGGCGGCTGGTCGGTGCTGAAAGAGGTGCAGCAGGTGCAGTTTGCACCGGTCGAACAGGCGCCGGTGGTATTGTCGGACCTCGATCCGCTGAATGGTGTGGACCGTCCGGGCGCGGCGCGGGCCGAGGATGTGATCACCCCGTCGTCCGATGCGCTGGACCGGCTTTATCGCCCGCAGGCACTGGACGTGCCGGTACTGACCGCGCGCGATGCACCGATTTCGACGCTGGATCCGCGCCGTGGCGGCGCATTCAGCATGCCGGATCTGCCGCAGGTCGATCTGGCCGATACCCGCGCGGGCACCGGCGACGTGGTGCCGCAGGTGGTCGAAGAGGCCGCGCCGAACCTGGTCATGGTGGCAGTGCGCCCCTCGTGGGTGCGGGTGCGGGCGGCGGACGGCACGGTGATTTTCGAGGGTATCCTCGAAGGCGGCCAGAGCTATGACATCCCCGCCACCGAAGAGCCGCCCACATTGCGGGCCGGCGAATCCGGGGCGATCTATTTCGCGCTGAACGGGCAGCACTACGGCCCGGTCGGCGAACGCGGCACGGTGACCTCGAAACTGCCGCTGTCGATTGACGAGGTGACCCAGCGGTTTGTCGTCGCCGACCTGGAGCAGGACCGCGATCTGGCCCGCATGGTGGCCGAGGCGCAGACCGATCTTCCGCAGGATCAGTAACCGGGCCGCATGGACGCGGCGGCCGCGACGGCCTATGTAATCGCCCAAAGCCGCAGCTAACCTAACGGATCGCGTTCCATGTCACTCAACCACGTCCGCCCGTGGCGCAATATCTACCGCCGCAAATCCCGCCAGATCATGGTTGGAAATGTCGCAATCGGCGGCGATGCCCCGATCGCGGTGCAGACGATGACCAACACGTTGACAACGGATGTGGCCGGCACCGTCGCGCAAGTGCTGGCGGCGGCCGAGGCGGGTGCGGATATCGTGCGCGTTTCGGTCCCGGACGAGGCCTCGTCCAGGGCGCTGAAGGAAATCGTGGCCGAAAGCCCGGTGCCGATCGTGGCCGATATCCATTTCCACTATCGGCGCGGCATCGAGGCGGCGGAGGCGGGCGCGGCCTGCCTGCGGATCAACCCGGGAAACATCGGCGATGAAAAACGGGTGCGCGAGGTGATCGCGGCGGCCCGCGACCACGGCTGTTCCATCCGCATCGGCGTCAACGCCGGGTCGCTGGAACGGCATCTGCTGGAAAAATACGGCGAGCCCTGTCCCGAGGCGATGGTCGAAAGCGGGCTGGAGCACATCCGGATCCTGGAAGACAACAATTTTGACAACTTCAAGATCAGCGTGAAGGCCAGCGACGTGTTCCTGTCGGCGGCCGCCTATCAGGGCATTGCCGAGGCCACCGACGCGCCGATCCATCTGGGCATCACCGAGGCGGGCGGGCTGGTCAGCGGTACCATCAAATCCGCCATCGGGCTGGGCAACCTGCTGTGGATGGGGATTGGCGACACCATCCGGGTGTCGCTGTCGGCGGACCCGGTCGAGGAGGTCAAGGTCGGCTACGAAATCCTGAAATCGCTGGGCCTGCGGCACCGGGGCGTCAACATCATCTCTTGCCCGTCCTGCGCGCGCCAGGGGTTTGACGTGATCAAGACGGTGGAGGCGCTGGAAAAGCGGCTGGAACACATCAAGACGCCGATGAGCCTGTCGATCATCGGCTGTGTGGTGAACGGGCCGGGCGAGGCGCTGATGACCGACGTCGGCTTTACCGGCGGCGGTGCGGGATCCGGCATGGTCTATCTGGCCGGAAAGCAGAGCCACAAGTTGAGCAACGACCAGATGGTCGATCACATCGTCGAGCAGGTGGAAAAGAAGGCCGCCGAGCTGGAGGCCGCGCAGGAAGCGGCGGAGTAGGCACCCGCACAAGCGCAGACAAGCGGGCGTGTGGCGCCCCGGGCTGGCGGCGGGAGCCTCCGGCGGGGATATTTTGGAACAGAAGAAACAGGGGCGCGTCGCGGCACCTGTCTCGCGGTATTTATCCGCTGTGCCAGGGCGCGGGTCAGCCGCTGGCGCCGTTGTGGTGGATGGTGCCCAGTCCGGTCAGGTCGTAGCCGCCCATTTCCAAGGCGCGCGCGGCGCAGGCCGGAGAGGCGAGGAAGGCCATCAGTTTCTGCAGCGGCGGGTCGAACCAGGCGCGGCGCCAGACCGCCAGGTCAAAGCGTTCCTCGAGCAGCGGCACGAAGCGCAGGCCGAAGAGGCCCGACAGAGCCCCCAGCCCGAAGCCGGCGTCGGCCTTGCCGTCGTGCAGGGTGATGGCCAGTTCTTCTTCGGTGCGGGCGCGGGCGGGCAGGGGGCGGATGTCGGAGGAGTCAAGCCCGGCTGCGGCGAGCCGGTCGATGAACTGGCGCTGCCCTGCGGCGCTGTCCTGCCGCATCACCACGCGGCGGCCCTTGAGATCTGCAAATCCGGTGATGTTCTCGACGCCGGGCGCGAGCAGCAGTCCGCGCTGGCGGCGGGCGATTTCGACCAGCACCACGGGGGCCTCGCCAAGCGCGGCGCAGAGCGCGTCGCGGTTCCAGCCGTCGTCTTCGCGGATGTGCAGCCCGGCGGCCTGGGCACTGCGCGCGGCGAGCCGGTCGAGCCCGTCGAAGGAGCCGTCATAGAAGCTGGCCAGCCCCGAGCCGCTTTCGCGCAGGGCCCAGTCCAGCAGCGGATCGTGGCTGCCGGCGAGGATCGGGGGCAGCGGCGGTTGGGCGACCACCGGCCCTTCGCGCGAGGCGTTGAGCCAGGCGATCACATCGGCCCTTGGGAACAGCAGCTTGCCCACGGCGCGCACATGGGGGACCTCGCCGGTGGCGGCCAGATCATAGACCTTGCGTTCGCCGATCCGCAGCAGGTCGGCCAGTTCGCGGGTGGTCAGGTAATCGGGCATCGGCCCTTACTCCGGTTGGGTCGCCCGGCGCAGGTAGTCCACCAGATCGGCGCGGTCGGCGGGATCGGCGATGCGCTGCATCGGCATCTTGGTGCCCGGAATGTAATGGTCCGGGCCCAGATCGAAAAGCGCGTTTATGCTGTCGGCGTCCCAGATGATCTGGGCATCGGTCAGCGTGTCGGAATAGCTGTAGTCGGTGACGGTGCCGGCGCGGCGGCCGAACAGCCGGTAGAGCGTCGGGCCGGCCTTGCGGGCGCTGGTTTGCCCCAGCGCGTGGCAGATGGAGCATTTGCGGGCGAATTGCCGTTCGCCGTTCTCCATCTCGCCGGGGTCCCTGAGAAAGCTGCGTTCGGTATCCGCCATCTGCCCGTGTTCGGCGAGCGAGGCGACGGGCCAGGAATACATCGCGTCGTCGAGCCCGCCGGCGTGGATGTTCTGGCCATCGGGAGAGAAGGCCAGCGCCCAGACCGGGCCGCGCAGGGTGGCGCGGAAATCGCGGGCGATGCGCCATGTCGTGGTGTCGATCACCATGATGTAGCCTTCGCCGTCGCCCACGGCGAGCAGGCCGCCGTCGGGGCTGAGCGCGAGGGCGAGGATCGGGCGGCGGTCCAGGGTGAAATCGCGCAGCTCGGCGCCGGTGGTGATGTCGATGACGCGGGTCACCCCGTCGACCGCGCCATAGGCGAGCCAGCCGGCGTCGTGGTTCAGCACCAGTTCGTTGATGCCGAAGCCGTGGCGCAGGATCTGGGCGGTTTCGAGCCCCGTGGCCACGTCCCAGCTGCGCAGGGTGCCGTCGGTGCTGGCGGAATAGAGCGTGCGGTGGTCGGCGGAGAAGGCCACCGCGTTGACGCCGGCCTGATGCCCGGTCAGCTGCCGGGACGCGGCGCCGTCCAGCGGCCAGAGGCCGATGGAGCCATCCCAGCTGGCGGAGGCGATCAGACCGGGGGCGGCGGCCAGTCCCATCACCTTGCCCTGATGGCGGCCGATGATGCGGCCGGGCGAGGACCAGAGCCGCACGGTGAAATCGTCGCTGCCCGAGAGCACGGTGTCGCCGTCGAACAGCACTGTGTTGACGGCGGCCTCGTGACCGTCCAGCCATTGCGGCGCGCCGTCGCGCCAGAGGCCGACGGAATTGTCGAAGCTGGCGGTTGCGATGGTGCCGTCGGCGGCTGTGGCGATGTCCATGACCGGACCGCCGTGGCCCTTGAGGGTAAAGAACTCCTGCGCCGTGCCCAGCGACGGCCAGAGCGCGAGGATCAGCGCGGCCAGGCGCAAGGGGCTACTCCGCCGCTTTGGGCGGGTCGTCGGCCAGGGTTTCGGCCACCAGTTCGCCCAGCCCGATCACTTCGAGTTCGCGGTCGAGATCAAACAGACCGTCTTCGAACACGCCCCGGCAGTTGGCGCAGGGGATCACCACCGCATCGACGCCGCCCAGCTTTTCGATCTGGTCGAGCTTGACGCCGAATGCCTTGGTGCGCAGTTCCTCGGCGCGCTGGTTGGCCGAGACGCCGCCGCCGCCGCCGCAACACAGGTTGGCGATGCCGGCGCCGGGCATTTCGACGAAATTGGAACAGGCGTCGTCCATCAGCCGGCGCGGTTCCTTGAGCAGCCCGCCCCGCCGCACGATCTGGCAGGGGTCGTGCAGGGTCAGCCTGCGCTCGTCCTTTTTGCCCGCCGGGATCAGCCCGTCGCGGCGCAGCCGGTCGAGCAGTTCGATGATGTGCAGCACCTCGAAATCGAAGGTGCGGCCGATCAGGTTGGGTCCGGCCCAGCGGATCGCGCCATAGGCATGGCCGCATTCGGGGCTGATGACGTATTTGACGCCCAGCCGCTCGGCCTCGTCCACCACCCGCTGAACCAGCTTGGCGGCCAGCGGGCCCGAGCCGATCTGGACGCCGACGTTGGTGGCCTCGTAGGCCTCGGTCGAGATGGTCCAGCTGAGCCCGGCCTTGGCAAAGATCCTGGCATAGGCGCCGATGATCTCGGGTGAGGCCATGATTTCATGCGAGGAGAACAGCGCGAGGTAATCGGCGCCCTGCACGTCGACGGGGATTTTCAGCCCGGTGTCCTCTTCCTGGTGCTTGATCTGGGCCAAGAGCGCCTTGGGGGTCACGCCCATCGGGCTGGAGGTTTTCTCGACGTTCACACGCGCCTGTTTCAGCCCGTCCGGCACGATGTCGGCGGCGGCATAGCCTTCGCGGACCTTGCGGATGGTGCCGGCGATGTCGATGCCCATCGGGCAGACCAGCGTGCAGCGGCCGCACATGGTGCAGCTGTCGTAGATCAGCGGCTCCCATTCGCGCAGCTCGTCCTCGGTGACCTCGTCGGGGACCAGACCGAAGATCTTCTTGATGCCGCGCAGGGGCGCCTTGTGGCGTTTGTAGGCCTTGACCAGCGGCGCCAGCTTGAAGGTCGGGGTATATTTGGGATCCCTGGTGGATTCATAGAACTGGCACGCCTCGGCGCATTCGCCGCAATGCACGCAGGCCTCGAGATAGGCGGCGATGTCGCTGTCGGTCTGGTTCAGCAGGGTTGTGATTGCAACATTGGTCATGGATTCATCCCCTTGCGGCCATAGCTGGCCCCGGTGGCGCCGCGTGACAGGAACACGGTAAAGGCGTGCATCAGGCGGCTGAACGGGAAGTAGATCAGCCAGATGTTCACAAACAGCATGTGGGTGGCGCGCAGGGCGACCACGGATTCCTGCAGGGCGAGGCAGCCGGTGAGCATCACGAGGAAGGTCAGCCAGGTGCCGATGTGATCATCCCAGTCGCTGATCTGGCGCATCACCGGGTCCGAGAACCGGCGCACCCAGAGCACGATCAGCCCGGCAAAGGCGATTTCAGCGGCGATGATGAAGCCCCAGCGCGGCAGGGCGGGCCAGCTGAGCCCGGTGAAGCGTTCGACAAAGGCGATATGGGGGGCGGCAAAAAACAGCAGCACGAAAAGCCCGAGGTGAAAGCCGTAGCCGCCCAGGATATGCATCCAGGTGCGTTCGGCGAAAAGGCCGCGCGGGAAGAAGTGGCGCAGGTTGCCCTTCCACCAGCCGGCCGTGGCCGAGCCGCGCGGCGGCGCGAGGTCGGGTTTCTTGCCGATGCGCAGGATGCCGATGATCCGCCACAGCCCGGCGGCCACAAAGATGGCGGCGGCGGCATAGAACATCGGGCCTTCGACGAATTCGATGAAGCTCATGCCGTGCCCTCCGCCGTGCCGGCGCCGGTGGCGGCGGTGTCGTCGTGGTCGTGGCTGACCTTTTCGCCGGTCACCTCTTCGTACCAGAGGTCATGATGCTCCTTGGCCCAGTTCACGTCGACCTCGCCGCGCAGCATGGAATCGAGCGAGCCCTCCATGCCTACGGAGCCGACATAGGCATGTCCCATGGCAAAGCAGATCATGCCGAGCGCGCCGATGGCGTGCAGGATGGTGGCGGCCTGGTGGAACCGCAAATTGTCCGACAGCCAGGGGAACAGCAGGAAGAGGCCGGTGACGCTGATCATCAGGCCGACGAGGACGACGACCCAGTACCAGGTTTTTTCCCCGAAATTGTAGTGGTTGGAGGAGGCGTGACCGCCGATCAGCCCGCCGCCCTTGAGGATCCAGCCGAAATCGGCCTTCTGGAAGAAGTTTCCCTTCATGAAGCGGACGATGACGATCAGCAGCGACAGGATGAAGACGGGGCCAAACAGGTTGTGGCCCTGAAGGGCGGCGCTGTTGAGCACGCCGTTGACCGATTTGAGCGTTGTCACGACGCTGTCGTCCATGCCCAGTTGCCCGACCATCAGCCATTCGCCCAGCCCTTTGACCAGGACAGGCCGCCCGAGCAGGATGATGAGCCCCGAGAGCGCCATCAGGATAAAGGTGCTGGCCAGGAACCAGTGGGCGATGCGGTGCGACATGGAAAATCGCGGGATGGTTTTGCCGGCGCGGCCGCCACGGATCATGATCCGGCCACGGATCAGGTAGAACAGGGCGATCAGCAAGATCACGCCCAGCAGCACCCAGCCGGCGTATTTGATCAGGTAATCGTGGCGGATCATCCGCCAGTCGTCGCCGATCACCTGCATCAGCTGGCTGGCGGCGGTGCTGGAGGAGGGGGTGGCATTGGCAGAGCCGTCGCGCAGGGCGCGCCAGATGTCGCTGTCGGAGGCATAGCCGCGCGTGCCGAGCTGGGGCACCGATCCGGGCTGCACCGCTTCGGGCGCGGGGGGCTGGCCCGAGGGCAGGGAATAATCGCCGCTGAGGCCAAGGCCACGCTGGCGCTCCATGATGCTTTCGCGGGTCTGCGTAACGGGATCCTGGGCGGATGCCGGAACGCCGGTGGCGACAATCAGGCAGATCGCCAGAAAAGAAAGGATATGGCGCATCGGCTGGCGTCCTTGTTGCGGGGTGATGCGTTTGGCGCCGGCGGGACGATATCCCGCCGGGCCGGAGATCATGACGTGTCAGGTGGGCAGATTGCCCACCGACACGGTGCCGGTCTCAGCCGCCCTTCTGATCGTAGGCGGTGCCCCAGCCCCAGGCGCCGGTGCCGAAGCCACGGGCCACCACGCGTTCGCGGTAGATGGCCGAGACCACGTCGCCGTCGCCGGCGAGCAGCGCCTTGGTCGCGCACATTTCAGCGCAGAGTGGCAGCTTGCCCTCGGCGATCCGGTTGCGGCCGTATTTGGAGAATTCCGCGTTGGAATGGGTCTCCTCGGGGCCACCGGCGCAGAAGGTGCACTTGTCCATCTTGCCGCGCGACCCGAAGTTGCCGGCCTGCGGGTACTGCGGCGCGCCGAAGGGGCACGCGTAGAAGCAGTAGCCGCAGCCGATGCACAGGTCCTTGGAGTGCAGCACGACGCCTTCTTCGTTCTGGTAGAAGCAGTCCACCGGACACACCGCCATGCAGGGCGCGTCGGAACAATGCATGCAGGCCACCGAGATCGACCGTTCACCGGGTTTGCCATCGTTGATGGTCACCACCCGGCGGCGGTTGATACCCCAGGGTACCTCATGTTCGTTCTTGCACGCCGTGACGCAGGCATTGCATTCGATGCAGCGCTCAGAGTCGCAGAGAAACTTTGCTCTTGCCATGTCGGTTCTCCTTTACGCTGCCCAGATCTTGCAGAGAGTGGCCTTGGTCTCCTGCATCTGGGTCACTGAATCGTAGCCATAGGTCTGGGCGGTGTTGGACGCCTCGCCCAGGACATAGGGATCGGCACCCTTGGGATATTTGTCCCGCCGGTCTTCGCCCTGGAAATGGCCGCCGAAGTGGAACGGCATGAAGGCCACGCCGGACCCCACGCGTTCGGTCACCATGGCCATCACCTTGACCTTGCCGCCCTCTGGCCCTTCGACCCAGACCTGCGCGCCGTCCCGCACACCAAGGTTGTTGGCGTCGCGCGGGTTGATTTCGACGAACATGTCCTGCTGAAGCTCGGCCAGCCATGGGTTGGACCGGGTTTCATCGCCGCCGCCTTCGTATTCGACCAGCCGGCCAGAGGTCAGGATCATCGGATAGTCCTTTGAAAAGTCCTGCTTCTGGATCGACTCGTACATGGTCGGCAAGCGGTAGAACTTGCGGTCCTCGTAGGTCGGATAGTCGGCCACCAGATCGCGCCGGTTGGTGTAGAGCGGTTCGCGGTGGACCGGCACCGGGTCGGGGAAGGTCCAGACCACGGCCCGCGCCTTGGCGTTTCCGAACGGCGCGCAGCCATGGGCAATGGCGACCCGCTGGATGCCGCCCGAGAGGTCGGTTTTCCAGTTGGTCTTGGGCCCTGCCACGGCGTCGATTGCGGCGCGTTCATCGTCGGTCAGGTCGCCGTCCCATCCGAGATCCATCAGCATCTGCATGGTGAACTCGGGATAGCCGTCCTGAATTTCCGATCCGACGCTTGCCACCCCTTCGGCCAGCAGGTTCTGACCGTCACGTTCGACGCCGAAGCGCGCGCGGAAGGTCAGGCCGCCTTCGGCCACCGGTTTCGACATGTCGTAGAGGTTCGGCGTGCCGGGATGCTTCATCTCGGCGGTGCCCCAGCAGGGCCACGGCAGACCGTAGTAATCCCCATCGGCGGGTCCGCCGATGGCCTGCAGCGTGGTCCGGTCAAAGGTGTGCTGGTTGGCCATGTGCAGTTTCAGCCGTTCGGGCGACTGCCCGGTATAGCCGATGGTCCAGAGCCCACGGTTGAATTCGCGCGTCACGCTTTCGATGTTGGGGGTTTCGGCATCTTCCATCTCGATATTGCGGAAGAAGCGGTCGGCCCAGCCGAACTTGTTGGCCAGTTTGGCCATGATCACGTGATCGGGCAGCGATTCGAACAGCGGATCGACCACCTTGTCGCGCCACTGGAACGACCGGTTCGAAGCGGTGACAGAGCCCCGCGTTTCGAACTGGGTCGCCGCCGGCAGCAGGTAGACGCCATCGGTCCGGTCCTGCATCGACGCGGTTACGGTCGGGTAGGGATCGACCACCACCAGCATGTCCAGCTTTTCCATCGCGGTTTTCATTTCCGGGCCGCGTGTCTGGCTGTTGGGCGCGTGACCCCAGAGCACCATGGCGCGCACCTTGTCGGGGTTGTCCATGTTTGCCGGGTCTTCGAGCACGCCGTCGATCCAGCGGCTGACCGGGATACCGGTGAGGGTCTGGAGCGACTTTTCCTTACCGTCCTTGTCGGTCACGCTGGCGAACTGGCCGGCGAGCCAGTCGGCATCTTCGCCCCAGACGCGGGCCCAGTGGCCCCAGGCGCCCTTGGACAGGCCGTAGTAGCCGGGCAGGGTGTGCGACAGCACGCCCAGGTCGGTTGCGCCCTGCACGTTGTCATGGCCACGGAAGATATTGGTGCCGCCACCCGAGGTGCCCATGTTGCCAAGGGCCAGCTGCAGGATGCAGTAGGCGCGGGTGTTGTTGTTGCCATTGGTGTGCTGGGTGCCGCCCATGCACCAGATCACGGTACCAGGCCGGTTGTTGGCCATGGTGCGCGCGACGCGCTTGAGCTGCGAGCCCGGCGCGCCGGTGACGCGTTCGACCTCTTCGGGGTCCCATTTGGCGACCTCTTCGCGGATCTGGTCCATGCCCCAGACACGGGTGCGGATGAACTCCTTGTCCTCCCATCCGTTGTCGAAGATGTGCCACAGGATGCCCCAGACCAGCGCCACGTCGGTGCCGGGCCGGAACCGCACGTATTCGTCGGCATGGGCCGCGGTGCGGGTAAAGCGCGGGTCGCAGACGATGAGCGGCGCGTTGTTCTGCTCCTTGGCCTTGAGCACGTGCAGCAGCGAGACGGGGTGCGCCTCGGCCGGGTTGCCGCCGATGATAAAGATCGCCTTGGAATTGTGGATGTCGTTGTAGCTGTTGGTCATGGCGCCGTAGCCCCATGTGTTGGCAACACCCGCAACGGTGGTGGAATGGCAGATCCGCGCCTGATGGTCGACGTTGTTGGTGCCCCAGTAGGCGGCGAATTTGCGGAACAGGTAGGCCTGTTCGTTGTTATGCTTGGCGGAGCCGAGCCAGTAGACAGAATCCGGTCCGCTTTCTTCGCGGATCTTCATCATGCCATCGCCGATCTCGTTGATCGCCTGCTCCCAGCTGATGCGCTTCCACTCGCCGCCCTCTTTCTTCATCGGGTACTTGAGCCGGCGTTCGCCGTGGGCGTGTTCGCGCACCGATGCGCCCTTGGCGCAATGGGCGCCGAGGTTGAACGGGCTGTCCCAGCCGGGCTCCTGCCCGATCCAGACGCCGTTCTGCACCTCGGCCACGACGGTACACCCGACGGAACAATGGGTGCAGACGGATTTGACGGTTTCAACCGCGCTGTTGGCGGCTGTCTGCGCCGAGGCCGGCGTTACCGTGCCGCCGGTGGCGGTGATGGCGGCGAGGCCGCCGATGGCCAGGCCCGATCCGCGCAGGAACGCGCGGCGGTCGACGGATGTTTCCGCCACCTGGGACAGGATCGAGGTCCGCTGGGGGCGTCTCGCAACCCCGTTGGTCTTTTTCCTAAGCATGTTTTCCTCCCGTGCTGGCCGCATCTCGCGGCTCGCTTGGTACTCTCCACGAAAACCGGCGTCGGGGCGTCACGCAACCGTCGGCCGGGGTCGTCACAGGGTCCGGCGCGGGCGCCGGGCACTGCCGGGCGGCTAGAAGCGCGCGCTGTCCAGATAGGCGCGGGTGTGCGCCGTGTCCTGCATCCGGCCGTCATCGACCGGGGTTTCGGACGCCTCGGCCGGGCTGCTGCCGGCCGCAACGGCGGCGACCGCCGCCGGGGCCGCGGTTCCGGCCAGTTTCAGGAAGTCGCGACGGCTGGCGCCGTCCTCCTTTCTCGTAGTCATGAGATCCTCCTCATCTCGGGACGTCTCCGGGCGCCGGCATGGCGCCTGGTCTTGTTTTGGGCCCGGCAGGTCATGCTGCCGGGCGGGGCGGATCATGCCGCCGTCATGCGGAAACCTTCGCGTTCGATTTCCATGAAGGCCCGGCCGGCGGCGCCGACCGAGGCGTAGAAGACCGAGTGCTCGGCCCCCTCAAGATCTGAGTAGAAATGCGCCGCCCAGGGGCTGATGTGGCGCGCCCAGAACGTCTTTTGGTCCTCGAGCGGGGCGGGGCGGCCAAAGCGGCCGGCGATCAGCCCGGCCATGACCTCCATCAGCGAGGCGATGTTGTCTTCGGGTTCGAACACGTTGGGCGCGCGGGTGATGCCGCGCGACGCCATGTCGTTGCGCAGCTGCGCCAGCGGTTTTTCGTTGAGAAAGCCGGTCAGGTAATAGCTGGCGTAGGGCAGAAGCTCGCCCCGGCCCAGCCCGATGAAGAGCGCGTTGAATTCGCGTTCGGCGGCGGCGGGTTTGGTGACCCGTGCCACCCGCGCCAGCGACTGGATCGCCTGACCCAGCGGCGTGTCGTCGCCCGAAAGCCCCGCGCATTGGTCCAGGATCATCTGATCCGGAGGACCGGCCAGCAGCAGGCCGAGAAAGTTGTAGAAATCCGCGCGCAGGCGGTCTTCGTCGGCGATCTCGGGTCTGGTGGCGGGCTCTGCGCTGGCTTGGACCATGGGTTATCCTTCGAAAGAGAAGCGCATCCGCCGGGGCGGAGGTGTTGCGGGGGCGGCGTCGATGCCGGGTGCCTGGGTCTGGGTCTGGGCATCGGCCTGAACGGTGGGCGCGTCGTCCGGGTCCGGCGCTTCGGGCCAGGGCGAGACGCCGTCGGGTTCGTTATCCTCGGCCGGGGCGGAGGTGGTGCCGCAGGGCGGGGTATCGGCATCGTCGGCGGGCGGGGCGAGTACGTCCTCGTCCCCTTCGCGACCGGCGGCTTCGGCCTGGCGGGCCATTTCCTCGACATGGGCCATCATCCCCTTGCCGACCTGATAGGCGGTCTGAAGGTTGCCCAGCAGCATCGAGGGATCGTTGAAATCCTCGCCGTAGTCGACCAACCCGTCGAGATTGGCCAGCGCCGGGTTCAGCCGCCACAGTTTGCGCAGGGCGCGGCGGCGCAGGCGGTCGGGCACGGCGCGGGCCATGAAGCCGGTGATATCGTCGCCCGGTTGCAGGCTGTCTGGATCGGGCAGGTTCAGTTCGGCCAGGATCTCGTCGTCGGGGCGCTCTTCGAGGGCGGCCTGTTCCTGCTGCAGGGCAGCGGCGGCAGCAGCCTGTTCCTCGGCCTGTTGTTCGGCCAGAACGGCGGCCTTGCGGCGGGCCCAGAAATCGCCTGTTTCCGGTGTCCGGGTCATTGCACGACCCTCCGCGCGCGCGGCGCCGGGGCGCGGTAGACGTCGGTGTCCTGCCGGATGCGGGCATCGCCGATGCCGTCCTGTTGCAGGTCGATCCGCTTTTTGTCGCGGCGGCGTTTCTTGAATTCCTCGTGCTGGTGATGGGCCAGGGCAAAGTCGCGGACCCAGGCGATCAGGCCGGCCGGCATCGGGATCTTTTCAACAATGTCCTCGCCGTTGTCGGCGTAATCCTGCCCCTCGTAGGGGGACACGGTGACCAGCACCGCCTCGGGCGGGGCACCGGCGCCGTTCTCGTCGCGCATCACCAGGTAGACCGAGGGGATGGCATCGGTGAGGTTCGCCAGGTAAGCCTCTGTATCGGATGAATAAAGCGTCAGGGGCAGGGTGGCGGCGTGGTATTCGATGGCGTCACCTTCGCGGCGCATTTCCGACCAGTCGGCAGAACCTGCGCCCGGCAGCACGGCGACGGCGGTCCAGTTCCACTTGACCCAGCGGGTCACGCCCGGCGTGCGCCGGACAACCACCCCCAATGGGATCTCGATCTGAGATGCGCCGTTGTTCGTCACCCATTCCTCCCAGGTCTCCCCCACGGCGGGCGGTGACGCGCCTGCCGTGAGGTCACTATGAAACAGATATGTCCATCCGCCAAGTCTTATGGCGCAAATTGCCTAGATTTCTTGACCAATATCGCAAAGCGGGTTTTGCTGTGCGGAAAGATGGACCCCGGCAAACCGCCGGGACGGTCAAGGAAAATGCGGGAGGAATGATGGGTAAGTCCCTGATTTTATGCGATTGCTGTGGGTCTCAGGAAATCGACGCCGCGTCGTTTTCGACGGTCGAGGGGCTGTCCTGTTCGAAGGTGCATACGGCTTTGTGCACCCGGCAGGCTGACGTTGCCGCCGCCGCGATTGCCGCCGGCGAAGCGATCATCGCCTGCGGGCAGGAGCAGCCGGTCTTTGACGAGCTGGCCGCCGAGATCGGCGCCGAGCCGCCGCAGTACCTGGATCTGCGGGACCGGGCCGGGTGGTCGGATCAGGGCGCAATGGCGGGGGCGAAGATGGCGGCGCTGGCGGCCGAGGCGCTGCTGCCGCTGCCGCCGACACCTGCGGTTGATGTAATATCGGAGGGGGTCTGTCTGATCGCCGGGCCTGGCGAGGTGGCGGTGGCGCTGGCCCGGCAACTGGCCGGGGCGCTGACGGTGACGGTGCTGATCACCGACGAGGCCGAGCCGCCCGAGACCCGAGACTTTGACGTGGTGCGCGGGCGGGTGCGGTCGCTGTCCGGGGCGCTGGGCGGGTTCGAGCTGCGGCTGGACGGGTTGCAGACGGTGGTGCCGGGCGGCCGGGGCGGTTTTGCCATGACACCGCCGCAGGACGGGGCGCAGTCGGCCTGTGATATCGTGGTGGATGTGACGGGCGGCGTGCCGATGGTGCCCGCGCCGGAAAAGCGCGAGGGATACCTGCGCGCCGATCCGCGTGACCCGCTGGCGGTGGCGGCGCTGGCGCTGGAGGCGGTGCAGCTGACCGGAACCTTTGAGAAACCGCTCTATGTCAAGCTGGACGACAGCCTGTGCGCCCATTCGCGGGCGCGGCAGGCGGGCTGTTCCAACTGTCTGGACATCTGCCCCACCGGGGCGATTTCGCCGGCGGGCGACCATGTGGCGATTGACCCGATGGTCTGTGCCGGCTGCGGATCCTGCGCGGCGCTGTGCCCGTCGACGGCGATCACCTATCAGGCGCCCGATTTCCGCTATGGGGTCATGCGGATGCGGACGCTGGCGCAGGCCTATCGCGCGGTGGATGGCGGCGCGCCGCGTCTGCTGGTGCATGATGCCCATGGCGCCGAGATGATCCGGCTGGCGGCCCGGTTCGGGCGCGGGCTGCCGGCCGATGTGATCCCGATGGAGGTCTCTGCGCTGTCCGGGTTCGGGCATGCCGAGATGGTGTCGTCTCTGGCGGTGGGCTTTGCGCGGGCCGATGTGCTGCTGGCGCCGAGGACGGAGCGGGCGGCGCTGGAGCGCGAGCTGGAACTGGCGCAAGCGCTGGCGGGGGCGGGGCGGCTGGATCTGCTGGATGAGGCGGACCCGGATGCGCTGATGGACCGGCTTTACGAGGCGGCAGCGCCTGCCGCGCCGGGCCGGGCGATCCTGCCGATGGGCAACCGCCGGCAGGCGGCGCGGATGGCGGCGCAGGCGCTGAACCCTGACGTGGAGGCGCCGCTGCCGCTGCCCGATGGCGCGCCCTATGGTGCGGTTTTGGTGAATACCGATGCCTGCACACTGTGCCTGAGCTGTGTGTCGCTGTGCCCCTCGGGCGCATTGGTGGACAATCCCGACATGCCGCAGCTGCGGTTTCAGGAAGAAGCCTGTCTGCAATGCGGGATCTGTGCCCGGATCTGCCCGGAGGATGCCATCGCGTTGCGGCCGCAGATGGACCTGAGCGACGCGGCCCTGACGCAGGTCGTGCTGAACGAGGAGGAGCCGTTTCTCTGCGTCGAATGCGGCACGCCTTTTGGCGTGAAATCGACCGTCGAGCGGATCATGGAAAAGCTGGCCGGCAATCACGAGATGTTCGCCACCAGCGAGGCGGCGCGCATGATCGCGATGTGCGATGACTGTCGGGTGAACGCCCAATTCCACAGCCAGAACGCCCCCTTTGCCGCCGATCCCAAGCCGCGGGTGCGCACCACCGAGGACTATCTGTCAAAGCGTCGGGATCACTGATGCTGCAGTGGTTCGCCAAGATCGGCGGCGGCGGTGGCCGAGACGAAGGCCAGGATCGCCTCCAGATCGTCCAGCGTGATCGAAACAGGCACGATTGGCGGCGGGCGTTCGGGGTCGAACGGCGGGGTGACGCCGGTGACCTGGGTAAAGGCGGGATGCGGATTGAGCACGTAGAACTGCTGGAACCGGTCGTTCCAGTCGACCAGCGCACGCAGCACGGCAAAGGACGGCGTCGAGCCGAGCCCGCCCATGCGGTTTTCGGGGCCGACCACGTGGCAGCGGCCGCAATGGGTCAGCGACAGCGTGGCGCCGCGCGCGGCGTCGCCGTCGAAGCTGGGCGCGGTGTCGGCGATCACGGTGTCGAATTGCGCGGTGAACGGGTCGCCGTCGGCGGGCGTGAAGCTTTCGACCGTGCGTTTGCCGATGTCCGACAGCAGCCAGTCGCGAAACCGCTGCTGGCGGGGATCGTCGCCTGTCCGCAGGTGATAGACCCGGCCCGCGCGGCCGAACACCGGGTCGCCGGGCGGTTCGGGGGCCAGCCGCATCGGGCCGGCTTCGTCGGGAACGACACGAACCCCGGTCTTGAGAGAAAAGCGTGGCAGCATATGTTTCAGCAGGCCACTTGCGGTGATGTCGCCCGGTGCGGCCAGACCAAGCGGCCCCTCGGCGACAGAAGGGCTGGCGGCCAGCAGCAGGCTCAGGCACAAAAGGGCAGCTCGCATGGCCAGAAGCCTAGATCGGACGGCAGGCCTGCGTCAAATGAACAAAATGATGAGCGGAGAACAGCAGATCATGAGCGACGCGTACAACATGTCGATTCGCAAGTTCCTGAAACAGGTGGGCGTCACCAGCCAGAGCGCGATCGAAGACGCGCTGCGATCTGCCGGGGCGGACGGTGAGAGCTATAGCGCCCGGATGGTGCTGACCATCGATGGGCTGGACGTTGAACATGTGATCGAGGGCACCATCGGGAGCCGCGGGGAATGAGCACGCGCGACGCGGTCCTGGAGGCCCTCAAGCAGGTCACCGACCCGGTCGGTGGCGCCGATATCGTGGCTGCCGGCATGGTGCGGGGGTTGAACGTCGAAGGCGGCACCGTGCGGTTCGTTCTGGAGATCGACCCGAAACGGGCGGAGGCGATGGAGCCGGTGCGGGCCGAGGCCGAGGCGCGGGTCAAGGCGCTGGAGGGGATCACCCATGTCTCTGCCATGCTGACCGCGCATTCCGACAAGGCGCCGCCGGACCTGAAGCCCAAGGCCAAGGCCCAGCCGCAGGGGCCGCAGAAGGTGCCAGGTGTCAACCGGATCGTGGCGATCGCCAGTGGCAAGGGCGGGGTGGGCAAATCCACCGTGGCGGCGAACCTGGCGGTGGCGCTGGCCGCCGAAGGACGGCGCGTGGGTCTGCTGGATGCCGATATCTACGGGCCGAGCCAGCCGCGCATGATGGGCGTATCGGGCCGCCCGGCCAGCCCCGATGGCAAGATCATTCTGCCGATGCGCAACCACGGGGTCACCATGATGTCGCTGGGGCTGATGATGAACGAGGGCCAGGCAGTGGTCTGGCGCGGTCCGATGCTGATGGGGGCGCTGCAGCAGATGATGATGCAGGTGCAGTGGGGCGCGCTGGACGTGCTGCTGATCGACCTGCCGCCGGGCACCGGCGACGTGCAGCTGACGCTGAGCCAGAAGTTCGACGTGGACGGCGCCATCGTGGTCTGCACCCCGCAGGATGTGGCGCTGTTGGATGCCCGCAAGGGGATCGACATGTTCCGCCAGCTGAAGACGCCGATCCTGGGCATGATCGAGAACATGAGCACCCATATCTGTTCCAATTGCGGGCACGAGGAGCACGTGTTTGGCCATGGCGGCGTCGCCAAGGAGGCCGAGGCGCTGGGCGTGCCGCTTCTGGCGGAAATCCCGTTGCATCTGGACATTCGGCTGGCCGCCGACGGCGGCGCGCCGATTGTCGCCAGCCAGCCCGATAGCGCCCAGGCTGCCGCCTTTCGCACCATGGCGAAGCGGCTGATCGAGAAAGGCCAGGCATGACGCAGACGCCCAGCTTTCCGCCGCTGCTGCAAGGCGAGGCGGTGAGCGGCTCAACCGATCCGTTCGACAAGGCCCGCGCGCTGGCCGCGCTGGGCTGTGACGGCGGTACGGTGGTCTATGCCCCGCAGATGGACCGGCTGCGGGCGGCGATGGTCTTTGCCCCCGATGTGGCGCTGGAAGAGGCGATGGCGATGCTGCCGGTCTGCGGTATCGGGTTCCAGAACGCGCTGGGGGCGCTGGCGCCGCCGGAAGTGGCGGTGCACCTGAGCTGGGACGGGGCGATCTTTGTCAACGGCGCGCGCTGCGGCGGGCTGCGCGCTGCGGCCTCGGGTCGCGCCCCCGACCAGGTGCCGGACTGGCTGGTGATCGGGCTCGACGTGCCGTTCCTGTGGTCGGACGCGGCGCCGGGGGAAAACCCGGGCGTGACGGTTCTGGCCGAGGAGGGGTGCGCCGAACTGACCCCGCCGCAGGTGCTGGAGGCCTGGGCGCGTCACACGCTGGTCTGGATCAACCGCTGGGACGACGAAGGCAACGGCCCGGTCCACGCCGAATGGATGGGGTTGCTGCGCGATGTCGGCGAAAAGATCGACCAGGGCGGGCATGACGGCACCTTTCTGGGCGTCGACGACCGGTTCGGCATGCTGATCCGCGATTCCGAAACAACCCATCTGCTTCCCATGTCCAGCCTGCTGCAGGAGACGCCATGAACCTCGCCCGTGCCATCCACTTTGACGAAAGCGATATGCAGGTGTTTCATTCCCCCGCCCGGACCGGGGAATGGTGCATCGCGGGCGGTTTCGAATTTTCGAACTGGACCGAGGCCGATCTGGCCGGAAAGGCACGTCAGGCCTTTGCCAATGGCTGGCTCGGGGTCGAGACCTTTGGCCGGGTCACCTTTGTCGCCGTTACCCCGGTGACGCCCGCCGAACGGGCGGAGCTGGAAACCGCGCTGGCGCATCATTTTGTGACGCTTTACGGCGCCCCTTCGGTCGAGGCCGCGCGCGGTGTCGCCGCCGGGGAAATCGCCCATATGGCCGAATTGTGCGATGGCCACGACATGAACACCCTGCTGACGGTCGCGCGGGAGCTGACCCCGGCCGGTGTCCGCGAAAGCTTTCGCGTGATCGAGGCCGATGCCGCCGATCTGGAACAGCTGGCGGTGCATTTCGACCCCGACGCCTGAACGCCGGTTCGATCTGGGGCGGGTGTTTCGGGTCGGACAGAGGCCAGGGGCGTCTTGCTTGTTATCGATATCAGGCCCGAAGGGGGGGGCGGGACCGGATCACTCCAGCCCGGCAAAGCCGCCGTATTGTCCGCGTTTGAACATCAGCCCCAGGCCGGGCCGGTGGGTGGCGTGCAGGACTTCGCCCACGACGATGGAGTGATCGCCCCCGTCATGCACGGCGCGCGCGACGCAGTCGAACCGCGCCAGGCAACCGTCCAGATGCGGGACGCCATCCTGACCGGCGTGCCAGTTGACATGATCGAACCCGTTGCCGGTGCGGGAAAAATGCACGGCCAGTTCCTGCTGCGTTTCGCCCATGACGTGAATGGCATAGCGCGGTGCGGCGGCGAACACTGGGTGCCGGGCCGAGGCCTTGGCCGGGCACCACAGCACCAGCGGCGGATCGAGCGAGACAGAGGCGAAGGAATTCACCGTCATGCCCAGCGGCTGATCCTCGTGCAGGGTGGTGACCACGGTCACGCCGGTGCCATAGCATCCCAGCGCGTCGCGAAAGGCGCGGATCGTCTCGGGTCCGGGTTTGAAGCTTGAAACAGACATATCACGTGCGCCTTTGCATCCGGACCTCAGGTGCCACGGCTGGCGCCGATTGTCCATGCCCGCCCGGCCGGCTCAGTTCAGGTCCTCGAGCAGGCGGCCGTGTTTGCGGGTCTCGGCGATGACGTCTCCGAATGTGCGCATGCCGCGCGCCTCGAGCATCGGCAGCATCTTGCACAGAACTTCCGCCGTCGCCTGCGCATCGCCCAGTGCCGTATGGCGCAAATGGGCGGGGATGGTCACCCCCAGCCGGTCGCAGAGCGCGTCGAGCGTATGGGTTTCACCGGCCCCGAAGACCACCGCCGACAGCAGCACGGTATCGAGGATCGGGTGTTCCCATTCGACCCCCATCCGGCCCGCGTGGCGGCGCAGAAAGGCCATGTCGAATGGCGCGTTATGGGCAACAATGACGGCATTCGAGGCGAATCTGTGAAAGCTCCGCCCGGCCTCGGCGATGTCGGGCGCGCCGGCCACCATGGCGTCGCTGACGCCGTGGACCTTGGTCGATCCCGGCGGGATCGGCATGCCGGGGTTGACCAGAGTGTCCAGAACCTCGCCTTCGATGATGCGCCCGCGCAGCACCCGCACGGCGCCGATCTGCACCACCTCGTCCTTGTGCGGCAGCAGGCCGGTTGTTTCCGTATCAAAGACGACAAAGACGAGATCGCTCAGCGCGCGGACCTCGAAGGCGGCATCGCCGGAGGTTTCCAGCAGGTCGAAGTCGTAGACCAGCGGGCGGGCAGCCTCGGGGGCGATCTGGGCCTCGGCGTCGTCAAAGATGAGCATGTAGCCAGGCGCGTCGCCCAGCGGTTTCATCCGGGCGCTGTAGCTTTGCGCCTCATCGGCGCTTTGGGCGGTGAAACTCACCTCCAGACCGCTGCGCGCCAGCTTGCCATAGGCGGCCTCGACCGCCTCGCGCTGCAGGTAATCGAACAGCGAGGCGTTCAGCCGGGGATGGGCGATCTGCGCCAGAACACCCGCGGCCTGCCCGTCGTAAAGCACAATCTGATGGCTGGGGTTGACGATGACCATGGCCATGGGGATTTCGGTCAAAAGCGCGGTCAGCCGCTCCTTCTCGGCGGCCAGGCGCGCGGTTTGCGCGGCCACCGCCTCGGCGGTGTTCATCGTCGACTCGCTGAGTTGCCCGGTTACTGCGGCGGCGGCAGGGGCGAGGTCGCCGAGGTAGCGGGCGGCATGCAGGTCGAGTTCGCCGGTGACCCCGGCATGGGCACGGGCGCGCATCTGGGCGGCCAGCCGTTCGATCGGGCGCGCCACGTTCTCGTCGAACAGCAGCCAGACCCCGGCGGTCAGCGCCACCACGGCAAAGAGGCTGAGCGCGCCGGAGAAGACGAAGGCATCGAGGATCGCCGGATCGCCGGCGCGGCGGTACCCGGCATAGAGCGACAGTCCGATCACGGCGGCCCCACCCAGCGCCAGCAGGCAGAAGAACAGGAAGATCCGCAGTCGCAGGCTCAGGTGTTTCATCGTCACGCCCCCTCGCAGACCGCGACCAGCACGGCATCGTCCGCCGCGACGCTGACCCAGTCGGCGTCGGAGACCGCGCCGCGCGCGTCATAGGTGGCCCCGTCGGCGAGGCTGGCGCGGCGCAGGCCGTCGCAATCCACCAGGATCGGTATCTTGTTCACGGGCGCCCAGCGGCCAAAGAAATAGAGATCGGCCATGGTCTGGCCCGGCACGTCGGGGTTTTGCCGCAGGCTGGCCTCATCCAGCGCGGCAAACCGGTCGATATAGGGCGATACCATGGTCCAGGGCCGGTAAAAGCTGCGGTTTTCCACGGTTTCGATCACCACGACGCCCTCGGGCAGGCTTGCCCTGGTGCGCCCGTACCAGCCATATTCGCTGGTAATGGTCATGGCGATCATCGCCAGGCCGGCCACCACCGGCGCCGTCCAGCGCGGCAGCCGCCCGCCGGTTAGCTTGTTGGCCAGCATCACCAGCCCGGCGGCGGCGATACCGGCAAAGACCGTTCCGATCAGCTCCAGAAACATGCTCTTCCTCCCGAAAGACCCGAGGTCCGGATCTTCATCTCTTCAAAAATACTCAAATCCGGCATCGCTCCCCGCGACGCCGTCAGCTCAACATGCCCTTGCCGTGGCCCACAGCCGCCTGCAGCGTCTTTACCACGACGAAGGCGTCGCGCAGATGACTTCGCTCAAAGTCCGACAGGTCGGTGGGGGCCAGGAAGTTGTCCGGCTTGGCGCCTGATTTCACAAGCGAAACCTGATGTTCCAGCCGGGTTTCGGCGATCAGGTCGTAGGCGTCCAGCAGGTCGCGCGCGCCCGAGGGGCTGAGGGTGCCGGCGGCCTGCGCGGCCTGCAGCCGGGCGCGGGTGTTGGCCTCGGTCAGCTGTCCCTGCAGGGTATAGATCCGCGCCAGGTCGACCACCGGCACCACGCCGTTGGCCTTCATGTCCAGCGTGTTGCGATGTTCGCCCGAGCGGATGGTGGCAAAGCCGCGCAGGAGGCCGAGCGGCGGCGTGTGTTTCAGCGAGTTCGAGATCATGTGCGCCACGAAGATCGAATTCTTGCTGGCCGCCTTCAGCGTGTCGGCCTGCAGCCCGGTGAACAGGCTCTTGTCGCCGCCGATGGGCCGCAGGTCGAACATGACGCTGGCCAGCATCTGTGCCTCGGGGTTGGGCTTGGCGATCCAGCCCGCGAAATACTCGCGCCAGACGCGCACCGGCTGGCACCAGCGGTCCGCCGTCGCCATCATGTCGCCGGGGCAGTAGAAATAGCCGCAGGCGTCGAGCCCGTCGCAGACAAAGCGCGCGAGGTCGCGGAAATAGGGCATCTGTTCGCCTGTCACGTCGTCGTGCAGGAACAGGCAGTTGTCCTGATCGCTGACACCGGTCTGTTCCTGCCGGCCCTGGCTGCCGCAGGCAAGCCAGAGGTAGGGCACCGGCGGCGGACCCAGTTTTGCCTCGGCCAGCGCCAGCAGGCGGCGGGTGCAGGTGTCGGCGATGTCGGTGATCAGGCGGGTCACGATCTCGTGCCGGTTGCCGCCAGCGACCAGTTGCACCAGCAGTTGCGGGATCTCGGCGGTGACCTTGGCCATCTCCTCGGCGGTGTCCGCCTTGGCGATGCGGCTGACCATCTCGGCGGAACTAACCGCCTGGAACCGGGTCAGGTCGGTCTGGGTGACGATGCCGACCAGCTGGCCGGCCTTGACCACGGGCACGTGGCCGATGCGGTGTTCCATCATCGCGTGCAACACGTCGGAGCCGATGGCGGCGGGCGACAGGGTCAGCGGATCGCGGGTCATCACCTGCGCGATCGGCGTGGTGGGGGGCAGGGCGTCGGCCACGACCTTGCCCGACAGGTCGCGCACGGTGACGATACCGGTCAGCGCGTCGCCGTCGATGACGCAGACCGAGGAGATCCGGTTGTCGCGCATCAGGGTCGCGGCCTGTTGCACGGTGGCGTCCACGGCGCAGGTCACCGGGGCCGGCGCCATGAAGCTTTCGACCCGCGTGGTGGCCAGATCGCTGCCGCGCGGGGCGTCGCCGCGTCGGCGGTCAAAGAACCGCGCCACCTTGGGCTGGCGGGCCATCAGCGCGTAGAAGGAGGGCTTGGGCAGCATCAGCAGCAGGCTGTCCTGAACCGCGCGGGCCGAGGTCAGCGCCTTGCCCTGGCGGGTCAGCCCGCGTTCGCCGAAGGAGTTGCGCGGGCCGAGGATTGACAGCGGCGCGCCGTTCTCGTCGTCGATATGCACCTCGCCGGTGTGGATCAGGTAGAGCCCCTCGAGCTCTTCCCCGAGGGCATAGACCGGAGCGCCGGCGGCGACGTCGACCATCTTGAACTTGGGCAGGAGGCCGTCCAGCTCGCTCGCCTCGAGGCTGTCGTAGGGGTGAACGGACCGCAGGAAGCGGGTCAGGTCGGCTGGGGAAAGTGGCATGTCACACCGGCAGTATCGGGAAATGAAAGATCCCGCCCAGATTGCGCTGGGCGGGACCGATGTAAAAGAGGGCGGGCCGTCGCAGGGGGGACGGCCCGGCCATGTCGGTTAGTGGTCCTGGGCGGCACCGGCGCCGCGCGGGATCCGGACGCTTTCGACCAGGTCCTTGATTTCCTGCGGGGTTTCCTTGGTCATGCCGGCCACCAGGTAGGCGACACCGAAGTTGACCATGGCACCGACCGCACCGAAGGAGGTCGACTTGATGGTTCCCAGCAGCGGGTCCGCATCCGTGAAGGAGTTGGTGCCCGGGATGAAGAGCCAGCCCTTGTGCAGGAAGATGTAGACCAGCGTCACACCCAGACCGGCCAGCATGCCGGCCACGGCGCCCGTGTTGTTGATCTTGGTCGAGAAGATCCCCATCATCAGCGCCGGGAAGATCGAGGCCGCCGCCAGACCGAAGGCCAGCGCCACCGTCTGGGCGGCAAAGCCCGGCGGGTTCAGACCCAGGTAGGTTGCGACACCGATGGCCACGGCCATGGCGATACGCGCCGACAGCAGTTCGCCTTTTTCCGAGATGCTCGGGTTGATCGAACCCTTGATCAGGTCGTGGGACACGGCAGACGAGATCGCCAGCAGCAGGCCCGCAGCGGTCGACAGCGCGGCGGCGAGACCACCGGCAGCGACCAGACCAATCACCCAACCCGGCAGGTTGGCGATTTCGGGGTTGGCCAGCACCAGGATGTCACGGTTGAAGTTGGTCAGCTCGTTGCCTTCCCACCCGTTTTCCGCGGCTTTCGCCTGCATCCCGGCATCCTTGTCGTTGTAGTACTGGATCTTGCCGTCGCCGTTCTTGTCTTCCCAGCCCAGCAGACCGGTTTTCTGCCAGGTGGCCATCCAGTCATAGCGGGCGTCGTTTTCGATCTGCTCGAGCGAGACAGCCTCGGCGTCGGTGCCATTGGGCCAGAACATGTCGGTGATGTTCAGGCGGGCCATGGCGCCCACGGCGGGAGCGGTCAGGTACAGCAGCGCGATGAAGACCAGCGCCCAGCCAGCGGACCAGCGGGCATCCGCCACGCGCGGCACGGTGAAGAAGCGCATGATGACGTGCGGCAGACCAGCGGTACCGATCATCAGCGACAGGGTGAACAGAACCATGTTCAGCGTGTCGGCGTGATGCGCGGTGTATTCGGCAAAGCCCAGTTCGGCCACGATGGAGTCCAGCTTGGCCAGCAGCGGCTCGCCGGATGCGACGTGATCGCCGAAGAGACCCAGCGCCGGGATCGGGTTGCCGGTCAGCTGCAGCGAGATGAAGATGGCCGGGATGGTGTAGGCCATGATCAGCACGCAATACTGCGCCACCTGGGTGTAGGTCACGCCCTTCATGCCGCCGAACACGGCGTAGGCAAAGACCACACAGGCGCCGATCAGCAGGCCGGCGGTGTTGGACACTTCGAGGAAGCGGCCAAAGGCCACGCCGACGCCGGTCATCTGGCCGATCACGTAGGTGGTCGAGGCGACGATCAGGCAGATCACGGCCACGATGCGAGCGGTCGGGCTGTAGAAACGGTCGCCGATGAATTCCGACACGGTGAACTTGCCGAACTTGCGCAGGTAGGGGGCAAGCAGCAGCGCCAGCAGCACGTAGCCACCGGTCCAGCCCATCAGGAAGCTGGAGTTGTCGTAGCCGGTAAAGGCGATGAGGCCGGCCATCGAGATGAACGAGGCCGCCGACATCCAGTCAGCCGCTGTCGCCATACCGTTGGTGACCGGGTGAACGCCGCGACCGGCGGCGTAGAATTCCGATGTGGAACCCGCACGGGCCCAGATCGCGATGCCGATGTAGAGCGCAAAGGAGGCGCCCACAAACAGCAGGTTGATGGTAAACTGATCCATTGTCCCTCGGCTCCTTTATTCTTCTTCAACGCCGAATTCGGCGTCGAGCTTGTTCATCCGCCAGGCGTAGAAAAAGATCAGCGCCAGGAACACGATGATCGAGCCTTGCTGGGCAAACCAGAAGCCGAGATCGGTGCCGCCGACGGCGATGCCGGACAGCATGGGGCGCAGCAGGATGCCGAACCCGAAAGAGACCAGCGCCCAGATGACGAGGCTGATCAGAATGATGCGCACGTTTGCCTGCCAGTAGCCCTTGTCGGCTTCGGCAGTGGACGAGGCACTAGTAGATTGGTCCGCCATGGCGGTTCCTCCTTCTTCCTCCAGAAAAATGGCCTCGCGGGGAGAGGTACGAGGCCCTTGAACTTACTTCATCGCCTGTTCGACGATTCCGGCGAGCGCGCCTGCAATGGTGTCGATTTCGCCCATGGCGTCGACCGATTGCAGAACACCCTTGTCCTTGTAGTACGCGATCAGCGGGGCGGTCTGGTCGTGGTAGGCGACCAGGCGGCTGCTGACGGTTTCCGCGTTGTCGTCGGCGCGCCGCTTCATCTCGGTGCCGCCGCATTTGTCGCAGACGCCATCCCTGGCGGGCTGCTTGAAGCTGTCGTGGTAGCCTTCGCCGCAATTGCCGCAGGTGTAGCGCCCGGAAATCCGGGTCACCATGGCGGCGTCATCGACTTCGAGGCTGACGGCGGCGCTGATCTTCTGGCCGGTTTCGGCCAGAAGGGTGTCGAGCGCCTGCGCCTGCACTGTGGTGCGCGGGAAGCCATCGAGGATCACGCCTTTGGCGCAGTCCGGTTCGGCCAGACGGTCGCGCAGGATGTTGATCACGATTTCATCGCTGACCAGGTCGCCCGCTTCCATCACCGCCTTGGCGGCTTTGCCCGCCTCGGTTCCGGCGGCGACGGCCGCGCGCAGCAGGTCGCCGGTGGAAAGTTGCACCAGGCCGAACTTCTCTTCCAGCATCCGCGCCTGGGTGCCCTTGCCGGCGCCCGGAGGCCCCAGCAGGATCAGCACGGCGGGGGTTGTCATGACTGCGGTGTCCATCATCGCCCCCTTACTTGCCCGCGCGGTTGGCGATCAGGTCGTCAACCACCGAAGGATCGGCCAGGGTCGAGGTATCGCCCAGCGAACCAAAGTCGTTCTCGGCGATCTTGCGCAGGATGCGGCGCATGATCTTGCCCGAGCGGGTTTTCGGCAGGCCCGGCGCCCACTGGATCACGTCGGGAGAAGCGATCGGGCCGATCTCGGTGCGGACCCAGGTGCGCAGCTCCTTGTAGAGATCGTCGGAAGGCTCCACGCCGTTCATCAGGGTGACATAGCAATAGATGCCCTGGCCCTTGATGTCGTGCGGGTAACCGACCACGGCGGCCTCGGCCACGGCGGCATGCGCCACCAGTGCGCTTTCGACTTCGGCGGTGCCCATCCGGTGGCCGGAGACGTTGATCACGTCATCGACGCGGCCGGTGATCCAGAAATCGCCGTCTTCGTCCCGTTTGCAGCCGTCACCGGCAAAGTAGTAACCCTTGTAGTCGGAGAAATAGGTTTTCTCGAACCGTTCGTGGTCGCCCCAGACGGTGCGCATCTGGCTGGGCCAGCTGTCGGCGATGCAGAGCACGCCCTCGGTCGGGTAGTCGTGGATCTCTTCGCCGGTGTGGGGGTCCAGAACCACGGCCTTGACGCCGAAGAAGGGTTTCATCGCCGAGCCCGGCTTCAGCCCGTGCGCGCCGGGCAGGGGGGTCATCATGTGACCGCCGGTTTCCGTCTGCCACCAAGTGTCGACGATCGGGCATTTGCCCTTGCCCACGACCTCGTTGTACCAGTTCCAGGCCTCGGGGTTGATCGGTTCGCCCACAGTGCCGAGGGTGCGCAGATCGCTCAGGTCGCATTTTTCGACAAATTCGTTGCCCTGGCCCATCAGCGCGCGCAGCGCGGTCGGGGCGGTGTAGAACTGGTTCACCTTGTGCTTTTCGCAGACCTGCCAGAAGCGAGAGGCGTCGGGGTAGGTCGGCACGCCTTCGAACATCAGCGTGGTGGCGCCATTGGCCAGCGGGCCATAGACGATATAGCTGTGGCCGGTGACCCAGCCGACGTCAGCGGTACACCAGTAGATGTCGCCGTCGTGGTAATCAAAGGTGATCTCGTGCGTCATCGCGGCATAGACCAGGTAACCGCCGGTGCAGTGCACGACGCCCTTGGGCTGGCCGGTGGAGCCGGAGGTGTAGAGGATGAACAGCGGATCCTCGGCGTTCATCTCGGCGGGTTTGGAGTATTCGTCCGCTTCCAGCGCCATCTCGTTGTAGTCGAAGTCGCGGCCGTCGACCCAGGTGGTCTGGCCGCCGGTACGCTTGACCACCAGACATTTCACGGTGTCCTTGCAGTGCAGCAGAGCGGCGTCGGCGTTGGATTTCAGCGGGGTTTGACGACCGCCGCGCGGGGCGTAGTCGGCGGTGATCACCACCTTGGCGTCGGAACCGTTGATCCGGGCCGCCAGCGCGTCGGGGGAGAAGCCCGCAAACACGATGGAGTGGATGGCGCCGATCCGGGCGCAGGCCAGCATGGCATAGGCCGCTTCGGGGATCATCGGGAGGTAGATGACCACGCGGTCGCCTTTGCGCACGCCCAGGTCTTCGAGGATGTTGGCCATCTTGCAGACCGAGGTGTGCAGCGCCTTGTAGGTGATGTGCTTGGCTTCCTCTTCCGGATCATCGGGTTCGAAGATGATCGCGGTCTGGTCGCCACGGGTCTCAAGGTGCCGGTCGATGCAGTTTGCCGAGACGTTCAGCGTGCCGTCCTCGAACCATTTGATGTCGATGTTGCCGGGCTGGAACGAGGTGTTCTTGACCTTGGTAAAGGGCTTGATCCAGTCGACCCGCTTGCCGTGTTCGCCCCAGAACGCTTCGGGGTCGGCGATGGATGCGGCGTACATCTCATCATATTTGGCGGCATCCACATGTGCACGGGCGACGACGTCTGCCGACGGGGGGTACACGGGGTTATCGGATTGAGCTTTTTCGGTCATGTGAGGCTCCTCCCTCTGACGTTGACTGTTTGGCCTTCAGCAAGCCCGGATAGGGGCGGAACTGAGCATTTCCATCCTTCGCCGGATAATAATCGTGTTTGAAAATAAGTGAATAACTTCCCGGAATGAAACGATTTGCTTGTAAAGATTTTTAGCTGCATCTTGGTTTTCTGTAAATTTCAGCATGCGGAAACTGGAAAATTCCAGCGCCGGCAAGGGATTGGGTGTCAACCGTTTGAGGTAAGGCTGTGAATGCTGCACTGCCAAATTGTGACGCCACGTGACTTTCGGCTGGGGCAGGCGGTGTGACATATTGTTTCGTTAACGGTTGGTATGCCATTTCCGCCTCGATTTGGGGCCCGAACGGGCGCGGGGGCGACTCGCCTTGCGCCGGCCCGAGTCGCCCTCGTGCCGGTGCAACCGTGTCAGGGCTTGGCAGCGCCCCATGATAACGCTAGCTTTCCAGCCAAGCGGCCCTGCAAACCGGGCCGCACGATAGGGAGAGATAAATGAACAAGATGTTTACCGGTGCCGTCGCAGCGGCCCTGAGTGTTGCCTTTGTGTCCGAAGCGGCCGCGACGGAGTGGAATGTTTCGGTCTGGGGCAAGCGCCGCGCCTTTACTGAGCATGTCGAAAAGCTGGGTGAGCTGCTGGCCGAAAAGACCGGTGGTGATTTCACGCTGAACATCAGCTATGGCGGCCTGTCCAAGAACCGCGAGAACCTCGACGGGATTTCCATCGGCGCCTTTGAAATGGCGCAGTTCTGTGCCGGCTACCACCCGGACAAGAACCGTCTGATCACCGTGCTGGAATTGCCGTTCCTGGGGGTTGAGGACCTGAAACAGGAAGTGGCGGTGAGCCACGCGGTTTATGCCCACCCGGCGGTGCAGGACGAGATGTCGCAGTGGAACGCCAAGCTGCTGATGACTTCGCCGATGCCGCAGTACAACCTGGTCGGCACCGGCGAGCCGCGCGACGAGCTGGCCAAGTTCGAAGGCATGCGCGTGCGCGCCACCGGCGGCCTAGGCAAGGCGTTTGAGACCGTCGGCGCGGTGCCGACCTCGGTGACCGCGACCGAAGCCTACCAGGCGATGGAATCCGGCGTCGTCGATACGGTCGCCTTTGCCCAGCATGCGCATCTGGCCTATGGCACCATCAACCAGGCCGACTGGTGGACCGCGAACCTGAACCCCGGCACGGTGAACTGCCCGGTGGTGGTCAACATCGACGCCTATGAAAGCCTGAGCGACGAACACCGCGCGGCGCTGGACAGCTCGGTCGATGAGGCGATCGACCATTACCTGGCCAACTATGGCGAGCTGCTGAAGAAATGGGACGCCATCCTGGCCGAGAAGAACGTCCAGAAGGTGATGCTGTCTGACGACGAATTGGCCAAGTTCCGCGCGACGGCCGCCGCGCCGATCGCATCGGCCTGGGTCGAAAGCATGACTGCGCAGGGCCTGCCGGGTCAGGAGCTTTATGATCTCGTCCTGCAAAAACTGGCCGAGGCCAAGGGCGGCAGCTGAGCCGTTTCATGACGTGACCACACAAGATCCGGGGGGGCCGCGCCTGTCGCGCGGCCCCTTTTCGCAATAATCCAACGACACTTCGGGGAGACGAGGGATGGCGGAAACAGCTTCGGTACTAGAAGACTCCAGCCTGCTCAGCCGGTTGGACCGGGCGCTGTTGCCGATCGAGCGGTTCTGCGCCCTGCTCAGCGGGCTGGCGATTTTTTCACTGATGTTTCTGGCGGCCTATTCGGTGACCGGGCGCAAATTCTTTGGATCGCCGATGATGGGCTACATCGACTACATCGAGGCGGCCATGCCGATCATCGCGATCATGGGGATTTCCTATGTGCAGCGCGGTGGCGGACACATTCGCATGGATATGGTCATCGGCGCGATGAAAGGCCGGATGCTGTGGTTCTTCGAACTGGTGTCGGTGCTGCTGATCCTGGTTCTGATCGTGGCGCTGACCTGGGGCGCCTGGGAACATTTCGCGCGCAGTTTCGACTGTGCCCGCCCTCTGTGCAGCCGTGACAGCTCCATCGACATCGGCCTGCCGACGTGGCCCTCTAAACTGGTGGTGCCGATTGCGTTTGGCGTGCTGGTGCTGCGCCTGATCCTGCAGGCGGTGGGTTATGGCCGGGCGCTGGTGCTGGGTCTGGACCGCCCGGTGGCGGTCCCGCTGACCCTGACGATCGAGGAACAGGCCATGGCAGAGGCCGGGCAACTGGAAGGGCACGACTGATGGAACCCATCGAAATCGGACTTTGGACCAGCGCAGGCATGCTGGTGATGGTGGTGCTGGGAATGCGGGTGGCCTTTGCCGCCGGGCTGGCGGGGTTCGTCGGGCTGGTCTGGCTGCGCTGGAACGGGTTCGACTACGATCCGGACCGGCTGTGGAAAGCCATCGAGATCAGCGTGCGGATCGCCGGGCTGACCCCGCACTCCAAGGTCAGCGCCCATGTGCTGAGCCTGATCCCGGTCTTCATCCTGATCGGCTATCTTGCCTACTACGCAAACCTGACCACGGCGCTGTTCGAAGCGGCCAAACGCTGGATCGCCTGGGTTCCCGGCGGCCTGGCGGTCTCCACCGTCTTTGCGACCGCGGGCTTTGCCGCGGTGTCTGGGGCCAGCGTGGCCACCGCGGCGGTTTTTGCCCGCATCGCCATCCCGGAAATGCTGAAGGTCGGCTACAACAAGCAGTTCGCCGCAGGGGTGGTAGCCGCTGGCGGCACGCTGGCCTCGCTGATCCCGCCCTCGGCCATTCTTGTGATTTACGCAATCATCGTTGAGCAGGATGTGGGCAAGCTGTTGCTGGCGGGGTTCATCCCGGGGGCCTTTTCCGCCGTAGTCTACGCAATACTGATCATTGGCATCGCCGTTGTGTTCAAGACCGTAGGGCCGCCGGTGCGCGGGTTCACCTGGAAGCAACGGTTTACCGCGCTGCCTCCGGCGCTGCCGATCGTGGCGGTGGTGGTGATCATCATCTTCTTTGTCTACAACCCATTCGGCGATGCCTGGGGCACCCCGACCGAAGGCGGCGCGGTCGGGGCCTTTATCGTGTTCCTGATGGCGCTCTATCGCGGCATGCGCTGGAGCGAGTTGAAATCGGCGCTGCTGGACACAGCCAAACTGACGGTGATGATCTTCACCATCATCTGGGGCGTTCTGATCTACGTGCGCTTTCTTGGGTTTGCCGAACTGCCGGCGGCCTTTGCCGACTGGATCACATCGCTGACAATGTCGCCGATGCTGATCCTGATCTGCATCCTGCTGGCCTATGCGGTGCTGGGCATGTTCATGGATGCCATCGGCATGCTGCTGCTGACGCTGCCGGTGGTCTACCCCGCGGTCATGGCGTTGAACGGAGGCGAAACCGTCGCGGCGGCTGACAGCGCCTTTGGCATGAGCGGCACGATGTGCGCGATCTGGTTCGGAATCCTGGTTGTGAAGATGGCCGAATTCTGCCTGATCACCCCGCCCATCGGCCTGAACTGCTTTGTCGTGGCCGGGGTTCGGCCGGACCTGAGCGTCCAGGATGTGTTTCGGGGCGTGACGCCGTTCTTTGTGGCCGACGCGGTCACGATCGCCCTGCTCGTGGCGTTTCCCGGCATCGTGCTCTACCTGCCTTCACTGGCGGGATAGTTCGGATCGGGGGTAGGGGGCTCTGCCCCCGGCGCCTGCGGGCGCCTCCCCCGGAGTATTTGAAAAGAGATGAAAGGGCGCACGCGGGCCTTCTTCTGTTCGAAAATATCCCAGGGAGTTTGAGGGACAGCGTCCCTCATCCAAACATGGAATGCGCCGAAGGCGCGCCTCTTGGCAGCGGTGCCGGCCGGGGTCGGTCAGTCTTCGTCCAGACCGTCGAACAAGGCGGTCGAGATATAGCGCTCCGAGGCGCTGGGCAGCACCGTGACAATGGTCTTGCCGGCCATATCCTCGCGTTGGGCCAGGCGCAGGGCGCAGGCCAAGGCGGCGCCGGAGGATATCCCTGCCGGAAGGCCTTCGAGCCGGGCGGCGCGGCGGGCGGTTTCCATCGCTTCGTCGTTTCCGGCCAGCATCACTTCGTCGATCAGGCCGGTATCGAGCACATCGGGAACGAAGCCGGCGCCGATCCCCTGGATCATGTGGGGCGAATGGCTGCCGCCCGAGAGCACCGGGCTGGCCTCGGGTTCGATGGCGATGACTTTCAGGTCCGGATTGTAGCCCTTGAGCGTGCTTCCGACGCCGGTCAGCGTGCCGCCGGTGCCCACACCCAAGATCAGCGCGTCGATCCGGCCGCCGGTGTCGGTCCAGATTTCCTCGGCGGTCGTGCGGCGGTGGATGTCGGGGTTGGCCGGGTTGCCGAATTGCCAAGGCATTACCGCGTTCTCGGTCTCGTCGATGATCTGGCGGGCTTTTTCGACCGCGCCGTTGATGCCCTGCGCGCGCGGCGTCAGCACCAGTTCAGCGCCAAAGAACTTCATCAGCTTGCGCCGTTCGATGGAAAAGCTGTCGGGCATGGTCAGGATGCAGCGGTAGCCCTTGGCGGCGCAGGCAAAAGCGAGGCCGATTCCGGTGTTGCCGGAGGTCGGTTCGACAATGACACTGCCGGGACCAATGGTGCCGTCGGCTTCCATCGCTTCGAGCATGGCGACGGCGATGCGGTCCTTGACGCTGGAAATCGGGTTGAAACACTCCAGTTTCACCAGCACCTCGGCTTTGCAGCCCGCGTCATCGGCCAGCCTGCCCAACCGGACAAGGGGGGTATCGCCGATGGTTTCCAGGATCGAGTTGTAGATCCGGCCCCGGCCGGGTGTGTCGAGTTGTACGGTGGTGGTTTGCGTGGTCATGTGGCTGTTCCTTGTGGTGTGGGGGCTGGGCAGGACATTCTGTGGCGACAAAGGCTGGTAAGTCACCACCCAGCCTACCATCCCTGACGGCGGTGTGGGTGGCAATTTTCCGGGCGGACCGGTTGCCGCCGAACCTGCGATGCTAGGTGTCGGCATGTGCGTTCGCGCAGCGGGCTGTGCCAAGATCGAGATCATGTTCGACAGGGGCAAGGTCTGGAGGGGCGTGGCAACCTGTTTTGGCGAATGGACAAAGGTCTTCCTATCGGCCATCGCCCTCGCGGCAACCGTCCTCTGTGGGTTTTGAATCCTGACTTACAAAAGCGATCTGCAATCGGAGGAGACGTTGTCGGCGGTCTGATTAGTCCTTGATCGAATTTATCGAAGCAATCGGCCAGGAAGGGGACAGGCGGTGATCGAACTCGCGTTTGCTGATCTCGACGATCTTGTCGGCAAGGCTTGGCACGGCGGGGTGCTGCACCCGCCCGTGCCGGCGCACGATATGCCAGATGCCGTCGATCCCGAGTTCGACCGGGATGCGTTTGAGAACCCCAAGCGCCAGCGCATTCCGAACGGCGCCCGGCGTGGTCAGCAAGATCAGGTCGCTTTCGATAGCGGCGTCGCGCAGCACCGCGATGTTGTGACTGTCAATCGCGACGATCGGTTCGGACGACCTGATATCCCGCCCCACCTTCTGAGCCAGCGCGTGCACCACCGCTTCGGGGAAATGGGTGCCCGCGAATTTGTAGCGCGCGAGATCGGTCGGTTTCGGTTGGCGAATGTTCAGGATCGGATGTCCGGCCCGGCAAAAGGCCCACCCCGTTTGCGGCGGCAACAGGGTCAGGTCCAGATCATCGGTCAGGTCCGGCAGATCGCGATCGTCGGCGACGATCAGGTCCAGCATCTCGTCCTGCAACCCGGCAAGCAGATCGTGGGTTTCGGCGATGATCAGGTCCAGCTTTACGTTGGGGTGGGCATCATGCCACTCGGCGATGATCGGCCCGGCAAGCGAGGTCGAGAAAATAGGTGGCATGCCCACCCGGACATGGCCGCTCTGGCCCGTGCCTAGGTTCGCCAGTTCCTGTTCGAGGTTGCGCGTTTCAAACAGGATGGCCTCAACACGCGCGAGGATCGTGCGCCCCGCCGAGGTCAGTCGAACCGGTCGCGTAGAGCGTTCAAACAAGGTGAGGTCAAGCCGGGTTTCAAGGCTGCGAATCGAGTTGCTCAGCGCCGGTTGCGAGATGTTGGCGAGTTCGGCGGCGCGGGCGAAGCTGCCTTCGTGGGCGACCAGTTTGAAGTGATTGAGCTGTGTCAGGTTCTGCATCTGGGCCCTCGCTTGTGCGAAATTCTGCGAATGACGCAACGTCCGAAGGACCGTGCGCGCCGGTAACCCCCGGAAACAAGGAGGGAATACCAATAACATTCACACTGTGAATGAAAGATATCAAAAAGTAAATTTGCGTGAATGTAATTCGCCCCCGATGTTTGCCGCGACGGGCCCAGCGCCCGGATCGGAGGAAACATCATGACACTATTGAAATCACTTGCAGCCGCAGGACTGGTCGCGCTGGCATCGACCACCGCACTGCAGGCGGAAACCGTTCTGAAACTGGCAACCGCGGCGCCCGAACAAACGCCGTGGGGTGCGCAGGTCAACCGGCTGGCCGAGGCCATTGCCAAGGAAAGCGACGGTCGCCTCAAGGTCGAACCCTACTTTAACTCGCAGCTCGGCTCCGAGAACGACACGCTGGCGCGACTGGCGCGCGGGCGGATCGAAATGGG
This sequence comes from Seohaeicola saemankumensis, assembly GCF_020171285.1. GTDB lineage: Bacteria > Pseudomonadota > Alphaproteobacteria > Rhodobacterales > Rhodobacteraceae > JAIUZI01. The sequence goes on from NZ_JAIUZI010000001.1 coordinate 741,355, forward strand.
TCTGTTCACCGTGTCGGCAGCGGGCCAGCAGGCCCCCGAGGTCGGGCTGATGCAGCTTTACGGCTATTTCGACGACAATGATCAGCGCGCCTGTGTGCAGGACAACCACCTGACCGACGAAATCCGCGCCCGCCTGTCGCCCAAGGGGGTCTATTTCGGGTCCTGGGCCGAGGTCGGCAACGGGTATCTGTGGTCGGACCGCGAGATCACCAGCGTCGAGGAACTCAAGGGGCTCAAGGTCGGCATATCGGTTAACAAGATCAACACCGAGCACTGGAAGGTCTTTGGCTCGAACCCGGTGCCGCTGAGCCCCGGCGAGGTCGCCTCGGCCGCGTCGACCGGCCTGATCGACATGTACCCGACCGTCTACACCTTTGCGATCCCTTCGGGGCTGAGCAAGATCTACCCGGTGGTCAGCGAATACAACTATGCCAACGGTCCCGGCATGTTCGCGGTCAGCCAGCGCGTCATGGACCGGCTGAGCGACGAGGATCAGGCCGCCGTCAAGCGCGCCTTTGCCGATCCCGCGTTCAGCTCGAAAGCCATCATGGACGAAATCTTTGCCTTTGAGGACAAGATGCGCGCCCTGCATGAATCCCAAGGCGGCAAGGTCGTGCGCCTGAACGACGCGCAGATCGCGGATATCCGTGGCAAGCTGCCGCCGTGGTGGGAGGCGATGGCCGCCGATTATGGAGATGAGGGTGCTGCCCTTCTCAAGCTGCTGGAAGACGCCAAGGCCGCCTGCAAAGGCTGAGCCTGGCGACGCAAAGCCAACGCTGCCGCCCTGCCACCATCGGTCGGGGCGGCGTCCCCCTAGCGGAAAGCCAGAAAAATGACAGACCAACCCGTCCCCGTGCTGGTGTCGACGCTTCTGAAGGCATGGCACCTTCTTGAACGCTGGATCGCCGTGATCGCCTTTTCGCTGATCGGTGCCCTGATCTTTGCCGATGTGGCCGGGCGGGAATTCGTCGGGCCGGTGGGAACCCTGCTGGGGTTCGACATGGGATCGACCGGTGTCTACGGCGCACGCAAGATTTCGCTTTTCCTTTTGGTCATCGGTGCCTTTGCCGGGCTTGGGGTCAGCGTTGCAACCGGTACGCAGATCGTGCCGCGCATCGCCTTTAACTGGGTTCCGGCAAGCTGGGCGCCGCATGTGGATCGCCTCGCCAACTTGCTGAGCGGCTTGGTTTTTGTCGCTGTCACCTACTACGGCTGGGTTTTTGTCAGCGCCTCGCGCGAGATCGGCACGGTGATGCCGGGTCTCGATACGCCGGTCTGGGTTTTCCAGGCCGCCATTCCGATCGGCTTTCTGTCCGCCGCTGTTCGCTACTTCATCTTTGCCCTCTGGCCCGCATCGGCCCCCGAACGCGAGGAGACCCCGGAATGAGCGCCCTTGGCCTTCTTGCACTTGTCCTGCTGCTGCTGGTCCTGCGCCAGACGCTGACCGTTATCCTGATCGCCGCGATTGCCTATGTGCATCTGGTGTGGGGACATGGCTATCTCGACTACATCGTCGAGGACATGTGGACCTCGCTCAACAAGGAGCTGATCCTGTCGGTGCCCTTGTTCCTCTTGTGCGGTGCAGTGATGACCGAAGGCACCGCCGCCCGCCGCTTGGTGCGGATCGTGCGGGCCATCACCGCGCCGACGCGCGGCGGGCTGGGCGTGGCGGCGATCATCTCATGCGCGGTGTTTGCCGCGATCTCGGGCTCGTCCATCGTGACGATGATTGCAGTGGGTTCGGTTCTGTATCCTGCGATGCGCGAGGCGGGTTATACCAACCGTTTTGCGCTGGGAACCGTGGTGTCGGGCGGCACGCTGGGCATCATCATCCCGCCCTCGATCCCGCTGATCCTTTATGGTCTGGTGACCGAAACCTCGATCGTCGATCTTTTCCTCGCCGGTATCCTGCCCGGTCTGGTGCTGATCGGGCTGATGACGGCCTATGCGATCTGGGCCAACCGCCACCAGCCGCCGCAAAAGATGGACTGGGCTGAACTGCGCGCGGCGCTGCGCGAGGGTATCTGGGCGGCGCTGTTCCCGGTGATCCTGCTGGGTGGCATCTACTCCGGCTACTACTCGCCCACCGAAAGCGCCGCCGTGGCGCTGGTCTATGCAATGTTCATCGAGTTCTTCATCCACCGCGAGATGAACCTGAAGAGCTATTTCAATGTGGTGACGGAAACCGCCAAGCTGGGCGGGGCGCTGTTCCCGCTGATCGCGGTGGCGCTGTCGCTGAACCTGATCCTGACGGAATACCGGGTGCCTGCACAGATGGTGGAACTGGCCGGGATGTGGATCGATAGCCCGCTCGCCTTCATCCTGATCGTGAACCTGCTGCTCTTGGCGGTCGGCGCCTTCATGACCACCAACGAGGCGATCCTGATCCTGGGGCCGATCCTGATGCCGGTGGCGCAGGCCTATGGGTTCGACCCGGTGCATTTCGGGATCATCATGATCGTGAACCTTGAGATCGGGTATCTGACGCCACCTGTGGGTATGAACCTGATGGTCGCGATGGTGACGTTCAGGCAGAAGTTCGGTGAACTGGTCGCCTCGGTCCTGCCCTATATCGTGGTGATGGTCATCGGGCTGATCCTGATCACCGTCTTCCCGGTGCTGTCGCTGGGGCTGCTGTGATGCGCTCAGCCCTCGAACACCGGACCAAATACGTCGCCCAGTTCCACCTGCACGATGAGGTGGCCCAGATCGGCCAGCTGCGCGGTGCGCGCCGGGTGCGCGCCCCAGGCGCGCAACTGGCCGTCGATGAAACCGGGGATCGCCTCGGCGCATTCGCTGAGCACGCCACGGTCGCGGAACTGGCGCATGGCATCGGGGCCCTGGCCGGGATGGACGCGGACGACAAGCACGGACTGAAACATGGTGGCTTCTCCAGGAAGTCGGAATGGGAGCAATGTCATGGCTGACCAGATCACACACCCGCGCCCGATCCTAGGGCAACGTGGCGACACGCCGGTCCTGATCCGAAACGCGCGTATCTTCACCGGCACCAGCGAAACGCTGCTGTCCGGTTACGACGTGCTGGTGGCCGAAGGCCGGATCGCACGGATCGCTCCCGGCATCCACGCGGATGCCGGATGGCAGGTGATTGACGCCGAAGGCCGGGTGATGAGCCCCGGGTTCATCGACGCCCATGCCCATGTCATGTTCCAGATGTCCTTTCCCGAAGCGTTCGGGTCGGACGAATTCTATTGGGCGTACAAGGCGACGGCGGCGGCCGAGACCTATCTGATGAACGGGTTCACCACGATCCGTGACGTGGGCGGCAACACGTTTTCGCTGAAGAAAAACATCGACGCGGGTGTGCTGGCAGGGCCGCGCATCTATCCGTCGGGCCCGATGATTAGCCAGACCTCGGGCCATTCGGACCACCGCCAGGATTGCCACAAATGCGCGGCGATCCTGAACGAGCCTTCGGTGCCGATGAAGTACCACATGGTCGCGGTGGCCGATGGCCATGACGGGGTTCTGGTGGCGGTGCGTGAGGCGTTCCGGCGCGGGGCGAGCCAGATCAAGATCTGCACCACCGGCGGCACCGGGTCTTATGCCGATCCATTGGACGTGACGCAGTTTCTGCCGGGCGAGGTGCAGGCCGCCGTCGCCGCTGCGCGCGACTGGGGCACCTATGTCTGCACCCATGCCTATCACGACGCGGGCATTCGCCGCGCCGTGGAAAACGGCGTGCAATGTGTGGAACATGCCAACCTGGCCGAAGAATCCACGCTGCGGATGATGATGCAGCGGGATGTCTGGCTGTCGCCGCAGGTGATTGTCTATACCAAGCATCCGCTGGGCTATACCGAGGACCAGAAGGCCAAACATGACGAGGCCTATGCCGGCATCGACCGGATGATGACGGCGGCACGCAAGATCGGCTTCGAGAAAATCGCCTTTGGCTCGGACATCATCACCGACCCGGAATTGCTGGCGCGGGTCAATGACGAATTCCTGTTGCGGACCAAATGGTTCACCCCCTTTGAGGTGATGCGCCAGGCAACCGCGCTGTCGGGCGAGTTGCTGGCGATGAGCGGGCCGCGCAACCCTTACAAGGGCAAGGTGGGGGTGATCGAGGAAGGCGCCTTTGCCGATCTGTTGCTGATCGATGGCAATCCGCTTGACGATATCGAGGTGGTTACTCGCCCGGCCGAAACGCTGCATCTGATCATGAAGAACGGTGCGATCCACAAGAACGCGCTGGCGCAGTAAATGGAGAGCCCGATGCCCGACCGTTCCGCCGAACACCGTTACCGCATGCGTTCGCAGGTTTCCGTTCCCAAGCTCTTGGAATGCGGCGATGTCGCCCATTGGTGGTGCACGCATATCTCGGAATGCATGCCAACGGCGCTGATCCATTCGCCACTGGCCCCCGGTGGGCTGACGGACGCGCCGCTCGACGCGGTGATGGACATCGCGGCGAAAACCGACCTCGGGCCGCTCAGCCTGCGCGATTTCCTCGCGCATCCGCAAAGCGGCGCACGCGGGATCGTGGTGATCAAGAGCGGCAAGGTGGTGGCCGAAAGCTATCCCGACCTGCGCGCCGATCAGCCCCATCTCTGGGCGTCCTGTGCCAAGCCGACGGCGGGGCTGATGATCGAATACCTGATCGATGCGGGACTGATCGACGAGAACGGCCTGATCGGCGACTACATCCCGGCCCTGCGCGATACCGAGTGGCACGACGTCACCGTGGGGCAGGTCATGGATATGACCCCGGGGATGGATTGCGAAGAAAACGAGGCGACCCGCGCCGATCCTGCGTCAAACGCGATCCGCGCCTTTCTGGCCGAATTTGGCCTTCCGGTGAACGGCAAGGTCGAAACCCTGCTGGAGGTGCTGCAATCCAGCCGCCGCGTGGGCACGCCGGGCGAGAAGTTCGAATATGGATCGCCCTGCACGCAGGTGTTGGTCTATCTGGCCGAAGCTGTGTCGGGCCTGCCATGGGCCGAGCAGTTCCGCCGCAAAGTCTGGTCGCACCTGCGGGCCGACGGGCCATTTCAGGCCCACCTGACACCCGATGGCGTGGCGCTGGCGCATGGGGTTGTGTCCTCGCGTCTGCGCGACATGGCGCGGTTCGGGATGCTTTACACGCCAAGCTGGTCGCGCGTGGCCGACCGGCAGGTGGTCAGCGATGATGTGCTGGCCCGCATTCGCGGCGGCGTGCGCGACAAGGCGTTTTTCATGTCCGGCTATGACGGGCCGGTCTTTGTCGACCGGCTGGGGGATGACACCATGCTGGGCAATGCCCGCCAATGGGATTGTATCTGGCCCGATGGCGATCTCTACAAAGGCGGCTTCATGGACCAGGGGCTGTATGTCTCGCCCGGCCGCGATCTGGTGATCGCCTATTTCTCGACCAGCGCCACGATGCAGCTGACCCGCTACTTGCGCCCAATCGCCACCAGCGATCTGTTGGCCTGACCCGATTTGCCAGGAGATGTGACAATGACCCAGCACGTACCGACCAAACGCCTTGAGATGACGCTCGAAGACCGCCTGACCCAGGAGGAGGGCTGGGTTTACATGACCGGGATGCAGGCGCTGGTTCGACTGCCGATCCAGCAACGCAAGCGCGACGCGGCGGCGGGGCTGAACACCGGCGGCTATATCTCGGGCTATCGCGGGTCGCCGGTGGGCACCTATGACATAAGCCTTTGGCAGGCCGAGGCGGCGCTGAAAGAGCATAACATCGTCTTTCAGCCAGGGCTGAACGAAGACCTTGCGGCGACGGCGACGTGGGGCTCGCAGCTGGTCGGGTTGTTCCCCGGCGCCAAGGTCGATGGCGTATTTTCGATCTGGTACGGCAAGGCACCAGGGCTGGACCGGTCGATGGACCCGATCCGCCACGCCAATCTGGCGGGCACCAACCCCAAGGGCGGAACGCTTTTGCTGGTGGGCGATGACCACGGTGCAAAATCCTCGACGCTGGCGTGCTATTCCGACCTGAACTTTGCCGCGCTTGGAATGCCTCTTTTGGCGCCGGCCAATGCGCAGGACGTGCTGGACATGGGGCTGCACGGCATCGCCATGAGCCGCTACAGCGGCACGCTGGTGGGCATGAAGCTGGTCACGGATGTGGTTGAGGGCGGCGGGTCGGTGCATGTGGCCCCCGACAGCCCGGCGATTGTTTTGCCCGAAGGCGATGCGCCGGACACATCGATCAAGCCCTTCACCCCGATCCCGGAACAGGAGCGGCTGCTGTGGGAGGTGAAGCTGGACAAGGCGCGCGCCTATGCCCGCGCCAACGGGTTGAATCAGGTCAGCGATGCCGACGGCGCGCGGATCGGCATCGTGGCCGCCGGCAAGGCGTGGCAGGACCTGAACCAGGCGCTGGCGGGGTTGGGCTACCGCGATGGCCGGATCGGGCAGATGCCGGTGCGGCTGATGAAGGTCGGCATGGTCTGGCCGCTTGATCCCGAGGCGATCCGCGCGTTTGCCGAAGGGTTGGACACCATCATCGTGGTCGAGGAAAAACGGCCGCTGCTGGAGGACCAGATCCGCAGCAGCCTGTATGGTTCCGGCCTGTCGCCGCGTCTGGTGGGCAAGAGCTTTGGCGCGACGGGTTCTGATGTGGCCTTTCCCAACGCGGGCGAGATCAACCCGAACCTGGTGACACAGGTGCTGGTGCGGGCGGCCACCGAGACCGACCCGGACTGCGGTCTGGTCGTGCCGAACCGCTCTGGCGACGCGCCCAGGCTGGCACCGGGCGCGATGCGAATGCCGTCCTTTTGCGCCGGGTGTCCGCATGGGCGCTCGACACAGGTGGTCGATGGTAGCCGCGCGCTGGCCGGGATCGGCTGTCATACCATGGCGATGCTGCGCGACCCGATGAAGACCAACTCGGTCAGCCATATGGGTGGCGAAGGGGTAATGTGGCTGGGCCAGTTTCCGTTCACCGACGAAAAACACGTCTTTGCCAACATGGGTGACGGCACCTACTTCCATTCCGGCCTGATGGCCATTCGAGCCGCCATCGCGGCCGGGGCGCCGATCACCTACAAGCTGTTGCACAATGGCTTTGTCTCGATGACCGGCGGGCAGCCTCATGACGGCGAGATCAGCCCGGCGCAGATGATCGAGCAGCTGCGCGCCGAAGGCGTGGAGCGCATCGCGCTGGTGGCCGACGAGCCCGAGAAATACGAGGGCCGGTCGCTGGGCATCGGCGTCAGCCTGCATCCGCGTACCGAGATGGAGCTTGTCCAGACCGAGTTCCGCGACAAGCCGGGGGTGTCGGTCATCATCTACGACCAGCCTTGCGCCACCGAACGCCGCCGCCTGCGCAAGCGCGGCAAATGGAGCGATCCAGACAAGCGCGCCTTCATCAACCCGGCGGTCTGCGAGGGCTGCGGCGATTGTTCGACCGTATCGGCCTGCATGGCGATCGAACCGCTGGAGACCGAGTTCGGCCGCAAGCGCCAGATCAACCAGTCCTCCTGCAACAAGGATTTCTCCTGCGTTGAGGGCTTCTGCCCCTCGTTCGTCACGGTCAGCGGCGCCCGGCCGCGCAAGGCCAAGGCGTCGGACGCGGCCATCGATGTCAGCCACTTGCCGATGCCCGCACCGCGCGCGATTGACGGGTCATGGTCGATCCTGGTCTCGGGGATCGGCGGGGCAGGGGTGGTGACCGTTGGCCAGACACTGGCCGTAGCCGCCCATGCCGATGGTTACTTCTCGTCGAACCTCGACATCACGGGTCTGGCCCAGAAATACGGCGCGGTTCACAGCCATATCAAGATTGCGCTGGCCCCCGAAGAGATGCGCGCAACGCGAATTGCGGCGGGCGAGGCCGATGCGCTGATCGGTTGTGACCTCGTGGTTGCTGCCGGGGACGAGGCGATGTCCAAGCTGACGCCGGGCAAATCGGTTGCCGTGACCGACACCACCGTGGTGCCGACGTCAGAGTTCTCCAAGAACCCCGACTGGCAGTTGAACGGCGACGAACAACTCGACCGGCTGCGCCGCGTTTTGGGCGAGGCCGCGCGGGGTATGGATGCCCAGCACCTGGCGGAAAAGGTCATGGGTGACCGGGTCTTTGCCAACGTGCTCCTGATGGGCGCGGCGTGGCAGCAGGGCGGCATTCCGCTCTCGCTCGACGCGATCCACCGGGCGCTCGAACTCAACGGGGTTGCCGTTGAAAAAAACAAGCGCGCCTTCGATCTGGGCCGTCTTGCCATGGCAGAGCCGGAGGTGGCCGCAAAGCTCGCAGGCGACAGCGCCCCCATCCTGATGGACAACCACCGCGAGATATCGCTTGATGAGGTCATCGCGAAACGGGTTGGAGAGCTGACCGCCTACAAGGATGCCGCCTTTGCCGGGCGCTACAGTGTCATGCTCGACCGCGCCAAGGCTGCAGGGTTGAACGAGACCGCGCAGCGGGCCATCGCCAAGGGCTATTACAAGCTGATGGCGGTCAAGGATGAATGGGAAGTGGCCCGTCTCTACACGCGGCCTGCGTTCCGAAAGGAGCTTGAAGAGGCGTTTGAGGGCGACATGGAGCTGACCTTCTATTTCGGCGCCTGGCCCTATGGCGGCACCGATGCCAAGACCGGCAAACCCGTCAAGGGCGCGGTCAAGGGCAAGACGGCAATGCGCTTCTTTGGCCTGATGAACCGGTTCCGGTTCCTGCGCGGTTCGTTCCTTGACCCGTTCTGCAACAATGCCGAGGCAAAACTCGCCCGAAAGCTGCTGGCCGATTACGAGGCCGATATCGACTTCGCGCTCTCCAACTGGTCCGAGACCACGGCGGACACCCTGACCGAGCTTCTCGACTTGCCCGAGCATATCCGGGGCTATGGCCATGTGCGTGAACGCCACGCCGAGGCGGCCCAGACAAAACGCGACGCGTTGAAGGCACGCATCGCCAACCTCACCGCACAGGCTGCGTGACCGAAGGACATTCCATGAAACTGAGATCAGACAAGGTCACCGTTGGCCATATGAACACTGGCGCGCGCGCGCTTTGGCGGGCGACCGGAACCCAACCCGAAGAGTTTGGCCGCCCGATCATCGGCATCGCCAATTCGTTTACCGAGATGGTGCCCGGCCACGTGCATCTTCAGGCGCTGGGGCGTCTCGTGGCGCGGGAAATCCGCAAGGCGGGTGGCGTTCCGAAAGAATTCAACACCATCGCCGTGGATGACGGCATCGCCATGGGGCACGAAGGGATGATGTATTCCCTTCCCAGCCGCGAAATCATCGCGGATGCGGTGGAATACATGGCCAATGCTCATGCCATCGACGCGCTGATCTGCCTGTCAAACTGTGACAAGATCACCCCGGCGATGCTGATGGGCGCGAACCGTTTGAACATACCCACGATCTTTGTCTCGGGCGGGCCGATGGAGTCTGGCAAGTTTGACTATCGCGGCAAACACATGAAGATCGACGCCATCGACACGATCTATGTCGCCGGCGCGCCGGATGCGACGCAGGCGGAAATCGACGCGGTGGAGGAAAACGCCTGTCCGACTTGTGGCTCCTGCGCGCTGATGGGGACCGCGAACTCGATGAACTGCCTGACCGAGGCGCTGGGCATGGCGTTGCCGGGCAACGGCACCATCGTGGCGACGCATACCGACCGCGAAGACCTGTTTAAGAAGGCCGCGCATCGCATCGTCGAGATGTCCCACGCCTATTATCGCGACGGCGACGACAGCGTTCTGCCGCGCTCGATCTGTTCGCGTGAAGGGTTGGAAAACGCGGTGCGCATGACCATGGCAATCGGCGGATCGACCAACACGATCCTGCACCTGCTGGCGGTGGCGCAGGAAAGCGGCGTCGATTTCACCATCGACGATTTCGACCGGATCAGCCGGACCACGCCGTGCCTGTGCAAGGTGTCGCCTTCGGCGCATGAGGTGTTCATCGAGGATATGCACCGCGCCGGGGGCGTGATGGCCGTGGCCAACGAACTGTTGAAGGCGGGGCTCTACCACGCCGGGAATCCGACCGCGCTGGGCCAGCCGGTGTCGGAGTATTGTGGCGACTGGGACATCACCAATCCGGACAATGAAGAGGCGCGTACGCTCTATTCCGCTGGCCCCGGCGGCATCCGCTCGATCAGGGCGTTTTCGCAATCGAGCCGGTTCAAGTCGCTGGACACCGACCGCGCCAACGGTGTGATCCGCGACGTCGACCATGCGTTTACTGCCGATGGCGGGCTGGCCGTGCTGCGCGGCAACCTCGCGCCGGACAGTTGTGTGGTCAAGGCGGCTGGCGTGCCGGATGCGCTCTGGACCTTTCGTGGCACCGCGATTGTCAGCGAAAGCATGGAAGAGGCGCTGGAAAAGATCCAGGATGGTACGGTTCAGGCAGGCCATGTCGTGGTGATCCGCTACGAAGGGCCGCGCGGCGGGCCGGGGATGCGCGAGATGCTGGCGCCGACGGGGATACTCAAGGCGCGCGGGCTTGGCGACAAGGCGGCGCTGATCACCGACGGACGGTTCTCGGGGGCGACCTCAGGGTTGTCGGTGGGCCATGTGTCGCCCGAGGCGGCGGCAGGCGGCGTGATCGCACTGGTGCAGGATGGCGATGTGATCGAGTTCGACATCCCGGGCCGCAGCGTGACGCTGGACGTTCCGCAAGAGGAATTGGACCGCCGCCGCGCCGAGATGAACGCCCGAGGCGACAAGGCATGGCGCCCGGCCACGCGGGTGCGAGAGGTGTCGACCTCGCTGCGGGTCTACGGGTTGATGGCCGCATCCGCCGACAAGGGCGGCGCGCGTGACATCGACCGGCTGGCACGGCTGGAACGCCTGTCGGCGGAAGGGTGAAGGGAGAAAAGACATGGAGCATATCGCGACCCTGACGCGGCCACTGCCGCTGCCGGAGATCCAGGTGGGCGCGGGTACGCTGCGCTTTCTCCCAGTGACCGGCGCTGCCGAGGTACCCGCAGGCACGTCCGTTTTCGGCGCGACCGCGCTGGATCCCGTGAACCGGGCGACGATCGAGGCGCTGCCCGACTCGGTCCGTCTGATCGCCAATATCGGCGTCGGCTATGACAATGTCGATCTTGAGGCCGCCGCCGAACGTGGCATTGCCGTTTCCAACACGCCCACCGTGACCGAAGACACCGCCGACCTGGCCTTTGCTCTGATTCTGGCCGCCTGCCGCCGAGTGGGCGAGGGCGAGCGTTTCCTGCGCACCGGACAGTGGAAAGACGCCCAGTCCGCCCCGCCGCTTGGGGTGCGGGTACATGGCCAGACGCTTGGCCTTGTCGGGTTCGGTGCGATCTCGCGCGCCGTGGCGCGCCGGGCGCGGGGGTTCGGTATGGAGATTCTGTATACCGACCTCAAACAGATGCCCGAGGTCGAGAGCGAGATCGGCGCGCGCTATGTCGCGTCGCTGCACGACATGCTGGCGCAATCCGACATCGTATCGATCCACACGGTGCTGACCCCGGCAACCCGCAACCTGATCGACGCCGAGGCGCTGGCGGCCATGCGTCCGGGCGGCGTTCTGGTCAACGCCGCACGTGGTGGAATCGTCGATGAGGTCGCGCTCTGCAACGCGCTGGCAAGCGGCCAGCTTGCCGCCGCCGCCCTCGATGTTTTTGACGGTGAACCATGCGTCCGTCCCGAGCTTCTGGCGTGTGAAAACGTGGTACTGACCCCGCATATCGGCAGCGCGACCGACGCCTGCCGCGCCGAAATGGTCCAGTGTTTCATAGCCAACGTGAGCCGGTTCGTGACCCAAGGGGTGCCGCTCAACCCCGTTCTGACGCCCAAAATCCCCGCCTTATCCATTTCAGGAGGTTTTTCATGCCGACCATGAACCTTGTCCCGGTGACCAGCGGCGACTATCGCCGGATCGCGGAACGCAAGCTGCCACGGGCTCTGTTCGATTACATTGACGGCGGTGCCTATGGCGAGGTCACGCTGCGCCGCAATGTCAGTGACTTCCAGCGCCTCGCGCCGCGCCAAACGGTGATGCGCGATGTTTCCGGGGTTGATACATCGACCGTGCTTGCCGGGACCAAGGTGGCGCTTCCCGTGGCGCTTGCTCCCGTCGGCATGTGTGGCATGTTTGCCCGCCGCGCCGAGGTTCAGGCCAAGCGCGCCGCCGACCGAGCGGGCATTCCCTTAACCCTGTCCACCGTGTCGATCTGCTCGCTGGAAGAGGTGGCGGCGGTCTCGGAGATACCGTTCTGGTTCCAGCTTTACATGCTGCGCGACCGGGGGGTGGTCACCGAAATGCTGGAACGGGCCTGGGGCGTCGGGGTGCGGACGCTTGTGTTCACTGTTGATCTGGCGGTCGTCGGGGAGCGGTATCGCGACACCCGCAATGGCATTGCAGGGGGCGCCAACGCCTGGGGGCGGTTCCGCGCCGGGCTTCTGTCATACCTCAGCCACCCGCGCTGGCTTGTCGATGTCGGCATCAAGGGCAAGCCGCACCTGTTTGGCAACCTGTCCAACTATGTTCCCGCCGCCACAAGCGTGCTGGAATACCGCGAATGGGTGGAAAGCCAGTTCGATCCCTCGGTCACCTGGGAGGACATCGAGTGGCTGCGCGGCATATGGAAGGGCAAGCTGATCATCAAGGGCGTTCTGACCCCCGAAGATGCGGATAGCGCCATCAATGCCGGGGCGGATGGCGTTGTCGTGTCAAATCATGGCGGCCGGCAACTGGACGGTGTGGCCTCCAGCATCTCGGCGCTTCCGGCGGTGGCCGAGAAGTTGGTGGGGCGCGCCGAAATCATGATGGATGGCGGCGTGCGCAGCGGCCTTGACGTGTTTCGCGCCCGGGCACTGGGCGCCAGCGGCGTCATGATCGGTCGCCCCTGGGCTTACGCGGTCGCGGCACGAGGCGAGGCCGGTGTCGTCAAGCTAATGGAAGCCTTCAAGCGTGAAATGGTTGTTGCCATGGCATTGTCCGGAGCAACACGCGTGGACGACATTTCCGCCGACAACATCCAAGGCCCGGTCTAGGTCGCCGCCTCAAAACGCGCAAACAGATGCCTGTTGCGGCGAGTTTGACGATGGTCGGATCATGTTGAAAACGGCGGATCCAGAGGCGGATCGGCGTGATATCGACGAACCCGAGAAAGCGCGCCGTGGTCGTGTCGTAGCGGGGTGCGGCACGGCGGGTGTTTTTAATTTTGTTGCAACACCGTCCGACAAGATTTCGCAGATGGTAGACCACGCGATCCACGCCGACGCGCTTCTTGCGTGATTTCCGCTTGGGGCAACCGGATGAACGCCGCGGTTCTTCATGCAATTGCGAAGGTTGTCGGCGTCATGGCCACGGTCGGCGAGCAAGCCGTTTGGTAAAACAGGGTATCGGCCTTGAACAGGTTGAACCCAAGATAGTCTGGTGTCTGTCCCGGTGTGAGTTTCGTCTTCATGGGCTGTCCGTGCGCGTTGACGATGAAGTGGATCCTGGTCGTGAAGTCGCCACGAGATCGTTCGAAACCCTGTCGGGGAGTCCCCCTGTAGCGCGTGCGGCACCACCCAGCTTTCGTTCAGGGTATCCATCATCTGTTCCCACAATCCCGCCGGCGTCCAGCGTCGAAATTGCTGGTAAACGCTCAACCAATTGCCGAACTCGTCGGGAAGGTCGAGCCATGGGCCACCGGCCCGGGCGAACCAGAAAATTGCACCGAGTACAGAGCGATGGTTTGCGTCCGCCAGGGCGCGGACGGTCATGATGAACCGCTCAAGGAACGCCCAGTGCTCGTCCGACATCAGGTCTCGTGCCAATTGGCCTTCAAATACCAGCTTGAAGCACGATCAGCGGCCTGTGTGCATCCCCTTTGGCAACACGATCTGGCGTTTCAACATTCTTGGTGAGCCATGTTGGCTCGCAGGGCTGTTGTTTGTTGTGGTTCCAAAAATTACCATTTTACATGAGTGATATAAGGGAGCTGGGCCAACGCAATAGTTTGCGCATAAGGTTCGGATATAGAGTGCCGCGAGTTGTGCTTGCGGGAGGAAAACCAAGGGAGGAATGTCGGGTTCTGACAGCGTTGCGTGGTGACATGCGGTCGGTCTGATGCCCCACTTCAAGATTTCTATGAGTGAAGAGAAGCAAGGTTTCAAATTTCCGACGGCATTCACGATCCTTTTTGTCCTGATTGCTGTGGTCGCCGCCCTGACATGGATTGTTCCGGCAGGTGAATACGCGCGCGAGATGAACGAGGGGCTCGGGCGCGTGGCGCCCGTGCCGGGCACGTACCAACAGGTTGATCCGAACCCGCAGGGCATCACCTCGGTCATCCTTGCGCCGATTGCCGGGATGTACGACCCCGGGCTGCTCGGTTCGGCCTCGAGCGCGGCGATCGATGTGGCGCTGTTTGTGCTGATCATTGGCGGCTTCCTGATGGTTGTTACAAAAACAGGCGCGATTGACGCGGGCATCGGATGGCTCCTGACGAAACTCGCCGGTCGGGAGCAGCTGATGATTCCGATCCTGATGATCGTGTTTGCTTTTGGCGGAACGACCTATGGCATGGCCGAAGAAACACTGGCGTTTTATGCGCTCATCATTCCGATTTTCATACGGGCGGGCTATGACTCGCTGACGGCGGTTGCGGTCATTATGCTTGGGGCCGGCATCGGCACGATGGGGTCCACGTTCAACGCTTTTGCAACCGTGGTGGCCTCGCAGGGTGCGGGCATCCCGTTTACCGATGGCCTGGTCTTGCGATTCATCATTTTGGGCACCAGCCTTGCCGCCGGCATCATGTTCGTCATGCGCTATGCCGCCAGGGTCAAGGCTGATCCTTCGGCGTCTTTCGTGGCCAACAAGGCCGAAGAAAACCGAGCCCATTTCCTGAAATCATCGGATGACGGTGCCATGCCGGATCTCAGCGGTACACGTGGGCTGATCCTTGCGTTGTTCGGGTTCAGCTTTGTCGCGATGATCTATGGCGTTCTGGTGCTCGATTGGTGGATGGGCGAAATGGCCGGACTGTTCCTGGTGATGTCGATTATCATCTGGGTTGTCGGAAAGTTCAGCGAAGACACCCGCATGGACGAAGCGACCTTTGTCGAAACCTTTATTGACGGTGCGCGCGACCTGTTAGGCGTCGCATTGATCATTGGGGTCGCACGTGGTGTCGTGGTCGTGATGGACGCGGGCAAGATCACCGACACGATCCTGTTTGGCGCGGAAGGATTTGTTTCGGGACTGAGCGAATTCATGTTCATCAATACGATGTTCGGAATTCAGATTCTGATGTCCTTCCTCGTGCCGTCGTCATCGGGGCTGGCGACCTTGTCGATGCCGGTGATGGCACCGCTTGCTGATTTTGCAGGTGTCGGGCGGGAACTGGTCGTGACGGCGTACCAATCGGCCAACGGACTTGTGAATTTGTTCAATCCGACTTTTGCGGTTGTAATGGGGGGGCTCGCAATTGGTCGGGTGCCTTATGACCGGTGGCTGCGCTTTGTCGGGCCATTGGTATTCCTGCTGGCAGTGATTATCGTCATTGCATTGAGCGTCGGTGCGATCCTGACCTGAACCCAGGCACATAAAACTCGCAGAGGGCGGTGACCCTCTGCAAGAAATCCAAACTATTTCTCGTCCATTTGAAACACGACGAGGCGGACTCTTCGAAAGGAACATTCAATGGCCTTTGGTGTGCATTCAGAAGTTGGCAAACTGCGCAAGGTTATGGTTTCACGACCCTCGCTGGCGCATGACCGGCTGACTCCGGGAAATTGCGAAGAACTGCTGTTTGACGATGTCCTTTGGGTCGAACAGGCCAGGAAAGACCACGCAGAGTTTGTCAAAATGATGGAAGGTCGCGGGGTCGAGGTGTTCGACATGCAGGATCTTCTTGCCGAAGCGATTGACCAGAACAGCGAGACCAAGGATTTTCTGCTGGACCGCCTGATTTCGCCCAACAAAGTCGGTATGGGGCTTGAGCGGGCAATCCGCCCATGGTTGAGCGAAATGGACGGTAAAACTCTGGCGCGCCAGTTGATGGGCGGTGTCACGGTCGATGACATTCCAGCCAACGAGCATACGGCCCTGACCAAGGCCAACCTATTGGGCAAGGAGTTCATTGTTCCGGCCATTCCCAACGCCTTGTTCCAGCGTGACCCGTCGTGCTGGATTTATGGTGGCGTGACAGTGAACCCGATGTACTGGCCCGCGCGTCAGCCCGAGACACTGTTTCAACGGGCCGTCTACAAGTACCACCCGATGTTCACCGAAGCTGACTTCGAAATCTGGTGGGGAGACAGCGACGAAAACTTCCAGAATGCCAGTGTTGAAGGCGGCGACGTGATGCCGATCGGACATGGCACGGTCATGATCGGCATGGGCGAGCGCACGACGCACCAGGCCGTCGCCCAAGTGACCAAGGCCCTGTTTGACAAAGGCGGTGCCGAGCGAGTGATTGCCTGCGCAATGCCAAAATCACGGGCCGCAATGCATCTCGATACCGTGTTCACCTGCCTCGAGCAGGACAAGGTTACGGCTTTCATGGAAGTTGCGAACGAGATCACCTGCTATTCGCTGCGCCCCAAAGACGATGGTGACATTGATGTGCGCCAGGAGACCGGCTCGATATTTGACGTTTACAAGGAAGCACAGAATTTGTCCGACCTGCTGATAATCGGCACGGGTGGGAATGAATTCCAGGCCGAGCGCGAGCAGTGGGACGATGGAAACAATGTGGTCGCTCTCGAGCCCGGTGTCGTCGTTGGCTATTCGCGCAACACATACACCAATCATCTGATGCGTGAGGCCGGGGTCGAAGTGATCGAGATCAGCGGTCAGGAACTTGGGCGCGGACGAGGTGGCGGTCATTGCATGACCTGCCCGCTCGAACGCGATCCGGTCTATTAATTCGATAGGGAGAAAATTGGAATGGGATTCAATCTCAAGAGCCGCAGCTTTCTGAAAATTGCCGACTTCAGCCAACGCGAGATGCTTTTTCTTCTTGATCTCGCTCGAGACTTGAAGCGCGCAAAATATTCAGGGTCAGAGAAGCAGACCCTGACGGGCAAGAACATCTGTCTGATCTTTGAAAAGACGTCGACCCGGACCCGCTGTGCGTTCGAGGTGGCGGCCTATGATCAGGGTGCGAACATCACCTACCTTGACCCGTCAGGATCACAGATTGGGCACAAGGAGTCGATGAAGGACACGGCCCGCGTGCTGGGCCGAATGTTCGATGCGATCGAATTTCGCGGCTCTGGCCAGGATATGGTCGAGGAGCTTTCGGATTATGCCGGTGTGCCGGTCTACAATGGTCTGACCGATGACTGGCATCCGACACAGATGCTGGCCGACATGCTGACCATGCTGGAGCACACCGATCGTCCGCGCCGGGATATCGTCTACGCGTACTCCGGCGATTGCCGGTCGAACATGGGCAACTCGTTGCTGATGCTTGGTGCGATCATGGGCTGTGATGTGCGTATGATTTCACCCAAGGAGACACAGCCAGATCAGGACATTCGCGACTTGGCGGCTGAACGCGCTGAGAAGTCCGGGGCGCGGATCACGATCACCGATGATTTGAATGCCGTTGAGGGCGCAGACTTTGTGCATACCGATGTCTGGGTGTCGATGGGCGAACCCAAGGAAGTTTGGGAAGAGCGCATCAAGCTGTTGTCGCCTTATCAGGTCAACATGGACTTGATGAAGCGCACCGGGAACCCGGCTGTGAAGTTCATGCATTGCCTGCCGGCGTTTCACAACACGGAAACAGCGGTCGGCAAGGACATCTTTGACAAGTTCGGTATCTCCGAGATGGAAGTGACCGAGGAAGTCTTTGAAAGCGAGATGAATATCTCGTTCGAACAGGCCGAAAACAGGATGCACACCATCAAGGCCATTCTGGTGGCCACCCTGGGAGCCTGAGACATGAGGATCGTTGTCGCACTTGGGGGCAACGCGCTACTCCGTCGTGGGCAGGCGCTCACGGCGGAGAACCAGCGCGAGAACGTCCAGATCGCCTCGCGGGCGCTGGCCCCGCTCGCCGAAGCGCATGAGTTGGTCGTTACACATGGGAATGGGCCGCAAGTCGGCCTTCTGGCCCTTCAGGAAGCGGCCTATACCGAGGTCGATGAGTATCCGCTGGACGTGCTCGTCGGCGAGACCATGGGCATGATCGGCTACATGATTGAGCAGGAGATGGGGAACCTTCTGGCACCGGACAAACCTCTTGCCACAGTCCTGACCATGGTCGAGGTTGATCCGAACGATCCGGCATTCGATGACCCGACCAAGTTTATTGGCCCGGTTTATTCGGAAGACGTGGCGCGCAAGAACGCAGAGGAAAAGGGGTGGTCGATCAAGCCGGACGGCGACAAATGGCGTCGCGTCGTTCCCTCGCCCGCACCCAAGCGTATCTTTCAGATCAGGCCGATCCGGTGGCTGCTGGAAAACGGCTCTGTTGTGATTGCCGCCGGTGGTGGCGGCATACCGACCATGTACGACCGGGCAGGGCACCTGACCGGTGTTGAATGCGTGATCGACAAGGACAATTGCTCGTCCATGTTGGCCACGGAAATCGACGCCGATGTTTTTGTGGTTGCAACCGATGTCGAGGCGGTTTTCCTCGATTGGGGCGCACCCGAGCAAAAGGCGATACGGAAAGCCTCTCCCGACATGATGGACGCGTTCGATTTCCCGGGTGGTTCCATGGGGCCAAAGGTCGGTGCGGCACAGGATTTTGCCCGCGCGACAGGAAACAAAGCCATCATTTGCTCTCTCAAGGACATCGAAGCCGCCATCCGTGGTGAGGCGGGAACGACTATCTCCACCTCCGTGGCCGAGCTGGAATTGGTTCCGTCCTGATCTGATAAAACACGAATGATCCCCGGCGTCGGCGCTGGGGATCAAAACATCTCTCCTGCCTTTCGGAGCACCCAATGAACGCGACACCAGAAAACACCGAAACGTTGGCTTCGCCGGCGGACGCACCGTGGGCCTATTCTTCGCAGGATGTTACGCAGGCGTTGTCATCAGATGTGGGGCGGGGTCTTTCCTCTGGAGAGGCTGAAAGCACTCTGAAGCGAGTTGGAGAAAACAAGCTGGAAGACACGGCCGAAGTGTCGCCGCTTCTGCTTTTCCTTGAACAGTTCAAAAGCCCGCTGCTGATCATCCTGATGGTTGGTGCGGCGATTTCCTTCTACACGGATCACCTGGTGGATGCCGTTGCCATTGCGGTGATCGTGTTGCTGAACGCGATGATCAGCTTTTTTCAGGAGTTCCGCGCAGCGCAGTCCCTGGCCGCACTGAAAGACATGGCCGCTCCGATGGCCTTTGTGAAACGGGACGGCAACTGGGTTGAGATCCCGGCAGCCAGCATCGTTCCTGGTGATGTTCTGCGTCTCAAGGCCGGCGACATCATCGCCGCTGATGTTCGGTTCTGCGAGGCGGCGCGGCTGGCGGTGGACGAAGCCGCCTTGACCGGCGAGTCCGAACCTGTCGACAAGCACACCTTGCCAATCTCGGACGATAACCTCGTTTTGGCTGACCGGCTGAATATGGGCTTTATGAGCACGAAGGTCACGGCGGGCACGGGTGAAGGCGTTGTGACCGCGACTGGCATGGCGACCGAAGTCGGGCATATCGCCCATCTGATGGCCACGGCGGAAGATCCGAAAACGCCACTTCAGGTGCGCATTGAAAAGCTTTCGAAAGTTCTGATCGGTGCGGCGCTGGCCGTTGTGGCCGTTGTGATTGGCATCGGTATTTTCCAGGGCATGGACCTGAACGAGATGCTGAGTACGGGTATCTCCCTGTCGGTTGCTGCAATCCCGGAGGGATTGCCGACAGTCGTGACCATCGTGCTCACGCTTGGGTCTCAAAGAATGGCGAGCGAAAACGCGTTGGCGCGCAAGCTGTCTTCTGTGGAAACGCTCGGCACCACTTCGGTAATCTGCTCGGACAAAACCGGGACCCTGACTCAAAACCAGATGCAGGTGATGCGGGTCTGGGCAGGTGGCAAGAGCTGGGATGTAACCGGAGAGGGCTTTGACCCGACTGGCGATTTTGTTGATGCGGACGGAAACGTTGCGGATATCAACGAAGAGTTTGGCCTGCGCCAGATGCTGAACATTTCAGCTTTTTGCAATGACGCACAACTGGTTATGAAGGATGGGCGTCCGTCGGTTCAAGGGAACCCGACGGAAGGCGCGCTGGTCGTTGCAGCTGCCAAGGTGGGCTTGTCTCGCGAGCAGCAGCAGGAAAGCGTCGAAACGCTTGAAAGCTTCCCGTTTGACAGCACGCGAAAGATGATGAGCGTTCATGTCAAGCTGCCCGGCGGTGAGCAATATCTCGTTGCCAAAGGCGCACCAGACGTCACCCTGTCGCGCGCCAAGGCTGTTTTCATGGATGGCGAATTGCATCCGCTAACAGATGAGGTGCGCGCAAAGATTGAGGCTGTCATCGATGAATTCGGATCAAGAGCCTTGCGGACACTTGCCGTAGCTTTCCGACGCACCGACGACGAAGGCACATTTGATCCGGAAGACCCAGAGCAGAACATTGTGCTGATTGGCATTCACGGCATCATGGACCCGCCGCGCCCCGAAGTGCGGGACGCAGTTGCCGATGCGACAAGCGCAGGCATTCGGACCGTGATGATCACTGGCGACCATGCCAAGACGGCGCAAGCGATCGCTGAGCAGATCGGCATCAAGACAAGCGATGCCCAGACGGTGCACACGGGCGCCGAGCTTGACCAAATGAGCGATGCGGAACTCGAGGAGATCGTACCGCACGCTGCCGTGTTCGCGCGCGTCACGCCGGAACACAAGCTGCGGATCGTGACGGCCATGCAGAACACCGGCGAAGTCGCGGCAATGACCGGGGACGGCGTGAACGACGCGCCGGCGTTACGCAAGGCCGATATTGGTGTGGCGATGGGGATCACCGGAACCTCGGTCGCCAAGGACAGTGCCGCACTCGTCCTGCTCGACGACAATTTCTCGACCATCGTGAAGGCGGTCAAGGAAGGCCGTCGAATTTACGATAACTTGCTGAAATTCGTGCGCCAGGCTCTTACCGCCAACGTCGCTGAGGTTTCCACCATTCTGTTTGCCTTCATGCTGATGGGGGCGGACCCTCTTATGCCGCTCACCCCCTTGATGATCCTGTGGGTCAACCTTGTTTCGGACGGTATCCCGGCTCTGGCGCTTGGCTTTGAGAAAGCCGAGGACGATATCATGCAGCGAAAGCCAAGGGCTCGAGACGAGGACATTTTCGCAGGCGGTCTCAAAGAGCGCATCCTGATCCGTGGACTTGCCGTTGGCGGGGTGAGTTATCTGGCGTTCCAAGAGGGTCTGAGTCTCGATCTCGATCTCGCCACGGCGCAAACGATGGCGTTCGTAACCATCATGTTCGCCCAGATATGGCATGTATTCGATGCGCGCACGACCACGACACTGTTCCGCAGATCGCCGTTCGGCAATCCGAAACTCCTGATGGCGGTTGGATGTTCGCTGGCGCTGTCAGCGGTCGCGGTATATACCCCTGCGGGCCATTTTGTTCTGGGCACCTCCTCACTGTCTTTGCAGTTGCTGCTGGGCTGCGCGTTTGTCGCTGCTTTGCCCACTTTGGTTCTGTCTGGGGCAAAGGAAATCTTTGGCTGGCGCTGGCTGTGAACGGGGCAGCAGAAAAAAGAATGCTGTTGCGGAGAAGAGCCGCCAGGATTGCCTGTTCTCAACATGTGTCTGAGGGGCCTTGCACGTGTCCCTCAGGACTTATTCCCGGGTCACAATCGGCGGACCGGCCGTGACTGAAAACAAAACTGCAAAGCCACTGGAGACTTTCGCTATGCTTGGAAAAACTGACGAAAAACCTCTCGCAAGGCGCACATCGGTTTGGTGCGGTTTGGCAACCGCGCTGCCGCTTGCGGTTGCGTCGCCGGCGATGTCGCAAGAAATCGACATCAGCTACGGCGTTGACTTTACTTCGAACTATATCTCGAAGGGTTTCACGCAGACCGAAGACCGCCCCGCAGTTCAGCCGTACGTGGTATTTGGGTTCGGCGATGCCTATCTAGAGTTCTGGGCATCCAACGCCCGTTTCGGAGGGGTCAGCGACATCGAGTTTGATGTCGCGATCGGATATGCACCACAGATTGGCAATTGGGACCTTGATATCGGATTTGTGCAATACTTTTATCGGGATGACAAAACCGACTATGGCGAGTTCTACCTGGGCGCAACTTACAACATCAACGATGATGCCGAAATCGGATTGAAATATTGGCGCGAGGTCTACTTCGACTACAACACCTTCTATCTGAGCGGTGCTTACTCGGGACTTCCCTGGGATCTTACGCTGTCGGGTGGGATTGGATCAGATTTCGGATCGAGAAATCTCGCCGAGGATGCGGTCTACGCGGATGTCGGTCTTACAAAAGAGTTCAATGACAACATCGCTTTTGATCTGCGGGTGAACCACAGTGAGATCGAGGATACGCGCTTGCTTGCAACGCTCTCATTCTACAATTAGGTTTTGCTCTCCGGGGCTTCGGATTTGGTTTCCAGTGAGAGCATTCGAAAGCCGGTGTAGGCGAACAGGATGGTGATCAGCGGATTTACGAAGTTGAACACCGCATAGGGCGCATAGGATACCGTGGCGACGCCAAGTGTGGCCGCCATGTATGCGCCGCAACTGTTCCAGGGAACCAAGGCGCTCGTCACGGTGGCGGAATCTCCAACCGCCCGTGACAAGACCTCCGGACGCAACCCGTGTTTCCTGAAAGCCTTCTGAAAGATTTTGCCGGGCAACACGATAGCGATGTACTGATCGGACGCCAGGACGTTTGCACCGAATGCCGATACAACCAACGAGGTGACCAATCGGCCAGTGGTTTTGGCCGTTCGGAGAACCGGTTCAAGCAACCTGTCCAACACTCCAATCTTTTCGATTACACCGCCGAATGAAAGTGCGGTCAGGATCAGCCAGATTGTGCCCAGCATGCTATACATGCCACCGCGGCTCAGGAACTGGTCCAGTTCCGGATCGCCGGTGTGCGATTCAAAGCCATGAGCCATCGCGGTCCACACGCCTTTGAGAAGCTCGAACCCGTAAGGCAATTCCGGATCCGCAGCGAGCGCCACAACGGCTTCCGGAGTGATGATGACTGCGAGAACGCCACCGAACAGGGCACCGCAAAAGATGGTTGTAAACGGCGGTGCCCGCATCACAGCCATGACCAGAACCAAAACCAGCGGAAGAAAGGCCACAAGCGATACGTTGAACTCTTCCGCAAAACCTGCGGTCATATTGGAGGCGTCAAAATCGCCCGGAGACCCGAGAAACCAGAAGACCAGCAGCGTGATGATCAACGTCGGGACCGAAGTCCAGAGCGTTTCTAGGATATGGCGATACAGATCCGCCCCTGCAGCAGCCGTGGCGAGGTTGGTCGCATCCGACAAAGGGGACGATTTGTCGCCAAAGTAGGCACCGGAAATGACGGCCCCAGCGGTGATTGCCGGATTCAGTTCCATCTGTTCGGAGATACCAATCATCCCGATGCCGATTGTTCCTGCAACTGTCCAGGAACTCCCGATACAGAGGGCCACCAATGCGCAAATAATGACCACGGTGAAATAGAAGTAGTCGGGCGACAGGATTTTCAGGCCCCAGTAGACCATCGAAATCAATGTGCCGCTCATGGCCCAAGTACCGATCAGTGACCCTACAGCCAACAGAATGAAGACCGCAGAAATGCCTGTTGTCACGCTGCCTACGGCGGCTTCTCGCATTTCTTCAAAGGACCAGCCATGAAACCTGCCGATGAATGCGGCTGTCAGAGCGGAGAACAACAACGCAATCTGGTTGGCTCCGCCAGCAGCATCATCGCCGTACAGGTAGTAGGCGCAAGAAAGCAGGCAAACAAGCGTAACGATAGGAACCAGAGAAACCCAAAGGTTGGGTGCGGTGCCATGCCCGGATGTATTTTCTGACGCCGCCATCTTGTCGCCTCCCCCAAGCGCGTTTGGCGCGCCGATTATTCGTTTTCGTGGTCGTCCAAGACGCGCCTTGAGGGATGGAACCAAAGGCGACAGACCCTGCCAACCCTTTTAGATTATGAGAAAATAGTTTCTATTGCAAAACTTCCGTCCGTCCCCAAGGCGACTTTTGGGAGGCATCTGGCCATTTCACACGTATCGCGGCGGCGACATTTTCCGAGGACGTCAACAAAGTGCTTTCGTCGCTCTTTTGGCCTATGAGGAACGCCCGGCTTCATCGGTCTGCACAGCATCTGCATTTTTGGTCCTAGACTCCAGTCGATGCAGTTCCTTGTCCAGGAAGTATGCCATGAATACCCGGATGGCGACGATCAAAGCCACGATCCCGAGGTCTTCCAATGTTCGGCTGGCGATACTGTGCAATACATCTGATACAATCAGCAGTTCCAAGCTGAGCAAGATCAGCCGTCCGAGCCCGATGCGCAGGTCATGTGTTATCTGTTCAAGGCTGGTTTTCTTGACAAAGTCCCGCACCATGAGTGTCAGGAAAAAAACAATCCCGCCCCCCAAAAGGATCACGACAAGAAAATCAATGATATCCGCCAGGTATTCTGCTGTATGGGAGACGAAAGACAAAGCAGATTATCCTTTTACTTCTTGTTCTGAGACTGCTCGACTTTATCGCTCCGGCACTTCTCATGCACTGACATTTTGTTCCAGAAATGCCTGCCGGCAAGTCAGTTGCCCATTTTTCTTCCTCTCCGACAAAGCATGCCTCGAAGTTCGTCCGGCAAGGAGTTCTGCGCTGGTACACAACGGTCATTCCAGCTAGTGACACCTGAGCTGAGAGTTGATGACTCCGGTTCGAATTCCAATTGCTGAATGAAGGTTCGAGGTGACATTTCATGGCAAAAAAACGAGCAAAAATTAAGGTCGATGTCGCCCTTCAGGGCGGGGGATCGCATGGGGCTTTTACCTGGGGTGTGCTCGATCGGCTATTGGAAGAGGACTGGATCGACATCCAGGGCGTGTCTGGCACCAGCGCAGGCGCCATGAATGCCGTGGCTCTCGTGCAGGGTATTTTCCAGGGCGGTCATGATCGGGCAAGGGAGTTGCTGGAGCGGTACTGGAACCAGGTCAGCCGCAGCGCGAGCATGAACCCGATTAGACGCGGTCCGCTGGACAGGTGGCTTGGTCGGTGGTCTCTCGACTTTTCGCCGACTTACCTTGCATCTGAAATTTTTGGACGTGTGCTTTCTCCCTATCAGTTCAATCCAATGAACGTGAACCCGCTGAAGGAAGTCGTGTCCAAATGTTTCGATTTCGAAGCGTTGAACGACCCCCGCGCGGTGAAACTGTTCCTGTGTGCGACAAATGTTCGAACCGGGCGGCCCAAGATATTTCGACAACCGGATATTTCGGTTGATGCCGTGATGGCATCGGCTTGTCTGCCAAAGCTCTTCAAAGCCGTGGAAATCGACGGTGAGGCCTATTGGGATGGCGGTTACATGGGCAACCCCCCGTTGTTTCCCTTGATCGACGAAACGGACGCGCGGGACATCATTCTCGTACAGATCAACCCTTTCGAGCGCCCGGGTATTCCGACAACGGCGGCCGAGATCGACAACAGGCTGAACGAGATCACGTTCAACAGCAGCCTGATCAAGGAGCTGCGTTCCCTGGGGTTCCTTTGGGAAATCATTCATCACGAAAACCTCGACCGGGAAGCATTTCGCGACTCGCGCCTTCATATCATTGGGGCAGAGAGTGAGCTTTGCGATCTTGGAGCATCCAGCAAATTGAATGCGGAGCCGGCCTTTCTGCGTCATCTGTTCGAAATCGGACGAAACGCCGCTTCGACATGGCTTGATGAGCACGGCAGCCAGGTTGGTATCGAACCCTCGTGGTCACCACAGCCGTTTTGGGAGGATAGCCTTCAACCCGCTCATCTCAAACCGGGAACCAAGAGGCTACTGCCATCATGACCGTTGAATTGCTAGGGATCGTCGTCCCGCTTCTGCTGCTCATGTTCTTGGCCTTCAAAGGGGTGACACTGCTCATCCTGGCGCCCTTGATGGCAATACTGGCTGCGGTCTTGACTGGTGGGCTTCCCCCAATCGCCGCGTACACTCAGGTGTTCATGCAGAACACAGCTGATTTCATTTTTGCCTTTTTTCCGTTGTTCTTTCTGGGGGCCATTTTCGGTAAACTCATGGAAGACAGCGGTTCCGCATCATCCATCGCCAGTTGGGTGGTCAAGAAACTGGGATCAGGCAATGCAATTCTTGCCGTTGTAATCTGCTGTGCCGTGTTGACCTATGGCGGGGTCTCCTTGTTTGTCGTGGCTTTTGCCATCTTCCCGATCGCTTCCGCGTTGTTTCGTGATGCCAAAGTGCCGAAACGTTTCATCCCCGGAGCCATCGCACTGGGGGCGTTTACCTTTACGATGTCGGCACTGCCGGGAACTCCGGCGATTCAAAATGCCATTCCGATGCCCTATTTCGGAACCACCGCGTTTGCCGCGCCCGGGTTGGGCATCATCGCCGCCGCGATCATGTTTGGGTTCGGTATGCTGTGGCTGAACCGCAGGGCTTCCGCTGCGATGCGTGCCGGAGAAGGTTATGGAAATCATGAAGATGCAGTTTTGCCTCCAAGCAGGGACATGCGGACACAGGCCCAGAACGAAGGTTTTGATCTGAATGAAATTGAAGCCGTGCAAGAGCACCCTGCGCAGCCCGGTGTAGCTCTCGCATTCGCTCCGATAATCATCGTGGTTCTGGTAAACTTGCTTTTTGTGGAATTGCTGGTGCCAAGACTTGACACTGAATATCTGGCATTGCCGCTTTTTGGCGAAACATCCATTGAAGCTGTTCGCGGCGTCTGGGCAATCGTCGTCGCGTTGACAGCGTCGATTTTGTTCCTGATTGCCGCCAACTGGGCATACTACAGAGATTTGCGAAAGACGCTCAATAAGGGAGCTGACGCCTCTATTCTTCCCATATTCAACACTGCCAGCCTTGTCGGATTTGGCGGTGTGATCGCGGCTCTGCCGGCCTTTGGTCTTGTTACGGACAGCCTGATGTCCGCAAGCGGTGGAAACCCGTTGGTTTCGGTCGCAATGTCAGTGACTTCTCTGTCCGCAATGACCGGATCGGCTTCGGGGGGAATGAGTATCGCACTGGACGCGCTTGGAGAATCTTTCAGAACAATGGCTGAAAGCACGGGGACCTCTTTGGAGGCCATGCACAGGGTCACATCCGTCGCTTCCGGGGCGCTGGACGCACTTCCTCACAATGGCGCGGTCATTACCGTCTTGGCGATTTCAAAGCTTACTCATGGCGATAGCTACCTTGACATATTTGTGACTGCGGTAGTGATCCCGTTTGTGGCTTTGGTGGCCATAATCCTGCTGGCTGGTGTGCTGGCAGCCATTTAGGGCCGTAGGGATGCCCGTCGCTACCTCTGTATCGACCCAGTGGAATCTGATCGGTATACGCTGCAAATTCGAAGGCCTCGTTTGGCGTCCGCATGGCAAGGGTCTGATGCCGACGTTTGGGATTGTAGAACGGCTTTTGCATCGCGAGCCGCCGGCACTCAACCCTGGTCTGGGAAAAGCCTTTGGCCGTCGAGGCCCAGGCCACCTAAATGAGGTACCGTTGCGGCATCAACCTGGGAGAACTCGAGCTTCCTCAGAGCTTCTTCCATGCGAAATTGCGAAAGGTCTTTCATTACAGGGGAAAGAGGATCGGAGCCAAACCGACGGTAATCACACCAACCACAAAGGTCAGAGGGATGCCGACCTTTAGGAAGTCCGCAAAGCGATATCCACCAGGCGCGACAACCAGCGTCACCACGGGCGTCGAAACTGGGGTCGAGAACGCGGCTGACGCTGCGATCAAGACACAAATAGCAAGCGGATAGGGTGAAACCCCCAGAGATTCCGCAGCCGTTATGGCGATAGGAGCAACGAGCACCGCCGAAGCCGTGTTCGACAACACCAATCCTA
Source organism: Seohaeicola saemankumensis (assembly GCF_020171285.1). Lineage (GTDB taxonomy): Bacteria > Pseudomonadota > Alphaproteobacteria > Rhodobacterales > Rhodobacteraceae > JAIUZI01. Next base: position 769,267 of record NZ_JAIUZI010000001.1, read on the forward strand.
GCGCTGCCGTGATCAGAAAAAGAGTGGCCATCATCAGATATGGTGAAGAGTCGCCGACGACGTCGAAGAGCGCCTCAACAACGATATCGGCCCCGCCGGTTCGTTGAAGTGCGTCGGCGAGCGGTAACATCCCGGCCACAAGAACGATGCTACTCCAGTGGATCGAACGATATGCGCGATCCGCACTCAATGTGCGGAATAGAACCGCTGCGGTCGCGGCAATCAGTACGGCAGCAACAACCGGAACAATTCCGCTGACGCTTAGCACGACCATGGTTGCAAGAATGGCAAGTGCGGTGGCGAATTTGTCCTTGGCGATCGGGGCAGTCAGCTGTTCCTTCGGGATATTCAGGACAACAAAGTCGTGGTTTCGGGAGGTCAGAGCATCAATTTTGTCGCTCGCTCCGGTAATCATCAGGCGGTCGCCTGAGCGGAGCGTCAAGTCGAACGGGTTTTCAGGAATGCCGTCGCCACGAACCACACCAACCACGTCTACACCGTAGACATCGCGAAAGCCGGTGCCCCGAACGGAATTTCCCACCAGTTTAGATTCGGGATGCACGAGCACATCGGCAATGCTTGCAGAATCCTCGAATTCATCGATTTTTTCTGTGATCTGCCGGATCATTCGAAATTCTGGGAGCGCATCCAGCCGATCGATATTCGCCCGATCTCCGACCACGAGCAATCGATCACCAACCAGCAATGTCATTTCCGGGACAAACGCATCCGCGTTTGCCTTTTTCTTTGAGGGTCGATGCCGGGCCATGATGCGGGCATCAAGCCCACTGAACAGTTCACCCAGCTCGCGCTCTGGGTTCTTGATCACCTCAAAGAGATAGAAACGATCCAGAAGGCCGTAAGACTCAAGCATCGTGAGTGCTGACTTTCGACCATGCGCTGGAATAGCTTGAGAGTCTTCTGACTCTTCCTTGCGGTCGGGCAATAACCGTTTTCCAACTGCGGAAATATAGAAAATTGCCGCAATCAGGATGACGAGGCCAAGCGGGAAAAAACTGAAAAACCCCAGCGGTTCGTATCCGGCTTCGGAAAGTGAGTCACTGACCACGAGATTGGGAGGCGTCGCGATCAGTGTAAGCATACCGCTGATCAACGCCGCGTAGGACATCGGCAAGAGCAATCTGGATTGCGCCATCCCTGTTTCCGCAGCAACGCGCAGGATGATGGGAATAAATATGGCGACAATCGCGGTCGAGCTCATGACGCAGCCCAAGAGCGCGGCGCCAATCATGAGCGAAACGATCAATTTGTTTTCGCCTGTCCCTCCATGCTTCAGAATCAAGTTGCCGATTGAATGTGCGACACCGGTTCGGTCAAGCATTTCGCCAATGATCAAAAGGGCAGCAACCATGATGACAACCGGGCTTCCGAAACCCGATAGCGCCTGATCAGTGGTCAGAGTCCCGGACAGGATGAGCGCCAGAACCACGATGATGGCGACAAGATCAAACCTCACCCTGTTGCTGGCCATCATTGCGCCTGCAATGCCAATCAGTGCGAAAACAAATGCGGCATCCGAGTTCATGATTTCTCCGTCTCTGGCAACTGCAACGTCGTCTATCGAACGAACAGTCTTCTTGTTTTACCAACAGCTTACACAGGTGCTTTGAGTTGTCACCGCTTCTTTTCCGGGCAAGGTTTCGGTGCTGGTCGTCATGACCAGAGTGTGATGCGTTTGCTCGGCTTTTGCTGCAGGGCGTGTGTGAAGGATGAGAGCCGGTACAGTTCGATCAAGCGTTTCCGAAGCAGCATTCGTCATCGGTACGGCTGCCAGCGAAAACTTTGCAGTTCTTATGGTCATGACTTGCACTTTGAGAGACATTCGCTTGATCCCAATAGATCACAAGTATCGGAATTACCTGATGCTTTGGCTTTGGTTCCGTTGAAAATCTGCATGCGGGTCAATGAAAGGAGGTGTCCACTGCTATGAGATTTCGGATATGGAAGATGAAACCTCGCCAATCGGGCCTTTTCGAGTGCTTCCGAAGAGCCTCAAAGGCGCGGTTCTTCCCCGCAATTGCCGGGATCCGAGGTCCTGCCAGTTTTTCGGGTTTATTGAGGCGGCCAAGAAAACCGCATCAGATACAACGATTTGCATTTCAAGCGACTTGGCGATGCCTTCTATGCGTGACGCTTCGTTTACGACACTGCCAAAGATGCCAAACTCCAGATGGTGTTCGTCGCCTATAGCACCGACAATGGCGCGTCCGGCATGTACTGCGATGACGACGTCGACAGCCTGCTGCTTCTTTTCGGCGCGCTCCCTAGACCAGGACGCAATTGCCCGACCAAGACCCTCGGCCGCGCTGATGGCATTCCTGGCTGCCTGATCCAGTGAGCCATCGAGGCCAAATACGATCAAGACCCCGTCGCCCACAAACTTGTCTATACGCCCTTCGTGCAATTGTACCAGGTTTACGACCAACTCTCGAAAACCCGTCAGCAAGCGGGTTGTCTCCTCTGGACCGATATGTTCCGCAAGCGCGGTAAAGCCCCGGATGTCGACAAACATCACAACGACCTCGGCAGACCGTCCCTTTTTCAGATAGGCAAGCCGCGCGTCGCTCAAATCAGACCTGAGTTCCTGCGGCAGAAACGGGGTGATATTTCTGTTGACCTCGGATTGACGCGAGATGTCCCATACAAGATTGCGGGCGCGCCACACGGCCAAAATGCAGATGCTTCCGATCATGGCAATGATCACAAGCCGCGCGATGTTGGGGGGCAGCTCGAAATTGTCTGCTAGAAATTCAAGATCACTTGCGTCCAGAGATGGGCTGATCCTGGCAAGTGTCGCGAGACCGAGGCCAGCGACCAACAAGACTGTGAGAAAAATCTGGAGATTCGGCCGAAATCTCAAGAGCTGGGACACAAAGACCAGAACCGCAAAAAATGACGCTGGTGCCGACAGCATCACAGAGGAATCCGCATCTCGCAAAAGCGCGGCGATATGCAGGTTCGCCAGGACAAGAGCAACATCGGCAATTCCAAATGCCCATGACATCCATGGCTTGAGGCGCCGGGCGCGAACGACAGTGATCGAGGCGAGACCCAGCAAGAAATAAGTGAAAACAACCGCAGCGGCCAAGACAGCACTGGCATGGTCAGCTGCGCTGCGCTCGCTCGCGCTTTGAGCCATCACGATGATCGAAAGGCCCAGTATTATCGAAGTCGCAATGCGAACGATGCCGATCAGTTTTTCCGCTTCGGCATCGGCGCGGGACATAGCCAGATCTGCGTAGGATTTTCCGTGCAAGCTCTTACTCATTTTGCCTTGATGACGATCACTTTAGAACCGTCCATCGCCTCGGTACAGTAAGGGAGTTGGGTGGTCACGTTGAGCCAATCTGGCTCGGCCATCTCCAGCAGCGCCCATGAGCAAGTAAAACAATCATGGTTGTTCAACGTGCGTGTCTGGCTGTGTTTACAGCAGCGACCCGATGGGTAAGGTGAGAAAATACCGGAAAATTACTAGGAATGGACAATGCAGGCTTCAAGGTTTTCGGCTCGGCTCGCAGCAATGTCGTTGGTCGTTTTGTTTCATGGAGAAGCGTTTGCACAGCAGGTAGAGACGACAGTTCGTCCAGTCAAAGTACAAGAGATTGTTGCATCGAACTTTTTGTTGGAGCGCACGTACCCGGCGATTGCATACCCCTCTCAGGAGGTTGAGCTATCCTTTAGGATGAGCGGACGCGTCATTGAACTGCCCATTCGTGCCTCTGCCAGCATCGCCGAAGGTGATGTGGTGGCGAAACTGGACAGTCGCGACTTTGAAGCAGAAGTGACTCAACTGGAAGCTCGCATCGAAGAAGCAGAAGCCAATCTTCTGGTGTTGCGATCGGGCGCCCGGCCCGAAGAAATTGCTGCTTTGGAAGCCAACGTTGAAGCCGCTGCAGCAAGACGCGATCAATCCAAAGACGAGTATGAAAGAACCCTTCAACTCGTTGAGCGTGAAGTTGTGTCCGCAGCACAGCTAGAACAAAGCCTTGCCGCTTACCGTGTTGCCGAGGCAGACCTGAGATCACAGCGCAATCAGTTGGCAATTGGACAAATAGGTGGGCGCCCGGAAGAGATCATCGCCGCAGAGGCGTCGATCCGCGGCCTGAAAGCGCAACTGCAAGCCGCCAAAGACCGCGTATCGGACGCAACTCTTCGTGCGCCTTTTTCGGGTGTGGTCGCAAGACGAGACATCAAGAACTTTTCCAACATTCAGGCAGGAGAAAGCGTCGCGTTGATCCAGAATTTGAGAACTCTGGAAGTTGGTTTTGATGTGCCCGGCACTGATATCGTTGCCATGGCTGCAACGGGCTTCGAAATGCTTACGAATGAAGTGGTGTTCGACGCTTTGCCGGATCTGAGATTGGATGGTGAACTTGTGGAATTCGCGACCCAGGCAGATGCGGCCACGCAGACATATCGGGGACGTTTGCTCGTAGAACTGCCTGACCAGGCGGTCGTCTTGCCAGGAATGGTGGCACGGGTGTTCGTGTCCAGCAAAGTTAACGACAGCCAGATTTTCGTGTTGCCTCAAACTGCGCTTGCGGCATCGCCGGGTGGCGACGCCTATGTGTGGAAACTGGATAAGGCCAACAATACCGTCCACAGGCACCCTGTTCAGATCGGAGACGCAACGGCCGAAGGGGTCGTTGTTTCCTCTGGGGTAATGGCAGGCGAAATCGTGGTGACGGCCGGACTTGGTGACTTGCAAGAAGGAATGCAAGTCCGCCCCATTCAGAAAGTTGGGGAATAACGAATGAACCTCGCTTGGATCGCGGTGGAAAAGCGCGTTGTTTCAGCGCTCTGCACGCTGCTCATTCTTCTCGCCGGCTGGTTCGGCTACAATAATTTGCCCCGCTTTGAAGATCCCGAGTTCATCATTCGGCAGGCGCAGATCATAACTCCCTATCCGGGTGCGACAGCCGAGGAAGTGGCGGAAGAAGTTACCGAGGTCATCGAAAGCGCCCTTCAAGAATTGCAGGGCGTCAAAGAGGTGAAATCCGTCTCGTCACCCGGTGTCAGCACCGTCACGGTTGAATTCACGATCCAGACAACCCGCGACTTTCCGCAACTGAATCAGCGCTTTGCCCAAATGCGCGCCAAGATTCTGGACGCACAGTCCAAGCTGCCACCAAATGCTCTGGAAACACAGGTGTATGACGATTTTGGTGACGTTTATGCTCTGTACTTTGCTATCGTAGGTGATGGGTTCTCCATCACGGAATTGCGTGACTACGCGAAGGAGTTGCAGCGTGACCTGCTAACAGTTGATGGCGTATCCAAGGTAATCCTCAACGGCGTTCAGGATGAAGTCATCTATGTCGAGTATTCGGCCTCCCGTTTGGTCGAACTGGGGATTTCTACCCAGCAGATTGCACAGGTGCTCGAGTCACAGAATTTGGTATTGCCAGCCGGCTCCATTCAATCCGGCTCTCTCAGAGTAGACGTTCGACCTCTGGCAGCTGTTGATTCGGTAGAAGCCATTGAGAACCTCGTAATCGCCAGCCCGTCAACAGGCGCGTCCTTCAAGTTGTCGGATATAGCTACTGTCCGTCGTGGCTTCAAAGAGCCCGCCAGCCGGCTCTTGTTCAGAGATGGCCGACCAGCGATCGGTATCGGTATTTCCAACACGCTGGGCGGCAACGTCGTCAACATGGGCGAGGCAGTAAAAGCACGCATCCACGAACTCACAAACAAACGTCCGCATGGCATCGAGATCGTTCCCATTTCGGACCAGTCCACTTCGGTGAAAGAGTCGGTTGACGATTTCGTCATGAACGTCGTCCTCGCGCTCGTTATCGTTGTGGGAACGCTTCTCATTTTCATGGGCTTGCGATCAGGCATTCTCATGGGCGGGATACTCTTGGTCACCGTGTCGGGTACGCTTGCAGGCATGTATATGTATGGCCTCGACATGCAGCGAATTTCGCTTGGTGCCCTGATCATCGCACTTGGCATGCTGGTCGATAACGCGATCGTTGTGGTCGAAGGCACCCTGGTGCGTGTTCAACGGGGTGAAAACGCCAGAGAAGCCTCGATCGCAGTTGTGAACCAGACGAAATGGCCATTGCTGGGGGGTACGGTTGTTGGTCTGCTCGCCTTTTCGCCAATTGGCTTTTCGCCGGACAACACGGGTGAGTACGCCGGCAGCCTTTTCTGGACGATCTCGATCTCGCTGCTGTTTTCCTGGCTGATCGCCATCTGGCTGACACCGTATTTCTGCACACTGCTTTTGAAAGCCGGGAAACCTTCTGAAGCTCAGAAGGAGAATGCGATCCTCACCGGCTACCGCTCGGTGCTGGCCCGCGCCATCAAGGCTCGCTATGTGACTGTTGCTGCTGTGTTTGGACTGTTTGTGTCAGCAGTTCTTGGGCTGGCGCTGGTGCCACCGGGCTTCTTTCCAAACAGTACGCGGGCCCAGTTTGTGGTCGACTATTTCCTCCCGCAGGGAACGGATATCGAGCAAACCCGAAATGATTTGCTGGAAATCGACGAGCACCTTAGGGGGCTGGAGGGTGTCACCGGAACCAATCTTGTTGTCGGCGGTGGCCACACGCGGTTCATGCTGATTTACGCCAGCGAGGATCAGAATTCGGCTTATGGTCAGATTTTGGTAGATGTTGATGACTTCCGGACCATCGACACGTTGCAGCCACTCGTTCAAGAGTGGATTGACGAAAACTATCTCGCATCCAACTCCAAGGTATGGAAATTCGTTCTGGGGCCCGGTGGCGGCTCAAAGATCGAAGCGCGGTTCAGCGGTCCCGATGCCGTTGTCCTCCGAACGCTCGCAGAACAAGCCAAGGAAATATTCGCGGAGAACGGAGCGATCGCGATCAAGGATGATTGGCGCGAGCAGGTGCAGGTGATCCGCCCAGTCATCAATATTGAAAATGCGCGGCGCCTCAATCTGAGTCAGAGCGAGATTTCACAAGCCATTTATGGCCATCTTAATGGATCGAACATCGGCATCTATCGCGAAGGCGACGAACTGCTGGATATCACGATGCGACCCTTCGAAGAGTATCGGGACGACATCGGAGAACTGCGCAACGTGCAGGTGTTCAGCAGTGTTGCGAACACCTATGTTCCAATAACACAGGTTGTCGATCGTTTTGATCTTGTGTTCGAACCCGGCAACTTGCGGCGCGTAAACCGGCAACTGGCCATTACCGCGCAGGCCGACAATCCGCCAGATCGTCTCTCGGGTGACGTATTCGATGAGTTGCGCCCGTTGGTCGAAGAAATTGAACTTCCTCCCGGCTACGAGTTGAAGTGGGAGGGCGAATACGGCGACTCCCAAGAGGCAAACAACGGCCTTGCTGCGACCATGCCGCTTGGGTTTGGTGCAATGATCGTTGTGGTGGTGTTGCTCTTCAACGCGGTTCGCCAGCCCTTGATTATCTGGCTTACCGTTCCGCTTGCGCTGGTCGGCGTGGTGTGGGGGCTCGCGGCGACGGGCACTCCGTTGGAGTTTATGGCCATTCTTGGCGTCCTGTCCCTGACCGGGATGCTTATCAAGAACGCCATTGTTCTCATTGACGAGATAGATACCCAGATCGCAAGCGGGAAGGCGCGACTGCAAAGCGTTGTGGATGCCTCGGTTTCGCGCGTGCGTCCTGTTTCCCTGGGTGTTCTGACGACGGTTCTGGGTGTCATGCCGCTGTTGTGGGACCCGTTCTTCAAGTCTTTGGCGGTGGTTATCATCTGCGGCTTGAGCTTTGCCACCGTCCTGACGCTGATCGTCGTTCCGACGCTGTACACGATCTTTTTCCGGGTTCGAGCGGACGAACTCTAGGGGCGGGACAGTCTTGAATGACAAGCTGTTTTCAAGGGGCTGAAGCGTAGTCCAATTGCCCTACAAAAAAATTGGCGCGCGACACGCAGGATTTTTGCGCGCCAGCCTGTCGTGTGACTCCGCGACATTGGTCAAACCCTTTGTCTTGGGGTCGCCTGATTTGTCCAGTAGTGGCAACCTGTTCCATCCGTAGATGCGATGGGACAGCTAGCGGCGGTCGCCCGAAATGGCCGAGGATAAGGCGTTCAACCCTCTGACTTTTCAATTACCGGCCACCACACATGGTTTTCCAACATGTCGAAGTTTGCGCTTTCGGGGCCGTATTTTTTCTTGAGCAGGCTGACAAGTTCCGGGTTCAGATGACACCCTCCATGGATGAACTCGTCGATGGCCCTGTGAAAGCTGACGTTGAAGGCGAGTTGCACCTTGTTGATTCTTACTCCCTTGTCGGTACGCTCAATCGCATTTCCAGCAAACAGTATGTCCAACTGCCGACGAACAGAGGTCTGAGAAAGGTTCGTATAGGTGGCCAGTGCGCGTGTGCTCCACGGTTCCCGATGAGTCAAAAGTGCCTGATGAACACGCTGAAGCGGTTCTGGATAATAGAACCAGTCAAACGTCGTTCGCCGTCTACGCCAAAGACGCAGCTGGTCGCGTTCTTTCTCAGAGTAGTCAAGTTGCATGCCGCACATATAAATGAACGACCAAGCTGGACAACCGTCATTCAATCAGGTTCCACATCTGCATGATGTCTGCCCCAGCCCGGCCAGCGACCCGCGCCGGAGTTGTCGGAAAACACTTAACCAGTCCGGTATGTCGCGCCACGGCGCACCGGTGCGGGCTATCCAGAAAATCCAATCCATAACAAGCCGGTGGTTGGAGCGTTTGGGCAGGTTCGGGGCACCGGCGGCTTGGGGGAAGCGTTCAATAACGCCCGTTCCTCGTCCGATATCCAAGCTGGTCTCTATCGCAGTTACCTGCTTGAGGTACACCCGACGCCGGGTCTGAATACGTCTGGTCAACAGGCCTAAACTACCAAGTAGGCCATGCGAGACGCATTTTTCTAACACCAATATGGGGGGCAGGAACCTCGGGCTATTTCGGCGGTCCAGAACGCCAAAGAGTCCCAGACTTGAAAGTGTCATACCCATATTGAAAAAGGGCCTGCATGTACTTGGGGTCGAACGGTTCGTCCAGGTCTTCCTGAAAATCCTCGCCGATCCACGCCACCCTGTACGTGCTTCCTGTTGTGCGCATGATTTTGTACGCAAGTTCCAGTTCTGTTGCGCCCTGGTTCTTGACCAGGGTCGAAAGCGATCGTTCGGCAATCGCGGGAAGCGTGGGCTTGGTGATTTCGCCCTCGGGTGTGATTTTGCCGTTTCGGATCAGGAAAACCTGGGATTGCCCAGATACCCTGACACTCCTTCGCCACGCACCTATGTAGGTGGACTGCGAAACAACCCCGCCATCCACATGAAGCTCATCGCGTGCTCCTTCGGGAGTTGCCACGTCAATCAAGACCGGCGGGAACAGGCCCGGCATGGCGGAAGATGCCATCAGGACGTCTACAAAGACTTCAGTCGCATTCGGGGCGTTGCTTGCTGCAATCGCGCCCATGTCCCATACAACCGCGCGCTGTGCGTCCAGACTGACCGTCTGAACCAGAAGTCGTCGGCCCTTCATATGTTCTTTTCCGATTGCGGAAAGGAACTCGGGCGTCACGTATTCCTCTATCGTCCTGCGCAAGGGGCTCGAACTGTAGCGGCTTGCCTGTGGCAGAACACCGAAGATCGAGCGAAGAGAGAAGACCTCATTTGGACTCAAACCACCATAGAAGCGGCGAAGGTCGTCATCATATTCCGACCCCAGGAACGCAAACGGTGCCACCAACGCACCAGTAGAGATGCCCGTTACGGTCATGAACACAGGGCGCGTACCACTGTCGCTCCAAGCCGCAAGAATGCCGGCGGAGAACGCACCGTTCTCTGCCCCTCCTGAAACCGCAAGCGTCGTGTGCCTGCCGACCAGACCGGAAGCCCGGCGTTGTTGTTCAAGGTTTTGAACAAGCTCGCCTATGTTGTCAGGTGGCGCGTCCGCCCAGAAGCGCGCATTTTCGATGTTCGGCACCTGCGGGTTTTCCAGGTCACCCAGCGAAATTGGTTCCCGCTGGATACCCGAGCAAGAAACAAGGACGGCCGCGGCAAGGGCCGACAAAAACAGGTTTCTGCCTCGCTTCACCGGCATTCCGATTTTGGAGTGCTCCATCCCTCTACTCTCATCCTCCGGGGCGTGCGATGGACGCGTCTTTGCAAGCACAGTTCAGCGTCGAAATCAGAATCGATATCCGAACATGGCCGTCAACCCTTTTCGGGTGTCGCCGTGGGTTCCGGTGATTGTCAGCTCAAAGTTGTTTCCGAACTCCTTGTAGACACCCAGCCTTGCGGCCCACTCTTCATGTTCAAGGCCGATGTTGAAATTCACGGGCTGTCCCCCTGGAACCGGGATCGTGCCGACCATGGCACTCTCCAGCTTGAGCCATTCCGCTCCGACCATCACCCGAAGCCGATGCTTGGGGAAATAATAGCCGACCATGGGGGTAACGGTGTAGGCCGTCGAATTCGTACCCGCGTCATCTGTGACAGTCGTCATTGCTGTCGCAGTAACCGAGCCAAAATAGTTGCGCCATCCGCCGGCCGCCGTCAGACCGCCCCCAAATACGTAGGAGTTGATGTTGATTGTTTCCTCGATGACCGGCGGCAACCCGACCAACTGACCCAAGCCCGTCGTTCTGATCTTGAGATGCCCTTTGGCGTTGATTTTTCCCAATAGCCCCATGAGGTTGAGGAACGGAAGTGGAAACCAGTCAACCCGAATTTGCGGGTTCTTCGCTTCGATATTGATGCCGGACCCGTTCGGGCTGAAAATGGCCTCAATAGGCTCTCTTATCCCGTTGATTTCGAAACTGGTGAAATTGAGGTATGTCGTCAGATCCGTGTACATCAGACTGACGCCGAATGGCTTCGGAATCTCGAATCCCCTAGCACGGGCTTCGCTGCCCCAAATCGGGAAGACGCGGTCGACCTTGACACGAACAGGCTCATCGAACTTGGTCAAGTCCACGCCGGACGGGACCGCTGCCGTCGCAGGGGTGACATCCGTACCATCTTCATCAACGTACTTGATCGCGGTAGAACGCGTCGTTGACACAAACGGCCCGCCGTTTGGAACAAGCCCGAGCAACACATCAGTGGCCTCGACCACGTTTACGGTGTCCTGAATCACGTCAATTCCGTTCGGTGCCCGGGAAAAGCTGACATCCATGGAATAGCCAGTGACCCTGGAGCCGTCGTGCATAAAGGTGCGGCCTTCGTCCAGTTCGAGGCGAATACGCTCAACTTCATTGCCATTGATCCAGATCGTACCTTCAAGGAACCGCATCCAGGCAATGTCCTGCGGAAGCGCAAACGGCGAGTACCGGAAGTTCATCACTGCGCGACGCCCCGTTGAGGACACCAGTTCCACGCTTTCGGGATCGTATCTGACTTGCAAAGACCGAATTTGATGCTGCAACCGCATGCGGTTTTCAAGAATTTTGCGCAACCTCCGAGGCGAGGCTACATTTGGCCCTTGCTCTTCGAACTTGAGCACGAGGTCGATTCCGGCCGGCGTCCTGGGGTCAAACTCGATAAGAAACCGGTCATTGAAGGTTTCATCGCCCGTTACCACCTCAACTTCGGCAAACCGGGTATACTTCAGATCCGTCGACAGCTCTGAAACCATCAATTCCAGAGTCTGCGGATCAATCCCCCGTTCTGTCAAAGGGTCAGATTTGACCATTGTCCCCAAGGACAGGGCAAAGACCAGCGCAGCACATACTGATCTCAGGTGAAAAAGGCGCATTGATGGTTTCCTCCTCGGGTCGACGATCAATCGCGGTACCCAATCATATCGTTTTCAGCCCGAAAAAATCACCATTTTCGCTTTTTTGTCGAGAGTGAGCGGATTTGGCACCTTGTCTTGCGCCGGGCCTTAGGGTCAGGACCCATTGATTTTCTGGTGACTGCATGATTCACCGCGCGGAAAACGAGCGGTGAACATGTCTGATCTCTTCTGGCTGACGGACGCGCAGATGGCGCGACTTGAACC
>NZ_JAIUZI010000002.1 GCF_020171285.1 Seohaeicola saemankumensis
CCCCCCCCCCCCCCCCCCGGGCGGGGGGCGCTGCCCCCCGCACCCCCCGAAGTATTTTCCGAAGAGATGAAAAGGGGGGCGGGGCCGGTTTCGGGCCTGTATCGAGCCGGGCCGGGGGCTTGGATCGGATCAGGGCAGTTTTGCCACCGCGTCCCAGGTTTTGCGCAGGTTGGCGACCAGGACTTTCATCTCGTCGTAGTTCTTGGTGAATTTTTCGACGGCCGCGTCCAGTTTCTTTTCCTCGGGCGCGAGTTTCTTTTTCAGCTCGGCGATCCTGGCCTTGTCCTTGGCCTTTTCGCCGGCTTTCAGATCGTCACGCAGCTTGACCACCGGTGCCGCCAGCTTTTCGAATTCGGCGTTCAGCTGGTAGAGATGGGCATAGTAGCCCTTCCACAGGATGCTGTCCTTGCGCAGCTTGTCCTCGGCGGCGAGCAGTTTCTTGCGGGTCTTTTCGGTCAGTTCGGTCTGCGTCTTTTGCAGGGCCTTGCTGTCCCTGGTCCATTTCTGCACGTCGCGCAGGGTGGATTTCAGGTCCTTGATCGCCATATGCGCCCCTCCTTTGCAGGATATCACACGTCGCCGGGCCGGTCCGGACGGGGTCAGCGCCGGGTGACGGCGCCGATCAGGGTGGTCGCGAGGAACAGGCCCGCCGCTGCGCATACGATACTGGGTCCGGCGGGTGTGTCGAGCAGGAAGGCGCCCCAGAGCCCCGAAATCGCCGCCGTGGCGCCGATCAGGGCGGCGGCCAGCGCCATCGCCTCGGGGGTGCGGGCGAGCGGGCGGGCGGCGGCGGGCGGGATCACCAGCAGCGCCGCGATCAGCAGCACGCCGACCACCTTGATCGCCACCGCGACCACCACCGCCAGCGCCAGGGTCATGCCGAATTCCTCGCGCCGGGGATCGATGCCGCTGGCGCGGGCCAGATCGGGGTTCAGCGTCGCCATCAGGAGCGGCGACCAGCGCCAGATCGTCAGCCCCAGCACCAGCGCCGCGCCGGCCCATGTCACCGCCAGATCGGCGCGCGACACCGCCAGGATATCGCCGAAGAGGAAGGCCATCAGGTCGAGCCGGGCGTCGGTGAACAGGCTGACCGCCACCAGCCCCAGCGCCAGCGCGCTGTGTGCCATGACGCCCAGCACCGTGTCCATCGCATAGCCGCGCCCGGTCAGCGCCGAGACCGCCACCGCCATCGCCAGGGCGGCGGCCAGCACCGCCGGCAGCACCGGCAGCGACAGCGCCAGCGACAGCGCCACGCCGAGGATCGCGGCATGGGCGGTGGCCTCGCCGAAATAGGCCATCCGGCGCCAGACCACGAAACAGCCCAGCGGCGCGGCGGCCAGCGCCACCGCCAGACCGGCCAGCGCGGCGCGGATCAGGAAGTCGTCCAGCATCAGTGCCCGTGCCCTGAATGATCGTGCCCAGAGTGATCGTGCCCCGAATGATCATGGTCGTGGTCGTGGCTGTGCGAATGTTCATGCCGGTAGAGCGCCAGCGCCCCCTTGGTGCCGGTGCCGAACAGGGCGCGGTATTCGGGCGCGTCGGCGACGATCTCGGGCGTGCCTTCGCAGCAGATATGGCCGTTGATGCACAGCACCCGGTCCGAGGCGGCCATCACCACGTGCAGGTCGTGGCTGACCATCACCACGGCGCAGCCCATCGTGCGGCGGACCTCTTCGATCTGCTGGTAGAAGGCCGCCGATCCCGGCTGGTCCAGCCCCTGAGTCGCCTCGTCCAGCAGCAGGATCTGCGGGTTTTCCAAAAGCGCGCGGGCCAGCAGAACGCGCTGGAACTGGCCGCCCGACAGGTCGGTCATCTGGCGCCCGGCCAGTCCGGGCGCCCCGGCGCGGTTCAGGGTCTCGGCGGCCTGAACCCGGCCGATCCGGCGCGGCAGGCCGAGGAACCGCTGCACCGTCATCGGCAGCGAGGCGTCGATTGCCAGTTTCTGCGGCACATAGCCGATCCGCAGCCCCGGCGCGTGGCTGACCTTGCCCGCCGTGGGTTTCACCGCCCCGATCAGGGCGCGCAGAAAGGTCGACTTGCCCGATCCGTTCGGCCCGACGATGGTGACGATCTCGCCCGGCGCGATATCGACGCTGACGTTTTGCAGGATCGCGTGGCGGTCCAGTTCGATGGTCAGCCCGGCGACCGAGATCAGCGGCGCCGTCATTTGCCGGACCCGGCGCAGGCGGGGCACAGCCCCTCGGCCTCGACCACCACCCGTTCGATGGCAAACCCCGCGGTGCGTGCGGCCTCGCCCAGCCGTCCGCGTTCCAGCTCGGTCTCGATTTCGGCCACCGCCTTGCAGGCGCGGCAGATCAGAAAGGCGGGCACGTGCTCCTGTCCCGGATGGACGCAGGCGGTATAGGCGTTCATCCGTTCGATCCGGTGCGCCAGCCCGTTGCGGACCAGGAAATCGAGCGCCCGGTACACCACCGGCGGCTGCGACCCCAGCCCGTCGGCGGCCAGCAGGTCGAGGATGTCATAGGCCCCCAGCGCCCGGTGTTCGGCCAGCAGGATCTCGAGCACCCGCCGCCGCACCGGGGTGAACTGCAGCTTTTGCGCGGTGCAGCAGTCCTGCGCCGCTTGCAGCGCGTCCTCGATGCAATGGCTGTGGTCGTGCGGGTCAAAGCCGATGGCGGATGGCATGGGGCACCTCTGTCAAAGCGGGCGGATTGGCACTTGATATGGATTGGCGGGGCATCTATCAAGTGGCCTGACCTGTTATAACGTAACACTCTTAGGTGATCATGATCCGATCTTCAATTGTTCTTGCCGCATTCGTGGCTTTCGCGGCGCCCGCGCGGGCCGAGGTGCCACGTGTGGTGGCAGATATCGCACCGGTACATGCGCTGACCGCGCAGGTCATGCAGGGCGTTGGCGCGCCAGAGCTGATCCTGCAGCCCGGCATCTCGCCGCATGGCTACAGCCTGCGTCCCAGCCAGGCGCGGGCGCTGCAGTCCGCCGATCTGGTGGTCTGGATCGGCGAGGAGCTGACGCCGTGGCTGGCCAAACCGCTGGAGACTTTGGCCGCGTCAGCCGGGCATCTGGCCTTGCTGGACATGGAGTCGACACAGCGGCTGAGCTACCGCGACGCGGACCATGAGGACGAGGGCGGCGACGATCACGGTGATCACGATGAACATGACGACGAACATGACGGGCATGATGATGATCATGGCCATGCGCACGACGGGGTGGACCCCCACGCCTGGCTGGATCCGGAAAACGCGCAGGCCTGGCTGCATGTGATCGCGGCGGAACTGTCGGCGCGGGATCCTGAAAACGCGGCGGTCTACACCGCCAACGCGGCGCGCGGGGCCGAGCGGATCGCGGCGCTGCAGGCCGATATCGATGCCCGGCTCGAGGGCATGCGCGGGCGGCCGTTTATCGCCTTCCATGACGCGTACCAGTATTTCGAGCGCCGCTTTGGCCTGTCGCTGGCGGGCACGGTGTCGCGGGGCGATGCCGCCGATCCGGGACCGGCGCGGCTGGCCGCGCTGCGCGACCTGCTGGGGCAGGGCGACATCGCCTGTGCCTTTACCGAGCCGCAGCTGAACACCCGGTTGTTGGAAACCGTGATCGAGGGGCAGGGGGTGCCGGTGCTGGTGCTGGATCCGATGGGGGCCGGTGTCACGCCCGGTCCGGCGCTCTACGAAAGCATCCTGATGAACATGGCCGACGGTTTTGCCGCCTGCGGTGGCTGAGGCTCACTCGGCGGGGCGAAAGCCCTCGATCAGCTGGCGCAGGCCCAGCGCCGCGCCGGCAAAGATCGCCAGAAAGGTGACCGGCGCGCTGATCGCCAGCAGGCTGAAGGCGGTCATGCCCTGACCCACGGTACAGCCCATGGCGATCACCGCGCCCGCGCCCATGATCGCCGCGCCGACGATCTGGCGGCGCAGTTCGCGCGGGTCTTCGCAGGCTTCCCAGCGGAAATGCCCCTTGATCAGCGAGCCGATAAAGGCGCCCAGCCAGATCCCCGCGACCGAGCCGACGGCAAAGGAAACCGGGCGCAGGCTGCCGGTCATGGTCCACAGGATGGTTTCACCGACCGGGGCCGAGAAACTGTGCGACACCACCGGCAGCGCCTCGAAGCCATTGGCGTTGACCCACTGCGTACCGGCCCAGCCCGACACGATGGCAACCCCGACCGCGAGCGACCAGAGAACCGATTTCAAATCCTGCCGCAGGGCCGGTGCGGCCAGCGCCGCGCCACAGATCAGCAGGCCGACGCAGATGCCGATAGGGGCCAGCGGCCAGCCGGTCAGCGCGGCGGCGTGATGGGCCAGTCCGGGCGGTATTTCCGTCGTGACATCAACCTGTTCAAAGAAGAAGTTGCGCAGCGGCGCCAGCGGCCCCGACAACACCACATAGGTCGACACGCCCATCACCAGAACGATGACAAAGGACCGCAGATCGCCGCCGCCCAGCCGGGCAATCGCCCCGTAACCGCAGTTGCCCGCCAGCGCCATGCCATAGCCGAACATCAGCCCGCCCAGGATCGAGGCCAGCGGCATCCATCGGATCGACAGGTAAAAGGTCTGGCCGGGGTTCAGCAGCCCGGCGCCGATCAGCGCGAAACTGCCCGTCACGGCAGTGCCGATCGCCAGCGCCCACATCCGCATCCGCAGATCGCTGCCGCCATAGAGCATGTCTTCGATCGCGCCCATGGTGCAGAACCGGCCCAGCCGCGCGGCCAGCCCCAGCAGCACGCCGCCAAACACGCCCACAAGAGCGACAATCTGGTGATCACTCAGCCAGCCGAGCATACGCTACCTCCCCAACAGCGTGGCATCCGCCACCGCCAGATTGGGCGCTTTTTACGATGGGATCAAGGGTCAGTCGGTCTCGCCGCAGAACAGGTCGTACACGACTTCGAGGATCCGGCGCGGCCGTTCGTCGGCCAGCCGGTAATAGATCGCCTTGCCATCACGGCGCGGCACCACCAGCCCTTCGAGGCGCAGCCGAGACAGCTGCTGAGATACAGCGGCCTGACGGGCCGAGAGCAGTTCTTCCAGTTCGGTGACCGATTTCTCACCGGTCACCAGGTGGCACAGGATCATCAGCCGGCCTTCGTGGCTGATCGCCTTGAGGAAATTCGACGCCGTGGTGGCGTTGTCGACCATCTTGTCCAGTTCATCATCGGACATGTCGCTTGAGAATTTCGGAAGTGCCATCTTTCTGTTTCCCTGTTCCCGTCCGTACCGGGTTTCCTAAAATGCAATCCGGTCTTCGACCGCAGCGATACCTGCCGCCGCGCATTCATCGTCAAGTTGCGGCTCCGGCGCGCCGGATACACCAATCCCGGCCACAATGCTACCTCCGCCTTCAGAAACAACCAGACCGCCGCCCAAAGGCAACGCTTCGCTCAGGTGGCGGATGCCGGACGACGGTTTGCCCTCCAGCGTGGCCTCGGCCAGTTCCGTGGTGCCGGTGCGAAAGCTGATCGCGGTCCAGGCCTTGCGGCGCGAGGTCTCGTAAACATGCGGCCCGGCAAAGCGGTCGCGCAGGAACACCTGCGGCAGGCCAAAGCGGTCCACCACCGTCACCCCCACCTGATATCCGGCCTCGCGGCACGACATCAGCGCCGCCTGCGCCATCTCCAGCGCGATTTCGGGTTTCAGAACCTGGAATTCGACAAAGGCGCCGTCGTCGTCCTGGGCCATCGCCGCCGGGGCGGCTAGCAGGGCCGCCACCGCAATACCGTGGATTCGTTTCATCCGTTTTCCCCTCCCTCTGGTTTGAAACCGGCGTGTTTGATCAGCAACTGTTCCAGCACTGGCCAAAAGAAATCCTCGCCCGGATACCCCTCCAGCCGGGCGATTTCGCGCCCGTCCTCGACGATCAGAAAGGTCGGTGTAAAAACGACCCTGCGCGCGATTTCCAGATCGCCGGGCAGGGCGCGCAACTGCACCCGTTGCAGGGGCGCGAACCGGCCCTCGGCGGTCTTGGGATAGGCCGGGGCGATCTCCGCATCCCAGCGCGCGCACCAGGCGCAGCCGGGCTGTTCGACCATGACCAGATCTGCGGCAAACGCAGGCAGCGCCATCATCAGCGCCGCGCAGACGGCCAGAGGTTTAGCGAATGCTGACATTCTTTCCCCGTTGACGAGCTTCTCACTCACAACATAATTTGAATATGTGAATAAAACAAGCTGTGTGCTAGATTGCGCCTCGAAACGCTGCGGCAGAAAGGCGGATGATGTTGGAAATCTCCTACTTCGGGGCGCTGGCGGCCGGGCTGCTCAGCTTCTTCACGCCCTGCATCCTGCCGATGGTGCCGTTCTACCTGTGCTACATGGGCGGGCTCAGCATGGCCGAGCTGCGCGGCGACGGCGAAATCGCGCCGGGGGCGCAGCGGCGGCTGCTGTTGTCGTCGGTGATTTTTGCGCTGGGGGTGACCACGGTTTTCATGCTGCTGGGCATGGGGGCCACCGCGCTGGGCCAGCTGTTTGGCCAGTACCTGCAGCCGCTGTCCTATGTTGCCGCCGCCATCCTGGTGGTGTTCGGCCTGCATTTCCTCGGCGTGGTCCGGGTGCCGCTGCTCTACCGCGAGGCGCGGCTGGAAAGCAGCGCCGATGCCAGCACCGTGTTGGGCGCCTACCTGATGGGGCTGGCCTTTGGCTTTGGCTGGACGCCCTGCGTCGGTCCGGCGCTGGCCTCGATCCTGATGATCGCCAGCGGCATGGGCGACATCTGGCGTGGCGCGCTGCTGCTCTTTGTCTACGGAGTGGGGATGACCGCGCCCTTTATCCTGGCCGCCGGTTTCGCGAAACCGTTCCTGGCCTGGGTGCAGCGCCACCGCACCGCCTTCGCCTGGGTGGAAAAGGGCATGGGTGTTATGCTGATCCTGTTCGCGGTGCTCATTGTCACCGGAGGTGTCAACCTGATCGCCGATTTCATAATTCGCTGGGTACCGGGGTTTTCTAACCTCGGCTGATTTAGGGAGGAGGAGAGACAATGAAACATCTGATAGGGGCGCTTGTGGCGCTCGTCATGGCCGCGCCGGTCATGGCGGCCGAAATGGGGGACGACGGGCTGCACAAGGCGGCCTGGTTCCGCGACACCTTCAAGGACCTGCAGGAGGATTTCGCCGAGGCGCAGGCCGAGGGCAAGCGCCTGTTGGTGATCGTCGAACAGCGCGGCTGCCTCTACTGCCGCGACATGCACGAAAAGACCTTTCCCGATCCGCGCGTCAACGCGATGCTGACCGACCGCTACTTCCCGGTTCAGATCAACCTGCACGGCGATACCGAGATCACCGATACCGATGGCGAGGCGCTGTCGGAAAAAGAGGCGGCGCGCCGATGGGGCGTCCTGTTCACGCCGACGATGATCTTTTTCCCGACCGAACTGGACGACAGCCAGCCGGCGGGCGCGCAGGCGGTGGCGATCATGCCGGGGGCGTTTTCGCCGGGCACCACGCTGGATCTTCTGACCTGGGTGGCCGAGGAACGCTACCTCGACCAGTCCGAAGAGGATTTCCAGCGCTACCACGCCAGAATGATTCGCGAGCGCGATGACGGCGACACGCGGTAACTATTGAAAATCCACGCCGAAAGGTGCGGAATTTTCAATATCCGGCGGCGGCATGCGACAAAACAATCCAAAAATTCATAGTTGTGAATTTGTTGTTGCGTTCCGCCCGCCCGGTAGCCTACGGTATGCAAAGCAATCTACGCCGCGCCTAGACGCGCGGCAGCCAGCGGGAGGAACCATGAAGCTTACATCTCTGACATTGGCAGTGGCCATGTTCGGCGGCGCGGCGGTCGCAGCCGAGGTGGGCCCGAGAGAGGTCCAGTTCAACGAAGACGGCGGTGTCGAGGCCTCGTTGTCCGGCATGCCCGGCGATCCGGCCAAGGGCGCCGTGGTCATGGCGACCAAATCCATGGGCAACTGCGTGGCCTGCCACGCGGTCACGGCCCTGAGCGACACGCCGTTCCACGGCGAGGTCGGCCCCGAGCTTGACGGCGCCGGCGACCGCTGGGACGAGGCGGCGCTGCGCGGTCTCCTGGTCAATCCCAAGATGATGTTCGAAGGCACGGTGATGCCGGCCTTCTACGTGATCGACGGCTTTACCCGTCCGGGTGACGCCTACACCGGCAAGGCCGCGCAGGGGGACCTGGATCCGCTGCTGTCGGCACAGGATATCGAAGACGTCGTCGCCTTCCTGATGACATTGAAGTGAACAGAACATGCGGGTCGCGCGGGCGGCCTGCACCGACTTGCAAAGGAGAGAGAAGATGGAATTCTCACGTCGCGAAACCCTGGCGATGGGTCTGGGCGCTGCGGTTATGACCGTTCTGCCGTTCCGGGTCTCGGCCGCGGCCGATGACAAGATCGCTGAATTCACCGGCGGGGCCGACATGGCCGACGGCGGGATCACCCTGACCGCGCCGGAAATCGCCGAAAACGGCAACACCGTGCCGATCGAGGTCAGCGCACCGGGCGCCACCGCGATCATGATCCTGGCCACCGGCAACCCGACGCCGGGCGTCGCCACCTTTAACTTCGGTCCGCTGGCCGCATCCCAGGCCGCCTCCACCCGGATCCGCCTGGCCGGCACGCAGGACGTCGTCGCCATCGCCAAGATGGCGGACGGCAGTTTTGCCAAGGCGTCGTCGACCGTCAAAGTCACAATCGGGGGCTGCGGCGGCTAAGGCCGGCCCGGACCACGACCCGAGATAAGGAGAGTTAGATATGGCATCTGGTGTTAAGCCCCGCGTCAAAGTCCCGAAATCCGCCGCCGCAGGCGAGGCGATCACGATCAAGACGCTGATCAGCCACAAGATGGAAAGCGGTCAGCGCAAGGACAAAGAGGGCAACGTGATCCCGCGGTCGATCATCAACCGCTTCACCTGCGAATTCAACGGCCAGATGGTCGTGGATGTGGCAATGGAGCCGGCGATCTCGACCAACCCGTACTTCCAGTTCGACGCGACCGTCCCCGAAGCGGGCGATTTCAAGTTCACCTGGTACGACGATGACGGCTCTGTCTACGACGAGACAAAGTCGGTCGCTATCGCCTGATCCAGCTTCGGATCCCAAGCAGCCTCCTGATCCGGCATAACGGGTCAGGGCAGCCACTTCAGGGAGGAAACACAATGAAATACAAGGCAATCACCGCCATTGCGGCGCTGCTGGCGCTGCCGATGTCGGCACAGGCCGGGCCGGATGACGACAAGCTGGTCATCAACGGCGAGATCGAGATGGTGACCAAGACGGCCGCGCCCGCGCACCTGCAGGACGCCATGGACGAAGTCATGTCGGGCTGGCATTTCCGCTCGGATGAAACCCAGGCCATGGAAGCCGACGATTTCGACAACCCCGGTATGGTGTTTGTCGAAAAGGCGCTGGGTGCCTGGGAAACCGCCGAAGGTTCCGAGGGCAAGTCCTGTGCCGATTGTCATGGCGCCGTCGAGGATATGGCCGGCGTCAAGGCGACCTATCCCAAGTGGAACGAAGAGGCCGGCGGCGTCCGCACACTGCAGATGCAGATGAACGCCTGCCGGACCGAGCGTATGGGCGCCGAGGCCTGGAAATACGACGCGGGCGCCGCGATCGAGATGGAGGCGATGCTGTCGTCGGTCTCGCGCGGCATGCCGGTGAACGTGGCCATCGACGGCCCCGCTCAGGCAACCTGGGAAAAGGGCAAGGAGCTCTATTACACCCGGACCGGTCAGCTGGATCTCAGCTGCGCCTCCTGCCACGAGGAAAACTACGGCAACATGATCCGCGCCGACCACCTCAGCCAGGGTCAGATCAACGGTTTCCCGACCTACCGTCTGAAGAACGCCAAGCTGAACGGTGTCCACAGCCGGTTCAAGGGCTGTATCCGCGACACCCGTGCGGAAACATACAGCCCCGGCTCGGACGAATTCGTGGCGCTGGAACTCTATGTCACAAGCCGTGGCAACGGTCTGTCGGTCGAAGGCCCGTCGGTCCGCAACTAAACCTGAACTGCCCCGCGCCAGTGATGGCGCGGGGTTTCTTATGACAATTAAATTCACACATGCGAATGTGTGTTATGTAGTGGAAAGCTGATCACCATGATTTCACGTCGTGATTTCCTGCAGGTCTCGATGGCGGCCTCGGCAATGGTCGGGGCCTCGGGCTTTGGCAACTGGGCCCGTTTGGCCGCGCAACAGGCGCTGACACAGGACCAGTTGCTTGAGTTCGATACATTCGGCAACGTCAGCCTGATCCACATCACCGATATTCACGCCCAGCTGAAGCCGATCTATTTCCGCGAACCGGAAATCAACCTCGGCGTGGGCGAGGCGCGGGGCAGGGTGCCCCATGTCACCGGTGCCGATTTCCGCAAGCTCTATGGTATCGACGACGGCAGCCCCACCGCCTACGCGCTGACCTATGATGACTTCTCCTCGCTGGCCAAGGGCTATGGCCGCGTCGGCGGTCTTGACCGGGTCTCGACCGTGGTCAACGCCATCCGCGCCGACCGTCCCGACGCGCTGCTGCTGGATGGCGGCGACACCTGGCACGGCTCCTACACCTGCTACCAGACCGAAGGGCAGGACATGGTCAACGTGATGAACGGGCTGAAGCCCGACGCGATGACCTTTCACTGGGAATTCACCCTGGGCACCGACCGCGTGACCGAGATGGTCGAAAACCTGCCCTTTGCGGCGCTGGGCCAGAACATCTTTGACGCCGAATGGGACGAGCCGTCGGAACTCTTCAAACCCTACAAGATGTTCGAACGCGGCGGCGCCAAGATCGCCGTCATCGGCCAGGCGTTTCCCTACATGCCCATCGCCAACCCGCGTTGGATGTTCCCGGAATTCTCCTTTGGCATTCGCGACGAGAACATGCAGCTGATGGTGAACGAGGCCCGCGCCGAGGGCGCCGACTGCGTCGTCGTGCTGTCCCACAACGGCTTTGACGTCGATCACAAGATGGCCACCCGCGTCACCGGCATCGACGTGATCCTGTCGGGCCACACCCATGACGCGCTGCCCGAACCGGTGGTGGTGGGCAATACCATCATCATCGCCTCCGGCTCCAACGGCAAATTCGTCAGCCGCGTCGACCTCGACGTGCGCGATGGCAAGATGATGGGATACAAGCACAAGCTGATCCCGATCTTCTCGGACGTCATCACCCCCGACCCGGCAATGACCCAGCTGATCGACGATCAGCGCGCGCCCTACAAGGCCGAGCTGGAAGAGGTGATCGGCCAGACCGACAGCCTGCTTTACCGCCGCGGCAACTTCAACGGCACCTGGGACGACCTGATCTGCGACGCGCTGATTTCCGAACGCGAGGCCGACATCGCCATGTCGCCGGGCGTGCGCTGGGGCCCGTCGATCCTGCCCGGCCAGGACATCACCCGCGAGGACATCTGGAACGTGACCAGCATGACCTACGGCAAGGCCTATCGCACCGAGATGACCGGCGAATTCATCCACGTCATCCTCGAAGACGTCGGCGACAACCTGTTCAACCCCGATCCCTACTACCAGCAGGGCGGCGACATGGTGCGCATCGGCGGCCTCGGCTACCGCATCGACATCACCAAACCGCAGGGCGAACGCATCTCGGACCTGACGCTGCTGAAAACCGGCGAGGCGATCGACCCGGCCAAGACCTATGTCGTCGCCGGCTGGGCCAGCGTCAACGAAGGCACCGAAGGGCCCCAGATCTGGGACGTGGTCGAAAGCCACATCCGCAAGCAGGGCACCGTCACCGTCACCCCCAACACATCCGTCAAGGTAGTGGGCGCCTGAGCCCACACCCGACCCAATTCAACGTTTGATATTCTCAAGGAGGCAAAACGCAATGACGTTTGGTTTCAAGGGCAATAAACCCTCGCGCCGCCAGTTCCTCTCCGGAGCGGCAGCCGTGGGAGCCGGGGCGCTGACCGCCACCGGCGCCAAGGCGGCGGGCGATCCGCTGATCACTCAGGTGCAGGACTGGGCGTCCGGCACCGGCGACGGGGTCGATGCCACCCCCTACGGCCTGCCCATCGAGTTCGAATCCGATGTGCGCCGCCGCAATGTCGAATGGCTGACCGCCGACACCATCAGCTCGATCAACTTCACGCCGATCCACGCGCTGGACGGCACCATCACCCCGCAGGGCTGCGCGTTCGAGCGGCACCATTCGGGCGCCATCGAGCTGAAGAAATCCGACTACCGGCTGATGATCAACGGGCTGGTCGACACGCCGCTGGTCTTCACCTACGCCGATCTGGAACGCTTCCCGCGTGAAAACCGCGTCTATTTCTGCGAATGCGCCGCCAACACCGGCATGGAATGGGCGGGCAGCCAGCTGAACGGCGCCCAGTTCACCCACGGCATGATCCACAACATGGAATATTCCGGCGTCACCCTGCGCACCCTGCTCGAAGAGGCGGGCCTGAATGCCGCCGGAGACCTCAAGGACAAATGGGTTTACGTCGAGGGTGCCGATGCCTCCTCGAACGGCCGTTCGATCCCGATGGAAAAGGCGCTGGACGACTGCCTGGTCGCCTTCAAGGCCAACGGCGAGGCGCTGCGCAAGGAGCACGGCTATCCCGTCCGCCTCGTGGTGCCGGGCTGGGAAGGCAACATGTGGGTCAAGTGGCTGCGCCGGATCGAAGTCACCGATCAGGCCATCGAGAGCCGCGAGGAGACCTCGAAATACACCGATACGCTGGCCGACGGCACCTCGCGCAAGTGGACGTGGGAGATGGACGCGAAATCGGTCGTCACCTCGCCCAGCCCGCAGGCGCCGATCCGGCATGGCCACGGCCCGCTGGTGATCACCGGCCTGGCCTGGTCGGGACGCGGCGCGATCACCCGCGTCGACGTGTCCAAGGACGGCGGCAAGACCTGGGAAACCGCGCGTCTGGCCGCGCCGGGCGAGAAGATGGCGCTGACCCGCTTCTATCTCGACACCACCTGGAACGGCGAAGAGATGCTGCTGCAATCGCGCGCCATGGACGAAACCGGCTACGTCCAGCCGACCAAGAACGAACTGCGCGAAGTGCGCGGGCTGAACTCGATCTACCACAACAACTGCATCCAGACCTGGTGGATCAAAGAAGACGGAGAGGCAGAGAATGTCGAAGTATCGTAAACTGACAGCGGCCACCGCGCTGGCCGCAACTCTGGCCGCCAGCCCCGCCCTGGCCGAGAAACTGGGCCTGGGCCGCCCGGCGCTGCCCGATGAAATCGCCGCCTGGGACAAGGACGTGTCGCCTGACGGCACCGGCCTGCCGGTGGGCTCGGGCAATGTCGAGGACGGCGAGGTGCTGTTCGCCGACTACTGCGCGATCTGTCACGGCGATTTCGCCGAAGGCGTTGATAACTGGCCGAAACTCGCCGGTGGTGCCGATACGCTCGATCACGAGGACCCGCTAAAGACCGTGGGCTCCTACTGGCCGTTCCTGACCACCACATGGGATTACGTCAACCGCTCGATGCCCTTTGGCAACGCCCAGACGCTGACCAATGACGAGGTCTACGCGATCGTCGCCTATATCCTCTATTCCAACGATCTGGTGGATGACGATTTCGTCCTGACCAACGAAAACCTGCTGGATGTCGAGATGCCCAATGCGGGCGGCTTCATCATCGACGACCGGCTGACGTCAGAGGCGCATTTCGTCCGCGAACCCTGCATGAGCGATTGCAAGGACAGCGTCGAGATCACCATGCGCGCCGCCGTGCTGGACGTGACCCCGGAAGAAACCCGCGCCCGCAAGGTGCAGGAACTGATGGACAAGACCAACCCGCGCGCCAAACCCGCGGCCGCCACAACCGCGACCGAGGCTGCGGCCCCGGCGGCAGAACCTGCGGCGGAACCGGCAGCGGAACCTGCGGCCGAGCAACCCGCACCCGAAGCCGCCGCCGCCATCGACCCCGAACTGGTCGCCGCAGGTGAAAAGGTGTTCAAGAAGTGCAAGGCCTGCCACCAGGTCGGCGAGGGCGCCAAGAACAAGACCGGCCCGATCCTGACCAACATCGTCGGCGCACCCGCGGGCGCGGTCGACGGCTTCAAGTACTCCAGCGCGATGTCCGAGGCCGCCGGCGGCGGTCTGGTCTGGACCCCCGAGGAACTGACCGCCTTTCTGACCAAGCCCAAGGACTATATGAAGAAAACCAAGATGTCCTTTGCCGGGCTCAAGAAAGGCGCGGATATCGAGGCGGTGATCGCGTATCTTCAGGCCAACGGAGGCTGAGATGCGCCGCCTGGGAGGAGTAATTCTGGCCTGGGGCGTGCTGTTCGGCGCGGCCCAGGCCGAGGAAACCGCAACCGCGATCGGTGACGTCGATCGCGGTGAGCGGCTGTTCCAGCAGAAATGCGGCAGCTGCCACCAGGTGGGCGAGGGGGCCAAACACGGCACCGGCCCGCATCTGAACAACATTTTCGACCGCAAGATCGCCCAGTTCGGCGATTTTCTGTATTCCGAGGGCATCTACCGCGCCCGCCGCGACGGCATGGTCTGGGACCTCGACAATCTCGATGCCTATCTGACCAACCCCAAGGTGCTGGTTTCCGGCACCAACATGGATTTCCGCGGTCTGGCCAAGGCGGAGGACCGGGGTGACATCCTGGCCTTTCTGCGCGGCTATTCATCCAGCCCGCAGGACATCCCCGAGGCCGCCCCGACAGCCCTGAAACAGGACGAGGAGCTGAGCCCCGAGATCCTGGCCATTGTCGGCGACCCTGACTACGGCGAATACCTGTCCACCGAATGCACCACCTGCCACCAGCTGACCGGCGAATACGACGGAATCCCAGTAATTACAGGGTGGTACGAGGAGGACTTCGTGCTGGCGATGCATGCCTACAAACGCAAGCTGCGCCCGCACCCGGTGATGCAGATGATGGCCAGCCGCCTGTCGGACGAAGAGATCGCCGCATTGGCGGCCTATTTCGGGACATTCGAATAACGCGCGTTTTTTTAATAATGGGAGGAGGAACCCCATGACTTTCAACAGACGGACTTTTCTGGGCACGGGCGTCGCTGCGGCGGCCACGCTGAGCGCGCCCATGGTGATGGGCGCGGGCAAACCCCGCGTCGTGGTTATCGGCGGCGGTGCGGGCGGGGCCACGGCGGCGCGCTACATCGCCAAGGGATCGCAGGGCGCCATCGACGTGACCCTGGTCGAACCCACGCGCAGCTACTACACCTGCTTTTTCTCGAACCTCTACATCGGCGGCTTCCGCGAACTCTCCAGCATCGCCCACAGCTATGGCAAGCTGGCCTCGGACTACGGCATCAACGTGGTGCATGACTGGGCCGTCGGCATCGACCGCGACGCCCGCACCGTCACGCTGGCCGGCGGCGGATCGCTGCCCTATGACCGGCTGATCCTCAGCCCCGGCATCGATTTCGTCGACGGCGCGGTGCCCGGCTGGGACGTCAGCGCGCAGAACAAGATGCCACACGCCTACAAGGCCGGCTCGCAGTCGGAACTGCTCAAGGCGCAGATTGAATCGATGCCCGAAGGTGGCACCTTTGCGATGATCGCGCCGCCAAACCCGTTCCGCTGCCCGCCGGGGCCTTATGAACGCATCAGCATGATCGCCCACGTGCTCAAGGAAAAGAACCCCACCGCCAAGATCATCGTCGCCGACCCCAAGCCGAAGTTCTCCAAGATGGCGCTGTTCCAGGAAGGCTGGGGCAATCACTATGACGGCATGATCGACTGGATCGGCCCCGATTTCGGCGGCGGCAATGTCGAGGTGAACCCCGACGAAATGACCGTCAGCATCGACGGCGAGGTGACCAAGGTCGATGCCTGCAACGTCATCCCGGCGATGAAGGCGGGGCGGATCTGCGAACTGGCCGGCATCACCGAGGGCAACTGGGCGCCGGTCAACGGCCACACCATGCAAAGCCGGATGGACGAGAACATCCACGTGCTGGGCGATGCCTGCGCGCAGGGCGACATGCCGAAATCGGGCTTTTCCGCCAACAGCCAGGCCAAGGTCGCGGCCATGGCGGTGCGCGGCGCGCTGACCGACAGCAAGGTCTTCCCGGCCAAGTTCTCGAACACCTGCTGGTCGCTGATCGGCACCGGCGACGGGGTCAAGGTGGGCGCCACCTACGAGGCCACCGACGAGAAGATCGCCAAGGTGGACGGCTTTATCTCGGCCACCGGCGAGGACGCGGAACTGCGCGAGGCGACCTACGAGGAAAGCCTGGGCTGGTATGCCGGCATCACCTCGGACATGTTCGGCTGAGCCTCTCCCCTTAACGTGATCCAAAGGAGGCGCGTGCCGCGCCACACTTTTGTTTGGCGCCCCCTGGCGGGGGCGCGGGCCTCCGGCGGGAGTATTTGCCAAAGAGATGAAACAGGGGGCGGCCGGGGCGAATGTTCCGCCGCCCCTTGCAGCCCTTCCAAGGCGACACTAAGACTCCTGTAACGCATACCCGGGTATGGTCCCGGAGCACCTTCAGAGAGCAGGCCGCCGATATGTTTGATCCCGTCGATACCTACAACAACACGCTCGTTCCCATGGTTGTCGAGCAGACCAGCCGTGGCGAGCGCGCCTATGACATCTTTTCGCGCCTGCTGAAGGAGCGGATCATTTTCATCAACGGGCCGATTCACGACGGCATGAGCCACCTGGTGGTGGCGCAGCTGCTGCACCTGGAGGCGGAGAACCCGTCGAAGGAGATCAGCATCTATATCAACTCGCCCGGTGGCGTGGTGACCAGCGGGTTGTCGATCTATGACACGATGCAATACATCAAGCCGAAGTGTTCGACGCTGGTGATCGGCCAGGCGGCCTCGATGGGTTCGGTGCTGCTGGCCGGCGGCGAGGCGGGGATGCGGTTCTCGCTGCCCAATTCCCGGATCATGGTGCACCAGCCCTCGGGCGGCTACCAGGGCCAGGCCAGCGACATCATGATCCACGCGGCCGAGACGCAGAAGCTGAAGGACCGGCTCTATGACATTTATGTCAAGCATACCGGCCAGACCAAGAAGGCGGTTGAAAAGGCGCTGGACCGCGACAATTTCATGAGCCCGGAAGAGGCGAAGGACTGGGGTCACATCGACGAGATCGTCGAGAACCGGGTCAAGTCGGGCGAAGACGACGCCTGATGACGGCGGGCCACCGGCGAGGGTGGCGAAGGGGCGCGGCACGACAATTTGCGATTGTGGTGCCGCGGAGGCTGACTTAAGCTGCCCCGATAAGTGGTGAATCCGCCCCGTCCCCGGGGCATACGCGGAAATCGAAGCCGAAAGGTAGACCATGGCAACGAACACAGGCGGCGACAGCAAGAACACGCTCTACTGCAGCTTTTGCGGCAAGAGCCAGCACGAGGTGCGCAAGCTGATAGCCGGCCCGACCGTTTTCATCTGTGATGAATGTGTCGAACTGTGCATGGACATCATCCGCGAGGAGACCAAGGCCAGCGGGCTGAAATCCAGCGACGGGGTGCCCACGCCCAAGGAGATCTGCGAGGTTCTGGACGATTACGTGATCGGCCAGGCGGTGGCGAAACGGGTGCTTTCGGTGGCTGTTCACAATCATTACAAGCGCCTGAACCATTCGCAGAAGGCAGGCTCGGACATCGAGCTGGCAAAGTCGAACATCCTGCTGATCGGCCCGACCGGCTGCGGCAAGACGCTGTTGGCGCAGACGCTGGCGCGGATCCTCGACGTGCCCTTTACCATGGCCGACGCCACCACGCTGACCGAGGCCGGTTACGTGGGCGAGGATGTCGAGAACATCATCCTCAAGCTGTTGCAGGCCAGCGAGTACAACGTCGAGCGCGCCCAGCGCGGCATCGTTTATATCGACGAGGTCGACAAGATCACCCGCAAGTCGGAAAACCCCTCGATCACCCGGGACGTGTCGGGCGAGGGGGTGCAGCAGGCGCTGCTCAAGCTGATGGAGGGCACCGTGGCGAGCGTGCCGCCGCAGGGCGGGCGCAAGCATCCGCAGCAGGAATTCCTGCAGGTGGACACCACCAACATCCTCTTTATCTGCGGCGGCGCCTTTGCCGGGCTCGACAAGATCATCGCGGCGCGCGGCAAGGGCAGCGCCATGGGCTTTGGTGCCGATGTGCGCGACAATGACGACCGGGGCGTCGGCGAGGTGTTCCAGGACCTGGAACCCGAGGATCTGCTGAAATTCGGCCTGATCCCGGAATTCGTCGGCCGCCTGCCGGTGCTGGCCACGCTCGAGGATCTGGACGAGGATGCGCTGGTGACCATCCTGACCAAGCCCAAGAACGCGCTGGTCAAACAGTACCAGCGCCTGTTCGAGCTGGAAGACACCGAGCTGGTCTTTACCGACGATGCGCTCAATGCGATCGCCAAGCGCGCCATCGAACGCAAGACCGGCGCGCGCGGGCTGCGCTCGATCCTCGAGGACATCCTGCTGGACACCATGTTCGATCTGCCGGGCCTGGACAGCGTGACCAAGGTGGTGGTGAACGAGGAGGCGGCGAATTCCGACGCCCAGCCGCTGATGATCCACGCCGACGCGGAAAAGGATTCGGCCTCGGCCGGCTGATCCGGTCAGGCGCGTTCCATAACGCGGGAGATTTGAGAGGCCGGGCATCGGGAACGATGCCCGGCTTTTTGCTGTGGCGGGGGGCGGCTCGGGGCTCTGCCCCCGCGGCCCGTGCCGGGCGGCTCCCCCGGAGTATTTGCCGAAGAGATGAAAGGGGCGGCGTTTGCCGGATCTGTGCCGAATTGCATTGCCGGGGCGCGGCGTTCCTTTGTACAAAACGGCAAAACCGGGTTTTCAGGAGCGTACAAAATGGTCAAACGCATCTCGTCGGGCGGCGAATTCGAGCCAAAGATCGGCTATTGCCGGGCCGTGGTGGCGGGCGGATTCGTGCATGTCGCGGGCACCGTCGGGCAGGGCGACGACGTGGTCGCACAATGCCGTTCGGCGCTGGACATCATCGCCAAGGCGCTGGCCGAGGCGGGCAGCGGCTTTGAACACGCGGTGCGGGTGAACTACTACCTGCCCGACCGCGCCGAGTTCGAACCCTGCTGGCCGCTGCTGGCCGAGGCCTTTGGCGCGAACCCGCCGGCGGCCACCATGGTGGAATGCGGGTTAATCGACCCCAAATACCGGATCGAAATCGAGCTGACCGCGCTATTGCCGGACGCGGGTTGATGGGCCTGCGGGCCGCGATCCCGGTCATCCGCATTTTCGACGAGGCCAAGGCGCGCGCGTACTACCTGGATTATCTTGGTTTTTCAGTGGATTGGGAGCATCGGTTTGATGCGGACGCGCCGCTGTACCTGCAGGTGTCGCGCGGCGATTGCCGGTTGCATCTGAGCGAACACCACGGCGATGCGACGCCGGGGTCGACCTGTTTCGTGCCGGTCGGGGACGCGCGGGCGCTGCATGCGGAACTGCAGGGCAAGGGCTACCGGTTCCTGAACCCCGCGCTGGAGCGGATGCCCTGGGGGCTGCAGATGACCGTGACCGACCCGTTCGGCAACAGGCTCAGGCTGTGCCAGCAGCAGACCGGCTGACTTTGCCCGCTGCGACGCCAAGCCACTGGACCTTGGCCGTAATATGGGCCATAACAAAAGCGAAATTTTCGGAGGCACCCATGGGAATCCTGAACACGTTGCTGCGCGCAGTCACCTGGTGGAACGGCGGCACGCTGAACACTTCGCTCTACACTTGGCGCAAGGGTGTCAAGGTGGGCGAGGATGACGAAGGCAACGTCTATTACCGCAATGCCGACGACAGCAAACGCTGGGTGATGTTCAGCGGCGAGGTCGAGGCGAGCCGGATCAACCCGGACTGGCACGGCTGGCTGCACCACACCTGGACCGAACCGCCGACCAACAAACCGCTGGTTCACAAGGGCTGGGAAAAGCCGCATCAGGAGAACCTGACCGGAACCGCGCTGGCCTATGCGCCGGCGGGCTCGCTGCGCCGTCCCGACCCGATCGAACGCCGGGATTACGAGGCCTGGAGCCCCGAGTAACCGCTCCAGTCAACAGACGGGGACCCCCATGTCGCATAACACAACCGAGGTACTGGTCGGCGGCGCGGTGCTTGCCGCCGCCGTGGCGTTTGCGGTCTATGCCGGGCAGGCCACCGGCCTGTCCAGCGGCGGATCGGGGTATCCGCTGACGGCGTCGTTCCGCTCGCTCGAAGGGGTGAGCGTGGGCACCGACGTGCGCCTGGCCGGCGTCAAGATCGGGACCGTGACCGGTGTCGAACTGAACGCCGAAACCTATCGCGCCGATACAGTCTTTTCGGTGGCCGAGGGGGTCCTGATCCCCGATGACAGTGCGGTGGTGGTGTCCTCCGAGGGGCTGCTGGGCGGCAACTTTGTCGAGATCATGCCCGGCGGTTCGCCGTTCTATTTCGACCCCGGAGCCGAGATCGAGGACACCCAGGGCGCGGTCAGCCTGATCTCGCTGCTGCTGAAATTCGTCGCGGGCGACGGAGCGGGCGAGTGATCCGTTCCGTTCTGCTGGCCGCGCTGCTGTTGCTGCCCGGGGTGGCGTCGGGGCAGGACGCCAAGGCGCAGTCGGGCGCGGGGGCTCTGCTGCGCGCGCTGGACAAGGTCAATGGCGCGACGGTCGATGTCGAGGTACGCGCGGGCGAGACCGGGGAATTGTTCAATCTGGATGTAGCCCTGGCCGATTGCCGGTTTCCGGTCGACAACCCGACGGGCGATGCCTTTGCCTATCTGACGATCTGGGAAAAGGGCAAGGTTCAGGCGATCTTCGAAGGCTGGATGATCGCGTCTTCACCGGCGCTGAACGCACTGGATCACAGCCGTTACGACGTCTGGGTGATGCGCTGTATCACGTCCTGAGCCGAGGGAATCGGCGGAGCGGTGAAGTCGGCGCGATCTTCGATCGCGGCGCTGAGCAGCCGGTGGTAGGTGCCGCGCGGGATCTCGATCGCGCCCAGTGACGCCAGGTGTTCGGTCAGGAACTGGGTATCGAACAGGGTGAACCCGGCCTGGCGCAAGTGGTCCACCAAAAAGGCCAGCGCGATTTTCGATGCATCGGTGCGGCGCGAAAACATGGATTCGCCAAAAAAGGCCCCGCCCAGTACCACGCCGTAGACACCTCCGGTCAGTTCACCGCCGTGCCACACCTCAAGCGAATGGGCGTGTCCCATGGTAAAAAGCGTCAGGTAGTGCTGGCGGATTTCGCTGTTGATCCAGGTCTCGGCCCGGTCGGCGCACCCGTCCAGGACACCGGCGAAATCACGATCAATGGTAACGCTGTAACCGCCCTGGCGCATCCGCCGCGCCAGCGAGCGCGAGATGTGAAACCCGTCCAGTGGAAAAATGCCGCGCCGTCGCGGATCGACCCAGAAAATCTCCGGGTCGTCGCGGTGTTCGGCCATCGGGAACACCCCGATGGAGTAGCCGTGCAGCAGCAGTTCCGGGCTGAGCGTCATCGCCGCGCGCCCCCGGATCACTCGCCCATATGGGTCTCAAGCCACTTTTCCAGCCAGTGGATGTTGTAGTTCCCGGACAAAACGTCGGGCTCATTCAACAGCTCGCGGAACAGCGGTACGGTGGTATCCACGCCGTCGACGATCAATTCGCCCAGGGCGCGTGCCAGACGCGCCAGCGCCTCGGGCCGGTCACGGCCGTGCACGATCAGCTTGGCGATCAGCGAGTCGTAGTAGGGCGGGATGGAATAGCCGTCATAAAGCGCCGAATCCATCCGAACCCCCAGCCCACCAGGGGCGTGGAAATGGCTGATCTTGCCGGGGCATGGCGAGAATTTCGGCAGCTTCTCGGCGTTGATGCGGACCTCGATCGAATGGCCGTTGATCTGCAAATCATCCTGGGTGAAGGACATCGGCAGCCCGGCGGCGACACGGATCTGTTCGCGCACCAGATCGACGCCAAAGATGGCCTCGGTCACCGGGTGTTCCACCTGCAGGCGGGTGTTCATCTCGATGAAGTAGAATTCGCCGTTTTCATACAGAAACTCGATGGTGCCGGCGCCGACATAGTTGATCTTGGCGACCGCATCGGCGCAGATCTTGCCGATCTTGGCGCGCTCCTCGGCGCTGATGGCGGGGCCGGGGGCTTCCTCCAGCACCTTCTGGTGACGCCGTTGCAGCGAGCAGTCGCGTTCGCCCAGGTGCACGGCCTGGCCATTGCCATCGCCGAACACCTGGATTTCGATGTGGCGTGGCGTGGTCAGGTATTTCTCGATGTAGACTTCGTCATTGCCGAAGTTCGCTTTGCCTTCGGCCCGCGCGGTCATAAAGGCGCGCTCCATCTCGGCGGCGGAATTGGCCACCTTCATGCCCTTGCCGCCGCCGCCGGCGGTGGCCTTGATGATGACCGGATAGCCGATTTCCGCGCCGATACGCTGCGCGGTTTCCAGATCGGGCACGCCGCCGTCGCTGCCGGGCACACAGGGTACACCCAGCGCCTTCATCGTGTCCTTGGCGGTAATCTTGTCGCCCATGACACGGATGTGTTCGGCGGTGGGGCCGATGAAGGAAATGCCGTGGTCCTCGACGATCTGCACGAAATTGGCGTTTTCCGACAGGAAGCCATAGCCGGGATGGATCGCCTGCGCGCCCGAGATTTCGCAGGCCGAAATGATCGCGGGCATCGACAGATAGCTTTGGGGGCTGGGCGGCGGGCCGATGCAAATCGATTCATCGGCCATGCGCACATGCATCGCATCGCTGTCGGCGGTGGAATGCACGGCCACGGTGGCGATGCCCATCTCGCGCGCGGCCCGAACCACGCGCAGGGCGATCTCGCCTCGGTTGGCAATCAGGATTTTGTCGAACATCTGCCCGGCCTTATTCGAGGATAACCAGGGGGGTGCCGAATTCGACCGCCGCGCCGTCTTCGACCAGGATACGTTTGACGGTGCCGGCCTTGGGGGCGTGGATGTGGTTCATCGTCTTCATCGCCTCGACGATCAGCAGGGTGTCGCCCTCGGCGACCTGGGTGCCGACCTTGATGAAGGTGGGCGCACCCGGTTCGGCCTGCATGTAGATGGTGCCGACCATCGGCGAGGTGACCGCGCCGGGGTGGCTGGCCGGGTCTTCGCTGGCCTCTGCTGCCGGGGCGGCGGCGGGGGCTGCCGCAGCGGCGGCAGCAGGCGCCGGAGCCGCAACGGACACCGTCTGGGGTGCGGCCATGACCGGCGCCGGCGCGGCGCGGCTGACGCGCACGTTCAGGCTGTCGTCTTCGCCAAAGTCACGCTTGACCTCGAGCTCGGTCAGATCGTTGTCCCGCAAAAGTTCGGCCAGCGCTTTGATAAAGGCCACGTCCGCTTCGTGTTTTTTGTCTGTCATGGGTATCCTCGACCGGTTCCGCCAGCCCGTCTGACATGCGGGCCTGTCATTTCTGCGCGCTTATAGGCCAAGGTTTAGCCCGTGAAAAGCGCCCTTCCGATGCGTCAATATGGGTTGCCCGGCGGCAGAACGCCAGACCTGCCGTGGTCAAAGCGGCATTCCCGACAGTTTTGCCACCAGTTCGGGAAGTTTTCGGGCTCCGAACTTGTCCAGAAGCCGGGCCCGGTGTGCCTCGATCGTGCGATAGGACAGGTTCAGCTGCTGTCCGATCTCCTTGGCCGACAGTCCGCGGCACGACAGGATCGCCACCTCGCGTTCGCGCGGGGTCAGCTGTACCACCGGGCGTTCGTCCGAGATATCGGCAAACGACCAGACGCCGTGCCGGAACGGATCGTCCGGGGTCAGTGACCGCCCGCGCACCCGGCACCAGAACAGATCGCCGTTGCCGCGCCGCATGATACGTTCGTCGGAATACTCGCCGGTTTCGCGCATCGCCTTGAGCCCGCGTTCGCCGATGCGCTGGAACTCGGCTTCGGTCGGGTAGAAGTGGCGCAGCGGCCGGTTGCGGTGGTCGTCCGGCACACCGCCGAAGGTTTGCGCGAACTGGCGGTTGCAGCGCTGGATGATACGGTTTTCCAGCTCGCAAAGGCCGATTGGCGCGTAGTCGAAGGCGATGTCGCTCATGACGGTCCGGATTGGGGTATTTCTACGCAATTGATGGTGCGGGGTTTGCACCCCTACAGTAGGGCCATCATTCAGGGGAGGAAAGACATGGTCTGTATCGCGGGCTGGGGTCACACGAAATTCGGCAAACTCACCGATCAGTCTCTGGAAGATCTGATCATCGCGGCCGGGACCGAGGCGCTGGCCGATGCCGGTGTTTCCGGGGCGGATGTCGACGGTATCTGGGTCGGGCATTTCAACGCGGGCATGGTGCCCGACGGCTTTCCGTCCTCGCTGGCGATGGGGATTGATCCGGGCCTGCGGTTCAAACCGGCGACGCGGCTGGAAAACGCCTGTGCGTCTGGCTCGGCGGCGGTGTTCGCGGCGCGCCAGGCGATCCTGGCCGGCGAGGCGCGCATCGCGCTGGTGATCGGGGTCGAGAAGATGACCCATCTGCCCGGCGCCGAGGTGACCGCCGCACTGGGCCACGCCGCCTATCAGCGGGACGAGGCGGGCATCAGCTTTCCCGGTGTCTTTGCGCAATTCGCGCAGGCCTATTTCGACAAATACGGCGACCAGAGCCGGGCGCTGGCGCGCATTGCGGCCAAGAACCACGGCAATTCGGTGAACAACCCGCTGGCGCAGTTGCAAAAACCGATGGACGAGGCGTTTTGCGCCGAGGTGTCGGACCGCAACCCGATCATCGCGGCGCCGCTGAAGAAGACCGACTGTTCGCTGGTCTCGGACGGGGCGGCGGCGCTGGTGCTGGTCGCTGACGACTTGGTGGGTGATATGGCCAAGGCGGTGCGGATGCGCGGTGTCGCGCAGGTCAACGATGTGCTGCCGATGGCGGCGCGCGATCTGCTGGCCTTTGAGGGGCCGCGCCGGGCGATCCACGCGGCCTATGACCGCGCCGGGATCAGCGTCGGCGATCTGGATGTGGCCGAGGTGCATGACTGTTTCACCATTGCCGAGTTGCTGATCTATGAAGCGATGGGGCTGGCCGCGCATGGCCATGCCGCCGACCTGCTGGAAGGTGGCGTGGTGCACGCCGGCGGGCGGCTGCCGGTGAACCTGTCGGGCGGGCTCAAGGCCAAGGGGCACCCGGTCGGCGCGACCGGCGTGTCGATGCACACGATGGTGGCGCGGCAGGTTCTGGGGCAGGCGGATGCGATGCAGCATCCCGGCGCCGAGCTGGGGCTGGTGTTCAACATGGGCGGCTCGGGCGTTGCGAACTATGCCAGCGTGCTGGAAGGGGTCAGGGGATGAACCTCGGGCTGTGGCTGCAACGGCGGGCGCGGGTCAGTCCCGAGCGCCCGGCGCTGTTTCTGGGCCGCGATCCGGTGGCGAGTTATGGCCAGTTTCACGACCGCGCCGCGCGGGTTGCGGGCTGGCTGGCGGCGCGGGGCATCGCGCCGGGCGACCGGGTGGCGATCTATATGAAGAACGGTCCCGACTATCTGATCGCGCAATATGCGATCTGGTATGCGGGGGCGGTTGCGGTCCCGATCAACGCCAAGCTGCACGGGCGCGAGGCGGCGTTCATTCTCGATAATGCCGGGGCGGCGCTGTGTTTTACCTCGCCCGATCTGACCGGGGCGCTGCGGGCGGCGGCGGTGTCCTGTGACGTGATCGACGTCACGCAGGAGGGCTATGCCGCAGCGCTGGCCCATGATCCCGTGCAGGATGTGACGCCGCGCGCGGCCGACGACCTCTGCTGGCTGTTCTATACCTCGGGCACCACCGGGCGGCCCAAGGGGGTGATGATCACCAACAGGATGTTGATGGCGATGTCGCTGGCCTATCTCGCGGATGTCGATGCGGCCACGGGTAACGACGCGATCCTGTATGCCGCGCCGATGAGCCATGGCGCGGGCATCTACAACATGCTGCACGTGCTGCTGGGCGCGCGCCATATCTGCCCCGTATCGGGCGGTTTCGATCCGGCCGAGATCTTTGAGCTGGCCGCGCATCACGGCAACGTGCAGATGTTCGCGGCCCCGACCATGGTCAGGCGGATGACCGATGCGTCCCGTGCCAGCGGGGCCGGGGGCGAGGGGCTGCGCACCGTGGTTTATGGCGGCGGACCGATGTACCTGGCCGATATCCAGGACGCGGTGGCGCAATTCGGCCCGATCTTTGTCCAGATCTATGGCCAGGGCGAATGTCCGATGGGGATCTCGGCGCTGAGCCGCGCCGAGGTTGCCGACCGGGACCACCCACGCTGGCGCGAACGGCTGCAAAGCGTCGGGCGCGCGCAATCGCCGGTCGAGGTGCGCATCGGCGATGCGCAGGGCGCGCCGC
Source organism: Seohaeicola saemankumensis (assembly GCF_020171285.1). GTDB lineage: Bacteria > Pseudomonadota > Alphaproteobacteria > Rhodobacterales > Rhodobacteraceae > JAIUZI01. The sequence goes on from NZ_JAIUZI010000002.1 coordinate 26,208, forward strand.
TGCCCCCTGGCGAACACGGCGAAATCATGGTGCGGGGCGATGTGGTGATGCCGGGTTATTGGCAGAACCCGGAGGCCACGGCCAAGACCATCGTCGATGGTTGGCTGATGACCGGCGACATGGGGTTCATGGACGACGATGGCTATGTCACCATGCAGGACCGGTCCAAGGACATGATCATCTCCGGCGGTTCAAACGTCTACCCGCGCGAGGTCGAAGAGGTGTTGCTGACCCATCCGCAGGTGTCCGAGGTTTCGGTGGTTGGGCGCCCGCATCCCGACTGGGGCGAGGAGGTGGTGGCATTTGTCGTGGGCGAAGCGGACCGCGCGGACCTCGATGCGCTGTGCAATGACAATATCGCGCGGTTCAAGCGGCCAAAGGATTACATCTTCTTAAGCGAGCTACCCAAAAACAACTACGGTAAGGTGCTGAAAACAGAGCTGCGCAAGCGGCTGGAGGGGGATCAATGACAACACTGACGGGAAAAACCGCGCTTGTGACCGGCTCTGTGCAGGGCATCGGTTTGGCCATTGCCGAGGCGCTGGCAGAAGCGGGCGCGCGTATCGCGGTGCATGGCATTGCCGACGAGGCCCAGATTGCAGAGGTTTGCGCCGGGCTGCAGGCGAAAGGCGCGCCCGAGGCGCGGTTCTTTGAGGGTGATTTGCGCGATCCCGACCAGATTGATGCGCTGATGGCGGCGGTCTCCGAATGGGGCGGGCCGGATATTCTGGTCAACAACGCCGGTATTCAGCACACCGCGCCGCTGGCGGAGATGCCGCGCGAGACCTGGGACGCGATCCTGTCGGTCAACCTGAGCGCGGCCTTTCACACCATGCAGGCGGCGCTGCCCGGTATGGCGGATCGCGGCTTTGGCCGGGTGATCAACATTGCCAGCGTGCATGGGTTGGTCGCGTCGAAGGACAAGGCGCCCTATGTCGCGGCGAAATTCGGTCTGGTGGGGCTGAGCCGGGTTGCGGCGCTGGAATATGCCGCGCGCGGATCGAAGGCCAGCGGCGGGGTGACGGTAAACTGCATCTGTCCGGGTTGGACCGAAACCGCGATCATCGGCCCGCAGGTCGAGGCGCGCGCGGCACAGTTCGGCGGAGACCGGGACAAGGGGATCGCGGACCTGCTGTCGGAAAAACAACCCAGTCAGCGCACCAGCGATCCATCAGAAATCGGCGCGCTGGCGCTGTGGCTGTGCAACCCGGTGGCGCACAACGTCACCGGCACGGCCATCCCGGTCGACGGCGGCTGGAGCGCGCAGTAGGGAACGGTCAGCCGCGACCAAACCAGTCGGGCAGGGTGGTCCGGAAATCAAAGCGGACGTTGCGGGCGCGCAAAACGCCCTTGCCCGCGTCGCGCACCGGATCGGTGGTGATCTGCGCATAGGCCTCCGCCTCGGCGGTGGGCCAATCCAGCTGGGGCAGCGCATCAACACCGGCGTAGAACTTGCGCGCCTCGTGCACAGGTTTCTGCCAGGCGCTGCCGGGCAGGCCGATATCGTCCCTGCTGGCGATCTGGCGGCGATGGCGGTTGGAGTCGTCCAGCGCCACTTGGTTGGCGAATTTCAGATGCGCCATGTAGACGCCGGCGGGCAGGGCAAAGGGATACTCGGGCAGCCAGCGTTTTCCGACCGCGACGCCGTGACGGATCAACGGCAGGCCGCCGCGCACCGCCCAGGCCTTGCTGTAATGGCCGGAAAACACGGCCGTCCGGCGGGCCGGGAACACCGGGTCATCCGGACCCAGCGGGTCGTCACCGGGCTGTTCGGCGATGTTCATCCCGAGGGCAAAGACCGCCTTGCTGTCCTGGTCTCTCAGTAGGGCCTCGAATGAGGCATAGCGGTGCGGGTCCAGCACCACCAGTTCGTCGGCATCGGTGCGGATCACCCAGTCGTAGATTTCGTTCAGGCCCCGCTGGATGTGGTTGAGCAGGTTTGACCGGACCGCATCAAAACGTGCCATGCGGTCGCGGGGGATGGTGATCACGCTGGCCTCGGGACAGATTTCCGCGATGGCCGGATCTGGCCCGTGGGCCACGACAAACAGGTTTTCGCCGCCCAGGTCGCGCGCGAAATGCCGGTACCATTGCCCCAGGGCCCAATGGTCGCGGTAAACCATGGTGATTGCACAGATTTTCATGCCGCGATGTAACCGGAAAGCGGCGGCGCCTGTCCATCGGCAATTCGGTCGGGACCCAAGAATTTTCGAAAAATTCTTGCAAAAATCTTTGAAAGATTTTTGGCGTCCGGACGAAATAGGGCCGGTCGCGACGGACCGGCCCTTTGCCTGTATCTCCTGGTGTTCAGATCGCCAGGTATTCTGCCCTAAGCTCTTCGTTCTCCAGCACCTCGGCCGCGGTGCCGTCAAAGACGATGCCGCCGGTGTCCAGAATCACCGCCCGGTCTGCCAGTTCCAGCGCGCGCACGGCGTTCTGTTCGACGATGACGGTGGTCATGCCCTGTTCCTTGATGTGGATAAGCGTCTTTTCGATCTCGTCCACAATCACCGGCGCCAGACCTTCATAGGGTTCGTCCAGCAGCAGCACCTTGATGTCGCGGGCCAGCGCGCGGGCGATGGCCAGCATCTGCTGTTCGCCTCCCGACAGGGTGATCCCCTCTTGCTTGCGGCGTTCGCCCAGACGCGGGAACAGTTCATACAGGCGGTCGAGCGACCAGCCGATCGGCGGGGCGATCTGTGCCAGCTGCAGGTTTTCCTCGACCGTGAGGCCGGGAATGATGCGGCGGTCTTCGGGCACAAGACCCAGACCGACACTGGCGGCCTCGTAGCTGGTCATGTTGTGCAGCGGCTTGTGGTCCAGCCAGATTTCACCGTGTTTGACCTGCGGATCGCCGAGCCGCGCGATGGAGCGCAGGGTCGAGGTCTTGCCCGCCCCGTTGCGGCCCAGAAGCGCGAGGATCTCGCCCTCGTGCACGTTAAAGCTGATGCCCTGCACGATGTAGCTTTCGCCGTAGTAGGCGTGCACGTCCCAGACCGACAGAAAGGCCGGAGCGGTGGTCGCCTGGTTGGCGTTCTTGGAGAAGTCGGGTTTGACGTTCATCTGATGATCTCCTTGCCCCGGTTACGCGCTTTCGCCCAGATACGCTTCGCGCACCTTGGGGTTGCCACGGATGTTCTGTGGATCGTCTTCGACCAGCGGCGTGCCCTGGGCCAGAACGGTGATCCTGTCCGCCAGCGAGAACACCACATGCATGTCGTGTTCGATGATGGCGATGGTGATGTCGCGTTCTTCCTTGATCTCTTTCAGCAGGTCGATGGTGTTGTTGGTATCGGCCCGCGCCATGCCGGCGGTGGGTTCGTCCAGCAACAGCAGCCTCGGTTCCTGGGACAGGCACATGCCGATTTCCAGTCGCCGCTTGTCGCCCCGGGACATGGCGGCGGCATGCATGTGCCGCTTGTCCGCCATGTTCATCTCTTCCAGCATCGCCTCGGCCTGTTCGATGACCTGTTTCTCGGCCAAGACGGATTCGATGGCATGCATGCGGAACGCCCCGTCGCGCTTGGCAAAGATCGGGATCAGCATGTTTTCCATCACCGTCAGGTCGCCAAAGATCTCGGGCGTTTGAAACACGCGGGAAATGCCCATCTGGTTGATCTCGTAGGGCGAGCGGCCCAGAACCGACTGGCCGTCGAACATGACGCTGCCGCTGTCGGGGATCAGCTTGCCCACCAGGCAGTTCAGCAGGGTGGATTTGCCGGCACCGTTGGGGCCGATGATCGCGTGGCAGGAGTTTTCCTTGACGCTGAGGTTCACATCCGACAGGGCCTGCAGACCACCGAAGCGTTTGCCGACGTCCTTGATTTCAAGAATACCCATATCGCTTCTCCTTATTCCGCCGGCTCGGTCGAGCTTTTGGTGTTTTCTTCGGCGCCGCCACGCTTGCTGCGGATCCATGCCGCCAGACGCTGGCCGCCTTCAACGAGACCACCGGGCAGGAAGATCACCACGAGCATGAACAGGATGCCCAATGTCAGGTGCCAGCCCTTGCCGATGAAGGGGTGGACGATGAACACCATCGCATCTTCGAGACCGTCTGGCATGAAGCTGAACCACTGGTGCAGGACGTTGTCGTTGATCTTCGAGAAGATGTTCTCGAAGTACTTGATGAAGCCCGCGCCCAGAACCGGACCGATCAGGGTGCCGGTGCCGCCGAGGATGGTCATCAGGACAACTTCGCCAGAGGCGGTCCACTGCATGCGCTCGGCGCCTGCCAGCGGGTCCATTGCGGCCATCAGGCCACCGGCGAGACCGGCGTACATGCCCGAGATCACGAATACGGCGAGTGTGTAGGGGCGCGGGTTCAGCCCGGTGTAGGACATGCGTGTGTTGTTCGATTTGATGGCGCGCAGCATCAGGCCGAACGGCGACCGGAAAATGCGGACCGAAAGATAGAACATCACCAGCATGACGATGGCCGAGAAGTAGTAGCCGACATTGAAGGTGAACTGCCACGCCCCGACTTCGAGGAAGAAGGAGTTGTTCATCACGAGGCCGAACAGGTGCGGAGTGTTGGGTTCGTTGGCCCCCAGCAGTATCTGCGGATCGCTCGTGTAGACCTGCAGACCGGTTTCACCATTGGTGATCGTGGTGCCGACAAACCGGCCCAGCAAATCCGAGTAGGAGATCGCGAACATCATCTGCGCGAAGGCAAGCGTGAGGATCGAGAAGTAGATGCCCGAACGGCGCAGGGACACGTAGCCGATGCCCAGGGCAAAGATCCCCGAGATGACGACCGCAAGCGGCAGACCCCACAACACGTTGTAGTCCAGCAGCTTGTACATCCAGACCACCGCGTAGGACCCGATACCCAGGAAGGCGGCGTGGCCGAAGGAGAGGTAGCCCGTCAGACCGAACAGCAGGTTGAAGCCGATGGCGAAGATGCCAAAGATGGCAAAGCGCTGCATCAGGTCGGGATAACCGGCGTTGAATTGCGCCATCGCCGAACCTTCGGGGAAGGGGTTGAGGATGAAGGGTGCGAACAACGCCAGCACCGCGACGAAGGTCAGCAGGGTCACGTCTTTTTTGTTAAGGCCCAGCATGGTTTAGTCCTCCATCACGCCTTTGCGACCCATCAGGCCACGTGGACGTGTAAGCAGAATGATGATGGCGACGATGTAGATGATGATCTGGTCGATCCCGGGCAGCCAGTTCTTGACCTCGTTCATCGAGGCAAAGCTTTCCAGGATGCCCAGCAAAAAGCCCGCCAGAACGGCGCCGGGAAGCGACCCCATCCCGCCGACGACCACCACGACAAAGCTGAGGACCAGGAAGTCCATGCCCATGTGGTAGTTGGGGCTGTTGATCGGTGTGTACATCACGCCGGCGAGGCCGGCCACGGCCGCGGCGATACCGAACATGATGGTAAAGCGCCGGTCGATGTTGATCCCCAGCAGCCCGACCGTTTCACGGTCCGCCATGCCGGCCCGAACGACCATGCCGAAGGTGGTGAACTGAAGGAAGGCGAAGACGCTGCCGATGATTAACGCGGCAAAGCAGAAGTAGACGATCCGCCAGACAGGGTAGACGATATCGAGACCGATGACCGCACCGATGTTCGCGACACCGCTGAGCGCCTCTGGGGCCGGGGTCGGGATCGGGTTGGCACCGTAGAAATACTTGACAATTTCCTGCAGCACGATGGCCAGGCCAAAGGTCACGAGGATCTGATCGGCATGGGGACGCTTGTAGAAATGCTTGATCAGGCCGCGCTCCATGATGAAGCCGATGGCGACCATGATCGGGATCGCGAACAGAATGGCCAGCGGGACAGACCAGTCAATAATGACCGAGCCGACCTCGGGGCCGAACCAGCTTTCGATATAGGGCGTCTTGACCTTCAGGGGGTTGCCCAGAAAGTCCTTCTGGGTGGGGTCTTCGACGATAAAGCTGAGGTTCAGCAGCTTGGAAAGCGTAACCGCGCAGAAGGCTCCGATCATGAACAGCGCGCCATGCGCAAAGTTCACCACGCCCAGCGTGCCGAAGATTAGCGTCAGACCCAGCGCGATCAGCGCATAGGCAGAGCCCTTGTCGAGCCCGTTGAGAATTTGCAGGAGGAATGCGTCCATGGGTCCCCACCTCAGGGTTGGTCAGTCAGGGAACGGAATGTTCCGGGAGCATCGAACGGCATGGCGCCGGATGCAGGGTGGCCGGCCGCGCGGGGGGGCGCGACCGGCCGGGGCACATAATAGGCTTATGCGCCCGGGTTACATTTACCCAGATCGCCACCGGCGAACATCGGGTGATCCGGTGCGTACTCGACCTGAGCGCGCGGGGTCACTTCGACGATTTCCAGGGTGTCGTATTCGTTGGTCGGGTTGTCCTTGCCTTTCATGACCAGCACGTCCTTGAAGCACTGGTGGTCGTCGGCGCGGTACAGCGTCGGGCCGTTGCCCAGACCGTCGAATTCAAAGCCTTCCAGAGCTTCGGCGACACCACAGGGGTTAAAGGTACCGGCACGTTCACAGGCGTCTGCATAGAGCAAGGTCTGCGCATAGCAGGTCTGTGCCGAGTTCGACGGCGGACGGCCGTACTTCTCGCCGAAGGACTTCACAAAGGCCTTGGAGCCTTCGTCCTGCAGCTGCCAGTTCCAGTTCATCGACCCGATCACGCCCTGCACGTTGGAGCCGGCGCCTGCGGCCATCAGCTCCGAGTACAGCGGCACGACGATTTCGAACTGCTTGCCGTTGACCATCTTGTCGCGCAGACCGAACTGGATCGCGTTGGTCAGCGAGTTCACCATGTTGCCGCCGTAGTGGTTCAGCACCAGAACGTCCGCGCCCGAGTTCAGAACCGGAGCGATATAGGACGAGAAGTCGGTTGCGGCCAGCGGCGTCAGCACGTTGTTGACGGTTTCCCAGCCCACGGCTTCGGTGGCGGCCGCGATCGATTCCTGCTGCGTCCAGCCCCAGGTGTAGTCGGCGGTCAGGTGATAGGCGCGGCGATCCGAGCCATAGGCGTTCTTGAGCACCGGCGCCAGCGCGGCACCCGACATGTAGCCGTTAAAGAAGTGACGGAAGCCGTTGGCTTTCTTGTCTTTACCGGTGGTGTCGTTGGAGTGGGTCAGGCCCGCCATGAAGATCACGCCGGCGTCCTGGCACAGGCCCTGAACCGCGATGGCCACGCCCGAGGACGAGCCGCCGTTGATCATGATGGCGCCGTCTTTTTCGATCATCGATTTGGCCGACGCACGGGCGGCGTCCGACTTGGTCTGGGTGTCGCCGGTCACGAACTGGACCTTCTTGCCCAGAATACCGTTGCCCTTGAGCGCCTTCGACGAGAAGGTGTTCAGGCAGCCGCCGTCGCCCATGCCGTTCAGGTGCTCAACTGCCAGCTCCTGTGCGCGCAGTTCGTCCAGGCCTTCTTCGGCGTAGGGACCGGTCTGGGGCACGTTGAAGCCCAGGGTGACCGTGCCGCCGGTGGGTTCGTTGGTATAGGCAGCTGCGGACGAGGCCGTGAAGATCGTCGGCAGAGCAACGCCGGCACCGGCAACAGCGCCGGTTTTCAGCACGCCGCGACGTGTGACATCAGTTTTGGACATGTAATCCTCCCATTTCGTGAAACGCGGCGCACGGCTCCTCATTCCGTACGGCGCATGCACGTTTGTGCAAAGCTAGTATGGGGGAGTTCTGGAAAATTTCGCAATAAGCCCCTTGAATGTAACAATTATTTTGTAAATAAATACACAATGACGTAGGGTTGTTTGTAAATATCATTATGTTGCATCGCAGAAAGGCTTTGATTTACCGGTGAAAAAGGACAGAGCTTCGCATGGCACGTGACACCTTGACGGGCAGCCGCATTCGCGAGCGCCGCTCCATTGCCGGGCTAAGGCAGGCGGATCTGGCGCGACAAGTTGGCATTTCGGCGTCCTACCTGAATCTGATCGAGCATAACCGCCGCAGAATCGGGGGCAAGCTGCTGGTCGATATCGCCCAGGTGCTCGGGGTCGAACCGTCGATGCTGACCGAAGGTGCCGAGGCCGCCCTGATCGCGACCCTGCGCGAGGCCGCCGCCGGCGCCGGCGCGCCCAGCCACGAAGCCGACCGCGTCGATGAGTTCGCCGGTCGGTTCCCGGCCTGGGCCGAGGTGCTGGCCTGGGCGCATCGCCGCGTGGGGTCGCTGGAGCGCACGGTGGAAACCCTGTCGGACCGGCTGACGCATGACCCGCACCTGGCGGCCTCGCTGCACGAGGTGCTGTCGACAGCGGCGGCGATCCATTCCACCGCCTCGATCCTCGCCGAAACCGGTGAGCTGGAGGCGGAATGGCGCGACCGCTTTCACAAGAACCTCAACCAGGACAGCCAGCGTCTGGCCGAAAGCTCGAAGGCGCTGGTTACCTATCTGGACGAAAGCCAGGAAGGCGGCGACGACCCGCGCGGCGTGCCGCAGGAAGAGGTCGAGGCGCTGTTTGCCAGCCGCGGTCACCATTTTGAGGAACTGGAAGGCGGCGGCAAGGATATCGAGGGTCTGATCGCCGGCGCGCCGGGGTTGACCTCGGCGGCGGCGCGACAGGTGGCGGAGGTGACGCTGGGCATCTATGCGCGGGACGCGCAGGCGATGCCGCTGACCGAGTTCCGCGCGGCGCTGGCCCAGAGCGGACTGGATCCGGTGGCGTTGGCGGCGCAGTTCCAGACTGATCTGCCCTCGGTCCTGCGCCGTATCGCGACCCTCCCCGAAGGGATCGGCGGGGCAGAGGCGGGTCTGGTCGTCTGCGATGCCTCCGGCAGCATCCTCTATCGCAAGGCGATTCCCGGGTTCGCCTTGCCTCGCCACGGTGAGTCCTGCCCTTTGTGGCCGCTGTTCACGGCGCTGAACCGGCCCTTGGTGCCGATCCGTCGCCGGGTCTCGCAACTGGGGCGGACGGCGGCCGAATTCGACTGCATGGCCGTGGCGACGCCCCAATTCATGCCGGATTTCGATCATGATCCGGTTTACCGGGCATTTATGCTGATTTTACCGGCATCGGGCACCGAGGAAAGCCGACAGGATGTGCAGCCCGTCGGCAGCTCTTGCCGGGTTTGCCCGCGCGGCACCTGCGGCGCCCGCCGCGAACCATCAATACTGAGCGAAGGGTTTTGACACTCGGGTTGTTGCGTGGGTAATCTGGGTTGGGGAAAGAATGTTGCGCGGCGGTCCCATCGCGCAGCTCTTGGAGGGAAAGCCAGCGGATGAGCCGACATGTTCTTTTGGTCGAGGATGAGCCGAATATCACCGAGGCGATCCGCTTTCTGCTGATGCGCGACGGCTGGACCGTCGATGCGCATTCAGACGGTGCCGACGCGGTGGACATCATCCGCGCGGCGCGGCCCGATCTGGTTATCCTCGACGTCATGCTGCCGGGAAAAAGCGGAATGGAGATCCTGCGCGATTTGCGCGAGATCGATGAGCTGCGCGCGATGCCGGTGCTGATGCTGACCGCGCGCGGCCAGTCGCGCGATCGCGACATGGCCGAAAAGGCCGGCGTCAGTCGGTTCATGACAAAGCCGTTTTCGAATGCCGAAGTACTGACGGCGGTGCGCGATCTGCACGCGCAGGCCACCCAGTCGTGATTTGAGAAAAATGAAACCGACGACCGACGATATCGACAGGGGGCAGCCGGTGTTGCCACCGGTGTTCCTTGAGCGCCAGAGCTATCGTCGCCGCCGGCTGATGGATGCCGCACGTCTGTTGCCGGTTCTTGGTATGCTGCTGTTCGCGGTGCCGTTGCTGTGGCCCGGCGCCGACACCGCCGGGGCCACGGATCCGATGCCGACATCGCGGGCGATCCTGTATATCTTTTCGTCCTGGGCCCTGCTGATCCTGGCCACCGTCTGGTTCGGCTTCCGCACCCGTGGCTGGAACCGGGCAGAGCCCCCGGTTGATGAGGCCGACAGCGCCGCGCGGGACCGGGGCTGATGGCCACGCTCAACGTGCTGGTCCTGGTCTGCCTGGGCTATGTGGCGCTGCTGTTCATCGTGGCGTTTGCCGCCGACCGGCTGGCGGCGACGGGGCGCAGCACCTGGTTGCGGTCGCCACTGGTCTATACGCTGTCGATGTCGATCTACTGCACCGCCTGGACATTCTACGGCGCTGTCGGCTACGCGGCACGCTCCGGTCTGGAGTTCCTGACCATCTACCTGGGTCCGACGCTGGTGATGATCGGCTGGTGGTGGGGGCTGCGCAAGCTGGTGCGGGTGGGCCGCAGCCAGCGGGTCACCTCGATCGCCGACCTGATATCGTCGCGCTATGGCAAGTCCAATCTGCTGGCAATCTGCGTCACCATCCTCGCCGTGATCGGGGTAACGCCCTATATCGCGCTGCAGTTGCAGTCGATTACCCTGTCGTTCTCGATCTTCTTCGATACCGACCCGATGCGCGAGTACGGCGAGGCCGGCGTGGTGTTCTGGGTTGCCGCCGGGCTGGCCGTCTTTGCTATCCTGTTCGGGACCCGCAACCTCGATGCCAACGAACGCCACCACGGGGTGGTGACGGCGGTGGCGCTCGAGGCGATTGTCAAACTGGTGGCGCTGCTGGCGGTTGGCATCTTTGTGGTCTGGGGCGTTTCGGGCGGTGTTGGCCCGACACTGGACCGGATCGATGCCTCGGATATCGGCCAGTGGCAGGTGGACAGCGGGCGCTGGGCCACGATCACCTTCCTGTCGGCGGCGGCATTCGTCTGCCTGCCGCGCATGTTTCAGGTGATGGTGGTGGAAAACGATGATGAACGGCACCTGCGTACCGCAGCCTGGGCATTTCCGCTCTACCTGTTGCTGATCTCGCTGTTTGTCGTGCCCATCGCTGTGGTCGGGCTGGACGTGATGCCACAGGGCTCCAACCCCGATATGTTCGTTCTGACCCTGCCGCTGAGCCAGGGGCAGGAGGCGCTGGCGATGCTGTCCTTCCTCGGCGGGTTTTCCTCGGCGACCTCGATGGTGATCGTCGCCGCGATGGCGCTGTCGACGATGGTGTCGAACCATATCGTGATGCCGATCTGGTTGTCGTCCAAGGTGGGCAGCGCCAGCGTGTCAGGCGATGTGCGCCAGGTGATTCTGCTGGCTCGGCGGGTGTCGATCGCCGTAATCATGGCGCTGGGCTATTTCTATTTCCGCCTGTCGGGCGGCGGCGCGGCGCTGGCCTCTATCGGGCTGATCGCTTTTGCCGGGATCGCCCAGATCCTGCCGGCGTTGGTGGGCGGGCTGTTCTGGCGCGGCGCCACCCGGTCGGGGGCCTTTGCCGGGCTGACTGTCGGCTTTGTCCTGTGGCTCTATACCCTTCTCTTGCCCGGGCTCGGGGGCGGGCTGCTGCCGGAAGGGATCGTGGAAAACGGGCTGTTCGGCATCGGCTGGCTGCGCCCGCATGCCCTGTTCGGGATCGAGGGCATGGACCCGACGGTGCATTCGGTCATGTGGAGCATGGCGCTGAACGCAACCGCCTTCTGTCTTGTCTCGCTGATGGGCTTTCCCAGCCCGCTTGAGCGTCTGCAAGGCGCGCAGTTTGTCAATGTGTTCGACCATTCCGCCGGGCCGCGCGGCTGGACCGGGTCGGTGGCGCAGAGCGAAGACCTCATGATCATGTCGCAGCGGATCCTGGGGGCGGGCGAAGCGCAGGAACTGTTCCAGCGAGAAGCCGCGCTGCAGGGGGTTTACGGTCGCTTGCCGGAGCCCACGCCGCTGTTTCTGGAACGGTTGGAGCGCGAGTTAAGCGGCTCGGTCGGGGCGGCGACGGCGCACGCGATGATCGGCCAGATCGTCGGCGGATCGTCGGTGTCGGTCGAGGATCTGCTGGCGGTGGCCGATGAAAGCGCGCAGCTGATGGAATACTCCAGCCAACTCGAAGCGAAATCGGACGAGCTGAGCCGCACCGCCCGGCAACTGCGCGAGGCGAACGAGAAGCTGACCCAGATTTCGCTGCAAAAGGACGCCTTTCTGAGCCAGGTCAGCCATGAATTGCGGACGCCGATGACCTCGATCCGGGCGTTTTCCGAGATCCTGCGTGATACCGAAGGGCTGGAGGCAGACGACAAGACGCGCTACGCCACTATCATTCACGACGAGGCCCTGCGCCTGACCCGGCTGCTGAACGACCTGCTGGACCTGAGCGTGCTGGAAAGCGGTCAGGTCAGCCTGAACATGCGCGAGGGCAGCCTGTCGACGATCCTGGACCGGGCAGTTTCGACCGCGCTGACGGGATCGGATCGCAAGCTGACCGTCCGGCGCCGCCGGATCAACGAGGCGCTGATGCTGCATTCCGACCTCGACCGCCTGGCGCAGGTTTTCATCAACCTGATCGCCAACGCGCAGAAATACTGCGATGCCGCCGAACCCGAGCTGACCATCACAGTCCACAACGCAGGCGACCGGATCATGCTCGATTTTATCGACAACGGCAGCGGCATTCCGCCCGAAGCCCAGGCGATGGTGTTCGAGAAGTTTGCCCGCGTCAGCGCAGAAAAGGCCGGTGGCGCGGGGTTGGGGCTGGCGATCTGTCGCGAGATCATGCAGCGGCTGGGCGGTGATGTCAGCTATTTGACCGGGCAGGGCGGCGGCGCGTTTCGCGTGATGCTGCCGGTGGCGCCGGCACTGGCCGCGCAATAGGGCGATGTAAAGGGGTTGGTAACCTCTGGTGCGTTAGACCGGAAGAAGTGGAGCCGGAAAACGCAGGCCGGAGGCGATGGCACAGTCCGAACCAGCATCGACATCCGCGTTGCGGCGCAAGGTGGCCGCATCGCAAGATGAAAAGCCGTCCGCGTCCGGTCGGTCGGCGCTGCGGGCCCTGCGGCTGGCTCTGGCGCGCGGCAGCGCAGAAGAACTGGACATGCCATTGGCGGTGCTCGGTGCCCGGCAGGGCCGCTGCACACAGGACGAGATCGCGCCGCTGCTGACCGGGGACCGGCTGTTGATCGTGCTGGATGGCAGCGACGGCGCCATTGGCGCCATGGCACTGGATCGTGCACTGGTGTCCGGTTTGCTGCAGCAGCAGACGATGGGGCGGATCTCGAACGCTACGCCGGACGAACGGCCGTTTACCGGTACCGACGCGGCCATGGCCGCGCCGCTGGCCAACGGGATGTTGTCGCGGGTGGCCGCCTTGACCGACACCGCGGCGGATCGGCACTGCTTCGAGGGGTACCGCTTTGGCGCCCGGGCCGAGGACAGCCGCGCCTTGCTCCTGATCCTCGAAGCCGACAAGTTTCGCACATTTACTCTGGTCGTGGATCTTGCCGGTGGCGTGCTGCAGGGAGAATTGACCCTGATCCTGCCCGACAGGCCGCCGGAACCGCCGAAGTGCGAGACCGAAGTGGGCGAGGAAGCGGAATGTACCCCAGCAAGCACCGGTGAGTTCGGCAAGCTCCGGGCGGAGCTGAACGCAGTGATTTGCCGAATGAAACTGCCCATTTCCGAACTGTCGGCGCTGCAGCCGGGCGACGTGATCCCGCTGGTCATGCCCGAGGGATTGAGCAGGACCCGGCTGCATTCGATAACGGGACAGGCCGTGACCTTTGGCCGGTTGGGGCGGATCAATGGCCTGCGTGCCGTACGCATAAACGAATGCCAGCCGCCAGCTGACCATCCGTCCACGGACAGCGGATCCGAGTTCGAGATCGAAGCAGATGACAGCGTCGGGCAGGGGCCACGGGCCGAGCCAGATCCGCTGACTTATGATCAACAGGAAGAAGCGCTGCCGGATTTACCCGACCTGCCGGACTTGCCGGATCTGCCCGACTTGCCCGCCCCGCTGCCCGCGCTGTTCTCGGAACACGATGATAACTCCGGCGACACCCGCGAGCTGACACAAGAGCAAACGCTGGCCGAAATCACCGAACTGGCCGGATTGGAAAACGATGAGGATTTCGCGGAGGAAAACAGCGTCTAACGGCGTTTTCCAGTTCATACCGGTAAACCGCGCCGACCGTTTAACCGCGATGTACTCGCCGGATTACGAAGGTTGAGCGGCCAGTTGGTCCAAAGCCGGGCGGAGATTGTCCAGCTGGTAGCCCGCGGCCGCGGTCCTTGCGATGATCTCATCGGTGGGGATCTGCCCCGCCTGGCCGATCGCCCAGATCACCGAACAGCGCGTGCCGCTGCGGCAATAGGCCAGCACGGGGCCCTCGCTTGCCGCGACCAGCGCGCGCTGCCGCGCGGCATTGTCCGGGGTCAGAGTTTGCTGGTTCAATTCCAACACCTCGTACCGCAGCCCGGCCGCTTCCGCCGCGGCGCGGATGGCCGCCGTCTGCAGGTCGGCCTCGACTTCGCTGTCAGGACGGTTGCAGATCACCGTTGTGAACCCGGCCGCAGCAATCGCGGGCAGGTCGGTTGCGGTGATTTGCGGCGACACGGCATAGCCGGGGGTGATCGGGCGAATATCCATGTGCGACTCCTTAAACTGCGGCCGACAGCCTGTCCAGACGGGTGCCGACCAAAGGTGCGAGCGCCATGCCGCCGAGCATCGCGGCCATGAACACCAGCCCGCCCATGCCGTTGTAGGTGATCGAGGCCACGGCCGGGCCCGGGCACAGGCCGGCGAGGCCCCATCCCATGCCGAACAGCACCGAACCGGTGATCAGACGATGGTCCAGTTCGGGTGCGGGCGGCTTGGGAAAATCGCCTCCGACCAATGGCTTGCGGCCTTCGGTGAACCTCCACGCAATGAACATCGGGATGATCGCGCCGCCCATGACAAAGGCCAGCGTCGGATCCCAGTCGCCGAACACGTCGAGCCAGCCCTGAACCTTGGTCGTGTCGGTCATGCCGGAGACGAAGAGACCGCCGCCGAACAGGCTACCTGCAAGTAAAGAAAGGAGAATTCGTTGCATCAGATCAGCCCCCAGACATGGCGGAACAGGGCCAGCGTGAGACCACCGGCGAGGATGTAGAACACCGTCGCGACGATGCCGCGCAGGGAAAACCGCGAGATACCGCAGACGCCATGCCCGGAGGTGCAGCCGTTGGCGATCCGGGTTCCGACCCCGACCAGCAAGCCGGCGACCACGATTACTTCCCATTTATCAGTGAGATGGGTGTCGATCTTGACGTTGTAGAGCGGCCACAGAAGCAGCGGCATCACCACCACGCCGGCCAGGAACGCAACCCGTTCCCACAGGTTCGAGCGGCCGGTGCCGTCGATCAGCCCGCCAAGGATTCCCGACGCGCCCATGATCCGCCCGTTGCCCAGCAGGAACACGGCCCCGCCCATTCCGATCAGCCCGCCGCCGACCAGTCCCCAGATCCAATCTGTCTGCATATTGTCCGTTTTGTCCTTTGTTGTTCGCGCGGTTTTTCGGTTTTGTACAAATATCTCAGAGCTTGTTGACCGGGATTTTCAGGAACACGTCGCCCTTTTCATCCGGCGGCGGCATCTGCCCGGCGCGCATGTTGACCTGCAGCGAGGGCAGGATCAGGCGCGGCATGCCCAGGGTGGCGTCGCGTTCGTCGCGCATGCGCACGAAATCCTCGACCTTCTTGCCGGCGCCGACGTGGATGTTCAGCGCCTTCTGTTCGCCGACGGTGGTTTCCCAGGCGAATTCGTCGCGGCCCGGCGCCTTGTAGTCGTGACCGACAAAGATGCGGGTGTCATCGGGCAGGGCGAGGATTTTCTGAATCGAGTTGTAGAGGGTTTCGGACGAGCCGCCGGGGAAGTCGCAGCGGGCGGTGCCGAAATCGGGCATGAACAGCGTGTCGCCGACAAAGGCGGCATCGCCGATCACATAGGTCAGGCAGGCGGGCGTATGGCCCGGCGTGTGCAGCACGTCGCCGCGCATCTGGCCGATGTGGAAACTGTCGCCCTGTTTGAACAGCGCGTCGAATTGCGAGCCGTCGCGCTGGAACTCGGTGCCTTCGTTAAAGACCTTGCCGAATGTGTCCTGTACCACGGTGATGCGGTCGCCGATGCCGATCTTGCCGCCCAGCTTTTCCTGGAGGTAGGGCGCGGCGGACAGGTGGTCGGCGTGCACGTGGCTTTCGAGGATCCATTCGACGGTCAGGTCTTCGGCGCGGATGTAATCGACGATCCTGTCGGCGGAATCGGTATTGGTGCGGCCCGAGGCGTGGTCAAAGTCCAGCACGCTGTCGATGATGGCGCAGGCGCTGCCGTGCGGTTCGCGCACAACGTAGGATACGGTGAAAGTCGCCTCGTCAAAGAAGGCTTTTACAAAGGGGGTCATGAGGCTCTCCGTTCGCTTCGGTGATAGACATATGTCGTTTTGCGAATGTGTTTCAAGTCTCTTTTGCATTGCCGGAGATACATCTTTTGCCGTTGACCTGAATCAAGGCGTTTTGTCCGGTCTGCTGTCACAATCCTACACGAAAAAGCGGCGGTGTGCCGCGAAATTGGGCAGTCGATCCGACTGCGGCGGGGGTTAATCGTTTGTTAAGGGATTATTTCTTATCAGCGTTACATCCCCCGGCCATGATCGGGGGGCGTGTAGGGGAGGTACACAATATGACCACGACCGAGCTTTTCAAAACCGCCGAACGGCTGGAACAGAAGATCGCCGGAGCGAGCAGCGCCCAGCGGATCGAGCTTCAGCCGCAGTTCAGTGCCGTGCTGGAACGGATCCAGGCGGCGGGAGACCAGGTGCCGCTGCGGCTGCGCCGGCTGGATGCCTCGCTGTGTGACGAAGCCATCGAGGCGCGGTTCGACAATATGCCGATCTGAGACCGGTGTCGGGGATCAGCCCAGGGCGATCCCCGTCATCACCAGCATCAATCCGATCACCGACAGGAACAATGCGCCCAGGTTGAAGGGCAGCACGGCCTTGAGTACGGCGCGCAATTCGTCGTCGGACAGGTTGGCGCGGCGTGCGCGCATCACCCGGACGATGCACCACAACAGCCCGATCAGACCGCTGACGGACAGGGCGACCCCGGCCCAGATCATGATATCGAACATGTTTTCATCCCGTTCTGCCTGGGCCTGCGCCTAGCCCAATGCGGCGCGGCCTGCAAGTGCGGCTAAAGTTCCTCTGGCCGGCGGACGTGGTCCATCCAGACCTGTGCGCCACGCCGGACCGCGTCATAGGTCGCGCGGCCCACGGATTCGCCCAGGGGCGTGTGCAGCCCGGCAAAGGGGGCGTCGCCGGGCGGCGCGGCGACGGCAACGCAATCGGTGCCGGTGCCGGTGGCGACGCCGGTGGGCAGCACGTGGCCGGTGTCGATCACGGCCGCTGTCCGTGCCTGGGTGGCGATCGACAGGGTTTCCAGCAGCGCGGCGTCTGACAGCGGCTGATCGGTGATCACCGCGAGGTTGATGGTGCCCCAGTCCTTGCCGCTGCGGTCGAGCCGGGTGCCGATGCGTTCGGCGTTCGACAGGCCGGTGGTGGCGATGCAGGTGGCGGTGGCGGTTCCGACGGTGGCGGTGGCGATTTCATAGGCGGTGATGTCGCGCGAGGTCAGCATGGCGACGGCATCGGCGGTGTCCCTGTTGGCGAGTTCGCGGTGGAACCAGGCGATGGGGTCGAGGTCGGGCGGCAGATCGGCGTTGCGCACCTCGCGCCAGGTGAGGCGGGTGGCGGTGACAAAGCCGGGGCGGGTCAGCGACCAGCTGAGCACGCGGTGCGGCTGAACGAGGTCGATGTCGAGCCAGGGGCGGGAGAGTGTCAGCTTCACCGGGTGACCTGCATCGGCTGGAACACCGGGCCCAGGGCGGTCTGTTCGTAGAAGGCCGAGACGCCGAACACCCGTTCGACGTTCTCGGCGCTCAGCACGCTGCCCGGCGGGCCATCGGCGGCGAGGCGGCCCCGGTCGAGCAGCAGCAGCCGGGTGCAGTGGCGGGCGGCGAGGCCGAGATCGTG
Source organism: Seohaeicola saemankumensis (assembly GCF_020171285.1). Lineage (GTDB taxonomy): Bacteria > Pseudomonadota > Alphaproteobacteria > Rhodobacterales > Rhodobacteraceae > JAIUZI01. The sequence continues at coordinate 43,999 of NZ_JAIUZI010000002.1, forward strand.
CAGGGAGACGATGACGCTGCGGCCTTCGGCGGCGAGGTCGGCAAAGACCTGCATGGTGGCGATCTGGTTGGCGGGGTCGAGCCCGGCGATGGGTTCGTCGGCCATCAGCAGCGGGGTGTCCTGCGCCAGCGCGCGGGCGATCAGCACACGCGCCTGTTCGCCGCCCGACAGCTGGGTCGCGGTGCGGTGGCGGTAGCTGTCCAGCCCCATGCGGGCGATCGCGGCGTCGATCGCGGCCTGGTCGGCGGGTTGCGGCCGGGCGCCGCGCGGCAGGTGCGGGATGCGGCCCAGCGCGATCAGGGTTTCCACGGTGACCGGCCAGGCGATTTCGCGCGACTGCGGCATCCAGGCGGCGGCGCGCGCCCGGTCGGGGGCGGGGAGATCGGCGAGGGAGCTGTGGCCCCGGGCCGGTTGCAGCCCGAGGGCGGCGCGCATCAGCGTGGTCTTGCCCGCGCCATTGGGGCCGATCAGGCCGATGCATTCGCCGGGGGCGACGGTGAGGCTGACATGATCGACCACCGGGCAGCCGTTGCGGGTGACGGTGAGGTCGGAGAAGGCGGCGAGGGTCATGCCATCTCCTTGCGCGTTTTATAGATCAGGTGCAGGAACAGCGGCGCGCCGACCAGCGCCATCAGCACGCCGAGTTTCAGGTCGCGGTCGGGCAGCAATTCGCGCACGGCGATGTCGGCGGCCAGAACCATGGCGGCACCGCCCAGGGCCGAGGCCCACAAGAGCGCCGATGGGCGGGCGCCGACCAGGGGGCGCAGCAGGTGCGGCACCACCAGCCCGACAAAGCCGATGGCCCCGGCCACGGCGGTGGCGGCGCCGACGCAGGCGGCGGTGCCGAGGATCAGCCGCAGGCGCAGGGCGCGCAGGTTGATCCCCATCGCCTGCGCCGCGTCCTCGCCCAGCGTGAGCGCGTTCAGCCCGCGCCCGACACTGGCCAGCAGCGCCCAGCCAATCGCCATGAAGGGCAGCGCCAGCCAGACATGGGCAAAGGAACGGTCGGCCAGCGAACCCATCATCCAGAACACGATATCAGCGGCGGCGAAGGGGTTGGGCGAGAGGTTGAGCACCAGAGAGGTCAGCGCCGAGGCCAGCGCCGAAATCGCGATCCCGGCGAGGATCAGGGTGATCGAGGCCCCGCGTGGCCCGGCCAGGGCGAGGATCAGCAGCACCGCGAGCACCGCCATGCCCAGCGCCGCCAGCGGCAGGGCGAGCGCGAAAGACAGGCTGAGGCCGGTCTGGATCGCCAGCACCGCGCCCAGCGCCGCCGCGCCCGACACCCCGATCAGGCCGGGTTCGGCCAGCGGGTTGCGCAGGTAGCCCTGCAGCGCCGCGCCCGACAGGCCCAGCGAGGCACCGACCATGACGGCCAGCAAAGCGCGGGGCAGGCGGATTTCACGCATCACGATGGTGACGGGGGTGCCGTCGTCGGCAAAGAGCGCGCCCAGCGCCCTCCAGGGGGGCACCTGGGAATAGCCGCTGATCAGCGAGCCGATGAACAGCACCACCACCAGCGCCGAGAGGCCCAGCGCCAGCCTCATTGGGCGGCCTGCATCGACAGGCGCAGGTCACGCATGTCGCGGATCGCGTTCAGCACCTGCGGCGTGCCGCAGATCCAGTCGCGGTCGGTGAGGGTTCCGGCGACGCGGGTCTCGGTCAGCGTGCGCAGGGCGGGATGGGTCAGGTTGTCTTCGGCGCGGGACTGGCCGGGATAGTCGCGGCCGCGCACGATCACGTCCGGCCCTAGCATGACCAGCTGTTCCAGCGGCAGCGCGCCGCCCCAGTCCAGTCCGACCTCGGTGGCGATGTTGTCGAAGCCGGCGGCGTTCAGGATCGCACCCGCCAGCGACTGGTCGCCGAGGGTGAAGCTGTTGACGTAGTAGAGCGCGGCGCGGGGGCGGGTATCGGGCGCGCGGCTGAGCTCGGCCAGATCGGCGCGAAAGCTGGCGACCATCTGCTCCGCCTGCGCCTCGCGGCCCAGCAGCGCCCCCATGCGGGTGATCCGGTCGGGGATGTCGTCGAGCGAGCGGGCGGGGGCGAAGAGTTCCACCTGCATGCCCAGCCCGCGCAGCATCTGCACGGTGGCGTCGGCGGTGAAGGTGCCGGCGAGCACCAGATCGGGGTTCAGCAGGAACACCTCTTCGGCGCCCGATCCGTTGGTGGGATAGGCGCGGGCGGCGTCGGCCATGGCCGAGCTGTCGGGGTCATGGGCCAGCCGCGACACCGACACCAGCTGGCCGGGCGCGGCCAGCGCCAGCGCCAGCTGATCGGTGCAGAGGTTGACCGAAACGACCCGCCGAGGCGCGTCGCCCCAGGCCGCCGCGCCGGTCAGCACCAGCGCGGCGAGGGTGCTGAGCGCCCTAGAAGGTCGCACGGAGCCCAACATAGGCTGCGCGGCCGGAGGCGTTGTAATTGGCGGAGGTTTCGTAATCCTCGTCAAAGAGGTTCTCGACCCGCAGGTACAGCTCGGCATTGTCCGATACCGCGTAGTTCACCGAGGCGTTGACCACCGTGTAGTCCTCCATCACCGTGCCGAATTCCGCCGGGCGGTCGGCCACGTGGCGCAGGTTGATGTTGCCGCCCCAGCCGTTGGCAAAGGCCGCGTCCAGACCCAGCACGAAATCATGCCCCGGCACCCGCAGCAGGCGCGCGCCGGTGGCGTCCTTGGCATCGGTATAGGTGTAATTGCCGTAGAGCGCGAGACTGTCGCTGAACGCCCACTGGCCCGACAGTTCGATGCCCTTGGAGGTCGAGGTGCCGGCGACCTGCTGGTACTGGCCGGTGAAGGGCAGCGGGAAGGAGGTCAGCGTGACGAACTGGATCAGGTTGTCGATCTCGGTGTAGAACGCGGTCGCCTTGACGAAGGCGGCGGCGTTGAACTGGTGTTCGACGCCCAGTTCGAAGCTGGTGCTTTCCTCGGGCTGCAGGTTGGGATTGCCGTAGAGCGTGCTGTTGAGCTCGTAAAGCGAGGGCGCGCGGAAGCCGGTGGCGGCCACGGCGCGCAGGGTGGTGGCATCGGTCACCCGGTAGGCGGCGGCCAGCCGCCCGGTCAGGTTGCCGCCAAAGGTCGAGTGATCGTCGTAGCGCAGCGAGGCGGCCAGGTCGATGTCGGCGGTGGGGGCATAGAGCAGTTCGCCAAACAGGCCGGTGTTGTCAGTGGAGCCGCTGTCGAAGCCGGAATCGAAGGTTTCGCGTTCCCAGTCGGCACCCCAGCTGTAGCTGAGCACGGCGGACTGGTCGTAGGTGCCGACGTAGTCGAGGCGCCGGCGGGTGCCGTCGAAGGGGGTGACGAAACCGTTGGAGTTGCTGGTGCGGTCGGCCGAGAAATACTGGGCTGAGATCGTGTGGTCGACCGCGCCGGTCTGGAATTCGGCGTATCCGCGCAGGGCGTGGGTCTTGTTGGTGTTGAATTCGTCGTAGGGCGGGGCGCCGTCGCCGCCGAATTCGTCGAAATCGCCCTCCGCGTCGAGCGCGAAGGCGGCAATCCCGAGTTTAAGGGTGTCGGTGGCCATGATGTCGGCCGAGAAGTTCAGCTGGGTCGCCTGGTAGCCATCGGGTTCGCTGCCCGTGGCACGCGACGAGAAGCCGTCGGTGGTGACCCGGTTGAGGGTGAACGAGAGCCCGCCCCGGTCGCCCCGGTGGCCGATGGTGGCGGCGCCGCGCCAGGTGTCGAAGCTGCCGCCTTCGGCGGCCAGCGTGACCTGGGTGCCCGGTTCCTCGGGTGGTTGCGCGGTGGTGATGGAGACGACACCGGCGACGGCGCGCGAGCCGTAGAGCGAGGAGGAGGAGCCCTTGAGCACCTCGATGCGGCTGATGCCGGTGGTGGTCAGCCCGCCCCAGTTGAACTGGGTCTGGGTCGAGGAGGGGTCGGTCACGTCGATGCCGTCGACCAGCACCTTGATGTATTTGCCGTCGAGCCCGCGGATGCGCAGGGTGGTCGAGGACCCCAGCCCGCCATTTGCGCTGACCGAGATGCCGGGCAGCCGGGCGAGGTATTCGGCGATGGTGGTTTCGGGCGCGGCCTCGAGCTGTTCCTCGGTGATCACCTCGACGGTGGCGCCGGTCTGGTTCAGCGCCTGTTCCTCGCCCGAGATCGTGGCCGAGGAAACGGTGATGGTGTCGAGGTCAAAGACCTCTTCCGACAGGGCGGGATGGGCGGCGAGCAGGGCGAACGCGGAGGCGGTGGCCAGGTATCTTTTCATGGTGTCGGTCCTTTCCAGACCTTGAGTGAGGGATGTTTGGAAAGGCCGGAGGGCTTCCGCAAACGGTGAGTCGGATGCCACCATTACGGAACGAATGCCGCCCATCTGACGCGCCCCGCGCCGGATGAAGGTGATCGCCCTGGCAGGTCTCCTGACTTGCGGGTCACCGCGCGGTCCGGACCTTCCCGAGCCGTCTGGGCCCAGTGGTATCTGCCGGTCGCGCTCTCCGCCTACAGTTGCGGGGGCAGTCGTGGAATGGGCCGTCTATGGCCGCACCACGTTCCCTTTAACGGCGACTCGCATCGCCGAACCAAAGCAGGGCCGGGGATACGCGGTGTCGGTCCGTCGATCAAGCCCCTTGCGTGCACACGCGGTCTTGCGATGCCCGGGCGGGCCTTGTATCCCGCAGGCTCATGTCCTTTTCCCTGCTTCACGGAGCCCCGAGATGACCGACACCAATACCGATGCCAGCTATCGCGTGACCGCCGGCGAATTGCGCCAGTTCATCGAGCGCTTCGAGCGGCTGGACGCCGAGAAGAAGGACATCGCCGAGCAGCAGAAAGAGGTCATGGCCGAGGCCAAGGCGCGCGGCTATGACACCAAGGTGATCCGCAAGGTGATCGCCCTGCGCAAGCGCGACGCCGACGACATCGCCGAGGAAGAGGCGGTGCTGGAGATGTACAAGGAAGCGCTGGGCATGACCTGAACCGGGCCGGGCGCGCCGGACCCGGCGCGCCGCGTCCCGCGATCAGCCCGCGCCGACGTCTGTGCGCGCGACCGAGACCGATTTGACCACGGCATAGACCTGCTGGCCCGGCGCCAGCTCAAGCGCGGTGGCCGAGCGGCGGGTGATCCGCGCCAGCAGCCGGTCATCGCCGCATTGCATCTGCACGATGACGCCGGGGCCTTCGCCGCCGCGCAAGGCCAGCACGGTGGCGGGCAGGATATTGAGCGCCGAGAGCCCGGTGGGGGCGTCGCGCGCCACGATCACGTCATGGGCCAGGATGCGGACGCGGGTGGGGCTGCCCGGGGCGGTGTCCATCGCCGGCAGGAACAGCCGCCCGCCCGACACGCTGAGTTCGGTCAGCCCGTCGTCATGGTGACGTGCCACGGTTGCGGGCACCACGGCGCCGGCCTCGCGCAGGCCCAGCTGGCGCACCATCGCGGGGTCCGACAGCACCCGCTCGGCCGGCCCGGTGCGGGCGACGCGGCCCTGTTCCAGCACGACGACGGTGGTGGCCAGCCGCGCCACCTCGGCCACCGAGTGGCTGACATAGAGCATAGGGATGTCGGTCTGGTCGCGCAGGGTTTCGAGATAGGGCAGGATTTCCTGCTTGCGGGCGGTGTCCAGCGCCGCGAGCGGTTCATCGAGCAGCAGCATCCGGGGGCGGGACAACAGCGCCCGGCCAATCGCCACCCGCTGTTTCTCGCCCCCCGACAACCCGCCGGGGCGGCGGTCGAGCAGCGGGGCGATGCCCAGCAGATCGCAGACCTCGTCCAGCGAGGGGCCGGGGGCATCGGCGGGCGCGAAGCGCAGCCCGTAGGTCAGGTTCTGGCGCACCGAGAGATGCGGGAACAGCCGGGCCTCCTGAAACACATAGCCCAGCCGCCGCTTGTGGGTGGGCAGATGCAGCCGCCGTTCGGCGTCAAACAGGGTCTCGCCCTCCACCACGATGCGCCCCGATCGCGGGCGCAGCAGGCCCGAGACCGCGTTGACCACGGTGGTCTTGCCGGTGCCCGACTGGCCAAAGAGCGCGGTAATGCCGCCGGGCGCCTCAAACGCGACCCGCAGATCGAACCCGGCCAGCGGGTGGGCGATATCGACGCTGAGGCTCATGCGCCCGCCGCCCTGCGGATGGCGCGCCGCGCCAGGAGTTCCGAGGCCACCAGCGCGCCCATCGCGACCGCGACCGAAACCACGACCAGCCGCAGCGCGGCGGTTTCCGCGCCGGGCACCTGCAGGAAGGTATAGATCGCCGAGGGCAGCGTCTGGGTCTGGCCGGGGATGTTGGAGACAAAGGTGATGGTGGCGCCGAATTCGCCCATCGCCTTGGCAAAGGCAAGCACCGCACCGGCGATCACCCCGGGCAGGATCAGCGGCAGGGTGACGGTGGCAAAGACCTGCAGCCGCGCCGCGCCCAGCGTCGCGGCGGCCTCTTCCAGTTTCGGGTCGACCGCCTCGATCGCCAGCCGGATCGCGCGCACCATCAGCGGAAAGGCCATAATGGCGGCGGCCAGCGCCGCGCCGGTCCAGCGGAAGGCCAGCACCAGGCCAAATGTTTCGTCCAGCCAGCCGCCCAGCGCGCCGCGGCGGCCAAAGGTCAGGAGCAGAAGGTAGCCGGTGACAACCGGCGGCAGGATCAGCGGCAGGTGCACGAGCCCGTTCAGCACCTGTTTGCCACGAAACTCCCACCGGGCCAGCGCGTAGGCAATAAAGATGCCAAAGGGCAGGCTGAGCGCCACCGCCCAGAGCGAGACCTTGAGCGACAGCGCCACCGCCTGCCATTCCTCGGGGCCGAGCCAGCCGGTCATTCGCCTGCCTCCGGCCCGGTTTCTGTCGCGGTCAGGGTGAACCCGTGGGCGGCAAAAAGCGCACCGGCCTGCGGGCCGGAGAGGAAGGCCAGAAAGTCGCGGGCTTGCGGGCGGTCGGCCCCGGCGATGATCGCCACCGGGTAACGGATCGGCGGGTGGCTGTCTGGCGGGAACAGGCCGATCACGCGGACCTTGGGCTCGGCGGCGGCATCGGTGGCATAGACCACGCCCAGCGGGGTTTCCCCCAGCGCCACCAGCCGCAGCGCGGCGCGCACGTTGTCCGATTGCGCCAGCCGGTCGGCGACCTGATCCCAGAGGCCCAGCGACTGCAGCGCCGCCTTGCCATAGATCCCGGCGGGCACGGCGTTTACCAGCGCCATCGACAGGCGCCCGTCGCCAAGGGCGCCGCGCAGATCGGCGCCGGGCGCGATCCGGGGCAGGTCGGTGCGCGCGCCGGGGCCGGCGATCAGGGCCAGACGGTTGCTCAGCAGATCGCGGCGGCTTGCCGGGGCAAGCAGGCCGTCGGCCTCCAGCACGTCCATCCATCCGGGATTGGCGGAGAAAAACAGGTCGGCCGGCGCCCCCTGCTGGATCTGCCGCGCCAGTGCCGAGCTGCCGGCGTAAGACAGCCGCAGCCGCGTGCCGGTCCGGTCGGAATACCGATCGGCGACCTCATCCAGCGCGGTCTTGAGACTGGCGGCGGCAAAAACGGTGAGATCGGCCGCGCGGGCCGGCAGGGCCAAGGACGCGAGCAGCAGCGCCGCCACGAGCACCCGCGCCGCCGCCGTCATCCTCGCCCCGCTGTGTCGCGCCGTGCCAATTGTCGTGCCAATTGCCTGAAGACCCGTGATCTGCCTGTCTTTCCGAATGCATAGCACCGGCGTCCGGCGATGTGCACCCCCCGCCGCAGACCGCCCCGTTCTGCGCAGCCGCGGCACTCCCGCCCGGCCTCACGGCATCAAAGATGCCGCTCGCCCGGTTGGGCCCGGCAGCGCGCGGGTAAACCCACGCGCTGCGCCCGCGTCCCCTTTCATCTCTTCGGCAAATACTCCGGGGGTGAGGCCGCCAGGCCGAGGGGGCAGCGCCCCCTTGCCCCTTTGCGTCCCATGCCGCCTCAGGGGCTGATCATCTGCACGCCGGGGATCCGCTGAATGCGGAACACGTCTTCGTCATAGATCTCGGTCATCTCGTCGACCAAATCCTCGGTCCAGCCGGGCAGGTCGAGCTCTTCCTCGAGTTCGTCGTCGATGGCGAATTTGTCGAGGAAGGCGGCGATCACCCGGCGGCGCTGCATCTCGGTCAGCGTCGGGTTTTCGTGCAGGTAGACCCGGAACCGCTGCATGCCCTCCTTGGACATGATCTCGGACAGCAGATCAAACGTCCCGGCCATTTTCACGCTGGGTTCCAGACCCGCCAGTTCGCGGATCAGCTGACCCCAGATCAGCGGCAGGTCCTCGTTGCACCAGACCGTCAGAGGCACATCCGGTGCGGCCTCGCGGATGCGCAGAAGCGTATCCGACCAGCGCAGGGCCAGCGGATCGATCGCACTGAGAATCTCGGTCTTGCGCTTGGGCGCGGCCTTTTGCAGGACCGCTGGCAGAAAGGTGGCCGGGTTGCGGATGGCCATGAACATTTCGACCTGGTCGAACTCGAACAGCTGGCGCAGATGGGTGATACGCTGGGGGCCGTCCGGGTACAGCCCGGTTTCACCCAGCGCGAAACGTTGCGAGCCAAAGAAATGTTCGTTCGACAGGATGACGCGGTCGGCGACCTCGTCATCGAGAATGGCATCGATCAGAACGTCGCGGGCGTCGGGCGCGGGGGTCGCCTCCTCCATCGCCTGAAAGGTGGATTTCAGCAGGAAACGGTAGTTGCTGGGCCCCGGGACCGCGACGCCCTGCGCCGAAAGCGTTTCCTTGTTGCGCAGCAGGCACCGCAACAGGCGGTCTTCGTCTGTGGCATGTGCGCCCGTATGAACAATGACCTGCATTCCGTCCCAAACCGCCCCGCCGTCTGACCCTGGTTCGGCAAGCAGTTACCGGTTCGGCTGCGACCAGTCAAACAGCTTTGACCCAAGGCACCGCCGGCCGGCAGGCGCCGGCGGGCAAGCGCGCCGCAAACATGGGCCACGCAGCGGCGCAATTTTCGCCAAATCCCGCGTTTGAGGTGTTGAATGCCGCGCATGATCCGACTAAACCTGCGGTCTGTCGGGACACCACTCCCGGCGCGATGCAAGCCATCGGCAGTGCCCCTATAGCTCAGCTGGTAGAGCAACTGATTTGTAATCAGTAGGTCCGCGGTTCGAGTCCGTGTGGGGGCACCAAAATTCCAAGAAAAACGGACTTTCTTCAAGGGCTTACTTTCTTGACGTCAAAGTTCATCCACCACCATATCCACCGCTCACCTCCCGGCGCCCACCGGTTTGACACGCTTCTGCCTGCCGCCGGTTCAGTCGTGCAGGATCGAACGTGGCTGAGCGCCAAATTGGCGAGCAGCGCCATGTAGCAGCAAAAGCGCGCTGCCTGGTAATGTCAAACTGGGCGCTAAAGCCCTTTCCCCTCCGCCACTTGACCTCGCCAAATGTTTCTCCGCTTGCGGGTCCCGCCGGAATTTCTGCATTGTTTTCGAGGGTTATTGAGATTGGGCTCTTCACATCGGTCGGCACAAACAGGCCGGAAACCGTTCTCTCAGGCCCAAATTCTCTGAACCTGATGACTGCGCCGATTTGGTGCAGAGCTTGTAGCCTGCTGAAATCAAACTGCTTTTCTGACCGTTTATCTGAACACTTCGACCCCGGCCTCGTTCGACCTGTTGGAACATAACTCGAACGGTCGTCATCCTGATCAAGTGCATGCCACTTCCAACTTTATCCAATTGCCAGTCCCGTTTTGCCGAACCGGTCGTTCGCGTTAGTGCACAGCATCATTCGATTTTTGAGCGACCGAGTTGGGGGCGGAACTGACATCCAAGATTGCTGGGGGTTGATCGTGTTTCGCATGGGGCAACGCTACCCACGCGCCCACCGAAAACATTACAATTCAATGGCTTACGGGTATTGTGCAGAGGGCGAGGACGCATGCGTAACGACCGCTACCGGATTTTGTGGTCTGGAAAGCCAAGACGCGCCTCCTAGGTTCCGCTCATGCGCCTGATCACAATCATCCTGCTTCTCCTGCCCGCATCGCTTTTTGCCAACGACTGGAACGCCCTCGAACAACCCGGCGCGATCGCGATCATGCGGCATGCGTTGGCGCCCGGAACGGGCGATCCCGCCGATTTCGAACTTGGAAATTGCGACACGCAGCGGAACCTTGACGCGCGCGGCCGCAATCAGGCCCGCGCGATTGGTGCGGCCTTTCGGGAGCGTGGGATATCGTTCGACCGGGTGCTGACAAGCCAATGGTGCCGGACCCGCGAAACCGCCGAACTTCTCGATCTCGGGCCCGTGGTGGACGCGCCCGCGTTGAATTCGTTCTTTGGCAGATACGTGCGGCGCGACCGTCAGACCCGCGACACGCTGGCCTTGTTACGGGAACAGGGTGGCCGGGTGATGCTTGTCTCGCACCAGGTCAATATTTCCGCTCTCGCGGGACAAGCAACGCGATCCGGTGAGGTCCTGATCATCCGGCAGCACGCGGATGAAATCGAGGTTTTGGGCAGCATCCTGTTGGATCCCTGACGGACCCCGCTCACCTACCGGCTTGCAATGTCGCGGGATGGCATTTTACCCGAGATCTCAAGGATCAGTTTGCGCCGGATGGATTCGGCCAAGTCCTCTTCGCTGGTTGCTGTCACAACGAACGCGCCCAGGCCACCGATGATCTGGTCTTCGTAAATGGCGCCGAGATCCGGGTAGCGGGCCGGCGTGTCGCAAAACCTGCACAGGATGGGCAAGGCGTTGATGGTGATCCCGGCCGCAACCACCTCGTCACGCGCAGACTGAATGGACGGCCCGGAGAAGCTGTTCGGGCTGTCGCCCGAGAAATCGATGACCTTACGCCAGCCGTTGAATGCGTTCTGTTCAATGAGCCGCTTGCCATCGAGCAACGCCGCACCGATTGCATTGCGACCGTAAGCCTGCCTGGGCGGCGTGATCAAAGCGTCTGCGAAGGCCTGAGCGCTTTCGGGACCGTCAATCCTGGTCCAGTCGACAACGACCGCCGTGTTCGCAGCCCATTCCACATAAGTTACGGCGATTGCGCCGTACGCGGTGTTGGCGATGGTGGCGAGAACGCGTGGATGGGTCAACGCCTCGGCATATCCCTGCCGCTGAAACCGGATTTCTTCCTCGGAGATCGAGCCCGAGGCATCGGCCAGCAGAACCAGTTCGAGATCGACGTCTTGTGCGACGGCGGGGACCGAGACCAGCATGGACAGCAGGAGGAACAAGATGCGCATGCAAAAAAGGTAGCACAACTACGAACCCGAACCACCGCAAGAAGCCCGTGTGCAATCTCAGGTTTGGCCGCCCCTTTCATACCTCGCGCGCGAACCAGCGGATCCGGCCGACAATGTGGACCTCCTAGGACGGGCGCTGTCAGAGCAACATCGGTTGAAGCGGGCAGGGGGTGATGTCAGAAGAACTTGGCGTGCGACAGGGCAGGGGGTTGACTAGCATCCGTTGATGACGACACGCAGTCCGTTCATATACTTTAAGACGAGCGAGGAGATCATTTGCCTGGCGGTGATGATGTATGTTCGCTTTCCACTTTCGCTCCGAAACGTCGAGGATCAACTTCACGAACTGGGCGTCGATATCAGTCACGAAACCGTCCGCTAAGCAGTCAAATCGAGACGGCGTCAAGCATGCCTTCGAAGCGCCTCTTGCTTCCTGCTGATCGTACAGGCTTCGTCACTGTAGTTTTTTCGAGGGTATTTCGCTAAGCTGATGTCTGGAGGGGTATCTTTGGAACGTCGCCTATCAGCCATCCTGGTGGCCGACATGGTCGGCTACTCACGCTTAATGGAGCAGGACGAGGCTGAAACACTCTTGCGGCAGAAGGTCCATCGCTCCGACCTCATTGATCCGGCTCTGGCAACGCATCACGGGCGCGTGGTCAAAACAACAGGCGATGGTCTGCTGGCTGAATTTCCCAGCATAGTGGAAGCGGTCGCATGTGCGGTGGAGGTCCAGCGGGCTATGGCCGGGCGGGAGGCCGACCAGCCACAGGACAGGCGCATAGCTTATCGCATTGGTATACATCTGGGCGATGTCTTCCACGAGGATGGTGACATTCACGGCGATGGGGTGAACGTCGCGGTACGGCTTGAGGCGTTGGCTGAACCGGGCGGAATCTGTCTGTCAGGTGACGCCTACAATCAGCTACGTGGCGTTGAGGATATTGGTTTCGAGGACCTGCGCGATGTGCAGGTCAAGAACATCTCGCGCCCAATTCACGTCTGGCGCGTACTGCTGGACCCGGAGCATGCTGGAAAACGAACCGCTGTAGCGAGGCAAGGTCACAAAGCGCGGCCTTTGATTGCTGTTGCAGCCACTTTCCTGCTTGCATTCACAATTGGTGGGTACTGGTGGTCTCAGCGTTCGGACTTTACTCCCGCCGATCCTGACAAATATGCGTTCGAGCTACCGGATAAGCCTTCGATTGCAGTGCTGGCCTTCGACAATCTCTCCGGTGATCCGGACAATGACTACATTGGGGATGCGCTAAGTGAGAACATCATCGCGACGCTGGCCACCGCCTCTCGGTTGTTTGTGATCGCGCGCAACTCCAGCTTTCACTACAAGGGAACATCGACCCCGGTTCAGACCATCGCCGAGGATCTGGGCGTGCGCTATGTGCTTGAAGGCAGCGTTCAGGCGTCGGGCGACAAGATCCGGGTCACGGCGCAGCTGATCGATGCGCTCGACGGTCAGCATTTGTGGGCAAAGACCTATGACCGGGTGCTGTCTACCTCAGAGCTGTTCGCGATTCAGGATAGCGTTACCTATGACATTGTGAACACGCTTGAAGTGGAATTGTCGTCAGGAGATGCCGGGAAAAAAGCATGGGACGAGCTTGACGACATCCAGCTTGTTTCCTTGCTGAACAAGTCGATCGAACAATATCGCCTTCATACACGAGAAGGTACTCTGAAATCGGAAGAGCTGGCTCTGGAACTGCTGGAGAAAAAGCCGGATTCCGCGATTGCGCTAACTCAACTCGGCTGGAGTTACTGGGGCAAGGTCGCGTTCGGATGGTCCACGGATCCTGCAGAGGACATGAAACGCGCCTACGACAGCGCCAATCGGGCGCTGGCCGCCAACCCGGAACATGCTCAGGCGCTTGTTTTTCTGGCCTGGATACAGGCCCATTCCACGCAATATGACGCGGCTCTTGAGAATGCCAACAAGGCGCTTGAGCTAAGTCCTGGCGATGGCACTTTGGCTACGCTGGCGGGCTATGTGCATTCAATAGCCGGACAGCCTCAACGCGGGATTGAGCTTATGATGCGGGGAATGCGGCTTGAACCCTATTCGCCGGACTGGGTGGCTTTCAGCCTTGCGTCCAGCCTTATGATGGCAAATCGCAACGCCGAGGCGAGAGCGATTCTGGAAGCGCATATCCAAAAGGCGAACCCTACAATCACTCGATGGTCACATTACCTTTTGGCCGCCATCGCGGTCTGGGAGGATGATCTTTCGCGTGCCCGGCAGCTTGTTGAGACAGCAGAAAAAATGGAACCGGGCTACAGCCTTGCAACGGTACGGCGTGGGGGGTTCTCAAGGATGAAGGACAAGCTTTTCCTTGAAAAATACGTTGAAGCTCTCCGGGTGGCCGGTGTGCCCGAATAAGCACCAAAATTGGCGGGATCCGGTTACTGATCAGCACGCATGCTCACGGTCGAAAATCAAGGCTTTGGGGTGCAACACTTCCGATTACATGGCCCATGCGGCGCAAATGACGAATTCCTCCTCGTGTCTAGCCCGCTGTGTCTGGGCCACTGATCAGGGGTTTCTCTAATAAAGTTTCCGGAACTGGTGGGCGCATGTTGAGTGCTTGATGCGGCCGGGTGTGATTGTACTGCTTGAGCCAGTGGTTGATGACGATCTGGGCCTGCTCGGTCGTCGTGAGGCCCTCGCAGCTGCGAAAGAGCGCGGTGTGAAGCTCGGCAACCCCGACGGAGCGGCGGCGCTCAGGTGGGCAGGTAAGAGGGGGCGGCTCTCCCGGCCACAGTTTCTGCCAACGCAGATGACTTCGCGCGAGGCTTTGCGCTTGCGATCGCCGAGACCCGTGCGCAGGGCCACACCACCCGACGCGCCATTATAGCAGAGCTCAACACCAGGGGCATCCTCACCCGGCAAGGCGGGACGTGGCATGTGTCAACGTGGGGAATCTATTGGAGCGGCTGGATGTTCATCAAATTTTTGGCCGGTCTTACATGTCATTGCGGACCCTTGCCGTCCGCGCCCCGCCTTACGGACACGTTCTGCGAAAGCAGTGTCGCTTCGTCTTCGGTCTCCATGAATGGGGCGTCGAATGCGTCACGGCCGACGCCAATCAGTACCATTTCGGCAGCGGTGCACATGCCGGTTGCGTCCACAAGGCGCCAGTCACCATCAAGCCAGACCTGTGCCACAGCGTGGAAATCTGGCGGATCAACGCCCAGGCCATACACCGATGCATAGCGTGCCGGAATACCTGCCGCCCGCTACAAAGCACAGACGAGATGGGCGAAGTCCCGGCAGACCCCTTCGCGCCGCGCGAAAGTATCGACCACCGTGGTTTGCGTGTCCGATGTCGCCTCCAGATAGAGTATCTCTCTCGCGACCCAGTCGCGGATGGCCGCGATTTTTGCACCGCCCTCGAGGCCGCTGAACCGGTTCGTCACGAAACTGGAAAACTCGTCGGACTGGCAGAACCGCGATGGTCGCAGGTAGGTGAATGCCGGAGCGGGCAGCGCGTGTACGGGCTCTGCCACAAGGTCCTCCAGAGGGACATCATCCCGGGTTACTTCCACCTCGGCGCAATATTGCAGGTTGAGTTCTTGTTCTTCCAGATGCGCCCAGATCCTTGTGCCGACGCCGCTTTCTCCCTCGATCCGATGCAGCGAGGCGCCTTTGATTTCGAGGCGATCTGCGATCAATGTCTGTCCCGTGCTGCGCGCGGCTTCGATCGCCAGCATAACGGTACGGGACGGTCCGATGCTGTATGTCATGTCCAGTTCTACAGTGAGATACATGGCCGCTCCGATCCTTGATCCGTTAAAGGCTAGTGTCTCGCACGAACTCCGACAACTGCGTAGGAATCGGGCCCACGCCTCGGTCTTCAATCATTTCAATCAGGAACGCAGTCATACTTCACGAAATATTCTCAAGCTCAACCGTGCCGCTGCTCTCACCGAGTGGCGCTGTCTTTGCGCCGGATAAAGGGCAGTGATTTTGACCTCGCGGAGCCTCGCTCGAATTGGTCTGACATGGCCGGTACGGTGTCCAGTCCGTTTGAGCCAGACGAGGTGAACAGCCCTTTCGCTATAACTTTCGCAAACAGAGAACTTTCGGGAAGACCCGCAAGCGGAGAAAGATTTGGTGGCGTCAGATGGCGGGTCACTTCTAAACCGAAATCAACAGCGCGTCGTGGTGAAGTTTAAGGTTGGACCCCGCCTCCGCTTCACAAATTGAAAAAATTGCTGCACCAAGGCGGGACTGGCCACACGACGGCGAAAACGCGATCAACAAAAGCGTGTTTTGCCCGCCCGAAAAAAAGCGGAAAACCCGTGTAGCCATCAAGCGGGGTTTCCCGCGGAACAGGAGCCGGGTTTGGCGTTTACATTGATACTCGACCGGTTGTCCGCGGGTTTGCTAATCGTGTTGACCTGTCTCTTCGGTTTCAGGGAATGGGGGGCGGGCGTTCCGGACTTTCTGATCGAAGGCTTGGCCTTTCTGATCCTCGCGCTGCTAAGCCTTCGTGTTCGTGCAACGCGAAAGGCGTTTGTCCTTGTCGGGGTGGCGCTTTCGATATCGCTTGCTATCGCAAGTGATGACTGGCTTGGCCTTTCCCTGGCTGGCCTGCACAAGGCCGCCTTCATCGCCGCCTTTTTTACGGCGCTCTCGACCTTGCGGAACGTTGCCGAGACATCGCCGTCACTGCAAAAAACCGGCAAGTTCCTTGCCACCCAACCGCCCGGTCGCAGGTACGCCGCATTGACCGTCGGCGGCCATCTCTTTGCATTGCTGATCAACTATGGATCAATTTCCCTGTTGGGGGGGCTTGCCGCGCAATCCGCCCGTTCAGAAGCCGACCCGCTAATACGCAGGCTTCGCACGCGTCGCATGTTGCTTGCGATTCAACGCGGTTTTATCGCGTCACTGCCTTGGTCGCCTCTTGCATTCGCTATGGCAATCACGACCGCCCTGATACCGGGTGCGACTTGGGCGACGTCGGTGTTGCCGGGTCTGGGCTCTGCGATGATTATCTTGCTCAGCGGTTGGGCAATGGACAGTATCTTCAAGCCGCGACTTGCAAATCCGCCCCAGCGAAAGCCGGTCGAAGGATCCTGGTCGTTACTTACACCGCTTTTCCTGTTGTTGGCCCTGCTAGGGGTTTTGGTCCTGGGTTTTCACATCACTTTGGGGATCCGTGTCGTCGGGGTCGTGATGCTGGTCGTGCCTGCAATTTCGATCGCCTGGGCAATCCTCCAGGACCGCGCCATTGGGGGGGATGCCTCTTTCGTCTCAAGGGCGCGTCGCTATCTGAGCGACGAGTTGCCATCCTACAAGGGTGAAGTCGTTCTCCTTATGATGGCGGGCTACATCGGAACGGTTGGAGCGCCCCTGCTTCAACCTCTAATGATGAAACTCGGGCTGGACGCAGACTCCTTTCCCGCATGGGCCGTCCTGACGCTTTTGGTGTGGATCATCCCCCTTCTCGGACAATTCGGCATGAATCCAATTCTCGCCGTCACACTAATTGCACCGCTCATTCCCGACCCGGGTGCTCTCAACATCGCGCCGTCTGCCCTTGTCGTTGCTATCGCTTCGGGTTGGGCGCTCAGCGGTGCGACGTCACCCTTCACCGCAACAACTCTGCTAATCGGATCGTTTGGCGGGGTCAGTGCACTTCATGTGGGTTGGAAATGGAATGGCGGCTATTTCCTGGTCACGGCGTTCTTGTTGACGATCTGGGTGCTGGTTTTCAGTTTCCTGCTTCAGGGTTGAACGCCGATCCCGCACCTTGGTCAGCACGCTCTAAACGATCAAGAATGGAGAAATCGGCCGTCCGAAGCGAGGCCGCTGTCTGCAAGTTGACGCGGGGGTCTTGTCAAAACACCTTTGCTTGAGCGGGGCCGCGAGTTCATCTCGCGCGACATGGACCTCTGTGCTCAGGATGTGTCCGTCAAGCACCATGCGCGGCCGACCACGGCTCTTCGACTGGCTTTGCCACCATCTGCACATGCGCCCCAGCCGGGCGATTTCTTCACAGACGTTGATAGACATGGCTTCCCGCTAAACTGCGACATACAACGCCCTGCATTCGCACGTTGCTTGTTAATCGGTGCGCCCAAGGAGCCGATCGATTGGCGCGTAGTCGTCGGTCAGGATCTGGCCACGCTGTTTCGCCAGTTGCGCAACCAAACCGTCTGCAAGTGCACCAAATTTCCTGTTCTCAGGGGCGGGAGCGACAAAGGTGCTGACCTGCGTTCGCGCATCGCCACCTACGACCACAAAGACCATACGCTGTCCGGGGGACGGCTGAGCTTGCTCAGTCCAGACCTCGACCACCGGAAAAACTGTCTGCATCGTCGCGACGATTGACGACAACGCCCCAAGGCGGTCCTCGTGATCAATGACGTTCATGAGAAAGCTGCCACCTTCGGACATTCGATCAGCTGCGAGGCGAAAAAACTCCTGTGTCACAAGATGCACTGGCACCACGACATCCGTGAACGCATCACCTATGACAATATCGAAGCGCGCATCGGGCCGTGTGAGCAACGCACGGCGACCGTCTTCATGAAGGACCGTGGCCGTCTCCGGATCGAACCAGAACGACTCTACTGCCATCTGCGTCACCGCCGGGTCGATTTCAGCCACGGTAATCGCCCCAGTCCCGCGAGACGCAAATGCGCGCGGAACCGCGAAGTTGCCGCCGCCAATGTGAAAGCTGGTGAATTCAGCCCTGGGCGCGCGAAGCATCGAAAGCTGGTCCAGCATCGCAGTATGTTCCGTGAACTGAACCTCAGGCAAACGTTGTGCGCTGATGCCGTGCGCCAGGTGATCTATGACCATCAGGCGCACCGGATCGGAGGGGTCGGCCGAGATGTCTTGGATACGAAGGCAGAAATAGCGGCTCTCCCGGTCGCAGATTTCTGGCGCGGTGAGCGCGAGGATGGCCGCGCCGGTGATGATCGCGCTGGCGACAAACTCTCCACCATTCCGACTCCATCGCCCCATCCAGAAGAACAGAAGACCAGAGAGCAAGTAGACCAGTGTCACCACGACAAGCGTTGTAGAACTCCCGAGCCAGGAGATGAAAACGAAGCCTGCCAACAATGTTCCGGCGATTGCACCGACGGCCCCGGCGGCGAACATTGCGCCAAGCGCAGGACCTGTTCTCACGGCGGTTTCAACAGCAATCTTGGCCAGCACAGGCGATGGCGCACCGGCGAAGAAAGAGGGAAGGAAGAACACGATGGCCGTCAGTACCGTGATACTCCAGACCGGCTGAGACACAGCTTCAAGAACCGGCCCCGCCACGACAGGCAAGATCAGAACCGCGCCGGCAGTCGAAAGCGCGCCTGCCAGAAGTGCACCGCCTGTCCATCTGAGCGCGGCGGCTGCTGGCATTTCGGCCAGCCGGCCACCCCACCAGTGTCCCGCCGAGAATCCCGCCAGGACGACTGCGATCACCGCGGTCCAAGTGTAGAGAGACATGCCCACATGTGGCGCCAGCATGCGGCCGGCTACGATCTCCACCACCAGCGATGCCGCGCTGATGACAGCCTGCGCAGAAACCAGGAGCCACAAAGGTATCACGCGTGTCATGTTCGTTTCCGCATCCGCTGTGGTCATTACTCAGTTGAGATTCAGGCCAATCATTGTTCAAGCCACGACACAGCAGAACGCTATTGGCGGCGAAAGTCGATTGGATTCTGAAAGGTGAATATTACTGGCGAGCAATAGTCGGCTTGGCGGTGGTAACCGCTCCACCTTCGCCAGATGGTCCGGCCTAGGGACTTCGAAGCGGGCAGAGAATCGTTGCGTGCGACTGCATCGTGGCTCGTAGGTATGCAGGGTCTGGCGTTCTTGCTGCGTTGTTGCAAAAATTTGGTGAGGGATTCACTGCATGAACCAAGTACGATAGCGTGGTGATATGAGCTGTTGGGCCTCGACAAAGTACAAGTCCACGAACTGGTCGTCCTACAACGAAGCGCTGGAACAACGGGGGTCTCTAACGATCTGGTTCGATTCCGACGTGGTGTTGAAAGTGGACTTGTCACGTTTCTGTGCCGCTCCAAGTGCTCGTTTAGGCCACTTTCCTTTCGAATGCGACCGGGCTTTTACAGCCCAATGCTGAATGCCTTCGGCGCGGATTGTAGAAACCGTTGATGTATTCGAAGATTGCGATCTCGCCATTACTCGAAGCCGCGATTTTGGTCGTGACATACAAGTCAGGCGGAACAGGTCCTTCAGGTGAAGCTGCCGTTCGTTCCGCGATGTCCGAATTAATACTGTGCGGGACAAAGCCGCCGTTAAGTACGGCAGAATCAACGGCTAATCGTTAGCGCCGACCGGCATGGGAAGACCAGCACTCTCTACAAGTTCCAATATTTCCTTAACGATTTTCTCGTCACGGTACAGTTCCTGTAATTTGACGTATTCAGAAGTCAGCTTCGGATCGTCCGCAAGCGTCGCAGAAATCAACTGGCGCGCACGCTGCTCGTCTCCGCGTTTCATACTGACGACCGCGCGGAAAATGCGTGAGCATCGAGTCTGGAACGGCAGTTCCCGTGCGCAAGCAAGCATTTCGTCGAATTGACCCATCGAAAAATAGGCGCGTATGCGGTTTTCAAGTATCCACACAGGGATAAACGGGTCCATGGTTTCGGCACGGTCGAGCATCTCCAGCCCTGTTTCTGGTTCGCCGTTGAATATGTGAAAGGCAGCAACCAAACCGACGATATGAGCGTTGTTCGGCGCCAGTTGCATGGCGCGCTGGTAGTGTATGTACGCCTTGGCGAAATCTCGGTGTATTCGCAGTTGCATGTTGCCCATGATGCGATGCGCATCGGCGTCTTCGGGATCAAGTCGCAGCGCCTTTTCGATCATTTGTTTGGCGGCATCAAAATCGAAATCATCCAGGTTTGAAGCGGAGCAGACCTTCATCGAGTAACCTCGACTGAAGTTCTTGTCCTCTGCGATGGCACGGTCAAACCACGCGACAGCTTCGCGGTAATTTTCGATCGTTACACCGCCTAAGCGATGCAGCTCCATCCCGCGCAAATAATGCTCGTAGGCGGTCATCGACTCCGGGCGCTTTAGCTTTGCAGCTTGGATGCCCGCCTGCTCGATCCGTCCAAAGACCGTCGAAGCCACGCGGACGACTACATCGTCGAGTACATCCAGCAACTCTTGAAAATCGCGCTGGATGCGGTCACTCCAAATAACCGTGCCGGTATCGCCATTGTAAAGCGACACGCTCAGTCGAATACGGTCGCCCATCTTGCGCACCGAACCGGTCAACACAAAACCGACGCCCGCCTTTCTTCCGATCTCTACCGGGTCTCGATCACGCAATTCATTGGCTGCCGTGCGAGAAACAACAAACAGGCCTTGGACACGGCTCAGTTCGAGTATCAAGTCCTCGGCCAAACCGTCAGCAAGGAATGTCTGATCCTCATCGGCAGAGGACGACGTGCGAAAAGGTACAATCGCTACAGAATTGGGCCGTCTAGCAGTGGTTACATCAGTGCGCGAAGCATCCGATTGAAATAGGTGGGCATCCATCTTCTCTTTAACCCTATACACGCTGATGGGTTCGGAGATGCCTTTAAACTGACGCTGCACCGGTGGATCAAATTTGCAGGGCGAAGCTCTTCGGACTTGGGAAAAAAACGCGTCAGACACAAGAATATCGCCAGGTGCCGCGTCTGATTGAATCCGTGCTGTGAGATTGACACCGTCTCCCAGTATGTCTTCTCCATCTACGATAACATCGGCTAGGTGGAGACCATATCGCATGGCTTTGGCGTCGCCTTGAGCAGCGAGACGAGCTCTACTCTCAAGCGCAGCCAACATTGCGTTTCGCGGACTTGCAAACTCGGCCAATATGCTGTCGCCGGCTTTGTTGAAGACCCGGCCGTCATTGCCTTCTACAGCCGCCTTTATGGCTTGTAATCGGGATGCGATGTCGATGACTGCCGCTTCCTCGTCTTGCTCCATGGCAGCGGTTGAGGATACAGCGTCCGACATAAATATTGCGGCCAGCTTGCGCTCCATAAATCTCCCTTTCAATCGAAAACCTAGCGAACCTTGCAGCTTTGGCAAAGGTCTAGCGTTTTCGTTATGCGTGGAGTCATCGTGGCTTAGGGCTCTACGGCGTCATTTACCAAATTTTGCCCAACGTTTGCTTTGCTGACAAGCCAAACATTTGCGCGGTTGCTTCATTGCGGACAACACTTAAGCGGCCTCATTGACGGGCAGCTCTGCGTTTGCCTATCCTATTACCATGACCAGCGGCAAATACTTCGATGATCTGACGGTTGGAGATACCTTTGAGAGCGGTGGGATCACGCTCACTGAGGGCGCGATTATTGACTTTGCGCTTACGCACGATCCCCAGCCGTTCCATGTAAACAAAGTTGCGGCGACAAATTCGATCTTTGGCGGTCTCATTGCCAGTGGCTTTCAGACCATCTCACTGACTTTTCGGTTGTTTCGAGACACTGGAGTGCTAACCGGCACCAACCTAGGTGGGCATGGCATGGACGAAGTGCGATGGCTTGCGCCGGTGTTCCCCGGCGACACGCTTCAAGCGCGTGTTACTGTCGAGACTCTGACACCATCACGTTCAAAACCCGATCGAGGAACTGTGCGGTTTCGCTATCGGACATACAATCAGAACAACGTCGAAGTGCTCAGCCTGACCATGGACCATGTGATGGCGCGACGAGTGTAATACTTTTTTCTCAGATAGGCCGTATGAACAACTGCTACGGGCTCGCAGCCGTCGTTCGCTGCAAATCGCACTAAAGTCAGCTATGCGGGACATTGCTGCCCTTGCACTCTTCGTTTCGAACGTCAGCTTATTCACATGTGCTGAGCGCCTACAGACGATTAGGTCTTTGCCATGTTTCTTGTTTTGCGGAGTAATGCAGGTAGACGACATCAGAAGCGTTCTCGGGTGTGATCCTGATATCGCGTCCGATCCCTCTTCCAATCCTTGCAAAGAAATCAAGAACTAAGTCGAGATCGGACTGTGAGGTGATCTCACTGGGATCAAGGTCAAACTCAATTTCATCTTCGACAAAAAAATGTGTGTTGATAGTAGGCCTGCCAAGGCTGAACCGGAGAAGGTGCGAATGATTGAAATCTCCGAAGAGCAAGTTGGCATCAGTTGGAAGCGGGGCTTCCTCGCCGTCACAAAAGTATGCAAACCCGCCAAGATCGGGCGTCAGTTGGAGCAAGCGATTCCAATCTGAAACCGAGGTATTCAAAACATAGATGTCGCGCAGCGAGCCATCGACCTCGAATTCCTCGGACAAATCCGAATAACGCATCGGAAACCTCTCTCACTTAGCGCAGGCGAGCCTTACCAGTCTCCTAAGCGGACATCCATGCGCATCGCAGCATCCAGCACTATGGGCTCGTTGCGGCCATTAGCTGCGTTCAGCACAAAAGTCCGCTGAGCGGACATTGTCGCCGTTTGTCGGGTCTTCAGTTCTCGGGGACACCGGCCTTCCGCAAACCTTCAAAGAACCTTTCGCGGTAGACCGGGTCTTGCATCTTGGTTCCTGCTTCCATGTCACTCAGATTTAGATCGAAGCCAAGTGCCTGAAACTCTTCGATCTGCCATTCCGCCTCGTCGATGTCACCCAAGTGACCGAGGGTCGAAATCAAGTACCGATAACTGCTTGGCCATCCGGGATTGCGTTCAATAGCCTTTTCAAAGCTGGTTCGAGCCTCCTCGAAACGCTGCAGGTTGAACTGGTTCGCACCTCGCGCAAAATGATACCAAAACGGGAAGTTGGGGTTGAGACGCATGGCCGCTTCGATCATTCCGAGCCCTTCTTCCGAACGACCCACAAATTGGAGCGTATTGGACAGCATTGCATAGCCATCTGCATAATTCGGATCGATCGAAATCGCTGTCTCGAGCGCTTCGATCGCCTTGTCGGAGTCCCAGGTCTCATCTCGTGTGTAATACCTTGCCATCGCCCAGTAGGCGGTTGGCAAGTTCGGATCTTTGGCGATCGCTTGAGCCGCGAGACTTCGCGCAAGCTCCAGGCCCTCCTCTGCATCTGCAACCCATCCGTTGTCGACCGCCAATGTGTATGCGATCGCCAGCCGAGCAGTGGCTGACGCAAAGTCCGGGTCGTGTTCGAGCGCGAGATGGTAGAGGCGTATCGCCTCGCGTGTGGAGGCTTCTGTGAAGTAGCTTTCCTGCTGACGTGCCCTTAGATATGCGTCGTAAGCCTCCGGGTTCTCCGTCTTGGATTGAGAGATGCTTTCCGACTCCTCAGGACTGAAACGGACCTGAAGCGCGGACACGATCTCGGAGCGCACGTCATCTTGCAGCGACAGCAAGTCCGCGGCGTCCCGGTCATAGCGCTGAGCCCAGATGTGTGCGCCGGTTTCGCTGTCTACCAGCTTGGCGTTTATCCGCAGGGTGTTCCCCGATCTCCGCATTGTCCCCAAAACGACGTATTGCGCGCCCAGGTCTTCGGCAACGTCCGCAACTTCCGGCGATTGTCCCTTGTAGGGCAGGGTCGATGAGCGTGAAATTACCACCAGTCCGGAAAGTCGAGCAAGATCCGTAACCAAGTCATCGGTCATACCGTCCGCCAGGTAGTCGTCCTGTTGATCTCCGGACAGGTTTTCAAAGGGAAGCACGGCCAACGAGGGCAGCGCGCTGATGTCGCGCAATTCTGATTGTTGTTCTGGCTCCTCAAATTTCTGGGTCCACGGTTGCCACAGAAAGATTGCGATACCCAGACAGGCAGCGATTGCGGCGAGAAGTCCAAAGGTGCGTCCGCGTCTCGGCCGCCTTGTAATGAGTTCCGCCGGACCGAAAGGGTCCAGACTGTAGGCATGGATCGGTCGGGACAGGTTCTTTACCTTGCAACGCCCCAAGTCGCTTCGCGCGACATTGATTTTCGTTTCGATTTGGTCGAGCACCTGCTGCGAAATACACACGGCCCCCGGTTCCGCCAGGGCCTCGAGCCGCGCGGCCACGTTCACACCGTCCCCGAAAATGTCGCCTTGTTTGACAATGACATCGCCGAGATGAACGCCTATCCGCAGCACCAGCCGCGCATCGCCAGAAACATCGATGTTGCGCTCTGCCATACCTCTTTGGAGGGCCAGTGCGCATTCAACCGCGTCAACTACGCTGTCAAATTCAGCCAGCAGGCCGTCGCCCATCAACTTCACGATGCGACCGTTTCCAGCTTCGACGTTTGGTAAGATGAAATCGTCCAGATGGGTCTGAAGTGCCGCATAAGTGCCCTGCTCATCGGCCTCCATCAAGCGGCTGTAACCAGCAACATCGGCAGCAAGTATCGTTGTGAGGCGTCTTTCCAAGGAGGGCACCCGTGTTGCTCTCAAATCAAAGTAGCAAAAGTCTCAAGGACGTTTCAAACCATTTGGCGGCACCATACCACATACGGAACAGACTGCGTACGAGCGGTTCGGTTCATCCATGTCAGGAACCGGTAGCAACGACCGCTCCCACCAGCGGTTCGCAGTTGTCAATCTGTGCCGAAGCGACAGCGTTTCGTGTCTGCCATGACTCAATTTGTCGAAGGAGAGCTCTCTTGACGGCGCCCCGGGCGGCGGCTGATTGTTCACTGGGTGAACGCCGATCTGCGACGTATTGAGTGAGGGGCCGCTCATCGAGTTCAAGCGAACACATCGTATTCGGCCCAATGATGCCCTTGGGGGCAGAACCGAACGCCAAAACGGCAGTGGAGGTGGAAATGGCAGTGTACAAACCTGTTCGGGCCCTGGAGCGCGGCTTGCATATCCTGGAGGTCGTCAACGAACGCGATGGTGTGAAAACCCAGGAGATCGCCGATTTGACCGGGCTTTCGCGGCCGACGGTTTTTCGGCTGCTTGAAACTTTGCAGTCGATGGGTTTTGTGGCGCAATCGGCTTCCGGCGTCGGTTGGCACCCGACACTTGCCTGTCACTTGTTGAGTTCGGGATTCGTCGACAAGTCATGGGTCGGGCAGATCGCCATGCCGGAGATGATCGAGTTGGGCCGCAAGATTCTCTGGCCGATCGACCTGGTCACGATCGACGAGGGCGCGATGCTGATCCGCGAGACCACGCACAAGGTTTCGCCTTTTTCCTTTGATTCCGGGATGGTGGGCAAGCATGTACCGCTGCTGCATACCGCAGGCGGGCATGCCTATATCGCAAATTGCCCGGATGACGAGCGCGAAGTGATCTTCGAGATGCTGCGCAAATCCGGCAAGGCCGAGCATGCGCTGATCCACGATCCGAGGGTCATCGCGCAGATCATCGCTCGCACGCGCGAGCGCGGCTTTGGTTTCCGCACTGAAGGGTATCGCAATCACACGCATTCTGTGGCCTCCCCGATCCTGCACGAGGGGCGCGTTCTGGCCTGCCTTTCGGTGATCTGTCTGAAATCGGCCATTTCCTTTGATGACATGGCGCGCAAATTTGCCCCGCGCTTGAAAAGGACCTGTGACCGGATCAGTGAACTGATCGCCAGGCAAGCGGGCAGCCAGGCGCCGCGCCGTTCATGAGGTGAACGGCGGCGCGGTTTCACGCGCGGCCGGGGGCGATCTCGTGGTTTCACTCTGTCAAACGGAGGGAGGCCGCGAATGTCATCTGTATTTCTGACCTGTGCGCTGGTGGGCAACTTCACCACGCGGGCGCATAATCCGAACCTGCCGATCACACCGAAAGAGATCGCCGAGGACGCGCTTGGCGCCTGGCGGGCCGGCGCGGCCATCGTGCATATCCACGTGCGCGATCCGGAAACCGAGCTGCCTTCGATGGAGATCGGGTCTTACGCCGAGGTGGTGGAGCGTATCCGCGATGTGAGCGACGAGCTGATCATCAACCTGACCACCGGCAATGGCGGGCGGTTCCAGCCTTCGGATCACGACC
Organism: Seohaeicola saemankumensis; assembly: GCF_020171285.1. Taxonomy (GTDB): domain Bacteria; phylum Pseudomonadota; class Alphaproteobacteria; order Rhodobacterales; family Rhodobacteraceae; genus JAIUZI01. Next base: position 70,036 of record NZ_JAIUZI010000002.1, read on the forward strand.
CCTTGGTGCCTGGCCCCAAGACCAATTTCCTGGTGCCGGAAAAACGCGTGGAGCATATCCTGGCGCTGCGGCCGGACATTGCCACGCTTGATCTGAACACCATGGTGTTTGGCGGTGAGGTGGTGATCAACACTCCGCGCAACATCCGGATCATGGCCGAAGGTATCCGCGAGGCGGGCGCGCGGGCCGAGGTGGAGCTGTTTGACTCGGGCGATATCGCGCTGATGCATGACCTGATGGCCGAGGGCACCATTGAGGCGCAACCGCTCTGTTCCATCGTGATGGGCGTGAAATACGGTTTCGTGCCTTCGCTGGAGACGCTGCTTTACGCCCGCTCGCGCCTGCCGGCGGGGGCGCAGTGGACGGGTTTTGGCACCGGGCGCTGGGCTTTCCCGATGGTCGCCATGTCGGCCATGGCGGGCGGGCAGGTGCGCATCGGGATGGAGGATGCCGCCTGGCTGAACCGGGGCGAACCCGCGCCGTCGAACGGGGCGATGGTGGAGAAGGCCAAGCGGATGCTGGACGATCTGGGCATTGGTCTTGCCACCTCGAAAGAGGCGCGCGTAACGCTGGGTCTGGTGCGATGATGCGGCTGTTTCACAGTCCGGGGTCGTGCTCCGAGGGCATACTGCTGCTTTTGGAAGAAATCGGTGCGCCGTTCGAGGTGGAGGTGATCGACCTTAAGCAACAGGCGCAGCGCGATCCGGCCTACCTTGCGGTGAATCCCAAGGGCAAGGTGCCTGCGCTCTTGCGGCCTGACGGAACGGTGCTGACGGAGTTCCCGGCGATTGCGCTGTGGCTGGCACGCAGCTTTCCCGAAACCGGGCTTCTGGGCGATGGGCTGGAGGGCGAGGTACGGGCGCTGGAGTTGGTGGATTTCATCGTGGCCAGCCTGCACATGCGCGGCTTTACCCTCTTTGTGGTGCCGCAGAAGTTTTCGCCCGATCCTTTGGTGCAGGCGGCTCTGGTGGCACATGGCCGATCCGAGGCCGCCAAGGGGCTTGCCCATCTCTCGGAGCGGCTGGGCGATCAGGTCTATCTGCTGGGCGCCTTCGGGATCGCCGATGCGGCGGCGTGGTATGTGCTCAGCTTTGCCAAGGCGACGGGGACGGAGCTGCCGGACAACCTGTCGGCGCTGCACGCGCGCATCGCGGCGCGGCGTTCATAGGGCGAACGGCCGGGCGAAAGACTGTGACCCTTTCCGGCGGCACGGGTTTTCTGTCGGGAAGATGGCATCCCGGCCTGACGCCGGAGAGGGAGTGAGAGAACATGGCACATTATCCGGCGAAAATTCCTGTGGTGATCGTGGGCGCGGGCCCGACCGGGCTGACGACGGGGCTGCTGCTGGCGCGCTATGGGGTGCAATCCATCATCCTCGAACGCAGCGATGTGCCGCTCGATATTCCGCGCGCGATCGTCCTCGATGATGAAGGCGCGCGCACGTTTCAGGTGTTTGGCGCCGATGAGAGCTATGTGAGCCAGACGGTGGAGGGCAACGGCGCTGAATACGTGGACGATGCCGGCCGCCAGTTTGGCCGGGTGGGCGCGGGCCCCGAGACCTATGGCTTTGCCAAACGGCATTTCATCAACCAGCCGGAGATGGAAACCGCGCTTCGCGAGAAGATCGAGGAGACACCGCTCTGCGATGTGCATTTCTCGTGCGAGGTGATGGCGATGAACGAACATCCCGGTCATATCGCCGTTTCCTTTACGGATCCGGAGGGGGCGACCCGCACGATCCAGGCGCAATACGTGGTGGCCGCCGATGGCGGGCGCAGCCCCACGCGCGAGCGGTTGGGGATCGAGATGAAGGGGTCGACCTATGTGCAGGACTGGATCGTGATCGACACGCTCAATGATCCCGATCAGTGCAACTACAGCCATTTCTACTGCTCGAATGAGCGGCCGCATGTTTCGGTACCCGCACCCAATGGTGGGCGTCGCTACGAGTTCATGCTGCTGCCGGGCGAGACCCATGCCGGGGTGCTGGAAGACGCCTTCGTCGCCGAATTACTCAAACCCTTCCGCTCGCTTGATCCGCAGGATCTGATCCGCAAGACGATCTATACGTTCCATGCCCGTATTGCCGACCGCTGGCGTGAAGGGCGCATCCTGCTGGCCGGCGATGCCGCGCACCTGACGCCGCCCTTTGCAGGGCAGGGGATGAATGCAGGCCTGCGCGATGCCGCGAATGTGAGCTGGAAGCTGGCGGCGGTAATCAGTGGCGGGGCGAGCCCCGACATCCTTGACACCTATTACGAGGAGCGCCGCGATCCGGCCTGGGCGATGATCCAGCTGGCAGTTGTCATGGGCGATATCGTGATGCCCATCGGCGCCGATCAACTCGCATTCCGGCAACAGCTGATGGAGGCGTTGGCGCCCTTTCCGGCGGTGCAGGATTATCTGCTGCACATGAAGTTCAAGCCGTGCCCGCGCTTCGACGCTGGCCTGTTCTCCGGCTTGGGCGAGGCTGCTTTCGAAGGTGCGCTGGTGGGCGAGATGATCCCGCAGCCCGATGTGACGGTGAATGGCAATCCCGTGAAGCTCGACACTCTGATCGGCCCGGGTTTTGCGCTGATCGCGCAGGACGAGGCCGGGGCAACGGCGCTGGCGGCGCTGGAAGACAAGGAATTCCTTGGCCTGCCGCTGGGCCGGGCCTTCATTCCCTATCGCGATGCCACCGGCCCGATGCCGATGGCCGTGACCGAGGACGTTCGGGTGAAACTCTTGCGAAGCCACCGCGACGAGGTGCTTCTTGTGCGCCCCGACCGCTATGCCGCCGCGGCCATTGCACCCGAGCGGCTGGCCGAAGGGTTGGCGGCCTATCGCGCGATGTTCGGCTCGTGATGGCGTCATTAAGGCCTTGGCGTCGCACATGGCGCGATAGGGTGGATATTATTTAACGCGTTAATGAGGTTTCGATCCGCAAGGGTCATGCTTCAGGGAGGAGACGCATGCATAGCCTTCGCAGGCTGACCGAGAGGTTGGCGCACACGCTTGCCCTGGTGGGCTTTGCCGGGCTTCTGATCCTGGCATCTCTCGTGGTGGCCGACATCCTGTCGCGAGCGCTGTTCGATTTCCCGCTGAAGGGAGTGAATGATGTCTCTGCCGTTGTCATGGCGGTGGTCGTATCGGCCTGCATCCCGAATGCGCTTCTTACCAAGCAGAACATCTCGATCGAGGTGCTGGGGCAGACGCTGGGTGGCCGCGCACGCCATGCGCTTGACTTATTCGCGAGCCTTGCGGTGCTCTTGTTCTTTGTCCTGTTGACCGGGCAATTCGTGCCCTATGCGGCCTCAATCACGGCAAGCGGAGAAGAGACCTGGGTGCTTAAATGGCCGGTGGGCCCGTGGTGGTGGGTGGCGACGGCCTGTTTCGCCGCTGCCGTGCTGACCCAGGCGATGGTCGTGCTCACGGATATGGGCCGTCTTCTGGGATTTGATAGCGGTACGCCGACACCGCCGAAAGCGGAGGTTTGAGCCATGGATCCGCTCATTATCGCAGGGATCGGTTTTGCCATCATGCTGGGGCTCATTGCGCTGCACGTGCCCATTGGAATTGCCATGGGCTTTGTCGGCATGGGCGGGTTTGCCATGATCGTGGGCTGGGGGCCGGGGCTTTCGCTGCTGGCGTCCGAACCGGCCGCGACGCTGACAAACCTCAACCTTGCGGTCATTCCGCTCTTTATGCTGATGGGCAATCTCGCGGCGGCGGCGGGTTTGGCGAATGACGTTTACAACATCGCGCACGCCTTCATCGGCCACCGTAAAGGCGGGCTGGCCACGGCCACCGTGCTGGGCTGCGGCGGCTTTGGGGCCGTCTGCGGGTCTGGAGTGGCGACAACAGCCACTTTCGGGCGCGTGGCCCTGCCCGAGATGCTGGAGCGCGGCTATGCGCCCTCGCTTGCGACGGGCGCCATCGCGGCGGGGGGGACTCTGGGCATCATCGTGCCGCCTTCGACGATCATGGTGCTATACGCCATCCTGACCGAGCAGTTCGTGGTGGAACTGTTTACCGCCGCCCTTGTTCCGGCTGTGATCGCGATCCTCTGCTATACCGGAGCGGTGCGGCTTTCGGTGCTGCTGAACCCCGATGCCGCGACCGAGGTCGAGCGCCCTTCGATGCGTGCGCGCTTTGCAGAACTGCGCAAGGGTTGGGGGGTAGTTGTGCTTTCGGTCGTTGTGCTGGGCGGCATCTATACCGGCATCTTCACGGTGAACGAGGCGGCCTCGGTAGGGGTGTTCATCTCGTTTTTGTTCCTGATCGCGCGGCATGGGATCAACTTCAGGGAATTGTCGGGTGTGCTGGTGGCCTCGGCCACGGCGACGGCGATGATCTATGTGATGGTCTTCGGGGCGACCATCTTCAGCTATTTCATGGCGATCACCGATGCGCCTTCCGTGGTGGTGAACGGGATCGCGAATTCGGGGCTTTCGGCCACCGGTGTGATCATCCTACTGCTGCTCCTTTATGTCATCCTCGGCGCGTTTTTCGACGAGGTGGCAGCGATGATCATCACGCTGCCCTTCGTCATCCCGCTGGTCAGCCACCTCGGCTTCGATCTGGTGTGGTGGGGAATCATCAATGTGATCGTGATCGAGATCGGGATGATTACGCCGCCCATCGGCATCAACGTGATGGTGCTCAATGCGATGCGGCGCGATATCTCGCTGCCGACCATCTATCGCGGCATCATGCCCTTTTTCCTGGCCGACATGGTACGGCTGACCATCCTTGTGGCTTTCCCGGCGCTGACGTTGTGGCTGCCTTCGGTTCTGTTGTGAGGCGCGTTCATCTGGCGAACGCGCGGCGCAAAGAGAGCGCGGAAAACCGGCGGTGCCGGTAGGCTCGCACCCAACCAAATGACCTACGCGATCAGGGAGGACAACATGTTCGCAAAACTCACCTCTGGCCTGGCTCTGGCCGTTGCGCTGGCGCTGCCCGCCATGGCCGAAGAGCTTCGCTTTTCGTCGTTCGAACCGCCGGTGGCGTTTCTGACCAAGAACGTATTTCCCGAATGGGGCCGCCGCGTGGAAGAAGCCACGAATGGCGAAGTCACCGTCAAGATGTTTCCGGGTGGCACGCTGGGCCGATCGCCCGCGCAGCAGCTCAAGCTGGTTGAGGATGGCGTGGCCGATGTTGCCTTTATCGTGGCCGGCTATAACCCCGGCGTCTTCCCCGGTGTGACCGTGGGCGAGCTGCCCTATACCGTGACCGATGCCGTTTCCGGCTCGAAGGCGATGTGGGAGATGTATGAAAAGGGCCTGCTCAAGGGCGACTTCGACAAATACTACATCGTCGGCCTTTTCGTGACCTCTCCGCAGGCCGTGGCCTCGAAAGGCGCGATCATGAGCCCCGCGGAAATGGCCGGGAAGAATTTCCGCGCCTCCTCGCCCAATCTGCTGGCAGCGATCGAAAAGATGGGCGCCGTAGCCGTGGGCGGGATCACCGCGCCGACCATTGCGGAATCGATCTCGCGCGGGGTGATTGACGGCTCGTTCAACGAATGGAACGCGCTGAAGAGCTTCCGTATTGCCGAAGCCGTGGATCACGTTCTGGAGGTTCCTATGGGCACCTCGCCGCTGATGGTGGTGATGAACAAGCAGAAATATGAGAGCCTTTCGCCCGAGGCGAAAGCCGGCGTCGACAAGGTGTCAGGCGCGGCCTTCTCGGCCTATTTCGGCGAACAGTTCGAAGGCCAGAACACCGCCGCCCGCGACGAGGCGATCGCCGCTGGCAAGATCACCATCACCGAGCCTGATCAGGCCACGCTTGACGCCTGGAAAGTCGCCACCCAGCCCGCAATCGACGCTTGGCTGGCGCAGGACGCTGACAACGCGGCTCTGCTCGAGGCCTACAAGGCCACGATGGGTAACTGATCGCCCGCTTGCCCGGAGCCATTTTGGCTCCGGGTCCAGATTTCCCCTGACAATTCAAAGCAAGCAAAGGAGCGCCCCATGCGCCTCGTCTCATTCCTGCGTCCTGATGGCACCGCCTCTTACGGCACGGCCGAAGGTGAAACAATCCGCGATGCCGGTGTCGAGCTGGCCGGGAAATACGCCGATCTGCGCGCTGTTCTGGCTGCTGGTGCGACCGCCGAGCTTGCGGGCAAGGGCCCTGAGCTGGCGATGGGCGATGTAACCATGCTGCCGCCGGTGCCCAACCCCGACAAGATCCTGTGCATCGGCCTCAACTACATGAGCCACATCAAGGAAACCGGTCGCGACAAGCCCACGCATCCTTCGATCTTCAACCGCTACCCCTCGTCGATCCTGGGCCATGGCGTGCCGCTGGTGCGGCCCAAGGTTTCCACAGAGTTCGATTACGAAGGTGAGCTGGCCGTGGTGATCGGCAAGGAATGCCGCCATGTGAGCGAGGCCGATGCCTGGGACGTGATCGCGGGCTACAGCTGCTTCAATGATGGCTCGATCCGCGATTTCCAGCGCCATACCTCGCAATTCTGGCCGGGCAAGAGCTTTGAGGCTTCGGGCTCGATGGGGCCCTGGATCGTAACGCCCGACGAGGTGGGCGATATCACCAAGCAGAGGCTGACCACGCGCATCAACGGCAACGTGGAACAACAGGCCGGGATCGACGATCTGGCGATCAACATACCGCAAATGATCGCTTATGCCTCGACCGTGATCAAACTGTTGCCGGGCGATGTGATCGCCACAGGCACGCCAGGTGGCGTGGGCCGGTTCCGCAAGCCGCAGCTTTACCTTGAGCCGGGCATGACGGCGGAAATCGAGATCACCGGCGTTGGCACGCTTGTGAACGGAGTGGTGGACGAGGCCTGAGCCTTTGATCGTAACGTGAGAGAGGAACCGCCGCCTTTGCGGCGGTTTGTCGTTGCGTGGGATAGGGGGCGCTGCGCGCCTCAGCTCGTTTATCGCTGTTGGGCCGAGAGGGGCAGGGCCAGCATGAGCAGCGTCGCCGCCACGATACTCAGGCCAATTATCGGAACCTGAAATCCGCACGTTGCATTGCTGAGGCTGCCCATGCTGAAGGGGCCGAGTACGCTGCCTATTTCTGCGGCGGTGAAGAAAAGCAGGCTGGCGATGTCCATCTGCGCCCAGCGTCGAATTGCCGATGCCAAGCTGGGTTAGGACCACGGGTAGGACTGGCGCGCGGCTTGCCGTGTTGACCCGAAGGCCGCAAAAGACCTGTCAAACTCCGGCAGGCGCAATCCAGCGCCCCTTTGTGGGTGCATCCCGAGTCTCTCGCTGCGGCTCCGGCGGGTTGGCCAAAGGCCGGACCCCATCTTACCCCGGCTGCCGGGCAAGCTCGCCATAGAGCCAGGGGCATTCGACCACGGGCGGGGCGCGCAGGCCACGTTTGGCCGCGTCCATCGCCATGCTGCGCATACGGTCGCGCAGCCCGCCTTCTTCTTGCGGCAGGTAAAGCCTTTCGTGCCCCCAGAAGCTGGGGCCATCGAAGGTTTCGTGGGGTTCCCAGGTCGCAGGATCAATCACACGGCCGCCCCATCCGTTTTCCACGAAGAAGCCCGAAGGGGAATGGGCGTAGAAGGATGTCATCCAGTCATTGGTGTGGCGCCCGAGAGTATAGGCCACCTCATCGCGGCTCTGAGCGATGTCATAGCCCTGTCCGACATCGTCAAGGTTCTGGTATTCCACCATGAAGTGGTGAAAGCCGCGCTGGCCTGAACCCACCATGGCAAAGCTGTGATGACGCCCGTTGAGGTGGAAGAAATAGAGCCCGTATGGCGTGAGCCCGTAATCTGACACACCGAAATCCAGATGATCGCGGTAGAACGGCATCATTACGTCGATATCCTGCACATGCAGCACCGCATGGCCCATCCCCAGCGGTCCGGTCCGAAAGCCCTGGATCGGGCGGCCCGGAACAAAGGGATCGGAGGCGATCATCGGCGCATGGATCAGCTCGACCCGGTTTCCCATCGGATCCTCGAACCAGATCAGATCGCCAACAAGGCGGCGATCGGCGAGCGCCTTGTCATTGTTGTGAACCTTGACCCCCACCGCATCAAGCCGGGCGGCATAGGCTTCGAGATCGGCGTGATCGGAAACCTCGAACCCCATGAAGGCGAGCGTTTCGCCCGGTTCGTCCGAAACTACGAGGCGCTGGGCCTGATCATCCATTCGGAAGGAACGGGATTTGCCCGCGCCGTCGATCTTCTGCATGCCGAGAAGGCCGCTTGCGAAGGTCGTCCAATCCTCGAGCTGATCAGACCGAATTCCAAGATAAGCCAGTGCGCAGATTGCCATGATCGCCTCCCAAATGTGTCGCGGCAGACTAACCCGAGCTTATCCAAGCGATGCCAGCTAATCGCGTCCGGTTCGCCTGTTGAACGTTCGGAAAAGAGAGACCCGACAATTTGTGAGGCACCCATGCGACGAGTACCAGCATGCGTCTCCTGCTATCATTGAGATGGTGCCAGAATCCTGCGCCTGGTTCGGGTATTCTGTTCATAGTGCAGGCGCAGTTTACATCCGCGTCCCGCCCTTTGCGACGTATTCTGCGCCCGCAAGCAAAGTCTTACATGCGGGCTTTGCCGACATTCGCAAATCTGAAGTCGGCGAAAGGGTTCGTCCGAGGCCAGTTGCCTTGGTCGAGCAATGGTCGCCGGCAAGCAAACGCTGGAGACGGCATTTGCTGTAACGGCAACTGTATTTGCCATATGTGCCCACAAAAACAGCCTCCGACATTAACCGGATCAGACTTGCCATGTCTCGAGAGCCCCGCATCTTTCGATCCAGAGCTGACACTGTTCGTCTTCCGCCATAGCGGTGGACACAACAACAAGGGTTCAGGGCTGTTTCTAAGGCCATCGGAGGGCATTTGACATTCCGGCATACTGATTTGCCAATCGGGAAACTTGATCTCTGTCATGGTTGTCGGCTGCCATGCAGTCAAAATGGGGTCGTCCAAGTGGGGGGAGCAACGCAGTTTGTTTAAACTCATTGAAGGCGCAGAGAAGGCGTTTCTACAGGGTCGAGGGAAACACGCAGAAGACGTGGAGGCCGCTGTTGGGATATTCCTTGAAATCCTGCACGGGTTCGAGCGGCTGAACGTTCCGGATCCCTGTGTAACGGTTTTTGGTTCTGCCCGGATCGCCGAGGGTGAGCCGCTATATGAGACTGCCCGATCACTCGGGGCAGCTTTGGCCAAAGCTGGCTACAGCGTGATGACCGGCGGCGGACCCGGTTTGATGGAGGCGGCCAATCGCGGCGCCAAGGAAGCGGGTGGGTACAGTGTCGGCTGCAATATTCGGCTGGCCCACGAACAGAAACCCAACGCCTACCTCGATGATTTCGTCGAGTTCGAGCATTTTTTCGTCCGCAAACTGATGTTGGTCAAATACTCCTGCGCCTTTGTCATTCTGCCCGGCGGCTATGGCACCCTGGACGAAGCCTTTGAGGTCGCGACCCTGATCCAGACCGGCAAGGTGGAAAGGTTTCCTGTGGTGGTGATGGACAGCAATTTTTTCAAGCCGTTTGAGGCGATGATCCGCGGCAACATGAGCCAGGCAAAACTGATCGACGAGGACCGGCTGGACATTGTTCTGCTCACTGACGACCCGGAGACCGGGGTCGAATGGATCACGTCACATGCGAAACCTGACACCGTCCGACCGTCGAAATGAAATTCCAAGACCCAGGCGGAACCGCAATGAGCGCTTTCGCCTCCATGCCGTGAAAGGATGACTTGAGACCGATCAGAACACTTGTCGACTGGGTTCATCAGCAGACGGAACCCGTGCGGATCGGAGTAACCGCTGTGATCGGCACGTTTGCGGCGTTTGTGACCTACGAGATCGTCTTCTGCCTGAACGACATCGAACCGCGGGCCACGGTCAGTTGGGCGATCGCGTTCGTCATCGGCATGTTTCGCCAGCACCATCTGCATCGCGTACTGGCGTTTCCGGCCACCCGGGTGCGGTATGGCGTGTCTCTGCAGCGTGAATGGCTGTCCAGCGTTCTGGTTCTGATCTTTGGCCTGGCTCTCAACTATTTTTTGACTGAACGGGTCGGATTGCATCACCGCTACGCGTGGGCCACCTGCCTGATTTCCGTCGCGGGGCTGGAATACGGCTTGCTGAAGTTCTTTGTGTTCCGACGCACGAGGCGACAGGAGGGCGGCCCATGAGAGACGTCACTCCGCTCGTGCGCCGCTATGCGCAAGCCCGGCTTTGGCGTCTGACCCGGCAGGCACCCGACAGAGCACAGGCCGCGTTGCTGCGTCGGCTGTTGCGCGCGGCGCGGCACACCCGGTTCGGTCGCGCGCACGATTTCCGCGGAATACGCAATGTCGATAGCTATCAGAAGCAAGTGCCCGTTCGCGGGTACAGCGCGTTCTGGCAGGATTGGTGGCAGGCCGCCTATCCCGATCTGGTTGACCAGACTTGGCCGGGACGCATTCCCAGTTTTTCCATGACCTCCGGGACGACAACAGGGCGGTCGAAGTACATTCCACACACACCGGCGATGAAGCGTGCGGCGGTCCGGGGCTTCGTGGACCTTTTGTGTCATCATCTTGTTTTGAGGCCGAACAGTCGGGTGCTGGGTGGTACCGCGCTCGGGCTGGTGGGGCCGGTCGATCTGACCGAGGCCGCGCCGGGCGTTGATGTCGGTGCGGTGAGTGCCATAACGGCCAACGCTTTGCCGGGCTGGTTGGCGCCGCGGGTCCTTCCGCCACGCGAAATTGCCGAACTGACCAACTGGCAGGAAAAGATCAGCCGGCTGGCGCCATTGTCGCTGGAGAAAGACGTGCGTTTCCTCGGTGGGTCGCCGAACTGGTTGCTGCTCTTTCTCGATGAGGTCGCCAAGGCCCGCCCGGGCCGGGCAGGACGTCTGGCAGATTGGTATCCCGGGCTGGAGCTTATTGTGCATGGTGGGGTGAATTTTGCGCCCTACCGCCAACGTTTTGCAGAACTGATGCAGGGCGGTCATGCCGAGACACGTGAGATGTATTCAGCCAGCGAAGGCGTTTTTGCCTATGCCGACCGGGGCGATGGAGAAGGCATGCGCTTGCACCTGGACGGACAGGTGTTTTTCGAATTCATTCCAGCCGCGCAAGCCAGAGACAATAACCCTGAACGGTTCTGGGTCGGCAATATCGAGACCGGTGTCGATTATGCCCTCGCGGTAACCACGGCCGCCGGGCTGTGGTCCTATCTGGTGGGCGATGTGGTACGTTTCGTTGATCTTTCTCCTCCGCGCCTGATCGTGGTGGGGCGGGTCGAAAACGGATTGTCGGCCTTTGGGGAACATCTGATCGAGGCGGAGATCGCAGACGCCGTGGCTGCAGCCGCTGCAGCAACACATGTGTCGATCCTGGATTATTGCGTCGGGCCGGTGCCGCAGGCCGGGCGGAACCGGCACATCTATCTGATCGAAATCGTCGAACGCGCCAGGCCCGACACCGCAGGCGCGCTGGCCGCGCGGATTGACGAAAGCCTGCGGATCCAGAACGAGGATTATGCCGAGCTGCGCAAAAGCGATCTGGCCCTGGCCGCGCCCGAAGTGCATCTGGTCGCGCCTGGCGGATTTATGCGCTGGATGAAGCAACGCCGCGGTCTGGGCGGACAGTACAAGGTTCCGCGGATCGTGACCGATCCGTCGCTGCTCGGCGACATTCAGACGATGGTTCTGGACCACTCTATCGGAGGCCCTGCCCATGACGCGTGACATCCTCTGGCAGGATCCCACAGGCGGGCGAATGGTAACCCGTGTGGATCGTCCGTCGCAGGCCGTTGTGGATCTGCTAGGCCAGACCGTGTGGGGCAGCCGCGCGACCCGGTACCGCATCCCGGGTATCGCGGCCAAGCTGGCGCGGTTGCGCGACCCGAGTTTCTTTGTCCTGTCGGAGAATGGGGAAGAGCTCTGCGTCTTTGTCCTGGACAAATGCGTGAAGCGTGTGGGTGTGCATTCCTGCGGGGCGTACCATTTCGTGATGGCATCGACCAAGCCGGAGCGGCAGAACCAGGGCCTGGCTGGGGAACTGATCGAGCACGTTCGGCGTTATTGCCGGGAGACGGTAGGAGCGCCGGGCATCGGGTTTGCCTATGTAGAGGAAACAACCGAGTTTTCACTGCGTCTCTCGGATCAGATTGGTCATTCGGTTGAGGCGGATATTCCCCTGACGCTGTTCACCCGCGTCTTTCCGCGCCCAGACCCGGCAGTGGGCCTGATCCGCCCAAACGAGAAATGCCAGGTTCTGGCGGCGCTTGAGCGGTCTTACGCCAATCACCAGCTAAGTGATTTCGAAGCGGCGCTGAGACCGGATGAGTGCTTTGTGTTGCGGAACGGCGATACCGTCCTCGCCGCCGCGCAGGCGGAAATGCTGCGATGGTCGGTGGTATCGATGCCGGGTGCAACAGGCGCCTTCCTGTTGAATGTCCTTCCGCGTCTGCCCGGGTTGAACCGCATGCTCGACCTGAGGGATCTGAAAATCGTCCGCCTGGGGAACCTGACACTGCAGGACGGACACGAAACGGCATTGTTCAGGTTGCTCGAGGCCTGCCTGAATCACTACCAGTCAAGGATCGGCCTGATCCTGCTCGACGGGCGCAGTCCGATGCTGCGCCGGATCCGGGACCATGGCAGGTTGGGCTGGCTTTCACACGCCCTGTCGGGGTCGGCCAAAATGCGGATCGATGTGGTTGGCATGGACGACGTGGCGGTGACGCAACTCCGTGACGGTCCTGTATTGGTCAGCGCGGCCGATGTGTTCTGAGCGTTCACCTCCCGACGATGAAACGTCCGACTGCGCCCGGCATGATCTTGAAGAATACCGCCACGGCCTTGTTGAAGACGCCGGGGATGCAGATCGGTTTGTTCCGCTCAACCGCCCGGATTGCCGCTTGTGCCACGTCATTCGCATCGCTCCACATCCATTTGGGGATCGCGACGGATTCGACCGTTCCGCCAGCGGCGTCCTGAAAACCCGTGTGGGTGAAGCCGGGGCAGAGCGCGGTTACATTGATGCCGTCCGCTTTCATCTCGGCCCGGAGGGCGAGCGAAAACTGGGCCAGGTATGACTTGACCGGATAGTACAGCGTGCCGCCGGCATGCGGCGGCAAAAACGCAGAGAGCGATGCGACGTTTATGATCCGGCCCGAACGCCGCTTCTGCATCGCCGGGGCGAACAGATGGCACAACCGCACCGGGGCGGAGGCCATGACTTCAATCGTGTCGCGGTGACGCGGCCAGGCCACATCGCACAGGTTTCCCGGAACACCGAAACCAGCATTGTTAACCAGAATGTCCACGTTAATGTGTCGTGCGGACAGCTGATCGAAAATGCGTAGCGGCGTTTCTGGGTCCGTCAGATCACCGGGCATTACGGTGACCGTGACGCCATGTTGCGCTCCAAGACGGTCCGCCAGCAGCTGCAACGGGTCAGCCTTGCGGGCAACCACAATGAGATCCAAGCCGCGCTTGGCGTATTCTTCGGCAAAGGCCTGGCCGATGCCCGAGGAGGCGCCGGTAATCAGCGCGGTCATTCGGGTCTGCGATACCGACATCGACCCGCGCCTAAAGGGCCAGCGTCTCGCGCAGCTCGGCAAGACATTCCAGCAGAAAGTCGATCTGAGCGCGTTCGTGCTGGCAGGTCATCACGAACCGAATGCGCGCGCGTCCCAATGCGACGGCAGGATAGCGGGCATGCGGCGCCACTATGCCACGATGACGCAGAAGACGGGTCACCTCGGCGGCCTTGATTTCGTCGCCGATCAGGGTGGGAACGATATGCGCCTCGCTGCCAAGTGTTTCGTAGCCCTGCGCTTCGACCTCGCGCCGGAAGTAAAATGCGTTTTCCAGCGCTTTTTCGCGCCGCCATGGTTCCCGTTCGGCGATATCGATGGCCTCTGTCACACCGGCGGCAATCGCGGGTGGCAGTGGCGCTGAAAAGATGTAGGTGCGAGCGGATATCCGCAGAAAATCGATGATCTCCCGGTCTCCGGATACGTAGCCGCCGACGCCGCCAAAAGCCTTGGTGAACGTGCCCATTTGCAAATCCACGTCTTTGGTGGACACGCCGAGATGTTCCAGGCTGCCGCGCCCGTAGTCGCCCAGCATGCCGACGCCGTGCGCATCATCGATCATCAGCATCGCATGGTGATCGCGCGCCAGCTTTGCCATTTCAGGGATCGGTGCGATGTCGCCATCCATGCTGAACACACCGTCGCTGACAATCAGCTTCGACGGTTGGTCCGAATGTTCGAGGGCTTCGGTCAGGTGCCCCATGTCCTTGTGCGCAAACTTGGTGACCTTGGACTGGGCCAGGCGGACGCCATCGACACAACTAGCGTGATTGAGCTCTTCACTGAAAATCTCCCATCCCGTCGCGGTCTCTGTCTCAGCTCCATGCAGGTCCTTGTGACCCAGATGAGTCCGGGCCAAAGATTGCAGGAAATCGACCTTCATCAACGCCGGTATTACTCCTACATTGGCCATGTACCCAGCGGCGAAGCAGATTGCGTCTTCCTGCCCGACAAATTCGGCGATGCGGTTTTCCAGGGCGCGGTGCACATCGATGTTCGCCGCCATCTGCCGCGATCCGCCAGATCCCAGCCCGTAGCGTTCCAGCGCTTTTTGCGCTGTGGCCTTGACGTCGGGGTGATTGGAAAGGCCCAGCAGGTTGTTGGAACAAAACAGAAGATGATCGCGGCCGTCGACCCAGATCACCGGTTCCGTGGTCGCGCTGTTGACGATTGGATTGTTCGGATAAAGGCCCGAGTTCTGTACCAGACGGGTCAGAGATTTGATCCTGGCGGCAGGAGAGGAGACAATACCATCCATGTTTCTGGGCCTTTCTTGTTGAACTTCTCTGCGTGGTAAGGCCGGCAGCTGTCAGCGCAAGCTTACCCTGCGACACTGTTGCGGAAATTGACCTAGGTCATGGAGACACCCAGAGCCCCGTCACAGGATTGGACATGGTTGAGTCGTCGTCTCTCATAGAGGCTGCCTTTTCGCAGAAGCTGACGATCCCGGAGGCATTCGGAAACCGCGTTGGCCTGACCCCGGACAGCCCCGCCTATCTGCAGTTCGAAGAAGGCGCATGGCGGGCATTGACGTGGCGCCTGGTGGCGGAACGTGTCGACCGTCGCAGGTTTGCCTTTGCGCATGCCGGGCTGCGGCCCGGTGACAGGGTCGCAATTTTTCTGCCCAATTGTATCGACTGGATCGTGACCGATCTGGCTGCGATGTCCGAAGGCTTGGTAACCGTCCCGGTCTACACCCGGGACAGTGCGGCCAACATCTGCCATGTGCTGCGCGACAGCCGCACGGCCTTGTGCGTGACCGACAGAGCTGAACGCTGGAACGGGCTGGGTCCGGACGCCGATGACTTGCCCGATCTGAAAACAATATGGTCGCTTACCGGAGGGGACAGCGCGGATCTGCGCCTCGCCCCTTATCCGGAACCACCTGACAAAGAGCTTGCTGTTCGGCGGGACCGCTTCGGGTCGCCGGACGATCTGGCCACGCTGATCTACACGTCCGGGACAACAGGTCCACCAAAGGGCGTGATGTTGGCGCACAAGTCGCTGTTGTGGAATGCCGCCGCAGTGGCTCGGGTCAATCCAGTCACCTCTGATGACCGGTTCTTGTCGATCCTGCCGCTAGCGCATGCCTTTGAGAGAACGCTTGGATATGTTTGCCCGATGCTGGGGAATGCCCAGGTGGCCTTTGCGCGGTCGGTCGAAGACCTGGCCGAGGATATGCAGGAATTGTCGCCAACGGTCATGCTGGCTGTCCCCCGCCTGTTTGAGCGGGCCAGGGCAAAAGCGCTTGCAAAGGCCGGTAGGTCTGTGGTTGCGCGCAAGCTCTTGGAGTGGACCGAATTCGCCGGCTGGCACCGACAACAGGCGGCGGAGGGTCGGCGGGTCGCGCGACCCGTTTGGGAAAGGGTGTTCTGGCTCCTTCTGGGCCAGCGTGTGGCGACACGGGTCCGGGGTGCCTTTGGTGGCCGTATCCGTATGATGGTCTGCGGTGGCGCGCCGCTTTCGGCGGATACTTCGCGGTTCATGGCAGCGATGGAAATGCCGCTTTTGCAAGGTTATGGGCTGACCGAGGCCGGGCCTGCCGTCACCGGATCGACGATCGATGAGCGCCGCAGTGACAGCGTCGGATTTGCGCTCCCGGGCAGCGAGCTTGCGATTGGCGACCGGCAAGAACTGTTCGTCCGGTCGCCGGGTGTCATGATGGGTTATTGGGGCAAGCCTGCTGCGACGCGTGAAGTGTTGGACGACGAGGGATGGCTGCGCACCGGCGATGCGGCTGAAGTGATTGAAGGGCGGGTCTATATCAGGGGCCGGATCAAAGACATCCTGGTTCTCTCGACTGGGGAAAACGTGAACCCCACGCCCATCGAAACCGCGTTGCTGGCTGATCCACTGATCGATCAGGCCTGTGTCCTTGGCGAAGGAAGACCTTGGTGTTCGGCTGTTGTGGTGGTCAACCGCAAGGCTTTTCAGCACTGGTCCGCCGAAGTCGGCATGGCTGACGGCAACCCGAACAGCGGCGATCTGCGACAGGCGCTGGTGAACCGTCTGGAACCACGCATGGACGGCATCCCGCCATATGCCCGGATCCGAAACTTCGTAGTCGAGACATCGCCGTGGACTTTGGAAAGCGGTTTGATCACGCCGACGCTCAAGGCCAAACGCCCCCGGATCGCGGACCGTTACGGGTCTGCACTCGACGCGCTGTATGAATAACTGCAGTTCCGGTGCCGGATCATTTGGGATGGAGCAGGTTAATGTCGGAGCCGTTCCAGCCTGCATTGGGGCACCATTGCATCGATTGCCGCCCGGTCGAATAGCTGGCCCCCTGAGAACCTTTTGTCGTGGCGGTCGTCACGACCGTTTGGCGCCGAGGCGGGGCACTTCGATCAGCGCGACATCATGTTGGATCAGTTCTTGGCCGAAGCCGATGACCGGTTTTGGGTAGCTGTGCTCCGTTGCTGCGATTTGGTTCGGAGCCTTTTGGATTCCTCTTTGGCCTTACCCGAACGCTTCTCCCATGTATCCCGCCGCATCCGATCATTGACTTCGAACGTGGTCCGGACAAGTGGGTTCCCGCATATCGGGACACCGATGCGGTGTCTGACAAAGACCTGGAACTGGCCCGAGAGATTGAGCGGCTTTGGTGTGAGAACCGTATTCTCAACGAGGAGAGGGATATCCTAAGAGAGACTACGGCTTTCTTGCGCAAGCAAAAGGCCATGAGGTTCCGGTTTATTCATTGCCCGGCAGTGCATTGAAAATGCTTGAGAGGGAAAGAGCATGGCTGCGAGGTCCCGGCAAAGGCTGAGCTGATCTGGCGCAGCGACGCGCAGTTGGCCATCTTCCGATACATCAATGGCTTCTGCAATCCGCGCAGGCGGCGGTCAGCATTGGGCTGGAAAAGCCCGGTCGCCTTCGGATGGAATGTGGCTTGAACTAGTACTTGGGAGGCACGAAAACGGGGCAAGTCCAGACACTATTTTGGCCGTTTTCCGCGCTCACGAACGGATCGCTGTCTTTCCTCCTTTAGCTCGAGCAGTTCCCGCTTCATTGAAGCAAGTTCGGCATCGATTTCGGACGCGCCAACGTCAGGTCCCGGTGAAGCCGTTTGTTCGTTGCTGCGCTTCACCTGGGTGGCGTCGACCGGTTGGTCGGTTCCGACATCGTGCTCCCCGGGAAGAATTCCATCGCTGGACAGAAGCCGGGCATAGGGCTGCAATCCGGGAATTTGCGAACATACGATCATGATGACAACTGTAAGCGGGACCGCGATAAAGGCGCCGACGCCGCCCCACATCATGCCCCAGAACGTAAGCGCGAACATGACGACCAGCGTGCTGAGGTTCAGCGATTTTCCCTGCAGCCGCGGTTGTACGATGTTGCCGATAATCGCATCCCCACCCCCGTAAGCAATCACGACGATCAATGCGGGCGTCAGGGTGTCGAACTGGAGCAGCGCCACCGTCGTCGGGAACAGGACCGCCAGGAACGAGCCGATGTTCGGGATGAAGTTCAGGAAAAAGACACATAGGGCAAGCGGAACGGCAAAATCGACACCCAGCACTGTCATCACGACAAAGGCCAGCGTCCCACTCATCGCGCTGGTGACCGCGTTGATCCACATGTATTGCTGAACGCCCTGGGAGATCGCGTTTAGAATGGTCCGCAGTTTTTGGGCATCTTCATTGGTCTTGCACAGCCGCGGGAGTTTTTCGGCAAATGCGCCGCGTTCGGCGAGCATGAAAGCGAGGTACATCAGGATAAGCCCGGAGTTTCCAAGGACACCGGCCGCGGAAGAGGCGAAGGCGGTCACCAGACCTTCGATGTCGACGTTTTCCACCGTCTTGATGATTGCGGCGACATTTTCCGCTCCAACCAGGTTTTCGATTTGTCCCTTTAGATGTGTCAGACGCTCAGAGTATTTCGGCAGTGCAGCCTCGAGCGCTTCGGCTTGGTTCGCGATGCTGAACCCAAGCAAAACGATCAATCCGAAAACCAGCGCCGTCGCCCCGGTGTAGGCCAGCCAGCGCGGCACCGACCGCCCGGCGATGGTGGCGGAGTCGAGGCGGTCGATCAGGGCCATGTTGAGTATGAAAAGCAGTGTCGCCAGCGCAATCGGCATGAGGAAATCACGCCCGAACCAGAGCATCCCGATCAGGATTGGAAAGGTCACGACCGTCAGGAACCAGACCGGAACGGCCTGGCCGCCCGACGATGCCGGGCTGTCGTTCGCTGACGGCGATTGTTCCATGTGTTCCATAAGAGGGTGTCCGTTTCGAATGGTTCGTGGCGTCGTCTTGCGTTTATCGTACAGCGCGCGCCCGCAGGGTCGAGCGATTTTCGCCGTGTGCATTGTCGGTCGCGTCCGGCGGGGTGGGGCGCAGCTTGCGGTATTGTTTGTCAGCGTGGGCCTTTGTCGGCTAGCCTCATGAAACCGGAATGTTTCAAAGCGAGTGTGTGTTGTCTATTCAGATTGGTCTTGCCGTATTCATCATCCTCGAACTGGCGGCGGTGTACTGCGCCGTTCTCGCGGTTCGGCATGCGCGCACGCCACAGGGGTCGGTGGCCTGGGTGGTGTTTCTGATCGCGGCGCCTTACGTGGCTGTTCCCGCGTTCCTGTTTCTGGGGAGTTTTCATTTCGAGGGTTATCTGACAGGGCGCCGGCACAGCGATGACGTCATCAGCGGGTTGCAGGATTTCAAACGGAACTACCCACCGGGGAAAATGGAAAACGCGGGCATGTACCGGGCTTTCGAGCGGATCGGTGACATTCCGGTGGGGTCGGGGAACGACCTGGACCTGTTGATTGACGGCGCCGAGACCTTTGACGCGATATTCGGCGCGATTGCAGAGGCCGAAGTCTATGTTCTGGTGCAATCCTATATCATCAACGATGACAAGATCGGCCGGAGGTTGAGCGAGGCTTTGCTGGAGCGCGCGCGTGTCGGGGTCAAGGTGCGGCTGATCTATGATGCCGTCGGCTGCATCAAACTGCCGAAAACTTATATCGAGACCCTTTCGGCCGGCGGGGTAGAGGTGGTGAACGCCCATGCCCGCGGCGGCCCTAAAAGCCGGTTCCAGATCAATTTCCGCAATCACCGGAAAACGGTTGTTGTCGACGGCAAGGTCGGATTCACCGGTGGCCTGAACATGGGCGACGAATACATGGGAGAAGACCCCAAGTTCGGCCCGTGGCGCGATACCCATGCGCGTCTGCGGGGCCCCATCGTGCAACAACTGCAGTTGATATTTGCCGAAGACTGGCACTGGGCCACGGCGGAGAACCTGATCGAACATCTGAACTGGGAGATCACGGCCGCCGGGGCGAACAAGGATGGCGTCATTGTCGCCACCGGGCCGGGAGACGATTTCGATACCGGCAGTTTCTATTTCTGTGCGTTGATCAACGCCGCGACCGAACGGTTATGGATTGCGTCACCCTATTTCGTGCCCGAAAACGATATCCTGACCAGTCTCAAACTCGCCGCAATGCGGGGGGTGGATGTCAGGGTGCTGACGCCCGAGGTTATCGACCACAAGATCCCGTGGTTGGCTGCACTGGCCTATTTCGATGAAGTCATGGATGCCGGAATTGAAGTGTGGCGATACAACGAAGGCTTCATGCATCAAAAGGTCGTTTTGGTCGATGACCGGATATCTTCAGTAGGCACCACCAATCTCGACAACAGGTCCTGCCGGCTGAACTTTGAGGAAACGGCGATCATCTTCGACAAGGAGACTGCGGATCAGACCGCCGCGATGTTCGAAGCGGATTTTGCCCGTTCGTTCAAGCTGACCACTAAGCTTGCGGATCGCAGTTTTGCTCAACGCAACGGCGCACCGCTGGCGCGGCTGTTCAGTCCGTTGCTGTAAACGCTTCGGTGATGACAGACGGGTCTACTTTCAATGTCTGTGTGGGGTAGGCCAGAGCTGTTCCAGCCTGTTCAGTGATCTTCAGTATCGCCAGGGTTAGCCGCTCTTGTACGGCCAGCGCTTCTTCGAAATCCGGTCCGGCTGTCCAGACATAGATCAGGATATCAACCGAGCTTGGCCCCAGTTCGCTGACATAAATGTAGTCCGGTGCATCGTCATCAATTGCGAAATCTCCGGAGGTTTTGTGATAGTCTCTGAGACCATCCCGGACCATTTCAATCTGTGCCCGCGTCGAGGACAAGACGAGAGGCACCTTCAGCATGATGCGACGGTGTTTTCGGGCAGAGTAGTTCAGCACGACAGAGTTCGACAGGTTCGAATTTGGAATGTGCCGCGGTATCTGGTCAAAACCAACAACCAGCGTCGATCTCAGGTCGATCCGTCTGACTGTCCCGACGAATTGGCCCTCCACCTGGATCGCGTCCCCGGTTTCAAAGCGTTTTTCACTGATATTCGTCATGCCCGCGACAAGGTTGCGGATCAGATCCTGTGTCGCGATCGCCAATCCTGCTCCCAGAACACCCACGCCCGTGAGGGCGCCGGAAATGTCTATCTGCCAGACCTTGAACAGGGATGTCAGGCCGAACAGAAGGATTGCGAATTGCGTGATCCTTTTGATCCAGTCCGTTTCGCTGGTCACCAGGTTCGACGCGTCATTTCGCAGAAGGGCGGCGAATGGCCCGCTCAGTTGGAACCAGGCCCCGAAGATCGCGACGATTGCAATAGATGCCAGAATTCTGTCCAGAAAAACCGTCACGACTCCTTCCGGTATCACGACGTCGCTTGCGATGAATACCGCGAGGGTCACAACCAGTATCTCGGCGGCGGTCTTAAGTTGCCGCGCGACATCTTCCGACAAGCCAACCTGGAACTTTCCAAGCAGCTTGCTCGTGGTCCACAGGCAAGCGGTCGCGATACTCTTTCGTAAAACGAAAGCGGCGAAGATAAAGATCAGCCACCAAACCAGATTTTCATCCGCCAGCACCGTAATCCAACTGTTGAATCCAGCGGATACCCGGGCAGCAAATTCATGAAATTGCGACGCGTCGCTCTCCATCGATTGCCTCAATCGCTTCTGGTGTTCATGGGGCGTCTCACCTGTTTCTTTCCGGAATAAACATTTCCGACAACCGTCGTGAAATGAAGTGTTCAAACACTATCAATTCGAACCAGCCCGCAATGGTCATATCAGATCCGGGATTCCACAGGTTTCATACAGCGTTCAGGGTCTCGGACGGCGTGCAGCCAAACAGGGTTCGGTACTGAGCAGCGAAATGGCCCAGATGGACGAAACCATGTCGTGCCGCGATGGTTTTTACCCGGCCGTCGCTTGGAGAGGATGTCTTGAGGTCTGTGTGCACCCGGTTGAGGCGTATTCTGCGTAGCCAGTTCGCGGGCGTCATTCCCGTCGCATCGGCAAATGCGTAGTGCAGCGCGCGAAGGCTGATACCCAGTTCAGAGCAGATGTCGACCAGACCGTACTGGCTGGCCATGTCGGCCTGCATGAGGTCAGTGGCGTTCCGGACAATCCTGGACGCGCGGGAGAGTTTGGGATTGTCCGCATTGGTCTCTTTCGACACGGTGAGTTCGTACAGGAACGCCTTTGAAAACTGCCGAAAGGCTTTCTCGACGGCCCAATCCCCCTCTGGCCCTGTGCTGGTGGGGTCTGTGCTTAACAGGTCATGGGCCATCGCCCGAAGGCGGGCCGCGACCTCCGGTTTCAGGTCCACAACGCCGGCTGATGCATCGGAAAACCGATCCTGTTTTGAGAATGCCATGCATGTCTCTTGGACCTCGTCCGTGGGAACCGTCAGAACGAAAAGGTCCTGTTCGTCGGACGACAGCAGGTCGGCTTCCTGTCCGGGCGCCTGGAATATGACCGTGTTCTTGCCGACATGCTGGCCGACCCAGGTGGCTGGCTTTGCCTGCCGGACCGGAATCGCAAAGGCGCAGGTGCCGATAGGACCGGTGCCTTGGTACCTGAACTGGCGGCTCCACCGTTCGCGGAACAACGTGCGCGCGCCGGCGCTCATCAGGTCCACGCCACCCTCGAAGTCGCCGGGTGCCAAACGTTGGTACACCTGGTCCCAGTCCGTCATGGCCGCTTGTTGTTCTTCGAAATCAGTGAATCGGTATGACAGCCTCTGAATATTTGTTTCTACGGGCGTTTGCATGGCTCAAGGCTTCCACCCCAAAAGCAAAGAGTCAAAGGAATTAGGGCCTGTTTGCACTTTTGGGATAGCGAAAATTTGCACTTTTCGGACAGAGATAGCTGCTGATGGAGCATTAAAGATCGCCGATACTCAAAATGCCGGTTTGGTGGTTCTGCATATGATCAATCTGTTCTGAAGAAATAAGCAGGGGGGAGCGCGATGACTTGGAAGACCCGAGGTGTCATGACGGGGATAGCCCTGTTGATGGCCACGAGTACAGGGGCGCAGGAACGGGAGGAGGGTCTGGGATATGGGACGCTGGATCCATCAGACATTAATGTAAATACGCCGGACTACTCGCCTTTTGTTGACCAGCACACGCCGACCAATGTGTACTGGGGCGATACGCATATGCACACCTCTTACTCTGTGGATGCCGGGTTTTTCGGAAATGTTCTGAATCCCGGTCACGCGTATCGATTTGCGCGCGGCGAGGAAATGACCTCGAGCACGGGAAGCCGGGTGAAACTGCACCGACCGCTCGACTGGCTCGTGGTTGCCGACCATGCAGAGTATTTCGGCCTCGCTGATATGCTGGCCGTGGGCGATCCAGTCATCCTGGAAGATCCTGTCACCAAGCGTTGGTATGACATGCGCCAAAGCGGAAGCACCGAGGAGGGTATGCAGGCCTTCTACGAGGTGGTGGATTCGATTACGCGGTCAGACAACCTCGTCAAGAATCCTGGCATTCAGCGCACCGCCTGGGACAAAACCACGGCTTTCGCGGATCAGTACAACGATCCCGGTGTTTTCTCTGCCTTCATCGGGTTCGAATGGTCTTCGACCGCAGGGGGCAACAACCTGCATCGGGTCGTGATGTACCGTGACGGGGCGGAGCGGGCGCGGACCTCGGTGCCGTTCAGCGCCTTCGACAGTGACGACCCCGAAGCGCTGTGGAACTGGATGGAGAACTACGAGGCGCAAAGCGGTGGGCGGGTTCTCGCGGCGGCGCATAACGGCAACTGGGGCACCGGCCTGATGTTCCCGGAAACCCGGAACAACGGTGAACCGATCGATGTGGCCTATTCCGAGCAGCGGATGCGGTTCGAGCCGATCTACGAGGTGACGCAGATCAAGGGTGACGGTGAAACCCACCCGGTTGTCTCGCCGGATGATGCCTGGGCCGATTTCGGCACCTGGGACAAGGGCGACCTGGGTGGGCGCAACCGGATCACGTCGGACATGATCCCGCATCAATATGCCCGCCCGGCGCTGCGGCTGGGTCTGCAGCACCAGGCCAATATCAACGCCAATCCGTTCAAGTTCGGCATGATCGGATCGACCGACACGCATACCTCGCTGGCCACAACGCGCGAGGACAACTTCTTTGGCAAGAACCCCCCGGCCGAGCCCGATGCCGGCCGCTGGAGTCATGTCTTCATGAAGGGTCAGCTTGAGGGGACCGACTACTATAACTGGGAAACGCTGGCCGCGGGCCTGACCGGCGTCTGGGCGCGGGAAAACACGCGCGCGGCGATCTTTGACGCGATGAACCGCAAAGAGGTCTATGCCACCACCGGGTCGCGCATCACCGTGCGGGTGTTCGGCGGCTGGGACTTTGCCGCCGACGAGGTGGAGCGCCCCGATTTCGCCGCGCGCGGCTATGCCGCCGGGGTGCCGATGGGCGGCGACCTGACGAATGCGCCCGAGGGCAAGGCGCCGGTGATGATGATCCGGACGCTGCGTGATCCCGACAATGCAAATATCGACCGGGTGCAGGTGATCAAGGGCTGGCTGAATGCCGATGGCACGACCTCGGAAAAGCTCTATGACGTGGCCTGTTCAGACGGCAGGGCGATTGTCGATCACGCCTGCGATGGGGATGTCGGCAACACGGTGGACGTGGCCAATGCCACCTATACCAACACGATAGGCGACCCGATGCTGAACGCAGTCTGGACCGACCCGGACTTCGACCCGTCACAGCATGCGTTCTACTACGTGCGCGTGCTCGAGATTCCGAAACCCACCTGGCAGGCGCATGATGCGAAATACTACGGCATCACCATGGTCCCCGAAGTGCCGATGATCCTGCAGGACCGCGCCTATACCTCGCCGATCTGGTACACGCCGGGCTGAGCCGCGACCGGCCCGGGCGGCGCATTCGGTGACGACACATGCGAATGATTGCCGCCCGCGAACAAGGGCGCAGTGAGAGAGGTTCCATGAAGACGACAGTCGCCATTGCCATTGCAACTGCTGCCCTTGCGCTCACCCTGTGGGCGGGGCCGGTGCGGGCCTCGGACCGCCCCAACGTGGTGCTGATGCTGGCCGACAACCTCGGCTTTGGCGATCTCAGCGTCTACAACGGCGGCACCCGTGGCGGGTTCCGGACGCCCAACATCGACTCGCTGGCCGCCGAGGGCCTGCGGCTGACGCAGTTCCTGGTCGAACCGGGGTGCACGCCGTCCCGGGCCGCGCTGCAGACGGGGCAGTATTCGATCCGCAACGGCATGTCGCTGATCATCGCGCCGGGGGCAAGCGGCGGGTTGCAGGACGATGACATCACACTGGGCGAGCTGTTCAAATCCGTCGGCTACGACACCACTTATGTCGGCAAGTGGCACCTCGGCCCCCAGCCCGTCAGCCAACCGCAGAACCAGGGGTTCGATCAGTGGCTGGTCGGTTTTGCCGGCACGACGGACTCATCGACCTATGGCGACAACCTGCGGGCGCTCGGCATGGGGCAGGACATGGTCGATGCCTTTGGCGCGCGGATCATCGAGGCGCGCGGGCCGGGCGAGGCCGCATTCGTCCGCCCCTATGACAGTGACTACAGAAAGCAGATCGAAGGCGACATCGCGGCGGCGGCGTCCGGCTACATCCGCCAGCAGGCCGAAACCGACACCCCGTTCTTTCTGATGATCGGCTGGACGCGGCCGCATTTTCCGAACGACACGGCCGACGAATTCGTCGGCCTGTCGGGCGCCGGGAAGTACGGGGATTCGGTCATGGAGCTGGACCTCAGGACCGGCGAGATCCTGGCGGCGATCGAAGACGCCGGGCTGCGCGACCGCACCATCGTCATCTGGCTGTCGGACAACGGCGCCACGGTGACGGCCACCGCGATCGACGAGGTCCACGCGGGCGATAATGGCCCGTTTCGCGGTGAACTGGGCGATGCTTACGAAGGCTCCATCCGCACCGCCGGTATGATCCGCTGGCCCGGAGAGATCGAACCACGGGTGTCCAACGAGATGTTCGCGATCCATGATTTCTTTCCGACGCTGGCCGCGATTATCGGTGCGGAGTTGCCTGATGACCGCCCGATTGACGGCGTGGATCAGACCGGCTTCCTGCTGGGCGCCTCGGAGACATCGGCACGCGACAGCCTGATCACCTTTATCGGCGACCGCATCGCGGCGGTGCGCTGGCGGCAGTTCCGGATGTATCCGTTTGAAATCGGCGTTTCAGACACGAACCCGGCGGTTGGTGGATACATGGGCGTCAAGACCGAGACCGCGGGCTTTCCCCAGATCTACAACATCGAGGCCGACCCGAAAGAGCGTGTGAACCTGGCCCATGCCGGGGCGGGCTGGGCGGTGGCGCTGTATCTGCAGACGATTCAGCAATACCTGGCCACGCTGGTGGAATACCCCAATCCACCAGCACCGAATGTAACGGATTTCAGGTAGGTGCGAATGGCTTCTGAGTATCTCGACGACTGGTGGTGCGTGTCGGCACAGGATCGCGTGACCGTCCGGGGGCGGGGCGAATTCCTGTCCGGTTTGCCCAAAGGCCAGCACACTCTGCACACGGGGCAAGGGCCCATTCGTTTCCGTAATTGGTAATACTTTGGAGGATCACATGAGACTTCGAAATGCACGGAGCGCCCTGGCCGGGATGATGGCCGGGCTGCTTATGCTGGGCGCTGCGCCGGCTGTTGCGCAGGATCAGTGGAACCGCTCGGTCCTGCCGATCCCGATGACGGAATTCAACGGGCACATTGGCCTGCGCACCGCTGACTCTGCTCTCGATTTCCCGCGCCAGGTGACGGCGCCGGAAGGCGCGCCGAACATTCTGCTGATCATGCCGGACGATGTGGGGTTCGGCGCCCCGACAGCTTTTGGCGGCCCGGTGCCGACCGAGGCCTATGACCGGCTGGCCGAGGACGGGTTGCGGTTCACCCGAATGCACACCACGGCGCTGTGTTCGCCGACGCGGGCGGCGTTGATTTCGGGGCGCAATCACCATTCGAACGCCACAGGTGTGATCATGGAAATCGGCACTGGTTTTCCGGGCTACAACTCGCTGATGCCCAAAGAGAACGGGACGATTGCCGAGATCCTCAAGGGCAACGGTTATAACACCGCTTGGTATGGCAAGAACCACAATGTGCCGGACTGGCAGTCGAGCCAGGCCGGGCCGTTCGACCTCTGGCCGACAGGTCTTGGCTTTGAACAGTTCTTTGGCTTTATCGGTGGCGACACCAGCCAGTTCACCCCGGCGATCTTTGACGGAACCAAGCCGATCGAGCCACCGGTGACCGAGGATTACCACCTGGACGTCGACATGGCGGACCGGGCCATCAACTACATTCGCGAACAGCACGCCCTGGCCCCGGACAAGCCGTTCTTTGTCTACTATGCGCCGGGCACGTCCCATGCCCCGCACCACGCGCCAAAAGAATGGATCGACAGGTTCAAGGGCCAGTTCGACCAGGGTTGGGACAAGGTGCGCGAGGAATCCTTTGCCCGGCAGAAGGAGCTGGGGATCATCCCGCAGGATGCCGTGCTGACCCCGCGCCCCGAGCAGCTGCGCGCCTGGGACAGCCTGAACGACCAGCAGAAAGAACTCTATGCCCGTATGATGGAGGTCTATGCCGGGGCGCTGGCGCATATGGACCACCAGATCAACCGGATTATCGACGCGGTCGAGGAAACCGGCGAGCTGGACAACACGCTGATCATCTACCTGATGGGCGACAACGGGGCGAGCGCCGAAGGCAGCCCGGACGGGTTGCTGAACGAGATGACGTTCTTCAACAACATCGCGGTGCCGTTCGAAGACACCTATGCCCGCATGGACGAACTGGGCGGGCCGAACACCTTTGGCCATTTCCCGTCGGCCTGGGCGCATGCGATGAACACGCCGTTCCAGTGGACCAAACAGGTGGCCAGCCATTTCGGCGGAACCCGCAACGGGATGATCATCCGCTGGCCGGCCGGGATCGAGGCCAGGGGCGAGGTGCGCGACCAGTTCCACCATGTCATCGACATCATGCCGACAATCCTTGAGGCCGCCGGTCTGCCGGCGCCGACCTCGATCAATGGTGTGGCGCAGTCCGAAATCGAAGGGACCAGCATGGTCTATGCCTTCAACGACGCCGGAGCGCCCTCATCACGCCGGACCCAGTATTTTGAGATGATGGGCAACCGAGCGATCTACAGCGACGGGTGGGTGGCAACAACCACCCCGCCCGAAGCGCCCTGGATCAGCGTCACCCAGAAAAGTGACGTGATCAACGACTGGGCCTGGGAGCTTTACAACATCGACGAGGATTTTTCGCAGGCGAACAACCTTGCCGCCGATAACCCCGAGAAGCTGAAGGAGATGCAGATCCTGTTTTACGGCGAGGCGGCCAAGTACAACGTCTTTCCCATCGACAACGACAAGGTCGACCGGCTGGACGTGTCGCTGCGGCCCAGCCTGACAGAGGGGCGGTCCGAGTTCACCTACTACGACAACATGACCCGTATCCCCGAAGGCACCGCGCCCGACTTCAAGAACAAGTCGCACACGATCACGGCGCATGTGGAAATCGGTGAAGCGGACACCGACGGGATGCTGGTGACCCAGGGCGGCCGGTTCGGTGGCTGGGCGCTCTACGTGCTCGATGGCAAGCCGGTCTACACCTACAACGTCGCGAACCTGGAGCGATACACCATTACCGGTGACGTGCTGACACCGGGCGCCCATGTGATCCGCTACGAGTTCACCTATGACGGCGGCGGCGTCGGGCTTGGTGGTACCGGCAAGCTGTTTGTCGATGACCAGCTGGTCGGCGAGGGCAGGGTGGACCGCACCATGGGCTACCGCATCTCGCTCGACGAGACCTTCGACATCGGGTCGGACGCGGGCGAGCCGGTGAGCGAGGCCTATCACGTGCCGTTCGACTTCCCCGGCACGCTGGAGAAGGTCGTTGTGACGCTGGATCTCGGCGGCTGACACCGCGCGGCGGGCTGGCACTCCGGTCCGCCCGCGCCTCGTTCTGACAACGAATACGATCCGGAAATTCTGGGAGACCACGATGAACCGACTGACAACCAGCCTATTGGCCATCACCGTTGCCACCGCTTTCGGCACGGCAACTGCCGCGCAGGACATCCTTCCGCCAAAAGAAGCGCACGAGCCGCCCAAGGCCGAGTATTCGCCATATGCGGACGATCATTTCCCCAACCGGGTGCTGTTCGGTGACACGCACCTGCATTCGTCCTGGTCAACAGACGCCGGGATGGCTGGCGCGACACTGGACCAGGACGCCGGGTACCGGGTGTCGCGCGGCGAAGAGGTCATCAGCCACCTTGGCTGGAGGGTCAAACTCATCCGGCCGCTGGATTTCATCGTGATGGCCGATCATGCCGAGAACCTCGGTATTGCCGATTTCATCCGCAGGTCCGATCCGCTGATCCTGGCAAATCCGGTCGGGAAGAAGTGGCATGACATGGTCAAATCGGGGGACGGCCATGCCGCGTTCCTTGAATGGCTGCGCGCCAATGACACCGACTTGATCAACGAGCCCCGCATATTGTCCACAGCCTGGGACGGGGCAACGGACAACGCAGACAAGTATTATCAACCCGGCACCTTCACCACCTTCCACGGGTTCGAATGGACGTCGCATCCGGGCGGCAACAACATGCACCGGGTCGTGATCTTTCGCGATGGCAAGGACCGGACGTCGCAGGTTCTGCCCTTTTCCCAATACGATTCGACCAACCCCGAGGATCTGTGGAACTACATGGCCGCTTACGAGGACAAGACCGGCGGGCAGGTCCTCGCGATCCCGCACAACGGCAACCTGTCCAACGGGCTGATGTTCGCGATGGAAACCATCGACGGGTCCAGCCTTTCGGGCAAACCCATCGATGCGGCCTATGCCGAAAAGCGCATCCGCTGGGAGCCGCTCGCCGAGGTCACGCAGCAAAAAGGCGATGGGGAGGCGCATCCGCTGCTTTCGCCCGACGATGCTTTTGCCGATTTCGAAACGTTGGACGCAGGCAACCTGAACGGACAACAGGCAAAAACGCCGGACATGCTGCAGCGCGAATACGCTCGAGAAGCGCTCAAGGTCGGGCTGATGGCAGAGGCAAACCTTGGGGTGAACCCTTTCAAGTTTGGCATGATCGGCTCTACCGACAACCACACGGCGCTGCCCACGTCGCGCGAGGAGAACAACTTTTCCAAGGCGTCTTTCGTCGAACCCTCGCCCGACCGCGCAAAGCACGCGCTGATCGACGCGCCCGACCCGGCGCTTTCGGTGATGGAAGCGGATGTTGGTGCATCGGGTCTGGCGGCCGTCTGGGCCCGCGAGAATACCCGTGAGTCGATCTGGGATGCCATGGCGCGCAAGGAAACCTACGCAACCACCGGCACCCGGCTGCGGGTGCGCGTCTTTGCCGGTTGGGATTTCGCGTCTGACGAGGTCGTGCGCCCTGATTTCGCGCGGACCGGCTATGCCCGGGGCGTCCCGATGGGGGGCGATCTGACAACCGCGCCCGATGGCAAGGCGCCGACCTTCATGATCCGCGCCCTGCGTGATCCGGATGGCGCCAATCTCGATCGGATCCAGATCGTGAAAGGCTGGCTCGACGCGAATGGCGACACGCAGGAAAAGGTCTTTGACGTGGCCTGTGGAGACCGCGCCGTCCTCGATCACGCCTGTAACGGCGATGTCGGCAACACGGTGGACGTCGCGGACGCCTCCTACACCAACACGATTGGCGAAGCCTTGCTGAGCGCCTACTGGGTTGACCCCGAGTTCGACCCTGCGCAGCAGGCGTTTTACTACGTTCGCGTTCTCGAGATCCCGACACCGCGCTGGACGGCCTATGATGCCAAGTTCTTTGGCGTTGAGATGCCGGAAGGCACCCGAATGCAGCTGCAGGATCGGGCAAATACCTCGCCGATCTGGTACACGCCTTGATCGCGCTCGCGCGTCGCAAGTTGCGCGCCGCCGGCCATCGGGCAACACGCGAGGCCGCAGCTGTCATGGGCGCCGCGTGTCTGCGTCGCCCCGGTTCAAACCAATACCAACAGTGGAGAAACATGATGCCGCAGAAAAAGCTTATTTTAGGCCTGGCGTTATCCGTCGCCGCCGGTCTGAGCGGTCTGGCCAAGGCGGAGGAGATCCGTCTGAACGACATCCAGACGGACGAGGAATTTGCCGCCGGAATGCCGGTGACCGGCAAGGTCGAGAACTTCTTTGGCGATTTCGATCTGGAACACAGTGTGCCGACGGCTGAGACGGCCGACCGCATCTACGAGCTGATCGATCATCAGCGCGCCGCGCAGCTGTATCTCTGGGCCTTGCCGATCGTGGCGCAAGAGCGGATGACGCAGAATTACTTCAACAATTTCGATTTCGAATACGGCGATTTCGTCCGGATCGAGTCGTTCAACGAGCGACGCGGTTACCTGACCGCGAACGAGACCACCAACTATGCGCTGGGGCTGCTGAACACCAAGGGCGCGGCGACGGTGCTGGATGTGCCGCCGGGTGTCGTGATCGGCATGGTCATCGACATGTGGCAGGAATCCCCCACCGATATCGGCATTTTCGGCCCGTTCGAAGGCAAGGGCGGCAAGCATGTGATCGTCGGCCCCAACACGCCGCAGCACATGCGCCCGGACCAGAAGAAACTGGGCGACGATTTCCAGGTGCACGAGATCGGGACGGATCGCGCCGTGGTGCTGGCGCGGGTGGCGGGGGCCGACGTCGAGACGGTGCAAAAGACCTGGGACCAGATCCAGATGTATCAGTTCGGGGATGAGCCAAGCACGACCGTTCACCCCGGCGGCGACATGTTCCTGCCCACCATCCAGCCGCGCGGCATGGCCTTCTGGAAGGTGCTGCACGCGGCGATCAACAACGAACACCTTGCCGAGCGTGACCGGTTCTTCATGTACTGGCTGCGGACGCTGGGCATTGAGCGCGGCAAGCCCTTTGCCCCCAACGAACGGCAGACCGCCGCGCTTCTTGACGGGGCCAAAGTCGGCGAGCTCATGGCCAAGTCTTTTGTCTTTAGCGAACGGCTGGATGGCGTGCTGCGGGAATTCGACTGGCGTTATGTGTTGGGCGGGGCCTAGGGCGATGGCATCAAGTACGACCAGAGCACTCAGAACTTCGACATCTTTGACCCGCGCGCCCGATACACCTACGAGGCGCAGCTGACCTCGCCGTCGATGACGGTGCCGCGCCCGGGAAAGGCGCAGGGTTATGTCGCCAAATTCGAGGATTCGGACGGCGAACGGCTAAAGGGTGAAGAGCGGTATGTGATGATTTTCAACCGCGAGCCAAAGACCGATCTGTTCTGGTCGCTGACGATCTATGATCCGGATACCCGCGTATTGCTGGACAATCGCGGGCTGGAGTCCGGCGATGACGTCACCATCGACAGCCTGGAACACAAGCCGCGCAAAAACGACGACGGGTCCTTTGTCGTGATGCTGGGGCCGGACGCGGCGCCGGAGGGCTGGGAAAGCAACTATGTCCGCACCCTGCCGGGGCGCGGCTGGTTCCCCTATATCCGGGCCTATGGCGCGCATGCCGAGTTCTATGACGGCACCTACCAGTTGCCGAATATCCACCGGGTCGAGAACTTCGACGAGTACATCAAGTGACTTGAGCCGATTGCGACGGGTCCGATGTTTGGCCCGTCGCCTCTGACTGTTGTGGAAAAGGTCGGGCAAATCGGCGGCCTGCGTACCGATCCAGGAGCGAGTGGCCGATTGGACCAAAGCGGGTTTCAACACGCGGACGTCGCCCACCGAGACGAGAGAAGGGATTGATAAATGAAAAGGTCAGATATCCTGTGGGAGGCAAAGTACTCGGTGCTTGCGTCCATTATGGTTCTTTTTCTGTCTATGGGGCGGGGTGCGGCGCAGGACGCCAGCGCCGCCGATGCAAACAACCCGCTGGCCAATGTAACCGCATTCAATATCCAGAATTACTATATCGGCAGTTTCACCGGCACGCCCAACAATGTTGATGGCAACCAATTTGTCCTTCGCTATGCACAGCCTCTTCAAATTGGAAACACGAACTGGCTATTGCGGGCATCCTTGCCCTTCAACAGCTTCCCGGTGGGGGCAGGGGCGAGCACGGTCAGCGGGCTCGGCGATCTTGACGTGTTTCTGGCGTATCAGTTTGATACGCAGCCGGGCATCAGCTTTGGCATCGGGCCACAGGTCGTTGCCCCTACCGCCAGTGACGCCAGACTCGGCGCTGACCAATGGCAACTGGGCCTCGCAAACGTCTTTTTTGATGGCCGATCACCGAAGTTTCAATACGGTTACTTGCTGATCTACCGTGAAGGCATCGGCGGTACGCCACTAGGCAGGACCCGGCCGCGCCTGGGAGCATTCCAACCGTTCCTATTCTACCAATTGGGTAACGGGTGGTACACCGGCGGGGCGCCAATCTGGACATACGATTTTGCCAATGACGGCTATAATGTTCCGCTGGGTCTGCGGCTGGGCAAGGTTTTCCAAACCGGAAAGACGACGGCGAATATTTTTGTTGAACCGCAATGGTCAGTCGCGAGCAAAGGCGCGGGTCACCCCGATTTCCAGGTCTATGCCGCCATAAACCTTCAGTTTCGGTGATCGGCGCCAGGGAAGCTGGTCGAGCTGGGGTGTTCTCGCTTTTTCGAGTCGACCTATGCTGTATCTGCAGCCGAGGTCAGGGGGGGCGGTTCATCCGCCGGCCGCGACCGAAACGCAAGTCGGCCCTATAGGTATTCCATGGTGTGTTGCAGGCACGAGCAACGGCCGCTGACAGGTAAAAAAAGCAGCCCGATCTGCGGCATAGTCTGACATCAGCAGGGGCTTTCATTTGCTGATCGTGAGATCGCATTGCTTGCAAGCCATGCGTCGACCGGTACTGTTTACAACAAATTCCGTTCGTTCGGGAAAGGAGCGAATTCCTTGGAGCGCAGGCTTGCCGCCGTTCTAGCCGCAGACGTGGTCGGCTTCAGCCGCATGATGGCCGAAGACGAGGCCGGTACGTTCGAACGTCTGACCGCGTTGCGACAGGAACTGCTCGCCACGATCATCGACGAAAAGAACGGCCGGATCGTCAAGCTGATCGGCGATGGGCTGCTTGCGGAGTTTTCAAGCGTCATCGATGCCGTCGAAGCCGCCATTCAGATTCAGGCGGCGGTGTCGCGCCGAAATGCGGATGCGGACCCGGCCAACCGGATCGAGATCAGGATAGGCGTCAACATGGGCGACCTGATAATCGACGGCGACGATATCTATGGCGAAGGCGTCAATATCGCCGCCCGGATCGAACCCCTGGCCAGGCCCGGTGGAATCTGTATTTCGCGGGAGGCCTACGAGTATACCCGCGGCAAGGTCAGCAAGGCATTCGAGCCGGCCGGCGTTCATCGGGTCAAGAATATTCCCGAACCGATTGAGGTCTTTCGGGATGCCGATCACGCACCGGGCAAGGCGCGACGGCCGCGATTTTTCAAACCGGTTCGCATCCTCGCAGCCCTCGTCGTCGCGGTTGCTGTCGTATCGGTGACGTTTCTCGTCTGGCCGGGTCGAAGCGGGCTTCCATTCGGAACATCATTGTCGCGAATGGCGCCCGGCAGCACAGATCAGCCATCGCTTGTCGTGTTGCCGTTCGACAATCTCGGTCTGTCCGCGGGCGAAAGCTACTTGGCTGACGGTTTGACGGACGACCTCATTACCGATTTTTCCAAAATCTCTGGTCTGATGGTGATCGGCAGCAGCACCGCCTTGTCCTACAAGGGCAGTGATGTCGATAGCCGCGCAGTAGGTCGCGAACTGGGCGTGCGCCACGTGTTGGAAGGCAGCATGCGCCGTGCCGGTGGCCGCATAAGGATCAATGTGCGCCTGATCGAGACCGGCAGCGGCGAAATCCTGTGGGCCGACAGTTTCGACCGCGACACGTCCGAGATGTTCGCTGTCGAGGACGAAATCGTGCGCGAGGCGCTTGGTCGGCTGAAAGTGGACATTACCGCCTCAGAAGAACGGCGGGTCGGCAAGCTGCCCACAACCAATCTGGAGGCCTATGATTACTTCCTGCGGGCTGAGGAGGCCGCGCGCAGCGGGTTCCGGCCCGAACTGCGCGAGGCGCTGCAACTCTATTCCCGGGCCACCGAGCTCGATCCCGAATTCGCCAGGGCCTATTCGGCCCAGGCACGTACCGAGGCGCTGGTCATGCGCCGCAATTATGATGACATCCTGGCCTATCCCGTGGCGCGGAAGAGGGCCTATGAGCATGCCGGGCTCGCGCTGAAAATCGACCCCGACGCGGCCTTGCCCTTTGCCGTGCTGAGCGAACTGCAAACTGTCGATCGCCGCTTTGAAGAGGCAATGCGTTCGGCGCAGTTGGCCGTCGAAAAGGCACCGGGAGAGTCGGCAACACATCTGGCGCTGAGCTTTGTCAATACGTTCGCAGGGTATCATCAGGACGCCATCGCACAGTTCGAACAGGCCCGTCGGCTTAACCCGCTCTTGCCGGCCTATTCGCAGCAGATCGTCGCCATGTCCTATATCCTGAACGGTCAGCCGGCCCGTGCGGTGGAAATCCTGGAGGACGTCCGTGACAGTTCAAAGGGGGGCGAGGACTACCGGAACATCCTGGCCACCGCCTATTCAGAAGCAGGGCAAGCCGACCGAGCGCTTGCCATTGTCGAGGAAACAATGCGCTTTGCCCCGCACACCTCGGTCGAGCTGTACAATGTCTTGTTCGACCATTTTCGAAATCCGGACGATCTGGACCAGATCATCGGCGCCATGGCGCGCGCCGGGCTGCAGGAATGGCCGTTCGGGTTCCAGCCCGGGCATCGAGCGCCGCTTACGGGTCAGCAGATTTCCGGATTGATCAACGGTAAGGTCTGGCGCGGCACTTTCGAAGGCCGCGGGCCCGGTTTGTTGCAGATATCTGAAAGCGGCACGATGGCTTTGCGGTTCCCAAGCATGTTTGCAACCGGTTCAGCGCTGGTGCGGGGGGATACGTTATGCCTGCAGCAACCTGGTCTGGCGCTGGGCCGTGAGGTGTGCGGTCCTCTGTACAAGTCGGATACGGCGACCCCTGACGCTCCGCCCTATACTTACGTCAACGCACATATGGTGTTTCACCTTGCGCCAGGAGGGTAACGCGCGTCAGTTGGAATAGTCTTTCTCGGCCATCGGCTGGACATCGTTCCAATTCTCGTCCGCCTTGGCCAGAACGGCATGGCCGTCCGGTCCGTCCAGCATTTTCGCGCCGCTGGGATCGGAAATGAAATAGAGCTTGCCCTCGATGATCCGCCAGGAGTTTTCAGGGTCGATATTCTCGGAAGCCAGCCCACCAAGGCCGACACCCAGAGCGCAGTACCCGCCGTATTGCGGCGCATATCTGACGGGGTCCGCCTGAAAGAGGTCGCGGTTTTCTGCAGTATGGAAATGCCAGGGCGTGTCCAGCCATTCATAGGAATACTCGGACGACCCCCTTACTGCCCGGTTTTCGGTGAAATAGGCGACGGTATCGTAGCCCTTGATCGCCACGCCGCCGAACGGCCCGGTATTGACCGGCTCATCAGCGAAGGCGGCACTGGCGATGATCGCCAGAACGAGACCAGTTGTCAGAGTTCGACCGTTCATTTCTGTGGCCTCCCTTATTGCCCTGCAGCGACACAGGATTTGTGAAATTCCGGGCCAAACGTGTCCGGTGCGGGGCATGTTGCGCCGTAATGCTTGAGCAGGCCAACGACTTCGTAGTGGTACCGGAACATGGCACGGATCAGAACGGTAAAGCCGCTGCTGTCCACATTCGCGACGTCCGCCCCCCGTTCAAGCAGGAGCTTGACCACATCGACATGGTTTTCGTCGGCAGCCATGTAGATCGGCGTTTTGATGGCCCTGTTATTCCTGGCATCGACATCGGCACCATTTTCCAGCAACAGGCGCGCGATCTCTGCATGCCCGCCATAGGCCGCCGCATGGAGCGGCGTGAAGCCGCTGCGATTGCGTGCCATGACGTCGGATCCGGAATCGAGCAGCAGCGCCACGGTGTCCGCGTTCCCGGTCAATGAGGCGGCCATCAGTGGCGTTTCGGCGTTCGAGCCTCTCTCATCAACCATGACGCCATCGGCTATCAGGCGCTGGACCGTCGCCACGTCCCCCTGGCGCGCCGCATCGTACAACGGACCAGCAACGGTGGTTCCGACCAAGCAAAGAAATGCTGGAATAGAGGCGAAAACCCTATGCATCGATCACCTTCTCCCCTGAGAAGCCTACAACGTCAGTGGAAATCGGG
Organism: Seohaeicola saemankumensis; assembly: GCF_020171285.1. Taxonomy (GTDB): domain Bacteria; phylum Pseudomonadota; class Alphaproteobacteria; order Rhodobacterales; family Rhodobacteraceae; genus JAIUZI01. Next base: position 107,168 of record NZ_JAIUZI010000002.1, read on the forward strand.
CAACACACAGATCATTGCGACGCTGGTCAGAGGGAGTTGCGGTAATCGTCTTTTAACGTCGAACACCCAAGCGACTTGCATCAAGGCCCGCGACCCGCTCGCTCGCTCAGCCCATCGCGCCAACACCCGGTTCGGTCAAGGTGCAATGGGCGACACGGCCGTGAACGCGACCTCGCAGCCGGTTGCCCCGTATACCGATGACCGGCCGTAGACAAGCGTGCCAGTGCGGCAGGACGCATTTAGCGCCGCACGCAGTTCGCGAACCCGTTTCACGTGCGCGACGGGACGTCAGATATGTATATCAAACGTCTATACGTTGCGTCGCAAAAGTGTTACATTTCCGGTATGAACCGTATTGCTCGCATCCTTTTTACAGGTCTTTGTGCCTGTCTGGCCGCGACCGGCGCCGAGGCGGTGTCGCCGATAGCCGAGGTCATCTGTTCGCCCACCGGTGAGATGCACAGCAAGCGGGAGCGGCAGTTTGCCAGCCGCAGGACGGCCACGGGCCTGCGGGGGCGGGAACAGATCATGGAGGTCTGGACCGACCGGCGTGGCGACTGGACGCTGGTGATCACCTATGCCAGCGGGACGTCCTGTATCGTTGCAATGGGAGAGGACTGGGCCAGCCTGCAGGAGAAGGACCCGGCCTGACGCGCCGGGCGCGGACATGTGTCGGGTCGGTCCGGTCGATCACCCCTGGCCGGGGGCGTCGCGCGACAGGTCCGGTCGCAGTCGCGGCCGGGTCAAATGCGGGCAGCCGCTCCTCGCGCTAGCGGAATACGGCAGGTCCCTGAGGTGGGAAATGCGCGCGCCCCGGGGAGAACCCCGGAGCGGCGCGGATCAAACAATTACAACGGTTTCAAATCGGCAGCCATTTGCCGACCGTCCCGCCCTTCCTGAAGCTCGTACGAAACTTTCTGGTTGTCGGCGAGGCCAGTCAGCCCTGAGCGCTCGACAGCCGAGATGTGCACAAACACATCTTTTCCGCCTTCGTCGGGGGCAATAAAGCCGTAGCCTTTTGTTGTGTTAAACCATTTCACGGTGCCCGTCGGCATGTCCCGTGTCTCCTTCTACCTTGTACTTTTCCCCGGAAATCTCGGGGGGCTGCGCGGCGAAACCGGCTGTACAGGCGGCCGGAATATGGAAACACACCGGGCCTGGTTGCTGGCAGCACCGGGTAGCAAGATCGCAAGTTCGACTGAAAAATCAAGAAAAAGGGGCTGCACGCGACGCCGATGATGGATATTTCGGCATCAAAAAGGGGAACTCTGATGCAATTGTACGGTCTGAAATCTTGTGACACCTGCCGAAAGGCGCTGAAAGCCCTGCCCGAAGCCGAGTTGGTTGATGTCCGCGCTGACGGCGTTCCGACGCAGGTTCTGGAGGCCGCGCAGGCCCGCTTTGGCGCGGCGTTGGTCAACACCCGGTCGACCACCTGGCGCGGGCTGTCCGAGGCCGAGCGGGCGGAGCCGGCCCTGGATTTGCTGGTCGCACACCCGGCGTTGATGAAGCGCCCGCTGATCGTCACCGAGGCGGGCGATATGCACCTGGGCTGGACGCCGGGGGTGCGCGCGGCCCTTGGCGTGGAGTGATCGGACCCCTATCTGGGGGGCAATGCAGAATTACGAATACCTGACTCACTCAACGCGGTCTGAAATCGCGGATTTCACTGCGTTCGGTGGTGAAAGAGGTTTCAGGTTGTTCGATCTTTGCTCGAAGCAGGAGTAGAACAATGCGCAATGCGGCCTTGGTGCTGGGGGTGATCGCCGGTATCGCCGGAATGATCGTGGGTTTTTTCAGCTATGGTTATACCGCCGCCATAGAACACTGGGGCGAGATTGACGGGCTGGCACAGCAGGTGGCCAATGTCGACCTGATCCGTGCCACATCGGTGCTGGCGCCGATGCTGGCGCTGGCAGGCGGCGCGATGGCGCGGGCGCGGGCGTTGTGGGGCGGGGTTCTGTTGCTGGTCTCGGCGGCGGGCATGTACCATGCCTTTGGATTCAACGTGTTCACGATGTTTCCGATCGCCTTTGCCGGAACGGCGGGCTTGCTGGCGCTGGCGGCGGGCAAGCCGGACGAGCCAAAGGCGCATTTCTGAGCGCCCCCGGGAGCGCCGCGAACCCGTGAGGATCCGCGTCGCGTAACCGGGTCAGGCGTGGGCGGGCTGCATGGCCCGGTGGCGCAGCAGCGCGTCCAGCGACAGAGCGCCGGCGCCCTTGATCACCAGGAACCCGAGCGTAAAGACCCAGAACAGGCGCTGATCCATGATCGCGCTGTCCGCCAGCCGGTCGAACCAGGCACCGATGGTGGCGGGGTCGGCGTTGTGGCCGTAGATGTCGGTCAGCGATTGCATTACCACGAAACCGATCATGCCCAATGCGGCCAGTCGCGTGGCCAGGCCAAGAACGATCAGCGCGGGCAGGATGAATTCGGCCCAGGTGCCGGCCACCACCACCAGCCAGTGCAGGGTCGAGAGCTGCGAGACGTCGTAGCCGACCGCCTCGAACTGCTTGGGGAAGATCTGGGCATAGGCGCCGACCGAGGGGCGGAACAGGCCGAAAAGCCCGTCGCCGACCTTGGTCATGGCAGAGTTCCAGTAGTAAACCAGCAAAGTTGCGGCAAAGACAAAACGCGCCAGCAGGGGCAGCAGCCAGTCACCCCCGCGTTCGACAAGGTCAAAAACGGCGTCGTGCAGCGAAACAAGCATACGCATGGGGTTATCCTTTCACGTTCAATGAGGTGATCGTGCCGCCTTGCAGTAGCAGGGCGAGGCTGGCGGCAAGATCGAAATCCGGGGTCGCGGCCAGCGCCGCGTCATGGGCTGCGCCGATGGGCTCGCCTCGTTGCAGCGCCGCGATCCAGTCGGCCCCGCCGGGGGATAGCGGCTGTGGTACCGGGTCAAAATCGGGCCGCGTGATCAGCACGTCCTGTGCAATCGCGGCCGGTTTCGGGGCGTCGGGTTCCGTGTTGAAGCGCCAGATGTCGAACACCGGCCAGTCCGAGCGCAGCAGCCGGACGGCCGGCGCCAGTGTCACGGTGGCCTGCATCAGCGCCTCGGGGTCAGTGCGCGCAAGCAGGTCGGGGTCGATCGGGTCAGCGTCGGCGGCGTGATAGGCATGGCGCATCGCCAGTTCGAGCCGGGCCACGTCGGGCAGGTAGCCAAGGTGCGACAGCTGCGCCATGCCAGCCAGAAACGCGGGGAAAGAGGCGCCGTAGAACATCATCAGGGGCGAGCTGGGCGGGTGCGCGCGCAGGTACATCCCGGCCAGCCCGTCCATGTTTTCCTTGCCCAAGAGCCTGGCGATGACCGGAAAGGCGCTGTGCAGCGCTTCGGTCAGCGAGACCGCGACATTGTTGCGGTAAACGTTGAACCGCTTGCCCGCCGGCAGGCCCTGACCATCGAGCAGGCCCTCGGGCGTCTGTTGGCCGGGGTCGAGCAGGGCGGTGGTGAAGGTGGACTGGCTCATGCCGGGGCACTTTCGCTGATGGACGACAGTGCGGCGGCGGCGCGGGCGGCCTCGGACCGCAGCACCGGCCAGTCGGGCACGTCGTTGTCCCATTCGATCAGTAGCGGCTTTGGGCCGTTCTGACGCAGCGTGTGGTCCAGCAGCGCCCAGACCGGGTCGGCCACCGCGCGGCCGTGGCTGTCGATGAGCAGCGGCGCGCCGTGGTCGTCGGCGTCCTCGTCATGGCCGCCGAGGTGGATTTCACCGACCAGATCCAGCGGGAAGGCGTCGATATAGCCCTGCGGCGAAAAGCCGAGGTTGGTGGCGGAGACAAAGACGTTGTTCACGTCCAGCAATAGCCCGCATCCGGTGCGCTGGGCGAGGGCGGCCAGAAAATCGGGTTCGGCCCAGGTGCTTTCGGCAAAGGCCAGGTAGCTGGAGGGGTTTTCCAGCAGCATCCGGCGGCCAACCGCCTGCTGCACCTGGTCGATATGGGCGGCGACCCGGTCCAGCGTGGCGTCGGTATAGGGCAAGGGCAGAAGGTCGTTGAGGAAATGACTGTCGTGGGTGGACCAGGCAAGGTGTTCGGAAAAGCTGGTCGGGTTCAGCCAGTCGATCAGGTGCCGCAGCCGGGCAAGGTGGTCCGCGTCCAGCGGTGCCTCGCCGCCGATCGACAGGCCGACGCCATGCACCGAAATCGGGAATTGTCGCGACAGGTGGCGCATCTGGGCAAGAGGGCGGCCGCCGCCGCCCATGTAGTTCTCTGCATGGATCTCGAGCCAGCTCACCGGACCTGCGTCTTCGGTCAGATCGGCGAAATGCTGGGGCTTGTATCCCACGCCCGGCGCAGCGGGCAGGGCATTCTGACGGGGGCTGTCGATTTGCATGAGAAAACCGGCGCGTTAGGATCGGTCGCGCGCCCCCAGGGGGACGCACGGCTCAACTGCGGGACGGGTGCGGGGATGTTTCACCCCGCAGCCACTGGTTTATGCGGGCAGATCACGCTCCAGCGCCTCAAGCGAACCCTTGCGCGCGGTGCCATCGGCCATTGCCGGCAGTTCCATGTCGGTGCAGGTGCCGGCATCGACCAGTGTCCAGGCATTGCCCTGATAGTCGACGGTCGAGGTGCCTGCGCAGGTGGTGCCGGGGCCGGCGGCGCAATCGTTCTGGCCGGCCAGCGAAACGCCGTAACATTTTTCCTTGGACTGGGCGCTGACGCTTTGGGTCGTGGCGACCAAGGCTGCGGCTACGGCACCAGCGACGGCAAGGGTCTTGGCGGTGTTCGACATCTCGGAAATCCTTTTGGTTGATACGTGGTGTCGTCTTGGAGACATGAAAAATGTAGCGCCTGCAAAGGGTTTGTTGAACTCACGAGGCCGTGCCTCACGCCCGCGTCAGATTTTGTGACGCGGCTTGCCCTTCTAAATCTCTGAAATGGTTTAAGAAAAAATAAAACCCCGCAATCCGGCCCGTAAAAAGGAGGCCCGATTGCGGGGCGTTTCGCGCGAAATGTTACAACAGATCGGGCGCGGTGGCCTCGGTCGCGAGCGCCTTTGTTACATCGACAAGGCTTTCCACCGAGGTGCGTTTTTCGCCGAGCCGCCGCACCGTGACGGTGCGCTCCTCGACCTCGCGGTGGCCGACGGCGAGGATCACCGGCACCTTGCCGACGGAATGTTCGCGGACCTTGTAGTTGATCTTTTCGTTGCGGATGTCGGCCTCGGCGCGGATGCCGGCGGCGGTCAGTTCGGCAACGACCTCTTGCACGTAGTCGTCAGCCTCGGACGTGATCGAGGCCACAACCACCTGGCGCGGAGCCAGCCAGAACGGCAGCTTGCCGGCGTGTTCCTCGATCAGGATGCCGATGAAGCGTTCGAAAGAGCCCAGCGTCGCGCGGTGCAGCATGACGGGTGTGTGTTTTTCGCCGTCGGCGCCGACATAGGTCGCGCCCAGCCGTTCGGGGATGATGAAGTCGACCTGCAACGTGCCGCACTGCCAGTCGCGGCCGATGGCGTCGGTCAGCACGAATTCCAGCTTGGGACCATAGAATGCGCCTTCGCCCGGGTTCAGGTCATAGGCGCAGCCGGCGGCGTCGCAGGCTTCTTGCAGCAGGCGGTCGGCCTTGTCCCACTGTTCGTCGGTGCCGGCGCGCACCTCGGGGCGGTCCGAGAACTTGACCTTGAAGCTTTCAAAGCCGAGATCGCGGTAGACGTTGGACAGGAAATCCAGGAACCGCTTGGTCTCGGATTCGATCTGGTCCTCGGTGCAGAAGATATGCGCGTCGTCCTGGGTGAACCCGCGCACCCGCATGATGCCATGCAGCGCGCCCGAGGGTTCGTAGCGGTTGCACGACCCGAATTCGGCCATCCGCAGCGGCAGGTCGCGGTAGGATTTCAGACCCTGCTTGAAGATTTCCACATGGCAGGGGCAGTTCATCGGCTTGAGTGCGTTCACGGCCTTTTCGCGGGCATGTTCCTCGTCCACTTCGACGATGAACATGTTCTCCTGGTACTTGTCCCAGTGGCCCGAGGCCTCCCACAGCTTGCGGTCGACGACCTGGGGCGTGTTCACCTCGACATAGCCGCCACGGGTCTGCTGGCGGCGCATGTAGTCCTGCAGCTGGGTGTAGATCTTCCAGCCGTTGGGGTGCCAGAAGATCTGGCCCGGCGCCTCAGGTTGCAGGTGAAACAGGTCCATCTCGCGGCCCAGCTTGCGGTGGTCACGTTTGGCGGCCTCTTCCAGCATGTGCAGATGGGCCTTGAGCTTTTCCTTGTTCTGGAAGGCCACGCCATAGATCCGCTGCAGCATCGCGCGGCTGCTGTCGCCGCGCCAGTAGGCGCCGGCAATCGACATCAGCTTGAAGGCGTCACCCGGCAACTGGCCGGTGTGCTGCAGGTGCGGGCCACGGCAGAGGTCCTGCCAATGGCCGTGCCAGTACATGCGAAGCGGTTCATCGCCGGGAATGGCTTCGATCAGCTCGACCTTGTAGGGTTCGTTATTGGCGGTGTAATGCTTGATCGCGCGGTCGCGTTCCCAGACCTCGGTGGTCACGGGATCGCGCTTGTTAATGATTTCCTTCATCTTTTTCTCGATCATGCCCAGATCTTCGGGCGTGAACGGCTCGATGCGGTCAAAGTCGTAGTACCAGCCGTTGTCGATCACCGGGCCGATGGTGACCTTGGTGTCGGGCCAGATCTCCTGCACGGCGCGGGCCATGACATGGGCCAGGTCGTGGCGGATCAGCTCGTTGGCCTGCGCCTCGTCCTTGAGGGTGTGAATGGCGATGTCGGCGTCGGCGTCGATTGGCCATTGCAGGTCCCAATGCTTGCCATCGACCGTCGCGCTGATCGCCTTTTTGGCGAGCGAGGTCGAGATATCGGCGGCCACCTGCGCGGGCGTGACGCCGGCGTCATAGGATCGTGCATTGCCATCGGGAAGGGTAAGGGTGACTTGGGCCATATCGGCTCTCCTCGTCAGTTTGGCGCCCACGGAACGCCCGGTTGCGGGTTATGTTTCGCGGCTTATGTGACGGGCGCCAACAGCGGTGTCAAGAAGCCAGGTTTGGTAAGGGTTCGGAAACTGCCGGTATGTGGATGGACCGCCAGGGTGCGCTGTCAGGGGTTTTCAGTCCGTCCGGAACCGGGCAGGGTGTGGGCATGCCAGCAATCAAGAAGGGGCGAGCATGGGTCGTACGCAATTCCTCGACACGCCGCAGGGGCGGCGCATCGCCTATCACAAGACGCAGGGGCAGGGGTCCTGCGTCGTCTTTCTGGGCGGGCTAAAGTCCGACATGGAAGGCACAAAGGCGGTGCACCTCGAAGCATGGTGCAAGGCGCAGGGCCGCGCGTTCCTGCGGTTCGACTATTCCGGTCACGGCGAAAGCGGCGGCAGTTTCGAGGAGGGCTGTATCGGCGACTGGCACGAGGACACGCTGGCGGCTGTTGATGAGTTGACCGAGGGGCCGCTGGTGGTTGTGGGGTCGTCGATGGGGGGCTGGCAGGCGTTGTTGCTGGCGCGCGCGCGGGCCGATCGGATCGCCGGGATCGTGACCATCGCAGCGGCGCCGGATTTCACCGAGGACAGTTATTGGGCCAAGTTCACCGAGGCGCAAAAACAGGCGCTGGAACGCGAGGGCCAGGTGGAACTGCCATCGGATTACATGGAGCCCTATGTGATCACCAGGCGGATGATCGAGGACGGGCGGACCCGGTTGGTGCTGCGCGATGCGCTGAAGCTGCCGTTCCCTGTGCGCTGCCTGCAGGGCACGGCAGATACCGCCGTCAGCACCGAAACCGCGCTGCGCCTGCTGGACCATGCGGAGTGTGAGGACATGCGCCTGCTGCTGGTCAAGGACGCCGATCACCGGTTTTCCGACGGACCCTGTCTGGGTCTGATCGAGACCGCGATCACCGAGGTGCTGGAGGCGGCGGGCTGATGCGCGGGTTCGGCAAATTCCTGGGACGGCTGTTGCTGGTGCTGGCCGTGGTCGCGGCGGGGCTGTGGTGGTTTGGCCCCTATGAAAAGGTGGATCTGCGCGCCGATTTCGAACCGCGCAAATTTGGCGAGGGCGTTCAGGTCTATTTCGAATCCATCGAATCCGGTCAGGACACGATCACCCCAGGCACCGAAAAGCGGGTGGTCTGGCAGGAAGGGTTCAAGGAGCGGCGCACGCCGGTGTCGATTCTCTATATTCACGGGTTTTCGGCGACCTCCGAGGAAATCCGCCCGGTTCCCGACCGCATCGCCGACGCGCTGGGCGCCAATCTTGTCTATACCCGCCTGCAGGGGCACGGTCAGTCTGGCGCGGCGCTGGCAGAGGCCAGCGCGCCGGCGTGGATGCATGACACCGCCGAGGGTCTGGCGGCGGCGCGGGCTGTTGGCGAACGGGTCGTGGTGATCGCGACCTCGACAGGCGGGACGCTGGCGGCGGCCGCGGCGCTGGACCCGGCGATGTCCGACAAGGTGGCCGCCATGATCCTCGTTTCGCCCAATTTCGGCATCAACGATTCTTCGGCCGGGCTGCTGACATGGCCGGCGGCGCGCTACTGGGTGCCGCTGGTGGCGGGGCAGGTGCGATCGACCAATCCGGCGAGCGAAGCACAGGCGACCTATTGGACAACCACCTATCCGCTGCGGGCGCTGATGCCGATGGCGGCGCTGGTCAAGGCGGTGGCTGCGCTGGATTTCGGTGCGACGGCGGTGCCGGCGCTGTTCTGGTTTTCGGATGACGACGCGGTTGTGCGCCCGGACATCACCCGCAAGATCGCGGCGCGCTGGGGCGGGCCGTCGGTGATGGAAGTGGTCACGATGGGCGAGGGCGACGACCCGTCGTCGCATGTGGTGACCGGCGATATCATGTCACCGGGCCAGACCGATTTGGCGGTGGAGCGTATGCTGGCCTGGCTGGCGGGCCACGGGATCGAATGATGGACCAGCGTATCAGCCTGATCACGCTGGGCGTGGATGACATTGAGGCAGAGGCCGGGTTTTACGAGGCGCTGGGCTGGCAAAGGGTCGATGCGCCCGAGGGAATCATCGCCTTTGACCTGATCGGCCAGACGCTGGGGCTCTATCCGCTGGGCCAGCTGGCCGAGGACATCGGCGTGCCGGCGTCCGATCTGGGCCACGGGGCGGTGACGCTGGCCTATAACTGTCGCGACAGGGCGGGGGTCGACGATGTGATGGCCGCCGCGCAGGTGGCCGGAGCCACGATCCTGCGCCCGCCCGGCGAGGTGTTCTGGGGCGGCTACGTTGGGTATTTCCGCAGCCCCGGCGGCCCGATCTGGGAGATCGCCTTTAACCCGCATGCGCCGCTGGCGGCAGACGGCGCATTCCGCTGGAGCGGGTTCGGCTAATGCGTCGGCCCGCCAGCATGCGCGGCCTTGAAAACCTGGGCCGGGTGCGGCTGTCGAAACATTTCTACATGCGCGATTTCTTCTATTCCGAGATCGGCAATATCCACCAGCGCCAGAACATCCCCGAGGACCCGGATCTGGCAATTGCCTGCGGACGGGCGTTCTGCGAGGCGCTGATGGATCCGCTGGAGGAAACCTTTGGCCGGATTGCCGTGCGTTCGGGGTACCGGTCGGCGGCGCTGAACCGCTTTGGCAACGAGAACCGGCTGAACTGCGCGCGCAATGACAACCCGCTGGAGTGCCATATCTGGGACCGGGGCGACGGCGACCGGCGGATCGCGGGGGCCTCGGTGGTGATCCCGTGGTTTGCCGACCGCTATGCGCGCGGGCGCGACTGGCGCGATCTGGCATGGTGGATGCACGATCATCTGCCCTATTCCGAGATCTGGTTCTTTCCGAAACTCTGCGCCTTCAACCTGGTCTGGCGCCCGAGCCCATGGCGCCGGATCGACAGCTATATCGCGCCGCGCGGCACCTTGCTGGCGGCCGGCGCTGAGCCCGGCGAGAGTTTGGACGACAGGCGGAGGCGCTATGCAGATTTCCCGCCGTTCCGGGGCATCGCTTATCCCTGAGGGCCGGCTTTTCCCGCTTGCCGCAGAGCAGCGAAATCCGCATTCTGCGGCGAAAGCCCTTTCAACACCGCGCGGGACGAATACAGGAGATCCGCATGACCGAACCTCTGGTTCTGCTGCCCGGCATGATGTGCGACGCGCGGCTGTTCGAACCCCAGATCACCGCCCTGTCGCGGGAGCGGGCGGTGATGGTGGCCCCGGTGACCCATGGCGAGCGGGTCGAGGAGATCGCCTCGAACATCATCGACCAACTGCCGTTGCGGTTCGCGCTGGCGGGGCTCAGCTTTGGCGGGATCGTGGCGATGGAGGTGCTGCGCCGGGTGCCGGACCGGGTCAGCCGCCTGTGCCTGATGGACACCAATCCGCTGGCCGAGACGCCGGCGGTGGCCGCGATGCGGGAGCCGATGATCGTCAGGGCGCGGGCCGGGCGGCTGGACGAGGTGCTGCAGGATGCGATGCGGCCCGACTATCTGGCGCCGGGTCCCAGCCGTATCGCGGTGCTGAACCGGATGTTCGAAATGGGGCGCGAACTGGGGGCGGAGGTCTTTGTAAACCAGTCCCGCGCGCTGCAGCGACGGCGTGATCAGCAGGGGACGCTGCGCAAGCTGAAGGTGTCGACACTGGTGCTGTGCGGTGAATTCGATACGCTGACACCGGTGAAACGGCACGAGTTCATGGCCGAGCTGATCCCTGGCGCGACCTTGCAAGTTATTGCGGATGCAGGGCATATCCCGGTTCTGGAACAGCCCGAGCAGACTACGCAGGCGCTGCGCGCCTGGCTGGATCAGCGTCTGGACGAGGGGTAGAGCCGGGCGCGTTCCTCGCGCGCGAGAACCTGTGGTTCGGCCACCGGCGCACCGGTCTCATCAAAGAAGGGCGTCTTTCGCCAATTGCCGTTCAGCCGCGTCACCAGCATGCCCGACAGGATGCTGGTCACCATGCGGGCGGCGCCTTCGGTCCTGGTCTTGCCGCCTGGCTGCGGGGCGAAATTGCGGATCACGACAGGGCCGATGCGGTCCGGTTCGGCCAGCCGCGCGGCGTGAATCGCGGCAAAGGGCAGTTTTGCCGATGCCAGGGTGTTGAACATCGGCGCGCGGCAACAGCTGGCATACCAGCGCAGCGGGCCCTTGGGACCCAGCCGAAAGGCCGCGAGCCTGTCGCGGCCGGTGTCGAATGACACGGTGTTGGGCAATGTCTGGAATAGATCGACCGGCTCCGGGAACGGATCGGTGCGGCCAAGGTGCAACTCGGCGGCGCGGCAGTCGGCGCAGAAACAGACGACGTGATTGCCGTGAACCGGCCGCAGGTGGCCGGTAATCGTGCCGCAATCGCAGGAAAAGGCGAGCGGGGGCCCGGTATCCGGCCCCCGCGCCATGGCTTATTCGGCCGCGACGTTCTTGTTTGCCGCCTTGGCGGGCGCCGCCTTCGGCTTGGGCGCCGCGTTGGCATCCATGAACTCGATCACCAGAGGGCGGATGTTGTCGCGCCACGAGCTGCCCGCGAAGATGCCGTAGTGGCCCGCGCCCGGCTCCAGGTGGCTGGCTTTCTTGCTGTCCGGCAGGCCGGTGCACAGGTCGAGCGCGGCGACGCACTGACCGGGGGCGGAAATGTCGTCCTTGGCACCTTCGACGGTCTTGACCGCGACATCGGTGATCTTGCCCATGTCGACCTTGTGGCCTTCGACGATGAATTCGTTCTTGGCGATTTCACCGTTCTTGAAGATGCGTTCGACGGTCGACAGGTAGAATTCCGCCGTCATGTCCATGACCGCGAGGTATTCGTCGTAGAACCGGTTGTGGGCATCGTGATCGGAGGCCTCGCCGCGCATCACGCGCTTGATCTGGTCATTAAAGGCCTTGGCGTGACGGTCCGAGTTCATCGACATGAAAGAGCTGAGCTGTAACAGGCCGGGATAGACCAGCCGACCGACGCCGGGGTATTTGAACCCAACCCGCTGGATCATGGTTTCTTCGAGCTGGCCCATGGTCACGCGGCGGCCAAAATCGGTCACTTCGGTCGGGGTCGCATCAGGGTCGATCGGGCCGCCGATCAGGGTCAGCGAGCGCGGTTGCGCCTTGGGGTCCTGTTCGGCCAGATAGGCGGTGGCGGCCAGCGTCAGCGGTGCCGGCTGGCAGACCGCGATGACATGGATGTCATTGCCGAGTTCTCGCATGAAATCAACGAGGTAAAGCGTATAGTCCTCGATGTCGAACTTGCCGGCAGAGACCGGAATGTCGCGGGCGTTGTGCCAGTCGGTGACATAGACCTCGCAGTTGACCAGAAGGCTTTTGACGGTCGAGCGCAGCAGGGTCGCGTAGTGCCCCGACATCGGCGCCACCAGCAGCACGCGGCGCGGCTGTTCCTTGCGCCCGTTGACCTTGAAATGGATCAGGTCGCCAAAGGGGCGTTCCACCACGGTCTGGATGTCGACCAGGTGATCCTTGCCGTCTTCGCAGGTAAAGGTCCGGATGCCCCAGTCGGGCTTGGCGACCATCCGCTGAAAGGTGCGTTCAGTGACCTCGCCCCAGGCGGACATCCATTGAAAGGCGGGATTCGGAATCATGCTGAAGGCAGGATAAGATGCCATCGACAGGGCCGTGGCCCCCAACCACTGGTTGGTGTTCCGGACCGTCTCCATCAGGTCGTAGGTCATCATATAACGCATTCGGGTCTCCAAAAAAAATTTCCGATCCGAGTCGGACCATTCGTCGCTTTGCCCCCCGAACCCGGCGACGTTATTCTGCACGGCAGCGAGAGTAGGGGGAATTCGTTAAAATGACAACTAGCGAAGATGGCGCAATTGCCGCGCCTGCGGAGCATCTGGATCGGCTCAAGGAAAACATGGGCCAGGTAGAGGCTTTGACGAAGCGGCTGATGGAGGTGATGACCAACAAGTCGAGTCATCATCCGGCTCTGAACGGGCCGAATCACGAGATATTTGCACGTGCAGCAACGGCCTATTGGACCGAAGCCATGCACAATCCGGCCAAGCTGCTGGAACAGCAAATCGAGTTCTGGAGCAAATCTGTCCTGCAGTTTGCGGAAACGCAGCAGGCGCTGGTCCGGGGCGAACTGGGGGCCGAATCCGATGCCGGCCCCAAGGACAAGCGGTTCACCAACCCGTTGTGGGAAAGTCATCCGTATTTCAAGTTCATCAAGCAACAGTACCTGATCAACGCCGAGGCGATTGAAACGGCGGTCGCCGGGATCGAAGACCTGGATGAGAAGGAAAAGAAACGGCTGACCTTCTTTACCCAGCAGATCGTCGACATGATGGCTCCGACCAACTATCTGGCGACCAACCCGGATGCGCTGGAAAAGGCGCTGGAAACCGACGGGCGGTCATTGGTGCAGGGGCTTGAGAACCTGATTTCCGATCTCGAGGCCAATGATGGCGAACTGGTGGTGCGCCTGGCCGATGAAAAGGCATTCGAGATCGGCGGTAACATCGCCACTTCCCCGGGCGACGTGGTCTATCGCAACCGGATGATGGAGCTGATCCAGTACAAACCGGCGACCGAAACGGTTCACGAGATCCCGATCGTGCTGTTCCCGCCATGGATCAACAAGTTCTACATTCTCGACCTGAAGGCGCAGAACAGCCTGATCAAATGGGTGACCGAGCAGGGCTATACCCTGTTTGTCGTCAGCTGGATCAACCCGGACCCCAGCTATGCCGATGTTGGCATGGAAGACTACATCGAGGACGGGTTCCTGACCGCGATCAATGAGGTCAAGTCGATCTGCAACGTCAAGCAGGTCAACGCGGTGGGCTATTGCATCGCCGGCACCACGCTGAGCCTGACGCTGTCGCTGATGAAACAAATGGGCGACAAGTCGGTCAAGTCCGCGACCTTCTTTACCGCGCTGACCGATTTCTCGGACCAGGGCGAGTTCACCCCGTTCCTGCAGGACGATTTCATTGACGGGATCGAGGCGGAGGTCAACGAGTACGGCGTGTTGCGGTCCTATATCATGGCGCGCACGTTCAGCTATCTGCGGTCCAACGATCTGGTCTATACCCCGGCGATCCGAAGCTACATGATGGGGGAAACGCCGCCCGCCTTCGATCTGCTGTTCTGGAACGGTGATGGCTCCAACCTGCCGGCCAAGATGGCGGTGCAGTATCTGCGCGGCCTGTGCCAGCGCAACGAATTCGCCGAGGACGGGTTCGAACTGATGGGTCATACCCTTAACGTGCGCGACGTGGATGTGCCGGTGATGGCGATAACCTGCGAGACCGATCACATCGCTGCATGGAAGGACTGTTACCGCGGGGTGCAGAAGATGGGATCGCGGTCCAAGACCTTTGTGGTGTCCGAATCCGGCCACATCGCCGGAATCGTCAACCCGCCCAGCAAGAAGAAATACGGGCATTACACCAATCCCGACCTGTCCGGTGATGCCGACACCTGGATGGCCGAGGCCGAGTATACCGAAGGGTCGTGGTGGCCGCGTTGGGACAGCTGGCTGAAGAAGCGGTCGGGCAAGCAGGTACCGGCCCGCGATACCGGCGATTCGGATCATCCCCGGCTGGCTCCGGCGCCCGGCACCTATGTTGTGGCCAAGTCAAATGGCTGATTTAAAACGATAACCAAATATTTTTCTGCGGCGCAGCATAATTTTCTTGAAATGCTGCGCCGCAGCATGCATATTGTCCTCAGCTGAAGACAACACGGGGCTGGCCCGTACAGCGAAAGAGGATTGTTACAATGGCAAAGACCCAAGATTTCACCGTCGTCCTGAAAGACATCATGGGCGCGTTTCCCGTTGACACTTCCGCAATGGAAGATGCCTTCAAAACCACCGCATCCCTGAACGAAAAGCTGTCGGGTGTTGCACTGGAAGCCGCCGAGAAGTCGGCCGAGATTTCCAACAAGTGGGCCAAAGACACCATCGCCAAGCTGGCAGACATCTCGAAAGCCAAGGCAGAGCCGGCCGACTACGCCAAAGCCCTGACCGACTACGCTTCGGCCTCCGCTGAAGTTGCTGCCGAGAACCTGGCCGCTTACGCCGAGATCGCCAAGAAAGTCCAGATGGACACTGTCGAGCTGCTGATGGCTGCGGGCAAAGACATCACCGAAGATGCAACCGCCGCCGTCAAGAAGGCCACCAACGATGTGACCGCTGCTGCCAAGAAAGCGGCCGCGAAGTAATCGGACCTATCGATCTGCACCATCTCCTCCCAACCGGTGCAATCGCAGGGGCGGGCCTTGGTGCCCGCCCCGATTTGTTTTGGGCGCTGCAACACGACGCATAATGCCCTTACGGCGCGTCAGTTGCAGCGCCCTTTCTTTTTCTTCTGCACTCGCATAGGCTTTGCCGCAGCGCATCATCTCCGGGGAGGATAAAGTGTGGCCGAACAAGAAAAACCCCTTCTGATCAAGCGGTACGCCAGCCGCCGTCTGTATAACACGGAAACCAGCGACTATGTCACGCTCGAGGACATCGCGAGTTTTATCCGTGAAGGACGCGAAGTTCAGATCGTCGATCTGAAATCGGGGGATGACCTGACACGGCAATACCTGTTGCAGATCATTGCAGAACACGAAAGCCGCGGCGAGAACGTGCTGCCGGTAACGGTTCTCAACGATCTGGTGCGCAGCTACATGGTCCCCGGCGGCGGGATGATGCCGCAGTTCCTGCAGACATCGTTCCAGATGCTGCGCGACAGCCAGTCCAAGATGATGGAAAACATGTCGGCCATGAACCCGATGGTGAAACTGCCGGGGTTCGACGCGATGAAAGCGCAGCATGAGGCATTTCTCAAGGCGATGTCCGGCGGCATGGCGGGTGGCTGGTCGGCGCCGACGATGGAAGACAAGGCCAAGCCCGAGCAGAGTTCCGACGACACCGGCGGCGAGGATCTGGACGAGATCAAACGCCAGCTGGCCGATCTGCAGAACAAGCTGTCCAAGCTGAGCTAGCGCCCACCGTTAACGGGGAGAGCGGACCGGGGTGCGATATTCCGGCCGCTCCAGCCAGTCAAAGTAATCACGCCGCAGCACTTGCGCGACGGGGCCGGGCGCCCCGTTTGAGAAATGCCGGTCATCGACGCGGGTAACCGGGATCACCCCGCCGCCCGACGAGCTCAGGAACACCTCATCGGCCTGCCAGAACGCGCTGACCGGCAGCGGGCCGACGTCGACGCGCAGCCCCCGTTCCTGGGCCATCTCGATCACCGTTTGACGGGTGATGCCGTGCAGAACGCCCTGATCGGCGGTCATGATCCGGTCGCCGAACAGGGCAAACACGTTGAACCCCGGCCCCTCGGTGACGTTGCCGTCATGGTCCAGCAGCAGCGTGGTTTCAAATCCGTTATCCTTGGCCTCGAACAGGCCCGAGGTGAAGTCGCCCCAGTGATAGTTCTTGACCCTCGGGTTGACGCTGTCCTTGGGGATCCGCCGCACCGATTTGGCCACCCAGACAGAGGTGCCGCGATTGGCGATCTCGGGTTTGACGATGTGCACGTAAGGTACACACCAGGCATAGAAATGATTGTCGCAGTCGCGCGGATCACGACTGCCGGGGATCGGGTTTCGGCCGCGCGCGGCCACCATCGCGACATAGGCCGCCTGCAATCCCGATGCGCCGACCATCGCGTGCAGGGCGTTCACGATGTCCTGCCGGTCCATGCCGACCTGCATCCGCAGGGCCGCAACCGACGCCATGAACCGGTCCAGGTAATCGTCCAGCCGGAAGAAGGCGCCGTTCCAGACAGGCACCACGTCGTAGCCGATGTCGGAATGTGTCAGGCCCCAGTCTGTCACCGGCAGCGACGCCTCTGATATGGGGATGATCCGGC
Organism: Seohaeicola saemankumensis; assembly: GCF_020171285.1. Classification (GTDB taxonomy): domain Bacteria; phylum Pseudomonadota; class Alphaproteobacteria; order Rhodobacterales; family Rhodobacteraceae; genus JAIUZI01. The sequence continues at coordinate 123,909 of NZ_JAIUZI010000002.1, forward strand.
CGCCCATCCAGGCCGCCCCGTTGGACAGGTCACTCATGCCGAAAAAGTGCCGCGAAAGCCCCGCGCGGGCAAGGGCAATTGATACGGGTCATGGTGCCGATCCGGGTCCGCGATCAGTCTGACCGAAAGCGCGGCACGTCAGCGCAACGACATCCGGAGGGTTCACATGTCGGACAACCTTGCCAATATCGGTATCTTTTTCTTCGGCCTGTTTGGCGGTCTGGGCCTGTTTTTCCTGGGCGTGGGGCTGCTGTGGTGGGTTTCAGTGACGGAAAAACGCGACAAGCGACAGCGCGATTGAACTGACGCCTGCCGGTTCTGTACGTTCCGGGTCGTGTCAGGCCGCCGCGCGCGCGGTGGTCTCTTCCATCGCCTCCAGCAAGATCTCGGTGATCACGTCCAGTTCCTCGCGCGTCAGCCGCACGGGCAGGCGGACGTCGCAGGCACGCATTAGCATGGCGCGGGTCTGCGGCAGTTCCGGCAGATCCTCGATGAATTGCCAGTTCCAGAACGCCCGCGCGTTATCCGTGCTCATGCCAAAGACCTGAACCTTGACGCCACGCGCCTCGGCGGCGGCGGCAAAGGTGCGGGTTTCCTCGTCGCTCAGCCCGACCAGATTGAACTGGATCGAATCCGGGGCGCGGACTTCCGGCGGCAGGGGCGCCGGCACGTCGATGAAGGAAGAGGCGTTCAGCCGTTCAGCCACGTAGTCGTGGTTTCTGCGCCCGTCCAACACCCGCTGCGCCAGTTTCGGCAACTGCGGGCGGATGACGGCGGCGGAGAGGTTGGACAGGCGCAGGTTGTAGAGCGGCACCTGGTTCTGCCATCGGGCAAAGGCCAGCTCCAGTTCCGGCGAATTCTGTCCCTTGGGCCCTTTGTGTTTCTTCCAGTTGTGCTCGTAGGCACCGGACATGATCACGGCCCGCGCGATCAGGTCGGCATCGTCGGTGATCAGGATGCCGCCTTCGCCGGAGTTGACCATCTTGTAGGACTGGAACGAGAAACAGCCGACCTTGCCAATGGTGCCGATGTTGCGTCCGCCCCAGGTGGTGCCGAGCGAATGCGCGGCGTCCTCGACTACCGGGATGCCACGGGCATCGCAGAGCTCCATGATCGCGTCCATGTCGCTGGTGTGTCCCCGCATGTGGCTGATGATGACGGCCTGAACCCCCTTCAGCTTGGCCGCGAAATCGCCCATATCGATGCGATAGTTCTCGCCCACCTCGCACAGGACCGGTTTGCAGTCGGCATGCGCCACCGCCGAAGGGACGGCGGCAAAGGTAAAGCCCGGGATCAGCACCCGCGCGTCGCGCGGCAGCCCCAGCGCCTTGAGAGACAAGAACAGCGCCGCCGAACAGGAGGAGACCGCCAGCGCGTATTTGGCGCCCAGCAGGGATGCGAATTCCTCTTCCAGCAGCGACACCGGCGCATCCTGCGGCGCGGTATAGCGGAACAGGTCTCCCGACTGCAGCAGCTCTTCGATGGCCGCGCGGGCCGCCTCGGGGATGGGTTCGGCGTCGTGAACGTTCGGGACCTGGCGCATTTTTCGATTTCCTGAAGTTAATCTTTGGGAAATCTAATATATTTGGGTGCGCCTGCCAAGATGTCCCCTGGGTCATCCGGCCCGGTTTCTCCGTCGCTTTGTCTGTATTGTGGCCTTTGGGGAACAACTCCGCCGGCGCGCCCGCCGCCGTACCCCGGTCAGATCCCCAGCCGGTCGCGCATGGCAAACCAGCTCATCGCCAGCACCAGCAGGGGCGAGCGAAACGCTGGTCCACCGGGAAAGGCGGGCGTCGGCAGGCGGGACATCGTGTCGAACCCTTCGGCCTCGCCCCGGATCGCCAGTGCCATCAGCTGCCCGGCATGGGTGGCGGTGCCAACACCATGACCGGAGTAGCCCGACGCCGACAGGATATTGGGCGCGACCCGTGCCAGGAAGGGCAGGCGTTTCATCGTGATCGCCAGCGTGCCGCCCCAGGCGTAGTCGATCGGCACATCGGCAAGATGCGGAAACACCTGGGTCATCGGTTTGCGCACCACGGCGGCGATGTCCTTGGGAAAGCGGTAGCCATAGCTCTCACCGCCGCCGAACAGCAGCCGCCCGTCCGCGCTCAGGCGAAAATAGTTCACCACGAACCTGCTGTCGGCCACCGCGATGTCCCGGGTCAGAACCCGGGATGCGGCGTCGCCCAGCGGCGCGGTGGCGGCGATGAAATTGTTGATCGGCATCACCCGCGCCGCCACCTTGCGGTTCAGCCCGCCCAGATAGCCATTGCAGGCCAGCACCACGTGATCGGCCACCACCCGGCCGCGATCGGTCCGCAGCACCGCTGGCTGCCGTTCTTCCACGTGGTGGACCTGCGTGCCCTCATAGATCCGCACCCCGGCATCCCGCGCCGCCCGCGCCAGTCCCAGCGCGAAATTCAGCGGATGCAGATGCGCCGCGTCCCAGTCGACGATCCCGCCCTTATAATCGGGCGAGGGGCACAGCGCCCGGCAGCCCTCTGCATCCAGAACCTGCATGTGCCCATAGTCATAGCGGCGCTCCAGCAGCGCCGCATAGTCGTGCAGATGCGCCACATCGCCGGGGCTCGACCCGGTCCAGGCCACGCCCGGCTTCAGGTCGCAATCGATCCCGTGCTTGGCGATCAGCGATTTCACAAGCGCCTTGGCGTCTTCGCCCAGCTGCCACAGCTTCGCGGCCTCGGGCGCCCCGGTCAGCCCTTCCAGATCGTCCTGCGCGACCCGCTGACCGCTGCCAAGCTGGCCGCCGTTGCGCCCCGAGGCGCCAAAGCCCACCCGGTGCGCCTCCAGCAACACGACATTCAGACCGGCCTCTGCCAGGTGCAGCGCCGCCGACAAGCCGGTGTAGCCGCCGCCGACAACGCAGACATCGGCGCGAACCTCCCCGCGCAGGGCGGCAAAGGGCTCCAGCGCCTGTGCTGTCGCCGCGTACCAGCTGTCCGGGTACTGCCCGCGCCGGTCATTGGAATACAACAGGTTCAGCCCCATGCGTCCGCGCCTTACATCTCTTTGCAAATACTCCGGGGGAGTCGCGGCCCGCCGCGACGGGGGCAGCGCCCCCTCTGCGCCCCGCTCTGCGTCCCAGTCCCGTCACACGTTCAGCAGCAGGTGTTCCCGTTCCCAGGGCGAGATCACCTGCAGGAACTCTTCGTATTCCGTGCGCTTGACGATGCCATAGACCCGCGCGAATTCCGGCCCGAGGATGTCATGCAGCTTGCCGGCCTCGTCGAACAGGTCCAGCGCCTGGCCCATCACCTGCGGGATATCGCCGTCGCCCTCATAGGCGTCGCCGCGGAACTGCTTGCGCGGGCGCTCCTCCTCGATCAGCCCGAGGTATCCGCAGGCCAGCGAGACGGCGATGCCGAGGTATGGGTTGCAGTCCATCCCCGCCAGCCGGTTCTCGACCCGGCGTGACAACGGCCCGGACAGCGGCACCCGGATGCCCGTCGTCCGGTTGTCACGGCCCCATTCCAGGTTGATCGGCGCGGCGTGGTCCTTGACGTAGCGGCGGTAGGAATTCACGTAGGGCGCCATCACCGCGATACCGGCGGGCAGGTGGGTCTGCAGCCCGGCGATGAAGTGATAAAACGCGTCCGTCTCGCCGCCCTGCGGACCCGAGAACAGGTTCTCGCCCGTCTCCACATCAATGATCGAATGGTGGATGTGCATGGCCGAACCGGGCTCGTCCGCGATCGGTTTCGCCATGAAGGTGGCGAAACAGTCATGGCGCAGCGCCGCCTCGCGGATCAGTCGTTTGAAATAGAACACCTCGTCGGCCAGCTTGACCGGGTCGCCGTGGCGCAGGTTGATCTCCAGCTGACCGGCGCCGCCCTCTTGGGTGATGCCGTCGATCTCGAATCCCTGCGCCTCGGCAAAGTCATAGATGTCGTCGATCACCGGGCCGAATTCGTCGACGGCGGTCATCGAATAGGCCTGGCGCGCCGCCGCCGGGCGGCCCGAACGGCCCATCATCGGCTGGATTTCCTTGGCGGGGTCTATGTTGCGCGCGACCAGATAGAATTCCATCTCGGGCGCGACCACCGGTTCCCAGCCCTTGTCGCGATAAAGCTGCACGACGCGCTTGAGAACGTTGCGCGGCGCATAGGGCACCGGGCTGTTCTTGCGGTCATAGGCATCGTGGATCACCTGCAGCGTCCAGTCGCCGGTCCAGGGGGCGGCGGTGGCGGTGGACATGTCCGGTTTCAGGATCATGTCGCGCTCGATGAATCCCTCGTCGCTCGCCGCTTCGCCCCAGTCGCCGGTGATGGTCTGGAAAAAGATGCTGTCGGGCAGGTGAAAATATTCCTGCTTGGCGAATTTCGAGGCCGGCACCGCCTTGCCCCGCGCGATGCCGGGCAGGTCGGACACGATGCATTCGACCTCGTCCAGCCGGCGGTTTTCCAGATACAGCTGCGCCGCTTCGGGCAGGGCGCTTGTCCAGTCGGTCATTGTGCGGCTCCGCGTTTTAGGAAATCGGCCATAAAGGCGCCGATCCTGCTGTTGTCGACCGGGCCGTCCAATTCGCTGCGTGCGGCGTCCAGTTGCGGGTCGGGCACCACGCCGGGCCCGCGTGTATCGATCAGGCCACCGATAAAGCCGGTGGAATATTCCGGGTGCGGCTGCACGGTCCAGATCCGGTCGCCATAGCCCAGCACCGCGTATTTGCAAAAGTCGTTGCCGCCCAGCACCTGCGCGCCCTCGGGCAGTTCGGTGACCTGGTCCTGGTGCCAGGCGTTCAGGGTGACGGTGTCGCCCTGCAGAGCGTAGTCGGTGCGCCCCACGGCCCAGCCGCCGGCGAATTTCTCGACCTTGCCACCCAGCGCCTGCGCGATCACCTGGTGGCCGAAACAAACCCCGATCAGCGGCTGTCCCTTGGCGGCGATTTCGCGGATCAGCGCCTCGAGCGGGGGGATCCAGTCGTGATCCTCGTAGGCGCCGTGCCGCGACCCGGTGATGACCCATCCGTCGGCGGCTTCGGCGCTGTCGGGAAAGTGATTGTCGACCACCGCATAGGTTTCAAAGTCGAACCCGTTGCCGCCCAGCAGGTCGCGGAACATGGCGTCGTAATCGCCGGTGTCGCCGATCAGGGCGTCGGGGGCGTGGCCGGTTTGCAGAATACCGATTTTCATGAAGCACCAGAATTTGATCAAATTCAGGGTATCCGAGCCGTGGAGGCTCGGCAAGGGGTCACACCGTATCGAGATAGATTTCCACCCGTTCTTCGGGTGACAGCTCGTCCATGTACTGCAATTCCTGCCGTTTGGTCAGGACGAAGTTGCGGATCAGGTCGGGCGAAAAGATGCGCTTGACCTCTTCGCTGGCCTCGAAGGCGTCGATTGCGCCTCCCCACTCCGACGGGATCTGCGGCAGCTTGGTCGTATAGGCGTTGCCGGTGATCGGCGGTTGTGGCGCCTCGCCGTCCTCGATCCCGTTCATCGCGGCGCCCAGCACGGCGGCGACGGTCAGATAGGGGTTCACATCGCCTCCCGCAACCCGGTGTTCGATCCGCCGCGCAACAGGGTTGCCCGACGGGATGCGGATCGCGGCGGTGCGGTTTTCATAGGCCCAGGCAATGCTGGTGGGCGCATGGGCGCCGGGCACCATCCGGTCATAGCTGTTGGCGTGGGGCGCAAACAGCAGCGTGCTGCCCGGCATCGCCTTGAGACAGCCCTGAACCGCGTGCAGCAGGTGGTCGCTGCCCTTGTCCGTGCCATCGTCAAAGATGTTGTTACCGTTCTTGTCCAGCACCGAGAAATGCATGTGCAGCCCCGAGCCGGAATAATCTGGATAGGGTTTCGCCATGAAGCTGGCGGCAAAACCGTGCCGCCGCGCCATGCCCTTGACTAGCATCTTGAACAGCCAGGCGTCATCGGCGGCGCGCAGGGCGTCGTCCTGATGCATTAGGTTGATTTCGAACTGGCCCAGCCCGGCCTCGGAAATCGCGGTATCGGCCGGAATGTCCATCGCCTCGCAGGCGTCGTAAAGCTCGGTAAAGAAGGTGTCGAACTGGTCGAGCGCGCGCATCGCCAGGATTTCGCCCGCCTTGCGGCGTTTGCCGGTGCGGGGTGACGGCGGGACCTGCAGCTTGCGGCCGCTGTCGTCGATCAGAAAGAATTCAAGCTCGACCGCAACGACAGGGGTCAGGCCCTTTTCGGTGTACCGTTTCAGAACCTCGGCCAGGGCATGGCGGGGGTCGCCCATGAAGGGGCGGCCATCTTCGTGGAACATCCAGATCGGCAGGAAACCGGTCGGCGTGTCGAGCCAGGGCATCGGCATGAACCCGCGCTCGGTGGGCAGCAGAACGCCGTCGCGGTCACCGGTGGCCAGCACAAGGGGGCTGTCGTCGATGTCTTCGCCCCAGATGTCGAGGTTGAGGACGGACAGCGGAAACCGGGTGCCGTCCTCGATCACCTTGTCGGCAAAGCGCACCGGGACCCGCTTGCCGCGCGGCTGGCCGTTCAGGTCCGAGGCCGCCACCCGGATCGAGTGGATCTGCGGGTTCTTGCGCAGCCAGTTTTTCATCTGCAGTTGGTTTGTCATGACGGTTGCGCCCCGTTGATCAATAATTTGATCAAATTGGTACTACCGGATGAGTCTCAGACGCAAGCGCATTTTGGCACGACGTTCGGCGGGCAGGTGCCGGTTCAGCCGGGCGTTGATCAATCCAAAGACCCCGACGATGACCAGGGTCAGGAGGATAAAGTAGAAGGCCAGGATCGGGTAGGGGACAAAGGGGTTGAACGTCTTGTCCGCGAAGTAGGTGGCATAATACAGTGCGTCGCCTTTTTGCCGCCAGGCCGGGAAGCCCGAGAAATAGACCAGCGTGGTGGCGTGAAACAGAAAGATCGCCTCGTTCGTATAGGCCGGCCAGGCCAGGCGCAGCATGGTCGGCCAGACGATGCGGCGGAACCGGGGCCAGCCGGACATGCCATAGGCGTCCGCCGCCTCGATGTCGCCCTTGGGAATAGAACGCAGCGCGCCATAGAAGATTTCCGCCGAATAGGCGGCGGTGTTCAGGAACAGAACGATCAGCGCACCCAGCCAGGCAGCGGTGAACGGGTCAAAGAACGGGTGCACGCCCTTGAGCTGCAGGAACAGGAAGTAGGCAAAGAAAAACTGGATGAACAGCGGCGAGCCACGGAACACGAAGATGAACCATTCCGCCGGTTTGCGGAACAGCCGCCGCGACGATCCCTTGGCCACGGCCAGCGCGGTGGCAAAAAAGAACCCGGTGATCAGCGCCAGAACACCGAAGTAGATGTTCCAGATCATGCCGGAGCCGATCAGGGTGAAATGTTCGCAGAGTGTGAACTCGCCCTTGGGCAGCAGCCGTTCGCCGATGCCGATGGACCGCAGGCCATAGTCCTGGATGGTCTGAAGACAGCTCATGCGGCGGCCTTTCTCTGGGCTTCGCCGCCCGAGGTGGCCTGGCCGTGGGTCAGCCGTGTCATGAGCCGTTCCAGCACCACTTCGGACACGCGGGTAAAGGCCAGGTAAAAGACCAGAAGGAACAGGAAGTACCACATCCGCCAGTCGCCGTGCGGATAATCGGTGAACCGCGATGTCTTGGTGCCGCCCAATTCGCGGGCCCAGTAGACGATGTCTTCGATCCCCAGCAGGAACAGCAGCGGCGTCGCCTTGATCAGCACCATCCACAGGTTGCTGAGGCCGGGCAGGGCATAGACCCACATCTGCGGCACGAGGATGCGCCAGAAGGTCTGGCGCCGCGTCATGCCATAGGCTTCGGCGGTTTCAAGCTGGGCGCGCGGCACGGCCCGCATGCCGCCATAGAGCACGTTGGCGGCAAAGGCGCCAAAGACGATGGCGAAAGTGATCACCGCCAGAAAGAAGCCGTAGGTTTCGTGGACCCATTCCGGCGAGGTGCCCAGCGGCAGCTTGGCAATCGGGCAGACGATGAAATCAGAGCCCTGGCGCACCGGTTCGGTCCATTCGGGGCAGAGGATCTGGTGCCGGGACCATTCAAAGACCTGATCCAGCGCGATCACGAAGAACAGGAAAAAGGCGATGTCGGGCACGCCACGCACGATGGCGATATAGATTTTGCCCAGCCAGCTGACCGGCGGGATATGAGAGCGCGCGGACATCGCGCCGAGAAAGCCAAAGCCCAGAGCCACCGGTGCGGTGATCGCCAGCAGCAGCAGCACCTTGAGGAACGACAGGTAGAACGACATATGCACGCCGGTCGTGAGGTAACACGAGAACCAGCGGAATGTGCCAAGCGTGTCGGGATCGGCGCAAAAGGAGAACATGGCTGTCCGGACGGGGGCCGCTCTGTTGACCCGGGCGGGCCGTTCGCGCGGCGGTGGGGCGGGCGCGCCCGGTGGCGCGCCCGCGGGAGAGGTGCGATCAGTAGGTCTGGGTGTCGTCGCCGAACCACTTCTTCAGCAGCGTGTTCAGCGATCCGTCTTCCTTCATCGAGGTGATGGCGGCGTCGAACTTGTCGCGCAGTTCACCGTCGGATTCGCGCAGGCCCATGCCGACGCCACCGCCCAGCGGCACCGGATCTCCGACGAACATCAGCTCGCCGTTCGATTCCTCGACCAGCGGCACGAGGTAGTCATAGTCGGCCAGAACCGCGTCGGCCTCGCCGTTGCGCACGGCGGCGATGGTTTCCTCGGGGGTTGCGAATTCGACCAGCGTCGCGCCGCTTTCGGCGACATGGCCGGCCTGAATGGTGGCCGCCTGCGCCGCGATCACGCCCTTCATGGTGTCGACCCCGTCCGAGGCCGCGACATAGGCCGAGGCGGTGGGCGGGAAGTAGTCCTGGGTAAAGTCGATGACTTCGTCGCGCTCAGCGGTGATCGACATGCCGGCGATGATGGTGTCGTAGTTGCCCGAAACCAGGTTGGGGATGATCGAATCCCAGTCGTTCTTGACCCATTCACAGGTCAGCCCGGCGCGCTTGCACAGCTCGTCGCCGACTTCGCGTTCAAACCCGTCAACCTCGCCCGCGTCGTTGATGAAGTTGTACGGAGGGTAGGCGCCTTCGGTGCCCATGCGCACGGTATCGGCCCAGGCCAGCGATGCGGACAGCGCCAGCGCGGCGGTGCCAAGGATCAGTTTTTTCATTTTGCTTACTCCCAGTTGGTTCGTGTTTTTGATTATGCGGTTTGCGTGGCCGAAAGAAAGCCGCGCAGCCGGTCTGATTTGGGCGCGCCGAACAGGGCGTCGGGCGGGCCTTCTTCCTCGATCCTGCCCTGATGCAGAAAGACCACGTGGTCCGACACATCGGCGGCCAGTTTCATGTCGTGGGTGACAATGATCATGGTGCGGCCCTCGGCGGCGAGATCCTTGATCACCTTCACCACCTCCTGTTCCAGCTCCGGATCCAGCGCGCTGGTGGGCTCGTCAAAGAGCAGCGCCTCGGGTTCCATGCAGAGCGCGCGGGCGATGGCCGCGCGTTGCTGCTGTCCGCCCGACAGCTGCGCGGGCCAGGCATCGCATTTGTCGCCGATGCCGACCTTGGCCAGGTATTTGCGCGCCGCCTCTTCCACCTCGGCCTTGTCGCGGCCCAGCACGGTCACCGGGGCTTCCATCACGTTCTGCAGGATGGTCATATGGGCCCACAGGTTGAACTGCTGGAACACCATCGACAGGTTGGTCCGGATGCGCAGCACCTGTTTGGCGTCGCCGGGCCGCCGCGACGGCCCCGAACCCTTCCAGTGCACCGGTTCGCCCTTGAACACGATGTCGCCCTGCTGGCTGTCCTCCAACAGGTTGGCGCAGCGCAGGATGGTGGATTTCCCCGACCCCGAGGACCCGATCAGCGACACGACGTCGCCGCGGTGGGCGGTGATGTCCACGCCTTTGAGAACTTCGAGCTGGCCAAAGCTCTTGTGCAGGTCGGTGATCTGGATGACGGGCGCGGTGTCTGGCAAGGGATGTCCGGCGTTTTGCATTGTATCAGGGCGATACTAGGGCGGAAACTTTGGTTCGATGCAATGTCCAAAACGGCCACTGGGGGCGGAAATGCGTCGAATTGACGGCGGGGAAGGCTGTTTTGCAGGCGTATTGGTCCATCGTGATTGGCCGGTGCAGTGCGTTTTGATGGCGCGACAGGTCAAAACCGGGGCGTTCGGGGCAGGGTGAATTGGGGGATATCCGGGATCAGCAGGAAGCCGGATTCGGGGCGGATCAGCCCGCGTCGGGCGCCGGTGGGGCCGGTGGCAGCGACAGGTAATCGGACGCCGGGATCGCGACCAGCCCACGGATATGCAGCGTGTGTTTGTCCCCGGCATTGAGATCGCCGATTGCGGCCGCGACCTGGTCTGCCAGCCGGACGGCGTCCTGGGTTTGCGCGGTGATATAGGGCAGACCCGGGGTCGGTTCGGTTTGCGCGATCACGCGGAGGTCCCGGGTCACCGGATCGTGGCGCAGCAGCAGCGCCCATGTCAGCGCGTCGATACCGGCGATATCGGCCTGCCCCGTGGCGACCGCGCGGGCAGAGGCGGCGTGCGCGCCGGTGAAGACGATCGCGCCGGGGCGGGCATTATTCCCGGCGAGGTGCGCCATCGGCGCGGCCCAGCCCGATTGCGACAGGCCTTCGTTGCAGGCCAGCCGGGCACCGGCAAAATCGCGCAGCGTCGCGCGGCGGTCACCGGCGCGGACGACAAGGACCGAACGGTAATATCCCGGCGGACAGTCCGGCAGACCGTAATCCGGCGTGCCGACCAGGGCCACACGATCATGCAGGCGGCTGCGGTAGGGCAGGCCGCAGGTCTGCGCCAGCAGCAGGTCGGGCGCCTGCCAGATCTCCCACAGGTCCCGGTCGCGGGTCAACTGCTCGGGTCCGTGGCCCAGTCTGGCGCGGATCGCCTGCCAGAACCGGTCATTGGCCGGCTGCAGCGCAGGCATGTCGTACATGCCCAGGCTGGCGATCATCCGCGGGCGGCTTTTTGACGGGCGAGGTTGCTGTCCAGATCGCTGACCCCGAGCAGGCTGGCGACCAGCCGCAGCAGCGCGTCCTCTTCGCCGGCGCGTTCGCCGTCGGCCAGCACCACCGACCAGGCGGCTTCAAGCACGGCGCGGCGGTCGTCGTAGGCGACAGCGTCCTTGATCGCGCGGGTAAAACGGACCGTATCCGGGGCTTCGGCTTCGAGCGTTTCCGCCTGCCCGCGCAGCCCGGCGGCCTCGGCCAGGGACAGCCCGTAGCGCGCGGCAGTGATGCGGTCGATGCGGTCGATCTCGGCGGCGGCATAATCGTTGTCGGATCGGGCGATCCGCACAAGAAGCGCGGTTAGCGCCAGCCGGGCGTCGCCATCGGACAGCGGTTCGGGCTGCGGTGCGGTGAGGCGGGTCAGGAAATCGCGAAACATGACTGGGATATAGAACCCCCGCCGATCCGCGCCAAGGAGGAATTCCGCACCGCGGCGGCACACGACGGACAGTTCAGGTTGGCGCGCCCGTGTCCGGCAGGGTGTCGCCCTGCGCGGTGATCGTATCCTGGGCGCGGGCGCGCGCCTTTTGACTGTCGGCAAAACTGAGGCCCATCGCCTTGCGGGCGTCCTCGACAATTTTCAGCTCGCCTTCGTCCAGTTCACCATCTGCCAGCACCACTTCCCACAGCGCGTCCAGCGCGGCGAGACGCTCTTCAAGCCCGGTGGTTTCGCGGATCAGCTTGCCGAAGGTGTCGGTTTCGGGGGCGGCGGCATGCAGTTTCTCGCAGGTCGCGCGGACCTTGGCCGCCTCAATGGCGTTATGTTGATACAGGCGCGCCAGGATCCGGTCGATCAGGCTGATCTCTTCGACTTGATAGTCGCGGTCGGCCTGCGCGACCCGCACCAGCAGCGCGCCCAGAGCCAATTCGGCGTCCGGGTCGGGCAGGCGGGCCGGGGCGGCGGGCCGAAAGGACTGGAACAGTTTCTTCAACATGGGCCGAAATTACCCCATATTTTGCGTTTCGCCAAGCGCGAACTACCCGTCGTAGCCTTCGATGATAGTGAGATCGCCGGTCGAAACCGGGTCGCGAAGGGCTTTGGCGGCCTGGTAACTCGCGCTTTCATAACAGGCGATGGCCTGTTCGTAGCTATCGAATTCCAGCACGACGGTGCGTTGGCGCACCTGGCCTTCGCGCACCTCCTGTTTTCCGCCGCGCACCAGAAACCGGGCGCCGAACTCGGCGAAAGGCGCGGCATTCGCGGCGACGTATTCCTTGTAGGTCTCCATGTCGTCGACATCGACATGGGCGATCCAGTATCCTTTGGGCATCTGCATTGATCTCCGGGTTTATGTTGGCGGCCACGGTGGTCCAGAACCACCGATTTGGCAAGCATCCGGCCGCTTTGGCGGCGTCGGGACCATCTGGCACAGATTTTGAAGCCGAGCCGCGCGAACCTGCTATGTTGCAGCGAGGGGGGTGAGGTTTTTTGTAAATGAAAATAATGGGTTGATCCAAGTTAATCACGGCGGCGGATGGCCGTGAAAATATATTCTTTTGCCGGTCTTGAACGCGCGCCGGGCCTTCTAAATCTGTCTCGCAGGACGCATGTGCGCCCTTGTGAAATAGTGCCTTTCGTGGAGTTTCCGTTAATGAATCGCGCACTTCTTCTTTCGGCCATTCTGTCCGTCTCGACGGCGACTTCAGCGGTCGCCGGCAACTGGACGGGGTGGTATGTCGGCGGACAGCTGGGCTATGGCTTTGGCGAGTTCGACCTGACCAACTTCAACCAGCCCGGCGATTTCGACACCGAAGGCGCCGTGGGCGGTATGATGGGCGGTTATCTGCAGGATTACGGCGACTGGGTCGCCGGTGTCGAAGTGCAGCTGGACGGCACCGATCTGACCGTCGCCACCGGCACGACCGGTGGCAGCTTTGACAGCATCGCGCGCATCAAGGCCCGCGGTGGCCGTGATCTGGGCAATGGGCTGCTCTATGCCTCCGCCGGCATGGCATACGGCGATTTCGGAGGTGTCTCGGGCGTGACCAAGATCGACCTGAACGATCCCGGCTATGTTGTCGGCGTTGGCTATGATTACCAGTTGCCGAACAACTGGCTTTTGGGCGGAGAGTACCAGTATCACAAGTTCAACGACTTCGGCGCCGCAGGCAACGACGTCGGGTTCGGGACATTGCAGATTCGCGGCGCGTACCGCTTCTGAGCACCAAGGGTGACGCCGCTGCGGACAGCGCGTTGGCGATATGAAAAGGGCGTATGACCGTATCGCGGTCATACGCCTTTGTTTTTAGTGTCGTGGCTTCGCGCGCATGCTCCGGTGGACCGGTTCACACCAGACGCGAGCTTTCCTTGGCCGCGCGCACGAAATCGGCAAACAGCGGGTGCGGCTCAAAGGGTTTCGATTTCAGTTCCGGATGGAACTGGACACCGATGAACCACGGGTGATCGGACCATTCGACGATCTCGGGCAGGCGTCCGTCCGGCGACATGCCGGAAAAGCACAGGCCGGCTTCCTCCAGCTTTTCGCGGTACTTGATGTCGACCTCGTAGCGGTGGCGGTGACGTTCCTCAATGGTGGTCGAGCCATAGATCTCGGCCACCCGCGACCCGTCCTTGAGCGTCGCGTCATAAGCGCCCAGCCGCATGGTGCCGCCCTTGTCGTCGCCGACGGCACGGGTCACCGTGTAATTGCCCTGCACCCATTCCTTCAGGTGATAGACCACCGGCTCGAACCGCTTCTTGCCGGATTCATGGTCGAATTCCTCGGATCCGGCGGTCTTGAGCCCGGCCACGTTGCGGGCGGCCTCGATCACCGCCATCTGCATGCCCAGGCAGATACCCAGATAGGGCACCTTGTGTTCGCGCGCGAACTGGGCGGCCTTGATCTTGCCCTCGGTACCCCTTTCGCCGAAACCGCCGGGCACCAGGATCGCATCGAAGTTTTCCAGATAGGGCGCGGGGTCCTCGCCTTCGAAGATCTCTGAATCGATCCATTCGGCGACGACCTTGACCCGGTTGGCCATGCCGCCGTGGGTCAGCGCCTCGGCAATCGACTTGTACGCGTCCTCCAGCTGGATGTACTTGCCGACGATGGCGACGCGTACCTCGCCTTCGGGGTTATAGATGCGGTCGGCGACGTCTTCCCAGCGGTCCAGCTGCGGCTTGGGGGCCGGGGTGATCTGGAACGCGTCCAGCACCGCCTGATCCAGCCCCTCGCGGTGATAGGCCAGCGGCGCCTCGTAGATCGACTTGAGGTCCTGCGCGGCGATCACCGCGTCGGGGCGCACGTTACAGAACAGCGCCAGCTTGGCGCGTTCCTTCTCCGGGATCGGGCCTTCGGAGCGGCAGACCAGGATATCGGGTGCCAGCCCGATCGAGCGCAGCTCCTTGACGCTGTGCTGGGTCGGCTTGGTTTTCAGTTCGCCGCTGGCCTTGATGTAGGGCAGCAGGGTCAGGTGCATAAAGATGCACTGGCCACGCGGGCGGTCCTGGCCGAACTGGCGGATCGCCTCAAAGAACGGCAGGCCTTCGATGTCGCCCACGGTGCCGCCGATCTCGCAGAGCATGAAATCGACCTCGTCATCGCCGATGCCGATGAAATCCTTGATCTCGTTGGTCACATGCGGGATCACCTGAATCGTTTTGCCCAGGTAATCGCCCCGGCGTTCCTTTTCCAGCACGTTGGAATAGATCCGCCCCGAGCTGACCGAGTCCGTCTTGCGCGCGGCCACGCCGGTGAACCGTTCGTAATGGCCCAGGTCCAGATCGGTCTCGGCGCCGTCGTCGGTGACAAAGACCTCGCCGTGTTCAAACGGCGACATCGTGCCGGGATCGACGTTCAGGTAGGGGTCGAGCTTGCGCAGCCGAACCGAGAATCCACGGGCTTGCAGCAGGGCCCCGAGCGCGGCCGAAGCCAGCCCTTTGCCCAGAGAGGAGACAACGCCGCCAGTAATAAAGATGTAACGCGCCATGAGTGTTCGGCTGCCCCCGTGAGTAGACTGTGATTCGCCAATTTTGGAATGCCCAGAGCGGTGTCGAAAACCGCAGCATCACGGGATTTCACGTATAAAGGATTCGCGCGATCAGCGCAAGAGAACCGCAAGATGCTGTTGCAGGCCCAATTCCATCTTCAAGGTGTTGTAGTTTCCGCGCGGATTAATCCGCGCGGGGGACCAGCGGACCGGTGTCGCCTTCGGCCGGCGGCAGCAGGCTGTCGCCTGCGGGCAGACCCGGTACCTGCGGTTCGCTCTCGGTTTCCGTGGCCGCCGGAACGCCCAGACGGTCAATGACCGAGGACCCCGAGGCATTCTGTGCCGCGATGATGGTCAGCGTGATCGAGGTCACGATAAAGGCCGCTGCCAGCACCCAGGTCACCTTGCCCAGCGCGGTTGCCGCCGCCCGTCCGGTCATGGCGCCGCCACCGCCGCCACCCATGCCAAGCCCGCCGCCCTCGGACCGCTGCATCAGGACGACGGCGATCAGGCCCAGAGCCAGAAGAAGGTGGATGATGAGAACGACGTTTTCCATGAAGACCTGCGGCGGTTGGCGTGTATCGCGGGGTATGTAGGCAAGTTTGGGGCAGGGGGCAAGGGATGAGTTGCCCCGCGCCCGCCTCCGCTCGCCAAGGAACGGTGCGGCAAGCACCCGCCATGCCCGTCGGCCGGGCGTGTCGCCGGGCTGGACAGCAGCCGGGCAAAGCCGCACAGTCGTTTCATGCCACACGATCATCACGACCACGATCACCCCCACGCCCTGCTGCCGCCGGATCCGGCGCTGCGGGTGCGGGCCCTGGAAACCCTGTTGTCCCGCAAGGGGCTGGTCGATCCGGCCGCTTTGGACGAGATCATCGACACCTACCAGAATCGGATCGGCCCCAGGAACGGCGCCCAGGTGGTGGCGCGGGCCTGGAGCGATCCGGCGTTCCGCGCGGCCCTGCTGGATGACGCCACCGCGGTTGTCGCCGACCTCGGCTTCTTTGGCCGGCAGGGCGAACATATCGTGGCGGTGGAGAACACCCCGAACCGGCACAACATGGTCGTGTGTACGCTTTGCAGCTGCTACCCGTGGCCGTTGCTGGGCATCCCGCCGGGCTGGTACAAATCCGACGCCTACCGGTCCCGCGCGGTGCGCGAGCCGCGCAAGGTTCTGGCCGAGTTCGGCGTGAGCCTGCCCGCCGAGACGTCGGTCCGGGTCTGGGATTCCACCGCCGAGGTCCGCTATCTGGTGATCCCGATGCGGCCCGAGGGCACCGAGGGGATGGACGAGGCGGCGCTGGCCGATCTGGTGACGCGCGACAGCATGATCGGCACCGGGTTGGCGCGGGAGCCGGGGCAATGAGCCGGGTACATGACATGGGCGGCCGGTTCGGCGACGGCCCAGTGAGCCCGGAACCGCAGGGCATTCCGCAGCTTGGGCAGGAGTGGCAGCAAAGGGCGCTGGCGCTGACGCTGGCCACCGGCGCATTGGGCCAGTGGAACATCGACATGTCGCGCCGCGCCCGCGAGGGGCTGGCACCTGCGGATTACGCGCGGTTCACCTATTTCGAGAAATGGATCGCGGGGCTGGCCGATCTTCTGGTCGAAACCGGCGTGCTCAGCCGCGAAGACCTGCGCGGCGATGGCGGCGAGGGTGACGAGAGCCCGCATACGCTGGCCGCGCGGGTTCTGAAGGCCGCGGACGTGGCCGGGGTTCTGGCCCGCGGCAGCGCGGCGGACCGCCCGAGCGGCCCGGCGCAGGCCTTTGTGCCGGGGCAGGCCGTGCGCACCCGCCATCCGGCCGACAGCCAGCTGGTCGAGGGCGGACATACCCGGCTGCCCGGATACGCCGCCGGCGCGCTGGGCTATGTGCTGCGGTGTCACGGCACCCATGTTCTGCCCGACAGCAACGCGCACGGACTGGGCGAAGCGCCCGAGCCGCTCTACGCGGTGCGGTTCAAGGCGACCGAGCTATGGGCGCAGACCGAACATCCCGGTGACGAGGTCATTCTGGATCTCTGGCAATCTTACCTGGAGCCCGCATGACCGGCGCCCCCGAACCCGTGTTTCTGGAGCCCTGGCACGGGCAGGTCTTTGCCCTGACGGTCCATCTGAACGAAACCGGTCTGTTTGACTGGCCGGACTGGGCGGCGCGGTTCTCGGCCACGCTGGCGCGTCACGGGCTTGAGCGCGATCTGGATGGCGGCGCGGATTACTTCAACTGCTGGCTGGAAACGCTTGAGATGCTTCTGAATGATCTCGGTCAGGCCGCTCCTGAGGAAGTGGACCGCCTGCGGGCCGCCTGGGAGGCGGCCTATCTGGCCACCCCGCATGGCGATCCGGTCAGGCTGGCCGATTAGCCCGTGTTACTCGTCGATGTCGTCGACATCATGCTGCCCGGCCAGTTGCCGGCGCACGTGGCTCCAGCTGAGCCCGATGCCCAGCACAACCGACAACGAGAAGATGCCCAGCCAGACGTTCAGGTCCTGGTTTTCCAGGTCCAGCAGCCCGAAATCATAAAGCACCCATAGCAGGGCGCCGACCACCGCCAGCACCAGAAACATGCCGAACCCGCCGATCGAACGGACGGTCGCGCGCAGGTAGATGATATAGCCGATCACCAGAATCAGCCCCATCAGCACCGTCACAGAGAGGTAGCGCTCGTAGTTCTCGAGCGCCCATCGCACGAAATTCCACTCCGTCGGATTATAGGTGAGCGCCAGCAGCCCGAAAGCAAACAGCCACCTCAGGAACATGCCCATTGATCCGATCCGCCTCACTTTTTTGCGGGTCAGAGTCGCGCATTGTCGGGTTTGTGTCCAGTCCCCAGCGGCCTTGCGACGAATTTCCGGTTTTACTGTTGCAGCCGCATCGGTATACGGGCGCGGGTTTGATCTCAATTTAAAGGACCGGATATGGCCAACGTCGTCGTTGTCGGCGCCCAGTGGGGCGACGAGGGAAAAGGCAAGATCGTGGACTGGCTGAGCGAGCGCGCCGATGTGATCGCGCGGTTCCAGGGCGGCCACAACGCGGGCCACACGCTGGTCATCGACGGCAAGGTCTACAAGCTGCACGCGCTGCCCTCGGGCGTGGTGCGCGGCGGCAAGCTGTCGGTGATCGGCAACGGCGTGGTGCTGGACCCCTGGCACCTGGTCGGCGAGATCGAGACCGTGCAGGCGCAAGGCGTTGATATTTCGCCTGAAACCCTGATGATTGCCGAGAACACGCCGCTGATCCTGCCGATCCACGGCGAGCTGGACCGCGCCCGCGAAGAGGCCGCCAGCAAGGGCACCAAGATCGGCACCACCGGGCGCGGCATTGGGCCGGCCTATGAGGACAAGGTCGGGCGCCGGTCGGTGCGGGTGGCGGACCTGGCCGATGACGCCACGCTGGAGGCACGGGTGGACCGGGCGCTGCAGCACCACGACCCGCTGCGCAAGGGGCTGGGCATCGAACCGGTCGACCGCGACGCGCTGATCGCTGAGTTGAAAGAGATCGCGCCCAAGATCCTGCCCTTTGCAGCTCCGGTCTGGAAGGTGTTGAACGAAAAGAGAAAAGCGGGCAAGCGCATCCTGTTCGAAGGGGCGCAGGGTGCGCTTCTGGACATTGATTTCGGCACCTATCCCTTTGTCACCTCGTCCAACGTGATCGCCGGTCAGGCGGCGACGGGCGTCGGCATCGGGCCGAACTCCATCGACTTTGTCCTGGGCATCGTCAAGGCCTATACCACCCGCGTCGGCGAAGGGCCGTTCCCGACCGAGTTGCACGACGCGGACGGCCAGCGGCTGGGCGAGCGGGGCCATGAATTCGGCACCACCACGGGCCGCAAGCGGCGTTGCGGCTGGTTCGACGCGGCGCTGCTGCGGCAGACCTGCGCCACTTCAGGTGTGAGCGGTATCGCATTGACAAAGCTGGATGTTTTGGACGGTTTCGAAACGTTGAAAATCTGTGTCGGCTACGATCTGGACGGCGAAACGCTGGACTATCTGCCGACGGCGGCGGACCAGCAGGCGCGCTGCACGCCGATTTATGAAGAGGTGCCGGGGTGGAGCGAATCCACCGAAGGCGCGCGCAGCTGGGCCGATCTGCCGGCGAATGCGATCAAATACGTGCGCCGGGTCGAGGAGTTGATCCAATGCCCGGTCGCGCTACTGTCCACCTCGCCCGAGCGCGAGGACACGATTCTTGTCACTGATCCGTTTGCTGACTGATGTCGTATGAAAACAAAGGCTTGAGCTACAAAGCTCGACGGCGCTGGTCGCTGGTGATCCTGCTGGTCGGGATGCCGCTCTATGTCGTTGCGGTGGTGACGGTGCTGAACCTGCTGGATCGTCCGCCGCTGTGGCTGGAGTTCGTGATCTATGTGGCGCTGGGGATCGTCTGGGTTTTGCCGTTCAAGTTCGTGTTTCGCGGTGTCGGCAAGGAAGACCCGGAAGCCGCGACCAAGGAGTAGCCGCAGGGTTTTGACCGTTTTGTACAGACCCGCGCAGGCGGTTTTGACGTTTTGTACAAGGCCGGACTTTAACGATACCTAAAGAAAAGGGCGCCCCGCAAAGCTGCGGAGCGCCCTTTTTCGTTCGTCGCGTCGGCGGTTCAGCCGGCGGCGCGTTTGCCGTCCGGGCGGAAGCCGATTTCGCCCGAGGCGGTGAACCGTCCGCCGCCGGTTTTCTCGATCTTGCCGTCCCGCAGCAGCTGGCCGAAAGAGCGCAGCCCGTCCTCGCGGTTGAACTCGCGGGTTTCGGCCTGACGCACCTTGTTCATCAGCTGCGGGCGCGAGAACTGGTCGCGGCCTTCGACAAAGCTCATGTAGGCGGCGGCCGCTTCGAGCAGGTCGGGCAGCTCGGTGGCGCCGGCTTCTGCGGCGAATTCGGCAAAGCCGTCCTTTTCCACGCCGGTCGGGGCCGGGTCGTCGAGCAGGGTGCTGATCCGGCGCGGGCGCACGGGGCCACGGGTCATGGCGCCTTCGTCGACCCGCTGTTCGGCCACCAGCTTGAGCGGCGCGGGCTTGGAGCCGGCGTCGGGGCGGCGCGGGCGGATCTCGGTGGTCACCGGACGGCGCGGGCGCACCACGTTGGCCAGGTCCTCGCGATAGGGATCGTCGTCGGTGTGGCTGCCCACGGTGCCGCCGGCGGACCGCTCGGCCTCGGCGGCGGCCACGGCGGCGCGCAGCTGCGAATAGGCATCGCGGTTCGAGCTGGATTCGGGATCGCCCAGTTTCTCGTCGGCGGTGTCCATCAGGCGCGACAGGTCGTCCTGTTCGGTCTCGGACGCCAGCGACTGGGCCGCGCGGGCGGGGCTGGCAGGGGCTTCTTCCTCGTCGTCGTCTGCGGCGAAGAGGTTCTCGCCCGCTGCCTCGGCGTCGTCGTCGAGATCGGCGTCGTCGTCATCGCTGTCGATGTCCGCGTCGTCATCCGCCGAACGGCTGGCTTCGACCTCGGCTTCGACTTCGGCCAGTTCGCGCAGCAGGTCGGCTTCTTCCTCGGGCGACAGCGAGCTGCCGCTGAGCGGCGCGGAGGCGACGTCTTCGTCCTCGTCCTCGTCTTCGTCAGAGACTTCCTCGATGTTGCCGGCGGCAAGGGCGGCTTCGAAATCGGCACGCTTGACCTTGAGAATGCGCGCGGCGGGTGCTTCGGGCGCGGCCTCTTCCTCGGCCTCGTATTCTGCGACCTCGTCTTCCGCGGCCTCAAGTTCCGCCTGATCCTGGGCAGATGCGATGTCGGAGGTCAGGGCAATCTGTTCCTCTTCGGCCGCGTCTTGCTCGGCCGCGTCGTCCTCGGCATCCGCGACGGCGTCCATCGCCCGCAGGATGCTGTCGACTTCGTCATCGCTGTCCGCCTCGGTGGCGTCGTCTTCGTCGATGTCCAGTGCGGCGGTGATCTCGGAGGCGGCCTCGGAGACAAAGCCGTCGGCGTGCTGGTCTTCGGAGTAGTCCTCTTCCTCGGCGGCCATCTGTTCGTTGCGCGACACCACGGCGCGGATGCGCTGCAGCTTGGCGGCGATGCTGTCGGGGGCAGGAGCGGGCTGTTCTGCCTCGACCGGCTCGGCCTCGATCGGCTCTGCCTCGGCGACCGGCTCGGCTTCGGCCTCTGCGACGGCTTCCGCTTCGGGCGCGTCTTCGATTTCGGCCTGCGGTGCGTCGGCCTCGGGCTCCGGTTCCACATTGGCGATGGCCTCGGCAACCGTTTCCGCGACCGCTTCCGGTTCGGCTTCGGATTCCGCTTCGGTCATCACTTCCGGCTCGGCTTCCGCTGCCACTTCCGGTTCGGCTTGGGCAACCGGTTCGGGGGCGGGCTCTACCGCGACCTCGGCCGCTTCCGGTTCGGCAACCTCGGCAACCTCGGCAACCGGGGTCGGCAGCACCGCGGGCGCGGCTTCTGCGACCGGTTCGGGCGCCTTTTCGGGGGCCTGTTCGGGAGCGGCAGGGGGCGCCGTCTGGGTGGCGTCCGCCGCTCTCAGCACGATGCCGGTGGCTTCCTGCCGGGCTTCGACCTGGCGGGAAATCTCACGCTGTGCGATGCGGGCGAGCATCTCGGCGTCAGGTTGCGGGGGCTCGGCGCCGAAATACCTGTCGTCGGCGGCAAGGTCCCGGAAATACTCGGCAATGGCTTTCATCGTGTCGAAGGAATCCTCGAACCCTTCGAGGGTGCACGAAAACGTGCCGTAGGAAACGGTCAACACTTTGTTGCTGTGTACCATGGGATGCTCGTCCTCTTACAAAGTTATTGAACCCGTTTACCATGTCCGAGGCGACAAATTCGGCCCGAATCTGTGCAACTGACCGTATCATTTTGTGACTAGATTGTGATCTGTTTCCAGAATCGGCATTAATGCGCGCATGAGCACGCCGATTGTTGAGACATCATCGCCCGTTACGCTGATCGGGGGCGGATCCCTGGGGGCGGGCGACCTGGATACGGCGCTGAAGCGGGCGCCGTTGCTGGTGGCGGCGGACGGCGGCGCGGCGCAGGCGCTGGCGGCGGGGCGGATGCCCGAGGCGGTGATCGGCGATTTCGATTCGCTGGACGCGCGGACGCGGGCGCAGATCCCCGACGGGCGGTTGTTTCCGATCCATGAACAGGACAGCACCGATTTCGACAAGGCGCTGCGCAGCATCCGGGCGCCGCTGGTGCTGGGCGTCGGGTTCCTGGGGGCGCGGATCGACCACCAGCTGGCGGCCTTTGGCGTGCTGGCCCGGCAGGTCGGGCCGGCCTGCGTTCTGCTGGGGCCGGAAGAGGTGGTGTTTCACGCGCCACGGTCCGTGCGGCTCGCCCTGGCGCCGGGCGACGTGGTGTCATTGTTTCCGATGGCGCCGGTAACCGGCCGGTCGGAGGGGCTGAAATGGCCTATTGACGGGCTGAGCCTGTCGCCGGTTGGCCGGGTCGGGACATCGAACCGGGCGCTGGGCCCGGTGCGGATCGAGGTGGATGGCGCGGGCCTGCTGGTGATCGTTCCGCGCCGGGCGCTGGACGCGGTGATCGCCGGCCTGACGGGTTGACGGGCTTAGACGGGTTAGACTGGGGCCTCGGCCGGTTCGGCGAGCGCGCTGGCGGCGCGTGCCTGGGCGCGTTCGCGCAGCACGATATACAGCCCCGCGCCGACGGTGATGCAGATGCCGACAGAGGCCAGCGCATTGGGCAGATCGTGGAAGATCAGCCAGCCAAAGGCGGTGGCCACCGGGATTTCGAGATATTGCATCGGAGCCAGCGTCGCCGAGGGCGCATAGCGCAGCGACCATGTCATCAGCAGATGCGCGGTGGTGCCGAGCAGCCCGATGGCCAGCAGCAGCTGCCATTCGCGGGCATCGGGCACGATCAGCGTCAGCGGCCCGATCCCGGCCGCGTCGCCCAGCAGCACCAGCGGCACCAGCGCCGCCACGGCCATCACGCCGCTGACCGCCTGCAGGCCGATGGGGTCAGTCTCTTTGGCGATCTGGCGGGTCACCAGCATGAACAGCGAGAAGACCACCGCCACCGCCAGCGGCCAGAGCGCGGGCCAGCCGACCTCAGCAAAGCTGGGCTGGATCACCAGCAGCGTTCCCACGAACCCCACCACGCAGGCGAGGATCCGGCGCAGGCCGACCTCTTCGCCCAGCACGAATTTACCCAGCAGCAGCATGAGGAAGGGCATCACGAAGGCGATCGCGACGGCATCGGCCAGCGGCAGGTATTTCAGCGCCGTGAACATCGCCCCGATCCCGGCGATATGCAGCAGCGTGCGCAAGGCCGTCAGCCTAAGAACCCGGCCGCGCATCCGCCACAGCCGGTTGGTGAGAAACACCAGCGGGATCAGCACAATCGCCTGGATCGCAAAGCGCAGCAGCAAAAGCTGGCCGATGGGAACGGATTGGCCCAGCAGTTTCGCCACTGCATCGCCCAACGGGGCAACGGCGCAGAAGCCGAGCATCAGGAGGATACCAAGTACAGGTTTGTCACGCGTCATGCAGGAACGCTATGGTTGCACCGCGCGAGGCGCAAGCAAAGGTTGCGTTAACCTAAGGTCAGCGCAAGCTTCCGCTCAAAATGGTTAACGTGTGCCGGTACGCCGGCTCCGGCGGGTCGCTCAGCAGTTGGGCACGTTGACGGCGAGCCCGCCCAAAGCGGTTTCCTTGTACTTCTCGCTCATGTCCTGACCGGTCTGGCGCATGGTTTCGATGCAGGCGTCGAGCGGGACAAAGTGGTCGCCGGTGCCGCGCAGGGCGAGGCTGGCGGCGGAGACGGCCTTGATCGCGCCGAGGCCGTTGCGTTCGATGCAGGGCACCTGCACCAGCCCGCGCACCGGGTCGCAGGTCATGCCCAGGTGGTGTTCCAGCGCGATCTCGGCGGCGTTTTCCACCTGTTCCGGGGTGCCGCCCATCACCGCGCAGAGCCCGGCGGCGGCCATGGCGGCGGCCGATCCGACCTCGGCCTGGCAGCCGGCCTCGGCGCCCGAGATCGAGGCGTTGAACTTGACCAGCCCGCCGATGGCGGCGGCGGTCAGCAGGAAATCCTCGACATGGGAGGGGGCGGCGCCGGGCACGTGGTCTAGGTAATAGCGCAGGGTGGCGGGCAGCACGCCGGCGGCGCCGTTGGTGGGCGCGGTGACGACCTGGCCGCCGGCGGCGTTTTCCTCGTTCACCGCCATGGCATAGGCGCTGATCCAGTCGTTGATGGTGTGCGGGGCCGAGAGGTTCTGGCCGCGTTCGGCCAGCAGCGCCCGGTGAATGCCCCCGGCACGGCGTTTGACCTTGAGCCCGCCGGGCAGGATGCCGTCGCCCGCCAGACCACGGTCGATGCAGTCGGTCATCACCTGCCAGATGCGGGCGGTGCGGGTGCGAAAGTTGATATCGCCATGGCGCGACACCTCGTTGGCGCGTTTCATGGCGGCGATGGATAGGCCGCTGGCGCGGGCCATATCGAGCATCTCGGCGGCGGATTTGAACGGGTAGGGCACCGGCGCGCCTTCGTCGGTGGCCTTGCCGGCCTCCAGTTCCGCTTCGGTCAGGACGAAACCGCCGCCGATGGAGTAATAGGTTTCCTGCAGGATGACGTCGCCCTGTGCATCGGTGGCCATCAGGATCATGCCATTTGCATGGCCCGGCAGGGCGCGGTCGTAGTCGAAGATCAGGTCGCTGTCGGGGTCAAAGCGCAGGGCGGGCAGCCCGTCGGGGTGCAGGGTATGGTCGGTTTTGATGCGGGCGAGTTCGGCCTCTGCCGCCTCGGCCACGTAGGTTTCGGGGTGAAAACCCGCCAGCCCGAGGATGGTGGCGCGGTCGGTGGCGTGGCCGACGCCGGTGAAGGCAAGCGAGCCATGCAGCGAGGCGCGCAGCCCGTGGCAGGCGAAGGGCGCGGCGCGCATGGCGTCGAGAAAGCGGGCGGCGGCGACCATCGGCCCCATGGTGTGGGAGGAAGAGGGGCCGATGCCGACCTTGAACATGTCAAAGACAGAGAGGAACATTTCAGGTGGCGCTTCCTTCGGGGGGATTGGCGTGGGAGGGCCGGGTGAAGGGGGTGGGCCCCAGCCCTTCGACGGTTTGGGCGGCCCGCACGGCGGGGCGCTGTTCGAGCGCGGTCAGCAGGGCCAGAAGGTGGGGCGTGTCAGCGAGACGGTACCAGCTGCGGTCGCGGTTCCGGGGGTAGAGCGCCATCCACCGCATCAGGCAGGCCAGGTGGTAACACAGGACCGAGGGCGCGGCAGGGTCGAGCCAGGCCGGGTTTTGTGCCGCCACGGCGTCGAGTTGGCCGAGGTGGGTCCGCAGCCGCGTCTCAAGCCGGGCGCACAGGGCCGATTGGGCGGGCTCGGGGCCGGTGTACTGGTCGGGATAGCACAGGATCCGCAATTCGGTCTGCACCGTGTTGGCGGTGAAGAACAGCCATTTCAGGAAACCGCCCCTGTCGGGATGGTCGCGCGTGGGGGCCATGGCGCCGTGTGTATCGGCCAGCCACAGCAGGATGGCGCCGGTTTCAAACAGCGGCCCCTGCGGCGTTTCCAGCACCGGGATCAGCCCGTGGGGATTGAGCGCGCGATAGGCCGCGCCGCGCTGTTCGGCGCGCGTGCGGTCGACGAGCGTGGTGGCATAGGGCAGGCGCATCTCTTCAAGCGCCAGCCGCACGATCAGCGAGGCGTTGTCGGGGGCGTAATGAAGGCGATAGGGCGCGGTCATGCCTCTGTTGTAGCGTCCGCGCACCGGATCTGTCGCCGGTTTGCGACAGTTTGCGGGTGAAATGCGCGCGGCGGAGGCCAGAGGCGATCTGGCGGCTCTTTGCTCTTTCTTCACCTGGTCTCGCTAGGAAAGAAGAAAAAGAGCCGGTGACCCCATGCCTGTCCACAGTTTCGACGCCATCGCCATATCCGACCTGACGATCTCGGGGCCGGATCCCTTTGCGTCGAATTCGGTGCGGAACCACCACGCGATTTCGAACAATACGCAGTTCACGATTTCCGGTAGCAGCGCGTGGACCGAGATCACCGTCGACGACGGCGACACCGTTCTCGAAGACGGAGATCGCTCGCAGGACCTGAACGCGGGGGTGTCATTCAACGGCACGAACTGGAGCGCCGGAGACGCCGTCCACACCGAATACGCCTATGTCGTGCGCCCGGTCGGGTCGACCGACCCGTCCGAACAGATAACGATCTATGCCCTGGAGTTCCGGGGCGACGTTCAGGGTTTTACCGCCGAATCCCGGCTGGCCGAGGATGTGACGTACGAGATCATCTCGGGCGGCAGCAACGACCCGGTTGTTTCGTATTCCCAGCTGGTCGTCTGTTTCGTGTCGGGAACGCGGATCGCCACACCGGGCGGCGCGGTGCCGGTCGAGAGGCTGAGGCCGGGTGACCTGGTGGAAACGCTCGATCACGGGGCTCAACCGCTGGTCTGGACGGCGCATCAGACCGTGCGGGGGCTGGGCCAGACTGCGCCCGTCCGGCTGGGGGCCGGGGTGCTGGGCAATGATGCGCCGCTTGAGGTGAGCCCGCAGCATCGCGTGTTGATTGGCCAGGGTGCGCGGGGGGCGGCGCGCGGCGCGATGGCCGCCATGCTGGAGTGTACCGCAACGCCGCGTCTTCTCGCGGCAAAGGCGCTGAACGCCGGATCATGGGACGTGGCGCCGGCCCCGAGGGCGCGGGTGCGCTATCATCACCTCGTGTTTGCCCGGCACGAGATCATTTCGGCAAACGGCGCGGCGGTCGAAAGCATGCTGCCCGGGCCGATGGCATTGAAGGCGCTGCCGGCGGACAAACGGGGCGACCTATTCAACCTGTTCCCGGAGCTGGCGCATGGGGCGCAATGGCGCGCCGCGCGGTCGATCCTGCGCACGGGCGTCGCCATGCAGCGTCTGAAGCGATCGCTGAGGCAACGGTATGTCGTGTTGGCGTGACTGGCCGGCTGTCGCCCGGGCGCGTGGCGATAAAGCGGCCCGGTCCGGCAGGGCGGTGTCGCGGGTTTGGTTCACCGTTTCTAAATCCAGCCGGGCAAAGCTGTTGCCGCACAACAGGGAGCGGTTCGATGCGGAATTTTTGCGCGCGTGTGATGCTGGCGGTCTGGCTGTGGGGCGGGGGCGGCGTCGCGGCACTGGCCGAAGGGCCGGATGAGGCCAGCGCGGCGCTGAGCCTGGAGGCGGCGGCGCTGGATCTGTTCCGGGACCGGCCCGATGATTTCCATGATCTGGCGAGCGAGGCGATCATCGGTCACGGCCAGTCCGGCCGGATCGACAGCGAGGGCATCGCCCGGATGATCGCCGTACGCCGGGCGGCCAGCCGGTCTTCGCATCTGCGGTGGCTGCAGGTGGCCGACCTGGACAATGACGCAGAGGTCAGCCGGCAGGAGGTCGGCGCGGTGCTGCCGACCCTTTCGGCCCGCCTGCGCGCCCGGCTGGTGCATCTGCAGCGCGACGCCGACGGCGATGGCAACGGGGTGGTCGACGCGCAAGAACTGCGCGACTGCGCCGAGGCCTCCGCGCGCCGGTCGCTGAACGAAAAATGGGCGCAGGATTATCGCTGGGTGATGCTGGCCGATCCGGACCGGGACGGCTGGGTCAGCCTCGAAGAGATCGCCGCGACGATGGCGCGGCCGGTGCCGGAGAGTTAGGGCGGCTGCCTCGTATCGGAGCGGGTCGATACCTGCGGCGGCGGGGTGATCCCGGCCGCGCCGTTGGCACCGGGCGCGCGGCGGCTGGGTCGGCCGAACCTGCCCGTGCGTTCAGCCGTTTTGCGCTGTCGGGCACGCGGGCGGCGGGCTTCTCGTTGGGGAATGGCACAGGGGTCTCGCGCTCGGCCGCGCTTGCGCCTATAAGGCCGGAAACCAACAACCGGAGTCGCTGCCATGACCGGAGAACTTTCCCCCATCGACAAGGCCAAATTCGTGGCCGCCAAACGCGCCGCCGACATGGTCGAGGACGGTATGCGCGTGGGTCTCGGCACCGGCAGCACCGCCGCCTGGCTGGTGCGCTGCCTGGGCGAGATGGTGCGCGACGAGGGGCTGAAGATTCGCGGCGTGCCGACCTCGACCCGCACCGCCGAGCTGGCCCGTGACGTGGGCATCGAAGTGATCAGCCTCGACGAGGCGCGCTGGCTCGACATCACCATCGACGGGGCCGATGAATTCGATGGCGATCTGAACCTGATCAAGGGCGGCGGCGGCGCGCTGCTGCAGGAAAAGATCGTCGCCACCGCCAGCGATCAAATGGTCGTGATTGCCGATGTCGGCAAGGAGGTCGAAACCCTGGGTGCCTTTCCGCTGCCGGTCGAGGTGATCCCCTTTGGCTGGCAGACCACGCAGGCGCTGATCGAGGAAACCCTTATTTCCATGGATGTGCTGGGTCGCCAGTCAAGCATGCGGATGAACGGCGACGCGCCGTTCGTCACCGACGAGGGCAACCATATCCTGGACCTGCACCTGCAGCGGATCGGCAACCCGCGCCAGCTGGCGCTGGTGCTGAACCAGATGCCCGGCGTGGTTGAAAACGGGCTGTTCATAGATATCTGTGACACCGTCATCATCGGCTATGGCGACGGCCGGGTCGAGGTGCGCGATATCAACGAAGGCACGGTAGAGCATGACCGGCTGGACTTTGTCGAAAGCGACAACCTGTTCACCGATCTTGCGGATTAAGGACGACTGAATGAGCTTTGACTACGATCTCTTTGTCATTGGCGGCGGATCGGGCGGCGTGCGCGCGGCCCGCGTGGCGGCCGGGGACACGGGCGCAAAGGTGGCACTGGCCGAGGAAGACCGCTATGGCGGCACCTGCGTGATCCGGGGCTGCGTGCCGAAAAAGCTCATGGTGTTTGCCAGTGAATATGGCGACATGGTCGAGGATGCGCGCAGCTATGGCTGGGACATCACGCCGGGCGATTTCGACTGGACCGCGTTCCGGGGCAAGCTGGAGGCGGAGCTGGACCGGCTCGAAGGGGTCTATCGCCGGTTGCTGGCCAACAGCGGCGTCGAGACATTCGACCAGCGCGCCAGGCTGGTGGATGCGCATACCGTCGAGCTGGCCGATGGCACCCGCAAGAGCGCCAAGCATATCCTGATCGCGACCGGCGGGCGGCCGGTCAAGCCGGATCTGCCGGGGGCGGAGCTGGGCATCACCTCGAACGACATCTTTCACCTCGACAAGCTGCCCGAGAGCATCCTGATCATCGGCGGCGGCTACATCGCCTGCGAATTCGCCGGCATCCTGCACGGGCTGGGCGTGAAGGTGACACAGTATTACCGGGGTGCGCAGATCCTGCGCGGGTTCGACGACGAGGCGCGCGGCCTGATCTGCGAAGAGATGTGCCAAAAGGGCATCGACGTGCACCTGGGCACCAACATCCTTGAAATGACGCGCGAGGGCGATCAGTTCCGGGTCAAAGCGACCAACGGCACCGAGCGGCTGTTCGATCAGGTGATGTTCGCCACCGGGCGGGCACCCAATGCCGACGACATGGGGCTGGAAGGCCTGGGCATCGAACGCGGCCGCAAGGGGCAGATCGTGGTCGACGACTACAGCCAGACGGGCGTGCCGTCGGTCTATGCCATCGGCGACGTGACCGACCGGGTGAACCTGACGCCGGTGGCGATCCGCGAGGGCATGGCCTTTGTCGAGACGGTGTTCAAGGGCAACCCGACACCGGTGGATCACGATCTGATCCCGACCGCGATCTTTACCCAGCCCGAGATGGGCACCGTCGGCCTGTCCGAAGAGGACGCCGCCGAACAGGAGCCGATCGAGGTCTACGCGACCAGCTTCAAGCCGATGCAGCAGAGTTTCGCAGGCCGGGCCGACCGGGTGCTGATGAAGCTGGTGGTTAGCCAGAAAACCCGCAAGATCCTGGGCTGTCACATCGTGGCGCCGGGGGCGGGCGAAATGATCCAGCTGGCCGGTATCGCCGTAAAGATGGGCGCGACCAAGGAAGATTTCGACCGGACCGTGGCGGTGCATCCGACCATGTCCGAAGAAATCGTGACGATGAAGACACCGACGCGCACCGCTTGATTTGCAGCGCGGCGCACACAGGTTATGAAGGACACCGCCGCCGGATCGAATTCCGGGGCGCGGACTGAGAGAGGATAACGAATAATGGCGGGCAACAGCGGGGGCCCCTGGGGGGGCGGCGGCTCATCCGGGGGCGGCGGAAACCGGGGCAACGGCGGCGATAATGGCGGCAACAACGGAAGCGGCGGCGGCGGCGGCGGTGGTGGCCGGCGGCCCGAGGACGGCGGCCCGCAGATCCCCGAGATCGACGAACTGATGAAAAAGGGCCAGGAACAGCTGCGCGTGCTGATGGGCGGGCGCGGCGGCCAGGGATCGGGCGGCGGCAATGGCCCGCGCAAGCCCGGCGGATCGGGCCCGATGTTCACCAAGGGCACCATCGGGCTGGGTGTCGTGGCCGCGGCGGTGCTGTGGGGCATGGCCAGCTTTTACACCGTGAAACCCGAAGAACAGTCGGTCGAACTGTTCCTGGGCGAGTTTTCGGCGATCGGCAATCCGGGCCTGAACTTTGCGCCCTGGCCGGTGGTCACGCGCGAGGTGATCCCGGTCAAGGTGGAACAGATCGAACAGATCGGCGCGGGATCGCGCGGCGGCGACGCCGGGCTGATGCTGACCGGGGATGAAAACATCATCGACGTCGATTTCCAGGTGGTCTGGAACATCTCGGACCCGTCCGGGTTCCTGTTCAACCTGCGCGACCCGCGTCTGACCATCCAGGCGGTGTCGGAATCGGCCATGCGCGAGATCATCGCGCAGTCGGACCTGGCGCCGATCCTGAACCGGGACCGGGGCATCATCGCCGACCGTCTGAACGAGCTGATCCAGACCACGCTGGACAGCTACAACTCGGGCGTGAACATCGTGCGGGTGAACTTTGACGGCGCCGATCCGCCAGAACCGGTCAAGGACGCCTTCCGCGAGGTGCAGTCGGCCGGTCAGGAACGCGACCGGCTCGAGAAACAGGCCGATGCCTATGCCAACCGGGTTCTGGCCGGTGCGCGCGGTGAAGCCGCGCAGACGCTGGAAGAGGCCGAAGGGTATCGCGCCCAGGTGGTGAACGAGGCCGAAGGTGAAGCAAGCCGCTTCTCCGCCGTTCTGGAGGAATACTCCAAGGCACCCGAGGTGACCCGCAAACGCCTCTACCTTGAGACCATGGAAGAGGTCCTCGGCCGGGTCGACAAGGTGATCCTGGATGAAAACGGGGGCGGGTCCGGCGTGGTGCCGTATCTGCCGCTGAACGAATTGCGCAGCAACAGCAATACCGGCAACAGGGGGTCGAACTGATGCGGAAATCCACATTCTTTCTGCCCGTCCTGGTGATCGCGATTGTCGCGGTGCTGTCGGCGGTCTTTATCGTGGACGAGCGCGAAAAGGCGCTGGTGCTGCAGTTCGGTCGGGTGGTGACGGTCAAGGAAGATCCCGGTCTGGCCTTCAAGATCCCGCTAATCCAGGAGGTCGTGCGCTATGACGACCGGATCCTCAGCCGCGAGGTCGGCCCGCTCGAGGTCACGCCGCTCGATGACCGCCGGCTGGTGGTCGACGCCTTTGCCCGCTACCGGATCGCCGATGTGCGCCAGTTCCGACAGGCCGTGGGTGCCGGCGGGGTGACAACGGCCGAATCGCGGCTCGATTCGATCCTGCGGGCCCAGACCCGCGAGGTGCTGGGTTCGGTGAACTCCAACGATATCCTGTCGTCGGACCGGGCCACGCTGATGCTGCGCATCCGCAACGGCGCGATCACCGAGGCGCGGGCGCTGGGGCTCGAGATCATCGACGTGCGTCTCAAGCGCACCGACCTTCCGCAGGCCAACCTGGAAGCGACGTTCAACCGGATGCGCGCCGAACGCGAACGCGAGGCCGCCGACGAGATCGCCCGAGGCGAGGAAGCCGCGCAGCGGGTCCGCGCCCAGGCCGACCGGACCGTGGTCGAACTGGTGTCGGAGGCGCGCCGCGAGGCCGAGATCATCCGCGGTGAAGCGGATGCGCAGCGCAACGGCATCTTCGCCCAGGCCTTTGGCAAGGACCCGGAATTCTTTGAATTCTACCGCTCGCTGACTGCCTACCAGCGGTCGCTGCAGGAGGGCAATTCGTCGATGGTGCTGTCGCCGGATTCGGAGTTCTTCAACTACCTGAAGTCCGCCGAGGGCGCAGGCCGCAGCGCGGTGTCGTCGCAGCCCGCGCAACAGACCCAGCGGATGCAGGATCAGGAGACGGGCGCCGGCAGCGCGCCGGTGTCGGAGTGATCGCAACCGTCTTTCTGGCCCTCGGGCTGGTGTTGATCGTGGAGGGGCTGGTCTATGTGCTGGCCCCTTCGCTTGTCGAGCGCATGCTTGAGACCCTGCGCGCCCTGCCGGAACCCGCGCGCCGCCAGGTCGGCGCCCTGGCATCGGTCAGCGGGCTTATCCTGCTGTGGATCGCCCATCAGCTCGGCGCCTGACCCTTCGCGCGCCAGCTCCCGCATCCCGCCGGTGCGGCTCCCGCCAGGTCCTTCGGCATCAAAGATGCCTCTCGGCCTGTTGGGCCGGGCAGCGCGCGGGTGCCCCGCGCCCTGCGGTTGTCCGCTGTTTCATCTCTTCGGAAAATACTCCGGGGGAGCCGCCCTGTGGGCGGCGGGGGCAGAGCCCCCGGCACCGGCCGCGTCCCGGCGTTCCCGCCCCGCTGGTCGGCGCGATTTCGCCCAGGCCCACGCTGCAACCCGCGATGCGGCGGTTGCGCCTGACGTTTGGGAACTTCACACGGGTTTCACATCCGGTTGAAACCGTGCAACACTCGTTGCGGGCGACTGCGGAGTGACTACATTGTTCCCAGTTTCGCGGCCAGAGACCCCCAAGGGTGGGTTTGGTCCGGTCGCACATCCCACGCAGGCTATGACAAGGAGACCTCCATTGCAGCCATTGGCACTCCCCCGACAAACCCAGCGCAGCGGGCTCGTGACGCCTGTCCGGGTGCTCTGGATCAGCATGCTCGCCTTTGCGCTGGTTCTGGCGCAGGCGGTGATCGCGCAGGCCAGGCCCGAAAGCCTCGCGCCGCTGGCCGAAAAGATCAGCCCGGCGGTGGTCAACATCACCACCTCGACGCTGGTCGAAGGCCGCACCGGGCCCGAGGGCATCGCGCCGGACGGCTCGCCGTTCGAGGATTTCTTTCGTGAATTCCAGGACCGCAACCGCGACCAGAACCGGCCGCGCCGGTCCTCGGCGCTGGGCTCGGGCTTTGTGATCTCCGAAGACGGCTACGTGGTGACCAACAACCACGTGATCGAAGGCGCCGACGAGATCCAGATCGAATTCTTCTCGGGCGAGGAATTGCCCGCGAAAGTGGTCGGCACCGACCCCAACACCGACATCGCGCTGCTCAAGGTGGAAACCGACGCGCCGCTGCCCTTTGTCAGCTTTGGCGACAGCAACACCGCCCGTGTGGGCGACTGGGTGATGGCGATGGGCAACCCGCTGGGGCAGGGGTTCTCGGCCTCGGTCGGCATCGTTTCGGCGCGCAACCGGGCGCTGTCGGGCAGTTATGACGACTACATCCAGACCGACGCGGCGATCAACCGGGGCAACTCGGGCGGGCCGCTGTTCAACATGGACGGTCAGGTCGTGGGCGTGAACACCGCCATCCTGTCGCCCAACGGCGGCTCGATCGGCATCGGGTTTTCGATGGCCTCGAACGTGGTCAGCAAGGTGGTCGACCAGCTGAAGGAATTCGGCGAGACGCGGCGCGGCTGGCTGGGTGTGCGTATTCAGGATGTCACCGACGAGATCGCCGAATCCATCGGCCTTGAAAAGGTCGCCGGTGCGATGATCACCGACGTGCCGGAAGGCCCCGCGCGCGAGGCCGGTCTGAAGGCGGGCGATGTCATCGTCACCTTTGACGGGGTCGACGTGAAGGACACCCGCGCGCTGGTCAAGCAGGTCGGCAATACCTCGGTCGGCAAATCGGTGCGGGTCGTGGTGTACCGCGATGGCGCCACCCAGACGATTCTGGTGACGCTGGGGCGCCGCGAAGAAGCCGAACGCCCGGTTCCGGCGGCGATGGACGGCGGCGAGCCCCCCGAGAGCGCCGAGAAAGAGGTGCTGGGCCTGACCCTGACGGTGCCCACCGAGGATATGCGCAGCGAGCTGAGCATCCCCGATGGCATGGAAGGGCTGGTTGTGATCAACGTCGATGAAAGCACGGAGGCCTTCGAGAAGGGGCTGCGCGCCGGCGACCTGATCACCGAGGCCGGCCAGCAGAAGGTCACCTCGCTCAAGGATCTGGACGACCGGATCGCGGATGCCAGGGAAGCCGGGCGCAAGTCGCTGCTGCTGCTGGTC
Organism: Seohaeicola saemankumensis; assembly: GCF_020171285.1. GTDB lineage: Bacteria > Pseudomonadota > Alphaproteobacteria > Rhodobacterales > Rhodobacteraceae > JAIUZI01. The sequence goes on from NZ_JAIUZI010000002.1 coordinate 158,087, forward strand.
CGCCGCGCCGGCGAGCCGCGCTTTGTGGCGCTGGGACTGGAAGAGGCGGAGTAAGCCGCCGCCAGGACCGACATGACTTTGGAAAGAGGCCGAGAGATCGGCCTCTTTTCTTTTTGCGCGGGTTCAGGTCAACACCCGCCTGCCGCACCCCATTGGAACCATCCTGCCAGCAGATGCCGTGCAGGCGTTCTGTGAACCGTCCAGCGGTCGTCAGGGTCGCGTGAAACGGCGCAACACGCGGCGGGGTAAACCACCGTGCGTCGGTGGTGTTGCGCTGGCCGGGCAGGTTTTGGCGTCTGTTCCGCGTGCATCCGGTCGGACGCGCCGGGCCGGGCCAAAGCGGCACGGGGCACCGGAAAACGGCCGCTGCCTCAGACGTTGGGCGACCCGCCGGCGGAGGAGCTGAAGTCCAGAATATCGCCGCCATAGGTTTCGATCAGGTCATCGCCATTGCCGACCCGGGTGGCGTTGGTCATGGTGATCGTCAGATAGGGGTCGCCGCCGGGCGGGGTGCCCAGCGTGCCGCCCGCGCTGGCGCTGTCGAACAGATCAACCGTCTCGGCGGCGCTCTGTTCGGCGAACAGTACCATGTCCAGATCGACCTCGTCAGCCGTCAGGCCGCGCAGCAGGATGCGGCTGTCGCCGGCGCGGATCACCACGCCGTTGGCCTTTTCGACCCAGCGGAACCCGTCGATGGTGCCATTGGCCAGATCGGCCAGCGTTGTGCCCTCGACCGTGGCGGGCAGGGTGCCGTCAAAGCCGCAGAACAGCAGCAGATCACCGGGATCCAGATCGCGCACCGTGGTGCGCAGCACATTGGGGCTGCCACCGGCGCTGCTGGCGAAGCTGTCGAAGATAAAGATGTCGTCGCCCAGCCCCCCCAGCGCCGAATTCGCGCCGCTGCCCTGGAACACCAGCACGTCGTTGCCGCTGCCGCCATTGGCGAAATCGTTGCCGGGTCCACAGATCAGCATGTCGGCATTGGCGCCGCCCAGCAGCCGGTCATCGTCGGCCCCGCCGATCAGCAGATCCATGCCGCTGCCGCCGCGCATGATGTCGTCACCGGCGCCCCCGGCGGCGGCATTGTCGCCGCCCTTCATGTTGAAAGTATCGTCAAACATCGACCCGCTGGCCCAGTCATCGCCCGATTTGCCGTTCACCGTGATCGCGGTATCGCCCAGCAGCGCGTCAAAGACCGGATCGGGGGCCGAGGCCCAATTGGCAAAGCCCAGCGGTTCGGGGCTGGAAAAGCTGCCGGTCGCCACCACGGTGCCGCCATCGCTCAGCGACAGGCCGGTGGCGTGGATCTCGCCGCCGATGGTGACATAGTCGATCCGCAGCTCCATGGTGCTGGCATCGGTCATCAGCGCCGTTCCGGTATCCCCGGTCGCGCTGCCGTTTTGGGAAAACAGACCGCCGGCCAGGTCGGAAAACACACCGGCCATATCGACCCCGGCTTTGCCGACAACAGAGAGGGACAGGGAATTGGGCATGGGAAACCTCGTTAACAAAACAGCCTGAAACAAATTCCAGGCCCGACACTGGCACCGGGCCAAGCCCCTGTCAACTTTGGCGGAATCGCGCGCTCAGCGCTCCAGGACCAGCGCGCGGCCGGTGATTTCGATCCGTTCCCAGCGCTGCAGGTAACTCATGCCCAGCAACGAAACGCCCATATCGCCGCCATTCACGGCGGCGTAAAAGTCGCGTTCCTCGACCGGTCCCAGCGCGACGCTGTCCAGCCGCACCGGCGCGGTGCGCACCTCGCCATTGGCGGTCATCGCGCGCCCGACAAAGGCCAGATCGCCGGTGTCTATGCCCGCGCGCTTCGCGTCGCCCTCGCTCAGCACCATCTGGCTGGCGCCGGTGTCGACCATGAACTCGATCGGCGTGCCGTTGATCCTGAGCGTCAGATAGAAATGCCCGTCGCGGGCGCGCGGCACCTCGATGGCGCCGCTGTCGGTCACCGTGCCCAGGCTGGGGCGCACCGTCGTGCGGATGTCGTCCCACAGGCCGACAACCGCGATCACGCCGATGAATATCAGCACCCAGGCCATCGCCTGCTGCAGCGTCTTGCCCAGCGTCTGACGGTTCTGCACAAAGAACCAGAAGGCGATGACGCTGCCCAGCAGCGCCAGATAGATCAACCGGCCCCAGCTGTCGCCATCCAGCCCGCTCATATGTCATGTCCCATGCAGATCATGGCATTCATCTATGCGGCGCGGTGCAAAATACTAGAGCGCTTCGGGTTTTACCTTAGACATCGTGGAACGCGTTTCGCGTTTGAGCCAACGGCGAAAGGCAGCGAAAGGTGTTTCAGTATCAACCCGAAACGCTTTAGCCCGCAAAGCCAAAGTCGCGCAGCCCGTCCAGCACGAACTGCACCGACAGCGCCGCCAGCAGCATACCCAGCAGCCGGGTCACCACGTTGATGCCGGTGCGCCCCAGCATCCGCTCCAGCAGCCCGGCGGCCAGAAACAGCACCAAAAGCACCGCCAGCACCGCCAGCATCACCCCCAGCACCGTCAGCAGACCGCCCAGGCCGGGTTGTTGCCCGACCAGCAGGATCATCGTCGCAATCGAGCCGGGCCCGGCGATCAGCGGGATCGCCAGAGGAAAGACCGAAGGATCGGGGCGCTCTTCCTCGGTCTGGTCCTCGCGCCGCTTGGCGCGCCGTTCGAACAGCATGTCCAGCGCGGTCAGGAACAGCAGGATGCCGCCCGCCACCCGGAACGCGGGCATCGAGATGCCGACAAACCCCAGCAGGCTCTCGCCAAAGGCCGCGAACAGCGTCAGCAGCACCGCCGCCACCGCGCAGGCCCGCAGCCCGATCGACCGCCGCCGCGCCGCCGTCATGCCATGGGTCAGGGCCACGAACAGCGGCATCAGCCCGATCGGGTCGATGATCACGAAAAGCGTGACAAAGGCGGTGATGAGAAATGCGCTGTCCATACCCCGCTCTAGCGGGTGAGGGGCGGTCAGCGCAACCGCGCAGGCCCGCCCCGATTTGGCCGAAACACGGTTTTGCTATAGGATGCGGCCACTTTTTCAAGACGATCCATTTTTCAAAGGACTATTCTCATGGCCTCGACAGACCAGCTGCGCCAGTGGTGGGGCGCTTACGAATGCAAGAAATCCGCAATGAAAAAGATCGCGTTCTTCAAGGACAAGATCCGCATCGCGCCGGGCACCGATGCCGCGTGGAAGGTGCTGGAAACCATCATGGCGGCGCATGGCTACAAGGTGCGCAACGGCGACACCGGCGCCTACAACTGCCGCAACATCGGCGGCACCAATCTCAAGAGCCTGCATTCCTACGGCATCGCGCTCGACGTGAACTGGACCACCAATCCCTACAAGGATCACGCCGGAACCCGCCCGGTGATTTTCTCGGACAAGCCGACGCAAAAGGCCCGCGCCAAGGACGTCAAGGCGGGCCTTGCCGATACCGACATGACGCCGGGCATGATCGCCGACATCCTCGCCGTGCGCACGGTCGAGGGCGTGCCGGTTTTTGAATGGGGCGGCACCTGGAACGGGGTCAAGGACGCCATGCATTTCGAGCTGGATCTCGCGCCCGAACAGCTGGCCAAGGGTATCGACATGGCCACAGTCAACGCCGCGCCGGTGATGGCGGCGGTACAGCCGCCCGTCGCATCGCCCCCCGGCATGATGACCGTGACCGCCCGCAGCGGGCTCTACCTGCGCTCCGGTCCCGGCACCGATTTCGCCAAGATGCAGCTGATGCCCTTTGGCACCGTGGTGCAGGCGCTGGGTACCTCCGGCGACTGGACGAAACTCTCGCTCGAGGCGGACGGCATCCCTGACGGCCACGCCCATGTGTCCTTTCTGGCGCCGGTCTCTGCCACCGCCGCCGGTCCGGTCACGATGGCGGCCGAACAGGCCGAAACGATCACCGCCGCCGGGATCAAACCGCTGTTTCACCCCTCGGCGGGGTCCAACATCGACAAACACTGGCCCCAGGTCCGCGACGCGCTGAAACGGGTCGATCTGGGCGATGTGCCGATGATCGCCATGGCGCTGGGCACCATCAACGCCGAAACCGCGGGTTTTGTGCCGATCAGCGAATACATCAGCAAATACAACACCAAGGTCACGCCGTTCGACCTCTATGATGCGGGTACCGCCAAGGGCGCGAAACTGGGCAACACGGTTCCCGGCGACGGCCCCCGGTTCAAGGGGCGCGGCTTTGTCCAGCTGACCGGGCGCTACAACTACAGCAATATCGGCACCCAGCTGGGCCAGGACCTGACCGGCGATCCCGAGCTGGCCAACGACCCGGTGATCGCCTCGGGCATCCTCGCGCGGTTCCTCAAGAACAAGGAGAGCCAGATCCGCGCCGCCATTGCGGATGACGACCTCAGGCTGGCCCGCAAGCTGGTCAATGGCGGCAGCCACGGGCTCGATGCCTTTACCACGGTGTTCCGGGGCGTGATGACCCGCTTTGGCTGACGCGTGTAGGGGCAGGGGCAGGGGCGGTCAGGCCGCCTCTGCCTTCTCCAGCTTTTCCAGCGCGCTCATCCACAGCTCTTCGGCGCGGTCCAGCGCCTCCATCACCTCGGCATACTTGCGTTGCCAGACTTCCATCTCGCCCAGCTTGCCGTCTTCGTAGAGCGCGGGATTGGCCAGTTTCTCGGCCAGCTTGTCGCGCATCTCGTTCAGCTTTTCGATCCGCGCCTCGCCCTTGCGCACCTCGGCGCGCAGCGCGGTCATCGCCTCGCGCGACGGGCGTTTCGGCTTGGGCGCGGCGGCGGCGGGCTGTTTCGACACCGGCTTGTCCCGCGCCAGCAGCAGCGTGCGATAGCTGTCCAGATCGCCCTCGTAGGGCTTGACCGTGCCGTCGGACACCAGCCACAGGCGGTCCGCCACAAGGCTCAGCAGGTGCATGTCGTGGCTGACCAGGATCACCGCGCCGGAATAGGCGGTCAGCGCCTCGACCAGCGCCTCGCGGCTTTCGATATCCAGGTGGTTGGTCGGCTCGTCGAGGATCAGCATATGCGGCGCGTCCAGCGTCGCCAGAAGCAGGCTCAGCCTCGCCTTCTGGCCGCCCGACAGCCGCCCGACCACGGTGTCGGCCTGCGCCGCCACCAGCCCGAACCCGGCCAGCCGCGACCGCCACTTGCCCGGGCTTTCGCCGGGCCGCAAACGGCGCAGATGCTCCAGCGGGGTCTCGTCGATGCGCAGCTCGTCCACCTGGTGCTGGGCGAAATAGCCGATCCGCAGCTTCGGACTGCGTGTCAGCCGCCCCGCCATCAGCGGCAGCCGGTCGCTCAGCAGTTTCGACAGGGTCGATTTGCCCTGGCCGTTCTTGCCCAACAGCGCGATCCGGTCGTCCTGGTCGATCCGCAGGTTCAGCTTGCGCAGCACCTCGGTCTCGCCATAGCCGGTGATCCCGCCCTCAAGGTTGATGATCGGCGGCGACATCTCTTCGGGTTCGGGAAAGGTAAAGGCCCGCAGAGCCGCCTCCTGCGGCGAGCTGATCGGCTGCATCCGCGCCAGCGCCTTGATCCGCGACTGGGCCTGTTTCGCCTTGTCCGCCTTGTAGCGGAACCGGTCGACATAGGACTGCAGGTGGGCGCGGCGCGCCTCCTGCTTCTTGGCCATCGCCTCGGCCTGGGCCAGCCGCTCGGCGCGCTGGCGGGCGAACTGGTCGTAGGGCCCCTGGTAATAGGTGAGCTTGCGGTCCTCCAGATGCAGGATCGACCCGACCGCCCGGTTCAGGAGGCCGCGGTCGTGGCTGACGATGATCACCGTGCACGGGTATTTCGCCAGGTAGTTCTCCAGCCACAGCGCGCCTTCGAGGTCGAGATAGTTGGTCGGCTCATCAAGCAGCAGCAGATCGGGCTGCGCAAACAGAACGGCGGCCAGCGCCACCCGCATCCGCCAGCCGCCCGAGAAATCGGAACAGGGCTGCTGCTGCTGGTCGTCGTCGAACCCCAGCCCCTTGAGGATCGAGGCCGCGCGCGCCTCTGCCGACCAGGCGTCGATGTCGCTCAGCCGGGTCTGCACCTCGGCGATGCGCAGCGGATCGGTGGCGGTCTCGGCCTCGGCCAGCAGCTCGGCGCGCTCGGTGTCGGCGGCCAGAACCGTGTCGACCAGCGACACGTCGCTGGCCGGCGCCTCCTGCGCGACACCGCCGATGCGGGCCTGGCTGGGCAGCGAGATGGACCCCGACTCCAGCGCCAGCTCGCCCCGGATCAGCCGGAACAGCGTGGTCTTGCCAGTGCCGTTGCGCCCCACCAGCCCCACCTTGTGACCGGTGGGTATGGTGGCGCTGGCGCCTTCGAACAGCGGGCGGCCCTCGACCGCATATGTGATGTTTTCGATCCTCAGCATGGGGCGGCTCATAGCAGAGCCTTGCCGCCGCCGCCAGCACCCGGATGCGGGGCGGAAGGTGGGGTGAAACCCCACCCTACACTGTCCCCGAGGGACGACATGTGCGGCGGGCGTAGGGTGGGGTTTCACCCCACCGACGGCCCCGGGGGTCGATGGTCATTGGCGCGGCGATGTGCTAGGCAGCCAGAGATCGTTAACCTGTAAAAGATCCTCCCATGCGCCCCGCCCGGACCCCGCCGCATATCGCCACGCTGATTCTGGCCACCGCCCTGTCGGTGCTGTCGCTGAACATGTTCCTGCCTTCGCTGCACCATATCAGCGAGGATTTTGCCGCCGACTATGCGCTGGTGAACCTGTCGATCGCCGGCTACCTGATCATCACCGGCGTCCTGCAGGTCGTGATGGGGCCGCTGTCGGACCGCTACGGCCGCCGGCCGGTGATGCTGGTCTGCGGCGCGATCTTCGTCGTCGCCTCCATCGGCTGTGTCATGGCGGATACGATCTGGAGCTTTCTCGGGTTCCGTCTGCTGCAGGGGGCGGGCATCGCCGGCCAGGTCGTCGCCCGCGCCGCCGTCCGCGACATGCACCCGCCGAACGAGGCGGCCAGCAAGCTGGGCTATATCTCCATGGCGATGGCGCTGGCGCCGATGCTGGGGCCGATGCTGGGCGGCACGCTCGACATGGCCTTTGGCTGGCGGGCGTCCTTCGTGCTCTACACCGGCTTCGGGCTGGCGATGCTGGTCCTGGTCTGGACAGATTTCGGCGAAACCAACCAGACCCGCGCCGCCACATTCGGCAAGCAGATGCGCGAGTACCCGCAGCTGTTCACCTCGCGCCGGTTCTGGGGCTATGCGCTTTGCGTCGCTTTCTCGGTTGGCGGGTTTTTCTCTTTCATCACCGGCGCGCCGCTGGTGGCGGCTGCCTGGTTCGACCTCAGCCCGGCGATGCTGGGCCTGGGCATCGGCATCATCACCGGCGGGTTCATGGTCGGCAGTTTCATCACCGGGCGCATCGCCGGGCGGATCGGGCTGATCCCGATGATCATCGCCGGGCGCAGCGTCGCCGTCGCCGGGCCGCTGGCCGGGCTGGCGCTGTTCCTGGCCGGGATGGGGCACGAGCTGATTTTCTTTGGCGCCGCAATCTGCGTGGGCTTTGGCAACGGGTTGACCATCGCCAACGCCAATGCCGGGCTGATGTCGGTGCGCCCGCATCTCGCGGGCAGCGCCTCGGGCCTGTCCGGCGCGCTGACCGCGGCGCTGGGCGCGGCCCTGACCAGCGGCACCGGCTGGCTGGTGACCCCGGCCAACGCGCCCTTTGCGGTGCTGTCGATGATTCTGGCGGCCAGCCTGCTGGCGCTGGCCTCGGCGCTCTATGTCCGCTGGGTCGATCTGCGCGAACCGCTGCCCGACATGAGCTGACCCCGGCTGACAGGCCATGCCCCGATACGCGGGCTTTTCAAACCGGTTTCACCGTGTTAGGCGGCGCGCGATACAACAGCGGCGCCGCACGCGCCTTACAGGAGAGTGACCGATGGCACTGGAACGTACCTTTAGCATCATCAAGCCCGACGCAACCCGCCGCAACCTGACCGGCAAGATCAACGCCAAGTTCGAGGAGGCGGGCCTGCGCATCGTCGCGCAGAAGCGCATCCACATGACCAAGGCCCAGGCCGGCAAGTTCTACGAAGTCCACGCCGAGCGCCCGTTCTATGACGAACTGTGCGAGTTCATGTCGTCCGAGCCGGTCGTGGTGCAGGTGCTGGAAGGCGAAGACGCGATCAGCAAGAACCGCGAGATCATGGGCGCCACCAACCCCGCCGACGCGGCCCCCGGCACCATCCGCGCCGAATTCGCCGAAAGCGTCGGCGAGAACTCGGTCCACGGCTCTGACGCGCCGGAAACCGCCGCCGTCGAGATCGCCTATTTCTTCTCGGGCCTCGAACTGGTGGGCTGAGGCGTCGGACCGCGAGGGCGGTCCGACTGTCTGCCATGGATCGGATCGCTGACGCGATCCGATCGGGTGATATGTTTCGGATCGCTGGCGCGATCCGACCGGGTGATATGTTTCGGATCGCTGACGCGATCCGACCGGGTGATATGCTTCGGATCGCTGACGCGATCCGACAGGGCAGGGGGACGCTGTCCCCCTCCTGGCCCTTCGGGCCATGTCCCCCCTGCGGGCGCCTGGCGCAAGGGCCAAGGCCCACACGCACCGGCCGCGCAATCGGGGCCTGACGCCTTGTCCCCCGCGCGGGGAGGCGTTACCTCTGGGTCCGAGGACCACGGGGGGAGAGCGGGATGGGCCGTCTGCGTCATCTGATTCATGGCAACCAGGGACCGTGCGGCACCCGTCGTGAGGGCGGCGCTGGCGCCCCGGCCGGGCGAGGCGGTGTCCGATGAGCGCGCCGCAGGTCACCGGCTTTGACCTCGCCAACCCGCCCGACGGCTTTGTCCGCGACCCGTTTCCGGTCTACGACGCCCTTCTGGAGCAGGCCCCGGTGCTGCGTCAGCCCGACGGCTCTGTCCTGCTTTGCCGGCACGCCGATCTCGACCGGATCTACCGCGACACCACGCTCTATTCCTCGGACAAGAAGGCCGCCTTTGGCCCGAAATTCGGCGTCGGCAGCCCGCTTTTCGAGCATCACACCACCTCGCTGGTGTTCAGCGACCCGCCGCTGCACACGCGGGTGCGCAAGATCATGACCTCGGCGCTGACCCCGCGCGCCATCGCGCGCATGGAACCGGGGCTGATCACAACCGTCGATCACCTGCTGGACGCGATGGGCGCGCGCCCCGGAGCGGTTGACCTGATCGAGGATTTCGCCTCGTCCATCCCGATCCAGATCATCGGCAACCTGCTGGATGTGCCGATGGACGAGCGCGGGCCGCTGCGCGACTGGTCGCTGGCGATCCTCGGGGCGCTGGAACCGGTGCTCAGCGACGACCAGCTGGCGCGCGGTCACCGCGCGGTGGACGAGTTCCGCGACTATCTCACCGACCTGATCGCGCGCCGCCGCGCCGACCCCGGCGATATCGAAACCGACGTGCTGACCCGGCTGATCCGGGGCGAGGGCGCGGATGCGCAGCTGTCGGAAATCGAGCTGATCCAGAACTGTATCTTCATCCTCAACGCGGGCCACGAGACCACCACCAACCTGATCGGCAACGGGCTGGCGCTGTTGCATGACCACCCGGAGCAAAAGGCGCGCCTGCTGGCCGATCCGGCGCTGATCAACCCGGCGGTCGAGGAAATGCTGCGGTTCCGTTCGCCCAACCAGTTCGGCAACCGCGAAACCACCGCGCCGGTCACCATCGGCGGGCTCGACATCGCGCCGGGCACCAATCTGCACCTGTGTATCGGGGCGGCCAACCGCGACCCGCAGGTCTTTGATAATCCATCAGAATTCGACATCACCCGCAAACCGAACCGGCATCTTGCCTTTGCCGGCGGGCCGCATGTCTGCGTCGGGCTGACGCTGGCGCGGATGGAGGGGCGGATCGCCATTTCGCGCCTGCTGGCGCGGTTCCCGGACTACCGCGTCACCGGCCCGCGCGTGCCCGGCGGGCGGATCCGGTTCCGGGGCTACGCAGGCTTGCCCGCGACGCTGGGCTGAGCGGTCACTTGTACTCGATGGGCACCCGGAAGCCGTAGCTCGGGTCGTTCAGCCCCTTGGGCGCCTTGGGCATCCGCCCGGCGCGCGTGACCGACGACACCGCCGCCTTGTCGATCGCCGGAACGCCCGAGGATTTGATCACGCTCACCCCCAGCACGCGGCCGTCGCGGGTGACCGTCAGCTTCAGATGCACCGTGCCCGACACCCGCCCGTTGGGGCGCACCTTGCGCCGTTCGATGCGGGCGCGCACCTTGGCCTTCCAGATCGAGGCCAGCCGCGCTTTCTGTCCCTGGCTCAGCGTCGCCGCCTGCGCCGTTCCCGAGGATCCGGCATGGCTCTGCCCGCCGCTGCCGGCGGCGCGCTGTTTGGCCTGGCCGGTTGAGGCGGGGCGCGCGGTCTGCGCCGGTTTGGCGGGCGTTTGCGCGGTCTGTTCCGGCGGTTTCGGCGGCTCGGGCGTGTCCATCTCCGCCGTGGGGGCGGCCTCGGGCGGTACCTGCTGCAGCTCGGGGCGCGCGGCGGGTTCGGGGCGCGGGGCCGGGCGCGCCTCGGGGCGGATGACGGCGGCGGGCGGTGTCGGCGCGTGCATCTGCTGCGGCGCGGCCACCGGCGGCGGCGGCATCGCCACGGGCGTGCTCAGGTCGGGGCGGCCGGGGTTGTCGGCGCGCGGGATTGACGGCAGCGCCAGCGCCGCCGTGCGCAGCACCGGCAGGTCCGGCGCGGCGCTGGGGGGCGGTGTGTCGGCCTGCACCGGCGCATCGGCGACCGGGCTGATGTCGGCCACCTCTGGTGGCCGTTCCCAGCGCGCCACCATGGTTTCGACACTGGCCGAGGCCGCCTCGATCGACAGCAACTCGGTGCCGCCGACGCCACCGGATTCGCTGCCTGCGCTCCACTGCAGCGCAAAGGCCAGATGCACCCCGGCGGCCAGCGCCACGAACACCACGAGTTCGGCCAGACGCTTCATCGCTGCCCCACCACCAGCGCCACCTGCGCGATCCCCGCCGCCGTCAGATCCTTGAGCAGCCGGGCCACCACGGCGGCCTCGGTCCCGGCATCGGCGCGCAGGCGCGGCACCGCGTCGGTGCCCTGCACCCGCGCCGCCAGCGCCGCCACCGCCGCCGCGCCGCGGGCGTCCTCGAACCCGATCTCGCCGCTGGCCGAGACGTAGAGCACCGGCGCGGTCTCGCCGTCCTCGCCCTGTTCGGCCTGTGGCAGACGCACCTCAAAAGGTTCCGGCGGCGCCAGCCGCGATGTCATCAGGAAAAACACCAGCAGCAGGAACACCACGTTGATCATCGGAACAACGGATTCGCCGCGTGGCCGCCGCCGGGGAGGGGAGAAATCGAGGCTCATTCGATCAGCACCAGCCGGTTGAACCCCGCCGCCCGCAACAGGGTGCCCACCGTGACCACCCGCTGCAAATCGGCGCTTTCCGCGCCGCGCAGCACGATCAGGTCGCCGGGCTGGCTGGTCAGCGGCGCAATTGCCCCGGCCAGCGCCGCATCGGCCAGCGGCGCGCCGTTCAGCCGCACCCCCTCGGGCAGGATATCGACGATCCGGGGCGGCCCCTCATAGCTGCCGCCGCCCGAGGCCAGCGGCAGCGGAATCACCGAATCGAGCCCGAACCGCGAGGCCAGCATGAAAAACACCAGCAGCAGGAACACCACGTCGATCATCGGCGTCAGGCTGGGCCTGCGCCTGCGCCGGGGGATATCCGGCACGAAACTCATTGCGCGGCAAGCCGGGCTTGCGCGTCGGTCGGGACCAGCGGCGCGATAAAGACACGCGCCGCGAGGTCCTCCATATCGGTGCGGATATTGTCGATCACCGCCTCGAACCAGGTCAGCGCCGCCGAGGCCGGGATCGCCACCGCCATGCCCGCCGCCGTGGTCAGCAGCGCCTCCCAGATGCCGCCCGCCAACAGCGCCGGATCGGCGCGGCTGCCCGCCGCCTGCAGCGCCTGAAACGCCGCGATCATGCCCAGAACCGTGCCCAGAAGGCCCAGCAGCGGCGCGATGGTCGCGATCAGCTCCAGCGCCCGCAGCCCGCCGCCCTGACCGGCCAGCAGCCGCTTGGCGACGCGGGTGGTTTCCTCGCGCGCGGCGCTGTCCTCCAGCGTCAGCCGGGCGCGCATCGCCGCCGCCGTCATCCGGCTGCGCAGCCCGCGCCGGGCCTCGACCAGCGCCAGCGCCCCGGCGCTGTCACCGGCCTCCCACAGGTCGATCGCCCGCCGCGACATCGCCCGCGACCAGGCTCCCGACAGGAAGAAACGCCATGTTTTCCACAGGATAAGCGCCACAGTTATCACCGAAAGCGCGGCAATCGCCCAGATCGACGGGCCGCCGTCCAGCAGGAATTTCTGCGCCCGCGCGCTGGCGCCGCCCAGCATCGACACCGGTTCCGCCGGCGCGGTCTGTGCGATCTCTGTCAGGGCGACGTCCCCGTCCGAAGCGCTGTCCGGATCCGCCCCGATCTCTGGCGCAGCAGGCGCGTCCGTGGCCACCGGGGCCACAGGCGTTTCGCCGGCCTCGGGCGCGGCGGCGCTGCCTTGCGCCTGCGGCGCGACCGCCGCGTCGGGCGCGGTCAGCACCGGCGCGCTGCCCTGCGCCGCAACAGGCCCCGCAAAAGGCCCGGCAAAAGACCACGCGACCAGCGCCGTGAGCAGCCCCAGCATCCGGGCCCGTCCGCCCATCTCCGCCAATGTCCAAGCCATCGCAGGCCTCCTTGTCAGCGCCGGGCCCGCCCCATGGCCGGACCCGGCATCGTGCCTCAGAACTTGAGCGAGGCCGTCAGCGACACCGTCCGCCCCGGCTCGTTCAACGCAACGATCCGCGACGGCAGGTCGATCCCGTCCGACCCCCGCGCCGCATAGGTCTCGTTAAAGATATTGCGCGCGTCCAGCCGGAGTTCCACCTGCTCATAGCCCGGCGGGCTATAGGCTGCAAAGAGGTTCACGACCTCATACCCCGGCAGAGCGACAGCGGTGTCGTTGTTTTCCAGCGCGATTTCGGCGCTGCCGCCCACCACCCACTGCGGCGACAGGGCATAGGCGCCCTCCAGCCCGATCATATGCCCGACCGGACGGCCATAGTAATAGGCCGTCGAGCCGATCGGCGCCCCGTCCAGCGTCACGTCCGCATAGGTATAGTTCATGCGCAGATAGCCATTGGCGGCGAAATAGGCGACCGAGCCGTCAAACCCCTTGGAGGTCAGCGTCGCCAGGCTGCGCGCGGCGCTCAGCACGTCGTTCACGTCCTCGATCTCGGTATAGAACAGCGCCCCGCGCACCGCCCAGGGCCCGCTGTCATAGCGCAGACCGATCCGCGCGTTGTTGGCCCGCGACGGCTCAGGCGTGCCATAGACCCAGGGGCTGCCGAGGTTGATCAGCGACGCCTCGCTCAGCTCGTAACCGCCCCAGCTTGACGCCAGGCCGAAGTTCAGCGTCCAGGCATCGCTCAGGATCACGTCGGCCTGACCGTTCAGGCTGATCCCGGTCTCGCTAAAGCTCTGGCCGTCGGCCAGTTCGAACCGCTGGCTGTCGATCCGCGCGCCATAAGACAGCGACACCCGCTCTGTCACGTCCTGCCGCATCTGCGCATAGATGCCGATGTTGTCCAGCGTCTCTTCCGGGCTGCCGGTGTTCAGCACGCCTTCGCCGGTGGCGGTATCGTGGAAAAAGTCGATCCCCGCCGTCAGCACGCCGTTGCCCATGTCGAAATCATTCTCGACCTTGCCCGACAGGCTGGCGTTGGTGCCCACCGCCGCGCCCGCTTCGACATACTGCTCGTTGTAGCTCAGCTGCACGGTCGGGGCAAAGACGCCCTGCGGCGCCTCGTCGGTGTAGATAAAGTTGTAGGACCGCCGCCGCGACAGCGCCTCGCGGTAGACGCTGGGCCGGCCCACGACCCCCTCGAAATCGGGCCGCGCATAATAGAGCCCGCCGGGCCCCATCTGCATCGCCCGCACGCCTTCGTCGCGCACTTCCTCGGCCGAGAACTGGAACCGTTTGCCGGTCTCGGTGGTATAGGCGATCTTGGCCATGACCGACGACAGGTCGGCGCCGGTGCCGCGCACCACGTTGCCGTCGCCGTCGCTGTAATCGTCACCGGTCAGCCGGGTGCCGCTGAGCAGCCATTCAAAGCCGCCCGATTGCCCCGCCAGCGTCAGGCTGCGGCGAAAATCCTGGGCGTTGTCGCCATAGCTCAGCGTTGCCTGTCCGCCGAACGGGTCGCCGGGTTCCAGGAAATCGCGGGCGTCCTTGGTCTCGTAGGCGATCGAACCGGCCAGCGCGCCGGGACCGGCATCCGCCGGGGCCAGACCCGAGGTCACCTCGACCTGTTTCAACAGCGTCGGATCCATCAGCACGTTGCCGGTGTGGTGAAAGGCCGACTTGTTCTGCCGCGCGCCGTCGATGGTCACCGACAGCAGGCTTTCCTCGATCCCCTGCACCATGATCTTTTGTGCGATCGACGCGCCGCCGCTGGTGATGATCGCCGATTCGCCATTGAACACATCGGCCATCGTCGCCGGATTGCGTTCCTCGATCTGTTCAGTGCCGATGACCCGGTTGCCCAGCGTCGCCTGCGCCTCTTCCGCCTCGACCCGGATCGGATCGAGGTCAAAGACTTCCTGCGCCGCCAGCGGCGCGCCCGCCGACATGGCCACGGTGGCCATCAGCACAGCTTTTCCAGTTCGAAACATCTGTCCCGTTTCCCTTGTTCAGGTTTTTCTTGGATTGGCTGGCTGATCACGCGCTCGGGGCCGGATCGCTTGCTGACCGGCCCCGCCTATCTTTTTTGAGTAAAACAGTCAAGTATTCCGGCGACGCCGGTCAAACCACCACCACCGGGCGGCCGTCGATGACGGAAATCCGCGCATCGGTGTCAAAAACACCCCTCAGCAGGCCGGGTGTGATCACCTCGGCCGGCGGGCCATCGGCCACGATCCGGCCCCCGGCCAGCGCGATCACCCGGTCGGCGAACCCGGCGGCATAGTTGATGTCGTGCAGCACGATCACGATGCTCTTGCCCTGATCGCGGGCCATGTGCCGCAGCAGCGCCATCAGCTGCCGCGAGGCCGCGATGTCGAGGTTGTTCAGCGGCTCGTCCAGCAGCAGGTAATCGGTGCCCTGCGCACAGGCCATCGCCACCAGCGCCCGCTGCCGCTGCCCGCCCGAGATCTCGTCCAGGAACCGATGCCGCAGGCCGGTCAGGTCGAACTGCGCCAGCGCCGCCTCGACCGCCGCGTGATCCGCCGCGCCGGGCCGGCCGCCATGCCAGGGATAACGCCCCATGCCGACCAGCTCGCCCACCCGCAGCCGCGCGGAAATCGCGCTGCTCTGCGGCATGATCGCCAGCAGCCGCGCCAGATCGCGGTCGGCGCAGGCCCCCACCGTCAGGTCGTCCACCGTGATCCGGCCCCGCTGCAGCCGCTGCAACCGGGCGATCAGCGACAACAGGGTCGATTTGCCCGCGCCGTTCGGCCCGATCAGCGCCGTCACCCCGCCACGCGGCAGCGACAGCGACACGTCGCGCAGGATCGCCTGGCCGCGCATGTCATGGCTCACGCCCTTTACCTCGATCATCCGTGCGCCTTTCGCAGCAAAAGAAACAGGAACAGCAGCCCGCCCAAGAGCTCGATCACCACCGGCAGCGGCGTCGCCAGATGCAGCAGCCGCTCCATCACCGTCTGCCCGCCGATCAGTACGATGCAGGCGATCAGCGCCGCCGAGGGCAACAGCACCGCGTGGCGCGGGCTGGGCGTGACCAGATGCGCCAGCGACACCACCACCAGGCCAAAGAAGCTCGACGGCCCGGCAAACCCGGTCGACACCGGCCCCGCCAGCGCCGTGGCGGCGGCCACCAGCACACAGATCAGCACCAGCGCCTGCCGCTGGCCGCGCCTTGGCGGCTCGCCCAGCCCGGTCGCGGCCTCTGTCCCCAGCGCCAGCACGTCCAGCCGGAACCGCATCCGCCAGGCCAGCGCCAGCGCGGGCAGGGCGGCCAGCGCGGTGGCCGCCAGCAGCCGCCGGTCGACGAATGTGAACCGGGCGAAACTGGCCGACTGGATGGTCTGGAATTCGCTGGGGTCGATCATCCGCTGCAAAAAGGTCGTCAGCGCCCGGATCAGCAGCCCGAGCACGATGCCGGTCAGCACCAGCCTGACCATGTCGCCGCGCCCGCCGCGCATCAGCAGCGCAAAGAGCAGCAGCCCGGCGCCGGTCATCACCCCCATGTTCAGCGAAAAAAGCAGCGGCCCGGGCAGCGCCGCGTACCCCGCCGCGCCCAGCCCGAACACCAGCGCCGTCAGCACCAGCACATAGAGCGCGTCGAACCCCATGACCGAGGGCGTCAGGATCCGGTTGCCGGTGATCGTCTGGAACAGCACCGTCGCGGTCGCCAGACAGCAGCCCACCAGCATCAGCGCCGCCAGCTTCGCCCCCCGGAACGGCAGCAGGAAACTCCACGACCCCTCAGCGCCCAGCGTCATGAAGCCCAGAATCGACAGGATCAGCAGCCCGGCAAGAAGTACAAAACGGTCAGTCACGGGCGGAATCTTTGTACAAAACGGTCAAAAACAGCGCCGCGCCGATCACCCCCAGCATCGCCGAGACCGGGATCTCGAAGGGCGCGCGGATCACCCGCCCGGCAATATCCGCGCCCAGCACCAGCGCCGCGCCCGCCGCCGCCGTCACCGGCAGCGCCTCGCGCAGGTTGTCGCCCATGCGGCGGCTGACCAGGTTCGGAACCACCAGCCCGACAAAGGGAATCGCGCCCAGCGTGACCACGCACATCGCCGTCACCACCGACACCGCGCCGAGCCCCAACGCCGTCACCTGAGCCACGCTAAGTCCAAGCCCACGCGCGGTTTTTTCGCCCAGACCCAGCAGGGTGATCCGGTCCGCGATCAGCCATGTGACCGCCGTCGCCAGGGCCGCGAGCCACAGCAATTCATAGCGCCCGCGCAGCACGCCCGACAGCTCGCCGCTCAGCCAGACCTGCAGGTACTGCAGCATGTCGCCCTGATAGGCGACAAAGGTCACCCCCGCGCCGATCACCCCGCCATAGACCAGCGCCACCAACGGCACCAGCAACGGCTGTGAGGGCGGCAAGGGTCTGATAAGAAACAGTAATCCAATGCTTCCCGCCAACGCCGCGACGGATGCCATCGCCATCTTGGCCCAGACCGGCGCGCCCGGAACCAGCAGCGTCACCAGCAATACCCCCAGCGCCGCGCTCTGTCCGGCGCCGGCTGTCATCGGCTCGATAAATCTATTGCGGGCAAGGGTTTGCAGGATCTGCCCGGTCACCGCCAGCGTCGCGCCGGCCATCAGCGCCGCCAGCGTGCGCGGCAACCGGCTGACCGCGATCAGCTGCCACGCCTCGGGGTCCTGCAGCAGCTGCGCGGGCCGCAGGGGCACCGTGCCGACAAACAGAGACAGCACCGTCAGCACCGGCAACAGGACATAGACAAGGCGCGGCATTCGCAGACCTCAGGACGCGGCCTCGAGCGCAGCGATCAACTCGTCCAGCGTACGGTTCAGCGCCTGAATGCCGCCCGCGGCGACATAGATTTCCGCCGGCGACAGGTAGATCACCCGCCCCGCCGCCCAGGCCGTCGTGCCGTGGATCAGGTCGTTGTCCAGCGTCGTGCGGGCATTCGCGTCACCTCCGTTCACGGCCTGTCCCCGGTCGATCACGATCAGGGTGTCGGGGTTGGTTTGTGCAATGAATTCAAAGGTTACCGCCTCGCCGTGGCGGGCGTCGGACAGCCCCGGCGCGGCCTCGGGCCAGCCCAGATCATGCAGCCAGCCGAACCGGCTGGCCGCTCCGAAGACCGACAGTTTCGGCCCGTTGGTCATCACGATCAGCATGTCGCCCGTGCCACTGGCCAGCCGTTTCGCGCGCTCGGCCTTGCCCTGCAGGGCCGAGGCCAGATCCCGCGCGCGCGCCTCGGTTCCGGTCAGCGTTCCAAGGGCCGCCAGCCGGACCAGCCCGTCGCCCAGCGCATCCGCGCCGATGGACATATCCGCGACCGGCGCAATGCTGGCCAATGCCCCGGCCTGCGCCACCGAGCGACCGCCGATCAGGATCAGATCGGGGGCCATCGCCGCAATGGCCTCGAAATCGGGCTCGAACAGGGTGCCGACCACCCGCGCGCCCTCGGCCTGCGGGTCCATGTAGGACACGTAGAGCGGCGCCACTGTGCCATCGGGGACCACCCCCAGCGCGCCCAGCGTGTCGATCGCCGCGACATCCAGCGCGACCAGCGTATCGGGGCGCCCGGCCAGGTCCAGCGGGCCGCTGGCGGTCTGCAGGGTCATAGGATCGGCAAGGGCAGGGGCGGCCATCAGGGCAGCGGCCATCGCGGCGCGGCGCAGCAGGGAAACAGGCATGGAACTCTCCGGCGTTGTTCCGTGGCTGGTCCGGTGTCGGGCGCTGGCTGCGGCAGGTCGACCTTGAGCCTAGGCGGTTGAAGCGTGCAGGTCAAGATATTAACTTAGTAAAAGAATCAGAAATAGGAGCGCGCCATGCTGGAATCCCACGCCAGGTTTGAAACCCCGAACGGCTCGAAATACATGCAGCAGCTGTGCAAGCACTTTGCCCACAAGGTCGAGGTCGAGTTCGACGATACCCAGGCGCGCGCGGCGCTGCCGCCCGGTCCTGCGACGATGCAGGCCGACGCGACCGGCCTGTCGGTCACCGTGACCGCCAGCGACGACGCGGGCATGGAGCGGGCGCGGTTCATCATCGACGACCACCTGAAACGCTTTGCCTTTCGCGAGTCGTTTGCCGGTCTCAGCTGGAGCAGCTGACCCCCCTCAGCCGGTGGCGAGGAATTGCCTGAGGTCGCCGGGATCCAGGGGTTTGTGCAGCAGGGTGACGCCGCTCTCGGCACAGGCATCGCGCATCGCATTGGTCCGGTTGGCGGTGATCAGGCAGGCTGGCAACGGCCCGAACCGGGCCCGCAGCGCGGCGATGGCGTCGGTGCCCAATTGTCCGTCTTCCAGCTGGTAATCGCTGATCATCAGGTCGGGGGCGATGTCGACTTCGTCCAGCAGGGCGAGGGCCTCGCGCTGGCTGGCGCAGGCAAAGACATCCATGCCCCAGCCTTCCAGTGTCAGGGTCAATGCGTGTCGCAGGTCGGTGTCGTCTTCGATCAGCAGGATGATCCGGTGATCAAGCGGCCCCTCGGGCGTCGCCGGGCGGGCGGCCTGCGTCGGCGCGCGCCCGTCCAGCGGCAGGTCCACCGACACCCGCGTGCCGCGCCCAAATTCGGACTGCAGCTGCAGCGGATGTTTCAGCAACCGGCAGGCGCGTTCCACGATGGCCAGCCCCAGCCCCATGCCATCGGCCGCGCTGGCGGTGGCGTTGAGCCGGTGAAATTCGTCAAACACCCGGTCCTGCTGGTGATCGGGGATGCCGGCCCCGGTGTCCCAGACATCGAGCCGCACCGAGCCGCCACGGGGGCGCACACCGACCAGAACCTTGCCCCGGTCGGTGTAGCGGATCGCGTTCGACATCAGGTTCTGCAGAATGCGCCGCAGGTAGGTGGCATCGCTGCGCACCACCGCCGAGGTCGGCACCAGCCGCAGCTGCAGCCCCTTGTTCTGGGCCTGCGGCCACATCTCGTCGCGCAGCTGCTGCATCAGCGCCCCGAGCGGAACAGGAGAGACGTGAACCGCGGCCCGGCCGGAATCGAGTTTGGAGATATCCAGTAGGGCTTCGAGAATGTTTTCCACGCTGATCAACGCGTTACCGGCCTTTTCTAACCTTGCGTGCAGGTTGGGCGAGGCGACGTCTTGTTCCAGCGAGGCGACATAGAGCTTGGCCGCCGACAGCGGTTGCAGCAGATCATGGCTGGCCGCGGCGACAAAGCGGGATTTGGAGGCGTTTGCGCGCTCGGCCTCGGCCAGCGCGTCCTCCAGCTCCATCGTGCGTTCCATCACCCGCTGCTCCAGCGTTGCCTTGGCGTCCGAGATCGTGCGCACGGCGCTCCGTTCGGCCGAGATGTCGGTAAAGCTGATGACAAAGCCCTGATCGGGCATCTGCTGGGCAAAGACACTGAGCGTCCGGTCGGCGCCGCGCATCATTTCAAACGACAGCGGCGCACGGCGGTCCCCGGCGACCCAGGCGTCGATCGCGGCGGGGGTGCCGGGATCGGAGAACGACACCACCCGGCGCAGCTCATCCCGGATCGAGGCAAATGACGCGCCGACATGAAACCGTCCGACCGGGATCTGCAGCAATTCGCCCATGCGATGGTTCCAGCCCGCCAGCCGTCCGGCGCTGTCAAAAATGCCGACGCCCTGATTCAGATGTTCCAGCGTGGCCCGGATCAGCTGGGCCTGATCGTCCAGCAGCCGTTCGCGTTCCTGCCGCTCCAGCCGGACCATGTCGGTCACGTCGGTTTGCAGCACCACGGTGCCTCCGTCCGAGGTGCGGTGTTCGCTGACCTGCAACCAGCGGCTGCCGGCCATCCGGGCATTGAACACGACGTGGTCGTCTTTGTGCCGCGCCATCCGGGCGGCGGCCCAGCTGTCGGGGGTGTCACCCTCGGGCAGCGACAGGTAGGGGCTGGCCGAAATCAGCTGCACGTAGTCGGCAAAGCGCAGGCCGGGGCGCAACAGGTGGTGCACGTCGCGCATGTGCTTGCCGAACCGGCTGTTGCACATCACCAGCCGGTCGGCGGGGTCGAAGAGCGCAAAACCTTCCTGCACCGTTTCGATGGCATTGGCGAGGTTGGCGCGGGCGGCTTCGGTCTCGGCGTTGGCGGCGGCCAGCTGGGCGTTGGATTGGTTCAGCAGGTCGAGCGCGTGTTCCAGATCCCGCGTGCGGGCGCGCACCTCTTCCTCCAGCAGGGCGGCCCGCTGAAACTGGGCATAGGCCGCGCCCGAGGTGCCGCCGCCCAGTTCCACCCGGCGCATCAGGGCGCGGTTGATGCGCAGCAGCTTTGCGTTCTGCCGTTCCGGCGATTCACTGGGGTCAAGGAAACTGTCAGGCATCTGTGTCAGCCATCCGGCGGATAGATGGCGACGCCGGTCAGTGTCTGGTTCACATGCATCGAATTGACCTGTTCGCCATAGGTCGAAAACCCTGCAACCTTGTATTTCTGCAACAATTTCTTGATGTCGCCGGTGATCTGGGTCTGTTCCGCCTCGACCCGCCGGAACAAGCATTCACAGGCCAGGATGGCATCCGGCGGACCGGCCTCGCACAGTTCGGCCAGGGCGTCTTCCATATGGGCGATCATGTTCATCGGTTCCGCCAGCGACAGCACCAGCCCTTCGTCGATGGCCGAAAAGAACACCAGATCGCCGTTTTCATCGACCTGCTGGATCGCCCGCACGTGATGCTGATCGCCCAGGCGCACCACAAGGGGGTGGGCCGCAAAGGTAAAGGTGGTCAACTGATCGGGCGTGGTTTTCAGCAGCCGGGCGTATTCACGCGCCGCCGGTTCGGCGTTGATCTCGTGCACCACCCGCTGCGCGGGCGAGGCGTGGGTGACCACCATGCGCTGTTCGGTGGGCGTAAAGTGGTCGGTGTTGAACACCTTGACCCGGCAGCGGGTGCGGACCTGGGCCAGCACGGCTGCGTTGCTCAGGACACGGTCGCCATGCAGCACAAAGGTTTCGCCAAAGCGGTCGGCATCGCCGGCCGAGCCGCCGAACAACGGCACCGGCCCCAGCCCGGCGGCCATTTCCGCCGTCAGCGCGTCTTCCAGCGTCGACAATCCGTCGATCAGGACAAAGTTGAACTCATGCGGCCAGGTGGGGTGTTCGCGCTGCATGGCGTGGCGCGACTGGATCATGCTGTCGATCAGCCGCTGGCCGTCGAAATCCGACAGGTTCCCGACCGCCAGCGTGCGGGCGCAGAAACTGTCGCGCGGCAGCCCCATGGCCAGGATCATGCCGTCCGAATACCCCAGCTGCGACAGCTCGCCCGCCGTTGTGCAGCCGATCACCTGGCTGTCGCCGAACACCGCGGGCACCCTGCGGGCCAGCGCATGGATCGAGGTCTTTGGCGACACGAACAGGAACACGATTTCAAGCGGGTCGGGCCCGAGCTGATCCTTCAGCACCCGCAGCGGATCGGCCACGTCATGCGGCACGATGGCCGTGCGCACGATGCGTGCGTCGCGGGTCGCGGCCTGTACGGTTTCGGTATCTTGCATTGCCGCGCTCCTCCCCCGGCGGCGGTCTGCCTAGGCCGGCGGACCAGGATCGTAAAGCGGTGTCTCAGGAAAGGTCGACTGCTTGGCGATCAGAACCGCCTGGGTCCGGCTTTGAACCCCCAGCTTGCGCATGATCGCCGTCACATGCGCCTTGACCGTGGTTTCGGCGATCGACAGGTCATAGGCGATCTGCTTGTTCAACTTGCCCTCGCAGATCAGCTGCAGGATCCGCGTCTGCTGATTGGTGAGCGAGGCCAGGCGGCTGCCGGCATCGCTGTGCGCCAGATCTTTTTCAGGAAGCAGGACATAGCCCGCCGGAATGAAACGGTCGCCCCGCCGCAGCGTGTCCATCGCCGCGCGGAACACCTCGCGCTGGCTGTGTTTCGGGATGAACCCGGCGGCGCCCGCATGCAGGACCGAACTGAGCACCTGGTTGTCGGCCATCGACGACACCACCACTATGGGCGCGCGCGTGGCCTTGCGCAGCCGCATCAGCCCGCTGAGACCGTTGGCGTCCGGCAGGTTCAGGTCCAGCACCACCAGATCCGGCGCCGCGCCGTCTCCCAGCGCCGCCAGCGCATCCTCAAGGCAACTCGCGGTGCGGATCTGCCGGATGTCCGATACGGCCTGCAACGTCATCGACAGGGCGTCGCAAAACAGCGGATGGTCGTCAACGATCAGCGCCGACTGCAGTGTCGCGGAAATAGGGGCCTTGGCCAGGGTCTGCATCATCATATCATTGCCCGCATCGGTACTGGTTCGCATGACGGTTCGGGCCGCCTGTTTAACCGCCAGACTAGCAGCGCCCGCGAGACAGCCATATAGGGCTAAAGTCGCAGGGCCGGCAGCAGCTTGTCGGGATTGCGCATGGTATAGATCCAGCGGATCAGACCATTGGCGTCGGGGGTCAGGGTCAGCAGGCTGCGCAGGATCCCGTTTTCGTGCAGCGCCAGGGCGGGCTGCCTGTTGACCGTCAATACCGTGGCCTCGGCGTGTTCGGCCCGGGTTTTCCGCAGCGCCGCGGCATAGACCTGCAGGATCTCGGCCGGTCCGACCAGCGGACGGCGCGCGGCGCGGGCGCGGGCGCCACCGTCGGTGATCGCCACCGCGTCAGGCGCCATCAGCGACAGGGTTTCGCGGAAATCGCCGGCGGTAATGGCGGCGCTGAACCGGGCGATCAGGTCGGCCACCTGATCGGGCGGTGCGTCAAACCGGGGGCCGGCCTGTTGCAGCCGCTTGTGGGCGCGGCTGACCATCTGGCGGCAGGCCGGTTCCGAGCGGCCCAGCGTCCGGGCGATCTCGTCGTATCCGGCGTCAAAGGCCTCGCGCAGGATAAAGGCCGCGCGCTCGACCTCGTTCAGCCGTTCCATCGCCCAGAGCAGCGCCAGTTCGCACTCCTGCGCCAAGGCAAAGCTGTCGGCGGCGGGGTCGCGCGCGGTGGTGATCAGGGGTTCAGGCAGCCAGGGGCCGACGTAGGTCTCGCGCCGGGTCCGCGCCTTGCGCAGCGCGTCGATGGCCAGATTCGCGGCGACCCGCCGCAGCCATGCGCCGGGGTTGTCCAGCGTCGCCGGGTCGACGCCGGACCAGCGCAGCCAGGTGTCCTGTACCACATCCTCGGCGGCGGCGACTTCGCCCAGCATCCGGTAACACAGGGCGATCAGGCGCGGACGCTCGGCTTCGAACAGGGTTGTCTTGTGGGTCATGCCGCCCCGTCCAGAACCGTTTCCGCCCTGCCAAAATCCAGCTTCTGGCAACTCGCGCCGTGCCCCAGGCTGCGCTTGAGCACAGGATACATTCGACCCGAGGCCGCCGCAAACCCGGCCGCGACAACCGCCTGCGGGCCGAATTTGGCGGCAATCTGGCCGCGCAGTTCGTCGGCCTCCGGCGTTCCGGCGATGGCGGCGCGGGCAAACCGGAACCCCAACCCGGTGGCGCCCGCCTGGTCGGCCCGCCCGGTGGCGCAGGCGCGCAGCCTTGCCGGGTCGGCGCCGGCTTCGATCGCCATGTCGACCACCAGCTGCGCGCAGGGTCCGCAATCGCCATCCAGCGTCGAGGCCAGCAGGGCCCCGGCCCAGACCTGAGGCGCGGGGCCACGGTACTGGCTGAGCATCGAAAACCCCGCCAATCGCAGCCCGGCCCCGGTCGAGGCGTCGATGACCTCGTGCATATAGCGGCTGTCATAGTCGTAGCGGCGCTGGAACCGCCGCGCGGCGCGGTGCAGCAGGGCGGCGATCATCGGACCGCCCCGGAGGCGACGGGGTCTTGGGCTCTGTATGCGTGCATCCTGGAACTCCTTTTTGCGTGTCTCAGAGCAAGACGTGCGCGGGTCGGAATTTGTGACAGGCAGGGGCAGGAATTCTTTGCCGGCACCAGTGGGCGCGGACAATGCGGGGGGCGGGTGGGGTTTGTTTCCGGCGCGGAACCGGCAATGTCCCGGATGAAGGGAAACGCAGGGCGATTTTAATCAACCTTTTGACTTTTCATGGATTCGTCGCAGAATGGGGCAACGGTTTTGACAGCAGTTTTGGCAAGGACGGTGTTATGAGAAAGATTGCATTTTGGATGGCGGCTCCGGTGCTTTTGTCGGCCTGCAGCAACCCAATCGGCGGATATCCCGAGAGCTGGCAGGCACAAAAGGCAGCCTGCGCGGGCGGGGATTATACGGTTTGCTCTGAACTGGGGCATCAGGCCCGCGATGCCGAGGGCGGCACAACGGTGGTGCAGCCCAAGCCGTTTTCGACCCCCATCGTCGATTGAGCCGACATGTGTTTCCGCCGCTGTCGAGCGCGGCGGACATGAAGCGGGAATATTGAGAACAAATGGCGAACATGTTAGGGTGTCGCCATGCCGACTCACCTGTTGACCCGCGCGCCCGAACGGCCCCGCCCGCATCTGCGCCTGACCCCTGACGTGACCCTGCCGCTGGCCCGCGTGCACGAGGCCTGCGGCGCCGCGCGGCGCAGCTTTGCGCTCTGGCTGGCCGGGCAGACGCAGGGGCCGGTGCTGTGGATCGCGCCGGCATGGCAGGCCGATCAGCTGCACCCCGACGGGATGATGGCCTTTGCCGATCCGGCGCGCTTCATCTTTGTGCATCCGCGCCGCCCCGAGGATCTGCTGTGGTGTACCGAAGAGGCGCTGCGCGCGGGGGCGATGCCGCTGGTGGTGGCCGATCTGCCGGAGCCGCCGGGGCTTACGCCGGTGCGGCGGATGCATCTGGCGGCGGAAACCGGGGCCGGGCTGGGCATGGGGGCGCCGCTGGGCCTGTTGCTGACACCGGGGCAGGGCGGTGCGCCGGGGATCGAGACGCGCTGGCACATGGCGCCCGCGCATGAGGGGGCGCAGCGCCGCTGGCGGCTGGAACGCCTGCGCGCCCGGACCCTGCCGCCCCGGGTCTGGATCGCCCGCCAGACCCGCGCCCGCGCCGGGCTCGATCTGAGCGCGCCAGAGCTGGACCCCGGACCGCAGGTGACAACCGCGTGATCGGTCGCAAAAGGGCGCGCAAATCCGTGCCGCCGGTCTAAGGTCGCGTCATGATTCCGATAACCCGCCGCAACACACTTGCGATTCTGGCCGCCCTGGCCCTGCCGGCGCCACTGGCGGCGCGGCCACAGCGCTATGTTCTGGACACCGAAGGGTCACGGGTTGCCTTTGTCTTTCGGCTGGCCGGGATCAACCATACCGGCACGATGCCGGTGCGCGCGGCCGACATCACCGTCGATCCCGCCAACCTTGCCGCCAGCCGGGTCGATGTCCGGCTCGACAGCGCCGGGGCGCGGACCGGGCTGGACTATGCCACCGCCGCGCTCAAGGGGCCCGGCATTCTGGATGTCGCGAACCATCCTCAGATCCGGTTCCAGTCGACCCGCGTGCGGCTGGGGGCCGCCGGGCGGATCTCGGACGGGGCGCGGCTGGAGGGGCTGTTGACCCTGCGCGGGATCACCCGGCCAATCCGGCTGGAGGCGGCGCTCTACCGCCTGCCGGGCAGCGCGCCCGACGATCTCAGCCGCCTGACCGTGGCGCTGAAGGGGCAGCTGAGCCGCGCCAGTTTTGGCGCCACCGGGTATGCCGATCTGGTCGCCGACACGGTCGCGCTGGATATTCTCGCCAAGATCCGCGCCACGGGCTGACGGTTTCCGCCGCAAACGACACCGGCGGTCGCAATCGAACTTGCCCTGCGGCGCAGGCTGCGCCATCTGGGCGGAATGCGCCTGATGATTTCCTTTTCCGCCTTGTTCCTGTCGGTGCTGCTGTTGCAGCTGTCATCCGGCGGGGTCGGCCCGCTGGACGCGCTGTCCGGTCTGCAACTGGGGTTCACCACCGGCCAGATCGGCCTGTTGGGGTCGGCGCATTTCCTGGGTTTTTTCATCGGCTGCTGGTGGGCGCCCCGGCTGATGGGCAGCGTCGGCCATTCCCGCGCCTTTGCCGCCTTTACCGCCACCGGGGCGATCGGACTGCTGGCGCATATGATGGTGCTGGACCCCTATGCCTGGGCGCTGATGCGGGTGGCCTCGGGGCTGTGCGTGGCAGGCTGTTACACGGTGATCGAGGCCTGGCTGCAGGCCAAGGTCACCAACGAAAGCCGGGGCCGGGCGATGGGGTCTTACCGGGTGGTCGATATGAGCGGGTCGCTGGTGGCGCAGCTGCTGATCGGCGTGCTCAGCCCGGCGGCCTATGTATCCTACAACCTGCTGGCGCTGTTGTGCTGTGCTGCGCTCTTGCCGCTGACGCTGACGCGGGTCGAACAGCCCGAAACCCCCGACGCGCCGCGGCTGCGCCCGATGCTGGCGGTCAGCCGTTCGCCGCTGGCCGCCGCCGGCGTGGTGGTGGCGGCGCTGTCCTCGGCCTCGTTCCGGATGGTCGGCCCGGTCTACGGGCAGGAGGTCGGGCTGGTGCCCGGCCAGATCGCCTGGTTCCTGGCCGCCTTTGTGCTGGGCGGGGCGCTGGCGCAATACCCGGTGGGCTGGCTGGCCGACAAATACGACCGCCGCTGGGTGCTGATCTGGCTGTCGGTGGCGGCTGTGGCCAGCTCGGCGCTGACCATGGGCGTGCAGGGCTTTGGCACCGCCGGCGTCATGGCCAGCGCCCTTGTCTTTGGTGTGACCACCTTTCCGATCTATTCGGTCGCTGCCGCCCACGCCCATGATTTCGCCACCCCTGCGGAGCGGGTGGAGCTTTCGGCCGCGCTGATGTTCTTTTTCGCGCTGGGCGCGATTGCCGCGCCCTATGCGGCATCGCTGCTGATCTCGCTTTATGGTCCGGCCGCGATGTTCACCATGATCGCCGCCGGACATGTGGTTCTGGTCGTTTTCGGGCTGACCCGGATGCGCGCGCGCCCGGTGCCCAAGGCCCGGACGCGCTATGTCTATTCCCCGCGCACGTCCTTCCTGATCGGCCGGCTGACCGGACGGGCGCGCGACAAACGGTGACCCCTGGTCGGGATCAGAGCAGAAAGTCGCTTTCGAGCAGGCCGATCACGCCGTTCACCACGATCTCCATGTCGGCGGTCCCGTCGCCGTTCACGTCGATGTGCACCAACCCGTTGCCGCCGCTGGAGGTGATGCGCACCTCGGCGTCGCCGCTGGCGCCAAAGGCGCCGCCGCCGATAAAGTTCACATTGCCGCTGACCAGCGCCGACAGGTCGATCAGATCCTCGCCCTGAACGAAATCGGTGATGGTGTCGGCATTCGCCGTCGTGCTGTGGCCGACCTTGGAAAACACAAACAGATCCTCGCCGGTGCCCCCGGTCAGCGTGTCCCGGCCGCTGCCGCCGATCAGGATGTCATCGTCGGCGCCGCCGTTCAGCTTGTCCTTGCCGACACCGCCCCGCAACACATCGTCGCCGCTGCCGCCGTTCAGGCTGTCGTTGCCGCCCTCTCCGCGCAGGCGGTCGTCGCCCTCGTCGCCGTTCAGCGTGTCCTTGCCGTTGCCGCCCAGCCCCGACAGCGTGTTGTTGCCGCTGTTGCCGTCGATCGTGTTGGCCAAGTTGTTGCCGGTGCCGTCGATGTTGTCATGGCCCAGCAGGGTGAGCTCTTCGAGAAACTCCCCAAGGGTGAAGGAAACCTCTGACAGCACGGTATCGGTGCCGCCGCCCGCCAGTTCCTGAATGTCGATGGTGGCATCGTCGACGATATACCTGTCGTGGCCGCCGTTGCCGGCCACCGGCCCGGTCACCACGCCACCACGCCCGTCGAACAGGTCGCCCTGATCGCTCAGATCGACGCGCCCGTCGATCAGCCCCCTGTTGATCAGGTCCACGGTCTGATCCTGTGGCCCCGAGACATCGCCGATGATGGTGCCGAAGTTGTTGAGGTAGTTGGGGGCGGAGCCGCCGTTCAGAATGTCGATGGCCTCGGCCCCGCCGGTGCCGTTCGCGACCGAGATCAGGCCGGTGTTCACCAGGTGCAGCGATTGGCCGCTGGCGCGAATCGCGGCTGTCCGCCCCGAGATCACGCCGTCATTGCGCACTTCGCCGCCAAAGCCGTCGCCCAGCAGCAACAGGCCGAAATCGCCCGAGATCGAGCCGAAATTCTGCAGCGAGAAATTGTCGCCGTCCTGGCGGACCCCTGCGCCCAGATCCGCCAGCGAGGCAATCGCGCCATGGTTGGTCATCGCGTTGTCTTCGCCCAGCATGTCCAGCCCGTGCGAGGTGGCGCCGGTGACGCTGCCGGTGGCGCCGATGTTGATGACATGGCTGCCCGATCCGCTGGCGGTGCCGGTGGCGCTGGACACCAGGTCGATGCCGGACACTGCGCCAAACACGGTGCCGTCGATCTGCAGCTGTGTGTTGTCGTCGGTCAGGGTCGCGGTTTCGATGCCGTCGCTGGCGATGGTGGCAATGGTGACGCCCTGCTGGACAAAGACGATGTCGTCGGCGGCAATGGAATGGGTGACGGATTCGTCGCTGGTAATCAAGTGAAAGGCCATGGGAAACACTCGCAATGGTTAAAGAAACTAGGTTTGCGCCAAAAGCGGCGCGCTAATGGCTGCAAAGTTTACCCGGCGGCGTCTGCAAATCAACAGGCTTGGTGCCGCACGGCGCAGCGCCTCGGCGCTGGCAACCCCCGGCGGTGCCTGCTAAAGACGCCGAAACACGGAACCAAGGGCGCGGAACATGGCACGCATTCTGATCACCTCGGCGATCCCCTACATCAACGGGATCAAGCATCTGGGCAACCTCGTGGGCTCGCAGCTGCCCGCCGATCTCTATGCCCGCTACCAGCGGGGCCGGGGCAACGAGGTCATGTTCCTCTGCGCCACCGACGAACACGGCACGCCCGCCGAACTGGCCGCCGCCAAGGCGGGCAAGCCGGTGGCCGAATACTGTGCCGAGATGCACGGGGTGCAGGCCGATATCGCCAATCGGTTCGGGCTCAGCTTTGACCACTTCGGCCGCTCGTCCAGCCCGCAGAACCACCACCTGACCCAGCATTTCGCGGGCAAACTGGCGGACAACGGGCTGATCCGCGAGGTCAGCGAAAAACAGGTCTATTCCAACGCCGACGGCCGGTTCCTGCCCGACCGCTACATCGAGGGAACCTGCCCCAACTGCGGTTATGACAAGGCGCGCGGGGATCAGTGCGAAAACTGCACCAAGCAGCTGGACCCGACCGACCTGATCGACCCGCGCTCTGCCGTGTCGGGTTCGACCGATCTTGAGGTGCGCGAGACCAAGCACCTCTATCTGCGCCAGTCGGCGCTGAAGGACGAGCTGGACAAATGGATCGACAGCAAAACCGACTGGCCGGTGCTGACCACCTCGATCGCCAAGAAATGGCTGCATGACGGCGACGGGCTACAGGATCGGGGCATCACCCGCGACCTGGACTGGGGCATTCCGGTCAAGAAGGGCGACGCCGACTGGCCCGGGATGGAGGGCAAGGTGTTCTATGTCTGGTTCGACGCCCCCATCGAATACATCGCCTGCGCCGGCGAATGGGCCGAGGCCAACGGCAAGTCCGATGCCGACTGGGAACGCTGGTGGCGCACCGACAAGGGCGCCGACGACGTGCGCTATGTCCAGTTCATGGGCAAGGACAACGTGCCGTTCCACACGCTCAGTTTCCCGGCGACGCTGCTGGGTTCGGGCGAGCCGTGGAAGATGGTCGATCACCTGAAATCCTTCAATTACCTGAACTACGACGGCGGCCAGTTCTCGACCAGCCAGGGTCGCGGCGTGTTCATGGATCAGGCGCTCGAGATCCTGCCGGCGGACTACTGGCGCTGGTGGCTGCTGAGCCATGCGCCCGAAAGCAGCGATAGCGAATTCACCTGGAAAAACTTCCAGGCCAGCGTGAACAAGGATCTGGCCGATGTGCTGGGCAATTTTGTCAGCCGGATCACCAAGTTCTGCCGCTCGAAATTCAGCGAGGCGGTCCCCGCCGAGGGCGCCTTTGGCCCCGAGGAAGAGGCGCTGATCGCCGATCTGACCACCCGCATCCGCGCTTACGAAACCCACATGGAAAACATGGAGGTCCGCAAATCGGCGCAGGAGCTGCGGGCAATCTGGGCCGCCGGCAACGAGTACCTGCAGCATGTCGCGCCCTGGACCACCTTCAAGACCGACCCGGAGCGGGCGGCGGCGCAGGTGCGGCTGGGTCTGAACCTGATCCGGCTCTACGCGGTGCTGAGCGCGCCCTTTATCCCCGACACCTCGGCCAGGATGCTGTCGGCGATGAATACGCTTGACACCAGTTGGCCCGACGATGTCGCGGCGGCGCTGTCGGCGCTGCCGGGCGGGCATGAGTTCACCGTGCCCGAGGTGCTCTTTGCCAAGATCACTGACGAGCAGCGCGAAGACTGGCAGGCGCGGTTCTCGGGCACGCGCGCGTAAGGCGCGGGGCGGCTATTTCTGCCGCTCCGCCACCGGGCCGTCATCCTTGACCCATTTGGTGAACCCGCCCTCCAGGTGCATCACCGGGGCCAGCCCCATGTCCTGCGCCGCCTTGGCGGCCAGCGCCGATCGCCAGGCGCTGGCGCAGTAGAACACATAGGTCTTGTCCTGGTTGAACTCGGGCTTGTGATAGGGGCTGTCGGGGTCGATCCAGAATTCCAGCATGCCGCGCGGGCAGGAAAACGCGCCGGGGATCATGCCGCCGCGCTGGATCTCGCGGATATCGCGCAGATCGACAAAGACATAGGCATCGTCATCATAAAGCCCCTTGGCCTCCTGCGTCGACAGCAGCTCGACCTCGGCATTCGCTTCGTCCAGTAGCGATTTGATTCCCTTGGTGATTTCCTGCGCCATATCCTGATCCCCTGATTGCCGGTTCGCCCGCAGGCTGACCGATTCTTGCGCGGGTCACAAGCGCAAGTCCGGTTTCCCGTTGTCCCCGGCGGCCAAGGCGTTAGGGTCCGGGCAACACGAAAGGAACCGCGATGAAGATGAACCCGCTGGGCCGCACCGGCCTGACCGTATCGGAACTCTGCCTTGGCACCATGACCTTTGGCACCCAGACCACCGAGGCCGAGGGCCACGCCCAGATCGACCGCGCGCTGGCCGCCGGGATCAACATCGTCGACACCGCCGAGATGTACCCGGTGAACCCGGTGTCGAAAGAAACCGTGGGCCGCACCGAGGAAATCATCGGCACCTGGAACGCGGCCAACCCGGGTCGGCGCGGCGATTACCTCCTGGCCACCAAACATTCCGGCGCCGGGCTCGCCGCCGTGCGCGACGGCGCGCCGATCACCGCCGAGAGCATCCCCACCACCATCGAGGGATCGCTGCGGCGGCTGCAGACGGACTACATCGACCTTTACCAGTTCCACTGGCCCAATCGCGGCAGCTACATGTTCCGGCAGAACTGGAGCTATGACCCGTCGGGGCAGGATACCTCGGACACCCTGGCCAATATGGAGGCCTGCCTCGAAGAGCTGCAGAAACAGGCCGAGAAGGGCAACATCCGCCATTTCGGCCTGTCCAACGAAAGCACCTGGGGCACCGCGCAGTGGCTGCGGTTGTCGGAACGCTGGGGATGGCCACGGGTGGCGAGTGTACAAAACGAATATTCGCTGCTCTGCCGGTTGTACGATACGGACATGGCCGAGCTGAGCCACCACGAAGACGTCGGTCTGCTGGCGTTTTCGCCGCTGGCGGCGGGGCTGTTGACGGGCAAGTACCAGGGCGGCGCGGTGCCCGAAGGCTCGCGCAAATCGCTGGTGCCGAACCTGGGCGGGCGGGTCACCGACCGGGTGCCGGGGGCGGTCGCGGCCTATCTGGATGTCGCGCGCAAGCACGGGCTGGACCCGGTGCACATGGCTCTGGCCTGGTGCCGGACGCGGCCGTTCATGGCCTCGGCGATCTTTGGTGCGACGCATATGGACCAGCTGGAACATGCGCTGGCCTCGGTGGAGGTGGAGCTGAGCGACGAGGTGCTGGCCGATATCGCCACGGCGCACAAGGCGCACCCGATGCCCTATTGAAGGGCGCGTGCCGCGCCCTGCCTGCGGCGCGAGTATTTGCAAAGAGATGAAACAGGATGGTGGCGCGAACGGGCGGTTTTCGGTCTTGGACGGAACAGGTCCGGGACGGGGAATCGCCGAAGCTGCGGATAGGCCTAAGGAGGGTTGGAGATGCCATTGACCATGAACCGCGAGGTTTTCATCACCTGCGCCGTCACCGGATCGGGCGGGACACAGGACCGCAGCCCGCATGTGCCGCGCAGCCCGGCGCAGATCGCCGAAAGCGCCATCGCGGCGGCCAAGGCCGGCGCGGCGGTGGTGCATTGCCATGTGCGTGATCCCGATACCGGCACGCCCTCGCGCGATCTGGCGCTGTATCGCGAAGTGACCGACCGCATCCGCGATGCCGAGGTCGACGTGGTGCTGAACCTGACGGCGGGCATGGGCGGTGACATCATCTTTGGCGGCGTCGAGGCGCCGTTTCCGGTGGCCGAGGGGACCGACATGATCGGTGCCAGCGAACGGGTCGCCCATGTGGCGGAATGCCTGCCCGAGATCTGCACGCTGGACTGCGGCACGATGAACTTTGCCGAGGCCGATTACGTGATGACGAACACGCCCGGCATGCTGAGCGCCATGGGGCGGATGATGACCGATCTGGGGGTCAAACCCGAGATCGAGGCCTTTGACACCGGGCATCTGTGGTACGCCAAGCAACTGGTCGCGGACGGGGTGCTGGAGGCTCCGGCGCTGGTGCAGCTGTGCATGGGGGTGCCGTGGGGGGCGCCGGATGACCTGAACACCTTCATGGCCATGGTCAACAATGTGCCCGACGACTGGACCTTTTCCGCATTCGCGCTGGGCCGCAACCAGATGGCCTATGTCGCCGCCGCCGTGCTGGCGGGGGGCAACGTGCGCGTGGGGCTTGAGGACAACCTGTGGCTGGACAAGGGCGTTCTGGCCGAGAACTGGCAGCTGGTGGAACGCGCGGGCAGCATCATCGAGAACATGGGCGCGCGGGTGATCGGCCCGAGCGAGGTGCGCGAAAAGCTGGGGCTGGTCAAGCGGGCGCCGGTGGCGGCATGAGGAGGCTTGCGGCGGCTCTGGCGGTGTTCGCGGCGCTGGCGGGGGCGGCCTCGGCCGAGGTCTATCGCGACACATCGGTCGAGATGACCACGGTCGCGCGGCTGGATACCGACAAATACCTTGGTCGCTGGTATGAGATCGCCCGCTTTCCGGTGCGGTTCGAAGAGGGCTGTGTCGGCGTGACGGCGGATTACGCGCTGCGCGATGACGGCAAGATCCGCGTGGTGAACACCTGCCGTCAGGGGACTTTGGACGGGCCGGTGGAGCAGGCCGAGGGCCGGGCGCGGGTCGAGGGGCCGGGCAAGCTGTCGGTGACCTTTGTGCCCTGGCTGCCCTTTGCGCGCGGCGATTACTGGGTGCTTTACCTCGATGCGGATTACAGCCTCTCTGTCGTCGGATCGCCCAATGGCAAGACAGGCTGGATTCTGTCCCGCACACCGCAGATCACCGAAGCGCAGCGGGCCACGGCGGAGGCGGCGTTGCAGCGCAACGGATACGACACCGGCAGGCTGTACGATACCCCGCAGCCCGCGAACTGACCCGAATACAGGAGCAAGAGACCATGACGCAGAGGGCGGCAATCATCGGCGGTGGCGTGATCGGCGGCGGCTGGGCCGCGCGGTTCCTTCTCAATGGCTGGGACGTGCGGGTGTTCGACCCCGACCCCGAGGCCGAACGCAAGATCGGCGAGGTGCTGGAGAACGCGCGCCGGTCGCTGCCGGGGCTGAGCGACGCGCCGCTGCCGCCCGAGGGGCGGCTGAGCTTTCACGACGACCTGGCCGACGCGGTGGCGGATGCCGCCTGGATCCAGGAGAGCGTGCCCGAACGGCTGGACCTGAAACACAAGGTTTTCAGCGCGTTGCAAGAGGTTTGTAATGCTGATGCGGTGATCGGCTCGTCCACCAGCGGGTTCAAACCATCGGAGCTGCAAGAGGGCGCGGCGCGCCCCGGCCAGATCGTGGTGACGCATCCGTTCAACCCGGTCTACCTGTTGCCGCTGATCGAACTGGTGCCGAGCCCGGCCAATGACGCGGGTTTCGTGGAAAAGGCGCGCGATCTGCTGACCTCGGTCGGCTGCTTTCCGTTGCTGGTCCGCAAGGAGATCGACGCCCATATCGCCGACCGGTTTCTTGAGGCGGTCTGGCGCGAGGCGCTGTGGCTGGTCAAGGACGGCATCGCCACCACCGAGGAGATCGACGAGGCGATCCGCATGGGTTTCGGCCTGCGCTGGGCGCAGATGGGACTGTTCGAGACCTACCGCGTGGCCGGGGGCGAGGCCGGGATGCGGCATTTCATGGCGCAGTTCGGCCCGGCGCTGAAATGGCCCTGGACCAAGCTGATGGATGTGCCGGAATTCACCGACGAACTGGTCGACCTGATCGCCAGCCAGTCGGACGCGCAATCGGGGCAGCATGGCATCCGCGAGCTGGAACGTATCCGCGACAACAACCTGGTCGGCATCCTGCGGGCGCTGAAACACGAAAACTGGGGCGCGGGGGCGGTGCTGAACGCGCAGGACGGGCGGCTGAAACAGGGCACCGACCTCGTGCGGACAGTGGACGAGATCGCCGATCTGTCGCAACCGGTGCTGACGCTGGCCCGCGCGGTGCCGCTGGACTGGACCGATTACAACGGCCACATGACCGAGTCGCGCTATCTGGACGCCTTTGCACAATCGACCGACCGGTTCATGCAGCTGATCGGTTGCGACAGCGACTACATCGCCTCGGGCGGCAGCTATTTCACCGCCGAAAGCCATATCCGCCACATCGACGAGGTGCACGCGGGCGCGCGGATCGCGGTGCGCACGCAGATGCTGCTGGGGCAGGGCAAGAAGCTGCATCTGTTCCACGAGATGTACGAGGGCGAGCGGCTGCTGGCCACGGGCGAACATTTCCTGCTGCACGTGAGCCTTGAGACGCGCCGCCCTTCGGCGCCGTCGGCCGCGATCGAGGCGGCGATGGCCAGGATCACCGCCGCCCGCGCGGGCCAGCCGGTGCCCGAGGGCGCGGGCCGTGCGATACGGGGGCCGTCGTGACGCGGCGCGTTCTGATCACCGCCGGGGCCAGCGGCATCGGGCGGGCCATGGCCGAAGGTTTTGACGCCGCCGGCTCGCAGGTCTGGATCACCGATGTCGATGCCGATGCGCTGGCACAGGTACCCTCGCACTGGGTCACGCACCGCTGCGATGCCGCCAGCGAAGACGAGGTCGGCGCGGTCTTTGCCGCGCTCGGGCAGGCCGGCGGGCTGGACGCGCTCTGCGCCAATGCCGGCATCGCCGGCCCGACCGCGCGGATCGAGGATGTCGCGCTGTCAGACTGGCGCGCCTGCGTGGCGGTCAACCTCGACGGCGCGTTTCTGGCGGCGAAACACGCAGCGCCGATGATGAAGGCGGCCGGGGGCGGCTCCATTGTCTTTACGTCTTCGACGGCGGGTCAATACGGCTACCCGAACCGCGCGCCCTATGCGGCGGCCAAATGGGCGGTGATTGGCCTGATGAAGACGGTCGCAATGGAGCTGGGCCCGCACGGCATCCGTGCCAACGCGATCTGTCCCGGTGCCGTCGAGGGGCCGCGCATGGAGGGCGTGCTGGAACGCGAAGCCGCCGCCAAGGGCATGACCCGCGATCAGGTCTACGAGGGCTATGCGGCGGGCACCTCGATGGGGCGGTTCGTGACGGCGCGGGACGTTGCGGATATGGCGGTCTTTCTGGCCTCGGACGGTGCGCGTCTGGTGTCTGGGCAGGTGATCGCGGTGGACGGTCACACCGTCAACCCGGACCCAAAGCTCTAGCCCCGCCCGGCGCCTTGCCCGCAGACACTAGACGATGGCCGCCCGAAGCTGGCGCAGGTGCGTCGGCAGATGCCGCGCGGTCAGGTCGGCCTCGCGCACCAGGCTGTCGAAATGGCGGCTGAAGGTCTCGATCCGGTCGCGGTCGCGAAACGCCATGTAATGGCCTCCGGCATAGAACACGCATAAAAGCGGGCCGAAAATCGTCACCGGCGCGGAATACAGCCGCTTGGCGTCGAAAAGGTAGATCCGCAGCCGGGGATACAGCTGTGTCGTCAGGTCCAGAAACCGGTCGATCTGTTCCAGCCGGGTCTGCAGCGGCAGGCCCTGATAATATCCCGTCGCATGGGCAAAGCTCTGCAGCTCATAGAGCGGCATGGCGATCTCATAATCCGAACCGGCGCTGCGCATCCAGTCCAGCCGGTCGGCCGAGGCGCCGATCGCCTGATCCGCCGTGCGGCCCAGATGCGGCGCATATTCCCATTGCATCAGCGCGCGGGTTTTCAGCATGTCGGGCAGGGCGGCAGGCACATGGCGGATCTTGTACCCCTCGGCCTCGCGGTGCCAGGCAAAGATCTGTTCGTCTACCAGGGCGCGCGGCGCCTCGGTCAGAGACAGGCTGGCCGACAACAGCGCGGCGGCGCTTTCGGGCCGGTCCGACAGCCCCAGCAGCCAGTCCGCCGACACGCCGAGCGCGCTGGCGCAGGCACCGACCACATGCGCGTTCGGCAGCCGCGCCCCGTCGTCTGACAGCAGTTGCGAGATCGTCGACCGGTCGACGCCGATCTGCCGCGCCAGCGCGCTCTGGTTGGCCCCGGCCTCGGAAATGGCGCGGGACAGGCGGGTGCGGAACTGGCGGGCACGCAGGCGTTTGTCGATTTTTTCTAGCATGTGGTGACAAATATCACATATGCTGGGTTTTGTTAATCATATTCAGAATTCTCATGCGACCCGCGCGGGGCTACCCCATCAGGAGACACAACAAAGAGTCCCCTGATGGAAACCCGGAAACGATCCGTCGTGAAAGCGGTGGTATGGAACCTGATCGGCCTGTCGGTCATGGCGACGGTCGGCTTTGTCGCCACCGGATCGGCGGCGGTTGGCGGCACCATGGCGCTGGTCAATACCGCCATAGGGTTTGTCACTTACCTGGTTTACGAACGGATCTGGGCCGGTATCGGCTGGGGGCGGCATGTCTGAGCCCCGCCGCCCTGAATGGGGCACCTTTGCGCTGATCCTTGCCTGTTACGGGCTGTGGGGTGCGGTGGTCTTCTGGCTGTCGTCGCTGTCGCTGGCGGTGGCTGTCCTTGTTGTGACCCTTCTGATCGCGCTGCACTCGTCGCTGACGCACGAGGTGCTGCACGGCCACCCGTTCCGATCGGTCGCGCTGAACGAAGCCTTGATGGCCCTGCCGCTCAGCCTGATGATCCCCTATGGCCGGTTTCGTGACCTGCATCTCGCGCATCACCGCGACGCCAACCTGACCGACCCCTACGACGATCCCGAAAGCAACTATCTCGACCCCGCCGTCTGGGACGCGATGCCGGGCTGGCAACAGCGGCTCTACCGGTTCAACAACACGCTTGCGGGCCGGATCCTGATCGGCCCGGCCATCGGCCAGCTGCGCTTTGTCGCCGACGACTGGCGGCTCATGCGTCGGGGCGACCGGCGGGTCATGGCCGCCTGGGCGCTGCATCTGCCGGGCGCGGCGGCGGTGCTGGCCCTCGTCTGGGTGTCGCCAATGCCGGTCTGGAGCTATCTGGTGGCGGCCTACGCGGCGCTCGGCCTGCTCAAGATCCGTACCTTTCTTGAGCATCAGGCCCACGCCAGATCCCGCGCCCGCACGGTGATTATCGAGGACCGGGGGTGGCTGGCATTCCTATTTCTGAACAACAACCTGCACGTCGTTCATCACATGAATCCCCGCGCGCCCTGGTATGCCTTGCCCGCGCTCTACCGGCGGGGCAAGGCGCGCTACCTGGCCTGCAACGAAGGCTATGTCTACCGCTCTTACGGCGAGGTCTTCCGCCGCTATCTGCTGGCGCCCAAGGATCCGGTGCCGCATCCGCTCTGGCCGTCCTCCCGGCCGCCCGTGTGATCGCATGTGATCGGACCGTTTTGCCCACCGGCCCCGGTGATGGCTGCCCTCTGGCGCCGGCGCTGAAAACCCGCCATAGGGGGGCATGAGTTTATGGATTTTCATCGCCCTGGCCGCCGCCGCGTTCCAGACCGTCCGCTTTATGCTGCAGAAGGTGCTGAGCACCGCGCGGCTGACACCGGTCGGCGCGACCTTTGCCCGCTTTGCCTATTCTGCGCCGCTGCTGGTGGCCGGTCTGGCGGTGTATTTCATCGCAACCGGTACCCCGGTGCCCCCCACCACCCCGATGTTCTGGGCCTACGCCATTTCGGGCGGTGCCACGCAGATCTTTGCCACCGTCTGCATGGTGGCGCTGTTCCAGCAGCGCAACTTTGCCGTCGGCATCGCCTTCATGAAGACAGAGGTGATCCTGACCGCGCTGATCGGTCTCATTCTGCTGGGCGACCGGATCACGCTGGCCGGTCTGGGGGCGATCCTGGTCGGGCTGGTGGCGGTGCTGATCCTGTCCAAGACGCCCGGTGCCTCCGGTGTCTGGTGGCGGCACCTGACCGGCCGCGCGCCTGTGCTGGGTATTGCGGCGGGGCTGATGTTTGCGGTCTCCTCGGTGACCTACCGAGGCGCGACGCTGGAATTCGGTGCAGTCAACCCGGCGCTGCGGGCGGCGCTGACGCTGGGCTGCGTGGCGACGATGCAGATGATCGCCATGGCGCTCTGGCTGGGCTGGCGCGACCGGGCGCAGCTGGCGGCGGTCTGGCAGGCGCGGGGCACCGCCGTCTTTGTCGGGCTGGCCAGCCTGGCCGGGTCGTTCTGCTGGTTTCTCGCCTTCACGTTGCAGAACGCCGCTTATGTCAAGGCGGTGGGACAGGTCGAGCTGATCCTCAGCCTGTTTGCCTCGGTCCTGTTTTTCCGCGAACGGATCGCGGCGCGCGAAATGGCGGGGATCGTCCTGCTGGGCCTGTCGATCCTGGCGCTGGTGCTGGCGATCTGACGCCCTAGTCGTGCGTCGGCATCGGGTGGCCGCGCAGGCGCAGGAACAGGCTGGCCTCGTCGTTGTTACGGAAATAGGGCACCGATTCAGGCGGGTCGAACTTCGTGACGCGGGCCTCGACCTCGGCCAGGACCACCTCGGTAATGAACGGAAGATCAAAACTGCGGGCCTCGCTGAGCGGGATCCACTGCAGATGCGACAGCTCGTCCGAGGCATGGGTGAAATCGTCGAGATCGCCCTGGATGGCGCCCGCATCGACCAGAAAGAACCGCGCGTCGAACCGGCGCGGACGGCCCGGCGGCGTCAGGGCGCGGAACACGAACTGCAGCGCGTCGGCGGCGGGCAGGTGGCCGGTGGCGGCAAAGCTCTGCCAGTCGGGCGGCGGCGGCGCGCTCCATTGGCCGGGCTGGCCCAGCACCAGGCCGGTTTCCTCCCACAGCTCGCGGATGGCGGCGGCGGCCAGCATGGTCTGCATCCCTGCCGGCGCTTCTTCGTTCAGCCGGTCGTGGCACACGGCGGGCAGGGGCGCGGCCAGCGGGATGTCGGCGTCGCCGGCATCCACCGCGCCGCCGGGAAACACGAACTTGTTGGGCATGAACGCCGCCTTGGCGCCGCGCTGTCCCATAAGGATGGCGGGCTTGTCCATGCGGTCGCGCAGCACGATCACTGTCGCGGCATTGCGGATTGCGGTCTTGTCGATGCTCATGGCCCCTCGCGTGTTGGTCAGGGGCGCGGCCGGTTGCGTTATCCGAACCCGTGCATGCGTCGCGCCCATTGGAACGCGACGATGGCCCCTTTCAGTCTGGGCAGAAGGTAAAGCGACAACGACAGACATCCAACCGCAAAGATGGAAAACAGCACCATCGGCGCGGGGCGGTAGATTTCGAACACCAACAGCAGCAGCGGCGCCATCAGGTGACCGACCAGCAGGATCGTCAGATAGGCCGGTCCGTCGTCGGCCCGGTGATGGTGCAGATCCTCGCCGCAATGGGCGCAGGTATCGTGCACCTTGAGATAGCTGTGCAGAACCGCGCCTTCGCCGCAATTCGGGCAGCGCCGCCGCCAGCCGCGCAACAGGGCGGGCTTCAGCGGGCGGTCGGGCTCGGCGGTGACATGCACGTGGGGCTGGATCTGTTCGGTCATGGTTCGCTCATCTGCTGTTGCACCCTAGGTGGACCCTGCGGCCCGGCTCGCCAAGGGTGACAGGCGCCTTTGCGTCGCGATGTCGCAAAAACCGGGCCCGATGGCAAACCCGAAATTTTCTGCGACGGATTCCTGACACCACCGCGTTTGGAGTATATCACAGGCGGCACAGGGCCGCCGCAAAACAAGGACTGACCCAGATGAAACATACAGGCTTTATCACCGGGATCGTGGCGGCATCCTTTGTGCTGACCGCAGGCGCCTCGCTGGCACAGGGCATGGGCGACAAGCCCGGCTGCGGTGGCCCGCGCCACGAACGCCCCGCCTTCAGCGAGCTGGACGCGGACGGCAGCGGCGAAGTCACCAAGGCTGAAATGGACGCCCACCGCGCCGCGCGCTTTGCCGAGGCCGACACCGACGGCGACGGCAAGCTGAGCCTCGAAGAGGTGCAGGCCGCCGCCATGAAACGGGCCTCGGAACGCGCCGCGCACATGCTTGAACGCTTCGACGCCGATGGCGACGGTTTCCTCAGCGCCGAGGAAATGCCGAAACCGGGCCGCAAGGGCGGCATGGAGCGCATGTTCGAGCGTCTGGACACCGACGGCAGCGGCGGTATCTCAGAGGCCGAATTCAAGGCGGCCGGCGACAAGATGCGCGAGCGGCACGGCAAGAAGGACCATGGCATGATGAAGCGCCACGGCAATTGCGGACCGGACAAGACCTGATCCGGTGTGTCGAACGCGGCGGCCATATCCGGGGGAACCCCCGTTGCGCCCGGCAGGGGCCGGGTGGACGGGGGCACTCCGGTGACCGGCGAGGCGCCCAGCGACGACGCGTTGCTCGTGCTCTTTGCCAATGGCGAGGCACAGGCGGCGCGCGAGCTGACCGCCCGGCTGGGGCCGCGTGTCTTTTCGGTCGCCCTGCGGGTGCTGGGCGACCGGGCCGAGGCCGAGGACGTGGCGCAGGAGGCCATGCTGCGGCTCTGGCGGATGGCGCCGGAGTGGCAGCCGGGGCAGGCCAAGGTCTCGACCTGGCTGTACCGGGTGGCGATGAACCTCTGTCTCGACCTGAAACGGCGGCGGCGTGGCGGATCGGTCAACATCGACGACGTGCCCGAACCGCCCGATCCGGGGCAAAGCGCGCCCGAACAGCTGCAGGACCGGGCGCGGGCAGACGCGCTGCAGGCGGCCCTGATGACGCTGCCCGACCGGCAGCGGCAGGCGGTGGTGCTGCGCCACATCGAAGATCTGCCAAACCCCGAAATCGCGGGGATCATGGACATCAGCGTCGAGGCGGTCGAAAGTCTGACTGCCCGGGGCAAACGGGCGCTGGCGGCGGCTTTGGCCGGACGTCGCGCGGAACTGGGGTATAGCGATGGCTGACAAAAACGGACATATCGACCTGGACGGGCTGTTTGACGCCGCCCGGCGCGACAGCGCCGCGCTGCCCGAGGCTCTTTCCGAACGGATCCTGGCCGATGCGGCGCAGGTGCAGGCCGGGTTTGCCGAACCTCCCGCACGGGCACCGTCGCCGGGGCTGTGGCGGCAGGTGATGGTCCTGCTGGGCGGCTGGCCCGCCTTGGGCGGTCTGGCGGCGGCCTGTGCCGCCGGGGTCTGGATCGGGGTGTCGCCGCCCGCGTTCCTGCCGGACCCGGCCGGGCTGGTCAGCGCGGCGCAAAGCGAAGTCGACGTATTGGGCGGCTACAGCCTGTCGTCGCTCTATCTGGAGGATGGCTGAGATGGCTGACGATATGACCGCCAAGCCGCCACGGGCGCGGGCCTGGGTGCGGATCCTGCTGGGCGTCTCGCTGGCGTTGAACCTGGCGGTGATCGGGCTGGCGATCGGCGCCGCCTTCCGCTTTGGCGGGCCGGACGGGGCGCACCGGCCGCCGCCGCCGATGGGCGCGATCCTGTACCGCGAATTGCCGCGCGAGGATCGCAAGGCGCTGCGGGGCCGCGCCTTTGGCAGCCGCGAGGAACATGCCGCCAAACGCCGGGACGAAGCGGCGGCGATCGACGCGGCCCTGCGCGCGGTTCCGTTCGATGCCGCCGCGCTGGGCGCGTTCCTGGACGGGCAGGCGCGGGACCGCGAAGCCTTCCAGTCCGCTGTGCAGGAGGCCTGGCTGACCCGCGTTTCAGAGATGAGCGATGCCCAGCGTGCGGCCTATGCCGACCGTCTGATGCAGGCTGCGAAACACTTGGACGCAAAGAAATGGGACCGAAAGCACAAGGCAGACTGAGTCAGGCTGCGGTGGTTGCCAGGGTGACTTGGTTGCGCCCGCCATCCTTGGCCTCATACAGGGCCCGGTCGGCCTGATCGATCAGCGCGGCCGCCAGCGCCTCGTCCGAGGTGTCGGCCGGCAGCGCGGCAGGGCCGGGAGCAACCCCGATGCTGACGGTCACACCCAGCGACAGACCGTGCACCCGGAACGGGCTGCCGTTCATCCGACGGCACAGGCAGCCGGCGGCCTTCGCCGCCTCCGCCGCGGTCATGTCGGGCAGCACGATCAGGAATTCCTCGCCACCGACCCGGGCAATCAGATCGCCGGGGCGCATGTTGTGCTGCAGCCGCCGCGCGGCCTCGATCAGCACCGCGTCGCCGGTCAGGTGGCCGTAGGCGTCGTTGATCGACTTGAAGTGGTCCAGATCGGCCAGCATCACCGCAAATGGTGTCTGGTTGTCGACCGAGGTGCGGGCGATCCGGGCCAGCCGGGGCAGGGCGAACCGGCGGTTGAACAGGCCGGTCATCGGATCGCGCAGTGCCGCCCGCAGCCCATCGCGCAGATCGTTGCGCAACCGTTCCGAACGCGCCTTGTTGCGCAGCCGCGCCGTCAGCCGCAGATCGAGTTCTTCGGGGCAGAACCCTTCGGCCACCACGTCATGCGCGCCCCGGTCCAGCGCTTCGGCCGCCAGCGCGGGGTTGGCCGGGTCGGCCACGCCGATCAGAACCGTGTCGCGGGTGACGGTCCGGGCGCGCAGGTCCGCCAGCAGCCGCAACCCGGTCCCGCCGGTGCCGGTCAGTTCGACGATGATCGCCTCGGGCACCGGGGCGTCCATCAGCCGATGCGCCTCGGCCATGGAATGGCTGCGGATGTGATGCGGGCTGGACCGGCCCAGCCGGATGCGCCATTGCGCCCCGGTCCGCGCGTCCTCGGCCAGGATCGCCACCTGCGCCGGGGCGACGGGCATCGGCGCGGGCGCGCCGGCTCCGGTGAATTCCGCGGCGGCCTCCGACAGGCCATTGCGCACCGCCGGGGGGGTGTTCATCCGCAATTCCTCGCGGTTCGACCGGGCCCGCAACAGGCTGCGGATCCGCGCCTGCAGCATCATGTCGTCGACCGGCTGGCTCAGCACATCGTCGACCCCTGCGGCCAGCGCCCGCAGCCGCGCGCCCGAATCGTTCTGCCCGGTGATGGCCACCACGGGGATACCGGCGGTCGCCTCATCGGCCCCCAACAGGGCGACCAGCGCCAGCGCGTCCCCGTCCGGCAGTGTCATCGCGGTGACGATCAGATCCGGCTGGCAGCGCCGGATCAGCGGC
Source organism: Seohaeicola saemankumensis (assembly GCF_020171285.1). Taxonomy (GTDB): domain Bacteria; phylum Pseudomonadota; class Alphaproteobacteria; order Rhodobacterales; family Rhodobacteraceae; genus JAIUZI01. The sequence continues at coordinate 202,274 of NZ_JAIUZI010000002.1, forward strand.
AGCAACCCGTCCAGCCGGTCGCCCTGCACGACGTGGTACCAGGCCGCCGAAAGCTGCACTTTCAGCATGATACGATTGGTCGATATCCCATCGAGGATCAGGATTGTCGCCTGCACGGTCTCGCCTTTCGACACTTGCATTCACCTCGTCCCGGAGTCTTAATGAGAGTGGTTAACAAACCCTTTCCCGCGTCGATCAAAGTTGCTCCGATATGCCGATTTCCGCTCAGGCCGCCGAGACGCTGGCGCTACAGGCCCTGTCCTGGCTGGCCTCTCAGGACGATCTTCTTAATGTTTTCATGGGCTCGACGGGTGCGGGGATGGAGGATCTGCGGCAGCGCGCGGGCGAGCCGGAATTCCTCGGCTCGGTCCTTGATTTCCTGATGATGGACGACGCCTGGGTGGTCGGGTTCTGCGATGCCGGCGGGCTGGCCTATGACCAGCCGATGCAGGCCCGCGCCGCGCTGCCGGGCGGCGCGCAGGTGCATTGGACGTGACCGGCCAGATGCCCGGATCCGCCCATCAGGTCGACGCGATCCTGTTCGACAAGGACGGCACGCTGTTCGATTTCGGCTCGACCTGGAATGTCTGGGCCGCCCGGATCATCGCGCAGCTGTCGGGCGGCGATCCCGCCCTTGCGCGGGCGCTGGCCGCGGGCGCCCGGTTCGACCTGGACACGCAGAGTTTCCATCCCGACAGCCCGGTCATCGCCGGCACCAACCGCGAGGCGGCGGAATGTTTCGCCCCGGCCTTGCCCGACCGCAGCATCGAAGAGATCGAACGCCACCTGATGCTCAGCGCCGCCGATGCGCCGCTGACCCCCGCCGTGCCGCTGGCGGGGTTTCTCGACGGATTGTCCGGGCGCGGGCTGCATCTGGGCGTGATGACCAACGACACCGAATACAGCGCCCGGATTCAGCTGGAAGAGGCGGGCGTTCTGGACCGCTTTGCCTTTGTCGCCGGGTTTGACAGTGGTTATGGCGCCAAACCCGCGCCCGATCCGCTGCTGGCCTTCTGCGATGTGATGGGCGTCGCGCCGGACCGCGCCGTGATGGTCGGCGACAGCACCCATGACCTGATCGCGGGCCGCGCGGCGGGGATGCGCACCATCGGCGTGCTGACCGGCATGGCCCCGACCGAAGAGCTTGCGCCGCTGGCGGACGCGGTGTTCCCCGACATCGGCCATATCCCCAGCTGGCTGACGGCATAGGAGACCCCGGCATGGCGCGGATCGAGACGAAACTGGCGGAACGCGGGCTGACGCTGCCCCAGCCGCTGGTGCTGCCGCCGGGCGTGGCCCTGCCGTTCCCCGAGGTCAACCTGCGCGGCAACCGGGCCTATGTCTCGGGCGCCGGGCCGCTGAACGACGACGGATCACTGGCCGGCCCCTTTGGCAAGGTCGGCGTCGATGTCAGCGTCGAGGACGCCGCCGCGCTGGCGCAAAAGACCGGGCTGGCGATTCTGGCCGGGTTGAAACGCGAACTGGGCGACCTCGACCGGATCACCGGCTGGTGCCGGGTCTTTGGCATGGTCAACTGCGACCCCGGATTTCAGCAGCAGCCGGCGGTGATCAACGGGTTTTCCCATCTGATCCTCGATCTGTTCGGCCCCGAGGTCGGTCGCCATGCGCGGTCCGCCGTCGGCATGGCCGCGCTGCCGATGCGGATCGCGGTGGAAATCGAGGCCGAACTCGAGATCGCGCCCGCTGTCGCCTGAACCAGGCCGTCCCTTGGCAAAAACGACCCTTCATGTCGCTATCTGAGCGGCAGCCCGCTGTCTTCTGCGGCTTGCTGGACCCAGCAAAAGGGGAACGGCCATGGAACAGGCAGCAACATCGGGACGCAAGCGGCGCAGCGGCGGGCGCGCGGGTGCGGCGTCCCGGCGCGGGACGGCGGTGATCGAACAGATGCCCTGGCGGCTGCCGGAAAACCTCGACCGCCCGACGGAGCCGCTGGACACGGAGGGGGTACAGGCGATCCATGACGGCGCCATGCGCATCCTCGAAGAGATCGGCGTCGCCTTTCTGAACCCCGAGGCGCTTGCGCTGTTCCGAAAGTCGGGGTGCAGTGTCGAGGGCGACGTCGTCCGCATGGATCGCGATTTCGTGATGGAAATGGTGGCCAAGGCGCCGCCAGAGTTCACCATAACCCCGCGCAATACCGACCGGACCCTGAAAATCGGCGGCCGCACGATGCTCTTCGGCAACGTGTCCTCGCCGCCCAACTACTGGGACATGGAGATCGGACGCAAGGTGTCGGGCACCCGCGAACAATGCCGCAACCTGCTGAAGCTGACGCAGTATTTCAACTGCATCCACTTTGCCGGCGGCTACCCGGTGGAACCGGTCGACCTGCATCCCGGCATCCGCCACCTCGATGTTCTCTATGACAAGCTGACGCTGACCGACAAGGTGATGCACGCCTATTCGCTGGGGGCCGAGCGGGTCGAGGACGTGATGGAAATGGTTCGTATCGCGGGCGGGCTCAGCCACGAAGACTTCGATGCGACCCCGCGGATGTATACCAACATCAATTCCACCTCGCCGCTGAAACACGACTTTCCGATGATCGACGGCTGCCTGCGTATGGCCCGGCGCGGGCAGGCGGTGGTGGTCACCCCATTCACGCTCGCGGGTGCGATGGCGCCGGTGACCATGGCCGGCGCCGTGGCGCAGTCGATTGCCGAGGCGCTCTGCGCGATCGCGCTGTTCCAATACGTGGCGCCGGGCACGCCCTGCGTGATCGGCACGTTCACCTCGAACGTCGACATGAAATCCGGCGCGCCGGCCTTTGGCACGCCGGAATACATGCGCGCCACCCAGATGACCGGCCAGATGGCGCGGTTCTACGGGCTGCCGCTGCGGTCCTCGGGAGTCTGCGCCGCCAATGTGCCTGACGGGCAGGCGATGTGGGAAACCTCGAATTCGCTCTGGGCGGCGGTGCAATCGGGCACCCACATGGTCTACCACGCCGCCGGCTGGCTCGAGGGCGGGCTGATCGCGAGCCCTGAGAAATTCATCATGGACTGCGAGGTGCTGCAGCAGATCCAGCGCTACATGGAGCCCGAGATCTGGGCCACCACCCCCGACGATATCGCGCTGGAGGCGATCCGGCAGGTTGGTAACGATGGCCATTTCTTTGGTATCGAGCATACGCAAAATCGTTATATAACAGCATTTTACCAGCCGTTCCTGAGCGACTGGAAAAACTTCGAAGGCTGGGAACTGGCCGGCGGCGTCTGGACCGCCGAACGCGCGCACATGCGCTTCAAGGAGATCATCGCGCAGTTCGAGGCGCCGCCGCTCGACCCGGCCCTGCGCGAGGAGCTGGAGGCCTTTGTCGCGCGGCGCAAGGAAGAGGGCGGCGCGCCGACGGATTTCTGAGCCGTTTGTTGGGCCACCTTCTGAACCGCCTTCTGAATCGTGGCGCTCAGACCGGCATCTCCATGGTGATCGAGGTCGGGCGGTCGTAGCCGGGGTGCGCGGTCTCGCCGGTTTTGACGAATCCGATGCGGGCAAAGGCCTGGTGCACCTCGGTCAGTTCGACCCGCGACTGCAGCTGCAGCCGGAGCAGGCCGCGCGCCCGGGCGCGGTCGGCGGCGATCCCGACCAGCCGCGCGGCCAGACCCAGCCGGCGATGAGTGCGGTCCACCGCGAGCTTGCCCAGGTACAGGCAATCGTGGCGGGGCGTCAGCACCATGCAAGCCGCTGGCGGATCGCCCAGCGACCAGACCTCGCCGGTTTCGCAGGACCGCGCCAGATCGTCACGCGTGAGCCGGTGCATCGACGACGGCGGGTCGATGCGCCCGTCCATATAGGCGAACTCGGCCTGAATCAGTGTCAGGAGATCCGCCAGGGCGGGGGCGTCGGGCCGGTGGCGGCGGGCCGGGAGATCGCCGCCGCGGCAGAGAGGATGTGAGGGGCGGGTCATGACAGGTCGGCGGGGTGAGAGAGGAGAGGGATCCGGGGGCTCTGCCCCCGCCGCCCCTGGCGGCTCCCCCGGAGTATTTGCCGAAGAGATGAAAGGGACGGATGGGGGTGACGGGCGCGGCGGCGGGTGCGGGGATCGGGGAGGTCATGCCGGTATCAGGACATGGGCCTCGGCGAAAGGCAAGCGGCGGGTATTGGTGCTGGTCGGCGGCGGCACCGGGCGATAGGCTGGCGCGGGAATCCCGATGCGGGAAACCTGATGCGAGGGCAAGGCGTTATGTCGGCAGGCAACGACATGCGGGTGACGATAGACCGGATGGTCATGGCCGTGCTGGGTGGCAGCTCCGGGCTGGCGCTCTGGGCGCTGGGGCAGAGCTGGGACACCGGGCTCCTGCCGCCGCTGGTTTATCTCGCGCTCTTTGCCTTTGTCGCGATTTATTCCTCGGTGGCACTGGCGCTGGCAGGCCCGGTGCCGCCGGGCCGGGCGCTGGTGGGGGCGCTGGTGCTGGCGGTGCCGGCGACAGCGCTGGTGGCGCTGGCGGGGATGCGGCACGCGGTGGCGACCGACCTGCTGGGCGATCCGGTGATGCTGGGGGTGATCGGGGTGCTGGTGCTGTTTGCCACGCCGTTCCTGTCGGTCTGGCTGTGCCGGCGCGGCAACTGGCTGAGCTATGCGGCGCTGTTCGAGACCGCCTGGACCATCGTGATCCGGTTCCTAGCCGCCTGGCTGTTTGTCGCGGGCGTGCTGCTGGTGGCGTTCCTGTCGGACGCGTTGCTGCAACTGGTCGATATCGACGCCATCGATCGGCTGATGCGGCGCGACTGGGTGATGTTCACGCTCAGCGGCACCGTGCTGGGGCTGGCGCTGGCGGTGGTTTACGAGCTGCGGGAAACCATATCGCCCTTTCTGATCCTGCGCCTGCTGCGGCTGCTGGTGCCGGTGCAGCTGGCGGTTGTCGGCGTCTTCCTGCTGGCCTTGCCGCTGCGCGGGCTGTCGGAGCTGTTTGGCGAGTTCTCCTCGGCGGCGACGCTGATGGGGGCGGCCATCCTCGCCGTCACCCTGATCAGCTCGGCGCTGGAGCGCAATGATGCCGAAGCCGTGCGGGCGCCGCTGCTGCGCGGCTCGGCGCGGGTTCTGGCGACGCTGGTGCCCGTGCTCGCGGCGCTGTCGGTCTGGGCGGTGGCGCTGCGGGTCCGGCAATACGCCTGGACCCCGGACCGGTTGCTGGCGGCCTGCGTGGCGCTGTTTCTGCTGGCATACGGGCTGGGCTATGCCGGCTCGGTCTTGCGCGGGCGTGGCTGGGCCGGACGGATCCGCCGGGTCAATGTCGCCATGGCGCTGGCGGTGATCGGGGTTTCGGCGCTGTGGCTGACCCCGGCGCTGAATGCCTACCGGATTTCCGCCAACAGCCAGGTGGCGCGCTACACCGCCGGAACAGCCGATGCCTTTGACCTGCCGTTGTGGGAAATGGCGCATCGCTGGGGCCGGGCGGGGCAGGCCGGGCTCGACCAGCTGGCGCAGGTGTCGGGCGGCGATACCGGCCCCGCGAGCCTGGCGGCGCGGATCGCGCTGGTCCGGGAGACCACCAGCCGTTATCGCTATAACCTCGATCTCGATCAGGTCCGCGCGCCGCAGATCGCCGCCGAACTGGCGCATCTGATCTCGGTCCGTCCCGAGGGCGCGCTGACACTGTCGGCGGCGGATCTGGCCGATCTGCCGCTTTACCGGCTGACCGACTGGATCGAAGGGTGCCAGCGGCTGCTGCCCGACGGGCGGGCGGGCTGCGTTCTGGTGGCCGGCGGGTTTTCTCCGGCGGTTCCGCCGGAGCGACAGGGCATGCTGCTGTTCCCGGACGGGCGCGGCGGCACGCGGGCCAATCATGTCATGCGGCAGTCCGACGGCACCGTTGTGGTGCGCGAGGTCTTTGATCCGATTCAGGGGACCTGGCCGACGCTGCCCGAAGATGCTGTGCGCATGGCGCTGGACGGCGCGTTTTCGGTACGTCCCAGTGGCGCGCATGCCCTGTTTCTGGGCGACAACATACTGGTGCCGGGAAACTGACCCGACGTTTGACGGGTCAACATGCGGGAAAATAGATGCAGTTTTATCTGTTGGCGCTTTGTTAAGACGTGCCGCGCGATGCTGTGCCCAAATCGAACAAGAGGCTGGGCATGCATGGGCTGATCAACAGGGCAATTCAGTCGTTTGTCTGCACCACCTATGGGCAGGCACGCTGGCAACAGGTCACCGCGGCGGCGGGGCTGGGGTTTTCTGAATTCGAGGCGATGCTGATTTACGAGGATTCCCAGACCACGCGCGTGCTGGATGCGCTGTCCGGGGAACTGGGCCGGCCGCCGGGCGAAATCCTCGAGGATATTGGCACGTTCCTGGTCTCCAACCCGCAGATGGAGGCGTTGCGCCGGCTGCTTCGGTTCGGCGGCGTGACCTATGTCGAGTTTCTGCATTCGCTGGATGATCTGCCGGACAGGGCGCGGCTGGCGGTTTCCGATCTCGATCTGCCGGTGCTGGAACTGCGCGAACATGCCGCCGGGCAGTTTTCGCTGTCGTGCCAGCCCGGCCTGCCGGGGTTCGGTTTTGTCATGATGGGCATTCTGCGCGCCATGGCGGATGACTACGGCGCGCTGGTGATGCTGGAACACAACGGTGTGGCTTGCACGATACCGGGCTGCGCGACGCAGGGCTGCGAGGTGATCTCGATCACGCTGATCGAAACCGCCTTTGCCGAGGGCCGGTCCTTTGACCTGGGGGCGCGGGCGGGATGAGCGGGGCGCAGGATCTGACCATGGTGCTGGACGGGCTCTGCCCGATGTATGTGCTGCTGGACGACACCGGCCACATCCGCAGCGCCGGGCCGACACTGACCAAGCTGCGCCCGGACCAGCCGATTATCGGCCGGCGGTTTCTCGAACTGTTCGAACTGGCGCGGCCGCGGGCGATCACCAACATGGAGGGGCTGCTGGCCGCGGCGGGATCCAAGCTGCACCTGTCGTTCCGCGATGCCCCGCGTACCGGGTTGAAGGGCGTGATCGTGCCGCTTCCTTCCGGGGCGGTGGTCAACCTGTCCTTTGGAATATCGCTGTTGGACGCGGTGCAGGACTATGCGCTGACCAGCGCCGATTTCTCGGCCACCGATCTGGCCATCGAACTGCTGTATCTGGTCGAGGCGAAGTCGGCCGCGATGGAAGCCTCGCGCAAGCTGAACACCCGGTTGCAGGGCGCCATGATCGCCGCCGAGGAGCAGGCCTTCACCGACACGCTGACCGGTCTCAAGAACCGCCGCGCGATGGATCATGTGCTGGCGCGGCTGACCACGCGGGGCGGGTCGTTTGCGCTGATGCATCTGGATCTGGACTACTTCAAGGCGGTCAACGACACGATGGGCCATGCGGCGGGCGATCATGTCCTGCAGCAGGTCGCGCGCGTCATGGTCGAGGAAACCCGCGACTCCGACACGATCGCGCGCGCGGGCGGCGATGAATTCGTCCTGATCCTCGACCGGCTGGGCGACCGGTCCGCCTTGTCGGGCATCGCCACCCGGCTGATCCAGCGGTTGGAGCAGCCGATCTCATTCGAGGGCAAACCCTGCCGGATCTCGGCCAGCATCGGCATCGTCGCCGTGCCCGGCGACGCCGATGCACAGCCGGCGCAGCTATTGCACCAGGCCGATCAGGCGCTCTATGCCGCCAAACACGCCGGGCGCGCCTGCCACCGCTTCTTCGGGCCCGATCTGGTCTCGACCCTTGCTCCGGCGGTTGACGCCGGGCCCCAGACCCGGTCCCGCGACGCCGCCCCGCCCGGCTAGGACCGGTGATGCCAAATCACCGTCAAACCGCTCTGCTGCTTGACATGTAGTGTCGATTTTGGTCCGCTGGACCCATCAGTATTCAAGTTGTTCAGCGGTCCTGCCATTGGGGTCTCTGCCACCATCGGTGCAGGTACCAAGCGAGGTTATACGATGTTTTACAGAAATCTTTGCGCCTCGGCGGTTGCCGCCAGCGTCATTTTCCTTCCCGTGCAACGGGCGCAGGCGGGCGATGCCGCAGCGGCCCTCGGCGGCGCCCTGCTTGGCGGGATCATCGTCAATGAAATGCACAAGAACAAGCAGCGCAAGCAGACCTATTCGCGCTCGTCCGGGATCTCGTCGGCGCAGCGCGAGGAAAATCGCCAGGTGCAGCGTTCGCTCAACTTCTTCGGGTATAACGTCGGTTCCGCCGACGGCGCCCTCGGCCGCAGGAGCCGCGCCGGCATTTCCCAGTACCAGGCCGACATGGGCTTTCCCATCGACGGCTACCTTGATGACCATGAACGCGTGTTCCTGCTCAACAGCCACCAGCGCGCCCTGGCCAGCGCCCATGTCGCGCCCTATGCGCAGGTGGTGGCGACCCAGGGGCAGGCCGGTCTGCTGCGGGTGTACCGCAACGAACAACTGGGCATCGCCACGCCGCAGGTGCCGCCCACGACCATGACGCAACAGCCGGGCACCACCCATATGGCGATGGCGCCGGTGCCGGTTCAACCGATGCCGCAAACCATTCCGCAGGCCGTCCCGCAAGCGCTACCGCAGACCGTGCCACAGACGGTTTCGGTGCCCGCGCCGACCACGCAGGAACCGGTCGCCGCGCGGGCCGATACCGGTGGCGCACTGCCCAGCTTTTCCTTCGCCGTGCCAAAGGTGACGGCGGCGGATCTGTGCAACCAGGTCAGCATCCGCACCGCGACCAACGGCGGCCTGACCACGCCCGCCACCCTGACGGACGCGACCTTCGCGCTTAGCGAACAATTCTGCCAGCAGCGCACCGCCGCCATCGCCGATACCGCGCGGATCGAGGCGTCGATCCCCAATATGACCCCGGCCCAGGTCGAGGCGCAGTGCCAGGGGCTGACCCAGGCCATCGCGCCGCAGATCGCCGCCATCACCACGGCGGGGGCCGATCAGGTCATCGCTCAGACCTCGGCCTTCCTGCAAAGCTCGGGCCAGCCCATCGCGCAGCTGGTGTCGGGCGGCAAGGTCTGCCTCGGGGTGGGGTACCGCACCGGAGACGGCGAAATGGCGCTGGCCTCGGCGGTGCTGGTCACCTCTGCCGGGCAGCATGGCTATGGCGAGGCGGTCTCGCATCACCTGCGCGAAGGCATCGGTGTCGATCAGCCCGCCGCCGGTCCGGCTGGCGGCTGGATGAACCTGGCGCTGGGCGCGGCCGGCAGCGGCGCGCCGGTGCTGGGGCAGACGCCAGAGCGCATCGCGGTGCTGACGGCGGCCTCGGCTACGCCATCCAGTCAGGCCTCGCTGCCGGTGTTCCCGACCGTACCCGCCAAGAACTGATACCGCTGGCGCCGCGGGGCTAGCCCGGCGGCGCTGCCACGCCCTCTGCCGATCCGATCACGCGCGGCCGCAATTCCCGCTCCAGCTTGCGGCGCATGGCGCGTTCGTAATCCTCAAACCCCTGCGCCACTTCTAAAAAAGCGCCCGGTCCATGCAGCACTTCGGTGCGGTAAAAGTCGATCAGGCTGATTTCGGCCTCGTAGTCGGCGGCATTCACCACCAGCCCGTTCACCGTGACATCGGCAAAGGGAAACTCGCGATACGCCGGGCCCGGCCCGAACCCCTCGTTGTTTTCGCCGTCGCCCGCCATGTCCAGCGTGCGGAACAGACAGGCGGGGCCCCGTTGCAGCAACCCGGCGCCATAGCCCAGCGCGTGTCCCATGGCGGTGGGGAAATCATTGTGGCTGCGTGTCGACCGCCCGATGGTCTGCGCCAGGTCCAGCAGGTCGCCCGGACCGCGGATCAGACGCCAATCCGCCAGCAGTTCCTGATTATAGCGTCCGCTCCATTCATAGACCGCCACAGCGACGGGCAGGGGGCTCGCGAAAAAGGCGCTCTGCACCTCCGGAGCGATCAGCGCTGCCGCCATGCCGCCGCGCTGTAACGCGTCCTCGCGCGCATCGACCGAGCTTGACACATCCAGCGCCAGCGCCAGTGCCAGCCGGCACTCCGCCGCCGCCGCAGTCGTTGCCGCCAACCCGGCACCGGCCAGGCCCAGCGCCAGGCAGCCGGCCCGCCAGATCACCAGTGCCCGCTGCTTTCCATGCTGGCCCAGGGCTCTGCCGGTTCCAGCGGGTCGCCGTTTTGCAGCAATTCGACCGAGATATTGTCAGGCGACCGGACAAAGGCCATGCGCCCGTCGCGCGGGGGGCGGTTGATGGTCACGCCATTGTCCATAAGGTGCTGGCACATCTCGTAAATATTATCGACGCCATAGGCCAGGTGGCCAAAATGCCGGCTGTCGCTGGGCAGCCCCTCGTCGCCGTCCCAGTTATAGGTCAGCTCGACCGGGCATTCTTCCTGGCCCGGCGGCGCCATGAACACCAGCGTGAACCGGCCTGCCTCGCTGTCATAGTGCCGTGTCTTGGTCAGGCCCAGCAGTTCAAAAAAGGCCTGCGATTTCTCCAGATCCTTCACACGCACCATCGTGTGCAGATATTTCAGCGCCATCAGGGCGGCTCCTTGCTTGGGAAGTCTGTCCGAGACCTTAGCGCAACAGGTCTGGTTGTCGAGAGGCGCGCGGCCTCAGAACTTGGATTCGATGCCCAGCGACAGGGACATCTCGCGCATGCTGTAGCGGCTGTCGTTCGATGATTTCTTGCCCGCGCGCAGCCGCAGCATGGGGGCAAAGCCGGCATAGTCCATCTCGTGGAAAAACATGCTGACATCGCCATAGACCGAACTGTCCTGGCGCCCGCCCGGCACGGTCAGGAACCCCGCCGACCGGAACACCGGGTAATCGGTATAGCCCAGCGTCAGACCGGCCCGCAGCCGCATCGGACCCACCGGCTTGCCAAAATCGTAAGACGCCCGCACCGAGGCCGATTGATAGGTGCCGTTGTCATGTTTCGCGTCGCTGTCGCGCAGCGCCATGGAAAAGGTCAGCCGGTCGCCATTGGCCAGCGGCTGGCGGTATTGCCCGCCAAATCCCAGGACCCGCGCGTCATTGACTGATACCCGTGCGTCGAACCGATCCTCGTAGAGCGCGTCGATCTTCAGCGTCGCCCCGGACCCCAGCCGCCAGCCCCGGTCGCCGCTCAGACGTACAAAGCTGAAGCTGCGGGCGGTGCGGTTCCAGGATTCGCCATAGGCCAGCTCAACCGCGCCGGTGCCGCCGCTGCCCGGTTTCCCGGCCAGGAACCCGTGCCGCAGCGCCAACTCGCCATAGGTCGAGGCATAGTCGGAATTGGTCGCCATGGGCGCCTGCGCCTTGGCGTCATCCGACAGCGCCACGCGCTGGATATAGAGCCGCCCCGACAGCGAGGTGGCGCTGCGTTCGCCCCGGTTCAGGCGATAGCTGGCAAACAGGTCCAGCGTGCCGATCAACCCCGACAGCGCCTGCGCATTGCCGCTCAGCATACCGGTCACCGGCACCCCGTCGATGATCTGCAGCGCGGTGTCGGATCCTTTGTTGACGTTGCTGGACGGGCGCAGGTCGGCCTGCACGCGGAACGCCCAGGGGTTGATCCGACGCAGGGTGGTATAGTCGCGGGCGACAACCTGCTCGGCCTTTTCGTCAGGGGCGTGAATGGCGCTGCGCCGCAGCCAGAACTGCGACAGCGAATAGCGTTCCTCGGTATAGGCCATGCGCGCCGCCAGCTGCGCCGCGCTGAACTTGTCCACCGGCTTGGCCGCATGGCGAAAGGCTTTCGAGGCCGCCTTGCGGCTGGCGGTGGGGCGGTTTTGCTGCGCCTCGGCGCTGGCGATGATGTAATAGGCAAAGCCGTCGTCGGGATTTGCCTTCAGCAGCCCCCGCGCCAGCTGCGCGGCCAGTCCCGGATTGCCGTTCTGCAGGGCGTGCACGGCAATCTGCCGCGCCTCGCCCAGCGTCAGCGCAACGTCGTCGTCTCCGGCCCGGGCCAGGGCGGGCAGGGCCAGCGCCGCCGCCAGTGCCAGGGTCCGCGCGTGTTTACGGGTTTGGCTGATTACAAATCGGATCGGCATTCGGGGTGCCGCACTGGGCTAAGACAAACAGGCCGACTTCAAACTCGCCGTCTGTGTCTTCGATGTGGTTTTCGACGTAGAGCGATCCGGCCACGGCCGAGGAATCGTCGCCGGCAAAAATGCCGCCCCATTCTCCGACGGTGCGATTTCCGCTGTCCTGCTCAACCGGGCCGTCGAACGTCCCGGCGGTGGGGTCGATGTCGGCCGGGGCCAGCTCCAGATCGGCCAGTACGAGCGTCGGGTAATCCGGGGCCACGCGGTCATAAACGATACCGTCGGTGGTATTGTCGACAAAATCTGCGGCGATGAAAATGGTGCCGAGCACTTCCGCTGCCTGACTGGGCAGAACTTCCGGATCGGTGCCAGGGGTCACCGGCAACAGGTCTCCGCCGTCGCCGGGCCCGTTCAGCAGACCGACGTAACGGCCGGCATATTGCACAATCCCGCCGGGCGCGGCGGTCGGCGGCGCATCAAAGGCGCCGTCGCGCTCGTAGTGGCTTCCGTAAAAGACGTGACCGAACTGGCCGCCCGCCATCACGATGCCGGCGCTGGCGCCGTCGCGTTCACGGGCATAGGCGGTGTGATGCCGCCCCAGCGAGCTTTCCTGAGACGAGTAGGCCTCGTATCCGGGCCGGTCCAGCGCGGGCCGGCGGCGATAGGTGGCCTCGTAGGGCGTGTCATCCAGCGTCTGGCCGCGCACCACCAGCGTCTGGTTGACGGCGTCATAGGTGATGCTGTCAACGTCCCCGGCGATATCCTCGGGGATGGTCGGCGCCGGTTCGATCGGGTTTTCGGGGTCCTCGCCGCCAGCGAAGGGGTTGCCGCCACTGCACGCCGAAAGCGTTATGGCCGCTGCCACCGCAACGATAAATCTGCTCATGTCTGCCTGCCTCTGCTCTTGTTTCAAGAACATGTTTTTTCAGCAACATCCGGCGGCCATAGGTCAAAGTCAACAACCAAACTCCCGCATGGGTGGAATGCGGGAACAGCAGTGCCAAATTACCATACCTCATCTAGCGGTTTCTCAGGGCGCAAAGCCAAGATATAGTCGAATGCGACTCATTTTGTGAAAGGACCCACCGATGTCGCTGTCGCCCGACCAACAGGCCGAAATCGAAGACCTGCGCGCCCGGCCGCAGCAGACGCTGCGCACCGTCGCACCGGGGATCGAGGCGCATCTGTATACCGCGCACCCGGTGCTGGACCACGGGTTCGTGCGGGTGATCGACTATATGGGCGACGATGCCGCGATCTGTCAGGCGGCGCGCGTCAGCTATGGCAAGGGCACCAAATCGGTGCAAAACGACGAAGGTCTGATCCGCTACCTGATGCGGCACTGGCATTCGACCCCCTTCGAGATGTGCGAGATCAAGCTGCACGTCAAACTGCCGGTCTTTGTCGCCCGCCAGTGGATCCGCCACCGCACCGCCAACGTGAACGAGTATTCGGCCCGATACTCGATCCTCGATCGCGAATTCTATATCCCCGCGCCGGAAAACGTCGCGGCGCAGTCGGTCATCAACAACCAGGGCCGGGGCGATACCCTCCAGGGCGAGGACGCCGCCCGCGTGCTGGACATGCTCAAGGCGGATTCGACCCGCGCCTATGACCATTACCAGGAGATGATCGACGAAAACGGCATCGGGCTGGCCCGCGAACTGGCGCGGATGAACCTGCCCGCCAACGTCTATACCCAATGGTACTGGAAGGTGGACCTTCACAACCTGTTCCACTTCCTGCGGCTGCGCGCCGACGCCCATGCTCAGTATGAAATCCGCGTCTATGCCGAGGAAATGTGCCGCATCGTCGCCGACTGGGTGCCCTTCGCCTACAAGGCGTTCGAGGACTACAGGCTCGGTTCGGTGTCGATGTCGGCGCAGATGGTCGCCTGCCTCCAGCGGATGCTTCGGGGCGAAGAGGTCACCCAGGAAACCTCCGACATGTCGGCGCGTGAATGGCGCGAATTCAAATCCGTGATCGACGGCTGACTACCGTCAACACGACCTGCAGATTTGTCAGGGATGTGAACCCGGCCGCTGGGGGCCACGGCCATTGGGGATGGGACTGTCGTGGTCCTTGCGTGGATCCTGGGGAGGATGGGACATGCAGACGCGACGCCGGGTTCACCCCCACACCCTATCCCGCCAGCGTGAGCGCAGGGTCAGTGGTGCGCGCCCGTCCCGTTAAAACAGCGTTAAATCCGCCGGGTATCAGCGGAATTCCTTGACCCGGGGCCGCCTCGGCCTGCACTTTTCAGGGGTCCGGCCAGCAGCCGGGCGGCGCATGCACGGGCGGGGGACAGACATGGCAGGCACCAAGGCGCGAGGGTTCTTCTGGGACGGCTACATTCACTGGGCCCGCACCATTGACGAGGCCAACCGGTCCGAGGTCGCCGGCTTAGCAAAACCAAAGCTTTACGAGCCGGTCTTTGTGCAACTGAACGCCGTGCCGCCATTGGTCACGCTGCAAAGCCTCAATGCCGAAATCGACACCATCCGGCAGAGCGGCGGCAGCACCAAGAAGCTGCTCAAGGCGATCACCCGCCATCCCGAATTCGCCTTTCTGAAGAAAAAGAACCGCCTCGTGGCCGATGTCGAGGATTTCTGTATCGGCCTGCGCCACAGCCTGTATCTGGGCGAGCCGTTCGAGTTCTTCCTCTACCGCCCGGTTGCGCGCACGCAGGACCAGCATCACCGCCATGATGCGGTGTTCACCGTGATCGACGTCGGCGCGCCGGCGCTGGTGGAACAGCGCAAGTCGCCGGCGCTGCAACCGCCCAGCACCGACCCCGACGCCGGCAAGGCGGCCGTGGTCGGCGCGGTCATCGACAACGACATCGGTTTTCTCAACCACCGGTTCCGCCGCGCCGGGGCCAACCGCCAGAAAACGCGGTTCCAGGCGATCTGGCTGCAGGCCCGCGAACGCGCTCCGGCCAGGGGCGGCCATGGCAATCACGCCGAACTGGGCCGCGTCCTGTCGCGCCGCGACATCAACCGCATCCTGTCCCGCGATACCCGGGACGAGGCGCTGATCTACCGCGAGATCAACACCGACCTGCACCTGCTCGAACGGTTCCACCGCGCACCGCCGCGCGTCTCGCATGGCACCGCCGTGGCCGATCTGGCCTATGGCGCCGACCCCGAGTCCGACAGCGCCATGACCAGGGTGCCACTGCTGGGCGTGCAACTGCCGCCCGAGGCGGCGATGGACACCTCCGGCACCCACAGCGAAAGCTACATCGTGCAGGGGGTGCGCTGGCTCTGCGCCTATGCGCGGCACAGTTTCCCCAAGGCGCGGCTGGTGATCAACATCAGCTATGGCACGCTGGCCGGGCAGAAAAACGGCTCCAAGTTCATCGAAGCGCAGATCGCCCGCGAGGTCGCGCTGGCCCGGCGGTATCCGGTCAACGGCGGCAAGGGCCAGGAGGTGCATGTCGTCTACGCCTTTGGCAACAGCCGCAACGCCCGGCAAATGGCACAGCTGACCGTCGCGCCGGGTCAGGAAACCGCGCCGCTGGGCTGGATGATCCCGCCCGACAACGGTTTTCCCTCCTTCCTCGAAATCCGTGGGCTGGACAGCACGCCGGGGCAAGAGGGGCTGACAGCGGTGCCCGAGGGGATCAAGGTCACGCTGACCGCGCCCAACGGCAGCCGCCATGTCTATGCCGGGGTGCCGCAGGGCAGTGCCGAACCGCCGCTTGGTGCCACAGCGGCGATGACCGCAACCCGGCTGTTCCACGTGCCCGCGCGCACCACCGGGCCGCGCCCGACTGCTGCCGCCTTCTACAACCTCGCCATCGCCCCGACCCGCGCGCTGGGGCCGGGCATCGCGCGCGCCGATGCCGGGGACTGGCAGATCAGCCTTGAAAACACCGGGACGTCCTCCGTCGATCTGGTTCTGCAGATCCAGCGCGGCGACACCGCGCCGGGCTTTGAAACCGGGGGCCGCCAGTCGCGGTTCGACGGGGCGTTCACATCGACCCGGACCAAGGGCTACCCGACCTGGGATGTCGAGGCGCCGCTCACCAACACCGGCACCAACAGCGCCTATACCACCGCCACCGCCGCCGGTCAGATCCACACGGCGGGCGCGCTGCGCCAGGTGTTCGACGATACGGTGCCGGCCGATTACTCGGGCGAGGGGGCGCCATGGGGCGCGGTGCGGACCCCGTCACAGGCCCGCGTGGTCGATCAGATCTTTACCTTCGGCGTGCAGGCCGCCGGCACCTATTCCGGCTCGCATTCGCGCCTGTCCGGAACCAGCGCCGCGGCGGCGCTGGTCAGCCGCGATCTGATCTAGGCCCGTCGCATCACTTCAACAGGTCGCCGACGATGCCCACCGCATCGACCACCGTGGACAGGTCGTCGGTCACCTCGAGAATCTCGTCGTCCACCCGGATGTAACGGTTGCCCTTGCCCGGCGGCTTCAGCTTCCATTTCGAAAGATCACCGATATCGGTGTACCGCAGATCGCCCGGCAGCTTGGCGCCGCGCGTATAGCGTTTGATCTGTCCCGGCGGTATCGCCTTTGGCCCCTGGCCGGGTTTCTTGTCGACCTTGACCTTGTTCCCCTTGGGTTTGTTTCCCTTGTTGTCCTTGGCCAATGAGACGTCTGCCACGCCGATGGCCAGAGCCAGCGACAGCGCAGAAGCCAATACTGCGGAGATCTTCATGGTACGTCACCTCGGTATTTTCAGGTGATCGCCAGTCTAGGTCCAAAAGGGGGCATACGACAAATTTTTCGTCGGTCTTGCCGACACATCCGGCGTGTTCACGCCGCCCGCGCCCCGGTCGCGCGGCCCCCGCCGGGGCCGCGCCGGTTGCGCTCAGCTCACCTTGGCGGCGTGCAGTTCCTGCCGCGCCAGCGACCACATCTCGCGCAGGATCGGCGAGACGGTAACCCCCGAGATATCGACGTTGCCTTCGGTGTGGCTGATCGGGTGCTGCTTGCCACGCCCAAAGGTCAGCGCGTCAAAGCCAAAGTCGCGGTCGCCGATGTCCTTGGTCTTCAGCGTATAGCTGCCCGTCGCCCCGGTGCCCGCCAGCGCGTTGACCAGGTATTCGCCAATCGCCATCCCCAGCGCCGCGCCGGCAAAGCTGTCGGCGGGGAAATGCACGCCGGCCACCGTGCGGTTCTCGGCGATCCGCGCCGCCAGCCGCATCAGCACCGGCGGTTCGGCCGCAAAGGCGCGGGTGGCGGAATAGACCTTGGCCGGCTTGCCCGGCCCGGTGCTTTCGATGGCCTTCTCCTGCGCCAGCGCATGCAGTACGGTGCCCACGGCAAAGGCCTCGACCGAATGGCCCGAGGGGAAACTGCCATGCGTCGGGTTCTGGATCATCGGCATCGCATAGGGCGAATAATCCAGCGGCCGCAACGCATTGAACCGCAGCTTGATCGGCATCTCGATATAGGTGCCGAACCGCAAGAGCGCATCCAGAAGCGCCAGCGTCCATGGCGTGCGCGCGTCGTCCAGAAACAGGCAGCCGCCCCAGAACGACAGCACGTCCGTCTGTTGCACCAAGATCTCGTCAAACCGCTCGTCGCGCAGCACCGCCGCCGACTTCACGAATTTCATCTGCTTCTTCAGGTAGGCGTCCAGCGTCTCGCCCTTGGGCAGCGGCACGTCGCACAGGGCGCCGCCGCCGGCCTCGGCCAGCGTCACCCCGTCGGTGCGCGACAGGTCCAGCGGCGAAAACAGCCGGTCGACGTTATAGTCGACGATGTGATCCTGAAAGAAATCCTCGTATTTCACAAAGGCCCGGAATTCGGGCGAGGCATCGTCGCCGGAATAGGGCTTGATCCGCGTCTCGACAGGGGTATGGGCCGCGTCCCAGCGGCGCACGATGCCCTCAAAGGTCGACCCCAGCGCCGAACTTAGCGTGCCGTCGGAAAACCCGCCCGCGTGCTGGATACCGTCCCGCCCGTTACGCCCGTTACGTCCGTTCCGGCCATTGCGCCCGTTTCTCCCATTGCGTCCGTTTCGGCCATTGCGCCCGTTCAAGGCCCCCAGGTTAGACATTCGCCCCTCCGCGTTAATAAGTTGAAATATTATCGGGTCGGCGGTAATTTTGGGTCAACAGGTTGTTTTGGAAATCGAAGTTTTTAACGCTGGGCTGATGGAAACGGCTCTGTTTCGCACGGCGTTTGGCTTGAATTTGGGTGACGGAATGTCTTCGGGATGTCTGCGGATACGGCTGCGCGGCAACTTCTCGGTCTGCTCCGACGATGGCCGGGATCTGACCCCAAAAAGCAAGAAAGCCATCGGCCTTCTGGCTCTGCTGGCCGAATGCGATACCATGACCCGCAACCGGCGCTGGCTAGAGGACAAGCTGTGGAGCGATCGCGGGCCGAAACAGGCCCACGGCAGCCTGCGCACCACGCTCAACGAGATCCGCAAAAGCTTTGGCGACCACGCGGCCCTGCTGGGTTCGGACCGCAGTTCGGTCTGGCTCGACCCCGCCGCCGTCACCAACGATCTCGATGATCCCAACGCGCGGCGCGAGTTTCTCGAAGGGCTCGACATCGCCGACGATGAATTCAACGACTGGCTGATCCAGAAACGCGTGAAATACGACGTGGCCCCGGACGCCCCGGCCGAAGACCCCGGCCCGCAGCGCCGCGTCACCATCCAGTGCGGCGAACCCTGGACAACGCCGGGACAGCAGGGCGTCATGTCACAGATCGTCAGCGACCAGATCGGCAAAATCGTGTCGGATTTCGTCGCCGCTTCGCGCTGCACGGTCAGCCAGACCAACGCCGACCTGATCATTCGCACCACGGTGCAGGAGGACGACGCCGGCTCGGCCGTCTTCGTGCAGGTGATCGACCCGGTCAAGGATGACGTGGTGCATTCCGACCATTGCCTGACCGACAACCTCTCCAGCTTCCTGCGCAGCCAGGACCTGTTGGGGCGGTTTTGCTGGAATGTGGCCGATATGGCGCTGGAAAAGCTGCCGGATCTGCGCGAGACCCAGACCCCGATCGCCGTGCGCTCGGGCTTCGCGCAGGAGGCGCTGCGCGATGTTCTGTCCTTTGACGCCGGCCAGATGCGCAACAGCCTGTCCACGCTGGACGCCGCCGCCGACCATCTCGACTCCGGGCTGTTCCAGGCGCTCAAGGCCTGGGCGATGACCTCGATGATCATGGAGGACTTCCTCGAGGAAGACGCCGCCGTGCTGGCCGAGATCAAGGGCCTGCTGAAACGGGCGCAGGAACTGTCCCCGCGCGAGGCGATCGTGGCCGCGATCACCGCCAACGTGCAGGCGATCCTGCTCGAGGATTACAACAGCGCGCTGGTACTGGCCCGCCAGGCGCTGCGGGAAAACCCCAACAACCTCTTTGCGCTTCAGGCGATGTCGGCGGGCCGGGCGGCGCGGGGCGATCTGGACATGGCCTATGACCTCTCGCGCCACAGCACCACCATCGCCGGATTTTCGAAATTCGAGGCGATGTGCAACCTGCACCATGCGCTGCTCTGCATCACCATGCAGAAACGCGAAGAGGCGCTGGAAAGCAGCCGCATCGCCGCCGACACCTCGCCCAACTACCGCGCGCCACGGCGGCAGCTGATCGCGCTCAGCGCGCTGGGGCAAAACCCCGATCAGGCGCTCGATCACATCGGTGACCTGAAAAAGATCGAACCGGATTTCAGCGTCGAACGGTTCCTGTTCGACCGCAACTACCCGTCCAACACCCTGCGCAAGTCGGGGTACCTGTCCAAGGTGCAGCCGTTCCTGACCGGCACCAAGTGACGGCGCGCCGACCCTGCCTGCCGCCCGGCAGAGCCGGTTAACCGCCGTCGCGGGGCGAATCGCAGTTTGGTCGCATTTCCCCTTTGATTCGGACTTTTCCAAGGCGAATTGTCTAAAATCCGTCTGCAATACCCGGCGACTTCACCGGATTGGTTCCAATACCGCTCCGAAGCTTGTCAAAATAAAGGCAGACCGATGGCACGGGTCACGGGCACTCTCGCATCCGTTATTGTTGGGCTACAGGAAACAACAGCCGAGGGTTGCGCGCCGCCGCTTGCGCCAACCCCGACGATATAGGGGACCACGCGCCGAAATGCGCAATAACTTGGCAGGATCGGGAAACAGTTCGCAACCATAGCGGGTGTTTTTCAATGGTTGCTTATGGTTAACACCGCCGGTCGGGGCCAAACGTGTCTTTTTCGTGGCTATTTTTTCCTTTGTCGGGTCTGGTCCCTGCGGTAATCAATGATCAAGCCCAACTGGGGGGCGATGTTTGCTGGTCACGGGGGCGACCTGCATGATTTGCATCGAAGAAGGTGCAGAGAACCTGCGTGGTTGCGCGGCTGCTGTCAGAGTGCCGTAGAAGATTGCGTATGAATCCGGCCTGACAAGGCCGATTGGCGGTGCCGTCTGCGGGCACCGGGTTCTCTGAGTGTGCCCTCATGATGCAGACCGTGCCGGTCGTCTGTTTTGGCTGCTGCATCCGCCCTGGCTTGAAGTTGATCATTTGTATGCATTGGTGCGACTGCGCGCCCAAGGAGTAAAGTCATGGCCGGAGATTTTGAGAACCCGAACGCGAGCGGCACCGCAGGTGGTAATGGTATCGTCGACGGAACCAACACCAATGACGAAATCGATCTGGCCTATACCGGCGATCCCGAAGGCGACGTGATCGACGGCGGCGACGCGACGCTGCCGGGGCAGGGCGCGGATGACGATATCGTCGACGCCCTGGCGGGCGACGATGAAATCCACGCCGGCGAAGGCGACGACACCATTTACGCCGGCAGCGGCTCCGACACCGTCTATGGCGAGGCCGGCGACGACACCATCTACGGCGACGGCAACGCCGCCGATGACGGCCTGCTCGGCCGCGAGGTGTTCCAATGGGACCTGGCCCCCGACCCAAGCGGCACCGGAGAGGTCGACCCCGGCGATAACATCACCACCTTTGCGCAGGATACCGGCAACACCACCGTGACCTTCTCGGTGCTGTCCTCCTCCTCCGGCGTTCAGAACCAGTTCATCGGCGAGGAAAATATCGTCTCGGGCATCGACGCGGGCACCGGCACCGTCGATCCGCGCAGCTCCTTCGGCTCGACCCTGAACGGCACCGACAACAGCGGCGAATACGAACTGGCCTTTGCCAACGAGGTCAGCAATGTTTCCTTCCGCATCAATGACATCGACGGCGACGGCGTGGTCCGGGTCCAGGCGTTTGACGCCGACGGCAACCCGGTCACCGTCACCCTGACCGCCGGCAGCGGCGTCACCCTGTCGGATACCGACAGCGTCACCGGCAACGACACCGCCGATTCCGACGGCGGCTATGACGACGCCACCGCGCCCGAGTTCTCGGTGCTGGTGGAAATCCCCGGCCCGGTGGCACGCCTGGTCATCGAACATGAACAGGACGGCGCCGAGAATTCCGGCATCAACGTCACCGATGTCTATTTCGACGTGCCCAGCTCCGACACCGGCGGCGACGGCGACGACGAACTGCACGGCGGCGACGGCGACGACACCATCTTCGGCGGCGAGGGCAACGACATCATCACCGGTGGCGACGGCTCCGACACCGTTGACGGCGGCGACGGCGACGACGTGATCGACACCTCCGGCTCCGACGCGGGCCAACTGCCCGACCGCGGCTTCCCCAGCTACGAGGGTCTGCCGGCCGTGCCCGCCGATGGCGATATCTACGACGACCGCGACGTGGTCGACGGCGGTGCCGGCGACGACGTGATCTATACCGGCGACGATGTCGACATCATCGACGGCGGCGCGGGCAACGACACCATCGACGGGGGGCTGGACGACGACCAGATCGACGGCGGCCTGGGCAACGACACCATCGTCGGCGGCGAAGGGTCGGACACCATCGACGGCGGTGATGGCAACGACACCATCTACGGCGGTCTCGACCCGTCGCTGCCCGATGCGCTGAACATCCTCGACGACGGTTCTGACGGGCGCGACCCCGATCCCGATCCGACCAATGGCATGGACGTGATCGACGGCGGCGCCGGCGACGACATCATCTACGGCCAGGATGACGACGACACCATCCACGGCGGTACCGGTAACGATTTCATCGACGGCGGCATCGACGAAGACACCATCTACGGCGACGAGGGCGACGACACCATCCTCGGCGGCCAGGGCGACGACACCCTGTCGGGCGGCGATGACGATGACATCGTGCTGGGCGGCACCGGCGCCGACGTGATCGACGGCGGCGAAGGCCGCGACGTGCTGTTTGGCGGCTTTGACGACGATGCCGACACCGTCAGCGGCGGCGGCGATGCCGACATCATCGGCGTTGCGGCGGGCGACACCGCCATCGGTGGCGAAACCGGGCCGGTCGACCTCGACACGCTGATCGCCACCGGTTTGGCCACCGTCGAATGGGAAAACGACGATCCCAGCACCGAGGCCGGTATCGTCACCTTCTACGACACAGACCTGAACGTGATCGGCACCGCCGATTTCTCGGAAATGGAAAACGTGATCGCCATCGACACCGGCGGCAGCGGTCCTTTTCCGTTGTCCTCACCGGCGCCCCCGGCGCCGGGTCCCCAGGCGGTGGATGGCATCGTCGAAGGCACCAGCGGTGACGATCTGATCGACGTCGATTACCTGGGCGATCCCGAACTCGACCGGGTCGACAACGATGACGCGGTTGACCCGCTTGTTGGCGAACAAGACATCATTATCGCCGGTGACGGCAACGACACCGTCTATGCCGGCGACGACGAGGATCTCGTCTTTGGCGACGATGGCGACGACACGCTGTACGGCGAGGCCGGCACTGACGGGCTCAGCGGCGGCGACGGTGACGACACGCTGGTCGGCGGCGCGGGCGCAGACATCATGGTCGGCGGCGCGGGCAATGACACCTTCCTGGGCGGCAACACCACCGCCGGCGACGCCGGCGATCTGATGTTGGGCAACACCGGCGACGACACCTTTATCGAGATCGGCCAGGGCGAAGTCATCTTCGGCGGCGAAGACGCTGACGGGCTCGACAACGACACGCTGGACCTGCGCGGCGCGGCCGAGGCGGTGAACTCCGGCGGTTCGCTGAGGGTCGAATACAACGCCACCGATCCAGAGGCCGGCGTGGTCCGCTTCTTTGACGACACTGGCACCGAAACCGGCACTACCCAGTTCGCCGAAATCGAGACCGTCATCGTCTGTTTCACCCCCGGCACCCTGATCGCCACCCCCAAGGGCGAGCGTAAGGTCGAGGATCTGGCCATCGGCGACCGGGTGATCACCCGCGACAACGGCATCCAGGAAATTCGCTGGCTGGGTAAGAAAACCGTGTCTGGCCAAGAGCTTGCTCAGGCCGAACACCTGCGCCCTGTGCTGATCCGCCAGGGCGCGCTGGGCAATGGCCTGCCGGAACGCGACATGATGGTCAGCCCCAACCACCGGGTGCTGGTCGCCAACGACAAGACCTCGCTCTACTTCGAGGACCGCGAAGTGCTGGTTGCGGCCAAGCACCTGACCGGGCTCGACGGGGTCGATATCGTCGATGTCTCCGAGGTGACCTATATCCACTTCATGTTCGACCAGCACGAGGTGGTGCTGTCCGACGGGGCCTGGACCGAAAGCTTCCAGCCCGGCGACCACAGCCTGGCCGGGATCGGATCCGAACAGCGCGACGAAATCCTCGAACTGTTCCCCGAACTGAAGACCCGCGAAGGTCTCGAAGGGTACCATGCCGCACGGCGGTCGCTGAAACGCCACGAAGCTCAGCTTCTGGTTCACTGACCGGCCATCGCGGCCCTACCGGGTCTTGCACTACATTTCCCGCGCGATACCCGGCGCGCGGGCCTCAAGGCTGGGCGGTTTCCGTCCGGCCTTGCTGCCGTTTGTCCCATTCCGGCCATTCCGATCAGGCGTTCTCGCGTTCGGCCTGCCACTGCGCCCAGTCCTCGGGCGTGTCCAGGTCGCGCCGCGCGCGCTGGCCGGGCAGGGGCACCAGATGCACCCGGTCCCCGGCGGCGTCCACCACCTCGCGGCCGCCGCTGTCGCCGGTCAGCGCGGCAAAGGCGCCGAACAGGGGGGCCGCGAACACGATCGGATGGCCCGGCTTGCCATCCTCGGTCACGCCGCGCCAGACCAGGTGACTGCCATTGCGGTCCACCGCGCCGGACACCTCGCGCAGATCGCCAACCGTCAGTTCCGGCAGATCCGCCAGCAGCAGCATCGCCGCCGGATGGCCATCGACGGCGGCAAATCCGCGCTTGAGCGAGGCGGTCATGCCCTCTGCCGCATCGGGCACCGGCAGCACCTGAATATCCAGCCCGGCCAGCGCGCCATAGCGCGGGTGTGGCCCGTTCGGCAGCGCGACGATCACCTTGCCGCTGGTTGCCGCGCGGGCGATCTTGGCCTGCCTGCGGATCAACGGCACCCCGTCGACCAGCTGCATCAGCTTGTCCGCGCCGCGCATCCGCGACGATTGCCCGGCCCCCAGCACCACAATCGGTAAGTCACTTGGCATGGCATCATCCCCCACTTCCCCATGGGCATCCTACCACGCCCGCGCGCAAACGCGCAGCCCTATCCCCGCATCCGCGCGCCATCTGCGTCAAACAGCGGCGTCGTGATCAGCGTCGCGGGGCGCATCTGGCCCAGGATCTCGATCTCGACCCGCAGCCCGTCCGCGATCCGCTCTGACGGGAGGAACCCCAGCGCCACCGATTTGCGCGCGAAATGCGAATAGCCGCCCGAGGTGCAGAACCCCTGCACCCGGCCATCCAGCCAGATCGGCTCATAGGCGTTCACATCGGCGTCCTCGGCATCTACTTCAAACGCCACAAGCCGCCGCGCCGGGCCGGTGTCGCGCTCGGACTCGGCGGCGGAACGTCCAATGAAATCAGCATCTTTCTTGAAAGAGATAAAGCGGTCCAGCCCGGTCTCCGCCGCCGTGTAGTCCGGCGAATACTCCGACAGCCAGCTGCCAAAGAACTTGTCGAGCCGCAGCGACATCATCGCCCGCATGCCAAAGGGCACCATGCCCTGCGGCTGCCCGGCCTGCCACAGCGTATCCCACAGCTGCCGCTGCGCCATCGGATCGCAATAGATCTCATACCCCAGATCGCCGGTATAGCTGACCCGCTGCACCAGGCAGTTGGTCATGCCAACGGTCATCTCGCGCACATCCATGAACTTCAGGTCCACCGCATCGCGGGTGCAGGCCGCCAGAACCTCGCGCGCCTTTGGCCCGGCGATCTGAAAGCCGTTTCGTTTATCACTTATATTCTGGATGGTTACGCCGTCTTCCCGATGTTTCTGGAACCAGCGCATGTGATAGGCTTGGCTACCGTAAGAGGCGGTCAGCTGGAACGCATCCTCGCCCAGGCAGGACACCGTGAAATCACCGATCAGCCGCCCGCGCGGCGACAGCATCGGCGTCAGCGACAGCCGCCCCGCTACCGGGATGCGGCCCGCCATGATCCGGTTCAGCCAGTCCCGAGCGCGCGGTCCCGTCACCCGGTACTTGCCAAAGTTGTGCAGCTCATTGATGCCGACGCCTTCGCGCACACCCCGCACCTCGCGCCCGGTGGCGTCAAAGGCGTCCGAGCGGCGGAACGACGGCGTTTCGAACCCCGGCTCATCGCCCCGGGCATAGTAATTCACCACCTCCAGCCCGTATTGCTGGCCCCAGACCGCGCCCATGCCGCTGAACACATCATACATCGGCGTGGTGCGGTTGGGTCGCGCGGCGGGCAGTTCCTCGTTCGGGTAGCTGACCGAAAACCGCTTCTGATAGTTCTCCACCACCTTGGGCCGGGTGTACCCCGGCCCGATCCAGTCGCCAAACCGCGCCACGTCCATCGCCATCACGTCGCGCTCGGGTTCGCCCTCGATCATCCATTGCGCCAGCGTCAGCCCGACTCCGCCGCCCTGGCTGAACCCGGCCATCACGCCGCAGGCCGACCAATAGTTGCGCAGCCCCGGCACCGGGCCGACCAGCGGGTTGCCATCGGGGGCAAAAGTGAACGGCCCGTGGATCACGGATTTGACCCCGGCGGTGGCCAGCACAGGGAAACGTTTGTAAGCAAATTCAATGCTGTCGGTGATCTTGTCAAAGTCATCGGGCAGCAGTTCGTGCCCAAAACTCCAGGGCGTGCCATCCACCGCCCAGGGCTTGCAGGGCTGTTCGTAAAACCCGATGCACAGGCCGCGTCCTTCCTGCCGCAAATAGCTTTCGCCGGCGGGATCCATCACATGCGGATGTTCCTGTCCACGCTCATAGATCTCGGGGATGTCGTCGGTGACGATGTACTGATGCTCCATCGGGTGCAGCGGTGCATAGACGCCCGCCATCGCCGCCACCTCGCGCGCCCAGAGCCCGCCGGCGTTGACCACATGTTCGGCGTGAATGGTGCCCTTGTCGGTCACCACGTCCCAGGTGCCATCGGCGCGCGGGTTGGTTTCCTGCACCATGCAATGGGTCACGATCTCGGCCCCGCCCATGCGCGCGGCCTTGGCATAGGCGTGCGTGGTGCCCGACGGGTCGAGGTGCCCGTCGAGCGGATCGTAAAGCCCGCCGATGATGCCGTCGATATTGGTGATCGGCGCGATTTTCTTTATATCCTCTGGGCTTACGATCTCTGTCTCAAGTCCCATGAACCGGTGTTTCGCCCGTTCCGCCAGCATCATGTCGAACCGGTCGCGGTTGTCGGCCAGCGTCACGCCACCCACGTGATGCAGTCCGCAGGACATGCCGGTGATCTCCTCCAGCTCCTTGTAGAGCCGGATGGTATAGCCCTGCAGCGCCGCCATGTTGGTGTCGCCGTTCAGCGTGTGAAACCCGCCCGCCGCGTGCCATGTCGACCCGCTGGTCAGCTCCGAGCGTTCCAGCAGCATCACGTCCGACCAGCCCAGCTTGGTCAGGTGATAGAGCACCGAACAGCCGACGACGCCGCCGCCGATCACAACAACACGGGTGGTGGTTTTCATGACGCTCTCCTAGCCAGCTCTGACCCGAGAGTGATCCGCCGCCCCGCCCGCCGCTAGAGCGAATACGACATGCCGTGTCGCGGACGGGTCACAACGCCCGGCCGACCAGTTCCGCCGCCATGGCCCCCATGATCACCCGTTGGCCGCGGCCCCAGTCACGCCCCGTCTCCGCCGGGTGAATTTCATCTGCAACTCCGGCCAGCGCGCCGCCTTCTGCCCGAAAAACGCCCCGGTTTCCGCATTCGCCACCGATCCTCTCGCCATCCGGTCCGGACCTGTGTCAGGATGGCCGCATGATCAAATCCGCCCTTCGTCTCCTGCGGCAGATCACCCGGCGCCTGGCGGTGCGGGTCCTGCTGATCGCTGCGCTGGCGCTGCTCGCCTTGGTCGCCTCCATACTCTTTGGTCACCTGATCCCCGACTGGATGGTCGAGGCGCTCGGGGTCCGCTCGCTGGATACCATCCTGAACATGCTGGCGATGTCGATGCTGACAGTGACCACCTTTTCGCTGTCGGTGATGACCGGTGCGATCCAGTTCGCCTCGTCACAGACCTCGCCGCGCAGCCGTCTGGTGCTGCGCAACGATACGGTCACCCAGTCGGTGCTGGCCAATTTCGTCGGCGCCTTCCTGTTCGCGATGATCGGCATCATCCTGCGCGCCACCCCGATGATGGGTGAAAAGCAAAGCGTGCTGCTGTTCCTGTTTACCACCCTCGTCGTGGCGATGGTGGTGGTGTCGATCCTGCGCTGGATCAACCACCTTGAAACGCTGGGCTCTATGGATGCGACCGTCGCCGAAGTCACCGCCGCCGCGATGACCTGCATGACCGGCTATGCGCGCCGCCCGGCGCTGGGGGGCCATGCCATGACCGCCGACGCGCTGGACCGGCTGCCGCGTGACGGGGCCATCCGCGCCCGCGCCGACGGCTATGTCCAGCAGATTTACGAAGACATTCTGCAAGACCAGTGCATCGCCTGCGATGTCGATCTCTATCTGGCGGTCCGTCCCGGCAGCTATGTCTGCGCCGGCATGCCGCTGGCCTTTGCCGAGGGCGGCGCAGATCTGGGCGAGACCGCGCGCGGCCTGATCCGCGGCGCCTTCAAGATCGACGCCACCCGCAGCTTTGAACAGGATCCGCTGCTGGGGGTGACCACCCTGACCGAAATCGCCAGCCGGGCGCTGTCCAGCGGCATCAACGATCCGCAGACCGCCATCGACGTGGTGCACCGGCTGACGTCGGTGCTGCTCTGCGCTGATCCCGCCGACCGCCCGGCACCGGTGAAATCCGACAACGCGCGGATCTGGATGGTGCCGCCCCCGGTCGCGGAGTTCTACAGCGCCAGCTTTGACGTGATCGCCCGCGACGGCCGCGACATGGCCGAGGTACAGCAGGCGATCCGGGCCGCGCTGGCGGTGCTCGAACGGCAAAGCGGCCCCACCGGACAGGCGGCAGCGCGGGCCTGCGCGGCGCGCCTGGGCTGAGCGCCGCCCCGGTCGCCCGGATTCCGGCTATTTGCGCCGAGAAAGAACCAGCGGCGACGCGCGATGTCGGTTTCCGGCCAGTGACACGGCGGCGCGGCGGTCAGGTTGGGCGCAAGGCGGCGTGCAAGAGGAGCGGGTGCGATGCGGACTGAGGCGCAGGCAGTGGTGATCGGCGGCGGGGTGATCGGCTGTTCGATCCTCTATCACCTAGCCAAGCTGGGCTGGAGCGACGTGGTGCTGCTGGAGCGGGACGAGCTGACCAGCGGATCCACCTGGCATGCGGCGGCCAACATCCACGGGTTGCACGACAGCACCAACATCAGCCGGATCCAGCATTACACCATGCAGCTTTACAAGGATCTGGAGGCCGAGACCGGGCAGGGCTGCGGCGTGTTCCAGCCCGGCTCGCTCTATCTGGCGCAGACGCAGGCGCGCGAACACCAGCTGCGGCTGCAGGCGGCCAAGGCGCGGCTTTACGGCATGAACTTCCACGAGATCACCCGCGACGAGGCCGAGCGGCTGCACCCGCTGGTCGATTTCACCGGCATCCGCTGCATCATGTTCGAACCCGACGGTGGCAATGTCGATCCCTCGGGGGTGACCATGGCCTATGCCGCCGGCGCCCGGGCGCGCGGGGCCGAGATCCACCGCTTCACCCCGGTCACCGCCACCGAGGCGCAGCCGGATGGCAGCTGGATCGTGCGCACGCCCAGGGGCGACATCCGCACGCCCTGGGTGGTCAATGCCGCCGGGCTCTGGGGCCGCGAGGTGGCCGCGCTGGCGGGGCTGCGCCTGCCGCTGCAACCAACCGAGCACCAGTATTTCGTGACCGAGACCATCGCCGAGATCGCCGCGCTGGACCGGCGGCTGCCCTCGGTGGCGGACCGCGACGGCGAATACTACCTGCGGCAGGAAGGGAAGGGGCTGCTGGTGGGCGCCTACGAGCGCGACATGCGGTTCTGGGCCGAGGAGGGCACGCCGCTGGATTTTGCCCATGACCTCTTTCCCGACGATCTGGAGCGGATCGAGGACAACATGCTGCGCGCGATTGAAAGGGTGCCGGCGGTGGGCAAGGCGGGGATCAAGCGGGTGATCAACGGGCCGATGATCTGGTCGCCGGATGCCAATGTGCTGTTTGGTCCGGTGCCGGAAATGCAGGGGTATTTCTGCGCCAATGGCATCATCCCGGGGTTCTCGCAATCCGGCGGCATGGGGCTGATGGCGGCGCAGTGGATGGTCGAAGGCGAGATGCAATACGACATGTTCGCCTGGGACATGGCGCGGTTTGGCGACTGGGCGGACAAGGCCTTTACCCGCGCCCGGGTGCGCGACCAGTATGCGCATCGTTTTGCCATCCATTTCCCGAACGAGGAACGCGCCGCCGGCCGCCCGGTGCGGCTGCGCCCGGCCTACGAGACACAGCGCGAGATGGGCGCGGTATTCGGCCTGAACTATGGCTGGGAACACCCCTTGTGGTTTGCTGATGCGCCGGGGGTGGAGGAGACCAACGGGTTCACCCGGCAGAACTGGTGGGGCCCGGTGGGCGCGGAATGCCGGATGCTGCGCGACCGCGCCGGCATCATTGACATCTCGAACTTTGCCAAATACCGGGTGGCGGGGCCGGGGGCGGAGGATTGGCTGAACGCGGTCTTCGCCAACCACATGCCGCGCGCCGTGGGGCGGTCCTGCCTGACGCCGCTGATCGGCAAACGGGGTGGCATCGCGGGGGATTTCACGGTGACCCGGCTGGGCGAGGAGGAGTTCTGGGTGATCGGCTCGGGCATGGCGGAACGCTATCACCAGCGGTTCTTTGGCGCGGTGCCGTTGCCCGAGGGGACCAGGTTCGAGAGCCTGACCAAGGCGGTCTGCGGGTTCAACGTCGCGGGGCCGCTGGCGCGCGACCTGCTGCAAAGGCTGACCAACGTCTCGTTGGAGACAACGGATTTCCCCTTCATGCGCTCGCGCCGAATGCAGGTGGCGGGCGTCGATTGCGTCGCCTTGCGGGTGTCCTTTACCGGCGACCTGGGCTGGGAGCTGCATTGTGCGGAAGGGGACCAGCTGCGGCTCTACACGGCACTGTTGGAGGCCGGGCGCGCGGTGGGGGCCGGGCCGGTGGGCAGCCGGGCGCTGATGTCGCTGCGGCTTGAGAAGGGCTATGGCTCCTGGGGGCGCGAGTACGGGCCGGAGTACTGGCCACAAGAGGTCGGGCTGGAGCGGCTGGTGAAGCTGGACAAACCGTTTCTCAACCGCGACGCGGCGGCCAAGGTGATGGCGCGGGCGCCGCGCGAATGCCTGCGGGTGCTGCAGCTGGATGCCGGGGCGGTTGCGGCGTCGAATGCCGATGCCTCGGGCGGCGAGCCGGTGTTTTGCGCCGGGCAGGGCGTCGGGCGGGTGACCTCGGGCGGCTATGGCCACGGGGTGGACATGTCGCTGGCGCTGGCGATGCTGCGCGACGTGGCGCCGGGGGACCGTGTCGAGGTGATGGTGCTGGGCCAGGTGCATGGCGCGACGGTGCTGGACGCAGCGCCGTTTGATCCAGAGGGTTTGCGGCTCAGGGCGTAAACGGGGGGCTCTGCCCGTTGTTCATCATTAGGGGGGCTCCGCCCCCCGGCCTTGCGGCCTCCCCCCGGAGTATTTGAAAAGAGATGAAGGGGTTAGTCGGGGCTGCGGAAGCGGGAGGCCTGCACCAAGGCGACCGCCAGCAAGGGCGCGATGGTGGTGACCAGGGCGGCGGTGATCAGCAGCGCGCCGAGCTGGCTGTAGTCGGCGGCGTTGGTGATCGTGCCATCCTCGGCGCGGACCTCGCGGGTGACCACGAAGATCTCGTTCAGGTAGCGGGTGCCCAGCGTGCTGGCCGACAGCGCCAGGTTGGTGAAGGAGGCCATCACCGCAAAGAAGGTCGCCTTGAGGTTATCCGGCGCGTTGCGCGCGATCCAGGCCAGCATCGGGATCATCGCGATCTGGCCCAGCGGGCTTTCGACCGCGGCGTCGATCAGCGCGATGAACCGGGCATCGACGATGCCGCCTGTCAGGGGCGCGGTCCATTCGTGGATGCCGTAGTAGAGCCCGATGTTGGGCAGGCTCAGCACCCCGGCGGCCACCGTCAGCAGCACCACGATATAGGTGATCGTGTGATTGGCCATCAGCGGGCGCAGCACGAACATGCCCACCAGCGTCAGCAGCGCGGTGATCAGGTAGAGCACCGAGAGGAACTGCTGGTCGAACCCCAGCTCGTCGATGGTGAACCAGGTGGCCGCAGCGCCGGGCACCGGGGTGGCGCGAAAGACAAAGATGATGATCGCGGTGCCCACCAGCGCGCGCGCCTTGGCAGGCTCCAGTTCCGCGATCAGCTGGCGCATCAGGAACAGCACGATGGCCAGCGACCCGGCAAAGATGATTTCCTGGGCAAAGGCGACATCGCTGAGCCCGACGGTGACCGAGATGAACAGGAACAGCCCGCCGCCGATGAAATAATACCAGTTGGGTTCGACGGTGCCGCCCTCGGGGGCGAATTCGGCCTCTGCCTCGGCGCGGCTCAGGCCGCCGGCGACCAGTGTCGCCACCCGCCGGTGCTGGTGCCAGCGCGCCAAGAGCACCCCCGAGATCGAGATCAGCGGGATTGCCAGCCCGGTCAGGTAGATCCGGCCATAGACCGCGCCCTGTTCCGCTTTGGGCAGCTCCTCGATGCCGGAAAACAGGGTGATGTTCAGCACCGCCACCGCACTCAGGGCGCCGATCAGCGCCACCCGGCCCAGTGTCTGCATGGTGGTGTGCAGCGCGCGCTTGGTGTCCTCGTCATAAGGGGTGCCGTGCTCGTCATGCTCGGGCACCGCCTCGACCGACAGCGCGTCGGCGACCGCGTCCTGGATGACATAGCCCAGCGGCGAGAGCAGCGTCGCCAGCACGTACCAGGCGGTCACGCTCATCACGCCCGGCATCCAGGCGACCCGCGTCGCCAGCCCGTACATGATCACGAAACTGGCGCCGATGAACCCGGCGCCGATGAACACCAGCAGCCATTTCTGCCGCCACAGCAGGTCCACCAGGTGCCCCATCGGCATCTTCAGCGCCCAGGGCAGCCCGGCCCAGAACGCCAGCCCGGCGATGAAGGCGGCCGAAACGTCGAGGTAATCCTTGACGAAAAACGTCCCCACGACGCTGGTGATGCCGCTGGCGCCATAGGCGAAATAGACCATCAGCGGCGGCAGGAAGGACCAGCGCATCTGTCGCCCCAGATCCAGCACCACCGCGTCGAACCACCCACGCACGCCTGTCATCGCAAATTCCCGGTCAACCCGCTCATGGGCTCCAGTAGTAGACCGGATCGCGCGCCGCGCAAGCCTTGGCGGGGAAAACGCTGGCCAGAGGGCGGGGTGCTGGTGGGCTATGCCGCGCGCGAGGGCACGCTGGCGCTGCTGCTGCATATCGAGGAACCGGGCCTGGAAATCGGCAAACTTTTCCGCAAGGTCCGCGACACACTTTACCAGATCACTGGCCGACAGCAGGAACCCTACACCTACGGATCACTGCCGGGCGTGGATATTTACCTCAAGCCGCCCGAGGTGCAGCAGGCCGCAGCCAACGACACCGGTACAGTGGCGCCGGACGGAATCGTGGCAACCTGCCTGCGCGCCGATCAGGCGGGCACGATCGGGTGCTGGAATGCCATTCTCAAGGACTTCGCAGAGGCCGCCGCGCGTCCAGCGGGCTGAACGCCGATGCGCAGAAAATCCAGAATGAACCGATCGTTTATTCCGCCGCCAAACGGCTGGACACGCCGCGTGGCTGGGCGATCTGTTTCGGTCAGTTTCTGACTGGCCGGCTGCGGCAAAGCGCGTTTCCCCGCGAAGAAAACGCGCTTCTCTGCGATATGCGCGCCAGGGTCTATGGCCGCTACTACAGCGCCGCCGACGGCGAGACGATGAACGCCGGGATGCGGCGCGCCGGGCTCGACCTGATCGCCATGCCGGCCGAACGCGCCCGTCAGATGCAATGGGCTTTGCAAAGCCGGGGCAGCACCATCGGGGCGGTGGACGGCCAGGTCAGCCGGGACGACGGGCCGACCATCGGGCCGGGGCGCACGGGGTCTGGCCAGTAGGCGTGGCGGTCGGGCGCGCCGCTGGGCACCACCGACAACGCGGCGCACACCATCATCGTCGAAATCGAATGACCCCGGCCTACAGCGGCCGGATCTTCAGCGCCGTGATCCGGTTGCCTTCGCGTTCCATCACCTCGAACCGGAACCCGTGAAACGAAAATACCTGGCCCTTGGTCGGGATCATCTGCGCCTCGTGGATCACCAGCCCGGCCACAGTGTTGGCCTCGTCGTCGGGCAGGGTCCAGTCGGTCGCCCGGTTCAGGTCGCGGATCGTCATCGCGCCATCGACCTGGAACTGCCCGTCCTCGGTCTTGCGGACCGGGTGTTCGGCATCGGGGTCGAATTCGTCGGTGATCTCGCCGACGATCTCCTCCAGGATGTCCTCCAGCGTGATCAGACCCTGCAGCGATCCGTATTCGTCCACCACCAGCGCAAAATGCGACCGGCGCCGCAGGAACTGCCGCATCTGGTCGTCCAGCGTCGTGGTTTCCGGGGTGAAATAGGGCGGCTTGGCCACCGCCGAGATCTGGAACTCGCGCAGCCCCGCAGGGTCCCCGCCCGAGCCGCTGACCTGTTCGTGCATCGCCCTCAGCAGGTCCTTGGCGTGGATCACGCCGACGATGTTCTCAGGTTCGTTGCGATACAGCGGCAGCCGCGTGTAGGGGCTGCCCAGGCATTGCTGCAGGATCGTCTCGGGGTCGCTGTCGGCGTCGATCATCTCGATGCCCGACCGGTGCAGCATGATCTCTTCCACCGTGCGCTCGCCCAGATCCAGCGCGCCCAGGATGCGGTCGCGGTCTTCCTTCTCCACCACGCCCTCGGAATGGCCCAGCTGCAGCGCGCCGGCAATCTCCTCGCGCACCGCCAGGATATGGCTGTCGGGGTCGATCCGGACCCCGAAGAGCGCCAGCACCCCGCGCACCAGCAGACGCACGGCGCTGACAACCGGCGCAAAAACCGTGACCACCACCCCGATGGGGCGCGCCACGGCGGCGGCGGCGGTTTCGGAAT
This sequence comes from Seohaeicola saemankumensis, assembly GCF_020171285.1. Lineage (GTDB taxonomy): Bacteria > Pseudomonadota > Alphaproteobacteria > Rhodobacterales > Rhodobacteraceae > JAIUZI01. The sequence goes on from NZ_JAIUZI010000002.1 coordinate 236,748, forward strand.
TGGTGATTGCATAGGTCTTGGGCAGCACCTCGGCAAAGACCAGCACCAAAAGCGTCATGACCAGCGTCGCCAGCGCCACGCCGCTTTCGCCAAAGGCCCGCGTGAACAGAGCCGTGGCCAGCGATGCGGCCAGGATATTGACCAGGTTGTTGCCCAGCAGGACCGAACCGATCAGCCGTTCGTTGTCCTCGGTGATGCTCAGCGCCCGCTGCGCGCCGCGCGACCCCTTGTCGGCCTGCGCCCTGAGCTTGCCGCGCGACGCCGCCGTCAGCGCGGTTTCCGAGCCCGAAAAGAATGCCGACAGAACCAGCAGGAACAGGATGCCCCCCGCCGTGCTCCAAAAGGCAGTGTCAAAAATCGTCGTGTCGGTTTCCATAGGCCCGGTGTTTCCCTTGTGTCCTACCGCTTATGGGGATGCACGCGGCGCGGTTCAAGAGGCGGTCCCCCAGAACCGGTCGGTCCATCGGGCCTAGGCCCCCCCGACGCGCGCCCAAATTTCTTCCAAGAAATTTGCCAAGAAAATTCGAATTTTCTTGGTCCGCGTCACCCCGCCGGCTTTTTGCCCGAACCACGGGCGGTCTTGACCGCGTCGCGCGCCAGCGGGTGATGTTCCAGCACCAGCTCGCTCAGCCGCTCGTCCAGCACGTGGGTATAGATCTCGGTGGTCGAGATGTCGGCATGCCCCAGCAGGGTCTGGATCGACCGCAGGTCGGCGCCATTGGCCAGCAGATGGGTGGCAAAGGCATGGCGCAGCGTATGCGGCGTCACCTTGGCCGGCGACACCCCCGCCGCCACCGCCAGCTCCTTGATCAGCAGATAGAACCGATGCCGGGTCAGATGCCCCGACTTGCCGCGCGACGGGAACAGGAACCGCGACGGCGCGGCGCCTTTCTCCGCCTTGGCGGTGTCCTCGGCCGCGTCACGCGCCTGCAACCAGTCGCGCAGCGCCGCGCGGGCGGGCGGCGACAGCGGCACCATGCGTTCCTTGCCGCCCTTGCCGGCAACCAGCAGCATCCGCGGATCGCCCCGCGCCGCCGTCACCGGCAGCGACACCAGTTCCGTCACCCGAATGCCGGTGGCATAGAGCAGCTCCATCAGGCAGCTATTGCGCAGCCGGTCCTGCGGGCTGCGCCCGCTGTGGCGCGCTGCCTCCAGCAGCCGGTCGACCTCGGTCACCTCCAGCGTCTTGGGCAGCTTTTGGTCGCGGCCGGGCCCCTTGATCTGGATCGCCGGGTTGTCGGCGCGCCAGCCTTCCTCAAAGGCAAAGCGATAGAGCTGGCGGATCGCCGACAGCCGCCGCGCGCGGGTGGATTTGGCCAGCCCCTGCGCGTCCAGCCACACCAGATAGGCCTCCACCGTCTCGCGCCCGGCCTCGGCGAAACCGCTGCCGCGCCCGGCCAGCCACTCGGCGAAATCCTTCAGGTCGCGGCCATAGGCCAGCAGGGTGTTGGTCGCCGCGCCCAGTTCGGCGGCCTGGGCATCCAGCAGGCTCGCGATCCAGCGATGATCCGTGGCCGGCGCGCCCATGCTCACCCCCGCTCCAGCAGCACCGACTGCAGCGCCGCCCGCCGCGCGGTGTCTTCCAGCCCGATGGCGCGCAGCGCCGACAACGCCGCCATCATGTCGCCCGTGTTGCCGCTCAGCCCGCTGTCGTATAGCGCGATGACCTCCAGGATCACCTCGCCCAGCTGCCCGGCATCAAAGGCGCCCTGCAGGTCGCCGGGCAGGGACGGCGGATCGCGGAACCCCTCGGTGATGCTCTCGGCCAGCGGGTCCGGCGCCAGCGCGCGTTGCGGATCGCCCTGCGCCAGCGCCGCCAGCCAGGTGTTCTCGACGCTGTTGTCGGGCGGCCGCAGCGATGCCGCCTCATAGCCCGCCGCCAGCAGCCGGATCCGCCAGGCCAGCGCGGCGGAGCGCGGGTCCAGCCCGCGCTGCACCGCCAGCCGCTCGGCAAAGATCTCGGCAAAAGGCACCGCAAGCCCGGCCTCGCGCATCGACGCCCAGACCGTGGGCAGCGTCTTGGCCACCGCCTCGGCGCTGCCGGTGTTCAGCGCCGCATCGAACAGCTGCACCGCCTTGACCCGGTCCCACAACCCGCCCGAGGCCGCTGGCAACCGCTCTGTATACAGCCCCAACAGCCGGTTCGGGCTCAGCGCGCCATAGCGCGTCAGCCGCTCGGCGGCCTCCAGCTGCGCCTTCCACCCGGCGATGTCGCGCAGGTCGGCGGTGGCAAAGGCGCGCGGCAGCGAGGCCGTGGGCGGGCGCTCGCCAATGGATTCGTACAGCCGGAAATCCAGCGGACCGGGATGCTCCGGCGCGGGCAGGGGCGGCGCGCCATCAAAGATGTCGGGACTCAGGAACCGGTCCAGCAGGTCCAGCCGCGCGGGCGGCAGCAGCTCCAGCGCATGCGCCGATTCCAGCGTCAGCGCGGCGGTCTGCCAGTCGCCCCGGCGCGCGGCGCAGAAAATCCGCGCCGCATAGTCGTCCGACAGATGCGGCGCCTGCGCCAGCATCGCACAGCCCCGGTCCTCGTCCCCGGTCAGCAGCGCCGCGTCGAACCAGCGCTGAAACAGATCCGCGCTGTGGCCCGGATCGGCCAGTTCCGCCAGCGCCTGCGCCGGGTCCACCGCACCCAGGTCCATCAGCCGGTCGATTCGCGCCATCAGCAGGGTATCGGCCGCCGCGCCGCCCTGCGGCGGCCGCGTCTCGCTCAGCAGCAGCGTATACAGCAGCGTCCGCATCGCCGGGCTGTGCTGCACCGGCGCGCCCGCGATCAGCCGCGCCAGCCGCTCCACCTCGCTGCCGCGCCACAGGTCCACCGGCAAACCGGTCACATGCGCCGACACCAGCCCGACCGGCGCGGCCAGCTCCTCCAGCGGGCTCACCTCGATCTCCGGGCGGCTGGCCGACCCGGCCACCGGCGGCTCCAGCAGCACGGTTTGCGGCAATTGCACGGTGCCGCCCTGCCGCATCCAGTCGATCACCGAAAGCGGCTCCTGCGCCGCCGCCGCCCCCGGCAGCAGCGCCGCCAGCAAAGCGGCCCTAATCCACATTCAGATCCACCGGTTTGCGGATCTCGCTCTGGGGCGGCGAAAAGTCCACCCCGAACCACGGTCCCAGATAGGCATAGGCCGCAAGCCCGATAAAGGCCAGAAGTACTAGATATACAAGGAATTTTATCAGCCGACGTATCATGCTTGCCCGTGCCCCGTCTTTCGCGTTTTGCTCAAGTTATATATGGCCTTTTCGACAATATCACGTCATTCACTGCACTATGAGCGGAATTGAGCAAACCGAGACTGTCGCGCAGGCGAAAACCGGACCCTATGCGCTGAAAAAGACCGTTGTCATGGTCGGCATGATGGGCGCGGGCAAAACCGCCGTGGGCCGGGCGCTCGCGGCGCGGCTGGGCGTGCCCTTTCTCGACAGCGATGCCGAGATCGAAGCCGCCGCCAACATGACCATCCCCGAGATCTTTCAGCGCGACGGCGAACCCTTCTTTCGCCGCAAGGAAAGCCAGGTCATCAAACGGCTGCTCGAAGAGGAACGTGGCGTGCTCTCCACCGGCGGCGGTGCCTTCCTCGCCGAGGACAACCGCCGCATGATCTCGGACAAGGGCATCTCGGTCTGGCTCAAGGCCGATCTGCCGGTGTTGTGGAACCGGGTCCGGCACAAGGAAACCCGCCCGCTGCTGCAAACCCGCGACCCGCGCGGCACATTGGCCGGTCTCTACGAGGCGCGCGTGCCGCTCTACGCGCAGGCGGACCTGACGGTGCAGTCCGACGGCCACGCCGCAATCGAACAAATGGTGGATCGTGTGCTGGCCGCGCTGGAAACACGTCCCGACGTCCTGGAACGGAAATAATGCAAGAAACAGTCCACGTCAGCCTCGGTGACCGCTCCTATGACGTCGAAATCGGCCCCGACCTGATCGCCACCGCCGGGGCCCGTATCGCGCCGCTGCTCAGCCGCCCGCGCGTCAGCGTGCTGACCGATGAAACCGTCGCGGGCCTGCATCTGGACGCGCTGCGCGACGGCTTGTCCGCCGCCGGGATCGAGATGTCGTCACTGGCGCTGCCGCCGGGCGAGACAACCAAACGCTGGCCCCAGTTCGAGCGCGCCGTCGAATGGCTGCTGGCCGAAAAGGTCGAACGCCGCGATATCGTCGTCGCCCTGGGCGGCGGCGTCATCGGCGATCTGGCGGGCTTTGCTGCCGCCGTGCTGCGCCGAGGCGTCCGCTTTGTCCAGATCCCCACCTCGTTGCTGGCGCAGGTCGACAGCTCGGTGGGGGGCAAGACCGGGATCAACGCGCCGCAGGGCAAGAACCTGATCGGCGCTTTCCACCAGCCCTCGCTGGTGCTGGCCGATACCGCCATCCTGAATTCGCTGCCGCCCCGCGATTTCCTTGCCGGCTATGGCGAGGTGGTCAAATACGGGCTCTTGGGCGATGCCGCGTTTTTCGACTGGCTCGAACAGAACGGCCCGGCCCTGGCGCAGGGCGACATGGCCGCCCGCGTCCAGGCGGTGACCCGCTCGGTGCAGATGAAGGCCGACATCGTCGCCCGCGACGAGACCGAACAGGGCGACCGCGCGCTTCTGAACCTCGGCCATACCTTCTGCCACGCGCTGGAATCGGCCACCGGCTACGGGCCGCGCCTGCTGCATGGCGAGGGCGTCGCCATCGGCTGCGCGCTGGCGTTTGAACTCTCCTCGCGCCTGGGCCTCTGCGCGCAAGAGGATCCCTCCCGCGTCCGCGCCCACCTGCGCGCGATGGGCATGAAGACGGACCTCGCCGATATCGAGGGCGATCTGCCCGACGCCGACGCGCTGCTCGACCTGATGGCGCAGGACAAAAAGGTGATCGACGGTCAGCTGCGGTTCATCCTCGCGCGCGGCATCGGCGATGCCTTCGTCACCTCGGACGTGCCCCGCGACGGGGTGCGCAAGCTGCTTCAGGACGCGCTGGCAGCCCGTTGAATTAAAACTACAAAGGGCTCAGGCGACCCGCCGCGCCTCGGCAAAAGACAAAAGCCGCGCGCTGCGCACGTCCCACAGGTGCAGCCGGGCGCTGGCCAGGCTTTCGCGAATCGTCATGCGGTTGATCGTGCTCAGCTCCACATGATCACGCAGCACTTCCGGCAGGCGGTAGAACGGGATCCGGCTATAGAGGTGATGCACGTGGTGAATGCCGATATTGGCGCTGAACCACTGCAGCAGCGGCGGCAGCACGTAGTAGGAACTGCCGTGCAGGGCCGCGTCATGCAGCTGCCAGTCCGGCTCGAACTCCCAGCTGGTGTGTTCGAACTGGTGCTGCACATAAAACAGCCACATGCCCGCCGTCGCCGCCACCAGCGTCGTCGGCAGAAAGATCAAAAGGATCGGTTTCCAACCGCCGAAAAACCAGATCGCGCCCAGCACCGACAGGATCGCCAGGTTGGTGCCCATGGCGCTGATCCAGTACTGGCGGCCGCTCAGCCCGACAGGCAGCCGGTTCTGCATCAGAAAGATGTAGAAGGGCGCGATCACGAACAGGGTGACCGGGCTGCGGTACAGGCGATATTGCAAGCGGCGCAAAGGGCTTAGCGCGTAATATTGATCCACCGTCAGGGTCACGATGTCGCCGATGCCGCGCTTGTCCAGATTGCCGGCGCTGCCGTGATGGATCGCATGGGTGCGCCGCCAGACCGCGTAGGGCGTGACCGTCATCACCCCCAGCACCCGACCGACCCAGTCGTTCATCCGCCGGCTGGCAAAGAACGACCCGTGGCCGCAATCGTGCTGGATGGTGAACAGCCGCAGCAGAAACGCCGCGTTGACCACCGCGATCGCCAGGCTCAGCCAGCGGCTGACATCCAGCGCCCACCAGGCCGCCGCCCAGAGCGTCAGAAAGGGGATCAGCGTAACCGCCAGTTCGAACAGGCTGCGCCCCCGGTTCGGTTCCCGGTACAGCGCCAGGATCTTGACCCAGTCGCGCGGAGCGGTCTCGCAGTTGGTCTGCCGACCGGAATCAAGCGTGTCTTTCATGTGCCTGCTTTTTTATCGTTGCGCCTGTTCGATACCGGACCTGCCCAGCATAGCAAGCCATTACTGAAGGTTTGTGAACGGAAACAGCGAATTTCCCCGATTGCGGGCTTTTGGCGCAGGTCGCGGGCCCGGTTCTGCGCTGGCGCGGCCCGGTACAAAACGGATCATGGCCCGGATGCCCCTTGTACAAAACGGAACAAGGCCCCGCGGGGCCTTGTCCAAAACGGTCGAAAGAGGCGGGGATCAGAGCCCCAGCTTGGCCGCCACGATCTGGTTCACCGCCTTGGGGTTGGCCTTGCCGCCGGTGGCCTTCATCACCTGACCGACAAACCAGCCCGCCAGTTTCGGGTTGGCCTTGGCCTTTTCCACCTGCGCCGGGTTGGCGGCGATCACCTCGTCGACGGCGGTCTCGATGGCGCCGGTGTCGGTGACCTGTTTCATGCCGCGTTTCTCAACGATTTCAGAAGGTTCGCCGCCTTCGGTATAGACGATCTCGAACAGGTCCTTGGCGATCTTGCCGCTGATGTCACCTTTGGTGATCAGCTCGATGATGCCACCCAGCTGCGCCGGGCTGACCGGGCTCTCGGTGATGTCGTGATCTTCTTTCTTGAGCCGCCCAAACAGCTCGTTGATGACCCAGTTCGCCGCCAGCTTGCCGTCGCGCCCCTCGGCCACCGCTTCGAAATAGCCGGCCGATTCGACATCCGCCGTCAGCACCGACGCGTCATAGTCGGACAGGCCGAAGTCACTGATAAAGCGTGCTTTTTTCTCATCCGGCAGCTCCGGCAGCGCCTTGGCGATGTCGTCCACCCAGGCCTGTTCGATCTCCAGAGGCATCAGGTCGGGATCGGGGAAGTAGCGGTAATCATGCGCCTCTTCCTTGGACCGCATCGACCGGGTTTCGCCCTTGTCCGGGTCATAAAGCCGGGTCTCCTGTTCGACCTCGCCGCCGCCTTCGACGATGGCAATCTGCCGCCGCGCCTCGACCTCGATGGCCTGCTGGATGAACCGCATGGAGTTCATGTTCTTGATCTCGCAGCGCGTGCCCAGATGGGAAAAGTCCTGCGTTTCCATGTACTTCTCATAAGCACCCGGCAGGCAGATCGACACGTTCACATCGGCGCGCAGGTTGCCGTTCTGCATGTTGCCGTCGCAGGTTCCCAGATAGCGCATGATCTGCCGCAGCTTGGCGATATAGGCGGCGGCCTCTTCGGGGCCGCGAATGTCGGGGCGGCTGACGATCTCCATCAGGCAGACCCCGGTGCGGTTGAGGTCCACGAACGACATGTTCGGGTCCATGTCGTGAATGGACTTCCCGGCGTCCTGCTCCATGTGGATGCGTTCGATCCGCACCTTGCGCGCGGTGCCGTCGCCCAGCTCCACCAGCACCTCGCCTTCGCCGACGATGGGGTGATAGAGCTGCGAGATCTGGTATCCCTGCGGCAGGTCGGGATAGAAATAATTCTTGCGATCAAAGGCGCTTACAAGGTTAATCTCAGCCTTCAGACCCAGCCCGGTGCGCACCGCCTGCTCGACGCAGTATTCGTTGATCACCGGCAGCATGCCGGGCATCGCCGCGTCCACAAAGGCGACGTTGGAGTTGGGTTCGGCGCCAAACCGGGTCGACGCGCCCGAGAAGAGTTTAGCGTTCGAACTGACCTGTGCGTGCACTTCCATCCCGATCACCAGCTCCCAGTCGTGCTTGGCACCGGCAATGGTTTTGATCTTGGGCGTTTCGTAAGTCAGGTCCAGCATGGGCGCGCCTCTTGTCCGCTTGGGTTGGACCGCGTTCTAGGCCCGTGCGCGCAGCGGGGCAAGGGGCAATGCGCCCGCTCAGGCGGTGCCGATATGCGGCCCCTCGGGGGTAAAGGTCACGCGGAACCCGTTGGCGATGTCGTCGCGGAACTGCTCGGCGATGGCCTGCAGCGCATCGGCATGGCCCCGCGCGGCAAACCGGGTGGGCGAGGTGATGCGCGCGTTGTTGTCGAACCCGTCCGAGGCATGCGCCCAGACCAGCGGGTGCAGCTCGGTCAGGTGATCGCGGATCAGCCATCCGGCGGCCTCGGCGATCTGCATCCGGGGCAGGTCGGCGTCCTGATGAAAGCCCAGTTCGTTGTGCAGCGCCACCGCGCAATAGGCCGCCAGCAGGTTGATCATGCCCTGGTCGGGACGGCGGTCGACAATATCGCGCAGCCCGTCGACAAAGAAATCGACATCGACGGTGGCACAGGCCTGCGGGTCGGTGGCGATGGCGTCGAAACAGACCCAGGTATAGCCGCCCGCGCCCCAATGGTCGCCGGTGCGCGCCGCAGTGCGCCGGGCTTCCAGCTCCAGCTCGCCATAGCTGCCGAACCAGCGCGGCAGCATGTGATTGCCAAAGGCGCGCATGTTGCGAAAATTGCCGGGGTCGAGGTCGATCAGGTCCTGATAGTCATCGGCAACCCGCGCGTGCGGATCGCGCCGCCCGGCCAGCAGGCCACAGCGCGCCGAGGCGATCATCGGGCTGTTCATGCCGAGGCCGCACAGCGGCGCCAACAGCTTGCCCGCGCGGTCGAAATGCGCCGCGCAGCGGTCCCGGTTCATGCGCGGCACCACCGCGTCCCAGCCGGTGCCGCGCCAGGCCCAGGCGATGTCGATATGGGTCAGCGCCACCACGGCGGCCATGTAGGGATCGCCGCGCAGATCGGTCAGCGCCTCTTCCAGCCCCAAAATCCCGTGGGTCAGGGGCGCGTCATTGGCCGGGCGCCCGTCGATCAGCGCATGTTCGGCGGCCTGCACGGCATCGGCGCGCGCGCCATAGGCCAGCAGGTCGGACACGGGCATGCCGCCCGGCGTCGTGTCGCGCGCCTGATCGGCCTCGCGTATTTCCCGCACCAGGTCGTCCCAGCGGTCCTGACGGGCCAGGAACAGGCCGCGCCGCTGGGCGTCCTGGCAGGCCAGGTCATCCTCGCTCTGGGCGCAGACCGGTATGCTCAGCACTTCTTCGGGCCGTGGAATCGGCGCCGGACGGTCCGGCGCAGGCAGCGCCAGCAGCGCGCCCGGCGACAACAGCGCGCGGCGCGACAGCAGACGGGAAAACGTAGGAGACAGTCGGCCAAGCAGCCGCCGCGAGTGGTCCAGCATCAGATCACCAATAACCAGTTTAGTGCAAGTTCACGGGTAATTTTGGCGGCGTTTTGGGGCGCAAACGTGGCATGGCTGCGGTCATTCCGGTCGGCCTTTGGGAAGTTTTGGTGGCGGGTTTGCGGTAATCTCGTGCACCGGCGACAATCTCGGCGGGGTGCCTTGAATTGTCCCTCAGACCAATACAATAGCGCGCTCAGAACACCCGGAAATGATGCCGCTCCACCGCCACGCCACGGGCCTGCAACGCGGCCTCGAACCGGCGGTGCGGCGGCAGGCATTGCGGCGGCACACGGATCAGCCGGTCGTTGCGCAGCCGGACCCCGACGCGCACCGACAGGTCCCAGCGTGTGTCGAACCGGACATGCGCGATGTCATCGAGGTCGAGCGAAACACTCTGCCGCCCGCTGTTCCAGCTCAGCCGGCGGCTGTCCAGCTCCAGCGTCGAGACCGGGTTGCGCCACAGCTCCCACAGCGCGGGCAGGGTGGGCAGGACCAGCGCGGCGATCAGCCAGGGCGCGGCGTCCAGCCGGATCCATGCGGCGGCCAGGGCCGCGTAGATCGCCAGCAGCACCAGCGCGGTGCGCGCCGACCGTCCCTGCCGGCGCAGCTGCAGGATCTCTGGCGCCATCAGCGCCCGCCGCTGACGTCCAGAATTGCGCCGGTGACGTAGGATGCGGCATCCGACAGCAGGTACAGGATGGCCTCGGCCACCTCCTCGGCGGACCCGGTGCGCTGCATCGGCACCAGATGGGCCAGCCGCTGGGCCCGGTCCGGCTGGCCGCCCTTGGCGTGGATCTCGGTCTCGATCAATCCGGGACGGATCGCGTTAACGCGGATGTTCTGCGCCGCCACCTCGTCGCTCAGCCCCTTGGTAAAGATGTCGATGGCGGCTTTCGAGGCGGCATAATCCACGTATTGATTGGCCGACCCCAGCAGCGCCGCCACAGAAGAGATATTGACGATCGCGCCGCCGCCCTGCGCCTGCATCCGCAGCACCGCCTCTTTCGCGACCAGAATGGCCCCGATCACGTTGATGTCGAACAGCCGCCGCAGCCGGTCGTGGGTCATCTCGGTGACCCGCACCGCGACATCGACGACACCGGCGTTGTTCACCAGCGCGTCCAGCCGTCCGAATTTGGCGTCGACGGCGGCAAACAGCCCGGCGATCTGCGCCGGGTCGGCCACGTCGGCCTGCACGATGACCGCGCGCGCGCCTGCGGCGCGGGCGTCGGCGGCCACCGCCTCGGCGCCGGCAATGTCGGTGTTATAGGTCAGCACCAGATCGTAACCGCGCGTGGCGGCCATCCGGGCGGTGGCGGCACCGATGCCAGCGCTGGCACCGGTGACGAGAAGAACGGGTCGCTGTGTCATGGTGGCAGGCTACCCAAGCGACCGGCGCTTGGGAAGCCGGATCAGGCCGCCCGGTCGATCCCCAGCTTGCGGCGCAGCCCGGCGGGCACCTGCCGTGCGCTCATCGCGCGGGGCAGGGGCAGTTCCTCCATCTCGGGAACCTCGCCATAAAGCGCCTCGAATTCGGCGAAATTGTCGAACACCCGGCGGCTGACGTTGTCGATAAAGGTCTCTGCCGGGGCACCGTTGGCGAGGATGATCTCATGCGCCTCGGTCTCGATGTGATAAACCGTGAACCGCTCGCCCATCTCGGCCAGCGGCACGCGGGTGATCGTGGTGCCGTTGATCAGCGCACCGGCGTTGCACAGCACCCCCTCCACCAGCATCGCATGGTCGGCGGTCACGGTCAGATCCGCATGCGGCAGGCCACCGCCTAGCGACCCGGCGGCGAAACGCACCGGCATCAGCCGTTCGGCGGGGCCAAAGCGGGTCATCGCGGTCTGGCGGCCCAGCCACTTGACCCGTGCGACCCGTCCACAGTCGGTGGTGATCTCGTCGCCCACCGACAGGGTCTCGACGGCAACCTCGCCGTGCGGGGTGGCGATCAACGTTCCCGGCAGGAAGCAGCTGAACGATGCGGTCTGCTGCGAGCCTTCGACGATCTTGTCCGGCAGCGCGGCCTCGGTGGCCGCCGCATCGAGCGGGCTGTAGATGGTCCAGTCGTCGGCGCCGGTCTGGATGACGACAAAGGTCGAACCGGCAAAGTCCACGGTCCCGGCAAAGGTGCCGCCGGCAACCGGGTCGCCGACATCAAAGGTCGCGTCGCCGCTGTCGAGCGTACCCGCTCCGTTGGTGAAATTCGCGTTGTCGAAGAAATTCGTGCTGTTACCGCTGCGTGTATAGGTGACAGTCGACAGAAAAGAAAAAGTAGCCATGCGCGTTTCCTGCTATTTTGACTCTTCCCGCGCCGGTGACTCGGGCAACGCAGGAAATGGTTAACAAACAGTTAACGGCATATAGGCGCAGGTTTCGGATTTCCCAAATCAAAATTATCCGCCGGGGCGGCTCATCTGGGGGTGACGTCGCGGAAACCTGCCACATCTGCCAAGAAAACCCACGGACAGGAGCGCCGGTTTTCCGAATGGTCGCCACGGGCGGAAATTTCAGGTAAGAAACGCGAGCAGAGGTTGCGGGCCCGCGCTGGCCCGCAACAATTTTCCGGGTTCAGCTCAGATCAGGCGGCCTGTTTCCGCTTCAGACGCGCCGCAACATGGGACGGCAATTGCCGTGCGCTCATCGCGCGGGGCAGGGGCAGTTCTTCCATCTCGGGCACATCGCCGTACATCGCCTCGAACTCGGCAAAGTTGTCGAACACCCGGCGGCTGACGTTGTCGATAAAGGTCTCTGCCGGGGCGCCATTGGCGAGGATGATCTCATGCGCCTCGGTTTCGATATGGTAGACGGTATAGCTCTGCCCGGTTTCCGAGGCCGTCAGGGCCCGGATCGTGGTGCCGTTGATCAGCGCGCCGGCATTGCACAGCACGCCATCGACCAGCATCGCGTGGTCCTTGGTCACGGTCAGGTCGGTGTGCGGCACCGCGTCCCCCAGCGCGCCCGCCGCGATCCGAACCAGCCCCAGCCGGGCGGCGGGATTGAACGCGGGCAGCACCGTTTGCCGCCCGATCCAGCGTACCGGCACCCTACGTCCATCGCTGGTTTCGATCAGGTCGCCGGTTTTCAGGTCTTCGATCACGCGCGCGCCGCCGGGTGTCTGGATCAGGGTGCCCGCGGCAAAGCACATCGCATAGGTGTCACCCACGCTGATCGTGTTGGGGTCAATGTTTGAAGGGAGCGGATCGTTTGTTGTCGAGACAACCAGCAGGTCCTGAAAGGCATCCGGCGTCTGAAACACGGGGTACGTCACACCGTTGATCTGAATGGTCCCGTAGTAGACCGTTCCTGCGGGAAATGGACCCGGCGTGGTTGGCCCGACATCGCCGGGATCAAACAGGTCGTCATTGTCGTCATCTGTGATGACACCTGCTGTTGAACTGCTCCCCAGGTTGGCTCCGTTCGAAAGGTAGACCGACATTGATGCGTAGGCGTAGTCACCCATTTATTGTTCCTTACTTGCAAATTGATCTTTTCGGATCGTGATGAACGATGCCGCCAGATTCCTAATCGGCAGAGGTTTGACAACAAGTTAAGAGCTTGTTGTGCGACGCCTCCGTCCAAGTGTTGCAAATGGCCCGCAGAAGGTCGGCAAGTATCTGGAATCGCGAATGTAATGCCGAAAATCGAGGCAGGCGCTTTGGTCGCCGAAACGCGGGGTTTTGGGTCAGGCGAGCCGTCCGCGAGACACCGTTTTCCGGCGCACACCGGCAGGCACCTGCCGTGCGCTCATCGCGCGGGGCAGGGGCAGTTCCTCCATCTCGGGCACATCGCCGTACATCGCCTCGAACTCGGCGAAATTGTCGAACACCCGGCGGCTGACGTTGTCGATAAAGGTCTCCGCCGGCGCACCGTTGGCCAGGATGATCTCATGCGCCTCGGTCTCGATGTGATAAACCGTGAACCGCTCGCCCATCTCGGCCAGCGGCACCCGCATAATCGAGCTGCCATTCACCAGCGCGCCCGCGTTGCACAGAACGCCGTCCACCAGCATCGCGTGATCGGCGGTCACGGTCAGGTCAGCATGCGGCAGCCCATCGCCCAGCGACCCGGCGGCGAAACGCACCGGCATCAGCCGTTCGGCGGGGCGGAACAGCGGCAGGATCGTCTTGCGCCCGACCCATTTGACCCTGATCGGCACGCCAACCGCATTAAGGATCAGATCGCCGGTCTTCAACGTTTCCACTTTGCGATCGCCACAAGGGGTCGCGATCAGCGTGCCCTGGACAAAACACGGGGTGAATTCACCGTTATCGAATTCCGGATCGTTCTCGTTCACGATGTTTGGCAGATCATCGTTCGCCGTGGTTGAATCCACTTGTCCGAAGAAAAAACCGATATCGGGGTTTCCGGGAAGGCCCAGAATGACATAGGTCGCCACGTCTGTAACGTAGGTTCCCACGTAGGTCAGGGTCACTGACGACGCCTGGGGAATGTTGACCAGCGTGACCGTGGAGGGCATCGGGGTGGTGATGTCAAAGGTATCGCCGTCTTCGAACGTGTCATAGCCGAGTGTCGGCGCGCTTTGCCCGTCGTCCAGAGTGCCGGAATAATCAACAAAATTACCCGAGTTCTTGAAGTTGAAGCTTTGTCCGGTCCGCTCGTACTCGATGATCGACAGGTAGTCCCACGTTGCCATTCAGATGTTCCCCAGATTTCCCCGACAGAGGATAGTATAAATTCCATAAATGGAAAGTTTGGTATTCCAGTTGGTATTGTTTAGCGGGCCGTATTCCATCCGCCGGACCGGCGGTTGCACCGCACTGAGATGCCCCGCAGCGGCGCGGAACACCATGACTGTCACAATAGACGGGCGGTCAGGCCGCTGTTGCGGCGGCCAATCGCGCCCGGATCGCTGCCGGCACCTGCCGCGCGCTCAGCGCGCGGGGCAGGGGCAGTTCCTGCATCTCGGGCACATCGCCATACATCGCCTCGAACTCGGCGTAGTTGTCAAACACCCGGCGGCTGACGTTGTCGATAAAGGTCTCCGCCGGGGCGCCATTGGCGAGGATGATCTCATGCGCCTCGGTCTCGATATGGTAGACGGTGAATTGCCCGCCCATCTCGGCCAGTGGCACCCGCACAATCGAGCTGCCATTCACCAGCGCCCCGGCGTTGCACAGAACGCCGTCCACCAGCATCGCGTGATCGGCGGTCACGGTCAGGTCGGAATGCGGCAGGCCCATGCCCAAGGCGCCCGCGCGGATCCGGACAGGTCGCGCGCGCCCTTTTGAAAAGACCGATATCACGGTCTGAACGCCGACCCATTTGACCGGTCGCACCTGGCCGCCGGCGGTCACGACATCATCGCCGATGGCCAGATCCTGCACGGCGCGGTCGCCGCCGGGGCAGGCAATCATCGTCCCCTGCGCAAAACAGGTGGTAAAGGGCGAGGTATCGGCCGGCGGCATCGTCAGGGTCGGCGGAAAGGTCACATCGGCCAGTTCGCGGCTGGACAGCACGACATAGTTGCCCGCCAGCACGCCCGAGGTGATCAGGGCCACCGGGGCAAGTTCGGAATCGACAACCGTCTGGCCTGCATATTCGACATTGAGCGTCCCAAACCCGGTGATCGTCACCGTAGCCGTATCGACCGGGGGGCCGACTTCGAACGTGGTATCGGCGCCGTCGCCGTCATCGACGGTGCCATCGTCGTCGGTCGTGGTGATAAGTGCATCTGTCGGCGCGTAAAGCGCGGCTGAGAAATAGTCGAATGTGGCCATGATGGTCCCTGAAATTGAAGGTGGTGCATCGGGGCTCCAAGCCGGACCCGACACCGGAAAAAGGGGGCTGCGCGTCGAAATTCTAAGCCCTTCTTGATGCTAGCGTCGGTTCTCGTTCAGGCAAGGGCTGATGCCCGCAGCTGCGCAAATCACGCGGCACCCGACGCGCGGGTGACGGAACAACGGGCAGATCGGCGCGGACCCAACGCGTTACCGGCGTCCGGCGTATTACCTGTTGAACATATCCGCAGGGAACATGTTTGGGGCTGACGCCCTATGCTCTGATCGCGGTTCCGAGCCGAACCGCAGCGCCGGTTTCGCCCAGGCGACGGTGGATCGCTGCCGGCACCTGCCGCGCGCTCAGCGCGCGGGGCAGGGGCAGTTCCTGCATCTCGGGCACATCGCCGTACATCGCCTCGAACTCGGTGTAGTTGTCGAACACCCGGCGGCTGACGTTGTCGATAAAGGTCTCTGCCGGGGCACCGTTGGCCAGGATGATCTCATGCGCCTCGGTTTCGATATGGTAGACGGTGAATTGCCCGCCCATCTCGGCCAGCGGCACCCGCACGATCGAGCGGCCGTTCACCAGCGCGCCCGCGTTGCACAGCACGCCCTCCACCAGCATCGCGTGATCGGCGGTTACGGTCAGGTCCGCATGCGGCAGGCCACCGCCCAGCGACCCGGCGGCGAAACGCACCGGCATCAGCCGTTCGGCGGGGCGGAACAGCGGCAGGATCGTCTTGCGCCCGACCCATTTGACCCGCGCCAGCGCGCCACCGGCGGTGACCACCCGGTCTCCTATCATCAGCCGTTCGACCGCGATCTCGCCCTCGGGTGTCGCGACCATGGTGCCGGCCAGAAAACAGGGGCTGAAGTCGCTGTCGTCAATATCGTTGACCGAAATCGTATTGGGCAGGTCGGCGGTCGTGGTGGCCGCATCGTCATAGCTGAAGACAAACCCGAAATTGGTATTGCCGGCCCAGGATGCAACCACGTAGGTTTTGCCGCCGTTCTCGTAGGTGCCGACAAAGTTCAGCGTGACCGAGGTATTGAGCGGGATCGTCGACGCACCCGAAGCAGGGGTCGTAAAGGTAAAGGTATCGCCAAGCTCGAAGGAGTCGTACCCGAGTGTCGGAAAGGTCTCGCCATCGTCCAGCGTGCCGGATTGGTCGATGAATACCCCACCGTTCGAAAAATTGTGGCTGTTGCCGTCTTTTTCGTATTCGATGACCGACGCAAAATCCCAGGTCGCCATGCTGAACCTCCCTACCGGAAACACACCTCCGTCTTAGCTTAGCCCACGAAACCGTAATGCAAAGGGTGATTTTCGCCGGGGTGGCGGATTCCGGCGCGCCGCGTCGCTGGTGAGCGCGTCTTTGCGCGGATGCCGCATTTCGGGGCAGGCAGACCCCGGCGCAGCGGGACTGCGGACCGGGGGCGCGGCGGTTGAATGTTGCGCGGGTTGTCAGACGCCCCGGATGCGCGTGATCATCTCGGTGGTGTCCCGCGACAGGGCGGGCTGGTCCAGGATACGGTCCAGCTGCGCCGCGATCAGCGCCTGCCGGCCGGCGTCATAGCGTTTCCATGTCTGAAAGGCCGAACACATCCGCGCCGTGGTCTGCGGGTTCACCGGATCCAGCCGGATCAGCCAGTCCGCCAGCAATGCGTACCCCGCGCCATCGGCGGCATGGAACCCGGCGTGATGGCCCGCCAGCGCGCCAAAGACCGCGCGGAACCGGTTGGGGTTCTTCCAGTTGAAATCACCGTGTTCGGTCAGCGCCCTTGTGGTCGGCACGGTGGCCTGCGGCGCCGCCTTGGCGATCTGCAGCATGAACCATTTGTCGATCACCAGCCGGTCGCCCCGCCACTGGTCATAGAACGCCGCCAGCTCGGCCGCGCCCCTGCCCGCGCTCAGCAGGCAGGCCAGCGCCGAAAGCTGCAGCGTCATGTTGTCGGCGCGGGCGTATTGCGCCGCCGCCTCGGCGCCGCCGTCCAGCCGCGAGATCAGCGCCAGCGCCGCGCCGCCCAGCGCGCGCTTGCCCGCCTGCTCGGCATCGGGCGCGAACGGCGCCTCGATCCGGGTCTCGGCCATGAGACGCGGCAGCAGATCCTGCACATGCTGCGCCAGCGCCTGTTTCAACGTCTCCGAAGCGCCCCACAGCGCGTCCGGATCCGGGGTAGTCCCGGCATCGGCCAGCACACCCGCCAGCTCCGACTGGCCCGGCTGGCCCAGCATCAGCGCCCGGAACGCCGGGTCGAGCGTGTCATCGCGCAGCACGGTCAGCACGCCATCGAGGTAATCGGCATCCGGCGTCGCGCCGCGCACCGCCATGTCCAGCAGCGTCGCCCGCGCCAGCGCCCGGCCGGCCTCCCACCGGTTGAACGGATCGGTGTCATGGGCCAGCAGGAACGCGTTGTCGGCGCTGCTCAACTCGCGGTCCAGGATCACCGGGGCGGAAAACTCGCGCAGGATCGACGGCACCGGTTTCGCGGCCAGCCCGTCAAAGGTGAAACTCTCGCGCGCCTGCGTCATCTCCAGCACCCGTGTCGGCGCCACCTCGTCGCCGTTCTGGCCCAGCAGGCCGACGGCAATCGGGATCACCTGCGGCGCCTTGTCCGGCTGGCCCGGCGTCGGCGCGGTCGCCTGCTCGAAGGTCAGCGTATAGGTGCCGTCGTCAAAGGCCTCTTCCACCGTCAGCCGCGGTGTGCCCGACTGGGAATACCAGCGCTTGAACTGCGACAGGTCGCGCCCGGTCACGTCCTCGAACACCTTCAGCCAGTCCTCGATGGTGCAGGCCTGCCCGTCGTGGCGGGCAAAATACAGGTCCAGCGCCTCGGCATAGGCGGCATCGCCCACCAGCCGTTTCAGCATGCCGATCACCTCGGCGCCCTTCTCGTAGACCGTCGCGGTATAAAAGTTGTTGATCTCCTGAAAGCTCTCGGGCCGCACCGGGTGCGACAGCGGCCCGTTGTCCTCGGGGAACTGCCGCGCGCGCAGCGCGATCACGTCGCCGATCCGCTTGACCGGGGCCGACCGCATATCCGAGGTGAACTCGCTGTCGCGGAACACCGTCAGCCCTTCTTTCAGGCACAGCTGGAACCAGTCGCGGCAGGTGATGCGGTTGCCGGTCCAGTTGTGGAAATACTCATGCGCGATGATCGCCTCGATGCGTTCGAAATTGTCATCGGTCGAGGTCTCGGGCGAGGCCAGAACACAGGAGGAGTTGAAGACGTTCAGCCCCTTGTTCTCCATCGCGCCCATGTTGAAATCGTCCACCGCGACGATATTGAACACATCCAGGTCATATTCGCGGCCATAGGTCTGTTCGTCCCAGACCATGGATTTCTTCAGAGCCTCCATGCCAAAGGCGCATTTGCCGATGTCGTCGGGCCGCACCCAGATGTTCAGCGCCACCTCGCGCCCCGAACAGGTGGTAAAGGTATCGGGGTGGGCGCGCAGGTCTCCGGCCACCAGCGCAAAGAGATAGGCCGGTTTGGGCCATGGGTCATGCCATTCTGCAAAACCTTCGCCCTGATCCACCGGATTGCCGTTCGACAGCAGCACCGGCAGATCGCCGTTGATGCGCACGGTAAAGACGCTCATCACGTCGGGGCGGTCGGGATAATAGGTGATCTTGCGGAACCCTTCGGCCTCGCACTGGGTGCAGTACATGCCGTTCGACATATAAAGCCCCTCCAGCGCGGTATTGCCCGCCGGGTCGATCTCCACCTCGGCCTCCCAGACGAATGGCGCGTCGGGCACGTCACAGCGCAGCCCCTGTTCGGTGATCTCGGGGGTGACCTCTTCGCCGTCGATCCGGGCCCGGATCAGGCGCAGCGCCTCGCCATGCAAAAAGAACGTGCGATCCGTGGCGTCGTGGTTTGGCGAAAAGCGGATCGTGCTGGTCACCCGCGTGGCATTCGGGGCAAGATCGAAAGTCAGGTGGACGCTGTCCACGACAAAACCGAAGGGGGTGTAATCTTGCAGGTAGATCGTGGTCGGGGCTGCATCGCGCATGGGTTTTGTCTCCGCTGGTCCTCGCTGGTCTGGGCGGACGTTAGGGGGCCGGGCGGCGGGCCGCAAGATGCGCCGCTGCGGCGATTGTTCGGGAACGATTGAAACAGCCGTTGTGGATAATTGGTAAACTTATCTGACCATCTTGTTGCCTATAGGAAACTTTCGTTCTAACTAGGGACGCAGCGTTTCGGGCAGCACAGGACAAGGGGCCGCATCATGACAAACAGACAAGACAAGCACGGGCTGCAGGTTGCCGCCGAACTGGTCTCTTTCATCGAGCAGCGCGCATTGCCGGGCACCGGCGTGGCGGCGGATGATTTCTGGGCCGGGCTGGCGCGGATGGTGGGCGAACTGGGGCCCAGGAACCGCGCGCTGCTGGGCGTGCGCGACGACATGCAGGCCAGGATCGACGATTGGCACAAGGCGCACCGCGGCCAGCCGCAGGACGACGCGGCCTACCAGGCCTTTCTGCGCGACATCGGCTACCTGCTGCCCGAGGGCGCGGATTTCGAAATCGAAACCGCCGGCGTCGACCCCGAGATCGCCCATGTGCCCGGTCCCCAGCTGGTGGTGCCGATCACCAACGCCCGCTTTGCCCTGAACGCGGCGAATGCGCGCTGGGGCTCGCTCTATGACGCGCTCTATGGCACCGACGCGCTGGGCGATCTGCCGGGCGCGGGCGCCTATGACCCGGCGCGCGGCGCGCGGGTAGTGGCCTGGGCCAAGACGCATCTGGACGCGGCGGCGCCCATCGCCGGCGGATCCTGGGCGGATGTGACCGGACTCGACACCGATGCCGGCGGCCTCGTTCTGGCCAGCGCCCACGGGCCGCTGCGGCTGAGCGATCCGGCGCAATACGTCGCGCGCGGCGCGGGCGAATTCGTGCTGCGCCGCAATGGCCTGCATATCCGCATCGTGGTGAACCGTGACCACCCGATCGGGGCCGACGACCCGGCGGGCATGGCCGACGTGATCCTCGAATCCGCTATGTCCACGATCATGGACTGCGAAGACAGCGTCGCCGCCGTCGATGCCGAAGACAAGGTGCTGGCCTATGGCAACTGGCTCGGCCTGATGAAGGGCGACTTGAGCGAGACCGTGACCAAGGGCGGCAAGAGCTTTGACCGCGTACTGGCGCCGGACCTGACGTTCGAAGCCCGCGATGGCACCACGCTGACGCTCAAGGGGCGGGCGCTGATGCTGGTGCGCAACGTCGGCCACCTGATGACCAACCCCGCCGTGCTCGATGCCGAAGGCCGCGAGATCGGCGAGGGGCTGCTGGACGCGCTCTGCACCACCATGATCGCCATGCACGACCTGCAGGCCGAGGGCGGCAATTCGCTGCACGGCTCGGTCTACGTGGTGAAACCCAAGATGCACGGACCGGAGGAAGTGGCCTTCGCGGTCGAGATCTTCGACATGGTCGAAGACATCCTCGGCCTGCCGCGCAACACCGTGAAACTGGGCATCATGGACGAGGAACGCCGCACCTCGGCCAACCTCAAGGAATGCATCCGCGCCGCGAAATCGCGGGTCGCCTTCATCAACACCGGTTTCCTCGACCGCACCGGGGACGAGATCCACACCAGCATGGAAGCCGGCCCGATGCTGCCCAAGGGCGAGATGAAATCGACGCCGTGGATCCTCAGCTACGAGGACCGCAACGTCGACATCGGCCTGGCCTGCGGGCTGCAGGGCAAGGCCCAGATCGGCAAGGGCATGTGGGCGATGCCCGACCGCATGGCCGACATGCTGGAGGCCAAGATCGGCCACCCGCAGGCGGGCGCCAACTGTGCCTGGGTGCCGTCACCCACCGCCGCGACGCTGCATGCGACGCATTACCACCAGGTCGACGTCTTTGCCCGCCAGAACGAAATCGCCGCCGGCGGCGCGCGCGGCACGCTGGAGGATCTGTTGACGATCCCGGTCATGCACGGCCGCAACCTCGGCGATACCGAGATCGCGCAGGAGATCGAGAACAACGCGCAGGGCATCCTGGGCTACGTGGTGCGCTGGGTCGACCAGGGGGTCGGCTGTTCCAAGGTGCCCGACATCCACGATGTCGGCCTGATGGAAGACCGCGCCACCTGCCGGATCTCCAGCCAGGCGCTGGCCAACTGGCTGCATCACGGTGTGGTCTCGGCCGATCAGGTGCAGGACGCGATGCGCAAGATGGCCGCCGTGGTCGATCGCCAGAACGCCGGCGATACCGCATATCACGCCATGGCGCCCGGTTTTGACGGCATCGCCTTTCAGGCGGCCTGCGACCTGGTGTTCGAGGGGCGGGTGCAGCCCTCGGGCTATACCGAGCCGGTGCTGCACGCGCGGCGCCTGGAACTGAAGGCGCAGGGCTGAGAGGCGGGGGCGAGGGGCCAGCCCCTCGCGCTCCCCGGAGTATTTGGAAAGAGATGAAAGGACAGGCGATGGGAGTGTCATTGCGAAAGGCGCGGACGATCATCCGCAAGGCATTGGACAAGGGCCGCGAGATGGAGCTGAAGCCGCTGTCGGTGGTGGTGCTGGACGCGGGCGGCCATGTGATCGCCTTTGAACGCGAGGATGGCGCGGCGCCGGGGCGGTTCGCGATCGCCCATGGCAAGGCCTACGGCGCGGTGATGCTGGGTATGGCGGGCACCGCGCAGATGGCGCGGGCCGAGGCGCAGGCCTATTTCATGGCCGCGGTGAACGGGGTCTACGGCGGCCAGGTCATCCCGGTGCCGGGCGGCGTGCTGCTGCGCGACAAGAAGGGCGCCGTGATCGGCGCGGTGGGCGTCACCGGCGATACCTCGGACAACGACGCCACCGCTGCGATGGCGGGGATCGAGGCGGCCGGGCTGGACGGCGAGATCTGAGCCGCCGGTCTGCCGGTTTCTTGTGCAGGGCTGCGCAGTTGACTGCGCCCTGACGCAGGTCAATCCTGTTGCCGCGCGCCGAAGCGGGCTATATCGTGGGCCGAACCTGCAAGAAGAGACCGCCCCATGACCCGCCCCGTCGTTGGCATCATCAGCAACTCGCATCTGATCAACGATCAGTACCCGACCCACGCGGGCGGGACGATGAACTCGGACGCGATTTCGGGGGTGGCGGGCTGTATCCCGCTGCTGATCCCCGCCGATCCGAGGTTTGTCGCGGTCGACGAGCTGCTGGAGGTCTGCGACGGCTTTCTGCTGACCGGGGGGCGGCCCAACGTGCACCCCGAGGAATACGGCGAGCCCGCGACCGAGGCGCATGGCGCCTTTGACCGGGCACGCGACGCGATCACCCTGCCGCTGGTGCGGGCCTGTGTCGAGCGGGGGCAGCCGTTTCTCGGCATCTGCCGCGGGTTTCAGGAGGTCAACGTGGCGCTGGGCGGCACGCTTTATCCCGAGATCCGCGATCTGCCGGGGCGGATGAACCACCGGATGCCGCCCGATGGCACGATGGAGGAGAAATTCGCGCTGCGCCACGAGGTGACGCTGAGCGAGGGCGGCGTGTTCCATCGTCTGTTCGGGGCGTCCCGTGTCATGACCAACACGCTGCACGGGCAGGGCATCAAGCAGCCCGGCGCGCGGATCGTGATCGACGGCCATGCGCCCGACGGCACCCCCGAGGCGATCTATGTCTCCGATGCGCCGGGCTTCACGCTGGCGGTGCAGTGGCACCCGGAATGGGACGCGGCCAACGATCCGGTGTCGCGGCCGCTGTTCACCGCCTTTGGCGAGGCGGTGCGCGGCTGGGCCTGCGGCAAACATGGGCTGGCGCTGTCCAGATCCGCCTGACAGCAGGCCGGGTCAGGCCGCCAGCAGCCGCCCTTCGTGGGCCTTCAGGCACATCCGTGCGGTCTCGCCAAAGCTGCCCGCGTGGCTGCGCAGGTCCGGGAACAGGTCGAACATCTCGGCGCGGGCCGGATCGCTGAGCGCGCCGATCGCGGTGTCGCCGGGATAGAAGCTCTCGGTTGCCACGCCATTGGCATAGACCACCTCGTGCCGGTCCAGCATCAGGTGCATATAGGTGACCGCGCCGCCCGCGCGGCGCGTGACGCCCGGATGTTCCGACAGATGGGTGGCCGCCACCAGAACCTCGCTTTCGCCGAACAGCATCTGCGCCCGCGCGCCGGTCCACAGCAGCCGGTGCTGCGGCGACACCAGCAGAGGCGCGGTGGCGCCCTCCAGCAGGGTCGGGCTGAGCTCGAGCGGCGCATGGCCGCCGCGGGCGGGAACGCTGCGCGATCCGACCCAGCGCAGCGGTTGCAGACCATTGTCGCGGGTCACGATCAGATCACCCGGCGCCAGCGTTTCGATCGGGCGCGGGCCGTGGGCGGTGGCGATCATCGTGCCGGGGGTAAAGCAGATGATGTTCTCGATATTGGTAAAGCTGACCAGCGTGCCGTCATAGAGCTCGATGGTGCCTGCCAGCTCGTCGGGCTGATTGACCGTCAGGTTCAGCGTGCTCAGGTCCGCCACACCGCCCAGATCCAGCGTGTCGCCATCGACTTCGGCGCCCTCGTTGCCGGTGATGGTGATGGTGCCGTTGCCGGTTTCGGCCAGATCGGTCAGAACAAAGGTGTCGTCGCCGTCGCCGCCCTCGGCAATATCGCCCTGGGCCACCTCGAACGTGTCGTCGCCGTCGCCGCCATACATGGTGTCGTCGCCGGTTCCGCCGATCAGCGTGTCGTCGCCGCCCTGGCCATAGAGCGTGTCGTCGCCATCCTGCCCGTCGAGAATGTCGTTGCCGTCCTGCGGCTGGCGGGTGTCGAAGAAGATGTCGCTGACCCAGACCGCCTGCGTGCCGCCCAGGGCGTTTTCGTAGATGATCTCGATTTCCTGCACCGGGCCGGCGATTTCCACCAGCACCGATCCGGTCGCGTCATCGGGCGACTCCGACTGGCTGCCGGCGGTCACGGTGTTGCCCGATACGGTATCCTGGTTCGATCCGGTCGCCGTCGGGGTCAGCGTCACCGCGACCGGGTCGCCGTTGGCGTCATAGGCGTTGATGGTGACGACGTCGCGGTGGTTGCCGCTGGCCCAGTCGACGTCGTTGATGCGAAAACTGACGTTCTCGACCTCGTCCTCGACATCGCCGGTGCTATTGGCGGCAAAGCTGATCGTGGTGGTCGAGGTGGCGCCGTCACCGCTGCCAAAGAGGTACAGCGCCGAATGGTTGGAATGGTCGTCGCTGGCGGTGCGATAGGTCTCCTCCGCGGTGGCGACCTCGAAATCGGGGCTGTTGTTGCCGTCGTTGCTGAACGACACGGTGACGTCGATATCGCCGGTGGTCTGGGTGAACCCGCTGCTCAGGTCGGTGCCGTCGTTGCCCTCGGCGAACCAGTTCAGCGATTCATTCGATCCGCCCTGGCCGTCGCCATAAAGCGTGTCGTCGCCATCGCCGCCGTAGATGGTGTCGTTGCCCGACCCGCCATAGACCAGGTCATCGCCCTGGCCGGAATCGACCGTATCGTCGCCCTTCTTGGCATAGACCTCGTCGCCGAACCCGCCCGGGCCGCTGCCGTCGCCGCTGTCCACCGAATTGCCGTTGTTGTCGACAAAGGTGTCGTCGATGACATCGTCGTTGTTGGTGCCCTGCACCCTGTTGTCGGGCGAGAAATAGGGCGCCGACGTGACCGAGGCTTCGCTCAGCGTGCCCACCGCCCCGTAATCGGGCACGAAATAGACGTTGCCGTTGTTGGCAAGAAAGAACTCGCCCGGTTCCAGCTGGTTGTAGTAATCCGTGCCGAAATAATTCCCCGACCAGGCCCATTCGCCGTCGCCCAGCGACGTATTGGACCGAAAGAACCGGTAAGAGCCACCGATGGTGGCATCCGCAAGGGTGTTGTCCCCCGAAAGGCTGACAAGATAGCCATAGGGCATGTCGGCTCGTCCTCACTGCGCACGGGCCGTGACATGCGGTCCGCGTCGTTCTGCTTGCTCGCCGCACCTCCGCCGGAACGGAGTGCGCCACCACACAGGCTACGCGCGCGGTGCGGCCGCTTTGCGGAGAAGGCGGGACGGGAAGGGGGAGATTTTGCGCGCGGATTGCCACAATTCGAAACAAATTGTGGCAAGGGCGTTAACGATGAAACGGCCCCGTCCCTGGTGGGCGGGGCCGGATCAAAAAGCGTCCGCATCAAAAAAGGGGCCGGATCCGATAGGGGCCGGATCAAAGGCCGCGATCAGCTCAGCAGATCAAAGTCATGCATCAGCGGCAGGCGGCGCGCCCGCTTGCCGGTCAGATCGAACAGCGCGTTGCCCAGCGCGGGCATCGACGGCGGGGTGCCCGGTTCGCCGACGCCGGTCAGATGCGGCTGGGTTTCCAGAATGCGCACCTGGGTTTCGGGCGTGTTGTGCAGGCGCAGCCCGTCGTAATCGGGGAAATTCTGCTGCTCCACCGCGCCGCCGGAGAAGGTGATCTCGCCGAAACAGGCCGCCGACAGACCATAGATCATGCCGCCGATCAGCTGCGCCTCGACGGTGCCGGGGTCCAGCGCCTGACCCACGTCGCCGGCGATCCAGGCCCGCGTCATGGCGATCCGGCCATCGCGCCGGGCGACCTCGATCACGGTGGCGACGGGCGTGCCGAAACTGTGGCAGAACCCGACCCCCCGGCCGATGCCCTCGGGCGTCTTGCCGGTCCAGCCGGACATGTCGCGCACCGCCTCCAGGCAGGCGGCCGACGGCGCGTGTTCGCCGCGCATCAGCTCCAGCCGGAATTCCAGCGGATCCCGCCCGGCGGCAACCGCCATCTCGTCGAGGAACGTGTCATGGAAGAACCCGTTGAACGAGGCGCCCACCGACCGCCAGAACCCCACCGGCAGGTCCATCTCGGCCAGGTAGCCGCGAATGCGGTAGTTGGGAATCGCATAAGGCTGATCAAAGGCGCCGCTGACATGCCCCTTGTCGGGGCCGCCCGGCGCAAAGCCCAGCCACCGGCCCATCGCCTGTGTCACGCAGGACTGCGCCGCGATCTGCCCGTCCATCAGCACCGCCTTGCCGTCCTGCACCGCGCCACGGAACCGCGCCACCGCGCCGGGGCGGTAGAAATCGTGGGTCATGTCCTCTTCGCGGCTCCAGGTCACCTGCACCGGGGTGCCGGGCATGGCCTGCGCCACCCGCGCGGCGTAGACCGAGAAATCCAGCTCGCCCCGGCGGCCAAACCCGCCGCCCATAAAGGTGGTGTGCAGTGTCACCGCCTCGGGCTCCAGCCCGACCGCGTCGGCACAGTGCTGCTGCACGAACAGCGGCGCCTGGTTGCCGCTCCAGACCTCCAGCGCGTCGCCAGTATAGAGCGCGGTGGCGTTCTGCGGCTCCATCGGCGCATGCGCCAGATAGGGCAGGCGGTACTCGGCGCTCAGCTCGGTCGCCCCCTCGGGGATCACGTCGGCATCGCCGTCGTCGCGCATGGTGGAATTGGCGTCGCCGTCCAGCGCTGCGGCGATGGTCTCGAAAATCTCCGCCGTCTCGCCGGGGAACGTCGCCGGCTCCCAGTCGATCTCGACCGCATTCGCAGCCTGCATCGCCAGCCAGGTGTTGCTGGCCACAACGGCAATGCCGGTGCCCAGGTCGATCACCTTCTCGACCCCCGACATCGACCGCGCGGCGCTGTCGTCATAGGACCGCATCCCCGCAAACGCCGGGTTGATCCGCACGGTGGCGAATTTCATCCCCGGCACCCGCGTGTCGATGCCAAAGGGCGCGGTGCCGGTGACCTTGCCCACCATGTCGATACGCGGCTGGCTCCGGCCCAGGTATTTCCACTCCGACGCCGGGCGCAGCTTGACCGAGGGCGGCTCGATCCCGGCGGCGGCTTCGGCCAGCTCGGCATAGGGGATCGCGGTGCCATCGGGCGCGATCACCGCGCCGTTTTCGGTCTTCAGCCGGTCGGCCGCCACCCCCAGCCGCGCGGCGGCGGCCAGCTTCAGCGTCTCGCGCGCACTGGCACCCGCCTCGCGCATCCGGGTGAACCCGTCCCGCATCGAGGACGACCCCCCGGTGACCTGCATGTTCATCAGCTTGCCGACCCCGCCCAGGGCGCTGCCCAGCGCATGCATGAAATCGGACTGCGAATAGGCCTTGCCCGGCAGCGCCTCGGCCAGCATGGCCGAGTTGTAATAGGCCTTGGCCGGCGGCCCGTGCAGCACGCGCACGTCCTCCAGCGCCACGTCCAGTTCCTCGGCAATCAGCGCCGCCCAGGTGGTATGCACGCCCTGGCCCATCTCGGCGCGCGGCGCGATCAGCGTGACGCCGTTCTGGTCGATGAACACGAACGGGTTCAGCGCCGCCTCACCGGCGCCCGCCTGCAGCGGGTTCGGGGCAGGCTTGCGCACGGTATAGATGCCAAAGGCGACCCCGCCCACGATGGCGGCAGAGCCGATCAGAAACGACCGGCGGGCGATTTTTCCAACTCGGGACATGGGCTCAGGCCTCCTGCAGCTTGGCGGATGCGGCATGAATCGCCGCCCGGATACGCGGGTAGGTGCCACAGCGGCACAGGTTGCCCTGCATGGCCGCGTCGATCTCGGCGTCGTTGGGGGCGGGGTTCTCCGCCAGCAGCGCGGCGGCCTGCATGATCTGGCCCGACTGGCAGTAGCCGCATTGCGCGACCTGGTGATCGGTCCACGCCTGCTGCACCGCCGACATCGCGTCGGGCGTGCCCAGCCCCTCGATCGTGGTCACCTCGCCCCAGACATCCGACAGCGCCACTTGGCAACTGCGCACCGCCTCGCCGTCGATATGCACCGTGCAGGCGCCACAGGCGGCGACGCCGCAGCCGAACTTGGTACCGGTCAGCCCGATTTCGTCGCGCAGCACCCACAAGAGGGGCACATCATCGGGCAGATCAACCCGGTGCGCGGTTCCGTTGATGGTCACAGTGGTGGACATTGCGGTGGCTCCCTGCTGCCGTTACGTCCTGACATATTTAGTGTAATATGTCAGGATGTCAATTGACGTCGGGAAATTTTCCTGCCAGAGAACAAATATGGGTGAATTGTCTTCCGACCCCCGGCAGCAGGCGATCCTCGATTCCGCGTGGAAATCCTTTGCCGCCTACGGGTTTCGTAAAACCTCGATGGACGATATCGCACGCGGCGCGGGGATCTCGCGGCCCGCGCTCTACCTGCATTACCGCAACAAGGAAGACATCTTTCGCACCCTGACGCAGTATTTCTATGACACCGCCGCCGCCGATGTCGCCACGGCGCTGGCCCGCGACACCGACATCCCGGCAACGCTGGCCGCCGCCTTTGCCGCCCAGGCCGGCGAGGTGATCGAGGCGATGCTGACCTCTCCCCACGGGATGGAGCTGATGGACGCGGGCTTTGCCACCTCGGCCGATATCGTGACCGAAGGCGAGGCGCGGCTGACCGCGCTTTACACCGACTGGCTGGAAGAGCAGGCGGCCCAGGGCCGCGTGCAGCTGACCGGCCCGGCCGCGCAGGTGGCCGCCACCATGACCGCCGCGCTCAAGGGGATCAAGACGACCACCCCCGATTTCGCCACCTACCAGCAGCTCGCCGCGCAGCTGGCGCAACTCTTTGGCGCCGGGCTCGCCGCCTGATCAGGTCACCGCGTTGCGCACCTTGTATTCGGGCGCATCCCACAGCTTTTGTCCGATCACCTCGGCCAGCACCGCCACCGCCGCATCCACGTCGCCCTCGTTGATGTAAAGCGGCGTGAACCCGAACCGCATGATGTCGGGCGCGCGGAAATCGCCGATCACCCCGCGCGCGATCAGCGCCTGCATCGCGGCATAGCCATGCTCGAACCGGAACGACACCTGGCTGCCCCGCTCCGCGCCCTCGCGCGGGCTGGCCAGCACCAGACCGGGGCAGGCGGCCTCGACCCCCGCGATGAACCGGTCGCAGAGCGCGATGGACTTGGCCCGCACATCCGCCATATCGGCCATGTCCCAGACATCCAGCGCGCTTTCCAGCGCCGCCATCTGGATCACCGGCGGCGTGCCCACCCGCATCCGCTCGATGCCCGCGCCGGGACGATAGTCGAGGTCGAAGGCAAAGGGCGCCGCATGCCCCAGCCAGCCCGACAGGGCCGGCGGCGCATGATCGGCGTGCTTCGGCGCCACATAGATGAACGCCGGCGCGCCCGGCCCGCCGTTGAGGTACTTGTAGGTACAGCCCACCGCAAAATCCGCGCCGACCCCCGCCAGATCCACCGGCAGCGCCCCCGCCGAATGCGCCAGGTCCCAGACCGCCAGCGCCCCCACCGAATGGGCCCTGGCCGTCAGCGCCGCCATGTCATGCTTGCGCCCGCTGCGGTAATCCACCTCGGTGATCATGATCGCCGCGACCTCCTCGGTGATCGCCGCCTCCACCGCCTCCGGGTCGACCACCCGCAGCTCGTAATCCTCGCCCAGCGTCTTCAGCAGACCCGTCGCCATATAGAGGTCCGAGGGAAAGTTGCCATTGTCCGAGATCACCACCCGCCGGTCCGGCCGCAACGCCAGCGCCGCGGCCAGCGCCTGGTAGACCTTGATCGACAGCGTGTCGCCCACCACCGTATGCCCCGGCTCGGCCCCGATCAGCCGCCCGATCCGGTCGCCCAGCGCCATCGGCATCGCCATCCACCCGGCCTTGTTCCAGCCGGTGATCAGCATCTCGCCCCATTCCTCGGTCAGCACACCCGCCACCCGCGCCTTGGCGGCGCGGGGCAGGGGACCCAGCGAGTTCCCGTCGAGGTAGATCACCCCCTCGGGCAGGTCGAACATGGCTTTGGTGTCGGCAAAATCGGTCATGGCAGGTCTCCTTGGACCAAGATCCTTAGCCGAGGAAACGCTGCCGCGCACCAGCAATTCTTGTGATGCAGGTCATCACGGGCCGTGATGACAACACGCTCACCCTTCGCCGGGAATGGGTATCCCCAGCTCCCGCCGCTTCTTCTTGGACAGACCGGCGGCAACCAGATCATAAGACAGCGCGATATGCTCGCGCAGCCCCGCGTCATCCAGCCCCGGTTCGTCATAGACCTGCACCCACTTCATGCCCCGCGACGCGAGGTAGGGCGCCGGGCGGATCCCCGGCATCCCCGGCAGCACCTCAAAGGCAAAATCGGTCACCTTGAAGGTGAACGCATCCCGCGCCTCGGCCCATCCGCAGATGGCAAAGACCTTGTCCGCCACCTTCCACACATCCGCATTGCCCCATTGCACCACATGCGATGTGGCCGCGAAGGTGGCGCAATAGGCGTTGAACTCGGCGCGGGTCACCGGCTCAGATCTCGCCGCCCGACACCTGCACGGTCTGGCCCCGGATGCTGTCCGAATGCGGCCCGCAGATATAAAGCGCCGCCGCCGCGACCTCCTCGGGGGTGATCAGCCGGCCATGCGGGTTGACCCCCACCATCATGTGCAGCGCCTCTTCCTTGCTGATCCCGGTGCGCGCCATGATGCTGTCGACGTTGCGGTCGATGATCGGCGTTTCCACATAGGCCGGGCAGATCGAATTGAAGGTGATCGGCTTCTTGGCATAATCCGCCGCCAGCGACTTGATCATGCCGTTCACCGCATGTTTCGACGCCGAATAACAGGGCGCCCCCTGCAGCCCGCGCAGCCCGGCGATGGACGACACCGCGATCACCCGGCCCCAGTCGGTCTGATGCATCGACCGCAGGCATTCGCGGATGGTCAGGAACACGCCATCGACGTTGATCGCCATCATGGTGCGCCAAGTCGCCAGATCGGTCTTGAACAGCGCCTTGCCCTCGGCAATGCCCGCGTTGGCGACGCAGATCTGCACCGGCCCGCGCGCCTCGACCGCCGCTGCGACGCCCTCCACGACCGACGCTTCCTCGGCCACGTCCATCTGCAGCGCAAATAGGCCGTCGCCCGCCACCTCGTCCAGCACAGATTTGCGCCGCCCGGTGATGGTCACCTGCGCGCCCTCGGCCGCCAGCGCCTGTGCAATGGCCAGCCCGATGCCGGTGCCGCCGCCGGTCACCAACGCGTGTTTGCCGTTCAATGTCATGATGAAGTCCCTCCGCTTGTCGCCGCCACCCTATCGGCTGCGCTTCCCAAGACAAGCTGCGCCGTTCCGTCACTTTACATACCCATGCACACATGTGAATGTGTGCGCGAAACCGGACCGGGAGGATCCATGAAACCGCTTGCCGCCGCCATCGCCATGATCGCCGTCACCACCGCCGCATCCGCCAGCGAGGACATCGCCGACCAATACCCGCAGTCCGAGCTCTATTCGAAACCGGTCGAGGTGATCCCGCATGTCTTCTCCGCCATCGGCGCCACCGCGCCGCCGACCTACGAGAATTCGGGCCACAACAACAACCTGTCCTTCATCGTCACCGACGACGGCGTGGTGGTGATCAACGCCGGCGCCTCCAGCCGTCTGGCCGCGGCCCTGCACGAGGAAATCAAGGCGGTCACCGATCAGCCGGTGGTGCTGGTGATCAACGAAAACGGGCAGGGGCACGCGATGCTGGGCAACGGCTACTGGCGCGATCAGGGGGTTGATATCCTGGCCCATGCCGACGCCATCGCCGAAACCACGGAAAACGGCGATTTCATCTTTCAGGGCATGGAACGCTACAACCGCGACAAGGCGATGGGCAGCCGGGTGGAACACGCCAACCTCAGCTTTGACGATGAAAAGATCGTGACGCTGGGCGGGGTCGAGATCCACGTGCTCCACCTCGGCCCCGCACATGACCCCGGCGACCTGCAGGTCTGGATCCCGCAATGGAGCATGCTGATCGCCGGCGACATCGCCTTTCACGAACGCATGCTACCGATCTTTGAGCACACCTGCACCAGCTGCTGGCTGGAAACCTGGGAGGACAAGCTGGAACCGCTGAACCCGACCTACGTCATCCCCGGCCACGGCCACCCCACCAACCTCGCCCAGGTGCGCCGCTATACCCGCGACTACCTGATCGACCTGCGCGCCAAGATCGGCGCCCATATCGAAGAGGGCGGCGATCTGGCCAGCGCCTATTACGTGGATCAGGACCGCTGGCGCAATCTGGACACCTTCGAGGAACTGGCTACAAAGAACGCCGGCCGTGTCTTTGAAGAGATGGAGTGGGAATGATCCAAATTTCTTGCAAGAAATTTGCCAAGATTTTTAGTCTAAAAATCTTGGGTCCGCGCGCATGAAATGGATCGGCACACCACCGGTCTGGCTGGCCGCACCGGTCGCGCTGGCTCTGGCCTGCCTCATGGCCGGGCCGGGATCCGCGGACGAACAGGCCGTCGCCGAGGCGATCACCGAATACATGGATTTCGCGACCGAGGCCGAGGGCATCATCCTGCCACAACAACTGACCGAGGATGTTTTTCACAAGGCTTATTTCGTCGATGCGCGCAGTGCCGAGGACCATGCCGCCGGTACGATCCCCGGCGCCACCAACATCGACTGGCGCGCCTTGCCCGGCCGGCTGGATGAGCTGCCGCAGACGGGGCTGGTTGTCGTCTTCTGCAACACCGGGGTGCGGTCCTCGCAGGCCACATTCGCCGCCCGCCTGATGGGCCGGACCAACGTGGTGGTGATGCAGTCGGGCTACATCGGCTGGCTGCGGGATGCGGGGTATCGTCCGCAATGAGCAAATGGATCGACATGCCGCCGGTCTGGCTGGCCGCATGTGTCGCGCTGGCCTGGGCGCAGGCCCGGGTGCTGCCGATGGGGCTCAGCCTGTCGCATCCCGTCACCGACCTGCTCAGCGGGTTGCTGATCGGGGCCGGGCTGGTGCTGATGGCGCTGGCGGTCACCGAACTGCGCCGCCACCGCACCACGGTGATCCCGCACAACACGCCCACGGCGCTGGTACAGACCGGCATCTACAAACGCAGCCGCAACCCGATCTACCTCGGCGACGTGCTGATCCTCGCCGGGCTGATTCTGCGCTTTGACGCGGTGCTGTCGCTGGTTTTGCTGCCCGTGTTCGTCTGGGTGATCGAGCGCCGCTTTATCGTACCCGAGGAAAACCGCATGCGCCGCGCCTACCGGGCCGATTTTGCCCGATACGAACGCAAGACGCGCCGCTGGGTGTAGTGACATTGCGACAAATGCGGCGCGGCGGTCATGCTGCGCTTGCGAAATATTCTTGCGCAGGTTAGTGGAAAGCTTTGCGAACTGATCGCTAATGAGCCCGGCAACCGGGTGATCAAGGGGGACCAGACGGGTGAAAATAGGCACACCTAAAGAGACATTCGAAGGGGAAGCGCGCGTCGCGATGACGCCCGACTCCGCACGCCAGCTGCAAAAGCTCGGCTATGACTGCGCAATCGAATCCGGGGCCGGTGCGGCTGCGGGCTTCTCGGATGCCATGTACGAAGAGGCCGGCGTCGAAGTCATCAAGACCGCCGCCGCGCTGTGGAAATCGGTCGACATCGTCGCCAAGGTGCGTCAGCCCACCGAGGTCGAGCTGAAGCGGATGACCGCGGGCAAGACCTTGATTTCCTTCTTCAATCCCGCCGGGAACGAAGAGGGCATGGAGCTGGCCAAGTCCAAGGGCGCCAATGTGATCGCCATGGAAATGGTGCCGCGCATCAGCCGCGCCCAGAAGATGGACGCGCTGTCCTCGATGGCCAATATCGCCGGTTACCGCGCGGTGATCGAGGCGGGCAACAACTTTGGCCGCTTCTTCACCGGCCAGATCACGGCGGCGGGCAAGGTGCCTCCCGCGAAAGTTCTGGTGGTCGGCGCCGGTGTCGCCGGTCTTGCCGCGATCGGCACCTCGACCTCGCTGGGCGCGATCACCTACGCCTTTGACGTGCGTCCCGAAGTGGCCGAGCAGGTCGAATCGATGGGCGCCGAATTCGTCTACCTCGATTTCGAGGAAGAGCAGCAGGACGGCGCCGCCACCGGCGGCTATGCCTCCGTCTCCAGCCCGGAATTCCGCGAGGCCCAACTGGCCAAGTTCCGCGAACTGGCCCCCGACATGGACATCGTGATCACCACCGCGCTGATCCCGAACCGCGAGGCGCCGGAGCTGTGGACCGAGGACATGGTCAAGGCCATGAAACCCGGCTCGGTCATCGTTGACCTTGCGGCGGAGAAGGGTGGCAACTGCAAGCTGACCGTCGCCGACGAGAAAATCGTCACCGACAACGGCGTCACCATCATCGGCTACACCGACTTCCCCAGCCGGATGGCGGCCCAGTCCTCGACGCTGTATGCCACCAACATCCGTCACATGATGGCCGACCTGACCCCGGAAAAGGACGGTCAGATCAACCACAACATGGAAGACGACGTGATCCGCGGCGCCACGGTGACCTTCAACAAGGAAATCACCTTCCCGCCGCCGCCGCCCAAGGTGCAGGCGATCGCGGCCAAGCCCAAGGAAACCAAGCCCGAGCTGACGCCGGAAGAGAAACGCGCCGCCGAGGTGGCCGCGTTCAAGGCGCAGACCAAGCAGCAGGTGACCCTGCTGGTGGTCGGCGCGGTACTGCTGCTGGGCGTGGGCCTCGTTGCGCCCGCCAGCTTCATGCAGCACTTCATCGTCTTCGTGCTGGCGGTCTTTGTCGGCTTCCAGGTGATCTGGAACGTCAGCCACTCGCTGCACACGCCGCTGATGGCGGTGACCAACGCGATCTCGTCGATCATCATCCTCGGCGCCCTGATGCAGATCGGCTCGGGCAGCTTCCTGGTGATCCTCCTTGCCGCGCTTTCGGTCTTCATGGCCGGGATCAACATCTTCGGCGGCTTCCTCGTGACACGGCGCATGCTCGCCATGTTCCAGAAATCTTAAGGAGGTCGGGATCATGGAATTCGGATTCACGACCGCGGCCTATGTTGTTGCCGCCGTTCTTTTCATCCTCTCGCTGGGCGGCCTTTCGGGGCAGGAAAGCGCAAAACGCGCCGTCTGGTACGGCATCGTCGGCATGGCGCTGGCGGTTTTCGCCACGCTCATCGGCCCCGGTGCCGGCCTGTGGTGGCTGTCGATCATCCTGATCCTCGCGGGCGGTTCGATCGGCTACATGCTGGCCAGCCGGGTCGAGATGACCCAGATGCCGGAACTGGTGGCCGGCATGCACGCGCTGGTCGGTCTGGCGGCCGTCTTCGTGGGCTTCAACGCCCATTTCGAACTCGGCAACGTGCTGGCCATGGACGACACCGCCAAGAAGGCGCTCGAAGGCTTTGCCGCGCTGCTGGCCAAGAAGGACAGTGTCGAGATCAACATCCTGCGGGTCGAGGCGTCGCTGGGCATCTGGATCGGTGCGGTGACCTTCACCGGCTCGGTCATCGCCTATGGCAAGCTCTCGGGCAAGGTGACCTCGAACGCGACCAAGCTGCCGGGCGGCCACCTGCTGAACGCCTCTGCTGCCGCGCTCTCGCTGGTCTGCCTGATCTGGTATCTCGGCTCCGGCGGCTTCTTCCCGCTGCTGATCCTGACCATCGCCGCGCTCTTCATCGGCTATCACCTGATCATGGGCATCGGCGGCGCCGACATGCCGGTCGTGGTCTCGATGCTGAACAGCTACTCGGGCTGGGCCGCGGCCGCCATCGGCTTCTCGCTCGGCAATGACCTGCTGATCGTGGTCGGCGCGCTGGTGGGCTCCTCGGGTGCGATCCTGTCCTACATCATGTGCAAGGCGATGAACCGCTCGTTCATCTCGGTGATCCTGGGCGGCTTTGGCGGCACCACCGGTCCCGCGATGGAGGTCGAGGGCGAGATGGTCGCGATCGACGTCGAAGGCGTGGCAACATCGCTGAACGAGGCCGACAGCGTCATCATCATCCCCGGTTACGGCATGGCCGTGGCGCAGGCGCAGTCGGCGGTCAGCGACCTGACCAAGAAACTGCGCGCCAAGGGCAAGGAGGTGCGGTTCGCCATCCACCCCGTGGCGGGCCGTCTGCCGGGCCACATGAACGTGCTGCTGGCCGAGGCCAAGGTGCCTTATGACATCGTGCTCGAAATGGACGAGATCAACGAAGACTTCCCCGATACGGATGTCTCCATCGTGATCGGCTCCAACGACATCGTGAATCCCGCCGCACAGGACGACCCCAACAGCCCGATCGCCGGCATGCCGGTTCTGGAATGCTGGAAGTCCAAGCAGGTCTTCGTGATGAAGCGGGGGCAGGGCACCGGCTACTCCGGTATCGAGAACCCGCTGTTCTTCAAGGAGAACTCGCGCATGTTCTACGGCGATGCCAAGGACAGCCTGGATAAACTGCTGCCGCTGATCGACTGATCCGAGGCTTTGCAGGAAACCACAAACGCCCCGCCGGAAACGGCGGGGCGTTTTGCGTTTCACACCTCAGACAAACTCGAAATCCGCCGCCGTCAGCGCCGCCACCCCGTCCAGATGCGCCAGGTGGCGCACCGTCACCAGATCGGCCGCCGCATCCGCCGCCGTGGCATAGCTGACGTAAAACAGGTCGGACCCGGTAAAGGCAAAGGCGCTGTCACCCGCCGCCGCCAGCCCCAGGTCGGCGATATCGTTGGTGTTGAACACGCTGCCCGAAAACATCAGCGCGTCGAACTGCAACAGGTCGGTGCCGCTCTCGAAATCGGTGATCAGATCGGCGGTGCTGCCGACATAACCGGCCAGCGCCAGCGCGCCGCTCTGGGTGGCGGCGGCGTGATCGTCCGGATCGACAAAGCCAAAGCTGTCGGCGCCGGCGCCGCCGGTCAGCCGGTCGATGCCCGCGCGCCCGATCAGCGTGTCGTCGCCATCATGTCCGCGCAGGTGATTGGCCAGGATATTACCCTCCAGCATATCGCCGAACCGCGACCCGATGATGTTGTGGATCCAGCTCAGCACATCGCCCTCGGCATGGCCGCCCTCGGTGGTGTGGTTCTCCATCGAGATCTGCACCGCCGCATCCGACCCGACATAGGCGGCGGTATCCACCCCTTCGCCGCCATGCAGGAAATCCGCCCCCGCACCGCCGATCAGCACGTCGTCGCCATCGCCGCCATCCAGGAAATCGTCACCCCCCATGCCCCAGATCCGGTTGTCGCCATTGCCCATGATCAGGCTGTCGCCCAGCTGCGTGCCGCGCAGACCCTCGATCGAGATGAACGTATCGCCCGCCGCCGCCCGCGCATGCATGTCGTTGCGCAGGTTGATGATCGCATTGGTGGTGGCATTGACATAAGACACCACGTCGAAGCCCGCTCCGCCATCCAGCACGTCCGCCCCCGCGCCGCCGCTCAGCCGGTCGTCGCCCGCCATGCCGCGCAGCGTGTCGTCGCCGCCGCCGCCGATCAGCCGGTTGCTGCCGCCACGCCCGGTCAGCGTATCGTCGTGCCGCGACCCGATCACGTTCTCAAACCCGCTGATCACGTCGCCCCCGGCATGGCCACCCGCCGCC
Source organism: Seohaeicola saemankumensis (assembly GCF_020171285.1). Classification (GTDB taxonomy): domain Bacteria; phylum Pseudomonadota; class Alphaproteobacteria; order Rhodobacterales; family Rhodobacteraceae; genus JAIUZI01. The sequence continues at coordinate 273,925 of NZ_JAIUZI010000002.1, forward strand.
GTGCCCAGCGACAGGTTCACCGCCACCCCCTGATCCGACAGGGTATACAGCAGCGTATCCCGCCCCGCGCCGCCGCTCAGCACATCCGCCCCGGCGTCGCCCCGAATGCGGTCGTCTCCGGCCCGGCCCAGGATCGTATCGTCGCCCGCCCGACCAAACAGCAGATCGTCCCCGGACGATCCATACAGGATATCTGCGAACTCGGACCCGATGATCCCTTCGATGCCGCTGAACCGGTCGCCCGCCGCGTCACCCGCCAGCCCGGTGGCATTGGCCAGATTGGCGCTGATGCCAAACCCGGCCCCCAGGTAGACCGCGATGTCGACGCCATCCCCCCCGATCAGCGCATCCGCGCCGCGCCCGCCCTCCAGCCGGTCGCGGCCCGCACCTCCGCTCAGCACGTTGTCCCGGCTGTCGCCGATCAGCACGTCGGCAAAGCCGCTGCCGGTCAGGTTCTCGACAAAGAAATACTGGTCGCCCTCCGCATCGCCGCCCGCACCGCGCCGGATCAGCAGATCGGCGGTCACCCCGGTGGCGCTGCCCGCATAGCTGACGGTATCGGTGCCGTCGCCGCCGTCCAGCCGGTCCAGCCCGGCATCGCCGATCAACAGGTCATCGCCGCCCAACCCGTTCAGCACATCGGCGCCGCTGGTTCCGGTCAGCACGTCATTTCCGGGGGTTCCAAAGAAAACAGGCATGGGCACTTCGATCACGGGTTACGCCCGCAGCATAACAGCAAACCGGCAAAACCGGGCTCAATTTCCGCCAGTATGCCACGGTATCCCGTTAAGCGATTGAAATAAAACATTAAACTTTCAAAGTGCCGCGCAATCGTCTAGATTGGTCAAAACGCGAAGAGACACCCATGCCCCAGATCCAGGACCATCCGCTCCGCTACCAGCTCGCCAACGAGCTGCACGCGCGGCCCTTTCCGTCGATGAAGGGGCCGGGCACGGTCGTCTACCTGGCCATCAAACAGCCCAGCGAAGCGGTCAGCCGCGACCGGGCCCAGGATCTGGCCCACCTGACCGAACTGCTCGATCGCCACGGCGCGGCCCATCCGCAACCGGGGGCGACGCATTACTCCGGCCGGATCGGGCGGCACCTGCTGAAATGGGAACAGCACACCGAATTCGTCACCTATACCGCCTTCTCCGACGGGCTCAGCGAACGCGCCTTCGACCCGGTGGACTTCGAGGTCTTCCCCGCCGACTGGCTGGCGCAGGCGCCGGGCCAGCGCATCACCTCGATCACGCTCAGGGTCGATTACCGGCCCGATGACGAGGCCGCGATCGAAACCGCGCTGGCCGACTGGTTTGTCCCCGAAAGCACGGCGGCCGCGCGGGTGCTGGACGACGCCGCCGTCGCGGCCGGCGATTTCCGCATCGACCCGGCCGGTCACATGCGTTTTGCCCTCTTCGTCGACCGCGACATCGGCGAACGGCGGATCGGCCGGATCATCCAGCGCCTGTGCGAGGTCGAGACCTACAAGGCGATGTCGATGCTGGGCTTTTCCCGCGCCCGCGAATTGTCGGGACCGCTGGGCGCACAGGACACCCGGCTGACCGAACTGATGATCGAGATGACCGGCGGCCGGGCCCCGGCCGAGGACACGCTGCCGCAACTGCTGGCGATCTCGGCGGAACTGGAAACCATGGCCGCCCGCTCGGCCTTTCGCTTTGGCGCCACCGGCGCCTACGAGGCCATCGTGAACCAGCGCATCGCCTCGCTGCGCGAGGAACGCTTTGGCGGCCGCCAGACCTTTGCCGACTTCATGATGCGGCGCTATGAACCGGCGATGCGCACCGTGAAATCGACCGAGAAGCGGCTCGACACGCTGGCCGACCGCGCGATCCGCGCGGGCGACCTGCTGCGCACCCGTGTCGACGTGGAACGCAGCGCCCAGAACCAGGCGCTGCTGGAAAGCATGGACACCCGCGCCGCCCTGCAACTGCGGCTGCAACATACGGTCGAAGGTCTCTCGGTGGTGGCAATCAGCTACTACGCGGTGTCGCTGGCGGGCTATGCGCTTTACCCGCTGGCCCAGGCCACCGGACTGGGCAAGGGGATGATGACCGCCGCCATCACCCCCCTTGTCATCCTCGCGGTCTGGTGGGCCGTCCGCAGCATCCGCAGGAAACTGGAATAGCCGGACCTCAGGACCTCAGGCCGACAGGCCCACGGCCTTGTGCAGATAGCGCAGGTCCTGCACCTGACGGGTCAGGAACCCGGCCACATCGGCGCGGCGGATCTTCAGTTTCAGCTGTCGGTCCTGCGGCGCGAACCCTTCGCGGATCGCGCCCGCGACCGGGGCGTCGGTAAAGGCGCTGGGGCGCACGATGGTCCAGTCCAGCCCGCTGGCCCGCACCAGCTGTTCCTGCAATTCGTGATCCAGGAACACCGGCCGCAGCAGCGCGCCGAACATGATCCGCTTCCAGAAGAAATTCAGGTTGTCCCAGCTCTCGTGCGCGCCCAGCGTCGACTGGCAGATCAGCCGCCGTACCCCGTTCTCCTGCATCGCGCGGATCACGTTCATCGTGCCCTGCGACCGGATCCGGCTCTTGCGCGAACTGCCCGCGCCCAGCGTCACCACCACCGCGTCATGGCCCGCGATGGCCTCCGACACCGCGCCGGCGTCCATCGCATCCCCGGCCCGCAGCCACAGCCGCTCCGACCGCTGCTCCAGCTTCTCGGGGCTGCGCGCAAAGGCGGTGACCTCGTGCCCCTGGTCCAGCAGCTGCGCCACGGTCAGGCGTCCGACGGTTCCGGTGGCTCCGATAACAATGATCTTCATAACTCTCTCCTTGGCTCTTCGGGTTTACTTGACATCGTGTAAAGTTGACACGGTGACAAGTAGTGGTACCTTGACGCCATGTCAAGTCCTTCTGAAAACACCCGCACAAGAATTCTCAACGCCGCCTGGACGCTGCTGGAAAGCGGCGAGGCCAAGACCCGCATGTCAGATTTCGCAAAGGGGGCCGGGATCAGCCGCCAGGCGCTCTACCTGCATTTCCCCAGCCGCGCCGAGCTGCTGATCGCGGTCACCCGCCATGTCGACGCGGTCAAGGGCATCGACGACCGGCTGGCCGCCAGCCGCGCCGCCACCACCGGCCGCGACCGGCTGGATGCCTTTGTCGCCGCCTGGGGCAACTACATTCCGGAAATCCACGGGGTGGGCCGCGCGCTCATGGCGATGCAGGACAGCGACCCCGAGGCCGCCGCCGCATGGGACAACAGGATGCAGGCGGTGCGCGCGGGCTGCGCGGCCGCCGTGGCCGCGCTGCAGGCGGACGGTGACCTCACCCCGGATCTGACCCCGGAGCAGGCCACCGACCTGCTGTGGACGCTGCTCTCCGTGCGCGGCTGGGAACAGCTGGTGCGAACCTGCGGCTGGCCGCAGGACCGCTACGTGACGGTTATGACCGAAACCGCCCGGCGGGCCTTGATCGCCGGGGCCTAGACCTCGCCCCAGATCTCCTCGGCGGTCTTCACCACCAGTTCCAGCTTGCGGCGCTGGTCGTCCTCGGTGATCGCATTGCCTTCCTCGGTCGAGGCAAAGCCGCATTGCGGCGCGATGCCCAGCTGGTCGATGTCGCAGAACTTCGACGCCTCGTCGAACTTCGACTTCAGCCAGTCCATCGGCTCCAGATCGGCGGTCTTGGTGGTGATGAACCCCGGCAGCACCCGCTGCTTGCCCTTGGGCAACAGCTTCAGCGGCTCCAGCCCGCCGGCGCGGTCGGTGTCGTACTCCATGAAAAAGATGTCGACCCCGGTGGAAAAGATCGCCTCCGCCGCCGCGTCATAGGCGCCCTCGGCCGCGTGGGTCGAGCGGAAATTGCCCCGGCACATGTGCATGCCGATCACCATGTCCTCGGGGCGGTCCTTGATCGCCTCGCGCATCATCCAGGCATAGCTGTCGATCAGCGCATCGGGGTCCTGGCCGGCGGCCTCTTTGTCGGCGCGGTGCTTGGGGTCGCACAGATAGGCAAAGAAAATGTCGTCCATCTGCAGGTACCGGCAGCCAGCGGCGTAAAACGCATCAACCGCCGCCTTGTAGGTCGCCGCCAGATCGGCAAACAGCGCCTGCGGGTCTTCCTTGTATTCGGTGGGGTGGATGTCCTCGGGCGCGGTGCGGAAATGGCAGCACGACGGACCGGGGATCGAGATCTTGGGCACCACGCTGGTGTGCTCCTTGACGAAGCGGAAATGCTCCAGCATCGGGTGATCGTCGGGAAACGACAGCTTGTCGGTGATGGTTGGAAAGATCGGCCGCAGCTTGACGCCGGCAAACTGCACGCCCTCGTCGCGCTCGTCCAGGTCCAGCCCGTTCAGCATCCCCATAAAGTCATAGTGCCAGAACGACCGCCGCGCCTCGCCGTCGGTCACCGCCTTCAGCCCGACCTCCTCCTGCATCTTGATCAGGGCAGGGATGGCGGCGTCCTCGACGGCCTTCAGCTCGGCGGCGTCGATCGACTTGTCCTCGTAGAATTTCCGGCGTGCCTCGACGATCGAGGCGGGGCGCAGCAGGCTGCCCACGTGGTCGGCGCGGAATGGCGGGGTTGGCATGTCTCTCTCCCTTCATGCAACTGGTCTTGCGACAGTCATACCAAGGGAAAATGCACCGCGCCACGGCTCACTGATTTTGCCGATTGGCTGTATCGAATTTTTCGATAATGGCGGGCCGCCCTGCGGGCTGGCGCGCCGGAGCGGTCACGCGGCGGGGCAGGGCAAATGGTAAATTTCGCCCTAAGATTTCGCCTCGCGTCGGGCCGCAGACTTTGTACAAAACGGTCGATGCCGGGTTTCGGGCCGGTACAAAACGGTCAAAACCGGCCCGCCGGGGTCAGCGCCCGCGAATGCGCGGATCCAGCGCGTCGCGCAGCCCGTCGCCCAGGTAGTTCACGCTCAGCACCGTCAGCGAGATCATGATGCCGGGCAGGATCGAGCGTTCCGGATAGCTCGCCAGCCGGTCGACACCATCGTTCAGCAGCCGGCCCCAGGTCGGGAAATCGGGCGGAAAGCCAAAGCCCAGAAAGGACAGCGCGCTCTCGGTGATGATCGCCGTCGCGATGCCCAGCGTCGCGGAAACCATGATAGGGGACAACACGTTAGGCAGCACATGGCGCAGGATCAGGTTGCGGTTGGTGGTGCCGATGGACCGCGCCGCCAGCACGAATTCGCGCTCCTTGATGGCCAGCACATCGCCCCGCACGATCCGCGCGGTGGGCATCCACGAGGTCACGCCGATCAGCATGACGATCAGGATAAAAATCCCGCCCTCGGGGCCGAAATTCGCCGACAGCGCCTCGCGGAACAACAGCGAAGCCACGAGAATCAAAGGCAAAAGTGGCAGCGCCAGGAAGAGGTCGGTCAACCGCATCAACGGCCCGTCGAGCTTTTTGACATAGCCCGCCAGCACACCCACCAGCGTGCCGAGGAACAGCGCCAGCAGCATCGCGGTCAGCCCCACGGCGATGGACACGCGGCCGCCGAACATCATCCGCGCCAGCGTGTCACGGCCGAGGTTGTCGGTGCCCAGCGGGTGCGACCAGTCAACCTTGGCGCCGCTGTCGAACAGCGCGTACCAGATCGGCCGGGTGTCACGCAGGGTGATGAAATCGCGGCCCTGCGGCAGGTACTGCGGGTCGATCCGCCATACCAGCGGCCCGAGGTAAACCGAGCCCATGATGAAGAAAAAGATGAATGCCCCGAACAGCGCGCCCTTGTGGGTCTTGAACTGGTCCCAGACATCCAGCCACTGGCTGCGCGGCGGCTTGCTCGCCTCCTGCATCGGTCCGGCCGCGCCGGGCAAAACGGTCGAGGCTGGCACCAGCCCTTCGTCCGGAACGAGGAGATCGGTTTCGCGCTTGTCAGTCATAGCGGATCCTCGGGTCGAGCAGGCCGTAGAGCACATCGGCCACAAGGTTGAACAGTACGATCAGCACCGCGAAAATGAAGGTAAGTGTCTGAACCATAGGCAAATCATTGGCCTGAATGGCCCCGATCAGAAGCTGGCCGATGCCGTTCACCTTGAACACCTGTTCGGTGATGATCGCGCCGCCAAAGATCGACGGGATGCCCAGGGCGATCACGGTGATCACCGGGATCATCGAGTTGCGCAGCACATGCGCCAGCACCACGGTATATTCGCTCAACCCCTTCGCGCGGGCGGTGCGCACGTAATCCTGGTTCAGGTTGTCCAGCATCGAGGCCCGCATGAAGCGGCTCAGCTGGGCGGTGATCTGCAGCGCCAGCACCATCACCGGCATCACCATCTGCTGCAGCTGCTTGACGAAACTGTCCCAGTCATCGACCACCAGCGTGGTGTCATAAATCGATGGGAACCAGCCCAGGTTGACCGAGAAGATGACGATCACCAGAACACCAGAGAAAAACGGCGGCACCGAGAAACCGATCATCGACACAAAGGTGCCCATCTGGTCGAACCAGGAATACTGCTTGTAGGCGGAATAGATGCCGATCGGCAGGGCGATGATGATCGCCAGCACATAGGCCGTGCCCACCACCCACAGGGTCTGCGGCATCCGCTGCATCACGATGTCCATGACCGGGCTGCGGGTCTGCCACGAGATGACCCGCAGGTCGCCGACGCTGAACGAGGTGCCGAACCAGTGGTCGATCAGCACCTGCGGTTCGATCCAGAAAAACTGCACCAGCCACTTCCAGAACCGGATGTGCATCGGTTGGCCCAGACCCAGCGCCTCGCGCATCTTTTCCTTGACCTCGGGCGGGACGGTCAGGGGGACCTGCGCCATCGGATCGCCCGGGGCGAGCTCGAGCAGCAGGAAGATCACCAGACTGATGAACAAAAGCGTCGGAACGGCCAGAACCAGTCGACGGATCGTGAATGTCAGCATTCAGGGACGCCTTTGCAGCATAGTCTTTTGTTGTTGGCAGCAGCTCTGCGGCGGAAAACCCGCCCCGGCAATGGCCGGGACGGGAGATCGGGTGGATTACATGCGGTACCAGTCCGCGACGTTCCACAGTTCGCTGTCCCAGACGTTCAGGATAACGCCGCCCAGCGAATTGGCGTGGGCCGACAGACGGCCACGGTGCACCAGCGGGATCATGCCGCCCTTTTCGACGATGATGTCGTTCAGGCGCTTGCCGATCTCGGCGCGGGCCTCGATGCCTGCGGTGGTGGCCAGTTCGGCGTGCAGCGCGTCGAATTCCTCGTCGCAAAAGCGGCTGATGTTCTCACCCTGCCACTGGGTTTCGGGCTTGGGCGCCTTGTCGCACAGGCCGTTGCCCAGATAGGACTGCGGGTCGGTGCCGTTGAAGGTGTTGGCGTACATTTCAACGTCGGCATAGAACTTCTGGAAGGTGTCGGGCGAACCCGGGTCACCGCCAAAGAAGACCGAGGCGTTGATGTTGCGCAGCTCGGTTTCGATACCGATCTCGCTCCACCACTGCTTGATCAGAGCCTGGAAGTCCTGACGCACGGCGTTGGTCGAGGTCTGGTACAGGATCTTGAGCGGCACACCGTCCTTTTCGCGGATGCCGTCGCCGTCGGTATCGACGATACCGGCGTCATCCAGCATCTTGTTCGCGCCGGCGATGTCCTGGGTCGAGCAATCGAAGGTGTCCGAGTTGAACGCGGCCGGAGCCGGCACCCAGTTGCAGGTCACCTTACCCGCCTGGCCATAGCCGATTTCAACCAGCAGAGGCCGGTCGATGGCCATCGACATCGCCTTGTAGACCGCCGGATCCTTCAGGAAGGGGTGCGGTTCCGCGGCTGTCGAACGGGTCTCGGGCGGCAGATCGGGCGAGGGGTTGGTCTGGTTCAGCATGATGCGCTCGACCAGCGGGCCAAAGCCCGCGACCGGCGTACCCTTGCCACCTTCCTGCATCTTGGCGATCACGTCGGGCGCCAGCTGCAGGTTCCAGGCATAGTCGAATTCGCCGGTTTCCATCACCGCGCGGCCTGCGGCCGTGGCGTCGCCGCCGCCCTTGAAGGTCAGGGTCGCAAAGGCCGGTTTTGCCGGGTCGCGATAGTTCGGATTGGCTTCCATCTGGATCACGTCGTTGGGACGGAAATCCTTGACCACAAAGGGGCCGGTGCCGACCGGATAGAAGTTCTGGTCGGTACAGCCCGGTGCCGCCGCACCCATGCAGTCCGCGAACTGGGCGGCCTGCAGGATCGGGCTTTCACCGCCAACGAACGGTCCGTAAGGGAAGGGGGTCGGCTTGTCGAAGGTGACCTTTACGGTCATGTCGTCCACTGCCTCGACGCTGGTCACCCCTTCGAACTTGGTCAGCTGCGCGCAGCCTCCATCGGGGTGCATGCAGTAGTCGGCGGTGAATTTGACGTCGGCGCTGGTGAACGGCGAGCCGTCGGACCAGGTGATTCCGGGCGCAATTTTCCAGGTGATCGACATCAGGTCTTCGCTGACGCCGCCGTTGTCGACGGTCGGGATTTCCGAGGCCAGGAACGGCACCATCTGGCCATCCTGGTCATAGCGCGCCAGCGGTTCGAGGATCAGCGAGGCCGATTCCACGTCCTTGGTGCCGCCCGAAAGGAACGGGTTCAGAATCGATGGGGCCTGCCAGTAAATGATGCTGACATGGCCGTCCGATCCGCGTTCGGCCATTGCCACCGGGGCAAAGGCCGCACTTGCGATCGCGCCAAGCAATAGGGCTTTGATCTTCATGCTACACTCCATGTTGGACACATTTGTGTCTTGTTATAACCGGACAGCTTGCTGCTGCCGGCTGCGCCGCCCCGGGGGTAACGTATTGGAACACATGGCAAACAGAGTGGATGCCGCAAAATCCGACTGTCCCCCCAGACCGGATACGTGGCATATCGAAACAGAGTTTGCGAAAATTGCAAGCCTTGCCGTCGGGAAAACCGATCTGGGGGTTTGACACTGTTGGTATACCGGTCTTAGCGTCTGTGCCTGTACCAGAAGGAGCGAACAGGTGCTGGATCAGCCGATTGCCCAGATCAAGGGACTGAGGGTCGAATTCCAAACAAAGGACGGCCCCGTTGTCGGAGTCGAGGATGTTTCCTTTGATGTGAATCCGGGCGAAACCGTTTGCATCGTTGGAGAATCGGGGTCCGGAAAATCGGTGTCTTCGCTGTCGCTGATGCGGCTTGTGGAATTCGGCGGTGGTGAAATTTCGGGCGGTCGCCTTATTTTTGATCGCCGCAAAGGCGGCGAGCTGGATCTGGCGCAGGCGGATCAGGATCTGATGCGCCACATCCGCGGCAACGAGATCGGGATGATCTTTCAGGAGCCGATGACGGCGCTGAATCCCGTCTTTACCGTGGGGCGGCAGCTGACCGAAGGGTTGCGCGTGCATCGCGGGATGACCAAGGAGCAGGCCGAGTCGCGGGCGCTGGAGCTGCTGAAACAGGTGCGGATTCCCGAGCCCGAACGCCGGTTGAAACAGTTTCCGCACGAACTGTCGGGGGGCATGCGGCAGCGCGTGGTGATCGCCATGGCGATGGCTTGCGAGCCGCGCCTGCTGATTGCGGATGAACCGACCACGGCGCTGGATGTGACCATTCAGGCCGAGATCCTGGCGCTGATGGACCGGCTCAAGCGGGAAACCGGCACGGCGGTGATGTTCATCACCCATGACATGGCGGTGGTGGCGCAGATGGCGGACCGGGTGGTCGTCATGTTCCGCGGCAACAAGGTCGAAGAGGGCACCGTCGAGGAGATTTTCGAGAACCCGCAGCACGATTACACCAAGGCGTTGCTGGCGGCGGTTCCGAAACTGGGCGAAATGCGCGGCAAGGCGGCGCCCGAACCGATGAAGCTGATGGGGGTCGAGGACCAGAAGATCGCCCCGATCGTCGGCACGGACAAGGTGCTGTTGCGGGTCAAGGGGCTGACGACGCGGTTCCCGGTCAAGGGCGGGTTCTTTCGCCGGACCATCGCGAACGTGCACGCGGTCGAAGATGTTTCGTTCACGGTGAACCGGGGTCAGACCCTCAGCCTGGTGGGCGAATCGGGCTGTGGCAAATCTAGCGCGGGGCGGTCGATCCTGCGGTTGATCGAACCGATCGCGGGAGAGATCGATCTGGACGGCGTCGATATCATGCAGCTCGACCAATCCGGCCTGCGAGAGGCGCGGCTGGATATGCAGATGATCTTTCAGGATCCCTTTGCCTCGCTGAACCCGCAAATGATGTTGCTGGATCAGGTGGCGGAACCGATGCGCAACTATGGCACCGCCAAAGGGTCGGAGCTGACGGACCGGGTCGCGCATTTGTTCGACCGGGTCGAGCTGCCGCGCAGTTTCATGCGGCGGTACCCGCATGAAATGTCGGGGGGCCAGCGCCAGCGGGTCGCAATCGCCCGTGCCCTGGCGCTGAACCCCAAGCTGATCATCGCCGACGAGTCGGTGTCGGCGCTGGACGTGTCGGTGCAGGCGCAGGTGCTGAACCTGATGATGGAACTGCAGGCGGATCTGGGGCTGTCGTTCCTGTTCATCAGCCATGACATGGCCGTGGTCGAACGCGTCAGCCATCAGGTCGGCGTGATGTACCTGGGCCGGATCGTCGAGTTGGGGCCGCGCGCGCGGGTGTTCGAGAACCCGCAGCACCCCTATACGCAGGCGCTGATGAAGGCGGTCCCGATCGCCGATCCGCGCAAGCGGAAATCGGAAAAAGACCTGAACTTCAAACCGATTCCGTCGCCCATCCACCCGCTGGACTATGCGCCCGCACCCTCGGAATACAACGAGGTCGAACCCGGTCACTATGTGCTGACGACGGACAGCGGGTATTGAACGCACCATGACCGCCCGATTATCCCCGCGGGACATTCTGGAGCGATTGATTTCGTTCCCGACCGTCAGCCGCGACAGCAACTTGCCGCTGGTGGACTGGGTCGAAGACTACCTGAACGGCCAAGGCATTACGGCCCATCGCCACTACGACGAGACCGGGCAAAAAGCCGCCCTGTTCGCCCATGTCGGTCCATGGGAAGAGGGCGCCGTGGTCCTGTCGGGTCACACCGATGTGGTACCAATCGACGGGCAGGACTGGGACAGCGACCCTTTCACGCTGACCGAACGCGATGGCAAGTATTTTGGCCGTGGCACCACCGACATGAAAGGGTACGACGCGCTGGCCATCTGGGCGCTGGTCGAGGCCCATCACCGCGGTATCGCGCGCCCGCTGCAACTGGCGCTGAGCTATGACGAGGAGGTCGGCTGTATCGGCGGGCCGCCGCTGATCGCGGCGATGCAGCCCGTTTTGCCCAAGGGGCGCGCGGTCATCGTCGGCGAACCGTCGATGATGACCTGTGTCACCGGCCATAAGGGCGGCAAGACCTTCTGGCTGGATGTGCACGGGTACGAGGTCCACAGCTCGCTCTTGCCCAGCGGCGTCAGCGCCATCATGGAGGCGGCCAAGATCATCGACTGGGCCAATCAGGTCAACGCGGAAGAGGCCGCGCGGGTGCCCACGGACGTGGCCGCGATGTTCGAACCCAGTTTCACCACGCTTCATACCGGGCTGATCTCTGGCGGCACGGCCAAGAACATCACGGCGGCGCATTGCGGTTTCGATCTGGGGTTTCGTGCGGTGCCGGATCAGGATCACGACGTCTGGCGCGCGCGTATCCTTGCCAAAGTCGCCGAGGTGGAAACCGCGATGCAGACAATTCACCCCGATGCGCGTATCGTAGTCGACGAGAGCTTTGGCGTGCCGGGGTTGCAGCCGGAAACCGACGGTGCGGCCGAAACACTTGTTCGCCGGTTGACGGGGGATAACGCCACCCATGTGGTCAGCTACGGGACCGAGGCGGGACAGTTTCAGCAAGCCGGCTATTCCGCCGTTGTCTGTGGGCCGGGCGATATCGCGCAGGCCCATCAACCGAATGAATTTATTACGAAAAGTCAATTTGAATCCGGTGCCGGCTTTATGCGGCGTCTGGTCGAGTCATTAGTGGAGGAGTAACCAATGCCCATTCGTAACCGACTTGCCGAATTGCATGACGAGATCACGGTCTGGCGGCATCATTTGCATGAAACGCCCGAGCTTCTGTTCGACGTCCACGAAACCGCGGGTTTCGTGGAGGCGCGCCTGCGCGAGATCGGTGTCGACGATATCGCCACCGGAATTGGCCGCACCGGCGTCGTCGCGACGATCAAGGGCAGGTCCAACAGTTCCGGTCGGGTGATCGGGCTGCGCGCGGATATGGACGCGCTGCCGATCACCGAAGCGACCGGGTTGCCCTATGCCTCAAAGGTGCCGGGCAAGATGCATGCCTGTGGCCACGACGGCCATACCTCGATCCTGCTTGGCGCCGCAAAATACCTGGCCGAGACACGGAATTTCGACGGCACCGTTGTTCTGATTTTTCAACCTGCCGAAGAGGGCGGCGGCGGTGGCAAGGAAATGTGCGACGACGGGCTGATGGATCGCTGGGGCATTCAGGAGGTTTATGGCCTGCACAACATGCCGGGCCTGCCGGTCGGCGAATTCGCGATCCGGCCCGGCGCGCTGCTGGCCTCGGCCGATGAATTCGAAATCACCGTGACGGGCAAAGGCGGTCATGCGGCTTCGCCCCATGACGCGGTCGATACGACGCTGGTGGCGGCGCAGATCCTGATTTCGCTGCAAACCGTAGTGTCGCGCAACGTGAACCCGATTCACCGGGTGGTGCTGACGGTCGGCACTTTTGAAACGGACAGCGCCGCGTCCAACGTCATCGCCCATACGGCCCGCATGAAAGGCACCGTGCGCACGCTGGACACCGATGCCCGCGTGCTGGCCGAAGAGCGCATTCGCCGGATCGCCACCGATACCGCCTCTGCCCTGGGCGCGACGGCCGAGGTGGCCTGGATGCCCGGCTACCCGCCCACCGTGAACACCCCGCAAGAGACGGAATATGCGGTTCGGGCGGCGCTGGCGGTGTCGGGCAAGGTCAACGACGCGGCGGATCCGATCATGCCGGCAGAAGATTTTGCCTATATGCTGGAAGAACGGCCCGGCGCCTATATCTTCCTTGGCAACGGGGATACGCAGATGTGCCACCACCCCGCCTATCAGTTCGATGATGAGGCGATCCCGCTGGGCTGCAGCTGGTTTGCCGAGATCGTGGAGCAACGAATGCCCGCGTCACCCGCGTAGAGCCCGAATAGAGACAGACAAGGACCGAAATGCCGATCAAGAACCGCCTGGCCGAACTGCTGCCTGAAATCGCTGCTTGGCGGCAGGATATCCATACCCACCCCGAACTCGGCTTTGACACCACCCGCACCGCCGCGCTGGTCGCGGAAAAGCTGCGGGCCTTCGGCTGCGACGAGGTGGTGACCGGCATCGGTCAAAGCGGGGTTGTCGGCGTGATCCGGGGCCGGTCCGATACGGCGGGCCGGGTGATCGGGCTGCGGGGCGACATGGACGCGCTGCCGATTCTGGAGGCGACCGGCGCCGCCTATGCGTCGCAGACCGAAGGGGTCATGCACGCCTGCGGCCACGATGGCCATACCGCCATGCTGCTAGGCGCGGCGCGCTACCTGTCCGAGACCCGGAATTTTGACGGTACGGTCGTGGTGATGTTCCAGCCCGCCGAGGAAATCGGCAAGGGCGCCAAGGCCATGTGCGATGAGGGCATGATGGATCGCTGGGGCGTGCAGGAGGTCTACGGCATGCACAACATGCCGGGGCTGCCAGTTGGCGAATTCGCCATCCGCCCGGGGCCGCTGCTGGCCGCTACCGACGAATTCTTTATCGAGGTGACGGGGCACGGTGGGCATGCCGCCCACCCCGAGGAAACCGTCGACCCCACCGTGGTCGCCAGCCACATCGTGCTTGCCCTGCAGTCCATCATCAGCCGAAACGCGGATCCGATAGCGCAGGGCGTGTTGTCGGTCACCGCGATGGAGACTTCGTCGCATGCCTATAACGTGATCCCGCAATCGGTGAGACTGCGCGGCACGGTGCGAACCCATTCCGCCGATCTGCAGGACCTGATCGAACGGCGCCTGTCGGAGCTGGCCGAGGCCACCGCCCAGGGGTTCGGCGGGGCCGCAAAGGTCGAGTACCTGCGCCACGTGCCGATCACGATCAACGCAACCGAACCCGCCGCATTTGCCGCAGAGATCGCCACTTCGGTCAGCGGTGGCTGTGGCGAGGCGCCGCTGATCATGGGCGGCGAGGATTTTGCGTTTATGCTACAGGAACGCCCCGGAGCGTTCATCTTTGTAGGCAATGGCGCCTCTGCCGCCTTGCATCACCCCGAATACAACTTTGACGACGAGGCGATCCCGGCTGGCTGCAGCTGGTTCGCCGAGCTTGTTGAGCGCCGGATGCCGGCGGCCTGATCCAGAAAACCCTGAAAGAGAGAGACCATGCCCGTTAAGAACCGCTTTGCAGAATTGCAGGATGAAATCACCGTCTGGCGACGCGATCTGCATGAAAACCCCGAAATCCTGTTCGAAACTCACCGGACGGCCGCGCTGGTCGCCGAAAAATTGCAGGCCTTTGGCTGTGAAGAGGTGGTCACGGGGATTGGCCGCACCGGTGTCGTTGGCGTGATCAAGGGCAAGTCCGATACCTCTGGCAAGGTGATTGGCCTGCGGGCCGACATGGACGCGCTGCCGATCCACGAGGCAACCGGCCTGACCTATGCCTCCAAGACCGACGGGGCGATGCACGCCTGCGGCCACGACGGGCACACCGCGATGCTGCTGGGGGCGGCGAAATACCTGGCCGAGACCCGCAATTTCGACGGCACGGTCGTGGTGATCTTTCAGCCCGCCGAAGAAGGCGGCGGCGGCGGCAAGGAAATGTGCGACGACGGCATGATGGAACGCTGGGGCATACAGGAGGTCTATGGCATGCACAACTGGCCGGGGATGCCGGTGGGCTCCTTCGCGATCCGGCCCGGCGCATTTTTTGCGGCGACCGATCAGTTCGACATCGAATTCGAGGGCCGTGGCGGCCATGCGGCGAAACCGCAGGAGACGGTGGACACAACGGTCATGGCCTCGCAGGCAGTGGTCGCCCTGCAGACGATCGCCAGCCGCAATGCCGATCCGGTGGATCAGGTGGTCGTGTCTGTTACCTCGTTCGAGACCTCGTCCAAGGCGTTCAACGTTATCCCGCAGCGGGTGCATCTGAAAGGGACCGTGCGCACCATGAGCCGCGAAATGCGGGATCTGGCGGAACATCGGATCAAGGAGATCTGCGCCGGGGTTGCGGCCACGTTTGGCGGCATGGCAACGGTTGAATATCACCGGGGCTATCCGGTCATGGTGAACACCGAGGAACAGACCGCATTTGCCGCTGACGTGGCCCGGGCGGTGTCGGGCAACTGCGAGGATGCACCGCTGGTCATGGGGGGCGAGGACTTTGCCTTTATGCTGGAGGAGCGCCCCGGCGCCTATATTCTGGTTGGCAACGGGGACAGCGCCCACGTGCATCACCCGGAGTACAACTTCAACGACGAGGCGATCCCGGCGGGATGTTCCTGGTGGGCGGAAATCGTCGAACGCCGGATGCCAGCGGCCTGATCGCCGAATTGCGGGCGGTGCCGTTTTCTTTCAAAGAAAACGGGCAAGAAAATTTCGAATTTTCTTGCGCCCGTGGCCGGCGGTCAGCCCGATGACCAGAGTTGGTCGTAAACGGCATTGATCCCCGCGGCCTCGGCGGCGGCGCTAAAGCTGGTCTCGGCCACCTCGCGCGCCGCTCTGGCCATGGCGGCATGGCGGTCAGGGTCGGTCAGAAGACCGGCGGCGGCCTCGGCCGCGGCGGCGGGCATCTCCTGCGGCACCACGGTGCCGCAGCGGCCCTGCGCGGAAAAGGCGTCGTAGTAGCCGGCCGCGCTGCCGACAAAGGGCACGCCGCTGGCCATGCCTTCGAGCGGCACCATGCCATAGCCTTCGTACCGGGGCAGCTGCATGACCAGCGACAGCCCCTGCATCAGCCGGGGCAGGTCGGCGGCGGGCATTTCACCGATGAACCGTATGCGATCTATCATGCCGGCGCGCTGGACCTTGTCCTTGAGCGTCAGGTCGAACTTGTGATGTTCCTTTGTGGCGCGGCCGACGACCAGCGCCACGGCGCCCGGCAGGTTCGGCAGCAGCTGCAACATCGCCTCGACAAAGAGATCGGTGCCTTTCTCCGGGCGGACCCGTCCGATGGTGGCGATACCCATGGTGCCGCCGTATCCCAGCGCGGCCCAGGCCGCGGCGCGGTCGCGGGCAGGGGTAAACAGCTCGGTATCGGCACCATGCGGCACCACGGCGCGAACATGCGGGACAAACCCTGCGGCGGCCTCGGTGGTGGCCACCACCGCGTCCATGCGGCTGATCAGCCAGCGGGGAAAGGCGGAATGACGACGCTGAGCGGCCGAGGTGAACACGATCCGGATCGGCAGGCGCAGCACGTCCCGCGCCCAGAGCGCGGCGCGCATTTCGGTGTTCCGCCGCACGTGCCAGATGGCAAAGGGTTTGCCCGGCGGCGGTGTGCGCGACAGGGCGCGGGCCGCCGAAGGGGAGATCGGATCGGGGCAGCCCGGCAGGGGGCGGCCCACCAGCGCGAGATCCAGTGTCTTGCGTTGCTGCCGGATCACGTTGGCGGCGGTGGACGAGACGCCGGTGAAATTGCGGTTGAAATTTGTGACGAAGAGTTCAGGCATCGGGCGTTTCCAGCTGCAATGTGGTGCAGAGCTGATCCACGACCCGGTCCAGTGCCGTTTGCTGTCCCTGCACGAATTGGGCTGCGGCCTGCCGCGCGGTATCGAGCCTGGCGGGCTCGTCCAGCCACAGGGACACGGCTTGTGCCAATTCCACGGCGTCCGAAACCTCCACCGCGCCGCCGAGCGAGATGAGCGGTGTGAAGGTTTCGGAAAAGTTGGTGACATGGGGGCCGGTGATCACCGCGGCCCCGGCCTGTGCAGGTTCGAACGGGTTGTGGCCGCCGATGGGTTTCAGCGAACCGCCCAGAAACACCAGCGGCGACAAGGCGTACCATGTGCCGGTTTCCCCCAGCGTGTCGGCCAGATAGACCGGCTGACCCGCCAGCGGCGCACCGGTGCTGCGCCGCGCAAGGTCAAATCCGGCGCCTGCAATCAGACCGGCCACCTCGTCGCCGCGTTCGGGGTGGCGGGGCACCAGCAGCAGGCACAGATCGGGGTGGCGCTGCTGCAGGCGCCGGTGGGCCTGCAGAACGATCTCTTCCTCGCCGGGGTGGGTGGAACTGGCGACCCAGACGGGACGCGGCCCCAGGGCGTTGCGCAGCGCGGTCAATGTCGCGTCATCCACCGGCAGCGGGGCCGACGTCGACTTCAGGTTCACCCCCACGGCGACACGCGCCGGGTCGGCGCCCATCGCACGCAGGTTTTGCGCCGATACCTGGTTCTGGCTAAGCAGGATGTCGAACTGGCCCAGCACAAAAGCCGCGGTGTCAGGCCATTTCTTCCACCCGTCCACCGATTTCTGCGAGAGCCGCGCATTCAGCAGCGCCAGCCGCGCGCCCGACGCCCGCGTCGCCTGCAGCATCACCGGCCATAGCTCGCTTTCGACAAAGACGGCGGCCTGTGGCCGCCAATGGCGCAGGAACCGCTGCACCGGGCCGGGTGCGTCCAGCGGCGCGAACTGATGACGGGTGCGCGGCGGCATCCTGCGAGCAATCAGTTCGGCCGACGTGGCGGTGCCCGAGGTGATCACGAACTCTGTTTCCGGCAATCGTTCGCCAAGCCGCGTGATCAATGTCAGGACCGACAGGCTTTCGCCGACGCTGGCGGCATGAAACCAGATCAGCGACCCGGCGGGCCGGGGCAGGGTGGCGTTTCCCAGCCGTTCGCGGGCCCGGTCCGGCGCCACCCCGTGACGGCGCAGCTTGCGCGACACGATGTGCCATGCAACAGGCGACAGCAGTCGCGTTAGCGTCCTGTAGATGTGGAACAGCGGCGTCGGGTTACCGCCCGGGGCTGGCATCTAACCGCCCGTGTGGCTCATGTGGCGCGACATCCGACCGTCGACCGTCTGCCGGGAATAGTCGAAATCATGGCCCTTGGGCTTGTGTTCGATCGCGGCGCGAATGGCCTCTTCCAGCGGTACCTCGGAGGTCGGGTGCGCCCGCAACGGCGCGCGCAGGTCGGCCATGTCTTCCTGGCCCAGGCACATGTAGAGCTCGCCGGTGCAGGTCAGCCGCACGCGATTGCAGCTTTCGCAGAAATTATGCGTCAGCGGGGTGATAAAGCCGATCTTCTGCCCGGTTTCCTCAAGCCGCACATAGCGCGCAGGCCCGCCGGACCGTTCGGCCAGATCGGTCACCGTGTAGTGGTTTTCGTATTCGGCGCGCACGTCCTTGAGCGACCAGTATTGATCCAGCCGGTCCTCGTTGCCGATGTCACCCATCGGCATGACCTCGATCCAGGTCAGGTCCATGTCGCGTTCGGCGCACCATTCGGTGATGCGGGGCAGTTCCGCCTCATTGAACCCCTTCAGCGCAACCGCGTTGATCTTGATACGCAGGCCGGCCTTTTGTGCCGCGTCGATCCCGCGAATGACCTGCGGCAGCCGGCCCCAGCGGGTGATGTCGGCAAACTTCTGATCATCCAGCGTATCGAGCGAAATGTTCACCCGCCGCACCCCGGCGTCAAACAGCTGATCTGCAAAACGCTCCAGCTGCGAGCCATTGGTGGTCAGCGTCAGTTCCTTGAGTGCGCCGCTGTCCAGATGCCGCGTCATCGACCGGAAAAAGGTCATGATATCCCGCCGCACCAGCGGTTCGCCTCCGGTGATCCGCAGCTTTTCCACCCCCAGCCGCACAAAGGTCGAACACATACGGTCCAGCTCTTCGAGCGTGAGCAGCTCTTTCTTGGGCAGAAAGGTCATGTTTTCCGACATGCAGTAGACGCAGCGGAAATCACACCGGTCGGTGACGGAGACGCGCAGGTAGGTGATGGCGCGTGCAAAGGGATCGATCAGCGGAGCAGTCATGACCGCATAGGTAAAGCGCGGGTGGTCCTGCGGCAAGGGGAAAGCGGTGCATTGGCTCTGGCCCACGTCGTGACGCGCGGCTAAGCTCGGCGGCATGAAAACTTTCTTGATCCTGACCTGTTGTCTGCTGGCCGGCTGTGGCGTGTTTCGCAAGGATCGCGCGACGGATGCGGTTGACGCCACACCGCTGATCGGAGCCTCGGCAGCGGAGGAGGACACGCCACCCGCAGAGGTCGTCGAAGCAGCTGCGGTGCCGGACGAGACGCCAGCCGCGCAGCCCGCCATCGGCGGCCCCCTGCGCACCATCGCCGGGTTGGGCGACCCCGGTCAGCCGGGCCTGTGGCTGCGCACGCCGCTGGTCACCAGCGAGGGCGCAGGCAAGGTGGTTCTGGCGGCCACCGGGGCTTCGGCGCAGGTCACCCTCATCCCGGCGGATGGGCCGGCAACCGGCGGCAGCCAGCTGTCGTTGCAGGGGTTTCAGGCGCTAGGGGCGCCCCTGACAGAGCTGATCGAACTGGATGTCTACCCCGGCGGCTGACGTGGTTCAGTCCGGCAGGTATTTCCCGGCTTCCTTGCGGGCAAAGGGCTTCATCGCCGCGCCGTGTTCCGCCAGAAACCCGCGCGTCCGGTCGGGGTCGTGTTTGGACAGATCCCGCAGCCACCAGGCGACGGCCTTTTGAATGAACCAGTCGTGGTCGGGTACATAGGTCGCCGCCCATCCCAGGATCCGGTCGCGCCGGTCCAGATCGGCGGGTTTGGGGTGGTTCTGCTTGGTCCACGGAAGGGTGGCGACCAAGGCCGCGCGCCGGGTCCACATGTGATCAGAGCGGGTCCAGGTCTCGACTGTATCCAGCCGCGACGGCTCTGCCACCAGCCGTTTCTGCGCGGCCATGCAGGCGTGATCGGCCACCGCCCAGCTGTCGAAATCGGGTAGCCAGCCGCAGATCAGCTGCCAGACCGCGTCATCGGGGCGGATGCGCGCCTGTGTCAGCAGCTTGGCGGCGGCCAGCCGGGCCTCGAAAATGTCACTGCGCCACAGGCCGTCGGCCACCTGCACCCGTTCGTCGACACTCAACGTGCCCCGCCACTGTTTGGTCAGGTCGTTCAGCACCGGGTTGGGTATGCCCAGATGCACGCGCATGTTCTTGTGATAGGCCGCCGCGCCCGCGGCGCGCTCGGGGTCTGCCTGCGCCTGTAGCTCTTGCAGATAGGGGTCGTGCATGGCGGGTCTCCGGATTCCTGGCGCAGCATAGGCGATGGGGTGCGCCGTTCAAGACACTGTTCTTTGCCGCCATTCGGCGCTAGAAGCCGGTGTGAATTACAGCGATCCGTCGGCCCACGCGGCATCGTCGGCGGCAACACCCAAGAGGCTGAAACCATGAGCTATTACCTGACGAAACTGTTGCCCGGGCTCAAGGAATACGTGGCCTCGGCCGACCTGCGCTCTGACAGCGACAACGGCAGCTACCTGTTGTCGGTGCGCCGCGCCGTGGCCTCGTACCGGCATTTTGAGAATTTCAAGCGTGACAAGGCCTATAACAAGATCCTCGAACACGTGTCCCGCGAAGACGGGCAGATCTATCTGGACGTGCTGAAATCCCGCGACGACGGCATTCTGGAGGCCGCCAGGCCGACACTGCTGCAAAGCGATGTCATCGGAAACCCCCGCAAATACGACTATGCCGGCGAAAGCCTGTCGCCCACCACCCTGCGCTATCTCAAGGTGGCCTCGGATTTGAAACGGCTGTTCGGGGGGCAAATCGGCAGCAAGATCGCCGAGATCGGCGGCGGTTATGGCGGACAGGCTCTGGTCTGTGACGACGTGTTCAAGACCGAGGAATACCATATCTTTGATTTGCCGGATGTGACCCGGCTGGTGTCGCGGTATCTGGAATCCTTCCTGATGCACGGTTCATACGTGACCCACACGCTGAACGCCGCGCAGGTCGACAGCTATGACCTGATCATCAGCAACTACGCGTTTTCCGAGGTACCGAAGGCGGTCCAGTCTGCCTATGTCCGCAAGGTGCTGGCACAGTCAAAGCGCGGCTACCTGACGATGAATTCGGGCAAAAGCGACCATGCGGGTCGCGAAGGGGCCAAGCTGACGCTGGCAGAGTTGGAAAGCATGCTGCCGCCGTTCGAAATCTATGACGAACACCCGGTGACCGCGCCCCACAATTACATCATCGTCTGGGGGCACGAGCCGGGGGCGACGCTCTAGCTGCCGGCTTCGGTGACCGGCACGCCTGTTGGTTTGCCGTCCAGCGTGCGGGTGTTCTTTTCCACCCAATAGGCGCGCAGATCGGCGTCGCTCCGGGCATCCACCCATTCCTGCATGGTGGGCCGCTCGCCCTTGTATTCCATGAACGGGACCGCATAGCCGCAGGACGTCTGGACCATGTCGATCGCCATGTCAAAGACCTGGCGGGCGCTGCGGTGGGGCGGGAACAGCGCCGACATCTCTGCCCAGTCGGCGTCGCCCTCGTGCACGGCGCGCGCCGTGCCATAGCAGCGCAGAATCATCGGCTGGTCGGTGAACGAACACCACATCAGCGTCATCCGCGCGTGCTCCAGCAGGTGACCGGCGGTCTCGTTGCCGCTGCCGGTGATGTTCAGCCAGGCGATCCGGTTCGGTCCCAGGATTCGCAGCGAATCCATGCCCTTGGGCGATACGTTGACACGCCCGTCAGGGGCGGCCGTGCCGCAAAAGAAGATGTGCTGCGCTTCGATGATCTTGGCGTGCGCCTTGTGGATGTGATCGAATTGCTTGGCCATCGTGGTTACTCCACCGTGACCGATTTCGCGAGGTTGCGCGGCTGGTCCACATCCGTGCCCTTGGCGACCGCCGTATGATAGGCCAGCAGCTGCGCCGGGATCGCATAGAGGATCGGGGTCAACAGCGGTGGCACATGCGGCATACGGATCGTCATCCAGACCCCGTCGTTGGCCTCGGCAATCCCCTCGTCATCCGAGATCAGCAGCACCTTGCCCTTGCGTGCCATCACCTCCTGCATGTTCGAAACGGTCTTGTCGAACAGCCCGTCGCGCGGGGCCATGACCACCACGGGCATCGTCTTGTCGATCAGCGCGATGGGGCCGTGTTTCAATTCGCCGGAAGCATAGGCTTCGGCGTGTATATAGCTGATTTCCTTCAGCTTTAATGCGCCTTCCAGGGCCAAGGGATACATCAGGCCACGGCCCAGGAACAGCACGTCGCGCGCCTCGCTCAGGCTTTGCGCGGCGCGCCGGATCGCGTCGTTCTGATCAAGTGCGGCATTCAGAACCGAGGGCAACCCGCGCAGCGCGGCAAAGTGATCTCCCAGCTCTTCGGGCGTCAGCGTGCCGCGATCCGCTGCGGCCTTGAGCGCCAGCATCAACAGCACGGTCAGCTGGCAGGTGAACGCCTTGGTCGAGGCGACGCCGACCTCGACACCGGCATGAATCGGCAGCGCCAGATCGCTTTCCCGCGCGATGGAGCTTTCGGGGACATTGACCACCGACACAATGGTGTCGGCCTTGCCCTCGCAGTACCGCAGTGCGGCGAGGGTATCGGCGGTTTCGCCCGACTGGCTGACAAACAGCGCCACGGTGCCGGTGGTAACGGGCGGTTCGCGATAGCGGAATTCAGAGGCGATATCGACCTCGACCGGGATGCGCGCCAGCTGTTCGAACCAGTATTTTGCCGTCAGGCAGGCATAATAGGCGGTGCCACAGGCGACCATCGTCAGCCGCTCGACCCTGGCAAAATCCAGCCCCTTACCGGGCAGGGACACCGCGTCGTCACCTGCGGGCAGGTAGGCGCGCACCGCCTCGCCGATCACATTGGGTTGTTCCGCGATTTCCTTGGCCATGAAATGCTTGTGCCCGCCCTTGTCGACGCGGGTGGCGTCGATCTGGACGGTCTTGACCGCGCGATTGGCAAGCTCGCCGTTGGCATCGCGGATTTCCAGGCTGGTGCGGGTGACCACCGCGCGGTCACCTTCCTCCAGATAGGTGATCCGGTCGGTCAGCGGCGCCAGCGCAATGGCGTCCGACCCGACGAACATCTCGCCGGTGCCGTGCCCGATCGCCAGCGGCGACCCCTTGCGCGCGGCCACGATCAGGTCCTCCTCGCCATCAAAGAGGAAGGCCAGCGCAAAGGCGCCGTCCAGCCGGTCCAGCGCCTGGAAGGCCGCCTCGACCGGCCCTGCGCCCTGGGCCATGAAGTGTTCGGTCAGCAGCGCGACGGTTTCGGTGTCGGTATCGGTCTGGAACTGTGCGCCCAGCTCTGCCAGTTCGGCGCGCAGGTCGCGGTAGTTTTCGATGATGCCGTTGTGAACCACGGCCACGCGCCCGGCCCGGTGCGGGTGGGCGTTGCGCACCGAGGGCGCACCATGCGTGGCCCAGCGGGTGTGGCCGATGCCGGACTTGCCCGGCAGCGGATCATGCACCAGCAGATCGGACAGGTTGACCAGCTTGCCCACCGCGCGGCGGCGGTCCAGCTGCCCGTTGTTGATCGTGGCGATCCCGGCGCTGTCGTAACCGCGATATTCCAGGCGTTTCAGCGCTTCAACGAGAATGGGCGCGGCTTCGTGATTGCCCAGAACCCCTACAATACCACACATTATTTAGCACCTTTTTGGCGATTCGCTTTGCGCGCCTTTAGAAATTCGAACAATTTGACCGCGCGTCCGGGTTTGTTTTCCTGCCGGTTTCTGGCCACCGCCAGCGCCTCGTCCTCGACATCGCGGGTGATCACCGATCCGGTGGCGGTCATCGCCCGGTCGCCGACGCGCACCGGGGCCACCAGCATGGTGTTCGACCCGATGAAAGCGTTGGCTCCGATCTCGGTCTGATGCTTCATTACCCCGTCATAGTTGCAGGTGATGGTGCCCGCGCCGATGTTGCTGTGCGCGCCGACATTGGCGTCCCCGATATAGCTCAGGTGGTTGACCTTGGCGCCCTCGGCCAGCACGGCGTTCTTGATCTCGACAAAGTTTCCGACCCGCGCGGCCTCGGCCAGTTCTGCGCCGGGGCGCAGGCGGGCATAGGGGCCGACAACGGCGTCGCGGCTCACATGCGCACCTTCCAGGTGCGAAAACGCGCGGATCGTCGCGCCGGTCTCGACCGTGACACCGGGGCCAAAGACCACGTTCGGTTCGATCATCGCATCGCGTCCGATCATTGTGTCCCAGGCCAGAAAAACGGTGTCGGGCGCGGTCATCGTCACACCGAGATCCAGCAATTCGGCGCGTGCGCGGGCCTGAAACACGGCCTCGGCTGCGGCCAGGTCGGCGCGCGAGTTGACCCCCAGCGTCTGATCCTCGGTACAGGCGACGGCGGTCACGCGCAGTCCGGCGGTTCGCGCCAGCGTGACGACATCGGTCAGATAGTATTCGCCGGAGGCATTGTCGTTGCCGACCTGTGCAATCAGGTCAAACAGCCGCTCGGCGTCGCAGGCCAGCAATCCGCTGTTGCAAAAGGTGATCGCGCGCTGCGCCTCGGTCGCGTCCTTGTATTCAACGATCTCGTGCAACTGGTCGCCGTCCATCACCAGCCGGCCATAGCGGGCCGGATCAGCGGCCTCAAAGCCCAGGATCACCAGATCGTTTTCAGCGCGCGCCGCGATCATCCGGTCCAGCGTATCGGGCTGAACAAAGGGTGTGTCGCCGTAGAGCACGATCACATCGCCCGTGAACCCCCGCAGGGCGTCACGGGCCTGATCGACCGCATGGGCGGTGCCCAGCTGTTCGCTCTGCATCACCACCTGGGCGGTCTCATCCACCTCGCGCGCGGCCGCTTCGACCTGGTCGGCGCCGTGGCCGGCCACGATCACCGTCCGCTCGGGGGACAAAACGGCACCGGCACGCATGGCATGGGCCAGCATCGGCGCATGTGCAATCGGGTGCAGCACCTTGGGAAGATCGGAGTTCATCCGGGTGCCTTTGCCTGCGGCCAGGATGACGAGGGCGGTGCTCATACTGATTTCTCTTTGTGTTTTTGGTTGCCCCGTTTTATCCGCTGCGGGCGGTGGCGCAAGCGAAAGACCGATCAAAGAAGGTTGCGGGCTGCAACACGCGTTAGCGGAAACATGCCGAAAGGGACGGAACATGCGGACTGTAATCTTTGATCTGGACGGCACGCTGGCCGATACCTCGGGCGATCTGATTGCGGCGGCGAATGCCTGTTTCCAGGCGATGGGATTGGGTGATGTGCTGGATCCGGCCACCGATCAGGGCATCGCGTTGCGCGGTGGCAAGATGATGCTCACACGCGGATTGCAGCGGGTGGACCGGTTTGATGCCGCCACCGTCGAACGCTACTACCCGGTTTTGCTCGAGGCCTACGCCGGGGCCATCGACGCGCATACGGTGCTTTATCCCGGCGCAATGGCTGCGGTCGAGGCGCTCAAGTCAGAGGGCTATGGGGTCGGCATCTGCACCAACAAGCCCGAGGCCCTGGCGGACCTGCTGCTGACCCGGCTCGGGGTGCGCGATGCCTTTGCTTCGATGGTGGGTGCGGATACGCTCCCGGTGCGCAAGCCGGACCCCGCGCCGTTGCGCGAGGCCGCGCGCCGGGCCGGTGGCGATCCGGCGCAGTGCGTGCTGATCGGCGATTCCGATACCGACCGGAACACGGCGCGCAATGCCGGGGTGCCATCCGTTCTGGTGACCTTTGGCCCGTCGGGGGCGGATATGGCGGCGCTCGAACCCGAGGCCCTGCTGCACCGGTTCGATGACCTGCCTGCGGTGGTGCGTGCGCTGATCGGGTAACCGGCATTTGCGACCGGCCTTCCGGGCAACCGCGCGGCTGGCTTGACCGCCCGCTGCGCAGGCGGCACAACCACCCCATGACAGAACGTTTCACAGGCAGTTTCACCCAGCAGGAACCGATCCCAGAAAGCGCGATCGACGCCGCGATGCAGGTTTTGCGTCACGGTCGGCTGCACCGCTACAACCTCGCCCCCGGAGAGCTGGGCGAGACCGCCCAGCTCGAACAGGAGTTCGCGGCTCTAACCGGGGCGAAATACTGCCTGGCGGTGGCCTCGGGCGGTTATGCGATGGCCACCGCGCTGCGGACGGTCGGGGTCGCGCCGGGCGATGCGGTTCTGACCAATGCATTTACCCTGGCGCCGGTGCCGGGGGCGATTGCCTCGCTGGGCGCGCGGCCGGTCTATGTCGGCGTGACCGAGGCGCTGACCATCGATCTCGACGATCTGGCCGCAAAGGCGGGGCAGGCGGACGTGCTGCTGCTCAGCCACATGCGCGGGCACATATGCGACATGGACCGTCTGATGGCGATCTGCGATGCCGCTGGCGTGACGGTGATCGAGGATTGCGCCCATACGATGGGGGCAGGGTGGCGCGGCGTGCCCTCGGGGCGGCATGGGGCCATCGGCTGCTATTCCACCCAGACCTATAAACATGTGAACTCGGGCGAGGGCGGCCTGCTGATCACCGATGATGCCGAACTGGCGGCGCGCGCGGTGATGCTGTCGGGGTCTTACATGCTCTATGAACGGCATCTGGCCGCGCCGGGACCCGAGGTGTTCGAGCGGGTCAAATACGAGACGCCCAACATTTCGGGGCGCATGGACAATCTGCGCGCGGCGATCCTGCGCCCGCAACTGGCCGTGCTGCCGGAACAGGTGGCGCGGTGGAACGCCCGGTATGACGTCCTGCACGACGGGCTGCGCGATACGCCGGGGCTGACCGTGATCGAGCGGCCGGAGGACGAGACCTACGTTGGTTCATCGTTCCAGTTCCTGCTGGTCGACTGGTCCGAGCCGGCGGTCAGGTCGGTCCTGGACCGCTGCCAGGAACGGGGTGTCGAGTTGAAGTGGTTCGGCGCGGCCGAGCCGGCGGGGTTCACATCGCGGTATGACAGCTGGCGCTATGCCGACGCACCTGCAATGCCCGACACCGACCGGATTCTGGCCGGTCTCATAGACATGCGGGTACCGCTGACCTTTTCGACCGAGGATTGCGCCCTGATCGCCCGGATCATCCGGGCCGAGGTGAGCGCGGTGTTCCAGGGCGGGTAACGCGGCTGAGGCGGTGCGCTGCGGTTGGGTCATAATGGCTGCCGTATTGTTTCGCGCGCGAAACAATATCGAAATATTTCTGATAAAAATTAAGGGGTTGTTAGGGTTTTGGGCCGCGCCTGTTCGCTGGGTGCGGCCCGTAGCCCGGTCAAAGGATCACGTCGGCGGCATCGAAACTGGCGGTGGAGAATCCTTCCAGCAACAGCGTGCCTGAACCGCCGAGGGCGGTCAGGTCGATCATCATGCCCGTCGGTCCGTCGGTCGCCGCTGCGCTGACGTCGGCAAAGGCCGTGATGTTGTAGGCGCTCAGGTCCAGTTGGTCGGCGCCGGTCCCGAAATCGGTGATCACGTCATTGCCGGCATCCAGGCCAAAGACGAAATCGTCGGCTCCGGCGCCGCCGGTTATCGTATCATTGCCGGTCCCGCCGTTGATCACGTCGTTGCTGTCGCCGCCGTCGATTGTGTCGTCGCCGCTGCCGCCGTCGATGATGTCCTTGCCGTTGCCACCGTCGATGGTGTCATCGCCGCCGCCGCCGAACAGGGTGTCGGCCTGGTTGCCGCCATCAATGGTATCGTCGCCGCCGCGTCCGCGGATCGTGTCCTTGCCGCCGCTGCCGACCAGCGTGTCGGCATTCGATCCGCCCTTGAGCGTGTCGTTGCCGTCGCCGCCGTCGATGATGCCATCGACGATGGAGCCGTCGCGACCGACGTAGGTGTCGTTGTCGTCGCCCAGGTTCACATCGCCGATGATGGTGCCGCCGTTGACGACGGTGTCATCGCGCGAGGCCAGGTTAACCTCGCCGATGATCAGGCCCCAGTTCTGCACCACGTCGATGGTCTCGTAGGCGTGGTAGTAGTAGTTGGCTTCGCCTTGAATGGCATAGTTTTCACCTTGGATGATGCCGGTATTCACGATCAGGTTTGCGTTTGGATCATCCTGAACGTTGCTTCCCAACTGTATCGCGGCACCCCAGAGGTAATAGGCCGGGGTGCCTATCGCCTGGATCACCCCGCTGTTCATCACGGTTGCACCGCCGTTGGAAAAGAAGAGCCCGTCGTTGCCGGAAATCTCACCGGAGTTGTAGACGTCATTGAACGCCCCGGTGAAATACATCGCCGCAGCGCCATAGTATGACGCGACAGCGGACACCAGCCCGCCCTCAAAGACCGAAACGGTGCTGTAATCGCCCTGCAGGTAGGTCGCGTTCGAGCCGGCGGTGAGCAATTCGCCGCGGACCTGCACCGTTTGGTAGTCGCCGCTGCCTTGGATTGCGACGGTCGTTGTGCTGGCGACGGTGGCACCGTCGCTGATGAAAATCCCTTCGTAATCCGTCGCGCCCAGATCGTAGCGCACACCGGTGCCGACAGAATTGAATGTAACAAATGTGACTGCCATGCAGTTGCTCCCTTGTTCTATCTATTTGCCCTTTGCGTCGCGGAACCGGCGCGATCGGGATGGCGGGTTCGCAAAATATGGCCGCCACACCGATGTGTTAGCCGCTGTATCGAATTCCGTCAGCGGTAATATGATCGCGATCTTCCCCGTTAAGGTGCCCGCGTGGCGGCGTGCGTGATTTTGTTTGCATCGACTCGGAAGCTGCGCTAGTAAATGAACAAGTGTTCAATTCATGAGGGGGAGGAGCCGGCTCATGTTTAATGCAACGATGAAATTCGATCTGGGTGAGGACGTGAACGCGCTGCGCGAGATGGTGCACCGCTGGGCGCAGGACCGGGTCAAGCCGATGGCGGCCGAGATCGACAGTACCAACGCCTTCCCGAACGAGCTGTGGCGCGAGATGGGCGATCTGGGCCTGCTGGGTGTGACCGTTGACGAAGAGTTCGGCGGTGCCGGCATGTCCTATCTGGCGCATGTGATCGCGGTGGAAGAGATCGCGCGGGCCAGCGCCAGCGTGTCGCTTTCTTATGGCGCGCATTCGAACCTTTGCGTGAACCAGATCAAGCTGAACGGCACGACCGAGCAGAAGCAGAAGTACCTGCCGGGGCTGATTTCGGGCGAGAATGTGGGCGCGCTGGCGATGTCCGAGGCGGGCGCCGGCAGCGACGTGGTGTCGATGAAGCTGCGCGCCGAAAAGCGCAACGATCATTACCGGTTGAACGGCAACAAATACTGGATAACCAACGGACCGGACGCCGATACGCTGGTGGTCTATGCCAAGACCGACCCCGAGGCCGGGTCCAAAGGCATCACCGCCTTTCTGATCGAGAAATCGTTCAAGGGGTTCTCGACCAGCCCGCATTTCGACAAGCTGGGCATGCGCGGCTCGAACACCGCCGAGCTGATTTTTGAAGACGTCGAGGTGCCGTTTGAAAACGTGCTGGGCGAGGAAGGGCGCGGCGTTGCCGTTCTGATGTCCGGGCTTGATTACGAACGCGTGGTTCTGGCCGGGATCGGCACCGGCATCATGGCGGCCTGCCTTGACGAGATCATGCCCTACCTAGCCGAGCGCAAGCAGTTCGGCCAGCCAATCGGGAATTTCCAGCTGATGCAGGGCAAGATCGCCGACATGTACACGGCGATGAACTCGGCCCGCGCCTATGTCTACGAGGTCGCCAAAGCCTGCGACAACGGCACCGTGACCCGGCAGGACGCGGCGGCGTGCTGTCTCTATGCCTCTGAAGAGGCAATGAAACAGGCGCATCAGGCGGTGCAGGCGATGGGCGGGGCCGGGTACCTGTCCGACAACGCGGTTGGCCGCATCTTCCGCGATGCCAAGCTGATGGAGATCGGCGCCGGCACCTCGGAAATCCGGCGCATGCTGGTCGGCCGCGAACTGATGGCGTCGATGAAATGACACCGAACCTGCCCGGGTTGGATCGGGCGGGGCGCTGGGACATCCCGGCGCGGCTGAACATGGCCGCGCAATGTCTGGCGGACCCCGACGGATCCACCGCCATCATTGATCTGACCGGGGGGGGGCGGCGGGACGTCTCGCGCGCGGACCTGGCCCGGATGAGTGATGGCCTGGCCCGGCATCTGCTGCGGCAGGTGAAACCGGGCGACCGGGTCGGTGTGCTGCTGAGCCAGACGCCCTGGTGCGCGGCGGCGCATCTGGCGATCTGGAAAATCGGCGCGATTTCAGTGCCTTTGTTCAAGCTGTTCCAGCAGGACGCGTTGCGGTCGCGCATCGGGGACGCCGATTTGCATGTGGTGCTGACGGACCTTGAGGGCGCCCGGTTGCTCGGCGATCTGGCGACACCGCTGATGGCCGATCAGGTCGGCGAAGACGGCCCGCCGGTCGACTTTGCTGATACCGGCCCCGAGGATCCGGCGGTCTTGATCTATACCTCGGGCACAACCGGTTCGCCCAAGGGCGCGCTGCATGGTCACCGGGTGCTGACCGGTCATCTGCCGGGGGTCGCGCTGAGTCACGATCTGCTTGGGCAATCCGGCGATTGCCTGTGGACGCCGGCAGACTGGGCCTGGATCGGCGGGCTGTTCGATGTGCTGATGCCCGGCCTCGCGTTGCGTGTGCCTGTTGTTGCAGCCCGTATGCAGAAGTTTACCGCTCGGGAGGCCGCGGACGTCATCCGGCGCGGCGGCGTGCGCAACGTGTTTTTTCCGCCGACGGCCCTGCGGATGCTGAAATCCGAGAATGCGGTCCTGTCGGGGCTGCGATCGGTGGCGTCGGGCGGTGAGCCGCTGGGCGCCGAGATGCTGGCCTGGGGCCGCGAGGCGCTGGGGGTGACGATCAACGAATTCTACGGTCAGACCGAATGCAACATGACCGTCAGCGCCTGTGGCGCGCGGTTCAGCCCGATGCCCGGTGCAATTGGCAAACCTGTACCCGGCCACGAGGTAGCGGTTCTGGACGCCGACGGCCATCCCACGATGGACGAAGGCGACGTCGCGGTGCGTCGCGGCTCTGCTTCGATGCTGCTGGAGTACTGGCGCAACCCGCAGGCAACGACGGAGAAGTTTCGCGGCGACTGGCTGATCACCGGCGACCGGGGGCAATGGCAGGGCGACTACCTGCGCTTTGTCGGGCGCGAGGATGATGTCATCACCTCGGCCGGTTACCGCATCGGCCCCGCCGAGATCGAAGATTGCCTGCTGACCCATCCCGCCGTGGCCACGGTGGGGGTTGTCGGCAAACCCGACCCGCTGCGCACCGAGATCGTCAAGGCCTATGTGGTGCTGAAACCCGGCTCCGAGGTTTCCGCCGAAACGCTGCAGGACTGGGTGAAAGAGCGCCTGGCAAGCTATTCATATCCAAGGGAAATCACCTTTCTCGATGCCTTGCCCATGACTGTAACGGGCAAGGTGATCCGCAAAGAGCTGAAACGCCGCGCGGCGGCGGAAGAGGAGATGTCACAGTGAAACTGCAATCCAAGGCCATGCCATCATCGGAAGCCTTCAAGGCCAACCGGGCCGCGCATCTCGAAGCGCTGGAGACCATCCGCGCCGCCGCCGAGGCCGCCCGGATGGGCGGCGGCGAGAAATCGCGCGCCCGCCACGAAAGCCGGGGCAAGATGCTGCCGCGCCGCCGCGTGGCGAACCTGCTCGATCCCGGATCGCCGTTCCTTGAGATCGGCGCGACTGCGGCCCATGACATGTACGGCGACGCTGCCCCCTGCGCCGGGGTGATCGCAGGCATCGGCCGGGTGCACGGGCAAGAGGTCATGGTCGTCTGCAACGATGCCACGGTCAAGGGCGGCACCTATTACCCGATGACGGTCAAGAAGCACCTGCGCGCGCAGGAGATCGCCGCCGAATGCGAATTGCCCTGCATCTATCTCGTGGACTCGGGCGGTGCCAACCTGCCGAACCAGGACGAGGTGTTCCCAGACCGCGACCATTTCGGCCGTATCTTCTATAACCAGGCCAACATGTCGGCGCGCGGCATCCCGCAGATTGCCGTGGTGATGGGGTCCTGCACCGCCGGCGGCGCCTATGTGCCGGCGATGTCGGATGTCACCATCATCGTCAAGGAACAGGGCACCATCTTTCTGGCCGGCCCGCCGCTGGTCAAGGCCGCCACCGGCGAGGTGGTCAGCGCCGAGGATCTGGGTGGCGGCGACGTGCACACCCGTCTCAGCGGTGTCGCCGACTACCTTGCCGAGGATGACGCCCATGCCCTGGCGCTGGCGCGCCGCGCGGTGCAGCAGCTGAACCGACGCAAACCGCAGACCGTCGCCTGGCAAAGCCCGGAAGAGCCCGCCTATGACCCCGAGGAAATCCTCGGTGTGGTGCCTGGCGATCTGCGCACCCCCTATGACATCCGCGAGGTGATCGCGCGGCTGGTCGACGGATCGCGCTTTGACGAATTCAAACCGCGCTTCGGCGAAACCATCGTCTGCGGCTTTGCCCATCTCAAGGGCTGCCCGATCGGCATCATCGCCAACAATGGCGTGCTGTTCTCTGAGTCCGCCCAGAAGGCGGCGCATTTCGTGGAACTCTGCAGCCAGCGGCATATCCCGCTGGTGTTCCTGCAAAATATCACCGGCTTCATGGTGGGCCGCAAATACGAAAACGAAGGCATCGCGCGCCACGGGGCCAAGATGGTCACCGCCGTCGCCACCACCAAGGTGCCAAAGGTCACTATGCTGGTCGGCGGCTCCTTCGGCGCCGGGAACTACGGCATGTCGGGCCGCGCCTACCAGCCGCGTTTCCTTTGGACCTGGCCCAACAGCCGCATCTCGGTGATGGGCGGCGAACAGGCCGCCGGCGTGCTGGCGACGGTGAAACGTGACGGCATCGAACGCGCGGGCGGCAGCTGGTCGGCCGAGGAAGAGGCCGAATTCAAACGCCCCACGCTGGAGATGTTCGAACACCAGAGCCACCCGCTCTATGCTTCGGCCCGGCTTTGGGACGACGGTGTGATCGACCCGCGCAAATCCCGCGACGTGCTGGCTCTGTCGCTCTCGGCGGCCTTGAACGCGCCGATCGAGGACACCCGTTTCGGCATCTTCCGGATGTAGGGGCGTTCCATGTTTCATCTCTTTCAAAATACTCCGGGGGTACGGGGGCTGGCCCCCGTCCCGCAGCCTGCAGCAGGGAGCTGACCGATGTTCGACACGATATTGATTGCCAACCGGGGCGAGATCGCCTGCCGCGTGATGGAAACCGCGCAGGCCATGGGGGTGCGCTGCGTCGCGGTCTATTCCGATGCGGACGCGGCCGCCAAACATGTGGCGATGGCCGATACCGCCGTGCACATCGGCGAGCCCGCGCCCAAGGACAGCTATCTGCGCGGGGATGCGATCATCGCCGCCGCTCTGGAAACCGGGGCGCAGGGCATCCACCCGGGCTATGGGTTCCTGTCCGAGAACCCCGATTTTGTCGAGGCGGTCGAGGCCGCCGGTCTGACCTTTATCGGGCCATCGGCCAGGGCGATCCGGGCGATGGGGCTGAAGGATGCCGCCAAGGCGCTGATGGAAAAGGCCGGCGTGCCTGTGGTGCCGGGCTATCACGGCGCCAATCAGGATCCCGAGCACCTCAGCGGTGCGGCGGATACCATCGGCTACCCGGTGCTGATCAAGGCGGTTGCCGGTGGTGGCGGCAAGGGGATGCGGCTGGTCGAAAGACCGGAAGATTTTGCCGAGGCGCTGAAAAGCGCGCAGGGCGAGGCGACCACGGCCTTTGGCAATCCCGATGTGCTGATCGAGAAATTCGTGACCAAGCCGCGCCATATCGAGGTGCAGGTTTTTGGCGACGGCACCCATGCGGTGCATCTGTTTGAACGCGACTGCTCGCTGCAGCGCCGCCACCAGAAGGTGATCGAGGAGGCGCCCGCGCCAGGGATGACCGAGGAAATGCGCGCCGCGATGGGGCAGGCCGGGGTGCGCGCCGCCGAGGCGATCGGCTACAAGGGCGCGGGCACGGTGGAATTCATCGTCGACGGCTCGGACGGGCTGCGCCCCGACCGGTTCTGGTTCATGGAGATGAACACCCGGTTGCAGGTGGAACACCCGGTGACCGAGCTGATCACCGGTATCGACCTGGTCGAATGGCAGCTGCGCGTGGCTGCGGGCGAAAGCCTGCCCCTGCGGCAGGAGCAGATGTCGATCCGGGGCCACGCCTTCGAGGCGCGGCTTTATGCCGAGGATGTGCCGAAAGGCTTCCTGCCGGCCACCGGCACCCTGACCCATCTGGAGTTCCCCGACGGCTGCCGCGCCGACAGCGGCGTGCGCGCGGGCGACACCATCAGCCCCTGGTATGACCCGATGATTTCCAAGGTCATCGTGCACGGCCCCACCCGCGCGGTTGCGCTGTCACGGCTGGGCCGGGCGCTGGCGGCGACGCAGGTTGGCGGCACCGTGACCAACCTTGCCTTCCTCGGGGCGCTGGCGGCGCATGAGGGCTTTGCGGCGGGCGAGGTCGATACCGGCCTCATTGCCCGCGATCTGGAGGCGCTGGTGACGCCGCCGCATGTCAGTGGGGTCCACAAGGTGGCGGCCGGGATGCAGGCGCTTGGCCTGACGGAGAGCGGGCCGGAAACCGGCTTCACCCTGTGGGAACCGCTGCACCGGTCGGTCACGCTGAGTCGCGAGGGAGACAGCCTTGAGGCCGATGTCCAGGTGCTTGGCCCGGATTGCCAGCACTGGCAGATTGGGGAGGACCGGCTTGAGGCGCGGCGCGTGGGCGGCGCCTGGCAGATCGACGGGCAGGACATGCCCCCGGTGTCGCAGGCCGGATCGGTGATCACCGTGTTCGATGGCTATGGCATCGCCTTCGACGTGGTCGACCCGCTGGACCGCGCCGCGAGTGCCGCTGGCGACGGAAACCTGATCGAGGCGCCGATGCCGGGGCTGGTCAAGGCGGTGTTTGCCGAGGCCGGGCAGGCGGTAAAGGAAGGCGACCGTCTTGCCATTCTGGAGGCGATGAAGATGGAACATTCGCTTTTGGCGGCGCGTGATGGCATCGTGGCCGAAGTGCTGGCCGAGGCCGGCGCGCAGGTCGAGGCCGGCGCGGCGCTGGTGCGGCTGGACGCGCAGGACGACTGAGCCTGTGCCCGGGTCCGGGCGTGGGATTCGGGTATTTGGGATCAGAAAGAAGCAGGGAGGAGTGGCGCATGACCGGCGAACGGGTCGAAATCTTTGAAGTGGGTCCGCGCGACGGGTTGCAGAACGAAAAGCGGGAAATCCCGGTCGCCGAAAAGGTGGCTCTGGTGGATTGCCTGAGCCGGGCCGGGTTCAACCGCATCGAATGCGCCAGTTTCGTGAGCCCGAAATGGGTGCCGCAGATGGCCGGGTCGGACCAGGTGCTGGCCGGCATCGTCCGGGCAGACGGGGTGCGCTATGCCGCGCTGACGCCGAACATGCGCGGATACGAGGATGCGGTGGCGGCTGGCGCCGATGAGATCGCGGTGTTCGCCTCGGCCAGCGAGGGGTTTTCCAAGGCGAACATCAACGCCACCATCGCGGAATCGATTGCCCGGTTCGAACCGATTCTGGCCGCGGCCCGCCATATCGATCTGCCGGTGCGCGGATACATCTCTTGCGTGACCGACTGCCCGTTTGATGGCCCAACCGCGCCGCAATCGGTGGCCGAGGTGGCCGACCGGCTGTTTGCGCTGGGCTGCTATGAGATCTCGCTGGGCGATACCATCGGACAGGGCACGCCGGACAGCGTGGCGCGGATGTTGCTGGCGGTGCGCGAGCGGGTGCCGGTGACCCGGCTGGCGGGTCACTTCCACGATACCGAGGGCCATGCGCTGGCCAATATCGACGCCTCGCTGAGCCTGGGCGTGCGGGTGTTCGACGCCGCCGTCGGCGGGCTGGGCGGTTGCCCCTATGCGCCTGGGGCCAGCGGTAACGTCGCCACCGAGGCGGTGCACGAGCATCTGACCCGGCTGGGGTATGACACCGGTTTGGATGGTGCGGTTCTGGAGCAGGCGGCAGAGATGGCACGTGCCATGCGGCAGGGGTAGGGCGGAGATTTTTCGACGAAAAATCTTGCGGTGGTGCGCGAGAAATTGAGGAAAGGGCGACCATGTACGAAACGATCAAGGTGGAAACCGATGCGCGCGGGGTTGCGACGCTGAAACTGGCGCGCGCCGAAAAGCACAATGCGATGTCGGCGCAGATGATTGCGGATCTGGCGGCGGCGGCGGAGGCGCTGGCGGCCGATGACGCGATCCGCGTCGTGGTTCTGACCGGCGAGGGAAAATCTTTCTGCGCGGGCGGCGATCTGGCGTGGATGCAGCAGCAGATGGCGGCGGATGCCGAGACCCGGTTCGTCGAGGCGCGCAAGCTGGCCGAGGCGCTGAACAAGCTCAACACCTTGCCGAAGCCGATGATCGGGGCGATCCAGGGCAACACTTTTGGCGGCGGTGTCGGGCTGGCCAGCGTCTGCGACGTGGCGATTGGCGCCGATCACCTCAAGATGGGGCTGACCGAGACCAAGCTGGGGCTGATTCCGGCCACCATCGGGCCCTATGTGATCGCGCGGATGGGCGAGGCGCGGGCCCGCCGGGTGTTCATGTCGGCGCGGCTGTTTGGCGCAGCCGAGGCGGTGGAACTGGGTCTGCTGGCGCGCGCGGTGCCGCTGGAGGAGCTGGAGGCCGCAGTGGAGGCCGAAGTTGTGCCTTATCTGTCCTGCGCCCCCGGCGCGGTTGCGGCGGCCAAGAAACTGACGCGCGATCTGGGTCCGCGGATCGACGAGGACACCATAGATCATACGATCCGGGCCCTGGTGGCCTGCTGGGAAGGTCAGGAGGCGGTCGAGGGGATCGGGGCGTTTTTCGACCGGCGCGCGCCGCGTTGGCAGCAGTCGTGATAAACCGTTGTCCAAAAGGATAAATTCCAAAAACGAAATGTGACGATATTTTCCTCCTGCGGCGATTCAACCGCCCCTTTTGGGGGTCAGGCTTGGTTGACGCTCTGAGGCGGCAGGGGTAGAGAAAGCGACAGGTCAACACGCCAATTGACGGTGCGCGCGACACCGCGCACAGGAAAGGAGCCACTCGTGGAAGAGCTGTTGCGGGAATACCTCCCGATTCTGGTGTTTCTGGTCGTTGCAGTCGGCCTTGGCATTGTTCTCATTCTCGCTGCTGTTCTGCTGGCGGTCCGCAACCCGGATCCCGAAAAGGTCAGCGCCTATGAATGCGGGTTCAACGCCTTTGACGATGCGCGCATGAAATTCGATGTCCGGTTCTACCTGGTGTCGATCCTGTTCATCATCTTCGATCTGGAAATCGCGATGCTGTTTCCCTGGGCCGTCGGCTTCAAGGATCTCAGCGATGTCGCCTTCTGGTCGATGATGGTTTTCCTTGGCGTTCTGACCATCGGCTTTGCCTATGAGTGGAAGAAAGGGGCGCTGGAATGGGAGTGACGACCGGGGCGAATTCCGCCGGTGCCGACCGAGAGGTCGCAACCCAGGCGCTGAACGCCGAGTTGCAGGACAAGGGCTTCCTGCTGACCTCGACCGAGGACATCATCAACTGGGCGCGGACCGGTTCGCTGCACTGGATGACATTCGGTCTGGCCTGTTGCGCGGTCGAGATGATGCACACCTCGATGCCGCGTTACGATGCGGAACGGTTCGGCATCGCGCCGCGCGCCTCTCCGCGCCAGTCGGACCTGATGATCGTGGCCGGCACGCTGACCAACAAGATGGCGCCGGCGCTGCGCAAGGTCTATGACCAGATGCCCGAACCGCGCTACGTGATCTCGATGGGGTCCTGCGCCAACGGTGGCGGCTATTATCACTACAGCTATTCGGTGGTGCGCGGTTGCGACCGCATCGTGCCCGTGGACGTCTATGTTCCCGGATGCCCGCCGACCGCCGAGGCGCTGCTCTATGGGCTGCTGCAGCTGCAGCGCAAGATTCGCCGCACTGGCACCATCGTACGGTAAGAGCCGCGCGCCTGATCCGGGCCGGGGGCCCGGACAAACGCGCGCGGGGATGGAGACGACCTGATGACCGAAGCACTGAGAGAACTGGCCACCCATATCGAGCTCAAACGCCCTGACTGCGTGTTGGGTTGGGACGTGGCCTATGACGAGTTGACGCTGGACGTGGTGCCGTCCGCCATCGTCGGGTTTGTCGAGTTCCTGAAAACCGACGCGACATGCCGGTTCACGACGCTGGTGGACATTACGGCGGTCGATTACCCCGACCGGCCGAAACGGTTCGACGTCGTGTATCATTTCCTGTCGATGCAGCAGAACCACCGGATCCGTCTGCGCGCGGCGATCCGCGAGGATGAAACGGTACCGTCGCTGACCGACATCCACCCCTCGGCCAACTGGTTCGAGCGGGAGGTTTTTGACATGTTCGGCATCCTGTTCACCGGTCACCCGGACCTGCGCCGCCTGCTGACGGACTACGGGTTCCGTGGTCACCCGCTGCGCAAGGATTTTCCGACCACCGGCTATACCGAGGTGCGGTATGACGAGGTGGAAAAGCGGGTCGTCTACGAACCCGTCAACCTGGTGCAGGAATACCGCCAGTTCGATTTCATGAGTCCCTGGGAGGGTGCCCAGTACATCCTGCCCGGTGACGAAAAAGGCAGCGCCGACAAGCCGGAGGCCAAGTGATGGAGTTCCTGGTCTGGCTGTTCTTTGCGGCGGCGACGATCGTGCCGATGCTGAAGCTGCTGCCGCATTTCGGGATCAATAAATTCTGGGCCGTGGGCTGTATCATGCCGGTGATCACGCTGGTGCTGATCTGGGTGATGGCGATGAAGCTTCAAGAGATGGAGAAACGGTGATGGACGGCTCCAAGTTTGACGACGCCCTGACCGGCGAACAGAAGATCCGCAATTTCAACATCAACTTTGGTCCCCAGCACCCGGCGGCGCACGGGGTGCTGCGGCTGGTGCTGGAACTGGACGGCGAGATCGTGGAACGCTGCGACCCGCACATCGGCCTGCTGCACCGTGGCACCGAAAAGCTGATGGAAAGCCGGACGTACCTGCAAAGCCTGCCGTATTTCGACCGGCTGGATTATGTTGGCACGATGAACCAGGAACACGCCTGGTGCCTGGCCATCGAGAAGATGACCGGGGTGGAGGTGCCGCGCCGGGCCTCGCTGATCCGGGTTCTCTACTGTGAAATCGGCCGCATCCTGAACCATCTGCTGAACGTGACCACGCAGGCGCTGGATGTCGGCGCTCTGACGCCGCCGGTCTGGGGCTTTGAAGAACGCGAAAAGCTGATGATCTTTTACGAGCGGGCCTGTGGCGC
Source organism: Seohaeicola saemankumensis (assembly GCF_020171285.1). Taxonomy (GTDB): domain Bacteria; phylum Pseudomonadota; class Alphaproteobacteria; order Rhodobacterales; family Rhodobacteraceae; genus JAIUZI01. The sequence continues at coordinate 313,034 of NZ_JAIUZI010000002.1, forward strand.
GCGCCTGCACGCGGCCTATTTCCGGCCCGGCGGCGTGCATCAGGATCTGCCGCCGGAGTTGATCGACGATATCGAGACCTGGGCCAAGGGCTTTCCCGAGTTTCTGGACGACATCGACGGGCTGTTGACCGAGAACCGGATTTTCAAACAGCGTAACGTCGATATCGGCGTGGTGGATGAACAGACGGTTCTGGATTACGGGTTCTCGGGGATCATGGCCCGGTCGACCGGCATGGCCTGGGACCTGCGCCGCGCTCAGCCCTATGAATGCTATAACGAATTCGACTTCCAGATCCCGGTGGGCACCAACGGTGACTGCTACGACCGCTACCTGATGCGGATGGAGGAAATGCGGCAGTCGATCTCGATCATGCTGCAGGCGATCGACAAGCTGCGCGCGCCGGACGGGCAGGGCGACATCTTGGCCCGGGGCAAGCTGACGCCGCCGAAACGGGGCGACATGAAAACCTCGATGGAGAGCCTGATCCACCATTTCAAGCTCTACACCGAAGGGTTCCACGTTCCCGCCGGCGAGGTCTATGCCGCAGTCGAAGCGCCCAAGGGCGAATTCGGTGTCTATCTGGTTGCCGACGGCACGAACCGTCCGTACCGGTCCAAGATCCGCGCGCCCGGCTTCCCGCATTTGCAGGCGATGGATCACATCGCGGTCGGCCACCAGCTGGCGGATGTCGCTGCGATCATCGGTTCGATGGACGTGGTGTTCGGAGAGATCGACCGCTAAACGATGCTGGAAACGCTCACATATATCGCCCTTGTGATAACGGTGCTGATCACCGGGTATTTCGCGCTGATTTTCGTGCGTGATCCCGAGGCGGCGCTGGACAAGGCAACACACCGGCGGGAACTGCTGCCGCTGGTGATGACCGGGCGGTATATCGTGGTTTTTCTGCTCGCTCTGGGTGTTCTGCTGCTCAACAACGTCGCGGTCGCGGCCTATTTCTTTGCCGTTTGCGCCTTTTTGGGCCTGTATGACGGCTGGATTTACCGGCGTCGTGGTTATCCGCATATCAAACATACGATCACCGGCCTGCTTGCGCTGGGGGCCATGTGCCTCTCGCTGCTGGCCCTGACTTCATCAGGAGACGCAGTCTAATGCTTCGCCGTCTTTATCACGAACAGCCCGAAAGCTTTGCCTATAGCCCGGCGAACCTCGAATGGGCGCAGGCGCAGATCACCAAGTATCCCGAAGGCCGTCAGGCCAGCGCGATCATTCCGCTGCTGTGGCGGGCACAGGAGCAGGAAGGCTGGTTGACCCGTCCGGCGATTGAATATGTCGCCGACTTGCTGGGGATGGCTTATATCCGGGCTTTGGAAGTGGCCTCGTTTTACTTCATGTTTCAGTTGCAACCGGTTGGTTCGGTTGCAAATATTCAGATCTGCGGCACCACGTCCTGCATGATCTGCGGCGCCGAGGACCTGATTTCGGTTTGCCGCGAAAAAATCGCGCCCAAGCCGCATCAGTTGTCGGCGGATGGCAAGTTCTCCTGGGAGGAGGTGGAGTGCCTCGGCTCTTGCGCCAATGCGCCCATGGCTCAGATCGGCAAAGACTATTACGAGGATTTGACGGCGGAGAAATTCGCCGCGCTGCTCGACGATCTGGCTGCGGGCAAGGTGCCGGTGCCGGGGCCGCAAAACGGCCGCTATGCGTCTGAACCGTTGAACGGGCTGACGACGCTGACCGAATATGAAAGCGGACGCACTCAGTACAACGCCAGTGTCCAGCTGGCGACGGATATCGGCGACACCGTCAAGCGGATCGATGGCACCGAAGTTCCGATCCTGACACCATGGCTGGTCGGCAAGGATCGCGCCCCTGCCACCGATGCGCCCGCGCCAAAGGCGGCGGCGGCACCTGCGCCCGCGCCGACGGCGGAACCGGCGACGGCGACCCCGGCCGTCAAGCCCAGCACCGTGCTGCCGGGCCAGCAGGAACTGGCCGCGCGCAAGGGAACATGGACCTACAAAGGCAGCGATGCCGCCGACGAGGCACCGCAGGCGGCCGAAGAGGGTGCCGAGGCGGATGAAAAACAGCCGCTGACCCTGAACGCGCCGCGCGAGGGGCAGGCAGACGATCTGAAACTGCTCAAGGGCGTTGGCCCCAAGCTGGAGCAGACCCTGAACGAATTGGGCTTCTACCATTTCGACCAGATCGCCGCCTGGACCGGGGCCGAAGTCGCCTGGGTCGACAGCAGACTGAAATTCAAGGGCCGGATCGAACGGGACGGCTGGATCGAACAGGCGGCCAAGCTGGCCGCCGGAGAAGAAACCGAATTCGCTCAAAGGGCGAAAAAAGACGGGATGTATGACTGAACGAACGCCAACAACAGGGAGAATGAACCATGTCGCAATCTACCGATAACAAGAGTGATGGCACCCGAAACTGGACTCGGGCCGCTATCGCAGGGGTCGTTGTTGCCGTGGTTTACAACCTGTTGACGGGCGCGGGTCTGGGATCGAGCGGTTTGATGGGCGTCATCTTTGCGGTGGTTGCCGGGTTTGTCCTGAACCGCCGTGCGTCCACCGAGGGCGATGTTTCGGCGCAGTCGGATACACCGGTGGAAACCGCAGCGGCGGTTGTCGCGGAACCGGCCGCAATGCCGGCGGATCCTGTTTCGGAAACCGCACCCGACGCTGAACCGGCCGTCGCTGACGCGGCGGGCGATGCCACCGACGTTCCCGTGACGATGGTCAAGTTGGGCACGCAATTGCCGGGCGAGGCGGAGCTGGCCGCTCGAAAGGGAAGCTGGCGGTACGAAGGAAAACCTGCCTCGGCGTGACCGGGGCAACGTGTGAGAGCTGATGAAAGCGAACGAAAACAGATCTGTTGCTGAAAGCGACCATGACGCGCAGGTGGCCCGCAAGGGTCGCCACATCGCGATCGTGATCGCCGCGACGATGGTTCTATGGATGATGTTGAGCCTTTGGGTCGGCCCAGCCTTCCTGCCGGGGCGATTTGCCTTTCTGTTCGATTTCGCAGCTCTCGCGGCGCTGATTTATGCGCTGATCAACATCTATCAACTCTGGCGACTGCGCCAGGACAGCTGAAGGTAAACCCATGCTGAAAGACCAGGATCGCATCTTTACCAACCTTTACGGGATGCATGACCGCACGCTGAAGGGCGCGCAGGCGCGTGGCCACTGGGATGGTACCGCCGGTATTCTCGAACAGGGGCGCGACTGGATTATCCAGCAGATGAAGGACAGTGGCCTGCGCGGGCGCGGCGGCGCGGGCTTTCCCACCGGGCTGAAATGGTCGTTCATGCCCAAGGAAAGCGACGGTCGCCCGGCCTATCTGGTGATCAACGCGGACGAATCCGAACCGGCGACCTGCAAGGACCGCGAGATCATGCGCCATGATCCGCATACGCTGATCGAGGGGGCGCTGATCGCGTCTTTCGCGATGGGGGCGCATGCGGCTTACATCTATATTCGCGGCGAATACATCCGCGAGAAAGAGGCGCTGCAAGCGGCGATTGACGAGGCCTATGACGCCGGCCTGATCGGTAAAAATGCCTGCAAGTCGGGCTGGGATTTTGACCTGTACCTGCACCACGGCGCCGGCGCCTATATCTGCGGCGAGGAAACCGCGCTGCTGGAAAGCCTTGAGGGCCGCAAGGGGATGCCGCGGATGAAGCCGCCGTTCCCGGCGGGGGCGGGCCTCTATGGCTGCCCGACCACGGTGAACAACGTCGAATCCATCGCCGTTGTGCCGACCATCCTGCGGCGCGGTCCGGAGTGGTTCTCCAGCTTTGGCCGCCCCAACAACGTCGGCACCAAGCTGTTTGCGCTGACCGGCCATGTGAACACGCCCTGCGTGTTCGAAGAGGCGATGAGCCTGCCGGTGCGCGAGCTGATCGACAAGCACGGAGGCGGCATTCGCGGCGGCTGGAAGAACCTCAAGGCGATCATTCCCGGCGGGGCATCCTGCCCGGTGCTGCCGCGTGACGCGCTGGACGGTGCGATCATGGATTTCGACTGGATGCGCGAGAACAAGTCGTCGTTCGGCACCGGCTGCATGATCGTGATGGATCAGAACACCGACGTGATCAGGGCGGTCTGGCGGCTGTCAAAGTTCTTCAAGCACGAAAGCTGCGGCCAGTGTACGCCCTGCCGCGAGGGCACCGGCTGGATGATGCGGGTGATGGACCGCCTGGTCACCGGCGATGCCGAGGTCGAGGAAATCGACATGCTGCTGGATGTGACCAAACAGGTCGAAGGCCACACCATCTGCGCGCTTGGCGACGCGGCGGCCTGGCCGATCCAGGGCCTGATCCGGCATTTCCGCGAGGAAATCGAAGACCGCATCAAGGCCAAGAAAACCGGGCGCATGGGCGCCATGGCGGCGGAGTAAGCAGTGGAGGCATTTTCTCCATACGGGCACGCGATTGCGTCGTTGGCGATCTGGGCGTTTATCGTGATGGTCCTGACCGGCCTGTCGACGCGCGGGCGCGTGGCGGAGCAGCGGTGCAGCTGCGGCAAACCCGTTCGGGACTATGCCAACCAGTGGTATCGCAGTGAACGTGCCTTCATGAATGCGGTCGAGGCGTCGGGTCCGTTTATCGGGGCGACCGTGGCGGCGATCCTGGCCGGGGCCGCGCCGTTCTGGGTGAATTTGCTCGCGTCCGTGTTCATCGCAGCGCGGATCGCGATGGCCTATGTGCACATCGGCACGACGAACCAGCCCCTGCGATCGACCTTCTGGGCGGTGGGCGTTCTGTGTGTGACCGGTCTGATCCTGCTGACACTTGTGGCGGTGTTGTGATGCAGATGCCGGGGTATCATCTCGCCGAATTGAACGTGGGTCGCCTGCTGGCCCCCACGGATGACCCGCGCGTGGCGGAGTTCATGGACAACCTCGACCGGATCAACGGGCTGGGCAAGCGGATGCCCGGTTTCGTCTGGATGATGGAAGGCTCGGGCGAGCCGGGCACCGGCAACACCGAAAACGCTATCGGCGGCGACCCGCAGCATGTGTCGAACCTGACGGTCTGGGAAGACGCGGCGAGCCTTGAACGGTTTGTCTGGGGTACCGTGCACAAGCAATTCTATGAACGCCGGGCTGAATGGTTTGAACTGCTGGGCGAGATGCATTTCGTGATGTGGTGGGTCGAACCCGGCCATCGTCCGACGCTGGACGAGGCGCTGGAGCGGCTGGAGCACCTGCGCACCCACGGGCCAAGCGATCATGCCTTTGGCTGGGATCACCTGAAAGACGCGACGATGTGGCAAAGCCATGGCTGCGCGCCGGTTGCGGCGGAGTAGGGCGATGAAAAAGTACCGCTTTGACGAAAACGCCGATGTGGCCGAGGACATCCGCAGCAAATACGGGTTCGACGGCGAACTGCTCGATCTGTTTGCCGGAAACAAGGGCGTGGTCGTGCATAAATGGCACCACTACATCCCGATTTACGAACGCTATTTTGCGCAGTTTCGGGATCGCCCGGTGCGGTTCCTGGAAATCGGCGTGAACAAGGGCGGCAGCCTGCAGATGTGGCGCCGCTATTTCGGCGAGGCCGCGACGCTTTACGGCATCGACATCAACCCCGAATGCGCGCAATTCGACGGGCAGGCCGGCCAGGTGCGCATTGGCAGCCAGGCCGACCCCGAGTTTCTGAACGGCGTGGTCGATGAAATGGGCGGTATTGATCTGGTTCTGGACGATGGCAGCCACCGGATGCCCCATGTCCGGGCCTCGTTCGAGGTGCTGTATCCGCGCCTGGAAACCGGGGGCGTTTATATGATCGAGGATCTGCACACCGCCTATTATCCGAAATTCGGCGGGGGGTACCGCAGCCGGGACAACTTCTTTGTCTTCGCGCGCGAATTGGTGGACGACATGCACCAGTGGTATCACAACAAGGGCCTGCGCCACGAAGCCTATGGCGGGCATGTCTCGGGGCTGCATATCCACGATTCAATTGCGGTGATCGACAAGCAACCGGTGCATCGGCCGGTTCACTCGCGGGTGGGCGAATGATGGTTCGGGCGACATATCCTTTGATCCGTCGCGGCGCGATGGTGTGCGGCGCGCTGCTGGCGCTGAGCCTGGCTGCGGGCTGCGAGGAAAGGGACAAGCGCGTCCTGTTCGACGGCATCTACTTCAAGACCAAGGCACAGCCGGTGGACAAGAAGGTCACGCTGGCTGACTTTACCGTGACCGTCAAGAAAGCCGGCGTGTCGCTGGATGCCGCGCGCGAGGCGGGCGGGTATGAAGGCATCAAGTACTGCATCGACAAGTTCGGGTATTCCGGGATCGACTGGACGGTCGGGCCGGATGCAGAGCAACTGACCCTCTCCGACGGCGATCTGATCCTGCGCGGGACCTGTCAGCGGCCATGATACGTGTTTCGGCATATCCCCGCCGGTGCGGCCTGCGTTGTTATTGCATAACGGCGGCCTGCACAGGCGATATGGGCTCTTCCAAAAGGAGAGTACCATCATGATTAGTATCAAATCCGTGATCCGTCCCATTGGCCTGGGCATTGCCGTGACGATCGGCCTGTCGGCAGGAGCGGTATCGGCGAAATCCCCGCTGCGCGACGTGGCCAAGGTGGATGACGCGCTGTTGTACATTGCCATCGCGAACGAGATCGACGAACGCTGCGACAGCATCGCAGGGCGGCGCCTGAAAGCGATCCGCCTGCTGTGGGATCTCAAGGATCACGCAAACGACCTGGGCTACAGCGATGCCGAGATCCGCTCCTTTGTCGAGTCGGACAGCGAGAAAGCCCGGATGCGCAAACGGGGCGAGGCCTATTTGGCCGCCAATGGCGCGTCCTATGACAAACCGGAAACCTTCTGTGCGCTGGGGCGCGCGGAAATAGCAAGAAACAGCGCGATAGGCGTGCTTCTGAGGGCGAAGTAATCCCATGTCTGACCTCCGCAAGATCAACATTGACGGTACCGAGATCGAAGTCGACGGGGCGATGACCCTGATCCAGGCCTGCGAGGTTGCAGGCGTGGAAGTTCCGCGGTTCTGCTACCACGAACGGCTGTCGATTGCCGGCAACTGCCGCATGTGCCTGGTCGAGGTGGTCGGCGGACCGCCGAAACCGGCGGCGTCCTGTGCGATGCAGGTCAAGGATCTGCGTCCCGGGCCGGAAGGTCAGGCGCCGGTGGTCAAGACCAATTCGCCCATGGTCAAGAAGGCCCGCGAAGGCGTGATGGAATTCCTGCTGATTAACCACCCGCTGGATTGCCCGATCTGCGATCAGGGTGGCGAATGCGATCTGCAGGATCAGGCGATGGCCTATGGCGTGTCCGGATCACGGTTCACCGAGGCCAAGCGCGCTGTGGACGATCTGGATCTCGGCCCGCTGGTCGGCACCGCGATGACGCGCTGCATTTCCTGCACCCGCTGCGTGCGGTTCACCACCGAAGTCGCCGGTATCCACCAGATGGGCCAGACTGGTCGCGGCGAGGATGCCGAGATCACCAGCTATCTGAACCAGACGCTGGACTCGAACCTTCAGGGCAACATCATTGATCTGTGCCCGGTGGGCGCTCTGACGTCGAAACCCTATGCGTTCACCGCGCGTCCCTGGGAGCTGACCAAGACCGAAAGCATCGACGTGATGGATGCGCTTGGCTCGAACATCCGGGTGGATACCAAGGGTCGCGAGGTCATGCGAATCCTGCCGCGCAACCACGACGGCGTGAACGAGGAATGGATTTCCGACAAGACCCGGTTTGTCTGGGATGGTCTGCGTCGCCAGCGCCTGGACCGGCCGTATGTTCGCGTTGATGGTAAACTGAAGCCGGCCAGCTGGGGCGAGGCGCTGAGCGCCGCCGCGACCGCGATCAAGGGCGCCAATAAAGTGGCGGGCCTGATCGGGGACCTGGCCCCGGTCGAAGCCACCTTTGCGCTGAAGGAGTTGATCGAGGGGCAGGGCGGTGTCGTGGAATGCCGCACCGACAATGCCCGTCTTCCGGCGGGGAACCGCTCGGGCTACGTCGGCACCGCTGCCGTGGAAGACATTGATACGGCAAAGTTTATCCAGCTGATCGGCACCAACCCGGCGGTTGAGGCCCCGGTCCTGAATGCCCGGATCCGCAAGGCCTGGCTGAATGGCGCCGAGGTCGGTCTTGTCGGCGAGGCGGCAAATCTGACCTATGATTATGCGCATGTCGGCACCGACCGCGCCGCGCTGCAGAGCCTGCTCGACAAGGACTATGGCGCGGTTCTTGAGGCGCCCTCGGTCGTCATCGTGGGGCAGGGCGCGCTGCGCGAGGCCGATGGCGCCGCGGTTCTGGCGGCGGCTCAGAAGCTGGCGCAGGACACCGGCAGCAAGCTGCTGGTGTTGCACACCGCAGCCGGTCGCGTTGGCGCGATGGATGTCGGCGCCGTGACCGAGGGCGGTATGGAGGCGGCCATCGACGGGGCCGACGTGATCTACAACCTCGGCTCGGATGAGATCGAGATCGATGCAGGGACCTTTGTGATCTATCAGGGCAGCCACGGGGACCGGGGCGCGCATCGCGCCGACGTGATCCTGCCCGGTGCCGCCTATACCGAGGAGCAGGGGCTGTTCGTCAATACCGAAGGCCGCCCGCAGCTGGCGTTGCGCGCCGGGTTTGCCCCGGGCGAGGCCAAGGAAAACTGGGCGATCCTGCGGGCGCTGTCGGCGGAAATGGGCGCGACGCTGCCTTACGACTCGCTGGCGCAACTGCGCCAGGCACTGGTGGCCGAGGTGCCGCATCTGGCACAGATCGACGAGGTGCCGGAGAATGAATGGCAGCCGCTGGAGGCCGGGCCGCTGGGCGACGCCAGTTTCCGCAACGTGCTGTCGGATTTCTACCTGACCAACCCCATCGCCCGCGCGAGCGAGCTGATGGCCGAGCTGTCGGCGAACGCCGCCGCCCGCGCAACGGAGAAAATGGCCGCAGAATGATCCGTGCCGCGATCATATCGCCCCTGATGCTGGCCGCCTGTGATGCCGGTTCCACGGATCAGGTGACGCAGTTCCGGCCCGATTATCGCGGCGTCGAAACCAGCCTGCTGGAAGGTGATCTGGTGCAGTTTGACGTGACGATGACCGGGGCGCGGGGCAAGACGGATCTGGATGCCTATGCCGAATGTGCGGCGGCGCAATATGCGCTGATCCGCGGCTTTGGATTTGCGCGGCATTTGCGCACAAATATCAACGAAGAGGGTGGCGTGTGGACCGCAGATGCTGTTTACACCATCTCGCCATCCCTGCCGCGCGGATTGCGGACCATCGACGCCGAGGTCGTGGTGGCAAATTGCGCGGAAAACGGAATACCCACGGTGTGAGGACTTATGGCTGATTTCTTTTCCACTCCGGGCGGCATCGCCATTATCATACTGGCGCAAGTGCTTGCGATCGTTGCCTTTGTGATGATCTCGCTCTTGTTCCTTGTGTACGGCGACCGCAAGATCTGGGCCGCTGTCCAGATCCGTCGCGGCCCCAACGTGGTGGGCGTCTTTGGCCTGCTGCAATCGGTGGCGGACGCGCTGAAATATGTCGTCAAAGAGGTGGTCATTCCCGCCGGGGCCGACCGGGCGGTGTTCCTGCTGGCGCCGCTGACATCCTTTGTTCTGGCGATGATCGCCTGGGCGGTGATCCCCTTTGCCGACGGCTGGGTCCTGAGCGATCTCAACGTCGCGATCCTCTATGTATTCGCGGTGTCCTCGCTTGAGGTCTACGGCGTGATCATGGGCGGCTGGGCGTCGAACTCGAAATACCCGTTCCTCGGCTCGCTGCGTTCGGCGGCACAGATGATCTCCTACGAGGTCTCGATCGGCCTGATCATCATCGGCGTGATCATCTCGACCGGCTCGATGAACTTCGGCGACATCGTTGGCGCCCAGGACACCAGCGCGCATTTCTTCGGCTGGTACTGGCTGCCGCATTTCCCGATGGTGTTCCTGTTCTTTATCTCGGCGCTGGCCGAGACCAACCGCCCGCCGTTCGACCTGCCGGAGGCTGAATCGGAACTGGTGGCGGGCTATCAGGTGGAATACTCGGCCACGCCGTTCCTGCTGTTCATGGCCGGTGAATACATCGCGATCTTCTTGATGTGCGCGCTGACCTCGCTGCTGTTCTTTGGCGGCTGGCTGTCGCCGATCCCGGGGCTGCCCGATGGCGTGCTGTGGATGGTCGGCAAGATGGCGTTCTTCTTCTTCCTCTTCGCGATGGTCAAGGCGATCACGCCGCGCTACCGCTATGACCAGCTGATGCGTCTGGGTTGGAAAGTCTTCCTGCCGTTCAGCCTGGTCTGGGTGGTGTTCGTGTCCTTCGCGGCAAAATTCGACTGGTTCTGGGGCATCTTCGCCCGCTGGACCGTGGGGGGCTGACATGACTCAGATCGACTATACCCGCGCCGCCAAGTACTTTTTGCTCTACGACTTCATCGTCGGGCTCAAGCTGGGCATGAAATACTTCTTCAAACCGCGTCCGACGGTGAACTATCCACATGAAAAGGGCCCGCTGAGCCCGCGTTTCCGCGGCGAACACGCGCTGCGCCGCTATCCCAATGGCGAGGAACGCTGCATCGCGTGCAAGCTCTGCGAGGCGATCTGCCCGGCGCAGGCGATCACCATCGACGCGGAACCGCGCGAGGACGGCAGCCGCCGGACCACGCGGTATGACATCGACATGACCAAATGCATCTACTGCGGCTTCTGCCAGGAAGCCTGCCCGGTGGATGCCATCGTCGAGGGTCCGAACTTTGAATTCGCCACCGAAACCCGCGAAGAGCTGTTTTATGACAAGGCGAAACTGCTCGACAACGGCGAACGCTGGGAAGCCGAAATCGCACGCAACCTGGAATTGGATGCGCCCTACAGATGAGCCTGGATGAGCCGCATATCGACAGCTACGCACGGGGCAAGGCCCTGTCGGAGACTGTGAACCCCGGCATGGAGGACGCCCTGCGCGCCCGCTATGACGCGTTGGTGCCCGGTCTGGCCGAGACGGTCGTGGATGTCGCTTATGGCAAGTTCTATGCCCGTGGCACGGTCGATGAAAAGACCCGGCTGCTGGCGACGATTGCCGCGCTTGCGGCTCTGGGCGGCCAGACCCGACCGCAGTTGAAGGTGAATGTCGCGAGCGCCCGCGCCGTCGGTGCCAGCCGGCAAGAAATTGCAGAGATCATCTTTCAGATGACGCTCTATGGCGGCTTTCCAGCGATGATCAACGCGCTGAACGCGGCGATGGAAGTGTTCGAGGAAGAAGATAAGCGGGAGGCAAACAATGGCTGATACGCCGACCAATCCGTTTGAATTGATGATGACGCAAGCCCGCGAGATGGCCAAGGCGATGAATCCGGCGCTCGAGTCATTTACGCCCAAAGGGTTCGAAAACCTTTGGCCGACGATGCCCAAGGAAATGATGGAGTTCATGTTCGGCAATGCCGTCAACACGGAAGGGCTGGACGCCAAGACCCGCCTGTTGCTGACGCTGGCCGGGCTGACCATGCAGGGCGCGCTGGCCGATGCGGCCGTTCGTCAGACCGTGCGCCACGCCGTCGAGGCCGGGGCGCGTAAACAAGAAATCGTAGAAACAATCGGCCACATGGCGGTTTTTGCCGGCATTCCGGCCATGACCCGCGCGCTGGAAATCGCACGCAGCGTACTGCCCGACACCGAGGATGACGAAACATGAGCGTGTTTGCCTTTTACCTCTTTGCCCTGAGCGCCATCACCGGAGGGCTGTTCACGGTGATCAGCCGCCAGCCGGTGCATTCGGTGCTGTGGCTGATCCTCACCTTTATCTCGGCGGCGGGGCTGTTCGTGCTGCTGGGCGCCGAGTTCGTGGCGATGCTGCTGATCATCGTCTATGTCGGTGCCGTCGCGGTGCTGTTCCTCTTCGTGGTGATGATGCTGGACGTCGATTTCGCCGAGCTGAAGGCGGAAATGGCCCGCTACATGCCGCTGGCGCTTCTGATCGGGCTGGTGATCCTGATGCAGTTCGTCATGGCCTATGGCTCGTGGGAAAGCGCCCATGCCGCCGACAGCCTGCGCGCGCAGGTGGTGCCGACCGACAAGCACAACACCGAAGCGCTGGGGGCGATCATCTATGACCAGTATTTCCTGCTGTTCCAGCTGGCCGGTCTGATCCTGCTGGTTGCGATGATCGGTGCCATCGTGCTGACGCTGCGCCACCGCCAGAACATCAAGCGCCAGGATATCCTGGCGCAGATGTACCGAGACCCGGCCAAGGCGATGCAGCTGAAGGATGTCAAACCGGGGCAGGGGCTTTGAATGCTCGAGCTTGCTCATAACGTAGTTTCCCATGTCGGGCTGGCGGGGCTGGCCGGACTGTGGGTGATCAAGGCTGGTGCCGGAATTCTGGGACTGCGCTGGCTGAGACAAAGAAGACTGGGAACCAGAGGGTGAATGGATGATCGGAATTGAACATTATCTGACGGTGGCGGCGACGCTGTTTGTCATTGGCATCTTCGGGCTATTCCTGAACCGCAAGAACGTGATCATCCTGCTGATGAGCATCGAACTGATGCTCTTGGCGGTGAACATCAACCTCGTGGCATTTTCCAGTTTCCTGGGCGATCTGGTCGGTCAGGTCTTTACCCTCTTCGTGCTGACCGTGGCCGCCGCAGAGGCGGCGATCGGGCTGGCGATCCTGGTCTGCTTCTTCCGCAACCGCGGCACCATCGCCGTGGAAGACATTAACGTGATGAAAGGTTAACCCGGTGGAAACCATCATCCTCTTCGCACCGCTTGTCGGCGCCATTATCTGCGGCTTTGGCTGGAAATTCATCGGTGAAACCGCCGCCCAGTGGGTTGCAACCGGTCTGCTGTTCCTGGCCTGCCTGCTCAGCTGGATCGTCTTCATCTCCTTTGACGGGGTCACCCAGTCGATCCCGGTGCTGCGCTTTATCGAAAGCGGCAGCCTCGCCACCGAATGGGCCTTCCGCCTGGACCGCCTGACCGCGATCATGCTGATCGTGGTAACCACTGTTTCGGCGCTGGTCCACCTCTACAGCTTTGGCTACATGGATAACGATCCGCAGTGGAAAGAAGGCGAAAGCTACAAGCCGCGCTTTTTTGCGTATCTGTCGTTCTTCACCTTCGCCATGCTGATGCTGGTGACCTCCGACAACCTGGTCCAGATGTTCTTTGGCTGGGAAGGCGTGGGCGTCGCCTCATACCTGCTGATCGGTTTCTACTACCGCAAGCCGTCCGCCAATGCGGCGGCGATGAAAGCCTTCATCGTCAACCGGGTCGGTGACTTTGGCTTTGCGCTGGGGATTTTTGCCCTGTTCTTTCTCGTGGACAGCATCAATTTCGCGGATGTATTCGCCGCCGCGCCGGTGCTGGCCGAAACCCATGTGACTTTCCTGTGGACCGAATGGAACGCGGCCGAACTGGTGGCCTTCCTGCTGTTCGTGGGGGCGATGGGTAAATCGGCGCAGCTTTTGCTGCACACCTGGCTGCCCGACGCGATGGAAGGCCCGACCCCGGTGTCGGCGCTGATCCACGCTGCGACCATGGTGACGGCGGGTGTTTTCCTGGTGTGCCGGATGTCGCCGGTCATGGAATTCGCGCCGAACGCGACCATGTTCATCACGGTGATCGGGGCCACGACGGCGTTTTTCGCCGCCACCGTGGGCCTGGTTCAGACGGACATCAAGCGCGTGATCGCCTATTCGACCTGTTCGCAGCTGGGTTACATGTTCGTGGCGGCCGGCGTTGGCATGTATTCGGCGGCGATGTTCCACCTCTTCACGCACGCGTTCTTCAAGGCGCTGTTGTTCCTTGGGGCCGGTTCGGTCATCCACGCGATGCATCACGAGCAAGAGATGCCGAACTATGGCGGCCTGCGCAAAAAGATCCCCTATACCTATTGGGCAATGATGATCGGCACACTGGCCATCACCGGTGTCGGCATCCCGCTGACCACCATCGGCTTTGCCGGGTTCCTGTCCAAGGACGCCATCATCGAAAGCGCCTATGCGGGCGGGTCTGCCTATGGCTTCTGGCTGCTGGTGATCGCGGCGGGCATGACCAGCTTTTATTCCTGGCGCCTGATCTTCCTGACCTTCTTTGGCGAACCGCGCGGCGACAAGCATACCCATGACCACGCGCATGAAAGCCCGATGGTCATGCTGATCCCGCTGGGCGTGCTCTCGCTCGGCGCGGTGTTCGCCGGTATGATCTGGTATGGCCAGTTCTTTGGTCACGCCGACAAGGTGGGCAAGTTCTATGGCATCCCGGTGGCCGAGATGGCCGCGCATGGCGATACGACGTCGCACGGTGCGTCGGGTGACGATCATGTAACCGACGATGGCCACGGGGATGACAGCCACGCCACCGATGGCCACGCCGATGACGGCCATGGCGCGGATGCCGGCCACGGAGAACATCACGCGGGCTTTGTCGGCAAACCGGGCGAGGGGGCGCTGTATTTTGCACCCGACAACACCGTGCTGGACGATGCCCACGCGGCCCCGAAATGGGTCAAGGTCTCGCCTTTTATCGCGATGCTGATCGGTCTGGCGATTTCCTATTGGTTCTATATCGTTAACCCCACCATTCCTGCGCGTCTGGCGGAAAACCAGCGCCCGCTCTACCTGTTCCTCAAGAACAAGTGGTACTTTGACGAGATCTACAATGTGATCTTTGTCAAACCCGCCGTGGCCATTGGCCGGTTCTTCTGGAAACGCGGTGACGGCAACACGATCGACGGGTTCCTGAACGGGGTTGCCATGGGTGTGGTGCCCTTCTTCACCCGGCTCGCGGGCAAGGCTCAGTCCGGTTACATCTTTACTTACGCCTTCTGGATGGTGCTGGGCATCGCGGCCCTTGTCACCTGGATGACGATCGGCGGAGGAGCGCACTAATGGACAATATCCTTTCCATCGTCACCTTCGTGCCTGCGCTGGCGGCGGCGATCCTTGCCGTGTTCCTGCGCGGTGACGACGAGGCCGCGCAACGCAACGCCAAATGGGTCGCGCTGTTCGCCACCTCGGTGACCTTCCTCGTGTCGCTGGGGATCTACGCCCAGTTCGACCCGTCCAACACCGGCTTTCAGTTCGTCGAAGAGGGCGAATGGCTGATGGGGCTCAAGTACAAGATGGGCGTGGACGGTATCAGCGTTCTGTTTGTCTTGCTGACCACGTTCATCATGCCGCTGACCATTCTGGCCAGCTGGAACGTGACCACCCGGGTCAAGGAATACATGATCGCCTTCCTGCTGCTTGAAACGCTGATGCTGGGCGTGTTCATGGCGCTGGACCTGGTGCTGTTCTACCTGTTCTTCGAGGCCGGGCTGATCCCGATGTTCCTGATCATCGGCATCTGGGGCGGCAAGGACCGGATCTACGCATCGTTCAAGTTCTTCCTCTACACCTTCCTCGGATCGGTTCTGATGCTGGTGGCGATGGTCGCGATGTACGCCGATGCCGGCACCACCGATATCGAGACGCTGCTGACGCACCAGTTTGCATCCGGCACGCTGAACGTGCTGGGCGTGCAGGTGATCGGCGGTATGCAGACGCTGATGTTCCTGGCGTTCTTTGCCAGCTTTGCGGTGAAAATGCCGATGTGGCCGGTGCACACCTGGTTGCCGGATGCTCACGTGCAGGCGCCGACGGCCGGTTCCGTGGTTCTGGCCGCGATCCTGCTGAAGATGGGCGGTTATGGCTTCCTGCGGTTCAGCCTGCCGATGTTCCCGGTCGGGGCGGACGTGATGACACCGCTGGTGTTGTGGATGTCGGCGATTGCCGTGGTCTATACCTCGCTTGTGGCGCTGGTGCAGGAAGACATGAAAAAGCTGATCGCTTATTCGTCGGTCGCGCATATGGGCTTTGTCACCATGGGGATCTTTGCGGCCAACCAGCAGGGCGTGGATGGGGCGATTTTTCAGATGCTCAGCCACGGGTTCATCTCGGCGGCGCTCTTCCTTTGCGTTGGTGTGATCTATGACCGGATGCACACCCGCGACATCGATGCCTATGGCGGGCTGGTCGTGCGGATGCCGGCCTATGCGCTGGTCTTCATGCTCTTCACCATGGCCAACGTCGGTCTGCCGGGCACCAGCGGGTTCGTCGGCGAATTCCTGACGCTGATGGGCACGTTCCAGAAGAACACCTGGGTCACGGCCGTGGCCGCGACGGGGGTGATCTTCAGCGCCGGTTACGCGCTCTGGCTCTATCGCCGGGTGGTCTTTGGCGACCTGATCAAGGAAAGCCTGAAAACCATCACCGATATGAGCGCGCGCGAGCGGGTCGTTTTTGCCCCGCTGATCGTGATGACGCTGCTGCTGGGCGTTTATCCCTCGCTGATCACCGATATCATCGGGCCGTCGACGGCGGCGCTCGTTTCGAACTTTGACACTGCACTGGCCGCAGCGGAAGCTGCGACCCAGATCGCCTCGCACTAAGGAGCCCGGGTTCATGATCTCCACCGATCTGACCATCATCCTGCCGGAAATCGTTCTGGCCGTTTATGCCATGCTGGCGCTTGTTGTCGCGGTCTATACCAAGAAGGACGGGCTGGCGGGCGCACTGATCTGGACCACCGCTGCGCTGATGGTCGTGCTGGCGGGTTGGATCGCCACCGGGGCAGGCGGCACCAATCTGGCGTTCGGCGGTATGTTCGTCGATGACGGCTTCTCGCGCTTTGCCAAGGTCGCGATCCTGCTGTCGGCGGCCTGCGTACTGGTGATGAGCCAGGACTTCATGGCGCGGCGCGACTTCCTGCGGTTCGAATACCCGCTGCTGGTGGCGCTTTCGGCTGTCGGCATGATGATGATGGTGTCCGCCGGAGATCTGATGTCGCTGTACATGGGGCTCGAACTGCAGTCGCTGGCGCTCTACGTCGTCGCCGCCATGCGCCGCGACAGCGTGCGCTCGACCGAAGCGGGGCTGAAGTATTTCGTGCTGGGCGCGCTCAGCTCGGGTCTGCTGCTCTACGGTGCCTCGCTGGTTTACGGGTTCTCCGGAACGACGCTTTTCTCGGGCATCATCCAGACAACGCAGCACGGCGAGGTGTCGCTGGGTCTGCTCTTTGGTCTGATCTTCCTGATCTCGGGTCTGGCGTTCAAGGTTTCGGCGGTGCCGTTCCACATGTGGACGCCCGACGTCTACGAGGGCTCGCCAACGCCGGTTACCGCGTTCTTTGCCACCGCGCCCAAGGTGGCGGCGATGGGTCTGTTCGCACGGGTCCTGCATGACGCCTTTGGCGGGGCCGTGGCCGATTGGCAGCAGGTCATCGTTCTGTTGTCGGTGATGTCGATGTTCCTGGGCGCCGTCGCGGCGATCGGGCAGCATGACATCAAGCGGCTGATGGCCTATTCGTCGATTGCGCACATGGGTTATGCCCTGATCGGGCTCGCGGCTGGGACCGAGGCAGGCGTCAAGGCGATGCTGATGTACATGGCGATCTACGTCACCATGAACGTCGGCACCTTTGCCTTTATCCTGATGATGGAGCGGGACGGTCAGCCGGTGACCAACATTGACGCCCTGCGCCAGTATGCCAAACGTGAACCGGGCAAGGCGCTGGCGGTTCTGATCCTGATGTTTTCTCTGGCCGGTGTGCCGCCGATGCTGGGCTTCTTTGCCAAGCTGGGCGTGTGGCAGGCCGGTGTGCAGGCCGGGCTGATCTGGCTGGTGGTGGCCTCTGCCGTCGCATCGGCTATCGGCGCCTTCTACTATCTGCGGATCGTGTTCTACATGTACTTCGGTGAAGACACCGACAGCCAGCTGGACAGCAACAACTCGCCGGTCTTGTGGGGTGCCCTGATGGCGTCGGCCGCGCTGATGCTGATCGGCGTGTTCTACCAGTTCGGTGTCGAGGGGGCCGCAGCAGCGGCAGCGGCGACACTTGTCAACTGATCTGACGCAGAAACAGAAAAAGGAGGCCTGGTCATCCGACCGGGCCTTTTTGCTATGAGCAACTGGCCGCAGGGCTATGGGCTGCACGTGCTGGACGAGGTCGACAGCACGCTGAACGAGGCTGCGCGCCTCGCGCCGACACTGCAGGGGCCGCTGTGGATCCTGGCCCATCACCAGACGGCCGCGCGCGGTCGGCGGGGCCGGGCCTGGGCCAATCCGCGCGGGAACCTGGCCGCCACTTTGGTGATGCGGCCAGACGGCCCACCGGACCAGGTGGCGCTGCGCAGTTTTGTCGCCGCGCTTGCCTTGTTCGATGCCTGTGTTGCGGTGACGGGCCGGGCCGAGGGGCTGTCGCTGAAATGGCCGAACGATGTGCTGCTGAACGGTGGAAAGCTCGCCGGGATCCTGCTGGAAAGCACCGGGCAGGGCGGCAGCGTCGCCCATCTGGCGATCGGCATCGGCGTCAACCTGATTGCCGCGCCGCCGGCTGACCAGGTCGAGCCGGGTGCGGTTCGACCTGTCTCATTGCTCTCGGAAACCGGGGTGCAGGTCGATCCGGAGAGCTTTCTGGGTGAGCTGGCGGCCGCATTTGCCCGCTTTGAGACCCAGTTCGCGACCTTTGGTTTCGCACCAATCCGCGCCGCATGGCTGGATCGGGCCGCTCGGCTGGGACAGGTGATCACCGCGCGTACCGCAACGTCGGAAACAACCGGCACATTCGAAACGGTGGACGCCACCGGCAACCTTGTCCTAAACACCGCCAAGGGCCGCGTGAGCATTCCGGCGGCGGATATCTATTTCGGGGGGTCCAGCGATGCTTCTGGCCATTGATTGCGGCAACACCAATACCGTGTTTTCGATCTGGGACGGGCAGACATTTCTCTGCACTCTGCGGACCTCGACCCACCATGCGCGCACGGCAGATGCCTATTTCACATGGTATTCGACGCTGGTGAAACACTATGGCATCGACGCCGACATCACCGAGGTCATCATCTCTTCGACGGTTCCGCGGGTGGTCTTCAACCTGCGC
Source organism: Seohaeicola saemankumensis (assembly GCF_020171285.1). Lineage (GTDB taxonomy): Bacteria > Pseudomonadota > Alphaproteobacteria > Rhodobacterales > Rhodobacteraceae > JAIUZI01. Next base: position 331,911 of record NZ_JAIUZI010000002.1, read on the forward strand.
GTCTTTGCCGACCGGTTCTTTGGCTGCCGGCCGCTGGTGGTGGGCAAGCCGGAGTGCCTGCTTCCCCATATGCCGCGGGTTGATGCGGGAACGCAGGTCGGCCCGGACCGGCTGGTCAATACCGCCGGTGCCTATGACCGCCACGGTGGCGATTTGGTGGTGGTCGATTTCGGCACCGCGACGACGTTCGACGTGGTGGCCTCTGACGGGGCCTATATCGGCGGTGTGATCGCGCCGGGGATCAACCTAAGCCTTGAGGCGCTGCACATGGCCGCCGCCGCTCTGCCGCATGTGGACATATCGAAACCGCAAAGCGTGATCGGCACCAATACTGTTGCCTGCATGCAATCTGGTATTTTCTGGGGTTACGTCGGCCTCGTGCGCGAGATATGTGATCGGATCAAGGGCGAACGGGACCGCCCGATGACTGTGGTGGCAACCGGCGGTCTTGCACCGCTGTTCCAGCAGACCGAAGAGCTGTTCGACACCATCGAAGATGACCTGACCATGCACGGGCTGACCGTGATCCACCAGTACAACAAGGACCACGGGAACACATGAGCAGTGAACGATTGATTTACCTGCCCCTCGGCGGGGCGGGCGAAATTGGGATGAACGCCTATGTCTATGGCTATGGCGCGCCGGACAAGGAACGGTTGATCCTCGTCGACCTAGGCGTGACTTTTCCCGACATGGACGGCACGCCCGGCGTGGATCTGATCCTGCCGGACATGACATGGTTGAAAGAGCGCGCGGACCGGCTCGAGGCGGTCTTTATCACCCACGCGCACGAAGACCATGTCGGCGCCATCGCGCATTTTTATCGCGAGCTTGGGGCACCGGTCTATGCGCGTGCGTTCACCGCCAACATCGCACGCCGCAAGATGGAAGAACACGGCCATCCCGAGGACGCTGTTCTGACCGCCTTGCCCTGGCCCGAAACGATCGAGGCCGGGCCGCTGAGCGTCGGTTTCCTGCCGATGTCGCATTCAATTCCCGAAAGCGCGGCACTGATTATCGACAGCCCCGCCGGCCGGGTGATCCATTCCGGTGACTTCAAGCTGGACCCGACGCCGGTCGTCGGAGAACCCTTTGAGCCGGCGGTCTGGCAGGAGATCAGCAAGGGCGGCGTCAAGGCGCTGATCTGCGACAGCACCAATGTGTTTTCGCCAAATCCCGGCCGGTCCGAGATCGAGGTGGGGCCCGAAATCGAAAAACTGATCTCGGCGGCGACCGGGATGGTGATCGCCACGACATTCGCCAGCAACGTGGCCCGCGTCAAAACACTGGCCGAGGCCGGGCAACGGGCTGGCCGGTCGGTGGTTCTGCTGGGCCGCGCGATGCGCCGGATGATCGAAGCGGCGGTGGAGACAGGCGTGCTGGCGGGGTTCCCACCGGTGGTCAGCCCCGAAGAGGCCACCGAGATGCCGCGTGACAACCTGCTGTTGCTGGTCACCGGCAGCCAGGGCGAACGCCGCGCGGCCAGTGCCCAGCTTGCGCGCGGCAAATACCGGGGGATCGAGGTGAAAGAGGGCGATCTGTTCCTGTTCTCGTCCAAGACCATCCCGGGCAACGAACGCGGCGTGATCCGCATCATGAACCAGTTCAGTGAAAAAGGCGTCGACGTGGTGGATGACTCCAGCGGTCGCTACCATGTGTCCGGCCACGCCAACCGGCCCGATCTGGAACAGCTGCACGGAATTGTTCGGCCCCAGATGGTGATTCCGATGCATGGCGAGCACCGGCATTTGCGCGAACACGCGAAACTGGCCGCCGATGCGGGCATGCAGTCGATCGTGGCGGTCAACGGCATGATGATCGACCTGACCGGCAACGCGCCGTCGGTTGCCGATTACATTGAAACCGGGCGCACCTATCTGGACGGCTCTGTCAAGATCGGCGCCCTGGACGGGGTGGTGCGCGACCGCATCCGCATGGCGCTGAACGGGCATGTGGTCGTTACCGTTATCCTTGACGAAGATGACGAACCACTGGGTGAAGCCTGGTGCGAGATCAAGGGGTTGCCGGAAACCGGCACATCCAGGGCCAGCCTTGTCGAAGTGCTGGAAGAGGATCTGACCCAGTTCCTGATGCGGGCCGGGGCCAAAACGCGGCGCGACGATGACAAGCTCGAAGGTGAACTGCGCCGGATCGCCCGTCAGTCAGCAATGAGCGAAATCGGCAAGAAACCCGAGGTGTCCGTGATCATCAGCCGGATGGCTTGATGATTTTGTAGGGACCAAACCAAGAAAAGGCCGCGTCCTGACAGGGGCGCGGCCTTTTTCGTATATTCTGAAATGGCTTAGACCGCGCGGCGTTCTTCAAAGCTGAGCGCGATAAAGCTGGGCAGATGATCGCCCATGCCGACGACTTTTCCGCCGCGGTTGTCGTCCCGGCGCGACCGGTCGGACTTGCTGCTGCGCGAGCGCTTGGGCTTGTCCTGCGTGTCGGACTTGGCCGGCTCGGTGGTCATTTCGGCTTCTGTCGCCGGTTCGACCGGTTTTTCGGCGGTTTTCCTGGACGACGACCGGCTGCGCGACGATGATTTCTTTGCAGGCGTAGGAGCTTCGCCAGCCTCTTCGCCGGTTGCCTTGGCGGACTTCAGCGGATTGTCGAGACGCGGGATCTCTTTCTGGATCAGGCTCTCGATATCAGCCAGGTTCTTTTCATCGCGCGGAATGCAAATCATCATTGCCTTGCCGTCACGACCGGCGCGGCCTGTGCGTCCAATCCGGTGAACGTAGTCTTCGGCATGGCTCGGGACGTCAAAGTTGAATACGTGGCTGACCGATGGCACATCCAGCCCGCGCGCCGCCACGTCCGAGGCAACAAGAAAGCGCAGTGCCCCTTCGCGGAAGCCGTCCAGCGTCCTTGTGCGTTGGCTCTGGTCCAGATCGCCGTGAATTGGCGCCGCGTCATAGCCGTATTTCTTGAGCGATTTCGCGACGATATCCACATCCGTCTTGCGGTTGCAGAAGATGATCGCGTTGGTGCATTTTTCGCCTTCACCGTCGATCAGCGCGCGCAGCAGCTTGCGTTTTTCGCTGGCCTCGCGGTCGCGGCGCGACCCCTTGAACATGACCACGCCCTGTTCGATGGTTTCCGAAGCGGTGGCCTGGCGGGCCACTTCGATGCGCACCGGGGCCGACAGGAAGGTGTTGGTAACACGCTCGATCTCAGGCGCCATCGTGGCCGAGAAAAACAGCGTCTGCCGGGTAAAGGGTGTCAGCGAAAAGATGCGTTCGATATCGGGAATGAACCCCATATCCAGCATCCGGTCGGCTTCGTCCACCACCATGACCTGAACCCCGGTCAACAGCAGCTTGCCGCGCTCGAAATGGTCCAGCAGGCGACCGGGTGTCGCGATCAGCACGTCGACGCCCTTGTCGATCAGCTTGTCCTGCTCGCCAAATGACACGCCGCCGATTAGCAGCGCCTTGGACAGCTTTACGTGCTTGGCGTAGGTATCAAAGTTCTCCGCCACCTGTGCCGCCAGTTCCCTGGTCGGGCACAGCACCAGGCTGCGCGGCATGCGCGCACGGGCGCGGCCACGGGCCAGTTGGGTGATCATCGGCAGCGTAAAGCTGGCGGTTTTTCCGGTTCCTGTCTGGGCGATGCCCAAGACGTCCTTGCCTTCGAGGGCAGGGGGAATGGCTCCGGCCTGAATCGGCGTTGGGGAATCGTATCCGGCCTCTTCGATGGCCTTCAACACCTTGGGACTCAGGTTCAGATCGCTAAATTTTGTCATATGTTTCCGCATTTCGCGGACACTGACTGGGCCCGCACGTCTTACAGTCGCCGGACCCGTATGGTCAGGCGCAACAGTGCCCCTTCGGCGTGAGCGGGGCATAACAAAATCCTGAGGACGGGTCAAACAGAAGCAGCGAAAGGCGCGTTTTCCGGCTGGTTGTTTCCGTTATTGCAACAATCTAACCGAAACTCGGAAATTGTTTTTGTCGTTTCGCATCAAGCTGGAGATTGCATTCCCGAAGCAATCCTTCCGCGCGCAGCGCGGCGCACAGCTGTGGCGTCGCGGCGCAGAATTCATCGTAGAAGGCCCGCAGCCCTTTGTCGCCTTCTTCGGCCTCGATCAGGGTCAGAACCTCGTGAAGGGTCATGCCGCCCTGATCGCGAGGCCGGGCCGGGGCCAGTTCGGCCCGGTACGATCCGCTTTCCAACCGGTAGCGGAAGGCGTCGCGCCAGTCTTCCCAGGTCTTGGCATGGCAGTGACACAGCGCAACCATGTCCAGTTCCGCCTCACCGGGATTCATTTCCTCTCCGCGAAACACATTGTGAATCCTGACGGTCAGCGGCCCGAGGCCGGTGCGAACGAAGAGTTTGCCGGCCAGGTGGCTCATGAAGCCGCCTTTCACGTATCGGCCGAAACTGGGATAGATTCTCTCGACCGTCGCCTCCCGGTCCGGCCCCGAGGGAATGAACCCCTTGAACAGTGTGCCATCCCCGGCCAGCGCCTCGATTGGCCGGGTGCGCGCGCAGAGCACGTCCTCGGGCAGGGCGCCCAGCAGGTCTGACAGCGGTGCATCGGGCCACAGGAACTCGTCCACATCCATGTGGATCAACCAGTCGACTTCGGCCTTGCGGCCATAGGTGTGCGTGGCGTTGGCGGTCTGGCGCACCTGATGTTTTCCTGACCGTTTCTGCCCCAACTTTTTCCAGTGGGCGGCGTCGCAGGTGAAAACCCGAACTTTCGGGTGTGCCTTGAGCAGGGCAAAGGCCTCGGGGTTGGCTTCGTCCAGGTACAGGTACAGCCGGTGGGCGCCCAGCTCGATGTGGTAGGCGGCATAGTCCAGAATGTCCGCTGTGTCGGCCTTGATCGTGCTGACCAGCCCCCATTTGGCGGGTGTCACGGTCGGGTCAGGATCCATCGGGTGGCCGCCTTTTCTTGTAGCGTTGGATGCGTCCAAAGATGCTGCGCGGATCGGTCATGACCATGTGCATCAGACGCTTGCCCAGAGGATGCAGCACGGCGTCGTTCTCGGTATAGCGCCACAGCCGCGCCAGCATATAGCGGTCGGTGTCGCCAACCGGCAGGGGATAGGCATACATGTCAAAGGCCATGGAGCCCCGTTTCTTGCCTTTGACCCGCGGGAATCCGCTGTCGTTGGGGCGGCCCGACAACCGCCGTTCGCTGTCATGCAACGTTACCAGATCAAACAGCATCGACAGCCCGAGCCCGCCCAGACGCTGATCCATCGTGTCGCCGTGATCGGCAAAGGTGGTTGCGGCAGAGACCAGCCAGCGCACCGGCAGTTCCCGCGCCAGAAACACCCCCTGTTCGCGCCACATTCGCAAAAACAGGGCACGGGCGCGGTCAGGCGGGTCGCGCCGGCGCAGGATGGCGATGGTCAGCGCATGCAACAGCGCCAGTTCGCTTTGACCGGCCAGCAGGTGTCGCATTTCGGCGTCCTTGGCTGCCGGGTCGGTCCAGTCGCCGGGGGGCGGTTCCGGTGCGTCAGGCAACATGCGACCGGCTAGCTGCGTCAGGTCGACGTTCTCGGGCGGCAGCAGGCTGAGCGGATCGGTAAAGGGCGTTTCCTTGCGGTCGAGAAACCGCATGATGTGGTAATAGCCGCCGGGATAGAGTGTCTGATCCAGATCCATGGGCGGAAGCCTATCGCAATACCTGTTGCTTCGGGTAAACGTCAGGCCATCATTTCGCCGCCGACCCCTCGCATCAAGGGGCGATCGGCCCGGTGTGCCTACCCGCCGCCGGGGTGCGGCGGTTTCGTCACGCCGGCAGGTCCCCAAACCAGCGGGCGACCTTGGCATCCAGATCCATCCGGACCGTCAACAACAGCCCGTTGTCGCGCAGCCGCTGCAGGAGGTCCGGGGTCGCGGCGCACATCTCGTCATAGAAACGCCGCAGCCCGGTTTCACCCTCGGCCTCCAGAATGACTTCGAATACATCCTGCAACCGCATGGGATCATCAGGTTTCTTGCGGTACGAACCGCGCTGCATTCGGAATTCAAAGTGGTGGCGAAAGATCTCCCAGGTCGGGGCATGGGCGTGGCCGACGTGCACGCTGGTCAGCAACTGTCCGTTGTCCAGCTTGGCGCCCTTGCGCTTGAGCCCGTGGATGCCGAACCTGATATCGGGCAGACCGGTGCGCGCGATGTTCTTGCCGCTGTCGTACCCCAGGAAGCCTTCGGGAACGTAGGGGCCGAACTCCGGGTAGATTCTGGCCATCTCGGACTTGGTCAGCCCGGCCTCGCGCCTGGGGCGTTTGAAATAGCTCTCACCGTTCCAGGGGTCCGGCTGGGCCAGCATCTCGGCCGGGCGCAGATTGGCAAAGGCGGCATCGTCTGGTGCCGCAGCCAGCAGCGGGGCAAGCGGTTCGTCGCACAGCAGGAATTCGTCGACGTCGATATGCGCCAGCCAGTGAACATCCGCTTTGCGGTAACACCGCGAGGCGTTGAAGGCCTGTCGCAGTTGATGTGATGACCGTGCCCGTTCCGGTTTGCCCCGCCAATAGGCATCGTCGCAGCGGGTCAGGTGTATGGCCGGATGCGGGGCAAAAAACGCCTCGGTCCGCGCATCTGGTTCGTCCAGAAAAATGTGAATTTCCGAGGCACCCAGATCCAGGTGCCAGGCCGCGAACCGGGCGATGGCGCGCAGCGGTGCCTTGATCGTCGACACCGTGCCCCACCGCAGTCGCTCCGGGTCCCGCATGACCAGCTCGGCCGGAACCGGAACCGTGATGCGTGGTGTTTCCCCGGTGCCGGTCATTGAGATCAGACCATCATTTCCTTGGTCGCGGTCAGCTTCACCTCCGGAAAATCGCGTTCCACCCGGTCGATGTCCCATTGCAGCCGCGTCAGGTAGACGATGTCGCCATCGTGGTCATGCGCGATATGCTGCTTGTTGGAATTCACAAATTTATCAACGGCCTGTTTGTCGCCGTTAACCCAGCGGGCGCTGGTGAACTGGCTCTGTTCAAAGCGTACGGGCAGGCCGTATTCCAGCTCGATCCGGCTGGCGAGCACTTCGAACTGCAACTGGCCCACGACACCGACGACAAAGCCCGACCCGATCGAGGGTTTGAAGACCTTGGCCGCGCCTTCCTCGGCGAACTGCATCAGGGCCTTTTCCAGATGCTTGGCCTTCATCGGGTCGCCGGCGCGCACGCCCTGCAGCAGTTCGGGCGCAAAGGACGGGATACCGGTGACCCGGATCGCCTCGCCTTCGGTCAGCGTGTCGCCGATGCGCAATTGCCCGTGGTTGGGGATGCCGATGATATCGCCTGCCCAGGCCTCCTCGGCCAGTTCCCGGTCACTTGCCAGAAACAGCACCGGGTTCGATATCGCCATCGGTTTCTTGGTTCGAACATGGGTCAGTTTCATGCCGCGCTTGAAGTGACCGCTGGCCATTCGGACAAAGGCAACCCGGTCGCGGTGCTTGGGGTCCATATTGGCCTGAACCTTGAACACAAAGCCGGACACCTTTGATTCCTCAGGCGAAACATGCCGTGGAACAGCGGACTGGATTTGCGGTTCCGGCCCGTAGAGGCCGATGCCGTCCATCAGTTCCTTGACCCCAAAGGAGTTGATCGCCGAGCCGAACCAGATCGGCGTCATATGCCCTTCGAGCACGGATTTCGGGTCGAGTTTGGGCAGCAGTTCGCGCGCCATCTCAAGCTCTTCGGTGAGCTGTTCAAGCAGGTGCGCGGGGACATGTTCGGCCAGTTTCGGGTCGTCCAGACCGTCGATCTTGATCGATTCCGCCACCTTGTTGCGGTCGGCCCGGTCCATCAGCTCGAGCCGGTCGCGCAGAATGTCGTAACAGCCGACAAAATCGCGCCCCTGTCCGATGGGCCAGCTGGCCGGGGTCACGTCGATAGCGAGGTTTTCCTGGATCTCGTCGATGATATCGAAAACATCGCGGCTTTCGCGGTCCATCTTGTTGCAGAAGGTCAGGATCGGCAGGTCGCGCAGGCGGCAGACCTCGAACAGCTTGCGGGTCTGGCTTTCCACCCCCTTGGCGCCGTCGATCACCATTACCGCGGCGTCCACCGCCGTCAGCGTGCGATAGGTGTCCTCGGAGAAATCGCTGTGGCCTGGGGTGTCAACAAGGTTGAAGCGGAAGTCATTGTAATCGAACGACATTGCCGAGGCCGAAACCGAGATGCCCCGGTCCTTTTCCATCTGCATGAAGTCTGATCTTGTGCGCCGCGCTTCGCCCTTGGCGCGGACCTGGCCGGCCATCTGGATCGCGCCCCCATAGAGCAGGAATTTTTCCGTCAGCGTGGTCTTGCCGGCATCCGGATGAGAGATGATGGCAAAGGTGCGCCGCCGCGCGATTTCGGGCGGCAAGTCAGGGCGATTTGTAGGCGTATCCAGCATGGACGCGCGTATAGGTAAGGTTTCGGCCAGAGGCAAGAACAACGGCGCGGACGCACCTGTATCCCGTCACAAAAACTTGTCTTTCTCGAATCGGGACGCCATGGCATTAATGGGAACATTAAGTGAACATTAATGGTGGAGAGAGTGTATGACCCCCAAGGACATTGCCCAGGAACTGGTGGCGGGCTGCCGCGAGGACCGGACCCGCGCCAATCTGGATGTTTTGTATGCCGACGACGCGGTGTCGGTCGAACCCGAGGACATGGGGCAGGGCCGCGAGGCGCGAGGCCTCGATGCCATCAAGGCCAAGCATGACTGGTGGGACTCCAGCATGGAGATGCTGGATGGCGATATCATCGGCCCGATGATGCATGGCGAGGACCGGTTCGCCGTCATTTTCCGTCTCAAGGTCCGCGAAAAAGCCACCGGAACCGTCAGCGAAATGGAAGAGGTCGGCGTGTACCACCTGTCAGGCGGCAAGATCACCCGCGAGGAGTTCTATTACTGACGTCAGCGCAGCGAGGCCCGGCGCAGCAGTTCAATGGCGTCGGGCCGGTCCAGCAGCGTCCGCTGAACGTCCAGACCGTGGCTGTCGCGGCGGTGGCCGGGCAGCAGCCCGCCCAGTTTTTCCAGCAACTCGGGGGGCAGGGCCGGCCTGGTGCGCGGATCAACCAGCAGCGACTCGGCGGCGATGCCTTCGGCATAGATGATGTGGTGGCGATCGAACAGGATCTGGAAGTAATCGACAAACCCGCCGTCCTGCACATAGACCGTCTCGCCGTTGACCAGATGCCGTGCCTTGATCAGGATTTCGGACTGGCCAGCACCGATTTCGTCGCTGCGCTGGTAGACGAACAGCCGGTGGTCGGGGCTGACGACAAGGTCGTTTTCGTTGTTCAGCGCCCCGGCGGTGATCACGATGGGGGCAAAGTCACCCACCGCGCGTGTCGTGCTCTGGCCGATCCAGCGGATCGCCTGCGCACCATCGTCGCGGGTCAGAACTCGATCGCCGACTGTCAAATCCTCGATCGGTACCTGCCGCCCCGAGGCCATCGTAATATGGGTCCCACGGGTAAAGGAGACACAAGCGACCTGCGCGAACTTGCGCCGCGCGCTGTCACGGTCCATGCCCACCAGCGTATAGTCCGTTTTGGGTTGGATCGGCGCCAGCGGCAGCATGTAGATCGCCGAAATGGTTTGCGCCGGGTCGACTTCGACCAACACCAGCGCATCCGAAGTCAGCCCGTCAGGCGACATCAGCTTGACCGCGCAATCCAGATGCAGCGCAGCGCCCGGCATGCCAATTTCGCTGCCTTCGGCCACGGCGAAATGGCCGTCGCCCAGCGTTTTCAGGGCCAGGCGCTGGCGTTTGGCGCCATGGCGCAGACCATAGATATCGTCGGGAACCAGCTCTTCGAGAATGGACATTCCATCACCCAGATGCGCGCCGTCTGTGACCACGAAATCTTCGGCCCGGTAAACGGTAATGGCCTGGATATGATGGTCGGACTGGGTCACGGGTGCTCTGCCAATTTGCTCTGCCAATCAATCTGGGGAGAATTTTCCCTTCTGACAACTGGTGTTACAGCCAGATTATGGCGGATGTCGGCCATTTCGCGGGTGAAATGCTGGCATTGCTGCAGGTGTCGGTGATAATCCACGGGACGAGACAGTCAAATCTGGGAGATATGAGATGGATCTGGGGATTGCAGGCAAACGTGCGCTGGTATGCGCCAGCAGCAAGGGGCTGGGGCTTGGCTGTGCCGAGGCGCTGGCGGCCGAGGGTGTCGATCTGGTGATGAACGCGCGCGGCTCCGAGGCGCTTGAGGCCAGCGCGCAGGCGATCCGCGATGCCTACGGCGTGGACGTGCAGACCGTCGCCATCGACGTCACCACCCAAGACGGGCAGGCCAAGCTGATCGAGGCCGCCGAAGGCGTCGACATTCTGGTCAACAACGCAGGCGGTCCGCCGCCGGGCATGTGGAGCGACTGGGACCGCGAGGATTTCATCAAGGCGCTGGACGCGAACATGCTGACGCCGATCGCCCTTATGAAGGCGCTGATGCCCGGCATGATCGACAAGGGGTGGGGCCGGGTGGTCAACATCACGTCACAGTCCGTAAGGGCGCCGATCGCGGTTCTGGGTCTGTCGAATTCAGCGCGCACCGGGCTGACCGGATACGTTGCCGGCACGGCGCGCCAGGTCGCGCAATACGGCGTGAACATCAACAACCTTCTGCCCGGGATCCATGCCACCGACCGTGCCGATGCGCTGGATGGCGGGGTGGTCAAGCAGAAGGGCATCACGCTGGACGAGGCGCGGGCAGAACGTGCCGCCACCATTCCCGCGCGCCGCTATGGCACCCGGGCCGAGTTCGGTGCGGCCTGCGCTTTCCTGTGTTCGCAGCAGGCGGGTTTCATCGTTGGGCAGAACCTGCTGGCCGACGGTGGCGGCACCAACCTGACCATGTAAGATGGCACAGGGGTTTTCGCTGAAAGACCAACTGTTTAACGCTGAAAAGGTTCGCCATCTGGCGGGCCTTTTTGGTGCCGCGAGCGATGATTTCGATACCGGCGGCTTTGAGACGCAGGTCATGTCCCGCCTGCCGGAACTGGAACTGAAGGCGCGGATTTCCTGGATCGCCGACTGCCTTCGGGCGCAGCTTTCCAGACCCTTGCCGGAGATCGCGCCGGTGCTGCGCGCGGCTCTGCCGCCGCCACTGGACCCGACCCTGACGGACGATGATTTCGGCGACTTCATCTATGCGCCCCTGGGCGAATTCGTGGTTGCGGCCGGATTGCGGGATCATCCGGACCTGTCCTTGGACTTGCTGGAGGAGCTGACCCAGAGGTTTTCCATGGAATGGGCGATCCGCCCGTTTCTGAATGACTGGCCGGAGCTTGTGCTCGAGCGGATGCAGGATTGGGCCGGCCATCCCAGCTATCATGTCCGGCGGCTGGTCAGCGAAGGCACCCGGCCACGGCTGCCATGGGGACAGGCAGTGGGGCTGGATCTGCGCGAGCCGCTGCCTTTGCTGGACCGGCTGCATGCGGATCCGGCGCGTTTTGTCACCCGGTCGGTGGCCAACCATCTGAACGACATCACAAAAAAAGAGCCCGATCTGGTTGTCGAGCGGTTGCAAGACTGGGCGCGCGAGGGCCGGCAGGCTGCACCAGAACTGCGGTGGATGACCGCTCATGCCCTGCGCGGTCTGGTCAAATCGGGACATCCGGGCGCGCTGTCGATGCTGGGCTACGATCCGGACGCGCAGGTCGAGGTTTCGCTTGAGATCGCGCCGGGCGACGTGGCGATCAATGACGCGCTGCGGTTTACCTGCCGTTTGAAAGCGGCGGTGCGAACGCCGGTTCTGGTGGACTACGTGCTCCACTTTCAACGGCCCAACGGCAAGTCGTCGTCGAAGGTGTTCAAGCTCAAGCAAGGCGTGGTACCAGCGGGGGAAACGCTGGTTATGGACAAGCGGCACCCGTTGAAGGGCAACGCCACCACCTTTACCCTTGTTCCCGGCGAGCACCTGCTGGAAATCCAGGTCAATGGCAGGCTGTGCGCGGCCCAAAGCTTTGACTTGCGCGGCGGGTAACCCATTGCAATACAATGTTGCCTTGAGACGCTCCCCCGGCCTAGACTTGGGTGAACCACCCGGCGCGGTGTCCGAAATTCCGGGCGACGCGCAGCGAACAGCGGCGTGGTTCTTTGACAGGGAGACTGAATTTCATGGCAACTTATCGCTGCGCCGTCTGCAACATGGGTGTGAACGCGACCTGCGCAGATTGCAACGAACCGCTGGTCAATGACACGCTGACCAAGCCCGATGGGACTTCTGTGCAGATCTCGCGTTGCCCCAAATGCGAAGGCAAGATCAAGTCGCCGATGTGCTGCGGACAGGACATGGCCTATAGCGCCTGAGAACACGGCGTTAGAACACGGCGTTTTTTCGGTGCGTGATCGCTGGCTGACGCGCTCGGGTCCCTTGCGCCGGGGCGGTGGGGTTGCTATCTGCGCCTGAAGTCCGATGGTTTTGATCGGGATCCGGCAAAGGGGCAGCAGACAGGCCAATGACCGAAACGCCGCGGCCGCCACGGCTGGAAATCCGCAATCTGGTGCGCGACTTTAACGGGCAGCGCGTGGTGGACGACGTCTCGCTCGCCATTCAGGCCGGACAGGTGACCTGCCTGCTGGGGCCGTCCGGGTGCGGTAAATCCACGACCCTGCGCATGATCGCCGGTGTCGAAATGCAGGATTCGGGCGAGATCTGGGTCGATGGCAAGCTGATCTGCGATACCATCTTTCGGGTGCCGCCCGAACGTCGTGAAATCGGGCTGATGTTCCAGGATTTCGCGTTATTTCCGCATCTTAGCGTTGCCGATAACGTGGCTTTCGGACTCAAAAGCGGAAGCCGGAGCGAAAAGCGGGCGAGGGTCGAGGCCCTGTTGACGCGGGTCGACCTGCTGCGCCACATCGACCATTTTCCCCACCAGTTGTCGGGCGGCGAGCAGCAGCGGGTGGCCCTGGCGCGCGCATTGGCGCCGCGCCCCCGGATCATGCTGATGGACGAGCCGTTTTCCGGGCTCGACAACCGGTTGCGCGACGGCATCCGGGACGAAACCCTGAGCCTATTGAAAGAGGAAGACACCGCCGTTCTGCTGGTCACACACGAGCCGGAAGAGGCGATGCGGATGGCCGACGAGATTGCCCTGATGCGCGATGGAAAGATCGTGCAACAGGGGGCGCCCTACAATGTCTACACCCGCCCGGCGGATCGCGCCGCAGTGGCCTTTTTCAGCGATATCAATGTGTTGAAGAGCCAGGTGAATGGCGCGCTGGCAAACACGCCCTTTGGCCGCTTCCTGGCGCCGGGAGTGCCTGACGGGACCGATGTGGACATCGTGTTCCGGCCACAGCACGTCAGGCTGGATTTTGACCGGGGCGGCACCGGCCCCTTGCCGACGCCGGCCGAGGGCGTGGCCGCGCGCGGGGTGGTAGAACGGGCCCGATTCCTGGGCCATGAAAGCCTGGTCGAATTTCGCATGGACCATGACGGATCCGTTCTTAAGGCTACGGTTCCAAACGTTTTTTTGCCGGCAACGGGGCGGGTCATGTGGCTGACGGTGCGGCGCGACCGCTGCTTTGTCTTCCCGACGGCGGCGTCCTGAGCCGGAATTTTTGAAAAATTCCGGTGCGTTTTCTTTGCAAGAAAACGGCGTTTGACGCTCAGCTCACGCTGATTTCATGCCGTCCGGCCAGGTCGGTGAAGAACTGCCAGGCGACCCGACCGGAGCGGGATCCGCGCGTGGCCTGCCATTCGATTGCCTCGGCCCGCAGGACATCTGGCGCCACCTGCACACCATATGCTGTGCAGTAGCGGTCGATCATCGCAAGATACTCGTCCTGGGTGCAGGGGTGGAAGCCGAGCCAGAGACCGAAGCGATCGGAGAGAGAGACCTTTTCCTCGACCGCTTCGGAGGGGTTGATGGCGCTGGAGCGTTCGTTTTCGATCATGTCGCGCGGCATCAGGTGGCGGCGGTTGGAGGTGGCATAGAAGGCGACGTTTTCCGGGCGGCCCTCGATGCCGCCGTCGAGCACCGCCTTGAGGCTCTTGTAGTGCTGGTCGTCGTGGCTGAAGGAGAGGTCGTCGCAGAACAGGACAAACCGCTGCGGCGCCGCGCGCAGGTGGTTTAGCAGACGCCCGACCGAGGGCAGGTCCTCTCGCTGTAGCTCGACCAGTTTCAGGGCCGGGTGATCGGCGTTGATCTCGGCATGTATCGCCTTGACAAGGCTTGATTTTCCCATGCCGCGCGCGCCCCAGAGCAGGGCGTTGTTCGCCGCATATCCGGCAGCGAACCGGCGGGTATTTTCGAGCAGCGTATCGCGCGAGCGGTCGATGCCCACGAGCAGCTCCAACCCCACCCGGTTGACCTGCGGAACCGGTTCCAGGCGGTCGGGATCGACGTGCCAGACAAAGGCCGGGGCGGCGTCGAAATCGGGGGCCGCGCCGGGCGGCGGCGCCATGCGTTCGAGCGCGTCGGCGATGCGGGTCAAAGCGGTCTGATCCATGGCGGTGTCCTTGTTCTGCGGCGCCGGTTAAAAACCATGTTCGCGACCCGGCGGCAAGGGCGGCGGATCCCGGATTTGACCGTTTTGTACCGGTTCCGAAACAGGGTTTTGACGTTTTGTACAAATCTCCGGCGGCCGGAACACGCGGGACCCGTTAACGGTTCGTCAACGAACGGCGGGCACAGGGGATATCCGCCTGCGCCCGCGTTCTGCAGTGCCATGGCACGCGAGGCTTACTTGTCGTCCTCGTCGAACTCGGCCATCAGCGGATCTTCGTCCTCGTCGTCGTAATAGCCCTGGGCGCGGAGTTTCGCCTCGCGCTGATTTTCGACCCGGCGGACGAGGAAGATGGACACCTCGTAGAGACCGTAGACCACCACGAAGAGAATGACCTGGGTGATCACGTCGGGCGGCGTCACCAGCGCGGCGAGCACGAGGATCGCCACCACGGCATATTTGCGCACGCCGCCCAGCCCCTCGGCGCTGACCAGCCCGACCTTGCCCATCAGGGTCAGCAGGACGGGCAGCTGGAAGCACAGGCCAAAGGCCACGATGAACTTGATCGTCAGGTTCAGGTATTCCTGCGCCGAGCCCTGGAACACCACCGACAGCGGCGCCTGACCGTCAGCGACGGCCTCGCCTTCGGCGCCGAACTGCTGGAAGCCGAGGAAGAAGTCATAGGCCAGCGGCGTCACCACGTAAAAGGCAAAGCTGGCGCCGGCGAGGAACATGAAGGGCGAAGAGATCAGGAAGGGCAGGAACGCCCCTTTTTCGTTCTTGTAGAGCCCCGGCGCCACAAAACGCCACATCTGCATCGCCAGATAGGGGAAGGACAGGATGAAGCCGCCCAGGAGCGAGACCTTGATCGCGACAAAGAAGCCTTCCTGCGGCGAGATGAAGATCAGCCCGCAGTCCTGGCCGCGTTCGGCCAGCACCTGGCACAGCGGCGCGGTGAGAAAGTTGAAGATCGGGGTCGCCACGGTAAAGCAGATCACCATGCCGACCAGAAAGGCGATCACGCAGTGGATCAGCCGCGTGCGCAGCTCGGCCAGATGTTCGATCAGCGGCGCTGAGGTATCGTCGATCTCGTCGGTCTGGCTCATGTGTCGGTCTCGGACTTGGGTTCCAGTGCCGCCTGCATCTCGTCGGCCTTGGCCAGCGCGTCGGCGGCTTCCTTGGCCCTGCGCTCGGCCGCCTTGCGGGCGGCGGCAGCCTGGATTTTCTTGGCGTTTTCAGCGCGTTCCGCCGACAGTTTGGCGGTTTCGCTGCCCGGATTGGCACCGGGTTTGCTACCCGGTTCGGTGGCAGTGTCGAACTTGGTCGGGTTCATGCTGTCGGTCAGGTCGCGCGCGGCGTCCTTGACCCCGTCCATCGCCGCGCCCACCGGGTTGGTGGCGGTCTTGATGCCCTTGGCGATGTCGTTGACACCGGCCTCGTCGGCGGCATCGTTCATGGCGCGGCTGAACTCGCGCGCCATGCCGCGCGCCTTGCCCACCCAGCGCCCGACATTGCGAAAGAGCACCGGCAGATCCTTTGGGCCCACCACGATCAGCGCCACGATGCCGATCAGCAGCAGCTCGGTCCAGCCAAGGTCGAACATGGGCGGTTACGCCTTGTCTTTGTCGGTTTCCGACTGCGGGGTCACGTCCTTGGCCAGGTCGCTGGCGTCCTCTTCCAGCTCTTTCTGGCCCTCGTTGATGCCCTTCTTGAAAGAGGTGATGCCCTTGCCGACTTCGCCCATCAGCGAGCTGATCTTGCCACGGCCAAACAGCACCAGAACCACAACTGCGATCAGAAGAAGGCCGGGAAGGCCGATATTGTTCAACATGTCCGTCTCCCTACATGCGTGGCGCGCCAACGGGCCGCGCCGGATTTCGATACGTGTCATAGCCGGGCGCGGCGGGTCGCAAAAGCGGCAATGGGGTGAAATCGCGCCGCCATGCCGTGAAACCGCCGCAGATTTTCAAGGCCGGCCCCTCAACTGACAGGTTTATGTCAGTTGAGGGGCGTTAGGTCGAGCGTATTCACGCTCAGAAAAGGAAAATCTCATGACAGAGCCAATGGAAGTCGCCGAAATCGTCACCTTTCGCCTGATCGAAGGCCGGTCGGAGGCGGACTTCACCGCCGCCGCCCGCGCGGTGGAAACCCGGTTCCGGGAGGGCGGGCAGATGCGGGCGCGCTGCCTGTCGCGGGCGCCGGACGGAACCTGGACCGATCACGTGGTCTGGCGGTCGCAGGCGGCGGCAGAGACAGCGGCGCGCGAGGTGACGACCGCGCCCGACTGCGCCCCCTTCATGGCGATGATCGATCCGGGCAGCGTGGCGATGTCGCAAGGGCGGATCACCCGCCGGATGGACTAGCCGCCGCCGGCATGGCAGGGTCCGGCCATGCGCCGCACCGACCGCCTGTTCGATATCATCCAGATCCTGCGCGACGGGCGGCTGCACCGCGCGCAGGACATCGCCGACCGGCTGGAGGTGTCGGTGCGCACCATCTACCGCGACATGGACACGCTGGCCGCCAGCGGCATCCCGGTCGAGGGCGAACGCGGCGTGGGGTACATGGTGCGCGAGGCGATCACCCTGCCGCCGCTGACCCTGACGGCAGAGGAGCTGGAGGCGCTGAACCTCGGCATGGCGATCGTGGCCGAGGCCGCCGATCCGGGGCTGAAATCCGCCGCGCTTTCACTGGCTGACAAGATCGACGCGGTGCTGCCGACCCAGACCGTGGCCGAGGCCGATGCCTGGAAATTCGCGGTCTACCCCTTTGCCGATGCGGCGCGCGGCTTCAGCCACATGGCGGCGCTGCGCAGCGCCATCAAGGGGCGGCAGAAACTGCGCCTGGCCTACCGCCGGATCGACGGCACGCTGACCGACCGGACCATCCGGCCCCTGCACATGGAATACTGGGGCCGCGTCTGGACACTGACGGCCTGGTGCGAGTTGCGTAACGATTTCAGGGTGTTCCGCGTCGACCTTATTGAATCCACAACGCCGCTGCCCGAGCTTTTCGTCGATGAACCCGGCCGCAGCTATGCCGATTACCTCAGGCAGATGGCCCCGCAACAGCCCTGAGCGCCGCACCGGCGCGCTCCCGCCCGGCCTCACGGCATCAAAGATGCCCCTCGCCCGGTTGGGCCCGGCAGCGCGCGGGTAAACCCACGCGCTGCGCCCGCGTCCCCTTTCATCTCTTTGCAAATACTCGCGCCGCAGGCACGGCGCGGCGCGCCGTTCACCGCTATTGCAGGTAGGGCATCGGGTCGAGACTGTCGAAGCCGTCGCGCACTTCGAAATGGATATAGGCCTTGTCGCCGCCCCTGAGCCGCGCAATCGTCTGGCCGCGCTTGACGGTGTCGCCCTTGTTGACCTCGATCTTGTCGACATTGGCGTAGACGCTGACCAGATTGCCGCCGTGGCGCAGGATGATGATGGGCACCTTGTCGGCATCGGCGGTGATCGCGGCCACGGTGCCGGCATCGGCGGCCACGATCGGCGCCCCGGCGGTACCGGCGATGTCGATGCCGTCGTTCTTGCCCTTGGAATAGGTGCGGATGATCTTGCCCTGCACCGGCATCGTCATCTGCGCGGTCGACTTGCGGGTCGGCTCCTCGACCTCGATCCTGGGTTTCTCCGGCGCCTCGACGGCGACTTTCTCATCCGGCAGCGGCGCGGTGGCGCTCGGCGGGGTCGGAGTGGGCGACCCGGCGCCTGGGGCGGTCACGGCGGCGGCGGTCGCCTGCGGCGCGGGCTGATTTTTCACCGGGATCAGCAGGTACTGCCCCTCGCGCACGGCGAAATCGGACCCCAGCCCGTTCCATTCGGCCAGCGATTTCACCGGCACCTGGTAGAGCCGCGAGATGGTATAGGCGGTTTCGCCCCGCGCCACCTTGTGGCGCACCGGCTCTGTCCCGGTCTGCGGCGCGGGTTTGGGCGCGGGGGCCAGCGGCGTGGTGGCCACCGGCGTGGTGTCGGGGGCGGCGTCGATGGCGCTGCCGGCGACGGCGGCAATATCGACGGTTCCGGCCGGTTCGGCGACCCGGCGCGGCAGCGCCAGCACCTCGTCGGGGCGCAGCTTGTCGGTCGGGCTCATGCCGTTGTAGCGCGCCAGTTCCGCGGGCGGCAGCCCGACCCGGTTGGCGACATCGGCCACGCTGTCGCCGCGTCGCGACACCGCGACCTGGTAGCTGGGATAGGAAATCACCCCGCGCGCGTCCGGTTTCGGCCGGGCGGCGGTCGAGGCCGCCTGCGCCGCCGGGGCGGTGCTGAAGGCGCCGATATTGCCGCGCAGGTCATAATCCAGCGGCTCGTCGCAGGCGGCGAGCAAAAGGCAGGCCAGCGCGACCGCGCCAAGGCGGGCGGTGGGGGTGGGGACGGAAAGGCTCATCTCGCTATCCTCAATGCGCGCCCCCTGTTGGACCGGGGGCTGTGCGGTCACTCAATACATTAAACGTCCTGTCCCAGCCCTTCGAGCAGCGGAACAAAACGCACGGGCCGGATTTCGTCGTAATGCAGCCCGTCCTCGGCGCGGCGGACCCGGATCAGGGTCTGCACGGTGTCGGACTGGCCCACCGGCACCACCATGATACCGCCGATTTTCAACTGCGCCAAGAGCGGGCCGGGCGGGTCCTCGGCGGCGGCGGTCACGATGATGCGGTCAAAGGGCGCCTGCTCGGGCAACCCGTAAGAGCCATCGGCGGTCATCGCGGTGATATTGACCAGCCCCATCTGTTCGAACACGGCGCGCGCCTCGCGCACCAGCCGGGCGTGGCGGTCGACCGAATAGACCCGGCGCGCCAGTTTCGACAGGATCGCCGCCTGGTAGCCCGAGCCGGTGCCGACCTCAAGCACCTTGTCGCGCGGCTGCACCTGCAAGGCCTGGGTCATCAGCCCCACCACCGAGGGCTGGCTGATGGTCTGGCCGCAGGCGATGGGCAGCGGCATGTCCTCGTAGGCGCGTTCGGCAAAGATGCCGCGCACGAAGGGGCCGCGGTCGATTTCTTCCATCGCGTTCAGAACCGCCTTGTCCGTCACCCCCTTGGAGCGCAGCGCATAGAGGAACTGCATCTTGGTTTCGGCGCTTGGTCCCGTCATTCGATGGCTTTCAGCGCCGCCAGCGCGTCATGCGCGGTCAGGTCCGCGCGCATCGGCGTGACCGAGATATAGCCATCGAGATTGACGGCGGCATCGCTGCCCGGCGCGGTGCGCACCTGCTGGTCGCCGCCCCGGATCCACAGGAACCGGCGCCCCGAGGGCGAGGAATGCGGCTCCACCGAGAACACCGTGTCGGGGCGCCAGCCCTGCGGCGCGGCCCTGGCTCCCAGAACCTCACCCGCCGGAACCGGCGGAAAGTTGATGTTGTAGAACAACCGGTAATCGCTGCCGTCCTCGGGCATGGCCTGCAGGATCGACCGGATCAGCCCGGCGCCATGCGCCAGCGCCGCCTCAAAGGGGTTTTCCAGCCCGAAATTGCGCGGCCCCAGGTATTGCGACAGCGCCATCGCCGGCAGCCCCTGCAGCGCGCCCTCCATGGCACCGCCAAGGGTGCCGGAATAAAGCGCGTTTTCGGCGGAATTGTTGCCCCGGTTGACCCCCGACAACACCAGGTCGGGCGGCGCCCCCTTCATCACGTCATGCAGGCCGGCCAGCACGCAATCGGCCGGGCTGCCCTCGGCGGCAAAGCGCCGCTCGCCCATCTTGGCGATCATCGTGGGATGGGTGTAGCTGATGCAATGGGCGACACCGGACTGTTCAAACGCAGGCGCCACCACCCAGACCTCGCCCTGCGGGCCGGCCAGGTCGGCGGCGATCGTCTCGAGTACCTTCAGCCCCGGAGCGTTGATACCGTCGTCGTTGGTGACCAGAATGCGCATGTCGAATTGTCCCGCCCCGTTTTGCCCTTGTTAAACAACGCCCAATTGCGGGGCAAGCGCCCCTGTTTCATCTCTTGGACAAATACTCCCGCCGGAGGCAGGCCCGGAACGGGCCTTTGGCGGCGCGTGTGGCTCAGATCAGGGCCAGCAGACGGGCGGCCTCGTCCTCGGGCGTGGCCAGCGGTGCGCGGTCCTCGCCGGGGAAAAACCGCGCGCGCAGGGCGGAGCGCAGGGGTTTCGGTGCCAGCACGTGCACCCGTGGCCCGGTGCGGTCGGTTTCCGCCGCCCAGCTGCGCGCCAGCGCGATCTGCGCGGCCTTGGTGGCGCCATAGGCGCCAAAGAACTTCTGCCCGGCGCGCGGGTCGTCAAAGAAGACGGCGCGCCCCTCGGTGCCCAGCAGCGGCGCCACGTAGGGGATCAGCACCGAGGTGGCGGTGGCGTTGATCGAGACCGATTTGGTCCAGTCCTTGGCATCGACGAAATTCGCCGGGCTGAGCGGGGCCGCGTGGATCGCGGTATGCAGCCAGAGATCCAGCCCGCCCCAGCGGTCGTGGATGCCCCGGCAGAGCGTCGCCATCGCCTCGGGCAGGGCGATGTCCATCGGCGCAAGAGTGGCGCTGCCGCCGCGCGCCTTGATGCGGTCGTCGAGTTCCTCGAGCGCGCCGGTGGTGCGGGCGACGGCGACGATGTGGTGCGTGTCGCAGAGCGCCAGCGCCAGGGCGGCGCCGAGCCCGCGCGAGGCACCGGTGATCAGGGCTACGGGTGTATCGGTCATGGGGCGGGGTTTGCGGTCTTTGGCGGCCAGCGTCAAGGGGGTGCGACAGGCACGATGTCGCGCCGTGCGGGCGGGCGGGGGGCCGGGGGCTCTCCCCCCGCCGCCGCTGGCGGCTCCCCCGGGATATTTTTGAACAGAAGAAGGGGCGGGCGCGGGGCCTTGGGGCCTTTGGCGGCTCAGCTGCCGGGCAGGGTGACGCGGCGGGCCTGGCCGCCCGATTTCAGGATCAGCCCCTCTTCGTCGATGCCGAGCACCTGGCCCTGGCTCAGCCGTTCGCCGGGGCGGACCTCCTTGATGCGGCCGCCGGGCAGGCGCACAAGGGCGCGGGCATCGGGGGCGCGGCCGATCACCCCGATCAGGGTGAGGCTGCCGGTGTCGAGGGCGGATTTCTGGGTGGCGGTGGCGGCCACGTTGGCGGGCGTTTTGCCCGATTGTTTCACGGTGTTCATGGTCGGAGATCTCCGGTCTGGGCGCGCGGATCGCGGGTGCGGGCCCATGGGCCGGCGCGCGTGCAGCCGGTCATGTACGATCTCGGCCGGCGGACTCCAAGGGGATGCTGCGCTGCGGCGGCGGGTTTCCGCCGGGGGCGGAGGGGGCGATGTGTTTGCCGTACGGGCGTATCCGGGCGGGCCGCCTGGCGCGGGCCGGTTCGCCCCAAGTCGCGGCCTCTTGGGGATGGTGATGGACGGCGGGTTGCCGGCCGGAGGTTACTCGGCCGCCTTCATCTCGAATCCCTGCTCCAGCATGTCGGCGGGTTCGACCGGGTATTCGCCGGAGAAGCAGGCGTCGCAGTATTGCGGTTGTTTCGGGTCGCGGCCGCCGGCCTCGCCCACGGCGCGGTAGAGCCCGTCGAGCGAGATGAACTTGAGGCTGTCGACGGCGAGGTGATCGCGCATTTCCTCTTCGGACATGGTGGCGGCCAGCAGTTTTTCGCGCTGGGGCGTATCGACGCCATAGAAGCACGGCCAGGCGGTGGGCGGGCTGGCGATGCGGAAATGCACCTCGCGCGCGCCGGCGTCGAGGATCATTTCCTTGATCTTGCGCGAGGTGGTGCCGCGCACCACGGAATCGTCGACCAGGATCACCCGCTTGTCCTTGATCAGGGCGCGGTTGACGTTGAGTTTCAGCCGCACGCCCATGTTGCGGATCTGTTCGGTCGGTTCGATGAAGGTGCGGCCCATGTACTGGTTGCGGATGATGCCCATGGCGTAGGGAATGCCGGATTCGAGGCTGAAGCCGATCGCCGCCGGGGTGCCGCTGTCGGGCACCGGGCAGACCAGGTCGGCCTCGACCGGGCTTTCCTTGGCCAGTTCGCGGCCAATCGCCTCGCGGGTTTCATAGACCGAGCGGCCGCCGAGGATCGAATCGGGGCGCGAGAAATAGACGTGCTCGAAGATGCAGAAGCGTGATTTGCGGCGGCGGAAGGGGAAGTGGCTTTCGACACCCTTGTCGGGCGAGATCACCACCATTTCACCCGGCTCGATCTCGCGCACGAAATCGGCGCCGATGATGTCGAGCGCGCAGGTTTCCGAGCTGAGCACCCAGCCGTCGCCCAACTGGCCCAGCACCAGCGGGCGCACGCCCAGCGGGTCGCGCACGCCGATCAGCTTGGTCCGGGTCATGGCGACCACGGAAAACGCGCCTTCGACCTTGCGCAGCGCCTCTTCCATGCGGTCGGGGATCGACCGGCCCATCGAGCGCGCCATCAGGTGGATGATGCATTCGCTGTCGCTGCTGCTCTGGAAGATCGAGCCGCGTTCGATCAGCTCGCGCCGGAGCGCGTTAGCGTTGGTGATGTTGCCGTTATGGGCAATTGCCGCGCCACCCATGGAGAATTCCCCAAAGAAGGGCTGCACGTCGCGGATCGCGGTCTGGCCCTTGGAGCCGGCGGTGGAATAGCGCACGTGGCCGATGGCGAGCGGCCCGGGCAGGGTTTCCATGATCTTTTGCGAGGTGAAATTGTCGCGCACGTAGCCGAAGCGGCGGGCGGAGTTGAACCCCTGTTCGGGGTCGTGGCTGACGATGCCGCCGGCCTCTTGCCCGCGATGCTGCAGCGCGTGCAGGCCAAGGGCGACGAAATTGGCGGCATCCTGGACCCCGGTGACACCGAACACCCCGCATTCTTCGCGCAGTTTGTCGTCATCAAAGGGATGGGCGGGGGGCATGTGCGGCGTCGGCAAGGGCGGGCAGCTCCGAATCCGTTGGCAGTGTCTGGCCCTCACATACTGTCATGTGGGGGCGGTGTCACGAAACTATCACGAAATAAAAGAGGCAACCATTGCGACCGGCGGGTCACGCCCGCCCGATTAATCCGCTTTGGGTTTAGAAGCAAGGCGGGTCCGGTCGAGCATGAGCGCCTGGTTTTCGATATCTTTGAAGTCCAGTTCGATCTTGCGGATGGTGGCATCCAGGTTGCGTTTGTCGCGCCGGAGTTCGGGGCGGAAGGTCTGGAAGAATTCGGTGCCCAGCACATTGCTGCAGGTTTCGCCGTGCAGGACGGCAACGCGGTACATGGCGATGTCGCTGGTCAGGATCTTGGCATCCGACAGCAGCGTTTCGCAAAAGGCGACCCGGCGGTCGTAGGCGTCGATGGGGCCGCGTTTGCCGGCACCGGCGGCATAGCCCAGCCCGAGCGATAGCGCAAAAGCCGCCGCTGAAAAGGATACGATCATCCCGTTCTTGGGCTGAACGCCAAAGACATAGACCGAGACGGAGCCGATCAGCGCCAGCGCGGCGGGCACGATGTCGCCGACCACGCCGACGCGGCTGGTGCCGCCCGCGAGCCCGGCGATGGTGCCCAGGATGGCGAGGCCGAACATCAGCGGCAGCAGGGTCTTGCGATCCTTGTCCGGGACGGCGAGCACGGCGACGAAGCCCACGATCATGATCGACACAAAGGTGCAGACCACGACGATGATCAGGTCCGATTGCAGGCCGGAAATCCACATGCCGGTCACTCCTTGATCATCAGGCGCAGCGTGCCGTCAAAGCCGAGCCGGTCGCCGGGGACCCACGCCTCGACCGCGATGTGGTCGAGGCCGCGCAGGGCGTTTTCGATTTCGTATTTGGTATTGGCGGGAACACCGGTGACCGGCTGGTAGTCCGGTTCTGGGCATCCGCAGGGGTCAGTGTCCCAAGAGGTTGCCGAGGCACCGGACATGCCTGCGGTGGCGGCGGCGATCAAGGGGGAGATCCCGTTTGTGGCGGCAACGGACGCGGGCTGGCTGGCTGCGCCTGTCATCAGGTAACGCAGATAGCCTGTGTCATAGGGTTCTCGGGCCAGGTCCCCGTAAGATTGCGCCACGTTTGTTTGCGCCTGAACCAGCCGCTCTGTGTCGATGCTGCTGAGACTGTCGAGTTGATCGACCGGGATGCGGACATAGAGCTGGGGGCTGTCCAGTTCGTATTTAGTGAAATCGGGAACACCGGTTTTCGGCTGGGAGATGTAATCGATGCCGCCGCAGGTGCAGGCATATTTGACCCCCGGCGTTCCGGTTTTGCCACCGCCATGGCTTCCGCCCGATGTGGTTCCATTGCTTTGGCCCGTATCGGTGACCGCGCTGTAGGACAGGGCAAGGGGTGCTGGCGTGGTATCCTTATCATCGCTGTCCGGGGGTGGCAGTTTTTGCCGCCAGGCGAACAGTGACAGGGGAAAGTTCATCCGCAGGCCGAGAAACCCCTCTTCGTCCCAGGCCAGATCGAAGGCCTGGTTGTGTTTCAGCTGGTGTTGTTCGTTCAGCAGGCATTGCAGCAGTTGCAGGCGCGCCGGGCCGCTGTCGGCGAAGGCGGCGACCTTGGTCAGGTCGGCGAAACGGTCGGTGCAGTTGGTGGACGGGGTGGCTTGGGCCATCGGGGCGGACAGGCCGGTGCAAAGGCCCGTGCAGAGGCCGAGCAGCCAGAAAAAGCGTTGGGTCATAAAAATAGGCTCCGGTCTAATGACCGAAGCCTAGCAAATTTTTCGATTCGGGGGAAATCCCCGGCGGGGTCCGGCCCCGGTGCGGGCCGGTTACTGGCCGCAGGTGCCGACGAGGCCTTCGTATTGCTGGGTGACCCAGCCGAGCGCCTCTTCGGGGTTGCGGGCCTCGATCTTGTCGGTCATGCGGGCAAAGACCTGGGCCGAGCGGCTTTCGTCGACGATGGTGAAATTCTGTGCGGTCATCACGGTGTCGTAGACAAAGAAGGCGATGGCCACCAGCAGGATGCCGCGGGCGACGCCGAAGAAGAAGCCGAGCCCCTGGTCGATGCCGCCGAGCGCCGAGCGCTGCACCAGCGAGGAAAACAGCGGGGTGAAGAAGCTGACCACGATCAGCGCCACGGCAAAGACGGCGGCAAAGGCGGCGATGATCGAAAGCTCGCAGCTGTCGGCGATGAAATCGCCCAGGATCGGGACTTCCTTGATCAGCGGTTCGATCTGGGGCGCAAAAATATAGGCCAGCACGGCGGCGGCGATCCAGCCGACGATGGCCATCGCCTCGCGCACGATGCCACGGGAATAGGCCAGCAGCGCCGACAGTATGATGATCAGGGCGACGACCCCGTCGATGATGGTGAAACCTTCCATGTCCCTCGCCCGTTTGTTTCAGCGGTTCTTGCCTGTTGGCGCGATCTTAGCCCGCCCCGAAGGTTTCGCCAACAAAACCCGTCAGGTCCGAAGGGCGGGTCAGTTTCAGCCCGCCGCCCGATCCGGTTTTGCCACCTGCCGGGGCAATCGCGGCGGTGAAACCAAGTTTTTGCGCCTCTTTCAACCTGTTTTCGGTCTGAGGGGCCGGGCGCAGGGCTCCGGACAGGCTGATTTCACCGAAAATCACTGTTTCGGGCGGCAAAGCGGCGTCTTCGCGCGCACTGAGCAGGGCGGCGGCCACGGCGAGATCGGCGGCGGGTTCGGAGATCTTCATGCCGCCGGCGACGTTGAGATAGACGTCGAGCCCGGCAAAGGGGATGCCGCAGCGGGCCTCGAGCACGGCGAGAATCATCGCCAGCCGCCCCGAATCCCAGCCCACCACGGTGCGCCGGGGCTGGCTGTGTGGCGAGGGGGCGACCAGCGCCTGCAATTCGACCAGCACCGGGCGGGTGCCCTCGATGCCGGCAAAGACCACCGAGCCGGGCGCGGGATTGCCGCGTTCGGAGAGAAAGAGGGCGGAGGGGTTGGTCACCTCGGCCAGACCGCCGCCGGTCATCTCGAAGACGCCGATTTCATCAGCCGGGCCAAAGCGGTTCTTGACCGCGCGCAGGATGCGGAACTGGTGGCCGCGTTC
Organism: Seohaeicola saemankumensis; assembly: GCF_020171285.1. Taxonomy (GTDB): domain Bacteria; phylum Pseudomonadota; class Alphaproteobacteria; order Rhodobacterales; family Rhodobacteraceae; genus JAIUZI01. The sequence goes on from NZ_JAIUZI010000002.1 coordinate 358,244, forward strand.
GCCCTCGAAATAGAGCACGGTATCGACCATGTGTTCGACCACGCGGGGGCCGGCGATCTGGCCTTCCTTGGTGACATGGCCGACCAGGATGACCGAGACGCCGCGCCGCTTGGCGAATGTGGTGAGTTCATGGGCGGCGGCGCGGACCTGGCTGACGGAGCCCGGCGCGCTGTCGACGTTGTCGGCCCACATGGTCTGAATCGAATCGATGATGGCGAGTTGCGGGCGCTCGGTCTCGAGCGTGGTGAGAATGTCGCGCAGGTTGGTTTCGGCGGCCAGTTTCACCGGCGCCTCGGAAAGCCCGAGCCGGCGGGCACGCATGCGCACCTGGGCGCTGGCCTCTTCGCCGCTGACGTAGACGGTTTTCAGACCGGCCTGGGCAAAGCGCGCGGCGGCCTGCAGCAACAGGGTGGATTTGCCGATGCCGGGATCGCCACCGACCAGGATAGCCGAGGCCGGCACCAGCCCGCCGCCCAGCACCCGGTCGAGTTCGGCGAGACCCGAGGCGGCGCGGGGCGGTGGTGTTTCCTCGGTCGACAGGTCGGTCAGGGTGACGGGTTTGCCCCGCGACGCGCCCAGCGATTTCGACGGCGGACCGGCGGACAGGCCGCGGTCCTCGGAGATGGTGTTCCATTCTCCGCAGGCTTCGCACCGCCCGGACCATTTGGAAAACGACGCGCCGCAGGCGGCGCAGAGGAAGTTCTTTGTCTTTGCCATGGGCGAGTGATGCCCCAGCGGGCGGCGACACGCAAACCCTGATTGCCCGGATCAGTCCGGCGGGCGCTTTTGCGTCATCGGTACGACGCTGTGGCTGGTGCCGCCGGGTTCGGGGGGATCCTGAAGCTGGACCGAGAGTTCCGGCAACAGTTCGAACAGTTCCTCGCGGACGCGCTGCAACTGTGCCTTGGCCACCGATTCCTCCAGATCGACATCGCGGCACCATTGCCGCAGTTCCTGCACCACGATGCGGGCATCTTCGAGCCGCTCGTTGAAACGGTCGACCTCCTGCTGGCGCTGTTTGAGGAAGGTGCGGGCGCGGTCGACCTTTTCGTCAGAGTAGATCTTGGCCAGTTCGTGGCTGACGTGGCTCATCTCGGCGGCGACCTCGAGCAGTTCCGGTTCCAGATCGCCGAGGTCGGGGTGTTCGCGCAGGTAGGCGAGCCGTTCCTTGACCGCGTCGAATTCCGAGGCCAGCTGGAATGCGCCGCGCCGGTCGGCGGCGTGCGCCTCGTGGTAGGCGCGGGCGACATCGGTCACGGAAATGCGGAAATCGCGGTGGCTGTGTTCCAGCGCGGCGATGCGGGCATGGGCGGGCAGGTAAAAGGCCAGCATCAGCGCCAGCACCATCAGCCCGATCTGAACCAGTTTGCCGCCGTTTTCGTAAGGCTGCCCGGCAAGGCCGATGGGCAGCTCCAGCCAGGGCCAGATCCCTGCAGCACTCAGGGCGGTCCAGAGCACGGTTCCCAGGGCGCAGAGCAGGATGAGAAAGTAGGAAAGGCGCATGAAATACGCCTGAAAGACAGTGAGGACCGAACGCGTTTGCGGCATAATTCAACCTTCCGGGTCAAAAGCCACGGCCCCGAATGCGCGGTCAAAATCGACCGCCCCGGGGCCCCGGGAAACACTTACACAACACTGCTCAATGACATTGAGAGTACACAATTACCTGTTTTCAGGCAATTAGCGCGTTGTCTTCACCAGTCAATCGCGCGTCCGGGTGAGGTGTCCGAGCCACAAAGAGGCCAAAATGCAGGCGGTGAAGAGATACAGACCCCAGGCGACCTCGACCGTGCCGATGCCGATGCCCTTGATCACGGTGATGTAGATGGCGATCAGGAAGATGTCGGCCATCGCCAGCTTGCCCAGTATCGCAAGCGCGGGCTCGGCTCGCCGGTCGAGCAGGCCGAATTGCACCAGCGCCAGCCCGATGGTCTTGAGATAGGGCGCAAAGAGCGCAAAGGCGGTGACGGTCAGGGCCAGAAAAACATCAGTGCGCCAGAGGCTCTGCAGCCCGGTGATCACGCTGATCTCGCTGAGGCCAAAGAGCGGCAGCAGCCCGGCCCGCAGCAGGGGCGCGAACCAGGCGACCGGGTAGAGAAGCAGCAAAGACAGGTTGGCGAGGCGCAGAAACATCGGTTGATCCTTGGCAGTCTGCGGGGCGACCTAAGCGCCCCGGCGCGCCGGCACAAGCGCCCGTGCGGCCACCGGGACAAATTTCTTTCAAAGAAATTTGCCAAGAAAATTTGAAATTTTCTTGGTTCGCGTGTGGTTAGCGAACCGCCTCGATCGGGCCCTCGGCGCGGCCGTGGATGAACTGGTCGAGGTAGGGATCGCCGCTGTTGTCCAGCTGGGCCACCGGCCCGGTCCACTGGATCACCCCGTCGTGCAGCATGGCGACATTGTCGGCGATGGCGCGGACCGAGGACATGTCGTGGGTGATGGTCATGGCGGTGGCGCCCATTTCGACGACGATCTCGCGGATCAGCTCGTTGATGACGCCGGCCATGATCGGGTCGAGCCCGGTGGTGGGTTCGTCGAAAAAGATGATCTCGGGTTCGGCGGCGATGGCACGGGCGAGGCCGACGCGTTTCTGCATGCCGCCCGACAGTTCCGCCGGAAACAGATCGGCCACATCCGGGGTCAGGCCGACGCGGCGCAGTTTCTCGATGGCGATGGCGCGGGCCTCTTCGGCGGGGCGTTTCAGCGAGCCGCGCAGCAGGCGGAAGGCGACATTCTGCCAGACGGTGAGCGAGTCAAACAGCGCGCCGCCCTGGAACAGCATCCCGAAGCGGGCCAGAAAGGCGTCGCGGTCGCCGCTGTCGGCGGGTTTGCCATCGACCAGGATCTCGCCGCTGTCGGGCGCGATCAGACCGAGCACGCATTTCAGCGCCACCGACTTGCCGGTGCCCGATCCGCCGATGATCACCATCGAGGTTCCTTTTGGGACCTCAAGCGTCAGGCCGCGCAAAACCTTCTTTGGGCCAAAGGCCTTGTGGACGTTCTTCATGTTGATCATATCGAGAAGAACACCCCCGTGAGAACGAAGTTGGCGGCTAGGATCAGCACCGCCGCCGCCTCGACGCTGGACTTGGTGGCGCGGCCGACGCCCTGGGCGCCACGGCCCGAATGCATGCCGTAATAGCAGCCCATCAGCGCCGCGATCACGCCGAACACCGCGCCCTTGGCGAGGCTCGACACCACGTCGCGCAGTTCGAGGAAATCAACGGTGTTCTGCAGATAGGCAGCGGCGTTGAAGCCGAGGTTCTGCACCGCGACCGCATAGCCGCCGGCGATGCCGATGATATCGCCGATGCCCACCAGCAGTGGCACGGTGATCAGCGCCGCCAGCACGCGCGGCGCGACGAGGTATTTCATGGGGTGGGTCGAGAGGGTTACCAGCGCGTCGATCTGCTCGGTGACCTTCATGGTGGCGATCTCGGCGGCGATGGAGGAGGTCACGCGGGCGGCGATCATCAGCCCGACCAGCACCGGCCCCAGTTCGCGCACCATGCCGATGGCGACGATCTGCGGCACGACCGCCTCGGCATTGAAGCGGGCGCCGCCGGAGTAGATCTGCAGCGCCAGCGCGCCGCCGGTGAAAATCGCGGTCATGCCCACCACGGGCAGCGACAGCCAGCCTACGTTGAGCAGCGCGTTGAACAATTCGCGCGGGTAATAGGGCGGGCGCAGGATGTGGGCAAAGGCGCCAAAGGCAAAGATCGCGATCCGCCCGACAGCGGCGAGGGCAGAGAGCACCGCCCGCCCCAGCCGCGCCAGAAGCGCAAGCGGGTTCATCCAAGATACTCCCGCGTATAGCGGGGCCCCAGCGAGGTCAGGATCTCGTAGCCGATGGTGCCGGCGGCCTCGGCCAGATCGTCGACGCCCTGGTGGGGGCCGAGAATGGACAGGCTTTCGGGCGTTTCGGCCAGATCGGTGATGTCGACGGTGATCAGATCCATCGACACCCGTCCGACCACCGGGCAGCGGCGGTTGCCGTCAAACACCTGGGCGCGCGGCCCCATTGCCCGGATCAGCCCGTCGGCATAGCCCGCCGCAACGGTGGCGATCCGGGATGGCCGCTGTGCCGACCAGGTGTTGCCATAGCCCACGGTTTCACCCACCGCGAGATCCCGCGTCTGGATGACGGGCATATCCAGCGCCACCACCGGTTGCGCCGCCTCGAAGGGCAGCCCGCCATAAAGCCCCACGCCGGGCCTTGTCAGGTCGAAATGATAGTCCGGCCCCAACAGGATGCCCCCGGTTGCGGCCAGCGATCTGGGGACATCAATATTGCCGGTCATCTCTTTGAAAACGCGCAGCTGTTGCGCGTTCATCGGGTGGTCGGGCTCGTCCGCGCAGGCGAGGTGCGACATGATCAGCGCGGGCATCTGGCGCAGGGCGATGCCACGCAGGGCCGCCCATTCGTCGGGTTCCATCCCGAGCCGGTTCATGCCGCTGTCCAGCTGGATGCCGAAGGAGCGGTGCGGCAGCGCCTCGACCTGACGCAGCATCTGGTCCACCGAATTCAGCATCGGGGTCAGGTCGTGGTCGCGGATCAGCGGCGCGTCGCCTTCCATGTGGCCGGAAAACACGCAGATCATCGGGCCGGGGCCGAGCGCCTGCCGGACCTCGGCGCCTTCCTGAGCGAGGGCCACGAAGAAGCGGCGCGCACCGGCCCGGGCCAGCGCCCTGGCGACGCGGCCGGCACTCAGCCCGTAGCCGTCGGCCTTGACGACCGCGGCGGTTTCGCATCCGGTCAGGGAATCCAGCGCCCGCCAGTTGGCGGCCAGCGCATCGAGGTCAATTTTCAGGGTCGCAGCTGTCATGTCCCGTTCATGACATGGCCGTGCCGGGCGTCAAGGGGGAAACCCGTTTCACGGGCCCAGTTGTTGGTGCAGGCCCGATGCGGTGGCCCGCGCGATGGCAGGTATCCCGCCGGGCGCGGTTGTCTCTGGGGAAAAATCCCAATGGCCGGCTTCGTTACACCGGTTGTGGCATCGAGTGCCACCAGATCCGCACCTCGCGGGCCAGTCCGTCGGGGGCGAACTCGGCCTGCAGCAGACCGTCGAGCACCATGCGCGGCAGCGGGTCGCCGGGGGCGCGGTCGGGCAGGCCGGTGCCGGTGGACCTGGCCCAGATCTGGAACAGCTCTTCGGAGGCGACCTGGTAATCGACGTGCCAGTGGCCAATGCCGCCGGTCTTGCTGGCGGCCAGCACCTTGTAGGTGAGCGTGATGTTCTGCTGCAGCTTGATCCGGTCCCAGTAGGCGGCGAGTTCGCGCGGCCCGGTCTGCACCTGAAAGGGGGTGTTGTGATAGCGTCCGTCGGGCTGGAACAGCGCCGCGAACCCTTCTGAATCCTGGCCTTCCCACACCCGTTTGTAGGCGGCCATGAAATCGTGAATGCTCATCTTGCCCTGTCTCCCTCGCGATCCTAGTCGGGCGGCAGGGTTGCGGGGCGCGCGGGAATGGTCAACCCCGGATGACAGCCGGATGCGGTGTTGTCCCGTCATCCGGCCGACTGCTCGAAATCTCTGTGGCGGCGGCTGTGGTCAGTAGTCGTCGTGGTCGGCGGTCTGCCAGGATTTGGCGAGGTTGCCGAACCGGGTGAACTGTGCCTCGAAGCTGAGCTCGACCGTGCCGATGGGGCCGTGGCGCTGTTTGCCGATGATGACTTCGGCCTTGCCGTGCAGCCGCTCCATCTCTTCGATCCAGGTCGCCATGGCCTCGATGTTCTCTTCGCCCGGTTTTTCCCGTTCCTTGTAGTATTCGCCCCGGTAGACGAACATCACCACGTCGGCGTCCTGTTCGATGGAGCCGGATTCGCGCAGGTCCGAGAGCTGCGGGCGTTTGTCGTCGCGGCTTTCGACCTGGCGCGACAGCTGCGACAGGGCGATGACGGGGATGTTCAGCTCTTTGGCGATCGCCTTGAGCCCCATCGAGATCTCGCCGATTTCCTGCACCCGGTTGTCCGAGGTGCCGCGCACCAGCTGCAGGTAGTCGACGATCAGCAGGTCCAGCCCGTGTGTCCGTTTCAGCCGCCGCGCGCGCGCCGACAATTGGGCGATGGGAATCGCGGCGGTGTCGTCGATGTAGAGCGGGCAGGATTCCAGCGTCTTGGCGGCCTCGACAAAGCGGCGGAACTCGGCCTCTGTCATGTCGCCCTGGCGGATCTTGTGGCTGGAGATCTCCGAGGCCTCGGCCAGGATCCGGCCGGCGAGCTGTTCGGCGCTCATCTCCAGCGAGTAGAAGCCGACGACGCCGCCCTCGACCGCGCCCTGGGTGCCGTCGGGCAGGGTGCCGCGTTTGTAGGATTTGGCGACGTTGAAGGCGATATTGGTGGCCAGCGAGGTTTTCCCCATCGAGGGGCGTCCGGCGAGGATCAGCAGGTCGGATTTGTGCAGCCCGCCCAGCTTGGCGTCGAGGTCGTCCAGCTTGGTGGCGACCCCGGCCAGGCCGCCGTCGCGCTGATAGGCCGCGTTGGCAACATTAACCGCGTCCGTTACAGCGCTGAGAAAGCTTTGAAACCCGCCCTCGGTGTTGCCCTGTTCCGAGAGCTTGTAGAGCGCCTGTTCGGCCTCGACGATCTGTTCCTTGGGTTCGCTTTCGACGTTGACGCGCCCCGCCTTGTCGGAAATCGTCTTGCCCAACCCGATCAGCTCGCGCCGGATCGCCAGATCATAGATCATCTGCGCATAGTCGCGCACCGCAAAGGCGCTGATCGCGGCCCCGGCGAGGCGGGCGAGGTAGGCCGGGCCGCCGAGTTCTTTCAACCCTTCGTCGTCTTCCATGAACGACTTGAGCGTGACCGGGCTGGCCAGCGCGTTCTTAGCGATACGCGCGGCGGCGATGTCATAGATACGGGCATGCACGGGATCGTAGAAATGCTGTGATCCGATGATGCTGGCAATGCGGTCGTAGACGTCGTTGTTGGTCAGGATGGCGCCCAGCAGCTGCTGTTCCGCCTCCACCGAATGCGGCAGCGCCTCGGCGGTCTGCGCATCGGCGCCGCTGCCATCGAATTTCGTAAGCTCGTTCATTCCATCCCCACTGCGCCCCAGGCCCGGGTCATAGCCGAGGCCCTGCGGGCAGCGCAAATTGTATGTTCTTGTGGATAGCCTGTGAATATCCGCCGCCCGCCTCATCTTGCGATGAGAGGCGGGCATACGTCAACATCTGGTGTGTTTTCGGAAGCTTTGGCACTTCGAAAACCAGAATTTTTTTACTGGTCGGAATAATTGCGGTTCAGCTGCCCGCGCGCGCCTCCTGCCAGGCCCGCGGCGCGTTCAGAAATGATTCCACCTCTGTCAGCGTCGTCTCGGAAAATGCGCCCGAGGCCTTGGCTTCGGCCAGCACGTCCCACCAGGTGCAGAGGTGATGCAGCGCGACCCCTTGATCGCCCAGCCGTTTCTCGGTGTCGGGAAAAATGCCGTAGTAGAAAATCACCGCCGTATGCGCGCAGGTCGCGCCGGTGTCGCGGATGGCGTCGACAAAGCTGAGCTTGGAACCGCCATCGGTGGTCAGATCCTCGACCAGCAGCACCCGCTGGCCTTCGGTCATCGCGCCCTCGATGCGGGCGTTGCGGCCGTAGCCCTTGGGCTTTTTGCGGACATAGGTCATCGGCAGAGCCATGCGTTCGGCCACCAGCGCGGCAAAGGGGATGCCCGCCGTTTCGCCTCCGGCGATGTTGTCAAAGGCCTCGAGTCCCGCGTTGCGCATCACGGTGACGGCCAGGAAATCCATCAGGGTCGAGCGGATGCGGGGGTAAGAGATCAGCTTGCGGCAATCGATGTAGGTCGGGCTGGGCAGGCCCGAGGCCAGAATGAACGGCTCGTCCGCGTTCAGGTGCACGGCCTCGATTTCCAGCAGCATCCGGGCGGTGAGGCGGGCGATTTCTTCGGGCGAGGGGTAGGCGGAGGGGATCATGTTACGTTCCTTCGGTGGGGCCGGAATTTTTCAAAAATTCCGTGCCGTTTTCTTTCAAAGAAAACGGATCAGGCGGTGACGTTCCAATAGACCGGGAAACCGGGGTCGAAGACGGTGACGGTGCCTTCGCCCATGTCGATCTTGGCCGGGAATTTCGTGGCGGTTTCGGATTTGGTCAGGGTGATCGTGTCTATGTTCACCGGCAGCTTGTAGAAGCCCGGGCCGTTGCGGGAGGCGAACCCTTCGAGCTTGTCGAGCGCGTTTTCTTCTTCGAACACATGGGCCAGCAGGGCCATGGTGTTGGTGGCGGTGAAACAGCCGGCGCAGCCGCAAGGGTGTTCCTTGAGCGCGTCGGTGTGCGGGGCGCTGTCGGTGCCGAGAAAGAAGCGGTCGTCGCCCGAGGTGGCAGCGGCGCGCAGGGCCAGGCGGTGTTCCTCGCGTTTGGCGACCGGCAGGCAGTAATAATGCGGTTTGATCCCGCCCACCAGGATGTGGTTGCGGTTGATGATCAGGTGGTGCGTGGTGATCGTCGCGCCCAGATCAGTGTCGTTCGATTTGACGTAGTCCACCCCGTTGGCGGTGGTGATGTGTTCCATCACCACGCGCAGCCCCGGCGTGGCGCGGCGGACGGGGTCGAGCACGCGGTCGATGAACACCGCCTCGCGGTCGAAGATGTCGATGTCGGCATCCGTCACCTCGCCATGCACGCAGAGCGGCAGGCCGATGTCCGCCATCCGTTCCAGCACCGGGCGGACCTTGTCGAAGTCGCGCACGCCGGAGGCCGAGTTGGTGGTGGCGCCGGCGGGGTAGAGTTTGACCGCCTTGACCAGCCCGGAAGCGGCGGCCTGGGCCACATCGTCGGGATCGGTGTCCTCGGTCAGGTAGAGCGTCATCAGAGGCTCGAACGTCATGCCGTCGGGCAGGGCGGCCATGATCCTGTCGCGGTAGGCGGCGGCCTGGTCGCCGGTCACCACCGGAGGCACCAGATTCGGCATAATGATGGCGCGGGCAAAGTGGCGCGCGGTTTCCGGCAGGACGGCCTGCAGCATGGCGCCATCGCGCAGGTGCAGGTGCCAGTCGTCGGGGCGGCGGAGGGTCAGGGTCTGGGTCATGACGCGGGGCTAGCACAGGTGGGGCGAACGGGCCAGAGCCCCGAGGCAATTTGCGCCGTTTCCATGCGTGCCGCAGCGCGGCAATCTGAAAGCCGGGAGAGAGGCGTCATGCCGAAAGTATTGAGATTCGAGCACGCGTATCCGGCCAGCGCGGACCGGCTGTTTCAGCTGGTCATCGACCTGGACACGCTGGATGCTGTGACCAAGCCCTGGGTGCAGTTTCACCACCTGCCGTCGGGGCCGGTGCACGAGGGGCAGGTGATCGACGTGGCGCTGTCGGTTCTGGGTATCTTTCCGGTGCGGCCCTACCGGATGCGGGTGGTGCTGTGCGACGCTGAGGCGCGGCGCATGCGGTCTGAGGAGGATGGCATGGGTATTCACCGTCTGACCCACGAGTTGCAGGTGAAACCCGGCCGGGACGGGGCGATTCTATATGATCGCGTGGAGATCGACGCGGGTTGGATCACGCCGCTGGTTGCGGCCTGGGCCTGGGTGATCTACCGCTGGCGGCATCACATCCGGTTGCGGCTGTTGCGGGAAAATCAGGAGGGGGGCGCCTGAAAGTCTCCCTGTTCGGCCAGCCTTTCCAGCTCGGACAGGCGGCGGCGGAAGGCCGGGGCGCGCATGCGGGCGATCACGTTGCGGCACAGGAGCATGTTCAGGTAGGGCCGCTCTTCGGCGTCCAGATGCGACATCAGGTTGCGCAGGTAGCTCTTGGAGTCGCGGCGGGCGCGGTAGAGGCTGTAAAAGGACGACGGTGTCAGCTTGCCCGAGCCGGCCAGCGCCAGCATGCGGTAGAGGATTTCCATCTGGATCAGGCGGGTCTGCAGGGTGGCGCCCATGAAGGGCATCCGCAGGCGGGTGACGTTGGGGCGTTCGAACAGGGTGCCATGCATGGCGTCGAGCGCCTGGCGCGGATCGTAGATCACATAGGCGTGGTCGGCGGCGTCCAGCATGTCGGGCGCGTAACCGAAGCGATCGTTGAAGGAGGTGCGGCGCATTTCGACAAAGCGGTCGTCCCATTCGGTCATGCGCGGATCCAGCGTCGCCTGCGGCTGGATCGCGATCACGGTGGCGCCGGGCGCGGCGACGGAGAAGGCGGCGGCGGCATAGCCGCAGGGGCCGGCCCCGTAAAAGATCACGCGGTCGAAATCCTCGAAAAACCCATCGTCGATCAGCTGGTCGAAGAAGCCGTAGAGCCGCTGGTCGCGGAACCAGGTGTCGCCGTCGGAAATCACGCACAGATGCGACCAGCCCTGCGCCTTGACCATGTCAAAGCCAAAGGGCTGCGCGGTTTCGGACAGGGCGCGGATGCCCTGAATGGTCTCGAACGTCACCAGCAGCGTGCTTTTCTGGTCGATGAAGGTCGCAAAATGCTTGTCGCCCAGCTGCTGCGACATGCCGTTGTGGTCGGCCTGCGCGATCAGCGCGGCTTTCCAGTCGTCCTTGTCGAGATCGGCCAGAGAGGCGTCAATGCTGTGGTTTGCGTCCTGCATGATACTGGTCCTCGGTACTCCGGCCACTTGCCGGGCCGGTTTTGTCAGGATCGGTATCTATTGAGAGAATGCGGCTAAAATTGGAAAAACTCAGGCCGGTTTCTGGGTTTGCCGCGGGTCAGCCGCCGGGTTTCATGCGCCCGACATTGGCGAATCCGGCGAGCGTGCGGGCCGAGGTGGCCGACAGTGGCCGCGACGGCGGGGTCATCATCAGGCGGGCAAAAAGCGCGCGATAGGGCTCTTCTTCCATCAGGGCGCGAAAGCGGTCCTTGCGCCATTGCACGGCCTTGGCGTGCAGATCGGCAAGGGCGGGATCGGCGATCAGCTCGGCCTTGAGCGGCGCGGAGCGGTCGGCCATGCGATGGATGCTGGTGTCGGTGGCGGTGTTGAAATTGCGTTCGACCCAGTAATCGACGTCGAGCATGTGGTCGGAGTGCACGGCGCGTCCCCGATCGGCCTTGAGCAGGTAGCTTTCCATCGCGCCGAGCGCATAGTGGTTCAGCTGGACCAGCTCGTAATTGGGCCGACCATAATTGTTGAACAGACGTTTGAGTTTGAACTGATCGCCCAGTTCGCGGCCCTGGCCATCGAACCAGCGGGCCTGATCCAGTTTGCTGCGGTCAGGGTTGCGGGGGCGGTGCACGCCGAGCTTGGCATAGGTGCCGTCGTTGCGGAACAGCGTCTTGAACATCGCCGCGCGCCAGGGCCAGTACATCACGGCCGGGGCGCAGCGAGTGAAGGTTTCGGTGACCGGGCGGTCCTCGTAGCGGACGGTATCGGCATTGCCGAACAGGCGCCAAGTCAGGGTGATGGCGGTGGCGTCGGGCAGGGCATCAAGCAGCGCGGGCAGGGTATGGTCGCCGGTGTGGATATTGACGTATTCGTCGATGTCCAGCGGCAGGATCCAGTCGGCCTTTTTGACCTGTTTCATACGGTCGGCCATCTTGAGCGCGGTGAACTGGATGCCGCCCTTGTCGTAGGGGCCGTCGTTGCGCACGTGGGTCAGCCAGCCCAGATCCTGAAGCCGGTCCAGCATCAGGTCGGTGCCGTCCTGGCAATCGTTTGAAAACACCAGGAAATCGGTGAATCCCACGGCGCGGTGATGGGCCAGCCAATCGAGCAGAAAGGCGGCCTCGTTGCGGACGGTCAGGACCGCGAGAAAGCGCCTGGGCTTCACCATCCCTTCAGAAAGGTGACCACCTTGCCCTCGGATGCCCTGGGGAAATAGGTGAGCCCGGCGCGGTGCATGGCGTCGAACACCTTTTGAACGCCGTCCTGGCCGATCCACTGCGGGTGCAGCTCGACCACGGCGGCGCGCAGGCAGGACAGGTCGGCGCCGGGCAGCAGATCGGCCTCGGCGCCTTCGATGTCGCAGACCAGCGCGGTCGGTTTGATTTCCTCAAGCACGGTGTTGATGTTGCGCACCTCGATCTTTTCGACCGAGACGATGCCATCGGCGTTGTCGCGCTCCATCGAGGAGGCGAGGAAATCTTCGCGTACGTAGAAATCGACCGGGTCGGCGTCCTGCGGGGCGAGCAGCGCGTTATGCACGGTGACATTGGTGACGTTGTTGGCCTGGTGCAGGGTGGCGATATAGTCCAGCAGCGTCGGATTGGCCTCGAAGGCGTGCACCTCGCGGGCGCGGTTCTTGGTCGACATCAGGGTCGACATATAGCCTATGCCGGCGCCCAGCTCGATCACCACATCGTCCTTGTTCAGCACCCGCAGCACGGCGGCGCATTCCTTGCGTTCGTATTGATCGGTGCGTAGCAGGCGGCGGATCTTGCCCTGGATCAGCTGGGGATGCGGCGGGATGCGGAGGCCGCGCGATCTGAGGAACCGGGGTTTGCTCTCGGGCTCTGTCCGTGTCTGGGCGTCCATCGTCAGCTTTCCAAATCGAGGGCCAGGGCGTAGGCGACCCGTTCGGCGCCGGTCAGCTTGACCCTGAGCGCCTGGTTGTAGAGGTCTTCGAATTCCGGCATGCCGTGCAGTTCCTTGGCCTTGGCGCGGTGCCAGTCCAGCCCTTTTTGATGCCAGGCGCGCAGGTTGTCATCGGCCATCAGCCGGTCGTATTCGGCGCGCAGGCGGGGCAGGTTGCGCTTGATCGTGATGTCGCGGTAATCGGACCAGTCCATGCGGATCCAGTAGTTCAGCCCGATCGAGCGATCGACGTGCAGCGCCCGGCCGCGCTGGCGTTTGATCAGGAAGCTTTCGGCCGACCGAAGCGCGTAATGATTGAGCTGTAACAGGTCGTAACCAATGGATTTTTTCGAACTGCGCCAGCCGTTTTCGGCGGCCTCGCCGGTCATGTCGCGGCCCGACCCGTTGACCCATTTCACCTGGTTGCGAAAGCCTTCGTCCAGCTTGTTGGGGCGGTGGCAGGAGATCTTTTCATAGGCGCCGATGTTCTTGAACATGGTTTTGAACCCCCAGACCGTGTGCGGCTTGGGGCAGAATTTCGGGGCGCAGGTGTCGAACTGGTCGATGACAAAGTCGTCGGCCAGCCGGGTCACGCCGTTGTGGCCAAAGAGCCGCCATGTCATCGCCACGTTGGTGGCGTCGGGCACGTGGTCAAAGAAATCCTGCAGGGTGCCGTTGCCGCAGCGCACGTTCATGAATTCGTCGACGTCGATGTGGATGATCCATGCGGCGTTGCGGATCACCGGCTCCTTGAGCGACTGGTTCAGCGCGTATTGCTGGGGCGAGTTGCCTTTCCAGTTGTCGTTGTTGCGGTGCTGGAGGATGCCCATTTCCTGCAGGCGGTCGAGAATCTCTGCGGTGCCGTCGGAACAATCGTTGGTGTAAATCAGGAAGTTGTCGACGCCCATGGCGCGGTGATAGGCGACCCATTCGACGATATAGGGGGCCTCGTTCTTCATGCAGCCGACGATCACGTTGCCGGTGCTGCCCGCCGGCAGGTCGCGCGGGCGCAGGGGCGTATAGGCGGCGGCGAGTTCCTCTTCGTTGACCGCGCCCAGCCGGTTGTGGGGCGCGAATGAGGAGGTGCGCAGGTGTTCGTATTTCTCGACCGCCAAAGGGGGCATCAGCGCGCGCGCGGTCTCGCTGAGCTGCGGCGTGTCGCTGGGGCCGTCCGGTTCGGGGGCGGCGGCGGCGGTGGGAATGTTGACGGGAGCGTTGGCGGGGGGATCGCGGGGGGCGGCCATCGCGGCCAGCTGCGCGGCTTTCTCCTTGCGCGCGATGCGGGTCGCCTTGTCGATGCGGTACATGAAGGCCAGCAGGTATTGCGAGGCGCGGTAGCCGTTGCCGGGATCGGCCTCGGTCCAGTCCTTGCGCGGCGGGGCCTTGCGGAATGTGCCGGTGTCCAGCGCCGGATGCGCCTTGACCAGCGCCTTGGCCTCGCTGTCGAAATGGCGCGCGACCGGGGCCAGCGCGCCGGGTGCGATGGGGTCGCCGGCGATCTCGATCTCGGACATGAAGCTGTGCCAGAGCTGCCGGGGCAGGATGCGCTGGCGGCTGGCCAGCACCCGCAGGATCAGGTCGTTCAGCTGGCGTCCGCGCGCCAGCCAGGCGGCCGAGGGTTGTTCGGGCGGGGCCATGTCATTGGCGCGCCCGATGGTGCCCGCGATGTCGAATGCCTCCTGGATCTCGCCCGTTGCGTCGGCGCCAAAGAACCGGTCGGGCAGGTAGGGGCGCAGGGTGACGCTGCCGGTGCCGAATGCGCTCTCCCAGAACCGCACGAGCGCCTGGAAGTCGATCCAGAAGGGCGGCGCCTGCACCTCGAGGAACTGGCCTGCCTGCGGGTCGATGACGGGGGCCGCGGCCAGCGATTGCGCCCACCAGTCGCCGCCATCGGCCAGCGCGATGTCCCGGTCGAGCGGCGCGGCGCGCCCTTCCATGACCTGGGCGGCATAGACCCGCGCCAGAAGATGCGCGGGTTCGTCCACATGGGCCACGATCCGGATGTCGGAGGACAGCGGTGTCAGCAGATCGCGCAGCCGCGCCAGTTCGGACGGGCGGTGCAGCGAGGCACCCAGTTGCGACGCCGACAGGATCAGGCTGTGGGGTTGGTGCCTGTCCACCTCGCGGCGCAGTTCCTCGGCCAGCATGCTGCGCAGGGCGGTCTGCTTGTCCTCGGTGACAAAGCCGCGATTGAACCGCAGGGTGTCGATATGGTCGGGGTCGGTCACGGCCATGTAGAGCCGGGTGTGGTTCCGGGACCCGGGGCTGCGCGGATAGAGCACGCCCTTGGCGGCGAGCTGCTCACGCTTGTCCGCCATCACCTTTTGCAGCCGGTGCGCGCCGACCTGTTCCGGTCCGATGTGCAGGTATAGTCGCATCACGTCCTCTTTGATCGGCGGCCGGTCACGACGCCAGCTCCAATCCCAGCCGGATCAGCAGGTCTTCCTCCTGCGGGGGCAGTTTCGAGGCGGCGCGCAATTGCGCCTGCATCTCGCGGTATTGGGGGCGGTCCAGCAGGGCGGCGCATTTGGCCCGGTGCAGGCGCACGGTTTCATCATGCAGGGCCGCGATTTCGGGGTCGGACTTCAACTCTTGCAGCGCCGCCCTGAGGCCGGGCAGATAGCGGTGAATGCTCTTGTCCTCGAAGGCGGGATCGTTGCGTTCGCGCCAGTATGTGTCGTCGAAGGCGCGGTGTTCGCGGTTGACGTCGCCACGGTCGTTCTTGACCAGGTAGCTGTCCAGCGAGCGCAGCGCATAATGGTTCAGTGTGGCGAAATCGCGCGCGCCCTTTGCGGGAAACTTGCGGATCCGGCGCGGATTGGCCGCGACCAGGAACCGGTGCGGCACGTCGCGGCCCGATCCGTCGGTCCAGCGGGGGCGGCGGTTCTTGTTGATCTTCGGCTTGAAGAAGGGCCGGTGAGCGCCAAAGTACTGCAGTGGAAAATCGTGCCGCATCAGCGACTTGACCTCTTGCGCCGTCTCGCCGCACCACAGGTCGGGATTGTGCGACCGGGTGAACTGGGCGATGACCGGCGTGTCCTGAAACGTATCGACATCGTCATTGGCGAAGAACTGGAAATGTACCGAGATCGCCTGCGGTGTGCCGCAGGCCTCGATCAGCGCGGGGATGGTGTGATCGCCGACGTGGATATTCAGGAATTCATCGACATCCGCAACCCAGACCCAGTCGGCCCCGATCACGATGTCCTGCTTGGCGGCGTCCTTCAGCGCCTCCATCTGGTAATTGCGCCCCTCGGCCGGATTGGGCAGGTGGGTGAGCATGCCGCGCGCGGCCAGCGCATCCAGAAGCCGGTCGGTGCCGTCGTCGCAGTCGTTGGAATAGAACAGGAAATCGGTGACCCCGATCAGCCGGTTGAAGGCAATCCACTCCAGCAGGAAAGGACCCTCGTTCTTGACGCAGGTTACCGCGGTGATCCGCATGATCCCCCCTTCGCCGCGCCGCTGCTGCTGCCGTCCATCCGCCTGTCGCCTTGTCCGTGTCCCGCCGATCATGGGGACAACTGCTTTATTGTTTCCTAACTCATGACATTGCCGGCCTGTTCCGTCAACATTTGCGGGGCTTCTCCGACCTTTCGGCATGTTGACGATTGCCCGTTCCCGTGACTTTCTGTGCGCAAGGGGAGTTCATATGCAGATACCAAATTCGATCGACGCGGTGCAGTCCATGCTGGCCGGCCAGGGCTATGTCTGTGGGCGGGCGCTGGCGACGGTGGTGTTCCTGTCGCTGAAACTGGGCCGGCCGCTGTTTCTGGAGGGCGAGGCCGGCGTCGGCAAGACCGAGATCGCCAAGGCGCTGGCGCAGGGGCTGAACCGCCGGCTGATCCGGCTGCAATGCTACGAGGGGCTGGATGCCGCGAGCGCGGTCTACGAATGGAATTTTCCGGCGCAGATGGTGGCGATCCGCATGGCGGAGGCGTCCGGCGGGGCCGACCGCGCCGCGCTGCAAAGCGAATTGTTCAGCGCTGAGTACCTCACCGAACGGCCGCTGCTGCAGGCGATGCGCCCGGATGAAAACGGCGCGCCGGTGCTGCTGATCGACGAGCTGGACCGTACCGACGAACCGTTCGAGGCCTTCCTGCTCGAGGCGCTGTCGGATTTCCAGGTGACCATCCCGGAACTCGGCACGATCAAGGCGCCGGAGCCGCCGATTGTCATCCTGACCTCGAACCGCACGCGCGAGGTGCATGACGCGCTGAAACGGCGCTGTCTCTATCACTGGGTCGATTACCCCGATTTCGACCGCGAGCTGGAGATCCTGCACGCCCGCGCGCCCGAGGCCACCGAGGCGCTCAGCCGCGAGGTGGTGGCCTTTGTGCAAAAGCTGCGCACCGAGGATCTGTTCAAGAAACCGGGTGTGGCCGAAACCATAGACTGGGCCAAATGCCTGCTGGCACTGGACGTGATCAACCTGTCGCCGCAGGTGATCGCCGACACCGTGGGCGCGATCCTGAAATACCAGGACGACATCCAGAAGCTGCAGGGGTCCGAGGCCAAACGCCTGTTGGACGAGGCCAGCGCCGGTTTGGAACCGGCATGATCCTTCTTCTGTTCGGAAATATCCCGGGGGTATGGGGGCAGAGCCCCCATTTCGCTCTGTGAGCGAACAGATCCCCCTCACGCTGCCGGAAAACCCGAAGCTGGCGCAGAATATCCTGCATTTCGCCCGTGCGCTGCGCAAGGCGGGGCTGCCGATCGGGCCGGGGCGGGTGACCGATGCGATCCGGGCGGTGCAGGCGGCGGGGTTCACCTCGAAAACCGATTTCTACTGGACGCTGCATGCCTGTTTCGTGAACCGGCCCGAGCATCGCACCGTCTTTGGCCAGGTGTTCCGCCTCTACTGGCGCGATCCGCGGTACATGGAACACATGATGGCGATGATGCTGCCGGCGATCCGGGGCGTGCAGGAGGATCGCCCGGCGCAGGCCGCCGAAAAACGGGCGGCCGAGGCGCTGCTGGACGGGGTGCAGCGCGATGTCCCGGAGGACGCCCCCGATGGCCCCGAGGAGGAGACCGCGATCGAGGTGGATTCCTCGCTCACCATGTCGTCGGAGGAGCGGCTGCGCAGCCTCGATTTCGAACAGATGAGCACCGCCGAGATCGCCGAGGCCAAGCGGATGCTGGCCCGGTTGCGGTTGCCGATCAAGCCGATCCCGTCGCGCCGGGGGCAGGCCAGCGCGCTGGGGCGGCGGATGGATTACCGCAAGACGCTGCGCGCGGCGATGCGGCAGGGCGGCGAGATCCGCGACCTGCACCGGCTGAGCCCGAAACCGCGTTGGCCGAACCTGGTTGTGCTTTGCGATATTTCCGGTTCGATGAGCCAGTACAGCCGGGTGATCCTGCATTTCCTCCACGCGGTATCGAATGCCAAGGGGCAGGGCTGGGCCAAGGTGCATGCGTTCACCTTTGGCACCCGGCTGACCAATATCACCCGGCATCTGAACCAGCGCGATGTCGATGCGGCGCTGGCCGCCGCCGGGGCGGAGGCGCAGGACTGGGAGGGCGGCACGCGGATCGGGCAATGCCTGCACGCGTTTAACCGCGACTGGTCGCGGCGGGTCATGGGGCAGGGGGCGGTGGTGCTGCTGATCACCGACGGGCTGGACCGGGACGACCCCGATGATTTGGCCCGCGAGATGGAGCGGCTGCATCTGTCGGCGCGCCGGGTGATCTGGCTGAATCCTCTGCTGCGCTGGGACGGGTTCGCGCCCAA
Source organism: Seohaeicola saemankumensis (assembly GCF_020171285.1). Classification (GTDB taxonomy): domain Bacteria; phylum Pseudomonadota; class Alphaproteobacteria; order Rhodobacterales; family Rhodobacteraceae; genus JAIUZI01. Next base: position 376,427 of record NZ_JAIUZI010000002.1, read on the forward strand.
GGCGCGCGGCATCGCCGCGATGTTGCCGCATGTGGACAGTTTTCGCGCCGGTCATTCCGTCGATTCGCTGGCTGAACTGGCGCAGGTGATCTCGCGCCCGGACGATGTCGGAGAAAAATCCCGGCTGATGGCGCTGGCGCGCGGTTGAGATCGCGGGCGGTATCGGGCGGCGCCGGCGGAATTTGATCTGAATCATTCCAAAAGCGGAATATCTATTGCATTCTCGTTCGTGAATGTAACAATTCACCTAGTTGAGTCGCATGGCCTTGGTCGAGAGGCGCCCGTTGGATGGAATGGACTTGCGCGACTCGCAACAGACAGGGGTTCCCCAACCTCTGGGCGTGGTTCATGTGGGTACCACGCCAGGCGGTCCGGTATTCTCGTGTTCCTACCGGGCCGCCTTACGACTTTTGGCTTACTGACAGTTTGAATACGAGGCCCGATACTTGGGGCGCTGGCCCCGCGCGGGCCGGACGCGCAATGCGCAAGAACCGGTTCGCTGCCCGGTACCTGCACGCATAGGTCTTGGCCTGCCGCACTGTCGCGGTTCAACACCGGAGTAGCCATGTCATGACCCTGCAGTTTCTCCCTCTCGACAGCGATTTTGTCGCCGCCATCCGCGCCGGCGGCCCCGATGCCTATGGCAACCCCGCTGAACATGCGGTCTCGGACGGGCCGGGGAACCCGTGCCGTCATTGCCTGCGCCCGATCCCGAGCGGCGTGGGGATGCTGATCCTGGCCGCGCGTCCGTTTCCGGATTTGCAGCCCTATGCCGAGACCGGGCCGATTTTTCTGTGTGCCGAGGATTGCGCGCCGTGGCAGGGCGACGGGGTGCCCGAGATCGCCACGACGGCGCCTGACTACCTGCTCAAGGGGTATAGCGCGGCGCATCGGATCGTCTATGGCAGCGGGAAAGTGGTTCCGGCGGGTGAAGTCAGTGCCTATGCCGCTGAATTATTGCGCGATCCGCGTATTGCCTATGTTGACCTTCGCTCGGCGCGGAACAATTGTTTCCAGACCCGGATCACGGAGAGACCATGACAGACGTCTTCGACAACATTCCCGAAACCACGCTGGCCTGGCATCGCGATGGCACCGGTGCGGCGCTGGCCACGGTGGTGGAAACCTGGGGCAGCGCCCCGCGCCGGGTCGGCGCGCAGCTGGTGATCGGTGGCGATGGCCGGATCGAGGGGTCGGTATCGGGTGGATGTGTCGAAGGCGCGGTGATCATGGAGGCGCTGGAGGCGCTGGAGGACGGCGAACACCGGCTGCTGGAGTTCGGGGTCAGCGACGAGGATGCCTTTGCCGTCGGGCTGGCCTGTGGCGGGACCATTCGCGTGCTGGTCGAACCGGTGGGGCCGGTGATGCCCGTCGATCTGCTGGAGGAGCTGGTGGCGGCGCGGGCCGCCCGGCAGCCTTTGGCCTATGAGGTGGCGTTGGACAGCGGCGTGCGGCGATTGTTGCATGACGGCTATCCCGAGCGGATGCGCATGGACCGCTCGGGCTTTGAGGACGATGGCCAGACCTTTGTCGCGGTGCACAACCCGCCGCTGCGGCTGATCGTGGTGGGGGCGGTGCATATCGCGCAGGCGCTGGTGCCGATGGCGCGGATCGCGGGGTATGACCCGGTGCTGATCGACCCGCGCGATGCCTTTGGATCGGCGGAACGGTTTCCTGGCGAGACGATTTTGCAGGACTGGCCGGACGAGGCGGTGGCCCGGCTGGGGCTGGATACGCGCACGGCGCTGGTGCTGCTGACCCATGACCCCAAGCTGGACGATCCGGCGCTGGAGGCGGCGCTGGGGGCAAAATGTTTCTATATCGGTGCGCTGGGATCGACACGCACCCATGCCAAGCGGGTCGATCGGATGCGGGCCGCCGGGTTCACCGACGACCAGATCGGGCGCATTCACGGGCCCATCGGTCTGGACATCGGGGCGGCGGGACCGTCGGAAATCGCGGTGGCGATCCTGGCCGAGATGACGGCGGTGCTGCGCGGCCGGCGGCCATGAAGTTCGGCCCGGTCGACATCGACCAGGCCGAAGGCGCGATTCTGGCGCATTCGGTCAAGCTGGATCAGGGGCGGTTGCGCAAGGGCGTGACGCTGGGCGCGGCGGATATCGCGGCGTTGAAGCGGGCGGGCCTGAGCGAGGTCATCGTCGCGCGGCCCGATGCGCAGGATTGCCATGAAAACGAAGCCGCCGCGCAGCTGGCGGCGGCGCTGGTGCCGGACCCGGCGGCGGTCGGGCTGCGGGTGACGGCGCCGTTCACGGGGCGGGTCAACATTCTGGCCGACGGACCAGGGGTGGTGCGGCTGGACGTGGCCGCGCTGGAGCGGTTCAACCGGGTGCATCCGATGATCACCATCGCGACGGTGCCGCAGTACCAGCAGATGGGGCCGGGCGGCATGGTGGCGACGATCAAGGTGATTGCGTTCGCGGTGCCGCAGGCCGATGTCGAGACGGCGGCCGCCGCAGCGCCGGCGTCGCTGGCGCTGGCCGGGCCGGCCCATGCCAGCGCCGGGCTGGTGATCACCGATATTCCGGGCGCGCCGGACGAGGCCAAGGGCCGCGCCGCCATCGCCGCACGTGTCGAGGCGCTGGGGATGACCCTGTCGGAGACCCGCGTGGTGCCGCACCGGCTGGAAGAGCTGACCGCGGCGCTGCGCGCGGTGGCGGGCGACATGGTGCTGATTCTGACAGCTTCGGCGACGATGGACATGGATGACGTGGCGCCCGGCGCGGTGCGCGCGGCGGGGGGGCGGGTGGACCGCTTTGGCATGCCGGTCGATCCCGGCAACCTGCTGTTTCTGGGCGCGCTGGACGGGCGTCCGGTGATCGGCCTGCCGGGGTGTGCCCGTTCACCGGCGCTTAATGGTGCGGATTGGGTTCTGAGCCGGGTCGCCTGTGGGGTTTCGGTCAGCGGGGATGACATCGCGGCGATGGGCGTGGGCGGCCTGCTGAAGGAGATCCCGACGCGTCCGCAGCCACGTGCGGGACGCGGGCGCTGAGGTCATGCTCCAAATGCTGCCCCGCAGCATCGCGCGGCCGGGCAAATCGCCAGAATATTGTGCGAAAATGGGCGCTTACTGAGTGATGGGCGGTCTCCTACTTTGGTCGTACGATCGCGGGGGATGCTCCATATTTCTCAACGGGTTGCGGGGGCGTGCGGGGGATCGGGCCGCATAGATCGCGGAAAACACCGAGATTTTTGTTCTCAAGTCAAACGGTGCGTGTTTAACTTCAACTCAATGAATAGAACCAATCGGGAGGATCTCATGACACAGGTCTCAATGACCGTGAACGGAAAGGCTGTGAGCGGCGATGTGGAAGGTCGCACGCTGCTGTCGTCTTTCCTACGCGACAAGCTGGGGATGACCGGCACTCACGTGGGCTGCGATACCAGCCAGTGCGGCGCCTGCGTGGTGCATGTCGACGGCGCGGCGGTGAAATCCTGCACCATGCTGGCGCTGGAAGCCGAGGGCGCATCGGTGGACACCATCGAGGGCCAGGCGGCGGCGGACGGGTCGCTGAACGCGATCCAGCAGGCGTTTCAGGATCACCACGGGCTGCAGTGCGGTTTCTGCACGCCGGGCATGGTGATGAGCGCGGCGGCGCTGCTGAAGGAGAACCCCAAGCCGAGCGAGAGCGACGTGCGGGAATACCTGGAAGGCAATATCTGCCGCTGCACCGGGTACCACAACATCGTCAAGGCGATCATGGCCGCGTCCGGTCAGGACGTCAGCGCCATCGCGGCGGAATAATCCGAGCACAGGTGGGTTGAAAACCCACCCTACGGCCGTTTCGCCCGTAGGGTGGTCCGCGACCCGCCGACCCAGGGAGGAGACAGAACATGCCCAAAGACAGCGGCATCGGCGCCAGCCCCAAGCGGCGCGAAGACGTGCGGTTCCTGACCGGAGCCGGGAACTATACCGACGACATCAATGTGAACGGCCAGGCCTATGTGCATTTCCTGCGCTCGGACGTGGCCCATGCCAAGATCAACGGACTGGATACCAGTGCCGCCGAGGCTATGCCGGGCGTGGTGCGGATCTTTACCGGCGCCGATTTCGAGGGCGTCGGCGGGATGCCCTGCGGCTGGCAGGTGACGGACCGTCACGGCGACCCGATGCAGGAGCCGCCGCACCCGATCCTGGCGCAGGGCAAGGTGCGCCACGTGGGCGATCCGATTGCCGCCGTGGTTGCCGACAGCGCCGAACAGGCCCGCGATGCCGCCGAGGCGATCGTGCTGGACCTGGAGGAGCTGCCCGCAGTGGTCAACATGAAGGCCGCGCTGGAGGATGGCGCGACCAAGGTGCATGACGATCTGACCTCGAACCTGTGCTATGACTGGGTTCTGGGCGAAACCGACGACGCGGCGGTGCAAAAGGCATTCGACGATGCCGCGCACGTCACCACGCTGGAGCTGACCAACCAGCGGCTGGTGGCGAACCCGATGGAACCGCGCGTGGCGGTGGGCGATTACAATCGCGGCACCGACGAGCACACGCTGTACACCACCAGCCAGAACCCGCATGTGATCCGGCTGTTGATGTGCGCCTTTGTGCTGGGCCTGCCCGAGCACAAGGTGCGGGTCATCGCCCCGGATGTGGGCGGCGGTTTCGGCACCAAGATCTTTCACTATGCGGAAGAGGCGTTTTGCACCTTTGCGGCCAAGGCCTGTAACCGGCCGGTGAAATGGACGGCGTCGCGGTCGGAGGCGTTCCTGTCGGATGCGCAGGGCCGCGATCACGTGACCAAGATTGAACTGGCGCTGGACAAGGACAACAACTTTACCGCGCTGCGCACCAACACGCTGGCCAACATGGGTGCTTATCTGTCGACCTTCTCGTCGTCGGTGCCGACCTGGCTGCACGGCACGCTGATGGCTGGCAACTACAAGACGCCGGTGATTCAGGTGAACGTCAAGGCGGTGTTCACCACCACGGTGCCGGTCGATGCCTATCGTGGCGCGGGCCGTCCCGAGGCGACGTTCCAGCTGGAGCGGGTGATCGACAAGGCGGCGCGCGAAGTGGGGGTCGACCCGGTGGCGCTGCGGCGTCAGAATTTCGTCACCGAGTTCCCCTATGACACGCCGGTTGCGCTGACCTATGACACCGGCGATTACAACGGCACCATGGACAAGCTGGAGGTGGCCGCCGATTTCGCGGGCTTTGCCGCGCGGCGCGCGGAAAGCGAGAAGAACGGCAAGCTGCGCGGGCTCGGCGTGAACTGCTACATCGAGGCCTGCGGTATCGCGCCCTCGAACGTGGTGGGGATGCTGGGTGCGCGCGCCGGTCTCTATGACGCGGCCACGGTGCGGGTGAACGCCACCGGCTCGATCAGCGTGATGGTGGGTGCCCATAGCCACGGGCAGGGGCACGAGACCGCGTTCCCGCAGGTGGTGGCCGAGATGATCGGCATCGACGAGAGCCAGGTCGAGATCGTGCATGGCGATACCTCGAAGATCCCGTTCGGCATGGGCACCTATGGCTCGCGCAGCCTGGCGGTCTGTGGATCGGCGATGGTGCGGGCGACCGAGAAGATCATCAACAAGGCCAAGAAGATCGCGGCCCACCTGATGGAGGCCTCGGACGCGGATATCGAGCTGAAGGATGGCGTGTTCAGCGTTGCGGGCACCGACAAGTCGGTGGCCTGGGGCGATGTCACCCTGACGGCTTACGTGCCGCACAACTTCCCGCTGGAGGACATCGAGCCGGGGCTGGAGGAGACCGCGTTCTACGATCCGGCGAACTTTACCTACCCGGCGGGCGCCTATGCCTGCGAGGTCGAGGTCGACCCCGAGACCGGCAAGGTCACCATCGAACGCTTTGCGGCGGCGGATGACTTTGGCAATATCGTCAACCCGATGATCGTGGACGGCCAGGTGCATGGCGGCATCGGTCAGGGCATCGGTCAGGCGCTGCTGGAAAACTGCGTCTATGACGACAGCGGCCAGTTGCTGAGCGCGTCCTACATGGACTACGCGATGCCGCGCGCCGACGATGTGCCGTTCTACACGGTGGATCATTCCAGCCAGACGCCCTGCACCCACAACCCGCTGGGCGTCAAGGGCTGTGGCGAGGCCGGCGCGATCGGATCGCCGCCGGCGGTGGTCAACGCGGTCATCGACGCGCTGCAGTCCGGTGGCAAGGATGTCGGCCATATCGACATGCCGGTGTCGCCGGCGCGTGTCTGGGCGGCGATGAACGGGTGATCGACGGCGGGACCGGGGGCCAGCCCCCGGACCCCCGGAGTATTTGCAAAGAGATGAAGGGCAAAGCGACCCTTCAGGGAGAAACGAAATGTATAATTTCGAGTTTGTGAAACCGGCAAGCGTGGCGGATGCCGTTGCGGCGCTGGGTGAAGAGGACGCGCAGGCGTTGGGGGGCGGTCAGACGCTGATCCCGACGCTGAAGCAGCGGCTGGCGGCGCCGTCGAAGCTGGTCAGCCTGAGCGGGATCGCCGAGATGAAGGGCGTGAGCGCGGCGGACGGCGTGCTGAGTGTCGGTGGCGCCACCACCCATGGGACGGTTGCGGCGGAGGCCGGGGCCTATCCGGCGCTGGCGGATCTGGCGTCGCATATCGGTGATCCGGCGGTGCGCAATCGCGGCACCATCGGCGGATCGCTGGCCAACAACGACCCTTCGGCGTGCTATCCGTCGGCGGCGCTGGCTTCGGGGGCGACGATTGTCACCAACGCCCGCGAGATTGCGGCGGACGACTATTTCCAGGGCATGTTCACCACCGCGCTGGAAGAGGGCGAGATCATCACCGCGGTGAAATTCCCGATCCCGGAGGCGGCGAATTACCAGAAATTCCTGCAGCCGGCGTCGCGGTTTGCGTTGGTTGGGGTCTTTGTCGCCAAATACGCCGATGGCGTTCGGGTGGCGGTGACCGGAGCCTCGGAGGACGGGGTGTTCCGCTGGAGCGAGGCGGAGGCTGCGCTGTCGAAGGAATTCCGCGGCGATGCGCTGATGGATCTGAAGGTCGATCCCGCCAACATGATCGGCGATCTACATGGGACCAAGGAGTACCGGGCGCACCTGGTGGGTGTTCTGACCAAGCGGGCGGTGGTAGCCGCAGGCTGATCTGCGCCGGAGTGGCTGAGACAGGGACCTCCGCCTGCGGGCGGGGGTCTTTTTCGCGCCGCTTTGACGGACATCAATGCGGCGAGCGATCGGGTCGGGCACAGTGAGGCGCACAATTTCCAGGAGGAATCATGAGCAAGACGTCGAAAACCACCGAAGATGCCGCACAGGCCATTCAGGACGCCGTGAGCCAGATGCAGAAGATGGGCTTTGGCGCATTGCCGCTGACCGGTGCCGACTGGATGACCCGGATGAACACCCTGGGCAGCGAAGTGATGCAGTTTATGGCCGAGCGGGTTCAGCAGGATGTCGACCTGCAGCAACGCATGCTGGCCTGCAAGGATGTGAACGAACTGCAGAAAATCCAGGCGGAATTCCTGCAGACCGCGATCAACCGGTATACCGAAGAGACTGGCAAGCTGCTGGAGATGTATGCCAAGGCCTGGATGCCGGACAGCAAGTCCGGCTGACGGCGCGGGAGCGCCGTGGATTGCGAGCCGTTTGCCCGAGGCGCCTGTGCGAGTGAAGCAGCGGGGTGCGGGCCGGTCGGTTGTGACAGGCGACCGGCGCAATCGGGCGGCTTGCCGCGCAACAAAAAACCCCGGCCGTTGCTGGCCGGGGTTTTGTGGTGCGGTGGTTGATCCGCGACGCTCTATTTCTGCGGCAGCGGGCCGATCATCATGACCATCTGGCGGCCTTCCATTTTCGGCATGTTTTCCACCTTGCCGATCTCTTTGGTGTCCTCTGCCACCCGTTCCAGCAGGTCGCGCCCGAGGTTCTGGTGCGCCATTTCGCGGCCACGGAACCGCAGGGTGACTTTGACCTTGTCGCCGTTTTCGAGGAATTTGAACACGTTGCGCATCTTGACGTCGTAGTCATGCGTATCGGTGTTGGGCCGGAACTTGACCTCTTTGACCTCGATGATCTTCTGTTTCTTGCGCGCTTCGCTCTCTCGCTTCTGCTGTTCATACTTGAACTTGCCGAAGTCCATGATCTTGCACACGGGCGGCGTTGCATTGGGCGAGATTTCGACCAGGTCCAGGCCGGCTTCTTCGGCCATCTGCATGGCCCGGGACGGGGAGACCACACCGACGTTTTGGCCTTCGGCGCCAATCAGACGGATTTCAGGGGCACGGATCTTTTCGTTGACGCGCGGGCCGGTGTCTCGTTGAGGCGGCGCGTTGTGAGGTCTGCGGGCTATGGGTTTATTCCTTTGATCGTTGACCGAAAATCAGAACCGGACATTAAACGCAGTGCGTGTGTCTTTCAAGCAGTCGAACGCGGCTATCGCGGGATATTTCACCGCTGGCGCGGCGGGGCGGGGGCAATCAGCAGAACCACCAGGGACAGGAGCGCCACGCAGGCTCCGGCAAAGCCGAGCGCGTCGAGACCGAGGGTGTTGAGCACGGCGCCGCCGACGGCGGAACCACCTGCCGCGCCGACATAGACGGCCCCGGCGTTCAGCGCCAGCAACACCCCGGAATCGGCTGGCGAGAGGCTGATCAGACGCAGTTGCTGCGCCGCCATGAAGGACCAGCCGCAGAGGTTCCAGAGCACCACCATCACCATCACCGCCCAGACCGGCATCGGCAGCATGGAGAAGGCGGGCATGATCAGCGCCAGCGACACCGACAGGCCGGCCAGCGTGCGGGTGGCCCCGATCCGGTCGGCCAGCCGGCCACCGAGGAAGGAGCCGGCGACGGCGCCAAGCCCGGCCAGCGTCAGTGTCAGGGTGATGCCGTCGCGGCCAAAGCCCATGCGTTCGCTCAGCAGCGGTGCGATGAAGGTGAAGACGATGTAGGTGCCGCTGAGAAACACGCTGGTGAAGGACACCGCCAGCATCAGGCGGAGGTTGCGCAGAACGCGGCCGAGGTCGGCCAACGAGAGCGGTACGAAGCTGAGCCCGGCGGGCACGCGGATCCAGATCAGGGCGGCACAGGGCAGGGCCAGCGCGGCGACGATCCAGAAGGCCACGCGCCAGCCATAGGTATAGGCCACGAAGCTGCCCAGCGGCACCCCCGCGACCTGGGCCAGGCTGAGGCCGAGAAAGACATTGGCCAGCGCGGTGCCCTGTTTGGCCGGCGGGCTGAGCCCGGCGGCCACGGCGGCGGCGACCGGGGTCACCAGACCGGCGCCGATGGCGGCGACCACCCGGCCGGCAAAGAGCACGGTGGCATTGGTGGCCAGTGCCGACAGGATGGCGGCGGCGGCAAAGATCAGCATGGCGGAGGCCAGCACCCGCCGCCGCCCGATGCCGCCGGTGAGCGAGACCAGCAGGGGCGAGAGCACCGCGTAGGCCACCGCATAGACCACCATCAGCAACCCGGTTGTTGCGGCGCTGAGCGCAAAGGCATCGGCCAGCGGGTTGAGAATGCCGATGATGACGAAGGCGCCCATGCCGATGACGAAATTGGCCGCCGACAAGAGCGGCACGATCAGGGGCGATGGCGGGTTGGACGGCATGTCGGTCTTGCTGTCCAATCACGTGTTCAGCTGCTGGCAGAAGGTTTCGAACCTGGAGAGAAACTGGTCGAAAGAGTCGGTCCCTTCAACCAGAATGTGATTGTTGCCGGGCAAGGTGACGAATTCCGCGCCCGGCAGGGCGGCAGCCATGCGGCGGCCTTCGGCGAGGGGGACGCGTTGATCACCCTCGGCGTGAAACACGATCGTGGGGACGGTCACCGTGGCGGCCAGCGCGGTGACGTCGACGCGGGCGTTCATGTCGTTGATTCGGGCGGCGTTTTCGGGCGAGGTTGCAAGCCTCTGTTTTTCATCCATGAAAGCCTTTTGCTGAGGGCTGGCGCCGGGCATCAGGCTTTCGGTGAACAGATGGCGGTAGGCCGGGTTCGGAGAGCCCCAGCCCTGGCGGATGATTGCCTGCGTCGCCTCGTGCAGGTCGGCCTGTTCCTTTGAGCCGCGCCGCAGCGGACCGCGCAGGAAGCCGCCAAGCAGCACCAGCCCGGCGACGCGGTCGGGATTTTCGGCGGCGTAGCGGATCGAGTAGGCGCAGCCCTGTGACTGGCCGAACAGGATGAACCGGTCGAGGCCGGCGGCCTGCACCACGGTTTCCATGTCCTGGATCATCGCGTCTTCGGAGAAGGTCTCGACCTCCCAGTCGGACAGGCCGTTGCCGCGCTGGTCAAAACGGACCAGTCTGTGGCGGCGGGCGAGACCGGCGTAGAGTGGCCCGTGGATCGGGGTGCGCCAGTCGTAGTCGAGATGGTTCATCCAGTTCGGCGATTTGAACACCGGCGGGCCGGATCCGGTGCTGGCCCAGGCGAGTTGAACCCCGTCGGGCGCGGTGCAGAAGCTGATCCGCTGCTGGGTCTCGGCCTGATGGTCCTGATCCAAACGATCGCGCGAGAGTGGCGACCATTGCCAGACCCGCAGCGCCCGCGAGATATTCTTGATCCGTTGCAGGCCGAGATCGTCGAACCGGTCGGTGTCCGCAGTCGGTAACAGCTGGTGAACGGTGTCCGAGATACAGACCGCGCCGGGTTCGGCCAGCGATTCGAGCCGGGCGGCGATATTGACGCAGTCGCCAAAGATATCGCCCTGGTCCAGCATCGCATCGCCGATGTTCACGCCGACGCGGTACTGGATGCGGTCATCGTGGGTCTGGTCCGCTTCGCGGCTGACCATGTCGGACTGGATGTGGATGGCGCAAGCCACCGCGTCGGCGGCGCTGTCGAAGGTCAGGATCAGCCCGTCGCCTGTGGTCTTGACGATGCGGCCGCCGTGGCCATGAACGGCCGGGTCGATCAGGTCGGCGCGGTGGGATTTGTGCCGGGCCAACGTGCCGGCCTCGTCCGCCTCCATCAGGCGGGAGTAGCCGACCATATCGGCGGCGACGATCGCGGCCAGCCGTCGCTTCATTGCAGGGTCTCCCGTGGCGTGACCCTGCAACTATATCGCAATCGGCGCGGCGGTCGAGCACCAAGCCGCGCCGGGAGGCGTCAGCCGACAAAGGCCTTTTCCACCACGAATTCCTTGGGTTCGGAATTGGCGCCTTCGCGCAGGCCGAAATCTTCGAGGATGGTCTTGATATCCTTGTTGAAATCGAGCGAGCCGCAGACCATGCCGCGATCGGTGTCCGGGTTGATCGGGTCGATGCCCAGATCCTTGAACACGGTACCGTTCTTGAGCAGGTCGGTGATCCGGCCCATGCGCGGGCTCTCTTCGCGGGTGGTGGTCGGGTAGTAGCGGATCTTGGCCAGGTTTTCCTCGCCGATCAGCTCGATCATCAGCTCGTCCTGCTTGAGATCCTCGATCAGCTGGCGGCCGTATTCCAGTTCGGCCACCTCGCGGCAGGTGTGGGTGATCACCACCTCGTCATAGTTTTCATAGGTTTCCGGTTCGCGCAGCAGCGAGGCAAAGGGGGCAAAGCCGGTGCCGGTGGCAAAAAACCAGATGCGTTTGCCGGGCAGCAGGGCGTCATGCACCAGGGTGCCGACGGGCTTGGGGCGCAGGATGATCTGGTCTCCGGCCTGGATGTGCTGCAATTTCGAGGTCAGCGGACCGTCCTGCACCTTGATCGAGTAGAACTCCAGCTCGTCATCCCAGGCGGGCGAGGCGATGGAGTAGGCGCGCAGCAGCGGTTTGCCATTGTCGCCCAGCAGCCCGATCATCACGAATTCGCCAGAGCGGAACCGCAGGGTCTGCGGACGGGTCACCCGGAAGGAAAACAGCCGGTCGGTCCAGTGTTTGACCTGGGTCACGGTCTGGGCGTCGGGCAGGGCGGGTTTCTTGGCGGCGGGGGCGGCGTCGGTTGCGGCGTTTGTCACGGGGAGCATCTCTGTCATTGGGTCCACTGCCGGTTGGTTAAACCGACACCTCTGATTGATCTTTGATATAGGTCAGGAAAGCGGCGGATGGAATAGATCCATCCGCCCCCGGGTCCGGTTGTGCGCCGGAGTGCCGGTTTGCCGGGCTCAGCCGCGCAGGCGTGACTGATAATCGTGCGCGGTCCAGTCGGCGCGGGCGCGCCATTGATCCTCGGGCTGGCGGGCGGCCAGGTCATCGCTGATCTCGACCTCGTCAAAACCCGAGCGGCGCGCCATCGCGTATTGATCCGCCAGCACATGGCCCTGCGCGCGCAGCCGGCCACTGTACCCCATCAGTCGAAGCTGGCGGGCAATGGTAAAGCCGCGCCCGTCGGCAAAGCTGGGGAAATTGACTCTGATCAGGTCCAGCCCGGTCAGCCGGTCGGACAGCGCCATCGGGTCGCCATCGGACGGGATGTCGGCCCGTGTGCCCATGTCGTCGGTCCAAGTGTCGGGGCCAAACCCGGTGTCGGTCACGATTACAGTCATGCGTTTGCTCCTATGCGGACCATCTTGCCGTTGACGAAGTGGATGCCGCATTCGTCCTTGTTTTGATCGCGCCAGCGTCCGGCGCGGGGGTCTTCGCCGGGGGCGACCGGCGATGTGCAGGGGGCACAGCCGATGGACGGGTACCCCCGCGCCACCAGCGGATGCCGGGGCAGGCGGTTTTCATCCATGTAGGCGCGCACGTCTTCGGGGGCCCAGTGGGCCAGCGGGTTGACCTTGATCCGGCCGGTGCCATCCTCGACTTCGAAGAAGTCGAGCGCGGCGCGGGTGCCGGACTGGAACCGTTTGCGGCCGGTGATCCAGCCGTCATAGCCCGACAGCGCGTTCTGCAGCGGCACCGTCTTGCGCAGCGCGCAGCAGGCGTCGGTGTCATAGGTGTGCAGGTCGTTGTGCGGATCGCGCGCGGCGATGTCGTCGGCGCGGATGATCTGCACGTTCTTCAGGCCCAGCCGTTCCGACACCTCGGTCTGATAGACCAGGGTTTCGGTGAACAGCATCTGGGTGTCGATGAACAGCACCGGTGTGGTCTTGTCGATGATCGCGGCCATGTGCAGCAGCACCACCGATTCCGCGCCAAAGCTGGACACCAGCGCGATGTCGCCCGCGTCCCGCAGGGCGCCGTGCATCACGTCGGTGGCGCTGTGATGGCGATACCGGTCGTTCAGTTCGGCCACCTTGGCGACCAGCGCCGGATCGGGCGCGGGTGCGCCGTCCGGCACGGGCGCGCCGTCGATGGCCGCCGTTTTCATACGGTTGACGTCCAACATGGGATCAGGCCGCTTTCTCGCGCTGCGTTTCGGGGTAGAGCGCCGCCTTGAACGGCGCCATGCCAACCCGGCGATAGGTCTCGAGGAAGGTTTCCTCGGCGCTGCTGCGCTGGTCGAGATAGGCATAGACCAGACGTTCCACCGCGCCGGTGATTTCCTCGGCCGAGAAGCCGGGGCCGGCCCGTTCGCCGATGGTGGCGTTTTCGCTGCCGTCGCCGCCCAGGGTGATCTGGTAGTTTTCCACCCCTGCGCGGTCGAGCCCGAGGATGCCGATGTGGCCGACATGGTGGTGACCGCAGGCGTTGATGCAGCCCGAGATCTTGATCTTGAGTGGGCCGATCTCATGCTCCAGCTTCAGCTCGTCGAAGCGGGTGGCGATTTCCTGTGCGATCGGGATCGACCTGGCGGTGGCCAGGGCGCAGTAATCCATGCCGGGGCAGGCGATGATGTCGCTGATCAGCCCGACGTTGGCGGTGGCCAGCCCGTGCGCCTTCAGCTCGGCATGGATCGCCGGCAGGTCGGATTTGTGCACATGCGGCAGGATCACGTTCTGCTCGTGGCTGATGCGCAACTCGTCGTGGCTGTAGCGTTCGGCCAGGTCGGCCATCACGCGCATCTGATCGGCGCTGGCGTCGCCCGGGGTTTCGCCGTGCGCCTTCAGGCTGATGGTCACGATGGCATGGCCCGGCGCCTTGTGTTCGGCCAGGTTGGTGTCGGCCCAGCTGCGGAACACCGGATCGTTGGTATAGGCGGATTCGAACCCGGCCAGCGAGGCGGCGCTGAACGCGGGCGCGGCGAACTGCGCCTCGATCTGTTTCAGCAGCGCCTGATCGGTGCCCGAGAACTGCGGTTTGAGCATGGCAAAGTTGCGTTCCACCCGCGCGCGGATTTCGTCGATGCCGTTTTCATGCACGGTGATCTTGATGCGCGCCTTGTATTTGTTGTCGCGCCGACCCAGCAGGTTGTAGACGCTCAACACCGCCTCGAGGTACGGCAGCAGGTCCTCCAGAGGCAGGAAATCGCGGATTTCCTTGCCGATCATCGGGGTCCGGCCCAGACCGCCGCCGACGATGACGCGCACGCCCTGTTGGCCGTCACGTTCGACCAACTGCAGGCCGATGTCGTGCGCCTTGATCACGGCGCGGTCCTGTTCGGCGCCGGTGATGGCGATTTTGAACTTGCGGCCGAGGAACTGGTACTCCGGGTGGTCGGTCGACCACTGGCGGATCAGTTCGGCCACCGGGCGCGGGTCGGCCACCTCGTCAGCGGCGGCGCCGGCGAAATGGTCCGAGGTCACGTTGCGGATGGTGTTGCCGCTGGTCTGGATCGCGTGCAGCCCGACTTCGCCCAATGCATCCAGCATGTCGGGGATGTCGCGCAGTTTCGGCCAGTTGTACTGGATGTTCTGCCGCGTGGTGAAATGGCCATAGCCCTTGTCCCACTTCTCGGCCAGCAGGGCGAGGGTGCGCATCTGCGCCGAATTCAGCGTGCCATAGGGGATCGCCACGCGCAGCATGTAGGCATGCAGCTGCAGGTAGACGCCGTTCATCAGACGCAGCGGCTTGAATTCATCCTCGGTCAGGGAGCCGTCGATGCGGCGTTCGACCTGCGCGCGGAACTGGGCGTTGCGCTCGGCGAGAAAGGCTTTGTCGAATTCGGTGTAGCTGTACATGGCGTGTCCTCGTGCAAGCCTTGGGATGCGGGCTGTGTTGGCTGCGGTCGTTTTTGTGGAGTGCGTATTGCCGGATCAGGCCGGCGCGTGTTCCTGCTTGCCGTGTCGGTAGTTCGACGGGCCGGTGCGGCGGAACTCTTCGCGGAAATGCACCGGCTCGGGGCCGCGGGCGCTAGGTGCGGCGTCCGCGAGGTAGGCGCCGACCACCTTGCCGGGCTGCGCCTCGGCATGCAGCAGGCGCAGTTGCGCATGGGCTTCGTCGGTGATCAGTTCGGCCTCGGCCAGATGGCGCGACCAGCGGTCGTCGGCGGTCAGATAGATCACGTCGCCTTCGAGAAGGTCATTGGCGGTCACAATCTTGGGCGTGAAAGCGCGGGGCATGGTCGGGTCCGGTCCTGTTGTTTGACTTCATGGTCTATATAGGAAATATTCCCGGTTCAGTGCTATATGTCGGCGGAAATAAGAACATATGTTCCCGCATCTGGCCGCCTGAGGATGTTTGGTCCTGAACTGGAGGGAAAACTGGAATGCCGATACGAATAGATGCCACGGATCGGAAAATCATGGCCGAACTGCAGCGGGATGCCAGCCAGTCCCTGGATGAAATCGCAACCCGGGTGGGCAGTTCGAAGACCCCGGTCTGGAACCGAATCCGTAAACTGCGCGAGGCCGGTGTGATCGGCCGGCAGACCGTGGAACTGGATGCCGAGGCGCTGGGTTTCGAGGCGACGTTCTTTGTTCTGATCCGAACATCGGAACACGAGGCGGGGTGGCAGGCGGCCTTTCTCAAGGCGCTGCATGACCGGCCGGAAGTGCAGGAGGCGCACCGACTGGCCGGGGACATCGACTATATCCTCAAGGTCCGGGTGAAGAACGCACGCGCCTACGACGCCTTCTACCAGGCGCTGATTTCCGAGGTGCGTGTCCACAACGTGACGGCGTTGTTGTCGATGGAAGAGCTCAAGTCGACAACCATGCTGCCCTTGGATGTCTGAGGATTTGGGGTATTCGGTTTCAGCAAGCGGCGGGGGCAGTGCCGCTTGGTCCGGAATCGCGTTTCGGGCGCGGCGGTGTCGTCTGGTCAATTTGCATCCGGCTTTGATAGGTTGCCATTGATGATGGAATATCGGGCAAGACGAAGAACGATCGTGCTGGGCTTTGTGCTGGCGGTGTCCGCGCTCGCGACGGGTGTGTGGCGGTACGGGTACCTGCAGGCGCTGGACCAGCTGGCGAAACGGGCCGAGGCGGATCTGGCCCTGGCCAGTGACCGGTTGAGCACGCAGTTGCAGGTGTTCCAGGAACTGGCCGTGCTGATGGCCGATCATCCGCAGTTGGAGGGGTTGGAGGACCCCGCGCGCCGACCGGCGGCGCAGGCCCTTCTGCTGGAGGTAGCGGACAAGACCGGGGCGCTGGATGTCGTGTTTGCGGACCGAAGCGGCAAGGTTCTTGCCGCGGCGCAGGGGTCGCAGGACCGGGACCTGTCCGATACGGTCTATTTCCGCCGCGCGATGCAGGGCGCGTTAGGCAGCGATCACGGGTTGCGACCGCCGCTGGACAGGCGGGTCTATACCTATGCCGCGCCGGTCTTTGCCGAAGACGGGCGGGTGCGTGGTGCTCTGGTCGTTGTTGCCGATGTCGAGAATATCGAGCGGACGTGGCGGGGCAGCACACCGGCGGTGTTCTTCACGGATGCCAGCGGGCAGGTTTTCATTACCAACCGGTCGGAAATTCTGTTCTGGTCGCGCGCGCGAGGTCAGGACCGGCTGGTGACGGCGGACGGGCGGGAGTTGCCGTTTCAGGCCGGAATGACAGGGCCGCATGAGGTCTGGACCCTGGGATGGGGGCCGTACCTGCCGCGCCGCGCGCTGCATCTGGAGCAGGATTTGCCGGTGATCGGGATGACGGGCGAGGTTTTGCTGAACGTGGCTCCGGCGCGGCGTCTGGCCGGGCTGCAGGCGGCGGCCGTGGTGGCGATCTGCCTGGCTTTTGGCGCGATGCTGTTTCTGGCCACCGAACGCCGGCGCGCGCTGGCGCAGGCCAATGCCGAACTGGAGAGCCGGGTGCGCGACCGCACGCAGGCCCTGTCGGCGACGAACGTGCAATTGCGCCGCGAGGTGGCCGAGCGGCAGGAGGCGGAGCGGGCGTTGAAGAAGGCGCAGGCCGAGCTAGTGCAGGCGGGCAAGCTGTCGGCGCTGGGGCAGATGAGCGCCGGGATCAGCCACGAGTTGAACCAGCCGTTGATGGCGATCCAGCAGTATGCCGACAACGGCGCCGCGTTTCTGGAGCGGGGCAAGCCGGAGGCGGCGGCCGAGAACCTGGGCCGGATTTCGGGGCTGGCGGCGCGGGCGGCGCGGATCATCAAGAACCTGCGCGCCTTTGCGCGCAACGAAAGCGAGCCGATGGGCAAGGTGGATTTGGCGCGTGTGATCGACAGTGCCGTCGAAATGACAGAGCCCCGGTTGGTCAAGGACGGCATCACCCTGCAATGGCATCAGTCAGGAAAACCGGTTTTCGCCTTTGGCGGCGAGGTTCGGCTGGTGCAGGTCTTTGTCAACCTGATCAATAATGCCGCCGATGCGATGGCGGCGCAGAACCATGGCGCGAAGGTGATCCGTATCGTGATCAACGACAGCCGCAACAACCTGACCGTGACCGTGCGCGACACCGGGCCGGGCATTGCCGATCCGGACCGGATCTTTGAGCCCTTCTATACGACGAAGGAGACTGGCAGCGACGAGGGGATGGGGCTGGGCTTGTCGATTTCCTACGGGCTGGTGCAGAGCTTTGGCGGCAAGATCCGGGGGGCGAACGTGAACGGCCCGGATGGCGGGGCGATGTTCACCGTCGAGCTGGACTACTGGCGCGAGGAGCAGGCCGCATGACGCGACGTGTGCTGTTGGTCGATGACGATGCCGCGATCCGCGAGGCGCTGGCGCAGACGCTGGAGCTGGCCGATCTGGAGGCGATCACGGCGGGGTCCTTTGTTGCTGCCAAGGACCATATTCGCCCCCAGTTCGACGGTGTGATCGTTTCCGATATCCGGATGCCGGGGCGCGACGGGTTTCATCTGTTGGACTATGCCCGCAAGACGGACCCGGAATTGCCGGTGATCCTGCTGACCGGAGAGGGTGATATACCGATGGCCGTCAAGGCGATGGGGCAGGGCGCATTCGGGTTTCTGGAAAAGCCCTGTGCGGCGGTCGATCTGCTGGCGGTGCTGGAACAGGCATTGAAGACGCGCACGCTGGTGCTGGAAAACCGCAGGCTGAAGGCGCAGCTTGAGCGTGGCGATCCGGCGGCGCGGATGCTGTTCGGGATCTCGGAACAGGCAGAGGAGCTGCGCGCACGGGTGCGCAGCGTGGCCCCGACCCGCGCCGAGGTGCTGGTATCGGGCGCGCCGGGCGTGGGTATCTCGAAGGTGGCTGAGGTGATCCACCTGATGTCCCGGGACGGGCAGGGGCCGTTTGTCAAACGCCCGGCCGCACGGCTGGCGCCTGCGGATTTCGACGTTTTGTGCAGCGAGGCCGTGGGCGGGTCGATCTTTCTGGACGAGGTCTCGGCGATGCCTGAGGCGACGCAGTATGCCGTGTTGGAACGGTTGGAGCAGGGAGCGGACGCACGGATCATCGCCGGGTCGACGGCGAACCTTGCGAAATTGGCGGCCGATGGCGCGTTCAACCCTGATCTGTTCTACCGGCTGGATGTGATGCGGGTGCGGATCCCGTCGCTGAGCGAGCGCCCGGAGGACATTCCCGTCCTGTTTCGCCATTACGTGGCACAGGCCGCCGAACAGGCCGGTATTGCCGCGCCCGAGATCACGCCCGAGTATGTCGCGGGGCTGATGACTCAGGATTGGCCGGGCAACGCCCGGTCGCTGATGTCGGCGGCCATGCGATTTGTGCTTGGGATGCCCGAGGATCTGGTCCAGACGGCGGGTATTGGCCTGGCAGAACAGATGGCACAGGTGGAGCGTTCGTTGCTGGTGGCTGCCCTGGGCCGGCAGAACGGGCGGGCCAGCGCCGCCGCTGAGGCGCTGAAGCTGCCCCGCAAGACGCTGTACGACAAACTGGCCAAATACGGGATTCGCCCCGAGGACTATCGTCGCTGATTCTGTGCGGATTTTCGCACAACGCTGGTCTGAGCTGTGCGGGAAACCGCACAAAGGTTGAGCCAACAAGATACCTGCTCTGCCACTTTGTTGGGCAAGGTGTTGAAATCATGTGGTTTAACGTCACGTCATCACGGCCATGCACAAACTGTTGAGCTGACCGATTCGATTCGCTTCACTCCGCTCAGCGCACCGACACCCGGTGCGGGCAAGGATAGAGTGCCTTGCAGGACTGAAACCCGATCGGGAGGAGATACCGATGAAATTTCTGACAACCGCCGCTACCGCGCTGGCCCTGAGCGTGACCGCCTCCGCAGGTTTTGCCGCCTGCGAAGAAGGTGAAATCGTGGTCAAGTTTGCCCACGTGACCAACACCGACAAGCACCCCAAGGGGATCGCCGCATCGCTGTTGCAGCAGCGCGTCAACGACGAGATGAACGGCGTGATGTGCATGGAAGTGTTCCCGAACTCGACCCTGTACAACGATGACCAGGTTCTGGAAGCGATGCTGCAGGGCGACGTGCAGCTGGCCGCGCCGTCGCTGTCCAAGTTCGAGCAGTTCACCAAGGTGTTCCGCATTTTCGACCTGCCCTTCATGTTCCGTGACGTGGCTGCCGTTGACGGGTTCCAGAACTCGGAAACCGGTCAGGCGATGAAGGAGTCGAT
Source organism: Seohaeicola saemankumensis (assembly GCF_020171285.1). GTDB lineage: Bacteria > Pseudomonadota > Alphaproteobacteria > Rhodobacterales > Rhodobacteraceae > JAIUZI01. The sequence goes on from NZ_JAIUZI010000002.1 coordinate 396,060, forward strand.
GACCCGCCGCGGTCTGCTGGGCCTGGCGTTCTGGCACAACGGTATGAAGCAGATGTCGGCCAACAAGCCGCTGGTCCTGCCGAGCGACGCAGCCGGCCTGAAATTCCGCGTCCAGAACTCGGACGTGCTGAAGGCACAGATGGCCGCCCTGGGCGGTTCGCCCCAGCCGATGGCGTTTTCCGAGGTTTATGGCGCGTTGCAGACCGGCGTTGTCGACGGTCAGGAAAACACCTGGTCGAACATCTATGGCCAGAAGTTCTTTGAGGTTCAGGACGGTGTGACCGAAACCAACCATGGCATCATCGACTATATGCTGGTGACCTCGACCGACTGGTATGACAGCCTTGATCCGGCGGTCGCCGAGCAGTTCTCGACCATCGTGGCCGAAGTGACCGCGGCGCGGAACGCGGAAAGCACCAAGGTCAACAACGACGCAAAACAGGCGATTCTGGACGCTGGCGGTGTCGTGCGCGAACTGACCCCCGAGCAGCGCACCGCCTGGGTCGAAGCGATGAAACCTGTCTGGGCGCAGTTCGAAGGCGACGTGGGCGCCGAAAACATCGAAGCGGCCCAGAAGTTCAACATGATGAACTAAACGCACCGCGTGCGTTACCCGGTCCGGCCCCCGAGATGGGCCGGACCCTTTGCATCCTCAAACATTCAGGAGGCAGGAAGCCATGTCGCATCATTACGAGGCGAAAACGGCGCTTGGCCGGGTGGTGAACGAACTGGAGGAGTCCGCGATTGCGCTGATCCTCGGGGCGATGACCATCATCACATTCATCAACGTCATCTTGCGATACGGGTTCAACACCGGGCTGATCTGGGGTCTTGAAGCGACCTCATTCCTGTTTGCCTGGCTGGTTCTGTTCGGGGTCAGCTATGCGGTCAAGGTCACTGCAAACCTGGGCGTTGACGCCATCGTCAACATGACCGCTCCGTCCGTGCGCCGGGCACTGGCGCTGTTTGCCGGTGTCATCTGCATCGTCTATGCCGGGCTGGTTCTGAAAGGCGCATGGGATTACTGGGCGAACTTTGCCAACCTTCCCGGTACCACGGGGCGCTGGTTTCCGACCGGGTTCGAGGAAATGAAACGAACCTCTTACCGGGGCTGGTACGAAGTCGTGGACATTCCGTTCCCCGAGTGGCTGCGGTGGATCCAGCCGATCATGAACGAGGGCGAAGACTATGAGAAACTGCCCCGGTTCATCCCCTATGCGATCCTGCCGTTCGGCATTGGGCTGCTGTTTTTCCGGTTCATCCAGGCCACCGTGCGCATCGCGCAGGGCAAGTCCGAAGGCCTGATCGTGAGCCACGAAGCCGAAGACGCGGTGGCCGATGTCGCCCACCTGAACAAAGAGGATTGAGGAAATGGAAGTTGCAATTCTCTTTGGCATGATCATCGGCCTGATGCTGGTCGGTGTGCCGATCGCCGTTAGTCTTGGTGTCTCGTCGATCATGTTCCTGCTGGTGCTCAGCGACACCTCGCTGGCCTCGATCGCGCAGACCCTGTTTCAGGCGATGGCCGGGCACTACACGCTGCTGGCGATCCCGTTCTTCATCCTCGCGTCCAGTTTCATGTCGACGGGCGGGGTGGCGAAACGGATCATCCGCTTTGCCATTGCCATCGTGGGGCACTTCCCCGGCGGCCTGGCCATTGCGGGCGTCTTTGCCTGTATGCTTTTTGCCGCGCTGTCGGGATCGTCGCCGGCCACCGTGGTGGCGATCGGCTCGATCGTGATCGCCGGGATGCGGCAGGTCGGGTATTCCAAGGACTTCGCGGCGGGCGTCATCGCCAACGCGGGCACCCTGGGCATCCTGATCCCGCCCTCTATCGTGATGGTGGTTTACGCCAGCGCCACGGACGTGTCGGTTGGGCGGATGTTCCTGGCCGGTGTCATTCCGGGTCTGATGGCAGGCCTCATGCTGATGCTGACCATCTACTTTATCGCGCGGGTCAAGAACCTGCCCAAGGGTGAATGGCAGGGCTGGGGCGAGGTCTTTGCCTCTGGTCGCGAGGCCGGTTGGGGCCTGTTCCTGATTGTGATCATCCTGGGCGGCATCTATGGCGGCATCTTTACCCCGACCGAGGCGGCCGCCGTGGCTGCGGTCTATGCCTTTATCATCGCCTGTTTCATCTACCGGGACATGGGGCCGCTGGCCGCGCGGGACGGCGGTGACAACGTGTCGTTGATCAAAAAGCCCTGGGCGCTGGTCACCGCGCTGGTGCATCGCGATACCCGCGATACGCTGTTCGAGGCCGGAAAGCTGACGATCACGCTGATGTTCATCATCGCCAACGCGCTGATCCTCAAGCACGTGCTGACCGATGAGCAGATCCCGCAGCAGATCGCGGGCTCGATGCTGGCGGCGGGCTTTGGTCCGGTGGTGTTCCTGATGATCGTCAACGTGATCCTGTTGATCGGGGGCCAGTTCATGGAGCCCTCGGGCCTGATCGTGATCGTGGCGCCGCTGGTGTTCCCGATTGCCATCGAGCTGGGCGTCGATCCGATCCATCTGGGGATCATCATGGTGGTCAACATGGAGATCGGGATGATCACGCCGCCGGTTGGTCTGAACCTCTTTGTCACCTCGGGCGTGGCCGGTATGCCGATGATGCGGGTGGTGCGCGCCGCCCTGCCGTTCCTGGCGGTGCTGTTCGTGTTCCTGCTGATCGTGACCTATGTCCCGGCGATCAGTACCTTCCTGCCCAATACCTTTATGGGGCCGGAAATCGTGATCAAATAGATCCCATCGCGGATGAAACCCGGACGGGCGGCGCAGCGGGATCTGCGCCGCCCGTTCCATTTTCTGCAACATGATCCTGGTCAAAGACCGGGGCGCGCGGCGGTCTAAGGTGGCGATATCCCGAAACCGAGATGGACACACCGGAATGAGCCGCACACGTCGTCAGATCCTGACTGCCATCGCCGCGCTGCCCGTGATGGGCGGGCCGCTGTTTGCCTTTGGTACCTCGACACCCAGTCCCAGCCCGCTGCCAGGTATCGACATCACCCTGTCACGCAGCCCCGAAGGCGATCCGATCGAACCGATTCATATTGATGCTGAACATGGCAAGGCGCTGGTCAAGATGGGGCCGATGCAGGCGGGGCAATTCATGGCGAACATCCTTGCGCCCAAGCTGGAGAAACTGACCGGAGTGTCGGGCCGCAGCTGGCATTGGGTGTTGTCGAACCACCTGACCGAAGAGGTCACGGGCGCCATCCTGAACGGCGGCGGTACCGAGTTATCCGGGCTGCAGTTTGCCGAGGATCAGGGGGCGGTCACCTGGGGTCTGTCGATCCGGGCGACCCCCGCGGGGTAGGTCGGAGGAGGCCTGGACTGTCGGATCAGCCGGACGGGATTTTCAGGGTCATGTTGCGCCCGCTTTTCTGGTAGCGCAATTCGCTGTCGCCAATGGCGATGACCCGGCCGCCGTCCACGGTGTCGCCGACCTTGACCTTCTTGTAGCGGCCACTGGGAAGGCGGACCAGGGCGCGGCGGTTTGCCGGAGAGCCGTAGACGCCGATCAGGTTGACGCGCTGAAGGTTGATGGCGTTGTCCAGCGTCGCCTGCCGGGCAACAGAGGCCGAAGAAGGGATCTTGGGCTTGACCGAGACGGGTGCCACCGTCTGCACTGCGGCGGTCGATGCCGCTGCAACGGGGGTGGCGCGCTGCTCGGCGCTCTGCACGGTCTTGGCGAAATCGCGGGGACGTTGCTTGGGCACACGTGAGACAACCACGGCCTGCGCTGTCGGGGTGTCGTCCTCCTCGACCTCGTCTTTCAGATTGGGGGGGCGCAGTTTCGGGCGCTTCTTGCCCAGTTCGGCAAGGCTGCGGCCGCCCAGTTTGGCGCGTTCGTTCTGTTCCACCAATCCTTCTGGCCGGGGTTTGGGCCGGAAGCCGGCGAGACGCTGGCTGAGCGTGTCGACCTCGGGCTCGGTTTCGAAGCGGGTCGGTGTGGGCGGCGGCACTCGAGGTGGCCGGCCAAGATAGACGGTGACGCCATCCGGGGTAACCGTCCCTTCGACGGTGGGGGCAACAAGCCCGCGCTGATCCAGGTTGAAGGCGGTTCCGGCCGCGGCCGGGGAACTGACGCTTGATGGCGGCTCATCCGTGGCCAGCCCGGCCTCTGAGGGCAGTGCCACGGCGTCTTGCGACAGGTCGGTCCGGTCGATCGAGGCTACGAACAGGTCGGACAGCCCGATAACCGATGGCGTTTCCGGCTCTTCCGGGGCTTCCGGCCAGATCCCGGTCGCGGCATAGCGGGCTTCGGCGCCCATCGGCGGCGGAGCGCTAACAGAAGATGACGGGCTGTCGTCGGGTTCAGGTTCGAGCTCGGGGTCCAGCCCGGGATCCGGGGCCAATGCCAACTGATCCTCGGCGGCGGGATCGGAGGGGGGCGTGACCACGGTCGGAGGCGTGCTCAGGGCCTCCAGTACCGCCCGGTCGGTATCGCTAAGCCCCGGTTCCGGCTGCTCCAGCTGCAACCCGGCCGCGCGGCCCGGTTCTGTTTCACGCGAAAGGTCGACTGTTGGAGCGGCCGGTGGTGTGAGGGCGCTGGTCAATGGCGCGTCGCTCTGGGGCAAGGCCTCAGGTTTGGAGGCGGGTGCCAGGACCGGACTTTGCTGGCCCTCTGCCTGTGTCGCCGGATCCGCTTCCGGAGCGGCGATTTGGGGCGCATCGTCGGATTTGCTGCGGAACAGGCCCGCCAGACCATCATCCAGAAACAGGCTGGCCCAGGCCGCGACGGCGGCCAGGAACAGCAGCAGGCCAACCGTCAGGGCCAGACCCAGGAAACGGGGTTTGCCGCCGATTTTCTGGTTTTCACGGGCGCCGAACACTGTCATGCGCTCGGTCTCGCTGGAGGGTTCAGGTACGTCGACCACCTGGGCCTGGAACACCGGCGCACTGCCCGGATCGGCCACGGCGGTTGCGGCGGTGCTGCTCTGTTTCGCCTTGCGCCGGCTCAAGAACCCGCCACGGGCCTGCGTTTCGGCATTGGGCGCGGGCTCGGAAGCACTTTCGGCCCGGGTGTCCGGCACGTCGAGCACTGGGGCGTTGACATCTACGCTCGCCTGACTCTCGGACGGGACCGGCTCGGTCAGTTTCTCCGCTGTGGGGGCTGCTTTGGGCGTAGGCGGCGGCGTCTCGTCGCGGCGGGCGCCTTGCAGTGCCGGTGCCTGGCCGCGTGACTTGCCCCGGCGGCTAGAGAACCCTGCAAGCGGGACGGCGTCGGGATGCGTGCGGTCGTCCGTGTCCGGTCCCGGTTCCGGCTGCGGCGCTGGTTCCGGCTCTGGTTCCGGGAGATCGGTTGGTGGCGGGGCATCGGGTATCCCGGATGCATCGGGGGCCGGTTCCGGAGCGGGAGCTTTTTCCATTTCCGTTACAACGGGTTCCACCGGTGTCTTCAGCTTGCCGGTCACGACAATGGCGATCCCGTCGGCCTCTACCGAAGTGCCGCCTGGCAGAGTGGACGCAAAAGCGGACGGACCAAAAAACGGTTCTCCCAGAAAGTCTTTGTCGCCGGGAATGGCGACAAAGCTGATCGGGTTGAACTGGTGTTCAACGGCGAAAGCTTCGGCCTCGGCGAGGGTTTCGCGGGCGACGGCGGCAACATGGGTCCGCGTACCCTCGATCGAGATATCGAAAACCAGATCGCTGACCGCGTAGGGGGTCGCGCCATCCAGCGCCTGTTCGACCATGGCGCGGCGGGCTTCTCCCTCGAACTTGCCGGTTTCGACGGTCAGGTAGCGGATCTGGTCATTGGGGATCACGACCTTGCATGTGAAGCCATCTGGCGCCACGGTCATCGCGTCAGCGCGCAGGTCGTTCAGCGCGGCGGCCAGGTCCGGTACGTCCAGCGGCACGTCGCCAACGGTGCGCCAGCCGCCCGCCGCGCGATGCAGCAGCGAGATCCCTTCAAACGACAAAGAAAGCGCAAAATCCGGTTTCATCCTGCGACTATACCACCCAACCTGTTTTGACCTGCGCTTAGCGCCTGCGGGTCGCAGCTTAAAGCAGGTCTTTGCCGAGTAAAAGAAAAAGACAGGGTTTTCCCTTGTCGCGGGCGGGCGCGGGCCCCCATGTTTGCGCAAACCGATGGAGGGTTCTGATGAAACCAAATCTGATTGCGGCCGCCGCGCTGGCATTTCTGGTGGCCGTTCCGGCGCTGGCGGAAACATCCGCGCGTCAAATCACGGTCACCGGCGAGGGTCGGGTCGAGACCGTTCCGGACATGGCGACGATCACACTGGGGGTCAGTCACAGGGCCAAGGAGGCGCGGACCGCGATGGCGCAGACCTCGGACTCGGTGACGCAGATCATTGAACGTCTCGGCGCCTTGGGGATCGCTCCGCGCGATGTCCAAACCCGGCAGCTGACTTTGAACCCGGTCTGGTCGGACCCGAACGGATCTGCGGATAGCAGCGTTCGGATTGCCGGGTTTCAGGCCAGCAACACCCTGTATGTTCGGGTGCGCGACCTGCCGTCACTGGGGGCGGTTCTGGAGGCCGTGATCGAAGATGGAGCGAATGAATTCAATAGTTTGCAGTTCACTGTTCAGGAGGTTGACCCATTGGTTGAGCAGGCCCGCAAGCTGGCGGTAGAAGATGCCATGGTCAAGGCGCGGCAGCTGGCCGAGGCGGCTGGCGTGACACTCGGCCCGGTGCTGACGATATCCGAACACGGTGGCGGGCGGCCAACGCCGATGGCGCAGATGTCGATGCGCGACAGCGGCGGAGGGGTTCCGATTGCCGGGGGCGAGATTTCGCTAAACGTCAACGTCTCGATGGTTTTTGCGATCTCTGGCGAATGATGGTGCGGCCCCGGATCAGCTCCGGGGCCGGCTTTTTCGGGACGATCAGGCGGTCGCTTTGGCCAGCGCCTGATCCAGATCGGCGATCAGGTCGTCAGGGTCCTCGATGCCGATGGACACCCTGACGACGTTGGGCGCGGCGCCTGCGGCTTCTTGCTGTTCCAGCGTCAGCTGGCGGTGGGTGGTTGATGCCGAATGGATGATCAATGACCGGGTATCGCCCAGATTGGCCACGTGGCTGAAAATCTCGAGCGCGTTGACCAGTTTCACGCAGGCGTCATAGCCACCCTTGACCGCAAAGGTGAACAGCCCGCCGGTGCCCTTGGGATAGCAGCGCTGCGCCCGTTCGGCATAGGGCGACGACGGCAGGCCGGCGTAGGTGACGTAATCGACCCTGGGGTCGGCCTCGAGCCAGGCGGCGACCTTTTCGGCATTTTCGACGTGGCGCTGCATGCGCAGCGACAGGGTTTCGATGCCCATCAGCGTGTAATGCGCCGCCTGCGGGTTCATCGTCATGCCCAGATCACGCAGGCCGATGGCGATGCCGTGGAAGGTAAAGGCCAGCGGACCGAAGGTTTCGTGGAACTTGAGCCCGTGGTAGGCCGGTTCCGGTTCGCTGAGCGAGGGGAACTTGCCCGACGCCGACCAGTCGAACTGTCCCGAATCCACGATGCAGCCGCCGGTGACGGTGCCGTTGCCGGTCAGGTACTTGGTGGTCGAATGCACCACCAGCGTCGCGCCCTGTTCGATGGGACGGCAGAGATAGGGGGTGGCCGAGGTGTTGTCGACGATCAGCGGGATCTGCGCGGCGTCGGCCACATCGGCCAGCGCGCGGATGTCGGTGACATAACCGCCGGGGTTGGCGACGGATTCGCAGAACACGGCGCGGGTGTTGTCGTCGATCGCGGCCTTGACCGCGTCCAGGTCATCGGTGTCGACGAATTTCGCGGACCAGCCAAAGCGTTTGATGGTCTGGCTGAACTGGGTGACGGTGCCGCCGTAGAGCCGGGTCGAGGCCACCACGTTGCAGCCCGGCCCCATCAGGGGAAAGAGCGCCATGATCTGCGCGGCATGGCCCGAGGAACAGCAGACCGCGCCGACGCCACCCTCGAGCGTGGCGACGCGTTCCTGCAGCACGGCCACGGTGGGGTTGGTCAGGCGCGAGTAGATAAAGCCCACTTCCTGCAGGTTGAACAGCGCCGCCGCGTGGTCGGCGTCGCGAAAGACATATGCGGTGGTCTGGTAAATCGGTGTCTGCCGGGCGCCCGTGGCGGGGTCGGGGCGTGCGCCGGCGTGAATTTGAAGGGTGTCAAAGCCGTATGTGGGTCCGTCTGACATATGTTCCTCTCCCTATGTCGAAATGCCTGCACAGGGGTAGGGCATCGGGTGGAGCCTGACAATATCGGACAGGTGTCGCGGCCGTCAAACATACTATCAAACTATGTTGACAACTGCGCCGAGTTGACATACTTGCATACTATGTTGGACAAGGAGAGCCACAATGGCACCCACAGCAAAACCTGTTGAGCAGACGCCGGAAATCGCCGCGAAAGACGACGACAGCGCGCGCAAGCTGCGCCGTGAGAAACGACGCAAGAAGATTGAAAAGGCGACGACGGTGACCTTTAGCCTGCAGCCCGAGGTTCGAAGCTTTCTGACCGACCAGGCGAAAGAGGCCGGTATGGAACTGAGCTTTTTCATGCAGAAGCTGGTCGACGATCACCTGGTTGCGACCGCCCCCGAGGACAACCCGATGTCGATCCGTATCCAGGCGCGTCGCGGCGTTCTAGATCATGTCGTCGATCTGGCGCGGAAGATGGATGCGCGCGGAGAATTCAGCGACGATTTCATCCTGCGCGTCATTCAGGCGGCGTCGGAGGATCCCGATTTCGTGGAAATGCACCGGATCGCGGTGACCGAGGACCCGGAAAACGAACGCCGCAACGCCCGTGCCCGTGCCTCGCTGAACCAGCAGATCGGTCGGCTGATCAAGCGAGCTGCCGGTGCGCGCAGCAAACGTGACGACAACAAGAAGATCATGCGCGGACAGGCGCAGGACGGGATCCTGACTTCGTTCACCTTGCTGGACAAAGCGGCCTGAGCCCGACCCGGGTTTGATCCCTGATGGGGGCCGTCCGCATCGGGCGGCCCTTAACGCATCCAGAACCCTTCCGAGCGGATCTTGTTGCGGATCATCTGCTCGCGGCGGGGCAGGTTATCGCGGTCGAACAGCGCTCGCACCTTGTGCCCGCGACCGTGAAAGACCATGCGTTTGATCGGGTCGAAGCCTTTGAGAACCTTCTTGATCTTGTTCGGTGCGGCAACGGTTTCCAGAACCTCGACCACGTGGTCGCTTTCGCGGGCGTAAAGCAGCGGGAAGAACCGGTAGTGGCAGCTAACCGACCCGTCGAGATGGCCGGCCGGCAGGGAATCCCGCCCGCCGCCGAAGGAATGGATCACCAGGGGCAGGGCGATCTGGTCGAGCCAGGGGAACAGATTTTGTCCGACCAGTTCAATGGGCGGGTCATTTCGGATCGACAGAGCATACTCCTGAAACCGCTGGCCGAATTCGTGCGGGCAGCGGAAATAGAAGAACCCGGCGTTGAAATAGAGAAACCGGCGCCAGTATTCCTGTGGCTGAGAAGTGTCGAGAGAGCTGTCGAAATCCAGGCCGAACCGGTCGTAGAGCGACTTCCAGATCGCCGCGTATCCGGGGCCGTAGAGCGTCGGCTCGGGCCAGGTGCCTTCGCGGCGCAGCGATGCGCCGGGGCGGTCGAAATCGAACGGCACCGACGTCACGTCGCCGGTGATCAGCGTGTCGGTGTCGAAGAACACAAAGGGTTCGCCCATGGGCAGGGCGTGCAGCAATTCGATCTTGTTGCCATGGGGATAACCCTGACCGAAGTGGTGGTTTTCGAACGGCAGGATTTCGGCCCCGAGCCGGTCCAGCGCCGCCAGAACCTCGCTATTGCGGATAGACGGATCATCCGTCCAGCGCGGACCTGCCTGCGGCACGGCGGCAAACAACCGCCCGTCAAAGTTCGGGCTGCAATGGCGCAGCGAGGCGGCGAACAGGACGGCCTCGTATTGCAGCCGGCCGGATTGGCCGACAATCACGATATTGAACGGTTGGCGGGACGCCTGTTTTTTTGCCATACTCGATCTCAGCCGCGGTTTCGTGGCGGCCCCCGTTGTTGCGGGCAGTATAGGGTGCGCGGCGTCATCTCAAAACCCTGCATTTTCAGGGAATCACGATTTGTCAGAGGGCGCGACGCAAATTGGTTTTGTGCAAATTAGGGGTGACCTATGTTTGAAATCTTTCTGGTGATGATGGCCGCGGCGATTCAAATGCAGCCTGTGGATGACGCCGGCGCGCCACCACCCGGGCTTGCGGTATCAGAAGCCGCGCCCGGCGTCGCGACCGCCGCCGAAGCGCCGCCCGCCTTCCTTGCTCCTGCGCCAAGCTCTGACGCGCCGCCGGTTTTTCTGGCGCCCGCGCAACAGGCCGAGGCACCGCCCGCATTCCTGGCGCCTGCACAGACCGCCGAGGCGCCGCCCGCCTTTCTGGCGCCGGCTCCCTCCGGCCTTCAGGCGGAGCCACAGGTGCCAACGGGGCAGTTTACAACAGCGACCGAAGTCCGCCCGATCCTGAACGCCACACGCGGCAACTGGATCGCGGTGCGCGATTTCAACGGCAAGGATCTGCTCTATGTGACCCATCTTTGGTCCTGGCGTTGTGGTCTGCTGGAAATGCGGATCGGTGTGAACGGGGCAGAGCCGCAGGTCTGGCCGATGCCGCCCTGTCACCAGGATGAAGCGGCGCCGAACGCGGTCAAGCCGGAAGACGGTCTGCCCTATGGCGAATTCCCGCAAGGGTCGATCGCGATGATCGAGGTGCGGATCACCTATGACGATCTTGGCACGGACAGCGCCCGGTTCAACCGTCAGGGGGTGCAGATCCCGTAGCGGCCGCCATGCCCAAAGACTGGGCAGGTGTCGGCCCCATGACCCGGTGATCGTCGATTTCAAAAATTTACCAATTGATAAAAAAATAAATTGTGGCACTCTGTGATCAAGAAACGCATCACGGGGAGACACCGATGGCACCTGGCCAAATGGCATCTGGACTGGCGGCGGGACGGCTGACAGCGGCTGAGATCGACGCGAATTTTGATGATCTGCACCCGGCCTACGCGCCGCACGAAGCGGCCGTGGCGGCGGATCGCTGTTATTTCTGCTACGACGCGCCCTGCACCACGGCCTGTCCGACCGACATCGACATCCCGCTGTTCATCCGACAGATCCAGACCGGTCAGCCCGAGGCCGCGGCAAGGACGATTTTCGACCAGAACATTCTGGGAGGGATCTGTGCACGGGTTTGCCCCACGGAAACCCTGTGCGAGGAGGCCTGTGTGCGCGAAACCGCTGAGGGCAAGCCGGTCGAGATCGGTCGGTTGCAGCGCTATGCGACCGATACCGTGATGTCTGCGGGGGTTCACCCGTATTCCCGTGCGCCCGAAACCGGCAAATCCGTTGCGGTGGTCGGCGCGGGGCCGGCTGGGCTGGCCTGTGCGCACCGTCTGGCCATGCTGGGGCATGAGGTCGTGATCTATGAATCCCGGCCCAAGGCCGGCGGGCTGAACGAATTCGGAATTGCCGCCTACAAGGCCACCGGAGGCTTTGCCCAGAGCGAAGTCGACTGGTTGTTGCAGATCGGTGGTATCACAATCGAAACGGGCCGGGCGTTGGGCGGTGAGCTGACGCTGGATGGCCTGAAGGCCGACCATGACGCGGTGTTCCTCTCCATCGGTCTGGGCGGTGTCAACGCGTTGCGCGTACCGGACGAGAACATGCCCGGTGTGCGCAACGCGGTCGATTTCATTGCCGAACTGCGCCAGGCAGAGAACCTGTCGGCGCTAGCGGTCGGGCGCAACGTGGTGGTTATCGGCGGCGGCATGACGGCGGTGGACGCAGCTGTTCAGTCCAAGCTGCTGGGCGCGGAGAACGTCACCATCGCCTATCGCCGGGGCCGTGACGCCATGCCTGCCAGCCGGTACGAACAGGATCTGGCGGCGTCAAAGGGCGTGCGGCTGATGTTCAACGTGATGCCGGTCGGGTTAACGGGCACAGAGGCGCTGACGGCTGTCGATCTGGAATATACGCAGGTCGTGGATGGCCGCGTGACGGGCACGGGCGAAACGGTGACGCTGCCGGCTGACCAGCTGTTCAAGGCGATCGGCCAGACCCTGGACGGCGCCCCCGGGGCGCTGGCCCTGGAGGGGGGCAAGATCGCGGTCAGTGATGGCGGGCGCACCTCGATCGACGGTGTATGGGCCGGGGGCGACTGTGCCGCTGGCGGCGACGATCTGACCGTGACGGCGGTCGCCGAAGGCCGCGACGCGGCGATGGATATTCACAAAGCGCTGGTGGGTTGAAAACCCACCCTACACGGGACGGCAGTGCGCAGCCGTTTCGGGACAGGGAGTTGCAAAATGGCTGACTTGACGACTGATTTTCTGGGCATTTCGAGCCCCAACCCGTTCTGGCTGGCCTCGGCGCCGCCAACGGACAAGGAATACAATGTGCGCCGCGCCTTTGAGGCGGGTTGGGGCGGTGTGGTTTGGAAGACGCTCGGCGCCGAAGGGCCGCCGGTGGTCAACGTCAACGGGCCGCGATATGGCGCGCTGTATGGGGCTGACCGGCGGCTGCTGGGGCTCAACAACATCGAGTTGATTACCGACCGGCCGCTGGAGGTGAACCTGGAGGAGATCGCCAGGGTCAAATCCGACTACCCGGATCGCGCGGTGATCGTGTCGCTGATGGTGCCCTGCGAAGAGGCGGAGTGGAAGGCGATCCTGCCGCGCGTGGCGGAGACCGGGGCCGATGGGATCGAGCTGAACTTCGGCTGCCCCCACGGGATGAGCGAACGGGGCATGGGCGCGGCCGTGGGGCAGGTGCCGGAGTACATCGAGATGGTGACGCGCTGGTGCAAGGAGAATTACGACAGGCCGGTGATCGTCAAGCTGACGCCGAACATCACCGACATCCGCTATCCGGCTCGGGCCGCGCACAATGGCGGGGCGGATGCGGTTTCTCTCATCAATACAATCAGTTCCATCACTTCGGTAAACCTTGACAATTTCAGCCCGGAGCCGTCGATCGACGGCAAGGGCAGCCATGGCGGATACTGTGGGCCGGCGGTGAAGCCGATCGCGATGAACATGGTGGCCGAGATCGCTCGCGATCCGGAAACCAGGGGTCTGCCGATTTCCGGCATCGGCGGTGTCACCACCTGGCGCGATGCGGCGGAGTTCATGAGCCTTGGCGCGGGGAATGTTCAGGTTTGTACCGCCGCGATGACCTATGGTTTCCGTATTGTACAAGAAATGACCGCCGGTCTGAGCCAGTGGATGGACGAAAAGGGCTACACCTCGGTGCAGGACTTTGTCGGCCGCGCGGTGCCCAATGTCACCGACTGGCAGTATCTGAACCTGAACTACGTGGCCAAGGCGAAGATCGACCAGGAGCAGTGCATCAAGTGTGGGCGTTGCTATGCCGCCTGCGAAGATACCTCGCACCAGGCGATCTGGATGAAAGAGGGGCGCGTGTTCGAGGTCAACGACGCCGAATGCGTGGCCTGCAATCTCTGCGTCGATGTCTGCCCGGTGGAGAACTGTATCTCGATGGTCGAGATGGCGCCGGGAACGGTGGACCCGCGCACCGGTCGCACGGTGCAGGACAGCTACGCCAACTGGACCACCCACCCCAACAACCCGGGGGCGCAGGCGGCCGAGTGAGATTTTTCGCCGAAAAATCTCGGGCGAGAAAATTCGGCGAATTTTCTTAAAAAAGGATGTGGACGGGGCCGCCGTGGCAGATGACGATGTATTGGTCGGCGGTTTGGATCAAGTGGTAGCCGCGGCGCTGGATTTCGTCCTGGAACCGGTCCCGGCCGACTTCCCGGTCGACCCAGGCCAGGGATCGTCGTACCACGGCGCCGCGCCGGGCGGATTTGGTGGCGAACATCTGGTCGAGCCAGCGTTGTGCCTGATCGGGATGCGGCTGGTCTAGCATCCTTTTAGTGTTCCCGATCAGGGTTAAGGTCCGGTTAAGGCGCCAGCAGCCGCCTGTAGAGAGTGTCGATGAAGGCCGGTGCGGCATCAAAGGGGTCTTCGTCGCCCAGGACCGCGCGGATCTGCACGTCGAAGTCCGCGTAGTGCTGGGTCAGCGACCAGATCGAGAACACCAGGTGGTAGGGATGCACCTGGGCGATCCGGCCCTGTCGCATCCATGTCTCGATCAGGGTGGTCTTTTCGTCGACCAGCGATTTGAGGTCGCGGGACAGCACCGGTTCGATCCGGGGGGCGCCCTGGACGATCTCATTCGCGAAGAGCCGCGATTCCCTTGGGTAGTCGCGGCTCATCTGCAGTTTGCGCCGGACATAGGCGAGGATTTCTTCCAGCGGGTCGCCATCGGGGTCGATGGCCCGCAGCGGATCAAGCCAGGTGTCCAGCAGCCGGGCCAGCACCGCCTGGTGGATCGCTTCCTTGGATGGGAAGTAATACAGCAGGTTGGGTTTGCTGAGCCCTGCGGCGGAGGCGATCTGGTCGAGGGTGGCGCCGCGGAAGCCTTGAGCCGAAAAGACATCGAGTGCGGCCTCCAGAATGGCGGCGCGGTTCTTTTTCTGGATGCGGGTCGGCGCACGGTTGGATGGCATGGCGTCCTTGGGTCCTTTGTCCGGTTTGATATGCCCGAATTTTGCTGTTTCCTGCACGAAAAAGCGTGGTTTCCTCAGGTGCCGTGCCGCTAATTCTTGACTGGTGCCCCGCCCGTGATAGCGTGAGTTTGACCGTTTGGTCAAATCAAAGATGACGCCGGAACCGGCGCGCGATGGGAGAGTGAAACATGGCCGCTCCGGCACAGAATCTGAAGATCAACGGCGAACGGCTGTGGGACAGCCTGATGGAGATGGCAAAGATCGGCCCCGGCATTGCCGGCGGCAACAACCGCCAGACGCTGACCGACGAGGATGGCGAGGGCCGGGCGTTGTTCCAGAGCTGGTGCGAGGCCGCCGGGCTGAGCATGGGGCTCGATGAGATTGGCAACATGTTTGCCTATCGCGAGGGCACCGACCCGCACGCCCTGCCGGTTTACATGGGTTCGCATCTGGACACCCAGCCGACGGGCGGCAAATACGACGGCGTTCTGGGCGTGCTCGGCGGGTTGGAAGCGATCCGCACGATGAACGATCTGGGCGTGAAGACGAAGCACCCGATCGTGCTGGTGAACTGGACCAACGAGGAGGGCACGCGGTTTGCCCCGGCGATGCTGGCCTCGGGCGTGTTCGCGGGCAAACACGGGCTGGACTGGGCCTATGACCGGGTTGATGCCGAGGGCAAGCGGTTTGGCGACGAGCTGGAGCGGATCGGCTGGAAGGGCGACGAAAAGGTCGGTGACCGCAAGATGCACGCGATGTTCGAGCTGCATATCGAACAGGGGCCGATCCTGGAGGCCGAAGAGAAGGATATCGGCGTGGTCACCCACGGCCAGGGGCTGCGCTGGATCGAATGCACGGTGACCGGCAAGGAGAGCCACACCGGATCGACCCCGATGCATATGCGCAAGAACGCCGGGCGCGGGATGGCCCTGGTCACCGAGCTGGTGCATGAGATCGCGATGAAGAACCAGCCGAACGCGGTGGGGGCGATCGGCCATGTCGATGTCTATCCCAATTCGCGCAACATCATCCCGGGCAAGGTGGTGTTCACCGTCGATATGCGCACGCATCTGCTGGACAAGCTGAACGCGATGGTGGCCGAGCTGATGGAGCGGGCGCCGAAGCTGTGCGCCGATATCGGGGTGGAGTTCAGCGCCGAGATCGTTGGCCAGTTCGACCCGCCGGCCTTTGACGAGGCCTGTGTCACGGCGGTGCGCGGGGCGGCGGAGCGGCTGGGCTACAGCCATATGGACATCGTTTCAGGCGCCGGGCACGATGCCTGCTGGATCAACGATGTGGCGCCGACCGCGATGATCATGTGCCCTTGCGTCGACGGGCTGAGCCACAACGAGGCGGAAGAGATTTCGCCCGAATGGGCCGCGGCCGGGGCCGATGTGCTGATGCATGCGGTGCTGGAGACGGCTGAGATCGTGGAGTGATTGGGGGCCAGCCCCCAAACCCCCGGAGTATTTGGAAAGAGATGAATGGGGGGAGACGGAGATGGCGGAGGCCGGACCGGAGTTGGCGGAGCGGATCCGCGGGTTGATCGCGCGGGAGATGTCGGACTTCGCCGCTGACACCTCGGTCGCGGAGGCCACTCTGGCGGCGTTCCGCGCGGCGCTGGAGGAACCGGCGGCCGTGGAGGTGCAGTTCAGCGGTGGGGTGATGCAGCAATGCTGGTCGGTGACGCGGGCCAACGGGCCCTACCGGGTGGTTTACATGCCGCGCGCGGGGTATTTTTCGCTCTGTGTCGAGGGGCAGTTCGGGCCGCTGGACATCGGGGTGCACGGGACGGCGATCGGCTGTTTCGGGTCTGTTTGAGGGGCGAAAGGCCCGGAGAGTGTTGGAAATTCAATAGATTGGCGTCGGGTGTTGATGCTCGGACGGCCAGCGGAAAAAGGACAGGAGAGCAACCATGACCACAGTGATCAAGAACGGGACCATTGTCACCGCCGATCTGACCTATAAGGCGGATGTGCTGATCGAGGGTGGGGTCATCACCGAGATCGGGCCGGACCTGAAGGGCGACGAGGTGCTGGATGCCACCGGCTGTTACGTGATGCCGGGTGGGATCGACCCGCATACGCATCTGGAGATGCCGTTCATGGGCACCTATTCCAGCGATGATTTCGAGAGTGGCACGCGGGCTGGTCTGGCCGGTGGCACCACGATGGTGGTGGACTTTGCGCTGCCCAATCCGGGCGAGGGGCTGCTGGACGCGCTGAAACGCTGGGACAACAAATCGACGCGGGCCAATTGCGACTATTCCTTCCACATGGCGGTGACCTGGTGGGGCGAGCAGGTGTTCAACGAGATGAAGACCGTGGTCGAGGAGCGCGGCATCAACACCTTCAAGCATTTCATGGCCTACAAGGGCGCGCTGATGGTGAATGACGACGAACTTTACGCGTCTTTCCAACGGCTTGCGGAACTGGGCGGCATTGCCATGGTGCATGCAGAAAACGGCGACGTGGTGGCCGAGCTGAGCGCCAAGCTGCTGGCCGAGGGTAACACCGGGCCGGAGGCGCATGCCTATTCCCGGCCGCCGCAGGTGGAGGGCGAGGCGACCAACCGGGCGATCATGATCGCCGACATGGCGGGTGTGCCGCTTTATGTCGTGCACACCTCTTGCGAGGACAGCCACGAGGCGATCCGGCGGGCGCGGATGATGGGCAAGCGGGTCTGGGGCGAGCCGTTGATCCAGCACCTGACGCTGGATGAAAGCGAGTATTTCAACCAGGACTGGGACCATGCCGCGCGCCGGGTGATGAGCCCGCCGTTCCGCAACAAGATGCACCAGGACAGCCTGTGGGCCGGGCTGCAGTCCGGTTCGCTGAGCGTGGTGGCGACGGATCACTGTGCCTTTACCACCGAGCAGAAACGCTATGGCGTGGGCGATTTCACCAAGATCCCCAATGGCACCGGGGGGCTTGAGGACCGGATGCCGATGCTCTGGACGCACGGGGTGGCGACCGGGCGGCTGACGATGAATGAATTTGTCGCCGTAACCTCAACGAATATCGCGAAAATCCTGAATTGTTACCCGAAGAAAGGCGCGGTTCTGGTGGGGGCGGATGCGGACCTCGTGGTCTGGGATCCAGAGAAGTCGAAGACGATTTCCGCCAGTTCGCAGCAGTCGGCGATCGACTATAACGTGTTCGAAGGCAAGGAAGTGAAAGGCCTGCCGCGGTTCACCCTGACGCGGGGCCATGTGGCGGTGCATGACGGCGAGATCCGCACGCAAGAAGGCCACGGCAAGTTCGTCAAGCGCGAGGCCAATACCACGGTGAACAAGGCGCTGAGCACCTGGAAGGAACTAACCGCGCCGCGCCCCGTCGAACGGACGGGTATTCCGGCGACGGGGGTCTAGGGAGGTGTCCGGCGCGGCGCAAACAGGTTTGTGGACGAAGATGGCTGGCCTTTTTAGCGCGGCGCCGGAAAAGGCGTATGTCAGGCAATTCGCGGCCGAATTGCTGAAAGGGTTCGGTTCGGATGGACCGCCCGCTGGGTTTGAAAGTGAAGATGATCTCATCTTCTGGCTGCAGGAAGAAGGCTATCTTTTTAGATGCGATTGGAAGGATACGGTTGGAAGCTGTGGCGAGGAGATTGCCGCGTTTGCATGTAAGGCAGGGGCCAATAAAGTTATTGTGGACGAGTGTCTTGACCGTCAGGACAAAAGCGATCCGATTTTCGAGTACGCGCGCGCGCTGCACGATGCGATGGCGAGCGACGGTCTCACCTTGTTGGAAATTGACGAACAGAGCGACGGTTGGCTCTATTGTGTCGCCAGACCTGAATTTCTCGCGCGTTGGGTCGATACTTGTTTGTCCAAGTCTGTCACGGTGTTTCGCCCCAAGAGCGCAAAAGAAAGAGTTCCGCGCGGACTGCACGACGGTCCACGGGAAACGGAGGGAGACCAATGACGAAAGTTGCCCTCATCACCGCCGGCGGGTCCGGCATGGGTGCGGATGCGGCGCGGCGGCTGGTCGAGGACGGGTTCGAGGTGGGCATCCTGTCCTCTTCCGGCAAGGGCGAGGCTTTGGCGAAGGAACTGGGCGGGCTGGGGTTTACCGGGTCGAACCTTGAGCCGGATGATCTGCGGGCCTTTGTGGATGCCGCGATGGCGCGTTGGGGGCGGATTGATGTGTTGGTGAACTCCTTTGGCCATGGGCCAAAGGGGGAGTTGTTGGAGATCGGTGACGACGACTGGCACGCGGGGCTCGACGTTTTCCTGATGCCGGCCATTCGCATGGCGCGGCTGGTGGCGCCGGTGATGGTGGCGCAGGGGGACGGGGTGATCATCAACATCTCGACCTATGCGGCGCTGGAGCCGAGTCTGAAGTTTCCGGTGTCGGGCGTGTTCCGGGCCGGGCTGGCGAGTTTCGCCAAGCAGTTCTCGGATCGGTACGCGGCGGATAATGTGCGTATGAACAACGTGTTGCCGGGGTTTATTGACAGCTTGCCAATTGATCCCGAACGCACAAAAACGGTGCCGATGGGACGTTATGGGCGCAGCGCGGAAGTGGCGGCGACAATTGCGTTTCTGGCCAGCGAAGGGGCCGGGTACATCACCGGGCAGAATATCAGAATAGACGGCGGGGCGACGCGACACGTATGAACACAGAAGCGGTAATCGAGGCACGGGATCTGAACCTGACGTTCCAGACGAACGACGGGCCGGTGCAGGCGCTGAAAGACGTCAACCTGACCATCGGCAAGGGCGATTTTGTCAGTTTCATCGGGCCGTCGGGCTGTGGCAAGACCACGTTCCTGCGGGTGATGGCGGCGCTGGAGCATCCCACCGGCGGCAGCATCACGGTCAACGGCATGAGCCCGGACGAGGCGCGGCGCAACCGGGCCTATGGCTATGTTTTCCAGGCGGCGGGGCTTTACCCGTGGCGGACTATCGCGCGCAACATCAAGCTGCCGCTGGAGATCATGGGATACAGCAAGGCCGATCAGGAAGAGCGCGTGAACCGAGTGCTGCAACTGGTTGATCTGGAAGGGTTTGGCAGCAAGTACCCCTGGCAGCTGTCGGGCGGGATGCAGCAACGGGCGAGCATCGCGCGGGCGCTGGCATTCGACGCCGACATCCTGCTGATGGACGAGCCTTTTGGCGCGCTGGACGAGATCGTGCGGGACCACCTGAACGAACAGTTGCTGAAACTTTGGGCGAGGACCAACAAAACCATCGGCTTTGTCACCCACTCGATCCCCGAGGCGGTGTACCTGTCGACCAAGATCGTGGTGATGAGCCCGCGCCCGGGCCGGATCACGGACGTGATCGACAGCCCG
This sequence comes from Seohaeicola saemankumensis, assembly GCF_020171285.1. Classification (GTDB taxonomy): domain Bacteria; phylum Pseudomonadota; class Alphaproteobacteria; order Rhodobacterales; family Rhodobacteraceae; genus JAIUZI01. Next base: position 415,889 of record NZ_JAIUZI010000002.1, read on the forward strand.
CTGCCGGCCGAGCGGCCGCTGGATATCCGCGATACGCCGGAGTTCCTGGAGGTCGCGCACCGGGTCCGCGAGGGGCTGCGGGCGGGGCATTCCTATGACTGAGCGGCTTTGTCCGATCCGGGCCGGGGGCCTGCGGTGGCGAAAGGCGGGTGGTCATGCGTAGCGTTCTGGCGGTGTTGACCGTGGTCGCGGCGATTGTCGCGATCTGGTATGCGGCCTGTCTGCCGATGAACATCAAGGGCGTGCTGACCGAGGCCGAGCGGGCGGGCGCAGTGGTCAGCCCGGAGGGCGCGGCGGCGCGGCGCGCGATGTCGCCCTGGGCGCTGGTGGCGCGCAACGGCTTTGCCATTCCGGCGACCTGGGAGCAGGAGCGGCCCCGGCTGCCGGCGCCGCACCAGGTGGCGGTGGAGCTGTGGCAGACCACGGTGAACAAGAAGATCACCTCGAAGCGCAGCCTGGTCTATCACGGCTGGGTGACGCTGAGCGCGACGCTGCTGGGCTTTGCCATCGGCACCGGGCTGGGCATTCTGCTGGCGGTGGGGATCGTACATTCGCGTGTCATGGACATGAGCGTGATGCCCTGGGCCATTGTCAGCCAGACCATCCCGATCATTGCGCTGGCGCCGATGATCATCGTGGTGCTTTACTCGGTGGGCGTGCAGGGGATCATCCCGAAGGCGGTGATCTCGGCCTACCTGAGTTTCTTCCCGGTGGTTGTCGGCATGGTGAAGGGGCTGCGCAGCCCCGGGCCGATGCAGTTGGACCTGTTGAAGACCTATTTCGCCAGCGGCGGCCAGGTGTTCTGGAAGCTGCGGTTGCCGGCGTCGATGCCGTATCTCTTTGCCTCGCTGAAGATCGGCATCGCCGCGTCGCTGGTGGGCGCCATTGTGGGCGAACTGCCGACGGGCGCGGTGGCCGGTCTGGGCGCGCGGTTGCTGGCGGGCAGTTATTATGGCCAGACGGTGCAGATCTGGGCGGCGCTGTTTGCGGCGGCGATCCTGGCGGCGTGCCTAGTCGGGCTGCTGGGGCTGATCGAGCGGGTGACGCTGAAGCGGATGGGGATGGCGGCATGAGGGCGGTTTTGCTTTGCCTGTGCCGGGGAGGGGGCGCTGCCCCCGTCGCGCGGGGCGCGACTCCCCCGGAGTATTTGGAAAGAGATGAAGGGGTGGGCCGGCGGTTGGCGGCCGGCGCGCGGAGACATGGGGGGGCGCGGCGATGATGTTGGTGGCCCTGGCGTTTGTTCTGTGGCTGTTGGGCTGGTGGATCAACACGCGGCTGGCCGAGGGACCGGTGGCCCAGACGCGGGTCGTGCGGCTGGCGGTGCCGCTGATCTTTGGCGCGACGATATTGCTGGTCTGGGAGCTGTTGGTGCGCGGGTTGCAGGTGCCGCTGGTGATCCTGCCGGCGCCGAGCCTGATCGCGGCGCGGTTCATGGCCAGCCTGCCGATCCTGTGGCAGGATTTTGTGCAGACCTTTGTGAAGGGCGCGCTGAGCGGCTACCTGATCGGGTGCAGCGCGGCGTTCCTGATGGCGGTGGCGGTGGATCGCAGCGATTTCCTGCGCCGCGGGCTGTTGCCGGTGGGCAATTTCGTGGCGGCGCTGCCGATCGTGGGCACCGCGCCGATCCTGGTGATGTGGTTCGGGTTCGACTGGCAGTCGAAGGCGGCGGTGGTTGTGGTCATGGTGTTCTTTCCGGTGCTGGTGAACACGGTGGCCGGCCTGCGCGAGACCAGCGCCATGCAGCGCGACCTGATGGAGACCTATGCGGCGAGTTACTGGCAGGGGTTTTTCAAACTGCGGTTGCCGGCGGCGATGCCGTTCATTTTCAACGGCCTGAAGATCGCCACCACGCTGGCGTTGATCGGGGCGATTGTTGCGGAGTTTTTCGGCTCTCCCACCGTGGGGATGGGCTTTCGCATCTCGACCAGTGTCGGGCAGCTTGCGCTCGACATGGTCTGGGCTGAAATTGTAGTCGCCGCGCTGGCGGGGTCGTTGTTTTATGGGCTCGTGGCGCTGATCGAAAAGGCGGTGACCTTTTGGCATCCGTCGCAGCGGGGGTAAAGGCCCCCAACAAGAAGAAGACCAACAAGGAGTGAAGACGATGAAAAAACTGATGAATGGCGCGGCACTGGCGCTGGCGATGGCGGCGGGTCCGGCATTGGCGGCCGACGAGGTGAAGCTGCAGCTGCAGTGGGTGACCCAGGCGCAGTTCGCCGGCTACTACGTGGCGCTGGACAAGGGGTTCTATGAGGAAGAAGACCTGGATGTGACGATCCTGCCCGGCGGGCCGGACATCGCCCCGCCGCAGGTTCTGGCCGGTGGCGGCGCCGATGCGATGCTGAACTGGATGCCCTCGGCGCTGGCGGCGCGTGAAAAGGGGCTGCCGGTGGTCAATATCGCGCAGCCGTTCAAATCCTCGGGTCTGATGCTGACCTGCTGGAAGGACACCGGCATCACCGGGCCGCAGGATTTCAAGGGCAAGACCATCGGCGTCTGGTTCTTTGGCAATGAGTACCCGTTCCTGAGCTGGATGAGCCAGGAGGGGATTTCGACCGAGGGTGGCGACGATGGGGTGACCGTGCTGAAGCAGGGGTTCAACGTCGATCCGCTGCTGCAGCGGCAGGCCGACTGCATCAGCACCATGACCTATAACGAATACGGTCAGGTTCTGGATGCCGGTGTTGGCGAGGACGAGCTGGTGACCTTCAAATACGAGGACATGGGGGTCGCCACGCTGGAGGACGGCATCTATGTGCTGGAAGAAAACCTGTCTGACCCGGCCTTTGCCGACAAGATGGTGCGGTTCGTGCGCGCCTCGATGAAGGGCTGGAAGTGGGCCGAGGCGAACCCGGAAGAGGCCGCCGGCATCGTTCTGGACAATGACGCCACCGGCGCCCAGACCGAGGCGCATCAGGTCCGCATGATGGGCGAGATCGCCAAGCTGACCGCAGGCTCGAACGGCGCGCTGGACGAGGCCGATTTCCAGCGCACGGTCGATACGCTGCTGGCCGGCGGGTCGGACCCGGTGATCAGCAAGCAGCCGGAAGGCGCCTGGACCCATGCCATCACCGATGCGGCGCTGAAGTAAGCCGGGCTTTTTGATCCTGAGTTTAGGCCTTTGATGGCCGCCGAAGGCCCCGGGGAAACCCGGGGCCTTTTTGCGTTGGGCGCGCGCGGTTTGGCGGGCGGCAAAGAGCGCGTGACCGGGCCGCATGTCTGTGCAATAGTTTGATTTAGCTACTAGAATCCGGTCAAAACGGAAAAATATGCAGGGATTTGCAGAAGAATTCAGGGTGGCGATGGGGCTGATCGTATCCGGCGATCCGGAGCTATGGGCCATTGTGCTGCTGTCGCTGAAAGTATCGCTGCTGGCCGTGCTGATCGCGGCCTGCATTGGCATGCCTATTGGGGCGGCGCTGGCGGTTGGGCGGTTCCCGGGCCGGCGGCTGGTGATCGTGCTGCTGAACGCGCTGATGGGGCTGCCGCCGGTGGTGGTCGGGTTGCTGGTTTACCTGATGCTGTCCCGGTCGGGGCCGCTGGGGGTGCTGCAGCTGCTTTACACCCCCACGGCGATGATCATCGCGCAGGTGCTGCTGGTGACGCCGATCATCGCGGCGCTGACTCGGCAGACGGTGGAAACGCTGGATATCGAATACACCGAACAGTTGCGGTCGCTTGGGGTGTCGCGGCTGGCATCCGTTCCGGTGCTGCTGTGGGATGGGCGGCTGGCGCTGCTGACGGCGTTGCTGGCCGGGTTCGGCCGGGCCATCGCCGAGGTTGGCGCGGTGATCGTGGTCGGCGGGAACATCAACCATGTGACAAGGGTTATGACGACCACCATTGCGCTGGAGACGTCCAAGGGCAATCTCGCGCTGGCGTTGGCGCTGGGGGCGATCCTGGTCGGGATCGCCTTTGTGGTGACAGCGCTGGTCAGCATGATCGGGATCAGTCGAGAACGCGAGGTGCTGCATCATGCGTGACTGGGACGGAGCGGAAATGCTGACCCAACCCCGGATGGCAGTTGAAAATCTGCGCATCGGGCGCAATGGCAGCACCTTGTTGGATGTTCCCTATCTGGCGCTTGGCGGCCCGGGACCGACGTTGATTCTGGGGCCGAACGGTGCCGGGAAAAGCCTGTTGCTGAGGTGTATGCACGGGCTGATTCAGCCGGACGGCGGCACGGTTTGGCAGGACGGCGCGCTGTTGGGCGAAGATCACAGGGCGCGGCAGGCGATGGTCTTTCAGACGCCGGTGTTGTTGCGCCGGTCGGTTGCAGCCAACCTGGATTTTGTCTTGCGGCGTCAAGGTGTTCGATGGGGCAGCCGAAAGGCGCGCATCGCGGCGCTTTTGGACGAGGGCGGTCTGGCCGGCAAGGAGAGGCAAGCGGCCCGCAGCCTGTCGGGGGGGGAGGCGCAGCGGCTGGCGATCCTGCGCGCGCTGGCCTGCAATCCGGAGATCCTGTTTCTGGACGAACCCACCAGTGCACTGGATCCGGCTGCGACGCAGGCCGTCGAGGCGCTGATCCTGCGGGCGTCCGCGCGCGGCACTCGGATCGTGATGGTGACGCATGATGTCGGGCAGGCGCGGCGGTTGGGTCATGACATCGTCCTGATGCAGGCCGGGCGGGTGGCGGAGCACAGTCAGGCGGCCGATTTCTTTGCCGCGCCGAGAACGGCGGCCGGGCGGGCCTATTTGTCCGGGGCGCTGGTGATCTGAACGCAAAAATCCAATGGAGATGACGGATGATGAAACGCTGGCTTCTGGCCGCAGCTGTGGCCCTGGGATGCGTTGCGGGCGCGGGGCAGATACAGGCCAAGGATGGCTTTATCGTTGTGCAGTCGACCACGTCGACGCAGAACTCCGGGTTGCTGGACGCAATTCTGCCAAGCTTTGAGACGGCAACCGGAATCGAGGTCCGGGTCGTGGCTGTCGGGACCGGTCAGGCGATCCGGAATGCGATGAACGGGGACGGCGACGTGTTGCTGGTTCACGCCAAACCCGCTGAAGAGGCATTTGTGGCCGACGGATGGGGCGTCGCGCGCCGGGACGTGATGTACAACGACTTTGTGTTGATCGGGCCGGATGCCGATCCGGCCGGGATCGGGGGCGGAGATGATATCGTGGCCGCGCTGCGGTTGGTGGCGGCGGCCCAGGCGCCTTTTGCCTCGCGCGGAGACGACAGCGGAACGCACAAGGCGGAGCTGCGCCATTGGATGTCCGCGGGCATAAACGTGGCGGAGGCCTCTGGCAGCTGGTACCGGGAAACTGGCGCGGGCATGGGGGCAACGCTGAACATCGCCGCCGGCATGGGCGCATATGCGCTGACCGACCGGGCGACATGGATCGCCCATGGCAACAAGGACGGCATGCGGGTGCTGGTGGAAGGCGACCCGAGGCTGTTCAACCAGTATGGCATCGTTTTGGTGAATCCGGCCAAACACGCGCATGTCAAAGCCGACGCGGGGCAGCGGTTCATCGACTGGTTGACCGGGGACGCGGGGCAGGCGGCGATCGCGGGCTACAGGTTGAACGGGCAGCAGCTTTTCTTTCCGAACGCGGGCGACTGAGCGTTTTCTCGGGGCAGGAGGGGGCGCTGCCCCCTCGGCCTTCGGCCTCACCCCCGGAGTATTTCGAAAGAGATGAAAGGGTGGGTTTGAAGGGAGCGCAACCGCAGCGCGCGGATCACGCGCGCTGCCCGGCCCAACAGGACGAACGGCATCTTTGACGCCGCGAGACCTGGCGGGAGTGCCTGGTCGTCGAAAATCAGGCTTAGCCGTTGTCGCGTTTTTCCGCGACAATGATCGTCATCTGATCGGCGGGCAGGAAGCCGCGCAGCAATTCGTCCTGAAGCACAAAGGTCGGAGTGCCCGAGATTTGCAGCCTTTGGGCCAGATCGCGGGTGGCAGCCAGTTCGGCGGTCACTTCGGCACTGTCCATTCGCGCCATGATGGCGTCTGCGTCCAGCCCCAACCCGGTCGCCAGGCGGCGCAGGATCACGTCGGTGATGTCGCCGTTCACCGCGATCAGGGCGTCGTGGACCTGTTTGTAAGCCTCGTCGCCGGCAATCTGCTTGGTTGCCACGGCAAAGCGTGATGACAGCACGGAACCTTCGCCGAGGATCGGGAACTCCTTGATGATCAGCCGAATGTTGCCGTCTTCGTTCAGAAGCTTGGCGATCTCGGGGACGGCGCGGCGGCAGTAGCCGCAACGGTAGTCCATGAATTCGACCAGCGTGATGTCGCCATCCGGATTACCGCCGACCCAGGAGTAGCCGTCGTTGAAGATCTCGTCGGCATGTGCGGCGACCAGTTCGAAATCCGCATTAGCTTCGGCTTCGGCCTGTTGCGCCTTGTAAACTTCCACGGCTTCCAGGATGACCTCGGGGTTTTCCATCAGGTAGGCGCGGACCTCGGCCCGAAAGGCGGCGCGTTCGGCATCGGTCATCGCGGAGAGGTCGGCGGCGCCGACCGGGGCTGACAGCAGGGTCAGCGCGGTAAGGGCCGGAGCGGCAAAGCGGATCATCGTTTTTTCCCTTTCTGGTGTCTTTCTGAAGCTATGAGCACATCCTGTGCCCGTTGCCAAGCGGCGGACCCGTTTGGCAGGTGTCGCAAGGCGCGGCGCGCGTGAAGGCCGGCGTCGTCGAGGTTGCCCTGGAGGGCGCAGCGTTCGGCCGTCACAAGGGCGGCCATGGCCGGCTGGCCATCCTGGGCGTAGGCCAGCGCAAGGTCGTACATCACCCGGACGTCGCGAAAGTCGCGAGACCGGGCTTTTTCAAGCGTCGAAAGCCCTTCTTGCAGCTGGCCGGCCGCCACCTGTGCCCGGCCCAGCGCGCCAAGGATCAGCGGGTTTTCCGGGGCCAGACGGTCGGCGGTTTCATAGGCGGCAAGCGCGGCCGACCAGCGCCGGTTCTCCATCAGGATCTGGCCCTTGAGTTCGTAATAATAGGCGTCATCGGGACGCGCGGCCATGGCGCGGTCCATCGCCGCCAGCGCGGCGGTCATGTTGTTGTCGCGGTGGTGGGCGATTGCCAGCCGCATCTGGCGGATGTCTTCGGCCTGTTCTTCGCCTGCGCGGCGCCGGGTCCATTTTGGCGCGCGGGTAAAGGCCGAGAGTTTGCCGCGCAGGCGGGCGAACCAGTAGTCGACGTCGGGATTGGGCGGGGCATCGGCGCCGAGCTGATCGACCAGTGTCTGCGCGGCGCGGATCCGGTCGCTGGAAAGCGGGTGCGAGCGCATGTAGGGATCCTGCTGGGTGACATTCAGCAGTTCCTGGCCCTGGAAGCTGCGGTGCAGGTCGACCATTCCCTGCAGGCTGATGCCCGAGGACCGAAGATAGCTTGCCGCCGAGCGGTCGGCGGCGGCTTCCTCGGCACGGGTATGGGCCAGGAACGAGCGCAGGGCGCTGGACTGTGTGCCGGCGGCGATGCCAAAGGCGGCGTCGCCGGCCCCGGCGGCGGCGGCGATGATGGCCAGGATGGTGCCGAGGTTTGCGGCCGATCTGGCGCCTTCCAGGTTGCTCATCCGGCGCGCCAGATGACCGTTGGAAATATGCGCGGCCTCATGCGCGATGACCGCCTGCAGCACATCGGCGCGCTGCACCTTCTGGATCAGCCCGTAGTTCAGGAAGATGGTGCCGTAGTCGATCACGAAGGCGTTGAAAGCGCTGTCATCAACCACCAGCACCCGCACGCGCCGCGGGTTGAGCCCGGCGGCCCGCAGCACCGGAAAGGCAAGCTGGGTCAGCCCGTGTTCGATGTCGGGATCCCGCAACAAGGTGATGGCCTGCGCGGGCAGCGCGGTCGCCATCCAGCCCAGCAAACACAGCGCCACCGCCGGTATTGACGCAGGGCGGGGAAGACGATCAAACACCATGGGCGCACCATGGGAGATACACATGCGAAACTCAAGCCGGTCACAGGTCGATCCCTTTATTGTGATGGACGTGATGGAGGCGGCCCGCCGAGCCGAGTCAGAAGGCCGCCGGATCATCCATATGGAGGTCGGCCAGCCCGGCACCGGTGCGCCCAGGGGCGCTATAGATGCGCTGGAGGGGCGTCTGCGGGAGGACCCGTTGGGGTATACGGTTGCGCTGGGGTTGCCTGCGCTGCGGGCGCGGATCGCGCGGCTATACGGCGAGTGGTACGATGTGGATCTGAACCCCGAACGGGTGATTGTGACATCGGGGTCCTCGGGCGCCTTCCTGCTTGCCTTTACCGCGCTGTTCGACAGCGGCGACCGGGTCGGCATCGGTGCGCCTGGATACCCGTCGTACCGCCAGATCCTGAAGTCACTGGGTTTGGTGCCGGTCGATTTGCCGACGGCGGCGGAAAACCGTTACCAGCCGGTTCCGGCGGATTTCGCGGACATGGATCTGGCCGGGCTGATGGTCGCCTCGCCCGCCAATCCGACGGGTACCATGCTGGATCACGCTGCGATGTCGGCGCTGATCGGCGCAGCGCGCGAGCAGGACGCCAGTTTCATCAGCGATGAGATTTACCACGGGCTGGAATATGAGGCCAAGGCGGTGACGGCGCTGGAGCTGAGCGACGACGTCTACGTCATCAACTCCTTTTCCAAGTATTTCAGCATGACAGGGTGGCGCGTGGGCTGGATGGTGGTGCCCGAGGATCACGTCAGGGTGATCGAACGCATCGCCCAGAACATGTTCATCTGCCCGCCGCACGCCAGCCAGGTCGCCGCCCTGGCGTCGATGGATTGCGAAGCGGAAACTCAGGCGAACCTCGAGGTTTACCGGACCAACCGCGCGCTGATGCTGGAAGGTTTGCCGAAAGCCGGGTTCACCCGGATCGCGCCGCCGGACGGGGCGTTCTATGTCTATGCGGATGTTTCGGACCTGACCGATGACAGCCGCGCCTTTGCCGCCGAGATTCTGGACAAGGCCGGGGTTGCGGTGACGCCGGGGCTGGACTTTGACCCGGAGCGCGGCGGCGGAACATTGCGGTTTTCCTACGCGCGGTCGACGGCTGACATCGAGGAAGGGCTTGAGCGGCTGGCGGCCTTTATGGCGGCGCGGGCGGGGTGAGGGGCCAGCCCCTCTGCGCCTTTGGCGCATTCACCCCGGGATATTTGTGAACAGAAGAAGCGGGCGAGGGGTGCTGGATTTCCGAACAATCCGCCCCTATTCTGCATCAAAAGCCGCGGTGAACCGGCAGGCAATTGGTATGGGTTGGGCATGAGCAGGCTGTTTTCGGTATTTCTGGCCTTCTGGGTGTGGACTGCGGCCGCATCGGCTCAGGAGTTTTCCGGGCTGGCGCGGGTGGATGCAGCGAACAGCCGGATCTCGGATTCGGGCCGGGGTGGCGTCACGCTTGACCTGGGGTTGAGCCAGGGCGTGCCATATCGTCTGTTCACGCTGGACGGGCCGCCGCGACTGGTCGCCGATTTCCAGGAGATCGACTGGAGCGGGGTGCGGGCCGAGGAATTGCAACACAGCAGCCGGGTTCGTCAAATGCAGTTCGGCACCTATGTTCCGGGGTGGTCGCGCATGGTTCTGGAGTTGTCCGGGCCAATGGCGGTGCGCCGTGCCGGGCTGACGGTGGACGAGGTCACCGGCCGGGCCCGCCTGCAGGTCTCTCTGGATCCGGTTTCTGCAGAGGCGTTTGCGACATCGGCAGGCGCGCCGCGCGATCCACGCTGGGACTTGCCCGACTCTGCCCGCATCGCGGCCCGCCCGGAACCGGATGAAAATGCGCCATTGGTTGTTGTCATCGACCCCGGTCATGGCGGCATCGATCCGGGGGCGGAAACCGACGGCATCGTCGAAAAGGACATGATGATGACCTTTGCCCGCGAACTGCGCGAAGCCCTGTTGCGGGCGGGTGGCTTCGAGGTGGTGCTGACGCGCGACGGCGATCACTTTGTCTCGCTTGAGCGGCGCGTGGCGCTGGCGCATCAGGCGGAGGCGGATGTGTTCATTTCGCTGCATGCGGATTCGCTGTCTGAGGGGCTGGCCCATGGAGCCACGGTGCATGTTCTGTCGCGGGAGGCCTCTGATGTGGCCAGCGCCAAGCTGGCAGAACGCCACGACCGCGACGACCTGCTGGCCGGGGTGGATCTGAGTGGAACGGACGACGAGGTTACCGACATCCTGCTGGATCTGGCGCGGCAGGAAACCCAGCCGCGGACCGAGGCGCTGGCACGGGCGCTGGTGGCGGGAATGCAGAACGCGGGCGGGCCGATGAATCGCCGGCCGGTGCGCTCGGCGGCGTTTTCAGTGCTCAAGGCCGCGGATATTCCTTCGGTGCTGATCGAGATCGGTTTTCTGTCGAGCCCGCGCGACCTGAAGAACCTGCAGGATGCGGACTGGCGCGCGGGGATGGCGCGGGGCATTCGTGCGGGGCTGGAAAACTGGCGGGCCTCGGATCTGGCAACGCGCCCGTTGGTGCGGCAGTGAGCGGCGTTGAGGTTATGGTAATGTCTGTGCTGGTATGCCGGTGCCGGGCAGGTGCCGGAAAGACGGACCTTTTGGCGGGATCATGAACCGTTTGCGCATTTTCAACCTGGGACTGCCGAAATCGGGCACCACCACATTGGGCAAGGCGCTGACGGCCGCCGGGCTCAAGGTTGCGGACTGGCGGTTCCGCAAGGGGCAGACCACCGATCCGCGTCTGTTGTACGGGTTTGTCGGCGACAAACTCTACGAGGGGTACTACCAGACTGGCGACCCGCTGCACCTGATGCCGGAATTCGACGCGGTCACCGAGGCCAGTGTCGCGTCCAAGGGGCTGTCGCTATGGCCGCAGACGGACTGGGCCCTGATCGATGCCCTGCGCCGCCACCATCCGGGCATCAAGTTTGTGCTGAGCCATCGTGATCCGGCGGATCTGGCGCGGAGCATGATGGGCTGGTCAAATCTGGGACGATCGCGATTGCCGAGTCAGAATGTTCCTGGAATGCCGTCCGGATATGGTGGCAATGCGGAGCAGTTGCAGCGCTGGATCAGCGGGCACTATACGTTTTGCCGCCATGTGTTCCGCGATGATCCGGATTTTCTGGAGTACGACATTCTGGACCCCGATGCGCCGCGGCGTTTGTCAGACTTTCTGGGTATCGAGCTGTCATGGTGGGGGCGGGCCAATGCCAAGGATCGCGGCGCCGAAGACAGCTTGGACAGCGGGACAGAGGCCGTATCGTCGGGCTTTGGCGCGGATCCCGCGCGTTCCGTGATCCTGCATGCCGGTGCGCCCTGTGCGGGAACTGAAGAGCTGCAACTGTGCCTGTGGGCCAATCGCGACCGGCTGGCGGAGCAGGGCTATGATGTGGCGTATTCGGGACGGGACGGAGCGCCTGATGGCCGGCTCAGGCTGAAGCTGCCGGAACCCCGGCACAAAGGGCAGGCACAAGATCAGGTGATCGTGCGGGCGGCCCAGGAGATCGCCGCCCAGTTCACCCGGTCGCCCCGGTTGATCCTGTCGGAAAGCAACGTGCCGGGGCGGGCGATGCATTTCTATTCCGGTCTGTTTTATCCCGGAGCGGAACAGCGGGCGAGGGCCCTGTCCATCGCGCTGGGTACGCCGCCCGAGCATCTGGTTTTTGTCGTTCGCAGCTATGATACCTTTTTCGAAACGGTGCACAGAAATCGGGCCGCGCAGCGACCGGTTCCCGACTTTGCCGAGTTTCGTCCGCTGGTGATGGCGATGGAGCGCGGCTGGGCGGAGGTTGTGGCGGCGCTGCAGGGCGCGTTGCGGCCGCGCGCCATGACGGTCGTCGACTTTGATGCGCTGCGGTCCGGGCGGGATCTGCTGGCGCGGATGTTGCCGGACATGACCGATGATGACCTGCCGGACGACGGCCCAACGGTGCATGTTCCGACGGATCGCGCGCTGACCGCGATCCAATCCGCATTTCAAGCGGGGCAGAAGGCCGACGGCGAGCACATCAGAGCGTTGATCGCCGCCCATGCGGCGGATGACGCTGACCTGGGGTTCGCGCGGTTCCTGGACGTTGAGAGGGCCGCGCTGTGCGACCGATATGGCAGCGATTTGGACCGGATCGCGCGCATGGATGGCGTGCAGTTGATCCGTGCGTGACTGCCGAATTCCGGCGGGAAGTCGCCGCGTGACTTTGCGTGACGTCACACAGCTTTGCGCATGACTTTGCCGGTTGCGTTTTGACGCCCTTTGCCAACCTCCCTATATAGGCTTCACCGCACGAGAAAAGGCAGCACTGTGGTTCGGTTCATTCTTTCCTTCTTCGGGGCGATCTTCAGCCTTGTCACGCTTGGCATCGTCATGGCCGCGCTGACGATCGGTGGCGTATTCTGGATGTATGGCCGCGATCTGCCCAGCCACGAATCGCTGGCCCAGTACAAGCCGCCCACCATCAGCCGGATCTATAACGGTGAAGGCCAGTTGATCGACGAGTTTGCCAAGGAACGGCGTCTTTTCACCCCGGCCGAGGAAATTCCGGATCTGGTGAAGCAGGCGTTTATTTCCGCCGAGGACAAGAACTTCTATCACCACAAGGGCTATGACACACGTGGCATCGCCGCCGCTGCCATAGAGGCGGTGCAGTCGCGCGGTCAGAATGTGCGCGGGGCCTCGACCATTACGCAGCAGGTGATGAAGAATTTCCTGCTGTCTGGCGACCGGCGGGCAGAGCGCAAGATCAAGGAGATTATCCTGGCCGCTCGTCTGGAAGAGACGCTGGACAAGGAACAGATCCTCGAACTCTACATGAACGAGATCTTTCTGGGGCAAAACTCCTATGGCGTCACCGCCGCGGCGCAGACCTACTTCAACAAGACACTGAGCGAGCTTGCTCCGCATGAAGCGGCCTTTCTGGCATCGCTGCCCAAAGCACCCAGTGATTACCACCCGGTGCGGCGCAAGGACCGGTTGCTGCAGCGGCGCAACTATGTTTTGCGCGAAATGAACCAGAACGGCTACCTCGATCAGGCGACCTATGAGGCGGAGGTGGCCCAGCCCCTGCGGTCGGTCCAGAATGGTGATTTCGACAGTTTCCGCACGGCGCTGCCTCCGCGTGACTATTTCACCGACGAAATTCGCCGCCAGCTGACCGAGGATTTTGGCGAGGGCGAGTTCTTTACCGGCGGGTTCACCGTGCGGGCCACGATCGACCAGGAAATGCAGGTCTATGCGGCCCGCGCGTTGCGCCGGCAACTGGAAATCTATGACCGCAATCGCGGCAGATGGCGCGGGACCGGTGTTTCGCTTGGCGAGGAAGCCCTGGCCAGCGAGGCCACCTGGCGCGAGGCGCTGGCTGTGGCAGAAGTGCCGCGGGACGTGGCGGATTGGTCCGCCGCCGTGGTGTTGTCGGTTGGTGACCAGTCGCTCTCGGTCGGGATTGAGGGCGTCGAGGGAACTGGTAGCGTACCGCGTTCCGACATCAAATGGATGAAAGGCAGTTTCGCCGACAATATGAAGCGCGGCGACGTCGTGCTGGTGATGCCGGTCAAGAAGGACGGCGCCGTCACCCATTGGTCGCTGCGCCAGATCCCAGAAGTGCAGGGCGGGTTCGTGGCGATGGACGTCAACACCGGCCGGGTGATTTCCATGCAGGGTGGGTTTTCCTACCAGCATTCGGTCTTTAACCGCGCCACCCAGGCGCAGCGCCAGCCGGGCTCAAGTTTCAAACCCTTTGTCTATGCCGCCGCGCTCGACAGCGGCTATAGTCCGGCCACGATCGTGGTCGACGCGCCGATCGAGATCAACACACCGCAGGGCCTTTGGCGGCCGCGCAATTCGTCGAACAAGTTCTACGGACCCACCCCGTTGCGCACTGGCATCGAGATGAGCCGGAACCTGATGACCATCCGTCTGGCGCAGGAGGTCAGCATGCCGGTGGTGGCAGGTTATGCCGAGCGGTTCGGTGTTTATGACGACATGGGGCCTTTCCTGGCCAATTCGCTGGGAGCCGAGGAGACCACGCTCTACAAGATGGTGACGGCCTATGCGATGTTCGCCAATGGCGGCGAACGGCTGCAGCCGACATTGGTCGACCGGATCCAGGACCGGTTCGGCAAGACCATCTATCGCCATGATGAACGCGATTGCGTCGATTGCTCTTCGGCCGCGCTGGCGCCCGGCGAGGCGCCGCGCATCGTGTCGAACCGCAGCCGGGTCATGGACCCGATCACCGCCTACCAGCTGACCTCGATGATGAAAGGTGTCGTCGATCGCGGTACGGCCAGTGGCGTGATCAAGCTGCCCGTGCCGACGGCGGGCAAGACCGGCACCACCAACGAGGCGCGCGACGTCTGGTTCGTGGGCTTTACCAGCAACATCGTCGCCGGATGCTATATCGGCTATGACCGCCCGCGCCCGCTGGGCCGGGGGGCCTACGGTGCCTCGATGTGTGGACCGGTGTTCCAGGAATTCATGGAAAAGGCCGTGGAAAAATACGGTGGTGGTCCTTTCACCGTCCCAGAAGGCGGGCATTTCATCAAGATCGACCGCTACACCGGTGCAAGGCTGCCCGACGAAGCGAGCGGCGCCTATGTCGTTGCCGAGTACTTCCGCGATGGCGCCGAGCCGATCTTTGGCCTGGCCTATGACGGCGGTTTTGCCATGGGGTCCGACTTGCCACTGTTCGAGGAAGTCAATTCCAGCGGTCGCCAGATCACCACATCTACAGGCGAAACCACGACCGTGGGTCCCAAGGCGAACTTTGGAACCGTGAGTTCGGGCGGGTTGTACTAACCCATTTTCGTAAACACTGACCCAGCGCTTGCCCGCCCGGCGGCGCTGGTCTATCACCTTCGCTCAACAGTCTGATTGCAGGAAATGACATGCGCGCCGAGACGCAGAACATTGTGGCCGAAATCGAGAAATCGCTGGACCTTCTGGCCCAGCGGATGAACCGGGACACCGCACCGCACCGGCTGGAGGAATTCAATGCGCGGGTCGAGGACCCGAATCTCTGGAATGACCCGGAGGCGGCGCAGAAGCTGATGCGTGAACGGCAGATGCTGGTCGACGCGATGGACACCTATGACACGATCAGCCGGGACATGTCAGACAATGTCGAACTGATCGAACTGGGCGAGATGGAGGATGACCAGGAGGTCATCACAGAGGCCGAGACCGCGTTGAAAGCGCTGGCCGAAAAGGCCGCCGAAAAGGAGCTTGAGGCGCTGCTGGACGGCGAGGCCGATGGCAATGACACCTTTCTCGAGATCAACTCGGGGGCGGGCGGGACCGAGTCCTGCGACTGGGCCAGCATGCTGGCGCGGATGTATGTCCGCTGGGCCGAGAAGAAGGGTTATAAGGTCGAACTGCAGTCCGAAAGCGCCGGCGAAGAGGCGGGGATCAAATCCGCGACTTACAAGATCAGCGGCCCCAACGCCTATGGCTGGCTGAAATCGGAAAGCGGCGTGCATCGGCTGGTCCGCATCTCGCCTTATGACAGCGCGGCCAAGCGGCACACCTCCTTCAGCTCGGTCTGGGTCTATCCGGTGGTTGATGACAACATCGAGATCGAGGTCAACCCGGCCGATATCCGCATCGACACCTACCGGTCCTCGGGCGCGGGCGGGCAGCACGTGAACACCACGGATTCTGCGGTGCGGATCACCCACCATCCAACCGGCATCGTGGTGACAAGTTCGGAGAAATCGCAGCACCAGAACCGCGATATCGCCATGAAGGCGCTGAAATCGCGGCTCTATCAGCTGGAACTGGACCGCCGCAACGCCGACATCAACGCCGCGCACGAGGCCAAGGGCGATGCCGGCTGGGGCAACCAGATCCGGTCCTATGTGCTGCAGCCCTACCAGATGGTGAAGGACCTGCGCACCAACCACGAAACCTCGGACACCAAGGGCGTGCTGGACGGCGATCTGGACGGGTTCATGGCGGCGACGCTGGCGATGGACGTGTCGGGCAAGAGCCGGGCCGAGGCCCAGGGCGACGGCTGACCCGACGTTCGGGCCTGCCACGCCTTGCTGCTGCCGTAATTCCGTGGTGATCTGACGCCAATTGGCGACAGATCAATCAGAGCGGGTTCGGGCAGATGAGCACGGAAATTATCACGGGTACGATCCGGGGCACGTATTTCGCGGATCGCGACGATGTGGTGATCGTGGCGGAAGACGCAATTGTCCGAGGGCTGAGCGAGGGGCAATACGCAGCCATCATCTCGCGCAGAGAGCCGGACAACGGACATGTTACGGTGGTCGTGGAGGGGCGCATCAGCGTCCCGTTTTCCGAAGAGGAAACAACCCAGTACGGGGTTTTGTTAACCGGGCTTGACGACCCACTGCCAGGCGAAGACCGCACCTGGGAGGAACCGGCGCAAAACACGATTCACATCACCGCCACCGGCGTGGTCCGCGCGTCCTGGGGAGTTGGGTGTTATCTCGGCAGCGGAAATACGATCCTGAACGAGGGGCATATTCACGGGTTCAGCACGGGTATGTACTTGGAAGGTCCGAATTCGGAAATGACCAACGCGGGTCTGATTACGGGCAGATTGGCGATGCACGGCTATCAAGCCCACATCATATCCAACACAGGTACCATTCGGACTGAATGGGGTATGGCCCTTACGTATTCGAGCGAAGCGCAAATCAGCAATACCGGACGTATCCATTCGTCGTTCGGCAGCGGAATGGATGTATCGCAGTGCACGAATGTCGGGGTGGAAAACACCGGTGTCATCCACAGCAGCGGCGCGCGCTATGCGGCCGTTGAACTCTACGATTCTGAAAATGTGACTTTCACCAATTCCGGCCGTTTGATCGGGCTGAATGGCGTCATCGTTTTCGACAGTGATGTCGCCATGCTCAACAGTGGAACAATCGCAGGGAATACCGGTATTCTCGTCGATGCATATTGGGAGGATACCCCGTTCGAATTGGTGAACAGCGGTCGGATCGTGGGTCAGCTTTTTGGTCTTTCGGTGCGGGATGTCACCGCGATGATCGAAAACGACGGGGTGATCTCGGGTGGGGTGGTCATTCATGGGGACCGATCGGCCGAGATTGTGAACACGGGTCGGATCCTGGGCTCGGTGAGCCTCGGTGAAGGCGACGACACCTATGTCGGCACCGGTGGCCGGGTCAGCGGTGTGGTGCAGGGTGGCGAAGGTGATGACCGGCTGGTGGGTGGCGAGGTGTCGGACGTTTTGCGCGGTGGGGCGGATGATGATGTGCTGATCGGGGCGGGTGGCGCGGATCAGTTGCGCGGGCAGGGCGGGTCGGACCTGCTGCGCGGTGGCGCGGGGGCGGATGATCTGTCGGGCGGTTCGGGTGACGATATCCTGAATGGCGGCGACGGGGATGACCGGCTGGACGGCGGCCGGGGCGACGATCTGCTGCGCGGGCAGGCGGGGGCGGATGTGTTTGTCTTTGGCGCCAGCAGCGGCACCGACCACATTGCCGGGTTCGAACAGGGGATCGACCGGATCGAGATCTCCGACCATGTCGGCGGGTTTGCGGGGCTGACCCTGACCCCGGCGGGCGGCGCGGTGGTGGTCGAACATGACGGCGGGGTGATCCATGTGCAGGGGGTTGCGGCGCTGACAGAGGCGGATTTTGTGTTTCTGTGAGCCGTGCTCCGGGCGGCGGCGCGGATCTGGCGCTGTTCCCCACAACACCGGAGATAAAAGGGTTCTCAGCGCGGACGCGGGCGGCTAACCTGCCTGGAACCGTGACCAAGGAGAGCGCCCCGGCATGAGCCTAACCCGAAAGCCTGCAACGGAAATTCTGGCCGACCTGCGCGCCGGACGGCTGAGCGCCGCCGCGCTGATGGAGGCGACGCTGACGCAGATCGACGCGGTCAACCCGGCGGTCAATGCAATTGTCGGGCTGCGCGACCGCGATGCGTTGATGGCCGAGGCGCGCGCCGCGGATGCGGCCGAGGCCATGGGGCCGCTGCACGGGCTGCCAATTGCGGTCAAGGATTTGGTGAACGTGCGCGGGGTACGCTCGACCATGGGCTCGCCGGTGTTTGCCAATCATGTGCCGGAAGAGGACGACATCATCGCCGCCCGGATGCGGGCGGCGGGGGCGATCCTGTTCGGCAAAACCAACGTGCCGGAGTTCGGGCTGGGATCGCATACGTTCAACCCGGTCTATGGCGCAACCGGCAACCCCTATGACCCGGGGCGCAGCTGTGGCGGGTCGTCGGGCGGCGCGGCGGTGGCGCTGGCGTCGGGGATGCTGGCGCTGGCGGATGGGTCCGACATGATGGGCAGCCTGCGCAACCCGGCGGCCTGGAACAATGTCTATGGGTTCCGGCCCAGTTTCGGCCGGGTGCCGGGCGATCCGATCGGCGACAATTTCCTGCACCAGCTGTCGACGCTGGGCCCGATGGGGCGCAGCCCGGCGGATATGGCGGCGCTGCTGGATGTGATTTCGGGGCCCGATCCGCGCTTGCCGCATGCCTATGCCAGCGAACCCGTGGCGCCGTTGCAGGCCGCCGAGATGAAGGGGGTGCGCATCGGCTGGCTGGGCGACTGGGGCGGGGCATACCCGATGGAGCCGGGGGTGATGGAGCTGTGCCGGGGGGTGTTGCCGGTGCTGGAGGATCTGGGCTGTATCGTCGAGGAGGTGGCGCCGCCGTTTCCGGCCGAGAAGATCTGGGACAGCTGGATCATGCTGCGGTCCTGGGCGGTGGCGGGCGGTTTGGCGCCGCTGTTGAAGAAGGGCGCGCCGCTGAAGGACACCGCGATCTGGGAGATCGAGCGCGGCATGGGATTTTCCGCGATGGAGGTGCACAAGGCCAGTGTGGTGCGGTCGGAGTGGTTCAAGGCGGCGGCGCGGCTGTTCGACAGCTATGACGCGCTGATCCTGCCTGCGGCGCAGATCTGGCCGTTTGACGTCAACCAGCCGTTCCCGTCAGAGGTGGCCGGGCAGGCGATGGACACCTATCACCGCTGGATGGAGGTGGTGGTGCCGGTCAGTCTGCTGGGGCTGCCCTGTGTCGCGATGCCGGCGGGGTTTGGCGAAGAGGGGCTGCCGATGGGGGTACAGATGTTTGGCCGGCGCGGCGATGATGCGCGGCTGCTGGCGCTGGCAGAGGCGTATCACCAGGCAACACGCTGGCCCGAAATGCGGCCAGCGCTGTAATCAACGGGCTCGGGGAAGGGGAGGAAGTCTGAGAATGGAAAAACTACACGGTGTACCCGAAATGCGCCCGGTTACGGCCGAAATGCTGAAATCGGCGCTGCGCCAGGGCTGGCAGGATTTTCGGGCCGCACCGCTATTTGGTCTGATCTTTGCCGGTTTCTACGTACTTGGCGGATGGGCGCTGTCGCTGATTACATGGCAAACCGGGACCACGTTCTGGCTGGTGCTCGCGGCTATTGGATTTCCCCTGATCGGACCGTTTGCGGCTGTGGGCCTGTACGAGGTCTCGCACCGGCTGGATCAGGGCGAACCGCTGGATTTCGGATCCATTTTCGGCGTTGTCCTGCATCAAAGCCGGCGTCAGTTGCCGTCAATCTGCGCCATTATCATCGTTGTCTTCATGTTTTGGTTTTTTATCGGTCATATGATTTTCGCCCTGTTCCTGGGGCTTGCGACCATGACCAACATCTCTTCTTCGCTGGAGGTTTTCCTGACCTTGGATGGCATCAAGATGCTGGTCTTTGGTTCGGCGGTCGGGGCGCTCTTTGCGCTGCTGCTCTTTATGATCACAGTTATCGCGCTGCCGTTGCTGCTGGATCGCGAGGTCGATTTCGTTACGGCGATGATTACCAGTTTTCAATATGTCCTTGCCAATCCCGTACCGATGTTGGCCTGGGCC
The DNA here is from genome assembly GCF_020171285.1 of Seohaeicola saemankumensis. Lineage (GTDB taxonomy): Bacteria > Pseudomonadota > Alphaproteobacteria > Rhodobacterales > Rhodobacteraceae > JAIUZI01. The sequence continues at coordinate 435,618 of NZ_JAIUZI010000002.1, forward strand.
GTCGTGGTGGCGGGGCTGACTTTTGCGGCCATGATCCCGTGGTTCCTGGGGCTACTCATCGTGTTGCCGTTGCTGGGACACGCGAGTTGGCACCTCTACCGGCAGATCGTTACGCCTGAATAGAGCTGACTAAGAACCGCGGACTAAATGGGGAGCAGGTCACGGATCAGAAAGGCACCAAACTGGAGGCGCTTCTGTCTGGTCGAGAATGTCCAAACTTGGTCGTGTCCATCGATGCAGAGGACTGAAACTCGCGTCGGCGGACGGCTCAGTCGGGATTGCGCCCCATGGCGACGAGCCGATCATTCAAAACCGAACAGTCCTCATGCGCGGTTTCGAGCGCGTAAACATACGCCTGCGTCAGAAAGAAGGCGGCGGCATCTGGCGTAGGGGCTTGGTGGGCCGCTTCGGTATACAATGACACAAGAGATCTCTTGTCCGACTGCATGTGAGCGTCGAGCAAGCGCGCCTCGAGATCGCTCATTCCGCTGCTTTTTCCTGGGTTCTGTAGTTTTCGACCCGGGCAGCGACCCAGTCGTGGAAGAGATGAGTCGGCCCGTCCATCGCGGGTGAGAACCGCCCGCCGTCGAACCCCGGCGCGGTGCGGCCGCGCTGCATACCTTCGACCACGAAGAGATCCTCGACAAAGACGTCCTTCCACTGCGCTGTATTGCGCGCCCGCAGACTGGCGTCGCTGTCTGGTGACGCGTAGTAGATGTGCACCTTTTCCACCGTTTCATTTGTGGCTTGCGGCATCAGGAGAATGACAAAGGCGTGGTCGCGGTGGACACCCAGCAGTACGTTAGGAAAAACAGAAACATACTCGGCGGCAGTGTCCCATTTTGGGCCCAGTCCGGGGAAGTCGGGGAAAACGCGGCCGACGTCGTCCTGCAACTGGCGATAGACACGGGTGCCCTGACCCGAATGATGCTGTGGCGCTTCGATGTGATAGTGATCTTCGAGACGCGAATAACTGTTCAACCCTGGATGGACCCAGGGAAGGTGATAGCTTTCACAGTAATTCTCGACGGCCAGTTTCCAGTTGCACCGAACTTTCAAATCGAACCGGCTGTCGTCGCCGCCGTGGTAGAGTGGCGTCTCGAACTCGGCCCAACGGGCAATGACTGGAGCCATCGCGTCTTCAAATGCCGCTGCCTGGCCCGAGATGTTGATCCAGACCACATCCCGCCAAATGTGGCTTCGGACCTCGATAAGACCCAGGGTGCTGCGGTCGACCCCGGCGTGGGTATTTGTCCCAGGGCCACCGACATGCGGCGTGCTGACCAGACGGCCATCGGTTGCATAGCACCAACTATGGTAGGGGCAGCGGATTGCACCTTCGATTTTGCGCGGCTCTTCGACCAGGATCATGCCGCGATGGCGGCAGATGTTCTGAAACACGCGAACTGTGCCGTCGCGCCCCCGCAGCATCAGCAAGGGGATGCCGGCGAATTCCACCGGCAACGCGTCGCCAGGTTCCGGGACTTCGGCGGTTACGCCAAGACCAGCCCACTCATTGAACAGGACGGCCTGTGCTTCTTCGGCAAAGATGGACGGATCCGTATAATGCGCGTTGGGCAGCCCGTTGGCCAGTTCGATCGGACGGTGAACACTGGACAGGTCCGTAATGGATTTTTCCGACATTGCGCGACTCCCGGCTGGTGTGCCCCCATTTCGGATTTTGGGCGGAGAATTGTCCGCCCGTTTTCCGACACGGGGTTTGCTCGCAGCGACATGGCGCGCGGGCTAGCGGAAGGGCTGTTCCGGTTGCAGCAGCCGCCGGTGAAACGGCATCAAAGCGTCTTCGGTCAGAAAGCCCGCGCCACGGGCCGCATCGAATACGGACGTGCGGTGCTGCCCGAGATGCTCGTAAACCATTCGGGTGGCACGGGTGCCCGAGGCGCTTTCGCGAACCGTCCGGGTGACGTAGCCGACCCAGAAATTGTTCTCGAAGGATGCAACCCGTGCGAGGTAATTGAAGGAACATGTCATCGAGTTGCGTCGCGAAATGACCATCGCCACGCCGTCTTCCTGGCGGGTGACGTAGCCCCGGAATTCGCGTGCGCTGGCATCGACGGACAACCCTTGCTGGCGCATCGCTTCCTTGGCCTCAAACCCGCGGACAAAGGCCTGTCCGTCGCGCCGAAACACATAGACCAAGCCAACAATGAACCGGCTGTCGTTGATGAAGCTGCGGCGGGAAAACCGGTAAAAGCCGTCGGGAAAGACATCCTGTGGCAGGCTTTTGAGGCCAATGCCCAGAAATTCTTTCAATACCGGACCGTTCAGCGTCTGACCGCTGTTCTCCAAAGCTGACACAGGTTCGAGCAGAATGCGTGCATCGACTTCAAAGAAGCTGCATATCCTGTCCAGGACGTCAGGCCTTGGGAAACTTTCGCCGGAGAGGTAGCGGTTGAACTGTGTCCGGTTGATTCCCAGTCGTCGTGAAAGCTCTGATATCGAGGGATATTTTTTTGCCAGTACGCGCAGGTTTTCGCCGAACATATTCCGAAGGTCGGCGGGTGATCGATTTGAATTGGGCATTTGCGTCCAGAGTGGGGTTTTTCGTTTTGGTACAAACAATAGCGCTCATCCTGACACCTTTCAGTGTCCAAGACGGCATGACCTGAAACTAATTGGCGTCAGAATTGACGCCAAAACAGGTCACAAGGCTATCTGTTTGGACACAAAATGCAAGTCCACGGTACTGAATTAACCATGTTTGAACGATCAGATTTGTCCCAAAGTCTAAGGAAACTGGGAAAACGGGACGGAACCAATGTATGGGGTAGTACTCTGGAGCGATACCGAAGACCAAAAAGCCGTAATCTGGTGCGAAGATCACGGCGATCTGGCATTCTATCGACAACCTTGCGACGGGCAGCAGGTCTGTCTGGATGCTGGCGATTGGATTCAATTCGACATGACGACCGAGCGGCATCTGCGGCTTGCGCATAACCCGCGTTTGGTTGCAGACGGTGCATTCTCGGAATTGGCTGGGGCAGTGGAAACCGCGGCGCAGCCCTATCAGCAGTCTATAGGGGTGCGGTCGGTCTCTGTGCCACAGGCCAGCCGGGGTTCAGCGGATATTATTCCGTTCGCGCCGCGCGCCTCGGGACACGCGGCAAGATTCAGCGAAGCCGTGCTTCACGGCGCTTGAGGTCAATCGCCGCGCAGCAGTGCGGCGACCCCGGTGCGCGCAATTTCACTGAGCCCCAGCGGGCGCATCAGATCGGCAAAGGCGTCAATTTTTTCCGGCGCCCCGGTGATCTCGAACACAAAGCTGTTGAGCGTGCTATCGACGACGTTCGCGCGGAAAATGTCTGCCAGGCGCAATGCTTCGACCCGCTTGTCACCTTCGCCGATCACCTTGAGCATGGCCAGTTCCCGTTCGACCGAGGCCCCTTCGACGGTGAGATCATGAACGTCGTGCACAGGCACGATCCGCCCCAGTTGCGCTTTGATCTGCTCAATTACCTGCGGCGTGCCGGTGGTAACGATGGTGATGCGGCTGAGGTGGCCGGTATGGTCCACCTCGGCCACGGTCAGGCTTTCGATGTTGTAGCCGCGCCCGGAAAACAGGCCGATAACACGGGCCAGAACGCCGGGCTCGTTTTCCACGAGCACGGCCAGCGTATGGCGCTCCATCACGTCGGAAAAGGTAGGGCGCAGGTTGTAGGCGGAATGTTTGCTCGCGCCTTTCTTGATGTGTAGGGCAGACATGTTCGTGTATTCCTTTGCGTTTCGCGGAACCGGAAAATTTCAAATTTTCCGGCCAAAATTCTTTGAAAGAATTTTGTCAGACCAGAATTGAGCCCTTTGCGTCAATCACGCCCTGGGTTTCGGCTTCGCCCAACAGCATCTCGTTGTGTGCTTTGCCCGAGGGTATCATCGGGAAGCAGTTCTCGTGCTTTTCGACAAGACAATCAAAGATCACCGGACCGTCGTATTCGATCATTTCCATGATCGCATCGTCCAGATCCGCCGGATCCTTGCACAGGATACCTTTGGCGCCGAAGGCTTCGGCGAGTTTCACGAAATCGGGCAGCGCTTCGGACCAGCTGTGCGAGTAGCGTTCGCCGTGCAGAAGTTCCTGCCACTGGCGCACCATACCGAGCCGTTCGTTGTTCAGGATGAATTGTTTTACCGGCAGACGGTATTGCGCCGCTGTGCCGAGTTCCTGCATGTTCATCAGCCACGACGCCTCGCCGGCCACGTTGATGACCAGTGCGTCTGGATGCGCCATCTGCACGCCGATGGAGGCGGGGAAGCCATAGCCCATGGTGCCCAGGCCTCCGGAGGTCATCCAGTGGTTTGGGTCTTCGAAACCCAGGAACTGAGCCGCCCACATCTGGTGCTGACCAACCTCGGTACAGATGAAACGGTCCTTGCGGTCCTTGGTCAGCGCTTCAAGTCGTTCCAGCGCGTATTGCGGTTTGATGCTTGTCTCGCTGTTGGTGTAGGCGAGGCAGTTCTTGCTCCGCCAGCCGTCGATGACGCCCATCCATTTTGCGACCGCTTCGGCATTGGTCTTGCGCCCGCGCGATTTCCAAACCTTCAGGATGTCTTCCAGAACATGGGCCACATCACCGACGATTGGGATGTCGGCCTTGATCACCTTGTTGATCGAGCTGGGGTCGATGTCGATATGCGCCTTGATGGATTTCGGGCTGAAGGCGTCGATGCGGCCGGTAATCCGGTCGTCAAAACGGGCGCCGATGTTGATCATCAGATCGCAGTCGTGCATCGCGAGATTGGCCTCGTAGAGGCCATGCATTCCCAGCATGCCGAGCCAGTTCTTGCCCGAGGCCGGGTAGGCTCCGAGCCCCATCAGTGTCGAGGTGATCGGAAAGCCAGTGGCATCCACGAGTTCGCGCAGCAGCTGGCTGGCGGCCGGGCCGGAATTGATCACGCCACCGCCGGTGTAAAAGATCGGCCGCTTGGCCGTTTCCATGGCGGCGACCAGTTCTGTGATCTCCTCCATGTCCCCCTTCAGCCGAGGCTGGTAATGCGAGGTCGATGGTTTTGGCGGCGCGTATTTCCCGGTGGCAAACTGCACATCCTTGGGAATGTCGATCAGCACCGGGCCGGGGCGGCCGGCGGTTGCGACATGAAACGCCTCGTGCAGGGTCGCGGCCAGCTGATCGGTTTCCTTGACCAGCCAGTTGTGCTTGGTGCAGGGGCGGGTGATGCCGACGGTGTCGGCCTCCTGAAAGGCGTCAGATCCGATCATGAACGTCGGCACCTGGCCGGTGAGCACGATGATCGGGATCGAGTCCATCAGAGCATCGGTCAGGCCGGTCACCGCGTTGGTTGCGCCAGGGCCGGAGGTGACCAGCGCGACGCCGGGCTTGCCGGTGGACCGCGCATAGCCTTCGGCAGCGTGCACGGCGCCCTGTTCGTGCCGCACCAGGATGTGGCGGATGTCGTTTTGTTGAAAGATTTCATCATAGATCGGCAGGACAGCGCCGCCGGGATATCCAAATACCGTGTCCACACCCTGATCCTTCAGGGCCTGAACCACCATCTTTGCTCCGGTCATTTCACGTGTCATCTGCTTGCTCCATGGCGACATCGTCAGTGTTCATTTGCGCAAAAAAAAGCCCCCGAAGATTTTCGGAGGCGCATGGGTCGAAATATGGTCTACCGTTACCGGCCCATGCGCTTGGTTCCTACGATTACGACTAGTGCGGTCATCGACACCGGCTCCTCTTGCTGGCGCGGACATTATGGCCGGGGGGCAGGGGCGTCAACCGGCAAATGGGCGAAAAAAGTGACGCGGACAGGGGAAAACGTGGTATTTTCTTGCGCAAAATCGGGGTGCGGCGAAATAACCGCCAAGCTGAGGGGGGTCGGTGAGATCTAAAGGTCGACTCCGGTCCCTTGCAGAACCCCGTGTTCGAGCGCGTAGCGGGTCAGGCCCGCGGTGGTGGAAATGCCCAATTTGCGCTTGATATTCTTGCGGTGGGTTTCAACGGTCCGGACGGAAATATCCAAGGTATTGGCGACTTCCTTGTTGGACTTGCCCTGTGCCAGCTGCAGCAGGATGGTTTGCTCGCGTCCTGTCAGCGCCTCGCGGGTGCCGTCTTCCTTGGGTTCGAGTGAACCCTTGGCACCGGTACACAGATAGCGCTCGCCGCGCATCACCGTGTCAATGGCCTGTTTGATCTCGTCTGTTGGCACGTCTTTGAGGACATAGCCCATCGCACCGTGGCTCAGCGCCGACGAAATGTACTCGGGGCTGTCGTGCATCGACAGGATCAGTATCCGTGTTGCGGGCGCTCGCTCAAGCAGGATTTCGGTTGCCGACAATCCACCCAGTTGCGGCATGTTCAGATCCATCAGGATCACGTCCGGGTTCAGGGCCGCGGCATTGTCCACGGCTTCGCGGCCATTACAAAGCGTGCCGATGACCTCGACATCATCATAGCTTTCAAGGATCGACTGAATGCCTTCGGCGACCATCGGATGATCATCGACGATCAGCACGCGGATCCGGTCTGTCATGCCTTGGCCTCCATTTTGGGCTCGGTGCCCTGTTCCGGGGGCAACAGGTGGGTGAGCGGAACGCGCGCCTCAATCACGGTACCGGTTTTCGCGCCGCGTGATGACAGAATACGCAGGGTCCCGTCAAGCTGCTCCATTCTTTCCTGCATGTTGCGCAACCCCAGGCCCGGCCCTGACGCCTGTCGCGGGCCATCGGGCAGGCCATGGCCATTGTCGGCAATCCGCAAGGTTGCGCCCTTCTTGTGGCCGCGCAGATCGATGGTGACGTGGGTTGCGCCGGAATGGCGTTCGATATTGGTTAACGCCTCCTGCGCGATGCGATACAGGGCGATCTTGGCGTCCTGGTCCAGGCGATTGCGGAACACCACGGTGGAAAACTCGGTTTCGATGCCGGTTCGGTCGCGGAAATCGTCTGTCAGCGCCTTGACCGCCGGACCCAGGCCCAGGTCGTCGAGGACTCCGGGTCTGAGATCGCGACTGATGCGGCGGACTTCGGTGATCGCGGTACCGAGGTGATCCAACCCTTTGCTCAATGGCGCTTCGGCTCCGTCAAAGTCGCCACGGGAAAGCCGGCGACGCGCATTGTCCAGCGTGTATCGCACCCCGACAAGGATCTGGCTGATGCCATCATGCAGTTCCCGTGCGACACGTCCTCGTTCCTCTTCTTGCGCATCCAGAACCCTTTGCGTCAGCTTTTTCAGTTTGGCATCGGCCAGGCGACGTTCACGCAGGTTCAGCACCATTCCCGACAGGAACACGCTGAGCAGGGCGGCGGCCGTAATCATTATGATGAACAGGAATGTGCGGTTTATCCGCTGTTCCACGCCAGCCCGCGCCGCAGCGACTGTGGCGGCCACGTCGTCGACAAAGATGCCCGTGCCCACAACCCAGCGCCAATCCTGCAGGCCAACCACATAGACAACCATTCGCGCGGTTTCGCCGGTAGAGGGTTTGGGCCAGTCAAAGACGTGGTACCCGCCGCCCGATCGCGCGATCCGGATCAGCTCGTCTGTGATCGAAGTGCCGGCGGGGTCGGTCAGTCCGCTCCAGTTCCGGTTAATCAACTGGGTCTGGCGTGGCGAAACCAGATTGTTGCCAGCATAGTCGAAGACAAAGAAGTAGCCGTCCTGACCATAGAGCATCGCCGACAGAATTCTTGTGACCTCCAACTTGGCTGCTTCATCGTCCGGCGCAGCGCGCCCATAGATATTCACAAAGGCTGTTCGCGCAATCGATAGGTAGTTTTTCAGTTCTTCCCGTTTGGCGCCGATAAGTTGATCCTCGAGCGACCGAATTTCCTCCTCGGCCAGTTGGCGCGATTGGTTGACCACCAGAAAAGTGATCGCGGTCGCTGCAACAATCAGCGGCAGGCTGGCCAGCAGGAACACCTTTTGCCCATAACTGGGCGTCAGAAGAGATCGCAGGAATCGCATGGCCCGAGCATCGCGCCAGACCGGGGCCGAATCAATGACAATACAGTGGCGGCACCTTGGACTGGCTTCTCGAACCGGCCGGAAAATGGGATTGATCCCGCTATTTTCGCCCAAAAACCGTGCCGACTACGTACAAGTTGGTATTCCGCCATGCGAAGTGAACGGGTAACGTGCCACCACTTGTCCCCCGTGCAGCGACGCGGCGGGACCCGACGAAAGAGTCCAAAGGGGAGGAAAACCAATATGGATCGTCGTTCTTTTCTGAAAACCTCGGCGCTGGGTGGCAGCGCGGCTGCGGCCACCACTCTGGCTGCACCGGCCTACGCCCAAGGCAAGCGGACCCTGACCATGGTCACGTCCTGGGGTCGTGGTCTGGCAGGCGTGTTCGACGCCGCCCAGCACGCCGCCGATACCATCACCGCGATGTCGGATGGCAACCTGACGGTTGAAATCAAGGCTGCCGGTGAACTGGTTGGCGCGTTCGAAGTTTTCGATGCCGTGACCGCCGGTCAGGCCGACATGTATCATGCCGCCGACTATTACTTTACCGGTCAGCACCCGGGTTATCAGTATTTCACCGCCGCGCCCTTCGGGATGACCGCGCAGGAACTGGTGAACTGGTACTACCATGGTGAAGGCCACGCCCTGCACGACGAACTGGGTCAAATTTTTGGCATCAAGCCGTTCCTGGCCGGCAACACCGGCGCGCAGGCCGGTGGCTGGTTCCGCAAGGAAATCAAAGGCCCCGAGGATTTCAACGGTCTGAAGTTCCGGATGCCCGGCATGGGTGGTCAGGCGCTGGGTAAACTGGGCGCATCGGTGCAGAACCTTCCGGGTTCCGAAGTGTACCAGGCGCTGGCGTCGGGTGCGATCGACGGCACCGAGTGGATTGGTCCCTGGGCGGATGAAAAGGCCGGTTTCCAGGAAATCACCAAGTTCTACTACACCGCTGGCTTCCACGAGCCGGGCGCGGCCCTGACCCTGGCGACCAACCGTGACGTCTTTGACAGCCTGAGCCCCGCGCATCAGAAAATCATCGAGACCGCAGCCGGCGAATGCCACCAGTGGAACCTGGCCCAGTTCCTGAACAACAACGGTGCGGCGCTGCAGCGTCTGCAGGCCGGCGGCGTTCAGACCCTGGAGTTCCCCGATGCGGTCTGGGATGCCTTTGGCGCAGCCGCGAAGGAAACGCTGGACGAATACATGGATGACGAATTGTTCGCCACGATCCGTGCCAGCGTCGAAGCGTCGATGAAGTCGTCGTCGGGGTGGCTGGTCAAATCCGAAGGCGCCTACCGCGCCCAGCGTGACCGCATCCTGGGCTGATCGAACAGATCTGTTCAAAAACCCGTGCAGGCTCTCTCGTAAGAGTGGGCCTGCACCCGAATAATAGGCCCGGTACGGCAAACCGAAATCCGGGCACTCCTGTGGGGGAGGGGACACATGGACGCGTTGAGCTGGTTCTTCCAGAATATATTTGCGGCCTTTCCGAATTTCTTTAACGCCGTGACGAACCCAAGCCTGTGGCTGGACTGGTCCGACAAGAAAGCCGTGATGCGAGTGGTCTACTATGGTGGATCAGTCGAATTCTTTTTTGTTGTTTTGACCTTTGTCCTGCTCTTGACCATCGCGGGAATATTGTGGCGGCCGTTGATGTGGGGCGTTGTGCGAGCCCTGGAAGGCTTTGCCAATACCGTCGGGCGGTTCGTTGCCTGGGCGGGTCTGATTATGGTCATACAGCAGATCATCATCGTATTCATCCAGAGGATCTTTACCCGTCCCGACATCGCCATCGGTCTTGGGATCCCGTTTCAACAGGACATCAGCTGGTTTGGTGAAGAACTGAAGCTTTATAACGCGATGGTCGTGGCACTCTGTGCGACCTACACCTATGTGCAGGGCGGACATGTGCGAGTTGACCTGATTTACTCCGCGATCAGCTTCCGCGCCAAACGCGTGATCGACATGTTCGGTGCGATCTTCTTCATGATGCCAATGGCGGTCCTGGTCTGGATGTACGGGTGGTATTTCCTGTGGCGCCACCTGATCGTGCCGAAACCCTCGGCAAGCGACACGTTGGAACGGTTGCTGGCGAAATCGCGGGCGCTGCGCTGGAACGTGGAAACCATCGGCTTCAGCCCCAACGGGTTCAACGCGTATTTCCTGTTCAAGATCCTTCTGTGCGCCTTTGCCGCGATGGTGTTCATACAGGCCGTGGCGGTTCTTTACCGGTCGTACCTGGAGTTCGTCGAAGGCGAAGCCAGTGAAAACAAATACCTCGACAAGGATACCCTTGGAGAGGGCGAAGAAGCCTATGAAGGCGCGCATTAAAGCGAAGGACTCACCACATGCTTTTCGGTCTTGATGGCGTCGAAATCGGCCTGATCATTCTATTCCTTTGCCTGTTTGGAGGTATCCTTTCCGGCTTCCCGGTGGCCTTTGCCATTGGTGGCGCGGGGGTCATCTCTTTTGGCATCATTGCCGCGCTGGACAGTGCCGGTATCCTCATTCACCAGGCGATCGACACCTCGTCGCAAGCCTATAACGACCTGATCAACTCGGGTGTGCATTCCGATACGATCTCGGTCTTCCGATACCCGGATTTGCCACGGGTGGCGGAATCGGTCTTTCCGGGCGGCTGGGAACAGGCGCTGGACCGCAACGTGTCGTTCATCGTCAACCGGATGAACGAACGGGTTCTGGCGGGGCAGTCCATCGAAACACTGCTGGCGGTGCTGATGTTCGTGCTGATGGGCATCACGCTGGAACGGTCGAAAATCGCAAACGATCTGCTGACCACAATGGCGCGGGTCTTTGGCCCGCTTCCGGGCGGTCTGGCCGTTTCCATCGTGGTCGTGGGCGCCTTTCTGGCCGCTTCGACCGGGATTGTTGGGGCAACCGTCGTCACCATGGGCCTGCTGGCGCTGCCGACCATGCTGCGAAACAACTACTCGCCGGAACTGGCGACGGGCGTGATCGCGGCCTCCGGCACGCTGGGGCAGATCATTCCGCCTTCCATCGTGATCGTGCTGCTGGGCACCCTGGCGGGGGATCTCTATTCCACCGCGCAGGAAGACCGCGCCAATACCGCTGGTTGTTCCGATGCGTTGACCTATCTGGGCGAACCGGCTGTGGTTTCGGTTGGTACGCTGTTCCAGGCCGCGCTGTTGCCGGGCATCCTGTTGGCGCTGCTCTACGCGCTCTATGCCTTTGGCTATGCGTTGTTGAATCCGGAAAAGGCACCGGCAGTCGAACTGGGCAGCACCAACAACGAACCGGTGACCCGTGGCGAGGCGCTGTCGTGGTTCCTGGTCGCGCCCATCGGTCTGATTGGCGGTGCTCTTCTGTTGGGCAGCGTCGGGATCATCGGCAGCCAAGACATTCAGGTCTCAAGCTTTTCGCAGTCCAGTGAATCCGCCAGCCTGCGCACAAAAGTTTCCGATCAGTGCAAGGCGTCGATGATCGAACTGCACGGGCAAGAGGCATGGGACGCGGCCGTCGCCGAACAGGCCGAAATCGACAATGCCGGCGGCGCCGCCGAAAGCCACCGTCTGACAGATGAGGAGATGGTTGCCGCAATCGACGCCAAGATTTCCGCCGCTGCTCCGATCGGTACCGGTATCGCCACGCTGGTGGTGATGCTGGGCGTTGTTCTGGTTTTCGCACGCGGGGTCGCGCCGTCCGCCAACCCCAGGCCACTGGCTCTGGGTGCCATCGGTTTGGTGCTTGTGGTGTTGGTCGACATGTTTCTGATCGGGCCCGCCGCTTCTTCGGGCAAGACGTTCTTGCTGGTGGCCCTGCCTTTCCTGTTGGCGCTTTACGGGTGCAAAGAAGCTGCGGCGCGGTTGGCCCAGAATGATCTGATCCGGGTGGTGTTCCCGCCGCTGGTCCTGATCGTTGCCGTGCTTGGTTCGATCCTGGGCGGTATCACCAATCCGACGCCGGCAGCGGCGCTTGGGGCCGGTGGCGCGATCATGCTTGCGGCCTATCGCAAGCTGAAGGACGAAAACCGTTCGGGCAAGGTGATCATCTGGTCGACCTTTGCGATCCTCATCTGCATCCTGATCGGCGTAAACTTTGACCTGCGGGTCAATCAGGAGGGGGTTTCGCTTGAAACCTGGATCGCCTTTATCGCGGCTTATGGCGCCTATCTCTATGCCTTGTTCGGCCTGTTCTTTGGCTGCTGGGTGCTGTTCGCCGGCGGTGTTCTGACACCGGTGGTACGAGAGACGGCCAAGGTGACATCCATGGTCTTCACCATCCTGATCGGGTCACAGTTGCTGAACCTGGTGGTGATCTCCTTTGGCGGCGAACACTACATCCAGCAGTTCCTCAAGAGCTTTGACAACGAGTTCACGGTCTTCCTGATCGTGATGCTGGTGCTGTTCTTCCTGGGCTTCGTGCTGGATTTCCTGGAAATCATCTACATCGTGATCCCGATTGTCGGGCCGGTGATCTATGGCGGGTCCTTCGATCCGAAATGGGTGACCATCATGGTGGCGGTGAACCTGCAGACCTCTTTCCTGACACCACCGTTCGGTTTCGCGCTGTTCTACCTGCGCGGGGTCGCGCCCAAGGAGGTTACGACTGGTCACATCTACCGGGGGATCCTGCCGTTTGTTCTGATCCAGGTTCTGGGTCTGGGCATCTTGTGGTTCTTCCCCAGCATCGTGACCATCGTGCCAGACCTGATTGGGGTGAACTGACACGGTTCGACATGAACAATAAGAAAGGGGGCCGCGCGGCCCCCTTTTTCATCATCGCTGGCCATCCGTTCAGATGGTGACGGTCCAAGCCTGATCCGGGGGTGTTCGCCCCTCCAGCACCTCGCGATAGGCCGCTTCTGCTTCGGCTGGGCCTTCGGCATGATTGAGCGTGAGCCAGCTCTTGCTTGATCGCATCGCCTGTTGCCAGAAGGCGTCGGACCGGCGTTCGAATTCTGCCGGCCCCCAGTCTTTGCCACGCTTGGCTATGTGGCCGGGGGCGAAGAACATCGCGCTGCGGTCACGGATGTAATCCGCGCCCATCCCGGCTTCGCTGTAGTGCGTTAGACCGACGTGGCTGGTAAACGACATATTGTCGCCCAACAGCTTGTGCAGGCGGCCGATCACGCTGCCATTACCGGACATGTCGATAATCAGAGTCTTGCGGTCGGTTGCCACAAGCTCTTCGATCTCGTCATACAGGATCACGTCGTCATAGAGGTCGAGTGCCACGACCTTGTCGCGGTTCCCGGCGGACGTCAGCCCGATAACGGTTGGAGCATTTGGATCAGCCTTGAAGGCATAGCCGGTGCCGATGCCGGTTTTGGACGAAGCTGAGACGATCAACACCTGTTCGGCGCCGAACCAGTCGTTGTCGAGGGCGAAATCATAGAGACAGTACGAGGTCGCATACAGCGGCCAGAGCACCATTCGCATGTCATCGGTGGCCGGATCGTCCTGAGGATCGTTCGATAAACGAAGGTACCGGTTATAGACCGCCGCAAGATCGCGCCGGTTTTCAGATCCGTCAAAGAACCGACTGTCGTCAACACCGGCGGGTTCCAGCACCGCGTGGCTGCCCATCGGCCAATAGCCATACAGTCGTTCCCCTTCGGCAATGTCTGCCGCATTTGAGTGTTCGACGACCCCGATGCCCCAGACCGGAATGACACCCCAGGCGCTATCGGACGGGGGGTAGAAATTCCAGTATCCGATCCGGTCGCCGACAACCCCATAGGTGATGTTGTTGGCGGTCAGCCCGAACCGGGCAACCCGCACCAGAATCTGACCGTCTTTTAGGTCCGACGACGATTTCGTGACCCGTAGCTCCGCCAGGTCTGACTTGCGAACTTCTAACGTGGTGATTCCCGACATCCCTGCCTCCCTTTTTCGGCAGCCTAGACTGCCGAAGCCATCAACGAAGCAACGACGCCGCGTCAGCCATGGGTCGGGCGGCGGTCGGGCAGGCTGATGTTTGCTACCTGCTCGGCAATGGGGTCGGTTGACAGCGGGTGCGTGGTGTCATCGAAATCCTGCGGATCGGTCATCGGCCGCCAGGTGCCTCCGACATAGACCTCGAGGCCGGAGAACCGCGCTTTGTACCCCATCTTGGCGCTGCCAGGGACCCAGTATCCCAAGTAAACATAAGGCAGCCCGGCTTGGCGTGCGATCTCGATGTGATCCAAAATCATCCATGTACCGAGAGACGCCTGTGGCCGATCCGGGGCGTAGAAGGAATAGACCATCGACAACCCGTCATCGAGCACATCGGTCAGGCTAACGGCAATCAATGCCTCGTCATCGGTATATTCGATCACGCGGCTGCGGATCGGTGTTTCCTCGACCATGGCGGCAAATTCAAAGACATCCATGTCGGCCATGCCGCCATCGGCATGGCGGGCGTCCAGGTAAGACCGGAACAGCGCGTACTGGTCTTCGGTTGCCCACGGCGAGGTCGCACGGCGATTCATCGCTGCATTTCTGCGCAATACCCGCTTCTGTGTCTTCGAGGGTTTGAAGTTGGAAATGTTGATCCGGGCCGACAAACAGGCAGAGCAATCGGCGCAGGACGGTCTGTACAATACGTTCTGTGACCGCCTGAAACCCTGCTGAGACAGCGAGTTGTTCAGCTGTTCCGCTCCTTCGCCCTGAAGGGCGGTGAACAGCTTGCGCTCCATCCTGCCGTCAAGATAAGGGCACGGCTGTGGGGCGGTCACGTAGAATTGTGGCGCAATCGGCAGCGTATGGCGCATGGACATCCCGGACTTGTTTCAACAAATGATAACAACCGATCTGACCAGCGCCAAGTGCGGATTGAGCGGGTCTAGATCGCCGCCCGCCGGTTCAATGCTACGGTTCCCAAAAAGGCGTCCGTCAATCCCTGGCCGCGCGCGCCGGTCAGCATCATCACCACTGATATCACCTGCAACAGGGGGATCGCGAGGCTGATGGTATAGCCCGTGGTGTGTGCCAATGCGCCGCCTAAATCCAGCCGGGCACCGTAGGCGTCACGCAATTCGATCCCGGCAAAGCGCATGCCCAGCGTTGCGGACCCGTTGGCGATGGTCACGACCCGATAGGCAAAGCCTACGACGAGGTAGAGAATTGGCCAGATAAAGAAACCGACAAACAGGGTCAGTGTAACCACGATCAGCGCGATCAGCAGGATTACGATACTATCGATGATCCACGCAATTAGCCGTTTCAGAGGCACGGACGCATAGAACTGTGGTTGGCGATGGGGGTCGGGAAGCTGTTGCATGGGTCCATACGAATGGGGGAAAGAGGTCGCCCCGGACGCTTGCGCCCGGGGCTGCGAGGGACTTGGTGACGAACGGCAGAGATCAGGCCGCGTCGTCGTCGGTTTTGTTGTCGTCTTCGCCAGCCTTGCGGGCACGTTCTTCCATGAACTGGTCGAACTCGGCCTTGTCCTTGGCTTCGCGCAGACGCTCAAGGAAGTTCTCGAAGTCGCTCTGTTCGCGTTCGAGACGGCGCAGGGTTTCTTCCTTGTACATGTCAAAGGCGGTGTTGCCGGTTGAAGACATGGCGCGCATCCCATGACGGGCCCATGGCGGTCCGTGGCGGCGGGAACGGTGATGGCAGGATTTGCTGAACATGCGTTTGCTCCAGATCATATAGAACAGAAGGGCGAGGCCGACGGGCCAGAAGAAGACAAAGCCAAGGACCATGGCAGCGATCCAGGCACCTTTGCCCTTGTCGTCAAGCCAGGCTTCAGCGCGGGAAAACCAGCCCGGATGGTCCGGGGCAGGGACGGGGTCGGTTATGGTGGTCATTGTCGGTGTCTCCAGGTTTGATGTGATGTAAATGCCTTTCACATCATGATAGATCGGAGTTCCGTTCCCGTATTGCAAGGGGAGATGTGAATGTTTTTTACATTCACTTAATTTATATCGTAAAATCAATGATCTGAGCGCTGCAGAGCTGCACCAGGCGCATCGGATCAATAGCAAAAACATGGTGTGGAGTCCCGGCGGCGGCCCAGATCCGGGCGAAATCCTGCAACCGAGGGTCCATGTAGGCGCGAATTGGATTAAGGTGCCCCACCGGCGAAACACCCCCGATGGCGAAGCCGGTTTGCGTCCGAACCAGTGCGGCATCGGCCTTGCCCAGGGGTTCACCGGCTACGGCAGCAGCCTTGATGGCATCGACCCGGTTGCCGCCAGCGGTCAGAAACAAAATGGCGCTATCGGTTTCTTCTCCACGAAAGATGATCGATTTGGCGATCTGATCGACGTCGCAATCAACCGCCCTGGCCGCATCGGCCGCAGTGCGTGCCATTGGCGTTTCGATGATCTCGGGATCCAACCCGGCGGATTGCAGGGCGGCGCGAACTCGTTTCAGGCTTTTGCTCATGCGCCGAAGTTTTGCCCGGCTTCGTGGCGGGTTTCAAGGATTTGCCGCATTGACCTTGGACAATCCCGGACGCAGTTTGGCGCCATGTCCGGACCTTTGAAAATAGCCCGCCTGCCTCGCCCGTTCGACCCTGCGCTGGGGGCCGAAGCCCGGGGCGCCGTACCTGCACTGACAGGAGATCTGGCCTCATTGATCGAAGGGGCAGGCGGGTCCAGCCCATATTTGAAAGGGTTGATCGAACGCGAATCCGAATGGATTGCGCAGGCGCTCGAAGACCCAGACACGTCTGCCTGTGATCTTATGGCGGAGATGCGCGAGCTGCCACCTGACCAGTTAAAGCCGGGGTTGCGTCGCGGAAAGCGGCGGCTGGCGCTGCTTACGGCACTTGCCGATCTCGCCGGTGCCTGGCCGCTGGAACGGGTAACCGGTTTGCTTACCGATCTGGGCGGTCTGGGCTGCGATGTGGCGATCAAGGCGGAAATCGCGGCGCTGATCCGGCGCGGCAAGCTGCCGGGGCAGGGCGAAGGCGATGTGGAGACTGCCGCAGGGTTGACCGTTCTGGCGATGGGCAAGATGGGTGCGCATGAACTCAACTACAGCTCAGACATAGACCTGATCTGTCTGTTCGATGAAACCCGCTATGACCCGGATGATTTTCACGAGGCACGTCAGGCGCTGGTTCGTGCGACACGCAACATGAGCACGGCGCTCAGCGAAAAGACCGCCGATGGGTATGTATTCCGTACCGACCTGCGGCTGCGCCCTGATCCGTCAGTAACACCGGTCTGCTTGTCGATGGCCGCCGCCGAGACCTATTACGAAAGCCTTGGCCGCACATGGGAACGGGCGGCCTATATCAAGGCGCGCCCCTGTGCCGGTGATCTGGAGGCCGGCGCACGCTTTCTGAAAACGCTGACGCCATTCGTCTGGCGCCGTCATCTGGATTTCGCGGCGATTGAGGACGCTCACGACATGCGGTTGCGCATCCGCGAAACAAAGGGTACGGGCGGACCGACGTCTGTTCCCGGCCACGATATGAAACTGGGGCGCGGCGGAATTCGTGAGATCGAGTTCTTTACGCAGACCAGACAGCTGATTGCCGGTGGCCGTGATCGAGACTTGCGGGTTCGCGGCACGGTGCCGGGCCTGGCAGCGCTGGCCGGAAAGGGATGGATCCCCAAGGATGTTGCGGATCGCCTGACCGATCACTACCGCAGCCACCGTGAAGTCGAACACCGGATCCAGATGGTGCACGACGCCCAGACCCACAAGGTGCCGCAGTCGCCGGATGGCCTGGCGCGGGTAGCTTGTCTGATGGGCACCGACGTTGACAGCCTGACGGCGGACCTGTCCTTGCGACTGGCCGAGGTACACGAACTGACCGAAGGCTTCTTTGCGCCGGGCAGCGACCCTAAACCGGCCAAGCAATCTCAGGAGTTAGACGCATCCGTTCTGGCGCGCTGGCCCGGCTACCCGGCATTGCGGACGCAAAGGGCCGCGCGGATCTTTGAACGGCTGAAGCCGGAACTTCTGTCGCGCCTGTCACGGACCGCGCGGCCGGACGAAGCGCTGCTGGCGCTTGACGGGTTCCTGTCCGGGCTGCCGGCGGGGGTGCAGCTGTTTTCGCTGTTTGACGCCAACCCGCAGCTGATCGATCTGTTGATTGATATCGTGGGCACCTCGCCTGAATTGGCGAGTTATCTATCGCGGAATGCATCGGTGTTTGACGCTGTAATTGGTGGCGATTTCTTTGCGCCCTGGCCGGGGTGCGCGGCCCTGAAGGAGGAACTGACCGCCCGGTTGAACGCCGAGGTGGACTATGAGCGGCAATTGGATAGCGCCCGTGCCTGGATGAAGGAATGGCATTTCCGTGTGGGGGTCCACCATCTGCGCGGACTTATTCCCGCCGCCGAGGCGGCAGAGCACTATGCCGATCTGGCCGATGCGGTGATCGGAGCGCTGATCCCGGTGGTCGTTGGGCAATTCGCGCGCAAACACGGGCGGCCACCGGGACGAGGCGGCGTGGTTCTCGGGATGGGATCGCTGGGCGCGCGGCGGTTGAACGCGATGTCGGATCTGGACGTGATCATGATCTATGATCCGGACGGCGAAGACAGCTCGGACGGTCCACGTCCACTGGCGACGCGACCGTATTACGCCCGGTTGACGCAATCGGTGATCACTGCCCTGACAGCGCCCATGGCCCAGGGACGCTTGTTCGAAGTCGACATGCGGCTGCGCCCGTCAGGAAATCAGGGACCGGTGGCAACCAGCTGGGCGAGTTTTACCAATTATCAGAAGACCGAAGCGTGGACGTGGGAACATCTGGCGCTGACACGAGCGCGGGTGGTGGCGGGGTCCGCTGAACTGGCTGATGACGTGGAAGCGTTTCGGCGGGGCATCGTGGGCTTGCCACGCGATCGTGCGGAGGTGTTGCGTGACGTGGTCGAAATGCGCGACCGACTGGCCGCGGCAAAGACACCGTCGGGTGTCTGGGATGCCAAGACTGGGCCGGGCCGGCTGCTGGATATCGAATTGTTGGCGCAGGCCGGTGCACTGCTGTCAGGGACCGTGGAGCGGGACGTGGCCAGCGGCCTGCGTGGCGGTGTGTCCTGCGGCTGGCTGACGGATGCCGAATGTGGAGAGTTGCTGGACTGCTACGAGTTGCAGTGGTCGGTTCAGATGGCGGCCAAGCTGATCTCGGGCAAGGCGATTTCGTCCCAACGCATCGGCGAGGGCGGTCAGGCCTTCTTGTGCCGGGGAACGGGATTTGACACGACCGAGGGATTGCAGAATGCGCTGGAAGCCAGCTATGACACCGCAGCGAACCTGATATCTGGCGCGCTGGAACGGGAGAGAGCAGATGAAAAGTGATCTGGCCGAAGATCCCAAGGGGCTGATCATGGAAGCCTATCGGATTGATGGCATCACTCCCGAAGAATGCCGCAGCATCTTTCTGGACTGGGCTCTGAGCTTGCCAGACGAAATGTCTCCTCACTCGGCACTGGAAATCCTGATCCGGACTTACGCCACCGGTGCCGAAGGTCATCCGATGACGGGCGTCATGCGCGAGGGACTGACGAAACTGTCTGCCCCACGCCGGCGTGGGGGATGGAAAACACGGCCGCGCAACTGACTGAGCCAGAGGTGGTGAGGTTGGGTAACCCTTTGCCGTGAAAGGGAGAAAACCCTCTCTTCCACGAGCTCGGCTTGCTTTGGGAACCGCCAAGTATCCTGAAATCGTACTGAATTGGCCCAAAATTTGTCTCAATTCACCGACAATCCTTGGACAGGAAAACAACAAGAGTCCGTTTCGAGGCTCGTCCAAGGAGAAAAACCATGAAGACCGCACGTATGATGCTGTTGGTGGGACTGGGGCTGAGCGTTTCGGCTTGTGCCGCTGTTGATGTTCCCACCCGCAACGCCCCGTTCGAACAACTGCCGCAGTCTACAGTTTCCGCGCCAGCCGGATACGAGCTGACCCGTGCCGCGCCCGCGGAACTGCCCGGGCCGGTCGCCGTTCCCTCGGCACAGCCGCAGGCGCCGGCGTTGACACCCAGCGGCCCGTTGGCGCTTGTCCCCGGTCAGGCGCCGGTGTCGATCAATCAGGTTCAGGTCATCGTGCCGCGCGCACTGAAAGTTTCCGAGCGCAACAGCTATCTGCCGCGTGGCGATATCGTTTGGCGCGAGGATCCCATCGGGGATCGACATGCGCAGGTTCAGACAATTGTGCAGGACGCGATCGTACGTGGCGTGACGCCGCTGAACGGCCCGGTCAAGGCTGATGTGGAGATCGTGGTCCAGCGGTTCCATGCACTGACGGAAAAGGCGCGATATACCACCGGTGGCGTGCATTCGATTACGTTTGACCTGATGCTGAAGAACCCCGCGACCGGCGAACTTCTGGTGCCCGCGCGCACCGTTCGCGCGGATCTGGACGCCTTTGGTGGCCAACAGGCAATCAATGCCGAGGCTCGCGGCCAGACCCAGAAAGTGCGCATCTCGGACCACCTGGCCGAAGTCATCCGCCAGGAACTGAGCAACCCCGAAGGTTACAAGAACGCCTCGCTGGGCTTCTATCAGTTGCTGAATAATCTCTGAGGCCCTTTTTTCCCTCGGGCAACAGAAGTATGAGGGCGCTATGACAGCGCCCTCTTTTCCGTCCGAGCGACCCCGCGTTCGCCTCAAGCCCAAAACCAACGCCCGCAGGCTGCGGCATGGGTTTCCATGGGTTTATTCCAATGAAATGGTCACCGATCGCCGCACACGAAACCTGGATCCCGGAACCATCGCGGTGCTCGAGGACGAAGGTCGTACGCCGCTCGGCCTGGTGGCGGTCACCCCGTCCAGCAAGATCATCTGCCGGATGCTGGATCGCGATGTTGATGCGCGGTTGGATGTGGATTGGTTTGCCGCGCGCCTCTCGCGAGCGCTGGAAATGCGCGAACAGATGTTCGGTGCTCCTTATTATCGCTTGGTTCATGCCGAAGCTGATGGCTTGCCGGGGGTTGTGATCGACCGCTTCGGCGAAACATGCGTGCTTCAGCCAAACGCCGCCTGGGCAGATCGAAACCTGGAGGCGCTTGTAGTAGCGCTGCGGCAGGTGACTGGTGTCTCGAACGTGTTGAAGAACGCCTCTGGCCGTGCGCGAGGGCTGGAAGGCCTGGACAATGTGAATGAGGTGCTTGCCGGGGCGGCGCCGGAAAAGCCGGTGCAGGTGCCAATGAACGGAGCCACTTATTTGGCGGACCTGACGGGTGGCCAGAAAACCGGCCTGTTCTTCGATCAGCGGCCCAACCACGCCTTTGCCGCCCGGCTCGTAAAGCCAGGCGCAAGGGTGCTGGATGTGTTTTCGCACGTCGGCGGATTCGGCCTGGCAATGCTTGCGGCCGATGCGGGTTTTGCGCTGGCCGTCGATGGCTCGGCACCGGCGTTGGCGCTCGCCGCGCAGGGCGCTGCCTTGGCAGGCATGGCCGACCGGTTCGACACGCGTCAGGGCGATGCCTTTGATGTCCTGACCGCACTGGATCAGGAGGGCGCGCAGTTTGACGTCGTGATTTGTGACCCGCCGGCATTTGCTCCGTCAAAACAGGCGCTCGAAGCGGGTATCCGGGCCTATGAAAGGGTCGCGCGACTGGCGGCACCGCTGGTTGCTCCGGGCGGTTATCTGGGCCTGTGCTCCTGCTCTCACGCTGCGGATTTGTCACGGTTCCGCGACGCCTGCACCCGCGGGATCGGGCGGGCAGGTCGCTCTTCCCAGTTGATCCACACCGGCTTTGCCGGACCGGACCATCCGCAGCATGTGATGCTGGCCGAAAGTGGCTACCTCAAGGCCTTGTTCTACCGGTTGTGAAAATCGTTCTGGATACCTGCGTCATCTATCCGACGGTGATGCGCGAGATGCTGCTGGGTGTTGCGCGGCTGGGTCATTTCACGCCGCTTTGGTCGGCGCGCATCCTCGAAGAATGGGCGCGCGCCGCAGTGAAGCTCGGCCCCGAAGGCGAAATGCAGGCCCGCGCTGAGATCGCTTTGGTCCGTGCCGCATGGCCCGCCTCCGAGATGCCGGCGGCGCCGGGAGTGGAAGCTCGGCTGTGGCTACCGGATCCGGCGGACCTGCATGTGTTTGCGGTTGCGGTGGCCGCCTCGGCTGACGCGATCCTGACCATGAATCGAAAGGACTTTCCGCGCAACCTGCTGGCGGAGGAAGGTCTGTTGCGTCTGGAGCCCGATGGTTTTCTGTACGACTTGTGGCAACGCGATTCTTCAGGAGTTAGCGGCGTCGCCCAAGCCGTTCTGGAGCAGGCGAACCGGATGTCGGACCAGACCTGGGAAATGAGGGGTTTGATGAAAAAGGCGCGGTTGCCACGTCTGGGAAAAGCGCTGGGATAGATCTTGTGGCGTCAGCTCTGGCTTGTGGACCAACGCTTTTCCAGTTTGTCCAGTGCCGCGATCCTGTCCTGTGTTTTCGGGTGGCTCATCAACCAGGCGGGCGCCACGCCGGCTCGCTGTTGGGTCAGGGATTCCAGCTTCGAAAACAGCGACTTCTGCGGCGAAGTTCCAATCCCGGCCTTGGTCAGAAGTGCTGCGGCATATTCATCCGCCTCGTATTCATCGGCGCGTGACAGACCGGCGGCCAACATTGTCGTAACGAGGTTCGCAATCCACGCCCCGACAAAAGGAATGTAGCGACTGAGCACCATGATGAGGACGGTTCGCAGGGCGTTCTGTCCCGAAAAGTCGATCATTCGACGCTTGGAGTGACCCAGAGCGACATGGCCGAGTTCGTGAGCGATCACACTGGCAAGTTCCTCGGCAGTAACCTCGCCGTTTTGATACTTTCGGTAAAATCCACGGGTGATAAAGATCCGCCCGTCTGGGGCCGCAAGCCCATTCACTGGGTCGATTTCGTAAACATAAACAGGTACATGCGCAATATCCAGCGATGCGGCGAGCCTGTCTGTCAGCCGTTTCAATCGCGGATCAGCCAGTTCTGTAGAGCGCGCATCAAGGTCCCGATGGGTCCGCCAGACCGAAAATCGGTACATCGCAAGGGCATAAAGAATGGCCAGAAGGATTGGCGTGAACTTGATCATATAGAGAATATGGTCCCGGGAAGCGGGATCGACAAGCGCGGGTTTGCGCATGTTCTTGTAAGGTGGTTCAGGCGCGCCACATCGTCTGCACCCGGCTAGCGTCGCCGCTGGAAGATGATCATCGCCAGCGCCAGCAGCGAGGAGCCGAGCATCAACAGCAGCGACACCGCGTTCAAAAGGGGAGTAGAGCCCTCTTTCAGACGGTCGAACATG
>NZ_JAIUZI010000003.1 GCF_020171285.1 Seohaeicola saemankumensis
TCCGTCCGGCGCCCCGATCAGCGCCTCAGCGCCGCCGGTGAAGGGGGTTCTAAGGTTTACCCAACAAACCCGCAAGCGCTTTTTTCACCATTCATAAAAATTTTTCAAAAAAGATGAAATCACCAATAAAAACAGAGCACTAAGCGGCGAGCGACAACTTGAAAACGCACGCACCCGGTCAAAAACCCGGCGCAAAGGGCAATCGCACGGTGCCGCTAACACTATATATAGCGGCGTCGAACTCGCTTACAACAAATCACAAAGAATCCGTTCCCTAGGGTCACCAGATTCGACCGATTCCACCCGGTTGTTGCGAGTCGCGCGATCCGTCGTCGGAACGGGCATCGAGGCGCAACGGCGCGCCGGTTTTCGGTCCGGGCACCCGGCACCCCAGCTTCCCGCGACCGGTCTTCGGTTACGGGTTGAGTCAGGATATGACTGGTCAGGCACGCAATCCCCGTTACGATCCTGTCGCGGGATGCCTGCAGGCCGGGCGGATACCGGCAAGAACTGGGAGAGCCAGCATATGTCAAACACACGGCGCGCGGCCGACGACCTTCGGCGCATGATATTCACTGGCGCGCTTGGTCCCGGCACCGATCATCTCGAAAGCGAGCTTGCGGACCTGCTGGGCATGTCCCGGACCCCCGTCCGCGAAGCGATCCTGTTGCTTCAGGCGCAGGGGCTGGTGGAAATGCGCCCGCGCAAGGGCATGCGCGTTCTGGCCCTGTCTCCCACCGATATGCGCGACATCTATGACGTGCTGACCGAACTGGAGTGCCTTGCCGCCGACCGGGCGGCCGGGTTCGGGTACGATCAATCGGAACTGGAACCCCTGTCCGGGGCGATCGCCGACATGGACGCCGCGCTCGCGCGCGGCGATCGCGAGGCCTGGTCCGAAGCGGATGACAGATTTCACTCGGAGCTTGTCCGGCTGGGGCAAAATCATAGGGTGCAGGCCATTGCCGGAATGATGGTGGACCAGGTCAGGCGGGCCCGCACGACTACGCTGCATCTGCGCCCGTTGCCGACCAAGTCAAACGAAGATCACCGCAGGGTGTATGAAGCCATCCGCGCCGGCGACCCCGATACGGCGCGCCGCGTCCATAACGCCCACCGCACCCATGCCAAGGATATGCTGCTCGGGCTGCTGGACAAGCTTGGTCTGCGCCAGGTCTAGCGTCCGGTTACCTTTAGATGCGCGTCGGCGCGCAAAACCTTTAGAAAAGTGTGTCGATTGGCCTTTACGGCTGCCCGTCTCGCCTCAAGCGGATGTCCTCCAACCGAAGGCCAAGCGTTCGGCACCGCGGCATCGAAAGCTTTCGTCCAGTGTCGGGCTATCGTCTGACCCAATTCCAAGGGGTAACAGCGTCACCGCCAACGAAACGAGGCGAAGCACAGGATCGCATCTGCAGAGCTTACTCAGTGCTAGCCTCGTAGATTTTGGTTTCCGGCTCTTCAGCCAGCCAACCAGAAAGATCGCTCGCCTGCGCGGCACGCACGGGGTGGTTCTGCCATTCTTGTATGTCACCCGGGTTGGCCCATTCTGCCTCGACAACAAAGGCATCGGGGCAATCGGTTGCCAACAAGAGCCGCCCCTTCAGAAAACCCGGAATTGCGTCTGCGCATTCCTCGAGCACCCGGCGCGCCTTGAACGCGGCAATTGCATCCGCGCGTTGGCCCGGTCTCACCTTGACGGCCATTTGACTGACAAAGCTCATGTCTTTTGCTCCTTTTGGACCATTGGCCTGTCCGTTTGGCCTGTATAGGAAATCACGCCACAAGCGGCGCGGGAGATTGCATGTGAAAACCCCTCAATATCCGGCGGAAACATGGGGCCCATGCCCAGGCCGGACTGCATGGAACAGGTTGCAATCAACTGAGAGGCTGCGTTCACCTGCGCCTCTGTCGGGGGTTTGGCCAGTTGGTCAGAATAGTCTTCCATCACGGCATTGACCTTTTCCGCCATCGTCGGGGCAATCGCGCCAAGCGGGCCAAAGCCCAGGATGTTGTTTTGCGCTCTTTCCGACAATGCGCGGTAGACGCCCTTGTGGCGTTCAACCAGTTGACGCCCTTCCTTTGCCAACCTGTAAAACAACGTAAAGACGTCGTGGTTTGCAGAACGCGAAAGGTCGAGGGCATACAGGCCAGGATTGACTTCCTTGATCACATTGCTGGCCGCGCGCGACAGCAGATCCGCCTTGTCTTCGAACTGATGGTAGAACGATCCGACCGACTGGCCTGATGCCTCAACAACCTGCGATATTGTCGACCCCGAGAATCCGTGCGCCCAGAAGACCTCGTTGGCAGCCTCCAGAAACCTGCGCTCTGTTTCGATTGCCCGTTTAGATCGCTTGCGCGGCTTCTTGGAGGGCTTGGAATTCGACTGGGCTTCGGGTGCACGCATCTGTTCGTTCGGTTCCGCTTTGTCCATCGGCATCACACCGGCAGTGTCAATTCGTCGATACTGTCGGGCCATGGCGTCATGTTGTGGTTTCCGGTTTCGGTGACAACCACAGTATCGGAATGTCGGAAGCCGCCAATCCCGGGAATGTAGATACCAGGTTCAATGGTATAGACCATGCCCGGCTTGATTTCGCGATGATCGCCTTCGGCCAGAAACGGGGCTTCGTGTGCGGTCACGCCCAAGCCGTGCCCGGTCCGGTGCAGCAGGTTGTCGCCGTAGCCGGCCTTGCGGAGCAAATTGTTCACTGCAAGGTCGACGTCATGCATGATCGCGCCCGGTTTGGTCAGCGAAAAGGCCAGTTCGCGCGCCTCCATCATGACTTCAAACGGGCGTTTCGCCTCGTCCGGGACATGGCCAAGGAAAAACGTCCGTTCCAACTCGCCGCCATAGCCGTTGGTTTTTCCGGCCGCCAGAGCCACGTTTGGTCCTCCGATTTCAAACGGGATGAACAGATCGGTAAAATTGTGCGGATCGTGCGAGATCGCTTGCGGCTGTGCTCCAGCCTGAAGCTTGGTCGAGAAGATGTTGGCACTGGGCAAATCCGCATACATTTTTTGCGTCATCTTGCCAGAGGCCATGCCATAGAGGCTCATCGCCAGCACACCCGGCTTTACGTGGTTCAGCAGTTCGCCCATACCGAGCTGCATCATTTCACAGGCATATTGGTGACGGTTGATCTCCCACGGCGACTTGATCAGGCGCAAATCCTCGACAATCTCGCAGCTTTGGTGCCGCCCGCCCAGGGCGTTGATCACGAAAAAGGGGCAGTCGGGCTCGACACCCAGTTTTGACATGCCGGCGAGTACTGATGTCAGCTTTGCATCCCAGCCTTCACCTTCAGGGGCGGGGAATTCGCGATAGGGCGCGAACTCCAGCGCGCCGACGGCACGGCTGATGACATGCGGCTCCTCAAGTCCGGGCATGATGAAAATCGGATCACCCTTGGCAGGAACAACCAGCAGAAACGGACGTTCATGCACGAAGTTGGCGAAATTGGTCATGTAGAAAACGTTGTCGGGATTGAACAACACCAGCGCGTCCAACCCTTGCGCCGCCATTTCGGCCTGCGCCTTTTGGCGACGCGCCTCGATTTCAGCGGCTTCGGGTGGGGTGCATATGGCTTCGATGGTCATAATGGACTCCGGATTAGCGAACGAAGAAGAGCGAGATTTCGGGAATGAAACTGATCAGCCCCAGAGCGAGGATCATCAGCAGGATGAAGGGGACCGCCGCACGCACGAGCAGTGCGAATTTTTCGCGGAATGCCGACATGGCAACGATCAGGTTCAAACCAACCGGGGGGGTCAGCAAACCAATCTCAAGGTTAACGATCATGATGATCCCGAACACGACCTTGTCGAAGCCGAAGCTGACCGCCAGCGGGGTGAGAAGTGGGCCGAGGATCAGGATGGCCTCTGCCGTCGTCATGAACGCGCCAATGGCCAGCAGGAAGATGTTCACGACGATGATGAAGGTGATCGGGCTGGTGATCCATCCTTCGACAAAGCCCAGCATCAGGTCGGGCACGCGGTTTTCGATCAGGATCAAATTCAGGCTCAGCGCCACGGCGATCAGCGGGAACAGGGCGCCACCCAGCTTGGCCGCGCCAAAGACCACACCCTTGAGGTCGGCAAACACCAGCTCGCGATGCACGAACATCTCGATGATGATCGCATAGAGAAGCGCCACGGCGGCCGCTTCGGTCGGCGAAAAGAACCCGGAATAGATCCCGCCCAGCAGGATGACCGGCATCATCAAGGACCAGAACCCGTCCTTGATGGCGACCATCAATGCGGACCACGAAAAGGATTGGCGCGGCATGCGGCGGTTGGCCCAAACCGAGTAGAGGGCAAACAGTCCCACCAGCAGCAACCCCGGTCCCACACCGGCGCGGAACAGATCGACAATCGACGTTTCCGTTACAAGCCCATACAGGATCAGCGGGATGGAGGGGGGGATAATAATGCCAAGCGTGCCGCCTGAAACCACGGTCCCCAGTGCAAAGCGCTTGCTGTAACCGGCCTCTTGCATGGCCGGGTAAAGAACCGCGCCGATGGCGAGCATGGTGACGATGGACGAGCCCGAGATCGCTGCAAAGATCGCCGAACTGACAATCCCGGCAACGCCCAGTCCGCCCGGCAAATGCCCAACCATGGCCCGGGCAACATCGGTCAGACGTTTGGCCGTGGTCCCTTGGGTCATTACCCCGCCACACAGCATGAACATCGGAATGGCGAGGATCAATTCCTTGTCGAGCGACACGAACATGTCCTCGATGATCCAGGTCAGATGCCCGCTGCCCCACGCGATCTGCGCATAGGCTATTGCGGCGAGCAGGATCACCAGAAGCGGCTGGCGCAGGACCAGCAGCGCCACGACCAGCGAAACAAGTATCAGGGCGTTCATTCGATGGTGTCCCCGTCTTGTGGCCGCAAGTCGGGCCAGATCAGAAATGCCAGATAGCGCAGCGCGGCAGAGGCAAAGCCAAGGGGAATGGCAAGCTGCACCAACCAGACCTGCACCCGAACGCCGCCAGAGGCGATCTGCCCTGTTTGATACGACTCGGCTACAAAGAGGGACGCGACAACGGTCACGCCAATCAGGAACAGGGTGGTCACCAGATCGGCGACCCTGTTCATGCGGTCATTCCACGCGTCGGGGACTGCCCTGAATGCCACCTTTGGCACCAGTTGCGCGCCAACCCAGGTGGCAATTCCGATCCCTGCAAACGCCCCCCACATCAACAGGAAAAGGGCGATCTTCTGGGACCCGAACAGAACGAGGTGACGCGCCTCGAAACCCGCCGCCGACAGAAGTGGAATAACGGCTTCCCGGATCAGAACATCGTAGACCAGGATCAACGCGATGCCGCCGAAAGCGATGGTCGCCACCCAAACCTCGGCACGATGCCAGAGGTCGAGAGCGGTTCGCACGGCCTGCGGTGATGATGCAGAGTGGGTCACGTCAAGCTCCTGATGTTCGGTTTCCGGTCAGGTCGGGGCACCCGGGACACGAGCACCCCTTTTCCGTGAGTGGTGGATTACTGCGAGCAGCTTTCGCGCGCGGCGACCATCTTGTCGAAGAATGCGCGGCCGGCATCGGTCGAGTCCTCCAGCACCTTGGCGTAATACTCGTCGATATCAGCGCTCCACTGCGCGCGTTCTTCATCGGTCGGGACCACGATCTGGCCGCCTTTGCCTTTGACCATTTCATAGATCTGGTTTTCGAAGGCAAAGAAGGCGGCCGACCGCTCGGCAGCGGGGCGTTTGGCCAACGCGCGCTCAAACCCGGCGCGATCTTCGTCCGACAGCTTTTCCCAGACGCGATCATTGATCAGCAAAATCGCGGGTGCCATCACATAGTCGAGCTTGGTCAGCACAGGTGCGACCTGTGCAATCCCGGCAAACAGGTAGAAAACCGGAATTGTGTTGTAGGCGTCAATCAGACCTGTCGAGATGTTCGACGCGGCTTCGGTTACCGGCGTATTGACCGGATAGCTTCCCTGGGTTTCCCAAAACAGGTTTGCGACGGGGTTTGCCGCGACGCCGACGCGCAGGTCGCGCAGGGACTCGGGCGTGGTGAAGGGCTTTGTGCCCGCCATCTGGCCGCTGCCGACTTCAGACCATGTCAGAAACCGCATTCCGGTCGGTGCGATCAAGTCATTGAAGTCACCCGCCACCGTATCAAGAATGCACGAACGCACGTCCTTGTCGTCGTAAAAGAACGGCAACGAGGTCAGATATGCCTCGGCCACCTGATCAGACAGCGACGCGACAGAAAACGCGCCCATATCGATGCGCCCGCGCATGACCTGCGGCATGACGGCTTGTTCAGCGCCAAGCTGTGCATTGTAGAAAATCTCGATCGATACACGGCCCTCCGTTTCCTCTGAAACGTCGGCGGCAAACTGGTCGAACTGTTGCTGCCAGATCGTGTTCGTCGGCGCCGCCGTCGCCATACGCAGTGTGACCTCCTGCGCCGCCAGCGGTGTGAAGCCAAGGCTTGCGGCAAACGCAAGTGGCGCGATCAAGTTACGGGTTTTGAGCATGGGATCCTCCCAAAGACATGATTCGGTTTCCTTGGCACAACCATAGTATTTTCGAGGATTTTTTCTAGAATAATTATTCTAAAAAGATGCGTCGCACTGATGACCTTGAAAAAGGTTATTATTAATCAGCGCACTACAAAGAAACGCGCCGGGGCATATGCTCGGAATTTCAGGGCGTTCAGCGGCCATACTGCTTGTGGCGCGCCAACTGCAATGCCGCGCCTTCACCGTGAATCGGCACGGCCTTTGCCAAAGATCGAAGGACGGTACGTTTCAGCGCAGCGACCGCGACACTGCAAAAAGGAACCGTACGGTTCAGCTTGAAACCTGACTTGGGAGAACGGCTGCGCGCCGGATCAACCAGGCTGTCAACCGAGACGTCATAACACTCGCCACCAACGCAACCCGCGTGTGGATTTGGACGAATTCAACCCAAACCCAACTGTGACCTGCGATTACTGCACCCGTAGAACAGCACACCAAACTGATCGCTTGGTGCGCCTGCGCCGTTTCCGCCGGGCGGAGCCAGCTCATTTCAACGTCATCCAGCCACCGCCACACGCTGACCGGAAAATGGAAACCGCGACAACCCTACAGGATCGTGTTCTTGTAAGCCTTGCCGCCCTTCATGATGACATCGAAGTTTTCCGCGCTTCCCATCACCGAAAGATCGGCAATCGGGTCACCGTTCACCAAAAGAATGTCGGCATAGGCGCCCGGTTCGATCACCCCGACCGGCCCCTTCTGATAGGGGCTGCGCGGCCCCGCCAGTTGCCACAGCTGGCCATTGTCTCCGGTCGCTTGCCGCAGGATCTCGGCGTTGCTGAACCACGGCGTTCTGAGCGTCAGCTCATTCAGCTGCGTCGCTTTCGTTTCCGAAGAACCGACAAAGTCGGTGCCCAAAGCGATCTTGGCACCGTATTCCTTGGCCAACCGCAACATCGCGTCCAGACCATCGCGCGCCATTTTCTGACGTGCAGCCTGATATTCATTGAACCCCTCGGGAATCGGGGTCATGAAAAACCCGACCTGCGTCGACAGCCAGACCCCCTTTTCCACCGCCAGTTCCATCGAATCCGGCGTCATCAGGTTGCAATGCTCGATACAGGCAAAACCTGCATCAATCGCGCTGCGTACCGACGAGTCCATATAGGCGTGCGATGCCGCGTAAGTGTTCCACCGCTTCGCCTCATCCACCGCTGCTTTCAGCTCATCGGGCGAGTATTCGTTGATGTCCAGCGGGTCATAAAGACCGGAAACCGCTCCGCCCGAGAACACTTTGATGAAATGCGCGCCCTGACGGAACTGTTCCCGGGTGGCGGCCAATACCTCATCCACGCCATCCGCGATGATGGTAATCATTTTGGCTTCTAATTCGGTAATGCCGGGCCCGCCAAAGGCGCGCGGCAGCACGCTGCGCGGGCGGTAATCACCATGGCCGGCGGTCATGCCGATCGACGCGTTGCACGCCTGAATGCGCGGCCCGGGATAGATCCCTTCGTCAATTGCGCGGGCAATGCCAAGGATGCCGCCGCCGGTGTCGCGCACCCCGGTAAATCCACGCATCAAAGTGGCTTCGCATTCGCGCAGGGCAAGGGCGGCGACGTAATCCGAGCGGGCCGTCATGAACTCCATCGGTCCCTGATTCCATTGCAGATGCACATGGTTGTCGATCAGCCCGGGCATCAGGGTGCGCCCACCCCCATCAATACGCGGTACATCCGGCGCGGCGTCGGCGGCGGGCGAGATCTCCTTGATCAATTCCCCTTCGACCAGGACGTTGGTCAGACCGCTCAGCCCATCGGATTTGCCGTCAAAGACGCGCACGTTGGTGATCAGGGTGGCATCTGGAGTAGCGGCTTTTGCCGTTGCAGGAATTGTCGCCAGCGCAGCGCTCGACATAAGGCCTGACAGAAAGGTGCGTTTGGTCAGCATTGATTAGCCCGCTGTATGGAATTGGTTTTGGTCGAGCCTAACGCCCATGGAAAGCGACTTCCACACCCAAGGGGCCAGCCATTCTCGTCGAGGGCCGCACATCCAAGCTGCCACGAACGACCGCTACCCGCCCTTGGCGCTGCGCGCGGCGGGCGCAATGTACGGATAGCCCCATTTTGGGATGGCGCAGCGAATGCTCGCCTTGTCCGCAACTCGGTCGCATTGCTGCGCTTCCAACGAAGCGCTGCCTTTTTATCTGCAGCGAGACGAATGGTTGGTCCTGCAGTTCTGTAGATGGCCCATACTTTCTCCTCCCGTTCATCCCGGGGCTGATTCGGGCAACATCGAAATGCAACGACAAAAGAAGAAAACCACGCCCGCGCGCTTGCCCCACGCTTACCCATAGATGGGAGACGCACGACCAGGTTCATGCAAGTCACTGAAATGAGTGGTGAGCCGTGCAGGATTCGAACCTGCGACCCACTGATTAAAAGTCAGTTGCTCTACCAACTGAGCTAACGGCCCACTCTTTTCGGCGTCCGGTGTCCCGGTTGCCTGCCGCTCTCTAAGGCAATTGCTCTGGTAAGATCAACCGCTTAAATTGCGACCGTTGCACTTGATCCTGCGACCCGCGTGCCCCGATAGGCGGCCTACCTAAGAAAGCACGGCAGGGCGGTCAAGTCCCTATTTGCATGAAACCGTGCGAAAGACTGGATTCGCCCCCAAGCCATCGTTATATGCGCGCCATGCAGGACCAACCGGATACCACTTTGCCGTTCATGAAAATGCACGGGCTGGGCAACGACTTTGTCGTGATCGATGCAC
Organism: Seohaeicola saemankumensis; assembly: GCF_020171285.1. GTDB lineage: Bacteria > Pseudomonadota > Alphaproteobacteria > Rhodobacterales > Rhodobacteraceae > JAIUZI01. The sequence goes on from NZ_JAIUZI010000003.1 coordinate 9,276, forward strand.
GTGTACGTGCGGTCGCGCTGACCCCCGCGCTGGCGCAGGCGATTGCCCACCGGCATTTCGGTGTGGGATTCGATCAGCTCGCGGTGATTTCGCCGGGCGAAGGGGACGCGCATCTGACGTTTTACAACGCCGATGGCTCGACCTCGGCGGCCTGCGGCAACGCCACCCGCTGCATCGCCCGCCACCTGATGGACGAAGCGGGGCGCCGCGACCTGACCCTGACCACGGACCGGGGCACCCTGCTGGCCCGCGATGCCGATGACGGGCTGACCTCGGTCAACATGGGACAGCCGCAAACCGACTGGCGCGACATTCCATTGGCCGAAGCTATGGACACGCTGGAATTGCCGATCGAGGGCGGCCCGACCGCAACCGGCATGGGCAACCCGCATTGCACCTTCTTTGTCGAGGATGCCGAGCTGATTCCCCTGGCCGAATTCGGCCCGCGCTACGAACACCATCCGCTCTATCCCGAACGCACCAACGTTCAGGTCGTCCATGTCGTCGGGCCCGATCATCTGCGGATGCGGGTCTGGGAACGCGGTGTGGGTGTAACGCTGGCCTCCGGGTCCTCCTCCTGCGCCACCGCTGTGGCGGCTGCCCGGCGCGGGCTGACGGGGCGCAAGGTGCGCATTGATCTGGACGGCGGCACGCTGCACATCGACTGGCGCGACGATGGCGTCTGGATGACGGGACCGACCATGCATGTCTTCTCGGGCCATCTGACACAGGCATTTCTGGACAGCCTCGCATGAGCGCACCCAAATTCACCACGCTGGGCTGCCGCCTGAACGCTTACGAAACCGAAGCGATGAAAGAGCTGACCGCTCAGGCCGGTCTCGGCGACGCCGTCATCGTCAACACCTGCGCCGTCACCGCCGAAGCCGTCCGCAAGGCCCGGCAGGAAATTCGCCGCCTGCGCCGTGACAACCCCAACGCCCGGCTGATCGTGACCGGCTGCGCCGCCCAGACCGAACCCGAAACCTTTGCCGCGATGGCCGAGGTCGACGCGGTGATCGGCAACACCGAAAAGATGCAGCCCGCCACCTGGTCCGCGCTGGCTGGCGATTTCGGCACCGAACCGGTGCAGGTCGACGACATCATGTCGGTCACCGAAACCGCCGGTCACCTGATTGACGGGTTCGGAACCCGGTCGCGCGCCTATGTCCAGGTACAGAATGGCTGCGATCACCGCTGCACCTTCTGTATCATCCCCTACGGTCGGGGCAATTCACGCTCGGTACCGGCCGGTGTCGTGGTCGACCAGATCAAACGCCTGGTGGATCGCGGCTATAACGAGGTCGTGCTGACCGGGGTCGACCTCACGTCCTGGGGCGCCGACCTGCCCGCCGCGCCCCGGCTTGGCGATCTGGTGATGCGAATCCTGAAACTGGTGCCCGACCTGCGCCGCCTGCGGATCAGCAGCATCGACAGCATCGAGGTCGACGAGGCGCTGATGCAGGCCATCGCCACCGAACCGCGCCTGATGCCGCATCTGCACCTGTCCCTGCAGCATGGCGACGACCTGATCCTGAAGCGGATGAAACGCCGCCACCTGCGCGACGATGCCATCCGCTTTGCGGAAGAGGCGCGCAAACTGCGCCCCGATATGACCTTTGGCGCCGATATCATCGCCGGTTTCCCGACCGAGACCGAGGCGCATTTCGAAAACTCGCTCAGGCTGGTCGAGGACTGCCACCTGACCTGGCTGCATGTGTTTCCCTATTCCAAACGCAATGGCACCCCGGCGGCCAAAATTCCGAATCAGGTCAACGGCGCGGTCATCCGCGAACGCGCGGCCCGGCTGCGACAGGCCGGTCAGGCGGCTGTCGACCGCCATCTGGCGGCCCAGGTCGGCCAGCGCCACCAGGTGCTTCTTGAGAACCCCCATATGGGACGGACCGAACAGTTCGCCGAAGTCCGCTTTGACGCGCCACAGCCCGAGGGCCAGATCGTGACCGCGCGGATCTTGGACCATGACGGGCGGCAACTGGTCGCCTGACCCGGCTCAGTCCTCGGCCAGCAACTCTTCCATGAACACGCTCAGCAGCTGCGCCCGGCCGTCGACACCGGCCTTGCCATAGATCCGCGTGCACTGCGCCCGCACGGTCCCCGGCGCCGTGCCGCGCACCGCGGCGATGGTCTCGTTATCGATCCCTTTCAGAACCATCAGCGCCACGTCGCGCTCAGCGGGGGTCAGCTCCCAGTCGTCAAAGAATCGCTCGATCACCCCGGCCATGTCACCGCGCGCCGCGCGCAGGCCGGTGTCCATCTCGGCCATCCGCGACAGCAGCCGGCGCAGTTCGATCATGAAATAGATCACACCAAAGATCATCACCGTGGCGACAAAGGCCTCCAGCGGCAGATGAAACCGCGACTCCGCGACATCGACGCCGATATCGGCGATCACGTCGCCAACAAAGAACATCGCGCAGAGCCCCTGCGCCACGATCAGCGCGGCCAGCGTCGCCGCCCGCCGCGCCTGTGGGTCGCGTCCTGTCATACCACCGGCCTGTCGGCAGGCACCGACTTGCGCCCGGTCAGCATCGCGCGCGCCAGCGGCACGCCCGACCGCCTGCTGTCGAACAGAACGCCGCCAACATGCAGAACAACCGAGATCATCAGCCAGCTGAACGCCGCCTCATGCGCCTCTTCGACCCAGTCGACGCCAAAGAACCGCAGGCTGCCCATCATGATGCCTGTCGCGCATAGCGCGGCCACCGTCAGCCAGATGTTATAGACCATGAGCGCCCCCAACGGGTTGTGCGACAGATGCACGGTCCGGTCACCGCCTGCTATCCCGCCCAGGTGGCGCACCGCCGCGCCGGGACTGGGTGGAAAGCTGGCAAACCGGGCCGGACGTGGCCCCACGATACCCCACAGCAAACGGATGGCAAGCAGCCCCAGCGCGGCATATCCGACCCACTCGTGCACGATACCGTCCTCATCGGTCAGCGCCCCGTTCACCAGCACGCTCAGCGCCAGCCCCCAATGCACCATGCGCACCAGCGGATCCCAGACCGCGATGTCGCGGGCGCCTGCGCGCCCGCGGTCACTGGTTCGGATCGTTCCCACCTATTTGGCCTCCAGCTTGGTCACCTTGCCGGACAGCGGGTCGACATAGACCTCCGCCATCTTTCCATCCTTCACCACATAGGCTTCGATCTTGCCGTCCTCGGCCTCAATCTTGCGCACCTCATAGCCCATGTCGGTCAGCTTGGCGGTGATCTCGGCCTCCGTCGTGCCCAGAACGGTATCGCCGGTCAGGTCCATCGCCAGAACAGGGGCGGCCAACGCCATGGCCGCGATCAGTGCAAAGGTTTTCATCAGATATCTCCGTCAGATGTGAATGCCGGCGGACTGCCCGCCGGTGCTCCCCAACTAGGCCCGCCAGACCCGCATCTGAATGCGCGCCCGGCTTATTTGACCGCCCCTAAGCCCAAGCTGACGCGCCCCCGGCCCCGCACCATGCCCCTTGGTTCATCTCTTGCGAAATACTCCGGGGTGAATGCGCCAAAGGCGCAGAGGGGCTGGCCCCTCCCCGGCGCCCCAGGCCGCCCCAGACCAACCACGTAAATGAAAAGCCCCGCGACCAAGGTCACGGGGCTCATCGAATGTCAGATCGGCTAAAGCTGCGATCAGGCGGATTTCTTGCCCTTGATCGGCGCCCACAGCTGTTTGTTTGTCAGGTACAGCAGCACCGACAGGATGATCAGGAACAGCACACCAACCAGGCCGGCCTGCTTGCGCGCCATCATCTTGGGTTCCGCCGTCCACATCAGAAAGGCCGACACGTCCTCAGCCAGGTGATGCATCGAGTTGGGATGCCCGTCGACAAATTCCACCTGCTCGTCGAACAGCGGCGGCGCCATCGAAATCCAGCCGCCGGGGAAGGCGGTGTTTTCATACAGGATCGACCCGGCTTCTTCCTTCTCCTCACCGGTATAACCGATCAGCAGCGAGGTGATGTATTCCGGTCCGCCGATGCCACGCAGCAGCTGGTTGATACCGGTGCCATAGGGGCCGTGGAACCCGGCGCGCGACTTGGCCATCAGGCTCAGGTCCGGCGCACCCGCCGCAGTATTCTCGGGGAAATGGTCCGACGGCTTGGCCGGGCGGTAGTCGTCCAGCTCCGGATCGAAGACCTCGAAATACTCGGCGGCATAGGCCCGCACCTGATCCTCGGGCAAATGCAGACCGCCTTCGTCACCCAGTGTGCGGATCGGCACCTGCTTCAACCCGTGGCAGGCCGAGCAGACCTCGGTATAGATCTGCAGACCGCGTTGCAGTTGGTTCTGGTCGTATTTGCCGAACGGTCCCTCGAACGAGAACGCGATATCCTCGATGTGCTGCTCTCCGCCGCCCGCCGCGAATGACGCGGCAGGGGCCAGGGCCAGAGCGAAGGCTGCACCAATGGCTAGTGTCTTGAACATGGGTTCAGATCCCTCTCTTACTCGGCCGGGGTTGCTTCGGCGGAAGCATCCGATTTCTTGCCGTAATGCGCATCGAAATCCTCTTCGATGGTCGCCGGCATTGCAGTGGGTTTCTCGATCACGCCCAGGATCGGCAGGATGACAAAGAAGTACCCGAACCAATACGCCGACGCGATCAGCGAGAAGGACGCATAGGGTTCTTCCGCAGGCATCGCCCCCAGCCACATCAGCGCCATGAAGTCGATGACCAGTAGGTAGAACCACCACTTGAACATCGGCCGGTAGCTGCCAGAACGCACCGAAGAGGTGTCCAGCCAGGGCGCCAGCGCCATCGCGATGATCGCACCGAACATCGCCAGCACACCAAAGAACTTGGCGTCGACGATGCCGCCGGTGATGAAGGACGCGAACTGCACGACCCAGACTTCACCGGTAAAGGCACGCAGGATCGCGTAGAACGGCAGGAAGTACCACTCCGGCACGATATGCGCGGGCGTCACCAGCGCGTTGGCCTCGATGTAGTTGTCGGGGTGACCCAGGTAGTTCGGCATGAAGCCGACGATCGCCCAGAACACCACCATGACCACGGCCAGCGCGAACACGTCCTTGATCACGAAGTAGGGCCAGAACGGCAGGGTGTCCTTTTCGGCCTCGGCTTTCGACCCGCGACGCACGTCAACACCAGTGGGGTTGTTGTTGCCCGTGGTGTGGAAGGCCCAGATGTGCAGGATCACCAGCGCCGCGATGACCATCGGCAGCAGGTAGTGCAGCGAGAAGAAGCGGTTCAGCGTGGCGTTGTCCACGGCGGGCCCGCCCAGCAGCCAGGTCTGGATCGATTCGCCGATGAACGGGATCGCGCCGAACAGGCCGGTGATCACGGTTGCGCCCCAGAACGACATCTGCCCCCAGGGCAGAACATAGCCCATGAACGCGGTGCCCATCATGCACAGGTAGATCAGCATGCCGATGATCCACGTGACTTCGCGCGGCGCCTTGTACGAGCCGTAGAACAGGCCGCGGAAGATATGGATGTAAACGGCGACAAAGAACAGCGAGGCACCGTTGGCGTGCAGGTAGCGCAGCATATGGCCACCGTTCACGTTGCGCATGATGTGCTCGACGCTGGCGAACGCCAGGTCCACATGCGGCGTGTAATGCATCACCAGCACAACGCCGGTCACAATCTGCAGCACCAGGCAGAACGCCAGAACGATGCCCCAGATCCACCACCAGTTCAGGTTCTTGGGGGTGGGAATCATGATGGTGTCATACACCAGCCCAACGATCGGCAGGCGGCTGTGCAGCCACTTTTCGCCACTGGTCTTTGGTTCGTAATGATCGTGCGGAATTCCGGACATGTTTGACCCCTTTAACCCAGCTTGATCGTGGTTTCGTCGACGAATTCCGCAACCGGAACCGGCAGGTTCTCGGGCGCGGGGCCTTTGCGGATACGACCGGCGGTGTCGTAGTGCGACCCGTGACAGGGGCAGAACCAGCCGTGGTAGTCGCCCGCGCCATCACCCAGCGGCACACAGCCCAGGTGGGTGCAGACACCCATCATCACCAGCCATTCGCCGGCTTCGTCCAGCGTGCGGTTTTCATCCGACGCGTCCAGGCCCGGCTTGTTGGCGTTCCGGTCCAGCGGGTCCGGCAGGTCGGCCAGTTCCACCGCGCGCGCCTCGGCGATCTCTTCCTCGGTGCGACGACGGATGAACACCGGCTTGCCCAGGAATTTCACGCTGATCTGGGTGCCGACCTCGACTCCGCTCACATCGACGCGAATCGAGGACAGCGCCTGAACATCCGCCGACGGGTTCATCTGGTTGACCAGCGGCCAGATCGCGGCCCCTGCGGTTACGGCACCTGCGCCGGCTGTGGCGTAGTAGAGGAAATCTCTCCGGGTGCCTTCGTGGTCTTCTGCGTGGGACACGAGGTTTTCTCCGATTCCAGCGCCCCCAAGGGGCAAACATGCGAATGCACCGCGCGGCGGCGGTGTCTCAAGGCGGCTATCTAGCCGGGTCAGACGCCTTCGTCCAGCGGTCATAGTCGCGCATGAGGTCGCAGTTTGGTCCGCCTGTCGCGATGTGGCCACACAGCGACGCCGCCCGCGCCGGGATCGCGCTTATCCCGCCGGGATTGTCGCCTGCATCGACGGGCGCTCGGCGAAATCCGCATACCACGCCGCCAACGGCTCCCGACCGGTCCGCCATCCACGGGCATCATGACGGAAATCCAGGTATCCCAGCGCGCAACCGACCGCGATCTGGCCGATGCTCAGCGGCCCGTTCAGATCGTCGATCCAATCGCTGTTCAGCGCGTCCAGGGCGCCGCACACCTTGCCCCACTGCGCCTCTACCCAATCGGGCGATTGCTGCGCCTCGGGCCGCAGCCGCGCCTCGTAAACCATCAACACGGCGGCCTCCAGCAGACCGTCGGCGGTGGCCTCCAGCGTCAGCATCCGCCAGATCCCGTCGCCCGCCGGATAAAGGCCCGCCTGCGCGCGCGCATCCAGGTACCGCGTGATCACCCGGCTGTCATAGATCGCGCTGCCATCGTCCGGAATCAGCGCCGGGATCTTGCCGGTCGGATTCGCCGCCCGCGCCTCGGGGGCGGTGTTGATCGCGGTCGTGGCGACCGGGATCTCTTCGACATCGCCGGTTTGGCCGGTTTCATGCAAAACGACGCGGACCTTGCGCACAAAGGGCGAGGCCGTTGAGGAAATGAGCTTCATGGACAGGTCTCCCAACCGGTTTCGCGCCACCCTAGGCGCGCGCGCCGGGGCTGTCTACGGCGCCTTTTTCGCGCCCAGCATCAGGCCCGCCAGATCCGCGACCTCGGCGCCGATGCCAAACCCGCGCATCTGGCCTGCCGCGCGCTCGCGCACTGCGTCGGGCTTGTTCTGGCTCAGCTTCCAGGTGCCATCGACCGCTTCGATCCGCAGCCGGCAGGGCACGATCATCCGCATCATCCGCTCCAGCGCCTGCGCGTCCATCTTGTCTGCGGTCCAGGGCAGCTTGGGCCGCAGCCTGTCCTCGAACCGGGCCGACAGCCGGTCCAGCACATCGCGCAGTTCCTCCTGTGGGCGCAGCTCAAGCGTACCCGACAGATGCACCGCCACATAGTTCCAGGTCGGCACCTGATCGTCGATCCCGTACCAGTCGGGCGAGACATAGCTGTCCGGCCCCGACACCGCGATCACCGCCTGCAAAGGTTGGCCCAGCGCCCGCGCGATCGGATTCGACCGCACCAGATGCAGGTCGACCACATCCTCCAACAGCACAAACGGCACATGGCTCAGCAACGGCGCCCCGTCGACCGCAACCGTCAGCACTCCAAACGCCCGCTCGGCGGCGAATGCCATGTTCTCCGCGCGGCTCGCGGTATGATAAACAGGATTGGGATGCATGAGATGTCCTTACTTCAATCGCCCAGGTAGGCTTGCAGCGCCGGCGGCGGATTGTCCAGCAATCCGGCCGTCGCCACCGGCGGCTCGGCCCGGCCCTCGGCCACCAGAATCACCTCGTCCGCGATACGGCGGGCATCGGCGGGGTCGTGGCTCACCATCAAGAGCGTCGCCCCGCTCTCCTCCGTCAACCCGGCGACCAAGTCCAGCATCTCCGCCTTCAACGCCGGCCCCAGCGCGGCAAAGGGTTCGTCCAGCAACAGAAGCGGCCGCCCCTGCACCAGAACCCGCGCCAGCGCCGCCCGGCTCTGCTGTCCGCCCGACATCTCGCCCGGCCTGCGGTCCTCGAACCCGGCCAGCCCGACACGCTCCAGCGCCTGCGCCACCCGCGCCCGCTGCTCTGCGGTCAGACGCAATCGCGGATCAATCCCCAGCCCGACATTGCGCGCCACGCTCAGATGCGGAAACAGGTTGCCATCCTGAAACAGCATCGCCAGCGGCCTTTGCCCCGGCGGCACCGCTGTCATATCCCGCCCGTCCCAGATCACACGCCCGGCCTGCGGCTCCACGAACCCGGCAATTGCCCCGATCAGGGTCGATTTGCCCGACCCCGACGGTCCGATCACCGCAACCCGCCGCCCGGCGGCAACCTCCAGATCCGCCCGCAAGGTAAAATCCCCCTGCACGATCCGCAGCCCCTCAAGCCTCAGCATGCCACCGCCCCCCGCGATCCAGCAACCAGAACGCCGCCATCGACATCACCAGCAACAACAGCGCCGCCGCCGCCGCCGCCTCCATCCGGTAGGCCCCCATCAACCGATAGATCTGCAACGGCAATGTCGCCCGTTGCGGGTCGGCAAACATCGCGATCACCCCCAGGTCCCCCATCGACAGCGCCGCCCCCAGCCCGGCGGCAAAGCCGATCTGCGCCCGCATCCGAGGCAGCAGCACCAGCCGCAGAAACGCCAGCCCGCGCATGTCCAGACTGGCCGCAAGGGCCCCGTGATCGGCCACCACCTGCCGCGCCCTCGGCACCAGGATGCGCAGCGCGAACGGCAGCGCCATCACCGCATTGACCAGCGCCGTCACCGGCAAAGCCACCGAAAACGGGTCCGCCACCGGATAGATCAGCACGAACAGCCCGGTGCCCAGCACCAGCGGCGACGCCGCCAGTCCCAGCAGCCCCGCCGCCTCGATCCAGCGCCACCCCGCCGCGACGCCCGCCGCCATCGGGACCGCCAGCACCAGCAACACCACCGTGCTGCCCGCCGCTACCAGCACCGACATCGCCGCTGCCTGAAACACGCTGACCGGCAACGCCGCCAATCCCGGCCCTCCGGCCAGCACCACCGCCAGCAAGGGCAGCAACAGGAACCCGGCCGCCGTCGCGATCGCGACCCCGTCCAGAACCCGCAACCCCAACCCATCCGCATCCCAGCGCCGCACCGGCCGGTCCAGCCCGGCGCCAAACCCGCCACTGGGCGCCGCGCGCAATGCCAGCAGCGCCGCGATCAACGTCACGATAATCTGGATACACGACAGCAACGCCGCCCTGCCCAGGTCGAAATCGAAACGAAACGCCTGATAGATCGCTAGTTCGATGGTCGTCGCCCGCGGCCCGCCGCCCAGCGTCAGCGCCACGGCAAAACTGCTCACGCAAATCGCAAAGACCACCGCCAGCGCGCCGGGCACCACCCGCCACAGCATCGGCCGTTCCAGCAAATGCCAGATCGCCCCCGGTCCGGCGCCCAGATGCGCCGCCAGACGAAACCGCTCGGCCGGGATTTCCTGCCAGCCTTGCAGGATCAGCCGCGTCGCCAGCGGCAGGTTGAAAAACACATGCGCCAGAACCACCCCGTGCAGCCCGTAGATCCGCAGCGGCGGCAACCCGGCCCAGCCCAGAACATCGCTCAGCCAGCCGTTCAGCCCGAACACCGCCAGCAATCCCAGAACCGCAACGATCACCGGCAGGATAAAGGGCGCGCCCAGCAGGGTAATCAGCATCCGCCGCCCCGCGAAACGCCGCCGCGCCAGCGCCCGCGCCACCGGAACGGCAAACGCCACACTCAGCACCGCCGACAGAACCGCCTGCCACAAGGTAAACCGGACCGCGCGCCAATCCGCCGCGCCCAGTCCCGCCCCCGGCTCCGCCCGCAGCGCGACAGCGGCCAGGCACCCAAGGATCAGCGCGGCGACCAGAACCGCCGCGCCGCCCCCAAACCAGGGGTTTACTGGCTGAGCGCGCCCAGCCATTCGCCCAGCGCCACATCGCGCAGTGCCGCCGCCTCATCCGCCGGCAGCAACAGTGCCTTGTCAGCATCCACGATGTTCTCGAAACCCGCCGGCACGCCGGCCTCGGGCATCACCGCCGGATACATCCAGTTGGTGGTCGGAATGATCGACTGGAATGCGTCCGACACCATGAACTGCAGGAACTGATCCGCCAGCTCCGGCTGGTCCGATCCCGCCAGCTTGCCGGCCACCTCGACCTGCATGTAATGGCCTTCGTCAAACACCGCCGCCGCCTTGCTGGCATCCTCCTCGGCAATCAGGTGATAGGCGGGCGACGTGGTGTAAGACAGCACCATGTCCGCCTCCCCCTCCAGGAACAGCCCGTAAGCCTCCGACCAGCCCTTGGTCACGGTGACAATATTGTCCGCCAGCCCCTGCCAGATCTCGGGCGCCTGATCGCCATAGGCCGCCTTGACCCACATCAGCAGACCCAGACCCGGCGTCGAGGACCGCGGATCCTGGATGACGATCTTCAGATCGCTCGCGCCCAGCGCCCGGAAATCATTCGGCGCCGCCAGATCGGCGTTGTGCACAAAGGCAAAGTAACCCCAGTCGTATGGCACAAAGGTCGCGTCGTCCCAGGTGATCGGCAGATCGTATTCCGCCTGCACCCCATGCGGCGCAAACAACTCGCTCTCCAGCGCCGCCGCCGTCAGGTTGGTATCCAGCCCCAGAACGACATCTGCCTCCGACCGCGCGCCCTCCAGCTTGATCCGCGCCAGCAACGCGGCGCCATCGCCCGCCCCCACCAGCTTCAGATCACAGCCGCAGACCTCTTCAAAGGCCGCCTCCACCGCAGGCCCCGGGCCCCAGTCGGAAACAAAACTGTCGTAGGTGTAAACGGTCAGCTCTGGCGTCTCGGCAACCACTGCCGATGCACAAAAAACGCCCGCTGCAAACGCAAGATACTTCATGGCATCCTCCTTTTGCGGCGACAGGGCAAAGTTATGGAGATGTCCAACAACCTTCCCTCCGCCGGTATTAGCCGGTTCAGGTTCAACGGGTTCGCAACATCGCATCTCAGCCCGTCGCCGGGCACCCCGAGGTGAGCGGCAATCTAGTCCCGCGCCCTGCCAATGACAAGCGCCGCCCGCCCCTTCTTCTGTTGAAAAATATCCCGGGGGAGTCCCGGACCACCGGTCCGGGACGGGGGCAGCGCCCCCGAAACGACTTGAGGCACGCGCCACGCCCGGCTAAGCAGCCCTGCAAAGGAGCCCGCACATGTCGATGAACAGCTTTGGCCATCTCTTCCGCGTCACCACCTGGGGCGAAAGCCACGGACCCGCTCTCGGCGCCACCGTCGACGGCTGCCCGCCGGGCGTGACGATTGACGAGGCGATGCTCCAGCACTGGCTCGACCGCCGCAAGCCGGGCACCAGCAAGTACACCACCCAGCGGCGCGAAGCAGACGCGGTGAAAATCCTCTCCGGCACCTTCGAGGGGCGCACCACCGGCACTCCCGTTCAGCTGATGATCGAAAACACCGATCAGCGCTCCAAGGACTACGGCGACATCATGGAGAAATTCCGCCCCGGTCACGCCGACATCACCTACTGGCAGAAATACGGCATCCGCGACTACCGTGGCGGCGGCCGCTCCTCGGCCCGCGAAACCGCCGCACGTGTCGCCGCCGGCGGGTTGGCCCGCGCAGCGCTCGCCGCGCTCGCGCCAAAGCTCGAAATCCGGGGCTACATGACCCAGATCGGTCCGTACAAAATGGATCATGACCGGTTTGAAGACGTACAAATCGACCAAAACCCCTTCTTCTGCCCAGACGCGCAGGCGGCCGAAGACTGGGCCGGCTATCTCGACGGGCTGCGCAAATCCGGCAACTCGGTCGGCGCCGTGGTCGAAGTCGTGGCGCGCAACGTGCCCGCCGGGCTGGGCGCTCCGGTCTATGGCAAGCTCGACACCGACCTTGCCGCCGCGATGATGTCGATCAACGCGGTCAAGGGCGTCGAGATTGGCGAAGGCATGAACGCGGCAACCCTGACCGGCGAAGACAACGCCGATGAGATCTTTATGGGCAACGACGGCCAGCCGGTCTATTCCTCGAACCACGCGGGCGGAATTCTGGGGGGCATTTCCACCGGACAGGACGTCGTCGTTCGCTTTGCGGTCAAACCGACCTCGTCCATCCTCAAGACCCGGCAAACCATCACGAAGTCCGGTGAAGCCGCTGAAATCATTACCAAAGGTCGCCACGACCCCTGCGTGGGTATCCGTGCGGTCCCGGTGGGCGAGGCGATGATGGCCTGTGTGATCCTCGATCACATCCTGTTGCAACGCGGCCAGATCGGAGGCGCCGTGGGCGAAACGCGAGGCAAGATCGGCTAATGCCGTGACCGCGATCCTCAGCATCATCTTCCCGATCTACGGGGCCATCGCCATCGGCTATCTCGCCGTCAGTCGCCGCTGGTTCAGCGCCGCCGATATGCGGGTTCTGGGGCGCTATGTTCTCGACATCGCGCTGCCGGCCCTGTTGTTCAACGCCGTGGCCACACGGGATCTCGGCGAGGTGCTGCGTCTCGACTACATGGCGGTCTACCTGACCGGCGGGCTCGCGATCATAGCAGTCAGCTATCTCTGGTTCAGCGTTGCGGCCCCCGACAAACCCCGACGCGCGATCGCTGTCATGGGGGCCTCTTCGCCGAACTCCGGTTATATCGGCTACCCGGTTATGTTGCTTGTTTTTCCCGACCTCGCGGGCGTCATACTGGCGCTTAACATGCTGGTGGAAAACATCATTCTGATACCGATCTGCCTGATCCTGATGGATCTTTCGCGCCCGCATGACGGCGTTTCGATCCCACGCAGAGTCGGCGGCATCCTTGTTGGCGTGGTCAAGCGGCCCATGGTGCAAGGGTTGCTATTGGGCGTGGCTTTCTCGCTGTCGGGCCTGCACCTGCCCGAAGCGGCGGGGCGGTTGTTCCAGATGCTTGCCGCCTCGGCCGCCGCGCTGTCGCTCTTTGCCATCGGCGGCTCGCTTGTCGGTCTGCCGATGCGTGGCAACCGGATGCGCGCAGCGCAGATCGCGGTGGGCAAGCTGCTGGTGCACCCGGTGCTGACAGCCGCGATCGCCACCGGGCTGGCCGCGTTAGGATGGATCGTGCTGCCGCCGGAGCTCTACGCGGCGGTGATCCTGTCAACCGCGATGCCGATGTTCGGAATCTACACCGTTCTTGCGCAGGAGCTTGAACTGGAAGGGCTCGCCTCTATCGCCATGCTGGCGGCCACAACCGGCGGGTTCTTTACCCTCAGCGCCGCGCTCTACTGGTTGACCTGACCGGCAGTCCGGTCAGCCGAACAGCCCTGCATATTCCTCGCGCAACGCCTTTTTCTGTACTTTTCCCATCGTGTTACGCGGCAGCGCCTGAACCAACGCCACATGTTTGGGTTGCTTGAACTTTGCAAGCCTGTCGGCCAGCGCATCAGTAATCGCCCCGGCGTCCACTCCCGCAGCATCCGGAACGACGATGGCCACGACCGCCTCGCCAAAGTCGGGATGAGGCACGCCGATCACCGCGCTTTCCAGAACACCAGGCAGATCGTCGATCAGACTTTCGATCTCCTTGGGGTAGACGTTAAAACCACCGGTGATGATCAGATCCTTTTCGCGCCCGACGATGGTGACATAGCCGTCGGCGTCGATCCGAGCCAGATCGCCGGTGATGAACCAGCCGTCTTCGCGCAGTTCCTCGGCGGTCTTTTCCGGCATCTGCCAATAGCCCTGAAACACATTCGCGCCGCGCACCTCAAGCACGCCGATCTCGCCCACCGGCACCTCCTGACCATCGGCCATCACCCGCGCCTCGACCCCCGGCAGGGGGAAGCCCACTGTCCCGGCCCTGCGGTCGCCGTCATAGGGGTTGGACGTGCTCATGTTGGTTTCCGTCATGCCATAGCGTTCCAGAATGCGGTGCCCGGTCCGCGCCTGCCATTGTTCGTGGGTATCCACCAACAGCGGGGCCGAGCCCGAGATAAAGAGACGCATGTTCGCAGCCCGCTCTTTGGTCAGGCGGCCGTCCGCCAAAAGGCGGGTGTAGAACGTCGGCACCCCCATCAGCGCGGTCGACGAGGGCATCGCATCCAGGATGGCATCCACATCGAACCCGGGCAGGAACACCACCTGCGCCCCGGCCAGCAAGGCCACGTTGGTCGCGACGAACAGACCGTGCGTGTGAAAAATCGGCAAGGCATGGATCAGCACATCGGTGTCGGTAAAATGCCAATAGTCGCGCAATACCGTGGAATTGCTGAGCAGGTTGTCATGGCTCAGCATGGCGCCCTTTGAGCGGCCCGTTGTCCCCGAGGTATAGAGAATCGCCGCCAGGTCCCAGGGCGCGCGCTGGATAGGATCAAAACCGCCCTGCGCATCGGCGAGGTCACGCAGGCTGCCCCGGCCCGAGCTATCCAAAGTAAGCACTCTGGCTTCGCCTGAAATGGCCGTTGTGTCCTCCAGTCGGGCAGGATCGCAAACAACAAGCGACGGGTTGGCGTCACCGATGAAATACGCGATTTCGGATGTGGTGTAGGCGGTGTTGAGAGGCAGAAACACCGCTCCTGCCATGACGGTTCCAAGGTACAGCTGGATCGTTTCGATGGTCTTGGACACCTGCGCCGCAACCCGGTCGCCGGGCTTTACACCCGACGCTTCTAGCGCGGACGCCATCTGTTCCGCGCCGGTAAATAGCGCCCCGAATGTCACCTTTCCGCCATCAGGGAGATGGGCAAACACCTCCTCCTCGCGGCCCAAAGAGGCGGCGCGCAGGCCGGCGATCAGGTGGTTTTGCTCGTACATTCTTCTTGCTCCGTCATTCCGCCGCTTTTTGCGCCAGCTGCGTCCGTAAAATCAACCCGTTGATCTTTGCCCCGGAGAGGCGCAGGAAGTTCCCATGGCGCAGCAGTTAACATCGCATCGACCAGGAGTGGCTATCGCGCTGAAATGCGCGGCGATCTTTCTGTTCACGGCGCTGTCCGGGGTCATCAAGGCCACCGCGGACGAGGTTCCACCCGGCGAGGCGGTGTTCTTCCGATCTCTCTTTGCGATTCCGGTTATCGTCGTTTGGCTGGCCGCGCGCGGGCAACTGCGCAACGGGCTGATTACGAAGAACCCGATGGGCCATATGTGGCGCGGCGTGATTGGCACCAGCGCCATGGGACTGACCTTTGCCGGGCTTGGGTTGCTGCCGCTGCCCGAGGTGACGGCGATCGGATATGCCACGCCGATTTTTACCCTGATCCTCGCGGCGATCATGTTGGGGGAAAAAATCCGGATTATCCGGATCTCGGCCGTGGTGCTGGGCCTTGTCGGGGTTCTGATCATGCTGTGGCCGCGCCTGTCGGGCGGCGGATCGATGCAGGAAGGCGCGACGCTTGGCGCATTTTGTGTGCTGGGCGCGACCCTGTGCAGGTCGTTTGTCCAGATCCATATCCGCAAGCTGGTACAGACTGAACACACGGCGGCCATCGTGTTTTACTTTTCGGCAACGGCGACGCTGCTGTCGCTGCTGACCCTGCCGTTTGGATGGGTCATCCCGTCACCGCAGAACGCTGCCATGCTGATTCTGGCCGGGCTGGGCGGTGGGGTCGCGCAGATTCTGGTGACATCGGCCTACCGGTTCGGTCCCGCGTCAATGCTGGCCCCATACGACTATACCTCGATGCTGTTCGCCATCCTCATCGGATATGTCTGGTTCAGCGAACTGCCGACCCTGGTCATGCTGACCGGAGCCGCGCTGGTTGTCGCGGGCAATGCGCTTGTGATCTGGCGCGAACGGCAATTGAGCCTTGAACAGACCCGAAACCGGCATTTCGCCGACCCCAAAGGCTGAGCTTTCGCCCGCTTCACTCGGGCGCTAAGGTGCGGCTTCGCGAACACGGGGAACACACAATGAGCGATACCGACGATCACACGGACGACCACAAGGCCAAGATGCGGGATATGCAGGCCAAGCAGCGCGCCAAGGTTGCAGAGGCGACCGATCCGGGGCGCGGTCTGGTGCTGGTGCATACGGGCAATGGCAAGGGCAAATCCTCAAGCGCGTTTGGTGTTATCGTCCGGGCGCTGGGCTGGCGCAAAACGGTCGGGGTCGTGCAATTCATCAAGGGGTCATGGATCACCGGGGAGCGGCAGTTCTTTGACCGGCTGGGCGGCGTCGACTGGCATACGATGGGCGAAGGGTTCACTTGGGACACTCAGGATCGCACCCGCGATATCGCAGCGGTCGAAGCGGCATTTTCCCGCGCTTGCGAGATGATGCAGAGCGGCGAATACGACCTTATCGTTCTGGATGAGATCAACATCGCGCTGCGCTACGACTATCTGACTGCGCAGGCGGTCGTGGACGGGCTGAAGAGCCGCTCGGACCGCACCAGTGTCATCCTCACCGGACGCGACGCGCCGCAACTGTTGTGCGACTACGCGGATCTGGTGACAGAGATGACCGAGGTCAAACATCCGTTCGCGGCAGGCATCAAGGCACAGCGCGGCGTCGATTTCTGAACCGGCCTAGGCCGGTTCCTGTGTAAGGACATCGGCCAGGTCCAAATGCCCCGGCAGGCGTGTGTTCAGGTGATGCCAGGCACCGGGAATGGTAGTGTAGTCCAGCGCCAGACGGGAATTCATGCCGCCAAACCAGTCGAGTTCGCCCAGATACTGCCCGGCGTTGGTGAAAGCGGTGGGCAGCGCGGTCACCGCGCCAACGGTGGTGATCCGCATGTTTGCCTGCCGTTCGATGGCCTCCGCTTGCCGAGAGAGAACCAGCGCCTCCAATGCATAAGCGATCGACAGACACCCCTTGGAATGGCCGGCGACCGAGTCGATCACGCGGTCCCGGTCCAGCATGAGATTGACCAATGTCGATGAATCGTTGCGGTGGTCGACTTTCTCAAGCAACGACTGATCTTTTGGCCTCGACGGTTCCACTGCGGGCGCCTGGTCGACGGCATCGTGATACATCTGCATGATCCGGTTGGCGCCACCCAGCACAAACCAGCCGCCCATTGCCTCGCTCAGCAGGTCGGCAACGCCGTAACCGGCAACAATAGCGCCGACCGGCGCGGCGTAGTGATTGGCCAACGTTCTGGCAAATGCCGCGGCGCCGACATCGGAACTGCCGACACCGGCAATGGAAAACCGGGTTAGCAATGCGCCGGGCGCGGCGCGCAGGGTTTCGTAGTCTTCGAACTTCTGAACGCTGATGTCGCCTTTGGCTCCTTCAGGCCAGACCACCAAAACAGAGCCTTCAACATTGCGCTCGGCAACCAGCTTTGTACGCTCGGCAACAGTCAGCCCCTCTACATCGTAGAAGAACCAGTCGAGCATAGTGTTGCGGGCGCGGGCACCGGAAAAAACCGGTGCGGCACTGAATTCTGCGAGATTCGCGAACATGGTCCGATCTCCAGCGAAGATACTACAGGTATTGGCTGCTGGTCGATTTTGATCAAGCTTTAGTGGCTTCAGGACCCATTAACGGAACGTCAAGCGTGAATTTAGCGCAACACACTGCGCTGCAGCGCAAATTCGCGGCAATGCAGAAAAATCCCGGGCACGCGGTCAGATGGCGCCGGACTTGGGATCCAGCGTAACCGACCACAGTTCCTGATCGGCACGATCCATGAGGCGCACGGTCATCTGCTGGGTATCGCCATCGATATCAACCAAACCAAAGAATTGCAGACCGGCGCTGGGCGGCAGGTTGGCCTGCCCTGCAGGCGGGGCCTTGACGAACTTCACCTCGGGGCCAAACGTGCCATCCAATGTGTTCGGGCCAAAGCTGCCTGCGTGCAGCGGGCCGGAGACAAACTCCCAGAACGGATCGAAATCCTGAAACTGAGCCTTGTCGGGGTTGTAGAAGTGCGCGGCTGTGTAATGCACGTCGGCGGTGAACCAGACGGTGTTGGTGATGCCGGCGGTCTTGATAAACCGCAGAAGTTCGGCGAACTCCAACTCGCGGCCCTTGGCAGGACCGTGGTCGCCGTTTGCCACGGCTTCGGCTCCCGCCTGTTCCTTCCAGTTATCCCAGACGATCAGACCGATCGGCATGTCACAGGCGATCACCTTCCATGTGGCCTGCGATCCGGCCAGTTCGCGCTTGAGCCACGCCAGCTGTTCGGCGCCCAGGATCTGGCTTTGTTCGTTAATTTCATCTTGCATAGACGCGCCGTTCGGACCGCGGTAGCTCCGCAGATCAAGGAAGAATACATCCAGCATCGGCCCGTATGAAATCTTGCGATAGACCCGGCCCGGTTCGGAGGGGGTGTAGCTGATCGGGGTCATCTCGTGGAACGCACGGGCGGCACGAGCAGCCAGCACATGAACGGATTTTTCGCTGTAGCGATCATCCGAAAACAGATCCTTGGCGGCAGACCAGTTGTTGACGACCTCGTGGTCGTCCCACTGGAAGAACGTCGGGCAAATCGCATTCATCGCCAGCACGTGTTCGTCCATCATGTTGTATTTCCACTGGCCCCGGTATTCATCCAGCGTTTCGGCCACCTTGCGCTTGTCATCGGTCAGCGTGGTGTTTTTCCAGATCAGCTGGCCGTCCTTTTCGACCTCGTCCTGCATCGGGCCGTCGGCATAGATGGTATCGCCCGAGTGAATGAAGAAATCGGGCCGGTGCTGAGCCATGGTGGCGTAGGTGCGCATGCCGTCATCGTCGATCCCCCAACCTTGGCCGGCGGTGTCGCCCGACCAGGCAAAGCGCACATTGCGGCGCGAGGTCGGGGCGGTGCGGAACTGCCCGATGATTGGCTCTGAAACAGCATTGATGTCGGACAGGTCGGCGGCCGTGAACCGGTAGAAAATATCCTGATCGGACGGCAGATCATCGACCAACCGTTTGACGGCCATGTCGCTGTCCGGCAGCGCGTTCATCGGTGCCAGCGTGCGGGCATCGGCAAAGCTTTCGGTGGTAGAAACCTCCATCATCACGCGGGCCGGACGGTCGGTGCGGGTCCAGATCATACCCGATCTGGTGTTTACGTCACCGGACTGAACACCGTGAGTAAATACGGGGCGGGATGCAGCGCGGCTGATCGCCGGCATGGCGAGACTGGCGGCAAAGGCGGCTCCCCCGGCCAGTACGGCACGTCGGGAAGGGCGAAGGATCCGATGAGAAGTCATGGCGCGTTTTCCTGTTGGCTGGCCCAGTATGGCGGGCAATCTCGGTCGAAGCAAAACCGTGCCCTTCATCTGTTCAGGTTGCGGAACGTTTCCGTGACGGATTGGCAAAACATTCGTGAAAGCTTTTTGGACGGATCAGCGCGCCATGATATCTGTAGTCACCCGCGACGGAAAATGGAGAGAGAACGCAATGAAACCATTGGAGTTCTGGTATTCGATCGGCAGCACCTACAGCTATTTGACGATCATGCGGATCGGAAAACTGGTAGAGCAGGCCGGTGTCACGCTTGACTGGCGCCCATTCAGCGTACGCGAGATCATGGTCGAGATGGACAACGTGCCGTTTGCGAAGAAGCCGATCAAAGCCGCCTATATGTGGCGCGATATTGAGCGGCGAGCCGCCGGATTCAACCTACCCGTCAAGGTGCCCGCACCTTATCCACTGGCCGATTTCGACCGGGCCAACCGGATTGCAACCCTGGCCCGGCAAGAGGGCTGGTGCGATCGCTATACTTTGGAAAGCTACAAGCGGTGGTTCCAGCAGGGGATACCGGCCGGCAGCGACGCCAGTCTGGCAGAGGTGCTGCCGATATTAGGACAGGATGTGGCGCGCGTCGTGGATGCACAGTCTGCGGACGACATCGGGCGGGCGTATTCAGAGGCGACGCAAGAGGCACGGGAACGCGGGATCTTTGGCGCGCCGAGTTTTGTCGCCGGGGACGGTGAATTGTTCTGGGGCGACGACCGGTTGGAAGAGGCGCTGGCCTGGCACTCAGACACCTAGAGCCGGATTTCGTCGATCACCCGACCATCGCGATGCTCGCAACGGGCAACGACACGACCCGTTCGCCGGGGATGTTGATCATGGGCGGCCTCTGCCCCGGCGGCGCGGCGAAGATCGTCGATGTCCACAATCGGCAAGCCAGCCTGCTGCGCCGCTTTTCTCAGTTCTGGGCGGTTGGGATGAATGGCGATGCCGGCTTCAGTTACGACGGCTGCAATCGTATCGCCGGGGGTCGTCAGGCACGTCAGCCGGTCCACGACCTTGGCATACCCGCCGGCGGAAAGCTGTGTCGTGACGATCGGTAGTTTTGCCCCGGCGGCCGTATCGGCATGCCCGCCAGAGCCACCGATAATCCGGCCATCGCTGGACTGGGTGACATTGACGTTGAAAGCCGTGTCGACCTCGGCCGCGCCGAGGATCATTACGTCCAACCCGTTGGCAAAGGCATCGGCCCGTCCCGGACTGGCGTATTGCGCCGCCGACATCGCGTGGTGCGCAGCGTCGTCGCGGTACGAGGCGACCGCCGCCAGATCAAAGGCCTGAACATCGCGGATTTCAGAGAACAGCCCGGCGCGAAACATGTCGACCAACGGCCCGGTGATACCACCGGCGGCAAAGCCGCCACGAACCCCACGCGAAACCATTTCAGGCGCAAGAGCGCGCGCGACAGCGAGCGAGGTTGCGCCCGCTCCGGTCTGGAAACTGAACCCGTCCCGCAACAGACCCGACGCCGCTATCAATGTGACCGTCAGATCGGCAATCGCGCGCCCCTTGTCCGACGGCGCACGGCCCGTGGTCCCCGATACGATCCGCGCCGCGCTGCCGATGCTGTCGACATCAACAATCCGGGTCACACGATGCGCCGGTATACAGATACGCGGCAGGTTATCCGCGCGATGGTCTGTCAAGGCGACGACCTGGGCGGCATGATCTGCATCGACCATGGCGTACCCCAGTGGGCCGCAGGCCTCTGGCCCGATGGCTCCGGACAGATTTCCCGCCCGATCCACCGCAGGCGCGGCGATGAACGCGCAATCGATGGGCATTCGGCCGGATTCGATAGCAAAGGCCCGCCCGCCGTGCGTTTGCATCGTGACGGGATGCGACAGGTCTCCGGCCATCACGGCGTCCGCAAGAGGGCCGTTCATATATGAGGTCGTGATGCGGGTCACCGTCCCGTCGCGGAGAAATGGCACCAGGCCGCCATGACAGGGAAACAGCGAAGATGGCGCGATGTGAAGGTCACGCAGGCCCAGTTGCCGACAGGCCCCGAGCACCTGCTGCATAACGGTGTCGCCATTGCGCAGGTGGTGATGAAACGACAGGGTGGCACCATCGGCCAACCCTGCCGCTTCGATTGCTTTCCGCAGGCCGCTCAGGAGGCCGCCCGCATCAAATCACGCTCCTTCAGGGTCGCGTGGCATTCGTCAAGCGACTTGCGCGCACGATTGATCAGGATGTCGATTTCGTCGGGCGTGATGACAAGCGGCGGCGACACGACCATCCGGTCACCGACATGCCGCATGATCAAATTGTTGGCAAAGCAGCGTTCGCGACAGATCAGCCCTGCGGTGCCGGCTTCTGACGCGAATTTGGCGCGCGTATCCTTGTGGGGCGTCAGTGCGATTGACCCCATCATGCCGACGATCTTGACCTCGCCCACCAGCGGATGGTCGGACAGCGTTTCAAGCTGTTGCTTCAAATAGGGCGCCGCCACGTCGCGCACATGCTCGATCACGCGTTCCTCTTGCAGGATACGCAGGTTTTCCAGTGCCACGGCAGAGGCGACGGGATGCCCTGAATAGGTGTATCCGTGATTGAATTCGCACGCACCGATAACTGCCGCCACTTCGTCACAGACGATGGACGCGCCAATAGGCTGGTAGCCAGAGCTCATCCCCTTGGCCACGGTCATGATATGTGGACGGATGCGCAGTGTTTCCGACCCGAACCAGTTTCCGGTACGACCAAAGCCACAGATCACCTCGTCTGCGATCAGCAAGATTTCATACTTGTCGCAAATGCGCTGGATTTCAGGCCAGTAGGTATCGGGAGCGACAATCACGCCGCCAGCGCCCTGCACCGGTTCGGCAATGAATGCCGCCACCCGGTCTTCGCCGAGCTCAAGGATCGCCTCTTCCAGTTCCCGCGCGCGGGCAAGGCCAAAGTCCTCGGGCGTCATGTTACCCCCTTCCGACCACCAGTCCGGCTGGTTGATGTGGTGAATGTCGGGGATCGGGATGCCGCCTTGTGCGTGCATCCCCGACATTCCGCCCAAAGAGGCGCTGCCGACAGACGAGCCGTGATAGGCGTTGTGGCGGCTGATGATGACCTTCTTGTCCGGTTTGCCCTTTTCCGCCCAATAGGTGCGCACCATGCGAATGTTGGTGTCATTCGCGTCCGACCCGCCCGAGGCAAAGAACACATGGTTCAGATCGCCCGGCGCCAGTTCCGCGAGCTTGGCGGACAAAGCAATGACCGGCACATGCGTCGTCTGGAAAAAGGTGTTGTAATAGGGCAGTTCCCGGATCTGACGCGCAGCAGCCTCGGCCAGTTCATCGCGGCCGTAGCCGATGTTCACACACCAAAGCCCGGCCATTGCGTCGAGAATCTCTGCGCCTTCGCTGTCGGTCAGATAGACACCCTTGGCGCGGGTGATGACCCGAGCGCCTTTTTCGGCAAGCGCACCGTTTTCGGTGAACGGATGCATGTGATGTGCCGCATCCAGTGCCTGCAATTCGGCGGTCGGCATGTGATTGGTGATCGCGGTCATGGAAGAACTCCTGAAGTCGGCGTTTTCAGCAGAATATGATCAAATTATCAGGTGTCAATCGAATCAGTTTCTAGCCGCGTCTTCAGCGAGAACCGCGGCAACCATCTGCATTCCCTGTTCGACATCTGCCATCATTGCGGCAGCGGCGGCCTCTGCATCACCGTTCCGCAGAGCGGTCAGCATGTCCTTGTGTCGATCAGGAAGGTTTTGAGTTCCGAATCGACCGCAAACCACCCGCAGCGACGGGCCGAACCTGAGCCACAGACGGTCCGCGAGATCGGTGAGGATCGGCGCGTTCGCCTGTGCGTACAGCAAGGCGTGAAACTTGTAATTCCCTTGCAGATATCCGGCGACATCGCCGTTGCTGATGGCCACATCGAGCTGCGTGTCGATGCGCTCCAAGGCCGTTACGACATCCGGATCTATCTGGTCTGCGGCACGTCGTGCCAAATCTGATTCTATTGTTTTTCTTACGAAAATAAGCTGTTCAACGTCATCGACTGTCAAAATCGGAACGCTGACCCGCCGGTTACCCTGAAAGATCAGGGCCCCGTCGGAAATCAGCCGGCGGATCGCCTCGCGCACCGGGGTCATGCCGGCGCCCAGCGAATCCGTCAGCCCCTGAATGGTCACGGCCTGGCCCGGCGCCATTTCGCCAAACAGGATTTGCGCCCGCAGCGTTTGGTAGACATTCTCGTGCGCCGGTGGTTTCGCACTTGACCGACCGCTGTCCGGTGCCTCGTTTTCCATCATGTTCACCGCCCAATTCCCCATTTCCGCTCGCCTGTCTTGCACAGGGTCTTGACGCATGAAACCATATCGGGTGTTGCTGTTGAAAGCAAAACTTGATCAAATCCTCAAAGACGGGGCCAACCCGTCACCTGCAGGGAGATAACCATGACACTCAAATCACTGACACTGACCGCCGTTGTGGCATTGGGCAGCACCGCTGCCTTTGCCGACGAAGTGCGCGTGTACAACTGGTCGGACTATATCGACGAAGAGCTTCTGACCAAGTTCGAGGAAGAAACCGGCATCAAGCTGATCTACGATGTCTTCGACAGCAACGAAGTTCTGGAAACCAAAATGCTGGCCGGTGGGTCAGGTTATGACGTTGTCGTGCCTTCGGGCACCTTCCTACAGCGCCAGATTCAGGCGGGCGCGTTCCAGAAGCTGGACAAGGACAAACTGCCGAACCTGGCCAACATGTGGGATGTGGTCAGCAGCCGGACCGAGCAATACGACCCCGACAACGCCTATTCGATCAACTACATGTGGGGGACGACGGGTATCGGCGTGAACGTCGGAAAGGTCACCGAAATTCTTGGTGACGATGCCCCGATGAACAGCCTGGAACTGGTTCTGAACCCGGACAACATGTCGAAACTGGCCGACTGCGGCGTGCATTTTCTGGATGCCCCTGCGGAAATGATCCCGATGACGCTGAAGTACATCGGCGAGGATCCTGACAGCCATGATCCCGACGTCCTTGCCAAGGCCGAACCGGTTCTGACTGCGGTGCGCCCCTATATCCAGAAATTCCACAGCTCGGAGTACATCAACGCGCTGGCCAACGGCGATATCTGCGTCGCGGTCGGCTGGTCCGGCGACATCCTCCAGGCCCGTGACCGTGCAGCCGAGGCCGACAACGGCGTCGAAATCGAGTATTTCGCGGCAACCGAAGGCGCGCAGATGTGGTTTGACCAGATGGCGATCCCCGTCGACGCACCGAACCCCGATGCAGCCCACGTGTTCCTGAACTTTATCATGGACGCAAACAACATGGCGGCGGCGTCGAACTACGTCTACTACGCCAACGGCAACAAGGCGTCGCAGGAATTTTTGGAAGAGGACGTGATCGGTGACGTTGCGATTTACCCTGATGCCGCGACTCTCGAAAATCTGTTCACCACTACGCCCTATCCGGCGAAAGTGCAGCGGATTGTGACCCGCATGTGGACCAAGATCAAATCAGGCACCTGATTTCAAAACGGGGCGGGCCAGCATCGGCCCGCCCTTTTCGTATCTGCACAACCGGGGGTCCGATTTGAATTCCACCGTCTTTGCACCCTGGGACGATCCGCAGGAAAAACCGCTGATCCGCTTCCGCAACGTGACCAAACGCTTTGGCGATTTCACGGCGATCGACAACCTGTCCCTCGACATTTACCAACGCGAATTCTTTGCCCTGCTGGGCCCGTCGGGCTGTGGCAAGACCACAATGATGCGTTTGCTGGCCGGGTTCGACAACCCAACCGAGGGCCGGATCGAGCTGTCCGGCCAGAACATCGTTCCGGTTCCCCCCAACAAACGGGCAGTGAACATGATGTTCCAGTCCTATGCCCTGTTTCCGCACCTGAGCGTTTGGGACAACATCGCCTTTGGGCTGCGCCGCGATAACATGCCGAAACACGACCTGGCCGACCGGGTCGAAGAGATGCTGAAGCTGACCCGACTGGAAAAATTCGCCCGTCGCAAACCGCACCAGATCTCGGGCGGGCAACGTCAGCGGGTGGCTCTGGCGCGATCGCTGGCCAAGGCGCCCAAGCTGCTTTTGCTGGATGAACCGCTGGGCGCGCTGGACAAGAAGCTGCGCCAGGATACCCAATTTGAACTGATGGATATTCAGGAAAAGACCGGGACCACCTTTGTCATCGTCACCCACGACCAGGAAGAGGCGATGACAGTCGCCAGCCGTGTGGCGGTAATGGACGAAGGCAAGCTGATTCAGGTGGCAACACCGGACCGCATCTATGAAAACCCGGAGTCGGTCTATGTCGCCGACTTTATCGGCGACGTGAACATCATCGAGGGGCGCGCCTCTGCGCAAGGCGAAGACACCTACCGCATTGACTGGGCGGAAGGACAGGCACCGCTGCTGGCCACGTCGCCCCGTCCGTTTTCCGACGGCGATACGTGTCATCTGGCGATCCGGCCCGAGAAGATAACCATCAGCGCCGACCGCCCGGAGGATGCCGCCAACGCGGTGCAGGGCAAGGTGCATGACATCGCCTATCTTGGCAATCTGTCGACCTACCACGTCGAACTGGCCTCGGGCGCGATCATCAAGGCACAAACCGCAAACACGCGGCGGATTTCGCGCCGCAGCTTCACCTGGGAAGACCCCGTCTGGCTGTCCTGGACAGCCACGGCCGGTGTTCTGCTGGCGAACTGATGCGGCGGTTTTTCCTCATTGCAGTGCCCTATGTCTGGTTGCTGGCGCTGTTTCTTATTCCTTTCGTGATCGTTCTGAAGATCTCGCTCAGCGATGTGGCACTGTCGATCCCACCCTATTCGCCGACGCTTGATCTTTCGGCTGGCTGGCAGGGGATCAAGGATTTCTTTGCCGCGCTGGATTTCGAGAACTTTATTTGGCTGACCGGCGATGACCTGTATTGGAAAGCTTATCTGAGCAGTCTCAAGATCGCGGTGATGTCCACCGCACTGACCCTGCTGATCGGCTACCCGATCGCCTACGGAATGGCCCGCGCGCCAGAGGAATGGCGCGCCACCTTGATGATGTTGGTCATCCTGCCGTTCTGGACGTCATTCTTGATCCGCGTATACGCATGGATGGGGATTCTCAGCAACGAAGGGTTCCTGAACCAACTGCTGATGTGGACCGGGATCATCAGTGAACCCCTGACCATTCTGAACACCAATACCGCCGTTTACATCGGCATCGTCTACACCTACCTGCCCTTCATGATCCTGCCGATCTATGCGGCCTTGGAACGTATGGACGGGTCGCTGATCGAAGCGGCCGAAGATCTGGGTTGCTCGCGCGCGCAGGCTTTCTGGCTGGTAACAATCCCGCTTTCTCGCCCCGGCATCGCGGCGGGCAGTTTCCTTGTGTTTATCCCGGCGCTGGGTGAATTCGTGATCCCATCACTGCTGGGTGGATCGGGTACGCTGATGATCGGCAAGGTTCTTTGGGAAGAGTTCTTTTCCAATCGCGACTGGCCGGTGGCAAGCGCGGTCGCAGTCGTCCTGCTGCTGATTCTGGTGATCCCGATCGTGCTGTTCCAGCGCAATCAGCAGAAACAGGCGGAGGCAGACCAATGACCCGGCTGTCGTGGTTCAATGTCGTGTCTCTGACGCTGGGGTTCGCGTTTCTCTACATCCCGATGATCATCCTTGTCATCTTTAGCTTTAACGAGAGCAAGCTGGTCACCGTCTGGGCCGGATTCTCGACCAAGTGGTATGGAGAGCTGCTGCAGAACGAGGCCTTTCTCAACGCCGCATGGGTGACGCTAAAGGTAGCCGTGTTCTCATCGACAATTGCAACTGTGCTGGGGACCATGGCCGCCTACGTCATGGTGCGCGGCGGCCGGTTCCTCGGTCGCACGCTGTTTTCCGGCATGATCTATGCGCCGCTGGTGATGCCCGAGGTGATTACCGGTCTGTCTCTGCTGTTGCTGTTCATCGGTATCGGGCTGGATCGTGGCGTGCTGACCATCGTCCTCGCGCATACAACGTTTTCGATGTGCTATGTTTCGGTGGTGGTATCCTCGCGCCTGGTGACCTTTGACCGGTCGCTTGAAGAGGCGGCGCTGGATCTGGGCTGTTCGCCGGCGCAGGCGTTCCGGCTGGTGACACTGCCGATCATCGCGCCTGCGGTCGTTGCCGGCTGGCTGTTGGCCTTTACGCTGTCTCTGGACGACTTGGTGATTGCGTCCTTTACCTCCGGTCCTTCGGCAACGACCCTGCCGATCAAGATCTTTTCGGCCGTGCGCTTGGGCGTGAGCCCGGAAATCAACGCCTTGTCCACAATCATGATTGGCATCGTTACGGTCGGGGTGATCGTGGCATCGCTCGTCTCAAAACGGAACTCGGTCCGGCAACAGCAGGAAGAGCAGGCCGCGGCCCGCGCGCAATGAAACGGATCTTTCCGGCGTTCACTTACGGCTCCGGGCCACGTCAGAGTTGTTGGTGGGATGAAACCATCGATGCTCCTGACTGGCCCTGCCTGAATGAAAACGAAACGGCAGATGTGGCGGTCATCGGTGCCGGTTTTACTGGCGTGTCCGCGGCACTGCACCTTGCGCAAGAGGGTGCCTCGGTGGCCGTGCTGGAGGCGGAAACTCCGGGATGGGGCGCATCTGGCCGCAATGGCGGGTTCTGCTGCCTGGGTGGATCCAAGCTGAGTTCCGCGCAGATGGAAAAGCGTTTTGGTCCCGAAGCAGCGCTAGATTTCGCACGGGCAGAGGTGGCGTCGGTCGCGTTGGTGCAGAGCCTGTTGAACCGGTTCAGCATTGATGCCGACACCCATTCTCGCGGCGAAACCATTCTGGCCCATAATGCACGCGCCATGGCCGGGCTGCGCCGCACCCTGCAAGCCGGCGGCATCGACGGGATGGAATTGGCTGAACGGTCCGAGCTGGATGGTCTGGGTATGTCCGGTCCGTTTCATGGTGCGCTGACGATTCCCGTCGGCTTTGGTCTGAACCCTCGTAAATTCCTGTTTGGGCTGGCAGGCGCAGCGGTCCGGGCCGGAGCCAGGATGTTTCAGAAAAGTCCGGTGACCGCAGTGGTCCGGGAGTCCGGACGGTACCGGATCACCACCCCAGCCGGAACCCTGCGCGCCCAAAACGTGATGATCGCAACCAACGGATACTCCAGCGAGGACATTCCAGAATGGATGGCCGCGCGTTATCTTCCAGCGCAGTCCAGCGTTCTGGTTACCCGCCCATTGACGCTAGCAGAGCAGCAGGCGCAAGGCTGGACCAGCGCTCAGATGGCCTATGACACCCGCAACCTGCTGCATTACTTTCGGCTGATGCCCGACGGCCGGTTCCTGTTCGGTATGCGCGGCGGGCTGATGTCGTCTGAGCACGCCGAAATCGCGGCGCAACACCGAACCAGGCAAGACTTTGAACGTATGTTTCCGGCCTGGGCCCATGTGCCGTCTCCGCACAGGTGGTCCGGCATGGTTTGCCTTGCCCGAAACCGAGTTCCTTTTGTCGGGCCAATCCGGGAAAACCCCGGCATGTTCGCGGGCTTTGCCTACCATGGCAACGGCGTCGCAATGGGCAGCTACGCGGGCCGGTTGCTGGCTGACCTAGCATTGAACCGTCCCCCCGACGTGCCCTACCCCGCCATGATGCGGCAGCAGCCGCCGCGCTTTCCGCTCGGACCGGCCCGGCGGCTGCTGATGCCGCCGCTCTATGCGGTTCTCAGGCTGGCCGACCTGTAAGCTGCGGCCTTGTAGAGTTGACAGACCACGGCCGATCGCTCAAGGCTCGGAAAAAACAGGTTTGAGGGTGAGCAGATGAAGATTGCGATGATTGGCACCGGCTATGTCGGGCTTGTCTCGGGGGTTTGTTTCTCGGATTTCGGACATGACGTGGTTTGCGTCGACAAAAACCCCGACAAAATCGAAATGCTCGAGCGGGGCGAGGTACCCATCTACGAACCCGGACTCGAACAACTTATGGCCACCAATGTCGCGGCAGGGCGGCTGTCGTTTTCGACGGATCTCGCCAGTGCCGTGGATGGTGCCGACGCCGTGTTCATCGCGGTCGGCACTCCGACCCGGCGCGGCGATGGCCACGCGGACCTGACCTATGTCATGGCAGCCGCCGAAGAGATCGCCCGCGCGATTACCGGCTATGCCGTCGTGGTAACCAAGTCGACTGTGCCGCTAGGCACCAACCGACAGGTCAAACAGGCAATATCCAAGGCCAACCCGGACGCCGATTTCGACGTCGCCTCGAACCCCGAGTTCCTTCGCGAAGGAGCCGCAATTGATGATTTCATGCGACCCGACCGGGTCGTGGTCGGGGTGCAGAACGACCGTGCCGCAGACGTCATGCAAGAGATCTACCGCCCGCTGTACCTTCGGGAATTTCCGATCATGATCACAGATCTGGAAAGCGCGGAAATGATCAAGTACGCCGCAAACGCATTTCTGGCGACAAAGATCACTTTCATCAACGAAATCGCCGCGCTCTGCGAACGCACCGGCGCAGACGTCAAGATGGTCAGCAAGGGGATGGGTCTGGACGGAAGGATCGGCAACAAGTTCCTGCATGCCGGGCCGGGCTACGGTGGGTCCTGTTTTCCAAAGGATACCAAAGCTTTGGCGCGGATCGGACAGGAACATGGCCTGCCGATGCAGATCACAGAAACCGTGATCAAGGTGAATGACGAACTCCGACGTCGCATGATCGAGAAAGTCATGGATCTGCTCGACGGCGCAGCTGCCGGAAAAACCATTGCTGTTCTTGGTGTTACCTTCAAGCCGAACACGGACGACATGCGCGAGGCGCCATCGCTGACCATCGTACCGGCCCTGATCGGTGCCGGCGCCAAAGTACGGGTCGTCGACCCCCAGGGTCAGCACGAGGGCAAAGATCTGTTGCCCGGCGTGCATTGGTTTGAAGATGCCTATAAGGCCGCGCAGAACGCCGATGCACTGGTAATCCTGACCGAATGGAATGAATTCCGCGCCCTCGACTTGAAACGGTTGGCCAAGCGCATGACATCCCCGGCATTGGCGGACCTGCGCAACATCTATTCTCCGCGTGATGCCCGCCGCGCCGGGTTTACCCGCTATGTTTCTGTTGGACGCGCTGACCATTTCAACGACGGCTGAGTGCGCTGATGCTAGGTGGGCTCCCGCAGGCCTGTTACCGCTGTCGACAGCACTGCTTCGCCCCCTTCCAGTATCAGAAGAACCTCACCATTTTGGGCTTGCGCCTCAGTGATACGTGCATAAACCTCGGCCGGTTCCGACAAAATCATTTCATCGTCGGCATAGCTTTCGACAGTGAAACTATATGTATCGCTGGGCAGAACTGACCCGTCATCGTCAAGCCCAACCCATTCAATCGGATCGGCTGAAACCGGTATTGCTCGTCTTTCAACCTCTGCCCCGGTGCTGTCGCGCACCACCAGAAACACTTCGTCTGCCACGGCCGCCGGGTTGGGCGCCACCGTGATCGCGGATCCGTCGAAGTACACCGGCATGGCGGCACGTGCTTCCATCCCAACCCATCCGGCCAGAGACGCCATGTTTGAAACGCCAAGCTGATCGCTCAGCGCGACCAGAGTGTCATTGGTCAGAACCTGTTGTTCCACCATCGAGAATTGCGCCAGTTGCGATGCATATTCGGTGGAATCAATTGGCTCCAAGGGGTCCTGATAGCGCGCCTGCGCGGTCAGCATCTGCAGGAACGTCTCGAAATCCGACGCCAGGGCCGTCGTTCGACCCGTCGAAGTCGCGGTGGAGCCTGTCGCGGTTGTTGTCGGTATAGTCGGGGAGGTAACGGATGTGGTCATGGATCAAACTCTCAGGTCTAAACCCGAAGCGGCTCGGGCTGGCGTTGCTGTCGGTTCAGATGGCGAAGAAGTTGTCCGAGGCAATTCGTCCATCTCGCCGGTTGTCATCAGGACACCCGTATGCGCATCAGTGTTGTGATCGCTCCCGCTTTGCCCGGAGTCCGACCCGGAGAATTCGAAACCTGGCGACTCGTACCCCAAGCGGCGCAATTCAGTGGCCAATTGGTCAATATGACGGCGCAAAAGGTCGAGCGTTTCAGGCCGCTCGGCAACGATGGAAAGGGTAACCCCGCTATCACCTGTGATCACTGTCATACGAACCCGGCCAAGCTCTTCGGGGTTCAGCGAAATTTCCACAGGGCGGTCCGCCCGAGATGGCAAGACGTCAATGATCTGCGCCGCAACGTGCCGCCCAACGTCGGTGCGTGATACCGCCTGCGTGTGAGTGGCCCCCGCGCCCGACGACTGCGGACCATCAGCCCGCAAAACCGAACCAGGGTCGGAAATGAAGTCTTCGAACTTTCCAATATGATCGGCTCGCGACACGCTGAGCTGATCGGAGACGGGCTGTGCCGAGGCCACCGGCGCGGAACCCTGAAACGGGCTCTTCTGTTTCACATGCAACGCTCTTGCCGTCATTCGAAGCTCCGGCGAGACGGGCTGTGCCCGATCAGCCGCTTGGCGCCGACGCGGATTGACCCGCGCTGCACTGACTTCCGTTGAAATCTCCCGCACACCTGCGCCGCGCAGCGCGATGGTTTCAGTTGGCCTTTCATTCAAGCTCGAGTGAGTTGATCCGGCTGTCGTCTGAGCAGAACTGTGCTTTTCCAAGGTGCCAGAATCCTTTGGAGCTTGGGGTTCGGCCTTGCGCGGCATCATGATGCTTTTCTTCTCCAAGGCGCCAGAATCCTGTGGAGCTGGAGGTGACAAACTCCTGCCGTTCGCTGATACGTCGCCACTGACAGACCGTCCGGCTTCGGGCGATCGGGTGACATCCGACGGAATCTCCGCCGCTTGACGTGGTCCCATCAAAACCGCAGACCTATCGTTCTTTGCAAGAATTGTAGTCTTGTCGTGTTGGAGGTCGGCAAGATTGCCCGTTGACGGAACAACGGGTTTTTGCGCCTCGGTTTTCTCAGGCGCGACCGCTGCGTCTCTCGGCGCGAGAATCTCTGTTTGCCTTGTTTGTACAGCAATCTCCGCAGACTGAGGCTCCAGTTTCAGGTGACCAGACAGTGAGCCAACGTCTGATCGGGTTTGAGCCGGTGGAAAAACGAGACCGGAACTATCAGCTGTTCTTTTCACAGATACGTCATTTGCAGGAGCCAGAGCGGTCGCAAGGAGAGGCGAGTTGGAGGCCTGAGCAATCGGAACCTTGTGGGGGGCAGTTCGGGATTCAGGCAACTGTCGGACCGCATCGCTATTAACAACCGATGATCCCAAACCGCCGATCAAATGCTGTTCCTGTCGGGCAGTTGAAGAATGGGGCTCTGCAAGTTTTGGAGCCGTGTCACGATCACGAGCGGGCTGAACTGACATCTGTTCAAGGCCATCTGCGGGTTGCCTGGCGAATTTTGGCAATTGTTCGGTCGGGCGAGCAGGTTGCTCTGTCATGCCCGTGGTCTGCCCGGGACCTGGCACTTGCGGAAGTTTCAGAGGCTGAGATGTTGTGTCCGACTCACCGCGAAAACGACGAGTGTTTATGGAGTTGGGATCCGGCGATTGACCCCTTTGCGTGAACGGATCAAGTTCAGCCGGCCGGGATTGTGCCGCAGGCGGCAAGTCGCGCTTGCTCTCCGGCACCCGCGAAGCTGGTGGGAGTTCGAGCGGAACCGGCGCAGGCATTTCTGGCGGAAGGGAGCTGTTGATCTGGCTTGCCTCCATGGCTGCCGACACATTTGCGGCTTGAGTGTGATCGTCCGCGCCGGTTAGCCTATTTGCAAGCGGACCCGGTGCAGGGGCTGCGGCAATCGAATTCAACTGCACCGAGCGTTGTAAATCCTGCAAACCACCACGTCGAGCGTTGCTGGCATCTGGTGCAGAGGCGTTGGTCTCATCCACTGTGTGATGTTGTCCGGAAACATCGGATTGTGCAGCGGCATCCGGTCCCGCTGACCAAAAACGCCCATCAGAAACCGCCAGTTCGTGTGACTCGCTTTGCTCCGTTGACGGGGCAACAGCGACCAATTCTGCCGTTACAGAAGGAGGTATGAGCGTTTCGCGCATTGCGGACGCCCTGTGGGTCGCCGAAATTTGCGGCACGTCCGAAAGGACCTGCCCCTGATTGAGGAATTCGTTCACTCGGGTAGGGTCAGCTTGCGCCGATCTGCCGGTCACTGTCGTGTTGCCTTGCGATAAATCGGAGTCTTGGACACCACTCCGGCTGGATGACCCGCCGACGGAGAGCAACCGACGGCCACGCGTATCTGACCGTGGTGTCGCCGCCTCGCTCTGCCAACCAGCGGCTTGGGATCTTGAACCAGTCGGGTCAGCCTGCACGGAGATTACGACAGAAGATTGCGTCCGGTCTCCTACTCCCGCGATGTATTCATCAGCTCGCCAAGTGGTGGACGCTACAACCTCCGGAAACTGGTCTAATGGCCGAAGTATAGGCCGCTCATTCGGGAAAACTGTTGGCCCTTCGGAACCTGGTACAGAACCATCTCTGACCTGATGCGCGATCTCCTCAGCTATTGAAGCACTGCGTATCGAACGGTTGAGCGGTTCCGGCGATACATCTATTGGCCCTTCGGATTGATCCGAATCGACTGACTCAGTGTTCGCAGGTATATCGGCATCGACGACGGTTTCATGTCCTGGCGCCTCCGGTTCTTCCCGCTGCACGGCTTCTACAGCCGAGGCAATGGGACGGCGGTTTTCCAACTCTTCCATCTGGAACAGAACCTGTTCGAAAGACTCTGCGAACAACCGAGTGGGGGCTTGCGCTTTACCCTCCACAAGCTCCGGTCCCTGCTGAGCGTAGGTCGAATGCGGGATGAATGACGACAAGTTCATAGTCTTTAGGCCTTCTGCCAAGGTTCCATGCACCATGTGCAAAAGGCAGTTTCGATTATTTTAACTCGATGATGCGCATTCTGAAAAAATCTGAGCAATTCGAGGCAATTCCAATGACGCCAATATCGCAACCCGCCATCCCGTCAGCCCAAACCCTCCAAACACGACCGGTGGACGAGTCCCCGTTGCGCAAGGCTGCCATGGATCTTGAGGCCGCATTCCTGGCTGAAATGCTCAAGTCAGCAGGGCTTGGAAAAACTCGTGACGGATTCAGCGGCGGTGCCGGGGAAGATCAATTTGGGTCGTTCCTGGTCCGCGCACAGGCGCAGGAAATCGCAAAGTCCGGCGGAATCGGGCTCGCCGAAACACTGTTTAACGCACTGATGGAGCAGAAAAATGACAACTGACACTACTGACACTACCGATGACCTCATTGACCGGCTGGATGC
This sequence comes from Seohaeicola saemankumensis, assembly GCF_020171285.1. Taxonomy (GTDB): domain Bacteria; phylum Pseudomonadota; class Alphaproteobacteria; order Rhodobacterales; family Rhodobacteraceae; genus JAIUZI01. Next base: position 43,838 of record NZ_JAIUZI010000003.1, read on the forward strand.
GATTCTGGACCGCGAACGGCAGGCCCTTACCGGCGGCATGCTGGACATGCTGACCGACCTGATGACGGAAAAGGACCAGGTCATCGATCAGATAACGGCAATTGAATCAATCGAACAGGACCGGCTGACACCGCTGCGCGACAAGGTACACCGCAATCAGGCCCTGCTTGATAATGCACTTGCAGGGATTCGGGCTGTGGCCACCCGAATGGCAGAACTGCGCAAGGTCCGGGAGGGGCTTGAAACCTACGACAGCGCCGGCCGCAAAACCAGGTTTGGCACCTCCGTCAGCAGCAGTATCGAAAAAAGGGCTTAAAGCAGCGATTTAGGCAAATGTGAAACATCTGCTTTCAGCGCCTTAGCATTCCATTAGCACATACCGCGCCAATGTAGCGGCGCACCTTGAAATCAGGGTGGCGCGATGCCGGATGGTGATCGCAGTGGTCAGAAAGACGTTTGGTCCGTCCTTTGGGGGCGGGATGTAATCGGGTGAAAAGCACCCCATGACTAAAGGAAAACTGCTATGTCCAGCATTCTGACAAACAACAGCTCCATGGTGGCGCTGCAAACGCTCAAGTCGATCAATTCCAACCTCGAAAAAACGCAGAACGAAATTTCGACGGGCAAGTCCGTCTCTTCGGCCAAAGACAATTCCGCTGTCTGGGCAATCTCGAAGGTCATGGAATCTGATGTGAAAGGTTTCACCGCCATTTCCGACAGCCTCAGCCTTGGCGAATCAACCGTCGCGGTTGCCCGTCAGGCTTCGGAAACCATCACCGACCTTCTGACCCAGATGAAAGGCAAGATTGTCGCCGCTCAGGAAGACAACGTCGACCGCGGCAAGATCAACGCTGATGTGACCGCGCTCAAGGATCAAATCAATTCGGTCATCGCGGCCGCCCAGTTCAATGGTCTGAACCTGGTGGATGGAAACACCGCCTCGACCAGCGTCCTGGCATCGCTTGATCGTGACTCTTCGGGCAATGTGACGGCCAGCTCGATCACGGTGAATGGACAGGACCTTTCGACCGGTGGATACACTGCCAACGATATTTTCTCCGGCAGTTCGACAGGGTCGTCGGGTGACGGTGACGCCGTCGCGCTGGTGCTGGACAACGGCGGCGGCAACGAGCAAATCGAAATCGCCGAAAACGGCGCAGCATTTGCAGCCGGAGACAAGGTCAGCCTTACCGTCGGAGGCGAAGTCGTTTCCTATACCGTTACAGCGGACGACGCTGCATCTACCACAACTGCTGACGTGGTCGCAGTGGGTCTGAAGGCAAAAATCGACTCGCTCAACATCACCGGTCTGACCGTCGACTACGACAGCGGCACGCCGGGTACTCTCGACTTTACCAACGCCGGCACGACTGACCTTTCGGTTAGTGGTCAGTTTACCAACGCCGGATCGGGTGGTCTTGGCGCAATGGCCGGAATCGACGTGTCCACCAGCGGCGGCGCCACATCGGCGTTGGCAGCAGTCGAAACACTGATCGATACCGCAATCACCGCCGCATCCTCCTTCGGGTCGGTGGAGACACGCATCAGCACCCAGTCGGACTTTATCTCCAATCTCACGGACTCGTTGAAGTCCGGGATTGGCGGCATGGTTGACGCAGATATGGAAGCCGCATCGGCAAGGCTGCAGGCCCTTCAGGTGCAGCAGCAGCTTGGCGTGCAGGCCCTCTCGATTGCAAACCAGGCGCCGCAATCGATCCTGTCGCTGTTCCGTTAAACTCCATTCCGGGCCGCTATTTAGCGGCCCGGCCATTCGCAGGATCTCGAAACAGGTAAGGAAAAAATGTGAGCGCCCTTTCCATGGCTCGGCGCGGGTATTCCGCAGCCTCTGTTCCTACAAAAACCAGCAAGAGCATCGAATACGATGCAATCGCACGAATTTCTCAGCGCCTGAAGATGGCTGCCCAGCAAGGGCCATCTGGTTTCCCGGAACTCGCCGCCGCACTTCATGACAACCGCAGGCTCTGGACCATTTTTGCAACGCAGGTGTCAGATGCAGACAATCCCTTGCCGCGCGATCTGAAAGCAAGGCTGTTCTATCTGTCCGAATTCACTGCGGCCCACACCAGCAAGGTCTTGAACCGGACGGCCCCGGTTGGTCCATTGCTGGAGGTCAACGCCGCTGTCTTGCGCGGACTACGTGGAGGCAAAAGCTAAATGGGTGGCCTTGTCCTAAAACTCGCACCAAAAGAACGCATTCTCATCAACGGCGCGGTCGTCGAAAACGGGGATCGGCGCAGTCGCTTGTCCATCGTAACACCTGACGCCAATATCCTCAGGTTACGTGACGCAATCCACCCGGAGGAAGCGACGACACCGGTTCGCCGGGTTTGCTACGCTACACAGCTCATCCTGTCGGGCGACAGCGATCCCGATCGCGCCCGTTTGCAGCTCCTCAGGAGGATTGAGGAACTCAGCCAAGTGTTCACTGACCCCGACAGCCGAACCTCTCTGGCGGAAGCGACGGACGCATTGATCGGTGATCATTACTACCAGTGCTTGAAAGCGCTCCGAGCCCTGTTGCCGCGCGAAGACCGCCTGATCGCGGCCCGCAACATATGACTTTCCAGGCGATTGTCCCTACAGGCGGTTTGACCGGTTGGCGGTTCTTGCAACGGACCTACGATGCACAGATCCAGGCTTTCTCTTCGGCTCCGCAGATTGGCCGAGATACAGAGTACTTCCTGGAAAAAATCGGCACGGTTTCATCTGCTGCTGATCTGGTTGCCGACCGCCGTCTTCTGGGCGTCGCGCTGGGCGCTTTTGGCCTGCAAGACGATTTGCCAAACAAGTACTTCATCCAGAAAATCATGGAAGACGGAACTACTGACCGGGAAGCCTTGGCAAATCGACTTGCCGACAAACGCTACACCCGGCTGTCACAAGCTTTTGGTTTCGGACCGGGCGAGGTACCGCAGACCGGAAACCCGCGTGCGATGGCCGAGATCGTTCGTATGAACCAGGTTCAGTCATTCGAAATATCCGTCGGGGAAACCGATGATACCCTTCGTATCGCTCTGTATGCGCAGCGTGAATTGACAGAACTCGCAGGGTCTGGCAGCAGTGACACTGTCAAGTGGTTCTCGATAATGGGCCTGCCACCGCTGCGATCAATGTTCGAAACCGCTCTAGGACTACCGCCATCCTTTTCGCAGATCGACATCGATCAGCAGATGGAAGTGCTTCGCGACAAAACACAACGTCTGACCGGAAGCGATCAGATAGACCAGTTTACAGACCCCGAGGCCCTCGAAAAACTAACGAATGCTTATCTCGCTCGCAGCCAGATCGCCAATGGCGCCAGTGGGTTATCTTCTGGGTCGGTCGCTCTGACTTTGCTGCAGGGCTAGTTCGCAACTTGGAAAAGCAGAGCGGAATTTGATGCAATTCGTTGAGTTTTCCACCTAGCAAGCGCGTATGGAAAATTTCCGGATTGTTTGATCCAACGAACGATTTGGCAAAGTTCCGGACTGACATCAACTCCTGGATAAGCTTCCAGTTCAGTCGTACCTCACACCCTCGGGTTTGTTGTGCAAATCAATCCGCACAAGAGTTTTCGTCGCCTTTTCCTGGCATGCCTGTTCGAAAACAGTGTCTGGCGCGCCAATTCGCCAGCAGCCGCTACCCGCCTGTGCAGGCAAGCGTCCGGTGAAATTGTCCTTGAAGCGGGTGAGTTTTGATACTTACCTTACAGTACTCGACCATCCCTGGGCGGGCTGAAAAGCGCGCTCCCCCGGAGCACATACCAACCCGGCGTCAATTCGGCACATCAGTAGGCTCTGGACGCTAGGGCAGGAAAGTTTGGCCGTCGCGCCGCCCCGGGCACGGTTGCGACGAACTTCTAAGCGTCCTGTGCCGACGCTCTCATCAGGTAGTTCCGTGTCAATCGCCGAGCGCTGGCAATATGCGCGGCCATTGCATTGCGTGCGGCTGCGGCATTTTTGGCTGCGATCGCGTCAATAACCAATGAAATCTCCGAAAAGGACGCGGCAGCCTCTCCGCTTTCGACCATCATTGCGGGCCAAATCAACCCCATCCGACCGATCAAACGTCGCAGCACCGTTTCCAGCTCAGTGTTGCCGGCCAGGCCAAACAGGAGATCGTAGAACTCTGTTTTGGCGGCTACGATCTCGCTTGCCGACCCCGAGACAAAGGCCGCCTTCAGCTGCACCGCAACGTCGGTCAGCTGCCTAATCTGCACGTCACCGGCATTTTCCGCCGCCAACCCTGCCAGCAGTGACTCAAGAGGTTCGCGCACCTGGTAGATCTCATCTGCCGTGCGGGCATCAATCTGGGTCACCGATGGGCCACGGTGCGGGACGATTTTGATTAGCCCCTCGGCTTCCAATTGCCGTAGCGCCTCGCGCAATGCCGTCCGGCTGGCCCCGGTCAATTCGCACAACTCCCGCTCGGGCAGACGCTGCCCGGGCAGGAACCGTTGAGAGAACAGTGCGTAGCGCAAGGATGAAACCAGCTGTTCGCGCACCGGGGCTGCAATTGGGCGAATACGAAGATCGCGATCTGGCTCTGTCACATCAGTCTCCCGGTTGTTCCAGCCGGAGTAGTCGCACGAATGCGTTCAGTCCGGCAAGACAGCGACTGCGTCTATCTCAACCAGCGCTTGAGGGATGAATAGGGCATCCACACCGATCAGCGCGCTGGCGGGAGGCGTCGCCGTTGAGATCCACTTGTCCCGGACCTGCCGCAACAGGGGCAATTGGCCGGGGTCATAGTCCTTGATGTAGACGGTGACCCTGGCAAGTGAGGAAAAATTGGTTCCGGCAGCTTCCAGGGTGGCTTGCATGTTGGAAAACACCTGGTTCAACTGGGTCTCCAAATCGTCAGACATCTGTCCCTTTTCGTCAAAGGGCACATGGCCCGACAGGTACATTAACCGTCCGGACCCAACAACAACGGCTTGTGAAACCCCCGGGATCTGCACCCCAGGCGGGTTAATCGATTGTAGCTGGTGCGCGGGTTCGGCCGCTGCGGCAGTACAGGACAATATCCCGATCAAAGCTGACGCAACGGTTCGACCAAGGGTAAAGATTTGGGGCATTTGGGATTCCTTTTTTGTATTACAATATTTCAATAGTACAATGAGAAATTAGTGTCACCCCTCGATCTTCTGTTAACCAAAGATTCATCGGGTGATCGCAAGCTGATGATTATGACAACGCCATATGCCTTCCGCGAAGCCGCGCTGCCTCTGTTTCCGTCCGATGAGACGCCGGACACGTCGTTGGCCACTCCGCCGAACGGACGCCTGCCCTCCTATATTCGCGACCACCGTGCCAGATTGCGCGAACGGTTCATGACCGGTGGCGCTGCCGCGATTCCGGATTACGAACTGCTGGAGCTGGTGCTTTTTCGATCCATCCCGCGACGCGACGTGAAACCACTTGCGCGGATGCTTTTGGACACGTTTGGCGACTTCAACCGGGTTCTTTCCGCGCCACCAGAAAGATTGTCAGATGTCAAAGGAGTAGGTGACGCCGTCATCACAGATCTCAAGATCCTGGAGGCCGCTGCGCAAAGATTGGCGCGATCCAAAGTCATTCATCGACATGTGATTTCCAGTTGGAACGCGGTCCTGGATTATTGCCACACTACGATGGCGCACCGAGACACAGAGCAGTTCCGTATTCTGTATCTGGACGTCAAGAACACGCTGATCGCCGATGAAGAGCAGGCCCGTGGAACCGTCGACCACGTCCCGGTATACCCTCGCGAAGTCGGCAAGCGTGCGCTGGAACTGAATGCCTCCGCTTTAATACTTGTCCACAACCACCCGTCCGGCGATCCGACGCCCAGCCAGGCGGACATCGATATGACCAAACGAATTCGCGCTGTGTGCGATGCTTTGGGCTTAACCCTGCACGACCATCTCATCATTGGAAAATCCAGAGAACTGAGTTTTCGCACCGAAGGGCTTTTGTAGGGCTACCTGACCCAGACCTCGACCCGCCGGTTCACCTTGCGGCCCCAATCGCTGTCATCACAAGCCATTGGCAGCGCTTCGCCAAATGCCTCAACCTTTACTGTGAGGCGGGACAGATCCGCCGTGTCGGCCGCAGCCAGAACCGCATCGCGCACTGCCGTGGCACGTTTTAGCGCAATACGGCGATTGCCCTCGGCAGGACCATCGCCATCACTGAACCCGACGAAAGCCAACGTCCCGCCATCATGGGCGCCGCTGGCAATCGCGCGGGCCAGCTGTTCGATATTGGCGCGCGACTGCGAATCGGGGCGCGCTGACCCTGTCTCAAACCGGAAGGACGTTGTTAGCCGCGACAGTGGTCGCAGCGATGAAATCATACTCTGCAGCTCGTCCAATGGTACTTCTGCGCCTGCGGATGAAATTGCATTCGCCAGCCGGTCACCTTGGACATTGACCGAGATTCGTTCCGGCGCCTGATCCACGAAACCAGATCTCCGGATGACGATCTGCGCTGCAGGGCTGCGGGTATAAATCAGAAAATCCCGCGCGATTTTGGGCAACCGCCGGGCCGGCAGGTAAAGGAACATCGGCGATGTCAGCGGATAGTCCTCGGTTTTGATCGTCCGCCGGCTCGCATTCATCGAAAACCCGCACTCACCGGTCAGTGTCAGCATGCGGGTCGAACCGGTTTCGGCAAAGCTTGCCATTCCGATAGCAAAAGGATCGGTGCTGACCGCACGGGCAAGATCACTGCTTAGCGCGTGCCGGACAAGCGTGTCCGACAGTGCCAGGTTGACGGGCTTCATAAGGCGATCCTCGACGGACTGCGAGAGCCCTGACTCCGCCACAGGCAGGTGCAACGATATCGGCGCATCGGGACCACCCAAATCGGACCAGTTTGTTATGCGCCCGGCAAAAACACGCGCCAGCTGTGTAGTCGAGATTCGGCGCACTGGGTTCACCGGTGCTACGACCGGCACGATCGCATCCAGTGCCAAGACCCGGTTCCGATTTGTCTCTGTCATATCGCCCAGACCCGCCTCACGGGCACGACTGCGCTCCCCCTCACGAATCTCGCGCATGGCCATGATCACATCCGCCTCATTAGCCAAAAGATCGGCGAACCCTTCGTCCGTGTTTGTCACCCGAAAGGAAAACCGGGCAATGGCCTTTCCCGTACTCGGACGCAACAGCACATAGTCAAAATGTTCAGAATCCAGATCCTGCCGCAGGGTCTGCCAGCCGTCCCGCAGGGCAAATCCTTCCAGAAGCGCCGGCAACAACACCTCTGCCATCGTCGATGAGCCTGATATCGCCACTTCGGCGACGAAATCGGTCAGGCTGGGACAGGCCGGACCATCACACAAGACACCCGAGCCATCTACGGTCAGCTCGCCATATTGCGTATCAACACGGTAGAATTCTCCGTCATAGCCCAGCAACGTGCCGGTGATCTCGACCGAACCATCGGGTGAGCTAAGCGTCACGTCCTGGGCAAGCGCCGGAACGGCCTGCCAGAAAAAGAGAAGTGCGGCGAAAACCGCCGCACGCTGCCAAACCATGATAGACCCTGACTAAACCGCGATTACCTTGCTGCGATTTTCAGGTCATCCACAAGATTATTCAACACCAGAAAATCACCGATTGCACCGCAGTTTGGCACAGACAGGACCAAATCTCGTGTCCGCAGCGAGGCCGCTCCGCGCAGTTCCAACGATTGCGCGGCGACATCCCGCCCGCAGTTGGTGTCCGTAACTTCGGCTTCGACACTCAGTGCGATTGTCCCGGCATGTTCCGTGAGCCCAGTCGGAAAAGTGTAGACCTCGGCAAGCTGCGGAGCAAAGGTGTCGGCTTCGCCCAATCGGGTCACCCGCCCGCCATTTACCGAGAAATCAGTCGCGCCGGACCAAACATGACCCGTTTCGCCATAAGACGCGCCGAATTCGCGGGCGTGAATCTGGAACCCACTGTCACCGGACCACTGAACGGCGACCCGGTCGAATTGCGCCAGTTCGGGAACATGCGCCGTGGCAACGGCCCCTTTTCCATTGGAAAAGGCCACAATGAACACCGCACGTTCGGCCAATGCGGGCACTGAAACTTCCAGCACACCGCCCTGATCCGTCACATCCGTAAAGATCATCCCATTGTGATGCACGGTAACCCGTTCATTGATGAAACACGGCGCGGTGACATTCAGAGTCACATGCGCCATCGGACCGGGCTCAGCACGCGCCGAAACCGCGCAGCCCAGCACCGGCAGATCCGGGTCCGACGGTGCGATCGGCAGCGGCGCAGGGCGTGGCTTTGAGATATCAGGCGCCGCAGCGGTCAATGTGATGCGCTCAAGGTCCAATGCGGCCTGATCTTCATCGACCAGCTTCGGAGATTTCTGCGCCGGTGCCACCGGCGCGGGCGGCAGAATGGATTTTTGGATCGGCGCATTTTGCGCCGCAGGCCCGCCGCCGGAAGACTGGTCGAGGCTTTGCATTACAAAACCGATACCGAGGGCACAGATTACCGTGCCTCCGATCATAGCAGCCATACGTACCTTCGACATGACACCCTCCGAAACCTATTAAGTCACGGAAAATGTCGCCCCCAATCACGGCCAGTTTGTGGCCAAGGCGCGGAGTCATTCAGGCAATTTGGAACCGGAAGACTAGGCCAACCGCCCGTGGCAGTGCTTGAATTTCTTGCCACTACCGCACGGGCATTTTTCATTCCGCCCGGGGTTGCCCCACGTACTGGGGTCGTCTTCTACAAACCCATCCGCTGCCGATTCTTGTTCAGCTGCCGGAGCATCGTTCGCACCCGGATGCTGGGCCTGCGCATTCTTCTGCAGATCCGCCTGCTGCGCCGCAATCTGAGCCAGCATTTGCCGTTGCTCTTCTTCGGTCAGCGGACGCACGTGCGCCAGTTGCTTTGTTACCGTTTCCCGCAGGGAATCGAGCATGTTTTCGAACAGCTGGAAGCTTTCGTTCTTGTACTCGTTCAACGGATCGCGCTGTGCGTATCCGCGAAAACCGACGACGGAACGCAAGTGCTCTAGAGTCAGAAGATGCTCGCGCCAATTGGTGTCGATGGTTTGCAAAAGCACCTGTTTTTCGATGGTGCGCATGTTCTCGGGGCCAAAGTCGACAGCCTTTTTGGCCATCAGTTCGTCGGTGGCCTTGATCAGGCGCTCGCGGATCTCGTCATCATCCACACCCTCTTCTGCAGCCCATTCCATTACCGGTACATCCACGCCCAGTTTTTCAATAACCTGAGCGTAAAGGCCTTCGGTGTCCCACTGGTCGGCATAGGATTTCGGAGGCATGTAGTGCTCGATCAGGTCGTCGATGACCTGATGGCGCATATCGGCGGCGATATCGCTGAGGTCTTCGGCGGCCATGATTTCGTGGCGCTGCGAAAAAATCACCTTGCGCTGGTCGTTCATGACGTCGTCGAACTTCAGGACATTCTTGCGCATGTCAAAGTTGCGACCCTCGACCTTGGCCTGCGCGCGTTCGAGCGATTTGTTGACCCAGGGGTGCACAATTGCTTCACCCTCCTTGAGGCCTAGCGTCTTGAGCACTTTGTCCAGACGTTCGGATCCGAAGATCCGCATCAGGTCGTCTTCGAGGCTGAGGTAAAACGCGGTACGGCCCGGGTCACCCTGGCGGCCCGAACGACCGCGCAGCTGGTTGTCGATCCGGCGGCTTTCGTGCCGTTCAGAGGCCATGACATAAAGCCCGCCTGCATCGAGGACCTTCTGTTTTTCCTCGGCGTGTTTGGCTTCTTCCCCGGCGCGCAATTCGGCAGGGTCGGCGTCTGGGTTTTCCGCCAGCGCCGCCATCACCTTCATATCAACATTCCCGCCCAGCTGAATATCGGTACCACGACCGGCCATGTTAGTGGCAATCGTTACCGCACCCAGCCGACCGGCATCGGCTACGATCTGAGCTTCTTTTTCGTGCTGCCGCGCATTCAGGACGTTGTGTTTGATCCCGGCCTGGGTCAGCATCTGGCTCAGCATTTCCGACTTTTCGATCGAGGTCGTCCCGACCAAAACCGGCTGCCCCTTTTCGTTGGCTGCCTTGATGTCCTCGATCATGGCCGTGTATTTTTCCGCTGCCGTGCGATAGACCTGATCGTCTTCGTCCACCCGTGCAATTGGCCGGTTTGTCGGCACCTCGACAACGCCCAGGCCATAGATCTCGGCGAATTCTTCGGCCTCGGTCAGCGCGGTACCGGTCATACCACTCAGCTTGTCATACAGACGGAAGTAGTTCTGGAAAGTGACGCTCGCGAGTGTCACGTTTTCCGGCTGAATCGTAACGCCTTCCTTCGCTTCGATCGCCTGATGCAAACCATCAGACAGACGGCGGCCCGCCATCATGCGACCGGTAAACTCGTCGATCAGGACAACCTCGCCGTCGCGGACAATGTAATCCTTGTCTTTTTGATAGATCTTGTGCGCGCGCAGACCCTGATTGACGTGATGGACGATCGTCGTGCTTTCCGGATCATAAAGCGTTTGCCCGTCTTCCAGCAAACCGCGCGCGTGCAACTGCTGCTCAAGAAACTCGTTGCCGTCTTCGGTAAAGGTCACACCACGGGTCTTTTCGTCCAGCTCGTAGTGATCGTCGGTCAGCGACGGGATGATCGCATCAATGGTAACATAAAGTTCCGACCGATCGTCGGCAGGTCCGGAAATGATCAACGGCGTGCGCGCCTCGTCGATCAGGATGCTGTCCACCTCGTCGACGATGGCAAAGTTATGGTGCTTCTGAAAAATCTGCTTCAACTCTGATTTCATGTTGTCGCGCAGATAGTCGAAGCCGAATTCGTTGTTGGTGCCGTAGGTCACGTCACATTCATATGCCGTGATCTTGCTCTCCTGATCCATTCCCGAGAAGATCACGCCGGTGGTCATGCCCAGCGCGGCAAATACCTTGCCCATCCATTCACTGTCACGGCCTGCCAGATAATCGTTGACGGTGACCACATGGACACCCTTGCCGGTCAAGGCGTTCAGATAGGCCGGAAAGGTCGCGACAAGCGTCTTGCCTTCACCCGTCTTCATCTCGGAAATGTTGCCCTGATGCAGGAAAACCCCGCCCATCAATTGAACGTCAAAGGCGCGCAGGCCAAGCGCCCGCTTGGCGCCTTCGCGGACATTGGCAAAGGCCTCGGGCAGCAGATCGTCCAGCGCTTCCCCGTTCAGCGCCCGTTTGCGCAACTCGGCGGTCTTTTCTTTCAACGCCTCGTCGCTGAGTTTTTCGAACTCCGGTTCAAGAGCGTTGATCTGCTCGATCAGCGGTCGCGTCGCCTTGATTTTCCGGTCGTTCGGTGTGCCAAAAACCTTTTTGGCGATTGTTCCGATACCCAGCATGCTCACTCCGGCTGATCTGACTTTTCCGTGCCCGTGTTTGTGGTTCTGTCAGGCTTGCCCGTCTTGCGCACAACCCATAGATACGGGGGGAACGACGGCCCGGCCCAACGGCCACAAGGCGATGTAAGGGTCGGGTGAAACAGTGTCAACGCCGCGCCCGGTCGCGGCCCCTGAATAGGACGAATCAATGCCCAAAGGTCTCACTTTTCTGTCGGCTTTTGCCGTTTCGGCAATGTTGGCAATGCCCCTGACAGCGGCTGAGCCTGACGCCGACACGGTTGTGGCACGGGTCAACGGCGAGGAAATAACCCTTGGGCATATGATTGTTGCGCGGGCGAACCTGCCCGAACAGTATCAGCAACTGCCGCCCGAGGTGCTGTACAACGCCATTCTGGACCAGCTGATCCAACAAAATGCGCTGAAACAATCGAACACGGACGACGTGCCGCAGTTTGTTGAACTCTCGCTCGAAAACGAACGCCGGGCTCTGCTCGCGGCCAACGTGATCGAACAGATCATGTCAGACTCTGTTTCCGAAGCCGGGGTGCGGGCCGCGTACGACGAAAAATATGCCGACGGTTTCGGCGGGGACGAATATAACGCGTCTCATATTCTGGTCGAAACCGAGGAAGAGGCGCAGGCAATCAAGACTGCGCTGGATCAGGGCGCGGATTTCGCAGAGACCGCCAAGGAAAAATCGACAGGGCCGTCCGGGCCGTCGGGTGGTGAACTCGGGTGGTTCGGCACGGGCCGAATGGTGCCGGAATTCGAAGCTGCAGTGGAATCACTGCAGCCACAGCAAATCTCGGATCCGGTTCAGACCCAGTTCGGCTGGCACGTCATCAAGCTGAACGAAAAGCGCAAATCCGCAGCGCCGTCGTTTGAAGAAGTCGGCGGTGAAATCGCGGACGAACTGCGCCAACGGGCTTTTGAGGCCCGGGTCGACGAATTGATGAGTGCAGCCAAGGTTGAGCGGCCCGAGATCGAAGGGCTGTCACCTGAAATTCTGCAGAATGTTGATCTGGTAAGGAACTGATACTGTGGCGAAATCATTGCCTGTTTCCCCGTTGGCCCCCAAAAATTTTCCGGATCTTCCGGAAGTCTCGGGTGTGACCTTTGCCACAGCAGCCGCCGGTGTTCGGTATCAAGGGCGTGATGATGTGATGTTGGCGTTGCTGGCCCCCGGTACATCTGTGGCCGGAGTTTTCACCCGCTCTGCGACCCGTTCTGCGCCGGTGCTGGACTGTCAGGCAAAGTTGGGCGGCGCGTCTGATGCAGGCGCCGCGATTCTGGTGAATTCCGGAAACTCGAACGCCTTTACCGGTCACTACGGTCAGACATCTGTATCAGAACTGACCCAGGCCGTTTCCCAGATCACCGGCTGCCCTCAGGAGCGCGTGTTCACAGCCTCGACTGGTGTCATCGGCGAACCGCTGCCGCATGACCGGATCGTTGCAAAGCTTGGCGACCTGAACGCCGACCTTGCCAGCGATGCAATCGACAAAGCAGCGCGGGCGATCATGACCACCGATACCTTTGCCAAGGGCGCGTCCAGACAGCTCTCGGTCGGCGGGAAAACAGTCTCTATTGCCGGTATCGCCAAGGGTTCGGGGATGATCGCGCCGGACATGGCGACCATGCTGGTCTACATTTTTACTGATGGCGCGATCCCTCATGATCAACTGCAAGGCCTGGTGTCAAAGCATTCGGACAGCACGTTCAACTGCATAACAGTCGACAGCGATACATCGACGTCCGACAGCCTGATGGTCTGCGCCACAGGCGCTTCGGGTGTTGATGTTTCAGGAAACGAAGGCTTCTCCGCCGCTTTGCATGAGGTGATGCTGGATCTGGCGCATCAGGTCGTCCGCGACGGAGAAGGTGCCACAAAATTTGTCGAAATCCGAGTGACCGGCGCGGCCAACGATACGGACGCAAAAACACACGGCTTGTCCATTGCCAACTCACCCCTGGTCAAGACGGCCATCGCAGGAGAAGACCCGAACTGGGGCCGAGTGGTCATGGCCATTGGCAAATCTGGCGCGGCTGCGGATCGGGATTTGTTGTCGATCTGGTTTGGCGATCTTCTGGTCGCCGAAAACGGCTGGGTCAGCCCTGACTATAGCGAAAGCGACGCCGCTACCTACATGAAGCAGCAGGATCTGGTGATTCACGTCAATCTGGGTCTGGGGGAAGGCAGAGCAACCGTTTGGACCTGCGATCTGACGCATGGCTACATCAGCATCAACGCCGATTACCGATCATGAAGACGATTCTGGTTTCGGCGGTTGCCTTGATTGACGTTGACGGCAGGGTGCTGCTAGCGCAACGCCCGGAAGGCAAAAGCATGGCCGGCATGTGGGAGTTTCCAGGTGGTAAAGTCGAAAACAACGAGACGCCCGAGGTGGCTCTGATCCGCGAATTGGAAGAGGAGCTCGGAATCAACACCTGGGCCTCTTGCCTAGCGCCGCTCACCTTCGCAAGCCACAGCTACGATGATTTTCATTTGCTGATGCCGTTGTTCGCCTGTCGCAAATGGGAGGGGTCTCCGCGTCCCCGCGAGGGGCAAACCTTGAAATGGGTCCGCGCCCGCGATCTGCGCGATTACCCGATGCCGCCGGCGGATATTCCGTTGATTCCTATCCTTCGTGACTGGCTGTGACGAATCAGTAGCACCCTTAAAGGAGAGTGGATGGCGTGTTACTCCACCCCTCATATTGGGTGAGTTATCCACAGTTTGCCTATATTTTGTACGAAAACCGAAAAAATTAGCTGTTTTGTAACACGATTAAGCATTTTTTATTTTCTTTTTATGAATATACTGAAGACGTCCAGTTCTTTTGGGGAGGATTTGACTTGCTTCGAACCATCACAGTCGGCACGTGCGTCTCTATTCAAGGTACGTTTGTCCGGTCGCTTCCGAATGGCAAGATCGCCGTTCGGGTCGGCAACAATGTGTACGAAGGCAGGCCTGTTGTGGCCGCGGCTTAGCTTCAGACCTTTCAGACCACAAAAACCAGAAGAAAAAGGGGGACAGCACGCACGGCGCTGTCCCCCTTTTCTTGTAGGCTCTGGTTCCGTTACCGAAACCGAATCTGGCGCGACGCGGCCTAGTCGAGCGTCCGCGTTACCTCTTCGCGCTCGAAAATCTCGATCACATCGCCTTCGCGGATGTCCTCGTAATTTTCAAAGGCCATGCCGCATTCCTGACCCGACTGGACTTCCGACACTTCGTCTTTGAAGCGCTTGAGGGTTTTCAACGTCCCCTCGTGGATCACCACGTTGTCCCGCAGCAGGCGCACACCGGCCGACCGGCGGGCAACGCCCTCGGTAACCAGACAGCCGGCAACTCTGCCAACGCCGGTCACTTTGAAGACCTCTTTGATCTCGGCATAACCGATGAACTTCTCGCGAATCTCGGCGCTCAGCAGACCGCTGGCGGCCGCTTTCACGTCGTCTACAAGGTCGTAGATCACCGAATAGTACCGGATCTCGACCCCTTTCTGGTTCGCTGTGTTCCGCGCGCTGGCGTTGGCCCGCACGTTGAAACCCATGATCGGCGCACCAGAAGCTTCGGCCAGGCCAACATCTGTTTCCGTGATCGCGCCGACACCGTAGTGGAGCACGCGCACGCGAACTTCGTCGTTGCCGATCTTTTCCATCGCCTGAACGATAGCCTCGGCAGAACCCTGCACGTCGGCTTTGACGAGAATCGGCAGTTCAGCGACGCTCTCGTCTTCCTTGGCTTTGGCCATCAGCTGTTCCAGCGTGGTCGCGGCTCCGGCTGCGGCGCGTTTCTCCTTGGCCGCTTTCTCGCGATATTCAGCGATCTCGCGTGCCTGCGCCTCGGTTTCGACCACGTTCAGGACGTCGCCCGCTTCGGGCGTGCCATTCAGACCCAGAACCTCAACTGGTACCGACGGGCCAGCTGATTTGACGCGCGCGCCTTTGTCGTTCTCCATGGCCCGGACCTTGCCCCACTGTTCGCCGACGACAAAGATGTCGCCTTGGTTCAGTGTGCCAGTCTGCACCAGAACCGTGGCCACAGGACCGCGACCAACGTCCAGCTGCGCCTCGATCACGGCGCCTTGTGCCGCCCGATTCGGGTTGGCTTTCAGTTCCAGAATTTCGGACTGCAGCGCAATCGCTTCGAGCAGTTCGTCCAGACCCTGGCCCGTGATCGCCGAAACTTCGACGTCCTGCACCTCGCCAGACATCTTTTCAACAATCACTTCGTGCTGCAGCAGGTCGGTCCGCACCTTGTCCGGATCCGCATCGTGCTTGTCGATCTTGTTGATCGCCACAATCATCGGAACGTCCGCCGCCTTGGCGTGATTGATCGCCTCGATCGTCTGCGGCATCACCGCATCGTCCGCCGCGACAACCAGAACAACGATGTCCGTGACCTGCGCACCGCGCGACCGCATCGACGTAAAGGCCGCGTGGCCCGGTGTATCGAGGAAGGTCAGCAGCTGGCCGCTGTCGGTCTTCACCTGGTACGCGCCGATATGCTGCGTGATGCCGCCCGCTTCACCCGACACGACCTTGGCGTTCCGGATGGCATCCAGCAGCGAAGTCTTGCCGTGGTCAACGTGGCCCATGATGGTGACCACCGGAGGACGCGGAACCAGATCGCCCTCATCGTCCTCGACTGTCTGAATGACATCTTCGACGTCAGCGTCAGACACCCGCACGACCTTGTGGCCGAACTCCTCAATGATCAGCTCGGCTGTATCGGCATCAATGGTCTGGTTCTGAGTAACCATCATGCCCATCTGCATCAGCGATTTGACAACCTCGCCGACACGTTCCGCCATGCGGTTGGCCAATTCGCTGACCACGATCGCTTCAGGCAGCTGAACTTCACGGACAACCTTTTCCCGTTCGACCGGTCCGCCCATGGCTTTTTGACGCGCGCGTTCCTGCTTTCGCTTCATCGCGGCCATGGACCGCTGGCGTCCACCCTCACCACCACGCAGAGCCTGGTTCAGGGTCAGCTTGCCGGAACGGCGGCCATCGTCATCGCGGCCCTTGCCGCGGTTCTGGCGCTGCTCACGCTCACGATCAGCTTTGCGCGGTGCCTGCGACGGTGCCGGTTTGTTGGCTGCCGGTCCACGGCTATCGTCCGCTTTAGGTGCCGGCGCAGGTGCAGCCGCAGCACGTTTGGCAGCCTCCTCGGCCTCCTTGCGCGCGCGCTCTTCCTGCTCGGCCCTTTCACGGGCCCGCTCCTCGGCTTCGCGCTGTTCACGCTCCTTGGCCTCGGCCTCTGCACGGCGGCGCTCACGCTCTTCGGCGCGCGCTTTTTCTTCCGCTTCGCGTTGTGCGGCTTCCTCGGATTCGCGTGCTTTTGCGGCCTGAACCGCCTTTAGCCGACGCGCCATTTCCGCATCCGTAATCCCGGCCGGACGCCGCGACGGATCGCCAATCGGGGCAGCAGACGCACCGCCAGCTTTTCCAGCACCCGGCTTGGGCACCACAACGCGCTTGCGCTTGGTTTCCACCACGACATTCTTGGTCCGACCATGGCTGAAACTCTGTTTCACATTCCCCGGACGGGAACCCCCACCACGCAGACCCAAAGTCTTTTTGCCGTCACTATCGCTCATAAAGCTCTTTATCCTTCCCGGTGGCCGTTGCCACCGTACGTTTCGCGCAATCCACGCAACCGCTGCGCTTCCTCTACAACACGTTGACCGAGTCCACCAGAGGCGAGCGCGGCATGTATCACAGTTTGACGACCAAAGGCCATGCCAAGCTCATCCGCGGTCAACCAGCCGATGTACCGGCCAAAATGTGGCGTACTCAGTTTCGACTTGCCGCGACCTGATCCGTCGACCGCTTGCAACAAGACCTGAGCCTGTTCGGTATCGAGCCAGGACTTGACCTTTTCATACCCTGCAACCGCGTCACCCGACTTCCGTGCCAGGCTCAGAAGATCGATGACCCGACGCACCAATTGGCGCTCAACAACATCGATCAAACCATCCGGAACCGAAACCTGCTGTTTAAGCCCACGGGCAAACAGCTTTTTCTTGATGGCCGCCTCTAGGGCGGCCCGGTCCGCAGACACGTATACCCCTCGTCCTGGCAATTTGCCCAGAACATCCGGAACGATCTGACCATCTGGCCCTGCCACAAAGCGGATCAGCCCGAATTTTGGCTGTACCTCACCCGTGGCAATGCACTTGCGGTCTGGACCGTCGGCCCGGTCCTTTGAGGCGCCACCGCGTCCCATGTCAAAGCCCGCGGGGCCTGAGATCAGGCCCCGGCCTCCTCGTCAGTTTCGGTTTCGATGTCGTCGCCGTCTTCCTCAGCTTCGGCTTCCAGATCAGCCGGATCGACCCAACCCAACAGAATGCGGGCCGTCATCACCAGGTTTTGCGCCTCTTCCAGCGAGACATCGAAAGGCTCCAGCAGGCCATCATCCTTGATTCGCTCACCATTCACCGTGGTCCAGCCACCAGCCAGTTCCCAATCCGCACAGGTTGCGAAATCTTCCAGCGTCTTGACGCCGTCCTTGGCCAAAGCTTCGATCATCTGGGGTGTCAGGCCGTCGAATTCAACCAGGCTATCCTCGACGCCCAGCGCGCGGGCATTCTCGAGAGCAGCCTTGGCCTGCGCCTCGAGATAGTCGCGGGCCCGAGCCTGCAGCTCAGCAGCGGTGCTTTCATCGACACCATCGATCACCAGCAGTTCGTCCAGTTCAACATAGGCAACCTCTTCGAGGTTGGAGAAGCCTTCCGACACCAGCAACTGGGCAAAGAACTCGTCCAGATCCAGCGTTTCCATAAAC
Source organism: Seohaeicola saemankumensis (assembly GCF_020171285.1). Lineage (GTDB taxonomy): Bacteria > Pseudomonadota > Alphaproteobacteria > Rhodobacterales > Rhodobacteraceae > JAIUZI01. The sequence goes on from NZ_JAIUZI010000003.1 coordinate 61,967, forward strand.
AGGCCGGTGCGTGCCTCGAATTCCTTCTGGCGACGCGCGCTTTCCTCTTCCTCGGTCATGATGTCGATGTCCAGGCCGGTCAGCTGACTGGCCAGGCGCACGTTCTGACCGCGGCGACCAATCGCCAGCGACAGCTGCTCTTCGGGCACCACGACTTCAATGCGCTCTGCTTCTTCGTCGAGAACGACCTTGGTCACCTCGGCAGGCTGCAGCGCATTCACCAGGAAGGTCGGCTGATCCTCGTTCCACGGGATGATGTCGATCTTTTCGCCCTGAAGCTCGTTCACAACCGCTTGCACGCGGCTACCGCGCATACCGACGCAGGCGCCGACAGGGTCAATGGATCCGTCATAGGAAATCACGGCGATCTTGGCCCGCGAACCGGGATCCCGGGCAACGGCCTTGATCTCGATGATGCCGTCATAGATTTCCGGCACTTCCATCTTGAACAGTTCGGCCATGAATTCCGGCGCGGTGCGCGACAGGAAAATCTGCGGTCCGCGCGGTTCACGGCGCACATCCTTGATGTAGCAGCGGATGCGGTCGTTCGGGCGATAGCTTTCACGGCCGATCTTTTCGTTGCGCCGCAGGATGGCTTCGCCAGCGCCAACGTCGACGATGACGTTGCCGTATTCCTCGCGCTTGACCTGACCGTTGATAATGGTTCCGGCGCGGTCCTTGAATTCCTCGTACTGACGATCGCGCTCTGCTTCGCGCACCTTCTGCAGAATCACCTGCTTGGCCGATTGCGCCGCGATCCGGCCCATTTCCACCGGCGGAACTTCTTCGACAAACGTGTCGCCAACTTTGGGATCGGCCATATACTGCTTGGCCTGCTCGACGGTGAACTCGGCCTGGTAATTCTCCAGCTCGTCATCCTCGACCACGGTGCGAACGCGGGTGAATGTCGCCTTGCCGGTCTTGCGGTCGATCGACACGCGGATGTCCATTTCCGCGCCATAGCGGGACTTGGCAGCCCGGGCGAGGCTTTCTTCCATCGCATCGACAACCAGACCGGGATCGATCATCTTTTCACGGGCCACGGCCTCTGCGGTCTGCAGAAGCTCCAGCTGGTTGGCAGAAGTGATAGCCATCACATATCCTCCTCGACGGACCCTTCGGTCTCGATTTCGTCAAACTTGTCTTCGTTCAGGGCGCCTGCCACTTTTCGCTGGCGCAGCATTTCCTTGATCAGATCATCGGTCAGCACCAGCTTGGCGTCGCTCAGCCAGTCAAACTTCAGTCCGATCGTGCCTTCTTCGATGTTGATCAGAACCTCGTCGCCCTCGATCCCGGCGAGTTCCCCCTTGAACCGACGACGGCCATCGATCAGTTCAGCGGTCTCCAGCTTGGCCTCGTAGCCCTCGAAGGCTTCGAAATCCTTCAATCGCGTGAGCGGCCGGTCGATACCCGGGCTCGACACTTCCAAAGTGTATTCATCCAGAATCGGGTCTTCGACATCCATAACGGCGCTGACGGCGTTCGAAATCTCGGCGCAATCATCCACCTCGATACCGCCGTCCGGCTTGTCGGCCATGATCTGAAGCGTGGTGGTCTTTCCGGACATCAGCCGAATGCGCACCAGTTCAAATCCCAGATCTTCGATCACCGGAGTGACGATCTCGGCCATGCGGCGATCTATCGCCGCCTTTGCTATCAGGTCGTTGGTCATCAGTTAGCAGGCGCTCTTGTCAGGCACAAAAAAACGGGCACGCGGCCCGTCGAACTTTCCGGTGGAGCCTGGGGCCGAAGCCCGACGCGCCGCTGTTATCCGGGCATATACGCTCAGCTTACCGAATCTGCAACCCCCCGCTCCTTTCTTGACACAAATACCCCCGCCACTGGCTTTGCGACCCCGCGCGCAATTTCAGGCAATCCACCAGCGCTCGGCGATCCGGCCGTCATCCAGGGGGGTGCGTGCGCCGATGCGCTTTGGCAGGCCAACACCGGCCCGCGCCGCCAGGGCCATATCTTCAACCGTCGGATGAAACTGGAACTCACCGCGCCCGATTAACTCCTGCGAACACGGGAGCGCCGCGACATCGACAAATCCATCGCGCAGCGCCTCTGCCCGCACTCGTGGGTCAGGGATCACCACGACTTCCACCGTATCTACCCATCCGGCCCGTCCTGCCTTGTAGTGGGAGTCGACCTTGCGCCCAAAGAACCCGCGTCCTTCGTGCATCCGGTCGGCCCGGTAGACCCCGGTTCCAACAAACCGCGCTGCGCGGTCGTCTTCCGCGATTCGTTCGATCGCCAGCTCCGGCGCCGCAAGATGGAATGGCAGGTCCGGATTTCCGCGCGCCAATTCGATCTTGAGCGTCCGCTCATCACTCGCTTCAATCCGCAACAGATTCGCGAGATCACGCGCTCCCAACGCGTCGGCGGCATGCTGAGCCGTCAAAGCCGTTCCGTCGTGGAACCGCACCCCGTCGCGCAACATGAAATGCCAGCTGCGGGCATCGGAACTTCCGTTCCACGACTGTGCGAGTTCGGGGCGAAGAACACCGTCCGGGCCGATTTCGGTCAATTGGTCAAAGACCGCACCACGTACAATCGACTCCAGGCTGCCATCGCCTCTTGGCACCGCTATCCGAAGCTGCCCGCCTGTGCGAGGGTCAGACTGCAAAGACACCCCGCTTGCCGCCAAAAGCGCCGCGGCGGCACCCGATGTAAACAATGCGCGGCGGTCGATCCGTGTCATGCGAAATCCTCGGCGAGGCGATCCATGACCCGAACCAATTCGGCACTGATACCAGGTTCTGACAGGGCGTGGCCGGCGTTGCGCACCATTTTCAGCTCGGATGCGGGCCAAAGCTCGCTTATCCGCCATGCGGCACTTGGCGGACAAATCATGTCATATCGCCCCTGAACAATGACGCCGGGAATGTGCGAGATCCGACCCATGTTCGCCAGGATCTGTCCATCGAACTCCAGAAATCCGTTGTTGATGAAATAGTGGTTTTCAAGCCGCGCAAAGGCGCGCGCGTACTCTCCGGGGCTTTCCCCTGCATTGCCGCTGGAATGTATAGACGCCAGAGCGTTCTCCCAAGCCGACCACGACCGACCAAACCGGACCTCCTCAGCCGAATCGCCTGAAAACAACCGCTTGTTGTAGGCCGCGATCAAGTCACCGCGTTCGGCCACAGGCACTGGTTCGACGAACCGTGCCCAGGTTTCCGGCCAGAACCGACCCGCCCCACCGCCATAGAACCAGTCCAGTTCCGCCTTGGTCATCAGGAACACACCACGCAGAATCAGGTTCGTCACCCGCTCGGGGTGGGTCTGTGCATAGACCAGCGCCAGCGTGGCGCCCCAACTTCCGCCAAAAGCGATCCAGGCCTCTATCCCCAGCTCGCGTCGGATCCGTTCTATGTCGGCAACGAGGTGCCAGGTCGTGTTGTCCTCGACCGAGGCATGGGGGCGGGACCGGCCACAGCCGCGCTGATCGAAAAGAACGATCCGATAAACCTTGGGGTCGAAGTACCTGCGCATCGCGGGGCTGCACCCGCCACCCGGCCCGCCATGCAAAACCACAACGGGCACGCCGTTCGGGTTACCGCATTGCTCAACATAGATGCGATGCCCCTGACCAACATCCATCATCCGCTGATCGAACGGCTCGATCGGCGGGTGAAGATATTGCACTGCGCGCTTTTGGTCCGGGTACTTGTCCATTACAGCCCTATATTAGCGTCCTAGGATAAAAGATCGAACGGAGACTGGAATGCAAGCGTCTCAAACCACAGTTGACCCAGCGGAGGTCGCAAAATTCGAGGCGATGGCAGCGGAATGGTGGGATCCCACCGGTAAATTCAAGCCGCTGCACATGCTTAACCCCTGCCGGCTGGACTACATAACCCGCCAGATCGCAGGTGAATTCGACCGCGACCTGCGGGACCAAAACCCCTTTGCAGGTCTTAGGTTGCTGGATATCGGCTGTGGCGGCGGGCTACTGTCAGAGCCGATGGCACGCCTGGGCGCCGAGGTGGTCGGCGCGGACGCAGCTGCGGGCAACATACCGGTTGCTCGCGTGCACGCCGAACAATCCGGGCTTTCCATCGACTACCGGCATACAACCGCAGAAGCACTGGCCGAGGCAGGTGAACGGTTCGATGTGGTTCTGAACATGGAAGTCGTGGAACATGTTGCCGACCCGCTCTCATTCCTGACCGCCTGTAAAACGCTTCTGAAACCGGGTGGTTTGCACGTTTGTTCAACCATCAACCGCAACCCTAAATCCTTTGCCGTCGCGATTGTTGGGGCAGAGGTGGTGATGCGCTGGTTACCACGGGGCACGCATGACTGGTCTAAGTTCATCACTCCGGACGAACTGTTCGACCTGCTGCGAAATGCCGGGCTGAACCCGGTCGATCGCAAGGGCTTTGTTTTCAACCCGATCACCTGGAACTGGAGCATCTCCGACCGGGACCTGAGCGTTAACTACGTCACTGCCAGCACGAACCCGGCCTGAGGAAAACACAGATGCCCGTCATTCCCGAAAAGACTAACCTGTTCATCGTCGATATCGAATACACAGTGCCGATGTCCGACGTGCAGCAGGTGATCGAACCACATCTTGATTTCGTTCGCCGTGCCTATGCAGAGGGGCGGTTCATCGCTTCGGGCGCCAAGGTGCCGCGCACCGGCGGCGTCATTGTCATGATGGCCGAATCAGCTGATGCAGCGCGCGATTACCTGGCTTCAGATCCGTTTGTAACCGCACAGGTGGCAGAATACCGGCTGACCGAATTCCTGCCTTCGAACGTGCATGACGCCTTGAAATAGCGCCTGTCAGGTCTGTTCCAGCCGCACCCGTAAATCACGCAACACCGGCAGGGCGGACCGGACCCGGCCGGTACCCAGCTCATGCACCACCTTGTTGATCAGCGGGGCAATCGCCGCAATAGCCTGATCACGCGCCTGTTTTCCCGCCGGGCTGATCGCCACCATCTTGCGACGCGCATCGTCCCAGTCCGGGCGGATATGGATGTAGCCGGCCCATTCCAGCTTGTTCAACGTGTTGGTCATCGCGCCTCTGGTGACGTGAAATGTCTCGGCCAGTTGCGCCGGGGTCCGTTCGTCATGAACCACCACCAAATGGTTCAGCACCGAGAAATGCGAAATCTCCATTCCTTTCGGTAACACGCGACTGAGCCGGTTGCGCAGCAACTGGTCTGCGGTCAGAATCTCGCTGAACAGCGTGACCGCGAGGGCATTTGTGTCATCGTTCATGGCGTCGATAAGTCAGGGCCCTTCGAAAGGCCGGATATGGTTCAGTGAGGGCACCTTGCGACGTGCATCATCAACGGATGCAGCATCCATGTCAAAGACATGTATTCCCGGCTTTGCACCACCATCGACCAAGACCTCGCCCCAAGGGGAAACGGCCATTGAGTGGCCGTAGGTGCGACGCTGTTTTCCACGGGTCGTCGGGTGCGTGCCCGTTTGCGCTGGGGCCAGGACAAAACACCCGGTTTCAATGGCCCGCGCGCGGAGGATCGGCTCCCAGTGCGCCGCGCCGGTGACCGGTGAAAACGCCGCCGGAATCGTCAGAACCCGCGCCCCGGCCAGCGCCAAAGCCTGGTAAAGATGAGGGAACCTCAGATCATAGCACACCGACAGGCCCACCGGGCCAAACGGGGTCTCGGCCACGACGGCCCGATCTCCGGGGCGGTACCCGGCTGATTCGCGATATGTTTCCTCGGCAGTGACCTGCACGTCGAACATGTGGATCTTATCGTAACGCGCCACGATCCGACCCTGCGGCGAAATCAGGAAGGACCGGTTGGCAAACCGGCCGTCAGGATCATCGGTCTTTAGCGCCAAGGACCCGATCAGCACCCAGATCCCAAGCTCCTCGGACTGCTGGCGCAGCGCGGCCAGCGTCGGGTCGTCGTGTTCGTGGCGCAGCACCTCTTGCTGCCGCGTGCGGCTGCCCGAGACACAATTCGTCACTTCGGGAGTCAGAACAAATTCGGCGCCCTCTGCCGCCGCTTCGGCGACAAACCACTGTGTTTGCGACATGTTTTCCTGTGGATCGTCGCCCGAACACAGCTGGATCAGAGCGGTTTTCATCCCGCAGCCAGCAACGCATCCAGCTTGCCGTCCTGTTCCAGTTCGAAAAGATCGTCGCAACCGCCCACATGGGTTTCACCGATAAAGATCTGCGGAACGGTCCGTCTACCGTTCGCGCGCTGGATCATTTCCGGCTTGCGTCCGGGGTCGGCCAACACGTCGATCTCGGAATAGGTCACGCCCTTTTTGTTCAGCAACCGCTTGGCGGCATGGCAAAACCCGCACAGCGGCGAGGTATAAATTTCTACCGGTTTCATTCGCGCATCCTCTGGTGTCGGGCCTTTGTCACGGATTTAGGGCGTCTTTGCAACGCGTGCCAGAGTCAGAATGTTTACCTCCTGCGCAGATTTGGCCTGACAGGCCAAAGCGCAGGCAGCCAGTGTTGCGCCTGTGGTCATCACGTCATCTATCAAAAGGATCTGACGCCCGGTTGCCCTTTGGCCTCGCGACGGATGGGCCGAAATCGCCTCTTTCAGTATCTCGGTCCTCTGTTTCGGTGACTTCCCTTGCAGCGAATCGGTCCGCTGGTGCCGGACCAGCAAATCGGGGCAGTATTCAAACCCACCCAATTGCGCCAGCGCCTGTGCCAGCAGCGCGGACTGATTGAAACGGCGCTTGACCAGGCGACTCCAATGCAACGGGACTGGAACAACAAGTGTTTTAGATGTCGTCAGCGGCTTGGCCGACTGCAGCAACCAGCGGGCCGCCGGTCGGGCGATTTCACTCCGGTCGCCGTGCTTCAGGCTCAGCACCATCCGCCGTGCCCTGCCTTCGTACAACAACGCCGCCCGGCCTTGTGCCCAGGGTCGGGGCGTGGTCATACATTCATCGCACTCCAGTTTTTCTCCATCCGGTGCGCCCATCAATGGCACCCCGCAGCTTTCGCAGACGGTGCCGCCAATAAAAGGCGTTTCACGCCAGCAGGTTCCGCAAAGACCAAAATCGCTTTCGACCATCTCGCCGCAGCCAATGCAACGCGGTGGATAAAGCAGCTCCACTGCTGTTTGAATCCCGGCTCGCAAGGCCCTAGTTTGCGCCCATGAAATCTGCACCTGACACCATGCCCACCTTGTTTGACCGCCCCGCGCTCGCGGCCCATCGCCGCAGAATTCGCAACGATGCCCTTTTCCTGCACCGGGCAGCAGTCGAAGAAGCTCAGGATCGTCTGGCCATGGTTAACAGGACGTTTACGTCACCTGCCATTGTGACCCCCTTTGCCGATGTCTGGGCCAAAGCCATGCCCGAGGCCCGGCTGGTCGCCGACAATGACACGCTCGATCTGGACGAGACCGCCCACGATCTGGTGATCCATGCCATGTGCCTGCACTGGGCCAACGATCCCGTCGGCCAGTTGATCCAGTGCCGCCGCGCCCTCAGGGAAGACGGGCTGTTGATCGCCCTGCTGTTGGGAGGACAGACACTGCAAGAGTTGCGCGCGGTTCTGGGACAGGCCGAAATCGAAGAGACCGGTGGTCTGTCGCCTAGGATTGCCCCGATGGGTGAAATCCGCGATCTTGGTGCACTGCTCCAGCGGGCGGGCCTAAACATGCCGGTGGCCGACAGCCTGACGCTGACCGCTCAATATCGCGACCTGCGCCACCTGATGCACGATTTGCGGGCCATGGGAGAAACCAACGCGCTGACTGGCCGGTTGCGCCGCCCCAGTCGAAAATCGATCTTTTACCGAGCAGAAGCCCTGTATCGCGATCATTTCAGAGATCACGACGGCCTCATCCCCGCCAGCTTTGAAATTGTGGGTCTCACCGGTTGGGCCCCTGCCGACAGCCAACCCAAACCCCTGCGCCCTGGCTCGGCGCAGGCGCGGCTGGCAGATGCCCTGAACACCACGGAAACAAAATTGCCCGATTGACCCGCGCGCGAAACCCGCTAACTCCGCCTTTCGACGCCCCTGATCCAGGATCAAAACATGACCATTGCAGCACGTCCCGCACACGCCCCCGAGGATCATCCCAAACTGCCGGCGCGCCGCGTCGGCATTCTGGTTGCCAATCTGGGAACTCCGGATGGCTACGACTACTGGTCGATGCGACGTTACCTGAACGAATTTCTCTCGGACAAGCGGGTGATCGATTATCCCGCATGGAAATGGCAACCCATTTTGCAGGGCATCATCCTGACAAAACGCCCGTTTTCGAGCGGCGCAGCTTATAAGTCGATCTGGAACGAAGACGCCGGCGAAAGCCCCCTGATGACGATCACAAAGGCGCAGACCGAGAAACTCAAGGCCGCGATGCACGCGCGTTACGGCGACAGGGTCATGGTCGATTTCTGCATGCGTTATGGAAACCCGTCGACGAAAAGCAAGGTTCAGGAAATGGTCGCCGCCGGATGCGACAAAGTTCTGTTCTTTCCACTGTACCCGCAATACGCCGGAGCGACGACGGCTACCGCCAACGACCAGTTCTTTCGCTCGCTCATGGACGAACCCTGGCAACCCGCGGCTCGCACCGTGCCTGCCTATTTCGATCACCCGACCTATATTGATGCGCTGGCGCAGTCGATCGAACGCGCCTATGCCGCGATGGATACCCGGCCAGACATTCTCGTGTGTTCCTACCACGGAATGCCGCAGCGGTATCTGACACAGGGCGATCCGTACCACTGCCAGTGCGTCAAGACCACGCGCCTGCTGAAAGAACGTCTGGGTTGGGCCGACTCCGACATCACCTCGACGTTCCAGTCAAGGTTTGGCCCGGAGGAGTGGCTGAAGCCGTATACGGTCGAGGATGTCGCGCGGCTTGCCAAGGACGGCAAGACGAACATCGCCGTCTGCGCCCCGGCTTTTTCGGCCGATTGCATCGAGACGCTCGAAGAGATCAACGAAGAGATTCGCGAAAGCTTTGAAGAGGCTGGGGGAAAGTCGTTTACCTATATCCTCTGTCTCAACGACGACGACGCCCATATCGCCGCATTGGGTGCGGTCATCTCCGAGAACCTGTCAGGCTGGATAGACTAAGGGCGGCAGCGACAGATGGCGGAGTAAACGCCGAGCCAGACATGAAAAAGGCGGCAGGTGAACCTGCCGCCTTTTCCAAGTGTAGTAGTCGCGTGCAGCTTAGTTGCTTGCAACAGCCGCGCCAACCAGAACCAGCAGGATCAGCGGCAGAACCCAGCCGCTCGACGAGCCACCGGTTTCTTCGATGATGACCGGCGGCTCTACAACCGGCTCAGCCAGGTTGCCTGCGGATGCGGTCGATGCGGCGCCAGCCAGGGCAGCGGCGAGAACGAGTTTCTTCATATTAACCTCCAGAATTTGCGCGGCTCACACAAACAAAACCGCGCACCCAAGTCTTACCTCGTGACTTTTTCTAACCAGCAAAGCGGATTGAATGCAAACGCTTGTTGCTGGATCACCCCCTTGGAGGGGCAAAATGTCGTCAAATTAGCAACACTTGCGTGCCGACTTTGGTGTAGCTGTACAGCTCTGCGATGTGCTCGTTGTACAGCCCGATGCACCCATTCGATGAACGGCGCCCAATCTTGCGCGTGTCATGGGTTCCGTGGATCCGGTAGTACTTCCAACTCAGGTACAGCGCGTGGGTGCCCAGCGGATTGTCCGGCCCTGGTGGAATATAGGACGGCCATTCCGGGTTGCGTTTCTTCATGGACGGGGTTGGCGCCCAGCTGGGGCCTTCGACCTTGCGGATCACACTTGTTCGACCACGCCTGGTCATCTCATCCGTCAGCGGAACGCTGGATGGAAACAATTTGTAGACAGATTGGTCATCAGACCAAAAATGCAGCGCCCGGCTGACCGTGTCGACCAAGATCGCGCCGTTGCGGGTGTTGCTGAAATAGGGCTGCCAGCTGATTCCACGAAAACTTGAGATGTTTCGTGCCACCGGCGGTTCCGGTTCTGGCGGTGGTCTCAGCGGATCATACGCCTGTTCTTCATCTTCAGCGGCCAGCGCCGGCGCTCCGATCAAGGCGGCGGTGCCAGCCAGAAAATGGCGGCGAGTCGGGGTGCGGAACGGTTTGTTGGTCATCGTTAATACTCTGGCTCATTGCTCCTGCGATAACAGGTATAATATGACTGGAAAGCCGCAGTCGCAAATCAAAGGCGCTTGTGCCGTTCGATTGACGTGTTTGTGCATTTGCACCCAAGCCGTCCGCACGGTATCTGCAAAGATGTCCAATGAAACCGGGTGGAACATGACGCGTATTTTTATCCTGTTGCTCAGCGGTTTGTTTCTGCTGTCCGCTTGCGGAGCTTCTTACGAATCGACGGGATCGTCGAGCGGCCCCTCTCAGAAAGTATATCGCATCAGGGGCGATGCCTCGAAACTGCAGTACCGAATGCTTGATTCGGTCAACGCCTTGCGTTCAGCATCTGGACTGAACCAAGTGACGCTGAACTCTCAGCTCAACTCGGCCGCTGCCACCCATTCGCGCGATATGTCTGTACAGAATCGGCCCTGGCATTTCGGCTCTGACGGGTCGTCTCCGCTGGATCGGGTGCGCCGCGCTGGATATTCCGGACCCATGGTCGGGGAAAACATCTCCGAATCGTATGAGACCGAGCTGGAAACCCTGGCGGCATGGATGGACCAGCCCGGAACCCGCGCCGTGATCATGGACAATCGCGCCGTGAATATGGGGTTCTCCTGGTTCCAGGAAAACAACGGTAAAATCTGGTGGACTTTGGTAATGGGCGGCTGACCCGCCCATTTCAGACCCCGTACTTTACGCCCTCAGTGAGATCGCGGTTCCGACTTTGACCATCGCATAGATCTGTTCGATCTCGCGGTTTTTCACGGCAATGCACCCGGCAGTCCAATCTTTGCCCTTCGCCTTGAACTTGTTGGGCTGACCATGGATAAATATGTCCCCGCCGGCAGGCTGGCCCAAGGCACGCGCCTCGGCAATATCGCGTGCGTTTGGATAAGAGATGCCCAACGACAGATGGAACTGGCTGTTGGGGTTGCGCCGGTCAATGTAATAGGTGCCTTCGGGCGTCTTGCCGTCGCCTTTGACTTTCTTGTCGCCAGTGGGCGCAAACCCAAGATCTACCTTGTATTGCTCAAGTATCTCGTCATGGTGCAGCAGGTACATGCTGCGCGCGCCCTTGTTGACCACGACAGATGTGACCTCGGGGCCATTGTAAAACTTGAACTTGCTGCTGCTGCAGCCGACCAGCGCCAAAGATGCGGTTGCCGCCATTGCGCCTAGTCCGAATTCTCGACGATTCATGATTCGGTCTCTGCCTGTTTACCTCGGCCGGGGAATACATCCACCGGCCACAAACTCAAAATCACTTTTTGGGGTTCAGAACCCCGGCATCTTCCAAACGACGCTCGATCGACTCCAGCCGTGCCAGAACTTCGTCACGATAAGCATCGGTTCGCTCGTCATCTTCCTCATGATGCGCGTCTTGCATGGAATTGACAATAAGCCCGACCAAAAGGTTCACCACGGCAAAGGTTGTCACCATGATAAAGGGCACAAAAAACGCCCAGGCATACGGATAGACATCCATCACCGGGCGGACGATCCCCATGGACCAGCTTTCCAGCGTCATGATCTGGAACAGCGAGTAGGCCGACAGCCCCAGATCGCCGAACCAATCGGGAAAGCTCTTGCCAAACAGTCCGGTGGCGATGACAGCTCCAATATAGAAAATGATCGCCATCAACAGGAACACGCTGCCCATACCGGGAAGAGCGGTGATGAAGCCCTCGACAACGCGGCGCAAACGCGGCGCAACCGAGATCACCCGCAAAACCCGCAGGATCCGAAGGGCACGCAACACCGACAGACCCTGCGCACCCGGAATCAGAGCAATACCGACGATTACGAAATCAAAGATGTTCCAGCCGAACAAAAAGAACCTCGGCCCCTGCGCAATCAGCTTGAGCCCGATTTCAACGATAAAGATGGCCAGACACAGGGCATCGAGCGTCTCGATCAGTGGACCGGCCTTTTCCATGATGCTGGGCGAGGTCTCCATCCCCAGCAAAACGGCATTCACCAGAATGACACCGGTGATGAACCGGTTAATCCAGGGCCGGTCCAGGAAAAGCTCAAGTCGGCTGCGGATGTCCATAAATCGGCTCCTGATCACTCGGCGCCGGTATGGTGCAGCGTGAAGGAAGCTGCAAGTTCCACGTGCGATGACCAGCGGAACTGATCGACCACCTGCACCCAATTCAATCGATAACCTGTCTGGATCAACTTTTTTGCGTCCCGCGCAAAGGTGATGGGATTGCAGGAAACATAGGCAATGACAGGGATCATGGCCTGTGTCAGCTCTGCTACCTGCGCTTCTGCTCCGGCGCGCGGAGGGTCCAGGACCACGGCGTCGAAATGGCGCAGCTCGTCCGGCAAAAGCGGCTGCCGAAACAGGTCGCGGACCTCTGTCGTGACCGCCTTTAATCCCTGGGTTTGGCGCCAGGCTCGATCCAGCGAACGCATCATGTCGCGGTCACCTTCGACCGCGTGAACCGAAGCATGTGAGGCAAGTGGCAGGCTGAATGTGCCACAGCCAGCGAACAGATCCGCGACTCGCGCGGACTGTGCGGTGATTTCCCGGACTGCGGCCACAAGCGCCGCCTCACCCTCTCGTGTCGCCTGCAGGAACGCGCCCGGCGGCGGAACAACCTGCGCCAGGCCGAATCGCTGAACCGGCGGTTCCCGAGTGGCGATAACCTCGTTATCCCAGGACAACCGCGCCAAACCATGCATCTCGGCGGCCTGCGCCAGCGCCAACTCCAATGGCCCGTCCAACGGCTTGCCGCCACTCACGGCCAGATCCAGCCCGTTCTCGGACAGGGTCGCCGTCACCGCCAGCACGCCTTTGCGACTGCCGCCCAGCACACAAAGGGCTTCGCTGATGCCCAGCGCGGAGATCAGCCCTGGATCCAGCAGTCGGCAATCCGGCACTGCGGTGATCACATCCGAGGCACGACCGTGAAACCCGGCCAATGCGCCTTTCTTGGTGCGACGAACCGCAAAACTCGCCCGGCGACGGGATTGCGCCGGAGAGGTCGAAATCGGCCGCAATTCCGCGTCGATCCCCTGCATGGTCAGGGCGCTGCGCACCACGCTCTGCTTCCAGTCTGCGACAAACGAGTCCGAGGCATGCTGCAACTGGCATCCGCCGCAGGACTTATAGTGTCGGCATGGCGCCTGAACCCGGTCGGAACTGGGTTCCTCGATGCGAATGTCGGTCAGGCGGGTACCGTCAACAACCCCACTGATCCGCTCGCCCGGCAATGCCCGCGCCGCATACAACGGACCCTGGGCGATCCCGTCGCCCTGATGCCCCAATCGTTCTATCGTCGTGTCTATGCGCATATCCGCCTGATACCCGCCCGTGATCTGGGACAAAAGCCGCTATTCTGCCGCCCTGGCCTGATCGGACGGGTCGGTCTGAATGAACCCACCTGACTGGCGGTTCCAGAACCGGGCATACAGACCTTCTTTCTCTAGCAACTCGGCATGTGTGCCGATTTCCGCGATCTGGCCCTCTTCCATGACGACGATCCGGTCCATTTCCGACAAGGTGGACAGCCGATGTGCAATGGCCAGAACGGTTTTCCCTTCCATCACGCGGTGCAACGCGGCCTGAATGGCGGCCTCAACCTCGGAATCAAGCGCGCTGGTGGCTTCGTCCAGTACCAGGATCGGCGCGTTCTTCAGAATTGCGCGCGCCAAGGCTATCCTTTGTCTCTGGCCTCCGGACAGCTTGACCCCGCGCTCGCCCAGATGCGCGTCATACCCTTTGCGGCCCTTGTGATCCTGCAGTTGAGTTATGAAATCATGCGCCTCCGCTTTTTGCGCCGCTTCAATCATATGCTCCTCGGTCGCATCGGGCCGTCCGTAGAGGATGTTGTCACGGGCCGATCGATTGAACATGGCGGTTTCCTGCGTGACCATCCCGATCTGACGCCGCAGACTGGTTTGCGTCACATCGTCCAGCGGCTGTCCGTCGATGCGAATTTCGCCGTTTTCGCCTTGGTAGAGCCTTAGCAACAGTGAAACCAACGTCGATTTCCCTGCACCGGACGCCCCGACGATACCCAGCTTTTCTCCAGGCGCGACGGTCAGGTTCAGATCGCGCACCCCGCCGATCTCCCCTCCGTAAGCAAAGCTGACATGGTCGAACACGATCTCACCCTTCGGCACCTCGAGGTCCGGCGCGTCCAGTGCATCAGCAAGTCGCGCGCGCGGCGTCAGGGTGCGCATCCCATCCTCGACTTCGCCAACATCCGAATAAATTCCCATCAAGGCAAAACTGACCCAACCCGTCATTTGCGACACCCGGATGGCGATTGCCCCCGCGGCAACGATATCCCCTTCCGTGGTCAGGCTGTCGCGCCACAGCACGAGCGTCGCGCCGATCAGCAACACCGGCAAAAGGCCCGCCAGCAACATCAGGCAGAACCGGAACATGGCGGCCAGACGCCCGAATTCCAACGCACGATCACGGAACCCCTCCAGCGCGCCCAGCGCCGCACGGTCTTCGTGATCGTCATGCGCGAACAGTTTGACGGTCTTTATGTTCGTGATGGTATCGACAATCTGACCCGAAACCACCGCCCGTGCCCCGGCCCGGCCCGCAGCCCGCACCCGAACCCGTGGCAAGAACCAGCGGATGAGCAGAAAGTACAATACCAGCCAAACCAGGAAAACTGCCGTCACCCACCCGTTGATCGACGTCAGCAACGCGAGCGATCCCACCAATGAGGCCAGTGCAAACGCCACCACATTGATCGACTCCACCGCGACATTGGTGACCGCGCTTGCCGCCTGCATCTGTTTTTGCGCAATACGCCCGGCAAAATCGTCGTCAAAAAACTGCACGGATTGGCCCAGAGTCCAGCGATGCAGCCGGGACGTCACCAAGGCATTGATATTTGGGCCCACAACCACCGAATTCGCGGTGGCGGAGAGCCCGAACAAGACCGGTCGCGCCAACAGGAAGAACGCCGTTCCGACAGCAAGCTTGCCCATATTAGAGCCTGAGAATATATCCTCCGGCCGGCTTTGAACGGCGGTATCAACCACCATCCCGAGGATCATCGCCGTCACGGCCTCGAGCGCGCCGGCCGCTGATGAAATCAGTGCAGCCGCGATCAAGGCCGGCCATGCGCCGGACAGACACCATCGCAGGAACATCATCAATGTCTGCGGTGGGGGACCGTTCGCCGGGCGAAAGGCGTCTATCAGGTCGGCAACCTTCATTCCGCCGCATCCGCGTCTATGAAACCGCCTGACTGACGCGCCCAAAACTGGGCATAAAGCCCGCCTTGCGCCAGCAGGTCGGCATGCGAGCCCTGTTCGACGATATGCCCCTGATCCATCACCAAAATCCGATCCATCTGGGCAATGGTAGAAAGCCGGTGCGCAATGGCAATGACCGTCTTGCCCTGCATCATCCCATAGAGCGTGCCTTGGATGGCCGCTTCGACTTCGGAATCCAGCGCGCTCGTCGCTTCGTCCAGCAACAGGATCGGTGCATCCTTCAGGATCACACGCGCCAGGGTCACCCTTTGACGCTGGCCACCTGACAGCTTCACACCGCGTTCGCCTACCTGTGCGTTGTAGCCGCGCCCGCCCTTAGGATCCTGCAAGTCGCGAATGAATTCATCTGCCTCGGCCTGTTTGGCTGCGGCGACAATGTCGGCCTCACTGGCATCCGGACGACCGTATAGAATGTTATCGCGCACGGATCGGTGCAACAGCGCGCTGTCCTGCTGAACCATACCGATCTGACTGCGCAGACTGTCCTGGGTGACACCCCGAATGTCCTGACCATCAATCAGGATCTGCCCGGACTCCACGTCATAAAACCGCAAGAGCAACTTGACCAACGTGGATTTTCCCGCACCCGACCGCCCGATCAGCCCGATCTTTTCACCGGGATGGATCGTCAGGTTGATCCGGTCCAGACCACCCTCGCCCCGACCATAATGATGCGATACTTCGCGCAGGTCGATACGTCCCTCGGACAACCGAAGAGGCGTGGCGTCTGGTGCATCGACAAGATCAATAGGCTGGGCAATGGTCTGCATCCCTTCAGCCACGACACCCAACTGCCTGAAAAACGTGGTCAGCGCCCACATGATCCATCCGGTCATGGCGTTCAGCCGCAAGGTCAGCGCAGTCGCCGCCGCGACAATCCCCACGCTGGCCTGGCCTTGCATCCACAGGACGATGGCCCAGCCAACAACGCCCACAATCAGCAAACCGTTCAACGTGACCAGAACCGCATCCATGATCGTATAGATCCGCATTTCGGTCTGAAACGTTTCTCGTGTCAGATCGATGGCCTCCTTGGCATAGGCCAGCTCGCTGTCGTGATGGGCGAACATCTTGACCGAATGGATGTTCGTATAGGCGTCTACGACCCGGCCAGTCACAGCCGACCGCGCATCGGATGCTGCCTGGGACGCAGGTCCGACACGTGCAATGGTCCAACGGATCAAACCAGCATACAGAACCAGCCAGACCAATAGTGGCAGCATCAGCCGCGAATCCGCCGACATCAGCAAAACCGCGGCCCCTACCAGATACGCCAGCGAAAAGGTTATGGCATCAAAGACCTGAAACACCACCTCTCCTGCTGCCGGGGGCGTCTGCATGATCCGGTTGGCGATACGTCCGGCAAAGTCGTTTTCAAACCAGCCGACCGACTGCCGCAGCACATGCTTGTGCGCGCGCCACCTGATCAGAGTGCCAAAGTTCGGCAACACCGCGTTGTTCAGCAAAAGCACATCAAAAAGCTGCAACAGGGGCCGCAGGATCAGAATGAAAAGCGCCACCAGGATCAGTTCGAGACCGTGGTCGTTCCAGACCTGCGCCGGCGAGCCACCCAAAAGATCCACGACCCGCCCCATGTAGTAGATCAAGCCAACCTCAATACCCGCAACGACGATCGACATCACGGCGGTCAGAATGAACACTTTGCGAAACGGCTTGGCGTAGTCCTTCAGAAACGGCCAAAGCTTTGTCGGCGGGCGATCCGTTTCCGGATAGTCGCAATAAGGGTCAACAAGGTTTTCAAAGTAACGAAACATGCCGGGTGCTCCTTTGAGAGCAAGAAAAAGACGCAAATGTTGTGTGGATGTGCTTGTGCATCACCCAACCAGAACGGGCGATTCACACGATGTGAAACCAGATCCCGTAATACATTCGCGTACCTCCGACAGTGTTCGTATTTATCCGATACCCGATCACGCCCGGCTTGTCACTCTGCAAGGATGCACAGGGAACACTGGTATTGTTCAACAATTCTGCTTGAGCAGCGTCTCACGGTCCAGCGTGAAGCCTGACGAAATCCAATCTGTTTCGATCTGCGCCAGTTTCTCGCCCAGCGCCGGCCCCTGAAAATCCGGCATAAGATCGCGCGCCTTGACCGGAAAGACAGCCGCAGCACCCGTCTCGATTTCAGCGATCGTTTCGGGTACCCAAGGCGTCTCCAGTAATGCGGCGCGCAACAACAGAGCGTCCCGCGCCGTTTCGCCCCCAAAACGATATCCCAGTTCGGCCGCGCCCATCGTCCCGACGGCGGCGCTGCGCATGCGCCCCAAAGCCATGGTCTGCGCCCTGCTTAACCGCAACGTATCGAAAACACCTGCTTCGCCCAGAACCGCGAGCCTGCGCAGGGGATCGGCACCCACACCGACCTGTTCCTCCAAATGGACCAGTGGCGCCAGCGCGCGGTCATCCGCGCCGGGCAACAGACATGCCAGCATTCCGGTCGACCGCATTGTCGCAACAGATGAGGCGGGATCGGGCGCACCCAACAGCTTCAACAACTCGCCGCCAACCCGTTCGCGCGACAATTGCGACAACCCGTCCAGGTTATCGGAAATGGCCGCCAGCGCATCGGGGTCAAATCCCCCTGCCTGATCGCCATACCAAGCGTGAAACCGAAAATAGCGCAACGATCGCAGGTAGTCTTCGCGGATGCGCTCACGGGCATCACCGATAAACCTGACGCGGCGTGCTTCCAGATCAGGCAACCCATTCAGCGGATCCAAGAGTGTTCCGTCCGAGCGCGCGTAAATTGCGTTCATGGTAAAGTCGCGGCGCGCCGCATCTTCGATCACGTCGTCGGCAAAGGCCACAACAGCGCGCCGACCATCCGTGGCCACGTCACGGCGAAATGTCGTCACCTCGAACGGTATCCCGCTGTGAACCAGCGTCACGGTGCCATGATCGATCCCGGTCGGGACGGCTTTGATCCCGCATTCTTCAGCCAGACGCATGACGGTTTCCGGGTGGGCGTCTGTTGAAATGTCGATGTCCGACACCGGTGCTCCAATCAGGGCATTGCGTACGCAGCCCCCGACAAACAGCGCCTGCGCCCCATCCCGCGATATGGCCGCGCAAACCGCTTGGGTTGCCGGATCGGTCAGCCAGTGTTCGGTTATTCGGGTCACGATTGCATCCGTGCGGACAACCCCCGCAGAATACGCGCTGTCGCGCCCCAGATGTAGTAGGGTCCGTAGGGGACCGTAAAATAACGGCGCCGCATTCCGCGCCAGCGCCGCGATTCAACGATGTATTTTGCGGGCTCCATCACGTGTGCCAGAGGCACTTGAAATACTTCGTCGACCTCTCCGCGTTCAGGCACGACGTCAAAGGGGCGATCAACCACGGCAATCACCGGTGTCACACAGAAACTGGTGACGGTTTCGTGAGCCGGCAGGGTGCCAAGGATCCTTGGCAGGTCGCGCGGCAAGCCGATCTCTTCTTCGGCCTCACGTAAAGCAGCCGCCGTGACATCAATGTCGCCCTCGTCCTGTTTTCCGCCCGGAAAAGCGATTTGACCGGGATGGTGCTTCAAGGCTGATGACCGCTTGGTCAGGATGACCATGGGATGATCCGTGTAGAGCGTCACCGCCATCAACACACCGGCCGGCCGCAACCTGCGCCCCGGCGGCAAGACCGTGTTCGGGTTCAGGTCAAAATCAGACGACCCGTAACCTTGCTGAGCCACGGCGGCGCGCAACCTGCTGACGGTATCGGCGCCCCGGTCAGTCACCGGCAGGTTTCTCCGCGTCAAAGCCTACCGTCTTTGGGTCAAGATCGTAGTGCGCGCTACAGAACTGGCAGTCTGCCGTTACGCGCCCGTCTTCCGTCGTCATCTTTTCAATGTCTCGGGCCGAATAGATTGACAGGCTCTGCCGCACACGATCCTCCGAACAGGTACAGCCAAACCGGACTGCCTGTGCATCAAAGACACGCGGCTGTTCCTCGTGGAACAGGCGTACCAGCAGATCGGTAGGCGGAACAACGGGCCCGATCAGTTCCATTTCTTCGACGGTTCCCAGCAGAATGTTGACGCGGTTCCAATTCTCTTCGGCCTCGCTGTCAATCAGATCGCTCGCCTTCAGAATCTTGCCGTCGCCATCGCCGCCGGCCACGAACGGCGATGCTTTGGGCAGCTGTTGCAACATGATCCCGCCAGCACGCCAATGCTCTTCAACACCCGGTTCGGACGATTTCCCGAAACTCAGTTGAAACTGGGTCGGCAATTGCTCTGACTGCGCAAAATAGGCTTCCGCGCTGGCGCTGAGCGATCCACCCGCAATCGGGGTAATCCCCTGATACGGAGCCGATCCCTTGCCCTGATCGATCAGGATAGCAAAGTACCCTTCGCCGACTTGATCGAAGGGCGCACCATCCGTCAACCGCTCAGGGTCAAAGCTGGCATAAGCGCGGATTTTCGCGGCTTCGCCCTCGACTGTCGGCGCAAAATAGTCGGTCGCAATCATCCGGACCGCGCCCTTTGACTGTACCTGCAACGACAGTTTCCACCGCAGTTTGACGGTCTGCCCGATCAACGCGGTCAGCAGTGCCATTTCGGCGACCAGAGCCTCAACCACCGGGGGATAATCATGCTGTTTCAGAATTCCGTCCAGCACGCCATCCAAACGCGCAACGCGTCCGCGCATATCGGATGCATCAAGCTGGAAAGGCAGGACGGTATCGTCCCACGCAAGTTTTGATCCAAAGGTCATGGGGTTTCCTTCAACGCCACAGATTGGCATACCGCGCCTATATAGGTGGAACAAGCACGTATGAAAGAGGCAATGGCATGATCAGACGGTTCGGCAAGACCCCGGATCCGGGCAAACGCTACATCCGTCGCCCCGGCGCCTACGCGCTGTTACCACAGGGCAACGATCTCCTGCTAACGCTGCAGTCTGATCCCGGGCCCGATTTGCAACTGCCCGGCGGTGGTATCGATCCGGGCGAATCCCCTATTGCCGCATTGCATCGCGAAGTCTTCGAGGAAACCGGCTGGTCCATCTCGTGCCCACGCCGGGTGGGCGCATTTCGCAGGTTCGCCTATATGCCTGAATACGACCTTTGGGCCGAGAAGATCTGCCTGATCTACATCGCTCGACCGGTGCGCCAGATCAGTTCACCAACGGAACCCGGGCACCAAGCCCTTTGGATGCCAGCCGAAACCGCCGCAAACAAGCTGGGAAACGAAGGAGATCGGCATTTTGCCGGCCTGCTGATCTGACCCTACTAATCTTTGTGGTACTCAAAGAGCGTCGCAGAGACATCATCTTCCAGACCGTGTTCCGGGGACATGATATCGGTCAGATGCCAGAAAAGGTCGTCCAAGAACTCCTGCCCTGAGCCATTCTTTTGACATTTCTCCACCAGATCAAGAAGCCCCTCCGGTTCGAGCATGCTGCCGTCCGCCAAGCGGCATTCGGTAAAGCCATCAGAATAAAGCAACAACCGATCGCCGTCTGCCATCATGAATTCCGTCTGTGAATAGGGCGCATCCGGGATCAAACCCACCGGAATACCCCCCTCACCAAGGAACTCGGCCTTGCCATTGCACCGCAGCAGCAAGGGATGAGGATGTCCTGCCTGAACCATTTTGACCTTGCCCGTTCGCAGGTCCGCCGTGGCGTAGACCATTGTGAAATATTCTTCGATCCCGGTATCTGCCAACAGGCGGCTGTTCAGCACGCCGGCAACGTCCTCCGGCGGTTTCAAAGCGAATTGCCGTCCAAATCGCTTCTCCATGGCGACATTCTGATCGAAATACGTGCTGGACAAATACCCGCCCAAACGTGCGGTCATCATGGCCGAGGTGATGCCATGACCTGAAACATCGACGCTGTAAAACCCCAGGCTATGAGGGTCGGGTGAAAACATACCGACCAGATCCCCACCAATATGGCCACAGGGCTTTAGCAGCAAACTGACAACGGAGTTCGCAAAGGTGCGGCTTAGTTCGGGTACCAAAGATTGCTGAATCTTGCGCGCCTGCATCAGATCCTTGTCAATCGCATCATAGACTTGCTGCAGTTCATCCAGCGTGTCTGAAATCATCCGGTTTTTCTCGGACAGTTCGCGCTGCATGCCCAGTATCCGGTCGCCAGCCGAAATCCGCGCCCTGAGCTCGTCCGAATTGACGGGCTTTACCAGAAAGTCATCTGCACCGGCATCCAGCCCCTGCGCGACCTCATACTTCTCACTCTTGGATGTCAGCAGGATGAAATACCCGTATTCATCCGTCGGCATGTTGCGAAACGCCCGGCAAAACTCCAAGCCATTCATTCCCGGCATCATCCAGTCACTCAGCACAAGATCCGGCATCGTCTGTTCGCAGATCTCCATCGCGGCGCCGCCGCTGTCGGCCTCGATAACGTCAAACCCCCATTTCTTTAGAGAGCTGACAAGGATTCGACGCTGCAAGCGGCTGTCATCAACCACCAACACACGTCGGATCGAACCGGAGCTCGGGCCATGTTGTTCTTGAGCATCCGCGCTCTGCACTGTTATCGCACCTCGTCTTGCGCCGGGCCACCATGGTTTGTTCCTTATGACCCAGGCCCCTTAACATGCGGTGAAACCCGGATTGTTTGTCGACATGGGCGGGCCGTTTCAACGTTAACCCGTCCTTTACTTGGTGTGCTGCACACTGGGCCTTGTAGGGGGGTGTCGTCTTAATAGGTGAAACATGATCGACTGGTCACGAATATGCGAGTTACGCGATGAAGTCGGCGCAGAAGATTTTGACGAGGTCGTCGACCTGTTCCTGGAAGAAGTGAGCGAGGTCATCGCGCGGCTAAAGAGTATCGACAATCGCGAAACGCTCAATCAAGATTTGCACTTTCTGAAAGGCAGCGCGCTCAGCCTTGGCTTCAGCGCCTTTTCGATGCTCTGCCAAACCGGAGAACGGCTCGCAACCGAAGGGCGCGCGGAAGAGGTCAATCTGCAGGAAATCTTCGAGTGTTTTGAACACTCTCGCGTGATGTTCACGACCGAGCTGCGCGAGCATCTCGCCGCCTGATCAGATCACGAACTGCGCCAGCGTCTCATCGTTCGTGATGTCC
Organism: Seohaeicola saemankumensis; assembly: GCF_020171285.1. Lineage (GTDB taxonomy): Bacteria > Pseudomonadota > Alphaproteobacteria > Rhodobacterales > Rhodobacteraceae > JAIUZI01. Next base: position 84,382 of record NZ_JAIUZI010000003.1, read on the forward strand.
GTATAGGTAAAGCCCGCATCGTCCAGATGGGCGAACAGACGCATGAAATTCTCTGGCCGTGACGTTTCGATTCCGATCAGTACGGACCCGAAGTTGCGCGCAGACTTCTTCATGTATTCGAACCGCGCAATATCGTCGTCCGGCCCCAGGATTCCCAGAAACTCCTTGAGCGCTCCGGGTCGTTGCGGAAGCCGCAGGATAAAGTACTTCTTGACGCCCGAGTAACGTTGCGCGCGTTCCTTGACCTCGGGCAGGCGTTCAAAATCAAAATTGCCGCCGGACACCACGCAAACAACCGTTTTTCCACGGACAAAGGATTGAACATCGGTCACCGCTTCTATCGCCAGCGCGCCTGCCGGTTCCAAAACGATTCCCTCGACATTCAACATCTCGATTAATGTGACACAGATTCGATCTTCGCTGAGGACCATCACATCTGACAAGTGAACGTGGCTCAGCAAATCAAACGTCTTTTCGCCGATCCGCCCCACGGCGGCACCATCCACAAAAGTATCGACATGGTCGAGCATCACCGGATGCCCGGCCGCCAGCGCCGCGCGCAAGCAGGCGCCACCCGAAGGCTCGACAAACAGGCAATGGCTGCGATCCCCAAACCATGTTGCAACCCCTGCCGACATGCCGCCGCCGCCCACGGGCAGCAGGATGTGATCCGGGGTTGTGCCCAGCTGCTCTTCGATCTCAACCGCGAGCGACGCCTGACCTTCGATGACATCGGCATCATCGAACGGCGCCAGAAAATGCCCGCCGTGGTCCCCACACCACTCTTGCGCCGCTTTCAAAGTGTCGTCGAAGTAATCGCCGGTCAGATGGATTTCGATCTGGTCGCCACCAAACATTCGCGTTTTCTGGATCTTTTGCTGCGGTGTTGTGACCGGCATGAAAATGACGCCACGCACCTGCATGTGGGCACACATGTATGCCACCCCCTGCGCGTGGTTCCCGGCACTCGCGCAAACAAACAGGTTCTTGTCAGGCTGCTTGCGCATGGCGTTCAACGCCCCGCGGATCTTGTAGGATCGCACCGGGCTCAGATCCTCGCGTTTTAGCCAGATATCGGCGCCAAACCGGTCGGACAGCAAGGCATTGCGCTGCAATGGTGTTGCGGGGAACACGTCGCGCATGGCCTGTTCAGCGGCGCGGGCTCTGTCATGAAAGTCACTCATTCCGTTTCCCTGCCGGATTCCGTCAGAGGGCGCAAGCCGCTCATCCCACTTCGCGCATATCGACATTGAACCAACAGACCATGACCCGATCCCAATGCAACCACTGACCCCGCTTTTTCGACTCAGGCAACTGACACCACAGGCAATCCCGAGCCACCCTGCCGCTGCGCCACCTTGCCCTAAATGCCAAAACCCGATACGGGCGATGCGTCATTCGTACAGAGGAACCACAGATGTCCGCGCCCAAGAAAGTTGTGCTCGCCTACTCCGGCGGGCTTGATACCTCGATCATCCTGAAATGGCTGCAAACCGAGTACGGCTGCGAGGTTGTGACCTTTACCGCCGACCTGGGCCAGGGAGAAGAACTTGAGCCCGCGCGGCAAAAAGCCGAAATGCTGGGTATCAAGCCCGAAAACATCTTTATCGAGGATGTCCGCGAAGAATTCGTGCGCGACTTTGTCTTTCCAATGTTCCGCGCCAATGCACAGTACGAGGGCCTCTATCTGCTGGGGACATCCATCGCCCGCCCGCTGATTTCGAAACATCTGGTCGAAATCGCCGAAGCCACGGGCGCCGATGCGGTGGCGCACGGTGCCACCGGCAAGGGCAATGATCAGGTCCGTTTCGAACTGGCGGCCTATGCGCTGAACCCGGATATCAAGGTTATCGCACCTTGGCGCGAATGGGATCTGACCAGCCGCACGAAATTGATCGACTTTGCCGAAAAGAACCAGATCCCGATCGCCAAGGACAAGCGCGGCGAAGCGCCGTTCAGCGTTGACGCCAACCTGCTGCACACCTCGTCCGAGGGCAAGGTTCTGGAAGATCCCGCCGTGCAGGCCCCCGATTATGTCTATCAGCGGACGGTCCACCCCGAAGACGCCCCGAACGAGGCGGAATACATCGAGATCGGTTTTGAAAAGGGCGACGCGGTCAGCATCAACGGCGAGGCGATGTCGCCCGCGACCATCCTGACCAAGCTGAACGAGCTCGGCGGAAAGCACGGCATCGGTCGGCTTGATCTGGTCGAAGGCCGCTTTGTCGGAATGAAGTCCCGGGGCATCTACGAGACGCCCGGCGGAACTGTTCTTCTCGAAGCGCACCGGGGCATCGAATCCATCACCATGGACCGCGGCGCCATGCACCTCAAAGACCAGCTGATGCCGCAGTATGCCGAGCTGATCTACAACGGATTCTGGTATTCGCCGGAACGCGAGATGCTGCAAGCCGCCATCGACAAGAGCCAGGAACATGTGACCGGCACGGTTCGTGTGCGGCTCTACAAAGGTCTGGCTACAACGGTTGGCCGCTGGTCCGAGCATTCGCTCTATTCAGAGGAACACGTCACCTTCGAAGATGACGCGGGCGCCTACGACCAGAAAGACGCGGCCGGGTTCATCAAACTGAACGCGCTGCGCCTGAGGTTGCTGGCGATCCGAGAGCGCAAGTTCAAGGCGTGAGATAACGATCCGAGCCCGGCACATCAGCCGGGTTCGGAAACGCCGGCGTCAGATCGCGGCCTTTTTCAGGGCCTCGTAATACGGCAAGGCAGACTCCAGTACCGGTTGCAGGTACTCTGGAATCTCCGGCAAATCACCTTCGGGTTCTGCAAATCCCGTGCTTTGCCAAACCGCGCCGTACCAATGGCGCGCCCAAACCCCGTCATCACAATGGCCACCCTTGGGCCAGCTCAGCATCTGCGGTGAAAACGCCAGCCCGATGGTCGCGCACAACTTGCGCAGCGCCGTTTCCGGGTCCGCGCGAATATCGTGGCTGTCCACAACCACCGGACTGCCGCCCCAACTCAGCACTTGTTCAAAAAGTTCCGCCTGCTGACGAAACCCGATGTCGTCCAGAACCGGATTTTCCCGCTTCGCCGCATAAGAGGCGATCACCCGCGCCGGGTGCCTGATCAAAAAAACGTTGGTGACTTCGCGCATCCAATCCCGCGGAACGCCCGGCACCATGTGCTGGGTCATGTGCTTTTGGTAGAAGTGTCTCTTTTCGCCCGGATTAGAGCCTATCAGAGATTGCGCAACATTCTGCGGATCCTGCGACTGGCTTGCCAATATCTCGTCTCTCATCGGGTGGTCGAGACCGGTCAGCGCCAGATACGCGGCATAAAACGGTTCATCGACCACGGCGCAGTCACCCCGTGCCGCAAAACTGTACATCATTGCCGTCGACAGATTGCGCGGGCCGGACCACGTCGCGATCCGCATCACGCGCACTCCCGTTCGATCAACGCCTTGTACAGCGCGCGAATGCGTTTCGTCATCGGCCCCATGTCCCCCGTACCAATCTGCCGCCCGTCAACTTCGCCAACCGGCGTTTGTGCGCCGAAAGTCCCGGTCAGAAAGGCCTCATCAGCCCCGTAGGTATCTACCAGCGAGTAGTTCCTTTCGTGCACCGGGATGCCGTTGGATCGACACAGATCAATAACCTTTTGCCGGGTAATCCCATTCATGCAGTAGTCACCCGTCGAGGTCCAAACCTCGCCCTTGCGCACAATGAAGAAGTTGCAGGCGTTGGTCGTGTTCACGAACCCGTTCACGTCCAACATCAACGCCTCATCGGCACCCGCCTTTTCCGCCGCAATACAGGCCAGAATACAATTCAGTTTGGAATGCGAGTTCAGCTTGGGATCCTGTGTCATCGGCAGACCGCGGATGTGCGGAACCGTCGCCAGGCGAATAGGTCGCGGCAGGTTTGGGCGCGAATGCTCCATGATGATCACAAAGGTCGGACCACTCTGGCTGAGCGACGGATGTTGGAACGGACGCGCCTTGACACCGCGTGTGATCATCAGCCTGGCATGGGCATCGGACTCCATGCCATTGGCTTTTTGTGTCTCTAATAAGGCTGAAATGACACCGTTTCTGTCTAAACCAATATCAAGGTCGATTGCCTTTGCCGCTTCAAACAAACGGTCAATATGATCATCCAGAAAGGCCCAGCGCCCATTGTACAACCTCAGACCTTCCCACACCCCGTCGCCCAGCATGAAGCCGCTGTCATAGACACTGACCGTCGCCTCAGCTCGGGGAACAACCCGTCCGTTTACATAGATCAAAATGCTTTCGTTCCGGACATCGTCCTGGGCTTGGTGGGTGCTCATTTTCTCGGGCATCTCGGTCTCCTTTTCGCGACGCTAGACCGCCCGATTTCCCGCGCCAAGCGGTAAATTGACGTCACCACTGTGTGAACCCGGCCTGCGACAGCTTGCGGATTTATACCGCCCGCGACATCGTTGCGGGAAAGGAGCTGATCATGACACACAGACAGACCCTGAAACAGTTTGCTTTGGTGCTTCTGATTGCCATTGCTGTCATTCTCCAAGGCCACCGGACCCATGCCGCAGAGATGCAAAAGCTTGTTTTGGCGGGCGGGTGCTTTTGGTGCGTCGAGTCCGATTTTGAGCGGGTCCCCGGCGTGACGGCCGCTGTATCGGGTTTCGCTGGCGGCACATCCACCGATCCCACCTACAAACAGGTGACGCAAGGCGGCACCGGCCATTACGAGGCGGTGGAACTCACTTATGATCCCGACACTGTAAGCCTCGAGCACTTGTTGTTCCTGTTCCTGCGTTCGATTGATCCAACCGATCCCGGCGGTCAGTTCTGCGACCGGGGAGACAGCTACCGCAGTGCGATATTTGTCTCTAATTCAGACGAAAGGGATGCTGCCGGGGCTGCGATTGCCAAAGCCGCCGCCGATTTAGGACAAGCGACAGTGACCCCCATCCTTCCGAATACCGGCTTTTACCCCGCCGAAGCCTACCACCAGGATTACTACAAGGGCAGCAAGCTGATCCTGACCAGGTTTGGGCCCAAGCGTCAGTCCGAGGCCTACAAAAGATACCGCAAGGCCTGTGGCCGAGATGCCCGCGTCATCGAACTTTGGGGATCTGCGGCGCCCTTTGCGCAGAGCCATTAATCAGTCGGGGCGAAACTCTTGGACGTCCTTCAGGTCCGGTATCACATCGGCTGTCCCGTGACGGGTCACCATGATCGCCGCCGCACGGGTTGCTTGCATGATCGATTGCGCCATCGGAAGTCCACGGTCAAGACCCGCCAGCACATAGCCGGTAAAGGTATCCCCTGCCCCGGTCGTATCGACAGAGGTGACGGGAATCGCCGGAAATAGCCGGGTTTCTCCTGTATTAGTGTCGAAATGCCGGGCACCCTTTGCCCCGAGCGTCACGATCACATCCCGGACAGGCAACGCTTCTGGCCCGTACCCGGTGGCGTCGGCCAGCTGCTCGGCCTCCACCGCGTTAAGGATCAGGAAATCCAGGTGCGGCAGAACCGCCTTTACGGCGTCAGCATCAAAAGGCGCCGCGGCATAGCAAACCCGCAACCCCATCCGGGCACCCAGCGCGGCGGTGGCCGCCTGGGCATTGGTTTCATTCTGCAACAACAGGGTGTCACCGGTTTGCGCTGCGGTCAGGGCCACACTAATCCCGTCACCGGAAATGACCTGATTTGCGCCGGGATAGAGAAGGATCATGTTTTCGCCGCCCCGATCAACGGCAATGATGGCGTGACCGGTCGCTGTGGCAACCTGTTCGATATGGCGGGTGTCCACGCCATATTCCATCAATCGTTCGATCGCCCAGCCCCCGTCGGGGCCAACGGCACCGATATGGCACACATGTGACCCCGCGCGCGCGGCGGCCACGGACATGTTGGCACCTTTTCCGCCCAGAAACCGGCTCAGGTCATCAGCTGCAAGCGTTTCACCCGGACCCGGCAAATGCGGCACGGAATACACCATGTCCGCATTGATAGAGCCGAGATTCCAGATCGCCATGACCCGCTTACCCGATTTCGCAGGACGCCAGAACGGCCATATTCAGGATGTCGTTTGCGGTCGATCCGGTCGAACAAATCTGGATCGGTTTGTCGACGCCGGCCAGAATTGGACCAATCACCGTAGCCCCACCCATTTCCTGCATGAGCTTGGTCGAGATGCTGGCAGAATGCCGGGCCGGAACGATCAGAATGTTTGCCGGGCCGGTCAATCTCTGGAACGGGTAACTTGCCTGCGCCTTGGCGTTCAGCGCGACATCAACGGTCATCTCGCCTTCGTATTCGAAATCGACGCCGCGTTTTGCTAGAACGCCCGGCGCCATCGCCATTTTCTCGGCCCGTTCCGACACCGGATAGCCAAAGGTCGAATAGGAAACAAAGGCGACACGCGGTTCCAGTCCCATGTGCCGCGCCACGTCTGCCGCACGCTCCGCGATTGTCGCGAGATCTTCGGCCTCTGGCCATTCGTGCACAAGCGTATCGCCGATCAGAACGATGCGGCCCTTGTGCAGCAACGCGGTTACACCTGCCGCGCCGTGTTCCGCGTCGGCGTCAAAGACATGGTTGATCCGATCCAGCACATGCGCCGATTTGCGCGTGGCGCCCGTTACCAGCCCGTCGCCGTGCCCATGCGCCAGCATTAGTGCGGAAAACACATGCCGGTCCCGGGCCGCCAGACGGTGAATGTCTTTCTTGTCAAAACCCTTGCGCTGGAGCCTTTCGTACAGAAAATCCTTGTAGGTGTTCAGATGCTTGGTGTTGGCGGCATTGACAACCTCCAGCTCGCGCACCGCATCACCCAGACCGGCGGCCTCCAGCTTGGTCTTCACGTCATCTTCGCGGCCAACAACCGTCGCCTTGCCGTAACCCGAGCGTTGATAGGTCACCGCCGCCCGCAAAACCCGGGGGTCGTCGCCTTCGGCAAAGATCATGCGTGTCTGGGCGGCACGGGCGCGCGCGTTCAGACCACGCAGGATGCTGGCCGTCGGGTCCATCCTTGCCTTCAGGCTCAGCTCGTAGGCATCCATATCGATGATTGGCCGCCGCGCGGCACCGGTGTCCATCCCCGCGCGGGCCACTGCCGGCGGAATCCGGTAGATCAGACGCGGGTCAAACGGGGTCGGAATGATGTAATCACGGCCAAATGTCAGCGCCTTGCCATAGGCCAGCGCAACCTCGTCCGGCACGTCTTCGCGTGCGAGTTCGGCCAGCGCGCGGGCGCAGGCGATCTTCATCTCGTCGTTGATGGCGCGCGCGTGAATGTCCAGCGCGCCACGGAACAGATAAGGAAAGCCCAGGACGTTGTTCACCTGGTTCGGATAGTCGCTGCGCCCGGTTGCAACAATCGCATCAACGCGCACCTCGTGCGCCTCCTCGGGCGTGATTTCCGGATCCGGGTTCGCCATGGCAAAGATCACCGGATTGTCGGCCATGCTCGCGACCATGTCCTGTGTGACAGCGCCCTTGACGGAAACGCCCAGGAAAACATCCGCGCCGTTCATTGCCTCTTCGAGCGTGCGCAATTGCGTGGAAACGGCATGCGCCGATTTCCATTGGTTCATACCCTCGGTGCGACCCTGGTAGATCACGCCTTTGGTGTCGCAGACGATACAGTTCTCGTGCCGTGCCCCCATGGACTTTAACAGCTCGATACAAGCAATACCGGCGGCCCCTGCCCCGTTCAGCACAATCTTGACGTCTTCGATCTTTTTGCCCGAGATGTGCAGGGCATTGATCAGCCCCGCCGCGCAGATCACCGCCGTCCCATGCTGGTCGTCGTGGAACACCGGGATGTCCATCTCTTCCTTGAGCCGCTGCTCGATGATGAAACATTCCGGCGCCTTGATGTCTTCGAGGTTGATACCGCCAAAGGTGGGCCCCATCAGCCGGACCGCATTGCAGAATTCCTCCGGGTCTTCGGTATCCAGCTCGATATCGATGCTGTTCACGTCCGCAAAGCGTTTGAACAGAACCGCCTTGCCCTCCATCACCGGTTTCGACCCCAGTGCGCCCAGATTGCCCAGCCCGAGAACCGCCGTTCCGTTGGAAATCACCGCAACAAGGTTGCCCTTGTTGGTATAATCATAGGCGGTTTCCGGATTTGCCGCGATCGCCTCACATGGAACAGCGACACCCGGAGAATAGGCCAGCGACAAATCGCGCTGTGTCGTCATCGGCACGGTTGCCTGAACCTCGAACTTCCCCGGTGTTGGTTCCAGGTGAAAGGCAAGCGCCTCTTCGTTGGTGATTCTCGCTTTGGGCATGGGTCGGTATCCTCCGGGACTGAGCTTTGCCTCATAGCCCAGCCGCGCCATCATCTCAACGTACTTCGGATTTCGCCTTTCGCCGCAGGCAGGTCATTTGTAAAGTCGCGCGCGGTTCAATGACCAAGGGGGGACGCGCGTTTGGCCAACGTGACGCCGATGATGGCACAATATCTCGAGATCAAGGCGGCGCATCCCGACTCCTTGCTGTTTTATCGCATGGGCGATTTCTACGAGATGTTCTTTGACGACGCCGTCGCTGCGTCCGAGGCGCTAGATATCGCGCTGACCAAACGCGGCAAACACGACAACGCCGACATCCCGATGTGCGGTGTTCCGGTTCATGCGGCCAAAGGTTATTTTCTGACCCTGATCCGCAAGGGATTCAGGGTGGCGGTTTGCGAACAGCTGGAAAGCCCGGCCGAAGCCAAGAAACGCGGTTACAAATCAGTGGTCAAACGCGACGTCCAGCGATTGGTCACGCCGGGAACATTGACCGAAGACGACCTTCTGGAGGCGCGCAGTCACAATTTCCTTGCCGCTTTTGCCGAGGTCCGCGACAGCGCAGCCTTGGCCTGGACGGACATTTCGACGGGTTCGTTTCACGTCATGCCCGTCACTCCCGCTCGGCTGGGCGCCGAATTTGCCCGCTTGGCGCCGTCTGAATTGGTGGTCTCGGAGGCAACCGAGGCAAAAATCAGCGGATTGGCCTCGGAATTCAAGATCCCGCTGGCCCGGATTGCACGCAGCAGTTTTGACAGCTCTTCGGCGGAAAAACGTATCTGCTCAATTTTCAATGTCAGCACGCTGGACGCTTTCGGGAACTTTTCCAGGGCCGAGATTTCGGCGATGGGCGCCGTTGCCAGTTATCTTGAGATCACACAGAAAGGCAAATTGCCGCTGTTGCGCGCGCCCGTGCGCGAATCCGCGTCCCGCGTGGTTCAGATCGACGCCGCAACCCGGCGAAACCTCGAACTGACGCGATCACTCTCTGGGGGACGTGCCGGGTCGCTGCTGTTTGTCATTGACAGAACCGCCACCCCGGCCGGCGCGCGCCTGTTGGAACAGCGGTTGTCCAGCCCCTCCCGCGATCTGGACACAATACACGCGCGGCAGGATGTGATTGCTGCCTTCCATGACTCGGATCAGCTGGCGGACGATCTCCGTCAGGCCTTGCGACGCACTCCGGATCTGGATCGCGCCTTGTCTCGGCTTGCCCTGGACCGTGGCGGTCCGCGCGATCTTGCCGCTATCCGAACCGCGCTGCAGCAAGCAGATCGCATCGTCGAACGAACCGCCGGAACAGACCTGCCGGAGATGGCGCGACAGGCGTTGAAAGATCTGTCGGGACACGAAGATCTGATCGCGCTGCTGGATGCTGCTCTTGTCGCAGATCCCCCGCTGCTTGCCCGTGACGGCGGGTTCATCGCGACCGGATACGACCCGGATCTGGACGAGTCGCGAACACTGCGTGACGAAGGCCGAACCGTCATTGCGGCGTTGCAACAGAAGTATGCCCAGGAAACAGGAATCTCCGCGCTCAAGATCAAGCACAACAATGTACTGGGCTACTTCATTGAAACGACGGCGACACACGGCGACAAAATGCGCTCAGCGCCGCTGTCAGAGACTTTCATTCACCGCCAGACCACAGCCAACCAGGTGCGGTTTACAACCGTCGAACTCAGCGAGCTCGAGACCCGAATTCTGAACGCTGGAAACCATGCGTTAGAGATTGAAAAAAGGCTCTACCAAAGCCTTTCGACTGCGGTACTGGACCAATCTGCGCGCCTTGGCACAGCTGCGCGGTCATTGGCCGAACTGGATCTTGCAACGGCGCTGGCCGACCTGGCCAGAGGCGAAAGCTGGGTTCGCCCCAAGGTTTCGGACACGCGCGCCTTTGACATTCAGGGCGGCCGCCATCCCGTGGTTGAACATGCGCTGCGTCAACAGGGCGGAACCGCCTTTGTTGCCAACGATTGTGATCTCAATGCCGATTCCGGTGCCGCGATCTGGTTGCTGACCGGCCCGAACATGGCTGGTAAGTCGACCTTTCTCCGTCAGAATGCACTGATCGCCCTGCTTGCGCAGATCGGCAGCTTTGTGCCGGCTGAACGGGCTGAAATCGGAATCGTCAGCCAGTTGTTCAGCCGTGTCGGTGCATCCGATGACCTGGCCAGAGGGCGATCAACATTCATGGTCGAGATGGTCGAAACCGCGGCTATTCTGAACCAGGCGGATGATCGCGCGCTGGTCATTCTTGATGAAATCGGTCGAGGTACCGCCACCTATGACGGCCTGTCGATTGCCTGGGCCACGCTTGAGCATCTGCACGAGGCAAACAAATGCCGCGCGCTTTTCGCCACCCATTACCATGAATTGACCGCGTTGGCCGGCACGCTTGACGGCGTCGACAACGCCACCGTCGCCGTCCGCGAATGGGAAGGCGAAATCGTCTTTCTGCATGAAGTCCGCAAAGGCGCCGCTGACAGGTCTTATGGCGTGCAAGTGGCCCAGCTCGCCGGCCTGCCGGCATCCGTGGTCGAGCGTGCGCGCACGGTTCTGGAACAACTGGAAAAAACGGAACGCGAAGGCGGCAAGCAAAAATCGCTGGTCGATGACCTGCCGCTCTTTTCGGCCGCCCCGCCGCCACCGGCCCCACAGCCACCGCAAACAAGCAAAGTCGAAGAGGTGCTCTCTGATGTGCACCCTGACGACCTGAGCCCGCGCGAGGCGCTTGAACTCCTCTACAAACTAAAAGAGGCGGCCAATTCCTGACCGCCCCAATTTAATCCAATCGCGAATCTGTCAGGACGCCGGCGTCGACGACACGCCGACCTGCGCCGGGCGCAGCAACCTGTCGTGCAACATGAACCCTTCGGCAGAGACCTGAATGATGTCTCCCGCTTTTGTCCCCGGCAGCGGCGCCTCGAACATCGCCTCGTGCAGCTGCGGATCAAACCGGTCGCCGACCTGAGGCGACACCACCACGATCCCGTGCTTTGAAAAGACATCCCGCAATGCGCGGGCGGTCAATTCGATCCCTTCGATCAAGGCCGCCGAGACTTCGCGCTGTTCGTCTGTCGCGGCTTCCAGCGCACGCTTCATGCTGTCGTAAATCGGCAGCATATCACGCGCCAGTTTCGAGCCGCCGTACTGCTCGGCGTCACGCCGCGCTTTTTCTCCACGTTTCCGCGCGTTTTCAGCATCTGCCAACGCCCGCATGAACTTGTCCTTCAGAGCGTCTCGTTCCGCACGCAGCTCATCCAGCTCAAGCGCTTCGGGGTCGATCTCGGCCATGTCTTCTGCCAGTTCTTCCGCCTCGGCGGTTGCGATGTCGTCCAGAAAATCGTCGTTCTTCGGCTCTGCCATTTTTCACCTCTAGTTCCGGTCCGAAATCAGCTTTCCAACCAGCTGTGCCGTGTAATCCACGATCGGCACGATCCTTCCGTAATTCAGGCGGGTCGGGCCGATCACGCCCACCGCCCCAATGATCTTTCGATCCGAGTTCATATAAGGAGAGACCACCAAAGAGGAACCCGAAAGTGAGAAAAGTTTGTTCTCAGACCCGATAAAAATTCTGACACCTTCGCCTTGTTCGGCAAGTTCCAGAAATTCGGCAATGTCTCGCTTGCGCTCAAGGTCATCAAACAGCGTTCGAATACGGTCCAGTTCCCCCTGTGGGCCGCTCTCGTTCAACAGATTCGCACGACCGCGCACAATCAGACGCGCGGCGTCGCCTTCGCCGCCGTCCCAAACCGCCAACCCGCTTTCGACCATCTCCTGCGCCAGGCTGTCGATTTCCTGGCGCCGGCTGCCGATTTCGGTCTGAATGAACTTGCGAACTTCGGTTAGCGTTTTGCCTTCGATCAGGGCATTGAGGAAATTTGCGGCCTCGCGCATCGAGCTTGGCGTTTGCCCGGGTGGCGGGGTGAACAGGCGGTTTTCCACGTGGCCATCAGAAAACACCAGAACCACGAGAGCACGGTCATGGGCCAATGATACGAACTCGATATGCCGTATCTCGGCTTCGTGCTTGGGCGTCAAAACCAGCGAGGCGCCCTGTGTGACACCGGACAATGCCGATCCGACCCGATCCAGCATACCGCCAACATCACCTTGGTTGCTGGACAGGGTCGCATCGATTTTTTCCCGATCGGAATCGGTCAGATCGCCAACCTCCAACAGGCCATCCACGAACATCCGCAGCCCCATCTGCGTCGGTATCCGTCCGGCACTGACATGCGGGCTGTCCAGCAGACCGAGGTACTCGAGGTCCTGCATGACATTACGGATCGTTGCCGCGCTGACTTTTTCGCTCAGACTGCGCGTCAATGTCCGACTGCCCACCGGATCACCGCTGTCCAGATAAGCCTCTACAACGCGACGAAAAACTTCGCGCGAGCGATCGTTCAGGTCATCCAGCACATTTGTCGCGTCGTTCATCTATGCGCCCTCAGTGGAGGTCTGTCATTAAAGTCGCCATATCACAAAGGTCAATCGGGGTTGCATCCGTACGGGGCCCGGCGGTATCCCGGCAGCAACCAAAAAAGGATTTCCCATGCGACCCTCTGGACGAAATTTAAGCGATATGCGCGCGGTTTCAATCGAAACCGGGGTGACCAAACACGCCGAAGGCTCCTGCCTGATCAAAATGGGCGATACCCACGTTCTGTGCACAGCAACCATCGAAGACCGTGTTCCGCCATTCATCAAGGGCTCCGGTCTTGGCTGGGTCACCGCAGAATACGGCATGCTGCCGCGCGCAACCAACACGCGGATGCGACGCGAAGCCGCCGCCGGAAAACAAGGCGGACGCACCGTTGAAATCCAGCGCCTGATCGGTCGGTCCCTGCGCGCCGGTGTTGACCGGGTCGCACTGGGTGAACGGCAGATCACAGTGGACTGCGATGTCATTCAGGCCGACGGCGGCACACGCTGTGCTTCCATCACCGGTGGATGGGTTGCGCTGCGTCTGGCCGTCAACAAGCTCATGAAAATCGGCGATGTCATCAGCGACCCGCTGGTTGATCCGGTCGCTGCCGTCAGCTGTGGCATCTATGCAGGCCAGCCGGTTCTGGATCTGGACTATCCCGAAGATTCCGAGGCCGGCGTTGATGGCAACTTCATCATGACCGGATCCGGCAAACTGATCGAGGTCCAGATGTCGGCAGAGGGGTCTGTCTTCTCTCGCGCTCAGATGAACGAACTGATCGACCTTGCGGAAAAAGGCGTCGGCGAACTGGTCGCGGCGCAAAAAGCCGCAACAAAATGACCCGCAAGTTTTCCGGCGACCGGCTTTTGGTCGCAACCCACAACAAGGGCAAGCTAGAGGAAATGGCGCATCTGCTTGAACCCTACGGGGTTCAGGTGGTTGGCGCCGCTGAAATGGACCTGCCCGAGCCGGAGGAAACCGAAGACACATTTGTCGGCAACGCCCGGATCAAAGCCCACGCCGCCGCCAAGGCAACTGGTCTGCCCGCCCTGTCAGACGATTCCGGGATAATGATCGACGCCTTGAATGGCGCGCCGGGCGTCTACACCGCGGATTGGGCGGAAACCGAAAATGGCCGCGATTTCATGATGGCGATGAGCCGCGCCAATTCCGAACTCGAGGCGGTCAAAGCGGCGCATCCCCGGCTGGCCCAGTTCTGCTGTACCCTTGTTCTGGCCTGGCCGGACGGTCATGACGAAGTGTTTCCCGGCACCATGCCCGGGCACTTGGTCTGGCCGCCACGCGGTGACAATGGGTTTGGTTACGACCCGATGTTTGTGCCCGACGGCTATGACATAACTTTTGCCGAAATGGACCGGTGGGACAAAAACAAGATCAGCCACCGCGCCCGTGCCGTAAAGCTGTTTGTTGATGGCTGTTTTGGCTGAAGACTGGCGCGACGGCGGCTTTGGTCTGTATGTGCATTGGCCTTTTTGTCAGGCCAAGTGTCCCTATTGCGACTTCAATAGTCACGTTTCCCGCGAAATCGACCAAAATACATGGGTTAGAGCCTATATCTTGGAAATTGAGCGCGCAGCGAACCAGACCCCGGGGCGTGTTCTGAATTCCGTATTCTTTGGCGGCGGCACGCCAAGCCTGATGCACCCCGACACCGTAGCGGCCGTCATCGACGCCGCGAAAAAGCACTGGCAATTCGCGAATGATATTGAAATCACGTTGGAGGCGAACCCCGGTTCCGTCGAGGCGGGAAAATTCACGGGATTCCGCGATGCTGGTGTCAACCGGGTGTCGATGGGAATTCAGGCGTTAAATGACGTCGATCTGCGGCGCCTGGGGCGCATCCACTCGGTAAGCGAGGCGCTCGACGCCTTTGCCATCGCGCGCAACTGCTTTGACCGCGTCAGCTTTGATCTGATCTATGCCCGCCAGAACCAGACGCCGGGTGAATGGCGCGCAGAACTGAAGCAGGCACTGTCCTATGCAATTGACCACCTGTCACTCTATCAGCTGACAATCGAAGACGGCACGGCCTTTGGCGATCGCTATCGTGCGGGTGGATTGCGTGGGCTGCCGGTCGAAGACGACGCGGCACAAATGTACCTGGACACACAGGAGATCTGCGCCGCCCATGGTTTGCCTGCCTATGAGGTTTCCAATCACGCCATGCCGGGCGCGGAATCCCGTCACAACCTGATCTATTGGCGTTATGGCGATTATGTCGGCATCGGTCCGGGCGCTCATGGCCGGGTCACACTGGGCGGCAAAAGGTTCGCGACCGAGAGCCCAAAGGCGCCAAACAACTGGATCGCAGCCGCCGAAACCGGCGCCACCCGAACCACCCCCCTGACAATAACAGAACAAGCCCAAGAATACCTTATGATGGGGATGCGGCTTTCAGAAGGACTAGATATTGGCAGGTTTTGCCGGTTGGCCGGTTATGCCTTGCCTCCACAAAAAGTGGACTATCTGCTTGATCTGGGCATGGTTGACACAACGGGAACCCGGCTTTTCGCAACAGAACAGGGGCGGCCGGTACTGAATGCAATCATTCGGGAACTTTTGGCGGATTGATCGATCATGAAAATCATTTGGGCCAGCCTCGGAATCTTGTCAATTGGGCTTGCCGTGATCGGCGCATTCCTTCCATTGCTACCGACGGTTCCCTTTCTCCTGCTAGCGTCGTTCTGTTTTGCCAGGTCCTCCAGCCGATTGCACAACTGGATGCTTTCACACCCGACATTCGGACCGGTCATCGACGACTGGAACAGTTCCGGCGCAATCGGGCCTCGCGCAAAACGGCTTGCCACTCTGTCGATCGCATTTGTTTTTCTGCTATCTGTTTTCCTCTCAGTTCCAACCAAGGTCATAGTCATTCAGGCTTTGGTGCTGAGTGCCGTGTTGACCTTTATTTGGACCAGGCCCAACGCATGACTTATCGGCTGATACGCGAACAAAGATCGTCCAGCTGATCAAGGTTTTCATAAACGATCGTAACACGTCCGGATTCACCGCCGGCACTGTGATCAATCGTCACCTTCATTGCCAAAATAGCCGACAGATCCGACTCCAACGCCCTGGTATCGGCGTCTTTCGTCACAGCCGCTTTCTTTGGCCTTGGGCGCGTCCCATCGTCGGGCTTTTTCTTCACCATCGCCTCGGTCTGGCGCACAGAGAGGCCACCTTTGACAACTGCCTTTGCAAGTTCCGAGGGATTGTCAGACGTAATCAAGGCCCGTGCATGGCCCGCTGACAGCTTTCCCTCCTGAACAAGCTGCTGCACATCTTCGGGCAGGTTCAGGAGTCGAAGCAAGTTCGCAATGTGACTGCGGCTTTTCCCCAACGCCTCAGCCAGCTTTTCTTGAGTGTGCCCAAAGCGGTCCATCAACTGCCGGAATCCGGCCGCCTCTTCGACGGCATTCAGGTCCGCCCTCTGAATGTTCTCTATGATCGCAACCTCAAGAACTTCGGTATCATCAAGTTCGCGAACCAGAACAGGAACTTCGTGCAGCTGCGCCTGCTGCGCCGCGCGCCAACGTCTTTCCCCCGCAACGATCTCAAAGGTATCGCCGCCAGAGGGGCGCACGATAAGTGGCTGCAAAATCCCCTTGGTCCGGATAGAAGCAGCGAGATCATCCAGATCTTCCTGCGAAAAACGGCGGCGAGGCTGGTTTGGGTTTGCCACCAATTTCTCGATCGGAATCCCCATGTCAGCGCGCCGGGCGCCTTCTTCCGTTTCCAGCGCAGGCGCCGGAGCAACATCCGCCATCAGTGCGGACAACCCACGCCCCAATCCCCGCGGTTTAGCTTTCTTATCAACCATTATCCGCTCCTCACGAATTGTTATGCGGCCAGCTGCCCGTGTTTTTCGATCAACTCCAAGGCAAGCTCCCGATACGCCATGGCACCCTGCGAATTGGTATCATAAGACAAAACCGGCATGGCAAATGACGGCGCTTCGCTCACCCGCACATTTCGAGGGATCATGGCCTTGAAAACAAGGTCACCAAGATTGTCCCGTGCATCCTGCTCAACCTGCTGGGACAAATTATTGCGCCGATCATACATCGTGAGAACAACACCCTCGATCCGAAGTTCGGAGTTCGCCGATTGACGAACTTCTCGAATTGTCAGCATCAGTTGCGACAAGCCTTCCAAGGCAAAGAATTCGCTCTGCAACGGAACCAAAACCGAATGTGCGGCCACCATTGCGTTAACCGTCAGCAGGCTGAGCGATGGCGGACAGTCGATCAGCACATAATCCAATGCAAAACCGTCGATCGCTGTCTGACGCAACGCATCGTGCAACAGAAAGCTGCGTTTCTCGTTGGAAACCAGCTCGATATCCGCCGAGCTCAGATCAACCGTAGCCGGAACAATCAACAAGCCTGGGGTCTCCGTTTCGCGAACCACATCGGCCAAGGGCGCGTCGTCAACCAATAGCTCGTAAGTTGTCAGGTCCCGGTCGGCCGCTTCGACACCCAATCCGGTAGAGGCATTTCCCTGCGGATCCAGATCGACGACAAGAACACGCTTGCCGTTTTCGACCAGAGCTGCCGCCAGATTGATGGCAGTCGTTGTCTTGCCGACACCCCCTTTTTGGTTGGCCACTGCAATAATCTTGGGCCCGGGCGGACGAGAAAAATCAGGCACGGGAGACCCCCTTGATCTTCAAAATGACGGCACTGCTGTCTGTTTTACTCATAATTATCTCCGGCTCGAATTTCCATTCCTTCCGGGCCTCTTCGACTTCTTTTTTCCAAGTCGCCCCCTTTGGAAACAGCGCCGTACCCGAGGTGCTCAGATGCCGATCAGCAAAGCTCAGAAGCGTGGTCAGATTGGCTAGTGCGCGCGCTGACAGAATGTCGGCGTTGCAGGGCTCAACTTGCTCGATTCTTTTTGCCAGGACCGTGCAGTTGATGCCGGTTTCTCGAACCACCGTTCGCAGAAAAGCGGCCTTTCTTTGATCGCTTTCGATCAAGGTCACACGCAAACCTGGTGCTTTGTCAGCCGCCAGGATCGCAACAACCAAACCCGGAAACCCGCCCCCGCTGCCTAAATCTACCCAGGTTCCTGTTGGATCAACGCAGCGAAATACCTGAACGGAATCGACGATGTGCCTCGTCCAGCTATTTTTCAAGCTTGCGCGGGACACCAAATTGATCGTCGGGTTCCATTTGTGCAGCAAATCATCGAACTGCCGAAGGCGTTCCCATGTTTCACGTGAAACATTGTACTCGCCCAGATCCGAAAACTCGCTCACGCGCGTCGGCCCTTTTTATCGCGACGCAAACGAGCCAGAACCAGTGTAAGAGCTGCCGGAGTCATCCCTTCGACCCTTGAAGCTTGGGCCAGATTTTCAGGGCGGGCCTGTCCAAGCTTGGACTTCAACTCATTCGACAGCCCGACTAGATCTGTGTAATCAAAGTCCGCCGGAATAATGAGGTTTTCATCACGCTGCAGCGCATCCACGTCCTTTCTTTGCCGCTCAATGTAATTCGCATAGAGAGCATCTCTCTCGATCTGCCTTCTGGACACATCGTCCGTCTGGTTCAGCGCCATATTCAACGGAATTAGATCTTCAAAAGATACGTCCGGAAACGCCAACAACTCGAACCCGGAACGTTTGGTGCCATCCTGGTTGATCCGTATCCCACAGGCCGCAACCTGTTTCGGAGTGTAGGTTTCTGACTCAAGCCGCGATCTGACTTTATCCAGGCGCTCCATCTTAGCGGTGAACGCAGAAATTCGCTCCTCTCCCACACATCCCAGATCGACCGCAAGCGGCGTTAATCTTTGATCGGCATTATCCGCCCTCAGGCTCAGCCGAAACTCTGCTCGCGACGTAAACATCCGATAAGGTTCGGACACGCCGCGCGTAATCAGATCATCCAACATCACACCAATATAGCTGTTTGATCTGGTGAACTTTGGCACGTCGACCCCCTTGACGCTGCAGGCCGCACTTAGGCCAGCGACCAAACCTTGCGCTGCTGCCTCTTCGTAGCCGGTCGTCCCATTGATCTGACCCGCAAGGTACAAACCCGGGACATCCTTTACCTTCAGTTGCGCATTCAAAGCACGCGGATCCACGTAATCATATTCAATCGCATAGCCCGGTTGAAGGATCTCCACCTTCTCCAGACCCGCAATGCTGTGCACGTATTCTTCCTGCACATCTTGGGGAAGCGACGTGGAAATCCCATTCGGGTAAACGGTGTGGTCAGTGACACCCTCCGGTTCCAAAAAGACTTGATGCGAGGTCTTTTCGGCAAACCTGACGATCTTGTCTTCTATCGATGGACAGTAACGTGGTCCGACACCGTCAATGTGACCCCCGTACATGGCTGATCTTGTCAGGTTTTTTTGGATGATTTCATGCGTCCGTTCATTGGTATGGGTAATTCCACAAGATATCTGTGGTGCTGTGACTTTGGTAGACAGGAACGAAAAAAGCACCGGGTTTTCATCCCCCGGCTGCATCTCCAATCCATCCCAGTCAATCGTCCGCCCATCCAGCCGCGGTGGCGTCCCTGTCTTTAGCCGGCCCAGAGGTAACCCGAATTCATCAATCCGTTCAGCAAGCTTGACTGACGGCTTGTCCCCCATCCGACCGCCAGGCCGCGATACATCTCCTATATGGATGAGACCTCGCAAGAATGTGCCCGACGTCAGAACGACACTTCTGGAATGCAATTCGGATCCATCGGCAAGCACCACACCTGCAACCGAACCGCCATTCATCAAGAAGTCGACAACCTCACCTTCTACGATGTCCAGGTTTTGTTGCGCTTCGGTTGTCGCCATCATTTCACGGCGATAAAGCTGTCGGTCGGCTTGGGTCCGAGGACCCTGTACCGCTGGTCCCTTCTTGCGGTTCAAAAGACGAAACTGAATCCCAGCGCGATCCGCCACGCGCCCCATGACACCGTCCATAGCGTCAATTTCGCGAACAAGGTGACCTTTGCCCAGACCACCTATTGCCGGATTGCACGACATGACCCCAATGTCCGCCCGGCGAAGTGTGACCAGTATGACATGCACGCCCATTCTTGCCGCAGCGTGCGCCGCTTCGGTTCCCGCGTGTCCGCCGCCAACAACCACGACATCGGCATCAAGTTGTTTCACGTGAAACACTCCTCACTTACCTAGGCAGAAGCTGGAAAAGATCTCATCCAGCAAGGTTTCAACGTCAATACGCCCAACCAAGGACTCCAACGCTCGTATCGCATTCCGTAGCTCATCCGCGACAAGATCATAATGATCCGGACCGTGATCGAGAAGTACGCGCGCATCTTTCAAATGCCCCAACGCGCGCTCCATCGCCATCCTATGCCGATCTCGGGAAGCAATACCAGCGCCGGCAGACTTCTGGCTCAACACCTCGCCAATCATCTGGATCAAGTGATCAAGCCCCTGCCCCGTCCGCCCGGACACGGCATCTGCGGCATCCCCTCTTAGATCGGCTTTCGGAGCCAGCCGGATATCCCCTTCCCGAAGGTCCATCTCCAGATCATCGTCCGGATCCGCCAAGAACACACGCAAATCCGCACCCTCAGCACGCTTTCGCGCCAGAGCAATTCCCATTCCCTCGACAACATCATCGGTTACCCGCAACCCGGCCGTGTCCAGCAAGGTAACCGGAAGACCGCCAAGATCCATCCGAACCTCGATAACGTCCCGCGTCGTGCCCGCATACTCTGACGTGATCGCGGCATCACGACCCGCCAAAGCATTCAGAAGCGTGGATTTCCCGACGTTTGGCGGCCCAACAATCGCAACTTCAAAACCGGATCGAATCCGTTCTGCCATAGCCTGGCCAGAGCATTGTGTGACAAGCCCACCTTCCACACGTTGCAACAATTCCAACACGTCCGGTGTCACATCTGTTGGGATTTCCTCGTCAGCAAAATCAATGACCAGTTCGATCAATGACGCAGCCCTGATCAAATCCTTGCGCCAACTCTCGGCAAGATCGCCCAGAGCCCCCTCCAATAGACGATGCGCCTGTTTCCTCTGTGCCTCAGTCTCGGCGTCAATCAGATCTGCAAGTCCTTCGACCTGTGCCAGATCCAGTTTTCCATTCTCCAGCGCTCGCCTAGTGAATTCTCCCGGTTCGGCCGTTCTCAAGCCATCAATCTTCCCAAGATTGTTCAGAATCGCGGCAACGGTTGCCGTGCTGCCATGAACCTGGAGTTCAACAACGTCCTCGCCAGTGAAACTCGACGGCGCGGAAAAATACAGAACCACCGCATCATCAAGAGCAGTGCCATCAGTTCCGAACAACCGTCGAACTTGCATCCCCCGCGCGTTCGCGGCTTTGCCAGTCATCCGCGTAACAGCCAAATGCGAACCGGGTCCGGAAATACGTATGACCGCAACACCGGCTTTTCCCGGCGCGCTGGCCAGAGCAAAAATCGTATCCATCCCCGCACCCCGCAGGATCAGATGAAGTTAGGTGTTCATCGAGTCGAAGAAATCAGAGTTCGATTTTGTCTGTTTCAGTTTCGACAGCAGGAACTCGATAGCATCGGTCGTTCCCATCGGGTTCAGGATTCTCCGCAAGACAAAGGTCTTCTGCAGGTCGACCTTGTCCACCAAGAGGTCTTCCTTACGTGTCCCCGATTTCAGAATGTCGATTGCCGGGAACACGCGCTTGTCTGCGATCTTGCGATCGAGAACGATTTCAGAGTTACCCGTGCCTTTGAATTCTTCGAAGATGACTTCGTCCATACGGCTGCCCGTGTCGATCAGAGCCGTGGCGATAATCGTGAGTGATCCGCCCTCTTCGATGTTCCGTGCGGCACCAAAGAACCGCTTCGGGCGTTGAAGCGCATTTGCATCGACACCACCTGTAAGCACCTTACCCGAGGAAGGCACCACAGTATTGAACGCCCTACCAAGTCTTGTGATAGAATCAAGCAAGATAACAACATCTCGTTTGTGCTCGACCAAACGCTTGGCCTTTTCAATCACCATTTCCGAAACAGCCACGTGCCGGGTTGCCGGTTCATCAAATGTCGATGACACAACCTCACCTTTGACAGACCGCTGCATGTCGGTGACTTCTTCGGGCCGTTCATCAATGAGCAGCACGATCAGGTAACACTCCGGATGGTTCCGTTCGATGGAATGCGCGATGTTCTGCAGAATGACCGTCTTACCGGTCCGCGGAGGCGCCACAATCAGCGACCGCTGTCCTTTACCGATGGGAGCTACCAGATCAATCACACGCGAGGACCGGTCCTTGATAGTCGGATCCTCGATTTCCATCTTCAGACGCTCGTCTGGATAGAGCGGTGTCAGGTTGTCAAAGGCGATTTTATGACGCGCCTTTTCGGGCTCTTCAAAGTTGATCAGCGTTACCGTGGTCAGCGCAAAGTAGCGTTCGTTGTCGTTCGGAGCCTTGATGACACCATCGATCGTATCGCCTGTCCTGAGCGAATACTGACGGATCATATCGGGCGAGACATAAATATCGTCCGGGCCCGGCAGGTAGTTTGCCTCGGGCGACCGCAGGAAGCCGAACCCGTCTTGGAGAACCTCCAGAACGCCGTCCCCCGAAATCTCCCAGCCTTCGTCTGCGCGTTCACGCAGAATCTGGAACATCATTTCGCCCTTGCGCATCGTCGAGGCGTTTTCGATCTCCAGCTCTTCGGCCATAGCCAAAAGGTCTTTTGGGCTCTTTGCCTTGAGATCAGCAAGATTAAGGGTGTGACTTGTCATGATGGTATAACCCCGTCGCTCCGACATGTCGGAGTGAGATCTGGTAAGAAAAGGAAAGCACGCCGCCCGGACGGGCAGGTTGACCGAGTACATAGTCGCGGCAGGCCACCGAGTCAAATGGCGAAATGGTCAGAACTTGAACACGACCGAGATCACAATAATGACCATCAAGACCGTCGGAACCTCGTTCATCAATCGGTACTGCCGCCCTGTCAGCCTATTCTCACCCGAAGCAAAGCCCTTGGCCCGGGCAAGCAGCCAGTGGTGAAACCAGGTCATCGCGATAACCGAGGCACCTTTGGTCCAGGGCCAAACCGACGTCCAATCGACGATCCCCGGCGTGAAGGCCAACATCAGGCCAAACACCCAAGTGGCAATCATCGCCGGGCGCATGATGACCTTCAAAAGCTTTGCTTCCATCACTTCAAAGATAGCGGGGGCTCCGGTTACTGATTGGGCTTGTTCTACGTGGTAAACGAACAACCGTGGCAGGTAGAACAGCCCCGCCATCCAGGACAGGACCGCCATGATATGAATGGACTTGGCCCAAGGGTACAGGGTGCTCAGCAGATCGGACATGTTATCCCTCGTTCTTTGATCTGATCTCCTAATAAAAAATAAATAAAGAAGAAAGGATGATGGTTTTGTAGGTAGGCCGGTGCCCCGTGGATAAGAGCGTTGTACGCCCACCTGTCCACATGGGAAAAGTTCGGTGCACAGTTTCAGGAGATTTTTGGAATGACAATGCTTTTAATAGATAAAACAAGTACTTAAGTATAAACATGATACAACGACGCTGAGGATAACTCGGGGAGAAATTCAAACCGGGGAGGTTATCCTGAGCAGCCGACTTATCCTTTTCCCAAAGGGAGAAAACCAGGAAGATCGCTGCGAAACTCCCGCGTGTTCGACAGGGTTGCAGAAATTCCCGGATTTCATACAAACCATCACAGCGTCATTCCGGATTCATCCAGAGGTTTTCCACATGCCCGCTTCCCTAATCCTGGCCTCGGGTTCGGCCGTGAGGGCAAAGATGCTCACCCAGGCAGAGATTAAGCACAGCGTCGTGGTACCGCGCGTTGATGAAGATTCTATGAAAAAGTCACTTCTTGCCGAAGCTGCGTCACCCCGGGATATCGCGGACGCCCTGGCCGAGATGAAAGCACGCAAGGTCAGTGACAAACATCCGGGTTCCTGGGTTATCGGCTGTGACCAGGTTCTGGAGTTCCGCGGTCAGCTCTTGTCCAAACCCGAGACGCCCGAGCAAGCGATCGAGCAACTGTCCATGCTCCGGGGCGACAGGCACATGCTGCTGTCGGCCGTGGTTATCTGTGAAAACGGTGCTCCGATCTGGCGTCATGTTGGACAGGTTCGGTTGCGGATGCGGCAATTTTCCGACAATTACCTGCGGTCTTATGTCGATCGCAACTGGGACAGTATCCGTCATGCTGTGGGTGGTTACAAGCTGGAAGAAGAAGGCGTTCGGTTGTTCACCAGCATTGACGGCGACTACTTTAACGTTTTGGGTATGCCACTGATGGAACTGCTGAATTTTTTGACCTTGCGAGGGGTGATCGAGCAATGACATTGGAAAAGATTCCTTTGGCCGGCGTGATCGGATCACCGATCGCGCATTCAAGGTCGCCCAGGCTGCACCGCCATTGGCTTAATACCTACGGAATTCCGGGGTACTACATACCGATGGACGTGGCTGGCGAAAATCTGGAACAAGTCATCCGGACGCTGCCCAAAATGGGATTTGTCGGCATCAACGTGACCATCCCGCACAAGGAAAAGGTTCTGGCGATCGCCGACCAGATAACGGATCGGGCGACCCTGATGGGTGCCGCAAATACGCTTATTTTCCGAAACGATGGCAAGATCCACGCAGATAACACGGACGGTTACGGTTTCATGGAAAACCTGCGTCTGGGTGCGCCCAACTGGGATCCCAAATCAGGTCCGGCGGTAATTCTGGGTGCAGGCGGCGCGGCGCGTGCCGTCATTGCTGCACTGTCGGATGCGGGTGTGCCAGAAATCATTCTGACCAACCGCACCCGCGTTCGGGCCGACAAACTGAAAGAAGATTTTGGCCAGCGCGTACGTGTTGTCGACTGGGTGCAGGCGGGCAATGTCATCGAAGAGGCCCGTCTGGTCGTCAATACGACCTCGCTGGGTATGGTGGGGAAACCGGAAATGCGGGTGCCGCTGGATGGGTTGCGGTCTGATGCCGTGGTTACCGACCTTGTGTATACACCGCTGAAAACCCGCCTGTTGCAGGTCGCGGAAGAGGCCGGATGCACCACGGTCGACGGGCTGGGCATGTTGCTTCATCAGGCGGTTCCCGGATTCGAACGCTGGTTTGGGGTTCGGCCCGAAGTGGACAAAGCCACCCGCGCTGCGGCGCTAAGATGAGCTTCCTCCTGGGGCTGACCGGATCTATTGGCATGGGCAAGAGCACCACGGCCAAGCTTTTTGCGGCCGAGGGCTGCGATGTCTGGGATGCGGACGCTGCGGTGCACCGTCTTTATGATGTCGGGGGCGGGGCGGTTGAACCCATGCGGGCCGCGTTCCCCAATGCAGTAGTGGACGGCGCGGTCAGCCGGGATGCATTGAAACAGATTATCGGCCAGGACCCGTCGGCCCTGAAAAAAATCGAACAAATCGTGCATCCCCTGGTCGCCCAGGACCGAGAAGAATTCAAGGCCAGGGCAACTTCGGATGTTCTGGTTTTTGATATTCCGCTTTTGTTTGAAACTGGGGGTCACGCTCGCATGGATGCGGTCGCATGTGTCTCTGTTTCGGCGGAACTTCAGGAAAAACGCGTGATGGAGCGCGGAACGATGACCCTTGAGCAGTTTCAGAACATTCGGGCAAAGCAAATGCCTGATGCTGAAAAACGCGCGCTGGCCGACTTTGTGATCATTACCGACACACTGGATCATGCCCGCTCTCAGGTGCAAGATATCGTGAATAGGATCAGAGCGGGAATGGCAGATGCGTGAAATCGTACTTGATACGGAAACCACCGGATTTGACCCCGAGTCCGGCGACCGGATCGTCGAGATCGGTGCAGTAGAACTGTTCAATCACGTCGCCACCGGCGAAACCTATCATCAGTACATCAACCCGGAACGGGACATGCCCGAAGATGCCTTCAAGGTGCATGGTCTCAGCGAGGAATTTCTGTCGGATAAACCGAAATTCGCCGAGATCGGGCAAGCTTTCCTGGACTTCATCGGCGATGCGAAACTTGTCATCCACAACGCGTCATTTGATATGAAATTCCTGAATGCAGAACTGCGCTGGATGGGTTTGCCTCAGCTGCCGTTCGATCAGGCAATCGATACCTTGATGATCGCACGGAAAAAGTTCCCGGGCTCGCCGGCTTCGCTGGATGCCCTGTGCCGCCGTTTCGGGATCGACAACTCGTCCCGAACGCTGCACGGCGCGCTGCTCGACTCCGAAATCCTCGCAGAGGTCTATCTGGAACTGACGGGTGGGCGGCAACCTGACTTTGCTCTGTCGGTTGCGAACACAGAGTCAAAAACCGGGGTCGAAGACAATTGGCGCCCGAAACCGCGCAACTCTCCCCTGCCCGCACGCATCACGGCATCAGAAATCGCAGCGCATGACGCCTTTGTCGAAAAACTTGGCGAAGCGGCATTGTGGAAACGCAGCTGACCCGAGCCAGCCGCGCCCACAATTTTAGGCGTTTGCCGGAGCTTCGCCCTGCGCCGCCTGACGGCGCGCGATTTCATTGCGATAGATCGCGACGAAATCGATGTTGTCCAGGTTCAGCGGCGGGAAGCCACCGTCGCGGGTCACATCGCTGACGATGCGGCGCAGGAACGGGAACAACATCCGCGGACATTCGATCAAAAGGAACGGGTGCAGCTGGTCTTCGGGCACGCCCTCGATGTGGAAAACGCCCATATAATCCAGTTCCAGCAGGAACAGGACATCGCCCATGTCCTTGACCTTGGATTCGACGTTCAGCTTGACCATCACTTCGTACTGATTGTCGGCGGCCCGCTTCTTGGCGTCCAGGTTCACCTGAACGCTGACATCGGGCGTCACTTCTCCCGACGCGCCTTTTTGGGCCATGACGTTTTCAAAGGACAGATCGCGCACGAACTGGCCCAGAATTCTCATCTGGATTTGAGGCGCCTGTTGTGGCTGTGTCTCGCCGTTTTCGGCCATGTTTCTACTCCGCAAACTACATTTGGCTTTTGCTTAGCAGCTTGGTCCGGGCTTCTCAATGCGCATCACTTTGCGTCTGGCCCCTCGACCCATCCCGAAGGTTTGCCGCCGGGTCGGGGTTGCGGCGTCACGTCCTGATATTCTCCGTCGATGACGTCCCCACCGGGACCGGTACGGGAATAGGTCGTCTGCGAACCCATCGAAAACTGCGCCACCGTGATGCGTTTGCTGAGGTAGCGGAAAACCGCCACCCGAACGGGCGGCATCAACAGGGCAAAACCGACGGCATCGGTGAAAAATCCAGGCGTCAGCAACAAAGCGCCCGCTATCAGGATCATAGCCCCATGCGCCAGCGGTTCGGTCGGATCATCCAGGTCGGAAAACGCGCGTTGCAGCTGCCCCATCGCCATTTGGCCCTGAGTTCGAACCAGCCACGTACCCAGCATCGCGGTCAGAACCACGATTGCCAGCGTCGGCCAGAGCCCGATCACACCGCCAACCTGAATAAACAGGGCTATTTCAACAATCGGTACCAGCAAAAAGGCCAGAAACAGATACATCCAACACGTCCTTTCCCACGTCTTGCATGGTGGACTTGGCCCCATGCGTCACCTACATAAGGGCCAATGGCGCGGCTTACAAAGCCCAACCACTGAAACGAGGACCAAATGAACTCACCTTTGATCCAGCTTCTGGTGCTGGCCGGCATCGCGGTTTTTCTTATCCTGCGGCTGAAAAGCGTGCTGGGAACCCGCGAAGGCTTTGAAAAACCTCCTGTTCCCCAATCGTCATCGAAACGCGCCCGCCCGGATTTCGAAGTCATCGAAGGCGGCCCGGACCGCGACATAACGGACCACGTCGCCGAAGACAGCCATGCGGCGCAGGAACTGGCGGCGATGAAACGGGTCGAACCGTCGTTCATGGTGGGTGAATTTGTTCAGGGTGCGCGGCAAGCTTATGAAATGATCGTCATGGGTTATGAACGCGGCGAGCTGAGCGAAATCGAACCCCTGCTGGCCGGCGACGTCTTTGACAGTTTTGTTGCAGGCGTGGCCGCGCGCGAGGATCAGGGCCTGAAGATCGAGGCGGAATTCATCGGGGTGCGGGAAACCACGGTTCTGGACGCCAAATTCGACAAGGACAGCGGACTGGCCGAGGTGACGATGCGCTTTGTGGGCGAACTTACGTCTGTTGTGCGCGACCGGGGCGGCGATATCGTCGAAGGCAGCGCAACAGCGATCAAACGCCAAAAGGACACCTGGACTTTTGCCCGCACAATGGGTGCGAACGATCCCAACTGGCAGCTTGTTGCCACGGACGTATGATTGCGACGCTTCGGTCTATTTGTCTGGCAGGTGCCGTGATGGCCGCCGGACCTCAGGCCGGAGCCGAGCCAACTGAAGAGGTGACTCACGACATCCTTGGTTTCGACCAGCTCGACGGCTGGGCCAAGGATGATCACGCCGCCGCGCTGGCCACGTTCCTCGTAACCTGTCCGGATCTGGATGATCCCGATTGGCGCAGCCTGTGCGCCGTCGCACAGTCTCACACACCCGACACAGCGCGCGCATTCTTTGAATTGTTCTTTCGGCCTGTGTTGATCCGCGACGGTCAGGATCCGCTGTTCACGGGATACTTCGAGCCGGAACTGGACGGGGCGCGGTACCGGGGCGGCCGGTTTCAATATCCCGTCTATCGCATGCCGCCCGAAGCCAAATCTGCTAACCCGTGGATGACCCGCCGCGAAATCCTCACCAGCGGAACAATGGATGGGCGCGGCCTAGAAATCGCCTGGGTCGATGACCCGGTCGAGCTGTTTTTTCTTCAGATCCAGGGATCAGGCAGAATTCGTCTGGAAAACGGCCAGACAATCCGTGTCGGATATGGCGGCGCCAATGGGCACCCCTATCGGTCCATTGGTGTGGAACTGGTGCGGCGCGGTGTTTACAGCGCGCATCAGGTCAGCGCGCAGGTGATCAAGAACTGGGTCCGGCGCAACCCTGGTCCGGGCACCGAGCTATTATTCCACAATCCATCATACGTGTTCTTTCGCGAACTCCGAAACGTGGCACCCAGCGAGGGTCCGCGCGGGGCCATGAACCGTTCGGTGACCCCTCTGCGCAGCCTGGCCGTGGACCCAAAGTTCACACCGCTCGGCGCTCCTGTCTGGCTTGAGAAAGACGGCGCCGGAAAAATGCGGCGGCTGATGATTGCCCAGGATACAGGATCTGCGATCAAGGGGGCGCAACGCGCCGACATATTCTTTGGCACCGGGGACGCGGCCGGTCAGGCGGCGGGCCGTCTGCGCGATCCGGGCCGAATGATTGTGCTGCTGCCGATCCAGCGCGCCTATGCATTGTTGCCGGACGGATAATCATGACCCGGCGCAAACTGACACAGGATGAAATCGACCTTTGGTATCGGGTCGTGGACAAGACGGAACGGCTGCACCCCGAAAGCGCGCCGGCGTCCCGCCCTGCCCCGTTGCCAAAACCCAAACCCACAAAGTCGCCCGCCCGGCGGATCGAGCCGTTTCATCTCGGTCAGAATTCTGTGCGCCCCGTTACGCGTCACGATCTGCAGCCCGAGTTGAAACAGCGGATCACCGATGCGCCAATGCAGATGGACCGCAAGGCATTTCAGCGCATGCGCCGGGGCAAACTGACCCCCGAAGGCCGGATCGACCTGCACGGGCGGCGTTTGAACAGCGCGCACCCGGCCTTGATACGGTTCATTCTTTCGTCACAGGCATCGGGCAAGCGTCTGGTCCTGGTGATCACCGGCAAGGGCAAACCCGGATCCGATGACGGGCCCATCCCAACCCCGCGTGGAGTCCTGAAACATCAGGTTCCCCAGTGGCTTGCGCTCCCACCGCTTGCCCAGGCTGTCCTGCAGGTGACCCCGGCTCACATCAGCCATGGCGGTGAAGGGGCCTATTACGTCTACCTGCGGCGCGCGCGCTAGACGGCCAGATCTCGGCGGGCGCGGCGCACACCGATCCACGCCAGCGCCGACGATCCCAGAAAATAGAAGGCAATCCAGACGAACTGTCGTTCCAGGCCGACACCCGTGTCGATGAGCATACCGGTAATGCCCGGACCAATCGCAGACCCCAGCACCATAACCGCTGCCGCCGTCGCCTTGATCGCTCCGATATGTGCCGTTCCATAAAATTCGGCCCAGAAGGCTGCCGGAAAAGTCGAATTTGCGCCGGTTGTCAGCGCCATGAAAACAAAACCGACCATCGCGCCGGCCGGGGTGGCGGTGGTCGCAAACACCAAAAACGCCACAACGATCGGCAACTGCAGAAATGGTATCAGACGCCCTGTTCCCCAACGGTCCAGCGCCCAGCCCGAGGCCATCATGGCGGCTATGGCCACCAGAGTGTACAGCGGAAAAAGCGCAACCAGTTGCAGATGGCTCCAGCCCTTGATCTGAGCGAAATGCACCTGATGAAAGAAAAACGCGGTACCAAAGGCCGCCGGCCCCAGCAGCGTCGGCACCATGAACCAGAACAGCGGATGACCAATCGCCTCTCGCCGGGTCCAGTTTCGGTGCGACATGCCGACGGACGAACCTGAACTCGACATTGACTGCGGCGTGCGTTCACGATGCAGCAAACGTATCAGAACGGGAATTCCGGTTAGACAGATCAATCCGGCGAATACCCAAAGAACGCGCCAGTCAAAAACTGTCATCAGTGATACAAAGACGAGCGGCAAGATCGCCTCGCCCACGGCAAAGCCAAGTGTCGCGATAGAGAGCGCCCTGCCCCGCGTCGCAGTAAACCACCGCGCCATGGCCACCACGGCGATATGGCTGGTCATCCCCTGTCCAAAGAACCGCAGCAGAAAAACCACACCGACCAGGGCAAGGGGCCAAGGGTTAAGCGCCATTAAGAAACAGGCAGCGGCAAGTCCGTACAAAACGGCAGAAGCCAGGGCCCGTACCCGGTACAAATCAGACAATCCGCCCGCCCAAACCATTACGATCGCCGATAGGGCCGTCCCCAGAGTGTAGATCCCGCCCCATTCACCATGGCTCAACCCAAAGTCGGCACGGAGAGCTCCTGCGAAAACTGAAATAAAAAACGTCTGCCCGAAACTGGACAAAAATGTCAGCAAAGCGCCCGCTGACAACCAGTTTGCATTGGATTTCAGGTAGATGGGCAGGCCATCGGTTTC
Source organism: Seohaeicola saemankumensis (assembly GCF_020171285.1). Taxonomy (GTDB): domain Bacteria; phylum Pseudomonadota; class Alphaproteobacteria; order Rhodobacterales; family Rhodobacteraceae; genus JAIUZI01. The sequence continues at coordinate 115,207 of NZ_JAIUZI010000003.1, forward strand.
CACCGAACCCGTCAAGCCGGACTATCCGGAACAAGCGCGTGAACCGGAACGGCCTGAATTTGCGTCTGTACTGTCTGAGAGGGCAGCAATGACTCAACCACGAGTTTTTCCGAACCGAAACGTTTGGCGGTAGAACGGGCATCCCGCACCATTGCGATCAGCGCAGGAGATGTGGCGGCCACGAAATGAGATGACCCCGCCCCATCCGAAAAGGCAGTTGCGTCAATCACCACAATTGGCAGATCGGCGACCTTTGCGACGTGTTTCAGGTTGCCCAGACGTTCGCTCGCTCCTGCGCCGCGCAAGCGCGCCGACAGGTTCAGGATTTTGTCCTTTTCCGATATCATCACGATGAAAGGCTCCGGTGGCGGTGACAGAGCAGACATCTGAGATCGAAACACTTCCACATCGATGTCCGGTGAAAGCAAAACGACCCCACGCAGAGACCGGGCAGCCCAACCCGGGTTGCGCAGGTCGGCCTGGCGCATCGTCTCCATCGAGAGAAGACCGCCCATCGAATGCGCCATCAACAGAATGTTCTTGGCACCAAGCCCCTGAAGCTCGTCGATCAGCTGCTCCAACCCGTCACGGGCAAAAAGCATGCTGTCGATGTCATAAGCATAGCCGAGTGGATTGCCACGGCTCGGCCAGGAATAAAGCACTAATATTCCAGGCAGATCAATGTCATAGGCCAGCTGCGCCGCGCGCATTGCTGTCTCTGCCTGTGTCGTGTTGAACCCGTGCACAAATACAGTCACTTCGCGTTCCTTCGGCGGGAGTTGAGCAAGCGCGGCCTTCAGACGGGCGTCAAATGCCTGCGGACCAGGGAACTCTTTTCGACCGGCGATGGTGAACTGGGTTTCGGGTTTTGGGCTGGAATAGGCGAAATCAAGCTGGCCTGCGGCGCGTGAAGGGGGGATTGAGACAGTCAGTTCCAACCGGTGAATGGATTGCGACCGATCAAATCCGAAATTGCCATCAGCCCGCTGTTCGCGTGTGCTGGCCGCGAACACGGTGTATGGGCGGCCGATCTCAAGAGCTTCCGGAACGGTTGGGGTATAGGTTCGGTCGGTACAGGCGGTCAGGACAACAGCTATGCAAAAGAACATCCAATACCGCATCACCAACTCCACCTGCCGGCTGCCCGCCAACAGTTAACGCAATTGTTTGCGAAGCCTAAAGAACATAACGGCTGATATCTGTCGACCGGGTCAGTTCGCCGAGGTTTTCTTCGACAAAACCGGCATCGACTGTCACCACGTCGCCCGAACGGTCCGGTGCGGAGAATGACAGCTCTTCAAACACCCGCTCCATGACCGTGTAAAGACGCCGGGCACCGATGTTTTCCACAGATTCGTTCACGTCTGCCGCGATTTTCGCCAATGCCGCGATTCCGTCTTCGGTGAAGGTGACAGTTACCTTTTCGGTTCCCATCAATGCGCTGTACTGCAGCGTCAGCGCATTGTCGGTTTCGGTTAGTATGCGGACAAAGTCACTTTCGGTCAGGGCGCGCAGCTCAACCCGGATCGGCAGTCGTCCTTGTAGTTCAGGCAACAGGTCGGACGGCTTGGCGATATGAAACGCGCCCGATGCAATAAACAGGATGTGGTCGGTTTTGACCGGCCCGTGTTTGGTGCTCACCGTGGTACCCTCGATCAAGGGCAGCAGATCTCGTTGAACGCCCTCGCGGCTGACATCCCCACCACGTACATCCTGGCGGGCGCAGACCTTGTCGATTTCGTCCAGGAAAACGATCCCATTCTGTTCGACCGATTCCAATGCGACACGGGTCACCGTCTCATCATCCAGCAGTTTGTCTGCCTCTTCCTCGATCAGGATATCATAGCTTTCGGCAACCGTGATCTTTTTGCGCTGTGTGCGGCCGCCGAACGCTTTGCCGAAAATATCGCCAAGGTTCATCATGCCCATCTGGCCACCCGGCTGGCCTGGCAGGTCGAACATCGGCATCGGGTTGGACGTGTCCGCGACGTCCAGCTCGATTACGGTATCGTCCAGCTCGCCCGCTTTTAATTTGCGGCGAAACATCTCGCGGGTGGCCTCGCGGGCGTCAGAGCCGGCGATTGCTTCGATCACACGTTCCTCGGCGGCCTTGTGGGCATTGGCCCGCACCTCTTCCCGCATGTACCCGCGTGTCTGGGCGATCGCACTGTCCACCAGATCACGGACGATCTGTTCCACGTCGCGCCCGACGTATCCGACCTCGGTGAATTTGGTCGCCTCGACCTTGATGAACGGAGCCCGGGCCAGCCGGGCCAGCCGCCGGCTGATCTCGGTCTTGCCAACACCTGTGGGTCCGATCATCAGGATGTTCTTTGGATAAACTTCATCACGCAGGTCATCGCTGAGCTGCTTGCGCCGCCAGCGATTACGTAGCGCCACAGCGACAGCGCGTTTGGCATCGTTTTGGCCGATAATGTACCGGTCCAGTTCGCTGACGATTTCGCGGGGGGTAAGATCGGTCATGTCGGGTCCTTTCGGGGCCAAAATTCTTTCGAAGAATTTTGATAAGAATTTTTGGAAAATTCTTACTTGGCGAGTGTTTCCACGGTCAGATTGCCGTTCGTATAGACACAGATATCAGCTGCGATGGCCATTGCGCGTCGGGCGATTTCCTCGGCGCTGCGATCACTGTCCATCAAGCCGCGCGCAGCCGCCAATGCATAGTTTCCGCCAGATCCGATCGCAGCCACGTCATGTTCGGGCTCCAGCACATCGCCGGCGCCCGTGATGACAAAGATGTCACGTCCATCCGTCACGATCAGCATTGCTTCCAGTTTCTGCAGGTATTTGTCCGTACGCCAATCCTTGGCCAACTCAACGCTTGCGCGGGCCAGCTGACCTGGTGTCGCCTCCAGCTTTGCCTCCAGCCTCTCCAGCAGTGTAAATGCATCCGCCGTTGAACCCGCAAAACCGGCAACCACGTCGAATCCACCGGGGCTAAGCTTGCGGACTTTGCGCGCGGTGCCTTTGATGACGGTATCCCCCAGCGAGACCTGGCCATCTCCGGCGATCACGACAGTGCCGTTTTTTCTGACACCGATGATCGTTGTTCCGTGCCACCCGGGGAAACTGTCTGTGCTCATGATCGCCTCCAATTTACAGGCGCTTATATGGCGGTCAGGTGGCAAGGACACAAGGGTGGCTCTTATCCAGGCGCCCGCGCCTGTTGTCCCGCCGCGATTTGTTCGCTCGTAAAGTGACAAAAAAGCCGGGGCGGTCCAAAACACGCCCCGGCTTCAACCTACATCCTTTGATCAGGATATCAGATCGAGTCGTTGATCCAGCTTTGCAGCGCGGCTTTCGGTGCTGCTCCGGTGCGGTTGGACACGACTTCACCGTCCTTGAAAATAAACAATGCCGGAATCCCGCGCACGCCCATCGCCGCAGCGGTGTTCGGGTTGCTGTCAACATCGACTTTGGCAACCTTGATCTTGCCCTCATAAGCCGCCGAAAGCTCTTCGAGCGCCGGGCCGATCTGTTTGCAGGGGCCACACCATTCGGCCCAGAAATCCACCACTACGGGGATGTCGGAATTCTTGACTTCGGCCTCGAACGTGGCGTCCGTAACGGCAACGGTGGACATGGAGTGTCTCCTGAATGGGATTGAATGTCGGATAAGGAACCTAGGTAGGCATCCCGGTCTCGTCAAGACATGTAGCGCGTGCGAGAGCCGCTGTCACAAGATCGTGCGGCAGGTACATCAAACTTGGGGCGCGAGTCCAAAGGATCGCTGTCTCGATCTTTTGGCCGGGATAGATTTGTTCAAGCATGGCGGCATAAGCCCCCATTTGTCGCAGAAGACCTTCTGGGCAGGCGTCCGGTGTGTCCGGAATCTCGGCGTTGCTCTTGTAGTCGATTGCCGTCAGGACGCCGTTTCTGTTTATCAGCCGATCAATTATGCCGTGAACACGGCGCTGACGGATCTGTGCAGTGGCGGAGACCTCGGTCAAGGCATCGTTGTCAAAGATCCAGGCAAGTTTGGGGTCGTTCAGCACGGCGCTTGCCTCTGAGAAAAGCTCTGGCAGGTCCGCCTCGCAGTCTGGCAGCAAAGACCGGGCGGCGGTTTGCCAGTCCTGCTGATCTAGAGTGGGCAAGATCTCCAACAGGCGATGAATGCGGGTGCCTCTGACCTTGGCCCCCTCTTCGTCCTGTCCGGCCTCGCCAGGCAACGCCTTGGCGCCGCCCAGATCTGATGGGCTAAGCGTTGGCAAGGGAGGAGGTGGAAGGACGGCGGGGCGACGAAAGAGATCTGGCAACGGGGCATGGTGCGGAATTGACGGGGTCATCGCGACTATGGGCGGTTCCGTCCATTCGCCATCCGCCAGCCTTAGCCCGTAGCCAAAACCGAAATCGAATGTTTCGGCTCCCACCTGTGGCATTGCGGCTTCGACCATCTGGTACCAACTGTCTCCATTCCGATCGAGGTCGCCGGCCGCGGCCACGATCAACCACTTTTCTGCCCGTGTCAGAGCCACATACAGCAGCCGCATCCGTTCATTCATCTGCTTGTCGCGCAGCGCATCCCGTGCCGTCGCAATGGCGGCGGGCGTCCTGTCGGCACGCGTGCGCCACAACGGCACCTGTTGGTGCATCAGAATTTCGTCTGTTTTTGGCGGTTTTCGGGCGCCCGTGTCGGGCAAAATGACGATAGGTGCTTCCAGGCCTTTGGCTCCGTGCACGGTCATCACCCGGATCATGTTGCCGGCATTGCCCATCTGTCTTTTGATTTCCAGGTCATCGGTTTCCATCCAGACCAGGAACCCGGTCAGACTGGGAATGTCCGTCCTCTCATAGGCCAGAGCCTGACTGAGAAGCGCATTGATCCCGTCTTCCGCCTCGGCTCCAAGTCGAGCGAGCAGTTTTCTGCGCCCATCATGGCGGGTCAGGATGCGATCAATCAGGTCGTAAGGGCGCAGAAAGTCAGCCTGGTCGCGCAGGTCGTGCAGGATCGTAAGGGTATCGGGAAACTCGGTTTCGCGTCGGCGCAGAGCTTGCCACAGGAAGTCATCCCGCCTGTGGTGCGCCAGATCGAAAAGCTGCTGTTCGGACCAGCCGAACAAGGGTGATTTCAGAACGGTGGCGAGCGAAAGGTCATCCTCGGGCGTCGCGAGAAATGACAGCAATGCGGCCAGATCCCGCACGGCCAGTTCGGCGCCGACCTTCAGCCGATCGGCGCCCGCAATCGGCAGATCGGCGGCCTTGCAGGCGCGAATGATCTCGGCAAACAGTTCAGACCGGCGTTGAACGAGGATCAAGAAGTCGCCGGGTTGAACGGCGCGCCGAGCGAAATCCCCAAATTTAGAGCCGTCGATGGGGATCGTTTCCTGCTCATCGATCAGTTTCTTGATCGTTGATGCGATCCTGTCGGCAAGGATGACGGTGTGGTGCCGGGCGCCCGGCCTGTCGACCGGATCCGTCCAAATGCGATCATCGCTGTCGTCGACTTTTTCCACGACGGGCCAAAGATCCACGCGGCCAGGCAGATCTGTCTTGAAGGCCCGGTGCATGGCATCCTTGTGGAAACCCGCGTCGGACCGTTCGGCAAACACCAGGTCGACCAGCTTCAGGATCGCCTGCGCGGATCTGAACGAAAATTCCAGCGTCAGATCCTGCAACTGCGTGCCTGTCGCCTCCAGCCGCGTCGAGAACTCGGCTTGCATCCGGTCAAAGGCATCAGGGTCGGCGCCTTGAAAGGAGTAGATCGACTGCTTCTTGTCGCCGACGACAAAAATCGTGCGCTCGATGTCGGCGCGCGCACCAAGACCACTGGTGAATTCCTGCGCCAGTTTTTCGATCACGTCCCATTGTTCGGGGCTGGTATCCTGAGCTTCGTCGACCAGAATGTGGTCGATTCCACCATCAAGCCGATACAGTACCCATGCGGCAACGGCGGGATCAGTCAGCAACTGACGAGCTTTGAGAATGAGGTCGTCAAAATCTAGCCAGCCGCGCAGTTGCTTGCGCCGTTCGTATTCTGGCAGGAAGACATTGGCGAACCGATGCAAGGCTTTCGATTTCTCGACCGCCGCCAGCGCCAGTTCTGTTTCGCGTGCATGCGCGACGCGCGACATGAGGGCTTGAAAAGGCTCTAACAAAGAACCGAGTGCGTCTTGGGCCTTCTTGGTCGGGACACTTTTCAGCTTTGCCTCTGCACGATATCCGCCGCCTTCGGAATACAGAAACAGCGGATACAACGTTTCCAGAGTGGCCATATCCGGCTGGTCCCAAGGCAAACCGGCCAAGGTTTCGGCCAGACGCACCATGGTGGGCGACTGCGTGGCCAGAATCGGCGCGGCCTGCCGGATCAAGTCCGTCTCGGTCCCGTCAAAACCCACGTTGATCGGCGCATTTTCGTCAGAATGCTCCGTTAGTCCGAACGCTTTTTGTAGCGCTGCGTCGTCAACATGGCCGGAAAACGCCCCGCGCCGCCCGGTCACGGCCGCAGTCAGCGCGTCAAAATCCTGATCGGTGACAAAGCGGGCCACGCTGTCGACAACCGCTGAGTCCGGGCCGTCTGCCATGTCTTCGACGATCTCTGCCCGCAGCAGGGCGGCGGCCCTGTCTTCCATCTCTGCAAACCGGGGGCTGACACCTGCTTCCAGGGGAAACCGTCTCAGCAGAGAGGCACAAAACGAATGGATGGTCTGGATCTTTAGCCCGCCCGGCGTTTCGATCGCGCGGGCAAAGAGCGTGCGCGCGTGGGCCAGTTGGGCTGCGTTAGCCGGGTTATCAGAGCCCAGTTCTGTCAAGGCTTCGCGCAATTGAGCATCGTCAAGCATGGCCCAATTACCCAGGCGCGCAAACAGCCTGTTCTGCATCTCACTCGCCGCCGCCTTGGTATAGGTCAGACAGAGAATGTGCTGCGGTTCCACGTTGTTCAGCAGCAGACGCGCCACGCGATCTGTCAGCACACGGGTTTTTCCAGACCCTGCGTTTGCCGCCAACCATGTCGACATGTTGGGCATTGATGCCTGCACCTGGCGCTCGGTGGCTTCATTGCGCGCGGTCATGTCAAATCCTCTGGCGAGGGATCGCTGCTGCGGTCCCATTCTCCAAAGCGGGCAAGGTGGTCATAGTCGCCAATATCGGTGTCCTTGTGCAGCATCCGACGCGATGTAAAGCCTTGGTCCTGCTCCAAGTAGGCCGAAAGCAGCTCGCGCAGTTCGCCGAGAACCTTGGCGGGGGGCTCTTCTTCCAGCGGCGCGGGAACTTCTTTGTAGGCGCTGCCAATCCCGATAAACGCCGCCCGAGATACGGGTCCGATCCCAACTTTTTCAAAGCCGGCCTGTTCGGCCATCGCCGCCTCGATCAGCAATTGTTTGTCGAACTTTGCCTGTTGGTCGCGCGTCGGCGGCGCCCCGGTTTTGTAGTCATAGATCTGTAACGCGCCGTCGGTCCCGCGATCGATGCGGTCGGCCTGTCCAACTAGAGCAAAAACAGGGTCGTCTAGCTCAAGTTTTGCCGAAACTTCAAATCCCGCGGGGCTCGCGTCTTTTTGCCGGGCGGCTTCTGCTGTCAGAAACGCATCGGCAATATTGTCGATCCGGGCCAGCCAGAGTTTTCGCGCTGTCGGCCATGCGACATTCTCCTGCAGGATATCGCGGGCCTTTGCGATCAGCGTGTCGCGGTTCAGTTGCAGCGGGTCGTTGGCCGTGATCTTGACGTAGGCTTCGAACACCTTGTGAACGACGATGCCCCTGAGCAGCGCGTCGGGAGCCTGCGCCAAAGGGTCAAGCCGGCGAAGTTTCAGAACATGTTTGGCGTAAATTGCATAGGGATCCCGGATCAGCCGTTTGATTTCGGTGACTGACAGTCGGCGCGGACGTGATTTGACGGGCGGGCGGGGCGAGGGCCGTGGCGCTGGTGCGACTGGTGTCGTGTCATCCAGGGCATCTGCCCAGGTCAGCCAGTTTTGACCTCGCGCACGCATCTCTGCCAGCGCATCTCTGCCACCTTGATCCGGCAAGCCATTCATCAGGTTGGTCAATCGGTTGAGCCAGCGCGAAGCCACGGTTTCGGCGTCGTCGGATCGGATCGCGCGCGTAAGCCAGACCTCGGGTGCCGCAACAGCCTGCTGAAAATCGTGCGCGGACAGACCGATCCGGCGTTCCGGCAGCAAAAGCCCGGACTCCAGCCGCATTTTCCGGTTCAACCATGGGTCGGGTGGTGTGGCTTCTGGCCAAACGCCATCGTTCAATCCGCCCATGATCAACAGGTCGGCACCTTGAACCCTGGCCTCCAACGTGCCCCAGATCATGATCCGGTCAAAGGGAGCGTCACGGTCGCGCACTTCTTCGGCGGACAAGAGATTGGCGAGCAAAGAGGCGAAATCGCGGGCCGCCATCGCACCGCCGTGCGTGGCTTCATGCTCGATGGCGTCAATGACTTTCAGAGCGTCTTGGCCTGCTTTCTTTTCCCAAAGCGCGCCGCTGCCTTCGCTTTGGCTGCCGGCAGCTATTCCTTCGGCGGCTTGCCGCAGAAGGTCTATCCATTCAGCCAGCGCACGCGATTCGGGGTGATGCCTGCCACAAAAGGCTTGCCACACCCAGGCAACCCAGTCGGCACATGCATTGTCGTTTGACCGGTTCGCGAACTGAGTGAGTGAACCGGCATCCGGAAACGGGATGCCCTTGCGGCGCAGAAACAACTCGAGCTCGCGGGTTTGCCGAAGGTGTTCGCCACGTTCGCTCCCGCTGTGCGTCAGCGGATGCTTCAACAAGGTCAGAAGGTCGGCGCCGGTCAGGCGCTGGGCGAACAGTTCGGCCACATGACGCAGAAACCGCCCGGGCGGCGACAGTTGAAGCGGCAGACCGGCGCTGTCGTCGGGCAGGATACCCCAACGATCAAGAGCTGCGGAGACTTGTCGGGTCAGCATTCGGTCCGGTGAAATCAGCGCCGCAGTCTGACCGTGTTCCACGGCTTGGCGAAGGCGCAGTGCGATTGCCAATGCTTCGGTTCGCGGAGAGGATGCTTCGACCAAAGTCATACCGGCTGCGGCTTGGTCAAGACCGTTCAGCTGCGGGCCCTCGGTCATCCACGCATGGGTCACCGGAGCCGGTCGCAGTGCCAGCGATACAAGCCCATTACGTGGGGGTGAGGGCGCGGCGGCATCTGTCCACGGGTGGATGTCCGCGGGACCGATATCCAACCCGTCCATCAATTTTCGGAACCGGTATTGAGGGTGATCCTCTGCGGTTAGCGCGTTGTCCAGCTGGGCCCAGACCGTATCGGGTTGGTCAAAGTCAAAACCGGGCAGGACCACCGCGCCCTGCGGCAGCCGGGCGATCGCCTGCATCAGCATCATCGTGGTGCCGCGCGAGCCGGTGGACCCGGCCAGAATGATGGGGTGGTCCGGAGGGGACTGCTGCCATTGCGCGATGAGCGCCTCGGCGGCCAGCCTTTGCCTTGCCTGCGGGTCAACAGATGTCGGATCGCTGTCAGTGAAGTCCTCGGCGATCGCCAGAAAGTTCTGCATCCGCGCCCAGTGACCCGACAGATCACTGACATCCAACGCGCGAATGGCATCGGGCGATACACCTTCACCCTGCATTTCGTCCATGAGCGCGGCGAGGCTGTCGGTCAGATCGAACAGCGCCGAGCGTGGTGCCAGATCCGGTTGCCGCTCAAGCAAGCGGGAAATCAGCTGGGCCAGTTCCAGCTTGCGGCGCAAGGCAGGAACCGGTGCGGGCAAAGACGTCATGTCGCCCAGCTCAGTCAGCAATGATATCTTGGGAAGCAAGCGGGGCAGTCCCGCGTCGAAAAGGGCGCGGATCCGACGGGACATGCGGGCGGTATTCACGACCAGGTGCACGCGGGCGAGGTGCCGATCCGGACACCGCGCCAGGAGCCCGGCGATTAGCTGGGATGGAAAGTCGGCGCCGCAGGGCAGGGCGAAGACACGCGGTTTTTCACTGGGATCAAACATCGGCACTCGCGATCAGCTCTTCAGCCAGCGCGATGCCGCCCGGGTGCCCCACGTCACACCATTTTCCGGGGTATTCCAGACCATACAGTCGGCCGTCTCGATGTATTTGATCCCATAACACGTTCAACGAAAACACCGGATCTGAGATGTCTTGCAATGCGCCGGTTTTGACGATTTGCACGCCCCCGTAGACCAATCCCGGACCGCGGCTGAGACGTCCCGAGGGATCGGCCTGAAAATCTCCGGGATGGTCGTGGCCCAGCGCATGCGCAATCGGTATGCACATCAGCAGCGCATCCATCTGCGCCGGGTTCCAGGCCGAACCAAGTAACGCCAAGGGGTTCGGGCCGGACCAGATCGCATCGGTGTTCATCGTGTAGACAGGCCCGGGTCCGAGAAGCGGCAAAGCAGCCTTTAGCCCGCCGCCAGTGTCGAGAATGCGTTGGCTTTCATCGCTGATCAGCACATCTCTGGGCGCCAGATGTGCCGCAAGAATAGGTGCGAGATAATGGAGGTTGCAGACGATGCGCGCAGGACTGACCGCCTGTGCGAGATCAAGCGCATGATCGATCAGCGGCGCGCCTGCGACTTTGATCATGGGTTTCGGGAGAGTCCTGGTCAGGTCGCCCATACGGGTTCCGAACCCGGCGGCAAACAACATGACGGCCTGCGGATGATCGGTCATGATGGTTTCAGCTTGGCCAGAACGTCGGGGGAAGGAGCCGGCAGTTGGTCCAGGATCAGCTCAGCCACCAGGGCCAGCGCTGGATGGTCCAGACCTCGTCGCAAATGATCCCAGACGCGTGGGATCAGGTCGACGTAGTGCGGTTTCCCGTAGTCCGTGGCAAGTCGGGCGAAGACGCCGATGATCCTCAGGTTGCGTTGCACGCCCAGAACGGCATAGGCGGTTCGAAACCCGTGTTCCTCCACGCCGGAACGATCAATGAACCGTTTGCACATTGCCAACTCGATCCGCGCCGGCACATCCCGGCGGGCATCCTGCAGCAAGGACACCAGATCGTAAGCCGGGTGACCCAACATGGCATCCTGAAAATCCAGCAGCCCGACCCGTGCGACACCCGTGCGATCAGGCAGCCACAACAGGTTCTCTGCGTGATAATCTCGTTGGATCAGAACCGAATGCCCGTGGGTCGCATCCCGCAGGATATCTTCGAATTGCGTCATGAAACGGTTGAGCGTGGCAGGATCGGCTGGGCCAACGGTGCTGGCGCGATATTTGCTAAAGGCAAGCGCCGCCAACTCAGTCATCAGAGCCGGCGAATAATGGTCCAACACGGGTCGTTCAGCCTGATGGAGCGAGACCAGAACATCGGTCGCGGTTTCATAGAGCAGCGGCTCCAGGTCCGGGTTTTGCGGAATGACGCGGGCAAACAGTTCGTCACCCAGATCCTCAAGCAGCAGGAATCCGTTTTCGGCATCCTCGGCAAGGATTCTGGGCGCGCTCAACCCGATATTCGAGAGATAACCAGCAATGCGGGCGAATGGCCGGATGTCTTCGCCCTTGTCCGGTGGGGCATCCATCAAGACGGCGGTTTCACCGGTGTCGGGGTTCGTCAACCGATCGTAGCGCCGGTTAGATGCATCGCCGGCCAAGGGCACCAGTGTCGCGGCGGCCCAATCGGTTTGCGCCAGAAAGGCACGGGCCAGGGTCTTGCGGTCAGTCATCAGCCAGAAAATCCAATTTCAGGGTCCATTTCGGGTCGCTCCAACGCAGTGTTACGCGGCGCGTGTCTTCTTCGGCAGGATCGGGTTCAAAAGAAACGGTCAATGCATGTGGCGGTGCCTGCGGACCCATTTTTTCGGGCCATTCCACGAGGCAAATAGCCGTATCGAAGGCGTCGATCAGTCCCAGTTCGTGGACTTCGTCGGGGTGGGAAAGCCGATACAGATCAGCGTGCCAGATCTCTGCCCCGTCTGTTTCATAGGTTTGGACCAGGGTGAAGGTCGGTGAGGGTACATCTTCGGGATGTTCCAGCAGAGATAGAATGACGCTTCGGGCAAAATGTGTTTTGCCCGCGCCAATCGGGCCGTCCAACAGAATGCAATCACCGGGCTGCAGGACCGATCCGATCCGACCCGCGAGCTTTGCGGTGTTTTCCGGAGATTTTAGCAGGAGCTCTGTGGGCGACTTGATCATTTCGCCACAATGACGGCGTGCAAACCCGCTCGCAAGCGGGATCAGCGGGCGACCGGCTCGGTTTCGGGTGCGATCATGGTCAACCTGTCGGCTTCCGCCGAAGTTCCCGTGTTTGGCGCGCCCGCAGACTGGCTGAATCTGACCATTGTCGCGCCGCTTTGAACCGGATGGACGCTACAGGTCAGGCTGGCGCCTGTGCGCGTCTGGACGTCGACCCACCATTCCGCACGATTTTCGCGGGCTGCCACAAAGTCACGAATTTCGCCCCAGGCCGGGGTGGCCAGACAGTGGTTTTGCCAGGTGCGCGTAGTGTCCAGGACGGTGATCTGGGCAAAACTGCGATCAGGATCCGTATTCCAAAGGGTATTGTAGGCCCTGTTGGAAAACGCCAGCGTTCCGTCCGGGGAAAAGACCGCGATTGCGTCATCCAATTGATCCATCACAGCCTGGTTCAATTCGAGCTCGGACCGGAAACGCCGCGTCAGCGTGATTTCCGCGGTGATGTCTTCGAAGAGAAAGGCCACGGCCCCATCGGGGTGCGGCCGCCCGCTAACGGAATAGACTGATCCTGATGGAAGCGACCAGGTTTCCTGATACCGCCCGTCTGCCGCAGCGGCGACAAGTTCGGCCATCTGATCCCGCCAACTGCCGTAATTTTTTGGCTCGGGCATCATGCGACCGTCTCGCATCCGGTCGAAGAACGTCAACAAATTTGGGCGACCGCTGAGAAAATCGGCGGGTAAGGCCGTCAGGTCGATAAGGGCGGGGTTGAACAGAGCCAGCTGCCGGTTCCGGTCAAAGATTGCCAACCCGATGGACAGCTGGGCAAAGGTCTTGGCGAGTGTCTGAACAAAGTTGCGCTGGGCGACTTCGGCATCGATCACCGCGTTTATGTCGACGGCAAAACACAGGCTGCCGCCTTTTTGTCTTACGACGGAAACATCATACCAAAGACGTTTGTCGTGCGCCTCTGCCGCGATGGACACCCTCGATTTTCGGCCGGGTCTTTTTTCCGGAACAATCTCGGGAAAGATCGGGCTGAGCGGGTCTGCTTTGGGCCCATGAAGGCGCCGGACCAGCCGCGCATAGGCCGAGTTTGACCATGTCACCGCGCCGGTTTCACTGACGCGCCAGATTGGGTAGGGCGCGGCGTCCAGCGTTTCACGAAGAAAGCCAAGTTGGCCGGATAACTCCTGTGGTATTGCTTTCACTTTGTCAGTGCACAATTGAACGCGCACGGCGCCATCGACCCATTCGCACAACAAGCTGCAGGCCTGGCTGCCGGAGTCCGAAGGTACACTCACGTGCCCTTTTTCGCGGATATCGTCAGGATTCTTGGGGAATGTGGGGAACTGGGATATCAGCGCGCTGCTAAGCGAGGACCAGTCGGTCACCTGTTCTTCTGCAGGAAGATACCCGCGGGCTGCATCTGAAATATCTACAAGGGTATCGCCATCGAAAAGAAACACCACGTCTGTGCCACCCAGCGTGGGTCGGCCCCGGTGCACGCTAGCGGAAAGGGCAAGTCGCGGCGACAACAACCAGACGGCTAGCCCGGCAGAACCTGCGCAGGCGATCAACATCATAACCCATTCCAACCAAGGTGCGCCCGGCATTCTGCCCGTCCGTTTTGTGCTGCTTTGCCCGATCATTTGCGGACAAAGGTTAACGGCATCTTAAAAGAAGCGAGCCAAAGCGTTTTGGTGGAAGTTCGGAGCAGTGCGGTGATTGGATCTGGCATCTTTCATCGGTCGCTGTCCGGGCCCGAGTCTGCTACAGGTTTGTCGGTTATTCCCCTAACCCACCTCAAAATGCCGCAATCCTTGGTTGTCTACCGGCCTGTTCACTGATCTTGGCCATCTCAAACTGTTTTCGGCTGCTGCTCTTCTGACAGAAGAACACCGGAACAGGGCCTCATAACGTCATGTGACCACCCGCAACGTCAGATTCAGACGTCCGCCGCGTGGCAGCAGACGGGAAGACCCAAACCGGATGCGGTCAACCCCGTGATAGGTCAAACGGGCGTCTCCACCCATCACAACCACATCGCCGGAATTCAGCCAGACAGATTCGGTTTTGCCCGCCCTGGTTAGATTGCCAATCCGGAACATCCCGTCGTCGCCAAGGGACACGGACACCACCGGGAAAGAAAAATCCGCCTCGTCCTTGTCCTGATGCAACCCCATCCGCGCCCCTTCGCCGTAGTAGTTGATCAGACAGCAGTCCGGTTGCCTGTCCAGACCGGTCAGATCGCTCCAGATCCGCAACGCGGGCTCGGGAATTTCCGGCCAGCGGCTGCCGTTTGGGTGTCGCTCTTCGTATCGATATCCACGGCGGTCCGAAAACCATCCGAACCTGCCCGCCGAGGTCATCCTGACAGTCATCGGCTTGCCATATGGCGTGTCGGGCGAAAACAAAGGCGCGGCCTTCAGAACCGGGCGCAACGCTGAAATCAGTTCGGTCTGCGATGGCGAATCCAGATAGGATTTCCAGATATCGAACCCTCGTACCCGGAGCCGTGTCATCGCCGTTGCCATTTGTCCCGTTCCAATCCTTGCCAAACGCTTTCCAGATTCATCACAGATTTGTCAAAACCACCGCATTAGCACGGTTGCAGCACCTTTTTCTGCTCCCTATATACGCCGGGACGCGCGATGGTGCAGGCACGATCGCGCCGCATCAATCGGGGATGGAATGCCGAAACGGGTTCCGCACTCGGGTAATCGCCTTGAAGACAAAAAAGGGATCGAAAAACATGAGCAAAGTAATCGGTATCGACCTCGGGACCACGAACAGCTGTGTCGCCATCATGGACGGCTCGCAGCCCAAGGTTATCGAAAACTCCGAAGGGGCGCGCACGACCCCGTCGATCGTCGCATTTACCGACGACGAACGTCTGGTTGGCCAGCCGGCAAAGCGCCAGGCGGTGACCAACTCGGAAAACACAATTTTTGCCGTCAAGCGTCTGATCGGACGCCGCACCACGGATGCCGAAGTTGAAAAGGACAAGAAGCTTGTCTCGTACAACATCGTCGATGGCGGCAATGGCGACGCATGGGTCGAAGCCAAGGGCGAGAAATACAGCCCCTCGCAGATCTCGGCCTTTACTCTGGGTAAGATGAAGGAAACCGCCGAGAGCTATCTTGGCGAGGAAGTCACCCAGGCCGTTATCACCGTTCCGGCCTATTTCAACGACGCCCAGCGTCAGGCAACCAAGGACGCCGGCAAGATCGCCGGGCTGGAAGTGCTGCGGATCATCAACGAGCCGACCGCCGCCGCGCTGGCCTATGGTCTGGACAAGGAAAACACGCAGACCATCGCGGTGTATGACCTTGGCGGTGGTACGTTTGACGTGACCATTCTGGAAATCGACGACGGGCTGTTTGAGGTCAAATCCACCAACGGGGATACATTCCTGGGTGGTGAAGACTTTGACATGCGCATCGTCAACTACCTCGCCGACCAGTTCAAGAAAGAGAACGGCGTCGACCTGACCAAGGACAAGATGGCGCTGCAGCGTCTGAAGGAAGCTGCGGAAAAGGCCAAGATCGAACTGTCGAGCTCGAGCCAGACCGAGATCAACCAGCCGTTCATCTCGATGGACCCCAACGGCGGCCAGCCGCTGCACCTGGTGATGAAACTGACCCGCGCCAAGCTTGAAAGCTTGGTCGGCGATTTGATCAAGGCGTCGCTCAAGCCCTGCCAGGCCGCGCTCAAGGATGCGGGTCTTTCGGCCGGTGACGTGGACGAAGTGGTTCTGGTCGGTGGCATGACCCGGATGCCGAAGGTGGTCGAAGAAGTGACCAAGTTCTTTGGCAAGGAGCCGCACAAGGGTGTGAACCCTGACGAGGTGGTCGCCATGGGTGCCGCCATTCAGGCTGGCGTTCTGCAAGGCGACGTCAAAGACGTGGTGCTGCTCGACGTGACCCCGCTGTCGCTGGGTATCGAAACCCTGGGCGGTGTGTTCACCCGCCTGATCGACCGCAACACCACGATCCCGACGAAGAAGAGCCAGATCTTCTCGACCGCAGAAGACAACCAGAACGCCGTGACGATCCGGGTGTTCCAAGGCGAACGCGAAATGGCGTCGGACAACAAAATCCTGGGCCAGTTCAACCTGGAAAACATCCCGCCGGCACCGCGCGGCATGCCGCAGATTGAGGTGACTTTCGACATCGACGCCAACGGCATCGTGTCGGTCGGCGCCATGGACAAGGGCACCGGCAAGGAACAGAAGATCACCATCCAGGCCTCCGGCGGTCTCTCGGACGAGGACATCGAAAAGATGGTCAAGGACGCCGAGGAAAACGCCGAAGCGGACAAGGCCCGCAAGGATCTGGTCGAAGCCAAGAACCAGGCCGAGAGCCTCATCCACTCGACCGAAAAGTCGATGGAAGAGCATTCGGATAAGGTCGATCCGACCACCATCGAGGCCATCGAACTGGCCATCGCCGCGCTCAAGGACGAGCTGGAAACCGACAATCCGGACAAGATCCGTTCCGGTATTCAGAACGTGACCGAAGCGGCCATGAAGCTTGGCGAAGCGATCTACAAAGCCAGCCAGGAAGAAGCCGACAATGAACCGTCGGCAGCCGATGCTGGCCCCGGCGAAGACGATATCGTCGATGCCGAGTTCGAAGATCTGGACGACGACAAGCGTGGCTAAGGCGTAATTCCGGGCCACGGCGGGCCGGTCCGGGGAACGGGCCGGCCCGCTGCCGTTCCGGCAAAAGGGTAACAGACCGATGTCAAAACGTGACTTCTACGACGTCCTCGGTGTGCCCAAAGGCGCATCGGCCGACGAAATCAAGAAAGCCTATCGCAAGAAGGCCAAGGAACTGCACCCGGACCGCAACAAGGACAATGCGGAGGCCGAAAGCCAGTTCAAGGAAGCCAACGAGGCCTATGAGGTTCTCAAGGACGCCGACAAAAAGGCCGCCTATGACCGTTTCGGCCATGCTGCCTTTGAAGGTGGCGGCGGACCCCGTCCCGGTCAGGGCTTCGGCGGCGGTCAGGGCGACTTTTCTTCTGCCTTTTCGGATGTGTTCGACGACCTGTTTGGCGACTTCATGGGCCAACAGCGCGGTGGCGGCGGCCGACGGGCGGCGCGCGGGTCTGACCTGCGGTACAATCTGCGGGTCTCGCTTGAGGACGCCTATTCCGGTATTCAAAAGACTATTCAGGTTCCGACCTCTGTCGCCTGTTCGTCCTGCGATGGCTCCGGCGCAGAAGGTGGCGTGGAACCCACGACCTGCCCGACCTGCTCCGGCATGGGCAAGGTGCGTGCGCAACAGGGCTTTTTTACCGTCGAACGGACCTGCCCGACCTGCTCCGGCATGGGGCAGATCATCAAGAATCCGTGCAAGTCGTGTGGCGGTCAGGGCCGCGTGGAGAAAGATCGCGCGCTCAGCGTGAACATTCCCGCCGGCGTCGAGACCGGCACCCGGATCCGGCTGGCTGGTGAGGGCGAAGCCGGGATGCGGGGCGGCCCTCCGGGCGACCTTTACATCTTTGTCGAAGTCGCACAGCACAAACTGTTCGAAAGAGACGGATTGAACCTGTACTGCCGCGTGCCCGTCAGCATGGCAAAGGCCGCCCTTGGCGGTGCGATCGAGGTGCCGACCATCGATGGCGGACGCGGACGTGTGCAGATCCCTTCAGGCAGCCAGTCCGGGCGGCAAATGCGTCTGCGAGGCAAGGGTATGCCCGCGCTGCGCGGCGGCAGCCCCGGTGACATGTTCATCGAACTGGCTGTCGAGACGCCGGTCAACCTGACCAGCCGGCAAAAAGAGCTTTTGCAAGAGTTCGAGGACCTGAGCGAAGACAATAACCCGGAGACAAAGTCTTTCTTTTCCTCGGTGAAGTCTTTCTGGGACAGCATGAAGGGCTGACAGGACTGACATCGCGTTTCTACTAACGATGTTTGTTGCTGTTTCAAGAAGCTGGGCGGGCCCACTCCGCGCAATCAAACCTGCTGTCCCGGCATTCAGGAGACCGACGTGTTGAAGCGCAGAGTCGGCCCCAATGTCGGGGTTCAGCGGGTTTAGACTTCAATGGGCTGGTTCTGACCGATAGGCACGGCATTCTCGCCATAAAGCGCGTCGAGAACACTGCGTGGCCAGACAACCTCGACAATCGCGCCGCGTTGTTCTGGCCGGCTGGTGATCGTCTGGTACGGATCGGACCCATTGGCGAAGGTCAGTGTGGCACCGGAGCGTTCAAGCAGGGTCTTGGCGATAAACAGGCCCAGTCCCATGCCTTCGTACTCCGGCCGCGCCTTGCGATCTGATTCCGTGCGCCGGCGTCGCATGAAAGGATCGCCAATGCGACCAATCATCTGTGGCGGATACCCGCGCCCGTCATCCAGAATACGCACGGAAATCACGTCATCAGTCCACACCATTTCAACCCAGACATTGGCTTTGGCAAAATCAACAGCGTTCTGGATCAGGTTGCGAAGACCATGGATGACCTCGGGTTTGCGCAGGATCGACGGCTGCTGCACCGAGCCGCCTGGCCCGGGACCTTCTTCGAAATGCACGAATTTGCCTCTGTGTGCGTGCGGTTCGGCGGCCTCGTGCACTACGGTGCTGAATGGGGCCTGACGCAAATGTAGATCGTCTTTTCCGGCCCGCCCCATACTGCGCAGAATATCACGGCAGCGATCAGCCTGTTCGCGGATCAGAGCCACGTCCTCCATCAGGTCGGGACGGTCATCCAATTCGTCGATCAGCTCGGAGCTTGTCAGTTTGATCGTGGCCAGGGGCGTGCCCAGCTCATGCGCGGCAGCGGCCACCACGCCACCAAGGTCGGTCAGCTTTTGTTCGCGGGACAAGGCCATGTGGGTCGCGGCCAAGGCTTCGGCCATGGACCGCATTTCCGCGCTGATCCGTTGTGAATAGGCGCCCATGAACACCACGGCGATGATGATGGCGGTCCAGTTGCCAAACACGAACAGGTCCGGGATGCGCAGTATGAACCCCTGTTCCGTGCGCAGGGGTAGGTGAAATTCAGCCAGCAGCGTCACTAGAATAATGGCTGTGCCACCAATGATCATTGTCGACCGGAGGCCCATTACATTGGCCGAGATGGTCACGGGACCCAGCAGAAGCAATGCGAACGGGTTGTGCAGCCCGCCTGTCAGGTACAGCAGGAAAGCCAGCTGTAACAAATCGAACAGCACCATGAAGAAGTTTTCGATCTCGCTGAGGCGCTTGTTCTCGGGGAAAACGAAAATGGCGACAAGGTTTCCGATAACCGAAACACCGATGGCCAGGTAGCACAGGCCCAGCTCCAACTGCAGATGATACATCCGCTGGGCAACCGTGATCGCGGTAATTTGACCGGCAATGGCCACCCAGCGCAACAGGATCAGCGTCCGCAGACGGATCCAGCTGCTGCGTTCCTGGCCGCGCAGAAAGTCGGTGTTGGTATCGGCCATGCGACCCCTATCTCTGTTGCAACGGCTGTCCAGATTGATAGGTGTGCCAGCCGAAACGATCAACTGCCCTTGTCGCCGGAGCCTGACCCATGAACCGCCTGATAGCCATCGCCGCTGCCGTCATCATCGCCTCTGTGCTGGCGGCGACCTGGATCATGACTATGAACGCGGGTGAAGAGGACCAGTTTGCCCAATGCCGCAGCAGTCAGATCGCCGGAGGATCCAGCCAGATTGGCGGGCCTTTTGAACTGGTGAACGCAGAAGGTGAAACGGTGACCGACAAGGATGTGATAACGCAGCCGTCACTCCTGTACTTTGGTTACACCTTCTGCCCGGATGTCTGCCCGCTGGACACATCACGCAACGCTGAAGCCATCGACATTCTGGAAGCGCGGGGGCAGATGGTTACACCGGTATTCATCTCAATCGACCCGAAACGGGACACGCCCCAGGCGGTCGGCGAGTTTGCCAGCAACCTGCACGAGCGCATGATCGGGCTGACCGGGTCGCCGGAACAGGTCAAGGCGGCGAGCAAGGCCTACAAGACCTACTTCAAGGCCCATGATGACGGTGACGAATACTACCTCGTCGATCATTCTACCTTTTCCTATCTTGTGCTTCCCGAGCACGGGTTCGTCGAATTCTTCAAACGCGACATCAGCCCGGAACAGATGGCCGACCAGATCGGCTGCTTTGTCGATAATATGTAAAGGAAATACTGCGTTTGACCTTTGACTCGGTGGGGGTAATACTCAACCGCAGGGAAAATAACATAGATCCGCGGAGGAGAGCGCATGGTCGAGACTGCCCTGAGAGAGATCGGGCCTGACAAGTCACTGTTACTTGTCGATGACGATGAACCCTTTCTGCGGCGGCTTGCCAAGGCCATGGAAAAACGCGGATTCGAGATTGAAACGGCAGCCTCTGTTGCGGCGGGACGGGCTATTGCCACGGCGCGTCCGCCGGCCTATGCGGTCGTTGATCTGCGGCTTGAGGACGGCAATGGTCTGGATGTGGTCGAGGTGCTGCGGGAGAAGCGCCCCGACAGCAGGGTGGTCGTTCTGACCGGCTATGGCGCGATTGCCACCGCCGTGGCCGCAGTCAAGATCGGTGCAACCGACTATCTGTCGAAACCCGCCGATGCCACGGACATCACAAATGCCCTTTTGGCCCAGTCCGACGAATTGCCGCCGCCGCCGGAAAACCCGATGAGCGCCGACAGGGTGCGTTGGGAACATATCCAGCGGGTTTACGAACTGTGTGACCGGAACGTCAGCGAAACGGCACGACGTCTGAATATGCACCGGCGGACCTTGCAACGCATACTGGCCAAGCGCAGCCCGCGCTGACGGAGCATCAAAATGGCCGATGACCAGTCTTTCGGCGTCGATAGTCAGCCACTGCCCGAAGGCGGTTGGTCCGAGGACATCGTAACCGTCAATAATGCGGTCATCGTCCCACCCACGGAGAGCAGCTTTGTTCAGGCCGCCGGGATATTGGATGGCGCCGGTGGGTACTGCGCCCAGGGGGCGCTCTGGCGCAGATACCGACCCTTGACGACCGAGCCACCGATGCCGGATGCTGTCAGCGAAAAGTTACCCGGCCGGTGGCTGTGGGGCGGCGTCCTGTGGGCGCATTTCGGTCATTTCCTGGTAGAAAGCACCGCCCGTCTCTGGGCGCTGGACCATCTTGATGCACTGGTCGACGGTATCCTGTTCATTCCAAAACGCCCGGCCGTCGGGGACGAGCTGCGCGGATTCCACAGCGAGTTTGTCGGTCTGATGGTTTCCGACCTACCGATCCGCGTGGCGGCGTCGCCCATACAGGTTGAAGAACTGGTTGTTCCGGGGCAAGGGTTCGGGCTTGGCAAGATCGTCACCGGCACCGCGTCCTTTCGCAATGCGATCCACAAGTGTTTTGCAAAGGACATCGCGCCAGACGGTCCGGAAAAGATCTATATATCCCGGTCTGCACTGGGCTTGGGAAAGGGCGGGCTGCTCGGGGAAGAGAGGCTCGAAGAATTGCTTAAGGAAGAAGGATACGAGATCTTTTTTCCGGAACAGCACGATCTGGCCACGCAGATCGCACGCTATAAAGCGGCAAAACAGATCGTGGCGGCAGATGGCTCCGCATTGCATCTGTTTGCCATGGTCGGTCGCGCGGATCAGCCGGTTGCAATGATCCTGCGGCGCCAGTCCGGCGCTGCTGACCAACTTGCACAAAACGTGTCGTCATTTTGTGGTCGTGACCCTGTGGTGATTTCAGCGTTGCGCACCGAATGGGTGCGGGCAAACAAACAGAAATCAAACAGGTTGTCCTTCGGTGAGTTGGATCTGAACGCGATTGGCAAGGCGCTGGGCGAGGCGGGATTTGTGAAAAAGGGGCTGGAGTGGCCCGTTTTGACAAAATCTGAACGTCAGAAGCTGTTCTGGCAAAAAGGTTTGGGCAAGAATTCGAACTTTGTGGAATCGCCAGAGTTCAAGCGTAAACGAGTCAAGGAAATGCGCCTTGTGCGCCGGGCAAAGCGGGCGGAAAAAGATGCTGCGGGTCCACAGGAAACCGCAGAACTGCCAAGCGTTGATCAAGGATAACCTTGGCCGGCCCTACATCAGCGACAGAAGCGTCTCGTGTCGGGCGGTATAGGCGTTTCTGGCCTCAATGGGTGGACGCAATTGAATGTCCAACCCATCGATCAGCGTGTAATCGGGCTTTCCAAAGAATTTGTTTGCTTCTGTTTCGGAAAAGCCGGCTATGCGCGTGGCTTCCATCCACGCACTGATGCGGTCCGCCTTCTTGATCTGTTTCTTGACCCGGACCGGAATTGCGGCAGGCAGGCCAAAGCGGATGTGGATTGCGGCAGTCAGCCGTTGATCCAATTCGCCGTAACCAGGGCCAACAGCAGCCTTTACCGGTGAAATCATGTCGCCGATCACGTATTCGGGTGCGTCGTGCAGCAACGCGGCAAGCCGCCATTTGACCGGCGCGTCCGTAACGAGCCGTCCAAACAGCTGTTCGACAAGCAGTGAGTGTTCGGCCACGGAATAGGCGAAATTCCCCATCGTCTGACCATTCCAGCGGGCAACAAACGCAAGGCCATGGGCGATATCTTCGATCTCGATATCTACTGGGGTCGGATCCAACAGGTCCAACCGTCGCCCCGATAGCATCCTTTGCCACGCTCTTGGTTGTGTTGCCATCGTGCCACTGCCCTTTCGTCGCGCCATGATTTTGCCACAATTGCGGCGCACCCTGAAACCTATCCTGATCACTTGCTGCCAACAGGTGTTGGACCCCCGCTTCTTTCAGTCTCGGCGGGTGCAGTGATCGCGATACAGTCGATGGGGGGAACGTGTTTCTCCTCCCGGCACGTTCCCCTCAGGTCGCAATCCCTATGATAAGGAGCTTGTCATGTTCAAGCCCCAGTTCCGGCGGGTGTCTGGCCTAGCCGTTGGTTTAGCTGTTGTTGTGTTGCCGGCGTCCCTTGCGGCCTCGGCCTGCGCTGATCGAGACACTGTGATTTCTCGACTAAGCGCTGATTACTCCGAACAACTGACTATTGGTGGCCTGCAAAAAGTGCGTGGCGGGCAGAGCGTTATGGAAATCTGGGCATCGGCCGAAACCGGCACCTATACCGTGCTTATGACCGATGCCCGCGGCGTCAGCTGCATCGTTGCTGCAGGGACAGATTTCTTTCAGGCTACGCCAGCCAAAGATGCCCCCGGACAGGCGAGTTGAATACTTCGGGGTTGTCCTGCCCCGATTTGCATAGGCGCCTGTTGACCCGGTGATCTACGTTGCTACCTCAGACAAGGAATGTTAGGGGCATCGCAACTGATACATAACCGGAATGGAGCATGTAATGGCCGGGGACTATATTGTTAAGGACATTGCGCTGGCAGAGTTCGGTCGCAAGGAACTCACCATCGCCGAAACCGAGATGCCGGGCCTGATGGCTCTGCGCGAGGAGTACGGCGAAGCCCAGCCGCTGAAGGGCGCGCGCATTGCAGGCAGCCTGCACATGACCATTCAGACCGCTGTTCTGATCGAAACGCTGGTAGCGCTGGGTGCCGACGTGCGCTGGGCATCGTGCAACATTTTCTCCACCCAGGACCACGCAGCAGCGGCGATTGCGGCTGGCGGCACACCGGTCTTTGCCATCAAGGGCGAAACGCTGGAAGAATACTGGGACTACGCCGACAAGATCTTCCACTTCGAGGAAGGCGGCTGCAACATGATCCTCGATGATGGTGGCGACGCCACCATGTACATCCTGATCGGAGCCCGCGTCGAAGAAGGCGAAACCGACCTGATCGAAAACCCGCAGTCCGAGGAAGAGATCTATTTCTTTAAACAGATCAAGAAGCGGATGCAGGAAAGCCCCGGTTGGTTTGTCAAACAGCGCCATATGATCAAGGGCGTTTCCGAGGAAACCACCACCGGTGTGCATCGCCTGTACCAGCTGATGGAAAAGGGCCACCTGCCGTTCCCGGCGATTAACGTCAACGACAGCGTCACCAAGTCCAAGTTCGACAACAAATACGGCTGCAAGGAATCGCTGGTTGACGGCATCCGCCGCGCCACCGACACCATGATGGCTGGCAAGACCGCCGTCGTCTGCGGCTATGGCGACGTTGGCAAAGGCTCGGCCGCATCGCTTCAAGGCGCCGGCGCCCGCGTCAAGGTGACCGAGGTCGACCCGATCTGCGCCCTGCAGGCCGCGATGGACGGGTTCGAGGTGACCACTCTGGAAGATGCCGTGTCCTCGGCTGACATCTTCATCACCACGACCGGCAACAAGGACGTGATCCGCATCGAGCATATGCGCGAGATGAAGGACATGGCCATCGTCGGCAACATCGGCCATTTCGACAACGAAATTCAGGTCGCCAACCTGAAGAACCACAAGTGGACCAACATCAAGGACCAGGTCGACATGATCGAAATGCCCTCGGGCAACCGGATCATCCTGCTGTCCGAAGGCCGTCTGCTGAACCTCGGCAACGCCACCGGCCACCCGTCCTTTGTGATGTCGGCCTCCTTCACCAATCAGACGCTGGCCCAGATCGAGCTTTGGACCAAGGGCGAGAACTATGACAACAAGGTCTATGTCCTGCCCAAGCATCTGGACGAAAAGGTCGCGCGCCTGCACCTGGAGAAAATCGGCGTCAAGCTGAGCACGCTGAGCAAGGAACAGGCCGACTATATCGGCGTGACGCCCGAAGGTCCGTTCAAGCCGGAACATTACCGCTACTGATCGCGGTGCGTCTTACGCGGCCTGCGGCTTATCGCCTGTCGAAACCCCGGTGTGTTTACGCCGGGGTTTCGTTTGTTAAGCTGGGCTTGAATTTCCTGCGCAACGGGATTCTTGTCATGAATTGGTTTCGGTCTGCCCTGCTGTCGGCTCTTGTAACACTCCCGTTTGCGGGTAGCCTTCGGGCCGATGAGGCCAGCGCATTGGCACAAAAAC
Organism: Seohaeicola saemankumensis; assembly: GCF_020171285.1. Taxonomy (GTDB): domain Bacteria; phylum Pseudomonadota; class Alphaproteobacteria; order Rhodobacterales; family Rhodobacteraceae; genus JAIUZI01. The sequence continues at coordinate 140,219 of NZ_JAIUZI010000003.1, forward strand.
TGTCGAACCCGATTTCCGATCTCATCAGCTTGCCCTTCCAGTTCAACTACGACCAGAATCTGGGCGCGTCGGGCCAGGGCAGCCGCTGGACCGTCAACGTGCAACCGGTTGTCCCGATCAGCCTAAACGAAAACTGGAACCTGATTTCGCGCACCATCGTACCGCTCACGCGCCAGGATGATGTGACCGGTGCCGGCACCAGCCAGGGTGGCGTTGGCGATGTTTTCCAAAGCTTTTTCTTCTCACCCAAACACCCCAGCAAGGGCGGTTTGATCTGGGGTGTCGGCGCGGCCTTCCTGTTGCCCACCGCCACCGATCCGGCGCTGGGCGCAGATACATTCGCCGCCGGCCCGACAGCCGTCGCATTGTGGCAAAAGGGGCCGTGGACCGTCGGCGCGTTGGCCAATCATGTCTGGGACATCGACGGCCCGGCAGATATCAGCAACACGTTCCTGCAGCCCTTTGCGGCGTATGGGTTTGGCCAGGGCTGGACCGTGACGCTCCAGGCCGAGGCGACCCGCGATTGGGTTCGTAAAACCAATTCGGTCCCGGTTGGGCTGCTGGCGTCCAAGGTCACCAAACTCGGCAATCAACCGGTCAGCATCGGTGGCGGCGTTCGCTACTACGTCGATTCTGCGCCGAACGGTCCGTCAGGGCTCGGTGCGCGGGTTTTTCTGACATGGATGTATCCCAAATAGTCCGATAGCTTGATTGGCCGCTGTCTTGACCCGGTTTGGTCCTGGAACGCCCCGGGCGCGCGGCGGCGGAATTTCCCCTTTGTTTCGCACAACTGCCCCGATATCGTCGGCGCGAGCGGCACACGCTCTGAATTCAAAGTTCGGCTGGAGGAAAACAATGGGCAAACGAGACGATTTGATCGCGCAGTACGCGGATGATCTGAAGAACAAATGCGGCATGGATCCCGACATGGATCTGCTGACGAAGGTGACTATTGGCTGTGGTCCGGCAATCTATGATGCCGACGCCTCGACAGTGGCATCATCGCAGCCCAGCGAGCTTGAGACGGTCAAGAACAACTTCCTGATCAAGAAACTCGGTCTTTCCGACGGGCCGGAATTGGATGCGGCAATTGCCCAGGTTGTCGAAACCTACGGCCAGTCCGAACGCAACAAATACCGCGCGGTTGTCTACTATATGCTGACAAAGCATTTCGGCAAAGAGTCGGTGTACGGCTAAAAACTTTTAGCACGCGGCATAAATTGTCGCTCATTTGAATGGTATCGTTCGGGCTTTGCAGTTGCAGAATCGCGGCACGACACGGTACCAATTTCCTATGGCCAGGATGGCCGGGACCAGAGTTTTTCATACGCGTGTGGTGAGTAGGTAGCACGCGGGGTGAGGGGAAGGTTCCGGTTTTCCGGGGCCTTCCCGTTTTTCAAAACAGTACCAAGACAAAGCCCATGACGATGCAGGCCGCTGTAGCGTAACCGCCGTCGATCAATGTCAGCTTTGCTGAACGCATCGCATAGAGGTTATTGATCGCAATCCAGGGCGTTATGAGAAACAACCCTATCCCAAGCCCGGCGACGACACCTTTGGCGAACGTGTCTATTGATGCCAGCGCAAAGACATGGCGCATCATTCCCGCGACGACCAGCTGCAAGACAAAGCTGATGCCAAAGATGCTCAGGTTCATGCCGCCTTCGGGCTGCCCATTCTCGTCCCGCGGTACGCCTGACGCTTGCATCCATTGCTGGGCAAGAATCATGTACCAAAGCGATCCGAGAACAAAGGCACCCAGTGCTGCGGCGACAACATTCAGAAATTCCATCTTGCAAGGCTCCTGCTTAGGTTCGCTTGTGCAGGATGGCTGATCAATCCGGTTTTGTCTGCCCCAGGGCGCAGATTGCCAACCACTCATCCCGGGTGACAGGCTGAACCGACAGGCGAGAGTTTTTGACCAGCACCATCTGTTCCAAACGGGAGTCGGATTTGATCTGGTCCAAGGTAACGGGTTTTTCAAAAGGGCGGATCGCCTTGATATCCACACAATCCCACCGGTCGTCGTCAGTGGTGCTGTCGGGATGGGATTCTGCGCAGACTTCGACAATGCCTACGACCGCTTTTTCCTTTTGGGAATGGTAGAAGAACCCGCGATCGCCCAGCTTCATTTCACGCATGAAATTACGTGCCTGATAGTTCCGTACCCCGTCCCATTCCTCGCCTGCGGCGCCTTTGCCGGCTTGGTCGTCCCAACTCCAGGTGGAGGGCTCGGATTTGAACAGCCAATAGGACATCAGCCGATCACCTTTTTCCACTCGATCAGTTCAACCCCGGAAAACAGGCCCGCCTTGGCATAGGGATCGTTGTTGGCCCACTCCTGTGCGGCATCCATGCTGTCAACATTGAGAATGACCAGCGACCCGGCCATCTCACCGTCGACAATCAGAGGTCCGGCCTGCGCAACCACCCCGGTTGCCTCAATGTAAGCAAGATGGTCGGCACGGTTGTCCTTGCGGGTTTGCAGGGCGCCTGCTTTGTCGCGGGCGATCAGGGCAATCAACATATCATTCTTCCTTCAAGGGTCGGGCCATCAGGGCCGACATGGCCTGGGTCAGTGTTAGGGTCTCATCGACCAGCCCCGCAACGCAAGCCGTGATCGGCATGTCCAGCTTCATATCGCGGGCTTTTGAATGGACGGCCCGGGCGGTTGCCGCGCCTTCGACGGTAACAGAGGGATCGAAGGGCTGGCCGCGTCCGATTGCGAGGCCCAGTTGATAATTGCGCGACAGGTCAGAGGTGCAGGTGAGGGCCAAATCACCAAACCCGGACAATCCGGCCATTGTTTCCGCGCGAGCGCCCAGCGCTACAGCCATGCGTTGCATCTCGGCATATCCCCGTGTCATCAGTGCCGCCCGGGCGCTATCGCCCAGGCCGGCACCGATTACCGCTCCGCATGCGATCGCCATGACATTCTTCAGCGCACCGCCCAACTCGGCGCCGATTGTGTCAGTGGTGCGGTACAGTCGCAAATTGGACGTAGACAGGCATTGCTGCAGCGATCGACCGGCGCTTTCATCCGTGCAAGCCAGCGTCAGTGCCGTGGGCAGACCGCGTGCAATATCGGCGGCAAAGCTTGGGCCGGTCAGCAGCGCCGGTTGCGCGGACGGTAGGCATTCCGAGATCACGGCCACGGGGCCCAGCCCGGTTGCAAGCTCCATCCCCTTGCAGCATGCGACCAGCGTACGCCCCTCCAGATGCCGGCTCAGATCCGTCAGGACGCTGCGCAGTTTCTGCATTGGGACGGCAAGAAGCACGATCCGGTGTTCTGCCGCCACCACGGGATCACTTGTGACCTCTATCTGCGCAGACAATGGAACACCGGGTAATCGCAACCGGTTTTCCCGTGCGAGGGACATCGCATCTAAATGCGCTCTGGATCTTGCCCATAGGCGTACCGGTCCGTTGTCTGCCAGGGAAATTGCCAGAGCGGTGCCGAAAGCTCCGGCGCCCAGAACCGAAACACTCACGCTTTGGCTCCCTTTTTTCCGCTTCCCAGCATGGCGGGCGCGCTTTGATCCAGCGGCCACCGTGGTCGTGGGGTAAGATCCAGACCGTCGTATTCCCCTGCTTTGAACCTTTCGAGACCGGCATAGGCGATCATTGCCGCGTTGTCGGTGCACAGGCTCAGCGGGGGCGCGGTAAAGGTGACACTCATTTCATCACAGAGGCTTTCCAGAGCGGACCGAATCTTTGTGTTTGCAGCAACCCCACCCGCGACAGCGACGGTCGGGGTATCCGGTTCGCCCGCTAGATAAATCTGAAGTGCGCGATGAGTTTTTTCAGAAAGAACATCAGCCACCGCTTGCTGAAATCCGGCACACAGATCGGCGCGATCGGCACGGGTCAGGCCGCCTTGTTCATTGACCAGTTGGTCCCTCAAACGCAGCAATGCGGTTTTCAGCCCCGAGAACGACAGATCGCAACCGGGTCGGTCCAAAAGCGGGCGCGGGAAGCGGAAACGTTCGGAGTCACCCGTTTTCGCCTCGGCTTCGACCGAGGGACCGCCGGGTTGAGGCAGACCCAAGACGCGCGCCGTCTTGTCAAAGGCTTCACCGGGAGCGTCGTCGATTGTGCCACCCAGACGTGTGTAGGCGCCATGGCCCCGAACGATCAGGAACTGGCAATGCCCACCCGACACCAGCAGCATCAGGTAGGGAAACGGCGTGCCGTCGGTCAGACGAGGTGTCAGCGCGTGACCTGCCAAGTGATTGACACCAACCAAAGGCACACCGCTCGCGGCGCTAATACCCTTGGCGCACATGACCCCGGACATCACGCCGCCGATCAAACCGGGGCCAGCCGTGACGGCGACGGCATCGAGATCGCTCAATTCGACGTTGGCCTCTCGTAATGCTTCGCGCACGCAGTGGTCTAGCTTTTCCGCGTGGGCACGGGCGGCCAGTTCTGGCACGACGCCGCCGTAGGCGCTGTGCAGTTCGGTCTGGCCATAGACGATCGACGACAGGATATCCGGCAATGTATTGTCGGTCTGCCGCACGACAGCCGCAGCCGTGTCGTCACAACTGCTTTCCAACCCCAATACCGTAAGCGTTCGAGCCATCTTCTCTGACCGTTGCATCGTCGTTCGCACGCAGGTATCACCCCAGCCTCAGTCAAACAATCCCGGGACGCTCTTGCTACCATGACAAGCCTTCTGCTGACCCGGCCTCAATCGGCATCGCAGCGGTTCCTTGACGGTCTGGATGCAAAGGTGCGCTCACGCCTGACTCCTGTGATATCGCCGCTGATTGAAATCGTCGCGTTGAACGAAACGGTCGATTTTGAGGATTACGGCGGATTGATCATCACTTCGGCCAATGGGGTGGCGTCAGCGGTTCGTCTGAATGCGCCCAGGGATATGCCGTGTTATTGCGTCGGCTCCGAAACCACCCGTGCCGCCACGCACGCAGGATGGGAGGCGACCATGGCAGGTCGTAACGCAAGCGAACTCGTGACTTCATTGTCAGAGCTTCGCCCACAACGCCCGCTGCTTCACCTGGGCGGCAAGCACCGCCGAGGAGACATCGCAAGTCGCCTGTCGGCTGCCGGTTGTCCAACTTATGAAAAAACCGTGTACGATCAGCAGCTTTTGCCGTTCACCGAACAGGCGCTGAAAGCGCTTGATGGAACATCCCCGGTTTTGGTGCCATTGTTTTCGCCACGCACTGCGCGACAATTTGCCGACCTGCACAAGGGGCGTGCTCCACTGTGTATCGCGGCCCTCAGCCCGGCGGTCTCGGAACCACTAAAGCACTTATATTACAGGGAATTACAGGTTTGCGACCAGCCCGATGCCCGAAGCATGACGGCGTTGGTGGAAAAAATGTCGTCAGACGGATGGCGGGTTGAGGGCGATGAGGCCGCACATTAGAGTTTGATCGTGGCGCGCGCCGATTATTTGAGAATCGAAAGGTTGACCGAGGTGGCTGACAAGAAGAAACCCGAGCTTGATCAAGACGCCAAGCCGATCGAGGACGCGACATGGACCGAGATTGAAGCCAACCCGGTAGAAATCAAAGCGGATGAGGGAAAAAGTCCCGAGGCCGAGGCGGCGGAAGACGCTGAAACCAAGCAAGTGACTGAGCTTGCCGAAAATGCGGACGAGGCTGGATCGTCAGATCAAGACTTGCAGGACGAAAACCTGAGCGGGCTCGAAACCGAGACAGTTGACCTGGAAGAGCCGGGCACCGAGTCGAACTCTGAGCCTGAGCCTGAGCCTGAGCCTGAGCCTGAGCCTGAGCCTGAGCCTGAGCCTGAGCCTGAGCCGGTTGTTCAAGAGAAAATCATTGAAAAAACCGTTGAAAAACGCAGCGGCTTTTTTCCCGCCCTGTTGGGCGGTGTGATCGCGGCGGGTATCGGTTTTTTTGCCGCCCGGTCTGATGTGTTGGATAGCTACCTGCCGGATTCGATGCGGCCAAGCGACAACAGTGAGGTGATCGCGGCGCTGGAGCTCAGCATCCAGCAGCAGAATGCCGGATTGGCGACGTTGCGCGAACAGGTCGAAGGCCTCGTGATCCCGGATACCGCGCCGCTTCAGGACGGTCTCGCCGAGGTGGCAGGTGTCTTGTCCGACCTTCAAGGCGACCTGGCCGCGACGTCCGGGCAGATCAATGCCCTGTCCGAACGGTTCGATCCGCTTGATTCGCGCCTGACCGAGGTCGAGAAGCGCCCGATTTCTGAAGGCATATCCGAGTCTGCCATTGCCGCCTATGAGCGCGAGCTGGCGGCGATGCAGGAAACTCTGGCCGTGCAACGCCGGGAAGTTGAAGGTTTCATCGAAGAGGCTCGGGCTCTGGAGGCCAAGGCGCGCGAGCTGGAAGCCAATGCCGCCGCCTCAGCACAGGTTGCCGCCAACCGTGCCGCACTGGCCAGACTGCGCGCGGAACTGAACTCCGGATCCCCCTTTGCTCAGATCGTTGCGGAATTGCAATCGGGTGGGGTTTCGGTTCCCGAGGCGCTGGTTGCCACAGCTGAAGATGGGATCGTGACCATGGCAGCCTTGCGCGCTTCCTACCCTGCCGCTGCGCGAGACGCGCTGGCGGCGGCGCGCGCCGAAGCCGCGGGAACGGACCGCAGCCTGAAATCGTTCCTCGAACGCCAGCTTGGCGCCCGGTCGGTAGAGGCACGCGACGGCGATGATGCGGATGCGATCCTGTCCCGCGCAGAGGCTGCGCTGGTCGCGGGCCAACTGTCCGCTGCGCTGGAAGAGATAGAAACATTGCCCGACTCCGCACGGGCTGCCTTGGACGGATGGGTCGCCGTGGCGTCTCTCCGGCTTGCCGCCCTGGATGCCGCCGCAACGCTCGCCCAGAGCCTGAACACCAACTGAAGGACGATACATGCTTTGGTCCCTGTTAAAGATCCTGGTTTTCGTTGCGATCATTGCACTGCTCGCACTGGGCGCAGGTTTTCTTATGGAAACGAGTGGCGGCGTGCAGGTTACGGTCGCCGGTACCGAATATACGCTAGGACCGTTGCAATCGGTCATTGCGCTGGGCGTGTTGGTCGTCGGCGTTTGGGTATTCCTGAAACTTTTGTCTCTGCTTATTGCGACGCTGAAGTTCTTGAACGGTGACGAAACCGCCCTGTCCCGGTTTTTTGACCGGGGCCGCGAAAAGCGTGGGTATCAGGCGTTGGCAGACGGGTTGATGGCGCTTGCGTCGGGTGAAGGGCGGCTTGCGATGTCAAAGGCGTCGAAGGCTGAGAAACTGCTGCAGAAACCGGAACTGACGAATCTTTTGACCGCTCAAGCGGCGGAATTGGCAGGCGATACCCGCACGGCGGCTGAGACCTACAAGAAACTGGTCACGGATGAGAAAACCCGCTTTGTCGGGGTCCGCGGCATCTTGAAACAGAAACTGGCCGATGGCGACACCGAAACCGCCCGCAAGCTGGCCGAGAAAGCCCTGGCATTGAAACCACGTCATGAAGAAACCCAGGACGTGCTGTTGAAGCTGCAAACACAGGCACAGGATTGGGCCGGCGCACGCACCACGTTGACTGCCAAGCTGAAGTCGGGCGCATTGCCGCGCGACGTTTACAAGCGTCGTGACGCCGTTCTGGCATTGTCAGAGGCGCGTGGCATTCTGGCCGAAGATGCCACGGTGGAAAGCCAGGAAAAAGCGATCGAGGCCAACCGTCTATCTCCTGACCTTGTCCCGGCGGCGGCGCTTGCCGCCCGATCTTATATTGCTAAGGGAAAACCGCGCTCTGCCACCCGCGTATTGAAAAAAGCGTGGGAAGCGCAGCCGCACCCGGATCTTGCTGCGGCATTTGCTGAAATCGCACCAAACGAAACACCGGCAGAACGGATCAAGCGATTTACAGCACTCACCAAAATCAACCCGCAGCACACCGAGACCAAGCTGCTCGTGACCGAACTGAATATCGTCGCCGAAGACTTTCCCGAAGCGCGCCGGGCGCTCGGAAACCTTGCCGAAATCGCAGCCGACGCACGCTCTTTGACGCTCATGGCTGCGATCGAGCGCGGCGAAGGCGCATCGGACGCGGTGGTGCAGGGTTGGCTGGCCAAAGCATTGAACGCGCCACGTGGTCCTCAGTGGGTCTGCGACAACTGTCACCATATTCACAGTGAATGGGCGCCTGCCTGCGAGTTCTGCGGCAGCTTTGATACGCTGAGCTGGACAAAGCCCGAAACTCCGGAGATCTCCAGTGCCACTGGGGTTCACATGCTTCCATTGATTGTCGGAGCGATTGAGGACAAGTCGGAACCGGTCGACGATCCGGTGACAGAGGTTTCCGAACCAGTTTCAGACGACACAGAGACTGACATGCCAGAAACTGACAGCGACGAAGATACGATCGAAGGGGTTTCGGAACCAGTTCTGGAAGAGGAACGCAAATAACCTCTTCCCAGTAGGGCGGGGCGGTGTTAATAGCCCGCGGCATCGTGCTGTGGTAGGCCGACTGGAGAGGCAAGTCATTCGTGAGCTGCGGGTTCCGCTGGAATGATACGCAAAATCAGTTTCTTACAGATGGCGCAACGTATCGAGTAAGGTCATGGTAGGGCCGAACAAAAGAGGAATGCCGCTGTAGCTCAGCTGGTAGAGCACGTCATTCGTAATGATGGGGTCGGGGGTTCGAGTCCCTTCAGCGGCACCATTCCTCTTAGATAACCAATTAGTCCCAAAACCTTAGACGACTTTGCGCCCGGCGCATCGGCTAGGGTCGCGACGATCAGGGTTTTGGGGTTTCGGGTTTCAACGCTTTACACCGTTGGAATAGGTTCGGTGAAGATCCTCTATGTATGCGAGCGGCTCCCTCCACAGACCGTTGCAACTCATTAGCAGAACAGTGCGAACACCTCATCCTGCCATTTCGCTCCTTTGCGGTACGCGAAGAAACGGAACAATGCCGCGACAGATCCAAAAACCGCGCTGTCGCCCAAGCCGTCCTCGGTACAGACTAGGTCATCCGCTCGGACAAGACCGGCACGGGGACGCCTAACAAGATGCAGGCAATGCGCGTTTGGACGGGCGGAAAACCTGGGACGCGACCGGAGAGGGATTTGACCCCAACGGCAAAATCGTGGGTTCCGACGGCGACATCCCGGACATCGAGGCAGCCAGCGAGTTTGGCAATCACGTCCGGTTCGATGTGCGTGCAAATTATCGTGCAATCGAAACCACGCGAGTTGCGGCCATTTTTCGCTCTACAACCGAGGCGGGGCTTTCTGCCTCAGCCCTCGGTAGCGTCGCGCCGTGAAGTTGAGCATCGGTCGGCAAAGACTGTTTATCTGGTGGATTACCGCCGAGCGCTCCAACTCGCCGACGCGTGACGGCGCGTGTAGAATTCACCCATCAGTCCGATCATCATCATGACGAGCCCAACCCAGAACGCATACTGCCAGTTGCTGTTGAACGGATTGTAGTTGATGAACGTGTGACCCCTTGCCTGGTCAATGGCATGAAACAGGGGGTTCCACGAAAACATGGGCAGCATGAAGCCAGGCAGAGAGTTGGCAAGGAACATTTTGCCTGACGCGATCATGTTGGCGCGCTGATAGATCGACATCGCCACCCCCACAAAGGTGGGAAACCATGGTTTTAGTGCCAGAAAAATCAGACCGACCGAAAAGCCTGTGAACCATGCCAGCAACATCATGCCGAATGCAGGTATCGGCTCTTCGATGTGAATTGGGACAAAAGCGACGTGGTAGATGAACAGGATGACAAAGACGGTAAGCACCTGAATATACAGCGCGCCCAAGGCTGCCGCTGCAATGGCTACGATCGTGTTCATTGGCGCATGTTGCATCATCGGGGAACTTGGCCCCTCTGAACCTACGACAGCCGACACGGTTTTGATGTGGCACATGTACAGGAAAATGCCAGACATCACGTACAGCAGGAAATCGCCCCGCACTGCAGAGCTGCGCATGCCCAGAACAGAGAACATCAGGTAAAAGGCCGCAACCAGTACAACGATCTGCAAAATGTTCTTGGCGATGGCCACGAATGCGTTGCTGTGCGATGCGCGCACACTGCGAACGGCGGCATGAAAGATCAGCTCGATCATTGTGAACGCGCCGCTCAATCGCGATCTGTGTACTCTATGCCGAAACATTAATCTTTGACCCCGAGACTCAGCACTCAAATATGCACGGAAATCTTGCCGTTCCGTTGCGACCGCAGCATAAGAGGCGGTGTACCGATTTTCAACAATTCGCAAAACTGGAGCCCTTTTGTGAACTACGATGCTCTTATTCCTGTCATCCGAAAGCTTGCCATCGAGGCAGGCACCGAAATCATGAAGATCTACGATGCGGATGATTTCGACGTTAAGGTGAAGTCGGACGACAGCCCCGTGACCGCAGCCGACGAAGCGGCGGACGCCCTGATCTCCAAGGGGCTGCGCGCCGCCTTTCCGGATGTGATGCTGGTGACAGAAGAGCAGGCCGACAGTCACAAGTCCTCGGGCGATACGTTCCTGATCGTCGACCCATTGGACGGAACCAAGGAGTTCATACATCGTCGTGGCGACTTCACGGTCAACATCGCACTGGTGGAAAACGGTGTTCCCACGCGCGGCGTGGTTTATGCGCCGGCCAAGAACCGTATGTTCTTTACTCTGCCGGATGGCAGCACCGTCGAGGAAACAGGTGCCTTCGATCCTGATACAATTGGTGAAACGACACCGATCAACGTGGCGGACAGCGACAATAGTGCCCTGATGGTCGTTGCATCCAAATCGCACCGGGACCAGGCCACAGACGATTACATCAACAAGTACAGCGTCAAAGACATGAAAAGCGCGGGCTCCTCGCTGAAGTTCTGCCTTGTGGCGACCGGTGAAGCGGATCTTTATCCGCGGGTCGGCCGCACGATGGAATGGGACACAGCGGCGGGTCATGCCGTTTTGCACGGCGCGGGCGGCAAGGTGGTGCGTTTCGACGATCACACCCCGCTGACCTATGGCAAGGACGGCTACGCCAACCCGTTTTTCATCGCCTATGCGCCTGGAGTTGAGCTAAAAGAAGCCTGATGTCGGTATTGGTGGCCATCCCCGCGCGCTTTGCGTCGACCCGGTACCCGGGCAAGCCGCTGGTCCCTGTGACCGGCGCAAGGGGTGTGTCCAAGACCCTGATTCAACGCAGCTGGGATGCGGCGTGTGCGGTCCAGGGCGTGGACCGCGTGGTTGTGGCGACAGACGATGAACGCATCCGGACCGAAGCAGAGGCGTTCGGGGCCGAAGTCGTGATGACCTCGTCCGACTGCGCCAATGGAACGGAACGTTGCGCCGAGGCGTTCGACAAACTCGGCGGTGGGTTCGATATCGTGGTGAATTTGCAGGGCGACGCGCCGCTGACGCCTGCTTGGTTCATCGAGGAACTGGTTGCGGGCCTGCGTGCAGACCCAATGGCCGAGGTCGCCACACCCGTCCTGCGTTGCGATGGCCGGGCCTTGAACGGGTTTCTCGACGATCGCAGGGCTGGTCGCGTTGGCGGGACAACCGCGGTGTTCACCCAAAATCACCACGCCATGTATTTTTCGAAAGAGGTCGTGCCGTACACCTCGGAACGTTACAACGACGGCGATGAAACACCGGTGTTCCATCACGTCGGCGTTTATGCCTACAGACCCTCGGCGCTGGGCGCCTACCCGCGCTGGACGCCGGGACCTTTGGAGCAGTTGGAAGGTCTGGAACAACTGCGTTTCATGGAGCATGGCCACACCGTCCTGTGTGTTGAGGTCGAAGCGCGGGGTCGCCAGTTCTGGGAGCTGAACAATCCCGAGGACGTACCCAGGATCGAGGCGATGCTGGCGGAGATGGGATTGGAATGACCTCTGCGCTGACGGTCAGTGTTGTGATCGTCAGCCGCGAGCGCCCGGATGCGCTGCGCCGTTGCCTGATGGCGGTATCGCAAATAACCTATCATCCGTTTGAGGTCGTGGTTGTTGCCGACCCGGCCAGTTGCGCCCATGTGCGCGGGTGGCCGCGGGCTGCTCAGGTCAGGGTCGTTCCTTATGACAAGGCGAATATCTCGGCGGCCCGCAATCTTGGGATAAGCATGGCGACTGGTGACATCATCGCCTTTGTCGATGACGATGCCGTGCCTGAGCCAACTTGGCTGACCTATCTGATTTCACCATTTCGCGACGCTCGGGTCATGGCCGCCGGCGGTTGGGTGCGTGGGCGAAACGGTATTTCCTGGCAATCGCAATCGCAATCGGTGGAGTGCACCGGGGCGACCGTGCCGTTGGAGGTGGATTCCGGTCGAGCGATGGTATTCAACGCGAGGCCGGGCAGGGCGATCAAGACCGAAGGAACGAATATGGCCGTGCGCAGATCCTGTCTGGCTGCAATTGGCGGATTTGATGAAAGGTATCGCTATTTTTTGGACGAGACGGATTTGAACCTGCGACTGGCGGCGATGGGCGCGGCAACGGCCCTGGTCCCGCGCGCCGAGGTGCACCATGGCTACGAGGCCAGTGCCAGGCGGCGTTCTGACCGGGTGCCGACGGATCTGTTCGAGATTGGCGCGAGCTGGGCGGTCTTTCTAGAAACTCACTGCCCCGCATCCAGACGCAAGGCGCGCTGGGCTGCGATTCGGGCGGAAGAACGCCGCCGTGCCCTGCGGCACATGGTTAGTGGAGCTCTGGAGCCTCGGGATGTTGGAAAATTGATGCGTGGGTTGCAGGCGGGTTACCAGGAAGGTTTGAAACGCGGGCCAGCCCGGCTGTCTGCGTTGCCTGAACCGAGTGTCACGTTCCGCCCGTTCGCGTCGGAAGCAGGGACGTCCAGTATCGTTATCGCGGGGCGGATCTGGTCCCGGAAGAAGCTGCTGCAGCAAGCCCGCCGCGATGTTGCCGCTGGACACATCACTAGCCTTTTTTGCTTTTCTCCAACTGCCATCTTTCATCGTGTCCAGTTCAACGACGATGGGGTCTGGCAACAATTTGGCGGTCTGTTCGGACGCAGTGAGCGCACGCAAAAGCTGTTCCGGTTCTGGCGGTTCAAGCACAGGGTGCGAGCGGAATCGGATCGTATCGGCGCCGTTCGCGGGATCAGCTGAGTTAACGTGCTGGAAAGCGCACAACTGATAAAAAATAAGGCCAAGTGCAGCGGTTTCCTGAGCGCAAAGCTGTTACTATTCGCATGTTGGTGCAACACTGATCGAAAGCGCCCGGGGGGTGCCTGCATTGGATTTTGAGGAAGAGGTTGATGCGCAGAAAAGTAACGAAGGCGATTTTTCCGGTTGCTGGATTGGGAACGCGGTTTTTGCCGGCGACCAAATCGGTACCGAAGGAGATCATGACGCTGGTCGACCGCCCGCTGGTTCAATACGCGATTGACGAGGCGCGCGCTGCGGGGATCAAGGAGTTTATCTTTGTGACTTCGCGCGGCAAATCTGCGCTTGAGGACTACTTTGATCACTCGCCGGTTCTGGAACAGGAACTGCGCAAGAAGGGCAAGGACAAGCTGCTGGAGACGCTGAAGGCGACCAACATGGAATCCGGCGCGATTGCCTATATCCGTCAGCACAAGGCACTGGGCCTGGGCCACGCGGTATGGTGCGCACGGCGCCTGATCGGCAACGAGCCCTTTGCAGTGATGCTGCCCGATGACGTTATCGCCGCCGAGGTGCCCTGCCTTCAACAGATGGTCGAGGCTTATGAGGAGACCGGCGGCAACATGGTCGCGGCGATGGAAGTGCCGCCGGAGAAAGCGTCGGCCTACGGTGTACTGGACGTGAAAGAGGACATGGGTTCGATCGTGTCGGTGCGCGGCATGGTGGAAAAGCCGGCGCCGGAAGAGGCCCCGTCGAATCTGGCTGTGATCGGGCGCTACATTCTGAACCCGTCGGTGCTGAGTAACCTGAATCGGATGAAATCCGGCGCAGGCGGAGAAATCCAGCTGACCGACGCGATTGCTGAAGATATCGATGCCGGGCGCGATGTATACGGCTACCGGTTCCGCGGACAGCGGTTCGATTGCGGATCAAAGGCCGGTTTCCTGCAGGCGACAGTCGCATTCGCGCTAGCCCGTGATGACCTGCGTGACGACCTGTCCCGGTATCTGAGCGAGATCGTACAGGTCGACAAGGCCGCGCAATAGCGCCAGGCGGGGGCTTGTTCGTGAGCAATATCCTGGTGACAGGCGGTGCGGGCTACATTGGATCGCATGCCTGCAAGGCGTTGAAGGCGGCGGGTTACACCCCGGTGACCTTCGACAACCTGGTTACAGGCTGGCGGGACGCGGTGAAATTCGGTCCGTTCGAAGAGGGCGAACTGAGCGACCGGGCGCGGCTGGACGCGGTGTTTGCACAGTATCAGCCGGCGGCGGTGATGCATTTTGCTGCCCTGAGTCAGGTCGGCGAGGCGATGCGCGAGCCGGGGCGTTATTGGCGCAACAATGTCGAGGGGTCGCTGACGCTGATCGAGGCGTCGGTGGCGGCGGGCTGCAAGCGTTTCGTGTTTTCCTCGACCTGCGCGACTTACGGCGACCATGACAACGTGGTGCTGGACGAGGATACGGTGCAGCTGCCGCTCAACGCCTATGGTGCCAGCAAGCGCGCGATCGAGGACATGCTGCGCGATTTCGGCGCCTCGGACGGGCTGGAATCGGTGATCTTTCGATACTTCAACGTGGCCGGTGCCGACCCGGAAGCGGAGGTGGGCGAGTTCCACCGGCCGGAGACTCACCTGGTGCCGCTGATGTTGGAGGCGATCGACGGCAAACGCGACGCTCTGACAGTGTTTGGAACCGATTACGATACGCCGGATGGCACCTGCATTCGCGACTATGTGCATGTTTGCGATCTGGTGGATGCGCATGTCATGGGGCTGAAGTGGCTGCAGGATGGTCGTGGCAGCGAGGTTTTCAACCTTGGCACCGGCAGTGGGTTTTCGGTGATGGAGGTGATCGAACAGTCGCGGGCGGTGACCAACCGCGTGGTGCCCTATGACATTGGCCCCCGTCGTGCTGGTGACGCCACAAAACTGGTCTCCGGCTCGACCCGTGCCGCTCGCGACCTGGGCTGGACACCAAAGCGCTCAACCATGACTCAGATGATCGAAGACGCATGGAGATGGCACAAAACTGGACAGTATGAAAAATAGCGCGCCACCTGCGCGTTTGCTGGATCTGACTCGGCTGATCAGTCGCGCGGGACGTGTCGCGACCGGGGTGGATCGCGTCGAACTGGCCTATCTTGATTACCTGATGCAGCGGCCTGATCCGCTGTTTGCGGTGGTTCGCACAACCCTTGGGTTTGTCCTGCTCGACCGCAAAGGGGTGATGGCGGTTCAGAAGCGTTTATCGGGCCAAGTAAACTGGGGAATGCCTGATCGTTTGTCCAGACTTGCCCGCAGCAAGTCTCCGGAAGTGCGGCGGGCTGAAAGCGACTTGCGCCGGCACGCGCTGGATCGCTGCCTGCCGCGGGGGCTGTTCAAAATGCTGGCCCGGCATCTGCCAAAGGGGTCTGCCTACCTGAATGTCGGGCATTCCAACCTGACTGATCGCATGTTTCAATCGGTGAGACACGGGCTGGGCGGCCGGACAGCGATCATGATCCACGATGTCATCCCACTGGAGTTCCCGCAGTTTCAGCGACCGGGCACACCGGAAAAGTTTCGACAGATGCTGAAGCGCGTTCGCGCGCAGGCCAATGTGGTGATCTATAATACTTCCGACACCAGAGACCGGGCGGAAAGGTATATGGAACAATGGGGGCCGCCACCGAAAGGAGTCGTTGCCCATTTGGGCGTCAACGTAGGCGAGACCGAACCAGAAGCCCTGCCCGCGGGGCTTATCCCGTCTGAACCGTACTTCGTAACCCTTGGCACCATCGAGCCGCGCAAGGGACACGATATGCTGTTGGACATCTGGGAGAACTGGGAAAATGGCTCAGTCGCGCCGGGCTTGCTGATCTGTGGATCGAGGGGTTGGAACAACGATGCCGTTTTCGCCAGGCTGGACGCTCTGCCCAAAGGCGGACCGATCCGCGAACTTCAGGGTCTGGAGGATGGCGCAATTGCCGCACTGCTGAAGGGGTCCAGCGGCCTGCTTTGTCCTAGTCACGCCGAAGGGTTTGGTCTTCCTGCGGCCGAAGCGGCGGCTCTGGGAGTTCCGGTCGTTTGTTCTGATCTTCCGGCGTTTCGCGAAGTTCTGGGAGACTATGCAGTTTACGCAGCAGAAACGGACCGTTATCAATGGCGCAACAGAATTCAAAGCCTGATCAAGGGTCGAGGAGAGCGAGAAAAGGCTGGCAAAGGCGCGGAATTTATTGCGCCGACGTGGGCTGATCACTTCAATACCGTCTTAAAGTATACCTGATAGGTGCGGTACAAGCAGGCAGCGAAGGAAATAGAGGGGTAAGGCGTGGGCGTATGGCAGTCATACCGCCTGAGGATCCAGCGGAAACGCTGGCGTATTCGCGCGTTTCGTAAACGACGCGAGTTGCATCCTGTTGCCAACCGCACGGCCCAAATACTCGCTAACGATATTATCGTATTCTGCACCCAGCGCAACGAACGGACCCGGCTGCCGTTTTTTCTGAATTATTATCGCGATATGGGTGTCGGACATTTCGTGTTTGTCGACAACGACAGCACGGATGGATCACTGGATTACCTGTCTGGTCAACCGGATGTGTCGGTCTGGCATACGCGGGCCAGCTACAAGCGGTCGCGTTTCGGCGTGGATTGGCTGAACTGGCTTCAACGCAAATATGCCGATGGGCACTGGTGTCTGGTGGTCGATCCGGATGAATTTCTGGTTTACCCATTCTGCGACACCCGACCATTGCAGGCACTCACGGATTGGCTGGACGCATCGTCGATCAAATCCTTCAGCGCGATGTTGCTGGACATGTACCCAAAGGGTCGGCTTGATGCGCAACCCTATGAAGAGGGGCGCGATCCGATCGAGATCGCCTGCTGGTTCGACAGCGGTAACTATACGCTCAAAAAGAACAAGAAATTCGGCAACTTGTGGATTCAGGGCGGCCCGCGCAGCCGTGTGTTTTTCCGCGACATGCCTGCAAAGGCGCCCGCATTGAACAAGATTCCTTTGGTAAAATGGGACAAGAAATACACCTACGTTAGCTCCACCCATATGCTGCTGCCACGCGGGTTGAATCAGGTTTTCGACGAGTGGGGCGGCGAAAAGGCCAGCGGCGTGCTGCTGCATGCCAAATTTCTTGATACCTTTTCGGCCAAGGCGAAAGAGGAACTGGAACGTAAACAGCACTACTCCGCATCGGTCGAATACCGTGCCTATGCCGAAAGTCTGAAGGACGATCCCGAGCTTTGGTGCAAATGGTCGGAAAAATACATAAACTGGCGACAGCTTGAAATCCTCGGGCTGATGTCGAAAGGAAACTGGGCGTGACGGTTGGGATTGTCATGCTGGTCCATACCGCCCTGAACCGGGCCGAGCAGGTTGCCCGGCACTGGACGGCGGCGGGTTGCCCGGTGGTCATTCATGTCGACCGGAATGTGCCGCGGCGCGTCTACAACCGCTTTACGTCTTCCGTCGCGGACAACCGCATGATCCGCTTCAGCGAGCGCCATCGCTGTGAGTGGGGCACCTGGGGTATCGTGGCTGCGTCGCAATCCGCGTCGGAACTGATGTTGGAGAGTTTTCCGGACGTCAGCCATGTTTACCTTGCTTCGGGCTCCTGTTTGCCGCTGCGCCCGGTACAGGAACTGATCGATTATTTGGCGGCCCGCCCGCGCACCGATTTCATCGAAAGCGCGACAACAGCAGACGTGCCGTGGACCGTTGGCGGTCTTGATAGCGAACGGTTCACCCTGCGGTTTCCCTTTTCATGGAAAAAGAACCGCTATCTGTTCGACAAATACGTCGACCTGCAAAGACGGGTCGGGTTCAAGCGAAAGATCCCTTCCGGATTGGTGCCGCACATGGGCAGCCAGTGGTGGTGTCTGACGCGCCAGACCTTGTCCGCCATCCTGCAAGACCCGGAGCGGGAGACCTATGATCGTTACTTCAGGAAGGTATGGATCCCGGACGAAAGCTATTACCAGACCCTGGCAAGACAGTACTCGACCAATATTGAAAGCAGGTCGCTGACGCTGAGCAAGTTCGATTTTCAGGGTAAGCCGCATATTTTCTATGATGACCATCTTCAGCTGCTACGAAGGTCCGATTGTTTTGTCGCACGCAAAATCTGGCCGCGGGCCGAGCGCCTGTATCAGGCGTTTTTGGCCGACGGCGCGGGTGCGATGAACAAGACAGAACCGAACCCGGGCAAGATCGACCGGATTTTCGCCAAGGCGGTTGAGCGGAGAACGCGCGGCCGACCCGGTTTGTACATGCAAAGCCGATACCCCAATGCCGGCTGGGAAAACGGTCTGACCTCGAACCCATACTCCGTCTTTCAGGGGTTTTCAGAGCTCTTTGAGAATTTCGAGCCATGGCTGGCCAAGGCCACCGGCGCACGGGTCCATGGCCACATCTTTGCCCCTGACCGGGTTGAATTTTCCGGCGGTCAGACACTAATCAACGGCGCATTATGTGACAGCGCGGCAAAGCGCGATTATGCACCAGAAGCCTTTTTGACCAGTCTGATATGGAATACCCGCGGTGAGCGGCAGTGTTTTCAGTTCGGCCCGGGCGACAACCAGGACATCAACTGGTTCATAGCGCGCGACCCGAATGCGCAGATATCCGTGATTTCTGGCACCTGGGCGGTCCCGCTTTTCCGGTCAAACCGAAACTTCGCGGATCTTCGTAAAGAGGCGGCCGAGTTGCAGCGGATCGAAAGCAGTCACTTGGATGTTTTGCGATCGACACATACCAAAGCCCGGATACGAATCTGGACCATGGCCGAGTTTGTTGAGGCGCCGATGGAACCGATCCAGACCATTATCGATGAAATCGGTCCTCCCGGTCAGCGCCACTTGGCCGAAGCGCCGACGATGGCCAACCTCGAAGGGTTCGGGCAGTTCTTGCAGAACCTCAAGAATCAGGGAATGCATCCCTATCTGATGGGTGATTTCCCGGTGGAACAAGGACCGGTCAAAATGCCAAAGCCCACGCGCAAACCCTATTTGGTGCGATAGAACGGAATGACCGCGCCCTTTGACTACTTCATCATGTTTGCGGAAATGCGAACCGGATCCAATTTTCTGGAAACGAACCTGAACGCGCTGGACGGAGTGACTTGCCACGGTGAAGCGTTCAACCCGCATTTCATCGGCTACCCGAACAAGACCGAGATCTTGGGCGTGACCCAGGCCGAACGCGAGGCCGACCCGTCCCGCCTGATACGTGCGATCCGCGACCAGAAAGGCGTTCTGGGCGGGTTCAGGTATTTTCACGATCATGACCCTCGTGTTCTGGAGCTGGCCTTGGAGGATTCGCGTTGCGCCAAGATCATCCTGACGCGCAATCCACTGGACAGCTATGTGTCGTGGAAGATCGCCCAGACCACAGGTCAATGGAAACTGACGGACGTAAAACGCCGCAAAGAAGCCAAGGCACGTTTTGACCCGGACGAATTTTCCACCCACGTTGAGGCGTTGCAGGATTTTCAAGTTCTGCTGCTGAACCAACTGCAACACAGCGGGCAGACGGCGTTCTACGTCGCATACGAGGATTTGCAGGACCTTCAAATGATGAACGGGCTGGCCAAATGGTTGGGCGTGCCCGCGCGGCTTGAGTCGCTGGATCAGAAGTTGAAACGGCAAAACCCCAGCCCCGTAATCTCAAAGGTGTCCAACGTCGATGAGATGATCGATTCGCTCAGCGGTCTGGACCGGTTCAACTTGTCCCGGACCCCAAATTTCGAGCCGCGCCGGGGCGCCGCAGTGCCCAGTTATGTAGCCGGCGCAAGTGCTCCGTTGCTTTTCCTGCCAATGCGCGGGGGGCCCGAGGAAAACGTCATCCGCTGGATGGCCGCTCTGGATGGAGTGGAAACGGACGGGCTGCAGACCCGGATGAATCAAAAGCAGTTGCGCAAATGGAAACGGACGCGCCCCGGTCACCGCAGCTTTACCGTGTTGCGCCACCCTCTGGAACGCGCGCACAGTGTGTTCTGTAACCGAATTCTGACGACCCGGCGTGGCAGTTATCTGCAAATCCGCGAGACGCTGCGCAAGCAATTCAAGCTGCCGTTGCCCAAATCGGAACCCGACGACAGTTTTTCGCGGGCAGATCATCGAGCCGCGTTTGTTGCCTTTATGGAATTCGTCCGCATGAATCTGGCTGGTCAAACCGGTGTCCGCGTCGATGGGGCGTGGTGCACACAAAGCCAGACGCTGGCCAGTTTTACCGACTTTGCTCCTCCTGATCACGTCCTGCGCGAGGATGAAGCGGCCGGGCAGCTCGCTCAGATGGCCGGAGTTCTCGGGTATCCAGATCCGCCTGAAATGGATACTGCGACCGACGATACTCCGTACGCGCTCGCAGACATTTATGATGCCGAACTCGAAGCGCTGGCGGCGGATGTGTACCAGCGCGACTACGTAATGTTCGGGTTCTCAGACTGGCGGGGCAGCTGACCGATCAGGCGGCGAGTGATCTCGCCTCGGTCAGGATCGTGTAAAGCGTTGCCGGATCAAGGTTTGCGCGCAGCTTCGAACACAGCGAGGGTTCCCGCAATGTCCGCGAAACCAGCGCCAGCGCCTTGAGATGTTCTACGCCGGCTTGTTCCGGCGCAAACAACGCGAATGCGATGTCGACAGGCTGCCGGTCTACTGCCCCAAAATCGATCGGGGTTTCCAGCATGACGAACAGGCCGACCACGCGATCCAATGTATCCAGTCGGGCGTGGGGCAGGGCGACGCCGTGGCCCACACCAGTCGGGCCAAGGCTTTCGCGTTCCATTAATGCCTCGACCGTGGTCGATGCATCCAACCCGTAAGCGGAATGCGCGATGTCGCCAATTTCCTGGAACAGGCGTTTCTTGCTCGACGCTGCAGAAAATACCTTCACGGCCTCAGGCTTGAGGATCTTCGAAAGTTCCATCGACGCTTGCTCCGCTCTTGTGCCCTCTTTGTGGCACGCCGGGTGTTAATACCGTGTTTACGGATCAATCCAGCCGATGTTGCCGTCTTCGCGGCGGTACACGACATTCAACCCGTCTTTGCCTTCATTCCGGAAAACCAGCACTGGCGCGCCAGCCAGTTCCATCTGCATCACGGCCTCACCGACGGACAGGGACGGAATCTTGGTTTCCATCTCGGCCACGATAATCGGCTGCAAAGACTCAGGCTCTGCGTTTTCGTGCTGTTCTTCCGACGCGAGGATATAAGAGGACGCGCCGTAGAGTTCAACCGGTTCCGCGCGGTCACGGTGATGGTCTTTCAGGCGTCGTTTGTAACGCCGCAGCTGTGTTTCCATCTTGTCGCAGCACGCATCAAAAGCAGCATAGATTTCATGGGCATGCGCTTTGGCAGTGGCGGTCAGACCGGTCGACAGATGAACGGTTGCCTCGCACACATACTCATGCGCGGAGCGGGAAAAGATGACATTAGCGTCGGTCGGACGCTCGGCATATTTCTTGACGACTTCGCTCAGTTCGGTTTCGACGTGAGTCTGAAGGGCGGTTCCTATGTCGATCTGTTTTCCGCTGATTTGGTAACGCATGTGCTCTCCTTCACGATAGTCACCCGATAAGACCGGACCTCCGGCTGCGTTCAGTTTCGGGTGTTGGGGAATGGCGACAGTTCGGGTTGTGGCTGCCCGGGCCTTGCACCGAAGGCCGGACCTGTAACTGCATCGAACTGCACGTTTGCCATGACTCCATTGAGGCCCCGCGCGGCCCAAGAGTCAACGTATGGAAGCATCGAAATACTCAAAAACAAACCTGTATCAGTTTCCATATTGCCGCAGGGTCAGGAAATCCGGAAGTTATCACCCAGATAGACGCGGCGGACGTTTTCGTTTTCAACGACTTCGCTGGGCGTGCCGGACATCAGCACCTGCCCATCATGCAGGATATAGGCCCGATCCACGATTTCGAGCGTTTCACGAACGTTGTGATCGGTGATCAAAACGCCGATGCCGCGTTTTGTCAGATCGGCGACAAGGTGGCGGATATCGCCGACGGAAATCGGGTCGACTCCGGCGAACGGTTCGTCCAGCAGCAGGTACTTGGGGTCGGCGGCCAGACAGCGCGCGATTTCGACACGACGACGTTCGCCCCCGGACAGCGCAAGCGCCGGGGCGCGGCGCAGGTGCTCGATTGAGAAATCCGACAGCAGTTCTTCTAAACGTTCACGGCGTTTGTGCGGATCACGATGGGAAATATCGAGAACCGCGGAAATATTGTCTTCGACACTGAGGCCGCGAAAAATCGACATCTCTTGTGGCAGGTAGCCGATACCCAACCGGGCGCGCCGGTACATCGGAAGCGTTGTGACGTTCTGGCCGTCGATTGTCACGGTTCCCGCCTCGGGAAAGACAAGGCCTGCGACTGCATAGAATGTGGTGGTTTTTCCTGACCCATTTGGCCCCAGCAGCGCAACAACTTCGCCGCGGTCCAAGGTCATTGTGACATCCCGAATAACCAGTTTGCGGCGAAAAGACTTGCGAAGCTTGGATATTCGCAGACCCGAAGATCCATCGGTGACGGTCAATTCAGGACCAGGAGACGGACTGTCCATTACTCAGATTTTTCCGGGTTAAGTATCGTCTTGACCCGCCCAACCATCTGCGCGGTACCCGTGATCAGGTTGACGGTCATCTTGTCTGACGTCAGCGCATTCAGGCCCTGTGTCAGAAGGACGTTCCCTGTCATTACGATGATACCGGTGTCGATGGAATAATCGGCGCGGTCAGCTTCGGCTGCATCCGGACCGCTGACCAGAACAACATCGCCGGTTGCTTCCATTCTATCGATAGCACTGTTGTCCTGGTTGTAGATAACCAGCACGCGTTTTGCGGACAAACGCATTTCGCCCTGGCCGATCAGCACATTGCCGAGAAATTCGGCAGATCCATCTGCTTGATTGACGTCCAGTGTATCGGCGGTCACCTCGACTGGCAGAGTCGGATCGGCCTTGATTGCCCCAAACGCCACATTCGTGCTCTGGGCGCTCGCATGCCCTGCCGGCACCGCCAGCAGCCCGCATAGAAAAATGGCACGCAAATCAAACACAGATTATCTTTCCGGCTGTTTCGGATCGTATACCAGCTTCACGCCGTTTTTGAAAAGCGTGTGGATGGGTCCATCTTCAATTTTTGATTCCATCAACATGCTACCTGCCGTGAAAGTGCCAATCGGCCCGGTGCCACTGATCTGGCCGGGACTGCGTGCCGCAAGGCCGCTCAGTTCCGTCTCAAGCCGCTCTGACAGGATCTCGTATCCTGTGGTGGTCGAAATCTGCACCTTGCCTATGAATGTTGCCAACTGGCCAGCGAAATCGACCATGCCGGCTTCTGATGTCAGGGTGATACGCTGGCCTCCGGTCATGGTGATCCGTGCGATCAGTTTTTCCGCCTCAGCCGGGCGGCCTTCCCCGCCGGGGCGGGCGACAGACGCGGTCAAAATTACCTCGTCACCGCCGGATGTGGTGCCCGAGAAGTAGGGCGCCGTCACCTGCTGGTCGCCGATGCGCGCCTTGATATCATGTTCGGCAAAGGGAATCGTTGCGGTGGTATCGACGCCCCGCGACAACAGGAACACCGTTGACAGCAACGCAAGCGCGGCAAGCGGAAGAATGACCTTGAGCAGTCGAACCGTGCGGGAATAGGAATCCACCGCGCGTCCTCTCAGCCCAGCCCGACCCGCAGGCAGTCGTGGATATGCAACAGCCCTTGTGCGGTGCGTGGCCCCTGTGGGTCAACCACGAACAGGCAGGTGATTTTGCGCTTGTTCATGATAGCGACGGCTTCTTCGGCCAGCGCGTCAGGGCCGATCGTTGTAGGATCTACTGTCATGACGTCTGCGGCGGACAGGTTTAGCAGCCCCTCCATATGGCGGCGAAGGTCACCGTCGGTGATGATGCCTAACAAGGTGCCATCTGGCTGTGTCACCCCGACCACGCCGAATCCCTTTTGACTGATCTCGATCAGCGCGTCGCCCATCTGTGTCGTCTTGACCACCAGGGGCAGGGCGTCGCCGGAATGCATCAGATCGCGCACCTTGCTCAGCCGCGCGCCCAATTTCCCGCCGGGATGGAATTCGCGGAAATTCTCGGGGGTGAAGGCGCGGTGCTCCATCAAGGCGACGGCCAGAGCATCACCCAGTGCCAGGGTCATCGTCGTCGATGTGGTCGGAACGATTCCCGATCCGCAAGCTTCCTCGGCCGGTGGCAGAACAAGCGCCACATCCGATTGTTTGAGAAGCGTGGAACCGGGCCGGCTGGCCACTCCAATCAGCGGGATGGCAAAGCGGCGAGTATAGGCAACCAAATCGGCCAGCTCCGGGGTTTCGCCTGAATTCGACAAAACCAAAGCAACATCCCCCTGCGCCATCATGCCAAGGTCGCCGTGGCTGGCCTCGGCCGGGTGCACGAAATGCGCTGGTGTGCCAGTGCTGGCGAAGGTCGCTGCAATTTTGCGGGCAATGTGTCCTGATTTGCCCATACCGCTGATGATGACACGGCCCGTTGCGTTCAGCAGTGTTTCCACGGCACGGTCAAAGCTGTCGTCCAGCCCGTCGGCGAGCAGGTTCAGCGCGTTTGCCTCGACCCGGATCACTCGGCGGGCGATATCCTGAAACTGGCCGCTCATGAATGTGCAAAGATGTCGGTTTCAGGCCATCCGGCCAGATCGAGTTGCGCTCGCATTGGCAGAAAGTCGAAACAGGCCTGGGCCATCTCGGTTCGCCCTTCACGCGCCAGCCGCTTGTTCAGCTCGTCACGCAGTTGGTGCAGGTGCAATACGTCGGATGCCGCATAGTCCAACTGGGCCGCAGTCAGTGTTTCGGCGCCCCAGTCGCTCATCTGTTGCTGCTTGCTGATATCAACGCCGATCAATTCCTGAGTCAGGTTTTTCAACCCGTGCCGATCCGTATAGGTGCGGACGAGACGGCTGGCGATTTTGGTGCAGTAGACCGGAGCGGCCAGCGCTCCAAAGGCATTGAACATGGCGGCGATGTCAAAGCGCCCGAAATGGAACAGCTTGAGGACATCGGGGTTTTCCAGCATGGCGCAGAGGTTTGGCGCCTCGGTCTGGCCTTTTTCGACCTGAACGATGTGGGCATTGCCGTCGCCGCCGGACATTTGGATCACACACAAACGGTCGCGATGCGGGTTCAGGCCCATCGTTTCGCAGTCGATGGCCACCACGGGACCCAGGTCCAGCCCGTCGGGGAGGTCGTTCTGATACAGGTGATTTGCCACTGCGCGTTGTCCTTTGCCGCTGACTTGCGTTTGCGCCGAGATAGGCGCTTTGACCGGCAAACTCAACGGGGACCTGGACAACGCGCAGCGGCACATGCCTGACCTGTGGCGTCAGTTGCCGTCAATCCATGCCAGAATCGAGTCCAGATCAGACCCCAGGCCCTGGGCCTCGCCATCGCAGAACGTGTTCAGCGCATCGAGGTTGAGCTTGTTGGCGCCGACAAGAACCGGCACATCCAGTTCCAGCGCCTTGCCAATGGTATCACGGAATCCCCGGCCATCGGCCTCGTGTTTTCCGAATTTGTTGACAATCAGCAAATCGGCGCCTTCATCGAGCCGGTCATTGGTCAGTGCGACAGCCTGTTCCAGCGCGTTCGGGTCCAACCGGCAGCCTTGCGCCCCGGCGCCCAAATCCTGGCTGATGCGGATAATCGGTCCGTCAGGCAACACCTGGACATCCATATCGCAATGATGATCCTTTTCACGTTCCGTATCGGTCTGCACCGTTCCACACAGACGCAGCCCGCGATCAGCCAGTCGGCCGGCGAGTTCGGTCAAAAGCAGATTGGTTTCACCCCGTCCGGGGGCCAGCACATAGGCAATTTTCATTCTTGGTCTCCGAGAAGTGCTCAGACAAGGGAAACCCCGGAAGTGGGTCTTAGTGTTCACACCACGCTCGCCTGATGACAAGGAACGGGCCCACAAATCGCGTGGGCCCGCTTGATCCTGTCAATGTGTTTTTCAGACGGTCGTACCCTTGATGCGGATCGCGCAGCCAAGCGCACCCGCCAACAATCCGACACCCATTGAGATGACCAGTTCGAGCATCTCAACATTCGACATGTCAAACCCGGCAAAAATCAGGGTTTCGGCAAACCCGACAATCGCGCCCATGATCGATGCAAGCAGCAGGTTTCGGGTGGTCATGCCCAGCGCCAGCCCCAGAATGCCGGGGAGGCTCAGAATGTTGCCGGCAATTGTGCCCAGTAGATTCAGCATGGGTTCAGTCTCCGGAGGTTTTTTGGGTGGACTGTTTCAGGTAACTGCGCACCGTGTCCGTGTCGGCAGAAGCCGTTTCGAGCGGCTTGGGAGCCTCCTCCATCGCCAGTTCGTCGACGACCCGCTTGTACTCGTCTAGGTATCCTTCGGGCAGGCGGTGCGCGATGCCCTGATGGCAATCGATGCAAGTCATGTTGTTGTCGATGGCGCGCTGGTGTTCCTTGGCGGCGCGGGTCTCTTGGATGGTAAAGTCCATGTACTCGAAGTTGTGGCAGTTCCGGCATTCACGGCTGTCGGACTGCTTCATCTTTTTCCAGGTCTGGGATGCCATCTTCAGCCGGTGATCTTCGTATTTCTCCTTGGTGTCGATGGTGCCCATCAGCTCGTGATAGACGTCTTTGACGGCCATGACCTTGGCCTTGACCTTGTGATTCCATTCTTTGGGTACGTGGCAGTCAGAACAGATTGCGCGCACACCGGAGTGATTGTTGTAGTGCACGGTTTCCCGGTATTCGCCCAGGTTGGTTTCCATGGTATGGCACCCGGTGCAGAATTCTTCGGTGTTGGTCATTTCCATCGACCAGTGAAAGCCCCCCCAGAAGAGGATGCCGGCCAGAAAGCCGATGATCAGGACAAAACCGGCGCTGAGCACGGCGGTCGGGGTCCAGAACCAGTTCCAGATGCGTCGGAAAAAGCCAGGGCGCGAATTGTTATCAGTCATTTTGGTATCCCTCGATTCAATCGCGGCGGGCTCAGTTGGAGGGCCGGAACGTGTTGTCGACGAGTGCCGGTGCATCGGCCTGCGGCACGTGGCACTGGTTGCAGAACCAGCGGGTTCCGGCGACGCGGTCCAGCTGGTTGCCGGCGCGGTCCAGGTAGTGTGTCATCGACAGAGTGGGCGCGCCGCGTTCGCCGGCGACGGTCCAGTCGTGGCAGCGCAGGCACTGGTTCGCCTTGAGGTCGATCTGATATTGGTCGATCGAGTGCGGGATAAGCGGCGGCTGCTGGCGATAGTTGCGCGGGAACCGTTGTTCGTCCTGTTGAAAGACATCTTCGACCCGGTTCTGGTCACTGACATCACTGCCACGCAGGGTTTGCACAGTGGCGGATTGCGCAAAGGCGATGCCAGCAGCGGTAAAGATGGCCGCGGCGGCGAAGGCGCTGATGATAGCTTGCTTTTTCATGTGGGTACTCCGTTGCTTGCTCAGGCGGCGCGGCTGGCCCTGGATGCAGGTTGAGATCTGGTCCGACCTTCCCGACCGGGGGCGGGCGTGTCGTCGAAACGGTGGGTGAATTCAAAAACGTCCATTGCGCAGACGTCGATGCATCGCCCGCAGTTGGTGCAATCGGGCGCGAGGATAAGAGGCGTGTCTTCGCTGGTCCCGCGCAGGGCGGGGGTGATGACCTGCATTTCAGGGCAGACGGCAAAGCAATCCATGCAGTCATCGCAATCTGCACGGCGCGCGGCGCTGATCCGTAGCAGGGATTTGGTGCCCAAAAGGCCATAGAAGGTGCCGACCGGGCAGAGGTGCCCACACCATCCCCGACGCGAAACAAAGAGGTCGAACAGGAACACCGCGAGAACCCAGGCCCAGGCAAAGCCCATACCGAAAATCAACCCGCGGTTCAGCATCGAGATCGGGTTGACCAGCTCCCAGGCAATCGTGCCTGTCAGGGTCGAGACAACAAAGACCATGGCCAGAACCCAGTAGCGCGTGCCGCTTTTCGGTTGCCAGCCTTTCTGCAGACCCAGTTTTTCATGCAGCCAGTGAGCGCCATCGGTGACCGGATTAATCGGGCAAACCCAGGAACAATAAACCCGACCGCCGATCAGGGCATATGCAACGCCGACGATCAATGCGCCAATCAACGCGGTGAGTTCCGGCCAATGTCCGGCCAACATAGATTGCAGGGCGATGAACGGGTCGGTCAGCGGCAAAACACCAAGTGTCAGCGAACCGCTGAGGTTACCTTTGACCCACCAGATGCCCAGCCACGGTCCCATGAGGAACAGGAACAAAAAGAAGATCTGAGACGCCCGGCGGAGCAGCAGAAAGCGGTGCGCGCGCAACCAGCCGAATTTCTCGATGGCTTCCTGACCGACGGGGATTTTGGCCTTGTCGTTCATTGGCCTGTCCCCCCTGTTCCGGGCAGTTGGAAGCTGGGGCTGAAGCCGCCTTCCATGCTCGGGTCCGGCAGGGCGTCGGGCGTGTATCCGCCGGGCGCGACAAGGTTGTCGGTTCCTGGTCCCGGCAAGCGGTCGGGAAGGTCGATCAGCTCATCCACCAGCGGGTTTCGGTCTTCCCACCCCAGTTTGTAGTGATCGGCGGCCTCGGTGCGTGCAATGCGCATAGGCAACACTTTGATCGCGGCCTCTCCGGGCAAGACGCAAGACTTCTCGCACTTGCCGCAACCGGTGCATTTGTCGGCATGCACCGTGGGCATAAAGATCGCGTGGTGGCCGGAGCGGTCGTTGTGCGATAGCTCCAGTGTGATCGCCTCGTCGATGACGGGGCACACGCGATAGCAGACGTCACAGCGCAGACCCAAGGCGTTCAGACAGTTTTCCTGATCGATCAGAACGGCAACGCCCATCTTCGCGTCGTCGATGTTGTCCAGCCCCTTGTCCAGCGCCCCGGTGGGGCAGGCAGCGACGCAAGGGATGTCGTCACACATCTCGCAAGGGATATCGCGAGCGGTGAAAAACGGGGTTCCGGTGGCGGGGCCGTCCACGCCCAGCTCGGCCAGTTTCAGCGTGTCGTAGGGACAATCGCGAACACACAGGCCGCAGCGGATGCAGGAGGCAAGGAAATCGTTCTCGGCCAACGCGCCCGGTGGGCGGATGGCCTGCGCCGGCAGGGCGCGGGCGTCTCGGGCCAGATAGGCCAGTCCCATGCCCGCCACCGCGCACCCTGCAATACCCCGCGCCGAGTCCTGAAGGAAGCGGCGGCGGTCCATGGCCTTGGGTTTGCGGTTTGCGGCGGACATGGTCTTGTCTCTTGTCGTCAGTTAGTCACGCGCGCTCGACTTTGCAGGCGCACTTCTTGAAGTCGGTCTCTTTCGAGATCGGGCAGGTCGCATCCAGCGTCAGCTTGTTGATCAACTGACCTTCGTCGAACCACGGCACGAACACGACGCCACGGGGCATCTTGTTGCGGCCACGGGTTTCGACGCGGGACTGCATGTCACCCCGGCGCGAGGAGATGGTGATTTCCTGTCCGCGCCGCAGTCCGCGGTCCTTGGCGTCCTCTGGGTGCATGTAAACGACAGCGCTGGGGTAGGAGCGGTGCAGTTCCGGCACCCGGCGCGTCATCGATCCCGAATGCCAGTGCTCAAGCACGCGTCCGGTGACCAGCCACAGGTCGAATTCGTCGTCCGGCATTTCCGCAGGCGGCTCGTAAGGGGCGAAGATGATGTTCGCCTTGCCATCCGGCTTGCCGTAGAACTGCACGCCTTTGCCCTTCTCGACATAGGGGTCATAACCTTCTCGGAAGCGATACAGCGTTTCCTTGCCGTCCACGACGGGCCAACGCAGACCACGCGCCTGGTGGTAGGTTTCAAACGGTGCCAGGTCGTGGGCATGTCCGCGACCAAAGTTGGCGTATTCCTCGAACAGACCTTTCTGAACGTAGAACCCAAAATCTTCGGATTCGTCGTTGTCAAAGCCTTCGGCGGTTTCGCTCAGCGGGAATTTGTCGACCACACCATTGCGGAACAGGACTTCGTACAGGGTCTTGCCGCGCAGTTCGGGCTTCTGATCCAACAGTTCGGCGGGCCAGACTTCGTCCGTGGTGAACCGCTTGGAGAACTCCATGACCTGCCAGACATCCGATTTCGCGACGCCGGGGGCCTTGACCTGCTGGCGCCAGAACTGGGTCCGGCGTTCCGCGTTACCGTAGGCGCCCTCTTTCTCCACCCACATGGCTGTGGGCAGGATCAGGTCGGCAGACAGGGCCGTGACCGTCGGATAGGGATCCGACACGACGATGAAGTTTTCCGGGTTGCGGTAGCCCGGATAGCCTTCTTCGTTCATGTTGGGCGCGGCCTGCATGTTGTTGGTGCACTGAACCCAATAGGCGTTCAGGTCGCCGTCTTTCAGCTTGCGGTGCTGCAGCACGGCGTGAAAGCCGGGTTTGGCCGGGATGGTGCCCTTGGGGATGCCCCAGGCGGTTTCGCAGATGTCGCGGTGCTCTTCCTTCATCACCACCATGTCGGCCGGCAGGCGGTGTGCAAAGGTGCCGACCTCGCGCGCGGTACCGCAGGCGGACGGCTGACCGGTCAGCGAGAAGGGCGAATTGCCGGGTTCCGAGATTTTTCCGACCAGCAGGTGCACGTTGTACATCAGTGAGTTGACCCAGGATCCGCGCGTGTGCTGGTTGAACCCCATGGTCCACAGCGACATCACCTTGCGTTTGGGGTTGGCGTACTCGCGGGCCAGCCGTTCCAGCTGGGCTTCGGGCACACCAGAGATCTGTGAGACCTTCTCCAGCGTGTACTCGCTGACCGCCTCGGCGTACTCCTCAAACGTAATCGGGGTCAGTTTGCCGTGCTTGCCTTCGTGCGAGGGGTTCGCGGCGGCTTCCTCCAACGGGTTGTTGGGGCGCAGACCATAGCCGATATCGGTGGCGGTCTTGGTGATGTTCACGTGGTTCTTGACGAACTCTTCGTTCACCGCTCCGGTTTGGATGATGTAGTTGGCGATATAGTTCAGGATCGCGAGGTCGGTCTGCGGGGTAAAGATCATGCCGTTGTCCGCCAGTTCGAACGAGCGGTGTTCGAAAGTGGACAGCACGTGAACCTGGCAGCCCGGTTTGGTCAGGCGGGTGTCGGTCAGACGCGACCACAGGATCGGGTGCATCTCGGCCATGTTGGAGCCCCAAAGCACGAAGGTGTCTGCGTGTTCGAGGTCATCGTAACACCCCATCGGCTCGTCGATCCCGAAGGTCCGGATAAAGGCTGCAACGGCCGAGGCCATGCAGTGGCGCGCGTTGGGGTCGATGTTGTTGGTGCGCAGCCCGGCCTTCATGAACTTGGCGGCGGCGTAGCCCTCCCAGACGGTCCACTGACCGGACCCGAACATGCCTACGCTTGTCGGACCTTTCTTGGCGATGGCCTCCTTGAACTTGGTGGACATAACGTCAAAGGCTTCGTCCCAGCTGACCGGTTCGAATTCTCCGTTCTTGTCGTAGACACCGTTCGTCTTGCGCAGAAGGGGTGTGGTCAGGCGGTCCTGGCCGTACATGATTTTGGACAGGAAATAGCCCTTGATGCAGTTGAGACCGCGGTTCACCGGCGCCTCGGGGTCGCCTTGTGTGGCGACGACACGGCCATCCTTGGTGCCGACGAGGACCGAACAGCCCGTTCCGCAGAAACGGCAGGCGGCTTTGTCCCAGCGGATTGAAGGGGCAGACAGCTGCGCCGCGGCGCCATTGGGAAGCGTGATGCCAGCGGCCGAAGCGGTCGCAGCAGCGGCCGACGCCTTGAGAAAGGAGCGGCGGGAAGTTGGCAGGGTCATGGGCTAGGTCTCCCGTTCAGTGTGTGGGGTGAGCGAGGTCATCGGAGCTTTCGTCCAGTTCCTCGAAATGATGATAGGTCAGCGTGACCGTCAGGACGCCGGGGATCTGGTGCATATCCATGATCTGATCCGAGGCGCGCTTTTCGTCAGTATCTTCGACTGTTACGACGATGCGACCGTCCTGGTGGGCGTGAACTTCGCCACCTTCGGTCGCGTCGATGGCCGCAATAACACTGTCGGTCATCTGGGGCATCGTGTGGACAAGACATCCGCAGATGTTCAGCATGTCTGGGCCTCCATTTGGGGTTTCATCTTGACAAGTTCGACGGCGTTGATCGGGCAGGAGGATACGCAACCGCCGCAGCCGATACATTGATCGAGGTCGATCCGGGGTTCCGATCGGCCACCGGTCTGCAATTGAAAGCGGATTGCGCCGGCATCGCAGAAATCCTGACAGGTACGGCAGTGAACACCGTTGCGCGACAGGCAGGACGATTTTGCGCTGGCTTTCCAGAGCCATGGTTGCCCTGCGTCCAGTGCACCTGTGTCGCAGACATCAATGCAGACGCCACATTGAGTGCAGGCGCCGACCTTTGGGTCGATAACCGGAAAACCATCCTTGTCCATCACGATAATGGCTTCGGGACAGGCCGAGGCGCAATCGCCGCACTTGGTGCAGGCATCGGCAAACAGACTGTCCGCCACGGCCCCGAATGGGCGCAGTGCACCTCGGTCCATGAAGGCGCCGCGCAGGAACGCGCGTCTGGATGTCTGGCTGGTCAAGCCGCTGTCCTCCTGGTCAAAGCAGCATGTTGGTCTAGCACCCACTGCGATAGGACGATCGGCGTGATGAAAACTTGATCTGGATCATTTGGTTCCGCCATTTCAGCGGAAAATTTTGCGACTAAATATCTGAAATTATGAATATTTTTCCAACACTGAGCAAAATATCAGCGATTTAAGTACCTGAAAACAAGAAGCTTTTGGAGAGATCAGGAGGTGCATTCTGAACGGCCTGGATACAGCAAAAACGGTACCGATTTTACGAAGAGTACTGTTGATCCTAAGGTAAACCAAGGCATGTGGGAAACTCTCACACTCAAATTGATGATTCGGTTTCACATGTTTTCGCGTCACCGCGCCGGCAAGGCTGGCATCGGAAAACCTCGACAATTTTGCTTGTTAGCGGCCTGTTAACGCACGCTCTGATATCCAGACCCCGGGTGAGAAAAGGTGGTGGAGATGGGTGCGCAGACGAATGCCGCGCCGGTCATCATCAAGCGTAAGAAGGTCGTTGGTGGCGGGGGCCACCACGGTGGCGCATGGAAAGTCGCGTATGCGGATTTCGTGACAGCCATGATGGCTTTCTTCATGCTGATGTGGCTGTTGAACGCGACAACTGAAAAGCAACGCAAAGGGTTGGCCGATTACTTTTCGCCGACGATTCCGATCAATCGGGTCTCGGGCGGCGGTGACGGCGCCTTTGGCGGGACAAACATGTTTTCCGAAGAGACAATGATCAATGACGGGACCGGCGCCACGGCGCGAAACCCGATGACCGCCCGGCAGTCTTTGGGGCTGACCGGGCTTGATCAATCCGACGTTTCCAAGGAAGAGCTCGATTCATTGGCTGCGGTCGAAGACCTCCTGCAGGGGCGAGGCGGCGAAAGCCTGGTCTCGGTCGAGGCGCGCAAACATATTGTCACCCGCGTCACCGACGAAGGTCTGGTGATCGAGTTGTTTGAGACGGATGATACACCGCTGTTTGTCGGGGGAACGGATCACCCGACCGCCTTGCTCCGGGAACTTGCAAAGGCGGTTGTTCAGGCGGCTGACCTGGTGACAAATGCGGTTGCTGTCGGAGGGCACATCCGCGCGCATCCGGTGGTCTTGGCCGAGAACCCCGTGTGGGATCTGTCGACGGCACGTGCAAGCCGGACCAGACAATTGCTGGAAGCCAGCGGACTTGATGCACTGCGCGTTCACAGGGTGACGGGGCATGCGGACCGCAAACTTGCCGTGCGTGACCCAATGGCAAACCGGAACAACCGGATCGAGGTTATTCTGTTGCGCAAGTCGCGCCCCTGAACTGCGGCGCGATCTGGCAACCCGTCAGAAGGCGGGCCAGCAACTTAGATAATATTTTAGCTGTTAGCGCGGTGTTAAGCCGCCGCACGCTAACTGTTGCGTCAAGTTTCCTTGAGGCAGCAGAAAGGCGTGTCCATGACCATTTCCTCTTCGCTTAATGCCGGTATTGCGGGCCTGACGGCGAATGCCAGCAGGCTGGCGTCGATTTCGGACAATATCGCGAATTCATCGACCTTCGGCTATAAACGCGTTCAGACCGACTTTCATTCGATGGTGATCGCATCAAACGGCGGAACCTATTCTGCCGGTGGCGTGCGCTCCACCACTCAGCGCATTATTGATCAAAGCGGGCCGTTGGTCTCTACGTCCAACCCCACCGACCTCGCGGTACGCGGTCGCGGGATGTTGCCTGTCACCAAGGTGTCTGAACTGAACACCGGGAACGGTGATCCGCAGATGCTGTTGACTACGACCGGATCGTTTCGAACCAATGCCGATGGCTTGCTGACAACCGAATCGGGATTGGCCCTTTTGGGTTGGCCGGCGTTGCCCGATGGTTCGATCCCCAGTTTCCCCCGAGATACCTCTGACGGGCTGGAGCCGGTCCAAATCAATGTCAACCAATTCTCCGGTGAACCCACGACGCGGATGTCCCTGGGTGTGAACCTGCCGGCGACCGAGACCGACAGCACGTCGTTGGGCGAAGTGCAGGAATTGTCGGTTGAGTATTTCGACAATCTCGGGACGTCCGAGAGTATCCGGGTTGAATTTACCCCGACGGTTCCGGCCACCGGCGCATCGAATACCTGGACCATGGTGATGCGCGATACGGCGTCTGACAACGCGATCATCGGCGAATACACTTTGACATTCGATGACAGCCGTACCGCGGGCGGCACGCTCGCCACTGTGACGACGGTTGCCGGGGGGAGCTATGATCCGGCGACCGGATCAGTGATTGTCAACGTCGGCGGTGGGCCGATTGAAATCGATATCGGGATGATCGGCGACAACGACGGTATCACCCAGCTTTCAGACCGTTTCGCCCCGGTTTCGATCTCAAAGGATGGGCAACCGGTCGGAAACATGACGAGCGTCGAGATTGACGCCAATGGGCTGGTGCACGCGTTCTTTGATACCGGTATCACGCGGACGATCTACAAGGTGCCGCTCGTTGATCTGCCGAACCCGAACGGCATGGTCGCGCTGGACCGGCAAACCTACGCGCCATCCCCGGAAAGTGGCACCTATTTCCTGTGGGATGCGGGTGAAGGGCCGACCGGTGACATTGTCTCCTACGCACGCGAGGAATCCGCGACCGATGTGGCTGGCGAATTGACGTCGATGATTCAGACCCAACGGGCCTATTCCTCGAACGCCAAGGTCATTCAAACAGTGGATGAGATGTTGCAGGAGACCACCAACATCAAACGCTGATCCGGGCAACCGAAAGCCTGTGGCTGCCCCAGAAAGACAGGAGCCTGAGTAATGGCGATCACGTCGGCCTACAACAACGCGCTCAGCGGTTTGAACGCTGCGCGCCGCGCGTCAACCCTCGTGTCCGAAAACCTCGCCAATGCCTTAACGCCAGGCTTTGGCCGCCGTTCGTTGGAGTTGGGAACAAATACCGCGACCGGCGGCGTTCGTGTGTTGGGTATCGTGCGGCACGGCGACCCGGCCTTGCTGACCAATCGGCGATCGGCGGATGCGGGCCTGGCCAGCGCGGAGGCGTATTCCGCGTTCTTCAGTCGTCTGGAAAGCCTGACAGGAACGGCCACCGACCCGCAGGCAATTACCGCGCGGCTTGCAGAATTTGAGACAAGCCTGATCGCGGCAGCAAGCATGCCCGGATCGCAACAGCGCCTTGATCAGAGCGTAGCAGATGCAAAAGCTCTGATTTCCGCGATTTCGGGTGCCGCTGACGGGCTACGAGATCTGCGTACCCAAGCCGACAAGAATATTGGTTTGCAGGTCGATAGAATCAACGTGTTGTTGGCCGACATTCAGGAGCTCAACATCGATATCACGTCCGTCAGCAGCTCGGGCGGGAATACGAACGCGTTGCTGGACCACCGCCAGGTGCTGATCGATGAACTGAATAAAATGATACCGGTGAACGTGCTAAATCGCGATCATGGGCAGATAGCGCTGTATTCGCAGGGCGGAGCGATCTTGCTGGATGGCAATCCCGCCGAACTCAGTTTCTCATCGGCCACCGAAGTCATGCCCCACATGACCCTTGAAAACGGTTTCCTGTCGGGGCTCGAGATCAATGGAAACCCAGTGCGGACCAGCGGATCCCGGAACGCGCTGATTGGCGGCTCGCTCGAAGCTGAATTTGCGATCCGGGATGATCTGTCTGTTTCGGCCCAGCAAGACCTGGATGCGTTGGCGCGCGATTTGATCAAGCGGTTCGAGGATCCCGGGCTGGATCCCACACTCGGCGTTGACGATGCAGGTTTGTTCACGGATGGCGGATCTGCTCTGGATAGCGCTCAGGAAATCGGCTTGGCAGGGCGTTTGGAAATCAATGCACTTGTTGACCCGGACTCCGGAGGAAACAGTTGGCGCTTGCGCGCAGGTTTGGGGGCAGCCGACCCAGGAGAACCGGGCGATGGCCGCCTGTTGCAGGGATATATCGACGTGCTGGATGACGGTCGAAGTCTCGAATCGGGAAGCTTTGGCCCCGGCCCGATGTCGGCTGCGGATGTTGCTTCCGGTCTGATGGCAACGATCAGCCTGCAACGCTCCGGCTCTGATGAAAGCCTGAGTTTTGCGGCTACCCATCAAACAGAGATGTCCCGGATAGAATTGGAGCAGGGTGTCGATACGGATGCCGAACTGCAGTCGCTGATGGCAGTGGAACAGGCCTATGCGGCAAACGCCCGTGTGATCGAAGCACTGGAGTCCATGATGAACACCATACTGAGGCTATAACATCATGAGCATGACATCTATTGGAGACCTTGCGCAGAGCCTGATGCTGCGCACCCGATCCACTCAGTTGAAACAAACGATGAACAGGCTGACCAATGAGCTTGCCAGCGGTCAGGTGTCGGATGTCTCTTCCAGACTTGGCGGTGACTACTCCTACCTCTCGGACATTGATCGAAACCTGGCGCAGTTAAGTGGCTACGCACTCGCAACGACCGAGGCCACCGTATTTGCATCAGGGGTGCAGTCCGGTCTGGGACGGCTGTATGAACTGGCTTCCGATCTTGGGACTACTCTGATCGGAATAGGCGAAGGCAGCCTTGAAACCGCCCGCATAAATGCGGCTTTTCAGGCGGAAACAGCGTTGCAAGCTGCGATTTCCGCGCTGAATTCACAGGCCGCCGGTCGTAGTTTGTTTGGCGGCATGGCAACCGATCGGCCAACTTTAGCCGAGGCCGACGTCCTTTTGGACGCGCTACGATCTGCGGTTGCTGGGTTAACAACGTCGCAGGACATCTCAGAAGCGGCCGCAAACTGGTTCGATGACCCTTCTGGTTTTCGGGCGACCATTTACTCCGGATCCGATGAAACGCTGGCTCCGTTTCGTCTGGGCGCCGGAGAGCAGGTGTCTATGACCCTTCGGGCGGACGACCCGGCTTTCATTGAAACATTGAAGAATCTGGCTTTGGCGGCGCTTGCACGGGACGGCTCGCTCGGACTAGACATTGCAGAACAAAACAGCCTGATGCACAGCTCCGGAGAAGCCCTTTTGGGGGAAAGTGCGACGCTGGGCCGGCTCAGTGCCGATCTGGGTTATGCCGAGTCCCGGATCGAAGCAGCAGCAGCTCGCAACGCAGCGGCAAAATCTTCGCTTGAGTATGCCAGAACAGAGCTTCTGGCCGCTGACCCGTACGAAACGGCCACCCGTTTGGAAGAGGTGCAGTTTCAACTTGAAAGCCTCTATTCGGTTACCGTTCGCACATCCCGCCTGTCATTGTTGAGCTTCCTTGAATGAAATATCTGCGCGTCCTTTTGTTTTTCCTGCTGTGTCCTGTAATGGCGCAATCAGGTGTTGTCCGACTGAAGGACCTTGTCGAGTTTGACGGGGTTCGCGGCAATGACCTGGTTGGATACGGGCTGGTTGTGGGCCTGAACGGAACCGGCGACGGGCTGCGGAATGCCCCGTTCACCGAGGACAT
Source organism: Seohaeicola saemankumensis (assembly GCF_020171285.1). Classification (GTDB taxonomy): domain Bacteria; phylum Pseudomonadota; class Alphaproteobacteria; order Rhodobacterales; family Rhodobacteraceae; genus JAIUZI01. Next base: position 178,255 of record NZ_JAIUZI010000003.1, read on the forward strand.
AATGTCCAATATCCTCGAACGATTGGGTGTAAACGTCACCGGAGAACAGTTTCGCCCCAAGAACGTTGCCGCTGTATTCGTAACCGCCAGCCTTCCGCCGTTTTCACGCACAGGCAGTCAGATTGACGTCACCGTCTCCGCTATCGGAGATTCCAAAAGCCTGTTGGGCGGAACTTTGATCATGACGCCCTTGAATGCGGCCGACGGTCAAATCTATGCCGTGGCTCAGGGAACCATCCTGGCCGGGGGAGCAGTTGCCGAGGGGCAGGCAGCGTCAGTCACTCAAGGCGTTCCCACATCTGGCGTTATCCCTTCGGGAGCACGCGTTGAACGCGAGATTGCCTTCGATCTTTCGGATTTGAACACGGTCCGACTTGCCCTGAGAGAGCCGGACTTCACGACCGCGGGGCGTATCGAGCAGGCAATCAACGGAACATTTGGTCGTCGGGTTGCGGCGATGCGCGACTCCGGTACCGTCGAAATTGATATTGAAGCCACCCGCATGGCATCGACGGCCCATGCGATTGGTCGCATCGAGAACATTCTGGTTGAACCGGAGCGCAAAGCGCGAGTGGTCGTCGATCAGCGGTCGGGTACAATCGTGATGGGCAACGACGTACGCCTGTCCCGGGTCGCGGTTTCTCAAGGCAATCTGACACTTAGGATCGAAGAGACACCGCTTGTCGTGCAGCCAAATCCTTTCGCGGATGGCGAAACGGTCGTTGTGCCGCGAACAGGGGCGGAAATCGAAGAGGAGGACGGCGTTTCTCTCGCCGAGGTTCCCGAAGGCACTTCACTATCCGAAGTCGTTGAAGGGCTGAACGCTCTCGGAGTATCGCCACGCGACATGATTGACATATTAAAGAGCCTGAAGGCCGCGGGCGCTTTGCACGCTGAATTCGTTGTTCGGTAAAATGTCCATAAGAGCCGTCCGATCATGCGGCCATCCCCAACTGGCGGCGCGAGCATTTCGAAACACCTGTTCCCGACACTGCGCCATACTCGTCATTTGAGTTCGGCATGGTGCGACGACAAAAACTCCCGCCGCCCGTATTCGAGCCTCGACTGGGCGCGCCTCCGGAGCATCACAAACGGCCACGAGCGGGTTTAGGCCTGAACAGAACCGACCTTTAGACGCAGCCTCTATGGCGAACCGGTCAACTAAAAACCAAAGCCGCGTGAGGCCAAGAAGCTACTGAAGGAGTCTCCGCAAACTGGATGGTCCCAGGTCACTGGGAACCCATTCTCCTGATGGACTGGGTGCCCGCCGTGAACAACTTGCCGACGCAACCTATCTTGTCCGATTGATCTCCGACGCAGCGGGTCGTGCGATCACCTCGTCGCATGGTCTGCGGGGCCGGCACCGCGACGCAAGATAAGGCCCAGCCTGTCAAAACTGGCGCCTATTCCATCATTCTCACTACGCGCGAAAAACGCGTCTAACTCGGGCCACAGTCGCACCGCCTTGTCGAGCACCGGATCGGCCCCCTCGGTATACAGGCCCGCACGAATCATTACTTCGGATTGTTCGTAACTTCCCAGGTATTTCCTAACCTCAGAAATGATTTGATTTTCTGAATCGCTTGCGGCGTCGGGGAGGCTGCGTGAAACCGAGCGGCCGGCGTCGATTGCGGGAAACCTGCCGCGTTCGGCGATTTCACGATCCAGAATGATGTGACCGTCAAGAACCCCGCGTAGGATGTCTGCTATCGGCTCGTCCATGTCCGACCCGGCGACCAAAACACTGAAAACGGCCGTGATGTCGCCTTGGCCTTCGGTTCCGGGGCCTGCGCGTTCACACAACGCGGTAATCATCGGGGTAACAGACGGGGGAAACCCGCGCAGGGCGGGAGCTTCTCCAGCGGAGGTCGCGACCTCGCGATGAGCTTCGGCAAACCGTGTCACCGAATCCGCGAGGAAAAGAACGTTCATACCGCGGTCCCTAAAGGATTCCGCCACTGCCATCGCCGACCAGGCACACCTGCGTCGGGTCAACGCGGATTGGTCCGACGTCGCCGCCACAACGACGGACCGGCGCATGCCTTCGGGGCCCAAAACCTTGTGCACGAATTCGTTCACTTCGCGGCCCCGTTCGCCAATCAGCGCGATAACGACGATGTCGGCGTCCATTCCGCGGGCAAGCTGTGCCAGCAATCGCGATTTCCCGACCCCGGATCCGGCGAACAAGCCGACACGCTGGCCCCGGACGACCGGCAGCATGGTATTGAGAACCGCCAGCCCGGTGGACATCCGTTCACCCATGGGGCGGCGTGACGCGGCAAGCGGGGGCGAAGTGATAACCGGTCGTGCTTCGCGGCCGCTCGGCAGAGGCTTGCCGTCCAGAGGTTTGCCATAAGGATCAATGATGCGACCGATCCAGTGATCGCCGGGCGTCAGGCTCGGAACTTTGTGCAATGTCACCGGATCGTTCAACGCGACTCCGTCCGCCGCGGTGTCAGGCAACATGTCGATTGTGGTCGCGCCAATTCGCAGGACCTCCCCCGCCAGTTCCGAACCACGTGCCCGCGAGAGGACCAAATGGTCGCCGATCTGGGCCAGATCCGCCAGCCCGGCCACTTCGACAATGCTGCCTTTCACGCCCGAGACGCGCCCGACAGGGCAGGACAATTCCAAAGCATCCAATTCGCGCCGCAGCAGTTGTAAGTCCATGCCAATCTCCTGGATTGCGACCATTCTCTGAAAACAATTTCTAAAGGAATCGGGGTTAAGCCTTGATTGAAATTGATCGAGGGAGAAGCCCCGATGTTCACAGACCTGAATGTCTTTCAAGTGGCCCATGCCATGGCCGCACACGCCGGACACCGGCAAGCGTTGGTATCCAGAAATATCGCCAACGCCGATACACCCGGCTACACTGTCCGCGATATCGAACCCTTTGCTTCCGCATTCGAAACGGACAGCGGAAGTCTTGCCGCCAAAGGGTCCCGTCTCGGCCACTTCGGTCAGAGTTCCTCTTTTGGGGGACTGTGGGCCGAAATCACGCCGGACACTCCGGCGGATCCCAATGGCAATTCCGTTTCCGTCGAAGAAGAAATGTTCAAGGCGGTCGAGGTCAAACGCCAGCATGACCGGGCGCTCGCGATCTATCGCTCGTCTCTCAACATCCTTCGGACCAGCCTTGGCCGGTCTTGAACGGAGGACAGGTGATGAGCGAGTTTTCCAAAGCGTTGTCGGTTTCCTCCAGTGCACTGCGCGCGCAGGCGACGCGTCTGCGCCACGTGGCCGAGAACATTTCCAACGCCGATACCCCCGGTTATCGGCGCAAGACCGTCCCATTCCAGACGACGACCGAAATCGATGGCCCCTCCGGCCTGGTCACGACGGGGCGAGTTCATCTCGATCGAAGCGACCTCACCGCAATTTACGATCCGTCGCATCCAATGGCTGATGAAACCGGCCACTACCAAGGCTCGAACGTCGATCTGATGATCGAAATCGCTGACGCGCGGGAAGCGCAGCGCAGCTACGAGGCCAATATGAAAATGTTCGATCAGGCACGCCAAATGTCGTCGTCTCTGCTCGATCTGCTCCGCAAATAGAAAGGACATCCAGAATGGATATTCGAGCACTCTCAGCCCTGCAAAGTTATAATTCCGCACGCCCTGCGACGCAGCCGGATCCCGCCACCGGAAACGGGGCCAGTTTTCTCGGTCAGACCGCCACCGACTTTGCCGCGACGCTGCAACAGGGCGAACAGGCTGCAATGTCCGCAATGACCGGGAATGCAGATCCACACACTCTCGTTCAGGCACTGGCCCAAACCGAACTTGCTGTCGAGACGGCCGTGACCGTCCGCAACAAGGTCGTAGAGGCCTATCAGGAAATTCTGAGGATGCCGGTCTGACATGCTGACCGACGGCCAGTTTTTTGATGCGCTGCGTCAGGGTCTTTGGGTTGCGGTGCTGATGTCGACGCCCATTCTGACGGCCGCTCTGGTCACAGGGCTAGCCATCGGCTTGTTTCAGGCCCTGACGTCGATTCAGGAAATGACGTTGACCTTTGTGCCCAAACTGGCGGCGATCGTCATCGTGTTCTGGTTGGCCATGGGGTTCATGACCCAAACTCTGGTTTCGTTTTTCGACTCACAGATCATACCTCTGATAATCGGAGCTACTTAATGGAACACGCAGGCTACGCCACCCTATCGCGCCAGTCGGGTTTGATGCGAGAGATGCAGATTGTCGCCAACAACATCGCAAATGCCGCCACCACCGGATATCGGCAGGAAGGTGTCGTATTTTCGGAATTCGTACGGTCCATGCCAGAGGGCGCCTCGATGTCGATGGCTCGGGCTCAGGTTCGCAATACCTCTATGGACCAGGGACCTTTGACGCAGACCAATGGCCGGTTTGACCTCGCTATCGAAGGCGACGGATTCTTCATGGTTGAAACGCCGAACGGCCAACGGTTGACCCGTTCGGGCAGCTTCTCTCCGAACGCGCAAGGTGATCTGGTGAACATGTCCGGTTTCCCAGTTCTGGATCCCGGAGGGATACCTGTGTTCGTTCCGCCCAACGCGACGACCGTCCATGTGGCGGCTGATGGAACCTTCAGCGCCGATGGCAAACCGCTGGGTCAAATCGGTGTTTTTCGCCCGACCGACCCGCTGTTGATGGTCCGCGAAGACGGGGTCATGTTTCGCAGCGATGGCGGCGCAGAACCCGCAGATCAAGCCAGGGTCCTGCAGGGCTTCCTCGAAGGATCCAACGTGAATGCGATTGCCCAGGTGGCCCGCATGATCGAAGTGCAACGCGCCTATGAAATGGGTCAGAGCTTTCTTGAAGCCGAAGACGAACGCATCCGCAACGCCGTGAAGAACCTTCTTCGTTAACCTATCCCGATACAGGAGACCCCAATGCGTGCTCTCAAAATTGCCGCCACTGGAATGAGCGCTCAGCAGCTTAGGGTGGAAACCATATCCAACAACCTCGCGAACATGAACACGACCGGCTACAATGCGCGCCGGGCAGAGTTCTCGGATCTGCATTATCAGCAGGCGACCCGTGCGGGCACCATCAACGCCTCTGACGGGACGGTGCTGCCGACGGGCGTTCAACTCGGTCTTGGCGTGCGTCCCTCAGCGGTGACTGTTCACCTGGCGCAGGGCGCCTTGTCCGCCACCGGAAACGATCTGGATCTGGCAATTGACGGAAACGGTTACCTCGAGGTCACGCTGCCGTCCGGCGACAGCGCATTTACCCGTGATGGCAGCCTGAAACGGTCGGCAGAAGGTCTGATTGTAACCTCTGATGGCTACGCCGTGGTCCCCGAGATCGTCATTCCATCAGAAACCCGCAGTATTTCGGTGAACGGTCAGGGTGAGGTCTACGCGTACTTCCACGACACCGCCGAAGGGCAGCTGCTGGGACAATTCTCGCTTGCGGGGTTTTCCAACGCCAAAGGGCTCGAGGCTCTGGGCGGAAACCTCTTCGGCGAAACCGAAGCCTCGGGACCGCCGGTGATTTCCGAGCCGGGAGAGGACGGGCTTGGCACTTTGCGCCAGGGTTACCTTGAGAACAGCTCCGTGGATGCTGTCCGTGAAGTTACCGAGCTGATCGAAGCCCAGCGGGGATATGAAATGAATGCCAAAGTCATCTCGGCCGTGGATCAGATGATGGGCGCAACCACGCAGGTCAGGTGATGCGCATTTTTCTGTTGATCATGCTGGTTTTGGGCGCGCCGGTTCACGCTGATTTCCTGGTGCCGGTGCGGACAATCCGGGCCAAGGAAATCATCACTGCCGACGACATCGCGTTGAAGGCTGCCGATGTTCCCGGCGCCTTTGCCGATCCCGAGTCGGTGATTGGCCAAGAAGCAAGAGCTGTTCTGTACCCCGGCCGGCCAATTCGCCCCGGTGACATCGGGCCGCCCGCTCTCATCAGTAGGAACGACGCGGTCACTCTCGTCTACACGCGCGGCGGCCTGCATATCCTGGCCGAAGGTCGCGCATTGGGCCGGGGGGCCGCGGGAGAAGTCATTCGCGCAATGAACAGCGCGTCTCGCGCCATGATAACCGGCCGTATTCGTCCGGACGGATCCATCGAGGTAAGATGATGAAATACAGCCAATTTATGAACCAAGCCTTGTTTGGCGCGCTGATCGTATTGGGGGCATGTGGGCGGGCCGATCATATCGGTAAACCACCTTCGTTTTCCTCCAATACCGAATCGCCGGAACATGTCGCCATGCTTTGGCCCGGGTTACCGCTTCACAGCCAGGCCGAGCGTCCGGTCGATCAGGCATCTTTGTGGAGCGGTGCCCGACAGTCGCTGTTGGGTGACCGGCGTGCCATGGCCAAGGGAGATATCCTGACGGTTGTCATTGAAATCGATGAAAAAGCCGAAATATCCAATGATACTGCACGATCCAGAAGCGGATCGGAATCGTTGGGCGTGCCCCAGTTCTTTGGGCTGCCGCAGCGTGCGGACGAACACCTTCCCGAGGGTGCCTCGCTGGCTGAAGCTGTCGAGATAAACTCAGACAGCCAGAGCGGCGGAAAGGGGTCTGTCAAACGTAAAGAGAAACTGACCCTCAGGGTGGCCGCGACAGTGGTTGATGTTCTGCCCAACGGTGTCTTGGCTATCAGCGGGTCGCAGGAGTTGCGGGTGAATTTCGAACTGCGGGAACTGTTGGTAACGGGCTATGTCCGCCCGGGTGATATCTCGCGTCAAAACGAAGTGACCTATGACAAGATTGCATCGGCAAGGGTTTCTTACGGCGGGCGCGGTCAGATCACCGATGTGCAACAGCCAAGGTATGGCCAGCAAATTCTTGACGCTGTTCTCCCGTTCTGAGGTCCTGTCATGTTGAAAAAACTGCTCCCGCTCCTGTTCCTCGTGCTCGGTACCGGTGCTGGAATCGGCGCAGGCTTGTTTATGGGGCCCAAAGATGAGCCGGGCGCTCACGCTGAGGCCGGAGGAGACGCGCATGCGGTATCCGGTTCGAAAACGAAAAACGGACCGGACACGCACGACGATGAAAAAAATGCAGGATCCGAGTTCATCAAGCTCAACAATCAATTTGTGATCCCAGTGGTCCAACACGGCCGCGTGGCGTCGCTGGTCGTCCTCTCCCTGAGCCTGGAAACAGGCTTTGGGCTGCGCGAAACGGTTTATGAACGGGAACCCAAGATTCGTGACGCCTTTTTGCAGGTTCTGTTCGATCACGCCAACATGGGTGGATTCGATGGGGCGTTTACGCGACCGGAGATTCTCGACCCGCTTCGGGCGACGTTGCTGCAAGTGGCAAAAACGGAATTGGGAGATGCAGTGGCGAGCGTTTTGATCTTAGACATCGCACGCCAGGACAACTGACAAGGACGCAAATTAGCGATCGAGCAAACTCGCTTCGAATTTCTTGCGCTCTCTGAAGCGCCGTGTCTCTTTTTCATCTCGCGACAGGTTTGCCACGGCAGTTTTTCGGCCGAATGCCGTGCGGACCCTGTCCATTGCGGCGAGTTTTCGTGCCATTACGCGAGCCAGTTCCATGTTCAAAGCTCGACGGGTTCGTTCTTCCCATGCTTGCCAGAGAATGTCCGCACCGATTGCGCGCATCGAACCGACGGTGCTTCCGGTCTCTCTGGCCGCGCGCGCATGTTCGTCAAGCTGCGCAAGACGTAGCCGCAGAGCGGCTTCTTCCTTGAGAATGCCCTTAACTTTGTCGTGCTCGCGCAGGTACATGGCGTGGGTCGCCTTGGCGAGCTCAGGTAACAGATCGGGCTTCATCAGATCATCCCCTTTGCGCGCCGGCGCATGTCTTCGGCAAACCGGATGGCTGCGGCCACTGCACGGTAATGTTCTTCAAAGATCTCTTGGCCAATATCCACGGTCGCAAAAATTGCACGTGCGGTCGGTGGGTCGCTGTGCACGGGAACGCCGGCTTGCTGCGCTGTTTCACGGATTGCAGCGGCAATTGTATCGACGCCCTTCGCGACGCAAACTGGTGCTGTTCCGGGTTGCCGACTCCATGACAGGGCAACGGCAAAGTGGGTTGGGTTGACGATTACAACGTCGGCTTTGGGGACGTCGGCCATCATTTGCGACATCGCGATTTCCTGTGCTTTCTGCCGCCGATGCTGCTTGACGTGGGGGTCACCTTCAGCGTCTTTTGCCTCGTCCGTCACTTCCTTGCGGGACATGCGGTTCTTGCGCAGATGCTCTTGGTGCTGCCAAATCGCATCGATTGCGCCGATCCCTGTTGCGATCAAGAGCGCAAGAAACAAAAACTCCACGCACAGTCTCATCATTTGAGCTATCGAGACCTGAGGCTCGGTTCCGCTGGTCGCGAGTATTTCAGGCATGCGCACTTGAAGGAACAAAGCGAGGCAAACCGAGTACAGGGTCAACTTGGCAAAACTCTTGGCAAATTCAAAAAGCCCCGCGCGGCCGAATTTGTTTCGGGCATTGGACAGGATCGAGATGCGTGACATCTTCAGCGCAAGTTTCGATGGCGCGATCACAAAGGCCCGTTGTGCCACAATCGACAGCAAGACAGCGATCGCCGGTACGGCGAACCACGGCGCCAGTGCGCGTGCCACGCTCCACATCAATCCACCCATCTGGGCGTTCGCAGCGCCGTCAAACATCAGTGGCGCCAGGCTGTCGGCCTGATCAATCAGGACGGACATCGTCGTGCCCAACTGGATCAACGAACCGGTTCCAGCGGCCAAGCCGGCCAAGAGTAAACCCGCATAGGCTGCGGCCACTGAAAGATCGGTCGACTTGGCGACCTCGCCTTTTTCGCGGGCCTTTTGCAGCTTTTGCGGCGTTGGCTCGTGTGACTTGTCGGTGTCTTCATCGCTCTGGCCACTCATTTGACACCTGTCGGGTCGGACAAAAAGCCGTTCAATGCCCCGGTCCAGACAGAGAGCATCAAAGGGGCGCCTGCAAAGAGCAGAAACAGCCCGCCAAGCGTGATGACCGGCGCGCCGACAAAGGCGACCATCAGTTGTGGCATCGCACGGTTGATGACCCCGAGGGTCAAATAATAGATCAACGATGCGATCGCGAAGGGGGCGGCCAGCATGAAGGCAAGTTTGAAAGCCTGAGCGATCCGGCCCACGCCCCAGAGACCGAGGTCACGAGCATCGGGGAGCGCACCTGCCGGGAACAGCTCGTAAGACTGGATCAGCAGTTCGGCGGCCCGCACATGTAGCCCGCTCATGACGGCCAAAGCCAACCCGCCGACCACCAGCACATGGCCCATGGCAGGGGCAGGGTCGGCCGTGGCTCCTCCGAGCAGTTGAGACAACGAGGTCGCCTGCGCAGCAATCGCGCCAGCAGTCTGCAAGGCGAGAACAAACAACCGAACACCAAGTCCCAGTGCCAGGCCGACAGTGACTTCGGTCACGGCCATGCCGCTGAGCCCGGCGAAATTCTTTGGCAGATCCAGCCCTGGAAGTGATGGCGCCACAACCAGTGTAAACGCAATTGCCAGCCCGAGCTTCACACGGATCGGCACCGTTTGTTCGCCGAATGCCGGCAACATAGAAACAAGCGCCGAGACCCGGAGAAAGATCAGACCGAACTGCCACAGACCAGACGTCAGCCATGCGCCGAATTCCGGCGGCAGGCCGGTCATGCCGCGACCATTCCGACAAGTGCAGGCCGCGCCTCGAGCCCGATTTCTTCAAAGGACAAAACGGGGTTGGTCAGGCCTCGGGCGCGCATGATCGTCCGCAGGAAACGCCTGCGCCTGGTTGAGGTGACCAATGCCGGCGCCAGTCCTTGATCGGCAATCTCGCCCATCCGTTGCGTGATACTGTCAGCCAGCCGGTTGAAGAGATCCGGCGGCAAAGCAATGTCTAGACCGCCGGCCTGTGTTTCGATCTGGTAGGCAGAAAACGTCTCTTCCCATTCGGGCGCAAGTTGGACCAGCGGGATCGTTCCGTCTTCACGTTTCATGTCCGCGACGAGTTGGAACCCCAACCGCTGCCGAACCACTTCGCAGATAACGTCCGGTTGGGTGGAGATCAGACGGGCTTCTGCGACAGTTTCCAGGATCAGCGGCAGGTTGCGGATGGATACCCGCTCCTCCAGCAGTAGCCGGAGGACTGCATGAAGGGTGTCGATCGGCACTTTGTCCGGGATCAGTTCGTCCAGCAGTTTCCGATTTGCTTCGGCCCGAACCGGATCGGTCAGCCTTGTCATTTCGGCGAGCAGCCGACGCAGAGATTTAAGGGTCAACAGTCGGGCAAAGTTCTCCTTGATCGTCTCAAGAAGATGCGTGGCCAGAATCTCTGGTGGAGCCACGATCGTTGCTCCGTTCAATGCCGCCTTTTCCTGATCCGACGGCGATATCCAACGCGCCGGCGCGCCGTAAACAGGTTCCGTGACGTCGGAGCCCTCCGGCAGCGCGTCCGGACGATCCGGCATCAGGGCCAGCACCAAGTCCGGGTGCAGAATGCCACGTCCTTGTTCGACGCCCTGAACCCGAATGACGTAGGTCCCCGGCGGCAGATCAGGTTGATCCGTGAGCCGGATATCCGGCAGGATCAAGCCAAAAAAGGTCGCCACATGCGTGCGCATATTGGCGATTCTGACATCAAGCCCAGTTCCCGGATCGAGAACCATGCTGACCAGGTCGGGCGCAAACTGAACATGAACGTCGTCGAGATCCAAAATGTCGCCCAGCGGTTTCACGACCGGCTCCTTCGCCTCGTCCGTGTCCGCCTTCAGCTTCTCGGACTGACTCTTGGCCTGATTGAACATTCGGTAGGCTGCAAAGCCGAGAACGCCGGCCCCCAGGATGAACGGCACAAAGGGCAACCCGGGAACAAGCGCAAAGAGGCCCATCAGTACAGCAACCGTACCAAGGGCGGCGGGGTGTTTGCCCAGCTGGCCGAACAGGGCCAGGTCAGTCGCGCCTTGTGTTCCGCCGCGGGCCAGCAACAAAGCGGATGCGATCGAGATGATGACGGCCGGGATCTGAGTCACCAGCCCGTCGCCGACCGTCAGAATGGCATAAGTCTCAAATGCCGACCCCAGGGGCATACCATGGACAGCAACGCCCATCACCAGCCCCATCACAAGGTTCAGGAGCGTGATCAGGAGCCCCGCAATTGCGTCTCCCTTGACAAATTTCGAAGCCCCATCAAGCGATCCGAAGAAAGTTGTTTCCTGTTGTTCAAGTTCGCGCCTCTGCTTTGCTTGCGCGTGGTCAATGGCACCGGCCGACATATCGCTGTCGATGGCCAGTTGTTTCCCGGGCATTCCATCAAGGGCAAAACGCGCGCCAACTTCGGCCATGCGCGCCGCGCCTTTGGTGATAACCATGAAATTGACGATCAGCAGAACGCCAAAAACGACCAGGCCCAGGAAGACGCTGCCGCCCATTACGAACTGGGCAAACCCTTCGATAACGTCGCCAGCGGCATTCGGTCCGGTATGGCCCTGTCCGATAATCAGTTTTGTCGATGATACATTCAACGACAACCGCAACATGAGGGATGCCAGCAAGATCGTCGGGAATGTGGAGAAATCCAGTGGACGATCAATGAACAGCGTGACCGTGAAAATTAGAATTGCGAGGGCGAAAGACCCCGCCAATCCAACGTCGAGAACCCAGGCTGGCATCGGCAGGATCATCATGACGATAATGGCCATGAGGGCCAAAGCCAAAAGGATCGTCGGGCTGAACAGTGTCAGTGCATTCAGTTTTCGCATGGTAGTCATTCGGTCATGATCGGCACCAACGGACGAACGCTGGGCCGACCCAGAGCGACCAGGGACCCCATACGTGTCGTTCCGCCCCCGAACATGGGCTGACGATCGGCAATCAGCGCGGCGGGCGCATTCCTTCGGGCCTGCGGCGGATCGTTTTTCAGGCTCTCGCGGATTTCGGAAAATCTGGAGGTATAGAGTCGCGCGAGGGATGGAGTGCGGGAGTGATAGGCGCCAGCGGCGGCGCTCCAATCGCCCAGTTCGGCGTGTAAATCCGCCAGAAACTTGGCGGCGTATGCTGCATTTGCATATGGATCAAACATATCTTCGATGGATCGAAATGCAGTCCCGTGCCATTTGAAATTGAGCTGAAAGCAGCCCACGTCGAAACTGCGGGCGCCTCTTTTGAAATGCTTGAACACAAAGGCCAGGGCTTCATCCCGACTTTCGAACCAATGGCCTTCCCCTTCCATGTTGACCGTCCACGGCCAGGGTGTAAGCCCGATTTCGCCGGTTCGCCCGGTTTCGGTACGAGTAATTGCCCGCAATACATCCAATGGCACCGAAAGCGCGTCGGCCGCTTGGCGCGCCGCGCGGTCGCAAGTATGGGCTGACTGGCCCTCGCCGATGCCTGCGCTTACAGGCAACGAATACAGGCCTGCGGTACAGAGCAATATGAACACCCGCATGGCCATTCTGGAAAAGAGCCCTCGGCGAGCGAGTTGAAAACAACCAAATGGCATTCTGCCGCTTTCGTTTCCGGTTCTGTTGACCGAGAGCCTACGAACTCAGCGTTTAGAAATGGTTAGCGCCTACAGGTATCTGGCGCGGGCCTGGTTCGCGGCCTTCTCGGAACCGCGGTTCGAACGCAGAGCTTGCGGTTCCCGATCGATTGCGGAGGTCAGTCTGTTTGATCGGGTTGCAACAAGGCACCGGGGTCGAACTCATTGCTGGCCAGCCCCTCCAGAAGAGCTGCTACGCGGTTTCGGGTACCTTCACTGTCTTCAACCAGGGCGCGGGCCTGCGCCAACGGTGGATTTTGGGCAACCTCCGCGCCGGCGCCTGCCAATACCTGCGCCCGCTCCGCAGCGATTGCGTATCCGGCGCTGTCCTGTCCCGGTATCGACGCAAAGTCCTGTGACATCCAGAAACTACGCGCTGCGGCCTGCGTGTCGTTGGTGGCAAGCAACAGGTCTCCTGCTGCCGCGAAATCCCCATTCATCCACATCGCGGAGGCCCGTAGACGGTTGGCTTGCGGGGAGTCCAAACCGAGAAGTTCAACCAAGGCTCGGTGAGGTTTGGCGAGCCTTAACGCCGCCTGGGCGCGCAATAGCCGTCTGTGCTCGGTTGCGGGCGTATCGGACTTGGCCTCGAGGATCGCCATGGCTTCATCTGCGAAGCCCAGCACAAGAAGTCGATCCGCCAAGGAGTCGCCAAGTTCAAGCGGTAACCCTTCGGGGCCCCGGGAAACTTCTTCAAGCACGTGTTTCAGAAAAACCAGATCGTCAGCTCTGTCTTCAAGCAAACTCAAAAACGAAGCCCGAACGGCAACTCGGGCAGCATCTCCGTCGCGCCGACCGACGTCTTCCAGAGCTGCGTCTGCTTCTTCGAACCGGCCGGCCAGTGCCAGCGCGACCGTGGCGGCTTGGCGCAGAGCGACTCCCTCAGCAGCTTTGCGGTGCTCAAGTGCCATGGCTTCCACCAGATCGGGTAAATCCGGCGGCACAGCGCCCCCTTCTTCAAAATACGTCTCAATCAACGCAACGATCGCAAGCGGAGAATGGTCCGAATCGGATGCAACCACAGTCTCCAAGTGCTGCAGCTCGGCCTGCGTATCACCTGCAGCGTGTGCAAGCGAAGCACGGGCCATGTCCATCGCAACCACTTCACCGCCATCAAATCGCTCCACGGCCCTCAGAACGGCAGCCGCCGTGCCTTCGTCTCCGGCATCCGCGAAGTATTCCGCGATTCTGGGGCCAAGGTAACTGCGCAAATGGTCCGGCAATCGAAAGAAGGCCTGTTGCACGGCATCAGTATTCACCGCCGGTTCAGGTTTTCTCGCCGCGAGCAGAGACCATAAGGCGGCTTCGCCTGGACAGTGCTGTTGGCCCCTAAGAGGGTTGGTGGCCGGGGCAGCAGTTCCGTCCACAATACGCGCAATCGAAGACAATAGGTCTGTTTCAGGCGTGGAGTCTTCAAGCAGGGAAAGCGTTGTCAGTGCCTCCAGCCCAAATCCGAAATGCAGGTACAGCCGGGTCAGGTCCAAGACCGCTTGTTCGCTAACCCTGTCAAACTCTCCAAAAAGCTGGGATCTCAAGGGGCCAATCTGCAAACTCATGGGAATGTCGGTGGCCCAACCCGACAGGTTCAAACGTTCGTTCGCTGTACAGGGTCTTGCACTGCCTGCTTCGGCAAAGCGGCTGGCCACACTGGCCAGATCTCGATCCGCAGCCGTCGTCACGGACACATTCATTGGGGCGGCCCGATCGTTCTCGGCATTCGATCCGGGGACAACACCCTGGTCGCCATTGTGCCCCTCCCGAAGAACGAGAAGCCCCTGAGATGAAGCGCGTCCGATCTGTTCCAACAGGCGTTGCTGCGTGATGGAGATGGAATTGTTGAAATCATAACCGATTTCCATAATGGGAACCGTGACAGAGTGCCCCTGTTCAATGATCAACGGTAACCCGGATGCCGGAACCGCTTCATGCGGCGGGCGACGCTCTCTATTGGGTTGATTGCCTGGCTTCGATGCCGGCTTGTCGGCCTTGCGCAAATCCAGTTCATGAAAACGATAGGGGGCCCTTGTCGGAAGAGCAGGCAATACGACTGGCATACGTTCCGCCGTCACTGTTGACGGTGCCGGATCCTTGATGTCGATCACCAGGTAGCGCTCGGACTGGACAAATCCGAAAACCGGACAGTCGCAGGACAGCTCCATCTCAAGCGGTTCACCAGCACGCGCCTGTGTCAGATTGCTGAGCCGCGAGCGGGGGATCCGTTGAAACACTTGGCCTGTGTCGTAGCGGACATCCGGCAGATTGGTTTTCAGTCTGGCCAGACGGTCTTGCTGGGTCAGGCTCCATTGTGTGCCGGCCGGGATTTCAATCACGAGCCTGGAAAAATCATCATGTTCACCAGATCGCGCAATCAGAGCCTGCGACATGGCCTGCGACCCGGTCAGGAACCCCACTACGGAAATCAGTAATGTCACACAAGCACGAGTCATGCAGCGTCCTGTTTCACCGATTTGAGAGCCTCTTCGAGATCTGAGTAGTCCGGTCTGATGTGCGAAGGGGTGTTCTGGCGCCCCACCTCGATGCAAATCGCAGCTGCGTGATTGTGCAGGTTGGCCACCAGGACCTCACGGATCAACTGGTAAAAATGTCCGTCTTCCTCGACCACGGCGCTGACCTTTGACGCAAAAGGACCAACCAGTCCGTAGGCCAGGAAAACACCCAAAAATGTCCCGACCAAAGCGCCGCCGATCAATTTTCCGAGAATCTCCGGTGGCTGATCGATCGAGCCCATTGTCTTGATCACACCGAGAACCGCGGCAACGATACCCAGGGCCGGCAACCCGTCCGCCACGGTTTGCAAGGCGTGGCTTGAATGCATCGCGTGGTGCAGGTTTGCTTCGATACGCTTTTCAAGCACTTCTTCCACCTGGTGCGGGTCGTCGTAATTCATCGCAGCGGACCGCATGGTGTCGCAGATCAGATTTACGGCTTCCTTGTCGGCCTGGATTTTCGGGTACTTTCCAAACAAGGATGAATTCTGAGGGTCTTCGATATGCTGTTCGACTTCCACTGGGTTTTGACGCGCGATCCGGATCAGACTGAACAGAAGACACAGCAAATCCCGATAGTCTTCGGGTTTCCATTTTGGTCCCTTGAAAACCTTCGCGATGTCCTTCGCTGTATGCTTGATCGCGCCCATGTCGTTGCTGATCAGGAATGCACCGGTTGCGGCGCCCCCGATCATCATCAATTCAAATGGCAGAGACTTCAGGATGATTGTCATCTTGCCACCGGCTGCCAGGTATCCGCCAAAAACCATGACGAAAATGACAACGATGCCGATTATGCCGATCATGGATGCCTCCGGGTATGCATGTGTCTCTGGCCAGTCTCGCAACTCGGGATTAACAAAGGCTGAGCGGATGCCGGGTTTCAGTTTCGCGGAACGGTGGCATTCCGCCCGGCGAGTACGACGCTGATGGTATAAGCGGATTGCGGAGCCATTCCCGCCAGAATGCCCGCCGCCACTTCAGGCCGCATGCGTGATAGAAATCCTGCGGCGAATTGGGGGTCCATCTCTTCGAACAATGCCGCCGATTCCTTCGGCTTCATCTTTTCGTACATTTCGGTGAGCCGGGTCAGATCGCCTTCGGCGGCGCCGTCTGCCAGAGAGAGGGTCTCCTTCAAACGGGACTCTGCCTCGACCAACGCCTTCAGTTTGCGGTCGATGGCTTCTTCGGCGATCGTCAGAGCCGCCATTCGGTCTTCGATCTGTTGTTCCCGCCGTATCAATGCGCTTTCACGCTGCTGAAATGCCACAAGCATCGGCCGCAGGTCTTCCGCCGATTCGAAAGATGCATGTGTTGTGGATGCCGTCTGGTCGTGTTCCTGTCTTGACCCGGATTCCGTGTCTGCTCCAGCTGTGTCGGCATTTGCCAACTCGCGACCGATCGCGGGAGCAGCCTCGACGCCAATTCGGACCACGGCCGACCCTGTCAGCAGGATAGACAAAAGCAGAAGAGTTCCGCCCCGAACACGTGGTGACCTTCGCTTCTTACTCGAGGTCGTTTTCGTAACGTGGCTGGCTGCGGCGGTCGCCGTTGCAGTGGTTTTCATTGCACGGCCTCGTCCTGCGCCCGACCGTGACGCACAAACATGGGTCCCGACGCGGGGCGATCGGCGGCTGGTTTCTGGGGCGGGTTGGACGCGGATGGTGGTTTTGGTGCCGGAGCCTCATCTGGCAGATCATGCAGCGACGCCATCAAAAGCTCGAGCCGTTGGGCCACGGCCTCGGCCCGCGCAGTCAGATCCTCTAGGCTCGATGTCGATTCATTCGAAGCGGACCGTGCCGCCGTCAGCGTTTTGCCCAGGTCATCCACTTGGGCAGAGAGCACGGCGACTGCACCGCCGACCCCCTTTTCCAGGTCATTGAAACGATTCAGCCGTCGCGCCAGAACAAAACAATAAAACCCGGCCCCCAGAGCGCCCGCGACCAAAAGAATATCTGCAACCAGTTCCACCCGTGCCTCCTAGTTCAACACAAAATCCATGATCAACAGATCGCGCACCCGACCTCGTCCGGCCACAATCTGAACGCGTCTCAGCATCTGGGACCGCAGGCGTGTCAGCGAGTGCGTATTGCGCAGGTCCTCCATCTCCAGCGCGCGCAAGTACCCATTCAGCACATCGACAATACGCGGTCGGATCAGTTCGACATCTTGTGCATAGGCTTTCTCGACCTCGAGCTCGGCGCGAAACCTCAGGTGCATCAGGCCATGGTCGCCGGTCAGCGAGACGGTAATCGGGTCAACTGATACGTAGGAGATGTCTGGCAGCGCGTCCGGACTGACAACATGTTTTTCACCCGCTGGCTCAGCGCTCAACCCGCCCCCGTCTTCAGAATGCGAAGGGTGGACCTCTTCATGCGAATCGCTGGTTCCGAACGGTAACAAACCCGCCTGAACCGCCAGGAATCCCCCTGCTCCCCCGGAAACAGCCAGGACAAGGCCAATGATCAATGGCAGTTTCCCGGTCTTTTTGGCGCCGTCTGCCGGCTCCTCCGGCATCTGTGCTGTTGCGTCAGTCATATCGGTTCTCAATTGATCGGACGCATTCTTCATAACCTCGCAGGAACTAACCGATTGTTAAGGCCGATCAGCCAATTATCGGGCTGAGCCGGACAGAACGCCGGTATGACGGAGGATAGCGTGCAGCAGATCAGAAACGTCTGGGCAGGTTTGGACGCCCGCAAGAAGGGCATAATAGTGGCTGCGGTTCTGGTGACCTTTGTCGCCGTGCTCGGACTGTCGCGTATGGCAACCGCGCCAACAATGAAGTTGTTGTATGCCGGGCTTGAAAACGGCTCGGCGGGCGATGTCGTGCGGGTGCTTGACCAGCGCGGTACGGCATACGAAGTGCGCGGCGGATCAATCTACGTTCCGGCCTCGGAACGCGATGAACTGCGCCTGACCCTCGCCAGCGAGGGCCTGCCGTCAAATGGTGGTCGTGGCTACGAATTGCTCGATTCGCTGTCGGGGTTCGGCACCACATCGCAGATGTTCGATGCCGCCTACTGGCGCGCCAAGGAGGGTGAGCTGGCCCGAACGATTGTCGCCAGTCCGCACGTCAGTCAGGCCCGCGTGCATTTGGCGAACACTGGTTCAAACCCGTTTCAGCGGAGCTATGAACCGACGGCTTCGGTCTCGGTCGTTCCGACCGGCGCCCCCATTACACCCGCGCAAGCCAACGCGATGAGGCATTTGGTGGCCGCTGCCGTATCTGGCCTGGAAGTTGCAAAGGTCGCGGTGATTGACGCGAACGGCTCGTTGATCGGAACACCGGAAACAGCAGCGGCCTCCAGCGTGTCGGATGACCGGGCCCAGCAGCTGCGCGAACGTGTACTACGATTGGTCGAAGCCCGGGTGGGGGCCGGAAATGCGGTGGTCGAAGTCAGCGTCGACACCGTTACAGAAACCGAATCCATTCGAGAGCGCCGGTTTGATCCCGACAGTCGGGTGGCGATCAGCACGGAAACCGAGGAGCGTTCTGACTCGTCCACAAATCAGGGCGGGGGCGACGTTACCGTGGCCTCGAATTTGCCGGACGGCGATGGTGCCGGAAACGAAGAATCGCAAGCCAGGACCAGTTCGACCCGAGAGCGCGTGAATTATGAAGTTTCGGAAACCGAACTCGAGATCATCCGGGCCCCCGGCGCGGTAAAGCGCCTGACCGTGGCCGTGCTCGTCAACGGTATTCAAGAAGCCGGCGAAAACGGAGAGATCTCTTTTGCCGAGCGACCGCAGGAAGAACTGGAGTCTCTGCGGGAACTGGTGGCTTCCGCTGTCGGATTCGATTCCGAAAGAGGAGATGTGATCACTCTCAAATCCATGGACCTTCCCGCGGTCGAGCCCTTGGGAACCTCCGGACAGATGTCCCTCTTTGACCGCTTGGGGCTGGACGGAATGTCGCTTGTCCAGATGATTGTCCTGGCTGTGGTTTCCCTGGTCCTTGGTTTGTTTGTCATCCGGCCCATCCTGGCGAAGCCCCCCGCCCTGCCGGCGCCACGCCCGCCTGCCCTGACGGGCAACGATCCGGATGAGGGCGACAGCACCCCCGTTCTGACGGGTGAGGTGGAAAACAACGAAACCGGGCAGTTCGAGGCCCTTGGCAGCCCAAACATGGACTCGGGTTTTTCGCCGGCCATCGCGGACCCGCCCGCATTGTCAGGGGTTTCTGCTGATCCTGTCGAGCGTCTCAGAGCGATGATCGGCGAGCGTCAGGAGGAAACCGTCGAGATTCTCCGTAGCTGGCTGGAAGAAAGTGGAGAAAACGCATCATGACGATCGCGCATCTACTCGAAGACTTTGGCCCGGCGGCAAGCGCAGAGGGGCTAAAGCAGATGGTCACCGAAGACGCCCTCGAAGATCTCCAGCTTGGCGCATTCGAAGAGGGCTACTCTGCGGGATGGGACGATGCGGTTTCAGCGCAAGGAAAAGACAGGCTTCGCGTCGGAGAGAGCCTTTCGAACAGCCTCGAAGATCTTTCTTTTACATATCAGGAGGCGCACAGCCAGTTGACTGCGGAACTGGATCCGCTGTTCGGCTGCCTGACCAAGAAAGTCCTGCCAGACGCCATGGCCAAGACTTTTGGCCAGCACGTCGTCGACGCCTTGAAGGAAATGGCTAAGAATCAGCTTGATCAGCCGGCCGTTCTCCTTGTTCCGCCAGGGGCGGCCGACTTGGTGGAAACGGCACTGGATCAGGATTTTTCGATGCCGGTTGAGCTGCGAGAAGATCCGAGTCTCGATTCCGGTCAGGCATACATCCGCGTTGGTGGCGCTGAAAGAGAGCTCAACAGCGACAGGCTCTTATCGACGATGTCTGAGTTGATAGAGGCATATATTTTCCAGGCAAAAGAGGAAAAATGGCATGGATAACCCCGCCTCTCGCCACGGCGAACAAAGCAACCCGTTTGTCTCGGTTCCGATCGAAGTCAGCGTTTCGGTCGGCAAGGCCCGCCCTTTGATCCGCGATCTTTTGACCATGGGCGAAAATGCGGTCCTTACCTTGGACAAGCGTGTCGAGGATCCGGTTGAACTCTACGTCGGCGACCGCCTGATTGCGCGCGGCCAACTTGAAGAGCTCGACGGTGAACAGGCCGGCCAGCTCGCCGTGCGATTAACTGAAATCGCAGATCTGCAAAACGGCCTGGGATGACGCGCCTCACTGCTCACTTTGGCCGAGCGGCGCTCTGCATCCTGGGCGCGGCAACAATCTGCTGCCTGACAGCCGGATCAGCGGTTGCTCAGGAGTTCTCGCTCACCCTTGGCGACGGAGGATCGATTTCAGCGCGAACGATCCAGCTGATCCTGCTGATCACCGTTCTGAGCCTAGCACCAGGCCTGGCGATCATGGTGACCTGTTTTCCTTTCCTCGTGACCGTACTGGCAATTCTGAGGCAGGCACTCGGGTTGCAGCAATCTCCGCCAAACATGCTGATTGTCAGCCTTGCCCTGTTCCTGACGTACTTTGTCATGGATCCCGTTTTTACGGATGCATGGGAAAACGGGATCCAGCCAATGATAGAGGGGTCGATGGAAACAGAACCTGCAATAAGGCGGGCCATCGAGCCATTTCGAGGATTCATGGCCGCGCGGGTTGATCCTGACACGTTTTATTCGATGTCCGCCCTTCGCCCAGAACCTGCTGAGCTATCACCCCAGTCGCCGCTTCCGGTACTCGTGCCAAGTTTTCTGCTCTCCGAAATCTCGCGTGCATTCCAGATCGGGTTTCTGGTGTTTCTGCCATTTTTGATCATCGATCTTGTTGTCGCGGCCATTCTCATGTCGATGGGTATGATGATGGTGCCACCCGCTGTGGTGGCGCTTCCGTTCAAGCTTGCCTTTTTTGTTGTTGCAGATGGTTGGAGCTTGATCGCAAGCGCCCTGGTGCGGAGCTACCTTTGAGACCGCTATAGATAGTGAGGGGCTGAATGACCTAGACAACACGACCGCATGGGCGAGTAGCCAATGCGCTGACCACGACGAGAGGGTGTGGATTCAGGAGGTGATTGCAACCGCATTTCATATACCATTCGAGGCCGCGTCGGCCACGGTGGCGGCGATCCTGCAGCGGGTCGATGAGATCAGAACCCCCGGCGGCTACCTGCGCGCGCTGACGGCCAAGGCACGGCACAACGGGTTTTCACCCGCACCGATGATCCTGGCCCTGTTGCAGCCCGATGGCCGGGCCTGAGAAAGGATCGGCGGAGTTGACGGCTGTCAACAGAATAACACTTGCGGGTTTTGAGGGTTTCAGCGGCGAATTCACCGGATCGCAACGAATACACGGTCTCAGGCGAGCAGGGGGGGCAGCAAGGCGGCGAGTTCGGCGACCCGTTCCGCATTGTCCGAGGCGGTGCTGCCATCTGCGTTCAGGCGGTTGTTTTCAAAGCCGATCCGGGTTTTGCCGCCAAGCCGGGCGGCCTCGACCAGACAGGCGGTTTCCTGTGCGCCAAAGGCACAGGCGGACCAGTCGATGCCGGGCAGGGCGGATGTCAGCCGGTTGGCGATTGTGGCGACATCCGCCGGTGCGCTGACCTGGCCGGGGGTGTAACGGCCCAGAACAATGATCGCCTTCAAGCCGTCGCGCGCCACGTCGCCGGCGGCGACCAGCCGGGCCAGATGGGTGATGTCAGACGCGTCGTAGAGGATGTGCTGCACCGCGATATCCGCCTCGACGCACATGGCAAAGAAACGACGGGTGACCGCGCTGTCCTGATCTGCGGTGATCTCGCGCAGCGCGACCGAGACGGCCTTGGGCCGCAGTTCCTCGATCAGCCGCCGCTGGGTGTCGGGGCCATAGATGCCGGCGGCTTCGCTGGTGATCTGCACGTAAAGATCCGGGGCCGCGCGGGCCAATTCAGCCAGCAGTTCGCGGTAGAGCCCGGCGTCGAGGACATGCCGCTGATCGGCATCGCGAACATGGGCGTGCAGCCCGTCGGCGCCGGCCTTTTGGCAGGCCAGCGCGCAGGTGACGGTTTCGGCGATGGTGACAGGAATCGCTGGATGATCAGTGCGGGTCAGCCGCGCGCCGTTGGGCGCGACCATGATGCGGGGCAGGGGGGTCATGCGGCCAGCGCCCCGGCGATGGCGGTCGACAGTTTGCCGACCAGTTCGTCGATCTGGGCGTCCTCGATGATAAAGGGCGGCGCAAGCAGCACGTGATCGCCGTTCTGCCCGTCGATGGTGCCCGACATCGGATAGCAGATCAGCCCGGCGGCAAAGGCCTCTTTCTTGATCCGCGCAGCAAGCCCTCGGGCGGGGTCAAAGGGCGCCTTGGTCTCGCGGTCCCGGACCAGTTCGATGCCACGAAACAGCCCGCGCCCGCGAATGTCGCCGACATGCGGGTGATCGCCGAATTCAGCGCGCAGCGCCGCATCCAGCCGGTCGCCCTGAACCCGGACTCGGGCCAGCAGATCGCGGCCGAGGATTTCGTCCAGAACCGCGTTGGCTGCCGTCGCCGCCATGGCATGGCCCATGTAGGTGTGCCCGTGCTGAAAGAACCCGGTGCCGGCGGCGATGGCGTCATAGATCGCGGAGGAGGTCAGCAGCGCCCCGATCGGCTGATAACCCGCACCCAGCCCCTTGGCGATGGTGATCATGTCGGGGGCGACGCCGTCTTCGAGGCAGGCAAAGAGATGCCCGGTGCGGCCCATGCCGCACATCACCTCGTCCAGGATCAGCAGCACGCCGTGGCGGTCACAGATCTCGCGGATGCGTTTGAGGTATCCGGGCACGGCAGGCACCGCGCCGGCGGTGGCGCCCACCACCGGTTCGGCGACAAAGGCCATCACCGTTTCCGGGCCCAGCCGCAGGATTTCGGTTTCCAGTTCGTCGGCGACGCGCTGGCCGTAGGTTTCAGGTGTCTCGTCCGCGCGGCGGTCGCGGTAGTCGTAGCAGGGGCTGATATGGCTGGTCTCGGCCAGCAGCGGCGCGAACTGGGCGCGGCGCCAGGCGTTGCCGCCGGCGGCCAGCGCGCCCAGCGTATTGCCGTGATAGCTCTGGCGACGGGCGATGACCCGGCGGCGGTCGGGCTGACCTATTTCGAGGAAATACTGCCGCGCCAGCTTGATCGCGGCCTCGACCGCCTCGGACCCGCCCGAGACCAGATAGACCCGGTCGATACCTTCGGGGGCCTGTTCGATCAGCCGGTCGGCCAGCCGTTCAGCGGGGGCCGAGGTAAAGAACCCGGTGTGGGCAAAGGCCAGCTGGTCGATCTGGCCATGCAGCGCCGCGCGCACGGCGGCGTTGGAATGGCCCAGGCAGGACACCGCCGCGCCGCCCGATCCATCGAGGTAGCGGCGGCCGTCGGCGTCGATCAGGTAGCAGCCGTCGCCGGCGACGGCGACGGGCAGCGTGCCCTTGGTGGAGCGACCAAAGATATGGCTGTTCATGAGCAGGATCCTTGCGGAAAAACGCGCGATTGCGAGGGGGATTCGGCGGTTGCGCCGGCAATAATTCGTTTGTATTATTTCACTGGCGATGAAAAAGCAAATGTATAATCACACCCGGTCCGGCGGTGCAGGGCGCAGATGGGGCAGGGGGCAACAGGCTGACAGACATGATGAAACCCGATGAAATGAAAGCCGCGCTGGCGCGGATCGGCGCCGAGGGCACCCCGGCGCTGCGCCAGTTTGCACCCTGGGTTCTGGATAACCTGCCACAGGTCGCCTTTCATTCGATTCGCGGGCTGGCGCAGCAGGCCGGGGTCAATCACAACACTGTCACGCGGCTGGCGCGCGAACTGGGCTACGACGGGTTCGATGCCTTTCGCGCCGATGTGCAGGCCGGGGTCGAGGCGGGGCTGGGGGCGGGCAGCTATGCCGCGCGGGCGCGCAGCCTGCGGCAGGGGCATCGGGACGACGCGCTGGCGGCGGTGATCGCGGCCCATCGCGGCAATACCGAGCTGTTGCTGTCGCCCGAAACAGTGCAGACGCTCGGGGCCTGTATCGACCCGCTGCTGGCGGCGCGCCGGGTTCATGCCATCGGTGTGCGCAGCTGTTTTTCCATCGCGCATTACCTGTCCTATGTCGGCGGCATGGCTTTTGCGAATTTCGCCGAAGGCCCGTCGATGCCCGGCGCCATTGTCGATCAGATGTCGCGCACCGGGCCCGAGGATATCGTCGTCGCAATCACCTATGCGCATTATTCGCAGGAGGTGGTGCGCGGCTGTGAAATCGCCCGGTCGCGCGGTGCGCGGGTGCTGGCGATGACCGACAGCCACTCCTCGCCCATCGCCGCCGGGGCGTGGCAGGTGCTGCGGCTGCCGATGGGTGGCCCGCATTTCCTGCCGTCGCTGAATTCGGCCTTTCTGGCCTGTGAAATGCTGCTGGCGGCCATGGCGGCCCGCTCCGACACCGCCGCCGACCGCGTCAGCGATTTCGAGGCGCGGATTGGTCAGTTCGGCGGGTATACGGGGTGAGGGGCAGGGGCCGCTGTCAGCTCTCGTTCTGGCGGGCGGCGCGGATGACGGCGCCGATCTGCATCAGTTGGTCCGAGAGCGGGGTTGTCCGGCGCCAGACCATGCCGATGGTGCGCGACGGGCGGGACTGAGGGAAATGCGCGATCGACACGTCGGCGGAGCGGGTTTCCAGCGCCACCGCCATTTCCGGGATCAGCGTGACCCCCATGCCCGCGCCGACCATCTGGACCAGCGTCGAGAGCGAGCTGCCTTCCATCAGTTCGCTGGGCCGGTTTTCACCGAACTGGCAGAACGACAGGGCCTGGTCGCGGAAACAGTGGCCTTCCTCGAGCAGCAGCAGGCGCATCGTCTGCAGGGTTTCGGGGCTGGGCACCGGTTTGTCGGCATCCTGGCTCATGCGGACCAGCACGAAGTCCTCTTCGAAGAGCGCAAATTCCGTCAGCGCCGGTTCCGAGATCGGCAGCGCCACCACCGCGAGGTCGATGCGGCCTTCCTGCAGCTCTTCGATCAGGGTTTCGGTCATCGCTTCGCGCAGGTTCAGGTCCAGCTCGGGAAAGCGGACCTTGAGCGCCTTGATGATGGTGGGCAGCAGATAGGGCGCGACGGTGGGGATGATGCCCAGCCGCAGCCGCCCGGACAGCGGTCCCTTTGACGCGCGCACGAGATCTTCGAGCTCGTCGACCTCGAGCAGGATATGGCGCGCCTTTTCCAGCAGATCCTCGCCCAGCGGCGTCAGGCGGACATCGCGCGAGCGGCGTTCGACCAGCGGCGCGCCGAACAGCGCCTCCAACTCCTTGATCTGAAGGGACAAGGCGGGCTGCGAGATCGAGCAGGCTTCGGCCGCGCGGCCGAAATGCCGGTGCTTGGCCAGGGAATCGAAGTACCAGAGTTGTCTGAGGGTCAGCGCTATCATTAGTTTATCTTATCAGAACCTTTTGAATATCCAATTGGAGATTACCGCTCGCAGAGGTTAAAACGATTCTAGAAACATCCATTCACCTGAGGAGAGAGACATGGACGGCAACAACATCGACCCGGCCGGCGGCTGCCCCGTCATGCATGGCGGCAACACCGAACTGGGCAACAGCGTCACCAAGTGGTGGCCGAAAACGCTGAACCTCGACATCCTGCACCAGCACGGCGCGCGCACCAATCCGATGGACCCGGATTACGATCACCGCGAGGCGGTCAAGGGTCTGGACTATGAGGCGGTCAAGGCCGACGTGCAGGCGCTGATGACCGACAGCCAGGACTGGTGGCCGGCCGACTGGGGCCACTACGGCGGCCTGATGATCCGCCTTGCGTGGCACTCCGCGGGCTCCTACCGCATGGGCGACGGCCGTGGCGGCGCGGGCTCGGGCAACATCCGTTTCGCCCCGCTGAACTCCTGGCCGGACAACGCCAGCCTCGACAAGGCGCGGCGCCTGCTGTGGCCGGTGAAAAAGAAATACGGCAACGCGCTGAGCTGGGCCGACCTGATCATCCTGGCGGGCAACATGGCCTATGAATCCATGGGTCTGAAGACCTTTGGCTTTGGCTTTGGCCGCGAAGACATCTGGGGCCCCGAGCAGGACGTGAACTGGGGCGCGGAAAACGAATGGCTGGCGCCGTCCGAAAACCGCTATGGCGATCTGGACGACACCTCGACGCTGTATAACCCGCTGGCGGCGGTCCACATGGGCCTGATCTACGTCAACCCCGAGGGCGTGAACGGCAACCCCGATCCGGCCCGCACCGCGCTGCATGTGCGCGAAACCTTTGCCCGCATGGCGATGAACGACGAGGAAACCGCAGCGCTGACCTGTGGCGGTCACACCGTCGGCAAGGCGCACGGCGGCGGCGATCACGCCAACATCGGGGCCGAGCCCGAAGGCTGCCCGGTGGCGTCACAGGGTCTGGGCTGGAGCAACCCCGGCATGGACGGCAAGGCGACCAATGCCTTTACCTCGGGGATCGAGGGCGCCTGGACCAAGAACCCGACCCAGTGGGACATGGGCTATTTCGACTATCTGTTCGGCTGGGAGTGGGAGCTGACCAAGTCGCCCGCCGGTGCCAACCAGTGGAAACCGGTCGACATGCCCGAAAGCGAGATGCCGGTTGACCCGACCGACCCCTCGGTGCGTCGCATGCCGATGATGACCGATGCCGACATGGCGATGAAGGTCGACCCGATCTATAACGAGATCTGCCAGAAGTTCCGCGCCGATCCGGAGTATTTCGCCGAGACCTTTGGCCGTGCGTGGTTCAAGCTGACCCACCGCGACATGGGGCCCAAGGCCAACTACTACGGTCCCGACGTGCCGGCCGAAGACTTGATCTGGCAGGATCCGATCCCGGCAGGCGCCAGCGATTACGACGTCGATGCGGTCAAGGCCAAGATCGCGGCCAGCGGTCTGTCGGCGGCGGACATGATCGCCACCGCATGGGACAGCGCCCGCACCTTCCGCGGGTCGGACAAGCGCGGCGGCGCGAACGGTGCCCGCATCCGCCTGGCCCCGCAAAAGGACTGGGCCGCCAACGAGCCCGAGCGCCTGGCCAAGGTGCTGGGCATCCTCGAGCCGATCGCGGCGGAAACCGGTGCGTCGGTGGCCGATGTCATCGTGCTAGCCGGTAATGTCGGTCTGGAACAGTCGATCAAGGCCGCCGGTTTTGACGTCGACGTGCCGTTTGCACCGGGTCGCGGCGATGCAAGTGCCGAACAGACCGATGCCGACAGCTTTGACGTGCTCGAACCGCTGGCCTGCGGCTTCCGCAACTGGCAAAAGGAGGAATACGCCGTCGCCCCCGAAGAGCTGATGCTGGACAAGGCGCAGCTGCTGGGTCTGACCGCCGCCGAAATGACCGTTCTGGTCGGCGGGATGCGGGTGCTGGGGGTCAACCACGGCAATTCCAAGCACGGAGTGTTCACCGACCGCGAAGGCCAGCTGACGAATGATTTCTTCGTCAACCTGACCGACATGGCCTATTCCTGGGAGCCGGTCGACGGCGGCACCTACGAAATCCGCGACCGGGCGACCGGCGCCGTCAAATGGACGGCCACCAGCGCGGATCTGGTGTTCGGGTCCAACTCGATCCTGCGGGCCTATGCCGAGGTCTATGCCCAGGACGACAACGCCGAAAAGTTCGCACGCGACTTTGTGGCGGCCTGGACCAAGGTCATGAACGCCGACCGTTTCGACCTGGCGCATTGATCTGAACAGATGTCCGGGCAGCAGCGCTGCCCGGACTATTCCACTTTATCCGGCTTTCGGATCCATGGCGTCGGGATACCCGGCGCCATTTTCTTTACATTACCGTGATTATCCGCGCGGGAGTTCACCCGTTTCGCGGCGGTGGTCGCTCGGGAAAGAGCCGCCTTTCCATCCCCCTGCCACGCGGGAAATTTCGGTCTGTCAATCCGGTGTGACCGGGATAAGGTAACCGCCAAGACATCGACAGCGGTCCACCGGGGGGAGAAGACCATGAAGATAAAGGCGGCGGTACTTGAGGAAATCGGGCGTCCTGGCCCCTATGCCGAAACGCGGCCGATTTCGGTTTGCGAGGTCGATCTGGAGGGGCCGCGGGCGGGCGAGGTTCTGGTCAGGATCGCCGCCGCGGGCCTGTGTCATTCCGATCTGTCGGTGGTCAACGGCGACCGGCCGCGGCAGTTGCCGATGGTGATGGGCCATGAAAGCGCCGGCGTGGTCGAGGCGGTCGGCCCGGATGTGGAGCGGTTTGCGCCCGGCGATCACGTGGTGTCGGTCTTTGTGCCCAGTTGCGGCCACTGCGGCCCCTGTCGCAACGGCCGCCCGGCCCTGTGCGAACCCGGCGCGGCGGCCAATGGCGAGGGGCTGCTGATCGGCGGCGGCTCGCGGCTGAGCCGGGATGGCGAGCGGATCTATCACATGACAGGCGTGTCCTGTTTTGCCGAATACGCCACGGTTTCGGAGAATTCGCTGGTGCGGATCGACCCGGAGATCCCGCTGGATATCGCTGCGCTGATGGGCTGTGCGGTGCTGACCGGGGCGGGGGCGGTGTTCAACACCGGCGACGTCACGCCGGGCAGCACCACGGCGGTTGTCGGGCTGGGCGGCGTCGGCCTGTCGGCGGTGATGGCGGCCCGGACCGCCGGGGCGGAAAAGATCGCCGCCGTGGACGTGCTGGACGACAAGCTGGAAATCGCCCGCGAATTGGGGGCGACGCATCTGATCAATTCGGCCCGCGACGGCGCGCTGGAAGAGCTGCGCGAGGTGACCGGCGGCGGCGTCGACACCGCGATGGATTTCACCGGCAACGTGCGGGCACTGCGGTTTGCCTATGACGCGACCCGGCGCGGCGGCACCACGGTCACGGCGGGCCTGCCGAACCCGGCGGCGATGCTGGAACTGCCGGCGGTCGGGATCACCGCCGAGGAACGCACGCTCAAGGGCAGCTACCTGGGCTCGGGCGTGCCCAGCCGCGACATCCCCCGGTTCCTGGGCCTGCACGCGCAAGGCCGTCTGCCGGTGGAACGGCTGATGTCGGAAAAGATCCGGCTGGAGGAGATCAACGCGGGCTTTGACAAACTGCACGCCGGACAGACGATCCGACAGGTGATCGACTTTGACTGAGGGAGAGGGGCGCAGGACTATGGAACGCAGCGCAGATATCGTGACCTACGAGTGTTTTGTCGACGGCCAATGGGGGCCTGCCGCCAGCGGCGAGACCTTTGACAGCGACGACCCCTTTACCGGGCAGGTTTGGGCGAAGATCCCGCGCTGTGCGGCGGCGGATGTAGACCGCGCGGTTGCGGCGGCGAATGCGGCTCTGACACAGGGTGAATGGGCCGAGATGCACCCGACCCGGCGCGGTCAGCTGCTGGTGCGGCTGGCCGATATCCTGGACCGCGAGGCCGATGCGCTGGCCCGGACCGAGGTGCGGGACAACGGCAAGCTCTACGCCGAGATGCGCGGCCAGACCGGCTATATCGCGCAGTGGTACCGCTATTTCGGTGGGCTGGCGGACAAGATCGAAGGCGCCGTCGTGCCGATCGACAAGCCTGACATGTTCACCTACACCACCCATGTTCCGGTGGGCGTGGTGGCGGCGATCACGCCGTGGAATTCGCCGCTGCTGCTGACCGCGTGGAAATTGGCGCCGGCGCTGGCGGCGGGCTGTACCGTGGTGCTGAAGCCGTCGGAATTCACCTCGGCCTCGACGCTGGACTTCTGCAGGCTGATCGAAGAGGCCGGGTTCCCGCCCGGGGTGGTCAACGCGATCACCGGGTTCGGGGCCGAGGTCGGCGCGCCGCTGACCGAACACCGCGACGTGCACAAGATCGCCTTTACCGGCGGCGACGCCAGCGGGCGGCATATCGCGCGGGCCGGGATGGGCACGTTCAAGCGGCTGACGCTGGAACTGGGCGGCAAGTCGGCGCAGCTGGTGTTTCCCGACGTGGATGTCGAGGCGGCGGCGCGCGGCGTGGTGTCGGGCATATTCGCGGCCTCGGGTCAGACCTGTATCGCCGGATCGCGGGTGTTGGTGCATGACGACATCCACGACGAATTTGTCGAGGCGTTTCTGGACCTGGCCCGCACCGCCCGTGTGGGTGACCCGATGGACCCCGAAACCCAGGTCGGCCCGGTCACCACCAAACCACAGTTCGAGCGGATCCTGAGCTGTATTGCGATGGCGCGCGAGGATGGCGCCGATTGCGCCCTGGGCGGTGGCCCGTCCACCCGGCCCGGCACCGGCGCGGGCCGGTTCATCGAACCCACTGTGTTCACCGGCGTCACCAACGACATGCGCATCGCCCAGCAAGAGGTGTTTGGACCGGTGTTGTCGGTGATCCGTTTTACCGAAGACGAACAGGCCTATGACATCGCCAACGACACCGATTTCGGGCTGGCCGCCGGGGTTTGGACCCGCGATCAGGGCCGCATGTTCCGGGCCGCGAAACGGCTGCGCGCCGGTAACATCTGGACCAACTGCTATCGCGCGGTGTCCTACATGGTGCCGTTTGGCGGCTTCAAATCCTCGGGCATCGGACGCGAAAGCGGGCAGGACGCGATTTACGAGTATCTCGAAACCAAATCCGTCTGGATGGACTACGGCGACGGCCCGGCGAACCCCTTTGTGCTGCGGTGACCCGGCTCAACCCGCCCGTTCCGCCCGCTCTGCATGGGCCTGCATCGCGACGGTGCCGGTGTCCGCGTCGCGCACGCGCAGCTCGGCCCCCTGCCCCGTGACGCGCCCTTCGATCAGGGCCGTGGCGCCGCAGATCAGCGGGCTCATCCCGCGATAGCTGAAGAGCGCCGGCACTGTGCCCAGCAGGTCGCAGGCCAAATGTTGCATCCAGGTCGCCAGCAGCGGCCCGTGCACCACCAGCCCGGCATACCCTTCGACCTCGGTGGCATAGGGCAGGTCATAGTGGATGCGGTGGCCGTTGAATGTCATCGCCGAATAGCGAAACAGCAGCGTTGGCGTGGGTTCGACCCTGCGGCGCTCGGCCTCGGGCCAATCCTCGGCCGGGGGCGGGGTGGCGGCGGAGCCCGGGCCGCTGTCCTCGCGGTAGACGATGTCGTGTTCTTCGTCGATCAGGATGTGGTCGCCGCAGGCATAGCTGTGGCTCAGCGTCAAAAATCCCAACCGGCCGCTGCGGCCCTGCTTGTAGGCGATATCCTGTACCGTGGTGGTGCGGGTGACCGGTTCGCCCACCGGGATCGGCGCCCGCGCGCGGATCCGTCCGCCCGCCCACATGCGGCGCGGCAGGCCCAGATCGGGCAGCACCGTGCCCAGCCGGGGGTGGCCATCGCGGCCCAACTGGTCGGCGGGCAGGATCTCGGGCGACAGGCACCATTCCAGCCCCGGCGCATGATCGCCCGCGCAATGGGCGTCGCCCAGCGTCGCCCGGAACTCTGCCAGCTGCCGGTCTGTGATCCGGTCCGTCGCGGCCCGGCTGCGGCCGATCCAGTCCTCTGCCGCGCTCATGCCGCCTCTCCCCGCAGCATGCGGCCCAGATCGGCGGCGGTCATCGTCGCGAGATCGCCCACGAGCGTGGCGGGCGGCCCGCCGTCGGGGCCCAGCAGCGCGCGGGATTTGCCCGCCAGCCGGTCGCGCAGCACATCGGTCGCGATCGGGGCCGAAATGTCATGGGCAAAGGGGGTCTGACCGCCCGATGCCAGCCGCAGCACGCCCTCGGCCTGCATGTCGCTCAGCCCGGCATCGCCGGTCACCGTCATCCGGCCCGCGATAGCGGCCAGCGCGGGATCGGCGGCGACCACATCGGAGTAGCTGTCAAAGGCCGAGGTATCGCGCCCGCTGAGCACCATCGCCGCCAGCCAGGCATAGCTGAACTTGACCTCGAGCCCGGTGCCGGGATCGGCGATATTGCACACCGACAGCCAGCGCGGATTGGTGCGCAATTCAATCGCGGCCACGTCGCCCGGATCAACCGGCCCCACCGCGCGCAGCGCCTCGATCATCGCGTGGGTGCCGTGACAGCAGGCGTGGAATTTATAGCTGATCTCGGGCAGCAGCCAGCGGCCCACCGGCGGCAGGTCGTGGCCCGGATCGTCGGTATGGGTCTGCAGGAATCCCTCTGGCCCCGCCAGCCCGTCGGCGCAGGAACTCATCCCCAGTTCCGCCAGCCGGGCGGATTCGACGCCGTTGGCCGCCGCGATCCCGGCGTTATAGGGTTTGCCCATGGTGCCGAACTGTGACTTCAGCCCCGACGCGCGGGTCGAACACAGGCCGATTGCGGCGCGCATCTGGTCGCGCGTCAGCCCGATCAGTCGGCCCGCAGCCAGCGTCGCGCCAAAGGCCCCGGCGGTCGCGGTCTGGTGAAAGCCCCGGTTGTAATGCGCCGACCCCAGCGCCATGCCAACCCGGATCGCCGCCTCGGACCCCAGCAGGAAGGCATCCACCACATCGCCCGCCGATGCGCCGGTTTCTTCGCCCACAGCCAGCGCCGCCGGGTAGATGCCGACCGACAGGTGACCGACATGGGCGAAATGTGTATCGTCGAAATCAATCGCATGGCTGGTCGCGCCGTTGACCAGCGCCGCCTGACGGGCCGGCGCGGTCCCCGCCCCCAGAACCGAGGCCAACCCCTGCCCGCCCTCGGCGGCGATGAACCGGCGCAGCTTGTCGGCCACCGGCTCATTGGTCCCGGCGCGGCCACAGATCAGCCAGTCATAGAGCGACGACCGTGCTGCGTCGCGGGCCGGCTCGGGCAGTTGGCTCGCAGGCAGGTCGTGAAGATCAAGAAGCAGCGTCAGCAGATCGGGCATGGTCGGGTCCTATGGCAACGGTGGCTCGGCGTCCCATTGCTACGCCGTCACCGGCCAAAGCGCCAGCGCCCCCAAGACAGAACCCGAAAGGGGAACCGATCACCCGTCGTCGCAAGCTTGCCCCATCCGGTCCAGGCTGGCGACCGCAGCGTTGGTCTGTTCGGCGACATCGCGCAGCCACAAGCGCGGCTTGGAACATCACATACCGCAGCACACGTCTTCGGCGGCAATGGCACGTTTCTCGTGCAGGGATCCGATGTCATGGGCGGTAGATTGGCTCATGAGGCAAGCAACCGGCAACAGTTGAAGGACGACTCGAGCGAAGCTTGAAGCGGGACTGTAAAGTATAACGCTAATTTTGGGGTTATCTCGGAAGTGAAGCAGCCGTCTTCTTCCAAGAATTTGAAAAGGCGAGATTTCTTGGAAGATTTGGTGCCCAGGAGAGGACTCGAACCTCCACGTCCATACGGACACTAGCACCTGAAGCTAGCGCGTCTACCATTCCGCCACCTGGGCAGGTGTCGTGAGCCCGGCATTTAAGGGCCAGCCGAGAGGGTGTCAAACGGATTCTCGGAAAAAGTTGCAGTTTTTGTGACATGCCGCATCCCCTGCGCCGGGCTGTGGTTCCGGATCGTTTGATCGTTAAGCCGCAGTGTTCGCATGGCGTGGCGGGTCGCGGCGTTTTTGCGCCTTGTTTGACGGTGTTTGGGGCGGTAAATCGGGGCAAGACCAATCATCTAGCGGGAGCTGAGCCATGTCCAAACTGGTCACGATTTACGGCGGATCGGGATTTGTCGGCCGTTACATCGCGCGGCGTATGGCCAAGGAGGGCTGGCGTGTCCGCGTAGCTGTGCGGCGCCCGAACGAAGCGATGCACGTCAAACCCTATGGGGCCGTTGGCCAGGTAGAGCCGGTGTTGTGCAACATTCGCGACGACGCTTCTGTTGCGGCAGCCATGGTCGGGGCCGAGGCGGTCATCAACTGCGTCGGCATTCTGAACAACGACGGCAAGAATACCTTTGACGCGGTTCAGGCCGAGGGCGCTGGCCGAATCGCGCGGATTGCGGCGGAGCAAGGCGTCGCACGCATGGTGCATCTGTCGGCAATCGGAGCCGATGCGGACTCGGACAGCGTCTATGCCGCGACCAAGGCGGCGGGCGAGGCTGCGGTGCTGCAACACATGCCGGATGCCGTCATTCTGCGCCCGTCAGTGATTTTCGGGGCCGAAGACGGGTTCTTCAACAAGTTTGCCGGCATGACCCGCTTTGGGCCGATCCTGCCGATTACGGCGGCAGAGACCCGGTTCCAGCCGGTTTTCGTGGACAACGTCGCCGAAGCCGCCGCAAAAGGGGCCTTGGGTCAGGCTGCGCCGGGTGTTTACGAGCTGGGTGGGCCGGACGTCATGACCATGCGCGAACTGATCGGGCTGATGCTGGACGTGATCCACCGTCGCCGGGTTGTCGTCGGTCTGCCGGTCTGGATTGCCCGGATCATGGCGTTCGGTTTTGATATGGTGCAGGCCATCAGCTTTGGCCTGATCTCCAATGGCGTGCTGACCCGTGACCAATTGCGCAATCTGGCGCATGACAACGTGGTGTCCGAAGGCGCCAAGACGTTGTCGGACCTGGATATCCGGCCCGTTGCCGCCGATTCGGTCCTGCCTGATTATTTGTGGAAGTTCCGCCCCTCGGGCCAGTATGACGAGATGACCCGCTCGGCCCGCAAGCTGCGTTCGTAACGCGGGCTAGGCGGTATAGGCGATGACCAGCAGGGTGATACCGAGGATGACGCGGTAGATCACGTATGGCGTAAAGCTGACGCTGCGCAGCAGGCGCATCATCAGCGTCAGCGCCAGCAGTGCCGAAACAAAGGCAAACAGGGCGGCTATCGCGCCGTCTCTCAAGGCGGCGGTATTGGCGCCGATCAGGGCTTCGCCGCCGAGCAGGACGCCAGAGGCGATGATTGTCGGGATCGACATCAGCATCGACAGGCGCGCCGCCTGACCGCGCTCGTAACCCAGCCGCCGCCCGCCGGTGATCGTGATGCCGGACCTTGAGGTACCTGGGATCAACGACAAAACCTGCCATAGCCCCATGATCAGCGCGTCGCGTGGGCTCCAGTCATCGGCCGTCTTCTCCGAGGGAGCAGAGGTGTCGGCCCAGTACAGCACCAGCCCAAATATCAGCATGGTCCAGCCAATCACCTTGATGGATCGCATGGCATCGCTGAGACCTGTGAAGTGAAGCACGGCACCAGCCAGAATCACCGGGATTGTCGCAATGATCAGCCCCAGCGTCAGTCGGGAACCGGCGGTGTCCGCCCGTCCGGTCACGAGACGGGGCAATCCGGCAAAACCACTGACGACATCGCGCCAGAAGTAGAGGACGACGGCGCCCAGGGTTCCAACATGCACGGCGACATCAATCAGTTGCCCCTGATCCTCCAGCCCGGTGAGCCCGGGCAGCAGAATCAGGTGACCCGATGAAGACACCGGCAGAAACTCGGTCACGCCCTGAATGACAGCGATCAGGATCAGTTGAAAAAGCGGCATCGGAGCGGGTCTCGTTTGTCCAATTCATGGGCTGGGAACAGGTATAAGTACCCCGTTTCAAAAGAAAAGGATGCAAATAGGACCGGATCGGTACCTAAAATTCTTGCCATTGCCGTGGATTACAGGATAAGAGGAGATCTAACTTGAATAGTAGGTCAGCAAGGCTGACTTTTAATTGCGCCGCGTTTCCAATACAAAAGCGCAGCCAGCCATATCATGGAGGTTTGCCCGTGGCCAAGCAACCGATGCTCAAATTCGTCCAGATCGACCGCGACATGCCGCAAAAGCGTGACGCCAGCCAGCGGCGCGAGGATTTCGACGAGATTTATGCCGAGTATGCAGACGCCAAGGCGCAGGAGCAATCGAGCCGGTGCAGCCAGTGTGGCGTGCCGTATTGCCAGAGCCATTGCCCGCTGCACAACAATATCCCGGACTGGCTGCGGCTGACCGCCACCGGGCGGCTCGAAGAGGCCTATCAGGTCAGCCAGGCGACCAACACCTTTCCCGAGATCTGTGGCCGCATCTGCCCGCAGGACCGGCTGTGCGAAGGCAACTGCGTGATCGAGCAGTCGGGCCACGGCACCGTGACGATCGGCTCGGTTGAAAAATACATCACCGATACCGCCTGGGAAAAGGGCTGGGTCAAGCCGGTGAAGCCGGCGCAGGAACGCCCGGAAAGCGTTGGAATCATTGGCGCGGGGCCCGGTGGGCTGGCCGCCGCCGACATGCTGCGCCGGGCCGGTGTCCAGGTCACGATCTATGACCGCTACGACCGCGCGGGCGGGCTGCTGACCTATGGCATCCCCGGTTTCAAGCTGGAAAAAGACGTGGTCATGCGCCGCAACGAACAGTTGGAACTGGGCGGCGTGGAATTCGTGCTGAACTGTGACGTGGATGCCGATATCTTTGCCACCATCCAGGCCGAGCATGACGCGGTGATCATCGCCACGGGCGTCTACAAGTCGCGGGACCTGGCGATGCCGGGTAGCGGCGCGGAAGGCATTGAAAAGGCAATTGATTTCCTGACCGCCAGCAACCGCAAGAGCTTTGGCGACGCGGTCGAGGACTTCGACAGCGGCCGTCTGAACGCCGAGGGCAAGAAGGTTGTCGTGATCGGCGGTGGCGACACCGCGATGGACTGCGTCCGCACCTCGATCCGGCAGGGCGCCACATCGGTCAAATGCCTGTATCGCCGTGACCGCGCCAACATGCCGGGCAGCCAGCGCGAAGTGAACAATGCCGAAGAAGAAGGCGTTGTTTTCGAATGGCTTAGCGCGCCCAAGGGGTTCGTGGACGAAGCCGGGAAAGTCACCGGCGTGATGGTGCAAAAGATGCGTTTGGGCGCACCTGATGCAACCGGCCGGCAGTCGCCCGAGGTGATTGAGGGCGCGGATTACGTCGAAGAGGCCGATCTGGTGATCAAGGCGCTGGGCTTTGAGCCCGAGGACCTGCCGACCATATTCGGCCAGCCCGAGCTGACCGTCACCAGCTGGGGCACCATCAAGGCGCAGTTCACCACCGGTGAAACCGACATGCCAAACGTTTATGCGGTGGGCGATATCGTGCGTGGCGCCTCGCTGGTGGTCTGGGCGATCCGCGACGGCCGCGACTGTGCCGAGGCGATCCTGAAGAAATTCAACACGGCCGCAGCCGTCGCTGCGGAGTAGGCCAACAGGGCAGAAGCCACCGTTTTGTACAGGCCGCGAAACCGGCTTTTGCGGTTTTGTACAACGGTTCCGGCGGATTTGCCCGGCCACCCAAGGACCGACCCCGGTAACGGGATGTTAAGCAGACAGGTCAGGCAATCTGACGCAGAAGGTAAACAAAGGATGAAGTCGATGAAAACGCTGACGACCGCTTTGACCGCGACATTTGTCCTTGCCGCTGTGCCGACACTCGCGGGCACGCAGCCCTATGCCGGGCAGGACACCCGCGAGATCGCCAGCCTGTCGCAGGCCGATATCGACGCGCTGCTGGCCGGTCAGGGCTGGGGGCTGGCGAAACCTGCCGAGCTGAACGGCTATCCCGGCCCGGCGCATGTGCTGGAGCTGGCGACCGAGCTGGACTTGAGCGCGGCGCAGCGCGCCGAGATCCAGGCGATCTTTGACCGCATGCAGGCGCAGGCGCGGGCGCTGGGCGAATCCTATGTCGAGGCGGAAGACCACCTGAGCCGGATGTTCCGCAGCGGGCATGCGGATGCGGCGATGCTGGAAAATCAGCTGGCCCGGTCGAGCGGCATCCTGGCACAGTTGCGTGCGGTTCACCTGACCGCGCATCTGGAGACGACGCCGCTGTTGAACGAAACGCAGCGGGCGAAATACGCCGAACTGCGCGGGTATGGAACGGCGACCGCCGGTTCCGGCGACCACGGCGGCCATGGGGGACATGCCCATGACTGAGCGCAGCGGCCAGTGCATGTGCGGCGCGGTCACGTTTACCGCGCGCGACGTGCCGGCAACTTATGGCGCCTGCCATTGCGAGATGTGCCGCCGCTGGACCGGCGCGGCGCTGGTGGCGGCGACGGTGCCGGCCAAGGGCATCACCTGGACCGGGAATGACAAGATCCGCAAGATCCAGAGTTCGGACTGGGCCGAACGCGCGTGGTGCGATGCCTGCGGTACGGGCCTGTATTACCATGTCACGGCGCCCGGGCCGATGGCCGAGAACTACGAGATCCCGATTGGTCTGTTTGACGATACGCGCGGCATGGAGATGACCGGCGAGATCTATATCGACCACAAGATTCCGTCGCTGGGCTTTACCGGCGACCATTCACGACTGACACGCAAAGAAGTGTTGAAACAGTTCGGTTTGGCCGAAGATTTCGACACCCTCGACGATGGAGACTGATATGACCGTTTACGACGAAAACTGGGCCCGCGCCGAGGAAGAAAAGCGCAAGTGGATGGCCGAAAACGGCATGTACGCCGAGGAAGAAGAACATTCGTCCTGCGGCGTCGGGCTGGTGGTGTCCATCAACGGCAAGAAAAGCCGCAAGGTGGTCGAGGCGGGCATCACCGCGCTCAAGGCGATCTGGCACCGGGGTGCGGTGGATGCCGATGGCAAGACCGGCGATGGCGCGGGCATTCACGTGCAGATCCCTGTTCCGTTCTTTTATGACCAGATCGAGCGCACCGGCCACAAGCCGCGCAAGGACCAGCTGATCGCGGTTGGCCAGGTGTTCCTGCCGCGCACGGATTTCGGCGCGCAGGAGACCTGCCGGACCATCGTGGAAAGCGAAGTGCTGCGGATGGGCTATTACATCTATGGCTGGCGGCACGTGCCGGTCGATGTGACCTGCCTGGGCGACAAGGCCAACGCGACCCGGCCCGAGATCGAACAGATCCTGATTTCCAACTCCAAGGGGGTGGACGAAGAGACGTTCGAGCGTGAGCTGTATGTGATTCGTCGCCGCATCGAGAAGGCGGCGGCCGCCGCCGGGATCGGCGGGTTGTACATCGCGTCGCTGTCGTGCCGGTCGATCATCTACAAGGGCATGATGCTGGCCGAGCAGGTGGCGGTGTTCTACCCCGACCTGATGGATCCGCGGTTCGAAAGCGCATTCGCGATCTATCACCAGCGGTATTCCACCAACACCTTCCCGCAGTGGTGGCTGGCGCAGCCGTTCCGCATGCTGGCGCACAACGGCGAGATCAACACGCTCAAGGGCAACGTCAACTGGATGAAGAGCCACGAGATCCGGCTGGCATCGAACACGTTCGGCGACCTGGCCGAGGACATCAAGCCGATCATCCCGCAGGGGTCGTCGGATTCCGCGGCGCTGGATTCGGTGTTCGAGATGCTGGTGCGGGCCGGGCGGTCGGCGCCGATGGCCAAGACGATGCTGGTGCCGGAAAGCTGGTCCAAGCAGGCGGTGGAGCTGCCGCAGGCGTGGCGCGACATGTATTCCTACTGCAATAGCGTGATGGAACCCTGGGACGGGCCGGCGGCACTTGCGATGACCGACGGGCGCTGGGTCTGCGCCGGGCTTGACCGCAACGGGCTGCGGCCGATGCGGTACGTCGTGACCGGCGACGGGCTGGTGATTGCCGGGTCCGAGGCGGGGATGGTGCCGATCAACCAGTCCAACGTGGTCGAAAAAGGCGCGCTGGGCCCCGGTCAGCTGCTGGCCGTGGACATGAAGAAGGGCAAACTGTTCCACGACACCGAGATCAAGGACAAGCTGTCCCGCGCGCTGCCGTTCGGTGACTGGGTCGGCAAGATCAATGATGCCGACGAGGTGCTGGCCGAGGTCGCCGAAGCGCCGATGTTCACCGGTGAGGACCTGCGCAAGCGGCAGATCGCGGCGGGCTACTCGATGGAGGAGCTGGAGCAGATCCTGTCGCCGATGGCCGAGGACGGCAAGGAAAGCATCGCCTCGATGGGCGACGACACGCCGTCGGCGGTGCTGTCGAACCAGTACCGTCCGCTGAGCCACTTCTTCCGCCAGAACTTCAGCCAGGTGACCAACCCGCCGATCGACTCCTTGCGCGAATACCGGGTGATGAGCCTGAAGACGCGGTTCGGCAACCTCAAGAACGTGCTGGACGAGGACAGCAGCCAGACCGAAATCGTGGTGCTGGAAAGCCCGTTTGTGGGCAACGCCCAGTGGGACAAGCTGAGCGAGCAGTTCAACGCGCCGCTGATCGAGATCGACTGTACCTTTTCGGGCGGCGAGGGCGCGCTGAACACCGAGTTGCGGCGGATCCGTTCCGAGGCCGAGGACGCGGTGCGGTCGGGGGCCGGGCACCTTGTGCTGACCGATCACATGTCGGGGCCGGGCAAGGTGGCGATGCCGATGATCCTGGCCACCAGCGCGGTGCACAGCCATCTGACGCGCAAGGGGCTGCGGACCTTCTGTTCGCTGAACGTGCGGTCGGCGGAATGTATCGACCCGCATTACTTTGCGGTGCTGATCGGCTGCGGCGCGACCATCGTCAACGCCTATCTGGCCGAGGATTCGCTGGCCGACCGGATCGACCGGGGGCTGCTGGACGGCACGCTGACCGAGAACGTCGCGCGGTATCGCGAGGCGATTGATGCCGGTCTGCTCAAGATCATGGCCAAGATGGGCATCTCGGTTATCTCGTCCTATCGCGGTGGTCTGAACTTTGAGGCCGTCGGCCTGAGCCGGGCGATGTGCGCCGAGTATTTCCCCGGCATGACCAGCCGGATTTCCGGCATCGGTATCCATGGCATCCAGAAAAAGGCCGAGGAAATCCACGCCAAGGGCTGGGACAGCGGGCTGGACGTGCTGCCCATCGGCGGGTTTTACAAGGCGCGCAAATCGGGCGAGACCCACGCCTGGGAAGCCTCCAGCATGCACATGCTGCAGATGGCCTGTAACAAGGCATCCTACGAGCTGTGGTCGCAGTTTTCGGCCAAGATGCGGTCGAACCCGCCGATCCACCTGCGCGACCTGCTGGATATCAAGCCGCTGGGCAAGCCGGTGCCGATTGAAGAGGTCGAATCCATCACCTCGATCCGCAAGCGGTTCGTGACGCCGGGCATGTCGCTGGGCGCGCTGTCGCCCGAGGCGCACAAGACGCTGAACGTGGCGATGAACCGGATCGGTGCGAAATCCGATAGCGGTGAGGGCGGTGAAGATCCGGCGCATTTCGTGCCGGAACCCAACGGCGACAACCCGTCCGCCAAGATCAAGCAGGTGGCGTCGGGCCGGTTCGGCGTGACCGCCGAATACCTGAACCAGTGCGAAGAGCTGGAGATCAAGGTGGCGCAGGGTGCAAAACCCGGCGAAGGCGGCCAGCTGCCGGGCATGAAGGTGACCGACCTGATCGCGCGTCTGCGCCATTCGACCAAGGGCGTGACGCTGATCTCGCCGCCGCCGCACCACGACATCTACTCGATCGAGGACCTGGCGCAGCTGATCTATGACCTGAAACAGATCAACCCGCGCTGCAAGGTGACGGTGAAGCTGGTGGCGTCGTCTGGCGTTGGCACCATCGCCGCCGGCGTGGCCAAGGCCAAGGCCGACATCATCCTGATCTCGGGCCACAACGGTGGCACCGGGGCGTCGCCCGCGACCAGCATCAAATACGCCGGTCTGCCGTGGGAAATGGGCCTGACCGAGGCGCATCAGGTGCTGGCGATGAACAAGCTGCGCGACCGCGTCACGCTGCGCACCGACGGTGGTCTGCGCACCGGGCGTGACATCGTGATGGCGGCGATGATGGGGGCCGAGGAATACGGCATCGGCACCGCCGCGCTGATCGCGATGGGCTGTATCATGGTGCGCCAGTGCCAGTCGAACACCTGCCCGGTGGGCGTCTGTACGCAGGACGAAAGCCTGCGCGCCAAGTTCACCGGATCGGCGGACAAGGTGGTCAACCTGATCACCTTCTACGCGCAGGAAGTGCGTGAGATCCTGGCCGAAATCGGCGCGCGGTCGCTGGACGAGGTGATCGGCCGGGCCGACCTGCTGGCGCAGGTCAGCCGGGGATCGGCGCATCTGGACGATCTGGACCTGAACCCGCTGCTGATCACCGTCGATGGCGCGTCCGAGATCGTCTATGACCGCGACAAGGAGCGCAACGCGGTGCCCG
Organism: Seohaeicola saemankumensis; assembly: GCF_020171285.1. Lineage (GTDB taxonomy): Bacteria > Pseudomonadota > Alphaproteobacteria > Rhodobacterales > Rhodobacteraceae > JAIUZI01. Next base: position 220,020 of record NZ_JAIUZI010000003.1, read on the forward strand.
ATACGCTGGATGCGCAGATCGTGCGCGACGCGGCGCGGTTCCTCAAGGACGGCGAAAAGATGCAGCTGTCTTATGCGGTGCAGAACACGCACCGGACCGTGGGCACGCGCACCAGCAGCCACATCGTGCGCAACTTTGGCATGCGCAACGCCTTCCAGCCCGATCACCTGACGGTGAAGCTGCAGGGGTCGGCCGGCCAGTCGCTGGGCGCCTTTGCCGCGCCGGGGCTCAAGCTGGAAGTGTCGGGCGATGCCAACGACTATGTCGGCAAGGGTCTGTCGGGCGGTACCATCGTGGTGCGCCCGCCGATGGCGAGCCCGCTGAAAGAGGACGAGAACACCATCATCGGCAATACCGTGCTCTATGGGGCGACCGACGGCTACCTGTTTGCGGCGGGCCGCGCGGGCGAACGCTTTGCGGTGCGCAACTCGGGCGCATCGGTGGTGATCGAGGGCTGCGGGTCGAACGGGTGCGAATACATGACCGGTGGCATCGCGGTGATCCTGGGCGAGATCGGCGCCAACTTTGGCGCCGGGATGACCGGGGGCATGGCCTATCTCTATGACCCCGAGGGCAAGGCGCAGACGCTGATGAACATGGAAACGCTGGTGACCTGTCCGGTCACGGTGGACCATTGGGAAGCGCAGCTGAAAGGGCTGATCGAGCGCCACGCCGCCGAGACCGGCAGCCGCAAGGCCGCCGACATCCTGCAGCACTGGGACCTGGAAAAGGCCAATTTCCTGCAGGTCTGCCCCAAGGAGATGCTGAACAAGCTGACCGTGCCGCTGAGCATTGAAGAGACGGCGGTTCCGGCGGAATAATCCCGGTTTCGGGACATCAAAAACTGGATGGGGCCGGCTGAAACAGCCGGCCCTTTTTGCATGCCGCCACATTTCTGCCGCATTCTCGTTACATTCTATTAACCAATAATCCGCCGAAAAAAGGCGGGCGTAGCCAGACCTCTGCATAGGGGCAGCGAGCAGAAAATGACTAACATCACGCTGACGGCGCAGGACGTCAACGGCGACCCGTATGTGACGGGCGGCGGTATCAACATCGTCAACAACTCCACCACCGTTCTGACATTCGTCGATGTGGATCATCAGTTGAACGATCCGCTCACCGGCGAATACGTGTCGATGGATGGCGGTCTGACCCTGCTGAGTTACCAATACATCGGCAACGGTGATGTGCGCGGCGATCCGATGCAGAATGCGTCGTTCATCCGGATCGATATGGGCGATGGCACCTATCTGACCGTCGCGCTGGACATGAACGCCGATTTCGACGATCTGCCCGATCTGCAAAACGGCAACACGCAGCTGACACCGGCCACGCTGGACAGCACCTCGCCGAACTGGTTTCCGGGATTTGCCTGTTTCTGCATGGGCACGCTGATCGATACCGAAGACGGGCCGCGCCCGGTCGAGGATCTGCGGCCCGGAGACCGGATCGTGACCGCGGACCGTGGGCTGCAGCCGCTGGTGCATCTGGCGCAATCGACGGTGCCCGCCATCGGCGCGCTGGCGCCGGTCGTGGTGCTGGAGGGCGCGATGGGCAATACCCGCGACCTCTGGGTCAGCCAGCAGCACCGGATGCTGATCCAGGGTTGGCGGGCGCAGCTGTTTTGTGGCGAAGACGAGGTCTTTGTTCCCGCGATCAAGCTGGTCAACGGGCGCGACATCCGGGTGATGCCGGGCGGGCGGGTGACCTATTACCACCTGCTGTTCGTCGAACATGAGGTGGTGTTTTCCGAAGGCATCCCGACCGAGAGCTATTTCCCCGGTGCGCAGCTGGGCAGCGATGCGTCAGCGGCGCGGGCCGAAGCGATGGCGTTGTTTCCGGATCTTGCCGGGGCCCCCGCCAGTGGCGGGCAAACCGCGCGCCACGTGGCGCGCGGGCCGGTCGCCCAGATCCTGCGGGCGGCGTGAACCCGAATTCTGAAACCGAATCTTAAGCCTCTGGCGCGACGATTGGGCAATGACCCAACACCGGGGGCACCATGCCGAGTACGTTTTCTGACCAGTTCTGGGTCATGGACCCGGGCAATCCGCCACCGCCGGGAACATCGCTGACGGTACAGACATTCGACGTCACCGGCCGGACCGACGATGGCCGGATCAGCCGGGGCGGCTATGACCGGTTCGAGGGCGACCGGATCACCCACGTCTGGACCGGCGACACGATCACCGTGGCGCTTGGCGATGGGGCGCTGGTGACGGTGACCGGTGTCACCTATTATGTCTGCGGGCGGGTGCCGGTTTTTGCCCCGGCGGATGGCACGCTGCTCGACGACGCGACATTCGTTTCCTCGACCTTTGTGACGGCCAGCACCCAGCCGGATCCGGAGGACCTGACGCCGGCCTGTTTCACACCGGGCACCCGGATCGACACGGCCTTTGGCGCGGTCCCGGTCGAGCTGATCCGCGAGGGAGATCTGGTCCGGACGGCGGATCACGGGTTTCTGCCGGTGCGCCGGATCGACCGCCAGCGGGTGCGCGCGCAAGGGCGCTTTGCCCCCGTGCGCTTTGCGCCCGGGGTGCTGCGCAACACCCGCGCGCTGATCGTCAACCCGCAGCATCGCGTCCTGCTAAGCGGTTGGGCGGCTGAGCTGCATTCGCACGACACCGGGAGCCTGGTGCGGGCGTGCGATCTGGTCGACGGGCACCGGGTGCGCGTGATGACCGGGGGAACGGTGGACTATTTCCACCTCGGCTTTGACCTGCATGCGCTGGTGCGTTCCGAAGGGGTCTGGACCGAAAGCCATTTTTCCAGCGCCGCCGCGCCGGAGGACCGCGCGGCGGTGTTTCCCGGACGCGCGGCGCGCATGACACTGGCAGGGCCGGTCCCGCCACGGCAGGAATCGCGCGTGATCGGGGCATCTGCACTTTGCTGATGGCGGGGACGTGGCCTATAGCTGGGCCATGGCAAAGAAAGCAGGCACGAAAAAGGCATCGTCAAAACCGGCCGCCAAACCGCGCGCACGCCGCAAGGCGGAACCTCGCCGCCGGTTTCGGCCGCTCCGCTGGATCGGGTTCCTGTTGCTGCGCGGCACCACGATCCTGATTGTGACCGTGATGGCGCTGGTGCTGCTGTATTCCCAGATCAACCCGCCGACCACCCATACGATCTGGTCGGAAAAGCGCCGGCTGGGAAGCGTCGACCGGGAATGGGTGCCGATGGAGGCGATCGCGCCGGTCATGGCGCGATCGGTCGTCGCAGCCGAGGATGCGAATTTCTGCCTGCACTGGGGGTTCGATGTCGAGGCGATCCGGGCCGCGATGGAGGAAGGCGCGCTGCGCGGCGGATCGACGATCAGCCAGCAGGTGGTCAAGAACGTGTTCCTCTGGCAGGGCCGCAGCTGGATCCGCAAGGCGCTGGAAACCGCGATCACCCCGGCAGTGGAGGCGATCTGGTCCAAGCGCCGCATTCTCGAGGTCTATCTGAACGTGGCCGAAATGGACGAGGGCGTCTTTGGCGTCGAAGCGGCGGCGCGGCATTATTTCGGCGTCGGACCCGATGCGCTGAGCCCGCGGCAGGCGGCGCTGCTGGCCGCGGTGCTGCCCGCGCCCAAGAGCCGGTCGGCGTCGAAACCCACGGCCCGGCTGAACCGCAGGGCGGCGTCGATCATGGATGGGGCGGCCACCATTCGCGCAGACGGGCGCGCAGCCTGTTTCGAGGATTGAAAATCCCCGGCGCTCGGGGCATTGGTGGGGGTACACTCCAAATCAAACCCAGGTTTCCGATGGCCCGCCTGTTTCACGTTCCCCTCTCCCCGTTTTGCCGCAAGGTGCGCCTGTCGCTGGCCGAGAAGAAAATCGAGGTGGAGCTGGTCGAGGAGCGCTACTGGGAGCAGGAACCCGATTTCCTGCGCCGCAACCCGGCCGCCAAGGTGCCGGTGATCAAGCTGGATGGCCGGATGATGGCCGAAAGCGCGGCGATCTGCGAGTACATCGAGGAAACCCGCCCCGAACCGCCGCTGATGCCCACAGACCCGGCGGCCCGGTTCGAAGTGCGCCGGCTGGTCGGCTGGTTCGATGACAAATTTCACAACGAGGTGACCTCGAAGCTGCTCTATGAGCGGGTCAACAAGAAGGTCACCGGACAGGGCCAGCCCGACAGCCGCAACGTCAAGGACGGCGCGCGGGCGATCAAGTATCACCTGGACTACATGGCCTGGCTGCTGGATCACCGGCGCTGGCTGGCCGGCGATGTGATGACGCTCGCGGATTTCGCCGCCGCCGCGCACCTCAGCTCGTTGGATTACATATCGGACGTGGACTGGAACCGGTCCGAGGTGGTCAAGGACTGGTACGCCAAGATCAAGTCGCGTCCCGCCTTTCGGTCGATCCTGGCCGACCAGATCCCCGGGTTCCGGCCGCCGCAGCACTATGCCGATCTCGATTTCTGAAGCCGGTCCGGGTGCAGGGGGCTTTGCCCCCGTCGCTGCGCGACTCCCCCAGGATATTTTTGAACAGAAGAAGCATGGGTGAGGCGCTGAAAACCCGGCTGGTGCAGCAGGCGCTGGACGAGGGGTTTGTCGCGGCACGTGTGTGTCGGCCCGGTGACGTGCCACAGGTGGCTGATCGGCTGCGGGCCTTTGTCGAGGCGGGGTATCACGGGCAGATGGGCTGGATGGCGGAGCGCATGCATTGGCGCGGCGACCCGGCGGCGCTGTGGCCTGAGGCGCGGTCGGTGATCATGCTGGCGGAGAGCTATGCACCGGAGCAGGATCCGCGCGCGGTGCTGGGCCGTCGCGACCGGGGCGCGATTTCGGTCTATGCGCAGAACCGCGACTACCACGATCTGGTCAAGAAACGGCTGAAGCGGCTGGCGCGCTGGCTGATCGCGGAGGCGGGCGGCGAGGTGAAGGTCTTTGTCGACACTGCGCCGGTGGCCGAGAAGCCGCTGGCGCAGGCGGCCGGGCTGGGCTGGCAGGGCAAGCACACCAACCTGGTCAGCCGGGAGTTTGGCAACTGGGCCTTTTTAGGGTCTGTTTTCACCACGCTGGATCTGCCGGTGGACGGCGCCGAAGTCGATCATTGCGGGTCGTGCCGGGCCTGTCTGGATGTTTGTCCGACCGATGCGTTTCCGGCCCCTTACCAGCTCGACGCGCGGCGCTGCATTTCCTATCTGACGATCGAGCACAAGGGGCCGGTGGAGGAGGATCTGCGGGCGGCGATCGGCAACCATATCTATGGCTGCGACGATTGCCTGGCCGCCTGCCCGTGGAACAAGTTCGCGGTGGCCGCCAGCGACCTGCGCTACGCGGCGCGGCCGGAGCTGGAGGCGCCGGCGTTGGCCGAGCTGGCGGTGCTTGACGATGCGGCTTTCCGGGCGCTGTTTTCCGGCAGCCCGATCAAGCGGATCGGCCGCGACCGGTTCGTGCGCAACGTGCTCTATGCCATCGGCAATTCCGGCAAGGCGGACCTGCGCGAGATAGCGCGCGGGTTGACCGAAGACCCCGACCCGGCGGTGGCAGACGCGGCGCGCTGGGCGGTGGCGCGCCTTGGCCAATAGCGCCTTTTCCCCTTCATCTCTTTGAAAATACTCCGGGGGGTCCGGGGGGCTGGCCCCCCGGCCTTACTCGGCCGCGTCGCGTTTCGGCAGCACCCAGTCGGGGCGCGGGAAATGGCAGGTATAGCCGTTGGGGAGCCGTTCGAGGTAGTCCTGATGCTCTGGCTCGGCCTCCCAGAAATCGCCGACCGGTTCCACTTCGGTTACCACTTTGCCGGGCCAGAGGCCCGAGGCGTTGACGTCGGCAATTGTCTCTAACGCGGTCTGTTTCTGGGTGTCGTCCGCGTAGTAGATCGCCGAGCGGTAGCTGAGGCCGATGTCGTTGCCCTGCCGGTTCACGGTGGTGGGATCATGGATTTGAAAGAAGAACTCCAGCAGCTGCCGGTACGAGATTTTTGCCGGGTCGAACAGGATCTCGATGCCCTCGGCATGGGTGCCGTGGTTGCGATAGGTGGCATTGGGCACGTCGCCGCCGGTATAGCCGACGCGGGTTTCCGAGACGCCGGGCAGCTTGCGGATCAGGTCCTGCATGCCCCAAAAGCAGCCTCCGGCAAGAACGGCACGGTCTGTCATGTGATGTCCTCCACTTGGTCGATGTAGTCGCCATAACCTTCGGCCTGCATGTCGTCGCGGTGGACAAAGCGAAGGGAGGCGGAGTTGATGCAGTAGCGCAGCCCGCCGCGGTCGCGGGGGCCGTCGGGAAACACGTGGCCGAGGTGGCTGTCGCCATGGGCCGAACGCACCTCTGTGCGGATCATGCCGAGAGAGCGGTCCTCGATTTCGGTCACATGGGCCGGTTCGATGGGCTTGGTAAAGCTGGGCCAGCCGCAGCCCGATTCATACTTGTCGGACGAGGCGAACAGCGGCTCGCCCGAGACGATGTCGACATAGATGCCCGGCTCTTTGTTATAGAGCAGCTTGCCGGTGCCGGGGCGTTCCGTGCCGCTGCGCTGGGTGACATGGAACTCTTCCGGCGACAGCGCGGCGATGGCGTCGGGATCCTTGGAGTATCGGGTCATATGGTCCTCTGCGCGGTTTCCTTGCCGCAGTAAATGGAGTGTGAGGGGGGAAAGCAAAGAGATATTTCGGGGCGCTCGCGCAGAATTGCAGTGATCCGGAGGGCGGCGAACCGCGTATCAGGGATATATGGAGAGAGGGGGACGACATGCTGAGAGCCTGGATACTGGCGGTGCTGATCGCCATCGGACATGGCGCGCAGGCCGCACCGGTCGGCGGTACATTCGAATCCATCGACGGGGGCACCCTGCAGATCGAAGCCTGGCTCGGGCAGCCGGTGCTGGTGGTCAATACCGCCTCGCAATGCGCATTCACACCGCAATATGAGGCTCTGCAAAGGGTATATGATACCTACAAGGGGCGGGGTCTGGTGGTCCTGGCAGTGCCGTCGGATGACTTCAACCAGGAACTGGGCAGCGAGGCGGAGGTCAAGGAATTCTGCGAACTCACCTATGGGCTGGACCTGCCGATGACCGAGATCACGCGCGTCAAGGGGGCCGGGGCACATCCGTTCTTTCGCGCCGTGCGCGCGCAGACCGGTTTTGAGCCGGCCTGGAATTTCAACAAGATCCTGATCGCGCCGGACGGCACCGTGGCGGCGACATTCGGGTCGACGGCTCGGCCCGAGTCGCGCAAGGTTCTGCGCGAGGTCGAGGCATTGCTGAACTGAACGTCGCCGGGATGACACCGGCGGGGGCCGTGTTCAGTCCCCGTCTCGGTCAGACGGGCCGGTTCGCAGCATCAGCCGGCGCAGCAAAAGCACGAGAGGGCCGAGCAGGACAAGGCCCAGCCAGATCAGCCAGCCGCCGAACACGCCGATGACATAGAAGCCGAACAGCATGCTGGCGACGGCGTCCGGCAGGCGGTTGCAGTAACTCTCGGTCGAGCTGACGACACAGTCCCCGAGGTCGCCGATCAGGTACAGCAGGACCGGGAAGGCCGCGATGGCCCCGGTCCAGATCCAGACGCGGCGGACAAAACTGTCCTTGCGGGGGTGGTCCATGTGTTCTCGGCTTCAACGTTGCTGGCGGGCCAACTGTACGGCCAGAATACCGACGGTGACAATCGCAACGCCCAACAGGTCCTGCGGACCCAGCCGTTCGCCCAACAGGACGGCGGCGATGGCGACGCCGAAAACCGGGTTGAGAAAGTGAAAGGTCGCGGCGCGGATCGGGCCGATCCGGTGCAGCAGCAGGAACCAGACATAGGTGGCGGCCAGACCAGGGATCAGGGTGGTATAGGCAAAGGCGGCGGCCAGCGGCCAGCTAGGATCGATGCGGATGGTTTCGGTCAGCGGCGCGGCGACAAAGAGGATGGCCGAGCCCACCAGCATCTGCAGCCCGACAATCATCATGAAATTGCCGCCCGAGGTGGCGCCGCGCACCGCCAGCGTCGCAAAGGCAAGCGCCAGAACGCCGATGCCACACAAGATCACGCCGTAGAGGTCGACGCCGGCGCTGATCCGCGACCCCATGATCAGGGCCACGCCGGCAAACCCGGCCAGCAGCCCGAGCACGCCCAGCGGCTTTAGCCGTTCGCCCAGCAGCAGCCAGCTGGCCAGTGCCACCAAGAGCGGCATCACCGAAGCGATGATCGCGGCCAGCCCGGCCTCGACCGTCTGCATGGCAATGAAATTCAGACCCAGATAGAGCGCGTTCTGGCAGATGCCGAACAGGATGGTGGCGTACCACTGGCTGCGGGTCAGTCGCCAGCTTTGCCCCATGGCGCGGGCGATGGCGACGCCCAGCAGGCCCGAGATCAGGAACCGCAGCGCCAGCGAAAACAGCGGCGAGGCGTCGGCGACGATGATCCGCGCCGAGGTAAAGGCCGAGGACCACATAAAGGCAAAGGCCAGCCCCATCGCTATCGCGCGCAGATCCATTCTGGTCATCCTGTCTGTTCGAGTGTCGGCGTTCGCGCCGCGACCCTTTCGGATTTTCGGGCGAACTGCAAGCCGGGCGCGGGGGGCTGCGGTGGAGGGGGGCTTTGCCCCCCGGCGCGGTACCCGCGCCTCCCCCCAGGATATTTGGGAACAGAAGAAAGACTTTGTTAACCAAGGGCCGTCATGCTGGTTCTGCGGAACAGGCGGGGACGCCGATGGCCGTAACAGTAGAAGGCCCCCTGTACCCGGTGTGGGCAGGGGGCTGGACCTGTCTTCTTCTGTTCGGAAATATCCCCGCCGGAGGCAAAAAGACGATCGCGAGATCGCCCCCGGGCGAGGCGCATGAAAAAGGGGTCGCCGGTGGATCGGCGACCCCTGATCGAGGTTTCAGCTTTGGTCAGCCGATCAGCCGTTCACGCTGTCCTTCAGCGCTTTGGCGATGGTCATCTTGACCACCTTGTCGGCGTCTTTCTTGAACTGTTCGCCGGTGGCGGGGTTGCGTACCATGCGCTCGGGGCGCTCGCGGCAGTAGATCTTGCCGATGTTCGGCAGGGTCACGGCGCCGCCGCCCGACACTTCGCGGGTGATCAGCGCGCTGATCGCGTCCAGCGCTGCGCCGGCGGCTTTTTTGTCGGTGCCCATTTCTTCGGCCAGGGCAGCAACCAGTTGGGTCTTGGTCATTGGTTTTGACATTTTTTTGTCTCCTTCGTCCGCCCGATCTTGGGCCTCATCGCGTAACCTTAACGGTATCTTGTGGCTCAACACAACGAATAGTGCAGCAAAACAAGGGGAATCGTGTGTTTTTTGCCGATTTTTGCCGGTCAGAGGAAGGCGGTTTCGTCGAATGACCGCAATTTCCGGCTGTGGAGGCGCTCCAGCGGCATGGTGCGGAGGGTCTCCATCGCGCGGATTCCGATGGCCAGATGGCGCGAAACCTGTGTCGTGTAGAAGTCCGACGCCATGCCGGGCAGCTTCAGTTCGCCATGCAGCGGCTTGTCCGAGACGCAGAGCAGCGTGCCATAGGGCACACGGAACCGGTATCCGTTGGCGGCGATCGTCGCGCTTTCCATGTCCAGCGCCACGGCGCGCGACTGGCTCAGCCGCTGCACCGGGCCGGACTGGTCGCGCAGTTCCCAGTTGCGGTTGTCGATGGTGGCGACGGTGCCGGTGCGCATGATCCGCTTCAGGTCATAGCCTTGCAGTTTCGTCACCTCGGCCACCGCCTGTTCCAGCGCGATCTGGATTTCGGCCAGCGCCGGGATCGGGGTCCAGACCGGCAGGTCGTCATCCAGCACGTGATCCTCGCGCAGATAGGCATGGGCCAGCACGAAATCGCCCAGCGCTTGGGTGTTGCGCAGCCCGGCGCAGTGGCCAACCATCAGCCAGGCATGCGGGCGCAGCACGGCGATGTGGTCGGTGGCGGTCTTGGCGTTCGACGGGCCAACGCCGATGTTGACTAGGGTGATGCCGTTCCCGTCCTCGCGTTTCAGGTGATAGGTCGGCATCTGCGGCAGTTTCAGCGGCTGATCAAGCGGCGCCTCGGGGTCGGTGATCGTGGCGTTGCCGGTGCCGACAAAGCTGGTGTAGCCGCTGTCCGGATCGGCCAGCTGGCTGCGCGCGTAGGCCTCGAACTCCGAGACATAGAACTGGTAGTTGGTGAACAGCACGTGGTTCTGGAAGTGTGCCGGGTCGGTGGCGGTGTAATGGGCCAGCCGGGCCAGCGAATAATCCACCCGCTGCGCGGTGAACAGCGACAGCGGCCCGGTGCCGTTTTCGGGCGTGAAGGTGCCGTTGACGATGTCGTCGTTCGTGGTGCTGAGATCGGGCACGTCAAAGACGTCGCGCAGGGTGAAGTCGGTGGCGCCTTCCTGTGGCACGGTGATGTCGGGGTTGGCGGCGACGGCGAAATGCACCGGGATCGGCGTGGTCGAGGGGCCGATGGTGACGGGAACACCGTGGTTGCGGATCAGCAGGGCGATCTGCTGGGTCAGGTAATGGCGAAACAGATCGGGTCGGGTCACCGTGGTGGCGTGGGTCCCGGGCTGGGCGACATGGCCAAAGCTGAGACGGCTGTCGACCTGCGCGTAAGAGGTCGTGGTCAGGCGGATCTCGGGATAAAAGGCGCGGTAGCGGGCCTCGGTCGCGCCATCGGCCATGACCGCGCGAAAGGCGTCGCAAAGGTATCCGGTGGCCTGATCGTAAAGCTCGACCAGCCGTTCGGCGGCCGCGGCCGGATCGGTGAATTGTTCGGCGGCCGGGGCGTCCGGGGTCAGGGTTGGGGTCATGAAACAGGCTCTAACAAGGGTATTTTCTGGAACGTCCGCACGTCGATCAGGCCCAGGTCGGAAATCCGCAGCTCCGGGATGACCACCAGCGCCAGCAGCGAATGCTGCATATAGGCGTTATTGAGCGTGCAGCCGCAGGCCTGCATCGCCTCGACCATCTGCTGCGCCTTGGCGGCGACCTCTTGCGCGGGGCTGTCGGACATGAGGCCCGCAATCGGCAGTTCCACCAGCGCCAGCTCGCGGCCATCGCGGAAGATGGTGATGCCGCCGCCGACCTCGGCCAGCCGGTTGGCGGCCAGTGCCATCTGTGCGCGGTCGGTGCCGACGACGATCATGTGGTGGCTGTCATGCGCCACGGTCGATGCCATGGCCATCTTGCCGGTGTAACCAAAGCCGGAGACCAGCGCGTTGGTGACGCTGCCGGTGGCGCGGTGCCGTTCGACCAGCGCGATCTGGCAGATGCCAGAGCTTTCCTGCGGTTCGACCAATCCGTCCTGCACCGGCAGCTCCGCCTTCAGCGCCTTGGTCGGGGCCTGATTTTCAACCACACCGATCACGTTGGCGGTGACCGCATTGGCGCCTTCGGGGGCGGTGATCTCAAAATCCGGCGCGCTCAGATCATGGCCCAGATGCACGGTCTGCCGGGCGCTGTCGGGCCAATTGAAATGCGGACAATCCACCAGAACAGAGCCTGAGTCCGCCACTTTGACCCCGCGCGCCCAGACTTCCTCGATCGGCAGGGTGGTCAGGTCCGAAGTCAGGATCACATCGGCCCGCCGCCCGGGGGTGAGCGACCCGATCTCGCGTTCCAGCCCGAAATGGGTGGCGGTGTTGATCGTCGCCATCTGCAGTGCGATCAACGGATCACAGCCACAGGCGATGGCGTGGCGGACAACACGGTTCATATGGCCGTCATTGACCAGCGTGCCGGAGTGGCAGTCGTCGGTGCAAAGGATGAAGTTGCGCGGGTCGAGCCCCTTTTCCGTCACCGCGGTGATCTGGCTTTCGACATCGTACCAGGCGCTGCCCAGCCGCATCATCGACCGCATCCCCTGCCGCACCCGCGCGATGGCGTCGGCCTCGCAAGTGCCCTCGTGATCATCGGCGGGGCCACCGGCGACATAGGCCGCGAAATCAGGCCCTAAATCAGGCGAAGCATAGTGTCCGCCGACGGTTTTCCCCGCCCGCTGGGTGGCGGCAATCTCGGCCAGCATCTTGGGGTCGGCATTTGCCACGCCGGGAAAGTTCATCATCTCGCCCAGCCCGATGATGCCGGGCCAGGACATTGCCTCGGCCACATCCTCGGGCGAGATTTCCTGGCCGGTGGTTTCCAGACCCGGCGCGCTGGGCGCGCAGGACGGCATCTGGGTGAATATGTTGACCGGCTGCAACAGCGCCTCGTCATGCATCATGCGGACCCCGTCCAGCCCCAGCACATTGGCGATCTCATGCGGATCGGTGAACATGCTGGTGGTGCCATGCGGGATCACCGCACGGGCAAATTCGGCGGGCGTCAGCATGCCGGATTCGATGTGCATATGGGCGTCGCACAGGCCCGGGATCATATAGCGCCCATTGGCCTCGACCACCTGCGTGTCAGGCCCGGTGCAGTAATCGGCGTCGGGCACCACGCAGGCGATGCGCCCCTTGGCGATGGCGATATCATGACCGGGCAGGCATTCGCGGCTGTGGACATTGACCCAAGTGCCGCCACGTATGACCAGATCGGCGGGCGTGCGCCCGGCGGCTACGGCGATCAGATGGGCGGCGACATCGGGCCAGCTGGGAAAGGGCGTATGTTCCATGGCTCAATTGTTCCGAACTGGGCGGCGGGCGCAAGCCCTGCCGTTGAGGTATCGCGCCGTCGGCGACCGCTTGCACCGCCGCGCGTTCCGGGCAAAGCTGCGGTCATGGATTATGAAACGGTCAAGGCGGATGATTTCGGGCGCTCCCTGTCGGGGATGGGTCTGAACCTGCTGGTGCGGGACGTGCCGGCACAATGCGCCTTGTTAGAGGCTGTTTTTGACATGCGCAGCCACCAGGTGTCGCCGGATTTCGCCATCGTCACCTATGGGGCTCAGGTGTTCCAGCTGCACGCCGACGGCACCTATCATGCCAACCCGCTGCTGGGGCTGCTGCCGGAAACCCCGCCGCGCGGCGCGGGCCTCGAAATCAGGCTCTATGACAGCGATCCTGACGTCGCCGCCGCCCGTGCCGAGGCCGCCGGCGCCACCATCCTGCAACCGCCCACCGACAAACCGCATGGCCTGCGCGAGGCCTATATTCTCTGCGCCAACGGCTATGCCTGGGTGCCGAGCCGACCGCTGACCCAAGGAGACGCCCCATGACTGTGACCCCCCTGCGCCCCAACATCGACCACTGGCAGGACCGCGTAGACCTCGCCGCCGCCTTCCGCTGGACCGTGCGCCTGAACATGCACGAGGCGGTGGCGAACCATTTCAGCCTGGCGATCAACGACGATGGCACGCGGTTCCTGATGAACCCCAACCAGATGCATTTTTCCCGCATCCGCGCCAGCGACCTGATCGAGGTCGATGTCAACGACCCCGACGCGCTGAGCGGCCCGGATGCACCCGATCCCACCGCCTGGGGCCTGCATGGCGGCATCCACCGCCATTGCTCCCATGCCCGCTGTGTCATGCATGTGCATTCGATCTTTGCCACGGTTCTGGCGTCGCTCGCCGACAGCCGGCTGCCGCCGATCGACCAGAACTGCGCCACCTTCTTCAACCGCTATGTGATTGACGAAGGCTACGGCGGGCTTGCCTTCGAGGACGAGGGCGAACGCTGTGCCGCGCTGCTGGTCGACCCCAGGAAAAAGGTGATGATCATGGGCAACCACGGGGTGCTGGTGATCGGCGACACCGTGGCGGACACCTTTAACAGGCTCTTTTATTTCGAACGCGCCGCGGAAACCTATATCCGCGCGCTGCAAACCGGCCAGCCGCTGCGGGTGCTGCCCGACGCGGTGGCCGAAAAGACCGCGCAGGAACTGGAAGCCTATCCCGAACAGGACGTGCGCCACCTGGCCGAGCTGAAGGCGATCCTGGACGCCGAAGGCTCAAACTACGCAAGTTAGGGTCGAATATGGGCAAGCCAAACGTCACCATCACCTATTGCACCGGCTGCAACTGGCTGTTGCGCGCCGGCTGGATGGCGCAGGAGCTGTTGCAGACATTCGGCACCGATCTGGGCTCGGTTGCGCTGATCCCGGGCGAGGTCGGCGGCATCTTCGAGATCCGCGCCGACGGTCACCTGCTGTGGGAGCGCAAACGCGATGGCGGCTTTCCCGACGCCCGCGCGCTGAAACAGCGGTTGCGCGACCACATCGACCCGGCGCGCGACCTGGGTCACCTGGATCGCGGCTGATATCGGCCGGATTCGACCCTGATACGGGGCATTTCAGGTATTTCCGGGCGGTCAGCCCTTCTCGAACAGGGCGATCAGCGCGGTGTCGTCCTTGTTTTCGCCAATCGCCATGTCGCCGTAGATGCGCACCCGCCGCAGGGTCAGGTGAATGATCCGCCCCTCGCGCAGCAGCGCCTCGAACCGCGCGGCAAAGCGCTGGGTGTCATAGTGGTGTTCGTTGATCGACAGGGTGAACTGCGCCCCCCGCCGGGCGATACGCAACAGCGCGTCCAGCGCGCCGGGCCCGACATGGCCGGTGGTAAAGGTCCCCGAGGACACGATGCCCGCATAGCTGTCGGCCGGCACCGGGATGCCGTCGTTCAGATCGGCCTCGATCGCATCGCGATAGATGTCCTTGCGCATCGCCTGGTCCAGCATCTCGGCGCTGATGTCTGTAGCGTCGATCGGTCCGACGCCCAGATCGGACAGCACCGCGCCACACAGCCCGGTGCCCGCGCCCACGTCCAGCACCGGCCCCTGCCCGCCCGCCGTGACAAAGGCCCGCGCGGTATGGATGTGCAGCTGGTAGTCCTCGCGCGCGGCAAAGCTGGCATCATAGTCGCCGGCCCACTCGGCATAGAGCCTGCGGGAGTCCTCGGGCGTCTTCAGCGCATAGGCGGCGTTCAGATCGGGTTTCTCGCTCATGCACAATGAAAGGCGCAAGTTGAGATTCGAATCAAGCGGCGCTTGCATCCCCCCCGCCGGGGCCGCATCAATGGCGCATGGACAAACTGCTGATTTCCTTCGGACACGGGTATTCCGCTCAGGCGCTGGCCCGGCTGCTGCTGCCTCAGGGCTGGCGGATCATCGGAACCACGCGGTCGGCCGACAAGGCCGACATGCTGCGATCCACCGGGATAGAGCCTGTCATCTGGCCCGGCGACCCGGACGCCCTGCCGCTGGACCGGGCCAGCCACCTGCTGATCTCGGCCGGGCCGGGCCAGGACGGCGACCCGGTGCTGAACGCGATGCGCGACCGGATCTCCGCCCGCGCCGATCAGTTCGACTGGGTCGGCTACCTCTCGACCACGGCCGTCTACGGCGACCATCAGGGCGGCTGGGTCGATGAAAAAACCCCGCTCACCCCGGCCAGCCGCCGCGGCCAATGGCGGGTCGATGCCGAACGCGCCTGGGGCGCGATCCCCGGCCTGCCACTGCACATCTTCCGCCTCGCCGGCATCTATGGCCCGGGCCGCGGCCCCTTCGCCAAGGTGCGCGCTGGCACCTCGCGGCGGATCATCAAGCCGGGACAGGTGTTTTCCCGCATCCATGTCGAGGACGTCGCGCAGGTGCTCGCCGCCTCCATCGCCCGCCCCAATCCCGGCGCCGCCTACAACCTCTGCGACGATGACCCGGCCCCGCCGCAGGACGTGATCGAACACGCCGCCACCCTGCTTGGCCTGCCGGTGCCCCCGGCGATCCCCTATGACGAGGCCGAGATGACACCCATGGCGCGCAGCTTCTACGGCGAAAGTAAGCGGGTCAGGAACGACCGGATCAAGGATGAACTGGGCGTGCGCCTCCTCTACCCCGACTACCGCATCGGGCTACAGGCGCTTCTGGCCTCCGAACAAAGCGACGAGACCCGGACAGGCGGCAGAAGCTAGGGCGGCTTCGGTGGGGATCTGGCATAATCTTTTTGTCCTGTGGAATTTCCGCACCCTCAGGAAACTGCGCCTCCGGATCGAAACCCGCTTTCCGGGCCAAACCCCCGGGATGTGGCGCGATTTTGGAGCGGCGCAAAAGCTCGATCTCCATTTCGGCCCGGTTCTCTACCCCGAGCTTGCCATCCTGCAATGGCTGGCCGTCGCCGCGCCCGACAGATTGCCGCTCCATGTGCTGGGCGATGACGAGGTTGCCGCATATGTCACGCGGCTGAGACGCGGCCCGGCTGCGGCGCTCTACCGGGTATTGGCCGAACTCACGGGCCTGACGCACCGCCTTCAAGGCGGAATGCAGTAAACCCGGCGCCCGGAACGCCGCGCGAGGCCAAGGATCCCAGCGCGTCGCGTCATGCGCGATGTTTCATCTCTTTCCAAATACTCCCGCCGGAGGCCCGCCGCGCGGCACGTGCGGCGCCCGGCTCAACCGGGGCCAAGTCCGCAAGGACGCAGGCGCCGGGCGGGAGCCCTACGCCCGTTTCCCCGAGATCTGCGCCACGCCCAGCACCTCCAGCACCTTGGCCTCGATCTGCTCGGCGTTCATGCCCGCCACCGCGTACATGTCCGCCGGGCTGGCCTGATCGATGAAGATGTCGGGCAGCACCATGGAGCGGAATTTCAGCCCCGCATCGAACACACCCTCGTCCGCCAAGAGCTGCGCCACGTGGCTGCCAAACCCGCCCACGGCGCCTTCCTCGATGGTGATCAGCGCCTCGTGGTCGCGCGCGAGCGACAGGATCAGGTCGCGGTCCAGCGGCTTGGCGAACCGGGCGTCGGCCACGGTCGGGGTGATGCCCCGCGCGGCCAGCGCGTCGGCGGCTTTCTCCACCTCGGCCAGCCGGGTGCCGAATGACAACAACGCCACGCCCTTGCCCTGCCGGATCATCCGGCCCTTGCCGATCTCCAGCACCTGGCCGGTCTCCGGCAGGTCCACGCCCACCCCTTCGCCGCGCGGATAGCGAAAGGCGATCGGCCCCTCGTCATGGGCGGCGGCGGTGGCGATCATGTGTTTCAGCTCCGCCTCGTCGGCGGCAGCCATCACCACCATGCCCGGCAGGTTGGCCAGATAGGCCACGTCGAACGACCCCGCGTGGGTCGCCCCGTCGGCGCCCACCAGCCCCGCGCGGTCGATGGCAAAGCGCACCGGCAGCCGCTGGATCGCCACGTCATGCACCACCTGATCGTAACCGCGCTGCAGGAATGTCGAATACATCGCGCAAAACGGCTTCAGCCCGCCGGCGGCCAGCGCGGCGGAAAAGGTCACGCCGTGCTGTTCGGCGATGGCCACATCGAAACAGCGCGACGGGAACCGTTCGGCAAAGAGGTTCAGCCCGGTGCCGTCCGGCATCGCGGCGGTGACGGCGACGATCTTGTCATCCCTGGCCGCCAGGTCCGTCAGCGTCTTGCCAAAGACCGAGGTGTAGGAGGGCGCGTTCGACGGCGTTTTCTTCTGCTCGCCGGTGACCACGTCGAACTTGGCGGTGGCGTGCCCCCTGTCGCGAGCGTCTTCTGCCGGGGCATAGCCCTTGCCCTTTTTGGTCAGCACGTGGATCAGGATCGGCCCGGTGGCGCGGGCCTTGACGGTGCGCAGCACCGGCAACAGTTGGTTCAGATCGTGGCCGTCGATCGGGCCGACGTATGAGAACCCGAGTTCTTCGAACAGGGTGCCGCCCACGGCCATGCCCTTGAGCATTTCCTTGGCCCGCTTGGCGCCTTCGCGAAACGGTTCGGGCAGCATCGACACCGCCCCCTTGGCCGCCGCCTTCAGCTCCTGAAACGGTTCCTCGGCATAGATCCGCGACAGGTAGGACGACAGCGCGCCGACCGGCGGGGCGATCGACATCTCGTTGTCGTTCAGGATCACGATCAGCCGTTTTTTCAGGTGGCCCGCGTTGTTCATCGCCTCGAACGCCATGCCGGCGCTCATCGAGCCGTCGCCGATCACCGCGATGGCGTCGCCCAGCCCCTCGGGCGTGACCCCGCCCAGGTCGCGCGCCACGGCAAAGCCCAGCGCGGCCGAAATCGAGGTAGAGCTATGGGCCGCGCCGAACGGGTCATAGGGCGACTCGCTGCGCTTGGTGAACCCCGACAGCCCGTCCTTCATCCGCAGCGTGCGGATGCGGTCGCGGCGTTCGGTCAGGATCTTGTGCGGGTAACACTGGTGACCCACGTCCCAGATCACCTTGTCGCGCGGCGTGTCGAACACCGCGTGCAGCGCCACGGTCAGCTCGACCACGCCCAGCCCTGCGCCCAGGTGGCCGCCGGTGACGGAGACCGCCGAAATCGTTTCGGCGCGCAGCTCCTTGGCCAGTTGCGCCAATTGCCCGTCCGACAGGTGTTTCATGTCGGCGGGGCGCTGGATCTGGTCCAGCAGCGGTGTGTTCGGTCGGTCTGGCATCTGCGCCTCCCTCGGGGCTCAGGGCTTAGCTTTCGCGCGAGATAACGAAGCGCGCCGCTTCCCGCAAGCATTGCGCCGCCGCGCCATAGGGTTCAAGCGCGGCGCAGGCGTCGTCAACCAGGGTTGCGGCGCGGGATTTCGCGCCCTCCAGACCCAGCAGCGAGACAAAGGTCGCCTTGCCCGCCTCGGCATCCTTGCGCAGGCGTTTGCCCGCCTTGGCGGCGTCGCCCTCTTCATCCAAGATGTCGTCGGCGATCTGAAAGGCAAGGCCCAGCGCCTGCGCATATTGGCGCAGCGGGGCCGGATCGGCCTGCGCCAGACGCGCCCCGGCGCAGGCGGACCATTCGAACAACGCGCCGGTCTTGCCGTCCTGCAGCGCGGTGATCTGTGCCAGCGTTAGCGGCTGATCGGCGGTTTCGGCGGCGATATCCAGCGCCTGGCCCAACACCATGCCGCGCGCGCCGCTGGCCTGCGCCAGCGACAGGGACAGATCGGCGCGCACCGCATCCGGGCCGCAATCGGGATGGGTGGCCAGTTCAAAGGCCAGCGCCTGCAGCGCATCACCGGCCAGCACGGCAGTGGCCTCGTCCCATTTCACATGCACGGTCGGGCGGCCCCGGCGCAGGTCGTCGTCATCCATGCAGGGCAGGTCGTCGTGCACCAGGCTATAGGCATGCAGCGCCTCGATGGCCGTGGCGGGCCAGATCGCGCGGTCCTCGGCGATGCCATGCAGCCGCGCGCTTTCCAGCACCAGAAACCCGCGCAGCCGCTTGCCACCCGCCGTGGCATAGCGCATGGCCTGCGCCACCGGCAGATCGGCGAAATCGCTCAGAACAGTGTTGAAATGCGCCTGAATCGACGCGGCGTCCTGCGCCAGCCTTTCGCGGAACATTTACAACCCTTCGACGGAGGTGGTTCCGGTCGGGTTGCCGTCCTTGTCCAGCGTGATCGCGGCGACCTTTTCCTCGGCGCGCTTCAGCTCGTCCTCGCACCGCTTCTTGAGCGCCGCGCCGCGTTCATAGAGGGTGATCGACGCGTCCAGCGCCACGTCGCCGCGTTCCAGCTGGTCGACCACCGTCTCCAGTTCCTTCATCGCCTGTTCAAAGCTCATCTGGTCAACAGGAGTGTCCGTCATGTCGCGGCCCTTATCAGTTCTTGCACATGTGCCCGCGCGCTGGCGGCCAGCGCGTTCAGATCATACCCGCCCTCCAAAGTCGAGACCACGCGGCCCTGACAGACCTCGGCGGCGACGGCGCAAAGCTCGGCGGTGATCCAGGCGAAATCGTCGGTTTCCCAGTTCAGCTGCGCCAGCGGGTCGTCCATATGGGCGTCGAACCCGGCCGAGATGATGATCAGCTCGGGGCGGAAACTGCGCAGGCGGGGGAAGGCGTGGTTGCGCCAGACGGCCCGCATCTCGATCCCGCCGGTGTCGGGCGCCAGCGGCAGGTTCAGCACATTGCCATGCGCGCCGGTTTCGTCCGCGCGCCCGGTGCCGGGCCAGAGCGGCATCTGCTGGCTGGTGATCACTAGCGCGCGCGGTTCGTCCCACAGGATGTCCTGGGTGCCGTTGCCGTGATGCACGTCGAAATCAACCACCGCGACCCGGCTCAACCCGTGGTGATCCACCGCGTGTTTCGCCGCCAGCGCCGCGTTGCCAAACAGGCAAAAACCCATCGAGGTATCCGTTTCCGCGTGGTGGCCGGGCGGGCGGACCGCGCAAAAGGCATTGCCGACCTCGCCGCCCAGCACCATGTCGACGGCCCGCACACAGGCCCCGGCGGCGCGAAACGCGGCATCGAGCGATCCGGGCGACAGGAAGGTGTCGCCGTCGATCTGGTAGAACCCCTCGGCGGGCCGGTTGCGGCGCAGATCGGCGAGATAGCTGGCCGGATGGATGCGCAGGATGTCATCCTCGGCGGCCAGCGGCGCGGTGACGCGGGTCAGGTCGAGCGGTTCCAGCGCGTGCAGCACATGTTCCAGCCGCGCCACCCGTTCGGGGTGGCCGTCGGGGGTGACATGGGTCAGGCAATCGGCGTGGGTGATCAGGGCGGTTGTCATGGCCCGCACGCTAGCAATGCACCGCGCGCGCGGCAACCGGTTGCGATGGGGCTTGACCCTGGCCCCTGTCAGCGCACCATAGGGGCAACCGACCGGAGGTGTCCCATGCCCGTTTCCCGCCGTGCGTTCCTTGCCGGCGCCGCCAGCCTGCCCCTGGCGGCTCGCGCGGTGTCCGCCAGTGATCCCGCCTTGACTCTCACCGCCGCCCCGGCGCGGCTACAGATCGCGCCGCCGGACTATCCCGCCACCGATGTCTGGGCCTATGACGCGCAGGTGCCGGGGCGGATGTTGCGCTACCGGCAGGGGGACGAGGTGCAGCTGCGGCTGGCCAACGGGTTGGACCAGCCGACCACGATCCACTGGCACGGGCTGCGCCTGCCCAACGCGATGGACGGGGTGCCGGGCATGACGCAACCCGCCGTCGCCCCCGGCGACAGCTTTGACTACCGGTTCACGGCGCGCGATGCCGGCACCTTCTGGTACCATCCGCACGCCAATTCCACCGAACAGATCTCGCGCGGGCTGGCCGGGGTGCTGGTGGTGGACGACGCCAAAGGCCCGGACGTCGATGCCGACGAGGTCATCGTGCTGGATGACTGGCGGATGACGCAAGAGGCCCAGATTCACGCCTCGTTCGACGATTGGCACGACCTGTCCCACGCCGGGCGGCTGGGCAATTACATCACCGCCAACGGGTTGCCGGACCTGCGGCTGACGGCGGCGCCGGGCGACCGGCTGCGCCTGCGGCTGGTGAACACGGCGACGGCGCGGATTTTCCGGCTGCGCCTGTCGGGCCTGCGGGCCTGGATCGCGGCGCTGGACGGGATGCCGCTGGCACAGCCGCAAGAGGCCGACGAGGTGATGATCGCCCCGGCGCAGCGGGTCGACCTGCTGGCCGATGTGACGGCCAAAGCCGGCGAAGAGGCGGTGATCGGGTCGGTGGAACGCGACGGCACCTATGCCACTGCGGTGATCGCGGTGTCGGGCGCGGGCGGCGCGACGCGCCCCGCACCGGCCCCGCTGGCGCCCAACCACATGTCGGATCTGTCGTTGGACACGGCCCGCGCGGTCGCGCTGAAGATGGAGGGCGGCGCGATGCGCGGCCTGCCGGATGGCGCGGTCTGGGAAGGCACCCGGATGGACATGCGCGAACTGGCCGAGATGGGCCAGTTCTGGGCCTTCAACGGGGTTGCGGGGATGACCGACGATCCGCTGGTCGATGCGGCACTGGGCGAAACGGTGCGCATTCCGATCACCAACGCCACCGCCTTTCCCCATGCCATGCATCTGCACGGCACCCATTTCCGCGAGGTGCTGGCGGACGGAACATTGGGTCCGTGGCGCGACACGCTGCTGGTGATGCCGGATCAGACCCGCGAGATCGCCTTTGCCGCCGAGAACCCCGGCGACTGGATGTTCCACTGCCACATGCTGTCACATCAGAAATCGGGGATGATGAACTGGATCCGCGTGACCTGAGCGGGGCTCAGTCCGGGGTCAGCATATAGCCCGCGCCGCGCACCGTCTGCAGGTAGCGCGGCTGTTTCGGGTCCGGTTCGACCTTGCGCCGCAACCGGGTGACCTGAACGTCCACCGCGCGTTCCTGCGCCTGGCCGCGATCGCGGCCCAGTTCCTCGACCAGCTTGGCCCGGCTCACCGGCTCTCCGGGGCAGCCGGAAAAGATCCGCATCAGCTGGCTTTCCGTCGCGGTCAGCCGCACCAGGTCTTCGCCCTGCCACATCTCGCCGCGTTCGATGTCATAGCGGATCGACCCCAGATGCAGGATCTTGGGCACGCTGTCCTCGGCCGGGGTGTCGGGCATCCGCCGCAGGATCGCGTTGATCCTGAGCAGCAGTTCCTTGGGCTCAAAGGGTTTGGCCAGGTAATCGTCCGCCCCCGCCTCCAGCCCGGCGATGCGGTGTTCAGTCTCGCCGCGCGCGGTCAACAGCAGGATCGGCGTCTGCATGCTCTCGCGCAGCGACCGGGTCAGGCTGACGCCATCCTCGCCCGGCATCATCACATCCATCACGATCAGGTCGAAATCGAGCCCCGACAGAACCCGGCGGGCATGGGCGGCATCGCGCGCCGCCGTTACAAGGAACCCGTTGCGGATCAGGAATTTCTTGAGAAGGTCGCGGATGCGTTCGTCGTCATCGACGATCAGCAGGTGGGCGTCCGTCGCGCTCATGGGGTGCCGTCCCTCAGTTTGACATAGGCCCGACGCATATCCGCATCCATCATCGCTTCCAACACCTGTTTGAACCCGGCGACCGCCTCTGGCCCGGCCTCCTTGTAGGCGGTGCGCATCCGCGCGCGCTGGGCATCCGAAAGCTGCGCCTCCAGCGCCTGACCGGCTTCGGTCAGGTGCAGGTGGCGTTCGCGCTTGTCCAGCTTGCCAACCCGGCTTTCCACCAGCCCGTCGGCGATCAGCGTCCGCAGCACGCGGTTCAGCGATTGCTTGGTGACGCCCAGAATGGCCAGCAGGTTGTTCACCGTCGTGCCCGGCGCCCGGTTGATGAAGTGAATCGCGCGGTGATGCGCCCGGCCATAGGACATGTCGGCCAGGATCCGGTCGGGATCGGCGGTAAAGCCGCGATAGGCAAAGAACATCGCCTCGATCCCCTGCCTGAGCTGTTCATCGGTCAGAAAAAGCAGGCTTTCGCCGCCGTATACCTGCGCTGCGCGACTGTCAGACATGTGCCCCTCGCTCCCTGTTTTGATCAGTTTACGTCAGCCTTGTTGACATTCCAAGAGCGAAGCGGTATCGAATCGCAGTTTTGACGCAACTTTATGTCCGTAGCGGCCCTAAGTTGCGCAATAAATGCAAAGCGCTCATGTACAGGAGGATGCGCAATGTCGGGTTATGATGATCGTGATGGTCTGATCTGGTTGGATGGCAAGCTGGTCGACTGGCGCAGCGCAAACGTACATATTCTGACCCACGGCCTGCATTACGCCAGCTCCGTTTTCGAGGGCGAACGCTGCTACAACGGCAAGATCTTCAAGAGCCGCGAACATTCGGAACGCCTGCGGCGGTCGGCCGAATGGCTGGATTTCGAGATCCCCTACAGCGTCGATGAAATCGAGGCCGCGAAATACGAGATGCTCAAGGCCAACGGCTGGACCGACGCCTATGTGCGCGCCGTCGCCTGGCGCGGCGCGGGCGAAGACATGGGTGTCTCAGCCGCCCGCAACCCGGTGCGTCTGGCCATCGCCGGATGGGAATGGGGCAACTATTACGGCGACGCCAAGATGAAGGGCGCCAAGCTGGACATTTCCAAGTGGAAACGCCCCAGCCCGGAAACCATCCCCGTGCACGCCAAGGCCGCCGGTCTCTATATGATCTGCACCATGTCCAAACACGCGGCCGAAGCCAAGGGCTGTTCCGACGCGCTGTTCATGGATTACCGCGGCTACGTGGCCGAGGCGACCGGCGCCAACATCTTCTTTGTCAAGGACGGCGAGGTGCACACGCCCAAGCCCGACTGTTTCCTGAACGGGCTGACCCGCCAGACCGTGATCGGCATGCTCGAAGACCGCCAGATCAAGGTGCACGAGCGTCACATCATGCCCGAAGAGCTGGAAAGCTTTGAACAGTGCTGGCTGACCGGCACCGCAGCCGAGGTCACGCCGGTGGGCCAGATCGGCGACTATACCTTCGAGGTCGGCGCGCTGACCCGGCAGATCGCCGAGGATTACGAGAAGCTGGTCCGCGCATAAGCCGACCGGTCAGGATTAAAGCAAACGGCGCGGGGAATTCCCGCGCCGTTTTTCGTTTCAGACCAGCGTCACGGTGACGTCGATGTTGCCGCGCACGGCGTTGGAATAAGGGCAGACCTTGTGCGCAAAATCGATCAGCCGCTGCGCCTCGGCGCGGTCGACGCCGGGAACGGTCACCTCCAGCGTCACCGCCAGGCCAAAGCCCATGTCCTCGCGCGGGCCGATTGATACGGCGGCGCTGACCTCGGCATCGGCGGGGGTCTTCGGCAGCGTCTTGTCCAGCCGGGGGGCGTGGTTCATCGCGCTGAGAAAGCAACCGGCGTAACCGGCGGCAAACAGCTGTTCGGGGTTGTTGCCCTTGCCGCTGCCGCCCAGCGCCACGGGCGTGGCCAGCGCGATCTCCAGCGGGTTTTCCGCGATCCGGGCGGCGCCGTCGCGGCCCCCGGTTGCTGTGGCGTGGGCGGTATAGGCGGGGGTGATTTTCATGGCGGTCTCCAAAAGAATCGTAAGCGATTAGATCGTGTACGATTTAAATAGCTGCGCTAGCACGATTTGCAACCCCTTGCGATTAGATCGCGCACGATTAAATATATGCATATGTCCCGATACGTCGAATCCCCCGCCGAAATGCTGTGTTTCTCGCTCTATGCCGCCGATCATGCGATGGGGCGGGTGTATCGCCCTTTGTTAGAGCCTTTTGGCCTGACCTATCCGCAATACATCGTGCTGATGGAACTGGCCGACCAGACCCTGCCCCTGCGCGCGCTGGGTGCGGCGGTGGGGCTGGAATCCAACACGCTGACGCCGTTGCTGAAACGGATGCAGGCGGGCGGTCTGGTGGAACGGCGGCGAAATCCCGAGGACGAGCGCGCGCTGATGGTCTCGCTCACCGACAAGGGCCGCGCCCTGCGCGAGGAAACCAAGAGCATCCAGGCCTGCGTGTTCGAGGCGACCGGTCTGCCGCTGGCAGAACTGGCGGCACTGCGCGACAAGATCAACCAGTTGCGCGGCAACCTCCAGCGCAGTCTGGACCCAAAAAAAGATCCGGCAAAAACGCCGTAATAGTGCCGTTATTGCAAGGATCCGCCCAACCGCTCCAGCATGTCCAGACAGGCGGACAGCTGGTCGAGGCTGATAAATTCATCCGGTTTATGCGCCTGATCAATCGACCCCGGCCCGCAGACCACCACCGACATGCCCATCTGCTGGAACAGCCCGGCCTCGGTGCCAAAGGGGACCACATCGGCGCCATTCGCGCCCACCAGCCCGGTCACCAGATCGCGGGCGGCGTTGTCGTCCATCACCTCCAGCCCGGCGACCTCTCCGATCACCTCTGTCTCGATGCTGGCCTCGGGGCAGATCGCGCGCATCGCGGGCAGCAGGTCGTGATGCACATAGGCGCCGATGGCGTCGTTGACAAAAACCCGGTCGCCATCCTGCACCGGGCGCATTTCCCAATCGACCTCGGCCTTGCCCGCGATCACGTTATGCGCCACGCCGCCGGCCACACGGCCGACGTTGATCGTGGTCCAGGGCGGCTCAAACGGGCTGTCCTGCGGCGCGCGGACCATCAGGTCGCCGCGCAGATCCATGAGCCGGGTGACATAGCGCACCGCGTATTCCGCCGCGTTCACCCCGCGTTCGGGCGCCGATCCGTGGCCCTCCAGCCCGGAAAACCGCACCGTATATTCGCAACAGCCCTTGTGCCCCTCGATCACCCGCATGCTGGTCGGCTCGCCAATGATCGCCATTGCCGGACGGATGCCGCGCCGCTGCAGTTCCGGCACCAGCGCCCGCGCACCCAGGCACCCGACCTCTTCGTCATAGGTAAAGGCGAAATGCAGCGGCCGGCGCAGCGGCAGTTGCGCGTATCGCTCGGCCATCACCGTGGCGGCTGCGATGAACCCCTTCATGTCACAGGTGCCGCGCCCGTAAAACAGCCCGCCGTCCTCGCGCAGGTCAAATGGGTCGCTGGACCAGTCCTGATCGGTGACCGGCACCACGTCTGTATGCCCCGACAGCACGATGCCGCCGTCGCCCTCGGGCCCCAGCGTGGCGAACAGGTTGGCCTTGGTCCCGGTGGCGTCCTGAAACAGATCAACCCGCGCCCCGGCGCGGCCCAGTCGGTCGGCCAGTTCGGCGATCATCTCGAGATTGCTGTCGGCCGACACCGTGGGATAGGAAATCAGCCGCTGCAGCAGGCTGACGGTATCGGCCAGCTGCCCGGTCATGGCTTTACAAACAGCTGCCGGGGCCGGTTACAGAAGGTCTCCGCCGGGCCGCTGTCGCGGATCAGGATGCTTTCGGTGATCTCAAGCCCCCAGTCGGTCATCCACAGCCCCGGCATGAAATGGAACGTCATGCCGGGTTCCAGCACCGTCTGATCCTCGGACCGCAGCGAAATCGTCCGCTCGCCCCAGTCCGGCGGATAGCTCAGCCCGATCGGATAGCCGCAGCGCGCGCCGCGTTCGATGCCGGCCCGTTCCAGCGGTGCCGCCAGCGCATTGGCGATGTCGCAGGCCCGGTTGCCGGGGCGCGCGGCGTCCAGCCCGGCCTCCAGCCCCTCGACTAGCGCCGCCTCGGCGCGTTTCAGGAAATCGGGCGGCGTACCCAGAAACACCGTCCGGCAGAACGGCGCGTGATACCGCCGGTAACAGCCCGAGATCTCGAAAAACGTCGCCTCACCGCTGGCAAAAGGGCGCCCGTCCCATGTCAGGTGCGGCGCGGCTGCATCGCTGCCCGACGGCAACAGCGGCACGATGGCGGCGTAATCACCCCAGTCGTCGCCCACCCCGCGCACCCCGTCGCGCAGAATCTCGGCGACGATCTCGTTTTTCGGCACGCCCGGCTCGACCCGCTCCAGCACCCCGTCGACGATCTTTTCGGAAATCGCCGCCGCCTTGCGCATGAACCCGATCTCGGCCTCCGACTTCACCGCGCGCTGCCAGTTGACCAGCGCGGTGGCATCCTGCCAGGCCACGCCGGGCATTTCGCTGCGCAGCACCTCCATCGCCTTGGCCGAGAAATAGTAGTTGTCCATCTCGACCCCGATCCGCGCCTTTTCCAGCCCGAGGTCGCGCAGGTGCTTGGCCAGATCCTGCATCGGGTGGCGCTCGGTCGATTGCACGTAGGGGTCGGCATAGCCCCGCACCCGGTCGGGCGCCATCCAAACAGTGCGCAGCGCGCCGTTGGTGTCCTGGTTGCGGCCCCACCAGATCGGGTCGGCATCGGGCAGGACGATCACCCCCTGGTGCACGTAGAAGGACCAGCCGTCATACCCCGTCAGCCAGGCCTGGTTCGACGGGTCGGTCACAAACAGCGCGTCCACCCCCCGCGCGGCCATTTCGGCGCGTGTCTTGGCCAGGCGGCGGTCATATTCGGCGCCGGAAAACGGTAGGTTGGCTGCGGGCATTGGTGTCTCCCTTGCAAGTGGCTGCGGGTCATTTGGACACAGGCAATGCCGGGCGAAAAGGGATTTTTCGAGGTTCTGGGAAGAAAGCCGATTCTTTTTTCAGCACGGCCACGCGGCAGACTTGTCATTATGTAGTGGTCACCGATTAGGCAGCCACAAATAGAGCGGCCCGAATCTTTTGCGGCTGTCGCAATCGTCTCATTAGTGTCGCAAACTGGTTGCACCGAAACGACTTGCGGGTTTTAGTTAAGAGGAAAGCGGCGTCAGACCGCGGATTAAAACCAATGGGGAGCCTGTTTTGGCTGATGTATCAAGCGACGGTGCGTTCGTTGAATTCGAGCGCGTGCAAAAGAGCTATGATGGCGAAAACCTAGTCGTCAAGGATCTGAACCTGGCCTTGCCCAAAGGCGAATTCCTGACAATGCTGGGGCCCTCGGGGTCGGGCAAGACAACCTGCCTGATGATGCTGGCCGGGTTCGAAACCGCCACCCACGGCGATATCCGGCTGGACGGTGTTTCAATCAACAACATCCCGCCGCACAAACGCGGCATCGGCATGGTGTTCCAGAACTACGCGCTGTTCCCGCACATGACGGTGGCCGAAAACCTCAGCTTCCCGCTCGAAGTCCGCAAGATGGGCAAGTCCGAGCGCGAGGAAAAGGTCAAGCGCGCGCTGGATATGGTTCAGATGGGCGCCTTTGGCGGCCGGCGTCCGGCACAGATGTCCGGCGGTCAGCAGCAGCGCATCGCGCTGGCCCGCGCGCTGGTGTTCGAGGCCGAGCTGGTCCTGATGGACGAACCGCTGGGCGCGCTGGACAAGCAGCTGCGCGAACACATGCAGTTCGAGATCAAGCGCATCGCCGACAACCTCGGCATCACCGTGGTCTACGTGACCCACGACCAGACCGAGGCGCTGACCATGTCGGACCGGGTTGCCGTGTTCGACGATGGCCGCATCCAGCAGCTGGCGCCGCCCGACAAGCTGTACGAGGAACCGGAAAACAGCTTTGTCGCGCAGTTCATCGGCGAAAACAACACGCTCGAAGGCACGGTCAAGGAGATTGCGAACGGCAAGGCGCTGGTCGAGCTGGACGATGGCGAACTGATCGACTGCAAGCCGATCAACGTCAGCAAGCCCGGCGAACGAACCCGCGTGTCGATCCGCCCCGAGCGGGTGGAATACAACAAAGAGCGTCTGCAGGAGGGCGTGCACACGCTCAAGGCGGAGGTGATGGAGTTCATCTATATGGGCGACATCTTCCGCACTCGGCTGAAGGTCGCCGGCAATGACGAATTCGTCATCAAGACCCGGAACGCGCCGGACGTGGAACGCCTGACGCCCGGTCAGCAGATCGAAATCGGCTGGCTGCCCGAAGACTGCCGCGCCCTGGACGCCTGAACGGCGCCGGGACCCGGCTACCAAAACCCCGGCAACGGAAATCCACTCATGACCGGGGCTTCTGCAAAGAAACTCAACAAGGAGAGTCCAAATATGAAACTCAAGACACTGACAGCTTTGGTTGCGACCACGGCGATCTGTGCACCCATGGCATTCGCGGCCGACATGGCCGATGAAATGACCATCGTGAGCTGGGGCGGCGCCTATTCCAAGTCGCAGCTCAAGGCCTATCACGAGCCCTACATGGAAAAGACCGGCGTCAAGATCATCAACGACGAAAGCTCGGCCGAAGCGGTCGCCAAGCTGCGCGCGATGAACGAAGCGGGCAACGTGACCTGGGACGTGGTCGACGTGGTGGCCTCGGACGCGCTGCGCCTGTGCGACGAAGGTCTGGCGATGGAAATCGACCCGGACGAGCATCTGGCGGCGGCCCCCGACGGCACCTCGGCCGAGGATGACTTTGGCGACATGCTGGTCGGCGACTGCTTCATTCCGCAGATCGTCTATTCGACCACCTTCGGCTACCGCACCGACCTCGTCGGCGACACCCCGCCGGATGACATCTGCGACGTCTTCGATCTCGAAGCCTATCCCGGCAAGCGGTCGCTGGAAAAGCGCGCCATCAACAACATGGAATGGGCGCTGCTCTGCGATGGCGTGGCCAAGGAAGACGTCTATGACGTGCTCGGCACCGAAGAAGGCCAGGAAAAAGCGCTGGCCAAGCTCGACACCATCAAGGACAGCGTGATCTGGTGGTCCGCCGGCGCCGACACCCCGCAGCTGCTCGCCGACGGCGAAGTGGTCATGGGCTCGACCTACAACGGCCGCCTGTTCAGCGTGATCGAAGAGCAGAACCAGCCCGTCGCCATGCTGTGGGACGCGCAGGTGTTCGATCTGGACGGCTGGATCATTCCGACCGGCCTGAGCCCCGAGCGTCAGGCCCGTGCGCT
Organism: Seohaeicola saemankumensis; assembly: GCF_020171285.1. Taxonomy (GTDB): domain Bacteria; phylum Pseudomonadota; class Alphaproteobacteria; order Rhodobacterales; family Rhodobacteraceae; genus JAIUZI01. The sequence goes on from NZ_JAIUZI010000003.1 coordinate 249,748, forward strand.
GGACTACATCATGTTCGCCACCGACACCCAGCGTCTGGCGGATCAGGCGAAATACATCTCCTACGGTCCGGCCCGCGCCTCCTCGGCGCCGCTGGTCGGTCAGCACGCGGAACTGGGCATCGACATGGCGCCGCACATGCCGACCGATCCCAACAACGCCAAGAACACGTTCCTCTATAACTACGAGTTCTGGGCCGACTATCGCGACGACATCGAAGCGAAATTCCAGGCCTGGCTGGCCAAGTAAGCCGGTCTGAATGACCCGACACCGGGGGGGGCGCCCGACGCCCCCCGCACCCCCCGCATCCCGGCCCGCCCGGCTGGCACCGCGGCCCAACGATCCAAGAGATTCGGGAGCAGATATGAGCGACGCGACCCAGGACGGACCGGTACTTGCCGCCGATGGCACCCCGCTGAAACGCAGCCTCGCCCGGGCGCTACGGATGCAGAAACTGCGCGCGCTGGCATTGATCGCGCCGCTGCTTCTGTTTGTTCTGCTGACCTTCATCGCGCCCATCGCCGACATGCTGTTCCGCTCGGTCGAAAACCAGATCGTCTCGGCAACCATGCCCGCCACCGTGCGCGAACTCTCCGACTGGGACGGCACCACCGGCAACCCCCCCGGCGAAGAGGTGTTCAAGGCGCTCTACTTCGACCTGTTCCTGGCCGCCGAAGCCAAGGAACACACCAAGCTCGGCACCCGCCTGAACTATGAAAAAACCGGCGTCTCCTCGCTGTTCCGCTCCTCCGGGCGCAAGCTCGACGATCTCGGCAAGGACTATCAGAAAGCCTTCAAGAAGATCGACAAACAGCTCGACGAAGGCGAATTCTGGTACACGATGATGACCGGCTCCGGCCCGGCCTCTGACGCGCTGGTCACCGCCCGCAAGGCCCGCTTTGGCGACATGACCGACGAATCGACCAAGGCCGACATCGGTTTCGCCCCGTCGCAGGCCATCACCGACCTGCTGCCGCTCACCGCGCTGGCCTATACCGATTTCGCCGTGTTTACCGCCATCGCCGACGGCGACACCGTCGCTGAAGAGGACCCCTGGGAAGCGGTCTATGTCGCCCTGGCCGAGGATCTCGCCACCGCCGATGTCGCCGCCTATACCGGCCCCGGCGCCGATGTGCTGCAGGCCGCTCAGGCCGGGCTCGACACGATCCCGGTGACCTCCTACACCGCCTTCTTCGAGGACATCGACAAAGACTGGCTCGACCCCGAGGTCTGGGAAACCGTCAAGATGTACAGTCCCAAGTACACCAACGGCTATTTCCTCAACGCGGTCGACCTTCAGAAATCTCCCGACGGCATCGAACCGCGCCCGGAAAACCAGCAGATCTACATGAAGCTGTTCAAGCGCACCATGTTCATGTCGCTGGTGATCACCGGCTCCTGCATCCTGCTCGGCTACCCGGTGGCCTGGATTCTCGCCAACCTGCCGATGCGCACCGCCAACCTGCTGATGATCCTTGTGCTGCTGCCGTTCTGGACCTCGCTTCTGGTGCGGACCTCGGCCTGGAAGGTGATGCTGCAACAACAGGGCGTGATCAATGACGTGCTGGTCTGGCTGGGGCTGGTGGCCGATGACGCCCGGCTGGTGATGATCAACAACCAGTTCGGCACCATCGTCGCGATGACGCATATCCTGCTGCCGTTCATGATCCTGCCGCTCTACTCGGTGATGCAGACGATTCCGCCCACCTACCTGCGGGCGGCCAAGAGCCTCGGCGCGACGAACTGGACCGCCTTCTGGCGGGTCTATTTCCCGCAATCGGTGCCGGGCATCGGCGCCGGCTCGATCCTCGTCTTCATCCTGTCGATCGGCTACTACATCACGCCGGAAATCGTCGGCGGCACCACCGGCACCTTCATCTCGAACCGGATCGCCTACCACATCTCGTCCTCGCTGAACTGGGGGCTGGCGGCGGCGCTGGGCACGATCCTGCTGGGTGTCGTGCTGCTGCTCTACTACGTCTATGACAAGATTGTCGGCATCGACAACGTGAAGCTGGGGTAACGGACATGGCCATTCTGACACCGATCCAGAAACAACCCCTCTCTTTCACCCTGCCGGTGGTGGCCGCCGCCGGTGCCTTCGCCGGCATCTTTGTCGGCGCGGCGCAGGGCTCGACCCTGCTCGGCATCCTGATCGGCGCCGCCATCGTGGCCGCGCTGGGCTATGTCGCGCTGCAGGTGTTGGGCGACGATCAGGAACGCATGGCGCGCTGGGCCTATGTCGCGCTCTTTGCGGTGGCCGGGTTCTTCTTCGGCGGCCTGCCGGGTGTCGTGGTGGGGGCGATCTTCGGCTGGTTCTTCGGCTGGTTCACCTACTGGATCGGCCTCGGCCGCTACCGGGCCAAACTGGTGCCCTACCTGACCCCCGGACAGGTGCTGTGGCACTACGCCTTCCGGGTGATCTGTGGCGCGATCTTCGTCTTCCTGATCACGCCGATCATCGTGGTGATGCCGCTCAGCTTCAACGCCGAGGACTTCTTTACCTTCACCCCGGAAATGCTGCGCTTCGATCCCGAAGGCTATTCGCTGAAACACTACCGCGATTTCTTCACCAACGACGACTGGCAACAGGCGCTGTGGAACTCGGTGCGGATCGCGCCGGCGGCGACGATCCTGTCGGTCGGTTTCGGCACGCTGGCGGCCATTGGCCTCAGCCAGCCGCATGTACCGTTCCGGCGTGCCATCATGGCGATCCTGATCTCGCCGATGATCGTGCCGCTGATCATCTCCGCCGCCGGCATGTATTTCTTCTACAGCCGGATTGGCCTGCAAGGCACCTATATGGGCGTGGTGCTGGCCCACGCGGTGCTGGGCATTCCCTTTGTCATCATCACCGTCACCGCGACGCTGGTGGGCTTTGACCGCTCGCTGACGCGGGCGGCGGCGAACATGGGCGCGGATCCGGTGACGACCTTCTTCCGGGTACAGATGCCGCTGATCATGCCCGGCGTGATCTCGGGCGCGCTCTTCGCCTTCATCACCTCCTTCGACGAGGTGGTCGTGGTGCTCTTCGTCGGGTCGGCCGGGCAAAAGACGCTGCCGTGGCAGATGTTCACCGGCCTGCGCGAACAGATCAGCCCGACCATCCTGGCGGTGGCCACGATCCTGGTGTTCATCTCCATCGCGCTCCTGACCACGGTCGAACTGCTGCGCCGCCGCTCCGAACGTCTGCGCGGGCTCAGCCCCGGCTGATCACGGCCCAGAGACACCGACTGCGAGGGGTCGCCGCCCCTCGTTTCATCTCTTCCCAAATACTCCCGCCGGAGGCGTCCGGCCTCTGCCCGATGCGCAGAGGCCAGCGGTTTTGGTCCCTCACGGGGCCGGCCTGTCGCTCACAGGGTGGCGCCGGTCAGCGCATTCACCACGTCGTCCAGATAATGGACCGAGAACAGCAGCGCGATCACCAGCGGCGCGCGCACCCACAGCGTCGCCGCGATGCCCTGACGTTCGGCGCGCATGTCCATCAGCAACGCACCCAGCGCCAGCCCAAGGCCCGTCACCCGCACTGCCAGTGTCGCCATGACCAGCCAGTCCGGCGGGTCACCCTTGGGAACCAGCACAAGGACGGGATAGGCCACGGCCCACATCGCATACCAGCCCAGCGCCATCCGCGCCGCCGTTCGCTTCGCCGCCCGTGCCGGTGTCCGGTCTGTGTCCGCCTCGTCCATTCCCGCGCGCCTCATCGCGGATCGAAGCCGGCCAAGACCCCGCCCGATCCGATCCATTCCCTTGCCAAAGGGTTAATGTTCGCCCGATCCGGTTTGTACAAAACGGTCAAACCCGGTTTGACGAGGGGTACAAAACGGTCAGAACCGCCGCAGGCTTTTCAGCACCCGCAGCGAGGCATAGCCGTCGGGCAGCATGCCATTGGCCAGCTGATAGGCCCGCACCGAGGCGATCGTCAGCGGCCCGATCTTGCCGTCGATCTTCTGCGTGTCAAAGCCCGCATTGGTCAGCCGCTCTTGCAACTCCTTGCGCTCGGCAAAGGTCAGCGCCCGGTCCTCGCGCGGCCAGTCGGACCGGATCGCCGGTCCACCGGCGATGCGGTCGGCCAGATGACCCACCCCGATCACATAGGCATCGGCGGTGTTGTAGTGTTCGATGACCTCGAAGTTGTCAAAGATCAGGAACGCCGCCCCCGCCCCGCCGGCGGGCAGCAGCACCGCCGCCGGCCCGTGGTCGGGCACCGGCTGACCCTTGGTATCGACCACGCCGATCCGCGCCCAGTCCGAGGGCAGTCTGGTGATGTCCCGGTTGGCCAGCGTAAAGTCAAAGCCCTGCGGCAGCGTCACCTCGACGCCCCAGGGCTGCCCGGTGGTCCAGCCAAAGTGCTTGAGGTAGGCAGCGGTCGAAGCGAGCGCGTCAGAGGGGTCGTTCGACCAGATGTCGCGCTTGCCATCTCCTGTAAAATCAACAGCATAGCTTTGGTACGAGGTCGGCATGAACTGGGTGTGTCCCATCGCCCCGGCCCAGCTGCCGGTCATGTTTGCGGGCACCGTGTCGCCGCTCTGCAGGATCTTCAGAGCCTCGATCAGCTGCTCTTCGAAGAACCGCGCGCGGCGGGTGTCAAAGGCCAGCGTCGCCAGCGATTCGATCACGTAGTTCGAGCCGCGAAAGCTGCCATAGGCGCTCTCGAGCCCCCAGATCGCGGTGACGATTTCTTTCTCCACGCCATAGGTCGCCTCGATCTTGTCCAGCGTCGCGCGCTGCCGGTCCAGCGCCTTGCGGCCATTGGCGATCCGCGCGTCCGACACGGCGGTGTCGAGGTAATCCCAGATCGTTTTGGTGAACTCCGACTGGTTGCGGTCGCGCCGGATCACATCGGCGTCGTAGCGCACACCGTCAAAGGCCCGGTCCAGCACGCGGCGGTCTATGCCCTGTTCCTCTGCCCGGTCCTTGAACGCGCCGATCCAGTTCTGGAACCTCGCGTTTTCCCCGGCCACGGGCAATGGCGAGGTAGAGGTTCGGGTGGTCAGCGGGCGTGCAATGGGCCGCATGGCGGTGGTTCCTTCGGCGGACGCCAGCGCGACATTTTCGGGGGCGCGATCCGGGCGGATCAGCGGGCGCAGCGACTGGTCAATCGGGTTGGCAAGGGACGCCGACGCTGTGCCGGCGGCCAGAATCGCGGCGTAGTACGCGGTGCGCATCATGTAGATCCTGCTAGACTGCTCTGGCCGCAGTGTAGCCCGAAACACCGTTTCCACAAAGAGGACAATCACCCCGTGGCGGGCGGCGTGCGGGGATCCGCCGGGGCCGGGCGCGCCTGCAGCGCGGCCAGCGCCTGGCGCAGGCGCGGCACGCGGGTTGGGCGAAACGATTGCTCCGTCACCCGCAGATCGGCCATCCGATCCAGCCGGAAGGGCCGGAAATCCTGCCGCAGGTGACACCAGGCCACCAGGATCGACGCACGGTCGAAATAGACGATGCCCAGCGGGTCGACGCGCCGATGCGAGGCCGCGCCCTGTGCGTCGCGATAGGCAAATTCCACGGCCGTTTCCTCCCACGTGGCATGGCGCAGGGCGGCGACGTCGATCTCGGGCACCGCGGGCCGGTCGAACCGGTGTGCGGTCAGGGTGGCATGGCGCAGCCGGTGCGCCTGGCTCGGCGGCAACCGGCCCTGCAGCTTGCGCAGCACCTGTGTGGCGGCGGCTGACAGGTCCGGATCACCGATCTGTTCGGCCTCGCGCAGGCCCAGCACCAGCGCTTCGATCTCGGTGGGGGTAAAGCCCAGCGGTGGCAGGGTGGCGTCCTCGATCAGGGTAAAGCCAAAGCCCGCCTCACCGTCGATCTGGGCGCCGAGGCCGCGCAGGCTGTCGATGTCGCGATAGATCGTGCGGATCGAGACGGACAGTTCGTCCGCCAGCTGCCGGGCGGTGGCGGGGGCAGGCAGGTCGCGCAGCGCCTGCATCAGTTTGAACAGCCGTTCGGTTCGGGTCATGGTCCGGTGATACTGCCACTTGCTGACAAAAACTGGCAAGAGGGGGTGTTAGGCAGTCCGCATCGCATTCAAAGGAGACACCCGATGCTGACCCTTCTCACCTTTCACGGCTCCGACCACCTGCCCAGCCACAGCCCCTTTGGCCTGAAGGCGATGTGCCTGCTGACCATGAGCGGACAGGACTGGCAGGCAGAGTATACCGGCGATCTGGCGGCGCAGCCGCTGGGCCGGTTGCCAGTGCTGCGCGTGGACGACCGGCTGATCCCCGACAGCCATCATATCCAGGAGTACCTCGAAGCGCAGGGCGCCGATTTCAACCCCGGCCTGACCGCCGCGCAGCGGGCGCTGTCGCATGCCGTGATCCGCATGGTCGAGGACAGTCTGCGTGTCGGGCTGGTGCATGACCGCTGGCTGCACCCGGACGTCTGGCCGATCCTGCGCGACCAGTTCTTTGCCGAGGTTCCGGCCCCCGCGCGCGAGGCCGTCGCGGGCGAGGTGCAGGCCCAGGTGCGCGCCGGGTTGATGGGGCAGGGCATCGCACAGTTCAGCGAGGAAGACCGCCTGCGCCGGCTGGGCAAGGACGTGATCGCGCTGGAAACCCTGCTGGGGGACGGGCCGTTCCTGTTCGGGGCGACGCCCACCGCCGCCGATGCCGTTGCCGGGCCGGTGGTTGACATGATCCGCGACCTGCCGGCGGAAACCGGGCTGCGCCGTCTGATCACCGACCGCCCGGCGCTGGTGGCCTATGCCGATGCGGTGCGTGCGGCGATCTACCCCGCCCGCGTGCTCAGCGCCGCCGCGTGACCTTGCGCTTGACCTTGTCGCCCTTGCGCTTGGCCTTGACCGGTTTGCGGCGCGGGCTGCGCCCGGCGGGCGAGGGCGCTCGGGGCAGCGCCTTGTCATTCAGCTCCAACAGCTCCAGTTCGAGCCCGCCGGTCACCGGCGTGGCCTGCGCCAGCCGCACGGTGACCCGCTGACCGATGGCGATCAGCAGCCCGGTGTCGGAACCCATCAGGGTTCCGGCCTCGCGGTCAAAATGGAAATACTCGCGCCCCAGCGACCGGATCGGGATCAGCCCGTCGGCGCCGGTTTCGTCCAGTTTCACAAAGGCGCCGAAGCGGGCGATTCCGCTGATCCGCCCGGTGAATTCATTGCCCACCCGCTCCGACAGATAGGCCGCCAGGTAGCGGTCGGTGGTGTCGCGTTCGGCCATCATCGACCGCCGCTCGGTGTCCGAGATATGGGTGGCGGTCTGTTCCAGCCGCTCGATTTCGTCCGGGCTCAGCCCGTCCTTGCCCCAGCCGTGGGCGCTGATCAGGGCGCGGTGCACGATCAGGTCCGAATAGCGGCGGATCGGCGAGGTGAAATGCGCGTAATTGGCCAGGGCCAGCCCGAAATGGCCAAAGTTTTCTGGGCTGTAATAGGCCTGGGTCATCGACCGCAGGGTCGACATGTTGATCAGTTCGGCGTCGTCGGTTCCGGCGGCGGCGTTCAACAACGCGTTCAGGTGGCGGGTCTGCAACACCTGCCCCTTGGCCAGCGGATAGCCCGCCGCATGGGCCGTCTCGCGCAGCGCGTTCAGCTTTTCGGGTGACGGTTCCTCGTGCACCCGGAACAGCAGCGGCGATCGTTTGGCGATCAGCGTTTCGGCGGCGCAGACATTGGCGAGGATCATGAATTCCTCGATCAGCCGGTGGGCATCCAGACGGTCGCGGAAGTTGACCGACTTGACCTTGCCGTCCTCGCTCAGCTCGATCCGCCGTTCCGGCAGGTCCAGTTCCAGCGGCTGGCGCAGCGTGCGCTGATGCATCAGCACCTTGTAGGCCGCGTAAAGCGGTTTCAGCACATCGTCCAGCAGCGGCCCGGTGCGGTCATTGGGGGTGCCGTCGATGGCCTCCTGCACCTCGGCGTAATGCAGCGAGGCGGCCGAGCGCATCAGCCCGCGCACGAACTCGTGGCGCAGCTTCTTGCCTTCGGCATCCAGAACCATGCGCACGGCGATACAGGCGCGCGGCACGCCTTCGTGCAGCGAACACAGGTCGCCCGACAGCCGGTCGGGCAGCATCGGCACCACGCGGTCGGGGAAATAGGTGGAATTGCCCCGGTTCCGCGCCTCGCGGTCCAGCGCGCTGTGCGGTTTGACATAGGTCGCCACATCGGCAATCGCGACCCAGACCACGTGGCCGCCGGGGTTCTTGGGGTCGTCGTCGGCCTGGGTAAAGCAGGCGTCGTCGTGGTCGCGTGCGTCGCTGGGGTCGATGGTGATCAGCGGCAGGTCGCGCAGGTCCTTGCGCCCCGACAGGCCCTGCGGTTTCGCGGCGTCCGCCTCTTCGATCGCGGCATCCGGGAAATCGTCAGGAATGCCATGCTGGTGGATGGCGATCAGAGACACCGCGCGCGGTTCAGACGGATCGCCCAGCCGGGTGATCACCCGTGCGCGCGGCAGCCCCATGCGCGATTTCGGCCCGGCCTGTTCGGCCTCGACCAGCTCGCCCTCCTTGGCGCCGTGGCGGTCGGCCTCCTGCACCGTCCATTCGGATGTGGTGCCCTTGTCGATGGGCACGATGCGGCCGCCTTCCGATCCCTTGCGGAACACGCCCAGGATCTTGCGCGGGTTTGTGCCGATGCGTCGGATCAGCCGCGCCTCGTAGTTGTGGTCCTCTTCATGGACCACCGTCAGCCGGGCAAGGATGCGGTCGCCTTCGCCCAGCGCCGGATCGCTGGCGCGCGGCAACACCAACACGATGGGTTCGATCCCCTCGCCGTGCCATTCCAGCGGCCGCGCAAACAGATCACCATCGGCATCGGGCGCCTTGACCTGCAGCACAGAGACCGGCGGCAGCCGGTCGGGGTCGCGGTAGCTGCGTTTGCGCTTCTCCAGGTGGCCCTCGGCCTCCAGTTCCTTGAGCACACGTTTCAGGTCGATCCGGTCGGCACCCTTGATGCCGAACGCCTTGGCGATATCCCGCTTGGAGCCCTGGGTCGGGTTGGCCGAGATCCAGTCGAGTATTTCTTGTTTGGAAGGGATGCGCGTCATGTTCATCGCCTAGCACGGGCCGCGACCGGCGTCATGAGCAAAAGCGATTTTTGCCGCCCGGGTCAGGGCGCGGCGTTCAGATCGGCGGCAGTATCGACATCGGCCAGCCGGTCGATCAACGCGATGCGGTGTCCCGGCAACGTTGCGCTGCTGTCGGACAGCGCGTGCGGGCCGGACCAGCGCACGCCCCGCAGCGCCCCATGCGGCAGGCGGCGGGGGTGACGCGCGCCAATCAGCCAGTAGCCGCCGTCGGTCGCCGGACCAAAGACCGCGTCATGCGCGCCCAGCGTGGCAAAGGCGCGGGCCACGTGCGCCGCCCGCAGCCCCGGAATATCCGCGCCCACGATACAGACAGGGCCGGCCGCCACGCGCATGACGCGCGCCATGCGCGCGCCCAGATCGCCATGGCCCTGTGGCACACGCGGCAGGTCATCCGGCCAGACCCGGCTGCCCAGCCCTTCCCGATCCGGCGAAACGGCCAGCACCAGATCCCAGCGCGGGTCGCGCAGGCGATGGATCAGGCGGGCGGACTGGTGGCGGAACCACCACGCCGCCGGCACCAGCCCGATGTCGCGGCCAAGCCGGGTCTTGACCCGGCCCGGGCGCGGCTCCTTGACCATGACAATCAGGGTGCGGCGCATCACAGGGCGGCGAAATAATCCGCCAGGATCCGCCCGTAGATCGCCTTGAGCTGATGGATCTGCGCCACTTCGACCCGCTCGTCGACCTGGTGCATGGTCTTGCCCACCAGGCCGAATTCCACCACCGGGCAGTGATCCTTGACGAACCGCGCGTCCGAGGTGCCGCCGGTGGTCGACAGTTCCGGCATGACGCCGGTTTCCGCCTCGACCGAGGCGGCCACCAGCGCCGACAGCGGCCCCGGCGGGGTGACAAAGCTTTCGCCCGAGACCTTGATCCTGACCTCGACCGCGACGCCGAATTCCTCGGCGGTGCGGTCGGCCTCGCTTTGCAGCCAGCTGGTCAGGCTCTCACCGGAATGGGTGTCGTTGAACCGGATGTTGACCGTGCCGGTGCATTGCGCCGGGATCACGTTGGTTGCCGGGTTGCCGGTGTCGATGGTGACCACGGCCAGGGTCGAGGGGTCGAAATGGTCGGTGCCCTCATCCAGCGTAAAACTGGACAGGCGGTCCATCAGCTGCGCAATCGCCGGCAGCGGGTTGCGGGCGCGGTGCGGATAGGCGGAATGCCCCTGTTCGCCGGTCACCGTGAACCATGCCGTCAGCGAGCCGCGCCGGCCGATCTTCATCATCTCGCCCATGGTGTTGGGGCAGGTCGGTTCGCCCACCAGACAGGCCGACATCGCCTCGCCCTCGCGGTCCATGTAGTCGAGCAGGGCGGTGGTGCCGTCCACCGCGTCGCCTTCCTCGTCCCCGGTGATGGTCAGGATCACGGCACCGTTTGGCGGGGTATCGCGGACAAAGTCGATGGCGGCGGCGGCAAAGGCGGCAACGCCCGATTTCATGTCTGTCGCGCCACGGCCATAGAGGAACCCGTCTTTCACCTCGGCGCCGAAGGGGTCCACGGTCCAGGCCGCCGCGTCGCCCACGGGCACCACGTCGGTATGGCCGTTGAACCCAAAGGTCCGGGCGTGCCCCTTGTCGCCCCAACGGGCAAACAGGTTGGCGACGCCGCCGCGATCGACCCGCGCGCAGGCAAAGCCTGCCGCTGACAGCTCCCGCTCCAGCAACGCCAGCGCGCCGCCCTCTTCGGGGGTGACCGAGGGGCAGCGGATCAGCTTGGCGGTCAGGGCAACGGGGTCGGTCGCGGTCATGGGCGGGCTCCTTGTTCTGGTTGCGGACGCAATCGTGCCCGCGCAGGGCTACATTTGTGACGAAAAGGTCGCGTTGCCAACCCCGGACCCCATCAATTCACTTAACAGATTCAATGTGGTCGTGGTAACGTCCTGTTAATAACAATCGACCTGAGGCAGGTCACCCAGCAGTCAGGCCGCAACGACGGCCCATTTTCCCAGTCCGCGCCACCGGTGCGCGCGTGTTTATCGAGTCGCGGGATTTCCCGCTGCCGGTTCGTCTGCCTCGTCGACAAGAAACGCGTTGGGGCAGTCCATGGTTGCAGCATCAGAGCTGACGTACACAAATGCCAATGCCATGCAGATGGCCGAGGAAATCTTTGGCGATGGCGTGACCGTTGTTTCGGCCAGCTACAGCGGCGACAACCGGTCCTCGGCGATCTATTCGAATGGCGATGCGCTGGCTCCGGGCGCGACACCGGGCGACACCGGCGTGATCCTGTCCACCGGGCGGGCCAATCACTATACCAACTCCAACGGCCAGGCGAACCAGGACACCAACACCTCGACCAACACGCGCGGGGTCAACAACAACGCCGATTTCAACGCCGCCGCGGGCACCAATACCTACGACGCCTCGTATCTCGACATCAGCTTTATTCCCGATTCCAACGTGATGACGATGCAGTTCGTTTTCGCGTCCGAGGAATACCCCGAGTATGTCAATTCGGTCTACCAGGACTTTGTCGGCGTCTGGGTGAACGGCACCCAGGTCGACATGGAAGTCGGCGACGGCGATACCGATCCCGGCAACGTCAACGCGACCAACAACGAAAACCTGTTCCTCGACAACACGGGCGACGCTTATAACACGGAAATGGACGGTCTGACCGTCACCATGACGCTGACCATGACCGTCATTCCCGGCGTCGTGAACACCATCCGCATTGGCATCGCCGATGTCTCTGACAGCAGCTACGATTCCAGCCTTCTGATCGCCGGAAACAGCATTCAGACCGATCTGGTCGCGATGGCCGACGATACCACGGTCAACCCCACCGGGTCGCGGACCCTGGATGTGCTCGACAATGACGTCAACAACTCCGGCGGCACGCTGACCATCACCCATATCAACGGCCAGGCGGTAACCGCCGGCAGCGCGGTCCTGCTGAACACCGGCCAGACGGTGACGCTGAATACGGATGGCACGATCACCATCCTGGGCGACGGCGACACCGAGGATTTCAACTTTACCTATACGGTCGACAACGGCGCCAATTCCGATACCGGCATCGTCAACGTCAGCTCGATCCCCTGTTTCGTTGCGGGCACGATGATCGCCACGCCGCAGGGCGACCGCCCGGTCGAAACCCTGCGTCCCGGCGACATGGTGATGACATTGGACGACGGGCCGCAGCCGGTGCGCTGGATCGGCGCGCGCACGGTGGCGGCGCAGGGCGATTTCGCCCCCGTCCATATCCGCGCCAACACCTTTGGCCGCCATGGCGACGTGATGGTGTCGCCCCAGCACCGCATTCTGGTCTGCACCAGCCTGGCCGAACTGCTGTTTGGCGCGGGCGAAGTGCTGGTCGCGGCCAAGGACCTGCTGAACGATCACACGGTGACCCGCCGCCCCGGCGGCGACGTTACCTATGTGCACGTGATGTTCGACCGTCATCAGGTGATCTTTTCTGACGGGCTGGAAACCGAAAGCTTTCTGCCGGGGCCGCAGACCTGCAGCCTGTTCGAAGAGCGGGTGTTGCAGGAAATCTGCGCGATCTTCCCCGAGCTGGACCCCGAGACCGGCGACGGCTACAGCCCCGCCGCGCGCCGGACCCTGCGCGGTTTTGAGGCCGAGATCCTCAAGCTGAACAGCCGGGCGGCGTAACATGGGCTGGCTTGGCATCTCTGACCACGACGGCCAGACACTTTTCGGGGCGGTGGCGGCCGGCGGACCGGACGGTTTGCTGGCGCGGGGATCGCTGGTGATCGAAGCCCGCATTCCCACGTCCCGCGAGGCGATGCCGCTGATCTACGTGCACCACGACGGTGACTGGCCGTTCCATCTGTCGCTACAGGCGATCCCCGGCGGAGGGCTGACGCTGGTGCTGGATCAGGGCAACGGCGTTGTTCATCAGACGATGCGAACCTCGGACAGCGGGCGCAGCGAGACCCTGCGCCTGACCTACAGCTGGGACGCTCCGGCGCGCAGTGGGCTGCTGTCGGTGGAGCAGATGGACCAGACCGATCAGAACGTGATTGTTCAGCACACCGTGCATGCCCCCGGCCCGCTGAGACTGTCCGACCTGCGCGCCTTGCTGACCGACGGGCCGCACAGATACCTCGCTGACGAAGTCAGCTTTGTCGCCGCGTCGGACATGATCGAGCCGGTCGGCCCGATGCCGACCCTGGCGCCGGACACGCCGGTGGCGACGCCGACCGGTTACCGCGCGGTGAGACAGTTGTCGCGCGGCGATCTGGTGATGACCTCGGACGGGCAGGCGGTGCCGGTCCTGCATCGCCTGACACGCAGCGTTCCGGCGCGGGGCCTGTTCCGGCCGCTGCGGCTCAGGACGCCGTATTTCGGGCTGCTGCAGGACATCGTCGTGGCGCCAACGCAGCGGCTGGTGCTGACGGGATCGGATGTCGAGTACATGTTCGGCTGCGAGTCGGTTCTGGTCGAGGTCCGGCATCTGTTAGGCGGGACATCGGTCGTGGCGGCCGACAGCGGGCCGTTGACCCACTATACCCAGCTGCTGCTGCCGCACCACGAAGCGGTGATTGCCGCCGGTGGCATCGCCGAGACACTTTACATCGGCCGGATGCGGCGGCGGCGCGACAGCCTCGGCACCAGCATACTGGCCGGACTTGACCGGCATGGGCTGCCCGAACACGCACAATCGCTATATCCTGTGCTCAATGCCTTCGACGCCATCACTCTGGCCGGGCAGCGCGCCGCGTGACCCAGCGAATATCTTGCCCCGACGTCGGAATGCGCCTAAGACGCGCAGAAAATCGCTCGGGACATATGAAACATTTCCTTTTCGGACTTCGAGCGGTCTTTCTGGCCCTGACTCTCCTGGTCACGGCGCAGTGGGCCGCCGCACAGACGCTGGACGTGACTACGGTGACCCGCCCACCGTTCTCGATGACCGAGAACGGCGCTGATACCGGTTTCTCGATCGAATTGCTGCAGGCGCTGTCGGACAAGCTTGGCTGGGATTACCGGATCAACCGGGTTGATCAGTTCTCGGATATGCTGGGCTCGGTGACCGAGGGGTCGGCGGACCTGGCGATTGCGAATATCTCGATCACATCGGCCCGCGAGACACAGATGGATTTCAGCCAGCCGATTTTCGAGGCCGGGCTGCAGATCATGGTACCGGCGGGGCAGGCCGGCGCGCCGTCGCTGTTGCGGGCCCTGTGGTCCACCGACCTGCTGGTCGCGATCGCGCTGGCATTCCTGATCCTGGTGGGCGGCGGCATGTTGATGTGGTGGTTTGAACGCCGCGCCCAGCCCTATTTCGACCGCCCGGCGTCCGAGGCGTGGTTCCCGTCCTTCTGGTGGGCGCTGAACGTGGTGGTCAACGGCGGCTTCGAGGAACGGATGCCGCGCACGGTGTTTGGCCGGATGTTCGGCGTGGTGCTGGTGTTCTCGTCGCTGTTCATCGTTTCGGTCTTTGTCGCCAAGATCACCTCGGTGATGACGGTCGAGGCGATCAGCGGATCGGTCAACGGGGTCAACGACCTGTATGGACGGCGGGTCGGCACCATCGACGGTTCCACCGCGGCCGGGTTCCTGCAACGCCGCGAGATCGACTATGCTGGATATGACGGGCTGGCCCCGCTGCTGCGCGGTTTCGAGGCCGGCGATGTCGACGCCGTGGTCTTTGACGCGCCGATCCTGTCCTATTATGCTACCCACGAGGGCCGCGAATTCGCCAGCATGACCGGCTCGGTGTTCCTGCGCGAGAACTATGGCATCGCCTTTCCCACCGGCAGCCCGCTGGTCGAAGAAGTGAACCAGGCGCTGCTGGCCCTGCGTGAGGACGGATCTTACGACAAGATCTACCGCAAGTGGTTCGGCATCCGGCGATAGCTGCGGGACAAGAATTTTTCGAAAATTCTTGGCAAATTTCTTTGAAAGAAATTTGTACCGCGTGGGGTGGCGGTGCGGGATGGGTCAGCCGTCGTTCTTGTCGAAGAACGGGGTCATCTGGGCCACGATCACCGCGTTTTCGTCCAGTGCGCGCTGCATGAGGTTGCGTTCCTCGGCCTCGATCTCGTGACCGGCGGCCTCGCGGTCCTGCAGCGTTCCATAACCCGTCACGTCAAGCGGCGCGGTATCGGCCTGTTTCAGGATGGCCACGGTCTCGCGCACGGCCTCGGCCTCGTCGACGCCGGAGGCAAAACACATCAGCGCCGCGCCGGTCGCGCCCTCGGGCAGGCCATCGCCTTCCTTGCGTCCGATCTGGACCACCAGGGTAAAGACTTGCTGGCGACTGGGTTTCTTTGCCGTGCTCATGGCGTGGGGCTTATCCTTCGTGGTCTCTACGGTCAACATCCGCCGTGTCCGGCACCCGGCCGTCAGAAAACACCCATGGCCAGCCCCGCGGCGATGGTCTGCCCCAGGTCACGGCAGCGCGACAGGTCGGCCTCGGCAATGGTCTTGGGGGCCAGGATCGCCTCGGGTGTCTGGGCGTGGGTACAAAGGATGATCGGCGGCTGCACTTCCCTCAGTCGCCAGCCGGTGGCGATACGGGCAGTCTGGCGGGCGGCGTTCTCACCGTCCGATCCGGCACAGACCATCTGGGCATAGGGGCGGCCCTCGATCCGGCCCAGCACGGGGTAGTAGCAGCGATCGAAGAAATCTTTCATCGGGCCGGACAGCGCGGCGAGGTTTTCCGGCGCGCAGAAGATGTAGCCCGCAGCCGCCAGCACGTCCTCCGCCGTGGCCTGATCGGCGGGGCGCAGGATGGTCTGGATTTCCGCGCGCGCCCCGTCCGCCGCCGCCTCGGCCATTTGCCGGCTGCCGCCTGTGCGGCTGTGAAAGACGATCAGCAGGCGGCGCATGGCCTTGTCCTAACTGCCGGGCGCGCGGCGGAGAAGGCAGAGGTCGCGGCGCCGGCCGGGACCTCTGCGGTGTCGCGGATCAGTCGCGCAGCAGCTCGTTGATCCCGGTTTTCGAGCGGGTGCGCTCGTCAACCCGTTTCACGATCACGGCGCAGTAGAGGCTGACGTTGTTCTTCGACGGCATGGAGCCCGCGACGACAACGGAATAGGGCGGAACCTCACCGTACATGACTTCGCCGGTGTCGCGATCGACGATCTTGGTCGACTGGCCCAGGAACACGCCCATGCCCAGCACCGAGCCTTCGCGGACGATCACGCCTTCGACCACTTCGGAGCGGGCACCGATGAAGCAGTTGTCCTCGATGATGGTGGGGCCGGCCTGCATGGGTTCCAGAACGCCGCCGATGCCGACGCCGCCCGAGAGGTGCACGTTCTTGCCGATCTGGGCGCAGGAGCCGACGGTGGCCCAGGTGTCGACCATGGTGCCTTCGTCGACATAAGCGCCGAGGTTCACGAAGGACGGCATCAGTACCACGCCCGGCGCGATGAAGGCGGATTTCCGGACGACGCAGTTGGGCACGGCCCGGAAGCCGGCGGCCTGCCACTGGTTGTCACCCCAGCCGGCGAATTTGCTGTCGACCTTGTCCCACCAGCCGCCGCCCTGCGGGCCGCCGGACTGCTGTTCCATGTCCTTGATGCGGAAGCCCAGCAACACGGCCTTTTTGGCCCATTGGTTGACGTGCCAGCGGCCGTCCGGCTGTTTCTCGGCCACACGCAACTGGCCGCCGTCGAGGGCGTTCAGCGTGTCCTCGATGGCTTCGCGGGTTTCGCCGGTGGTGGCGGGGGTGATGGTGTCACGGGCCTCCCAGGCGGCTTCGATGGCGGCTTCCAGTTGTGCGTTGGACATGGGGCGTTTCTCCGGCGGTCAAAAGGTTCACAGCCCTATAGCGGGGGGCGGGGCAACAGACAATCCTTGCGCTGTGGCGCGGCGCAGGAGGGGGCCAGCCCCCGTCGCGCGGCGCGCGACTCCCCCGGAGTATTTGCCGAAGAGATGAAAGCTCAGGGGAACGGATCCGGGGCGGGGTTGGCGCCGCAGACCAGCACCGCGACCCGTTCGTCGGGGGCGGGTTGGTAGGCCCCTGACATCAGGGCGGCCAGGGCGGTTGCACCGGCGGGTTCGACCAGTTGACGGCGTTCGCGCCACAGGGCGGCCTGTGCGGCGGCGATGGCATCATCGCCGACCCGTACCGACCGGAGGTTCTGTTGTTGGGCCAGATCGAAACAGATCGAACCGATCCGGCGTGCGCCCAGCGCATTGGCGGCGATGCCCGAGACCTGCACATCCACCGGCGCGCCCGCCTGCAGGGCGGCATGCAGCGCGCAGGAGGTTTCCGGTTCGACCGCCACCACCTTGCGCGCGCCTTGCAGCCAGGCCAGCGCGCCCGCGATGAGCCCGCCGCCGCCGACCGCGATGAGCACGGTGTCGGCCTGCAGGCCCTGATGATCCCATTCGCGCATGCAGGTGCCCTGGCCGGCCACGGTTTCGGGGGCGTCATAGGCATGGATCTGCATCGCGCCGGTTTCCGCCTCGTGGGCGCGGGCCATGTCCATTGCGTTGGCGTATTCGCCGGGCACCACGGTCAGGTCGGCGCCGGCGTCGCGGATCAGGGCGATCTTGGCCGGGCCGGCCATTTCAGGGACAAAGATTCGGGCGCGGTGTCCGAGGGCGCGGGCGGCAAAGGCCACCGCCGCGCCGTGGTTGCCGCCGGAGGCCGCGACCAGCCCGGCGTCGGGTACCGGTTTCGACAGCAGCGTGTTGAAGGCGCCGCGCGCCTTGAACGTGCCGGTGTGCTGGATCTGCTCCAGTTTCATCTCGATCGGGAAATCCAGCCCGAATCCGGCCACTTTGAGCACCGGGGTGGTCACGATATGGCCGCCGATTCGGGCCGCGGCCGCGTCAATCTCCGATTTCCAATCCATCTGGTCCCTTCGCCGCTGGTCTTGCCGGTGCGAACCCTATAGGGCTGGGGCGTACACGCAAGCAGGGACAACGCTTGATGAGAGACGACCGCCAGAGCCCGTTCCGGGACGCCCATTCGGACCGGACCACCGCCAGACATGTGCCCGATACGCCGCAGAGCCGGTCGCCGGCCTATCGCCTGGCCTTTGCCGACGATGAATTCCTGTGCCGGGACGAGCTGCGCCCGGTGCGGCTGCAGCTGGAGCTCTTGAAGCCGCAGTTGTTGCTGGACGAGCAGGGGATCGACAGCACCATCGTGCTGTTCGGCGGTGCGCGTATCCCGGATCCGGCGCACAAGGACAAGGCGCGCACGCAGACGCTGGCCGAGCTGTCGGCGTTCTACGACGAGGCGCGCGACTTTTCGCGGCTGATGACCGAAAAATCGATTGCCAGCGGCGGGCGGGATTTCGTGATTGCCACGGGTGGCGGGCCGGGAGTGATGGAGGCGGGCAACCGCGGCGCGGCGGATGCGGGGGGCCATTCCATCGGGCTGAGCATCGTGTTGCCGCACGAGCAGGCGCCGAACCTGTTCGTCACGCCGGAGCTCAGCTTTAACTTTCACTACTTCGCGATCCGCAAGATGCATTTCCTGATGCGGGCGCGGGCGATCTGCGTGTTTCCGGGTGGTTTCGGCACGCTGGACGAGATGTTCGAGGCGCTGACGCTGATCCAGACCGGGCGCATGGAACGGGTGCCGTTCCTGCTGTTTGGCCGCGACTTCTGGGAGCGGGTCATCAACTGGGATGCGCTGGCCGATGCCGGAACGATTTCAGCCGAGGACCTCGACCTGTTCCGGTTTGTCGATAGCGCCGCCGAGGCGGTGGAGCTGATCGAGAACTGGGAGCCGGGCCCGCCGCGTGATCGTATCCCGGGTCGAGACTGACGGCGCGGCGAAAGGGGCCCGGATCAATCAGATGACGTGGGCCGGAAGAACGCCCAGTTCGATGTTCTGCGGCAGCTTGGTGACCACCTGTGCGCCCTGCACGTCCTTGATGGCGAAACCATAGCCAGCCAGCCGGAATTTCCATTCGCGCGGCGAAAGCGCCTTGGCCCGTTCGCGCATCACCAGGTCCAGAACCGGGGAGTCGATCATCGTGCCGCCAATATCTGCATGTGCCATTTCGTTACCTCCTGCAACTTTGTTTACAGGATCGAAACTGACTGTTGATCGAGGCTGAATTGGTTCCTGATTGTGGAAATTCCGGGGCATGACGCCGGATTGCGCGGCAATCCGGCAACAGTATCCTGCCGATACACCGGTAGGATGCTGATGGTGCTCAGCCCTTTTTGTGATCCTCGCGCAGGCTCTTGAAGACGTAGATCGGCAGCAGGACGCCGGCGATCAATGCGCCCAGCCAGACGATCAGTGTTCCCAGAAGCCAGTTGGTGACACCGCCAACGTCGAACCCTTCGACAATCAGGTCGGTCAGCCATAGCCCGACAAAAGTGGTGACTAGGGCGACGCCGCCCATCAGTTGCGGCATGTTCTTCATCGAGATCTTGGTGATCAGCGGCGAGGCGACAACCTCGATCGCGGTAAAGATGACAACCACGATCACCAGGGCCAGAGGCTGGATGGAAAAGCCGTCCAACAGGATCGAGGCCAGCAACAGACCGACAGCATTGCCGACGAGGTGGGCGGCGGTGGACATTAGAAAACGCATCATGGAACGGTGCTCCGTTAAAATGGATCTTTACTCAAAAGCTAGCGCGGACTGGTCCCGCTGTGCACATGTTTTTTGACCAAAGCGTTTTCTGACGGTCGGTTACCCGCCTGAGGGCCGGGGCAGGCGGGCCGCCCCGGCAGGATTCTCAGAATATGAAATCGGCGGCCGTGATATTGGTCAGCGCGACGCCCTCGATGAGCACGGTGCCCGACCCGCCCAGAACAGACAGGTCCAGCAGGGTCGATCCGCTTGCGGTTTCCGACAGACCCGGAGCCACGACAGCTGCGAAATCGGCGGCCAGGATTCCGTAGGCCGAAATGTCGATTTCGTCGATGCCATCGGCAAAGTCGGTGATCCAGTCGTTGCCGTTGTCGCGCAGGATCACGAAATCATCCGCTCCAGAGCCGCCTGTCATCACGTCGTCGCCCGAGCCGCCGGTCATCACGTCCTTGCCGGCGCCGCCGTTCATGGTGTCATCCCCGGATCCGCCGTCCATCGAATCGTTTCCGCCGTCGCCGTTCATGGTGTCGTCACCGGCGCCGCCGCGCATGGTGTCGTTCTGGCCGCCACCGTTCATGGTGTCGTCGCCGCCCCTGCCGATCAGGGTGTCCTTGCCCTTGCCACCGTCGAAATCGTCGTCGCCGGACCCGCCCTTGAGCGTGTCGTCGCCGTCTTCGCCGCTGATGGTGCCGTCGACGCTGCCGTCATCTATGGCGCGGTAGGTGTCATTGCCGCCGCCCAGCGAGACGTCGCCGAATATGTCACCCGAGTTGATGACCCAGTCCGCCGTCGTGGTCCCGACCTGGATGGCGCCGCCGATCGTGCCGTGGTTCTCGATGTAGGTTTCCCCATCGTTGGTGACGTTGTCATAGGTGCGGATCGCCAGGTCCGAGCCGCCGATGAAACCGAAATTGACGATCTCGTTCCGGTCGCCGCTGGAGTCGATGACCCCTCTGTCGGCGTAGATGTTGTTGGGACCGCCCAGGATATTGCCGGTGTTGTAGACGATCAGATCGTTGCTCCATCCCGCCTGAGCGTCGTCATATTTGCTGATCGCCATGTTGGTCAGCGACTGGATGGTCCCGTGATTGTGCAGGTACAATTGGTTCATCTGCATAAAGGAAGTTTCGTTGATGACACCAGTTGTACCGACCGTCAGACGCACGTTGTTGGCATAGCTGTCCCAGGACCCGAAGATTTCGCCGTTGATCTGATAGCTGACATTGTCAAAGCCAAACGACCACATCGACCCTGCGCCGGTATGGACGAGCGTCGAATTCGCGGACACGAAGACCGTGCTTCCGGCGGTCAAGGTTGGATCGAAAACTGTGTTTTGAGCGATATTGACATTAACGAATGTAATTGTTGGCATTTGTACCCCCCAGGTCAGATGTGATTGCAGTCTGACAACTGACGCAGGGTCATTGGCCCGAGTCAAAGGAAAACGCGCAAAACGGAGTCATCAATACGTGGCGGCCGCGGCGGATTTCGCCCCGGTTGCCGGTATTAACTGCCCAGCCCGGCCTCTGCCTCGATCTGGCGGCGCGACTTGCGGGCGCGCTCGGTGGCCGACTTCAACTGGCCGCAGGCGGCCATGATATCCTCGCCGCGCGGGGTGCGGATGGGCGAGGCATAGCCGGCCTTGTAGATGATGTCGGCAAAGGCGCGGATGCGGTTGTTCGACGACCGTTTGTAGGGCGCGCCGGGCCATTCGTTGAACGGGATCAGGTTGATCTTGGCCGGGATACCATGGTCCTTGATCAGTTGGATCAGGCGGCGGGCGTCGTCGTCGCTGTCATTGACCCCCTGCAGCATCACGTATTCAAAGGTGATGCGTTCGGAATTGCTGGCCTTGGGATAGCTGGCCAGCGCCTGGCAGAGTTCGTCGATATTCCAGCGCTTGTTGATCGGGACCAGCACATCGCGAGTCTCGTTTGTGGTGGCATGGAACGAAATCGCCAGCTGGCAGCCGATCTCGGTGGCGGTGCGGGCGATTTCCGGCACCACGCCGCTGGTAGACAGGGTGATCCGGCGGCGCGACAGCTGGATGCCCTCGGGGTCCATCGCGATTTTCATCGCGTCACGCACGTTGTCGAAGTTATAGAGCGGCTCGCCCATGCCCATCAGCACGATGTTGCTGAGCAGGCGCGTTTCGTCCTTGGGCGCGCCGGGCACGGGCCATTCGCCCAGATCGTCGCGCGCCATCATCACCTGGCCGATGATTTCACCGGCCGTCAGGTTGCGCACCAGCTTTTGCGTGCCGGTGTGGCAGAACGAACAGGTCAGCGTGCAGCCGACCTGTGACGAGATACACAGTGTGCCGCGATCTTCCTCGGGGATATAGACCACCTCGACCTCGTGACCGCCCGCGATGCGGACCAGGTACTTGCGGGTGCCGTCGCTGCTGACCTGCTTGGACACGACCTCGGGGGTTTCGATCACAAAGGTCTCGGCCAACTGTGCGCGATAGGCCTTGGCCAGGTTGGTCATGGCGTCGAAGTCGCGCACGCCCCACTGATAGATCCACTGCCAGATTTGCCCGGTGCGCATCTTGGCCTGCTTTTCCGGCGTGCCGGCGGCGATCAGCGCCTCGCGCATCGCGTCGCGCGTCAGCCCGACAAGGTTGACCGGCCCCTCCGGCAGTTTCCGGGGAAAGGTCATGACATCCTGGGTGATCGGCGCGGTGGCGGACATGGAACGACTCGTGGCAAGGGGAATAGTGCGGCTACATATAGGAACTCGCGCCGAGATCAAAAGTTTTTCTCAGCCGCGCCCGGCCCACTCCAGCGCCTGTTCCAGCCGGTCGTCGCCCCAGAACAATTCACCATCCACGGTAAAGCTCGGCGCGCCAAAGATCTTTTGCCGCGCGGCTTCTTCTCCGACCCCGCGCAGAGCGGTCTTGATTGCCGGGTCATCGGCCCGCGCCGCCAGCGCCCGGTCAAGCCCGGCCTCGGCCAGGCAATCAGCCAGCGTCGCCGGGTCCGAAATATCGCGGCCCTGCCCGAACTCGGCGGCAAAGACCGCACGGCAAAAGGCCGGCCCCCCGTCCTCCGGCTCCGATTCGAGCGCGGCCAGCGCCACCCGCGCGGCGCGCAGGCTGTTTTGCGGAAACGGGTCGGGGCGCACCAGCGGCAGGTTCAGCCCCTCTGCGCGTCGTTCCATGTCGCGCCACATATAGGCGCCCTTGAGGGGGTAGATGTTGAACGGCGAGGTGGTCCAGCCCTGCGCGGCAAAGACCGGCCCCAGCAGGAACGGCTGCCATGTGACCCGAATGCCCGCGGCCCGCGCCAGGCCGCCGATCCGGAAGGCGCTGAGATAGGAATAGGTCGAGGCGAAGTCGAACCAGAAGGTCAGGGCGCCGCTCATGCCTGAGACAGGCCCGAGGCGGGGCGGCTCAGCCGCCGCACCGCTTGTCCGCGTCCTCGATCGCGGCGGTAAAGCCCAGCAGAGAGAACGTGTCCTTGGTCTGGGTGCCCCGTGCCGAACGCGCGGTCAGAACCGCCTCGGCGCCGCGTTTCATCGCGGTGATGATCTTGCTGTCGTCCGCAGCCGTCGCGGGCCAGGCCCATTCGCCCTCGGTGAACAGTTCGAATTCGGTACCCGAGATGTTCAGGTTCACGGTCGAACCAGGCGCAAAGGGGTAGCCGCCGGTAAACGTCACCTGGCCGCGCACATCCGCGCCGGGCCGGTAGAAAACGAACAGCAGGATATCGCTGCGGCGCACGGCCACGACCCGGCCATCGCGGGTGTTGACCGTTTCCTTGGGCGCCGAAACGCTCCAGCATTCGGTCGGATCATCCTCGACAAAAACACTCCAGTCCGTCTTGGCAGCGACCCGGTTGGTGCTTTGCTCTTGCGCGGAAAGGGTGGTGGCCAAGAAAGCCATGCACAGGCCCGCTGTGACGCGGGCGCGTATCGATCCCATTTGTACAGCCTCCTAGACTGACTTTAACCTCAATTTGTCCTGGGCCGCCTGCGGTTTTCGATCAACCGTCTTGCTGCGTCCCGTCGCTTGCCGACATACGCACACTATCGTATTTTGCACCACCGGCGAAAGGGCGATTGGCAGGAAATCGCCAAGAATTGAGGTGTGAAATGGCCCAGCCTGAGCCAAAGTCCAATCCCGCGGCAATTCCGATGGTTGAAATCTGGCGGGCCGACCTGCTGGAAAGCCTGCATCTGGGGCATGGTGTGGTCTGCGATGACAGCGGCGGGATCGTGCGTGCCTGGGGTGATCCACAGGCGCTGATCTATCCGCGCAGTTCCTGCAAGATGGTACAGGCGCTGCCGTTGATCACTTCGGGCGCGGCGGCGAAATACGGGCTGAGCAGCGAACAGCTCGCGCTGGCCTGCGCGTCGCACAACGGCGCGGCGATCCACACGACGCGGGTGCAGGCCTGGCTCGACGCACTGGGGCTGGGCGATGACGACCTGCGCTGTGGCCCGCAGCTGCCTGCCGACATCGACGCGCGCAACGGGCTGATCCGTGCCCACGACAACCCCTGCCAGATCCACAACAACTGCTCGGGCAAACATGCGGGCTTTCTCACGCTGGCCCAGCACATGGGCGCCGGGCCGGAATATGTTGAGATCGACCACCCGGTGCAGCAGGCCGCGCTGGAAGCCTTTGAGGAAACCACCGGGCTGACCAGCCCGGGCTTTGGCATCGACGGCTGTTCGGCACCGAATTTCCAGACCACGCTACACGGGCTGGCCCGCGCGATGGCCTGGTTTGCCAGCGCCGGGTCGCGCGGCGACCGGCAGAGCACGGCGGCCGCCGAACTGGTCGCGGCGATGGCCCGCCATCCCGAGCTGGTCGCCGGAGAAGGCCGCGCCTGCACCGCGCTGATGCGCGCCATGGGCGGCCGCGTGGTGGTCAAGACCGGGGCCGAGGCGGTGTTTGTCGCCATCCTGCCCGAGCAGAAACTGGGCGTGGCAATCAAGATCGCCGATGGCACGACGCGGGCCAGCGAATGCGCCATCGCGACGATCCTCTGCGGGCTGGGCGTGCTGGACCCCGACCACCCGGCAACGCGCAGCTACATGAACGCGCCCCTGCGCAACCGGCGGGGTCTTGAGGTTGGATCGGTGCGCCCGGCGGCCGGGCTGATCTGAACCGGGGGCGGGGCTACAGCGGGCCGCCGCGCCGCGGGGCCCGCCGTGGGCTCAGGATACCTGAGATCTCAAAGAGCCTTCAGGGCTACATCTCGATGATTTCGGCCACTTCGACGCTGCCATTTCCGCTGACCACCATCGGGCAGCCCTTGGCCATCTCGCAGGCGGTATCGATATCGGCGGCGCTGACCACCGAGAAACCCGAAACCGGGTTGGCGCCGCCATCGTCGGACACACCGCCGCCGCTGACGGTTTTCGATTGGCCGACCGGGTTGCCGGGCTGGATCAGGGCGTCGCCCATACCGCCCATCCAGGCCTGCCAGGCCGCCATGATTTTCTCGCCTTCCTCGGGCGTGTCGGGGGCTTTGCCGCCGTGATAGGCAAACATGAACTGGGGCATTGCGTGTTCCTCCTGTTGAACGTGGGTAATGGTTAATCGAGCAGAGCCGCCAGTTTGCGCAGGGTAGAGGCCCAGCCCTGTTCGTGGCGCTGGCTCTGATCGCTGTCGTGCAGATCGCGGTGATCGAGTATCAGCCGTGATCCGTTGGGCGCCTCGGAAATGGTAAAGGTGACGTGGCTTTCGGGCCCGCGCCGGTCGTTGTCATCATGCCAGCCCCATGTGAACCCCAGCGAGGTCGGCGGGGTCACGTGGGTGACATGGCCCGACACCTTGAACCGCTGGCCGTCGCCGTTCACCATGACCGAGTACCACGGCCCGGTGCGGGTAAAGTCCAGATCGCCCTCGGGCACGTGCATGCCCTCGGGCCCCCACCATTTCAGCAGGTTCTCGGGGCGGCTGACCCAGGCGAACAGGCGTTCGGGCGGTATCGGAAAGTCGCGGGTCATATGCAGGTCGGTCATCCGGGCCATCCTTCGTCCTGTTGAATCGCGGCCTCCAGCCGGTCCAGGCCGGACTCCCAGAAGGCCCGGCGCGAGATCGTCCAGTCGGCAATCAGGCGCAGCCCGTCCCCGTTGGGAGAGTAGTAGCGTTTGGTTCCCACCGCCCGCTGCCGCACCAGCCCGGCTTCGCGCAACACCTTCAGGTGGCGCGAAATCGCGGGCGCGGTGATGCCGCGCCCCTGCGCCAGCGCGCCGGCGGGCAGCTCGCCCTGCTGCATCAGCTGTTCCAGGATCGACAGCCGGGTTTCGTCGGACAGGGCGCCAAAGGATTGGATCAGGGTCGTCATGCGACTCTGATTAACATAATGGTTAATTAAAGTAAACGTTAAATAAGGTCAGCCGGCGAAATCGCCATCCGCATAGCCCTGAACATAGAGCAGCGCCGTCAGGTCGCCGTGGTTGATGCGCACATCGCATTGCGCCGCCACCGACGGTTTGGCGTGCAGCGCCACCCCCATTCCCGAGCGGGTCAGCATGCCCAGGTCATTGGCCCCGTCGCCCACGGCGATGACATCCTGCTCGGTGATTCCCAGCCGCGCGGTGATCTGCTCCAGCGCCTCGACCTTGGCCTCGCGCCCCAGGATCGGCCGCCCCACATCCCCGGTCAGGGTTCCGTTGTCCGCGATCAGCGTATTGGCGCGGTTTTCGTCGAACCCGAGCTGTGCCGCCACCTGCGCGGTAAAGGCGGTGAACCCGCCAGACACCAGCGCCGCATAGGCGCCGTTGGCCTTCATCGTCGCCAAAAGGGCCGGGCCGCCCGGCATCAATGTGATCCGCTCCGCCAGCACCTGGTCGATCACACCCACTGGCAGACCTTTCAGCAGGCCGACACGTTCCGTCAGCGCGCCCTCGAAATCCAGCTCGCCGTTCATCGCGCGGGCGGTGATATCCTTGACCCGGTCGCCGACGCCGGCCATGTCGGCCAGTTCGTCAATACATTCCTGCTGGATCATGGTGCTGTCCATATCGGCCAGCAGCATTTTTTTGCGCCGCCCCACCGCGGGCTGCACCACCAGGTCGACGTCCATCTTCTGCAAGTCGTCCCAGACCTGCGCCTGATTGTCCGGCGCGCGATCGACAAAGAACTCAACCGCCACGTTCGGCGACAGCCAGCGCAGATCGCCGCCGCCCCAGGCGTTGCTCAGCGAATCGGCCAGCGACGGCTCAAGTCGCGGGCTGGCGGGATTGCACAGAAGGGTGACGGCAAGAGCAGAGGTCATGGATACAGGTTTCCGATCGGCAACGGGGATGTCGCAATTGATGTCTCAGGCGGCGCTCTAGCGACATTTTGTGACTTGTGAAACCCCGCAAGCGCCCGTATCTGCATCCGCGGGACACCTCTCCCCAACGAGAGGCATATATCTGTAAGGATAGCAGCAATGGCTACTCAGCAACCGGCAACGCGGCCGGCCAACCCGCGTTTTTCCTCTGGCCCCTGTGCCAAACCCCCCACATTCACGCTCGATAAACTCGCCGACGCCGCTCTTGGCCGCTCGCACCGTGCCGCCATCGGCAAGGACAAGCTGAAGGCCGCGATCGAAGGCACGCGCGAAATTCTGGGCATCCCCGCCGACTACAAGATCGGCATCGTTCCCGCATCGGACACCGGCGCGGTTGAAATGGCCCTGTGGTCGCTTCTGGGCGAACGCAAGGTCGAGATGCTGGCCTGGGAAAGCTTTGGCGCCGGCTGGGTCACCGACGTGGTGAAACAGCTCAAGATCGATGCCGAAGTGAAAACCGCCGACTATGGCCAGATCGTCGATCTCGCCTCGGTCGATTTCAACAATGACGTCGTGTTCACCTGGAACGGCACCACCTCGGGTGTGCGCGTGCCGAACGGCGACTGGATCGCGGCTGACCGTACCGGGCTGACCATCTGCGACGCGACCAGCGCCGCTTTTGCGATGGACCTGCCCTGGGAAAAGCTCGATGTAACCACCTTCTCCTGGCAGAAAGTGCTGGGCGGCGAAGCGGCCCATGGCATGCTGATCCTGTCACCCCGCGCGGTCGAACGGCTCGAAAGCTATACCCCCGCGTGGCCGCTGCCGAAAATCTTCCGCCTGACCAAGGGCGGTAAGCTGATCGACGGCATCTTCACCGGCGCCACGATCAACACGCCTTCGATGCTGGCGGTCGAAGACTATCTCTTCGCGCTGGACTGGGCGCGCTCCGTCGGTGGTCTCAAGGGGCTGCAGGCCCGTGCCGATGCCAACGCGCAGGCGGTGTTCGACTTCTGCGACGCCAACGACTGGATCGCCAACCTCGCCGAAGATGATGCGACCCGTTCGAACACCAGCGTTTGCCTGAAGTTCACCGATGACCGCATCACCGACGGCGCCGCCTTTGCCAAGGCTGTGGCCAAGCGTCTGGAAACCGAGAACATCGCGCTGGACATCGGCGCCTACCGCGACGCGCCGGCCGGTCTTCGGATCTGGTGCGGTGGCACGGTGGAAACCTCGGACATCGCGGCGATGCTGCCCTGGCTCGCCTGGGCCTTCGAGGCCGAGATCGCAGCCCTCACCCAAGCTGCCTGAACACGCAACAGCCGAGGCGGAACGCCGTTTTCTTGCAAAGAAAACGAACGGAATTTTTCAAAAATTCCGGTGCGGGCCGCCTCGGATCTTCTCCTGACATCCGTATCAAGGACCACCATCATGGCCCCCAAAGTACTCATCTCCGACAAACTCTCCGAAGCCGCCGTTCAGATCTTTCGCGACCGCGGCATTGATGTCGACTTCCAGCCTGACCTGGGCAAGGACAAGGACAAGCTGGCCGAGATCATCGGCAACTATGACGGCCTTGCCATCCGCTCGGCCACCAAAGTGACCGAAAAGATCCTCGAGAACGCCACCAACCTCAAGGTCATCGGCCGCGCCGGGATCGGCACCGACAACATCGACAAACCGGCCGCCTCCAAGAAAGGCGTGATCGTGATGAACACGCCCTTTGGCAACACCATCACCACCGCCGAACACGCCATCGCGATGATGTTCGCCTGCGCCCGCCAGATCCCCGAGGCCAGCGCCTCGACCCATGCGGGCAAGTGGGAAAAGTCCAAGTTCATGGGGGTCGAGCTGACCGCCAAGACGCTGGGCGTCATCGGTGCCGGCAACATCGGTTCGATCGTGTGCAACCGCGCGCTGGGTCTCAAGATGAAGGTCGTGGCCTATGACCCCTTCCTGAGCGAAGAGAAGGCCGCCAAGATGGGCGTGGAAAAGGTCGAGCTGGACGAGCTGCTCAAGCGCGCCGATTTCATCACCCTGCACGTGCCCTTTACCGATGCCACCGCCAATATCCTGTCGGCCGAGAACCTGGCCAAGACCAAGAAAGGCGTGCGCATCATCAACTGTGCTCGCGGCGGTCTGGTCGACGAAGAAGCGCTGGCCGAGCTGCTGAAATCCGGCCATGTCGCCGGCGCGGCCTTTGACGTCTTCTCCGAAGAACCGGCCAAGGAAAACGTGCTCTTTGGTCTGCCCAACGTGGTCTGCACCCCGCACCTGGGCGCCGCGACCTCCGAAGCTCAGGAAAACGTCGCCCTGCAGGTCGCAGAGCAGATGTCGAACTACCTGCTGACCGGGGCCGTCGAGAACGCGCTGAACATGCCCAGCGTCACCGCCGAAGAAGCCAAGGTCATGGGACCCTGGGTCAAGCTGGCCGGTCATCTGGGCGCTTTCATCGGCCAGATGACGGATGAACCGATCAAGGCGATCAACATCCTCTATGACGGTTCGGTGTCCGAAATGAACCTCGACGCGCTGAACTGTTCGGTCGTGGCCGGTATCATGAAGGCCGTGAACCCGGACGTGAACCTTGTCTCCGCCCCGGTCGTGGCCAAAGAGCGCGGCGTTCAGATCTCGACCACGAGCCAGGACAAATCCGGCGCCTTTGACGGCTACATCAAGCTGACGGTGGTCACCGACACCCGCGAACGTTCCATCGCGGGGACCGTGTTCAGCGATGGCAAGCCGCGGTTCATCCAGATCAAGGGCATCAACATCGACGCCGAGATCGGCGCGCATATGCTCTACACCACCAACAAGGACATTCCGGGCATCATCGGTACCCTGGGTCAGACCATGGGCGAAAACGGCGTCAACATCGCCAACTTCACCCTCGGCCGCAAGGACGCCGGCGGTGACGCCATCGCGCTGCTCTACGTGGATGCAGAGGTGCCCGCGCCGACGCTGAAAAAACTGACCGACACCGGTATGTTCCAGCAGGTCCGCCCGCTGCAGTTCGACGTCGCCTGACACCGGCACGTTTCGGTAACAAAAATCGACGCCGCCCCTGTGCCGGGGCGGCGTCTTGCGTTTTTTGGGGGGGGCTTTACCCGGCGACCGGTTGGCCAACCGGTGCGCCCTGCCGGCGCAGCACCACGGCACCAAAGATCAGCATCGACGCCAGCGACAGCACCGATCCCAGCTTAGCCAGACCTTCGCCCTGACCGGTCAGCGCCATCACGATGCCGGGCACGATGGTGACCAGCCCCAGCGCCGCCACCGCCAGATGGATCTGCGCCAACCGGCTCGCCGCTGCCTCGGGCACGGCGTGATAGTAGAATGCAAAGATTGAAAAGGTGACCCACCCCAGCAGGTTCAGATGAGCGTGGGCGGGCGACAGCCCGTGGTCCTGAGTGGCCGACATCTGGATACCCCAGATCATGCCGATGAGCACCGACACCACCCCTAGGATCATGAAATAGCGAGCAATTCCGTTCATAGCGCGTTCCCTTCTTCAGCGTTGCGTTTCGTTCAATGGCCCAGCGGCGGGCCGGTAAAGGTCAAGTGGTAGCGGGCGGCGATGTCAGTGATCGCGGCCATATCGTCGGGGATCGTGAACTGGCCCTCGACCATCTCGTAAAAGAACCCCTCGAACCCGCCCGGCGTCAGGATCACCAGATGCCGGCTCGGCTGATCGCCGATGACCCGAAAGGTGTGTTCCTTGCCGCGCGGTACGAACACCGCCTGCCCGACCGTGCGGACAAAGCTTTCGCCATCCAGCCAGAACTCCGCCTCGCCGCTCAGCAGGACAAAGGTCTCGTCGGCATCGGCATGGATATGGCGCGGCGGGCCGAAGCCGGGCGGCGACACGCTGTCCACCACGCTGATCGCGCCGCCGGTGTCGGCGGTCGCCAGCAGGGTCCGGTAATGGGTTCCCTGCCAGTCGATGCTTCCTGGTCCCAGAATTCCTGCGGACATTGCCACCTCTCCCGTGTCCCTGTTGCGCCCTGTCGGGTGCCCTCGGGTTTCAGG
Source organism: Seohaeicola saemankumensis (assembly GCF_020171285.1). Taxonomy (GTDB): domain Bacteria; phylum Pseudomonadota; class Alphaproteobacteria; order Rhodobacterales; family Rhodobacteraceae; genus JAIUZI01. The sequence goes on from NZ_JAIUZI010000003.1 coordinate 280,540, forward strand.
CTGGCAAAAAATATGGCATGAATGAAATGAATTGTTTATATAAGTGAAATCCACATAATGAATTTGAATGGGTTCGACTTAAACCTGCTCCGCGTCCTCGACGCGCTTCTGGCCACCGGTTCCACGACCGAGGCGGGCAACCGCATCGGCCTGTCGCAGCCGGCGGTCTCGGCGGCGCTGTCTCGGCTGCGGGATGCGTTGGGCGACCCGCTTTTCGTGCGGCAGGGGCGCGGCATGGTGCCCACGGATTTCGCCAGCTCGCTGCGCGACCCGCTCCGCGTCCTGTTGCAGGACACCCAGGCCCTGCTGTCGGGCAACACCGTTTTCGACCCGGCCGTTGCCACGGATACCTTCCGCCTGTCGGGCAGTGATTTCTACGCCACCCTGCTGATGCCGCAACTGGCCGAACGTCTGTCCCGCATTGCCCCCTACATGCGGGTGCAGCTGGTGGATCTGGTGCCCGACAACCACGTTCAGTCCATCGAACGCTACAGGGTCGATCTGGTGCTGCTGCCGGAAACCGACTTTCCCGGCTGGATCGACACCCGCCGCGTGCACAGGTCGCGCTTTGTCACCATCGCGCGCCGTGGCCACCCGCGCCTGCGCCGCGCCGGGCTGCACCCCGGCGACACGATCCCGGTCGACCTGTTCTGCGACATCCCCCAGGTCGTGTTTTCGCCCGAGGGCAACCTGCGCGCGATGGGCGATGCCGCCCTGGCCCGCGTCGGCCGCGAACGCAAGGTCGCCATGACCCTGCCGGTGTTTTCCGGCGTCTACTATGCCGTCGCGCAAAGCGACATGATCGCGCTGATCCCGCACCAGCTGGCCGAGGCGATGGCGCCCCGGCTCGATCTCGACATCTACGATCCGCCGATGCATGTGCCGCCGGTGGCCATCACCATGGCATGGCACCGCCGCAGCACCCGCTCCCCCGCGCACCGCTGGCTGCGCGATCAGATCGCCGAAACCCTCGCCCCGATCGACGACCCGTCGGTCACTGTCCCCTTTCGCACCGGCGGCAATTGAGGCATGAATGGCCTGACATCAACAGGCGTTTCCATGACCTCACCTCTTTATGCCGTGGGCGACATCCACGGCCAGTCCGCCATGCTCGACCACGCGCTCGATCTGATCGCCGCCGATGGCGGGGCCGACGCGCCCATCGTCTTTCTCGGCGACTACACCGATCGCGGCCCCGACAGCGCTGGCGTGCTCGACCGGCTGATCGCGGGACAGGCGCAGGGCCGCCCGTGGACCACGCTCAAGGGCAACCACGACCGCATGTTTGAATGGTTCATGGAGGACACCCCCCGCCACGACCCTCACATGCTGGTCGGCTACCACTGGTTTCACGACCGCATCGGCGGCATCGAAACCCTGGCCTCCTACGGGGTGCCGGTGCCCGACCGTATCCGGCTGGAAGACCTGCACGCCCAGGCAAAGACCGAGGTGCCGCAGGCCCACGTCGATTTCCTGCGCGGCCTCGACCTGTACCACCTGACCGACGACCTGCTGTTCGTGCACGCTGGCATCCGCCCCGGTATCGCGCTGGCTGAGCAAAGCGAAAAGGACATGGTCTGGATCCGCGACGCTTTCCTGACCAACCCGGACCCGCACCCGTGGCTGGTGGTGCATGGCCACACCGCGCTCGATCATCCGCAGCATTTCGGCAACCGCATCGACCTCGACGGCGGTGCAGGCTACGGCCGCCCGATCGTGCCGGCGGTGTTTCAGGGGCGCGATTGCTGGCTGCTCACCGACCGAGGCCGCGTGCCGCTGCGGCCCTAGCCCCACAAATCCGTCGACAGGTACTTCAACCCGCTGTCGCAGATGATTACGCCAACCCGCCCGCCGCGCTCGGGCCCGGCCAGCAGGCGCAGCGCGGCGGCCACGTTGGCCCCGGCGGAAAACCCGGCAAAGATCCCCTCTTCGCGCGCCAGCGCCCGCGCGGTCTCGCGCGCCTCCGCGCCGCTGACCGACAGGTAGCCATCCACCGGCACCCCCTCCATCAGGGCCAGATCCGCCATCGCATAGCCGCCGCCCTGGATCGGATGACCGGCATCCCGCAGGTCCTCACCCGCCAGCACCGCCGCCCCCTCGGGCTCGACAACATAGCCGCGCAAAGCCGGCTCGCGTTCCTTCAGCGCCCGCACCGTGCCGGCATAGGTCCCGCCGGACCCGGCAAAATCGGCAAAAGCCGTCAGCGTGCCTTCGGACTCCGCCCACAACTCCGGCCCTGTGGTCCGGTAATGCGCCATGGCGTTGCCGGCGCGGGCAAACTGGTCGGCCCGGAACGCGCCACGCGCCGCCGTCAGCCTTTGCGCCTCCGCCTCGACCAGCGCCAGATCGGTACCCGACACCTCGCCCGGCACGCTGCCCGGCGCCTGGTCGACCAGCACCACCTCGGCCCCCAGCGCCGCCATCATCCGTGCCCGTTCCGGCGAATTGCCCCTGCTCATCACCGCGACAAAGGGATAGCCCTTGATACCGCAGACAATCGCCAGCCCGGTCCCCATGTTGCCACTGGTCAGCTCCACCACCACCTGTCCCGGCGCCAGCGACCCATCCGCCTCCGCCGCCTCGATGATGCCCAGCGCCGCCCGGTCCTTCTTGGAAAAGCCCGGGTTCAGGTAATCCAGCTTCGCCAGGATCCGCCCCTCCAGCCCCCGCGCCGCCACCATCCGGTCCAGCCAGACCGACGGGGTATGTCCGATCACCTGCAAAATCGAGTCAACCGCCACGTCTTTCATCTCTTTTCCAAATACTCCGGGGGACTCGCGGCCTGCCGCGAGGGGGGCAGAGCCCCCTCTATGCGGTCCAGTCCAGCACCACCTTGCCGCTGTTGCCCGACCGCATCGCCGCGAACCCCTGTTCGAATTCATCCACCGGGAAACGATGGGTGATGATCCGGCCGATGTCCAACCCATCTTCCAGCATCGCGATCATCTTGTACCAGGTTTCGAATATCTCGCGACCGTAGACCCCCTTGATGGTGATCGCCTTGAACACGATCCGGCTCCAGTCCACCGCCGACTTGCCCGGCGGGATGCCCAGCATGGCGATCCGCCCGCCCATCACCATCGCCTCGACCATCTGGTCAAAGGCCGCCGGGTTGCCCGACATCTCCAGCCCGACGTCGAACCCCTCCTTCATGCCCAGCCCCGCCGTCACCGCGCCCAGGTCCTGGGTTGCGACGTTGACCGGCACCACCTCTGTCACCTGTGCGGCCAGATCCAGCCGCGTCTGGTTCACATCGGTGATCACCACGTGCCGCGCGCCCACATGCTGCGCCACCGCCGCCGCCATGATGCCGATCGGCCCGGCCCCGGTGATCAGCACGTCCTCGCCGATCAGATCGAAACTCAGCGCCGTGTGCACCGCGTTGCCCAGCGGGTCCAGGATCGCGCCGATTTCGTCCGGGATCGCATCGGGCAGCGGTACCACGTTGAACGCCGGCAAGGCGAGGTATTCGGCAAAGGCACCGGGCTCGTTCACCCCGATGCCGCGGGTTTCGGGATCCAGATGAAATTTGCCCGCCCGCGCCTGCCGCGAATGGTGGCCAATCAGATGCCCCTCGCCGGAACAGCGCTGGCCGATCTCCAGATCCTCCACGTTCGATCCCAGCTCGACGATTTCGCCTGCGAATTCGTGGCCGGTGACCAGGCCAACCGGCACCGTCCGCTGCGCCCAGTCGTCCCAGTTCCAGATATGCACATCGGTGCCGCAGATGCCGGTCTTGTGGACCTTGATCAGCACGTCGTTCTTGCCGATCTCGGGCACCGGACGGGTTTCCATCCACAAGCCTTCGCGGGCATGGGATTTCACCAGGCATTTCATCTCGTTGGTCATGACAGCACCCCCATCGCCTTGCCGGCCACTTCAAAGGCGCCCAGCGCCCGGTCCAGTTCGGCGCGTGTCAGCGCCGCGTTCATCTGCGTTCGGATCCGCGCCTGCCCGCGCGGCACCACCGGGAAAAAGAACCCCGATACGTAAACCCCTTCGTCGAACAGCCGCGCCGCCATTTCCTGCGCCAGCCGCGCCTCACCCAGCATCACCGGGATGATCGGGTGTTCGCCGGGCAGCAGGTCGAACCCCAGCCGCTCCAGCCCGGCGCGCCAATAGGCGGCATTCTCGAACAATCGCGCCCGCAGCTCCGCGCCCTCTTCCACCAGCCGGATCGCCTCGATCCCGGCGGCCACCACGGCGGGTGGCAACGAATTGGAAAACAGGTAGGGCCGCGCGCGCTGCCGCAGCAGGTCGATCACCGCCTGCGGCCCGGCGACATAGCCGCCGATCGCACCCCCCAGCGCCTTGCCCAGCGTGCCGGTCAGGATATCGACCTCGACCCCGGCATGGTCCGGCGTGCCGGCGCCGCGCGGCCCCATGAAGCCGGTGGCGTGGCAGTCGTCGACCATCACCACTGCGTCATAGCGATCCGCCAGCGCCCGGATCTCGGGCAGTTTCGCCAGGTAGCCATCCATCGAAAAGACGCCGTCGGTGGCGATCATGACATGGCGCGCCCCATCGGCGCGGGCCTGTTTCAGCTGCGCCTCCAGGTCTTCCATGTCGGAATTGGCATAGCGATAGCGTTTTGCCTTGCACAGCCTGATCCCGTCGATGATCGAGGCATGGTTCAATGCATCCGAAACAACCGCGTCCTCGGGACCCAGCAGAGGCTCGAACAGCCCGCCGTTGGCGTCGAAACAGGCGGCGAACAGGATCGAATCGTCGGTGTTCAGAAAACCCGCCAGCCGTTGTTCCAAGTCCCGGTGCAGATCCTGTGTGCCACAGATGAATCGGACGCTGGCCATGCCATAGCCATGATCGTCCATCGCCGCCCGGGCGGCGCGGATCAGGTCGGGGTGGTCGGCCAGCCCAAGGTAATTGTTGGCGCACAGGTTGATCACATGGCGCCCGCCGACGTCGATCTCGGCCCCCTGCGCCGAGGTGATCAACCTTTCGCGTTTGGTCAGCCCCTCAGCGTCGATCTGCGCCAGGGTATCGGTCAGGTTGGAGAGAAAGGACTGTGACATGGACGGCCTCCGCTTGAGTCGCGTGTCTACCATAGCGGAATTGAATCCGAAATAGAAGAATTCATTATAACGGAATGAAATCCATGATTCCGGACGCGACGGCCGCCGGAAAATTTCAAATTTTCCGGTCAAATTTCTTTGAAAGAAATTTGGTCCGCTACCCCGAGAGGACGATCAGAAAAACGCGCGACGGTGCCTTGTCCGAGATGATCGCATGGGGCAGGTCGGCGGCGTAGCGCGCCGTGTCACCGGTCTTCAGCGTCTCGGCCGCGGCGCCGGATTGCACCGTGACCGCGCCGTCGACCACGGTCAGGTGTTCGACCGTACCCCGGCCATGCGGCTGGCTGCGCAACGATCCGCCAGCGTCCAGGCGGATATCATAGACCTCGTGCCGCCCGGCATCCTCGGGCGGCGACAGGATGCGGATGTGGCAGCCTTCGCCGTGGTTCTCGATCTTGGGGGCGGTCTCGGCACGCAGCACCTGCACCCGGTCGGCGGTTTCGGGTTCGTCCAGCAAGCCTGCGAAATCCACCTGCAACGCCCGCGTCAGGTTCCACAGGGTGGCGATGGTGGGGCTGCTTTCACCGCGTTCAATCTGGCTGACCATCGAACGGGACACGCCCGACAGGTTGGCCACCGCCTCCAGCGAGAGCCCCTTGGCGCGGCGCGCCTCTTTCAGCCGCGCCGGCAGCATGGACAGGATATCGTCAGTGTTTTCCGTCATGTCGGAATTTCTGCGCCGCTGGCCGCCTGCTGTCAATGCAACCGCGCGAATTTGCCGCTGACCTTACGTCGGACTGCGACGACGTAGGTGGCAGACATTGGGCATTGGGCCGAGAATACTGGCAACGATTCTGGAGAGGAAGAGGAACACGAGACATGAGTGATATCGTAATTCTGGATGGCGCCCGCACCGCCATCGGAACCTTTGGCGGCGCACTGGCCAGCACCGCGCCCATCGACCTGGCCACGGTGGCGACCGAGGCGGCACTGGAACGGTCCGGCGTCGAAGGCGGGCAGATCGGCAACGTGGTCTTTGGCCATGTCATCAACACCGAACCGCGCGACATGTACCTGAGCCGCGTCGCCGCGATGCAGGCGGGCATTCCCAACGGCACCCCGGCGATGAACGTCAACCGGCTGTGCGGGTCGGGCGCGCAGGCGATCGTGTCGGCGGTGCAGTCGTTGATGTTGGGCGATGCGGAATTTGCCGTGGCCGGGGGCGCCGAGGCGATGTCGCGCAGCCCGTTCGCCATGACCCAGGCCCGCTGGGGCGCCAAGATGGGCGATGTCAAGACGCTGGACATGATGCTGGGCGCGCTGAACTGCCCGTTTGGCACTGGCCACATGGGGGTGACGGCGGAGAATGTCGCCGACGAACACCAGGTTACCCGCGAGGAAATGGACGCCTTTGCCCTGACCAGCCAGGAACGGGCGGCGGCGGCCATAGAGGCCGGTGTGTTCGAGAGCCAGATCGCCCCGGTGCAGGTCAAGGTGCGCCGCGACATGGTCGACTTCAAGGTCGACGAGCACCCCAAGGCGACCACGCTGGAGGCGCTGGCGGGGCTGAAGGCGGTGTTCAAGAAAGACGGCCGGGTGACCGCCGGCAATGCCAGCGGCATCAACGACGGCGCGGCGGCCATCGTGCTGGCCACGGCGGATGCGGCCGAGAAAGCCGGTCTGAAGCCCAAGGCCCGTATTCTGGGCTATGCCCATGCCGGTGTGCGGCCCGAGGTGATGGGCATCGGCCCGGTGCCGGCGGTGCAGAACCTGCTGAAGCGCACCGGGCTGACGATCGGCGATTTTGATGTCATCGAATCGAACGAGGCCTTTGCCGCGCAGGCGCTGGCGGTGAACAAGGAACTGGGTCTTGACCCGGCCAAGGTGAACCCGAACGGCGGCGCCATCGCGCTGGGCCACCCGGTGGGCGCCACCGGCGCGATCATCACCGTCAAGACGCTGTATGAGCTGGAGCGCACCGGCGGCAAGAAGGGGTTGATCACCATGTGTATCGGTGGCGGCCAGGGGATCGCGATCGCCATCGAAATGCTCTGAGGAGAGGTCGGGGGGCTGTTTGCCCCTCGGGATCCCGGGACAGGCTGGGGGGCCAGCCCCCCAGACCCCCCGGAGTATTTGCAAAGAGATGAAAGGGGCGCGGGTCAGTCCGCGTCCCTTTGCCGTTTGCGGGCCAGCTTGGCGGCGAGGTTGAGACCGACGCCGGGGCGTGACCAGGGACATTGCGCGATGCAGATGGCGCAGCCGTGGGTCTGGTTGAAGAAGGGCAGGCATTTGTCGAAATCGACGTACCATTTTGTCGTGCCGCGCACGGTTTGCTTGTCAGGCGACAGCGCCTCGGGCGGACAGGCGTCCTCGCAGATGCGGCAGTTCTGGCAGAAGGCGTCGATACCATGGCTCTGCGGCGGGGTCGGCGCGAACGGCGCGTCGGTGAGCACCGCCGAGAGGCGGAAAGACGCGCCCATGTCGGGGTTGATGAGCGAGCCGTGTTTACCGAGCTCGCCAAAGCCGCAGGCCAGCGCCGGGGGGATCATCGCCAGGGCGCCGGTCATCGGGCCGGTCACGGGCTCGGCCTCCCAGCCCTGCTGGCGGAGCCAGCCGGCGATCGTCTTGGCGGCGGCGGCGGCGCGGGTGTACTGCTGCATGACCTCGAGGCCGGCGCGGGGGTCCGGCGCGGTGGCGATGGCGTCGTAGTCATGGGCGACGCCGATCATGATGACTCGGGACTGCGGGATATGGTGGCCGTCATAGACCCAGTCCGGCTGCATCCGGGCAACGCCGGTCTTTTCGCACGCTCCATTGGCGATGAAATCGTCCAGTGCCGCGGTCCACTCGTCGGGCGGGCGCGTCACGCGCCTGTCGGCCACCGGGGGCAGGGGGGCGTCCAGCACGGCCTGGCGGGCCGCGCGTTTGTCGGCAAAGGCGGCCACGCGGGCGGATTGAGTGTAGAAGTAGCGCTGCAACTCCCCATGCGGAATATCGTCGGGGTCAGGGGCCCAGTAGACCATGCGCGGGCGGCGGTGGGCGGTTTCGCCCAGACCGTTGATGGCATTGCCGCTGACGTCAGGTGCCCGCGCGGTTTGTTCGGGATCCGGAGTAAAGGGGCGGTACGGATTCGCTCGGGCCATGGCGCAGTCTAGCGCGCCGCGCCGGTCACGCGCAAACTCAGCCCAGCGACATCACCAGAGCCACCGCCAAGCCACCCGTCACCGCTCCGCCAAGAGCGGGCCAGAGCAGCGCCTGCCAGCCGGGGCCGGAGGGGGCCGGATCGGTGTGGGTCTGCGCGATCAGCGCCGATTCCACCAGCCCCGGCAGCCGCGGCCCGAACCGGGCCATCACCCGCGCGGTCTTCAACAGGTCGCTGCCCAGGGCGCGGGGACCGATGGATTGCTTGATGTAATCCTCGACGACGGGCCGGGCGACCTCCCAGATGTTGATATGCGGGTCCAGCGAGCGGGCCACGCCCTCGACCACCACCATGGTGCGTTGCAGCAGGATCAGCTCGGTCCGGGTTTCCATGCCAAAGCGTTCGGTCACCTCGAAGAGATAGGCCAGCAGCCGCCCCATCGAGATATGCGAGGCGTCCATGCCAAAGATCGGCTCGCCCACGGCGCGCAGGGCGCGGGCGAATTCATCGACGTCGCGGTCGGCGGGGACATAGCCGGCCTCGAAATGCACCTCGGCCACGCGCTTGTAGTCGCGGCGGATAAAGCCAAAGAGGATCTCGGCATAGACCCGGCGGGTGTATTCGTCGATATGGCCCATGATGCCATAGTCAAAGGCGATCAGGTCGCCGTTCGCCGCCACCTTCAGGTTGCCCTGGTGCATGTCGGCGTGAAAGAACCCGTCGCGCAGCGCATGGGTCAGGAACATCGACAACACCCGTTCGCCCAGCGCCCGCCGGTCATGCCCGGCGGCATCCAGCGCCGCGTTGTCGCCCAGGTTGACCCCCTCGGCCCAGCCCAGCGTCATCACCCGGCGGCTCGACATGTTCCACAGGATCGGCGGCAGGGCAAAGCCCGGATCGTCGGCCGTATTGGCGGCGTATTCCGACGCCGCCGCGCTCTCCAGACGCAGGTCCAGCTCGCCCCGGACGACGCCGTCGAAATGTTCGATCACATCCATCGGGCGCAGCCGCTTGGCGCCCGGCGCGAACAGGTCGGCCATTCGGGCGGCGAGGTAGAAGGCGTCGACATCCTTGCGAAAGGCGCGTTCGATGCCGGGGCGCAGCACCTTGACCGCCACCTCCTGCCCGGTCTCGGCGATCCGCGCCCGGTGCACCTGCGCGATCGAGGCCGCCGCGATCGGTTCGCTGAACTCGGAAAACACCTCGTCCACGTCCAGGCCCAGCTCGCGTTCCACCTCGGCCTTGGCCTGCGCGCGTGGAAAGGGCGGCAGCTTGTCCTGCAGCACCCGCAGCTGTTCGGCCAGCTCGTCGCCGACCACGTCGGGCCGCGTCGACAGCACCTGACCGAACTTGATATAGGCCGGGCCCAGCGCGGTCAGCGCGCGGGTCACCGGCGGCATCGCCGCGTCGCCCTTGTACCCCAGCCATTGGAACGGCCAGCCCAGCACGCGGGCCAGAACCCGCAGCGGTTTCGGCGCATCCATCGCATCGAGCACGACCTTCATCGCGCCGGTCCGTTCAAATGTCGCGCCGGTGCGGACGAGCCGCCAGATGTTGTGCGGGCCTCTCATGTTACAGCTTCCACCCCGAATGCAGCGCCGCGATGCCAAGGCTCAGGTTCCGGTACTTGGCGTTGTCGAACCCCGCCTGCCGCACCATCGACAGGAAGGTCTCCTGATCGGGGAACTTGCGGATCGATTCCACCAGGTACTGATAGCTGTCGCGGTCGCCCGCGATGGCCTGTCCCATGCGCGGGATCACGTTAAAGCTGTAGAGGTCATAGAGTTTCTGCAGCCCGTCGTTGGGCAGCTGGCTGAACTCCAGCACCATCAGCCGCCCGCCGGGTTTCAGCACGCGGTAGGCTTCGTTCAGCGCCTCTTGCGGGCGGGTGACGTTCCGGATCCCGAATGAGATGGTGTAGACGTCGAACGTATTGGCCTCGAACGGCAGCGCCATGGCGTCGCCCACCACCCAGTCGAGACTGTCCGCCATGCTGGCCGCATCGGCCCGCTTGCGCCCTTCGACCAGCATCGGTTCGGTAAGGTCGAGCACGGTGGCGTGGCCGTGGCCCGCGCGTTTCAGGAACCGAAACGAGATGTCGCCGGTGCCGCCCGCCACATCCAGCAGCCGCTGACCGGGGCGCGGCGCGAGCCAGTCCATCATCGCGTCCTTCCAGACCCGGTGAATGCCCATGCTCATCACGTCGTTCATGATGTCGTATTTGGACGCGACCGAGTTGAACACCCCCTGCACGCGGCCCGCCTTCTCGCCCTCGGGCACGGTGTCAAAGCCGAAATGGGTGGTCTTGCCTGTATCGTCGCTCATCGGGTGTTGCCCTTTGTGGATTCGGCCCTTGTTATAGGGCCGAACCAGCCGGACACAATGCGGCCCAGTGCACAGGTAGACAGGAATGCCCGAACTCCCCGAAGTTGAAACCGTCCGCCGCGGTCTTGCCCCCGCGATGGAAGGCGCGGTGATCGCGCGGGCCGAGGTGAACCGCCCCGATCTGCGCTGGCCCTTTCCCGACCGGATGGCCGAACGGCTCAGCGGCCAGCGGGTTGCCCAGCTGCGCCGCCGGTCGAAATACATCCTTGCCGATCTGTCGTCGGGCGAAACCCTGCTGATCCACCTGGGCATGTCGGGCCGGATGACCGTCTCGGGCGACCCGCTGGGCCAGTTCGTGCACGACCACCCGATGCCCGAAAAACACGACCATGTCGTGCTGCACATGGACAACGGTGCGCGCATCACCTTCAACGACCCGCGCCGGTTCGGCGCGATGGACCTGATGCCCACCGCCACTGCCGAACAACACAAGCTGCTCGCCGTGCTCGGCCCCGAACCGCTGGGCAACGATTTCCACGAGGATCACCTGATCGCCGCTTTCAAGGGGCGCAACACACCGGTCAAATCGGCGCTTCTGGATCAGGGAATCGTTGCCGGATTGGGCAATATCTACGTCTGCGAGGCGCTTTATCGCGCCCGCATCGACCCGCGCCGCAAGGCTGGGCGCATTTCGGCCACCCGCACCGCCGCCCTTGTTCCGATCATCCGGCAGGTGCTGACCGATGCCATCGCGGCGGGCGGCTCCTCGCTCAGGGATTTCCGCCAAGCTGATGGAGAGCTTGGATATTTCCAGCACTCCTTTGACGTCTACGGCCGCGAAAACGACCCCTGTCGCACCCCCGGCTGCACCGCCACCATCCGCCGCATCGTGCAGTCGGGCCGGTCGTCCTTCTACTGCCCGACCTGCCAAAGATAGCTTGAACCGCTGTGCTCGCGTGGTAAGGAATCGGAACCAAACGGAACAACGAAAGCGAACCCATGGCCTTTGAGACGATCAACGTCGACGTGGAAGATCACGTAGCCCTCATCAAGCTGAACCGCCCCGACGCGCTGAACGCCCTCAACACCCAGCTGCTGGGCGAACTCTGCGAGGCGCTCGAAGACGCCGACACCAACGACAAGGTGCGCTGCATCGTCATCACCGGCTCCGAGAAAGCTTTTGCCGCCGGTGCCGACATCAAGGAGATGTCGGAGAAAAGCTTTGCCGACGTCTTCTCGGAAAACCTCTTTGCCAATGCTTCCGACCGGATCATCAAGATCCGCAAGCCGATCATCGCCGCCGTTTCCGGCTATGCGCTGGGCGGCGGCTGCGAACTGGCGATGGCCTGCGATTTCATCATCGCCGCCGACACCGCCAAGTTCGGCCAGCCCGAAATCAACCTGGGCGTCATCGCCGGCATGGGCGGCTCGCAGCGGCTGACCCGTTTCGTGGGCAAGTCCAAGGCGATGGACATGAACCTCACCGGTCGCTTCATGGACGCCGAAGAGGCCGAGCGCAGCGGCCTCGTCTCCCGCGTGGTGCCCGCCAAGAAGCTGATCGAAGAGGCGCTGGGCGCCGCCCAGAAGATCGCCGAAAAATCGCAACCCTCGGTGCTGGCCGCGAAAGAGGCGGTCAACCGTTCCTACGAGGTCACCCTGGGCGAAGGGCTGCTGTTCGAACGCCGCGTCTTCCACTCGCTCTTCGCAACCGAGGACCAGAAAGAAGGCATGGGCGCCTTCCTCGAAAAACGCCAACCACAGTTCCGCGACAAGTAAGCGGTCGGCACGGCAGAACCCAGAAGGCAGGCCCAATGCGGCCTGCCTTCTTCGTTTGTGATTGTTGGCGACACAGCCGAAATCCCCGGGCCGTGCGGTGGGATCGACCACGTATTCGGTCTCCACTCCGAACGGCTGACAGACCCGCTCCAGATCCCGGCCGCCCAAATCGTCGGCGATCAGTTGCAGGCTGTCGAACTGGTCACGGTAGAAATAGCTGATCTCAGGCGCCTGCCCCTGCTCCAGCTTCTCTCGCAGGTGCGGGTCGATGTAGCGATGCACAACCTCTCCCGGACCGGGATCGATGATCTCGACATCGCCGAGATAGAGCGAGGTCGTCGTGCTCCCACCCGACGTCACGCTGCGCGTCAGGCGTCCGCCGCTGGCCGGGCCAGATAGGAAAACGCGTCAATTGACCTCGCCGCCGGTCCCTCGAATTGAGCTGGTTGTCAAACGCAGGCATCGTACTCGGGCTATCAATTCTACAGGTGTTTTCTGGTCATAAAACCGCCCGACTCAAAAAACTATCTCCACACGATTACTTTGCTTTGGTCCGCGTTGTGAAGCGTCATGGCTTCCGGGCCATAGTAGCTGCTGTCGTCGAGTTGTATTTCAATGGAAATGTTTGAGCCAAACACTAGGCGGACGGACTCTGCGCTTCTCACTGCTCTCAAAAACGCCACTCCACCACGGAGTTTCGGCGCTTCAGGCGTAATTTCGTGGTCGTTGAAAACGGTCAAGATCGTTCCATCGTCAAAAACCAGCTGGATATAGTCTTCAATTTTCCTAATGCTTGTCAACTTCAAGCCCTCAAGCATCGAGATGAATTCTTTCATGAGCCTACTCTCAGAATGGATAGTGACCTTGGCTTCGTGGTACCGTGCGCCCAGTATATGGATCGACTGCTTGCCTGCCAGAGTTGCTGTAGGTGAAGTAGCCATCAGGATACCCAGGACTACGACCGCGAGCCGGCGCAGGATTCATAGCTCTTAGAGTGTCAACTTGCTGATTTGTGCCCCCTTTTCCTCCCTTCCATCCAACACCAGTCTGCTTTCCAGACGAGTTTGTAACAGGTGTCGGGCCAGAAGCACCCTTTGGGACAGGCGCTGCTTCTGCCGCATCGAGCCATCGGCGTGGTAGGTGTGGAAACGATCTTGACCGCTTGCACCCGCTCGGTTGTTGCCAAAGCCGAAGCTGAGGGCGTTGATGCAGGATTTGGTCGGCTCAAGAGAACTCTCGACCGCCCCCGGTTCGGCTTGCTCCGCTCGTGTGCCGCCTATTCCACTTCAGTTATGTAGTGCGGTTTGAACGGAGATATTTCGCCCTCGGAAATGAGTTTCTCCACATAAACTTTGTTCCATCCATCCCATCGAGTGTTCATTATCGGGACGTCTCCAAGCGCTTTGCGTATGGCTTCAAGCAAAGGGGCACTGTTTGCAGTATCAATTTCATACAATTCGTCGCGAGAGGCGTTTGACCGCCAATCGTTCCTACTGAACCCCAATTTGGCGAGCGTGGCCAATTCCTTCGATGATGGGTTCAAAAAGACAATCCTCTCTCGTTCAATTACCGTAATGCATCCCATGCGCTTCTATCTCCAACCGCCAATTGTCGACAGTCCCGGATCAGTTCTATCGATCGGATCGACCACAACCTCGGGGCCGCCGCCCGGCAGCCCTTGGCCAGGCCCCAGAAAACCGTCATTGCCTTTTGTCGGTGCCCTCGGGTTGCGTGAGCTAAGATCACGAATTTCGTTCATGTCAAATCCTTTGGAATCGGCGTTGATCTGATTGGTATCCAGGGCGCGTTGAGTTGCATCTTTGATTGCTAACCAGACCAATGAACCTCGGGGGTAATTTCTTTCAGATCGATCAGATCCATCTTCTTTAACACCCACAACTCGTGCAACGTGATGGCAACCTTGGCCTGCGCCGGATTCTTCCAATCGACAAGAAGCGTTAAGTGATCAGAGGATTCGAAAACCGGATCCCCGGGTGAAAAAATTGCAACAATTCCATAGTTATCAGCCTCTCCCTGGCGTGCGCTGTCGGGGTCCTGGAAACTTATGCTGCGCATTTGAAAATGAGACTCGAAAAAGGCGCCGTCACCCAATTCCAGGTATATGGACCCCAAAGATTCGGCAAAGGAGTCAATTGATTTGGATACTTCAGCGGCGTTAGGCCACCCATGCAGGCTGCTCTTTACCGCTTCGGCCGCATCAAGAACTCGATTCACGTCTTCTCCACTCGTTGGCTTGTTCTCACATTCCAAGTTATGTCTTTTGAGGTCAATGAACGACTGCGCAGGTCTATTCGCGAGCACGCACGCCCACCTCACATCCAGCCAATCGGATTGGAGGGACATCGACGGATCCGGCTCGCAGTCGCGAGCATAGAAGTCGCGCGGGCCGGCCGCTTTGTCCTGGCGTGCGCCGATGAAGCCGAAATCCTTGGGTCGTGCGGCGCGGTCCGCTGCGTTCGGGATCGCCGTCCGCTATTCGTCTCTGGCGTGTATCAGGTGTGCCTGTGTCAGGGCAGACGGGTGGCCGTAGGGATGCGAGCCGGGGAGGCGCAAGTTTCCGGTTGGCAAAGCCTGCCAACTTCTCTATGCAGCGCTGTCATACATGCGCGTGCGGCCCGCTCTGGCTAGAATCACTTTGGTGACTGGACCCTGATCCGGGCTTTGGTACGTGTACAAAACGAAACAAACCCGATCCGAGGTAAGTACAAAATGGCAAATTCGCCCCAGGCCAAGAAGCGCGCCCGTCAGAACGAAAAGCGTTTCGCCGTCAACAAAGCCCGTCGTTCGCGCATCCGCACCTTCCTCCGCAACGTCGAAGAAGCAATCGAATCCGGTGACAAGGACGCAGCAGTCGCTGCCCTGCGCGCGGCTCAGCCCGAACTGATGCGCGGCGTCACCAAGGGTGTGTTCCACAAAAACACCGCCGCCCGGAAAATGTCCCGCCTGTCCTCGCGCGTCAAAGCGCTGGGCTGACAGCTTTCCGTCTGACGGAAAATCTTTTTGCGAAAGGGCGTTGCCACGGGCAGCGCCCTTTTTGCGTGCTTGCCGCCGGTGCGGACATTCTGCGGTTGCGAGAGATTCTTTGCGCTCAAAGGCTGAGTCAACATCATAGTTTGATTGCCGGTTCGCAGGCGAAGTTGCTATCCCTGTTGCAGCGATTCACTCGCTTGGGGGGACAGGCTGCTCCGGATCGGACTGAATAGTTCAGGATGGCTCCGGGTTACGTCGATGAAACTGGCTGCCGCCGGTTTTGTCAACGCGCTGTATATCGGTTTCGCTCCGGTGTGCGGCCCTGTCATTACATGAGTGTACAACGGTATTGCACCGGTTAACCGACCGCTGGGGATGGCGGCTCTCGTTTTCCGGACAATGATCTGTTGTGTCGTCCGGATGGACGGCCGTCACCGCTCCTGCGGCTGACGTACAGTTGTGCTGCGACGTGAATCCTGCCGGGGAGCCCCGGTCAAAAACATGAACAGGCCGAAAGGCCGACACTACGGGATGCGTGAGGCGCTGGATGACACAAGAGAAGTGGGGACTGCTCCGGAAACGGCTGCTGAAGACTGTTGGGCAAAACAACTATACCACCTGGATTGAACCGCTGGAATTCGATCAGCTGCTGGATGGCGTGGCGGTTTTCAACGTGCCCACGAATTTCATGGGCAACTATGTCGGTCAGAATTTCGCCGACCTGATCCTGCACGAGCTGAACACCTCTGGCGAGTCCGTGCAGCGGGTGGCCTTCAAGGTCGCGGCCAATTCTCCGGCACGCCCTTCCTCGGCGGCGTCTTCTGCCACGCCGCGCGCCGCCGTTCGAGCATCCGAAAACCGTCCCGCCAGCGACCAGCCAGCGGCTCGGGACGCCGCCGCCGCCGCGTCCGACACGCTGCAGGCCGCGCCGTTGGACCCGCGTTTCACATTTGACAGTTTTGTCGTGGGCAAGCCGAATGAACTGGCCCATGCCGCAGCGCGCCGCGTCAGCGAGGGGGGGCCGGTGACGTTCAATCCGCTGGTGCTTTATGGCGGCGTCGGGCTTGGCAAGACCCACCTGATGCACGCCATCGCCTGGGAACTGCGCGCGCAGAAGCCGGAGCTGAACGTGCTCTACCTGTCGGCGGAACAGTTCATGTATCGTTTTGTACAGGCGTTGCGCGAACGCAAGATGATGGACTTCAAACACCTGTTCCGCTCGGTCGACGTGCTGATGGTGGACGATGTGCAGTTCATCGCGGGCAAGGACAGCACGCAAGAGGAATTTTTCCATACCTTCAATGCGTTGGTCGATCAGAACAAGCAGATCATCATTTCGGCCGACCGGGCGCCGGGCGAGATCAAGGATCTGGAGGAGCGGGTGAAATCGCGGCTGCAGTGCGGCCTCGTGGTGGATCTGCACCCGACCGACTATGAACTGCGCCTGGGGATCCTGCAGAGCAAGGTACAGCAGTACCGCACGACCTATCCCGATCTGGAAATCTCCGACGGCGTGCTGGAGTTCCTGGCCCACCGCATTTCGACCAATGTGCGGGTGCTCGAAGGCGCGCTGACGCGGCTCTTTGCCTTTGCCTCGCTGGTCGGTCGCGAGATTGACATGGAGCTGACGCAGGATTGCCTGGCCGACGTGCTGCGCGCCTCGGAGCGCAAGATCACGGTGGAGGAAATCCAGCGGAAGGTGTCGGAATACTACAACATCCGCCTGTCCGACATCATCGGGCCCAAACGCCTGCGGTCCTATGCGCGGCCCCGGCAGGTGGCGATGTATCTGTGCAAGCAGCTGACGAGCCGGTCGCTGCCGGAGATTGGTCGCAGGTTTGGCGGGCGCGATCACACCACGGTCATGCACGGGGTCAAGCGGATCGAAGAACTCAAGACGACCGACGGGCAGATCGCCGAAGATGTCGAGATGCTGCGGCGCGCGCTGGAAGCGTGACGCTGACCGGCTGCGGGCGAGGGGCCAGCCCCTCGCGCTCCCCGGAGTATTTGCAAAGAGATGAAAGGGCGACCCGGGCCGGGCGCGCTGAAACCTGAGTGCATTTGCCCGAATCGAGGCGCGCGGGCCCGGTTGGGGGGTGACACCGGGTGTTTCGGCGTGGGTGGCCTCTTGACGCTCCTGCCTTAACATCAGACAACTCTAAAAAAACTTGTGTCGCTTGGGCAATTCGTTAGGTTGCCCATCCCGGCTCATGCGGAGGATGTAGGGACATGAAGATCAGCATGGAACGCGGCACGCTTTTGAAAGCAGTGTCTCAGGCGCAGTCGGTCGTGGAACGCCGCAATACCATCCCGATCCTTGCCAATGTGCTGATCGAGGCCGAAGGCGACAGCGTCCAGTTCCGCGCCACGGATCTGGACATCGAGGTCGTCGACAAGGCGGCCGCCCAGGTAGAGCGCGCGGGCGCGACCACGGTGTCGGCGACCACGCTGCACGAGATCGTTCGAAAACTGCCCGATGGAGCCCTGGTCACGCTGAACGCGGACAGTGCATCGGGCCGGCTGACCGTCGAAGCGGGCCGGTCGAATTTTTCTCTGGCGACGCTGCCGCGCGAGGATTTCCCGGTCATGGCTTCGTCTGAGTACCAGTCGAATTTCTCGGCGCCCGCGGCGATGCTGCGGCGGCTGTTTGACAAATCGAAGTTCGCGATTTCCACCGAAGAGACCCGGTATTACCTGAACGGCGTCTATATGCATGTGTCGGATGCGGATGGCGGCAAGGTGCTGCGCTGTGTGGCGACAGACGGTCACCGCCTGGCGCGGATCGACGCGGATCTGCCCGAGGGGGCCGCCGACATGCCGGGCGTGATCGTTCCCCGCAAGACGGTAGGCGAGTTGCGCAAGCTGCTGGACGATGACGAGATGGCGATTGCGGTATCGGTGAGCGAAACCAAGGTGCGGTTTGCCACCCCGGACATCACCCTGACGTCCAAGGTGATCGACGGCACCTTCCCGGATTACACGCGGGTGATCCCGCAGGGCAACACCCGGCGGCTGGAGGTCGATGCCGCGGAATTCGCCCAGGCGGTCGACCGGGTGGCGACGGTTAGCTCGGAGCGGTCGCGCGCGGTCAAGCTGCAGTTGGGCGAAGACAAGCTGGTTCTGTCGGTCAATGCGCCTGACAGCGGCGCCGCCGAGGAAGAGCTGGCGGTGGCCTATGGCGATGAGCGGCTGGAAATCGGATTCAACGCCAAGTACCTGCTGGAGATCGCCAGCCAGGTGGACCGCGAAAACGCGGTGTTCATGTTCAATTCGGCGGGCGACCCGACGCTGATGCGCGAAGGCAACGACCAAAGCGCGGTCTATGTTGTCATGCCGATGCGGGTGTAGGTGACGCCGGAATTTTTCAAAAATTCCGGTCCGTTTTCTTTGCAAGAAAACGGGTACTCCTTGCCATGAAACTTGCCCTGACACAGCTGAACCTGTCGCATTTCCGGTCGCACATCGGGGCAAAGCTGACACTTGACGGTCGCCCTGTGGCCATCCACGGGTCGAACGGGGCGGGAAAGACGAACATCCTCGAGGCGGTCTCGCTGTTCTCGCCGGGACGCGGATTGCGGCGGGCCAGCGCGGCAGAGATTGCGCGCAGGCCCGAGGCTCTGGGCTGGAAGCTGCGCGGGGATCTGCAATCGCCGGGCCGGGCGCACGAGGTAGAGACCTGGTCCGAGGGCGGCGCAGCACGGCAGGTTCGCATTGATGGCAAGATGGCCAGCCAGGTGGCGCTGGGCCGGATCGCCCGCGTGTTGTGGCTGATCCCGGCGATGGACCGGCTGTGGATCGAGGGCGCGGACGGGCGGCGGCGGTTCCTCGATCGGATTGCGCTCAGTTTCGATCCCGACCACGCCGAAGCGGCGTTGGCCTATGACAAGGCGATGCGCGAGCGGAACCGGCTGCTCAGGGACCAGGTGCGCGACCCGGCGTGGTACGGCGCGCTCGAGACGCAGATGGCGCGGGCGGGCCATCGGATCCATGGCGGTCGGGTGGCGGCGCTGGAATACCTCTCGGCGGCGCAGGCGCGGGCCGAAACCGCCTTTCCCACGGCCGAACTGGAGCTGCAGCAATCCGAGGGCGAAATGCCGGGCAGCGAAGAGGATCTGCGCGCGGCCCTGTCCGAGAGCCGGTTTCGCGATCTGGCCGCCGGGCGGGCATTGGTAGGGCCGCATCGCACCGACCTTTATGGCGTATACGCGGCCAAGGGCGTGCCGGCGCGGGACTGTTCGACGGGAGAGCAGAAGGCGCTGCTCGTCTCGTTGATCCTGGCCAACGCGCGCGCCCTGGCAGAGCAGATCGGGGCGGCGCCGATCCTGTTGCTGGACGAGGTTGCGGCGCATCTGGACGCCAGCCGCCGGGCTGCTTTGTATGACGAGATTTGTGCGATCGGGTCTCAGGCCTGGATGACAGGCACCGGCCCCGAGCTGTTCGCGGAACTGGGCGATCGGGCCCAGACGGTGGAAGTCACCGAAGCCGGGGGCGTCTCAAGCGTGACCATGACATGACGCTGTCGCTGTGGGATCTGGCGCTGTATGCGGGCGCGGTGATGGTTCTGTTCCTGACACCGGGTCCTGTCTGGATGGCTTGGGTGGCGCGGTCGCTGTCGGGGGGATTTCGTGCTGCCTGGCCGTTGGCGCTGGGCGTGGTGGTGGGGGATATGCTCTGGCCGTTGCTGGCGATCCTCGGGGTCAGCTGGGTGGCGGCATCCTTCGATCAGGCGGCACTGGTGCTGAAAGGCGTGGCCGTGGCGATGTTCGTTACCCTCGGCGTGCTGACCATCCGCAATGCCGACCGGGGCATCGCCGCTGACAGCCGCCTGACCCGGCCCGGAATGTGGGCGGGGTTCGCGGCCGGTGTGGTGGTGATCCTGTCCAACCCCAAGGCGATCCTGTTCTACATGGGGCTGCTGCCGGGATTCTTTGATCTGACCGCGCTGACCGGCTGGGATATCGCCGCGATCGTTGCGGTGTCTCAGGTGGTGCCGCTGGCTGGCAATCTGGCGCTTGCCGGGATGATTGACCGGATGCGCGTGGTTCTCGGGTCACCTGTCGCGGTGCGCCGCACCAACCGTGTCGCCGGCGCCCTGCTGATCGCGGTGGGGCTGATCATCCCGTTTACCTGATCTCCAGCCAGGCCCGCAGAAATGGCCCGAGCCGCTCCGCCGGATTGGCGCGGGTGACTTCGCAAAAGTGCAGCGCCACGGTTTGCGCGGCAAAGGCCTGCACCCCTTCGGCCAGCAGCTCGGGCGGCTGATCGTTGCGCATGGCGCCTTGTGCCGCCGCGTTGGCGATCCAGCGGGCAAACAGGGCGACCTGCCGTTCGGTATTGCTGGCGATACCGGTGTCGCCCGCCGGCCCCATGCCGCCGGAATACCGCATGGCGATGTCAAAGACGATGCGGTCGTCCGTCAGGGTCGTCAGCAATGGGTCCAGCGCCGCCAGCAACGCATCGACCGATCCCGGCGGTGGCAATGCCTCCATCCGGTCCAGCGCCGCGTTCAGCCGTTCGGCGATCAATTGCACCAGTAGCCCGTCCTTGTCGGCGAAATGGGCAAAGAAAGTGCCCTTGGCGACGCCGGCGCGGGCCACCACGTCTTCGACCCGCAGTGCGGCCAGGCCTGACTGGCCGACGATGGTGCGCGCGGCGTCGATCAGCTTGGCGCGTGTTTTCAGGCTGCGGGGCTGGACAGGGTTGGACATGGGTCATTTACGCCGGGCGGGGCAGGCGGGTCAAACTTTGAAATTGACCACGGTCAATTTTATCATATATGAAAATGACCACGGTCAATTTTAAAGGAAGTACCATGCCCAAAAAGATCATGCTGTTGAACGGCCACCCGGCCGAAACCTCTCTGAACGCCGCGCTGGCGGACGCCTATCAGAGCGGCGCGCAGGCGGCGGGACACGATCTGCGCCGCCATGACCTGCACGCGTTGAACTTCAACGATGACTTTGCCGCCTTCGGTTATGGCGCCGAAGATCCGCTGGAGCCGGACCTGAAGGCGCTGATGCAGGATCTCGCGTGGTCGGACCACCTGGTGCTGACCACGCCGTTGTGGTGGGGCGGGATGCCGGCACGGCTCAAGGGGCTGTTCGACCGCGCCTTTCTGCCCGGCAACAGCTTTGATCCGCGCCACAAACGCATGGGTCTGCCCCGGCCGCTTCTGACCGGGCGCACGGCGCGGGTCTTGATGACTGCGGATACACCGGCCTGGGCGATGCGGGCGGTCTACAGTCGCGCGATTCAAAAGCAGATGTCGCGCCAGATTCTGGGGTTTGTTGGCATCAAACCGACCCGCTTCAGTCACTTTGCCCCGGTGGAACTGGCCACTGACGCGACCATCGCGGGCTGGGTCGCCAAGGTGTCCGCGCTGGGCCGGAACGGAGCCTGAAAGAACCCGCCGAAAAACCACAAAATCTTGGGCAAAGACGTGACATCCCCCCCAACAAATCGTATAAGATGTCAAAATAATGAAGGAATTTTCGGATGTCCGAAGACGCACAGACGCCCGAAGAATACGGCGCTGATTCCATCAAGGTTCTCAAGGGGTTGGAGGCGGTCCGCAAACGCCCCGGGATGTACATCGGTGATACCGATGACGGGTCCGGTCTGCACCATATGGTCTACGAGGTCGTGGACAACGGCATCGACGAGGCGTTGGCCGGTCATGCCGATGCGGTGACGGTGACCATTCATGCCGATTCCAGCGTATCGGTCTCGGACAACGGTCGCGGGATTCCGGTCGGCATCCACGAGGAAGAGGGCGTTTCGGCGGCCGAGGTCATCATGACCCAGTTGCACGCAGGCGGCAAATTCGACAGCAACTCGTACAAGGTGTCGGGCGGTCTGCACGGTGTTGGTGTGTCGGTTGTGAACGCGCTCAGCGATTGGCTGGAACTGCGCATCTGGCGTGCGGGCAAAGAGCACGTCGCCCGGTTCGAACGCGGCGATACGGTTGAACACCTCAAGGTCGTCGGCGATGCCGGTGAGCGTACCGGAACCGAGGTCCGCTTTATGGCCTCGACCGATACGTTTTCAAACCTCGACTATTCCTTTGAAACGCTGGAACGCCGCCTGCGGGAACTGGCGTTCCTCAACTCCGGCGTACGCATCATCCTGATCGACGAGCGCCCGGTGGAACCGCTGAAGGCGGACCTCTACTACGAGGGCGGGGTCAAGGAATTCGTCAAATACCTCGACCGGCACAAATCGTCCGTCATGTCGGAACCGGTCTACATCACCGGCGAACGCGACGATATCGGCGTCGAAGTGGCGATGTGGTGGAACGACAGCTACCATGAAAACGTGCTGCCCTTTACCAACAACATCCCGCAGCGCGATGGCGGCACCCACATGGCGGGCTTTCGCGGCGCGCTGACCCGGACCATCAACAACTATGCCCAGTCCAGCGGCATCGCGAAAAAGGAAAAGGTCAGCTTTACCGGCGATGACGCGCGCGAAGGGCTGACCTGTGTGTTGTCGGTCAAGGTGCCGGACCCGAAGTTCAGTTCACAGACCAAGGACAAGCTGGTGTCGTCCGAGGTGCGCCCGGCCGTTGAAAGCCTGGTCAACGAAAAGCTGGCCGAATGGTTCGAGGAGAACCCGAACGAGGCCAAAACCATCGTCGGCAAGATTATCGAGGCCGCGCTGGCCCGCGAAGCCGCGCGCAAGGCTCGCGAACTGACCCGCCGCAAGACGGCGATGGACGTGAATTACCTCGCCGGCAAGCTCAAGGACTGTTCCGAGAAGGACCCCGCCAAGACCGAAGTCTTCCTCGTCGAGGGCGACAGCGCCGGCGGCTCGGCGCAAACCGGGCGCGACCGGCAGACACAGGCCGTTCTGCCCCTGCGCGGCAAGATCCTGAACGTGGAACGCGCGCGCTTCGACCGCATGCTGTCGAGCCAGGAAATCGGCAACCTGGTGATGGCACTGGGCACCGGCATCGGGCGCGACGAATTCAATATAGACAAGCTGCGCTACCACAAGATCGTCATCATGACCGATGCGGATGTCGACGGCGCGCACATCCGCACGTTGTTGCTGACCTTCTTCTACCGGCAGATGCCCGAACTGATCGAAGGCGGATACCTCTATATCGCGCAGCCGCCGCTCTACAAGGTGTCGCGGGGCAAGTCCGAGGTCTACCTCAAGGATCAGGCGGCGCTGGACGACTACCTGATCCAACAGGGTATCGAAGGCGCCGTTCTGCGGCTTGGCAGCGGCGAGGAATTGGTCGGTCAGGATCTGGCCCGCGTCGTTGACGAGGCGCGCCAGTTGCGCCGCGTTCTCGATGCCTTCCCGACCCATTATCCGCGCCATATTCTGGAACAGGCCGCCATCGCCGGCGCCTTTGTTCCCGGTGCGGTCGAAAACGACCTGCAGGGCGTCGCCGACAAGGTCGCCGCCCGTCTCGACCTGATCGCACAGGAATACGAACGCGGCTGGCAAGGCCGGATCACCCAGGACAAGGGCATCCGCCTGACCCGTATCTTGCGGGGGGTCGAGGAAGTCCGCACGCTGGACGGCCCGATGCTGCGCTCGGGCGAAGCACGCCGCACCGGCAGCTTTACCCAGGGTCTGCAGGAGGTCTACAGCACCGCCTGCACCCTAGTCCGCCGCGACCGCAGCCAGGTGATCTATGGCCCGCTCGGCCTGCTCAAGGCGATCCTGGAAGAAGGCGAAAAAGGTCTGTCGCTGCAACGCTACAAGGGTCTGGGCGAAATGAACCCGGACCAGCTGTGGGAAACCACGCTGGACCCCGACGCGCGCACGCTGCTGCAGGTCAAGATCGACGACATGGTCGAAGCCGACGACCTGTTCACCAAGCTGATGGGCGATGTCGTCGAGCCGCGCCGCGAATTCATCCAGAAAAACGCGCTGAGCGTTGAAAACCTGGATTTCTGATCCGCTTCAGGGATCTTTGGACATGCGCGGGTGCCGGATATGATGCGGTACCGGCGCATGTCCCCGCGAGGCGCGCGCCCAAACCCCGGTCATCGTCCCCGCGGTTTCGCCATGACCCGTGTGGTCAGAGGAAATCCGAGGACGAGGCGGTCTCGATAAAGGCCTTTACCAGACGCAGTTTCGCCCGATCCTTTGGCGCCACAACCGCCGTTTCATGCTGTTGCGACAGTTCGGCGATCGGTACTTCGATCAGACCTCTGGATATCAACCCGCTCTTGCCCAGAAAGATCGCGATCCCGGCCCCCTGCAAAACCGCTTCGCACATCAAGGGAAACGTGGTCATCTTGATCGTGCGCTGAAAGTAGATCCCGCTTTTGTCCTGCGCCTCGCGTACGACACGTTCCGTCAGAGAGCCGGCCTCGGGCAGGATAATGGTTTCCTCTTGCAAATCCCTGAGCCGTAGAAGGTCATGTTTGGCGAGCGGCGAGGCCGGCGGCAGATATGCCACGTATCGGTTTTTCTGAACCAATACGCGTTCCCAGTCGTCTGAATGCGGGGGATCCGTGATCAAACCGACATCGGCACGCCGCTCGCGCAGCAGGGCGATGGCGGTTGTCCACGCGTAGAGGGCAAAATCGATTTCCACCTCTGGATAGGCCTGCCGGAACAGGCTGATCGCCCTAAGAGCGGGAAGCGGCGCGTTGGCGATGATCTTGATATGACCGCGCGCCATGGCCTCGAATCCCTCGAGCCGCTCCCTGATTTCGGAATCCAGCGCAACCAGCCGGTCGGCAAGGTCATAAAACTCCTGACCGGTCCGGGTGAGCGAAATGCCATCCCGGCTCCGCAGCAAGAGCTGCGATCCGACCTGTTTTTCCAGTTTTCCCACGTGCTGCGTTATCGCGGATTGACTTACCCCCAGCCGCGCGGCGGCGGCCGAGAAGCTGCCGTCGCGAACGACATAGGCAAACGCAACGAACTGGTGGTGGTTTGGGCGCATGGTCGACCTCCGGTTCGGGGCGGTCATACCAGCCATTATTCTCACTAATATGACGTCATAAAACTGCAGGCTCCGCTGCTTAGACCGGCCCCGTCAGATGGGGGAATCAGATGGCCGGGCTGAGCATCGAAAACGTGACCAAACGCTTTGGCGAAACCGAGGTGCTCAAGGGGGTCTCGCTGGACATTGCCGATGGTGAATTCGTTTCGCTGGTCGGTCCGTCGGGCTGCGGCAAATCCACCCTATTGCGGATCATCGCCGGGCTCGAGACGCAGGGGGCCGGCAGCGTCCGCATTGGCGGAACCCCCGTCGAAGACCAAAGAGCGGCAGACCGGAACCTGTCGATGGTGTTTCAGTCCTATGCGCTCTACCCGCATCTGACCGTCGGCGAGAATATCGCCGTGCCACTCAGGATGCGCCGGCTGAACGGTGTGCAGCGGCTGCCGCTTGTCGGCGGTCTAATGCCGGGAACGCGTGCCGTGGCCCGCGAGATCGGACAACATGTCGCCGATGCCGCCACGATGCTTGAAATCGGGCACCTGCTGGACCGCAAACCGGGGCAGCTGTCGGGCGGTCAGCGCCAGCGGGTCGCGCTGGGACGGGCGCTGGTCCGGGACCCAGCCGCGTTCCTGCTGGATGAACCGCTCTCGAATCTCGACGCGAAATTGCGGGTCCAGACCCGGGCCGAGATCGCGCAGCTGCATCGCCGCCTCGCGGCCACCTTTGTCTATGTCACCCATGATCAGGTCGAGGCGATGACGATGTCGGACCGGATCGCCGTGATGATGGGGGGGCGCATCCTGCAATGCGCGCCGCCGGATGTGGTCTACGAAGACCCTGACCGGATCGAGGTTGCCGAATTCATCGGTTCGCCGAAAATCAACATCCTGCCGCTCGAGATCTTGCCGGACGGGCGGTTGAGCCTGCAAGACCGCGCTCTGGATCTTGCGGTTGTCGAGGGGGCCAGAGGTGTCGCATCGCTTGGCCTGAGACCCGAAGCCCTTCGGCTGAAAAGCGGCGACAGCCCGCTTCGCGGCCGCGTTGTTCATAGCGAAAACCTTGGCTCCGAGATGTTTGTCCAGATCGACGTCGCGGATCTGCAAGAGCGCATCACCCTGCGCGCCACACCCGAACAACGCGGTGCGCTGGCGCTGGGAACACCTGTGGCTCTGGACTTTGATCTTCACAAGGCGCTGATCTTTGATGC
This sequence comes from Seohaeicola saemankumensis, assembly GCF_020171285.1. GTDB lineage: Bacteria > Pseudomonadota > Alphaproteobacteria > Rhodobacterales > Rhodobacteraceae > JAIUZI01. The sequence continues at coordinate 306,927 of NZ_JAIUZI010000003.1, forward strand.
GGATGGCGCGCGCATTCGCAGGCTTCGCCACCTGAACGCTGCAGCCTCCGAGGTGGCCTGAGATGGCGGTGATAGACGTCTCCATGACCGATGCACCGCGCGAGACAACCGTGGCGCGCGCGACTCAGGAACGCCGGGCCGCATGGGCTTTGACCGCGCCCGCCCTGATCCTGATGGTGATTGTCCTGCTGGCCCCGGTCATCATCGCCGGGCTCTTGTCTTTCACAAACTATTCGCTCGGCAACAGCGGCTTCGACTGGGTCGGCGCCGATAACTACGAAAAGCTCTTCACGCGCTCGACCTATGAAAAGATGTTCATCGCAACGCTGACTTACGTGGTGACCGTGGTGCCGCTCTCGGTCGGCCTCGGGCTGGGGGCGGCCTTGCTGATCAACACGCTGGGCCGGTTCCGCGAGATCTACAAGACCATCTATTTCCTGCCGGTCATGGCCACGCTTCTGGCCATGGCGATTGCCTGGGAATTCATGCTGCATCCGTCCATCGGCATGATCAACCGCACGCTCGAGGCCACCTGCGGCACACCGTTTGAGGTGGTCCCCTTTATCGCCAATGGCTGCGCAGACCGCTTCCCCCTTTGGCTGGGCGACAAACGTTATGCGATCTGGGTGATCTGCTTTATCGGCATCTGGCAGGGCTTCGGCTTTAACATGGTGCTCTATCTTGCCGGGCTCACATCGGTGCATCGCGAGCTGTACCATGCCGCCGAGATGGACGGGGCCAAATCCGCATGGGATCGTTTCCGGCTTGTCACCTGGCCCGCCCTTGGCCCGACCACCGTGTTCGTCGTGACCATTTCCTGCATCCGCGCGTTCCAGGTGTTCGACACGATCGAGGCCTTCTGGCCGCAGGGCGGCGGCCCCAACAAATCCACCTACGTGATGATGTTCGCGATCTTTGAAAAGGGCATCCAGCAGAACCTGATCGGCATCGGCAGCGCCATTACCATGCTGTTCCTTGCCTTTGTCATGTTCCTCACCCTGATCCAGCGCTGGCTGGTGGAACGCAAGGTCCATTACAAATGACACGCGACTGGTGGAAACATCTGATCCTGATCCTCGGGGTGATCATCGTCATCGCGCCGTTCTACATGATGGTCAGTTATTCGTTCAAATCCCCGGGCGAGATCGACCGGGGCGAAGGCGGGTTCTTTGGCCGGCAGGAACTGATGGTGGACGAACGCTGCGTGAAGCTGCGCGACCCCGACCGCGACGACATCGCCGTCGCCGCAGGGCGCTTCCCGGGACACAGCGACAGTGACATTCGCGACGCGCTGTTGGCCGAGGCCCAATCCGATTGTTCCATGCGCCCGGTGATCTTCAACTACACCAAGGCGTTCACCGAGGCGCCCTTGCTGCGCTACCTGCTCAATGGCGTGATCGTCACCGCGTCGATCTTTTTCATTCAGGTGATCGTCGCCCTGCCCGCCGCCTATGCGCTGGCCAAGCTGAAATTCTGGGGGCGCGAGGCGGTGTTCTCGCTGGTGCTGTTCTGCCTGCTGATCCCGGTCCACGCCATTGCACTGCCGCTTTACATCATGCTGGCCAAGCTCGGGCTGACCAATACCTATGCCGCGCTGGTGGTGCCATGGACGATCTCGGTGTTTGGCATCTTCCTGATGCGGCAGTTCTTCATGACCGTGCCCGACGACCTGATCGATGCCGCACGCATGGACGGGATGGGTGAATTCACCATCGTTTGGCGTGTCATGCTGCCCACGGCGGTGCCTGCGCTGCTGGCCTTTGCGATCTTTTCCATCGTCGCCCATTGGAACGACTATTTCTGGCCCCGCATCGTGGTGACCGGCAACCGCGACCTGTTCACGCCACCTCTGGGCCTGCGCGAATTCAAGGGCGATGGCGACGGCAGCTTTTTCGGCCCGATGATGGCCACCGCCACGGTAATCGTCACGCCGTTGATCGTCGCTTTTCTGCTGGCGCAGAAACGCTTCATCGAGGGGATCACGCTGAATGGCATGAAATGAACCGGGGCCGCCCCAAGGCGACCCCGCTACCGAATTCCCGCAAGGGGAAAACCCCGGAGCCCCGTCTGCAAACATTGGCTCCAAGACCCGGCAAGAGAGGATAATTTCCATGAAACTGACTGCCACCGCAATGGCCCTGGCCCTGACCGCCAGCGCCGTGTTCGCCGACGACAAGGTGACCATCGAATTCGCCTACCCCTACAGCCACCTGTTCGACGTCACCTACGAGGCGATGATGCCTGCCTTCAAGGAGGCGCACCCGAACATCGAGGTAAAGTTCCGCGCCACCTATGAATCCTACGAGGATGGCACCAACACCGTTCTGCGCGAGGCCGTGTCCGGCAACCTGCCCGACGTGACCATGCAGGGCCTGAACCGCCAACAGATCCTGGTGGACAAGGGCATCGCCAAATCGCTGGAACCCTTCATCGCCAAGGAGGCCGATTTCGCCAAGGACGGGTACCATGACGCGATGCTGTCGCTGTCCACCTTCGGCGGTGACGTGCACGGCCTGCCTTTCTCGGTCTCGCTGCCGGTGGGCTACTACAACATGGACATCCTCAGGGCCGGTGGCATTGACGCGCTGCCCACCACCTGGGACGAAGTGATTGCCGCCTGCGAAACCATGAAGGCCAACGGCATCGACAACCCGATCTTCTGGGGTTGGAACATCACCGGCAACTGGTTCATGCAGGCCCTGATGTGGAGCCAGGACAAGGCGATTGTCGACAATGGCCACGTCACCCTCGACAGCCCCGAGGCGCTGGCCGCAATGGAGCAAATGCAAGAGATCTTCTCCAAGTGCGAGATGCAGAACCTGGAGTGGAAGGCGGCGCTGTCCTCCTTCTCGGCGGGCGAGATCGGCATGATGTTCTGGTCGACCTCTGCGCTGGGCGCGGTTGAGCGCAGCCAGGGCGAATTCGAACTGGTCACCGGTCCCTTCCCGGGCATGGGCGAAACGCCCAAAGGTCTGCCCGCAGGTGGCAACGCCGCCATGCTGACCTCGACCTCGGACGATCCGGCCGTGCAAGAGGCCGCCTGGACCTGGCTGAAGTTCATCACGTCTGGCGAAGGTGCCGCCGAAGTCGCCAAGACCACCGGTTACATGCCGCCGAACAAATCCGCGAACGAGGTGATCCTGGCCGATTTCTACCAGCAGAACCCGAACAAGCAGACCGCCGTGGACCAGCTGCCGCTGCTGCGCGACTGGCTGGCCTATCCGGGTGACAACGGGCTGGCGATCACCCAGGTGATCTATGATGGCATCGAACGCATCGTCACCGGCGACGCCACCGACATGAAAGAGCTGCAGCAAGAGATGGTCGAAGAAGTCGCCGACCTGCTGCCCAACGGCTAAATACCGCTGTCCGGCCGCGTGTCGTTTGGCGCGTGGCCGGTTCACCTGCGGGCAGGAAACACAGATGAAAATCATCCATATCTCAGACATTCACCTGACCGTCCCGGGCGAGGAAATGGGCGGGCTTGACCCCCATGTCCGCTTTGCCCGCGCCCTCGCCCATGCGGCGGAAAACCATGCGGACGCCGCCCGTGTCATCATCACCGGCGATCTGGCCCACTGGGGTGAACGCACGGCGTATGAGGCGCTGCGCAAGGCTCTTGCCGATCTGCCGATCCCGGTGCGGCTGTTGATTGGCAACCATGATGACCGGTCCTGCTTCCTCTCGGTGTTCCCGGATCACCCGGTGGATGCAAACGGATTTGTCAATCATGCCGAAACCATCGGCAAGGCGCGGTTCATCTACCTCGACAGCGTCGGCGAACGGACCCACGCCGGGCATTTCTGCGCCGCCCGCCGCGCTTGGCTCGCGACCGAGCTGGCCGCCTGCGACCGTGCCCGGATCTTCCTGCATCACAACCCCATGCCCGTCGGCCTGCCCGCCGAAGACAGGATTGCGCTGGTCGCAAAGGATCGCGGCCCGTTCCGGGACCTGATCACCGAACATGCGGCCAGGATCGACTACATCCATTTCGGCCATGTGCACGCGCCGATCCACGGGCGTCTGGCGGGTGTTCCCTTTGCCAGCGTGCCGTCCACCGGGAACCAGTCGATCCCGGACCTGAACGAACCCGACCTGCTCAAGGGCGCCCCGATGGATCCGGCCTATGCCGTGGTGCTGATCGACGGGCGAGACACCACCATCCACCAGATCCCCTTTGCCTGGGACGGGCCGGTTCTGACCGCCGGTACCGGATGGGAAGACTGGGCCAAACCCGTCGAGGCAGCGGAATGAAGTTCATCCATCTGACCGACACCCATGTCATCGGCGGCGGCGGGCTGCTCTTTGGCGCCAACCCGGCCCAGCGGCTGGCCTGGGCGGTGGACAGCATCATCGCCGAACACGGCGATGCGGCGTTTGTCGTGGTGACCGGTGACATGACCCATTGGGGTGACGCGGCGGCCTATGCGGCCTTTGCCGAACATATCAGCCTTTTGCACATGCCGGTGCATCTGATGGTGGGCAACCATGATGACACCAGCGCCTTTGCCGACCGGTTCCCCGGCACACCGCGCGATGACGCCGGCTTTGTGCAATACAGCTTTGCCACCCCGCAGGGACGGGCGCTGTGCCTTGATACGACATCCGCGGGAACCCATGCCGGAGCCTATTGCGAGACAAGACAGAATTGGCTGCGCGCCCAGTTGGAAGGCTCGGACGACCCTTTGCTTCTGTTCATGCACCACCCGCCTTTCCCGGTGGGGATCGCCGGGATGGATGCAATCATGATGCGGGACCCGGACAGGTTCTACGACGTCATCGCGCCCCACGCCGCCCGTATCCGTCACCTGTTCTTTGGGCATGTCCATCGCCCGATCTTCGGAAACTGGCGTGGCATCAGCTATTCCTGCATGCGCGGCCTGAACCATCAGGTCGCGTTGAAACTGGATACCGATCAGGACGGCGTGATCGGCAACTTCGAAGCACCGGCTTATGGTGTTGTCCTTGTGACCGAGGATCGCGTGACCGTTCACATGCATGATTTCACCGACCGGTCACCGCAGTTTTCGCTGAGCAGCCCTGTGTCGCAAGGCTGAGATCCCGCTTTGGTCGGCGGGTCAACCTGCCGATCAGGACAAAGAAAGCCGACATCCCGTGCCGTTTTCGGGTCGGTGCGCCCGCAGCAAGCGACCCTGCATCAGCCTACGGCTGCACGATCGCGCTGACCCACTCCTTGATAAAGGTTTGTCGTTTCAGCCCGTCCAGATAAGTCAGCAGCGCCGGTTCCAGCGCGATGGCCGATTGACCCGCGCTGTCGGTACTCAGCGGGGGCAGGGGCAGGCTGTCCTTGCTGACCGGATCGGATTGCAGGCTGATCAGATGGCGGACAAACCGCGCGGCGTCCTGCGGGTGCTGTGCCTGGCTCGACACGAAACCGGTGCGCATCATCGTGGTCGGGAAATCAGACGGCAGGATCACCGCGATCCGCCCGTCCGTCTGCTGCCGCGCCGACGCGTAGCTGCCCAGCACGTTATAGGCGACCGCGATGGTGCCGTCCGACAGATCGTCGATCATGTCGCCCGAACAGCAATACAGCCGGGTGCCCAGGCTGCCCATCACCTCCATCAGCCGCCAATAGGTCTCGGATGCGCGCGCATCCTGGGTCGCAAACAGGTATCCCAACCCGGAATCGCGCACGTCATAGGTGCCCAGCCGACCGCGAAATACATCCGGGCGCGCACGCAAGGCCTGGATCAGCTCCTGCCGTGTGCGGGGCAAGGCCTGTCCTTCAAAGGCCGCCCGGTTGACGACGATTGCGGCGGGTTCGCTGGTAAAGGCAAACAGGCTTTCGCGCCACTGTGCCCAGTCCGGATGCGCGACCCCGCCCAGACGCCGGGCGAACCCGTCGTTGGCCAGCTTCAGCTGCAGGTCCATCGCGCTGGAAATCACCACGTCATACCGGTCCGGCGCCTGCCGGAACCTCTGGTCGATCTCCGCCGTGCCGATAACCAGATATTCGACCGACAATTCGGGGGTTTTGGCAAGGAAACTGGCGATGATCGGTTCGAAAAACGACGTGTCCGTGCTGGACAATATGCGCAGCGTCCGGCTGGCATCAGTGCCCTGGAACACCTGCCGGTCTTCCCAGTCTTGGGCCATGGTCCACAGCGGCCACAGACACAGGATCACAGAGAAAAGGTAACGCATGCGCCGCCCTCCGGCAGGTTCGACAGCGCCAGCGTCCCGCCATGCGCCGCTGCCACGTCCTGTGCAATCGTCAGGCCCAGCCCTGAGCCGATGGTCCCCGCCGCGTTGCGTCCGCGCGAAAACCGTCCCGTCAGACCGTCGATTTCATCGGGCGGAAAACCCGGCCCCTGGTCGCGGATCTCGACCTGAACACGCGGCTGCGCGTCGACCCGGATCGTGATCACGCTTTCACCGGGCGCATATTTCAGCGCGTTGTCGATCAGGTTTCGCAGTGCGTTCTGCAACAGGATCGGATCGCCGTTGATGATAACCGGCCCGTCCGCCTGCAGGTGCAAATCGATATCCTTCATCTCGGCCACCGGGGTCAGCCGCAGCACCAGTTCCCGCAGCAGGTCAACCAGATCAAGATCGTCGCGTTCCAGATGATCGGCGCGAAAGGTGATCATCGCGTGGTCCAGCAACTGCCCCGCCGCGCGCGAGCTTTCGTCGATGGCCCGTATCATCGACCGCAGCGCCTGACGGTTTTCTTCGCGGTCAACTCTTTGCAGCGTCGCCTCGGCATAGGAGCGCACCGTCGCCAGTGGGGTGCGTACCCGGTGCGCGGCCTCGGCGATGAAATCCTCGGACTGTTTCAGGGATTGCCCCAGCCGCGCCATCAGGCTGTTCAGCGAGGCCACAAGCGGTACCATTTCCAGCGGTACGGGTTTGGCCACCGGGCTCAGATCCTGCGGGCCACGCCGGGTGACCGATGTCGTCAGCCGCTTCAGCGGCTCGATCGTCGTGGCCGTGGCCCAGATCGACAAAAGCGTCGCCAGCGCAAAGAACCCCGCGCCGAACAGCGCCACATTGCGTGAAATCCGGCTGAGCGTTCCGGACAGCGCATCCTGTGTCTGCGCCACGGTGACCGAGATCCGGGTGCGTACATTTGCCCCGATCAGCACCCGCGACGCCGTCACCAGCCGCACCGGGCTGCCCTGGTACGCGCGGGTCGCGGTGCCCGACGTGCGGGGCAGGTCTCCGTAGCCGGACAGAAGCGTATCATCCTGATATATTGCGTAAAAAATTCGGTCATCCATGGGCGTGCTAAGCATCGAAAACGACGCATAGGGAAAGTCGATCTCGACCACCCCGTCACGAATGACAGCCGCATCCAAGATCGAGGTGACAGAGGCGCTCAGGATGCTGTCCTGCCCCTGCTGCGCGATCTGCGCCGCATAGTTGCGCACCACGATGAACAGCAGCACCGCCAGCACCGCCGCGCCCCCAGTCAGGGTAATCGCCAGCCGGGTGCGCAGCGACCCTGAGACCTGCACACCCTCAGTCATGGTCCAGCCGATAGCCCAGCCCGCGCAGCGTGGTGATCCGCAGGCTGGAGCGGTCCAGATGCTTGCGCAGCCGCCCGATATAGACCTCGACGGCGTTTTCCGACACGTCCTCGTCATAGGAAAACAGCCGATCCACCAGCTTCTGCTTGGCCAGGATCTGTCCCGGCGCGTTGAACAGCAGCTCAAGCAGCCGCAGTTCCCGGTTGCGCAGGTTCACCACCTCTCCGGCGACCGTCAGATGCCCCGCAACCGGGTCAAATGCGACGTCGCCGATCTGCATCACCGTCTGCGCGGTCCCCGATTTGCGCCGCAACACCGCGCGGCAGCGGGCCTGCAATTCCTCGTGGTCGAATGGCTTGGTGACGTAGTCATCCGCCCCCAGATCCAGCATGCTGATTCTGTCCGACACCTGCGAGCGGGCGGTCAGAACGATCACGGGCGTGTCCCTTTTCCCGGCACGGTGGCGCTGCAGGAACGTGCGCCCGTCGCCATCCGGCAGCATGATATCCAGCAGGATCAGATCATATTCGCCGGTCTCAGAAAACGCGATGGCATCCTGAATTGTGTCTGCATGATCAATGACATGCCCGTCCAGCTGCATTCGCGAACAAATCGCGGCGGCGAGGTCTGCGTTGTCTTCGACCAACAGGAATTTCACCGGATCGCGTTCCCTTTTTTTGGGCATGACAGGTCGGTGTCAGGTTGCCGTGGTTGACTGCTTCAACTGAGCCGCCCAGCGGACAGTTGTCAAATGGAGGAAATCATGACGACATTCAAAATGGGTCGCCGCGCCATCATGGCGGCGGCTTTTGCCGCGCTTGGACTCGCCGTTCCGGCGCTGGCGGACGGGCACAAGGTTCTCGACAGCGTTCACTTCCTGATCCCCGGCGGCGCCGGTGGCGGTTGGGACGGCACCGCGCGCGGCACCGGCGAGGCGCTGACCAAGGCCGGTATCGTCGGCACCGCATCTTACGAGAACATGTCAGGCGGCGGCGGCGGCAAGGCGATCGGTTACCTGATCGAAAACGCCGACAGCAACCATGGCACGCTGATGGTCAACTCGACCCCGATCGTGATCCGCTCGCTGACCGGGGTGTTCCCACACAACTTCCGCGACCTGACGCTGGTCGCCGGAACCATCGGCGACTATGCCGCCATCGTGGTGGGCAAGGACAGCCCGATCAACTCCATGGCCGACCTGCTGGCCGCCTTTGATGCCGACCCGTCCAAAACCGCCATCGGCGGCGGGTCCGTGCCCGGCGGCATGGACCATCTGGTCGCGGCGATGGTGATGGAGGCCGCAGGCAAGGATGCGCTGGCGGTGAAATACATCCCCTATGACGCCGGCGGCAAGGCGATGGCGGCGCTGCTCTCGGGCGAAATCGCGGCCCTGTCCACCGGGTTTTCCGAAGCGGTCGACCTGGCCAACGCGGGCGAAGTCAAGATCATCGGCGTCACCTCGGATGACCGCGTCGCCGCCGCCCCCGACGCGCAAACGATGAAGGAACAGGGCATCGACACCTCTTTCGTCAACTGGCGCGGCTTCTTTGGCGCCCCCGGCCTGCCTGCCGAAACCCTGGCGATGTACCAGGACGCGCTGGCCAAGATGTACGACACCCCCGAATGGGAAGAAGTCCGCGCCCGCAATGGCTGGGTCAACATCCACAACTCGGGCGACGATTTCAAAGCCTTCCTGGAAACCCAGGAAAAGGCCATCGGCGACCTGATGAAGAAACTCGGGTTCCTCTGAAACCACATGGCAGAGCGGACCGCCGCTCTGCCAGCCACTTGATGCCACCCGGAGGGGACAATGTCGCTTGATCGCTGGATCGCACTGATACTGCTGGGCGTTTGCCTGGCCTATGGCTACACGGCCTGGTTCACCATGGACGCCGGGCTTGCCCCCTTCATGAAACGCAACCCGATCTGGCCCAGCACCTTTCCCAAGGTTCTGTCGGTGCTCGGCATACTGACTTCTTTGGTGATCCTGCTGGGGTTGGAGAAATCCCAGCCCGTCGATGGTGAAATCGACTACCGCCGGCTGACGGATTACAACCTTGGCCAGGCCATCACGCTTCTGGCGCTGATGGTGGCCTACGCGCTGTGTCTGCGCCCGCTGGGGTTCATCCTGTCCACCTCGGCCTTTCTGATCCTCGGTCCGATCATCCTGGGCGACCGGAAATGGCATGTCATGATCCCGGCCGCCGTGATCGCAACCCTGGTCGTCTGGTACCTCGTGCAACAGGTGCTGGGCATCTACATGCGCCCGCTGCCGGGCTTTATCGGAGGGTGATGCGATGCTCGAAGGACTCCTGACCGGCCTCGAAACGGCCCTGTCGCTGCAGAACCTCCTGATGGTGATCGGCGGCTGCCTCATCGGCACCTTCATCGGCATGTTGCCGGGGCTTGGCCCGATGTCGATCATCGCCATCATGATCCCCGTCGCGATTTCCATGGGCGACCCCTCTGCCGCGCTGATCCTGCTCGCCGGGGTTTACTACGGCGCCATCTTCGGCGGATCGACCTCGTCGATCCTGCTCAACGCGCCCGGTGTCGCCGGCACCGTCGCCACCAGTTTCGACGGCTACCCGATGGCAAAACAGGGCAAGGCGGGCAAGGCGCTGACCATCGCCGCCATTGCCAGCTTTTGCGGCGGCACCATCGGCGCGCTGCTGTTGATGGTCTTTGCCCCCGCACTCTCATCGGTCGCGCTGCTGTTCCACTCCGCCGAATACTTTGCGCTGATGGTGGTGGGCCTGTCCGCCATCGCCGCCTTTGCCGGCACCGGCCAGGTCGCCAAGGCGCTGCTGATGACGATCCTGGGGCTGATCATGGCCACCGTGGGCGAGGGGGCGCTGTTCAACCTGCCGCGCTTTACCATGGGCATCATGGACCTGCAGTCCGGCTTCGGCTTCATCACGCTGGCCATGGCGATGTTCGCCCTGCCAGAGGCGATGTTTCTCGTGCTCAAACCCGCCCGGGTCGCGGGCGGCAACGACGATGAAATCAAGGATCTGCGCATTACGGGCGATGAGGCCCGCGCCATCGCGCCGGTGATCGGGCGGCAGTCGCTGCAGGGGTTCTTTATCGGTGTCCTGCCCGGTGCCGGCGCCACCATCGCCAGCTTCCTGGGCTATGCGGTGGAACGCAACATCGCCAGCAAGCAGGAACAGGAGGAATTCGGCAAGGGCTCGATCAAGGGGCTCGCCGCGCCGGAAACCGCCAACAACGCCGCCTGCACCGGATCATTCGTGCCGCTTCTGACCCTCGGCATTCCCGGCTCGGGGACCACCGCCATCCTTCTGGGCGCGCTCATCGCCCTGAACGTGACACCGGGTCCGCGCCTGATGGTGGACGAGCCACAGATCTTTTGGGCCGTCATCATGTCGATGTTCATCGGCAACCTTGTGCTGCTGGTGCTGAACCTGCCGCTGATCCCCTATATCGCCAAGGTGCTGACGATCCCGCGCAACTACCTGATCCCCTTCATCCTGTTCTTTACCCTGATGGGGGCCTACATCGGCCAGAACAACGCGACCGAGCTGCTGCTGCTGGTGGGCTTCGGGGTCTGCGCCACGGCGCTGCGCTTCGCCGACTACCCGCTGGCGCCGCTGCTGATCGGCTTCATCCTCGGCGGCATGCTGGAAAACAACTTTGCCCGTTCGATGCAGCTCTACGATGGCATCGGTTTCATCTGGGAACGCCCGATGACGCTGGGCCTGCTGGTGATCGCGGCGCTGCTGGTGGTCCTGCCCAGCTACCGGGCGCGCCGCGCCCGCGCCCGGGCCAGGGGGGTGGCCGATGGCGACTAGGGCGGTTCAGGACACCTGCCGGCGTCTGGTCAGCTGCGCCTGCACCAGCGCCGAGGCGTCCTGACCGCTCATCGGGGTGCCATCGACATAGCCCTGCAGGTAATCGACGTCGCAGTCGCGCAGCGCGGCCCGGTGTTCTTCGGTCTCGGCGCCCTCGCCGGTGACCTGCATGCCCAATGCATGGCCCAATTCGGTGATCGCCACCACGATGGCCCGCGTTTCGGCGGACTCGGGCAGCTTCTCGACGAATTCCCGGTCGATCTTGATCTTGTCGACCGGGAATTTCTGCAGGTAGCTCAACGATGAATACCCCATGCCAAAGTCATCCAGCGCCACCGTCAGACCCAGCCCCTGCAACGCTTCGATCTCGGGCAGGGTGGTGCCGCCATTGGAAAGCACCACGGTTTCGGTGATCTCGACCTCGATGGTCTCGGCCGGGCAGTTCTGTTCGAACAGGCAGTCGTTGATGAATTCCTGCACGCCGGTGCCAAACAGCTTGGGCGAAATGTTGACCGCCACGCGGCCCTTGAACCCGTCGGCGTGCCACCGCGCAGCCGCCGCACAGGCCTGTGACAGGATCCGATAGGTCAGTTCGCGGATCAGCCCGGATTCCTCGGCGATCGGTATGAATTCGGCGGGCGAGACAAAGCCGAACTCCGGGTGTTTCCAGCGCGCCAGCGTTTCAAACCCGATGACCTCTCCGGTCTTGAGGTCGGTCTGCATCTGGTAGACCGGAAAGATCTCGTCCGTGTTCAGGGCACGCCGCAGTTCGCGGTCCAGCAACGTCTTGCGATGAATGGCCGATTCCAGCCCATCGTGGAACAGTTCCACCCGGCCGCGGCCGCCGCGCTTGGCCTCGTACAGCGCGAGGTCGGCGCGCCGGATCCCGTCCGAGGCATTCGCTTCGGACCCCAGAACCGTGGCGATGCCGATGCTCATCCCGGTGTGCAGTTCGCGTTCGCCGACATGCTGCGGCTGGGCCATGTCCTGTACCAGAACCTCGGCCACCTCGACCAGCGCCTGCTGGCTGTCGGGGCCCATCGCCAGCAGCGCGAATTCGTCCCCGCCCAACCGGGCCGCCAGCTGATTCGCCCGGGCGTGCCGCTGGAACACCTTGGCGACATGGCGCAACAGGTCGTCGCCCACGGGGTGGCCCAGGGTGTCGTTGATCATCTTGAAATGGTCCAGGTCCGCCAGCAGGATCGAGGCGTCACGGTTTTCCTGCAGCACCCACAGATCCAGCGTTTCCTCCATCAGCCGGCGGTTCGGCAGGCCGGTCAGGCTGTCATGTTCCGACAGGTACTTTGCCCGCGACGCCTGTCTGGCCTGCTCCGTGTGATCCGTCGCCAGCAGCACCGTTCCCAGATCGGTGCCGTCCGTGTCCAGAACCGGCGCGGCGCGCAGCAGGATGTTCAGCGTCTCGCCGGTAACATGGTGTTCCACCAGCGTATCCAGATCCAGGCTGCTGCGCGACGAACAGGCGCGTTCGAAATCCAGCGCCACACCGGGGGCCAGCCAGGACCGGAACTGCAACATCGCGCCGGCGGTGGCGCCGCCGAAAAACCGCGAACCGGTGGGGTTGCAATAGACCACCCGGCCTTTTTCGTTGGCCAGCAGTATCCCGTCCCGCGTGGTGTCCAGCGCGCGCCGGATGCGCCAGCGTTCGCGGCGGGTCTGCTCGTCATTTTCGGCCCGCAGGCGGGACATTTCGATTTCGTTTCGGCGAAGCTGGTCCACTGCCTTGGCCACCAGGCCAATCTCGTCGCTGCGGTCCTCGCCCGGAATCGGTCCGCTCAGCCGGCCGTTCTGCAGGTCGATGATGGTGGCGGACAGCGCCGCCAGCGGGCGGGCGAGACGGCTCAGAACCAGATGCACCGCCGCCGTGATCAGCGCCAGGATCATCACCGATGTCGTCAATGTGCGCGACCCGGCCGAGGCGAGTTCGGGAAAGACGTCGCCGGTGGGAACCTCGACGATCAGCTCACCCAGCGGCACGGTATGATCGCCATCGACATAGACCAGCGGCTGCACCGACCGGATACTGTCGGCGTCCGGCGAAAACCCTTCGGCTTCCCGTTCCTCCCAAACCGCGTTGTCCGGTCCCGTCAGGGTCACCCGCCCGGCTCTGCCTTCCCGGATCAGCCCGTCCAGAATGCTGCGCACCTTGACGCGATCGAAATCCCACATTGGCAAGACCAGAGTGTTGCCCGCCAGAGACGTCACCAGCGCCGCTTCTGTCTCCTGGGCCCGGCGGTAGGCATCGCGCAGATGGATGGTATCGATAAGGATGCCAATGCACTGGATGACAAAGACCGGGACGAAGACACCGATCAGAAGCCGAAGGCGAAAGGAAGTGAAACCGGGAATATGCATGACCGTGCGGCCTATTCCGTCAGCCCATAGCGGGCCAGAATTTCCGCATAACGCCCATTCTCGCGCATCCGGGCCACCCCGTCTCTCAGGTCCTGCGCATAGTGGTGCGAGATTTCGAGCGCTGGCGAAAAGCCGATGTACAGATCGGTGATCTCCGGATCCGGGACGATTTCAACCTGGCCCTGCAACCCCATGACGTCCAGCGTATACAACAGCACAGACCGTTCCTCGGGCACCAGGTCGATCCGGTTGGCCAGCAGTTTCTTCAGGTTCCGTTCCAGCCCCTTGTCGCCGGTCATCAGCTGCACGTGGGCAATATTGCCGGTGTATTCGGCGATGTATTCATTGATCGCCTCGATATAGTCATAGCCCAGTATGCCACCGACCCGCAGCCCCTCGATCGCCTCGCGGGTATCGAATGGCTGCCCCTCGCCAATCCGGAAGGCCGCGCTTTCCTGATAGCGGCCGGTAGGTGGGCCGAAAATGAAATCGGGGGATTCATCGACGTCGGTGCCGATCACGCCGTGAATCTCGCCGGTCCGCGCCAATTCCAGACTGCGGGCCCAGCCGGTGGTCTGATAGTTGACCCGGTGCCCGTGCATCGCCAGCGCCTCGGCCACGATTTCCACCATGTAACCGGGCCGGTCGCTGTTCGGGTCACAGTTGAAAGGGCACCAGTAATCGGCGCGCAGTTCGATCACATCTGCCGTTGCCGCCTGCGACAGCAGCGCCAGCGCCACCGCGCCGCCCAGGCGGGTTGCCCAATGTCCCGGCATGTACGCCTCCTGATCCCCTGAACCTGATCCGATCCTGACGGTCATCAGCTAAGAAGAGGTTTAAGGAAGCGCTCCAGAACCTTTATTTGCGTGGCAATTGTAACAAATGCGCCGGGACTGCGCGGTCACACCGTTGCCATTGGTGTCACCGGGGATCCTACCGCGCCGGGCAGCCGCAGCGGTGGCGCGGTCAGCAGGAACCGCGACCGCCCCGCCGCGCGCAGCCATTCCGCCAGCGGCGTCAGGTGCCACAGCTCGCCCAGCGGGATACCGTTCTTGAACAGGCAATGCTCATGCAGCGGCAGGATCGAACAGCAATCGCCGCCGGGCCGCGCCGGATAGGCCTCGACCGCGTAGTTGTCGGCAATCAGCGCGGCCAGCCCGCTGTCGGAAATCCACTGCAGCAGCCTGTCGTCGCGTCCGTCCAGCACCGCGCAGGATCCGTGCAGACGCGCGGCGTCCGGGTCCCGGCCCATGTCCAGCACCACCTGCGCGAACCCGGTGTGCAGGCAGACCATGTCGCCGTTTTCCACTGTGACGCCGTCCGCCTCGATCACCCGCATCAGCGTGTCATATCCCACATGCGTATGGGCATCGCCCAGATGGGCGCGCAGGTCGATCATCACTGCGCGGCCCTGCACCCCATGGGCGGCAAAGGTCTCGATCCCCAGCGCCCCCGCATGCGAGGTGCTGTGGGGTTTCATGTCCCGCCCGATACCCGCGTCGGCGGCGTCCTGCGGCCCGGTGATCTCGTGCCCGGCGCGAAACCCGTTGTAAAAGACCTTCTCTGCCACCCCGTCGCCATCGACGTCGAATTGCCCGCCGACGTGGCTCAGCGCGTCCCACTGCGTCGAATACTGCAGGTGCAGGATCGCCAGGTCATCGTTCAGCACGTCGGTCGACCCGCTGTCGGGGCCCAGCGTGGCGTTGAAATTCACGCTGTCGTCGCGCAGCGTCGGGCGCAGGATCGGAGGCCGGCGGCGCGGGTTCAGATCGCTGCCACCGGGGTAATCCAGCGGCAGCGACAGGCAAAAGGTGATCCCCTCGACCGCCTCGGCCAGCCCCTGCCGGGTCTTCTCGCGGGTGATCAGGTTGATCCGCCCCAGCTGGTCATCCGGACCGAAATCGCCCCAGTTCGACCCCGGCGGCCGATGTGTCCAGCGTGGTGTCGCCATGGTTCCGTCCTCCCTCAGCGCAGCCCGGCGCTCCCGGCCCGCATGTCCTTGCGCATCTGTTCCGCATAGGTGCGATAATCAACTTCCAGCACATAGCGCTTGCTGTCCAGATAGGTCGCATGCTGCAGCGCCTGATGTGCCTCCACCTCGGCTGTGCGCCCATTGGTATCGGGCAGCGCGACATCGCCCGCCAGCACCCCGGCGATCCACTGGCCCTGGATCTCGACCAGCGGGATGGTGGGCCCGACCGGCTGCACCAGCCCGGCAAAGATCAGCCCTGGATGTTTCAGCGAGATCATCCGCCGATACAGCCGCCCGGCCTCCGCCTCGGGGTCGAACACCTCTGCCGGCAGAAATGGAAAGGTGGTCTTGTACCCCGTCGCATAGATGATCGCATCCAGCGGTTCCTCGCTGCCGTCGACGAAAGCCACCCGATCCCCGCGCAGCGCCTGCACGTTCGGTTTCACGCTGATATAGCCGTGCCCGATGTACGGCAGCAGTTCCTGGCTCAGCGTGGCATGTTCCCGCCACATCGGGTGCTCGGGCCGGGGCAGTCCCAACCGCCGCTGATCGCCGACGCCCAGCCGGATCAGCCAGGACATCACCCGCCGCGTCGCCTTGGTCGACAGGCGGAACCGCCGCGCGATCATGCCGGACACCTGGTCGATCGGCACCCCCATCAGGTACTTGGGCATCACCCAGGCGCTGCGTCGGGTCGACACGATGACATGTTCGGCCCGCCGCGCGATATCCACCGCGATATCGACGGCCGAGTTGCCCAGCCCCACCACCATCACCCGCTTGCCCGCATAGGGATCGGCGGTGCGGTAATGATGCGAATGGATCTGGTCGCCGTCGAATGTTCCGGCAAACTCGGGCATCCGCGGGTCCGACAGGTGGCCATTGGCCACGATAACGTGGCCATAGTCGCGCACCTCGCCCGAGCTCAGCGCCACCTCGTACCGCTCCCCCTTGGGGGTCACGCTGGCGACCTCGGTCCTGAACCGCACCAGATCGCGCAGCCCGAACCGGTCGGCGTAACGCTCCAGATGCGACAAGAACTGCGCATGGCTCGGGAAATCCGGCAGGCTGGGGTCCAGCGGGAAATCCGAATACCCCAGGTTGGGCCGCGAAGTATCGATATGCAGCGAGGCATAGCACGACCCCTGGCCGGTATCGTTCTGGTACCGCCACATGCCGCCGATGTCCGATCCCTTTTCAAAGATCTCGGCCCGCAGCCCTTTTTCCTTCAGCGCCTTGGCGACGGTCATCCCCGACGACCCCGCCCCGATTATACAGATATCTGCCGCGTCGTTCACCTCACCCCTCCCTGTTGTCCAGGTAATCCGCGATCACCGCATCCAGATCCGCATCCGGCCTCAGCCCCAGCTGCAACGCGCGCTCCGATACGAACCGGCGCGGCCAGCCATCGACGATCCGCTGGACCTGCGGATCGGGGGCATGGGTCACGCGGCCGGTGGCCCCGTTGCGTGCGCCCGCCTCCGCCATTTCCGCCACGGTCACCGTCAATGCCGGCAGGTTCAGCGCCCGTTTCGGCGGCAGGTCCGCCGCCGCCACGTCATGCAGCCGGATCAGCGCCGCCACCACCGCCCCGACCGACACCACCGGAACCTGTGTTCCGGGGGCCAGCGGCGCCGCGACATCGACGCCGCGCAGGGGGTCGCGCAGGATCGCGGCGACCTTGTCCGACACCGCCGGCACCGGTGCGCCGGGCCGCGTCAGCACGATCGGCAACCGCAGGCTGCGCCCGTCGATCCGGCCCAGCCGCGAATAATCCGCGATCAGCAGTTCGTTGATCGCCTTGTGGGTGCCATAGGTGGTCGCCGGCACCGGGTTCAGGTCGTCGCCGACCTCATCGGGCAGATCGCCGCCGTGAATCGCGATAGAGGAGGTAAACACCACTTTCGGACAGCCCCCGGCCGCCTCGATCAGCCGCCGCAGCGCCCCGACCGTCACCGCATAGGCCGTGCCCGGATCGGTTTCCGCCTGCAAGGTCAGCAGCGAGGCCAGGTGAAACAGGCTGTCGAACCCGTGGTCCGACAACGCCTCGACATAGGCGTCTTCCGCCAGGTTGCCCTGCAGCAATGTCACCGGGATGTCGCCCTGCTCGGGCAGATCGGGCACCGCCAGATCCGCAAGAACCACCTCGCTGATCGGCTGCCCGCCCAGGCACCCCCGGTGCAGCAATTGCCGCAACAACCGGCCGCCAAGAAACCCGGCCGCACCGGTAATCAGAACCCGCATCTGTCGCCTCCCAAGCAATCCCGAAAAACATACTCATCGGTATGTTTCTGTCAAGCACCAGTCCGCCCCCGATTTCCGGCCCCGCCGGAAAAACCCCTTAACGCCCCGGCCCGCGCCGCCTAAAACCAGATCCCGAACCAGCCCGGGGGCCGCCATGACCGACACTGCTCGAAAACCCAGACGCAACCGCAAGGCGGAGATCCTCGACAGCGCCGCCCAATGCTTCATGGAGCGCGGCTATCACGCCACCAGCATTGACGACGTCGCGCAGCGGCTCGGCAGCACCAAGGGCCGCGTTTACCATTACTACGGGTCCAAGACCGACCTCTTCTTCGATGTTCACCGTGTCGGGATGCAGTACCTCTTCGACGCGCTCGACCCGGCGCTGGCGACCCCGGGCAACGGCGCCACGGTGCTGCACGCCATGCTGCTGGCCCATGCCACCGCGATGCTTGACCACCACACCTATGAATCGGTGGTGGCGCAGGGCGTGCAGGTGCACCGGTTCAACGCCACCACCCCGGACCAGCGCCAGACCATGCAGGACCTGATCGACAGCCGCGACCGCTTCGAAGACCACTTCAAACGCCGGATTCAGGCCGGTATCGATGATGGCTCGCTGCATCCCACGGATGTTTCGGTCACGGCCAAGGTGCTGCTGGGCGGGTTGCAATGGTCGATCTTCTGGTACCGTCCCCGCGCCTCTGACACCGCCGAAACGCGGCGGCGGCTGGCCCGGAAAATGGTCGCGCCGCTGATGCAGGGCGTACATGCCGCCCCCTGACGTCGCGCGAAATCTTTTGTCCCGCCGCCCCGATCGGGGTATATTGCCCGCATCGATCCATTACACAGGCCACGCCATGATCTGGATGGAACGGCACGATGACGCGGAAAACATCCACCGCTTCTATGCGCTCGACATCACCCGTGACCTGTTCGGCCACTGGCTGCTGATCCGCCGCTGGGGCCGCGTCGGACGGGGCGGCGGGCAACACCTTGTCCAGTCCTTCGAAACCCGCGCCGATGCCCGCTCCGCGCTGCAAGAGCTGATCCGGGCCAAGTTTCGCCGCGGCTACGCCTGACCCCCTGTTTCATCTCTTTCCAAATACTCAAAATCCAACAGCAGCCTGAAAACGAAAACGCCCGACCATCTGGCCGGGCGCTCCCACATTATGTCTGCAACCGGCTCAGCCGATGATCGCGTTCAACGTCGCGCTGGGCCGCATCACCTCGGCCTTCTTGGCGACGCTGGGGTTGTAATAGCCGCCGATATCCGCCGCCGGGCCTTGCACCGCCGCCAGCTCACCGACGATTTGCGCCTCTTTCTCGGCCAGCTCCGCCGCGATCGGCGCGAAATGCGCCGCCAGATCGGCATCGTCGGACTGTGCCGCCAGCGCCTCGGCCCAGTAGCGGGCGAACCAGTAGTGGCTGTCGCGGTTATCGGGCTCGCCGACCTTGCGCGACGGCGACCGGTTGTGGTCCAGGATACCCTGCGTCGCCGCCTCGGCCGCCGCGCCCAGCACGCCGGCCTTGGCGTTGCCCTTGGCATCGGCGAGGAAGTTCAGCGATTCACCCAGCGCACAGAACTCGCCCATCGAATCCCAGCGCAGGTGGTTCTGTTCGACCAGCTGCTGCACGTGCTTGGGGGCCGAGCCGCCGGCACCGGTTTCAAACAGGCCGCCGCCGTTCATCAGCTTGACGATCGACAGCATCTTGGCGCTGGTGCCCAGCTCCAGGATCGGGAACAGGTCGGTCAGGTAGTCGCGCAGCACGTTGCCGGTGATGGCGATGCTGTCCTTGCCGGCGGTGATCGTCTTCAGCGACTGCGCGGTGGCCTCGCGCGGCGCCATGATCTGGAACTTGTCGGCCACGCCTTTTTCTTCCAGCACCGGTTTCACGTATTCGATCAGCTGCGCGTCATGCGCCCGGTTGGCGTCCAGCCAGAAGATCGCCTCCGACCCGGTCAGCCGCTGCCGGTCCATCGCCAGCTCGATCCAGTTCAGGATCGGCGCTTTCTTAGCGGTGCAGGACCGCCAGATGTCGCCGGCCTCAACCTCGTGGCTGTGCAGCGTCTCGCCATTGGCCAGAACGATGCGGATGGTGCCGTCTGCCGGGGCCTCGAAGGTGGTCGGATGCGACCCGTATTCCTCGGCCTTCTGCGCCATCAGGCCGACGTTGGCGACCGACCCGGCGGTGGTCACGTCCAGCGCGCCGTTGGCTTTGAAGAAGTTGATGGTCTCGTCATAGACGGTGGCATAGCAGCGGTCGGGGATCACGCAGTTGGTGTCGCCCTTGGCGCCGGTCTCGTCCCAGCCCTTGCCGCCCGCGCGGATCACGGCAGGCATCGACGCGTCGATGATCACGTCGCTGGGCACATGCAGGTTGGTGATGCCCTTGTCCGAGTCGACCATATACATCGACGGACGCTCCAACGCCTCGATCTCGCCCTTGATCTCGCCTGCGTTCGGCAGCGTGTCGATGGCCGCCAGAACCGCGCCGAGACCCGAATTCGGCGACCCGCCGGCGGCGGCAATCGCCGCGCCATGCTTGTCCCAGACCGGGCCGAGCCATGCCTTGACCGCGTGGCCAAAGATGATCGGGTCGCTGACCTTCATCATGGTCGCCTTCATGTGCAGCGAGAACATGGTGCCGTCGGACATGGTGTCCTCGATCGCCTCTGCCAGGAACGCCCCCAGCGCCCGCGCCGACATGAACGTCGCATCGGCAACGGTGCCCGCTTCCAGCGGCCAGCCGTCTTTCAGCACGGTCACGCTGCCGTCCTTGCCGACGAATTCGATCTTGGCGTTGCCCGCCTGCGCCTCAGTGATGGTGGCCGAGACCTCGTTGGCATAGAAATCGTTGCCCGGCATCGAGCTGACCTTGGTCTTGCTGTCCGATGCCCATGCGCCCATCGAATGCGGGTTGTTCTGGGCGAAATTCTTGACCGCCTTGGCCGAGCGGCGGTCGCTGTTACCTTCGCGCAGCACCGGGTTCACCGCCGACCCCTTGATGGTGTCATACTTGGCGCGGACCGCCTTTTCCTCTTCGCTCTGCGGATCCTCGGGATAGTCGGGCAGGGCGTATCCCTGCGCCTGCAGTTCCTCGATCGCGGCGACCAGCTGCGGCACCGAGGCCGAGATATTGGGCAGCTTGATGACATTGGCGTCGGGTGTCTTTACCAGCTCGCCCAGTTCGGCCAGGTCGTCGGGCTGGCGCTGTTCCTCGGTCAGGTATTCGGGAAAGGTCGCGATGATGCGGCCCGCGAGCGAAATGTCCTTGGTGCCGACGGTCACGCCAGCGGCGCTCGCAAAGGTCCGGATGATCGGCAGGAACGACGCGCTCGCCAGCTCCGGTGCTTCGTCTACAATGGTATACAGAATGTCGGGGTTCGATGTGTCGGCCATGTTTTTCTAACCTTTCAGCGTTCTGGAAGCGGTTTGGATGACGTGCGGCGCACGGCGGTCGGTGGTTCTGGCCCAATCCGCCGCGCCTGAATCGACGCCAGCAGGTTCAGGCCCGCAATAAGACGCGCCCCCTTTAGAACAGAGTTCGGCGGTGATCAATCGAGCACGGTCAGAAACACCAGAGCATATTGACGCGGGGACCGGCGCTGCCCGTAAAACGGGCGCCTGTCGCCGCTCCGCCTTCAGCGGCCTCCGACGATCTTTTGCGCCCGCGCCAGTGCCTGTTTCAACTCGACCTCGACCATGCTCCGCGCCTGTGCAAAGCGCGACGTCGGCACCGGAACGGAAATCGCGTGGATTTCCCCGTTCAGGTCGCGAAACGCGCCGCCCACGGCCGAAATCCCGTCCGTGTGTTCGTCCATGTCATAGGCCAGCCCCCGCGCGCGAACCTCTTCCAGCTCCGCCTTCAGGCGCTCCCAGCCGGACTCGCCGCCGCCGACCGATGACCATTCCGCCATTGCCAGCGCCCGCGCCCGGTCCTCGGGCAGCTGCGCCAGCGCCGCCTTGCCGTTGGCGGTGCTGGTCAGCGGAAACACATCGCCCACCGCCGACACCGTGCGCAACCGGTGCGTTCCCGGAACCTGGTCGAGAAAGATCATCCGCTCGCCGCGCAGGACCGACAGATCGGCGGTCTCACCCGTGGCTTCCGCCAGGTCTCCCAGGCAGGGGCGGCAGGCTTCGGCGACGTTAAAGGTGACAGCGGCGGCCAGGCTGCTGACCTCGGGACCCAGCCGGATGCCACCGTTGTTCAGCGCGATGACCAGCCGCTCTTCCTGCAGGGCGGCCACGATTCGCTGTACCGTGCTGCGGGCCAGTCCGACCCGCTCTGCAATTTGGCCCAGGGACAAACCACCCGGATCGTCCCGCAGGGCGCGCAATACGGCCGATGCCCGTTGAATCACCTGAATACCATTCCGGCTCAGTGGTTTATCAGGTTTTGATTCAGTCATTCCGCACCCCTCTTTGCCCGTCCATTATCCAAAACAACCAGCAATCACAATTATTCATTACCGTATTATCCCACAATGTGGTACAGTCAAACCATAATGCAAGAAAAAACATCTTGACCACAATGCGGTGCATATGCATCACTATGTGGGACGGATGAGGAGACATCCAGAAAACTGAACGCATGATGTGGCCGGCCGGATACGGGCCGTCCGCAAACAGAGGAGACGTGCATCATGGTCACCATTCGCGGGATCGAATTCGAAGGCGATCTGGACAACAGCATGGGGTTGGAATTCTACAACCTCAGCCATCGCTTCGGGTTCCAGAACCCCAACTGGCCCTATTTCGAGGATACCAAGATCGAGCGTATCCACTACATGGCCAAATCCGGTGTGCTCAGCCAGCGCATCACCACCACGATGCATGCCACCACCCACATCGACGCGCCTGCCCACGTGGTGCAGGGCACGCCGTTCATCGACGAAATCCCGCTGCCGCATTTCTTTGGCTCGGGCATCGTCGTATCGCTGCCCAAGAAGAAGTGGGAACCGATCACCTATGACGATCTGGAGCAGGCCTGCGGCCACGTGATCCGCAAGGGCGACGTGCTGATCATCAACACCGGCTGGCATAAACAGTACGAGGACGGCGATTACTTCGCCTACTGCCCCGGCTTCGTGAAATCCGCCGGCGAATGGATGGTGGAAAAGGGGGTCAAGGTCGTGGGCCACGACACCCAGGCCAACGACCACCCGCTGGCCACCGCCATCGGGCCCCAGCGCAACGGTCCGCTGCTGCCGCACCTGGCCGAGGAATACAAGGAATGGTCCGGCGGCATCGACTGGAAGGATGCCTTTCCCGAGTGGGAGCCGGTGCACAACATCCTGTTCAAGAACGGCATCATGGGCATCGAAAACGTGGGCGGCGATCTGGATGCGGTCACCGGTAAACGCTGCACCTTCGCGTTCTTCCCGTGGAACTGGGACCGTGGCGATGGCTGCATCATCCGCCTCGTCGCGATGATCGACAAGGGCCAGCAATTCCGCATCGAAGCGGGCGGCGCCTTCTGAACACTCCCCGAACTGGCCGCCGGCACGCTGGCGGCCTCTTTTCCCCGGATAACCCCAAGCGGGAGGACACCCATGCTCATCAAGCGATTTGAGGACGCCCAGCCCTATGACGCACCCAACCATTGGGGCGTCAGCGGTCTGCGCCTCCAGGGGTTCGAGGACGGCGGCCCGGCCAACCAGTGGATCGGTTACAGCCAGTTCCTGCCCGGCGGCGGCGCGGGGCCTGACGCGACGCCATTCGAAAAGGTCTATGTCGTGCTGG
This sequence comes from Seohaeicola saemankumensis, assembly GCF_020171285.1. Taxonomy (GTDB): domain Bacteria; phylum Pseudomonadota; class Alphaproteobacteria; order Rhodobacterales; family Rhodobacteraceae; genus JAIUZI01. Next base: position 330,568 of record NZ_JAIUZI010000003.1, read on the forward strand.
ATGGCGAGATGACCATCGAATGGGACGGCCAGACCGAGGTGTTGCGCGCCATGGACAGCTGCACCATCCCGCCGGGGCTGGTGCGCCGGATCGAAAACCGGTCGAACCACGTCTGCAAGATGCTGGTCGTCATCCCCTATCCCCCAAAGGACTGATACTATGCCGCTTTCCAACCCTCTCGAGATGTTCGATGTCGCGGGCAGGACCGCGCTAATCACCGGTGCGTCCGGCGCTTTTGGCATGGTCGCCGCGCGGGTGCTGGCCGGGGCCGGCTGCAATCTGGTGCTGGCGGCGGGCAACGCCGATGCGCTGGCCGACATCGCGGGTGAATGCCGCGCCGCCGGGGCCCAGGTGACCGAGGTCAACACCCGCCCCGAGGACGAGACCGCCTGTGCGGCGCTGGTACAGGCTGCCGTCGACGCCTACGGCAGCCTCGACATCCTCTGCGTCGCCTCCGGCATGAACAAGGTCGCGCTGATCGACGATATGGCGCCGGACACCTTCACCGGGGTCATGGACGCCAATGTCACGCAAAGCTGGCTCTTGGCCCGCGCCGCCACACGGCGGATGAAGGCGCAGGGTACGGGGGGCAAAATCGTGCTGGTGTCCTCGGCGCGCGGGCTTCTGGGCCACCCGGCGGGCTACACCGCCTACTGCGCCTCCAAGGCGGCGGTGGACGGCATCACCAAGGCACTGGGATGCGAGCTTGGCCCCACCGGCATCACCGTCAATGCGATTGCGCCCACGGTGTTCCGCTCACCCCTGACCGCCTGGATGTTCGAAGACACCGAGGACGCGCAGCGGGTCCGCGACGGCTTTCTCACCCGCGTGCCCAAGGGGCGGCTGGGCGAACCCGAGGATCTGGCCGGGCCGCTGCTGTTTCTCGCCTCAAAGGCCAGCGATTTCTATACCGGTCATATCCTTTATGCCGATGGCGGCTACACGGCGGGCTGAGGCATGAACAAGAACCTCCAGATCGCCGTCATCGGTGCGGGCCTGATGGGTCACGGCATCGCCCTGACGCTGGCGCGCGCCGGTCAGTATGTCGCCGTGACCGACCCGGTGGCCGATGCGCGCGCGACACTGTCCGCGCGCATCCGCAACAGCCTGATCCTTATGGGCGATGACGAGGCACAGATCGCCCGGATCCTGAAAAAGATCGAGATTTTCGACAGCGTGCCCGGCGCGGTCCGCAATGCCTTTGCCGTGTTCGAGGCCGCCCCCGAAAAGCTGGAACTGAAACAGCGCATCTTTGCCGAGGTCGAGGCCCACGCGCCCGCCAATGCGATCCTGGCTTCCAACACCTCCGTGATGCCGATCACCGGCATCATGGCGGGGCTGCAGGGGCGGCACCGGGCGCTGGGCACCCACTGGTGGAACCCGCCGCACATGATCCCGCTGGTCGAGGTGATCCGCACCGAATGGACCGGCGATGCGACCATGGCGGCGATGATGGCCCTGCTGGCGGACGCCGGCAAAACCCCGGTGCGGGTGGAAAAGGACGTGCCGGGGTTCATCGGCAACCGGTTGCAACATGCGCTCTGGCGCGAGGCGATCAGCCTCGTCGAGCGCGGCATCTGCGACGCGGAATCGGTGGATACGGTAGTGAAATCCTGCTTTGGCCGCCGCCTGTCCGTGCTCGGTCCGCTGGAAAACGCCGATCTGGTCGGCACCGACCTGACGCTGGACATCCACAAGACCGTGCTCGCCGATCTGGAACACCGCCCCGGCCCGTCGCCCTACCTCGAAAGGCTGGTGGCCGAGGGCAGGCTGGGCATGAAAACCGGGCAGGGGTTCCGCGACTGGACACCGCAAGAGGCCGAAAAGGTCCGCAATGGTGTCGCCACCCACCTGCGCCGGCTCGAGGGGATACTGCCCGACTGACCAACCCGACATCCTGCACTGCTGACACTCTAGGGAGGAGTGAAACATGAAGATATCGCAGACCAACCGGCGGGGCTTTCTGGCCGCATCGACCGCCTTTCTGACCACACCGGCCATCCTGCGCGCCAGCCGCGCCTATGCGGCGACGCCGACGCTGAAAATCGGTCATGTCAGCCCGCGCACCGGCCCGCTCGCCGGCTTTGCCGAGGCGGATGATTACATCCTCGACCAGATCGCCGCCCGCTTCGGTGCCGGGATCGACAACAACGGCAAGACATGGACGGTCGAGATCATCTCAAAGGACAGCCAGTCCAACCCCAACCGCGCCGCCGAGGTCGCCAGCGAGCTGATCCTGTCGGACGAGGTCGACATCATCGTCGCCGCCTCAACCCCCGACACGGTCAACCCGGTGTCGGATCAGGCCGAGCTGAACGAGGTGCCCTGCATCACCACCGACTGTCCGTGGCAGCCCTATTTCTTTGGCCGCAGCGGCGATCCGGCCACCGGTTTCGACTATACCTACCATTTCTTTTGGGGGCTCGAGGACGTCATCGGCGCCTTTCTGTCGATGTGGGATGCCTCCGGCGTCGCCAAGACGGTCGGCGGGCTATTTCCCAACGACGCCGACGGCAATGCCTGGGGCCACCCGGAACTGGGGCTGCCGAAACCGCTGGCCGCCGCCGGCTATACCCTGACCGACGCGGGCCGCTACCAGCCGCTCAGCGACGATTTCTCGAACCAGATCGGTGCCTTTAAATCCGCCGGTTGCGAGATCGTCACCGGCAACATGATCCCGCCCGATTTCGGCACCTTCTGGAGCCAGTCCGCACAACAGGGGTTCGCCCCGCGGATCGTCACCATCGGCAAGGCGCTCTTGTTCCCCAGCGTGATCGCAGGCCTGGGCGAGCGCGGCATCGGGCTCAGCTCCGAAGTCTGGTGGTCGCCCGCGCATCCCTTTGCCTCCTCGCTCACCGGCGCTTCGGCGGCGGATCTGGCCGGCGGCTACTCGGCGGTGACGGGTCGCCCGTGGACCCAGCCCATCGGCTTCAAACACGCGCTGTTCGAAGTGGTCGCCGACGTGATTTCGCGCAGCGCCGACCTGCAGGATCCCGCCGCCAATGTCGCGGCCATCGCCGAAACCGACATCAACACCATCGTCGGGCCTGTGAACTGGGCCAAGGGGCCGGTGAAAAACGTCACCAAGACACCACTGGTCGCCGGCCAATGGCAGCAACAGGGCGACGGCATCGACCTGAAAATCGTGGCCAACGCCACCGCACCCCAGATCCCGCTGACCGGCGATCTGATGCTGCTGGGCTAGGGGTCGGCGGGCGATGACACCGGTTCTGGAACTCAACGCGGTGCGCAAGTCGTTTGGCGCCGTTGTCGTCGCCGACGACCAAAGCTGGTCGCTGGATCAGGGCGAGGCGCTGGGCGTTATCGGCCCAAACGGGGCGGGCAAGACCTCGATGTTCAACCTCGTGACCGGAACGCTGAAGCCCAACGGCGGCAGCATCCGCTTCATGGGTCAGGACATCACCGCGTGGTCCGCCGCCCGCCGCTGCCGCGCCGGTATCGCGCGCAGCTTTCAGGTGCCGCAGCCCTTTCGCGGCATGACGATCTATGAAAACACCTATGTCGCCGCGACCCAGGGCGCCGGTCTGTCGGGGGCCGAGGCCGAAGAGGTCTGTCTCGACGTGCTGGGCCGCACCGGGCTCTTGCCCAAGGCCAACGTCCTGGCCGGCGGGCTGACCCTGCTGGATCGCAAGCGGCTGGAACTGGCCCGCGCCATGTGCGCCAAACCCCGCGTGCTGCTGCTGGACGAGATCGCCGGCGGGTTGACCGAAAACGAATGCCACGCGTTGATCGACCTGATCAACGGGCTGCGCTCGACCGGCATTTCCATCGTCTGGATCGAACATGTGGTGCACGCGTTGCTGGCCGTCGTCGACCGTCTGATCGTGATCGACTTCGGCGCCAGGATCGCCGAGGGCGACCCGCATGAGATCATGAACAGCCGCGCCGTGCGCGAAATCTATCTCGGGATCGAAGCGGATGCCTGAACCGATCCTGTCCATCGAGGGGCTCGATGCCCACTACGGCGATTTCCAGGCGCTTTATGGTCTGTCGATGCAGGTGGCCCGGGGCGAGGTCGCCGCCGTCATCGGCGCCAATGGCGCGGGCAAGACGACGCTGATGCGCTCGGTCTCGGGCCTGATCCGCAACCAGCCTCAGGCGATCCGGTTCAGGGGCCAGCCCATCGGCGGGCTGCGCGCCGATCAGGTCGCGGCATTGGGGATCGCTCTGGTGCCCGAGGGGCGGCTGCTGTTTCCCTCGCTCAGCGTCGAGGAAAACCTGATCATCGGCGGCCAGATGGGCCGCCCCGGCCCCTGGAACCTGCCCCGGCTCTATGACCTCTTCCCGATCCTGCGCGAACGCCGCCACGTGCCCGCGACCGCGCTCTCGGGCGGCCAGCAGCAGATGGTCGCGATCGGCCGCGCGCTGATGTCCAACCCCGATCTGCTGATGATGGATGAAATCAGCCTCGGTCTCGCACCCGTGGTGATCAAGTCGATCTACGAGGCGCTGCCCGGCATCGTCGGCGAGGGGCTGACCGCCATCGTCGTCGAACAGGACATCGCCAAGGCGCTGTCGGTCTCATCCCGCGTGACCTGCCTGCAGGAAGGGCGCGTGTCGCTCAGCGGTGCGTCGGCCCAGGTCACCCGCGACGCGATCAGCCGCGCCTATTTCGGAGTGTAACGGATGGACTGGGTAAATGCCGTGGTTCAGGGGACCTTGCTGGGCGGGCTCTATGCCATGTTCGCCGCCGGGCTCAGCCTGATCTTTGGTGTGATGCGGCTGGTCAATATCGCCCATGGCGACCTGATCGTGCTGTCGGCCTATGTCGCGCTCTCGGGCGCGATGCTGCTGGGGGTCTCGCCCTTTGTCGTGCTGATCCTGGCGGTGCCGGTGATGGCGGCATTCGGGTATCTGCTACAGCGGCTGGTGCTGAACCGGACCATGGGCGACGATATCCTGCCGCCGCTGCTGGTGACCTTCGGCCTGTCGGTTATCATCCAGAACGCCCTGCTGGCGGCCTATTCCGCTGACCCGCAGAAATTACAGGCCGGCGCCATCGAAACCGCCGCCTTCGCCATCGGGCCAATCACCGTGGGGGTGATGCCGGTGATCGTCTTTGCCACCGCCGTCGCGGTGATTGCCGGGCTGCAATGGGTGTTCTACCACACCGCGCTCGGCCGCGCCTTCCGCGCCACCTCCGACCGGCAGGACATTGCCCAGCTGATGGGGCTGAACCGGGCCCATGTCTTTGGCCTCGCCATGGCGCTGTCGATGGCGGTGACCGCCGTCGCCGGGGTGTTTCTCGGCATGCGGACGTCGTTCGATCCGGCCATCGGCGGCAGCCGCCTGATCTTTGGCTTCGAGGCGGTGATCATCGGTGGGCTAGGCAACCTCTGGGGTACGCTGGCCGGAGGCGTGATCCTGGGCGTGGCGCAAACACTTGGGGCGAAACTGCACCCCGGTTTCCAGGTGCTCTCCGGGCATGTGGTGTTCCTGTTCATTCTGGCGGTGCGCCCGCGCGGCCTGTTCCCGAGGATCGACGGATGACCCGGCTCAGCGTTTCCCGCCAGACCCGCCTGTCCAATATCGCCATGCTGGCGCTGGCCGTGACCCTTCTGTTGCTGGCCGCCGCGCCGTGGTGGGCGGGCCGCGCCGAGCTGCGGCTTCTGGGCGAGATTTTCCTCTACATGTCGCTGGCCACCCTGTGGAACCTGCTGGCGGGTTACGCCGGGCTGGTCTCGGTCGGGCAACAGGCCTTTGTCGGGCTGGGCGGCTACATGCTCTTTGCCGCGACCCTGCTCTGGGGCGTTCACCCGCTCGTGGCGCTGCCGCTGGCGATGGTGGCGGGGGCGCTGGTTTCGGCCCCGGTGGCACTGCTGATCTTTCGCCTGCGCGGCGCCTATTTCGCCATCGGCACCTGGGTCGTGGCCGAGGTCTTTCGGCTGAGCTTTGCCCAGCTCTCGGCGCTGGGCGGCGGGTCGGGCATCTCGCTGGCCCCTGCAATCGTCAAACAGCTCGCCTCGGGCCGCAGCGCGCGCGAGGCGCTGCTCTACTGGCTCGCGCTGGGGCTGGCGGTGCTGGTGGTGGGGGCGGTCTTTGCCTTTCTCCGGTCGCGGCGCGGCGTCGCCCTGACCGCGATCCGCGACAACGAACTGGCGGCACGCTCGCTGGGCATCGACGTCTGGCGCACGAAATTCACCGTCTACGTGGTGACCGCGGCGCTGACCACGCTGACCGGCGCGCTGATCTTTCTGCAGAAACTGCGGATATCGCCCGATGCCGCCTTTTCCGCCAACGACTGGACGGCCTTTGTCATCTTCATCGTGGTGATCGGCGGCATCGGCACCATCGAGGGGCCGATCATCGGCACGCTGATCTATTTCGTCCTGCGCGAAACCATGGCCGACCTCGGCGCCGCCTATCTCATCGCGCTGGGCGCGGTGGCCATCGTGATCATGCTGGTCGCGCCGCAGGGCGTCTGGGGTCTGATCCGGGGCAAATCCGGGACCGAGCTGTTCCCGCTCAGCCGCCGCGTGCGCGGCCTCACCGACAAAGGAAACTGACCATGGCGAAAAAGCCCAAGACCATCATCACCTGCGCCGTCACCGGGGCGATCCACACGCCGACCATGTCCGACGGGCTGCCCTACACCTATGACGACATCGCGCAGCAGGCGGTGGATGCGGCCGAGGCCGGCGCCTCGATCCTGCACCTGCACGCGCGCGACAATCAGACCGGCGCGCCCTCGGTCGATGTGGGGGATTTCGCGCCTTTCCTGCCGCGCATCAAACAGGCGACGGACGCGGTGGTGAACATTTCCACCGGCGGCTCTCTGACGCTTTCGATCCAGGATCGCATTACCCCGGCCAAGACCTTCAGCCCGGAAATGTGCTCGATGAACATGGGCTCGATGAACTTTTCGTTCCATCCGCTGGCGGGCAAATACGACGATTGGAAATTCGACTGGGAACGCGACTATGTCGCCAATTCCGACGGCAACATCTTCCGCAACACCTTTCGCGACATCAAGGAAGCCGCCGACACGCTGGCCCCGCACGACATCAAGTTCGAACACGAATGTTATGACGTCGGGCACCTCTACAACCTGAAATTCTGCATGGACATCGGCCTGTTCAAGGCGCCGATCTTTATCCAGTTCATCTTTGGTATCCTCGGCGGCATCGGCCCCGAGGTCGACAACCTGATCTTCATGAAACGCACCGCCGACCGGCTGTTCGGCGACGATTACCGCTGGTCGGTGCTGGGCGCGGGCGGCGCACAGATGCCGCTGGCCACAACCGCCAGCCAGATGGGTGGCAACGTGCGCGTCGGGCTCGAGGACAGCCTGTTCATCTCGCGCGGGCAACTGGCGCAATCGAACGCCGAACAGGTGCGCAAAATCCGCGGCATCGTCGAGGGGCTGGGCTGCGAAGTCGCCACCCCCGACGAGGCGCGGGAAATTCTTGGCCTGAAGGGCGGAGACAAGGTGGGGTTCTGACCCCGGATATCTCAGGGAGGACATGAGATGAGACTGACCAGACTACTGAGCACGGGCGCGCTGATCGGCGCGCTGATGGCAGGGCCGGCCCTGGCCGAAACGCTGAAGGTGACGACGTTCCTGCCGCCGATGCATACCTTCGTCAAGGCGATCACCGCCTGGGGCGAGGAGATCTCAGAGAAGTCGGGCGGCGAACTGCAGCTCGAAATCTTTCCCGCCGGCCAGCTCGGACCGCCGCCCCGGCAGTTCGACATCGTGCGCTCGGGCGGGGCCGACATCGGCATCTTCCTGCACGCGATGACCCCGGGCCGCTTTCCGCTGACGGCGCTGGCCGGGTTGCCGCTGACCCACCCGTCAGAGGGCAGCCAAAGCGCGGTAACGTCACGACGGCTGACCGAACTGGTGCCCGATTACCTCGCCGCCGAACACCCCGGCACGCGGGTGCTGTGGATGGCGGTGACGCCGCCGCTCAAGATGCATTTCGCCAAGACCGACCCGTCGGACCTCGGCAACATCGACGGGCTGCGCCTGCGCTATGCCGGCGCGACTTGGCAAAAGATCGTCGAGACACTCGGCGCCTCGCCGGTGCCGGTGCCGCCCGCCGAAACCGCCGACGCCATCGGCAAGGGCGTGGTCGACGGCGCCACCTTCCCGTTCGAGGCCGCCATGGCCTTCGATCTCGGCCCGGTGATCGACTATTCGCTGGAACCGGGGCTGGCCTCCGCCACCTTCGCCGTGGTGATGAGCGACGCCGCCTACAACCGCCTGTCGCCCGAAATGCAGGCGATCATCGACGAGACCACCGGCCCCGACCGCGCCGCGTGGTTCGGTGATCTCTGGGATGCCAGCGAAGCCCATGGCCGCGACCACATGGAACAGGCCGGGGTGACCTTCGTACAGCTGTCCGACGACCAGATCGCCGGTCTGCAGACCGCGTTCAAGGACATCGTCGGCGGTGCGGTCGATGCCATCGGCGCCCAGGCCTCCGACTTCCTCGCGGCCTACACCAAATGACACCGTCCCGGCCCGCCGTCGCGGCGGGCCGGGGTTTCACAGAAAGGACCATCCATGCCTGACCCCTCCGCCAAACCCGGCGCGATCCCGCGCATCTTGCTGGCGATCGCCTGCGTGGCGCTTTGCGTGATGATGCTGGTGGTGGTCGCCGACGTGGTCCTGCGCGCCGTGTTCAACACCCCGATCAAGGGCGCCTATGACGTGGTCAGCATCGCGTTGCTGGTCATGGCGATGTTCGGCATGGGGCCGGTGGTGGCCCGGCGCGGCGAGATCCTGATCGACCTGATCGACAGCCTCGGCTCACCGCTGCTGCTGCGCGGCCTCGCGCTGGTCTCCGCGCTGATCGGCACCGGGCTCTTCATCTTCTTCGGCTGGGCGATGATCGGCCCCGCGCTCGATGCCTGGCGCTGGGGCGAACGCTCGCTCGAACTGGGCCTGCCGAAATGGCCGCTCTGGGCGATCACCTTCGTCGGTCTGGCGGGTATCTTCTGGGGCTACGTGGCCCAGCTGCGCGCCGCCCTGCGCGGCCCCGCCGACGCCCCGACCGAAGAGGGCGGGCTATGACCGGTTTCGCGCTTGGGCTGGGCGGCATCGGCGTCATGCTGGTGATGCTGTTCCTGCGCCAGCCGGTCTGGCTGGCGCTGGGGCTGATCGGAGTGGCGGGAAACTGGGCGCTCAACGGTCTGATGTCGTCGAAATTCGTCGCCGGCACCACGGTTTTCGACGTGGTGTCCAACTACAACCTCTCGGTCATCCCTCTGTTCATCCTGATGGGCGAAATCGCCTCCGGCTCGCGGATGTCGGCGGAACTCTTCACCGCCGCGCGCACCGTGTTGTCGGGCCTGCGCGGCGGACTGTCGGTGGCGACGCTGGCCGCATCCGGCGCTTTTGGCGCGATCTGCGGCAGCTCGGTCGCCACGGCGGCCAGCATGACCCGCATCGCCATGCCCGAGATGTCGCGGGCGGGCTACCGGCCCGGCTTTTCCGCCGCTTCCGTCGCCGCCGGCGGGTCGCTCGGCATTCTGATCCCGCCGTCGATCATCCTGGTGATCTATGGCTCTATCTCGGAAACCTCCGTCGCGCGGCTCTTCGCGGCCTCGATGCTGCCCGGCATCGCGCTCATGTTGCTCTATGTCGGCGTGGCCGTCTGGGTTGCCGGGCGCGGCGGCGCGGCCCCGACCGAAACCGCCGCCTCTTTCAAGGCGCGTATCCTCGCCCTGCGCGGGCCATGGCAGTTCGTGCTGCTCTTTGTCGTCACCATCGGCGGCATCTACGCCGGGGTCTTCTCCCCGACCGAGGCCGCCTCGATCGGCGCCTTTGGTGCCATCGCGCTGGGCTGGCTCAAGGGCACGCTGACGTTTGAGAAACTGACCGCCGCCATCCGCGAAAGCGTTCTGGTCTCCTGCGCGCTCTTTATGATCATCATCGGCGCGACGCTGTTTTCCAACTTCGTCGTGCAGACCCGGCTGCCCGATACCCTGCTGTCACTGGCGCGCGGTGCGGAACTGTCGCCCTGGCTGGTGATGGGGCTGATCATCGTGATTTACATCGTGCTGGGCTGCTTTCTCGAAGGTCTCGGCATGGTGCTGATCACCGTGCCGGTGTTCCTGCCGGTGATCACCGGCTACGGGTTCGACCCGATCTGGTTTGGCGTGCTGGTGGCGGTGCTGGTCGAACTGGGGTTGATCACGCCGCCCGTCGGCATGAACCTGTTCATCATTCGCGCCCAGGTGCCCGAGATCCCGATGACCACGATCTATGGCGGCATCGCGCCCTTCCTGATTGCCCCCATCGTGCTGATCGCGCTGCTCTTCGCCTGGCCCAACCTTGCCCTTTGGCTGCCCGGAGTTCTTTACTGATGCAGATCCTCATCCTCGATGCCGCCGCCGATCACTATGCCGCTCAGCTGGCCCAGGTCGCTCCCGATGCCACCTTCCACACCGCCCGCTCAGAGTCCGACGCGCTGGAAAAGGCCGCGCAGGCCGAGGTGCTGATCGCACTCGCCCCGCGCATCACGCCGGCGCTCCTGCAGGCGATGCCGCGCCTGCGCTGGATTCAGGCGCTGACCACCGGCGTCGATACGCTGGCCGGGCTCGAGGGCGTCGCGATCACCAATTGCGCCGGCGTCCACGGCCCGCAGATGTCAGAGCTGGCAATCCTGCTGATGATGGCCTCGGCCCGCCGCTTTCCCGCAATGGTGCAGAACCAGCGCGCCGCGACCTGGGATCGCTGGCCGCAACCGCTGCTGGCGGGCAAGACCGCCTGCCTCCTGGGTCTCGGCTCCATCGCCGAACATCTTGCCGCCGCGCTGGGCGCGCTGGGCATGACCGTCACTGGTGTATCCGCGCGCAGCGCGGCCCCCGGCGTCGCGCGGATCTACCCCCGCGCAGAGCTGGCGCAGGCGCTGGCCGGGGCCGATTTCACCGTCGTGCTGACCCCCTACACCGCCGACACCCACCATATCATCGACGCCGGGGCATTGGCGGCGATGCCCGCCACCGCCCATCTGATCAACCTCGCGCGCGGCGGCTGCCTGGACGAGGCTGCCGTCGCCCGGGCGCTGCGCGACGGCACCATCGCCGGGGCCGCGCTCGATGTCTTCGCGCAGGAACCGCTGCCCGCCGACAGCCCGCTCTGGTCGGTGCCCAACCTCATCGTCACGCCGCATGTCGGCGGCTTTTCCGACATCTACCACCAACAGGTGCTGCCCGTCGTCACCGCCAATCTGGCCGACTACGTCGCGGGCGGTGTCGACGGGTTGAAACACAAGGTAACCCCATGACCATTTCCCCGATCACCGACAGTGAACTGGAACGCCGCTGGGCGCTGGCCCGGCAAGTGATGGAGGACCACGGGCTCGACGCGCTGGTCATGCACGCGCGCGAGGATTGGATCGGCGGCTATGTCCGCTGGTTCACCGACGTGCCCGCCCTCAACGGCTATCCGCGCACCGTCGCATTTTTTCGCGACCGCGAAATGGCCGTCGTTGAAATGGGCGCCTTCGGTACGGACCGCGCGCCGGGGGCCGAAGAAACGGCCTTTCGCGGGGTTGGCCGCATGCTTGGCACGCCGTCGTTCCATTCGATCTGCTACACGGTGGATTACGACACCGACCTTTTGATCAACGCGCTGAACGATGCGGGTGCGAAACGCTTGGGCATCCTCTGCCCGCAGGCGCTGCCCTACGGCATGATGACGGCTTTAAAGACCTGCTTCGATACGGTGGACGCCTCCGACCCCATCGACCGGGTCAAGGCGATCAAGAGCGCCGAGGAAATCGCTCTGATCCGCCAGACCGCCGCGTTGCAGGATCAGGTCTTTGCCGAGCTCTGCGATTTCTTCCGCCCCGGTATCACCGACCGCGACGTCGCCGCCCATGCCGAGACCGTGGGCCGCCGTCTGGGCAGCGATCAGGGCATTCTGCTGGGCCTGTCCGCGCCGCAGGGACAGCCCTCGCGGTTCATGGGGCGGCATTTCCAGACCCGCGAGATCGGATCGGGCGACCACATGTCGGTACTGATCGAGGTCAACGGGCCGGGCGGTCTCTACCTCGAAATCGCGCGCACCATGGTGCTGGGCGCGGCGCAGGACCATCTGCACGTGGCCTTTGCCAATGTGAAGGCCGCCCAGGACCACACGCTGTCGCTGATGAAACCCGGCGCGGCCCCCGCTGATATCGCCGCCGCCCATGACGCCTGGATGCAGGCCCGCGATCTGCCGCCCGAGATCCGGCTCTATGCCCACGGGCAGGGCTGCGAAATGGTCGAACGCCCGCTGATCCGCCACGACGAAACCCTGCCGCTGGCCGAAAACATGTGCCTCGCCGTGCACCCCGGCTACGACGATGGCCGCGTCTTTGCGGTGATCTGCGACAATTACCTGATCGGCCCCGACGGACCCGGCGACTGCCTGCACCGCACCGACAAGAAACTCTTTGAACTGTGAAGGACCGACCATGACCCTGACCCCGAAAATCGCGCTCGAAGAGCATTTCATGCATCCCGATTTCTTTGACTATTTCGGCAAGACCGCGATCAACATCAGCCCCGACCTGTTCGGCAAGGCGCGCGAGGCGCTGCTGGATTTCGGCGATCGCCGGCTTGCGGGCATGGACAGCATCGGGGTCGAGAAATCCATTCTCTCGCTCGCCGGTCCCGGCGTGCAGGCGGAAAAACGCACCGCCACCGCGCTGCGGCTGGCGCGCCAGGTCAACGACTTTCTCGCGGCGGAAATGGCCAAACGGCCCGACCGCTACGGCGGTTTCGCCCATCTGGCGATGCAGGATCCGGCGGCGGCGGCGGACGAACTGGAACGCTGCGTGCGCGATCTGGGCATGCAGGGCGCGATGATCAACGGGCAAACCGGCGGCACCTATCTCGACGATGACCGCTACGCGCCGTTCTGGGAACGGGTCTCGGACCTTGCGGTGCCGGTCTATATCCACCCCAACAACCCGCCCGAACAGGTGCACATGTACCACGACCACCCCGAGCTTTTCGGCCCGGTCTGGTCCTGGACGGTCGAAACCGCGACCCACGCGCTGCGGCTGGTGTTTTCAGGCACCTTCGACCGCTATCCGGGGGCGAAACTGATCCTCGGCCATCTGGGCGAAACGCTGCCCTACCTGCTGTGGCGGCTCGACAGCCGGTGGGAGATTTCCAACCGTGGCGACATGCGGCTCGAGCGCAAGCCGTCGGATTACTTCCGCTCCAACATCTGGATGACCACCTCGGGCATGTGCGCCGACGCGCCGCTGCGCTGCGCGCTCGACATGGCCGGGCCGGACCGGGTGATGTTCTCGGTCGATTACCCATTTGAGCGCCCCGAAGAGGCCGGCGACTGGATCGAGGCGGCCCCGCTCACCGACGACGAACGCGCCGCCGTCTGCCACGGCAACGCCCGCGCGCTCTTTGGTCGCTAGGCCCCGACAAAAGGACACGATCATGGCATTTGCCACGCTCAAGACAACGCTGGCCGCGCTCATCGCCCTGACGCTGCCCCATACGGCCCCGGCCCAGATCGCCGACCAGCCGGACCTCGCCGCCGCGATCCGGGGTCTCGGCACCGAGCTCAGCCGCGACAGCGTCGGCGGCACCTTCAAACTCTACGCGCCGCAACACGCCAGCGACAGCGACGCCGGGCTGACCGTCACCCGCGACCGTGCCTATGGCGACCACGACCGCCACCGGCTCGACGTCTACGCCCCCCAGGGCGCCGACAGCCTGCCGGTCATGGTCTTTGTCCACGGCGGCGGCTTCGTGCGCGGGGACAAGAAAGGCGCTGCCAACATCGGCCGCTGGTTCGCGCGCCACGACGTGGTGACCGTGACGCTGAACTACCGGTTCGCCCCCGACGCACAGTGGCCGTCGGGCGCGCAGGACGTCCGCCGGGCGCTGGACTGGATCGCCGCGAATATCGCCGCTCTGGGCGGCGATCCCGCGCGCATCGTGCTGGCGGGCAATTCCGCCGGGGCCATGCATGTGGCCGACTACACCTTTCGCGAGGATCTGCAGGCCGGCGACGACGGCGTGATCGGCGCGATCCTGATCTCGCCGCCCACGGTCGATCTGACCGCGCGGCCCGTCGACCCGAAACGGGACGCGCTCTATTACGGCACCGACGGCGACCGCGCCGCGCAATCGGTGATCAACGCGCTGGACGGGCGCCGCATCCCGCTGCTGATCGCCTATGCTGAATTGGAACCGGAAGTGATCAGCGATCAGACCCGTCGCCTGATCGAGGCGGTCGCGCGCCGCGACGGGCGGCTGCCGCTGGTGGCCTCGGCCCCCGGCCACAATCATATCTCCATCGTCGAACACATCGGCACGGCGGACCAGACGCTGGCGCCCGACATGCTCGCCTTTGTCCGCCTGCAGGCCCTCGGGCTGCGCTAGGCGAATCCGGCGCGGATGTCGGACGGGCTACCCGGCGTCCGCGCCTTCCATCACCGGGCGGATGCGGCCCAGCCGCATCAGCACCTCCTCCAGCACCCGCTCGGCGGCGCGCGACAGCCGCTGCGCCCGGTCGGCGATGATGAAATAGGGCTCCACCACGATGTCCCGATCCAGATCGACAGTCACCAGATCGGCGTGGATCCCCTCGGTCAGCACCCCCGCGACCTCCTGCGACAGCGGCGCCACGATATCGCTGCGCGCCAGCAGCGCCAGCATGATCAACAGCGACGAACTGTTGGTGATCTGCCGCGGCACCGGCAGCCCGCTGTTCAGATACTCCGCCTCCACCGCCTGCCGGATCGGCGATCCGCGCTCCTGCATGACCCACTCAAACCCGCTCAGATCGGCCAGGGTCACCCCGCGCCTGCCCGCCAGCGGGTGATCGCCGCGCACGATGAACGATACCGTTTCGGTGCGCGCCGGAAACACCCGGAATTCGCCGCTGTCGTATTCGGGTGGCAACCGGGCCAGCACGAAATCGAAATGATCCTCGGTCAGCCCCCGGATCAGCTGCGTCGACGGGCCGATCTCCACCGTCACCGAAATCTCCGGCGCGCTCTCCTTGACCGCCCGGATCGCGGGTACCAGCACGCCAACCCCCGGCCCGGTCACCGACCCCACCCGCACCGACCCCGAATGCCCGGCGTTCAGCTGCTGCACCTCGGTTTCCAGGCTGCTCAACTCGTTCAGGATCACCCGCGCGCGTTTGGCAAAGGCCTCTCCCACCGCCGTCGGCTCCATCCAGCGCGGGTGCCGGATGAACAACGCCGCGCCGATCTGCGCCTCGATCTCGGACAGGATGCGCGAGGCGGCGGGCTGCGACATCGCCAGTTCATCGGCGGCCAGCTGCAGCTTGCCATGCTGCACGATACCGACAATCAGGCGCAGATGGGTCGGTTTCAGACGGCGGGCCAGATCCATTTTATCATACCAATTTTGTAATGCATTTCCCAAATAATCGAATTTTACAGGTATGTATATCCTGCGGTACCCCATTACCCGTTGAGGAGGCCCGCCGAAGGCAAAGCGCACACCGCGCCGATTCTGCGGAACGCAACACTGTGGAGGAACACACATGACACTGAAACTTCTCGCGGCCACTGCGGCCGCCGCGCTGACCTTTGCCGCCGGCGCCTATGCCGAAGGCACCGTCGGCATCGCCATGCCCACCAAATCGTCGGCCCGCTGGATCTCGGACGGCAACTCGATGGTCGAACAGTTCGAGGCGGCCGGTTACACCACCGACCTGCAATACGCCGAGGATGACATCCCCAACCAGCTCGCCCAGATCGAGAACATGGTGACCAAGGGCGTCGATGTTCTGGTGATCGCTGCCATCGACGGCACCACCCTGTCGAACGTGCTGGAAAACGCGCATTTCGCCGACATCAAGGTCATCGCCTATGACCGCCTGATCCGCGATAGCGCCTACGTCGATTATTACGCCACCTTCGACAACTTCAAGGTCGGCGTGCAACAGGCCAGCAGTCTCGTTGCCGGGCTCAAGGAACGCTTTGGCGACGGCCCCTACAATGTCGAACTGTTCGGCGGCTCGCCCGACGACAACAACGCCTATTTCTTCTACAACGGCGCCATGTCGGTGCTGCAGCCGCTGATCGACGCGGGCAGCGTCAATATCGTGTCCGGCCAGATGGGCATGGACACCGTCGGCACCCTGCGCTGGGACGGCGCAGTGGCACAGGCCCGCATGGATAACCTGCTGTCGGCCCATTACACCGACACGATGGTCCACGGCGTGCTGTCGCCCTACGACGGGCTGTCCATCGGCATCCTGTCCTCGCTCAAGGGTGTCGGCTACGGCTCTGGCGACATGAAGATGCCGATCGTCTCGGGCCAGGACGCCGAACTGCCGTCGGTGAAATCCATCCTCGCAGGTGAACAGTATTCCACCGTCTTCAAGGACACCCGCGAACTGGCGCGCGTGACCGTCGGCATGGTCGAGGCGCTGATGAAGGGCGGCACACCCGAAATCAACGACACCGAAACCTATGACAACGGCGTCAAGGTGGTGCCCTCCTACCTGCTCGAACCGGTCTCGGTCGATGCAACGAACTGGGAAGAGATCCTCCTGGGGTCGGGTTACTACACCAAAGATCAGTTCTGATCTGACCCGAACCTGACCCGCCCGCGCTCCCCCTGGACCCGTGGGCGGGTCATTGACCAAGAGGCCACCCCATGTCCGCTCTGCTGGAAATGCGCGCCATCACCAAGACGTTTCCGGGCGTCAAGGCGCTCGACAACGTCAACCTGACCGTGAAAGAGGGCGAAATCCACGCCCTCGTCGGGGAAAACGGCGCCGGTAAATCCACCCTGATGAAGGTCCTGTCCGGCGTCTACCCAGCCGGCAGCTATGACGGAGAAATCCACTACGACGGCGCGCTGGCCCAATTCGGCGGCATCGCCGACAGCGAAAAACGCGGCATCATCATCATCCACCAGGAACTGGCGCTGGTGCCCCTGCTGTCGATTGCCGAAAACATCTTCCTGGGCAACGAACAGGCCGCCAGCGGCATCATCAACTGGCGCGAAACCTTCCTGCGGACCGAGGACCTGCTGAAAAAGGTCGGCCTGTCCGAGGCGCCCACCACGCTGATCGACTCCATCGGCGTCGGTAAACAGCAGCTCGTCGAAATCGCCAAGGCGCTGTCCAAGGATGTCCGCCTGCTGATCCTCGATGAGCCCACCGCCGCGCTGTCGGAATCCGACAGCCAGGCGCTCTTGGACCTGATGCTTGAGCTGAAAGCGCAGGGCGTCACCTCGATCATCATCAGCCACAAGCTGAACGAGGTCCGCCGCGTCGCCGACACCGTCACCGTGATCCGCGATGGCGGCACCGTGTCCACCATGGACGCCCGCACCGAAGACATCACCGAAGACCGCATCGTCCGCGACATGGTCGGCCGCGACATGGCACACCGCTATCCCGCCCGCACCCGCCGCGCCGGCGACATGCTGATGCAGGTGTCGGACTGGAACGTCTGGCACCCCGAACACCAGGACCGCCAGATGATCCGCGACGTGAACCTCGACGTGCGCGCCGGCGAGGTCGTCGGCATCGCCGGGCTGATGGGGGCAGGGCGCACCGAACTCGCCATGTCGGTCTTTGGCCGCGCCTATGGCCGCAACATCTCGGGCGAGGTCCGGATGCACGGCAAACCCGCCGACGTCAGCACCATCGACCGCGCCATCGCCGCCGGCCTCGCCTACGTGACCGAGGACCGCAAATCGCTGGGTCTCATCCTCGAGGAAACCATCCAGCGCAACATCACCCTGGCCAACCTGCGGGACGTATCGGCGCATGGCGTCATCAACGAGGCCGAGGAATCGAAGGTCGCGGAAACCTATCGCGGCGCGATGAACATCCGCACCCCCAGCGTGTTCCAAAAGGTGATGAACCTCTCGGGTGGCAACCAGCAAAAGGTCGTGCTGTCGAAATGGCTGTTCGCGGGCCCCGAGGTGCTGATCCTCGATGAACCCACGCGCGGCATCGACGTCGGCGCGAAATTCGAAATCTACAACATCATCAACGATCTCAGCGCGCAAGGCAAAGGGGTCATCATGATCTCTTCCGAAATGCCCGAACTGCTGGGCATGTGCGACCGGATCTACGTCATGAACGAAGGCGCGCTCGTCGGCGAACTCACCGCCGAAGAGGCCAGCCAGGAGCGCATCATGTCGCTCATCGTGACCGAATAAGGGGACAGAGTCATGGAACTCTCCGATACCAGCAACCGCGACGCCGCCAATGGCCTCGGTGGCTATTTGCTGAAACACCTGCGCGAATACGGTCTGCTGCTGGCGCTGATCGCGATCATGGCCTTTTTCCAGGTCGTCACCGACGGCACGCTGCTCAAGGCGGTGAACATCACCAACCTGTTCCTGCAGAACAGCTATATCATCATCATGGCGCTGGGCATGCTGGTGGTGATCGTGGCCGGCCACATCGACCTCTCGGTCGGCTCGGTCATGGGCTTTGTCGGCGCGCTGGCCGCCGTTATGATCGTCGAATGGAGCCTGCCGGTCGGCCTTACCATTCCCGCCTGCCTGATCATGGGCATCCTGATCGGCGCATGGCACGGCTACTGGGTCGCCTACTGGAAGATCCCCTCGTTCATCGTCACCCTGTCGGGCATGCTGGTGTTTCGCGGCCTGTCGCTGTGGCTGCTCGAAGGCCAGTCCGTGGGCCCGTTCCCCAAGTCGTTCCAGCTCTTGTCGACCGGTTTCATCCCCGACGTCTTTGGCATCGGCCGGCCCAATGGCACCGCCCTGGCCGCCGGCGCCATCGCCGCCATCCTGATCGTCTGGCTGGGCCTCAAGGCGCGGGCGCGCAATGCCAAATACGGCATCGAAGGCGAACCGATGCCCTTCTTCGTCATCCGCAACGCCATCGTCGCCGGGGCGCTGCTCTTTGTCTGCTACAAACTCGCCGCCTTCCGCGGCCTGCCCAACGTGCTGGTGTCGATGGTGGTGCTGACGGTGATCTACGCCTTCATCACCGAAAACACCACGCTGGGCCGCCGCATCTACGCGCTGGGCGGCAACGAAAAGGCGGCCAAGCTGTCGGGGATCAAGACCGAGCGTCTCACCTTCCTCGCCTTCGTCAACATGGGGATGCTGGCCGCACTTGCCGGTCTGATCTTTGCCGCGCGGCTCAACACCGCGACGCCCAAGGCGGGCTTTGCCGTGGAACTCGACGTGATCGCGGCGGTCTTCATCGGCGGCGCCTCGATGTCCGGCGGCGTCGGCAAGATCGTCGGCGCGGTGGTCGGCGCCTTCATCATGGGCGTGATGAACAACGGCATGTCCATCATGGGCATTGGCATCGACTACCAGCAGGTGATCAAGGGGCTGGTGCTGCTCGCCGCCGTCTTCTTCGATGTCTACAACAAATCCAAGCAGGGCTGAGGCAGCGGTGGGTTGAAAACCCACCCTACGCACGCCCCGCCGTAGGGTGGGTTTTCAACCCACCCGCCCTGTCGCAAAGGAACCCGAGATGACCTTTAAACCCGCCACATGGCCCCGCAAGCTGCGCTCGCAGGAATGGTTCGGCGGCACCGGGCGCGACGCGATCTACCATCGCGGCTGGCTCAAGAACCAGGGCTATCCGAACGACCTCTTCGACGGCCGCCCCGTCATCGGCATCATGAACACCTGGTCCGAGCTGACCCCCTGCAACGGCCACCTGCGCGAGCTTGCCGAAAAGGTCAAAGCGGGGGTCTGGGAGGCCGGCGGCTTCCCGGTCGAGGTGCCCGCCTTCTCCGCCTCGGAAAACACCTTTCGGCCCACCGCGATGATGTTCCGCAACCTCGCCGCGTTGTCGATCGAGGAACAGATGCGCGGCCAGCCGATCGACGGCGCGGTCCTTCTGGTCGGCTGTGACAAGACCACGCCGTCGCTCCTGATGGCCGCCGCCTCCACCGATCTGCCGTCGATTGTCGTCACCGGCGGCCCGATGCTGAACGGCTATTTCCACGGCGAACGGGTCGGCTCCGGCACCCATCTGTGGAAGTTCTCCGAAGCGGTGAAGGCCGGCGAGATGAGCGCAGAGGATTTCCTCGAAGCTGAACAGTCGATGTCGCGCTCCACCGGCACCTGCAACACCATGGGCACCGCCTCTTCCATGGCGTCCATGGCCGAGGCGCTGGGCATGGCGCTTTCGGGCAACGCCGCGATCCCGGCGGTGGACTCGCGGCGCCGGGTGATGGCGCAGATGTCCGGTCGGCAGATTGTACAAAACGTCAAAGACGACCTCAGACCGTCGTACATAATGGACAAAAAGGCCTTCGAAAACGCGATCCGCACCAATGGCGCCATCGGCGGCTCGACCAACGCCGTGGTGCATCTGCTGGCCATCGCCGGACGGGTCGGCGTCGACCTGACGCTTGATGACTGGGACCGTTTGGGTCGCGATGTCGCCACCATCGTCAACCTGATGCCGTCCGGCGACTACCTGATGGAAGAGTTCTTTTATGCTGGCGGTTTACCCGTTGTTCTCAAACACTTGGGCGACAGCGGTCTGCTGCACAAGGACGCGCTGACCGTCTCTGGCCAGGCCATCTGGGACGAGGTCAAGGACGCCGTGAACCACAACGCGGACGTTATCCGACCGGTCGAAAAAGCGCTGACAAAACAAGGTGGTATCGCGGTTCTCAAGGGCAATCTCGCGCCCAAGGGCGCGGTGCTGAAACCCTCCGCCGCCTCGCCCCACCTGATGCAACACAAGGGCCGCGCGGTGGTGTTCGAGGACATCGACGACTACAAGGCCAAGATCAACGATGACGCGCTCGACATCGACGAAACCTGTATCATGGTCCTGAAAAACTGCGGCCCCAAAGGCTACCCCGGCATGGCCGAGGTCGGCAACATGGGCCTGCCCCCCAAGGTGCTGAAAAAGGGCATCACCGACATGATCCGCATCTCGGATGCCCGCATGTCCGGCACCGCCTATGGTACTGTAATCCTTCACACTTCTCCCGAAGCTGCCGCCGGTGGGCCGCTCGCCATCGTGCAAAACGGCGACATGATCGAGGTCGATGTGGCCGCCCGCCGGCTCCACCTCGACGTGCCGGAACAAGAGATCGCTGCGCGTCTCGCCGCCTGGCAACCAACGCACGACCAACCGCCCAGCGGCTACGCCTGGTTGCACAGCACCCATGTCGAAGGCGCCGATACCGGTGCCGACCTGGATTTCCTCAAGGGTTGTCGCGGCGCGCCCGTCGGCAAGGAGTCGCATTGATGAGCACGCCAATCGCCCTGGTCGGCATCGGAAAAATCGCGCAAGATCAGCATGTTCCGGCAATCGGCGCGTCAGAGGACTGGGACCTCGCCGCCACCGTGTCGCGGCACGGCAATGTGCCCGGGGTCGAAAACTTCGCCGATCTCGACAGCATGCTCGCTGCCCGGCCCGATATCGGCGTTGTGTCGCTGTGCCTGCCGCCAGTGCCACGTTTTGAATACGCCGCCGCCGCGCTGCGCGCCGGCCGGCACGTGATGCTCGAAAAACCCCCGGGCGCCACCCTGGCGGAATGCCATGCGCTGCAAACGATGGCGGCGGAACGCGGGCTGACGCTCTATGCCTCGTGGCATTCGCGCGCCGCCGGCATGGTCGCCCCGGCCAAGGCATGGCTGGCGGACAAGTCACTGAAAAAGATGGAAATAATCTGGAAAGAGGATATTCGCCGCTGGCATCCCGGGCAGGATTGGATACTCGAAGCCGGCGGCATGGGTGTCTTTGATCCGGGCATCAACGCGCTGTCGATCGTCACCGAAATTCTGCCCGACCCGATCCATGTGGCCGGTGCCATTCTGCACGTGCCGGAAAACCGGCAGGCGCCGATTGCGGCGCAGGTGTCCTTTCACCATCCAACGGCCCAGGTCACCGCCGATCTCGATTTTCTGCAGACCGGGGAACAGACCTGGACGATCCGGGCTGAAACCGATCAGGGCACCATGACCCTGACCTTTGGTGGATCGCGGATGCACATCGACGGCGTCGAACAGACCGGCGCCGATCCGGACCCGCTGAACGCCGAATATCCCCGTCTTTACAGGCACATGACCGGTCTCGTTGCATCGGGGCGCAGCGATGTCGACCTGACGCCGATAGTGCATGTGTCCGATGTCTTCACCCTGGGCCGCCGCGTCGCCGCGCCGCCGTTCGACTTCTAACGCCCCGCCAAAAGGGACTTGCCATGACCCAACCGCTCACCGGAATCCTGCCTGTCGCGCCGACGCCCTTTCACGATGACGGCCGGGTCGACGAAGAAGGCATGCGCCGCGTGCTCGACTGCCTGATCGACCAGGGCGTCGATGCGATCTGCATCCTTGCGAACTACTCGGAACAGTTCGTGCTGTCGGATGACGAACGCGCCTTGCTGATGCGCATCAGCCTTGAACATGTGGCCGGCCGCGTGCCGGTGATCGTGACCATCAGCCATTTCTACACCGGCATCGCGGTGGAGCGCGCCCGCGCTGCGCGGGATCTGGGCGCTGCGATGGTGATGATGATGCCGCCCTATCACGGCGCCGGGCTCAAGGCCGACGACGCCGGCGTGTTCGAACATTTTGCCGCCGTCAACGACGTCGGTATTCCGATCATGGTGCAGGACGCGCCGCTGTCGGGGGTGACGCTGTCGGTTCCGCTTCTGGTGAAGATGGCCAAAGAGCTTGAAAATGTTGGGTATTTCAAGATCGAATGCCCCTTTGCCGCAGACAAGCTCGCGGCGCTGATCGAGGCGGGTGGCGATCATATCCTTGGCCCCTGGGACGGCGAAGAGGCGGTGACCCTTCTGGCTGATCTTGACGCTGGCGCCACCGCGACGATGACCAGCGGCCTGCAATGTGAACATATCCGGCCCATCGTGACCCATTACCTCGCCGGTGACCATGACGCGGCGCTGGCACAGTGGACACGGTGCCTGCCGTTGATCAATCATGAAAACCGGCAGTGCGGGTTGCGGGCCTGCAAGACGGTGTTCCAGGCGGGCGGCGTGATCGGCAGCGATCACGTGCGCCACCCGCTGCGCCCGATGTCGGACCGCACCAAATCCCGCCTGTTGCAACTGGCCACCGACATGGACCTGATCGCGCTCCGCTGGGGCAAATGAGTTTAGGAGATCTGAGACAATGACATTTACCCCACACGGCAAACACCTGATCGCCGGCGACTGGGTGGCCGGCACCAATACGTTTTCCTCCGAACCGGCGCATGGTCCGGCCCATGACTTTGGCGTCGGCTCGCCCGAGATGGTCGATGCCGCCTGCCGCGCGGCAGAGGAGGCGTTCTGGTCCTATGGGTACTCGACCCGCGCCCAGCGGGCGGCCTTTCTGAACGCCATCGCCGACGAGATCGAGGCCCGCGCTGAGGCGATCACCGAGATCGGAACCCAGGAAACCGGCCTGCCCGAAGCCCGCCTGCAGGGCGAGCGTGGCCGCACCACCGGCCAGCTGCGCCTGTTCGCCAACCACATCGAACAGGGCGATTACCTCGACGTGCGCCACGACCCGGCGTTGCCGGACCGCGCGCCGCTGCCGCGCCCCGACCTGAAAATGGTGCAGCGCCCGATCGGGCCGGTTGCCGTCTTTGGGGCCTCCAACTTTCCGCTCGCCTTCTCCACCGCCGGTGGCGACACCGCCGCGGCGCTGGCGGCGGGATGCCCGGTTGTGGTCAAGGGGCATTCAGCGCACCCCGGTACAGGCGAAATCGTCGCCGAGGCGATCCACGCGGCCATCGCCACCTGCGGGGTTCATCCCGGCGTATTCTCGCTGATCCAGGGCGGTCGCCGCGATGTGGGTACCGCGCTGGTCACCCATCCGCTGATCCGCGCCGTCGGCTTTACCGGCTCGCTCGGCGGCGGTCGCGCGCTCTTTGATCTCTGCGCGCAGCGGCCCGAACCGATCCCGTTTTTCGGTGAACTGGGCTCAGTGAACCCGATGTTCGTTCTGCCCGCCGCCGTGGCGGCACGGGGCGCCGACATCGGCACCGGCTGGGCCGGGTCGCTGACCATGGGCGCCGGTCAGTTCTGCACCAACCCCGGTATCGCCGTGGTCGAATCCGGCGCGGCGGGCGATGCCTTTGTCGCGGCGGCGCGCGAGGCCCTCGCGGCCACCGGCGCGCAGGTGATGCTGACCGACGGCATCGCGCAGGCCTACCGCGACGGTCAGGCCCGGTTCGAAGGGCGCAATGCCGTGCAGCCGCTGCTGTCGACGGACAGCACCGGGCGCGAGGCGAACCCGAACCTCTATGAGACCGACGCTGCGGCCTATCTGCAGGATCACGCGCTGGGCGAAGAGGTCTTTGGCCCGCTCGGTCTGGTGGTGCGGGTCTCCGGCCCCGAGGATATGCTCGAGCTTGCCCGTGGCTTCGAGGGGCAGCTGACAACGACGCTGCACATGGAAGACGCCGACACAGATCTGGCTCGTCAGCTGCTGCCGATCCTTGAACGCAAGGCGGGCCGGGTGCTGGCCAACGGCTTTCCCACCGGGGTCGAGGTGGCCGACAGCATGGTCCACGGCGGACCCTACCCGGCGTCGACCAACTTTGGCGCGACCTCGGTCGGGACGTTGTCGATCCGCCGGTTCCTGCGCCCGGTCTGCTACCAGAACATGCCGGACGCCATCCTGCCGGGGGATCTGGCCGGGGCCGACTGAGCGATGGGCGAAGCGGTCAGCTGGATCGCCGCGGATTGGGGCACCTCCAACCTGCGCCTGTGGGCGCTGGACGGCCGCAATGACGTGCTGGCCGAACGCGGTGCGCCCTGCGGCATGGGCAGCCTGCAACCAGAGGCGTTCGAACCCGCCCTGATCGCGCTGATCGACGATCTGCTGCCGCCCGACGGCGTGACGCGCGTGCTGGTCTGCGGCATGGCGGGCGCGCGCCAGGGCTGGGTCGAGGCGCCCTATTTCAAGGTGCCTTGCCGCCCGGTCGGCACCCATGCACAGCCCGCGCCGACGCGGGACGCGCGGCTGCGGGTGCGTATCCTGCCGGGGCTGGCACAGGACGCGCCCGCCGATGTCATGCGCGGCGAAGAAACCCAGATCGCCGGGTATCTGGCCCGAAACCCCGGCTTTCAGGGCACCATCTGCCTGCCCGGTACCCACACCAAATGGGTGCGCATCCGGAACGGGCAGGTGGACGGGTTCCGCACCGTGATGACCGGAGAGATCTTTGCGCTCCTGGGCACGCAGTCGGTGCTGCGCCATTCCGCCGGTACCGGATGGGATGCCGATGCCTTTGACGACGGCGTCGCCGCCGGTCTGTCGCACCCCGAGGCGCTGCTGGCCGACCTGTTCTCGGTCCGTGCCGCCGCGCTGCTTTCCGACCCGGCCGAAGGCGCCGGGCGGGCCCGGATGTCGGGTCTGCTGATTGGTGCGGAACTGGCCGCGATGCGGCGGTTCTGGGACGCCGCCGATGTGGTTCTGGTCGGCGCGCCCGAGGTCTCGGCGCTTTATGCCACCGCGCTGGGCTGGCTGGGCGCGCGCCCCCGGGTTATGGATACCGCGCGGCTGACGCTGACCGGGCTGATCGCGGCCTATGAACAACTGGACTGGGGGCAGACATGAGCCGCAACATCGTTGCCATTCTGCGGGGGATCACCCCGGACGAGGCGCTCGCCGTGACCGGCGCGCTGATCGACGCGGGGATCACCCGGATCGAGGTGCCGCTGAATTCGCCCGACCCGTTTCGCAGCATCGGCGCGATGGCCTACGCCTATGGCGCGCAGGCGCTGATCGGCGCGGGCACGGTGCTGAGTGTCGCGGACGTGCAGTGCGTGCACAAGGCCGGCGGCCGTCTGGTCGTCTCGCCCGATTGCAACCCCGAGGTCATCGCCGCGACCAAGGCGGCGGGCATGCTCTCTTATCCCGGCGTGATGACACCCACCGAATGCTTTGCCGCGCTGCGCGCCGGGGCCGACGGGCTCAAGCTGTTTCCCGGATCGCTGCTGGGCCCGGCCGGGCTAAAGGCCCTGCGCGCGGTGCTGCCGCCGGGGACCGAGGTTCTGGCGGTCGGCGGCGCGGGGCCGCAGAACTTTGCCGATTGGCGGGCGGCGGGTGCCGACGGGTTCGGGATCGGCAGCGCGCTCTACGCACCCGGTGATGATGCGGCCACGGTCGCAACCCGCGCCCGCGAAATCGTTCAGCGTTTTGACAAGGAGTACGCATGATGCAGGCCGACCTCTTCGACGACCGCCCCTGTGAACTGGGCGAAGGCATCCTGTGGCACCCCACCCGCCAGCAGTTCTTCTGGTTCGACATCATCGGCAAACGGCTGCTCAGCCAGCGCCGGGGCGAGGCGCTGCACTGGGATTTCAACGAACACTGCTCGGCGGCGGGCTGGGTCGATGCCTCGACCCTGCTGATCGCCTCCGAAACCGGGCTCTACCGGTTCGACATCGACACCGGCGCCCGCACGCTGGTGCACCCGCTCGAGGCGGACATGCCGCACACCCGCTCGAATGATGGCCGCGCTGACGCCTTCGGGGGCTTCTGGATCGGCACCATGGGCAAACAGGCCGAACCTCGCGCCGGCGCGATCTACCGGTTCCACAAGGGTCAGCTGCGGCGGCTGTTCGATCAGGTATCGATCCCCAACGCGATCTCATTCGCCCCGGACGGGCGCACCGCCTATTTCTGCGATACGGTGCGGCGGCGGATCATGCGCCAGCCGCTGGACGATGCCGGCTGGCCGGCGGTCGATCCGGCGGTCTTTGTCGATCTGCGGGACGCGGGCCTGAACCCCGATGGTGCCGTCGTCGATGCCGACGGCGGGCTGTGGAATGCCCAATGGGGGGCGGGGCGGGTGGCGCGCTATCTGCCCGATGGCCGGTTCGACCGCGCGGTCGATGTCGGCGGGCGGCACGCCTCCTGCCCGGCCTTTGGCGGCGCGGACCTCACGCAGATGGTGGTGACCACCGCCCGCGAAGGCATCGCCGACCCCGACGCGGCACAGGGCCGGACCTATTGCGCGACGCCAGGGGTCAAGGGGCTGCCGGAACACCGCGTGCTGCTGTAACGCTCAGCGGCTGGCAAAGCTGCGCGCCGAATTGGCGATCCAGCGGCGGGTGTCGGCGGGGTCGATCACCGCGTCGATCTCGAATGTGGTCGCCACCGAAATCGCCTTGCCTCGGTCGTAGTAGCGCGCCAGCAGCTGGTCGAACAGCGCCTGTTTCTCGGCCGGATCGCTCAGCGCTTCCAGCTCCTTGCGATAGCCAAGATGCACCGCGCCCTCCAGCCCCATGCCGCCGAATTCGCCCGTGGGCCACGAGATGGTACAGGCGTTCTCGTGGAACCCGCCGCCGACCATCGCCATCGCACCCAGCCCATAGCCCTTGCGCAGCACCACGCCGAAAATCGGCACCTCCAGACGCGCCGCGCTCAGGAACATCTGGCAGACGTCGCGCACCAGACCGGTCTTTTCCGCCTCGGGCCCGACCAGGAAACCGGGGGTGTCGCACAGCGACAGGATCGGCAGCCCCTGTGCGTTGCACTGGTCCATGAACCGCGCCGCCTTCAGCGCGGCAGGCCCGTCGATCGCGCCGCCCAGGTGATGCGCGTTGTTGGCCATCAGGCCAAAGGGGCGGCCCTCGATCCGCACCAGCGCCGTCAGGATGCCGATGCCGTAGTCGGACCGCAGCTCCAGAACCGAGCCTTCGTCGCACAGCCCCGCGATCACCCGGCGCACGTCGTGCACCTGCTTGCGGTTCTCCGGGATCGCGTGGCGCAGCAGCCGCTGGTCGGGGGCGGTGAAATCGGGCAGCGGTCCCTGGAAATAGGACAGGTATTGCTTGGCCACGGCACAGCCCTCGACCTCGTCCGCGACGCGGATATCGACCACGCCGTTGCGGGTCTGTACGTCGATCGGGCCGATCTCTTCGGGGGCATAGCGGCCCAGCCCGCCGCCCTCGATCATCGCCGGCCCCGCCATGCCGATGTTGGAATCCTCGGTGGCGATGATCACGTCGCAGCAGCCCAGCAAGGCGGCGTTGCCCGCGAAACAGCGCCCCGAAACCACCCCGATCAGCGGCACCTTGCCCGCCAGCGCCGCAAAGGTGGCAAAGGTCGGCACCTCCAGCCCGGCGATCTTGCCGCTGTCGTTGTCGCCGGGCCGCCCGCCGCCGCCCTCGGCGAACAGGATCACCGGCAGCTTCCACTTGCGGGCCAGTTCAAACACCCGGTCCTGCTTGTCATGGTTGCGCTTGCCCTGGGTTCCGGCCAGCACGAGATAGTCGTAGACCGCCAGCGCGCAGCGCGCGGCGTCGGGGCCGAACAGGTCGGCATTGACCGCGCCAAAGCCGGTGATCACCCCGTCTCCGGTGGTGTTCTCGATCAGGTCCTCCAGCGTGCGCCGGTTCGCCTGCGCGGCCAGCGCCAGCGCGCCGTATTCCTCGAAACTGTCGGCATCGCAGAGCCGGGCGAGGTTCTCGCGCGCCGTGCTCTGGCCGCGCCCTTTGCGCTTGGCGACCTTGGCCGGGCGGGCGTCGTCCAGCCCGTGCGCCAGCCGCTGGCGCAGCTCGGCCAGCTCCGGGCGGATCGCCTCGGGGTCCACCGCCTGACCCGTTTGCTCGGTCGCGGCATCCAGCCCGCCGGGCCCCATCACCACCATCACCTGCCCGTCGCCCATCGTGTCGCCCGGAGCGACCACGATCCGGCGCACCGTGCCGGGCGTCTCGGCAGCGACCACATGCTCCATCTTCATCGCCTCCAGCACCGCGACGGGGGTGCCCGCCGCAACCGGCTCGCCCGCCTCCACCAGGATCCGGGCCACGGTGGCCTGTATCGGCGCGCGGATGGCGGTTTCGTCGGCGGCCAGCGGTGTGTCTTCGGTGACCGCTGCCGCGGCCTCCGCCACCGGCGCGGACCGGTAGGCTGCCTGCGCCTGCGCCAGCTCGGGCAGGATATCCTCGACCGTATGCGTGGTCACCGCGTTGGCGCGCACGTCGTCGCGGTTCAGCAGCGCGCGTAGCACCGGGATGTTGGTGGCGACCCCCTCGATGCGGAACCGGCCAAGTGCCCGGTCGGCCTTGGACACGGCAGTGGCAAACTCGGGGGCAGCCGATCGGGTGATGACCTTGGCCAGCAGCGGGTCGAACAGCGTGGTGACCGCATAGCCGCCATAGGCAAAGCCATCGACCCGGATGCCGGGCCCGGTCGGCGGCTCGTACCGGCTGACGGTTCCGGCGGCGGGGCGCGCCGCGCCGTCGGTGTCCATGTCCTCCAACGTGACCCGGCATTGAATCGCAAAACCCTCGGCCCGCTCCGGCCCGCTCTCCAGATCCGCAAGGCAGGCGCCGCCGGCCACCGCCAGCTGCTGCCGGACCAGATCGACGCCCAGCAACTCTTCGGTCACCGTGTGTTCGACCTGCAGGCGCGGATTGGCCTCGATGAACCAAGGGCGCTGGTCCTCGCCTTCGACAAGGAACTCAAAGGTACCCAGCCCCTTGTAGTTGACCGCACGGGCCAGCTTCAGCGCGGCATCGCACAGCGCCGCGCGGGTGTCGGGCCTCAGCGACGGGCTCGGCGCGATCTCGATGATCTTCTGGTGCCGCCGCTGCAGGGTGCATTCGCGCTCGCCAAAGTGGCGCACCGCCCCCATGCCATCCCCCAGAACCTGCACCTCGACATGGCGGGCGTCGGTGATCAGCCGCTCCGCATACAGGCCCGGATCGCCAAAGGATTGCTGCGCCTCGGCCCGGCAGGCCGCGATCGCCTGCTCCAGCGCGCCGGCTTCGCGCACTATCCGCATGCCGCGCCCGCCGCCACCCGACATCGCCTTGATCATGATCGCCGAGCCTTCGGGCAGCGACGCCATGAACGCGGCGGCCTCGGCGGAGTCGTCGATGCGCGCCAGCCCCTCGATCACCGGAACGCCCTCGGCCTGCGCCAGTTCGCGCGCCTGCACCTTGTCGCCAAACAGCCTCAGCACCTCGGCCGGGGGGCCGACAAACCGCAGCCCGGCGGCCTGTACCATGTCCGCAAACCGCGCGTTTTCGCTGAGAAAGCCATAACCGGGGTGGATCGCGTCGCAGCCGGTCTGCCCTGCGGCATTAAGTACCGCCGCGCCATCGAGATAGGCGCGCGGGCCACTGCCCGGCAGCGCCACCGCCTGATCGCAGACCGCATGATGCAGGCTGCTGGCGTCGTCTTGTGAATAGATCCCGACGGTTGCGATCCCCATGTCGGCGGCGGCCTGTGCAATGCGAATGGCGATCTCGCCACGGTTGGCAATCAAGAGCTTGGAAATAGTCATGAAATCCTCTGTCCGGCAGGCGTCGTACGGGCGTGTTTCTGTCAATGGCAGGCCGTCATCCGCCGTTTGACGGTACTATTACCAGACAAATCGCATATGCCCAGATACCCGGGCTGATATTTGTCAGGAATTCGCGATCCCTTTCGCGCCGCGCGGGCCAGAGGTGCAAAACCGGGGTTGGCTACAACATTTTATTATCAGCCGATGCGCAATCCTGACTTGCCCCCCGCCGGATACGGGGCCACACACAGGATCGGAGAGGGAGAATGGGAACGCGGCCGCGAATGGGAAAGTTTGCGGTCTTTCACGTTTCCATATGGCAATATATTGCATCCATGCCGAAGTTGGGCATTATATTGCCTTATCGGTCAAAGGGAGGAATCAGATGACCAAACGGAGAAGCATTCTGGGCTTTGTCGGCGGGGCAGCAATTGCCGCGATGACAACGGGCCTGACCGCAACCACGGCGCTGGCGCAGGACGTCACGCTCAAGATGCACCAGTTCCTGCCGCCGCAGGCCAACGTGCCAAAACTGGTTCTCGACGTCTGGGCGGACAACGTCGAAGAATCGTCCGGCGGACGGATCAAGATCGACCGCTACCCGTCGATGCAGCTGGGCGGCAAGCCGCCAGAGCTGATGGACCAGGCCGTCGACGGCGTCGCCGACATCGTCTGGACCGTGGTCGGCTACACGCCGGGCCGGTTCCCGTCGACCGAGGTGTTCGAACTGCCGTTCATGATGACCAACGCGCGCGCTGTCAGCCACGCGTACTGGGAAATGTTCGACAAGTACTGGAAAGACACCGAGTTCAAAGATGTGCACATCCTCGGCACCTGGGTGCACGGCCCCGGCATGATCCACACCAAGGATCCGGTGACCCTGCCGTCCGATCTGCAGGGCATGAAGATCCGCGGCGGCTCGCGCTCGGTCAACTCGCTGCTGACCGAACTGGGCGCGACCCCGGTCGGCATGCCGGTTCCGGCGGTGTCCGAGGGCCTGTCCAAGGGCGTCATCGACGGCACCACGATCCCGTGGGAAGTCACCACCGCGCTGAAGGTTCCGGAACTGGTGTCGAACCACACCGAATTCACCGGCAAGGCGCTTTATACGCTGACCTTCGTGCTGGCGATGAACAAGGCCAAGTACGAAAGCCTGCCTGATGACCTGAAAAAGGCGATCGACGACAACTCCGGTCTTGAGTTCTCGGTCTTCGCCGGCGGCACACAGGCCGACTCCGATGGCCCCTCGCGCGAAGTGGCGCTGGATCTGGGCAACAACGTGATCACTCTCGACGAAGCACAGACCCAGGTCTGGGCCGATGCCTCGCAGCCGATCTACGCAGCCTGGATCGCCGACATGGGTGAAAAGGGTATCGACGGCCAGGCGCTGATCGACGAGGCCCGGATGTTGATCGAAAAGTACACTCCGATGTACGAAAAGTGATCGTCTGACGATCGAACGGACCGCGGCGGAGTTTCCGCCGCGGTTTTGCATATGCGGCGAAAGGTGGGATCGTATGCATAAGACAATGATGGCCGTGGCACGCGGGATGGCGATGATCGGGGGGGCGGTTCTGAGCCTTCTGATCGTGCTGACCTGCATTTCTATCGCGGGCCGCTCGCTGAACGGCATCTTGCACAGCGACTTCGTGATGTCCGTCGCTCCCGGCGTTGCCCGGTGGCTGATCGACCTCGGCATCGGCCCGGTGAACGGCGACTTCGAACTGGTCGAGGCGGGCGTCGCATTCGCCATCTTCGCGTTCATTCCCCTGTGCCAGATCACCTCGGGCCACGCCTCCGTCGACATCGTCGCCAACGCGCTGCCGCGCGGGGTCAACCGCTTCCTGCGGATGGTGATCGAGGTCACCTTCGCCGCCGTTCTGGTGCTGATCGCCTGGCGGCTCTACGCCGGGATGCTCTCGAAACAAAGCTACGGCGAAACCTCGTTTCTGCTGCAGTTCCCGGTCTGGTGGGCCTATGCCGCCAGCCTGTTTGCCGCCGTCGTCGCGGCCCTGGTCGGCATCTATATGGCTGCCGTCCGCGTCTATGAATTTTTCACCGGCCGCATCCTGATCTGGGACGGCGTGGAGGTAGAACAATGAGCGATCTGGCGATCGGCATATACTCGTTCCCGGCGTTGATGATCCTGATTTTCCTGCGCGTCCCGATCGGGCTGGCGATGTTCGTGGTGGGGCTCGTGGGACTGACCCTGGTCACCGACAGCACCAACGTCGCCTTTTCCCGGCTCAAGAACGAAACCTACACCACCTTCTCCAGCTATTCGCTGACCATCGTGCCGATGTTCCTGCTGATGGGCCATTTCGCCACGCTGGGCGGTATGTCGAACGCGCTGTTCAAGGCCGCCGAAGGCTGGCTGGGCCACCGTAAGGGCGGCGTCGCCATGGCGGCCATCGGCGCCTGCGCCGGTTTTGGCGCGATCTGCGGCTCGTCGCTGGCCACGGCGGCCACCATGGGCCGGGTGGCCCTGCCGGAACTGCGCCAGTACGGCTATGCCGGTGGCTTTTCCACCGCGACACTGGCGGCGGGCGGCACGCTGGGCATCCTGATCCCGCCTTCGGTGGTTCTGGTGATCTATGCCATCCTGACCGAACAGAATATCGCCAAGCTGTTCCTGGCCGCCTTTGTGCCGGGGATCCTGGCGGCGCTGGGCTATGTGCTGGCGATCTCGATCTATGTGCGGCTGTTCCCCGAATCCGCCGGCACCCGCCCCCGTGTGCCCTATGCCGAACGCTTCGCCGCGCTGATCGATGTCTGGCCGGTCCTGCTGGTCTTTGGCATGGTCGTCGGCGGCATCTACCTGGGCTGGTTCACCCCGACCGAAGGCGCCGCCGTCGGCGCCGCCGGTACAGGGCTGATCGCGCTGGTCAACGGCGGTCTGACCCGCACCACGCTGGTCGAAAGCTTCATGGTCACCGCGCGGTCCACCGCGATGATCTTCTTCATCGTGCTGGGGGCCGGGTTCTATAACGGCTTCCTCGCGCTGACCCAGGTGCCGCAGTCGCTGGCCGACTATGTGGTGGCACAGGGGCTCAGCCCGTGGATGGTGCTGGCGCTGATCCTGATCTTCTACCTGATCTTCGGCTGCCTGATGGACAGCCTGTCGATGATCCTGCTGACCATCCCGATCTTTTACCCGGTGATCAGCGTCATGGACTTCGGCCTTGTGTCGATCGAGATGATCCAGGCCGAACGCGCGATGGAGGTGCTGAGCGCCGGCATTCCCGAAGGCATGGGGCAGGATATGCTCGCCTCGATCAACACCGCCATCGCCGAAGGCGTGCAGCTGACCAAGGAACAGATGCAGGCGCTGGGCATCCGCGTGTCCGAAGGCATGGTCAACCGGATCGAGACCGAACAGGTCGCCATCTGGTTCGGTATCCTCGTCCTGATCGTGGTCGAGGTTGGGCTGATCACGCCGCCGGTGGGGATGAACCTCTTTATCATCAACGCGATGGACCGGAAAACACCGATGGTCGAAACCTACAAGGCGGTGATGTTCTTTGTCGGATCCGACCTGATCCGCGTGGTGATCCTCGTGATGTTCCCGGCGATCACCCTGTTCCTGATCCCGCACTAAAACAGCGCCACATATGGCGGCAGCGGCCCGCGGCTTCGGACAGAAGCCGCGGGCCGTTTGCGTTCTGGCGGCTGACAGGCTCTGACCCGGCACACAGGTGAAATATGCAAAATAATGCCAAATCGTGTAGCAATATCTTGCATACAGATAAAATGGATGCATTATTGCCGGTAATCGAATCCCGGTGCGCCGATGCTGCGCCGGGTCGTTACGCCAGTTCCGATCAGGGAGGTAGGAACATGCCAGACACCGCGCCCGGCAACGACAATGCCGCCGTCTATTTCGTCGACCGTCATCTTCACGAGGGCCGCGCCGAGAAAACCGCCTTTCGCGAGGCCGACGGCGAAAAACGCAGCCTGACCTATGGCCGGCTGGCCGAGGAAACCGCCCGCTTTGCCGGCGCGCTCTACCGCCACGGGGTCCGGCGTGAAGAACGCGTCGCGATGATCGTGCGCGACCAGATCGAATTCCCGGTGGTGTTCTGGGGTGCGCTCAAGGCGGGCGCGATCCCGGTGCCTCTGAACACGCTGCTCTCCGCCGATATCTACGAGGCGATCCTGAACGACAGCCGCGCGTCGATCCTCGTGGTGTCCGAACAGCTGTGGGAAACCGTCAAGCCCGCCATCGCCGACAACCGCTACCTGCGCGCGGTCGTGGTGATCGGCGACGCGCCCGAAGGCACCGAAAGCTACTGGGCCTTTACCGAGGGCGCCGAACCGGTCGAAACCGTCGAGGCGCACGAGGACGAGCTTGCCTTCTGGCTCTATTCCTCCGGCTCCACCGGCGTGCCCAAGGGCGTGCGCCACGTGCATTCCAGCCTGCGCGCCACCGCCGACACCTTTGGCGCTCAGGTGCTGGGCATCCGCGAGGATGACACCGTCTATTCCGTGGCCAAGCTGTTCTTTGCCTACGGGCTGGGCAACGGCATGTCCTTCCCGATGTCGGTCGGGGCAACCACGGTTCTCTATGGCGGACGCCCGACCCCCGACGCGGTGTTCGACATCATGAAGGACGAACGCCCGACCCTGTTCTGCGGTGTGCCCACGCTCTTTGCCGCCGTGGTTGCCGCACAAGAGGCGCGCGGCGGCAAACCCGACCATTGCGTGCGGCTGTGCACCTCGGCGGGCGAGGCGCTGCCGCGTGACGTCGGCGAACGCTGGGAAAACCTCTGGGGTGCGGAAATCGTCGATGGGGTGGGCTCCACCGAAATGCTGCATATCTTCCTCTCCAACCGCCCCGGCGACGTGGTCTATGGCACCTCAGGCAAGGCGGTGCCGGGCTACGAGGTGCGGCTGGTCGATGAACACGACGAAGACGTGCCCGAAGGCGAGGTCGGCGAACTGCTGGTGCGCGGGCCGTCCAGCGCCGAAGGCTACTGGAACCGCCGCAGCAAGTCGCAGGCCACATTCGCCGGCCACTGGACCCGCACTGGCGACAAATACGAATGCACGCCCGACGGCCGCTATGTCTACTGCGGCCGCACCGACGACATGTTCAAGGTGTCGGGCATCTGGGTATCCCCCTTCGAGGTCGAACAGGCGCTGATCGAGCATCCTGCCGTGCTGGAGGCCGCCGTGGTCGCCCGCGCCGATGACAAGGGGCTCGACAAACCCGCCGCCTATATCGTGCTCAAGGACGGCGCCGACCAAGCGATCGCAGACGAATTGAAAGAGCTGGTGAAGGAGAAAATCGGCATGTGGAAATACCCGCGCTGGATCGAGGTGGTCGAGGACCTGCCTAAAACCGCCACGGGCAAGATCCAGCGGTTCAAACTGCGGGGCGCCGCCTGATGGACTGGTCCGCCACCCCCCGATCGCCGCTTGTGATTGACGGCGTCTCGCTGGAATACGCTTGTTACGGCCCCGCGCCGGACCAGGCCCCCACCATCGTCATGCTGCACGAGGGGCTGGGCTGCACCGCGCTCTGGCGCGACTTTCCGGCCCGCGTGGCCGAACGCACCGGCATGGGCGTTTTCGTATTCTCCCGCCAGGGCTATGGCCAGTCCGATCCGATCCCCTTGCCCCGCCCGCTGGATTTCATGACCCGCGAGGCGCAACAGGTGCTGGGCCGCGTGCTGGATCAGGCCGGCATCAGGCGCTGCATCCTGTTCGGCCATTCCGACGGGGCCACCATCGCCGCGATCTACGGCGGCACCGTCTCCGACCAGCGGGTGCGCGGCCTGATCCTGATGGCGCCGCATTTCTTTACCGAACCGATGGGCCTGGCCGAAATCGAAAAGGCCCGCGTCGCCTATAACACCACCGACCTGCGCGACCGCATGGCCAAGTACCACCGCGACCCCGACGGCGCCTTCAAGGGCTGGAACCGCTGCTGGCTGGACCCGGCGTTCCGCGACTGGAACGTGGCCGATGTCATCGACTACCTGCGCATCCCGGTGCTGGCGATCCAGGGGCGCGACGATCAATACGGCACGCTGGCGCAGATCGAAGAGATTGAAAACCGCTCTTATGCGCCGGTCGACATGGTGGTGCTGGACGACTGCAAACATGCCCCGCATCTGGAACAGCCCGAAAAAACGCTCGATGCGGTGGCTGAATTTGCCGCCCGGCTGGAACGGATCGAGGCGGCAGAGGTCGAAACGGCCTGACCCGGTTCCGCGATCCCCCGCACGCCTATGTGCCCGGCCAGACGCCCCGTCACCCCGACGGGGCGTTTGATGATTTGCGCCGCACCGTTCACGACGGCATGTCCGCCGCCGAGTTGGCCGGCACCGATGCTTGGCGCGCCGGCTGGCAGTACTTCGAAACCGGTTTCTATTGGGAGGCGCATGAGCTGTGGGAGCCGGTCTGGATGGCGCTGCCCGAGGGTGCGCCGGACCGGGCGCTGGTTCAGGCATCGATTCAGCTGGCCAATGCCTGTCTCAAGGCACGCATGGGTCGTCTGCGGGCGGTCTTCCGGCTCTGCGATATCGCGCAGGGCCTGCTCGATGGCGGCGGCTGGCAGGGGTGCGCGGCGATGGATGTGCCTGCCAATCGCCTGCGGATGATTCTCGACCGATTGCGGGGTGGCGAATCCGTCTTGTGCACTGAGCCAAGAAAAGTGCAAAATAATGCATAAACACGATCACAGCTGCGAGAAAAAACTTCCAATAATCCGTAAGCGATTGAAAATTATAAAATCTTAGTTAGCACTATTTTGCACAAGACTATTTACCTGACCCCTATCCTGCATTAAGATGCATCAAAACCATCCTTTATGGAGTGCGCGACAATGACCAAGGTCATCGACTTTCAAACCGACCCCAGCAAATACCGGCACTGGCGTGTCGACTACGATGGCGAGGTCGCCAATCTTTACATGGATGTCGACGAAAACGGCGGCCTGTTCGACGGTTACCAGCTCAAGCTGAATTCCTACGATCTGGGCGTCGACATCGAGCTGGCCGACGTGGTCCAGCGGATGCGCTTCGAACACCCCGAGGTCAAGGTGGTGGTGATGCGCTCGGGCAAGGACAACGTGTTCTGCGCCGGCGCCAACATCCGCATGCTGGGCGGCGCCAGCCACGCGCACAAGGTGAACTTCTGCAAATTCACCAACGAAACCCGCAACACCTTCGAGGCAGCCGAAGAAGACAGCGGCCAGAAATACATCGCCGCAGTCAAGGGCGCCTGCGCCGGCGGCGGCTATGAACTGGCGCTGGCCTGCAACTACATCATGCTGACCAACGACAGCACCTCGTCGGTGGCCCTGCCCGAAGTCCCGCTGCTGGCGGTTCTGCCCGGCACCGGCGGCCTGACCCGCGTCACCGACAAACGCAAG
The DNA here is from genome assembly GCF_020171285.1 of Seohaeicola saemankumensis. Classification (GTDB taxonomy): domain Bacteria; phylum Pseudomonadota; class Alphaproteobacteria; order Rhodobacterales; family Rhodobacteraceae; genus JAIUZI01. Next base: position 368,142 of record NZ_JAIUZI010000003.1, read on the forward strand.
GTGCGCCGCGATCTGGCCGATGTCTTCTGCTCGGTCGAAGAGGGCGTCAAAGGCCAGCGCGCCGTCGATTGGGATCTGGTCGATGAAATCGCACCGAACTCGAAATTCGATGACGCCGTCGCGGCCCGCGCCGCCGAATTCGCCGCCGCTTCCGCCAAGCCTTCGGGCCTGACCGGCATCGAACTGACGCCGCTGGACCGGACCTTTGCCGATAACGGCTCGGTCTCCTATTCGCTGGTCGAGGTCGAAATCGACCGCGAGGGCGGCAAGGCGACCATCACCCTGTCCGGCCCCGAAGGCGACGCGCCGGCATCGACCGACGAGCTGCAGGCCCAGGGCGCCGACAGCTACATGCTGAAACTGGCGCGCGAACTGGACGACGCGATCCTGCACCTGCGCCTGAACGAACGCCAGATCGGCCTGGTGGCATTCCGCACCCAGGGCGACCCGGAACTGGTCGCGGCGCATGAACAGCTGCTGCTGGACAACGCCGACCACTGGCTGGCCAACGAGATCCTGAAATACTGGAAACGCGTGCTGAAACGGGTCGACATGACCTCGCGCAGCCTGGTTGCCATGGTCGAACACGGCTCCTGCTATGCCGGGATGCTGGCGGAACTGCTCTGGTCCTGCGACCGCAGCTACATGATGCTTGAGGAATTCGATGGCGACAACCGGCCGCTGGCCACCGTCACCCTGACCAACAGCAACTTTGGCACCTACCCGATGGGCAACGACCTGACCCGGTTGCAAACTCGCTTCCTCGGCGCACCCGAGGCGGTCGAGGCGCTGAAGGACAAGATCGGCGAACCGCTCGAAGCGGACGAGGCCGAAAAGCTGGGGCTGATCACCTATGCCTTCGACGACATCGACTGGGAAGACGAGGTTCGTATCTTCCTCGAAGAACGCGCCAGCTTCTCGCCCGACGCGATGACCGGGATGGAAGCCAACCTGCGCTTTGCCGGTCCCGAAACCATGGAGACCCGGATCTTTGGCCGGCTGACCGCCTGGCAGAACTGGATTTTCCAGCGGCCCAACGCGGTGGGCGAAGCCGGGGCGCTGCAGCGCTACGGCAGCGGCCAGCGCGGCGAGTACAATATGGAACGTGTGTAGTCTGAAGCTTGTACAAAACGGAACAAACCCGCGGATTTCGTCTGCGGAACCATCTTAGGGAGTAGAAGATGCTCGATCTCATTAACGTCAGCTATGACACCCAGATCCCCAACAACGTCGGCCTCAGTTCTGACAAGAAAGTGCTCAAGGCGCTGGAGAAATGGCACCCCGGTTACATCAACTGGTGGAACGACCTGATCCCGCAAAACTTCCAGGAATCAATGGTTTACCTGCGCACCGCCGTCAGCGTCGACCCCAAGGGCTGGGCCAAGTTCGACTACGTCAAGATGCCCGAGTACCGCTGGGGCGTGCTGCTCGCGCCGCAGGTCGAAGACCGCCGCATTCCGATGGGCGAACACTACGGCGAACCGGCCTGGCAAGAGGTTCCGGGCGAGTACCGTAACCTCTTGAAAAGGCTTATTGTTATCCAGGGCGATACCGAGCCGGGATCGGTCGAACAGCAGCGTTTCCTGGGGCTCACCGCCCCGTCGCTCTACGACATGCGCAACCTGTTCCAGGTCAACGTCGAAGAGGGCCGCCACCTCTGGGCGATGGTCTACCTGCTGCAGAAATACTTCGGCCGCGACGGCCGCGAAGAAGCAAACGATCTGCTGATCCGCTCGTCGGGTTCCGAGGAAGCGCCGCGCATGCTGGGCGCCTTCAACGAGGAAACGCCGGACTGGCTGTCGTTCTTCATGTTCACCTACTTCACCGACCGCGACGGCAAGATGCAGTTGGAATCATTGGCACAATCGGGTTTCGACCCGCTCAGCCGCACCTGCCGTTTCATGCTTACCGAGGAAGCGCACCACATGTTCGTGGGCGAAACCGGCGTCGGCCGCACCATCCAGGCGACCTGCGAGGCGATGAAGAAGGCGGGCATCTCCGACCCCTACGACATCAACAAGATCCGCGACCTGGGCGTCATCGACCTGCCGACGATCCAGAAAAAGCTGAACCTGCATTACACGCTGTCGCTCGATCTCTTCGGCCAGGAAATCTCCACCAACGCCGCCAATGCCTTCAACCAGGGCATCAAGGGCCGCTACATGGAGATGCGCCTGAAAGACGATCACAAGCTGACCCACGACACCTACAAGGTGCTCGATCTGGACGGCGACAAGATCATCGAAAAAGAGGTGCCTGCGCTGACCGCGATCAACATGCGCCTGCGTGACGACTATGTTAAGGATGCCGCCGGCGGTGTTGGCCGCTGGAACAAGATCATCGAGAAATACGGCATAGAATATGAAATGAAGCTGCCGCATCAGGCGTTTAACCGCAAGATCGGCGTTTTTGCCGGCAAGAACTTCGACCCCGAAGGCAACCTCGTCTCCGGCGCGGCCTATGACAAGGGCCTGACCGAATGGCTGCCGACCCACGCCGATGGCGACTTCATCCAGTCGCTGATGAAGCCGGTCTACGAGCCCGGCAAATACGCCAGCTGGATTTCGCCGCCCAAGGTGGGCATCGACAACAAGCCGGGTGATTTCGAGTACGTCAAACTGCATATGGCGTGATCGAAGTGACCGGACCCTGATACCTCCCCCCCTCGTCCCGGCGCGGCCTCATACGTGCCGGGACCTTTTCCAAATGCGAAGTTTTGGAAAAACGGGGGGTTGCGTGTTAGACTGGGATTCGGGAAACGGTTTTCTCGCGTTCCCAGTTTCACGGTCTGGTTTGACAAGTCACATTTTTGAACGGAGCTATCGCCATGGAAATCGACAGATCCAAAGCTGACACCCCCCGTTTACGCGCCCTCTCGGTCGAGATTTCGGGTCTGCAGGGTCCCTGTGTCGGTTGCGAGAGCTGTGATGGTCTGTGCATGGCGCTGATCGACGCTCTGATCCTGCCGGACATGATCCTGACCAAGAAACGCGAGAGTCAATGAATAAGCCGCTGAAACAGCACCTTATCGACCCCGAAATCTGTATCCGTTGCTATACCTGCGAAATGACCTGCCCGTTGGAGGCCATCGTTCACGATGACAACAACGTCGTCGTCGACGCCTCCAAGTGCAACTTTTGCATGGATTGCATCCCGGTATGTCCGACAGGGTCGATCGACGAATGGCGGGTCGTGAACGATCCCTATTCGGTCGAGGAACAGTTCGAGTGGATGGAACTGCCCGAACAGGAAGACATCGCCACCGAAGACGGCAAGGATACCGACCTGGAGGCGCTGGACGACGCCATGTCCGCCCTGCTGGCCGAGGCGCACAAGGGCGCGGGCGGCAAGGCGCGCGCACCGGCCTCGGCTTCGAAACCGACGATCAACATGTACAACCTGGGCAAACCGGCCCAGGCCCGGGTGCAGGGCAACTATCGCCTGACAGACGCCGACAGCGACAGCGACGTGCGTCACATCATTCTTGATTTCGGCGGTCTGCCGTTTCCGGTGCTGGAAGGGCAGAGCATCGGTATCATCCCGCCGGGTACCGACGCCGACGGCAAACCGCATCTGCCGCGCCTCTATTCGGTGTCCAGCCCGCGTGACGGCGAACGCCCGAATTTCAACAATGTCTCGCTCACCGTCAAACGCGAGGATCAGGGCCTGTGCTCCAACTATGTCTGCGACCTGAACACCGGTGATACGGTGCAGGTGACCGGGCCGTTCGGTTCCACCTTCCTGCTGCCGTCCGACCCCAACGCGCATCTGATGATGATCTGCACCGGCACCGGGTCGGCCCCGTTCCGCGGCTTTACCATGCGCCGCCAGCGCGAGGCGCCGTCGGTCAAGGACAGTCTGACGCTGGTATTCGGCGCCCGCAGACCGGGTGATCTGCCGTACTTTGGCCCGCTCAAGAAGGTGCCGGAAACCTTCCTGCGCAAGCTCTTTGCCTTTAGCCGGCAAGAGGCCGCGCCCAAGCAATACGTTCAGGACAAGCTGCGCGAGGACGCCGACCGCGTTGCCGAGCTGTTGCAGGACCCGAACGGTTACATCTATATCTGCGGCCTGAAAGCGATGGAGAGCGGCGTCGAAGAGGCGTTGTCGGACATCGCGCGCGGGATCGGAATGGACTGGTCCGCGATCAGGGACAGGATGCGCGAAGATGGCCGTTACCACGTGGAAACCTACTGAATGACCGCCCCGCAGGCCGGGGCGGACACCCCCTATACCCACGAAATCCGTGTCATGTGGGGGGATTGCGACCCCGCCAAGATCGTCTTTACCGCCCGCATTCCGTGGTTCGCGCTCGAGGCAATCAATGGCTGGTGGGAAAATCATCTGGGCGGCGACGGCTGGTACCAGATGGAACTGGATCGCAACATGGGCACGCCTTTCGTGCACATGAGCTTTGATTTCAAATCGCCGATCACCCCGCGTCACCGGCTGATGTGCCAGGTCTGGCCGTCACGGCTGGGCGGTTCGTCCATTGAATTCCGGGTCGATGGCTATCAGGATGGTGTCTTGTGTTTCGAGGGGCGGTTCGTCAATGTCTTTACCATCGCGGACCAGTTCAAATCACAACCCGCCCCGCCCGACATCCGCGCCGTGGTCGAACCGCTGATCCGGCCTTGATCGCAGGATAATGCAGGGATTCGCGGCCATACCCCGATAACGTTTGAAAACTGACGCTGGCCAGCTTAGGTTTGTGCAATATTTCACATAAACGTCCGGCGGCATGACTGAAATCACAAATTTTCGCGGCGAAGCCACGCCGCAATCGACCGCGACCCGCAGCGAACAGGAAGTCACCGCCCTGATCCAGCGGGTCGGCGAACGCGTGCGCCGGGCGCGCGAACGCAAGGGCATCCCGCGCCGGGTGTTGTCGGAAATGTCCGGCGTCTCGCCGCGCTACCTCGCGCAGCTCGAGGCGGGCGAGGGCAATATCTCGATCGGGTTGCTGCAACGGGTGGCCTTTGCGCTCGATCACCGCATCGAATGGCTGGTCGGCGAGGAGGACCCCTGGACTTCGGATGCGCTGCGCGTCGCGGACCTGTTCCGCGCCTCCAGCGCGGATGTCCAGCAGGCGATCCTGCGCACGCTGCACCCGGAACCGGCCGAAACCATGCGGGCAGGGCGGTTGTGCCTCGTCGGTCTGCGCGGGGCGGGGAAATCGACGCTGGGCGCGATGTTGGGCGAACGGCTGAACATCCCCTTTGTCGAACTGAATTCCGAGATCGAGGAACAAAGCGGCATGCCCGTCGGCGAGGTCATGGCGCTCTATGGTCAGGAAGGCTACCGCAAGCTCGAGGCGCAGGCGATCAGCCGCATCATTGCCACCCACGATTCCATGGTGCTGGCGGTGGCCGGCGGCATCGTGGCCGAGCCCGACACCTACAACCTGCTGCTCAGCCATTTCCACACGATCTGGCTCAAGGCCTCGCCTGAGGATCACATGACCCGCGTCCGCGCGCAGGGCGACGAACGCCCGATGGCCGGCAACCCCGAGGCGATGGAACAGCTCAAGTCGATCCTGACCAGCCGCGAGGCGCTCTATGCCAAGGCGCTGGCACAGCTCGACACCACCGGAATGACCGCCGAAACCTCGCTGGAAAAACTCGCGACGCTGATCCGCGATCACAAGTTTCTCGGCTGACCGCCCGGACCCCGCGCCGCTCAGACCGGATCGCGCAGCCACCCGTCGGCAAACTCCACCCGCTCCAGCCCGGCAAACCGCGCCACCCGGTCCAGCTCCGCCTCCAGCCGGGCGATCCGCGCCGGGCTCCAGCGGACCCCGCGTTCCGGCCACAGCGCGGTGACCGCCAGCGCGCCGCTGTCCCGCTGCGCCTTCATGTCGATCCGCCCCACCAGCCGGTCGCCCTCGAGCAGCGGAAACACGTAATAGCCATAGACCCGCTTGGGCGCCGGGACAAAAACCTCGATCCGGTAGTGAAACCCGAACAGCCGTTCGGCCCGCGCCCTGTCCCGCAGCGCCGGATCGAACGGGCTCAGCACCCGCATCCGCGATGGCGGCACACCGGCCTCGGCTGCGGCATTCACAAAATCCGGCCGCGCGAAACACCGCCGCACCTGCCCGCCCACACAGGCCACCTCGACCTCGATGATCGCGCCCTCGGCCAGTTGCCGGGCGCACCATTCCTTGGCCTCGGCGGGCCGCACGGTATCCCAGAACGCCGCGATCTCGCCCGATGTGGCAAACCCCAGCCGGTCCAGCGCCGCGTTGCACAGCCAGTCCAGCGAATGCTCGGGGTCGGGGCAGGTGTGGTCCGCCCGCAGCGCTTCCTCGATCACCCGCTCGGTAAGGTCGTATTTCTTCTGGAACCCCTCGCGCCCGACCACCGTCAGCGCGCCCGTGCGCCACAGGAACTCCAGCGCGGTTTTGGACGGGTGCCAGTCCCACCAGCCGCCGCTGCCCTTCTTTTCGTCGGTGCCCACGTCTGACGATCCAACCGGCCCGTGATCGCGAATATGGCGCAGAACCGTGTCGAACTGCGCTTCGAAGTCATGCTTGTGCCAGTTCTTCCACTGCCCCTTCAGCCGGTCCGCATCCCGCGCGAACCGCAGCCGCCAGTGCGGATAGAACTCCATCGGGATCACTGCGGCGTCATGGGTCCAGTGTTCGAACAGCGCCCGGTCGGTTTCGTACAGCCGCTTGAGGTTCTTCGACCGGTAGGCCGGGCGCCGGGCATAGAGGATCATGTCATGAGCGCGGGCCACGGTGTTGATGCTGTCGAGCTGCACAAATCCCAGCCGCCGGATCAGGTCCAGCAGATCCTCGCCCTTGCCCGGACCCGCCGGACGTTCCGCCAGCCCGTGGCGGTCCAGAAACAGCCTGCGCGCCGCGCGGTTGTCCAACTGCGGGCGGGCCGTCACGGGTCAGCGCCGCTTCAGCGTATCGCCATAGCTGATCTTGGGGGTCAGCGTGATCCTGTCCTCGATCTCGCCCTCAGGGTTGTCCAGCCGTGCGGCGATGATCTCGGCCGCCTTGCGCCCGATCTCCAGCCGGCAGGCATCCATCGTGGCCAGCTGCCGGGGCAACCCCTGCAGCAGTTCTACGCCGTTGAAGCCGGCCAACCCGATCTGCCCCGGCACGTCGATCTTTTGATCCAGCAGGTACAGCAACCCGCCCGCGCCGATCATGTCGTTGGAGTAATAAAGGAAATCCAGATCCGGCGACCGTTCGAGCATCGCCGCCGTCATCTCGCGCCCCTTGGCCAGCGCCGATCCGCCGGAATAGAATTCGCGATCTTCGATCTCGACCCCGTTCTTGGCCAGCGCCTCGGTAAACCCTTCGAACCGCTTCCGCGCCCGGTGATCCAGCGGCATCTTGGTACCCATGAACCCGATGTGTTCGTACCCCGCCTTCAGGATCGCCTGCGCCATTTCGCGCCCGGCGCGGCGGTGCGAAATACCCACCATCGCGTCCACCGGTTTGCCGTCCGCATCCATGATCTCGACCACCGGGATACCGGCCGCCTTCAGCATCGCCTTGGACGCCTCCGAATGTTCCAGCCCGGCGATGATGACGCCCGACGGTCGCCACGACAGCATCTCGTAGAGCACCCGCTCTTCCTTTTCCGGCATGTAGTCAGTGACCCCGACAACCGGCTGCAGCTCGGTATCTTCCAGCACCTGGTTGATGCCGGTCATCACCTCGGGAAATACCATGTTGCTCAGCGAGGGGATGATCACCGCCACCAGGTTGACCCGGTTCGATGCCAGCGCGCCGGCAATCTTGTTGGGCACATAGCCCAGCTCCTTGGCCGCCGCGAGCACCCTCTCGCGCGTCTTGTCCGAGACATCGCCCCGGTTGCGCAACACGCGGCTGACGGTCATTTCCGACACTCCCGAGGCTTCGGAGACATCGCGCAGGGTGAGCGGGCGTTTTTGATCAAGCGTCAAGGTGTTACCTGTCCTGAGGGGTTGCGTTGACGTTAACGCAAACAGGCAATCCGGTTCAAGCACCCGTAAAACCCCCGGAAGACCCCGCAAAACCCATGACAAGGTCATTCAACCGGGCTAAACACGGGTCCGAACGGCCCCGTGGCTCAACTGGATAGAGCAGCCCCCTCCTAAGGGGCAGGTTGCAGGTTCGAATCCTGCCGGGGTCACCACTTGCCGTGTCATCGGACCATTCCGCCCGCTGCGATGCGGCTTTCGGTCCTTGGGCGGGTTTGATTTGGGAATTGTTGTTTTACGTGTTCCTGTCATGATCCGGCTCAATCTGGTTTTGGCGGCGATCCGCCTTTAGCCCGGTCCGGGCCGGGTAGACTATGGGGTGCGTCGGGAATGAGTGAGCACAGGAAGACCGTGGCGGTGATTGGTGCCGGGATCGTGGGCGTGTCGACCGCGATCTGGCTGCAGCGGGACGGCCACGACGTGATCCTGATCGACCGTGCCGGCCCGGCCGAGGGGACGAGCTTTGGCAATGGCGGTGTGCTGGCCTCCTGCGCCGTGGTTCCGGTGCCGGTGCCGGGGCTGCTGGCCAAGGCGCCGCGCATGCTGCTGGACAGCAACCAGCCGCTGTTTCTCAAGTGGCGCTACGTTCCCCGGCTGCTGCCCTGGCTGACCCGCTACATGGGGCATGCGAACGCGGCGGATGCGGCGCGGGCGGCGGCGGCTCTGACGGCGGTGATCGGCGACAGCCTGGCCGATCACCAGGCCCTGTCGCGGGGCACCCCGGCGGAGCGCTGGGTGGTGCCATCTGATTACATGTTCGTCTACGAGAACCGCACGCATTTCCTGGCCGACGGGTTCGGCTGGGCCCTGCGCCGCGATCTGGGGTTCGAATGGACCGAGCTGGAGGGCAACGCCTTTCGCGCCTATGATCCGGTGTTCGATCCCCGGCTTGGCTATGGGGTCAAGCTCGCCAATCACGGGCGCATCTCCGATCCCGGCCAGTATGTCAAAGACCTGGCCCAACATGTCCAGCAGCAGGGCGGCCGCCTGGTGATTGGCGATGTCAGCGACATCGCCTATGAAAACGGCAAGGTCAGCGGCGTGCGGGTTTCGGGCCAGACCATCTCCTGTGACGCGGCGGTTATCGCCACCGGGGTCTGGTCCGGGCCGCTATCGCGCAAACTGGGGCTCGCGGTGCCGCTGGAAAGCGAACGCGGCTATCACATCGAATTCTGGAACCCCTCGGTGGTGCCGCGGTCTCCGATCATGGTGGCCTCGGGCAAATTCGTCGCCACCCCGATGGAGGGCCGGTTGCGGCTGGCCGGGGTGGTTGAATTCGGTGGGCTCGACGCGGGCCCGTCCAGGGCGCCGTTCGAATTGTTGAAACGGCAGGGGCTTGCCGCCTTTCCGGGCCTCGAATACTCCGAGATGACCGAATGGATGGGCCACCGCCCCGCGCCGGCGGATTCGATCCCGGTGATCGGAGAGGTGCCGGGCATCGCCGGGGTTTTCACCGGATTCGGCCACCATCATGTCGGCCTGACCGGCGGGCCGAAAACCGGGCGTCTGATCGCCCAGATGATCGGCGGGCACCGGCCCAACATCGACATGACACCCTATGCGCCGGCCCGTTTCGCGGCCGCGGGCAAGCGCTGAACACTCCGGGGCATCAACCCTTCAGAGCCCGAGCCGCGCGGGCGGCATCGTTCATCGCCGTCTGCAACGCCTCGCGGCGCGCAATGGCTTCGGTCTCGGCTGTTTCATGATCGTCGCGCAGCCGGGTCAATTTGTCGATCTTGTCCATCGCGGCCCCGGCCTCGGGGCTGGTTGACCCGCCGGGACCGGCGCTGATCCGGTCCATCTCGACGGTCGCATCCTCCAGCGCCTCGGTCACGACCCGCAGCGCCGCCTTTGCCTGCCGCGCGGCGTCCACGGACTGGTAATAGTCCAGCTCGGCCTTGCGGTGGGCTTCGGTCGCATCGGCCAGCGCCTTGCGTTTTGCCAGCTCCTCGGGGATCGGTGTTCCAGCCGCGGTCAGCTGCGCGACTTCGGCCTCGGTCGCGACCGCCTCGGCGCGGGCGCGGGCCAGTTCGATATTGGTCTCGTCCTCGCGGTCCTGCATCCGCGCCTGTTCCTTGAAGTCCTGATACTGGCCCCGGATCCGCTTGAAGGTTGCTTCTGCGGCATCGCGGGCGCGCGTCAGCTCATCGACCCGCAGAACGGCCTGCTTGAACCCCTCGGACGAGGTGTCGTCGCCGAACTCATCCAGCGCCGCGACAGCCGTGTCCAGGGCCTTGCGGGCGGCGTCCTGGGCGTCGCGGGCGACATCGCGTTCGGCGTCGATCTTCTGTACCCGCGCCGCGCGGTCGATGGCGTCGTCCTCCATCATCTTGGCGACGGCGTCGATTTCGTCCAGCCATTGCTGTTTCTTCTCGGCAAAGGCGTCGCCCCCCGCCGCGAGCGCCTGCTGCAACTCGTCCTTGCGGGCGTCCCGCTCGGCGGTCACGGCATCGTCCGTGATCGGCGCCTGCTCGGTTTTCTGGTCCACCGATTCCTGGGCCAGGGCGCGCACCCGCCTGGCCTCGTTCACCGCGACGTCCGCGTCCTTGGCGGCCTGCTGGGCCTCGGCATAGGCGGACATGGCGCGCGTGTTGGCCTCGGCCTTGTCCCGTATGTCGCGGGCGGTCGGCTCGTCTGTCGCGGCGACGGCGGCCTGAAACGCAAAGTCCGCGGCCTGTTTCAGCTTATCTTCCTCGGCTATGGCCTTGGGCATGGCCTGCACGAAACTGCGGTACTGCGCCTCCAGCGCGGCTTGCACGTCCTCGACCCAGTCCAGCGCGGTTTGCGCCTCGGTCAGGTTGCGCTCGGCTGCATAATACGCGTTTCGGCGCAGCGCCTTGTCGGCGTTGCTGAGCCCGGTCATCGCGCCCGGTTGTGACTGCGCCTGGGCCGTGTTTCGGATTGCGGTCAGGTTCGCGACATTGGCGGTCGCGGCGTTGACCTCTGCGTCGATGGTCGCCTTGGCGGCCAGCAGATCCGCCTCGCTGTCCTCCAGCGCCTCGATCTGCTGCTTGGCGGGGGTATGCTTTTGCACGGCACGTTGCAGCGCCAGCAGCGCGTCATGCGCCGTGCTGTCCCAGCCTTCGGGCACGGTGGGCAACGCCTCGATCGACGCGCGGATCGCATCCATCGCCGCCTGCTTGCGGGTGTCCCGCTCGGCAGCGGCAGCGGTGGCCGCATTGGTCGCATCCGCGACCTGCTGCGTCGCCGCAGTCAGCGCCGCCCCGGCCAGCACCAGCTGGCGGGCCTGAACATCATTCGGATCGTTCGACAGGGCAGCGTTGCGGGTTTCATCCAGCAACTCCGCCGTCGTCACCGACTCATCGGGATAGGCGGTCACGGTGCGAAAGCTGCCATCCGGCATCGCCTGCAGAATGGTCGTGGCCCCGCGCACGTTGCGTTCGATGGTCACCGCTTCGGCGCGTTTGCGGATCACGTCGCTCTTGGTCGGGGTGTCGGCCAGCGACGCCAGCTGGGCCGGCGTTTTATCCAGCCGCGCCGGAGAGGGCACCTGCGTCGTGGTGCCGGGGAACACATATGTCGTGCTGCCCGGCGCGGATGGGGTCAGCTTGGCCGAATGGCCGATGGCCTCGTCTCCCGGATCGATCAGCGTGGTCTGCTTGAGCTTGGTATCCTCGTCGATCTCGCCCCGCGCGCGGGCCTGCTGCGCCTCGGCCAGCAACTGTTCGACCGCGAGGATCTGCGCCTCGGCCGAGGCCCAGCGGCTGGCCGATCCAACCGCGTTCGGACCCCGCTGCGTCACATCCGGCAGGCTCACCGTTTCGCCGCTGTCGGTGGTGGCGGCCAGCGGCCCGGCGCCCACCGGCGGCGCGTTGTCGGGGGCGTATCCGGTGGCGACCCGGCGCACCTGTTCGTCGTCCGTGGTATGGGCGCCGTGGCGGGTCGCATAATGCGACAACGACCGCTGCCCGTGCCGGTGCGCCAGTTCGTGCATCGCCGCGTTGCGGGCATCGCGGCCGGGCCCTCGGGCCAGTTCCTCCGCCGCTACCAGCACCTCAAGCTCGGCCGCCGCCGCCTCCTGCGCGGCCCGCGCGGCGACCTTGTGCGCCTCGACCCGTTCGCGCGCCAGTTCGATCGCGGCCTTGTCGCGGGTGGATGTGGCATCGGTGATCTCGGTCTTGGCCAGATCGCGGGTGGCGCGGTCGGGGGGCGGCGCGATGGCATCGACAACCTGGTTGATGTTCAACCCGTCCTCGTCCAGCAGCAGCACCTCGCGCAGGTGCTGTTCCTTTTTCTCGGCGCGCTTGCCCGGATCGTTCGGGTCTTCAGTGCGCCCGGTGCGGGCCAGCATGGCCTCCAGTTCGCTATGGTCGCCGCCGACCTTTCCCTTGGCCAGCGCGTCCAGTTCGTCCTGCCGTTCCTTGCGCCGGGCCTCGTCGAATTCCCGTGTCAGAATATAGGTGGTGACGAATGCGCGCTGATCTTCGGTCAATGGCATCGGCGGATCTCCCGAACAAGAGGTGGATCATACGCATCACGGGCGCGCATCGGCAATTGGGTTCCGCTACGGTAACCGCGCCACGTCGCTGCGGCAAGCGGCGTGGTTACAGCCGTTTATGCGCCAGCACCGGCCCGTCGCCCTGCGCCGCGATCCGCGCCAGCGCCGCCTGCAGCGGTTCCACCGCCGTGGCCATGCGCCAGGCATTGGCATGAATGATATGGCCGGGATCCATCACCAGCGCCACATGTCCGCGCCAGAACAGCAGGTCGCCCCGGCGGTGGTCCGATCCGGGCGGCAGGATCTGCCCCAGCTCCGCCTGTTGCTGATCGCTGTCGCCGGGGCAGGGGGCGCCACAGGCAATATGCGCCGCCTGCACCAAACCGGAACAATCGATCCCCCAGCGCGAATTGCCGCCCCAGAGGTAAGGCGTGCCCAGAAACAGCTCGGCCACCGCCACCGGGTCGCCGGCCCGCGTTGCGCGGTCCGACAGATGCACCATCGGCACGAATCCCGCAGGGGTTTCGGCAAACCCCCGGGTTTCGCCCGTCACCCGCAGCAGGCTGCCATGGCTCAGCGCCAGCCGGTCGGGCGATTTCATGTCCGGCGCGGCATAGGCGTGGGTGGCCGGGGCGCTGACCCAATGGCTGGCCGGGCCGCCGTCCGGCGCCAGGCTGTCGGCGGTGACATAGCCGACGTAACCGTCCTTGTCGGCCTGCACGAAGCTCCAGCCGTCGCGGGTCTCGTAACAGGTGACTCTCTCGCCAAAGATCAGCTGCCGGTCCCGCGCCCCGCCGGGTGCCCGCCGCAGGTCGGTGACCGTCACCGCCACCTGTGCCGCTGTGCCGGTGACCGCCTCGCGTCCGGGAAATTCACCGGCCAGATGCGCCGCCGCGACGCGGTCGTTGACCGGGGTGCGGCGCGGGTCGCTCACAGATCCACGAGGTCGGGCAGCGCATCCAGCAGCGCCCGGGCGCCCTGACCGTAACCGCCCTTGGGCCGCGACGGCGCGTTCGACGACTGCCAGGCGTAGATGTCAAAGTGGATATAACGCGAGGCGCTGACAAACCGGCGCAGGAACAGCGCCGCCGTGATCGCCCCGGCAAAGCCGCTGGCCGGCGCATTGTCCAGATCCGCGTTCTGCGGTTCGATCCGCAGCTCGTAGGGTTCGTGGAACGGCAACCGCCAGACCGGGTCGCCGACCTTGGCCGACGCGGCGAACAACGCCTGCGAGGCGCTTTCGTCATCGGTAAAGAACGGCGCCAGATCCGACCCCACCGCCGTGCGCGCCGCGCCGGTCAGTGTCGCCATCGACACGATCAAATCGGGCTTTTCCTCGTCCGCCAGCGCCAGCGCATCGGCCAGCACCAGCCGCCCCTCGGCGTCGGTATTGTTGATCTCGACCGTCAGCCCCTTGCGCGAGGTCAGGATGTCGCCGGGCCGGAACGCATTGCCCGAGACCGAGTTCTCCACCGCCGGGATCAGCACCCTGAGCTGCAGCTTGACCCCCATCGCCATGATCATCCGCGCCAGCCCCAGTACGGTGGCCGCGCCGCCCATGTCCTTTTTCATCAGCGCCATGCCGGCCTTGCCCTTAAGGTCCAGACCGCCGGTGTCGAAACAGACGCCCTTGCCGACCAGCGTCAGCTTGGGCCCGCTGTCGCCCCAGCGCATGTCGATCAGACGCGGCGCGCGGGTCGATGCGCGCCCCACCGCGTGCACCATCGGGAAATTCTGCTCCAGCAGGTGTTCGCCCTGAATGCTGGTGACCGAGGCGCCGAATTCGCCCGCCAGCGTCCGCGCTGCGGCTTCCAACTCGGCTGGCCCCATGTCCGAGGACGGCGTGTTGATCAGGTCGCGGGTCAGCACCTCGGCAGCGACCAGCGCCTCGACCCGCTCGGCGTCGATGCCTGCGGGGGCGACCAGCTGCCGGTCGGTGCGGTTCGGGCTGCGATAGCGATCGAACTGGTAGTTCGTCAGCAGCCAGCCAAAACATTCGTTCTCCAGCGCCTGCCCCTTCAGCCCCGAGGCAATCGTATAGACGCCCTCGGGCAGGTTCTGCACCGCTGCGGCCAGCATGTAGCGCCGGCGCGCCCGCTGCCCCGCGTTACCAAACCCGGCCAGCGCCATCAGCGGCGCGCCGTCCGGGCCCGGCACCATCAGCGCCTGTTTCTTGGCCCCGATGAACCCGTTGACCTTGACCCAGGCCTGCACGGCCGGATCCTGTTTGGCCAGCCATTTGTCCAGTGTGTTCATGTCGATCACGTGAACCGGAATGGCGGTGTCGGTGGGCGGGGCAAAACGGAACAGCATGGGAATACTCATTTCTATGAATGTTGATCCCACAACCTAACCGGCCCTACGGCGCCTGCAAGCCCCGTCAGACGGAAAGATCCCTCAGATCCCACACGGCGGTCAAAGATTTCTCACCGGTGCGGATCAGCCGTGTCAGCGTCGCCGCCAGCGCCACCCGGTCGGCCAGCGTCGCCATGGCGCTGACATCTCCGGCCACACGGGCCAGCATCGTCATGCCAATCTGCTCGGCGATGGCAATCAACGACCGCGCGCTTTTACTCAACCCCGGCAGATCCTGCTGCCGCCACAATCGCTCGCAATGCGACAGGCGCACCGCCAGTTCCTCGATCGCGCGGCAGACGACGTCCTCGGCACCCGCCTCTCCCAATTGCCGGTACAAATCTCCCAGCCTGTCCGGATCCAGCCGAACAGTTTCCTCATGTATAAGTGTAACAACCTCTGCCACCACGTTCACCCCGACGTCTTACGCCCCCACAGCGCAGGCCGGATCCTGCCTGTGACAGGTTTGCAAAAGGTTGCCAGGGACGACGGAAATCACTCGAATTTTGTGACAATACAGATTATCCGGGGGCACGCGTACCAGCAACTACAGGGACCGATCCATGGAATTCGCCAAGCCGCTGCCGAGCTATCTGGTTCAACGTTACCAGGGGTGGAAGGCCACCTCGTACAAGGAAAACCAGACCTGGTACCGCCGTTTGGCCACCGAAGGCCAGCGGCCCCGCGCCATGGTGATCTCCTGCTGCGACAGCCGTGTGCACGTGACCTCAATCTTTGGCGCCGATCAGGGCGAATTCTTCATCCACCGCAACATCGCCAACCTCGTGCCGCCCTACCAGCCCGACGGGGACCACCACGGCACCAGCGCCACGGTCGAATACGCCGTGACCGTGCTCAAGGTCGCGCATCTGATCGTGCTGGGCCATTCGCAATGCGGCGGCGTGCAGGGCTGTATCGACATGTGCAAGGGCCACGCGCCCCAGCTCGAGGCCAAGGACAGCTTCGTCGGCCGCTGGATGGACATCCTGCGCCCCCGGTTCGAAAACGTCTCGGACATTGCCGGCGACGATGATCAGGCCCGCGCCTTTGAAAAACAGGCGGTGATCGCCTCGCTCGAAAACCTTATGACATTTCCTTTTGTCGAATCCTCGGTCAACGACGGCTCCCTCAGCCTGCATGGCCTGTGGACAGACATCGGCGAGGGCGGGTTGGAGTTCTTCGAGGCCGAAAGCCAAAAATTTCTGCCGGTCTGACTTTACTTTCAGCGCGCCGCAATTAATTGAACGACAGTTCAATAAAGGACGGTGCCATGGATCAGATCCTTTCGCTGGCGGCAGACAATCTGCTGTCGCCGATCATTCTCAGTTTCGCGCTTGGTCTGGCGGCGTCACTGGCGCGATCCGATCTCGCCATCCCCGAGGCAGTCGCCAAGGCGATGTCGATCTACCTGCTGTTCGCCATCGGCTTCAAGGGTGGCGTCAGCGTCTCCGACCACGGGGTGGACGGCACCCTGCTGCTGTCGTTGCTGGCCGGGGTCGCGCTGTCGGCGCTGCTGCCGCTGATCGGCTATGCGCTGCTCAGGTCCATGACCGGCCTTGACCGGCTGAACGCCGCCGCCGTGGCGGCGCATTACGGCTCCATCTCGATCGTCACCTTTGTCGCGGGCACCTCGGTGCTCGACAGCAGCGGCCTGATTTACGAAGGCTACATGGTTGCCGTCGCCGCCGCGATGGAGGCGCCGGCGATCCTCTCCGCACTCTGGCTCATCTCGCGCGGCGGGGACCGCACGATGGAGGCCGACCTGTGGCGCGAAATCCTGCTGAACGGCTCCATCGTGTTGCTGGTCGGGTCGTTCGTGATCGGCTGGGTCACCGGGCCGGACGGGCTGTCGCAGATCGACAGCTTCATCGTCGCCCCGTTCAAGGGGGTGCTCTGCCTGTTCCTGCTGGACATGGGCATCGTCGCCGGGCGCGGGTTGCGGTCGGGCGGGCGGCTGATCCGGCCGCCGATGATCGCCTTTGGCGCCATCATGCCCCTGATCGGCGCCACCTTCGGGCTGGGTGCCGGGCTCGTGCTCGGGATGTCGACCGGCGGCACCGTGCTTTTCATGGTGCTGGGGGCCTCGGCCTCCTACATCGCGGTGCCGGCGGCCATGCGCGTTGCCCTGCCCGAGGCGAACCCGTCGATCTACCTGACCCTGTCGCTGGGCATCACCTTTCCTTTCAACCTGACCTTGGGCATCCCGCTTTACGTGGCCGTCGCCCGCACCGTGACCGGAGGCTGAACCGATGCAGACACATGATGCAAAACGCGTGGAAATCACCATCGAAGCGGTGATGCAGCGCCGCCTGACTCAAGCGCTGACCGAGGCAGGCGTCACCGGTTACACGATACTTCCGGTGCTGGGCGGCTCTGGCCGGTCGGGGGAATGGAGCCGCTCGGGACAGGTCAGCCGCGCCTCCGGCATGGTGCAGGTGATCTGCATCATCCGCCCCGACCGGCTCGATGCCCTGCTCGAGGCCGCATTCGCCGTGGTCGAACGCCATATCGGCGTGGTCAGCGTCACCGACTGCCAGGTGATGCGGGCCGAGCGGTTCTGACGCATTACCGCAGGATCATGTCCTCGGGCCAACTCAGCGTGGTGTCCAGCCGGATCGTGGTTTCCTCGCCGGCGCCCAGCTCCAGGTCCCACGCCAGGATACCGCGCCGCTTGTCGACGTCTTCCTCGCTGGGCGGAGGGCTGGCGGTCCAGTCGATCTGCAGGTCGTCCTGTTCCGAGTAGGGCACCGCCGCCAGAACCCGCACCGGCCAGTCTTCTTCGGTCAGGTTGCGCACGACAAATTCCTCGCGGGTCGCTTCGGCGTTGGATTTTGAGATAAAGCCCCGGTCGCCACTGCTGCGGTCGATCAGGTCATGCGCCAGACGCAGCCCGTCGATCGGGCCGAACGGCAGCTCCATTTCGTCCCCGGCGGCCAGCCCTTCGAAAAAGTCGCTACCGATGAAACCGCCATCCACATAGCGACCCGCTGACACACTCTCCAGCAAGAGTTCGCCGCTGGTGTTGGTGACACGCGCCATCAGGAACGCGGTATCATCCGCCGACGGCACGGCCTGCGCAAAAACCTCGGCGTCCAGCGCGATCTCGTCCAGTTGCAGGCGCACCACATCCGCGCCCGATACCAGCGACACCGGGTCGGAAAACGCGTACTCGAAAGATAGCCCGTTGCTGTCCACCGCATATATCCCGCTGGATTCTTCGACGACCATCGGGGCTTCGGCCACTGGTTCCGCCATCAGGGCATCCGCGCCGGACTTGCGGCTGGGCGGGGGCGCCGGCGGCACGATGTACCGCCGCTTCGGATGCAGGTACGAGGGCTCCACGCCCACGAATGGCAGTGCGGTCGACAGGGTCATCCGCACGTCGGTCCAGTTTTCCCCGGTTTCCTGATAGATCAATGCGTCGCGCTGCACCGTCAACTGCGCCGCCGCACCACGCACAAGCCGGAGTTCATAGGCCGGTTGCCATCTTATCCAGTCCGGATATGGCAGGTACTCCAGCGAGACGGTCCCATCCGTCGCGGCCTCGGCACTGATCCGCAGCGTCACCTGCAAACGCTCCTCGTCTTCCCGGTCCAGCGCCGCCAACGCCAGTTTCGCGCGCTCCAGTTCCTCTTCCAGATCCTCCAGCTGCCGTTCGATGCCGCGCGCGGCGATCTCGGCCTCCAGCGCGCTCTGCCGTGCCTCGAACGCATCCTCTCCGACCATCTCGGACAACGCCCGCAGCGTATCCGCTCCGGCCCCCGCCAGCGCTTCGCCGCGCCCCAGCTGGGTCAGGAACCCGATGCGGATCTCTGCCGCCTCCTTGGCCAACCGCGCCCGCGCCGCGCTGTCCTGAACCGCCTCGATCCGCCGTTCGATGGTTTCTATCTGCGCTTCCGCCGCCTCGATCCGGGGATCAGGCGCGGCGTCGCGCGGCGGAACATAGTCCTCGCGATGGGTCACCCCCAAGAGCGTCGCGCCGTCGACCCGCACGGCCAGCGTTTCCATCAGCGCGCCGTCGGGAATGTCGCGGATGATTAGGTCATGGGTGCCCGCGGGTACGGAAAACCCCGCAGTCCGGGTCACGCGGCCGCCTTCCAGGAACACGGTGACCGCCTCCACCCGGCTGGTCAGCTCGACCTCATCAGCCAGAACGGGGTTGGTCCACAGACCACAGATCGCAAGAACAAGGGCGGAACAACGCATGGAAACCTCCGGACTGATCACGGTTGAAAGCGTCGCAATCGCCCGCAGCAAATGCAAGCGCCCTCTGGCCGGGATACTGGCCATGGCCATGTCCCGCCGACCCACCGCGCCGGCGTCAGCCGCGTTTCTGCTGGCGCCCCTCGCGGATCGCCCAGGCGTCAAACCCGGTGACGGATTTCAGATCAAAGACAAAGCCGGAATCCACCTTGGCGATTTCATCCAGCATGAACGACCGCAGCACCGCACCGGGCGTTTCATTACGTTCCGCGCACAGCAGCCAGAACCGTTGGGCCAGGTAGGCCGGGCAATTGAATTGCAATTCTTCCATAGTCATCCCATGCGCGCCAAGTTGTCTTGCGCGCATGGTAGGGGGCAACGTGTTAACGCCCCGATAACAGGCGGCCGCGTCAGGCCTTCTTCAGGATCCGGTTGCCCAGCGTCTCGGCGATCTGCACCGCGTTCAGCGCCGCGCCCTTGCGCAGGTTGTCGCTGACGCACCAGAAGTTCAGACCGTTGTCGATGGTGCTGTCCTGACGGATCCGGCTGATGAAGGTGGCGAAATCGCCAACGCATTCCACCGGGGTGACGTATCCGCCGTCCTCGCGCTTGTCGATCACCATGACACCGGGCGCCTCGCGCAGGATGTCACGCGCCTCGTCCTCGTCCAGGAAATCCTCGGTCTCGATGTTGATCGCCTCGGAATGGCCGACGAACACCGGCACCCGCACACAGGTCGCGGTGACCTTGATCGACGGATCGACGATCTTCTTGGTTTCGGCGACCATCTTCCATTCTTCCTTGGTCGATCCGTCTTCCATGAAGACGTCGATATGCGGAATGACGTTGAACGCGATCTGCTTGGTGAACTTCTTGGCCGGCTTGTCATCGGTCGGGTTGTAGATCGACTTGGTCTGGTCCCACAGCTCGTCGATGCCTTCCTTGCCGGCACCTGAAACGGACTGATAGGTCGAAACCACCACGCGCTTGATCCGCGCCCGGTCGTGCAGCGGCTTCAGCGCGACAACCATCTGCGCGGTCGAACAGTTCGGGTTGGCGATGATGTTCTTCTTGGAATAATCCACGATCGCATCGGCGTTCACTTCCGGCACGATCAGCGGCACATCCGGGTCGTAGCGATAGAGCGAGCTGTTGTCGATCACCACGCAGCCCGCCTTGGCCGCCTTGGGCGCATAGACCTTGGTCGCCTCGGATCCCACGGCAAACAGCGCCATGTCCCAGCCGGTGAAATCAAAGGTATCCAGATCCTGGGTGGTCAGGGTTTTCTCGCCAAAGCTGACTTCGGTGCCCAGGGATTTGCGGCTTGCCAGAACGGCAATCTCATCCACCGGGAACTGGCGTTCAGCCAGGATGTTCAGCATTTCGCGGCCCACGTTGCCCGTGGCGCCGACGACTACGACGCGGTAACCCATTTTCTTTCTCCAGATACAAAGGCCGATCGGGGGATCGGCGGCGGTGTCTTATAGGGAATCACCCGTGTTTGAAAGAGCCCGCGTCGACCTTTGCCGGCGGGTGTCCGGAAAACCACTTTGTGCCGCTCAAACACAAGAGCGTGGGCAGCGCCCCGGAGAGGTGGTATTCCGATCTGGCAGTCCTAAGTCACGCATACCGGCGAACATCACGGACGGTCAGCACAACATGGCACCCAGTGTCGGCACAGGCTTCTACGACAGCATCACCCCCAGCGCCGATTTTGCCGGGCTGGTCGGCCGCGACCGGTTCACCCCCTTGCCGGACGATTGGGTGATCGGCACCGCCGACATCGTCGATTCCACCGGCGAGATCGCGCGCGGCCGCTACAAGACGGTCAACATGGTCGGGGCCTCGGTGATTTCGGCCATGGTCAACGCGATGGCGGGGCGCGCCTTTCCTTACGTCTTTGGCGGTGATGGCGCCTCCTTTGCCGTGGCCGCCGCCGACATCGGCCAAGCCCGCGCCGCGCTGGCCGCGATCCGCCGCTGGGCCGACCGCGAATTCGGCATCGAAATGCGCGCCGCCCTGGTGCCGGTCGACCAGATACGCGCCGCCGGTCACGACGTGCGCGTGGCCCGGTTCGCCGCCTCTGCCGGGGTCGATTACGCGATGTTCTCCGGAGGCGGGTTGTCCTGGGCCGAAGAGCAGATGAAATCGGGCCTTCATACGGTTGATCCGGCCCCCGCCGACACCCTGCCCGACCTGACCGGCCTGTCCTGCCGCTGGTCGAACCTGAAACCCGAAAACGGCATCATCCTGTCGATGGTCGTGGTGCCCGTTCCCGGCACGCCTGGGGGTGCCTTTGCCGATGTCGCCCGCCGGGTCCTGACCCTGGCCCAGGGGCTGGCCCGCGAGGGCCACCCGGTGCCGCAACAGGGGCCCAGCGTGCGCTACCCGCCCCCGGGCCTGACGCTCGAAGCGCAGGCCACCCATGGCCGCAAACCGCTCTTGCTGCGCAAACTGGAACTGCTGGCGGGCAACCTGCTGGCCTGGATGTTCTTTCGCACCGGTGTCAGGGCGGGTGACTTCGACCCGGTCCACTATGCTTCCATGGTCAGCGCCAACGCCGATTTCCGCAAATTCGACGACGGGCTGAAAATGACGCTGGACTGCGACGCCGCCACCCGCGACCGGATTACCGAGGTGCTGGACACGGCCGAAACCCGCGGGCTGGTCCGCTATGGCCTGTTCGAACAGGACGAGGCGATGGTCACCTGTTTCGTGCCCTCGGTCACCACCGACGACCACGTGCATTTCGTCGATGGCGCGGCGGGCGGCTACACCCAGGCCGCCGCCCGGATCAAACTGGCCTAGCGTCAGGAGCCGTCAGGTGCGGTCAATGCGGACCTTGGCCGGTGACTTGGCGAATTGTTGGTCCGAGGCCAACTTGACCGATGCTGCACAGCGAACACAGAGTCCTTTCTGTGAATAGTTAATGCGACACGAATCGAAGGAGTTTTTTGTGCGCCTGAAGGAAGCTTTTCCCAATGGACGGTTTGTGGAACCAGCTTCGCGCGAAACAATCCGTCAAACGGAAGCCAAGCTGGGCGTCACTTTACCGGAGGCATTGGTGGCCTTGTATCTCGAAACTGATGGTTTCAGAGAGCCGCTGGGAAACGCGAAGTATCTTCTATCACTAGAAAAGGAAGACAAGATTGGCTCACTAATTTCGACAACAAGGTTCTGGTGGAACGAATGGCCAGACCTTATGCCAGATGCTCCCGACCTGAGACCCTATGTATTCTTTGGCAGTTCATCCTCTGATGAAGCGTGGGGAATTCGATGTGAAGCACCGCATAATATTATCGCCTACCATCATAGTATGGGTAGTGAATTCGAGGAAGTTGGCCGGGACATTGTTCAGCTTTATCTCGACGACATTCAAACATATGAGGACTAACCTTTTGATTCAGCCAAAAACCTCAGGCTGTAATGCGGGAGATGGTTTGGAACGACCGCCTATTGCGCCTTAGATTTCGCGGAATCAGACTCTCGCGCAGAAGCATCGAACAACCACTTGTCCGCATTGCAGCCGCTCAACTCTCCCGCCGTGATTGACGCTCCCGGCCAGGTGACAGGTCCCGATCCTACCGCCCGGCCCGCAGCCGCCCGACCACACCGGTGGGAAAGAAGTAGACGCTCAGGATGAATAGCACGCCCAGCCACAACAGCCAGCGATCCGCGTTCAGAAGGTCGGGCAGCAGCGGCACGCCCTCGACCAACCCCGCCGCCGCGCCCATCAGGTTCTGCAGATAGTTCTGCGCCACCACGAACAGCGTCGCCCCGATCACCGCGCCATACATCGTGCCCATGCCGCCGATCACCACCATCAGCAGGATGTCGATCATGATCTCCATGCTCAGCGTGGTATCCGGCCCGACATAACGCAGCCAGACGGCATAGAGCGACCCGGCCAGCGCCGCCGCCGCCGCCGACAGGCAGGTCGCCGCCACGCGGTAGTACACCACCCGGTAGCCGATCGCCTCGGCGCGAAAATCGTTCTCGCGGATCGCCTGCAACACCCGGCCAAAGGGCGAATTCACCACCCGCAGCATCAGCAGGAACAGCACCAGCGCGCCAAAGAAGACAAAGTAATAGGCCAGAAGCTTGCCGTTCAGCTTCACCCCGAACAGCTCGCCGCCGAATTTGAACGCCGGTGTCAGGGCGCGCGGCGTCTTGAACGTCAGGCCATCCTCGCCCCCCGTCAGCCCCGACATCTGGCTCACCAGAACCGCCACGGCCGAGGCCACCGCCAGCGTGATCATCGCGAAAAAGATCGCCCGCACCCGCAGGGAAAACAGCCCGATCACCAGCGCCAGAACCGCTGACACCACCGCACCGGACAGCGCGCCGACCACGATCGCGTCGAACCCGCGCCCCATATGGGTCAGCGCCAGCGCCACGCCATAGGCGCCAACCCCAAAGAACATCGTATGGGCAAAGCTGACGATGCCGCCATACCCTAAGAGCAGATCATAGCTCGCCACCAGCACGATAAAGATACAGATCCGCGCGGCGGTATCGACGGTGCGCACGCCGGGAAACAGGAAGGGCGCCAGCGCCAGGCAGACCAGGATCACGCCCAGAATGACGCTCAGAACCACCGACCGCGGCAGGTCATCGGAAAACAGGGATTTGATCATTTCGCCTTCACCACCGGGATCATGCCCATCGGGCGCCACATCAGGATCGCCACCATCAGGCCAATGTTGGAAATCAGCGCCGCCTTGGGTTCCAGGAACGCAACATAGTTCTGCATCAGCCCGACCAGCAGCGCGCCGATGAAACAGCCCTCGACGCTGCCCAGCCCGCCGATGATGACAACGATGAAAATCAGGATCATCGCCTGGTTGCCCATATGCGCGGTGATGACCTCCTGGTAGAGCCCCCACATCACCCCGCCCAGACCGGCCAGCGCCGACCCGGCGATGAAGACGCCGACAAACACCAGCCGCAGCCGGTATCCCAGCGCCTCGACCATCTCGCCGTTCTGCACGCCGGCGCGCACGATCAGCCCGATCTTGGTGCGCCGCAGAACGTAGCGCATCGCGCCGAACACGATCAGGCCCACCGCCACCGCCACCAGCCGGTATTTCTCCAGCGCCGCACCGGCAAAGGTGATCGCGCCCTTCAGCGCCTCGGGCCGGTTGATGTAAATCTCCTCCGGGCCCCACAGCACGATGATCAGCTGTTCGACCACGATCAGCCCGCCCATGGTCACCAGGATCTGTTTCAGGTGATGACCGTAGACCGGCATCACGATCACCTTCTCGAACGCATAGCCCATCGCGCCCGTGGCGATCATCGCGCCAACCACCGCCACCAACAGCGCCAGCAGGTTCAACATCAGCGACGGCGCCTCGGTCATATGCCCCATCACCAGCAACACCGAGATCCCGACAAAAGCGCCCACCGACACAAACGCGCCATGGCCAAAGTTGATCACGTCCATCAACCCGAACACCAGCGTCAGCCCCGAGGCCATGATGAAGATCATCATGCCCATCGCCAGCCCGCTCACCGTCAGCGTCAGCCAGCTCGACGTATTGGGAATCGCCATGAACCCCAGCACACAAAGCACCGGCACCAGCAGCACCGGCATCCACGGCCCGATCCGCTCGGCGAAACTGGCCTGCGCCATCTTCGGCGCATGTTCAGGTGCCGCGGTCATGCCTGCCCCCCTGCTTCTTTGAGATCAAAAATAGCCATGTCCATCCCTTGCCGCCCGCGCCTCAGTGGGCCTCCAGGCTCAACCCCATCAACTGCTCCTGCAGTCCCGCGTCGCGGGCCAGCTGCGCCATCGGCCCCGACCAGATCACCCGGCCGTCATCCATCACGTTGGCGGTGTCCCCCAGCGCCTTCGCCACGGCAAAGTTCTGCTCCACCAGCAGGATCGACGCGCCCTGCGCCTTCAGCTCGCGCAGCGCCCGCGCCATGGTCGAAATGATCGCCGGCGCCAGCCCCTTGGTGGGTTCATCAATCAGGTACAGCTTGCGCTCCTCGATCATCGCGCGGGCAATCGACAGCATCTGCTTCTGCCCGCCCGACAGGTTGCCGGCCTCAGACGTCCAGAACGTCTTCAGCGGCGGAAACGCCCCGAATATCCATTCCAGCCGGCCCGGGTCGATCGGCCCGGAGGCCGCCGCCAGCACCATGTTCTCCTCCACCGTCAGATCGGCAAAGATGCCCATGTCCTCGGGGACAAACCCGATGCCCGCCCGCGCGATCGCCGGGGTCGGCATCCGGGTGATATCCTGCCCGTCAAACCGGATGGTGCCCTGCCGCGCGCGCCAGTGACCGATGACCGAGCGCAGCGTCGTGGTCTTGCCGACCCCGTTGCGCCCCAACAGCATGGTGACCTGCCTGCGCGGCACCTGCAGGTCGACGCCCTGCAGGATGTGATACTGCGCGATGTTGGTGAACACGCCGTCCAGCGTCAGGATCGGATCAGACATCGGTCAACTCCTTACCCATATAGGCCTCCTGCACCACGTCGCTGGCCATCACCGTGGCGGGGTCGCCATCAGCGGCCAGCGCACCGTTGTGCAGCACGATGATCCGGTCGGCCAGACGTGCGATCACGTCCATCTTGTGCTCCACCAACAGGATGGTGCGGTCGCTTTGCGCCTTCAGCTCGGCAATCAGGTCCAGCACCACGGGCGCCTCGTCCACGCTCATCCCTGCCGTCGGTTCGTCGAACATGTACACCGCCGGGTCCAGCGCGATCAGCAGCGCGACCTCCAGCTTGCGCTGGTCGCCGTGGCTCAGCTCGGACACGGTCTGCCCGGCCTGTTCCAGCAGCCGCACCCGCGCCAGCACCGCTTCGGCGGCCTCGGTCAGTTCGCTGTGGCGGCTGGCCATGGAAAACAGGTTGAACCCCTTGCCCGATTTCGACTGCACCACCAGGCGCAGGTTCTCAAGGACGCTGAGGTTGGGAAACAGGTTGGTCAGCTGAAACGCCCGGCCGATCCCGGCCCGGGTGCGCTGTGACACCGACATCCCGGCAATGTCCCGGCCGCGCAGCGACACACTACCGCCGGTGGCCGGGATCTGGCCGGAAATCAGGTTGAAATAGGTTGTCTTGCCGGCGCCGTTGGGGCCGACGATGGCGGTCAGCTCACCGGCATGGAAATCGCAGGTCACCGCGTCAACGGCCACATGGCCGCCAAAGCGCACGGTCAGATCGCGGGTGCTTAGGATCGGGTCAGTCATGTCGGGGGTCCGTCTGCGGGGCCGTATTGGGGGGCCGCGCCGGTCGCGGCGGGCCAAAGTCTCCGGGCGGCAGTCAAGGCCGCCGCCCGGATCCAAACAGGTCTTACTGGTTACGCACCGGGATCGGCAGGTCGTCGATGCCCAGCTCGCGCACCAGCTCCGGGATCGCCCATTCGACGGCGTCGTCGACGCGGATCTTGAAGTGATACATCGACTGCAGCGCCTGATGGTCCTCGGCGCGGAACATCATCTTGCCCTTGGGCGACATCCACTCCATGCCTTCCATCGCGGCGATCAGCGCCTCGGTATCAGTGTCGCCACCGGTCTTCTTCAGCGCCTCGACCACGGCGATCCCGGTGGTCATGCCGCCTGCGGTAAAGAAATCGGGCGGGGTGCCGAACCGCTCGTCATGGGTCTTGACCAGCCAGTCGTTCACCTCGTTGTCGGGCAGCTCGTAGTAGTAATAGATCGCCCCCTCCATGCCGGGGAAATCCTTGTAGCCCTTCAGCGCCGCCAGGATGTTGCCCCCCGTCGCCAGCTCAACGCCGAACCGCGACGGGTCCATCGCCTTCAGCTTGCCCAGCGGGTTGCCGCCGCCGGCCCAGAGGATAAACACCTTCTTCTCGCCGTCCAGATCCTTGAGCGCGTTGAACACGCGTTCGGCGGGCGCGGTGAAATCGGTGGTGTCGGTGGGCGCGTACTCCTCGTGGATCAGCTCGGCCCCGGTCCCTTCCAGCGCCTCGCGGAAGGCGGCGATGCCGTCGCGGCCAAAGGCATAGTCCTGCGCCAGCGTCGCGATCTTGACGCCGTCACCCGCCATCGCGATCGCCTGCGCCACCGCGTCCTGCGAGCTGTTGCGCCCGGTGCGGAAGATATAGCGGTTCCAGTTTTCGCCGGTGATCGAATCCGCGACCGCCGGATGCACGATCAGCACCTTTTCGTATTCCTCGGCCACCGGCAGCATCGCCAGCGCCACGCCCGAGCTGACCGGGCCAATCGCCAGGTCGACCTCGTCGTCGCCATAGGCCTCTTCCAGCAACGCCTTGCCGTTTTCCGGCTTCAGCTGGGTGTCCTTTTCGATCACGACGATCTTTTCGCCGTTCACTTCCATGGTGCCGCCGGTGGCATATTCCAGCCCCAGCATCAGCCCGTCGTGGGACTGTTTCGCATAGGCCTCGAACGGGCCGGTCTTGCCATAGACATGGGCAATGGTGATGTCGGCACAGGCCGACGAGGCCAGTGCCAGCAGTGACACCGTGCCCGCAACAATCGTGCGTTTCACGTACTCTCTCCCTGATGTTGCGCCATCGGGCGGCGCGATCCTTCCTCGGTACCGTCAGGCTACCGGGGCGGGGGTCACAGGGTCAATTGCGCACAAATACGTATGTCGCCGGGTCAGCCGCGCGCGGTCACTTCCACCGCTGCGCCGTTTCGCGGGCGGCCCGCAACATTGTGACCACGTCGATGGCAACGCCGACAAACCGTGCCCCGGCCTCCACGTATTCCGGCACCCGCTCGTCCAGGCACAGGATGCCCGCCGTCTTGCCCGCCGCCTTGGTGCGGCGCAGCACGTCCAGGATCGTGTCATGAACCTCCGGCACCCGGCTGTCGCCCTTGTGCCCCATGTCGGCGGCCAGATCGGCGGGCCCGATAAACACCCCGTCCAGCCCCTCGACCGCCAGGATGTCATCCAGCGCCTCGACCCCGGCGCGGCTTTCGACCTGCACGTGCAGGCTGATCTGCGCATCCGCCGTACCCACGTAATCCGGGACCGACCCGAACCGCGAACAGCGTGTCGCCGCCGCGCCGACGCCCCGGTTCCCGGCCGGCGGATAGGTACAGGCGCGCACCAGCTCGCGCGCCTGTTCGCCGCTTTCCACCATCGGCACCAGAACGCTCTGCGCGCCGATGTCCAGCACCTGCTTGATGATCCATGTCTCGCCCACCGGCACCCGCACGATGGCATGGCTGGGGCTCGCCTCCAGCGCGATCAGCTGATCGCGGATGGTGGGAATGTCGTTGGCCGCATGTTCGCCGTCGATCAGCAGCCAGTCGAAACCGGCGGTGCCCATCATCTCGGCGGCCGGTCCATTGGCGAGGCTCAGCCAGCTGCCGTAAAGCGGGGTGTCGCTGTCGCGCAGGGCGGTCTTGAACAGGTTCTCGGGGGCGGCCATCGGCAGGCTCCTTCAGGCAAATGAAATTGTGACCGAGCCGAACGGCCCGAAGTCAGCGGCGATGTCGGACCCCGGCACCGCCTCGATAGGTCGAATGAACGAGCCCGACAGGACGATATCCCCGGCCTCGATCGTTTGTCCATAATCGGCCATCCGCCGCGCCAGCCACAGCACGGATGTCACTGGATCGTTCAGCACCCCCGCGCCCAGCCCGGTTTCCTCGACTGTGCCGTTGCGGGTGACAATCGCGCCCACCCAGCGCAGGTCGAAATCACCCACCCCGTGCCGCTCCGCGCCCAGCACCAACCCGGCATTGGCGGCATTGTCGCTGATCGTGTCGGTGATGATCCGCGCCTGCCCGGTCTCTGGATCGGCGCGCAGGATGCGCGTGTCGAGGATCTCAAGCGACGGCGCCACATAGTCGGTCGCCGCCAGCACATCGGCCCGGCTGCAATTGGCCCCGGCCAGCGGCGCTTTCATCACGAATGCAATCTCGGCCTCGATCCGGGGCTGGATGAACCGGCCTTTCTCCACCTCGCCGCCATTGGCAAACAGCATGTCGTCCAGCAACACGCCGCTGTCCGGCGTGTCGATCTTCAGCGCGTCCTGCATCGCCCGGCTGGTCAGCCCGATCTTCCAGCCGATGCGCTGGCGCCCCGCCGCCATCCGCCGCGCCACCAGCGCCTTTTGCACCGCATAGGCATCGTCCATCGTCATGCCCGCATAGCGCAACGACAAAAGCCCGCACTGTTCGCCGGTCAGGTCCGCCTGATACAGCGTCTCGGCGGCCTCCTCGACTTGCTCAGGCGTCATGCCTCGTCCTCCACCGTGTTGACCAGCTTGCCGATGCCCTCGGCCTCCACCTCGATCACGTCGCCAGGGACCAGGTAACGTGGCGGGTCGAACCGCGCGCCCGCGCCGGTCGGCGTGCCGGTCACGATGATGTCGCCCGGCACCAGCGTCGTAAAGGTCGAGATATATTCGATCTGCCGCCGGATCGGGAACAGCATCCGCCCGGTCCGGTCGTCCTGCCGCAGCTCTCCGTTCACCTTGGTCGTCAGCCGCACATCGTCCAGCTGCGCCGCCGCCGTGAACGGCACCAGCCACGGCCCGATGGCGCCCGACTGGTCCCAGTTCTTGCCCTGCGTCACGTTGAACTTGGCGTGCCGCACCCAGTCGCGCAGCGTGCCCTCGTTGCACAGGCTGACAGCGGCGATGTGGTCATAGGCATCGGCCTGCGAAATCCGCCGCCCGCCCTTGCCGATGACAATCGCGATCTCGCCCTCGTAATCCAGTTGCGGCGTTTCCGGCGGCCGGATCAACGGCCGGTCATGGCCGGTGAACGATCGCGGGAACCGGATGAACAGCGACATGTTGGGCGGCGCGTCCTTGCCATCCTTGTACTCGGCATTCCGGTCGGGAAAGTTCACGCCCACACAGATGATCTTCTCCGGCGCGGGGATCGGGATCTCGTATTGGAAAGTGCCGTTCGGATGGGTCACCGGCTTGTCCTGCGCCGCAATCGCCAGGTCATAAAGCGCGCCCGCCTCGACCACTTCGCGCAGCGTCGGCCACTGGTGAAAGGCGGGCGACAGGGCGATCATGCCCGCGTCGGTGACGGCCCCGTAAAAGGCCTCTCCGTTGACAGAGTAGCTGGCAAGTCTGGTCATTGCGTTAACCTTTCGGCAATTTCTGTAATCACGTCATAGGCCATCATCACATCGTCCTCGGTGGTCTCGAACTGACCGGTCTGGAACCGGATGACAAGGGCGCCATCGACGCGGGTCTGGGTCAGGTAGATGCGCCCGTCGTCGTTGATTTCGTTCACCAGATTTTGGTTCAAAACGTCCAAACCGGTGCTGGAGTTTGGTACAAAACGGAAGGTCCAGAGCGACCACATGGGTTTCGTGACGATTTCAAAGTCCGGATGGGCGGCGAGCTTGTCATGCAGCTTCTGGCTCCACGCCACGTGATTGCGCAGCCGCTCGCGCAGCCCCTCCAGCCCATAAGCCCGGATCAGGAACCACAGTTTCAACGCTCTGAACCGCCGGCCCAGCGGGATCGACCATTCGGAATAATTGATGATCCCCTCGGCCCCGTGGGTCTTCAGATACTCCGGGCTGATCGCCAGCGTCTTGACCAGATCTTCCGGGTCACGCACAAAATGTGCCGAACAATCGAATTGCGCCCCCAACCACTTGTGCGGGTTAAAGACGATACTGTCCGCCTCCTCGACCCCCTCCCAGTAGTGCCGGAACTCCGGGCAGATCATCGCGCTGCCCGCCCAGGCCGCGTCGATATGGGTATAAAGTCCGTATTTCTTCGCCACCGCCAGACACTCCCGGACCGGATCCGTGGCCCCGGTCCCGGTGCCGCCGACGCAGAGGATCAGGCCGGCGGGTTTCAATCCCGCATCCAGATCGGATTGTATCGCATTTTCAAGCGCTTGCGGGTCCATTCCCCGCCACTCCCCCTTGATCGGAACCCGGATCAGATTGTCCTGCCCGATGCCCGCGATCCAGATCGCCCGGTCGATCGAGGTATGCACCTCGGAACTGGCATAGACCCGCAGCGGCGTCTGCCCCGGCAGCCCTTCGGAATTTCCCTTCCAATTCAATGCCTTCTCGCGCATGGTCAAAACGGCGGCCAGCGTCGCCGACGACGCGCTGTCCTGAATCACCCCGGCAAAAGGATCAGGCAAACCAAGGGCTTGCCGCAGCCAGTCCATCATCCGGGTTTCCATCTCGGTCGCCGCCGGAGAGGTCTGCCACAACATGCATTGCGGCGAAATCGCCGAGACCAGGAACTCCGCCAGCACCGAGGGGGCTGCCGCGTTGGAATTGAAATAGGCAAAGAATCTCGGGTGTTGCCAATGGGTTATCCCCGGCATCACGATATTCTCGAAATCCGCAAAGATCGCTTCCATATCCTCGCCGCCCTCGGGCGGGGCGGCAGGCAGGGCGTTCAGCACCTCCCCCGGCCGCGTGCGCGCCCGCACCGGCTTGTCGCCAACCGTCTGGTGGTACTCCTGCGCCCAGTCGGCGACACGGCGGCCCCAAGGCGCAAAATCGTTCCAATTCATCGTGTTACTCCAGTGTTTGCTGGACGGTGGGGTGAAACCCCACCCTACGCAAGTACGTTATGGCGCGATGATCGGCTGCGCCTTCAAGCCGCTTTCCCTGGTCTCCGCGCCTTCGAAAAATGACCCGTGTTCGAACCAGCTGCGCGGCGCGGGCGCCCCCCACAGCGTCTGTCGCTGCGGGTCATCCAGCGCCCAGCGGATTGGTTCAAGATCGGGATCGACGGTCTGATAGTCCGAGCAGTAAATCTCGATCCGGTGGCCGTCAGGGTCTAGAATATAAAGGAAAAACGCGTTCGAAATCCCGTGCCGTCCCGGTCCGCGTTCGATGTTCGCGACGTAGCCGGTGGTCGCCATCAGGTCGAGCAGGTCGATGATGTTCAGCGGGGTCGGCACCCAGAAGGCGGTATGATGCAGGCGCGGACCGGTGCCATTGGTAAAGGCCACGTCGTGCACGCCGCCCTTGCGGTGCATCCACGCCGCCCAGACTTTGCCGCTGGCATCGTCCTCGGTATATTCGGTGACCCGAAACCCCATGTCATTGTAGAACGCGACGCTGGCATCCACATCCGCGCTGAACATGTTGAAATGGTCGATCCGCAGCGGTTTGACCCCGTTGTAGAGCTTGTATTGCTGGTGAATCGTCGGCAGGCGGTCCATCCGGACATAGAATTCCAGCGGAATGCCCCAGGGATCGCGGGTTCGCAGACAGCGGCCCATGAAGGGGCGCTCGATCCACTCCACCGGCAGGTTGCGTTCGGCAAAAAACGCGGCCGCCTTTTCCAGATCCGGTTCATCGAACAGCTTGAACCCAAGCACGCCGACGTTGGCCTCCTCGGCCTGCACCAGCACGATGCAGTGATGGCCGCGTTCCTCCATGGCGCGCAGGTAGATGTGGCTGTTGTCCTCATGGGTGACCTGCAACCCCAACGTATCGACGTAGAACGCGCGCGAGGCGGCCAGATCGGTCACGCGGTACTCGACATGGCTGAGCCGCAGGATGTTGAACGGCGGGTACAGGTTCGGGGCGGGAGCGGGCATCAGAGCTTCCTTTGGTCGTGGCGGTCGGCCCAAATTTCTTTCAAAGAAATTTGCCAAGAATTTTCGAAAAATTCTTGTACCGCCTGTGGACAGGTTCGGGGCATCACTGCACCGGGAATATCACGTTGGTCTGGCCGGTGCCGGAGGACGGGAAATAGGGTGTGACGACTTCGCATTTGGCGTCGTAGCGATCCCATCCCAAGGCCCCATAAAGCATCGCGGTGTCGTGCATCGACCCTTCACCACAGCAGTACTGGGCGTATTCCGGCAGCATCTTCAGAAAGGTGGCATGATCGCCGTTCTTCCACATCTCGAGCACGTGCAGATCCATCTGGCGGTTGAACTCGCTGCTGATGGTAAAGGTGCCGTTGTTGGCGGCATAGTCCTTGTTCGCCCAGATCTTGTGGCTGAGCGACCCGGAGGCGACCAACAGGACCTTGCTGTCGCTGGCCTCGACCGCCTTGCGGATGGCCTCTCCGATCACCCGGCTTTCTGCGTGGTCGTGCACGGTACACCACGCGGCAATCGAGACGACCTTCATCTCGTGTTCGCGGGCCATGAACCGCATCGGCACCAGCGTGCCGTATTCCAGTTCCAGGCTGTCGAGATGATGCGACAGCGTGTAGACGCCCAGGTCCGAGGCCGTTTTCGCAATCTCGTCGCCCAACTCGGGATTCCCCGCGTAGTCATAGGGCAGGTCCTGGATGAACTGCGGGAATTCGTTCGAGGTGAACAACCCCTTGAACCGGCTGTTAGCGTTGATGTGAAAGCCCGCGTTGATCACCCAGTGGGTGTCGCAGATCACCACCGTATCCGCCCCCAGCGCCTTGGCGCGGCGGGCTATTTCATAGTGGCCCTCGATGGCGGGTTGGCGTTTGCCTTCGACGGGGCCCGGCTGTTCCGACATCAGCATGGTCGGAACGTGGGTGCATTTGGCGGCGAGAACGATCTCTCCCATGGTCTCCTCCTTGAAACTCGCGCGTTTCCTTGGGCCGTTCAGGCGCCCAGACGGGGAATGCTGTGCTGGCCGAGCGCAAAGCCGATGTGCTTTTGCTCCATGTAGAACTCGAACGACCAATCGCCGCCGTCGCGGCCGATGCCGCTGGCCTTGACCCCGCCAAAGGGGGTCGGCAGGTGGCGGACGTTTTCCGAATTCACCCAGATCATCCCGGCCTCCAGCTTGTCGGTGAACCGCAGGGCGCGGGTGATGTCCTGGGTCCAGACGTATCCGGTCAGCCCGTATTCGGTGCCGTTGGCGATCTCCAGCGCCTCGTCCTCGGTGGCAAAGCGGATCGCGGTCAGCACCGGGCCGAAAATTTCTTCGTTTGCGATGGTCATGGACTGGTCGGCGCCGGTGAACAGGGTGGGGCGCACGAACCATCCGGTGTCGCCCACCCGTTCGCCGCCGGCGGCGACAGTGGCGCCATCGGTCCTGGCGATGTCAAAGTACGAGGTCACCTTGTCGAAATGCACCTTGTGGATCAGCGGGCCGACTTCGGTCGCGGGATCCAGCGGGTGGCCGACCTTGATGTTGTTGACCCGCTCGATCAGCTTGGCCTCGAACTCCTCGGCAATCGTGTCCTGCACCAGCAGCCGCGAGGACGAGGTGCAGCGTTCGCCGTTCAGCGAGTAGATCATGAAGATCGCCGCATCCAAGGCGCGGTCGAGGTCGGCGTCTTCAAAGACCACGACCGGGTTCTTGCCGCCCAGTTCGAAGTGCACGCGTTTCAGCGTGTCGGCGCCCTGTTTCATGATCATGCTGCCGGTTTTCGACTCGCCGACAAAAGCGATGGCCCTGATATCCGGATGTTCGGTCAGCGCCTTACCCGCGTCTTCGCCAAAGCCGTTGACCAGGTTCCAGACCCCGTCGGGCAGACCGGCCTCATGCGCGATCTCGGCCAGGATGCGGGCGGTCAGGGGGCTGAATTCGGCCGGTTTATGAACCACGGTGCAGCCTGCCGCCAGCGCCGGGGCGATTTTCCAGGTCGACAGCATGAAGGGCGTGTTCCAGGGCGTGATCACGCCCACCGGGCCGATTGGCACGCGGGTGGTCACGTTCATCAGCGTCGGCGATTGCAATTGCTGGCCGTCGCGGGCGGCGGTCACCTTGTCGGCGAAAAAGCGGAAGTTTTCGGCCCCGCGCAGCGCCGCTTTGGACATGAACCGCAGCGCCTGACCGGTGTCCCAGCATTCGCAGAATGCGATTTCCTCGGCGCGGGCAACGATGCCGTCGGCGATATTGTGCAGGATCTTCTTGCGCTCCAGCGCGGGCATGTCGCGCCACGCGGGAAAGGCCGCTTTGGCCGCTGCTGCCGCTGCGTCGATATCGGCGGCCCCACCGCGGGCCACGGTGCAGATCAGGCTTTCGTCAACGGGCGAGGTGGTCTCGAACGTTGCGCTGGACAGGGCGGGGCGGGTCTGTCCGCCGATCAGGTTCTGAATGCCCGTGTCGCGGAACCGGCTCAGGTAGCCGTTGAGCTTTTCGATGTTTGCGGTCAGGTCCGTCATGATTGGTCTGCCTTCTTCAGGTGATCCCGGATGGTGCCGGTTTTCGGCGACAGTTCGGGGTCGATGTTGCGCATCTCGAAAGACAACGCGAGCGAACGTGTGGCGAGCACCGGCTGCAAGAAGCTGCGGGCGGCCTCGAAGATATGAGTGGTGGCGGCCCGGCGGGTGTCAAAGTCGCGGCCGCCACGCAGGCGCAGCGAAATATCGATATAGCCGTGCTGCGGATCGCCGTCGGCAATCGAAACATGGGTGGCGCGCACCGCGCGCACCCGGACACCGGCCATCGGTAGTGCGCCGGTTTCGATCGCGGCCAGCCGCAGCGCATTGCAAAAGGCGGGCATGTCGACCCAGTCTTCCACATTTGCCGAATAGTCGACGATGACGTGCGGCATCGCGATTCTCTCCTCCTCATTTAATTAACATGTGTAGTATTATTGTTCGCAGCTGTCAAGCCGCCTGTTTTCCGATCGTTGTTGCGCATTGACCGGAAGCCGGTCAAAACTGTGGTATGACCAATCTGCCTCTCTCCACCTCCCGTTCGATGCCGATTGCCCTGTTGCGCGCACGCGAACGTGTGATGGGGCCGATCCGAAACATGCTGGCGGATGTCGGGATCACCGAACAGCAATGGCGTGTGCTGCGGGTGCTGCAGGAAGACGGGGCGATGGAGCCGACGCGCATTGCTGATGCGGCATGCTTGCTTTTGCCCAGCCTGACCCGCATTCTGCAAAAGCTCGAGGAAAAGGAGCTGATCGCCCGCAGCCCTGATGCCAACGACCGGCGCAAGCAGATCGTGTCGATCACGGAACAGGGAAGCGCGGTGATAGATGCCAACCTGGCCACCAGTGTCGCGCTGATGAATCAGGTGCGCGACCGGATGGGTGCAGACCGATATGACGAATTGCTCGATCTGTTGGGCGACCTGTGTGCTGCCGAGATGGAGGGCGAACCCGATTGAGTGACCACCGGACAACCCCGGGTGTTGCCCAAACTTTGGGCGGTGTGAGCCGGGGGATCGCGACAATTGTCGCGGAACACCACGAGGGCTCTCACATCTGATCCGTAGACTTGTAACGATGGCGTTACGAAACAAGGTGATTGAATGACAAAGCCGCGGCCGATTTTTGATGAGATGACCGGATTTTCCGGTCAGCCCCGCAAGCCATATGAGAAGTACAGCGAGTGGTTCTCAAAAGAAGAGGTAGCGCATCTCAGGCGTAAATCGGCCCGCGCGGAGAGCTTGTTCCGCCTGACCGGCATCACGTTCAACGTCTATGGCGTCGAAGAGGCGACCGAACGGCTGATCCCTTTTGACCTCGTGCCCCGCATCATCACCGCGCGGGAATGGCAGACCCTGTCGCGCGGCATCGAACAGCGGGTGCGCGCGATCAACGCCTTTCTGCATGATATTTACCATCGCCAGGAGATTATTCGCGCCGGTCGGGTTCCGGTCGAGATGATCGCGAACAACGACGCCTTTCTGCCCGAGATGATCGGCGTGTCGCCCCCCGGAAACATCTATACCCACATCGTCGGCACCGACCTCGTGCGGACCGGCGAAAACGAATTCTACGTGCTGGAGGACAACGCCCGCACCCCGTCCGGCGTGTCCTACATGCTGGAAAACCGCGAAACCATGCTGCACATGTTTCCCGAACTGTTCAGCCAGAACCGCGTTCGCGGTGTCAGCCACTACCCGCGTGCGCTGCGCAGATCTCTCAGCGCGTGCAGGCCGGACATGACGCAGGGCCACACGGTGGTGGCGGTGCTGACGCCGGGCATTCACAACTCGGCCTATTACGAACACGCCTTTCTGGCCGACCAGATGGGCGCCGAACTCGTCGAGGGTCATGATCTGCGCGTCGTGGACGGACGGGTAGCGATGCGCACGACGCAGGGCTATCAACCCATCGACGTGATCTATCGCCGCGTCGATGACGAATACCTGGATCCGCTGACATTCAACCCCGACAGCATGCTCGGGGTGCCGGGCATCATGGACGTCTACCGGGCAGGGGGGATCACCATCGCCAACGCGCCGGGCACCGGTATCGCGGACGACAAGGCGATCTATTCCTACATGCCCGAAATTGTCGAGTTCTATACCGGCGAACGCCCGATCCTGAACAACGTGCCGACATGGCGCTGTTCCGACCCCGAGGCGCTTTCTTATGTGCTGGATCACCTTGACGAACTGGTGGTCAAAGAGGTGCACGGATCCGGTGGCTACGGCATGCTGGTGGGCCCGGCCGCCAGCAAAAAGGAACTGTCCGAGTTTCGTGCCAAGCTGGAGGCCAAGCCGTCAAATTACATTGCCCAGCCGACGCTGTCGCTGTCGACGGTCCCGATTCTGGCGTCCAAGGGCCTGTCCCCCCGCCACGTGGATCTGCGCCCCTTCGCGCTGGCCTCGCCAAACGGGGTCGAGATCATTCCGGGCGGGCTGACGCGGGTCGCGCTGAAAAAGGGATCGCTTGTGGTAAACTCGAGCCAGGGCGGAGGCACCAAAGACACTTGGGTGCTGGAGGACGAATAACGATGCTGGGCAAAACCGCAGGGGGCATGTTCTGGATGCTGCGCTACATGGAGCGCAGCGAAAACACCGCTCGGATGATCGACGCGGGCATGCGGATGTCGCTGACCCGCTCCAGCGCGGCGGAGAGCGAGTGGACCTCTATTCTGACGGCGCTGGGCCTGCTGGCCGAATACCAGCAAAGGTACGATGGCGTGGATTCGGCGCGGGTGGTCAATTTCCTGCTGCGGGACAAATCAAACCCCGGCAGCGTCATGTCGTCGGTGGAATCTGCGCGGACCAACGCGCGGATGGTGCGCACCGCCCTGACCCGCGAGGTTTGGGAGGCGGTCAACGAATGCTGGATGGACCTGAAAGAGCTTCTTGCGCGGCAGGTTGGACAGCAGGACCTGCCCGACATCCTGCAGATTGTCCGCCAGCGCAGCGCCTATGTGCGCGGCGCGCTGGCCGGGACCATGGTGCGCAACGACATCTATAACTTTGCCCGGCTCGGCACCTTCTTTGAACGCGCCGACAACACGGCGCGCGTGCTGGATGTGAAGTATTACATCCTGCTGCCCTCGGTCATGCATGTCGGCAGCGCCACAGACAATGTTCAGTGGGAAACCATCCTGCGGTCGACCTCTGCCACCCGCGCCTATCAGACGCTGCATGAAAACGAATACAATCCGCGCGACATCGCGCGGTTCCTGATCCTCGACCACCGCCTGCCGCGTTCGCTGGCGTTCTGCTACCGCAAGATTTCCGACAACCTCGACTACCTGGCGCGGGACTACGGTGAGCGGATGCCCTGCCATCAAAAGGTGGGGGAAATCTGCGCGAGGTTCGAAAACACGACCATTGACGAGATTTTCGATGGTGGCCTGCATGAGTTCATCATGGAGTTTCTGTCAGACAGCCATATGCTGGGGAAACAGATCGAGACAGATTACAGGTTCATCGAGTAGCCGGACATGCGACTGAAGATTTCCCACACGACGTCGTATCACTACGACACCCCCGTGCCTTATGCGCTGCAACAATTGCGGCTGCGTCCAAAATCGCGCGCCAATCAGGTGGTCGAAAACTGGGACATCACGATCGAAGGCGGCAGGAAGCAGCTGACGTTCGAGGATGAGCACAGCAACACGGTCGACCTGATCAGCTTTGACCCCGGCGCCAGCGAAATCACCGTTCATTGCCAGGGCGAAGTCGATGTCACCGATACACACGGTATCGTGGGTCGCCAGACCGGCTTTGTGCCGCTGTGGCTGTACCAGAGGTCGACCAGCCTGACACGACCGGGCACCCAGGTGCGGGTGATGGCCGCGGCGCTGGAACAGACCGGGAATGCGCTGAACGACCTGCACCGGCTGTCGTCCGACATCCTTGAAAAAGTGCCCTATTCCACCGATCAGGCTGACCCCGAACTGAGTGCGGAACAGGTTCTGACCGAGGGGCACGGCGTGTGCCAGGACCACGCGCATGTGTTCATCGCCGTCGCCCGGCACCTTGGCTATCCCGCGCGATACGTCAGCGGCTATCTCAGCATGGACGGGCAGATCGACCAGAACGCCAGCCATGCCTGGGCAGAGGCACATCTGCCCGACCTCGGCTGGGTCGGCTTTGACGTGTCGAACGGCATTTCGCCCGATGACCGGTATGTCCGGGTGGCCACCGGGCTGGACTATTCCGGGGCCGCGCCTGTGTCGGGGCTGAGGCTCGGATCGGCGGGGGAGAAGCTGCATGTGAAATTGCAGGTGGAACAGCAATAGCTTAAAGAGTGCACAACGCTTCGCCGGTAGACTGCGAAGCATGCAACAACAAAGGCGAGCAGCGGGCACCATGACGTATTGTGTTGGGATGCTTCTGAACAGGGGGCTGGTGTTCATGTCCGACACACGGACGAATGCCGGGCTCGACAATATTGCAACTGCGCGGAAAATGCACACGTGGGAGGTGCCCGGAGAACGGGTCATCACCCTGATGACCGCCGGCAACCTGGCGACAACGCAGGCCGTTGTGGGGATAATCGACGAACGCACCAAGGCGCCGGGCGACCGGTCGCCGTCGATCCTCGAGGCGCCGTCGATGTTCCAGATCGCGCGCGAAGTCGGACAGACCCTGAAAGAGGTCATCGCGCACAACGCCGAAGGCGGCGCGCAGTCCAACGCCAGCACCTTTGGCGCCACGATGATTATGGGCGGACAGATCAAGGGGAGCGCGCCGCGGCTTTTCCTGATCTATCCCGAGGGTAATTTCATCGAAGCCTCGGATGACAACCCGTTTTTCCAGATTGGGGAAACCAAGTACGGCAAACCGATTCTGGTGCGGGCCTATGATCCGGCGATGAGCTTTGAACAGGCGATCAAACTGTTGCTCGTCAGCTTTGACAGCACGATCAAATCCAACCTCTCCGTGGGCTTGCCGCTGGATTATGTGACCTACGGTCGGGACAGCCTGCGGTTCGGCCGGCAGGGCAGAATTGTCGAATCAGATCCCTATTACCAGACGGTGTCGAACGGTTGGGGAGAGGCGCTGAAATCCGCTTTTGGCCAGTTGCCGGAATACAGTTTCGACCGCCAGCCGGACTAACCTGGCGAGTGTCGCCCAAGAATTTTCAAAAATTCTTGCCAAAAACCTTACAAAGATTTTTGTCCCGCCGCGACATGCGCGGCGGGGGTGGTCTCATGTCGACGCTTAGTACAGCGCGACCGGGTTGATGATCATCTGCACGGTTCCGCGAATCCGGGCCTGCCCCAGCACGAACATGAACTCGTTCACGCCATCGCGCAGCACCGGGCCGGTGTTCATGGTTTCCAGGATGTAGATGCCGTGTTCTTTGAGCAGCACCACGTGGCCGTAAAACGCCCCGTCGCCCGGTGCCGGCGGCACCGGCTCGATACCCCAGGTGTCGGCACCCACAGCCATCACGTCAAGCGAAGCCAGATAGCGCGAGCCGCTGACGTTGATGCCCGGTTCACCCGAAACCCAGGCCGTCGGGTCGCTGTCCAGCATGTTCTCGGTCCAGCCGGTGTGGAACAGGACGATGTCGCCCTTGCCGATGCTGACGCCCTGCGCCTCGGCGGCCGCCTTGATCTCCTCCTCGCCAAAGTGGTCGCCGGCAGCAAGGAAATCCTTGCCGGCATGTTTCGCCATATCCAGGATCACGGCACGGCCGACCAGCGGCGGGATGGCGTGCACGCCCAGTTTGGTCAGGCCGGTGATCACGCTGATCTCTTTCTCGTCGAGACAGTTGTAATAATAGCCTTTCTCTCCGAGATGACCGAGGCCGTCGATCTGGCTGCCGATGCCCACCCAGGTCTGCAGGATGTCATCGTTATAGTTGCCGGGATAGCCGAACTGGGTCAGCTTCTGACCGCCCTGCTGGTTCGGCTGAACCACCTGCAGGTTGAGGCTGCGCGGCGCAAAGGCCGGTGTCTTAGAATCGATGACGATGCCAAGGGGCGTGGATTTCCCCTGTTTGATCAGCTTGGCCGCCATCAGCGTGTTTTCCGGCGTAACCAGGTTGGCGGACCCGATCTCGTCGTCGGCGCCCCATTTCGATTCACGGCAGTCCTGCGCAAATGCAGTGGTCGCGGCCATGGTAATAGCGCAGGCAAAGCCTGCTATGGTTGTTATTTTCAATGTATTTCCTCCCATAGAACGGGGGCCGAAACAGTTTTTCGGCCCCGAACTTACTTAGCGTAACACCAAGATTGCCACGATGGGTAGAAAAATTTTCCGCAGAGTAGAACGTGGCGATCAGGCCGGTTTCGTCTGATCAGGGTGCGCCGCGGCAAAGGCGGGATGTGCGGCACATGCGGTTTCCACGGCCAGGCACCGGGGCAGGTCGCTGATGTCCACCTCCCACCTGTGCGCGTTGTAAAGCTGTGGCATCAGGCAGATATCGGCCAGACCCGGCGTATCGCCACAGCAATAGGGGGCTTGGTCAAACCGGGCCAGCAGCGTCTCAAAGGCGATCAGGCCGGGGCGGATGAACCGCTGCATCCACGCCTGCCGCGCGCCGTCGCGACCGCCGGACATCTTGTCTGCCTCGGCGGCCACGGAGAGGTTGCAAACCGGGTGAATGTCCACGGCAATGGCATGGGCCAATGCCATGGCCCGAGCCCGGCCGCCCGGCTCTGCCGGCAACAGGTTCAGGCCGCGTGTATTATCGAGGTAGTCGAGGATCGCCAGCGACTGCGTCAACCGCAGCCCGTCGATATCCAGAACCGGAACAAAACCCTGCGGATTGCGGTCAAGGTGATCGGCCCCCTTGTGATCCCCCTTGACCAGATCGACCGGCACCGAACGATAGGGGATCCCGGCCAGGTTCAGCGCGATGCGCACCCGGTAGCTGGCGGACGAGCGCCAGTAGTCATACAGAACTGTGTCCATCATGCCCTCCCAAGCAGTGAAGACGGAACAACCGGCGCAGCGGCCGGTTGTCCATTGGTATCATGGCCCGGGATCAGACGTCGCTGAGTTCCTTGGCGTGCATCCATTCCGCGTGCTTGGGGGCCTTCTTGGTCCGCGACCATTCTTCCAGCATGTCCCATTTCACGTCGTTCAACCGTGCCAGCATGGCCTCTTCCTCGGGGTCCGGACAGGCCAGTTCGACACGGTGGCCGTTGGGGTCGAAGAAATAGATCGAATGAAAGATCGAATGGTCGGTCACGCCCAGAACATCGACGCCCTTGGCCTCCAGATGCTCTTTGAACGCCAGCAGTTCGGCGTGGTCCTTGACCTTGAAGGCGATGTGCTGGACCCACGCGGGCGTGTTGGGGTCGCGCCCCATCTCGGGTTTGGTGGGCAGTTCGAAAAACGCGAGCACGTTGCCGTCGCCCGCATCCAGGAACAGGTGCATGTAGGGGTCGGGTTCATGGGTGGACGGGACATGGTCCTCGGCAATGGCCAGGATAAAATCCATGTTCAGCATTTCGCCGTACCATTCGACGGTTTCCTTGGCATCCTTGCAGCGATAGGCGACGTGGTGAATTTTCTCGATTTTCATTTTCTTACTCCTCCATCTTGAACGCGGCCGCGTTCAGCGCCTGGCTCAGCACTTGGCGGTCGCCGATATGGTTGGCCAGGATCAGGATCAGCCGGGCGTTCAGTGCCTCGCTGTCGGATTTTTCCAGCCCTTCGTGGGCTTCCAGCAGGTCGGCGTAGAAATCATCGGCATTGTCGATATTCGGGGTCAGGGTCAGATCGGACATGGGTGTTACTCCTTGCCGGTGGCGCGGCGGATCGCGGCGCGGAACAGGTTGTCGTCATAGGTGGCGCGCCGGGCGGCGACGTGCTGGTCGGGGCGGATCAGATAGACGCCCGATTCCGCGTCGCCCAGATACCGCTCCTTGAGCGCCAGTGTCGGATCGTCCTTGACCGACAGCGCCAGCCTAGTGACCGTCACGCCGTCTTCCACGATCTCGTCCGGCGCTTCGGCGTCAATGGTCAGCAGGGTGAACCGGTCGCCCAGTTCCTGCAGAAGGAAACCGTCGCCCAGCGGCACGTCGAGGCAGGGCGATCCGGGCCGCGTGCGGGCCGGGCCGGCCAATGCATCGGCCGAGTTCAGTGGCGAGCCGTCATAGGTGCAGGGCACGCTCAGCCGCCCGGCGTTCACCAGCGGACGGGCGAATTCGTACTGTTCGGCCAGATCCAGAACCGCATCGCGGAACAGCCGCGAGGTGTCCGACTTTGGCGTGATGAAATCGGTTGAGCGGGTGGAATTCAGGATGTTCTCGTCGGCACCGTGAACCCGCTCGACATCATAGCTGTCCAGCAGTGTCTCGGGTGCCTTGCCGTCCAGCACCAGCTTGAGCTTCCAGCACAGGTTGTCCGTGTCCTGCAGCCCCGAGTTCGCGCCCCGGGCGCCAAAAGGCGAGACCTGATGCGCGGCATCGCCGGCAAAGATCACCCGGTCGTGGCGGAATTGCTCCATCCGGCGGCACTGGAAGGTGTAGATGCTGACCCATTCCAGTTCAAAGTCGATATCATCGCCCAGCATCGCCTTCAGGCGCGGGATGACGTTTTCAGGGCGTTTCTCGCGCTCCTTGTCGATGTCCCAGCCCAGCTGCAGGTCGATGCGCCAGACATTGTCGGGCTGTTTGTGCAGCAGCGCCGACTGGCCCCTGTTAAACGGCGGGTCAAACCAGAACCAGCGTTCGGTCGGGAAATCGGCCTCCATCACCACGTCGGCGATCAGGAAGTTGTCTTCGAACACGCGGCCGACGAAATCCTTGCCCAGCATCGCGCGCAGGGTGGAATTGGCCCCGTCACAGGCGATCAGCCAGTCGGCTTCGATGTTGTAGCTGCCCTCGGGCGTGTCGATTTCCAGCGTCACGTGGTCGGGGTGAGTCCCCACAGCGCTGACCTTGTTTCGTCCCCGCAGGTCGAGGTTGGCGCCCTCTTTCTGCAGTTCGCGGACACGGTCCACGAGGTATTCCTCGAAGTAGTATTGCTGCAGGTTGATAAAGGCGGGACGCCGGTGGCCTTCTTCGGGCAGCAGGTCAAAGGTGTAGACCTCGCGTTCATCAAAGAACACCTTGCCGACATCCCATTCGACCCCCTTGTCGACCATCGGCTGGCCACAGCCCAGCCGGTCGAGGATCTCGAGCGGACGTTTGGCAAAGCAGATGGCGCGAGAGCCGAAACTGACCTTGTCGTTATCGTCCAGCACGACCACGTCCACACCCTGCTGAGCAAGGTCGATGGCTGCGGCGAGGCCGACAGGACCCGCGCCGATGATCACCACCTGATGGCGGACCGGGACCGGCGCGTCCTGATCGGGACTGCGGGTATAGGGGTACATCGGGGTTTCGAAGATCTTGTTCATTGGGTCTCCTCTCCCAAGACAGGACGCGCGTCGCGCGCAGGTTCTCCATGCCCCGGCCAACACTGGTCGGGAT
The DNA here is from genome assembly GCF_020171285.1 of Seohaeicola saemankumensis. Lineage (GTDB taxonomy): Bacteria > Pseudomonadota > Alphaproteobacteria > Rhodobacterales > Rhodobacteraceae > JAIUZI01. Next base: position 412,567 of record NZ_JAIUZI010000003.1, read on the forward strand.
TGTTGCAGGTATGGTGCCACCTTGCAGGTCAGGGCGACACGATCTGGATCAAGTTCGGGGCCGTGCTCAGCCCTGCAGTTGTTCCCACATTTCCAGGTCGCGCTGCGCGGTCCAGATCCGTGGCGTGTCAATGCCGCGCGCCTCGTCGTAGGCGCGGGCGACGTTGAACGGCAGGCAGTGTTCGTAAATCGCGAAATCGGCGAACTTGGGGTCACATTCCGCGCGCACCGCATCCCAGGCGTCTTTCAGCGAACCGCCACGGGCGGCCACGCGTTCTACCGGACGATAGGTGCTGCCAACGAAATCGCGGGTGCTTTCGATGGCGGCCATCACCGCATCGGGGCCGACAAGTGCATCGCCGCGCCCCGGCGCGATTGCGTCGACGTCGAAATACTGGATCGCGTCCAGCGTATCGCCCCAATCGCCAAAGTGGCCGTCGCCGCAGTAGCAGGCTGAGTGGTATTCGACGATGTCACCGGTGAACATGACGTTTTCGTCGGGCACATGGATCACGATGTCGCCGGCGGTATGGGCGCGGCCCAGGTGCATCAGGTCGACCCGGCGGTTGCCGAGGTAAACGGTCATCATGTCGCTGAAGGTGGTGGTGGGCCAGGTCAGGCCAGGAATGCTCTCGTGACCCTCGAACAGTCGCGGGAACCGCTGGAATTCGCTGTCCCAGTCCTCTTGTCCGCGCTCGACCACCATGGCGCGGGCCTTGTCGCTCATCAGGATCTGCTGCGCGCCAAAGGCCGAGGCCCCGAGGACGCGCACCGCGTGGTAGTGGGTCAACGCCACATGTGTGATCGGCTTGTCGGTGACCTCGCGGATGCAGTCGATCACCTTTTGCGCCAGGCGCGGGGTGGCCTGTGCCTCGACCACCATGACGCTGTCGTCACCGATGATCACGCCAGAGTTGGGATCGCCCTCGGCGGTGAAGGCATAGAGATCGCGGCCCACTTCGGTGAAGGTGATTTTCTTTTCGGATGTGTCGCCCTGAGAGGCAAATGCCTTGGCCATGTGTCGTGTCCTTTTTGACGCTGCGCCGGGGGCGGGTTCGGGAGCCTCCGGCGGGGATATTTGTGAACAGAAGAAGCGCGGGCCGCTTTATCTTTTGTAAGGGTCGGCAAGCGCGGGCAGAACCGTGCCGGTGCAGTCGCCGAAGCCGATTGTGTAGCCGTCGCCACGGGCGGCGCCGGTCAGGGTCAGCGTATCGCCGTCCTCGATAAAGCTGCGGATCTCGCCGGTGTCGAGTGTGATCGGCTCCTTGCCGCCCCAGCTGAGTTCCAGGAGCGAGCCTCGTTCGGATTTCTCTGCGCCCGAGATGGTGCCGGAGCCGAGCAGGTCGCCGGGGGTCATCGGGCAGCCGGAGGTGGTGTGATGCGCCAGTTGCTGCGCGGCGGAATAGTACATCTCTTTGTAATTGGTGCGCGCGATGGTGGTGGCGGGTTTGCCGGCGGGGGCCATTGTGACCGCGAGGTCGATGTCATAGAGCATCGGGCCGCAGTCCTTGAGATGATCGAGCAGTTCGAACTCGCGCGCCGGCGTGTCACAGCGGAACGGTTCCAGCGCCGCCTTGGTCACGATCCACGGGCTGATCGAGGTCGCCGTTGCCTTGGCCTGGAACGGGCCCAGCGGCTGATACTCCCAGGCCTGGATGTCGCGCGCCGACCAGTCGTTCAGCAGCACGTAGCCAAAGATGTTGGCGTCCGCCTCGGCGACGGTGATCGGCCCCTCCGACGGGGTGCCGACAATCGCACCCATCTCCAGTTCGATGTCGAAGCGGGCGCAGGGGACAAAGCGGGGCATGGCGTCGTCCGGACCTTTCAACTGGCCCCAGGGGCGGCGGATATCGGTGCCGGACACCACCACCGAGGACGCGCGCCCGTTGTACCCGATAGGGATATGCAGCCAGTTCGGTGGCAGCGCGTTTTCGGGCCCGCGGAACATGGTGCCGACGTTGAACGCATGGTTCCGGCCCGCGTAGAAGTCTGTGTATTCACTCACCGCCATCGGCATGTGCAGCGTGGCGCGGGCCATTGGCACCAGCAGCGGTTCGACCTCGTCCCGCTCGGCGGCGCCTTCGGCCAGCAATGTGGTCAACCGGTCCCGCAACGCGGCCCAGACCGCCGGCCCCTGTTCCATCAGGTCGTTCCAATAGGGCACATCGAACAGCGGCGTGCCGGCCAGATCGACAATTCCCTGCGCCTCGGCCTCGGTGACATCCAGGATCATGTCGCCGATGGCCACGCCGCAGCGGGCTTCGCCATCGTCGACCGAAAACACGCCATAGGGCAGGTTGTTCAGCGGAAAGGGGCAATCGGCGCTGTTTGCCGATCCAACCCATGATTTCATCAAAGCCATTCTGTCTTCCGTCTATCGGCCCCCAAAAGGGGCCCTTTCATCTCTTCCGGAAATACTCCGGGGGTGAATTGGCCGTCAGGCCAAGAGGGGGCAGCGCCCCCTCACTTCTTGCCGGGCGTGCCGTCGAACTTCTTCTCGATGTCGCTCCAGCAGTCGATATAGTCATCCTGCAACGGCGCTTCCTGCGCGGCAAAGCGGGTCAGGTGCTGCGGGAACCGCGTTTCGAACATGAAGCTCATGGTGTTGTCGAGCTTCTCGGCCTTCAGATCGGCATTCGACGCCCCCTCGAAGGCGTTCTTGTCCGGCCCATGCGGCAGCATCATGTTGTGCAGGCTCATGCCACCGGGGATGAACCCCTGCGGCTTGGCGTCATACTGGCCATAAATGTTGCCCATCAGCTCGGACATGATGTTCTTGTGATACCACGGCGGGCGGAAGGTGTCCTCTGCCACCATCCAGCGTTCGCGGAACAGGACAAAGTCGATGTTGGCTGTCCCCGGCACGCCCGACGGCGCGGTCAGCACCGTAAAAATCGACGGGTCAGGGTGGTCGAACAGGATCGCGCCGACCGGGCAATAAGTGCGCAGGTCGTATTTCACCGGGGCGTAGTTGCCGTGCCAGGCCACGACGTCCAGCGGTGAATGGCCGATTTTCGTCTCGTGGAATTGGCCGCACCATTTGATGGTCACGGTCGACGGTGTCTCGCGGTCCTCGAAAGCAGCGACCGGCGTCTTGAAATCGCGGCGGTTGGCCATGCAGTTGGCGCCGATCGGGCCGCGGCCGGGCAGTTCGAATTTCTGGCCGTAGTTCTCGCAGACAAAGCCGCGCGCCGGTCCTTCCAGCACCTCGACGCGATAGAGCAACCCGCGCGGGATGATGGCGATCTCCTTCGGCTCCAGGTCGATGATGCCCAATTCCGTGCAGAACCGCAGCCGACCTTCCTGCGGCACGATCAACAGCTCGGAATCGGCCGAGTAGAAATAAGCGTCCACCATTGATTCGGTGACCAGGTAGATGTGACTGGCCATGCCCACCTGGGTATTCACATCGCCTGCCGTCGTCATCGTGCGCATGCCGGTCAGCCAAGTCAGCCCGGCGTCGGAATGCGGGACCGGGTCCCAGCGGTATTGTCCCAGGGAGACCACGTCCGGATCCACATGCGGCGCGGATTTCCAGTAGGGCAGGTCGATCTTCTGGTAGCGGTGCGAATGTTTCACCGACGGGCGGATGCGATAGCACCACGTGCGTTCGTTCTGATGGCTGGGCGCGGTAAAGGCGGTGCCGCTCAGCTGTTCCCCGTAGAGGCCATAGTTACATTTCTGCGGGCTGTTCATGCCCTGCGGCAGCGCGCCCGGCAGCGCCTCGGTTTCAAAGTCGTTGCCGAAGCCGGGCATATAGCCTTCGGTGGTGCCCGACGGGCTGTTGGCCTGGACAAATTTATGCGGGTCGGATGGACGATTCATCGCGCGTTCCTCCTTTTGCTGCTTGCTGGGTAATAGTTGATTTTGTAACTAACAAGCGCCGGAGGGGGAAAATGAGCGAAAAAGATGACTTCGATTTACGGAATTTCCTGCCCTTTCTGCTGAACCAGGCGGCCGAGGAAAGCTCGCTGGCGTTTCAGCAGATCTACAAGGATCGGTACGGCATGCTGCGGACCGACTGGCGGGTGCTGTTCCATCTCGGGATCTATGGTCAAATGACGGCAAAGGAGATCGGCGAACGCGCCCGTATCCACAAGACCAAGATCAGCCGCGCGGTGCAGCGGTTGTCAGACCGGCGATTCCTGACCCGCACCCGGGATGAAACCGACCGCCGTTCGGAACATCTGATGCTGACACCGGCGGGCGAGGCGGCCTATCGTGACCTGCGGGCGGTGGCCGAATCCTATGACAGCCGGCTGGCAGCCCATTTCACGACCGGCGAGGCCGCGCTGCTGCGGATGATGCTGCGCCGGCTCGCCGGAATGGAGAGGTGAGAGATGGAAGCTGCGCACCACGACCGCGGCAAGGCCCTGTCCGACTGGTTGTTGCAGCGCGGGCTGGAAGGCGCGCAGCAAGAGGACCTGTTGCAGGGGTACTGTGAAAAACTGCTGGACCTGGGGGTGCCGCTGGCCCGTCTGCATCTGGCGCAGCGCGCCTTTCATCCTCAGTTCGGGGGTATTGGCTTTGACTGGGTGCGCGATGGAACGGTCAGCAACGAGGCCTATGAACATCGCGACGCCCCGCAGCAACGCTGGCTGGACAGCCCGATGTACCATCTGCTGCAGACCGACCTGGCCGAAATGCGCGAACCCCTGGGCGATCCCGGCTATGTCAGCCGGTTTCCATTCCTGAACGAGCTGAAATCGCGCGGATTGACCGATTACTTTGCAACCGGCGTGATGTTCGAAGAAGGAAGCGCGGCCGATCCGGTCGATCCCAACAACACGCCCGAAGGTATGCTCATTTCCTGGGCCAGTGACACACCCGAGGGGTTCTCCGACCAGGACATCACGCTGATCCGAAACATCCTTCCGATTCTGGCTCTGGCACTGAAATCGGCATCGAACCGTCGGATCGCTCAGGATCTGCTTCGGGTCTACCTCGGCCGCGATGCGGGCGCGCGCGTATTGTCCGGAGAAATCAGGCGCGGGTCATTGCGAGAGATCCGCGCAGTGATCTGCTACTTCGACCTGACCGGGTTTACGCGGCTGGCCGAACAGACACCCGGAGATGCGCTGATCGCGATGCTGAACGACTATTTCGGTGTCGCGGTGACCGCCATTCAGCAGGCTGGCGGCAACGTGCTCAAGTTCATGGGCGACGGCATGCTGGCGATGTTCGCACAGGACGACATGACCGACGCCGCGGCAGCCGCCATGCAGGCGGCTGCGCGTCTGAACGCTGAAATGCGCGCCGCCAATCAAAGACGGGCAGGGGCCGGGCTGCCGGTGACCGAGTTCACCCTGGCCCTGCACGCGGGCGACATCCTCTATGGTAACATCGGCGGCGAAAACCGGCTGGATTTTACCGTGATCGGACCGGCGGTGAATCTGACCGCGCGCCTTGCCGGGATGCACAGCGCGCTGGGCCAGTCGGTGATCATCTCGCAGGCCGTTGCCAAGGCCGTTCCGGACACCGAGCACGATATCGTGCCGTTGGGGCGTTACATGCTGAGGGGTGTGTCTGCTCCCCAGGAGTTGTTCACGCTCTATCAGCCCGCGGGGTGACAGCGGGCGAGGGGCCAGCCCCTCGCGCTCCCCGGAGTATTTGTAAAGAGATGAAAGGGCGGCTTTTGGGTGTCACCGGGACATTTGCCGTTCGATCACCAGGCCGACCAGGCCGAATCCCAGTTGCGCCAGCAGCGCGAAGATGGCCGATCGGAGCCCCGCGCCGGCCCAGATCTCGGCCAGCAGGGCCTCTATCAGGAAGAAATCGGCGGCGGGTGTGCTGAACAGCACGCCCAGGCAAAAGCCGAAGCCGGACCAGTCAGTGTGCCGCAGGTCGCGATACACCATCCAGGCGATGGCGAGGACAGGCAGGATCATTGGCACGTAGATGAACCAAGCAGCGGACATGCCGGCATGATAACACAAGGGCGGGTTTGGATACCCTCGGGGCGGGCGATTTCAGAAGTCGATCTCGACCCCGGGCAGTTTCAGCGCTTTCATCATGTCGCGCAGTTCCTGCCGGGCGGCAATGTTCGAGATGTTGAGCTGTTTCACCCCGATGTCCTTGAGATCCAGCAATGTCAGCCCGCGCGGAAACAATTCGCGGAACACCACGCGTTCGGAAAAGCCCGGCGCGACGCGAAAGCCGATCCGGCTGGACAACATGTCGATGGCGCGCTGCATCTTCTCCTTGTTCACCATGCGCTGGGTGCCGACCCGGTTGCGGATCACGACCCAGTCGATCGGTTTCAGCCCGGCCTGGGCCCGCAGTTGCCGGGCGTTCCAGACCATCTCGGAATAGACCGAGGGGCCAAGGATCTTTTCACCGCGGGCGTCGATCCGCGCCAGAAGGTCGAAATCGACAAAACTGTCGTTCAGCGGGGTGATCAGCGTGTCGGCCAGTGAATGTGCCACCTGGCTCAGCCTGGTATGAGACCCAGGGCAATCGATAAGAATGAAATCGTTTTCCGGTTCCAGCCGGGCAATGGCTGCCGACAGTCGGTGGTCATAGACGTTCTCACCCGGTTTAAGCGCGGATTGATCGATTTCCGGCAGGTCATGGCAGGTGGCGCTGGGCAGATCCAGGCCGGATTTCTTGAGAAAGGCCTGCCGGTTTTCGACATATCGGCCCATCGTCCGCTGCCGCAGATCCAGGTCCAGCGTTCCGACCTTGTGCCCCAGACGCGCCAGTGCCGAGGCGACGTGCATCGACACGGTGGACTTGCCCGCCCCGCCCTTTTCATTGCCGACAACGATGATATGCGCCATGCCCGATCCCTTTCGCCGTGATTTCCACACGGTATTGTTGGCGGCACTATATTTAGTGGTTGGCCGCTTGAAAAGAACGGCAGGCGGACAAACCCGGCGGCAATGGCACTTTTGTCGCGCTTTGGGGGGCAATCAGCCCCGCGTCAGGGGCCGGAATAGAAAGCGCCGCCCCCATAGGGAGCGGCGCGGTCTTGCGCAAAGGCGGGAGGGTTCAGAAACCCAGGCCTTCGTATTTCTTCTTGAACTTGGACACGCGGCCGCCGGTATCCATCAGGCGGGCGCCGCCACCGGTCCAGGCCGGGTGCACCGAGGGATCGATGTCGAGCGACATCTGGTCGCCTTCCTTGCCCCAGGTGGATTTCATCTGGATCACGGTGCCGTCGGTCATCTTGACGTCGATCAGGTGGTAGTCGGGGTGAATGTCTTTTTTCATCAGTCCGCTCCTTACGCTTCCGCGCCCGAGGATTTGGGCTTGTAGTGGGAATCTTCTGCGATCCGGGCCGACTTGCCTCGACGCGAGCGCAGGTAGTACAGCTTGGCGCGGCGAACGCGACCACGGCGGACAACTGTGATGCTGTCGATGTTGGTCGAGTGCAGCGGGAACACACGCTCCACGCCTTCGCCAAAGCTGATCTTGCGAACGGTGAACGAACCGGCAATGCCGCTGCCGTTCTTGCGGCTGATGCAGACGCCTTCGTAGTTCTGCACCCGGCTCCGCGAGCCTTCGGTCACTTTGTAGCCGACACGGATCGTGTCGCCTGCTTTGAAATCGGGGATCTCTTTCCCCAGGGCGGCAACTTGTTCCGCCTCCAGCTGTGCGATCAGGTCCATCGCAACGTCTCCTATATGCTCGTGGTTGATCCACGAAGTTTGCGCGTCCCGAGAGCTCTTGGTCTTCTTCCGGGTTTGCCTTGGGCTATTGCCGGGCACCCGCCAGAGGTCAGTTCGTCCGTTCCTTGTCCCGTGATCCGTCGCCGCGCGCCCGTGGGCCGAAGAAAGCCGCAACGCGCCAGTTGACAACAGATCACACACCCGAAGCCACCTGCGTGATTCCAAGCATGGCGTGCTTTAGGGGAAATAGGCGGGTGGATCAAGGGGGCGCACGCCGTTCCTGACCGTTTCCCGGGGCGGTCACTGCTTGCGCAGCAGATCGCCGAAGAAGTTGATGCCCCGGCCGAGGTTTTCCACCGAAAGCCGTTCGTTGATGCCGTGAAACCGCTCCAGATCGTGCCCTTCGATCTTGAACGGATTGATCCGGTAGGCGGCGTCGGCCGCCGTGGCATAGTGGCGGGCATCCGTGGCGGCGATGGTCAGGCCGGGCACCGTGGCCAGCGGGCCAAAGGCGGCCAGGATCGAAGCCTCGATGTCCTTGTAACCCTGCGCCTGCGATGACGAGACCGGCGAGGCCGGGCTGGCGAACCCGGGCGCGTGACGAACTTCGATTTCCGGATCGGCGATCGTCTCGCGCACATGCGCCACCACGTCCTCGATGCTGTCGCGCGGGTGCAGGCGGAAGTTGATGGTCGCCGTCGCCTGTGTCGCCAGCACGTTCTCCTTTGTGGATCCGGTCAGCATCGTCGGGGCAGTCGTCGTGCGCAGCATGGCATCCGTCGACGGCGCCGCCGACAGGATGCGTTCCAGCAACGGTTCGGTCAGCCAGCGATTGGCAAAGGCCACCCGTTGGCCCAGGGGAAAGTACCGCCCCAGCGCGTCAAAGAATTCGTCCGACACGCCGGTCAGCCCGCCGGGCACCGGATTGGCCTGCAGCCGTTCCACCGCGCGGGCGATGCGGCCCACGGCGGTCACGCGCGGCGGCATCGACGAATGCCCGCCTGCCGACTTCGCCACCAGTTCCAGCGTCAGATAGCCTTTTTCGGACAGGTTGATGCTGGCGACGGGCTGGTCCAGTCCGGGAATGATTTTGTCCAGCACGAACGATCCCTCGTCCAGCGCCCAGGCCAGCCGGATCCCCTGTGCGGTCAGGTGTTCGGCCACCGCCTTGGCCCCGTCACCGCCGATTTCCTCGTCACCGCCAAAACTGAAATACACCGTGCGTTTCGGGGTGAACCCATCCGCGATCAGCTTTTCGGCGGCGGTCATCATCGCCACCAGCGCGCCCTTGTCGTCCAGCGTGCCGCGACCCCAGACAAAACCGTCGGATATCGCACCGTCATATGGCGGGTGAACCCATTTATCCAGAGACCACGGCGCCACCGGCACCACGTCGTAATGCGCCGCCAGCAGCACCGGCTGCAGGCTGTCGTCGCTGCCCTGCCATTTGTACAGCGGCGTATTCGGCGCGAGAATCTCGCGCGTCATCGTGGCGTTGACCCGTGGATAGGTGGTCTCGACAAAGCGCACGAAGGCGGGGAAATCGGGGCGGCTCAGATCGTCCGAAACGGTCTGAAAGGTCACCGCCTCGGACAATGTCCGGGCCGCCGCGTCGACGTCTGCGCCCAGATCAAAGGGCTCGGCCTGGCTTATCGCGGCGGGTTTGTAGCGCATCGTGTTCACGGCCAGAACGACGACCAAGGCCACCACCAACAGCAGCATGCCTGCCAGAATACGTTTGATGATCCGTCCCATGGTGCCCTCGTTCTAAGCGGAGTCGTGTGCATGATGCCGCGCGATCATGTCACTGTCGCCAATAACCTCGCGTTAGCCCGGGTCTTGGTCCCCATCGCGGTTCCTGTCGCGGGCCATGTAACGGGCCCACAGGTCGGGGCGGCGCGCCTCGGTGATCCGTTTCGACTGTTCCTGGCGCCACTCTGCGATCTTGCCATGATGGCCCGACATCAGGATCTCGGGGATCGGGCGGCCCTGCCATTCGGCAGGCCGGGTATATTGCGGGTGCTCCAGCAGGCCCGAGGCAAAGCTTTCCTCCTCGGCCGAGGCCGCATTGCCCAACACGCCGGGGATCAGCCTTACCGTGGCATCGATCATCGCCTGCGCCGCGATCTCGCCCCCGGTCATCACGAAATCACCCAAGCTGACCTCCTGGATGCCGTAGTGCTCCAGAACTCGTTCATCGACCCCTTCGAACCGCCCGCACAACAGCGTCACCCCGTCCGCGCGCGCCAGATTCTGCATCAGGGCCTGATCCATCGGCCGACCGCGCGGGCTAAGATAGATCAGCGGCCAGTTGCCCCGCACACCGCGCATCGACGCTTCGATCGCATCGCCCAGAACGTCTGGGCGCAGCACCATGCCGGCCCCGCCGCCCGCCGGCGTGTCGTCGACATTGCGGTGCTTGCCGACGCCAAACCGGCGCAGGTCGATGGTTTCCAGCTGCCACAGCCCCTGCTGCAACGCCTTGCCGGTCAGGCTCTCGCCCAGCACACCGGGAAAGGCGGTCGGAAAGAGGGTGATCACCTTGGCCTTCCAGACGCCATGCAGGTCCGGTGACGGCGTAATCAGTTCGCGCGGGGTCAGCGTCGGGCGGATGGTTTTGCGGCCGAGCGAACGGGCTGGGGCGGGTGGTTTTGGCGTGTCGGTCACCGGGACCTCCTGATGCGGCGCAGGGTGGCTGGCGCTGTATGCGCGCGGCGGCGGGGGGTGTGCAAGGGGGCAGGTGCAGGTTGTTGCGGCGGGAGGGGGGAGGGGGCGCTGCCCCCTCGGCCTGCGGCCTCACCCCTGGAGTATTTGTCAAAGAGATGAAGGGGGGGCCGCGCGTGGGTTTACCCGCGCGCGGCCGGGCCCAACGGGGCGAGGGGCATCTTTGATGCCGTGAGGCCGGGCGGGAGCGTTTGGGGGTCAGGTGGCGGTGTCAGGGGGGAGTGATTTTTTGGCGGCACGGAGAGCGCGGTCGGGGAGCGGGCCGCGGTTGAGTTGGAGGAGCGCGTCGAGCCGGGCGGGCGACGGGCGGGTGTTGGCGGGGGGCGGCAGGATCAGGGTGGCGCGGGGTTCGGCGGGCAGGCCGATCAGGTCGATCAGCGGGTCAAGCGGGCCGAGGGGGCGGGTGCGGCTGGCCTCCAGCGGTGTGCGGTGGACCGGGTGCGGCGCGACTGCGCGGGCCACCGCGTCGATCACCGCGTCGAGGCCGGCGGAGCTGGCGTAGCGGGTGGCGTAGTCGGCGGCCGAGAGGGTCATGCGGCTGGCGGCGAGGTGCTGGGCGTGGCAGCTGGCGAGCCAGTTGGCCGCGCCGCGGGTCGAGAAGTAGAAGCTGAGGTCGGCCTCGGGTCGCGCGGCGGTCAGGGTGTCGGCCAGCACCTGCATCAACTGTGGCGTGGCGTCGTAGGTGGTCAGCCCGTGCCGCCCGGGCATGTGGCCGGCGAGATCCTCGGAAGACAGCAGGAGCGGGCGGGGGTCGGTGGGATCCCAGCTTTCGGCCAGTTGCGCCAGTTCGTATCGGAACAGCGCCAGGTCGAGCGGATCGCGGCGGGCCGACCAGGCGCGGGCGCTGTCGCAGGCGGCGACCATGGCCGGGCGCAGCAGGAACCGCAGGTGCGGTTTCAGCGCGGCGCGGTTGTGGCGCAGCGCCTGTTGCACGGTGGTGGTGCCGGTCTTGTGAAACCCGGCGTGGATGAGGATGCGCATCAGCGCGGCCCGGCGGCGGCCCGGGTCACCGGATCGGCCAGTTCCGCCAGCGCGGGGGTGGCGCGCAGCAGCTCGGGGTCGGGCAGGGCGGCGGCGGGGACGTTGTCGTCGAGCAGGGTGAACAGCAGCAGCCGCAACTCGCCCATCACCGCCGGGTGGGCGGCCTCGGCCAGGATGTCGAGCGCCACGCGGATGTCGCCGCTGGCCACCAGCGCGGCGCGCACCGGCGGCGCGGCGAGGTACCGCAGCATGGCGCGGTCGATCTGCGGGAAGCCTTCGTCGATCTCGGCCAGCAGGCCGAGGTAGCCCTGGGCGCCGGTCTGTTCCTCGAGCTGTTGCACGATCTGATCGAGCGCGCCGACGGGGGCGTCGGCGGGCAGGTTCCAGAGCGCCACGACCGCGTCCTGCACCGCGACGTTGACCGCCGGGTCGGTAGCGGTGCGGCTGTCGTCCCCGGCGGTGTCAAAGGGCGCGGCGTCTTCGATCGCGGCGATTGCGTCGTCCAGCAGGGCCGACATCTGATCCTGCCGCAGCCCGCCGCCATAGCGTTTGACCAGCAGCACGGCCCCAAACCCGGTCATCAGCAGCGGCAGCCACTGCGGCGCGGGCAATCGCCCCAGCAGCAGTGCCAGGATGAGGCCGAGCGCATAAACCACCGCCACCACAACGACCTGCGTGGCCGCCAGCAGGCCAAGGTAGGCCGGCATCGCCAGGCTGCCGCGCGCCTCGGCCTTGCCGGCGAGCAGCTGTGCCATAAAGAACATGGCCGCCAGCGCGGCGGGCAAGGCCAGCGGCGCCCGCGTCCATCCGGCGAGCAGCGGCCCGGCATAGAGCGGCAGCGCCATCACCAGCAGCCCCGACCGCTCGTAGCGGCGAAACATCAAAACAGCCCGTCGGGCGGGTCGATGATAATGCGCCCGGATGCCAGATCGACGGTTGGAACCGCAGCCAGGGTAAAGGGTAACAGGACCGTGGCTTTCAACCCCGGCCCGTGGATTTCCAGCAAATCGCCCGCGCCGTGGTTCAGCACCGCGCGCACCTCGCCCAAGGCGGTGCCGCCGGTATCCAGCACCTGCAGCCCGATCAGGTCGGCGTGATAATATTCGTCGTCCGGCAGCGAGGGTAGCCGGTCACGGGGCGCAAACAGGCTGACCCCGCGCAGTGCGTCGGCGTCTTCCTTGGTCAGAACCCCGCCCAGCCGTGCGATAAAGCCGTTCTTGGCCGATCCGGTCAGCTGAATCGAAAAGCTGCGGCTGCCGTCCTCGGTGGACAGTGGCGCATAGGCCTCGATGTCTTCGGGTTCGGCGCAGAAACTTTTCAGCCGCACCTCGCCGCGCACGCCAAAGGCGCCTGCGATGGCGCCGACACAGACTAGATCATCGCTCATTTCCGGGTTCCGCTGAATTGGAATGGACGTGTCATCGCACCTTGGGTCTCAATGTCAAAACGGGCAGGCCAGTGTCACTCTGGCCTGCCCGAAACGCTGTTGTCCAGCCCGCGTCAGGACGCGGCAGGCCGGGTTTATTCCGCGGTTTCTTCGGCGGGCGCTTCGGCCGGAGCCTCGGCGGCCTCAGCTGCCTTGGCGGCTTTCTCCTCGGCGCGTTCCTTGGCCTTGGCGCCGGGCTCACCCTTCTTGGGGTTGTTGCGCTCGGCTTTTTCGCGGACGCCGGCGGCTTCGAGCATGCGGGCGATCCGGTCGGTGGGCTGAGCGCCCTGGCTCAGCCAGTACTGCACGCGTTCCATGTCCATTTTCACGCGCTCTTCGCTGTCTTTCGGCAGCAGCGGGTTGTAGGTGCCCAGCTTCTCGATGAAGCGGCCGTCGCGGGGCATCCGCGAGTCAGCCGCGACGATGCGGTAGAAGGGACGTTTCTTGCTGCCACCACGGGCAAGACGGATTTTCATGGCCATTGTTGTGTTCTCCTTTGAATGGCGGTGTGGCGGTGGGGTGAAACCCCACCCTACGGACGTTGCGTAGAGTGGGTTTCCAACCCACCGTCAGCTTTGGTGTTTCTTGTGGTGCTGAATCACTTCAGCGATGATGAAGTTCAAAAAGTTCTTGGCGAATTCCGGGTCCAGATCGGCCTGTTTCGCCAGGTCTTCGAGCCGTGCGATCTGGAGCGCCTCGCGGGCCGGATCGGACGGGGGAAGGTCATGTTCCGCCTTCAGGCGGCCCACCGCCTGGGTGTGCTTGAATCGCTCGCCCAGCGTGTAGACAAGGATCGCATCCAGCCGGTCGATGCTTTGACGGTGTTCTTTCAGCACCTCGGCGGCGCGGGTAGCAGGGTCAGTCAATGGCCCATCCTTTCGGTTTGAACAGCGGATCCTGATAGTGGCTGATTTCCATCTCGATCCCGTGTGCCAGCTGCGTGCCCCGCAGCGCCGCAGGCGACGGGTGACGGTAAACCGCATCGCTGCCGTCGATCGTCGGCGCGTCGTTGTCTTTCTTGGCGCCCAGACGTTCGGCCAGGCGGATCGAATCGAGGTTCTTGGGGTCGATATAGCTGACCGCCCCGTCCCAGCCGCGTTCGCGGTAAAAGAACCGCCGCGCGGCGTCGACCGCCTCCAGAGCGTAGCCGTGGCCGGCGGCCTCGGGCCAGATCACCCAGGCCAGTTCCTTTTCCGGCCAGCGCGCCGGCATCCAGCCGCCCGCCATGCCGTAGGTTTCGTCGGTGTCCTTGTCGTGGATCATCCACATGCCATAACCGCGGATCTGCCAATGGCCGATTTCGGCGGCGTAGAGCATCCAGGATTCATAGGCATTCAGCGGCCCGCCCATGAAGCGGGCGCGGTAGCTGGTAAAGGTCGCCTTGAAGTCCGGGTAATCCTCGGCCTCGGGGCCGCGCAGGACAAGGCGTTTGGTTTCGATGACGGGAATGTTCTTGGGCATCAGGCGGCCTCCGCTGTGGGGTGGCGATAGATGTGGCAGGGATGCCCCGCCACCGCGCCGTCGCGTTCATGGGTCGCGCCCAGTCGGCGGGCAAGCGCGATCGAGCGGGTGTTGGCCGGGTCGATATAGGAAATCACCCCGTCCAGGCCAAAATGCCGGGCGGCGTGAGCGCGGGCGGCCTTGGCGCCCTCATAGGCCAGCCCCTGGCCCTCGAAACCGTCGAAGATGTGCCAGCCCAGTTCCGGTTCGTCCCAACCGTCGTTGAAAATCATGCCGATGCGCCCGGCGGTGGCGCCGCTGGCCCGGTGTTCGACCATCCACATGCCGTAGCCGCGCAGCGCCCAGTGGCCATAGGTCGCCAGGAAGCCGCCCCAGCTGCGCAGCCGGGGATAGGGGCCGCCGACCCATATGGCGCGGTCCGAGGCGCCGAAGGCGGCGAAGGGCTCGAAATCCGCCTCGTGCGGGCCGCGCAGGATCAGCCGTTCGGTTTCGATCACCGGGATGTTCAGCGTGGCGGTCATGCGTAGGCCTCCACGCCGCCATTGACCAGTGCATCGGGGGCCGGGTGGCGATAGACATGCATGAACCCGTGGCGCTCATGGGTGAAATCGCCGTCATGCCGTGCGCCGAGCCGTTGGGCCACCGACGCCGAACCGGTGTTGTCGGGTTTCACCAGGCTGATCGCAGTGGTCCAGCCGAGGATGTCATAGGCATAGGCGCGCGCCGCCTCTCCGGCCTCGGTCGCGTATCCCTTGCCCTCGAACCCGTTGAACAGGTCCCAGCCGATTTCCGGTTCGGGCCAGCCTTCGGGCTCGAAAAGACCAACCATGCCGACGATGTCGCCGCCATCGCGGGTCTCAACCGTCCAGCGGCCAAACCCCTTGAGCGTCCAGTGCCCGATCTCCATCGCCAGCATCCGCCAGCTGAGTTCGGGGCTGAGCGGGCCGCCGACGAAATCGGCGCGCGGCGAGGCGTAGAAATCGGCAAAGGGCGCAAAGTCCTGCGGGCCGGGCGCGCGCAGGATCAGGCGCGAGGTTTCAAGTGTCGGGATCTGCATCAGGCGAGCCCCCGCAGGTCATGTACAATGACCACGTCACCGGGATCCTCGCCCGGCGCGTCCGGGTCGATCACCCCGCCCAGCCGCTGACCCAGGGCGATCGAGCGGGCATTCATCGGGTCGATGATGTTGATCAGCCGGTCCCAGCCAAACCTGCGGCGCGCCCAGGTCATCACCGTGCGGGCGGCCTCGGCGGCAAAGCCCTTGCCCTCGGCCTGCGGCACCACGAACCAGCCCAATTCCGGGCCGGGGTAACCGTCGGGCTGGTAGATGCCGACCTCGCCGACATAGGCGCCGGTGGCGCGGTCCTCGACCCCGAAGGGGCCGTAGCCGCGCAGGGTCCAGAGCGCCACGTCGCCCGCCCAGACCCGCCAGGCCTCCCGGCGCGGCATCTGTCCCCGCTCGTACACCGACCGCTCAGACGCAAAGAAGGCGGCCCAGTGCTCGAAATCGTCGAGCCTGGGGGCGCGCAGCGTCAGCCGGTCGGTGGTCAGGGTGGGGATAGCAGCTGTCATGCGGTCAGCGCGCCTTTGCCAGCGGCGGGACGCGGGGCAGGGGGCGGGAGCCTCCGGCGGGAGTATTTGGAAAGAGATGAAACCATGGGTGTCACTTCTTCTTGCCAAAGCCGCTGAGGCCGGGGGGCAGGCCCATGCCGCCACCGAGGCCGGGCAGGCCGCCGGGCAACTTGCCGCCCATCTGTTTGGCGGCCGCTTCCAGCGCCTTGGGGTCCATGCCGGCGGCGAGATCCTCGGGCGAGGGGCCGCCCTTGCCGAACATGCCCTTCATCGCCTGTTTCAGCATCTTGCCTTTGCCCATCTTGCCCATCTTCTTCATCATGTCGCCCATCTGGCGGTGCATTTTCAGAAGCTTGTTGAGATCGCTGACCTCCATGCCGGAACCGGCGGCGATGCGTTTCTTGCGGCTGGCCTGCAGCAGTTTCGGGTTGGCGCGTTCCTTCTTGGTCATCGACTGGATCAGGGCGATCTGGCGTTTCAGCACCTTGTCGTCAAAACCGGCCTCTTCGACCTGTTTGGCCATTTTGCCCATGCCCGGCATCATCGACATCATGCCTTCCATTCCGCCCATCTTCTGCATCTGTTCGAGCTGCATCTTCAGGTCGTTCATGTTGAACTGACCCTTGACCATGCGGCGCATCATCTTTTCGGCCTGTTCGGCCTCGATGGTTTCCTGCGCCTTTTCAACCAGCGCCACGATGTCGCCCATGCCGAGGATGCGGCCGGCGATGCGCTCGGGCTCAAACGTTTCCAGCGCGTCCATCTTTTCGCCCAAGCCGACAAAGCGGATCGGTTTGCCGGTGACCGCACGCATCGACAGGGCGGCGCCGCCGCGGCCGTCGCCGTCCATTCGGGTCAGGACCACGCCGGAGATGCCGATCTTGGAGTCGAATTCCTCGGCCACCTCGACGGCGACCTGGCCAGTCAGACCGTCGACCACCAGCAGGGTCTCGCGCGGATCGACCGCGTTGCGGACGTCCTCGACCTCCTGCATCAGGACCTCGTCGATGTGCAGCCGGCCGGCGGTGTCAAGCATATAGACGTCATAACCGCCCAGAGCGGCCTGCTGCTTGGCCCGCTTGGCGATATCGACCGGTTTCTGGCCCGGCACGATCGGCAGGGTATCGACGCCGATCTGCTTGCCCAGCACGGCCAGCTGGTCCATCGCCGCCGGACGGTAGACGTCGAGCGAGGCCATCAGCACCCGCTTGCCATCGCGATCCTTGAGCCTCTTGGCCAGTTTGCCGGTGGTTGTGGTCTTGCCCGAGCCCTGCAGGCCGACCATCAGGATCGGTGCCGGCGGGCTGTCGATCTTGAGCTTGCCGGGGTCCTCCTCGCCGCGCAGCACGTCCTGCAGCGCGTCATGCACGATTTTGACGACCTGCTGGCCCGGGGTCACGGATTTGGTGACGGCCTGACCGGTCGCCTGTTCCTGTACCTTCTTGACGAAATCGCGGGCCACGGGCAGCGACACGTCCGCCTCCAGCAGCGCGACGCGCACCTCGCGCAGGGCGGTCTTGACGTCCTCTTCTGACAGGGCGCCCTGTTTGGTCAGGCGGTCAAAGACGCCAGAGAGGCGTTCGGATAGATTTTCAAACATGCCTGCGGCCTCCTGATGCCGGTTACTAGGGCGCCTCCAAGGTAGGAAGCCGGGACTGAATGCACAACGGCCCCCACGGGCGCAACGCGCTGGTGGAGGGCGATCCCATCAAACTGGGACCGGAAGGGTTCAAGCTTCCGGATGACTGGACGTGCAGGTAAACCGGTGCGGCACGGGAGTCAAGAACAGGGTGGCGCGGTGAACAAAAAGGTCATCGACGGATACGAAGCGGCGGCAGAGAGCCTGATCGCTCCCTACGAGGCGCTGTCCTGTGATCGGATCTATGCGCCGGTGGCGGATCTGTTCCCGGTGGCGCCGGCGCGCGTTATCGACATCGGCGCGGGCACCGGGCGCGACGCGGCATGGCTTGCGTCCCGCGGCCATCGTGTGACGGCGGTCGAACCGGTGGCGGGGTTTCGCGCGGTCGGGCAGCGGTTGCACAAAGGCCGGGATATCCGCTGGATCGACGACCGGCTGCCGGATCTGGCGCAGGTGCTCTCTCGAAAGGGCGGCTATGATGTAGTGTTGCTGGGCGGCGTCTGGCAGCATCTGTCCGACGCGGAACGGGCGCTGGCCTGGAACGTATTGTATCGGCTGATGGCGCCCGCAGCACTCATGATCCTGTCGCTGCGGCATGGCCCCGGTGTGCCGGGGCGACCGGTGTATGCGGCCCGAGATGCCGATATCGTGGCGGCGGCGCGGCGCCTGGGGCTGGACGTCGTGCGGCACAGACATGCCGCCTCGATCCAGCCGGGAAACCGCGCCGCCGGTGTCACATGGACATGGTTCGCGCTGCGGCGGTGACCTGCGCCGTTACGCGGCCAGTGCGGCAATGGCGTCTTCTGCCGATTTCTGAGCAGCCTCGGCGTCAAGCGCCATCTTGTCAGCGGCGATGATCTCGACATCGGTCACCCCCATAAAGCCCAGCATGTGACGCAGGTAGCCGGAGGCAAAGTCGATCTCGGACCCGACGGCGGTGCCGCCCGAGGCGATGATCACCACGGCCCGCTTGCCGGTCAGCAACCCCTCGGGGCCATCGGCGGTATAGCGAAAGGTCTCTCCGGCCCGCGCCACCTGATCGATCCAGGCTTTCAGGCTGGTGGGTACCGAGAAATTGTAAACCGGCGTGCCGATCACGATGGTGTCGGCGCGGCGCAGTTCGTCGACCAGCTGATCCGACAGGGTCAGCGTATCGCGCTGCAGGGCGTCGCGCTGGTCGGCGGGGGTAAAGTTGGCGTTGACCCAGGTTTCGTCGATCTGCGGCAGCGCCGAGGCGAGGTCACGATACAGCACCGTGTCGGCATTCAGCCGGGCGACGGTCAGCGCGCTCAACTCACGGGTAACAGAGCCCGCATGACGGGCAGAGGCATCAATGTGCAAAACGGTTCGGGACATTTGGGCGATCCTTTGAGAAGGGATGATTTTCACTGATGACCTCAATTTGGATATTGCATTTTCGAACGCAATGCCGGAACGTCCACAGCATCTGTTGGAAAATGCACATTAGAGCCGAACTCAGATGGACAATTGGGACGAGATCAGGACCGCCTATCAGGTGGCCCGCATGGGCACCGTGAGCGGTGCCGCGGATGTCTTGGGCGTGCATCATGCCACCGTCATACGCCACATCGACGCAATCGAAACACGGCTGGGGGTGAAGCTGTTCCAGCGTCACGCGCGCGGGTACACGCCGACCGAGGCAGGCAGCGATCTGCTGCGGGTGGCGCAGGCCACCGATGACCAGTTCAACCAGTTGGCCGGGCGGCTCAAGGGGCAGGGCGATGACGTCACCGGCGAACTTGTCGTCACCTCTCTGGAATCCATCGCGCCGCTGCTGGTGCCGGTACTGGCCGATTTCCAGGCCATGCATCCCGGCCTGATCGTGCGCTACCTGACCGGCGCCCGCTTGTTCCGGCTTGAATATGGCGAGGCGCATGTGGCCATCCGCGCCGGATCGGTGCCCGACCAGCCCGACAACGTGGTTCAGCCGTTCATGTCGCAGACCGTCAGCCTGTTCGCCAGCCGCGACTATGTCGACAGGCACGGCGCGCCGGCATCGGTAGAGCAGTTTGCGCAGCACCGGTTCATCTGCGCGGATGACGAAAACAGCCGCGCACCCTTTAATGTCTGGCTGCGGGCCCATGTTCCCGCCGAGGCGATCACCTTTCGCGGAACCAACGGCTTTTCCCTGCACGAGGCGATCCTCGCCGGGGCCGGCATCGGGTTCATGGCCGAGTGGGAGGCCGCCCGCCACACCGACACGCTGGTCCGCGTGATGGAACCGCGCCCGGAGTGGGCTGGTGCCCTGTGGCTGGTGACTCATGTCGATCTGCACCGGACAAACAAGGTGCAGACCTTTCTGAGCTTTCTCAAGGAACAGGCCAAGGCCTGGGTCGCATGACCCCACAGGCATCGGGTCATCTGGCGATGCTGACCTTCTCGGCGCTGGTGGCCGGGTCGTTTTCGCTCGGCTCGCAGGTCGCAAACGAAATCGCGCCGGCCGCCCTGAACGCGGCGCGCTTCGCGATCGCGGCCTGCATCATCGGCACCGTGGCCGCCGCGACCGGCAAGTTGAACCGCGCGGCCCTGGCCGCACCCTGGCGCTACCTCGTGCTGGGCGGGTTGTTCGGCATCTACTTTGTGCTGATGTTCCACGGACTGAAAACCGCGCCGCCGGTCAGCGCCGCGGCGGTGTTCACCCTGACCCCGATCCTCTCGGCGCTGTTCGGCTGGCTGCTGCTGCGCCAGGTGACCACGGCCCGCATGGCGGCGGCGCTGGCCATCGGCGCGGCGGGCGCGCTCTGGGTCATCTTCGATGCCGACTGGCAGGCGGCACGCGCCTTTCGCATCGGGCCGGGCGAGGTGATCTACTTCTGGGGCTGCGTGGCCCATGCCGCCTATACGCCGATGGTGCGCAAGCTGAACCGGGGCGAACCGGCGGTGGTGTTCACCTTTGGCATGCTGGTGGCGGGCTGCCTGCTGCTGACCGTCTACGGCTGGTCCGACATCCGCGCGACGCAATGGACAGCCCTGCCGCCCATCGTCTGGATTGGCCTCTTCTACGTCGCCATTTTCGCCAGCGCCGCCACCTTCGTTCTGCTGCAATTCGCCACCCTGCGCCTGCCCTCGGCCAAGGTCATGGCCTATACCTACCTGACGCCCAGCTGGGTTATCCTCTGGGAAATCGCCCTGGGCAACGGCGTGCCGCAGGGCCTGGTGCTGATCGGCATCGCGATGACGGTGGTGGCGCTGGTGATGCTGCTGGAACAAGACGGACCTGACATCAAACCGTCATCCGCACGCGCTAGAAACCAGCCATGACCACGGCCCCCGCCACCCTGACCGTTGATGTCCGGACCCGCCCCGGCGCGCATCTGATCGCGCCGCTGGGCCTGTCCACGCCCCATGCCGCGCCGCTGTCGGTTCAGGTGGCCGGCGCCACGCAACGTATCGTATCCGACCCCGGCGCGGCACAGCATGCGCTCTGGCTGATGCCGGATGCGGACCGGGTGCGCCTGCGCTGGGCCTTCGCCCCGCAGGGCGCGGCTTACCCCGAGTCGCTGTTTGCGCCCCGCGACAGCCGCTACACCCGGTTCGCCGACGCGCTCGCGCAAGAGATCCACGCCATGGCGCCCGACGGGATCAAGGGCATCGCCGATCATGTCGCCTCGCGGTTCACCTATGGCCACACCGACACGCGTTTCTATGACGGTCACGACGAGATCCCGCAGCTCTGCGGGCTGACCCGTGGCTCCTGTATCGACATCAACGCCTACTTCATCGCCTGCTGTCGCGCCGCCGGTTTTGAGGCGGGCTATGTCACCGGCTACTTTATCCCCCAGGAAAAGCGCAGCCATTGTTCGGACATGCATTGTTGGGTGGTCACGCGGCTGAACGGCGTGGTGCAGGAATGGGACATTGCCCACCACCTGAAAATGAACACAACCGACATCCGGCCGGGGCTGAACCCGAAACCGGGTGTGCGGGTACCGATGGCGCATTCCATGGGGCTGAATTTTCCCGCCTGCGGCATCGCCGATCTCAAGCTGCTGGCCGAACCGATGTGGCGGCTCGACGATGGCAGCTGGGCCCGCGCTGAACTGGATATCCGGTTGTCGGGGTACGATGACCTGCTGTGACGCGGGCGTGATGATCCGAATCGCGGAGACCGTGTTAGGCTGACCTGATCCGCCAACAAGGAGACCCCGATGACCGAGATGCCCCGCAAGAAGGCCAGCGATTTCGACCCGCGTATCCTGGAGATATTCGACGGATACGTGCATGGCACCATGTCCAAGCGCGAGTTCATGTCGCGGGCCGGCCGCTATGCCGCCGCCGGGGTGACCGGCGCGATGATCCTCGACCAGTTGCAGCCGAATTATGCGCTGGCGCAGCAGGTGGCGCCGGATGACCCGGCGATCGAAACCGACTGGGTCGAATACCCCAGCCCCGAAGGCCACGGCAGCATCCGCGGCCTGATGGCGGCGCCCGCCGGGGCCACAGGCCCGCTGCCGGCGGTGCTGGTGGTGCACGAGAACCGCGGGCTGAACCCCTATATCGAAGACGTCGTGCGGCGCGCAGCCAAGGCGGGCTACCTCGCGCTTGGCCCCGACGGGCTGAGCCCGCTGGGCGGCTATCCCGGTACCGATGACGAAGGCCGCACCATGCAGCGGTCGATGGATGGGGCCAGGCTGATGGCGGATTTCTTTGCCGCCTTCGAGTTCCTGCGCGACCACGACCGCAGCACCGGCAAGGTCGGCTGTGTCGGGTTCTGTTATGGCGGCGGTGTCTGCAACGCGCTGGCGGTGGCTTACCCCGATCTTGCCGCCTCTGTCCCGTTCTATGGCCGGCAAGCGGCGGTGGAGGATGTGCCGCGCATTCAGGCGCCTTTGCTGATTCACTATGCCGGGCTGGATGACCGCATCAACGCCGGGGCCGAGGCCTATGCCAAGGCGCTGGAGGACCACGGCAAGAGCTTTACCCAACACTTCTATGAGGGCGTCAACCACGGATTTCACAACGACACCACGCCGCGCTATGACGCCGAGGCGGCGGCGCTGGCCTGGGACCGCACGCTGGCCTTCTTCGACCAGCACCTGAACTGATCTTACTCCGGTGCGTCGCGCAGTTCGGTTTCCAGGAACCGTTCGAACGCATCCAGGTTGACCGGTTCGAACTGGCCAAACCCCTGCATCCAGACGCTGGCCGCGCGCATGGCGTCCGGGTTCAGCTTGCACCATTTCACCCGGCCGCGCTTTTCCTGCGCGATCAGCCCGGCGCGGGTCAGGATCACCAGATGCTTGGAAATCGCGGCCAGCGACATCTCGAACGGCTCGGCCACGTCCGTCACCGCCATGTCATCCTCGAGCAGCATCGCCAGGATGGCGCGCCGCGTCGGATCGGCCAGGGCCGCAAAGACGGTATCGAGTGGATCGGTCATACTTCGCCCTAGCACCCCGCGGGCTCGATCATCAACCAAATGGTTGAATATGCAAAACCGGGCCCTTTGGCGCTAACGGCGCCTGCGACAGAACACCCCGTCCCTTTCATCTCTTCAAAAATACTCATAAAAACAACGTTTTGACCCCGTGTGATGCGGTCAAACAGGATCGTTGACTCTGCGCCCCCCGCACCTTAGCACCATCACCAAATCAGCGTGAGGATTGCGCCCTTGACCGAAGACGACCAAAAGCAGCGCCTGGCGCAGCTCGAGGCGCGGATCGAGGCGGTAAAAGGGGCCCAGGCGCCCGCCAAGCGCGCAGACAGTGACATATCCGGTGGCGAACTCGCCTGGCGGATGGTCATCGAACTTGTCGCCGGTCTCGGGATCGGCTTTGGCATCGGGTACGGGCTGGATCGCCTGTTCGGGACACTCCCGATTTTCCTGGTGCTGTTTACATTGCTGGGTCTGGCGGCGGGCATTCTGACGATGATGCGCTCCGCACGCGAGATTGAGGCGAAACAGCTGGCCGGCGGTGCGGACACCGTGGCCGGAGAAGAGAAGAGGGACTGAAACGTGGCAAGCGAAGCACACGGCGCAGAAGAAGGCGGGCTGGTTTTCCACCCGATGGACCAGTTCATCATCAAGCCGCTGTTCGGCGGTGACGCGGTATCGTGGTACACGCCCACCAACGCGACCCTGTGGATGGCGCTGGCCATCGTCGCCGTGATCGCCCTGCTGGTTCTGGGTACCTCCAAGCGCGCCATCGTGCCCTCGCGGATGCAGTCGATCGCAGAACTGGCCTATGGCTTTGTCTACAAGATGGTCGAGGACATCTGCGGCAAGGACGGGGTGAAATACTTCCCCTACATCATGACGCTGTTCATGTTCATCGTCTGCGCCAACTTCCTGGGCCTGCTGCCGCTGTCGTTCACCACCACCTCGCATTTTGCGGTGACTGCGGTGCTGGCGCTGCTGGTGTTCGTCACCGTGACCGTTCTGGGCTTTGTCAAGAACGGCGCCGCCTTCCTGGGCCTGTTCTGGGTCTCCAGCGCGCCGCTGCCGCTGCGCCCGATCCTGGCAATCATCGAACTGATCTCTTACTTCGTTCGCCCGGTCAGCCATTCCATTCGTCTTGCCGGTAACGTCATGGCGGGCCACGCGGTGATCAAGGTGTTCGCGGGCTTTGCCGCCATCACCATCATTTCGCCGGTGTCGGTCCTGGCCATCACCGCGATGTACGGTCTGGAGGTCCTGGTGGCCTTTATCCAGGCTTATGTCTTCACCATTCTGACCTGTGTTTATCTCAAGGATGCGCTGCATCCGTCGCACTAGCAGCGGTGGGGTGAAACCCCACCCTACGCAGGAACGATAACCCAAATATCCAAACTTCCAATCGTAAGGAGAATTCTCATGGAAGGCGATCTCGCACACATCGGCGCAGGCCTGGCAGCAATCGGTTCCGGCGCAGCCGCTATCGGTGTTGGCAACGTTGCTGGCAACTTCCTGGCCGGCGCCCTGCGCAACCCCTCGGCTGCCGCGTCGCAGACCGCGACCCTCTTCATCGGCATCGCATTCGCAGAAGCACTGGGCATCTTTGCATTCCTGGTCGCCCTGCTGCTGATGTTCGCCGTCTAAGACCCTTCGGAACACCTATCCTTACGGCCGGACGGCGCGGGCATCAGCCCTGCGTCGTCCGGTGTAAGCACGTTTCCCAAGGAGGCCGACATGGCAACTGACACCCACGAGAGCGGCACCGCCGCAGCCGACGCCGCCCATGCCGCCGCCGAAAGCGCGCCGGGCATGCCGCAGCTCGATTTCTCGACATTCCCGAACCAGATTTTCTGGCTCGTCGTCACGCTTGTCGTGATCTACCTGATCCTGTCGCGTGTGGCCCTGCCGCGCATCGGCGGAATCCTGGCTGAACGCGCCGGCACCATCACCAATGACCTGGCCGCTGCCGAAGATCTCAAGGCGATGGCCGTCGAGGCCGAGAAAGCCTATGAAAAAGCGCTGGCCGACGCCCGCGCCGAAGCTCAGCGGATCGCCGGCGAAACCCGTGCCGAAATCCAGGCCGATCTGGATGATGCAATCGCCAAGGCCGACGCCGAAATCGCCGCCAAGGCCGCCGAATCGGAAAAGGCAATCGCCGAAATCCGGGCCAGCGCGCTGGAAAGCATTGAGGCCGTCGCCAAGGACACCGCCGCCGAAATCGTCACCGCGCTGGGCGCCAAGGCGGACGACGCTGGCGTTGCCTCTGCCGTGACCGAGCGGATGAAAGGATAACATCATGCGTCATCTTTTCGCCCTGACCCTCGCCATCGGGTCCGCCAGCCCGGCTTTTGCCGCAAGCGGCCCGTTCTTCTCGCTGCACAACACGAACTTCGTGGTGCTGCTGGCGTTCCTCGTCTTTATCGGCGTCCTGTTCTACTTCAAGGTGCCGGGAATGATCGGCGGTATGCTGGACACCCGCGCCGAGGGCATCAAGTCCGAACTGGACGAAGCCCGCGCCCTGCGTGAAGAAGCCCAGACCATCCTGGCCTCTTACGAGCGCAAGCAGAAAGACGTTCAGGATCAGGCCGAGCGTATCGTCGCCGTGGCCCGCGAAGACGCGGCCGCCGCCGCCGAGCAGGCCAAGCTGGATCTGGAAAAGTCGATTGCGCGCCGCCTGGCCGCAGCCGAAGACCAGATCGCATCGGCCCAGGCCTCTGCCGTCAAGGAAGTCCGCGACCGCGCGATCGTGATCGCCGTTGCCGCCGCAAACGACGTGATCGCCAAACAGATGACCGCCGCCGAAGGCAACCGCCTGATCGACGCCGCCATCACCGAGGTCGACGCCAAGCTGCACTAAGCGCGGCTGACGCATCCCGGATCAGAAAAACCCGGCCCGTTTGGGCCGGGTTTTTTCGTTGTGACAGTCGCTTCGAAATCGCCACTCACAGGCATCGGTGAGCCGGACACAGGTGGCGTGGGCACATGCAGGCTGGGTGCACGGTGGGGACGGACAAGGCAAAAGCCGCTGCCCCCCCCTAAACGCGGCGCGATCAGTAGACAAACCGCCCGCAGGTCGCCAGCTGCCCGCGGTACATGTCCGCGCGCTCATCGACACTGGCGGCAACCCGCATCAGCCAGCTCTTGCTCTTGTACGACCCACGGGCATAGCCCGTGTGCCCTTCATGATAGGCCAGGTACTGATTGCGGGCATCGCTCAGCGCGATGCCGTTTTTCTCTTTGCTCTTGTTCATGTACCAGCCCATGAAGTCAGAGGCATCCTTCATCCGGTCGCGTTTCGCGGCCCGGCGGCCGGTTTCCCGGCGGTATTGATCCCAGGTGCCGTCCAACGCCTGGCTATAACCAAAGGCGCTGCTCTGCCGTCCCATCGGAATCACGCCCAGCACATATTTGTGCGGCGTCCGCGCATCCGACCGATACCGGCTTTCCTGATAGATCGTTGCCATCTGCACATGCACCGGCACGCCCCATTTCTTCTGGGTCGCCTTAAAGGCTTTCATGTACTTTGGTCGTTCCCGGGCAATGCTACAGGCATTGTCCAGGTTGCTGGGCGGGGCCTGATAGCCACCCCCACAGGACGCCAGAATCAGCGTCACCATCATCGCGCAAAGCGTTCTGCTCATCTGCCTCGGCCTATTTTTTCCGCCAGTGTACCGGAACTCTGCTGCCTATGGAATCACAAACGCCGGAGCGGGCGATCACAAAAGCACGGCCAGAATGACCGGCAGCGCCAGCACAGAGGTCAGGGTCGACACCACGACCAGCCCGGCCACCGCGTCTGAATCGGCGCCGTATTTCTCGGCCAGAAGGTAAGAGGTGACCGCGACCGGTGTCGACACCTGCACCACCAGCACGCCAAAGGCGACGGGGTCGAGGTGGAACAGCCGCCCGGCGATCCACGCGACTTCGAAACACAGCGCCAGCTTGATCAGCGACAGCCAGACCGCCCGACCCACTCCGCCCGGCGTCAGCCGGGCCACCGCAACCCCCAGCGTGATCAGCATCAGGGGGATCGCCATCTGCCCCACCAGCTCCAGCGCGTTGGTCAGAAACAGCGGCGTTTCCCAGCCCTGCCACAGAAACAGCGCCCCCAGCAGGGTCGCGCCGACCATCGGTTCCTGTAGCACTTTCAACGGATTACCGTGACCAGATACCAGGTAGACCCCAAAGGTGAACGACCACACCGCCATGATCGCGAATACCACCACCGCATAGCCCAGCCCCGTCTCGCCATAGGCAAACAGCGCCAGCGGCAGGCCGATGTTGCCGGTGTTGCCAAAGATCAGCGGCGCCAGATAGGTGCGCCGGTGCAGCCCCAGCGCCCAGACGATCGCCGCCGCACAGACCGTGACCCCGCCATAGGCCGCCACGGTGGCCAGCGACAGGGCCGCCAGCGCCTGTCCGTCGATCTCCATCTTCATCAGCGCGACAAAGATCAGACAGGGCACCGACAGGGTCATCGCCATACGGGTGACGAACTGGATCCGGTACTCGAACCCCATCTTGACCCACGCAAACCCGATCCCGGCCAAAAGGAAAACCGGTGCGACGATTTCGATCACTGTCAAGGCAAGGTTCACAGACTGTTTCCCCGAAAATTCGCACTAAGATTGGACAAAATGGGCTTGAACGAGGTACTAACGAAAGTTAGGGGCTGCAACACTATGCTAAGAACACGCGCAAAATATCACCTGGGCCAGGTCGTCCGGCACAAGAAGCATCCGTTTCGGGGTGTGGTGTTCGACGTGGACCCGGAATTCGCCAATACCGAGGAATGGTACCAGGCCATTCCCGAAGACAGCCGCCCGGTGAAAGATCAGCCGTTCTACCACCTTCTGGCCGAAAACGACCAGAGCTACTACGTGGCCTATGTCTCGGAACAGAACCTGATCGCGGATTATTCCGGTGAACCGGTGGATCACCCCGACATTCCCGACATGTTCGGCCCGTTCCAGGACGGCACCTATCCGCTGCATTTCCAGCTGAACTGACGCCGCCCCTTCCCATCATCGCTCAATAGCCCAGCGCGCAACCGTCCTTGCGCGGGTCGCTGGCGCCTTCCAGCACGCCGTCGTCGCGCAGCCGGATCGCTTGTGCGCCGCCGATGGCGGTGTCGGGAACCACGACCTCGTGCCCCATCTCCGCCAGCTCGGCCCGAACCGTATCGGTATAGCCGCGCTCGACCTTCAGCATCCCGGCGTCTGAAAAACATCGCGGCGCGTCCAGCGCGTCCTGCAGCTCCAGCCCGAAATCGCGCAGGTTCGAGACGAACCGCGCATGACCGGTGGACTGATAGGCGCCGCCCATCACGCCGAACGGCAGCACCACCTTGCCCTTCTCGCGCAGCATGCCCGGAATGATCGTGTGCATCGGGCGCTTGCCGCCGCCCAATTCGTTCGGATGCCCCTGCTGCAGGGTGAACCCCGCGCCGCGGTTCTGGAACAGGATGCCGAACTTGTCCGTGGCGATCCCCGAACCAAAGCCGTTGTAGATCGAATAAATCAGCGAAACCGCCATCCGGTCCTTGTCGACCACGGTGATATAGATCGTGTCCTTGTGCACGTTCTCGGCCAGCGGCGCGGCTGCCGGCATGGCACGATTCGGGTCGATCAGGGCGGCCAACTGCCGGGCCGTGTCCATCGACAGCATGTGATCCAGCCGCGTGGTATGGTCGGGATCGGCAATGAACCGGTTGCGGGCGTCATAGGCCAGCTTGGTCGCCTCGGCCTCGATATGGGCGCGCTCGGTGCCAAAGGGGTCCATCGCCGCGATGTCGAACTGGGCCAGGATGTTCAGCAGCAGGATCGCGGTCGCGCCCTGTCCGTTGGGCGGATGCTCGACCAGTTCGGTCCCCTTGTAGCCGCCGCTGACCGGGGTCGTGGGCGTACAGCGGGTGGCGGCGAAATCCTCCAGCGTCTGCACCCCGCCATGGCTGGCCAGCGCCGCGACCATATCCTCGGCCACCTCGCCGGTGTAGAATGCATCGCGCCCGTCGCGGGCAATCCGGCGCAGAACTTCGGCCTGGCCCGGGGCGCGGAACATCGCGCCGGTCGGCAGCGGGGCGCCGCCGGACAGGAAATAATCGCGGGCCCGCCCCTGCAGGCGCGGTGCGTCGCCGACCCAGTCAAATGCCACCCGCGGCGCCACCGGAACACCCTCATCCGCATAGTGGATCGCCGGCGCCAGCAGCGCATCCAGCCCCAGTTTACCCACCGTCTCTGACAGGTGGCAGAACGCATCGACGGCACCCGGTATCGTCACGGCATGGGCGCTCGCCACCGGCACCACGGTTTCACCGGCCGCGCGCAACGCCTCTGCGCTGGCCGCCGCCGCGGCGCGCCCCGATCCGTTCAGCGCCTCGATGGTGTCGCTGCCGGGTCGTGAATACAGCACGAAACAATCGCCGCCGATCCCGGTCATCTGCGGTTCGCAGATGCCCAGCAGAACCGCCCCGGCAATGGCCGCGTCCATGGCGTTGCCGCCCCGTTTCAGGATGTCGATTGCCGTTTGCGCGGCCAAAGGGTGCGATGTGGCGCACATCCCGTTTCCGGCCAAAACCGCCGAACGACCCGGTGTCTGAAAATCACGCATCGGCCAAACTCTCCCTTTTCTTGGCTCGCCGCCTTTTCCGGCAGGCGCGGTTCACGCGACATTAGGCCGGGGTTCACGGAATGCCAATGCGGGCTGATTGCATGTTCGATGTCGGGGAAAAGTCCTCGGCGCCATGCACTGGGTGGGGGCAATTAACACATGACGCCGAGGGAAGCTTCTTGCAGCTACCCTCCCTTTATCGGCTTGCATTCGGGCATCAGTTTGATTGGATTGGGGCCGTTTTGCGGCTGTTTCAAGGCGCGTGCACACCATGCGCCCGGCCAGGACGCCTCAGGAAATACGAAATTCAAACGACAGGTAATTCGTCGCGTTCTCACGGCGGTATTGCACGCAACTGGTCAGTTCGTGGATCAGGCACCAGCCAAAGCCACCTTCGGGCAGGGCATCCAGAGGTCCAGCAAGATCGGGAAACTCCGCCGTCGGCAAAACCCCGCCAGGCAGCGGCTTTCCCATATCCACGATGCAGATGTCGAGCGTGTCCGGACCCAGGTCGCACAGCAGCGTAATCGCGCCGTGCCCGGTGTTTTCATAGGCATGTTCGACCACGTTGTTCAGCGCCTCGGCCAGAACCAGCTGAATGTCGCCGGCACGATGGCTGGGCAGCCCCAGCTGTGCCAACCGTTGCATCGTGTCGGTCAGCGCAATGCGAGCTTCGGTTCCGGTCGCTTCAAGCCGAAGCTCGAACCGGTCCGCTCCGCAAGGGGTTTGCTGCGGCACCATCCGCGGGCCGGTTCAGAGGCACGAGCCGCCCGAAGACCCGGAGTCCAGGCCGGGAACGGCATCGTCAAGGGATGAAAACAGGGTGAACACGGTATCCATCCGGGTCAGCCGGAACACTTTTTCAACCATCGGCGTCAGCCCGGCCAGATCCAGCCGCCGCCCGTCGCCCAGCTGTTTCATGGCGGCGACGATCGCGCCCAGCCCGCTGGAATCGATGAAAGTGACCGATGACAGGTCAAGGATCACACGTTCTGGTCCGGGGTCGGTTTTTTCGCGCATGTCCTCCTTGAACTGGATCGCCATGGCCGCATCAATCCTGTCGGCGTTCACGGTGATAATGCGGGCCCCGTCGGTTTCCGTGGTGGTCAGCGTCATTTGTGCCTTCCGCATGAGGATAAAGATGCGATCAGGCTAGACGGCAATTCTTACCATCCGGTATTCAGACGTCAGCATTTGGAGGATCAGAGATGAAAGAAGTCGTTATCGCCGGGGCCGCCCGCACACCGATGGGCGGGTTTCAGGGCATGTACGACGGCGTCAGCGCCGCCGAACTGGGCGGGGCGGCAATCCGTGCTGCGCTGGCCGGTGCCGGGGCCACAACCGTTGACGAGGTGCTGATGGGATGTGTTCTGCCGGCCGGCCAGGGCCAGGCCCCGGCCCGGCAGGCCGGTTTCGCCGCCGGCCTGGGCGAAGAGGTCCCCGCCACCACGCTGAACAAGATGTGCGGATCGGGGATGAAGGCGGCGATGATCGGTTTCGACCAGATCGCTCTTGGTCAGACCGATACGATGGTGACCGGCGGTATGGAGAGCATGACAAACGCGCCCTACCTGCTGCCCAAGATGCGCGGCGGCGCGCGCATCGGCCACAATCAGGTGATCGACCACATGTTTCTCGATGGTCTCGAGGATGCCTATGACAAGGGTCGCCTGATGGGCACCTTCGCCGAGGATTGCGCCGAGGCGTTCCAGTTCACCCGCGAGGCGCAGGACGACTACGCGCTGCGGTCGCTGTCAAACGCGCTCGAAGCTGCCGCCAGCGGCGCCTTTGCCGATGAAATCACGCCCGTGACGGTCAAGACCCGCAAGGGCGAGGTCGTCACCGACACCGACGAACAGCCGCAGTCCGCCCGGCCCGACAAGATCCCGACGCTGAAACCGGCCTTCCGCAAGGACGGCACCGTCACGGCGGCCAATTCCTCGTCGATCTCGGACGGCGCGGCCGCGCTGGTGCTGGCCAGCGCCGAGGCCGCCGAGGCGCAGGGGCTGACCGTGCGCGCCCGCATTCTCGGTCACGCCAGCCACGCGCAGGCGCCGGGTCTGTTCACCACCGCTCCGGTACCCGCCGCGCAGAAGCTGTTGGAGCGGATCGGCTGGACCAAGGACGACATCGACCTGTGGGAGGTCAACGAGGCCTTTGCCGTGGTGCCGATGGCCTTTATGCACGAAATGGGCCTGCCGCGTGACAAGGTGAACGTCAATGGCGGCGCCTGCGCATTGGGCCATCCCATCGGCGCCTCGGGCGCGCGGATCATCGTGACGCTGCTGAACGCGCTGGAAAAACGCGGTCTCAAACGCGGCGTCGCCGCGATCTGCATCGGTGGCGGCGAAGGCACCGCCATCGCCATCGAACGGGTCTAAGCGACAGCGGAAAGGAACAGGGGCATGAGCAAACTGAAACTGGTCTGGGGTCTGCTCAAGGTGCTCAGCCCCGAACCTCTCGTCGCCGCGCTCTATGCGGGGCGGCGCACGGTGGTCGATGGCCGCCCCATCGACCCCAAGGCACAGGCGGCGGGGGATCTCGTCAACCTGATCCGCGACCCCGACGTCATGCCCACAGTCGAGGAAAGCCGCGCCCAGCTGGACACGCTGGCGACCAAGTTCGACCGGCCCTGTCCCCCCGATGTTCAGATTCGCGACATCTCTCTGCCCGGGCTGACCGGCCCGCGCGCCGCCCGGGTCTATGCCCCTGCCGGGGCCGACCCGATGGCGGCACAGCCAACGCTGTTCTACCTGCACGGCGGCGGCTGGATTCAAGGCAGCCTGACCAGCCACCATGGCCTGTGCGGCAAGCTGGCCAAACAGTCCGGTCTGCGGGTGATCTCCTATGACTACGTGCTCGCGCCCGAACACAGGTTCCCGTCGGCACCCGACGACGTGCTACAGGTTTACCGCGCGCTGCTGGATGGTGCGGGCGAGTTGAACGTTTCCGCCGGCCAGCTGATCGTCGGCGGCGACAGCGCCGGCGCCAACCTGACCGCCGCCCTGATGCATGATCTCGCCACGGCAGGCGATCCGCTGCCCCGCGCGCAACTGCTGATCTACCCGGCGGTGGACGGGCGGCTGAACTCCCGGTCGATGACCGCGCTGGCCGACCAGCCGCTGCTGCCCAAGGCGCGCATCGACTGGTACCTCGACCGCTACCTGCCCGGCGGAACCGACCGCACCGACCCTCGGTTCTCGCCCCTGTTCTCCGATCGCCTCGCCGGTCAGCCGCCGGCCCTGATCATCGCCGCCGGACATGATCCGCTCTGGGATGACGCGCTGATCTATGCCGACACGCTGGATCAGGCGGGCGTGCATGTGACCCTGCTCACCTACGAGGGCCAGGTGCACGGTTTCCTCTCCCTGACCAAGGTCATCCCCCAGGGTCGCGACGCGGTGTCCAAGGTCGCCGAATGGCTGCGCGAGGTGGCGCTGTGACCACCGTCGATTATCGCGCTCTCGCCGCCACCGTCGCCGCCCTGACCGAAGGCGAAACAGACAGCGTTGCACTGATGGCCACCGTCGCCTGCGAAGTGCACCACGCCGACGACCGGTTCGACTGGACCGGGTTCTACCGCGTCGTGGCGCCTGAGCTGCTCAAGATCGGCCCCTATCAGGGCGGTCATGGCTGCCTGACGATCCCGTTTTCCCGCGGGGTCTGCGGCGCCGCGGCCCGCACCCGCGAGGTTCAGCTGGTGCCGGATGTCGATGCCTTTCCCGGCCATATCGCCTGTGCCTCCTCGACCCGGTCCGAGCTGGTGTTGCCCGTGTTCGACCGGGCGGGCGAGGTGATCGCCGTCTTCGACATCGACAGCGACCGCCCCGATGCCTTTACCGCCGAAGACGCAAGCGCGCTCGCAGGCATCCTCGCCGCGGTCTTTGGCCGGTCTTGATCGCCTCACAGCTGCCGTGAAAAAATCCGTGCAAATTTCACCGAATCGCGCCACGGTGAAAATGCAGGAGATTTTTTCATGGGTCAGCCCGCCGTCACACATCCGCCGAACCCACAGCGCAGCCTTGGCGCCGACCTGCGCACGCTGCGCAAGGCGCGCGGCCTGACCCTGGCTGACCTCGCCGCGCGCCTCAATCGGTCCGTCGGCTGGCTCAGCCAGGTCGAACGCGACCTTTCCGATCCTTCCGTCACCGATCTGCGCCACCTCGCGGCCCAGCTGGACGTGCCGGTCTCGATGCTGTTCGATCACGCCCCGGCCAACCCCGGCGAGGCGGGCTATGTCGTCCGCCGTGGCCATCGCCGCCCGATCGGCAGCAATGCGGCCGGGCTGGTCGAGGAACTGCTGTCACCCGACCTGACGGACGATTTCGAAATGGTGCATTCCACGTTCGAGCCGCACAGCCGCATTGGCGAGACGGTCACCCGCCCGACACAAGAGGTCGGTTATCTCGTTTCGGGCAAGCTGGATCTCGAAATCGGCAGCCGCGCCTTCACCATCCACCCCGGCGACAGTTTCCGCATCCGCGGCGAACCCTTCCGGTGGATCAACCCGTATGACGAACCGGCGGTCGCGATCTGGGTGATCGCGCCGCCGGTCTACTGAAGGACACGACATGCGATCAACTCTCTTTGTCACGCGCAGGGACCCCGCCCCCGCCACGCCCCGCCCACCCACCCGCGCGGCGGGGGCGGGGTCCCGCAAGGCCGGGGGCTTGCGCGCATGAGCTTTGAGGCCTGGACCGTCTTTGCGCTGTTCTGGGTGGTTTTCGTCACAACCCCGGGGCCAAACGCGGTCAACTGCATCTCCAACGGCATGAACCTCGGCTTTCCGCGCGCCATGATCGGCGTGCTGGCGATCCTGACGCAGGCGACCCTGTTCCTCGTGCTCTCGGCGCTCGGTGTCACGGCGCTCATCGCCGCCTCGCCGACCGGCTTCTTCATTGCCAAGCTGATCGGCGCCGGCTTCCTGATCTGGATGGGCGTGCGCGGCTGGATCAACGCCACGCGCCCGGTCAAGGCGGACCCGAAGCCGGCCCACCACGTCTACCTGCACGCGCTGGCCATCGCCACGATCAACCCCAAGAGCGTCGCCGGCTACCTTGCCGCCTTCTCGCAATTCGTGCAGCCGGACGTGCCCGTGATCGACCAGATGGCCTACATCATGCCCACCGCCCTGATCATCACCACGCTCAGCTACACCATGTTCACCGTTCTGGGCGTGATCATGGGCCGCGCCGCGCTCGGCGCGGTCTTCAACGTCTGGGTGCGCCGCGTGATGGCCACCTGCTTCATCGTCTACGGCGTGCTGCTCGGAACCAGCGCCACGCCCCAGCCAAGGGGATAACCCATGCACAAGGGATCCTGCCAATGCGGCGCTGTCACCTTCGAGCTGACCGGAGAGCTCGCCCCGCCATCGGCCTGCCACTGCGGTCAGTGCCGCCGCATGTCGGGCCACGTCTGGGCCTCCACGCATGTGCCGCGCAGCCAGTGCCGCATCACCCGCGACGACGGGCTGAGCTGGTATCACTCCAGCGACATCGCCCGGCGCGGGTTCTGCGGCACATGCGGTTCGGTCCTGTTCTGGGACCCCGTCGACGAAGACGCCATCTCGATCTCGATGGGCGCCCTCGACGCGCCCACCGGCCTCACCCTCGCCCGGCACATCTTTGTCGCGGACAAGGGCGACTACTACCAGATCACCGACACTCTGCCGCAACGCGACCAATGATCCCGGCACTCCATCTTCTTCTGTTCACAAATATCCCGGGGGGTGCGGGGGGCAGCGCCCCCCGCCCACGTCGG
>NZ_JAIUZI010000004.1 GCF_020171285.1 Seohaeicola saemankumensis
GTGCTGCTTCAGAATGCCAATGATCTGCTCTTCGCTGAAACGGCTTCTCTTCATCGTCTGTCTCCTCAGTTGGAGAACAGGCTAACCTCAAAGCGAAGACTTTTCAGGGGAGCAGGTCAAGAGGCGCGGTGATATTGGGTGCGTTCATTGGCTGGGCGTTGCGTCTTTGCCCGCAGAGTGGGCTGCGCAGACAGAATAGAGAAGGCGAATGGAGCAGAGAGAAGACGATGCGATGTCGTTCACGCCCAACCGGATGCGTTTGCACCTGGTATTGTTTTTTCTTGCTCTGGCAATCGTATTCGTCTGGTTTCTCGTGACTTCAAACGAGACCGAACAACTGCGTGTTGTAGGGCTGGCGTTGAGAAATACGGTTTTTCTATCGGCGTTGCCGGTTTTGGTGTTCGGCATTGCGTGGCCGCTCAGGGTTTTTCTGGCCTTTGTTCTGGTTTATTTGCCCGCTTGCTTTGTCATTCTGACGTCTCTCTACGTTCTGTACGCATGGGGCCGCGTGGAGATCGCCACCGTCGTTTTGGTGTCGTGGGATGATTTCAAAGCCTTCGCGGGTTACATAGCGGGGCTGTCTGCCCTGTTGACTGTGACTCGGCTGGTGACCCGCCTCTTCCGAGGCAAACCCTATAAAGAGGCTAACCCAATAAAGTGATCAAAGCCGAATCCTGTGTATGCAACACGGCTTATATCGTCTGTCTGGCCATTCCCAAGGAGATGTGAGCGGACAGAAGAGATTCCGTTGAGAAGCCGATGCTTTTTTGGCGTCGGAGAGTGGATTTGGCCCTGGAATTAATGTTCCGGTTTGTTGAGGAAAACCCGGTGTCCAAGGCTCAGGGGGGGGCGGATACGCGCTCTTTCCCGTCATTTGCAAAGTGAATGTATGTCCCACCGGGGGCCGCCATCTTCAATGGGAATTCAGCTCTGACCTCCAACCGGAATGATCCCACCGGCCCCTGATCACGACCAAAGTCGAACAGACCATCGTCCAATATCGGGCCGTATGGCGCGGTCATATTGTGGCCGCAGCACCAGCCCGCTGCGAGCCGAAGTATCCGGCGACCTGGGTTCGGCTGCGTATTTTGGGACACTTTCAAAGGGAAGAATGGCATGAACATTCAATCCGCACAGCAAATCAGCGCCGCATTGGACACCTCGCATCTGGGCGTCGATTTTCCGTTCAAATCGCGCTACGGCAACTTCATCAACGGCGCATTCGTCGAGCCGAAGTCGGGCCAGTATTTCGAAAACACCACGCCGATCACCGGCGAGGTCATCTGCGAGGTAGCGCGGTCAAACGAAGATGACGTGAACGCCGCATTGGACGCCGCGCATGCCGCGTTCCCGGCGTGGGGCAAGACATCGACGACCCAACGGTCGAACATGCTGTTGAAAATCGCCGATATCATGGAAGCCAACAGCCAGACGCTGGCCGCCGCCGAAACGCTGGACAACGGCAAGCCGATCCGCGAATCCATCGCCGCCGACGTGGCGCTGTGCATCGACCACTGGCGCTATTTCGCCGGCTGCATCCGCGCTGAAGAGGGCGGGATTTCGGAAATCGACAACGACACCTATGCCTATCACATCCCGGAACCGCTGGGCGTTGTCGGTCAGATCATCCCGTGGAACTTCCCCCTGCTGATGGCGGTCTGGAAACTGGCGCCGGCGCTGGCCGCGGGCAACTGCGTGGTGATGAAGCCCGCCGAACAGACCCCGGCCTCGATCATGGTGCTGATGGAGCTGATCGCCGATGTGCTGCCTGCAGGTGTTCTCAACATCGTCAACGGGTTCGGCCTTGAGGCGGGCAAGCCGCTGGCCTCGTCCAACCGGATCGCCAAGATCGCGTTCACCGGCGAAACCACCACCGGCCGGCTGATCATGCAATACGCCAGCCAGAACCTGATCCCGGTGACGCTGGAACTGGGGGGGAAATCGCCGAACATCTTCTTTGAGGATGTGATGCGCGCCGATGACGCCTATTTCGACAAATGTCTCGAAGGGTTCACCATGTTTGCGCTGAACCAGGGCGAGGTTTGCACCTGTCCGTCCCGCGCGCTGATCCAGGAATCGATCTATGACGATTTCATCGGTCGCGCGATCGAACGGGTCAAGGCGGTCAAACAGGGCAATCCGCTGGCCATGGAAACCATGATCGGCGCCCAGGCCTCGACCGAGCAGAAGGAAAAGATCGCGTCCTACCTGCAGCTGGGCAAGGACGAGGGCGCCGAGCTGCTGACCGGCGGCAACGTCTCGACCCTGCCGGGGCTTGAGGGCGGCAATTTCATCGAGCCGACGGTGTTCAAGGGCAACAACAAGATGCGGATCTTTCAGGAAGAGATCTTTGGCCCTGTTCTGTCGGTCACCACCTTCAAGGACGACGCCGAGGCGCTGGAGATCGCCAACGATACGCTCTACGGGCTGGGCGCAGGCGTCTGGACCCGCGACACCAACCGCGCGTTCCATTTTGGCCGTGGCATTCAGGCCGGTCGCGTCTGGACCAACTGCTATCACGCCTATCCCGCGCATGCGGCATTCGGCGGCTACAAGCAGTCGGGCATCGGGCGTGAGAACCACAAGATGATGCTGGACCATTACCGCCAGACCAAGAACCTGCTGGTGTCCTACAGCCCCAACGCTCTGGGCTTCTTCTAAGACACGGGGACCCAGACCCGGCCGGCCCCCGCCCTCCCCCGGTGGGCCGGCCATTTTTACCAAAAAGGACAGGCCAATGACCGATGCCCCCCACATGACCGTGACCGCGACGCCCGCCG
Source organism: Seohaeicola saemankumensis (assembly GCF_020171285.1). Taxonomy (GTDB): domain Bacteria; phylum Pseudomonadota; class Alphaproteobacteria; order Rhodobacterales; family Rhodobacteraceae; genus JAIUZI01. The sequence goes on from NZ_JAIUZI010000004.1 coordinate 2,781, forward strand.
CGCTGGCGTTGATCGGGGACCTCAAGACCCGATTTGGCAACGAGTTGCTGTTTCACCAGTCCGGCGGATGCTGTGACGGATCGGCGCCCATGTGTTTCCAAAAAGGCGATTACATCACCGGTGACCAGGACGTTCTGGTCGGCGAAATCGGCGGTGTGCCGTTCTACATGAACGCGGACCAATACGCGCGCTGGCAGCATACCGATCTGGTGATCGACGCGATCGACGGGATCGGCGGCATGTTTTCGTTGGAAAATGGCAGCGGGCGGCGGTTCCTGACCCGCTCTGATGTCTGTATCCGTTAAGGGGCCAGCACGGATTCAAGGAACCCGCGCAGTTCGGCGGGCGCGATGGGTTTGTGAAACAGCGACACCCCGAGAGTGTCGCACAGCCCTTGCACCTCGGTTGAATGGTTGGCGGTGACCAGACAGGCCGGGACCATCCCGTAGACGGCCCGCAGATCGGAAATCGCGTCAGTCCCCGTGGAGCCGTTGTCCAGCTGGTAGTCGGCGACGATGACGTCCGGCGCGATATCGATTTCAGCCAGCACCGCCTCGGCTTCGGCATGGCTGGCGCAGGGCAGCACGTCCAGTTCCCAACTCTCCATCGTGATGGTCATCGCGGCGCGCAGCTCGGCATCGTTTTCGATCAGGACGGCGATGTTATGGGCCAGAGACCGGCCGTTGGAGGCCGGGATTTCGGGTGCGGTCTGGGTTGTGGCCGACAGGCTTCGGCGTAGGTCGATTGCGAAACAAGTGCCCTGACCCAGCCGCGAGTTCAGGTGCAGGGGGTGCTGCAACAACCGGCAGGCGCGTTCCACGATGGCGAGCCCCAGCCCCATGCCCTCGGACGGGCTGGCGGCGGCATTCAGCCGGTGAAATTCGTCAAAAACCCTTTCCTGTTCATGTTCCGGGATACCGGGGCCGGTGTCCCAGATTTCGACCCGGATCGAGGATTTGCGATGGCGGACACCGATCAGCACCTTGCCGCTTTCGGTATAGCGGATCGCGTTGGATGCGAGATTTTGCAGAATCCGCCGCAGGTAGGAGGCGTCGCTGAGCACGGCGGCGGAGCTGGAGACCAGGCGGAAATCAAGACCTTTGCGGCGCGCCATCGGGCGCAGTTCGTCCCCCAGCTGGTTCAGCATATCGCCCAGGCTGATGGTCGAAAGATCCAGCGCGGCAAGGCCTGAATCCAGCTTTGAGATGTCCAGAAGGGCACCGAGAATACGCTCGACGCTGACCAGCGCATTGCCGGCCTTGGTCAGGCGCTCTTTTAACTCTGGCCGGTCCAGTTCGTCTTCGAGCGACGAGACAAAGAGTTTGGCCGCCGACAGGGGCTGGAGCAGATCGTGGCTGGCCGCTGCGACAAAGCGCGACTTGGAGGCATTCGCGCGCCCGGCTTCGGCCAATGCGTCTTCGAGTTCGAGCGTGCGTTCGGCGACCCGTTGTTCCAGCGTTTCGTTGACCTGTGAAATCGCCCGCACGGCGGCCCGCTCGGCGGTGACATCGGTAAAGCTGATCACGAACCCGCGGTCCGGCATCTGCTGGGCAAACACCTTCAGGCGGCGCTCGCTGCCGATGCCCAGCTCGAAGGAAAGCGGTGCGCCCTTGGCGTCGCTGGCGACCCAGGCCTCGACATCGTCGTGGCCGGTCTGACCGACAAAGGTGACGTCGTCGCGGATCTGGTCGTAGAGCGAGCCGAAATAGGTTCCCAGCTGCAGGCGGTTAGCCTCGATCGACAACAGTTCGCCTGCGCGAAAATTCCATCCGACCAGGCGGTTCTGATCGTCAAAGATACAGACCCCCTGGTGGAGGTGTTCCAGTGTTGCCTTGATCAGCTGCGCCTGGCCGTCCAGCAGCCGGTCGCGTTCCTGCCGCTCAAGCCGCATCATGTCGGTGATGTCGGTCTGGATAATGACGGTGCCGCCGTCCTGCGTGCGATGTTCGCTGACCTGCAGCCAGCGGCGGCCGGCCATGCGCGCGTTGAAGACGGCATGGTTGTCCTTGTGACGCGATTTTCGGTAGGCCTCCCAGCCTGCCGGGGTCTCGCCTTCGGGCAATGACAGGTTGGGGCTGTTGGCGACCAGATGCACGTATGCGTCGAACCGGAGCCCGGGTTTGAACAGCGGATAGATGTCCGGCATATGCCTGCCGAACCGGCTGTTGCACATGACCAGCTTGTCCTCAGGGTCAAACAGCGCAAAGCCTTCCTGCACCGTCTCGATCGCATTGGCGAGGTTGGCGCGTGCGGCTTCGGTCTCGGCATTGGCCGTCGCCAGCCGTGCATTGGATTCGTTCAGCAGATCGAGCGCGCATTCCAGTTCCTTGGTGCGCGCGCGCACCTCTTCTTCGAGCATGACGGCACGCTGAAACTGGGCATAAGCCGCGCCCGATGCCTCGGTGCTTTGTTCGACCCGCCGCATCAGCGTTTCGATGATTTTCAAGAGCTTCTCGTTCTGCCGTTCGAGGGAATCAGCGGGATCAATCAGCTCATGCGCCATTGGTCATGTCCTGTTCGGAACTCTGGTCAGGGGGATAGATGGCGACCCCGGTCAGCGTCTGGTTCACATGCATGGCGTTGATCTGTTCGCCGTAGGTGGAGAAGCCGACAATGCGGTTTTTCTTGAGAATGCGGGATATTTCCCCGGCCATCTGTTTCTCTTCCGCCTCGAGCCGGCGCAGGATGCAGTCGCAGGCGATTATGACGTCCGGCTTTGCGGGTTGCGTCAACGTGGCGATTTCGCGGTTGAGATGGGTGACCATGTTCTCGGGTTCGGCGAGGGTCAGAACGACGCCTTCGTCAATCGCCGAGAAGAACACCAGATCGCCGTTATCCGCGACCCTTTGAATCGCGCGCACATGATGTTGGTCGCCGATTTGAACCACCACGGGATGGGCGGCAAAGGTAAAGGTCGTCAGTTGCTCGGGGTCTTTGCCCAGCATGCGGGCGTATTCGCGGGCCGCTGGTTCCGCGTTGATCTCGTGCACGAGACGGCGGGCCGGGTCCGCCCCGGTCACAACCATGCGCACCTGGGTCGGGATCAGGTGATCGGTCTTGAACACCCGGATCGGGCAGAGCGACCGCACCTGGATCAGCACCGCCGCGTTCGAGTGCGCCTTGCCGCCATGGAGCACGAATGTCTTTTCGAAATCGGTCCCGTCGCCGGCCGACCCCCCGAAGAACGGCACCGGCCCCAGGCCCATCGAGAGTTGCGCGGTCAGCTCGTCCTCCTTGGTGGACAGCCCGTCGACGAGCAGGAAGGTAAAGTCAGACGGCCAGCCCGGCGCGTTCCGCGCCAGTTCGATGCGGTTCCGGATCAGCCGTTCATTCAGGGCCAGGGCGTCGAAGTCGTCGAGGTCCGGCAGCAGGATGGTGCGGGTCTGGAACCATTTCTGCGGAAACCCGATGGCGACGATCTGATCGTCGGCATAGCCCGATCCGGTGAGTTCGCCGGCGGTGGTGCAGCCGACGACCTGGGCGGGGGCAAAGGTTTTCTGCGCCTGATCAATGAAGCCCGACACATCCGTCCCGGGGGACAGGAACAAGACAACGAGAGACAGATCGCCCGGATGCAGGGCATCGGCCAGACGCGCAATGGCATCTTCGGCGCGACAGTCAACGAACCCCGACCGCACATAGTGCTGGTCCGGGGCGCCCTCTCCGGACGGACCACGGGCATGGTCCATCACTTTCTCCTCCCTCACGTAGTGCCGGCAGGGCAAGACTACGCGGGGGGTGACGTGTCGTGCAAGACACTCGCGAAACTGGTCTGTTTCGCGATCAGGGCGGCCTGGGTCCGGCTTTGAACCCCCAGCTTGCGCATGATCGCCGTCACATGCGCCTTGACCGTGGTTTCGGCGATCGACAGGTCATAGGCGATCTGTTTGTTCAGCTTGCCCTCGCAGATCAGCTGCAGGATGCGGGCCTGCTGGTTGGTGAGCGAGGCCAGACGGACCATCGCGTTATCCCTGTCTTCGCTGTCGGTTTCTTCGAGCAGGGTGCAGTCCTCGGGAATGAACCGCTGCCCCGACTGGATCGCGTCCAGCGCCTTGTGGAACACGTCGCGTTTGCTGTGCTTGGGGATGAAGCCCGCGGCACCGGCATGGATCACCGAACTGATGATGCGGTTGTCGGCCATCGACGACACCACCACGACCGGACATTGCGCCACTTTTCGCAGCCGCAGCAGCCCGTCCAGCCCGTTCACATCCGGCAGGTTCAGGTCCAGAACCACCAGATCCATCTGGCCGCCCTGCGCCAGCAGATCCAGTGCATCTTGCAGCGTCGGGGCCGTATGCATGCTGTCGATGGTCGAAACCGCCTGCAGCGTCATGGATAGGGCATCGCAAAACAGCGGGTGGTCGTCGACGACCAGCGCCGTTCGGAATGTTCTGGGTAGGGTCGCGTCGGAAGGGCGGGGCATGCAGGCACCATTTGGTTCTAGTACGGCCTCAGCATAGCAAGCCTGCGGCCGGGAACAAAATTCGCCTAAAGTCGTAGATACGAAAAACGCGCGCCCCAGGGGGCGCGCGCGGTGGTGTCCAGTGGTTGAAGGGGGCCGATCAGTTGGCCGCCGCCATTTCCTTTGGCAGCTTGAACGTCCAGACCAGACCGCCCTGGTTCAGGTAGTTCACCTTCTTGGCGACTTCGCCACCCCAGAGCGGCACGGCGCCGCCCCAGCCCGACACGATCGAGATATACTGCTCGCCGTCCTGTTCCCAGGTCACCGGCTGGCCGACGATGCCGGACCCGGTCTGGAACGACCAGAGCACCTCGCCGGTTTCGTCGTCAAAGGCGATGAACTTGCCCTCGGGCGTGCCGGTGAAGACAAGGCCGCCGGCGGTGGTCATCACGCCGCCCCACAGCGGGGCGTCGTTCTTGTACTCCCACTTGATCTCGCCGGTGTCGGGGTCGATCGCCTTGAGCGAGCCGATGTGGTCCTCGTAGTTCGGCTTGATGGTGAAACCGGCACCGAGGTAGGCCGCGCCCTTCTTGTAGGTGATCGGTTCGTTCCAGATATCCATGCCCCATTCGTTCGAGGGCACGTAGAAGTTACCGGTGTTCTGGCTGAAGGCCATCGGCATCCAGTTCTTGCCACCCAGGAAAGACGGCGAGGCAAAGATCACTTCGCCCTTTTTCCCGTCGGCGGCATCGGCGGGGTTGCCGGGGCGGTTGCCTTCGTTGAAGATCGGACGCCCGGTTTCATCGATGCCGCTGGCCCAGGTGATGTCCTTGACGAAAGGCGTCGCCGAAACAAAGGCGCCGTCTTCGCGGTTGAGGACATAGAAGAACCCGTTGCGGTCGGCTGTGGCGTAACGCTTGTTGCCGTCGCGGTCTGTATAGGCGACCACTTCGTTCACGCCGTCATAGTCCCAGCCTTCTCGCGGGGTGGTCTGGAAGTGCCATTTGATATCGCCCGTCTTGGGGTCGATCCCGATGCGGCTGGCGGCATAAAGGTTGTCGCCCGCGTTGCCTTCGGTTGGCGTGCCGGCATTGCGCAGGTGGCTGTTCCACGGCGCCGGGTTGCCCGCGCCGAACACCAGCGTGTCGGTGTCCGCGTCATAGGATCCGCCCAGCCAAGTCGCGCCGCCGCCGGTTTTCCACATGTCGCCCGGCCAGGTCGCGTTCAGCGTGCCGGTCATGGTGGATTCCTTGCCGTTCAGCGTGCCCATGTGCCCTTCGATCACCGGGCGGGTCCAGACCAGATCGCCGGTTTCCGCGTCGCGGGCCTGCACCTCGCCGACGATCCCGAATTCACCGCCCGAGTTGCCGGTGATGACCAGACCATCGACGATCAGCGGCGCGGCGGTATAGGAATAGCCGGCCTTGTAATCGGCGATCTTCTTGCGCCACTTGACGTCGCCGGTTTTCAGGTCCAGCGCGACGATGCGCGCGTCCAGCGTGCCAAAGTAGAAGTTGTCGCCATAGATGGCGCCGCCGCGGTTGATCACGTCGCAACAGGGCAGGATGCCTTCGGGCAGGCGGGCATCGTATTGCCACAGCTCTTCGCCGGTCTTGACGTCGATGGCATAGACCCGGCTGTAGGATCCGGTGATATACATCACGCCGTCATAGATCAGCGGCTGGGTTTCCTGGCCGCGCTGCTTTTCCCCGCCCAGCGAAAACGCCCATGCGGGCACGAGTTTCTTGACGTTGTCCTTGTTGAGCGTGTCCAGCGGGCTGTAGCGCTGCAAGTGGCGCCCCATCCCGTTTGTGACCACCTGCGTGGTTACGGACTGGTCATTGGCCAAGTCATCTTCGGTCACGCCGGCAAAACCGGTGCTCGCCATCAGCGCGCTTGCGACGGCCGCTGCGATAAAGCGATTCATGTGGGCTCCTCCCATTTATCACTGTTCCACTGCCAGAGCCCCGTTCGTTTGGTCATCCGGCGAAACATATTATCGGCAAGAGGATCGCACGGCGGTATTGCACAATGGTCGTAGGGGCAGCCCGGTGCGAACTTGATAGGGTCCTCGCCATCCTGACATCACTTGGAAGGGCGCGGCATGATGGATTGCAAAGCGGTCGTGGCGGCCGCGCTGGTCTGCCTGGGCGGTACCGCCGGGGCCGATATCGCGGCGGGGCCAAAGACCATTACCCTGACCGGACCCGCGGACCAGCGGCGCGATATCGCGACACTGGATCTGGCGGCGGACGGGTCTTACCGCATCAATTGGACCGACGCGGAATTCGACGACTTCTTCTTGTCGATGCGACCATTCAAGTGTCTGACCGGAAAGGACAAGCACTGGTGTCACGTACCCTATCCCTATGCCATCGAGCGGCGCATATCGCAGGGCGATCTGACCGATCTGGAATATGATCTGCTGTTTCTGTGGAAGGGGGCCGGCGACTACGGCATCAACATGTGGAACGGCGTCTATTACCGGCTGCGGCATCAGGATGGCCGTCTGGTCGGGCGGATGTATGAAATGGATATGGATCTGTTGTCGGCCCCGCCCGCGCCGGGCAACCTGCGCCCGCTGGGGGTAGGGGATCTGCATGAAACCGACCCCGACGGCCATTGGCTGCCGGGGCTGGTTATCGAATAGGGATCAGTCGGAAATTGCCGACCCGTCGCGGGTGGTGATCGAGGTCAGGTAGGTCAGGATGAAATCCTGCACCGTACGGTCGGTGATGCCGACATGGCGCATCTTGGTGCCCGGCATAAAGCCCGCGTTGTCCTCCATCCACGCGCGCAACGCGGCCTGCGTCCAGACGATGCCCGAGGCTTCGAGCGCGACGGAGTAGTCATAATCGGGATAGCTTCCGGCGGCCCGTCCCACGATGTTTTCAAGCGGTGGACCATAGCTTTCATGGGTGCTGTCGGTGGCGTGGCAGCGGCGGCACTCGGACGCGAACAATTGCGCGCCCGCGCCAATCTTGATCGCCTCGAAGGTTGCCTCGCTGGCGACGGCCGGGGCGCTTAGCCCGCCCAGGGCAATGCAGATGGCTGGGATGATACGGTTCATGGGGTCCTCCGCGGATGTTCCGGTCGAGCAGGTGGGATTTTGCGCGTTCCCATCTTTCGGAGTACCTTGGATTCGATTTCCGATCCGCCCGGACTTTAGTCGCAATCATGCGCGACGGACGCCCGGAAATCAGAAGGCGGGCGCGTATTTCCAGTTGTCGGCATCCGGCGTGACCTCGTCCAGATCGTAATCCGCACCTTGCAGACGGCGCGCGATCTTGAGCCCGTCGCGGGCGGCCTCGTCGACCAGTGCGCGGCCGGCGGCTTCGTCGCGGGCAACGCCGTGGCCGCGCATCAGGTCGAGCCCGTAATTGAACTTGCCCACCGGGTCGCCGGCCTCGGCGGCGCGTTTGTCCCAGTTGGCGGCGGCATCGGGGTTGTAGTCGCCGCCCAGCCCGTTGTTGTCCAGCTGGCTCATCCAGGTCATCGCACCGGTGTATCCGGCTTCGGCGCAGGTTTCGAACAGTTCGCGCGCCATCACGTGGCGGCCGCTCTTGGTGATAAAGTAACCAGAGGCGCAGGTCGCCATGTCGGTATGTCCGCGCCGGATATTTTCCATCACCCGGCCCAGCGTCATTTCGTCGGGGTTCAAGGTGCCGAATTCATCCTCGGCCAGGGCCAGAACCGGGGCGGTTGCCAGGGCAATCGTCAACGTCAAACTCTTTATCATGACAGTCCTCCTGGGCCGGAGACTACCAAAGCCCCGGCGCAAAATCATCCGTGCTATGGTCGTAGACGGGGGCTAGGCCTTGCGGCGGACCATACCGCGGGCCGGGTCATACCCCCACAAGGCCAGGGCCAGCAGGACCGCTGTGGCAAGGACAGTCCAGATCAGAGCGGGCCCGTTGAACTGAACATATAGCGCGAAGCGGATCAGTTCGACCGCGTGGGTAAAAGGGTTCGCGGCGCAGATGTCATGCAGGATTTCCGAGCTTTCTGCCATTTTCCACAGCGGGTAGAGCGCGGTGGACAGAAAGAACATCGGAAAGATCACGAAGTTCATGACGCCGGCGAAATTCTCCAGCTGTTTGATCAGGGATGACAGCGCCAGCCCCAGCGCGCCCAGCATCAGCCCCGCGATCACCAGCGCCGGCAGGATCGTGACATACCCCAGCGGCGCAAAGCGGATGCCGTAGATCGCGGTGATGCCGAGAAAGGTATAGACCTGAAGGATCGAGATCGCGGTGCTGGCCAGAAGCCGGCAGAACAGCAGCCACCAGCGCGGCAGCGGGCTGGTCAGCAGCAGCCGCATCGAGCCCATCTCGCGGTCGTAAACCAGGCTGAGCGAGCTTTGCATGCCGTTGAACAGCAGGACCATGCCGCATAGGCCCGGCACGATGTAGACTTCGTAGGTGGTGTAGGTCTGGTAGGGGGGCGTGATGGACAGCCCCAGCGCCGCGCGGAACCCGGCGGCGAAGACGACCAGCCACAACAGCGGGCGCACCAGCGCCGCGATGAAACGGCTGCGCTGACCGACAAAGCGGTAGGCCTCGCGGGTGACGATGGCGCGAAGCGCGATCAGATAGGGGATCATCGCGGCGCCCCTTGTGCGGTCTGCGCGAGGAAATAGTCCGGCAGGGGCTGTGGCCCCCGCAGGCTGGCGGTGGGGCCGTCCTGCAGGATGTGGCCCTGATGCAGGATCAGCAACTGGTCGGTGTCGTCGATTTCATCGGTCAGATGGGTGGCCCAAAGCACGGTCAGCCCCTCTTCGCGCGACAGGGTATGGACATGGCGGGTGATTGCGGCGCGGGTGGCGGCGTCGAGCCCGACGGTGGGTTCGTCCAGCAGCAGAACGCGCGGTTTGTGGATCAGGCAGCGCGCGATTTCCAGCCGCCGCCGGTGCCCGCCATTCAGATTGCGGGCGATCTCGGCGCGGCGTTCGGACATCTCCAGCCTGTCCAGCGCGTGATCGATGCGGCGCCGGGCCTCGCGCCCCGCCAGACCGTGCAGGGCGGCAAAGTAGCCGAGGTTCCGGTCGACCGTCAGATCCAGATCCAGCGTTGGCTGCTGAAACACAACACCCATTTGTTTCAAGGCCTTGCGCGGGGATCGGCCGATGTCGTGGCCGTCGATTTCGATCCGTCCCGAGGCCGTGGTGAACAGCCGCGTGAGCAGCGAGAACAGCGTCGATTTCCCGGCGCCATTCGGCCCCAGCAGCGCGCAGAAGACCCCTTGGGGCACGTGAAAGCTCACGTCCTGCAGGGCGGTTTTGGCGCCATAAGCGTAACTGAGACGATCGACGCGCAATCCGCTCACTTGATGGTGATCTCCAGCCTTTGCGTTTCGCCGGTGCTGCCGGGAATTTTCAGATAGTAGCTGCCCGGTTTGATCGCGACAAAGCCGATTTCCATTTCGCCGGCTTCGTCGAATTCGACGCTGTCGAGGCCCAGGGGTCTGATTTCCAGACCTTCGACGACGATCTCGTCGATCCAGATCGCGCGAAAGAATTCGGGGCCGACCAGGGCCAGTTCCTGGCTGCCGTCGCCCTGGATTTCGAATTCGTAATAGGTGCCTGATTTCAAGACCCAGGGCGCCTCGGCGAGCGGCATGCCGGCGGACAGGGTGATGGGCGGCAGATCCTGCTTGTTGGAGCCGGACAACAGGCCGGCCATGCCGAGGGAGGGGCCATCGTCATCGTCGGCGCGGGCGGCGGGCGCGGCGAGGGTCAGGGCGGTGGCGGCGGCGAGAATGACCGTTTTGTACATCATCACGAGCGTCCTTTTTCCGTTTTGTACGTAATTTTCGGGGCCGGATCAGGGACGCAGGGCGGCGCCCCAAGGGAAGCGGCCGACCTTGATCGACTTGATCGCCTCGCGGCGGGCGACGTCGATGACGGTGACGTCGCCGGACACGCCGTTGGTGGTGAAGAGGAGCGATTTGTCGGGCGAGAACGCCATGTGCCAGACCCGGCGGCCGACGAGAATGTAGTCTTCGACCTCGAAGGTGCGGGCATTGACCACGGCGACGTGGTTGGAGGGGCCGAGCGCCACGAAGACGGTTTCTTCATCTTCGGTAAACTCGAAGCCCACCGGCTGAACGCGGTCGGGGTGCACGCCCTTGACGGCGAATTCGATCTTGGCCTTTTCGGCCTGGGTGGCGACGTCGAAGACGGTGAGGGTGCCGCCGATTTCGGAGCTGACCCAGAGTTCGGAGGCCTGCGCCGCGAATTCGGCGTGGCGGGGGCGGGAATCGACCAGCGTGTTGGCCACGATCGTCCGGGTTTCGGTGTCGATCCAATGCGCCATGTTGGTGGTTTCCGAGGTGGTGATGACGATGCTGCCATCGGGGCTGACGGCCATGCCTTCGGGTTCGATCCCGACGTTGATCTGGGCGATCACCTTGCGCGTTTCGGTATCGACCACGGTTGTCACCGCGTCGTCCTCGTTGGCGATGTAGAGATGCCGGTCGTTGGGGTGCAGAACGAATTGCTCGGGGTCCTCGCCCGAGGGCAGATCATGCAGGATCTGGCCGGTTTCGGGATCCATCACCTGTACCGTGTCGCTGTCGGAGGCGCAGATGTAGACGCGGGAGTAATCGCGCGAAAAGGTGATGCCGCGCGGGCGTTCGCCGGTTTCGATGGTGCGGATCACCTCGAGGCTGTCGATGTCGATCACGCTGATGGTGTCGTCCTTTTCGTTGGTGACCCAGATTTCGGCGGCCTGCAGGGGCGCGGCGAGGAGGAGGGCGGGGATCAGGAGCAGCTGTTTCATGGGTGGGTCCGTTGGATGCCTCCGGCGGGAGTATTTGAAAAGAGATGAAAGGCGGGTCAGGGGAAGGCGGTGCAGGCGCTTTCGGGCGCGTCCAGACCCAGTGTGTCGAGTTCGGTGCGCTGGTGCAGGTAGCCGTCGAGCGGGGCCTGGGCCGCCATGGCGCGCGGGGTGACGAGCGGGATCGGCTGGCGCAGCTGGCCGTTCCAGTGGCGGAAGCTGAGCGGGCGCCCCTTGAACCCGGCCAGTTCGAAGCGGTCGGAAAGCAGGTAGGCGCGGATGGCGGCGGGATCGGCCGTGCCGGTGCGGGTCACCGCCTCGCCCAGGGACCGGATCGCGGCCCAGGCGGCGTAGTCGCGCGGACGCATGTCGCGCCCGGCGAGATCCCGGAACCGCGATTGCAGCTGTGCCGCGCCCCATTGTTCGACCACCGGGGCCCAACCCGCGGGCACCAGCCCCTCGGAGCCGGCGACCGGGCGGGGCAGCCAGGTGTTGAAGGGAATGTAGCGGCCGAAATCATGCAGTTCATCGGCGATCAGCAGCAGGTCGTATTTGCCCAGCTCCTGGGTGAACAGCGGCACCTCCTGCGTCGCGTTGCGGCGCATGTCGGCGTCGAAGGCCCAGGTTTTCTCGGCCGAGAGCCGGAGCCCGAATTTGGCGGCGCTGGCCCGGAGCGCCTCGGCAAAGGCGATGTCGCCGGGGTGGGTGCCGGCGATCAGCGCCAGAGTGTCCCAGCGCCGGGCGCGGGCGAATTGCATCAGCGCGTCGCTGCGCATCTGGTGCGTGGGCAGAGTGTGCAGCAGGTTGGCGCGGCACTCGGCGCTGCGCAGCGCGGTTGCGGCGCTGGAGGTGTTGAACAGGATGGCGCCCTGCGCCTGCGGCAGGTCGGCGATGGCCAGCAGGGTGGCGGCCGGGGCGTCGAGGATCAGGAAGGGCGTTTGCGCCAGCGCGTCCCGCGCCGCCGGGATCGGATCGCCGCCGGCGGGGACAATCACCGTTTCCAGTTTGTAGTCGTGGCCGAGGAAACCGCCGGTGGTCTGATTGTCGGCCAGGCCCAGCCGGGCGCCGGATTCCCCCTCGTCCCGGGGCACCGGATCGAGGTTGGAGAGGGTGGGGGGGCGGTCGACCTGCTGTTTGAGGTAGATCACCGGCACATCGACCCCGGCCGGGGCCGCGCCGGCCGCCAGGATCAGGCCCAGGATATAAAGGCAAAGGCGTCGCACGGTTCCTCCCACGGGCTGCGCAGCGTGTCGGTGAGACTAAGGGCGGGTCCGGCGGGGGCACCATTGGACCAAGGTCGTATGGCGTTTGCGCCGATATCAAACTTAAGTCTCGTATCATCGTGGTGGTCCGGTTCGCTACAAACGGAGCCAACCAACGTACCACGAACCGGAGGAAACCATGTTCAAACTGCCCCTGGCCGCGCTTGGCCTGATCGCTGCGACCTCGATGGCACATGCGCATGGCGATGTCGCGCCGCAACCGATGAACACCGATGCCCTGCCCGATGTGGGCGAGGAGTGGCTGACCGAGAACCCCTATCGCGACCAGGGGATCGAGGTCTGGAAGACCGCGATCGAGATCGGCGACAGCGGATACAACCAGAACTGCGCCCGCTGTCACGGGCTGGGCGTCGTGTCGGGCGGGCTGGCCCCCGATCTGCGCTATCTCGAAGCCGAGGAATATGGCGACGAATGGTATGTCGAGCGGTTCCAGACCGGGTACACGCAGAACGGCATCACCAAGATGCCGGCATTCGGCGAGCTTCTAGGGCAGAAGGCGGCCTGGGCGATCCGGACCTATATTGAAACCCGGCCCGATGACGGGGCGCTGGACGATGTCACCCCGCGCCTGTTGCAGGTCCGCGACGAGCTGGCCGCGATGGCCGAGGGGGCCGATGGCGATGCCGCGGCGCTGCAGGCGGAGCTGGCCGGGATCGCGGAGTCGGTCGATACCGGGTCTGGCGCGCCGGTTGCCGACAGCGTCGCGTTTCGCGCCGCCAATCTGATTTCCGGCGACACGCCCGATTTCAAGGCCGCCGCCGAGGCGCTGACCGTCGGCCTGTCGGCGGCGCATTAGGAGGACGGGTTTGGGGCACATGACGCGACGCCTGGCCGGGCAACTCCTCTCCATCCTGTGTGTCTGCGCCATTGCGCAGGCCGCCCAGGCCCGGTGCGAAGATCATGTGCCCCAGGCCCGGCCCCAGAACACCGCGCGGGACGTGGTGGGGCAGGATCTGGATACCATACAGGAGCGGGGGTACATCACCTTTGCCGCCTATGAGGATTTCCCGCCCTGGTCCTATGAAGAGGGCGGGCGGCCCGTGGGTGTCGATATCGACATCGGCCGGCTGATTGCCGAGGATCTGGGGGTCGAGGCGCGGTTCAGACTGGTGGCGCCGGGCGAGACCCTGGAGGCCGATCTGCGCAACTGGATCTGGAAGGGGCCGGTCGTGGGCGGGGCGGTGGCGAATGTCATGCTGCACGTGCCCTACGACAGCGAGTTTGCCTGCCGGGTCGAACAGGTGGTGTTCACCGGGCAGTATCACGTCGAGGAAATCGCGATTGCCTATCGCGAGGATGCCTATCCCGAGGATCCGCCGGTGCCGGCTTATTTCCGCTTTGACACGGTGGCGGTCGAGAACGATTCGATTGCCGATTTCTACCTGTCCGCCTTTCCCGGCGGACAGCTGAGCCACAATGTCAGCCGCCTGCCGACCATGGCGGAGGCGATGCGGGCGCTGGCCGAGGGGCAAACGATGGCGGCGATGGGGCCGCTGGCGCAGCTGGAGGCCGGGCTGCAGGACGGGCTGGCGGTGCATACGCCGCCGTTGCCGGGGTTTGCGGTGGGCAACTGGACCGCCGGGGTGGCGGTGCATTTCGGCTATCGCCCGCTGGCCTATGCCGTCGAGGACGCGATTTATGCCGCGATCAGCGATGGCCGGATGGCGGCGATTTTTGCCGCCCACGGGCTGAGCTTTCGCCCGCCTGAACTGCGCTAGGCTAGAGCGTTACCAGATCCCCGTTTTCCGCCAGCAGCGTGGCCGAGGTGCCCGTGGGCAGCCGACCCATGCTGTGCGCGATTTCGACCCGTGTCATCAGGGTGAAGGCGGTAGAGGCGGCGTCGGCCACGGCGGCGGAGGGGCTGATCACGCTGACGGTGCTCCAGCGTGGCAGGCGGGCGGGGTCGCGGTGCAGGATATGCGGGCGGCCTGCCACGCGCATGGCGCCGGGGCTGGAGGTCGCGATGGCCTGATCGGTCAGGCGTCGGGTGGCAAAGAGGCCCTGTTCGGGGTCTGACAGGCCCAGCGTGAAGGGGCCGCCGAGGGCCGCGAACTCTCCGATATTGATCAGCGCGCGGGTGAGGCCGAGCGCGGCGAGATCGGCGCGGATCAGGTCGGTGGCAAAGCCCTGTGCGATGCCGTTGAACGTCAGCTGCTGGTTCGGGGCCAGGCGGATGGTGGTGGCCCTGTCCACGCGATTCCAGCCGATGGCAGCGCGGGCCGCCTCGGTATCCGTTTCCTGCGCGAGGGCGCGCCACAGCGTCTGCACGGTGGGGTCGAAGACGCCGCCGGTGGCGGCGACCATCCGGTCGCAAGCCGCGACCAGATCGACAAACAGTGGCGGCGGCGCGGCCAGCGCCCCATCGCGATTCAGCGCAGAGAGAGTCGAGGCCGGGTCGTAAAGGCTGAACATCTGTTCGACCGCGCGCAGCCTGTCGCGGGTGAGGCGCAGGGCCGCCTGCGCCTGTTCGCGCGGCGCGTGCAGGCTGAGCGAGACCTCGGCCCCCAGCGCCAGCCCCTGCCAGCGCAGCGGCGGCGGGCCGGCCGCGGCCGGCGTGGCGAGCGCTGCGGCGGATATGGTCAGGAACCGGCGGCGTGACAGCGTGGTGTTTCGCGGTTTCATTCGGCGGCCTCCGGTTGGGCGCGGCCATTGCGGCGGGCCGCGATGATCAGCGGCACGCAGCGCCGGTCGTCGTTGTGGATGGTCACGCAATCGAGGCAGCCGAAGCATTCGGAATACTGGATCTCTCCGGTTCTGCGGATCGCGCCATAGCCGCATTTGACCCGGCACAGCTGGCAGGGCGATCCGCATTCGGCGCGCCGTTCGATCCATTTGCGGCCCCGCAGCAGACCGCCGATGGCCATGACCGCGCCCAGCGGACAGACATAGCGGCAGAAACCTTTGAACAGGACCATGCCCGACACCAGCCAGATCGCGGCATAGGCGACGAAATACCATTCGCGCAGGAAATAGGTGGTGATCGCGGTCTTGAAGGGTTCGATCTCGGCCGCTGTGTCGACCCGGTCGGGGGCGAGGAAAACGGTGGCCACCAGCCCGGCCAGCAGCAGGTATTTGACCGATTTGGCCCGCCTGTCCCAGCGCGGCGAGAGATCGACCTGCGGCAGACGCAGGCGGCGGCCGAGATGGTGGGCGAATTCCTGCAGTGCGCCAAAGGGGCAGAGCCAGCCGCAGAAATAGCCGCGCCCCCACAGGACAAAGCCCAGAATGGCAAAGCCCCAGATCAGCAGCGAGAAGGGATCGTAGACCAGAAAGGCATAGCTGCCGCCGTCGAACGCGGTACGGATCACGCCCAGAACGGTGACGATCGACAGCTGGCCCTGGCCCCACCAGCCGATGAACCCGGTGACAAAGGCCAGGATCGCCAGCCTGTAGGGGGTAAAGGCGCGGCTGTCGGCCAGAGGGTTCTGGGCAAACAGCAGCAGCCCGGTCAGCCCGGTCAGGAACACCGCCAGCACGATCAGGTCGGCCAGCCGCGCCCGGATCGCGCCCTGCCAGGCGGGCAGCTGTTTCACCACGCCGGGGCGGATGAAAAAGCGGTCGTCGGTGACGTGGGGCACGCTGATGGTGACCGATCCGGTTTCGGGCCGGAACATGCCGTGTTCGCGTACGGCGGTGACATTCAGCTGCCATGGGCTGGCCGGATCGAAGCCCAGCCGCCGGTCGGTGCGCAGGATCAGCGCGGTGCCATCGTGCAGCGCGTCCGGCAGATCGGGCGACAGGTCGATCAGCAGGTCGCTGTCGCGCAGCGCCACCGGCAGCCCGCCCTGTTCCGCCGACAGCCAGTCGGGTGCGGTGTTACGCACGAAGTCGGGCCCGACCAGCCCGTGCCGGGCGGTGTCGATGACGAGGATCGGCTCGGCCTCGGGCGAGATTGTCAGGAACGCCTGCAATTCGGCGTAGCCGTCCGCCGACAGCATCGCGCGGGCGATGGCCGGCGGGCCGAGGTCGGCGATCCAGAGATCGAGGTAGGCGCCGTCGGGGTCTGCGCGGGCCTCGGGGTCGTCGTCGGCCCAGAGGGTATCGGCAAAGCCCGCGTCGATTTCCGCGTTGGTGACCGTCTTGCGCGTGACCAGTCCCTGGTCGACCAGATCCTGCCAGACCAGGTCTTCGTCATGGTCGGGGTCGGGATGCGCGGGCGGGCCGGTCGAGATGCCGCGCATTTTCTCGCGCGCCACGGCCAGCGTTGCGGCCATCACCGATTCATGGGCGATGCGCACCGAGGCGGTCGCCTTGGTCACGCCGTCGAGATAGACCAGCGAGCTGCCGGTTTCGGCGTCGCCATAGGGGGTGCCGACCACGATGGAGGAGGAGATCGACAGGCCCGGATACTGTTCGAAGAAGTTGTGAAACGGCGCCTCGCCCAGACCGGAGACAAAGATCGGTTCGTTGTGCGCGATCAGCCGCACATCGAGGAAGGTGCCGTTGGGATCGAGCACCACGAGCGCGTTGATCGGCGCGCCGGAAAATCCCGGCAGGGGGGCCAGCGGTTCGGTTTCAAAGACAAAGCCCGCCTCGGCCCCGCCGGAGTTCAGCAGGGTGTAGACGCCGTTTTCGTTCACCGGGTCGCCCAGCGAGAAGGGCGGCATGATCAGCCCGGCCAGGGCCGCGCGGTCCAGCGGTTCCGCCGGGACCGGTGATGGGGCGGCGAGGGCGGTTATCCAGAACAGACCCGCGAATAAGGCAGAAAGCGCGCGCATGGGGGCGAGGCTATGTCGAAGGGGCGTGCGCACCTATTCGACCAAGGTCGCAATCGCGGGCCGCTTTCGACCCTACGACTAAAGGCCAATGGCTTGGGACGGGGTGCGCCGGTAGTCTGAGACCATGTCAACCAGCCACCGGAGGATGAAACATGGCCTGGAAAGCTCCCGAACTGAAAGAAGTGAACTGCGGCATGGAGATCAACATGTACTCTCCGTCCGAGGATGAGGGCGGTCGCGGCTACGAGCCCGATCTGTTCTGATTGCCGCCGAACCCAGGCACGGTCATGCGATTTCTGGTCCTTGGCGCTGCGGCGGGCGGAGGCTTGCCGCAATGGAATTGCGGCTGTCCAAATTGCCGCGATGCCCGCAGCGGCCTTATCCCCCCCGCGACCCAGTCGTCGCTGGCCGTGACCCTGGACGGTGATGTCTGGGCGGTGCTGAACGCATCGCCCGACATCCGGATGCAGATGCAGCGGTGCCCGCAGATGCATCCCCGCGCCCTGCGCGATACACCGCTGGCCTCGGTGCTGGTGACGAATGGCGATATCGACCATATCGCCGGGCTGTTGTCGCTGCGCGAGCAGACGCCGTTCACGTTGTTTGGCACCTCTGAAATTCTGGGGGTTCTGGCGGACAACCGGATTTTTGATGCCGTTTCCACGCAGAAGGTGACCCGGCGGGCGGTCGAGCTGGACCAGGGTTTTGAGATCCTGCCGGGGCTCGCGGCGCAGGTGTTCCCGGTGCCGGGCAAGGTGCCGCTGTTCATGGAGGGCGATCAGGTTCAGACCGACCTGGTAGGGGAACAGACCGTCGGCGTGCGTCTGAGCGACGGCGGCAGGGTCGCCTATTACATTCCCGGCTGCGCGGATGTGACGCCGGAGCTGTTGGACCGGATCGAAGACGCGGGCCAGCTGTTTTTCGATGGCACGCTGTGGGACGATGACGAGATGATCCGCAGCGGCACGGGCGTGAAGACCGGTCGCCGCATGGGGCACATCCCGATCAGCGGCCCGGACGGGTCGATGGCCCGGCTGCAGGGGCTGCGGGCGGGGCGGACCTTTATCCACATCAACAACACAAACCCTGTCTGGCATCCCGACAGCCCCGAGCGCGCCGCCGTGCGCGCGTCGGGCTGGAGCGTGGCCGCCGATGGAATGGAGATCGAGATATGAATGCGCATGTGCAACCGGCAGACCTGGAAACCCGGCTGCGCGCCATCGGGGCGGAACGCTATCACGACAAGCATCCGTTTCACCACAAGCTGCACAGCGGGCAGTGTTCGCCCGATCAGGTGCGGGCATGGGTGATCAACCGCTGGGCCTATCAGGCGGCGATCCCGATGAAGGACGCGGCTTTCCTGTCGCGCTGTGACGACCCGCAGATGCGCCGCGAATGGCGGTCGCGGATCGAGGACCATGACGGCGGCGTCGAGGCGGGCGGCGGTATCCGGCGCTGGCTGAAACTGGCCGAGGCGGTGGGGCTGGATCCTGATTACGTCGCCTCGGGGCGGGGCGTGCTGCCGGCGACGCAATTCGCGGTCGATGCCTATATCCGCTATGTGCGGGACATGCCGCTGCTGCAGGCGGTGGCCTCGTCCCTGACCGAACTCTTTGCCCCCAAGATCCACGAAAACCGGATCGAGGGGCTGCTGAAGCACTATGATTTCGCCAATGCCGACAGCCTGTCCTATTTCCGCAAGCGTCTGACCGAGGCGCCCAAGGATGTGCAATTCGGGCTGGCCTGGGTACTGGAGCATGCGGATACGGCCGAGAAACAGGAGGCCGCCTGTGACGCGCTGATCTTCAAGACCAACGTGCTGTGGGCGCAGCTGGACGCGCTGTGGGGCGCCTATGTCGAACCGGGCCGCATCCCGCCGGGCGCGTGGCGGCCGGGCGAGGGCATGGCATGATGCTCGAGCTGGCCCCTGGCGACCGACCGGTCCTGCCGCGTGGCGTGCGGGTGGTCGACGACCGGGTGCGCGGCGGCAAGGTGCTGTTGGGGCCGGAAAAGGCGGTGGCGCTGGACGCCATCGGCGACGCGATCCTGAGCCGGGTCGATGGCACCGCCAGCTTTGCCGAGATCATCGCCGATCTGGCGGCGACCTATTCCGCGCCCGAGGCGCAGATCGCGCAGGATGTGCAGCGGTTCCTGGTCGGCCTGCGCGCGCGGATGTTTCTGGCGGTGCGGGCATGAGCACGCCGCCGCCCATCGCCATGCTGGCCGAGCTGACCCACCGCTGTCCGCTGGCCTGTCCCTATTGTTCGAACCCGACCGAGCTGCTGAGCCGCGAGGACGAACTGGATACCGACACATGGGTGCGGGTGTTTGGCGAGGCCGCCGATATGGGCGTGCTGCAATTGCACCTGTCGGGGGGCGAACCGGCCTCGCGCAGCGATATCGTTGACCTGATGCAGGGCGCGCATGACGCGGGGCTCTATACCAACCTGATCACCAGCGGCATCGGGCTGACGCCGAGGCGGCTGGATGCGCTGGAGGCGGCGGGGATGGACCACATCCAGCTGTCGCTGCAGGGGACCAACGCGGATCTGGCCGACTGGATCGGCGGGTACCAGGGCGGGTTCGACCGCAAGATGCAGGTCGCCGCCGCGATCCGCGAGCGTGGCATCCCGCTGACGCTGAACGCGGTCATGCACCGGCACAACCTCGACGATCTGGACCGCACCATCGAGATGGCGGTAGAGCTGGGCGCGCGGCGGCTGGAGGTCGCCTGTGTGCAGTTTCACGGCTGGGCGGCGGATAACCGGTCGCAGCTGTTGCCGACCCGCGAACAGACCGAGGCGGCCAAGCGCATCGTGGCCGAGGCCGAGGCCCGGCTGCGCGGTACGCTGGCCTTTGATTTCGTGCCGCCGGATTACTACGCCGATTACCCCAAGGCCTGCATGGGCGGATGGGGATCCGCCGGGCTGAACGTGACGCCCGATGGCACGGTTCTGCCCTGCCATGCGGCGCAAACCATCCCGCATCTGCGGTTCCAGTCGGTGCGTGACCATCCGCTATCCGAGATCTGGTACAAGAGCGATGCCTTCAACGCCTATCGCGGCACGGACTGGCTGCCCGACACCTGCCAGAGCTGCGAGCGCAAGGAGATCGACTTTGGCGGCTGCCGGTGCCAGGCGCTGGCCATCGCCGGCGATGCGGGGGCCACGGACCCGGTGTGTTCAAAGTCGCCGGACCATGGCCGGGTGCTGGATCTGCTGCGCGCGGCGGCAGAGCCGGAGGCGCCGATGCAATGGCGGCAACCGGCGCGGACGCCGGCGTAGGACGGCGGACACCACCGGCGCGCGCTCCGCGACCCGTGTTGGTTTCGGCGGATGGACAGTCGAGGTGGACAGCACAGAACACCGCGTGGTGTTCGCTGTTGGCGGTCTCTGCGAGTGAAACCCGGCGAGCATGCCAGGGGACCCGGGTCGGGATGGCCGGGGGCGTTGTTCAGACAAAACCGATCGCGGATGTCAGCGCATCGACATCGGTAACCCCGGCTATGGTCAGAGTGTTGCCGCCGCCAAAGTCAAAGATGGTATCGCCCCCGTCGACGGTTGCCAGTGACGCAAGCTCTGCAGGGCTCGGCTCGCTGCCGCCGACCAGTGCCAGGTCGACCTCGATCACATCGAACCGGAACTGGAAATCCTCGATCCTGTCGGCGCCGGCCTCGAACACAAAGGTGTCAGCTCCGATGCCGCCGGTCAGGGTGTCGTTGCCGGTGCCGCCGGACAAACGGTCGTCGCCTGCTTCTCCGAACAGGGTATCGTTCCCATCGCCGCCATCCAACTGGTCAAAACCGCTCGACCCTTCGAGCAGATCGTTGCCAGCGCCGCCGTCAAGCCGGTCGTGTCCGTAGCCGCCAAACAGCACATCGGCGCCGGTGCCGCCGAACAGCCGGTCATTGCCATTGTTGCCGTGCAGCAGATCGTCGCCCGCGCCGCCTGACAGGGTGTCAAAACCGTTCTGGCCGAGGATCATGTCATCGCCGTCCTGCCCGCGTAGGGTGTCGGCGCCAAAGCCTCCTTCAAGGTAGTCGTCGCCCAACCCGCCCAAGAGGGTGTCATTCCCGACGTTGCCGAACAGGCTGTCGTTGCCAGCACCGCCGTCGAGCGTGTCATAGCCATCCCGACCGGTGAGACTGTCCGCACCCGCGCCGCCCCGCATCACGTCCGAACCGAGCCCACCATCGAGCGTGTCATCGCCGATCCCGCCATCAAGCAGGTCATTGCCGCTGTTGCCGTACAGAACGTCGTTACCGCCACGACCGGCAATGGTGTCATTCTCGCCCAGACCCCGGATTGTGTTGTCGCCGCCATCGCCGGACAAGTGGTCTTCGCCTTCGGGTCTGCCGATCAGGTTTTCGATCCAGACGAAAATGTCACCGGCCGCGTCGCCGGTGTTGCGGTCGCGATCAGCGAGATCCACCACCAGAATGGCTCCATCGCTGGCGTCGCCGGCGCTGTAATCCACCGTATCGTTCCCGGCGCCGCCATTCAGCCGATCCGCCCCGGCGCCACCGACCAGAACATCATCGCCACCAGCACCAAACAGAGCGTCATCCCCCGCACCGCCAGCCAAACGGTCGTCGCCACGCAGGCCGTAGATCGTATCGTCGCCGTCCAAGCCTATAATTTCGTCGTTCCGGTTGCTCCCCGTCAAAACGTCGTCGTCGGGCGTTCCGAAAATCGTCGGGTCTCCACGCACATATTCCCATACGCCGGGGATCCCGGTGTTTCCCGGTGTGGTGTCAAAATCCGCTGGCACGGCTGTGTCTTCCAGAAAAGTCGAAGTTTCAGCGTAGTACCCCTGCGGCCCGGGATAGTCGGTGTGGTATCGATAATACAGCACAGCAAAGCCAATCGTTGCACCGTCCGCGAAAGTGTCTAGCTCCATGTCGCCATAGCGAAAGGTGATGCCTACCCCTGTGTTGCCCAGATCCGTCAACTGTAGCTGGAAGCTGAATGGTACCGATCCGTCCACCGGCGCACGTCCGACCCGATCCCATGTGAATGTCACGGTCTCGGTTGTTTCATCGACATCGACATGCACTCGCCCGGACCAGGAGTTGGAGCCCCGTGCGGTTGTATCGAGATCCATCCAGAAAGGGGCAATCCAAGGGTAGTTCCAAGGATCTTGGCTATTGAACCGGATATGCCCATCTGTATGAACCCGGACAGAAGAACCGTGGTCATAGCCATTGAAATTTAGCCCACGTTCAAAAACAGCTGAGACATCGACGTACAAATAGTTGTTATCGCCACGCGGTAGGGTGATTTCGCCGTAGCCCGCAGAGCCGCCCAGGCCGGAAACGAGGTTTGAGTTCGGCATCTTTTGCTTCCTTCCGCAACGGGGTACCCGACTTGTGTAGGCGTCGGCACCACCGGGCGCAAGCAAATGGCGAAAACGGGTGCGGTCGTTCGCCTATGAGGCGTGGCCAGGCCGATTGCGCGCGGCAACGCCCATGGGGGCGACTCCGGTCACCGCGCGTCACACCTGAATGTCGCGCCGCTGTGGTGGGCTGCGATCAGGCCGATCTGGTTTAACGATCCTGAAGGGGATGGTGGAGCCTAGGGGAGTCGAACCCCTGACCTCTTGCATGCCATGCAAGCGCTCTCCCAACTGAGCTAAGGCCCCGCCTTGTGTTCCGGTCTTTGCCGTGAACACTCGCGTCGTTTATGGAACGGCGGCGGAGAGTTCAAGACAAAAAACGCATCCCCCGAGGTGAATCTGGCCTCTGATGCCGGGGACGGGCAATTTCGGTTTTGGCGCCGCAGGGTTGCGGCGCCTGTCCGGGGTCAGTCGTCGTCGTCGCTGGCGACGTCGGCGATTTCGTCCAGCGAGACGCTGTCATCGTCATCGTCGTCTTCCAGGACGTCATCGCCCAGATCGACGTCGAGCGAATCATCATCGTCCAGTACGACATCATCCTCGTCCACGGCGGTTTTCTTGGCCTTGGCTGTGGCCGCGTCTTCGGCATCCGCCGCGATCATCCGGCTCTTGCCGCTGTCGAATTCCACGATCTCGCCCGTATAGGGGCTGACGATCGGGTTCTTGTTCAGGTCGTAAAACCGTTTGCCGGTGGTCGGGCAAAGGCGTTTGACGCCCCATTCTTCCTTGGGCATGTGAAATCCCCTTGATATCTGCTGAGTCTTGTCGACGATTCAGCGCACTTGCCATAGGAGCAAACCACTGTCAAAGCCTTTGCGCAAATGGGAGGCGGGTCTTGGCCGGTCATAGTCTGCCCGGAGATCCTCCGGTTCCGGTGATCCTGCGCCGGTCGCCGCGCGCGCGGCGCATCAGCCTGCGGGTGTCGCAGCTGGACGGGCGGGTCACGCTGACGCTGCCCAGGGGGGTGCCCGAGGCGGAGGCGCTGGCCTTTGCCCGTGAAAAGGAACGCTGGATCCGGGGCCACCTGCAATCGCGGTCTGAAGACGTCCGCGTTGATATCGGGGCGGAAATTCCGGTCGAGGGCGTTGCGCTGCGGGTGGTGCCGGGGGGCGGTCGCGGGGTGCGGCTGCAGGATGGCGAACTGGCGGTGCCGCCGGACGCGGCGGGGCGGCGGGTGCAGGCCTGGCTGCGCGATCTGGCGCGGGACCGGCTGGTGGCGGCCTCGGACGCCTACGCGCAGGCGCTGGGCCGGCCCTACCGGCGGATCACCCTGCGGGACACCCGGTCGCGCTGGGGCAGCTGTTCGTCGCAGGGCGGGCTGATGTATTCTTGGCGGCTGATTCTCGCCCCGCCCGAGGTGTTGCGATACGTGGCCGCGCATGAGGTGGCGCACCTGGCCGAGATGAACCATTCGGCGGCGTTCTGGGCGCAGGTCGAGCGGCTCTATGGCCCGTATCAGGCGCCCCGCGGCTGGCTGCGCGAAAACGGCGCGGCGCTGCACCGGTACCGGTTCACCCAGTGACGGCGCGGGCGTTGACAGCGGGGCGTGAATGGCCCTAGGTAATTTGGTATACCAAATGACCTGACACCGGCGGGTCGGCGACAGGAGGAACGGCCCCATGACACCTACGGATTGCGTTTTGACGATCGGCAGCTATTCCGACGCCGACAAGGCGGCGCTGGCCGATGCCTTTGGCGCGCGTTTTCTTGTTGGTCCGGCGGACATCGCCGGGTTGGATCAGGCGACCCGGGACAAGGTCACGGCGGTGGCCTTCAAGGGGCACCATCCGTTTGGCGCGGCGGAAATGGACCTGCTGCCAAACCTCGGGCTGATCGCCAATTTCGGTGTCGGCTATGACGCCATCGACGTGGCGGCCGCCAGCGCGCGGAACGTTCGGGTCACCAACACCCCCGACGTGCTGAACGACGATGTGGCCGATCTGGCGGTGGCCATGCTGCTGATGCAGGGCCGCGAAATGGCTCAGGCGTCGGACTGGGCGCGGTCGGGCCAATGGGCGGAAAAGGGCGAATACCCGCTGAACCGCAAGGTCAGCGGTGGCCGGGCCGGGATTGTCGGGCTGGGCCGCATCGGGCGCGAGATCGCCGACCGCCTGGCCGGGTTCAAGATGGATATCCATTATACGTCGCGCCGTGAAAAGGAGACGCCGGGCTGGACCTTTCATGCCGATCCGGTGTCGCTGGCCGAGGCGGTCGATTACCTGATCGTCGCCCTGGTCGGCGGGGCGGAAACGGCGGGCCATGTGTCGGCCGAGGTGATTGCGGCGCTGGGTCCGCGCGGTGTGCTGATCAACATCTCGCGCGGCACCACGGTGGACGAGGAAGCGCTGATTCAGGCCCTGTCCACCGGCAAGCTTGCCGGGGCCGGGCTGGATGTCTTTCTGAACGAACCAAAGATCGACCCGCGGTTCTATGACCTGCCCAACGTGGTGATCCAGCCGCATCAGGGGTCCGGCACGGTGGAGACCCGCGCGGCGATGGCGAAACTGCAACGCGACAACATCGCGGCGTACACTGCCGGCAGCGCCCTGCTGACCCCGGTGAACTGAAGCGCGGGAAAATTCTTTGAAAGAATTTTGGCGGAATTTTTTGAAAATTCCGGGGCTGGCGTCACGCGTGGGGCTGGTCGTCTTCCAGATAGTACCGGATGTTGTCCTCGAAACTGTCGTCGGCCCGCAGGCCCAGCTTGATCGACTTTTCGGGCCGCAGGTCGAACCGCCAGCCGTTGACGATACGCTGGATGTCGGCCTGCGGCTCCCAGCGGATCAGCTTGGCCGGTTCCGGCCCGGCGACGGCCGTCATCGCCTGTATCACCTGCGCGATCGACCACATCCGGCCGGGCATCATCATGCAGCGGTTCATGCCGAGGTCTTCGGGTTGCCATTCTGTCCCGGCGATCAGGTTCTCGACGCAGCGGCGTGGTGACAGGTAGCAATGCAGGAACTCCGGGCCTACCGGGCAGATCGCCTCCTGTCCGTTCAGCGGCTCGCGCAGGATCGACGACATGAAGCTGGAGGCAGCCCGGTTCGGTTTGCCGGGGCGGACCGAGATCGTCGGCAGCCGGAAGCCGCGCCCGTCGATCATGCCCTTGCGGCTGTAATCATTCACCAGCAGTTCGCCGATGGCCTTTTGCGTGCCGTAAGAGGTCTGCGGGTTGAGGAAGGTGTGATCGACGATCGGGTCTGGCACCTCGCCGCCGTAGACCGCAACCGAGGAGGAGAACACGACCACCGGGCAGGTCCCGAGTGCCCGGCAGCGTTCCAGCACGTTCAGCGTGCCCATCATGTTGATCGACATGCCGGCGTCGAAATCCTCTTCGGCGTGGGCCGAGACGATGGCGGCCAGCAGGTAGATGACGTCGGTATCCGGCGGGATCGCGGCGGCGACCGAGGCCGCGTCGGCGATATCGCAGCGGATGGTCTCGGCCCCGTCGACGGGGGCGGGATCCGTGACATCGGCCAGCGTCAGCCGGGTGATGGTCTGACCGCGCAGGTGGCCGCGCCGGGCCAGTGCCTGGCCGAGTTTCTGGCCGATCACGCCGCCGCCGCCTAGAATGAGTACGTTCATCTGAATTCTCCCGTTTCGAATAGTCCCGGCACCAGCGCGCCCGGAGCCTGAATGACCTGTCCGGCCAGAGCCATGGCGTGGTCGGCGGCGGTTTCAGCCGTTTGCCCGGTGGCCAGTCCCGCCAGCAGCGCGGCGGCGAAACTGTCGCCCGCCGCCGTGGTGTCGACGATCCGGGCGACCGGGGCGGGGGTGCGCCGGATCGTGCCGTCGGTGTCCGACCACAGGGTCAGCGGACCGGCGCCGTCCTTGACCGCGACCAGCCCGGCGCCGGCGGCGCGGTAGCGGGCGACGGTGTCGTCGGGGGTGGCATCGCCGAACAGGCCGGTTTCCTCGTCGAACGAGGGCAGCACCACATCGGCGACCGAGGCGCCGAGCTGCAGCCCGTCGCGCATGGCTTGCGGGCTGTCCCACAGCCGGGGGCGCAGGTTGGTGTCGAAGGCCACCGTGGCCCCCGCCGCCCTGGCCTGCGCTAGCGCCGAACATAGGACCTGGCGGCCGTCGGGGGGCAGAATGGCCAGCGTGATGCCGGAAAAGTGGATGACGTCGCGCCCGGCCAGCAGCTGCGCCAGCCATTCGGCGTTTTCGGCCAGGCGGCGCGCCGCCGATTGCCCGCGCCAGTAGGAAAAGCTGCGTTCGCCGTTGTCGACGCTGATCATGTAGAGGCCGACGGTGCGGTCGGGGATCACGCGGAGCGCGCCGGTGTCGATGCCCTGTTCGGCCATGAAGGCGGACATCTCGGCCGAGATGGCATCGTCGCCGATGCAGCTGCCGTAGGCCACGGTCCAGTCGGGCCCCAGCAGGCGGCGCGCGTACCACGCAGTGTTGAAGGTATCGCCGGCAAAGCCGCGCCGGAAGAGCCCGTCGCCCGCCGGGGCGATTTCCACCATGCATTCGCCCAACGCGAGGAAGGAGCGGGGTTGGGTCATTCCAGCAGCCCGCGCGCCGACAGGTTGCGCATCAGCGCCGACATTCCGAAGTGCCATTCCGGGCATTCGGTGGACAGCCGCACGGTATTGCAGAGCGCGCCCAGCGAGGGTTCCGAGATGGTCACGGTGTCGCCGGTGTGATGGGTAAAGCCCTGACCGGGCGCGTCGCGGTCCTTGACCGGGGCGAACATGGTGCCGAGGAACAGGAAGAACCCATCGGGATACTGGTGATGCCGGCCGATGGTCTGTGTCACCAGATCGGCCGGGTCGCGGCTGATTTCGGACATCGAGGACGCACCGTCGAGGGTGAAGCCATCCTCGCCCTCGACCCGCAGTGTGATTTCGGCCTGCCGCACGTCGTCCAGCATGTAGGTGTCATCGAACAGCCGCACAAAGGGGCCGATGGCGCAGGAGGCGTTGTTGTCCTTGGCCTTGCCCAGCAGCAGGGCGGAGCGGCCTTCGACATCGCGCAGGTTGACGTCGTTGCCGAGCGTTGCGCCGACGATCCTGCCGGTGCTGGCGACGGCGAGCACGATTTCCGGTTCGGGGTTGTTCCATTTCGAGACCGGGTGCAGGCCCACGGCGGCGCCCCAGCCGACGGCGGACATCGGCTGCGCCTTGGTGAACACCTCGGCATCGGGGCCGATCCCGACCTCGAGGTATTGAGACCACAGCCCCTCGGCCTTGAGCAGATCACGGACCTTTTCGGCCTGTTCCGACCCCGGCGTGATCCCGGACAGGCTGTCGCCGATGACGGCGCCGACGCGGGCGCGGATTTCCTGTGCGCGGGCCGGATCGCCTGCGGCCTGTTCCTCGATCACGCGTTCCACCATCGAGCCCGCAAAGGTCACGCCGCAGGCCTTGATCGCCTGCAGATCGGGCGGGGCCAGCAGGCGCAGGTCGTCGGAACCGGCGGTTTCGCGCGAGGCGTCGAACAGGTCCGCGACCGGGCCAAGATCGGTGCCGTCGGCCTGTTGCACGATCCGGGCGGGCGCATCGCTTTCCAGCAGGTCGCGCAGGGTTGCCCGGCCCCGGGCCGTGATGTCGAGAACCCGCCCGTCGCGGATCGTCACCACGCAAGGGCCGATGCCGGGCCGCCAGATGCGGCCAACCAGCGTGCCTTGGGCGGGGAGTTTCGGATCAGCCATGGGGGCTCCTTTTTCACGTGTCATTTCAGGTCGTCCGTGCCGGTGCTGCGCCGGGTGGTGGCAAAGGCGCGGTCCAGATCGGGGATCAGTTCAAGCCCCAGTCCGGGACCGGGCGGGATGGTGATATGGCCGTCCGAGACCGGCGGTAGCGCGGTGACCACGTCGCCGTACCACGTGCGGTAGAACGCCCGCACGCTTTCCTGGATCAGCGCGTTGGGGGCGGCCAGCGACAGGTGGGTTGAGGCCGCCAGCACCACCGGGCCGGTACAGTCGTGCGGCGCGATCGGCAGTTTCTCGGCCTCGGCCATGGCGGCGATCTTGCGGGCGGTGGTGAGGCCGCCGCACCAGCTGAGGTCCGGCATCACCACCCCGGCGGCGCCGGTGGCCAGCAGGTCGCGAAAGGCCCCGATGCCGCCCAGCGTTTCCGACGCGCAGACCGGGGCGGGTGACACGGCGGCATAGCGTTTCAGCAGATCGAGGCTGTCGAGGCGGATCGGATCCTCGTGCCAGTAGGTGTTGAAGGGCGCCAGCGCGCGGGCGATGCGTTGCGCGGGCAGCAGCTGCCACATGGAGTGGAATTCGACCATGATGTCCATGCCGTCGCCGACGGCTGCGCGGATTTTTTCGAACGGGCGCAGCGCCGCGTTCAGGTCGGCGGCGGAGATGTCGCGGCCACCGGTTTTCTCGGCGGCGGCATCAAAGGGCCAGATCTTCATCGCGGTGATGCCCTCGGCCAGCAGCGACTGGGCCAGTTCGTCGGCGTGATGCAGGAAGCCGTTGAGATCGTCCCAGTCGCCGCCAGCGCCCAGCCCGTAGTTGCCGGTCTGCTGGCCGCTGTCGTCCTTGATATAGTCCACGCCCGCGCAGGTGTTGTAGGTGCGGATGCGGTCGCGGGTCATGCCGCCCAGCAGCTGTGCCACCGGTTGGCCGGTGAGTTTGCCCAGCAGATCCCACAGCGCGATGTCGAAGGCCGAGTTGCCGCGCGTTTCGGCCCCGGTGGAGCGCCAGCCGAGGTAGCCTTCGGCGCGCTGGGCGAGATGTTCGATCCGGCGCGGATCCTGCCCGACCATCAGGGGCGCGAGGGTTTCGTGCACATAGGCCTCGACCGCGAAGGCGCCGTAAAAGGTTTCGCCCAGCCCGGTCAGCCCCGCGTCGGTATGGACCTGAAGCCAGAGCAGGTTGGGCCGCTCGGCGATGCGGATGGTTTCGATCGCGGTGATCTTCATGACGGCGCCCTCGCCGCTGACCAGATCGCAAGTGCCACCACGCCGAGCATGGCCAGCGCCATGCAGATGTTGATCATCCGGTGGCTGCGTTCGGGCAGGTCGAGCCGGTGCAGGGTGACCCCGGCCCAGAGCCAGCCCAGATGCACCGGCACCCAGATCAGGTTCATGATCAGCAGCTTGCTGACGGTCTCGATCAGCAGGCTGGCGGGGTAGAAGGCAAAGCCGGTGATCAGCGCGGTGTTGACGGCATAGGCCTTGGGGTTGATCGCCTGCAGCAGCAGGCCGGCGACGGGGCCGGGCGGTGATTTCGCCTCGATAAAAGCGACCCGCGATCCGGCCAGCGCGATGCGCGCGGCGAGGTAGAGCAGATAGGCGACCGAGGCGACCATCAGCACGCTGCGCAGCACCGGCATGCCGAGGATCAGCGCCGCCAGCCCGGTGATCACGGCCAGCGCCACCATGTTGGTGCCGACGAACAGCCCGGCGACATAGGAAAGGCCCGGTTTGAACCCGTAGGCCGCGCCGACGCCTGCGGTGGACAGCACGCCGGGGCCGGGGGTGATGAAGAGCAGCAGCACCGCCAGCGTGAAGGTCAGCATGCGGTCAGGTCCAGCTGCACCTTCATCGCCTGCGATTTGTCGTTGGCCATGGCAAAGGCGGCGGCGAAATCGGCCAGCGGATAGCTGTGGGTGACCAGCGGGGCGACGTCGATCAGACCCTTTTGCATCAGCCCCACCGCGACGGCGAATTCCTCGTGAAAGCGGAACGATCCGCGCAGGTTCAGCTCTTTGGCCGTCAGCATCATCATCGGCAGGCTCATGTCGCCGGACAGGCCCAGTTGTACGATGGTTCCGCGCGGGCGCAGCGCCGCCATGCCCGCCGCCAGTGCGGGTTGGGCGCCGGAGCATTCAAAGAGCACGTCCAGCGTGCCCTTGCCGGTTGTGTAGGGCGCCAGCGCGTCGGGGTCTTGGGCGGTGTTCAGCGCCAGATCCGCACCGGCCCGCCGCGCGTGGTCCAGCGCCGGGCCGGTAATGTCGGTGGCGATGATCTGCGCCGCGCCGGCGCGGCGGGCGGCGAGGATGGTCAGCACGCCGATCGGGCCGCAGCCGGTCACCAGCACCCGCTGGCCCAGCAGCGTCCCGGCCTGCCGCACCGCGTGCAGCGCCACCGAGAGCGGTTCGGCCATGGCGGCGTGCGCCGGGTCGAGCCCGTCGGCATGGACGCATTGCGCGGCCCGCGCCACCAGTTCCTGCCGGAACGCGCCCTGGATATGGGGAAAGGGCATGGCCGATCCGTAGAAGCGCATGTTCAGGCAGTGGTTCGGCAGCCCGCGCAGGCATTCGCCGCAGCTGCCGCAGGGCCGCGATGGCGACACGGCGACCAGATCGCCGACCGCAAAGCCGGTGACTTCGTCACCCAGTTCGACGACGTGACCGGCGACTTCGTGGCCGAGGATCATCGGTTCGCGCAGCCGCACGGTGCCGAAACCGCCGTGATTGAAATAATGCAGGTCCGATCCGCAGATGCCGCCGCGCGCCAGTGCGATCCGCAGCTCGCCCCGCCCAGGCGACGGCGCCGGTGTTTCGGCCAGACGCAGATCGCGTGCGGCGTGGGCGTAGAGAGCCTGCATGGCCATTATCCCCCCTGAGACATCTCGGGCGAGGGCCGCTTTTGCCCTTTTCCGATTCGATGTCGAAATGGTATACCATTTTCCATCAAGCGGGTCCGGGGGCGATTTGTCAACGGCAGCGGACGATCAGGGAAAGGCACGATCATGGCGAATTTCGACCTCGGCGGGCGCAGGGCGCTGGTGACCGGATCTTCGATGGGGATCGGCTTTGCGCTGGCGCGGGGGCTGGCCGGGGCGGGGGCATCGGTCGTGCTGAACGCGAGGGACGCCGGGCGGCTGGACGCGGCGGCGGATGCCCTGCGCGCGGAGGGGGCGCAGGTGGATACGCTGCCCTTTGACGTGACCGACGCGCAGGCCGTCCGCGCGGCGATTGACGGCTACGAGGCCACCCATGGGGCCATCGACATCCTCGTCAACAATGCAGGCATGCAGCACCGGACGCCGCTGGAGGATTTCCCGGCGGATGCCTTTGACCGGCTGATGCGGACCAATGTGAACTCGGCCTTTTACGTCGGGCAGGCGGTGGCCCGGCACATGATCGGGCGCGGCATGGGCAAGATCATCAACATCGCCAGCGTGCAAAGCGCATTGGCCCGTCCGGGCATCGCGCCCTATACCGCGTCCAAGGGAGCGGTCACCAACCTGACCAAGGGCATGGCGACCGACTGGGCGCCCAAGGGGCTGAACTGCAACGCCATCGCGCCGGGCTATTTCGACACGCCGCTGAACGCGGCGCTGGTGGCGGACCCCGAGTTCAGCGCCTGGCTGGAAAAACGCACCCCGGCCGGCCGCTGGGGTAAGGTCGAAGAGCTGTGCGGGGCGTGCATTTTCCTCGCGTCCGACGCGGCGAGTTTCGTCAACGGTCATACCCTGTTTGTCGATGGCGGGATCACCGCCAGCCTTTAGGCATCGAGCCGCCAGTTGGATGCCTTGGCCCTGACATCGGCGGGGATCTCCTTGGCTGACCGGTCCTGCAGCGACAGCAGCACGCATTTGAAGAGGGTTTCGAAGGCCAGACTGCCATCGGCGGAGCGGAACAGGCGATGCCGGAAGGTCATGGATTTGCCGCCGATCTCGAGCACGGCAGTTTTCAGGTGGATCGCCTCTCCGGCGGTCAATTCGGCGCGAAAATCGCTTTCGGCGTGGACCACGGCAAAGGACAGGCGTCGCCCGCTGCGCATGTCCTGCGCGGTCAGCCCCATTTCGGCCTGGATGGCAAACACCCCGTCGCTGCAGGCCGCGAAGTACCGCGAAACGTTCATGTGACCGAGAAAGTCACAATCGGACGGGTCGACGACGGAGCGGAAACTGACGAATTCTGGCATGGCTGATCCTCCTGTCATGGGCGGCATGAAGGGGGCCAGTGTGGCAGGTCCGGCGATTCTGCTCAAATTCAGGGCGCGGTGAGGCGGGGGATCACAACAGTCCGCGCAGGGCCTCCAGCACGTAGAGCGTGCCCATGCCGGCCACGATGGCGGCGATGACGGACACCCGCATGCCGGCGACAAAAGCGGCACCGGCGGCGATCAGGCGCACCGGATCGGTGACGCCGCCGGTGGCGTCGGGCCAGAGCACGAGTGGTGTGATCAGCGCCGGGAACACCGCCGCGCCCACGTATTTGAGGTGCAGCAGCGCCCAGTCCGGCAGGTCACGCCCCCCCATCAGCCCGAGGAAGGAAAACCGGATCAGGAAGGTACCGATGCCCAGCCCGATGGTCACGATCCAGAAGGTTGCATCACTCATGGCGCGGCGCCCCGCCGGCGCAGGAACACTTCGGTCTGTGCACCTGCGATCATGGCGAACAGCGCGGCAGTGATGATGCCCAGGCTCCACGGCAGTCCGGCAAAGACCACCGCGCCAATGATCGCCACCAGCGCGGTCACCACATGCGGCAGGCTGCGCAACAGCGGTGCGGTCAGGGCGATGAAACAGACCGGCACCGCGAAATCGAGTTGGAAGCTGTCGGGGATGGATTGACCGACCAGCGCGCCGATCAGGGTGCAGCCGTACCAAAAGGGGCAGATCAGCATCATGCAGCCAAAGTAATAGGCCACCTTGACCCCCTGCGGCATGTCGGGGTTGTCCTCGTAGGTGCGCACCGCCACGGCAAAGGCCTGATCGACCATCAGGTAGGCCATCAGCGCGCGGATCCCCAGCGGCGCGTGGCCGACGTGCGGGACCAGAGCGGCAGAATACATCGCCATCCGCAGGTTGACCGCAAGCGCGGCAAAGAGCGCGACAAAGACCGGCGCGTGATCCTGCAGCAGGGTCAGCGCGGTGAACTGCGAGGCGCCCGCGATGACCAGCACCGACATCGACATCGCCTGCAGCACGTCCAGCCCGGCGTCGCGCGCCACCACGCCGAACATCAGCGAATAGGGCACCACGATCAGGATGAAGGGGGCGCAGTCGCGGTAGCCGCGCCAGAACGCTTGCCGGGGGGTCATCACCGTCACGGCAGGTTGCGCGACCGCAGCAGCAGGCGGACGTAGACATAGCCGCTGGCCAGCGCCGTACAGCGGGTTTTCTGCAGCAGCACCGTTTCGGGCGGTCCTTCCTGCAGCAGCGCCATTTCTTCCATCCGGTCACATTGCAGCAAGCTGGTCAGCAGGTCGTATTTGACGTCGATCCCCGCGGCGGCGGCCAGCGGGTCCTCGACCGCGGCGCGGATCTCGGTCATGCGGGCGGCGATGCCCTCGGACCAGCGGTCGTGTGCCTGTTTGAAACAGAGGGTGGCGGCGGCGGGGGCGTCTTCGGGGAAGGCGCGGCATTCGGTATGCGACAGCGATACGCATTCGGTGGATGTGCCGGCCTCGGCGCGCTGGGCGACGCAGGTTTTCACCGCCGCCAGGTCGACCTCGGCCATGACCGGGACAGCCAGCAGCAGCCCGGCGGCCAGCCCAGCCGCAAATCGCCAAATGCGCATGTCAGACCCCTTCAAACGTCCGGTTTCCGGGCTGTTCGAGAATAGCCCTTGCATTTGGTATACCAAATGTCGAAGCTGCAACAAGCCCAGAGTCGTCTGCGCCAGACCCCCGGTCGGGCTGCGCAGGAGGGAGGACAGCCAATGGCAAATACACGCGCCGGTAAGCGATTCCGGTCACAGGAGTGGTTTGATAACCCGAACAATCCGGGCATGACGGCCCTGTATATCGAACGTTACCAGAACCAGACATTCACCCGTGAGGAGCTGCAGAGCGAGCGGCCGGTCATCGGCATCGCGCAGACCGGCAGCGACCTGGCCCCGTGCAACAAGATCCACGTGTTCCTGATGGACCGGATCAAGGCCGGTATCCGCGAGGCGGGCGGCATTCCGATGGAATTCCCGGTGCATCCGATCCAGGAGACCGGCAAGCGGCCCACCGCCGCGCTGGACCGCAACCTGAGCTATCTGGGGCTGGTCGAGGTGCTGCATGGCTATCCGATCGACGGGGTGGTGCTGACCACCGGCTGTGACAAGACCACGCCGGCGATGCTGATGGGCGCGGCGACCGCCGATCTGCCGGCCATCGCGCTGAACGGCGGCCCGATGCTGGACGGCTGGTGGCAGGGCAAGCGCGCCGGGTCCGGCACCATCGTCTGGGAGAGCCGGCGGCTGCTGGCCGAGGGCAAGATCGACTATGAAGAGTTCATCGGCCGGATCTGCGCCTCGGCCCCGTCGCTGGGCCATTGCAACACCATGGGCACCGCCAGCACGATGAACGCCATGGCCGAGGCGTTGGGCATGACCCTGACCGGCAACGCGGCGATTCCGGCCCCGTTCCGCGAGCGGATGGGGATGGCCTATGAGACCGGCAAGCGCATTGTCGACATGGTCTACGAGGATCTGAAGCCGTCCGATATCCTGACGCGGGAGGCCTTTGAAAACGCGATCATCGTGAATACCGCGATTGGCGGGTCCACCAACGCGCCGCCGCATCTGCAGGCGGTCGCGCGCCACGCGGGGGTCGAGCTGAACGTGAAGGACTGGGAAACCGTCGGCTATGACAAGCCGCTGCTGGTCAACATGCAGCCGGCGGGCGAATTCCTTGGCGAAAGCTTTTTCCGTGCGGGCGGTGTGCCCGCCGTGATGGGCGAGTTGGCGCGCGCCGGGCATCTGCACGGGCAGGCCATGACGGCGACTGGCAAGACCATGGGCGAGAACCTGACCGGACAGCGCAGCCGCGACAGCGCCGTGATCCTGACATGTGACGCGCCGATGCGCGACAACGCCGGGTTCAAGGTGCTGTCGGGCAATCTGTTCGATTCGGCGTTGATGAAGACCAGCGTGATTTCCGAGGATTTCCGCAAGCGGTTCCTGTCTGATCCCGGCAACGAGGGGGTTTACGAGGCCCGCGCCGTGGTGTTCGAAGGGCCAGAGGATTACCATGACCGGATCAATGATCCGGCGCTGGAGATCGACGAAAACTGCATCCTGTTTATTCGCGGGGTCGGCTGTGTCGGCTATCCCGGCTCGGCCGAGGTGGTCAACATGCAGCCGCCCGATGCACTGCTGAAGGCGGGGATCAATCACCTGCCGACGGTGGGCGACGGGCGTCAGTCGGGCACCTCGGAAAGCCCGTCGATCCTGAACGCCTCGCCCGAGGCGGTGGTCGGGGGCGGTCTGGCCTTCTTGCAAACCGGCGACCGGGTGCGGCTGGATCTGAATGCGTCGCGCATGGATGCGCTGGTTGACGCTGCGGACTGGCAGGCGCGCAAGGATGGTTGGACGCCGCCCGAGCTGCACCACCAGACCCCGTGGCAGGAAATCTATCGCACTCATGTCGGGCAACTGGCCGAAGGGGGTTGCCTGGAACTGGCGACCGCCTATCACAAGGTCGCGGCGGACTTGCCGCGCGACAATCACTGACAGGGCCCCGGGAGGGCAGGATCATGAGCTCTATCATCATCACCGGCGCGGGCCGGGGCATTGGCAAGGCCTGTGCGCTGGCGTTTCTTGAGGCGGGCTGGCAGGTCGGGCTGGTGGGGCGCACCGCCGCGCCGCTGGAGGAGATCGCCGCCGGCCACGCCAACGCGCTGGCGCTGCCCTGCGACGTGACGGACGAGGCGGCGGTGGACGCGGCTTTTGACGCGGGCCTGGCGGAATGGGGGCGCATCGACGTTCTGTTCAACAACGCCGGCGTGTCACTGTTGGGGTCGACCATCGACGAGATCAACGTGGACGACTGGCGGCAGCTGATCGACATCAACCTGACCGGGTCGTTCATCTGCGCCCGCGCCGCCTTTGCCCGGATGAAGGCGCAGGATCCGCAGGGCGGGCGCATCATCAACAACGGATCGGTGTCGGCCTATGTGCCGCGCTGGGGGTCGGTGGCCTATACGGCGTCGAAACATGCGATCACCGGGCTGACGCGGTCGATCTCGCTGGACGGGCGGCCCTACAACATTGCCTGCGGCCAGATCGACATCGGCAATGCATTGACCGACATGGCCGAGAAGATGACCAAGGGCGTGCCGCAGGCCGATGGCTCCATCGCGGTGGAGCCGGTTATGGACGTGGCGCATGTGGCCAGTTCGGTGCTGCATATGGCGGGGCTGCCGCTGGAGGCCAACGTGCAGTTCATGACCGTAATGGCCAGCGCCATGCCCTATATCGGGCGAGGCTGAGCCTGGCGCTTAATCGCGGGCGGCAGTTTCAGGCTGTCCCGCGCCGGGCGGCCGGCGACAGTTAGGGCAGATCGACCGTTATTGGTGTGCCCCAACCGTCCTGCAGGCAGCGTGCCTGTATCTGGACCCTTGTCGTGCCGCGCGGGATCGCGACGCCGCTGAGAGAGCGGGTGAAAGGCTGTTCATTGACGTGCGGGTGCGCCAGCACCCGCAGGCCCAGTTCGGTGCCGTCCATATCCAGCACGCGCCAGCCGTCGGCATAGTGGTCCCAACCGGTATCGGGATGGCTGAGCGTCACGTCGAAACGCCAGGATCCGGCAGAGCGCTGGGCGGTCACATGTTCGATCACCGGCGGGTCGGCCAGGGCGGGCGGGGCGGCCATGACGGATAACACAGGCAGGGGCAGCAGGGCGGGTATCAGGAAACGCAGCATGGCGTCAGGTTAGCGCCGGCGCCCGTTTTGCGGGATCACGGTTGCGTGTCCGGCGGGATTTCCAGCAGGATATCGCGCGATTGCGAGGCGAATTCACGTCGGTAGAGCATGGCGATGGTGAACAGCGTGGCCAGAAGCAGCGCGTAGGCGCCAAAGATCCACGCGGCGGCGGCCAGCGCGAAATAGGTCGACCGCATGGCCCGGTTGAAGCTGCGCCCGGCGGTGATGCTGAGTTCGGCGGCCTGGGCGGCGCGGGGATAGGCCAGTTCGGTGTCGGGGTCGTTGGGGACGGCGGCCATCAGCACCGAGCAGTAGCCGAACAGGCGGTGCGCCCAGACGAATTTGAGAAAGGCGTTGGCGAGGAACACCAGCACCACAACCAGCTTGATTTCCCAGACGATGGCGGGGGCGTTCGACAGGGTCAGATCCTTGGCGACCCCGGCCAGCTCCTCGGTATTGCCGATCAGGGCGAGCCCGCCGCCGATCGCGATCATCGAGGCGGAGGCGAAGAAGGCGGTGCCCTGGCGCAGGTTGCTGACCAGCTGTGCATCGAACATGCGCGGCTGCCGGGTGACCATCTGTGTCATCCAGGCGCGGCGGAAATCGCTCATCAGCACTGAAACCGAAGGGCGGCCGGGTGCCGGGTTCTCGATCCGCCAGCCGATCCACAGCCAGCCCAGCACCAGAAGGGCGAGCGCGCCGTAGTCGAACATGCTAAACAGGGAAAGGCGGTCACTCCAGGTCATGGATGTGACACTATGGACAAGTGGAAGAACTTGCCAGCGGGGAAAATTGGTAATATATTTTTACCAAATGGAGGATGTCTCATGGAAATGCCGCGCCCGAATCCGGTTGTCCTGTCTTTGAAGGATCGGTTGGTGAGCCGACTGAAACAGGTTCTGCCGGAGGATGCCGTCATTCATGACGAGGCAGAGACGCGCGCCTATGAGTGCGATGCGCTGACCGCGTATAAATGCCCGCCGCTGCTGGCGGTGTTGCCGTCCTCGACGCAGGAAGTGTCGGATGTCTTGCGCATCTGCCACGAGGAAGGGGTGCCGGTGGTGCCGCGCGGGGCGGGCACGTCGCTGGCGGGCGGGGCGCTGCCCACCGCCGACAGCGTGATCCTGGGCGTGGCGCGGATGAACGAGGTGCTGGAAACCGACTATGAAAACCGGTTTATCCGGGTGCAGACCGGGCGCACCAACCTGAGTGTCACCGGCGCGGTGGAGGAAGAGGATTTCTTTTATGCGCCGGACCCGTCGAGCCAGCTGGCCTGTGCCATCGCGGGCAATATCGCGATGAATTCGGGCGGGGCGCATTGCCTGAAATACGGGGTGACCACCAACAACCTGATGGGTGTGACGGCGGTGATGATGGACGGCACTGTTGTCGAAATCGGCGGCGCGCATCTGGATGCGGGCGGTCTGGACCTGCTGGGGCTGATCTGCGGATCGGAGGGGCAGCTGGCGGTGGTGACCGAGGCGACGCTGCGCATCCTGCGCAAGCCCGAGGGCGCGCGGCCGGTGCTGATGGGATACGACAGCAGCGAGGTGGCGGGGCAGGTGGTGACCGACATCATCAAGGCCGGCGTGCTGCCGGTGGCGATCGAGTTCATGGACCGCCCCTGTATCGAGGCCTGCGAGGCCTTTGCCCATGCGGGATACCCGATGTGCGAGGCGCTGCTGATTGTCGAGGTCGAGGGATCGGAGGCCGAGATCGACATGCAGCTGGGGCTGATCAAGCAGATCGCGGCGAAGCATAACCCGGTCGAGCTGCGCGAGGCGGCGGATGCGGATGAGGCCGGGCGGATCTGGCTGGGCCGCAAGTCGGCCTTTGGCGCGATGGGGCAGATCAACGATTACATGTGCCTTGATGGCACCATCCCGGTGTCGTCGCTGCCCATGGTGCTGCGCCGGATTGGCGAGATGTCGAAGGAGTTCGGGCTGGACGTGGCGAACGTGTTTCACGCCGGCGACGGCAACATGCATCCGCTGATCCTGTTTGATGCCAATACGCCGGGGCAGCTGGAAACCTGCGAGGCTTTCGGGGCGGAGATCCTGAAGCTCTGTGTCGAGGCGGGTGGCTGCCTGACCGGGGAGCATGGCGTGGGGATCGAAAAGCGCGATTTGATGCTGCACCAGTACGACGCGGCGGACCTGGAGGCGCAGATGGCGGTGAAGGATGTCTTTGACCCGGCGTGGCTGCTGAACCCGGCCAAGGTGTTCCCGCTGGCGGTGTCGGAGGCGCGGCGCGCCCAGCCGCAGGCCGCCTGAAAAGGGCCAATAGTCGGGGGCTCTGCCCCCGAACCCCCGGAGTATTTGGAAAGAGATGAAGATGATGACGCCGAAGAGCGAGGCCGAACTGGCCGAGATGGTGGCCGGGGCGGATGGCCCCCTGTGGGTGAAGGGGGGCGGAACGCGGGGGCTGGGCGGTGCCGGCGAGGTTGTGAGCGTCGCCGGGATCGCCGGTGTGGAGCTTTATGAGCCGGGCGCGCTGACGCTGGTGGTGCGGGCCGGTACGCCGGTGGCCGAGATCGAGGCGGTGCTGGCGGCGGAGAACCAGCGGCTGGCGTTCGAGCCGATGGACCATCGCGGGCTGCTGGGCACCACGGGCGAGCCGACCATTGGCGGAGTGGTGGCGGGCAACATCAGCGGGCCGCGCCGGGTGCAGGCGGGGGCCTGCCGCGATTTCCTGCTGGGGGTGCGGTTTGTCGATGGCGCGGGTCAGGTGGTTCGCAATGGCGGGCGGGTGATGAAGAATGTCACCGGTTACGACCTGGTCAAGCTGATGGCGGGAAGCTGGGGGACTTTGGGGATCCTGACCGAGGTGGCGCTGAAGGTGCTGCCGCGACCCGAGAGCGAGGCGACG
Source organism: Seohaeicola saemankumensis (assembly GCF_020171285.1). Classification (GTDB taxonomy): domain Bacteria; phylum Pseudomonadota; class Alphaproteobacteria; order Rhodobacterales; family Rhodobacteraceae; genus JAIUZI01. The sequence goes on from NZ_JAIUZI010000004.1 coordinate 42,780, forward strand.
CTGACGGTGGCGACGGCGGAGGCCGCTGTGGCGGTAAAGGCGATGGCGGCGGCGCTGGGGTCGCCGTTCGAGGTGAGCGGCGCGGCCTTCGACCCGGAGGCCGGGACGCGCATTCGGATCGAGGGGTTCGAAAGCTCTGTGTCCTACCGGGCAAGCCGGCTGCAGGAGATCCTGGTGCCTTTTGGCGCGGTTACGGTGGAGAGCGGGCCGGAGCAATCGTCGGCGATCTGGCGCGATCTGCGTGATGTGGCGCCGTTTCACGGGGGGGCGGGCGATGTCTGGCGGCTGTCGGTGAAGCCCACGGACGCGCCGGAGGTGGCGGCGCGGCTGCGGGCGGAGCGGGTGCTCTATGACTGGGGCGGCGGGCTGATCTGGGCGCTGGTGCCGGAGGGCACCGATCTGCGGGCGCGGCTGGGCGGTGTTGCGGGCCATGCAACGCTGGTGCGGGCGTCGGAGGCGACGCGGGCGCGGCTGGGCGTGTTCCAGCCGGAGCCGGAGCCGCTGCGGCGGATATCGGAGGGGTTGCGGGCGCGGTTCGATCCGCGCGGCATTCTGAACCCGGGGCTGATGGCGCAGCCGGTGGAGGCGTAATACATGCAGACGACATTCACCGAAGACCAGCTGCGCGATCCGGGCACGGCGCGGGCCAACGAGATCCTGCGGGCCTGTGTGCATTGCGGGTTCTGCACCGCGACCTGTCCGACCTACCAGGTGCTGGGCGATGAGTTGGACAGCCCGCGCGGGCGGATTTACCTGATCAAGGACATGCTGGAGAACGAGCGGGTGCCGGATGCGCGCACGGTCAAACATATCGACCGCTGCCTGAGCTGCCTGGCCTGCATGACGACATGTCCGTCGGGGGTGCATTACATGCATCTGGTCGACCATGCGCGGGAGTATATCGAGACCACTTATCGCCGGCCGTTTTCGGACCGGGCGCTGCGCTGGATCCTGGCGCGCATCCTGCCCTATCCGACGCGGTTCCGGCTGGCGTTGCTGGGGGCGAAGATCGGGCGGCCGTTTGCGCGGCTGATGCCGGATGCGCGGCTGCGGGCGATGCTGGAGATGGCGCCGAAGCACATCCCGCCGGTGAGCCGCAACGACGATCCGCAGAGCTTTGCGCCCGAGGCGCCGCAGCGGATGCGGGTGGCGCTGATGACCGGGTGCGCGCAGAAGGCACTGAACACCGATATCAACGACGCCACCATCCGGCTGCTGACCCGGCTGGGTTGTGAGGTGGTGGTGGCCGAGGGCGCGGGGTGTTGCGGGGCGCTGACCCATCACATGGGCAAGGCGGATGAAAGCCATGCCACGGCGGCCAAGAACATCCGCGCCTGGGCGCGGGAGATGGATGGCGCGGGGCTGGATGCGATTGTCATCAACACCAGCGGCTGCGGCACCACGGTGAAGGATTACGGGCATATGTTCCGCAATGATCCGCTGGCGGCGGATGCGGCGCGGGTGTCGGGGATCGCGATGGACATCAGCGAGCTGTTGGTGACGCTGGAGGTGCCGGAGGGTGCGGACAAGGGGCTGACCGTAGCCTATCACGCGGCCTGTTCGCTGCAGCATGGGCAGAAGATCAAGACCCATCCCAAGGACCTGCTGAAACGGGCGGGGTTCACGGTGGTGGAACCGGCGGACAGCCATCTGTGCTGTGGGTCGGCGGGGACTTACAACCTGATGCAGCCGGAGATCTCGGCCCAGCTGAAGGCACGCAAGGTGCGGACGCTGGAGGCGAAATCGCCGGATATCATCGCGGCGGGCAACATCGGCTGCATGGTGCAGATCGGCAGCGGCACAGGGGTGCCGGTGGTGCATACGGTGGAGTTGCTGGACTGGGCCACCGGCGGGCCGAAGCCGCCGGCGCTGGCGCGCGGGGGTGCGCCGGAGGTGCCGAAACTGACCGGCTGATGCCCGGCATTTGCCGTAATTTCGCCCTACCGGACGGTTACCCCGGACGGGTATCCGCGAAGGAGGGGCAAATGCGACAGTGGCTGACGGGTTTGGTGATGGCATGTCTGCCGGTGCTGGCACTGGCGGAGGACAGCCGGCTGAGAAGCCTCGAGACCACGGATGCGGGCCGGCAGTGGGACGCGGTCGGACGGTTGGATATCGACGGGGTCGGGTTCTGCACTGGGGCGCTGATCGCGCCGGACCTGGTGCTGACGGCGGCGCATTGCCTGTTCGACAAGGCAACGAAGGCGCGGATCCGCCCCGAGCGGCTGGAGTTCCTGGCCGGGTTCCGGAGCGGGCGCGCGTCGGCCTATCGCTATGTCAAACGGGCCGTCGTGCATCCGGGTTATGTCTATGACGGCGAGGTGACTTCGGAACGGGTGCGCAACGACGTGGCGCTGCTGCAGCTGCAGCGGCCTATTCGCAACACCACCGTAGTTCCGTTTGAAACCGCGGACCGGCCTCGCAAGGGCGAGCAGATCGGCGTGGTGTCTTATGCCAAGGACCGGGCTGATGCCCCGGCGTTGCAGGAGGTCTGCGGCGTGATGGCGCGGCAGGAGGGCATCCTGGTCATGTCCTGCGACGTGGACTACGGCTCTTCCGGCGCTCCAATCTTTTCCTTTGAGGGGGACATGCCGCGGATCGTGTCGGTTGTCTCGGCCAAGGCCGAGGTGCGGGGGCGCCGGGTGGCGCTGGGCACCGAGCTGAACGAACCGCTGGATCTGTTGCGGGCGGAACTGGCGTCGGACGCGCGGTTTCTCAAGGCGCCGCTGGCGGGAGACCACGGGGTGACATCGACGGGCGCGCGCGGCGCGGCGGGGGCCAAATTTGTTCGTCCCGGCGGGGGTTGAAACCGGCTTTTTGCCATCCCATCTCAGCTGTACCGGGTTGCCGATTCAGGGACCCGGTACCTGAAACCTGGCCCGTCCGCAAAGGAGGGCCGCTGTCAATCGCTCAAGAGATGAGGATCATGACCCATGCGTAATTTCGATTTTGCCCCCCTGCACCGCGCCAGTGTCGGTTTCGACCAGATCGCGGACCTGATGGACCGGGTTCTGGCCAATGACGTCAGCCAGCCCAGCTATCCCCCCTACAACATCGAGAAAACTGCCGCAGACAGCTATCGGATTTCGATCGCGGTTGCCGGTTTTTCAGACAGCGACCTGTCGGTCGAGCTGCGTGAGAACGCGTTGATCGTGTCGGCGCGCAAGGCCGAGGAAGAGGGCGAGGCGCGCACCTACCTGCATCGCGGCATCGCCACGCGCGCCTTTGAGCGCCGGTTCACGCTGGCCGATCACGTGCGAGTCACCGGTGCGGCCCATGAAAACGGCATGCTGCACGTGGACCTGAAGCGGGAAATTCCCGAGGCGTTGAAACCGCGCCGGATCGAGATCGCTTCGAGCCGCGCGGCATCGGAGACCGATGTCGTGGACGCCAAGGCAGTCAACTGATCCGCCGCCGGATTGACCGGCGACCGCTATGCGAAGGCCCGGGGGATGCGCCCCCGGGCCTTTTTCGTTTCACCGGCTTCGGGTGGGGAATGCCGCGCATCAGGCCCTGCGGGCCCTCTTTGCGGCATGGCCTCCGGCGGGAGTATTTGACGAAGAGATGAAAGGGGGCGGTGCCGCCCCCCGTGCCCCTGCGCGCGAACCCGGTCAGACCGAGAGGCAGACGTATTTCATTTCGAGGTAATCCTCGATGCCGTGGTGGCTGCCTTCGCGGCCGAGGCCCGATTGCTTGACGCCGCCGAAGGGGCCGAGCTCGGTCGAGATGATGCCGGTGTTGACGCCGACGATGCCGTATTCCAGTTCCTCGGCGACCTTGTACACGCGGCTTAGGTCCTTGGCGTAGAAATAGGCGGCGAGGCCGAAGATGGTGTCGTTGGCCATGGCGATGACCTCGTCGACGTCTTCGAATTTGAAGAGCGGCGCGAGGGGGCCGAAGGTTTCCTCCTTGGCGACGGCCATCGCCTGGGTGACGCCGGTGACCACGGTGGGCTCGAAGAAGGTGCCGCCGAGGGCGTGAGGTTTGCCGCCTGTGAGCACCGCGCCGCCCTTGGCGGTGACGTCGCCCAGGTGTTCGAGCACCTTGTCGACGGCGGCCTGATTGATCAGCGGGCCGGTGGTGACGCCATCGGCGAGGCCGTCGCCGACGTTGAGGTTTTCGACCGCGACCTTCAGTTTTGCGGCGAAGGCGTCATAGACGCCGGCCTGGACGTAGATGCGGTTGGCGCAGACGCAGGTCTGGCCGTTGTTGCGGAACTTGCACATCATGGCGCCTTCGACGGCGGCATCCAGATCGGCGTCGTCAAAGACGATGAAGGGGGCGTTGCCGCCCAGTTCCATCGAGCATTTCATCACCTGGTCGGCGGCCTGTTTCAGCAGGATGCGGCCGACCTCGGTCGAGCCGGTGAAGGTGAGCTTGCGCACCGCCGGGTTTTCGCAGAATTCCTTGCCGACCTCGGAAGAGCGCGACGAGGGCACCACGTTGAAAACGCCGGCCGGGATGCCGGCGCGGTCGGCCAGCACGCCCATGACGATGGCCGAGAGCGGGGTTTCGGCGGCCGGGCGCGCGACGAAAGAGCAGCCCACCGCCAGCGCCGGGGCGGCCTTGCGGGTGATCATCGCGTTGGGGAAGTTCCAGGGCGTGATCGAGGCGGCGACGCCGATCGGCTGTTTCATCACCATGATGCGCTTGTCACGCTGGTGGCCGGGGATGGTTTCGCCGTAGACGCGTTTTGCCTCTTCGCCGAAGAATTCGATGAAGGAGGCGCCATAGGCAATCTCGCCCTTGGCCTCGGCGTGGGGCTTGCCCTGTTCGGCGGTCAGGATGGTGGCCAGGTCGTCGGCGTTTTCCATCATCAGGTCGAACCATTTGCGCAGCACGGCGGCGCGTTCCTTGCCGGTCCATTTGGCCCAGTCCTTTTGCGCGGTTTCGGCCTGGGCGATGGCGCCGGCGACCTGGGCGCGGGAGAGGTCGGCGACCTGGGCGATGACGTCGCCGCGCGCGGGGTTGGTGACGTCGAAGGTGCCGCCGCCGTCACCGTCGACCCACTGGCCGCCGATATAGGCGCGGGTTTCCAGCAGGCTGGGGTCCTTGAGAAGCGATTTGAGATCGGTTGTGGCGTCGAGCATGGATGGTCCTCCCCAATATACTTAACGTGTGAAGTAAATCATTCTCCACGATTTGTCCACTGCCTAGGTAGAGCCTGAGCCGCCCGGTGCAAAGGGGGAATGCGCGATGTGCGGTTGTGGCTTGCGCGACTCGGTCAAAACGGCCAGTTTCCGCGCGGGCACCGGCGATGGCGTCGCCCCGCACGCGGATGTGCGCGCCCGATGTCTGTCCTGAACGCCGGGACCTTTCTGCAAAGGAGGGTCTGCCATGACCGCCAGTTCCACTGACCGCCCCGAGTTTTACCGTTTTCACAACGGCGAGAAGGCGCGGCTGCCGTTTGCCGATACCGAGTACCAGGCCCGTATCAAGGGGCTGCGCGCGCGGATGGAGGAGGCGGGCGCCAATGCCGCCGTTTTCACCTCGATGCACAACATCGCCTATTACTCGGGGTTCCTGTATTGCGCGTTTGGCCGGCCCTACGGGCTGGTGGTGACCGAGAGTGAGGCGGTGACGATCAGCGCCGGGATTGACGCCGGTCAGCCGTGGCGGCGCAGTTTCTGCGACAACATCACCTATACCGACTGGCAGCGTGACAATTTCTGGCGGGCGGTGAAATCGGTCACCGGGTCGGGGCGGATCGTGGGGTACGAGGGCGATCACCTGACGTTGATGCAGCGCGACAAGCTGGAGGATTTCCTGGAGCCGCTGACCATGGTTGATCTGGCCCCCACCACGATGCGGCAGCGGATGCAGAAGTCGCCGGCGGAGATCGCGCTGATCCGGGCCGGGGCCAATGTGGCGGATGTGGGCGGCTATGCGATCCGCGACGCGATCCGCGAGGGCGTGCGCGAGATCGACGTGGCGATGGCGGGGCGCGACGCGATGGAGCTGGAGATCGCGAAACGGTTCCCGGATGCCGAATACCGTGACACCTGGGTCTGGTTCCAGTCGGGGCTGAACACGGATGGCGCGCACAACCCGGTGACGGGGCGGGCGTTGGAGCGGGGCGATATCCTGTCGCTGAACACCTTTCCGATGATCTCGGGCTACTACACCGCGCTGGAGCGGACGCTGTTTGTGGGCGAGGTGGACCCGGCGAGCCTGAAGATCTGGGAGGCGAATGTGGCCACCCATGAATATGGCATGTCGCTGCTGAAACCGGGGGTGAGCTGTGCCGAGGTGACCCATGCGATCAACGATTTCCTGGCCGAGCGGGACCTGCTGCAATACCGGACCTTTGGCTATGGCCATTCGTTTGGGGTGCTGTCGCATTATTATGGCCGCGAGGCGGGGCTGGAGCTGCGCGAGGACATCGACACGGTGCTGGAGCCGGGCATGGTGATCAGCATGGAACCGATGCTGACGATCCCCGAGGGCGCGCCGGGCGCCGGGGGATACCGGGAGCATGATATCCTGGTGGTCACCGAGGAGGGGGCCGAGAACATCACCGGCTACCCCTATGGCCCGGAGTTCAACGTGGTCGGCTGAGGCGGGCGTCGGGCCGCCTCCGGCGGGAGTATTTGACAAAGAGATGAAGGGGCGCGGTTTTTTCGGGGCAGGGGCCGCGCCCACTTCCCTTGCGCGCGCGCATTTGCGACACTGAGGCGGAAATTTTCAGGCCGGGGCGATGTAAACTTGCTTAACATTGCCTATATCGGTGTCACGATTGAAGAAATAGGGAGTGTTTGATGGCGAATTTTGATGCCCTGGTGCGCGAGTCGCAGGCTCAGGTGGCCAAATCGCAGACGGAAATCGAAGCGCTGACGTCGCGGATCGAGGCCGCGCGCGCCAAGGTGGAGGCGGGCGAAAACGCCGACATCGACATCGAAAACGCCACGCTGGAAGACGTGCACGCCCATACCGAGGTGATGAACGCCAATATCGCCGAGCTGATCATGGGGTTGGACGATGTGACCAGCGCCTTTTCCAAGGATTTCGACGAGATGCGGTCGAAAACCGGCTGGGAAAGCTTTGTCGGCATCTTTTCCAAGGGTAAGTCGGAATCGCTGCGCCAGGAGCGGATGCGCACCGCCAATATCGACGACAAGCTGCAGGACCTGATCGCAAAATCGGACGTGATCGTGCAGCTGCTGCAAGGCCAGCTGGCGATGCTGGAGGAGCAGAAGGTCAAGGTCGAGGGCAACCTGACCGCGACGCTGGATGACCGCGAGTTCACGGTGCAGGAGCTTGAATCGCTGCGCGCCGAGATCCTCGGCATGGATCCGGCGATCATCGAGTTGGAGAACAAGATCAGCGTCGAACAGGATGCGGCCGCGCGCACCAAGCTGGAGACCGAGCTGGCCGAGCTGAACCAGAAATACAACGAGATGGTGCAGCAGGAGCAGGTGAAGCTGGCCAAGAGCCAGACGCTGGAACGTTACATCGAAAAGGGCAAATCCTGGGTCGACAGCCTGCAGAACCAGGCGGCGACGCAGATGGTGCTGATCAACAAGCTGCAGACAGACACGGCGCAGCGCGTGGTGCTCTATGATGCGCTGTCGAAATCGCTGAAGACGGCGCAGCAGCAGGACGTGGCGCACCGGATCAACGAGATCGGGGTCAAGACTGACCAGGAAGCGCAGACGGCGATGGCCGCCATCGGCACCGCGACGAACCAGAAGATGGCCGACATGCTGGAGGCGCATGAGGGCCACATGGTGTTCGCCCGCGACGTGCTGGAGAAGAAGGCCAAGGCCGACGAACGCTTTGCCCGCCGGTTCGCGTCGATTGTCGAGAAACACGACAAGAACCTGTATGGCGGGTAACCGGCGGATGCTGGAATGGAGCCTGCCGCGCCGATGACTGATCCCAAGAGCGACCACGTCGGGCTGACCGACACATTTGCCTCGCGCCGGTATTTCCGCAAGTTCGAGACCATCACCGCGCATCTGACGCGGGTGGCGGCCGCTATGCAGGCCGAGGGCGCGGTGACCCGCGAAGAGGTGAGGGTGATCACCCGCTACCTGATGGCGATGAGCTTTACCTTTCGGGCGCTCAGCATGAAATACCTGCTGGTGGGCCGCGATACGGGGCGGTTTTTTGGCTCGCTCGCGATGGACAAGCGTGACAGCGGATTCCCGGTGGCGGCCGAGCTGCTGACCATGGCCAATGACGCGCAGCAGGCGGCGGGGCATCTGGCCAATATGCCCAGCGTCGAGCAGTACAAGAACGAGATGGTGCAGACCATCATCGGCGACCGGCAGATCCCGACGCGGCTGCAATTCGCGTTGTCGCAACGGCTCTATTACGAGGAACTGCTGCGCGGGCAGCTGTTCTGGGTTCAGAACGATCCCGAATGCGAATGGCTGGGCAATGTCGGCGACAACCGGCGGCGGTTCCTGCTGCATTGGGCGGTCTACGACAGTCAGGTGAACTTGCCGGTGATCTACCTGATGGAGGTGGAGGATTCCGGGCGCAGTGCGCTGCCCAAGGACGAACGCCGCTGGCCGCAGGCACAGGCACACCTGATGGCGCAGTCGCTGGCGGGGCTGAAGCTGGTGACCATCGCCAAGGGGTTCGACGAGGATTTCGACGATCTGCACCCGAAACGGCTGCGCCGGATCCACGTGGGGCCGATGTATTCGCACCAGTTCACCGAACAAAGCGGGCCGCTGCGCGAGGTGCTCGCCGAGGCGCGGGCGCCGGAAGGGCAGGACTGGGCGCTGGCCTGGACCACCGAGGAGTTGGAAAGCGAACGGGCGGTCGAGGAACGCTCGGGCTGGTTCGGCACGGTGGAGCGCGAGGTCTTTGCGCTCGATCCTTTTGCCGGGCGCGGGGCGGAAACCGGGGCCACGCGCACGCAACGGTCGATCATCCTGCCACAACGGCCGTTTCAGGTGCTGGCGGAACAGAACCCGCCGGGATTTGCAGAGGTTCGGAAATTCGTGGTGGGCGCGGGCGGGCAGGTGCTCAGGTACTGAGCACCTGCCCGCCCGCGCCGTGCGCCCCCAGCGTTGGCGAAGATTTTTTGCAAAAATCTTTCTGGCGCTGCGGGGAGGCCGGGGGTGCCTCCGGCGGGAGTATTTGGAAAGAGATGAAGGGGTGACACTGCAATGAGCCTGACGTCGGATCAGATGGAACTGCGCGAAGCGGATATCGTGGCGCATTACCCGGCGGCGGTGGCGTTGCTGGACGGCTTCGATCACACGCCGCGGATTGCCGAGGCCATCGGGCCGGCCCGGACCGAGGAGCGGTCGCCGGGGGTCGGCACGCGGCGGCGGTTCCGGTCGACCACGCCGGGGCTGGTGACGCGGCGGACGGCGCGGCCCGAGGGGGTTCATCTGATCGAGCGGATCGAGGCGGCGGATGGCGATGACCCGCTGGTCTCGCCCGCGCAGGCGACCGCGATGAACGCGCTGCGCCGGGCGCTGGCGATTGCGTTGGCGGTGGCGGAAACCTTTGGCGACCAGACCGCGCTGGCCGATCTGAAGCGCGCCAACCTGGCGGGCGATCTGGCGCCGGCGCGCAAGGGCGAGTTTTCCGAGCTGTTGGCGGCAGAGGCGCTGGTGTCGCTGCATGTCTTTGGCAACGCACTGGCGTACCTGTTGTCGCCGCATCTGGGCGAGGTCACGGTCGAGGTTGGCGAGGCGCAGGAGGTGCTGACCGACAATGGGCAACTGGCGCTGCATGGCGGCTTGTGGGAGATCGACCAGCGGCTGGCGCAGCACGCCGGCGACGATGCCCGGCTGGTCGCCACCCTGTCGGCGCAGGCCGAGCAACTGATGGAAAAGGTCGCCCTGCGCGCGCAGTCGGCCAGCGCCGTAGGCCCGTTTACCGCCAGCACCTGGCGGGTGGAGGCGGACGACCTGACGATCCGGGGCTTCACCCCGGCGACCAAGGCGAAATCGACCACCCTGACCATGACCTTCAAGAAGCCGAACGAGGTGGTCGGCAACCATATCGCCAAATACCAGGCGCTGCGGCTCAGCAAGATGCTGATGGCCTATGATTTCGAGCGGCGGCTGAATCCCTTTGCCGAGCTGGGCGGGTTCATCTTTACCTTCATGGGCGATGGCAAGCCGGGGACCGGCAAGACGACGCTGATCCAGATGATGGCGGGGTTGATCAACGACTACTGCGGCGTGGCGGGCTATCCGTTCCGCTATCAGAACCTTTCGACCGAGAACATCGACAGCTACCAGGGCAAGTCGGGGCAGAACGCCAAGGCGTTCATCAACACCATCATCGATCCGGGCGTGATCGGCTTTGGCACCATCGACGACATCGACCAGCTGGCGGGCAAGCGCGGCGACCGGCAGTCAAGCGCCGGGCAGCTGGAGATCACCGCCGTGCTGATGGAGAGCTTTGCCGGGGCCAACACGGTGGTGCGGGGCAACTGCACATTCGGCATGTTCTCAAACTACCCCGAGAACGTCGACGACGCGCTGCGCCAAAGGGCGGGCGCGCGGTTCCTTGTGGACGGGCCGCAGAGCCGCGAGGATTATATCGACATCCTGGCGCTGCTGATGGGCAAGAACCATGACATCCCGCTGGGCGATCATGACCTTTACGCGGCCCAGGAGATCAAGACCGCGGTGGCGGCCAGTTTCGAGAGCCATTCGCGCCCGCATGAGGAGGGGCTGCTGAAGGTCTTCGACCGGGTGCATGACAAGGTGGGCGAGCTGGACACGATTGCCAAGATGGGCACCTATCTGAAGGCGATCCAGCAGGCGGACGAGCGGTTCACAGGACGGGCGATCAAGAACATCACCGACGCGGTGAAGGTGCGGGCGATGGATTTCGAGCTGCCGGACGAGTGGATGGAGAACCCCGAGCTGTTCCTGTTCAAGGGATACGACGAGAAGAAGGCGATGATTTCGGAGCTGCGGGTGCCGATCACGGTCGAGATGGTGATCCAGGAGATCAACCGTTACGCCGACAGCGAGTTCCGCTATGCCGACAAGTCCGACGAGGTGGCGATCGAAACCATGGTGCGGGAGTTCGGGCGGCAGGAAGAGGCGAAGAAGCGGTATCTGGAGGGGAAGGGGTGATGACAGCTCGACCTTTCGGAGGGGCTCATCACATTGGCCTCCTGCTCTTCGCGACAACGCCGCGACGCGCCCGACCCGCCCCCCAGGGCGGGCGCGTTCCGCACCCACCCTCGGGCCGGGCGCGCCGCTCGTTTCTGTGCGGCAGGCTGGAGGTAAAGGAATGAAACGCCTCATCCAAAAAGGCCTGATGTTCGGCAATCTCTTTCACGTCGAAAGCCCTGCTCTGGTGGAGCGGTATAACCGGGCGTTGAAGCACCTGACCGGGCGGGAGAGTGCGCTGGCGGATTTTCACGTGGATATCTCGGGGTATAGCCCGGAGATCGGTGAGGAGCTGGACGACCATCTCTACCTCAACCACGGCGGGGTGAACCGGCAGTTCATCCTGCTGAGCACCGAGCAGAAGCGGTGCCCGCTGCTGAATGCCAAGTTCTCGACCAGCCGGGATATCCTGCGCGATTTCATCACCGACAATGAAAGCCAGCTTTTTGCGCTGACCGCGCGGGATGCGGTGGCGGGGGAGCTGGTGAATTCGGTGTTCGAGGTTTCCTCGCCCCGGCGGTTGTTCGATATCCGCCGGATCACGGTGGAGGCCGACACGACAACCGGCACGCTGAAACACGCCGAGCACCTGGCCGGGCTGGTGGACCGGTTCAAGGACGAGGAAGACGGCTGGTTCGACGACGTGCTGATCGCCGAGATGATCGAGCTGGCGGGCAAATCGGGCGATCTGACCCGCAACCCGATCCGGCTGAAGGCCACCGAATTCGAACAGCGCAATTTCTGGACCGCGCATTTCGGCGGGTTGTACCTGTTTCAGGACATGGACCATCCGGCGATGATCGCGGCGGAGCAGAAGGACGAGTTGGGCAAGCTGCCGATCAAGTATGTCTTTGACCTGGACGACCGCAACCAGATCGCCAAGTTTCTGCAGTACAACGACCTGGTGGAGCCCATCGTCAAGGCGCGTGGCGTCGATGCGGCGGCGATTATCCAGCAGAAGATGGATTTCGTGGTAATCGACGCGGCGGCCAGCGCCGGGCTCGACCTGAGCAACCTCGACCGCGCCGACATGCGGCGGCTGGCGCGCACCAATGCCGATGTGCTGCCGCGCGAATACGAAGGTCTGTCGGAATTGCTGAGCTGGGCCAGAACCGGTGGCCGCTGGCCGCGCATCAGCTCGGATCATCCGGCCTATTTCTATACGTTGCGCGCGGCCAGCCATGACAACCGCGATCTGGTCAACATGCTGTTGGCCGAACTGACGCCGCTGGATTTCCGCCAGTGCTTTATCTGCCACAAGGAGCTGTTCTATCAGCGCTATCGTGGCTGGCCCGACGCCAAGAAAGCCTATGTTGCCGATTTCCTGGCGCGCGAGTATCAGGTGGACAAGGCGGGCGCGCGGGCGGCTCTGTTCGGCCACGAAGACGACATGAGCGGGGAGCCCGATCCGCAGCCGGTCGACGATCTGATCCGGCGGGTGGGGCCCTGGGGCGCGATAAGGAGAACCTGAGATGATACCGATGATCCGGATGCTGGGGTTTCTGCTGATCATCCTGACGGTGGTCTACATCGTCGTGTCGATCTGGTCGCGCAATGTGCGGCGCAAGAAGCTGGAGGACCGCTGGGACAGCAAGGAGGTGCTGACCAGCGACCGCGACGCCTTTATCCAGCGCGGGCTGGAGCAATACGACAAGTCGTTCCGGCGCAAGCTGATCTGGCTGGTCTACATCGTGCCGCTGGGGGCGATCGCGGTGTTGGTTTACGTTACGAATTTCATGTGAGGGCTGTGCGATGGTCTATGTCAAATGGGCGATAATCCTTGTTTTCTGGACTTTTGTCGCGGCGGTGCTGCACTACACGCTGCCACAGACCGACATCGCGCGGGTAACCGACACCTATGAAAAGCGGATCGATCCGGGCGAAAACAGCTGGTTCTGGTCGGTGCATGATGTTGGCAGCGATGCCACCACATCGAACCGCGACGTGTTCTTTATCCAGACGCGGCGCGCCAACGGCAAGGTGATGGTCTATCGCAACGAGGACACCGGGTGGACCTGGCCGCCCTATTTCAAGGTGCACAGCTCTAACCTGCAGGCGGAGGCGGCGGATATGAAATCCACCGCCGAGGCGCCGAAATGGGTGGCGATCCGGCACTATGGCTGGCGCAACGAATTCCTGTCGATCTTTCCCAACGCGGTAAAGATCTGGCAGGTCGACGACCCCGAGGCGCGGATCATCCCGTGGTTCAACATCATCTTCCTGACGGTGTTCGCAGCGCTGGTCTACGCGATCTGGGTACGCTGGCGGCGTTTCCGGCAGCGCCGGATCGACCCGATGATCGAGGATGTCGAGGACAGTTTCGCTGCCGCCGGCGATGCCTTGGCCGAGAAGCGCGGGCGGTTCCGGCGCTGGCTGGACAGCTGGCGTAGCTGAGCCCGGGCCGACGGTTACCTGTTGTTAACGTTAATTCGGCTAAACCTTTTTGGTAACAAGTTGTTATCGAAGGACCGGTGGCGTGCAGGCATATTCACTGAGCGGGGAGCATCAGACCCAGCGGACTCTGGCCGAGCAAATGCGCATCACCGATGCGGACATCAAGGAACGCAAGAACCTGCTGGGGTTGACAGAAGGGTGCGAACAGAAGCTGGCCGCGATCGAGCAGGTCGCGCGCGAGATCGTCGACGACGTGGTTGATGAATTCTACGACCACCAGATCGAGATCCCCAAGATCCGATCGATCATTGGCGATTCCGACACGCTGCTGCGTCTGCGCAACGCCATGCGCGGCTATGTGCTGAACCTGTTCTGCGGCAAGTACGGCCGCAACTATGTGAACTCAAGGTTGCGGATCGGCAAGGTGCATGCCCGCATTGGCGTTCCGCCAAAGCTCTATGTGTCGTCACTGCACGGGCTGGAGAAGATCCTGTGTACCCATCTGAATCGCCGGCTGGACAACAAGGTGCCGACCGAGGCGCTGCACAAGCTGATGCTGTTCGATCTGCAGTTCGTTTTCGACACCTACATTCAGGGCCTTGTGGCCGAGGTGGAGGTCGCCCGCGACGAGATGATCAACTATTCGCACATGCTGGAGCAGACGGTGGCGCAGCGCACGGCGCAGATCCAGCGTCTGGCCCATACCGACGAGCTGACCGGGCTGTGGAACCGTCGCAGCCTGTATACCGAGGCGGAGAAGCTGATCGCGCAGGCGGAGAACACAGGGACCTGTCTGAGCGTGGCCTTTATGGATATCGACGGGTTCAAGCAGATCAACGATACAGAGGGGCATCAGTGTGGCGATCGGATACTGGCCGATGTCGGGCAATTCATCCGGCAACATTGTCGTGGTTCAGACGCGGCCTTTCGCTATGGCGGTGACGAGTTCTGCCTGCTGATGCCCGACACCAGCGCCCAGGCGGCACGTCACCTGTGCGATCAGATCGAAGACGGGTTGCGCAGCAAGACCCAGGGCCATGTACGGTTGAGTTGCGGTATCTCGACTTATCAGCCGGGGGACATGACGAATCCTGACACGCTGATATCGGAAGCCGATTCCAAAATGTACGTGGCGAAACAGGAAAACAGAAAGGGTCGGCGGCCCCCGGTGCAAGCCGGTTGGCAGTCTCAGGGCGGCGCGCGTGCAGACCAGGACGCTGCGCAGGCAGACCAAAAGGGCCGTCAGTCCGCGTAAAGGTACTCTGCCTGAGCGATCCGCAGGGCCTGCTCTTGGGAAATCGACAGGAAATCCGCGATTTTCTCTGCGTTTTCTTCTGGTTGGTCGGTTTCGTGAATTCGGCTGTAGCGCGGGAACCCGGCGTCGCGGATGCGATCGCTTTCGTAGACCATGTCGTTGCGGATGGTCGGCAGCAATCGTTCCAGCGTGGCCTGGCTTGTCCGGTCGCCGGCCAGTCCGACGCGGCGGGCGTGGCCGATCAGGTATTCGTCGGAGAACTGGCATTCGATTTCCAGCATCCGGGTGATCGAACGGTCCGAGAAGAAGTCGTTCATCAGGTCCAGGTTGGAGGGGTCCATGCAGACGATCAGGCGGTCGGTCTCGAAATAATCGAACAGCATCCGCATCAGGGCCCGGCGGTGACGGGTGCGTTTTTCCAGTGTCGTCTGGATCCCGCCGAGGTCTGGCAGCGGCGTGCTTTCCTCGGTGAACAGGTATTCGATGGCCGGGACATTGGTGACCTGCCGGATCTGCTCCAGCAGCCGTTTGGCAACGTGCCATTTCTTGCAGACCACGATCATCAGCTCGCGTTCCCGGCCCAGCGAGCTTTCGGTTTCCCAGAACCGCATGCCGAACCGGCGGCCGATCCGTCCGCGTCCCGTCAGGAACTTGAACAGGCTGCGTCCCTCGTTCGAGATCTGGAACTGCACGTCATGGGCCGCGTAAAGCCGCCCCAGCCGGGCCTTCAGTTCCTTGGCTTCGGGGCTGATCTTGCGGGCAAAGAGAAAGTCCTGGCTGAGCAGCAGGTCGTAATGGTCGTTGTAGAAGGTGACCGGCATGCCATAGTCGGAGAACATCAGGAAGGTCAGCGTGCGGGTCTCGATTTCGACCTCGGGGACCAGATGTCTGACCAGCGTCTGGAAAAACGTCTCGTCCGGGATCCACGTCGTCCGGAAAAACCGCATCACGTCCTTGCGCTTGCGGGTAAAATCCAGAATCCATTCGATTGTCCGGCGTCGCAGGCACCACCACTGGCTGCCGATCTGGACCTGAATATCCGGCGGGATCTCGCGCTTGAGCCCCATCCGTTTTTGCAATTCGAAGGCCGCATAGAACCGGCGCTTTTGCGTGCGTTCATTAAAGAAATGGCGGTAGATCAGCCGGTCTTCCTTCATCCCGGTCTTGATCCAGTCGCTTTCGAAGAAATCGAAGCTCTCGACAAAGTCGACATCGTTTTCATCCAGAAAACGGTGCGCGTATTCAGCGGTCTTGATCGCCATGCAGTCGCCCGACAGCATGTAGAAATGCGTCGCACGGGGGAATTCATCGACCGCGGCCTCGACCGCGTAAAGGGTGGCCTGCACCAGCGACCATTCCCCCCAGCCGCATTTGATCCGTTTGCGGGCAAAGGTGACGTTGGGGTTGTCCAGCAGCGCGCTCTGGATCTTGTGGAAATGTTCGGGTTTGGCGCGGGCGTCGAAATGGATCGACATATAGTCGCCGGTGGCCGTCAGGCGCTCTGCCTGCTTGATGATCGCATCCGGATCCTTGTGGCACAGCAATATGTAGGCGATTTTTGCCATTCCGGATACGAGGGGCCCTTGTTTCTGCTCATTGTTTATCTTGATAAAGATGAAGGTGGCCTGAATAAACAGCCAACCTGCGATTTTCGCCAATCTGTTGCTGTGGCGGGTGTTCTCGTCGGGCGGGTAAGTCCCGGACAGGATGCACATGGATATCGAAGCCTTTTTCGCCGCGATGCAAATGCCACCGGTGGCCCGGTTGCTGGGGTGGACCGTTGCCGGCTGGGATCCGGAGGCGCGCGAGTTTTCGGTGCGGTTCACGGCGCGGGAGGATTTCGTCAACCCGGCCGGCACCGTGCAGGGCGGAATGCTGACAGCCATGATCGATGACACCATGGGACCTGCCGTCGTGGCGGCCTCGGGCGGGACGCGGATGTGCCGGACCATTGACCTGCATAGCCATTTTCTGCGGCCCGTGATGCCCGGTCCGGTGCTGGTCAGGGCAGGGGTGGTCCGGCTGGGTCAACAGGTGGCCTTTTTCGAGGCCAGCCTGTTCGACGGCGATGACCGGTTGTGCCTGCGGGCCTCTTCGTCGGCGAGTCTCGGGGCGCTGCCAGCCGCGGGCTAGAGGCGCCGCAACAAAACATGGTTTGTCGGCGCAGGCGGACTTGGTATAACCGGATCAGAAAAAGACGGCAAAAAACGCAGGAGGCTAGGGCATATGGGCTTTCCCGGAACCTGGATGACGACCAGCGAAAGCATGGTGTACCGGGTCGTGCCGAAATGCGCGTGCTCGACCATTGGCCAGATCATGTATTACTCGGATCATGGCGAATTCTTTGACGGCGATATCCACGATGCGCAGACGGGTCTGCACAAGTGGTCGCTGGAAGACAGCCAGGGCGCGATCACCTGCAATGTGCAGGGGCACCGGTCCTATGCTTTCACCTGTGTGCGCAACCCCTATACCCGCATCCTGAGTTCGTTTTTCGACAAGATCTGTGGCATCCAGCGCAACGGCAAACGCTATCGCGGCAACCTGGTGCCGATGCTGGTTTACAAGTACGGCGTCGAAGTGGGCGGCGAGGACGGCAAGGAAGAGTTCGACCAGATCCAGAGTTTCCGCCGGTTCCTGCTGTTTGCCCGCGACACCATTCGCTGGCGCCGCCCGATGGAGCCGGACATCCACTGGTCGGCGATGTCGGGGCATATCTCGACCTATATCGTGAACGGCGGTCTCTACGACAACATCTTTTGGACGGAACAGTTCAACGACGGGATGCAATCGGTGCTGAACGCAGTCGAGACCCCGCATCAGGTGGATCTGGATACCATTCCGCGTTTCAACGAATCCGAAGGCCACGGGCCAAAGCGGGCGCATCCGGTGGAGGATTACTTCGACGATCTGTCGATGCACCTGGTGTACGAGATCTACAAACGCGATTTCGACCTGTTCAAATACGATTTCGAGAACCCCGGAAACAAGATGCCGCTGGAACAGATCGATCTCGAAGAGGTGCACGCAAAGCTCGGCGATTAAGGCGGGCAAAATTCTTTCGAAGAATTTTTTCAAGAAAATTACAAATTTTCTTGGGCGCTTCGGCGCAACGGTTCGCCCGGCCGGCGGCGGGGCGGGGCTTGCGTCCGGCGGTACGGCATCCTACATCCCTGCGTCATGGCGCAGAAGAAATCAGACCCCAACTATAAGGTGATCGCGGAAAACCGGCGGGCGCGGTTCGACTATGCCATCGAGGATGACATTGAATGCGGGTTGCTGCTGGAAGGATCTGAGGTCAAATCGCTGCGGGCGAACGGGGCCAATATCGCTGAAAGCTACGCCGCGGTGGAAGACGGGGAGCTGTGGCTGATCAACAGCTATATCGCGCCCTACGAGCAGGCCAAGACATTTCGTCACGAGGAGCGGCGGCGGCGCAAGATGCTGGTCAGCCGCAAACAGCTGGCCACGCTGTGGAACGCGACCCAGCGCAAGGGCATGACGCTGGTGCCCATCGTGATGTATTTCAATCACAAGGGGCTGGCGAAACTGAAGCTGGGGATCGCCAAGGGCAAGAAGCTGCATGACAAGCGCGACACTCAGGCGAAACGCGACTGGTCGCGGCAAAAACAGCGCCTGCTGAAGGACAACCGCTAATCGTACACGCCCGTTGTCTGCAATGCGACCGTGGCACCACTTGCAACGGCGGCGGCGGACGCGTAGGCAGAAACCCGACCAACATGCAGCAAGACCTGGGTGAGACTGATGCAGGACGATCCAAGAACCCTCGTTTCGACCGACTGGCTGGCGGCACATCTGAAGGATCCGGATCTGCGGGTGCTGGATGGGTCGTGGTATCTGCCGCAGGCAGGGCGGGATGCGCGGGCCGAGTATGATGCGGCGCATATTCCCGGAGCCCGCTTCTTTGATATCGACGACATTTCCGACCAGCGATCGGACCTGCCGCATATGGCGCCCCCGGCGGAAAAGTTCATGTCGCGGCTGCGCGCCATGGGGGTCGGCGACGGGCATCAGGTCGTGGTCTATGACGGCTCCGGCCTCAGTTCTGCGGCGCGCGTGTGGTGGATGTTCCGGCTGATGGGGCAGACAAACGTCGCCGTGCTGGACGGCGGATTTCCGAAGTGGCAGGCCGAGGAACGCCCGATTGAAGACATGCCGCCCGTCGTTCGCGACCGGCATATGACGGTGCGGGTTCAAAACAGCCTTGTGCGGGACGTGACCCAGGTGTCGGCGGCCGCCAAGCTGGGCGATCACGAGATCATCGACGCGCGTCCGCCCGGACGGTTTCGGGGCGAGGATCCGGAACCGCGCGAGGGGTTGCGCGGCGGCCATATTCCCGGATCCAAGAACGTCTGTTTCAAGGACCTGCTGAACGCGGACGGCACCATGAAATCGCTCAATGAAACGCGCGCCGTCTTTGTGGCGGCGGGGGTCGATCTGACAAAGCCGGCGATCACCACCTGTGGTTCGGGCGTCACCGCTGCGGTTCTGAGCCTCGCGCTGGAGCGTTTGGGCAAGGACGATCATTCGCTATATGACGGGTCCTGGAGTGAATGGGGGGCATTCCCCACGCTGCCCGTCGCAACCGGAGAGAACTGATGTTCGAGAACCTCAAGGAATTGCCAGCCGACAAGATCCTGGCGTTGATGCAGCTGTATCGCGACGACCCGCGTGAGCAGAAGATCGACCTTGGTGTCGGTGTCTACAAGAATGCCGAGGGCGTCACCCCGGTGATGCGCGCGGTCAAGGCGGCCGAACGCAAGCTGGTCGAGGAACAGCAGAGCAAATCCTATGTCGGGCTGGTCGGCGATCCGGCCTATTCCGACGCGATGATCGAGCTGATTCTGGGCGATGCGGTGGAGCGCAACAAGGTCGGCGCGGCGGCGACACCGGGCGGAACCGGGGCGGTGCGGCAGGCGTTCGAGCTGATCCGCCTGGCCAACCCCAAGGCGCGCGTTTGGGTGTCGGACCCGACCTGGCCGAACCACACCACCATCCTGGCCTACCTGGGAATGGAGATGAAAACCTATCGCTATTTCGACTCCGAGACGCGCGGCGTGGATTTCGATGGCATGATGGCGGACCTGAAGACGGCGGACAAAGGCGATGTCGTTCTGCTGCATGGTTGCTGCCACAACCCGACCGGCGCGAACCTGAACAAGGTCGAATGGCAGGCGGTCATCGACCTGCTGAACGAACGCGGATTGGTGCCGATGGTCGACATTGCCTACCAGGGGTTTGGCGACGGGCTGGAGGCGGATGCCGAAGCGACGCGCATGGTAGCGGCTGGCGTCCCGGAATGCCTGATCGCGGCCAGCTGTTCCAAGAACTTCGGTGTCTACCGCGAACGGACCGGCTTGCTGATGGCCGTGTGCCAGGACGCGGGGCGTACCGGGATCAACCAGGGTACGCTGGCGTTCCTGAACCGGCAGAACTACTCTTTCCCACCCGATCACGGCGCGCGGGTGGTGACGATGATCCTAACCGACCCCGAGCTGCGGGCCGACTGGGCCGCCGAGCTGGAGGAAATGCGGCTGGGCATGCTGGAAATCCGGCAACAGCTTGCCGATGAATTACAGCGCCTGACCGGCTCGGACCGCTTTGCATTCCTCGCCCAGCATCGCGGCATGTTCTCGCGGTTGGGGACCACGCCGGAGCTGGTGCAGAAACTGCGCGATGATCACGGTATCTACATGGTCGGCGACAGCCGGATGAACATCGCCGGGTTGAATGCCGCGACCGTTCCGGTCTTGGCCAAGGCGATTGTCGACGCCGGCATCTGAGCGGGCGTTTTGCCCCGCGGCCAAACCGGATTATCCTTTAAAACGCGCGTCCCGAGATGGGCGCGCGTTTTTGGTATCTTGGGAGGTTCAGATGCGATTTTTCCATGTCATTGCGGCTTTTTGCGCCCTGGCGGCGGGTCCGGTGCGGGCAGAGGGGCCTGCGTTCGATTGCAGCAAGGCCGAAAGCAGCGCGGAGGAGGCGGTCTGTGCCTCCGATGATCTGACCGCACTGGATCGCGAGCTGGCGCGGTTGTACGGTCTGGCGGTCAACGGCCCGAACATGTCTGAGGACCGGTTGAAGGAGTTGCGCGCCTATCAGCGCGGCTGGGTCAAGGGGCGCGACGAGTGCTGGAAGGCCAACCAGTTGGAGACCTGTATCGCGGATGAATACGCGTTGCGCATCCATGACCTGCGACAGGGCTATGCCGATGCGCGGGCCGAGGAGGGCGCATCGCTTGGCCCGTTTCCTTATGCCTGCGAGGGGCTGGATGCGCTGGTCAGCGTCGCTTTTGTGAACACCGGCCCATCGCGGGCGGTGCTGAAGTGGCGCGAGAACGCGCTGGTGCTGACACAGGCGGAATCGGGCTCAGGCGCCCGCTATGAGGCGGGCGATGCCGAGTTCTGGACCAAAGGTGACGAGGCGATGTTCACCGCGCCGGATGGCGGCAGCTACAGCTGCGCCAAGGATGACATGGGCTGAGGCCCGCGACCCGTTCCAAGAGGGAGAAGACTCATGAGCTTCACCGAAGCCATCAAGACCTGTTTGTCGAAATACGTCACCTTTTCAGGCCGCGCGCGGCGGTCGGAGTATTGGTGGTTCATCCTGTTCGCCGTGTTGGGTGGCATCCTTTTCAGTCTGCTCGACTTGGCGCTGTTCGGCGCGCCGCAGCCGACCGCGTCGAGCGGGAACGGTCCCCTGACATCGGTGTTCAACCTCGCGATCCTGTTGCCGGTTTTGGCGGCGGCCTGGCGGCGGTTGCACGATACCGGGCGGCCGGGGTGGTACATCCTGATCCCGATGATGGTCTCGGCCGCCTTTCTTGGCGCGATGTTCCTGGGGGTGATGACCTTTGG
The DNA here is from genome assembly GCF_020171285.1 of Seohaeicola saemankumensis. Classification (GTDB taxonomy): domain Bacteria; phylum Pseudomonadota; class Alphaproteobacteria; order Rhodobacterales; family Rhodobacteraceae; genus JAIUZI01. Next base: position 64,406 of record NZ_JAIUZI010000004.1, read on the forward strand.
CGTGATCGAACGCGCCGGGGTGGATTCCGATACGTTGCGCGGCGGGGCCTCGGCCTTTGGAATCACCGGGTTGATCATCGCCGGGTTCGTGCAGTTGGTGGTGTCTGTCCTGATGCTCTACTGGCTGACACGGCCCAGCCAGCCGGAGGCCAATGAGTACGGGCCGGTTCCGACCTGATTGCCTTTGATGGCGCGACAGCGCCTGCCGGTCGGCAGCCACGAAAAAACCCGGGCGCGTACGCCCGGGTCAGTATTGTCAGACTGAGGGAAGGAGAGCTCAGCCCTTGGAGAATTCCGGGTAGGCTTCCATGCCCAGCTCGGCCATGTCGAGCCCGTTGATCTCGGTTTCTTCGTCGACCCGCAGACCCATGATGGCCTTCAGGATGAACCAGACCACGGCGGAGGCGACCACGGTGAAGACACCGACCACGACGATCGAATACAGCTGCGTGCCGATCGAAGCGTCAGAGTTGGTGAAGACAACCGCGATGGTGCCCCAGATGCCGCAGATCAGGTGAACCGGGATCGCGCCGACAACGTCGTCGATCTTCAGCTTGTCCATGAAGGGGATCGCGAAGACCACGATCACACCGCCAACGGCACCGATCAGGGTTGCTGCGCCCAGCGACGGGGTCAGCGGCTCTGCGGTGATCGACACCAGACCGGCCAGTGCGCCGTTCAGGATCATGGTAAGGTCAGGCTTTTTGAACAGCAGCTGCGAGGTGATCAGCGCGGCGATGGCGCCACCGGCGGCTGCGGTGTTGGTGTTGGCAAAGATGCGCGACACGTCGGCAACGTCACCCACGGTGCCCATGGCCAGCTGAGAGCCGCCGTTGAAGCCGAACCAACCCAGCCACAGGATGAACGTACCCAGGGTCGCCAGCGTCAGGTTCGAGCCGGGGATCGGGGTGACGCGGCCGTCCTTGTATTTGCCGATACGCGGCCCGAGGATGATGGCGCCGGTCAGAGCGGCCCAGCCACCCACCGAGTGCACGACGGTCGAGCCGGCGAAGTCGAGGAAGCCCGCTTCGTCCAGGAAACCGCCGCCCCACTTCCACGACGCCTGCAGCGGGTAGATGATGGCGGTCAGGATGATCGTGAAGATCAGGAAGGGCCACAGCTTGATCCGCTCGGCCAGGGTGCCCGACACGATCGACGCGGTGGTGGCGCAGAACATCAGCTGGAAGAAGAAGTCCGAGCCGGTCGATGCATAGGAGTAGTCGTCTGCCGCATCTGCGGTCACGCCAACGGCTTCGAGAACACCGGGGCCCCAGACGCCCGACAGCACGCCTTCGACCGACCATGTGCCCAGCGGGTACATCAGGTTATAGCCGATCAGGTAGTAGAAGATCGCCGCCAGCGAGAACAGCGCGACGTTCTTGGTCAGCTGCATGGTCACGTTCTTGGAGCGCACCAGGCCAGCTTCGAGCATGGCAAAACCAGCTGCCATCCAGAACACCAGGAAGCCGCCGATCAGGAACAGCAGCGAGTTGAAGATAAAGACCGAGTCGGTGGAGGCGTTGACGCCCGGCGTCGGTCCATCCTGGGCCAGACCCAGCGACGGCAGCGCGATCAGCGCGGCAGCCGGAGCGAGTGTCTTGAGCAGTTTCATATGTTTCGTATCCCTTGGTTTGCGCGCGCGCCTTACAGCGCGTCTTCGTTGGTTTCGCCGGTGCGCACGCGGATCGCCTGCTGCACGTCCAGCACAAAGATCTTGCCGTCGCCGATCTTGCCGGTCTGGGCGGTTTTGGTGATGGTCTCGACGATCTGGTCTGCCATGGACGCGGCAACCACGATCTCGAGTTTGATCTTTGGCACAAAATTCACGGCGTATTCGGCGCCGCGGTAGATTTCGGTGTGGCCGGACTGCGATCCGAAGCCCTTGATTTCAGTCACCATCATGCCGCGCACGCCGGCTTCGGTCAGCGCTTCGCGGACCTCCTCCAGCTTGAACGGTTTGATTGTCGCAATGATGAGTTTCACGTTCGTCCCCTTCACTCGGCAGGTTGTCCTGCAATTGGCACCGGCATCCAGAGCGCGAGTGGCCTGTAAATGGAACCGTGAAGCCCGGGAAATGAACGGGTTGCCCATAGAAGTTGCACAAAATTTGCACAAAAAGCGGCATGTGCACAAAAAATAGTCGAATTGGGAATGTGCAAGGAAAGGACATCAACCTCTCAACAAATCTGTCGGGGTTCCGTATTATGGTGACAAGAAAAATATGCGGGCAGGTTTCGAAATGGCTGATTCATCGCGGCGCAAGCCGCCTTTGGTGGCGGACAAACGCTATCCGTCCAAGGGGCGGACCACGACTGCGGCCAAACCGAAAGCCAAGCCGAGCGCAAAGCCGAAACCCAAGCCGAAAGCCAAACCCAAGCCCGCAGCCCGCCGGACGCCGCGGAAAACAAAGGGTGGGTCGGGTTCGGGGGGCGGCGGCATTCGCGGATTCTTTCGCGCGGTGTTCGCCTGGATCCTGAGGCTGATCTGGAAGGTAACCTCTCGCGTTGGCATGGTCGTGGCGCTGATAATCGCGATTGCGGTGGGCATAGAGTATCTGCAGTTGCCTGAGGCCTCGGCCCTGTTGGACGGCCGTGCGCGTGGATCCGTGACACTGCTGGACCGCGAGGGGCAGGTCTTTGCCTGGCGCGGCGACCAGTTTGGCGGCGTGGTAACCACGCAAACGGTGTCGCCGCATCTGAAGAACGCGATCATTGCGACCGAGGACAAGCGGTTCTATCGCCATTTCGGAATCAGCCCGCGTGGCGTGGCCAGCGCGGTGCGCATCAACCTGAGCGAAGGACGCGGGCCGCTGTCGGGGCACGGCGGCTCGACGATCACCCAGCAGACCGCCAAGCTGCTGTGTCTGGGAGAGCCCTACGACCCGTCATCAGGCCAGACCGAAGCCGAGTACGAATCCGCCTGCCGTCAGGGGACTCTGGCGCGCAAGATCAAGGAAGCGATCTTTGCCATGGCGATGGAGGCCAAGTACAGCAAGGACGAAATTCTCAACATCTATATGAACCGCGCCTTTCTGGGTGCGGGTGCGCGGGGGTTCGAGGCCGCGAGCCAGCGGTATTTCGGCAAATCGGCGGCACAGGTCAGCCCGGCGGAGGCCGCGATGCTGGCGGGGCTGCTGGTGGCGCCGACACGCTATGCGCCGACCAACAGCCTGACCCGCGCCCAGAACCGCGCCGGGGTGATCGTCGGGCTGATGGAGGACCAGGATTACCTGACCGCCGAGCAGGCGAAGGACGCGATCGACGACCCCGCGCAGCTCTCCGAAGCGGCGGCGGCCCGTGCCGGGGGCTACTTTGCCGATTGGGTGATGGACGAGATTCCGGAGTATTTCGGGGACAAGACCACCGAAGACGTGATCATCCGCACGACGATGGACCAGCACCTGCAGTCCGCCGCCGAAGAGGCACTGAAGTTCGTGTTCCAGGAAAAGGTGCGCGAAGGGTCCAAGGCGCAGGCCGCGATCGTGGTGATGTCGGCGGACGGCGCGGTGCGGGCCATGGTCGGGGGCCGCAAGACGCGGGTCAGCGGCGTGTTCAACCGCGCGACACAGGCCAAACGGCAGACCGGGTCGTCATTCAAGCCGTTTGTCTATGCCACCGCGCTCGATCTGGGCGCATCGCCGCTGGACATGGTGATGGATGAACCGTTCTGCATGACCATTCCGGGCTCGGGCGAGTGGTGTCCGCAGAACTACACCAACAAGTTCTATGGCCGCGTGACCCTGACCGAGGCGCTGAAAAAGTCGCTGAACATTCCGGCGGTGAAAACGTCGGAACGGGCCGGACGCGAGAACGTGCGGGTGGTGGCTAGCGAATTCGGGATCGAAAGCGACCTCGCGGCGGGGCCGGCATTGGCGCTGGGGGCCTCGGAAAGCACGCTGATCGAAATGACCGGCGCTTACGCGGGTATTCTGAACGGCGGGTCGTCGGTCACGCCTTTCGGGCTGGAAGAATTGCGGCTGGCGGGCGAGTCCGGGACATTGATCGGCGCGTCGGGCGGGATAGGTGAACGGGTGATCCGGACGGAAGCCGCCGAGCAGTTGATCTGGATGCTGGAAAAGGTGATTTCCGAAGGCACGGGACAGCGCGCCAAGCTGCCGGGGTGGCAGGCGGCGGGCAAGACCGGGACCAGCCAGGAGGCGCGGGATGCGTGGTTCATCGGGTTCACGGCAAATTACGTGGCCGGAGTCTGGATGGGCTACGATGACAATACGCCGCTGGCGGGGGTGACGGGCAGCGGCCTGCCGGCGGAGATCTGGCGCGAAACCATGATCCGCGTTCACGAGGGTCTGGAGCCGAAACCGCTGCCGATGCGCGGCCCGGTTCCGCCAAAACAGGCTCCGGCGCCGACGCGCAAGAAACCGGTGGGCGGCGGTATCGGCGGGGCCGTGGATCAGATTTTGAAGGACATTTTTGGCGGCGGCGGTGGGACGCCGCCCGATAACAAGACCCGATAGGTCGTCGGCGGCTTAACCCGCCCGCTTCAGGTCCGCGATCATCTGGTCGATATCGCCCTTGCGCCGGTCCAGCATTGCGCCGATTTCGGTGCGTTCCGTCAACAGCAGGTTCACGCCTTCGATATACATGTTGAAGAACAGGTCTTTGCCGGTCCGTTCGGATACATGGAAGGTGACCTCAAAGGGGGCCTCGCCGCGCAGGTGCGCCAGTGTCGACACTTCGTACCAGCTCTTGACCTTGCGAACGCCGGTGACTTCCAGCCGTCCGCCGATGAATTCGCGAAACCGTTTGCCGTATTTGCGCGAGATATATTGCTGGAACGCTTTCGAGAACTGCTTTTTCTGCGCGGACGTCGCGCGGCGGCCATCCACCCCCATCGCATATGCCGCGATATAGGAGGTGTCGGAATAGCGGGCAAAGATCCGCTCGAAATCCTTGTACATGGCGGTTTCCGACTTGCCCGATGCGATGACCTTGTTGATGTCGGCGACAAGGCTGTCGATCAGCTTTTTGGCGCTGGACTCTGTCAGGGCCAGAAGTTGCGCCGGAACCAGGGCGGCACCGGTCGCGGCTGCCAGGCTCAGCGAAAAAGAGCGCCGGGTCAGTCGGAACATGTCAGAATCCTTCCGTGTCAATCGCATAGGGGTCCGTGTAGAGATCCAGATAGGCATCCTCGCCTTCACCTGCCAGTTCGAAGCGGCGGTTTTGCAGATAAAGAATGCGTGCCTGGGCGTAGCTGTCTGCGCTGTCGTACAAAATGGAATCCACCGTGTCCGCGAAACGACCGCGGTCGCTGAGCCGCCGAAGCAGCTCGGTGTAAACGCCGAGGTTGTCGACGGGCCGGGTCGGGGCAAAGTCGATGGGATTGGTAAACAGGTTGGTCACAACGCCGACGGCGTCGCGTGCGGTGGTCGGCCCATAAAGGGGAAGCTCCATATAGGCGCCTTCGCCGAAGCCCCAGACATGCAACGTCTCGCCAAAGTCGGTATCGACCTCGGGAATGCCGAACTCGGACGCCGGGTTGGCCAGCCCTGCAAAACCGATGGTGGTGTTGATGGTGAACCTGAGCAGCGAAATGCCCGATTCCTTTAACCTGCCCTGCAGCAGGTAGTCGACCGCATTGCTGGGCATCGACAGGTTGTCGGCAAAGGAATTGAAACTGTCGATGACCGGCTCGGGAATAACCGTCACGTAGCCCTTTGATGCGGGGCGGAACAGCACCCGGTCGACCCCCAGATTAAAGGCGTGCATCTTGCGGTTCGTGGCCTCGTAAGGATCGAAAATCTCGCCGCTGGCCTTTTGTTCGGGCGTAGGTGTCGCGCAGCCGGACAAAAATCCTGCCAGAACCGCCGCGAGGACGGCTACCAACATGCGGGTTTTGGGTGTCATTCGGTCTGATTTCCGGTTGCGTACTGCGGTTTCGACATAACAGTTCAGATTTAGCGCAAATACAGGCAGTTCAAAGATGTTAAGCTTTCCCTTAAAGGATTTGTGGCGGTATGGAAACACAGGACCCGATGGCTGGCGCAAATGCGCCACAGACGCCTCTGCGATGGTCCGGGGCATGTAAGGCGTGTAGCGATGGCGGCGGAAATTCACCCTAACGGACGTGCCGAGTTGCGCGCGGCCAGACAGCAAAGCCGGTCGCTTTATTGGGCGGTGGGCTTGTTCAGCTTTTTTGCCAACCTGCTGATGCTGACCGGACCGCTGTACATGCTTCAGGTTTATGACCGGGTGCTGGGCAGCCGGTCGGTGGAAACGCTGGTGGCGCTGTCAATGCTGGTGGCCTTTCTCTATGGCGTGATGGGCATTCTGGACTATACGCGCGGACGGATCATGGCGCGGGCCGGGGCCCGATTTCAGGCGGCGCTGGACCACAGGGTGTTCGACGCGATGATCCGGCGGTCCGCCGTCGCGTCGGAACCCGAGGCACAGACCGGCCTCAGCGATCTGGAGTCGGTGCAGCGGCTGATTTCGTCGCCCGTGCTGATGGCGGTGTTCGACATGCCTTGGACCCCGGTGTTTCTGGCCGGGATCATGCTGTTTCACCCCTGGCTGGGGATGCTGGCGCTGGTGGGCGGCGCGGTTCTGGTCCTGATCACATTGCTGAATCAGGCGTTTTCCCGGCGTCCCGTTCTGGGCGCGAACATTGCGACGCATCGGGCCGCCATGATGTCAGAGGAAATCCGCAACGAGGCGGAAATGATCCAGGCGATGGGTATGCGCGATGCCGCATTCGATCGCTGGAAAGGCACGCGCGAGGAATCGTTGGTCGCCAGTGTCACCGCCAGCGACGTGGGCGGTACCTTTTCGTCCATGACCAAGACGCTGCGGCTGTTCCTGCAATCGGCAATGCTGGGGCTGGGCGCCTATCTGGTGTTGCTGAACGAAGTCACGCCGGGTGCCATGATCGCGTCGTCCATCCTGTTGGGGCGGGCGTTGGCGCCGATCGAGCTGGCCATTGGCCAGTGGCCGCTGGTCCAGCGCGCCGGGCGCGGATGGACCAACCTTGCCAAGCTGCTGGATACCGTCCCGCCGGAAGCAAAGCGCATGGAGCTCCCCGTGCCCAAGGCGAAACTGGACGTGCAGTCGTTGACGGTGGTGCCGCCGGGCGACACGCGCGCGCAGCTGCGCACCATCAGCTTCAAGATCGAGCCGGGGCAGGCCGTGGGCGTGATTGGCCCGTCGGGTGCGGGCAAGTCCACGCTGGCGCGGGCGCTGACCGGGGTGTGGAAACCTGCCGGCGGCACCATTCGGCTGGATGGTGCCGCGCTGGATCAATACGCGCCCGGTGTCCTGGGCGCGCACATCGGATATCTGCCGCAGCGGGTGCAGCTGTTCGAGGGCACGATCGCTGAAAACATCGCCCGGCTATCGTCGCAACCCGATGCGCAAAAGGTGGTCGCGGCGGCCAAGAAAGCGGCCGCACACGACATGATCGTCGAACTGCCCGACGGCTATGACACCAAGGTCAACGCTGGCGGCGGGCGTCTGTCCGGCGGCCAGATGCAGCGGATCGCCCTGGCCCGCGCGATGTACGACGACCCGGTGATCCTGATTCTGGACGAACCGAACTCGAACCTCGACAACGAGGGATCGGTCGCGCTGAACAATGCGATCAAGGCGATGAAGGCCGAAGGACGCTCGGTACTGATCATGGCGCACCGGCCCTCGGCGATCCAGGAATGCGAAATGTTGCTGGTGCTCGACCACGGGGCGCGGGCCGCCTTCGGGCCCAAGGACGAGGTGTTGCGCAAGATGGTCGCCAACCACGAACAGCTGCAGAAAACCGCCGCCATGGGAGGTGTCCGATGAGCGCACAGAAATGGTCGGCGCGCCGCCCTGTAATCATCGGCATGATCGGGCTTCTCGTGCTGGTTGGCGGTTTCGGAACCTGGGCGGTGACATCCTCGATCTCTGGCGCCATCGTCGCCGGAGGGCGGATCGAAGTCGACCGGAACCGGCAGGTTGTTCAGCATCCCGATGGCGGTGTTGTGGCCGAAATCCTGGTCGAAGAGGGCGACTCGGTCGAATTGGGGGCGACTCTGATCCGGCTGGATTCAAGCCTGCTGCGGTCGCAGAAGCTGATTGTCGAGGGGCAGCTGTTCGAATTGATGTCGCGCCGCGGCCGGCTGGATGCCGAACGGGATGGTACATCGCATGTGACGTTCGACCCGGAACTGCTGGCCATTGCCGCAGAGCGCCCGGAGGTGGCCGAACTGGTGCAGGGGCAGTCCCGCCTGTTCCAGGCCCGCCGCGATTCCGTCGCGCGCGAGATTGATCAGCTGGAGAAACGACGGGCACAGATCCGCGATCAGATCGTTGGCATCAAGGCGCAGCAAAGCTCGCTCAAGGTGCAGATCGACCTGATCGCGAGGGAACTGGCCAACCAGCAGTCCCTGCTCGACAAGGGGTTGGCACAAGCCGCCACCGTCCTAAACCTGCGCCGGACGTCGGCCAACCTCGAAGGGACGCTGGGCGAGCTGACCGCCAGCGAGGCGCAGGCCGAGGGTCGGATCACCGAGATCGAGATCGAGATCCTCAAGCTGGGCACTCAGCAACGCGAAGAAGCGATCGCGCGCCTGCGCGACCTGCGCTACCGCGAGCTGGAACTGGCCGAACAGCGCCGCTCTCTGCAGGAGCGGCTGGAACGGCTGGACATTCGCGCGCCGGTGTCGGGGATCGTCTATGGGCTGCAGGTGCACACACCGCGTTCGGTCATCCGCGCCGCCGACCCGGTGCTGTACCTGGTGCCGCAAGACCGCCCGCTGGTCATCGCCGCGCGGGTCGAACCGATCCACATCGACCAGATTTTCGTCGGCCAGGAGGTCGCTCTGCGGTTCTCTGCGCTGGACCAGCGCAATACGCCCGAGCTGACGGGGACCGTGAAGCAGGTCTCGGCCGACGCTTTCGAGGATCAGGCAAGCCGGTTGTCGTTCTACCGGGCCGAGATCGTCTTGAATGAGGGAGAGCTGACGCGGCTGCCCGCGGGCACCGTGCTGATCCCCGGCATGCCGGTTGAAACCTTTATTAAGACCGAAGATCGCACGCCTCTGGCCTATCTGATCAAACCGCTGGCGGATTATTTCACCAAAGCGTTCCGGGAAACCTGATCGCCCCTTTTCCCGGTGATCCATCCCGGCTAGCGTCCCTGCGAACTCACAGGGGAGATGCGCGATGAGCTTTGAGGCAAAACTGAAAGACCTGGGCGTCGAACTGCCGGATGCACCGGCACCGGCCGCGAACTATGTGCCTTTCGTACAGGTCGGCGATATCGTCTACGTGTCCGGGCAGATCTCGATGGACGCGAACGGGCTGATCACCGGCAAGCTGGGCGACGACATGGATGTCGAGGCCGGCGCGGGTGCGGCGCGGCGCTGTGCCATTGGCCTTTTGGCGCAGGTCAAGGCGGCCTGCGGCGGTGACCTGGACCGGCTCGTGCGCGTCGTCAAGCTGACCGGCTTTGTCAACTCGACCGCCGATTTCACGCAACAGCCGCAAGTGGTCAACGGCGCCTCCGATTTTCTGGTCGAGGCACTGGGCGAGGCTGGCCGCCATTCGCGTTCGGCCGTTTCGGCGGCTTCGCTTCCGCTTGGCGTGGCGGTCGAAATCGAAGGCATCTTTCAGATCAAATGATCCCGGTTTTGCCTGACGCGTTTCTGCGCGTGCCGCTGGCCCATCGCGCGTTGCACGATCTGACGCAGCAGAGGCCCGAAAACAGCCGCGCCGCAATCCGCGCGGCGGTGGCTGCGGGATATGGAATCGAGATTGATCTGCAGCTGACCTCGGACGGGCAGGCGATGGTCTTTCATGACTACGACATGGCCCGGCTGACCGGTGTTTCGGGGCCGATCCGGCGGATCACTGCGGCCGAGGCACAGGACATCGCGCTGAGCGGCGGTGACGGCGAAACCATTCCCACCCTGCCCGAGGTGCTGGCGCTGGTGGCGGGGCAGGTGCCACTGCTGATCGAAATCAAGGATCAGGACGGTGGCATGGGGCCGGATATCGGTCCGCTCGAGGCCGCCTGCGCCCGGGCGCTGGCGGGCTATGCCGGTCCGGTGGCGGTGATGTCGTTCAACCCGTACAGCGTGGCCGAGATGGCGCGGTTGGCGCCCGACGTGCCGCGTGGGCTGGTGACCAGCGCCTATGAGCCCGCCGATTGGCCGCTGTCCCGCGCCACCTGCGAGCGGCTGCGCGCGATCCCAGATTTTGACCGGGTCCAGGCGGCGTTCATCAGCCACGAGGCGGAGGATTTGCCGCGGGCCCGGGTGGCCGAGCTGAAGGCGCAGGGCGTGCCGGTGCTGTGCTGGACCATCCGGTCGCCCGAAGCAGAGGCAGAGGCACGGCGCATTGCCGATAATGTGACCTTCGAAGGTTACGCCGCGCCGCTTGCGGGTTGATACCGGGCGGCAGGACCACAGATAGTGGTCAGGCGCGGAGGGATCATGGATCAGGCACAGATCGAAGTTCAGGTGCTGGCGTCGCTGTCTCAAATCACGGCGGCCGAATGGGATGCCTGTGCCTGCCCGGAGGTGGCGGACGGCGGGCCGCCGATGGATCCCTTTTCCACGTATCGGTTTCTCAAGGCGTTGGAGGACAGCGGATCGGTCGGGCGTGGCACCGGCTGGCAGCCGCAGTATCTGACGGCCTATCTGGACGGGATGCTGATCGCATGTGCGCCGATGTATGTGAAATCGCACAGCCAGGGCGAGTATATCTTTGACCACAGCTGGGCCCATGCCTATGAGCGCGCCGGCGGGCAATATTACCCCAAGCTGCAGATCGCGGTGCCGTTTACGCCCGCCACCGGCCGTCGGTTCCTGGTTCGGCCGGGCTATGACGGGATCGGTCAGCAGGCGCTGGTGCAGGGGGCGGTGCAACTGGCTGCCGACAACCAGATATCGTCGCTGCATGTCACCTTCTGCACCGGGGACGAGGCCGAGATGGGCGCGCAGATGGGGCTGATGCCGCGCGCCAGCCAGCAGTTTCACTGGCAAAACCACGACTACCCCGATTTCGACGGTTTCCTGGCCAGCCTGTCATCGCGCAAGCGCAAGAACATCCGCAAGGAGCGGGCGCAGGCCAATGCCTTTGGCGGCACGATCCACGAGTTTACCGGCGACGCTCTGCGGCCCGAGCATTGGGAGGCGTTCTGGGTCTTTTACCAGGATACGGGCGCGCGCAAATGGGGCTCGCCGTACCTCAGCCGGGCGTTCTTTGACGAGGTGCAGGCGCATATGCGCGATGACGTGGTTCTGATCTTGGCCGAACGCGAGGGCCGCTGGGTTGCCGGGGCGCTGAACTTTGTCGGGCGCGAGACGCTGTTCGGGCGTTACTGGGGATGCCGCGAACATCATCCCTGTCTGCATTTCGAACTGTGCTACTATAGGGCCATCGACATCGCGATCCGCCGGGGCCTGAAACGGGTCGAGGCCGGGGCGCAGGGGGAACATAAGCTGGCGCGCGGCTACCTGCCGACACAGACCCACAGCCTGCACTGGGTCGGAGATCCGGGGTTTGCGGATGCCGTCGCCCGGTTTCTTGAGGCCGAACGCGATGCCGTGGCCGAAGAGATCGAGGTGTTGACCGATTACGGCCCGTTCAGGAAACTGCAGGTGGAGGAACAAGAGTGATGGAACACCTGTCCGAAGAAGCCCGTGGCCCGTTGCTGGACCCGCTGCTGAAAAACGGCTGGACGGTCATGGCGGACCGCGATGCCATTACCAAGACATTCGTGTTCGACAGTTTTGTCGATGCGTTCGGGTGGATGACCCGCGCGGCGATCTGGGCCGAGAAATGGGACCATCACCCGGAGTGGCGCAATGTCTACCGCACGGTCGAGGTAATGCTGACCACTCATGACGTCGGCGGCCTGAGCGCGCTGGACGCCAAGCTGGCGCGCAAGATGGACAGCCTGGTCTGACCCCGTATCGGTTCAATTGCTGGCAGGCAGCGTACCGGCGACGCGGTCGAACATAGGCGCCAGCGCGGCCGTCAGAAACCCGCTGGCGCAGGCAGCGGAATGCGCGCTACCGGGGCCATGACTGTGGGACGCGGCCGCCGCGCGCAACATCTCTGAGACCGGATCCGCCATGTGAGCCGGCGGGCGCCAGTTCAGTTGGCCCTGGCGGGTGTCGTCGGGACCACGTTCAAAGATCACCACGTCTTCCTTGATGGTTTTCAGCACCTTGATCTGGTCCAGCGTTTCGGGATCTACCGCTGTCGGATCCTGCGACAGGATGATCAGATCGGCAAGTTTGCCGGGCGCCAGCGATCCCTTGTGATCCTCTTCGAAATGCTGCCACGCCGGCCAGATTGTCATTGCCTTGAGCGCGGTCATCACGTCGACCCGGTGGCGCGCGCCAATGATATCGCCCGAACGCGACCGCCGGGTGACCGTGGCATCCAGCACCCGCATGCTGTCGGGAAAGGCGACCGGCGCGTCATGGTGGGTCGAGAATTTCATGCCGCGCTCCATCACCCAGCCGGTGGGCGAGATGTTTTCGGCGTTGATCGGACCAACGGTCCGTTCCCTGTGCCAGTCGCCCCAGTAGAAGGTGTGCATCGGAAACAGCGAGGGAAACATGTCGAGCCGTTTAACGGCATCGACCTGATCCTCGCGCAGGAACTGACCGTGGATCAAAACGGCCCGCCGGTCGTCGTTGCCGTGTTTTTCGGCGGCGGTTTTGATCGCGGCGATCAGCATGTCGCTTGCGCCCTCGCCGTTGGAATGGGTCAGGATCTGGATGTCGTTGTCAAACGCCCAGTCGATCGCGTCAAAGACCTGATCGGGGCTGGCGGCGGAATAGCCGGCATAATCGGCGCGGAAATGCGCCGGCGGCTTGTAATAGGGCCGGTCGCGCAGGGCGGTGAACCCCTGCGGAGAGCCGTCGATGGTCAGCTTTGCGCCCCCGACACGGAACCGGTTTTCATAGTCCCGCGATACGCTTTGCGCGATGAAATCGCGGTCGACCAGAACGTCGGGATAGGCCACCACGTCGATCTTCAGCCCCTCGCTGCTGGCGGCGACCGCCGCCATCAACTGGGCCTGACCGGTTGTTGCGCGACCTTCCTGCGCAGTGGTGTACCCATAGCTGGCGACCAGTTCGGTCCCGGCCCGGAAAATGGTCATCGAGCCGTCGGTGTCGAGGTTTTGAAGAACCGCCAGCAGGGCGGCGAAATGCGGTGTTTCCTCGAGCACGCCGTTGGGTGTTTTCCCATCCTCGCCGCGCCGGATCACGCCGCCGGGCATCTCCTTGGACTCGGGTGTCAGACCGGCCAGAGCCAGCGCGGGGGAATTGGCCACACCGAGGTGGCCGGACTGGTGAATGACATAGATCGGGATGTCGGTCGAAACGGCATCCAGATCCTCGCGGGTCGGGTGGCGCTGTTCGGCCAGTTGGCTGTCATCATAGCCAAAGCCGATAATGGCATTGACGGCCTTGACCCGGTCGGCGTTCTGCGCGGCATATTCGGTCAGAACGCGCTGAAGTGACGGAATGTCGTTCACCGTCCCGTCGGGGGCTGCCAGCAGGTTGGCCGCCATTGCCTGCAGACCGACGGCAAAGACATGCCCGTGCGCATCGACAAACCCCGGCAGCAGCGCCTTGCCGTCTAGATCGACGATCCGGGTGTCCGCGCCATTGTGTTGCGAGATGTCTTTGGCGCTGCCAACGGCGATGATACGGCCGTCCTTGACCGCCAGTGCCTGCGCACGCGGCAGGTCGTCTTCCATCGTCAGGATTGGCCCGCCCTGATAGATCGTATCCGCGATCTCCTGCGCGGCAAGACACAGGGGCGTGGTCATGAACAGGGCGGCAAGTGGAACTAGGTTACGTCGCATGAAAAAACTCCCGGCAATGCCGGGAGCAAACCACTTAACGACAAGCCTGGTCAACGGGGAACGGCCGGACAGGCAGAACCCCGCTGGCATCTACATCACTGCCAGAAGACCTTCGCCGGCTGTGGCCTCGCAGACGGTCGGGCCTTCCTCGGTCTGGACGATCTTGACCTCGCCGTCCTCGACAAGCAGCGCGTATCGGATCGACCGGCCGTGGAACCCGGAGGGGGGGAAATCAAAGTTCATGCCGATCGCGGTTGTAAATTCGCTCGCTGGGTCGGCCAGAAGCGTTACGCCGCCCTCGTCCGCGCCACTGGCCTGCGCCCAGGCGGCCATCACGAAAGGATCGTTGACAGACACGCAGATGATTTCGTCCACGCCCTTGTCGGCGAACTGGGCGCGGGTGCGGATAAAGCTGGGCAGGTGGGCCGAGCTGCAGGTCGGCGTAAAGGCACCGGGCAGCCCGAAGACAATCACCTTGCGACCTCTGGTCAGATCCTCCAGCGCGACCGCCTCTGGGCGGCCATTGTCGCCTATACGAAGCAAGGTTGCCTCTGGCAGCTGGTCTCCGGTCGAAATCGTCATGAATTACCTCTTTGATCGAATTGCGTTTCCATCCTGTGCGCATATAGGGTTTCGTCGGAACGAGACCAGAAAAATCGGGGGAAACAGGGCAGATGAGTCATTTTGTCGTGATCGGCGCAGGGCAGGCAGGGGCATCTTTGGTGGCCAAGTTGCGCAAGGATGGGTTTGAAGGGGAGATTACCCTGATCGGGGCGGAGCCGGTCGTTCCCTACCAGCGGCCGCCACTCAGCAAGGCCTACCTGCTGGGCGACATGGCGTTGGAGCGGCTGTACCTGCGGCCCGAGAATTTCTATGGAGATCAGAATGTCACCCTGCGGCTGGGTCAGACGGTGACCGCCATAGACCCGGCGGCCAAGACTGTGACGGTCGGCGATGAGGTGATTGCCTATGACCAGCTGGCGCTGACCACGGGGTCCGATCCGCGCCGGTTGCCGGCCGCTATCGGCGGTGATTTGAAGGGCGTATTCACGGTACGCACCCTGGCGGACGTGGATGCCATGGCCCCCTATGTCGTTGAAGAAAAACGCGTTTTGATCGTCGGTGGCGGGTACATCGGGCTCGAAGCGGCGGCGGTCGCGGCCAAGCGCGGCGTCAAGGTCACACTGGTGGAGATGGCCGACCGGATTTTGCAGCGGGTGGCGGCGCCGGAGACGAGTGATTACTTCCGCAAGCTGCATGGCGGCCATGGGGTCGATATTCGCGAAGGTGTCGGGCTGGACCGGTTGACGGGTACCGACGGCCATGTGACTGGCGCGGTGCTGAGTGATGGTTCCGAGCTGGATCTGGACTTTGTTGTCGTGGGTGTGGGGATTGCCCCGGCGACCGGTTTGGCGGAGCTGGCCGGGCTGGAAATTGATAATGGAATCAAGACAGATAGCCTTGGCCAGACATCGGACCCGTCGATCTGGGCGGCGGGCGATTGCGCCTCGTTCCCGCATGGTGACGGGCGGCTGCGGCTGGAGAGCGTGCCCAATGCCATCGACCAGGCGGAATGCGTGGCGGGCAACATGCTGGGAGCGGAAGTCGGCTATGTGCCCAAGCCGTGGTTCTGGTCGGACCAATATGACGTGAAACTGCAGATCGCGGGTTTGAACACCGGTTTTGACCGTATTGTAACACGTCCCGGAGAGGGTTCTTCCGTTTCGTACTGGTATTTCAAGGGGCCGCAACTGCTGGCGGTGGACGCGATGAACGACCCGCGCGCCTATATGATCGGCAAGCGGCTGATCGATGCGGGCAAGACCGCCGACCCCGATGTGATCGCCGACCCGGCGGCCGATCTCAAGGCGCTGATGCGCGCGTGAGGATCATCGCGGGCCGGTTCCGGGGCCGCCCGCTGGCGGCGGTCGGCAAGGGAGACGCAGGGGCGCATCTGCGCCCGACCAGCGACCGGGTGCGCGAAAGCCTGTTCAGCGTGCTGACGAGCCGCGATGCTATCGAAGGAGCGCGGGTGCTGGACCTGTTTGCCGGCACCGGGGCGCTGGGGCTGGAGGCGCTGTCGCGCGGGGCGGCGCATGTCACCTTTGTTGAAAACGGCCGGGTCGGGCAGGGGCTGATCCGGCAGAACGTGGCCAAGCTCGACTGCGGGGCGGACACGCAGCTGATGACACGGGATGCAACGCGGTTGGGGGCGGCGCCGGATGCGCCCTGCGACCTGGTGTTCCTGGATCCGCCCTATGGCAAACAGATGGGCGAAAAGGCGCTGGCTGCTGCGCAGGCGGCGGGCTGGATCGCGCCCGGTGCGTTGATCGTCTGGGAGGAAAACGCGCCGATGGCCGCGCCGCCCGGTTTTGTCCTGCAAGAGCATCGCAGGTACGGCGACACCCATGTGACGCTGTTGACCCCCGCCGAGGCGGTTTGAAATCACCGGCATACCGATACGGGGAAAACCGGGTGGTTATTCCCCGTAAGTCGGGTGGAAGGTGCCAGCAGGCGAAAGCGTGAAGATATCGACGCCATCGGCGGTCACGCCTACCGAATGTTCGAATTGTGCCGACAGCGATTTGTCGCGGGTCACGGCGGTCCAGTCGTCGGCCAGTGTCTTGGTTTCCGGGCGGCCCAGGTTCACCATCGGTTCGATGGTGAAAAACATGCCCTCTTCCAGAACCGCGCCAGTGCCGGGGCGGCCATAGTGCAGCACGTTCGGCGGGGCGTGGAACACCCGGCCCAGCCCGTGACCGCAGAAGTCGCGCACGACGCTCATCCGGTGCGCTTCGACATAGGCCTGAATGGCGTGGCCGATGTCGCCAAAGGTGTTACCGGGTTTCACCATCTCGATGCCCTTGAACAGCGCGTCATGGGTGACCTGGATCAGCCGTTCGGCCTTGCGCGGGAGCTTGCCGGCGACATACATCCGGCTGGTGTCGCCGAACCAGCCGTCGACGATCACGGTGACGTCGATGTTCAGGATATCGCCGTCTTTCAGCACCTTGGTGCCGGGAATCCCGTGGCAGACCACGTGGTTCACGGAAATGCAGCTGGCGTGCTGGTATCCCTTGTAGCCGATGGTGGCCGATTTGGCGCCGGAGGCCTCGACCATTTCGGTGATCGTGCGGTCGATGGCTTCGGTGGTCTGTCCGGGAAACACCTGATCGGCGATGCGATCGAGAATGTCAGCCGCAACAGCCCCTGCCGCATGCATCCCGGCAAAGTCCGACGGTTCATAGATCCGGATGCCGTCCTTGGTCAGACGGCCACGCAATTCGTTATTCAACAGAAGCTCCATTTTCTGCTCTTGCATAATATGTAGTGCAAATGCGGCAAAAGTGCCAGAGGCCGGCGACGGTGGGTCAGGGCAGGGTTGCGGGGCTGCATCAGCGGGCTTGCGGAATGACGGCTGGCCGCCCTAGGCTGCGTATGTGTTCGTATCGGTCACGATTTCATTGCCCGAGGTTTGTCATGTCGTTTTCCAGTTTCCGTTTCCTGATCCTGTCCGCCGCCCTGTCCGGGGCTGCTTATGCCCCGGTCCATGCGGACGAATGCCGCGATACCATCGCGGCGCTTTATCAAGGCGGGGCGCTTGACCCTTTTGAGCGGCCAAAGCGGCGCGAGGTGACGGTCAGCGTGCAGCCCGATGGCAGTGAAAGCCTGGTGACCGATGTGATCTGGGACAGCGTGACGCGGTCGGTGGCGTTGAGCGGTGGGACCTACTATCTGACCTTTGATGGCGAGATGTGGTCGGGGCCGTCGTTTGAGGGGCCGTGGACGCCGACCGGGTCGTCCTTGCCGGAGGATTTCGAGCAGATGACCCGCCAGATGGCGGATCAGAGCGCTGCCAACATCACCGAGGCGCAATGCCCCGGGCAAACCGAAGTGGGCGGCAACAGCTGGACCACCTATGTTTATCGCACCAAGACCGACCCGAATGTGCATGGCAGCTGGTTCGGCGGGCTGCACACGGCCTATATCGACCCGGCCAGCGGCGAACTGGCGCGGCTGGAGATCGCCGAGATGGTATCGTCCTGGGCGCCGGACCCAACGGCGCACAAGAACGTCACCACGGTGAGCTATGATCCGTCGGTGGCGGTGATCAGGCCGGAGTGACCGAGCGAAAATCCAAGGGTGCGGCGACGTCGACGCCGTCGGGCGACAGGGTGCAGCCAAGCGCCATGACCTCGACCCCGGCGGCGCGGGCGGTGTCCATCGCGGCGGTATAGGCCGGGTCGATGTCGGCGGCCAGCGTGACGGCGGTGCAGTCGCTGCGCTGCACCAGATAGAGCATGACCGCGCGGTGCCCGACCTGCGCCATGGCGGCCAGTTCGTTCAGGTGTTTGGTGCCGCGCGCGGTGACGCTGTCGGGGAATTCGGCCAGCCCGGGACGGCGCGACTGGGTGACGGATTTGACCTCGACATAGGCGTCGGGCAGGTCGGGCGCGCTGAGAAGGAAGTCGATGCGGCTGTTTTCGCCGTATTTCACCTCGGGGCGGACGGTGGTGTAGTCTGCGAGTTCCGGCACCTGCCGGGCGATGAGCGCGGCGCGCAGGGCGCGGTTGGGGACCGAGGTATCGACGCCGGTGAAATGGCCGTTTTCGTGATCGACCAGCCGCCAGCCGAATTTCAGCTTTTTCCGGGGGTCGTCGTTGGGTTCCAGCCAGACCTTGGTGCCCGGTTCCGCCAGCCCCATCATCGAACCGGGATTGGCGCAATGGGCGGTGATTTCGCGCCCGTCGTCGAGCGTGCAATCGGCCAGGAAACGTTTGTAGCGGCGGATCAGCCGGGCGGGTACAAGAGGGGTTTGAAAGCGCATGGAACCCGGCCTATACCTGCTGGGGCGGTGCTTCAAGGCCGCGTTCAGGGAAAGGGGCGACATGGCCAATCCAACCGCTGCGATGCTGGTGATCGGGGATGAAATCCTGTCGGGCCGGACCCGCGATTCCAACATGTTCTACCTTGCCGGCGAGCTGGCGAAACACGGCATCGACCTTTGCGAAGTGCGGGTGGTCAGCGATGACGCGACGGCGATTCAGGCCGCGGTAAAGGCGTTGTCGGACGGTTTCGATCACGTGTTCACCTCGGGCGGTATCGGGCCGACCCATGACGATATCACGGCGGAGAATATCGCCGCCGCCTTTGACACGCCGATCAGCGTGCGCGACGACGCCCGCGCGCTGCTGGCGGCGCATTACAAGACGACCGGCGCGGTGCTGAACGAGGCGCGTCTGCGGATGGCGCGGATCCCGGATGGTGCGACGCTGATCGACAACCCGGTGTCGGTGGCCCCCGGTTTTACGCTTGGGAACGTGCATGTCATGGCCGGGGTGCCGGCGGTGTTCGAAACCATGGTGGCCAGCGTGCTGCCGACGCTGACCGGCGGTGCGCCGCTGTTGTCGCAGAGCCTGCGCATCATGCGCGGCGAGGGCGAGATCGCCGATACGCTGAGCCAGCTGGCGGCGGATTACCCCGATCTGTCGATCGGCTGTTACCCTTTCCAGAAGGACGGCGTTTTTGGCGCATCGGTGGTGGTGCGCGGGGTTGAGGGCGCGCAGGTGGATGCCGCCGTGACCCGGCTCGCGCGGGAGGTCGAACTTTGAGCGCGGACCTGTTCGAGGTCATAGATGGCACATGGCCCGCGGCCCGGTTCATCCGTCACGACCGGTGGATGCTGCGGGCGGGTGAGGGCGGCGGCAGCCGGGTTTCGGCCGCCACGGCCGAGGGGCCGGTCGAGGATGCGGACATTCCGGCGGCAGAGGCGGGGATGCGCGATCTGGGGCAGGATCCGCTGTTTATGATCCGCCCCGGCGACGAGGCGCTGGACGCGATGCTGGAGGCGCGCGGATATACCGTCGCGGACCCGGTGACCGCCTATTCCTGCCCGGTGGAACATCTGACCGATATCGCGCTGCCGCCGGTTCGGGTGCTGCACGTGTGGGAGCCGCTGGCGATCATGTGCGAGATCTGGGAGGCCGGTGGCATCGGTCCCGCACGGCTGGCGGTGATGGAACGCGCGCATGGTCCCAAGACCGGCCTGCTGGCGCGGTTCAGGGACAAGCCCGGCGGCACCGGTTTTGTCGCCATGCATCAGGGAACGGCGATGGTGCATGCGCTGGAAATCCTGCCGCATCAGCGCAAACAGGGTTTGGGCGGCTGGATGATGCGCGGCGCGGCGCTGTGGGCAAAGGCGCAGGGCGCCGATACGCTGAGCGTGATGTGCACAAAAGCCAATACCGGGGCAAATGCCTTGTATTCTGGACTCGGAATGTGTGTGGTGGGGGAGTACCATTACCGCCGCGCGCCGCAGGAGGAGAAGACGTCGTGACCAACCCCAAACCGCCCACTGCCCTGGATCTGCCGATGGTCGATCCGTTGCCCGAAGCCACGCAGAAGTATTTCGACATCTGCATGGACAAGCTGGGCATGATCCCGAACGTGCTGCAGGCCAATGCCTTTGACATCGACAAGCTGAATGCCTTTACCGCGATGTACAACGACCTGATGCTGGCCGACAGCGGGCTGAGCAAGCTGGAGCGCGAGATGATCGCGGTGGTGGTGTCGTCGATCAACAAGTGTTTCTATTGCCTGGTGGCCCATGGGGCCGCCGTGCGGCAACTGTCGGGCGATCCGATGCTGGGCGAGATGATGGTGATGAATTACCGCGTTGCGCCGCTGGATACCCGTCAGCGCGCGATGCTGGATTTCGCGGCCAAGATGACGACCGCCAGCGCGACCATCGAAGAGCCCGACCGGCAGGCGCTGCGCGACGCGGGGTTCAGCGACCGCGATATCTGGGACATCGCCAATGTGGCGGGATTTTTCAACATGACCAATCGTGTGGCCAGCGCCACGGCGATGTGGCCAAACGAAGAATACCACGCGCAACATAGATGATCCGCCCGCTTGCCGTTCTTGCGCTGGCGTTTGGCCCCGGCAGCCTCCAGGCGCTGGATCTGCCCGCCGAGGCGCAGCCCGTATCGGAGCGGATCAGCCCGCTGGACAGCTATGTGCTGCCGGTGGGTGCCTATGCCGACGGGGCGGTACCGGGCCGCATCGTCGAGGGGCGGGTCGAGCGGTCAACCTGGCGGATGCGAGGAACGGCGACGACGCTGCAGATCCTGAGCCCGCTGCGGGAGCAGCTGGAAGACGCGGGTTACGAGATCTTGTTCGAATGCGCGGCGGCGCAGTGCGGCGGGTTTGATTTCCGGTTCGGGACCGAGATCGTTCCGGCACCGGACATGCATGTGGATATCCGCGATTTCAGATTCCTGTCGGCGCTGCGCGGGGATGATCAGGCGCTCAGCCTGCTGATCAGCCGCAACCAGACCACCGCCTATGTGCAGGTGATCGACGTCATGCCGGTGGACGCGGTGCCGGACAGGCCTGAACCAAGTGCCAGCCCCGAACCGTCGGATGAGCCAGAAACGGACGACAGCTTGGTCGAATTGCTGCTGGAGCAGGGCCATATCGTGCTGGACGATCTGGCGTTTGTATCGGGGGCCGGCACGCTGGAAAACGGGCCGTACCGGTCGTTGCAGGTGATCGCTCAATTCCTGGCGGAGAACCCGCAGTATCGCATCGCGTTTGTTGGCCATACCGACAGCGTGGGATCGCTGGAGGCGAATATCGAGCTGTCCCGGCGGCGGGCCGCGGTTGTGCGCCAGCGCCTGATCGAAACCCACGGTGTGGCGGCGGACCGGGTGTCCGCCGAGGGCATGGGGTATCTGGCACCGGTGGCGTCGAACCTGACGCCCGAGGGCCGCGAGCGGAACCGCCGCGTCGAGGCAATTTTACTGCAGGAAGGGTGATTCTCTGATAGGTTGAGTAGTGGGGCTTGGACCCCTTATTGTATTCAGTCATTTGTGAGATAACCCATGCAGATCGATCAGGAAAAACTGAAGAAACTCGAAGAGGACCTGGCAGACCGTCTGGAAAAAACAGTCCGCAAGCGGGTCGTTACCTACTTCACCGCGATGGGCCTGTTCATCAGCACGGTGCTGGGGTTTTTCGGCTACAACGTCATCACCACCGTGCAGAACTGAGCGGTGACCAAGGGCGAGGACCTGGCCAACGATGTGACCGTCAAGGCGTCGGGCCGGGTCGATGTGGCGGTGCGCGAGGCGGAAACCAAGGTGGACGACGCGATCAGCAAGGCGCAGGGCGCGACGCAAGCCGCGACCGAAGCCACCGCCGTGGCGCTGGCCCAGGTCAATGTGATCGCCGAGCACCTCAAAAAGCGCGAAGACATCCTGCTGGAGATCGAGAAGGAGACGCAGAAGCAGACGGCCATTGTACGGGCCAAGTCGAGGGAGGTCGAAGAGGATTTCATTCTGATCAACAACAGTCTGACCGAGGCCCGGACCCGCATCGAGGGGCTGACCAGGGCGTATCAGGACGAGGTCGCGGCACAGGCCGGCGCGCTAAACCGGCGGCAGGCCGACTGGGAAAAGGCCCGCGATCAGGCCAACAGCGATTTTGCCGCGCGGTTCGAAAGCCTGGCCTTGCTGGTCGAGAGTATTCGCAACCAGGTCGAAGACTTGCAGCGGACGGTCACCGACGAGCCGGTTGAACCGGTGGTCAGTCAACGCGAGATCGACGAAATCGTCGCCTATGCCCAGGAACAGCAGATCGTAATCGTGCCGGACCCCGAGAGTGACGGCAATCCTCTGGTCTATGTTCAGTTTGCCGGGGTCGCCCGCGAGCGGATTCAACAGATATCGGAAGAGCTGCGCCGCTTTTCCTACGAATTGCCGGGCGAAGAGCGCCTGTCCACTGCGGCCGGCAAACACGAGGTCCGGTATTTCTGGGACGACGACCGGGAGGCGGCACGGGCGCTGGCCAGCCGGACCAATGACGTGCTGGCGGATCTGGGGTACCGGGCCAACGTGATCGCAGAGGATCTGACCGGGTTCGGCGGGAAGAAACCGCAGAAGAATACGCTGGAGCTTTGGCTGGAGCCGATTCCGTTGCGCGCAAAAAAATAAGCCCCCATGCCGGGGCACGGGGGCAGTTGGGTTGCCAAGGGAAGCAACATGAACCTGTCACCAGTCCGTGGGACCTTTTTCTGAAAAGGCGTGGACCAGGAAATCGATAAAGGCGCGCACCTTGGGCTGGGTGAACCGGCCCGGCGGGTAGACCGCGTAGATGCCCTGGGTTTCCATTGGCAATGAGGGAAGCGCGTCTTCGATCAGCCCTTCGGCCATGGCGCCGGCGTAGAGATAGCTGGGCAGGTAGGCGATGCCCAGCCCCGAGATGGCGGCATTCAGCAGCGACTGGCCGTCGTTGACGCTGAGCCAGCCGGCGGTGCGGACCTGGCGTTTTTCGCCCGAGGGGGCGGTCAGGCGCCAGACGTTGCCGCTGGACTGGTTGGAGTAGTGCAGCAGCTTGTGTTCGTTCAGATCGTCGATCTTTTGCGGGCGGCCGTATTTTTCGAAATACGACGGCGCGGCGATCATCCGCTTGGTGGTTTCGGTCAGCTTGCGGGCGCGCAGGGTGCTGTCTTCCAACTCGCCGATGCGGACGGCCATATCGAACCCTTCGGAGATCAGTTCGACGTAGCGGTTGTTGAGCACCATGTTGACGGTGATGTCGGGGAAATCGGCGAGAAAATCGCTGAGCACCGGCGACAGGTGATTGACGCCGAAATCGGTGGCGACGCTGATCCGCAGCAGACCCGAGGGGGCCGATTGCATCGAGGTGACCAGCGCGTCGGCCTCTCCGGCGTCGTTCAGGACGCGGCGGGCGCGGTCGTAGTAGGCCAGGCCAATCTCGGTCGGGGAAACGCGGCGGGTGGTGCGGTTCAGCAGCCGGGCGCCGAGGCGGGCCTCGAGGCTGGAGACATGTTTGGAAACGGCGGATTTGGAAATGCCCATCTTCTTGGCCGCGTCCGTAAAGCCACCCTGATCCACCACATTGGCGAAGGCTTCCATTTCGGTCAGTCGGTCCATTTTGGCATCCTCGGTTCAGTCATTTAGCGAGGACCATGTATGTTCGCCAATCTGGGCAAGATCGGGGCGCGGGTGGGATAATATCGGGGTTTTACTGGGGATCGTTGAGGGCATGGAAACATGGAAACAAAGGTGGCCAGCGTTTCCGTGCAGCGCGATTATGCCATTGTTTCAATGGAATAGATCGTTGAAAGCGGTGGTTCCGGCGGCCGAAAACCGCACCAACCGGGTGTCGGGCACGCGTTTGGCCCATCCGGTGTCCTCAAACCGTTGAAACAGGGCGCGGCCCAGTTTGCCGGCCAGGTGATGTTGCCGCGCGCTCCAGTCCAGGCATTCGCGGCAGAGCGGTGCGCGAGAGCCAGAGCGGGTGAGCGCGTCAAGGTCGATGCCGAGATCAGAGACAAAGCGCGCGCCGGCCGGGGTCAGGTCGATCCCGTTGCCGTTGACGCGGAACAGGCCGCGCGTCTGCATCGAGCGGTACATGCGCACGCCCATGTCGCCGGCGAGGTGGTTGTAGCACACCCGCGCCTGTCGCAGTTCGGGGTCGCGCGGGCCGGTGCGCAGGCGCAGGTGCCCCTTGCCCGCCGCGAGGCCCATTAGCGCCTCGAGCGCCTGGGCGACCTCGTCCCCGGCCAGCGAGGCATAGCGGTGGCGACCCTGTTGCAGGACGCGGATCAGCCCGCCGTCCTGCAGTTTACGCAAATGGGTGCTGGCGGTCTGGGGGGTGATCCCGGCCTCTGCGGCGAGTTCGGTGGCGGTCAGCGCCTTGCCCGCCATCAGCGCGGTCAGGATGTTGGCGCGAGCCGGATCGCCGATCAGCGCGGCGATGGTGGCGATGTCGGGACCTTCTTTCATACTTCGACCATAGTCGAAGTATTCGAGTCGCGCCAGAGGGTAGGAGGGAGAGACAACACGAACCGGAGCCTGACCATGCTGACCTGTATCATCCGTTATCACATCGACCCGACCAAGACCGACCAGTTCCGGCAATACGCGCGCAACTGGGGCACCGCGATCCCGCGCTGCGGTGCCGATCTGGTGGGGTATTTCGCGCCGCACGAAGGGTCGACCACGCGTGCCTATGGCATCTATCACGTCAAATCGCTGGCGGAGTACGAGGCCTATCGGGCGCGATTGGCCGAGGACCCTCTGGGGCGCGAGAACTATGAATTCGCGCAGCGCGAGAGGTTTTTGTTGCGCGAGGACCGGACGTGGCTGACGCTGGCCTCGGGAACCACGGGAGAGCAGCCATGATCGCCATCATCTTTGAGGTCGAACCCGCCGAGGGGCGGCGCGACGATTACCTGGATATTGCCGCCGAGATGCGGCCGCTGGCCGAACAGGTCGACGGGTTCATCTCGGTCGAGCGGTTCCAGAGCATCACCAACCCCGGCAAGATGCTGTCGCTGTCGTTCTTTCGTGACGAAGAGGCGGTGCAGCAATGGCGGCAACTGGCCGAACACCGCCGCGCGCAGGCCAAGGGGCGCGGCGGGGTCTTTGCCGATTACCGGCTGCGGGTGACGCAGGTGATCCGCGACTATGGCATGACCGAGCGCGACGAGGCCCCCGAGGACAGCCGCCGCGCCCATGTCGGCGGTTAACCGTCCCAGTTGGCGATGACCGCGTCGACCTCAAGTTCGACCAGCCATTCGGGGTTCACAAAGCGGGTCACGGCCATGATCGTATCGACCGGGCGGATGTCGCGGAAGTATTCCTTGCTCACGTCGATTGCGGCCTTCCAGTCGTCGATGTCGGTCAGGATCACGCGGGTTCGCACCACGTCATGCAGGCCCGATCCGGCCTGTTCCAGCGCTGCCTTGATGATCTCGATACACTGACGGGTCTGGGCGGCGACATCGCCAACACCGACGGTCTTGCCGTCCGGCCCGACCGGGGCGGTGCCGCCGATCGAGATATAGGGGCCAACCCGAACCGCGCGGCTGAAGCCGACGATGGCCTCCATCGGGTTGCCGTTGGAAATCAACTCGCGGTCGTATGCCATGCCACTCTCCCTGCGTAATCGGCAGGGAGAGTGTATCAGGTTTTCGGGTCCGTTGGGCGCGGAATCAGAGCGTCGCGGCCAGCCGGGTGCCCTGGTTGATGGCGCGTTTGGCGTCCAGTTCTGCGGCCACGTCGGCGCCGCCGATGACATGTACGGTGGTGCCCTTGGCCTCGAGCGCGTCGGCAAGGCTGCGTTCCGAAACCTGGCCGGAGCAGAGCACGATGGTGTCGGCCTCGATCAGCGTCGGTTTTTCGCGGCCCTCGCCAAAGGTGACGTGCAGGCCCGCCTCGTCGATTTTTTCATAGTTCACGCCGCCGACGAATTTCACGTCTTTCATGCGCAGGGCGGCGCGGTGGATCCACCCCGTCGTTTTGCCCAGACGCTTGCCCAATGCCTCGGACTTGCGCTGCAGCAGTGTGACCTCGCGCGCGGGGGCGTGGGGCTGCGGGCCCTCGGGGGCCAGGCCGCCGCGATGTTCGGTCGGGTCGGAAACGCCCCATTCGACCATCCACGCGGGCAGATCCTCGGTCGGCGAGGTGCCTTCGTGCACGAGGTATTCGGAGACGTCGAAGCCGATGCCGCCCGCGCCGATCACGGCGACGCGCTGGCCCACCGGCACCTTGCCGCGCAGCACATCGATGTAGGTCACGACGTTGTCGCGGTCCTGTCCGGGGATCTGCGGGTCGCGCGGGGTGACGCCGGTGGCGATGATCACCTCGTCAAAGCCCGCCAGGTCATCGGCGCCGACCTCGCGGCCCAGTTTCAGCGTGATGCCCAGATCGGCAACCATGGTGCGGTACCAGTCGACAAAGCCCCAGAACTCTTCCTTGCCCGGCACCTGCTTGGCCATGTTGAGCTGGCCGCCGATCTCGTCAGATTTGTCAAAGACGGTGACCTTGTGACCGCGTTCGGCGGCGGTCATGGCGGTGGACAGGCCCGCGGGGCCGGCGCCGACGATGGCGATGGATTTCGGCATCGCCGCCGGTTCGATCAGCAGTTCGGTTTCGTGACAGGCGCGCGGGTTGACCAGGCACGAGGTCAGCTTGCCGCCGAAGGTATGGTCGAGGCAGGCCTGGTTGCAGGCGATGCAGGGGGCGATTTTCGCGGCCTCACCTGCGGCGGCCTTGGCGACAAAATGTGCATCCGCCAGCATCGGGCGGGCGAGCGAGACCATATCGGCGCAGCCGGTGGCCAGAACCTCTTCGCCAACCTCGGGCGTGTTGATGCGGTTCGAGGTGATCACTGGGATGTTCACCTTGCCCATCAGCTTTTTGGTGACCCAGGCAAAGGCCGCGCGGGGGACGGAGGTGGCAATGGTGGGAATGCGCGCCTCGTGCCAGCCGATGCCGGTGTTGATGATCGTGGCGCCGGCTTTTTCGATTTCCTGCGCCAGTTGCACCACCTCGTCGTGGGTGGAGCCATTGGGGATCAGGTCGATCATCGACAGGCGGTAGATGATGATGAAGTTCGGGCCGACCGCCTCGCGCGTGCGGCGCACGATCTCGATGGCCAGGCGCATCCGGTTTTCGTAAGCGCCGCCCCATTCGTCGGTGCGCTTGTTGGTGTGGGTCACCAGGAACTGGTTGATGAAGTACCCTTCGGACCCCATGATCTCGACCCCGTCATAACCCGCCTGCTGCGCGCGGGCGGCGGAGGCGACGATGTCGGCGATCTGTTTCTCGATACCCTCGGCGTCCAGCTCGCGTGGCGGGAACATCGAGATCGGGGATTTGATGGCGCTGGGGGCGACGCATTCGGGCGAAAACGCATAGCGGCCCGCGTGCAGGATCTGCATCGCGATCTTGCCGCCGGCTTCATGCACACGGTCGGTCACGATGGAATGATCGGCGACATCCTTGTCGGTGTACATGCCCGCCGCGCCGGGGGCGACGCCGCCTTCGCGGTTGGGGGCAATGCCGCCGGTGACCATCAGCGCGACACCGCCGCGCGCGCGTTCGGCGTAGAATTCGGCGACCCGGTTCCAGTCCTTGGTCTCTTCCAGCCCGGTGTGCATGGAGCCCATCAGGACGCGGTTTTTCAGCGTGGTGAACCCCAGTTCGAGCGGGGCAAGCAGATGTGGGTACTGAGTCATGAACCTCTCCCTTGGTTGGCGGGCAGATTTCACAGGAGTGCCCCCGATGTCACCTTGAACGCCGCGTCAAGGATCACGGGCGCGCAAATTGCACGATGCGGGGTATTTTCCGCAGCGGCGAACTTGCCACGACTCGGGCGCCGTGTTTAATCGTCTCCGGGACAATGCATACGGGATATTATCGGATGCAGGGCGCGGATTTTGCTGCGTATTTTTCAAACGTCTATATTATCAGCCAGCCGTCAGCGGCAGGCCGGCGGCCCAATGTGCGGGCGGAACTTTCCAGGATCGGCTTTGACGACGGTCAGATGATCGTTCCGCGCCAGACCGTCCCCCAAGAGGCAAACGGGTTTGCATCGCGGGCCGCGCACGGGCTGTTTCTGAGCCATCTGGCGATTCTCAAGGACATCAGCAATCGGGGCATCGAACGGGCGCTGATTGTCGAAGACGATGCGATTTTTCGCAGCAAACTGGCGGAACCCGCGTTCCAGCGCCTGATCACCGCCGCGGCGGCGGAACGCAAGTGGGCGCTTTGGTTTGTCGGCCATCGGCTGCGGCAGGGGCTGCGGGGGGTGCGCCGGGATGTGGCGCAGATCAGCCGCCCGGTGTCCTCGGCCCAATGCTATGGGGTGCAGGCACGTGTGGTGGATGACCTGATTGGTTCGCTGTCGGCTGTTCTGACCCGTCCGGTGGCCGATCCGGGTGTCAGCCGGCCGGACATCGGCATGGCGATTGACGGGTTCCGCAAGGCCCACCCCCAGCACCTGTGCCTGATCAGCAATCCGGCCCTGTCGATCCGGCGCGGCAACCGGGAGGAACCGGGGCAGGCCGCCCAGGGCGCGTTCAGTGCGGTCATCGAAACCGGACGACGCGCGCGGGATGAATTCTGGCGCCGAACGGGCATTGATTTCCGCAGCGGACGGTGAACACCATGGCGGCCGAATGCCACCGGCCTTAGACCGAGTACAGGACAGCACAGATGACCCCAGAGCAGATCGCCGCCCTTCCTTATCGCCCTTGTGTCGGCATCATGTTGATGCGTCCGGGGGCGGGGGTGTTCGTCGGCCAGCGCAACGACCGGTTCGAGGACGCCTGGCAGATGCCGCAGGGCGGTGTCGATCCGGGAGAGGAGCCCCGCGATGCGGCGCTGCGCGAGTTGTGGGAGGAAACCGGCGTCACCGGCGATCTGGTCGATATCATCGGCCAGACAGAGGATTGGCTGACCTATGACTTGCCGCATGACATCGTGCCAAAGATCTGGAAGGGGCGCTATCGCGGGCAAAAGCAGATGTGGTTCCTGATGCGGTTTCAGGGCCGCGACGATCAGGTCGACATCGAAACGGATCATCCCGAGTTCACTCGCTGGCGCTGGCAGGATCCGGACCGGTTGATCGAGGGTATCGTTCCGTTCAAGCGCGACGTCTATGCCCGGGTGGTCGATGAATTCCGCCCATTGCTGGGTTAGGGCGAAGGCGGTTGGCGGATCGCGCCCGTCACGCTAGGCTGAACGGCGTACCGGCTGGTGGCCGGTCACATGGAACGAGTGAAGGGAAGCGGGTTACAGGATGAAATTGACTTTATCCCTGGTTTTTGCAGGTCTTGTCGTGGCGGGTTGCGAACAATGCAGTCCGGATCCAAACGTCAATGTCGGGGTCGGTGTCGGTTCCAGCGGGGTGTCCGGCGGCGTGTCGGTCGGCCAGAGCTGTGGCCCGGTGAATTTCTCGATCGGTACCGGCGATTACTGGCACGTGGCCTTTTAGGCCGGGTCTTCTCGGAACATGGGGATATGCGCGCCGGCGGTGTCGGGCATCAACCCGTTCAGGCGCGGGTCCGGGGCGACTTCGATCTGCTGGCGCAGCGGGGTAAATCCGCTGCGGCGGTAAAAGCCGAGCGCGGCGGGATGATCCAACGTGCAGGTGTGGACGTGAAACCGGGTGATGGGCCGTGACCAGGCCCGCGCCACCGCTTCGTTCATCAGGTAGCGCCCGGCACCGGAGCCGATCAACGCGGCGGTGACGCCGAAAAAGGCCAGCTCGCATTCGTCCGGTGTGCGGAAATCCAGCTCCAGCAGCCCCTCGGCGTGACCGTCGCGTTCCAGTGCGTAGATGTCGACGGCATCGTCGGACAGGATCGCGCTGAGGTCGGATCTGGACATCTGCAGGCGCGAGAACCACAGCCAGTCGTGGCCGCCGACCCGTGTGAACAGGTCGCGGTACCAGTCGGGGTCAGGGTCGTGAACGACACGCAGGTTCAGCCCGTCGGGATGCGGCACGGGGCGCTGGGCGACGGGTTCGCGCATCTCCAGATGCGTGACCACGGTGGCCAGGCGGCCTTGCGGGACGTTGTGAAACCCGTCGCTCAGCATGGCTCAGACGATCCCCTGTTCGCGCAGCAGTTCCAGAATGTTCACCTCGGGGCGAGGGCCGATGTGGCCGATCACCTCGGCGGCGCA
The DNA here is from genome assembly GCF_020171285.1 of Seohaeicola saemankumensis. Lineage (GTDB taxonomy): Bacteria > Pseudomonadota > Alphaproteobacteria > Rhodobacterales > Rhodobacteraceae > JAIUZI01. The sequence continues at coordinate 94,732 of NZ_JAIUZI010000004.1, forward strand.
GATGCCGCCGATCCGGGCGCAGGTTTCCAGATCGCGCCCCGTGGCCATGCCAAAAAGGAACCCGGCGGCGAACTGGTCGCCGGCGCCGGTGGCGTCCACCGGCACGACACGGGTCACCGGCACGTCGATGCGGTCGGGGCCGGACATCACCGTGACGCCATCGCCGGAGCGGGTGCAGACCACCAGCGAACACAGGCCCGCCGTAAGCACCAGCGCGTCTTCGAGCCGGTCGGTTTCAAAGAGCGACTTGATCTCGTCCTCGTTGCCGATCACGAAGTCCATCTCGTGTTCGATCAGCGACAGGAAATCGTGCCGGTGGCGGTCGACGCAGAATGGATCGGACAGCGAGATGCCGATCTTGCCGCCGCCCCGGTGGCAGTCGCGCGCGGCCTCGAGGAAGGCCGCCTTGCCCTTGTCCTTGTCAAAGAGATAGCCCTCGAGGAACATCAGCTCGGCATTACCGGCGACCTCGCCCGGCACATCGAGCGAGCTGAGCTCGGAGGAAATGCCGAGGTAGGTGTTCATCGAGCGTTCGCCGTCGGGCGAGACAAAGATCATCGACCGCGAGGTCGGCAGTTCGCCGCCCGCAACGGGCGGGTTGACGAAATCGACGCCGTCCTCGTTCATCGCGTCGGCGTAGAAATGGCCGAGTTCATCGTCGTGCACGCGGCCGATAAAGGCGGTTTCCAGCCCCAGCGCCCCGGCCCCGGCGATGGTGTTGGCCACCGACCCGCCCGGCGCCTGCACCCGGTTCTGCATCGCGTCATAAAGCTCTTCGCCCCGGTCGCGTTCGATCAGTTGCATGATGCCCTTTTCGATACCCATGCGGGACAGGAAGGCATCGTCGGACTGGCTGATCACATCCACCACGGCATTGCCGATCCCGACGAGTTGATAGGTTTTCATAAGATCTTGTCCTCGAATTGGCACAGGTCGCGGATGAGGCAGGTGCCGCACATCGGCTTGCGTGCTTTGCAGTGGTAGCGGCCGTGCAGGATCAGCCAGTGATGGGCGTGCTGCTGGAAATCGACCGGGATGTTGTCTTCGATGGCGCGTTCGACGGCGTCCACGTCCTTGCCCGGGCAGATGCCGCTGCGGTTGCCGACGCGGAAAATATGGGTGTCCACGGCCTGTGCCGGATAATGCCACCACATGTTCAGCACCACGTTGGCGGTCTTGCGACCCACGCCGGGCAGCGACTGAAGGGCGGCGCGGGAATTGGGGACCTCGCCGCCGTAGTCATCGACCAGAATGCGGCTGAGCTTCATCACGTTTTTGGCCTTGTTGCGATACAGGCCGATGGTCTTGATGTGCTCGATCAATGCCTCTTCGCCCAGATCCAGCATTTTCTGCGGGGTATCGGCGATCTGAAACAGCTCGGCGGTGGCGCGGTTCACACCTGCGTCGGTGGCCTGTGCGCTGAGGGCGACGGCCACCACCAGCGTGTAGACGTTGACGTGATTCAGCTCGCCCTTGGGTTCCGGCTCGGCGGCCTGGAACCGGGTGAAAATCTCGCGGATCGTGTGATAATCGAGTTGTTTTGCCATCGCGGGTCTTTTTGCCGTGCGCCGACGGTCCCCGCAACGCCAAAGCGCAGGTTCCGGGTCGCTTTTGCGGGGGGTGCGGCGCTATTGTCGGACAAGACAAGGAGAACGGCGCGATGAATGTGCAAAACGGCGAACAAGGCTATCATTATCAGGTCATGCGGCGCGCGATCGACCTGATCGACGCGGCCGACCGTGACGGCACGGATCTGTCGCTGGAGGAGCTGGCGGCGCGGATGGACATGAGCCCGGCGCATTTTCAGCGGCTGTTTTCGCGCTGGGTCGGGGTATCGCCCAAGAAATACCAGCAGTATCTGCGGCTGGGCCATGCCAAGACATTGCTGCACGACCATTTCACCACGCTGGAGACCGCCCACGCGGTTGGCCTGTCTGGCAGCGGCCGGCTGCACGACCTTTTCATCCGCTGGGAGGCGATGAGCCCCGGCGAGTTCGCCCGCAAGGGCGAGGGGGTCGACGTGTTCTGGGGCTGGTTCGACAGCCCGTTCGGCCTGTCGCTGGCGATGGGCACCGAAAAGGGCATCTGCGGGCTGGCCTTTGCCGCCGAAACCGGCACCGAGGCGGCGATGGAGGACCTGTGTTCGCGCTGGCCCAAGGCGCGGTTCATCGAGGACCCGATGGCGCTGCGGCCGCTGGTTCTGGCGGCCTATGACCAGAAGGGGGAAACGGCGCTGCACATGATGGGCGCGCCGCTGCAGATCAAGGTCTGGGAGGCGTTGCTGCGCATCCCCTCGGGGCAGGTCACGACCTATTCCGAGATCGCGCAATCGGTGGGCAGCCCGCGCGCGGTGCGCGCGGTGGGCACGGCGGTGGGGCGTAATCCCGTCAGCTGGATCATCCCGTGCCATCGGGCGCTGCGCAAGTCGGGGGCGCTGGGCGGCTATCACTGGGGGTTGCCGGTGAAACGGGCGCTGCTGGCCTATGAGGCGGCGCAGTCGGACGCGGCATTGTGACAGCGATTGCATTTATGGCATCGGTTTGGGCGGGGAATTGCCGGCCTGCGCGCAACGCGGGTTGAGACTTGGCCAGTTGGCTATGATATAAGGGGCAAAAGGCACCCGGACACCGGGGATTGAGCAAGAGGCCCTGACATGACGATCCTGAAGACCCCTGCCGCCGCGCTGCTGTGCGCGGCCGTTGCGCTGAGCGCCTGCACCAGCACCGACCCCTCGAAGCTGGCGCAGAACACCGACCCGCAGAAAAACACCAAGAAAGGCGCGCTGTTCGGCGCGATCCTCGGCGCCGGTGTCGGCGCGGTGTCGGGTGCGTCGAACAAGACCACCGCCGTTCTGGCCGGGGCCGCCGCCGGGGCAATCGCCGGCGGTGCGCTGGGGTCGCAGCTGGACAAGCAGGAAGCCGAGCTGCGGGCGCAGCTGGCATCCGAGGGGATCACCATCACCAATACCGGTGACCGGCTGATCGTGTCGCTGCCGCATGACATCACCTTTGCCACCGACAGCTATGCCGTGCAGCCGGCGCTGAAATCCGACATCGACAAAGTGGCGCAGATGCTGCTGAAATACCCGGCCTCGACGGTGCAGGTGATCGGCCACACCGACAGCGATGGCGACGCGGCCTATAACATCGGCCTGTCACAGCGCCGGGCCAATGCGGTGGCCGATATCCTGCAGGCGGGCGGGGTCACCTTTGACCGGCTGACCACCATCGGGCGCGGCGAGGAAGAACCGATCGCCTCGAACCTGACGGCAGAGGGCAAGGCCCAGAACCGCCGGGTCGAAATCGTCGTGATCCCGACCAAGAGCTGAGCAGGCTGGACAACATGGGCGGTTCGCCCTAGCTGCGGACTGACCGAAACCGGCCAGAGAAGGTGATATTGATGTCAGATCCCCGGATTCTGGGGCTGTGCGGCGCATTGCGCGGCGGCTCTGCCAATCGCAAACTTTTGCTGGAGGCGGCGCGTCTGTTCGGCCCCTGCCGGTTCGAGGAGGGGGATCTGCGGTTGCCGCTGTTCGACGAGGATGACGAAATCGCCGATGGCATCCCGGTGGCGGTGCAGACACTGGCCGACCAGATCGCGGCGGCGGATGCGGTGCTGATCTCGACGCCGGAATACAACAAGGCCCCGCCGGGCGTTCTGAAAAACGCGCTGGACTGGGTCAGCCGGACCAAGAGCAGCCCGTGGCGCGACAAACCCGTCGCGGTGATGTCGGCGGCGGCGGGCCGTGCGGGGGGCGAGCGGTCGCAGTCGATCCTGCGCCTGTGCATGGTCCCGTTCCAGCCGCGTATCCTGCAGGGGCCCGAGGTGCATATCGCCAACTGCCGGAACGAATTCGACGATAACGGGCGGCTGAAAAGCGACCGTTACGCGGCCACGGTCGAGACCCTGATGGGCCGGTTGCGAGAAGAGATCACCCGGTAGGCGATGCTTTGACGGTGCTGATCTCGATCAGGTTCTCGTCGGGATCGCGGATATAGATCGACAGGATCGGTCCGGTCGCGCCGGTGCGCTGCACCGGTCCCTCTTCGATCGCGACGCCCATGGCGTGCAGGTGCCGTTGCCAGTCGCCCAGATCCGTATCGGTCAGGAAACAGAGATCGGCGCTGCCGGGGGTCGGGCAGAGCGCCTTGGGGTCGAAGGGCGCGGATGCCGGGTGCAGGTTGATCTTTTGCGCGCCGAATTGCAGCGCGGTCCGGGTGGAGCCGTCGGCGGGAGAGAAGGTTTCGGCCCGCATGCCCAGTACATCGGTGTAAAAATGCACCGTTGCGGCCAGATCGGCGACTGTCAGTACCAGATGGTCAAGCGTGGTGACGCGGGGCGGCATGGGCGGCTGTCCTTTGTTGTGGCGCGACAAGCTGACCGGATCCGGCAGCGATGTCAAAGGTCACAGCGACGCCTCGGGGCGGAAACCCTCGGGGATGGTGTCGCGCCCCTCGAGCATCAGGTCGGCCATGACCTCGGCCACCTTGGGGGCCATGCCAAAGCCGATCTTGAAGCCGCCGTTGGCAATGAACTGACCGGGATGGAGCGGATGCGCCCCCAGCATCGGTGCGCGCGACCGGGCGCGGGGGCGCAGCCCGGCCCAGCGTTCGATCACCTCGGCCCCATGCAGGAGCGGCACGGCAATGCGGGCCCTCTCGATCACCTCGTCCAGGCCGGCGTCGGTGCCATGGGGGTCGTCGTAGTCGCGTTCGCTGGTCGATCCGATGGCCAGCGTGCCGTCGTCATGGGGGATGATGTGCACGGCGTCGGCAAAGATCTGGGGCACCTCGGGCCCCGCCTCGAACCGCAGCAGGGCGGCCTGGCCCTTGACCCCGTTGCCGATGTTCTTGTCCAGCGCCGCGCTGAGGTCCTGCAAACCGGCGACGCCGGTGGCATGCACCACCTGACCCCTGTCGGGGGCCTCTGGCACGATCTCTATTCCGCGCACGGCGAGGGCGGCGACCAGTGCGGCGCAGGCGCGGCGGGGCGACATGCGGGCGCTGAGCGTGTCGTGGATCACCATGCCCGTGGGGCTGACCGGGGCCCATGGGCCGACATCGGCCGCCGGGCGCACCCGCCATTGCGCGCGGCCCTGCCACAGGGGCACGGCGGTCTCGGCCCGGGCCTGCGCCAGGGCCAGCGCCTTGTCGTCGGCGATGGGTTGCAGGCGCCCGGTGCGGCCATAGCCGGAGGAGACGCCGCCGGTTTCCCGGACCTGATCCCAGAACGCCTGGGCCATGATCAGGCTGTCGAACTGGAACGCCTTCTTGTCGTTCCAGTTCTCGGGCACATGCGGAGCCAGCGCGCCGACCAGCCCGCCGCTGGCCCCCGCGCCGGGACCGTGCGGGTCGATGACCTGCACCCGCGCGCCGCGCCGGGCGCAGGCCCAGGCGATGGACAGGCCAAAGATGCCCGCGCCCCGAACCGTCACATCGTGCATTGCCATTTCGCGCCCCTTTCTGCAGTGTCGCGCCGTTGCGCAGGGTTTACGGGAAACGCAGGTGACGGACCAGCAGGCAGTTCTGACATGGCGCGATGGCGGGGTTCCGGTTTCGGACCGCTTTGACGATCCATATTTCTCGCTGCAGGACGGGCTGGCGGAAACACGGCATGTGTTCCTGGCCGGCAATGGCCTGCCGGAGCGGTTCGCGCCGGGCTTTCATATCGCTGAACTGGGCTTTGGCACCGGGCTGAACATGCTGACCGCCTGGGCGGCCTGGGAACGGGCCGGGCAGGACACGCCCCTGCGGTTCACCAGTTTCGAGGCGTTTCCGATGGCGGCAGAAGACCGCGCGCGGGCGCTGGACGCCTTTCCCGAGCTGGAACCCTGGGTCGCCCGTTTTTGGGCCGGGTGGACCGGGGCGCGCTGTGATTTGCCGACGTTGCGGCTAGAGGTGATCCACGGCGACGCGCGTCAGACCCTGCCCGCGTGGCGCGGCGCGGCGGATGCCTGGTTTCTCGACGGGTTTTCACCGGCCAAGAACCCCGAACTGTGGCAACCCGATCTGATGGCCGAGGTCGCCCGCCATACCGCGCCGGGCGGCACTGCGGCCACCTACACGGCGGCGGGGTTCGTGCGGCGCGGGCTGGAGGCGGCCGGGTTCACCGTTGAGCGCCACCCGGGATACGGGCGCAAACGGCATATGACGCGGGCATTCCTGTCATGACACAGCGCAATTCGGTGGGCCTGGGCATAACGCTGATGATCGCGGCGACGGTGGTCTTTGCGATGCAGGACGGGATCTCGCGGCATCTGGCGGGGACTTATAACACCTGGATGGTGGTGATGATCCGCTACTGGTTCTTTGCCGCCTTTGTCATCGCGCTGGCAATGCGAGCCCCGGGCGGGCTGCGCGGCGCGGCGCGGACCGGCCAGCCGGTGCTGCAGGCGCTGCGCGGGGTGCTGCTGGCGGGCGAGGTCTGTGTGGCGGTTTACGGCTTTACCCTTCTGGGCCTGATCGAAAGCCAGGCCGTGTTCATCTGTTACCCGCTGCTGATCGCCGCGCTGTCGGGGCCGATCCTGGGCGAAAAGGTCGGCTGGCGGCGTTGGGCGGCGATTGCCGTCGGCTTTGTCGGCGTGCTGATCATCCTGCAGCCGGGGTCCGGCGTCTTTGACCCGGCGGCGATCATCCCGCTGATCTCGGCGCTGATGTTCGCGGTCTACGGGCTGCTGACCCGTTATGTCGCGCGCCGCGACAGCACCGCGACCAGCTTTTTCTGGACCGGGATCACCGGCGCGGTGATGATGACGGCGATTGGCATTTGGGCCTGGGAACCGATGGTCGCGGCGGACCAGCTGTGGATGGCGGTCCTGTGCGTGTCCGGGGTGCTGGGTCACTGGTTGCTGATCAAATGCTACGAGGTTGCCGAGGCCGGCGCGGTGCAGCCCTTTGCCTATTTCCACCTGATCTGGGCTTCGGCGCTGGGATACGTCGTGTTCGGCGAGGTGCTGCGGGCCAATGTGGCGATCGGCGCGGGGGTAGTTCTGGCAGCGGGGCTGTTCACCCTATGGCGCGAACGCGCTCAGGGTTGAGCCGACAAGTTCGCGCGTGAAGGGCATCGGCAGCGCCGCCTTGCCCAGCCGGGCGCGGTAGATCGGCAGGCTCTCGGTCACCCGCATCACGTAATTCCGGGTTTCGCTGAACGGGATGTGTTCGATCCAGTCGACGATGTCGATATGACCTTCGCGCGGGTCGCCATAGGTTTCCATCCACTGGATCGGGCGGCCCGGACCGGCGTTGTACCCCGCCGACATCATCACCACGTTGCCGCGAAAATCCGCCGCCAGCCCGGCCAGGTAATTGGCGCCGAGCTTGGCGTTGTATTCCCATTCGCGGGTCAACCGACCGGTGCTGTGCTGGGCGGCGATGCCCAGGTCGCTGGCCACCAGTTCCGCCGTCCGGGGCATCACCTGCATCAGCCCGCGCGCGCCCGCGCCGCTGACCACGCCGGGGTCGAATTCGCTCTCGCGCCGGGCAATGGCCAGGGTCATTTCCTTGGCCATCGGCAGGCGCAGCCCGGCCACAGGATGCAGTGGATAATAGGCGGTGGGCAATACGACACCGCCGCTGGCGGCGCGTTTGGCAATCATCACCGCCAGATGCGGCTGACCCATGTCCATCACCATGGCACCCAGTTGATTGGCCTGCACCTCGTCGAGGCTCTCGACCAGATGGGTCAGGAACCGTTCGGCAAGGTTCAGCTCGCCCGCCTTCAGCAGCAGCAGCCCGGCCTTGGTGACGCTGGATTGCAGGAATGCGGCCTCGCGCCAGGGTGGCGGCGCAGGCGGGTCGGCCAGCGCCGGATCAAACGGCCGTCCGATCCGTTCGGCGGCCAGCAGCCCATAGAACGAGGTCTGCTGTTCGGCCCCCATGGCATAGGCGTCATAGGCCTTGTCCGCATTCCCCGCCGCGGCATAGGCGCGGCCCAGCCAATAGCCCGCGCGGCCCTTGGATATGGGCGAGGAGACAGCCGCGTCGAACCGTTCGAAATGACGGGCGGCAGTGGTCGGGTCGTCCAGCTTGGTCAGCGCCACATAGCCCGCGATCCATTCCAGGTCGGCATAGGCATAGCCCGCCTCGGGGGTCAGGAAATGCCGCGCCGCGATCCGGTAGGCGCGATCGGGATAACCGTTGCGCATCTCGCCGCGGGCGAGGTTGCGGCGCCGGGGTGCCCATTTGTCAGGCTCGCCCAGCGACGCTGGCGAGGTGCTTTGTGCCAGCAGCAATTCGATGGCGTCGTCATCGCGCCCTTTGCGGTCGCGCCAGACGAACCTGGCATGGGCCAGCCCCGGATCGTCCTTCAGCGACGCGGGCACCCGTTCGATCAGCGTATCGACCCCGGGTGCCAGATCCAGCAGGGCGATTCGGGCCTGTGCCAGGGCGCGTTCGCCGTCGTTGACCAGGGGCAGCATGCGGCGCGCGCTGACCAGGTGACCGTCCCAGATCATCCGGTCCAGCCGGGCGCCGTGATGCGGCGCCAGCAGCTTGCGGTAGCGGTCGAGGAAGATGTCCTGCAGCCCCGACCCCATCGCCATGGTGCGCCAGGCCAGCACCACCTCGGCGTGGGCCTCGCCTGTTTCGCCCCGTTCCAGCAGCGCCGCGGCATGGGCCAGGACCCCCTCGGGCCCCTGCGGCGGCTGATCCCCGAAGAACGCCAGCACGCGCGCGGCCGGTTCATTGGTAAAGGAGGGCTCGCTCTTCAGCCGCAGCCAGTCCATGCCGGGCCAGTCGGCGCGCCGGTTCAGAAACACCTCGACATCGCCGGCGCTGCCCAGACCGGCGCGCAGCCAGTGCCAGACAATGATGTCGCGCGCCACCGAACCGCGCGGCCCGGCAACCTGCAGCGCGGTCTCCCATTCGGCCTTGCGCATGGCCGCCATGGCCTGCGCCAGCTGCGTGGCCTCGTCCGCCACCGTGGATCGCGCCGTGCCAAGACACAGCAGGATTACCGCCATCGCGGCGGCCAGAATGCGTGTCATGCCTTGCAATTCCCGTGCAACCGAGGCTAGAGCCTGTCACGATAATCCGAGTCCAACCCGGATCAACTCACAATTCGGCCAAAAGGCGGGTTTGACCGCCAAATGCCCGCAAGACAAGCAGCGAAAGGGAGCGCCCCATGTTCAAAGGCTCGATGCCTGCCCTCGTCACCCCGTTCCGCAACGGCGAGCTGGATCTTGACGCGCTCAAACACCTTGTCGACTGGCAGATCGCAGAAGGCTCCACCGGGCTGGTTCCCGTCGGCACCACCGGCGAAAGCCCGACGCTGACCCACGAGGAACATGAAACCGTTGTCGAAACCGTGGTCAAGGCCGCGGCGGGACGGGTGCCGGTGATCGCCGGCGCCGGGTCCAACAACACGGTCGAGGCGATTCGCTTTGTGCAGTTTGCCGAAAAGGTCGGCGCCGCCGGCGCATTGGTGGTCACCCCCTATTACAACAAGCCCACCCAGCGCGGGCTGATCGCGCATTTCACCGCCCTGCACGAATGCGCCGACATCCCGATCATCATCTACAACATCCCGCCGCGCTCGGTCATCGACATGACACCGGCGACGATGGGCCAGCTGGCAAAGCTGCCCCGGATCGTCGGTGTCAAGGACGCCACCGGCAAGCTCGAACGGGTCAGCCAGCAGCGTGCCAGCTGTGGCGCCGATTTCATCCAGCTGTCGGGCGAAGATGCCACCGCGCTGGGCTTCAACGCGCATGGCGGGGTTGGCTGCATCTCGGTCACCGCCAATGTCGCGCCCAGGCTCTGCGCCGAATTCCAGCAGGCGACGCTGGCGGGCGACTACGCCAAGGCGCTGGAGTATCAGGACCGGCTGATGCCGCTGCACGAGGCGATCTTTATCGAGCCGGGGCTGGTCGGTGCGAAATACGCGCTGTCGAAACTGGGCCTGTGCAGCGAGGAGGTGCGCTCGCCGCTCACTGGTCTGGAGGATGGCACCAAATCCGCGATCGACGCCGCCATGGCACATGCCGGGATCGCGGTCTGACCGGTCCCGCCTTTCATCTCTTCTGAAATACTCCGGGGGGTGAATTGCCCGCCGGGCAAGAGGGGGGGGCAGCGCCCCCCTTTTTCGTCATCCGGCGGCCTGCGGGTCCGCTCAGCGCTTGCCGTAGTACAGACCGACCACATGTTCGGCCTCGGCAAAGAACAGCCAGCGCGATGTCAGCACGCCGGCCACGTGGCTCAGCACGGCGAGCGCGGCGAGTACATGGTGAAACGGCGCCATCAGCAGGGCAACCGGCAGCACCACGGCCAGTGCGATGGCGATGACCCGCAGCTTGGCGGCATGTTTGCGCCCCACCACAAAGACCATCTCGCGCAGCAGGTAGTTGTTGCCGGTGTGTGGCGGCTCGAAGGCGCGCACGGCGCCGCGTCGACCAAGCCCGGTGGCCGTGGCCAGGGTGCTGCCCGACCCGGCCAGCGCCCGGTCGCCCAGCATCCAGCAGGCGATCTGGACCAGCCCCGCAACAATCAGCAGACCGATGGCGAATTTCACCTGCCCGGCCAAAAGCGCGCCGCCGGCCAGCGCATAGGCCAGGTACATCACTGGCGTCAGCGGCATGTTCCAGCGCGGTACCGTTCTCAGCTGGGTGTAGATCATCGAGGTCGCCAGCACGGTGGCGAGGCTGAGCAGGCTGGCGGCCCAGCCCAGCACGGCAAGGCGCTGGTCCATATACACGAGGCCTGCGCCGAATGCCGCGCCGACGATCAGCGCCGCGACCGCGGCCCAGCCTTCCCGGCTGAGCCAGCTGGTGCGCCATTGGCTGAACGCCTTGATCGCGCGTTCCGGGTGGCCGAGGTGAAAGGTCGAGGCCAGTAGCCCGCCGACCGCCAGCGAATAGGCGATGGCGAAGAACACGAACGCCACCCCGCCGGAGACATCCGGGAAACCCAGGCCGAGCCAGAACAGCAGGCCGAAACCGAGGCCGGACAGGGTGGAAAACAGGATGACGGAGGGGGCGGGATGCATGTCAGAGCTTCTCCAGTGCCTTGTCGAGCCAACCGAGGAAGCCGCCGGGCTGGTCGGTGACATCCGGCATCGGCGCTGCGGGCGCAGTGCCGATCTGGTCCTTGAGGCGCGGCGGCAAATACTTGTTGACCGGCCGCGTGCCCTGTTCGGGCATCAGGTCCATGCCGCCGCGTTCAACCACCAGTTTGCTGACATCGCTGTCCGGGTCGCCGAGATCGCCGAAATGGCGCGCGCCCGCCGGACAGGTGCGCACGCAGGCGGGCACGCGGTCTTCTTCGGGCAGGTTTTCGTTATAGATCCGGTCGATGCACAGGGTGCATTTCTTCATCACGCCCGCCGCCAGGTCCAGTTCCCGCGCCCCATAGGGGCAGGCCCAGGCGCAGAGCCCGCAGCCGATACAGTCGGATTCGTTGACCAGAACGATCCCGTCCTCGGTCCGTTTGTAGCTGGCCCCGGTCGGGCAGACGGTGACACAGGGCGCATCGTGGCAGTGCAGGCAGGATTTCGGGAAATGGACCAGCTGGGCCGCGCCGTCAGGCGGCTGCACTTCGTAGGAGTGCACCCGGTTCAGGAAGGTGCCCGAGGGATCGGCGCCATAGGGATCCTGGTCCGACAGCGGCGCGCCGTAGTTCTCGGTGTTCCAACCCTTGCAGGAAATGACGCAGGCGTGGCAGCCGACGCAGGTGTCCAGGTCGATCACCAGCCCCAGCTGCCGCTGGGTGGTTTCCGGCAGGGCGGTCATGTGCTGCCCTCTTGGCAGCGGGCGGCGAAAGCGGACAGGTCCGCGTTGAAACGCGCCGCCTCTTCCCAGAACGGAGCATGACCGCTGTCGGCGTAGATCAGCGTTTCCGCCTGCGGCAGGGCGCCGGACAGCTCGTCAGTCAGGGCCATCGGCATGATCTGTTCGCGCGCGCCGGCGATGATCAGCGAGGGGCAGCTGGTGCGGCCGAGATCGGGTTTGTAGTCGTCATGGCGCAGCCGCGCCGCCGCCCGCGCGTGCGGCGGGCAGAGCATGTTGAACCCGACCATCCAGGCCAGCACGTCCGGCGCCGGCGGCTCGGCTGTGCAGGCGGTGACAAAGGCGGCAGTGGCGCGCAGGTTGGCGTCCAGATCCGCCTCGTACATATCGAGCGCGGCAACCGCCGGGTCACCGCTGCGCTGGGCGGCGGCGCTGGCGGGCTGGTGCCTGCCAGAGGTGGCCGCCGTGCCGACATAGGCCGCGCCGCTGATCGCGGTGTCGCCGTGCACCCGCAGGTAATCCATCAGAACCTTGCCGCCCATCGACCAGCCGACCAGCAGCGGGCGGATCAGGCCAAGCTGGTCGATGATGGCGGCGATATCACCGGCCCAGGGGGTGGAGGTGTTGTAAGCCTCGGGTTCCGCGGGCTTGTCTGACTGTCCATGGCCGCGAAGATCGGGGGCGATCAGGCGGAATCGCTCGGCCAGCGGGCCGGAGAACTGGTGCAGCCAGCTGAGGTGGCATTGCGACCAACCGTGGATAAGCAGGATCGGGGGGCCGTCGGCGTTGCCGAATTCGGGCACCGACAGGCGGGTGCCGCCGTGGCCGGTCACGATGTGGGTTGCATTGGCGGCGGCGGCGGCGGGCAGGGTCATTTTCCGACTTTCCATGTCAGGGTTTTCGGTCCGGTCCCGACCGGCGAGGCGAGCGGTTCGAACGCGGGCTGGCTCTCGGTCTGGTCAGGCGCTTTTTCGATCCGCACCTTGAGGTCGAACCAGGCGGCCTGACCGGTTATCGGATCGGAATTGGCCCAGCGCAGACCGTCGCCCCTGGGTGGCAGAAGCTCGTGGATCAGATGGTTGAGCAGGAAGCCGCGAGTCGCCTCGGGCGCGTCCGGCTCCAGCGCCCAGGCGCCCTTGCGTTTGCCGATGGCGTTCCAGCTCCACACGGTATTGTCGTTCAGCGCGGCCATTTCCATGACCGGCACGATAATTTCCCCGTGCGGGGATGTCACCCGGGCCCAATCGCCATCCTGTAGCCCGTGCTGGCGCATGAGGTTCGTGGGCACATACAAGGGGTTACGCCCATGCAGCTGGCGCAGCCAGGCGTTCTGGGTGCCCCAGCTGTGGTACATCGCCATCGGCCGCTGGGTGAGGGCGTGCACGGGGTATGCCTCTTGTTCGGGCGGGGTCGTGTCGTACCAGACCGGCAGCGGGTCCATGGTGGTGCGAATGCGGTCGCGCAGGTGGTCGGGGGGCTGACGCTGACCGTGGCCTTCGGCGGCGATCTGGAAACGGCGAAGGGGTTCGAGGTAGAGCTGAAAGAGGTAGGGCTGCGGGCTGTCGAAGAGGCCAAGGCTGACCGCCCAGTCCTGGTAGGCGGTGTTCCAGGGTTTGTAATACTGCGCCTGTTCTGGGATGTGCTGAGACCAGAAACCGCCGTTTTCGATGTAATGTTTCAGCTGGTCGGGGTTGGGTGACCCGCGTCCTTCGGCATGCGCCTCGGACGACGACCCACCCACCCCCGAACCTTCTGCGGGCAGACGCCAGCCGGCGAGCGGACCGATGCCGGGCTTGCGTTCATGTCGGGTGATGTAATCGGCGTAGTCGGCATATTTCGCGGTGCCGTCATCCTTGGTGAAACCTTGCAATTTCATGCGGTTGGCGAGATCCACCAGCACCGATTGAAAGCCGCGCACGTCGCGGTCGGGCTCGACCACGGGCCAGCGGATGGCGTCGGCGGCGGCGTCGGCTTCGCAGATCGGGCGGTCGAGCAGCGAGATGCAGTCGTGCCGTTCGAGATAGGTGGTGTCGGGCAGGATCAGGTCGGCGTAGGCGACGGTTTCAGAGGAATAGGCGTCGGAGTAGATGATATGGGGGATGACGTAATTGCCGTCGTCGTCGGTGTCGGTGAGCATGTCGATCACACCACGTGTGTTCATCGACGAGTTCCACGCCATGTTCGCCATGTAAAGAAACAGCGTGTCGATCTTGTAGGGATCGCCGGCGTGGGCATTGGAGATCACCATATGCATCAGCCCATGCGCGCTGAGCGGGTTTTCCCAGGTGAAGGCCTTGTCGATCCGGGCCGGGCTGCCATCCGGTTTCAGGGCAAGATCCTGTGGGCCCCGGACAAACCCGAGGTGCGGTCCGTCAAGGGGGCGGTTCGGGCTGGCGCCGCAATGAGGGGTCGGGTGGGCCTCGATCGGTTTTGGGTAGGGGGGCTTGAAGCGGAAGCCACCGGGAACCTCGACGGTGCCGAGCAGGATCTGCAAGACATGCAGGGCGCGACAGGTCTGAAATCCGTTTGCGTGAGCCGAGATGCCACGCATGGCATGAAAGCTGACCGGGCGACCGATCATCTTGGCGTGTGTTTCGCCGCGAAAATCGGTCCATTCGATGTCCAGCTCGAAGGCCTCGTCGAATGCGACCCGTGCCAGTTCGGCGGCGATGGCGCGGATCCTGTCGGCGGGCACGCCACAGCGGTCGGCGACGGCTTCTGGCGCGTGATCCGGCGACAGGAAGTGTTCGGCCATCTGGTGGAACACGGGTTTGTGGGTGATGCCGGCCTCTCGCAGAGTGCCGGACAGGTCCGGTGTGATTCCGCGTTTGTCGAAGGGCGCGGGTTTTCCGGTCGCGCGGTCGATCACCTGCGGCTTGCCTTCGGCGTTCCGCAGGAACATGCCGTACATCTTGGATTTCGGATCGCAGTTCAACAACACCGGCGCGTTGGTGTAGCGCGCGAGGTAGTCGAGGTCGATCCGGCCGGATTGCATCAGAACGTGGATCAGGGACAGGATGAACAGCCCGTCTGTACCGGGGGTGATGCCGACCCAGTCATCGGCCACCGCGTTGTAGCCGGTGCGGATCGGGTTGACACCGATCATCCGGCCGCCGTTGGCCTTGAGCCGGCCGATGCCCATTTTGATCGGGTTGGAGTCGTGATCCTCGGCGACGCCGAACAGCATGAAAAGTTTCGTGCGGTCCCAGTCCGGCTGGCCGAACTCCCAAAACGCGCCACCCATGGTGTAGATACCGGCGGTGGCCATGTTGACGGAACAGAAGCCACCGTGCGCGGCGTAGTTCGGGGTGCCGAAGTTCTGCGCCCAGAAGCTGGTGAAGGACTGGCTCTGGTCGCGGCCGGTGAAGAAGGCGAGTTTCGAGGGATCCGTTTCGCGGATCGGCTTCAGCCAGCCCACGGCGACGTCGAGCGCCTCGTCCCAGGAGATCTCCTCGAACTCACCCGACCCGCGCGGGCCGACCCGTTTGAGCGGTGCGCGCAGGCGCGAGGGGGCGTTGTGCTGCATGATGCCTGCCGACCCCTTGGCGCAGAGCACACCCTTGTTCACCGGGTGGTCGCGGTTGCCTTCGATATAGGCGACCTTTCCGTCCTTGAGATGGACGTTGATGCCACAGCGGCAGGCGCACATGTAGCAGGTGGTCTGGCGGACTTCGTCCGAGACCTTGGGCGATGTTTCAACTGCCGGCTGCCTGGCGCGCATCCGTGGTCCTCCCCCGTGGATGAAGGCAGGTTAGGTTAACATTCAAAAAAATGCGAATATTTTCTTGAATGTATTGTTTGCCGCTGATTTCCGATGGAAATCCCGTGGGTTCAGGGTGTTTGCACCCGCATATCGGCGGGGTCGATCCCGGCTACGGCGACCGGTTTTTTCATTGCGTCGCGGCGGAAGGGTTCGCCAAGCTCCTGGTTGATCAGCGCTTCGATCAGGGTGGTTTTGCCGGCCTTCTGGTCGGCGATCGCCTGGTTCAGCGCGGCGGTCAGCTCGTCCATGGTGCGGGCCTGCACCCCCTGCAGCCCGCAGGCCTGGGCGATGCCGGCATAGCTGACACCATCGTCCAGTTCGGTGCCGACAAAGTTGTCGTCATACCAGAGCGTCGAATTGCGCTTTTCCGCGCCCCATTGGTAGTTGCGGAACACCACCATGGTGATGGCGGGCCATTCGGACCGGCCGATGGCGGTCAGTTCGGTGACCGCGATGCCGAAGGCGCCGTCGCCCGAGAAGCCGACGACCGGCGTGTCTAAGCAGCCGATCTTGGCGCCGATGATCGAGGGCAGACCATAGCCGCAGGGGCCGAAGAGGCCGGGTGCGAGGTATTTGCGGCCCTCGTCAAACGACGGGTAGGCGTTGCCGATGGCGCAGTTGTTGCCGATGTCGGAACTGATGATCGCCTCGCGCGGGAGCGCCTGCTGGATCGCGCGCCAGGCCATGCGGGGGCTCATCCAGTCGGGTTTGTCGGCACGGGCGCGGGCGTTCCAGGTGGTGCCGGGATCATCGTCTTCGTGGTCCATGCCGGACAGCTGCTGGGCCCAGGCCGATTTCGTCTGGGCAATGGCGGATTTGCGGGCCTCGCGGCCCTCGTCTCCGGCATCGGGGGCGAGTTTCGCGAGCAGTGACTGGGCGACCTTTTTGGCGTCGCCGACGATGCCGACCGAGACTTTCTTGGTCAGGCCGATGCGGTTGGGGTTGATGTCGACCTGAATGATCTCGGCGTTCTGCGGCCAGTAGTCGATACCGTAGCCGGGCAGGGTCGAAAAGGGGTTCAGGCGGGTGCCGAGCGCCAGCACCACGTCGGCCTGCGCGATCAGTTCCATGCCAGCCTTGGATCCGTTGTAGCCGAGCGGCCCGGCAAAGAGCGGGTGCGAACCGGGGAAGGCATCGTTGTGCTGGTAGCCGACACAGACCGGGGCGCTGAGCCGTTCGGCCAGTTCGATGGTGGCCGGGATCGCACCGGCCAGAACCACGCCGGCGCCGTTCAGGATCACCGGGTTTTTCGCCGTGCTGAGCAGGGCGGCAGCGCGGTCCAGCGCCTGTTCGCCGCCTGCGGGGCGTTCGAATTCCACCACTTTGGGGATCTCGATGTCGATCACCTGAGTCCAGAAATCACGCGGCATGTTGATCTGGGCGGGGGCAGAGGCGCGTTTGGCCTGCAGGATCACGCGGTTCAGCACCTCGGCCACGCGGGCGGGGTCGCGGACCTCTTCCTGGTATGCGACCATGTCCTTGAACAGCGCCATCTGTTCGACTTCCTGAAAGCCGCCCTGACCCAGTGTCTTGTTCGCGGCCTGCGGCGTGACCAGCAACAGCGGGGTATGGTTCCAGTAGGCGGTTTTCACGGCGGTCACGAAGTTGGTGATGCCGGGGCCGTTCTGGGCGATCATCATCGACATCTTGCCGGTGGCGCGGGTGTAGCCGTCGGCCATCATTCCGCCGGAGCCCTCGTGCGCGCAGTCCCAGAAGGTGATGCCGGCGCGCGGAAACAGGTCCGAGATTGGCATGAAGGCGGAACCGATGATGCCAAAGGCATGTTCGATGCCGTGCCGCTGCAGGGTTTTGACGAAGGCTTCCTCGGTTGTCATCTTCATGGTGTGGCTCCGCTGAGACATGGTCGCCTGCCCGAAGGGCGGCGTTTTCTTTTGTGTTTAGGCGGTTGCGCGGAGGTGGGTTAGGGCCAGTCGCGACCCCGGCCTAAGGCCAGTTTCAGGCAGCCTCGATGGCGCGGGCGATCAGCTCGATGCCGCTGTCGATCCGTTCGGAGGGGATCGACGAGTAGCCCAGCCGGTAGGAATTGGCGGGGCGGTCGGGGGGGGCGTAATAGGGCGCTCCGGGTTCGATCAGCACGCTTTTGTCCTGCAGCGTGGCGGCCAGCCGCGCGGTATCGATATGTCCGGGCGCGCGCATCCAAAGCGAGGAACCGCCCGAGGCGCCCTGTCCGGCGATCGTCAGCCCGTGGCGGGCGACCGCCTCTTCCATCGTCGTGCGGCGGGCGTGCAGGGCAGAGGACATGCGGCGGATTTGGCTGTCGTAGTGGCCCAGCGACAGGAAATAGGCGGCGGTGCGCTGCATGTGGCCGGGCGGGTGGCGCATCATCGAGGCGCGCAGGGCGCGGGCCTCGCGGATGAAGGGTTCGGAGCCGACGAGATAGCCCAACCGCAGTCCCGGAAACAGAGATTTGGAAAAGCTGCCGACGTAGATCACCCGCCCGTCGCGGTCGAGCGATTTCAGCGCCGGCGAGGGCGGAGCGAGGAAGGCCATTTCGAATTCGTAGTCGTCCTCGACGATCAGCGCGTCGAGTTCGCGCGCCCGGTCCAGCAAGGCGCGGCGGCGGTCGAGCGGCATGGTGGCGGTGGTCGGGCACTGGTGGCTGGGGGTGGTAAAGATCACGTCGGTGCGCGGCGGGATCGCCTGTGGCGGCAGCCCGGCGGCGTCCACGCGCAGCGGGGTCAGGGTGCAGCCGGTATGGACGAGAATGTCGCGCAACGCCGGGTAGCAGGGATCTTCGATGAGGGCGCGACGGCCTTTTTTCAGCAGCAGCTGCGCCGCCAGCCAGAGCGCGTTCTGTGCCCCCAGAGTGATCAGGATCTGGCCGGGGCTGGCGGTGATGCCCCGCCGGGGCAGGGTATGGCGGGCGATGAATTCCACCAGCAACGGGTCGTCGCGGTCGAACTGGTCGGCGGTGAGCGCCGAAAAGTCCTTTTGCCCCAGGGCGCGCAGCGCGCATTGCCGCCAGTTGGCGTGGTCGAACAGCTTGGGGTCGGTCTGGCCATAGATGAAGGGGTAGCGGAAGTCGCGCCAGTTGCCGGGTTTCACCACGGTGTCGCCGCCGGAATACCCCTGGGCGATGGCGCGGGACCAGTCCACCCGGTCCTGGGTTTTCGGCAGTGGCGCATAGGCCGGGGGCACCGGGGCGTTGTCGGAAATGTAATAGCCCGAGCGTCCGCGCGAGACGAGGTAATCATTGGCCACCAGTTCGGTGTAGGAGAGCGTCACGGTGATCCGGCTGATGCCCAGGTGTGCCGCCAGCTTGCGCGAGGAGGGCAGCTTTTCCCCGGCATGAAAGCGGCCGGACAGGATGCCTTCGGCGATCATCTGCTGGATCTGGGCCTGCAGGGTGCCGCGCGCTTCGGGGTCGAGAAAGAAGGTGTCTGCCGAGATGGCCATGCCGGCAGGATATGCTGGACTTATGCCAGGTGCAATCTGGTCTTAGCGGCTGACGATGGCAGGGGGCGCTGCCCCCTCTTGGCCCGGTGGGCCAATTCACCCCCGGAGTATTTATCAAAGAGATGAAGGGGCGGAACCGCAGCGCGTGGGTTTACCCGCGCGCTGCCCGGCCCAACAGGGCGCGGCGCCGATAGGTGCCGATCCGCCCTGGCGGGAGCATTTCGGATTTTGGTTTTGGGTCGGGTGGAGGGTGGTGTGCAGGTGGCTGTGGTGGGAAGCCATGGGGTTGGCGATGCGGGCGGGCGTTGCCGCCTCTTGGCGCGGGTGATCTCTTCACGCCTGAGACTATGTGCCGAAGAGATGAAGGCCGCAGATGATCATGCGATTTTTTTCCAGATGTCGTAGCTGCGGTCGACCGGGATCAGCGCCGGGTAGCGCCCGAGGTCGTGCGACAGCGGCGCCAGCAGATAGCCGCCCGGACGCATGGTGGCCGCGATATGCGCTTCCAGTTGACCTTGCATCCGGTCGGAGGAGAACGGCCGGAAGGAGAACACGACGTCATAGACGCCGTAGTCGAAAGTCATCGCGTCAGCCACGGTGAGGTCGGGGGCGAGGCCGAAAGCGTGGCGGCCGATGTCGATGGCGGCGCTGTCGATGTCGAAACCGGAGACACGGGAGAACCGGCACAATCCGCAGCTTTGCGCGATGATCACGTTGCGGCCGGGGCCGCAACCGACCTCGACGAAGGAGACCGGGCGGTAGCGCTGGTCGTCCTCGGCGGCATAGGCGGGGTCATTGGATAGCTGCATGTCCAGTTCGCATAGCATTGACAGGTAGCGCTGGATTGCCAGCGGGATATAGGAATAAGAGCCCTGCGGCATGTCGAAGCTGGTGTCGGGCAGGCCGTCGGCGGTGGCGGCCCATTCGGTTTCGAACAGGTGCAGCAGGCTGCGTTCGATGGCGGCGGCATTGCGGTGGCTCTGGCGCAGGGTGGCGTGCAGATCGGCCTGGGCGATGGAGTGGCGGTCGAAGGCGTCGGCGTAGTCGGCCCGGCAGGCTTCAAAGCGTTGGCGGGCGAGAGTTTCGGCCTGCGTCGCCTTGTCGAGCGATTTCTGCAGCGTGGTGTGGCGGAGGGTCAGGGCGCGGATTCGGGCGCGTTCGGCGGGGCCGTTGCGGTTGGGGTCGAGCGGTGTCAGCAGCGGGTTGGCCTGGCGCAGGATGTCGTCGATCTTGCGTCGCAGGCGGGCCTGTTCGGCCAGGGCGGCGTCGAGATCGGCGAGCGCATCGCCGAGACGTAGCGCGGCGCGCAGGACGATCGGGTTGTCACGGGGAACGGGGAGGTCGTCATGGGTCATGCCGGCGCCAGTTTTGTTGCGGTCGCGGGCATAGTGCGCAGAAAGCGGAGGCCTGGGGAAGAGCAGGCTGTGGGGGCAGGGGGCGCTGCCCCCCTCGCGGCAGGCCGCGAGTCCCCCGGAGTATTTGGTGAAGAGATGAAAGAGCGGGTCAGATTTCGCAGCGGCGGGGGTGTCGTAGCCGGTAGGCGGGGGCGCCGCTGCGATCACGGCGCAGTTCGACGCAAGCCATGTCGGTGAGGGAGCCGGCGATCAGGCCTTCGGTCTCGGTCAGGCGCAGGGTTTCGCCGTCAGGCAGGCGCAGATCGGCGATGATACCGTTGCGGCGGTCGCCGTTGATGGGCGTGGTGGTGAGCACGCGGGCCTCGATATAGGCGACATGGTCGAGGGTGTCGCCGCCGCGCAGGGCGAAGAGAGTGCCGCCGACGAGCAGGGCGAGCACCGCGACGATGGCGAGCGCGCGGGTTTGCAGGAAGGTGTAGACGGTGACCGCGCGATGCGGGCCCAGCAGTTTGGCGAGGAGATCGAGCATGTGGAGGGCTTACGCCTTTGGTTCGGTCGGCGCAAGCCGGTGGCGGGGTCAGGGTGCCGGGCACTTGTGAGAGGGGGCGACGCGGAAGCGCAGGGCGCCAGTGTCGACAAAGCGGCGGCGTTCGAGGCAGAGGCTATCGAGCGTTCCGGTGAGTTGGGCGTTGCGGGCGACAAGGCGCAGGGGCGTGCCGTCGGCGAGGCGCAGGTCGAGTACGGTTTTCTGTGCGCCGACTTCGCTGGGCAGGGGAGCGGTTCCGATAAGCCGGGCGATGACATAGGCGTCGTGGGTGTGAGGGCTGGGCCGCTTCCAGGCGACGTAGGCGCCGAGCGCAGCGGCAAGCCCCAGGCCAGACAGAATAAGCAGCCCGTATTCGTAGAGAAACGCGTAAGTATTGAGCGCGCGGTCGGGGCCGAGCCGTCGTTTCAGTAATGTCAGATACCAGTCCAGCATCAAACAGAGATGGGGGGGGGAGGGGCCGCGCGCAAGCGGAACCTATTGCGCGGCCCCGGAGGGACTGGTGTCAGCCGAAGGTGGCGGTCAGCGCCTGATCCACCGTATCGGTGATGCGGTCGATGTCGTCCGCCGTGGCGATCAGCGCGGGCGAGAAACAGAGGAAGTTGTTGCGCCCCGGAATCGAGCGGTTGGCGGCGCCGATGATCACACCGCGCGTGCCGCATTCGGCCACGGTTTGCTGGATCAGCTTTTCGGCAACCGGTTCCTTTGTCGACCGATCCTCGACCAGTTCGATGCCGAGGAAGAGCCCCTTGCCGCGCACGTCGCCGATGGCCTTGTGTTTCTCGGCCAGCGCCTGGAGGTTGCCCATCATGCGGTCGCCCATGGCGGTGCAATTGTCGAGCAGGTTCTCGTCCTCGATGATACGCATGTTCTCAAGCGCCGCCGCCGGGCCGGCGGTGCAGCCGCCGAAGGTGGAGATGTCGCGGAAGTAGTTGAGCTTGTCCGACGGGTCGTCCTTGAACATCTCGAAGACGCGTTCGGTGGTGACGCAGCAGGCGATGGCGGCGTAGCCGGAGGCGACGCCCTTGGCCATGGTCACGAAGTCGGGCTTGATGCCGTAGTGCTGGTAGCCGAACCAGGTGCCGGTGCGGCCGATGCCGCAGACCACCTCGTCGATATGCAGCAGGATCTCGTATTTGGTGCAGATCTCCTGCACCCGTTCCCAGTAACCGGGCGGCGGCACGATCACGCCGCCACCGGCGGTGATCGGTTCCAGGCAGAGACCGCCGACGGTGTCAGGACCTTCGCGCAGGATGACCTCTTCGATGGCGTCGGCGGCGCGCTGGCCGTAGGCTTCGCCGGAGAGATCTTCCCAGCCTTGGTCGGCGGCACGGTATTCCAGGCAGTGCGGCACCCGGACAAAGCCCGGCGCCAGCGGCCCGTATTGCATTACCCGTTCATCCTGGCCGCCGGCCGACATCGCCGCCAGCGTGCCGCCGTGGTAGTCGCGGTCGCGGTAGAGGATCTTGTGTTTCTTGCCGCCATAGCGCTTGTGGGCGATCTGGCGGATCAGCTTGAACGCCTTCTCGTTCGCCTCGGAGCCGGAATTGGTGTAGTAGACGCGGCTCATCCCTGGCATCTTGGAAATCAGCTTTTCCGAGAACAGCGAACCGGGGACCGAGCCGGCGCCCTGACTGAAGTAGCAGAGCTTCATCAGCTGGTCGTAGACTGCCTTGGCAATGCTTTCGCGACCATAGCCGACGTTGACCGTCCAAACCCCGCCGGAGACGGCGTCGATGTATTCCTTGCCGTTCTGATCCCAGACGCGCATGCCCTTGCCTTCGAGGATGATGCGCGGGTCACCGGTTTCAAACGCCTTGTGCTGGGTCAGGTGGTGCCAGACGTGCGCCTTGTCGGCCTCGACGATATGGCTGATGTCGTTTTCATTGAAACTGCCGTGCATGACAGATCCTTTCGCTACGCAAACAGGGAATGTGTGTCCGTGCGCCGAGGGCTGCACGGAGTCCAACTGACACCAGTCAAACGCCAAAAAACGGGCGCGCTATAGGTCCAGTCTGTGCGGTGAATAAGGCCAAAATCATGTGAGTTTGATCTGGCTGAATTTGACGCAATTTGTAAGCCTTTGAAAAGCAATTGTTTTGACCCGGGCACCTGTTCAGGTGGCCGGAATGGCGGGGTCGGCCGACGATGCCGGATTCGGAAAAACCGTTGATCGGATGTTGGTTTTCGGATCGGAATAGAGCCCAAGGTTCCGCCGGGTTCGATCGAATGGACCGTGGGAGCCGGTAAACAAAACAGGGCGGACAAACGCCAGAACTGAACGCCGCTGGTATCGGCAGCGGACAACACGGGAGATGACAATGACACGGAAATCAAAGCTGATGGGAGCCGTTGCCGGGGCGGCGATGCTGGCCGGAGCGCTGCCCGCGATGGCCGAGGACATCACAGTAGCCTATTTCCTGGAATGGCCGATGCCGTTCCAGTACGCCAAGGAAATGGGCACCTACGAAGAGGCGCTGGGCGTCGGTATCAACTGGGTCAGTTTTGACACCGGCACCGCGATGAGCGCGGCGATGGCTTCGGGCGATGTGCAGCTGGCGGTCAGCCAGGGTGTGCCACCCTTTGTGGTGGCCACCAGTGCCGGTCAGGATCTGCAGGTTCTCGATGTGGCGGTCAGCTATTCCGACAATGACAATTGCGTGGTGCATTCCGATCTGGAGATCGACAAGGACAGCGCCGGCGAGTTGGCGGGCAAGAAGGTGGCGGTGCCGCTGGGCACGGCGGCGCACTACGGGTTCCTGAAACAGATGAGCCATTTCGGTGTCGATCTTGCCAGCCTTGAAGTCGTCGATATGGCGCCGCCCGATGGCGCGGCGGCGATTGCGCAGGGCGCGGTCGACATGGCCTGCGGCTGGGGCGGGGCGCTGCGCCGGATGAAGGAGCATGGCAACGTGCTGCTGACCGGCGCCGAAAAGGAAGAGCTGGGTATCCTGGTGTTCGACGTGACCTCGGCCCCGGCGGGCTGGCTGGCCGAGAACAGCGATATGGCGGCGGCTTTTCTCAAGGTCACCGCCGAGGCCAATGCGATGTGGGCGGATGCCGGCAACCGGGCCGAGATGCTGCCGGTGATCGCCAAGGACGCGGGCATGGACCCAGATGCCACCATGGAAACTCTCGCCGGTTTCGTGTTTCCCAGCGTTGACGAGCAACTGGAAGCCAAGTGGCTGGGCGGTGGCGCGCAGAATTTCATGAAGGGCGTGGCCAATGTGTTTGTCGAGGCCGGGTCCATCGACAAGGCGCTGGACAGCTATGAGAACGCGGTCAACACCGGCCCGCTGATGGCGACCAAGGGTATGTAACGACCGCAGCGGGCGGGGTTCCCCCGCCCGCTGCCTTTTGCGGACCGGAATTTTTCTAAAATTCCGGACAAGATTTTTCGAAAAATCTTGGTCCCTCCCCGAGCCGATGTAGGAGACCCTTGTCACATGTCCGGACTGGCTATCGAAAATATTTCCATGCGTTTCGAGCTGCCCAATGGCACCGCGGTGCAGGCGCTCAAGGATGTTTCGCTGCATCTGAAAGAGGGCGAACTGATGAGCGTCCTTGGCCCGTCGGGCTGTGGCAAGACCACGCTGTTGAACATCGTGGCGGGGTTTCTGGCCCCGACCGCGGGACAGATCGTGATGAACGGACATTCGGTCACGGGGCCGGACGCGGAGCGCGGCATGGTGTTTCAGCAGGGCGCTCTGTTCGAGTGGATGAGCGTGCGCGACAATGTCGGCTTTGGCCCGCGCATGAAGAGGATGCCGGCGGCTGAGACGGCCGGCATCGTCGATCATCTGCTGGATGTGGTCGGCCTGCAGGAGTTCAAGGACAAGGCGGTTTACGAACTGTCGGGGGGGATGCAGCAGCGGGTGGCGCTGGCCCGTTGCCTGGCCAATGACCCGGATGTGATCCTGATGGATGAACCGCTGGGTGCGCTGGATGCGCTGACACGCGAGAAGATGCAAAGCCTTGTGCTGAAGCTGTGGAAGGAGACCGGCAAGACCATCATCCTGATCACCCATTCGGTCGAGGAGGCGTTGTTGCTGGGCGAGCGGCTGATCGTGATGGCGCCGCGACCGGGCCGCATTCACAAGGAATACCGGTTGCCTTTTGCCGATCTCGGCGTCGGGGCCGACCTGCGCGAGGTCAAGAAACACCCTGATTACGCGCCCACCCGCGAGGAGATCCTGAACATGATCTGGAACATGGAAGAAGAGATCATGGGTCGCACGGAGGCCGCCTTATGATCCCCTTCCTGATCTATCTTGGCATTTTCGTGGGCTCGTATTTCGTGGTCAACCGGCTGGTGCGCCGGGCCGCGCGGACCGATTTCACCTCGCTCAAGACGGTGACCTTCGGGGATGAAAGCGCGGTGCAGTCGGACCGGGTCGCGAGCGTGATTTCGGTGGTGACGATTTTCCTGCTGTGGGGGATGTTCACCGGATCGGCACTGGTTCCGTCGTTCCTGCACATGCCCGGCCCGTTCCAGGGCGAGGCAAGTTTCGAGTATACCGCCCAGACCCCGGACGGGCAAAGCGACACGGCGACCGTGACGGTGCTGGTGCATCCCATCGACCAGGACGTCGCCGCACCAGAGGTAGAGCCCGGCGACGGTTGGGCCAAGAACGATTCCGCCACCGTCGGCATGTGGCGCAGCGGGTTGATCCGGGTCGACCGGAACGACGAGATCGGGCGCAAGGAAGGGGCTGTCGTGGTTGCGGTCAACGGCCAACCCATCGCGCCGGGCGGTAGCGTCGAGATCGACCATGGCCGGGTCGGCATGAGCCCCAAGGGCACGCTGAATTTCGAGCCTGCCAAGGGCTGGCAGATGGAGCCGATCTGGCTGCCGGCGCCGGAGGCGGTCTGGGCGCGGTTCATCGAGATCGCCTCGGAAGGGTTCCGGGGGTCTACCCTGCTGGAGCATCTGGGATATTCGCTGATGCGGGTCGTGGTCGGTTTCCTGCTGGGGGCGCTGGTGGGCATTCCGCTGGGCTATGCCATGGGGCTGAGCGACTGGTTCCGGGGCTGGTTTGATCCGATCGTCGAATTCATGCGGCCGGTGCCGCCGCTTGCGTTGATCCCGCTGGTGATCATCTGGGCCGGGATCGGGGAGACCGGCAAGATCATCCTGCTGTTCCTGGCGGCGCTGTGGATCATGGCAATTGCGGCGCGGTCCGGGGTGTCGGGGGTCAAGATATCCAAGGTGCACGCGGCCTATTCGCTGGGCGCGAGCAAGGCGCAGATCATGCGCTATGTCATCGTGCCGAATTCATTGCCGGAGATCTTTACCGGCGCGCGGGTGGCGATGGGGGTCTGCTGGGGTACCGTTGTGGCCGCCGAACTGGTGGCCGCCGAGAAGGGCGCCGGCATGATGATCATGGTGGCGTCGAAGTTCCAGAACACCGACATCGTGATCATGGGCATCATCCTGATCGGCATCATCGGGTTCGGCATCGACATGCTGATGCGCTGGGCCGAACGGCTGCTGGTGCCGTGGAAGGGCAAGGGTTAAGCGCGCGGTTTCAGAGCGCGGATCGCCTGTTGCACGGTGCGCGGCAGGCTGGTGTCGGCACCGTCGGGGGCGGCGTCGAGCGCGCTGGCCACGTCCTTGACCAGGATGCCGATGGTGTTGTCGGGCGCATTGCCGTCGCGGGCGAATTCGATCTTGTCGAAGCCGGAGGCGAACCAGTTCTGCCCCGATGAGGTGTGGATCAGATCGAGAAGGCGGTGTTCGTCCAGCCCGGCGTCGTCGGCCCAGTCGAGCACCAGCCGGGTCATGGCGGTGTTGCAGGCGGCGAGCAGGTTGTTCAGCACCTTGGCCTGCATGCCGGCGCCAAAGCTGCCCATGCGGTGAAAATGCGCGCCCATCGCGTCAAAGAGCGGTTGCGCGGCGTCCAGATCAGCCTGTGACCCACCGAGCATGAAGGACAGCCGCGCCTGTTCGGCGGCGACCTGCGCGCCGGACATCGGTGCGTCGATCAGGGCGATATGGCCCGGGATGCGCGCGCGCAGATCAAGGACATAACGAGGCGACAGGGTGGACGAGAGAATGATCCGCCGCAGGTCAGGTGCTGCAGCAAAGTTCTGGGCACCGAAAAGAACATCCTCGGTCTGGGGAATGTCGCGGACAACGGTGATCAGGGTCCGCAGCCGTTCCGCGAAGGCGTCTCGGTCCAGCATCGCTGTGCCCAGTTCCGGTACCGGCCGGATGTCGAAGCCGCTGGCGTCAAAGCCGGCGCGACGCAATGAGGCAAGCATCGGGCCGCCCATGCGACCACATCCGGCAAGGCCGATTCCATCGAGATGCATGTTTCTGGTTCCTCCGAGGCTGCCATACGCAAGTCATAGGGCAATTCAGCGCGCGGCTGAATCGGTTTTGGCGGCCCCACGGTTTGCGGTCACGACCGCAGCGCGCAGACCCTGCGCGCTGCCCGGCCCAACAGGTCACAGGCATCTTTGATGCCGAAGCACCTGGCGGGAGCATTGCATTCTCGGAGTCCCGGGGGGGAAGGGGGCGCTGCCCCCTCGGCCTGCGGCTTTCACCCCCGGAGTATTTGCCGAAGAGATGAAAGGGCGAGTCAGGAGGTATTGGTGTCGCGCAGCGATGGCAGGTCCTGTTTCAGCGCGTTTACTTCGGCGGTGAAACGGTCGGTGGCCATGGTGGCGGATTCGTCTGTCCAGGAGGAAAACCGGTCGAGCAGGCGCAGGAATTCTCCGCGTTCGGCATCGTTCCAACGCGACAGGAAATCGCCCATCAGCAGGAATTTGTAGCGCCGTACGGCGCGGACCACGGCCCGCCCGTCGGCGGTGAGTTCGACGATAGTGCGGCGGGCGTCGCGCTGGCTGACCGCGCGGCGGGCGAGGCCCTTGGCGATGGCGTCGCTGACCAGCCGCGAGGCGCGCGATGGGTCGATGCCGAGCCGCTCGGCGATGGTCGCGACCATGGTTTCCTGGCCGGCGTCGTCGCCGAATTCGTTGGAGGGCGCCCAGATCGCGATCAGCACGTCCAGTTGCGCCAGGTCGATCTGCCCGGCCAGCCCGAGGTCGCGCAGCGCGGCCGCGCCCAGCTCGCGTTTGCGAAAGCGGCGGCGCATGTGTTGCAGCACCGCGTCAATTTCCAGCGAGGCGCCGATGGCCTCGGGGGCGATGCCGGCCCGGCAGAGGAATTTCCGCATGTCGTCGTCGCGCGAAGGCATTGGTGCGTCCTTGGTCAGTCAGATCCGTGTTTGCCGTGAATGGATGGTTTTGTCAATTACATGCTATTGACATGCAATTGTGAGCGGCACATATATGCTGGTGACAATTTCTCCCCAGCCGGGCGGTTGGCAGGCTTTCACAGTCGCGCGCCGCCCGGGTTTTTTGACTCAGGACAGGTATTCCCTTGGCGATCCCATCCAATTCGGCGCCCGCAGAGGCCCCTGGCCATGACGCCCGCGTGCGGTTGGCGATCATCTCGGCGGCGGCGGTGCTCTTTCTGGCCTCGCTTGGGCAGACCAGCGTCTCGACCGCCCTGCCGACGATTGTCGGCCAGCTGGGGGGGCTGGATCACATCACGTGGGTGATCACCGCATATCTGCTGGCCTCGACCGTCGGGGCGCCGGTATTTGGCAAGCTGGGCGATCTGTTTGGCCGCCGGGCGGCGCTGCAGGGGGGGATCGCGGTGTTCCTGCTGGGCGCTCTTG
Source organism: Seohaeicola saemankumensis (assembly GCF_020171285.1). GTDB lineage: Bacteria > Pseudomonadota > Alphaproteobacteria > Rhodobacterales > Rhodobacteraceae > JAIUZI01. The sequence goes on from NZ_JAIUZI010000004.1 coordinate 123,218, forward strand.
TCGGCGGTGTCGCGGACAGCCTGTGGGTGCTGGTGGCGGGGCGGTTCATTCAGGGCATGGGGGGCGGCGGCCTGATCGTGGTGGCTATGGCGACCGTTGCGGATGTATTGCCGCCGCGCGAGCGCGGCCGGGCCCAGGGAAAGCTGGCGGCGGTCTTTGGCGTGTCTACCATCGTCGGGCCGCTGACCGGGGGGTTCCTGGTTCAGCATCTCAGCTGGCAATGGATTTTCTGGATCAACCTACCGGTCGGGCTGGTCGCGTTTGCGGTGCTGAGTTGGGCGTTGGAACCGCGCGCGGCGCGGGGGCGGCCGTCGATCGACTACCTGGGGGCGGTGTTGCTGGCAGTGACCCTGTCGAGCCTTGTGGTGATCGTCTCGGCCGGGGGCGTGAGCCTGCCGTGGGGCAGCCCGGCGATGCTGGTTCTGGTGGCGGTTCTGGCGGGGGCCTTTGCCGGGTTTGTCCTTACTGAATGCCGAGCGAAGGAACCCATCCTGCCGCTGGGCCTGTTCCGGATCAACAATTTCGTGGTTTCCAACACGGTGGGCGCGATCGTAGGCGCGGCGATGTTCGGGACCATCACCTTTGTTCCGATGTTCATGCAGGTCGTCAAAGGCCTTGATCCCGCGATGTCGGGGCTTTTCCTGGTGCCGATGATGGTCGGGCTGATTGGCATGTCGAACGTGGCCGGGCGCTACATGGCGCGGACGGGGCGGTACAAGATGCTGCCGGTGATCTCGACGCTGGTGCTGGGGCTGGGCATGGTGTGCATGGCGACGGTGACGCCGCAGACGCCGAATGTGCTTCTGGTGCTCTATATCTTTACCGCGGGCGTTGGGATCGGCCCGGTGATGAGTGTCAGTGTCACGGCCATTCAGAACGCGGTGCCGCGCGAGATGGTCGGCGTAGGTACAGCCAGCGTGAACATGTTCCGTATGATCGGCGGATCGGTGGGTACGGCGGCCTTTGGGGCGTTGTTCGCCACTGGTCTGGCGGCGCGGCTGGCCGATATGGGGGTCGCGGGGATCGGGCGCGGGCAGCTGACCGGTGCGGCGCTGGCGGGGATGAGCGACGCCGACCGCGCGTTGGTGGCCGAGGCCATCGCGGGCGCCTTGCATCCGGTATTCTGGTGGGCCGCGTTGCTGGGGGTTCTGGCCAGCGCGACGGCGATGCTGATGCAGGAGCGGGTGCTGGATGAGGATTATCCGGCGGCGGCGCGTGGCCCCGCCGAATAGGCAGGGTGGCCGTTATTTGACGATGTGTTCGTCTTTGACGAACATATTGGCCCAGGCGCGGTCGATCAGGTCCGGGGTCATCTGGTAGGGGATGCCTTCGAATTCGCAGATCGAGATCATCTGGTCGATCAGGAAAACCGGCTGGTAGTTGGCATAGACGTTCTTGATCTCGGGATAGCGCACCTTGAGCAGGTGCACGAGCGAGGCCTCGTCCAGCGGCACGCCCTTCTTGCGGGCGACCAGCGCGAAGATCTTGAGGAAGTTCTCCTGGCTCGGCCCGTCGATCTTGATCTTGAAGAAGATCCGGCGCAGGGCGGCCTGGTCAAAGATCTCGTTGGGGTGGAAGTTGGTGGAAAAGATCACCAGCGTGTCGAACGGCACTTCGAATTTCTCGCCTGATTGCAGGCCGAGGATATCCTTGCCTTCTTCCAGCGGGACGATCCAGCGGTTGATCAGCGCCTGCGGCGGTTCCTCTTGCCGGCCAAGGTCGTCGACGATGAAGATGCCGCCGGTGGATTTCAGCTGCAGCGGCGCCTGGTAGGTGCGCGCGGTGGGGTTGTAGACGAGGTCGAGCATCGACAGTTGCAGTTCGCCGCCGGTGACCACGGTGGGCCGTTCGCAGCAGACATAGCGGCTGTCGAAGCGTTTCTTGCGGCGCAGCGAGGTGGGGTCGTCGGCCTCTACTTCGACTGCAGTGTGCACGATCGGGTCATAGACGGTGATTACCTGGCCGGAATATTCGATGGCACGTGGCACGTAGACGTGATCGCCCAGCGCGTCGCGGATGCCGTTCGAGATCGAGGATTTGCCGTTACCGGGCGGGCCGTACATCAGGATCGAGCGGCCGGCGCTGACCGCCGGGCCGAGGTGGTCGAGCAGACTGTCGGGCAGGATCAGATGGCCCATTGCCTTGGTCAACTGGTCGCGGGTGATCTGGATGTTGCGGATCGACTGGCGTTCGACCTGTTCGCGGTAGACCTCGAGCGGTACCGGCATGGCGCCGAAATACTCTGACTGTGCCAGTGCGTCGAGCGCGCGGGCCTTGCCGGCGTCGGTCAGCTGGTAGCCCATTTCGTTGCCGTTGTTGGCGTTCAGTGTGCCGGTGGCCTGTAGCAGCCGCTGTTCGCGGGCCATGTCGACCAGCTCTTGTGTGACCTGCGTGGGCAGGCAGAGCGCCTCTGCGATTTCGCTGACCATTTCGACGTTCTTGCGAAAGATCGTCTTGAGCAGGATATCCCGCATCATCACGATGGGCAGCAGCATTTCCTGCAGACCTTTGGGCGAGGGCGGCGCCATTACGGCGGTGTTTTGCATGTTCATCGGTGTGGCCTGCGGTTGGATTCAAGACTGCTGATGGGGGTATTTTGTTGGCCGTCAATCTGCCCTGCCAATGTGGCGAATTCGCGGCGTCTATCTGGCCCGGATACGGGGATTTCCCGCCATCCCGCCCGTTTCCCGACCCGGTGCGTATCCCGGTCAGCTGCCATAGATGGTGCCCAGGATCAGGTAGAGCGCCAGCGTGCCGCCCAGGCTGAGACCCATCGGAAATTTCCAGCCCATGTCCCAGCTTTTCCAGCCAGGGGCCACGCGGCGCAGGGCGGTATATTTGGCCAGCCGATGGGTGCAGAAGGCGGCCAGCAGGTTGGCGGCAAAGATCGCCATCAACAGGCGCAGGTCACCGGGCGCGATAAAGGGCGCGGCGGCGGCGGCGAATTTGGCATCGCCGGCCCCGACGGCGCCACCTGCGTTCAGAACGATGCCGATGACCAGAACACCCAGCAGTTGCAGCAGCCGCATGCCATAGTCGGGCAGCGGCATGGTCAGCGGTCCGATGACAACAAAGACCAAAGCCAGCGCCACAACGGCCTGATTGGTGATCCGCATCTCGCGCAGGTCGGTGAAGCAGACATAGAAACAGATCGGCAGGACGAAGGGCAGGAACCACCACGCCTGCACCACAGTCAGGCCCATCAGATCAGCCGGTTTCAAGCGCGCGCAGCGACCGCACGGCTTCTTCGAAGTGCTGGGGGTGGGTGCTGATGGATTCGCGCAGCAGGCTCTTGCCGGTTTCCACGTCGCCCTGTTTGACCGCCGACAGCGCCATGGTGTGCAACAACTGCGCCCGCTCGGTCTGGCTCATCGGGATGACGGGGAGAGAGTAGTTGCGCTGGGCGCTGCGGGCCAGAACCAGGTTGTTCTTGGCGGTGAACAGGCTGGTGTCCAGGCGGATCGCGTCGCCAAACAGGCGTTCGGCGTCGGCGAAATCGCCACGCGTCAGCTTGGAATAGCCCCAGTTATTCATCACGCTGGCGGGTCGCGTGGTCAGGCCAACAGCGATTTCATAGAAGGTGTCGGACTTTTTCCATTCGTGGTTGGCGTCGGCGACCATTGCCTCGAGCCGGTAGCGTTTGAAGGTCTCGTGGGTGGGTGGAATTGCGGTCAGGGTTTCCTGAGCGCGCTCCCAGTCGCCATTGCGGATCAGCGCGTCGGCGAAATCGACGGAATCGTCGTCGGTCGCGCCTTCCATCTTGGTCACCTTGGCCCATGCCGAGACCGCTTCGGTGTTGCGTTTGGCGCGCACCAGCGATTTGGCCAGACCGCGCTGTAGGTCGATCCGGTCGGGGTTGGATTTGGCGGCGCGCAGGAAGTAATCGACCGCCTCATTCGGGTCCGCCACCGTCAGCATTACGTCGTTGAGATTGGTTTCATCGACGACATTGACGTCCTGAAACGCCCGTTCGACCGTTTCATCGCCCTTTTCAGTACAGGCGGCCAGCGTCAGCCCCCCTGCAAGACATACGGGAATCAGGAAAAAGTGGCGCATTTTTGCGTCCTTTACTGCTCTGCCTCGATCATGGTGTCTTACGGATCAGGTAGTCGCCGCTGCCCCGTCGCACCAATTTATAATCTTCATTTTGTACAGCATTATTATCAACATTTTCGGATTTTGCGAGTGCTAAGCGCAAATTCTCGCGAATTGAGTCACTTTCGCCATTGTCCAGCGCATAGGCCTTGCGAAAGATCTGTTGCGCCTCGCCGGTTTTGCCGCGTTCCATCAGCACCACGCCGAGATTGTTCCAGGCTTCGGGCCAGTCGGGGGCGACCTCGACCGCGCGGCGCAGCATGGTTTCGGCCTGACCCATCCGCCCCAGCCCGAGGTAGGCAGAGCCGACGCCGACCATGATTTCGGGGGTCATGCCCTGGTCCAGCGCCGCGCGGGTGAAGGCTTCGAGCGCCAGTTCGTATTGATCGGCGGCCATCAGTCGGTGGGCGACCTCGACCCCGTCGACGGCGTCTTTTTTCAGGTCCACACCCGGTGCGTAGGGGCCGCCCTTGTCCGCGGAAATCGGTTTTGGACCGCAAGACGCCACCGTCGCGAGTGCGACGGTGGCGAGCAGGAGTTTCAGGGTCGTGGAGATCGGGGTCACACCCGGTCGTGCCATGTTGTTTTACTTGCTCATATTGCCCAGGTTCGCGATGCCGTTGGCCGACGGACCAACCAGAATGATCAGCAGCGGCGGCACCGTGAGCGTCATTGTGGCAAGGGTCATTTTCGTTGGCAACTTGTTTGCGGCCTCTTCGGCGCGCATCACCCGTTTGTCGCGCATTTCACCAGCATAGACCCGCAGCGCCTCAGCGATCGAGGTCCCGAAGGTGGCCGACTGGATCAGCACGGTGACAAAGGACGACACATCCTGCACCCCGCAGCGAGTGCCCATGTCGCGCAGCACCTTTTCCTTGTCCTTGCCGGCCTTCATCTCGTAGGCGACGACCTCGTATTCGGCAGCCAGCGCCGGGAAGGAGGCGCGCAGTTCGCGGGCCACGCGGACGATCGCCTGATCCATCGACTGGCCGGCCTCGACGCAGACGAGCATCATGTCGAGACTGTCGGGAAAGCCGCGTGTGATCTCTTCCTTGCGTTCCTCGACACGGCGGGTGACCCAGTATTTCGGCAGCATGTAGCCGGCGCCGCCGGGGCCGACGGTGTACATCATCAGCTGCTGGGTGGTCATTTCAGTGCCGGCGGCGATCACGGTAACATAGATGATGCCGCCGATCAGGCCGATGATCCCCAGCGCGAACTGGGCGAAGTGAAAGAAGCGCACCGCGTCCTTGGATTGGTACCCGGCCTGGCGCAGCTTGAGCTGGATGGCCGAGAGTTCCTCGGCGTCCTGCGGTTCCAGGAAAGTGGCAAAGCGTTCCAGCTGTTCGTTGCGCCCGGACTGCCGCAGCCGCTCTTTCTGCGGTTTGGACTGAGTCGAGGGGTTCATGTCCCGCTTCAGCTTTTTCAGCGGATCCTCGGGCTGATTCATCATCATGGCGATGGTCAGCAGGATCATCAGGAGACCGAGTACGCCAACCGCGATGATCGGGCCGAAGTCCCCGAGCTGACCGGTCAGGAACGTATTGATCTGAGACAGGAATTCCATGTCGTGTTCCTTAGACTTTGATGTTGGTGAGCGAGCGCATGATGAACAGGTTTGCGGTCAGCAGGATGCCCACGATGAAACAGCAGGGGATGAAGTAGGGGTGGTCGAGCACCTCGTCATAGTAACCCGGATCCTTGGCCAGGATCGCGACCAGGCACAGCAGCGGAAAGGCAGACAGGAACTTGCCCGACCATTGCGCCTCGGCGGTGATCGCCTTGACCCGGCGGAACAGGCGGAAGCGGGCGCGGATGACGCTGGCCAGGCCGGCGAGAACCTCGGCGAGGTTACCACCCGACTGCTGTTGGATGGTCACGGCGACCGAGAGGAAACGCATGTCCTGCATGTCCAGCCGTTCGGCCATTTCCTTGAGCGATTCACCTACATCGCGGCCATAGGCGCATTCGTCGGCAATGATACCGAACTCGGTGGCGAGGGGGTCTTCGACCTCTTTGGCGACGATCTGGATCGCCGAGGTGAAGGGATGGCCCACGCGCAGCGAGCGCACCATCAGTTCAACCGCGTCGGGCAGCTGTTCCTCGATCATGGCCATGCGTTTCTTGGCCTTGCTGTTGATCCAGAAATAGACCCCGCCGATGCCGATCCCGATGGAGGCGACAACGCGCAGTTCCACGGGGGTTTCGGTGCCGACGGTGAGGCCGACGAAAGCAAAGACCGACAGGCCGGCCATGATCATGATCAACTGGCGCGGGGTAAAGGCGATTGCCGCCTTCTGCGCCTTTTCCGCCAGCAGCGAATAAAGTGGGATGGACCGCGATTTCATGTGCTGCTGCATTTCCTTGCGCAGCTGTTCAAGCACCTGCTCGCGTCCGGCGCCTTTGTCGAGCATTTCCAGCCGGCGGTTGACGCGGCTGTTCAGGCTGATCGATTTGCCAAAGGCCACCAGGTACAGGCCTTCGACCAGCACCAGGACGCCCACGAAGATCAGGCCATAGATAATTGGTTCGGCACTAAGTTGCATCTGCGTTACTCCATCGTCGTGGGTTCGTAGATCGAGGCGGGCAGGTCATAGCCCCACATGCGGAACCGCTCGGAAAAGTGGCTGCGGACGCCTGTGGCTGTGAAGTGACCGATGATCTTGTTGTCCGGTGTCAGCCCGACGCGCTGATAGCGGAAAATTTCCTGCATCGAGATGACGTCGCCTTCCATGCCGGTGATCTCTGTAATCGAGGTCATCCGGCGCGAGCCATCCTGCAGGCGAGAGGCCTGCACGATCAGGTTCACGGCTGACGAGATCTGCGAGCGGACCGCCTTGAGCGGCATTTCGATACCGGCCATCGCGATCATGTTCTCGAGACGGCTGACACCGTCGCGGGCAGAGTTGGCGTGGATCGTCGTCATAGAACCGTCGTGACCGGTGTTCATGGCCTGCAGCATGTCGATGACTTCCTCGCCGCGGGTTTCGCCGACGATGATGCGGTCCGGGCGCATCCGCAGCGCGTTTTTCAGACAGTCGCGGGGTGAGACCTCGCCCTTGCCCTCGACGTTGGCGGGGCGGCTTTCCATCCGGCCCACGTGGGTCTGTTGCAGCTGGAGTTCGGCCGTATCCTCGATCGTCAGGATGCGTTCGGCGTTATCGATAAAGGAGCTGAGCGCGTTCAGCGTGGTGGTCTTACCTGAACCGGTACCGCCCGAGACGATCACGTTCAACCTGGTGGCGACGGCGGCCTGAAGGTAGGCAGCCATTTCCTCGGTGAAGGCGCCGAAATTGACCAGATCGTCGATGCCCAGCTTGTCCTTTTTGAATTTCCGGATCGACACCAGCGAGCCATCCACCGCGACCGGCGGGACCATGGCGTTGAAACGCGAGCCGTCGGCCAGGCGGGCGTCAACATAGGGGTTCGATTCATCGACGCGGCGACCGACCGCCGAGACGATCTTGTCGATGATCCGCAGCAGGTGCTTTTCATCCTTGAAGGTGATGTCGCTGAGTTCCAGTTTCCCGGCGCGTTCCACAAAGACCTGTTGCGGGCCGTTGACGAGGATGTCGTTGACGGTTTCGTCCTGCAGCAGGGTTTCCAGCGGTCCGAGGCCGGTGACCTCGTCATAGAGGTCCTTGTTCAGGACCTGCCGGTCATCGCGGTTCAGCACGATGCCCTTTTCTTCGAGGATCTCGCTGGCGATGGTGCTGATTTCGCTGCGCAGTTCCTTTTCGCTGGCATGTTCAAGGGCTGCCAGGTTGAGGTTGTCCAGCAGCGCGCGGTGCAGTTCGAGCTTGATCTCGCCCAGCCGTTCCTTGCGCTTGCGGTCCTTGTCCAGCGGCGCGGCCTGCGCCGCCTTGGTCGGCATCGGCTTGCGCATTGCGGTCTTGGCCGCCGGTTGCGGCGCGGCAGCCGGGGAATTGGCCGCTTTCTGCGGATCGGCGGCCTTGGCAATCGCCTTGGGTGCCGCGCTGGCGGGCTTCTTGTACCGTGAAAACATGTTGCTCTGCCCCCTTTGTTATCAGGCCGCTTCGGCTTCGCTGCGACCGAGTTCGTGCAGCGATTGGGCCAGTTTGGCGATTTCCTTGCGCAGCGGGTTCTTGCCCGCCGATGACGCCAGCGGCAGACCGTGGTCGCAGGCCTGGACGATTTGCTTGCCGCCGTCGGGCAGCTGCAGGTCGATGGAGATGCCAAGGCTTTCCCCCATCCGCTTGACCCGGCTCTTGCCTGACAGATCGGTGAATTTCGGGGCCCGGTTCAGAGCAAAGCGGAGCTTGTTGAACGGCAGGTCCTCGGACTGCAGCGCCCGTTTCAGGCGCAGCGCGTTCTGCGCCGAGCGCATATCCAGCTCGATCAGGGCGAAATAGACATGGGCCGCCTGCAGCACGGTTTCGTACCATTGCGTGACCGTCTTGGGCATGTCGACCACGACGTAATCAAAGTGGCTGCGGGCCATTTCGATCAGTCGCTGCACGTCTTCGGGCGCCAACAGGTCGAGCGGGATCAGTTCGGCGGGTGCGGTCAGCACCTGCAGCTTATCCTCGAAGCTGAGCAACGCCTGTCCGAAAATATCGTCATCCACCGATTCCATGTCCGAAAGCATTTCGAACACGACCTCGCGGCGGGGCAGGTCGAGATACGTCGATACCGACCCGGCCTGCAGGTCGAGGTCGATCAGGCAGACGCTGGGTGACTGGTCGCCTGCGACGTTGGCCAGTTCCCACGCCAGATTGACCGCCAAAGTGGTCGACCCGGAACCGCCGGCCAGCCCGTGCGTCACGATCAGCGCGCCTTCCTTGGACGCGCCGGCATTCAGTTGGGTGGTGTTATGCACGTTCTGCTGAGGGACCTGCGCCGGTTGCTTGATCCGTTCAATGGCCGATTGCAGTTCCTGCTCGGGAAGAGGGTAGGGCACGAATTCGTCCGCGCCCTTGCGTAGCAGCTGGTGCAGCGCGGCCGGCGTCACGTCTTCGGCGATCAGGATGACGGCGACGTCGCGTGCCTTGGCCTGGGCGATGATTTCGCCCATCAGGACCAGATTGTCTTCGTCTTCGCCATCAATGGCCAGAGCGACGAACTCCAGAGCTTCGGCCTCGGGTTGACCAAAGAAAGACAGGGCTTCGGCAAAACCGAGGTCGCCCCAGTTTTCGCCCATCGCGGTTTCCATGTCCTCGATCAGCAGATCGAAATTCTGCACATCCCGGCTGATCGTGCAGGCCAGGATCGGAGCTGCTTCTGGTTGCGGCGTTGCGCTGCTCATTGCCTTCATCCTCTTTAGACTGGCCCGACAGGACAGAGCAGGGAATGTCCCTGCGGTCTGCTGCCTGTCTGTGCCTGCATGCGACTCGGTTCGGTCGCACGTCACCTTCTGAGGATAAGGTCGTTGACAATATGGGCGGAAATTTGGCCAAAAAACCCCAATTGTAGGGAAATGGGCGACGATCCCGCGCGATTGTTGACTATTCGCCGGTGAAACCGGTTGTGGAGCGCTCGGTCAGGCCGGTTTTGGCGACTGCGCTTGCGACGTAGTCGCGATACACGATCTGAGCGTATTTCCCATCCAGAACAGTGGGATGACGGTCAACGAAACCGGTAACTTCGGTCACGGTGCGCCGGTTGCGCCGTTCGCGGTCCGCCGTCACGATCAGCGGTTGGGTTTCACCGTAGGAGACCACCGCTTCGAGCCGCGAGCGGCTGATTCCGCGCGATGCCAGGTAGGAGACCGCAGCATTGGCGCGGCGTTGGCCGAGTCGCTTGTTGTAGCTGGCCGATCCGACCGCGTCAGTGTGACCATAGACCCGGAAACGCACCTCGGGGAACTGGCGGATCCAGACCGCCTGTTCGTTCAAAACCTGCTGGGCGGTGGCGTCGAGCTGGGCGCTGTCAAAGGCGAAATTGATCGTGGTCGGAACCTCGGTCGCGAAGCGGTTGGCCAGGATCATGGCATAATTCTTTTCGCCGCTCATGATCTGTGTGTTGTTCATGGTGGCGTTGCCGAACATGCCGGTATCGACCTGAGCGCCGGCTTCGCGCAGGAACGTGTTTGGCACCGGGCCTGCGGTCTGGCCGCAACCGGCGATGGCGAGGGTCAATCCCAAACCGATAACGAGCTTTTGCATCGCGACGCTCCTCTGCTCAATCCATCACATAGCCGTAGGACCCGCTAAAGTCCTGCTTGGCCACTTCGCTGGCGGCTCCTGCCTGCCCGCGGTCGGTCGAACTAATCCGTCCAAAGAGGAACAGGTCGTTTTCACGCGGCGGTTTGACCCGGTCCGTGGGCAGGGCCAGCGCCTCGCCTCGCGTCGGGGTCACCAGATGCGCGGTGACGATGATCACCAGTTCGGTTTGGCTGCGTTGATAATCGGCGCTGCGGAACAGCGCGCCTAGTACGGGAACATCGCCGAGCCAGGGCATCTGCGCGGCATTGTCGAGGAACTGATCCTCAATCAGGCCGGCGATGGCAAAGCTTTCGCCGTCGCGCATTTCGACTGTTGTCGAGGTTTCGCGCCGCTGGAAGGCGTCGACCGAAAACCCGTTGATCGTCACGCTGTTGCTGGGGTCGATAGCCGACACCGCGGCGTTCAGTTCCAGATTGATGACATCGCTGTCCACCACCCGCGGGATAAAGCCCAGTTCGATACCGAAGGGCTTGTATTCGATCGAGAACAACCCGTCTTTCTGGGCCACCGGGATCGGGTATTCGCCACCGGCGAGGAAGGTTGCCTCTTGTCCCGACAGGGCGGAGAGGTTGGGCTCTGCCAGGGTGCGCACGACGCCCTTTTGTTCGAGCGCTTCGAGCAACAGGTTGACCTGCATCGACCCGGCGTTGAAGCCAAACAGGATGGCGCCGACGTTGTCGTTGCTGACCGGGATGTTGCCGGCGAGCGAGTTGGTCAGGGCGGGCTGGTTGTTCAGGGTGCCGATGCCGCCGTTCACGCCGACGTTGTTGCCGCCGTTGAAGCCCAGCGAGGCGCTGAGCGATTTGGACACGGTGCGCTGCATTTCGGCAAAGCGCACCTTGAGCATCACTTGCTGGACACCGCTGACCGCCATCAGGTTTGATACGCGTTCGGGTGCATAGCGTTCGGCGAGATCGAGCGCACGCTGGAGGTGTTGCGCGCTGGAGACATTGCCCGACAGCACGATGCCGTCATTGGCGGTACGGACCTCGATCCGTTCACCCGGCAGGATCTGGCGCAGCCGTTCCTTGAATTCGGCAGTGTCGGGGGCGACGTGCACCGTGACATTGGTGATCAACCGACCGGTGGCATCGAACAGGGTCAACGTGGTCAGACCAGGCGATTTGCCAAGCACATAGATCGTGCGGTCGGACAGAGAGGAAATGTCGGCAATGCCGGGATTGGCGATGCTGAGTTCGGAAAACGGCTCGTCGCTTTCCACCACCACAGCCCGGTTCATCGGGACCGCCAGTGTAGACGCGGTGCCTTTTTTGACAACGCGCAAAGTTTCCGCGCTGACGCCGGGTGTCATCACCGGCATAGACGCCAAGCTCAGCCCCAGCAGGGCTGCCTTGATCCAGTTATCGATTTTCATGTGACCTGCCTCTCCGATCACGCCTCATTGTCGGGTCTTTGTGCCCGGTCTTTGTGCCACTCTGCGTCAGAAGTGGATTTATTGCAAGAATCAATGGTTTCTGCCCGCCTTCTTATGTGGACAAGTGGCAACAATGCAAAACGGGCCCCGAAAAACATCGGGGCCCTTCGCCATTGTAACAACCTGTAATTGCATCGGTTTGTCTGTCAGTTCGTGCAAGGGATCGGGATCTCGACCACGTCGGCGCCGCGCCGCGTGCGGATTGTGCACACTTTCTCTTCGGCCTTCTCCGGAGCGGTTTCGATCTCGCCCAGCCCCAGCAGCGAGCGTTGATTGACCTCGATCGCGGACGCGATGGTGTCATCCTCGGCCCCCACCAGCGACAGGGACAGCCGGCCCGTGGTCTGGGCCTGTGCCAGCGCGGCGACCTGTTCGGGGCGCACGGACACGGTGACGGTACGGGCGATCGTGGTGCTCTCAATGTCGCCGCCCGCGCTTTGGTCAACGGCGATCAACTGGATACCGGCCTGGATCAGGCGGGTGATTTCGCCGCGCGCGCCCTCGACGGTATCGCGCACCGAGCCGGTCCAGTAGACATCCACCCGGTCACCGGGCCGCAGGAAGCCGGACACGCCCGAGGCCACGTCGACCTTGATGGCAAAGGCCCGCATGCCCTTTTGCAGCTGCGAAGTCAGCCCGGCGTCGCCGCCCGGTTCGGTGACCTTGATGGCCAGAAGGGCCTCGTCGATCTCCATCGCGCGCAACACAACGCGGTATTCCTTGGCATCCGCAGGAAACAGGGTCTCGCGGTCGGTAAAGGCGCCCTCGGGCACCGCGTCAAGCGGCCAGCGGACCGCGCGGACCGCATCGGGCTCCAGCGTTTCGCCATACCGCAGCGGGCGGGTGGCGACATAGACATCGGTGGTGGGCACCACGGATTCGCGGGCGGAACGTTCCTTCGCCAGCTCTGTTTGGTAGGCTGAAATATAATTCTTGGCCATCATGACGGCACCGCCCGCCAGGGCAATACCGGCTATCAGTACGAGTCCGAACACTGCGCGCATAGCTGTACCTCTCTTTTTGCCTGCCCCGGTTCTCCGGGTTCAGAGTTTCTCGTTTCCAGACTGAACGATGATTGTGGCGAAAGAACGGACAATCCGGGGTCTTTGGAAGGCCCCGGATCACCATTGTTGACAGTTTGTGGAGATCCGGGCCCGGTCACTCGACCTCTTTGTCCGTCAGGTAAGCGCCGACATTGTTGCCCAATCCGCCAGATGCGGTTTGAAGCGATGTGAAGGCGACCCCGGCAAGAGCCACGACGGCGGCGGTCAGAACGACCCAGTCAACGGTGACAGCACCGTCCTCGCGTCTGAAGTAAGCGATAATGGAACGAAACATGTAAACCTCTCAGAGTTGGCAACTGGTTCTGAGGAAAAGGGGCCACGTCTTGTGGAAAAGACGCGGCCCCAGACTAAAAGCCCTAAGACTTTGTTGATGGCGCTACCTCAACCAAGGAGGCTGTCGCGATCAGCTTACGGAGTACCGGTGCCGCCCGAGGGATCTTTGCCTTCGATGAAGGTGCCGGTGTCGGCGGTCAGGTTGGATGCGCCGGTTTCGATCGAGGTGTAAGCGGCGCCTGCCAGGGCGACGACGGCTGCGGTCAGCACAACCCAGTCAACAGTCACGGCACCGTCTTCGTCTTTGCGGAAGTTCTTGATGAACTTGATCATGGTATGTCCCTCCAAAGGATCAGTTGAGTTTTTCATATCCGCGCCGGAGCTCCTGGACCGCTCTCTCTTTCGGGCCTGTCCAACGTGGTATAACTGCATATAACGGGTCAAATCGGGCAGCATTTTGTCACAAGTAAACGATTTTTTTGTTATTTGCCGAGAGGGGCGAAAAATGCGCTATGTTTCGAAAAATGATAGAAAAAAAGTGTTTCCGTTTTGTAAGGTTTTATCGCCCTGCGAGGAATGTGGTGAAATTGTGGCGGCACATTGGGTTAACCGTAGAACCCGTGGCGTGGGGCCTGAGGCGGCTGGCCGGGTTGGGCAATGAACCTTGGCCCAGGAGGGGCGAACGTGGGACAGACGGGCAACTGCCGATGACGTAATCGGCGCCAGCAACGGCCTTGTGGCGGCCCGGGTACTGGCGCTGAAAAACGAGAAACCGCGCCCCGTTTCCGGGGCGCGGTCTAGGAATTAGGCTGTCGCGGTCAGCTTACGGAGTACCGGTGCCGCCCGAGGGGTCTTTGCCTTCGATGAAGGTACCGGTGTCGGCGGTCAGGTTGGATGCGCCGGTTTCGATCGAGGTGTAAGCGGCGCCTGCCAGGGCGACGACGGCTGCGGTCAGCACAACCCAGTCAACAGTCACGGCACCGTCTTCGTCTTTGCGGAAGTTCTTGATGAACTTGATCATTATATGTCCCTCCAAAGGATCACAAGATTTGGTTATGTTTCTACCCTGACGTCCGTTTGAACCGCGCTCTCTCTTGGTCCATGTCCGCCTTGGTATGAGCATATATAGCCAGCGCCCCATGGCAGGATTTGGGCCGAAACATGGATTCTTTCGCCCAAATTAACCTTTCCGGCGCTTTTCCTTTAAGGGACTGTTTTTAAACAATAAGTTTTCGTTGTTCTGACAGCCCACGTGGTTGGGCCGGTGCAAATTGGCTGCAATTCTGGCGAAATCGTCAGAATTGGCGCCAAAAAACTGGTTCTGCGCGGGTGTTTCGGCAAAACTAAATAAAAAAAACTCCGAGGCAGAGTATCATGTTGCGAGCAGTGGCTTTTGGGCTGAGCGTGGCTGTGGTGTGTGCGGGCGGTCCCGCCGGCGCCGACAGCCCGGCGCCCTTTCCCGACTTTAAACCCAGGTTTGTGAAACCGCCCAAGCCGGGCGCCAAGCGCAAGGCGATTGTCCAGATCGACCCGACGGCGGTAGCCCAGCAGCCTGTGGCCAGAACACCGGAGGCCCCTGACGCGGAGAGCAAAGCGCAGGACGGTACCGAAGTCGCGGCCGCTGCGCCGGTTGGGAACTACGGGTGGTTCTGGGACAAGATCTCACCCGAACTGACAAGTTCCGGTCCCGGACGGCTGCGTGATGCGCTGTCGGTGCTCAGCGGGTCAGGCACGGTTGGCGCCCCACGGCTGCAGGCGATGCAGGATATCGCGCAGGCGCGCGGCATACCGATTCTGACCGCGACGGTGGGCACCGAGGTGTCGCCGGCGCTGGTATTGGCAATGATCGCAGTCGAATCCTCGGGGCGGGCAGATGTAACCAGCAGCGCCGGCGCGCAGGGGCTGATGCAGTTGATGCCCGATACCGCCGCGCGGTTCGGGGTAACGGATGCAATGAAGCCGGAGGAGAACATCGCCGGGGGGGTGAAATACCTGAACTGGCTGATGGGGGAATTCGACAACGACCCGATTCTGGTACTGGCGGGATATAATGCCGGTGAAGGCGCCGTGCGCAGTCACAAAGGGGTGCCGCCCTATGCGGAAACGCGTGACTATGTGCCCAAGGTGCTGGCGGCCTTTCAGGTCGCCAAAGGACTATGCAAAACGCCGCCCGAGTTGATCTCGGACGGCTGTGTTTTTGCAGCGATGAATTAGGGTCGCCGTTTTCTTGCAAAGAAAACGACCGGAAACTTTGAAAGTTTCCGGCACCGGTGTCAGACCAGCGTCGCCTCGGTGGCGGCGCGGAATTCTTCCTCGGTCACGCCGTCGGCCAGTTCGACCAGCTTCAGCCCGCCCTCGACCACGTCCAGCACGCCGAGGTTGGTGATGATGCGGTCGACCACGCCCTTGCCGGTCAGCGGCAGGGTGCATTCCTTGAGCACCTTGGATTCGCCGTGCTTGTTGGCGTGATCCATCACGACGACCACGCGGCCGACGCCGGCCACCAGGTCCATCGCGCCGCCCATGCCCTTGACCAGCTTGCCGGGGATCATCCAGTTCGCGAGGTCACCGTTTTCGGCCACTTCCATCGCGCCCAGGATCGCCATGGCGATCTTGCCGCCGCGGATCATCGCAAAGCTTTGCGCGCTGTCGAAATAGGCGGTCTGCGGCAGCTCGGTGATGGTCTGCTTACCCGCGTTGATCAGGTCGGGGTCCTCTTCGCCCTCGTAGGGAAAGGGGCCCATGCCCAGCATGCCGTTTTCCGACTGCAGCGTCACCTCGACACCCTCGGGGATGTAATTCGACACCAGCGTCGGGATGCCGATGCCAAGGTTCACATACCATCCGTCTTGCAGTTCCTGTGCCGCGCGGGCGGCCATTTGGTTACGATCCCAGGCCATTATGCGGTCTCCTTCTTGCGGACGGTGCGCTGTTCGATGCGTTTTTCGTGGTCGCCCTGGATGATGCGGTGGACGTAGATGCCGGGCAGGTGGATCGAATCCGGGTCCAGCGAGCCGGTGGGCACGATTTCCTCGACCTCGGCGATGCAGACACGGCCGCAGGTGGCCGCCGGCGCGTTGAAGTTGCGCGCGGTCTTGCGGAACACCAGGTTGCCGGTGGCGTCGGCCTTCCAGGCCTTGACGATGGAGAGATCGGCAAAGATGCCCTCTTCCATGATGTAGTCTTCCATGGCGCCGTCGGGGCCGGTGGGGAACTGTTTTTCCAGCTTGCCTTCGGCGATCACGGTGCCGACGCCGGTCTTGGTGAAGAAACCGGGGATGCCGGCGCCGCCGGCGCGCATGCGTTCGGCCAGGGTGCCCTGCGGGTTGAATTCCAGCTCAAGCTCACCGCTCAGGTACTGGCGCATGAATTCGGCGTTTTCGCCCACGTAGGACGAGATCATTTTCTTGACCTGCTTGGTCTGCAGCAGGATGCCAATGCCGAAATCATCCACGCCCGCGTTGTTCGAGGCAAAGGTCAGGTCCTTGGTGCCGGCATCGCGGATCGCGGCCAATAGCAGTTCGGGGATGCCGCACAGGCCAAAGCCGCCTGCGGCGACCAGCATGCCGTCAGACAGCACGCCCTCCAGCGCCTCAGCCGCGCTTCCATAGACTTTATTCATGGATGGTTCCTCCAAATCTCGGTGCTGCGCCCGTATGTGACGCCACGTCGGGACAGAGTCAATGAAACCGGGGGGCATAGGGTATTTCTACGTATCGCCATCCGCTGACCGCCCGGAATTTGTACCGCGATACGGGCCGGTGCCATGCCGGCGGGCGACCGGCATGGCGCCCTGAGCTTAGCCGCCAGCGTTGAAATGCGCCGCGGCCCCGTTCAGCCCGCCCTGCATGAAGGGAGCAAAATCATTGTCGAGGAACCGGCGGATGAAGGGCCGTGCGACAAAGGTTCTGGGTGCGACCGAGTAGCTCCAGGTGACTTCGGTGCGCCCGTCTTCCAGCGCGCGGTAGCTGAATTGCCCGACGATATGCTCGATCAGCCGCGCCGAGGGGGCAGTCAGGTCCCAGACCTGATAGCGGAACCCGTCGGGACCGTTTTCGATCATCCGTTCCGTGGCGGTATAGCCACCGGCCATGTTGACCTGGCGGACAGACCCGGGGTTCGGGAACTGACCGGTGATCGGGGTGGTGCCGGTGACCTGCGGGATGCGGTCGGTTGCCTTGACGTTGGCCAGAACTCCGTGGGCGGGCGATTGCACGGCATGGCGGACCTTGGACGGCGGACCGTTGAAAACGGCCGTTTCGATGTTGGTCAGATAGTCACCGGCCTCGCGCAGGGGCGGCGGCGCGCTGTGCGTGGGGGCGTCTGCGGCCAGCGTGGCGGTGCCGATGGTCAGGCTGGCGAGGCAAATCATAAGACTGCGGAACATGAAAATCTCCATTTACTACGATGTTCGTATTAAATGGGTGCCGTGCTTGACGGTTCAAGCCCTTGCGATAACTTTGCCGGAATGACCGCACAGAACCGCCTACTTGATCATGTCCGGACGTTGCTGCGTCTGTTCCTGGTGAATGAGACCGCCTTTCCCAGCGCGGAAGGGCAGATGGTGTTCAGCCCACAGGTGTTTCAGGCCCTTTTCGAGATCGAACGCGCGCCCGGTATCCGGTCTTCCGATCTGGCGCGGCAGTTGGGGCTGGTGCCGACCACGGCCAGCAGCCTGATCGCGCGGCTAGTGCGCAACGGTTTGGTGGACAAGCGCCCCTCAGAAACCGACGGGCGCGCGGTTGCCCTGCATCTGACCGACAAGGGCGCGGCGCTGCGGGCGGCGATCCACCGGCAGGACATGTCGAACATGGCGCTGATGCTGTCGGCGCTGTCGCCGGACGAGCAGGCCCAGCTGCTGGGCCTGCTGGACAAGGTCACGGCCCGTGTGACACGGGCCGCCGACCAGTCGTAAGGCGGCTCAGGTTTCGGCGGCCTTCTTGGCCGGCGCTTTTTTCTTGGCGACCGGTTTCTTTTTGGCTGCGGTTTTCTTGGCGGGCGCCTTCTTGCGCGTGCCCTTCTTGGCGGCCTTTTCCTCGATCAGTTCCAGCGCCTGTTCCAACGTGACATTGTCGACCTCGATGGTGTCGGGCAGGGTGGCGTTGATCTTTTCCCACTTCACATAAGGTCCGTAGCGGCCCTTCATGACATTGACGGGCCCGCCATCGGGGTGTTCGCCCAACTCCCGCAAGGGGGTAGCGGCGACGCCGCGCTGGCCGCGCTTGGGTTTGCTGGCGATGATCTCGACGGCGCGGTTCATACCGATCTCGAACACGTCCTCGACGGTTTCGAGGTTGGCGTTGGTGCCGCCCCTGTTCGAAATGCTGTCGGCGTGTTTCAGGTAGGGGCCGTACCGGCCGAGGTTGGCCCAGATCGGGATGCCGTCGTCGGGGTGGTTGCCGATCAGCCGTGGCAGGCCGAGCAGTTTCAGCGCCTGTTCCAGATCGACCTCTTCCGGCGTCCAGCCCTTGGGGATCGACTGGCGCGGCGGTTTCTTGTTCTCTTCAGTGGCCTCACCACGCTGGACATAAGGACCAAACCTGCCCTTGAAGGCATAGATCTTGTCGCCCGCGTCCTCGCCCAGCAGCTTGCCTTCCGGCGGGATGCCGGAGCCAGAGGTGTCCTCCATGCTGGGCGGGCCAAAGGGCCGGGTATAGCGGCACTCGGGGTAGGCGGAGCAGCCGATGAAGGCGCCACCGGAGCGTGCGGTGCGCATGCTGAGACGGCCCTTGCCGCAGTTGGGGCACAGGCGCGGGTCGCTGCCATCTTCGGTCGGCGGGAACAGGTGCGGCTCCAGCACCTCGTTGATCTTTTCCAGAACGTCAGTGATGCGCAGTTCCGACGTTTCGGCGATGGCCGCCGAGAAATCCCGCCAGAAGCGGTTCAGCACGGTCTTGTACTCGGCGTCTCCGGCACTGACCTGGTCGAGTTCGTCTTCCAGGCTGGCGGTGAAGTCGTAGCCCACGTATTTGCGGAAATAGCTGACCAGGAAAGTGGTCACCAATCGCCCCTTGTCCTCGGGGATCAGGCGGTTCTTGTCCTTGGTGACATACCCCCGGTCCTGAATCGTGGTGACGATGCTGGCATAGGTCGACGGGCGGCCGATGCCGAGTTCTTCCATCCGTTTGACCAGCGTCGCCTCGGTATAGCGCGGCGGCGGCTGGGTGAAATGCTGCTCGGGCGTAATGGTGCGTTTGTCGGCGGTTTCTCCCTGCGAAATCTGCGGCAGCCGTTTGTCGCCGTCATCGACGACGGCGTCGTCACGACCTTCCTCGTAGACTTTGAGAAAACCGTCAAACAGCATCACCTGCCCGGTGGCGCGCAGCCCGACCTGCCCGTCGGCGCTGGCGATGTCGACGGTGGTGCGCTCCAGCCGGGCGCTTTCCATCTGGCAGGCCAGCGTGCGTTTCCAGATCAGGTCATAGAGTTTGCGCTGATCCTCGTCCGTCAGTTTCAGCGAGGCCGCGTCGCGCTCCATGTCGGTGGGGCGGATACATTCGTGTGCCTCCTGCGCGTTCTTTGCCTTGTTCTTGTAGATGCGCGGGCTGGAGGGCACATAGTCGGCGCCATAGCGGTTCTGGATCGCGTCGCGGGCGGCCTGCACCGCCTCGGGCGCCATGTCGATACCGTCAGTCCGCATATAAGTAATGAAGCCGGCCTCGTAGAGCCGTTGCGCCGCGCTCATGGTCTGGCGCGCGCCCATGCCGAACTTGCGACTGGCTTCCTGCTGCAGGGTCGAGGTCATGAAGGGGGCGGAAGGGTTGCGCGAGGCCGGTTTCGCCTCCACCGAGGCGACGGTCAGGTCGCGGCTGGTGATCGCCTGAACGGCCAGTTCAGCCTGGGTTTCGTTCTCAATGTCGTAGCGGTCCAGCTTCTTGCCGGCCAGCACGGTCAACCGCGCCTCATAATCCTGGCCGCGCGGGGTGCTCAGGATCGCCTTGACCGACCAGTATTCGCGCGGATTAAAGGCCTCGATCTCCATCTCACGTTCGACGATCAGGCGCAGGCAGACCGATTGCACGCGGCCCGCGGATTTCGCGCCGGGCAATTTGCGCCACAACACCGGCGACAGGTTGAAGCCAACGAGGTAGTCGAGCGCGCGGCGGGCGAGATAGGCCTCGACCAGCGGCATGTCGACCTGGCGCGGGTTCTGCATCGCCTGGGTGACCGCGTCCTGGGTGATCGCGTTAAATGTGACGCGCTTGACGTCGGTGTCCTTCTTGATCGAGCGGCGCTTGGTCAGCGCCTCCTGCAGGTGCCAACTGATCGCTTCGCCCTCGCGATCGGGGTCGGTGGCGAGGATCAGCGCGTTGTCCTCGGCCAGCGCATCGGCGATCGCCTTGACGTGTTTCTTGCTGTCGCTGGCGACCTCCCATTTCATGTCGAAATCATGATCCGGGTCGACCGATCCGTCCTTGGGCGGCAGGTCGCGGACGTGGCCATACGAGGCCAGAACCGTGTAACCAGGGCCAAGATACTTGTTGATGGTTTTGGCCTTGGCCGGGGATTCGACAACAACTACGGGCATTTAACGGGGAACCTCCAGCTTCGGACACGGCGCGTTCTATGGCCGCGCAACATGTGGTGCGCAAGAGGGGAATGTCAATCCGGGCGTTTTCGGCGCATTTCCGTAGGGGATGCGGCTGGCTTTTTGCCCGGCCTTTGGGCATCTGGACGAGCCGATCACGTCGCCAGCGACAGCAGGCCGCCGGGCTGACGGTGGATCTGACCGTCGAGTTCCAGATCGACGAGCGCCGGTCCGAGTTCCCCGGCGCCGAGCGACAGGTCGCGCACCAGTTGGTCCTCTGCCATCGGCGAAGGG
The DNA here is from genome assembly GCF_020171285.1 of Seohaeicola saemankumensis. GTDB lineage: Bacteria > Pseudomonadota > Alphaproteobacteria > Rhodobacterales > Rhodobacteraceae > JAIUZI01. The sequence goes on from NZ_JAIUZI010000004.1 coordinate 144,092, forward strand.
CCAAGCCGATTGAGGATCTGCTGGTGCAACATGGCGGTCTCGCGCAGGCTTCGTGATGGCGGGGGCGGCGGCGGGATATCCTCCAGCAGGTCGCGCTGTTCCGGAGGCTCGGCAGGCAGGGCCGCGATTACGTCGTCCGCGTTGCGCACCAGCAGCGCGCCGTCGCGGATCAGCATGTTGCACCCGGCGGCGCGAGCGTCAAAGGGGTGGCCGGGTACGGCCAGCACTTCGCGGCCCTGGTCCAGCGCGTCCCGGGCGGTGATCAGGCTGCCGGATTTTGCCGCCGCCTCGACCACCACCACAGCGCGGGCGAGGCCGGAGATGATCCGGTTGCGGGCCGGAAAGTGACGGGCCATCGGGGCAAGGCCCATGGGCTGTTCCGACAGGCGCAGCCCGCGGGCCGCGATGTCGCGGGCCAGATTGGTGTTTTCAGATGGGTAGATCACGTCGACGCCGCCAGCCATCACCGCGATGGTACCGGTCTCCAGCGTCGCGGTATGCGCGGCGGTGTCGATTCCGCGCGCCAGTCCGGACACGGTGACATAGCCCCTCGCGCCCAGATCATGGGCCAGACCGCGAGCCATCCGGGTACCCAGCGAAGAGGCATTGCGTGCCCCGACCAGTGCGATTGTCCGCCGGTCGAGCAATGACAGGTCGCCGATGGCCCACAATAACGGCGGTGCATCCGGGATTTCCGCCAGCGTTTCGGGGTAATCCGGCGAACCAAGGCACAAAAGCCGCGCGTTGGCGGCTTTTGCGGCCTTGAGTTCGGCGTCGATCACGCCGGCGGGGCAGATTTCATAGCCCTCAACCCCGGCGCTGCGTGCCACTTCGGGCAGCGCGGCAAGCGCGTTCTGCGCGGTGCCATGTTCCGCCATCAGCCGGTAAAACGTTGCGATACCGACCCGGCGCGAACGCAGCAGACGAAGCCAGGAAAACCGGTCTTCTTCCGTGGTGGGTGGGAGTGGGGGGTGAGTGGAAGAATAGTTATCCTCGGTCATCCGTCGCTCCGCCTGCTTGCAGACAAGGAGTAGACCCCACGTAGTTAACAGCCCATGAATCGGCGCTGGTTTTTTCAAATTTTTTTCAAGCGGGGGCGAAAACGGTCAGGTCGCCGACCCGCCCACGGTCAGCCCGTCCATCAGGACGGTGGGCTGGCCGACCCCGACCGGGACCCACTGGCCATCCTTGCCGCAGACACCGATACCGGGATCCAGCGCCATGTCGTTGCCCAGGGCGCGCACCTGCTTCAGCGCGGTCGCCCCGTCGCCGATCAGCGTCGCGCCCTTGACCGGTGCGCCGACCTTGCCGTTCTCGACCCGGTACGCCTCGGTGCAGGAGAACACGAATTTGCCATTGGTGATGTCCACCTGCCCGCCGCCGAACCCGACCGCCCAAATGCCGTCCTTGATCTCGGCCACCAGGTCGGCCGGATCGACCTGACCCCCCAGCATGTAGGTGTTGGTCATCCGCGGCATCGGCGCGTGGGCATAGCTTTGCCGGCGCCCGTTGCCAGTGGGGTCCACCCCCATCAGCCGGGCGTTCTGACGGTCCTGCATATAGCCCACGAGGATGCCGTCCTCGATCAGCGTCGTGCGGGAGGAGGGGGTGCCTTCGTCGTCGATGGTGATCGATCCGCGCCGATCAGGGATGGTGCCGTCATCCAGAACGGTGACCCCCCGGGCGGCGACCTGTTTTCCCATCAGCCCGGCAAAGGCCGAGCTGCCCTTGCGGTTGAAATCGCCCTCCAGCCCGTGGCCGATGGCCTCGTGCAGCAGGATACCGGGCCATCCGGGCCCCAGCGCAACCTCCATGACGCCGGCCGGAGCGGGTACAGCGTCGAGATTGATCAGAGCGATCCGAAGCGCCTCGCGCGCCTTGGACTGCCACGAGGCCGGGTCGATCAAACCGTCCAGCCCGAGGCGCCCGCCGCCGCCCGCCGTGCCGGTTTCGCGCCGCCCGTCCTGTTCCACGATGACCGAGACATTGACCCGCGTCATCGGCCGCACGTCGCGGACGTGGACCCCGTCGGGGCGCAGGATCTCGACCTCCTGCAGCGCGGCCGCCAGCGAGGCGCTGACCTGCACGACGCGCGGATCCAGGTCGCGCGCAAAGGCGTCGATCTCGCGCAGGGTTTCGATTTTTACCGAAAAGGGGGCCGAATCAATCGGGTCGGCATCGGCATATAGCCGTGTGTTGGTCGCCCGTGGCGGCAGCGCCAGTGTCCCTCCGCCGTCCCCGACCGCCAGGCGTGCGGTTTCTGAGGCGCGTTTCAGCGCCCCGATCGAGACATCCGTGGAATGCGCGTAACCGGCGACCTCGCCGCGCACCGCGCGCAGTCCGAACCCCTCGGAGGCGTCATAGCTTGCGGTGGCCAGACGTCCGTCATCGAACACCAGCGATTCGGATTTCCGCCGTTCCACAAAGATTTCGCCGTCATCTGCGCCGGCTGTGGCGGCCTGCAGGATACTCAGCGCCTCGTCGCCCGGAAGCGAGGATTCGAAGGGGCGAAACGGGTCTGAAGTCATGCAGGTGAACCTCGTAGATTTGATCTAGGTCAAAAAAGCGTCCGTTTGACGCAAGCATTTTGCTTTATCTGGTTCCCGGAATATGATTTCTAGCGACGGCAAAGACAACGGGGCCGGTGCGATTTCGCGAATCCGCGCTGGCACGAGGTAAAACGCGATCAACCGATCAGGACGAGATATGAAGAACGCTTTGACGCTTGCGGGCCTTTTTGCTGCCCTTTCCAGCCTTCCAGCCATGGCGCAGGATGCAGTAGATTCCATCGGCAAGCCGGTGCCCGGGGGGCTGGGCTTCCAGCCGGCGGCAACCGAACTGGCCCGCGACCTGCAATCGCTAGACCATCTGATTCTGGTCATCATCACGGTGATCTGCATTTTTGTCGCGGCGCTGATCGGCTATGCGATCGTGCGGTTCAACCGCCGCGCCAACCCGAACCCGGCGACCTTCACCCACAACACCCCCATCGAGATCGCCTGGACGGTTGTACCGATCCTGATCCTGGTGTTCATCGGCGCGTTCTCGCTGCCCGTGCTGTTCAAGCAGCAGGAGATCCCCGAGGCGGATATCACCATCAAGGTGACCGGTTACCAGTGGTACTGGGGGTACGAGTACGTCGATCATGAATTCGGTTTCGAGAGCTTCTTGCTGGGGCGCGAAGATCTGGCGGAGTATGGCTACTCCGATGACGAATACCTGCTGGCCACCGACACCCAGGTTGTCGTGCCGTCGGGCAAGATTGTCGTGATGCAGGTTACCGGGGCGGACGTGATCCACTCGTGGACGATCCCCGCATTCGGGGTCAAGCAGGATGCCGTTCCGGGGCGTCTGGCCGAGTTGTGGTTCGAGGTGGACGAAGGCAAGGAAGGCATCTACTTCGGCCAGTGTTCGGAACTGTGCGGCAAGGACCACGCCTATATGCCCATCACGGTCAAGGTGGTAACCCAGGCCGAGTATGACGAATGGCTGAAGGGCGCGATCGATGAATACGCGGGCCTGCCGCAAAGCTACCAGGTAGCTTCTAACTAAAAGCGGATGGTGGGTTGAAAACCCACCCTTCGAAGGCCGTGTAGGGTGGGTTTTCAACCCACCGACGCGACACGAGGAACGGAATGAGCGACGCAAGCATCAATGCCAGCAACATCCGCGAGGACGAGGCCGGGTTTGGCGATTATTTCGCCCTGCTCAAGCCGCGCGTCATGTCGCTGGTCGTGTTCACCGCGCTGGTGGGGCTGCTGGCCGCGCCGGTGACGGTCCACCCCATGGTCGGGTTCTGCGCGATTCTGTTCATTGCCATCGGCGGCGGCGCCTCGGGGGCGCTGAACATGTGGTGGGATGCGGATATCGACCGGGTGATGAAGCGGACCCGCGGGCGTCCGATTCCCTCTGGCAAGGTGGAACCGGGCGAGGCGATGGCGCTGGGCCTGGCGCTGTCGGGCATGTCGTGTATCATGCTGGCGCTGGCCACCAACATCTTTGCCGGCGCTTTCCTGGCCTTTACCATCTTCTTCTACGTCGTCGTCTACACGATGTGGCTGAAACGGCTGACACCGCAGAACATCGTCATCGGCGGCGCGGCGGGGGCCTTTCCGCCGGTGATCGGATGGATCGCCGCGACCGGGTCGATGGCGGTAGAACCCTGGCTGATGTTCGCGCTGACCTTCCTGTGGACACCGCCGCATTTCTGGGCGCTGGCGCTGTTTATGCGCAGCGACTACGACGATGCCGGCGTGCCGATGCTGACTGTCACGCACGGGCGCCGCGCGACGCGGGTTCACATCCTGGTCTATACGTTGCTTCTGGCGCTGTTCGCGGTTGGCGCGGCCTTCTCCGGGATTGGCGGGCCGCTCTACCTGGCGGTGTCGCTGGTGCTGAACGCGCTCTTCATCCGCGGCGCCTTCCGCATCTGGCGCCGAGACGAGGCGGCATCGGAGGCGGATAATTTCGCGACCGAGCGCTCTTTCTTCAAACTCTCCCTGCTCTATCTTTTCCTGCACTTCGGCGCGGTTCTGGCAGAAGCGTTGCTGAAACCCTATGGATTGGGAGGCTGGGGATGAGTTTTCGCGCAACACATGATCTGCACAAGCGCCGTTTTGGCCGCAACCTGGGCGTCGGGCTGGTGTTGGCTGCCTTTATCGCCATCGTCTTTGGCCTGACCATCGCCAAGGTGTCGAATGGCGGTATGACGTTCCAGCCGGGAACGGAGCAGAACTGATGGCGATGTCGGGTCCGCAAAAAACGGTTGTACAACTGGTCAGCGTCGTCGTTGTCATGGGCGCGCTCGCCTGGGCATCGGTGCCGTTTTACGACTGGTTCTGCCGGGTGACGGGCTTTGGCGGCGCAACAAACGTGGCCGAGGCCGGGTCGGACGAGATTCTGGACCAGACCATCAAGGTCCGGTTCGACGCCTCCAAGGACCGTGGCATGCCGTGGGAGTTCAAACCGGTTCAGCGCGAAATGACCATGCGCATCGGCGAAACCGGGCTGGCATTTTACGAGGCATACAACCCGACCGACCGCGTTGTGGCGGGGTCGGCAAGCTATAATGTGACCCCCTATTCGGCTGGGTACTTTTTTGACAAGATCGACTGTTTCTGCTTCGAAGAACAGGTGTTGCAACCCGGTGAGCGGGTGCAGATGCCGGTGACGTTCTTCGTCGATCCCGAAATTGTCGACGACCGCGACGGAAAATACGTGCATACGATTACATTGTCGTACACGTTCCATGAAATCGATCTGCCCGAGGGCTATGCCGCCCTCGATAAAAAGGCAGACACAAACCTGAACTAGGCCGCGAGGTGAGGGACACTTAATGGCACACGCAAAGAACCACGATTATCACATTCTGGCACCATCGATCTGGCCGTTGATCGGTGCCATTGGCGGCTTTGTCATGCTGTTCGGCGCGGTGCTGTGGATGCACGGCGTCACCGCATGGATGTTCTGGATGGGTTTTGTGGCCGTCCTGTACACCATGTTCGCCTGGTGGTCCGAAGTGGTGAACGAAAGCCATATCGGCGATCACACCCCGGTTGTGCGGATCGGCCTGCGTTATGGCTTTATTCTGTTCATCATGTCCGAGGTGATGTTCTTTTTCGCTTGGTTCTGGTCGTTCTTCAAACACGCCATGTACCCGATGTGGGAATATGTCGGTACCGAGTACGCGCAGCCGCATATTCACGCCATCGACCCGTTCCACCTGCCGCTGATCAACACGCTGATCCTGCTGCTTTCCGGCTGCGCCGTGACCTGGGCGCACCACGGGCTGGTGCATGGCAACGACCGCAAGGCGCTGATCAACGGTCTGGCCATCGGGATCGCGTTGGGCGTCCTGTTTACCGCGTTCCAGGCCTATGAGTACGCGCTCCTGCTGACACACGACGGCTGGAAATTCGGCGAGGACATCTTCTTCTCGAACTTCTTCATGGCGACCGGCTTCCACGGCTTCCACGTTCTGATCGGGACTGTGTTTCTGATTGTCTGCCTGATCCGCGCGATCAAGGGGGACTTTACCCCCGAACAGCACGTCGGTTTCGAGGCCGCCGCATGGTACTGGCACTTTGTCGACGTGGTCTGGCTGTTCCTGTTCTTTGCCGTCTACATCTGGGGCACCGCAGGTCTGGGTTAAGTCAACCGCCTGCCTCTCACAAGTCTCAGGCGCGCGGGGAACCGCGCGCTTTTCCATTGAAAGACGACCCCTTCGTGGCCCTGCTGACCTGATGCGACGCCCCCTTTCCACAGACACCGGACCGGCCCGGCACGCGAGCGCGACCTGATGCGTCGCCTTGTGTTCCTGCTGGTCATAGGGATCGCCGGTTGCGCGATCCTAGTCAGTCTTGGCAACTGGCAGGTGCGCCGGCTGGCCTGGAAGCAGCAGGTGCTGGCGGACATCACCGCACAGATTGCCGCCGCGCCCGTGGCCCTGCCAGGGGCGCCGGCGCTGGACCGTGACAAGTACCTGCCGGTAGTTGTAGCGGGCCGGTTCGATGCGGGCGAGATCCACGTGCTGGTGTCGGTCAAGCAGGTCGGCGCCGGGTACCGCATCATCGCGCCGTTCCTGACCAACGACGGGCGGCGCATTCTGGTCGACCGCGGCTTTGTCCCGACCCCGGACAAGGATGCGGTGCGCGACGCCGGGCCGATGCGGGTCGAGGGCAATCTGCACTGGCCGCAGGAGATCGACGGTTACACGCCAGAGCCGGACACGGCGGCCAACATCTGGTTCGCCCGCGACGTGCCCGCCATGGCGACGGCGCTGCAGGCGGAACCCTTTTTGTTGATCGCGCGGTCGCAGACCGACACGGATGTGACGCCGCTGCCTGTCGACACGGCTGGTATTCCGAACGATCACTTGCAATATGCGGTCACTTGGTACGGGCTGGCGTTGGTCTGGACCGCGATGACCTTTTACTTCCTGTGGCGCACCCGTTCCCGCGCCCGACCCCGGAGCGATGAGACATGAAATACATCTCGACACGCGGGCAGGCCCCCGAGCTGTCCTTTGAGGAGGCGATGCTGACCGGGCTGGCGCGCGATGGCGGGCTGTACCTGCCGGCCGAGATCCCGCAGATGAGCCACGATGAGATCGCCGCGCTGTCCGGGCTGAGCTATGAGGAAACCGCGTTCCGGGTCATGCGACCCTTTCTGGGCGACACCTTCACCGACGAGGAATTTCGCGCCATCATCGCACGGGCCTATGAAGGGTTCGGCCATGCGGCGCGGGCGCCGCTGAAGCAACTGGCGCCCAACCATTTTCTGCTTGAGCTGTTCCACGGCCCGACGCTGGCGTTCAAGGATTTCGCCATGCAACTGATCGGCCAGATGTTCGAGGTCGCGCTGAAACGACGGGGCGAGCGTGTGACCATCGTCGGCGCCACCAGCGGCGACACCGGCTCGGCTGCGATCGAGGCGTTCCGGGGGCTGGACGCGGTGGATGTGTTCATCCTGTTCCCGCATGGCCGCGTCAGCGAGGTGCAGCGCCGCCAGATGACCACCCCGGATGACGCCAATGTGCATGCGCTGGCCGTCGATGGCGACTTCGACGACTGCCAGGCTCTGGTCAAGGACATGTTCAACGACTTCGACTTCCGTGACGGCGTGCGGCTGGCCGGTGTGAACTCGATCAACTTTGCCCGCGTGCTGGCGCAGGTGGTCTATTATTTCTCTTCCGCCGTGTCGCTGGGCGCGCCACAGCGCGAGGTCAGCTTTACCGTGCCGACCGGCAATTTCGGCGACATTTTTGCGGGCTACCTGGCCAAGCGGATGGGGCTGCCCATCGACCGGCTGGTGGTGGCGACCAACCAGAACGACATCCTCCACCGCTGCCTCTCGGGCGAGGGGTATTTCAAGGGGGACACGGTGCCGTCGATCAGCCCGTCGATGGACATTCAGGTCAGCTCCAACTTCGAACGCGCGCTTTATTACGCCTATGACCAGGACGCGGGCGCGGTGGCGCAGCTGATGGACGAGCTGAAATCGGGCGGTTTCAACGTCAGCCAGGGGGCCCTGCAGGCGCTGGGAGAAAGCTTTGACTCGGGACGTGCCTCCGAGGAGGAAACGCTGGCCACCATCAAGTCGGCGCTGGCCAGCAGTGGCGAGTTGCTGTGCCCGCATTCCGCTGTAGGCGTCAAGGTCGCCGAGCAGGCCCGGCAGGCGGAAACACCGATGATCACGCTGGCCACCGCCCACCCCGCGAAATTCCCCGCCGCCGTGGAACAGGCCAGCGGCGTGCATCCGCCTCTTCCCCCGCGCATGTCCGATCTGTATGACAGGCCGGAGCGCGTGACCCGGATCGCCAAAGATCTGGCCGCTATCGAAGACCATATCAGGGGGCATATCGCCAATTGACCGTCCGCCAAGATCAACTGCCAAACGGCTTTCGCATCGTTTCCGAACACATGCCGGGGCTGCAATCCGCCGCCATCGGCATATGGGTGACCGCCGGCGGGCGGCACGAGCGGATCGAACAGAACGGCATCGCCCATTTCCTTGAACACATGGCGTTCAAAGGCACCAAACGGCGCAGCGCGCTGCAGATCGCCGAGGCGATCGAGGATGTCGGCGGCTACATCAACGCGTACACCTCGCGCGAGGTGACGGCCTATTACGCCCGCGTGCTGCAGGCCGACGTGCCGCTGGCAATGGACGTGATTGCCGACATCGTGTTGAACCCGGTTTTTGACCCGGCCGAGATCGAGGTCGAGCGCGGCGTGATCCTGCAGGAAATCGGGCAGGCCCACGATACACCGGACGACGTGATCTTTGATTGGCTGCAGGAAGACAGCTATCGCGATCAGCCGCTGGGCCGCACTATCCTTGGTCCGACAGAGCGTGTCAGCAGCTTCTCGCGTGACGATCTGGCCGCCTTTGTGGGCGAGCACTATGGGCCGGGCCAGATGATTTTGTCTGCGGCCGGTGCGGTGGATCACGATGCGCTGGTGCGGATGGCCCGGGACCTGTTCGGACACATGGCACCGAGCCCGGTTCACGATCCGCTGTCGGCTCGGTTCACCGGCGGCGAAACGCGGCGGTCGAAAAGGCTGGAGCAGGCGCATTTCGCTCTGGCGCTGGAAAGCCCCGGATACCGCGACGACGCGATCTATACGGCGCAAATCTATTCCAGCGCCCTGGGCGGCGGCATGTCGAGCCGCCTGTTCCAAGAGATCCGCGAGGTGCGGGGCCTGTGTTACACGATTTTTGCACAGACCGGTGCCTATGCCGATACCGGCACCACGACGATCTATGCCGGCACCTCGGCGGGTCAGATCGCCGAACTGGCGGGCATCACCATCGACGAAATGAAACGCGCCGCCGATGACATGACCGAGGCCGAGGTCGCCCGCGCCCGCGCGCAGATGAAGGCGGGGATGCTGATGGGGCTGGAAAGCCCGTCCAACCGCGCCGAACGGCTGGCCCGGCTGGTCCAGATCTGGGACACGGTGCCGTCGCTCGAGGACACAGTGGCGCGTATCGACGCGGTGACCACCGGCGATGTCCGCGGTTTTGCCGAGGATATGGCCGTTCGCGCGCCAGCGGCGCTGGCGCTATACGGTCCGATCGATGCCGCACCGACGCTGAGCGAGCTGCAGGAGAGGCGCGCCGCCTGATGCCGTTCTGATGTTGCTGTCCAAACGCAAGCTGAAGATCGAAAGCGAGCGGTTGTCGCTGCGGCCACCGACGCATTCGGACTTTCGCGACTGGGCGGCATTGCGGCGGGAAAGCCAGGAGTTCCTGGTCCCTTGGGAGCCGAGCTGGGCCGAAGACCACCTGAGCCGCAAAGCCTTTACAAACCGGGTCTACTGGGCGCAGCGGTCGGTGACCAACGACAGCGCGATGCCGCTGTTCATGTTCCGCCGCAGTGACGAGACTTTGCTGGGCGCAATTACGCTGGACAACATCCGCCGGGGGCCGGCACAGGCCGGGACGCTGGGCTATTGGATCGGGCAGGCCCACGCTCGCCAGGGGTACATGCGCGAGGCCATCGAGGCGGCGGTTCACTATGCCTTTGCGCGGCTGGACCTGAGCCGGATCGAGGCCGCCTGCCTGCCGGAAAACGTTGCCTCGCGCGGGCTGCTGGAAAGCTGTGGGTTCAAATACGAAGGCGTTGCGCAATCCTATCTGCAGATCAATGGGCGCTGGCGCACGCATGTGCTTTATGCCTCATTGCGCAGCGACCGGCGTGGAAAGACCGACGCCGGCTAACCGCCGGTCCGCGCCTTGGCTGGAAATGCCCTTGGCCCGTGCTATCCTCCCGCGTCAGGAGGTGCCTGCGATGCTGATACGGCTTTGTCTGATCCTGATGATCCTGTCCACCGGCATGGCGGCCGCGCAAGAGAGACGGCCGAGCCACTGCATCGCCATCGCCGATGCGGCGCCGGGGATACGGTACCTGCACAAGGCGGCCTGGACCGATCCGCTGCCGGATCATACGGTGCGGATCAGCTATATCGCGCATGCCTCGTTCCTGATCCAGACCCAGGGCGGGCTAAATGCTGTCACGGACTTCACCGGCTTCATCGGCAACACCACTTTGATCCCCGACGTGGTGACGATGAACCACGCCCACGAGACCCATTGGACAGCGTTCCCGGACCCGGCCATTCCGCATGCGCTGAACGGCTGGGGCGAATTCGGGCAGGGTATCGACCACGATCTGGATCTGGGCGAGATGCTGGTGCGCAATGTCTCGACCGACATCCGGTCGCAGTTCGCGGGGATCGAGCCCAAGGGCAACTCGATCTTCGTGTTCGAGGTGGCCGGGTTGTGCATCGGCCATCTGGGGCACCTGCACCATGTGCCTGACGATGCACAGTTCGCGGCGCTGGGGCGGCTGGACGTGGTGATGGCGGCGGTCGATGGCGGCACCACGATGACCCTGCCGGAAATGATGCAGGTTCTGCGCCGGCTCAAATCGTCGGTCATTATCCCGATGCATTGGTTCAGCGGCTATTCGCTGGCGGCGTTCCTGTCCGGCGTGCAGGGCGAATTCGCCATCGAAGAGGCCGGCGGATCCGAGATCGAAGTGTCGCTGCGCAGCCTGCCGTCGCGCCCGACGGTGATGGTTCTGCAACCACGCTATCTGGTCGACCCGGAGTAAGTGGTTGCGGTGGCAGGTCTGCTTGGGCATTGATGCGACATGACGCTGAACCCCGCTGACCAAGATTTTGCCACCCGGCTGCGTGAGACCGTCGCGCCGGAGGTGCTGCGCGCGCCCGATCCCCGGCACCTGGAAGAGCCGCGCGGCCGCTATGCCGGACATGGCGGCCTTTTGGCGCTGCCCCGCGATGTGAGCGAGGTCTCGGCCCTGGTGCGCGCCGCCAACGCGGCGCGGGTTCCGGTGGTGCCGTATGGGGGCGGAACCGGGCTGGTCGGCGGTCAGATCGCGCCGGATGGCCCGGCACCGCTGATCCTGTCGCTGGAACGGATGTCGGCGATCCGCGAGGTTTACCCGACCGAGAATGTCCTGATCGCAGAAGCGGGGGCGGTTCTGGCCGATGTGCAGGCGGCGGCGCGCGCGCATGACCGGCTGTTTCCCCTGTCGCTGGCCGCCGAAGGGACGGCGCGTATCGGTGGCAACCTGTCGACCAACGCCGGCGGCACAGGGGTGCTGCGCTATGGCAATGCGCGCGATTTGTGCCTGGGGCTGGAGGCGGTGCTGCCCGATGGGCGGATCTGGAACGGGCTGTCGCGACTGCGCAAGGACAACACCGGCTATGACCTGAAGAACCTGCTGATCGGGGCAGAGGGTACGCTGGGCGTGATCACTGCGGCCTCGCTCAAGCTCTACCCGATCCCCGCAGTCTCGGGCACGGCGCTGTTCATGGTGCCCTCGCCGGCCGCGGCGCTGGACCTGCTGTCGCTGGCCCGCGACCGGGTTGGCGACGGCGTCAGTGCGTTTGAACTGATCCACGGGCAGGGTCTGCAATTTCTGGACGAGGTGTTGCCGGATATCCGGCAACCCTTTTCCGAGAGCCCCGGCTGGTGCGTGCTGATCGAGGTCGGGCTGGCGCGGGGGCTGGACCCGCAGGCGGTGCTGACCGACCTGTTCGAGGATGCGGTGGAGAGGGGCCTGTGCGAAGACGGGCTGATCGCCCAGTCGGAAGCGCAGCGCCGCGATTTCTGGTCGGTGCGCGAACATATCCCGGAGGCCAACCGCCGCATCGGCGCGGTCAGCAGCCACGACATCTCGGTTCCGATCAGCTTGATCCCGGAATTTCTGAGCCGTGGCAAAGACTTGGTCGCCAGCCTGGGCGACTATCGGCTGAACGCCTTTGGCCATATGGGCGACGGCAACCTGCATTTCAACGTGTTCCCGCCAAAGGGGAAATCAAAGCAGGACTACGCCGGAACACCGGCGGCGGAGGTGAAACGCGCGTTGCATGATCTGGTGCATGACATGGGCGGATCGGTGAGTGCGGAACACGGGATCGGGCGGGCCAAGGTCGAGGATCTGGAACGCTACAAAGACCCCGTGGCGCTGGAGGTCATGCGCGTGATCAAGGCGGCGCTGGACCCGGCCGGTATCATGAACCCAGGCGCGGTGCTGCGCAGCTGACACGGCAGATTTTGCCGTTTTGTACAACTTTTCAAACCGGGTTTTGCGGTTTTGTACATGTGAATGTGCGCCTAGACGGGGCGTCTGGGCGCACCGGTCGCGCCGGAATTTTTGAAAAATTCCGGGCAAAATTCTTTGAAAGAATTTTGGTCCGGCGGCGCGGTCAGAGACCTTCGAAGGCGCAGAGCGCGTGCACGTCCATCCCCATGTCTTCGAGCACCTTGCGCCCGCCGAGGTCGGGCAGGTCGATGACAAAGGCGCAGGAGACGATTTCGCCGCCGAGCCGTTCGATCAGCTTGATGCCGGCCGCGCAGGTGCCGCCGGTGGCCAGCAGGTCGTCGACCACCAGGATCTTTTCGCCCGCCTCGATGGCGTCGTCGTGGATCTCGACGATCGCCTCGCCGTATTCCAGCGTGTAGTCCTGACTGATCGTGGTGCCGGGCAGCTTGCCCTTCTTGCGGATCGGGACAAAGCCGACGCTCAGCTGGTGGGCGATCGCACCACCCAGGATGAAGCCGCGCGCCTCGAGCCCGACCACCTTGTCGATCCGCATCCCCGCGTAGGGGTGCAGCATCTGGTCGATGGCCATGCGGAACCCGCGCGGATCCGAAAACAGGGTGGTGACATCGCGGAACATGATGCCGTCGTGCGGGAAATCGACAATGGTGCGGATGTAGTCCTTGACGTCGGTCTTCTTTGGCATCGTGGTCCCCGGTCTATCGTTGGATGGGCAGGGGTTTGGCCGATGCGCGTCCGGCTGGCAAGGCAAACTCGCCGGAACCCTGCGTTCGGGTTCCGGCGCGTGTCATTTCTGCGTGGTGCGGTACAGCCGGTAGAGCGCCGACGGCAGCCAGGGCAGATGCGGTTTGTTCCAGTCGCGGCGATCGCGCAACAGGAAGGATTGTGCTGACTGAAGATTCATACGCCTTCCTTTTCTATTTGTTTTGCTCGTATTATCGTATATCGACAATTCCTATGCATTGTATATACATTGTATAGTGGCGACTTCAAGGAAACCGGGGCAAAAAATTGTGACAAAAAAAGATGGCAAGGCCGCGGGCAAGAAGAACAGCCAACTGGTGCTGAGGTTGGACAAGGGCGAACGGGATGCCTTTGTCGACCTGTGCAAGGAGATGGACACCAGCGCGGCGCGCGAGATCCGGCGGTTTATCCGTGAGTTCATGAAGGAAAACGCCGACCGTTAAGCGGGCGCGTTTGCGAGGGGATCAGATCTTCAGACCGGCCTGCGCAGCACGGCAGTGGCCAGCCCCATACCCATCAGTGCGGCCCCGCCGCCCCGGGTCAGCCCGGCGACCACCCTTGGCCGTCCGATCCATTGCCGCAAGCGGTCGGCCAGCAGCGCATAGGCCAGCGCGTTTACTGCGGCCAGTCCGACAAACGTGGCGATCAGGATCGCGAATTGCGGGGTTAGCGGCGCCTCGGGCCGCAGGAACTGGGGCACGAAGGCGATGAAGAAGGCGATGGATTTGGGGTTCAGCGCGGTGACCGTTGCGGCATGGGCAAACACGCCGCGGGCGGTGACGTCATCTGCCGGGGCCAGATGCCGAAGCCCCGACCGTGTGGCGCTGCGCCACAGTTTGACGCCGAGCCAGACCAGATAGGCCGCGCCGATCCATTTCAGCAGCGAAAACAGCGTGGCGGAGGTGGCCACCAGCGCCCCCAGCCCGGCCAGCGAGGCGGTCATTGCGATCAGGTCGCCAAGGGCCACCCCGGCCGCACTGGCCAGGGCGACGCTGCGGCCCTTGCCAAGCGCATAGCTGAGCACCAGCAGGACGGTGGGCCCCGGGATCAGCAGAAGGGCGGTCGAGGCGGCGACGAAGGCCAGCCAGAGATCGAGGGGCATGGGATACTCCGCAATGGTTGGCGGGTACCTTGGAGGTTGAAGGCTGGCGCCGCAAGGCCAAGCGTCAGGGTTTCACGACCATCAGCCAGAAGATTGCAATCAGCGCGGCAAACGCGGGCCAGCCCAGCGCGAACCAGATACGGTAGGCGCGCCGGGCCTCTACCGGCAGGGGCCGGTTGGCGGTTGCGGCGATCCGCGCGAGATCGCGAATGCGGATCTGCAGGCGGACCACGGGCGCCCAGCAGGCAAAGGCCAAAAGGTACAGCACGTAGGCCGCGACAAGCCAGCCTGACCACGGGTCGTGACCGGCCTGCCAGATCAGCCAGATCCCGGTGGCGGGCTGGGCAAGTCCAGCCGGGGTGGTAAAGATCCAGTCGGCCAGCACCACGCCGGAGGACACCCGCGCGATCACTCTGGGGTCATTCCCGCGCATCGCCCAGACCATTTGAAACGCGGTGCCGATACCGGTGCCGAAGAGCACGGTCGAGGACAGTATGTGCAGCCATTTCGCGGTCAGGTAGGGATCCATCCTAGCGCTCATCCTCGAGTATGCCCTGGATCGCGACAAGCGCCAGCAGCGGCAGGTTCTTGAGCAGCCCGCCCAGCGGCAGCAGCCACAGCGCCGGTGCCAGGGCCGAGAACACCAAAGTGTAGGCCAGGATCAGCGCGGCCTGCAGCCCGGCCACCCATCGTGGCCGCCAGCCGCGCAGCAGCGCCAGCGCGATGGCCAGATCGGCGAGCCCGCCTGCCCGCGCCAGCAGGATGAGGGCGCTGTCGGGCAGGATCGCGCTTTGGATCAGGGGCAGAAAGTTGTCTGCGGGCAGGATCAGGCCCAGCAGGCCGGAGCCGAGCCACAGGGCGGCCAGCACCAGGCGCAGAAAGGGCCGGAACAGGTAGAGCCGGGCGTGCCAGAGATCTTGTGTGCCTGCGGGGCGGGCCGCCAGAAACGTGGAATAGCCGCGCGGGGTGACCGCACGGCCGTCCAACAGGTTCCCGGTCTCTGCCAGTGCTCCGGCCGACAGCTGGTCAACGGCGGTGCGTGAGATCGGGCCAAACCGCAGCGCGTCGCCAAGTGTGCCCAGCAGGCGTGCCACCGAAACCGGCAGTCGTAGAACGCGCGCGGGCGGCAACCCCATCCAGCCCCGCAGCGCGGCCAGCATATCGGTCTGGCTGACGGTGTCGGGCCCGCCGATCTGGTGGATGCCCGGTGGCGGGGGATCGGTCAGGCACTCCTGCACCACCTGCGCGAGGTCGGCGGCGTGGATCGGGTTGAACCGTTGCTGTCCGTCGCCGACAACGGGCGTCACAAGGGGCAGGGCCGCCAGTGCCCGGGCCAGCGACGTGCCGCCATACGAGGTGTCGGCCATCACCAGACCGGCGCGCAGCACGGTGATGTCGTGGGCCTGCGCGATGGCTTCTCCGTCGCGACGGTAGCGCGAGAACCGGGTCTGTGCGGTGTCGATGCCGACGGCAGAGATCAGAACGCCGGCCGAATGTGCGGGCAGCGCCTGGTAGAGCGCGCGCGGCGCCGAAACGTGGACGGCCTGCATCTGCGCTTCGCTTCCGGTCAGCAGGCCGGCGGAATTGATCACCGCGATGGGCCCGTCCCCGATATGACCCTTCCAGAACGCCGGATCGTGGGTTTCGGAATCCGAAAGATCGGCGCGCAGGGTCGCAAAGCCCATTCGGTCCAGCCGGGCGGTCCGGCGGGCGCAGGCGATCACCTGCCAGCCGTTCGCGCGCATCCCAAAGGCCAGGTGACGGCCAATGAACCCGTCCGCCCCAAGGATCAGAACCCGCCGCATGGCGGTCAGCCCAGCACCCGGCCCGCCACCGCGTCCAGCCGTGCCAGAACCGCCGGATCGCGTTTCTCGGGTGCGGTCAGAATGGCGTTGTCGAGCGCCCGGTCACAGCCGTGCGGACAGGGGGCGCGATCCGCCCCCAGCAGGGCGGGCAATCTGGCGACCAGCGCCCGGCCCTTGTCGGCGTTGCCCATCAGGATCGCGATGATCTGGCTGACGTCGACCTCGCCGTGATGCGGGTGCCAGCTGTCATAGTCGGTGACCATGGCGACGGAGGCGTAGCAAAGCTCGGCCTCGCGGGCCAGCTTGGCCTCGGGCATGTTGGTCATGCCGATCACATCCGCGCCCCAGTGGTCGCGGTACATCCTGGATTCCGCCAGCGTCGAAAACTGCGGCCCCTCCATGGCCAGATAGGTGCCGCCCCGGTGCACGGTGATCCCGGCGGCGCGGCCTGCTGTCTCGCAGGCGTCCGACAGGCGCGGGCAGGTGGGGTGGGCGACGCTGACATGGGCCACGCAGCCGGTTCCGAAAAAGCTCTTGGGCCGCGCAAAGGTGCGGTCGATGAACTGATCGACGATCACGAAATCCCCCGGCGCCATTGCCTCGCGGAACGAGCCGCAGGCGCTGACGCTGATCACATCCGTGACACCCAGCCGTTTCAGCGCGTCGATATTGGCGCGGTAGGGCACATCGGACGGGGCGTGAACGTGGCCGCGGCCATGGCGAGGCAGAAAGGCCATCGGCACCCCGTCCAGCGTGCCGGTCAGGATCTGGTCGCTGGGGTCGCCCCAGGGGGTGTCGACGCTGACCCATTGTGCGCCTTCCAGCCCGTCGATGTCGTAAATGCCCGATCCGCCGATTACCGCGATCCTGGTCTGTGCCATGTTGCCTCCGGTTGTCTGTTCCGTCGGCACAGTAGCAATGCAGCAGCGATTGAAAAGCGCGGATTGGCGGTGGTGCCGCTGGCGGGATGCGGCGCGCGGCTCTGCGCCGGCGCGGTTTTTGATGTAGGATGAAAACCCTCAGCCGAGTCGCAACCGGGCCGGCGAGGCCGGCCCGTTCGATCACCATGTTTGAAAGGACGGACAGATGGATGCACTTCAGACTGCGGAATACGCCCGTGCGCTTTATGGCGCGCATGGCGAGAAGGCAGAGGCGGAAGCGGCGCAGAAGGCGCTGCAATGCGAGCAGGAAATGAAACACGACGAGGCCCGGCAGTGGCAGGCGGTGCGCAGGGCGATCAGCCAGCTGCGCGGTCCGAACCAGGGTTAGTCGCGGCGAATGAGCCCGGTGATCGCCGCCGCGCCCAGGGCGGTGACGAGCCAGCCGGCGAGGATAAAGACCCAGCGGAGCCAGTAGAGGGCCTTGCCCCATCCCTGCCGCGTGGTGGAGGGCGCCCAGGCGTCGGTCTGGCCCAGATCGATGATCGGGATCACCAGATCGGCGGCCCAGGCATAGCGGTTGAAGGTCTCCCAGTCGCGGCCGGGGGCCTCGGCCCGCCAGTTGTCCAGCTGCGGGGGCGGATCTAGCGCGCGCATGGGCGCGGGCAGGGCATCGCCGGACCAGACGGCGGCGGGGTTGGCTTCGGATTTGGCCAGCGTTTGCCAGTCTTCCGAGACCAGAACCGGGCCGGAGTTGGGGGCGAAACTGCCTTCTTTCCAGGCGCGGTTCGCGGGGAAGGTGGCGAGGAGGATGAGGAATACCAACCAGCCGATGCTGCGGAACGGGGCATAGCCATACCCGGCCACGTAGCGCAGGGCGCGGTCCCAAAAGACGCGGAACGGATGCGCGAGCCGTTTTTTCAGCCGCGTGAAACGCCCTTGTTCGGCCAAGGCGCGCGCACGCGCGTGCCGCCCCAGCAGCTTTTCACGATGCAACAGCACCTTCCGCGCGTCGCCCTCGTGCCCCATCTCGTGCAGCACCTTGGCCAGTTGGGTGAAGGGTTGGGGATAGAACTCGTCCTCCCACGTTGTACCCCGCTCCAGCCAGGTGATGCGGCTGTGGGCGTCGGTAAAGGCCCCGCTGATCCGGTCGTAGGTGAAGCCATCGAGGATTAGGCGACCCTCTGGCGGCCAGCTGTCCAGATCGTCCACCAGATCTCCAACATGGGCAGAGTCGAGGCCGACTCGGCCATTTGCCACGGAGACGCCGCGCCAAAACAACCCTTCGGTGACTTTCAGTCTTTGCGCGGCGAGTGCGGCTCCTTCAGTTGCGTTGAACCTCGCGTCGTCGCAGGCAAGCTGCCCGCCGATGATAGCGCCTCTGACATCGACCGTGGTGCGGGCGGTGACTTGACGAAGGAATACGGATCCGGTCACTCGCACCCCCTCCGCGTCAAGTGCCGGCGCATAGAATGTTTCAAACGTCGCGCCGTCGCAGTCTAGCTGCCCGCCGATGGTCGCGCCATTTATGTCAACCTTGCCGTTGGCGATAATCTGGCGCAGGAAAACGGAGCCGTTAACTACGGCCCCTTGCAGATCCAGTCCAGACAGGATGCTGTGGGATAGGTTCAATAATTCGAAACGGAATTGTAGCGCAGTTATGTCGCGGTCGAACCGGCATTTCGGAAGTCCGGTAACCCCCTTGGCCTGCGCAAAGCTGAGATCCAATGGTCCGGTGACATGCGCCCCCTCCATTTGGACGCCCCATCCATTCACCCGGCATTCTTCGCAGCCGCCCAGGATCAAGTAGCGCAGCAGGTCGGCGCGGATGGCGCGGGTGGGGCTGGGCGGGCCTTGCAGGTCTTCGCCGGTGTCGCCTGTGGGGCTTGGCGGGCCTTTGAGAGGCAGTTTGCCGTCCTCCAGCTTGCATTCCTCACCCGCCTGGCAGGCCGCGATCAGCTGTTCCTCGGCGGGGGTCAGGCCGTCGGGGTAGGCGGTGGCGATATCGCTCCAGCGGGTGATCAGTGGCATCCGGGGCTCCTGCGGGGTCGGGTGGCGGCAGGTTAGCGGTTTGGGGCGGTTTGAAAAGTGTGATAGAACAGCACGGTATATGAGGGTTGCATGCGGCGCATGGCTGCATCCCGCCCGCAACCCTAGATTTGCACTGGACAAGCGGGTAAGGACGCGGCACCGCAGCGAACCTCACCAACAGGACCGTTTCCATGCCCCGAGCCCTTCTGGCCTCGTTTGCCAACCGTATTGCCATGCCCGACCTGCGCTGGATGCCCGATGACGGGTTCAGCCCGGCGCGGCTGCGGATCGAGCTGCTGTCGGGGCTGACGGTGGCGCTGGCGCTGGTGCCCGAGGCGGTGGCCTTTGCCTTTGTCGCGGGGGTGCATCCGCTGGTGGGGCTGTACGCGGCCTTCCTCGTGGGGCTGATCACCGCGCTGATCGGCGGGCGGCCCGGCATGATCTCGGGCGCGACCGGCGCGCTGGCGGTGGTGATGGTGGCTCTGGTGGCGCAGCACGGGGTGGAATACCTCTTTGCCACCGTGGTGCTGATGGGGCTGCTGCAGGTCTTTGCCGGGGTCATGCAGTGGGGCAAGTTCATCCGGCTGGTGCCGCATCCGGTCATGCTGGGCTTTGTCAACGGGCTGGCGATCGTCATTTTCCTGGCCCAGATGGGCCAGTTCAAGGTGCCGGGCACGATGGAGAACACCGGCCACGGCATGTCGGGCGGTGAATGGCTGTCGGGGATGCCGCTCTACATGATGCTGGGCCTGGTGGCGCTGACCATGGCGATCATCTGGGTGATGCCGCGGGTGACGCGGATTGTTCCGGCGCCGCTGGCAGGGATCGCGATTGTTGCCGTGCTGGTGATCGGTCTGGGGCTGGACGTGCCGCGCGTCGGCGATCTGGCCTCTATCGAGGGCGGGCTGCCGCAGTTCCATATCCCGATGGTGCCGCTGAACTGGGAAACCTTTGAAATCATCCTGCCCTATGCGGTGATCCTGGCCGCGATCGGCCTGATCGAATCGCTGCTGACGCTGAACCTGGTGGGCGAGATGACCGGGCGGCGCGGCGGCGCCAGCCAGGAATGCATCGCCCAGGGCGTGGCCAATACCGTGACCGGGTTCTTTGGCGGCATGGGCGGTTGTGCGATGATCGGCCAGTCGATGATCAACGTGAAATCCGGTGGCCGGACCCGCGTGGCGGGGATCGCGGCGGCGGTGTTCCTGCTGATCTTTATCCTCTTTGCCGCGCCGCTGATCGAGCAGATCCCGCTGGCCGCGCTGGTCGGCGTGATGTTCATGGTGGTGATCGGCACCTTTGCGTGGAATTCGCTGACCATCCTGCGGCGGGTGCCGCTGACCGATGCCTTTGTCATCGTGCTGGTGACGGTGGTGACGGTGATGGAAGACCTCGCCGTGGCCGTGGTGGTCGGCGTGATCGTGTCGGCGCTGGCCTATGCCTGGAACAACGCGCGCCGCATCCACGCCAAGAGCTATGCGACGCCGGAGGGCGCCAAGGTCTATCAGGTGCAGGGGCCGCTGTTCTTTGGTTCCGCCGAAGGGTTCGCCGAGCTGTTCGATGCCAAGTCCGACCCCTCGGCGGTGATCGTCGATTT
Source organism: Seohaeicola saemankumensis (assembly GCF_020171285.1). Taxonomy (GTDB): domain Bacteria; phylum Pseudomonadota; class Alphaproteobacteria; order Rhodobacterales; family Rhodobacteraceae; genus JAIUZI01. Next base: position 164,844 of record NZ_JAIUZI010000004.1, read on the forward strand.
CGCGGACAGCCGGGTCGTCGACCAGTCGGCGCTGCAGGCGATCGAGGCGGTGGCGCTGAAATACGAGGCCGAAGGCAAGCAGATCCAGCTGCGCCATCTGAGCCGCGACTGTCACCGGCTGCTGAAAAAAGCTGGACACCTGATGGTCGACAGCGACGATGACCCCGATTACGAGCTGGCGGTGAACTACTCGGTCAAGACGGGTATTCTGGGCGGCCACTGACGGCGGCTGCCCTAACCGCGGCTGCTTTGGCCTTTAGTCGAAGGTGCCGGCGACCCGGCCGATGAGCATGAAGGCCCGCGCGGTGCGCGTGTCGCTCAGGTTCGAGATTTCGGCATCCGATGCCTCGGGTTCGAATTCGGCGATCATCTGGTCGAACCGGCGCAGGAAATGGTGCGCCGCGTCGCGAAAGATCGGGTCCTGTTTCATCCGTGCCGCCGTCAGCGCCAGCGAGGTCCGGTCCCGGATGCCGCCCAGTGCGGCAATGGCGCGACCACGGGTGCCCTGGGCAAACTGCCGCCAGATTTCCGGGCGGGCCATGTCAGGGCGCAGATCGTCCATGTAGATCCCGTCCTGGCTGAGCAGGGTCAGAACATCCTGTGCGGCCTGGATCAGCTGTGCCGCCTTGCGGTCGCGCAAGGCGCGGCGCAGCGCGGCAAAGCCTTCTTCGTCCTCGGCGGTTTCGGGGAAGTTCAGCGCGCGGATGAAATCGTCGGTGGGCAGCGGCGGCGATAGCGCCTCGGCCGGGGTGCCCAGTTCGAGCGATCCCTGGTCGGTCGCGGCCCGCGCGGCCTGTGGCGGAATGCTGGACACCACCGGGCGGATGCCCTGGTGGCGGGTGGTGTGAAAGGTCGCCAACGCGGTTTCCGTCTTGCGCGCGGATGCGGCGATTTCATCCAGCTTCTTGGCGACCGAGGGTTCCTGTTGGGCGGTGCCGCGCTGCTGCTGGGCGATCTGCGCATGCCGGATCGCGTCGATTGCCGTTTGCAGGCGCTGGCTTTCCTCGCGCATGACCCGGCTGGAGCGGGCCGCCGTGGCGGCGACCCAGATCATTGCCACCGGCAGGAAAACCGACAGCATCGTCATCAAGAACCGCAGCCCGTCGACATCGGCGCTGGTGTCTTTTGGCATCACGAAAAAGAACACCACGGCCGCGCCCAACCAAATCAGGCTCAGCAGAATGGCGACCACCTCGATGGCCGTAACCGTCGGCTGTCGCGGCCGTTCGTAGATGCCCAACGGGGTTGGGCGGGCCGGTTCTGACTCTGCTTTGGGGCCGGACATGGGTTTCGCTCCGTCAGGAATAGACGATTTTCAGCACCTCGTAGGACCGTTCGCCGCCGGGCGTTCGGACTTCGACGCTGTCGCCTTCATCCTTGCCAATCAGGGCGCGTGCAATGGGAGATTTGATGTTCAGCAACCCATTTTCGATATTGGCCTCGTGTTCGCCCACGATCTGCCAGGTTTTTTCCTCGTCGGTGTCTTCGTCGACCAGCGTTACCTTGGCGCCGAATTTGATCGTGCCCGACAGCTTGGCCGGGTTGATCACCTCGGCCAGCGACAGCACGCCTTCGAGTTCCTTGATGCGGCCTTCGATAAAGGACTGTTTTTCGCGCGCGGAATGGTATTCGGCGTTTTCCGACAGATCGCCATGTTCGCGGGCTTCGGCGATGGCCTTGATGATGGCCGGGCGTTCGACGGACTTCAGCTGCTTGAGTTCAACTTCCAGTGCCGTATGGCCCTTGGGGGTCATCGGGATTTTTTCCATGTGCTCCTGATCCAGTGCTCCTGATCCACACAAACTGCGACGCCCCGCCGCGCGACGCGCCGGGGCGATTGTTTGATTGCAGAATACCTGACCCAAAGCCGCGACCAAATGCAAGGGGCAGAGGGTCGCGCGGGGCGGATCGGCGGCTAGTCGTAAGCGACCAGCTCAAACTCGATGCCATCATGATCGAGAAAGTAAAACCGGCGGCCCGGTTCATAGTCGGCGTGGTTGATCGGTTCGAACCCGGCCGCCTTGACCCGCGTTTCGGCCAGGTCGATGTCATCGACCACGAGGCCGACGTGGTTCAGCCCGCCGATGATGTCGTAGCTGCTGGTGCCGGGCTGGGCCGCGGATTTGGGGGTGTAAAGCGCCAGGTACCGGTCGTCGGTTCCGACATGCACGGTGCGCCCGCCGCTGATCGCCGCGCCGGCCCAGCGGATGTGCCAGCCGAACAGGTCGCACATCCACGCGGCGGTGGCATCGGGGTCGGACACGGTCAGGTTGGTGTGTTCAAGGCTTGCTGTCATTGGCTCGGATCCTTTGTGGTTGCGTTGGGATTGGCTTGGTGTAATTTCTCAACCTAACTTTAGGTCAAGAGATTTTTTCGAGGTCCCAATGCCCCCTGCGCATGGTCTGTCGATCGGTGCCCTGTCAGAGCGGACCGGGCTGGCGGTGTCGGCGATCCGCTACTACGAATCGCAAGGTTTGATCGCGCCCTGGCGCAACGCGGGCGGGCAGCGCCGGTTTCACCGCGCCGACATCCGCAGGCTGAGTTTCGTGATGATCGCCCAGCAGATGGGGTTTTCGCTGCCCGCGATTCGCGATTTGCTGGCGCAGTTGCCCGGACAGCGGACGCCGACCGCCCGCGACTGGGCCCGGATCAGCGCGGTGTTCCGCGATCACCTGGACCAGCGAATCGAAACCCTGCAGCGGCTGCGCGACAATCTGGACGGCTGTATCGGCTGCGGCTGCCTGTCGTTGTCGAAATGCCGGCTTTATAACCCGGATGACCGGGCCGCGGCCAAGGGCACCGGGCCGCGCTACCTGATGGGCGACCGGCCCGAGGGTTAGGCCGGGATCGGCGCGCGGACCGCCCAGGCCCTCGCCGGCAGCGAAAACGGCCCGCCGCCCAGCCGGTCGCGCAACAGGTCGTGCAGCCGCTGGCGGCGGTCCTCGGGCAGGGCGGCGCAGTAGCCCGGCGCCGGCCCCGCGCCCAGCGTGAAGGGGTGCCAGAAGTCGTCGAACCCCTCGAAGTCCGAGGTTTCCTCGATTGCCACGACCTCGGCGTTTGCCAGCCCGGCCTCGGCACAGAGCGCGCGCAGCCCGTCGGCGGTGCAGAAGGGGAAGCGGGCGCTTTCGTCCAGATCGCGCGCCTCGGGGTCCAGTTCGGCGGCAGCGGACCAGAAGGCGTCGATCAGCCCCATGCCGCCGCCGGGGTAGTCCCAGACGTAGAACGACAGGGTGCCGCCGGGTTTGATCACCCGGCGAAATTCCTGCAGGGCGCGGGTGCGGTCGGGGATGAAGTTCAGCACCAGGCCCGAGGCGAGCATGTCGAACCGGCCACGGTCAAAGGGCAGGTTGGCGCCATCGGCGGTCTGAAAGCGGGCGTGACTGTCCATCTGTTTGCGGGCGGCATGGGCGACGAAGGCCTCGGATGGGTCGACGCCGACCAGCGAGCGCGGGGCGCAGCGGCGCAGGATCGCGGCGCTGAGCGCGCCAGTGCCGCAGCCGACGTCGATCCAGCTGCGGCCATGGTCCGGCGCCAGCCAGGTCAGGAAGGCGTCGGCCACCCGCGCGCTCCAGCGTCCCATGTAAAGATCGTAAGCATCGCCTGCGCTCCAGGCGTCGAGCCTTGCGGTATCGCCCATTGTCCCCTCCCGGAAATCATGGCGGTCAGCGTGCCGGGTATTCTACATGATTCTGGGCTGATCGGGGATGATTTCGCGGTGCGGCGCCTTAGCTGTCCAGTCAAAGGCTGGAACGGTGCGGCAAATTTGCTGCGACGCAGCGACATGACGCCGTGTTGTGATTGACCTAAGGCCCTGCCAGAAGGTAATCAGCCACGAAAGATTATTGCGCCCGGCCGGGTCAATGGGAACAGAAAGCCAAGGAGCCCTCGATGTCCGAGATTGAACGCGAAGCGATGGAGTATGACGTTGTCATCGTTGGGGCCGGTCCTGCGGGGCTGTCAGCGGCGATCCGTCTGAAACAGCTGGATGCCGACCTGAACGTGGTGGTTCTGGAAAAGGGCTCTGAAGTGGGCGCGCATATCCTGTCGGGTGCGGTTCTGGACCCTTGCGGGCTGGACGCGCTGATCCCCGACTGGAAGGAAAAGGGCGCACCGCTGAACGTGCCGGTGAAAGAGGACAACTTCTATGTCCTCGGCGAGGCGGGCAAGCTGCGCATCCCGAACTGGCCGATGCCGCCGCTGATGAACAACCACGGCAACTATATCGTGTCGATGGGCAACGTCTGCCGCTGGATGGCCGAACAGGCCGAGGAACTGGGGGTCGAGATTTTCCCCGGCATGGCCTGTTCCGAGCTGGTCTATGGCGACAATGGCGAGGTCAAGGGCGTGGTGGCCGGTGTCTTTGGGCTGGAGCCCGACGGATCCTATGGCCCCAACACCGAACCGGGGATGGAACTGCACGGCAAGTACGTCTTCCTCTCCGAGGGCGTGCGTGGGTCGCTGTCCAAGGAGGTCATCGCCAAATACGACCTGCAGGCCGGCAAGGAGCCGCAGAAATTCGGCATCGGCATGAAGGAAATCTGGGAGATCGACCCCGAGAAACACCGCGAAGGTTCGGTCACCCACACGATGGGCTGGCCGCTGGGCGGCAACGCGGGCGGCGGATCGTTCATCTATCACCTTGAGAACAATCAGGTTTACGTCGGTTTCGTCGTCCACCTGAACTACAAGAACCCCTATGTCTTCCCCTACATGGAATTCCAGCGGTTCAAGCATCACCCGATGGTGGCCGAGCTGCTGAAGGGCGGCAAGCGAGTGGCCTATGGCGCCCGTGCCATCACCGAGGGCGGCTATCAGTCGATGCCCAAGATGGTCGCGCCCGGTGTCGCGCTGCTGGGCTGTTCGGTGGGGATGGTCAACGTGCCGCGGATCAAGGGCAACCACAACGCCATGCTGTCGGGCAAGGCGGCCGCCGAGGCCGCATACAATGCGATCAAGGCCGACCGTTCGGGCGACGAGCTGACCGCATACGAGGAGGATGTGCGGACCGGCCCCATCGCCAAGGACCTCAAGAAGGTGCGCAACGTCAAGCCGCTGTGGTCGAAATACGGCATGTTCCCCAGCCTCGCGCTGGGCGGGCTGGACATGTGGTTCTCCTCGATTTTCGGCGGCACCCTGTTCGGGACGGTCAGCCATGGCAAGACGGATGCGGAATCGACCGGGTCGGCGGCGTCCTACGAGCCGATCGAGTACCCGAAGCCGGATGGCACGCTGTCCTTTGACCGTCTGACCAACGTCAGCTTCAGCTTTACCAACCACGAAGAGGAACAGCCCTGCCACCTGCGGCTGGCCGATCCAAACATCCCCGTCGTGGTCAACCTGCGGCAGTATGCCGAACCGGCACAGCGCTACTGCCCGGCGGGCGTCTACGAGGTGGTCGAGGAAGAGGGCAAGGACCCGCGCTTTGTCATCAACTTCCAGAACTGCGTGCACTGCAAGACCTGCGATATCAAGGATCCCAGCCAGAACATCACCTGGGTGACCCCGCAGGGCGGCGACGGGCCGAATTATCCCAACATGTAAGCAAAAAACCGGCAATGGCGCCGCCCGCGGGCGTTGCGCCATTGCCTCGCCTGTCCTGAGGCCCTAGCTTGTCGCCCAAAGCGTGACAAGAGGCGGTTGAGCAGTGTTCCCTATCCTTCGGTTTACCGGCATGGCCGCTTTGGCCCTGTCCCTGTGTTTTCCATCCCTGGCTCCGGCGCAGTCGGGATCGGGCGCCTATCTGGCTGGCCGTCAGGCGCTTTATGACAGCGATTACGGCACCGCGGCCGACTACTATGCCCGCGCGCTGGCACTGGACCCTGACAACGCCGGACTGATGGACAACCTGGTTCTGTCGCAACTGGCGCTTGGCCGCATCGACGCCGCGCTGCCTGTTGCCCGGCGAATGGAAGAGGCCGGCATCGGCAGTCAGATCGCCCATATGGTCAGCGTCGCCAACCTGATTGCGGACGGCGACTATGACGCGCTGCTGGCGCGGGACTCCGATACGCTGGGGATCGGCCCGCTGGTGGACGGGCTGGTCGAGGCCTGGGCGCTGATGGGGGCCGGGTCGGTCTCAAAGGCGCTGACCCGTTTTGACGACGTTGCCGACAGCAACGGCCTGCGCAGCTTTGCGCTTTACCACAAGGCGCTGGCCCTGGCGATGGTGGGCGATTACGAGGGCGCCGAGGCGATATTCGCTGAGCAAAGCGAAGGGCTGATGGCGATGCCGCGCCGTGCCGTGATTGCCCGGGCCGAAATCCTGTCCCAGCTGGAACGCAACGAGGACGCGCTGGCGATGCTGACCGAGATGTTCGGCGACCGGCTCGATCCCAGCCTGGCCGATCTGGCAAACCGGCTGTCCGGCGATGGCGCGCTGCCTTTCACCCAGGTGCGGACGGTGCAGGACGGCATGGCAGAGGTGTTCTTTACCATCGCGGCGGCCCTGAACGGCGAGGCGGCGGATGATTACGCGCTGGTCTATGCGCGCGTTGCGGGCTTTCTGCGCCCCGATCACATCGACGCGCTGCTGCTGGGCGCCAGCCTGCTGGACGGGCTCGGCCAATACGACCTGTCGGTGGAAACCTACCGGCAGGTTCCGGTCGACAGCCCCGACTACCACGCCGCCGAACTGGGCCGCGCCGAGGCGCTGCGCCGCGCCGCCAAGCCCGATGCGGCGATCGAGGTGCTGGAACAGCTGGCCCGCGATTACGCCGACCAGGCGCAGGTGCACACCGCGCTCGGCGACCTGCTGCGCCAGCAAGAGGAATACGGCCGTGCCGTCCGCGCCTATGACACCGCGCTGGAACTGACGCCCGCGGATGGGCCGACACGCTGGTTCCTGCTCTATGCCCGCGGCATCAGCCACGAACGGCAAAAGAACTGGACAAAGGCCGAGGCGGATTTCCGCGCCGCGCTGGAGCTGAACCCGGATCAGCCGCAGGTGCTGAACTACCTCGGCTATTCGATGGTGGAAAAACAGGTCAATCTGGACGAGGCGCTGAACATGATCGAGCGCGCCGTCGCCGCCCGCCCCGACAGCGGCTATATCGTCGACTCGCTGGGCTGGGTCCTGTTCCGCCTCGGCCGCTATGACGAGGCGGTGTCGCATATGGAAAAAGCCGTCGAACTGATGCCGGTCGACCCGGTGGTGAACGACCATCTGGGCGACGTCTACTGGGCCGTGGGCCGCGCCCGCGAGGCGGAATTCCAGTGGAAACGCGCGCTCAGCTTTGTCGACCCGGACGACGCCAACGCCGAAGCCGATCCCGACCGCATCCGCCGCAAGCTGGATATCGGACTGGACCAGGTCCTGGCCGAGGAAGGCGCCGCACCGCTGAAATTCGCCAATGGCGACGAATGAAACCTTCGCACCGGCCAAGATCAACCTGACCCTGCACGTCACCGGCCGGCGGGCCGATGGCTATCACCTGCTCGACAGCCTCGTGGTCTTTGCCGATCTGGGCGACCGTCTCTGGCTTGATCCGGGGGCGCAGATGTCGCTGCAGGTCACCGGCCCCTTTGCAGACGGCGTGCCCTCGGACAATCGCAACCTGGTCTGGCGCGCCGCCGAGGCCGCCGGGTGGTGCGGAACGATCCGGTTGCAGAAAAACCTGCCGCACGGGGCCGGGATCGGCGGCGGGTCGGCGGATGCCGCGGCCCTGTTGCGGGCGCTGCACGGCAATGACGCGGCGCGGGGTATCGGGGTGCAGGCCGCGCTGGCGCTGGGCGCGGATGTCCCGGTTTGCCTGCATATGGGGCCACAGCGGATGCGGGGCATCGGCGAAGATCTGACCCGCCTCGGCCAGTCGGTGCCCCGGCTGTTCGCGGTGCTGGTGAACCCCGGTGTTCACGTGCCGACGCCCCAGGTCTTCGCGGCGCTGACCTGCCGCGATAACCCGGAGATGGCTCCCATGCCCGAAAGGCCCGACCGGCAAAGCTTTCTGTCCTGGCTGGCCCTCCAGCGCAACGATCTGCAGGCTGCCGCCATTGCCCGGGCTCCGGTGATCAAAGAGGTGCTTGCGGCCCTGACAGCGACCAGGGGCTGCGCCCTGGCACGCATGTCGGGCTCCGGCGCCACCTGTTTCGGGCTCTACGCCACGCGCGATCAGGCCGCCCGGGCGGCGCGAGACATCGCCGCCTCCAACGCGGGCTGGTGGGTCAGATCCGTGATCACCTGCGGCCGCGACATCTCCTGACCGGCCCCGCTTCTTCTGTTTCGAAATATCCGGCCTTATGTATCAAACGCACCAAGAAACGTGAGCCGGTCGCGCCCTGATCGCGCTATTCTGCCACCATGCAGGACAAGACGATAAATGGCGCGCTGCTGGCGTTGCGCAAACAGATCATCCGGGGCAACCTTGACGGGCTGAGCCAGGTCGAAACGCTATTGCAGTTGCGCGGGGTTCAGTTGCCGCGCGTGATGCCTGCAAAGCGGTCTGACGTTGCGCGGCGGGGGCAAATGCGGATTATCATTCTGGACGCGCTCAGGGGCGGCCCAAAGCGGCTCCCAGAGATTGCGGCGCATGTTGTCCAGTGCCGCCCAGATGCCGACACAGAACGCGCCTATAAGCGGGTGTCCGTGGTTCTGACGAAGATGAAGGCAGAAGGGCTGGTGCGGCATGAGGGGCGGGTATGGAGGCTGGCCCCGTAGGGCCAGCCAGGAACTCAAGCCGCGTCCGGTTTGGGCAGCAAAAATGGTAGGTATTCAAGGGCTTTGGGGTCTTTCCCCTCAAAGTACCCTTGCGCTTTGCTGGGCAGCCAAACCTCAAAAAAGTGGGCGCGGAACGCAGGCAGCAATGCGTTGGGGTAAGCCTTGGGGTATACCACTCGCCCGTCTTCGAAGTCGTGCCGATACGTAGGCAACAAGTCGGTGTCTACGTTCAGGTCTTCGCGTAGAAATTTGCAGAACATCCGCCCTTCCGAGATGTCAGGCAACATGTTCTCTGGAAGGATGTACCCGCGCGATTCCATTGGCCCGATCAGACCAATCATCATCTCTTGGAGCATGGACCAATGCCCGTAGGGTACGTTTTGCAGGTTCGTCGTGTACCTTTTGAGATGGTAACTGTAACCGCTCTGCGAGCCTTGGCCGCTGATCCAGTCGTAGACCCATTTGCTCACCTTGACGGCAAACTCTGGCGACAACCATTGGGCCAAATGGATGGCCACTTGTGGGTGAACCCAGGTGCCCTGGATTCGCGGATCACCGCCCTTGAGCGACTTGACCAGTTCCGATGTCGGAATTCCGACATCGGTTTCGAGGGCGTCTAAGAATGCTTGAGTTTGGCCATTTTCGCGGTAGTGCCCCCACCGCTTACCGGCAATGCGGCACATGGCCGTTGCATTGATATAACCATCTGTTGCCCGCTGCTGGACTGGGCTTCCTTGAACTTCATGCTCGATAAACTTCATCGCATACTGCATCGCTTCGCCCCTCCTTGGGGCAGTTTGACGCTGCGATGCGGCTTGACTACCCTTGATTCTAAGGGCTAGACAGTCCTTGTGAGTGGAGGCCGCGTTGCAGCGCGGAATTCAGTTAATAGCCGGGAAGCGATCACCACAAAGGCTTCCCGGCCACTCACAAACCGCAAAATATGGTATTCCCACACATAGGTCGAGTCTTTTGTTCTGCGCTAACAACTGAGCGACAACCAAAGGTTACGCCGCCCGCTGCCAGCACCCTTTCCAGTTCCGACTGACCGGTGCGCCCATCGCGTTTGAAACCATGATGTGCGCCAGCGTGCCGTTGTCGGTGCGGCGGTTGTCTTCCAGCCACGCGGCGTGGTTGGCGTACTGGTGCAGGTACTGTGGTGACACATGATGGTGCTGGCCAACGACCATACGACGCAGGCGGGAGAAATAGCTTTCTGCCATGTTAGTGTGCTTACCGTGGTCGCTGTAGACTTCCGAATGGTTCACGCGCTCGACATCCCAACCGGCGTGCAGCAAATCCCAATGGCTGGCTTCATCGGCAGACAAGGTGGCCATACGGCTGACGTTCCGGGTCGCCAGTTCCACGCCTTCTGCTTCGGTCTTGGTCACGGTCGGCAGGGTGCGGCCATAACGCTCACGCATGACAACCACGACGCGGCGCTTGCCGGTCTGGTGTTTTTTCAGGCGGCGGTCCTTGCGGTCTTCCTTGCGGTTCTCGGGGCGGATGTGACCGCCAAAATACGCGCCGTCAATCTCGACGTGGCCGTCCAGAACTTCGCCGGTCTGGATTTCCTGGGCCATTGCTTCGCGCAGCTTGTGGGCCAGAACAAAGGCTGTCTTGTACTGGCAGTCCAGATCGCGTGAAAGCTGAACCATGCTTACGCCTTTGGAGGCGTTCACGATGATGCAGATCGCGGCCAGCAGGTCGACAAAGTCCATTTTGCGCGAGGCGAAGATGGTGCCGCTGGTCACGCTGAACTGGTGGTGACAGCCTTTGCATTTGAACTTGCGGCGGGTGCGGATGTTGTAGGTTTCATCGTGGCCGCAACGCGGGCAAACTGCCTCGCCATCGGTCTTGGGCCAGCGCATTTCGCAGAACGTCTGATACGCCGCGTCCTCGCCAGCCTTGTAGATCGAACGAAGGCTGAGGGTGCGGGATGCCGCTGAGAGAAGGAAGTGTTGTGCCATTGTACTGTATCCGATGCCTATGCATCAAATATAGTACATTGACGTATCGACTACAAGGGCATATGTATCAAAAACAGTACTTTTGCCCTATAGGTGATGCATGGCACAACAGACAGAATGGGAAACGAAGGCCGCAAACCTTCTCAAGGCCGAGTTGAAACGCAAGGGGGTGACTTACGCACAACTTGTGGACAAGCTGGCGGACATTGGAATCGAGGAAAAGGAAGCGAATGTCCGCAACAAGCTGTCCAGGGGCAAGTTTAGCGCGGCGTTCCTATTGCAATGTCTTTACGCTATTGGGTCATCGCAGTTGCATTTGGACTAATATTATCGGCTCAAAATGGGCAGGTATGGGGGCAAGTTCAGGCCGAAGACCAACCACGGCAGGAGGAAAGCGGAGCCAACAGAGATCGCGGTAGCGACGGTAATCAAGCCGACCCCGTAGACCTTACGCCCGCACTCGACCGCATCGAGGCCGCGATCCGCGAGTTGATAGCCGAAGAAGATAAGATAGCCAAAGACGCCCAAGAGAGCAGAGACAAGCGAGACCTTGAGGCCCAAGAGGGCATGGCGTGGTGGGCCGAGCTGATGTTCTTTGCGACCGGCGCCACTGTTATTCTTACATTCGTCGCGCTCGTCGCTATCATCAAGACACTTAAGCATACACGGCGGGCTGCGAACTATGCGCAAGACATGGTCAGAGAGGCGCAATTGACAACCGCCGCCGCCGAAAAGTCTGTTGTTGTGGCGCAAAAGAATTGGCGAAGCGCAAGTCAGAGCATACCTGAGTATCGCTTCCGCGAAGATAATCAACACGGTGGGACAGAGCTCGCCGGGCTACTGCCTTTCGATCAAGTGTCGGAACTCCGGGCACTCCCCAAGCGACGCCACGGGTGTTTATGCAGAAATACTGCTCAAAAAGATTGGAAGCGGAGATGCCTTGCAAACGGGAACTGTCCGAGCGCCATTGATTGCAACCATCGCCGCAAGCTCTACGGGGGATCTTACGTCCGTCAAGATTCCCGACAATATTCAAGACAGAATTGAAAAGATTGCCGCCGGCGACAACCTCCTTGCCCAAATTAATGTGGTGCTCTTGGGTACTGATGTTTTTGGAAAACCCATACGTCATCACGCAACTTTGGTGGGGAATTTCGCAAGGGGCAATGACGGGAAAATGACCAACTGGGGCGAACTGGCAGTTTGCGGCCCACCCCCCGGAGGCCAAGAAGACAAGGACTAACACCTTAATCATCACTCACCTCCCGCCGGAGGCTTGGTGCGTTTGATACATAAGGCCGGAAATATCCCGGGGGTGAATTGGCCAAAGGCCAAGAGGGGGCTGGCCCCCTTTGTCCTCAGCTCAGGCGCGCCACCACGTAGTCGGCCAGGTCCCTCAGCATGTCGCGGATCTCGTGCTCCGGCAGCACATCAAGCGCCGCTTTGGCCTTCTCCGCCCAGGCTTCGGCATCGACCCGAGTGGCCGTCAGCGTGTCGTATTTGCCCATGATGGCCAGCGCCTGTTCCAGGTCGCCATCCTGCTGCCGCCCCTTTTCGATGGTGCGCTGCCAGAATGCGCGCTCCTCCTCGGTGGCCTGCGCCACCGCCTTGATCACCGGCAGGGTCAGTTTGCGTTCCCGGAAATCGTCACCGACATTCTTGCCGGTGGCCGCGCTGTCACCCTGATAATCCAGCAGGTCGTCGGCGATCTGAAAGGCGATCCCCAGCGCGTCGCCATAGTCGAACAGCGCCTGCACCTGCGCGTCCTCCGCGCCGGCGATGACGCCGCCGGATTCGGTGGCCGCCGAGAACAGCGCGGCGGTCTTGCCGCGTACCACCTGCAGGTAAACGCTTTCGTCGGTGCGCAGATCCTGCGCCGCCGTCATCTGCAGCACCTCGCCCTCGGCGATCGTCGCCGAGGCATTGGCAAGGATGTCGAGCACCCTGAGCGATCCGGTTTCCACCATCAGCTGGAAACTGCGGGCAAAGAGGTAATCGCCGACCAGAACCGAGGATTTGTTGTCCCACAGCAGGTTGGCCGTGGGACGTCCGCGCCGTTGGGCGCTTTCGTCGACCACGTCGTCGTGCAGCAGGGTTGCGGTGTGGATGAATTCGACAGTTGCCGCCAGCCGGATGTGATGATCGCCCTCGTAGCCGCACAGCCGGGCGGCGGCCAGCGTCAGCATCGGGCGCAGCCTTTTGCCGCCGGCCTCGACCAGATGCGCGGTCACCTCGGGGATACGCGGCGCATGTTCGGACGCCATGCGTGTGCGGATCAGGCTGTTCACCGCCTCCATTTCATGGCTCAGCGCCTTGGCCATCCGGTCGTGGGGTTTGGTGGTGACAGTGTTGATATTCATCGTTCTTGTTCCAAAGCCTCGACAGGGCGTGCGGCGGGGCTTACATCCATGATCATGAAGGAACTTCTGCGCAGCACCGATCCGACCGTCATGGCCTTTGCCTCGGCCCTTCTCGAGGGTGAGGGTATAGACTGCTTTCAGATGGACGTAAATATGAGCGTGCTTGAAGGCGGAATCGGTATCTTTCCGCGTCGGTTGATGGTGCATGAAAACGACTTTGACAGCGCGGTCAGGGCGATGCGCGACAACGACATTCCGCTCGGCCGGTAACCGCCGATGTGCGGGTTTTCCGACACCGACGTGACCTGTGACGGGTTTCTCGGCGGCCGGCTGCGGCTTTGGCAGCCGCGCCGGGGATACCGGGCGGGGGTCGACCCGGTTCTGCTGGCGGCCGCGGTCCCGGCCCGCGCGGGGCAGGCCGTGCTGGAGCTGGGATGCGGGGCGGGCGCGGCGATCCTGTGCCTGGGCCACAGGGTGCCGGACCTGGCGCTGACGGGGGTCGAGCTGCAGCCCGCCTATGCCGGTTTGGCGCGGCGCAATGCGACGGAAAACAACCGGGATCTGCAGGTGGTCACGGCGGATCTTTCGGCGCTGCCGGCGGAGCTCAAGGCGCGCCAGTTCGATCATGTCATCGCCAATCCGCCCTATTACAAGACCGGCACGCATACGGGGGCTGACGACATCGGGCGTCAGACCGCGCTGGGAGAGCAAACGCCGCTGGCCCTGTGGATCGATGCCGCCGCGCGCCGGCTGAAACCCAAGGGGTACCTGCATGTCATTCAGCGCGCCGACCGGCTGCCCGACCTGCTGTCGGGATGCGCCGGCCGTCTTGGGTCGATCGAGGTGCTGCCCCTGGCCCCCCGGCAGGGGCGCGCGTCCGAATTATTGATTCTGCGCGCCCGCAAGGAAGGCCGTGCGGCATTTCGCCTGCATGCGCCGCAGCTCATGCACATGGGCAGGCAGCACGACCGCGACGAAGAGGATTATTGCCCTGAAATCAAGGCGGTACTGCGGGACGGGGCGGCGTTGCCCTGGCCGGTGTCCTGACCTGAGATTAAGCAAGGTTTAGCCTAGATACACGTTTTATGCAAAACCTGTGCGACTGCGGCGTGACAGGTCGGGGCACATGTGCTCAACTCATCAGGCAACTTAATCAGAGGAGGATTGCCATGAGCTTGAGCGCGCACCTGACGGAACTGAAAAAGAAGCACGCATCCCTGAGCATTGAAGTTGAACAGGCCCAACGTGCCCCCGGTATCGACGGACTGCAATTGGCAAACCTGAAGAAGCAAAAGCTTAAACTGAAAGAAGAAATCGAACGCCTGTCGGCCTAACGGGCCGCGGATCCGGCGCGCGCGGCCAGCACCGCGCCGCCGGTGATCAGAATGGCGGCGACGGCCAGTGCCCAGCTGGGCGCGGCGATCCCGACCCCCACGAGAATCAGTGTAGACAGCAACGGCGCCGCGTATGAACTGGTGCCGAGCATCTGGATGTCTCCGCGTTTCACGCCGATATCCCAGACATAAAATGCCAGCCCGACAGGCCCCAGCCCCAGGGCCACGGTTGACGCCCATCCGGTTAACCCATTGGGCCATATTGTGTTTTCGACAAGAGGGTGCAGCACCCAGGACGCCACTGCGGTGATCAGACAGAACACCGCGACGGTGCTGGTCGGTGCCGATCCCAACCGCCGCGACAACACCGAATAGCCCGACCACGTCAGCGCGCACAGCAGCGCCAACCCATAACCGGGCAGGTATTGCGGCTGAAACCCCGCCTGTCCGCCGCCCGCAATGATCAGCGCGGCTCCGGCAAACCCCAACAGGGCGCCAATCAGGTGGCCGGGCCGCAGGGTTTCGCCGGGCAGCAGGCCCGACATCAGTACGATCAACAGCGGCCAGAGATAGGCGATCAGCCCGGCCTCGGCGGCGGGGGCCAGCCGCAAGGCCGAGAAATACAACGCGTGATAACCGAAAAGCCCAAGAGATCCAAAGGCATAGACCTTCCATGACACGGCGCGCAGATCGGCCAGACCGCCTGTGACCACGGTCCAGACCAACCCCAGCGTGCCGCCGATGGTGAAGCAGATCGCGTTCAGCAACAGCGGTGGCGTCGGGGCGGACCCCACGGTCAGCAGGGCCAGCAGAGCCCACAGCAGGACCGCAACAAAGCCGATGGCGGTGGCGCGGGTGGCAGTCATAGCGGGGGAATGTCCTCGATCGGGATGACGGTGAACTGGTCCGAGATATAGGCGGTTTTCTCGATCTCGGCAAAGAACCATTCACGGAATGCCTTGATTTGTGGCCTGTTTTCAGTGCCTTGCGCGCAAACAAAGCGAAAGCTGGCGGGAACTTCGACGGCTGTCTTGAAGGGCGCGACCAGCCGGCCCGCGTGCAGGTCGGTGTTGACCATGCCGCGCCGTCCCAGCGCGACACCGGCGCCGGAAAGCGCGGCGTCGATGGCGTGATCGGCCTGGCTGAAGTGGGCGCCGTGGGTTGGCGTATAGTCGATCCCCTGGGTGCGGAACCACACCGGCCAGTCACAAGGCGGCTTAAGGAAATTTATCGATTCATCAAAGATTAACGGCGCCTGCAGCAAGCTTTCCGGGGTGGTGTAGGTCTCGGCCAGCTCTGGTGTCATGACCGGTGTCACCCATTCCCGGCGGATCGGCTGCGACCAATACCCTTCGTCGGTGCCCTGGCCAAAGCGGATCGCGACATCGACCTCGTCGCGGACAAAGTCCAGCATCCGCAGGGTGGCGGAGAACCGCAGATCGATCTCTGGATGGGCGCGGGCGAATTCATAAAGACGCGGCGCAAGCCATTTCGCGGTCAGCCCCGGCCCGGCTGTCACGGTGAGATTCGTGTTGTTTTGCAGGCGCTTGGCGGCATTCCACGCGGTGCTCAGAGACTGAAAGGCATCGGCGGCGCCGGGGGCGAGGGTGCGGCCGGATTCGGTCAGTTCAACCGCCCGGTTCAATCGCCGGAACAGCGGCGCGCCAAGGTGCTCCTCGAGCGACTTGATCTGGAACGACAGGGCCGCCGGGGTCACGTTCAGCTCTTCGGCGGCCCGGGCAAAGGACATGTGGCGGGCGGCGGCATCAAAGGCGCGCAGGGCGGTGAGAGGGGGCAGGCGGGTGCTCATATCAGTTAAATACAGCTTAACTGTCGCTTTGGAAAGTCTCGTTTGTGAGGGGGCTTTGCAGCGTCCATATTGGCCTCAGGACAAATCAGCTTAACCAAGAGGACCCCGGAGATGACGGAATACAGCGCCAGCCATACCACCCGAAAAGCCTTTGACCGGGCCCATGAAGAACGCGCCGCGGCGATGCGGGCCGCGTGGGCCTGGCTGTTTTCGCCCAAGGTTTCCCGCTGATCGCAGCGCGCGCGATCTTACGGGATGACAGGAGCCGCCCGAGGGGGCGGCTCTTCGTCGTTGGGGGGCGGATTTGACGGTCTTGTACCGACCCGAAACCGGGCCTTTTCCGTTTTGTACAAAATTTTCCGGTGATTTCGGGGTCTATTTCCGGGCCTTTCATGGCTCTGATCGGCTGTCGGAAGTGCGGTCGCGGGGGTAACGCCGCGCCAGGGGAAAGGGCGGCAGCCACGATTCGCGGCGGCAGGTCCAGAGCTCGTAGCTGGGGGTGAACCGGTCCGGGGCGTCGAGCGCGCCGAGGTTGAGCTCTACCTCGTCGCCGCTGCGTCCGAAGACGGACGAGCCGCAGCGCGGGCAGAAACAGCGGCCGTCGAAATCCTGCACGGGGCCGGTGACGGTCACGGCGTCCTGCGGGAACACGGCCGAGGCGTGAAACAGCGTGCCGTGATGCTTGCGGCAGTCGAGGCAATGGCAGAGGCCCACCCGGTAGGGCCGCCCGGTCGCGGTGATGCGGAGGTCGCCGCAGAGGCAGCCGCCGGTGATCTGGTCCATGTCGCGCCCTTTCGGTTTTGGCGCAGCTTAACCGGCCCGCCCGGCGCGTGGACAAAAAAAGACCGCCCCCGGGGGCGGTCTTTACGATTCGTGAACCGGTTTGGTTTACCCGAAGAACTGGGCACCGTTGGCGGAAATGGTCGAGCCGTTGATGAAGCCCGCGTCGTCGGAGGCCAGGAAGGCCACGCAACGCGCGATTTCCTCGGGCTCGCCCAGGCGGCCGGCGGGGATGCCGGCGATGATCGATTCGCGGACCTTTTCCGGAACCGCCATGACCATTTCGGTGGCGATGTAGCCGGGGCAGACGGCGTTGGCGGTGATGCCGGCGCGGGCGCCTTCCTGGGCCAGCGAGCGGACGATGCCGATGTCACCGGCCTTGGTCGCGGCATAGTTGACCTGGGCGAACTGGCCCTTTTGGCCGTTGACCGAGGAAATCACGATGACGCGGCCGAACTTGCGCTCGCGCATGCCGGGCCAGACCGGGTGCACGGTGTTGAACACGCCGGTCAGGTTGGTGTCGATCACCTGCTGCCACTGTTCCGGGGTCATCTTGTGGAAGGGCGCGTCGCGGGTGATGCCCGCGTTGGCGACAACGATGTCGATCGGGCCCAGATCGGCCTCGACTTGGGCGATGCCGGCCTTGGATTCTTCGTAGTCGCCGACGTTCCACTTGTAGGTCTTGATGCCGGTTTCTTCGGTAAACTTGGCGGCGGCTTCATCGTTGCCGGCATAGGTGGCGGCGACGGTGCAGCCAGCGGCCTGCAGCGCTTTGGAAATGGCTTCGCCGATACCGCGGCTGCCACCAGTGACGAGGGCTACTCGGGACATGAGGTTCTCCAAAAATCTGTGGGTAATTTCGTTACCCGGAAACGCGTGGGGCGCGCAATTTTGTTGCGCGCCCGTCTGTGATTAATCGCGTTCGACGCAGAGGGCAACACCCATGCCGCCGCCGATGCAAAGTGTCGCAAGACCTTTCTTGGCGTCGCGGCGCTTCATTTCGAAAAGCAGGGTGTTCAGGACGCGGCAGCCCGAGGCGCCGATCGGGTGGCCGATGGCGATGGCGCCGCCGTTGACGTTGACGATGGCCGGATCCCAGCCCATGTCCTTGTTCACGGCGCAGGCCTGTGCGGCAAAGGCTTCGTTGGCCTCGACCAGGTCGAGATCCTCGGGCTTCCAGCCGGCTTTCTCAAGCGCCTTGCGCGAGGCGTAGATCGGGCCGACGCCCATGATCGACGGGTCCAGACCGGCGGTGGCGTAGGAGACGATGCGCGCCAGCGGCTCGATGCCGCGCTTGGCGGCGTTGTCGGCGGTCATCAGCAGGGTGGCGGCGGCACCGTCATTCAGGCCGGAAGCGTTGGCGGCGGTGACCGACCCGTCCTTGGTGAAGGCGGGGCGCAGTTTCGCCATCGCTTCCATGGTGGCGCCGTGGCGGATGTATTCGTCCTTGTCCATCACGATGTCGCCCTTGCGGGTCTTGATCGTGAAGGGCACGATTTCGTCGACGAACTTGCCGGCCTTTTGCGCGGCCTCGGCCTTGTTCTGCGAGGCGACGGCGAATTCATCCTGCATATCGCGGGAGATCTGCCATTTCTCGGCGACGTTTTCGGCGGTCTGACCCATGTGGTAGCCGTTGAAGGCATCCCACAGACCATCGCGGATCATGGTGTCGATGTATTTCATGTCGCCCATCTTGTGACCGGCGCGCAGGTTGGCGGCATGGGGCGAGAGGGTCATGTTTTCCTGACCGCCGGCGATCACGATGTCGGCATCGCCGAGCTGGATGTGCTGGGCACCCAGCGCCACGGCGCGCAGACCCGAACCGCAGACCTGGTTGATGCCCCAGGCGGCGCTTTCCTGCGGCAGACCGGCGTTGATATGGGCCTGGCGGGCGGGGTTCTGGCCCTGCGCGGCGGTCAGCACCTGACCGAGAATGGTTTCGGACACTTCGCCTTTTTCAATCCCTGCGCGTTCGACAACCGCTTCGAGCACGGCCGCGCCCAGGTCGTGAGCGGGGGTATTGGCGAAGGAGCCGCCAAAGCTGCCGACACCTGTACGTGCGGCGGATGCAATTACTACGTTGGTCATGATGATCCGGTCCTCTGACAAAACATGTGAGGGGAATATGCGTTTCTCCGAACGGCTTTGGAATGCCCAAAACGCCGGAGCCCCCCCTTTGGTCATGGGGGAGGCATACCGGATTGCTGCAAGTGCAGCAACAGACAGGGTGTCTCAGGGTAAAGCAGGGCCGCAGTGGCGGTTCAGGCGCTGACCTCGGCCTCGTCCGTGTCCTTCCACGGCGGGCTGACGGCGGGGGCGCCGAACAGGTAACCTTGCAGGCAGTCGACGCCGATAGAGACGAGAAATTCAGCGTCTTCAACGGTTTCCACCGATTCCGCGATGGTGAGCATGTCGAATTCCTGGGCAAATCCGACCAATGCGCGGGCCATCGACTGGGCGTCCGCGCTCTTGGAGACGCCGCGGATGAACTGGCCGTCGATCTTGGCCGCGTCAAAGAAGAAGTCCCTGAAATAGCGCAGTGTCGAGCTGCCGGCGCCAAAGTCGTCCAGGGCAAAGGCGATGCCCTTGTCCTGGAGCCGGTCCATGAAATCGATCACCAGTTCGGGCACCGTCATCACCGACGATTCGGTTATTTCGAGGATCAGCCGTTCGCCTAATGTCTTGTCTTTGAGCAGGAAGCGTTCGAGCACGCGCATCCATTTGCGGTAGCCGACCGAACGCGCCGACATGTTGATCGACAGGCGCAGCTGCGGGTTGCGGACGAGGGTGCGCAGCCCCTTTTCCAGCGCGATGCAGTCGATTTCGCGCCCGAGTTCGGAGTTTTCGACGGAGGGCATGAATTCGCGCGCGGGAATCACCCGGCCGGTGGCGTCGAGCACGCGAATGAACCCCTCGTAAAAGGCGGTCTGGTGTGGCGGACGCGATTGCATGACCGGCTGAAAGGCCAGCATGCATTGCTTGTGGCGCACCGCCTCGCTGGCCATGGCGACGGCGTCGCGGTCACGGGCGCTGACGGCGGCGTTCAGCGGGTTGTCGGCGCCTTCGGGCAGGCTGGCCTGCATCTTGCGGCGTTGCAATGGTCCGTCCATGGCGGGAGTCCTGTGATGATCCGCTCACAGGATTCGCCAAAAACGTTGCCGCATTGTTAAGGTTTGGATTTGGCTAAAAGCCGCGCTTTCCGTGTGCCGTCGCGTGGCGGGGGCGCGGTCGGGGCGCGCGCGGGCGTCCAGAACTTTGCGCAGGGTGGTATTGGCCACGACGCCGATGGCGCCGATCACGGTCAGCACGTGGCCGGCGATGGCCAGCGCCGGGCGGGCGCGGTCGTCGGCGGGGGGTTGCAGCGGCGGGTGGATGGTCGTGCCGATCAGCGAGAAGACCAGGGCGATGACGACCCCGGTCAAACCGATGAACAGAAAGGCAAGTGTGGTCCGGCTCATGTCAAACCTCGGATGGCCAGCGGCGGGTTGGATACAAGCGATTTACGATGCCGGCGGCGCGGTTCAACCGGCTGGCGGCATCGCGCAACAGACTGGCCGGAAATCCGGTGTTTCAGGGGCGGGTCGGGGCCAGTTCAGGGCCGGGTCGGGGCCGGATCAGGGATTGTCCTGCTTGGTGGCGGCATCAGTGTCCTGTCCGAAACGGACGCTAAAGCTGGGCGTCATCTGGACCAGCCAATAGGCGATAGAGGTGGTGATCACCAGCGCCGCCAGCCCGAGCAGTTCGGCCGCCCCGGTCTTGTCCATATCGAGGATGATGACCTTGCGCGCCACCGCCATGAGCGCGGTGGCGACCACGATTTTGACGTGGATGACGTCTTCGCGCAGGTAGATGGTGATGTTGATAAAGATCTCGATAGCGATCAGCACCGCCATGAAGGCGCCGAAGGTGGCGAGGATCTCGGGGATGGTGAGCACGAAGCGGGGTTTGTCGAGCAGCATCTGGTAGAGCGTCCAGCCGACATCGACCACACCCAGCAGGATCACGATAACCATCAGGATCGCCAGCACCCGGACGGACCAGCGGATCACCACCTGCAGGTTCTGGATCAGCGGTTCTTTTTCCTCTTCGCCCATGGTCCGGCCCCTTTTGTCAGGCCCCTTTAGAGCGCGATTCTGGGGTGGGGGTCCAGACGGGGCCGGTGTCGAACCCCGGTGTGCCGCGATCCTGCGGGTTGCGGGCGAGGTGTTTCGCCTTGATCTGTTCCGAGGTGTCGCGGCTGCCGTCGTGGCTCCACCCCGGGGGGGCGACGGCATACATCAGACGGTCGCGCCATGTCAGCCCCGGCCGGGTGATGTCGCGAAAGATGCCGACCCATTCGTGAAAGGCCACCCGCAGCGGGTTGAAGGTGCCGAGGTTCTGCACCAGCCCATAGTCGGGTTTTTCGCTGTCCAGTTCCGGCACGAAGGTGCCGAACATCCGGTCCCAGATGATGAAGACGCCGGCATAATTGGCGTCGAGATAGCGGGCGTTGCGGCCGTGGTGGACGCGGTGGTGCGAGGGGGTGTTCATCACCGCCTCGACCCATTTCGGCATCCGGCCGATGGTTTCGGTGTGAATCCAGAACTGGTAGATCAGGTTCAGCCCGCCGACAAAGAGCACCATCGCGGGGTGAAAACCCAGAAGGATCAGCGGCGCGCGCACCACCATCATGAAGGTGAACGTATAGGTCCAGGTCTGGCGCAGCGCGGTGGTCAGGTTGTAGTGCTGCGATGAATGGTGGTTGACGTGGCTGGCCCAGACCCAGCGGATGCGGTGGCCGAACCGGTGCACCCAGTAATAGCGCAGATCATCGAGCACGAAACACAGGAGCACGACCCAGACCGAAGTGCCGAAGTCGAGCGGGGTCAGCGCCCAGAGCCACATGAAGAACCCCCAGGCGATGAAGCCCAGCGCGATGCCCGAGGCGACATTGCCCGCCCCCATGATCAGCGAGGTCAGCGCATCGCGGGTCTCGTACCGGCCGCCGCGCCCGGTCCAGTGGATCCAGAACATCTCGGCCAGCACCAGGGCGATAAAGCCGGGAACGGCCCATTGCACCACGTCGGGATAGGTCAGGGTGTCGGTCATGCGGGCTCCATCCGGGTTTGCCAGTCGCGCCGTTCGGCGTCGGTCAGGTGCAGGGTGACATGCGGGGCGGTGAAGTCGTGGAAGGCGACGCGCAGCCCGTCGGGCCGGTCGATCAGGTCGAAATCGAGCAGGTGCCGGGCGACGGTGTCGGCGCCAAAGGACCACAGGAGCCCCGGCCCCTGGTTGGTCATGATCAGCGCGGCATGGGCATCGCGGGCGGTCAGGACCTCGGTGATGAGGTCATCGGGAAAGTGCCGGTGCCAGGCGGCGCGGGCGTCCTCGGTCGTCAGCATGGTCTGCGCCGATTTCCCGGTCAGGTGCAGGATCAGTGCGATCCCGGCAATCCCGCCGATCACCAGCGCCAGCAACAGGGTCAGTGGCATGTCGTCCTCCCGCCGCGATCATGCGGGCAGCGGCGGGCGCTTGTCAAAGCGGGCGCGGCGTCAACCGGTGGCGCAGGTGGTGTGCAGCCAGTCGGCAAAGGCGCGCACGGCGGCGCGGGGCCGCCACGGCGGGGTGACGACATAGTAGCTGGAGACATGGGTGATCGGGATCGGCGCGGGTTTCAGCGTGCCGGCGACCAGCGCGGCGTGCACGTCGATCTCGGATTCCAGCAGGATGCCGGCGCCGGCCTCGGCGGCGCGGATTTCCAGCGCGGGGTTGCCCACGTCGAGCGTGTTCAGACCGTCGGGGTCGATGCCCGAGGCCCGCAGCGCGTCGCGTTCCCAGGTGCTGTCGTGGGGCAGCAGCCAGCGCTGGGCGGACCAGTCGGTGCCGGGGTCATCGACCAGCGCGGGGGCGGCGCAGGCGATGGTGGGGCTGTCGACCAGATGCGCCACGTGCAGCCCCGGCCAGTCGCCGCCACCGGCGCGAATGGCGATGTCGTAGCCTTCGGCGACGATGTCGAAAGAGTGGTCGGACGGGGTAAAGGAGACCTCGACGCCGGGGTGGGCGCGCCAGAAGTCGGCGATGTGGCGAAAGATCACCGAGTTGGCGAAATAGGCGGTGGTGGTGACGCGGACGGGGCGGGTTTCCTCGCGGTCGCGGACGCGCGCGAGGCCCTCGGCGATGGCGGTGAAACCGGTGGCGAGGTCGGTGGCGAGGCTTTCGCCCTGCGGGGTCAGCACGACGCCACGCGGGGAGCGGTGCAGCAGGGTCACGCCGAGGTGATCCTCGAGCGCCTTGACCTGCTGGGCGACGGC
This sequence comes from Seohaeicola saemankumensis, assembly GCF_020171285.1. Taxonomy (GTDB): domain Bacteria; phylum Pseudomonadota; class Alphaproteobacteria; order Rhodobacterales; family Rhodobacteraceae; genus JAIUZI01. The sequence goes on from NZ_JAIUZI010000004.1 coordinate 188,041, forward strand.
GGCGTGGGTGACATTGAGCGTGCGGGCCGCCGCGCTGAAGCTGGAGGTGCGCGCCGTGGCGTCGAAGGCGCGCAGGGCGGTCAGCGAAGGGAGCGTGGTCCAGTTTATGACAGGCATTGTTAGATCATCTAACAGGTTGCAAGGATTCCTGAGTCGGATTTTTACGGATCAAGGGCAATATTGCGAGCAGAATATTGGCATAAGGAGGGCTCCGCATGATGTATCTGGACAAGAAAATCTTACAATCTGTTGCCCCGCGCGATGCCAGCGGCCGCCGACGGCCCCGGCATCATCGGGTGCTGAGCGGGGCGGAGGCGGCCGAGATGCGCGCCGCCCGTGCGGCCCGGCGTCGCGACAGGGCGGAGCGCCTGTGGCGGCGGATTGCGGGCTGGGCGGGGCTGGCGCGGTCCGGGCTGGCACGCCGTCGGGTGCGGACCGGGGCCTGAGCGGCGGAATGGGTCAGGATGGCGTCAGGATGGCGTCAGGGCGCGGTCAGGAGTATTCATCCGTGTCGGCCCCGGCGATGCGGTCGCCGTGGTGATCGGGATCAACGCCGAGAAAGCGCAGGGCGTCGTCGCGGTCGGTGAAGGCCCGGAACCGTATGTTGGGCACGGTTTCGCAAGCTTTGACGAGCCGTTGCGCAAACTCGGCGCCCGCCGCCGAACGGATCCAGAAGGCGCAATCCTTGCCCTCTTCGTTCAACCGGGCCAGACCGCTGATCAGGGAGGCCAGTTGCGCGCGCGCTTCGGTGTCGAAGTCGAGCATGTCGATATCGCGGAAATCCGCCAGCACGTTGGTGCGCTGGGTGTTGCCCGGATCGTTGCCGATCTCGTCAGCGGCGGCCAGCCATTCGCGCAGGGACGTTTGGCCCCAGTGGCGGACAAAGACGAGGTTCAGGTCGGGCCAGACCCGATAGGAAAACGGCATGTTCTGCGCGCCCCCGTGAACAGTGTTGTGGTTTCACACAAGCGATGGGTACTCACACATCCGACGCGTGTTTCCCTAGCGTCAGGACTCAACTCTTGCGCATATGCGCGCGCTTGTCAAAGGACACACCGGCGCAGGGTTACTGAAGTGTTGAAACCACACTGTCGCCCTTGCCCTTGTTACGGGTATAGCGCAGCTTGTTGCCGTCGATTTCCCAGACCTGGCAATCGGACCCGATTTCCTTGCCGCCCAGGGTGCCGTTGCGGCACCAGAACTTGCCGCTCCATTTCCAGGTGCCGGAGAATTTCTTGCCGCCGAATTTGCCGGTCAGGGTGCCGTCAGGGTTGACCACGGTATAGCCGTTGCCGGACACGACCTTTTTGCCGGCAACCAGTTGGCGCATCTGTTTTTCCGACTTGATACGTTTGAAATCGGCGGCGACCGGAGAGGCGAGCGCGGCGACAATGAGGGCGAGACAAAGTCCGGATCGGAATTGCATGAAAAATACCTCCTGAAAATGAATGTCAGGAGTGTATCACCGTACCGCGATTTTCCCAAGCGTGGCCTAGGCTCCGTCGCCCAGCAGCGCGGCGATGATCGCCTTGGCGCTGTCAGAGTTCCATTCGGCATCGCCGCGCAGGCGGGCGATTTCGCGCCCCTCCGGGTCGATGATGACGGTGATCGGCAGGCCCAGCACCGCCATTTCGCGGGCGACGGCCTGTTTCGGATCCTGGTGGCGGGGCAGGTTGTCGATGCCATGTTCGGCAAAGAACTTCTTGATGCCGGCCGGGTTGTTGCGGCCGGTGGCCAGCGTTAGCACCTCGAAGGCGTCGCCGCCGAATTCGGTTTGCAGTTCCGCCAGCATCGGCATTTCCTTGCGGCAGGGCGCGCACCAGGTGGCCCAGAAATTCAGCAGCACCCATTTGCCGCGATAGTCGGCCAGCGTCGCCTCGCCGGCTCCATCGGCGAGCATAAAGGGCTGCTCCGAGACCGGTGTCGGCTCGGCGTGAAACACCAGTTTTTTCATGGTGCCGTCGCGCAGCGCCTCGAGCGTGGCGGTGTCGGGCGCCGCATCTGCGGCGTGAAGTGCGTTTGCACCCAGAGCAAGGGCTAGATAAAGGAGAGCGGAACGGAACAGGCGCATATTACCTCCAGGGGTGCACGACATGGCAGATCAATCCTCGAACCAGATGTGGGGCGGCCGCTTTGCCGCCGGACCCGATGCGATCATGGAGGCAATTAATGCCTCGATCGGATTCGACAAGCGGATGGCGGCGCAGGACATCGCAGGCTCAAGGGCCCATGCGGCGATGCTGGCCGCGACGGGCGTGATCACCGATAGCGATGCCGAGGCGATCAGGGAAGGGCTGCTCGCGGTTTTGTCAGAGATCGAAGGCGGCACGTTCCAGTTTTCCACCGCGCTGGAGGATATCCACATGAACGTGGAGGCGCGGCTGAAGGAGATCATCGGCGAACCGGCCGGGCGGCTGCACACCGGCCGGTCGCGCAACGACCAGGTGGCGACCGATTTCAAACTGTGGGTGCGCGACCAGCTGGACGCGGCCGAGGCCGGGTTGCTGGCGCTGATCGGCGCGCTGCTGACCCAGGCGGAGGCCGGGGCGGACTGGGTGATGCCGGGGTTCACCCATCTGCAGACCGCGCAGCCGGTGACATGGGGGCATCACATGATGGCCTATGTCGAGATGTTTGGCCGCGATCTGAGCCGGGTGCGCGATGCGCGCGCGCGGATGAATGAATCGCCCCTGGGGGCGGCGGCGCTGGCCGGCACGTCGTTCCCGATCGACCGCGAGATGACGGCGGGCGCGCTGGGCTTTGACCGCCCGGCGGCCAATTCGCTGGATGCGGTAAGCGACCGGGATTTTGCGCTGGAGTTCCTGAGCGTCGCCAGCATCTGTGCGGTGCACCTGAGCCGGTTTGCCGAAGAGCTGGTGATCTGGTCCTCGGCACAGTTCCGCTTTGTCACCCTGTCGGACCGGTTTTCCACCGGGTCCAGCATCATGCCGCAGAAGAAGAACCCGGATGCCGCCGAGCTGATCCGCGCCAAGGTGGGCCGGATCTTTGGCGCCAACACGGCGCTGATGATGGTGATGAAGGGGCTGCCGCTGGCCTATTCCAAGGACATGCAGGAAGACAAGGAACAGGTGTTCGACGCCGCCGACAACTGGATGCTGGCGCTGGCGGCGATGGAGGGCATGGTGCGCGACATGAGCGCCAACCGCGAGAGCCTTGCGGCGGCGGCGGGCAGCGGATTTTCCACCGCCACCGATCTGGCCGACTGGCTGGTGCGGGTGCTGAAGGTGCCGTTCCGCGACGCGCATCACGTTACCGGCACGCTGGTGGCGATGGCGGAATCGCGCGGTTGCGACCTGCCGGAGCTGACGCTGGAGGACATGCAGTCGGTCCATGCCGGCATCACCGATGACATCTTCTCTGTGCTGGGGGTGGACAACTCGGTAAACTCGCGCATGTCCTATGGCGGGACCGCGCCGGCGCAGGTGCGGGCACAGGTCGAACGGTGGAAGGCAATTCTGGGATGATGAGAGCGATGGTTCTGGCGGGGGCGCTGGCGGGTCTGCTGGCCGGATGCGGCGCCGATGGCGACCCGATCCCGCCGACGCGGGGCGCGCAGGCCGCGCTGCCGGGCGTCTGACGGCATGTCGCCGCTGCGGATGATCTACCTCGCCCTGGCGATCTGGGGCGCGGTGCACCCGATGTATTACTTTGTCCAGTGGTTCGGCGAGAACGGCTTTGACCTGGGTGCGATGGCGGCGGCGTGGAACGTCAACGCGGCAACCAGCGGGCTGGTCTGGGACCTGACCATCGCCGCGATCACCCTGACGGTGTTCATCCTTGCCGAAGTGGCGGTGCGCCGGAACTGGATCGCGCTGATCGCGATCCCGGCGACCTTTTGCATCGGGGTCAGCTGCGGGCTGCCGCTCTATCTCTTCCTGCGTACCCGCCCGGTCGTGTGAGAAACCTTTGCGGCGGGCGGTGAAAATTTCTTTCAAAGAAATTTGCCGGAATTTTTGAAAAATTCCGGGCAGCGGCGCGGGCGGGGGCGTGAGAAAGCCGATTGATCTGGCTCCGCCATTGCCGTAAGCGCGCGGCATGGATCACTTTTTGTACAGAGACGGCGCGCTTTACGCCGAAGATGTGCCGGTGGCTGAAATTGCCGCCGCCGTGGGCACCCCGTTTTACGTCTATTCCACCGCCACGCTGCTGCGCCATTTCCGGCTGTTCGACGAGGCGCTGGAGGGCACCGAGCATCTGGTCTGCTACGCGATGAAGGCGGCCAGCAACCAGGCGATCCTTACGACGCTGGCGCAGGCCGGCGCGGGGATGGATGTGGTGTCGATGGGCGAGTACCTGCGGGCCAGGGCCGCGGGTGTTCCCGGAGAGAAGATCGTGTTTTCCGGCGTCGGCAAGACGGCAGAGGAGATTCGATGCGCGCTGGACGGCGGCATCCGCCAGTTCAACGTGGAATCGGAGCCCGAGATGGAGGTTCTGAGCGCGATTGCACAGGAAATGGGCAAGGTCGCGCCGATCACCATCCGGGTGAACCCGGATGTCGATGCGCGCACCCATGCCAAGATCGCCACCGGCAAGTCGGAAAACAAGTTTGGCATCCCGATTGCGCGGGCCCGCGCGGTCTATGCCCGCGCGGCCGCCCTGCCCGGGCTGGAGGTTGTCGGCATCGATGTTCACATCGGCAGCCAGCTGACCGAGCTGGAGCCCTTTGAGCTCGCCTATGCCAAGGTGGCCGAACTGACCGAACAGCTGCGCGCCGACGGGCATGACATCCGCCGTCTGGACCTGGGCGGGGGCTTGGGCATTCCCTATGCGCGGTCGAACGCCGCGCCGCCGCTGCCGACGGATTATGGCAATCTGATCAAGCGGGTACTGGGGCATCTGGGCTGCGAGATCGAGATCGAACCGGGGCGGCTGATCGCGGGCAATGCCGGGCTGCTGGTCAGCAAGGTGATCTATGTGAAGGAAGGCGAGGGCCGCGATTTCCTGATCGTCGATGCGGCAATGAACGACCTGATCCGCCCGGCCATGTACGAGGCGCATCACGACATCGTCCCGGTGATCGAGCCCGCGCCGGGGGTCGAGGAACAGCCCTATGACATCGTCGGGCCGGTCTGCGAGAGCGGCGACACATTCGCCAGGCAGCGCGGCATGCCGGCGCTGGCGGCGGGCGATCTGGTGGCGTTTCGCAGCGCCGGGGCCTATGGCGCGGTGATGTCGAGCGAGTACAACTCGCGCCCGCTGATCCCCGAAGTCATGGTGAAGGGGGATCAATTTGCGGTTATTCGCCGACGCCCGACCTTTGACGAAATGATAAATCGCGATACCATACCCGAGTGGCTCTGACGCGATCCTGCGCGGGCCGTCTGGAGTGTTCGCCTGAATGGCCTCAAAGCCCGGAACCGATCCTGTCCTGAGCCGTCTGCGCGGGCCGCTTTTCCTGACCCGTTCGGGGATGCTGGCGGAGCGCATCCTGCGCGCCTTCTGGCCGCTGGCGGCGGTGGTGATGGCGGTGCTGTCGGTGCTGATGCTGGGCCTGCAGGATCTGGCCCCGGTCGAGGTTGTCTGGGGCGGCGGTGTTCTGGCCTTGCTGGCCGGGGCGGGCAGCGTGGCCTATGCCGCGCGGCGGTTCCGCTGGCCGGGCCGGGGCGAGGCGCTGGCGCGGCTGGATGCGACCCTGCCGGGGCGTCCGATCCAGACATTGATGGATGATCAGGTCATCGGGACCGGCGACGCGGCCTCGGAAGCGGTGTGGAAGGCGCATCAGGCGCGGATGGCGGCGCGGGCGGCCACGGCGCGGGCGCCGCAGCCGGATCTGAACCTGGCCCCGCGCGACCCCTTCGCGCTGCGCTATGTGGCGTTGCTGGCGCTGGTGGTCGGCCTGCTGTTCGGGTCGGTCTGGAAGGTCGGATCGGTGGCCGAGATGGCGCCGGGCAGCGGCGCGGCGCTGGCCGGGGGGCCGTCGTGGGAAGGCTGGATGGAGCCGCCGCGTTACACCGGGCTGCCGACGGTATACCTGAACGATGTCCCCGAGGGCGGCATGACGGTGCCCGAGGGCAGCCGGATCACCCTGCGGTTTTATGGCGAGGTCGGCGCGCTGACGCTGGCCGAGACGGTTTCGGGCCGGATCGGAGAGCTGCCGTCGGCGGCCGATCCGCAGCAGGAATTCGCCGTGACCCAGGCCGGGGACCTGCGCATCGACGGGCCGGGGGGGCGCGCATGGTCGGTCAGGATCGACGCCGACGCGGCGCCGCAGATCGCGGTGGCGGGCAACGCCGAGACCGGGTCATCGGGCGAGATGACGCTGCCGTTCACGGCCAGCGACGATTTCGGCGTGGTGGCGGGCACCGCGCGGATCGAGCTGGATCTGGCGGAGCTGGACCGGCGGTACGGGCTGGCCGCCGAACCAGAGCAGCGCGCGCCGATCGAGGTGGACCTGCCGATGCCGATCGCCGGTGACCGGCGGCTGTTTACCGAGAGCCTGATAGAGGATTTCAGCGACCATCCCTGGGCGCATCTGCCGGTGCTGTTCACGCTGTCGGTCGAGGATGCCGCCGGAAACGAGGGGGTGGCCGATGTTTTCGCCGCCGAGCTGCCGGCGCGGCGGTTCTTTGACCCGCTGGCGGCGGCGGTGGTCGAGCAGCGCCGCGATCTGCTGTGGGCGCGGTCGAACGCGCGGCGGGTGGCGCAGGTGTTGCGGGCGGTGTCGTACCGGCCGGACGAGGTGTTCCGCTCGGAAACCGCCTATCTGCGGCTGCGGGTGATCCTGCGGCGGCTCGAGACCTTTACCCGCCACGGGCTGACCGAGGCGCGGCGCGACGAGATTGCCGAGGCGATGTGGGATCTGGCGATCCTGCTGGAAGAGGGCGACCTGGGCGATGCGCTGGAGCGGCTGCGCCGCGCGCAGGAGCGGCTGAGCGAGGCGATGAAGAACGGCGCCAGCGATCAGGAGATCGCCGAGCTGATGCAGGAGCTGCGCGAGGCGACCGAGGACTACATGCGCCAGCTGAGCCGGCAGGCGCGGGAAAACGGCGAGATGCTGGACCAGAACGACCTGCCCGAGAACACGATGCAGATGACGCAGAACGATCTGCAGCGGATGATGGACCGGATACAGGAGCTGATGGAACAGGGCCGCATGGCCGAGGCCGAACAGGCGCTGCAGGAGCTGCAGGAGCTGATGGAGAACATGCGCATTACCAATGCGCCGGGCCAGGGCGGCCAGAACGAGGGCCAGCAGGCGATGGAGGATCTGGCCGAAACCCTGCGTGACCAGCAGGGGCTGTCGGACGAGGCGTTCCGCGATCTGCAGGAGCAGTTCAACCCCGGCGCGCAGTCGGGCCAGCGGCAGGGCAACGAGGGCCGGAACGGCGGCGAGGGCCGTGGCCAGAGCCACGAGGGCCAGGGCGGCGAGGGCCAGCAGGGTCAGGAGCAGGCGGGCGAAGGGGCGCAGGGATCGTTGGCTGACCGCCAGCAGGCGCTGCGCGAAGAGCTGCGCCGCCAGCAGCAGGGGCTGCCCGGTGCCGGCTCGCCCGAGGGCGACGCGGCGCGCGAGGCGCTGGACCGGGCCGGACGGGCGATGGACGGTGCCGAAGAGGCGCTGCGGCAGAACGACATGGCGGGCGCGATCGACCGTCAGTCAGAGGCGATGGAGGCCCTGCGCGAAGGGATGCGCTCGCTGGGCGAGGCGCTGGCGCAGGAACAGCAGAACCAGCCCGGACAGGGTGGACAGCAGGGCGACGCCACGGCCCGCAACCGCGATCCGCTGGGCCGGTCGCAGGGCAATTCGGGCGGGCTGCTGGACGATGGCGGGCTGGTCGAAGGCGAAGACGTGTACCGCCGCGCGCGCGAGTTGCTGGACGAGATCCGCCGCCGGTCGGGCGAAGGCGAACGGCCCGAGATCGAACTGGAATACCTCAAACGGCTGCTGGAGCGGTTCTGAGCGCGATCGCCCCTGCGGGTGCTACTCGGAGGGTTGCGGCAGCAGCGGGCCGACCGTGGTGTCGAGCCATAGCCGGGCCTGATCGACCAGCGCGACATAGGCGCTGAGCATCGGGTCGGCCTGTGGCACGGTCTGGGCGATTTTCGGGGCATTTGCATAGATCAGCAGCAGCACGACCGCAAAAATCGCCACCACGGCGAAACCGCGCGAAAAGCCGCTGCCGCCGCGTTTCGGCTCTGGCGGGGCAACCACGGGCCCGAGTTCCTTGCCCGGTGCGGTCGTATCGGCGGTGCCGCGCAGGGTGGAATTGATCTCTTCGATATCGGGGAGCAGGCCGCGCCGGGACCCGGCGTCGGCGTCGCTGACGGCGGGGGCGGGCTCTTCGCCCCGGATGCGGGCCATGCGGTCGCGCGCCTCGCGGGCGCGGCGGGCCACTTCGTCGTCGCCGCCGCTGTCGAGACCAAGCTCGCCCTGGCTTTCGAGGCCGCCGGCCTCGGCGGCGCGCAACTGGGCCTCGCGCTCGGCCTCCTGGCGCAGAATGTCAGAGACATCGGGGTCAATGCCGCTGCGGGACGGGGTAGGCGCGTGGGCCGCCGTGCCGTCGTCGTCATCGTCGTCGTCATAGGCCGTTGCCGGGTCGTCGTCTTGGGCCGGATCGGGGTCTGGCGCCGCGGCGGCCTGCGGCTCGGGTTCCGGGTCGGGCTGGGGGGCCGGTTCGGGGTCGGCGGCTTCGATCGGGTAATCGGGATGCGCCTGAAACCAGGTGTCGCCGCAGTTGGAACATTGCACGTCGCGTCCGTCCGACGGGATCACCTCGTCGGGGACTTCATACTGCGCACCGCAATTCGGACATGTCAGTCGCATGCTGCTCTCCTGTACCCAGACACTGTCTGTTGTTATTTTTTGTGCAATCATAGGTCTTTGGCGGGACTCCGCAAAGATCCATTTTTGCACCGAATCACGCCTGTAACCAATAAGCGTCACAAATCCCGCGCCAGACGCCATTGAAACTGGTCTCTTGCTGGGGCAAAACCCATGCAAACGTCAGGGGGCAGCCGTGATCGAGCTGGACAATGTGGGCTACAGCTATGGCGGCGGCGAGCTGCTGAGCGACGTGTCGGTGCGGCTGTCGCCGGGGTCGTTTCATTTCCTGACCGGCCCGTCCGGCGCGGGCAAGACGACATTGCTGAAGCTGTGTTACGGGGCGCTGTTGCCGACCTCGGGCGTGGTGCGCGCCTTTGATGCGGATATGCGCGGGCTGGACCGCGACCAGATGGCGATGATGCGCCGCCGCATCGGCGTGGTGCATCAGGACTGCCGGTTTCTGGATCACCTGCCGGTGGCGGACAATATCGCGCTGCCGCTGATCGTGTCGGGCCGCGACATGGCCGCAGAGAGCGGCAACCTGCGCGAGCTGATGAACTGGGTCGGGTTGTCGTCGCGGGCCGATGCCACACCGCCCGAGCTGTCGGGCGGCGAACGCCAGCGCGCGGCGCTGGCCCGCGCGGTGATCATGTCGCCCGACGTGGTGCTGGCGGACGAACCCACCGGCAACGTCGACTGGGAAATGTCGCAGCGGCTGTTGCAGCTGCTGATCGAGCTGAACCGCATGGGCAAGACGGTATTGATCGCCAGCCACGATCTGGGCCTGATCCGCGCCGCCAAGCGCGAGGTGCAGGCGCGGGTGCTGCGGATTTCCAACCGGCGGCTGCAACTGGCGGGGGCGGATCTGTGAGCAAGGGCAATATCCGCAGTTTCCTGCTGGGCGATGCCCAGGCCGACCGGGTGGTGCCGCCGTCGGGCTTTACCGCGCAGCTGACCCTGTTCGTATCGGGCGCGATGGCGTTCCTGGCGGTGTTCGCGCTGGCGCTGTCGCTGGCCTCGGGCCGGTTGGCGGATCGCTGGGCGAGCGAACTGGCGCGGTCGGCGACGCTGCGCATCAACGCGCCAGCCGACCAGCGCGCGGCGCAGACCGAGGCGGCGCTGAAGATTTTGAAACAGACACCGGGGGTGGCCTCGGCCCGCGCGCTGAGCGCCGAGGAGCAGGCGGCGCTGCTGGCGCCGTGGTTCGGCGCCGGGCTGCCGCTGGAGGATCTGCCGGTGCCGCAGCTGATCGAGGTGATCGAGGCCGAGATCGGCTATGACGCCGCCGGGCTGCGGCTGCGGCTGGGGGCCGAGGTGCCGGGCGCGGTGTTGGACGATCACACCCGCTGGCGCAAACCGCTGGTCGATGCGGCCAACAGCCTGCGGCGGCTGGCGCTGGTGTCGGTGCTGTTGATCGGCGGCGCCACGGCGGCGATGATCACGCTGGCGGCCCATGCGGCGCTGGCGGCCAACGCGCAGGTGATCGAGGTGCTGCGGCTGGTGGGCGCGCGCGACCGGTATATCGCGGGCGCCTTTGTGCGGCGGTTCACCCTGCGGGCGCTGATCGGCGCCGGTGTCGGCACCGCGCTGGGGCTGGGCGGCGTGATGCTGTTGCCCGAGGCCTCGGACGAGGGCGGGTTCCTGACCGGGCTGGGGTTCCAGGGTCTGGGCTGGCTGTTGCCGCTGCTGGTGCCGCTCTTGGGCGCGGCGGTGGCTTTTGCCGCGACATGGACGGCGGCGCGGCGCAAACTGAAGGGGCTGGCGTGATGGCGCAGGCGTGGCAATACATCCGGTCGCTGGTGTTCGTGATCCAGATCTACGTGGTGATGGGCATTCTCGGCATCCTGTTTGCGCCCTGGGCGGTGTTCTCGCCCCGTGGTGCGCGCACCGCCTGCAAGCTCTATTGCCTGTGGGTGTTGTGGACGGCGCGCTGGATGGTGGGCATTCGCGGCGAGGTGCATGGCACCCTGCCCGAGGGCGAGGTGATGATCGCGGCCAAGCACCAGTCGTTTCTGGACATCCTGCTGATCTTTAACGTGGCGCCGCAGGCCAAGTTCATCATGAAACGCGAACTGCTGTGGACGCCGGTCATCGGGATATACGCCAAGCGTCTGGGCTGTGTGCCGGTGGACCGGGGCAAGGGCGGCGTGGCGATCGCCAAGATGGTGCAGGACGTGGCCAAGGAGTTCGCCGAACCCGGCCAGCTGATCATCTATCCGCAAGGCACCCGCGTGGCGCCGGGGGATTACAAGCCCTACAAGGTCGGCAGCGCGATCCTCTACGAGGAACTGAACCAGGTCTGTATTCCGGCGGCGACCAATGTCGGCCTGTTCTGGCCCCGCAAGGGGATCCTGCGCAAACCGGGCCGCGCGGTGGTCGAGTTTCTGGACCCCATCAAGCCCGGCATGGACCGTCGGGAATTCATGGCGCACCTGGAACAGGTGGTCGAGACCCGGTCGAACGCCTTGATGCGGCAGGAGGGGTTCGAGAGTGATGCAGTACGTTGAGGATATCGCCGCGCTCGAGGCGCTCTATGGCACCCCGCCCGAGGCGGCGCTGGTCAAGGTGGCGCGGCGGATGACACCGGCCTACCGGCGCTGGATCGCGGCCTCGAAGCTCTGCGTGCTGACCACCGTCGGCCCCGAGGGCACCGACGGCAGCCCGCGCGGGGACGATGGCCCGGTGGTGCTGGAACTGGACCCCGGAACTTTGGCGATGCCCGATTGGCGCGGCAACAACCGGCTGGATTCGCTGCGCAATATCGTGACAGACGGGCGGGTGTCGCTGATGTTCCTGGTGCCGGGGTCGAACAACGTGATGCGCATCAACGGCACCGCGCGGCTGACGGCGGATGACGCGATGCGCGCCCGGTTCGAGAAGAACGGCCGCCGGCCGGCGACGGTGATCGTGATCCGGATCGCCGAGATCTATGCCCAATGCGCCCGTGCGCTGATGCGGGCGGGCACCTGGGCGGCCGGCGACGAAAGCGGCCCGCTGCCGACGGTCGGCCAGATCCTGTCGGAAATGACCGACGGCAACATCGACGGTGCCGAATATGACAAGGCCTGGGCACCGCGCGCGGCGCAGACCCTGTGGTAGCACGCTATTGATCGAGCTTCATCGCCGGGGCGGTCGGGGTCATCTGCGGCGGCGGTGCCGGGTCCGGTTTGGACAGCCGTGCGTAAAGGATCAGCGCGGCGACGGCCAGCACCAGCAGGATCGCGAGCAGCCCCGGAACCCGTGACAGCCAGCGCAGTCCCGACGCGTTCTGAATGCGTCGGCCGACCAGCCACAGGCAGAGCGCCACCATAGCGGCCAGCAGTTGCCAGCCGACAAAAGCGGTCAGGCGGTTCAGCCCGCGGGTAAAGCCGTCGCCGGTGGGTTCCATCCCGAACAGCGCCCAGAACGACATGGCAAAGGCGGCGGCCCAGATCACCACCAGCCCCCAGAACAGTGGTGAAACGCGCATCAAGCCTCCTGTGGACCCCTGTCGCGGTGATTTAACCGCCTGGACCCCGCACGAGTCAAACCTGTTGATGCAGGCGCGGTGCTGGCCTAGCCTTTGTGCAGTTTGGCCCATGTCGGGCGGGTACGAGGGAGGTCACGGTGCGGCTGTTCATCCGGAAACTGGTGTGTGTGAGCGCGGGGCTGCTGGGCCTTGCATCTGTTGACGTTCGGGCAGAGGAGGCTTTGCCGCCGCCCGACTTGCTGACGCTGGCCAATGGCGCGGTGGTGGTGCGGGCCTCGGTCGATTTGCACGGGGCGCTGGCGCTGACCGACGGCAACGGGGCCAGCCATTGGAGCGCGTCGACGAAGAAAAAGCCGTTGCCCTATACCTTTGTGTTCGAACTGATCGCGCCCGCTGTGCTGACGGCGGTGGGGACCGAAGGCGCCGGCGCGCGGCCGGGCGGCGTGGCGGGCGGATCCGCCGGGCCGGTGCTGATCGAAGGGTCGGCCGAGGGGCCGGACAGCGGATATTCCGAACTGGCCCGGATCATGGCGGCCCCGGACGGGCAGACGCTGGCCGATATCGACCCGCCGGGACCGGTGCGCTGGCTTCGGTTCACGATCGAGGGGGCGCAGACCGCCGAGGTGCCTTGGCTCTATGTCAGCGAGGTCGTGGCGCAGGGTGCGGTGACCCCGCCGGACGACCCCGAACGGTTCACCGGCGTGTTCCAGTCGGGCCGTAAGGACTTTATCGAATTGCATCAGGATGGCGCGCTGATCAGCGGCTGCTATGTTGAAAACAGCGGCCGCAGCACCGGAAAAATCGCGGGCGCGGTCGAGAATGGCGTGGCACTGGTGACCTGGACCTCGGAGCAGGGCATCTCGGGCCCGGCGCTTCTGACCCGTGACAGCAGCGGCGCCCTGTCCGGCGCCCGCTACCGCCAGCGCAGCCGCAGCGGCTGGGGCGGACCGGTAGCGCCCGAGGGCACCACCACCCCCTGCAGCCCGCAGGTGACAGAGGCGTCGGCTGAACCGGCGGTGGACCCGATCGTGCAGGCGCTGGAAGAGATCGGGCAGGTGCGGATCTATGGTATCCATTTCGAATACGACAGCGATGTCCCGAAACCGTCGGCCGCTGCGGCGCTGACCCGTCTGCACGCGGCGCTGGCCAGCGCGCCGGGGCTGAATGTCACCATCGAGGGGCACACGGACGCCGACGGCGGCGATGGCTACAATCTGGACCTGTCGGCGCGGCGGGCGGCCTCGGTGGTGGGCTGGCTGGTGGCGCAGGGCATCGACGCCGGGCGGCTGGTACCGCAGGGCAAGGGCGAGGCGGAACCGGTGGCCAGCAACGAGACCGCCGACGGCAAGGCATTGAACCGCCGCGTCGAGGTGCGCCGCCGCTGAGGCCGGGCGCAACAAAATTCTTTGAAAGAATTTTGACAAGAATTTTCGAAAAATTCTTGGTCGCTCAGGCCGCCGAGAGTTTTGCCCAGAGCCGGTCCGGGGTGTCCGGGGCGAGGGACAGGCCCAGCCGGCGCAGCAAGTCCGCCAGATCCTGGGCGCCGGACAGGTCGCGGTGGCTGTCGCCCTGCGCGGAATAGGTGCGCAGCGTGCGGTCAAAGACCCCGATCCGGGTGTCGCCGTCGAAGCCGGCCAGCATCAGGTGGTTGGGAAAGGGCATTTCCGACCAATTGGCGCAAAGGAAGTTGGCGCCGGCAATGTCCATGTCGCCGACCCATGCATCGTCAAAGCCATAGAGCGCGACCCAGCCGTCCGCCGAGCGGCGCTCCAGCACCTTTTCCCCGGTCGCCGGATCGCCGCGCAGCCGGTAGCGTCCGTTGGGCGCCTGTTGCGGTCTGTCATCGCCGATACGCAGCGGGATCAGCGGGCCCGGGCCGCCAAAACCGGCATCGGCCATCCAGCGCTCTGCGCCGATGTCCACCTGCAGCAGCAGGTGGCTGCGCGGGCCGCCCAGCGGCGAGGCGCGGCGGACGCGGGCCATGGAGCGGCGGACGTCGAATCCCAGCGCCTTCAGCGCATCGTGCAGCAGGCTGTTGAGTTCAAAGCAGTAGCCGCCCCGCCCTAAGTGGACCGTCTTGTCAAAGATCGCCGCCGGGGACAGGTCGGGCGTGCGGCCCAGGAAGGGGTCGATATCCTCGAAGGGGATGCTGCGCAGCTGGGCGGTCTGGATGGCGCGCAGGCTGTCGGGTGTTACCGGCAGATCGGCGTCGGACAGGCCGATGCGGGCAAGGTATCGGGTCAGGTCGAAAGTGGTCATCGCGGGCTCCCTGGCGCAACCTGACCGGAGCGGCGGGGGAGGTCAAGCGCCGGGCGGACAGGTCCGCCCGGCGCCTCGGGGTGCATCAGGAATGGATCGGACCGTCGCCGCAGGCCAGCGCGGCTTCGCGCACGGCTTCGGAATAGGTCGGGTGGGCGTGGCAGGTCAGCGCCACGTCCTCGGCGGAGGCGCCGAATTCCATCGCCACGCAAAGCTCGTGGATCATGTCGCCGGCCGAGGGGCCGATGATGGCCGCGCCCAGGATGCGGTCGGTTTCGGCATCGGCGATGATCTTGACAAAGCCGCCCTCGGCCTGGCCCACGGCCTTGGCTCGCGCATTGCCCATGAACATGAACTTTCCGGTCTTGACCTTGCGGCCCTCGGCCTTGAGCGCATCCTCGGTCTGGCCCACGGTGGCGACCTCCGGCGTGGTGTAGACCACGCCGGGGATCACACCATAGTTCACGTGGCCATGTTTGCCGGCGATCACCTCGGCGACGGCCATGCCTTCATCCTCGGCCTTGTGCGCCAGCATCGGCCCTTCGATCACGTCGCCGATGGCATAGATGCCCTTGACCGAGGTGGCCCAATGGGCGTCGGTGCCGATCTGGCCGCGCTCGGTCATCTTGACCCCCAGCGCGTCGAGGCCCAGCCCCTCGGCATAGGGTTTGCGGCCCGTGGCCACCAGCACCACGTCGGCGTCGAGCGTTTCGGCCTCGCCGCCCGCCTTGGGCTGATAGGTGACCTTGGCCTTGGTTTTCGAGGTCTCCACGCCCTGCACGGCGGCGCCCATGATAAAGCTGAGACCCTGTTTTTCGAGGATGCGCTTGAACGAGCGCTGCACGTCCTTGTCCATGCCGGGGCAGACCGCGTCCATGTATTCGACCACGGTGACCTCGGCGCCGAGACGGGCATAGACCGAACCCAGCTCCAGCCCGATGACACCGGCGCCGATCACCACCATCTTTTTCGGGATCTTCGGCAGCTCCAGCGCGCCGGTGGAGGAGACGACCAGTTTCTCGTCGATCTCGACACCGGGGATGGACGCGGGCACGGAGCCGGAGGCGATCACGATGTTTTTTGCTTCATGGGTGTCGTCGCCGACCTGTACCTTGCCTGCGGCGGGGATGGAGGCCCAGCCCTTGATCCAGTCGATCTTGTTCTTCTTGAACAGGAACTCGATGCCGCCGGTGTTCTGGCCGATCACCTCGTCCTTGTATGTCAGCATCTGTTTCCAGTCGACCGAGGGGCTTTTGCCCTTCAGCCCCATGCCGGCGAAGTTGTGCTCGGCCTCGTGCAGCAGGTGGGTGGCGTGCAAAAGCGCCTTGGACGGGATGCAGCCGACGTTGAGGCAGGTGCCGCCCAGGGTGTCGCGGCCTTCGACCACGGCGGTTTTCAGGCCCAGCTGGGCGCAGCGGATGGCGGAGACATAGCCGCCGGGGCCGGCGCCGATGATGATGACGTCGTAGTTAGCCATGAGAGGGGATCCTTTGCGGTTGGCCGGGGCGGGGGCGCTGCCCCCCGTCGCCTGCGGCGACGTCCCCCGGAGTATTTGAGAAGAGATGAAAGCTCATGCGAGGGCGGCCCCCAGCATGAGAAGGGTTGCGATGAGGCCCAGGCTCCAGATCAGCGAGCGCCACGGGCTGAGACCGAAGGCATAGGCCGGCACATAGAGGACGCGGGCCGCGAGGTAGGTCCAGGCGCAGGCGGCGGTGAAGGGCGTGGACTGGTTCGACAGGGTGAGGACGGTGCAGGCGATGGTGAAGAGGATGAGTCCTTCGAAATGGTTGGACATCGCCCGTTGCAGCCGCCCGGCGGTGCCGGTGAGCTGGCGCGGTTCGTCCCGGGACGAAAAGGCGTAGCGGCGGCCGACCTGTTTCTGCGCCGTCACCGAATAGAGGGTGAACTGCACCACTTGCAGCAGCGCGGCGAGGGTGAGGGCGGTGAGTTCGGGGGTCATGGCAAATGGGTGTCCGGTGCCATCGGGAGGGGGCCGGGCGCGCGCGGCTGTGGCGCGCCCGGCAATGGGTTACAGGTCCATCAGCAGGCGGCGGGGATCCTCGAGCGCTTCCTTGACGCGGACGAGGAAGGTCACGGCGCCCTTGCCGTCGACGATGCGGTGGTCGTAGGAGAGCGCCAGATACATCATCGGGCGGATCACCACCTGGCCGTTGATCGCCATCGGACGGTCCTGGATCTTGTGCATGCCGAGGATGCCGGACTGCGGCGGGTTCAGGATCGGCGAGGACATCAGCGAGCCGTAGACGCCGCCGTTGGACAGCGTGAAGGTGCCGCCCTGCATCTCGGCCATCGACAGCTTGCCGTCACGGGCGCGGCGGCCCTTCTCGGCGATCGCCTTTTCGATATCGGCGAAGGACATGCTGTCGGCGTCGCGGATCACCGGAACCACGAGGCCCGTGGGGGTGCCGGCGGCGACACCCATGTGCACGAAGTTCTTGTAGACGATGTCGGTGCCGTCGATCTCGGCGTTGACCTCGGGGACCTCTTTCAGCGCGTGGCAGCAGGCCTTGGTGAAGAAGGACATGAAGCCGAGGCGGACGCCGTGCTTCTTCTCGAACTGGTCCTTGTACTGGTTGCGCAGCGCCATCACCTCGGTCATGTCGACCTCGTTGTAGGTGGTCAGCATGGCGGCGGTGTTCTGGCTGTCCTTCAGACGCTTGGCGATGGTCTGGCGCAGACGGGTCATCTTGACCCGCTCCTCGCGGGCGGCGTCATCGGCAGGGACCGGGGCACGCGGGGCGGGCGCGCTCGCCGCAGGCGGCGGGGCCGATGCCGCTGCTGCCGAAACCGCGCGGGCGACGTCGTCTTTCATGATGCGGCCGTCGCGGCCGGTGCCGGTGACGGCATCGGCCGAGAGACCGGCCTCGGCCATCGCCTTTTCCGCAGAGGGCGCATTGGCGACGTCCTTGCCGGTGGCGGCTGCGGTTGCGGGGGCGGCGGCGGCCGGGGCGGGGGCGGCTGCGGCGGCAGAGCCGGAGATCACGCCCAGCTTGGCGGTGGCGTCGACGGTTGTGCCTTCGGGGGCGGTGATTTCAGCCAGCACGCCGGCGGCGGGCGCGGGAACCTCGACCGAAACCTTGTCGGTTTCCAGCTCGCACAGCATTTCGTCCTGCGCGACGGTGTCGCCGACCTTCTTGAACCATGTGCTGACGGTGGCCTCGGTCACCGATTCGCCCAAGGTGGGCACCATGACGTCGGTGCTGCCCGTGGCGGCGGCGGCGGCCGGGGCCGGTTCGGCCGCGGCCTGCGGGGCGGCGGCGCCCGCGCCGGCTTCGCTGATCATGGCCAGCAGGGCGTCGACGCCCACGGTTTCGCCTTCGCCGGCGACGATTTCGGCCAGCACACCGGCAGAGGGCGCCGGAACTTCGACGGTGACCTTGTCGGTTTCCAGCTCGCAGAGCATCTCGTCCGCGGCCACGGCGTCGCCGGGTTTCTTGAACCAGGTGGCAACCGTGGCTTCGGTGACGGATTCACCCAGGGTGGGGACTCGAACTTCGGTTGTCATCTCACTTGCTTCCTTCGATGGTGAGCGCTTCGTTCACAAGCGCCTCTTGTTGGGCTTTGTGCTGGCTGGCCAGACCCGTGGCGGGCGAGGCCGATGTGGCGCGTCCGACGTAGACCGGGCGCTGGTGTTTGGCACCGATACGGGTCAGGGCCCATTCGATGTTGGGTTCGATGAAGGTCCAGGCGCCCTGGTTCTTGGGCTCTTCCTGGCACCAGATCATTTCCGCGCCCTTGAAGCGTTCCAGCTCTTTGATCAGCGAATGCGCCGGGAACGGATAGTACTGTTCGATCCTGAGCAGGTAGATGTCGTCAATGCCACGGGCGTCGCGTTCCTCGAGCAGGTCGAAGTAGACCTTGCCCGAACACATCACCACGCGCTTGATCTTGTCGTCGGCGACCAGCTGGGTGTCGGAGTTGCCTTTTTGCGCATCGTCCCACAGCACACGGTGGAACGACGATCCGGTGGTGAATTCGTCGGCCGTGGAGATCGCCAGCTTGTGCCGCAGCAGCGACTTGGGCGTGACCATCATCAGCGGTTTGCGGAACGACCGGTGCAGCTGGCGGCGCAGGATGTGGAAGTAGTTGGCCGGTGTCGTGCAGTTGGCGACGATCCAGTTGTCCTGGCCGCACATCTGCAGGAAGCGTTCCAGGCGGGCGCTGGAGTGTTCCGGGCCCTGACCTTCGAAACCGTGCGGCAGCAGGCAGACGAGGCCCGACATCCGCAGCCATTTGCTTTCGCCCGAGCTGATGAACTGGTCGAACATGATCTGCGCGCCGTTGGCGAAATCGCCGAACTGCGCTTCCCACAGCGTCAGCGCGTTGGGCTCGGCCAGTGAATAGCCGTATTCGAAACCCAGCACCGCGTATTCCGACAGCATCGAGTCGATGACTTCGTAATTGGCCTGGCCGGCGCGGATGTTGTTCAGCGGGTAATAGCGTTCCTCGGTTTCCTGGTTGATCAGGCCCGAGTGCCGCTGCGAGAAGGTGCCGCGGGTGGCGTCCTGGCCGGACAGGCGCACCGGGTAGCCCTCGGTCAGGAGCGAGCCGAAGGCCAGCGCCTCGCCGGTGGCCCAGTCAAAGCCTTCGCCGGTTTCGAACATCTTGGCCTTGGCGTCGAGCAGGCGGCCGACGGTCTTGTGCAGGGCAAAGCCGTCCGGCGCGGTGGTCAGCGCGCGGCCGACCTCGGCCAGGGTTTCCGGCGTGATGGCGGTTTCGCCGCGCACGTATTCTTCCTTGTTGCGGTCGAGGTGCGACCAGCGCCCATCCAGCCAGTCGGCCTTGTTCGGCTTGTAGTCCTTGCCGGCTTCGAACTCTTCGTTCAGATGCGCCTGGAAGGCGGCCTTCATGTCCTCGATCTCGCCCTCGGGGATCAGCCCGTCGCGCACCAGCCGTTCGGTATAGAGCGACAGCGTGGTTTTGTGGGTCTTGATCCGCTTGTACATGATCGGGTTGGTGAACATGGGCTCGTCGCCCTCGTTGTGACCGAACCGGCGGTAGCAGAACATGTCGATGACCACGTCCTTGTTGAACTTCTGCCGGAATTCGGTCGCCACCTTGGCGGCGTGCACCACCGCCTCGGGGTCGTCGCCGTTGACGTGAAAGATCGGCGCCTCGACCACCAGCGCGTTGTCGGTGGGATAGGGCGAGGAGCGCGAGAAATGCGGCGCGGTGGTAAAGCCGATCTGGTTGTTCACCACGATATGCATGGTGCCGCCGGTGCGGTGACCGCGCAGACCCGAGAGGGCGAAACATTCGGCCACGACGCCCTGGCCGGCAAAGGCCGCGTCGCCGTGCAGCAGCACCGGCAGCACCTTGGTGCGGTCGCTGTCGTTCAGCTGGTCCTGCTTGGCCCGCGCCTTGCCCAGAACCACGGGGTTCACCGCTTCGAGGTGGCTGGGGTTGGCGGTCAGCGACAGGTGGACCTCGTTGCCGTCGAATTCACGGTCGGAACTGGCGCCGAGGTGGTATTTCACGTCGCCCGAGCCGTCCACGTCCTCGGGTTTGAAGCTGCCGCCCTGGAATTCGTTGAAGATCGCGCGGTAGGGTTTGGCCATCACGTTGGCCAGCACCGACAGGCGGCCCCGGTGGGGCATGCCGATCACGATTTCCTTGAGCCCCAGCGCGCCGCCGCGCTTGATCACCTGCTCCATCGCCGGGATCAGCGCCTCGCCGCCATCAAGACCAAAGCGCTTGGTGCCCATGTATTTGACGTGCAGGAACTTCTCGAAGCCTTCGGCCTCGACCATCTTGTTCAGGATCGCCTTGCGCCCCTCGCGGGTAAAGCTGATCTCCTTGCCAAAGCCTTCGATCCGCTCCTTCAGCCAGCCGGCCTGTTCCGGGTCCGAGATGTGCATGTACTGCAGCGCGAAGGTGCCGCAATAGGTGCGTTTCACGATCTCCATGATCTGGCGCATGGTGGCGATGTCGAGGCCCAGCACCTTGTCGATAAAGATCGGGCGGTCCATGTCGGCATCGGTGAACCCGTAGGTGCGCGGGTCCAGTTCCGGGTGCGGGGTCTGGTCGCGCATGCCCAGCGGGTCGAGATCGGCCACCAGGTGGCCCCGGATCCGGTAGGCGCGGATGATCATCAGGGCGCGGATCGAATCCAGCACCGCGCGTTTGATCATCTCGTCGCTGACCTCGACGCCGGCCTTGGCGGCCTTGTCAGCGATCTTTTTGCCGGCGGCCTTGGATTCGGCCGGTGCGACGGGCCATTCGCCGGTCAGCGCGCCGGTCAGGTCGTCGTTGGGCTGCGGCGGCCAGTCGGTGCGCGCCCAGGACGGGCCATCGGCCTCGGCCTTGACGTCGAGCCCCTCGTCGCCCAGCTGGCGAAAGAACTCGGCCCATGCGGCATCCACCGCGCCGGGGTCGTTGGCGTATCGGGCATAGAGCTGTTCCAGGTATTCGGCGTTGTGCCCCTGCATGAAGCTGGAGGCATGGAAGACGTCGTTGGGCGATTGTTCGGTCATGGTGTTACCTCGGTCCTTTGCAGACTCATTGCCGGATTTCCTGTGTTACCAGTACCAATGCCGGCTGGTGCAGGGTCTTGAACCCGTGATTGGCATTGGGGATTTCTATGAAAGTAGCGTTAAGGCCCAGCGATTGGGCTTTTTTGACATAGCTGCGCGCCAGCGACGGCACGGTGTTGGAATCGCCGTCACCGGTGGCGGCGATCAGCCGGGTGCTGCGCGGCACCTTGGGCAGGAATTTCACCGGCGATTCGCTCTTGCCCCAGGACTGGCCGCGATAAGACCGCCAGCGGCCGACGTCAAACGGGGTCGACATCATGATGGCGGTGTCGATCAGGCCGGGGTTGCGGCCCACGACGACGCCGATCTGGTTGCCGCCGCCCGAGTGGCCAAAGGCGATCAGCTTGCGGTTGGGAAACTGTTGTTTGGCGGCGGCGATCCCTTCGGCCAGCAGCATGTTGTTGCGCTTGGTGTGATGGTCGCGCCGGCCGTTGTTCGAGCCCTTGCTGTGCTGGCCGCCGCGCAGCGAATAGCCGGGCCGCGCCATGTGGATCACGGTGGCCTGCGGATTGTTCTTGGCCACGTCCAAGGCAAAGTCGGTGATATAGCCCGAGCTGTGGTCGCCATGCAGCACCAGCACCAGCGCGTCCTGGCCGCTGCCATAGACATTGCCGGCGATGGGGCCGAACATTTCGGCCCGCGACGGCGCGGCCTGCGCGATCAGGATCGCGAGGGCGCAGAACAGCGTCCATATCGGGGCGGCGCGGCGCATCAGGGGCGGGTCCCTTGCGGGGCGGGGCCAAAGCGGTTGTCGCCGGGCTGGCTGGGCCGGGTCAGCCACCACAGAACCAGCAGCGGCGACACCAGAGCGACGAGCATGGTCGGGACCAGCAGCAGCAGGGTCACGCGGGTGAACAGCAGATCCATCGAGCCGCCGCCGGCAAACACGTCGGCGATGCCGATGCCAAAGACCAGCACCAGACCGGCCCCGATCATCAGCAGCAGCGGGAACAGCGCGTAAAGCCCGCTGCGCCCGGTATCGTGCATCCGCCGCCAGGCCACCGCCAGATGCGGCAGGAACACCACCAGGCCCACGATGCCCTGCACCGGCTGCGACGAGGTCGCGGTGACGGTGGTGGTGCCGTTTGCCTCGACGGTGCTGACGGTGGTGAAGAACTGCCAGTCGATGATCCCGGCAATGGCGTTCCAGATCACGATGAACAGAAAGAAAAACCAGTATTCAGGGCGCGAGGCGCGCCCCGAGAAAGTGACGTATTTCGAGAAACACGTCTTGACCGCTTCTGTGAACGTCATGTGCTTCCCTCCTCGTCAGTGTGCGTCCGCCCCGGCCGGAACCGGGACGGGAAACGGGGCTGGTTACCCGATGGCCTTCAGAACGGCTTCGCCCAGGGTTGCCGGGCTGTCGGCGACAACGATGCCGGCCGATTTCATCGCCTCGATCTTGTCCTCGGCGCCGCCTTTGCCGCCCGCGACGATCGCGCCGGCGTGACCCATGCGGCGGCCCGGAGGCGCCGTGCGGCCGGCGATAAAGCCAGCGACCGGCTTCCAGCGGCCTTTTTTCTTCTGCTCGGCCAGGAATTCGGCGGCTTCTTCTTCGGCCGAGCCACCGATTTCACCGATCATGATGATGGACTGGGTTTCGTCATCGTCAAGGAACATGTCCAGCACGTCGATATGTTCGGTGCCCTTGATCGGGTCGCCGCCGATGCCGACAGCGGTCGACTGGCCCAGGCCGATGTCCGAAGTCTGTTTCACCGCCTCATAGGTCAGGGTGCCCGAACGCGACACAACGCCGACCGAGCCACGCTTGTGGATGTGGCCGGGCATGATGCCGATCTTGCAGGCGTCAGGGGTGATGACACCGGGGCAGTTCGGGCCGATCAGGCGGCTGGCGCTGTCCTGCAGGGCGCGCTGGACCTTCATCATGTCCAGAACCGGGATGCCTTCGGTGATGCAGACGATCAGCTCCATCTCGGCATCGATCGCCTCGAGGATCGAGTCGGCCGCGAAGGGGGGCGGCACGTAGATGACCGATGCGTTGGCTTCGGTCACGGCCTTGGCTTCGTGAACGCTGTTGAAGACGGGCAGGTCGAGATGGGTCGTGCCGCCTTTGCCCGGCGTCACGCCGCCAACCATCTTGGTGCCATAGGCGATGGCCTGTTCGGTGTGGAAGGTGCCTTGCGAGCCGGTCAGACCCTGGCAGATTACCTTGGTGTTTTCGTCGATGAGGATAGCCATGTTCGGCGGTCTCCTTGGAAAATGTTCGGTAGGGTGGGCAATTCTGCCCACCATTCATCCGGGGAGGTGGGTATAAACGCCCACCCTGCGGGCTCAGCCCTTGACGGCTTTCACGATCTTCTCGGCGCCGTCGCTGAGGTTGTCAGCGGCGATCACGTCCAGACCGGAATTGTTGATGATGTCCTTGCCGGCCTCAACATTGGTGCCTTCGAGACGCACAACCAGCGGAACCTTCAGACCGACCTCTTTCACGGCCGCGACCACGCCTTCGGCGATGACGTCACAGCGCATGATGCCGCCGAAGATGTTGACCAGGATGCCTTTGACGTTGTCGTCCGAGGTGATGATCTTGAACGCTTCGGTCACTTTCTCCTTGGTGGCGCCGCCGCCGACGTCGAGGAAGTTGGCCGGTTCCGCGCCGTAGAGCTTGATGATGTCCATCGTTGCCATGGCCAGGCCCGCGCCGTTCACCATGCAGCCGATTTCGCCGTCGAGCGCGATGTAGTTCAGGTCGTACTTGGAGGCTTCCAGCTCTTTGCTGTCTTCCTCGGTCTCGTCGCGCAGGGCCATGATGTCGGCGTTGCGATAGAGCGCGTTGCCGTCAAAGCCCACTTTGGCGTCCAGCACCTTGAGATCGCCAGAACCTTCCAGAACGATCAGCGGGTTGATCTCGAGCATCTCCATGTCTTTTTCGACAAAGGCCTGGTAGAGTTGGCCCATCAGCTTGACGCATTGCTTGACCTGCGCGCCCTTGAGGCCCAGCGAAAACGCGATGCGGCGGCCGTGGAACGGCTGATACCCGGTGGCGGGATCGACGCTGAACGACAGGATCTTTTCGGGGGTCGCGGCCGCGACCTCTTCGATGTCCATGCCGCCTTCGGTCGAGCAGACGAAGGAAATGCGCGAGGTCTGGCGGTCGACCAGCAGCGCCAGGTACAGTTCGTTTTCGATGTCGGAACCGTCTTCGATATAGATCCGGTTGACCTGTTTGCCCGCCGGGCCGGTCTGGTGCGTCACCAGCGTGCGGCCGAGCATCTTCTTGGCTTCTTCAGCGGCCTCTTCCACCGACTTGGCCAGGCGCACGCCGCCTTTTTCACCGGCGTCTGCTTCCTTGAAGCTGCCCTTGCCGCGACCGCCTGCGTGGATCTGGGCCTTGACGACCCAAAGCGGTCCGTCCAGCTCTCCGGCTGCGGTTTTTGCGTCTTCCGCTTTCAGCACGACACGGCCATCGCTGACCGGTGCGCCGTAGCTGCGAAGAAGAGCCTTGGCCTGGTATTCGTGGATGTTCATTTGAAACTGTCCCGTCTAGCTGCGATTGGATTGGGGTATAGCCATGTGCAGGGGGCGCAGTTAAACGTTTTTTTGACGCAGGGCGGGGTTTTTTGCCGAAATGGCTAATTTGTGATCACAGCCTGAAATAGTGTGATCACAAAGCGGAGTTCCGGCTGTCAGAGCAGGGTCGGCAACTGATTCGCCGGGCCGATCAGTTCAGCCAGATCGCGAATAATGCGGCGTCGCCCCGCAGCATGTCCCGAAACAGCCACCAGTTCTCCGGGCTGATCCGGGGCCCGTCCTCGATATAGGGCAGCAGCCCCACACCCTGCACCCATTCGGCCAGGTCGACCGGGCCGGGGTCCGTCAAAACCCGCATGAGGTTGATCCCGGCGCCGCTGCGCACGCGCCAGTAGGGGATCAGCTTGCGCCCTTCGAGAAGATCCTCGGCATCGGACAGCACCGCCAGCCAGCGCGGGCCGGTGTCGGGCGGTACGGGCACACCCAGCGCCGAGGTCTGCCGCGCGTTCGGGATCCATTCGGCGAAATTGTCGGTCTCTGCCTCGACCCGCGTCCAGAACCGGCGGTTGTCGCGGATCATCGCCAGCGCGTGGTCGCGGGCGGCGCGGGTGCGGGCCGGGTCGGGCTGCTGGCGCAGGGCGAAATAGGCCATCGCGACCATGTCGATCTCGGTCCCCAGCATCATGTCATAGCCGCTGGCGTAAGGGGTGTCGGCTCCGAACTCGTCCATCGCCCGGCCGGTGTCCATGACCCGGCGGATCTGGTCGGTCGGGTCAAAGGCGAGGACCAGTTCACCCAGACCGGCGATCAGATGCGTATAGGCCGACAGCCAGGCCGCGTCGGCGGTGTCAAAGCGGATGGTCGGCGCAGTTTCGCCCGCGACGAACAGGCCCAGCGTGGCGGTGAAATGGGGCATCAGCGACTCCTGAGGGTCGTGTTTGCCGTTCATGTTCACGTCGAACCAGATGTCGCCCAGTGCAAGGGTCAGGCTGGCGTCATCCGCATCGCCGATCTGGTCCAGCGGCGCGCGGGCGGCTGTCATGTCATCGACCAGGGTGGCAAAGATCCCGGCGATCAGTTCGGGCCGGAAGGGCTCCGGCGCGGGGTTGTCGGGAACCGGCAGGCGCAGGACGGGCAGAAAGCCACCGGTGCGGGACATGCCGTGCCGCCACCGGGTCTGCAGCGTCTTTTCGATGGCCCGCAGGAAGAGCACCCCGCCCAGGGCCAGGCGATCATCGGCGGAGGCCGGTTGTTTCAGGCTGTCGGCGGTCGCGGCCAGGCCGGTGCGGGCGATCCGGTCAGAGACGCCCTGCGCGCTGGCAGCGGCCGCGCCGAACAGGAGGACGGCGGTAACAATCGAGCGCAACATGCGCGAAGTCTACGGCACGGCGGCCCGTTCACAAAGAAAAACCGCCCACCGGCTGTCCGGTGGGCGGTTCGAGCTGTCAGGGTTTCGCGGCGCTTAGGCCAGCGAGCTGTCGATGCCCTTGCACGCTTCGACCAGGCCTTTGACGGCGTTGACCGAGTTGTCGAACATCGCCTGTTCGTCCTTCGACATCTTGATGTCGATGATTTTCTCGATGCCGCCGGCGCCGATCACGGTCGGCACGCCGACATACATGCCCTTGAGGCCCAGCGCGCCGTCAACATAGGCGGCACAGGGCAGAACGCGCTTTTGGTCCTTGAGATAGGATTCGGCCATTTCGATGGCGCTGGTGGCGGGCGCGTAGAAGGCCGAGCCGGTTTTCAGCAGGCCAACGATTTCGGCGCCGCCGTCACGGGTACGCTGGATGATGCTGTCCAGCTTCTCTTGCGTGGTCCAGCCCATGT
The DNA here is from genome assembly GCF_020171285.1 of Seohaeicola saemankumensis. GTDB lineage: Bacteria > Pseudomonadota > Alphaproteobacteria > Rhodobacterales > Rhodobacteraceae > JAIUZI01. Next base: position 214,427 of record NZ_JAIUZI010000004.1, read on the forward strand.
CGACCAGGTCGGGCAGCGGGATGCCGGCGACGGTCGAGTAGCGGGCCAGCGGCACCATGGTGTCGCCGTGACCGCCCAGAACAAAGGCGGTGACGTCCTTCATCGAGACGCCGAATTCGACGCTGAGGAAGTGACGGAAGCGGGCGCTGTCCAGAACGCCGGCCATGCCGCAGACCTTTTCGTGCGGCAGGCCCGAGAATTCGCGCAGCGCCCAGACCATCGCGTCCAGCGGGTTGGTGATGCAGATGACGAATGCGTTCGGCGCGTGGTCGCGGATGCCTTCGCCGACCGATTTCATGACCTTGAGGTTGATGCCCAGCAGGTCGTCGCGGCTCATGCCCGGCTTGCGCGGCACGCCGGCGGTCACGATGCAGACGTCGGCGCCGGCGATGTCCTCATAGGACTGGGTGCCGGACAGCGCCGCGTCGAACCCTTCGGAGGGGCCGGATTCTGCGATGTCGAGCGCCTTGCCCTCGGGGGTGCCTTCGGCGATGTCGAACAGGACGACGTCGCCGAGTTCTTTCAAAGCTGCCAGATGGGCGAGGGTGCCGCCGATCTGGCCTGCACCGATGAGGGCGATTTTGGGTCTGGCCATGGAATGGTTCTCCGGTCCGGTTGAAATTTTCCGGTTGCCTAGTGCCAAACGGCAGTTCGTGCAAGAGTTCCGCAATGCGGCGCAGCGGCGCGGGGGCGCTTTCCAGCCGAAATGCCCTGATGTAAAGCAGAATGATGGCAAAGGCTTAAAGGGCGGCGCGATGCTGGAAATGGATGCGACCTTTTTCGCGATCGCGGCACCTGCGGTGCTGTTCGCGGGGATATCCAAAGGCGGCTTTGGCTCGGGTGCGGCCTTTGCCTCGTCCACGATTCTGGCGCTGGTGCTGGAGCCGGGGCAGGCGCTGGCGCTGATGCTGCCGCTGCTGATGCTGATCGACGTGGCGTCGCTGCGGCCCTACTGGAAGACTTGGAGCTGGCCGGATGCGCGGGTGATGATCCTGGGCGCCCTGCCCGGTGTCGGGCTGGGGGTGGCGCTGTTCCGGGTGGCGGATGCGGATCTGCTGCGGCTGCTGATCGGCGGTATTTCGGTGCTCTTCGTGATCTGGCACGGCAGCCAGCGGCGCGGCTGGATCCGGCCCGTGGCCCGGCGCCTGCCGGTCTGGGCCGGGGTGACGGCGGGGCTGGTCACCGGGTTTACCAGTTTCGTCAGCCACGCGGGCGGGCCGCCGGCGGCGGTCTACCTGTTGTCGCAAAAGCTGGACAAGACCCGGTATCAGGGCACCACGGTGCTGCTGTTCTGGGTCGTCAATATTGCCAAGTTCATCCCCTACACGGTGCTGGGGATGTTCACGCTGCAGACGTTCACGGCAAACCTGTTGCTGGCGCCCTTTGCGCTGGCGGGCACCTGGCTGGGCGTGCGGGCACACCGGATCGTGCCCGAACAGCTGTTTTTCGCGATCACCTATGTGTTGCTGTCCGTAACCGGCGGCAAGCTGATCTGGGATGCGCTGACCTGAAGGGTCAGGCGTCGTTGCCCTGCGGCGGCAATGCCTCGGCCAGGGTCTCGAACGACTGGCCCGAAGCCACCAGGCAGGTCACGCCGCTGGGGGCGGTGACGGTGATCGTCCAGGTGCCGGTTTCGGTGGAGGCAAAAACCTCGACCATGGTGCCCTGTGCGCCCAGTCCGATGCTTTGCCGGGTTTCGCCATAGCCCGAGGCCAGCCGTTCGACCACAACATCGCGCGGGGCGCAATTGCGGATGGTTTGTGCCGAGACCTGCTGTGCGGCCAGTGCCATCAATCCCAGGCCCATCGTCATTTTGATCAGTGTCGTCTTCATGGGGTGTCCCCTTGTTACAGGGCTGACCGGCCCGGACGGGCCCACCGGTTTACCGATGCGCCAGGCCGGTCAGCCCAGACTGCCGAAGGTTTGGATGCGATTGTGCCTGTCTGCCCGACTTGCCCGGAGGCCCCTGCCGAAACGGCTTGTCCTTGCTGCACCCGACGACAAAAACTCTGCCCAAAAGATGCTGAGGTTTGGTTAATTCGGCGTCCGCAGCCCGTTGCGCGGGGGTGCATCGGCGCGAAATGCTGCGGCGCGGCGCGATTTCGCTTGAACTTTCCGATCAAAAATGCCCCTTTCCGCGCAACATTATGACCCGAGTTGAAATTCAGGAGAGCCTCATGGACCCCCGCACGCGCCCCTACCGTTCCGTTCTGTACATTCCCGGCTCGAAGCCCCGCGCGCTGGACAAGGCCCGCAGCCTGCCGGTGGATGCGATCATTTTCGATCTCGAAGACGCGGTGTCGGCCGAGGAAAAGGACAACGCCCGCGAAACGCTGAAGGCGGCGCTGGCCGAGGGCGGTTATGGCGCGCGGGTCAAGATCGTGCGGATCAACGGGCTGGACACGGCCTGGGGCCACGACGATGCCAAGGCGGTCGGTGACATGGATGCCGATGTGGTGCTGCTGCCCAAGGTGGATTCGGCAGGCGATGTCGCCGCGCTGGCGGCGATCACCGGCGACCTGCCGATCTGGGCGATGATGGAAACCCCGCGCGGCATGCTGAACGCCGCCGAGATCGCGGCGCACCCGCTGTTGACCGGCATGGTGATGGGCACCAACGACCTGGCCAAGGAGCTGCAGTGCCGGACCCGCGACGACAGGTTGCCGATGATGACCTCGCTGGGGCTGTGCCTGCTGGCGGCCAAGGCCGAGGGGCTGATCATCGTCGACGGCGTCTATAACAAGTACCTCGACGAGGACGGGCTGGCCGCCGAATGCGAACAGGGCCGCGACATGGGCTTTGACGGCAAGACGCTGATTCACCCGGCACAGGTGGCCGGCGCCAATGCGGCCTTTGCGCCCTCGGACGCCGAAGTGGACCTCGCCCGCCGCCAGATCGTCGCCTTTGAAGAGGTGGAGGCAACCGGCCAGGGCGTCGCCGTGGTTGACGGGCGCATCGTCGAAAACCTGCACGTCGAAACCGCCCGGAGCATCCTGGCCAAGGCAGAGGCTATTGCGGCATTGGCTAAATAAGGTCAATGTGAACCTGATTAACATAAGGGGATAGGCATGCTTCTACTGATTCTCGGCGTCGCACTGTGGTGGCTGGCGCATCTGTTCAAGCGGATCGCGCCGGATGCGCGCGCCGGCATGGGGGACAAGGGCAGGGGGCTGGTCGCCGCGGTTCTGGCGGTGTCGATCCTGCTGATGATCTTTGGCTACCGGATGGCCGACGGCGCCTTTTTCTGGGGCCGTCACCCGGCGACGGTGGGCATCAACAACCTGCTGATGATCTTCGCGCTCTATCTCACCAGCCCCGGCCCGTCCAAGGGCGCGATTCTCTACCGGATGCGGCACCCGATGCTGACCGGTTTTGCGCTCTGGGCCGTGGCGCACCTGCTGGTGAACGGCGACGTGCCGTCGTTCATCCTGTTTGGCGGGCTTGGCCTGTGGGCGCTGGTGGAGATGGCGGTGATCAACCGGGCCGAACCCGAATGGACGCCGCCGGCCAAGGGCAGCATAGGCAAGGACGCGATGTTCCTGGCGATCAGCGTCGTGCTGATGGCGGTGATCGGCTACGTTCACTTCCTGCTCGGCTATCCGGCGTTCGGCTGATGGCGGCGATCTACCGGTTCCTGACCGAGGACGACACCTCGGCCTTTTGCCACAAGGTCAGCGATGCGCTGGCCAAGGGGTGGGTGCTGCACGGGCCGCCCACCTACGCCTTTGACGCGGCCCGCGGCGTGATGCGCTGCGGGCAGGCGGTGACCAAGGAGATAAGCACGCCTTATTCTCCGGAGATGAAACTAGGAGAGCAATGAATGGCCCCCAAATCCAAAGCCAAAACCAACCCGGGCCGGTTTTTTGAAGACTACACCATTGGCGACGTTCTGAAACACGCGGTGCCGCGCACCGTGTCGGGCGGCGAGCGGGCGCTGTACCACGCGCTGTATCCTGCGCGTCACGCGCTCTATTCCTCCGACAGCTTCGCGCAGTCCTGCGGCCTGCCGGCCAGCCCGATCGACGATCTGGCCGCCTTTCACGTGGTGTTCGGCAAGACGGTGCCGGATGTCTCGCTGAACGCGGTCGCCAACCTCGGCTATGCCGAGGGCCGCTGGCTGAAGCCGGTCTATGCCGGCGACACGCTGCGCTCGGAATCCGAGGTGATCGGGCTGAAGCAGAACTCGAACGGTAAGACCGGGGTGGTCTACGTCCGCACCCGCGGGCTGAACCAGCGCGACGAAGTGGTGATCGAATACGTCCGCTGGGTGATGGTGCGCAAATCCAACCTCGACGCGCCGGCACCGGAGACCGTCGTGCCGGAGCTGAAGCCGGCGCTCGCGGCCAGCGATCTGGTGATCCCCGAAGGGCTCGATTTCACCAATTACGATTTTGTACAAAGCGGTGAAAACCATCGCTGGGATGATTACAAAACGGGAGAAACCATCGACCACGTCGATGGCGTCACCATCGAAGAAGCCGAACACATGATCGCCACGCGGCTGTGGCAGAACACCGCCAAGGTGCATTTCGACCTGACCTTCCGCCCCGACGGCCGGCTGATCTATGGCGGCCACGTGATTTCGATGGCGCGCGCGCTGTCGTTCAACGGGCTGGCCAACGCGCAGATGATCGTCGGCCTCAACGGTGGCGCCCACGCAAACCCTTGTTTTGCAGGCGATACCGTCAAAGCCTGGACCGAAGTTCTGGACAAGGCCGACACCAACGCACCCGGCGTCGGCGCCGTCCGGCTGCGGCTGGTGGCGACCAAGGGCGGCGCGCCCTTCGCGCTGAAGGGGGAGGACGGCAAATACCTGCCGGATGTTCTGCTGGATCTGGATTATTGGGCGCTGATGCCGAAGTAGGCCGAGGCTGGGGGGCTCGCCCCCCAGACCCCCGAGAGTATTTTCAAAGAGATGAAAGCCGGGGTGGCGGGAAAGTTGCACCGGTTTCAGGTTTGGTCTGATAAGGTTGGACCATGAAATTGTTACGCGATTTTCTTGTTTGTGTATGGGCGATGATGCCGGGGGGGCTGGCGGCATGCGATCTGGCGCTGGTTCTGGCGGTGGATGTGTCAGGCTCGGTGGATGCCGGCGAATACCGGATCCAGATGGGGGGGCTGGCCGAGGCGCTGCGCGATCCGGTGGTGTCGGAGGCGCTGGTGCGGGCGCGAGCGCGGGTGTTGCTGATGCAGTGGTCGGGGGCGTCGCGTCAGCAGACCACCATCGACTGGACCACGGTGGACAGTTTCGCGGCATCGGACCGGCTGGCGGACCGGGTGGAGGAGAATCCGAGGGTCTGGCGCAATTTCTCGACGGCGGTGGGAGAGGCGCTGCAGCATGGGCTGGCGGCCTTTGACACGGCGGGGCCCTGTGCCCGGCGGCTGATCGACGTCTCCGGCGACGGGGTGTCGAACGAAGGTATCGCGCCGGGCGAGGTGCATCCGGCGCTGCGCGCGGCGGGAGTGACGGTCAACGCGATTGCCATCGAGGCGAGCGAGCCGGATCTGACCGCCTATTTCTATGAAAATGTGATCACAGGAGAGGGCGCCTTTGTGGTGACCGCGCAGCGGTTTGAGGACTATCCCGACCGGATCCGCAGGAAGTTGCTGCGTGAAGTCACGCAGGCGACGGCGTCACTGGTGGAAAATGGCGGGGTCCGGGCGCCCGTCACCGGGGCGCCGCGATCAGATTGATTCCGTTGAATGTGTTGTCGATGTGTTATTTTGTGATCACGCATTGGATTGCTGTGATCACTAAGTGGTCGAAAATGCGTGGACCGCGCCAAAAAACCGCGCCTGTGGCGGCACGCGGCGCGTGACAGCAGAGCAGAATAGGTTAAAACCAAGCCCAGCCAACCGGAAAGGAGCCATCATGGCCGACGATACCTCGGGCGTGCGCCCGCTCTCGCCGCACCTGCAGATCTATCGCTGGCAGGTGCCCATGCTCACGTCGATCCTGACACGGATCACAGGCAACGCGCTGATCGTTTCGGCTTTGCTCTGGGTCTGGTGGCTGCTGGCTGCGGCGACGTCGCCCGAGGCCTTTGCCACCGCCGACGGGTTCCTGACCAGCTGGTTCGGCGATCTGGTGATGACGCTGTCGGTTCTGGGGCTGTGGTATCACTATCTCGCCGGGTTGCGGCACCTCATTTACGATGCCGGCCGCGGTCTGGATATTCCGACCGCAGAAAAACTCGGCTGGGCCTGCATCATCGGATCGGTCGTGCTGACCGTCCTGACCCTGATCATCGTCTGAAGGAGGCCATCATGCGTTATCTGACAGATCGCAAGCGCGCCGTCGGCAAAGGTGCCGCGGGTACGGGCACCGAACATCACTGGTACATGCAGGTCAGCGCGGTTGGCCTGGCGCTGATCGTACCGACATTCATCATCATCGCCGGTCGCGCGCTGGGATCCGATCATGCATCGGTGCTTGAGACTTTCTCGCATCCCATTCCCGCCATTCTGACCGCGCTGGTTCTGGTTGTGGGGCTGCAGCATTTCCGCCGTGGCGCGCAGATCATGATCGAGGACTACTGGCACGGCACCACCAAGAAAGCCGCGCTGATCTTTACCACCGTCTTTTCCTACGGGCTGACGGCGACCGGGCTCTTCGCGCTGGCGAAGATCGCGCTCTGAGAGGCAGGACAATGGCAGCTTACGAATACGAAACGCATGAATATGATGTGGTTGTTGTCGGCGCCGGTGGCGCCGGGCTGCGGGCCACACTGGGGATGGCGGAACAGGGTCTGCGCACCGCTTGCGTGACTAAGGTGTTCCCGACCCGCTCGCACACCGTGGCGGCGCAGGGCGGCATCGCCGCGTCCCTGTCGAACATGGGCCCCGACCACTGGCAGTGGCACATGTACGACACGGTCAAGGGCTCGGACTGGCTGGGCGATACCGACGCGATGGAATACCTCGCCCGCGAAGCACCCAAGGCGGTTTACGAACTGGAGCACTATGGCGTGCCGTTCAGCCGCACAGAAGAGGGCAAGATCTATCAGCGCCCGTTCGGCGGCCACACCACCGAATTCGGCGAAGGCCCCGCCGTGCAGCGGACCTGTGCCGCCGCCGACCGCACCGGCCACGCGATTCTGCACACGCTCTATGGCCAGAGCCTCAAGAACAACGCCGAGTTCTACATCGAGTATTTCGCCATCGACCTGGTGATGTCCGAGGATGGCCAGTGCCAGGGCGTCGTCTGCTGGAAGCTCGATGACGGCACCATGCATGTGTTCAATGCCAAGATGGTCGTGCTGGCCACTGGCGGCTATGGCCGTGCCTATTTCTCTGCCACCTCGGCGCATACCTGCACCGGCGACGGCGGCGGCATGGTGGCGCGCGCCGGTCTGGCGCTGCAGGACATGGAATTCGTGCAATTCCACCCCACCGGCATCTACGGCTCGGGCTGCCTGATCACCGAAGGCGCGCGCGGCGAGGGTGGTTACCTGACCAATTCCGAAGGCGAACGGTTCATGGAGCGTTACGCGCCCCAGTACAAGGACCTGGCGCCGCGTGACTATGTCAGCCGCTCGATGACGATGGAAATCCGCGAAGGCCGCGGCGTCGGCAAGGACGGCGATCACATCCACCTGAACCTGAACCACCTGCCGCCCGAGGCGCTGGCCGAACGCCTGCCCGGCATCTCGGAAAGCGCCAAGATCTTTGCCGGTGTCGACGTGACCAAGGAACCGATCCCGGTTCTGCCGACGGTGCACTACAACATGGGCGGTATCCCGACCAACTACTGGGGCGAGGTGCTGAACCCCACCGCCGAGGATCCGACCGCCGTCGTGCCCGGCCTGATGGCCGTGGGCGAGGCCGGCTGTGCCTCGGTGCATGGCGCTAACCGGCTTGGCTCCAACTCGCTGATCGACCTCGTGGTATTCGGCCGCGCCGCCGCGATCCGCGCCGGCAAGGTGGTCGATGCCGACGCACCGAACCCGGTTCTGAACCAGGCCAGTGTCGACAAGGCGTTCGACCGTTTCGACGGGCTGCGCAACGCCAACGGCACCATGGCCACCGCCGAACTGCGGCTGGAGATGCAGAAGACGATGCAGGCCGACGCCGCCGTGTTCCGCACCGCCAAGACGATGGCCGAAGGGGTCGAGAAAATGACCGCGATCGCCGCCAAGATGGACGATCTGAAGGTCACCGACCGCAGCCTGGTCTGGAATAGCGACCTGATGGAAACGCTGGAACTGACCAACCTGATGCCGTCGGCGCTTGCCACCATCGTCGGCGCCGAGGCGCGCAAGGAATCCCGTGGCGCGCACGCGCACGAGGATTTTACAACGCGCGACGACGAGAACTGGCGCGTTCACACCGTCAGCCGGGTCGAGGGCAACAAGGTCGAGCTGAGCTATCGCCCGGTTGTGGTCGATCCGCTGTCGACCGAGGCCGAAGGCGGCATCAGCCTGAAGCGGATCGCGCCCAAGGCGCGGACCTTCTAAAGGGCGGAGCGCGGACAGATGGCGGAACGCGGCGAAATCGGGACGGATCGGAGGGTGATCGTGCATTGCGGCGCCCAAAAGACCGGCTCGACCTCGTTCCACCATTTTGTCCAGAACAATGCCGAGGCGCTGCGTGGCCGGGTCGAGGTACTGACCCCGGTCCGGGGCACCGCGACCCGCGAGCTGGGCCGCGTTTCGGCGCTGTACAGCCTGGACCCGAAACAGCACGAGGCGGCGTTGATCGCCGCCATTCAGGCGGTGCGCGACCAGGTTCTGGACGCCGGCTGTACCTGTATCATCAGCCACGAAAATATCGCGGGCGCAATGATGGGGCGGTCGGGGGTGACCACGCTTTACCCGGCGCTGCCACGGATCATCGCGTTGCTTGAACGGCATCTGGCGCCGATCCGGCCGGACTATGTGATCTATACCCGCGAGATCGCAAGCTGGAAGGTCAGCGTCCACAATCAGGCGGTGAAAACCGACAACTACAAGCGCTCGCTCGCGGAATTTCTGGACGAAACCCGCGACTGCGGCAGCTGGGAACAGCTGCAGTCGGATCTGACCGCGCGGCTGGGCGCGGATCGGCTGCGGTTCTTCCGGTTGGAGGACGAGCCCGACGAGCTGCGGCCCGGCCAGCAACTGCTGGCGTTCGCGGGCCTGGGTGGCGGGGATATCGCGGCGCTGGCGGCTCTGAAACGCCTCCGGAATCCGGGGTTGAACCCCGGTGCCATGGAGTTCATGCGGCGGGTCAAGGACGCGGGGCTGGCACCGCCGGCGCGGCGCAAGATCGCCGTGCTGATCAAGGAAAACCAACAGCTGTTTGTCGACCGGATCGACCCGGAACAGGCGGCTGACTAAGGAACGCAACAGCGCGCGACGCGCGACCGAGCCAAGGAGACACAGATGGTCCAACTGACCCTGCCCAAGAACTCCCGGATCACAACCGGGAAAACCTGGCCAAAACCGGATGGCGCCACCAATCTGCGCAAATTCCAGATCTATCGCTGGAACCCTGACGACGGTCAGAACCCGCGTGTCGATACCTATTTCGTCGATATGGACAACTGCGGCCCAATGATCCTGGACGCGCTGATCAAGATCAAGAATGAGATCGACCCGACGCTGACGTTCCGCCGCTCCTGCCGCGAGGGCATCTGCGGCTCCTGCGCGATGAACATCGACGGCATCAACACGCTGGCCTGCATCTATGGCATGGACGAGATCAAGGGTGACGTGAAAATCTACCCGCTGCCGCATATGCCTGTGGTCAAGGACCTGATCCCCGACCTGAACCACTTCTATGCCCAGCACGCCTCCATCATGCCCTGGCTGGAAACCAAGACCAACCGCCCGGCCAAGGAATGGAAACAGTCGATCGAGGACCGCAAGAAACTCGACGGTCTCTATGAATGCGTGATGTGCGCCTCCTGCTCCACCTCCTGCCCGTCCTACTGGTGGAACTCCGACCGCTATCTCGGCCCTGCGGCGCTGCTGCACGCCTACCGCTGGCTGATCGACAGCCGCGACGAGGCCACCGGCGAACGGCTCGACCAGCTCGAAGACCCCTTCAAGCTCTACCGCTGCCACACGATCATGAACTGCGCCAAAACCTGCCCCAAGGGGCTGAACCCGGCCAAGGCGATCGCCGAGATCAAGAAGATGATGGTCTCCCGCGCCGTCTGAGCATCGCCTGTCCCATGCTCGGCTTGGGACGGCCACCACGAGATCCGCCCGGGTGTGCCGAATGCGCCACCATCGGGCGGGCTCCCGCCAGGTCCTTCGGCATCACAGATGCCTGTGGCCTGTTGGGCCGGGCAGCGCGCGGTAAACCGCCCGCTGCGGCTCCTCTCTGTTTCATCTCTTTCCAAATACTCCGGGGGTAAGGCCGAAGGCCGAGGGGGCAGCGCCCCCTTTGAGGCCCGGCAGCACCGCTGCTCCGGCCCGTTGCAGCCTGTGCATGGCAAGCTTTCCTCTTTGGGGGATGTCGGGCGCTCCTGGCGGGACTAGCTTCACGGCAGGGAGGGTCAATGCTGCGCATAGGAGCGACCCATGACAACCGTGACCAAACTGCCCGCAACTGCCGCCCTCGAAGCCCTGAAGGCATTGGAACAGGCTTGGGCCTATTACGAACCGGAGCCTTTGCCGGTGACGTACAAGGATCAGCCGGATCTGTTCGAATACCATACCGCTGCCTGATGGATACCCTCCGCATGTCCCTGCGGGGCGTGCGGGTCCGCTCTGGCATGCCCGGCCGCCCAGGGGTAAACCGGTTCCCGGTAGAAGGGAGCCGGAATGCCGGTATTGATGCTGATCCTGCTGATCGCCGTGTTCGTCTATTTCCTGTGGCGTCACAAGACGTCGGATCTGACAAGGAACTGTCGATGGCGGCAGAACAGGGCGCTGGGCCGCTGGAGGTGCGCCTTTTGCGGCGCTGAAACGGATGGGCCGGAGATTCCCACCGTCTGTATGAACCCGCGGCGCGGTCCCGGGAGGGCGTGATCTTCCCGGGCGCAGCGTGCGGGGCTTTCCCTGCGCGCGGTTCTGGCGCAATCTTCACACCCGCAGACAGATGAGGAACGCACCAGATGACCCCAGAGATGCCGCGCGATGCAGAGCGCCGCCGCGCCGTCGCGCCGGTTATTTGTTATCCCAACGATAGCCTGCCGAAACCCGATCTGGGACTGTATCGCGCGGCGCGGAAATCCGCGTCAAAGATCAGCGAAACGCGTGTGTTGCCACGCGATGCGGCCTGTTTCACAGCTCCGCGCGGGCATTTCTTTCGCATCACCTCCATTGACGGGCCGCAGGTGGGGGACCTGAACCTGTGGAACGCCGCCGACCTGTCCGAGCGATTCTATTCCGGCAAGACCCGGGCGCTGCATGGAACGCACCTGGGCCAGGGAGAGCGGATGTGGTCCGCGTTTCCGCACTTGCGGCCGATGGCGACCATTGTCGAGGACACGCTGGGTTGGTACGGGATAGATAGATATGGCGGCTCGGTACACGACGTGATCGGCACCCGGTGCGACCCCTATACCGGGAATCTGCTGTCGGGTGGCCAGTACCACCAGTGTTGCCACTCCAACCTGACCCGCGCTCTGGCCGCGCATCTGGGCGTGTCGGTGGACGAGGCAGAGCCGCACGTGCACGATGTGCTGAATGTCTTTATGTGCACGGGGTTCACCCGGGACACCGGTCAGTATTTCATGAAGGCCAGCCCGGTGCGGCCCGGTGATTATCTAGAATTCTTTGCCGAAATCGATCTTTTGGGCGCGCTCAGCGCCTGTCCGGGCGGGGATTGTTCGACCGAGCATTCAAGCGATGCGGCGGCCTGTTTCCCCTTGCTGGTCGAGTGTTTCGCCCCGACCGAGGGAAGTCTCGAGGGATGGCAAGAGCCTGCGCGAAACGGCTATGATCGGTCACACGGAGCGTAGCGGGGGCGTGGCGCTCCCGTCCGGGCGATCCTGCATCATGGATGCAGGGCGCCCGGTTGGGCCAGGCAGCGCGCGGGACGCGCGCTGCGGTTGCGTCTTCAGGCGAAGGCGGCGCGCAGCGCGATTTCGACCATATCGCCAAAACTGCGTTCGCGATCTTCCGAGGGCAGCGCTTCGCCGGTGATCAGGTGGTCCGAGACGGTAAGGACCGCCAGAGCCCGGCGCCCGTGGCGGGCGGCAAGCGTATAGAGTTCCGCCGCTTCCATTTCGACACCCAATATCCCGTGGCGCACCATTTGCTCATTCAGGTCGGGGCGTTCATCGTAAAACACATCCGAAGAATAGATGCCGCCGATATGGGTATTCGCGCCAATGTCATTTGCAGCTTCGGCGGCGGATTTCAGCAAGTCCCAATTGGCGCAGGGCGCATAGTTCAGTTCGCGCAGGATTGCCGAGGAGGGCGAGGAAACGGTTGTCGCGGTCATCGCCAGGATCACGTCCCGGATTTTGACCCTGTCCTGCATGCCGCCACAGGAGCCGATCCGGATCAGGGTTTTTGCCCCATAATCCCGGATCAGTTCATTGACGTAAATCGACAGCGACGGCATCCCCATGCCGCTGCCCTGAATGGTGACGCGGTGCCCATTCCACGTTCCGGTGAAACCGAGCATTCCGCGCACGTCATTGACCAGCCGGGCATCGGACAGAAACGTTTCCGCTGCCCATTTCGCGCGGTAGGGGTCTCCGGGCAATAGAACGGTGTCCGCGATTTCGCCCGGTTTTGCACCGATATGAATGGTCATGATCCGCCGGCCCGGTCAGATTTCCAGATCGGAGATATCGTCGCCGCGATTCAACGCGTCATGCACCCACTGCGGTTTGCGTCCGCGCCCGGTCCAGGTTTGCTCGGGGTTTTGGGGATTGCGGTATTTCGGCGGCGAAACAGTTTGTTTGCCGCCGCCACGGGTTTTTCCACCGGGGGCGACTTCGTCGAGTGAGAAACCAAATTCGGCAACAGCGCGTTCCGCTGCTTTCCGCGCTTCCGCTCTCTCGCGGGTTTCGGCTTTGACGAGGGCCGTATCAATTTTTGCGCGCAGTTCCAGCAGTTCTTTGCGGGACATGGATTCCAGATCGATTGCCATTTTCCTCACTCCTTTTTGTGTTCGCGTTTCGCACATCTAGGGCGAAACGCGAGATGACACAATAGAGTGCAAACTGACGCTAATTAGCGGCAATTTTATTGACAGATCAGACAATTAGATGACGCCGCAGTTACTCTGCCGCAATCGGATTGGGGTCTGCCATAGAGACGATATCGGTCATGATCGTATTCAGTTCAAAGTCCTTGGGGGTGTAGATTTTGGAAACCCCCATTTTCGAAAGCTTTTCTGCATCCTCATCGGGAATGATCCCGCCCACGATCACCGGGATGTGTCCCAGCCCGGCCGCCTTCATCTTTTCCATGACATCCTGAACGAGCGGTATATGGCTGCCGGAAAGAATTGACAGGCCGACCACATGCGCCTTGTCGGAAATGGCCGCATCGACAATTTCCTGCGGCGTCAAGCGAATCCCCTCATAGGAAATATCCATGCCGCAATCGCGGGCGCGGAATGCAATTTGTTCGGCGCCATTGGAATGGCCGTCCAGTCCGGGTTTTCCCACAAGGAATTTCAACCGGCGGCCGAGTTTGTCGCTGACCAGATCGACCGAGGCGCGGATATCGTCCAGGCCTTCGGTCTTGTTCGACACCGACCCCGAGACACCGGTCGGACCACGGTAGGTGCCGTGGACCTGGCGCATCTGTTCTGCCCATTCGCCGGTGGTGACCCCGGCCCTGGCGGCCGCGATCGAGGGTCCCATGACATTTGCGCCGCTTTGCGCGGCCTCGCGCAGGGCGGCCAGAGCGGCGCGAACGGCCTCTTCGTCGCGCCCGGCGCGCCAGGCGTTCAGCCGCTCGATCTGCTCTTCTTCGACCGCCGGGTCGACCACCATGATGCCGCCGTCCTCGGTCATCAGGGGTGAGGGTTCGGTCGCGGTGAACTTGTTCACGCCGACCACGGTGGTTTCGCCCGCCTCGATGCGGTTCAGCCGCTCGGCGTTGGAATCCACCAGTCGCGATTTCATGTATTCGATGGCGGAAATGGCGCCGCCCATGCTGTCGAGGTTGGCCAGTTCGGCACGCGCGCCTTCTTTAAGTTCCTCGACCTTGGCATCAATGGCGGGGTTGCCGTCGAACAGGTCTTCGTATTCCAGCAGGTCGGTCTCGAACGCCAGGATCTGCTGCATCCGCATCGACCACTGCTGGTCCCATGGGCGCGGCAGGCCCAGCGCCTCGTTCCACGCGGGCAGCTGCACGGCGCGGGCGCGGGCCTTTTTCGACAGGGTCACCGCCAGCATCTCGATCAGGATGCGATAGACGTTGTTTTCCGGCTGCTGTTCGGTCAGCCCCAGCGAGTTCACCTGCACACCATAGCGGAACCGCCGCATCTTGGGGTCGTCGATGCCATAGCGGGTGGCACAGATTTCATCCCACAGATCGACAAAGGCGCGCATCTTGCACATCTCGGTGACGAACCGGATGCCTGCGTTCACAAAGAACGAAATCCGCCCCACCAGCACCGGGAAATCCTCGGCCGGGACGCGCGGGCGCAGCTCGTCCAGCACCGCGATGGCGGTCGCCAGGGCAAAGGCCAGCTCCTGCTCCGGCGTCGCGCCGGCCTCTTGCAGGTGATAGGAACAGACGTTCATCGGGTTCCACTTGGGCACGTTGGTATAGCAGTACTCGGCCACGTCCGCGATCATCTTCAGCGACGGTTTCGGCGGACAGACATAGGTGCCGCGGCTGAGGTATTCCTTGATCAGGTCGTTTTGCACCGTGCCCTGCAGCTTCGACACATCCGCGCCCTGTTCCTCGGCCACCGCGATATAGAGCGCCAGCAGCCAGGGCGCCGTCGCGTTGATGGTCATCGAGGTGTTCATCTGCTCCAGCGGGATCTGGTCGAACAACATGCGCATGTCGCCCAGATGGCTGACCGGCACGCCGACCTTGCCCACCTCGCCGCGCGCCAGCGTGTGGTCGCTGTCATATCCCGTCTGCGTGGGCAGGTCGAAGGCCACCGACAGACCGGTTTGCCCCTTGGCCAGGTTGCCCCGGTACAGAGCGTTCGAAGCTTTGGCGGTCGAGTGCCCGGCGTAGGTCCGGATCAGCCAGGGGCGGTCTTTCTGCGGTTGCGTCATCAGGGGCCTCACGAGTCAGGTGGCGGTAATAATATTTCGCTGACGTGCTCTAGATCGTAATTTTCGACCGATGTCAATTCGCTGCGTCGCGGCATTATCGGGCAGTCAGGATGATTGTGGCAATGGTTTTTTAGTGGCAGGGTGCCGCAATGACGCAGACCGTCGAAATGCCGCTCTGGCTGTTGCTGCTGATCCTGCTCTTTGCGGGAGTGACATTTGCGTCGCATTTCCTGTTCCCGTCGGTGCGCTGGTTTTTCCGGCGCAGGCTGGAAAAAGCCGTGGCACGGCTGAACGAACGGCTGGAACGCCCGATCCAGCCGTTCAAGCTGGCGCGGCGCTATGACATGATCCAGCGGATGATCTATGACCCGCAGGTCAGCCAGGCGATTGCCGATCATGCCCGCGCCGAAGGCATCCCGGAAAACGTCGCCTTTGAATCGGCAAAACGGTATGCCCGCGAGATCGTGCCGTCGTTTTCGGCATCGGCCTATTTCGGCTTTGCGATCCGCGCTGCCCGATTCCTGAGCAATTCGCTGTACCGGGTCCGTTTGGGGCATTCCGACGACGAAGCGCTGCGGGCGATCGATCCGGAGGCCACCGTGGTGTTCGTGATGAATCACCGGTCCAACATGGACTACGTGCTGGTGACCTACCTGGCGGCAGAGCGGTCGGCGCTGTCCTACGCGGTGGGGGAATGGGCACGGGTCTGGCCGCTGAGCCGTCTGATCCGCGCGATGGGGGCCTATTTCATCCGGCGCAAGTCGCGCAACGAACTCTACCGCAAGGTTCTGGCCTGTTACGTGCGCCTCTCGACCGAGGCGGGCGTGACCCAGGCGATGTTCCCCGAAGGCGGGCTCAGCCTGTCGGGGGCGCTGATGCCGCCCAAGCTGGGGCTGTTGAAGTACATCGTGGACGGGTTCGACGCCAAGGGGCGAGATGTGGTGTTCGTGCCTGTGGCATTGAACTATGACCGTGTGCTGGAGGATCGGATCCTGATCGACGCGGCACAGGGCGAGGGGCGGCGCTTTAACGCGCGGATCGGGGTGATCACCTGGCAATTGTTCCGCCAGATCGGCCTGCGCGCCATCGGTCGGTATCACCGGTTCGGCTATGCGGCGGTCAGTTTCGGCACGCCGGTGTCTCTGCGCCGGTTCCAGGCCGGTCACACCGGTGACGTGACGCGGGCGCTGGCCCGCGATCTGATGCGGGGCATCGGAGAGATCGTTCCGGTCTTGCCGGTGCCGTTGGTGGCATGGCTGATCCTCCGGAACGGGCCGATGACGCGGGCCGAAGTGGAACTGGGGTTTAGCGAGGTGCTGCGCGAACATGCCTCTGCGCATATCCATATGCCGCGCCACAACCGCGACTATGCCGCCGAGGTGGGTCTGCGGCACCTGACCGGGCGCCATGTCCTGATCGAAGAGAACGGCGTATTCGTACCCGCCGCCGACCAGGCCGATGTGCTAAAGTTCTACGCGAACTCCATCCGGCATATTATGTTGCCGGGAGACGAGACCGATTCTGCGCCTGCAAAGGGAAATTCTGCACCCGCTGGGTCATAAAGTTTCAAAATATGCCGATTTGATGTTGCAATATTGCGCGGCCACTCATATTCCACCATGAGAGCCGCGATTCTGCGTTGCGGCGAGACGCGAACCAGACACAGGAGGCCAGCATGGCTTTGGACACCAACGGCGACATCGCGCCGTACGAGGCGCCCGAAAAGGACCTCTATGAAATGGGTGAAATCCCCCCGATGGGATTTGTGCCGAAAAAGATGTACGCTTGGGCAATCCGCAAGGAACGCCACGGCGAGCCTGACACCGCCATGCAGCTGGAAGTCGTCGACGTGCCGGTTCTGGACAGCCACGAAGTGCTGGTTCTGGTGATGGCTGCGGGCGTCAACTACAACGGCGTCTGGGCGTCGCTTGGCACGCCGATCAGCCCGTTTGACGGCCACAAGGCCCCCTATCACATCGCCGGTTCCGATGCCGCCGGTATCGTCTGGGCGGTGGGCGAAAAGGTGACCCGCTGGAAAGTCGGTGATGAAGTGGTGATCCACTGCAACCAGGACGACGGCGACGACGAGGAATGCAACGGCGGCGACCCGATGTTCTCGACCTCGCAGCGGATCTGGGGCTATGAGACCCCGGACGGCTCCTTTGCACAGTTCACCAACGTGCAGGCGCAGCAGCTGATGCCGCGCCCCAAGCACCTGACCTGGGAAGAAGCGGCCTGCTACACGCTGACCCTGGCGACCGCTTACCGGATGCTGTTCGGCCACCACCCGCACGAGCTGAAGCCGGGCCAGAACGTTCTGGTCTGGGGCGCGTCGGGCGGTCTGGGCTCTTATGCGATCCAGCTGATCAACACGGCCGGCGCCAACGCCATCGGTGTCATCTCGGACGAGGACAAGCGCGAGTTCGTGATGGATCTGGGCGCCAAGGGCGTGATCAACCGCAAGGACTTTGACTGCTGGGGCCAGCTGCCCAAGGTGAACACGCCGGAATATGCGGCATGGTTCAAAGAGGCCCGCAAATTCGGCGCGGCGATCTGGGAAATCACCGGCAAGGGCAACAACGTCGACATCGTGTTCGAACACCCCGGTGAATCGACCTTCCCGGTTTCGACGCTGGTCTGCAAAAAAGGCGGCATGGTCGTGATCTGTGCCGGCACCACCGGTTACAACCTGACCTTTGACGTGCGTTATCTCTGGATGCACCAGAAGCGGATCCAGGGCTCTCACTTTGCCCACCTCAAGCAGGCCGCCTCGGCCAACCAGCTGATGGTCGAGCGTCGCCTCGATCCCTGCATGTCCGAAGTCTTTGCATGGAACGACCTGCCCGAAGCGCACATGAAGATGCTGCGCAACGAGCATAAGCCCGGCAACATGTCGGTGCTGGTTCAGTCCCCCAAGACGGGTCTGCGCACGCTGGAAGAGGTTCTGGACGCGCGCGACTGATCCAGTCGCTGCAAATCAGACTCCGATCGGGGCCGCGAATCACCTGCGTGATTCGCGGCCCCGGCTCTTTCCGGGGGCGGCATTAGTGATTCCAGACACTTGAATTTTCCCCCCTCACCGTTTTTGGGGAGTGGAAAGCAGCGAATTTTTACCTTTTCCAGCTCGTGCTATAGTTGTGTTAACCATCCGTTAACCAAATCGGAGAGACCCTGATGGCGCAACATGACTGGATACTGGACGTATTGGTGGATCTGAAGTCCTTTGCGACCGCAAATGACCTAGGAGCCCTGGCCGAACAGCTGGATGATACCATGCTGATCGCCGTTGCCGAAATTGCGTCCGTGGAAGAGGGCGCGCGTGCTGGGGCAGATGGAAAACCGGGTCAATCTGGATCAGATCACTACGGAACTGGACGACACTTGCGCGCTTGAGGATCTTCAGGCCAGCATCGAGAAATTACGTGACGCGTTCGGCGTCGATCACATGGTCTACCACTGGGTGGACAGCGCCGGCGAACAATACGGCTGTGGGACTTATGATGATGAATGGGTCCAGCGCTATCTCGTCAAACAATACCTGCGCGTTGATCCGGTTGTTGTCGGGTGTTTTCAACGATTTCACCCGGTCGACTGGAAACGGCTGGACTGGTCCGGCAAACCTGCGCGCAGCTTTCTGGCCGATGCGCTGAGGCACGGGGTCGGAAACCAGGGCTATTCCATCCCGATCCGCGGCCCCAACGGCCAGTTCGCGCTGTTCACGGTTAACCACAATGCCTCGGACGAGGACTGGGCCCGGTTCACCGAAACACATGGCCGCGACCTGATCCTGATCGCACATTTCTTTAACCGCAAGGCGCTGGAGTTCGAACCGGGCCGCCAGCCGGAACCCGCCCGCAACCTGTCGCCGCGCGAGGTGGATGCGATGACCCTGCTGGCCATGGGCTACAGCCGCGCACAGGTGGCGGATTCCCTGTCGATTTCCGAGCACACATTGCGGGTCTATATCGAAAGCGCGCGGTTCAAATTGGGCGCGTTGAATACAACCCATGCGATTGCGCGGGCCTTGTCGCGCGGATTGATCGTGGTTTGACGGAACGAACGCAGAACTAGGCGGATATTAACCAATTTACCCGAACGTCTGACGCAGCAGGACGACAAGGGGACAAGATCATGCTGCGCTATATTTATGCCAATGAATTGCACCGATTTCCAAAACTCGGACATACCATGTTCCTGGATCGTGCGGACCAATTCCGTACGCGGCTGGGCTGGGACGTGCATGTCGACGCCAATGGCGAGGAGCGGGACGGGTACGACGACCTCAATCCGCTTTACGTGATCTGGGAAAACCCTGGTGGCTGCCACGGCGGGTCGATGCGGTTCCTTCCGACCACTGGACCGGTCATGGTCAACGATGTCTTTGGCCATCTCACCGGCGGTTCGCCTGTGGTCAGCCCGCTGATCTGGGAATGCACCCGGTTCTGTCTGGCGCGCGACGCGGGATCCAACGTGGCCGCCGCGCTGATGCTCGGCGGGGGCGAAATCATGACGGGGTTCGGAATTCGCCATTTTGTCGGCGTGTTCGATGCCCGCATGGTGCGCATCTACCGCGCTATCGGCTCCTCGCCCGAGGTTCTGGGATCGGAAGGGGAGGGCCGCGACCGGATCAGCGTCGGTCTGTGGGAATTCACCCCCGAGGCGCAGAAGAAGGTGGCCGAGCGGGCCGGTGTTTCGCCGGAATTGTCCCGGCTGTGGTTCGCCCGCGACTTTGGCGGTGGGAACCGGTCGAAACTGGCGCAGACCGGTTGACCGCAGCCACTGGCGCCCGGTTGCGGGGGCCTGTAGGGTCGCGCCATGAGCGCGCCCCTCGTTACCTTTTCCGATGATCAGGCCACGGCCTTTGACAGTGTCACCGAGATGCTGCGCGAGGCAGGCGTGGATCTGGACGAAAGTCAGCTGACACCGCCCCGGGCGTCCGGGTCGGGCGTGATGGCGGTGATCGGCAAGGCGGGATCGGGCAAGACATTGTTGCTGGCCGAACTCTACAAGGCGCTCGAAGACGCCGGGGTCGAGGTCGTGTCAGGCGACTATGAAAGCCGCAAGCGCCGCGACAAGCGCACGCTGGCGATACTGGCGCCGACGAACAAGGCGGCCAGCGTGCTGCGGTTTCGCGGCGTGCCGGCAACGACCATCCACCGCATCCTCTATACCCCGGTCTATGACCCGGAATACGAACGCATCGCCGAATGGCTGGCCGGAAACGGCGAGCGGCCTGAAATCGAGGGGCTGACCGATCAGGCGCTGGACCGGGCGGCGGCGTTTTATGCCAGCAACAAATCCATGCCCGGCGCGATGGCTGCCGCTGGTCTGCGCGGGTCCGATTTCATCACCGGTTGGAAACGCCGCGAAGAACCGCTGGACATCGGCTTTGTCGATGAGGCGTCGATGCTGGATGACCGCCAGTTCGAGGATCTCAAGGAAATCTTTCCGAACCTGCTGCTGTTTGGCGACCCAGCGCAGCTGGCCCCGGTGAACCAGTCCGGCGCGATGGTCTTTGACGGGCTGCCCGCCCCGCGCAAGCTTGAGCTGAGCCGCGTTCACAGGCAGGACGCCGATAACCCGATTTTGGACCTGGCCCATGCGCTGGGCGATCCGCAGCTGGAATTCCACGATTTCGAGCGGATGATCGAAGACACCGCCCGGCGCGACGAGCGGGTGGTCTGGGGTCAGCGGGTTGAGGTCGACCTGATGGCGCGCAGCCCGGTTCTGGTCTGGCGCAACGCCACCCGCATCCGCCTGATCCACGCCTTTCGCACCGTGCACGGTGCGCCCGAAGACGGGCTGCTCGAAGGTGAACCGCTGATCTGCGACGGCATCGAACTGCCGCTGAAACACCGCAAGAAACGGCTCGATCTCGAGGCGCGGGGGCTGATCAAGGGCGCGCAGACCGTCTACCTCGGCCCCGGCCGCAAACCGGGGTTCTACCGGCTCCATGTGATGGGCGCCGAGGATCCCCAGATCAGCGCCGCCTCCATCGTGAAGATCGAGAAACCGGACGAGGAAGAACCCTTTATCCCCTTTGCCGCGCGCATGGGGGCGACCTTTTTGCATGGCGCGGCGGTCACCATTCACAAGGCGCAAGGGTCGCAGTGGGACACGGTGCAGGTCTTTGCGCCCGACCTGTTCGTGGCCGCCCGTATGGGCCGGATGGAGGCGGGACAACCGCTGTGGAAACGGCTGGCCTATGTGGCGATCACGCGGGCGCAGGAACGGCTGATCTGGGTGGTGCGCAACCGGCTGTCGAAACCCAGCCACCCGCTGCGCATCGACGATCTGCGCAGCGCCGCCAAACCCGCGCCGCTGGTGTTGCAGACCGAAGAGCTCTAGCCGTTGCGCAGCAGCCGGAACGCGGCCGAGGCGCCCCATCCGGCAAAGATCGCGATGGCCAGCGACATCAGCCCGTAAAGGATCGGCCGGTTGCGCGACAGCGAGAACAGCCAGCGTTCCAGGCCGACCTTGCGCACGTCGATCGAGGTCTCAAGATGTGATACGACATCGCCGTTGCGGGTCAGGAATATCCGGGTTGTATAGTCGCCTTCGGTCAGGTCCGCCGGCATGTCAATCGACGTGCGGAACAGGGTTTGCTGGTCCAGCGCCACCTGATCTTCGAGCATCTGGTAAAGCCCGGCATCGCGGCGAATGCGGATCACGGCTTCGGTGAAATTCTTCGCGTCGGGTATTGTTTCCGGTGCACCGACCGACCGGATGGCGCGCTCGATCGAGATCTTCCAGCGCTGGTCTTCGGTATTGCTCAGCACGTCCTGCAGCGGCGCGGTACTGGCCACGGCATAGAAACTGGGGGCCGAATCGACCTCGAGAACGTCGGTGTTGACCCAGATACCGAACTTGCGCGACTTGCGGCGCACCACCACGGGTTCGGACGGTCCGGCCACGGTGATCACCACTTCCAGTGGATCCTCGGCGATGGGTTCTTCGCGTTTCACCGCGCCAAAAATCAGGATCTCGGATCCGTCGAAACTGGTGGTGATCGCCACCTTGTCCTTGCTCAGCCCCAGCACCACCTCTTCGGCCCCGGCGGCCAGTGCGGTGATCGTCAGCGCGGCGGCAAGGATCAGGCGCATCATCGCTCAATGCCCCCCGGCCGCGCCGAGCGAATAGAGCTCGGAGGGTTGCAAAAGCAGATCCAGCGCCAGCTTGCCGCAGACCACCAGCACCATCAGCGCCAGCAGGATGCGCAGCTGTTCCGCCTTCAGGCGCAGGCCGATCTGGGTGCCGATCTGGGCGCCGATGACCCCGCCGACCAGCAGCAGCACAGCCAGCACGATATCGACGGTAAAGTTGGTGGTCGCATGCAGCATGGTGGTGAATGCGGTGACAAAGATGATCTGGAACAGCGAGGTTCCGACCACCACCTTGGTCGGCATGCCGAGGATATAGATCATCGCGGGCACCATGATGAACCCGCCGCCGACACCCATGATCGCGGCCAGGATACCCACGACGATCCCGACACCGACCGGCGGGATCACCGATATATAGAGGCCCGATGTGCGGAACCGCATCTTAAAGGGCAGGGCGTGAACCCAGGTCCGTTGCCGCCGTTTCGGAGGCGGGCCGCCCCCGCGCCGCGATTTGCGGATCGCGCGCAGGCTTTCCAGAAACATCAGCCCGCCGACAACGCCCAGAAACAGCACGTAACACAGCCGGACCAGCAGATCGACCTGGCCGAGGCTCTTGAGGTAGTTGAACACCAACACGCCAAGCGCCGCGCCGGTCAGGCCGCCGACCAAGAGCACCAGCCCCATTTTAAGATCGACCGTCTTTCGCCTGAAATGGGCCAGCACACCCGAAAAGGAGGACGCCACGATCTGGTTGGCCTCGGTGGCCACGGCGACCGCCGGCGGGATGCCGATAAAGAACAACAGCGGCGTCATCAGAAACCCGCCGCCAACGCCGAACATGCCTGAAAGGATACCCACCAACCCGCCGAGCCCCAGAAGAAGGAACGCGTTAACCGATACCTCGGCAATAGGTAGATATATTTGCATGTGTTAATCTATTCCGGAGACACCCCGTTTTGCAACAGGGCAGTGAGCTCGGGTAACTCCCAGTGTCAAAGCGCGGGCTCAAAAGTCAAGCGGTGGAGGCGCGCGATTGTCCGCGCGCGCCAATTTACCGCTCTTTCACGTAGGGTTCGCCACCGGCGCGCGGCGGAATCGCCTTGCCGACGAAACCCGCCAGGATCACCACGGTCAGGATATAGGGCAGCGCGTCCATGGCCTGAACCGGGATGACAAAGCCGCCGACGTCGATGTTCTGATAGCGCAGGGCGATTGCCTGCAGGAACCCGAACAACAGACAGGCCCACATGGCGTGCCAGGGCCGCCACTTGGCAAAGATCAGCGCGGCCAGCGCGATGAACCCGCGCCCGGCGGTCATGTCCTTGACGAACCCGGCCTGCAACGCGGTGGCCAGATAGGCCCCGGCAATACCGCACAGCACCCCACAGATCGCAACGGCCGCATAGCGCAGGCCGACCACGGACACGCCCGCGGTGTCCACCGCGGCGGGGTTCTCCCCCACAGCCCGCAGGCGCAGGCCAAACCGGGTGCGATAGAGAATCCACCAGGTCGCCGGAACTGCCAGAAACGCGAGGTAGACCAGAATCGGGTGCCCAGAGATCAGCTCGGAATAGATCGGGCCCAGAATGGGAACGCCGCTCAGCGCTTCGGCAAAGGGCAACTCGATCGGCGCGAACCGCCCGCCCCCGATCAGCGAGGGTGTGCGCCCGCCCTGCTGGAACCAGTCCTGTGCGATCAGGACCGTCATGCCGGCGGCGAGAAAGTTGATCGCGACCCCCGAGATCAGCTGGTTGCCGCGAAAGGTGATTGATGCCAGCCCGTGCAGTCCGCTCAGCAGCAGCGAGGATACGATACCGGCCAGCAGGCCCAGCCAGACCGAACCGCTGGTCGCGGCGATTGCGGCGGAAAAGAACGCCGCCATCAGCATCTTGCCCTCAAGGCCGATGTCAAAGATCCCGGCGCGTTCGGAATACAGCCCCGCCAGACAGGCCAGCAGCAGTGGCGTGGCAAGGCGCACGGTGCTGTCGAGCACCTGGATGATGGTCAGGAAATCCATCTCAGGCGTCCTTTCTGCGCAGCGCGAGGAACAGACGTTCCAGCGGCATCCGGACCATGTTGTCCAGCGCCCCAGTGAACAGGATCACCAGCGCCTGGATCACAACGATCAACTCGCGCGGGATGCTCGTCCACAGCGCCAGTTCGGCGCCGCCCTGATACAGGAACCCGAACAGGATCGCGGCCAGAAACACCCCGAACGGATGCGACCGCCCCATCAGCGCTACCGCGATGCCGATGAACCCGGCCCCCTCGGTGGCGTTCATCACCAGCCGCTCGGCCTCGCCCATGACGTTGTTGGTGGCCATCAGCCCGGCCAGCGCGCCAGAAATCAGCATCGCGATCATGGTGATCCGGACCGGCGAAATCCCGGCATAGAGCGCGCCGGTTTCCGAATGACCATAGGCGCGGATCTCGTACCCCAGCCGGGTCCGCCAGATCAGCGCCCAGACCAGAACGCAGGCCGCCACCGCCAGCAGCAGGCTGATGTTGGCCGGTGCCGCCTTGGAGAAACTGATGCCCAGCGGGGCCAGCAACTCGTGCAGGGTCGGCAGGTGCACCGCCTCGGGAAAGCGGGCCGAAGCCGGGTCCATCGACCCCTTGGGCCGCATCACGTTGACCAGCATGTAATTCAGAACGGCGGCGGCGATAAAGTTGAACATGATCGTGGTAATCACGATATGGCTGCCGCGCTTGGCCTGCAGGTAGGCCGGGATCGCGGCCCATGCCGCGCCAAAGATCATCGCCCCGACCGAGGCCGCGATCAGCGCCAGCGACCAATGCGGCCACGGCACATAGAGACAGGCCAGCGCCACGCCAAGACCGCCCAGCATCGCCTGACCTTCGCCACCGATGTTGAACATGCGCGCGTGAAAGGCCACCGCGACGGCCAGCCCGGTGAACATGAAGTTGGTGGCGTAATAAAGCGTATAGCCCCAGCCATAGGTCGACCCCAGCGCGCCGTCCACCATCAGCTTGACCGCTGCCACCGGATCTTCGCCGATGCCCAGGATCACCAGAGCCGACAGGATCGCCGCCAGGATCAGCGAAATCAGCGGGATCAGGATGACGTCGGCCCATTTCGGCATCTTGTCCATCTCAGGCGGCCTCTCCGCTCACACCGGCCATAAGCAGGCCGAGTTCCTTTTCATCGGTTTCGGCAGGCAGGCGTTCGCCCATGATGTGGCCGTCGAACATCACCGCGATGCGGTCCGAGAGACCGAAAATCTCTTCCAGTTCGACAGAGACCAGCAGAACCGCCTTGCCCGCGTCGCGCAGGGCGACGATCTGCTTGTGGATGAATTCGATGGCGCCGATGTCGACGCCGCGCGTGGGTTGGCCCACCAGCAGCAGGTCCGGGTTGCGCTCGATCTCGCGGGCGACCACAATCTTTTGCTGGTTCCCACCGCTGAAGTTCTTGGCCGTCAGCCAGCCGTCCGCCGGGCGAATGTCGAATTTCTCGATCTTGGCCTCGGTGTCGGCCCTGAGCGCACCATTGTCCATCAGCAGGCCATTGCGCTGGTAGGCCGGGTCGTGGTGATACCCAAAGGCGACATTCTCCCAGGCATGGAACTCCATGATCAGCCCCTCGCGCTGGCGGTCCTCGGGGACGTGGGCCACATGCGCGGCGCGGCGTGATTGGCCATCCGACCCCGGGCCGCTCAGCGGCAGGGGGGCACCATTCAGCCGCACGGTGCCCGCGCCGGGACGCATGCCGCCCAGCACCTCCAGCAATTCCGACTGGCCGTTTCCGGCCACCCCGGCGATGCCAAGGATCTCGCCCGCGCGCACGCTCAGGTCGATACCCTTGACCCGTTCGACACCCTGTTCGTCGACCACCCGCAGGTTCTCGATCTCAAGCACCGGCTTGCCCGGCGTCGCCGGGGCCTTGTCGACGCGCAGCAACACCTTGCGCCCGACCATCAGCTCGGCCAGATGCTCGGGGCTGGTTTCCGAGGTCTTCACCGTCGCCGTCATCTCGCCGCGCCGCATGACGCTGACGGTGTCGGTGGCCTCCATGATCTCGCGCAGCTTGTGGGTGATCAGGATGATCGTCTTCCCCTCTTCTCGCAGCCTATGCAGGATGCGGAACAACTGGTCCGCCTCGGCGGGGGTCAGCACGCCGGTCGGTTCATCCAGGATCAGGATGTCGGCCTGCCGGTACAGCGCCTTCAGG
Source organism: Seohaeicola saemankumensis (assembly GCF_020171285.1). Classification (GTDB taxonomy): domain Bacteria; phylum Pseudomonadota; class Alphaproteobacteria; order Rhodobacterales; family Rhodobacteraceae; genus JAIUZI01. Next base: position 240,855 of record NZ_JAIUZI010000004.1, read on the forward strand.
ATCTCGACCCGCTGCTGCATTCCGACGCCGATCTCGTCGATGCGGGCATCGGGGTTCACGTTCAGCTCGTATTCGGCGGCCAGTTCCGCCAATGTCTTGCGCGCCTTGGCCAGCGACGGTTTCAACAGTCCGCCGTCCTCGGCGCCCAGGATGATGTTTTCCAGCACGGTGAAATTTTCCACCAGCTTGAAATGCTGGAATACCATGCCGATGCCGGCGGCGATGGCGGCCTGGCTGTCGGGGATCTCGGTCCGCTGACCGTTGATGAAAATCTCGCCTTTGTCGGCTTTGTAGAAGCCGTAAAGGATGCTCATCAGCGTGGATTTGCCCGCGCCGTTCTCACCGATGATGCCATGGATGGTCCCGGGGGCGACGCTGATGGAAATGTCTTTGTTGGCCTGTACCGGGCCAAAGGACTTGGAAATGCCCCGCAGTTCGATCGCGGGCGCGTTAGATGCGGCGGTTGCCGGGGCGGCAGTTGCCTGCCGCCCCGTATCCTGTGCCGGACTCATGCTCAGAAGCTCAGAGCCGGGCAGCTGTCGTTGTCGTAGTAGCTGACCACGCTCAGTTCGCCGTCGATGATCTTCTGACGGGCCGAGTCGGCGGCCATTTTCATGTCGTCCGTCACTAGGCTGGCGTTGTTGTCGTCGAGCGCATAGCCGACACCCTCTTCGGCGAGGCCCAGCACGAAGACGCCGGTTTCGACATCGGCGCCGGCCTTCATCGCGTCATAGACGGCGACATCGACCCGCTTCAGCATCGAGGTCAGAACCTTGCCCGGATGCAGGTGGTTCTGGTTGCTGTCCACGCCAATCGACAGAATGCCTTCGTCGGCGGCGGTCTGCAGCACGCCGACACCGGTGCCGCCGGCGGCGGCATAGATCACGTCGGCGCCCTGGCTGATCTGCGCCTTGGTCAGCTCGCTGCCCTTGACCGGGTCATTCCAGGCGGCGGGTGTGGTGCCGGTCATGTTGGCGACGATCTTGATATCGGGGTTCACCGCCTTGGCGCCCTGCGCATAGCCGCAGCCAAAGTGACGGATCAGCGGGATATCCATGCCGCCGACAAAGCCGACGGTGCCGGATTTCGAGGCCATCGCGGCCAGCATGCCGACCAGATATGAGCCTTCGTGCTCGGCAAAGCCGATCTGGCGGATGTTCGGGGCATCCAGCCATGTCACGTCAACGGCCACGAACTTGGTATCGGGGTAATCGGCCGCAACGGCGCTCAGCGGATCGGCCATGGCAAAGCCCATGGTGATCACCGGGTTGGCGCCGGCCTCGGCAAAGCGGCGCAGCGCCTGCTCGCGCTGGGCTTCGGACTGCAGCTCGATCTCGCGAAAGCTGCCGCCGGTTTCGTCGGCCCAACGCTTGGCGCCGTTAAAGGCCGCTTCGTTAAAGGATTTGTCGAACTTGCCGCCAAGGTCAAAGATCAGCGCCGGTTCGGCCAGGGCTGCGCCCGCGCTCAGGGCAAAGGCGGCGGTTGCTCCCATCAGGGATTTCATGAAGGTCATACTGGTACTCCCGTTGGTTATTTGTTCCGGTCGCATGTGGGGCGCCGGTTTTGTTGGCATTGTGCCGGTATGGCGCAATTAAGGCCGCAGGGGAGGCAGGCGGTCAACTGCTTTTTGACCGGTTGGTCCAAGATATGAGCAGGTGCCGTCAGGGCAGGGCGCGGGACATGATAATTGCATCAACCGCAGGCCCGTCCGGGCGGGCGTAGTAACCCCTGCGCTGGCCACTGGTGGCGAATCCGCACCGCTCATAGAGCGCGCGTGCGCCAATGTTGTCGGCGGCAACCTCCAGAAAGGCGTAGGCGGCGCCACGAGAGGCGGCCTGTTGCATCCAGTCGGCCATGCAGGATCGGGCAAGGCCCTGGCGCTGGTGCTCGGGATGGGTGGCGATGGTCAGCAGTTCGGCTTCATCCGCGATCACCCGGACCAGCGCGAACGCGCGGGCATCGCCAGTGGCGAAGCAATGCGGGCTGTCCAGCAGGGCGGCGAATTCGGCCGCGCTCCAGGGGCGGGACTGGGTGAAAGCGGCGGCATGCAGGGCGGCCATCTGATCGGCGGTCATCAGTCCAGCAACACCGGCGGCATGTCGCGCGACGGCGCGGCATCGGCCGGCCGGATATAGAGTGGCGCGGGCGGCTCGGTGGTGGTCTGCCAGCGTTGGCCGGCAATGCGGGCGATCGCCTCGGCCAGCTGGCGCGGGTCGCTGGTGGCGTCAAGCGTCAGTCCAAGGTTCCCGGCCAGCGTCTGCGCCTCGGCCACCGGCAGCAGCGCGGGATCGCCATTGGGCGGCGCGATATAGACATGATCGCGGGGGGCGGCGACGGCGGGCAGGATACCGGGGCGGGCCTGGGCCTCGAGCGTGGACACCCCGACCGCAGGCACCGACAGGCCCAGCGCCAACCCGCGCGCGGCGGACACCGAAATCCGGATGCCGGTGAAATTGCCGGGTCCGACGCCGACGCCGATCGCGGTCAGGTCACGCCACTCCGCCCCGGCTTCGGCCAGCATCTCCTGCAAAAGCGGCATCAGCCGCTCGGCCTGTCCGCGCGGCATGTCTTCGGCCCGTGACGCGATGATCCGGTCACCGCACAGCAAAGCGGCCGCGCAATGCGCGGCCGATGTGTCAAATCCCAGGATCAGGGCGTCAGATGCCAACCGGGCGCACCTCGGTCACTTCGGGAATGTAGTGGCGCAGCAGGTTCTCGATGCCCATCTTCAGGGTCAGCGTCGAGGACGGGCAGCCGGCACAGGCGCCCTGCATGTGCAGGTAGACGACGCCGCGCTCAAAACCGTGAAAGGTGATGTCGCCACCGTCCTGCGCCACGGCGGGGCGCACGCGGGTGTCCAGCAGTTCTTTGATCTGGCCAACGACCTCGGAATCCTCGCCGGTGAATTCGGCATGGCCCGACGCGGCCTGTTCACCGGTCTCGATCACCGGCTGGCCGGACTGGTAGTGCTCCATCACCGCGCCCAGGATGGCGGGTTTGACATGGTCCCACTCGACGCTGTCGGCCTTGGTCACGGTCACGAAATCATTGCCGAAGAACACGCCGTTGACGCCCGACACTTCAAAGATCCGGCGGGCCAGCGGCGATTTCGCGGCTGCATCGGCGCTGGGGAAGTCGGCGGTGCCCGCGTCCAGCACGGTCTGGCCGGGCAGGAATTTCAGCGTGGCCGGGTTCGGCGTGGATTCGGTCTGAATGAACATGGCAGGGCTCCATTGTGCTTGTCTTGGGATATGCGGCGTGACGGGCTGCAAGTCAAGCTTTGGAACGATTCTAAATATGTGCCACAGGGCTATTTGCAGAACAGGGGAACAATGGGGCCGGGTCCCTCTGCGACGTCCGTCTGGGTCTCGGCCCGGTCGAACAGGGTGTTCGACCGCTGCAAAAGCGCGGTCAGACGCGAGGCAGGCAGAACATGCGCTGGCGCCTGCGGTTCGTCGGCGGGTCGGCCCAGCAGAACCCCTGCAATGCGTCCATCGCCCAGAAACACCGGCGCGCCTCCGCTGCCGGGCGGGTTGGGCAGGGTCACGCTCAACCGCAGCCCGTTGTTGCCGATCAGCGCGTCGCCCTGAACCCGGCCGTGGCTGCGGCCGGGTCTGAGGTTGGCGGGACTCTCGGTCCCGAAGCCGAGCGCGATCACCTGCTGTCCCGGTTCTGCCTCTACGTTGCCGCCCAGCCGTACCCAGCTGGCCGAGCGTACCGGCGAAGTCATCAATGCCAGCCCATGAACCCGTGCGATCCGCAGGCGGCGCAGGCGGGTGCCGTCGGCCAGGGTCAGCGCCTTGCAGTCGGACAGCGCCGCAAGCGAGGTGACCAGATCGGTGTTGTTGACATAAAAACCGGTCGCAACCGGCACGGAACCAGACGGCACGTTCGGTCGCGCCGGGTCCGATGGGCCGTCCAGCGCGGCAATCGCCTTGAGCAGGAGGCCATCCGCGGGCAGCTCCAGCGGTGCCTGCACGCCGGGCTGGATGGAGCCCGAGATCAGCCGCGCCTCGGCGGCGCGCTGCGGGGTCCATTGCACGATCACGGTCACGTATTTCTGCCCGTGCCGCAGCGACCGGATGTAAACGGTATTGGTCCGGTCGGTCAGGACCGCCGTTGTCACCATATCGTCCGACAGCCGGGCCCGCCGCGCCGGGTCGGGTTGCAGGGCATTGTCGAGAAGCCAGTTGTGCAGCGCCAGAACACCCTCGGCGTCATAGGCGCGGGTTCGGACAATCAGGTGTCCGTCCGAATCGGCATGGGCGATTTCATCCTGCCGGTTCAGCGGGCCGACCACCGCCAGCGGCAGCACATAAGACAGGTTGGCCCCGTCCGGTGCGACCGGTTCCCAACGCCCTCCTGCCAGCGCGGTGCGGAATCGCCGCGACAGCTGTGCCAGATCCGCCAGCTTGATCTGGCCCGGTCCGAACTGGTCGCGCATGGTCTGCACAAAGGCCAGCTGGCTTTTCTGGCTCCAGTTGCCGTCAATCGGCCCCTCATAGCTGCCATCAACGGCCAGCGCCGCCTGGACAAAGCGGATTTCGGCATCGGCCATTTTGCGCGGAACGGCGGGTTTTTCCAGCAGATCCTGCGCCGCAGCCTGGCCAGCGCCAAGTCCAATGGCCAGCATCAGCGTCAATATAGCAAAGATGAAAAAGCGCAGGCGGCCGTGTTGCCGGACTATGGTCATGTCAGGTAATCGCCTCGAGCTTTTCCTTGCTCAGGTCGCCGGGCACGATCGTGATCGGGATTGAAAAGGACCCGGAGGCGCGGCTCAGCTGTGACACCAGCGGGCCGGGGCCCTTCTTGTCGGTGCCCGCGCCCAGGACCAGAACGCCGATGTCGGGATCCTCGCGGATCTGGCTCAGGATTTCGGGCACCGCATCGCCTTCGCGGATGATCAGCTCGGGATCGACGCCCTGCCGGTCGCGCATCCATTTCGCAAAAACTTCGAAATGGGCGTGGATCCGTTCGCGGGTTTCCTCGCGCATCACCTCGCCGACACCGATCCAATGATTGAATTCATCGGGGGGAATGACCGACAGGATGGCCACCCCGCCACCGGTATGGGCCGCGCGCATGGCGGCAAAGCGCATCGCGTTCAGACACTCGCGGCTGTCATCGAGAATGACCAGGAACTTGCGCATGGACGGGCTCTCCTTTGCGCGGATGATGCCCGATGGCCCGGCCGCAGGCAAGCGCCCGATCAGCCGGTCGAACGGGCCCAGTCCCAGTACATCTCGCGTACCCGGCGTGTCATCGGGCCGATCTGGAATTGCCGGTCCTCAAAGGCGGTGACCGGCGTCACCTTGTTCATGTTGCCCGACATGAACAGCTCGTCCGCTTCTTCTATGTCCTTGAAGCTGAGCACGGTTTCATGAACGGTCACCCCGTCGGCACGCAGGTTTTCCATGTGCCGCGCGCGGGTGATGCCGGCCAGAAAAGTTCCGTTGGCAATGGGGGTAAAGACCTCGCCGTCGCGCACCATGAAGATGTTGGCGGTGGCGGTTTCGGCCACGTTGCCCATGGCGTCGCCCACCAGTGCGTTGGTAAACCCGCGCGAGCGGGCCTCGGCCAGCATGCGGGCGTTGTTGGGATAGAGGCAGCCGGCCTTGGCATTGACCACGGCGTCTTCCATCACCGGGCGCCGGAACCGGGTGTGGCACAGGGTGGCCGAGGCGGTTTCTGGCGCCAGCGGGATCTCTTCGAGGCAGAGCGCAAAACCGGTCTTGTCGGGCTGCGGCACGATCGCGGTGATATCGCCGTCGATGCCCCAGTACATCGGCCGGATGTAGACGGCGGCGGAGGGATCATAGGCCTTGAGCCCGTCGAGGGCGATCTCAACCATCTCCTCGGTGCTGACGGTCGGGGTCAGCATCAGCGCCTCGGCCGACCGGTTGGTGCGGGCACAGTGTTTGTCCAGGTCCGGGGTCAACCCGTCGACGCAGCGGGCGCCGTCGAACACGCCCGAACCCAGCCACGCGCCATGATCGGCCGCCCGCATGATCGGCACGTCGCCGTCATGCCATGTGCCGTTGAAATAGGTTCGGATGTTGCTGCCGGTTGCCATAGGTCACTCCCACGTTTGTGGCGCGAGGTTAGGTTTGGAATACGCGAAGGTCCAGTGCAGTTGGCGGCATATCCGGTTTTGCGGACCCGCCGCAGTTGCCGGTTCAGTTGCATTCCCCCGCGAGGTAGTCATTGTAACGTCGGGGCAAGGAAACGGGGTCGGGCAGCGTGGTAGAAATCAGATCGCACACGGCATTGCGCGGGGTCGCGGCGATGGTCGTTCTGATCGCCCACTATTTCATTCTCGTTCAGCCCAGCTTTGCCGGGTATCAGCCACAGCTGAACCGGGCGCCGCATGTGGCGGTCGATTTCTTTTTCATGCTCAGCGGGTTTATCCTGTTCAAGGTTTACGGGGCGGGGTTCACCCGCGCGCCGGAGGCCGGCCATCTCAGGGCGTTTTACCTCAGGCGGTTCATCCGCATCTGGCCGCTGCACGCCGTGACACTGGCGTTCATGGTCGCCTTTGCGATCTATCAGGGACAGGACGGCGGCCTGCGCGACATCGTGCTGAACCTGCTGCTGATCGACGCCTGGGGGCTGTCCGACACCTTTGTCTACAACGTGCCGTCCTGGTCGATCAGCTGCGAGGCCGCAGCCTATCTGCTGTTTCCTTTCGCGGCGCACCTGGCGTTGAAACGTGGCGGAACGGCCGGGCTTGTCGTGTTTTCGCTGGCGATCTACGCGGTTCTGATCGCGGTCGGCGCCGGGCGGCTGGACCAGCCCGACGGTATTCCGGAACGCCTTGTGATCCTGCGGATTCTTGCGGCCTTCCCGCTGGGCATGGCGCTGGCCGCGCGGTCGGATCTGTTCGACGGTGTGCCGGAGGCCGGACTGTCACTGATGCAAGGTCTGTGCATCGTCGTCGTGATCGTGGTGGTCGGTCTGGAATGGCCGGATGTTCTGGTCATTCCCGCCTTTGCCGTGCTGATGCTGGCGACGACGGCGGACAGGGGGCTGGTCGGACGCATGGCGCGGGGCGGGGCGCTGCACCGGGCCGGAGAGATCTCATACGGGATCTACATGATTCACTGGCCGGTCATCATGTGCCTGTTTCCGCTGCGCTACCGCCTGACCGGTGACAGCAGCAGCACCGCGCTCGAGCTGGTCTATCTCGTGGCGGTGCTGGTGATCGTCTGGGGACTGTCGGTTCTGTCGTACGCGCGGTTCGAAATGCCGCTGCGGGCGGCGGTTCGAACCGGGCAGGGCCGCCGCGCCTGACGGGCGCGGCGAAAGCCGGTCAGACCTGGACCGGGGGCACCATGCCGACGATGTCATAGGTCCGGCGCAGGATCGGTGCGGTGATGGCGCGGGCGCGCTCGGCACCGCGGGTCAGGATGCGGTCGATTTCGTCCTGATTGTCCATCAGCCGGGACATCTCTGCCGAAATCGGCGCCAGTTTCGAGACCGCCAGATCGGCCAGCAGCGGCTTGAACTCGGAAAACTGCTTGCCACCGAGTTCGGCCAGCACCTGATCGACGCTTTGTTCGGCGAAGGCGGCGTAGATTTCCACGAGGTTGCGCGCCTCGGGCCGGTCTTCCAGCCCCTTGGCCTCGGACGGCAGCCCCTCGGGGTCGGTCTTGGCCTTGCGGATCTTTTTCGCAATGGCGTCGGCGTCGTCGGTCATGTTGATGCGGCTGGCGTCTGAGGGATCGGATTTCGACATCTTCTTGGACCCGTCGCGCAGCGACATCACCCGCGTGGCGGCGCCTTCGATCACCGGTTCGGTCATCGGAAAGAAATCGACGCCATAGTCGTGGTTGAACTTGGCCGCGATGTCGCGGGTCAGTTCCAGATGCTGTTTCTGGTCCTCGCCCACCGGCACGTGGGTGGCGTGATAAATCAGAATGTCCGCCGCCATCAGCGCCGGGTAGGCAAACAGCCCCAGCGAGGCGTTCTGCGCGTTCTTGCCGGCCTTGTCCTTGAACTGGGTCATCCGCTGCATCCAGCCCATGCGCGCGACGCAGTTAAAGATCCACGCCAGTTGCGCGTGTTCGGGCACCTGGCTCTGGTTGATCAGGATCGACCGTGCCGGGTCCAGCCCGGCGGCGATGAAACCGGCGCACAGCTCGCGCGTGGCATGGCGCAGCTTGGCCGGGTCCTGCCAGACGGTGATCGCGTGCAGATCGACCATGCAGTAGATGGTTTCGACGTCTTTCTCCTGCCAGTCCACGAACCGCTTCAGGGCACCCAGGTAATTGCCCAGGTGCAGGTTGCCCGAAGGCTGGATCCCCGAAAACACGCGCGGGGTGAAGCTGGTCTCGCTCATGGCGATGAACTCCCGTCTGGAAAAATAAGCCTCAGTCGCTTACCGAGGGGGCAGGGTGCCGTCAACAGGCACCGGACACCGAAGCCCGAGGAGGCCATGGTCATGAGCAGTCAGCACACACCGCCCGAGGGCGTTCAGCCCGCCGTCAACCCGCTGCCACCGGTGGTGGCCGCGCTGTTTCTGGTGATCATGGGGATCGAGATTGCGTTCTTTCTGGGCAGCCGGGGTCTGATCGGCGGACCGCAGGCTGTCGGCTGGCGGCTGGCGGCGATCCAGAAATACGCGTTCTCGGCCGATATTTTCGACTGGATGCTGATCAACGGGCGCTGGCCGTTCGAACATGTGATGCGCTTTGTGACCTATCCGTTCGTGCATGCCTCCTTTACCCATGCGCTGTTTGTCGGCGTCTTTGTGCTGGCGATGGGCAAAATGGTGGCCGAGGTGTTTGGCAGTGTGGCCATGCTGGTGGTGTTCATCGTGTCGGGCGCGGGGGGCGCGCTGGCCTACGCGCTGCTGGTCAACAGCCCGATCCCGCTGATCGGGGGGTTCCCCGCCGTCTATGGGCTGATCGGGGCGTTCACCTATCTGCTGTGGCGGTCCCTGGCGACCGTGGGGGCGAACCAGACGCGGGCGTTCACGCTGATTGCCTTTCTGATGGGGATACAGCTGGTGTTCGGTCTGCTGTTTGGCGGCAACAAGGACTGGGTTGCCGATCTGGCAGGATTTGCCACCGGGTTCGGGCTGTCGTTCTTTCTGTCGCCGGGCGGCTGGACCCGGATGCGAGGCAAGATCCGCCACGACTGAAACAGGTCAGACGCATTGACCGAATGTTTCGCGCGCGAAACATTCGGTTCAATTTTATGTTTTATTTTAATGGTTTGTTAGGTTTTTACCTTACCCCTTGGTCAGCGGGCAAGTGTTCAACCCGACGATCCGGTACAGCGGACAATGGCCCAGCAGACCGGTTGCCAGCGGTATCAGCCCAACCAGCCCCCACAGTGTTTGCGGCCCGACAAAGATCAGCGACAGCAGGATGAGGCCAAGGATTACGCGCAGGGTGCGATCGAGAGTGCCTTCGTTGCGGAGCATCGTGACTTCCTTTCATGGATTCGTATCTGATGCCCGAAATGTACCAGTGCGGGTGGCCGGCTGTCGGTGACACTGTCACCGATCATGGCTAATCGTCTGCGGCAATCCGTTCCAGCCCCGCGCGGTCCAGCAGGGTGATCCGGCCGCGTTCCTGATCGACCAGCCCGGCCTGGGCAAAGGCGCGCAGGCGCCGGGTGACAAAGGCGCGGCCCGATGCGGTTTCCGAGGCCAGCGCCTCATGCGTGGTTTCGATCCGGCCCGCAGGGCTGGCCAGCCGCAGCAGGACGCGGGCCAGCCTGGCGTCAAAACCGGTCAGCGCCACATCTTCGACAAGCTGTTCATAATCGCCAAAGCGGCGGGCGACGGCGGCCAGCACCTCGGCGCGAAAGGCGTCGTCGGTGGTCAGCGCCTGCCGGAACAGGGCGTGCGGCAGGATTTCACCGTCGATGTCGGTTTCCGCGATGCCCTCGGCGGAATAGGCGCGGCCATCGGTCAGGCAGGCAAAGGTCTGAAGGCAGACGTCGCCGGGGCCGACCCGGTACAGCACCACGTCGCGTCCGTTGGCGGCGGTCAATGTGACGCGGATCCGGCCATGGCGCAGCCGAACGAATCCCGGACAGTCCTGTCCGGGGCTGAACAGCACGGTGCCGGCGGGGCAGCTCAGGGGATGGGCGCCCTGCATCGGCCTACCCCCGGCCCCGGCGCAGGGCGTTGTGGAACTCGGCCAGCCGGAAGGCGCCGATCAGCTGGCCGCTGCCGAAAAAGGTGACGATGCCGATGCCCACCAGCCCCGCCAGCGCGAGGTAGCGCAGGCCAGCGGTCGTCAGCGCGCCCTGCAGGAGGAGTGCCGCCGCCATCAGGGCAGCCCCCATGATCGCGGCGGCCAGGCAGATCCGCCAGATCCGCCGGTGAAACCGCGCGTCGAAACGGGCGACATCGCCAAACTGCCGCCCCCCCGCCATCAGCAGGCCAACCATCGCCCAGCCGGCCAGCGTGGTGGCCACGGCCGGCGCCAGCCAGCCCAGCACCGGTGTCAGACCGATCGCGGCGACCGCGTTGACCACCATGGCGACCAGCGCGTAGCGGAATGGGGTCCTGGTATCCTCGCGGGCAAAAAACAGCGGCTGCAGGATCTTTTGCAGGACAAAGGCGGGCAGACCCAGCCCATAGATCGCCACCGCCTGCGCGATGGCGGCGCTGTCGGCGGCGGTGGTCTGGCCGCGTTCAAACAGAACCGAGACCAGCGGCACCGGGATCACCATCAGCGCCACCGCCGAGGGGATGGTCAGCGCCAGCGACACCTCGCCCGCGCGCGACAGCGCGTTGCGCGCGCCGTCGTCGTCGCGCGCCGCCAGCCGTCGCGACAGATCCGGCAGCAGCACGACACCGATGGCGATGCCGACCACGCCGAGCGGCAGCTGGTACAGACGGTCGGCGGCATAGAGCCACCCGACCGCGCGGTCGAAATAGCTGGCGACCTGCTGGCCGACCAGCAGGTTGACCTGCATCACCCCGCCCGCCAGCGCGGCGGGTACCGCGACGGCGACGAGATGCTTCATCTCGGGCGTCCAGAGCGGGCGGCGGGGGCGCAGGGCAAACCCGGCCCGCGCGGCGGCGGTCCAGACCAGCGCCAACTGGGCGATGCCAGCCACCGGAATGGCCCAGATCAGGGCGCGCGCCACGTCCGCGCCGACCCAATGCGCGATGGTCATCGACGACACCAGCAGCACGTTCAAGAGCACCGGGGCGGCAGCGGCGGCGGCAAACCGCCCGGTGGCGTTCAGCACACCCGACAGCAGCGCGGCGAGCGAGATGAACAGGATGTAGGGAAAGGCGATCCGGCCGAATTCCACCGACAGGTCAAACTGCGCCTGCCCGGCAAAGCCGCTGGCCAGCCCAAAGATCAGCCAGGGCATGACCGCCTGCGCCAGAAGGGTCAGCGCGATCAGCACGCTGGCCAGCCCGGCAAAGGCGTCTTCGGCAAAACCCTGCGGGTTGTCGCCGGTTTCCAGCCGTTTCGAGAACATCGGCACAAAGGCCATGTTGAACGCGCCTTCGGCAAAGAAGCGGCGGAACATGTTGGGCAGACGGAAGGCAACGACATAGGCCTCGTACAGCGGTCCGGTGCCCAGCAGCGCCAAGATCATCGCGTCGCGGACAAAGCCCAGCACGCGGCTGAGCAGGGTCCAGACCCCGACGGTCAGAAAACCGGACATCAGCCGAATGGGTTTCATCGTGCCTGCCTGCAGGGGCCGGGTGGCGCCTGGCTGCCTTTGTCAGTTCTGCTTTGCTTCAGCCTTAACGCTTTCCAGGTCGCGGTGGAAGATAGCGCGTTTTGCGTGCGCCAGGTTCACGGGCGGCGATCTGGTGCACGCATTGACGATTGCGGCATCCGCGGATTCCGGCGATGAACTGTGTCATGTGCATATGCCCTGAAATCACCTGACCAGATGAGCGAGACCCAACAGGCCCCGGTTCGACGCGTGGCGGATTTTGCCCCGTTGATCACCGCCGCGCAGGGATTTCCGGCCTTCGAGCGGCTCGCCTTCGAGGCCAGGGAACATCTGTGGATGTCGTTCAGGGTCTTTGACCCGTTCACCCGGCTGCGCAGTTTGACCGAAATTGGCGAAACCTGGCTGGACCTGCTGCGGCACCGGTTGCGTGCGGGGGTCCGGATACGGGTTCTGCTGACGGATTTCGACCCGATCGCCGCGCCGGACCTGCACGAGGCAAGCGTTCGCTCTGCCACGGCACTGAATGGCCTGAAGGCCGAGGGCGATATCGAAGTCATGGTGGTGCGCCACGAGGCCCGCGTGGGCAAGGGTATGCGCATGGGGCTGTGGTTGCCGGTTGTGCGGGAACTGGAAAAGCAGCGCGCGGCGTTGAATGCACTGCCGCCAGAGGCCCGTGCGGAGATTTTCCGGCATCGGCCGGGGGTCTGGCGGTATTTGCGCCAAGCGGCCGATGGGCGGATTGGCTGGAGAATACCCCGGCTGCCGCGCCTTTACCCGGCCACGTTCCATCAGAAGGTGGCGGTGGCCGACCACAAGATCGCGATCATCGGCGGGCTGGATATTGACGAACGGCGCTATGACGACCCGGAACACGATCGCGAAGCGCGCGAAACCTGGCAGGACATCGCGGTGCGGGTCAGCGGCTGCGTCGCGGGGGATATCTCGGACCACGTCGCGTCCTGCTGGAACCGGAACCGGCTACGTGTGCAGGCATTGGATCGGGAGCAGGCCCGCCATGCTCCCCCGCAGGGTAGAGCGCCCGCCGCCCGGAACAGCTCCATAGAGGGGGGCGGGCAATCCGACTGCGAGGCGGTGCCGCAGGGCATCCGGCTGTTGCGCACCATGTCCGTTCAAAAGCGCCGCGTCGGATTGCGGTTTGCCCCGGCGACCACGGTCAACGAGATCGAACAGGCGCATATCGCGGCCATTAGCGCGGCGCGACAGGCGATTTATGCCGAGACCCAGTATTTTCGCAGCAAGATCATCGCCGAGGCTCTGGCGCGGGCGGCTTTGAACAACCCGAACCTCAACCTCGTCATGATCCTGCCTGCGGCACCCGAGGAAATCGCCTTTGAGGATCAGTTGCGGTTGCCCGAGCGGATGGGGGAATACCTGCAGTCCGAATGCCTGAGAACGATCATGGAGGCGTTCGGGCCGCGCGCAAGCGTTCTGAGCCCGGTTCGGCGGGTCGAGGGCACGTCCCGGTCCCGCGATCAGCTGCACGGTGCCGAGATCATCTATGTGCATTCCAAGGTGCTGATCGTTGATGACAGCCAGTGCATCGTCGGCTCTGCCAATCTGAACGGCCGCAGCATGAAATGGGATACCGAAGCGGCGGTGGAATGCACCGATCCGCGATCGGTGCGCGATCTGCGCCGGGCGGTCCTGGAACACTGGCTGCCCGAGAACGCCACACCGGCCTTTTTCGATGTCGCGGACATGGCCGGAACCTGGGGAGATCTTGCGCGGCGCAACGCAAGGCGCGCGCCGGGTCAACGGGCGGGGTTTCTTGTTCCGCATGACCCGACTCCGGGGCGGGATGCCGGTTTGCCGCTGCCCGGAGTGCCCGACGAGCTGGTTTGACGCGCTGGTGGGGGGGCCGGGGGCCGAGCCGCTGTTAGCTGCTCGCCCTTTCGGCCCCCTCGGCGATGGCCGTGCGCAATTTGGCCTCCAACGCGCGCTGTTTCGACGGCGAGTGGTATTTCAGCCCGAACATGTCCTTGACGTAGAAGGTATCGACCACCTGTTCGCCGAAGGTCGCGATCACCGCGTTGGCGATATAGACGTTCGCGTCGGCCAGGGTGCGGGTCAGGTCGTGCAGCAGGCCGGGCCGGTCGCGGGTGTCGACTTCGATGATCGTGTAGATATCGGAGCCTTCGTTGTCGAAGGTGATATGGGTGGGCCGGTCAAAGGCTTTTTCGCGCTTCTTGATCTTGTCGCGCGACTTGAACGCCTCGCGGGCAACCACCTGACCCTTGAGCGTCTTGTGGATCATCTGGGTCAGGCGGGGCAGGCGGGCGGCCTCGAAGGGCGCGCCGTCATGATCCTGGATCCAGAAGGCGTCCGTTACATAGCCGTCCTTGGTGGTATAGCTGCGGGCATCGACGACGTTGGCGCCGACCAGCGCCAGCGCGCCGGCGATACGGGCAAAGATGCCGGGATGGTCGGCCATGCAGAAACAGGCGCTGGTGGCGTCGCGGTCTTCGTCCGGCTGCAGGCGGATGATGATTTCGCCGGGATCGCCGCTGGCTTCGATCTCGCGGAGCATTTCGGCGAAATTCACATGCGCGGTGACGTGCAGACCCTGCCAGTAGGGCGGGTAATGGCGGGCGGTTTCGGCCTTGAGCGCGGCCGGGCTCCAGTCTGGCAGCGCCTCGCGCAGGGCCTTCTTGGCGCCGACGCCACGGTTCTCGCGGTTCAGGTCCTCCATGCCGTTTTCCAGCGCCCGCCGGGTTTGACGGTACAGGGCGCGGATCAGCACGGCCTTCCAGTTGTTCCAGGTGTTCGGGCCAACGCCCCGGATGTCGCAGACCGTCAGCACCGTCAGCAGGTCCAGCCGTTTGACGGTCTGCACCGCCTTGGCAAAGTCGCGCACGGTGCGCGGGTCGGCGATGTCGCGTTTCTGGGCCATGTCGGACATCAGCAGGTGATAGCGCACCAGCCATTCCACGGTTTCGCTATCGCTCTTGTTCAGCCCCAGGCGCGGCGCGACCTTGCGTGCGATCTGGGCGCCCAGGATCGAATGATCGACCGGGCGGCCCTTGCCGATGTCATGCAGCAGCAGCGCGACATAGAGCACCTTGCGGTTGAGCCCCTCCATCAGGATGCCGGACGACACCGGCAGGTCTTCGACGAGTTGCCCCTTTTCGATCCTGGCCAATTGCGCGATGCACTGGATGGTGTGTTCGTCCACGGTATAGCTGTGGTACATGTTGAATTGCATCATCGCCCGGATCGGCTCGAACTCGGGGAGGAAGGTGGACAGGACGCCCAATTCGTTCATCCGCCGCAGAGCGCGCTCCGGATTGCCGTGCTTCAGCAGCAGATCGAGAAAGATCCGCCGGGCCTCGGGCGTGTTGCGCATGTCGTCGTCGATCAGGTCGAGGTTCGCGGTGATCAGGCGCATCGCGTCGGGGTGAATCAGCATGCCGGTGCGCAGGGCTTCTTCAAAGATGCGCAGGATGTTCAGTTTGTCTTCCAGAAAGACCTCGGGGTCTTCGATCCCGATCCGGTTGTGGATCACGGCATAGCCGTCCTTGACCTTGCGCTTGCGCCGGAAAATGCGTTCCAGCAGCGGCTCGCTCTTGACGTGGTTCGCTTCCAGCTTGGTCAGGAAGATGCGGGTCAGGTCGCCCACGGCGGTGGCTTCGCGGAAATACTTCTGCATGAAGATTTCGACGCCGCGCCGCCCGGCGCGGTCCTCGTAGCCCATCCGCTCGGCGACATCGACCTGCAGATCGAAGGTCAGCTGTTCGGTGGGGCGACCGGTGGCCAGGTGCATATGCGCCCGCACCGCCCACAGGAAATCTTCGGCCTGAACGAAGGTCTTGTATTCCTCTGGCCGGAACACTCCCAACGGGACCAGTTCGGCGGCGGTCTGCACCCCGTGGATGTATTTTGCGATCCAGTACAGAGACTGCAGGTCGCGCAGCCCGCCCTTGCCCTCTTTCACATTTGGCTCGACCACGTAGCGCAGGCCCTGTTTCTTGTGCCGGCTTTCGCGTTCGGCCAGCTTGGCCTCGATGAAATCGCGGCCGCTGTCCGAGAACAGGTCCGACTTGAGCCGCTTGTCGAGTTCTTCCGCCAATGGTTCGTACCCGGCCAGGTAGCGGTGTTCGAGCAGGGCGGTTCGGATGGTGAAATCTTCGCCACCGAGGCGGATGCAGTCCTTGATGGTGCGGCTGGCATGGCCGACCTTGAGCTTGAGATCCCACAATACGTAGAGCATCGATTCGATGACGCTCTCGGCCCAGGCGGTGATCTTGTAGGGTGTGACGAACAGCAGATCGACATCCGAAAACGGCGCCATTTCGCCCCGGCCATAGCCGCCGACGGCGATCACGGCGATGCGCTCCCCCTGGGTCGGATTGGGCAGCGGGTGCAGAAAGGTCGTGGCCATCTCGAGCGCCGAAATGACCAGTCCGTCGGTCAGATAGGTATAAGAGCGTGTCAGCGGACGGGCGGCAAACGGGTTCTTCTCGAACCCGGCCTCGATCGCGGCGCGGCCACGGTTCTTGGCGGTTCGCAGGATCCGTACCGTGCCGGCGCGCAATTCGGTTGCATCAGATGTCGAGGCGGCAAGGTCCGCCAGTTCACCCTTGATCGCGGCCGCATCGAAGATGTCGGCCGGATCGCAGATCAGCGGACCGGGCGGTTCTGGGAACAGCGGAAGAGACGTTTTGGGCTCAGAGGCCGGCGCCGGAGAAGCTTGTTGGGGCAGGGTCAATCACAACCACCTGTTTGTTTTGAATTGTGGCCACGGCCAGTCCCCGCTCATTAGTCCCATCCGCGCGCAAACGGAAGATGCCGCCGACACCCTGGAACCCGGCGTTCTGGGTCAGGGCCGCGCCGGTCAGCGCGTCGGCCTTGCCTGCGCCCACCAGCGCGCCGATGGCGGCGATGCCGTCATAGGCCAGCCCACCGATCGGGTGCGGCGCGCCGCCGTAGGCGGTGGCATAGCGGGACCGGAATTGTGCGGAACGATTCGGATCGGGCAGAGCGAACCAGCCGCCCTGGACGCCGGGAAGCTCCAGCGTTTGCGAGGGAATGTCCCACCGGGTCAGCCCGATGTATTGTGTCGTGGCGGGGGAAACCCCGGCTTCGGGCAGAAGCTGGGTGAACAGCGGCAGCGCACCGGCAGTGGTGGACGTGAGGAAGATCGAATCGGCGCCGGCTGCGTCGACGGCGGATTTGACGCGCGGAACCGCGTCGATCACGCCTTGTTGCGAGCGCTCGTAGGCGACGGTCGCGGCGAGCGTGGCGCCAGAGCCACCGACGGCCTGGCGAATGGCTTCAAGCCCAAGCAGGCCGGCCTCGTCGCTGGAATGAACCGCGACCAGCTTCCCCTTGCCCTGACGGGCGGCATAGCCGGCAAGCCGTTGCGCCGAATTCGTGAAGGTCGGGCCCAGGACAAAGACATTGCCGCCCGCGACCTTGGTGTTGTTGGAAAACGCCAGCACGTTGATCTTGCGGTTCAGAACCGCCAGCCCGGCGGCATTCGCGGCCCCGGCATAGACCGGACCCAGGATGATCTTGGCGCCTTCGTCCACCGCCTGTGCGGCAACCGCGGCCGCGGTGCCGGCATCGCCGGCGGTGTCATAAACGCGCAGGTCGATCTGCACGTTCTGCAGGTCGGCCATGGCCAGGCGGGCGGCATTTTCAAGGCTTTGCGCCAGAACCGCATCGCCCGACTGTGCCGAGCCGCGAGGCACCAGCAAGGCCACCGGAACCGGTTTCGAGGTGTTGATGGTCGGGCCGCCGCCGCCAACGCTGACCGGGTCGCAGGCCGACAGAAGGGCGCTGAACGCCAGCGTCAGGACAACAAGGGCCGCCTTGCGGGCGGGACGGAAAACGGCAAACATATGCAACAACTCCCTGATCCGGCGTTTTCGCCGTGGTTCTGTCAGGCGGGATAATAAACGTCAGGGAAGGCGGGTCCAGCGTTGAATCACCAGATGGTCACTTTGTCCGGCGGGCTGTATTTCGTTGCCACCCCGATCGGCACGGCCCGCGATATCACTCTTCGGGCGCTGGATATTCTGGCCTCGGCGGATGTGATCGCAGCCGAGGACACCCGCAGTCTGCGGCGGTTGATGGAGATCCACGGTGTGCCCCTGGGGGGGCGCCGGGTGGTGTCCTACCACGATCATTCGGGGGCCGGATCGCGGGCGCGGCTGCTGGAGGCGCTGAGCGAGGGGAAATCGGTCGCCTATGCCTCGGAAGCGGGAATGCCGCTGATCGCCGACCCCGGTTATGACCTCAGCCGGGCCGCGTCCGAGGCGGGGTTCATGGTGACGGTGGCGCCGGGGCCTTCGGCCGTTCTGGCGGCGCTGACGCTGGCCGGGTTGCCGACGGACGCCTTCTTTTTCGCCGGCTTCCTGCCGAACAGCGCTGGCCAGCGCCGGGCCCGGCTGAAGGCGCTGAAAGAGGTTCCGGGCACGTTGGTGTTCTACGAATCCCCGAAACGGGTGGCGGCAAGCCTGAAGGACATGGCCGATGTGCTGGGCGCAGACCGCAAGGCCGCCGTATGCCGGGAACTGACCAAGAAATTCGAAGAGGTCCGGCGCGGGACCCTGGAGAGCCTGGCGGCTGCGGACGACAAGGCGCCGCGCGGGGAAATCGTGGTCCTGGTGGATCGGGGCGGTTCACCAACTGTTAGCGAAGGTGACATAGAAACGGATTTGCGGACGGCGCTGAAAACGCAGTCGGTCCGCGATGCCGCGGATTTCGTGGCGCAGCTGCATGGGTTGCCGCGCCGCAAGGTCTATCAACTGGCACTGAACCTGGAGGGGGATTGAACCGTGGACCGACGGACGCAGGGACAGATCTCTCACCACGCGGGCAGCGCGGCGGAATTGCGGATCTCGCAGGATTATGAGCGGCGTGGCTTCACGGTTGCCCGACGCTGGCGCGGGTCGGCGGGCGAAATCGACCTGATCGCCCGCGGTGCCGACGGGATCGTGTTCGTCGAAGTCAAGAAAAGCCGCAGCCTGTCCGGGGCGGCGGAACGGCTGGGGCGCGGTCAGATGGAGCGGATCTTGGCCGCGGCGGGCGAATTCCTGGCGGGCGAACCCGACGGCCAGTTGACGGATGTGCGTTTCGACGTGGCGCTGATGGATGAAACGGGCCGGTACGAGATCATCGAAAATGCCTTTGGGCAGTTCTGAAGTCGCCCGGTCCTGAGCGAAGCCCATTGAACCCCGGGTCCTGCTGCGCCATGTATCGCTGAGCAGCACAGGGGTAGACACATGAAGATCGCCTTTCAGATGGACCCGATCGGGGCCGTGGACATCAATGCAGACAGTTCGTTCCGGCTGGCCGAAGAGGCGCAGGCGCGCGGGCATGAGCTGTTCTTCTACGGACCGGATCAGCTGTCCTATCAGGAAGGGCGCATCATGGCGCGCGGCCATGACATGACGGTGCAGCGCGTGCCGGGCGACCCGGCGGTGCTTGGCCCTGAACGCGAAATCGACCTGGCGGAATGGGACGTCGTCTGGCTGCGGCAGGATCCGCCGTTTGACATGCATTACATCACCTCGACGCATCTACTGGACCGGCTGGCGCCGGACACTTTGGTGGTCAACGACCCGTTCTGGGTGCGCAACTATCCCGAAAAGCTGTTGGTGCTGGATTTCCCGGACCTGACGCCGCCGACCACCATCGCGCGCGACCTGCGCACGATCCGGGCGTTCAAGGAAAAGCATGGCGACATAATCCTCAAGCCGCTCTATGGCAACGGCGGCGCCGGGGTGTTCCGGCTGGATGAAAACGACCGCAACCTGTCGTCGCTGCACGAGCTGTTCACCGGGTTTTCCCGCGAGCCGCTGATCGTGCAGAAATTCCTGCCGGACGTGCGCAACGGTGACAAGCGGGTGATTCTGGTCGATGGGGAGCCGGTGGGCGCGATCAACCGGGTTCCGGCGGCGGGCGAGACACGGTCGAACATGCATGTGGGCGGCCGCCCGGAGAAGATCGGGCTGACCGACCGAGATCGCGAGATCTGTGCGCGCATCGGGCCATTGCTGCGGGAAAAGGGGCAGGTGTTTGTCGGTATCGACGTGATCGGCGACTACCTGACCGAGATCAACGTGACCTCGCCCACCGGCATTCAGGAACTGGAGCGGTTCGACGGGGTGAACATCGCCGCCCGGATCTGGGAGGCGATCGAAGCGCGCGCTGCATGAGCTGGCGGCGCGTCCTGCTGAATGGGGCGCTGCGGCGGATCGAAAAACCGTATCTGGCCCGCGAGCAGGATCCGCTGCGGCTGCGCGCGGGGTTCGAACGGCGGGCGCCGCTGATTTTTCGGATGCCGCGCGGGGTCGCGTCTCGGTGGATCGACCTGCACGGGGTACCGGCGCTGCACCTTGGGCCTCCGATCGGGGCGGGGCCGGTGATGTTCTACCTGCATGGCTGCGCTTTTGTCATGGGCAGTCCGCGCACCCATTCGGCCATGATCGCGCGGCTGGTACAGCTGACTGGCTGCCCGGCGGTTCTGCCCCGGTACCGGCTGGCGCCGGAGCATCCGTTTCCGGCCGCGATCGAGGATGCGCAGGCGGCGTATTCGGGCCTTTGCCGGGGCGGGGTGCCGCCCGGGCGGATCGTTCTGGGCGGAGACAGTGCCGGCGGCGGGCTGGTCCTGTCGCTGCTGGCGCAGATCTGCACCGGGGGCGACGCGACCCTGAAAGGTGTCGCGGGCTGGATCAGGCAGCGGTGGTATGGGAGAGCCGAAAGCTGAGCGCTTCGGCGACGTGGGGCCGCAGCACCGGATCGCTGCCGTCGAGATCGGCAATGGTGCGCGCCACCCGCAGCACCCGGTGATAGCCGCGCGCGGAGAGGCCAAAGCGGTCGGCGGCCCGGGTCAGCAAGTCCCGCCCCTCGGCATCCGGGGTGGCGATCTGGTCGAGCACCGAGCCTTCGGCGTCGGCGTTCTGGTGCAGGTCCGGGTGGTCGGCAAAGCGCTGTTCCTGCAGAGCGCGCGCGGCGGCGACACGACCGGCCACCTGTTGCGAACTGTCGCCGGAAGCCGGCAGATCGAGGTCGGAAAAGGCGACAGGGGGCACCTCGACACGCAGGTCGAACCGGTCGAGCAGGGGGCCGGAAATCCGGCCCATGTAATCTTCGCCGCATTGCGGGACGCGGGCGCAGGCGCGGGCGGGGTCGGACAGGTACCCGCATTTGCAGGGATTCGCGGCGGCCACAAGCATGAAGCGGCAGGGGTATTTGATGTGGGCATTGGCGCGGGCCACCATGACTTCGCCGGTTTCGATGGGCTGGCGCAGGGTTTCGAGAACGGCGCGGGGGAACTCGGGGAATTCATCCATGAAGAGCACGCCATTGTGCGCCAGGCTGATTTCACCGGGTTTCGCACCGCGCCCGCCGCCGACGATGGCGGCCATCGAGGCGGTGTGATGCGGTTCGCGGAACGGGCGGGCGCGGCTGATCCCGCCTTCGTCCAGCAGACCGCAGAGCGAGTGGATCATCGAGGTGTCCAGCGCCTCGGCCGGGGTGAGCGGCGGCAGGATGCCGGGAATACGCGCCGCCAGCATCGATTTGCCCGAACCGGGCGTGCCGACCAGCATCAGGTGGTGGCGGCCGGCGGCGGCGATTTCCAGCGCCCGTTTGGCACGTTCCTGCCCTTTGACGTCCCGCAGATCGCGGCCGGGCGGTGGCGTGTGTACCTCGCCCGGTTGCGAGGGCAGGATCGGCGACTGGCCGGAAAAATGGCGCACCACATCGCCGAGCGATGCGGCGGCGATGACCTTGGCGGCGTCCACCCAGGCGGCCTCGGCGCCGGACGCCTTGGGGCAGAGCAGGGTGCGATCCTCCTGTGCGGCGGTCATCGCGGCGGGCAGCGCGCCGAGCACGGGAACCAATGTGCCGTCCAGCGACAGCTCGCCCAGGGCGACGGTGGTTTCAGAGGCGTCTTGCGGGACGATGTCGAGCGCGGCAAGCAGGGCCAGCGCGATGGGCAGGTCGAAATGGCTGCCTTCCTTGGGCAGGTCGGCAGGCGACAGGTTGATGGTGATGCGCCTGGACGGCAGCGCGATGGCCATGGCGCTGAGCGCACTGCGGACCCGGTCGCGCGCCTCGCTGACCGCCTTGTCCGGCAGGCCGACGATAGAAAACGCGGGCAGGCCGGGGGTGACGGCGCACTGGACTTCGACGAGCCGGGCGTCGACCCCCTGAAATGCGACGGTATAGGCGCGGGCGACCATGGAGTTCTGCCAATGCGGTTGTTCTTTTGTTAACCGCTATCAAGGCAGGGGTTTAGGAATGGTTAACGGCACCGCGCGCGGAAAGGGCGGTGCCGGGTGTGTGGTCAGAAAGAAGCAGGGTGATCAGATTGGCCAGGGTTGGCCGGCGAGGCCGATGGCGTAAGGCTCTGGATCATAATGGATGTCATGTGCCTTGTGGCGCCAGTCGAGGGTCGCGGGTTCGGTCAAGAGCGCCTCGCAATAGTTCCGCGTTTCGGGGCTGACCGGCAGGTCGTAACCGAGAATCCGGGCCGCGACGGGCGTGTAGAAGACGTCGGCCAGCGAATAGGCGCCGAAGAGCCAGCCGGATGACGCGCCGGAGACGGTGCGGGCGTGAGACCAGAGGGTTTCGATGCGGGCCAGATCGGCGCGCACGGCCTCGGAGGGGACAAAGCCGGTGTAGACGCGTTGAAACTGCATCGGGCAATCACCGCGCAGGGCGGAGAAACCGGCGGTCATCTCCGCGCAGAGCCAGCGCGCGGTTGCCCGCGCCGCGGGATCGGCGGGCCAGAGACCGGCGTCGGGGTGACGCTCGGCCAGGGTTTCGGCGATGGCAAGGCTTTCACCGATCACCGTGCCGTCCGGGGTGCGGACACTGGGCACCAGCCGGGCCGGGGCCAGCGGTGCGAGGTCCTGGGCCATGGTGCCGGTGTAGAGACCGACGAAATGGGTATTACAGGGAATGCCGAATTTTTCGAACATCAGCCAGCCGCGCAAGGACCAGCTGGAGTACATTCTGTCGCCGAGATAAAGATCATAAGTCATGGCGCGACGGTAGGCTGGAACCAAGAGGCGGTAAAACGAAGATTTGTGCGCTGGGCCTTCAGGGATTGTGATTTATCCGGCCGACCTGCCAGCCATTTGAGCCGCGCGTGAGCTCGGTGACCGAAAGATTGTCGATCTTGTGACCAAAGGCCTGGTCGGCATCCATCCGCAGGGCCCGCTGCACCTGAGTGAGAATAACGCCGAAATGGGCGACGATGATCAGGTCGTCACCGGTATGGGCCGCGATCAGCGCATCGACGGCGGCGTCCACGCGCGCGCAGACCTCGTGCCAGCTTTCTCCGCCCGGGGGGCGGACGTCGCCGGGCGTGGTCCAGTAGGCGCGGATACGATCGGGATCTTCGGCCTCGATATCCTTGAAACGGCGCAGTTCCCAGGCGCCGAAGTTGATTTCGCGCAGGGCGGGGTCGTGGGGCAGGCGGGTGCGGCCGGCCTGGATCGCGTCGGCGGTGGCGGCGGCGCGGCTGAGATCGGAGGATATCAGACGCGCCCGGTCCGGCAGGTGGTCGGACAACCGCGCCAGCGCCGCCGTGTCGGACAGATCGGCGGGCAGGTCGGACCAGCCGACCATGGATTTGGCGTGGGTGGGGCCGTGACGCACAAGGTGCAGGCGGGTCATGGCAGCGCGCCTTTCAGGACAACGGGCAGGCCGACGGTGACCTGGATGACAAGGTCGGCCTCAGCGGCAAGGCGGATGTTGAGGCGGCCCTGCGCCTCGCGGAAGGACCGGCCCAGAGGGGTTTCGGGCACGATGCCCTGGCCGACCTCGTTCGAGACGATCACCAGGTCGGCGGCGCAGCTGTCGATGGCCTGCAACAACGCGTCCTGGGCGGCGGCGAGATCGGCTTCGGCCAGCATCTGGTTGCTGAGCCAGAGGGTGGCGCAATCCAGCAAACAGATGTCGTCGGGGCCGAGGGTCGACAACAGTTCTGCCGCTTTCATAGGCACTTCGTGGGTTTGCCATTCGGGGCCGCGCCGAGCGGTGTGCAGGGCCACTTTTTCAACCATCTCGGCATCAAAAACTTGTGATGTGGCAAGGTAATGCTGTGATTTGTCTGACTTTAATGTCAACTTTTCGGCATATTCAGACTTGCCCGATGCGGCGCCGCCGAAAATAAATGTGACTCTTGGAAACACTTTTCTTACCCTTCGAGTGATCCACCCGGTTGCGCCCTGCGTAGATGTCATCAGGGAGCAAGGCAAGCATGGGCAGCCATGGGCTGCTGGAAGCGGAGGGAAAATGGCACTTGATACGTCACCCGAGATTTCGGTTTCTCGCAAAGCGATGAAGGCCGAATTACTGGACGCCGAGACCGAGCTGAAACTGGCCTATGCCTGGCGCGACGAGCGTGACGAGGCGGCGCTGCACCGCCTGATCACGGCCTACATGCGGCTTGCGATTTCGATGGCGGCCAAGTTCAAGCGCTATGGCGCGCCGATGGGGGACCTGATCCAGGAGGCGAGCCTGGGCCTGATGAAGGCGGCGGACAAGTTCGACCCCGATCGCGGCGTTCGCTTTTCGACTTATGCGGTCTGGTGGATCAAGGCGAGCATCCAGGACTACGTTATGCGCAACTGGTCGATGGTGCGCACCGGGTCCACGTCGAGCCAGAAATCGCTGTTTTTCAACATGCGTCGGGTGCAGGCCAAGCTGGAGCGGGAAGCGTCAGCCGTGGGTGAGCGTTTGGACCGGCACCAGTTGCACCAGCAGATCGCCAGCGAGATCGGTGTGCCGCTGCGTGATGTCGAAATGATGGACGGTCGTCTGTCGGGGTCCGATTTTTCGCTGAATGCGGTGCAATCGGCGGATGAGGACGGGCGCGAATGGATTGATGCGCTGGAAGATGAAAGCGCGCAGAGCGCCGAGATCGTCGAGAACGAGCATGACACCGCGCAGTTGCGGGAATGGCTGCTGGGCGCGATGCAGGCGCTGAATGACCGCGAGCGGTTCATCGTGCGTGAGCGCAAGCTGCGTGATGTGCCCCGGACGCTGGAAAGTCTGGGTGCGGAGCTGAGCCTGAGCAAGGAACGGGTGCGCCAGCTGGAAGCGGCGGCGTTCCAGAAAATGCGCAAGAGCCTTGAAGCGCAATCGCGCGAGGTGCAACACTTTCTCGCATGAAAAAACTTGCGATTCTGTTTGGCGCCTGGCTGGCGTTTGGGGCCGTCCCTGCGGGGGCGGCATCATTGACTGTGGATGTGGTTTCGTCGATGTCACAGGCCGATGTGGTCCTGTTGGGCGAGGTGCATGACAACCCTGATCACCACGCCTTGCAAGCCGATGCCATCGAGACGCTGAAACCAGCGGCCATCGTCTGGGAGATGCTGACACCGGAAACCGCTGCCCGCTTTGACGCCGGATGGTTGAACGATCCCGACCATCTGGAACAGGCGGTGGAATGGGCCAGCGAGGCATGGCCCTCGTTTGATCTATACGTTCCGGTTCTGAAGGCCGCAGCCGGCGGGCCGGCGATTTATGGCGGGCTGGTTCCGCGATCCAAGACGCGCGCGGCGATGGAAAGCGGGATCGGTGTCGCCTTTGGTGTCGGGGCCTCGCAGTTTGGTCTGATGGTGCCGCTGCCGCCCGAAGAGCGGGCGGCGCGGGAAGCCGACCAGCAGGCGGCGCATTGCGGGGCCATGCCCGAGGAGATGCTGCCGGTGATGGTCGATATCCAGCGGCTGCGCGATGCGGTATTGGCGCGAGCCATTGTTACCGCGCTGGACGAGACCGGCGGGCCGGTGGTCGTGATCACCGGCAACGGGCACGCGCGCAAGGACCGGGGCATTCCGGTCTATCTGAAACGCGTGAAACCCGGTGTCCGGATCTTCTCGCTCGGTCAATCCGAGGACGGGGTGATTAGCGGCACCTTCGATGCCGTGCTCGACAGTCCGGCGGTTGATCGGCCGGACCCCTGCCTGGCGTTTCAGGACAAGGGATCGGAGTGATCCGAATCTTGTGGCTGCCATGCCCGCGCAAGGCTCTGGCAGATCGCGCCGGGTTTGCCTATGGTCGGGCCGTTGACCGCCTCGGGGGAAAATTATGCTGGCTGGCAAGCGGATACTGCTGATCATCGGGGGTGGGATTGCCGCCTATAAATCGCTTGAGCTGATCCGCAGGCTGCAGGATCAGGGGGCCGAGGTCGTGCCGGTCCTGACGCGGGCCGGAGAGGAATTCGTGACACCGCTGTCGGTGTCGGCCCTTGCGGGCAGTGCGGTGCATCGGGATCTGTTCGACCTGACCGCCGAGGCGGAGATGGGCCATATCCAGCTGAGCCGCAGTGCCGACCTGATCGTCGTTGCACCCGCGACGGCAGATCTGATGGCCAAGATGGCCGCCGGGCTGGCCGGGGATCTGGCGTCAACGCTGCTGCTGGCCACGGACACGCCGGTGCTGCTGGCCCCGGCGATGAACGTGCGGATGTGGCAGCACGCGGCGACCCAGCGCAATATCGCGATGCTGGCGGCGGATGGCGTGCGCTTTGTCGGCCCCGAAGAGGGCGACATGGCCTGCGGGGAACATGGCCCCGGACGGCTGAGCGAAGTGCCTGACATCGTCGAGGCGGTGCTGCGGTTCTTTCGGGCGGGCCCGTTGCAGGGGCGCCGGATCCTGGTGACGTCGGGCCCGACGCACGAGCCGATTGACCCGGTGCGCTATATCGCCAACCGGTCCTCGGGTGCGCAGGGTACCGCGATTGCGGGCGCGCTGGCGGCGCTGGGGGCCGAGGTCGTGTTCGTCACCGGGCCGGCGGATGTGCCGCCCCCGTCGGGTGTCGAGGTGATCGCGGTGCAGACGGCGCAGCAGATGCTGGAGGCGGTCGAGGCCGCGCTGCCGGTGGATGCGGGTATTTTCGCGGCGGCGGTGGCCGATTGGCGCGTGGCCAGCGCCTCGGACCGAAAGCTGAAGAAAAGCCGCGATGGGATGCCTGTTCTGGAGTTCGCGGAGAACCCCGATATCCTGAAAACGGTGGCCGGGATGGCGCAGGGCCGCCCGGCGCTGGTGGTCGGTTTCGCCGCCGAGACTGACGACGTCGTCGCCCACGCGACTGCCAAGCGGCTGCGCAAGGGGTGCGACTGGATCGTGGCCAACGACGTCAGCCCGGAAACCGGGATCATGGGCGGCACGGAAAACGCGGTCGTGCTGATTTCCGAGACCGGGGCGGATGTCTGGCCGAGAATGGGCAAATCCGAGGTCGCCGCGCGGCTGGCCGAGCGCGTGGCGCAGGCGCTGGGCGCGGGCGGCTGAGGGCCGGATCAGAGTAGCGTCGATCAGATAGAAGCCGGGGGCAGCGCGGGCGCGGTAACACCGGTGGCCGGAGCCATCATCCGGTGCGCATCAGGTCCACGAAGGCCTTTCTCATCGAATTGCTGATCGCGACCGGGCGGCGGCTGGTGCGATCGACATAGACGTGGATAAAGAACCCGTTGGCCGAGGCGGAGTCTTCGTCGTTGCGGAACAGGCCGATTTCGTAACGCACCGAGCTGGTGCCCAGATGGGCCACGCGAATCCCGGCGGTGATGACATCGGGAAAGCCCATCTCGGCATGGTATTTGCACCCTGTCTCGACAACGAGACCAAAGCTGTCGCTGGTACGCGGGTCGAGCAGGCTGTGTTCGATCAGCCAGCCGTTAACCGCCGTGTCGAACAGCGAATAATGCACCACGTTGTTCATGTGGCCGTACATGTCGTTGTCCATCCAGCGGGTTTGGATGGTCTGGAACGCTGAAAAGTCGGAGCGGGTCGGAACCGGGGGGCGGGGTGCCATCACCAGGCCGCCGTGTAGATGTTAAAGGCATCGGTTTCGCTGACATCGCGCGGGTTGTTGACCAGCAGCCGGGTCTGCAGCATGGCGTCGCTGGCCATTTTCGCGATGGCGTCCTTTGGGATCTCGACGTCGCGCAGGCGGGTCTGCATTCCCAGCTTTGCCGAGAGATCCGCCAGCGCGTCGATGAAACCGGCGCAGCGCGCCTGGCTGCCGTCGACATCCGCCAGATGAGGGAAGGCGTCGGCGGCGATCTCGGCATAGGTGGCGCTGGCCTCTGGCGCGTTGAAGCGCAGCACATGCGGCAGCACCAGCGCGTTGGACAGCCCATGCGGGATATGAAAGGTGCCGCCGATGGGATAGGCCAGCGCATGAACGGCGGCGACCGGCGAATTGGCAAAGGCCTGCCCCGCCAGCATGGAACCCAGCAGCATGGCGCCGCGCGCGTCCTTGTTCTGGCCCTCGAAAACGGCGGTTTCGATGTTGGCCCCGAGCAATCGCAAGGCTTCGCGCGCCAGCATTTTCGACAGCGGGTTGTTGTTGGCGCTCTTGGAAGCGTAGGCCTCGATCGCGTGGACCATGGCATCGACGCCTGTGGCGGCGGTGATATGCGGCGGCAGCCCGACGGTCAGGTCGGCGTCCAGAATGGCGATGTCAGGCAGGATGACGGGCGAGGACACGCCGCGCTTTTCCTCGGCGCCGACGGTGATGATGGACACCGGGGTGACCTCGGACCCGGTTCCGGCCGTCGTCGGCACCAGAACCAGCGGCAGGCGCGGCCCCTTGGCCTGGGCCACGCCCCAGGCATCGTCCAGATCCTCGCCCGACCCCAGCAGGAGTGCCACCAGTTTGGCGACATCGAGAGAGGAGCCGCCGCCGAAGCCCACGACGCCGGTCGCGCCGGCGCTGCGCCCGGCCTCGACCGCGGTCATCAGGGTTTCGCGCGAGGGGTCGGCTTCGACCTGGTCAAAGATCACCACCTCGTGGCCGGCGTCCTGAAGCGAGGCGATGGCGGCATCGGCAAGACCGAGGGCGCGCAATCCGGGGTCGGTGACCAGCAAGCAGGTCTTGCCCAGGACCGCGCCTGCGACCCCGGCCAGATGGGCGGCGGCCCCGGTTTCAAAAACCAGCGATTTGGTGGTGTTGAACTGGAAGGGTGTCATAATCGTGGTCCTTTGAATGTCAGTCCGTGCGCAAAGCCGTGTTGGAAGAGGGCATAGGCCGGGCCGCATTTGAACGGTCGGGCGCGCGCGTGCCCGCCGGTGCCTGATCTGATCTCTCCCATGCCCGCACTGTCCGGGAACTGCCGTGCCAGCACAATGGTTTCTTGACCCGTGGTCAAAAGAAACTGGGCGATATCGCGGAATTCGAGTGTCTGGTACGGAGTTCGGTCGCCGTTTGGCCGGTCGCGCGCGGATTTCCCGGCGGTCGGGCCGGTAAAAAGGCTGGACAGCCGCAGGCCGGTGGTGAAGGTGTTCGGCAAACGACGCGGCAGGAGTTCGGCGCGTTGAGTGGGAGCAGCGGTCTTGATAGACTTCCCACCGGACACCGGGGAGGGAGGAGCCGGCGTGCTGGAGTTTTCGCATAACGGATGGCTGATCCTGGCGTCCTTTGCTGTCGCCCTGATGGCGGCCTTTACCGGCCTGTCGCTGACGCGCGACGCGTCGAAGGTACCGGAGGGCAAGCGCAAGCTGATCGTGGTGATGGCGGCGGTGGCGCTGGGCGGCGGCATCTGGTCGATGCATTTCGTGGCGATGCTGGGCCTGCAATTGCCGATCCAGTTCTACTATGACGCGCTGGTGACGCTGATTTCGGCGCTGCTGGCGATCCTGGTTGTCGGGCTGGCGCTGTTGATCCTGCATTTCTACCCGCGCGGAGCAGGGTCCATCATTGCGGCGGGGGTTGTCGTCGGTTTCGGCATCGTGCTGATGCATTATGTCGGCATGTTGGGCATGCGCCTGTGCCGTCCGGTCAACAGCGTTACCGATTACCTGTTGTCCGGCGTGGTTTCGGTCGCGCTGTCGGTGTTCGCGATCTGGGTGGCCTATGACCGGCGCACGCGGCGTAACATCCTGCTGGGGACGGTGTGTTTTGCCATGGCCGTGGTGGCGGTGCATTTCGTTGCCGTGACCGGGACGCAATTTGCGATGAGCGAGGCCGCCGACGTGATTGGTCCGGTGTTGAGCAACCAGAGCCTGGCGATCGGGGTTACGGTTGCGGTGTTCCTGATCTGCGGTGCGTTCCTGCTGAGCGGTGTGAGCTTTCTGGAACGCGCGGTGGTGGTGGCGGAGCCGCCAGAAAGCGCGCCGGAGCCTGTCGAGGCGGCCACCGCAGGGGTACCGTATCAGCGGGACGGGCACACGCAGTTCGTCGGGCGAAACCAGATCGCGGCGATCCGGGCCGAAGGGCATTATACGCTTCTGTATGTAGGTGGCGAAAAGCTGTTCTGCCCCTGGTCGATCAGCGAGGCGGACAGCCGCCTGGCGGCGTCCGGCTATGTCCGCACCCACCGCAGCTACCTCGTGAACCCGTCCCATGTGAGCGGCTTTGAACGGCTGAAGGACACCGGCGTCGTCTACTTCGAGGCGGTGGACTCGCTGACCAAGGTGCCGGTCAGCCGGTCGCGGCTGGCCCCCGTGCGCGAGGCGCTGGGATTGTAGTTTCGCAACTCGTGCAGCTCATTCGCAGTTCGTGCAGCACCTGTAGCGGTTGGTTCTTGTGGCTTAGAAACCCCTGACGAACCGCCCCATGATCTTCTCACCGGGCCGCATCAGACGGCTCATGGGAGGAGACATTCAAATGATACCAGCCGGGTTCGATTATCATCGACCCGCCGACATCGCGTCGGCGATTGCCATTATCCAGCAACACGGGGACGAGGCGCGTGTGATCGCGGGCGGGCACAGCCTGATCCCGATGATGAAGCTGCGAATGGCTGATCTGAGCCACATTGTCGACCTGCAGGCAATTGACGGTCTGAAGGGCATCACGGTTTCGGGCGGAACAGCCGATATCGGCGCGATGGTGACCCAGAACGACCTGATCACCAATGACGACCTGGCGGCGGCCCTGCCCATCCTGCGTGAAGCGGCGCTGCAAATCGCCGACCCGCAGGTGCGGTATGTCGGAACGGTCGGGGGCAATGTTGCCAATGGCGATCCGGGCAACGACATGCCGGGGCTGATGCAGTGTCTGGGAGCGACCTATACGCTGGCCGGACCCGATGGCAGCCGCGAGGTGGCGGCGCGGGAGTTCTACGAGGCGGCCTATTTCACCGCCCGCGATGACGAGGAAATCCTGACCCGGATCTCGATCCCGGTGCCGGCGGCTGGGACCGGCTATGCCTACGAAAAGCAAAAGCGCAAGATCGGCGATTATGCGACTGCGGCGGCAGCGGTGCTGATCCGGGTGGAAAACGGCACCTGCACCGAGGCCTCGGTCGCGATGACAAACCTGGCCGACACACCGGTCTGGTCGCAGGAGGCCGCCGCCGCGCTGGTTGGCAGCAACCTGGACGACAACGCCCGTCAGGCGGCCGTACGCGCCGCCGTCGATGCGACCGAACCGGTTGCCGACAACCGCGGCCCCGTCGCGTTCAAGAAACATGTGGCCGCCGTGATCCTGCGCCGCGCGATTGACCGCGCCGCCGATCGCGCGTCCTGAGGAGGAGACAGACATGTCAAAGATGCATGTGAAAATGACGGTGAACGGCAAGGCCGTCGAAGCGCTGGCCGAGCCGCGCACGCTGCTGATCCATTTCCTGCGCGAAGATCTGCGCATCACCGGGCCGCACATCGGCTGCGAAACCTCGCATTGCGGGGCCTGCACCGTCGATCTGAACGGCAAGTCGGTCAAGGCCTGCACCGTGTTCGTGGCGCAGGCGGACGGGGCCGACATCACCACCGTCGAGGGGCTGGTGAATGAGGACGGATCGCTTGGCGTGATCCAGGAGATGTTCCGCGAGCACCACGGGCTGCAGTGCGGGTTCTGTACACCGGGCATGATCACCCGGGCGCACCGCCTGCTGCAGGAGAACCCGACCCCGACCGAGGAAGAGGTCCGGTTCGGCATGGCCGGCAACCTGTGCCGCTGCACCGGCTACCAGAACATTGTCAAAGCGATCCTGGCCTCGGCCGATCAGCTGAACGCCCAGAAGGAGGCCGCGGAATGAAGGACGAGGTACAAACCCCCGAAGAACGCACCGCCAACCTCAAGGGGATGGGCAGTGCCCGCAAGCGCGTCGAAGACGTGCGGTTTACCCAGGGCAAGGGCAACTATGTCGATGATATCAAGCTGGATGGCATGCTGTTCGGTGATTTCGTGCGCTCGCCCTATGCCCATGCGCGGGTGGTCAGCGTCAACAAGGAGGCGGCGCTGGCGCTGCCGGGCGTGATCGCGGTGCTGACAGCCGAGGACCTTGCGCCGCTGGGCCTTCACTGGATGCCGACGCTGGCGGGGGACAAGCAAATGGTGCTGGCCGACGGCAAGGTGCTGTTCCAGGGCCAGGAGGTCGCCTTTGTCGTGGCCGAAGACCGCTATATCGCCGCCGACGCGGTGGAACTGGTCGAGGTCGAATACGACGAGCTGCCGGTGGTCGTGGACCCGTTCAAGGCGCTGGAGCCGGATGCGCCCGTGTTGCGCGAGGATATCGCGGGCAACATGGAAGGCGCGCATGGGCCGCGCAAACACAACAACCATATCTTTACCTGGGAGCAGGGAGACAAGGAAGGTACCGAGGCTGTGCTCTCCGAGGCCGACGTGGTGGCCGAGGAGATGGTCTATTACCACCGCACCCACCCCTGTCCGCTGGAAACCTGTGGATCGGTCGCCAGCATGGACAAGGTGACCGGCAAGCTGACGCTGTGGGGCACTTTCCAGGCGCCGCACGCGGTGCGCACGGTGGCCTCGCTGATCTCGGGCATTGCCGAGCACAACATTCGGGTGATCAGCCCGGACATCGGCGGCGGATTCGGCAACAAGGTGGGCGTCTATCCCGGATATGTCTGTTCCATCGTGGCCTCGATCGTCACCGGCAAGCCGGTGAAATGGGTCGAGGACCGGATGGAAAACCTGATGTCGACCGCCTTTGCCCGCGATTACTGGATGCAGGGCAAGATCGCGGCCACGAAGGAGGGAAAGATCACCGGCCTGTGGTGCCATACCACGGCGGATCACGGCGGCTTTGACGCCTGCGCCGACCCGACCAAGTTCCCGGCCGGGTTCATGAACATCTGCACCGGGTCCTATGACATCCCGGTGGCTTATCTTGCGGTCGATGGCGTCTATACCAACAAGGCGCCGGGCGGCGTGGCCTATCGTTGTTCCTTCCGGGTGACGGAGGCGGCCTATTTCATCGAGCGGATGATCGAGGTGCTGGCGATCAAGCTGAACATGGACGCGGCCGAGCTGCGCCGGATCAACTTTATCAGCAAGGAGCAGTTCCCCTACCAGTCCGCGCTGGGCTGGGAGTACGACAGCGGTGACTACCACACCGCGTGGGACAAAGCGATGAAGGCGGTGGACTACGACGGGCTGCGGGCCGAACAGGCGCAACGTCTGGAGGACTTCAAGGCCGGCAAGACCCGCAAGCTGATGGGCATCGGGTTGACGCATTTCACCGAGATCGTCGGCGCGGGACCGGTCAAGAACTGCGATATCCTCGGCCTTGGCATGTTCGACAGCTGCGAGATCCGCATTCACCCGACCGGGTCGGCGATTGCTCGTCTGGGCACGATCAGCCAGGGGCAGGGTCACGCGACGACCTTTGCCCAGATCATCGCCTCTGAGATTGGGTTGCCGGCGGATGACATCACGCTGGAAGAAGGCGACACCGATACCGCGCCATATGGTCTGGGCACCTACGGGTCCCGCTCCACGCCGGTGGCCGGTGCGGCGACGGCAATGGCGGCGCGCAAGATCCGCGCCAAGGCGCAGATGATCGCGGCCTATCTGCTGGAGGTGCACGACGACGATGTCGAGTTCGACATCGACCGCTTTGTGGTCAAGGGCGCGCCGGAGCGGTTCAAGTCGATGAAGGAGATCGCCTTTGCCGCCTACAACCAGGCGATCCCGGGGCTGGAGCCGGGGCTGGAGGCGGTCAGCTACTATGATCCGCCGAACATGACCTATCCGTTTGGCGCCTATATCTGTGTTTTGGATATCGACGTGGACACCGGCGTGTCGGACATCCGCAGTTTCTATGCGCTGGACGATTGCGGCACCCGGATCAACCCGATGATCATCGAAGGCCAGGTCCACGGCGGCCTGACCGAGGCGCTGGCCATCGCGATGGGGCAGGAGATTGCCTATGACGAGATCGGCAACGTCAAGACCGGGACGCTGATGGATTTCTTTATCCCGACCGCCTGGGAAACGCCGAACTATCAGACCGACTGGACCACCACACCCAGCCCGCATCATCCGATCGGGGCCAAGGGTGTTGGCGAAAGCCCGAATGTCGGTGGCGTGCCCTGCTTCTCGAACGCGGTGCATGATGCGTTCCGGCCTTTTGGTCTGACGCAAAGCCACATGCCGCACGATCACTGGCGGGTTTGGAAGACCGCCCATGATCTGGGTCTGCACGAATGAGGTTTGGGGCCGGCGCGAGATGCGTCGGCCTCTCCGCCCGGCGTGGCCGGGGAATTGAGTATTTGCAAAGAGATGAAACAGGGGGATGCGCGTGATGAGCTTTGGTGAGGTGCAGGTGGCGCTGGCCGAACAGGGCTATGTCGCGGGTGACCGTCTGGCCATGGCGTTGCATCTGGCGGGGGCGCTGGGGCGGCCGCTGCTGCTGGAAGGACCGGCGGGCGTGGGCAAGACCGAGGTGGCCAAGGCGTGGGCGGCGGCGCGGGACGCGCGGCTGATCCGGTTGCAATGCTATGAGGGGCTGGATGCCAGCCATGCGATTTATGAGTGGAACTACCAGCGCCAGCTGCTGGCCATCCGTGCCGCCGAGGTGGCCGAGGAGGCGCAGCTTTTTTCCGAGCGCTACCTGTTGAAGCGACCTTTGCTGGAGGCGATTTCTTCGGAGGAGCCGGTGGTTCTGCTGATTGACGAGATCGACCGGGCGGATGAGGAGTTCGAGGCCTATCTGCTGGAGATCCTGTCGGAGTTCCAGATCACGATTCCGGAGTTGGGGACAATTGCGGCGCAGGTCAGGCCGATGGTGATCCTGACCGCGAACGGCACCCGCGACTTGTCCGATGCGCTGCGGCGGCGGTGTCTTTATGCCTTTGTCGATTTCCCGGACCGCGAGACGGAACTGTCGATCCTGACCGCGCGGATGCCCGGGGTCGAGCCCCTGCTGGCGCGTCAGGTGGTCGGCGTGGTGCAGGCGCTGCGCCGCGAGGACATGGAGAAGGTGCCGGGCATTGCCGAGATGCTGGACTGGGCGGCGGCTCTTTCGGGACTTGGGGTGAACGACATGGCGCAGGCGCCCGAAGCGGTGCAGGCCAGCCTGGTGTGCCTGTTGAAGACGGCGGCGGACCGGGACGCGGCCCCGCGCGAGGTGATGGACCGTTTGATCGGCAAGGTGGCGTGATGGGGGTGACCCGCTTTCCATCCCGTGCGGCGGGGCTGGCGGACCGGATGGCGGGGTTTGTCGCGCATCTGCGGATGAACGGGTTCTTGCTGGGCCCGAGGGATACCGGAGCGGCCATGACGGCGTTGGCGGCGGTGCGGGCAACCGACCCGGCCGAGGCACGCGAAGCCTTGCAGGTGCTGTTGGCGGGGGATGCCGAGGAATGGCGGCGCTTTGACGATTTGTTCGACGCCTATTGGTTCAACGCGGGGAAACAGCGCGAAGACAAGGCACCGAGCCCGCATGTCAGGGTGCAGGCTGCGCGCCAGCCGCTGTGGCAGCCGCATCTGGACCCGCTGAGCGGCGGCGCGGAGAGCCAGCAGGAGGCGGATCAGCCGGATGCAGGCGATGGCGAGGCCGAGGGCCGCGACGGGCGTCTGATTGCCACGCGCACGGACAACCTGAGCCGCCGGGATCTGCGCGAACTGATGGACGAAGACAGCCTGCGGCAGGCCGAGGCGGTGGCCCGCAATCTGGCTCGCGCGATCCGGGACCGGCGGTCGCGGCGGCGCAGGCGGGCGGCGCGCGGTTCGGCTCTGGACATGCGGCGGATCCTGCGGGCCAGCCTGTCACGGGGTGGCGAGCCGATCGACCTGTACCGCAGGGCCCGGCCGCCAAGACCGATGCGGATCGTGGCGATTTGTGACGTGAGCGGGTCGATGACCGTCTATGCGCGCGTGTTTCTTGCCTTTCTCAAGGGGCTTCTCGACAGTGGAACCCGCGCCGATGCCTATCTGTTTCACACCCGTCTGATGCGGGTGACCGATGCGCTGAAGGATCACGACACGCTGCGGGCGGCGGCGCGACTGTCGCTGATGGCCGAAGGTTTTGGCGGCGGCACGGATATCTCGGGCAGTCTTGAGAGCTTCCTTGCCGGTTATGGCGCCCGGGCGCTGAACGGGCGTACGGTGGTGGTGATCCTGTCGGATGGCTACTGCACTTCGGAGCCGCAGGCGCTGGCGGAGGTGCTGGAGCGGATGCAGCGCAAGGCCCGGCGCATCGTCTGGCTGAACCCGTTGAAAGGGTGGCGCGACTATGCCCCCGTGGCCGGCGCGATGCAGGCCGCCGCGCCGTATCTTGACGCCCATCTGCCCGCCAATTCGCTGCCTGCCCTGGCCGCGCTTGAACCCGAATTTGCCCGGCTCTGACAGGAGAACACCATGGCTCAGTTTGATATTTTCGATACCATCGGGACGCTGCGGCAGGCGGGGGATGCCTTTTGTGTGGCGACTGTCATGCGCACGGCGGATGCGACGTCGGCCAAGGCCGGGGCCAAGGCGGCGATCACCCGCGACGGTCGCATACTAGGGCACCTTGGTGGCGCCTGCGTGCAGCGGGCGGTGCGCGCCGCGGCGGCTGACGCGCTGCTTGCGGGGGCGCCGCAGATGATCCGTGTGAAACCCTCGGACAAGGTGGTCGCGATTGCCGACCCGGACGGGGTGCAAACATACAAAAGTGGCTGTCCGTCCGGGGGGACTGTTGATTTGCTGATCGAACCCTATGAACACCCGCCCCGTCTGGTGATTTTCGGCGAAACGCCGATTGCCCGCGCCTTGGCCAGTCACGCGGCGCTGGCCGGGTTTCGTGTCTATCTGCCGGAGGGCGGCGATGGGATCACGGCGTTTGACCCCGAGGATCTGGGCGCGCTGGAGCTGCAGTCGCGTGATTTTGTGGTTGTGGCCAGCCAGGGCAATGGCGATCGCGCCGCGCTGAAGGCGGCGGTGACCAGCCCGGCGCGACGGGTGTCGATGGTAGCCAGCCGCCGCAAGGCCGAGGTGCTGAGCGCCAAGCTGATCGACGCGGGGCTCCCCGAGGCCGACGTCCGGCGGTTGAAATCGCCGGCGGGGCTGGACCTGAAAGGCGTCGATCCGCATGAGATCGCGTTGTCGGTGCTGGCCGAGATCATCCTGTGGCGGAACACCGACGCGCCTGTGCGGGACGCCACCGACGAAGGGCAGCAGACAGCCTGACCATACGCATATCCGGAACAACCAGCAGGGCGCGGCGCGCGCCCTGAC
Organism: Seohaeicola saemankumensis; assembly: GCF_020171285.1. Classification (GTDB taxonomy): domain Bacteria; phylum Pseudomonadota; class Alphaproteobacteria; order Rhodobacterales; family Rhodobacteraceae; genus JAIUZI01. The sequence goes on from NZ_JAIUZI010000004.1 coordinate 277,906, forward strand.
CTGATTTTGTCGTCAAGGAGGAGAACACGACATGGAATTGAGTGAGGAAATCCGCATCAAGGCCCCCCGCGAGGTGGTTTATGCCGGGCTGAATGATCCAGAGGTGCTGAAAGCCTGCATTCCGGGCTGCGAGGAGTTGACCCAGACCTCGGAGAACGAGCTTGAAGCCAAGGTCGTGCTGAAGATCGGACCGGTCAAGGCACGGTTCGGCGGGCAGGTGACGCTGGACCGCTCGAACGCGCCGGGCGGTTTCACCCTGACGGGCGAGGGCAAGGGCGGGGCGGCCGGGTTCGCCAAGGGCGGAGCCGAAGTCACATTGATCGAGGATGGCGACGAAACGGTCCTGAGCTACACCGCCAAGGCCGAGGTCGGCGGCAAGATTGCCCAATTGGGCAGCCGGTTGATTCAGGGAACGGCCAAGAAACTGTCGGCCAAGTTCTTTGCCAGTTTTGCCGAGGAAATGCAGGCCAGCGCGGTATTGTAACCTGAAACCGGGGGTCTTGGTTGCCCCCGGCTTGATCCTCCCAACAAATATTTTGTGATCCGATGCCCGCGCCTCTCCGTAACCTTTTCAAAGGAATGGAGAACCGATGTCGTTTGATGCCCCTCACAACAGCCAGCAGCGGATTGCCATCATTGGTGGCGGGATTTCCGGCCTCGCCGCCGCATACCGACTGTCGCCGCACAACAAGGTCGTGCTTTTTGAGGCAGACGGCCGCCTGGGCGGGCACGCCCGCACCATCAACGCCGGGTTGCGTGGTGATCAGCCGGTGGATACCGGCTTTATCGTGTTCAACTACGTGAACTATCCGCATTTGACGGCGATGTTTCGCGATCTGGATGTGCCGGTTGCCAAGAGCGACATGACCTTTGGCGCCTCGGTCGACAACGGGCGCGTGGAATACGCGTTGTACAGCCTGAACGCATTGGTCGCGCAGCGGCGAAATCTGGCGCGTCCGGGGTTCATGCGTATGGTGCGCGACATTCTGCGGTTCAACGCGCGGGCCGAGGAATTCGCAACGACGGACGACGCGACCATCGGCGATCTGGTTGACGAATTGGCGTTGGGCGACTGGTTCCAGAGGTATTATTTGCTGCCGATCTGCGGCGCAATCTGGTCGACGCCAACCGAAGGCATCCGTGATTTCCCGGCCCGGACCCTGGTCAGCTTCTTCCGAAATCATTCGCTGCTGGGGCTGGAGCAGCACCAGTGGTGGACTGTCGACGGCGGCAGCATCGAATATGTCCGGCGTCTGGCGCAGCGGCTGACGACCCTGGGTTGCGACCTGAGGGTGTCGACGCCGGTGCGCGGCATCGCGCGCGATGCGCTCGGCGTCACTGTTCACAGCGCCCGCTACGGCGCCGAGCGGTTCGATCAGGTGATCATGGCCTGTCATCCCGATCAGGCGCTGAGCATGTTGCAGCAGCCCTCGGCCGCCGAGCAGTCGGCGCTGGGGGATATCAGGTACCAGGACAATCAGGTGATTCTGCACCGCGACCCGGCGCAGATGCCGCGGCGGCGGGCAGCCTGGAGCAGCTGGGTCTACAAGGCGCAATCGGAACGGAAGGAAACCGCGATCGGCGTGACCTATTGGATGAACCGGCTACAGAACATTCCCGAACGCGATCCGTTGTTCATTTCGCTGAACCCGGCGACCCCTGTGCGGGACGAGATGATCTATGACGTCAATACCTTTCGCCACCCGGTATTCGACCGCGCCGCACTAAAGGCACAGCGTCGGGTCGCCGACCTGCAGGGGCAGCGCAACACCTGGTACGCGGGGGCCTGGCTGCGGCACGGGTTCCATGAGGATGGCTTTGCCAGCGCGGTGCGCGTGGCGCGCCAGATGGAGCGGATTCCGGCATGATGCCGCCGGAACACATCAGCGGCATCACCACCCACGCGCGACGCGGTAGGGTACGCCACGCGTTCCGTTATGGCGTGGATATGGTGTTGATCGATCCCGAAACGCGCGGCGGCCCGGCCTTGTTCTCGCGCAACCGGTTCAACCTGAGCGCGGTGCATGACCGCAACCATGGCGGACCGCGCGGTCAGGGGCGTGGTGTGGAGTGGGCGCGCGAGATTTTTGCGCATGCCGGTTTGCAGGGTGCGCAGGTGATGCTGCTGACTCAACCCAGCTACCTCGGTCACGTGTTCAACCCGGTCAGTTTCTGGCTGGCGATGGAGGGGGGCGAGTTGCGGGCGGTGATCGCCGAGGTCAACAACACCTTTGGCGACCGCCACAGTTATCTCTGTCACAAACCGGGGTTCGCGGCGATAGATGGCCGCGACCGTCTGAGCGCTGAGAAGATCTTTCACGTTTCGCCGTTCCAGCAGGTCGAGGGCCAGTACCATTTCAATTTCGACGTCCGCGCCGACCGGATCGCCATTCGTATCCTGCACGAAAACGGTGACGAAGGTGTCATCGCCACGCTGGCAGGGCCCCGCCGCAGGCTGACCAACGCGGGCATTTTGTGGTCGGGTCTGCGCCGGCCGGCCTGGGCGCTGCGGGTGCTGGTCCTGATCCATTGGCAGGCGTTGCGCCTGAAACTCAAAGGCGCGCCGTTCCGCCCGCGCCCGGTCCCGCCACAACAAGAGGTGAGCTGATGCAATTCGTGACCAACCGCGTGCGCCACGATTTCCTGGAAACCTGCGCCAACCTGAACGCCGGTCGTCTGCGGCTGACCACGCCCGAAGGCACGGTGCACGATTTCGGTCAGGGCGCGCCCGAGGCTGACATTCACCTGCGCGACTGGTCCGCCGTTACCTCGATTGCGGCGCGCGGGGATATTGGGCTGGGCGAAACCTATGTCGCCGGTTTGTGGGAGACCTCCTCGATCGAGAACCTCGTGACCGTCGCGCTTCAGAACCGGGCGGCGCTGGGCACATATGCCCGTCCGGGTTTCTGGAGCACGCTGAAGTTTCGTGCCATCGACCGGGTGGTCCGCGCCAATTCGATGCGCGGCGCGGCGCGCAACATCCGCGCGCATTACGACGTCGGCAATGAGTTCTACCAACTCTGGCTGGACCAGGGGATGACGTATTCCTCGGCGATGTTCGCGCCCGGTGACGACGACCTCGTCCGCGCCCAGACCCGTAAATACGATCGGGTGCTGGATCGGCTGGGTGCAGGCGAAAGCGTTCTGGAAATCGGCTGCGGCTGGGGCGGATTCGCAGAGCGCGCCGCCGATCAGGGCCGCCGGGTGACGGGCATCACCATCTCGCCGAGCCAGCTGGGCTATGCAAATGCACGGCTGGACGGCCGGGCCGAGCTGCGGTTGCAGGATTACCGCAAGACGACCGGCACATTCGACAACATCGTTTCCATCGAAATGATCGAGGCGGTTGGGGAACGTTACTGGCCGGGGTACTTTGCGACGCTGAAGAACCGGTTGGCTGGAGACGGGCGTGCGATGGTGCAGGCGATCACCGTCGACGACGGCTACTTTGATATATACCGGACCAATTCCGACTATATCCGGCAGTACACCTTTCCCGGCGGTATGCTGCTGTCCGAAGGCACGATCCGGAAACAGGCCGGGCTGGCTGGCTTGCAGGTGCGCGATGTCCATGGCTTTGGCCAGGATTATGCGCGGACCTGCCGGATTTGGGCCGAACGTCTGTTGGCCAAGGCGCCCAAGGTCGCAAGCCTCGGTTACGACGGGGCGTTTCTGCGCAATTGGAAGTACTACCTTGAACTGTGCGCGGCGACATTTGCGGTGGGGCAGACCAATGTCCTCCAGGTGGAGCTGGCCCATGCGTAGGTTCGTGATCGCAGCGGTCATGGCATGGCCTTTGTCGCTGTCCGCCAGCGCCGATCTGGAACGGTCGGGTTTGCATGACCCGGTGCAACTGGGCGCGGCCACCATTCGCTGGCTGGGCGCGCCGATATACGACGCCTCGCTCTATACGACGGGCGGCGGGGCGTTTCGCTGGCAGGCGCCGATGGCGCTGCAACTGGCTTACCGGCGCGGGTTCTCGGGCGCGCAATTGCTGGAAGCCACGATGCAGGAGATCCGGCGGATCGAAGGCGACCGTGCGGATCATGCCAAGCTCAGCCGCGATCTGGAGGCCTGTTACCGTGACGTGGGCCGGGGTGACGCGATCACGGCGGTGTCGAAGGGCGCCAATGATCTATCGCTGTGGATGAACGGCAGCCGCCTTTGCGCTTTGAACACGCCAAATATTCAGCAGCGGTTTCTGGGCATCTGGCTGTCGCCACAAAGCCGGATCGCGCGTCTGGGGCCGCGTCTGAGGGGGCAGTGATGTATGCGCGGGCCGGTCTGTTTGCGTTTATGCTGGCGGCGGCGGGATTGCCCCTGTACATCCATTTGCCGCGGTATGCGGTGACCGAACTGGGCCTGAGCCTGTCGATGCTGGGGGCGATCCTGATCGGCATCCGGGTGATGGATTTCGCGCAGGATCCCTTGCTGGGCCGACTTGTCGACCGTTTTCCGCGGTTTCGTACCGGATTTGCCGGGCTGGCCTGCGCGGCGATGGGGCTCGGGTTCCTCGCCTTGTTTTCCGTTTCGCCGCTGCTGCGTCCCGACCTTTGGCTGGTGCTGACGCTGGTGGTCCTGTTCACCGGCTACAGCCTGGGCGCGATCCTGTTTTACAGTCAAAGCACCGCGATTGCCCCGGACGCGCAGGCATTGATCCGGCTGGCAGGGTTTCGAGAGACGGGAACGCTGGTTGGTGTCGTGCTGGCGGCGCTGGTACCGGTGATCCTGTTGCAGCTGGCCGGACCCGCAGCCCAGTATGCGGGGTTCGGCGTGTTGTTGGCGCTGGTCTGTGCTGGCACCTTTTGGGTGACGCGGCCCCTGTGGCGGCCCGACCCGCCCGAGGGTGCGGCGCTGAGCCTGGCCGGGCTCATGTCGTCGGGCGGGGGGCAGTTGTTGTTGCTGGCTCTGGTCAACAGCCTGCCGGTGGCGATGACGTCGACGCTGTTCCTGTTTTTTGTCGAGGATCGCTTGATGCTGCCGGGACAGGCCGGCGGTTTTCTGATCCTGTTTTTTATCGCTGCGGGGGTGTCGGTACCGCTGTGGACCCGGTTGAGCGACCGTTTCGGTGTCCGCGCCGTCTTGCTGCCGGCAATGGTGCTGGCGGTGGCCTCCTTTGTCTGGGCCGCGATGCTGGGACCGGGCGCCGCGGTACCCTTTGCGCTGGTCTGCATCGGTTCGGGCGCGGCGCTGGGCGCGGACATGGTGATATTGCCGGTGGTGTTTTCGGCCACGTTGCGGCGGGCGGGTCTGCCCGCCGGTCAGGCCTTTGGATTGTGGTTCCTTGCCGGAAAACTGGCGCTGGCCGTGGCGGCGGTGGTGCTGTTGCCCGCTCTCGAGGTTTCGGGGTTCACCCCCGGATCACTAAACGACCGCGAGGCGCTTATGTCGCTCAGCTTTGCTTATGCCGTGGTGCCTTGTGTCCTGAAACTGATCGCCATCGCGCTGGTCTTTCGCCTTCCCAGAGAGGTTCTCGCATTATGAAACTAGCCCTTTTGCTGCTGGTCGTCCTTTTGGCCCTACTGTTGTTTCGCCCCGGTTTCGGGTTTCGAACGCAAAAACCCGGCCACTATTCCGAGACTGGGCCGGCGTTCGACATGGCGGTGCATCTGAACGGGCCGATCGTTTCCGAAGGAATGATCCACGATTTTCGCGGGCGTCTGGTGTCGCGTTTCGTGGCGCGGATGCAGGGCACCTGGAGCGGGTCGACCGGAACCCTGTCCGAAAGCTTTGCCTATGCCAACGGCGGCACGCAGGAGCGGGAATGGGCGCTGACGTTGGGTGAGAATGGCAGTTTTACGGCAACCGCCGACGATATCATCGGGCAGGCGCAGGGGCAGGTCTCGGGCGCAACGCTGTCGATGACTTATCGGATCCGTTTGCCCGAATCCGCTGGTGGCCACGTTCTGGACGTGACCGACTGGCTGTACCTCATGGAGAACGGAACCATTCTGAACCGGTCCGAGTTGCGCAAGTTCGGGCTGCGTGTGGGAGAGTTAACGGCGACCATGCGCCGCGAAGGACCATAGCATGTTCGACGGGCAAAGATGGTGGATCGTCGGCGCCAGCGAGGGGCTGGGCCGTGCCCTGGCACAGCACATGGACCGGCGCGGCGCGCGGTTGATCCTGTCGGCGCGCAGCCGCGACCGGCTGGAGGCTCTGGCCGGATCGCTGCGGCAGGCTACGGCCTTGCCGCTGGATGTCACCGACAGCGCGGATGTGGCGCGGGCCGTCAGCCGGGCAGGGCTGGTTGACGGGGTGATATACTGTGTCGGGCAATACGATCCGATGACGGCACAGGAGTGGAACGCCGAGCAGGCGGAGCGGATGTGCGAGGCCAATTTCACGGGGGCGGTGCGGGTTCTGGGCCGTGTGGTGCCGGACATGGCCCGCCGTGACAGCGGTATGGTGGTTCTTATCGGGTCGCTGGCTGGTTATTCGGGGTTGCCAGGGGCGATCGGCTATGGCGCGTCAAAGGCGGCGCTGATGCATCTGGCCGAAAACATGCAGGCCGATCTGCGCGGCACCGGGGTTCGGGTGCGGCTGGTTAACCCCGGGTTCATCCGCACGCGCCTGACTGACAAGAACAGTTTTGACATGCCTTTCATCGTCTCGCCGGAGCGGGCGGCCGAAAAGGTCGTGCGGGCTATCGAGGGGCGCAGATTCGCGACCGCCTTTCCGACGGTGTTTTCGTGGTTGTTTCGAGGCGGACGGTTTCTGCCGCGAGGCCTGTTTCTGCGGCTGTTTCCGCGATAAAGCGCCAAAATGCCGCGATTTCCGGGTAAACTCAGCCGGACAAGGGCGTAAACGCCAGGTTACTGCCGGGAAACCCGGCAGACTTGGCAGGCAAGCGGCTCGGTTTGCGCCAAATCAATTCTGACTGTCACAAACCCTGATTATCGTGTTCCCATGGTGCAGCCACAAGAACGGGGACAGCCTTGGTTCAGAGCCAGACAGACATAGCGACGCCTGCCGAGATCGAGGCGATCTGCGCCCGTTTCGACGATGATCCGCACCGTATGCTGGACATTCTGCAAGAGGTGCAGACCCGGTTCCGCTGCGTTTCCCCCGAGGTGATGGAGGTCGTCGCCAGCGCCACCGGGTTGACCCGCGTGGCCGTGGACGCGGTCGTAAGTTTTTATTCCTTTCTGTCGGACGCGCCCAAGGGCCGGGTCACCATCCGGCTGTGCGACGATATCGTCGACCGGTTCTCGGGACTGGACGCGGTGATTGCGGCGTTCGAGGCCGAACTGGGGATCAAGGTCGGGCAGACCTCTGGCGACGGGGCGTTCTCGCTTGAAGTGACGGCCTGCATCGGTATGTGCGATCAGGCTCCTGCGGCAATGATCAACGACGTGGTACTGACCAGCCTGACAGCCGAGCGGGTGCGGGATCTCGTCACGCAGTTGAAAGAGGGCGTGGACCCGGGTTTGTTGATTGGATCGCGGTATTACGAGAAACCGCCCCAAGATCGGATCCGGGACGCGGTGCGAAACAACATTCGCCGTGCCGGTGCGGTTCTGCTGGGGCCGGTTCCTGCCGATTCAGGTCTGAAGAAGGCGCTGCAGATGCGTCCGGAACAGGTGATCGACATTATTGAAGACAGCGGGTTGCGCGGCTGTGGCGGTGCCGGGTTCCCAGCGGGGAAAAAGCTGCGCCATGCCACCCAGAACGATTCAACTCGACGGTTCGTCTTCTGCAACGCGGACGAAGGCGAGCCGGGCACATTCAAAGATAGGGTGTTGCTGACCGAGCGGGCGCATCTGATGGTCGAGGGCATGACAGTTGCCGCCCGCGCGATAGGAGCCGAAGAAGGGCTGATCTACCTGCGCGGTGAGTACACCTACATGCGCGATCACATTCTGGCAGTGCTGGACGACCGCCGTGCGCGCGGCTTGCTGGGACGCAACATCATGGGGATGGAGGGAAGTCATTTCGACGTCCGGTTGCAGATGGGTGCGGGATCCTATGTCTGTGGCGAGGCGGGTGCGCTGATCAGCTCCTGCGAGGGGCTGCCGGGAGAACCCAAGGGTAGGCTGCCCTTGCCAACTGAACGCGGATATCTCGGTCTGCCGACCGTGGTCAACAACGTGGAAACCTTCTGTCATATCGCGCGGGTGATGGACCGGGGCGCCGAGTGGTTTCGCGGTATGGGGACCGACACCAGCCCGGGAACCAAGCTGTTCAGCGTGTCGGGCGACTGTCTGAACCCCGGCATTTACGAGTTGGAATACGGGCTGACGCTGGCCGAATTGCTGGACATGGCCGGCGCGCCCGAGGCGGCGGCGGTGATGGTGGGCGGCCCCAGCGGCACGATCATCGGGCGCGAACACTTTGGCCGCCGGCTGGTGTTCGGCGATCTGCCCACCGGCGGCGCGGTGATGATCTTTGGCCCGCATCGCAACATTCTAGAAATCGTCGATTACTACATGGGTTTTTTCGTGCATGAAAGCTGTGGCTATTGCACGCCCTGCCGGGTCGGGAACGTGTTCCTGCACAAGGCGGTTCAGAAGATCCGGGCCGGGCAAGGCAAGCAGGCGGATTTGGATTACATCCGCGAGTATTCCGCGACGATCATGGAAACCAGCCGCTGTGGACTGGGCCAGACCTCGCCCAACCCGATCCTGAGCACGCTGAAGAACTTTCCGCTGCTGTATTCGGCGATGTTGAAGGGTGGCGGCGACCGCACGCAACCGACGTTTGATATTCAGGACGCCATCGAGGAGGCCCGCTCGATCGCGCAGCGGCGTTCCTATATCTTTGATAGGGATTTCACCCAATGAGCGGCGACAGTTTCACCTTTACCATCGACGGGGTCGAGGTCACGGCGACACCGGGGCAGACGATCATGGAGGCCGCCGATGCCGCCGGTATCTATATCCCACGGCTGTGCGATGTCGAAGGATTGCGCCATCAGGGCGGTTGCCGGGTTTGCACGGTCAAGGCAAGCGGCCGCAGCGCGGCGGCCTGCACACAGCCGGCGGCGCCGGATCTGGTGGTCGATAACGAAACCGATCATCTTAACACCATGCGCCGGCATCTGGTCGAGATGCTGTTTCAGGAAGGCAATCACCTGTGCCCGGTCTGCGAGGCAAGTGGCAATTGCGAGCTGCAGGCCATGGCCTATCGGCTGGAAATGGTGGAACCGTTCCGCTTTCCGGGGCTGGAACCCTGCCGCCCGGTCGATGCCAGCCACCCGGATATCGCGCTGGACACCAACCGCTGTATCAGCTGCGGGCGCTGTATCCGGGCGTCGGCGGATGTCGATGGCAAGGGGATCTTTGGCTATGTCGGGCGCGGCATTCACCGCCGTGTTGCCGTCAATGGCAGTGATCTGGCGCATACGGATGCCGATATCAACGATCACGCCGTCTCCAGGCAGGTCTGCCCGGTCGGCTGCATCATCCGCAAGCGCGAAGGCTTCAGCATTCCGATCGGGGAACGCGAATACGACCACGGTCTGATCGGTGACGAAGGGGACAGCGAATGAGCACGGATCGCAAAGCGCGCATCGCCACCGTATCTCTGGCGGGTTGTTTTGGATGCCACATGGCGATCCTGGACATGGACGAACGGCTGATCGACCTGATGGCGCGGGTGGAATTCGACCGGTCGCCGCTGAACGATCTGAAACGGTTCACCGGGCGGTGTGATATCGGCATCGTCGAGGGCGGATGCTGTAATGAAGAAAATGTGCATACCCTGCAGGAGTTTCGCCGTAACTGCGACGTGCTGGTGGCGCTGGGGCAATGTGCGATCATGGGCGGGCTGCCGGCGATGCGCAACGCGATCATGCATTCCGACGACCCGCTGCGCGATTGCCTGGACGAGGCCTATCTGTCCAGTCCGTATACCCGCAACCTGACGAACACGGTGCCCAATGACCCGGTGTTGCCGCTATTGCTGGACCGGGTGTACCCTTGCTCCGAGGTGGTCGAGATCGACCTGCAGATCCCCGGATGCGCGCCCTCGGGGGATATCATCCATGATACGCTGATCGCGCTGCTGGATGGCAAGTTCCGGGGTTTTGAACGCACCGAGCTGCGGTTCGACTGAGCGGAGGAAAGCACCATGGACAAACCCCGCATTCTGGAAATCGATCCGGTCACCCGCGTCGAGGGTCACGGCAAGGTCACGGTTCATCTGGATCGGCAGGGCAACGTGAACGAGGCGCGGCTGCATATCGTCGAGTTTCGCGGATTCGAGCGTTTTATCCAGGGACGCCTGTTGTGGGAAGTGCCTGTCATCGTTCAGCGGCTCTGCGGCATCTGCCCGGTCAGTCACCACCTGTGCGCGGCCAAGGCGATGGACCGGATCGTCGGGGTCGATCAGCTGACGCCAACGGCCGAGAAAATGCGCCGGCTGATGCATTATGGGCAGGTGATGCAGAGCCACGTGCTGCATTTCTTTCATCTCTCGGCCCCAGACATCCTGTTCGGCTTCGGCTCTCCGGCGGAAAAGCGCAACGTGTTCGAGATCATCCGCCAGAACCCCGAGCTGGGCCACCGCGCGGTATTGATGCGGAAATACGGGCAGGAGATCATCGAGGCGACGGCGGGCAAGAAGATCCACGGCACCGGCGCGATCCCCGGCGGCATCAACCGCAACCTGTCCACCGAACGGCGCGATCAATTCCTCGCCCAGATCGACGAGATGCAGGACTGGGCGCTGGAGGCATTGGCGCTGGCGCGGGATTACTGCCTGCGGGAAAAAGACTTTATTGCCAAGTTCGGGGGGCAGCCGTCGAATTACATGTCCTTGGTGCGGCCCGGGGACGGTGCGCTTGATCTCTACGATGGTAATCTGCGGATGCTGGATGCGCGCGGCGAGGCGATCTTCGATCAGGTCGACGACAGCCGCTACCACGAATACCTGACCGAGGACGTGCGCCGCTGGTCCTACATGAAGTTCCCCTACATCAACTCGATCGGGGCCGACGATGGCTGGTACCGTGTTGGGCCGCTGGCGCGGATGAATACCGCCGATCTGATCGACACACCGCTCGCCGCCAAGGCCCACGAAGATCTGCACGCGGCCTTTGACACGCCGCTGATCCATGGCGTGCTGGACAATCATTGGGCCCGGATGATCGAGGTGGTGCATTGCGTCGAAAAGATCCGCGAGCTGCTGAACGATCCCGACCTGCAGGGAACCGACCTGGTGGTCAAAGGTGAGCGGCGTCACGAAGGCGTCGGCGTGATCGAGGCGCCGCGCGGCAACCTGATCCATCATTACAAGGTCGACGAGAACGACCAGGTGACGTTCTGCAACCTGATCGTCTCAACCACGCATAACAACGAGGCGATGAACCGGTCGATCCGGGATGTGGCGAACAAGCATATCTCGGGGCAGGAGGTGATCACCGAGGGCATGATGAACCATCTCGAGGTGGCGATCCGCGCCTATGATCCCTGTCTCAGCTGCGCGACCCATGCACTGGGCCAGATGCCGCTGAAAGTGGAACTGTTCGACAGCAATGACGTGCTGATCGACAGCGCATTGCAGAGCCCGTGACGGTTCTGGTCATCGGCTATGGCAATCCCGGGCGCGGTGATGACGGGGTCGGCCCGGCGCTGGCTGAGCGGATCGCGGCGTTGGGTTTGCCCGGTGTCGCGGTCGACTGTGACTATCAGTTGACGGTGGATCATGCCGCGCCAATCGCCGGGGCTGGTCACGTGGTCTTTGCCGACGCGGCGGTGGATCTAGGGGCGCAATTTGTCTTTGCGCCGCTGTCTGGCGAGGCGCCGCAGACGCTGGGCAGTCACACGGTCACGCCGCAGGCGGCCATGCGTCTGGCCGGGGATCTGTTTGGCCATCGGCCTGCGGCGCATGTTCTGGCCATCGGTGGGCGCGATTTCGGCGAAGTGGCCGAAGGGCTGAGCGATCCAGCCAAGGCCAATCTGGACGCGGCGGTGGCCTTTCTGGCAGGCTGGTTGCGGGACGCGGGCAACTGACCTTGCCGCGCGGTCTGCGCCGGGTCACAGTGGGCCGGCAATTGCGTCAGGGAGGCATGCATGTCAGGCAGTCGGAAACTGGTACAGGACATGGTCGATGCCGGCATCGGCTTTGTCACATCGGTGCCCTGCAAGCAGCTAAAAGGTGTGCTCGAGGAAATCGATGCGAGCGACCGCATCCGCCATGTACCGGCCAACAAGGAAGACGAAGGCATGGGGCTCTGCGCAGGGGCGTTCCTGGGGGGCACACGGCCCTGCATCATCATGCAGAACACGGCGCTGGGCGTGACGGTGAACGCGCTGGCGACGCTGATCCAGTATTACCATATGCCGCTGCCGATGCTGATCAGTTATCGCGGCGAAGTCGGTGAACCGGTGGCCTGCCAGGTGGAAATGGCCGTTCACACCAAGGCGATTCTGGCGCAGCTGAACATCCAGACCTACCATTTCCACCGCGCGCAGGACGCCCGCGAATTCCCCGGTATCCTGCGCCATACCTTCATGAGCAGCAAACCCACGGCAATCCTGACGGATGCGACATTCTGGGGAGAGGCGCAATGAACCGGTCCGAGGTGATCCAAAGCCTGCTTCCCGTTCTGAGGGATGAACTGGTCGTATGCAACATCGGGCTGCCGTCGCAGGAACTGCACATGATGGGCGACCAGCCGTCGAATTTTTACATGTTGGGGACAATGGGGCTGGCGTCCTCCATCGGGCTGGGGCTGGCACTGGTGCAAGAGGCCCGCGTGGTTGCAATTGACGGTGACGGATCGGTTCTGACCAACCTCGGCACGCTGCCAACCATCGCCAATAACGTGGCGGATAACTTTACGCTCTTTATCGTCGACAATGGCAGCTACGGATCAACCGGGGACCAGCCGACCTATGCGGGGCGCAAGACCTCGCTGGCGCGGGTGGCCGAGGCATGCGGATGCGAAAGGGTGGTGGAATGCGACGCCGGACAGGCCGCTGAAGCCCTGCAAGACGCGCTGGAAAGCAACCGGATGACGATCATCGTGTGCAAGTGCGACCCCGGGAATATCCCGGTCCCGGTTATTGAAAAGCACCCGGTGACGATCCGCGACCGGTTTATTCAGGCCGTGCGCCGGGCCAACGGTTGACCGGTTACAGGAACCCCTGCAGAACGGCGCGCATGGCGTTCAATTGTTCCTGTCGCGACGGCGGCGGGTCGCTTGTGATCTGCTTTTGCATCAGGAAACGGAATACGCCGTCCAGCAGCGCATATTGAATCTCGACATCCCTGTCCGGCTGGCCAGCGGCGCGCAGGGCACGACGTACCACGTCGATCAACATGGATTCGACCTCTTCCACGATCGGCTGGAACGCGGTGTCGAACATCGCCTGATTGCGAATGTCGTACCACAACCGGTGAATGGCCTTGTCGTCGATGATCGACCGCACCAGCGCCTCGGCGAAGGCCGCGATCATCTGGTCGCGGTTCTGGGCGCCGTCAATGGCCTCTGACATGCCCCGGACGAACTCGCGCTTGTACATGCTGACGCAAAAAATGATCAGCTCGGTCTTGTCCTCGAAATAGTAGTGCAGCATGCCCAGCGACAGGTCGGACTTGGCGGCGATGTCGCGCAGGCTGGTGCTGGCATAGCCGAGTTCCTTGAGCGCGCTGAGCGCGCTTTCGGCGATCTGGCGCTTCTTTTCGTCACGCTTCTTGCCCTTGCGCTCGGCCCGGAGTTGCAATTTCGAGGGTAGCTGGTTCATCCGCGAACTCATGGCTTTGTTAAGGATCGGATGCAAGGTGCATCCGGATCCCTGCGCGGATACGTCGTCGGCCCTGGCAGCGCCGGGCCGACGACGGCTGGTCTACTCGGCAGAGGCCACCGTGTCGTCCGTCTTGGCGGACCCCTTGATGCGTTCGCGCAGGCCTTGCATCACCGCATAGAGGACAGGAACGAGGATGACGCCCAGAACGGTCGCGGCCAGCATGCCGCCAAAAACCGCGACGCCGATGGCCCTCTGGCTCGCGGCCCCGGCGCCACTGGCGGCCAGCAGCGGAATCACGCCCAGCAGGAACGACAGCGCCGTCATCATCACCGCGCGGAATCGCTGGCGGGCAGCCTCTCCGGCGGCCTCGATGATCGACAGGCCGTGTTGACGTTGCTCCATCGCGAATTCCACGATCAGGATCGCGTTTTTCGAGGCTAGCCCGATCAACATGATCATCCCGATCTGTGTGTAGAGGTTGATGTCGCTGCCGACCACGGCCACCGCCGCGACGGCCCCGAACAGCGCCACGATGACCGACAGCAGGATCGCCACCGGCATCGTCCAGCTTTCGTACTGGCCAACCAGGAAGAGGTAGCCGAACAGCACCGCCATCACGAGGATCACCTGCACCAGCCCGCCTGATGACAGCTGCTGCTGCGCGGTGCCGGTCCATTCAAAGGCATATCCCGGCGGCAGGGCCGTGGCGGTGACCTCGGTCATGGTGTTGATGGCGTCGCCGGTGGACAGACCCGGTGCCGGAATCGCCGTCACGGTGGCCGAACGGAACAGGTTGTGCCGTTTCAGCAGGATGGGCCCCAGCACGTTTTCGACGTCCACCAGCGTGCCCAGTGGTACCATTTCGCCCTGTTGCGAGCGCACGTAGAGGTTCGAGATGTCGTCGACCTTGTCGCGATAGGTTCCTTCGGCCTGGATCATCACCCGGTACACCCGGCCAAAGAGGTTAAAGTCGTTGACGTAAAACGACCCCAGATGAGCCTGCATCGTCTGGAAGACTTCGGCCACGGAAACATCCAGCGTCTTGGCCTTTTCGCGGTCAAGATCGACAAACAGCTGCGGCACGTTGGCCCGGAACGTGGTATAGGATTGGCCGATGGTTTCGGTCTGGTTGGCGGCATAGACCAGCGACCCGACCGCTGCGGCCAGATCCTGCGGGCTGCCGCCGCCGGTCTGCTGCACCTCCATCTCGACCCCGGCCGACAGGCCAAGCCCCTGGATCGGCGGCGCGTTGAAGGCCACGATCGAGGCGGCGGATTCGCCCCAGGCCACCTGCAGGATCTGCTCCAGGATACCATCCGCGCTCAACTCCGGTGTTTGCCGCTCGTCCCAGTTGTCGAGGTTCACGATGATCATCGCACCGTTTACCGTCAGCCCGTTCAACAGCGAAAAGCCGTTCACCAGTACCGTGTTTGCAACCCCGTCGATCTCGCGCAGCTGGTCGTTGACGCGGGCCGAAACGACTTCTGTGCGGGTCAGCGTGGCGGCATCGGGCAGCTGTATATCGACAAAGAGGTAGCCGTTGTCCTCCAGCGGGATGAACCCCATGGATGTGTTTTTTATAATGGTACCCATGCCCAACCCGACAGCCGCGATGATCGCGAGGCTGATCAGCGGGATCCGCAGCAGCCGGCTGACCACTGCCATGTAACCGCCGCGCACCCCGTCGATGCCCTTTTCGAACATCGCCAGCAGCCCCTTGGGCGGGCCGGACCGGGGTTTCAGCACCAGCGCACACAGCGCAGGCGACAGCGTCAGCGCGTTGATCGACGAAATCACAACAGCGGTCGAAATGGTGACCGCGAACTGCGAAAACAGCCGCCCGGTGATCCCCGGCATAAAGGTCACCGGCACGAAGACCGCCAGCAGAACCAGCGTGGTGGCGATGACCGGCGTGGTGATCTGGCCCATCGCCTTGAGCGTGGCTTCGGGCGGCGACAGACCCTCATCCGCGATGATCCTTTCGACGTTCTCGACCACGACGATGGCGTCATCGACCACGATGCCGATGGCCAGCACCAGCGCGAACAGCGAGATCGTGTTCAACGACATGCCAAAGGCCAGCAGGAACGCGAAGGTGCCGATCAGCGAAACCGGGATCGCCACAGCCGGAATGATGGTCGCACGCCAGCTGCCGAGGAAGATGAACACCACGGAAATGACCAGCGCAAAGGTCAGCATCAGGGTCGACACCACGTCGTTCAGCGACTGTTCGACAAAGTCAGTGGTGTTGAAGGGGACCTCGTATTCAATGTCGTCGGGGAAGGCGCGCGACAGCCGTTCCAGCTCGGCTGTAACCAGTTCGGAAACCGCCAGCGCGTTGGCACCGGGTGCCTGATAGATGCCCAGCACGGTGGCCGGCTTGCCTTGATAATAGCCCGAAGCGCTATAGAACTGCGCGCCCAGTTCGACGCGGGCGATGTCCTTGACCCGGACGATGGCGCCGGCATCGCCGGTGCGCACCACGATGTTTTCGAATTCCTGAACCGTGGTCAGCCGGCCCTTGGTCTTGATGGTATATTGAAACGCCTGATCGTCCGGGGCAGGCGGCGCGCCGATCTGACCGGCCGACACCTCGATGTTTTGTTCGCGGATCGCGGCGATCAAATCACCGGGTGTGATCGACAGCGCCGCCATCTTGTTGGGGTCCATCCACATCCGCATGGCGTATTTCAGATCGGTAAGCACGTCCGCCTTGCCGACGCCCGCGACCCGCGCCAATGCATCCTTGAGATTGATTGATGCATAGTTGGCCAGAAACACCGCGTCGTAGGTGTCATTTGGCGAGGTCAGGGTGACCACCATCAGCATGTTGGTCGATGACTTCTGCGTCACCACGCCAGAAGATGTCACTTCGGTCGGCAGCGACGCCATCGCCTGTGCCACCCGGTTCTGCACGTTGACCGAGGCAATATCCGGGTCGGTACCGACTTCGAATGTCACCTGCAGCGAATACGATCCGTTGTCGGATGAACTCGATGTCATGTAGAGCATGTCGTCGACGCCGTTCACCTGCGCCTCGATCGGCGCGGCCACCGTGTTTTCGACCGTTTCGGCATTGGCGCCGGTATAGTTGGCCGAAACGTTGACCACGGGTGGGGTCAGGTCGGGAAACTGCGCAACCGGCAGCACCGAATAGGCGATTGCCCCCATGATGGTCAGCACCAGCGAGATCACCAGCGCGGTCTTCGGGCGGTTGATAAAGACCGATGAAAACATGGATCAATCCCCGTAGCTGGCGGTGACGGCATCCACCGCGACACCGGGCCGGACCCGTTGCAGTCCTTCGACGATGACGCTTTCGCCCTCGCGCAGACCGTCCAGGACGATGATCGCGTTGTCGTAGGAATCGCCGGTCTGGATGTACCTCTGTTCCACCAGCTGCTTGTCGGTGACCACCAGTACGAAATCGCCGCGCTGGTCGCGCTGCAGCGCCGCCTGCGGCACCAGAACCCGTGTGACCGGCTCCAGCGCCTGGATGCGGACCTGAAGAAAGCCGCCGTCGACAATCAGACCCTCTGTGTTCTGAAACTCCGCCCGCAGGGCAATGGCGCCTGTCAGCGGATCGATGCGGTTGTCGATGAACACGATGGTTCCGGCCTCTTCCAGCTCGGTCCCATTGGACAGGGTCAGGAACACATCGGGGCTCTTGCCCGATTCAACCAGCGTATCGGCGGTTTGATTAAGTTGCTCCAGAACCGTGATCAGCTGTTTTTCGTTCAGGGAGAAGGTCACGTAGATCGGGGCGTCGCGCACGAGGTTGACCAGCGGTCCGCTGTTGGGGCCGACTACATCGCCTTCGCTGATGGCGACCCGCCCGATCCGCCCGGCAAAGGGGGCGTGGATTTCCGTATAGCTCAGGTCCAGTTCGGCCTGCTGAATGGCTGCCTTGGCCGATTTCACCTCGGCTTCGGCCACCAGTTCGTTGGCGCGCGCGATGTCGCGCTCGGAAACCGGCACCGCCTCGCGCTTCAGCAACTCTTCCTTGCGGGCCAGTTCGACCGTGCGCAGTTCCAGCGTGGCTTGCGCCCGGTCCAGATCGGCCCGGCGCGCGACGAGAGTCGCCTCGTACAGGTCCGGTTCGATGCGGAACAGCAACTGGCCCTCCTCGACCGGAACGCCGTTGTCCACCAGCTTTTCATCAAGGAACCCGTTGACGCGGGCGATAATGTCGACCTTGTCGATGGCCTCGCCCCGACCGATAAACACAGCTTCGTCAGTGATTTCCTCGGTATAGGCGGCCGCAATCGACACTTTCGGGGCAGGGGCGTCGCTGTCCTGCGCCTGACTTTGGGTGGCGGCAAACACGAGCGATGCGCATAGGGTGGCGGTCGCGATCCGGGTCCGGAGACGGGAAAACACGGACAGCGGCGGATGAGAGTGCAGGGGCATTGCGGGGCCTTTGCTAAAGTTTGGAACGAATACGCATTGGGCGCTGAATCCTGTTCGCAGACTTGCAGCAATTGGTCTCGGGCTCAAGGCAGCAGTTGATGACCTGTGCCTCCAATTGGCTCTGTATCAACCGGGCGCAAACGGATCCGACACGCCTGGCCGATGCCCTGATCGTTCGATCACCGATCCGGCTGCCAGCAGCACGTCTTCGCGGTAGTGCGCCCCGACCAGCTGGACGCCGACGGGGCAGCCCCGGGCATAGCCGGTGGCCACCGACAGAGCGGGCATGCCCATCGCGGGCAATCCGCGCTGGGTCAGCTGCGCCTCCAGCACGTTGTCGAAATCAGCCTCGGACCGGACGTCGAGCTGCTGGTCGAACGGCAACATGCCTGAAACCGGGCAGATCAGCACCGGGTATTGCTGCAGGAAAAGTTCCCATTGCCGGATCAGTGTGGCGCGGCTTTGCAGGGCACGCATCACCGTTTCCAGATCGATCTGCCCGGCCCGATCCCGCATCCATTTGTAAACCTTCAGCGAATCCGCTTCATTCTCCTGCGCGATCAGCGCATCCGCAGACATCAGCGATTCGGCCATCCACAGGGTTGCATTGATGTCGGCGGCGGCGCGCATGGGCGGGCAGGGGACCTCCTCGATGACCCAACCATCGGCTTCGAGCTGACGCGCGGCGGCGTTGAGCGCGTCGCGCACCTCGGCGCAGACCGGCATGTCGTCGGGGGCAAGGGTGAGCGCGGCGCGTTTTTCGAACCCGCCGCCGTCGAGCGGCGCGGGGATGTACCACGGATCGCGCGCATCCGCCGCCGCCATGGCATGCAGGCTGAGCGACAGATCGTCGATGCTGCGCGCAATCGGCCCCGAAACCGCCATCAGTTGCGCTCCGATAAACCGGTCGGGTCCGGTGGCATTGTAGGCCGGCACCCGGCCCAGTGTCGGGCGCAGACCATGCAGACCGCAGGCATATGCCGGGTAGCGCACCGACCCGGCGATGTCGGTGCCATGACCAATGGCGCAGATCCCGGCGGCCACAGCCGCCGCCGCACCGCCAGACGATCCACCGGGCGTGATCGCTCGGTTGCGCGCGTTCAACGTCTGCCCATGCAGGTCGTTGCGGGTGAACCAGCGCAGCGAGAAGGCCGGCGTGTTGGTGCGCCCCACGATCACCGCCCCGGCATTCCGCAGGTTGGCGACGACCGGGCTGTCGGCCTGCGCCACGGTGTCGGCGGCAAGCTTGAGCCCGTTTGTGGTGGCAAACCCAGCCTGATCGACGTTGACCTTTATGGTGACAGGAACCCCGGCCAAGGGGCCGGGATCCTCGCCACGGGCGATCCGGGCGTCCAGGTCTGCCGCGGCTTTTAGAGCTTGGGCGCTGCAATCCTGCACGACGGCGTTGATCTCGGGGTTCACCGCGTTCAGCCGGTCCAGATGGTTTTGCGTGACCTCTGTCGCCGAAACCGTCCGGTCGCGCACCGCCTGCGCGATGTCGCTGGCCGTCTGCTGCCAAAGCTCTGCCATGTGAATGATCTCCCTCTTACCCCGCCATTGTTGGTCGTCACTCTAGCGGCGGATCTCTCACAAACGCCAGCTTGGACCGCGTGTTTCGCAAACCACGCGGCGTCAGCGAGTTTTCGTGTTACGCTGGAGCGGCGATTGCAGGACTGGAAAGGACGCGGGAATGATCTGGCAAGGTTTGAAGGTTTTGCTCGTCGTGGTTTTGACCATTGTCGGGGTCTATTTCGCGGTCGGCTGGTACCATACGTATCAATTCGGCAAGGGCAAAAACTCTGACATCTGGCTGGATGCAGATTTTCTGGATCTCGAAGCACTGGCCATCGACGGGCTGCCGGCTATCGACCGGGTCCTGTACAATCCGATGGGTCTGAAGGACGCGGACTATGCCCCGTTTCTGCATTCCTCTCAGGGGTCGGCCCTGCTGCCGCTGGATATCTTTCAGGCGCTGGAAGTCGCCGGCGGTGAAGACCTGTTTGCAAGCTCGGCCAACCTGCTTGGGTACCGTTACTTTCCATCGGTCAAACGGGCCGATAACGCTGACGGTCTGGCCATCGGTTTTGCGCGCACGGAAAAACCCTGGCAGGGCGAGATCTTTGTCGGGCTGACCTGCATGGGCTGCCACGCCGGGTTGCTGACCTATCAAGGCACCGGACTTTTCATCGCCGGGGCCCCGACGCAGGGCGACTTCCAGACCATGACCGAAGAGTTGAGCGCAGCCGTCACCGCCGCGCTGAATGACGGTGCCAAGTTCGATCGACTCGCCAAACGTCTGGGCGTGGGAGAGGCTGCGGAGCGCGCCGAACTGCGCCGGCGCCTGTCGCGCGAAGAGGCGATCCTGACCCAGCGCATCACCATCAATGCCGCCCCGATCCGCTATGGCTATGGCCGGGTCGACGCGGTCGGACAGATTTACAACATGGCGACGTCGGTGAACCCCGGCCTGCCGCAAAACGCCAGCCCGCCGGATGCGCCGGTCAGCTACCCGCACCTGTGGGGCACCGGGCAGGCGGACGTGGCCCAGTGGACCGGCTTTGCCCCCAATGCGATCCTCGGCTCGATCCTGTTGCGCAACATCGGAGAGGTCATTGGCGTGTTCGGCCGGGTGGACATGAAAGAGGGCGCTCTGACGATCCCCAGTTCGGTCAACATCAGGGAGCTGGGCCAGCTTGAAGAGTGGGTCAACCACATGGAGCCGCCGGCATGGCCCGAGGACGTGCTGGGCAAGATCGACCGCGATCTGGCGGCCAAGGGGGCGGCGCTCTACGACGATCACTGCAAGGGGTGCCACGTGATCGCCGCGCCGTATGAGCCCTACAAGGCGACGCTGGTTTCGCCGGACGAGTTGGGGGTTGATCCGCTGGCGGCGCGCAACACGCTTGAAACCGGGGTGACGACAAAGGGCACGACCATGCCCAAGCTCAAGATGCTGATCGAGCAGACGTTTTTTGTCGCGGCCGCCCAGCTGGAGGATACGCTCGAGGCGCTGTTCGCGGGTGACATTCTGGACAAGTTCGGCAAGCGCGGCGGGTTCACCTACAAGGCGCGCACGCTGAATGGAATTTGGGCCACGGCGCCGTTCCTGCACAATGGATCGGTGCCGACACTCTACGACTTGTTGTCGCCGCCCGAGGAACGGCCAAAAAGCTTTACCCTGGGTGCATGGGAATTCGATCCGGTCAAGGTTGGGCTGGCACCTTATGATGGCCCGGACGGGTTCGTTCTGGACACAACGCTGCCCGGCAATCGCAACACCGGCCACGATGCGCGCATTTTTGAGACAACCTTTTCAAAAGAGCAGCGCGAAGCGCTGGTCGAGTTCCTCAAGACCCTGTGAGGCACAGATTTTTCGGGGAATCGCCTGCCAAATGCTCTAGTTTGTTTACCATGGTGCATTCGCTGGGGTTCCGGCGCCGCTGGCCTTTGGAGGACCATGAACGAGTTGACGGGCACAATGCGTCGCGAAGTTGCCATTCTGTTTGGCGATGTCGTGGGCTATTCGCGCTTGATGGATCTGGACGAAGACCGGACCTATCAGCGGCTGCGCGATTGTCTCGTCGATCACTGGCGGCCGCTGATCAAGGAATTTGGCGGGCGCATCGTCGGCACCGGGGGCGACAGTATGTTTGCCGAGTTTGCCGACGCCGGAACGGCCACCCGCTGTGCCACGGCGCTGCAAACCCGGATGCGCGACGTCAATGCCGACCTGGCCGACGGCGACCGGTTCGTCCTGCGGATCGGTGTGAACTTTGGCGAGGTTCTGGATACCGGGGATGACCTCTATGGCGCGGTGGTCAATGTGGCGGCGCGGCTGCAGGCGCTGACCGAACCCGGTGGTGTGCTTGTGTCCGAGGCGGTGCGGATCCGTCTGCCCGACGATCTGGCGGCGCAATTCACCGAAGCCGGACAGAAGCGGCTGAAAAACATTGCCAACCCGGTGCCGGTGCACCGGTGGCGGCGCGGCGCCACGGACGCGGTCGCGCCCGCACCGTTCATGGCGCGGGTCGCGAACGGTGCAGCGCAGGCTGCGGGCGGGATGCGAAGCTTGCTGGGCAAGGTGCTGAGCCGCAGAACCAAACCAGCGGAAGACGCGCCGGTTGAGGATGAACAAACCACGCCGGGCATCATCGTGATGCCGTTTTCGGTGCCGGGCCAGGATGGCGAAGATCTGGTGCTGGCCGATGGCATGACCGAAGAGATCATCACCATTCTGGGACAGCAGGCGAACCTGCGCACGCTGGCGCGCGGCGACAGTTTCGCCCATCGGACCGATGGCGCCAGCGCCAGCGACATGCGCCGGAAATACGGTGTGGGATACGTGCTCGAAGGTTCCACCCGGCAGGCGCGCGAAGAATTCCTGTGCACCGTGCGGCTGATCGAGGCCGCCAGCGACCGCGTGCTGTGGACCCAGCGCTATCAGCGTCCGCTGGCGGATGTGTTCGACGTTCAGGTCGAAATCGCCGAACGGGTGGCATTTGCGATCCAGTCTGCCGTGGTGCGCGAGGAGGGGTTTCGCATCCGGTCGCGCCCGC
This sequence comes from Seohaeicola saemankumensis, assembly GCF_020171285.1. Taxonomy (GTDB): domain Bacteria; phylum Pseudomonadota; class Alphaproteobacteria; order Rhodobacterales; family Rhodobacteraceae; genus JAIUZI01. The sequence continues at coordinate 300,566 of NZ_JAIUZI010000004.1, forward strand.
CCGACAATCTGCAGGCCTGGCAGCTGGTGGTGCGGGCCAATCACGAACTTTTTGCCCGGATGAACTCCACCTCGCTGGCAAATGCCGAACGGCTTCTGCGGCTGGCGGTCGAAACCGACCCGGATTACGCCGACGCCTGGGCCCTGCTTGCGCTGACGCTGGCAGGCAAGGTGGCGGGTGGCTATTCCAAAGATCCCGAACGGGAGGACGCGGAAGCGATTTCGCTGGCCGAGGCGGCATTGGACATGGCCCCCAACGATGCAACCGTTCTGGGCGCTGTGGCCGCCACCAAGGCGCATCTGGGCAACGGTGGCGAAGGGTTGCGCCTGATCAACCGGGCGCTGGAGATGGCGCCGCACTATGCCCCGTTTCACCAGACCAAGGCGGTGTCGCTGTCGCAAAACAGTCAGCACGCCGAAGCGATCCCGATCCTCGAGCGGATCGTCGACGCCAGTCCGCAGGATCTGCAGCGGCATATGAACATGTTCATCCTCGCCGTTGCCTATGCATCCGAAGGCCGCCGGAGCGAAGCGCGGGCAGCCGTCGAAAAGGCGATCGAGCTGGATCCGACATGGCATCAGCCGCATATGTTCGAGGCGATGCTGTATGGCATGCAGGGCAGGTTTTCCGCCGCGGCGGCCAAGGTGGCCGATGCCCGCCGGCTTGAGCCGGATCTGGAACTTGAAGGCTACGTCTATTTCTTCAAGAAATCCCGCGCGCCGCTGGTCAAACCGCTGCTGATGATGGTGCGCAAGCTGTGGAAGGACAGCGACAAGCTGCTAGCTGCCGGGTAACCCGTCCTCGGGCGAGCCGCTGCCCAGGATACGCCCCATGAACTTGAGACTGGGGCTGTGGCGCAGGTTGTTCGGGGTCACCAGTTCCGGCGCCAGCGCCGAAATAGAGCCGGATTTCGCATCTTCGATCTTTTTCTCCAACTCCGGGTCGATGACCTTCAACGCCGCCAGCGCGGCCTCGTATGCGGCCTCGAATTCCTTGTCCGGCGGACCGGGGATCTGATAGGTATCCGCGAATTTCAGAGCGTACTTCTGGTAGTCGTCATTTTCCAGGAACAGCCGGGTTATGAACTCGGAACAGATCATTCCCTTGTGCAGGTCGGGGTCGGCCTTGTCAGCGAGAAAGACCAGCGCATTGATCAGGAACCACATCTGTTTGCGGCCCTCGGCGGTCTTTGGCAGATTGTGCAGGATGATCAGGATCCAGTAGAAATACAGATCGTCATAGGCATAGCTGACCCCCTTTTTCATATAGGCGTTGCAAACTGCCGTCACCGGGGCGGGCGACCAGCCGGGCGATCCCATTTCACAGTTCGGATCGCCGCCGTCGCCGTAGAATCTGTAGACGTCGATATAGGCGGTATCCTTATCCGCGAGGGTTGTTTTCATGTCGTTGTGAACAAGACCGACGCGGATGCAGCCCACCACGTATTCGCCGTTGAAATAGGCCGAATGGCTATAAATCCCGTTGTCGAGCAGCGCGATGAGCTCGGCGCTCCATTCCTTGTACATCATCAGCAGGATATCGCCCTCTTTTACGTCGTCCGCGGTAAAACTCATGGCGCTCTCCTGTCTGTGTGAATCGATTGGCAACGGGTCTTGTTGGTAAATACTTCTCAGAAAATACCCGAAAATGCGTTAGATTGATAGGAGTTGCGCCGTCGGTGTGATCCCGGACCCGTCATCCGTGGAATGTTGAGCCGTACAAGGAACCGTTACATGCCAAGACATTTTGCTCTCAGCCTCGCCGCCGCCCTGTGCGCGGGACAGGTGGTCGTCGCCGAACCCGCAGCCATCAGCACCACCCCTGCCACCTATGTTCCGGTTCCCGATGGCTACGACATGCCGGCGGGTTACGATTTTGCCAATGGCCCGCCGACCGAGGCGGATTGGGTCGCCGGCGAGGCGCATCTGCTGGGGTTGCTCGAGAAACGCGATTTTGCGGCCCTGCGCGCCCATGCATGGCAGGTTTTCGCGGGCATCACCTCGCCCGCGCCTGGGGGCTACGCGGTTTGGGAAAGCTGGTATTCGTCCGACACCGTCTATGCCGGCCCGGAAGGCACGGCGCCCGAAACCCTTTCAGATCGGCGGGTGGCAATTCACAGCGCGCGTCAGCTGGGGTTTGGCCTGACCGGCGCACCTGAACCGGATCCGGGTGAATCGGTTGCGGCCAACGTGATGTTCAATCAGGAAATCCGGGATCACATCTGGAAGAACGCGCTTTACAAACCCGACACGCTGGACCTGATCAACGCCGAATTCGACGCGAACAAGACGCCGTTGCTAGATCGTTCGATCCAGCAGTTCCCGTATCAGGCGATCGCCCTGAAAACGATCTGGAGCGTGGTGTCGAAAGAGGGGTTGACCGTTCTGCCGGTCTGGGACGGCGATCTGGATTTGCCGCAGGTCAAGGTCAGCCCGCCCTATCCCTCGGATGTCTGGACCCGCTGTGTCGCGGTCTCTCCCGATCCGGGCTATGCGCAGCCAACGGCCCAGGTGACCTGCAACCGGCAACCGCTTGAGGCGACTGTGGTCGGGCTGGACGGGTTCTATCATTTCCAGATCACCCAGGCGGAACTGGACGCGGTGACCAAGGCGGTGCGCCCCGGGCCGGTGGACGGCACGCCGTCCAAGATCAAGGTGGGCGATTATGCAATCCTGCTGGGCATCCATTTTACCACGCGCGAAATCCCGAACTGGGTCTGGGCCACTGCCTGGTGGCACGATCAGCCGAACGGGGCGCCCTATGGTCTGGGCCGACCTGACAATGTCACCGGTGTCTGGCGCAACTACCGCATGAACAGCGGTTACAGCCGCGAGGTGCCGGTGGCCATCGACGGCGGACCGGCAACGGTCTGGAATCCATACATCGAGGGGAAATACCCCGATGGAATGCGGTCGAACTGCATGAGCTGCCATGTCCGCGCGGTTTATCCGCGTCTGGAACCGGTGATCGACGGTTTTGACATGTGCGGCGCATTGCCGGTTTTGCGGGGCGACGCATCGTTGCCGCTGAACGATCCTGTGCTTGCAACGCGGACGCGGTTGGAGTTCCTGTGGTCGATCCTGCTGGATACACGGCCCGAGGACAAGGCGCCCTGCGGATAGCGGGACGGGGCATCAGGATCCAAGGTCTGCGTCGCGCTTGGCGGGCTTTTGCCGCATTGAAGATTGAAGGTGGCGACCCTAGCTGTGGACCAAGCTGCCAAGGAGCCTGCCATGCGCCCCGCCGATCGGTCGGCCTATTCCTATCGCGATGACGACCGTGTCCCAGAGTTTGACGAGGGTCGGATACTGCTGGTCATGGACGGCGATTGTGCCCTGTGTTCAGCGGCGGCCCGGCGGATCGCCGCGCTGGATCGCTACGACGAGGTGCGGATCACGACGATGCAGCGGCCGTTGGGGCGCGCCTTGCTGGAACACTACGATCTGGACGCCCACGACCCCGCCACCTGGCTGATGCTGCGTGACGGTCAGGCGCGCGGGTCTCTTGATGCGATCTTGACGCTGGGCGCGCATCTGCACCCGGCCTTTCGTCCGCTGGGTGTCTTGCGGGTTTTGCCGGTTCGGGTCCAGGACTGGCTTTATGCCCGGATCGCCCGCAACCGCTACGCGATGTTCGGCCGCGACGATCTCTGCGCCCTGCCAAGTCCCGAGCTGCGGCGGCGGCTGGTGGAATGAACCCGGTCGATGCCCGCTGCCTTGGACCAAAGCTGAACGACCTTGATGCCGAACTGAGCACCGTTCACGGCGGGTACGGAAGGTTTCAAGGACAGATTGCGGTGGATGCGCCCGCGCGCTTTCCATTGCGCCAGATCTGCCGATTGATGGGATTTCCCGAGGCGACCGAGGGCGCCGCGTTCCAGTTCAGCACCGAACGCGGGCATATCGCGGATATCTGGACCCGGCAAATCGGCGACCAATTCATGCGGTCGCAACTCTGGGTAACAGGCGATGGATACCTGGCCGAAAAACTGGGGCCGGTCACGGCAGTTTCGGCAATTCAGATCAAAGATGGCGCCCTGTGTCTGCGTTTGCGGCGCATGCGGGTTCTGGGCATCCCCGTGCCGCTGGTGCTCGCGCCGCGAGTGGAAACCATCGAGCGCGGACAGGACGGCCTCTACATCTTTGACGTATCCATCCGGTTGCCCCTCGCACGCGCGCCATTGGTGCGCTACGCAGGTTTTCTCGCGGTCTCTTTCAGCGTATCCGCCTAGCCGTTTCACCGGCCCGACCGGGGCTACCTTTGCTGAGCGCGGCTTTTACCACTGGCGTTCTGACAGGCGGAATATTGGTTTCGGCTGGCGGCCCGCGATATTGACCCTAGGGAAGTTCGTTGCTATTCAATCTTATCGTATCGGGGAGGCAGCGCAGGCAACATGGATGGACAGAACGCCGAGGTTCTTTCACCCGCCGAAACGGTGCCATCAAGCTTTTCCGCACAGGTGTTTTCGACCCGGATCCTGGCCGCTGTCGTGTTCCAGCTGCATCAGCAGGGCATCCCGCCCGAGGCCACGCTGGAGGGAACCCAAATCGCGCCTGCCCAGCTCGACGATCATACGACCCGCACCTCTTACCGTCAGCTGGACCGGGTATTGCGCAACGCCCTACGCCTGACACGGGATCCGGCGATCGCCTTGCGCGCCGGACGGCGGATGCGGATCACCAGCTATGGCATGTATGGCTACGCGGTGCTGAGCAGTGAAACCTTTGATGATGTCCGCCGGATCGTAACGCGGTACAAACATGTGGTCGGCCCGCTGGTTGATACCAGCATTCACAAGGACGGCGAAACGGTCGTCTGCCGGCTGGAGCCCATGTACTGGCACGACGTGTCGCAGGATATCTACCGGTTCGCGGTGGAATTCGGGCTGGCCGCCAGCCTCGCGATCCGCAAGGATCTGTGCGGGCCTGACTTTACGTTTTCCGAGGTTTCCCTGGCCTATCCGGCGCCAGGGCACCGCGCCGTTTATGAGGACATGTTCGCATGTCCGGTCCGATTCGACAGGCAGGTCAATGCCGCGTATTACGACCAGGCATGGGTTGACGGACCGATGCCGCTGGCCGATGCCCGCAGCAACTCCATGGCGCGCGAAATGTGCGAACAGCTGCTGCGCGAAGTCAATCAGGCCGGCGGAATTGCCGCCGAGGTGCAAAAGGTTCTGGTCGGGCGGTTGGGGCATTTCCCCAACATGGACTCGATCGCGGAACTGGTTGGAATGCACCCGCGCGCCCTGCGTCGCAAGCTCCAGTCCGAGGGCACGTCGTTCCGGCACCTGCTGTCAGACGTTCGGATGCGGCTGGCGGTTGAATACCTACAGAAAACCATGCTGACGAACGAAGAGATCGCGCACCGGCTCGGGTATCGCGATCCGGCCAACTTCCGCCATGCCTTCAAGCGTTGGAAGGGCAGGAGCCCCTCGGCCTTTCGGGCAGAGTAGACCAGCCCGCCCGCAACCGGCAGATGCCGATTCTGTCGCAGCCCTGTCCCCAAATGACCGGCCAAGTGGTCACTCCGAACCTCGTCGGTTCGGAAAATGCGAATTACTCATGCCGATCAAGAGTCGCGATCCCGGACTAACGCCCCCGGTTCACAAGTGGGCATGTCCAATCGCAGGCTGGGGACATGGACGTGCGGGCTCTGGTTGCCCTAGCGTCAATAGGAGAGAGCTGCCATGGGCACATCGCCCGATCCGGTCGCGCCGCCGTCGCGAATGCTGTTGAACCTCGAACTGAGGGCCGCGTTCGAACTGCAGGCTTTCATTACCGCCTACCCGATGCTGCGGCAGGCGCCGCGCGGTGACGGGCATCCGGTCATGGTGCTGCCCGGTCTGAGCGCCAGCGATCATTCGACGGTGCCGCTGCGCACTTATCTGCGCGAACAGGGGTACCGGGTGCACGGCTGGAAACAGGGCCAGAACAAAGGTCCACGCCCAGGCGTGGAACAGGCGCTGGACGGCCGCCTGGCCGAACTTTTTGACCGCTACGATGCTCCCGTCAGCCTGATCGGGATCAGCCTGGGCGGTATCTTTGCCCGCGAACTGGCGCGGCGGTCGCCGGACAAGGTGCGGCAGGTGATCACGCTGGGCAGCCCGATCGGCAACCCGCCAAAAGCCAGCAATGTCTGGCCGCTCTACGAACGGCTGAGCGCACGCGAGATCGGCACCTGGCACCGGGGCCGCGACATAACAGAGCCGCCGCCGGTCCCCTGCACCGCGATTTTCACCCGCACGGACGGGATCGTGGCCTGGCAGGGGTGCCGTGAACGCAAGGACACCTGGACCGACAATATCGAGGTCGACGGCAGTCACAGCGGTTTGGGCCACAACCCGCTTGCGGTTTTTGCAATCGCGGACCGTTTGGCACAGCCACAGGACGAATGGGCGCCATTTGACCGGGGCGGTGTGCGCAGGCCTCTATATCCGGACCCCAACCGGCCCGACGACAGTCGCGCCAACCCCTTCGCGGCGTGACGCCACCCACCATACTGCATACTTCTGACAAGGATCTTACCGATGAACGCCAAAGCGACCTCCACATCGACCGACCCCATCTCGAAATGGACGGAAGAGATGAAAAACCTGTTTGAAAAATACAAGATGCCCGGTCTTGACCTGGACGCGCTGTCCGACTGGCAGCGCAAGGATATCGAGGCCCTGACCGAGGCCAATCGCACCGCCACCGAAGGCATGAGCGCGCTGGTCAAACGCCGGACCGAAATCCTCGAAGAGGCGCTGTCGCAGTGGCAGTCGGCCGTCAAGGACGCCACCGGCGCCGACGCGCTGGCGAAACAGACCGAGATCGCCCAGGAAGGCTTCAACAAGGCGCTGGCCAACTACCGTGAACTCGCCGAGATGGAAGTGAAGACCTACAGCGACGCCTGGAAGGTTGTGCAGGACCGGATGCAGGAAAACATGACCAACCTGCAGAAGATGCTGCAGCCCAAGTAATCCGGACCCCTTTGGCGGCGCCCCTTGAACGGAGGCCGCAGACCCTGATGGGAGCAGCCCCGCTGCCCCCAGCCCGTATACCTTTGCCGTGGAGAGACCGATGACTGACCGACCCTGGACCAAATCCTATCCCGACGGCGTGCGCTGGGATATCGAAATCGCCCCCGAGGCGGTCACCTCGATTTTGAACAACAGCGTGGCCCGCTGGCCGGATGCTCCGGCCATCGAGTTCATGGGCAAGCGCATGAGCTACGCCGAACTCGGGGCCCGCTCTGACCGGGTTGCGCGCGGGCTACAGGATCTGGGTGTCGGGCCGGGGGTGCATGTGGGGTTGTACCTGCCAAACTCACCGCATTGCCTGATCGCCTTCTTTGGCATCCTCAAGGCGGGCGGCACGGTGGTGAACTATTCGCCACTGGATGCCGCGGGCGTGCTGCAGCACAAGATTGAGGACAGCGAAACCGATATCCTGATCACGCTCGATCTGGCTGCTTTGTATCCCAACATGGCGCCGATGCTGGGCAAGACCCGGCTGAAGAAACTGGTTGTCGGCAACCTTGGCGAAATGTCCCCGGCACCCGAGGCGGTGACCGCCCAGTTGCAGGCCGCCGGCGCGCTCAGTGACGTCGCATGGGACGACCGGCACATCAGTTTTGCCGATCTCGCGGACAATGACGGCGATTTCACCCCCTACCGCGTCGACCGCCCCGAAGAGGCCATCGCGGTGCTGCAATATACCGGCGGCACCACCGGCATGCCAAAGGGCGCGATGCTGACCCATGCAAATCTCTGCGCCGCGACCCGGCAATACTGGACCGTGACCGACGGGACGGTTCCGGTGCTGGAAAAGGCGCAGGAACGCACGCTGGCGGTGCTGCCACCGTTCCATATCTATGCGCTGACCGCCAACATGCTGTTCGGCATCCATTGCGGTTCCGAGATCATCCAGCACCTGAAATTCGACCCCAAGGCGATCCTGCAGGAAATCGAGGCCAAGCAGGTCACCATCTTCTGCGGCGTGCCGACCATGTTCACCGCCATGATTTCGCATCCCGAGACACCGAACTTCAGCCTCAAATCGCTGAAATACTGCGGCTCGGGGGGCGCGCCGCTGCCGCTGGAACTGGCGCGCCAGTTCAAGGCGATCACCGGCACCGAACTGACCGAAGGCTGGGGCATGACAGAAACCTCGCCCAGCGGCACCTTTACCCCCGGCCAGCCCGATGCCCTGCGCAAACCGGGATCCTGCGGCATGCCGGTGCCCGGATCGGACATCAAGTTCCTCAGCCTCGATAACCCGGTGCAATACGTGGCGGACGGCGAAACCGGCGAGATCTGTATCAAAGGCCCCAACGTGATGAAGGGCTACTGGAAGAACGAACAGGCCACCGCCGAGGCAACCACCTACGACGGCTACCTGCGCACCGGTGACGTTGGTTACATGGACGAAGACGGGTTCATCTACATTGTCGACCGGACCAAGGAAATGCTGCTGTGCAGTGGCTACAACGTCTATCCGCGCGTGATCGAAGAGGCGATCTACCAGCACCCGGCGGTGGAAGAAGTGGCCGTGATTGGCGTGCACGACGAATACCGCGGCCAATCTCCCAAGGCCTTTGTCACACTGAAACCCGGCGCGCGCGCCTTTACCCTGTCAGAGCTGCAGGAATTTTTGAAAGACAAGCTGGGCAAGCACGAAATGGTGCGGGCGCTGGATATCCGGGCCGAACTGCCCAAAACGGCGGTCGGCAAGATCTACAAGAAAGACCTGCACGACGAAGAAGATGCCGCCGCTGCCCAAATGGCCGCCACCTGATCCAGATGCCCGAGCGAACCGGAGATCGACCCCATGGAACACCTCAGTACCATCGACGCCTCTTTCCTGCATCTGGAAACCCCGGAAACCCCGATGCACGTGGCCAGCCTGATGTTGCTGGACCTGCCCGAGGGCTATGACGGCGATTTCCTGATCGACCTGCGCACGGTAATCGGCAAGCGGATGCACCTCGCCAAAGTGCTGACCCGCAAGCTGGCGCCGATGCCTTTCGAGCTGACCGAACCGGTCTGGATCGAGGATCACGAAATCGATCTTGAACACCACATCCGGCACCTGACCCTGCGCAAGCCCGGTTCACGGCAGCAACTGGACCAGTTGATCGCCCGGCTGCATTCCATGCTGCTCGACCGCAGCCGTCCCTTGTGGGAACTCTACGTGATCGAGGGGCTCGAAGACGGCAAGGTCGGGTTTTATTCCAAGCTCCATCACAGCGGCATCGACGGCAAGGCGGGCGTGGAATTCGCCCAGGTGCTCTATGATGCGACCGCCAAGATCCGCGAGGTGCCGCCGCCGAGACGCAGCCGCGACCAGAGCCCCTATCAGCTGGGCGTGGCCGAATTGTTGCAGGCGTCGTTCAACAACTCGGTCCGCCAGTACCGCAAGATGGCCGAGATGATGCCGGCCACCGTCAACGCGCTGGCCGCCGCCAACCGGATCATGATCAATCAGCGCACCCAGCCCGGCGAACGGCCGCTGAACCTCGGGCTGGCGCCCAAAACCATCTTCAACGCCTCGATCACCAACCAGCGGTCCTTTTCCTGCTTCAGCCTGCCGATGGACGAGATCAAGGCCGCCGGCAAACGGGTCGGCGGCACCATCAACACGGTGGTCATGGCGATGTGCAGCGGCGCGCTGCGCGGGTTTCTCAAGGATCGCGGGCTGCTGCCCAAGGAATCGCTGATCGCCATGGTTCCGGCCAGCCTGCGCACGGCCGACGACGATTCGATGAACAATCAGGTCACCCTGATCCGGGTCGATTTGGCGACCGAGATTGACGACCTGCCGGAACGGTTCAAGATCATCCATGCCTCGTCAGAAGCGGGCAAGGCCACCGTGCGCGAACTGAAACCTGCGCTCAGCACCGAGGTGCCATTGACCGGCACGCCATGGCTGATGACAGGTTTCGCATCGATGGTCGGGCGTACCCGGCTGGTCGAACAATCGCCTTCGCTGGCCAATGTGCTGATCTCCAACGTCCCCGGACCGCCAAGACCGCTGTTCGTGGCCGGCGCGAGGGTCAGCGAGTTCTATCCGGTGTCGATCCCCTATCACGGCACCGGCCTGAACATCACGGTTCAAAGCTATGACGGCAGGCTGGAGTTCGGGCTGACCGCCTGCCGCCGCGTGCTGTCGCAGAACGAATCCTACGAACTCTGCGACCGGATGCTAAAGGCTCTTGGCGACATCAAGGCGCTGCCCTCGGCCGAGGATACCGACACGGCGGCGGCTGAGGCACCGGCAGAACCCAAACCCGCCAAGGCGCCCGCAGCCAAGCGCAAAGCGGCGGTACGGGCCGCATCCCGGCCCAGGGGCACGACCGCGAAATAGCGGACCACGAAAAGATACATCCGGGCTGGCGATTTGTCGCACTCTGGGCAAGAGTGTGGTGATCGCCGCCTTTCGTGCGGCCCGAAATTGCGCCGGAGCCCGAAGCCATGACCGCACATACCCCGACCAAACGCCTCGAGATGTCGCTGGACGACCGGCTGAACCAGGACGAAGGCTGGGTGTACATGACCGGGATGCAGGCGCTGGTGCGGCTTCCGATCCAGCAACGCAAGCGCGACATGGCGGCGGGGCTGAACACCGGCGGCTATATCTCGGGCTACCGTGGGTCGCCGCTGGGTACCTACGACATGAACCTGTGGAAGGCCGAGAAGGAACTGAAGGCGCACAACGTCGTCTTCCAGTCCGGCGTAAACGAGGACATGGCCGCAACCGCCACCTGGGGTAGCCAGTTCGTGGGGCTGTTCCCCGGGGCCAAGGTCGATGGGGTGTTTTCGATCTGGTACGGCAAGGCGCCGGGCATGGACCGGTCGATGGACCCGATCCGCCATGCCAACCTGTCGGGGACATCGGCGTTGGGCGGGACGCTGTTGTTGGTGGGCGACGATCACGGCGCCAAGTCTTCGACGCTGGCCTGTTATTCGGATTACAACTTTGTTTCGGCCGGGATGCCGCTGTTGGCGCCGGCCAATGCGCAGGAGGTGCTGGATTTCGGCCTGCACGGCATCGCCATGAGCCGCTACAGCGGCACGTTGGTGGGGCTGAAGCTGGTGACCGATGTGGTCGAGGGCGGCGGGTCGGTACAGGTTGGCCCCAACAGTCCTGAAATTGTGCTACCCGAGCATGACAAGCCGTCGCCCAGCATCACAGTGCATCGCCGGCAGATGGAGCAGGAGCAGCTGCTATGGGACGTCAAGATCAAGCTGGCGCTGGATTATGCCCGAGCCAACAACCTGAACCAGATCGGAGGTGACGCGCAGGCCACGATCGGTATCGTTGCGGCGGGCAAGGCATGGCAGGACCTGAATCAGGCGCTGGACGGGCTGGGCTACCGCGATGGCAAGATCGGAAATGCCCGCGTCCGGCTGCTCAAGGTCGGCATGGTCTGGCCGCTGGACGACGTCGCCGTGCGCGATTTTGCCCAGGGTCTCGACACCATCATCGTGGTCGAGGAAAAGCGCCCCCTGCTCGAGGACCAGATCCGCACCCAGCTTTATGGCTCCGGGTTCAGCCCCCGCATCATTGGCAAGACGTTCAACGGCCAGGCCTACAGCCGCGATGCCGACGACTGCGCCTTTCCCAACTTTGGCGAGATCGACCCGACCCTGGTGGCTCGTATCGTCGCGCGTGCGGGCAACGAAAGCGATCCGGCCTGCGGTATCCCGCTGCCCAATCAGCCCGATCAACCGCCGAGCCTGGGCGGTACCGGCGCGATCCGGCCACCGTCGTTCTGCGCGGGCTGCCCGCATGGCCGCTCGACGCAGGTGATCGAAGGCAGCCGGGCGCTGGCGGGCATCGGCTGTCACTCCATGGCGCAGCTGCGCGACCCGATTAACACCAACTCGATGAGCCACATGGGTGGCGAGGGCGTCGGCTGGCTGGGCCAGTTCCCCTTTACCGATGAAAAACACGTGTTCACCAACATGGGCGACGGCACCTATTTCCACTCCGGCCTGATGGCCATTCGTGCCGCCATCGCGGCGGGTGCACCGATCACCTACAAGCTTTTGCACAACGGCTTTGTCTCGATGACCGGCGGTCAGCCCCACGACGGCGAGATCACGCCCGAGATGATGGTGCAGCAACTGCGCGCCGAAGGCGTCGAGCGCATTGCGCTGGTGGCCGACGAGCCCGAGAAATACGAAGGTAAATCGCTGGGCACCGGTGTGACGCTGCACCACCGGACCGAGATGGAGGCGGTGCAGCAGGAGTTGCGCGAGCTGCCCGGCGTTACTGTCCTGATCTATGACCAGCCCTGCGCCACCGAGCGCCGCCGCCTGCGCAAACGCGGCAAATGGAGCGATCCGGACAAGCGCGCCTTTATCAACCCGGCGGTCTGCGAGGGCTGCGGCGATTGTTCGACCGTGTCGCAATGCATGGCCATCGAACCGCTGGAAACCGAATTCGGGCGCAAGCGCCGGATCAACCAATCGTCGTGCAACAAGGATTTCTCCTGCGTCGAGGGGTTCTGCCCGTCGTTTGTCACCGTGACCGGTGCCAAGCCCCGCCGCGCCAAGGCCGGCGCGTCGGTGATCGACGTCAGCCACCTGCCAATGCCCGACCAGCGCGCGGTGGAGGGCTCCTGGGCGATCCTGGTGTCCGGGATCGGCGGTGCGGGGGTGGTGACCGTGGGTCAGACGCTGGCCGTCGCCGCCCATGCCGATGGATACTTCTCATCGAACCTCGACATCACCGGGCTGGCGCAGAAATACGGGGCGGTTCACAGCCATATCAAGATCGCCGCCAGCCCGGACAAGATGCGCGCCACGCGGATCGCCACGGATGAGGCCGACGCGCTGATCGGCTGCGACCTGGTGGTGGCGGCCGGGGACGAAGCCCTGTCCAAGCTGAAAGGCGATGACGCGGTCGCAGTGACGGACATGACCGTCGTGCCCACTGCCGATTTCTCGAAAAACCCCGACTGGCAGCTGTCGGGCGACGAACAGCTGCAACGCCTGTCACGGGTGCTGGGTGACCGGGCGCGGGGCATCGCCGCGCAGGATCTGGCCGAACGGGCGATGGGGGACCGTGTTTTCGCCAATATGCTGCTGGTTGGGGCGGCCTGGCAGCAGGGCGGTATCCCGCTGTCGCTTGAGGCAATCCACCATGCAATCGACCTGAACGGCGTGGCGGTGGACAAGAACCGGCAGGCGTTCGATCTGGGTCGCCTGGCCTATGCCGACCCCGACACCGCCGCGCGGCTGATGGGCGGCGACACGCCGGTCGATCTGGCCGCGCACCGCGCACCCACGCTGGACGAGGTCATCGCCCGCCGGGTCGCCGAACTGACCGACTACCGCGACGCGGGCTTTGCGGCGCGCTATTCCGATATGGTGGCGCGGGTGCGGGCCGCGGGCCTGTCGGATCCGGCGGTCCTCGCGGTGGCCAAGGGCTATTACAAGCTGATGGCGGTCAAGGATGAATGGGAAGTGGCGCGGCTTTACGCCAAACCGGAGTTCAAGGCTCAGCTGGCCGAGGCCTTTGAAGGCGATCTTGAGCTGACATTCTACTTTGGCGCCTGGCCCTATGGCGGTACCGATGCCAAGACCGGCAAGCCGGTCAAGGGAGCGGTCTCGGGCAAGCGCGCGATGCGGTTCTTTGGGCTGCTCAACCGGTTTCGCGGGTTGCGCGGCACCTGGCTGGACCCGTTCCGCAACACCGCCGAGGCGCAGCTGGCGCGCAAATTGCTGGCCGACTACGAGGCCGACATCGACTTTGCGCTGGCCAACTGGTCAGAGGGGCGCGCGGCGCAGATCACGGCGCTGCTGGATCTTCCGGACCAGATCCGCGGCTACGGTCATATCCGCGAACGCCACGCCACGCGGGTGGCCAAGACGCGCGCCGAACTGCGCGCGGAGATCACCGCCAAGGATGCAAAGGCCGCGTAATCATACCGGTGCCGCCCTCCGGGGCGGCACCGCGTCACCTGGACCGTCAGCCGGCCTTGGCAGCCATGCGGCGGATGAAATCGGCACAGGCATCCGGCGCGGTGATCGGGATCATGTGGCCATGCCCGTCCAGTTCCTCCACCGTCAGGCCATAGCGGGCCATCGCATCGCCATGCGCAGCGGGCGGCAGGATGTTGTCGCTCGCGCCGAACAGAACGCCGCCGGGGGTCTTCAGTTCGCTCTCGTACCGGGCCGATTGGCCGGGGATATCCTCGCCCGCCGCAACCATATCGGCCGATGCGGTGATAAAGGCCTTGGGCCGCAGACCCAGCGCCGCCCCGGCCCGGATCATGAAGTCCTGCGGGCAGGCGTCGGGGCGAAAGACCTCGGTCAGGATCAGACCCGCGTTTTTCTTGGCCATCGGCACCGCGATGGTGTGGCCGATCAGGCGGCGCAGAAAGCCTGAGGTGACCTCCAGCCCGTCAAAGGCTTCGGGCGCCTCGGCCTGCTCGTGGGTCAGCGGGCACAGCAGCGCCAGCGCGCCCACCGCGCCGGGCCGCTCAAGCGTCATGGCAAGCGACACCGCACCGCCCAGCGAATGGCCCACCAGCACCGGCCTGCTGACCCCGAGGTGGTCGAGCAATTCCCAGATCATCCGGGCCTGCTGCGCCAGCGCCGCCTGTTCGTCGCTGTCACGGTCTGAATAGCCACAGCCGGGCCGGTCCACCGCGATAACACGGTAATCGCCCTCCAACTGGCCGCTCAGCGCGTAGGTGAAATGCTGCAACTGCCCCGACAACCCGTGGATCAGCACCAGCGGCTGGCCCGAGGGCGACCCGCTTTCGACATAGTGCAGTGTACCGCCGGTCACCGGGTGCAGCTTGCCCGCGCGGGGCACCAGCTTGCCGATGTCACGGCCCAGATAGCGGGTATAGATCGCGGCTGCGGCCAGCAGGCCCAGCACCGCAAGAACAAGGATATACAGCAGGGAAAGAAGAAAGCTCATTGGAGGATCCTGATTGGGGGGCGGGTGTTAGGCGGTGCTGACCGGTCGGTAATCCCCGATCCCGGCCTTGGCCATTCGGGCTTGATATTCGCGGACGGTGCCGGGCCACAGGGTCGGATTGCGGCCGGTGTCATCCTGGTACCAGGACACGCAACCGCCGCTTTGCCAGACGGTCGAAGACAGCCGGTCATCCATCTCGGTCTCAAATGCTGCCTGCGCCTCGGGGCGAGGTGCCACGGCGGCGATCCCGTCGCTCTGCATCTTGTCCAGCAGGCGGACGACATGGGCAACCTGTGCCTCGATCATCAGCACGACCGAGTTATGACCCAGCCCGGTGTGCGGACCGAGCAGAAAGAACAGGTTGGGAAATCCGGCAACGGCGGTCCCGAGGTGCGCCTGCAGCCCGCTCTCCCAGGCCTTGGCCAGGGGCAAACCACCCTCTCCGGTGATCTCCAGCCGCTCCAGCGCGTCGGTTACATGAAACCCGGTGCCCCAGATCACCACGTCGGCCTCGATGCTCTGTCCGTTCTGCGCCGTCAGGTTGGCCCCGTCGATACGCTCGACACCGCTCTGGATCACCTCGACATTGTCCCGCGCCAGCGCCGGATACCAGTCGTTTGAGCTCAGGATCCGTTTGCAGCCAATCCGGTAGGGCGGGGTCAGCGCGGCCTGCAGCGCGGGGTCGGTGATCGACCGCTCCAGCTCCTTGCGCCACATCTTCATGGCGAAATCCACCGCGCGTGGCCGGCCCATGAACACTGCATGGCGCAATTCGAAAATGTGGAAA
The DNA here is from genome assembly GCF_020171285.1 of Seohaeicola saemankumensis. GTDB lineage: Bacteria > Pseudomonadota > Alphaproteobacteria > Rhodobacterales > Rhodobacteraceae > JAIUZI01. The sequence goes on from NZ_JAIUZI010000004.1 coordinate 316,274, forward strand.
AACAGCGCCCGGCGGATCCTGCGGGTCAGAGGCAGCACACGGTAGAGCCGGCGAAGCCAGGGTTTGACCGGCCCGTCGGGACGCGGCAGCACATAGGGCGCGGTGCGCTGGAAAACCGTGACCCGCGCGGCGGTCTTGGCAATCTCGGGCACGAACTGTACCGCCGAGGCGCCGGTGCCCACCACCGCAACCCGCTTGCCGGCAAGGTCCAGATCGTGATCCCACCGGGCCGAATGGAACGCCGGTCCGGGGAAACTGTCGGCGCCGGGAATCTCGGGCACCAGCGGGATATGCAGCGCGCCGATGCCCGACACCAGCACCCGCGCACGCCAGCTTTGCCCCTCTTCGGTTTCGACCTGCCAGTGCTGGCCGCCCCAACGGGCCGAGGCCAGCGTCTGCCCGAATTCGCACAGCTCATACAGCCCTTCGTCGCGGGCGACCTTTTGCATATAGGCCCAGATCTCCGGTCCGCCGGCATAGACGGTGCTCCACTCCGGATTGGGATGCGAGGCCATCGAATAGAGATGCGAGGGCACGTCGCAGGCGACACCGGGATAGGTGTTCTCGCGCCATGTCCCGCCCACGTCCTGCGCCTTTTCCAGGATCACGATGTCGCGGAACCCGCGCTTGCGCGCCTCGATCGCCATGATCAGGCCGGAAAACCCGGCGCCCACGATCAGGATGTCACAGTCTCTGGTCGCGGTCATGCGGGGCTCCGGGTCTGGCAGGCGGACAGGTTGGCCAGAGGTTAGTCGCACCGACGCCGTTCTGAACAGGAAAAACCGGGCCACCGTGGCAAATGACGGGACGTCCCGCCGCGGATCAGCCCTGGCAGCAGTCTTCCAGCAACGCCAGGTCAGGGCGCGGCAGGGCGTCCAGCAGGTCAAAGACCCGGTCCCGGCAATCCGGCCCGACCCAGCCGTCGGGGTAGAATTCCGGCGGCAGATCGGGGTGGCGCAGGACGACGCGCCGCCAGCGGTGCACGATTAGCGTGCGCAGCGTGGCAACCTGGCCGGGCGACGGCGCATGCCGGCCGGGATCCTGTGCTGCACAGGTGTCCAATGCCAGCAGCAGCGCACGATATGCATCGCTCAGGTCCGGCGGACAGACCCGGGTCCGGGCCCAGTCCGGTACGGTTTGCGCGTTCACCCGGAACGCCAGAAGGTCGTCGCAGTTGGGCGGCAGATCGCCCGATCCCATGGCCAGCGTGCGGCCGAGGCTCAGGTAATCGGTGCTCAGCAGCAGGTCTTCGAGCGTGGCCATGCCACTGGCGTCGTCGGCGATCAGCAGGTGCCAGTCCTGCGGTGCGCGCGGGGTCCGGTCGTAGATGCGGGGCGAGACGCGGGCGCTCTGGTCCCGGCCGAATTCGGTCAGGTAGTGCACGCTGGTGCGGCCGGACCGGGCGCTTTCCAGCCAGCCGTCCTTGCGCAGGCGGTGCAGGGCGACGCGGATCGCTTCCGCCTTGATCCCCATCGGCATGATGATCCGGCTGAGCGCGCTGCCCGACAGCTGCGCGCCGGGGGCCTGCGCCAGATCGCCGAACAGCGACACGATCACCGACCACACCCGTTGGTTGGCGGGGTCGCTGAGCGCGTGAACACAGGTGTCGAACCAGGTATGGGGTGCGTCTGACATGGCGGCTACACTACCGCGTGCCGCCATGTCAGACCATCCTGAACGCGACCCGACTGGCGCGGCGGACTGCCGCTGGGTCAGAAGGCGTTCATCGTAAGAAGCTCGTATTCCGCAACCTTTTCAGCGTCTTGGTTGGTCAGCGTCACGTGCCATCGGACCTCGCCGTAGTCGGCCGAGCGCGGGGACTTCTGTTTCACCGTCAGGCGCACGGCGATGCTGTCGCCGGCGACCACCGGTTTCATGAACCGCAGCCCGTCGAGACCGGTGTTGGCCAGAACCGGGCCTTCGTTCGGTTCCACGAACAGGCCGGCGGCAAAGCTGAGCAGCAGGTAGCCATGCGCCACCCGGCCGGGGAAAAACGGGTTCCGTTTCGCGGCGTCCTCGTCCATGTGGGCATAGAAGGTATCGCCGGTGAAATGGGCGAAATGTTCTATATCTTCCAATGAGATAACGCGCGGCGCGGTGGTCAGCGTCTCGCCGATCTGCAGCTCGCCGTAGCGGCGGGTAAAGGGGTGCGCGGGGCCGGTGATCTCGGACGCGCCGGGCATCCATTTGCGCCCAACGGCGGCGATCATGTCGGGCGAGCCCTGCAGCGCGGTGCGCTGCATGTAGTGTTTGACGGCCCGGATACCCCCAAGCTCTTCTCCGCCACCGGCGCGGCCGGGGCCACCGTGCACCATGTGCGGCATCGGTGATCCGTGGCCGGTGCTTTCCTTCATCGAGACCCGGTCGTTGATGTAGATCCGCCCGTGCCAGGCGGCGGCGCCCAACACAACTTCGCGCGCGACGTCGGTATCATGGGTGATCAGCGAGGCGACGAGGCTGCCCTGTCCGCGGTTGGCCAGGTCGATGGCATGAGACAGGTCACGGTAGCCCATCACGGTGCTGACCGGGCCAAAGGCCTCGACCTCGTGAATGGCGGTGGCGGTGTCGGGATTATCCGTTTTGTACAGCATCGGCGGCACGAATGCGCCGTTTTGTACATCTTCTCCGGCGACCGAAAACGCCTCCGGGTCGCCAAAGACGCGCTCGGCCTCGGTGCCGATCTGCGCGGCCTTTTCCAGCACGTCGCGTTTCTGGTCGAGCGAGACCAGCGCGCCCATCCGGGTGGCGGAATCGCGGGGGTCGCCGATCACGGTTTTCGACAGTCGCGCGGTCAAGGCCTCGATCACCGCCTCGACGCGGGCTTCGGGTGCGATGATGCGGCGGATGGCGGTGCATTTCTGACCCGCCTTGGTGGTCATCTCGCGACTGACCTCTTTGACAAAGAGATCGAACTCGGGCGTGCCGGGTTCCGCGTCGGGGCCGAGGATGGAGGCGTTGAGACTGTCGGCCTCGGCGGTAAAGCGGGTGTTCTGCGCCAGCAGGTTGGGATTGGATTTCAGCATCAGCGCGGTGTCGGCGGAGCCGGTGAAGGCGACGGCATCCTGCGCGTTCAGGTGATCGAGCATATCGCCCAGCCCGCCGGCCACGAATTGCAGCGACCCGCGCGGCAGGATGCCGGCGTCAAGGATCAGCCGGACCGCCAGTTCGGTGACGTAGCAGGTGGCCGTGGCCGGTTTGACGATCGCGGGCACCCCGGCCAGCAGGGTCGGGGCGAGTTTTTCCAGCATGCCCCAGACCGGGAAGTTGAAGGCGTTGATATGCACCGCCACGCCCTGGCGCGGGGTATAGATGTGCTGGCCGAGGAACGTGCCGGCGCGGCCGAATTGTTCGGTGTCGCCGTCCAGCAGCACCTGTTCGTCGGGCAGCTCGCGCCGCCCCTTGGACGCGTAGACAAAAAGCGTGCCGATGCCGCCGTCGACGTCGATCATGTGGTCGGATTGGGTGGCACCGGTATCGAAGGAGATGTCGTAGAGCGCCTGTTTGTTCTCGGTCAGGTGCAGGGCCAGCGCCTTGAGCATGCGGGCGCGGTCGTGGAAGGTCATCGCGCGCAGGGCGGGGCCGCCGACGTCGCGGGCAAAGCCCAGCATCGCCTGTGCGTCGAGCGCGTCGTTGCCGGCGCTGGCGATCGCCTTGCCGGTGATGGCGCTGGCGATGCTGCGGGCGCCGGTGCCGGGCGCGATCCATTCGCCGGCGGCGAAGCTGCTGATCTGTCGGATGTCCATGTGATCCCTCCCCTGGATGGCCGCCGTGCCGGGGCCGGTCGAATCCGGGGGCGTGGCGGTGGTTAATCTTTTATTGACCAACCGGTCGGTTTATGCAAGAAATTTCCATGAACAGCCTTGGGAGGGGTGTATGAGCGATACGATTCTGGTGACCGATCACGGCGGCTGGACCGAGATCACGCTGAACCGGCCCGACCGGTTGAACAGTTTCACCGAAGAGATGCACCTGGCGCTGCGCGCCGCCATCGAGGCGGCGCGGGACGGCGGCGCGCGGGCGCTGCTGCTGACGGGCGCGGGGCGCGGGTTTTGCGCCGGTCAGGACCTGGGCGACCGCGATCCGCGCAAGATGGACGGGCCGCCCGATCTGGGTCACACGGTGCGGACATTCTATGCGCCGCTGGTCAACCTGATCCGGTCGCTGGAGTTTCCGGTGATCTGTGCCGTCAACGGTGTGGCCGCCGGGGCGGGGGCGAACCTGGCGCTGGCCTGTGACATGGTGCTGGCCGCCGAGAGCGCCAAGTTCATCCAGTCGTTTTCCAAGGTCGGGCTGATCCCGGACACCGGCGGGTCATGGCATCTGCCGCGCCTTTTGGGCGAGGCGCGGGCCAAGGGGCTGGCGTTCACCGCCGAGCCGCTGCCGGCGGCGAAGGCGGCTGATTGGGGGCTGATCTGGAAGGCGCTGCCGGATGATCAGCTGATGCAGGAGGCGCGGGCGCTGGCCGCGAAGCTGGCGGTGGGGCCGACGCTGGGCCTGGGGCTGTCGAAAATGGCGATCCAGGCCTCGGCGGTCGATACGCTGGGCGATCATCTGGAGCTGGAGGCCGATTACATGAAACGCTGCGGCGAGAGCGCGGATTATGCCGAGGGCGTGGCGAGTTTCCTTGAGAAACGCGCGCCGGAGTTCAAGGGCAAATGACGCCGGAACAGCGCGCCGAACGGTCGGCGGAGGCGATGTGGGCCGACGACAATGCCTCGAAATGGGCGGGGATGGCGATTGCCCGCGTCGGCGAGGGCACGGCGGTTCTGGAACTGACGGTCGAAGGCCACCATTGCAACGGCCATGCGATCTGTCATGGCGGGGTGATCTTTATGCTGGCCGACAGCGCCTTTGCCTTTGCCTGCAACAGCCGCAACCAGGTGACGGTGGCGCAGCACAACATGATCAGTTTCATCGCCCCGGGGCAAAAGGGCGACCGGCTGACCGCCGAGGCGCGCGAGATCAGCCTGACCGGGCGCAGCGGGATTTATGATGTGAGAGTGACCAATCAGGACGGCACCCTGATCGCCGAAATGCGGGGCATGTCCCGCGCGATCAAGGGCGCGCTGTTCGATGAGGAGGAGAAAAAGCCATGAAGGATCTGAGCCCGAAACCCGGCGATCTGGACCCGATCGAGGTTGCCTCGCGCGACGAGATCGGCGCGCTGCAGCTGGACCGGCTGAAATGGTCGCTGCGCCATGCCTATGACAACGTGGCGATGTACAAGGCGCGGTTCGATGAGGCGGGGGTACATCCCGACGACCTGAAAACGCTGAGCGATCTGGCCAAGTTCCCGTTCACCTACAAGAACGACCTGCGCGACAACTATCCCTTTGGCCTCTTTGCGGTGCCGAGGGAGCAGATCATCCGGCTGCATGCCTCCTCGGGCACCACGGGCAAGCCGACGGTGGTGGGCTATACGAAAGCGGATATCGACAACTGGGCCGATCTGGTGGCGCGGTCCTTGCGCGCCAGCGGGCTGCGCAAGGGTGACATGGTGCACAACGCCTATGGCTACGGGCTGTTTACCGGGGGTCTGGGCGCGCATTACGGGATCGAGCGGCTGGGCGCGACGGTGGTGCCGATGTCGGGCGGGCAGACGGAAAAGCAGGTCAACCTGATCACCGATTTCAAGCCCGACGGGATCATGGTGACGCCGTCCTATATGCTCAACATCCTCGAACAGTTCCACAAGGCGGGGCTGGACCCGCGCGACAGCTCGCTGCAGGTGGGGGTGTTTGGCGCCGAACCCTGGACCGACGCGATGCGGCGCGAGGTGGAAGAGGCGTTCGACATGCACGCCGTCGATATCTATGGCCTGTCCGAGATCATGGGGCCGGGCGTGGCCAATGAATGTGTGGAGACCAAGGATGGCCCGGTGATCTGGGAAGACCATTTCTATCCCGAGATCATCAACCCGGCGACGGGCGAGGTCTGTGCCGATGGCGAGATGGGCGAGCTGGTGTTTACCACGCTGACCAAGGAAGGTCTGCCGATGATCCGTTACCGTACCCGCGACCTGACCCGGCTGCTGCCGGGCACGGCGCGTTCGATGCGGCGGATGGAGAAGATCACCGGGCGCAGCGACGACATGATGATCCTGCGCGGCGTCAACGTCTTCCCGACCCAGATCGAGGAACAGCTGATGGCGACCGGCGGGCTGGCCCCGCATTTCCAGATCGAGCTGTACACCGCCGGACGCATGGACGCGATGCGGGTCTATGTGGAGGCCAGCCCCGATGCCGCCGACGAGTTGAGCAAGACCGCCGCCGCGCGGATGCTGACCAAGCGGATCAAGGACAACGTCGGCGTGTCGACCGAAATCGTGGTGGGCGAGCCCGGTGATGTGGCCCGCAGCCAGGGCAAGGCGGTGCGGGTGATCGACAACCGCAAGAAGGAGTAGCGCCCGTGGCCCGGACAATTGCCAAGGACCACGACCAGAAACGCGAGATGATCCTGAAATCGGCGGCCAAGGTGTTCGCCGAACAGGGATTCGACCGCGCCTCGATGACCCAACTCGCCCGCGAATGCGGGATCTCCAAGGCCAATATCTATCACTACTACGACAGCAAGGATGCGATCCTATTCGACATCCTCGACAGCTACCTGTCGGCGCTGCGCGACCGGGTCCATGGCGTGGACACCGCCGGGCTGACCCCGGAGGACCGGCTGCGCCGGGTGGTGCGCGAGATCCTGCATGCCTATCAGGGGGCGGACCACGAACACCAGGTGCAGATCAGCGCGCTGGGGGCGCTGCCCGAGGACCAGCAGCGCCAGATGCGCGCCTATCAGCGCGACATGGTGACGTTGATGAGCGATTGCCTGCGCGCCGCGGCCCCGGAGGCGTTCGAGGGCGACGCGGGGCGGCTCAGGGCCACCACCATGTCGGTCTATGGCATGCTGAACTGGTACTACATGTGGAACGCCGGCGCCGGCGCGCCAGAGCGCGAGGACTATGCCAAGCTGGTCTGTGACCTGACGCTGAACGGGGTGCGGGGGCTGTAGGGGAAAAGACAATCGGCGATCAGGCTTGCCGAACCCGCAAATTGTCATGCCTATCTGGTTCCGGGATCTTTTGCCCGCGCAAAGCGGGGTGGCGACAGGACTGCGGGTGAGACGATCGCCCGCTTGAAACAACGTCTCATCAAGTTGCGTACTCTCTGCAATGCGAACCTATTTCAGTGGCATTCGAAACGTGTGCCGCCCTTATTTTAGAAAGAGAGTAACTGCTTCCTCACAGGTTTCCAAAAGTTTCAAAAGGCGATTATCCTTCAGGAACCGCTGTATTTCTGCCGCTTTGATGCAGTCCTTTTTTGCTTTCGCCGGTTCGATGCTGGACAATGAAATCCCGCGCGCTGCGTATGCCATGCCGGCTCCGAAGTAGGAGGTTCGTTTTATTGCGGAGACAGTTTCTATTGCGTCGCGTAGTTCGTCCTTGCTCAAACCTTCGCGTTTTGTTGCATCCGATCTCTTCAGTTTGCTCAAAGTAGTATCTGCGACGGCAATGACCTCCGAGTTTCTTCGGATCGAAGTGGTGCAAGCACGCACTGCGGCGGAGCTTCCGACCTTAACGCGACTCGCGCAGTTCCGGGATGCTGTTTCCAGGCTTGGTGAACGGTCGATTTCTCGCAAGAGTTCATCCATACTCCCGGCGTGCCCGGATAAAGGTATCAGTGCGGCCACCAGAGCAACAAAAGGGGTTTTGGTCACTTCTTTCCTCCTCCTGACATGCTGAACCAAGTCTGATCCCATTCGGATTTTCGGGTCTATGATCCTGGTCAATTCGGAGGGCTCAGAACTTCACTGCGCCGGAACGAACAGATTATTCTGTAGATCAAACTCGCGCATCTGGCTGGATGTTTCAGGAGTTTGCCGTCTTCGAAAGAGCTTACAATGCCGGGTAGTTTCCATCGCAGTCTTCCGGCTTTGACAGCGCGCCGAACCCTTACCCCTGCCGCGCCCGCGCCCAGGCGCGCCGGGCGATGACCACCCGCGCCGTCGCGATCAGGGCCAGCGCGCAGAGCAGGGTTTTGCTGAGCGGTTCCATGGTGCCTTCGATCAGAAGTGCGTGCCCGGCGGTGCCGCAGACCGCCGCCAGAACCAGCCCGGTATGGACCAGCCGCCAGCGGCGCGGCGCGAGGCGCATGGGGCGGCGCAGCGCGGCCCAGAGCGCGGCGGCAAAGACCGCCCACATGGCGATGGCCCCCCAGGCCGAAAACGGCGTGGGCGAGCGAAACAGCAGCACGTCGATCACGTCGGGCGGGCTGGTGAGCCAGAGGCCCGCGACATGCAGGATCACCGTCAGCACCAGCAGCGTTCCGACCCAGCGGTGCAGGCGGCGGCCGCGCCAGCCGGTCAGCCCCGGCAGGGCGTCGCCCATCAGCAGCGGTTGCAGCAGGATCAACACCAGCCCGGCGATCCCGGCGAAACCGGCGGCGATATAGACCGGGTCGCGCCAGGCCAGCAGCGGGCTCTGCGCCGCCAGCGCCAGCGGCGCCACGATCGCCAGCGCCACGACGGCCCATATCAGGCCCGCGCGGAGGCGGGGGGACATCGCTGTCAAACGGGTTGCAGCACGAAATGCGCCTCGAGGCTGGTATCGCGCGAACTGGGCATGACGGGGCGCAGAAAGACGGAAAGATAGTCGCCGCTGTCATAGGCCAGGTGGCCATGCGGCTGGCCAAAGGCGGGCACGATCTGGGGCATCTCCAGCCGGAACACGCCATTGGCGTCGGTCAGCGTGGCGCCGTGGCTCTGGGGGTCGCGTTCGTGGCCCTCGGTGGTATGGGCCCAGATCTGGATGCGCTGCCCGGCCAGCGCCGCGCCGTCGCCGGCGCGGCGCACGGTGCCGGTCATCCAGAAGCCGCCGCCGCCGATCCGCTCGACGATGGGGGCGCCGGGGCGATAGTTGTTGGCCCCGCCCCGCATCGACGGCGTCGGCGCCAGCGTCCCAGCCCGGGCGGGCCGTGTCAGCCCGGTCAGGGTGGTCGCGGCAAGCAGGCTGCCGGTGGCGACAAAGTGGCGGCGGGTCAGGGCGGCGCGGGTCTGGACAGAGGGCGGCATGGCAGAAGGGGGCATGGCGGTTTCTCCCTGTGGTCGCGGTACGGGGCGGCGCGTTTCGACCGCGCCCAAGAGGGATCATAGCACGCTGGCGGGGCTTTCCGACATATCCGTGGCCGGGCGGCGGCAAATGGCGGTCACACCTTCGTGAGGGCCGGGTGTCAGGATCAATCGGAGGAAATGCGCGGCTTGATATCGCGGCGGATCTGCTCGCCCATGCTGTGGCGGGCACGTTCCAGATCGTGTTCCACCTGCAGGTGGACCCAGAAATCCGCTGCCGTGCTGAAATAGCGGGCCAGCCGCAGCGACAGCTCGACCCCGACCGCCGATTTGCCGGCCAGCAAATCGGCGACCCGGCCTTCCAGCACGTTGATCCGCTGCGCCAGGTCCGACGGGCCGATGCCCAGCGGCTCCATGTATTCCTTTTGCAGGATCTCGCCCGGTGGCGGGCAGACAAACACCGGGCCTTCGGTCTTTTCCTGCTCTCCGGGCGGCAGCAGCTGCACTTCGGTGGCAAAACCCGCCGCCTTCCACGCGTCCAGCCCGCCGGCCATGTGCACGATATCGCCGTGACCTTCGTTCAGCAGCATCTTGCCCGCCGCCTCCGACCGCTTGCCGACGGCGCAATGCAGCACGACGCTCTTGCCGGGGATCGAGGGGAACACCTCGGGGTCAAAGCTGGACAGCGGCAGCAACAGCGCGCCGGCGATATGTTCGACCTCGTATTCCGAGGTCTCGCGGACATCGACCAGCACGATTTCATTGCGATCCAGCCAGTCCTTGACCTGGCGGACATCGGCGGCCTGAACCGCGACCGGGGGGGTGTCGGACATGGCAGTCTCCCTTGCTCCGGCACGGATCGCCGGGGGGCCAGTCTGGGCCAATCCCGCGGGGGATGCAATCATGCGCATGTGTGGGGCGCTGCCGCGGCGCGCGCGTGGCGCGCGCCGCCGGGCCCAACCGGCCCCGCCGGGCGGGAGCCCTGCGCGCCTAGTGCGGCACCTCGAGGCCGAGACGGTTCAGGATGGCGCTGGTCTCGCTCTCCCAGCGGGCGCGCAGCTGGGCGTTGGTGGACCGGCGCAGGCCCATCGCCCTGAGGCTGTCGGCCTTCTGCGAGGCCGCCGCGCCGAAACTGGAGGTCACGCGCGGCCACCAATAGGCGACGCTGGCCTGCAGCGCGGCGCGGTCACCGGTCTCCAGCAGCCGTACCAGCCCTTCCTCAGCCAGCTCCGCATGGCGCGCCTCGACCGGTGCGATGGCGCGGAACGCCTCGGCCAGCGGCTGGTACGAGACCAGCGAGAATTCCGCCAGCTGTACCGCCACTGCGCGGCCCATCAAGAGGTTCATCACCACCGCGTCGGCCCAGCCATCCAGCGGGTAGTTGAACACCGCCAGCCGCATGTCGTGGTCGCCGCGCCGGGCGCCGATGTCGGCGTCGCGCGGCAGCCGCGCGGTCCAGGGATGGCTTTGCTCATAGCGCGCTGTGTCGACGCCGAAGTCGGCCATTACTCTCATCACGCGGTCGGCGTGGTCGGTCTTTTCCAGCACGATGCGGGCGGCGGCGATGCGTTCCTTGATGCCGGGACCGGCGTTGATGACGTCGGCAAACCCCGCCGCGCCGGCCAGTTCGCTGTCGACGAAGGTGGCCATCAGTTTCATCAGTTCCGCGCGGTAGCGCGGCGGCACGTTCGACGGGTTGGTCAGCACGCCTCCCTGCGCCAGATAGCTTTCGATGCTCATGTCCTGTGCCATGTCGCGGGCTCCCTTACTGGTCGTAATCGACGGTGACGGTATCGGTCAGCGGGTAGGACTGGCACGAGAGCACATAGCCCTTTTCGACCTCGTAGTCCTCGAGCGCGTGGTTTGCGACCATCTCGACCTCGCCCTCGATCACCTTGCAGCGGCAGGTCGAACAGACCCCGGCCTTGCAGGCATAGGGCGCGTCCATCGCGTTTTCCAGCGCCGCATCCAGGATCGAGACGTCCTTGCCCATGGTGATGGTCTGGGTCGCCCCATCCAGAGTGATCGCGGCGCGGGTCATGTTGGCGCTGCTGGCCGCATCCGCGCTCACCGCCTTGCGTTTCAGGCGGCCGGGCTGGGCGCTGGCGAACAGCTCGAACTTGATCTGGCTGTCGTCCAGCCCGTGCGTGCGCAGCGCGGCGGCAATGCCCAGCATCATCGGTTCCGGCCCGCAGATGAATGCGGTGTCGACGCTGGTGATGTCGATCCAGCCCTTGAACAGCTCGGCGCATTTCTCCTGCGTCACCAGCCCGGTAAAGAGGTCGATCTCCTGCGCGTCGCTTTCCAGGATATGGATGATGTTGAGCCGCCCCATATGGGTGTTCTTCAGATCCTCCAGCTCCTCTCGGAACATGATCGTGTTGACGCCTTTGTTGGCGTAGACCAGCGTGAACCGCGACTTGGGCTCGCGTGCCAGCGTGGTTTTCAGGATCGACAGCACCGGCGTGATGCCCGAGCCGCCCGCGAAACCGAGGTAATGGTGATCGGCGCCGGGGGTCAGCTCGGTAAAGAAGCTGCCCATCGGCGGCATCGCCTGCAGGGTGTCGCCGGGTTTCAGCGCCTCGTTGGCCCAGGTCGAAAAGGCACCGCCCTCGACCCGCTTGATACCCACCTGCAGCACGCCGTCGTCCTTGCCGGCGCAGATCGAGTAGGAGCGGCGCAGTTCCTCGCCGTCGAAATCGCGGCGAAAGGTCAGGTATTGACCTTGGGTGAAATCGAATTCTGCCGCCGCGCCGTTCTCCGGCTTCAGGGTGACGACAACCGCATCGCGGATGGTGTTTTGAACGTCCGTGACGGTCAGATCGTGAAAGCGCGCCATTGGCGTCTCCTCTCTTCGGGGTCCGAGCCGGGGCTCAGATGCATTTGAAATAGTCAAAGGGTTCCAGGCAGTCGGTGCAGCGCCACTGCGCCTTGCAGGGGGTCGAGCCGAACTGGCTGAGCCGTTCCACGTTGGGCCCGTGGCAACGCGGGCAGCGGTCCGGACCGCCGGCGGGCTGCGGCGGGGCGATGCCGTAATCCTCCAGCCGCGCGCGGCCCTTGTCCGACAGCCAGTCGGTGGTCCAGGCCGGCGACAGCTGGCGTTTCAATTCCAGCCGCTCGATGCCGTGGCCGCGCAGGGCGGTCTCGATGTCGAGGTTGATGATCGAGGTGGCCGGACAGCCTGAATAAGTCGGGGTGACCGTGATCACCAGCCTGTCGCCCTCCCAGGCGACATCGCGGATGATGCCCAGGTCAACCAGGCTGATCACCGGGATCTCGGGGTCGGGAACGGCATCCAGCCAGTCCCAGATCTGTTCCACGCTTGGCTGTTCAACGGTTTGGCTCATATGGATCCCCTCCTTCGCGGTAGGCGCGCCCGGACGTCAGGCCGGGCAGCCCCCGACCGCCCTCGATGGGCGGGAGGGGGCTCCCTCCTTCCGATCTCCTCCCGGCGTCGCGTGTTACCAGGTCGCGTCCGGGTAGGCGCGCTGCAGCCATTGCATCTGCGCCAGCAGGTGGCCCAGGTGCTCGGTGTGCATCGTGCCGGTGCGGCCGCCCTTCTGGGCATAGCGGTTTTCCGGCACGCTCAGCGTCGCCTTGTCCAGAACCCGGCCGACCAGCGCGTCGTATTCCTCGCGCAGGCTGGCGGGGTCCGGCGCGATGCCGGCCTCGGCCAGCACGGCGTCGCCTTCGTCCGACAGGAACATCTCGCCCACATATGGATAGAGATAGTCCAGCGCCGCCTGCATGCGGTCGTGGCTTTCCGGCGTGCCGTCCCCCAGCGCCACCACCGTGTCGGCGGAGCGTTCGAGGTGATAGGCGACCTCCTTGCTGGCCTTTTCGGCAATCGCGGCGACACGGGCGTCGCTGCTTTTCAGCAGCCGGCCCAGGTAGATCGAATGCCAGGCGTCGAACAGGAACTGGCGCATCATGGTGCGGCCAAAGTCGCCGTTGGGCATTTCGCACAAGAGCAGGTTGCGGAAATCCCAGGCGTCGCGGTGAAAGGCCAGCGTGTCGGCGTCACGGCCCGCGCCCTCGATCTCGCCGGCCAGCCCCAGCCAGAGCTGGGTCTGCCCGATCATGTCGAGCGCGATATTGGCCAGCGCGATATCTTCCTCCAGCACCGGCGAATGGCCGCACCATTCCGATACCCGGTGCCCGATGATCAGGGTGTTGTCGCCCAGGCGGACCAACCCCTGGACCAGAGCTTCGTCGCGGGTCATCACATCGCCCCCACTTCGTCGGGAATGTCGTAGAAGGTCGGGTGGCGGTAGACCTTGCTTTCGGAGGGCTCGTAGAGCGGGCCCTTGTCCGAGGGCGACGAGGCGCTGATATGGTTGGCCTCGACCACCCAGATCGAGACGCCTTCGTTGCGGCGGGTATAGACGTCGCGGGCGTTCTTGATCGCCATGGCGGCGTCGGGCGCGTGCAGCGAGCCGACGTGGCGGTGGCTCATGCCGTGCTGGCCGCGAATGAACACTTCCCACAGGGGCCATTCGTTGTTCATGGGTAATCCTCCTCAGTGCGGCCGCGCTATGCGGGCCGGATCGTCATGTCGTGGTACGGGGGCCTGGTCACTCGGCGGCGATCTTGCGCGCCGCTTTCTTGCGGGCGTGGGCCAGCATCGCGTCGCGGACCCATCTGCCGTCTTCCCAGGCCTTGTTGCGGGCGGCGAGCCGGTCGGTGTTGCAGGGGCCGTTGCCCCGGATCACGTCGTGGAATTCGGCCCAGTCCGGCTCGCTAAAGTCGTAGTGACCGCGCTCCTCGTTCCACTTCAGCTTGGGATCGGGGATGGTCAGGCCGAGGAATTCGGCCTGTGGCACGGTCTGGTCGACGAACTTCTGGCGCAGCTCGTCGTTGGTGTTCATCTTGATCTTCCAGCGCATCGACTGTTCGGAATGCACGCTGTCCTTGTCCGAGGGTCCGAACATCATCAGCGACGGGTACCACATCCGGTTCAGGGCATCCTGCGCCATCTTCTTTTGCGCCGGCGTGCCCTCTGCCATCTTGCGGATCGCGTCGTAGCCCTGGCGCTGGTGAAAGCTTTCCTCCTTGCAGACCCGGATCATCGCCCGGCTGTAGGGGCCGAACGAGGTGCGCTGCAGCGGCACCTGGTTCATGATCGCGGCGCCGTCCACCAGCCAGCCCACCGCGCCCATGTCGGCCCAGTTCAGCGTCGGGTAGTTGAAGATCGAGCTGTATTTCATGCGGCCGTCCAGCAGCATCTCGGTCAGCTCGTCGCGGCTGACGCCCAGCGTTTCGGCGGCGCAGTAGAGGTAGAGCCCATGGCCCGCCTCGTCCTGCACCTTGGCCAGCAGGATCGCCTTGCGCTCCAGCGTGGGCGCGCGGGTGATCCAGTTGCCCTCGGGCAGCTGGCCGACGATTTCGGAATGGGCGTGCTGGCCGATCTGGCGGATCAGCGTCTTGCGATAGCCTTCGGGCATCCAGTCCTTGGGCTCGATCTTTTCGCCCGCGTCGATGCGCGCCTGAAAGGCCGTCAGCTTCTCGGGATCTTCCTGGGTCGCCTCGGATTTGACCATCTGAGCATACATTTGCGTTCTCCTCCCCGGGTCTCAGACCCGCTCAAGGATCAGGGCGGCGCCCTGACCGACTCCGACGCACATGGTGCAGAGCGCGTAGCGCCCGCCGGTGCGTTTCAACTGATAGGCCGCCGTCAGCACCAGCCGCGCGCCGGACATGCCCAGCGGGTGGCCGATGGCGATGGCGCCGCCATTGGGGTTCACATGCGCCGCGTCGTCGGGCACGCCCAGTTCGCGCAGCGTGGCGAGTCCCTGGCTGGCGAAAGCCTCGTTCAATTCTATCACATCCATGTCGTCGATGGTGAGGCCCGCGCGCGACAGAACCTTGCGCGTGGCCGGCACCGGGCCGATGCCCATGATGCGCGGTTCGACCCCTGCGGCCGACATGCCGACGACGCGGGCCATGGGCGTCAGCCCGTTTGCGGCGGCGGCGGATTCAGTCGCCAGCAGGATCGCCGCCGCGCCGTCATTGACGCCCGAGGCATTGCCCGCCGTCACCGTTTTCTCTGCGCCGTTCACACCCTTGAGTCCGCTCAGTTTTTCGGCGGTGGTACCGGGGCGGGGGTGTTCGTCGGTGTCGACCACGATGGGGTCGCCCTTGCGCTGCGGAATGGTGACGGGCGTGATCTCCTCCCCGAACACGCCCGCCTCCTGGGCCGCGGCCCAGCGGGCCTGCGACCGTGCCGCGAAGGCGTCCTGATCGGCGCGGCCGATCCGGTACTGTTCCGCGACATTGTCCGCCGTTTGCGGCATCGAATCGGTGCCGTACATCTTGTCCATCTTCGGGTTGACGAAGCGCCAGCCGATGGTGGTGTCATAGACCGCGTTGGCGCGGGTAAAGGCGCTGGTCGCCTTGGGCATGACAAAGGGCGCGCGGCTCATGCTTTCGACGCCGCCGGCGATGGCCATGTCGTAATCGCCCGCCCGGATCCCGCGTGCCGCCATGCCGACCGCGTCCATGCCGCTGGCGCAGAGGCGGTTGACGGTGGTGCCGGGCACATCGACCGGCAGCCCGGCCAGCAGCGCGGCCATGCGGGCGACGTTGCGGTTGTCTTCGCCGGCCTGGTTGGCCGAGCCAAAGATCACGTCATCGAGCGCGGCCCAGTTGACCTGTGGGTTGCGGGCCATCAGCGCGGCGATGGGCGCGGCGGCCAGATCGTCTGTGCGGACCTGGGACAGGGCGCCGCCGTAGCGGCCGATTGGCGTGCGCTGGGCGTCGCAGATAAAGGCGTCCATCGGGTGTGATCTCCTCTTGCGCGGCGACGATTAAGTGACCGCTTGGTCGGGTAATAGGGGCGCATGTGATTCGGGGCAAGTAAAATGTAACGCAGAACTACGACATTTCGGTTTCTTGTAACACGAGGCGGGTCAATCGGCGCCAACCACCGTGAAGGCGGCCCAATAGGACGGGTGATAGTGGAACGCCGGGCGGCCGGGGTTGTCGAGAATGGCCAGGGTCGCGGCGCGCAGGGCATCGGCGTGGCGCAGGTCGGGGGTGGCGCGGCGGGCGTCAAAGAGGCCAGTGGTGATGTCCACGGCGGCGCTGGAATAGACCGACCAATGGGTGACCAGCAGCGATTGCGCGCCGGCCTGGAAGAAGGCGCGCGCCAGACCGGACAGCCCGTCGGCGTCGCCGCTGCCGCCGGCGGCGGTGTTGCAGGCCGAGAGCACCACCAGCCGGGCGTTCATGTCCATGGTGGCGATTTCGGCAGCGGTCAGCAGCCCGTCGTCCTGTTCGGTGGCGCGCCGGGGCGGGGTCATCACCAGCCCGGGGCTGTTGGCACCGGCCTCGCCCGCAGTCAGCCCGTGGGTGGCAAAGACCAGCACATCGGCGGCGGCCAGCGCGCCGCTCTGGTTCAGCGACTTGATCCGGGTTTCGGTGGCCTCGGCGCCGAGGATCAGCTGGCGCCGGTCGGCGGCAAAGCCGCTGGCGATGGCGCGCAGCTCGCAGACCGTGTCGGGCAGGCGAGGCAGGGCGGACAGGAAGGCAGGATCGGCCAGCGATCCGGTGGTGTCCAGCGGGGTTTGCAACGGCGGCGCGGCGCGCAGGGCGGCCAGTTGCAGGCTGTCGCAGGCCAGCGATTGCGCCCGCCCGATCACCGGGTCGCCGATGCCCAGCAGGGTTTCGGCGGTGTCGGGGGCGGGGCGGGTCCGGCGCAGGGCGCGCAGGCTGCCGACCGAGGGCAGCACCGAAAGCGCGTGGTGGCGGATCATCCAGTCCGGCGGCTGGCCGGGGTCCGCAGGGGTGACCGCGAGCGCCGCGAAGGGCAGCCGCAGCAGGTCGGAGGGCGGCACCACGATCAGGTGGTCGCGCCCGGCGATCGCCCCGGCCACCGGGGCAAAGAGATCGGCGTAGAGCCCATGCGCCAGCGCCGTGTCGAAACCGCCGGCGTCCCCGGTCTCTTCTTCGTCGACCATCGCGCCGCGCAGCCCCTGCGCCCCGCCCGTGCCGCAGCCCGGATCGCTGACCGCGACCTGGCAGCGGAAGCGGGTGATGCGGTCGTTCAGGGCGCGGCGGCTGATTTCGGGGATCCGCGCCACCGTGACGCTGTCGCGGGTCAGCGCGATGACATGGTTCGACGAGCCCTCGAGCCCCTGGATCATCGCGGGGGCGAGGCTAGGCAGCAGGAAGGTGACCAGCGCCTCGTCCGGGGCCAGCAAGCGCTGAACCTCGGCCAGCGGCACCGGGTCGATACGGCCGATGCCGGCGGTGTCCAGCCCCAGCGCGTTCAGCGTGGTTTCGACCTCGGAAAGCTCCGTTTCGATCTGGCGCACGCGGGCCGACAGCACCTGTGCCTGTGCGCCTGCCGGGGCCGCGGTCAGCCGGGCCAGCGTGGCGGCCTGTTCCTCGGTCAGGTCGCGGCGGCGCGACAGCAGCGCGGCGCGGTTCGGGTCGGTGACGGCGAGGCGGGTTTCCAGCGCGCTCAGCGCCTGTGCGGACCGGGTGACATGGGTCCATTGCAGCGCCTCAAAGGCCTCTGCCGCGCGGTCCTGTTGCAGCAGCGTCCAGGCGAAGAGTTCAAAGTCCCAGCCAGCCTGTGCCAGCTGCGCCCGGTAGAGTGGCGATTTGCGCGCCTCGGTCAGCCGGTGAAAGCCTTGGGTCGCGGCATCCAGCCGGCCTTCGACGAGGTCGAGCTGCGCCAGCTTGGCGCGGGTGTCGATGCTTTGCGGGGCGATGTCGGGCAGGGCGGTGTCGTTGATGGTCACTGCCTCGGCCAGCAGGGCGCGGGCAGGATCGCGCCAGCCCGCCACCAGCGCGGTATCGGCGGCATTGACGAGCGTCAGGGCGAAATCGGGGCTGCCGGGCGGGGCCAGCGGGCGCAGATCGTCTATGGCGGCGATCAGGGGCGCGACGGGGATGTCTGCCGCGCCCCGGTCGATCGCGGCCATCGCGGCGAGGTTCATCAGCCGCACCCGCTGGCTGGCCACCAGCCAGGGGTCGTCTGTCGCCTCGGCCACCGCGTCGCGGGCGCGGGCGAGCCAGAGATCCGCCTGTTCGGGCGCGCCGGTGTCGAGGAAAAACCGCGCCCGGTTTCCGGCGGCAACGGCGCGGTCGATGGCGGGTTCGCGCTGTGCGTCGGCGGTGCGGGCGGCGTCGGCGGCATCGAACAGGCGCGCGGCTCCGTCCGCATCGCCGGACTGGTGCAGGGTCCAGGCCAGGTGATCGTAGTAGAGATGCAGGTGGCGGCGGCCCTCGGCGTTGCGTTCGAGGATGGCGATGGCCTCGCGCAGGCTGCGGGCGGCGGCCTGCTGCTGGCCGAAATAGCCCTCGGCGGTGGCAACGGCGCGCATCGCCTGCGCCAGCCGCAGCGCGTCGGGGTCCGGCAGGCCGCGGGCAAAGGTGATGGCGGTGCGGGCGGTCTCCAGCCGGTCCAGCGTGTCGATGCTGGCGCCGTCGCCCAGCTGCATCGCGGTTTCGGCCATTTCACGCACAAAGCGCTGTTCCTCGTCGCTGAGCGGTCCCGAGGTCAGCCAGGCCAGCAACTCTTGCCGCGCGCGGTCGTACTGGCCCGCGTTATGCAGCGCGAAATAGCGCTGGAAGCGCAGGTTGCGCAGGGTGCCG
This sequence comes from Seohaeicola saemankumensis, assembly GCF_020171285.1. GTDB lineage: Bacteria > Pseudomonadota > Alphaproteobacteria > Rhodobacterales > Rhodobacteraceae > JAIUZI01. The sequence goes on from NZ_JAIUZI010000004.1 coordinate 334,937, forward strand.
TCGCGGTCGGCGCCGGTCAGAAAGGTGCGAGCGATCACCATCTTGCCCTCGATCAGCGCGGCGAGATCGCCGGCGCGGCCCTCTGTCTCGGCGGTATCGGCCAGCGTGCCAAAGCGGCCATAGAGCGCGCCGTAGGTGGTGGCGATCTGAGACGGGTCGGTCTGGGTCAGCTCGGTCAGCGCCAGCACCGCGTCGGCATAGCCGCTGGCATCCAGAAACAGGCCCACCGTGATATTGGCCACGACCGCGTGCAGCGGGGTGTCGCGCGACAGGGACAGCGCCTGCCGCAGCCGGGGCAGGGCGGCGGCGGTGTCGCCCTGCCGGATCTCTTGCGCCGCCAGCTGTGTCAGCGCGGTGAACCCGGCCTCGCCCGCCAGTTGACCACGGGCGGCCAGATAGGTGATCGCCTCTTGCCACAGGCGCGCGGCCCGGGCGGTGTCGCCCGCCACCGTGGCCGTCAGATAGGCGAGGTTGTTCAGCGCATGGCCATAGGCCCCGGCATCGGGCGCGGCCATGGCGCGGGCGGCGTCCAGCGCGGCGGTGGCGCGCGCCATCGCCAGCGTGCCGTCTCCGGCCTGAAACGCCTCGAGCGTCGACCGGTGCATGGCCTGCAGGTCGGGTTCGGGCGTTTGCGCGGCGGCCGGACCAAGACCCAGCCCCGCGATCAGCGCCAAGGCCGCCAGCCGCGCACGCACCGGGCTCAGAAGCCCGCCGGAACCAGCCGCAGACCGGCCATCTGCCAGGCCTGCAACCCGCCGCGATACCAGTAGACGTTGGTATAGCCGGCGGCGACCGTGCGCAGGGTCGCGTTGTAGCTGAGCCAGCACATCGGATCGCTGCAATAGAGCACGATGGGCATGTCGGTCTCGCCGCCTGTCACCTGTTGCAGCCATTGCCCGGCCTGCTGTTGCAGGCGGTCCCGAAAGTGGCCGGAATTGGCCAGCGCCGGGGCCATCAGCGCGTCAGGCAGGCTGTAATCGCTGCCCAGCACGTCGATCAGCACAAGGTCCATGCCGCTTTCGATTGCCTCGGCCAGCCCCTGCGTGCTGACCACCGCCGCGCCAGGCAGGCTGGTGGGGGTGGGGGCGTGCATCCGGCCCGACCGCAATTGGGCGGTCGGCTGAACGCCGTAATCCCGGCCCTCGAAGGCCTGGATCTGGGGGTCGATGGCCGGGCCGTCGGTCTGAGCGTTATCCTGGTTGCTGTCGGGGGCGGGTTCGGGCTGTGGGGTGTCGAACTGTGATCCAAAGCCGTCGTTCGGCGCTGGTGCGGCCACCGGTGCGGGGCCCGCGCCGGTGTCGAAACTGCCGCCGAATCCGTCCGAGGACTGCGCCGGGGGCGGTTGTGTCGGGCTGGGGGCGGGGGCGGACGGGCCGCCGGAATAGCCGCCGAAGCTGCCGCCGAAATCATCGGCCAGCGCGGCCCCGCCGCCGAGCAGCAGCGGGATGGAAATCACGAGGGCATATCGGGCTGCCCCGGCCCGCCGGTTACCCCTGAACATGGCCGGCGATCCAGTCAAAGTACTTGGACACGCGGGTGTAGACGCCATAGAGGCTTTCGTGGCCGCAGTTCTTGTTGGCGCCGATGGGCTTGCGGTTCCAGCTGACGACGCCGACCTGCAGCCATTCCCCATTGGCCGCCCTGACCATCAGCGGCCCGCCGCTGTCGCCGTTGCACATGGTGCGCTGGCCCGATTGCGTTCCGGCGCAGACCATGCCGTCGGTCAGCGCGTCGCCGATGTTCTGGGCCAGGATGGCAAAGGCCTGTTCCAGCTTGTCGATCGGGATGCGGTTGCTTTCGCCCATGCCCAGAAGGAAGCCGCCCATGTCGCGCCGGGTCTGTTCGGCCATGCCCGCGTTGCAGGTATCGTTGGGGAAGATGTCGATGTTGGTTTCCATCAGGTTGATCGGGAATTTGCCATCCTCGAGCATCCCCCAGCCGATCACCGTGGCCGGGCCGTTGGGCGGCTGTTCGCCCTGCCGCTGGATGTGGATCGCCGAAACCGGGCCGGAGCTGCTGGTGATCGGTTCGGCCAGTTGCAGCAGCGCGATGTCATTGTCGATCAGCGTGGGGTTATAGGCCTCGTGCGGGATCACCCGCGCCACCTTGCGCAGATCGCCCTGCCGCATGTCGACCGCCCCCGAGCGGACCAGGATGCTGGCCGGGTCCGAAGCGCTGCCGTCTTCTCCGACGACGCAATGCGCCGCGGTCAGGATCCATTGGCGGGCGATGATCGAGCCGCCGCAGAACTGGGACTGGAACCGGCTTTCGGGGGTGTCGTCCACCTTGTCCGCCGAATGCAGCGAGACCTGCGCCGGCCAGCTGCCGTCCTGCGCCGGCGTGCCGCCAAAGATGCGCGAGGCGCTGTCGTCCTGCCCCAGCGCCGAGGCGCGTTCCTTGAGCGCCAGCACATGGGCGCGGACCTGAACCTCGCCCGGGGCCGAGGGCACGGCGATGTCCGACAGCGTGGTTTGCTGCGCCGTGGCGGCCAGTGGCGACAGGGCCAGCGCGGCGCTCAGGATCAGCGCTGCATTGCGATTGGGAAATGATGCTTTCATGTGGTCCTCCGAGTAATCCGTGTTTTTGTTGCGGCCGGGCCGCGTTAGTTCTGCGGGTCGCGCCCGGCTCTGGCAAAGGCTTCGGGTTTTGGCAGCACGCGCCAGTCGAACCGTTCGACCCAGACGTTGTCGACGCCCATCGACCCAAAGCTGCCGCGGGTGCCGGGGCGTTCCGACAGGCCGGCGAGGAAATCCTTGACCCCCTGTGCCGCGCCGCCCCGCGTGCCGCCCGCACCGGGGCCGCAGGTTTCGATCAGCCCCTGCAGGTTCAGCGGCTCGGCGTTTGGCTTGGCCTCGGTCACCACGATGAACATGCGTTCCTCGCCCGCTGAATAGCCGTCGGGGCAGTCGGAACAGAGCGTCATCTGCGGCCCCAGACGGCGCGCGGCGCGGGTGTCCTCGATATGTTCATAGGCGGTGTGCACGCAAAAGCGCGCGTCGATGTGGATGCGGTTGACGTCGCGCGCGCCGGCGACGGTCCCTTGGGCGCTGAGGCTGAGCTGGTCGCATTGTTTCAGATCGGCCCCGGCGGGCAGCGGCTGGCTCTGCCCCTGCACCGGGGCCAGCGCGGCGCGGCATTCGCGGCGTGGCGAGATGCCGGCGTCCGGCGGTGTGAGGTCCAGCGCGCTGACTGCCGTCAGATCCGCCGAAACCCGCACCGGGTTGGGGTTCAGCAGCGATCCGCCGCCCGATACTGACCCCAACAGCCGCGCCAGCTGTTCGGCGCGCCCGATCCGGTGCAATGCCTGTTCCAGCGCCTGCGGTTCGGGCGGGACGTTCAGGCCGACGGGCGAGGCGCCGATCACCGCGCGGGGGCCGAACCAGAGCTGGGTTCCGTCCCAGACGGTTTCGATGTCGAAACCGCCCGTGTCCAGCGCCAGCCGGGTGTCCCCGCCGGCGTTGACGGTGGCGATGGCTGCGTTCAGCGCTCGCGCCGGTGCGCTGTCGGCGGGCAGCGTCGCGCCGCCCTCGAGCGCGCGGGGCGGCGCGATCCGCACCACCAGATTGACCGGGCGCGCGGCCACCTGGGCAAAGCGCGCGCTTGGCGGCAGCGTGCCGGATGCGGGGCAGGGGGCGGCGATCCGCGCCTCGCAGTCTTCGGCCACCGGGCGCAGAAAGCCCTGCGACGCGCCGGTATCCTCCATCTGCGCATATCCGATCACCGCGTCGGCGGGGTCGGCGGCATCGGCCACCAGCGCCAGGACGGTGCCGTCGCCCAGCCCGTGCACCAGCCCGGCCATCACCTCGTCGCCCCGCACGGCAAAGCGGCGCAGCCCCTTGGTGGCGGTGCCGCCGAAGGTGGCGGCGTCGATCAGCGTGCCCTCCCACGACGGGGTCTGCAGGCGCGCCACGCCCGGCACGCTGCCGTCGTTCATGTCGCTGAGGACCGCCTGGAACAGCTGCCGGTAGCTGAGCCCGTCGGCAGAGGCCAGCCGGGCGGCCAGTTTCGAGGTAAACAGCCCGTACCAGCCGCCGTCGCCGAATTCGACCTCGCGCGCGACCTCGGACGAGCGGGCGGCGTAGAAGGCGAGAAACCCGCCGGGTGGTTCCGGCCCGTCGTCTTCGATGCGGCGGTCCTCGGCCAGCTGGCTGGGCCGGACGGTGACGCCAAGCGCCGCCGGATCGGCAAACCGCGCCGCGCTGCGCGGCGAGGACGCGCGCAGGCCTGATCCGGAATGGCAGCTGTCCATCACCAGCCAGACATCGGCGCCGGTGGCCCGGATGCGGCGCACGGCGCCGCCGATCTCGTCATCGACCAGCGCGTTGGGAATGGTGCCCGCTCCCGGTGCGGCGCGCGCGGTGTCGGCGGGCAGAAACACCTCGTCCAGCCCGTCGGTCTCGTCGCCGTTCAGATCCTGTTGCCGGGTGCCGTGGCCGGACAGGTGGACATAGACCAGATCGCCCGCCCCGGCGCGGGCCGCCATCTCGTCAAAGGCGGCAAGGATCGCGGCGCGGGTCGGAACCGTGCCGCCGTCCACACCATCGGCCAGCACCGCGATATCGGTGACGCCGCGCGCGCCCAGCACGTCGCGCAGCAGCCGCACGTCGTTGGCCGGGCCGCGCAGGTCGTCCAGCCCGATCGCATCGTCATAGTCGGAGACACCGATCAGCAGCGCCCGCGTTTCGGCCATGGCAGGGGTCATGCCGATGCCGAGCGCCAATGCAATCGCCCCCAGCCACAGATGAATTCGCAGGTTTTCGGCCAAACACATTTTTCAATAGTCACTCGCATCAACAGGCTTATGATGACACAGAAAGCGGCGATGTGAATAATGAATTCATCGTTCATGCCCGGCGCGCGGTGTCCGGCCGGGATCAGAAATGACGGGTGCGGATTTGTTTAAGACAGTTGTTGCGGCCTGCCTGGGCCTTGGATTGATGTTACCGACCGGGAACCGGGCGCTGGCCCAGGAGGACCCCGGCTTTGCCACGCTGGCCTATCTGGCCGAAAGCGACCCGGATGCGGCGCTGGACCGGATCAGCGAGATCCTCGACGGGGTCGAATCCGGCGTCTCGGGCGATCCGCGCGTGGTGTTCGACCTGTACCGGCTGGCCGCCGACCTGATGATCGAGGGGGGGCAGGTCGATCAGGCCGCCCAGATCATCGCCCGGCTGGCGGGGTTTGCCGCCCAGTTCCGCGCGGTCCTGGATATCGACCCGGCGCCGATCTTTGCCGAGGCGGCGGCGCTGCTGGAGGATACCGGCCAGCTGCGCGAAGCGCGCGACGTGTTGTTGCAGCTGCTGGCCGAACAGCGCGCCGGGGCGCGGCCGCCGGAGGTGACCGAAGAGACCCTGGCCGATCTGGCCCGCGTCTCGGACGCGCTGGGCCAGCCGATGCCGGATACCGCGACCGCCGGTGTGCAAAGTCTGAAGGACGACCCGACCCGCGGCGAGACCGGCGGGTTCCACGAGGTCGACGTCTATTACGCCACCGACCGCGCCCGCAGCGGCAAGCCGGAACCGGCGGAGTTCTATGGCGGCGGACGCGGCGAGCTGGAGCTGGGCGTAGCCACCGTGACCATCCCCGAACAGCACACGCCCGGCGTGGTCGAGGCGCCGTCGATCTGGCGGCTGGAATTCCGCGCCGACCCGGCCCGCCACGTGGTGCTGCAAAGCGTGACGCCGCTGGACCCCGACAGTTTCTATGGCCGGCTGCAAAGCGAATTCGAAGAGGTGCCCGAGCGCGAGGCCTTTGTCTTTATCCACGGCTACAACGTGCGCTTTGATCAGGCCGCGCGGCGGGCGGCGCAGATCGCCTACGACATGAACTATGCCGGGGTGCCGATCCTTTATTCCTGGCCGTCGCGCGGGTCGACCGTGGGCTATGTCGCCGATACCGCCGTGGTGCGGCTGAGCGGGCGGCGGCTGTCGCGGTTCCTTGAGGATCTGGCGCAGCGATCCGGGGCCGAGACCATCCATATCGTCGCCCATTCGATGGGCAACCGGGCGCTGACCGACGCGCTTGAGCTGATGGCGCTGCGATTGGGGCAGCAGGACGGCGATGCGCCGGTCTTTGGCCAGGTGCTGTTTGCCGCGCCGGACGTGGATGCGGGTCTGTTTGCCGAGATGCTGCCGACGATCCGGCCGCTGGCGCAGCGGCTGACGCTGTATGCCTCGGAAGAGGACTGGGCGCTGGCGGCCTCGCGCAAGCTGCATGGCAATGCGCTGCGCGCCGGGATGGGCGGCGATTTCACCCTGACCAACCCGGCGATCGACAGCATCGACATGTCCGAGCTGGGCGACGACATGCTGGCGCACAGCTATTTCGCCGACGACAGCTCGGCGCTGGCGGACATGATGACGCTGTTCTGGCAGAACACCGATCCGGCCGGGCGCTGCGGGCTGTCCCGGCGGGGCGATGACGCCGCCGACCTGCCGGTCTGGCACTATGATCGCGGCATCTGCGCCGACCGCCAGCTGATCGACGTGCTGGCGCATCTGCGGCAGGCGAAGGTATCGTCGCTGGACGAGGCGCGGGTGGTTTTGGGCCGCACCGTGGCCGATGCCGCCCTGGCCGAGAAACTGGAACAGGTGGTGACGGCGATCGTCGGAAACTGATCGCGCCGCCGCGCCGACCGGGCGTCACAACAGCGGCGCGTCCAGAACCAGCGGGTAGATCAGCAGATAGGTGATCACCATCCACAGCGCCCCCAGGATGACCGCCCGGCGCAGGGCATGGGTGCTGTAATCCTGCCGCGCGGCCCAGTCCACCACATGGCCGCCGCCGTCGGACGACCGGTCGCGCAGGTCCAGCAGCACCGCGCGAAGCCCGCGATAGGCCTCCTGAAAGGCGATGAAGGTCACCAGCGAATTCATCGTGTAAAAAAACACCACCAGCAACCGCGGGATCGCAAAGGGGTGATCAGCCTGAGCGAGAAAGATCAGAACCCCCACCATCAGCCCGTGGGCGTAGATGACCCGCTGCCACAGTGTGTCGATCCGCCCGTTCAGCTGCATCGACAGGCTCAGCAGCTCGCTGGTTTTCAGCCGGGTGTCGCTGCCCCCTGGCTGATCCGGGCCCCCTGACTGATCCGGGCCTCCTGTCTTATCTGATCTGGCGTCGTCTTTCATCGCGTGTCACCGGCCCTGCCGCCTGTGGCCGCCGCTACAGCTGGCCGGCCTCCTCCAATACCTTGCGGGCGACGCGGAAACATTCAAGCCCCTGCGGCACTCCGCAATAGATCGCGACCACGTGGATGATGGCGCGGATTTCCTCCTTGGTGACGCCGTTGTTCAGCGCGCCCCGGCAATGGATCTCCCATTCGGTCATCTTGCCAAGCGCGCCGATCATCGCGAGGTTCATCATCGACCGGGTCTTGGGCTCGATCACGTCATCGCCCCAGCCAAAGCCCCAGCACCAGGCGGTCATCGCCTCCTGAAAGGGGCGGTTGAAATCATCGGCGGCGGCAAGGTTCTTGTCCACGTAGTCCGCGCCAAGCGTCGCCTTGCGCTGTTCCAGCCCCTTGAGAAAGAGCGTTTCGTCTAATGTGTCGGCCAATGGGGTCTCCCTGGTCCTGATCGGTTGCGTTGCGAGCAGTATAGGCCATCGCGCGCCGGGGCGAAGGCGTGTTTTCCGGTCGCGCTCAGCGCAGATCGTCCGGCCGGTGCCGCAGGACGGTGAACCCTTCCTCTGCCGAGGGGGGAACGAAATGCCGCGAGAGGATCGCAAACTGCGCCTCGGTCACGGCAAAGGGGTGGTCGCCGCTGGCATTTCGGGCGCGCAGCCGGTCCAGGCAGACCGCGTCGGGCGTGTCCAGCACATGCAGGCAATGGGCGGCGCCGGTGGGCTGTAATATGCCCCGCATCCAGTTGCGGGTGGCGACCGTGTTGGCGGGAAAGTCGAGCACCACCGACAGGCCCGCGTTTAACAGGGTGCTGACATGCGGCCCCATGGCGGCGCGCAGCCGTTCGGCGCAGCGCGCGTAATCGGCAACCGAGGCCATCTGGTCGGCGAAGAGCGCCGCCAGCCAGTCGTCTTCGGACACCACGACCGTGCCGGGCGCACGGCCAAGACGCGCGGTCAGCGTCGATTTTCCGGATGCGGGCTTGCCGCAGAGCATATGCAGAGTGGGAGAAGGTAAAGACATGAAAACACCTGTGTCGGGCAGGGGCGCGGCGCGCCGGTCAAGAACGTCCAAGAACACATACCCGGCCCGCGATCAGGCCGGGCGGGTAATTCGGATCATGGGGACGGGCATGTGCGTTTTCATGGGCAGGTGATGCCACAGGACGCCGGGTGGGTCTACGGTGGGCGGCTGGTCATTTGCCCAAATAATAGGCGGCGCGCGGGCGTTTTCGCCTTGGTTCGCGTCAAATGGGCAGAGTCCGGGCGTTTTGGCGGGTGCGCTTGCCGGGCCAAGCTGCCAAAATCGTTCCATGATCGACTGTTCGCGCATGACTACCGCATGACCCGCCCCCCCGCTTTGATCTTTTCCGACCTCGACGGCACGCTGCTGGATCACGACAGTTATGACTGGGCGCCGGCCCGCGTGATGCTGGCGCGGTTGGCGCGGGCGGGCATTCCGGTGGTGCTGGCCAGCTCCAAGACGGCGGCCGAGATGGTGCCGCTGCGCGCCGCGATGGGATTGGGCACGGTGCCGATGATCTGCGAAAACGGCGCGGGCGTGGTCGGGGATGCCGTGCCAGATGACGACGGGCTGACCGATTACGACCAGCTGCGCGCCACGCTGGGCCGCATCGACCGGGCGCTGCGCGGCCGGTTCGAAGGGTTCGGCGACATGGACCCGGCGCGCATCTCGGCGGTGACCGGCCTGCCGGAGCCCGACGCGCGGCTGGCGGCGCAGCGGCGGTTTTCCGAGCCGGGCCTGTGGCATGGCGCGGCGGCAGAGCAGGAGGCGTTTGTCGCCGCCTTGCGCGCCATGGGCATCGCCGCGCGCATGGGCGGGCGGTTCCTGACGCTGAGTTTCGGTGGCACCAAGGCCGACCGGATGGCCAGCATCGCCGCGCGTTACGGCACCCCGCCGACCATTGCGCTGGGCGATGCGCCCAACGACCTGGAGATGCTGCAAAGCGCCGATTTCGGCATTCTGGTCGCCAATCCGCACAGCCCGCCGATCCCGCCGCTGCCGGGCGAGGACACAGGGCGGATACGCCGCACATCACGACCCGGTCCCGCCGGTTGGACCGAGGGTCTGACCGGTTTACTGTCGGACCTGGGGATCGACGATTCACACGATCTTTGAAGACAAGGAACTGACGCCGTGGCCGACTTTCACCAGAACGGAAACATCGCAACCCTGCACAACCTGCGGGCCAATTCGTCAGAGGCGATGACCCATGCGCTGACCACCTTTGCACAGTTCCGCAAGATCTCCTTGATCCTGCCGTCGCTCTATTCGGAACTGGAGGCGCCGGCGCTGAAGAATATCGTCGATGAACTGGCGCAGGTGCCCTATCTGCACCGTATCATCATCGGGCTGGACCGGGCGGATGCCGACCAATACGCCCATGCGGTGAAGTACTTCAGCCGCCTGCCGCAGGAACATGTGGTGATCTGGAACGACAGCCCGCGCCAGAAGGCGATCGGCGCGCGGCTCGAGGCGATGGGGCTGGGCCCGATCGAGCCGGGCAAGGGCAAGAACGTCTGGGGCTGCCTGGGCTACCTGATGGCCTGTCAGGACAGCGCCGTGGTGGCGATCCACGACTGCGACATCACCACCTATCACCGCGATATGCTGACGCGGCTGGTCTACCCCGTTGCCAACCCGAATTTCCCCTACCAGCTGTCCAAGGGCTATTACCCGCGTGTCGGCGACGGCAAGATCAACGGCCGGGTGACGCGTCTGCTGGTCAGCCCGCTGCTGATCGCACTGAAAAAGGTGATCGGCGACCGCGACTACATCGATTACCTGCGCGCCTTCCGCTACCCGCTGTCGGGCGAATTCGCCATGCGCACCACGATGCTGCCCGACCTGCGCATTCCGTCGGACTGGGGGTTGGAAATCGGCGTGCTCAGCGAGGCCTGGCGCAACCTGGCTCCGAAATCGGTCTGCCAGGTGGAAATCGCCGATGCCTATGACCACAAGCACCAGACGCTCAGCCCCGAGGACGCCACCGCCGGGCTGAACCGGATGTCCACCGACATCTGCAAGTCGATCTTTCGCAAGCTGGCCGCCGACGGCACGGTGTTCACCACCCATGTGTTCCGCACGCTCAAGGCGACCTACTACCGCTCGGCGCTGGACCTGCTGGAAAGCTATTACAACGATGCCGCGATGAACGGGCTCAGCATCGACCGCCACAGCGAAGAACAGTCGATCGAACTGTTCGCCAACAACATCATGCGCGCCGGCGAGATCTTTCTGTCGAACCCGTCGGAAACGCCCTTTATCGCCACGTGGAGCCGGGTGCACGCCGCCGACCCCGACCTGATGCGGGATATGCTCAAGGCTACTGCCGACGATTACGACGACCTGTAAGGGCGGCACCGCGCCCGGATGCGGGCGCGGCGCCTGTTACCCGGTCAGGGGTTCAGTTCCTTGTTGCAGGCGCGGGCCGCATCGATCGCCTTGAGGCTGCCGGTCAGGTCAACGGACAGCGCGTATTCCTTTTCCGGAAAGATGATCATCTGGTAGCTCTTCTTGACGTCTTCCACGAAGTCGGGATTGTCGGTCAGCACATAGCCGCCGGTGTAGCCGTCGGGCAGGTGTTTGGTCAGCTTGGTCGCGGTGCCTTCGTAGATGTCGTCATGCAGCGCGATAAAGACCTTTTCGTCGCCTTTCTTGATGCCGATGTCGGCGCGGGTGAAAATGCCGACATAGGCGTGGGCGTGATCCTGGGTCAGGCCCATCTGGATCACGTTCTCGGCCGCGTCGACCCGTTCGATCAGGCAGGTGTTGCGGCCGCCGTCGGCGTAGATGGTCCAGCCCTCGACCTCGCCCCATTTCAGAAAGACCGCCTCGCTGCTGGGCAGAACGCCCTTGCTCTGGGCCAGCGCCGCCGGGGCCGCAAGGCCCAGGGCCAGCGCCGCGCCAGCCAAAAATCCGCTGAATTTCATTTTGTCGTCCTCTCCAAACATGTCGCTGCAATTGATGCGATGATATTAGAGCGGGCGCGGGCCGCGTAAACGAGGATTTCGGCCTGAACGGAGGAAAAGGCGCAATCCCGCCATCGCGCGGCTGTTTCAGCGGTTGCTGATCCAGCGGCACTGATAGGGGGCAAAGCGGATCGGCGTGTCCGACGCGGCGATCTTGTCCCCGCTCAGCAGGTCGGTCCAGGCGTCGCCGTCGATCATGTTCAGGCTCATCGGGTCGACCTCGACCGTCCGGTCGGACACGTTGTGCAGCGCAAAAATCGACTGGTCGCGGTCCAGGCTCTGCCGCCAGACGCCAAAGATTTCATCGCCGACCTGTAGCGTGAACTGGGTGGCGTTGGGATGGAACGCCGGTTGCCGGCCGCGCAGCCGCAGCCTCGCCTTGAGCGCGTTCAGCACCCGGCTGGTCATGCTGCCGGGGTCGGCCAGCCGCGCACGCAGCTCGGGATAGTCCAGGTGGTGACGGTTGATGGCGCGTTTCATGCCGGTTTTGGCCACCTTGTCGTGGTCGTTGGGCGTGGCCAGCAGGGCGTGGATGTAGAAGGCCGGGATGCCCTCCAGCGCCATGACGATGGTCTGCGAGGTGATGAACCGGTCGAAATGCAGATCGTCCTCGCCCTCCAGCGTGCCCTTGAGCGCGTCAAAGAAGGTGATGTTCAGCTCGTATGGCTTTTCCTTGCCGCCGCCCAGCGCCCGCATCGACACCTCGCCGCCGTGGCGGCGCACCGCGTCGATCATCGCCGCCTGTTCGTCGTCGGGCAGAATGCCCTCGGCCGGGCGCATGCCGACGCCGTCGTGGCTGGCCGAGAAGTTGAGATAGGCGCAGCCCAGCTGCGCCGGCGGCATCGTCGCCTGCCAGCGGTTCAGGTACCGCGCGGTGCCCGACAGCATCGCGTGCAGCAGCAGCGGCGGCAGCGGAAAGTTGTAGACCACATGCGCCTCGTTGCGGTTGCCGAAATAGCTGAGGTTCTCGGCGCTGGGCACGTTGGTTTCGGTCAGCAGGATCACCGGTTCGAGCGCAAAGTCGCTGAGCAGCCGCATCAGCCGCACGATGGCGTGGGTCTGCGGCAGGTGAATGCAGTTGGTGCCGATCTCTTTCCAGACAAAGGCCACCGCATCCAGCCGCAGGATGCGCACGCCGTTGTCGATATGCAGCCGCATCACCCGCAGGAATTCCAGCAGCACCTCGGGGTTGCGGAAATCCAGATCGACCTGGTCGTGGCTGAAGGTGCACCAGACATGGCGCAGCCCGTTCACCGTCTCGGCCTCGCGCAGCAGCGGGTGGGTGCGGGGGCGGACGACCTCGCTCAGGTCATCCTCGGGCGAGGCTTCGAAGAAGAAGCGGTCATAGGGCGGGTGGCCCTGCAGGTATTCGTTGAACCAGTGGCCCTGGCTGCTGACATGGTTCAGCACCAGGTCCGACATCAGGTTGAATTCGCCCGCGATGCGGCTGATGTCGGCCCAGTCGCCCAGCACCGGGTTCACCGCGCGGTAGTCGCTGACCGCAAAACCGTCGTCCGAGGTGAACGGAAAGAACGGCAGGATATGCACGCCGTTGACCGTGCCGCGCAGGTTGTTGTGCAGGAAATCCCGCAACAGGTCCAATGGCTTGTGCGCCCCGTCCACGATCGAGTTGCCATAGGTGATGACCAGCGCGTCCTTCTGCGACCAGAAGTTGTTGCCCGGCGCGCGGGCGCGTTTGCGGCGCGGGCGGCCATCGGGCCAGAACGCCTCGATCATCTGGCTGGCGAGGATGTCGGCGTCCAGCTCGGGATAGATCGCGCGGACCAGGTCGGCCAGCCGCAGGGAGAAAGTATCGCTCATTCCGTCAGGGCAGCGGCAGGTTCGGGGCGGGTCAGCCCGCCAAGCGCTAGGATATGGTCAACGATGGTATCGACGCCCTTGCCCGATTTCAGCGCGGTAAAGACAAAGGGTCGGGCACCGCGCATTCGTTTGGCGTCGCGGTCCATCACCTCGAGCGAGGCGCCGACATAGGGCGCCAGATCGGTCTTGTTGATGATCAGCAGGTCGGATTTGGTGATCGCCGGGCCGCCCTTGCGGGGGATTTCCTCGCCCGCCGCCGTGTCGATGACGTATAGCGTGATGTCGGCCAGTTCCGGGCTGAAGGTGGCCGACAGGTTATCGCCGCCCGACTCGATCAGCACGATGTCCAGATCGGGGAACCGGTCGCTCAGTTCCGCCACGGCAGCGAGGTTGATCGAGGCGTCCTCGCGGATCGCGGTATGCGGGCAGCCGCCGGTTTCGACGCCCTTGATCCGGTCCAGCGGCAGCGCCTGCATCCGCATCAGCGCCTCGGCGTCCTCTTGCGTGTAGATGTCGTTGGTGATGGCGGCGACCGAGAAGTCGTCGCGCAGCGCGCGGCACAGCGCGGCGGTCAGCGTGGTCTTGCCGGCACCGACGGGGCCGCCGATTCCGATGCGCAGGGGTCCGTTGGGAGAGGTCATGAGCGAAAGAGCCTCGAATACTGGGTTTCGTGTTTCATGGATGCGATGTCTGCCGCAAAGGTGCAAGATCCCAGGTCGTCCAGCGTGGCGGTCATGGCATTGCGGGCGATTTCTGCACAAAGGCTGGACATCGCGGCCAGCGCCGCCTGGCCCTCGGTCTGGCCCAGCGGCACCAGCCGGATGGCGGCCGAGGTCAGGTTTCCGGCGAATCCGTGCAGATACATGAGCAGCGTGTCCTGCAGCGGCAGGTCCATCGCGCGGGCGGCGGCGCCCACGGCCACTGGATAGCACAGGTCGGGCAGCGCGGCGGGCCAGATGTCGGATGTGGTGCGGGCAAAGGCCATGCCCTGCGCCTCGGTCTCGAGCGCGCGTTCGCGCGAGGGCGCCAGCGCGCGGGCCAGATCGTCGATGCCGCGCAGGGCGTCATCGGTGTCGGCCGCCCAGGCCGCCGCCAGCAGGATCGCGTCGTTGCGGCCACTGCCATGGGTCAGCAGCTGGCACAGCCAGTCCTGAAAACTGGGGGCGTCATGTACCGTGCCGTCCTGCACCGCCCATTCCAACCCGTGCGAATAGCTGAACGCGCCCACCGGATAGGCGGGCGACAGCCATTGCGTCAGGGTCAAAAGGGCGGCGGGGTCAGTGGGCATGGTCATGCCCGTGATGCGAATGCCCGTGGTCGTGGGAATGGGTCCGCCCGTGGCCGTATGCGCCGCCTTCGGGGGTAAAGGGTTCGGTGACCTCGCGCGTTGCGGCCCCCAGCCGGGACAGCATGTCGGCGATCACGTGGTCGCGCTGGATCAGCAGCCGGGTTGTCTCGATCTGGCAGGGGGTGTGCCGGTTGCCGATATGCCAGGCGATACGGACCAGGTCGGGCGCGGTGATCTCAAGCAGCGGCTCGGGCGCCGCGATCACTTCGATCTCGTCGCCATCGGGCAGCAGCAGAACGCCACCATGGTCCAGCGATGTGGTCTTGGGCAGGTCGACCAGCAGGGCGCGGCCGTCGTCCAGTGTCAGCACCTTGCGGCGCAGGAACCGGTCGTCATAGTCGAGGCAGACGCGGCCCACCGGATCGGCCCGGTGGGCATGCGCGTGATAGTCCCGTGCGGTCAATGCGGGGGCGGTCATGATGCCGCCCCGCCATTTGCGCGGGTGCCGGGTCTCAGACCCAGTAGCAGTCCGACATCACGTAGCGGGCGATGTCTTCGCGCTTGAGGCCACGGCTGGCCAGCTCTTCGTCGCTCAGCGCCTGCAGGGCGTTGATCTGGCGCATTTTCTGGCTGTTCTCGCCAAGATGCACCATGGCGGCGCCAAAGGCCGAGAAGAAGCGGGTGATTGCGCCGGCAACCGAGCCGACAAATGTGGATGCGACGGGAAGATGTGTGGTTGTGTGTGCCATCCGAGAGGATTCCTTGTAAGATCAATTGTCTCCCTTGATCCCAAAGGTATGCTGCAGGTGCAGCATTAGCCAGCCCCACATCGGAAAGCCCGTTATGCACGGAATGCATTGCTAGGTCAGTCATTGTTACCTTTCCCCCTGACACGGTCAGAACAGGAAGTAGCGCTGTGCCATCGGCAGCACCTCGGCGGGCTGACAGGTCAGCAGTTCGCCATCGGCGCGCACCTCGTAGGTCTCGGGGTTCACCTCGATCTGCGGGGTGGCATCGTTCAGCAGCAGATCCTTCTTGCCGATCCCGCGCGTATTGGTGACCGCGACCGTCGATTTGGCCAGTCCCAGCGCATCGCCAATGCCGGCATCCTGCGCCGCCCCCGAGACAAAGGTCACGGCGGAGTGTTCGACCGAGCGTCCGTAGGCGCCGAACATCGGCCGCGAATAGACCGGCTGCGGCGTCGGGATCGAGGCGTTCGGGTCGCCCATCTGCGCACAGGCAATCGTGCCGCCCAGCAGCACCATCTCGGGCTTCACGCCAAAGAACGCCGGGTTCCACAGCACCAGATCGGCGCGTTTGCCCGGCGCGATCGACCCGATCTCGTGGCTGATGCCATGGGCGATCGCCGGGTTGATGGTGTATTTCGCGATATAGCGGCGCACGCGGTAGTTGTCGTTATCGCCGGTTTCCTCGGCCAGCCGCCCGCGCTGTTTCTTCATCTTGTCGGCGGTCTGCCATGTCCGGATCAGCACCTCGCCGACGCGGCCCATCGCCTGGCTGTCGCTGGCGATGATCGAAAACGCGCCCATGTCGTGCAGGATGTCCTCGGCGGCGATGGTCTCGCGCCGGATCCGGCTTTCGGCGAATGCCACGTCCTCGGGGATCGACTTGTCCAGATGGTGACAGACCATCAGCATGTCCAGATGCTCCTCCAGAGTGTTCACGGTGAAGGGGCGGGTGGGGTTGGTCGAGGAGGGCAGCACGTGTTCCTCACCGCAGATCTTGATGATGTCCGGCGCATGGCCGCCGCCCGCACCCTCGGTGTGGAAGGCATGGATGGTGCGGCCCTTCATGGCGGCGACGGTGTTTTCGACAAAGCCGGATTCGTTCAGCGTATCGGTGTGGATCATCACCTGAACGTCCATCGCGTCGGCCACGCTCAGGCAGCAGTCGATGGCGCCCGGCGTGGTGCCCCAGTCCTCGTGCAATTTCAACGAACAGGCGCCGCCCAGCACCTGTTCTTCCAATGCGGCGGGCAGCGATGCATTGCCCTTGCCCGCAAAGGCCAGGTTCATCGGGAACGCATCGGCGGCCTGCAACATGCGGCCCAGGTGCCAGGCACCGGGGGTACAGGTGGTGGCCAGTGTCCCATGGGCCGGCCCGGTGCCGCCGCCCAGCATGGTGGTGAGGCCCGAGTGCAGCGCATCCTCGATCTGCTGCGGACAGATGAAGTGGATATGGCTGTCAAACCCGCCTGCGGTCAGGATGCGGCCCTCGCCCGCAATCGCCTCGGTGCCGGGGCCGACGATGATATCGACGCCCGGTTGCGTGTCGGGGTTGCCCGCCTTGCCGATGCCCGCGATGCGCCCGTCCTTCAGGCCGACATCGGCCTTGTAGATGCCGGAATGATCGACGATCAGCGCATTGGTGATCACCGTATCCACGGCCCCTTCGGCGCGGGTGGTCTGGGCCTGTCCCATGCCGTCGCGGATCACCTTGCCGCCGCCGAACTTGACCTCTTCCCCGTAAATCGGCGCATTGCCGCCAGAGGCCGCGCCCACCCGATCCGCCGTTAGGTCGCGCTCGACCTCGATGATCAGGTCGGTATCGGCAAGCCGCAGCTTGTCGCCGGTGGTGGGGCCGAACATTGCGGCATAATCGGCGCGGGAAATCGTTGCAGGCATCAGGTGTCTCCGGTCGGTTTCGGGGCCGCCTCGGGCGGCAAAAGGAATTTGCGCAGGCTGATCACGCCTGGGTCGTTGGCGGCATAGGCCGGCGGGTTGGGGTCGGTCTCGAACCCCAGCGAGGCATACAGCGGCAGCGCCTCGACATGACGGTCCAGCGCGCCAAGCCGCATCTCGGCGTAGCCCAGCGCGATGGCGCGTTCGAACAGGGCCAGGCACAGCGCGCGACCAAGCCCGCGACCGCGCGCGCGGGCCTGCACGAACATCCGGTTCATCTCGCAGGCGCGCGTATCGACGGGCTTCAGCATCACGATGCCGACCGCCTCGCCGTCCAGCCGCGCCAGCATGCATTCGCCCTTGGGCGGGTTAAAGTATTCTCGAAAGGCGGCCAGCATGTCCTCGAACCGCTGCTCTTTCAGATAGGCGTCGATGCTCTCGGCCCGCTCCGGGTAGCGCTCGTGCAGCAGCGCCACGAATTCCCTGGCCAGCGCCACGGCGGCGGCGACATCTTCGTCCGAACCGACGGGGGCGATGCGGACCGCATCGACGTTCATGCCTGAAACACCTCGTCCACCGGCACCTGCAGGCCCGTCACGATGCCATTGGTCTGCATCGCCATGCCGATCACGGCGAGCAATTCGCCATACATCTCGTCGCTCATCCCCTTGGCACGCGCGGCGGCGGTATGGGAATGGACGCAGTATTCACAGCCATTGGCGGTGGAAACGGCGACATAGAGCATTTCCTTCACCAACGGATCCAGCGCGCCGGGCGCCATCACCCCCTTCAGCCGGTCCCATGTCGCGCGCAACAGCGCCGGGTCGTGGGCCAGCGCCCGCCAGAAATTGTTGACGTAATCGGTCTGCCGCGCCGCGCGGATCTCGTCAAAGACCGCGCGCGCCTCGGGCCCGGCCGCCTCGTCGCTCAGCAGTGAAACCGTCGCCATGTTCCCCTCCCGCTCAGTCCAGCGGTCCCATGACCTTCTGGTTGAACCCGTAGATCGTGCGCGCCCCGTCCACCGGGATCAGGTTCACCTCGCGGCGCTGCCCCGGCTCGAACCGCACCGCCGTCCCGGCGGCGATGTCCAGCCGCTGGCCGCGCGCCGCCTCCCGGTCGAACTCCAGCGCCGGATTCGATTCGGCGAAATGGTAATGCGAGCCGACCTGCACCGGGCGGTCGCCGGTATTGGCGACCATCAGCGTGGTCACCGGCCGCCCGGCGTTCAGCTCGATCTCGCCGGCGGCGGGAAACAGCTCCCCGGGGATCATCGGTTGCGCACCTTGACATAGACCCCGGCCCCCAGTCCGGCGGCGATCAGCACCAGCCCCATGATCAGCGACAGGCTGTCGGTCTCATGCAGGTGCGGCGCTTCGGCCGGGTGGGCAAACGCGGGCGAGGCCAGAACGGCGGCAGCTACGGCGATACGGGTCATGTGGATCTCAACTCCTGTTTTCATCTCTTCAAAAATACTCAAAAATCAACGGATCGGGTCGTGGACCGTCACCAGCTTGGTGCCATCGGGAAAGGTGGCCTCGACCTGAACTTCGTGGATCATCTCGGGCACGCCTTCCATGCATTGCTCGCGGGTGACGACCTGGGCGCCGGCCTGCATCATCTCGGCCACGCTGCGGCCGTCACGGGCCCCCTCGACCACCGCGTCGGTGATCAGCGCGATCGCCTCGGGGTGGTTCAGCCTGACGCCGCGCGCCAGCCGCCGGCGGGCGACCTCGGCGGCCATGGCGATCAAGAGCTTGTCTTTTTCTCGGGGGGTCAGTTGCATGTCAGATCATCCAGGTTCTTGGCAGGGGGGCGCGGCCGAGACATTCCAGCAGGGGGATCAGGCTGCGCCGTAATTCAAAACTGTCGGGGGCGATCAGGCGCGCCGCCAGCAGCCCGTCGCGGATCAGGCTGGCGCCGCCGCCGTCCTTCATGGCGGTGCGGGCCGGCTCCAGCAGCGTCTCGGCCTCGGGCGCGGCCAGCCATACCGTGGCCCAGGCGCCGCAGCCCCGGCCGGTGGCGCTGCCCGCCAGCTGGGCGGTTGCGTCGCCCGCCAGCCGGGTGCGGTCGGCGAGAATCAGCTGCCCGTCGCGGCGCAGGTCGATTCGGTCGGCAAAGAAGATCCGGCGCGGCACCTCGCCCATCCGCGCCCGGCCCAGCACAACCGGCTCGCAGATCAGCGCCCGCGCGTCGGCGGCCATGTCGATTGTCAGGCGGCGGCGCAGGGCCGATCCTTCGTACAACAGCGTTTCCTGCGGCAGCCAGTCCAGCCGCGCGCCCGCCTCCAGCGTCAGCCGGGTGTCCAGCGTCGCGGTTTCGCCCGGCTGCGCCCGGTAGGCGCGTTCGGCGGCCTGTGTGGTCAGGCAGATATGGCTGTTCGGCCCGGCGGTGGCGGCGACATCGAACCGGTCGCCCCCGGTCAGCCCGCCCGCCGTGTTCAACAGCACCGCGTCCAGTTGCGCGGCGCGCGCGCGCGGAAACAACAGCTTCATCGAGCCCTGCTGCGCCAGGGCGCCGATCACCGACCGCCCGTCCCGCCGTTTCGCCACGACCGACGCGGACCCGATCGCGCGCGGCTGCGCGGCAAGGCTCGGGGCCGGGGATGGGGCGTGAATGGTAATGGCGGATCTCCCTGCGGCGGCGCGTTTGTTGAGGTCAATTTGCCGAGGACGGTCGCCGGAAAACAGGGCGAAATGCACAAAATGCCTCAAATCGCAGCGACAGCAGGTCAAAAATCAGGCAAAAACGAGTGGGGTGATTAAAAATTCGGCATCCGCCCATTGTTTGCCGCGGTTTCATCGGCTGTTTGTTGCGCAATGCGCCGTCAATGATCCTGATGCACCTGCCTGAACCGGCTCAGCCCATCCGCTGGCGGAACAAGGTGTGTGACGACCCCATGACGTGGGACTCAAACGGGCCGCCACACGGACGCAACTTTTAACGTTGCAGGGTTTTACCTAACCTGCCTTGCGGAATTCGCAAGCCAGAGCTGGAAAATCCTGCCTGGAGGATCTTTATGACCTTGAAATCCACTGCTCTGGCCGCAACCGTCGCCCTTGGCGCGATGACTCACATGGCCTTTGCCGCCGACGAACCGATCAAGATTGGGGTTCTGCACTCTCTCTCCGGCACCATGGCGATTTCGGAAACCACTCTGAAAGACACCATGCTCATGCTGATCGAAGAGCAGAACAAGAAAGGCGGCATCCTTGGCCGTCCGGTCGAAGCGGTTGTCGTCGACCCGGCCTCCGACTGGCCGCTGTTCGCCGAAAAGGCCCGCGAACTGCTGACCGTTGAAAACGTCGACGTGATCTTTGGCTCCTGGACCTCGGTGAGCCGGAAATCGGCGCTGCCGGTTCTGGAAGAGCTGAACGGCCTGATGTTCTACCCGGTGCAATACGAAGGTGAAGAATCGTCCAAGAACGTGTTCTACACCGGCGCCGCGCCGAACCAGCAGGCGATCCCGGCCACCGACTATTTCCTGGATGAACTGGGCGTCGAGAAATTCGCGCTGCTGGGCACCGACTATGTCTATCCGCGTACCACCAACAACATCCTGGAAAGCTATCTGAAGGGCAAAGGCATTGCCGAAGAGGACATCTTCGTCAACTACACCCCCTTCGGTCACTCCGACTGGTCCAAGATCGTGGCTGACGTCGTGGCGCTGGGCGCCGACGGCAAGAAGGTCGGCGTGATCTCGACCATCAACGGTGACGCAAACATCGGCTTCTATAAAGAACTGGCCGCCGCCGGCGTGTCGGCCGACGACATCCCCGTCGTGGCCTTCTCGGTGGGTGAAGAAGAGCTCTCGGGCCTCGACACCGCCAACCTGGTCGGCCACCTGGCCGCGTGGAACTACTTCCAGTCCGCCGACAGCGAGCTGAACGACGAATTCATCGCCAAGTGGAAAGCCTTCGCCGGCGAAGAGCGCGTCACCAACGACCCGATGGAAGCCCACGTGATCGGCTTCAACATGTACGTCAAGGCGGTTGAAGCAGCGGGCTCCACCGATGTCGACGCTGTCCGCACCGCGATGTACGGCCTCGAGGTTCCGAACCTGACCGGCGGCACCGCCGTGATGCTGCCGAACCACCACCTGGCCAAGCCGGTTCTGATTGGTGAAATCCAGGCCGACGGCCAGTTCGACATCATCAGCCAGACCGAAGAAGTTCCCGGCGACGCCTGGACCGACTTCCTGCCGGAATCGGCCGTGCTCAAGTCCGACTGGAAAGAGCTGGGCTGCGGTATGTACAACACCGAGACCAAGTCCTGCGTGCAGATCAAATCCAACTACTAAACCCTGCACATCAGACCTGAGAGGGGGCCGCGCGCCCCCTCTCTCTTCAAAGGCATCTCTCTTATGCGGCACTTCCTTGCGGCCTTGATGGCCCTCGTCCTGATTGCCCCGGTTGCAGTGGCCCAGGATCAGGATCCCGATCAGTCGGCGGTCGAAACCGGCCCGGTTCAAACCCTGCTCCAGACCCATGGCGCGGCGATCGCGAAAGCGTCCCGCAAGACGATTCAGCCCACCATCGACGCCCTGCTGTCGTCCGGCCTGCCCGAGATCCAGCAGGTGCTGCAGAAATGGCAGGCCCGCGAGATCTGGCAGCGCAAGTCCGACAACCTGTTCTTTGCCGGCGAAGAGATCGCCAAACGCACCATCCGCCTGACCGATTTCGACACCGGCGAAACCGTGGGCGAGCTCTCCACCAAGGAGCTGAAACAGATCAAGCCCAACAGCGGCGTTCAGGCGCTGATCGGCACCGCGCTGGTCCAGTTCCAGCTGTCCGACCCCGACCCCGACCTGCGCGCCGCCGCGCTGCTGTCCATCGAACGCGATCCCGGACCGGATCTGCTGGCGCCGCTGCGCGCCTCGATCGCGACCGAAACCGACCCCGCCCTGCGCGCCCGCAAGGAACGGGTGAACACTCTGCTCACCATCAGCTATGACGCGGACGAAGCGGCCCGGCTCGCTGCCATCGACAGCGTCGCGGGCGACCTCGGCGTCGACGTGCGCGCCACGCTAAACCCGCTGCTGACCACCACCCGCAAGGTCGCCGAAGGCGCCGCCCCCGAGGGCGCCAATATCGCCGCCATCGTCACGCCCGGCCGCGACATCGACCCCGACGCCGCCTATGACCTGATCGCCGGTACCGCCGGACTGCCGCCCCGCATCGGCCCCGATGACATCCGCGCCGCGCTGTCGTCGAACATCGACGGCGGCCGGGTGGCGGGAATCCCCGTCGCCAGCCTCGATACCCCCGAAACCCGGCTGGCCGCCTATGACAAGCTGGCCGAGGCCGGAGCAGCACAGCCGCGCGTCACCGAGGCCGCCCGCGCCGCGGCGCTGGCCGCCCATACCATCTACGACGCCTACGACGAACCCTCCGCCGCCGTCACCGATGCCGCCGCCCGGGCGCTGCGCGATATCGAGCTCAAGGTCGGTATGAACCAGGCGCTCGACCTCACGCTCGACGCGCTGTCGCTGGCTTCGATCTATTTCCTCGCCGCCATCGGCCTGGCCATCACCTTTGGCGTGATGGGCGTGATCAACATGGCGCATGGCGAATTCATCATGATGGGCGCCTATACCGGCTACGTCGTGCAGCAGGTGATCCCCGACTATACGGTGTCGATCCTCGTGGCCCTGCCGCTGGCCTTTGCGGTGACTTTCGCCGCCGGCGTCGCGATGGAACGGCTGGTGATCCGCCATCTCTACCACCGGCCGCTGGAAACCCTGCTGGCCACCTTCGGCATTTCCATCGCGCTGCAGCAGATCGCCAAGAACATCTTCGGCACCCAGGCCCGGCCGCTGACCTCGCCGGCCTGGCTCGACGGCGCCTGGGTGATGAACGACGTGGTCTCGATCAGCTACATCCGCATCGCCATCTTCGTGCTGGCGCTGATCTTCCTCGGTGTCTTCCTCTTCATCATGAAACGCACGCGGCTGGGCCTTGAAACCCGCGCGGTGACCCAGAACCCGCGCATGGCCGGCTCCATGGGCATCAACCCCGACCGCGTGAACATGCTGACCTTCGGTCTCGGCTCCGGCATCGCCGGCATCGCCGGGGTGGCCATCGGTCTTTTCGCCAAGGTCACCTCGGAACTCGGCTCCGACTACATCGTGCAAAGCTTCATGACCGTCGTCGTCGGCGGTGTCGGCAACATCTGGGGCGCCTTGGCCGGCGCCACGATGATCGGCTTCCTGCAAAAGGGCATCGAATGGATGAACCCGTCCAACACGCTGGCGGCCCAGACCTACATGATCATCTTCATCATCATCTTCATCCAGTTCCGCCCGAGGGGCATCATCGCCCTCAAGGGCCGCGCGGCAGGGGACTAAGACCATGATCCCGACCACCAGGACCCCCGCGCCCTTTCATCTCTTCGGAAATACTCCGGGGGGTCCGGGGGGCTGGCCCCCCGGCCTTGCCGCCGCCCGGCCCGACAGGAGGCTCACATGACCGGCTCCTTCCTCTCCCGCAACCCTTCGGTGCTGATCTTCATCGCCGTGCTGGCGCTCTTCACCCTGCTGGCCACGGTGTTCAGCGAGGCCTTCGGCGCCGGGCTGATCTCCACCTCCTTCATCAAGACACTGGGCAAGACGCTTTGCCTCTGCCTCGTTGCCATCGCGATGGACCTGGTCTGGGGCTACGCCGGCATCCTGTCGCTCGGCCACATGGCCTTCTTCGGGCTGGGCGGCTACATGATCGGCATGTGGCTGATGTATGAACGCACCCGTGGCATCGTCACCTCGTCGATGGCCAATGCCGACATCCCGCCCACCCCGCAGGAGGTCACCGACGCCATCGGCAACCAGATCTTCGGCGTTGTCGGCTCCTCCGACTTCCCGGCCATCTGGGCCTTTTCCGCCAGCCTGCCGCTGCAACTGGCGCTGGTGGTGCTGGTGCCGGGGCTGCTGGCGCTGGTCTTTGGCTGGCTCGCCTTCCGCAGCCGGGTCACCGGCGTGTATCTCTCGATCCTGACCCAGGCGATGACCCTGGCGCTGGCGCTCTATCTGTTCCAGAACGACAGCGGCCTGCGCGGCAACAACGGCCTGTCGGGGCTTCAGAACCTGCCCGGCCTCGACGCGGTCAGCCAGGACGTGGTCTCGGTCTGGTTCCTCTGGGCCTCCGCCCTCGCCCTCGGGCTCGGCTACATGCTCTGCGCCTGGGTGGTCTCGGGCAAGTTCGGCAGCGTGATCCGGGGCATCCGCGACGACGAGGCGCGCGTGCGCTTTCTCGGCTACTCGGTGGAAAGCTACAAGCTCTTCATCTTTGTTCTGACCGCCGTCATCGCCGGCATCGCCGGGGCGCTCTACTACCCGCAGGCCGGCATCATCAACCCCGCCGAAATCGCGCCCATCGCCTCCATCTACCTGGCGGTCTGGGTCGCCATCGGCGGCCGCGGGCGGCTCTATGGCGCGGTCATCGGCGCCGCCTTCGTATCGCTGGTCTCGACCTGGTTCACCTCCGGCCAGGTGCCATCGGTCAACCTCGGGGTCTATACCGTCGACTGGGTCGACTGGTGGCAGGTGGTGCTGGGTCTCAGCTTTGTCCTGGTCACGCTCTTTGCCCCCAAGGGTATAGGCGGCCTTTTCGACCTGATCTCCGGCCGTCTGGCCCCCAACCGCCACGGCAAGGATCTCGGCCCCGACGCCGGCTCCCTGCGGGAACAGGAGGCCGAACAATGAGCACGCTTCTCGAAGTCTCCGGCGTCTCTGTCTCCTTTGACGGGTTCAAGGCGATCAACAACCTCAGCTTCCAGATCGGCCCGGCCGAAATGCGCGCCATCATCGGTCCGAACGGGGCGGGCAAGACCACCTTCATGGATATCGTCACCGGCAAGACCAGGCCCGACGAGGGCCGCGTGCTCTGGGGCGACAAATCGGTGTCACTGCTGAAAATGTCCGAGGCGCAGATCGCCCAGGCCGGGGTGGGCCGCAAGTTCCAGCGCCCCACCGTGTTCGAGGACCAGAGCGTTTTCGACAACCTGCTGCTGGCGCTGAAAAAGGATCGCGGCCCCTTTGCCGTGCTGGCCTATCGCCAGTCCGCCCGCGACGCCGAAAAGGTCGCCGAACTGGCCGCCGAAATCGGTCTCTCCGACCAGCTGTCGCGCAAGTCGGGCGAGCTCAGCCACGGTCAGAAACAATGGCTGGAAATCGGCATGCTGCTGGCGCAGGACCCGCAGCTGCTGCTGGTCGACGAACCCGCCGCCGGCATGACGCTGGAGGAACGCGAACACACCACCACGATCCTGGTCGAGGCGGCCAAGACCCGCGCCGTGGTGGTGGTCGAACACGACATGGAATTCGTCCGGCGGCTGAACTGCAAGGTCACCGTGCTGCACGAAGGCGCGGTGCTGGCCGAAGGCTCGCTGGACCATGTCACGAAAAATCAGGACGTCATCGACGTCTACCTGGGGCGCTGAGCCATGCTGAACATCAAGGACCTCACCCTGCACTACGGCGGATCGCAGATCCTCTACGACATCACCATGCAGGCCGAGCTGGGCCGGGTGACCTGCGTTATGGGCACCAATGGCGTCGGCAAGACCAGCCTGCTCAAGGCGATCGCCGGGGCGCATCCGCGCACCGGTGGCACGGTCGAACTGAACGGCGAGACCCTGGGCAAGCTGCCCAGCCACGCGATGGCGCAGCTGGGCGTCGGCTATGTGCCCCAGGGCCGCGACATCTTCCAGCTGCTCACGGTCAAGGAAAACCTCGAAACCGGCTTTGCCTGCCTGCCGAAATCGGAGCATTTCGTGCCGGACGAGATCTATGAGCTGTTCCCGGTGCTCAAGGAAATGACCAACCGGCGCGGCGGCGACCTGTCGGGCGGCCAGCAACAACAGCTGGCCATCGCGCGGGCGCTGATCACCAAGCCCAAGCTGCTGTTGCTGGATGAACCCACCGAGGGCATCCAGCCCAACATCATCCAGCAGATCGGCCGCGTCATCGACTACCTGCGCGACCGGGGCGACATGGCCATCGTGCTGGTCGAACAGTATTTCGACTTTGCCTACACGCACGCCGACCACTTCGTGATCCTGCGCCGGGGGCAGGTGATCAGCGAGGGCACCAAGCAGACGCTGTCGCGCGACGATCTGGTGGCGGCGGTTTCGGTCTGATTGCGCCAGAGCGTGAGCTTGCTTAATCTGCCGCCAAAAGGGGGCGGGAATGGCGGGCCAGGCGGAACAGGTGCTGAACGCGGTGCTGCGCGACATCGACGGTGGCGCGCTCAACCCCGGCGACGTGCTTGAGGAAACGCCGCTGATGGCGCAGCACGGCGTGTCGCGTACGCCGGTGCGCGAAGCCTTCATCCAGCTGGAAACCGCCGGGCTGATCCGCCGCCTTCCGCGCAAGGGCGCGGTGCTGTTCAAACCGACGCTGGAGGAATTCCTCGCCATTCTCGAAGTGCACGCCAAGCTCGAAGGCCAGGCCGCCGGGCTGGCCGCCCGACGGCTGTCGCCCGACGGCGCGGCGGCGCTGGAGACGGCGACGGCGGCCTGCGAGAGCCACCTGGCGGAGAAGGGCGAGGATGACCCGGCCGGCTATTACCAGCTGAACCTGCGGTTTCACGAGGCAGTGGCGCTGGGCGCGGGCAACCCGTTCCTGCTGGAGATGATCAAGATGAACGCGCGCAAGCTGATGGCCTACTACCGCGCACGCTACCGCTATCCCGGCGCGATCACGACCTCGGCTCGCGAACACCGCCAGATCGCCACGCTGATCCTCGCACATCGGGGGGAAGAGGCCGAGGCGGCGATGACCGCCCATGTGCAATTCGACCAGGTCACGGTGATGGACCTTCTGGCCGCGCTGGGGTGAACCGAACCGTCGCCACGGGCGGGACAAGAAAATTTGGAATTTTCTTGGCAAAATTCTTTGCAAGAATTTTGGCGGGAGGGGGCGCTGCCCCCTCGGCCGTGCGGCCTCACCCCCGGAGTATTTACCGAAGAGATGAAAGGGGACAGTCAGGTCTCGAAGAAACGGGCGATGGTTTCGGCAAAGGCGCGGGTGTCGACGGGTTTTCGCAGGGAGGCGCGGGCGGCGCTGAGGTGGGTCCCGAGGGTATCGGCCATTTCCTCGGTCAGGGCGGCGATGAAGCCGGGCGACATCTCCGGGTGGTGCTGGGTGGTGTAGACATGGGTGCCGATGGCAAAACCCGCCAGCGGGCAGCCGGAGCTGGCGAAGAGCGCCCGCGCGCCGGCGGGCAGGCGGGTGACCTGTTCGCTGTGCGAGCCGTAGAGGCCGAAGTGGCCGGGTAGCTCTTTGGCCCAGGCCGGGCGGTCGAGCGTGGTGTTCTCGATCCGCCCATGCGCCCAGCCGCCGGGGTTTTCGCCCACCGCGCCGCCCAGGGCCAAGGCAATCGCCTGATGGCCGAAGCAGGCGCCGAAGAGCGGTTGGCGGGCCGCCTCGATGTCGCGGATCAGGGTCATCAACCGGGCGATCCAGGGCGCGGTGCCGCGCGCCGAGGCGGGGCTGCCGCCGATCATCACGCCGTCGAATTGGGTGATGTCATCGGGAAAGACACCGTCCTTGACCGCGAAGACCTCGACCGTCCAGTCCGGCCGCACCAGATGCACGAGGTCGGTGAATTTTTCGCCGTCCTTTGGATGCGCCTGGGCAAAGGCACTCTCGTCGGTATTTGTCATCAGAAGGGCCAGGTGCATGTTTTTCCCCAACTAAATTCTGTTTACATATTTATGGCTTCCAATAATATACACATGTTAATCGCCGCAGGAAAGCCCCGGGAGCTGCCCCATGACAGTCTGGACCCCCAGTGACGACGGCAACGCCGACCTCAGCAGCCACGACGCCTTTGTGAACGGGCCGCCGCACAATACCTTTGCCCGGCTGCGCCGTGACGACCCGCTGCATTGGACCGAATATGCGCAGGGGCAGGATTTCTGGTCGGTGACCCGCAACGCGGACATCTCGGCGATGAACAAGAACACCGAGGTGTTTTCCTCGGCCCGGGGCATTCGGATGGAGGACCAGAGCCACGAGGAATACATGGCGCGGCGCACCTTTCAGGAGACCGACCCACCGGAGCATTCCAAGACGCGGATGAAGCTGTTCAAGGCGTTTTCGCGCACCACCATGGCGCAATACGAGGACGAGATCCGCGATCTGTGCCAGCCGATCCTGGATGCGGCGCTGGAGCAGGGCACGTTTGACGCCACCAAGGAGATCGCCCGGCAGCTGCCGATGCGGATGCTGGGTCGGGTTGTCGGCCTGCCGGAGGAGGACCTGCCGTGGCTGGTGGAAAAGGGTGACGCGCTGATTGCCAATACCGACCCGGATTTCACCGCCCATGTGCTCGACAAGATGGACACCGACGCCTACCGCATGATGCCCTTCAACTCGCCCGCCGGCGCCGAGCTTTACGCCTACGCGCAGGAGCTGATGGAGAAGAAGGAGGCCAGCGGCGACACCTCGGGCGTGCTGCACATGATCCGGCAGCCGGCCAAGGATGGCAGCACCATCACCGAGACCGAGTTCCGCAATTTCTTCTGCCTGGTGGTCGCCGCCGGCAATGACACCACGCGATATTCCATCGCCGCCGGGATCCAGGCGATGTGCCACCAGCCGGAACTCTTGGCGCAGATGCAGGCGGGCGGCGATATCTGGGAGACCGCGCCGGACGAGATTATCCGCTGGGCCACCCCGGCGCTTTATTTCCGGCGCACCGCGACGCAGGATTTCGAGATGCATGGCAAGACCATCCGCGCCGGTGACAAGGTGCTCTACTGGTTTGCCTCGGCCAACCGGGACGAGGCGACCTTTGACGATCCGTTCCGGGTTGACCTGAGCCGCACGCCGAACAAGCATCTGGCGTTTGGCCAGAACGGCCCGCATGTCTGCCTGGGCATGTGGCTGGCGCGGCTCGAGGTGCGGGTGCTGTTCCAGGAGCTTGCCAAACGGCTGAAATCCATCGAACCTGCAGGCCCGCACCGGTTCCTGCGCTCGAACTTTGTCGGCGGGGTCAAGGAACTGCCCGTCACCGTCACGCTTGCCTGAGGGGAGCCCCATGAAAGACCGTCTGCGCGCCCTGTTCTGCGACCATCTCAGCATCATGCGGGGCAAATACCTGCCGAATTCCAAGATCGGCGACAATGGCACCCGGTTCTGCCGGTCGGTGTTCGGCACCCATTACGACCGCGACCTGCTGAATGCGCCGGGCGCGATGGTCTACCAGGGCCTGCCCGACATGGAGCTGGTCTGGCGCCATGACGACATCCGCGACGGGTGGGAGCCGCATACCAAGGTGGTGCTGGGCGACCTGCTGGACGATGCGGGCAACCCGCTGCCGCTCTGCCCGCGCGGCACGCTGCGGCGTGCGGTGGCGGCGTGGGAGGCGAAGGGGCTGACCCCCAAGGTCGGCATCGAGTTGGAGGCCTTTGCCCTGCAGGCCGACGACCGGGGGCGGCTGGAGCCTTATGACGCGCCGGGCGGCGTGGTCTATGGCACCGGGCCTTATGCCGATCCGCTGCGGTTCAACGACCGGATCTGGGAGGTGGCCGAGGATCTGGGCTTCTCACTCGAGATGATCACCGCCGAATTCGACAGCCCGCAGTTCGAATATGTGCTGACCTTTGACGACGCGGTGAAGGCGGCGGATGATATCGTGCTGTTTCGCCTGATGGCGCGCGAGATCGCGCTGGAATACGGCATCGTGCTGACCTTCATGCCGAAACCGATTGCCGAGGCTGGCGGCTCGGGCATGCACATCAACTTTTCCTTCACCGATGCGACGGGCGGCAACGCGCTGTCGTCGGGGCCGAAGGGCGGGCCGGATCACATGAACGACCTGGCGCGCGGCTGTCTGGCGGGGTTGTTGCATCACCACAGGGGGCTGGCCGGGCTGATCGCGCCGACGGCCAATTCCTATATGCGGCTGCAGCCGGGGTCGCTGTCGGGCTATTGGCAGAACTGGGGCGGCGATCACCGCAATGTCACCACGCGGATCAGTTCAGAGGGTGGCGCCAAGGCGCGGCTGGAACACCGTATGGCGGATGCCACGGCGAACCCCTACACCGCCACGGCGGCGGTTCTGCATGCGGCGCTGCTGGGGGTGGAAAACGGCTATGCCCTGCCGCCGATCGAAACCGGCGACGGGTTTGAAAACACCGATGCCAAGACCGGCACCGCCATTGATCTGAAAGGCGCGGTCGCCGATCTGGAGGCTGACACCGCGCTGGGCGCGGCGGTGGGCGCCGAGCTGGTCGCCAACCACGTCTTTATGAAGCGCAAAGAGGCGCAGAAAACCCGCGATCTGGAAGGCGACGCGCTGCGCGATTTCTACGTTTATTTCGTGTGAGGCGCCCCCGAGGGCGCGTTCGTGAGACCGTGGTCGAGTGACACGCTTCAGCGCCGCAAGGCAATGGCGATCACATGGGTCAGCGCAAAGAAAAACCGTCCCTCGGCGGCGCGCCGCTCCTGTTCGGCAAACCAGGCGTCAGCCTCGGCCGCCGGCATCAGGTCATTGTCCCGGGCATAGCCCCGCATCAGGTGCAACAGCATGAAGACGAGGCTGTCGGGCCTGAGCGTGACCGAGACATAGGGCAGCGGCCGCATTTCGATCAGCCGGAACCCTGCAGCGTCCAGCAGCGCCGGCAGCTGCGCCGGTACATCCGGGGCGGCGACGTGTTGTTCCCAGGCCCGGCACATGCGAGCCATGCGGGCGGGATCGTCGCTGGCCAGCGAAAACGTATCCCACTGCATGTCGCCGATCACCAGCCGGCCGCCGGATTTCAGCTTGCTCCGCAGGTCCTCCAGCGCGGCGGGGATGTCGGGGACATATTCGAAGACCTGCAGCGACACCGCACCGTCCAGCGTGCCATCCGCCACCGGCAGCGCCCCGGCGCCGCCTTCCACCAGTCGCACGTTATCCTGCCCGGCGCAGGCCTGCCGCGCGCCCTCCAGCATGTCGGCGCTGGGATCGATGCCGATTACCTGGCCCGAGGGCCCCACGGCGCGGGCCAGATCCACGGTCATCAGCCCCTGACCGCAGCCGAGGTCAAGCAGGGTGTCGCCCGGGGCGGGGGCCAGGGCATCCATGTTCGCCATCCGCCGCCGCGTGATATCCGCGCCCTGATAACTCACATCCAGCAGTTTCCGGGTCTCGGCATCAAAGCTCAGCATGGCGGCACCTCCGCGGCGCAAGTGAATGGAAGAAACCCCCATTCTGCCACGGTGCCGCAATCCGGGCAAATCGCGCCACCGGGAAAGCCTTGCTTTCCCACGCCGGCCTCCGCAGGATGCCGGCAAACCATCCCGAACAAGAGGCCACCCCGTGCCCGAGCAGTCAGACACAATCGAAATCGCCGCCGAATGCCTTGGCGTCAAGGTTCCCGCCTCGCCGTTTCTGCATGACAAGCGGATCGAACGGATCAACGCCGCCCGCTACGAGGGGCAGGAGATCGCCGGCGCCCTGCATGTGGTCACCCCCGAGGACACGGTGCTGGAAATCGGCGCCGGCATCGGCCTGGTCGGCGCGGTGATCGCCGCCAACAGGACCCCGCGCGCGATCTACAGTTTCGAGGCCAACCCCGACCTGATCGACAGCATCAATGCGCTCTACCGCGCCAACGGGCTGCAGGACCGGATCTCGGTCCTCAACAAGGTGCTGGTCAGCGCCCCGGCCCGGCCCGACACCCTCTCGTTCCATGTCCACAGCAGCTACCTCGGCTCATCGCTGCTGGCCGACGAATCCCGCGCGAAAAAAACCGTCGAGATCCCCACAGCCGATTTCGCCCGCACCTGCCATGACATCGAACCGACGGTTCTGGTGATGGATATCGAAGGCGGCGAACTCGACCTGCTGCGCCACGCCGACCTCTCTGCCTTCCGCGCCGTGGTGCTCGAATTCCACCCCAAGGTCTACGGCGTCGAGGGGATGCGCGAATGCAAGGATATCCTGCGGCAGGCCGGCTTCGAAAAAGTAGAGGAAAAATCCACCCGCCTGGTCTGGACCTGCACCCGCCCCGGCACAGACACCGCCACCTGACCCCCAACCGCAGGCTCTCGCCCGGCCTCATGGCATCAAAGATGCCACTCGCCCGGTTGGGCCCGGCAGCGCGCGGGTAAACCCACGCGCTGCGCTCGCGCTTGCCTTCATCTCTTTGCAAATACTCCGGGGGGTGCGGGGGGCAGCGCCCCCCGGCCCGATCGGATTGCCGTAGGCAATCCGACACCCCATGGAACCGATCGGATCGGCGCAGCCGATCCGATCCCCAGCACCAGATCTCAGCCCGCGGCCGTCAACCCGGCCTCCAGCGCGTCCAGGATCACCTGCGCGTCCGCCTCGCTCAGCACCAGCGGTGGCGAAAGGATGATGTTGGGGCCCGACACCCGCACCATGGCGCCTGAACGATAGGCTTCCTCCTGCACCCGCCCCGCCACGGCCTTGTCGATCGGCGCCTTGCTGTCGCGGTCGCCGACCAGCTCCAGCGCCAGCATCAGCCCGTGGCCGCCGCGTACGTCGCCGATCATCTCGTGGCGCGTCTGCAGCGCCAGCAGCCCGTCATAAAGCTGCGCCCCCCGTGCCGCGGCATTCACCGGCACGTTCTGCCGCAGCGTCTCGCCCAGGCAGGCCAGCGCCGCCGCCGCGCCGACCGGGTGGCCCGAGTAGGTGTAGCCGTGCCCGATCGCGGCCTTGCCGGTTTCGTCGCCCTCGAACACCCCGGCCACCGCTTCGGCGATCATCACCGCGCCAAAGGGGAAGTATCCGTTGGTGATCGCCTTGGCGGTGCACATCAGGTCGGGCTGCACACCCCAGTGGCGTGAGCCGGTCCAGCTGCCGGTGCGGCCAAAGGCGGTGATCACCTCGTCGGCGATCAGCAGGATGCCGTGGCGCGAACAGATCTCGCGCACCCCGGGCATGAAGCTTTCGTGTGGCGGGATCACCCCGCCGGCGCCCAGGATCGGTTCCATGATAAACGCCGCGATGGTGCCCGCGCCCTGAAAGGCGATCTCGTCCTCCAGCGCGGCGAGGCAGAGCTGCGCCAGCCGCTCCGGGTCGGTCTCGTTGAACGGGTTGCGATAGGTATAGGGCGCCGGGATGTGGTGGCAGCCCGCCAGCAGCGGTTCATAGGCGCTGCGGAAATTGGCGTTGCCGTTGACGCTGGCGCCACCGAAATGGGTGCCGTGATAGCCCTTTTTCAGGCTCAGGAATTTGACCCGGCCGGCCTCGCCCCGGATCTTGTGATACTGCCGCGCCAGCCGCAGCGCGGTTTCCACGCTGTCGGATCCGCCCGAGGTGTAAAACGCGCGGGTCAGCCCGTCGGGTTCGAAGAAATCGCGCAATTCCTCGGCCAGCTGGATCACCGCGTCGTTCGAGGTGCCGCGAAAGATCGAGTAATAGGGCAGCTGCTCCAACTGCGCCGCGATGGCGTCCTTGATCGGCTGGCAGGAATAGCCGAGGTTGACGTTCCACAGCCCACCGACACCATCGACCACCTCGTGCCCGTCCACATCGGTGATCCGCACGCCCGCCCCGCCGGTGACGATGGTCGGCGGATTGGCCAGGCTGTCGGCGGGGTGTGCCATCGGGTGCCACAGCGACCGGGCGTTGTGTTCCTTCAGGAAATTGGAATCTTTCATCGGATCGGCTCCTTGCTGAGGCCCGGACAGGCCGGGGGCAGGGTGGGGACTGGCGCCTTTGACTGGCGCGCGAAGGGGTGAAAAGGGGTCATGCGGCCAGGTCCTGCGGGTATCCCGCCGGGCAGAAACCGCCGATGCGCTGGGTCAGCTCCATCGCGCGGGCATGCAGGGCCTGCCGGATCTCGCTGCGGTGGCCCGGCGTCATCCGCGACACCGGCGCCGCCACCGCCAGCGCGCCCATCGGACGGCGCCCGGCGTCAAAGATCGGCGCGGCGTGGGAATGCACATCGGCCTCGAAACGCCCGACGCTTTCGGCGATGCCGGTCGCCCGCACGCTGTCCAGCGCGGCGCGGATCGCCGCCGGATCGGTCTCGGTGGCCTCGGTATGGCGCGCCAGCGGCGGCGCCAGTACCGCGTCAATGAAATCCGGCGCGGCAAAGCCCAGGATCGCCAGCCCCGAGGCGGTGCCGTGAAAACTCAGCACCTCGGCGTCGTCCATCATCACCCGCGTGGCGTGGCGCGAGCTGTAGGCGTGGCTCAGCGTGTTCAGCTGGGTGCCCTGCACCAGCGACATATGCGCGGTCTCGCCGGTTTCCCGGCACAGATCCTCCAGCACGCCGCGCGACACCGACAGCACCGGCACCGCCGCCTCGCGCAGCGCCGCCAGCCGCAGAACCTCGGGCCCCAGCCGATAGGCGCGGTCGGATCCGGTCTGTTCAACGAATCCCTGTGCCTGCAGTTCGCTCAGCAGCCGGTAGACCGTCGCCTTGTTCATGCCCGACAGGCGGGTCATGTCGCTCAGCCCGATTTCGGGCCGGGTATGGTTGAACAAAGTCAGCAGTGACAATGCCTTGGCGACGGTTCCCATAAGGTTTCAACCCCTTCCCTCACTGCCTGTTCCGCAGGCAAATACGAATTTTCTGACGCGGCGTCTGATATTTTCTTGACAGATCGCGGGGCAGGCTGTCAATCTAAATTAAACCGATGGTTCAAATAATGAACCGAACAAGGAGGACGCGCCATGAAACTCTCAACCCTCGTCTCAGGGGCCGCTGCAGCGACGGTGCTCAGCGCCGGAATGGCCTTGGCCGAGTATCCCGAAAAACCGGTGAACTTCATCGTGCCGTGGCCTCCGGGCGATCTCGAGGATGTGCTGACCCGGCTGATCGCCGAAGACTTCCAGAAGGAATACGGCGTCGCGGCGGCGGTGGTGAACAAGCCCGGCGGCGGCGGCGGACCCTTCCCCGGCGCCATCGAGGTCGCCAATGCGCCCGCCGACGGCTACACCATCGGCTCTTTCGTCATCGGTGTGCCGGTGGTCGGCCACCAGATCGACATCCCGCCGCTGACCCCGGCCAAGTTCGATC
Source organism: Seohaeicola saemankumensis (assembly GCF_020171285.1). Lineage (GTDB taxonomy): Bacteria > Pseudomonadota > Alphaproteobacteria > Rhodobacterales > Rhodobacteraceae > JAIUZI01. The sequence goes on from NZ_JAIUZI010000004.1 coordinate 369,779, forward strand.
CGCTCGGCATCTTTCTGACCTATCCCTTCGTCATCGCCGCCGCCGGCGACGCGCCCTATTCCTCGATGGAAGAACTGGCCGCCTACGCCAAGGACAACGACGTCGCGCTGGGCCATTTCGGCGATGTGCTGACGCCGACGCAGGTGACCAAGGCCTTTGCCGTCAACGCAGGCTTCGAATTCAGCTCTGACGCCGCTTTTGACGCGCTCGACTGCAATACGCTGGCCTCGGGTGACGCGGATGTCATCAACACCACGCTGCAGCTGATCCTGCCCTGCCTCGACAGCGTCAAGGTGCTGGTGTCGATCACCGACAGCCGCATCCCGCTGGTCCCCGACACGCCCACCATCGGCGAACTGGACGACAGCCTGAACATCGCGCTGTGGAACGGTCTTTTCGTGACCAAGGACACCCCGCAGGACGTGCGCGACAAGATCATCGCCGTGGCCAAGGAAACCGTGATGGGCGACCGCGCCCAGCAGGTCGCCAAGGACACCGGCGCGCTGGTCTACTGGCAGGATGCCGACGACAGCGCCGCGCGCATCGCCGCCGACATCGAAACCGTCGCCCGCATCGGCGAGCTGCTGCAGTGACCCGCCCGCGCCGGGGCCGCAAGGCTCCGGCGCCCGGCCTCCTCTCCCGAAAGCACCCCTCATGCCCACCGAACGTGAACGCCGGTTTGTCGGCCTGCGGCGCGGCCAGCTGATCTTTGCCCTCGCCTTTGTGGCGCTGACGCTGCTCATGCTGTCGATGATCACCAGCGAAACCCGCTGGGTGGACAAGACCCGGCTCTTTGCCCAACCCCGGTTCTGGCCTGCCGTGGCGCTGGGCGGCATGGCGCTGATGGGCGGGCTGCATCTCTACCGGCTGCCATGGCGCAGGATCACCCGTTATGATGTCTGGGAAACCCAAAAATGGCTGATGGTGGTGGAATACGCCTTGTGGTTCATGGCCTACGTCTTGCTGGTGCCGATCCTCGGCTACCTGCCGGTCACGCTGATCTTTGCGCCCGCGCTCAGCTGGCGGGTCGGCTACCGCAGCCCGCGCATGATCGGGTTCAGCCTGGTATTCGCGGTCAGCGTCGTGATCCTGTTCAAGAGCCTGCTGGCGGTGAAAATCCCCGGCGGCGCGATTTATGACTATCTTCCCGGCGCGCTGCGCAGCTTCTTTATCGTGAACTTCTGATGGACCTGCTCGAATCCGCGATAAAAATCCTTGCCCGCTGGGACGTGGCGATGGCGCTGCTGGCGGGCTCGGTCGGTGGCGTGCTGATCGGCGCCATCCCCGGCGTCGGCCCGGCGGTGGCCATCGCCATCCTGCTGCCCGCGACGTTTTCGATGGACCCGATCGTCGGGCTGACCGTGCTCTTGGGTATCTACGGCAGCTCGATGTACGGCGGCGCGATCCCGGCGATCCTGATCAACACGCCCGGCACCGCCGTCAACGCGCTGACCACCTACGACGGCTACCCGATGACCGCGCGGGGCGAACCGCGCCGGGCGCTCAGCCTGGCCTATTCCGCCAGCTTCTTTGGCGGCATCTTCTCGGTTGTCTGCCTGATCCTCTTTGCCCCCGTGCTGGCAAAAATCGCCCCGATGTTCGGCTCGCGCGAGATCTTTCTGGCCGCGCTCCTTGGCCTGATCCTCGTGGTCGTCGCCCATCGCGGGCAGGCGCTGATCGCCGGGGCGCTGGCCTCGTTCGGCATCTTTATCCAGACCATCGGGCTGGAGCCGGTGAAATACTCGCAACGCTTCACCTTCGGACAGGATTTCCTGTCCGGCGGCATCAACCTGATCGTGGTGGTGCTGGGCCTCTTCGCGCTGTCTCAGGCCTTTGTCCTGCTCACCTCAGAGGACGAAAAGATCCGCCTGACCAAGCTGCGCGGCGGCATGTTCCAGGGGCTGCGCGAACTGGCCCGCCACCCGCGGGTGGCCAGCGTGTCGGCAGGCTTTGGCGTGATGATGGGCATGATCCCCGGCGTCGGTGAATTCACTGCCCAGTTCATGTCCTACACCTATGCGCAGCGCAGCTCGAAACGGCCCGAAGACTTTGGCCACGGCTCGTCCGAGGGGCTGATCGCCGCCGAAACCTCGAACAACGCGGTGCCCGCCGCCGCCATGGTGCCGCTCCTGGCGCTGGGCATCCCCGGCGAGGCGCTGACCGCGATGATGCTGTCGGTCTTCTACGTGCACAACGTGGTGCCGGGGCCGGGCCTCTTCCAGAACAAGATGGATTTTGTCGTCGCGCTCTACCTCGCGCTGCTGATCCTGAACGTGCTGGTGCTGATTTTTCTGCTGTTTGCCACCAACGCGCTGATCCAGGTGGTGCGCATCCCCAACCGGTTCCTCGGCGTCTGCATCCTGACGCTCAGCTTTGTCGGGGTCTACTCCCTGCGCAATTCCGCCACCGATTGTGTCATGGCGGCCGGGTTCGGCGTGCTGGGCTATATCCTCAAGCGGCTGTCGATGCCGGTGGTGCCGATCATCCTCGGCATGGTCCTGGGCGGTATCATGGAGGTCAAACTGCGCGCTGGCATGGCGCGGGTGAAAGAGCCGCTCGACTTCATCGACCGCCCCGTGGCGTTCATCCTGTTCCTGGCCATCATCCTGGTGCTGGCCACCCATTTCCGCCGCGTCTGGCTGGACCGCAAATCCCTCAAGGAGGCCGAATGGCAGAGCAAACAAAGATCGACCAGCTTCGGCAAAATGTTGTTGCGCCGCAGAAACTCTTTGTCGATGGAACGTGGCAAGCTGGCGCGGGCACGCCGGTTGACGTGGTATCGCCGATTGATGGATCTGTTCTGACGACGCTGGCCGGGGCGTCAGCCGCAGACGTGGAAACCGCCGTGCGCGCCGCCCGCGCCGCGTTCGACGATGGCCGCTGGTCGCGGGCCACCCCGGCGGCGCGCAAGAAGGTGCTTTATGCCATCGCCGACCGGATCGAGGCCGAGGCGCTGGACCTGGCCGTGCTGGGCGTGCGCGACAACGGCACCGAGATCAACATGGCGCTGAAGGCCGAACCGGGCAGCGCGGCGGGCACCTTCCGTTACTATGCCGAGGCGCTCGACAAGCTGGCCGGCGAAATCGCCCCCACGGCGCCCGATGTGCTGGGCCTTGTCCACCGCGCGCCGGTGGGGGTCGTGGGCGCCATCGTGCCGTGGAACTTTCCGTTGATGATCGGCGCCTGGAAACTGGCGCCGGCGCTGGCGATGGGCAATTCCGTGGTGCTGAAACCGGCCGAGACCGCCTCGCTGTCGCTGCTGCGGCTTGCCGAGATCTGCGCCGACTGCGGGCTGCCTGACGGGGTGCTGAACGTGGTCACCGGCACCGGTGCGGAAACCGGCGCGGCGCTGGCCCATTCGATGGGGGTGGATGTGCTGGCCTTTACCGGGTCGGGCGCCACCGGGCGCAGGTTGCTGGAGGCCTCGGCCGCGTCGAACCTAAAACGGCTTTACCTGGAACTGGGCGGCAAATCCCCCAACGTGGTCTTTGCCGATGCGCCGGATCTGGTGCAGGCGGCCAAGGTCTCGGCCAAGGGCATCTTCCGCAACTCCGGCCAGGTCTGCGTCGCCGGATCGCGGCTGCTGGTCGAGGCATCGGTCCATGATCAATTTGTCGAGATGCTGACCGCCGAGGCCGAGGCGCTGCGGGTGGGTGACCCGCTGGATCTGGGCAGCGACATCGGCGCGGTGAACTCCGAGGACCAGCTGCGCCGCAACCTGTCGTTCATGGACATGGCCCGCGCCGAAGGCGGCCGCATCGTCACCGGCGGCACCCGCATCCTGCAGGACACCGGCGGCACCTACATGTCCCCCACCATCGTCAGCGGCGTCACCCGCGACGCGACGCTGTTTCAGCGCGAGGTTTTTGGCCCGGTGCTGGCGGTGACAAAGTTCGAAAGTGAGGCCGAGGCGCTCAGCCTCGCCAATGGCACCGATTTCGGCCTTGCCGCCGGGGTCTGGACCGCCAACCTGAGCCGCGCCCACCGCATGGTGGCGGGCATCCGCGCGGGCGTGGTGCATGTCAACACCTATGGCGGCGCCGACAACACGGTGCCGCTGGGCGGGGTTGGCCAGTCCGGCAACGGCCACGACAAGTCGCTGCACGCGCTGGACAAATACGTCGATTTGAAAACCGCCTGGATCCAGCTCTGAACGGCGGGATGCGTGGCGGCTGTCGGAGCCTCCGGCGGGAGTATTTGGGAAGAGATGAACGAGGGGGACGGTGGCATGGCCGACAAGACAATCCTGGTGGCGGGGACCTATGACACCAAGGATGACGAGCTGGGATACCTGGCGCGGGTGATCGAAGGGCAGGGCGGCGGCGTGCTGCGGATGGATGTCAGCGTGCTGGGCGATCCGTCGCAGCCGGTGGAGGTGTCCAAACATGACGTCGCCAAGGCCGGCGGGTCGAGCATCGAGGCCGCCATCGCCTCGGGGGACGAGAACACCGCGATGCAGATCATGGCGGCGGGGGCGGCGGCCAAGGCGCTGGACCTGTACCGCGCCGGGCGCATCGACGGGGTGATCGTGCTGGGCGGCACCATGGGCACCGACCTGGCGCTGGATCTCTGTGCGGCGCTGCCGCTGGGGGTGCCGAAATACATCGTCTCCACCGTGTCGTTTTCGGCGCTGATCCCGCCCGACCGGTTGCCGGCGGATGTGCAGATGATCCTCTGGGCCGGCGGGCTTTACGGGTTGAACGCGATCTGCCAGGCCTCGTTGTCCCAGGCCGCCGGCGCGGTGCTGGGGGCGGCGCGGGCGGTGGAGCTGCCGCGCCGCGACCGGCCGATGGTGGGCATGACCAGTTTCGGCAAGACGGTGCTGCGGTATATGGTCGATCTGAAACCGGCGCTGGAGGCGCGCGGGTTTGACGTGGCGGTGTTCCACGCCACCGGCATGGGCGGGCGGGCGTTTGAATCGCTGGCCGCCGAAGGCGCCTTTGCCGCCGTCATGGATTTCGCCCCGCAGGAGGTGTCGAACCACCTGTTCGGCGGGTTGTCGGCGGGCGAGAGCCGGATGACCGCCGCCGGGCGCGCCGGTATTCCGCAGCTGGTGGCGCCGGGCTGTTACGACCTGGTCGATTACGTCGGCTGGCAGGACCCGCCCGCCGCGCTGGCCGATCACCCGGCCCATGCCCACAACCGGTTGCTGAGTTCCGCCGTGCTGACCACGCCCGAGCGGGTGCAGGTGGCGCGCGCGATCTGTGACAAGCTGGCGGGCGCCACCGCGCCGGTGGCGCTGCTGCTGCCGCGCGGCGGCTGCAACGAATGGGACCGCCCCGGCGCCGATCTGCATGACGCCGCCGGGCTGGTGGCGTTCTGCGACGAGGTGGAAAACCGCTGCCCCGCCAATGCCGAACTGCACGTTCTGAGCGCCCATATCAACGACCCGGAGTTCACCGAAACCGCGCTGGCGGTGTTTGACGGCTGGCTCGAGGACGGCACCATCCGCACCACCTGAGCCGGCGCGCGACGCGCCGTCCTGTGCCTTTTGTCTTGAAATCCTCCCCGAGTCGGGCCTAGGTTCGCCGAGAAACGCGGAAATCTGTTTCGCAATGCGGAATGACCCCGTGTGGGAGGAGACAAATGGCCCCGGCCGTGGCGGATGATCCGCCCCGGCCCCGATGGGTCACGCGATCCTCCCGCCGACTGGAAAGAGGAGGACGGCCCGATGACAGATGCAATCACCTATGAGCTGATGGGCGATATCGCCATTCTGGCGGCCAACAACCCGCCGGTGAACGCGCTGGGCTATGACGTGCGGATCGGGCTGGTGCAGGGCATCGAACGCGCCGAACAGGACGGCGCCCGGGCGGTGCTGATCTATGGCGAGGGGGCGACGTTTTTTGCCGGGGCCGACATCCGCGAATTCGGTCTGCCGCCGAAAGAGCCGTTCCTGCCCGATGTCTGCACCCGCATCGAATCTTCGCCGCTGATCGTGGTGTCGGCACTGCATGGCACCGCTCTGGGTGGCGGGTTGGAGATTGCGCTGGGCTCGCATTACCGCATCGCGGTGCCATCGGCGCGGATGGGGCTGCCCGAGGTGCTGATCGGGGTGATGCCCGGCGCCGGGGGCACCCAGCGGCTGCCGCGCCTGGTGGGCATCGACAAATCGCTGGATATCATCACCTCGGGCCGCCAGATCGGCGCGGGTGAGGCGCTGGAGCTGGGTATCATCGACCGGGTTCAGGACGGCGCGCCGCGTGAGATCGGGTTGGCCTATGCGCGCGAGCTGCTGGACATGGGCGCGCCGCGCCGGGCGATCAGCGAGATGCCGGCGCCGGCGCCGGTGGATTTCGACGCGCTTTATGATGCGACGCTGAAGAAATCGCGCGGCCAGCTGGCCCCGGCGGTGGCGGTGCGCGGCGTGCAGGCCAGTGTCGAGCTGCCCTTTGCCGAGGGCATGAAGCGCGAACGCGAACTCTTCCGCGAGCTGATGGAGACCGACCAGCGGCAGGGCATGATCCACGCTTTCTTTGCCGAGCGGCAGGTCGGCAAGCTGCCCGAGCTGAAGGGCGTCGCGCCGCGCCCGCTGGCCGATATCGGCGTCATCGGCGGCGGCACCATGGGGGCGGGCATCGCCACCTCGGCGCTGTTGTCGGGGCTGAATGTCACCATGCTGGAAATGTCGCCCGAGGCGGCCGAGGCCGCCAAGGGACGTATCGCAGGGAACCTCTCGGGCGCGCTGAAGCGTGGCAAGATTAGCCAGGCTAAATTCGACGATCTCACGGAAAAGGCGCTTAGCCTGACCACCTCTTACGATGACCTCTCGCAGGTCGATCTGGTGATCGAGGCGGTCTACGAGGACATGGAGGTCAAGAAAAAGGTCTTTACCCAGCTGGATGCCGTCTGCAAGCCGGGGGCGGTGCTGGCCTCGAACACCTCTTACCTGAACATCGACGAGATCGCGGCGATGACATCGCGGCCCGGCGACGTGATCGGGCTGCATTTCTTCTCCCCTGCCCATGTGATGAAGCTCTTGGAGATCGTGGTGGCCGACAAAACCGCGCCTGAGGTCACCGCCACCGGCTTTGCGCTGGGCAAGCGGATGGGCAAGGTCAGCGTGCGCGCCGGGGTCTGCGACGGCTTCATCGGCAACCGCATCCTGTCGATCTATCGCACCGCCGCCGACCACATGATCCTGGATGGCGCGACGCCCTACCAGATCGACGCGGCGCTGGAAGAGTTCGGCTTTGCCATGGGGCCTTATGCGGTGGGTGATCTGGCGGGCCTTGATATCGGCTGGGCCGTGCGCAAGCGCAAACGCGCCGAGGGGCTGCCCGAGGGCGCGCGCGATTTCACCTATGCCGACAAGCTCTGTGAAGGCGGCAATTTCGGCCAGAAGACCGGCAAGGGCTATTACGACTATGCCGCCGGCGCCCGCGCCCGGGTGCCCAACCCCGACGTGATCCCCTTTATCGAGGCCGACCGCGCCGCGCTGGGCATCACCCCGCGCGATTTCACCAGCGATGAAATCGTGCGCCGCTACATGGCCTCTATGGTGAACGAGTCCGCCAAGGTGGTGGGCGAGGGCATCGCGCGGCGTCCGCTCGATGTCGATGTGACGCTGCTGTATGGCTATGGCTTTCCGCGTTATCGCGGCGGGCCGCTGAAATGGGCCGACATGGTTGGTCTGCCCGGGCTGCTGGCCGACATCCGCGAATGGGCGGAAACCGACCCCAATTTCTGGCAACCCGCGCCCCTTCTGGAACAACTCGTGGCCGAGGGCCGCACTTTCGACGATCTCAACAAGGAGTCTGCATGATGGCCCAGGCCGTAATCGTATCCACCGCCCGCACCGGGCTGGCAAAATCTTTCCGTGGCTCGTTCAACATGACCCACGGCGCCACCATGGGCGGCCATGTGGTCAAATCCGCCGTCGAACGCGCCGGTATCGACCCGGCCAGCATCGAGGATTGCGTGTTCGGCTGCGGCACGCCCGAAGGTGAAACCGGCGGCAACATCGCCCGCCAGATCGCCCTGCGCGCCGGGCTGCCGGTGACCGTCGCGGGTTATACCGTCAACCGCTTCTGTTCCTCGGGGCTGCAGTCGGTCGCCATCGCCGCCAACGCGATCACCACCGAGGGCGCCGGCCCGATGATCGCCGGCGGTATCGAAAGCATCTCGATGGTCCAGCCCAAGGCGCGCCGGGTGCAGGAGGACTGGCTGGTTGAACATAAACCCGCCGTCTACATGACGATGATCGAAACCGCCGACATCGTCGCCGAACGCTATGGCCTCAGCCGCGAATACCAGGACGAATACTCCCTGCGCAGCCAGCAAAAGATCGCCGCCGCGCAGCAGGCGGGCAAGTTTGCCGATGAGATTGTACCGATGGACACCGTCATGGCGGTCAAGGACAAGGAAACCGGCGAGATCACCCAGAAAGCCGTCACCGTGGACCGCGACGAATGCAACCGCCCGACCACCACGATCGAAGGGCTGGCCGGGCTGGAACCGGTGCGCGGCGCGGGCAACTATGTCACCGCCGGCAACGCCTCGCAGCTGTCGGATGGCGCCGCCGCCGTGGTGCTGATGGACAGCAAGCAGGCCGAACAGCAGGGGCTGGAACCGCTGGGCGCGTTCAAGGGTTTTGCGGTGGCGGGCTGCGAACCCGACGAGATGGGCATCGGCCCGGTCTTTGCCGTGCCGCGCCTGTTGGAACGCCACGGGCTGACGGTGGATGACATCGACCTGTGGGAGCTGAACGAAGCCTTTGCCAGCCAGTGTCTCTACAGCCGCGACCGCCTTGGCATCGACCCCGAGAAATACAACGTCAACGGCGGCTCCATCGCAATTGGCCACCCGTTCGGCATGACCGGCACCCGCTGTGTCGGCCACCTGCTGCTCGAAGGCAAACGCCGGGGCGCGAAACTGGGCGTGGTGACCATGTGCGTCGGCGGCGGCATGGGCGCGGCGGGTCTTTTCGAGATCTACTGACACAAGAGCTTGTCCGGGGCGTCAGCCCCGGATCGCGCCCGACCCGCCCCCCAGGGCGGGCGCGATTGCGCCCCCCCTCCGGGCCGGGCGCGATCCTCACCGCATCGGGGCGCATACGCCGTTTAGGGAGAACAGACATGGACCTGAGCTACACCCCAGAAGAAGAAGCCTTTCGCGAGGAAGTGCGCGGTTTTCTGGCCGAAAACCTGCCCAAGGAAATCTCGGACGCCATCAAATACGGCACCGGGCTGGGCAAGGACGGTTACCTGCGCTGGCAGGCGATCCTGAACGAAAAGGGCTGGCTGGCGCCGAACTGGCCCGCCGAATACGGCGGCGCCGAATGGAACGCGGTGCAAAAGCACATCTATGAAGAAGAGGCCGCCGCCGCCCACGCCCCACGCACCGTTGCCTTTGGCCTGGCGATGCTGGGTCCGGTGCTGATGCAATTCGGCAGCCAGGCGCAGAAGGATTATTACCTGCCGCGCATCCTGTCGGGCGAGGACTGGTGGTGCCAGGGCTATTCCGAACCCGGCGCCGGGTCCGACCTTGCGTCGCTAAAAACCCGCGCCGTGCGCGACGGCGACCATTACGTGGTCAACGGCCAGAAAACCTGGACCACCCTGGGCCAGCACGCCAACAAGATATTCTGCCTCGTACGAACCGACCCGGATGTGAAACAGCAGGAAGGCATTTCCTTCCTGCTGATCGACATGGACACGCCCGGCATCGAAGTGCGGCCGATCATCCTGCTCGATGGCACACCGGAAGTGAACGAGGTCTTTTTCGACAACGTCCGCGTGCCGGTGGAAAACCTCGTGGGCGAGGAAAACAAGGGCTGGACCTATGCCAAGTACCTGCTGACCCACGAACGCACCAATATCGCCGGCGTGGGCTACAGCCGTGCCGGGCTGGAATCGCTCAAACGCATCGCCCGCATCGAACAGTCAGGCGGCCGCCCGCTGATCGAAAACCCGCATTTCGCGGCGCGTCTGGCCAAGGTCGAGATTGACCTGATGGCGATGGCCACCACAAACCTGCGCATCATCTCGCGCGCCGCTGCCGGTCAGGCGCCGGGCGTCGAAAGCTCGATGCTCAAGGTCAAGGGCACCATCATCCGGCAGGAGATCAACGATCTGACCCGCCGCGCCGTGGGTCCCTATGCCATGCCCTTCGCCTCCGAGGCGGTGGCCGGCGACAACGACCCCATCGGCCCCGACTATGCCGGGCCGGTGACCTCGCAGTATTTCAACAACCGCAAACTGTCGATCTTTGGCGGATCGAACGAGATCCAGCGCGGGATCATCTCCAAGGTCAAGATGGGGGGCTGAGACATGAATTTTGAACTGACCGAAGAACGGCAGATGCTGCAGGACACCCTGCGCCGTTACCTGAGCGACCGCTACACCACCGCAACGCGCAACGCGATCATCGACAGCGACACGGGGATGAGCGACGAGATCTGGACCGAGCTGGCCGAACTGGGCGTCATCGGCGCGCTCTTCACCGAGGAGCAGGGCGGCTTTGGCGGCGCCGGTTTCGACATCACCACCGTGTTCGAGGAGCTGGGCCGCGCCGGCGTGGTCGAACCGTTCCTGGATACGGCAATTTTGGGTGGCGGATTGATCGCGGCGCTGGGTGATGACACGCAAAAGCAGCTGCTCGACGAGGTGATCGCCGGCGGCGCCCATCTGGCGCTGGCCCATGGCGAACCGACCAGCCGTTATGACCTCAGCCGGGTCGAAACCACCGTTGTACAAAATGGCACAACCGGGGGTGGGGCGGATGTACAAAACGGTGAAAACATCGTCCTGAACGGCCGCAAGGCGGTTGTTGTCAATGCCGAGGCCGCCGGTCACCTGATCGTCTCCGCCCGCGAAAGCGGCGCGGCGGATGACCCCGCCGGCATCTCGCTGTTCCTGGTGCCTGCCGGCACGCCGGGCCTGTCCCTGCGCGGCTACCCGCTGTTCTCGGGCGGGCGCGCGGCCGAGGTCACGCTGGACAATGTCACCCTGCCCGCGAGCGCCCGCCTGGGCCTTGCAAACAAGGGGTTTGCGGCGCTTGCGGACGTGGTGGCCCGCGCCGATGTGGCGCTGGTGGCCGAGGTCATGGGCGCGATGGAAACCGCCACCGAACTGACCCGCGACTACCTGATGACGCGCAAGCAGTTCGGCCGCCCGATCGGCACCTTCCAGGCGCTGGCGCATCGCTATTCCGACCTGCTGATCGAGCTGGAACAGGCCAGATCAGCCGTGATCAACGCCGCTGGCCACCTTGATAAACCAAGTGAAATCAGGGATTTGCAGGTTTCCGCTGCGCGCAACCTGATCGGCCGCGTCGGGCGTCACGTGGCCGAGGAAACCATCCAGATGCACGGCGGTATCGCGATGACCCAGGAATACGAACTGGCGCATATTGCCAAGCGGATCACCCTGGCCGATCATCGGTTCGGAGATACCGATTATCATTTGGAGCGTTTCATTGACCTCAGTGCCGCCTGAGATTGCCACCCCCAACGACATCCCCGGCGCCCGTGCGCTGGTCGGTTATCGGATCCGCCCCGGCGGGCCCGATGAACCGGCCGAGGTTTACCTGGATGTGACCGATAAACATTCGAACCGTAACGGTTTTTTGCACGGCGGCATCATCGCCATGTTGCTGGATGCCTCCTGCGGGTTTGCCGCCTCGAAGCACCTTGGCGGCGGCGAACCGCTGACGCCGCTGGTGACGCTGACGCTGAACACCAGCTTTGTGTCCGGTGCCAAAATCGGCGATCGCGTCACCGCATATGGTGTCATCACCGGCGGCGGCCGCAAGATCGCCTATGCCAGCGCCGAATTGCGCGACAGTTCCGGTCAGGTCATCGCCACCGCACAGGGCGCCTTTCGCGCCATCAAACAGGAGCCCCGCACATGACCCTTGCCCGTGTGGACGATCTTGGCGACCGGTTGGTCGTCGTCAACATGAACACAACCCGGCGCGGCGCGCTGTCGCCGGACCTTTACAACGCCATCCTTGAGGCCACGGCCAAGGCCGCCGACCCGCGGATCCGCGCGGTGATCCTGACCGCCGAGGGGGGCTATTTCTGCGCCGGCGGCAACCTCAACACGCTGATAAAACGGCAGAAAATGGCGCTGGAGGAACGCCGCGGGATGATCGAGCACCTGCATGACGTGGTCCGCGCCATCGGCGCCTGCCCGGTGCCGGTGATCGCCGCCGTCGAAGGCGGCGCGGCAGGCGCGGGCCTGTCCATCGCGCTGGCCTGCGACCTGATCGTGGCGGCCGAGGGCGCCCAGTTCATCGCCGCCTACGTCAAGGCCGGGCTGGTGCCCGACGGCGGGCTGACCGCCCATATGGCGCGCATCCTGCCACGGCCGCTGGCGATGGAAATGTGCCTGCTGGCCCGCCCGGTCACGGCGGAAAAAATGGAGGCGCTGGGGGCAGTTAACCTGGTGGTGCCAGCCGGAGAGGTGGACGCGGCGGTATCCAATATGGCCGACACCCTGGCGCGCGGCCCGCGCCAGGCGCAGGGCGAGATCCGGTCCATGGTGCGCGCCGCCTACGACAGTTCCGAGGCGGAGCAGCTGGATACTGAAGGGGATGCCATGGCGCGCGCCACCGGCGGCGCCGAGGCGGCAGAGGGCATCAACGCCTTTCTGGAGAAACGCAAACCGGATTTCACGTCGCTGGCGTGACGCGACAAGAATTTTTCGAAAATTCTTGCCAAAATTCTTTCGAAGAATTTTGCCGCCTAGGCGTAGACGCCTTCGGCGGCGGCGCGGATGGCGCGGATGTTGTCGCCGTAGGGGGCTGGATTCGTGACAGAACCGCCCTTGAACACGGCGGAACCCGCGACCAGCACGTCGGCGCCGGCATCGGCCACCAGCGGAGCGGTGGTCGGATCGACGCCGCCGTCGATCTCGATATGGATCGGGCGGTTGCCGATCATCCGGCGCAGCTGTTTGACTTTCTCGACCTGGCTGCGGATGAATTTCTGACCTCCGAAGCCGGGGTTTACGGCCATCACGCAGATCAGGTCGACCATGTCGAGCAGGTACTCCACCTCGCCGGCCGGGGTGCCCGGGTTCAGCGCGAGCCCGGCCTTTGCCCCCGCATCCCGGATCGCCTGCAACGTGCGGTGGGTGTGGGCTCCGGCCTCGACATGGGCAGTGATCACGTCGGCGCCGGCCTTGGCAAACGCCTCGATATAGGGGTCGACGGGCGCGATCATCAGGTGCACGTCCATCACGCCCTTGATATGCGGACGGATCGCTGCGCAGGTCGAGGGGCCAAAGGTGATGTTGGGTACGAAGTGACCGTCCATGACATCGACATGAACCCAGTCCGCGCCCTGCGCTTCGATCGCTTCGCATTCGGCGCCGAAATTGGCGAAATCGGCGGAGAGGATGGAGGGGGCGATCTTGATTTTGCGGTCAAAGGACATCGGCAGGCACCTTGGTTCAGCTGAGTGTGCTCTGCATATAAGCGCGGCGGGGCAAAAGGTGTAGGTGGAATCCGATAATTGGCGGTGAGGTGACGGCGGGTTTCGGGACGCGCTTCAGCGTGGGACCAAGGGGGCGATACAGGTGTTTTGGTGCCTGTGAAGCGAGCCGGACGTCCGCAGGTGCGGTCCGCCCGGCCGTGGCCTCTATGTCGCGGGAAGCCCGGCCAGCGCCCGGCCCTCGTCGGTTTTCAGCGAGAAGTCGGTGCCCAGAAATGCGTTGCCCCCGGGTCCGCAGAGAAAGCCGATCGCCTGCGCCACCCATTCCGGGGGGATATGCACCGAGGGGTCCAGCTGGCTGACCGGGTTGATGCCGGAGGCGCGAATCGCCTCTTGCATGTCGGTGGCGACGGTGCCCGGGCTGAGGCCGATCACCCGGATGCCGGCCGCCCGCGTTTCGCGGTCGGCGCAGCGGGTCAGCGACAGAACCGCGGCCTTGGTGCTGCAATAGTGGCTCCAGCCTTCGAGCGCGCTGGTCGCAGCGCCGGAACTGATGTTGATGACGGTGCCACTGCCCTGTTCCAGCATGACCGGCAGCGTGGCGCGCAACCCGTGGTAGGTGCCCTTGTAGTTGACGTCGGCCACCTGGCCCCATGCGGCGGGGTCGCTGTCGGCAATCCGCGCGATCGGGTCGATCAGCCCGGCGTTGTTGATCAGGATGTCGAGGCTGCCGAAATGTTCCACGGTTCGGGAAACGGCAGCCGCGACGGCGTCATAATCAGAGACATCGCAGGGCAGGGCAATGGCCTGCCCGCCATTGGCGGTGATCTGTTCGGCCAACGCCTGGATGGGATCGGCGCTGCGGGCGGCAAGGGCGACTTTTGCGCCGTGACCTGCGAGATACCGGGCGGTTGCCGCGCCGATGCCGCGGCTGGCCCCGGTGACGAAGGCGGTTTTACCGTGCAGTGCGAGGGTCATTCGTTGGGCCCCTTGAAACCCGCAACGCGGCCCCAGTGGCAGGGCACGTTGGTCTCGGGTGCCTCGGCGCACTGTACGAGGTCGAAGTGGATGTCCAGATCGATGCTCAACCCGGTGGGCGACCCGAGGAAGGCAATGAAATCCATGCCGTGATCCAGCCGCAGCACTTCGCCGGACACCTCGAAGCCGACGGCGCGCAATTCGTCGTAGTTCGGCAGGAAGGCGGGGAAGGTCCGGTCGCGGACCATCTCGAAATCCAGCTCCAGCGGAGCGGTGACGCCGAGCATGGTCAGATCGCCGTGCAGCTTGCCCGTGGTCGGGGTCAGCATTTCGACCTGGGTGCTGGCAAAGGTGATCCGGGGGAAGGCGTCGGCGTTCAGATAGTCGGGGTTGCGCAGGTGGTTGTCGCGGCCGATGTGATTGCTGTCGACCGACCGGGCGTCGACGCTAAAGGTGATTTGCGAGTTTTCGGGCATCTCCTCGTCGATCAGGAAGGTGCCGTCGAAGCTGCGGAACTGGCCGACGGTGCGGGACAGGCCCATGTGGTCGATCTCCCAGCCGAGGTAGGCATGGCCGAGGTCGAGCGTCCATTCCTGCGGGGCGGCGGCGGCGGTGTGGGCGGCTGAGGCCAGCAAAAGGGCGGCGAGTGTCGTTTTCATCTCTGGATCTCCTTTGATCTGTGCCTCTGGTTTTATTGATGCGATTTCATACAAAAAATGCTCGATCTTTCCGTAAAGTCGTGCGAAATTCACATGAATGGACTTGAATGATTTCAGATTGCTGCATCTGGTGGCGCGGCAGGGCAGTTTTGCCGCCGCCGCACGGGTCATGTCGGTGGACCCCTCGGCGGTGTCGCGCAACGTCGCCGCGATCGAGGCGAAACTGGGGCTGAGGGTGTTTCAGCGCAGCACCCGGCGGCTGAGCGTCAGCGAAGAGGGCGCGGTCCTGCTGGCGCGCACCGCGCCGTTGCTGGAAGAATTCGACCGCGCGCTGGACCAGGCCCGGACGGCGCGACGGGCGCCCTCCGGGCGCTTGCGCATGACCGCCTCGGTGGCGTTTGGCGAGGTCTGTATCCTGCCGCATCTGGCGGCGTTCCGGACGGCATACCCTGACATCACGCTTGAGCTGGTGCTGTCCGACGCCAATGTCGATCTGCTGGCCGAGGAAGTGGACCTTGCCGTGCGTCTGGCCCCCGCGCCGGAGGGCGATTTCATCACCACCCGGCTGTGCGACACGCGCTATCATCTCTGCGCGACGCCGGATTATCTGGACCGTTGTGGCTTGCCCGACACCCCGCGGGACTTGTCCGCCCATGATTGCCTGCGCATGACGCGGCCCTACCACGCCGCGCAGTGGCTGTTCCGCGACCCTGCCGGAACGGTTTCCGAGGTCGCGGTCACCGGGTCGCTGACCATCTCGAACGCGCTGGCGCTGCGGAGCGCGGCGCGGCAGGGGCTGGGGCCGGCACTGCTGGCGGACTGGCTGGTGGCGGAGGATCTGGCGGCGGGTCGGCTGGTGGATCTGTTCCCGCACCTCAGGGCGACCGCGACCGGGTTCGAGACAGCCGCATGGCTGCTCTATCCCTCGCGCAGCTACCTGCCCGGCAAGACGCGGGTGATGGTGGATTTCCTGAAATCCCGCCTCGGGCAGGCCTCGTCGCACGTTACAAAAGTTTCACCGCACTGACACATCCCGTTCGTTCTGGGCGGATACCTCCCGCCCGGAACAACTCGGGGACGGTTCGTGCTGCGTATCGACAAACTGACAAAGCGTTTCGGCGCCAATACGGCGGTGGATGCCGCGACGCTGGAGATCGACAAACCGGCGATGGTGGGCATTATCGGCCGGTCCGGCGCGGGGAAATCGACCCTGCTGCGGATGATCAACCGGCTGGCGGACGCCACCGAGGGCACGATCACCTTTGAAGGCCGCGACATCACCCACCTGCGCGGTGCGGCCATGCGGGAATGGCAGTCCGACTGCGCGATGATCTTTCAGCAGTTCAACCTGGTGCCGCGCATGGACGTGGTGTCGAACGTGTTGCACGGCACGTTGAACCGGCGGTCGACACTGGCGACGATGTTCAACCTCTATCCCACCCAGGATATCCATCTGGCGATCGACATTCTCGACCGGCTGGGTATTGCCGAACACGCCCCGAAACGCGCCGAGGCGCTGTCGGGCGGTCAGCAGCAGCGCGTCGCCATCGCCCGCGCGCTGATGCAGGACCCCAAGATCATTCTGGCGGACGAACCGATTGCCTCGCTCGACCCGATGAACGCGCAAACCGTGATGGAGGCGCTGCGCCGCATCCACGAGGAAGACGGGCGCACGGTAATCGCAAACCTGCACACGCTGGACACCGCGCGGCGCTATTGCGACCGGGTGGTCGGCATGCGTGACGGGCGGATCGTGTTCGACGGGCTGCCCGAACAGCTGACCACGGGCGTCGCCCGCGAGATCTATGGCGCGGGTGCGGATTTTTCCGAGGCCGCGACATCGACCCAGATCGAGACACTGAACATCTCGGCCCGCGAGGCCGCGTTGCGCGAGGCCGAGGCCACCATCTGAACCGACCTTTCATCACCCGGACCGAAAGGGGGCCGGGCAACCAACTGGAGTGTATGACCGATGAAAAAACTGCTCGCTGCCATCGTGGCAACCACCGCCCTGACATCGCCCGTGCTGGCCGAAGACATCAAGGAATTCCGCATTGGCATTCTGGGCGGTGAAAACGCCCAGGACCGGATCAACAACAACGAGTGTCTGCGCGAATACACCGAAGAAGCGCTGGGCGTGGAAACTAAGCTGTTCGCACCTGCCGACTATAACGGTGTGATCCAGGGCCTGCTGGGCGGTACGCTGGACATGGCCTGGCTGGGGGCGTCGGGGTATGCCAAGACTTTTCTGAGCGATCCCGAAGCTGTTGAGCCGGTTCTGGTCAAGTACAACCTCGACGGCGGCTATGGCTATTACTCGGTGGGTTTTGCCCGCAAGGACAGCGGCATTGCCTCGCTCGAAGACGTCAAGGGCAAGGTGTTCGGCTTTGGCGATCCCAACTCCACCTCGGGCTACCTGATCCCGTCGATCGAGATCCCCGCCGCCACCGGTGCGACCATGAATTCGGGCGACTACTTTGGCGAGGTCAAGTTCACCGGCGGTCATGAGCAGACCATCGTGGCCGTGGCCAACGGCGATATCGATGCCGGCGTGACCTGGGCCGATGGTCTGGGCGAATGGGAAGACGGCTATAACTCGGGCGCCCTGCGCAAGGCCGTGGATGCCGGCCTGGTTGACATGAACGACCTGGTGCAGATCTGGCAGTCCAAGCCGATCCCGGAAGGCCCCGTCGTGCTGCGCAAGAGCCTGCCCGCCGAGGTGAAGGCCACGATGACCCATCTGATGGACAACCTGGCCGAAACCGACCGGGACTGTTTCTATGGCGTTGCCGCAGGCGAGGCCAAGGGGTTCGACCCGATCACACATGAGGCCTACGAGATCATCATCGAGGCCCGCAAATTGAAGTCCAATTGATTTTAGCACCAACAAGGCGGGGTCCGGGCCATGCCCGGGCCCCGTTTTTGTGACGCTGCGGCGCAGACCGGAGACCCCCATGATCGAGATTTCCGTCGGACCCGGCGATGTGACCGACATCCGCGCGTCCTATATCGAGCTGACCCGGCGCAGGCGGCTATACGGTGGCGCTCTGCTTGCGCTGTTCGTGGCGATGATGGTGGCCGGATTCCGTACCGCCGACCGTCGCAACGCGGGCAGTTTCCGCGACGGGTTCGCCCATATCTTTGACTACCCGGCCGAGGTGCTGAGCGAAGCCACCGAAAAGGCCGCGCAGTTGCCTGACCATATCGTGCATTTCCTGCCCGCGCTGATCGAAACGCTGAATATCGCGGCTGCGGCAACGCTGATCGGCGCAATCGCCGGATCGGTTCTGGCGCTGCTGTCGACCCGCGGAATGGCGCGCTGGCCGCGGCTGATCCCGGTCTTTCGCCGCATGATGGATGTCTTCCGCGCCATTCCCGAGATCGTTATCGCGCTGGTGCTGATCTTCATGCTCGGCGGCGGTCCGGTTCCCGCGATGATCGCCATTGCCATTCATACCGCCGGGGCGCTGGGCAAGCTGTTTTCCGAGGTCAACGAGAATGCCTCGCTCAAGCCGGTCGAGGGGCTGCAATCCGTGGGCGCCAGCTGGACGCAGCGGATGCTGCTCGGGGTGATCCCGCAGGTCGGGCCAAACTATGTCAGCTATGCGCTGCTGCGGTTCGAAATCAACATACGCGCCTCTGCCATCCTCGGGTTCGTCGGGGTCGGCGGCATCGGCTACGAACTGCGCAACGCGATGTCCTGGGGGCAGGGGCGGTATGACGAGGCCGCCGCTATCTTTGTCCTGTTGTTTCTGACCATCGTTGCCGTCGATCAGCTGTCCAGCCTGCTGCGCGACCGGCTGACCCATGGAGGCCGCACATGACCCTGCTGACCACGGATCTGGGGC
This sequence comes from Seohaeicola saemankumensis, assembly GCF_020171285.1. Classification (GTDB taxonomy): domain Bacteria; phylum Pseudomonadota; class Alphaproteobacteria; order Rhodobacterales; family Rhodobacteraceae; genus JAIUZI01. The sequence goes on from NZ_JAIUZI010000004.1 coordinate 388,642, forward strand.
CTGAGGGGCTGAAGGTGCAGGCCGACCGCCTTTTTGCCCGCAAGCGGCTGGTGAACTTTGGCCTGCCCGCGCTGGTGCTGGCCTATCTGGTGTACGTTTTCCTAGCTTTCGATGTGCCCGGGCTGGCCGAGCGGGCAAGCCTGGACAATGCGCGCACGCTGGTCGCGGACAGCTACAGCTACAAGACCCATGTCACCCGCGACAATCGCAGCGGCGAGGTGTCCGTCGCCATCGAGGGCGAGCGCAAGGGCCGCTACCCCGAAGGCGCCGCGCCGGACTGGGTGGCGCTGGGCGAAACCACGGTGATCGACCTCGGCTCCGGCCACCGGGTAGAGTTTGCGCCAGATCAGGTGCGCTATGACATCCCAGGCTATGGCACCGTGCAGGCGGCGCCGGGCCGCAGCGGGGTCAATGCGGTGCTGCCGGACGGGCCGGTGCCGGACTGGATCAACGCGTCAAAGAACCGGCTGGCGATCACAACGCTTGCGGGCCGTCTGACCATCACCCGCAACCGCAGCGAAGTCTTCCGCTATGCGCTGGGGTGGGAGTTGTTCTGGTTCACCTTGGACAGCCCCTATCACGGCATGTCCCCCTTTGCCCTGATGGGTCTGGCATTCGATGGCGAAGCCGGGGCGATCTGGAGCGATTTCTGGACCAATCCGATGTGGCGGCATGTGGATGTGGCCTGGGCCATAGGCGAGACGATCCTGATGGCGTTTCTGGGCACCATGGGGGCGGGGCTCGTGGCCTTGCCGCTCGCGTTTATGGCGGCGCGAAATTTCACGCCGCTGCGCGGCCTTCGCTTTGTCGTGCGGCGCCTGTTCGATTTCGTGCGCGGGGTCGACGCGCTGATCTGGACCATCGTGTTGGCCCGCGCCTTTGGTCCGGGGCCGCTGACCGGGGCGCTGGCGATTCTGGTCACCGACACCGGAACATTCGGCAAGATCTTCTCCGAGGCGCTGGAGAACGTCGACAGCAGCCAGATCGAGGGCGTGCAGTCGACCGGCGCGGGAACCCTGCAACGCTACCGCTTTGGGGTGATCCCGCAGATCACGCCGGTTTTGCTGAGCCAGTTGCTGTATTTCCTTGAGTCCAACACCCGAAGCGCGACGATCATTGGTGCAATCACCGGTGGCGGTATCGGGCTTTTGCTGACGCAAGCGATCATCACCCAGAAGGACTGGGAAGAAGTGACCTATTACATCGTGCTGATTATCCTGATGGTGATGGTCATGGACTGGCTGTCGGGCTGGTTGCGCAAGCGATTGATCGCGGGCGAGGACAGCAGGCGCTGAGCCTGCTGGACCCGTCGGGTTTCGGGTGACGTGGACCAGAAAGAAGCAGAGCCGGGGAGGCGAAAGCATGGCGAAACTCAAGGCGGATGCGCCGGTGATTCATGACGGCTGCGCGGTCACCGAGAGCCAGTTGGGGCGGTTTGTCGAGATCGGTCAGGGCAGCCGTGTCGCCAATTCGGTGGTCGGGGATTATTCCTATTGCGATCGTTTCTGCGATATCGCCAACGCAGAGGTAGGCAAGTTTTCCAACATCGCCAGTTTCGTTCGGATCGGGGCCACGGATCATCCGTTGGACCGCGCGTCGTTGCACCATTTCATGTATCGCAGCGACGATTACTGGGACGATGCGGAGCGCGACGCGGCATGGTTTGCCAAACGGGCGGCGCGGCGGGCGGTGATCGGGCATGACACCTGGATCGGGCATAATGCGCAGGTCAAGCCGGAGGTGACGATCGGCCATGGCGCGGTGGTGGCCTCGGGCGCGGTGGTGACGCGAGATGTGGCGCCCTACACGATCGTCGGCGGTGTGACGGCGCAGGTAATCCGGCGCCGGTTGCCCGCCGAGGTGGCGGAGCGGATGATGGCGCTGGCCTGGTGGGACTGGGACCATGCCGCGATCCGCGCGGCCCTGAGCGATTTTCGGGCGCTGAACGCCGAGGCGTTTATGGAGAAATACGCATAGGCTGTGCGGTGAGGCACGGTTGGCGGCGGGAATGGGACTTGAGCGGGCGCGATGCTTGGCCTAGGTCGCATACCATGACTATGGACCTGTCATTGGACACCCGCGCCGGTTTGCCGGACGCCCTGCGTGTATTGGTGCGGGAGTTGCCGCGCACCGGCTGGCAGACGCACCCGCAGTTTCACGGCATGGTGCAGTTCTGGCTGGAACGCCACCTGATGTTTCGCCAGCTGGTCGAGGTGCTGGACACCGACGTCAAGGCATTGACCGAGCAGCGGATGTCGTTCGAGACCCATGCCCCGCGGCTGTCGCATTACGGCGGCACGCTGCTGAACCAGCTGCACGGACATCACCAGATCGAAGACGCGCATTATTTTCCCCAACTGGCCCGGCTGGATGCGCGGGTCGAGGCGGGGTTCGACCTGCTGGAGGCCGACCACCAGGCGATGGACGGGTTGCTGCACGGCATGGCCGAGGCCGCGAACGGTCTGCTGCAAGGCGGCGAGCCGGGGCGGTTCGCGGACACCCTGTCTGGTTTTGCCGGGTTGCTGAACCGTCATCTGGAAGATGAAGAAGAAATCGTGGTGCCGGTGATCCTGAACTCTGGGTTCGACGGTTAATCGCGATCATCGCCCAGTGTCAGGGTGACCCGATCGCCGGCAAACCAAGTGCGTCCGAATTCCACTGGCTGACCGGCCGCGTCGGCATTGATGCCAATGGTGCGCAGGATCGGTGCGCCTTCTGTGATGCGCAGGTGCAGCGCCTGGGTGGCATTGGCCTGTTTCGCGGTGATCCGGGTCGAGACACGGGTGTAATCCTGAATGCCGCAGGTCTGCAGCGCGCGGGTGACCGAACTGGTTTCCTGTAGCGCGTCGGGCAGGTCGGGCAGCCGGTCGGCGGGAAAGACACTTTGAAACAATGCGATGGGCAGACCGTCGGCCAAGGACAGCCCGTCGTAGACATGCACCGGTGACCCGGTGGGCAGCTCCAGCGCCTGGGCCTCGCGGGCGTCGCTGGCGCGGGTCGTCAGCGACAGGATGGATTTTGACGGTGCCTGGCCGCCGGCGGCAATGTTCTGGTGGTACCGGACCCTGCGGCCGATGGCGTAGTCGGTGGGTGTGGCCGCGACAAAGACACCCGCGCCCCGGCGCGCGTGAACCAGCCCCTGATCCGCCATATCCGCAAGCGCCCGGCGCACGGTGTGACGGTTTACGCCGAATTTGGCGGCCAGTTGCGCTTCGGTCGGGAGTTGGTCGCCGGTGGCATAACGGGATTCTGCGATATCGGCGGTCAGGGCGATGGCGATGGATTTCCACAGCGGCGTTCGGGGCATGTCACCAAAGTTTCATCAAGATACGATTGCGCGGCTTCCGGCTTGGCGGTAGTATTTGTCTAGTTGTATATTCCAGTTAGACAACCGGGCCAAGAGAGAAAATGACACAGCCAAGTTCCATCACGACATTTGACCGGAAGGCGTGGATGAGCCTGATTGCCGGTGCGCCGGCGCAGGATGTGCTGGCGCTGTGGGACGCTTGCGCGCCGCATCCGGGCTTTGACTGGCTGCGGCGTCCCGAAACCGGTGCGGTGATGGTTCGGGGGCGGATGGGCGGCACGGGCGCTCCGTTCAATCTGGGTGAAATGACGGTGACGCGGTGCAGCCTGACCATTGCTGATGGCGTTGTCGGGCACGGCTATGTCCAGGGTCGCAGCAAGCCGCATGCGGAGGCCGCCGCGATGATCGACGCGTTGATGCAGACCGGAGAGGCCGAAACCGTGACAAAGGCAATCCTTGAACCCTTGCAAAAAGCGCGACAGGCATCGCGGGACCAGCGCGCGGCCAAGGCGGCCGCGACCAAGGTCGAGTTTTTCACACTGGTACGGGGAGAGGACGCATGACCCTGTCAGGGGCCGTTTTTGGCGGCGGCTTTTGCGATGCTCCGGTCGAGTCTGCTCGTGCCTTTCGCACCGCGATGTCGGCATTGGCGCGACCGGGCGAGATTGGCGTCATGGGCGGTGTTCACCCGCCGGCGCCGATGTCGGTGGCGGCGGGGATCCTGGTGCTGACCCTGTGCGATCCCGACACGGGGCTGTACCTCGCCGGCGACATGGACACGCCCGAGGTTCGGGATTGGGTCACCTTTCATACCGGCGCGCCGCTGGTGTCTGCAAATCAGGCGGACTTTGCGTTGGGCCGGTGGCAGGCGTTGTTGCCACTGGCGCCCTACCGGATCGGCACACCGGAATACCCCGACCAATCCGCCACGCTGATCGCCGAGGTTGCCGTGCTGGAGCCCTCGGGGGCGGTGCTGAGCGGGCCGGGTATTCGGGACAGCGCGCTATTGTCGGTGCCCGATGTGGCGGCGCTGCGGGCCAATGCGGCGGAGTATCCGCTGGGGCTGGATTTCTTTTTCACCTGCGGGGACCGGTTGGCGGGGCTGCCGCGCAGCACGCGGGTTTCGGAGGAGTAAGCCATGTATGTTGCAGTAAAGGGCGGCGAACGGGCGATCGACAATGCCCATGCCTGGCTGGCCGAGGAGCGCCGGGGGGATCGCGCAGTGGCGGAGCTGAGCCCGGAGCAGATCCGCGAACAGCTGGGCCTTGCGGTGAACCGAGTGATGGCCGAGGGATCGCTGTTTGATCCCGATCTGGCGGCGCTGGCGATCAAGCAGGCGCGCGGTGACTTGATCGAGGCGGTGTTCCTGATCCGCGCCTATCGTACGACGCTGCCCCGGTTTGGCGCGACGGACCCGGTGGATACCGGGGCGATGGCCTGTGACCGCCGGATTTCGGCCACCTTCAAGGATGCGCCGGGTGGCCAGGTCCTCGGTCCGACCTTCGATTACACGCACCGCTTGCTGGATTTCAAACTGGCGGCCGAAGGCGAGGTGCCCGAGGCCCCCATGGCAGAGCCGAGGCGTGAAGCCACGCCGCATATCACCGATTTCCTGAACAATGAGGATATTATCGAACGCGAACCGGTGTCCGACGCCACGCCCGGAGATCTGACCCGCGTGCCGATGGCCTTTCCGGCGGGGCGCGACATTCGCCTGCAATCGCTGGCACGCGGCGATGAGGGGTTTCTGCTGGGCATGGCGTATTCCACCCAGCGTGGCTATGCGCGCAACCACGCCTTTGTCGGCGAGCTGCGGATCGGTCGGGTGCCTGTCGAGATGGAGATCCCCGAGCTGGGCTTTGCAATCGAGATCGGTGAAATCGAGCTGACTGAGTGCGAGACGGTCAACCAGTTCAAGGGATCAAAAACCGAGCCGCCGCAGTTCACCCGGGGCTATGGGCTGGTCTTTGGCCAATCCGAGCGCAAGGCGATCGCCGTGGCGCTTGTGGACCGCGCGTTGCGCTGGGAAGAGCTGGGCGAGGACAATCAGGGCGCGCCGGCACAGGATGCCGAATTCGTGCTGAGCCATGCCGACAACATCCAGGCGACCGGGTTCCTGGAGCACATCAAGCTGCCGCATTACGTGGATTTCCAGTCCGAGCTGGAGCTGGTGCGCAAACTGCGGGCGGAGGCGGGAGCCAGCGCCACCTTGGCTGATCGGGAGGCGGCGGAATGAACGCGTACAACTTTGCCTATCTGGATGAGCAGACAAAACGGATGATCCGCCGGGCAATCCTCAAAGGGTTGGCAGTTCCGGGATACCAGGTGCCTTTTGCCAGCCGCGAGATGCCGATGCCCTATGGATGGGGCACCGGGGGCGTGCAGGTTTCCGCCGCGATCCTGACGCCCGAGGACCGTTTCAAGGTGATCGACCAGGGCGCCGATGACACCACCAACGCGGTATCCATCCGCAAGTTCTTTGAGCGGACGGCCGGCGTCGCGGTGACCGAGCGGACTATCGAGGCCAGCGTCATTCAGACCCGTCACCGGATCCCGGAAACGCCGCTGCGAGCGGATCAGATCCTGGTCTATCAGGTGCCGATCCCGGAGCCGCTGCGGTTCCTTGAGCCGCGCGAAACCGAGACACGCAAGATGCACAGCCTACAGGAATATGGGCTGATGCATGTGAAACTCTACGAGGACATCAGCCGCCACGGCGCGATTGCGACCTCTTATGCCTATCCGGTCAGGGTCGCTGGGCGTTATGTGATGGACCCCTCGCCGATACCGAAGTTCGATAACCCCAAGCTGGAAAGCGAGGCAATCCAACTGTTCGGGGCGGGGCGTGAGCAAAGGATATATGCGGTGCCGCCGCACACGCGCGTGGTCAGCTTGGATTTCGAGGATCACCCGTTTGAACCCACGAAGGCGGAGCATGACTGCGACCTGTGCGGGGCCGCTGACAGCTATCTGGACGAGGTGATCATCGACGACGCAGGCGGCCGGATGTTTGTCTGTTCGGATGCGGATTTTTGCCGGGGCCGACGTGAGGCGGGGCAGAGTGGAGCCAAGGCGGGAGCGTTGTCATGAAACGGTGCGGGACGAAATTCGTCGACGAATTTCGAGCGGAATTTTCGAAAATTCCGGCGACGGGAGGCCAGCCATGACGCCATTGCTGCAGGTTCGGAATGTGTCCAAACGATATGGTTCGCGGATCGGCTGTGCCGAGGTGAGCTTTGATCTTTATCCCGGCGAAGTGATGGGGATTGTTGGCGAGAGCGGGTCGGGCAAGTCGACCCTGCTGAACTGTCTGGCGGGGAAACTGACGCCGGATGGCGGGCAAGTGGTATTCGACACGCGAATGGACGGGCTGGTCGACACGCTCACCATGTCCGAGCCACAGCGGCGGATGCTGGGGAGGACCGATTGGGCCTTTGTGCATCAGCATGCCCGCGACGGGCTGCGGATGGGGGTCAGCGCGGGTGGCAACATCGGCGAACGTCTGATGGCGGTGGGCGAGCGTCACTATGGCCGGATCCGGGGCCGGGCGGCGGATTGGCTGGACCGGGTCGAGATTGACCAGGCCCGGATCGACGACCGACCGGAGGCGTTTTCGGGCGGTATGCAGCAACGGTTGCAGATCGCACGCAATCTGGTGACCGGGCCGAGGCTGGCGTTCATGGACGAACCCACGGGCGGGCTGGATGTCAGCGTTCAGGCGCGGCTGCTGGACCTGTTGCGCGGGCTGGTGCGCGAGATGGGTCTGAGCGCGCTGATCGTGACCCATGATCTGGCGGTGGTACGGTTGCTGGCGGACCGGCTGATGGTAATGAAGGGCGGGCATGTGGTCGAGGCGGGGCTGACGGACCAGGTGCTGGACGATCCGCAACACGCCTACACCCAGCTTCTGGTATCCAGCGTTCTGCAGGTTTGAGTATTTGAGAAGAGATGAAAAGATGATTGAACTGTCGGACGTGAGCAAGAGTTTTACCCTGCACAACCAGGGTGGCGCGCGGATCGAGGTGATGTCGGGCGCCAGCCTGTCGGTAGGACCCGGCGAATGCGTTGCCTTGACGGGGGCGTCCGGTGCCGGGAAATCGACCCTGATGCGGTTGATCTACGGCAATTATCTCGCGGCGTCGGGGCAGATCATCGTGGGCGGCGTCGACGTCGCGGCGGCGCGCCCGCGCGAGATTTTGCGGATGCGGCGCGAGACACTCGGGTACGTGAGCCAGTTCCTGCGCGTGGTGCCGCGCGTGCCGACGCTGGACGTGGTGGCCGAACCGCTGCTGGCGCTGGACCGGCCGGCGGACGAGGCGCGCGACAGGGCGGCGCATCTGCTGGCGATGCTGAACATTCCAAAGCGTCTTTGGTCACTTAGCCCGACCACTTTTTCCGGCGGGGAGCAGCAGCGGGTGAATATCGCCCGGGGGTTTGCCCATGATTACCCGGCGTTGCTGCTGGATGAACCGACGGCCAGTCTGGACATTGCCAACCGAGACGTTGTTCTGGGGCTGATCGAGGCGGCCAAGGCGCGCGGCGCGGCGATTGTCGGAATATTCCATGACGCGGATGCGCGGGAGCGTGTCTGCGATCGCGAGATTGATGTCGCCGCGTTTTCGCCATGCGCCAGCGGGGTCGCTGCATGAGCCTCGGGCCGGTCATCGCGGTGGTTGGCCCGTCTGGGGTCGGCAAGGACAGTGTCATGCGGGCGCTGTGCGCGCGGCAGCCGGGGTTCCGGATGGTCCGGCGCGTGATCACGCGGCAGGTGGCGACAAGCGAGGATTTTGAGCCGGTTTCACTGGCCAGGTTCGAGCAGATGCGGGCTGAGGGTGCCTTTGCGTTGCATTGGCGCGCCCACGGGCTGCTCTACGGAGTTCCAGCCGGGATCGAGCGGATGCGCGAGGGCGCGTGCGGCGTGCTGGTTAACCTGTCGCGCGGCGTTCTGAGCGAGGCGCAGGCCAGGTTTGTAGACATGATCACCGTGTCGTTGAGCGCATCGCCGGACATTCTGGCCCGCCGTCTGGAAACCCGTGGCAGGGAGGATGACGCGGACCGCTCGCGCAGGCTGGCCCGTGCCGTGGCTCCGTTGCCCTCCGGGCTCGCGCGGGTGATCGAGATCGACAACAGTGGGACGCTGGATGCGACAGTGACCACCTTGCTCGACCGACTTCAGCCGGAAAGCGCGTAGCGATGGATCAGATGGAACAGACCGTTGTCGTCTTCGCCGACAAGCGACAGGGCGTCCAGAATGAACGGGGCCGGGGTCATGCCGTCGAGGGCGGTATGCAGAGCCGCTTCGGTCGCGGGCAGTTCGGCGCGGGGCAGGCGCCCGGTCAGGGTGATATGAAACCGGAAATCCTGCATCACGTAGGGATAGCCCCAGGTTGTCAGGTTGCTGTCCTGGGCCGGGCTGAGGCCGCCCGCGCGGCGGCGCGCCAGTTCAGCCTCGGACGCGGGGGCGCGAAAGGAATCGAGGTCGCGGACACATGTCGCGGCCAGTTGATTCAGCGGCTCTTCCCCGCCCATCGGGCGCAGGGCCAGAAAGCGGCCGAGCCGGGCCAGCTGCAGCCCGTCCAGGCGCACCGGCGCCAGCTCGGCACAGAGGGTTGCGCAGGCGGTTGCGAGTTGCCCGGCGGTTTTCGCCTCGGCCAGCCGGAACGGCGGTTTGATCGTGCCGTGCAGCCCGTATTTGCGCGGGGTCGCCGTGATCTCGGATACCGGGCGCGGCAGATCGGGGATGTCGGGGTGCGGGGCTGCGGCACCGGCGGCCATGTCCCAGCCCAGCCAGCGGGTCGCGAACCGCGCCCATGCGGCGTCCTGCGGCGGTGTGTAGTAGATCGCAAACCGTTTGAAGTTCATTCCTGCCTCCGGCAGCCCCATCCATTCCTCAAGACTGTGACGCCCAGATGACAGAAGAGTTGATCCTTGCCAATGCCATGCTGGTGCTGCCCGGCGAAACCCGCCGTGGTGGTCTTCGGGTAAGAGATGGCGTGATTTCGGACCTGTTCACGGGACCCGCTGTGCCGTCCGGGTCCATCGATTGCCAGGGCGATTACCTTGGCCCCGGCCTGATCGAGTTGCATACCGACAATCTGGAGCGGCACATCCAGCCGCGCCCCAAGGTGGACTGGCCGCATGTCCCGGCGATCATCGCGCATGACGCCGAGCTGGCGGGTACCGGCATCACCACCGTCTTTGACGCCATGCGCGTGGGGTCGATCCCCAGCGGTGCCGGGCGTTATCTGAAATATGCGCGCGGGCTGTCGCGCGAACTGCTGGAGCTTCGGGCGGCTGACGCGCTCAAGATCAGCCATTTCCTGCATCTGCGGGCGGAGGTCTGTTCGGAAACCCTGTTGCAGGAACTGGCAGAGTTCACGGCCGAGGATCGGGTCGGCATTGTCAGCCTGATGGATCACACGCCGGGTCAGAGGCAGTTCCGCGATATGACCAAGCTGGAAGCCTATCTAAAAGGCAAACACGCGATGAGCGAGGACGAGTTCTTTCAGCATGTCAGCCAGTTGAAGGCATTGCGGGACCGGGTCGGCGATGATCACGAAGCCGGGGCCGTGCGCGAGGCGGCGCGGTTTGGCGCCGTGCTGGCCAGTCATGACGACACGACCGAAGCGCAGGTCGGGGTATCGGCGGGCTATGGCATCCGGCTGGCGGAATTTCCGACCACGGTCGAGGCGGCGCAGGCCTGTCGCGACAATGGCATTGCGGTGATGATGGGGGCACCGAACCTGATCCGGGGCGGCTCGCATTCCGGTAATGTCGCGGCGCGCGAACTGGCCGAACTGGACCTGCTGGATATCCTGTCGTCGGATTATGTTCCGGCGGCGCTGCTGTTGGCGGCGGTGCAACTGGGAGAGATCTGGGGCGACATTTCGCGGGGACTGGCGACGGTCACCCGGGCTCCGGCACGGGCCGTCGGGCTGGATGACCGCGGAAAATTAGAACCCGGATTGCGCGCCGATCTGATACGGTTCCGGTTGCGCGATGGGGTACCGGCGCTGACCGGGGTCTGGGCGCGCGGCGCGCGGGTGGCCTGAACGCCTGTCCGACGCCGCGCCCGGTTCAGGCGCGGTAAAACAGGTAGCGGTCGGGCGCGATGGTGTCGGGCCCCTTGATCTGTTCGAAACCGGTCAGCGGCTGGCCAGACACCAGCAGCCCGCCGGGCTGCATCACCTTGGCGATCAGGGGGCTGAGCTTGGCGGCCTCGGCAACGTCCTTTTCCTTGATGCCGAACCCGAAATCGTAATGCGCCATGGCGATCCGGGCACCGGACTCATAAAGCTTTGCCAGCATCGGTTCGGCTTCGCCTTGCAGGAAATCCGCCTCGGGCGGGGTGCAGGAGGGATGGCATTGCAGCACCCGGTCGATCACCCAGATCCGCCGCTGGGGCAGAATTTCGCGCAGGTGGTCATAGGTGCGGCCGTTGCCAAGGCCCAGATCGACAACGTCGCCGGGAATGGCGGCGGTTTCGGAGGCCGCCCAGTTCAGCCCGTCGCGTTGCGCCGCCAGTCGGCGCAGCATGGAATCCAGTCGGCTCATGTCAGGGTCCTTTGAGTATTGGAGCGGTCCATGGGGTTACCGGTCCGGCCATCAACCGTTCCAGAAGCTCGGCGGTAAAATCCCAGATCGCGGTGTCATGCACAAGATGATGGGTCAGGATACCGTAGGGTTCGGCGTTGTCGGCGCGGCCTTCGCGACGGTCGGCCAATTGCTGGGCAACCTGGGTAATCAACTGGCCGGGCTCGACCAGCGACCGGTTGCCCCGCCAGTCGATCGGATCGAGGTGGGTGTTGATGCGGGCCAGCCCCGGTGCAGCTTCGGTTTCCTTGCGCGGCGTAAAGGTCGACAGCATCGTGAAGCCCAGACCCGGCAGCCGTGTTTCCACCTCGGGCGCGATCCGGTTCCAGGGCGGCACGAACATCGGGCGCAGGTTGTCCATGAACAGGTCGCGCAGTCGGTCGAACCCGGCCCGGATGTCGGCCTCGATCTCGCGCAGCGGGCGGTGTGCGCCGAACTCTGCTTTCTTTTCGCCCTCGGGCGCATGGCTTCGATGGGCCCAGCCATGAACCACCGGGATCAATCCAAGATGAGTGCTCAGCGCTGCTGCGAGGGCGGGTTCGGCCCGCGCGGGGATCACGGCCAGATGGACCGGCAGCCGCAGGCGGTCCGACAGCGCCGCCAACCGGCCAAGCGGTTCGGTTGGCGCGATCGCGTCGTCGTCGCGCCACCACAGCGGCAGGGTCAGCCCGGCATCTCGCCAGGCCTCGAGTTCGCGTGTCAGCGGGGTCCAGTCCGGGGTCATGGGCGTGCCTCCGCCAGTTGCCGAGCGATGGCCACTGATTGCGCGGCACCGTCAAACCGCAGCTGCGGCCTGTCGCGCGATCCGGTTGCGCGTGCCGATTGCACGGCGCGCGCCAGCGCCGGGCCGTCCAGTTGCGATGACGGCAGGACGTTGAACCCGGGCAAGTCCGTCAGGCTTTGCGCCCGCAGCCCCTGTTCGACCTCATTGCCCGCATCAAAGGGGACCAGAACGGCGGGCGGGCCGGCTTGCAACAGGTCAAGCGCGGTGTTGTAGCCACACATGCTGACCGACACTGCGGCGTGGGTCAGCATCTGGCGGAAATCCGGGCGGGCGGGTTCGAGAATCAGGTTACCCGGACAGTTGGCCGGTCTCAGGTCGGCGATCCGCCGCAGCGCATCGCGGCCACCGATCAGCAGCCGCCAGTTCAGATCGGGAACCAGCGCGGCCGCCTCGACAGCAGCACGAAACAGCGGTGTGCCGACGTCGCCGCCCCCGGCGCTGACCAGCACCTCACCGGATCCGGCTCTGTCGGGATGCGGGCCCGGTGCGGGCGGGGCGACGTAGCCGGTATAGCGCAGGCGGTCGCGCAGCATGTCAGAAACCGGCCAGCTGCGCTCCAGCGTGGTGGCGCGGGGGTCGGAATGCACCAGAACCGCAGCGTAGTGCGCCGCGATGATTTCATCCGCCCTCGTGGCCTTGGCCGGTTTTGACGGCGGCGCGAGGATATCGCGGATCGAGCAGAGAACCACGGGCTTGCGCGGCAGGTCTTGGGCCGTCTCAAGCAATACAAGGAATTCGTCGGACAGGTTGCGGCGCCCGAACGGGAACAGTTCGGTGATCAGTACGTCGGGGTTGGCCGCGCGCAGGGCGTCGCGTTGCATTTGGATGCGGCGGTTCCTGTAGCCGTCATCGGCCAATGCGCCGTCCGCTTCGAGCAGCCGGGTAAAGTCTGTGCCATCCGACCGCAGCGGCGGCAGTTGCAGCAGAGACAGGCCGCTGCTGTCCAGCTGTGGCACCGGCATCCCGCCGGATATCAGCGTGACCTCATCCCCTTCGGCGGCAAAGGCACGGCCAAGAGTCAGCGCCCGGCTGAGATGGCCGGTGCCAAGCAGGTGGGTCACGGCGATCATGACCTTCATCACGTCGCATCCCTGCGCAGCAGGCGCACCGGCTCGGGGTCGGCGCGCAGGGTTTCACCGGTGATATGCAGCACGAACAACCGGTTGCGTTTGATCCGGAAGGGGGCCGGGCCGTCAAAATCCCAGCCATGCGCCCGCGCCAGAAGAATGCGCATGATGCCGATGTGGCAGACGGCAACCGTGTCGCCGGTCAGACCCGCCACCCAGGGTTCCAGCCGCGCCCACAGGTCCGCCGGGCTTTCACCGCCGGGCGCGTGGTAGTCCCAGCCCCAGTCCTCGATATGACGAAAGCCACTGCCGGGTTGTTCCAGCAGGTCCTGACCGCGTTTGCCCTCCCAGTCGCCCCAGTTCATCTCGGTGAGTTCGGGCGCGGTTTGCGGGGCATGACCGGCGACGAGACGGGCGGTTTCGACGGCGCGCTGCAATGGGCTGGACCACAGTTGTGCCTGGTCCCAGGGCGAAGGCAGGCGGTAGCCCGCCAGTTCGGCGCGGGCGTCGTCGTCCAGCGGGATGTCGCTGGACCCTTGGATGCGCCCGGCGCGGTTCCAACTGGTGTGTCCGTGGCGCAGCAGGGCAAGTCGGATCATGTTCGGGCCTCCAGCAGCGGGGTCAGCGCGCCCCAGATGATCTCGGTTGCCGCGCCGGCCAGGTGTCGCTCGGCGATCCGGTCGCGGGCGGTCTGGCCGCACGCCCGGCGCAGGTCCGGGCGGGCCAGCAGCGTGTCGATGCGGCGGGCCAGCGCGGCGGGCCCCGCCTCGGGCGCGGGCCGGTCGCCATAGACCACGTCGCGCACGCCAGGACGGTCCTGGGCCACCACCGGCAGCCCGGTGGCCTGGGCTTCGAGATAGACCATGCCGAAGGCCTCGTTGACGCCGGGCCAGACAAAGAGCGAGGCCGACTGATATGCCCGCAGCAGCGCGTCGCGGTCCAGCGCACCCAGAAAGGTCACCCGCGCGCTGTGTCGCGCCATCAGCCTTTCGACATCGGCGCGGGCAGGGCCGTCGCCGGCGATGTGCAGCTGCCAGTCGGGGCTTTGCAGATGATCCAGCGTCTCGGCAAGGATCGTGTAGGACGCCAGCTTGTCCCCCTCGCGCATCATTCCGGCACAAAGCATCGGGCCGCGTCCGGTCCCGGAGTCGGGCAGCGTGGTCGTCGGCAGGAATGGGGGCAGATGCACCAGTTTCTGGGTCGAAGTTTTGTGGCGGTCCAGCGTGATCAGGTCGTTGGCGGTCAGATACCAGATGATGTCGGCCCGGTCGCAGGCGGTCTCGGCGGCATGCGCGAAATCGGCCCAGGGACCGGTCAGGCGGCTCTTGGCACGCGTTGACTCGATCTGGACATAGGGCAGGTCCAGAGCGTCGCAGACACGCGGGCCGATCAGGTCCGGCGCCTTATAGTAGTTGTGGTAGGTGACCCAGGTGCGCGTGCCGGTGCCGCGCAGGGCGCCGATCAGCCGGTGGGTTTCCGCCTCTGCCGCGTGCCTGATTTCGCTCTGCCGCGCGGGATCGCCGCGCTTGTCGTGCAGTTGCAGGCGCGACACCAGATCGACTTCGGTGCCCCCTGCGGCGATGGCCGCCATCAGGTTGCGCGCCATTTCCCGGTCACCCGATGGCGTCGGGTGATCGGGTGGCTTCATTGGCGCGTAAAAGGCGAGGCGGGTCATCGCAGCAGCCGGGCCAACCGGTGCGACAGCCGTGTAATGCCGGGCGACATCAGGAACTCGGCCCGAAGCCGGTCATAGGCGGCATCCGCCATCGCCGCCGCCCGTGCCGGATCGCGGGCCAGCGCGGTGATGGCCCCGGCCAGCGCGTCGGGCGTGTCGGCAGGCAACAGCCCGTGAAGACCATCTTCGATAAACTCGGGGATCGCGGCCACGGCGGTCGAGATGATCGGCAGCCTCTGCGAGGCGGCCTCCATCAGAACATTGGGCAACCCGTCACGGTCTCCGTCGGCGGCGATCCGGCTGGGCAGGACAAAGAGATCGGCGCAGCGCAGGGCCTCAATCACCTCGGGTTGATCGCAGGCACCGCGCCATGTGATGCGGTCGCCGATACCCAGCTGGTCGGCCTGCAGTGACAGGGCCTTTCCAAGGGCGCCGCCGCCGATGTGCGTCCAATGCCAGTCCATGTCTGCGGGCAGCAGGGCGAGGGCGGCGATCAGCCGGTCAAAGCCCTTTTTCTCGACCAGCCGCCCGACAGAGAGCAGCTGTAGCGGCCCGTCCGCGTCCCGCGGCGCGCGGACCGGCGGAGCGGGGAAGCGCGACAGGTCCAGCCCGTGATAGATCAGCTCGACGCGGGCCGGGTCATCGGCCAGCCCCTGCAGGTGTTCGGCCCCGTAGGCGGTGCAGGTCGCTCCAAAGACCGCCCCGTGGGTCGCGGCGGCCAGCTTTTCGCGCTTTTCCCACTCGGGCGAGGTCCAGATATCCTTGGCGTGTGCGGAAAAGCTCCACGGCAGGCCGCGCATGATAGCGGCATAGCGGGCGACAGAAGACGGCGTGTGCAGGAAATGGGCGTACAGACCGCGTGTTCCGGGGGGCAGTTCGGCAGCCAGAACACAGGCCTGGCCAAAGCGGCGAATGCGGTTGTGGGTGCGGTCGCGGCGCAGATCCTGCCGCCAGACGCGGTAGGCCTCGGCATAGCCGGGCAGGTGCTGCGCGCGGTGGCGTGCCGCCCAGACTCGCTCTGGTTCGTCGTACAGATACTCGGGCAGATAGAACACCCGTGCCGCCACCTGTTCGTGCAGCGGGTGACGCTTGGTGTCGGTTGGATGGCGCAGCGACCAGATGTCAAAGCGGTGCCCGGCCTGCTCAAGCGCGGCCAGTTCCTGAGCGATAAAGGTTTCGGACAGGCGCGGCCAACCTTTGACCAGCACCGCCAGCGGCGGGGTATCGTCACTCATTCGGCGGCCTGTGCGAAACGGTCGCGCAGCAGGGCTTCGACGCGCTGGGCGACATAGTCCAACCCGTCCAGCAAACCGGCGTCCATTGTTTGGGACGGTCGTGGTTGATCGGCCAGCCCCCGGATGGCGCGGATCATCGACTGCGCGGTCAGCCCGTCGCGGTTTTCGTCAAGCATCCGGACCAGCCCCAGATCCTCGGCGCGGCTGGCGCGGATCCATTGTTCCAGGCGTGGAACCGTGCGCGGCACGATCACCGCGCGCTTGTCGAATGACAGGACCTCGCAAAAGGTATTGTAGCCGCCCATGCAGACGACACCTTCTGCGCCGGCGAACAGCGTCTCGATCTGCGATTCAAAGCCGACGGCGGTGACCCGGCTGTTCAGCCGCTCGACCCGCGATTCGAACAAGGTACGGGTTTCACCGGACAGAAACGGACCATAAACCAGAACCGCGCGGGGGCTCAGATCGGGGTCGGTTTCATAGGCCGACAGCACCAGGTTGACCATGGCCTCGCCATCGCCGCCGCCCCCGGGCGTGATCAGGATGTAGGGTTGCTTTGGCGGATCGACCGGGGTGCCCAGCTCGCGCCGCAGGTAGCCGGTCCAGTGCATGCGCGCGCGCGCATCAGGCCCCAGGTCCAGCCCGGCGGTCGGGTCGTAGATCGATCGCTGGCCATAAATCCAGATCTCGTGAAAGAATTCCCGTGTGGCCTCTACCGCCCCCTTGCGGGCCCACTCGGCGGCCAGCACCTCGGGTTCGTCCAGAACGTCGCGCAGGCCCAGCACCAGTTTGGCGCCACCCGTTTCCTTGAGGTATTCCAAAGTCGGCAACAGCTCTCCGCGGAACCCGGTAGGTTCCTTGTCGACGATCAGGATGTCGGGTTCGTACTGCTGCACAGAGGTGCGGATCAGCCCGGCGCGCAGGTGGGTGACCTCGTCGATGTCCATGCCCATGGTGGCGGATTCATAGGTGCCGTCGCTGCGCTTGGTGACGCCCGGCAGACGCATGTGATCGACCCGGCGCGGAAAGGCAAATCGCCCTGCCACCGGCGATCCGGTCAGGATCAGCGCCGACGCGTCCGGCTGTGCGCGGGTGATCGCGCCGGCCAATGCCCGCGACCGTCGCAGGTGACCCAGGCCAAATGTGTCGTGGCTGTACAGCATCACCCGCGGCGCTCGCTCGGGCGGGTGCGCGTTGGGTGCGGTGGAGCTGTCCGGGCTCTGCTTTAAGGTGCCGCCTGTCATACCACTTACTACAACCTCAGGTCCGATCCGGACTTACCAAAAATTCCCTTGATGTCATAGAGCACGGCGCCGGGTTTGCCCAAGTCGCGAATGGCCGCGCTGCCCATCTCGACGAATTGGGAATGTGCGACGGCCACAATGATCGCATCATATGCGCCGGTTTCCGGTGTCGTGACCATCTGCAGCCCGTATTCCGTCTGTACCTCTGCGGGGTCAACCCATGGATCGTGCAGATCCGCAGCCACCGAAAACGCCGCCAGTTCGGCCATGATGTCGCCGACGCGCGTGTTGCGGGTATCGGCGCAGTTTTCCTTGAACGTGAACCCCATGACCAGAACCCTTGCACGGCTGGGGTCGATCTTGCGCGCCAAAAGCGCCTTGATCAGTTCCTGAACGACATGAGCACCCATCTGGTCGTTGATGCGGCGGCCGGCCAGGATCACCTGCGGGTGATAGCCGAGCTGCTCGGCGCGGTAAGTCAGGTAGTAGGGATCGACCCCGATACAATGACCGCCCACCAGCCCGGGTTTGAACGGCAGGAAATTCCACTTGGTGCCCGCGGCTTCCAGCACTTCGAGCGTATCGAGGCCCAGCCGGGAGAAGATCAGCGAGAATTCGTTGACCAGCGCGATGTTCAGGTCCCGCTGGGTGTTCTCGATGACCTTGGCGGCCTCGGCGGTCATGATCGAACTGGCGCGGTGCAACCCGGCCTTGACCACGGGCGCATATATCGCCTCCACCCGGTCCAGCGTGGCGTCGTCCTGCGCCGAGATGATCTTGACCACGTTTTCCAGCGAGTGTTCGGCGTCGCCCGGATTGACCCGTTCGGGCGAATAGGCAAGGCGGATCTGATCGCCGGTGCGCAGGCCGCTGGCGGCAGAGAGCTCGGGGCCGCAGATCTCTTCGGTCACGCCGGGGTAAACGGTGGATTCGACGATCACCAGCGCACCGGGCGACAGATGTCCGCCGATCATCCGGCAGGCCGACCGCAACGGTGTCAGGTCCGGTGTCTTGGCATCGGTGATCGGGGTCGGCACCGCGACGATGAAAGTGGTGCAGTCCGACAGTGCGGCGGGGTCGCAGGAAAACGTCGCATCGCAGGCGGCAAGCGAGCTGTGCGAGACTTCTCCGTTCTTGTCCCGCCCGGCGTTCAGTGCGGCGACATGATCGGCATCGGTGTCGAAACCGACGGTCTCGAAACCGGTCCGCGCCAGGGCGACCGCCAGCGGCAGGCCGACATAGCCAAGCCCCAGCACCGCGATTTTTTCGCGTCCGCTCTGCGTGGTCATGACGTGCCCCTTGATAGCTTCGTTCGCCGCCGGGGCGGACCGGTTGTGCAGGCGGCGGATCGGGCTGCCTTACCGGCGCCCGCAACACGCCCATCCGCTCGAAACCGGGACGCCCTTGGCTAAGCCCCTAGTAGTTTCATCGGACCTGAATGAAAACCGGTTTCTGAGCGGCAACTTCTGACACTGTCGGAGCTTTCGCCGAGGGTGCACAGGTTTGCGCAGGCATCGTCGGTCCTGTAGCCTGCAACAAAACGCTTTGGGAGTGCGTCGTCAGATGTGGTTTCGATTTCTTTGCCTTGTCCTGGCGCTCTGGTTCGGGGCCGGGCTGAATGACGCAGCGGACGCCCAGGCGCAACTGCTGACTGGGTCGAGGTCCGCCAATGCCGCCCCGGACAACGACGCGGCTCCGCTGGCAGACGCCATCCGGCAGGCGGCCGAAGCCGGGGTCGGGGTCATTGTGATCGACAGTTCGGGGCAGGTGATCACCACCGCGCCGGGACCGGCCACGGGCAGCGACGGCGGCGCCGAGCGCGATGGCCACTCGATGCTGATGTCGGCGCAGTCCGAGATCGACAAATTCCGCGATACGCTCAAGGAACGGGTCGCGGCCTTGCCCAATTCCATCAATGAGGTGATGTTCATCCTGCGGGCCACAAGCCCGGACGGCCGCATCATGACCTATGCCAAGGTGCTGGGTATCAACCTGTTGCTGTTTGCGCTGGGCATTCTTGCCATGCGCGAGATCTATGGCAAACGTCTGGCCAAACGATACGTGGTGTCCCGGATTCAGGAGGCGCCACAGGGGTATCGCGAAAAGATGCCATTTCTGGTGTTCCGTTTCCTCATGGGTATTGGTGGAACGGTGTTCGCGATGATTCTCGCCTATGTCGTCGGCCTCCTGGTGTTCGGGCAGATCGACGACAAATCGGTGGAATATACCGTCACCGCGATTTTTGTCGCTTTTTTCGCCATTCGCACCGTGTCGGACCTGTGGCGTATGATCCTGTCGCCATACCTCAGCCAGTACCGGATCCCCCGGTTCTCGGACCGGGACGCAAAGCGTCTGTACACCTGGGCCTGGGTGCTGGCGACCTACGAGATCTCGGCGGTCATGTTCAGCACCTGGATCGGGGATTTTGGACTGAACTACAACGTCTACGCGATCCTTTACGGGGTGCTGTCGCTGGTGGGCGTTGTCGGCAACCTGTTGTTGATCCTGTTCAATGCCGGACCGATTTCAGAGGCGATCCGGGGCGGGCGCAACCCGGGCGACGTGTCCTGGCTGATCCGGTTCCTGTCGTTCGCCTGGGCACCGGTGCTGATGCTGTATGTCGTGTTCAGCTGGATCGAGCTGGCCTTCAACCTGGTTCTGGAACTGCCGATATCGGTGCCGCTGATCGCGGGGTCCTATGGGGTGTTCATGACCATCGTGGTGGTCTACGGGGCGATCAACTACTGGATCGAACGCTATTTTGTCCGGTTTCGCGAGATTGAACGCCTGAAGAGCGAACATGCGGCGGCCGAAAGCCAGGAGGCCGATGCCCCCGCGCCGCCGTTTCAACCCCACCCGATTGCCACGTTCGAAGATCTGGCGCGGCGCGTGGCCGGGATATTGGCTTTTCTGGTCGGATCCTACGCGCTGCTTCGGATCTGGCAACCGGAGATGAGCATTGAGGAAGGCTCGCTGCTGGACACTTCGCTGGACGTCATTGCGATCCTCTTTATCGGCTACGTGTTGTTTCACTTCTTTCGCATCTGGATCGATTCGCGGATCGCTCAGGAGGCGCCGGCCGCAGACGAAGGCGAGCTGGGCGATGAGGGTGGCATGACCGGTGCCAGCCGTCTGGCCACGCTGCTGCCGCTCTTTCGCGGGGCCATCCTGGCGGTAGTGATCGTGTCGATCGCGCTGATTGCACTGATGGAGATCGGCATAAACGTCAGCCCGCTGTTTGCCGGCGCCGGTGTGGTTGGTCTGGCGGTGGGATTTGGCGCGCAGACCCTGGTGCGCGATATCTTCTCGGGCGCGTTCTTTCTGATCGACGACGCGTTTCGCAAGGGCGAGTACATCGACATCGGCGACGTGAAGGGCACGGTCGAGAAGATCTCGGTCCGCTCGTTCCAGCTGCGCCACCACCTCGGCGCGTTGAACACCATTCCGTTTGGCGAGATCAAGGTTCTAACCAACTATTCGCGCGACTGGGTGATCATGAAACTGCCACTGCGGGTGACCTATGACACCGACGTGGAAAAGGTGCGCAAGCTGATCAAGAAGTTGGGGCAGGAGCTGTTGAGTGATCCGGTGATCGGTGACAATTTCATCCAGCCGCTCAAGTCGCAGGGCGTGATCGAGATGCAGGACAGCGCGATGATCATCCGGGTCAAGTTTATGACAAAGCCGGGTGACCAGTGGCTGGTGCGCAAACGCGTGTATCAGGACATCCGCGAACTGTTTGCCCGCGAAGGTATCAAATTCGCGCATCGCGAGGTGACTGTCCGGCTGGCGGATGAACACGCGGAAGACCTGAGCCCGAAACAGCGCGAGGCGGTGACCGGAGCCGTGCAGGCGGCCATCGACGAAGACTATCTGGGCGAAGACGGCGGCGGCGACGACCGCTGAGCGGAACGCTCCCGCGTCGCGCGGGCTCCCTTGCGGGAACCCTCGCGATTTGGGCCCGGCGCCGCTGACGCGGCGCGGGTGCGCCCGTTGCGACGCAGGGTCACGGCCACTTGGCGATTGCCGTATATGGCAGTGGTGGATAGCCTGCCTGATGCCTGACCGGGAGGATGATCATGGCCGAGGTTCCACACCTGTTTCGACCGATGCAGCTGCGCGGGGTGACCAGCCGCAACCGCATCGTGATTTCGCCGATGTGCCAGTATTCGGCCCATGACGGCCACTTGGAAGACTGGCATCTGGTCAACCTGGGCCGCTTCGCAACAGGCGGTGCGGGCATCGTGTTCACCGAAGCCACTGCGGTGCAGAAATCCGGGCGGATCACCCATGGCTGTCCGGGCCTCTGGACCGACAGCCAGATCCCCGGCCATGCGCGCGTGGCGCAGTTCGTGGCGCGCCATGGCGCCGTGCCCGCGATCCAGCTGGGCCATGCCGGCCGCAAGTCGGGCATGCAGCGACCGTGGTTTGGGAACGGGCCGCTGAACGAAGATGATTTCGCGCGCGGTGACATGCCGTGGACCCCTGCGGGCCCTTCGGCGATCCCGGTCGATGACGGCTGGCCGGTGCCGCATGCGCTGAGCGAGGACGACATCGCCGCCCTGTTGCAGGATTATGCCGCGGCGGCCCGGCGGGCCCTGGCGGCCGGCTACCAGATCGTCGAGATCCACGGCGCACATGGCTACCTGGTGCACAGCTTCCTGTCGCCGCTGTCCAACAAGCGCACGGATGGCTATGGCGGATCGTTGGAGGGCCGGATGCGGCTGGCGCTGGAGATTGCCGAAACAGTGCGCGAGGTCTGGCCTGACGACCTGCCGGTGTTTTTCCGCACCTCCGCCGTCGACGGCACAGAGGACGGCTGGCAGCTGGATGACACGATTGTCCTGGCGCAGCGGTTGAAAGAGATCGGCATCGACGTGATGGACTGTTCTTCCAGCGGTATCTCGGGCTCGGCCACGGGTGCGGCATCGGGCAAGCGCCAGCCGGGGTTCCAGGTGCCCTATGCCGAGCGGGTCCGCCATGAGGCCGGGCTGGCCGCGATGGCCGTCGGGCTGATCACCCACCCGCAGCAGGCCGAAGCGATCCTGGCCGAAGGCCGCGCCGACCTGATTGCCATCGCGCGTGAGGCGTTGGTGGACCCGAACTGGGCGCTGCACGCGGCGCAGGCGCTGGGGTACGATACAAGCTTTGAGACCTGGCCCGAGCAATCGGGCTGGTGGTTGTCACGGCGGGCGATGTTTTCTGATTTCTATCAGCCCGAGTGAACCAGTGGCGCAAGTCGGACCGCTACCAGATCGCGGGCTTGTTCAGGCCCGCGACGCAGCGAGATGGTCCTGACAACGGCTCCAGCTCGGGGCCGGACAGCGATTGCGCCAGCCATCCGTGTGGCATGCTCAACGGCAGGGGCGGCGGGGCCACATCCGTGGAAACCTGCTTGAACCCGACCTTGGCATAGTAATTCGGGTCGCCATAAGTGATGGCGACATCGACACCCCTGGCGCGCAGTTCGCAGAGGCCAAAAGCGAGCAGCTTCTGGCCGATTCCCTGCCTCTGGCGGTCGGTCCTGACCGCGACGGGCGACAGGATAAAGACCGTGCGAGGATCCTGATCGTAGCGCAGGCGGGAAAAGACGATGCACCCGACCATCGCCCCGTTTTCCAGTGCCGAGAATACGAACAGATCATCGGGCGCGGTTGCCTGCAGCAGGTCCTGAACCACCGTTTCGATCAGGCGCCCTTCCTCCGGCCCGTCGGCGGCGGCAAAACTGTCCCCGAACAGGCGGACGATCTGGCTCTCCCGGCCTGCGTGATCTGAGATGAATTCCAGCTCGGCCACGGGTACGCGCACAGATCAGGCGGTATAGGGATCCAGGGAATCCCGCAGCCCGTCGCCCATGAAGTTGAAGGCCAGCACCACCACCACGATCGGCAGCATGGGAATCGCCGTCCAGGGATAGATCTCGATATTTGCCAGGTTTTGTGCGTCGTTCAGCATCACACCCCAGCTGACCGCCGGTGCCCGCAAACCAAGACCGAGGAAGGACAGCGCGGTCTCCCCAAGGATCATTGCCGGAATGGACAGCGTCGCGCTGGCGATCAGGTGGCTCATGAAATTGGGCAGCAGGTGTTTGCGGATGACCCGGCCCGACGAGGCCCCCATCATTTCGGCGGCACGCACGTATTCCTCTTCGCGCAGGCTCAGGAACTTGGCGCGGACAGATCGCGCCAGCCCGGGCCAGTCCAGAATGCCCAGAATGATCGAGATTATGAAAAACACCGACACCGGCCCCCAGTTCGACGGGACCGCCGCCGACAGGGCCAGCCACAGCGGCAGTTCGGGCAGTGATCGCAGGATTTCTATCAGCCGGTTGATGACCCAGTCGATCTTGCCGCCGAAATACCCGGCGATGCTGCCAAACCCGATGCCCAGAAAGAACGACACCGAAATCCCGATCAGGCCCACGGTCAGCGACAGCTGAGCGCCATAGAGGATGCGGCTGAACACGTCGCGGCCCAGCCGGTCTGACCCCCACAGGAACAGCGTGGCCCCTTCTGGCGCGCAAAACAGATGCCGGTTGCTGGGGATCAGCCCGGCCAGCTTGTATTCACCGCCCTCGCAGAAGAACTTCAGCGGCAGCGGCCGGGTTTCGTCCGGTACGAACTTCCACTGGAATGTGATCAAGTCAGCCTCTGCCGTCGTCGGATAGACAAAGGGACCGATGAATTCGCCCTCGTGCCACAACTTGATCCCCTGAGGCGGCGCATAAAGATGTTCGGACTGTCGGTCATTCGGCGTGTAGGGCGCTATGAAACCGGCGAAGGGCAGCATCAGGTAGCTGAACAGCAGGAAAATCGCCGATACCAGTCCCAGCTTGTGCTGCTTGAATTTACGCCAGATCAGAACCCAGTTGGGGGCATCCAGGTCCTGGCGTTCTAGCATCTGGATGCTGGCCTGCGGATCATAGGGCGCGTCGTCGACGAACCGGCCATCGGGGAGCTTGGTCATGCTTCACGCCCCTCGTAGCGGATGCGTGGATCCAGCAGAACCAGCAGAACGTCAGAAATCATCGTGCCGATCAGTGTGAGCAGCGCCACGAACATCAGGATAAAGCCCGACAGGAACTGGTCCTGGGTCTTGAGCGCGGTCAGCAGGGTCGGACCGATGGTTTGCAGGCCCATCACAACCGAGACCAGAACCGATCCCGACACCATCGAGGGCAGCAGGTTCCCGATGTCGGCCACAAACGGGTTGAACGCCACCCGCAACGGGTATTTGGCAAGCATGCGGCTGGGCGCCATGCCCTTTGCCACCGCTGTTTCGACATAGGGTTTGCCCAGCTCGTCGAGCATGTTGGCGCGCAGACGCTGCATCATCGCGGACGCCCCGGCGGTACCGATCACGATAGTTGGCACGATCAGGTGAACCATAACCGATTTGAACTTGTCCCAGGTCAGCGGCTGGCCCTCGAAAACCGGGTCCATCAGCCCGCCGATCGGAATGTTGAGGTATTTCCTCCCGTAGTAGTAGAGGATCAACGCCAACAGGAAGTTCGGCGTCGCCAGCCCGAGGTACCCGACAAAGGCCGATGTGTAGTCGACCCAGGTGCGTGACCGGGCGGCGGCGATCACCCCCAAAGGCAAGGAAACAGCGTAGACAAAGACGATGGCCGCGATGTTGACCAGTACGGTCAGCCACAGGCTGTCACCGACAATGTCGCGTACCGGGCGGTCAAATTCGAAAGACCAGCCAAAGTTGCCCTGGATCAGGCCGGAAAACCCGTGCGGGCCGGGCATGAAGCCGACCCAGATCATGTATTGTTCCCAAAGCGGCCGATCCAGCGCATATTCCTTGCGCAGGAACTCTGCCTTGGCCACGCCCGCCGATTGGCCGGTGGCCTGCAATTCGGCGATCTGGTTGCTCAGGTAATCGCCCGGCGGCAGGTTGATGATGATGAACACCATCGCAGACACCACCAAGAGCGTCAGCAGCATGGTTCCGAACCGGTAGATGGCGTAGCGCAGGATGCTCATCGTCGGGTCCTGTTACTCGCCATCGGAGAAAAAGAACTCGTCCAGCCGGTGCACTCCGAAATGCGCGCCGGGTTCCCATGCCCAAAGTGCCTTTTCCGGCACGTTGCGTAGCCGTTTGTTGACAACAATGGGCTGCGGTGCACCGTTCAGGATGCCGATGCCAAAAATATTATCGGCATGAATCTGCAGCATTTCATGCCAGACGGCGGTGCGGTCCTCGTCCGTGGTGGACGCTTCCCAGGTTTCGGCCAACTCCATCAGGCGTTGCGCGGGTGGCATGTCGGGGGCTTCGCCCGAGGATCCTCCGGTCTGGTAATGCTGACCCCATTTCGGCCAGGCCAGGAACACCTGGTCGCGCGGCGCCAGGTATTCGGGCGAGGTATAGATCTGGGGGATGCCGTTGTCCCAGCCGTACCAGACGGATGCCATGGTGTTGCCGGAGAACACCCGATTGCGCAGGATGTCGCGGTCCAGCGGGCGCATCACCAGCTTGACGCCGACGTCGCGCCAGTTGTCGGTGACGATCTGTAGCGCGTTTTCAACCTCTTGCCGTTCGCCGGCGGTTTCGATCACCACCTCCAGCGGGC
Source organism: Seohaeicola saemankumensis (assembly GCF_020171285.1). Classification (GTDB taxonomy): domain Bacteria; phylum Pseudomonadota; class Alphaproteobacteria; order Rhodobacterales; family Rhodobacteraceae; genus JAIUZI01. The sequence goes on from NZ_JAIUZI010000004.1 coordinate 414,125, forward strand.
GGCCGTCGGGCAGGGTGCGGATGCCGTCCTTGCCCCGTGTTCCCAGACCGGCCTCGTCCAGCAGCTTGTTCGCAAGTGCCGGGTCGTGCTGGGCCCAGGCTTCGCGGTACTCTTCTTTGAAGAACGGGCTCGAGGAGAGCAAGCTCATGGCGCCGGGATGCGCCAGTTTGAAATAGAGCGCCTGGTTGATAGTCTTGCGGTCGATCGCCAGCGACAGCGCCCGGCGGACCCGGACATCGCGCAGGATCTCGCGCCATGCGTCGTCCTCGTAATTCAGGTTGGGATATATCGCGATCTGCGACGCCACGCCAGTGCCCCACAGCAGGGTGCGGTAATTGCCGCCGTCGGCCTCGCCCTTGCGCAGGATCGAGATGTCGCGGAAATCCAGCCCGCGGCCCTGCAGATCGGTCTCGCCGGCGTTGGCCTTGGCCGCGACCAGACCGGGCGCGACGATCTCCATCTCAATGACATCAATGTAGGGCAGCTGCGCACCGTTGGAATCGACCCGGTGATAATACGGGTTGCGGACAAAGAGGTGCCGGATCTTCTTGCCGGAGGTGGAATTCATCCAGGGTTGCAGCGTCGGCAACTCGTGATTGTCGTATTTGTACATGTTGTCGAGCTTGTTATGCAGCGCTGCCCAGCTCTTGACGCGGGCGTCGTTCACGGCGGCCTTGAGCGCCGCAGGATCCGCGTATTTGACATGGTACTGCTTGAGAAACTCGGACGGGCGGTAGATGAACGGCGGCCGGGCCTGTGCCAGAGACTGCAGGAAGTTCGGGTTCGGGTGGGCCCATTCGTACACGACGGTTTGCGCATCGGGAAAGCTCACCTGGGGCAGTTCGCCCCGCACCCGCAGAAAGTCCGGCGGGCCCGCCGGGCTGAGCGCGGGTTCATTGGCCACGTCGTTCCACCAGTAGGCAAAATCGGCCGAAGTGAACGGGCTGCCATCCGACCATTTGTGGCCGGGGCGCAGCCGCAGGGTATAGCGTTTATTGCCCTCGTTCTCATAGGCGGCGAGGATATCCGGGGCCAGGCTGTAGGTGTGGTCGTAGCCGACCAGCCGGGCATAGCCATAGACCACCATCTGGCGGATGTCCTTGCTGCGGGTGACCATGGTTCGCATGGTTCCGCCCGGAATACCAAAGACGCGCCCCTTTGCCTCCAGATCGACCACCAGCGGTTCGGACGGCAGGCGCTGGTCGATCGGCGGCAGGTCACCGCGTGTGACTTCGTCCTGCCAAAATGCCGTTTCGGACAGCTGCGAAGCGGCAAAGCTTCCGTTTGGTACAAATGCGGTAAGCGCCAAAGCCAGCGCGGCGGGCAGGAGTTTGCGGGAGAGTTCAAACATGGCAACGTACCTTGTGGCCGGGTTCCAGTTCTGTAAGCGACGGTATCACGGTGTCCGTGAAACGGAAATCTTCGGGCCAGCTGTCGGGCGCGCCTGCGCCCTGGGCCACGAGTTTCAGATTGATCGGGCGTTCGATGTCCGGCGTTGGTTGGGCCGCGATCAGCGCTTTGGTGTAGGGGTGTTTTGGATTGTAGAACAAAGTGTCCGGCGGTGCCTGTTCAACGACAAGCCCCTGCCGCATCACCGCCACCTCGTCGGCGATCCGCGCCACGACGGCCAGATCGTGACTGATGAACAGGTAGCTCAGGTTCATGCGGTCGCGGATGTCTTCCAGCAGCGACAGGATCTGTTCCTGGACCGAGACATCCAGCGCTGAGGTCGGTTCGTCGCAGACGATCAGGCGGGGGTCCAGCATCATGGCGCGGGCAATCGAAAGGCGCTGCCGCTGGCCGCCGGAAAAGGCGTGCGGGAACCGCTGCAGCATGTCGGCGTTCAGCCCGACCTGCTTCAGCATTTCGGCAGCGCGGTCCCGGCGTTCCTCGCGGCTGCCGATGTTGTGGATCTCCAGCGGCTCGGTCATCGCGTCCAGGATCCGCATCCGGGGCGATAGCGACGAATAGGGATCCTGAAACACCATCTGCGCCTCGCGCTGAAACGCGGTGCGCTCGGCGCGGGTCATCTTGTGGACCGCCAGCGGCGCGGCGCTGGGGTCGGGACGGAACCAGACCTCGCCGCCGGGATCGGGCGGCTCGGCGGCCAGTGCGATGCGGGCGGCCGTGGTCTTGCCCGAGCCGCTTTCGCCGACGATGGCGAGCGTCTTGCCGCGCGGCAGCTTGAGGTCGATGCCCCGGCAGGCGTGGATCAGCACGTCGGGTTTCCACGCCGACCCGGCCCGCATGGTATAGGTCTTGGACACAGATTTCATCTCGAGGATCAGGTCATCCTCGGGCAGCGGTTCGGCCAGTTCCGGCGCGGCGGGAATCGACGGTGCCGCATTGAACAGCTGTTGGGTATAGGGGTGCGCGGGCGCCTTCAGCAGCGGTTCCGCCGCGCCCGATTCCATCACCCGGCCCTTGTGCATCACGACGACCTGTTCGGCCATGTTGGCAACCACGCCCAGATCGTGGGTCACCAGGATCAGCCCCATGCCGGTTTCTTTTTGCAGGTCCTTGATCAGCCCCAGCACCTGCGCCTGCGTGGTCACGTCCAGCGCCGTGGTGGGTTCATCCGCGATCAACAGTTCGGGTTTGGCGACCATAGCCATGGCGATCATCGCGCGTTGCCGCATACCGCCTGATAATTCGAATGGATAAGAGCTGTAGGCCCGTTCCGGATCGGGAAAGCCGACGCGTTCGAAGGTTTCAAGAACCGTTTTCTTCGCGGTCTTTTCACTCGCGCCGCGATGCAGCCACAACACCTCGCTGACCTGATTGCCGATCCGGTGCAGCGGCGACAGCGACCGCATCGGTTCCTGAAAGATCATCGAGACGAGGTTGCCGCGCACATCGCGCATCCGGCGTTCGTTCAACTCGTTCAGAACCAGCCCGCCGCTGCTGCCGTTCAGGGTCACCCGGCCGGTACGGATCTGCGCGGTTTTGGGCAGAATGCGCAGCACCGCGCGGCAGGTAACCGTTTTGCCGGATCCGGATTCGCCAACCAGGGCAAGCGTTTCGCCCGGCCGAACGGCAAAGTTCACGTCGCGCACGACGGCTTCGCCCTTGCCAAAGCCGATGCTTAGATTTTCGACGGACAGCAAGGGGGTCATTCAGCCACGTCCACCTGGCCGATCGTGCAAAAACATCAAACGTGTAACCCCCACAGTCATTTTGCCTCACCTTCGCTTGGGCAACCCCCACTAGTCAAACCCCAATTGCCAAGGTTTTTTCCTCTTCTTGCGAATTGTTGGGCTGGGTGCCTACACATTGGCGTCCCGGTTTGGCATGACAGGTGACAAGGGGCGCAAGTTGCAAAGGAGTGCACGGGTGAGCCGACTTGATGTGTTTATCGACCGGATGGTGTCCCAGCGCGCCAGCCTGGATTTTGCAATCGCCGAAACAGCCGGGCTGACCGGGCCGGTGTTCGAACTGGGGCTGGGCAACGGGCGCACGTTTGACCATGTGCGCGAACGGGTACAGGGGCGCGAAATCTATGTGTTTGAACGCGCGATTGCGTCGAACCCGGCCAGCACGCCCGAGCCGGAATTCACCATCCTTGGCGATGTGATGGAGACGCTGCCGCAGGCGCTGGATCGGTTCGGACCGACGGCGAGCCTGATACATGCGGACCTGGGCGGCCATAACCTGCAGAAAAACGATATCTTCGCGCGCAAGATCTCGCCGCTGATCGAGCCGATGCTGGCGGCGGGCGGGCTGATGGTGTCGAGCGACCGGATGTATTTCGATACGCTGACCGAGCTTCCGCTGGCCCCCAGTGCCGTCGAGGGACGCTGTTTCATCTACCGCCGCTGAGCCGTCTCGCCAATCCGGGTTGCCCGATTGCGCGCTGCCTCTAAGATATCGCAACGCCTGTCGCGGGCACGACTTTGTCATGACCCCAGCGCGAGCGGAGCACTCTGGGAGGAGACAAGGGCCCATGTCGGGAAAGATGATGTTTCAGCAGCTGACCATCAGCTCGCTGATTGAACACGCCGCGCGCTATCACGGTGGCACCGAAGTCGTATCGGTGGAAATGGACGGCAGCCTGAGCCGGTCGACATGGCGCGAGGTCGAGGAAAACGCGCGCCGGCTGGGCTCGGCCCTCGACCGGCTCGGTGTGGACGATGGCGCGCGCTGCGGCACGATCGCGTGGAACAACCTGCGCCATCTGCAGATCTATTTCGGCGTCGCCGGCAGCGGGCGTGTCACCCACACCATCAATCCCCGGCTGACGCCCGAACAGCTGGTCTACATCATCAACCACGCTGAGGATCAGGTGCTGTTTCTGGACCGCACCTTTCTGCCGGTGGCCGCCGGGCTGCACGATCAGCTGAAAACCGTGTGCCACTATGTGCTGATGGGGCCGCGCGACGAAGAGGCGGCGGCGATGCTCGACGGGCTGCTGTTCTATGATGACCTTCTGGCGGATGCCGATCCGGGATACCAATGGCCCGAGCTGCCGGAAACCACGCCGTCCAGCCTGTGCTACACCTCGGGGACCACGGGCCACCCCAAGGGCGTGGAATACACCCATCGCTCAACCGTGCTGCATACGCTGGGCGCCAACCAGCCCGACGGGCTGGCGCTGTCGGCCAAGGACACGATTCTGCCGGTGGTGCCGATGTTCCACGCCAATGCATGGGGCGTGCCCTATACCGCCGCGATGACCGGGGCCAAGCTGGTTCTGCCGGGCGCGGACCTGTCCGGTCCGGCGCTGGTGCGCCTGATCGACGGCGAAAAGGTCACCGTGTCGATGGGCGTGCCGACGATCTGGCTGGGCCTGCTCGAAGCGCTGGAGGCGGCGGGCTCCACCGCGCCCAGCCTGACGCGCGCCACGGTCGGCGGATCGGCCCTGCCGCCGTCGATGATCGTTGATTTCCGCGACAAGTTCGGGGTCGAGCTGATCCACGGCTGGGGCATGACGGAAACCAGCCCGCTGGGATCGCTGAACCAGCTGCTGCAGAAACATCTCGACTTGCCGCCTGATGTGCAGGCCAAGCTGCGAGAAGGGCAGGGCAGGCCGCCATTCGGTGTCGAACTGCGGATCGTGGACGAGGCCGGAAACCGGTTGCCCGACGATGGTGAAACCCAGGGCGACCTGCAGATCCGGGGACACTGGATCGTCGATACGTATTTCGGACGCGATCAAAGCGCATTGACCGAGGATGGATGGTTCGATACCGGCGATGTCGCCACCATCGACCCGGACGGCTACATGATCATCCGGGACCGGTCCAAGGATATCATCAAGTCGGGCGGCGAGTGGATTTCGACTGTGGAACTGGAAAACATCGCCATTGCCCATCCCGGCATCGGCAATGCCGCCGCCATCGCCGCGCGGCACCGCAAGTGGGACGAGCGCCCGGTGATCATCGCGATCCCGGTCCCTGAGGCCGCCCCGTCCGAAGCCGAATTGATCGCCTTTTTCGATGGCAAGGTGGCCCGCTGGCAAGTCCCCGACAAGGTCATCTTTGTCGATGAACTGCCTATTGGCGCCACCGGCAAGGTGCTCAAGAACCAGCTGCGCGATGCCTATGGCGAGGTGTTGATAGAGGACGCCGGTTAGGCCGCCCTGGCCATCGGTCCGGTCAGGACAACCGGTAGCCGCCCCCATTCGAGCGACGGCAGAACCCAGTCCGCCGCGCTGAAATCCTCGGCCGCAGTATAGGCCGAGGGTGTGACGACGGTGCGCAGCCCTGCTGACTGGGCGGACCGCAGCCCGTTGCGGCTGTCTTCAAAAGCGATACAGGCGTGGGCGGGCAGGTTCAGCCGGGCCAGCGCAAGCAGGAATACATCGGGCGCGGGTTTCTTTCGGCGCACCTCGTCACCGGCCGCGATGACATCAAAGACCTCGTGCGCCGGGCGGTTCCAGCAGGCGGCGCAGAGCGCATCGACATTGGGACGGTTGGTCGTGGTGGCAACCGCCACCTTGATCCCCCGCGCGCGGGCATTGGCGATCAGATCGGCCACGCCGGGGCGCAGGAACAGACCGCCGCCCGCGACGATCTCGGCGTACCGCGCGGTCTTGCGTTTGTGAAGTGCGGCGATCTCGGCGTCACCAGGCCCGCTGCCGCAGGTCTCGCGCCAGGCCCGCATCCGCTCTTTGCCGCCGGTGGTGCGCAACAGGAACGTGTAGTCCTGAACGCTCCAATGCCAGTCCAGCCCGGCCTCGGCGAAGGTTTCGTTGAACGCGCGGCGGTGGGCTTCCTCGGTTTCGGCCAGGGTGCCATCGACGTCGAAAATCAATGCGGCCGGGGTCATGCGGATTTCCTTTGCGGCAGGGTGGCGATCAGGTCGGGCAGGGCCGCGAAATCGGAGAACCGCGCCGAATGCGGCAGCGCCTCGGCGGGTGTCTTGCGGTACCCTTCGGTGAACAGCAGGAACGGCACCCCGGCGCGGTGAGCGGTTTCGGCATCCACTTCGCTGTCACCGACATAGACGCGCGGCCCCTCGGGAAGCTGGTCAAAGGTCCGCAGCAGGTGCGCGGGGTCGGGTTTCTTGACGGCCAGCGTGTCGCCGCCGACGACGACCAGGAACAGATCGCTCAGCCCGAAATGATCGAGGATATGCCGGGCCGGCGCCTCGGGTTTGTTGGTGCACAGCCCCAGGGTGTAGCCCTGAACCCGCAACCGCTCCAGGGCGATGCGAACGCCGGGGTACAGCGCGCTCAGATCTGATGCGGCGGCGTTGTAATGATCCAGCGTCAGCTGGCTGAGCCGTGGGTGATCGGCCATGTCCAGACCGCGCGCCTGCATCACCCGTTCGACCAGCTTGGGCAGCCCGTTGCCGACAAAGGAGATGATGGTTGGCAGGTCGAGCGGTTCAAGCCCCTGATCGGCCAGCATCCGGTTGGCGGCGGCGCGGATGTCCGGCGCGCTGTCGACCAGCGTCCCGTCCAGATCGAATACGACAGTTGTCACGCGGTTTCCTTCCATTTGATCGAACAGCCCATCGACGGGATCTGATCCGCCGGGCCCTGACCGGTCTCGGCGATCTGTTTCATTGCCTCGTAAAGGTCGCGGCGTGCGTCAGCCGGCGCGGCCACATTGCGCGACGCATCCAGACGGCCCCGGTACTGCAACCCGAAATTGGCGTTAAAGCCGAAGAAATCCGGTGTGCAGGCGGCATCAAAGGCGCGCGCCACGGCTTGGCTTTCGTCGTAGAGATAGGGAAAGGGAAAGGCCTGCGCCTCGGCCAGTTCACGCATCTTTTCGAAACCGTCGGCGGGGTAGGCGGCCGCGTCATTGCTGCTGATCGCCGCCACGCCGATGCCGATCGCCTGCAGATCCCGCGCGTCGCGAATGATCCGGTCCAATACCGATTTCACATAAGGGCAGTGATTGCAGATGAACATGATCAGCGTGCCCCGGGGGCCAGCGACATCGCGCAATGACAGGCGGCGCCCATCGGTGGCGGGCAGGGTAAAGTCTGGTGCGGGCCAGTCGAACTGGCAGACGGGCGGGGTGGCGGCCATGGTCGTTTCTCCTTGCGTGTCGCGGCTTAACCCGCGCCGGGGACAAAGCGATACCCGTCGCCGTCCCTTTCGGCGCGGCCAAAGCCGCCTTCGGGCAGATGATAGCCGATCAGCGCCATGTCGTCGGCGGTAATCTGATCCAGCAGCCGGCGCCGGGTCGCCGCCGCCGTCTCGCCGTCCTGATCGGAGCCCGAGATCCAGCCGGGCCGGGCAAAGCCGACGTGGTGGTTGCCAATGGCATCACCGACGACCAGAACGCCGTTGGAGCCTGCGCGCAATTCGAACGACATGTGCCCGGGCGTGTGGCCGTGGCTGGCGTGGGCCGCGACGCCCGGCAGGATCTCGTCGCCAGCATCGAACAGGGTCACCGAATCCTCCAGGATTTCCATGCGCCGCCGCGCGCCCACCGCCATGGTTGTCCGCTCGGGCTGGATCGTGTCGGCGGTGGCAGGGTCAAACCAATAGTCCCATTCCGCCCGGCCCATCATGTGGGTGGCCTGCGGGAACATCGGATCGTCGAAATCGTCCAGCACGCCCCACAGGTGGTCGGGGTGGCAATGGGTGAACACAACGTGGGTGATATCGTCCGGGGTCAGCCCGGCGGCATCCAGCGCGCCGCCCAGTTTGCCGGCGGTCTGCTGAAAGGCCGGGCCGGATCCGGCGTCGAACAGCACCGTGTTCGTTCCGTCCCGCATCAGGGTCACGTTGCAATCCGGCGTCAGCGGACCCGAACCGATCCCATGTTGCGCCAGCACCGGCGCCAACTGGTCCTTGGGCATCGGACCGAAAATGAAATCGGGTGGCAGTGTCAGATGCCCGTCCAGCAGGGTATCGACCTGCATCGCACCCATGTCGATCCGGGTCGAGGCCCAGACCCGATGCGGCAGGGTGACTGCCGCCAGCCCGGCCGCCGCCGACTGCAGGAGGGTTCGTCGTGTCAGGTTCATGTCGTCAATCCATCGCTTTTCATCCGGGCCGGACAGTCGCATTCAAATATGTGAATGGCAACAGGTTGGGTCAGGCCGCGATCCTGCCGCCTTGCGCGGCGGCGCGAATAGCGCGGATGTTGTCGCCGTAAGGGCCGGGCGAACCGGCCGATCCGCCGCGGAACACGGCCGATCCCGCAACCAGCACGTCGGCACCCGCGGCCGCGACCAGCGGCGCGGTGTCCGGGTCGACCCCGCCGTCGACCTGAATGGTGATGGGCCGGTCGCCGATCAGTTCGCGCAGCCGGGCAATCTGGTTGATCTGGCTGTGGATGAACTTCTGCCCGCCAAAGCCGGGGTTCACGGTCATCACGCAAATCAGGTCGCACAGATCCAGAAGGGGAACCGCCGCTTCGACAGGGGTGCCGGGGTTCAGGGCCAGCCCGGCCCTGGCGCCGGTCGCGCGGATCGCCTGCAGGGTCCGGTGGGTATGTGCCCCGGCTTCCAGATGCGCGGTGATGACATCCGCACCGGCCTCGGCAAAGGCCCCGATATAGGGATCGACCGGTGCGATCATCAGGTGCACGTCCATGACCGTCTTGATGTGGGGTCGGATCGCTTTGCACAGCTGCGGACCAAAGGTCAGATTGGGTACGAAATGCCCGTCCATGACATCCACATGGACCCAATCGGCGCCCTGGTCCTCGATGGCTCGGATCTCGGCCCCGAAGTTTGCAAAATCGGCGGATAGGATCGACGGCGCGATCTTGATGGAACTTGACTGCGACATGGATAACTCCCTGCGTAGGTCGCCGGAATTTTGCAAAAATTCCGGACCGTTTTCTTTGAAAGAAAACGGGTGTCACGGTGACGTTCGGGTCGGGCGGCGGGGGCGCCGCCCGGTCCGTTCAGGCGGCCGCGCTGATTTTGAGCACATCGCGCCAACCGGGGTACAGAGCATCCGCATCCGCGGAGAAGCTTTCAAAGGCGCGGGCGAATTCGCGGTGATCCTTAGCAAAGTCCAGCGGGTCTGCGCCGGTCTTCCAGCATTGTTCCGCCTGCCGGAGCGAGGTCGCCCCCGCCGCGGCGCCGTCGATATGTCCGAACGATCCGCCTCCGGCGGTCATCACGAGGTTCGAATGGCCCAGGTTTTCAAAAAAGCCAGGCATCCGCAGCGCGTTCATACCGCCCGAAATGATCGGGGTCGTGGGATTCATGCCCTGCCACTCCTGATGGTAATAGGGGCCGTCGGCGCTGTCTTCGGTGATCATGTAGGCGATATCGCGGTCGGCGTTTTCACCTTCCATCTTGCCATATCCCATGGTGCCCACGTGGATGCCCGAGGCCCCCTGCATCCGCGCCATCTTGGACAGTACAAAGGCAGTATAGCCGCGCTGGGTCTGCGGCGAGGTCACCGCCCCGTGGCCCGCGCGGTGGTAGTGCAGGTATTGCTTCGGGAAGGCGCGCCGCGCGGTGGTGATCGCCGCCGGCCCGGTGACATAGCCATCGACCAGGAACGCCACGTGGTCGGCGTTTTCGCCAAAGGTTTCGAGGATGAATTCCCCGCGCGCGAGCATTTCGTAATGATCATCGGCGGTAATGTTGGCCGAGAACAGCTTGGCTTCTCCGGTCTCGTCCTGTGCCCGTTTCATCGCGTCCGCGACCAGCGGCATGGTTTCTTTTAGCGGCGCGAACAGCTGGTTGCCCTGCGGTTCGTCGTTCTTGATGAAATCGCCGCCCAGCCAGAAGTCGTAGCAGGCATCGGCAAAGGGTTGCGGGCGCAGGCCCAGTTTCGGCTTGATGATTGTGCCGACGATGAAACCGCCATCGACCACCGGACGCCCCAGCACCCGCCACATGTCGCGTATCGTGGTCGACGGCCCGTCGAACAGGCGCAGGAATTTCGGCGGCACGTAGAAATCGTGCATCTTGGCATATTCCACGTCGCCCATGCCCTGGTTGTTGCCGATGGCCAGCGTCAGAAAGGAACAGATCATTGCCCGGCCGTCGATGATGTTGCGATCGAACAGCTCGACCGGATAGGCCAGTTTCATCAGTTCCTTGTCTGGCTCGATGTCATAGACCAGCGCGTCGACACCGCGGGTGAAGTCATCGGTCGTGGACACGTCGACGTTGGTCCCGGTCGAGGATTCAGCAGCGAAATGCGCGGCGGTTTCCAGGTATCCGTAGCCCGCCTTGGGCTTCATGATATAGGCGACCAGAACATGTTTCCCCCCCGCGATCAGATCCTCTTCGGTCAGGTCCAGGCGGGCATAACGGTTTGATTGGTCCATGGCAGTTCTCCTTGTGATTGGGGTTATTCGGCGGCCTGAAGGTCCGCGGTTTTCGGGCTGAGCGCCCCGGCCGCATAGCGGGCGGCCATGTCATCCATCGGGATGGGTTTGATCCGGCTGGCGTGGCCTGCGGTGCCAAAGCGTTCGAACCGGTCGCGGCACAGATCCTGCAGCGCCTCCATCGCCGGGATCAGGAACTTGCGCGGGTCGAACTCGGAGGGGCTGTCCTGCGCGATGCGGCGGAACTGGCCGGTCATCGCCATTCGGCAGTCGGTATCGATATTGACCTTGCGCACACCCATCCTGATGCCGCGTTCGATCTCTTCGACCGGCACGCCATAGGTCTGGGGCATGTCGCCGCCGTGAGCATTGATGATGTCCTGGAGTTCCTGCGGCACCGAGGACGAGCCGTGCATCACCAGATGGGTATCCGGCAGCTTGGCATGGATCGCGGCGATGGTCGCCATCGACAGGATGTCACCGTCCGGCTTGCGGCTGAACTTGTAAGCGCCGTGGCTGGTGCCGCAGGCGATCGCCAGCGCATCGCATTCGGTGCGCATCACGAAATCGACCGCTTGGTCGGGATCGGTCAGCAATTGATCCTGGCTCAGCTTGCCGACCGCGCCCGATCCGTCCTCTTCGCCGGCCTGGCCGGTTTCCAGCGACCCAAGCACACCCAGCTCGCCCTCGACCGAGGCGCCCACCGCGTGGGCCGCGCGGGTCACGCGGGCCGTGATATCGAGGTTGTAGTCATATGAAGCCGGCGTTTTCATGTCGGCCTCGAGCGAACCGTCCATCATCACGCTCGTGAAACCGTGGCGGATCGCCGACAGGCAGGTGGCATCGTTGTTGCCGTGATCCTGGTGCAGAACGATGGGAATATCGGGGTACATCTCGGCCAGCGCCGTCACCATGTGGCGCAGCATGATGTCGCCGGCATAGCTGCGCGCGCCGCGCGACGCCTGCAGGATCACCGGCGCGTCGCAGGCGCTGGCGGCCTTCATGATGGCCAGCCCCTGTTCCATGTTGTTGATGTTGAAGGCGGGCACACCATAGCCATTGCTTGCGGCGTGGTCCAAGAGTTGTCGTAGGGTGATCAGGGCCATGTTTCGTCTCCTTCTTGCGGTCAGGCCGCTTGGTCGGGTTGGGTCAGGGCGGCGATGCCGGGCAGGGTGCGGCCTTCGAGCCACTCCAGAAACGCGCCGCCGGCGGTCGAGACATAGGTGAAATCCCCCGTCACCCCGGCATGGTTCAGCGCCGCCACGGTGTCGCCGCCTCCTGCAACAGTCACCGCCAGCCCCTGGCGGGACAGATCGGCGGCCGAGCGGGCGAGCATGACGGTCGACTGGTCAAAGGGCGGGATTTCGAACGCGCCCAGCGGGCCGTTCCAGAGGATCGTATTGGCACCGGTCAGAACCGTTTCGAACTGCTTCAGCGCCCTTGGCCCGGCATCGAGGATCATGTGGTCGGCGGGGCATTTCATGGCGTCGATGACCCGGCTGCGGGCACCGGCACGAAAGTCGCGGGCGATCACCACGTCGGCGGGCAGATGCAGCGCGCACCCGTTCCGGTCGGCCAGCGCACGGATCTCGTGCACGGTTTCGACGTGATCTGCCTCGTACAGCGACAGACCCATCGGCGCGCCCATCGCGTAGAGAAACGTGTTGGCCATGCCGCCGCCGATGATGATCCCGTCCAATTTTTTCACGAGGTTCTTCAGCAGTGCGATCTTGGTCGAAACCTTGGCCCCGCCGACGATGGCGATGCTGGGGCGTCTCGGAGTTTCAAGCGCGGCTGAGAGCGCATCGAGTTCCTCGATCAGCAGCGGGCCGGCGGCGGCGGGCAGCTGCCGGGCCAGCGCCTCGGTCGACGCATGGGCGCGATGGGCGCAGGAAAAGGCATCGTTGACATAGATGTCGCCCAGTTGCGCCAGCTGGGTTGCGAAACCCGTGTCATTGTCGGTTTCGCCCGGGTTCAGGCGCAGGTTTTCACACAACAGCGCCTCGCCGTCGCGCAGCTGCCGCGACAGCAACTCCGCCGAGGCGCCGACGCAGACATCCGAGAACCGGACCGGCACACCCAGCGCCTTCGACAGGGCGGGGCGGAACTTGTCGACTGAAAACTCGGGGTTCATCACATGCGGTTCGGGCCGCCCGTAATGGGTCAGGATCACCAGCCGGGCCCCGCGCGCCAGCAGCGGGCGCATGCCGACGGCAAACCGGTCGATCCGGGTGGTGTCGGTGATCCGGCCCGCCTCGGTCGGTACGTTCAGATCCGCGCGCACCAGCAGACGTTTGCCGCGCACATCCATATCCATGATGCTGGGGATCGTCATTGCACGCGCCCCATATGCACCGCGTTGTCGGCCATCCGGCACGAAAATCCCCATTCGTTGTCATACCAGGCCAGAACCCGGACCAGCCGCCCGTCGATCACGCGGGTCTGATCAGCGGCGAAATTGCACGAATGGCTGTCGTGGTTGTAATCGACCGAGACCTTGGGTTCGGTTTCGTAGCTGATGATGCCACGCATCGGGCCCTGGGCCGCCTCGGCGATGAGGGCGTTGATGTCGTCTGCCGTCACCGATTTGCCCGGGCAAAACGTCAGATCCACCGCCGAGACATTCGGCGTCGGCACGCGGATGGCCGATCCGTCCAGCCGCCCCCTGAGTTCCGGCAACACCTCGCCAATCGCCTTGGCCGCTCCGGTCGAGGTCGGGATCAGCGACAGCGCGGCGGCACGCGCGCGGTAGAGGTCGGGATGGCGCCGGTCCAGCGTCGGCTGGTCGCCGGTATAGGAATGGACCGTGGTCATCAGCCCCTGTTCGATGCCCACCGCGTCGTTCAGCACCTTGGCCAGCGGGGCCAGGCAATTGGTAGTACACGACCCATTCGACACCACTTGGTCCTGCGGTGTCAGATCGCGGTGGTTGACGCCATAGACCATGGTGCGGTCCGCGCCCTTGGCGGGGGCCGAAACAAGCACCTTTTTCGCGCCCCGGCCAAGGTGCACGGCGGCGGCATCGCGGCTGTTGAACTTGCCGGTGCATTCCAGCACCACGTCGACCCCGGCCCAGTCCAGATCCTGTGGATCATAGGTCGAGAAGACCCGCATCGGCCCGTGGCCCACGTCCATCGTGCGCCCGTCGACCCGGATGTCGCCGGAAAACCGGCCGTGGACGCTGTCGTATTTCAGCAGATGCGCCGTGGTTTCAATCGGACCGGTGGCGTTGATCGCGACCACCTCGATGTCGTTGCGAGCGGTCTCGATAACTGAGCTCAGGGTGCAACGTCCTATTCGGCCAAAGCCGTTGATTGCAATTTTAACTGTCATTTTAACCTCTTAGGTCAAGATCTCGCGCGCTTTGGCGGCGATGGCGTCTACGGTGATCCCGAAATGTCGGTACAGGTCGGGCGCCGGGGCCGAGGCCCCGAATGTGGTCATGCCGACAAAGGCGTCGTCGCGGTCCAGCAGACCACCCCAGCCTTGGCGCACGGCGGCCTCGATCCCGATGCGCGGGGCGCTTCCCAGCACCTGATCCCGGTATTCGTCGGACTGCGCCTCGAACATCTCGAAACTTGGCGCAGACACGACAGCGGCTTCGATACCGTCCTGCGCCAGCACCCCGGCGGCCTGCATTGCCAGCGCCACCTCAGAACCGGTTGCGATCAGGGTCACGTCGCGGTCATCCGGGGCCCGCAGCAGATAGGCGCCGCGCGCGGTCAGGTTGTCGTCTGTATGCTCGGTTCGCAGGGTCGGCAGCCCCTGCCGCGACAGGCACAGGACCGTCGGCGTGGTTTCAGCGGTGACACTGATCTGCCAGGCTTCGGCGGCTTCTACCGCATCGGCGGGCCGGATCACGTTGAGATTGGGCATCGCGCGCAGCGAGGCGATGGTTTCTACCGGCTGGTGCGTCGGCCCGTCCTCGCCCAACCCGATGGAGTCATGGGTCATCACATAGGTGACCGGCACCCCCATCAGCGCCGACAGCCGGATCGCCGGGCGGCAATAGTCGGCGAACGCCAGAAAGGTGCCGCCATAGGGGATGAACCCGCCATGCAGCGCGATGCCGTTCATCGCCGCCGCCATGCCGTGTTCGCGGATCCCGTAGTGGAGGTAGTCGCCGGCATAATCCGCAGCGCTAATCGCGCGCATCCGGCTGGTGCGGGTGTTGTTCGATCCGGTCAGGTCAGCCGATCCGCCGATGGTGTTGGGCAGGGTGGCGTTGACCACCTCCAGCGCCAATTCGCTGGATTTGCGGGTCGCTAGGCTCGGCGCCTCGCGCGACAGCTTGGCTTTGTGCGCATTGATTGCGGCCCGCAGCGCCTCTGCATCCGGCGCGGATTGGCCCATATTGAAGGCATCGCGCCTCGGATGGGCCGCCAGTCGGGCCGCCCATGCAGCGCGGGCCTCGGCCCCGCGCGCCGCAATGGCGCGCCAGCCGTCATAGACCTCGACCGGGATCTCGAAGGGGGCGTGGGGCCATCCCAGCGCTGCGCGGGTTGCGGCGACCTCGTCCTCGCCCAGGGGGGCGCCGTGGGTGGCGGCGGTGCCCTGCTTGTTGGGGGCGCCGCAGCCGATCACCGTCTTGCAGGCGATCATCGACGGGCGCGGGTCGGTGCGGGCGGCCTCGATGGCCGTCGCAACCGCGTCCTTGTCGTGACCGTCCACCGACTGCACATGCCAGCCGCAGGCGGCGAACCGCGCCTGCTGGTCGGTCGAGGTTGAAACGTCAGTGCCACCGTCGATGGTGATGCCATTGTCATCCCACAGCACGATCAGCCGGCCCAGGCCCAGATGCCCGGCGAAGTCGATCGCCTCATGGCTGATGCCTTCCATCAGGCAGCCGTCACCGGCGATGACGTAGGTGTAATGATCGGCCAGTTCGTCGCCAAAGCGCGCATTCTGCATCCGTTCCGCCAGCGCCATTCCGACCGCTGTGGAAATGCCTTGCCCCAGCGGCCCGGTTGTGGTCTCGATCCCCTGCGCATGGCCGTATTCCGGGTGACCGGCGGTGCGCGCGCCCATCTGGCGAAAGCTGCGCAACTGGTCCATGCCCATGTCATCGTAGCCCAGCAGATGGTGGATCGCGTAGACCAGCATCGACCCGTGCCCCGCGCTCATCACGAACCGGTCGCGGTCCGGCCAGCGATGGTCCGCCGGGTCCAGCGTGATGAACCGGTTGAACAGCACCGTCGCCACATCCGCCATGCCCATGGGGGCGCCGGGATGACCGGAATTGGCGGCTTGCACCGCATCCATGGTCAGCGCACGGATCGCATTTGCCATCAGGTCTTCGGATGTGATCTGGACGGGGCTGTGACGGTTCATGGCATCTTCCTCAGGCGCGTTTGGAATCGTTCACCAGCCGGTGAACCATCGGAGTGAAAATCAGCTGCATCGCCAGATCCATCTTGCCGCCGGGGATGACGATGGAATTGGCCCGCGTCATCCAGCTGTCGTGGATCATCGAGGTCAGATAGGGGAAGTCGATGCCGCGCGGGTTCTTGAACCGGATCACCAGCAGGCTTTCATCCGGCGTCGGGATCCAGCGGGCGATGAACGGGTTCGACGTATCCACCACCGGCACCCGCTGAAAGTTGATGTCGGTTTCGGAAAACTGCGGGCAGATGCAATGCACATAGGCGTGCATCCGGCGCAGGATGGTGTCGGTGACCGCCTCGGTCGAATAGCCCCGGCTGGCCTTGTCCCGGTGAATCTTCTGCGTCCATTCCAGATTGATCACCGGCACGACGCCGATCTTCAGATCCGCATGCGAGGCGATGTTGACCTCGTCGTTGACCACCGCGCCATGCAGCCCCTCGTAAAACAGCAGGTCCGAGCCGTCCTCGAATGCCTCCCAGTCGGTGAAGGTACCCGGCGCGCTGCCCCAGCGCTCCGCCTCGGTATCGTCGTGCACATAATGGCGGGTCCGGCCTTTGCCGGTTTCGCCGTAGGTACGGAACACGTCCTCCAGCAGGCCCAACTCGTTTGCATCATAGCTGAAGTGGCTGAAGGTGTCGTCGCCTGCCGACTTGCGCCGGTCCAGCTCCGCCTTCATCGCGGCGCGGTCATAGCGGTGAAAGGCATCGCCCTCGATCGAAACCGACCGGACGCCCTCGCGGCGAAAGATCTGGTCGAACGTCGTCT
Organism: Seohaeicola saemankumensis; assembly: GCF_020171285.1. GTDB lineage: Bacteria > Pseudomonadota > Alphaproteobacteria > Rhodobacterales > Rhodobacteraceae > JAIUZI01. The sequence continues at coordinate 430,975 of NZ_JAIUZI010000004.1, forward strand.
TGACCGTGGTTGTGCCCGCACCGGAAGAGCCGGTCACGGAGATGATCGGGTGTTTCTTGGACATTTTGTCATCTTCTTTCAGGCGCGGAATAACCCGCGGTTTCCGAACAAGGCCGAAACCTCGTCGTCTGGTAAGTCGTGATAGGCGGTGACCCTGTCGACCTTGTCGGTCGACCCGAACACCAGTGGAGTGCGGGCATGAAGGCTGTCTGGAATCTGGTCCAGCAGCCGTTCGCTGCCCTCGGTGGCGCGCCCGCCGGCCTGTTCGACCAGCATCGCGATGGGGGCGCACTCATAGACCATGCGCAGGCGGCCCTTTTCGTATCCCGGCCGGGCGTCGGACGGGTACAGGAACACGCCGCCGCGCGACATGATCCGGTGCGTCTCGGCCACCAGCGAGGCCACCCAGCGCATGTTGAAATTCTTCTCGCGCGGGCCCTGATCGCCGGCCAGGCAATCGTCGATATAGGCCCGGATCGGCTTGCGCCAGTGCCGGTAGTTCGACGCGTTGATCGCGAACTCCTTGGACGTCGGCGAAATCCTGATTGCCGGGTCCACCAGCTTGAACCGGTGGTCGCGGGGGTCAAGGATGAACATCTGCACGCCCGCGCCAAAGGTGACCATCAGCGCCGTTTGCGGGCCGTAGATGTAGTAACCCGCCGCCAGCTGTTCGTGACCGGGGCGCAGAAACGTCGCTTCGGCCTCTTCTCCCGCCGGCCGGATCGAAAAGATGGTGCCGATCGAAACATTGGCGTCGATGTTCGACGATCCGTCCAGCGGGTCGATGGCCAGCGCCAGATCGCCGTCCGCGTCCAGCTCATCGACGGTGTCGCGTTCCTCGGAGGCATACCAGCGAATGCCGGTACCTTTTAGATCGGCGGCAAAGGCGTCGTCGGCCAGCACGTCCAGCGCCTTCTGGCTGTCGCCGTCGGTGTTGCTGCCGACCTCGGCGCCCAGCGATCCGCCCAACGGGCCGGCGGCGATGGTCTGGGACAATTCGGCGGCCACGCGGCTCAGCGCCTGCATGGCGTCGTTCAGCGGGGCCGGGATCATCCCGTCAGGGGCATTCAGATGGCGGGTCGTGGACAAGGTCTGTCCTCCTTGGGGTTGCATTGATATTCAGGAATTGGAGTTATAATGAAATTTAAAAGTTGTGAAATCGGATTAAGGTTTTTTGAATGCAGCGACTGAATGCGCTGACGATCAAGCAGTTACGGGCTTTGCAGGCGGTCTGTCAGCACGGCACGATCAGCGCGGCTGCCGAAATGCTGCTGCTGACTCCACCGGCGGTGCACAGCCAGCTCAAGGCGCTGGAGGACAATTTCGGCTGTGCGCTGGTGATCCGCGGGGCAGGGGGATTCGCCCCCACTGCCGAGGGCGCGGCGTTGTTGGCGGCGTTCGAGACCGCGCAATCGGCGCTGGTGCGGGCCATTCACCAGATCGAAGCGCTGGGCAAGGGGCTGACCGGCACCGTGGTTCTGGGGGTGGTCAGCACCGCCAAGTACTTTGCCCCCCGGCTGGTGGTGCTGCTGCGCGAGGCCTTTCCCGACATCGAGGTCGTGCTGCGGATCGGCAACCGGGCGCGGATATTGCAGTATATCGAGGCCGGCGATCTGGATCTGGTCATCATGGGTCGCCCGCCCCGCACCCCGACCGTCAATGCGCGGTCCATCGGCGATCACCCGCATGTTCTGATCGCGCCGCCGGGGCACCGATTGACCGCGCTGGACCAGGTCACCGCCGATGACATCCTGGCCGAACATTTCGTCGTGCGGGAACTCGGCTCCGGTACCCGCATTCTCACTATGCGGTTCCTGGATGAGATTGGCGAGGGGCGCGAGGTGTCCTATACGGAAATGGAATCGAACGAGACCATCAAACAGGCGGTCGTCGCAGGGCTCGGCGTTGCCATCCTGTCGGCGCACACGGTGCACGAAGAGCTCAAGTCAGGCCGGTTGGCGGTGGTTCCGGCGGCGCGGATGCCCATCGTGCGGCATTGGTTCGTCCTGCATCGGGCTGATTCGCCGCCAACGCCGGCGGGCCAGTCCGTGATGGACTGGATCGTCGACCACCCCGATCTTTATCTGCCCGGCGCGGGCGACGATTGACCGGATATGCGGCGGACTACATGCGAAAATTAACCAACCAAAAGAGTCAGGTTGACAAAGTTGAGTAAATTAGTCAGATTATTGGTATCACACCAGCCAACCCGGCAAAGCACGGGCCAGCCATTATCCCGCAACCCAAGGAATGGCCCATGCATCGCCCCCCATCAGACCCGGTTCCGTCCCGTAACACCAGCGACCGCGACGGCTTTGATCTCTGGTCGGCCCTGACCGAGGCCGGTCTGGCGGTCAGATTGTCCATGGACCCTTTCCTTGATCACATCGAACTGAGGGCAAGTATCTCCCGATGAACGCTTTTTCCACCGATAACCCGCAAGGTTTCGCCGTGCCTGCGCTGCCCGCGCACCGTGCCGAAGATCTGACCGATGGCGGCAACCTGGCCCACATCGAACTGGGCGAGCAGGTCTACACCCTGCGCATCACCCGCGCCGGCAAGCTGATCTTGACCAAATGACCGCGCATCATTCGCAGCGTGGCGGGGCCGCCGTCGGGCAACTGCGCCATCTCGACCCGGTCGAGGCGGGCGCGGTGCTCTACCTGCGCCTTTGGAGCGACGGACCCGCCGGGCAGGACAACGCCCGCAGCGATTTCGACATCGGGCTAGGCGCGGACGCGGGGCAAACCGCCTTCTCAGCGCTGGAGCAGATCTGCGGTCTTTGCGTTCGCTATGGCCGCCGCCCGTTGATCCGCCACCACCTGTCCTGCAGTTGCGTCGGCGCGGATGAGAGCTGTTTTGCCAATATGGTTGCCGCCGCCTCGCAGGGCGATCGCGAGGACGCCATCATGATGGCGGCGTTGATCGTGCGGGCCGACCTGGCCCCCTGTCTGGCTGGCCTGGCCGAAAGCCTTGGGCTGGCGCTGCGGCGCATGGCCGCCATTGAGACTGCCTGCCCCGATCCCGTCACCACCCGGACACCTTCCGCGCCGCGTCTCCACTGAACCCTGATCCCGCCGATTTGATTCTGATCATACCGCGCCCGCCGCCCTGACAGCAGATTGGTCGCAGCCACAGGCATTGAAAATATTCATTTTCATGCATATGATGTGGGTGGAACCGAGAGTCAGGGGATTTTGACATGAAAGCGGGACTTGTTTGGGCCACTTTGGCCCTCGCGCTGACGGCCATTCAGGCGGTTGCGGCAGATCGTGACGTGACGCCGCGCGACGTGGTCGAATGGAAGGCCGTGTTTGGCCGGGTCGAGGCGCGCGATACCATTCCCGCGCGATCGCGCATCGGCGGCACGCTGGTTTCGGTCGATGTCTCCGAAGGCAGCGACGTGACCCCCGGACAGGTGATCGCCACCATCTACGACGCCAAGCTGGACCTGCAGCTGCAGTCGATCACCGCGCAGATCGGCGCGCTGATGTCGCAGCTTGAGAATGCCCAGACCGAACTGACCCGGGGCGAGGACCTGCTGGCGCGCGGCGTCACCACCGCCCAGAGGCTCGATGCCCTGCGCACCCAGGTCAGCGTGTTGGAAAACCAGATCGAATCGACGCGGGCGCAAAAGCGGGTGATCCAGCAGCAAGAGGCCGAAGGCGCGGTGCTGGCCCCGGTGGCGGGCCGGGTGATCTCGGTCCCGGTCACCTCCGGCGCGGTGGTCCTGCCCGGCGAACCGGTGGCGACCATCGGCGGCGGTGGCTTTTTCCTGCGCCTTGCCGTGCCGGAACGCCACGCGGCGTATCTGCGCGAAGGTCTCGAAATCCGGATCGGCGATCAGGCCGTGACAGGGCATCTGGCCAAGGTCTATCCCCAGATCGAAAACGGCCGAGTCGTGGCCGATGTCGAGGTGGCCGATCTGAACAGCGACTTCGTCAACGCCCGCGTTCTGGTCCGGCTGCCCGTTGGCACGCGGCAGGCGCTGCTGGTGCCGTCCGAAGTGGTGATCACCCGTATGGGGCTTGATTTTGTCACCATCCAGGGGCCGGACAATGCCCCGGTCCGCCGCGCGGTGGTGCCGGGTGACCGCCATGACATCGACGGGCAGGCGATGACCGAAATTCTCTCGGGCCTCGCCGAGGGCGACAAGCTGGCAGACGACCATGAGTGACACCGACGAACGGGGCGGGCTGGGCATCGCCGGCGGGCTGACCCGCGCATTCATCAAATCTCCGCTGACACCGCTGATGATCCTTGCCGCACTGGCCGTAGGGCTGGTCTCGCTGGTCAGCCTGCCGCGCGAAGAGGAACCACAGATCTCGGTGCCGCTGGTCGACATTCACATCAACGCGCCGGGTCTGCGGGCCGAGGACGCCGTGAAACTGGTCACCGAACCGATGGAAACCATCGTCAAGGCGATCAACGGGGTCGAACACGTCTACTCCCAGACCCGCGACGATTATGCCATGGTGACTGCCCGGTTCCTGGTCGGCACCCCGGCGGATGCCGCCATCCTGCGGGTTCATGACAAGATCCGCGCCAATATGGACCGTATCCCGGTCGGCATCGCCGAGCCGCTGATCGTCGGGCGGGGAATCGACGATGTCGCTATTGTGGCGCTGACGCTGTCGCCGCAGGACGATACCATGACAGCCAATGACCTCACCCGCATCGCGCGGCAGTTGCAGGTCGAAATGGCCAAGATCGGCGATGTCGGCCTGACCTATCTGGTCGGTGAAAGCCCCGAGGCGATCCGCATCGCGCCGGACCCTGACCGCCTCGCGCTCTTTGGCGTGACCTTGCAGCAGCTGGCCGGCAAGGTCCAAAGCGCCAACCAGGCCTTTGCCGCCGGCACGGTCCGCGACGGCGGTCAGCAGATCCCGCTGGTGGCGGGCCAGACGCTCAGCGCGCCTGCCGAAATCGGCAACCTTCTGCTGACCTCGCGCGACAACCGACCGGTCTATGTCCGGGATGTCGCCGACGTCAGCTTTGTCCCCGATACCTCGGACAAGATCGTCTCGAACGTGACCCGCGACGAAAACGGAGAGATCAGCCGCACCCCCGCCGTGACGCTGGCCATCGCCAAGCGCGCCGGCGCCAACGCGGTGATCGTGGCCGAGGAAATCCTGCACCGCGTTCACCTGCTGGAACACGACCTGATCCCCGACAACGTGACCGTCGATGTGACCCGCGATTACGGCGAAACAGCGGATGAAAAGGCCAACGAACTGCTGTTCCACCTTGGCCTCGCCACCGTGTCCATCGTCGCATTGGTGCTCTTCGCCATCGGCTGGCGCGAAAGCATCGTCGTCGCCGTGGTGATCCCGGTGACGATCCTGCTGACGCTGTTTTCGGCGTGGATCATGGGCTACACGCTGAACCGGGTGTCGCTCTTTGCACTGATCTTCTCCATCGGTATTCTCGTCGACGACGCCATCGTGGTGATCGAAAACATCGCCCGCCACTGGGGCATGAAGGACACCGCAGATCGCGCCACCAAGGCGATCCGCGCCGTGGCCGAGGTTGGCAATCCCACGATCGTGGCCACCCTGACCGTGGTCGCTGCCCTGCTGCCGATGCTCTTCGTCAGCGGGCTGATGGGGCCCTACATGTCGCCGATCCCCGCCAATGCCTCGGCGGCGATGATCTTTTCCTTCTTCGTGGCCGTGATCATCACCCCTTGGCTGATGCTCAAGGTGGCGGGCAACGCGCCCGCCCATGCGCACGAGGGCGCCGAGGGCGGTCGGCTGGGCAGCCTCTACTCCGCCGTGGCGCGGCCGTTGCTCAAAACCAAGTGGCGCAGCGGGTTGTTCCTGCTGGTGACCGCCGCGCTCAGCTTCGGCTCCATGGCCGCGTTCTACACCCGCGACGTCACCGTCAAGTTGCTGCCGTTCGACAACAAATCCGAACTCGCCGTTGTCATCGACCTGCCCGAGGGGGCCTCGGTCGAGGCCACCGATGCCGTCGCACAGGATGTCGCCCGCGCCGTGCTGGACCTGCCAGAGGTGATCTCGGTCCAGACCCACGCAGGCGCCGCCGCGCCGTTCAACTTCAACGGTCTGGTGCGCCACTATTACCTGCGGGGCAACCCCGAGATGGGCGATGTGCAGATCAACCTCACGCCCAAACATGATCGCGACCGCGCCAGCCATGACATCGCCCTGGATATCCGCGACCGGATTCTCGCGCTCGACGTTCCGGCCGGCACCAGCCTGAAAACCGTCGAACCGCCCCCCGGACCGCCGGTCATCGCCACCCTGCTGGCCGAGGTCTATGGACCCGATGCCGAAACCCGCCGCGCTGCCGCCGCCGGCATCCGCAAGGCCTTCGAAGAGGTGCCTTTCGTCGTCGATGTCGATGACAGTTTCGGGATGCAAAGCCGCCGTATGCGGGCGCAGATCTCGACCGACCAGCTGGAGTTCTTCGGCGTGCAGGAGGCGGATGTGTTCTCGACCATCGGCATCCTCAACGGCGGCCAGACGGTCGGCTATTCCCACCGCGGAGAAGGCCGCCGCCCGATCCCGATCCGCGTCGAACAGGACAAGTCGGACCGGGTGATCAACGAACGGTTCCTGACCACCCCGATCCCCGCCAACGTCCTGCCCGGTGCGCGCGGCGTTGTCGAACTGGGCGACGTGGTGACGGTCGAAGCCGAGACGACCTCCTTCCCGATCTTCCGCCACAACGGCCGCGCCGCCGAGATGGTAACTGCCGAACTGGCCGGGGACTTCGAGGCGCCGCTTTACGGCATGCTCGCCGTGGCCGAACGGCTCGATGCGATGGACTGGCCCGAAGGCACCAAACCGGTGATCGCGCTCAACGGCCAGCCCGAGGATGAAAGCCACGTCACCCTGCTGTGGGATGGCGAATGGGAGGTCACCTGGATCACCTTCCGCGACATGGGCGCCGCCTTTGCCGTGGCGCTGCTGGGCATCTACATCCTGGTGGTGGCGCAGTTCGGGTCGTTCCGCCTGCCGCTGGTTATCCTGACACCGATCCCGCTCACCTTCCTCGGCATCATCGGCGGCCACTGGCTGTTCGATGCGCCCTTCTCCGCCACCTCGATGATCGGTTTCATAGCCTTGGCAGGCATCATCGTGCGCAACTCGATCCTGCTGGTCGATTTCATCCGCCACGAAGGCAGCCCCGACATCCCGCTGACCGAAACGCTGATCGCCGCCGGGGCCATCCGGTTCAAGCCGATCCTGCTGACCGCCGTCGCCGCCATGATCGGGGCAGTGGTGATCCTGGCCGACCCGATTTTTCAAGGCCTGGCAATCTCGCTGCTCTTCGGTCTGCTCAGCTCGACCCTGCTGACAGTACTGGTGATCCCGGCGATCTATCGTCTATTCAAGGCATGACACAGCTTCACACGGGAGGGTGAACAATGGGAACGGATCACGACAAGCCGGTCATCGGCTTTATCGGCGTCGGCCTGATGGGACATGGCGTGGCCGGCAATATCCTGGCGGGCGGTTACCCGCTGCGGGTTATGGGCAACCGCAACCGCGCCCCGGTCGATGACCTGCTGGCGCGGGGCGCGACCGAGGCCGCCACGCCCAAAGAACTGGCCGAAAGCTGCGATATCATCCAGCTTTGCCTGCCCAACAGCACGATCGTCGAAGACACCCTGCGCGGTGACGCGGGCATCCTGGCGGGCGCGCGCCCCGGGCTGGTGGTGATCGACAGCACCACCGCCGATCCTGTGTCAACCCTGTCGCTGGCGGCCGATCTGGCCGCCGTCGGCGCGACGCTCGCCGACGCGCCGCTGGGCCGCACCCCGGCCGAGGCGCAGGCGGGCACGCTCGACGCCATGGTCGGCTGCGACGATGCCACGTGGGACATCATCGCCCCGGTGATCGACTGCTGGGCCGGCAACATCACCCGCACCGGCGCCACCGGCACCGGCCACCAGATGAAACTGCTGATGAATTTCCTCGCCATGGGCTACGGCGCGCTCTATGCCGAGGCCGCCGTGCTGGGGGCTAAGGTCGGCATCTCGCCCCAGACCTTTCGCGAGGTGATCGGCGCCAGCCGCCTCAGCAACGGTTTCTTCGAAACCTTCATGCGCTACATGGTCGACCGCGATCGCGACGCCCACAAGTTCACCATCGAAAACGCCAGCAAGGATGTACGCTATGCCGCCAACATGGCCAGCGACGCAGGCGTGGTGAACCTGATGGGGGCCGCGATCAAACACTATTACACCCATGTCGAGGCCATCGGCAAAGGGGGCGACTACGTCCCGATGCTTTCCGACCACGTCGCCGCCCTGAACGGGCTGAACATGGCCGAAGAGGTGGAGAAAGGCTCCGCCTGACCGCTCCGCAGTCCCCCCATCTTCTTCTGTTCAGAAATATCCCCGGGGGTGAATTGGCCAACGGCCAAGAGGGGGGCGGCGCCCCCCTTTGCCCGCCCGCTGCAGGCGACCCCGATGTTCCATC
>NZ_JAIUZI010000005.1 GCF_020171285.1 Seohaeicola saemankumensis
ACGTAACAGGTCATGGCCATCTCCTTCTGGCTGTTCAATCACTGCAATCTATGCAGCGACTCAGCCCGATGACCGCATCTCTCTTATCAAATCACCCTAAACTGTCCCATTGGCGCTGAAGTTAGACATAACACTTTGGGAACAATATCAATAGGAAAAATGAACCGAACTGCGAACTTCGTTAGCCGGTGTCAGTAACTTTTTTGGAGAACAGTTCAATGCTTGCCCTTCCGCCAAGAATTGGGCTAAAACACTTGGTGCAAAAGGTGGACGTGAGATGGCGGAGAAGAGGCGTTCGGACGAGAACTTATTGAAGTTGCACGAGCGACCGTTTCGGCTGCTGAAGAAATGAAAGCCAAGTATTTTGCAAGCTGAAATTTTGAGCACCTGCACATATCTAGATGGAAAAACAAATGAAAAATGCTTTCATCTCTGGCGTCTCAGGGCAAGACGGTTCTTATCTAGCCGACCTTCTAGTAGCAAAAGGGTACGAAGTTCACGGCATCAAGCGTCGTTCGTCGTCGTTCAATACCGCGCGGATCGACCTTCGAATTGGGAGATCCGGCCAAGGCCAATGAGCAGCTGGATTGGACCCACGCCACCTCGCTGTCGGAGATGGTCGCCGATTTGGTGCGCGCGGGCATCGACGTGGTGCAGCGCGATAAGGATCGCCGAGGCCGGCACGGCTGAATCCGGCACAACGGGCGGGTCTGGATCATGACAAGAGTTCTAGTGCTGGGTTTTTCGGTCAGTGCCGGGCGGCGGAACTATGTGTTCGAAGCAGCCAGAACGATGCCCCATGACATCGATCTGGTTCGCACCGCAATGGGCGGGTGGATGCCGCTCCACCTAGCGCACATCATGGAACATGTCCTGGATCAAAGCCGGCCCGACGCTGTTGTCTTCGAAGTGGCTACATCGGGCATTTATGTCTTGAAAGAAGATATCCTAACGCAGTCCCTGACACGGCTTGCGACCGCTTGCCTGGAGCGGGACATCCCCTTTTCGTTCCTTAACCTGCCCCGTCTCGATCTCCAAGACGGTTCGGCCGACACCACGGAATGGGTGCGCGAGGCCGTGACCGACTTTGCGCGGGCGTGCCGCGTGCCGGTTCGCAATCCAATACTTATCGCCGGCGACCTGGAGGATTATGTTCATCCTTCCGAGACAGGCATGGTGCGCTATGCCCGATGCCTCACAGAATTGCTGGAATGGGTTCCCAATCTGTCGACAAAGCACATACATGACCCTGGGCCCGAACCCTTTCATGTTGGCTTCGACATGGTTAGTGCGCTTTGGTCGGGTCCATTGCGGGACCGGCCGCATGACCGCAACGGCTTTGCCTGTCCGGTCATGGAACTTCCCTCTGGAGACAGCGTTGAGTTTGAGACCCGCGACGGCACGACGGCCGTCGGGATCGGGGTTGCAACAAACCTGCTCGCCGGGCAACTGCTGATCGAGGATCTCGAGTCCGATGTCCGTATTGTCCTGGATACCTACACGCCGCATTCCTATTATGAACGCCCATTGCTTCAGTTCTTCAAAGGCGCCTCGATGCGACGGTTCCGCGTGACCCAACTGCCTGATCCTCCCACGGTGAAGCTGATCAAGGGCGAGCCCGACAGCGGCGCCCGGGTCGGAAGCATCTTGGGCCTTGCCCTGAGAACCACGCCGCCGCATCCGGAAAGCTGGCGTGCGCTTCATGTTCCTGTCGACATCGCTCCGGAAACGCTGCGGAGCGCCCCGCCCTCCGCTATGGCCGGTAGTACACCCAACCGTCCGGCGGCCACTACCTGACGGGAGGATGGCATGACACCTAACCTGCAGGGCGTACAGTTCTGGATGCCGGGCCATCGGGGCCCGCTGGCCGACTGCGTGACCGATCGCCGTCGCTGAGGCCGCCACAGAACAGGGCGCGGGGGGCACCATCCGGACCCAGCACTATTTTGCCGCGTCTGGCGGCACCATCGTGTCGCGGGCGCTGGCGGCGCAGCCGGATGTCGTTCTGCTGAGCGAGGTGACTCCGGAGCCTGGCGAAATCTGTTTCAATCCCTTCGATCCGGTGGTCGCTTACGGCTGAGGGCGAAATAGCACGCTAAGGGTAGGGCAACCTGATCAACTCACAGGGCTTGCGTTTATCAGGACGATGGTTGATTTTCCTCCCAAGCGACCTGCTGTCCTTCCCCCTCAAAACTGGGCCATTACATTGGCCGCAGAAGGGGGAGTTGACGTGGCAGGGAAGCGACATTCGGACGAAGACATCTTGAAGCTGCCGCATGAGATCGAGTTGAAGCTGAGTGCTGGCGAGGATGTGGCCTCTCCACGCTGGGCGCCCTGGGCGGCGGCTACCTGGTCAAGTCGGCCGCCTACGCGGTCACCATCGCCGACCGGGGCAGGATCATCGACGCCCAGGGCAGCTGGAGCCTCGCCCTGCCGGCGGCGGCGACAGCCGGCGCGGGGTTCTTGCTCTTCCTGCGCAATTCCGGCGCCGGTGTCATCACCATCGACCCAAGCGGTGCGGAAACCGTCAACGGCGCCGCCACCTGGGACGTAAATGACGGGCAAAGCCGGCTCCTCGTCTGCACCGGTTCGGGCTGGATCACCGATGGCCGGCCCGATCTCGACAACCTGGACGGCATCGGCATCGGCACCGCCTCGGATGCCACCAATCGGCTGGCCGTCGCGGCGGCGGCAACGCTGCTCACGCATTCGGGCGCCGACCATCTGCTGAAGATCGACAAGGCGGCGACCGGCGACACCGCGGCCGTGCAGTTCCAGACCGCAGGCTCCGGCCGGGCCGAGATCGGAACCGGCGGCACGGACCACCTGGCCTTCAGGGTGAGCGACGACGGCGCGGCCTGGCAGACCGCGCTCAGCATCGATCCGCAGACCGGGGTGCCGGACCTGCCGCTCGGGGCCTCGGCCGCGACCCTCGCGCTCGGGGCCGGAACCCCGGCCAGCCCGTCGGTCACCTTCGCGGACAACCTGGACACCGGGCTGTTCCTGGCCGCCGCCGGCACGGTGGGCGTTGCCATCGGCGGCAGCGAGGCCGCGCGCTGGAGCGCCACCGGGTATCTCGGCCTCGGCACGCTCAACCCGGCCAAGCTGCTCGACGTGAACGGCGAGGCCATCATCCGCGCCACGCTCAGCGTCAGCAACGCCAACGGCGGCACCATGACGCTGGCCGATACCACCAATGGCGGCTACGCGCAGATCGGTTCCTACAACGGCCGTCTGGTGTTCCGCGCCGACCAGGGCAACAGCGAGACCAACACGACGATCACCTTCCTGATGGACAGCTTCGAGATCGCCCGCTTTGCCACCGGCGGGTCCTTCGGTCTGGGCACATCGGCGCCCACCGCGCTCCTGGACGTGGCGGGCGACACGATCCGGCTGCGCGACAAGCGCACCGTCGCGGCCTCGAACGAGGCCGGAAACGAGGGCGATGTCTGCTGGGACGATGACTTCATCTATGTCTGCGTCGCGGCCAACACCTGGAAGCGCGCGGCGCTGACAAGCTGGTAAGGGAGAGCGATCATGGAAACGGACTGGAAACTGAACGCCACCGTGCTTCCGGAGGTCAACGGCTTTGCCGATGTGGTTCAGGTGGTGCACTGGGAGTGCTTCGCCAGCGAGGGCGACACCCTGGCGCGGCTTTACGGCGCCGTCGATCTGCCGCCCCCCACCGATCCGGAGACCTATGTCGATCTCTCGGCGATCCAGGAGGCCAGCGGCGAGAGCCGCCGGGCGATCATCCTGGGCTGGGCCGAGCAGCTGCAGCCGGGCTTCGTCGCCGCCACCGAGGCCGCGGCCATGGCCCGTCTGCAGGAGCGGCTGGCGCAGAGCGCACCGGCGCAGGTCACCCTCCTCTGAGAGGCCGGGGGGCGGGGCTACGCCCCCCGGACACGGGCGAACGCTCAAGGAAGCCCGCCGACCCCAAGATGCTCAAGGCCGCTCCGCCCCCGAAGGGGCAGGGGCAAAACTGGAGCGATTCGGGTTGCCAGGACATGAACAACGTTGCCGCAGCTGCCGGCGACTGCTACTCAAACACGACACCGGCGCGGTCAACGGTCTCATCGAGATCAAATGCCCCCGCTGCCGGACCTTCAACACCCTGAGGCCACACCAGAGCCCTGACCCCAAGCGCCCCCGACCCCGGCGGGCGCGAGATGGAAAGGAGCCCCGACGTGGCCCGCAAACCTTCTGAAACGCAAGAAACGGCGGTGTTTGAACAGGGTTCAAACATGGCTTTGACCCCCGTTCAAAAGACCCTTCCAGTCGCCCCCTGGCTGGGCGGCAAGCGCAACCTGGCGAAACGCGTCTGCGCCATCATCGAGGCGACGCCGCACAGCCTTTATGCCGAGCCCTTCGTGGGCATGGGCGGCATTTTCTTGCGCCGCTCGATGCGGCCGCGCTCGGAGGTAATCAACGATCTCGGCCGCGACATCGCCAACCTCTTCCGCATCCTGCAGCGGCACTATCCCCAGTTCATCGACTGCCTGCGCTTCCAGCTCACCACGCGCGCCGAGTTTGAGCGCCTGGTCGACACCCGGCCCGAGACGCTCACCGATCTCGAACGCGCGGCGCGGTTTCTCTACCTGCAGCGCACCGCCTTTGGCGGCAAGGTCTCGGGTCGGAACTTCGGGGTGTCCCCGGACCGGCCCGCGCGCTTCAACCTCTCGACGCTGGAGCCGATGCTGGAAGACGTACATGCCAGGCTTTCCGGCGTTGTCATCGAATGCCTGCCATATGCCGAGTTCATCGCCCGCTACGACCGGCCGGGGGCGCTCTTCTACCTCGATCCGCCCTATTGGGGCTCGGAGGACGATTACGGCAAGGCAATGTTCGAGCCGGGCGATTTCGCGCGGCTGGCGGACCAGCTGAGAGGGCTGAAGGGCCGGTTCCTGATGTCGATCAACGATGTGCCGGAGATCCGCGAGCTCTTCGCTGGCTTCGATCTGCAGGAGGTCAGCACCAGCTACACCGTGGGCAAGAAGAGCGGCAGCAGGGGGCAGAGGGGGGAACTGCTGGTGTCGGGGGGAGGGTGAAGGGGGGGATTCCGGACTTTCTCCGCAGGCGCGAACGGATCAAGCTGTTATGTTGAACGCCGACATCCGCATTCGCTTGTTATCGAGATGTTTTCTGCGCTGCCGCAAGTCGGCTCGGAGCCCAATCACCGAATTCCGTAGTCTGCATCAGCGTCAACAATACCCATCAAGCCGACCTTCAAGAAGCCAATTGTGCTCCCAACAAACTTAGGTTCCGAGGGGGGCTTATGGGTCCCTGCGTACAGTTTCCCTCAGGCGCTAAACCGAATAAGGGATTAATGGGGCGGCGATGGCAGGAAACCGTCTGGTCGCCGCCCGTGGAAGGCCTAATTCAGCGTATTCTTGTAGATCACGCCGTCCTTCATGATAATCTTGATGTTGTCGCGGTCTGTGACCGCATCGAGGCTTTCCAGCGGGTTGCCTTCGACGAGCAAGAGATCGGCCAGCGCGTCCACTTCGACACGTCCGATAACACCAGGATACGGATTGCGTGGACCGGATAGTTGCAGCAGTTCCGTTGCATTTCCGGTGGTCATCTTCAGGATCTCATATGGCGTGAACCAGTCCAGAAGACGCTCCAACTGCTCAACCTCTTCACTGACACCGATTCCCTTTCCAGGGCTGATGAAGATGTCAGTGCCGTGCACTACCTTGAGGTCGGGCAAGGATTTGATCGCTTCGTAGACCTTGCCGGTTCCTTCGCAGACAATTGCTTGCTTGGCGTTCTGATCGGGGGTCAGTCCGGGTTCATTGCACAGTGTGAATGGCTGGATGCTGAGCCAGATCCCTTCTTTCGCCATGCGCTGCAACGTGGCTTCGTCGAGCAGTTGGCCGTGCTCAATCGACTTGACCCCGCCATCGATGGCTTGATTGACGGCGCGCGCGTTGTATCCATGTACGGTAACATAGGTACCCCAGTTCTCTGCGGCCGCCACCGCCGCTTCGATTTCCTCTACAGTGAACTGCGTCGTATCGAGCGGATCATTGATGCCGCTGACCGAACCGCTGATCGCAAGTTTGATCTGCGAGGCGCCAAGGCGAAGCTGTTCGCGCGCAGCGGCGAGCATGAGCGGCACACCATCGACGACCAATCCGGCACCCTTCTGGCCGGGAACTGTCATCTTTCCGGTTATGGTCGGGTTAGGTTCGACGGGCAGCCGGAAATCGGCGTGCCCACTGGTCTGCGAAATCATGGCACCGGAGGGATAGACCCGTGGGCCAGGGACCGTGCCTTCATCGATTGCCCGCTTCAGGTCAAACACGTCTCCGGCCATGTCACGAACAGTCGTAATGCCATTCATCAACGTTTGTTCGGCGATCACTACACCCTGGATCATCCCATAACCCGGTCGCTGGAACAGGACTTCGGCAAACGTGATCCCGGAAAACATAAGATGCGTGTGGGAATCGATCATTCCCGGCATCAGCGTGTACCCGCTGCCGTCAATCACCTGCGCGTCTGCCACGGCGATGTCGTCGGACGAAATTTGCGTAATCGTGTTGCCGGTCACTAGGACACTGACATCCTGCATCAGCGCTTCGTTCACCCCATCAAATATGTCGACGTTCGTGAACAGGATCGCACCGCCGGTTGCAGCGTCCTGCGCGTTGCTGAGAGCAGGCGAAATCAGCAACGTTGCGATGAGCGCTGCCGTTTTGGATGGAAAAGCCATTGAAATACCTCGATCAATCATGGAGCGGATGAGAGCGCTTGTACGACCGACCAGATAAAGGGGAACATTGGAAAGCTGACCTGACCCGGATTTGGCTTTCACTGCTAATTCCCTCCCTAACATGAAATGAATCATGATAGCGTTGGTCCATGCCGGACGGCAAAAGCGCGATCCGTCGTCAAAGATTACCGTGACACCAGATTTGGTCACGAAAAAGCGAGGTTCGAAATGTTCACTCATAGGGCCGCTGATCAGAATGTAAGACTGCGAGACTACTATGACCGGTATCCGATCATCGAGGCCGAAGCGGTCCAGCTCGGCCGGGGTGCCCTCATTCAACGCTCGGTAACGATCTGGGGGCGCAACTGCATCCTTGTCCGAAGCGCAATCTGGCAGAAGACCACATCGACGATTGTAGCGCACCCAGATTGGGTGATGCTCCAGTGCCCGATATCGTGGCAAGGCGACCTGAAAATTAACGGCCACGTCGTAAGGGCCGGCGACGTACTTTTGCTGGATGGCGGCAAGGAATGGATCACTTCTGGCGAACGACGAGATCAGATCCTGCTGGGAGTCAAGCGCAAGGCTCTTTCTGCGGCAATTACCAGTCAAACCGCGGGAGAGATCACGAAGCTGGAACTTGAGAACCGTCTTTTGGTCAACGGTAGCGCGGTTGGCGCTGTCCTGCGGCGCACTTTAATCAGTCTTCTGGCAACGGTAGACGGTATGGCTGAGGATAATGGACGGCTCTCGATGCCACCGGTTCACGAAGCCGACCTGGTTTCAGCCATCGCCGCGTGCCTCGACACTTCAATGGACACCGCTAAGCCCTTGGAGCACCAGTGCAGTTCCGTCCGGACCGTCGCTGCTGTGCGTTCGGCACTACGTGAGGCTGGTCCCATCTCTCCATCCGTCGCCGATCTTTGCAAGCTGGCCGGCGTTGGGCGCACGCAGATGCACAAGTGTTTCAAGGAGGTCTACGGAATCTCGACGGGGCAGTACATCAAGAAGCATCGTCTGACTTTGGCGAGAGAAGCGCTTCTAGATCCGCTTGGTGCCCCAAAGATGGTTAAGCAAGCTGCTCTGATGATGGGGTTCCTCGGCAGCGGTCGTTTCGCCCATGATTACAAAGCCATGTTCGGCGAATTACCGTCCACGACCTTGGCGCGAGCCAATACCTGCCGGGCAAGCTGTAGCTAGGTGTACGGTCCTAGCAGCGCTGCGAAATTGCACTGGCGCATCTATCTCGCCCAAATATCTAGGCTTCGAGTTTCCATTTCCGGATGACACTCGACTGGCGCCAAGCGCGGCGCATGGGAAGCGCTAAGATCAAAACAATCTTGACTGCAAATTCAAGTTCAACCGTATGTGTTTGCGCTAGATCGCAAGTGTGGTTTGGGCCCTTTGCCTCCAGGTAAATCCGCAATCTATGCCTTCCTTAGATCGATGGAGCGTTGGTGCGATCCGTGAGTATATTAAACGGTTTCCACGGCACAGGGGTGCAATCAGTTTGCAGATCTGTTCGCGTGTCCGGTATCGGCGCTCAAGCAGACATTCGCTTCTGCCGTTGAAGCGTTCATTTTGTCCGCGACCCGGTCATTGCCGAAGTGAAAATGCTGCGCCAAGCACTAATGGCAGGAATGCGAAAGCTGCAGTGCGGCGCCCGACGAACCTGCGGAGGTCCGGTCTGGGCCGTCACCGGTCGAAGGTTTCTGTAGACTTGCAGTGGAGCATCAGCGGCGCGGGGGACGAGACTGGCAGTCAATTCTTCAGCCTGAGCACGTGCTGCGCGTCAAAAACCGTTTGCTGCAACTTTCGGTGTCAAAGTTTGAAAAACTTGGTGTCACTCTACACACGCTACAGCAACTTTCGGTGTCAAAGTTTGAAAAACTCGGTGTCACGCTACATCGAATCCACCGATATTTTGAGCACCTCGCCGTTCTGTCCACGACTTATTGTAGTTATCCCCAAAAATAGGGGTTGCCAGAAAAGCAGCCACATCGCACCATATCTTGTACAGGCACGGGGGATCGCCCCGTTTTGTAGAGCAGTCACCTAGCGCTTGGGGCGCTGCAGTCCCCTGCTGCTAGAAATCAGTGAGGTGGCACCATGGCCCTTTCCGAGCAGTTTTTGGAAGAAGACATTCACCCGATTGATATCGTTGAGCACATCGCAGCGCATCATGATTGGGATTTCGACCGCATTGGCGACGACCAGATCGCCATGGCCGTCGAGGGGCAGTGGCGGACCTATTCGATAACGCTGGCCTGGTCGGGATATGACGAAACGCTGCGGCTGGTCTGTACTTATGAGATGGAACCACCCGACGACAGCCTTGCCAAGCTCTATGAATTGATCAATGCAATGAACGATCAGTGCTGGGCCGGGGCGTTCACCTATTGGGGCGAGCAAAAGCTCATGGTTTATCGTTACGGTCTGGTGCTGGCTGGCGGGCAGGTGGCCAGCCCCGAACAGATCGACACGATGATCAGTACTGCGGTGTTGAGTGCAGAGCGTTATTACCCGGCGATCCAGCTGATGGTTTGGGGCGGGCGCAGTCCGATGGAAGCGATGCAGGTTGCCATTGCAGAGGCCTACGGCCGGGCGTAAATCTCTGCCCCGGGTTACTGCTGAGGGAAGGGGCAACGCCGATGGACATGTCAGATATTTCGGACCGGGGGCTCGCGCTGTTGGGCTGCGGCAAGATGGGCTCGGCTATGTTGGCTGGCTGGCTGGATCGGGGGCTGGCGCCGTCGTCGGTCTGGGTCATGGATCCTTATCCCTCGGACTGGCTGAAAGCGCAGGGCGTACATATCAACGCGGATCTGCCGGACGATCTTGCTGTTGCGGTCGTGGCTGTGAAGCCGCAAATGATGGGGGCGGCGCTGCCCGCCTTTCAAGCTTTGGGAGGGGGCGGAACTCTGTTCGTATCGGTTGCGGCCGGTACATTGTTGAAGACGTTCGAGGCCAGCTTTGGCGCCTCTACCCCGATTGTCAGGGCTATGCCAAACACGCCCGCAGCCATCGGGCGCGGTGTCACGGCCCTGGTCGGAAACCAGGCAGCCAGCGCAGAGGATATGGCGACCGCCAGAGCCCTCCTG
The DNA here is from genome assembly GCF_020171285.1 of Seohaeicola saemankumensis. Classification (GTDB taxonomy): domain Bacteria; phylum Pseudomonadota; class Alphaproteobacteria; order Rhodobacterales; family Rhodobacteraceae; genus JAIUZI01. Next base: position 9,823 of record NZ_JAIUZI010000005.1, read on the forward strand.
GCCGCCGTTGGACAGACCGTGCAACTGGAGAACGAGGCACAGATGGACGCGGTGACGGCGGTGAGCGGTTCGGGACCGGCCTATGTGTTCCACCTGATCGAGACCCTGGCCGCGGCGGGGGTGGCGCAGGGCCTGCCCGAGGCCATGGCGATGCAGCTTGCCAAGGCGACCGTGGGCGGGGCTGGCGCGCTGGCGGAGACTGCGGAGGACGATCCGAGCCAGTTGCGGGTCAATGTGACAAGCCCAAACGGCACGACGCAGGCTGCGCTTGAGGTGCTGATGGACGAGGCCGCCGGCTTTCCGCCGTTGCTGGCGCGTGCGGTCAAGGCGGCGGCAGACCGATCACGGGAGCTGAGCCATGAGTGAGATCAGCTTTGACGATTTTCTGAAAGTCGATATTCGGGTCGGTCGGGTGGTGCGGGCCGAACCATTCCCCGAAGCCCGCAAACCGGCCATCAAGCTGTGGGTCGATTACGGGGCCGAGATCGGCGAGAAAAAGTCATCGGCCCAGATCACCAGGCACTACGAACCGGAGCAGCTGATTGGCAAGCAGGTCCTCGCGGTGGTGAATTTCCCGCCCCGGCAAATCGGCAAGTTCATGTCCGAGGCATTGGTGTTGGGTATTCCCGACGCCGATGGCGAAGTCGTCCTGCTGACTCCTGATCTGCAGGTCCCCGAAGGCGGGCGCATGTACTAGTACTAGGGAGCGGGGCGATCGCCCATCGCCTCGCGCCAGTGGCGACGGCAAAGCGAAAGGTAGGTTTCGTTTCCGCCGATCTGTACCTGCGCACCTTCGCGGATAACTTGCCCGCTGTCGTCCATCCTGACCACCATGGTGGCTTTTTTACCGCACCGGCAAATGGTGCGTACCTCGCGCATTTCGTCCGCCAGCGCCAGCAACGTGGCTGACCCGGGAAACAGTTCGCCCCTGAAATCGACGCGCAACCCGTAGCACAGAACGGGCAGGTCCAGGTCGTCGACCACGCGCGCAAGTTGCCAGACCTGATCCGGGGTCAGAAACTGTGCCTCGTCGACAAAGACGCAGGCGATCGTACCTTTATCCAGCCGGGTCGCGATCATGTCGAGCAGATCGTCCCCCGCGTCGAACGTGTCGGCATCCGATCCGATCCCGATGCGCGAGGCGATTCGGCCCGCACCGGCACGCTTGTCCAGCCGGGCGGTCAGCAAATAGGTGTCCATACCGTGTTCGCGGTAGTTGTGAGACGCTTGCAGCAAAACGGTGGATTTGCCGGCGTTCATGGTGGAGTAGTTGAAGTAGAGCTTTGCCATGCGTCGGGTCTAGGAAAAGCGACCGAGGATCGCAACCACCGACTGTGCTCGTCGGTTCAGGTACAAAGGCCCGCCATCACGGGGTGCAGCAATCCGGGACGGAACGGCCCTGGGGATGGATGGGGTGCGACCCAGCAATGACGGTGCCTCGTGACCAAGAAACAATGGCCATGGTTGCGGGCAAACCAAAAGAACAACACCCGCGATCCACTCTTTAAACGGTGTGAAATGCCACCACTCACTCTTCAAATATCCCCGAAAACCTGAGGGATAGCCAAGTATTTGCATTTCGACTACAAATACAAAATGGGAAAAGTACAGGGCCATTCCCCCTATGTCGGGGGGGATGGCCCTGCCAGATGCTGGGAAGTACAAAATGGCCGATTATGGCGCGTATCTGAAGAAACACACCGAAGCCCTGGTCAAAGACGTAGGGATCGAGGCTGCTTGCCGGATCACGGGCAAGTCAAAGGCGACGCTGGGCCGTTACTATTCAGACAATGCCGAACATGCCGACCGTTTCATGCCAGTGGATGCGGTGGCCAGACTGGAGGAGGTCTCCAGCTACCCGCATGTAACCAGCGCGCTTGCGGAGTTGCAGAAAATCACGCTGTCCTACGACGACAGGCGGCCCAACTCTCCGGACACTGGCGGCGTCAACGCGGATGTCATCGCGCTGAGCCAGCGGTTCGCGATGTTGATGAGCGAGTACCAGCAAGCGATGGAAGATGGCATCATCACCGTGAACGAAGCCAAACGCCTGCTCCGGGAAACTGTTCTGTTGCAGCAGGTGCTGGTCGACATGAAGCTGCACCTTGAAGCCGAAGGCGCGGATTAATTGCGCCGTGAGACACGGCGCCTTCAGGCGTGTCGGCGCAGAATCACCGAGCCGACGGAGTAACCCGCACCGAATGAGCAGATCAGCCCTATGTCGCCCTCCGTCAGATCATCTGAGTTTTGAGAGAATGCGATGATAGAGCCGGCCGATGATGTGTTGGCGTAATCCTGCAGGATATTTGGCTGTTCACTTGGCTCAGGGGTGCGGCCCATCACCTTTTTGCCGATGAAATCGTTCATGGACTTGTTGGCCTGATGCAACCAAAGCCGTTTCAGGCCGGTGTTCGCGATGTCCATATCGGTGATGTGGTCGGTGATGTGCTGGCTGACCATTGGGACGACTTCCTTGAACACCTTGCGGCCGTTCTGCATGAACTGCATGTCGCGGCGGTCCTTGACCCCGTCGGGACGCGAGCGGCGCAAGAAGCCGTTGTTGTTTCGAATGTTGTTGGAAAATTCGGTGGCGCAGCGGGTTGAGATGATCTCGAAGCACGGCCCGGTCGCGTCTTCCATTCGCTCGATCAGCGTGGCGGTGGCCACATCACCAAAGATGAAGTGACAATCGCGGTCGCGCCATTCCAGATGGCCCGAGCAGATCTCGGGGTTGACGACCAGCGCCGAGCGGATGGTTCCCGCGCGCACCATGTCGGCGGCGGCCTGGATGCCAAAGGTCGCGGACGAACAGGCAACGTTCATGTCAAAGGCAAAACCCTCGATACCCAGCAATTTCTGGATCTCGATGGCCACGGCGGGGTAGGCGCGTTCCATGTTGGAGGCTGCGCAGATCACGGCATCCACGTCGGCGGCGGTCTTGCCTGCCTGCGCCAGCGCCTTTTGCGCGGCGTCCACTGCCATTTCGGCCATCACGCCGGGTTCATCATCGCTGCGCTGGCGCAGCTGCGGGTACATGATGTCCGGATTCAGCACGCCTGTCTTGTCCAGCACAAAGCGCTGTTCGATACCGGAGGCCTTGACGATGAACTCTTCGGAAGAGTGTGGGATCGCGTCGACGGTGCCTGCGGCAATCGCGCCGGCGTTCAGGGCGTTTTGCTTATCGGCATAGGCATTGAACGCTTGGACCAGTTCGGCGTTGGTTATGACGTTCTCTGGGGTGAATACCCCTGTGCCTGTGATGGCGGGCTGGTGCATGTGGGCCTCCTGCGCAGTGGAGGAAGTTGGCCCAAGTGAGCCATGAAGGTCAAGCGGTGCCGCCGAAAAAAGAGGCGTTCAAGCAGGCTTTGCGCCACCGTAGGGGGTCAACCGCCGGGATTGCCGGAGGTGCCCGGAGCAAGCATTGGCGTTAACGCGCGCAAGGTTGGCCCGCGCACGGGGCAAAACCGGACAAAGCGGCGCAAAATCGTGCATCGGTCATGTAGCCGTCATGTGGTGCCAGTAACTTTGGGCAGATCCCTTGAATTCGCCCGATCAAAACTGTGGGTTTGTCCTATGTCAAAGTCAGCGGCCTGCGTATTTGCTTTTAGAGCGGCACAGCCACAATTTGCATACCGAATCTTCTAAATGCAGTCCGGGACCGTATTGACATGACCGACACCGCCGCTAACGAACCCTTGGATGAAACGGGTGTGAACGGGCGCGACCCAGACCATGATCCCGGCGACATGCTGGACACAGCCTATCGTGCATGGCTCAGTGAATTCACCGGAGGGCTGTCGCCTGCGGCGGCGGCACAACCGTTGCTGGACTGGGCGGCCCATCTGGCCCATGCGCCGGGAAAACAAGCCCAACTGATGCAGCTCGCGGCGGACAATTGGATCCGGTTCGGGGCCTATCTGGTCCAGGGCGGAGATACAGGAAAAGCCCCTGTTTCTGTTGATCCAAAGGACAGAAGGTTCAATCACGAGACGTGGCAGGCACAGCCGTTTCACGCGATGCAGCAGGCATTTCTGCTGGGGCAAAGCTGGTGGGATGAGGCAACCACGGGAGTGCGCGGCGTGTCCGCTTCCAGCGAGAAAGCGGTCAATTTCGCGGCCCGGCAGCTGCTCGATGCGATGTCGCCGGCAAACTACCTGCCCTCCAATCCCGAGATATTGGCACGCACCGTCGAGAGCCGTGGCCAGAACCTGCGGCTGGGTCTGCAGAACTATCTCGAAGATCTTCGCTATGCCACGCTGAAAGAAAAGGCGCCCGTCTCAGAAGCGTACCGAGTCGGCGAAACGATGGCGGTGACACCGGGAAAAGTGGTGTTCCGTAACCGGCTGATCGAGCTGATCCAATATGAACCGGTCACCGGCGCGGTGCATCCTGAACCCGTGTTGATCGTGCCCGCCTGGATCATGAAGTACTACATTCTCGATCTCAGCCCCGAGAATTCGATGATCAAATACCTGACGGAACAGGGGTTCACCGTATTCGCCATATCCTGGCGCAACCCGGGCGAGGATGACGCCGATCTGGGGATGGATGATTACCGCGTGCTTGGGCCGATGGCGGCGCTTGATCAAATCGGTCAGTTGACCGGCGCAGAGCGTATTCACACTGTTGGCTATTGCCTCGGCGGTACCTTGCTGAGCATCGCTGCGGCGGCGATGGCGCGGGACGATGACAACCGTCTTGCCAGTATCACGCTGCTGGCCGCCCAGATGGACTTTACCGAGGCTGGCGAGCTGACGCTTTTCATCAATGACGGGCAGGTCGCCTTTCTCGAAGATATGATGTGGAAGACCGGCTATCTGGACGCCGACCAGATGGCGGGCGCATTTCAGGTACTGCGGTCGAACGACCTGATCTGGTCCAGGGTTCAGCACCAGTACCTGATGGGCGAGCGCCCTCACATCAATGATATGATGGCCTGGAACGCTGACACCACGCGGATGCCTTATCGGATGCATTCAGAATACCTGCGCCAGATGTTCCTGGATAACGCCTTTGCCGCCGGCAAATACAAGGTCGACGGGCGGAAGGTAACGCCCCATGACATCACCGCCCCGATCTTTGCCGTCGGCACCGAGACCGATCATGTGGCGCCATGGAAATCGGCCTACAAGACCACGGTGCTGACCCGGTCCGATGTGACCTTTGTGCTGACCAATGGCGGCCATAACGCGGGTGTGGTTTCCGAGCCGGGGCACAGGCATCGCCACTATCGCGTGCGCGACAACCTGGCGAACGAGCACGAATTGCCACCCGAGGAATGGGAGGCCGCAGCCGAGCGGCGCGAGGGGTCGTGGTGGCCGGAGTGGGCTGCATGGTTGGCCGCGCGCTCGGGTGAACAAGGGCCACTGCCGCCGATGGGGCCGGCCCTGTGCGACGCACCAGGCACCTATGTGATGATGCGCTAGGCGGTCAGAACCGGAATCCGATGCTGATACCGAGGACGCCCGACACCTCGCCATCGACGAAATCCGCATTGATTTCTGGCTTGAGTGAATATCCACCTTCCATCTCAAACTCGTAACCCAAACCCAGGCGGAACAAAAACTCCTCCTGTCCGCCCTCGATCTCGACACCGGGCATCGTGGTGATCTGCCAGCCATCGCCGACGTTGAAAACGATCGGCACACCGATGACCCATGCATCCAGCGATTTGGTGGCGTATTCGGCCAGGATCCCGGCTGATACAACGTCAGAGAAGGAATATCGGTATGATGCACCTAGAGAGAACGCGTGCTCCCTGTGGCCGTGATGATCGGCATAGGTGCTGCCAATAAAGAGTTCCAGGATGTTGGGACCACTTTCTGCAACGCTCTCGCTATGGGGTGTCTCGGCGTCCAGGGGCGCGGTGAGCACGGCGATCCCAGCCGAAGCGGACAGAATGGAAACGAAAAACGGGCGCATGGAAACCAACCCAAAGCTGAAGAGCGCCATGTCGACGCTCGATCAGCATAAGGCAAAACGTAGAATTTCCAAAACGGCCAATCATATGCGGCCGACGAAAGGGCGGACATCTCTGTCCGCCTATGACGCTCGGTACCCTTCGTCCCAGGCTTCGGTCAGCCCTGCAGGCTTTTTACCACCAGATCACCCTCAGCCTGTGCCTTGATCGCCAGGGCTGCAGCATGAGAGCCGGCGGCGGTGGTGAAATAGGGGATCTTGTCATAGAGAGCGATGGCGCGGATCGACTTGCTGTCATCCACGGCCTGCGCGCCTTCGGTGGTGTTCATCACCAGTTGGATTCCACCGTTTTTCATCATGTCGGTGATGTCCGGGCGCCCCTCGTAGACTTTGTTCACCATGTCACAGGGAACACCGTTTTCGGCCAGCCAGCTCTGCGTGCCGCGCGTGGCGACGATGCTGAACCCCTGGCCGACCAGCACCTGCGCGGCCTCCAGCATCTCGTTGGTCTTGTCCGCGTCCTTGATCGAGATAAAGGCGCGGCCGGTGCCGGGCAGGACCATGCCGGCCCCCATCTGCGCCTTGAGAAAGGCGCGCGGGAAATCGCGGTCCCAGCCCATAACCTCGCCGGTGGAGCGCATTTCCGGACCCAGAATGGTATCAACGCCGGGGAACCGGGCAAAGGGCAGAACGGCCTCCTTTACGGAAAACCACGGCATGTCCGGGTCGGCCAGCGTCATCGGGTCGGCGATCGGCAGGCTTTCGCCATAGCCGACGTCCTTGTAGGGCGCGCGCAGCGGGAAGTTCGACAGCGGTTCACCGGCCATGACGCGCGCCGCGATGGACGCGATGGCGCTGTCCGTCGCCTTGGCCACGAACGGCACGGTACGCGAGGCGCGCGGGTTGACCTCGATCAGGTAGATTTCGTCGTCCTTGATCGCGAACTGCACGTTCATCAGGCCGACCACATTCAGCGCCTTGGCCAGCGCGAATGTCTGCTGTTTGATCCGGTCGATCACGTCTTTGGACAGAGAATAGGGCGGCAGAGAGCAGGCGCTGTCGCCCGAATGCACCCCGGCCTCTTCGATGTGCTGCATGATGCCGGCGACATGCACGTTCGTACCGTCGCACAACGCGTCAACATCCAGTTCGACCGCACCGGCCAGATAGCTGTCCAGCAGAACCGGGCTGTCGCCCGACACCACGACCGCCTCGGCGATGTAGCGTTCCAGTTGCGACATGTCGCGGACGATTTCCATTGCCCGGCCGCCCAGCACATAGGACGGGCGGATCACCAGCGGAAAGCCGATGCTGCTGGCAATCTTGAGCGCCTGCGCGTCGGTCGAGGCGATGCCGTTCTTGGGCTGCTTCAGGCCCAGGTCCTGCACCAGTTTCTGGAACCGCTCGCGGTCTTCGGCGAGGTCGATCGCGTCGGGTGTGGTGCCGAGGATCGGAATGCCTTCTGCCTCGAGGGCGTTGGCCAGTTTCAGCGGCGTCTGCCCGCCGAACTGCACGATCACACCGTGCAACGTCCCGTTTTCCTGCTCGACCCGCAGGATTTCCATCACGTGTTCAAAGGTCAGCGGCTCGAAATATAGCCGGTCCGACGTGTCATAGTCGGTCGACACGGTTTCCGGGTTGCAGTTGACCATGATGGTCTCATACCCGGCGTCCGTCAGCGCGAAACAGGCGTGGCAACAGCAGTAGTCGAATTCGATCCCCTGACCGATCCGGTTCGGGCCGCCGCCCAGAATGACCACCTTCTTGTGGTCGCTCGGTCGGGCTTCGCATTCGACCTCGCCCATCATCGGGGCCTCGTAGGTGGAGTACATATAGGGCGTCTGCGCCTCGAATTCGGCGGCGCAGGTGTCGATCCGCTTGAACACGGCGTTGACACCGAGGTTGCGCCGCGCCCGGCGCACGTTGCCCTCGTCCCGGCCGGTCAGCTTGCCCAGGCGCGCGTCGGTAAAGCCCATCATCTTGAGTGCGCGCAGCCCGTCTTCGGTGATGGGCAACCCGTTCTTGCGGATGTCTTCCTCGGCCTCGACGATTTCGCGGATCCGGGCCAGGAACCAGGGATCGAACATCGTGACGCCATGGATCTCGTCATCGCTCAGCCCGTGGCGCATGGCCTGTGCAATGGTGCGCATACGGTCCGGGGTCTGCTGGCTGATCGCCTTGAACACGGCCGCCTTGTCCGGCGCGCCGGGGATCTCGACCTCGTCAAACCCGGTCAGGCCGGATTCCATCGACGCCAGCGCTTTTTGCAGCGATTCGTGGATGGTGCGGCCGATGGCCATGGCCTCGCCTACCGATTTCATCGCGGTGGTCAGATACGGTTGCGAGCCGGGGAACTTTTCGAACGCGAATTTCGGGATCTTGGTCACGACGTAGTCAATGGCCGGTTCAAACGAGGCCGGGGTCACCTTGGTGATATCGTTGTCGAGTTCGTCGAGTGTGTATCCGACAGCCAGCTTTGCGGCGATCTTGGCAATCGGGAAACCGGTTGCCTTGGATGCCAGCGCCGAAGACCGCGACACGCGCGGGTTCATCTCGATCACCACCATGCGGCCGTCCGCCGGGTTGACCGCCCACTGTACGTTCGACCCGCCGGTTTCGACACCGATCTCGCGCAGCACGGCGATAGAGCCGTTGCGCATGATCTGATATTCCTTGTCGGTCAGCGTCAGGGCCGGGGCCACGGTGATGGAATCCCCGGTATGCACGCCCATCGGGTCGACGTTTTCGATGGAACAGACGATGATGGCATTGTCGGCGGTGTCGCGCACCACTTCCATCTCGTATTCCTTCCAGCCTAGAAGCGATTCATCGACCAGGATCTGGTTGACCGGGCTGGCGTCCATGCCCGAGCGGCAGAAATGGATGTAATCTTCGCGGTTGTAGGCTACCCCGCCGCCGGTGCCGCCCAGGGTAAAGGCAGGGCGGATGATCGCCGGCAAGCCGATATTCTCGAGTTCATCCAGCGCAATCTGCACGCCGGCTTCCAGATCAGCCTTGCCGTCGTCTTTTTTCGGGGCGGTGACGATGGTGGCCTTGGGGTTTTCCAGACCCAGCCGGTCCATCGCCTCGCGGAACAGCTTGCGGTCCTCGGCCATTTCGATGGCTTCGCGCTTGGCGCCGATCATCTCGACGCCGAATTTCTCAAGCACGCCCATTTCTTCCAGCGCCAGCGAGGTGTTCAACCCGGTCTGGCCGCCCATTGTCGGCAGCAGGGCGTCGGGGCGTTCTTTCTCGATGATCTTGGCGACGACCTCGGGGGTGATCGGCTCGATATACGTCGCATCGGCCAGTCCGGGATCGGTCATGATGGTCGCGGGGTTCGAGTTCACCAGGATGACCCGATAGCCTTCCTCGCGCAGCGCCTTGCAGGCCTGTGCCCCTGAGTAATCGAATTCACAGGCCTGACCGATGACGATGGGTCCCGCACCAATGATCATGATCGACTGGATGTCGGTTCTCTTTGGCATGGCCTGTTCCTTTGATTAGCAGCGAGCGAAGCGTGACGAGTCGGGGCACTGCCCCAGTGCCCAAATTGTCCTGCGTTATAGGGATGGGCGGAAAAGGTGCAAGACCCGTCCGGCGGGTTTTGCAGGCCGGATTGGCCTGCGTCCGGCCTTGATGCAACGAAACCCGGGGCAATGGCCCTGTGACCGGGCTGTTTCGGCAATGTCCCCTTGACTTCCCCGGTCTCACGGGCTGTATCGGCGCGATGTTTTCTGACCGCCCAAAGGGATCAAGCCGATGCACGCCTACCGCAGCCATACCTGCGCCGAACTGACAGCCGAAAACGCCGGCCAGACCGTCCGCCTGTCGGGCTGGGTGCACCGGGTGCGCGATCACGGCGGCGTGCTGTTCATCGATCTGCGCGATCACTACGGCATCACCCAGGTTCTGTGCGACCCGGACAGCCCGGTCTTTGCCGAGGTCGAAAAGGTTCGCAGCGAATGGTGCATTCGCATCGACGGTGAGGTCAAGGCGCGCGACGAAAGCCTGATCAACCCCAAGCTTCCAACCGGAGAGATCGAGGTTTTTGTCCGCGACATCGAAGTATTGGGGGCAGCAGACGAGTTGCCGCTGATCGTCTTCGGTGATCAGGAATACCCCGAGGAAACCCGCCTGCGGTATCGCTACCTCGACCTGCGCCGCGAGGCGATGCAGGACAACATGAAACTGCGCTCTGATGTGGTCGCCTCGATCCGCAAACGGATGTGGGCACAGGATTTCCGCGAATTCCAGACCCCGATCATCACCGCCTCCAGCCCTGAGGGCGCGCGCGATTTTCTGGTGCCGTCGCGGCTGCATCCCGGCAAATTCTACGCGCTGCCGCAGGCGCCTCAGCAGTTCAAACAGCTGATCATGGTCTCGGGCTTTGACAAGTATTTCCAGATCGCACCCTGCTTCCGCGACGAGGACCCGCGCGCCGACCGCTCGCCCACCGATTTCTACCAGTTGGACATGGAAATGTCCTTTGTCACCCAGCAGGATGTGTTCGACGCTATTCAGCCGGTGATCGCGGGCGTCTTCGAAGAGTTTGGTGGCGGTCGCAAGGTCGACCAGACCTGGGAACAGATCAGCTACAAGGACGCCGCGCTGTGGTACGGCACCGACAAACCCGACCTGCGTAACCCGATCAAGATGCAGGTCGTGTCCGAGCATTTCCGCGGATCCGGTTTTGCCATCTTCGCCAAGCTGCTGGAACAGGACGGCACCGAGATCCGTGCCATCCCCGCGCCCGGTGGCGGCAGCCGCAAGTTCTGCGACCGGATGAACGCCTTTGCCCAGAAAGAAGGGCTGCCCGGCATGGGCTATATCTTCTGGCGTGAAAAGACCGCCGACTCGGTGGCACAGGAGCTGGGCATCAAGGTCAAGGAAGCCCAGGCCAAGCTGAAATCCGGCGAAGTCGAAGGCGGTATGGAGGCGGCGGGCCCGCTGGCCAAGAACATCGGCCCCGAGCGCACCGAAGCGATTCGTCAGCAGCTGGGCCTTGGTGTCGGCGATGCGGCGTTCTTCCTCGGCGGCAAGCCGAAGGCGTTCGAAACCGTCGCCGGCAAGGCGCGGGTGGCTATCGGTGATGAACTGGGCCTGACCGACAAGGACCGGTTCGCCTTTGCCTGGATCGTCGATTTCCCGATCTATGAACAGGACGAGGAAACCGGCGAGATCGACTTTGAGCACAACCCGTTCTCCATGCCTCAGGGCGGAATGGCGGCGCTCGAGGGCAATCCGTTGGATGTTTTGGGCTACCAGTACGATCTGGCCTGCAACGGGTACGAACTGGTCTCTGGCGCGGTTCGGAACCACAAGCCTGAAATCATGCTGAAAGCCTTTGAGCTGGCCGGGTACGGCGAGGACGAGGTTAAGAACCGCTTTGGCGCCTTGTTCAACGCATTCCATTATGGCGCCCCGCCGCACGGTGGCTGTGCTGCAGGCATCGACCGGATCGTCATGCTGCTGGCCGATCAGCAGAACATCCGCGAAGTCATCATGTTCCCGATGAATCAGCGTGCCGAAGATCTGATGATGAATGCCCCCAGCGATCCTTCCAGTGATCAGCTGATGGAGTTGGGCCTGCGCGTGATTCCGCAGGACTGAATCATCGCGAATCAAGACCAAGCCGACCGCGTCGGATGACGCGGCCTGTGGGTTTCGCTGCAACTGGTTTTCGTTTCATGCGACGGAAACCGCCGATCCCTGCGTTCAACCTGTAATCCCGCTGTGCAATCGCCTGCGTGTCGCGCTAGGTATGCAGCGTGGAACAGTGACCACAGGTAGGTGCCCGCATGACGTTTTCCCCGGAACTTGCTGACATTCGCTTTGGGTGTGGTTTGTCCCCCGACATTGCACCTCCTCAGTCTGTCGATAGCATGCTCGAGGCTCTGCAGGCCCGGGACGAGATGGCCGCCCGGTTTCCGATTCCTCTCTTTTCAGAGTTTCAACCCCGTATCGCGGAGTATCGCCACGCGAAGACCAGGCAGCGCAAAGCGGCCGGAACCGACGATGAAGTCGCTCTGAGCGAGCAGGCCCGGGCAATGGGCATCGCGGCCAGTCAGGACATGTTTAAATGGTACGGTCAGACTGTAATGCGCTGGACCTACACATCGTCTGGTTTGCGCGAAAGACTGGTCGCGTTCTGGACGGATCACTTTACCGCCGTGGGCAAGCTGGGCCTGTTCCGCAACGCCGGTTCGCCATTCGTCGAAGAAATCATTCGCCCGGCGATCACCGGCCGTTTTGCCGATATGCTGATCGCGGTCACCACGCATCCGATGATGGTGCAGTTTCTCGACCAGCAGGTTTCGGTCGGCCCGGACAGCATAGCGGCACAGCGGGCAAAGAAACGCAATCTGGGACTGAACGAAAACCTGGCCCGCGAAGTCCTGGAACTCCACACTCTCGGCGTGGAGGGGCCCTATACCCAAACAGACGTACGTGAACTGGCCGAGTTGCTGACCGGCCTCGCGCTGAACAATGACTGGGGCTACAGTTTTTTCCCGAGACGGTCGCAACCGGGTCCGGAAACCGTTCTGGGCAAGACCTATGGCGGCGATCCGTCGCGAATTGAGCCAATCCACGAAGTACTACGCGACTTGGCGGTCCATCCTGCAACCGCCAGCCATATTGCCCGAAAACTCGCGGTGCATTTCGTTTCGGATAATCCCGATCCGGCCCTGATCACTCACCTGACGTCACGCTATACTGAGACCGGCGGTGATCTGATGGCGGTTTATGCCGCGCTTTTGGAGCACCCGGCAGCGTGGCACCCTGAGTTGTACAACGTTAAGCCGCCGTTCAGTTTCATCGCCTCCGCCTGTCGGGCGCTGGCGGTCGAGGCGACCCAAATGGCGTCGTTCAGGCCGAACCAGGTGGCCCACAGAATGGTGGTGCCAGGAGCACTGATGGGGCAGCACTGGCAACGCGCGCCAGGGCCTGATGGCTGGCCAGAGGAAGACAGCAATTGGATTACGCCGCAGGGACTCTCGGCGCGGGTGCGCTGGGCAATGACGGCGCCGCGGCTTTTGCGGCCCGACCTGCCGGACCCAAGGGACTTTGTCGGCAAGGCGCTGGGCAGCTATGCCAGTGAACCCGTGCGATTTGCCGCTGCTGCGGCCGAGACCCGTGCCGAGGCCGTTGGCCTGGTTCTGTCTGCCCCCGCCTTTCAGCGCCGTTAGGAGACCGCTATGTCAGATCCGATTTCACGCCGCGCTTTTCTGGCCCGCTCCGCGCTGATTGGCTGTTCCGCCGCAGCCAGCCCGCTCTGGACGCCGGTCAGCTTTGCCGCCGCCCCGTGGGACACCCGGCTGGTCGTGATAATTCTGCGCGGCGGCATGGATGCACTGGACGTGGTGCAGCCCTATGGCGACCCGGATTATCAGGGGCTGCGCACGAAACTGGCCGGCGGACCTGCCAGCGGAGCCAGCGATCTGGACGGTTTTTTTGCTTTGCACCCCGCGTTGTCGCCGTTGATGCCGCTTTGGCGAAAGGGCGAGTTGGGCTTCGTGCATGCGGTCTCGACGCCCTACCGCAACAAACGCAGCCATTTCGACGGTCAGGACCTGCTCGAGGCCGGCACCGATACTCTTGCGGTGGGCGGGGACGGCTGGTTGAACCGGCTGCTGCAACAAATACCGGGTGTGGAGGCGCGCACGGCCTATGCCATTGGTCACGATGACATGAAACTGCTCTCCGGCGCCGCGCCGGTTGCGAACTGGTCACCGGATGCCGAATTGATCATGAGCCCGCAGGCCGTGCGGCTGACCGAACTGGTGATGCAGGAAGACCCGATGTTCCATGCCGCATTGAACGAGGCGCTCTTGCTGTCCGAGCCCGCCGATATCGACGCGGCCGCGATGGTCATGGCCCAAGACGATGGCGGCAGCGCCATGATGCAGATGACCATGCCGCGACCGGTCAAAGGGAAAAGCGAGATCAAGATCGCGCAATTCGCCGCGGAACAGTTGCGGGGCGACGCCCGTGTGGCTTCTTTCTCGATCAACGGATGGGATACTCACAATCGCCAGGAGGCCAATATCAAGGCCGCCCTGACGCGGCTATCCGATACCCTTCTGACGTTGCAAGAGGGCCTGGGTGATCCGATCTGGCAAAACACCGCGATCATGGCGATGACCGAATTCGGCCGCACCGCCCGTGAAAACGGCACCGGAGGAACCGACCATGGCACGGGCGGTGCGATGCTCCTTGCCGGCGGCGCTATTCGGGGCGGACGGGTCTATGGCGACTGGCCGGGCTTGTCCGAAGCGGCGCTGTTCGATCGTCGTGATCTGATGCCGACGGGTGATGTCCGCGACGTGGCCGCATGGATTATGCACAGCGCGACCGGTCTGGACCAAAACCGGTTCGAGCAGGTGGTGTTTCCCGGCCTCAGCATGAGCCGCAAACCGGGGTTCCTGCTGTAACACAGCCCCTCGAACCAGGGCTTGGCGCGGCGCGTTCTTGGACCTAGATTGCGCCTATGAACACTTCCGATCCGGCGCGCCCCCTCGGCGCGCACCTCCCGAACTGGGCACCGCCTGTGGTGCCGACCGGAGAGATCCTTCAGGGGCGCTATGCCCGTCTGGAACCCTTGTCCGCCGATGCCCACGCTGCCTTGCTGTTTCGGGCCTACATCGGTCATGATGCGGTCTGGGATTATTTGCCGTGCGGTCCGTTTTCGTCAGCGGCGCAATACCATCGCTGGGTGCGCGACATCACTGCCGATCCGTCGTTCCGCTTCTACGCCATCCGCGATCTGGAAACCGAGACCTGGGGCGGCGTGGCCAGTTATCTGCGCATTGCGCCCGAGTCCGGCTCGATCGAGGTGGGTCACATCAATTACTCACCGGCGCTCCAGCGTACGCGGGCGGGCACCGAAGCCATGGCGCTGATGATGGGCTGGGCCTTCGAGGCTGGCTATCGCCGGTATGAATGGAAGTGCGACGCGTTGAACCGGCCGTCTCGTGTTGCGGCGCAAAGGCTCGGGTTCAGCTATGAAGGGGTGTTCCGCCAGGCGACCGTGGTCAAGGGGCGCAACCGCGACACCGCATGGTTTGCGGCCATCGACAGCGAGTGGCCAGCCCTGCGTGAAGCCTTTGACGTTTGGCTGGCCCCGGGGAATTTCCGGCCCGATGGCAGTCAGGTGGAACGTCTCAGCGACCTGACCCGGCTGGTGCGGGTCAGCTCCGACCCGACGCTCTGAACCGACCGGGGGATCAGCTCGCATTCCTGCTGTTCGTGATCTGGCGTTCCGGCGGCAACCCGGCGGCCTCCGCCCGGTTTTGCCGAACCTGACGGGCGGCCAATCGAGCCTGCACGTACAAAACGACCGCGAGGGTCACCATCGCGAGAGAAAACAATTCCACCATTTCAGATCGCCTTTCGGTGTTGGAGCCGTTCCTGCACCAACCCGGCTATTCGGGCCGCATCGCTGGTTACCGGGTGTCCAGCGGCGCGCGCTTGTGCCAGTCCGTCGGCGGCTTCTGCCAGAATGCGATCACCGGCGCTGCGGGCGACCCCGCCCACGAACTGCGCAACATAGTCCAGGATCTTTCCTTCGGTGTGGTCGCTCAGCACATCGGCGACATGCGCCATGTCGTCCTGATAGGCAATCGGGTCCGGTCGAACGTTCTCATCATGCAGCACGCGCGGGCCGGTTGGCTGGCGGTCGGCCGGCAGGCGGGTCAGGATCGCTTCCTGAAACGTGGCCAGCGAGGTGATCGGTTTCGCCAGAAACCCGTCGGCGCCCGCCGCAATCGCGATGCTTTCGGCAAAATCATCGCCCGAGGTCCCCAGGATCACACCGACCCTGGGATGCGTGGTGGCCAGTTCCTCGATCAGATCCGCGCCCGAGCCGTCCGGAAGCCCAAGATCGACGATGATCACAGAAGGCCGGTATACCTGCAGATGACGCCGGGCCGATTTCAGGCAATCGGCCCGGCGAATCCGTGCCCCGCTGCGCAAACACAGCAATCGCATCGCCTCGCAGGCATATCGGCTGTCCTCGACCACCAGAACGGTCAAACCCAGCAGCGGCCGGGTTGGCGTAGGCAGGCGGTGTGGGGCGGCAAACGGGTCCGAATCATCCATGTCGATCGCTCCTCTCAGGTCTGCAACAAAAGCTAGGGGCAGGTGGCTAACGATCCGTTAACGCCGCGCCTGAGACGGTTTCCCGCACTTGCCCTCTTGCCGCGCAGCCCGCATAACCCCTGCCAACCAGGACACTCAGGAGATTTGCCATGATCGGCCGTTTGAACCATGTTGCCATCGCCGTTCCCGACCTCGAGGCCGCCTCGGCGCAATACGCCACCGCCTTGGGCGCCAAGGTCGGCGCGCCGCAGGATGAACCGGATCACGGGGTGACCGTGGTTTTCATCGAACTGCCCAACACCAAGATCGAATTGCTGTACCCGCTGGGCGACAACAGCCCGATCCAGGGTTTCCTGGACAAGAACCCCTCGGGTGGCATCCACCATGTCTGTTACGAGGTTGACGACATTCTCGCGGCGCGCGATCACCTGCAATCGACCGGGGCACGTGTCCTTGGTTCTGGGGAGCCCAAGATCGGCGCGCATGGCAAGCCGGTTCTGTTCCTGCATCCAAAAGATTTCAATGGCTGCCTGGTGGAATTGGAACAGGTCTGACGCTATCTGAACACTCAGATTACCCGAGAAGACTGCCCGGGCGCCCGTAGAGGCACCTGGGCCATTATCTGCTATCACAAGGAAGAATGCCCATGTCCATCACCTCGGCGCTCGTGCTTTATGCGGTGATCTGGTTTATGACATTCTTTGTCGCACTGCCGATCCGGATCCAGACCCAGGGCGATCTGGGCAACGTCGAACCCGGCACCCATGCCGGTGCGCCGGAACACCACCACCTGAAAACCAAGGCCAAGATCACGACAGTGGTCGCGCTGGTCCTGTGGGCGATCATTGCCGGCATCATCATCTCCGGTGTGATCAACGTCCGGGATTTCGACTGGATGGACCGGATGGGGCCGGCGGGCTGACCGGGGCGGCCAATCAGGGCGTTCCGGCTCAGGGCTCGCCCGTATTCCAAGGGGCCGGCACCGCCCGCCCCCGAACACGAACTTCGCCGGCTTCGTTATCCAGAACAACCGGGTTGTCGAACAGGGTCAGGGTCGGGCGGACTCCAAACCGCCCCTCCATCCAGTCGGCCCAGCCGTCGTTGAACCAGGCCAAGGCATTTTCCCGACTGTCAAACTCATAAATACCGCCACCTCCGGCTTCCGAGTTCAGGTAATACTTGCGCCGCAAACCGGCTACCTCGTGAAAGATCCGGGTCGATTCCACCGACTGGCGGATCACCGCGTCGGTTTCGCGTTTCGGGCCTTCCAGCGGGATCTGTACCAAAGCGATGATCATGTCCCTGTCCTCCCTCGTTTCGAAGCTGCGCTATCTCCGCTCACTGATCATGTGAAAGATATGGGTAAAGGTGGCCGCGCCCAGTATCGGGATCAGCAGATTCACGATCGGGATCGACAGCGGCATCGCCATCAGAGTGCCCGCTGCCCAAATCGTGCCGACATGTTTCGACCGCAACTCCCGCGCGCCCTGACGCCCCAACCGGCGCATCGCCGCAAGGGTAAAGTATTCCCGGCCCAACAGAAATCCGTTTAACGCCCAGAAGATAAACAGAGCGGCGGGCGCGAAAAATGCGTAGAGTATGAAGGCCAGCAGGTTGGCCCCGATCAACACGCCCAGAAAGTTGATGGTGTCGCGCAGGGCGTCGCCAAATGGAACCGGATCCACCTTTGGCAGGTGCGGATAATGTTTGTCTTCTACAGCCTGGGCCACCTCGTCTAGAAACATGGACGTGATTGCGGATGCGACCGGAACCATCAGGAAAACCGACAGCACCATCATAAAGACAAACGACGAAAAGCTCAGCAAATCATCCAGCCACCGCACCTCGCCCAGCACAGGCAGGGTGGCGGTTTCATCCACGAACGTGGCGATCAGCCATAGAAAGCCGGCGTAGGCGGCCACCAGCAAGGCAAAGGTCAACCCGATCCCCAGCAAAAGTACCCGGCGGAACCTGGGGTCTCCCATCTGGGCGAGCGCCTTGAAAAACGCCGAAAAAATCACTGATCAACCCACTCGGTGATTTGCGACAGATCGGGACGGGGGCGTTCGGGCGGCTTGGCGCCCTCGGTCGCGATATGGACAAAGCCAACGATACGTTCTTCTGCAGAAAGCCCAAGGGCCTGTTCGCAAAACTCCCGGTCATGGCTGATCCAGCCGGACAGCCAATTGGCGCCCCAGCCGGCGGCCAACGCCGCGTTCAAGAGCGCTAGGCAAACGCCCCCGGCCGCATAGGTCTGTTCGATCGCGGGGATCTTGTCGGATTGTTTTTGAACCTCGATCACCGCCACGGCGAGATGGCCCTGGTCAAACTGGCTGCGGCCCTTTGCTATGTCCTCGGGGCTCTTGCCGAGAGCCTCGCCGCGGGCCTCGGTCAGATCGGCCAGACGCGCCATGGCGGCTTTCTGGATAACGATGAACCGCCACGGCTCCAGCTTGCCGTGATCGGGGCTGCGGGCCGCGGCCTGCAACAAAGGGGCCAGTTCTTCGCGGGTGGGGGCGGGCGCCACCAATGTCTTGGCAGGGCGGGAACGCCGGGTCAGCAGAAAATCCAATGCGGCAGGGTTTGGGGCGGGCATATGTAAAGCCTTTTTACTTTCGCGTCCTGCCCTATCTCGGTCAGCCGGATCAAAGTTTCAAGGGTTTGAACACATGTGATCGTGAATCGCCGAGCGTCGTGCTTGCGTGGGTCCGCACGAACGCGCATGCTATCGTCAGATAACGGTCGCCACTGCGCACCAGCAGTTGGACGCATCAAAGGAGCTTTGCTTATGCCCGGCCTGTTTCGGGTGATCGGAGCGGCCATCGCGATTGGCGGCCTCTCTGCTTGCCAAAGCCAAATAGATTTCAAGTCGCCGCAGGGGACTCAGATTTACGCTCCCAAAACACCGGTGACCGGCCTGCCGGGCGGTGTTGGCCCGCCACCCGGACGGACAGCAGCGGAACGCCAGGCGCGCAAGACCTACTATGGCGGTCCGCGAGGAGAGGAATGGGGCGAGTAAACCTCGCGTGCCGCTGATACATCCTGTTGATTGCACCGCTCTCGGTCGTGCGCGCATTATCTCCCCGTTCACGGCAAAATTGCCGCGCGGCGCCACAGGCCCATGGCGCCGTCGCAGGATCTGGTGCAATCATGCTGGCATGGCCAAACCGAAAATCCGCGATCTGCCCGACCTCTCCGATCTTGTCCGGCCCGGAGCCGAGATCACGGTGCGCGTGACACCCAAGGCCGCGCGGGCCAGCCTGACCAGATCAAACGGTGCCTTACGGGCGGCGGTCACTGCGGTGCCGGAAAATGGCAAGGCCAATGCGGCTGTCCGGGTGATGCTGGCAACCGCACTGGGTGTCCCCCCGTCACGGCTGCGGCTTTTGCGCGGGCAAACCGCGCGGGACAAGGTGTTCACGATCCACGATGACTGACCCAGTGTATGCTTTTGCCCAACAGGACGGGCAGGTGCGGCAGGCAAATTTCCTTGAAAGAAACTTTCCGCCCGGCCGCGCGCGGGCCTTACTTCGGGGGAACTTCGCGCAAGCGGTACACGCCTTCGGGCAGATCCAGAGCAGCAGCCAGATCGCGCAATTGTTCGGGTGACAAGGTGACTGTCTGTACCCGGTCCGTGCGCGGGTCATACTGCTCCAAGGTCACGCACTCCGCGAAGGAGTTAATCGTGACGTCCTCCAGCAGCGGCGCTTCGCCTTCATCGACCAGGGTGATAACCGTGGCGTCGAACTCATGCTCAATGGTAAACATGGGATCAGAGTGCCGTCGCTTTGCAGACTTGGCAACCGGTTGCGCGTGGTATTGACCGAACAGGGCTGGTCGCTGTCCGTGCCTGTGATAAATTCAACCACCAGACATTGAACCAAAGACCCCTCATGCGCCGATTTCTCTTCATTCTGCCGCTGACCCTTGCCGCCTGCGAAGTGACCTATTCGACCGGGCCGGCGTCAGCGCCCGCCTCCGATCCGGTCGCCAGCCAGCCCAGCACCGCCAGCTTTGCGCAGGTTGTGGCCGCAATCGAACCGGTGGCCGAACAGGAATGCCGCAGGCGGACCAATGGGACAAACTGCGATTTCCTGATCCGCGTGGACAAGAACCCCCGCGCCGAACCCAATGCCTATCAAAGCGAGGACCCGTCCGGGCGACCGGTCATCACCTTTACCCGCGCAATGATCGACAGTACCGCCAATGCCGATGAACTGGCCTTTGTGTTGGGTCACGAAGCGGCGCACCACATTTCGGGGCATCTGGCGCGGCAGGCGCAGAACGCGGCGGCGGGGGCGATAATCTTTGCCGGTCTGGCCACGTTGACCGGAGGCAGTGCCGCAGATGTGGCCGCGGCCCAGCAACTGGGTGAAGCAGTAGGCGCGCGCAGCTACTCAAAGGAATTTGAGCTGGAGGCGGACGAACTGGGTACCGTGATCACATACCGCGCCGGATTCGATCCGTTGCTGGGTGCCCAGTATTTCACCAGGATTGCCGATCCGGGCGACCGGTTCCTGGGCACGCATCCGCCCAATGGTGCGCGAATCGAAACCGTGCGCCGAACCTCACGCCAACTCGGATTGATCCCCTAAGTGACCAAAGCTGCCCCACCGGAGCTGACCCGTCTGGGGGTGATCCTGACTGATCGCGGATCACGCTATGCGGTCAGCGGAGCGCCGGTCGGCAGCAGGGCCGACATAGACGCCGCTCTGGCCGAGTTGAAGCGCGAGCGGGCCTATGCCAAGGCGACCCACAACACCTGGGCGGTCCGCTTGCCCACCGGTGACCTCAAGGCCGACGACGGCGAGGCGGGGGCGGGTATGGTGATTTTACGAATGCTGGAACGGGAAGAGGTCGACAAACATTTGGTCATCGTAACGCGTTGGTATGGTGGTAAGAAACTGGGCGGAGACCGGTTTCGCCGGGTCCAGGATGCGGTTCGGGCTTACCTGAAAGCGGTTCAGACAACGCCAGATTGACATGAGTCAAAGGCAATCGCTTTTGCCTGCGGTACCCTGCTTGTGGTTGTCGTGCCATCGCACGGCCGGCCGTGTGACGATGCGAACCGGAGGAAGGCTCATGAAAGTTCTCGGCAAACTGATGGACCACGTTCGTTTGGTGGCGCGCATGGCCAAGGCCACCGATACTGATCTGGTTGGCGCATCGGAAGCCGGGGATCTGAGCCAGGAAGACTGGGCCAGGATGGTTCAGACCTGCCGCCGCTGCAATTGGGCCGGTGAATGCGGCGACTGGTTGGACCGTCACGAAACCACGGATTGTGCGCCCGGAACCTGCCTGAACCGCAGCCGTTTTGCCGCGCTCAAGGAGCGTGAACGGTCGAAAGTACCTGAGGTGGTCTGATATGGACGGTGCCTTCCCGCTCGGCGAAATTGAAAAACACTTCTGGCTGACCCGTTCGGTCGCGCGCGTCCTCCAGATCAACCTGTCCGAGGCAATGGCCCAGGGATACCTGACCGAAACCGGCTACGCTGAAATGGTTACCCGGTGCCGTGCGTCGGGTTGTGAAAGCGTCTGTGCGAACTGGCTCGCCAAGGAAACAGGCTTCCCCCGTACCGCGCCCGAACATTGCGCCAACGCCGAGTGCCTGAACCGGTTGCGAAAGATGCAGCACCCCGACGACTGACCGGCCAACTGAACTACAGCTTTGAGTGTGTCCCGTCGCAGAGCGGGGCCTTGCCGGATCCCTTGCACCCGCAAAAGAACACCTTGCGGCTTGCCTCGGCCGTGTATTTGATCGGACTGAAACCGGTATCCTTGTGGCTGCCATCACAAAACGGCTGCTTGCTGCTCCGACCGCAGGCGCACCAGAAATAGGTCTTGCCCTCTTCCACCTCGACGGGAAACGGTGCCTTCTGGGCGATACGGGGGGTGCTGTCTGTCATGGCTGGGTCATCCTCGCTGTGAGACAATGATGATAACGCGGTCGCGCGGCTTGGCAATGTCGAGGCGTGGCGCCAGAGGATCCATCTGGGATCCTTGCGTGCCGTCAGATCACATTTGACCCGCCACAGACAGCACCGGGCGACCCGGCAAGTTGTTATCGACAGGCTTGCACCCGATCTGCGGGTTGTTTCGTGATATGTCAGATTAGTGGAAACGGTGACAGGCTGGCGGGGGATAACCCCATGCGCGTTATCGCTTTATCGCACCCCAAAGATCGTACTCGCTGGCCTCTTCAACCGTGACCGCGACCATGTCGCCGGGTTTGAGCGTTTCGAAATCCTCATCGATGAAGAGATTTCCGTCGATCTCGGGCGCATCGGCCGTGGTGCGGCAGGTGGCGGCCTCTTCGTCGACCTCGTCCACGATGACCTGGCACGTGCGGCCGACCTTGGCCGCCA
The DNA here is from genome assembly GCF_020171285.1 of Seohaeicola saemankumensis. Classification (GTDB taxonomy): domain Bacteria; phylum Pseudomonadota; class Alphaproteobacteria; order Rhodobacterales; family Rhodobacteraceae; genus JAIUZI01. The sequence continues at coordinate 32,208 of NZ_JAIUZI010000005.1, forward strand.
GTTTCGCGGCCGAAATCGTCTGCGCTTTCTCCATGAAGCGTTCCCAGCGATCCTGCTTGATCTCTTCCGGCACGTGATCGGGCAGCGCGTTCGAGCGCGCGCCATCGACGTTTTCGTATTTGAAACAACCAACCCGGTCCAGTTGCGCCTCGTCCAGCCAATCCAGCAGCGTCTGGAACTCGTCCTCGGTTTCTCCGGGATAACCGACGATAAAGGTCGAGCGCAGAGTAATGTCCGGGCAGTCCGCCCGCCAGGCGCGGATCTCGTCCAAGGTCCGCGCCGCCGCCGCCGGGCGCGCCATGCGTTTCAACACATCCGGATGGGCATGTTGGAAAGGAATGTCCAGATAAGGCAGCACGCCGTTGTCCGCGTCCGCCATCAGGGGGATCAGCTCGCGCACATGCGGGTAGGGATAAACATAATGCAAGCGAATCCATGCCCCAAGCTGTCCAAGCTCACGTGACAGGTCAGTGATGTGGCTGCGGACCTCTCGGTTTTTCCACAGGTTCACATCATACTTTCGGTCAACCCCGTAAGCGCTTGTGTCTTGAGAGATTACCAGCAACTCCCGCACACCGGCGTCGATCAGCTTTTCGGCCTCGCGCAGAACAGCATGGCCGGGCCGCGATACCAGACGTCCGCGCATGTCCGGGATGATGCAGAACTTGCACTTGTGATTGCAGCCTTCTGAAATCTTTAGATAAGAATAATGGCGTGGGGTCAGCTGGACCCCGGACGCGGGCAAAAGATCCACGAAGGGGTCTGGCGACGGCGGCACCGCGCCGTGAACCGCGTCCAGCACCTGTTCGTATTGATGCGGGCCTGTCACGGCCAGAATGCGCGGGTGATGCTCGCGGATATAGTCGGGCTCCGCGCCCAGGCATCCGGTCACGATCACCTTGCCGTTTTCCGACAACGCCTCGCCGATGGCGTCGAGGCTCTCCGCCTTGGCGCTATCCAGAAATCCGCACGTGTTCACGATCACCGCATCCGCCCCGGCGTAGTCCGGAGAGATCCCATAACCTTCGGCGCGCAGCCGCGTCAGGATGCGTTCACTGTCCACCAGCGCTTTGGGACAGCCCAGCGATACCATACCAATGCTGGGTTGGCCGCTGCGCCGGTCGTCTGACAGGCGGGCCGCGGGGGCGAGGTCGGGGCGAAGATTTGGCGGATTGGTGCTCATGGTCCGCATATATGACGGGCAGGGGGCGGTGCATAGGGGCCACGTGATTGCGCAATCCCGCAACGGCGCGTTACGCTGTGGCAAAACAAGGGTCGAGGATCGGGCAATGTGGACCTTTCGCATTCTGGGCGCGCTGCTGGTTGCGGCGTTGATCGTCGTCGCCGGTGTCCTCTTGCTGCCAGCCGATCGTATGGCCGCAGTGCTGGCCGATCAGTTGCAAAAACAGACCGGCCGCGAGGTCACCATCAACGGGCAGGCGCGGTTCAGCCTCTGGCCCGAGCTTGCGATTGATGTCGGTGACGTGATCCTGGGCAACACAGCCTGGGCCGGTCCCGAACCGATGCTGACGGCACGCGCACTGTCTGCGGCGCTTTCGGTACCGGACCTGCTCTCTGGCAAGGTTCGGTTCACCCGTCTGCGGGCCGATGCGCCGACGCTGCGTCTGGCCCGCCACGCGGACGGGCGCGGAAACTGGCAGTTTTCGGAAACCGCCGGCCCTGGAGGGGAGCTGCCGCCCGTTTCGCTGGACGTGGTGGAGCTGACTGACGCACGGCTGGTCTATTCCACGCCGGGCAGCGACCCGCTGATCATCGGTCCGCTGGATGCCGAGTTGCGCTGGCCGGACCCGGACAAGCCCGCCACGCTGAACCTGAGCCTGCCTGCCTCCCTAGGAAATCTGTTGATCGTCAAAAGTCGGATCAGCGATTTCCCGGCGTTCCTGTCCGGTGGGCTGGTGCCGGTCGAGGCCGATCTCAACTTGGCCGGCAGCAGGGCTGAGTTTCGCGGACGCATCAACAGCGGCGGTGCAGGCGCCGGGCGTTTCGAGGCGCAGACACCCAATCTGGGGGGGCTTCTGGGCTCCGGTCCGGACGCTGCCGCTGCTGGCGCGGCGGATGCGACCTATACCTCGGACGGGCAGCTGTCGCTGCGCAACATGGGTCTGCGCCTGGGCGAAAACACGGTCACCGGCGAGGCAGATCTGCGGCCTGGCGCGCCGACCCATCTCACTGCCCGTCTCTGGGCAAAGCACTTGGACCTTTCCGCTTATATGTCCGACCAATCCGGCCCCGCAACGGATGGCTGGTCGAAAACTCCGATTGATGCTTCGGCACTGGGGCTGGTGCAGGGCGCAATTCGGCTGACCGCCGACAGCCTTGATACCGGGACGGTACGTTTGGGGCCGACAGATGCGACGCTGAGCATCGATCGCTCCCGAGGGGTGTTAAAGCTGGATCCGGCGACCGTGTTTGGCGGCCGTATCAGCGGGCAGCTCGTGGCCAATAACCGCAACGGGCTGTCCGTTGGCGGCAAGCTGACGATGACCGGGATCGAGACGGAACAGGCGCTGGGCGATCTGGCGGGATATCGGCGGTTGTCGGGCAAGGCTGACGGCACGCTGAATTTTCTGGGTGTTGGCCAATCGATGGATGCGATTATGCGCTCGCTTTCAGGCTCCGGCAGCCTGAAAATGGGGCAGGGGGTGATTTCGGGCCTCGATCTGGACCGGCTGATGGGCAGCGGTACCGGCGCGGGCGGCACCACCGTTTTCGACAGCCTGACGGGGACGTTCACCATGGCCTCGGGCAACCTGCAGAACGATGATTTGCTGATGTCGCTCAAGAACTTTCGCGTCGACGGGGCGGGCCGCATCGGGCTGGGCACGCGTGACATCGACTATTTGTTCACGCCGGTCGCGCTGCGCGCCCGATCGGGGCAGGGCATCGCGATCCCGGTGTCGGTCAAGGGCCCGTGGAGCAAACCCAAGATCCGCGCCGACCTGGAGGCCGCGACCAAGGCCGATCTGGAGGCGAAACAGGACGAGATCGAGGCCGAGGCCAAGGAGAAGCTGCGCGAGAAACTCTCGGAGGAGCTGGAGGTGCCGGTCACCGATCAACAATCGTTGGAAGAAGCCCTAAAGGACAAGCTGGAAGATGAGGCCAAGAAGGGGCTGCTAAAGCTTTTGGGCGTGGACTGAGCGTTCCAAAGCGGGATGTAACTTGCGCCGGAGACGCGCGGTTCCTCTTTGGCGTCAAACTCCGAAAGCGCGACGCAAACAAGGCGATCCGTGGTACTCTGCCGGATGGACAGGTCGGGACGGGCCTGTAAACCCTTGCAGAGGAGAGCCACATGAACCTCTGGTCAATCCTTGCCGCCATTGGGCTTGCCACTGGCGCTGCTGCGGATGTTTCCTGCACTTTGCAACCGGCACAGGGGGCTGAACCGGCCACATTGCTGGTTCGCGAGATCGAACCGGATGATGAGGCGGTCATGCTGGTGTCGGGCCGAACGATGCTGTTTGACTGCCCAGCGCACCCCAGTGCGAATGCGATGGAGTGTTACGGGCATTCCGGCGGGTCGATCAAGGCGCCGACACAGATGAACGTCGCGGCCGATACCTTGGGCCCCGGGGCCATCGTGGTTGTGTCGACGCGGAACATGTTCTTTGGAAAGAACGAACATATCGGCTATCACCGGCGTCATTCGTCGGTGCACGTGTTTACCGTACAGACCTGCGAGAAGGTTTGACGAAGCACAAAAAAAGGCCGCCCCGGCTTGGAACGGCCCCGACCGGTCATCAGACGCGGTTCAGATCTTCTGGTCGTAGTCCCCGACGCCCGGTTCGGTCCGGATGACGGCGTCGATCTCGGCAAAGATCGCGCGCATTTCCTCTTCGCTGTCCGAGCTTTCGCAGACCACCACGAGGTTGGGCGTGTTGGAAGACGCCCGCACCAGGCCCCACGATCCGTTGTCGAGGATAACCCGTGCGCCGTTGACGGTGACGACCTCCTTGATCGCGCGACCGGCAAAGGTGTCGCCGGCATCCGCCTTGGCGACCAGCTTGGCCACCAGCCGGTCGAGAATGTCGTATTTCTCGGTGTCGGCGGCATAGGGGGACATGGTCGGCGTCGACCACGTTTTCGGCAACGCCTTGCGCAGGTCGGACATCTTCATGTCGGGGTTGCGGTCCATCAGCTTGCAGATCTCGACCGCGACCCGCATGCCGTCGTCGTATCCGCGTCCAACCGGTTCGGCCAGAAAGTAGTGGCCCGATTTCTCGAACCCCGCCAGCGCGCCCAGCTCGTGTACCCGGCGTTTCATGTGGGAATGCCCGGTCTTCCAATAGTCCGCCTTGACCCCGTTGGCCTTCAACTCGGGGTCAGAGGCAAAGAGGCCGGTGGATTTCACATCCGCGACAAAGGTGGCGTTCGGATAGATCTTGGACAGGTCGCGGGCCATGATGACGCCCACCTTGTCGGCAAAGATCTCTTCGCCCTCGTCGTCGACGACGCCGCAGCGGTCGCCATCGCCGTCAAAGCCCAGTGCGAAATCCGCACCCGAGTCTTTCACGCTGTCCGACATGTCGTGCAGCATTTCCATCGCTTCGGGGTTCGGGTTGTAATGCGGGAACGTGTAATCCAGCGCATTGTGACTGGGCACGACCTCGACCCCGATCCGCTTTAGCAGTTCAGGAGCAAAGGCACCGGCGGTTCCGTTGCCGGTGGCGCAGACCACCTTTAGCGGCCGGCTCATCTTGAAATCGCCGGCCAGGTCGTTGAGATAGGCCGCCCGCACACCGGGGACGAACTCGTACCCGCCGCCCGCACGGGGCTCGCCGGCGCCCTCCAGCACAATATCGCGCAATTCGCCCATTTCATCGGGGCCATGGGTCAGCGGCATCTGAAAGCCCATCTTGACGCCAGTCCACCCATTGGGATTGTGGCTGGCCGTGACCATCGCAACCCCCGGCACACCCAGGTGAAAGCTGCTGAAATAGGCCATCGGTGTAATGCAGGGGCCGATATCCTTGACCTGTACGCCGGCCTGCATCAGGCCGATGACCAGCGCGTTCTTGATCGCCAGAGAGTAATCACGGTAGTCGTTGCCGACCGCGATGACCGGTTCGATGCCGCGTTTGTGCATCTGCGTGCCAATCCCGAGCCCGAGCGCCGTCATGCCGGGCAGGTTGATTTCGTCCGGGTACTTCCAGCGTGCGTCATACTCGCGAAAGCCGGTAGGCTTGATCATCGGATCGCGCAGGAATTTCCAGGTGTTCTGGGTCACCGTGGCGGCAGGTTTGGTCATGAGAAAGTCTCTTTTAAGTTATCGTCAAAGCTGGACGGGGTTTGCCTTGGCAATGCCATCCAACGCCATCAATGTGTCAATCAATCCCGCCATCTGGTCGAGCGGAACCATATTCGGCCCGTCAGAGGGCGCATTGTCCGGGTTTTCGTGCGTTTCGATGAAAACGCAGGCAACGCCAACGGCAACGGCGGCCCGTGCCATCACCGGAGCGAACTCACGCTGACCGCCCGAAGATCCGCCCTGACCGCCCGGTTGCTGTACCGAATGGGTGGCGTCCATGACGACCGGATATCCGGTCTTGGCCATTTCCGGAAGCGAGCGCATGTCCGCCACAAGCGTGTTGTATCCAAATGATGCGCCGCGCTCGGTCAGCAGGATGCGTTCATTGCCGGTGCTTTCAACCTTGGCCACAACGTTTGCCATGTCCCAAGGCGCCAGAAACTGACCCTTCTTGATGTTAACGACCGCGCCGGTTTCGCCAGCAGCCAGCAACAGGTCCGTCTGGCGGCACAGGAAGGCCGGGATCTGGATGATGTCCACCGCCTCGGCGGCCAGCTTGCACTGCGGCGGGGCATGCACATCAGTCAGGACCGGCACGTTCAGTTTCTTGCGAACCCCGTCCAGCACATTCAGCCCGGCGCGGATGCCCATGCCACGCTTGCCCGACAGCGACGTGCGGTTGGCCTTGTCGAACGAGCCCTTGAACACATACTGCGCCCCCGCCGCGGCACATATCTCCTGCATCTTGCCGGCGATCATCTGCGCGTGGTCGGCGCTTTCCAGTTGGCAGGGCCCGGCGATGATCGTCAGGGGCTGGTCATTGCCAATGGTGAGATCGGCGACTTTGACATGTTTCATGTGATTACGACGTTACCTGTTCTCTCAGAATCGACGCGGTGAGCGAGATCATCAGGTAGATACCGGAAAAGATCAGGAATGCCAAAATCGTATTCTCGAACTTGCGCGGATAGGTAGCCTCTTCGCTGGCCACCGGCTCAACCGAGATGGTCAGGTAACGGACCTGCCGGTAGGCCTCCATCCGGGTCTGTTCCACTTGTTGCAATGCGGACTGGAGCATCATGTCACGGGTGGCCAGGTCGGCCTGGGCCATCTGGATCCGGACGCTCAGCTGGGCCAGCGAGTTTTCGCCTTTCGACGCGTCGACCATCCGCTGGTTCAGCTGTGTCAGCAGCTCTTCCAGCCTGCGCACATCCCCACTGGCACCGTCGACCTTGGCCCGGTTCGGGCGCGTGTTGTCCAGCAGCGCGGCAAGGTCCAGCTGCCGTTCCTGCAGCTGCGTTTCGATGTTGTTGATCTGGCTTCGCAGGGCGGCAATGACACCTTCGGGATCCAGGATCGCGCCCTTTTGCTGCAGTTCAACCAGCGCCTCTTGCGCCTTGCGGCGTTCGGCCTGCGCGTTTTCAAAGCCCTGCATCGCGTCTTTCATCTGGTCCTCGCGCTTTTGCTCGGACAGATGGTTCACACGTTGTTCGGCATAGGAAATCAGGTTCCGCGAGAATTGGGCGCTGACCTGCGGGTCCGCTGCGACAACTTCCATACGGATCACGCCTTCTGTCGGGTCATAGCCGATTTTGACGTTCTTCTGGTATGTCTTGTAGGCTTCTTCGTTGGACGGGTTGTCGCCCAGCCGCTGAATCGGGTCGATCCAATCCTGCGTGAAATGGTCCTTGAAGCCGAGGTCCTGATCCAGACGCAGCATCGCATCCTTGGATTGCAGAAAGGACTGCACCGCGATCGAATCCTGGCTGGTGGCGAACTGGGTGCCACTCAGCAACCCGCCAAGACCGCTGCCGCCGCCGTTGTCGGCCTTTAGGATCAGGAATTCCGATTTGGTGGCGTAAAGCGGCGTTGCAACGGCGTACATGTACCAGCCCACGATCAAAGTGGGCAGCAGCACAAAAAACGCCAATCGGGTCAGCAACAGCAGCGTCTTGCGCCGCCGGCGCTTCATGATGTCGCGCTGGATCTCGCCAATTTCGCGGTTGCGCCGCTCGGCCGGGCTCAGTTCGGTCGACGGCAGGGTTTGCTTCTTGGCCGGCACTGTCTGTGGCAACTGCACCCGGTCCCGGTTGGCGCCATCCTCCTGCCCGTTGCCAGCGTTTCCGCCGCTTTGGGGTACGACGAGCTCCAGCATGTTGGAGCGCTGGAACGGGTCGATCCCGTGTTGTCGCAGCAACCGGACCGCATCGAAATCCGAGGTGGCCGGCAGGTTGTGCTTCTGGGCAACGCGCCGCGCCATGCGCAGCTGCCGACCGGTCAGGCCTTCGCGACGGATCGCATCGATATCCGTGTCCGCGCGGGCTTCTCGGGCCGAGGCGACCTCGCCCTGCGGGGCGGAGTCGGGCGGGGCGGATTGGGGCTGGGCGGTTGGTGGTTGTTGCGACGCCTGCGGCGGATCTACGGGACGCGGCCGGGCTGGCTCGGCCGCAGTATCCGGCCGGGGCTGGGCTGCCGTTTGGGTGGCGGGCATCGCGGCAGGCACCGCGTTCGTCGCCGCAGCTCCAGATGTTGCAGCAGAGGTTGCATTGGCCGCCGCGGCCGTCGGGCTGCGGCGGATGCGGAATTTCTTAGCCTTGGGTTTCATAGTCATAAAGTTGTTTGGCTTCTTCCAAGGTGTCGAACATATGCAGGTGGCCATCCATCAGAACGGCCGCCGAGCGGGCGAATTTTTCCAATGTCGCGGGCTGGTGCGACACAATTACAATGGTCGTCGTTTCAAGCCGTTCCTTCAGGATCGCGCCGGCTTTCTTGTTGAACTCCACATCCGTGGTGCTGGGCATACCCTCGTCCACCAGGTAAATGTCGAAATCCAGCGCCAGCATCAGGGCAAAGGAAAACCGCGACCGCATGCCGGCGGAATAGGTGCCCAACGGCTGATCAAAATACTCTCCGAGGTTGCACAGCCACCTGCAGTAGGCTTCGACATAGTCGGGATCCATGCCATAAAGCCGGGCAATATAGCGGCAGTTTTCTATCGCCGAGATCCGGCCGATCACCCCGCCCATGAACCCCAGCGGGAAAGAGATGTTGCACAGCCGGCGGATTTCACCTTCGTCCGGTTTTTCCAGCCCGGCCATCATGTTGATCAACGTCGTTTTGCCAGTGCCGTTCGGCGCCAGAATACCCAGCGATTTGCCCAATTCGACGCGGAACGATACCCGGTCAAGGATCACCTTGCGCTGTGTCCCCGTCCAGAAAGATTTACTGACGTTGTCGAATTCTAACATGCTGTGGTCCTGCACTGCCTTGTGCGGGTCGGGTCCGGTTCTTGTTTCTTTGGCGCCTGCTCTGGCCTGAACCTCCTTATCAGAGGGACGTTAACGGCCTACTCGCCGAATTTGGCCACATTATGTCGAAATGTGAAACAAATAGCCAATAGCAATCGGAACACGAACGCCGCTTTGCACGTGATTTACCTTGTGATTTGGGGGGCAGGCCGGGGATTGTCATCCCCGGTGCTAGGCGACAGACTGTTTCGAGAGCGGCGACAAACACGGTCCCGCGGGCCAAACCGTGTAAACCGCCCCGCATACCGGGCCTGATACGGGGGACGACGTGATCGACACGCAAGGGGTCATACCCGGGCTGGCGGACCGGATCCGGGCCTGTAGGCTATGTGCCGAAAGGTTCGCGGCGACGTCGACCGCCCATGTCCCACGGCCTGTCGTCTGGTTCCGGCCCTCGGCCCGATTGCTGATCGCAGGGCAGGCGCCGGGCGCACGGGTGCATGCTTCGGGTCGGCCGTTTACCGACCCCTCGGGCGACAGGCTGCGCCAATGGCTCGGGATTGATGAGAATGAGTTTTATGACCGCGACCGGGTCGCGGTGGTGCCCATGGCCTTCTGTTTTCCGGGATATTCCGCGAAAAAGGCGGATCTGCCGCCGCCGGCCATCTGTGCGCGAACCTGGCACGGGCAGGTGATGCAGAACCTGGACGGGGTTCAACTGAAAATATTGGTCGGCGGGCATGCGCATCGCTGGCACCTCGGCAGCCGTGAGACCGTTACGGCGACCGTTGCCGCCTGGCGGGATCATGCGCCGCAGGTCTTCCCCTTGCCTCATCCGTCGTGGCGCAATACCGGGTGGCTCAAGAAGAACCCCTGGTTCGAGGCGGATTTGCTGCCCGTTCTGCGAAGCCGGGTTCAGGAGGTGCTGAGATGACAGAAGAAACCCCGCTGGATACCGCGCACATCGCGATGGAGGCCGCGCCGGAAGATGATGCCGCGCGGTTGCGGTTCTACGAACGGCTGGCCGACAGCGAATTGTTCCTGATGCTGACCGAAGAGGCGCGCGACGAAAATATCTCGCCTGAAGTCTTCGACGTGGCGGATGGACGGTTCCTACTGGCTTTTGACCGGGAAGAACGGCTGGCTCGATTCGCGGGACGCCCGGCCCCTTACGCGGCGCTGTCCGGCCGGGTTCTGGCACAGATGATGGCGGGGCAGGGGCTCGGGCTGGGGGTGAACCTCGAGGTCGCGCCCTCCTCGATCCTGATCCCGGCCGAGGCGATGGGCTGGCTGTACCAGACGCTGGGTCATGTCCCCGACGAAGTCGAGGCGCGTATCGCCGAAGTCTCGGCGCCGGTCGGCTTGCCCGAGACGCTGTTGCTGGCGTTGGATACCAAGCTGGCTACCGCGCAGGGGCTGGCCCAGGCCGCCTATCTCGTTGCGGTCACATACCACGACGGTGGGCGCGGGCACATGCTGGGGTTTGTCGGTGCGCTTGAAGGGGCCGAAGGCGCTTTGGCCAAGGCCGCAGGCGAGGCTTTGACGTTTTCCGGAATCGAGGCGGGGGCAATGGATGTTGGGTTCTTCGGCCCCGAAGATCCTGTCACCGCGCGACTGGAGGCCACGGGCCTGCGGTTCGACTTGCCCGAACAGGTGGCTGAACAGGCCGTGCGTCCGGCACCCGGCAGCAATCCGGACAAACCGCCCATCCTAAAATAACATCGGTTGGAACCGGAAGCGGGGCAGGGCGGCAGCGGGCTGGCCAGGTTCTGGCCAGCCCGCTGCCGCCCTGCGGTTGCGCTTGTCGCAACCGGGCGCGCCGAAGAGGTCCCGTCAGGGGCCGCTGAGGCGCGCCCCCGTCCCGCCTGGCTTATTCCGCTGCGGGTTCCAGCTTGTCCTGAGTGCGGGTCTCGAAATCTCCCGCGTCATGGCGTTCGCGCAGCTGGGTGTGCAACTCGCCAAATGCACGGTTCACCATGCGCCCGCGGCTCACCGCGGGACGCGCGTCGATCGCCTTGGCCCAGCGCTGTACGTTCTTATAGCTCTCCACATCCAGAAAGGTCCCGGCGCTGTAAAGCCGACCAAGTACCAATTGCCCGTACCAAGCCCAGATCGCCATATCCGCGATCGTATAGTCGTCGCCCGCGATATAGGTTCTTTCGGCCAGTTCCCTGTCCAGAACATCCAGCTGGCGTTTGGTTTCCATCGCGAACCGGTCGATCGGATATTGCCATTTTTCCGGCGCATAGGCGTAGAAATGGCCGAACCCGCCGCCCAGATAAGGCGCGCTGCCCATCTGCCAGAACAGCCAGGACAGGCATTCGGTCCGCGCGGCATGGTCTTCCGGCAGGAACGCGCCGAATTTCTCGGCCAGGTACAACAGGATCGCGCCGGATTCGAAAACGCGTTGCGGCGTCTCGCCGGAGTGATCCATCAATGCCGGGATTTTCGAATTCGGGTTGGCGGCGACAAATCCGCTGCCAAACTGGTCACCATCTCCGATGTTGATAATCCAGGCGTCGTATTCCGCCCCCTCGTGGCCCAGCGCCAGGAGCTCTTCGAGCATGACCGTGACCTTGACCCCGTTCGGGGTGGCGAGAGAATACAGCTGCAGCGGATGCTTGCCCACCGGCAGTTCCTTGTCATGGGTCGGCCCGGCGATCGGGCGGTTGATGCTGGCAAACCGTCCGCCGCTTTCGGTGTCCCACGTCCAGACTTCGGGCGGCGTGTAAGGGGTATCGCTCATATCTTGCTCTCTGCTGGTTGCGGGACGGCCTGTCCGCCCCTGTCATCGTTCCGTCAACAGGTAATGGTTCATTACCGCATGTCTAGGGGGCGATCCGCACAGGGCACCCTTGCGAAAATGCACATGAACAGGCGTTCACGCGATCTCTTGGCCTGTCACAGGACCGCGAGGCCCCCTTCGCAAGGCAATCGTTTTGCATATTGTCCAAAACAGCCCGGCATGGTGCCGGACCACCCCAAGCCAAGGATCTTGCTCATGAAACACCTGCTTCTGGCGCTGGCCGCCACCACCGCTCTGTCGTTCCCGGCCTTTGCCGGTGACCAGTTCGTCGACACGACCGGTTTTGCCGTGTCCGGCTACGATGTGGTCGCCTACCGGAGCCTCCACCAGAACCCGGTGGGCAGCGCGCAGCCGAAACCGGTTCCCGGCCATGCCGACATCACGGCCGAATACAATGGCGCCACCTTCGCCTTTGCCACCGAGGCCAACCGCGACACGTTCCTGCAGAATCCGGCCCATTACGCGCCGCAGTATGACGGTCATTGCGCCTATGGCGTCAGCAAGGGCGGCAAGGTGCCGGGCAACCCGGAACTGTGGCGGATCGTCGATGACAAGCTGTACCTGAACATCACCAAGAACGTGGTGAGCTTCTGGGAAGAAGACATTCCCGGCAACATCAACCTTGCCGAAGGCAACTGGCCCGGCATCGACGGGAAACCGGCCTCGGAGAACCCGATCCCGAATTTCAGCTCTCATGCTCCGGTGAAATAACCGCTATCAAATAAAGGCGCCGGCAATTGACCGGATGTGCCCTTTCCGGAAAACTGGTTATCACGCCAGACCGGAAAGGGACGTTTCATGCAACATGCAGCCGTAACGCTGACCAAGTCTTTTGACGACGCCATCCTCGAAGTGACCGAAGCGCTCGCCGCCGAGGGGTTCGGCGTGATCACCCGTATCGACATGCACGACACCTTCCGGGCCAAACTGGGGGTGGAGTTCCCGCCTTATACGATTCTGGGGGCCTGCAACCCAAAACTGGCGCACCGGGCGGTCTCGGCAGTGCCAGAGATCGGGTTGCTGCTGCCTTGCAACGTGACGGTCGAGGCCGATGGCGGATTGACACGCGTCCGTATCCCCGATGCACGCGAGATGCTGGGCGGCACGGGGCTGTCCGACGCGCCGGAACTGGCCGAACTCGCCGAAGACGCAGCCGCCAGGCTGGAACGCGTCGTGGCCGCGCTCAAGGATTGAAACTCCGCTGAAAGGCTGAAGCGTTTCGGGATCAGCGCCGACGGTCGCGCCGGGCGCTCATCGGCTGGAATGCAACGCCGACATGAGCCTCGCAATAGGGCTTTCCGGTCTGTACCGGCAGTCCGCAAAACCAGAAATCTTCGGTCGCCGGATCGCCGACTGGCCACTTGCAGGTGCGTTCCGTCAGTTCCATCAGGCTCAGTTTCTTCGCCTGCTTTTCAACCTCGTTGACCTTGGCGAGCGCCTCGGGGCTGATCTCGTTGGCCGACGGCTGCGGCGGCAGCGGCTGCCCCGCCGGGATGATCTGCTTGCGCGCCGGGACCGAAGGCTTTGCCGGGGCCGCGTCGGCGGTGACCGGGCGGGCCGGTTCGGTCTTGGGCGACGGCTTGGGCTTGGCCTCGGGTTTCGGCGCTGCCGCTGCCGCGGGCTTTTCCTTGGCCTCGGTCTTGGCCGGGGCGGGGGTCGCCGTGCGGTTCGACAGACCCAGACGATGCACCTTGCCAATCACGGCATTCCGCGTCACGCCACCCAGTTCCTTGGCGATCTGGCTGGCCGACTGGCCCTCGCTCCACATTTTCTTGAGCAGGTCTACGCGCTCGTCAGTCCAGGACATGGGCACCCTTCCAAAGCTAAAAGCGGCCCACCCAGCGCGGCCGCTTCCGAAATTCCGTATCGACACTCTATTCTAGTCACTGCGGCCCGAGTTACAAGCGGTGTTACAGGCCGGAACGGCTTCGGTCACATGACGTTTCGCGCGCCCTTCCCGCCAGGCCAGCACAAAGGCGCCCGCCAGGATCACACCACTGCCCACAACAGAAATCACATCGGGAACCGAACCAAATGCGGCAAAGTCGTAAAGCGTGGCGAAAATCAGCGTGGCATAGCTAAACGGCGCAACATAACTCGCATCGGCCCGGGCCATGCCGTTGACGAAAAACAACTGCGCACAAGCCATCAGGCATCCAACCCCGGCCAGCCCGCCCCATTGCAAGGCGCTGGGCATCTGCCAGACCGGCCAGACAGCGAGCGTTGCAATGGTGACCCCGATCCCGTTGTTGATCAGAAGGATCTGAAAAATCCGCTCCCGGCCTGACAGTTTCTTGATGAATATCAACTCCATACCCATCACGACGGCCGCCCCCAGGGCCAGCAGAGCAGCAGGCTGAAAACTCTCTGGCGTCGGCCGCAACAGGATCATCGCGCCCGCCAGTGCAATCGCTGCGGCCCCCCACCGCCAAGGGCCGACGCGCTCCCCCAGCAGAACAATGGCAAAAATCATCGCAAACACCGGGTTGAGAAAACTGATGGCCGTCGCGTCGCCCAGCGGAATAAACGTAACAGAGGCAAACATCAGCGACACACCGCCCCAGCCAAACAGCGTTCGGCCCAGATGAAGCCGCCAATGCGGCGCCTCGATCCGGGGCCGCACAACCGTCGCGACACTGACCAGGGCCAGGAACGCGAACACAAACCGCCCGTGGCTGATTTGCAGCGGATGCAGCGCCGGTCCCAGTTCCCCGGTTCCCAGCGCCTTCGCCAACAGCGTCGTGCCCGCGATAAAGGCGGTCGCCATCAGAATCAGCCCTGCTGCCAGCGCGGGGTTTTCGGCCTTGGGAGTAAACATACGCGCAGCCCTGCGGCAAAGGCGGACCCGATGCAAGACCATTGCAGCCGCGCCACAGCACAGCCCGGACGCCACTGGCGCACAACAAATCGCTTTTCATATCGGTACGGCTGATCTAAAGCGCCCTTATGATCAAAACCGCATATATCTCCGACCTGCGACGCCGACGCCCTGCCGCGTAACCGGCCCTTTTGATCGTTCGCGCCGCAAATTGGCGCGCCCCCCTCTCAAATTGTTGACGACACCGCCCCTGTTGATGCACTCACTGGGGCTCCTGCAGCCCAAAGGAACAGATCCGATGATCCCGTCCGTCCTGCCGACCTACAACCGTGCACCCCTTGCGTTTGTCAAAGGCGAAGGCGCCTGGCTGACCGAGGCGGATGGCCGACGCTTTCTCGACCTCGGCTCAGGCATTGCCGTGAATGCGCTCGGTCACGCTCACCCGGCGCTGGTAAAGGCGCTGACGGACCAGGCGCAGAACCTCTGGCACGTCTCCAACCTCTATGTGATTCCGCAACAGCAGGCGCTTGCGGACAAGCTGGTGGATGCCAGCTTTGCCGATACGGTGTTCTTTACCAACTCGGGCACCGAATCCTGCGAACTGGCCGTCAAGATGGCGCGCAAGTACTTCTACGAGGCGGGACAGCCCGAGCGGGTCGAGATCCTCACCTTCGACGGATCCTTCCACGGCCGCTCCTCCGCCGGAATCGCGGCGGCCGGCTCGGAAAAGATGATCAAGGGGTTCGGTCCCGTCCTGCCCGGTTTCGTGCATCTGCCGTTCGGCGATCTTGATGCCGTCCGCGCCGCGATCACCGACCGGACGGCGGCGATCCTCATCGAACCGGTGCAGGGCGAAGGCGGCATCCGCCCGGTCCCCGATGCCGACCTCAAGGCGCTGCGCCAGATCTGCGATGAAAACGACCTGCTGCTGATCCTCGACGAGGTGCAATGCGGCATGGGGCGTACCGGGCGTCTGTTTGCCCACGAATGGGCCGGCATCACCCCCGACATCATGATGGTGGCCAAGGGGATCGGCGGCGGCTTCCCGCTGGGCGCGGTGCTGGCCACCGAACGGGCGGCCTCCGGCATGACCGCCGGCACCCATGGCTCCACCTATGGCGGCAACCCGCTGGGCTGCGCCGTGGGCAGCACCGTGATGGACCATGTCGCCGACCCGGCCTTCCTTGCCGAGGTCAACCGCAAGTCCGCCCTGCTGCGCCAAAAGCTCGAGGGCCTGGTCGCCGACCATCCCGATGTCTTCGAAGAGGTCCGCGGGGCCGGCCTGATGCTGGGCCTCAAATGTCGGGTGCCCAACGTCGACGTGGTCCGGGCCGGATACGACAATCTCGTGATCACGGTCCCGGCCGCCGACAACGTCATCCGCCTGTTGCCCCCTCTCACGCTGACCGACGAGGATATCACCGAGGCCTTCACCCGCCTCGACCGGGCCGCCACGGCCGTCGCGGCGCCCTGATCTTCTTCTGTTCCGAAATATCCCGGGGGTCCGGGGGCAGCGCCCCCGGCCTTCGTCAATTGCAAAAAGCTGACCGATATGAACCATTTTCTCGATATTCATAAGACCGGCGCCGCCGATCTGCGCAACATGATCACCCAGGCCGGAGAAATGAAGCAGGCGCGCCTCGGCCGCCCCAAGGGGGCCCCCGATGACGACCAGCCGCTGGCCGGCCAGATGGTGGCGCTGATCTTCGAAAAACCCTCGACCCGGACCCGTGTTTCCTTTGATCTCGGGGTGCGCCAGATGGGCGGTCAGACCATGCTGCTGTCGGGAAACGACATGCAGCTGGGCCATGGCGAAACCATCGCCGATACCGCCCGCGTCCTGTCGCGCTACGTCGACTTGATCATGATCCGGACCTTCGACGAAGACGTGCTGATCGAAATGGCCGAATATGCCGACGTGCCGGTGATCAACGGGCTGACCGACCGCACCCATCCCTGTCAGATCATGGCCGACGTTCTGACCTACGAAGAGCACCGTGGTCCGATCGCGGGCAAGAAAGTGGTCTGGACCGGCGACGGCAACAATGTCTGCTCCTCCTTCCTGCATGCGGCCGGTCAATTCGGCTTCGACCTGACCTTTACCGGCCCCGCGCAGTTCGACCCCGAGGAGGAATTCGTGGGGTATGCCCGCAAGAAAGGGTCCAAAATCACTATCGAGCGCGATGCCTTCAAGGCGGTCGAAGGTGCTGATCTGGTGGTGGCCGATACCTGGGTTTCGATGCATGACGCCCAGTCAGCCAAGGAACGTCGCCACAACCTGCTGCGGCCCTATCAGGTGAACGAACGGCTGATGTCCCATGCCAGGCCGGACGCACTCTTCATGCACTGCCTGCCCGCGCACCGCGAAGAGGAAGCGACCAGCGCGGTCATGGACGGCCCGCATTCGGTCATCTTTGACGAGGCCGAAAACCGCCTGCACGCACAAAAGGCCATCATGCGCTGGTGCCTCGGCGTCTAGGTCGCGGATTTGCGGACCCGTCGGGCGATGGCCTCGGCTTCCAGTCCGCTCTGCCGCAGCTGGCCTTCGGCAGAGGCGTGATAAGAGCAGAAATAGAGCCCCGGCGCGTCGGTCTCTGCCCCCGATACAAGGGGTTTTCCGCCCCTGTCCAACACCTCCGGCGTCTCGGGCAGCACTGCGCGCAGGTCCACCCGGTATCCGGTTGCCAGGAGGATGACGTCGACCGGTTCGGCGGTGCCGTTGACAAAATGGACCGTTCCTCCGTCGATCCTGTCGATGCCAGGGCGGACGGTGATCGCCCCGTCCCGGATTGCCGACAGCGTTCCGATGTCGATCAGCGGGATCCGCCCATCCTCGATGACCTGCGCCGCCGGCCCCTTGCCCGCGCTCTTCAGACCATAATCCTCGGGCCGCCCGATCTTGGCCCGCAGGACGGGCGCGGTTATGGCATCGGCGACCCGATAGGGGAGTATCTTGCGCAACAGGCCCATCGACGTGATCGGAACGCCAAAGATCTCCTTGGGCAGAATATTCACCGGTCCGCGCACCGATAGCGTGACCCGCGCCCCGGCCTCGGCCAGATCCAGGGCGATTTCGCCACCGGAATTGCCGAAACCCACCACCAGCACCCGTTGTGATGCCATGCGTCCCGGGGCGTGGTAGTCGCTGGAATGCAGCACTGTTCCCGTGAAATCATCCAGCCCCGGTAGGGGCGCGCGAAACGGCATGCCGTTCAGCCCGGTAGCAAAGACCACCGCGTCCGAATTGTCTGTTCCCTCTGAATGTTGCACGATCCAGCCATCCGGATCCGGGCGCACCGTTTCGACGGTCACCCCGAACCGGGGTTCCAGACCAAAATGCGCGGCGTAGGTTTCCAGATATTCGACCATATCGGCGCGTGACGGATACCGTCCGTAACGTGCCGGCATGGCAAGCCCCGGCAGCCCGGATCGTCCACGCGCCGTGTGCAGGTGCAGCCGCCCATAATGGTTGCGCCACGAGGATCCAACGTCAGCCGCCTGTTCCAGTATCCGGGTCTCGATACCCTCGCGGACCAGACAGGCCGCTGCCGCCAGCCCGGCCGGGCCGGCACCGATTACTGTTGCGTGCATTGGTTTGCCTCCCCGGACGCCGCTGCGTTTTCTGCAGCGTTCGGAACGGTGGCAGGTTGCAGATGCCAATGCAACAGCCGCGCGTGCGCGCCAATCCTCAGCGTTCCGTCACGATGCTTGACAAGGGCACGGCGGCGGGGTCCACAATGGCCTTCTATCTTCGGAGGTCCGGCCATGAAAACCGCCCTGATTACCGGTGCCGCGCGCGGGATCGGACTTGCCACTGCACGGACACTGTTGGACAGGGGCTGGAACGTCGCCCTGCTCGACAGGGACGAGGCGCAATTGTTCCAGGCGGTGCGGGACCTCGGCGAGGGCGTTGCGGTCGTGGCGGATGTGTCCGACCCAGCCCAGGTCGAAGATGCCTGGGATCAGGTATCGCAACATTTTGGCCGGCTGGACGCATTGGTCAACAATGCCGGTGTTGCCGATTTCGGTCCGATCGCCGAGACCACGTTTGACCGCTGGCGCACCGTGATGGCCACCAACCTGGATGGCCCGTTCCTTATGACGCAGGCGTTCACCTCGATGCTGGCCGCCGACGGCGGCGGCGCGGTGGTCAACATCACTTCGATCTCGGGTCTGCGCGCCAGCACCCTGCGTGTGGCTTACGGAACATCCAAGGCCGCGCTCGCCCATCTGACGCTGCAACAGGCCGCCGAACTGGGCGAACTTGGCATCCGGGTGAATGCCGTCGCCCCGGGGCCGGTGAACACCAAACTGGCCATGGCGGTCCATACCGATGACATTCGCGCGGCCTATCACGACGCGATCCCGCTAAACCGCTACGGCCAAGAGAGTGAAATCGCCGAGGTCATCGCCTTTTTGGTCAGCGACGCCGCAAGCTATGTCACCGGGCAGGTTCTGGCCGCAGACGGCGGCTTTGGCGCCACCGGTATCGGTCTGCCGTCGCTGCGGGGCTGAGCCGGGTCAGACCGGCGCGCCGGCCACGCTGCCGCGTTCGTACAGCGAAATCTCCTGCGCTGTCAGCGACGTCGCCGAAACCAGCGCCACCGCCACTCCGTCCGCGCTCACCGTGTGTGTCCCGTCGCCATTGTCGACCACGCTCAACGCCGGTTCGGGGGCGCCTTCGTCATAGACGTAGATCAGCGCGTCCTCGGTAGAGATGTAATCCAGTACGCGGGCGGGGTCGGCTTCTTCGCCATCCAGAAGATAGAAGACGTCCGACCCGGCACCGCCCGTGGCGGTGTCGCCATCGCCGACATACAGCGTGTCGTCGCCGTTGCCGGCGTCCAGCGTATCGGCCGCGCCATCGTCGGTTACCGCATAGCTGACCCCGACGGGCAATGTCGCGTCGCCCCCGGCCAGCACCGTCGCGCGGATATCCGTCAGTTCCGTTTCGGTCAGGGGGCGCGACAGCAGGTCGCCGCCGTACAGCTGATCTTCGCCGCCATCGCCGGTCAGCGTGTCCTCGCCGTCGCCGCCGACAATGACATCGTCACCGGCGCCACCGCTCAGCGTGTCGTCGCCCGCGCCGCCATCCACCAGATCGTCGCCACGGTCGCCATTCAAGGTGTCGTTGCCGTTTTCCCCCTGAAGGTAGTCATCGTCTTCGGCGCCATACATCAGATCGTTGCCGTCGCCGCCCAACGCGATGTCCGATCCTTCGTCACCGGTGTGCCGGTCGTCGCCGGCCCCGCCCAGCAGCGTGTCATTGCCGGCGTCGCCGTCCAGCGCATCGTTGCCGCCGTTGCCGGTCAGGTGATCGTCGCCGGCAAAGCCGGTGATATTGTCGTTCCCCGCCGATCCGGTCAACAGGTCGTCCCCGTCGGTGCCGTCTATCGTGGCGGTCGTGTTTTCGTCGTCGTCGTCCTTTACGGCGTCATATATCGCGACGCCGATTCCAACGCCCAAAAGGCACAAGAGGTAAATCGGTAACATGGCGGAATCCTTTGACACGGACTGCAGACAAACAGACGCCCAACAGCGTTAACGGATGCCCGCCGCCGGTCAAGAAAACCGGGTTTTCGGTTGCCGGCAGGGGGTTAGTGGCCGGGCTGGATGGTGCATTATGTCAATATCGGAAACGATCACCACCCGAAGACAAAAAAGGCCCCGGTCCGTCCGGGACCGGGGCCATTTTCCGATTAACCACGCAGCAGCGTTCAGCGGCTTTCGATATCCACATAGTCGCGCAGCGTATCGCCCAGGTACAGCTGCCGCGGCCGGCCGATCTTGTGCCCGGGGTCGGCCAGCTGCTCTTTCCACTGCGACACCCAGCCGACGGTGCGGCTCAGAGCAAAGATCGGGGTGAACATCGAGGTCGGGAAGCCCATCGCCTCCAGAATGATGCCGGAATAGAAGTCGACGTTCGGGAACAGCTTTTTCTCGGCGAAATACGGATCGGCCAGCGCCTGCTGCTCCAGTTCCTTGGCGGTCGCCAGGATCGGGTTGTTTTCGACGCCCAGCAGGTCCAGCACCTCGTCGGCGGATTTCTTCATCACCGTCGCGCGCGGGTCAAAGTTCTTGTAGACGCGGTGGCCAAAGCCCATCAGGCGGAACGGATCGTTCTTGTCCTTGGCGCGGGCAATGAATTCCGGGATCTTGTCCGGCGTGCCGATTTCCTTGAGCATTTCCAGGCAGGCCTGGTTGGCACCACCGTGGGCGGGGCCCCAAAGGCAGGCAATGCCGGCGGCGATACAGGCAAACGGGTTGGCGCCGGAAGAGGACGCCAGACGCACGGTCGAGGTCGAGGCGTTCTGCTCATGATCCGCATGCAGGGTAAAGATGCGGTCCATGGCGCGGGCCAGGATCGGGTCAACGTTGTAGTCCTCGGCCGGAACGGCAAAGCACATGTGCAGGAAGTTCGCGGCATAATCCAGATCGTTGCGCGGATACACAAAGGGCTGGCCGATCGAATACTTGTACGCCATTGCGGCGATGGTCGGCATCTTGGCGATCAGCCGGTGCGACGCGATCTCGCGCTGCGACGGGTCGGAAATATCGGTGCTGTCATGATAGAAGGCCGACATCGCGCCGACCACACCCACCATCGTGGCCATCGGATGCGCATCGCGGCGGAACCCACGGAAGAAATTGTGCATCTGCTCGTGGATCATGGTGTGGCGGGTGATCGTCGTCTCGAACTTCTCCAACTCGGCCGCCGACGGCAGTTCACCGTACAGCAGCAGATAGCAGACTTCGAGATAGTGCGATTTCTCGGCCAGCTGGTCGATCGGGTAACCGCGGTGCAGCAGCTCGCCCTTGTCGCCGTCGATAAAGGTGATGGTACTGTCGCAGCTGGCCGTCGACGTAAATCCGGGGTCATAAGTGAAGACGCCCGCTTGGCCGTACAGCTTGCGGATATCCACGACGTCGGGCCCCGCGGTCGGCGAATAAACAGGCAGATCGTATGTATTTCCGTCCAGGCTCAGCGTCGCGGTTTTTGTCGGTTCAGTCATCTATGTCCCTTCCTCTAACTGGCTCGGGGTCATGTTCTGCCCCGATCATTCGGCCTGCGCACGGGCGCAGAACCGGTCGTATCCTCGCAGCGTTACCCGATTATGAAGATCGGATTTACGCTGTGGCGTCGCCAAGCCGGGCCAGGGTCTCTTCCTTGCCAAGCACAAGCATCATGTCGAATACCGAAGGTGTCACGGCCCGTCCCGCCAGCACGGCCCTCAGCGGACCTGCAAGCTTGCCGAACTTGGTGTCATGTGCCTCGGCGAAATCGTTCAGGCACGCCTCCAGATCGTTCCGCGTCCAGCTAGCATTTTGCAGATGCGGCGTCAATTCTGACAGTATACCGTTGGATACAGAGGCGAGCGCCTTGGCGGCTTTGGCGTCCGGCTCAACCGGTCTGGAAACCAGTGCAAAGTGTGCTTTTTCAAGCAGTTCCGGAAAGCTGCGCGCCCGATCCTTGAGGCAATACATCGCACGTTCCAGATTGTCTGCCTGTATTTCAGACAGGCTCGGCTCGCCAGCGGCTGCCAAATATGCCTCGATCTCCTGCCGCAATGCGGCATCCTTGCTGATGGCAATATGCTGGCCACAGAGATTTTCCAGTTTTTTCACATCGAAACGAGCCGGGCTCTTGCCGATTCCCGGCAGGTCGAACCACTCCAGAGCCTGCGCATCGGTAAAGAACTCATCGTCCCCGTGGCTCCATCCCAGCCGGGCCAGGTAATTGCGCATGCCTGCGGCAGGGTAGCCCATCGCCTGGTATTCCTGGGCCCCCAGCGCCCCATGGCGTTTCGACAGTTTCTTGCCGTCGGGGCCATGGATCAGCGGGATATGGGCCCAGACCGGCACCGGCCAGCCCATCGCGTCATAGACCATCTGCTGGCGGGCGGCGTTGTTGAGGTGATCGTCCCCCCGGATCACATGGGTCACACCCATGTCGTGGTCATCGACAACCACCGCCAGCATGTAAACCGGCGTCCCGTCCGAGCGCAGCAGGATCATGTCGTCCAGCTGGTCGTTGCGAATCGTCACATCGCCCTGCACCTCGTCTCGGATCACCGTGGTGCCCTCCTGCGGGGCCTTTATGCGGATGGCATAGGGGGCATCGGGGTGGGTTGCGGGATCCGCATCGCGCCAGGGCGACCGGAACAGGGTCGACTTGCCCTTCGCCCGGGCGGCCTCGCGGAATCTGGCGATTTCCTCCTGCGTGGCAAAGCACTTGTATGCCTTGCCATCGGCCAGCAACTGCCGGGCGACCTCGGCGTGACGCTCGGCACCGTCGAACTGGCTGACCACCTCGCCGTCGTGGTCGAGGCCCAGCCAGGCCATGCCCTGCAGGATCGCGGCGGTGGCTTCGGGCGTCGACCGCGCCCGATCCGTGTCCTCGATCCGCAGCAGGAACTTGCCGCCGCGACCACGGGCATAAAGCCAGTTGAACAGCGCGGTGCGGGCCCCGCCGATATGCAGATAGCCGGTGGGCGAGGGGGCGAAACGAGTGACGACCTGGTCGGGCATAGTCAGGGATCTACCTTTCGGGTTTTACCTTTTGGTAACCATGTGCGGAATACAATCGGCGCCTGTCTAGCTGGCCGGACGGCAGGGGGCAAGCATGGGAGTACTGGCGTGGGGAGAGGCCCGGCTGCTGGCGCAGCGGGGACATCTGTTTCCCTGGACGCCGGTCTTTCTGGCACTTGGGATCGGCAGCTACTTTGCCCTGCGGTCCGAGCCGGACTGGCTGGACTACGCCATTGTCCTCGCGCTGGGCGGGGCATGTGCGGCGGCGGCGTTGCGCTGGCCAGGGGGCTGGTCGGCCTGTGCTTGGGCGCTGATGCTGGTCGCGGTCGGCTTCAGCCTGGCCGGACTGCGCGCCCACCGCGTCGCCGCCCCGGTGCTTGAGGGGCGCTACTACGGTCCGATCGAAGGGCGGATCGTAGCCATGGACCGCTCCGCGTCGGACGCGCTGCGCATCACGCTGGATCGCGTTCGCCTGGATGGCCGCCGCTATGTTCCCGGCCGGGTCCGGTTGTCCCTGCATGGCGACGCAGAGGTCCTGATGCCCGGACAGCGGGTCATGACCACCGGTCATCTGTCCCCGCCCGGCGGCCCGGTAGAGCCCGGCGGCTTCGATTTCCGCCGTCATGCCTGGTTTCTCGGCCTGGGCGCCGTCGGCTATACCCGGGTGCCGGTGCTGACGGCCGCTCCGCCAGGTCGCGCCGAGGCCGCGCAATGGGTCTTTGCGGTGCGCCTGTCGGCCTCGCGCCAGGTGCAGCAGGTCCTGCCAGGGGATGTGGGCGGCTTCGCGGCCGCCGTTACCACAGGCGACCGCAGCGGGGTCAGCCAGGACGCGCTGAACGCGCTGCGGGCCAGCAACCTGGCGCATCTTCTGGCGATTTCGGGCCTGCACATGGGGCTCTTGGCGGGGTTTGTTTTTGCGGCAACCCGGGTTGGACTGTCGTTGGTGCCAGTTCTGGCCCTCCGCGTTCCGGTGCGGAAGATCGCCGCGCTATGCGCGCTGCTGGCCGCGACGGTCTATCTGATCCTGTCGGGCGGGAACGTCGCGACGGAACGTGCCTTTGTGATGACGGCGGTCATGCTTTGCGCTGTCCTCGTCGACCGGCGCGCGTTCTCACTGCGGGCGGTGGCGATGGCCGCGCTCATCGTGCTGGCCCTGCGCCCCGAGTCGCTGCTGGGACCGGGATTTCAGATGTCTTTTGCCGCGACCGCCGCACTGGTTGCGGTCTTCGGCGCGCTGAGGGATGCGAACATCTCGTTCGGATCGGGCTGGGTCAACGCGACCTCGGGCATGGTATTGTCGTCGCTGGTGGCCGGGCTGGCCACAGCACCTGTCGCTGCGGCGCATTTCAACATCCTGTCGCATTACGGGCTGCTGGCCAATCTTCTGTCGGTGCCGCTGATGGGGGTTATCGTCATCCCGGCGGCGGTTCTGGCGGTTTGCCTGGCCCCGCTCGGCGGTGAAGTCATCGGGCTGAAGCTGATGGGGGCGGCGCTGAACTGGATTCTCGGGGTTGCCCATTGGGTGGCGGCCCTGCCCGGCGCGCGCGGCTTCGTCGTCAGCCCCGGTGCGGCGGTTCTGCCGCTGCTTGCGCTGGGCGCGCTCTGGGTGATCCTGTGGCAGGGCAGGGCCCGGTTTGCCGGGGTCGTGCCGATGCTTTTGGCCTTCTGGCTCTGGTCGGGGGCCGAGCGTCCGGCGGTTCTGGTGGCCGATGGCGGCGGGCTGGTCGGGGTGCTGACAGAGCAGGGCCGCGCGCTGAGCAAACCGCGCGGCGCCGGGTTTGCCGCCGGTGTCTGGCTCGAAAACGACGGCGACGGCGTCGATCAGCAGCAGGCGGCGCTGCGCTGGCCTGACGGTCAGGGCGGCATCCGAAACATGCCGCTGGGCGTGATCGGTCAGAAAGAGCGCCAGATCGTGCATGTCACGGGCAAACGCGCGGCCAGTTCCTTTGCCCGCTGCACCGGCGACCAGGTCGTGATTTCACCGGTCAGGCTCGACCTGACCGGCCCCTGCGAGGTCTATGATTTGACCCGGCTGGACCGGACCGGCAGCCTGTCGATCACCAGCGCGGGTATCGTCAGCGCGCGCAAATTGGCCGGCAATCGCCTCTGGAACGCGTCGCAGCCGCCCGAGGACCGCCGCCAGGCCGCCCGTCAGTAGGTGCGGATCAGCCCGACCAGACGGCCCTGAACCTTGACCTTGTCCGCCGGAAACACCCGCGTTTCATAGGCCGGGTTCGCGGCCTCCAGCGCGATGGCGTTGCCCCGCCGCAGAAACCGCTTCAGCGTCGCCTCGTGATCTTCGACCAGCGCCACCACGATATCGCCGTCATCGGCCGAACTCGTCTCGCGGATCACCACCACGTCACCGTCGTTGATACCGGCGTCGATCATGGAATCGCCCTTGACCTCCAGCGCATAATGCTCGCCCGTGCTCGACAGCATGCTGCCCGGCACCGCGACCTGGCTCGAGACATGGCTGATCGCCTCGATTGGAACACCGGCGGCGATCCGGCCCATAAGCGGCAGTTCGACCGCAGAGAGGGTTACCGGTTCGCTGGCGGCGGGGCGCGGCGCATCGGGCCTGTCGCCGTCGATCACCCGGGGCTGAAACCCCGAGGGGGCGCCGCCAAGGCTTTCCGGCAGCTTGACGATTTCAATGGCGCGGGCGCGATGGGCGAGGCGGCGGATGAACCCGCGTTCCTCCAACGCGGTGATCAACCGGTGGATGCCGGACTTGCTGCGCAGGTCCAAAGCGACCTTCATTTCGTCGAAACTGGGCGGAACACCGTCGCGCTGTACCCGTTTGTGAATGAAATCAAGCAGATCCAACTGTTTCTTGGTCAGCATTGCCGATACCCCGTGCTCCATGCGTTTACGTTTGTTCTACGCATGTTCACGTTTTGTGTCAACGGTTTTGCCGATTCGGTGCGCCAGCCGTCAGATCGGGACGTAGCGCACGTCTTCGCCCGCCGTGCGCGGCGGATCATCCGGCGCGCGCACCAGCAGCGCGTTGGACTGCGCCAGAATGCTCAACAGAGAGCTGTCCTGGTCCCCGGCGACGGTCAGCTGTCCGTTTTCCACGCTGGCCCGCATATAGTGTTCCCTCGGGCCGTTCTTGCCGATGTCGGCGGCCAGGGTCGCGGTCATCTGCGCCGGTGCCTCGGCACCCAGGCCCAGCATGGCGCGGATCATCGGCAGGATGAAGATATAGCCGCACACCATCGCCGACACCGGGTTGCCCGGCAGCCCGACCATGGCCGCATCGCCCAGACGGCCCGCCATCAGCGGTTTGCCAGGCCGCATCCGCACCTTGTAAAACGCACGGTCCATGCCCAGCCCGGCGGCGACCTCTCCGACCAGATCGTGATCGCCCACCGATGCGCCGCCGATGGTGATCACCAGATCGGCGCCGGCAGCGAGCTCAAACCCCATCCGCAGCGACGACAGCGTATCGCGGGCAATGGGCAGCACCCGGCAGTCCGCCCCATGCGCCTGCAACAGCGCCTGCAGGCCAAAGGTGTTCGACGCGATGATCTGGTCCGGCCCCGGCGTGTCGCCGGGCATCACCAGCTCGTCACCGGTCGACATCAGCGCCACGACGGGTTTGCGGACCACCGGCACCCGTGCCACGTTCATCGCCGCCAGCAGGGCAATGTCCTCGGGGCGCAGCAGACGGGGCGCCGCAACGGTCGTGCCTTCGGTGAAATCCACTCCCAGCGGCCGCACGTTGGACTTTGGGCCGGGATCGGACGTGATGGTAATCAGGTCGCCGGTGCGGCTGACGTCCTCCTGGATGACAACGAAATCCGCGCCCTCGGGCATGGGCGCTCCGGTAAAGATCCGCACCGCCTGACCGGCCCCGCAGCGGCCGGAAAACCCGTGCCCGGCGGCGGTTTCGCCAATCACCTTGAACATCGCGTGCAGTTCGACCTCGGCCGACTTTACCGCGTATCCATCCATTGAAGAGGCCGAAAACGGCGGCTGATCACGTTTTGCCGTGACGGGCGCCGCCAGAACGCGGCCCGCGGCCTGCGCCAGCGGCACCTCTTCGGACGGCAGCCGTGCGGCCAGACCGAACAGCAGGTCGCGGGCCTCTGTAACGCTGATCATGGCGCCTCAAAGCGACCGGATTTGCCGCCATCCTTGAGGGTTACGCGGATGCCGCCGATCTGCATCGCCTTGTCCACTGCCTTGGCCATATCATAGACGGTCAGCGCCGCGGTGCTGACGGCGGTCAGCGCCTCCATCTCGACGCCGGTCTGGCCGGTGGTCTTGACCGTGGCGCTGATCCGCACCCCCGGCAGGTCCGGGTCCAGGGTCAGCTCGACCGCCACCTTGGTCACCGGCAGCGGGTGGCACAGCGGGATCAGCTCGGGGGTCTTCTTGGCCCCCATGATACCGGCCAGCCGGGCCACGCCCAGCACATCGCCCTTCTTGGCGCGGCCTTCGGAAATGATGTCATAGGTGTCGCGCGCCATGGTGATATGGCCTTCGGCGGTCGCAACGCGCGCGGTGACCGGTTTGTCCGAGACGTCGACCATATGGGCATCGCCCTTGGCATCGAAATGGGTCAGCGGCATCAGATCATGCCCGGCGCATTCAGGGGATCGGCCAGCAGCGTCCGCGTCGCGGTGGCGACATCGTCCTGCCGCATTAGGCTTTCGCCGATCAGGAAACAGCGCGCTCCATAGCGGGCCATCTCGGCCAGGTCGGCGGGCGTCGACAGCCCGCTTTCGCAGACCATCGTGCGGTCGGCCGGCACGTGTTTGGACAGTTTGCGGGTGGTATCCAGCGAGGTCTCAAAGGTGTTCAGGTCGCGGTTGTTGATCCCGATCAACTCGCTGGACAGATGCTCGGCGCGGTCCAGTTCCTCGCGGTTGTGAACCTCGATCAGCACATCCATCCCCCATTCCATCGCGACCGCCTCCAGCTCCGACGCCTGGGCGTCGCTGACCGATGCCATGATGATCAGGATACAATCGGCCCCCAGCGCGCGGGCTTCGATCACCTGATAGGGGTCATACATGAAATCCTTGCGCAGCGCGGGCAGGTCGCAGGCGGCGCGCGCTTCGACCAGGAAACTCTTGTCGCCCTGAAAACTGGGCGTGTCGGTCAGCACCGACAGGCAGGCCGCGCCGCCCATGGCATAGGCCTCGGCCAGAGCGGGCGGGTCGAAATCGGGGCGGATCAGCCCCTTGGACGGGCTGGCCTTCTTGATCTCGGCGATCAGCCCATAGCCGGACCGGCTCGCCTGCTGCAACGCCTTGGCAAAGGGGCGCACCGGGCTTGCCATACGGGCCTGGGCCTCCAGCGCCTCCAAGGGTGTTGCGGCCTTGTCGGCGGCCACTTCCTCCAGCTTGTAGGCTTTGATCTTGTCAAGGATGGTCGCACTCATGCCGAGGCCTCCTGTGTGATGCGGGCCAATGCGGCTACTTTTCCCTTGGCCGCGCCGCTGTCGATGCTCGCGCGGGCGCGGGCGACGCCGTCGCGCAGGTCGGTCGCGGCCTCGGCCACCACCAGCGCGGCGGCGGCGTTCAGCAGAACAGCATCGCGATAGGCCGACGCCTCACCGTCCAGCAACGCGCGAAAGGCGGCGCCGTTTTCCTCGGGCGACCCGCCAAGGATCTCCTCGAAGGGATGCACCGGCAGCCCGGCGTCCTCGGGGTGCAGCTCGACCTCCTTGACCGTTCCGTCCTCGACCGCCGCGACCCAGCTGATGCCGGTGATCGTCAGCTCGTCGGTGCCATCCGACCCGTGCACCAGCCACGCGCGGTCGCTGCCCAGCTGCAGCAGCGTGTCCGCCATCGGGCGGATCAGGTCGCGCGAAAACGCCCCGGTCAGCTGGCGTTTCACACCGGCGGGGTTGGTCAGGGGACCGAGGATGTTGAATATCGTGCGGGTACCCAGCTCCTGCCGGGTGGGCATCACATGGGCAATCGCCGGGTGATGCATCGGCGCCATCATGAACCCGATGCCGACCTCTTGCAGCGCCTTTTCCACCACCTTGGGGCCCACCATCACGTTGATGCCCATTTGCCCCAGCGCATCCGCCGCGCCGGATTTCGAACTCAGGTTGCGGTTGCCATGTTTCGCCACCGGCACGCCCGCGCCGGCCACCACAAAGGCGGTCGCGGTCGAGATATTCAGCGTGCCCTTGCCGTCGCCGCCGGTGCCCACGATGTCCATTGCGCCCTCGGGCGCCCACACTGCATGGCACTTGGCACGCATCACTGCGGCGGCGGCGGCATATTCATCCACCGTTTCGCCACGGGTGCGCAGCGCCATCAGCAGACCACCGATCTGGCTCGGCGTGGCCTCGCCTTCGAACAGAATGGCAAAGGCGTCCTCGGCTTCGGCACGGGTCAGCGGACGATCGGCGGCGGCGCCGATCAGCGGTTTCAGGGCGTCGCTCATGCGGGCACTTTCATCTCGTTCAGGAAATTCTTCAGCAGGGCGTGCCCGTGTTCCGAGGCAATGGATTCGGGGTGAAACTGAACCCCGTGGATCGGCAATTCGCGGTGCTGCAGCCCCATGATCGTGCCATCCTCCAGCCAGGCGGTGATCTCAAGGCAGTCTGGCAGGGTCTCGCGATCCACGATCAGCGAATGGTACCGCGTCGCCTCGAATGGCGACGGCAGCCCGGCGAACAGCCCCTTGCCGGTATGGTGCATGGCGCCCATCTTGCCATGCACGATTTCATGGCAGCGGGTCACCTTCCCGCCAAAGGCCTGGCCGATGGTCTGATGCCCCAGGCAAACACCCATCAGCGGCGTCCCGGTCTCTGCCGCCGCTTCAGTCAGCGCCAGGCAGATACCGGCCTGGTCCGGATCGCAGGGTCCCGGCGACAACAGGATACCGGCGGGGTTTTTCGCCATTGCCTCCTGCACATCCAGCGCGTCGTTGCGCCAGACCTCCATCTCGGCCCCCAATTCGCCCAGATAATGGACAAGGTTGTAGGTGAAACTGTCGTAGTTATCGATCAGAAGCAGCATGGCGCATTCCTGCAACAGAGCGGTCAAAAGGGGCTGGTGGGGGGCACTCCAGCAGCACTATAGTGGTCGCGACATACATGTTCAGGGTTGCGCGGCAGCGTCAAGGGCACATGACCGCGCGATTTCAGGCGCCGCGCCTTGGGGATGGTGCGGGCGGCAACAATGGGCAAAAACAGAAGGGCACGGGACAGGAATGCGCGGATTTTTCGGTGGAGTGATCGTTGGGTTCGTCATTCTGACAGCGGGGGCGGCGGTCCTGTCCTTGCTGACACCCCTGTCACAGCGCCCCGATGTGGCCAGTCACGCGCCCGCCGAGGTGAACGAGACCTCGCAACCCGCAGAAGACAGCGGCGTCGGTCCGGTGGGCAAGGATGCCGACCTGGTCGAGGCCGCGCCGACCGCGCCGGGGGCCACCGCGCCAGGCGCGGACGATCTGGCGCCGCTCGACAGCGCCGACACCGAACCTGCGGACAAACCCGAGGTCGGCGGCGCAACCGGTGGGCTGGCGACAGAGCCGGGCACCCCCGCTGCCCCCGAAATCGCGGCCGGAACCGACAGCCCGGTTACCCCGCAGGCACAGACTGGCGGCCCGTCGGCCCCGGCCAGCGACACCTCGGCTTCAATCTCGACCGATCCGGCGCAACCGGCCCCCCCGGTGGTCAGCGATGCGGGCTCGGGGTTCGGGGCGCCGCAGGTCGATGAAACCGCACCCGAGGTCGGCACCGGCAGCGCAGCCGACAGCAGCCCGGACAGCGACGGGGTCAGCATGGCGCAACCCGGCGACGCCGCTGCAACCGGCACAGGGCCGCAGGTGTCCACCGACCCCGGCCGCGCGCCCGAGGCCGCAACCGAACCCGGTCAGACCACCACGGCACCGCAATCGGCCGATGACACGGGCGGCGACATCACCACCGCCGGAACCGCCCCGGCCCCGGAGGTATCGGGTGTGCCGCAGCAGCCAGCCGGCGACACCGGTCCCGAAACAGCGCCGGACGCGGCTCCGGACCCGGAACCGGCCAGCCCGCCGCGGGTTGCCGCCCTGCCGCAAGTCAACAGTGCGCCCGACGCATCCGAGCCGCGCACGCGGCCCGGGACACCGGTGGTGCCGCTGACCGAACGCGGTAACGGTGACGCCCCGGCATCGGACGCGGCCTCTCCCGAAGGGGCCGCTGCCACAGCGGCAGACAGCGACGAGCCCCGCCTCAAACGGTTCGCCGTGCCGTTCGAGGCGCCGGAGGGCAAGCCCCTGATGTCAATCCTGCTGATCGACACCGAAGGGTCGATCGGGGCCGAGGCTCTGCGCGAGTTTCCCTATCCTCTGAGCTTTGCTGTGGATCCGGCGGATCCGAAGGCGGCGGAAAAGATGGCGCAATACCGGGATGCGGGGTTCGAGGTCACCTTGCTGGCGAACATGCCGCCCGCCGCCACTGCGCAGGACGCCGAAGTATCGCTGGCGGTCTGGCTGGAAACCCTGTCCGAGGCGATCGCGATCGTCGAAGGCACCGGGCCGGGCATTCAGGGCAACCGGGGGCTGTCCGATCAGGTCACGGCCATCGCCGGCAGCGAAGGCCTCGGGCTCGTCACCCAGTCCAACGGGCTCAACACGGTGCAAAAGCTGGCGGCGCGGGCGGGCGTACCCTCGGCGGTGGTGTTCCGCGACTTTGATGGCGCCGGGCAGACCCCCACCGTGATGCGCCGGTTCCTCGATCAGGCCGCCTTCCGCGCCGGGCAGGAAGGCGCGGTGATCATGCTGGGCCGGGTCCAGCCGGACACGATCTCGGCGCTGCTGCTTTGGGGTTTGCAGGATCGCGCACAACGGGTGGCCCTGTCACCGCTTTCGGCGGTGCTGCTGCGTGAACCGGCCGGGCAATAAACCCGAGCGTCGCGCGGGGATTCACAGGCCGTGCACGGGTATTTGTGATCAGAAAGAAGCAAGGGCCGTGGCGCGTTACCCGGGCCAGCTGCGAAACTGATCCGGCGACCCGGCAAAGACGTTGATGTCCACTGGCCCCTCGATCCCGGGGACCACGCCGGTGCCGGTGTATTGCCAGAATGTCCAGGACTTGCCGGGGTAGACCTTGCCCGGATGTGCCGCCACCGACCGCAGCCAGAACTGGGTGCCGCGCAACCGGCCGATCCCGGTGGTCCGGTAGAAGTCCGGCGTCGTGTAGACAATCGGGCGCTGGCCGTAGTGGCGTTCGAGAATGTTCAGGAACTTGCGCGCCTCGGCCCGAACGATGTTGGCGGGCGGACGTTTCTTGCAGGTCGGCGACGTGTGGTTCCATTCCAGGTCCAGCACCGGCGGCAGCTCGCCCGCGCCGGCCGGCACGTTGCGGATGAACCAGCGTGCCTGTTCTTCCGCCGGGCGGCAGAAGTAGTAGAAGTGATAGGCGCCGCGCCGAACCCCGGCGCGGCCGGCGCCGCGCCAGTGATCGCGGAATTTCGGATCGAGGTAATCACCACCCTCGGTCGCCTTGATATAGGCAAAGGCGATGCCGCCCGAACGCACCCGCCGCCAGTCGATATCGCCCTGGTATCGCGCTACGTCGATGCCATGCACGGGGTAGGCGGACGGGCCTCGCCCCTGCCAGTCGACCGGGTCCAGATCGCCGAACTTCGGCGACGGCAGGAAGGACATATGCGCTTCGCCCGATTGCAGCGCCGGGCTTGGCGCGCTGGCGCGGTCGCGTTTGCCGCAGGCAGCCGCCAGGCCAAGAACCATCATTACCAAAATCAACCTGCGCATGGGGCTGCTCCCTGTCTTGCCTGTGCCGGGGCGGATGAGACGGCGGCGCAATTTCGCGCTCTGTTTTGCAGGCAGCATCGCAAGGCAGGTGAGTCGGCGCAACGCCGACGTTTGGCATGGGCGGAAACCGGCGGGCCGGTGAGATCAGCGGTTGCCGTTGCCTGTGAACCGCGCCGCGTCGGCGGCGGCCCGGCGGATCGCGTTGGATTTGTGTACCGTTTCCTGGTACTCGGCCTCGGGGTCGCTGTCATAGACCACGCCGCCGCCCGCCTGGATATAGAGCTTGCGGTCCTTGACGATGGCGGTCCGCAGGGCGATGCACATGTCCATGTCGCCCCCGGCGCTGAAATAGCCGCATCCGCCGCCGTAGACGCCGCGCTTTTCCGGCTCCAGCTCGTCGATGATCTCCATCGCGCGGACCTTGGGCGCGCCCGAGACGGTGCCCGCCGGCATCCCGGCAAAGAAGGCATCCAGCGCGTCCTTGTCCTCGGCCAGCTCGCCCACCACGTTGCTGACGATGTGCATGACGTGGGAATAGCGTTCGATGATGAACTTCTCGGTCGGGCGCACGGTGCCGATCTTCGCCACTCGCCCGGTGTCGTTGCGGCCCAGGTCCAGCAGCATCAGGTGCTCGGCCAGTTCCTTCTGGTCGGCCAGCAGGTCCAGTTCCAGCGCCTTGTCCTCTTCGGGCGTGGCCCCGCGCGGCCGGGTGCCCGCGATCGGGCGGATGGTGACCTCGTTGCCGAACACCCGCACCAGGATCTCGGGCGAGGCGCCGATCACCTGGAAGCCGCCAAAGTTGAAATAAAACATGAACGGCGACGGGTTCGTCCGGCGCAGCGATCGGTAGAGCGCAAAGGGCGGCTCGTGGAAATCCTGAGTCCACCGTTGCGACGGCACCACCTGAAAGATATCGCCGGCACGGATATAGTCCTTGGCCTTCTCGACGGCGGCCTTGTAGCCGGCTTGGGTGAAATTCGACACCGGCGGGCCGATTTCGTGGGCCTCGCCCAGGTCCCGCGTTTCGGCCGGCATCGCGCGTTCCAGGTCGCGCACCGCGTCCATCACCCGCTCGGCGGCCTGCGCATAGGCCGCCTTGGCCGACTGCCCGTCGCTGACCCAGACCGGCGACACCACGGTGACCTCTCCCTTGACCCCGTCCAGAACCGCCACCACCGAAGGCCGCAGCATCAGCGCATCGGGCAGGCCCAGCGGATCGGGGTTCACGTCCGGCAGATGCTCGACCAGCCGTACCGTGTCATAGCCCAGGTAGCCAAAGAGGCCGGCGGCGGCCTGCGGCAGATCCGCCGGCAGGTCGATCCGGCTTTCTGCGATGAGCGCCCGCAGCGTATCCATCGGGTTGCCGTCCAGCGGCTGGAACCCGTCAGGATCGAACCGCGCCTGCCGGTTGATGGCCGAATTTTCCCCGTCGCACCGCCAGATCAGGTCGGGTTTCATACCGATGATCGAATAGCGCCCGCGCACCTCGCCGCCGGTCACCGATTCCAGCATGAACGCGTCTTTTTGCGCGCCCGTCAGCTTCAGCATAAGCGACACGGGCGTATCCAGGTCGGCGGCCAGCCGGGTATACACCACCTGATTTTCACCCGCCTCATAGGCGCGGGCAAAGCTGTCGTAGTCGGGGGTCAGGGCCATGGTCGCTCGGTTCCGTTACTGAAAGCTGGCCTGAACGGCATTCAGCGCCTGCTGGTCCACCATCGGACGGGCGCGCAGCTGTGCATCGCGGACATAGGCGTCAAAGATGCCCTGCGCCAGCGACTGGTTCAGCTCCTCTCCAAAGGCGGCGCGCATCTGCGCCAGCTCCGGCGTATCCTCGGGCGGCAGGGTTTCGTCCAGCCGGACCAGGAAAACCGCCCCGTCACCGGAAATGATGCGCAGTTCGCCGGGCTCCATGTCAAAGACCTCGGTCATGAAATCGGCGGGCGTCCCGTCCAGATAGGCGGTGCGGGTCAGCCCGTTTTCGACCCGAAAGTTCAGCCCGGTTTCCACGAAATCGCCGGATGTGGCCAATGTGGCGATGGCGGCCTGCGCCTGATCGCGCAACGCGGCTTCGGTCTGATCCACGGTCCAGTCGGTGACCACACGGTCGCGGGCATCGTCAAAGGCCTCGGGGCGCGGCGGCAGCACATCGTCCAGCCGCATGGCAAAGATCCCACCGTCCTCCAGGAACGTCACCTCGGGGAAATCCTCGGCGGTGACGGCCGCGGCCGCGTCGCGGAACGCGTCATATGCCGCGATGTCATCGACACTGTTCGCGGTCCAGTCGATGCGGCCCAGCTCCATGTCGGTCTCTCCGGTCAACTCCTCCAGCGTGGCGCCGCCGGCCAGCAGATCGTCGATGTTCTCGGCCTGTGTCTCGATCAGCCGGCGGGCGCGTTCCCCGGCCAGCTCGTCGCGCAGGTCGGCGCGCGCATCCTCGAACGCGGTCTCGCGGGCCGCGAGAACCCCGTTGACCCGGAACAATGCCGGCCCCAGCGACGAGGGCAGGGGGCCAACCACATCGCCGACATCGGCGGCAAAAACCGCCTCGCCGGCGCCCTCCAGATCGGCAAGGGTCACGTCGCCCAGATCGGTATCTGACAAATCCAGCCCGCGCGCCTGCACCAGCGATTCAAACGTCGCGCCGCCAACTTCGACCTGCGCCATTGCGTCCGATGCGGCGCTGTCGTCGGAAAACACCAGCCGCTCGACCAGCCGCCGTTCCGGCAGGTTGAATTCGCCGCTGCGCTCTTCGTACAGGCGGCGGATCGAATCTTCGTCGACCTCGACCTGATCCAGCATCATTTCGGGCACCAGCAGGGCATAGGTCAGCTGCTTGGTCTCGGGCAGGGTATAGCGGTCGCCGTTGGCCTCGTAATGCGCCTTCAGCTGTTCCTCGGTGGGCTCGGGCAGCGGTTCGTCCAGCGATGCCGCCGTCAGAGTGGCCACGGTAAAGCTGCGGCGCGCCGCGATAAAGTCGGTCAGCGCCTCGGTCATCGTCTGCGGCATCACCACACCCGCGATGACCGACCCCTGAACCAACGTGCGGGCGGCTTCGTTGCGCAGGTCCTCTTCGAACTCGACCTCGCTCAAACCGGCCTGCTCCAGCGCAAAGCGATAGCTTTCGCGGTCGAACTGCCCGTCGATTCCCTGAAACGCGGGGATCGCCACGATCTCTTTCTGCAGGTTCTCGTCTCCGATGGAGATCCCGGCCTGCGCGACCTCGTTGTCAAGCGACGCCAGCGCCACCAGCCGGGCCAGAACCGACCGGTCCAGCCCCATCGCGACCGCCTGGCTCATCTGCATCGCCTGGCCGGTCTGCGCCTCGATGGCGCGGATCTCGCGCTGCATCTCGCGCGCATAGGCATCGACCGTGATGACCTCGTCGCCGACGGTGGCCACCGTGCGGACGGTCCCCGTCAGGCTGGTTGCGCCAAATCCGGCCAACCCGACCATCAACAGGCCCATCAGGATCCAGACAAAGGTTTTTGATAAGCTTTTGACGCCTGCGGCCATGTCGCCCCCTAAAGTATCGCACCGGAGCCATTGCAATGCCGGTGATGTCCGGCGCCCTGTCTACGACGCGCCGCACAAGGGGGCAAGCGCAGAAGGGCCGCGCCGGCTAGTATGGCAGGGCGGCCAGCCGGTCGAACAGCGTGGCGATGCCCGCCCGGTCGATATTGGCAAAGGCAATGCGCAGGTGGCGCGCACCGCTGTCGTCGCCCGGCGGCACGAACATGGTGGCCGGCAGCAGCAGGATCGAGGCATCGCTCACCAGCCGCCGGGCCAGCTCGTCCGCACCCATGTCAAAGGGATGCTCGACATAGGCGAAATAGGCGCCCAGCCCCTTCAGCCGCCAGCCCTTCTCCGCCAGCCGGGGAAAGCCCTCGGCGATCGCCGCGCGCCGGTCCAGGATCTCGTCGCGTTCTCCCGCAACCCACTGGCCCAGGTTCCGCATCCCCCAGAGCGCGCCGAACTGGCCCACCTGGCTGGGGCAGATGGTGACGGTGTCCAGATATTTCTCGATCTCGAACAACAGCGCCGGGCTACCCACCACCGCACCGACCCGGTGGCCGGTCAGCCGGTAGGTCTTGGAATAGGAATAGAGGTGGATCAGCGTGTCGTCCCAGTCCGGATCGGCAAACAGATCATGCGCCGCGCCGCTGCGGCTATGGAAATCGCGATAGGTCTCGTCCAGGATCAGCCGGATGCCGTTCTTCCGAGCCAGGTCGCGGAAGGCCGCCAGCAGGTCGGCGGGATATTCCACCCCGCCCGGGTTGTTCGGGCTGACCAGCGAAATCGCCCGCGTGGCCGGCGTGATCAGCGCCGCCGCCTGTTCGGGGTCCGGCAGCAGATCGTCACCGGTTGCCAGCGGCACGGCGGCCACATCCGACATGTCCAGCCACATCTTGTGGTTAAAGTACCACGGCGTCGGCAGGATCACCTCGTCGCCCGCGGCACACAGCGCCGCGATGGTGGCGGCAAAGGCCTGATTGCAGCCCGATGTGATCGCCACTTGTCCGGGCTGCACCGAACCGCCATAGATCCCGGCAATCTGCGCCGCCAGCTCCGCCCGCAAATCGGGATTGCCCAGAACCGGCCCGTAGAGATGGGCGGCATCCTGCGTCGCCACGTACTCCGCCATCGCCTCGCGCAGCGCGCGCGGCGGCGGCTCCACCGGCGCGGCCTGGCTGACGTTGATCAGGGGGCGGTCAGCCGGAAACTCTACCCCGTCCAGCCATTTGCGGGCCTCGACGATGGGCGGGGGAAAGGTGGCCTGGGTGTGGCTGGTCATGGCGGGGCCCGGCGCGCCTCAGTCGTTGCCGCGATAGGGCTCGACGTATTGCAACGCCATGTCCCACGGGAAAAAGATCCAGGTGTCCTGGCTTACGCTGGTGATATAGGTATCGGCCTGTTTCTCGCCCTCGGGCTTGGCATAGACGCAGGCGAAATGCGCCTTGGGATACATCTGCCGCACCAGTTCCAGCGTCTTGCCGCTGTCGACCAGGTCGTCGATGATCAGGATGCCGGTGCCGTCGCCCATCAGCGCCGCGTCGGGCGCCTTGAGCACCTGCGCCTCGCGCCGCTGGTCGGCCTTGCCACCCGACGAGTGGTAGGATTTGACCGAGATCGTGTCGACGGTGCGCACGTCCAACTCGCGCGCGATGATCATCGCCGGTGCCATGCCGCCACGGGTCACCGCGACAATCGCCCGCCACGCGCCATCGTCCGGCCCGCGCCCGTCCAGCCGCCACGCCAGCGCCCGGCTGTCGCGGTGGATCTGGTCCCAGCTGATATGAAAGCCCTTCTCATGCGGCAGACGGTCGGTCATCTCACTTCCTCCCGGTCACGGCGTCGATATCGGGGGCGTCGACCGCCTTCATCCCGACCACATGATACCCCGCGTCCACATGCAGGTTCTCTCCGGTCACGCCCGAACCCAGGTCGGACAGCAGGTACAGCGCCGACTTGCCGACATCGTCGATGGTCACGTTGCGCCGCAGCGGCGAGTTCAGCTCGTTCCACTTCAGGATATAGCGGAAATCGCCGATGCCGCTGGCTGCCAGCGTCTTGATCGGCCCGGCGCTGATCGCGTTGACGCGGATGCCGTCCTTACCCAGATCCTCGGCCAGATACTTGACCGACGCCTCCAGCGCCGCCTTAGCCACGCCCATCACGTTGTAATGCGGCATCACCTGTTCGGCCCCGTAATAGGTCAGCGTCAGCATCGACCCGCCCTCGGGCATCAGCTTCTCCGCCCGCGCGGCAACCGCGGTGAAAGAGTAAACCGAGATATCCATCGTCATCGCGAAATTGGCGCGGCTGGTGTCGACATAACGGCCGCGCAGCTCGGTCTTGTCGGAAAACCCGATGGCATGCACCAGAAAGTCGATCTTGCCCCAGTCCTGCTCCAGCCCCTGAAACATCGCGTCGATGCTGGCCTCGTCGCCGACATCGCAATCATAGAGCCGGGTCACCCCCAACTGCTCGGCCAGCGGCTCCACCCGTTTGCGGAACGCATCGCCCATGTAGGAAAACGCCATCTCGGCCCCGGCATCGGCCAGGGCTTTTGCGATCCCCCAGGCAATGGATTTATCATTGGCCAGGCCCATGATCAGACCGCGTTTTCCGGCCATCAGCTGGTTTGACATTGTTATTCTCCGCCTTGGTCCGCGCTATGAACCTGACCTTTAGGCGATTGATCTGAACGCTTCAAGTGCGCGCGGGCTTGCTGCCGGACTGCGCCCGGCATAGTCTTCGCGAAAAACCAAGACGAGGATCACATGGCTGACCGAAGCGGAATTTTTGCCGGTGACAACCCGTTCGAGATCGCCCGACGGTGGCTGGCCGAGGCCGAGCCCGAGGAACTGAACGACCCCAACGCCATCGCACTTGCCACTGTCGACGCCGACGGGCTGCCGAATGCGCGCATGGTGCTGCTCAAGGATATCGAGGACGCGGCCTTTGTGTTCTACACCAACTACGGCAGCGCCAAGGCGCGCGAGCTGGACGGGGCGGGCAAGGCGGCATTCGTCATGCACTGGAAATCGCTGCGCCGCCAGGTCCGAGTGCGCGGCCTGGTCAGCCGCGAAGACGGCCCGCAGGCCGACGATTACTATGCGTCCCGTTCGCTCAAAAGCCGGCTCGGCGCATGGGCCTCCCACCAGTCACAGCCCTTGGCCAGCCGGGCCACGCTGATGGCCGAAGTGGCCCGCGTCACCGCGCAGCACGGCACCAGCCCGAAACGGCCGCCGTTCTGGGGCGGTTTCCGGGTGACGCCGGTCGAGATCGAATTCTGGGCAGACGGGGCGTTTCGGCTGCACGATCGGTTTGTCTGGCGCCGCGAAACGCCCGGCGCCGAGTGGCAAATTGACCGTCTAAGCCCCTGATTTCACGTGACGTGAAATGCAACATACTGTAACTTCTATATTTTATTCGCTTGAATTCCGGGGGGAAAATCGCGCACATGAGTGACAAAATTATTCCCTCCAATGCGCAAGATGGAAGTGAAGTGGCTGAAGATCTGAGCAGTATGTACCACGTCAAGGGGCAGGTTAAGTGGTTTGACCCGACCAAGGGCTTCGGATTCGTCGTATCCGACGCCGGCGGTCCCGACATTCTCCTGCATGTGAACGTGCTGCGGAATTTCGGCCAGAACTCTGTCGCTGACGGGGCTCTGATCGAAATCGTGACCCATCGCACCGAACGTGGTGTTCAGGCTGTCGAGGTCATTTCGATTGCCCCGCCCGAGCGGGACAACTCTCCCGTCCTCAGCGATTTCGCCGATCTTGATCTCGGCGAGATCTCCGCGCGGCCGCTGGAACCCGCCCGCGTCAAATGGTTTGACAAGGGCAAGGGCTTTGGCTTTGCCAATGTCTTTGGCCGGTCCGAGGACGTGTTTCTGCATATCGAGGTGCTGCGCCAGTCCGGTCTGGCCGATCTGCAGCCGGGCGAGGCCCTGGCCATGCGGGTGATCGAGGGCAAGCGCGGCCGGATGGCCGCCGAGGTTCTGCCCTGGGAAGCCTCGATGACCGGCGAAGACGACTGAACCGATGCGCCGCCTGCTGACCGCCCTCGTTCTGACGGTCAGTCTCGCCGCCTCCGCCTGGGCCGGCGATTGCCGCCGCGATGCGGTGGATCTGCGCGGCGACTGGGGCCAGCTGCGATTCTCCGTGGAAATCGCCGATACGCCGCAAAGCCGGTCCCGTGGCCTTATGTTCCGCGAACAGATGCCCCGCATGGCCGGGATGCTTTTTGTCTACGAAGCCCCCGGTCGGGCCAGCTTCTGGATGAAGAACACGCTGATCCCGCTGGACATCATCTTTGCCGACCGGACCGGCCTCGTGACTCGCGTGCATTCGAACGCGATTCCGGGCGACCTCACCCCGATCGACGGCGGAACGCAGGTCTACGCGGTGCTGGAAATCAACGCGGGGCTGGCCGAACGCTTTGGGATTTCACCCGGCACCCAGATGCGGCATCAGGTTTTTGACGATGGGCCGGCCCTCTGGCCCTGTTAGGGCTTTTCAAACCCTGCCGGCGCGGCTAGACAGGCGCACGGTCCGGGGCGTGGCGCAGTCTGGTAGCGCACCTGTTTTGGGTACAGGGGGTCGTGAGTTCGAATCTCGCCGCCCCGACCACTTCGTTCACATCTTTCAAGACGTGCGGATGACGCGGAACCGGGCATCGCCACGGGGCCGTGCCATTACTCAGGAATACCGCCCGCGCGCAGGTACAGCTGGTCCAGCCGCCGCAGGGTCCGGCTGTCTTTCTGATAGACATGAATCGGATCGCCCGATTTCTGCGGCACGTTCACAAAGACGTCGTTCTCCACCAGATAGCCCGTTGCATTGGCGATGGTGCGGAACCGGATCACCAGTTGCGGCAGGTCTTCGGTGGTGCCGTTGTATCCCAGGATCAGCGCCGCGGTGGGTTCCGGCGGCAGGTATTCGCGGCATTCGACCAGATCGTCATCGATTCGCGAGAACTGTTGCGCCGGTCCGGTACAGGCGGTCTCAAAGGCCGCAAGCAACGTGTCGGGATAAGAGGCAAACCGTGCCTTCCCGCTGGAAACCGCAACATCTTGTGTTGCGCAACTCGCCAGCACCAAAAGGCAAGCGGTAAGGCAAAGAGCGGTTGTCCGACGCATGATCACGGTCCTGTGTCCAATTTCCGGTCAATCAATGCCCGAGGATTGAGGCAGAGTTTAGGCCGGAGCGCGGCGCAAAATCAACCGCCGCAGTGCGGCGGAATCACGTCGGAATCGTTAACGTCTCTGACCAACCGCCTATGTCCGTTTGGAAAATTTCCTGTCCGGCAGGCGGGGCGATCCATGCAGTGGCAGCAGCCTCGCGCAGGGCGGCTTCGTGCGTTGGCACGGGCAGGGGGCGGTCAACCAAAAAGTTTGTCCAAAACAGGTAAAAATTTCGTTGACCTTATAGGTAAGGATACGCCAGATTGTGTGGGCCGGTCGCTGAGCCACTAAATCTGGTAGGTATAGCCAGAAGGCGGCGACGGGGTTGGGACAGTTGAACATTTTCGGAACATCATGCTGCGCACGGCTGATTGCGCCCTTTTCGGGGTGTGGCGATTTGTTTTCCTGCTCTGACCGGGCGTGGGGGGCCGTTACTGGCCAAAAGGAAATGCTGGAAGTTCAGAGGCAGCGCACATGAAGATCGAAAGAAAATTCACCACGGCAGAGCAGGACGCATACGCGGAGCTCGACTTTGTTTCGGCCACGTCCGAGATTCGCAATCCCGACGGCACCGTGGTGTTCCGTCTCGACGATATCGAAGTGCCCGCCAGCTGGAGCCAGGTCGCCAGCGATGTGATCGCCCAGAAATATTTTCGCAAGGCCGGTGTCCCCACCGAGCTGAAAAAGGTCCGCGAAAAGGATGTCCCCGAATTTCTCTGGCGTTCGGTTCCGGCCTCCGACGATACCCCGCGCACCGGCGAAACCTCCTCGAAACAGGTCTTTGACCGTCTGGCCGGCGCCTGGGCCTACTGGGGCTGGAAAGGCGGCTATTTCTCGACCGAGGAAGACGCCCGCGCCTACTTTGACGAAATGCGCCACATGCTGGCGTCCCAGCGCGCCGCCCCCAACAGCCCGCAGTGGTTCAACACCGGCCTGCACTGGGCCTATGGCATCGACGGCCCGGCACAGGGCCACCACTATGTCGATTACAAGACCGGCAAGCTGACCAAATCAAAATCCTCCTACGAACACCCGCAGCCCCACGCCTGCTTTATCCAGGGCGTGCAGGACGACCTGGTCAACGACGGCGGCATCATGGACCTGTGGGTCCGCGAGGCGCGTCTGTTCAAATACGGCTCGGGCACCGGCACCAACTTCAGCCACCTGCGCGCCGAAGGCGAGGCGCTGTCGGGCGGCGGCAAATCCTCGGGCCTGATGGGCTTCCTGAAAATCGGCGACCGCGCTGCCGGCGCCATCAAGTCGGGCGGCACCACGCGGCGCGCGGCCAAGATGGTGATCGTCGACGCCGATCACCCCGATATCGAGGATTTCATCAACTGGAAGGTGCTGGAGGAACAGAAGGTCGCCAGCATCGTTGCCGGATCAAAGATGCACGAGAAGAAGCTGAACGGCATCTTCGAGGCGATCCGCACCTGGGACGGTACCGAAGAAGACGCCTTTGACACCGCCAAGAACGAGGCGCTGAAAGCCGCCGTGCGCGACGCCAAGCGCAACATGATCCCGGAAACCTACATCAAGCGGGTTCTGGATTACGCTCGCCAGGGTCACACCAGCATCGAATTCCCCACTTACGACACCGACTGGGATTCCGAGGCCTACAACTCCGTTTCCGGCCAGAACTCGAACAACTCGATCCGCGTCACCAACGCCTTCCTCACCGCCGTTGAAAAAGACGCCGACTGGCAGCTGATCAACCGCACCGACGGCAAGGTCGCCAAGACCGTCCGCGCCCGCGACCTGTGGGAACAGGTCGGCCACGCGGCATGGGCCTGCGCCGATCCGGGCATCCAGTACCACGACACCGTCAACGAATGGCACACCTGCCCCGAAGACGGCGAGATCCGCGGCTCGAACCCCTGTTCCGAGTACATGTTCCTCGACGACACCGCCTGTAACCTGGCCTCGATGAACCTGCTGACCTTCCTCAAGGACGGCGTGTTCCAGGCCGAGGATTACATGCACGCCGCCCGGCTCTGGACCCTGACGCTGGAAATCAGCGTCACCATGGCCCAGTTCCCCTCCAAGGAAATCGCCCAGCTCAGCTACGATTTCCGCACCCTGGGCCTCGGCTATGCCAACATCGGCGGCCTGCTGATGAACATGGGCTACAGCTATGACTCGCCCGAAGGCCGCGCGCTCTGCGGTGCGCTCACCGCGATCATGACCGGTGTGGCTTACGCCACCAGCGCCGAAATCGCCGGCGAACTTGGCGCCTTTGCCAAATACCAGAAAAACAGCGCCCACATGCTGCGCGTCATCCGCAACCACCGCAACGCCGCCTACGGCGCGACCGATGGCTACGAGAGCCTCGCCGTGAAACCGGTGCCGCTGGATCACGCCAACTGCCCCGACGCCAAACTGGTCGATCTGGCCATGTCGGCCTGGGACGAGGCGCTGAACCTGGGCGAGAAAAACGGATACCGCAACGCACAGGCCACCGTGATCGCCCCCACCGGCACCATCGGCCTGGTGATGGACTGCGACACCACCGGCATCGAACCCGATTTCGCGCTGGTCAAGTTCAAGAAGCTCGCCGGCGGCGGCTACTTCAAGATCATCAACCAGTCGGTTCCCGCCGCGTTGGAAAAGCTGGGTTACTCCAGCGCCCAGATAGAGGAAATCGTCGCCTACGCCGTGGGCCACGGCTCCATCGGCAACGCGCCCGGCATCAACCACACCACGCTGGCGGGCCACGGTTTCGGCGCCAACGAACTGGCCAAGGTCGACGCCGCGCTCGAAAGCGCCTTCGACATCCGCTTCGTCTTCAACCAGTGGACCCTGGGCGAAGAGTTCTGCACCAACGTGCTGGGCATCCCGGCGGACAAGCTGAACGACCCCACCTTCGACCTGCTGCGCCACCTGGGCTTCTCGAAAAAGGACATCGACGCCGCCAACGACCACGTCTGCGGCACCATGACCCTCGAAGGCGCGCCCTTCCTCAAGGAAGAGCACTACAGCATCTTCGACTGCGCCAACCCCTGCGGCAAGAAGGGCAAACGCTTCCTCAGCGTCGACAGCCACATCACCATGATGGCCGCCGCGCAAAGTTTCATCTCGGGTGCGATCTCCAAAACGATCAACATGCCGAATGACGCCACCATCGAGGATTGCCAGAAAGCCTATGAACTCAGCTGGTCGCTGGGCATCAAGGCCAACGCGCTCTACCGCGACGGCTCGAAACTCAGCCAGCCTCTGGCCTCGGCCCTGGTCGAAGACGACGACGAGGCGGCCGAAACCCTCGAAACCGGCTCGCCCAACGAAAAGGCCGCCGTGCTGGCCGAAAAGATCATCGAAAAGGTCGTGGTCAAGGAAATCGTGCGCTCCCACCGCGAAAAGATGCCGCAACGGCGCAAAGGCTATACCCAAAAGGCGGTCGTCGGCGGCCACAAGGTCTACCTGCGCACCGGCGAATACGAGGACGGCAACCTGGGCGAAATCTTCATCGACATGCACAAGGAAGGCGCCGGCTTCCGTGCGATGATGAACAACTTCGCCATCGCCGTGTCGGTGGGCCTGCAATACGGCGTGCCGCTCGAGGAATTCGTCGACGCCTTCACCTTCACCAAGTTCGAACCGGCGGGCATGGTGCAGGGCAACGACAGCATCAAGAACGCCACCTCGATCCTCGACTACGTGTTCCGCGAACTGGCGGTCTCCTACCTCGACCGCACCGAC
Organism: Seohaeicola saemankumensis; assembly: GCF_020171285.1. Classification (GTDB taxonomy): domain Bacteria; phylum Pseudomonadota; class Alphaproteobacteria; order Rhodobacterales; family Rhodobacteraceae; genus JAIUZI01. The sequence continues at coordinate 77,004 of NZ_JAIUZI010000005.1, forward strand.
CTGGCCCATGTCAAACCCGAAGGCGCGACCTTCGACGACATCGGCCGCGGCGAGGAAGAGGGCGTGTCCAACATCTCCGAACTCAGCGAAACGGCGGCGTCGAAATCGCTCGAGGTGCTCAAACAGATCTCCTCGACCGGCTATCTGCGCAAACGCCTGCCGCAGGAACTGGTGGTGCTGAACGGCGGCCAGATGGTCGGCGCGACCGCCCTCAACACCGCGGCAGATCCGGTTGCGGCCCTGCAGACGCTGGTGCCCGAAACCGGGTCGGCGACCACCGTGGTCTCCACCACCGCGATGACCTCCGGAACCGTCTCCATCGACGCCCGCACCAAGGCCAAGATGCAGGGCTATGAGGGCGAAGCCTGCGGCGAATGCGGCAACTACACGCTGGTGCGCAACGGCACCTGCATGAAATGCAACACCTGCGGCGGCACGTCCGGCTGTAGCTGAGGAGGAAGGAATGAAATCACTTCGAGATCTGTTCAAGCGCTTACCCGTTGACGGGAACGTGAGAGATATCCTCAGGCAGTTCAACATGTCCCTTCAGATCGACAATAAGGCGAAGTCTGTTCGAGAACTCGCCGAAGGGCTTGGGTTCTCGGTAGATAGACGGGCGCTGCCTCGGGGGATGTCTGGTCGCTTGGTGCAGGACCCGTTTGCAGACAATGGGTACTCAATCGAAGTGAACAAGTTTCAAAGCGTTCAAGCACAACGGTGGGCGGTATTGCACGAGATTGGGCATTACTTTTTTCACGTTGATCGCTCTGATCCGCTCGCGGATTCCATGTATTTGGATCGAGGAGAGGCCGCATTTTATGTGAACCAAGCCGAAGAGCGCGAAGCCAACGAGTTTGCGGCCGTACTTCTTTTCGGTGACGGCGCGCTCTCTGCTGCGCGGAGTCTGTACCGTGATGATTTGCAAAAGCTGGCGAGGCATTTCGGTGTTTCTGAGGCAACAGTTCGAATTGCTCTAAAGCAATTCTAGATCAACAGCGCCGGCTATGGCGCTCAGGGGTGCGGGCCCGTTCTCGGGCGCGGCCCCGCCGAACCCACAGGGGCAGGGGCCGGACCACCATCCGGCCCGCCCCAGAACCCAAAGGAGCGGGACGGAGTATCAGTCCTCCCACTCTTTCACCGGGGCGGGTGCGCTCGCCCCCGACGACGTTCAGGTCGCAGGCAAAAAAACACCGGGCGGTCAACGAACAGAGCCTGAACGGCGAAACTCAAAAGGGGGGCCCCGCGCCCCCCATTCTTTTGCCCGGCCCGCGCGCCGGAGGTCATCCTCCTCGATGACAGGAAAAGGGACCGCACCCCGACCCAAGCCCTGAAGTGCGCGTGCCAGGTCGTCCGGCTCTTGCCCCTACCGTGCCCGCGATGGGCCGCCTCACGCCAGAGATGCCGCCTGGAGCCCCCCAAAACCCGGCCCGACCGCCCCTTTGGACAGGCCGATACCGGGCCGCCCTTCACCGCTCCTGACCCGACAGTCCGATGTCGCGCGTCCCGGCCGACACCGCCCCATCAGTCCACCCGGCAAGGCGGGATTTCCGCGCGGCCCGGCCTGACCGCATTGTCGCACCGGGTCTGCTTGCCAGCCGTCCCGCCTTTCATCTCTTCCGAAATACTCCAGGGGTGAATTGGCCCATCGGGCCAAGAGGGGGCTGGCCCCCTCCGCCCCGCTGGCCTCACACCGGCAGGTGAATGGAAAACCGGGCCCGGATCGCCGCGTCCGTGGCGGCATCGAACCGCGCCGCCGGCCGCTGCGACAGGATTGCCTCCTTGCGCGCGCGTGCCTGATCGACCAGGTCGGGCTTGCCGCGTTCCTCCCATTCCTTGGGCGAGGTCCGGTCGGCAAGCGCCGGGTAGACATAGTCGCGCTGCATTCGCTCCAGGGTCTGATCACTGCCCAGGTAATGTGCCGGCCCCCCAAGGCAGGTCGCCCGCATGACCTCCAGCGACAGCGAATCCTCGTCCACTTCGATGCCCCGCACACACCGCAGCGCCTGCCCGATCAGGTCGTTGCCCAGGATCAGCGACTCGTGGCAGAACCCCAGCAGCGAGGCATGCATGCCGGCGGCCTCATAGACCAGGTTCAGTCCTGACAGCCCCGCCATCACGTTGGAGATCGCCTGTTCCCACCCCGCCTGCATGTCCGGCAGCTTGGCATCCGCAATTCCCGCCGCCGCACCGCCCGGCAGGTTGTAGAACCGGTGCATCTGCGCGCAGCCCGCCGTCAGCAAGGCCTGTTCGCCCGACCCGCCCGACATCGCCCCGGTGCGCAGGTCGCTGACAAACGGCCAGGTGCCGAAAATCGCCGGATGCCCGGGCTTCACCGCGTTGACATAGACCAGCCCGGCCAGGCATTCGGCCACCGCCTGAACGATCGCCCCGGCGATGGGGGCGGGCGCGGTGGCCCCGGCCTGACCGGCCGACAACAGCAGCACCGGCATCCCGGCCCAGATGCATTCCTCCATCACCTGGCAGGATTCGGTGGCGAATTTCATCGGCGGCACGACAAAGCAGTTCGAGTTGCTGACAAAGGGCCGCGCCCGCCACGCCGCCTCGCCGCCTGCGATCAGGTGCAGCATCTCGACCGCGCCGGCGACAAAACCCGGTTCCGTGAACGAGGTGCCGATGTGTTTCGTGGTGCCGCTGCAACAGGCGTAGATGGTGTTCAGGTCCAGTTCGCGATTGTCCAAAACGTCACGAGCGATGATTGGACGTTGTACAAAATGGATATTTTCCAGCTGATCGGCGATCCGCGCGGCATCGTACAGATCCTGCAGCGTGCTCTCGCGATAGCTGCGGTTCTGCACGTCTACCAGGTGAACAGCGGCCCCGGCGGTGCCGTAATGCACCCGCGTGCCGGACAGCTCCATGTCGTGACACGCCTCGCGCCCCATCAGGGTTATCTGCCGGTTTGTCCGCGCCAGCGTGTCTTCGACCAGTGCCGGCGGGAACCGGACCCGCCCGTCATCGCCCATGGTGCAGCCGGCGTTTGTCAGGTAGCGCACACCGCTTTCGGGGGCATCGGCCAGGCCGATCTGTTCCAGCGCATTCAGCGCGGCGCGGTGAATGCGCTGCATGTCATGGTCGGTCAGGGGCTCAAATGTGCCGCCGCTCATGCCGGGGCGCACCGGGCGCAGGTGATCGGCCAGCGGTGCGGCGCGGGCAGCACGACGGGCGGCGCGGCCGCCGCTGCGGGCCGAGGGTCGGGTAGCTTTGTTCATGGCGAATGTCCGGTCTGATCTCTATGCAAGGGCGGTGTCAGGCCGCGGCGGGTCGCCCCCGCGCCGCGCGTCCGCGCTCGGCCCCGATGGTGCGGCGGACCAATCCGATCTTGCTCAGCTCGCCCTGCATTTTATCTCCCTTTTCCCGCAGGTTCCGGCAATCGGCCGGACAAATCTGTTCTGTTTGCGACCTGTTCGGATGGCACCGGATCCGAAGTCGCGCAAACCCTCTCAGACGCTGTGGCGGGTCGGCCCGACACCGGCGGAAATTGGCCGGTCATGCCCACGGTACTTGAAACGGGACCGTGCAATTCACAGCTCTGTTTCAAGGCGATGAAACGGCCTTGAGCCGGGCGCTAGCCCCCTCTGTCCCGTGTTCGAAAATCGTCTGCGGGCCCCTGAAATACAGGAGATTTCTCATGCGCATTCTTCTTTCTGCACTCACTGCGGCAACCTTGATGACCACCCCCGTGTGGGCTGCGGACTGGACCGGGTTCTATCTTGGTGCCGGTATTGGATCCGCCGATGTCGATGGCCCCGGCGCCCTTGACGGTGACGATGTGACCTACGGCGTACACGCCGGGTACAATTATGACTTTGGCGACTTTGTGCTGGGTGGCGAGGTCGAATTTGACCGTGCCGACATTTCGCTGGGCGGTGGCGCGGCGCAGGTCGACAACGTCAGCCGGCTCAAGTTCAAGGCAGGTTACGACTTTGGTCCGGCGCTGGGCTATGTCGTTCTGGGCGGCGCGCGCGTGAATACCTCGCTCGGCAATGACACCGGATCGGTCTACGGTCTCGGGATTGCGGCTCCGATCAACGACCAGTTCATCGTCAGCGGCGAAGTGCTGCGCCACGACTTCAACAACTTCAACAACTCCGGGCAGGACGCCGACGCCACCTCGGTGAACATCCGGGCGTCTTTCCGGTTCTGATCGTCGCCCGCGCATCTTTCCAAGGCGCCGCCTGCGGGCGGCGCCATTTCTGTGTCAGCTGAGCGTCGCAGCAAAGGCACAGAGCGTTTCCAGGGCAGAGGCAAAAGCGCTGTCCTCTATCGTCATCGCGACCCGGACATGGCCGGCGGCGGCCTGACCAAAGCTTTCGCCCGGCATCACCGCGATCCGGTGTGTCTCCAGCAGCGCCAGGGCAAAGTCCTCGCCGCTCATCCCCGTGCCGCGCACGTCCAGCATCAGGTACATCGCCCCATCCGGGGGCACGTGGCCGACGGCATTCTGACCCGCTAGGATCTTTAGCGCCAGCGCCCTGCGCCGTTGAAACGGCGCGGCGATTTCCGTTTCCATCGGCGCGCCCTGGTTCAGGGCAAACAATGAGGCGTCCTGGATGTATCCGGGCACGCCATAGGTCGTGTTGGTCGACAGGTTGACCAGATGGCGGATCGCCTCTTCGGGCCCCACGATCCAGCCGCAGCGCGACCCGGTCATGGCGTGCGATTTCGACATCGAACCGATCACCAGCGTCCGCTCGGCCATACCGGGCAGAGCCCGTGGCGACAGATGCGCGCCCCGCCAGATCTGGCTGTCATAGACCTCGTCCGAGATCAGCCACAGATCCTGATCCCGGCACACCGCTGCAATCCCTTCCAGCGTGTCCCGGCCATAGATCACCCCGGTCGGGTTGTTGGGGCTGTTGATCAGCAGCGATTTCGCGGCCTCCGCCTTTTCCGCGATGTCCCGTGCGCGGGGCTGGAACCCGTTGCCGGCATGGGCGGCCACGGCCAGCGGGCGGGCACCGACACCGCGAATGGTGCCCGGGTAGGTCGCGTAATAGGGGTCGATGAACAGCGCGGTGTCCCCCTCGTCGCAGGCGGCATGATGGGCCGCGAAGAGAGCCGCCTGTCCGCCCGGCGTGATCAGCACGTTTGCCCGCGTCGTCGGCACGCCGGTGCGGGCCTGCACCCGCGCGGCCACCGCGTCGCGCAGATCGGTCGTGCCCGGCACCATGGCATAGCCGGTATGACCGCCAAGCGCGCTGGCGTGCATCGCCTGCAGGATCGGCGCGGCGGTCCGGATGTCATGTTCGCCAATGGTCAGTTCGGTCACTGGCACACCCTCGGCGATCATCTTGCGGGCCTTGTAAAACACGTCCCATCCGTCGGAACCGCCGCCGTTCAGTTGGGTGATGCGTTGGGATAGCTGCATGTCCGGACTCCACCATTGCCTGTTGGCCGGAGAGGGACAGAGAGGGCCGCGATTGTCAATCAGCCGCGCGGCGGCAGGCTGGCCTGAACCTTCTTGGTCAGACCGGCCCTGATCGTGTCATAGGCAACCTCCAGCCGATGACGCATTTCGTCCTCGGATGTGGACCAGGGCAGCAGCACCCAGCTGCGGTGGAAATAGGGGGCCTTGGTGCCGATCCCGGTGTCGATCAGCATCTGTGCGGTCTCGATGGCGGGCGTCTTGACGGACACGCCGGGGGTCTGGCTGCCGATGCAGGCAAACATCTTGCCGCCCACTTTCCAGGCGTCGTGACCGCCGCCCCAGGGGTCCGAGGCTTCGGCGCCGGGCAAGGTCCGGCAAATGGAATTGACCAGCTCGCGGCTCATACCGGGCAGAGTGCCGCGCCCCTGTCTGTCTTTCAAGTCTTGGCCTGCGGCGCGACGCGTGGTATCACGCCCGCCATGAAACGGATTTGCATCATTTGCTGCATTATTCCCTGCTGAACCAACCAGCGGGCCGGTTTCTGTCGTTTTCATCCTCATGACAAGTTGCTAAGCCCGCGCCACGCGCACGGCCTTTGACGGCTTATGAAGGACTTTGTCATGACGGCACCCAAGACGGCGATCAAACTGCATAACACGGCAACCCGGTCGAAAGAGGTGTTTGCCCCGATCGATCCGCAGAACGTGAGGATGTATGTCTGCGGGCCCACCGTTTATGACCGGGCGCACCTGGGCAACGCGCGCCCGGTGGTGGTGTTCGATGTGCTCTACCGGCTGCTGCGCGAGGTCTATGGGCCGGACCACGTGACCTATGTGCGCAATTTCACCGACGTGGACGACAAGATCAACGCGCGGGCGGCCGAAAGCGGGCGCGAGATTGGCGAGATCACGGCGGAGACCACACAGTGGTTCCTGGATGACATGGGGGCGCTGGGCGCACTGGAACCCGACGCCATGCCGCGCGCGACGCAGTACATTCCGCAGATGGTGGCGATGATCGAGGACCTGATCGAGCGGGGCCACGCCTATGCCGCCGAGGGGCATGTTCTGTTCGCGGTCGAAAGCTACAAGGACTACGGCGCCCTGTCGGGTCGGTCGGTTGATGACATGATCGCCGGCGCCCGGGTCGAGGTGGCGCCCTACAAGCGCAACCCGATGGATTTCGTGCTGTGGAAGCCATCATCCGACGATCTGCCCGGGTGGGACAGCCCCTGGGGGCGGGGGCGCCCGGGCTGGCATATCGAATGCTCGGCGATGAGCTATGAATTGCTGGGCGAGAGTTTCGATATCCACGGCGGCGGCAACGACCTGATGTTCCCGCACCACGAAAACGAGATCGCGCAAAGCTGCTGTGCGCATCCCACGGGCAGCTTTGCGAACGTGTGGATGCACAACGAGATGCTGCAGGTCGAGGGCAAGAAGATGTCCAAGAGCCTGGGCAATTTTTTTACCGTGCACGACCTGCTGGAGCAGGGGGTGCCGGGCGAGGTGATCCGGTTCGTGTTCCTGTCGACCCATTATCGCAAGCCGATGGACTGGACGGCGGAGAAGGCGGCGGGAGCAGAAAGCAAACTGGACGACTACTGCCGAATGATCGAGCAGTACGCTGACCTGGATGCAGCAAGAACTGTGAAACCTCTGCAGGCGATCCTCGACGCGCTTGGCGATGACCTGAACACCCACGCCGCCTTGGTTGGACTGGATCAGTTGGCAAACCATGCAATGGGAACAGAACTTGCAGCGAACCTAGTCTTCCTCGGGTTCTTCTCTTTTGAAAAGATCGAAAGAATTGTCGCAGAGATTCGACAAGCCAAGTCCCGTTTGGAGCCTTTGGCTGAAAAACTGCAAGCAATCCGGTCGATCGCGATGCAAACCAAAGACTTCTCAGAAGTCGATGCGTTAAAGCAGCGTCTCAATGATGCTGGTGTTGTGGTCGCCATGTCCAAGGATGGGGTTACGCTGTCGGCCGGTCCAAACTTCAATTCTGCCGAAGTGGAGGCACTGAAATGAGCGGGCATCGTCGGAGGGGGGCTGTCTGCCCCCCGCGCGGACAAGCCGCGCCCCCCCGGGAGTATTTGACAAGAGATGAACTGGGGGGCTGTCATGGCTGAGCGGCTTTACATCTATGACACCACCCTGCGCGATGGGCAGCAGACCCAAGGCGTGCAGTTTTCGACACCCGAGAAGGTGCAGATCGCCCGGGCGCTGGATGCTCTGGGTATGGATTACATCGAAGGCGGCTGGCCCGGGGCGAACCCGACCGATAGCGCCTTTTTTGAGGTGGCACCGGAGACGCGGGCGAGGCTGACCGCCTTTGGCATGACCAAGCGGGCCGGGCGGTCGGCGGCAAACGACGAGGTGCTGGCGGCGGTGATGAACGCGGGCACCCAGGCGGTGTGCCTGGTGGGCAAGAGCCACGATTACCATGTCGAGGCGGCGCTGGGGATCACGCTGGCGGAAAACCTGGAGAACATCCGGGCCTCGATCGCGCATATCGTGGCGCAGGGGCGCGAGGCGCTCTATGATGCCGAGCATTTCTTTGACGGTTACCGGGACAACCCGGACTACGCGCTGGCGGCCTGTCACGCGGCCTATGAGGCGGGCGCGCGCTGGGTGGTGTTGTGCGACACCAATGGCGGTGCCTTGCCCGGCGACATTGGGCGGATTGTCGGCGAGGTGATTGCCTCGGGCATTCCCGGCGATCATTTGGGCATCCATACCCACAACGATACCGAGCAAGCGGTGGCGGGGACGCTGGCCGCCGTCGATGCCGGCGCGCGTCAGGTTCAAGGCACGCTGAACGGTCTTGGCGAGCGCTGTGGCAACGCCAACCTGACCTCGCTGATTCCGACCCTGCTGCTCAAGGAACCCTATGCGAGCCGTTACGAGACCGGGGTGAGCGCGCAGGCGCTGGCCGGATTGACCCGGACCAGCCGGATGCTGGACGACATCCTGAACCGGGTGCCGGTGAAACAGGCGCCTTATGTCGGGGCCAGCGCCTTTGCGCACAAGGCCGGGCTGCACGCAAGCGCGATCCTGAAGGATCCGTCGACCTATGAGCATATCGCGCCGGAGAAGGTGGGCAACCAGCGCATCATCCCGATGTCGAACCAGGCCGGGCAGTCGAACCTGCGGCGGCGGTTGGCCGAGGCGGGGCTGGAGGTTGAGAAGGGCGACCCGGCATTGGGCCGGATTCTGGAGCGGATCAAGGCGCGCGAGGACGAGGGCTACTCCTATGACACGGCGCAGGCGAGCTTTGAATTGCTTGCGCGCGAGGAACTGGGGCGGTTGCCGCAGTTCTTTGAGGTCAAGCGTTACAAGGTGACCGTCGAGCGGCGCAAGAACAAGCGTAACCAGATGGTCAGCCTGTCGGAGGCCGTCGTCGTGGTCACGGTGGATGGTGAAAAGAAACTGTCGGTCAGTGAAAGCTTTGACGAGACCGGGCATGACCGGGGGCCGGTGAACGCGCTGAGCAAGGCGCTGTCCAAGGACCTGGGGCGGTATTCGTCGATACTGGACGATATGCATCTGGTCGACTTCAAGGTGCGGATCACCCAGGGCGGGACCGAGGCGGTGACACGCGTGATCATCGACAGCGCCGACGGCAATGGCAACCGCTGGGCGACAGTGGGGGTTTCGGCCAACATCGTCGATGCCTCGTTTGAGGCGTTGCTGGATGCGATCCGCTGGAAGCTGGTGCGCGATTGCGGGGGCGACGGGTGATCGGATCCGTCCTGAAGATCGCCGCGCTGTCGGGTGGCGCGGTGATCGCGGTGGCGCTGGGGCTGGTGCTGAGCGATCCGCCGAGGCCGGGAACCGGGGCCGGGGGGCTGGACTTTTCCCGCAGCCTGGGCCGTGCGCTGGAGGCGCCCGAGCCGGTAACGGTTCCGATGCGTGACGGCTATGGCTTGCAGGTGCGTGACTATCCCGGCGCGGGGCCTCTGGTGATCATGGTTCATGGCTCGGGGTGGAACGGTTTGCAGTTCGACGGGCTGGCGCCGGCGCTGCGGGCGCATGTTCTGGTGCCCGATCTGCGGGGTCATGGGGCCAAGCCGGGGCGGCGCGGCGATGTCGATTACATCGGCCAGTTCGAGGACGACCTGGCCGACCTGATCGCGGCCTATCGCCTGCCGGGGCAAAAGCTTGTTCTGGTGGGGCATTCCTCGGGCGGCGGGCTGGTGGTGCGGTTCGCGGGCGGCCCCCATGGGGAAATGGTCGACGCGGCTGTTCTGCTTGCGCCCTTTCTCAAGCACGACGCGCCGGTGACCCGGCCCAATTCGGGGGGCTGGGCCCGGGTTCAGGTGCGGCGACTGATCGGTCTGTCGGTGCTGAACACCCTGCGGATCCGGGCCCTGAACCATCTGCCTGTCATCAGTTTCAACATGCCCGACGTGGTCCTGGACGGGCCGCTGGGCGATCTGGCGACGACACGCTATTCCTACCGTTTGAACGTGTCTTATGCGCCGCGGTCGGACTACCTGCGCGATGTCGCGGCGCTGCCGCCGTTCCTGCTGTTGGCCGGCGCCGAGGACGAGGCGTTTGTCGCGGAAGGCTATACGCCGCTGATGTCGCAAGAGACGGACAAGGGCCGGTACATCGTGGTGCCGGCGCAGTCGCATCTGTCGATCGTCGATGCGGATGCGACGCGGGCGGCAATAACCGGGTTTCTGGATGAGCTTTGATGATGATCTGACGGCCTGCGCCGGGCTGGTGCAACGGGGCGACCCGGACCGTTTCATGGCGGTGATGGCGGCTCCGGTGTCGGCGCGGCGGGTGTTGTTCCCGATCTATGCGATGAACCTGGAAGTGGCGCGCGCGCCGTGGGTGACGCAAGAGGCGATGATCGCGGAAATGCGGCTGCAATGGTGGCGCGACGCGCTGGCCGAGATTGCGGGCGGTGGCGTGGTGCGGCGGCACGAGGTGGTGACGCCTTTGGCGCAGGTCTTGTCGCCCGGGGCGGCCGAACAACTGGACGGGTTGATAGAGGCCCGGCGCTGGGACATCTACCGCGACCCCTTCGAGGATGAAGCCGCCTTTGAACATCATATCGACCGGACGTCCGGAACGCTGATGTGGGCTGTGGCCGCGACGCTGGGCACGGCTCGGGAAGACGTGGTGCGAAACTATGCCTATGCGGCGGGGGTTGCGGGCTGGCTGCAGGCGATCCCGGCGCTTGAGAGCCTGGGGCGGCTTCCCCTGGTGGATGGAACGCCCGAGGCCGTGCGGGCGCTGGCGAACCGGGCGCTCGATCGCCTGAGCCAGGCCCGGCTGCAAAGGAGCGCGGTGTCGCGCGACGCGGCGCCGGCGCTGCTGGCGGGGTGGCAGGCGGGCGCGATCCTGCGGCAGGCCGCCGCCGATCCGGGGCGGGTCGCGGCGGGCGCGCTAGGCACCAGCGAAGCCCGCAAGCGGGCCGCGTTGATGTGGCAGGCCGCCACCGGGCGCTGGTAGCGCAGGGTCAGGCCGCGCCGCGCCGGGGCTGCATTGTCAGCCAGATCAGCGCCCCGCCAGCCAGCATCAGGAACGGGGCCATCGCCATGTTGACGGCGGTCCAGCCCTCTTGCGGCGATCCGCCCGAACAGTTCATCAACCCGCCCGAGGCGAGCGAGGCCATGGTCACGCCTCCGAACACGAGCAGGTCGTTCAACCCCTGCATCCGTCCGCGTTCATGCGGTTCGTGCGATCCGGCCAGCATGGAGGTGGCGCCGATGAAGCCAAAGTTCCAGCCCAGCCCCAGCAGCACCAGCGCGATAAAGAAGTTTTCGAGCGTGACGCCGCTGAGCGCAACCGCGCCGGCACCGGCCAGAATCAGCAGCCCCGTGGCCATGATCCGTTCGACTCCGAACCGGGCGATCAGGTGGCCGGTGAAAAACGACGGGACATACATCGCCAACACGTGGCTGGTGACCACATCGGCGGCGTTGCCTTCGGTAAAGCCACAGCCGACAACCGCCAGCGGGGTCGAGGTCATCACCAGGTTCATCAGCGCGTAGGACACCATGGCACAGATCACCGCCACGGCGATGCGCGGGGTGGTGATCAGCTCCCATCGGGTGCGCCCGCGCGGCGCATCATGGGCGGGCGGCACCGGTTTCGGGATGTCGATGAAGAAGAACAGCAGCGACCCGACGACATTGACGGCGATCACCGCGAAATAGGTGCCCATGAACGGCACGACAAAGGCCTGGCTGGTCGCCTTGACCAGCTGCGGACCGATCACCGCAGAGAGCAACCCGCCCGCCATCACGTAGGAAATCGCCTTGGGCCGAAAGGCATCCGACGCGGTATCGGCGGCGGCAAAGCGGTAGAACCCGTGCGCGCTCATGTAGATGCCGGTCAGCAGGCTGCCCGCCAGGAAGACCGGAAACGATCCCAGGTAGAGGCCGTAAGCCCCCACGATGCCACCCAGGGCACCGCCGGCGGCGCCGACAAAGAATCCGGCGCGGCGGCCGAATTTCTGCATGATGGCCGAGATGGGTGTCGCCGACAGCATCGAGCCGAGCACGATCAGCGAAATCGGCAGCGTGGCAAGGCAGGCATTGGTCGCCAGCGACTGTCCGGCCAGCCCGCCAATGGTGAAAATCATCGGCATCTGCGCGCCGAGGATCGCCTGTGCGGCGACCAGAACGGCCACGTTGCGCTTGGCCTTGCTGTCATCAATCGTTGTCATGTGAAATGCCTATCCTTGAATGTGAACCGGGACAAGGCGGTTGCGTGCAAATCCGCTTTGCGTAATGTCCCGGGCATGGATGTTGGCCGGATTATCGAAACGCCCGACTGCGTGGCGGAAGGGGCGGACTGGCTGGCGGGCCACGACCCCCGCTTTGCCGCCGCGCTGCGTGAAACCGGCCCTTTGCCCCTGCGCCGTAAACCGGACGGTTTTGCCGAACTGCTTAGCGCGATTGTCAGCCAGCAGGTCTCGGTGGCCTCGGCCAACGCGATCTGGGGCCGGATGAAGGATGCGGGCCTGACCGGTCCACGCAAGATCACATGGGCCAGCGATGACGACCTGCGCGCCGCCGGGCTGAGCCGGCAAAAGATTCGCTATGCCCGTGCACTGGCCGAGGCGCGGATCAACTACACCGCCCTGCGCAGCGCGCCGACGGAGGAAGTGATCGCCACCCTGGTGGCGGTGCCGGGTATCGGGGCGTGGACGGCGGAAATCTATGCGATGTTCAGCCTCGGCCGCGCCGATGTGTTCGCGCCCGGCGATCTGGCCTTGCAGGAGGCCGCACGGGTGCTCTTTGATCTGCCTGAACGGCCCAAGGAGCGGGCGTTGCGTGACATGGCCTGCGACTGGAGCCCATGGCGGTCGGTTGCGGCGCGGCTGTTGTGGGCGTACTACCGCGTGGCCAAGAACAGGGAAGGGATCAGATGACTCGCGTATTGAATGCCGGCCGCAAGGCGCCTTTGTCGGGAGATACCCGGTCGATTGTCGTGTTTGTGCATGGCTATGGGGCCAATGGCGCCGATCTGTTGGGGCTGGCCGATCCGTTGGGCGAACACCTGCCCGACACCCTGTTCGTTGCCCCGGACGCGCCGGAAACCATCCCGGGCATGCCGAATGGGTACCAGTGGTTCCCGATCCCCTGGCTGGACGGATCCAGCGAGGAAGAGGCCGAGCGCGGTATCATGGCCGCCGCCGATGACCTGAATGCCTTTCTCGATGCGCTGATGGTGGACGAGGACGTCTTGCCCGAGCAGGTGGTGCTGTTCGGCTTTAGCCAGGGCACGATGATGAGCCTGCATGTGGCGCCGCGCCGCGAAGACCCGGTGGCCGGTATCGTCGCCTTTTCCGGCCGGCTGCTGTCGCCGGAAACGTTCAAGGACGGGGTGGTCAGCCGGATGCCGGTGCTGCTGGTGCATGGTGATGCCGACGACATGGTGCCGCCCCAGTCGCTGCCGCAGGCCGCCGAGGCGCTGCAAGAGGCGGGTTTCAAAGAAGTCTATGCCCACATCATGAAGGGCACCGGCCACGGTATCGCGCCCGACGGGCTGAGCGTGGCGCTGGCGTTCATGCGCGACAAGCTGAGCCTGTGATCTGATGCCCGACCGGGGCCGCCCGCAAGGGACGGCTCCGGCCGATTTGCTCAAAGGATGAAGTCGGTGGCATCCAGCGATGCCAGGTTGACGTCGTGCAGGATGACCGCGTCGTCCTCGCTGAGGTCGATGCGGACGTTGCGGCCGACCTGCGTTGCCTCGGCCAGTACATCGGCCACGGTGGCAAAGTTGAAGTCCGACACGTCCAAACGGTCGGCCCCGGTGCCGAAATCGCGCACCCGGTCAATATCGCCACCCATCTCCATCACAAAGATATCCGCGCCCGCACGTCCCCACAGGTTGTCGTTGCCGGAACCGCCATTCAGGGTGTCGCGGCCCACACCGCCGTTCAGCACGTCCTGACCCTCTTCGCCGCGCAGGAAGTCATTGCCGCGCCGGCCAAGCAAAAAGTCATCACCTTCGCCGCCGCGCAACCCGTTGTTGCGGTTGTCGCCACGAATGTCGTCGCCAAAGACGCTGCCGCGGATGTCCTCGATGCTGACCAGCGTGTCGTATTGCCAGCCGGTGGTGTTGCGAACCAGCCCGTCGCGCAGGTCGGCGATGATGCCGGTGCGCCCGCCGCCGCGATCGTCATAGTAATGGTCCGAGGAGTAGCTGACCTCGTCCCGGCCGCCACGGCCGTCGATGTAATCGGACCCGGACAGCGGATCGAACCGGTTCGATCCATTGTCGCCGCGCAGGTCGTCCGAGAATACGCTGGCGCGGATGATCTCGATGTTGACGATGGTGTCGGTATCGCCGAACCCGTCCCGAACGGTGCCCGCCGCCACGTCGGCCACGATGCCGAACCGGCCCTCGCCGGTGCTGCTGCTGTAATCGCGGGCATAGTCGGCGCGGTCGATGCCCGAGCCGCCGTTGATGAAATCGTTGCCGGCATAGCCACGGAACGACTCCCAGTCGTCGTTGGCCGCATTGCCGCCGATCAGGGTGTCGTTGCCCATGGTGGCCGAGACCACCTCGATGTCGATCAGCGTATCGGTATCCCCGAATTCGTCTGTCGCGGTGCCGGTGGCCAGGTTCACCGTCACGCCGACGTTGCCGTAGTAATAGACATAGTCATAGTCGTTCAGGCCGCCACTGCCGCCATCCAGAATGTCATTGCCCATACCGCCGTAAAAGTAGTCTTCGCCGTTGCCGCCGAAGAGCCGGTCGCGGCCATTGCCGCCGTCAAGATAGTCGTTGCCGTCGCCGCCGCGCAGCAGGTCGTTGCCGTCGCCGCCGAGCAGGCTGTCGTCGCCGCGCAGGCCGTTTATGGTGTCGTTCCCGATTGTTCCAGAAATGCGGTCAGTTGCAAAAGTTCCATTAAAAGTAGGCATTTAGTCCCCTATCCCAGTCTTCGATCAGTCGCGGATCCTCCCGGACGTTTCCGGACCTTAGTGGTAGGGCCTTGCCCGATCAAGCCCGGTACAAACCATGGTTGCATTGGCGGGGCCAAACACTCAGATTGGCGGCGTCTACCCTGTCGTCAATGGTTTTACCGAGGCGGCAGCACATGCCGAATTTCCGGCACCCCGCAACCCCGTTGCGGGCATAACTTGGGAGAATGGAATGCTGATCATCAGCGGAGTTATCGAGGTCAATCCGGACAATGTCGCGGCCGCGCAGACGGCGGCGACGGCCATGATGGAGGAAACCCACAGGGAAGAGGGCTGTATCGTTTACGAGTTCTCGCAGGTGATCGGGGCGCCGAACCGGTTTCGCGTCTACGAGGAATGGCGGGATGGGCCCTGTCTGAAAGCGCATTCCGAGTCCGCGCATATGCAGGTGTTCCGCGCCGCGCTGGAAGAGGTCGGCGTCGTGTCGCGCGATGTGTTCCTGATCAAGGGCGGCGAGAAAAAGCCGCTCTGATCCGGGCGCGGACGGTCATGTCCCGTCCGCGTTCCACAGCCAGGGCTCGGCGAATTCGACTGAGTTACCAGCCGGGTCTCGGGTATAGAGAGAATGGGCGCCGTTTGGCCAATCGAATTCGGCCTCGATCTCGAAACCGTTGTTTATCAGGTGGTTGCGCATGTCTTCAATCTCGGGCCGGGGCATGGAAAAGCACATGTGCCCCGAACCGCGCGCACCGTGGGGCGGCACCGGAAGCCGGCTGTTGCGGCTGGGGATTTCACTGGCGTCGGGATTGAACACCAACAGCATCGCCGCGCCCAAGCGAAAGAACACGTGCCGGCCCTCTACCTTCTGAACGATCTCAAGCCCCAGTACGGTGCCATAGAACCGTTCGGCGGCGGCCAGGTCGCCGGCGTATAGCCCGGTTTCCAGGATTGCCGAGGGCGCGAGGGGTAGGCGGGGTCCGGTCATGACCCAGCGTAGCATCCCGCCGGCCCGCTGTCAGGGCGCGCGGATTTTGTCCCAGCTGCCGGGGGGTAGCCCGTCCAGTGTCCAATCGCCGATGCGCCAGCGGATCAGGCGCAGGGTGGGGTGGCCGACAGCGGCGGTCATGCGGCGGACCTGCCGGTTGCGGCCCTCCCGCAGGGTCAGTTCGATCCAGCTGTCCGGCACGGATTTCCTGATACGGATCGGGGGGTTACGGGGCCAGAGGTGGTTCGGTTCCAGCATCCGGCGCACCTGGGCGGGCCGGGTCGGGCCGTCCTTGAGCGTGACCCCGTCGCGCAGCGCGGCCAGCGCATCGTCATCGGGCAGACCTTCGACTTGAACCCAGTAGGTCTTGGCCATCTTGTGGCGCGGGTCGGAGATGCGGGCCTGCAGCTTGCCGTTGTCGGTCAGCAGCATCAGGCCTTCGCTGTCCCGGTCCAGTCGCCCTGCGGGGTAAACCCCTGGCAGGTCGATGAAATCCGACAGCGTCCGGCGCGGGCTGCCGGCGCTGCCGCGATCGGTGAACTGGGGCAGCACGTCAAAGGGTTTGTTGAATCTGATCAGCCGGGTCATGCGGTCTGATAGCCCTGGCACGGGGGGCGTGGCAAGCGCCGGCCAGAGGGTCACATATCTTGTGGATAACTGTCATCTGCCTGTCATCTGGGCACCGTATCTGGTGGGCGACATGTTGTGTAAACTCAAGACTTGCCTGCTGTGAACCACGATATATAGTCATCCTCAAGCTGGGACGGGGTTCCCCGTTCTGGTGCCGGACAGGGGCAGTCAGGGCGAGGTTGGAGTCCCGGATGAACGAAGATTTCAGAAGAGAGTTCGTGCGTGAACCCGGCGCACTCAAGCATCACCCGGCGCTGGTGCTGAACGCCGATTACCGGCCGCTGTCCTACTACCCGCTTTCGCTATGGCCCTGGCAGGACGCCATCAAGGCCGCCTGGCTGGATCGTGTTGATATCGTTGCGGAATATGACGAAGTTGTCCGAAGTCCATCGACCGAAATCAGGATCCCGTCGGTGGTGGTTCTCAAGGATTATGTCAAACCTCAAAAGCGCGTGGCCTTCACGCGCTTTAATTTATTCCTGAGGGACGAATTCCGCTGCCAGTACTGCGGTACCAAGGGCGATCTGACCTTTGACCACGTGGTGCCGCGGGCCGCCGGCGGGGTGACCAGCTGGCAGAACGTGGTGGCGGCCTGTTCGCCCTGCAATCTGCGCAAGGGGTCCAAGAGTTTGCATCGGGTGGGCATGTCGTTGCGCAAGCCGCCGCGCCAGCCGGGGGCGGAAGAGCTGCGCAACGTCGGCCGGAAATTCCCGCCGAACCACCTGCACGAGAGCTGGATGGATTTTCTCTACTGGGACGCCGAGCTGGAGGCGTGAGGCCCGGTTTGTGCGGTTTTGTACCGGGACGCGGGACCGGTTGTGCTGTTTTGTACAAAGCGGAGACCGCCGGATTCGCCATATTTTGTTAACCTTTTACCGCCGCGCAGGCTCCGTTTGGCGGCGCCGCGACTCCGCTCTGGACGCAAGCGGTGAAAACCGGTTTGATTCGCGCGCGCCATTTGCCTGACTGTTGTCAGGAATGTGGCGCGCTGGCCCTGAGCAAACCGGATGGAACGATGACCCGCAGACCCATGAAACCGCGCGACTTGGAGACCCACAGATGAGCGCGCCGACAGAGACCCGGCATGTGGATGTGACCACCTTCGTGCGGGCCGAGACCGACAGCTATATGGCGCGCCGGGTGGCGATGGGGGCGCTGGGGCAATTTGTGCATGCGCGCGCGCCGGTGCGGATCGACAAGCAGGACGTGATCCGGATGAACCGCGACACGCTGATCTCGGCGGCGATTTTTGACCTGCGCCAGCCGGTCACGATCCGCATGCCCGAGACCGGTGGGCGGTTCCAGTCGCTGCAGGCGATCAGCCAGGATCACTATGTGGTCGGGCTGGAGCATGAGGCGGGCAGCTATCGATTCAGCGAGGAGAGCGTCGGGACCCGGTACCTGGCGGTGATCGTGCGCACCTTCCTTGACCCGAACGACCCCGGCGACCTGGTCGCCGCCCACGCGGCGCAGGATGCGATCGCGGTGGAACAGGCCGATCCGGGATGCTTCGAGGTGCCGAGCTGGGATACCGAGGCGCTGGCACAGACCCGCAAGCTGCTGCTGGGGCTGGCGATGGGATACCGGGGCGCGATCACGCGGGCCTTTGGCGCCAAGGACGAGGTCGACCCGGTCCGGCATCTGGTGGCGACGGCGGCCGGCTGGGGCGGCAACCCGGAGCGCGCCGCGATCTATGTGGAACGCCGGGTGGCGCAGAACGACGGCACGGTGCCGCATGTGCTGACCCTGCGCGATGTGCCGGTCGACGGGTTCTGGTCGGTCACGGTCTACAACGAACGTGGCTTCATGGAGCCGAACCCGGCGGATGTCTGTTCGGTCAACAATGTCACCGCCGCGCGCAACGCCGATGGCAGCGTGACGGTACAGTTCGGTGGCTGCGCCGGGGGCCAGGCAAATTGCATCCCGACACCGGCGAACTGGAGCTACAACATCCGCCTCTATCGCCCGCGTGCCGAGGTGCTGGACGGCAGCTGGCGTTGCCCGGAGGCGCAGCCGCTGCGCGGCACATAACCATGGGGGCCGGTGGCTTGGCATCGAAACGCGACCTGATCCAGAAGCTTCTCAAGGGTATCGAGACCGGCGACGCCAATGCGGCGGCCGTGGTGAACGAGGCGAAATACATCCAGCACAATCCGCAGACACACGAGGGCAGCGAAGGTCTGGCGGCGCTGTTCGCGCGGCTGTCGAAAACCAACCCGAAGGTCAGCTTCGTTCGTGTGTTCGAGGATGGCGACTTTGCCTTTGCCCATAATGAGTACGATTTCGCCAGCCTGCGGGTCGCCTTTGAGGTGTTCCGGTTCGAGGATGGCAAGGCGGTGGAGCACTGGGACAACATCCAGCCGATGCGGGGACCGAACCCGTCGGGGCGCGGCATGCTGGACGGCGACACCCGGATCGTGGACCTGGACCGGACCGAGGCCAACCGCGACACCGCGCGGCGCTTTGTCCGCGAGGTGCTGATCGGCCGGAAGCTGGACCAACTGCCGGACTATGTCGCCGCCGATCTGATCCAGCACAATCCGGAGTTGCCCGATGGCGCTGCCGCGCTGCGCGCGGCGCTGGAGGCGTCGGACGGGCCCCGCTATGACCGGCTGCATCGCGTTCTGGCGGAGGGCAATTTCGTCCTGTGCCTGAGCGAAGGCCACAAGGACGGCGTTCATTCCAGCTTTTACGACCTGTTCCGGCTGGACGGGGGACGCATCGTCGAACACTGGGACACCATCGAGGCGATCGCGCCGCGCAGCGAGTGGAAGAACCAGAACGGCAAGTTCTGAGGCGCGGTTGCGGGGTCAGCCCGTGACTTTCTTGACGAACTGAGACTTCAGCCCCATCTGGCCGATGCCCGGCACCTTGCAGTCGATGTCGTGATCGCCTTCGACCAGGCGGATGTTGCGGACCTTGGTGCCGACCTTGACCACCTGCGAAGAGCCCCTGACCTTGAGATCCTTGATCACGGTGACCGTGTCGCCATCGGCCAGCGCGTTGCCGACGCTGTCGCGCACCTGTGTTTCGGCAGGGTCGTCTGGCGCCCATTCGTGGCCGCATTCGGGGCAGATCAGCAATGCGTCCACCTGGTAGGTGAAGGCGGAGGAACATTCGGGGCAGGGCGGCAGTGTGTCGGTCATGGGGCGGCTATAGAGCGGCGCGGCGGCGATGGCCAGAGGCGGGGTGCGCGGTCTGCGTCGTGCTGGCCCGGCGCGGACGACCGCCGCCGGGCGACGCCCGCTGTTCAGGCAGGGCTTGCATCGGACACCGCGGCGTGGAGACTGTTTTGTGCCGCGCCGTTGGCCGGCGGTTTTGGAGGGGGAAGGGATGGCACGCGAAGACACCGAACGCAGCGCGGACCTGTTGCAGGCCGTGGAGCGGTATTACCATGCGATGGTGACTGCCGATGAGACGACGCTGCGCGCGCTGTTCGAGCCGCGTGCGACCATCATGGGCCATTTCGAGGGAGAGTTTCAGTGGCTGACCCTCGACGATTTCGTCGCTGAAGCAAAAAGTCTCGTGGGCCAGCATGGCGCGCATGACACGCGGTTGGAAAGCCTGCGGATGGACGGCGATATCGCCTCGGTCTCTGTGTCCGGCAGATATGCCGGTGCCTGGATCGTGGATCATCTGTTGCTGGTCGAAATCGACGGGACGTGGATCATCACGAGCAAGTCGTTCCACGTGAGAAGTTGAACGGGGCGGCGGTCAGGCGGGGTTGCGGTGGGCCTGCGCGGATAGGTGCAGCTGGCGGATGTCGTCGTCTTCGAGCCCCAGCTCATCGAGGTGCCGGACCAGCGAATCGAGGTAGTCGAAGTTGGGGCCGAGCCCGCCTTCGGCGCGGGCGATCATGCGGGCGGCCTCGTCTTCGGAGAGGTGCGGCGCGTAGCGGCGGTTGCCGCGGTCCATCAGGAAGGCCAGCGCCTCGACCGGGCCCTGGGGCGTTGCGGTTTGCAGGAAAGTGGGGCGGTAGGCGCCCGAGAACATCTCGCGCCGCCACATGAATTCGGTTTCGCGGTCGACAAGCGGGGCGGCGATGCGAAAGACGACGCCGTCGCAATGGCCGCCCTGGTCCAGCGCCGCCATCAGGCCGGGGCGGTCATGGCTGGCGCGGCCGCCTTCGAGCAGCATGCAGAAGCGGCGGCTATAGCCCGTGAGCGTGCCGTAGCGGTATTCCACGACATGCACCGCCGGGTCCCAGATCAGCGAGCCATAGGCAAAGACCCAGAGGTCGCGGTCCATCCGGCCCGCGAGCACCGCCTGCCGGTTGGCTTCGCGGTCGTCATGCTCCATCCGCCAGCCGGGTGGCCAGCCTTCGGTGCGGGCCTGTTCGTCCAGCTCGTCATAGCGGTCCTGTCCAAAGCGCATCTCCGAGGCGTCCGGCGGGGTGATCCGGCCGCGCAGGGCGGGGGTGTGGCGAAAGACGTGCGGGGGAAACGGCATGCGGTAGTTTAGGCGGGTTCCGGCGCGCGGGACCAGCGGTTTTTGATCCCTGGCGGGGGATCGCGGCGTCATTTCCCCGCCCGTGCCGTGGTTCGGTCGCCGGATCCCTCATGCGTCTGCTCCGACCTCATGCGCATGCGCCTGTGGAAGGGAGGATCGGGCCGGTTGCGGGTCGGGCCTGTAGGGTGGGGTTTCACCCCACCGCCCGGTCAGGCTGCGGGCGCGGCGCGCATCAGCATGCCGAAGAGGTCGCGGGGGTCGTCGGGGTCGGCGAGCAGGTCGAGCGGGTGGTAGAGCCGGGTGCCGGGCAGTTGGTCGCGGATGTATCGCAGGGCCGAGAAATCCTCGATCGCGAAGCCGACGCTGTCGAAGAGGGTGATCTGCCGGTCCGAGCTGCGGCCCGGTTTCTGGCCGGCGATGACCTGCCAGAGTTCGGTCACCGGGTGGTCGGGGGCAAGTTGCTGGATTTCGCCTTCGACGCGGGTCTGATCGGGGTATTCGACAAAGATCTCGGCGCGGTGCAGGATGCCCGGCGCCAATTCGGTCTTGCCCGGGCAGTCACCGCCGATGGCGTTGATGTGCACGCCGCTGCCGACCATGTTGTCGGTCAGGATGGTGGCGTATTGCTTATCGGCGGTGCAGGTGGTGAGGATCTGCGCGCCTTCGATGGCCTCTTCGGGGCTGGCGCAGGATACCACGGTCAGCCCGTGGCCGGCGAGGTTGGCGGCGCATTTGGCGGTGGCGGCGGGATCCTGGTCGTAGAGGCGCACGGTTTTCAGACCACAGATCGCCTTCATCGCCAGGCTCTGGAATTCGGATTGGGCGCCGTTGCCGATCATCGCCATGGTATCGGCGCCTTTGGGCGCCAGATGCTTGGCGACCATGGCCGAGGTTGCGGCGGTGCGCAGGGCGGTGAGCAGCGTCATCTCGGTCAGCAGCACCGGGTAGCCGGTGGCGACATCGGCCAGCAGGCCAAAGGCGGTGACGGTCTGCAGACCCTCGGCGGTGTTCTTGGGGTGGCCGTTGACGTATTTGAAGCCATAGGCCTCGCCATCGGAGGTGGGCATCAGTTCGATCACGCCGACGTCGGAGTGGGAGGCGACGCGGGGGGTCTTGTCGAAAAGCTCCCAGCGTTTGAAATCGGCCTCGATGTAATCGGCCAGCCCCTGCAGCATCGGTTCGACGCCGATGTGGTGGATCAGCTGCATCATGTGATCTACGGAAACGAAGGGCACCAGCGCCTTGTCGGAAGGTTGGGTCATGTGAAAGCTCGTGTCGGACGGTCGAAGACGCGGCGGCCGAGCGCCGAGGCGGCGAGATCCACCATCAGCAGCGCGGTGCGGCCGCGGTCGTCGAGGAAGGGGTTGAGCTCGACCAGGTCGAGCGAGGTCATCAGGCCGCTGTCGCAGATCATCTCCATCACCAGGTGGCCTTCGCGGATGGTGGCGCCGCCGGGGACGGTGGTGCCGACGGCGGGCGCGATCATAGGGTCGAGGAAATCGACGTCGAGGCTGACGTGCAGCATGCCGTCTGCCGCCGCGACGCGGTCGAGGAAGGCCGCGAGCGGCGCGCCGATGCCGGTTTCGTCGATCTCGCGCATGTCGTGGCGGTGGATCTCGGTCTGTTGCAGGGCGGCGCGTTCGGCGGCATCGACCGAGCGCAACCCGATGATGCAGATATTCTCTTGCGGAACCGGGTTTTCGATTTTCGGGAACCCGCCAAAGCCGGGGCGGCCGGTGACATAGCCCAGCGGCGTGCCGTGCAGGTTGCCGGAGTCGGTGGTGTCGGGCGTGTGGTAGTCGCTGTGCGCGTCGAGCCACAGGACAAAGAGCGGCCGGCCCTGCCGGGCGGCGTGGTTGGCGGCGCCGGCGACCGAGCCGAGGCTGAGCGCGTGGTCGCCGCCGAGAAAGATCGGCAGGCCGCGCTGCAATGCCTGTTCGGCGGCGCGGATCAGCCGGTGGGTCCAGCCGATGGTTTCGTTCGGCGCGTGCAGTTTCGTCAGCCCGGTGTCGGGGGCGTGCGAGGCGGGGGTCAGATTGCCCATGTCCTCGACCCGGTGGCCGAGGTCGCGCAGCGCCTGGGCCAGACCGGCGGTGCGGTAGGCATCGGGGCCCATCAGACAGCCGGTGCGGCGTTTGCCGCTGTCCATCGGGGCGCCGACAAGAATGCAGGTTTTTTGTGTCATGGGAGCCTCTGTTCGTCGCGTCTGCCTTAATCAATGCCCGATCTGCGGAGGGTTCCAGTGGTATTTCTGTCCAAAACAAGGTATCGATATCCGAAATGGAGGAATAAATGGACAAAACGGACGAGATGGTGATCGGCGCGCTGCGCCAGAACGCGCGGGCCTCGCTGTCGGATCTGGCCATCGGGCTGGGGCTGTCGCGGACCACGGTGCGGGCGCGGATCGAACGGTTGCAGCAGCGCGGCGAGATCCTCGGCTTTACCGTGGTGCTGAAAGAGGACGTGCTGCGCGATCCGGTGCGGGGGCTGATGATGATCGGCATCGAGGGGCGCGGGGCAGGGCGGATCACTCGTCAGTTGCAGGGGCTGTCCGAGGTGCGGGCGGTGCATTCCACCAACGGCCGCTGGGATCTGATCGTGGAGCTGGGCACCGCGACGCTGGAGGCGCTGGACGCGGCGCTGGCGCGGATCCGCAACCTGGACGGGGTGCAGAGCAGCGAAACCAGCCTGCTGTTGTCGACCAAGAAGGCGGGTTAGCGGGCGCGGGCCGCCATCAGCCAGATCAGGGCAAAGCCGAGCGATGCGATGGCGTTCCAACTGGCCATCGAAAGCGTGAACATCTCCCACGGGACCTCGTCACAGCGCACCAGCGGGGCCGACATGATCTGTTCCATCAGCTGTTCGGGGGTCAGCCCGCCGACCGGGCCCGAGGTGCAGGTGGTCGGCCCTTCCCACCAGCCGCGTTCGACGCCGGTGTGATAAAGGCCGATGCCGGCGGTTGTCAGCGCGGCCAGCGCGCCCAGCAGCGGCAGCAGCGGCCCCGGCAGCAGCAGCGCCAGCGCGCCGATCAGCACGGCGGCGGCGTGCGGCCAGCGTTGCCACAGGCAGAGTTTACAGGGCGCCATGTCGCCGATGTACTGGAAGCCGAAAGCACCCAAGAGCATGGCGGCGGAGCCGGCGGATGCAATCAGGATGAGCAGTTTGCGTGTCATAGGTATTTTACCGCCAGAAAGCCGCCAAAGAGCAGGATGACGAACAGGGTGAACATAAGGCCCAGCCGCCGTTCGATGAAATCACGAATGGGTGCGCCATAGGCCTTGAGCAGCGCCGCGACCACAAAGAACCGCGCCGCGCGGGCCAGGATCGAGGTGGCGATGAAAGTGCCCAGCGGCATGCCGGTCCAGCCCGACATGATGGTGATCACCTTGTAGGGGAAGGGGGTCATGCCGGCGGCCAGCACCGCCCAGAAGCCGACGCCGTTGAAGCGGTCGTTGAAGGCCTCCATCGCCTCGGCCTTGCCCATCGCCTGCAGGATCGGCTGGCCGATGCTGTCATAGGCAAAGGCGCCGATGGCGTAGCCCAGCAACCCGCCCAGCACCGAGGCGACCAGCGCCACGCCGGCGATCGCCCAGGCACGCGAGGGGCGCGCCAGGATCATCGGGATCATCAGCACGTCGGGCGGGATCGGGAAGACCGAGCTTTCGACAAAGGCGACAATCGCCAGCGCCCACATCGCGCGCGGGTGGTCGGCCAGGGACATGGTGTAGTCGTAGAGGCGTCTGAGCATGTTTCGCGTTCCGAGGCCGCAGGGCCGGTTGCAAAGGGGGAAACCACGGTGCGCGGGCCGGGTCAACCATGCATTCACCGGAGCGTGGGCGAGTTTTGCCACTGGACGAGCGCGCCGGGCTTTTGTAAGTCGGTGGAACCGGCACCGGATCAGCCCGGACCGGACGTGCGAGCGTGGCGGAATGGTAGACGCAGCGGATTCAAAATCCGCCGAGGTAACACTCTTGGGGGTTCGAGTCCCCCCGCTCGTACCACTTGTTGGCTTGGCCGCGCGGGGGTGTTGGGTCAGGTGATCACGAAATCCTGATAGGTGATGGCGTCGAGGACATCGGCCAGCGCGGCGTCGAGGATGGTGACGGTCTGGTCGTGTTGCCGGCCGGACCAATCGACGGAAATGACGACGTCGGTGCCGATCTGAACAACGGTGGTGCGCGCGCTGGGATCAGCGGATTGGCTGTGCGACATGATCAGGATGTCCTCGCCGGCTTCGAAGTCATTGATGACATGTGTGCTGCGCCGGAAATCGTCGGAAAAATCAAAGGCGAAGGTATCGGTGCCAGAGCCGCCGGTCAGCTGATTGATGTGGCTTCCGGCAACGAGCACGTCGTCGCCGTCTTCGCCAAACAACTGATCGTTGTCGCCGCCGCCGAACAGGAGGTCGTTGCCGTCTCCTCCTTTGAGCCGGTCGCGGCCAGCGCCACCGCGCAGTGTGTCATCGCCGATACCGCCGAAAAGCCGGTCATTGCCGTTGTCGCCGTTCAAGGTGTCATTGCCGCGCCCGCCTTCGAGCCGGTCGCTGCCTGCTCCTCCTGACAGGTTGTCGATGCCGCTGCCGCCCAACAGGAGATCGTCGCGGTCGCCGCCGGACAGGATGTCATCGCCGTTGCCGCCCTCCAGATGGTCTTCTCCTTCATTGCCGTGCAGCGTGTCGTTTCCATCGCCGCCGAAGAGACGGTCGTCGCCGCCGCCGCCGGTCAGCACATCGTTGCCACCGTTGCCACGCAGCGTGTCGTCGTAGCCGGAGCCGCCGGAAGTGACGTCTCCAAAGAGGGTGTCATTGCCCTGGCCGCCTTCGAGCACGTCAGCGCCATTGCCGCCGTTCAGGGTGTCATCGCCGTCGTTGCCGTACACCTGATCGGCGCCATCGCCGCCGGTCAGAACGTCCTGGCCTGATCCGCCGAACAGCCGGTCATTGCCGGAGCCGGTGATCAGCGTGTCATCGCCGGCCTGGCCATAAACGAGGTTGTCTCCGCCGCCGGCGTCGATCCAGTCGTTGCCGGCATAGGCCCGGATGGTGTCGTCGGTGTCCCTCGTCGTCAGCACATCGTTGCCGCCGGCCAGGTGGAAGGTGTGGGCGGTCCCTGGCAAGGCATCGAGCGCGTTATAGGCGGGGTTGATGGCGCTGTACCAGAACAGGCTGGCATCGGCGGTAAAGCCGGTGACGGTAAAGAAGTCGAAACCAGAGACCGAGACGGCATAGCCGGTAACGGACCCGGTGACGGAGCTGAGGTTGCCATAGGTGAACGTGCCGGTGAGGTCCGCGTCGAAGTTGACCGACCCGTTCAGTCCGATTGCGTCGATCTGCGTGGCGCTGGTGGCGACGGCCCCGAGCAGCGAGAAATAGGCGAACATGTCCAGGTCGGGGCCGGTCAGGGCGGACCGGTAGATATCGGGTGACAGGGTGAAAACGGCCATGTTCACGCTCCTTGATTGGGTGGTGTGATCGGGATGGGGGAAACCATCTCAGGTTGAATGCGGAACTGCAATGATGATCGAGGGTAACGGCGTGGCAGGAGTGAATTGCAACCCGCGACGGATTCTCGCAAAGTGACCGTGTTGGGCGTGAGGATGACTTCTGGATGCGGAAACTGTTGCGGGAACCGATTGTGCATTTTGTGCTGATCGGCGTTTTGTTGTTTGTTTACTTTGACCTGAGCGCCGAACCGGCGCCCGCGGCGGGGCCGGCGGATGTTGTCACGGTGGACCGGCCAGAGGTGAGCCGGATCATCGACAGGTACACGGAGGTCTGGAAGCGGCCGCCGACGGAGGCCGAGCTGGAGACGCTGGTGACGGCGGCGGTGCGCGAGGAGATCATGGTGCGCGAGGCGCTGGCGCTGGGTCTGGACCGAGGCGACGCAGCGATCCGGAACCGGCTGGTGCAGAAGATGCAGTTTCTCACGGAGTCCGCGACCCGGTCGCTGGATCCGAGCGATGAGGTTCTGCAGGACCATCTGGACGCCAACGCGGAGCGCTTTGCGGCCCCGCCGGTGGTGGCGTTCGAGCAGATTTTTCTGGGGCCGGAGCCGTCGGAGGACGAAATTGCCGACGTGCGCGCGCAGCTTGCCGCCGGGGTGCCGCCGCAGGAACTGGGGCAGCGGTCGTTGCTGCCGGCGGCCCTGCCGCTGGCGAGCCCGCGTCAGGTGGACGGGGCCTTTGGCGCGGGATTTGCCGCGGCGCTGGCGGCGGCGGAGCCCGGCGCGTGGAGCGGTCCGTATCGGTCCGGGTTCGGGCAGCACCTGGTGCGGGTAAGCGAACGGCGGGACGGCGGGGTGCCGGCGCTGGCGACGGTGCGCGACAAGGTGCTGTTTGACTGGCGGCGGACCCAGGCGGAGACCCTGGCGGAGGCGCAGTTCGACGCCCTGGCGGAACGGTACAAGGTCACGGTGCCGGACCGCGAGGCGCTGCGGGAGATCCTGGCGCAATGATGTTCCGGCTGCTGATGATCGCGATGCTGTGTTTGTGCGGGGCGATGCCGCAGCAGGCCGGCGCCCATGCGCTGGACCCCGGATACCTGGAGTTGCGGCCGCTGGGCGGCGACAGCTGGCGGGTGTTCTGGCGCAAGCCCGACGTCAAGGGCCAGCCGATGCGGATCGAGGCGCGCCTGCCCGAGGGGTGCGACCCGGCGGTGGCCCCGGCCGAGCCGCAGTTTGACGGTGCGGCCTGGGTGACGGCCTGGGTGGCGCAATGCGCCGGTGGCCCGTCGGGTGGCCTGTCGGGTGGCCGGATCGTGATCGAGGGGCTGGAGGCGACGCAGACCGAGGTGCTGGTGCGGATGACGGATGCCGAGGGCGGCACGACCACCGCGCGGCTGACCCCGGACGCGCCATATTACGAAGTACCCGAGGATCTGAGCGGCGGACAGGTCTTTGCCGCCTACCTTGTTCTGGGGTTCGATCACATCCTGGAGGGGCTGGACCATCTGCTGTTTGTCTTTGCGCTGCTGGTGCTGATCCGCAGCCCGGGGCGGCTGGTGGGGGCGATCACCGCTTTTACGGTGGCGCATTCGATCACGCTGGCGCTGGCGTCGCTGGGGCTGTTGCAGGTGCCGGGGCCGCCGGTGGAGGCGGCGATCGCGCTGTCGATCGTGCTGCTGGCGGTGGAGATCCTGCGGCAGCGCGAAGGCGGCGACCAGCTGGCGCAGCGCTACCCCTGGGTGATCTCGTTTTCCTTTGGGCTGTTGCACGGGCTGGGGTTTGCCGGGGCGCTGGCCGAAATCGGGCTGCCGGAGGGCGATATCCCGATGGCGCTGCTGGCCTTTAACCTCGGGGTCGAGGCGGGGCAGCTGGTGTTCGTGGCGGCGGTTCTGGCGGTGTTCTGGGCGCTGCGGCTGGTCTGGCCGCGGCTGGTGGCGCTGGTGCGCGATCCGGCGGCGCCGGGGACGGTGGTGATGGGCTATGGCATCGGGATCGTATCGACCTGGTGGCTGGCCGAGCGGGTCGCGGGGTTCTGAGGGCGGAAAGGGGGCGCTGCCCCCTCGGCCTGCGGCCTCACCCCCGGAGTATTTTCAAAGAGATGAAGGGCGGGCGCGGGTCAGCCCAGCATCAAGAGCCAGAACCAGACGGTGAGGATGCAGGAGCCGGTGGCGATCAGCACCGAGGAGGCGGCGACCCGTTTGGCGCGGCCGTACATGTTGGCGAAGATATAGGCGTTGAAGCCCGGCGCCATGGCCGAGTTCAGCACCGCCGAGCGGAACAGGTCCTGGGGCAGGGAGAGCGAGCTGCCGAAGAGCCAGACCAGCGAGGGATGTACCAGCAGCGAGATGGCGCAGACGAAGGTGATGGCGCGCAGGTCGCCTTCGGGCCGGTATTGCACCAGCACGCCGCCAAGCGCGAAGAGCGCGCCGGGCAGGGCGGCGCGGGCGATCAGGCTGAGCGCCTCGTCGGCGATGCCGGGCACTGCCATGCCGGTGAGGTTGAAGGCGAGACCGGCGGCGATGCCGATGATCAGCGCGTTCTTGAACATCGCCGAGAGGATGCCGGAGACCATGCGGAGACCGCCGGCGCCGCGGTTGCGGACGATTTCCATCGTGGTGATGCCGAGGCCGTAGCAGAAGGGCGCGTGGAAGGCGATGATGGCGTAGTTGCCGGTCAGGTTGCCGGCCCCGTAGGCGCGTTCGGTGATGGGCAGGCCCAGGAGCACCGAGTTGGAGAACAGGCAGCAGAAGCCGATGGCGACGCAGTCCTCCCAGTCGCGGCGAAAGAGCAGCCGGGCGCCGAAGAGGCCGAGGAGGAAACACAGCAGCGCGCCGGTGTAGAAGCTGGCCAGCAGGCGGGGATCGAAGCTGGCCGCCAAATCGAGGTTGGCGAGCGCCCGGAACAGCAGGCAGGGGATCGCGAACTGTTGCGTGAAGCGCATCAGCCCGTCGATATGCGACATGTTGAAGTAGCCCGCGCGGGTGGCGGTGTAGCCGGCGCCGATCACCAGGAAGACCGGCAGGATGACGTCGATCAGGGTCTGGAACATCGGGCGGCGTGCCTGGGGCGGGGGCGGGATGCCTCCGGCGGGAGTATTTGCAAAGAGATGAAGGGCCGCGCGCTCAAAGCGGCAGCCGCAGGGTCATGCCGTCATAGGCGGGTTCGATGTGGTCGGGGGTTTCGTCGCGCACGGTGACATAGTCCATGTCGATATGCATGTTGGTCAGCACCGCGCGTTTCGGGGCGGCGCGGGCGATCCAGTCGAGCGATTGTTCCAGGTGCGAATGGGTCGGGTGCGGGGTGCGGCGCAGGGCGTCGACGATCCAGATGTCGAGGTCGCGCAGATCGTCCCATGCCTCGTCATAGATCTCGGCCACGTCTGGCAGGTAGGCGAGCGTGCCGATGCGGAAGCCGAGGCTGTCG
The DNA here is from genome assembly GCF_020171285.1 of Seohaeicola saemankumensis. GTDB lineage: Bacteria > Pseudomonadota > Alphaproteobacteria > Rhodobacterales > Rhodobacteraceae > JAIUZI01. The sequence continues at coordinate 106,715 of NZ_JAIUZI010000005.1, forward strand.
ATCGAGCCGTGGCCGACGGTGAAGGGGCGGAAGGGGATCGGGCCGCCGGGGCCGGTGATCTCGAACGGGCCGTCGATGGTTTTCATGTTGAGGATCGGCGGGTAGGGGGAGCCTTCGGGCTGAACGAAGGCGTAGCCGAAACGCGACAAGAGCGCGTTCTGGGTGTCGCCGTCGGCCCAGACCGGCAGGCGCGCGCGCATGTTGAAGACGATCATGCGCAGGTCGTCGATGCCGTGGACGTGGTCGGCGTGGGAATGGGTGTAGACGACGCCGTCGAGCCGGCCGGTGTTGGTGTCGAGCAGCTGGCTGCGGACATCCGGGGTGGTGTCGATCAGTACGGTGGTGGTGCCGTCGGGGCCGTCGCGTTCCACCAGCATCGAGCAGCGGCGCCGGGTGTTGCGCGGGTTTTCCGGGTCGCAGTCGCCCCAGTGGCCGCCGAGGCGGGGCACGCCGCCGGAGGAGCCGCAGCCGAGGATGGTGAAGCGCAGGTCTGCCATCATGCGGCGGCCTTGTATTGAGCGGCCTTGGAAAACAGCCGGTCGAAATTGGCCTGGGTCGCGGCGGCGAAATCGGCGTAGTCCATGCCGAAGACCTCGGCCCCGATACGGGCGGTGTGGGCGGAATAGGCCGGTTCGTTGCGCTTGCCGCGATGAGGCGGCGGCGCGAGGTAGGGCGCGTCGGTTTCCACAAGGATGCGGTCGAGGGGGGCTGCGGCGAAGATATCGCGCAAATCCTGGCTTTTGGGGAAGGCGGCGATGCCGGACATCGACAGGTAAAAGCCCAGATCGAGCGCGGCGCGGGCCAGTTCGGCCGAAGACGAGAAGCAGTGCATGACGCAAGGGTAGGCGCCGTTGCGGTGTTCCTCGGCCAGGATGCGGGCCATGTCGTCGTCGGCGGCGCGGGCGTGGATGATCAGCGGCAATTGGGTGCGCTGGGCGGCGGCGATGTGGATGCGCAGGGATTGTTGCTGAATGTCCTTGCTGTCGGCGGTGTAGTGATAGTCGAGCCCGGTTTCGCCGATACCGACAAACTTGGGATGCGCGGCGAGCGCCGCCAGGTCGTCGACGGTGGCCAGCGGTTCGTCTGCCGCGCTCATCGGGTGGGTGCCGGCGGCGTAGAAGACCGGGGCGTGGGCCTCGGCGATGGCGCGCACGGCGGGTTCGTTTTTCAGCCGCGTGCAGATGGTGACCATGCGGGTGACCCCGGCGCCGGCGGCGCGGGCGACGATTTCGTCCAGTTGCCCCTCGAAATCGGGGAAGTCGAGGTGGCAGTGGCTGTCGGTGATTTCGGGAGGGGTCGTCGTCATCGCGGTCTGGTCCATCGTCGGGCGGTGGCCGCAGAACGGCCCCGCGGCCCCGAGAGGCCGGGCGGGGCGGGTCAGCCCGCGGCGGTTTCCTGCATCTTGAAAACCGTATCTAGGACAAGCGCGGTGGGGTCAAGGTTCACCGCCTGGCCATGGCGGCTGCGGGCGGTGATCAGGGTGGCGGTTTCGGCCCAGGCGCGGCCTTTTTCAGCAGTGGGAGAGAGCCGGGCCAGCATCGCCGCCTCGCCCGCCGCCGCCTCGGGGGCGGGCGGCTGGCCGGTGGCGCCGGTGCGCGCCAGCCGCGACAGCGCCACGCCGACCAGTGTCAGCAGCAGGTCGAAGCGGTCGGCGGCGCCGCGCTGGGCGGCGGCCTCGGCCAGTTTCAGCGCGCGGGCGCGGTCGAGCCGGGGCAGGCTGTCGAGGATGCCTGTCAGTTCGGCGTAGATCCTGAGCCCGTCGAGGTTGAGCAGGCGCAGCGCCTCGCCCACCGAGCCGGCGGCGAGCGCGGCGAGGTGATCGGGGTTGTCGGGCACCGGCGCGCCGGCCTGGTCCAGCGCGGCGGCCATGTCGGCGGGCGCCAGCGGCGAGAGCCGCAGGGTGCGGCAGCGCGAGCGGATAGTGGGCAGGAGCCGCGAGGGCTGGTGCGAGATCAGCAGGAGCGTGGTGCGCGCGGGGGGTTCCTCGAGCATCTTCAGCAGCGCGTTGGCGGCGGAGGTGTTCATTTCGTCGGCGGCATCGACGATGACCACGCGGCGGCCGCCGTCGGTGGCGGAGAGGCCAAAGAAGCGGTTCAGCTTGCGCACGTCATCGACCACGATCTGGTCACGCATGCGGCCCTGGTCGTTGGCGCTGCGGGTGATGGTGGCCAGCCCCGGTTCGCCGCCCGAGAGCATCCGGTGCGCCACCGGGTGGTCGGGGTCGATGTCGAGCGTGGTGGGGGCGGGCGGCGCGCCAAAGAGCCCGTCGTCCTGATCCGGCGGCGTGGCCAGCAGGAAGCGGGCAATGCGCCAGGCCAACGTCGCCTTGCCGACGCCGCGCGGACCGGTCAGCAGCCAGCCGTGGTGCAGGCGGCCAGAGGTATAGGCATCGAGAAAGGCGGCCTGGGCGGCGTCCTGTCCGATCAGCCGGGCGGTTTCGCGCGGGTGCGGCGCGCCGGGGGCCTGATCGGGGGCGGGGAGGTCGTCGCTCATGCCGAGACCGCCGCCAGAACGTCGGCGGCCACCGCATCGGGGGCCTGGTCGCCGTCGATGACGCGAAAGCGGGCGGGGTTGTCGGCGGCCAGCGCCAGAAAGCCGTCGCGCATCTGCCGCTGCAGGTCGGCGCCGAAGGTTTCAAAACGTTCCTCGGTGCCCTGCCGCCCCAGCGCGCGGGCCAACCCGGTGTCGGGATCCATGTCGATCAGCACGGTCAGGTCGGGTTCGCGGCCGATCATCAGGTCGTGCAGCTGGTCGACAAGCGCCCGCAGGTCGCCGCGCGACAGGCCCTGGTACATGCGGGTGCTGTCGGCGAAGCGGTCGCAGATCACGGTTTTGCCGGCGGCCAGCGCCGGCAGCACGGTGCGTTCCATGTGGTCGCGGCGGGCGGCGGTAAAGAGCAGGATCTCGGTTTCCGCCGACCAGCGGTCGGGGTCGCCTTCGAGCACGAGGCGGCGGATGTCCTCGGCGCCCGGCGAGCCGCCGGGTTCGCGCGTCAGCACCACCTCGACGCCCTGCGCGCGCAGGGTTTCGGCCAGCAGGCGGGCCTGCGTGGATTTTCCCGAACCGTCGATCCCCTCAAACGAGATAAAGCGCCCTGTGCGGGTCACATCGCCTCCGCCGGGCCGTTGGTGAACTTGGTCAGCAGGGAGTTGGCGGCGGTCATCAGGCGGATGTGAAAGCCGCCCATCGGCACGTCGCGGTCCGCCACCAGCGGCGCGCGGAATTCCGGCAGCCCGTCGGGTTTGAGCACCAGCTGCGCCAGTTCCTGCCCCTTTGTCACCGGCGCCTGCACCGGGCCGGTATAGACCACCTCGGCGTTCAGATTGACGCCGGACAGCACCGGCAGCAGCGCCTTGAGATCTTCGCGCGGGACCAGCCCTACCGATTGCTCCCGTCCCATCCAGACTTCGGCCTGGGTGACGGGCGTATCGGCGCGGGCGATGGTCTTTTCGGCAAATTGGCGAAACGACCAGTTAACGAGGGCTTCTGCCTCCTCTGCGCGGGCGGTGGTGCTGTCGAGACCGGAGATGGCAAAGATCACCCGGCGGTCGCCCTGTTTGGCCGAACCGACAAGGCCATATCCCGCCTCTGAGGTGTGGCCGGTTTTCAGGCCGTCGGCGCCGATGTCCAGTTTCAGCAGTGGATTGCGGTTTTGCGTGTTCGAGGGCGCGCGGTTGTCAAAGGCGAACTCGGTTTCGGAAAACAGCGGGTAGTATTCGGGAAAATCGACGATCAGCCGCTGCGCCAGGATCGCCAGATCGTGCATCGACATCCGGTGCCCGGCCGCCGGCCAGCCGTTGGAATTGGCGAAGGTCGAGGCGGTCATCCCCAGTTGCTGGGCCCGGCCGGTCATGTAGCGGGCAAAGCCGGCCTCTGTGCCATCGGGGCTGAGCGCCTCGGCAATCACGGCGCAGGCGTCGTTGCCCGACAGCACGATGATGCCGCGCAGCAGATCCTCGACCCGGACCCGGTCCTGGGTGTTGAGGAACATGGTCGACCCGCCATAGCTCATCGCGTGCTGCGACACCGGCAGCCGTTCGTCCAGCGACAGCCGCCCGTCGCGCACCGCCTCGAATGCCACGTAGAGCGTCATCAGCTTGGACATGGATGCGGGCGGCAGCGGTTCATCCGCGTTCTTGGCCAGCAGCACCGTGCCGGTGCTCACGTCCAGCACATAGGCCGCGCGGGCCGAGGTGTCGAAGGCCCAGGCGGGCAGGGACGTGAGCGCGAGGCTGAGCGCGGTCAGGGCGGCGCGGAACAGGTGGGGCACGGCGGTATGGGCTCCTGTCAGTTGGAAACGATATAGGCGTCCGAGAACCCGGTTTCCTTGACCTTGCCCAACAAGGCCGAGCGTTCGGAGCTCGTCTGTGCCGGGCCGACGACGACGCGCCAGAACGGTTTGCCGTTGGTGGTTTCGGAGAACACGGTCGGGATCATCCCGGCATTGCGCATCTGGTCGGCGGTGCGGTTGGCGTTTGCCTCGACGCTGAAGATGCCGATCTGGATGTAGGGTTTGCTGAGGGACGAGGATTTGGGTTTCGCCTTGGGCTGCGCGGCTGCGGCTGCGGCCGGTTTCGGCGTGACCAGCGGCGTGGCCGGATCGGCCGAGGCCAGCTGAACCGCGGCGCCGTCGGCCACTTCGGACGCGTCGATGGCGGCGGCGGCCCCGGCGATCGGGTCCAGCGCGGTTTCCGAGATCGCGTCGGCCTCGTCCAGCGTCGTGGCGGCCTGTTCGTCGGCGGGCGGGGTTTCTTCGACGGCCTCGCGGCGCAGCGCGGTCACGTTCAGTTCGACCGGCGCGCCGGCCAGCATGCTGAGCGCCTGGGCGGCGTCGGAGGAGACCTGAATGCGCGGCCCGGGAATTTCGCGTTCGCGGCGGAACAGGGCGCCGATCACGAACTTGCCGTTGGTCGGGTTGCGGATGATCACCCGCTCGGGGTCGGTCACGTCGGGGTGCGCGACCCAGACCCCGCCCAGCGACGGCCGGCCGTCCCAGAGCGCGGCCTCCTTGACGTCGAACACGTCGGGGGCCTCGACATCGCGTTCCACCAGCTTGGTGCTCTTGGAGGTTTCCGCGGGGGTTTCGGCCTTGTCCTTGGGTTGCAGGAAGGCCATGTTCGGCCCTTCCTCGCAGCCCGCCAGAAGGCCCATCACGGCAACCAGCGCCAGCAGGCGCATCGGTTGCTTCCCATTCACCGTCATCAGGTCCATGTCAGAGTCCCTTGCCTGTTTGCGGGCCCTGTTAGGCCCATTTGCCGGTTGATCCGGTCACACTGCTGCATGGGGCGTTTCGCCCCTATTGAGCGGCATGATAACGCGGACAATGTGACATGGAAAGTCCGCTGCGACGGTTGGGCGGTTTTTCCCCGGAATCTGCTTGCCTGCCCCCCCTTGTCGGCCTAAACCCGGTCGTCGACGGGGAGGTGGCAGAGTGGTCGAATGCGGCGGTCTTGAAAACCGTTGAACGTGAGAGCGTTCCCAGGGTTCGAATCCCTGTCTCCCCGCCACTTGCCCTCGCGAAAGCGTTCTCCCGATCTGGCTCCGGCCGGAATTTTCCGTTGTTTTCGAGGGTTGTGCGGGAGGGGCTGAGCACCGACCGGTGGGGAAGAATGCTCGGAAGCGGTCTCTCAGGGCCGGTGTTCTCCGGACCTCATGACTGCGCTGATTTGGTGGTCAGGTCGTAAGTCTCTGATACAAAATGGTTTACCCAAAGTACGGCTAAGCACTTCGACTCTGGTCTCTACAGCGTTAAAGCGACCCGGTTCGAACCTCGCCCGTTGGGACGATGTCAAAAAAAGAGCAGAAGTCGACGTTGTGGTCAGGTCGCTCGCAAGATCCGCAAAACGAGGGACGAAGGCAGCGTCCCACCTACCTTTTTGTTCAGTTTATCCAGCCGCCAGCATTCCGGTTTTTTGGAAACAAAACCGAATGCTGGCAAGCTCTATCCATAGGCCGGACCAAAGCAAATCTGTGATGCCAAAGGAACGTCGGGAAGTGGTCACCTTCTTGGTTGATGTTGGATCCGATGCTTGACCTTCCCAATCTTGGGGTCGACGATATTATCGTGGGAATGCATGAACCTGCGTACAGGCCCTTGTCTCCGGTGTGCAATGAAAACGGTGCGCCAAACTTCGAGATTTATTGGAAGGTGAAACGAATTGGATGAACTGGTCGAATTCAACAATTCATTGGTTGAGGCAGTCGCCGCAGAAGCATCAGCAAGTGGCATTTCACAGGCTGATGCCTTTTTCGAGCGGATGGCGGCCCTCTTGGAGGCAGAAGGTGAAATTGCGACCGCTGATCGGGTTACGTTTCTTGCCAGCAGTCAGGGCAAGACCGTAAGGCTCGATGGGATTGGCGGAGACCCTCGTGAATCTGAGGGTATCCTTAGCGTCATTGTCAGCGATTTTCATGGAGGAGACGCGGCGGTCAAGATCAATGCAAGCGATGCCAAGAAGGCCTTCGGCCACCTTATCAACTTTGTCGCTGCCGCGCGTCGAGCAGCCTTCCGGGAGAGCCTGATCGAAGGGAGTGCTGAAGCAGGTGCCGCCTCAATTATTACATCTGCGTGGTCATCTATCACTAAGATCAAACTCATTCTCATGACCAACGCGACCTATAGTGCCAGGACAGACGCGGTTCTTGCGGGCAAGATTGATGGCATTCCAGTCACCTACAACATCTGGGATCTTACACGCTTCCATCGCTACGAGACGTCGGGACACGCTCGGGAAAAGATCATCGTCAATTTCCGGGAAGATTTCGGCGCAAGCATCCCGGCACTGGCTGCTTCGAGCAGCGGCGAACACCTCGACAGTTATCTTGTTGTGATCAGCGGCCATCAATTGGCCGAAATTTATGACAAATGGGGGGCGCGGCTTTTGGAGTCGAACGTTCGGAGCTTCCTTCAGGCGCGCGGCGCGGTGAACCGGGGTATTCGGGACACCATCAAGGATGAACCGGCAATGTTCTTTAGCTATAACAACGGGCTGTCGGCAACGGCCGACTGCGTCGAGGTAGAGAAGACATCGGACGGCCTCAGGATCGTGTCCGCGACAAATCTGCAGGTCGTCAATGGTGGTCAGACCACGGCTTCTCTCCACGCGGCTCGGAAAATCTCGCCAGAAATGCTCGAACAAGTCCACGTGCAAATGAAGTTGACAGTTGTTCCGTCGGATGCTTCTGAAGAGGTCGTCCCGTTCATCTCGAAATACGCCAACAGTCAGAACAAGGTCAGCGCGGCGGATTTCTTTTCGAACCACCCGTTCCACATGAGGATGGAAGAATACTCGAGACGAGTTTTGGCTCCGGCCGCCGAGGGTACAAATCGCGAGACCAAATGGTTCTATGAGCGTGCAAGGGGGCAGTACCTTGTAGAGCGCGCCAAGAAATCCCAAGCTGAACGTCGGCGTTTTGATATTGAAAACCCTAAACCGCAATACTTCGTCAAAACCGACCTTGCGAAGGTCGAGATGAGTTTCCGCATGCGGCCCGACACCGTCAGCAAGGGTGCGCAGAAAAACTTCGGCGAGTTTGCCCAGATGATCGGGGCGGAATGGAACCGCAGCGACAAGAAGTTCGATGAGACATGGTATCGGCGCCTGATTTCAAAACTCATAATCTTCCGGCATCTCGAAAAGACAATTCCGAAACAGCCGTGGTATCCCGGTGGATATCGCGCAAACATTGTTACCTATTCTATCTCCAAATTGGTCTCGGACGCGGATGAACGGGATCATATCATCGATCTTGATGCCGTATGGCGGTGGCAATCGGTATCGCGGGATCTAGGTGACGCATTACTGATCGCGGCCGAAGCGGCAGCGGAAGTAATCACCCACCCCGAAGCGGGCGTGAACAATATAACGGAATGGGGAAAGAAACAGGCGTGTTGGGCGACCTTGCAGCGGGCTGATATCGACTATGGGCCTGAGTTTATGAACTGCCTCGTTGAGCCAGAGCAGGCGCGCGCTGTCCAGAGGGATGGCCGCCGCGAAGAAGCAGTAATTTCTGGCATCGAGGCCCAGACTTCGGTGATTGAGGCCGGAGGCGAATTCTGGAACCGGCTCAGGGAATGGGGCAGAAGCAAGAGGATATTCAGCCCAAAGGAGGATGGCATACTAAAGGCTTGCGGCCTTTTCCCGTCAAAGCTGCCGTCGGAAAAACAATCGGTCATCGCACTCGACCTTCTGGAGCGGGCCCGAGAGGAAGGCTATGTGGATGAGGATGAATCTCCGAGGATTCGGATATCTTCCTTGTCACGACAGCACTAGGATGGCAAAGCGAGAATCAATGGACACGCCGCCAGCCTGTCAAACGGATGCGAACGCCTTGATCAGGGTCAGGTTCTTCAGCGTCTTTCGGTCTGATCCCGATCGAATACTGGTTGCCGAAGCTAGCTCGTGATATTTCGAACTCGTCACCTTCCTGAGCGCCAACGTCCCGAAACCAACTCGTCATGTGTGTAATCCGGTACTCATTTCTGGTGCCGCCCGGATCGTGAAGGCGGTTGTTGTAGTAAACGAAACGGAATTTCAACTTGTGTCCGGTTTCGTCGATGCACTCGATCCATGCGTCAGGGTTCTTTACGTGCTGGTCAAGAGCCGGCAGCATTGCGAGAAGTTCCTTCTCGCCTTTGGGGATCAAGACGCCGCCTTGGTGTCCACCCGTTGTTCCAACATCATTGGCACTCAGTCGTTTTCGGAATTTCTCACTGCTCATGACTTTACCGGCATTATTTCGAGGGCACGTTTGAGATCATAGGCGTCACGGGTCGACACTGGTACGGTCTCGTTCGCGAGGTCGTTCTTCCAAGCGGACCGATCGATCATTACTTCTTCCACGGTATCCAAATAGAAAAGCCGATAGACTGTGACCGGTTCTGTTTGCCCTCTGCGATGTGCCCGTGCACTCGCTTGGGCTTCAAGCGCGGGATTCCATACCGGCGTGAAATGGATCACAACGGTCGCCGCGGTGATGTTCAGACCCGCACCCGCTGCTTTCGGGTTGAGGACCAAGCAGGCCGACCCTTCATGGGCAGCGAATAAATCGATGATGGTTTGCCTGTCCTCCTGGGGAGTTGAGCCATTGATCGCTCCCCAATGCGTATCAGGCAAATGGGAACACGCCTGCTTGAGCAGATCACCGATCCGATTGAAAAGAGCGAAAACAATAACCTTTCGCCCATTGGCAAACGCCTCGCGAAGCAGGTCGACTGCCCGCTCCATCTTGGGTGTGACAAGAGGCATGTCCGCGGCTGGGACTATAGCTGCACATTCTTCGTTTTCCCCCGAGTTGCGTAACCAGGGATGGGCACAAACGAGCTGCAACTGGAGAGTCGCAACGAGAGCGCCCGCGACCGGATACTTCTCCATTGTGGCGTCACGTACGTCGCGATAGTGGTCGATCAGCCGGTCGTCGAGTTCGAGCGGAACATCCACGTCAATCCTTTCCGGTAGATCGCTGGCTACATCCGCGACCCGACGTTTCAGGATGATTGGATCGGTGAGACGCTTCAACTGTTGGCCTGAGTCGAGACTATCAGGAAAACTGCCTTCGAACTCTGAGAGATTGCCCAAAAGCCCTGGAATGGCGAAATCCGTCAAAGACCAAAGGTCGACCAAGCTATTTTCGACCGGAGTCCCGGTCATTGGAATGGCGCGTTTTCGGGGGATGGTTGCGATTGCTTGGCGACGGTTCGATTGCGGGTTCTTGATTGCCTGTGCTTCATCGCAAATTACCCAAGACCATTCGAGGCTCGAAAAAATGGCGATATCATTTACCAGAGTATCATAGGTTGTGATCAGCACTTGGGACACTTGAAGCCCTGCAACCACCCCAGTTCTGTGCGCTCCTCTATGAACAGCTACATCCAAGGTCGGCGCGAACCTAGTAATCTCACGCACCCAGTTGGCAATTAGGCTAGTGGGGCAGACAATTAATGCCGGTGCCTGGGCCTCGGGCGGATCGATCATGAGCAGCGCGATGATTTGGAGTGTCTTGCCGAGGCCCATTTCATCTGCGAGGATCAGGCCGCCAGTTCGGGAGATCGTGTCCCACATCCATTGGACGCCTCTCGCCTGATAGGGAAATAGCTCCGCCTCCAAGCCCGCGATACCGATCGTATCGCTTTTTAGTTCTGCAGCCTCCTTGCCCGGCTTCATGATCGCTTCCGACGGCGCGGTGGTGATGCCATCCTCATCCGACCTCATGAGTCGGATCGCAGTGCTGAATGAAATATCAGTGGGATCGACACCGCCGATTTTTTGCACGAGCACCTGCGTCGCATCACGCGGGAGGGGGCGAATTATCGTACCATCGACCACCCAGCAATGGCGATTGGTTGGGGCTATGAACTCATGCCGCACGCCCCGTACTATTCTGACGCCGCCCAATCGCGCGACGATACGGTTCTCCTCACGCTCAAGGCGGACAATTGGTTCCAGAAGTCTTTCTGAAATAGTATGACCACCGGGAGGAGCCTCTTTCAGGTCGCCAAAAGACTCGGGGAGTTTCGTGTAGTCAACCAAGATGTTCCTCCAGCATGCGCCTAATGTACTCGATATCCCAAGGCACCGGTCGCCGGGTGTGGGCCGCCCGATGACAAGATGGACATAGTGGTAAAAGGTCGGTTGCGGGGTCGTAGGGTTTGGGAGCCGCGATATTTGCTAGTGGCTCCAGATGGTGCACTTCAATTATGCCGCCAGCATCGTCGCCGTAGCGTCGACGTGGTTCGAGACCACAAGCTGCGCAGGTCTCACCGTGCAAGCGGATGCAGAGAAGCCGGTTGCGAGGGTTGCGCTCACGGCGATTGACGAGAGAAGGCTTTATTGCTCCTTCGAACGCTGGCTCATCGCAGATCACGTCATCTTCGACCACGTCGTACCCGATGAGTTCGGCCATCGCCGCCATCATGGGCACGATCACTTCGCGGCAGGTATGGGAAACTGCTTCATCCGAGTCGGGTCGAACGTCGTGCCGTATTGTCGCAGCCATACGGAAAGAGCCATCGTTTACAGTCCAGTCATCGAGCGCCTGTGCCGAAATGGAAAGGCTCGCGGCTTGATCAATGGATGCGACCAGTGCCATGGCCAGCTGTCGATCCTCGGCCGACGCCTGACCAATCTGGCGAATAACGGCACCGGAGAAATTTCCGAATGCCAAGTTGACGCGATGCGCTTTGAGACCGTGGGGTCTAATTTCCGCGACGGGACCGTGCTGCTGGTCAAGGTCATCGAACCATATTTTCATACCAGAGCGCAGCCCGCCATTGTCTATGGCGACTGCAATGACGGCACCAGTGCCTTCCTCCAGTTCACGAACGATGAGTTCCTGTTTCGCTGCCAGCATCAGTCGTCATCATCTTCTGCCAGTTCGCCTGGTTCAGGATCCGGTAAGTTCCGCAGAAGTTTACGTAGGTTGTTTGATATCTCTGTGCGGATATCTTCGAAAATGGGTTCGAGTTCGTCATTTGTATTGTTCTGTTCGGCCGCTGCGAATGCCCACAGCAAAAGGTCCATTCCTTCCACTGCATATCCGTTTGCAGCGGCTCGCTGATAAATTTTCTGGTAATAGTCGTGGTGTTTATTCAAAAGAACGGACGGCACATGCCCGTCGTTTCCGGTACTCCGGAAAGCTGGTTGCCAGAGTTCCCCACTATTGATCGATTCAACCGCTTCAACATGCACGTAATCGGGGCTGACATTGTTCTGGATCGGTGACTTGATCCGGATCTTCGGGCCCATGTTGTTGGATATCTCCGCAGACTGGCCTTCTGGATCCACGGACGTCACCTGTGCCTTCGCGGCATTCGTCGTCGCCGCGATGTTCTTATTGGAACTACCGTGATCCACTTTGTTTTTCGCATTGGCCTGCGCTCTGCTCTGCCTCCGATAGCGGTTCCCTGCCTCGCGGTATATTGGCTGTAGAAGCGTTCGGAGGCCGTCCTCGAGATCAGGGTGGAAAAGAATGCGAGATTTTTTCACATCGATTCTGAAAGCGTCGTCCAGTTCATGTCCAAAATCAAACTCGATCCTCAAAAGGGAAGTGTGAGGTTCGGGCGCGCCGAAGACATCCATCCAGCCGCCATCTTGGATTAACCGTCCCTCGCGGAATACGTAGAAGCCTTGAGCCCGGTTCGAGATACGGGCGTATTCACGTTCCTCATCCTTTGTCATGTCGCGACGGTGTGGAAGAATCCAAGCGTGGATCGTGGCACGTTCCTCCGAGCCATCCGGCATCTCAACCAATAGTGTCTGCTTTTTTAGTGGAAGAACCTGTTCTGACCTTTTCGGGTAGAAAGGATTCCACGGCACAACTGGGCTGCTGTTAATGAAAATTTCTATATCCCGCTCGCGCTTATCGGATTTGTCGGTAAAGCGGTGGTAAACTAAAGAGAGATGTTTGCTGAGGGTGTCTGCTAGCCGCTTGATTGCAGCTTGTTCCTTGGTCCCCCCCGCTTCGTATTCTTTGGACAAGATCCGGTCACACTTTTCCCAAATTACGAGAGTTCCCGTGTCTCCGCAGAGTTCTTCGAACATTTCTTCTTCATCAGACGATACCGGCTCGCGCAGCATTTCCCACCTGCCGCGTTCCTTCACATGATCGAGATCCCATGCAAGTTTTACCAAGGGCTGCTCTGTGGTAGCCCGCGAAACGATGGTGAATTTCAAGCAGACCGAACTTGAAGCCGTCTTGAGCCCGAGCCCGAATTTTCCCAGGCTTTCAGGGTTCTCGCGTACAGGCGCGCCGTAGCGCATAGCGCGATGGATCGTTTCTTCATCCATCCCGACACCGTTGTCGCCAAAATAGACCAGTTTTCTTCCGTCTTCGTGAAGGACAATCTCGACATTGATGTGGTCGGCTTTGGCAGCAATCGAATTGTCAATAATATCGGCAGCGGCGGTCTTTACATTGTAACCAGTGTCGCGCAGACCGAATATCAGGCGCGGGGCATCCGGTTCATTTATCAGGTCATTCATCCTGCTCTTCCTCTCTCCAGCGTCGTTCCGACAATCTGGATTTATCAATCAAAAAATTTCTCGCCTATTTGGTATTTCGCCGAAAACCTCTTTTCCGCGCAACCAAGCTGTGATCTCGCCTATGAGATCTTCTAGGGATAAGTGCTTCGTCGCACATTCCCAAACTGTCAGTACGCGCCACCCTGATGTGATAAGCGTTTGTGCAGTTTTCTGATCACGTTCGACATTTTTTTCCAACTTTTCTCGCCAAAATTCAGTTCGGGTTTTTGGCAATCTAAAATATGAACAACCTTTGTGCGCGTGCCAGAAGCAACCGTGAACGAAAAGTGCTGCACGGTATTTCGGCAACACGAGATCGGGCTTGCCTACAAGATGGCGGCTGTGGAGACGGTACCTGAACCCGAGACCATGCAATCCCTTGCGGACAATCATCTCGGGCTTTGTATCTTTTGGTCTAATCCCAGCCATCATTTCCGATCTGGACATCGGTGATCGTTTCTCAGGCACTTTGGTTTCTCCGCGGCCTCAATGCGACAGTATTTTCAATCCATGGGGCCATGGCTTCGGCGATCGCTATTGCGACCGGTGCCGCAACCGCATTGCCGAATTGACGGTACGCCTGTGCGTCGGAAACCGGGATGTTCCATGGGCGGTTGGAGCCGGGACGGTCGAAACCCATGAGACGGGCGCATTCGCGTGGCGTCAGTCGCCGAGGGTTCTTCCCGGGTTGCGCGATCAGGATTTCTGACCCGTCCTTGTAATACCTTGCGCTTAGTGTCCGGGCGACGCTTTCGGGAGTGCATAGGCCGAAGCCGAAGCCGTTACCGGCTGCTTTGTGTTTTGCGGCGTAATTTTGGAGGTAGGCCCAAAGCTTGTCAGACAGTGTGTACTTGTCGGCAATACGCGCTAGGCGACCTTCTGTATAGGGCGGCTCGGCGATCTCGGACCCGTCCTCGGGATGAAGAATGTCCGAAAGCCGTGGGTTCGGTCCCGGAGGGATCACCACATCGTCGAGGCAGAAACGCGTGGGAACATCGCGACGGAAGCCCGAGATAAATATGCGCTCACGGTGCTGTGGTACCCAGGAGCGTGCGTCTATCACTTTGTGATCCACCTCGTAACCGAGTTCGTCAAGCGCATGTAGGATGACCCTCATGGTGTTACCCTTGTCATGGGACAGCAGATTCTTGACGTTTTCCAGAAGGAAGGCGCGCGGGCGATGATGGGCAATGATTCTCACGACATCAAAAAAGAGCGTTCCTTGGGTCTCATCTAGAAAGCCGTGAGCACGGCCCAGTGAGTTCTTTTTGCTTACTCCGGCGATGCTGAAAGGCTGGCATGGGAAGCCAGCAAGCAAGACATCGTGAGCTGGAATTTCCGCTTCTGAAATTTCCGTGATGTCACCAGTGAGCGGGTGCTCGTCCCCGAAATTCGCAGAGTAGGTTTCCTGCGAGAAGCGGTTCCACTCGCTAGTGAAAACACAGGTTCCGCCGGCAGCTTCGAAACCAACGCGCAAACCTCCGATACCGGCAAAAAGATCGATGAAGCTAAAACTACTCGGCGATTTGTGCATGTACTGACCCTCTCTGATGGTACCATATCTAGCTTTCAATCCAGATGGAATAACAAGAGTTACGGAATAAAGCATGAACATCTGGGTGGTCCAAGAATCCCTTCCGCCACGGACAGACTCGAATATCAGTCGTTTTGGCGGTCGCCTTGCAGAAATTCGGTGAACACGCGGGTTGACTTGGAGTTGTACTGAAATGCAGCTGCGCTCACCTTTGAAAAATTGCAGAGCGTCACGAATGCAATCGCGGCCGCTAGATTAGTCCGCTAGCTAAAGCGTTCCAGCTGTTGTCGCCAATCCATCGGTAATGGCTCCAGAAGCCACGCCAGCGTCAGATCCGGTCCCTGCGTCCCGTCGAGAACCACTTCGACGATATCCGGCGCGAGCAGTGTCAGGCGTAGGACACGGGTCATGTAGGACGGCGCGATTCCTTCGCTATCCGCGAGCTCGGCGATGGTCGTGAACTCGCCGGATTCCAACATCCTTTTCCATCGAAACGCTCGTGCCAGCGCCTTGACCAACGTGTTGTCCGTCTTACACTGTTTGGATGCTCCCTCCGGCAGATGCATCGCTTTACGGCCGCCGCGCTTCACGAGGCGGAACGGGATGTGCACTGTCACCGTTTCCGGCGCTGGCTTCGCGCGGGTCATGCCGCCGTTCCTAGATCAGCCATCATTTCGCGCGCCAGCCCGGACAGACCATCCATGCGGAGGCGAACATTGAGGCCATCGGTGCCGATATCGACGCGCTCGACCAGCAGCGCCGTGATGCGCGCCTGCTCAGCGGGGAAGAGTTCGTCCCACAGCGGATCGAATTGCTGCAGGGCTGCGCGGGCGTCTGCCTCGGTGATGTCGCTGGCGTGAGTGCGCACCGCCTTCCATGTACCGGCCACTATCTCGGGCTGGCGGAACACGGCGCGGAGCTGATCGATGACGGCGGCCTCAATCTCGCCCGCAGGCACGCGGCCGACGGGGCAGGATCCTGCGCCGTGCTTCAGCACCGTCTGGCTGACGTAGTACCGGTAGAGCCGGTCGCCCTTTCTGGTGTGCGTCGGCGAGAAGGCCGCGCCGTCTGGGCCGTAGAGCAGCCCTTTCAGCAGTGCGGGCGTATCGGCGCGGGTGCGGGCGGCGCGCTTGCGGGGGCTCTCTTTCAGGATCGCGTGGACCTTGTCCCAGACCGCGCGGTCGATGATTGCGTCGTGCTCGCCGGGGTAGCTATCGCCCTTGTGCACCGCTTCGCCGAGATAGGCACGGTTGTTCAGCATTCGGTACAGGTACTTCTTGTCGATCCGGTTGCCGCGCGGTGTGCGGATGCCCCGATTTGCAACTTCGCGGGCCAGCTCTGTGCCCGACCCGATCTCGAGGAACTTGGCGAAGATCCAGCGGACCTGTGCGGCGCGCTCGTCGTCGATCACCAGCTTTCGATTCTCTACGCGATAACCGTAGGGCGGAACGCCGCCCATCCACATGCCTTTCTTGCGGCTGGCGGCGACCTTGTCGCGAATGCGCTCTGCGGTCACCTCGCGTTCGAATTGGGCGAAGCTGAGCAGGATGTTCAGCGTCAGCCGCCCCATTGATGTGGTGGTATTGAACGACTGCGTGACCGAAACGAAGGTCACGTCATTGCGGTCGAATACTTCCACCAGTTTGGCAAAATCAGCCAATGAGCGGCTCAGGCGGTCGATCTTGTAGACCACGACTACGTCGACCAGTCCGTCCTCGATGTCGGTCATCAATTGCTGCAGCCCGGGGCGTTCCAGCGTGCCGCCAGAGATGCCGCCGTCGTCATATTGATCGCGCACAAGCACCCAACCTTCAGATCGCTGGCTGGCGATGTACGCTTCGCAGGCCTCGCGCTGGGCGTGCAGCGAATTGAACTCCTGCTCCAGCCCTTCCTCGGACGACTTGCGCGTGTAGATCGCGCAGCGCAGTTTCCTGACAATCGGTTTTGTCATGCGCCCCTCCGATGGTTTTTCAGACCGAAGAACACCCAGCCGTTCCAGCGTGTGCCGGTGATGGCGCGCGCAATCGCGGACAGTGATTTGTAAGGCCGCCCCTGCCAGTCGAAGCCGTCAGCGGTGACGGTGACGACGTGCTCCACGCCCTGCCATTCGCGGATCAGCCGTGTGCCTACGATGGGCATCATGTCAGCGCGGACGCGGCTCTTTTTCCGGTCACCGCCGTCCAACTGTTCTCCAAGGGCTTCCAGCCTTTTCACGGTCTCCGGCTTCAGGCCGCCAAAAGCCAGCTCCTGGATGCGGTAAGCCAGTCGGCTCTCAAGGTAGCGGCGGTTGAACGGCGGCGGTTCGCTGTCGAACAGGTCGCGCCACTGAGCCTTCAGGTCAGGCGTCGATGTTGTCTTGAGTGCAGCCAGGCGGGCTGGAATAGGATCTTGTTTGGTCATGCATTTCTCCGTTGAGTTGGAGTTGCATGACGCCATTCGTCGGCCGGATAGTGTAGACTACTTTCTCTAATTTCGTCAGATACTTCCGTCCGATTACGCAGCCGCAACCGTACCAGCCCGAGAGCCAGCAGGCCGCATAGCTCGGCGCGGCGTTCGCCAGGTGTCATCAGTTCGGGCGGCAGAGCGTTTGGGCCGCACAATTTCTTTTCCGATTTGTTCCGCATAAGGAAATCGCTACGCGGATGTTCGGAAAAAACAAGAATAATCAACGAGGTATCTAGGTTGTGCGGAGGCGTTCGAAATCATTCGAAAAATGGTTAACGAGCAACTCTCCTTGCGCGTGTGTGAAATTTGCCGTCTGTTTCCAAAAAGTGAGTCGCCGTCCCTTTAAAAAGATTCGTTGTGTCTGCTGATCAACGCACAATCGGCGCAAAATTTTTGGCGGTTAACGCGGTATTGATTGAAAGCAAGGGATTTTGGGGCACCAGCGACTTGGAAAACTACCGGCGTATCGTCTTTTGCCAGATATCATTCGGTATTTGGTGGATGGTGGCGTTCCAACTGAGGCGCTAGTTGAGCAGATCACTGAATTCGGTCGGGAAGCCCTACAATTCGCTTTGAAAGATGATGTTTTCATCGAAGCGCTTTGGCTGCTTGTGCGCTTGCCTCAAACCGCCGCCACGTCGACAACAACGACGGCGGGCTCAGAAATCGACATCAACAAAGACGCCATCGCATCCGTTTCCGATATCCTGTTCCAGTATGACAGTGCTGTGGAACAGGCGCAGCGTCGGCTCCATCAGGACAATACAGACCTTGGCGAGATCGCCCGCCGAGCCGGTCTGACAGCCCTGGGAGACGGAATACAATCGAACCTTCCATCCCTTTGGCAGCCGAGCGCCGAGGATGTTCAGTTATCGCTGGCCGGACTCAAGGGGACCGAAAAATTCGCTGATATGGCCCAGAATTTCTATGCCAACTTCGTGAATAGGGTGATTCATTATTATGTCGATCGCAATTTGCACAACATGGTTGGCCCTGAACGCGTGGCGCGCTCCGTACATGATCTTGAAAGTTTCGACCACGCAATCCGGCGACATTGCAGTGAATCAGCCCTGATCATGCGTGCGTTTGCACGGGATTGGCTTGGCAAGAACCACTATCGCGATGGCAAGGCCATTTCGCGGGCTGACGTGCGGGCATTTTCTGCCCATGCCGTCGAGAAGATCAGAACCGAACTCGACATCCGGAAGGGGAAATCGTGAAACAGCACTTGATCGAATGCGGTGTGTCCGCCCCTTCGCAAGATCACGCGATTGCCATGGATGTTCATGGAGACGCAAAGAACGTCAATCTGCGGATCGACTATATCAGCCGAACGATGTTGTCGAACCTGCCCGATCTCCTGATTGATCTGCTGGAGGTCGCCACATACGTCTATTGCGCCGATCAACGCCTGGGCAGGGGGTCGGACCAGCTTTCCAAGTTCGGAGAGAACTGGCGGCGGAGCCTGAGGTTTTCGATCCCGGTCCGAGAATTGGATGTCTGGCAGGACCCGGAGGTCCAGGAGGTGCTTGTGGACACTCTCGGGTTTCTTTCCGACGACAGCTACGTGTTCGATTTTCGTCAGGCCGAGGCGCCGGTTCAACCCAAGGAGCTATACTTTCATGACCTGATCGATCCTTCCAGCGAGCACGACGATGTTGCCTTGTTTTCAGGCGGCATCGATTCATTTGCGGGCGCCGTTACCGATCTGGTTGCAAATGACCGATCCCTCACTCTCGTTGGGCACTATTCGTCGACCAAGGTCCGGTCGGTCCAGGAAGGGCTTGTGGCCGAGTTGAAAAGTCGAGGTCATGATCGACGTTTGTCCTATATCCCGGTCTGGGTCAGCAACGAGGGTGTTCGAGCCCGCGAGTTCACGCAGAGGACGCGCTCATTCCTGTTCGCTTGCCTCGGCCTTGTGGTCGCCAGAATGTCCGGCAAGGACAGCTTCAGTTTCTACGAAAACGGAGTGGTCAGCATCAACCTCCCACTGGCCGGCGACGTCGTAGGCGGACGTGCGACCCGGACAACTCACCCGAAGGTATTGCGGGGGCTCGAACAGCTTTTCTCCTTGCTGCTGGATCGCCAGATTCAAATCAAGACCCCGCTTCAGTGGCTGACAAAGATGGAGGTCACGCAGTTGATTGCAGAAGCGGGCATGGCCGATCTACTGGACCAGACCGTCAGTTGCACTCGGCCACGGAAATGGACGGGCACCCAAAAACACTGCGGTGTTTGTTCCCAGTGCATTGACCGTCGGTTTGGAATTCTCGCTGCGGGGCTCGGCGAACACGAGCCGTCGGATCGCTACATGCGAGACTTGCTGCTCGACGACCGGAGCAACGGTGACGATCTCCGTATGGCACTGGCATATGTTTCGTTGTTCAAAAAGGTCTCGGCGACAACGAAGGAGAGGTTCCTGGTGGATTTCCCCGAGATCGTATCTGCCGTCGGCCATTTTTCGGGCGTGTCGACAGCCGAGGCAGGCGATCGCCTTTTTGATTTGTTCCAGCGCCATTCCAGGTCGGTAGAGGGGGTCATTTCGGCGGCAGTCACCGAGCACAGTGCGTCCCTGTATAGAAGTGAGTTGCCGGCGACATCGCTGCTCGCCACGTGCTACAGCCGAGGTCATGTGGAAGTCCCACCGCCCTCGAACTATGACGCTGAAGCAAAGGCATTCATGGATCGCCTCACGACACCGGTCCTGGAGTTCGCGTTTGACGACGAGACAAAACGAGTCCTTTTCCGAGGCGATCTGGTTCTGGAGGGGGCCAATTTCAGATTGGTCGACGCGATGATTGAAGCCTTCAGAACCGGTAAAAAGCAGCAATCAGAAGTGCAACATCTTCAGGCGCATGACCTCGCAGAGAAGCTTGGCGTATCCGAGCAATCAATGCGCCAACAGCTGAGGCGACTACGCGAGGCGGTCGAACCTCTGGCCGTGTCGCTCGGGATTCCCATGGATCAGGATACCGTCATTCAAACCAAGGAGCGCGCCGGGTATCGAATCAATCCGCAATGTCGCGAGGTTGCCATCGCCGATATCATGGAGACGGTGCCGTTGGTCAGAAACGAATAAGGCAGGGACGTCACGGCCAAGGCCACCTCACGTCACAGATAGCCCCCTCACAGCCCCGGTTTTCCGGGGCTTTTTCATGCCCAGACGTCACAAGAAAGTTCACGTCTGATCATATCGAAAAAGCTCTAACCCGTTGAAAATGCTCGTGTGTCCACATGCTTCGGCGCTGCTGGATGAAACCGAAGGCAATACAACGGAGGCAGGCATGTCACTCAGGCATCTGAATCAGATCGATCTCGCTGATCGCTGGAACATCTCTCATCGCACGCTCGAAAGGTGGCGCTGGACCGGAGAGGGTCCGCGCTTTGTGAAGCTCGGGGGGCGCGTCGTCTACCGATTGGCGGACGTTGAGGCATTTGAACGTGAGCAGGTTCGTTCGAGCACGTCGAGCAAACCCGCATTGAAATCGGCGTGAGCGCGCAGGCCATGAATTTGTCTGACCCGATGTCCCGATCTCTGCGGCGTGGTGGCTTTTCCCATTCAGACGCCACCGCGCTCACCCCCAAACCGAAAGCCGAGCAGCATGAACAGACACACCGATCCCATATCCGAAGATCTCAAACGCATCCCGGGTCTCTACCGCCGCTGGGAATTGCCGGAGATTCTGAAGAACCACCGCACTTACCGCATCGAGAAGGCCGGCACCCATCAGGATGGGACCCCGCTTGTCGCCATCTATGCCGACGGTGCCAGCCCCGAATCTGCCTCTTGCGATGACACCGACCCGCCCGTTGCCCTGCCTGGGACGAGTTCGTCGGGGCGCGGGTAGAGGCCTGAAAAGGAGACCATGTTCATGGATATCGTACCCAACATCACGGTTCGCAGTCGTCACCCTCTGAGCGAGATCGAGTTCTGTGCCTGGGTGGCGCAGGCCGCTCCCGGTGACCGGCTGGAGTATCACTGCGGCTTTCTCGTGCTCGACACTTTCGCACTGTTTTCACGGCTCGACGATCAGGGCCGCGGCGAACTGAGCAAGCTGGCCGGGCGGGCTTTCTGGGCTGCCGAACAGGGGCTTGTGCATCTCGTGCAGGAGCGCGTGGGCCCGGATCAGTTCGCCTACATCGCCGTTGCCCGGCCCAAGCCCAAAGCCGCTGCCGTCTCGCTGTCCGAGCTGCTGCTCGCCGAACAGGAGGCCGCGTGATGCCCGCATTTCAATCCTTTTTCACCGATCACGGAGACCATTTCATGCCATTCCCCGAGAACACACCTACGCCGGACGATCTGCCGTCCCTCAGCGCCGCTGAGATCGCAGCGCTGCCGGTCGAGTTGCTGGCAATCCTGCAGCGCGAGATCGAGGAGCGTCTAAAGCGCGACAAGGCGGCCAAGACCCGCTTCGATGCCGGACTGGCCGTCCGCTATGCCAGCCGCGCCACCGAGGAACGCCAAGCCGCAGGTAAAGACACCGGCACAGTCCGCTTTGATGATGGTGATTTCACCGTGGTCGCCGACCTGCCGAAACGGGTGGATTGGGATCAGGACCGACTGGCCGACATGGTCGCGCGGATCCGCGATGCAGGCGACGACCCCGCCGAATATGTCGATCTCGCTTTCAAAGTTCCCGAGCGCAAATACGCCGCCTGGCCCGAGGCCATCCGGCAGGGTTTCGAGCCCGCACGCACGGTCCGGCCCGGCACGCTGAAGGTCGAGATCGTCCCGCAGGGGGGCGATCAATGAGCCTCCCCATCATCAGCGCCGACCAGCGGCTGGCCGAGCCGCGCGGCATCAAGGGCTGCATCTTCGGGAAAAGTGGAATTGGGAAAACCTCCCTTCTGTGGACCCTCGATCCCGACCGCACGCTGTTCATGGACCTCGAAGCGGGCGATCTGGCTATCGAGGGTTGGGTCGGTGACAGCATTCGGCCGCGTACGTGGACAGAATGCCGGGATTTCGCGGTGTTCATCGGCGGTCCCAACCCGGCGCTGCGGGATGAGCAGCCCTACAGCCCGGCGCACTATGCCGCCGTCTGTGAACGCTTCGGCGATCCGGCAGCACTCGATCGCTACGACACCATCTTCGTGGACTCGATCACTGTCGCGGGGCGGTTGTGCTTCGGCTGGTGCAAGGGCCAGCCCGAGGCGCTGTCGGAGAAGACCGGCAAGCCAGATGTGCGCGGGGCCTACGGGCTGCACGGCCGCGAGATGATCGGTTGGCTCACCCATCTCCAGCACACGCGGGCCAAGAACGTCTGGTTCGTGGGGATCCTCGACGAGAGGCTCGACGACTTCAATCGCAAGGTATTCCAGCCGCAGATCGACGGTTCCAAGACGGGGCTCGAGTTGCCGGGGATCGTCGATGAGGTGATCACCATGGCGGAGTTGAAGGCCGACGGCGGCGATCCGTACCGCGCCTTTGTCTGCCAGACGATCAACCACTGGGGCTTTCCGGCCAAGGATCGCTCCGGCCGCTTGGCCCAAGTCGAAGAACCCCATCTCGGCCGCCTGATGGCGAAAATCCGAACGCCCGCAGCCCCGGCGACGGATCGCCTGACCTACGCCCCGCCACCCGCCGATCCGGCCGGTGCCGACCAATCTCAACCGCAATCCTGATCAGAAAAGGAGGTTCCCCATGGGTTCCTGGAACGATTTCAACGACGCGCAAAGCAACACCAACCTCATCCCCAAGGGCACACTGGCCAAGGTGCGCCTGACAATCCGCCCCGGCGGTTTCGATGATGCCTCGCAGGGCTGGACCGGTGGCTATGCCACGCGAGGCTCGACTGGTGCTGTCTATCTCAACGGCGAGTTCACCGTGACAGAGGGTCCGTATGCCCGGCGCAAGATCTTCACGCTGATCGGTCTTTACAGCCCCAAAGGGCCCGACTGGACTAACATGGGCCGCAGCCTGGTGCGCGGCATGCTGAACTCGGCGCGCGGGATTTCCGACAAGGACATGTCGGCGGAAGCGCAGGCGGCGCGGCGCATCAGCGGCTTCGCCGATCTCGACGGGATCGAGTTCATCGCCCGCATCGATGTCGGCACCGACGCCAGTGGTGATGACAAGAACGAGATCCGCAGCGCGGTCACGCCCGATCATCGCGACTATGCGCAGGTCATGGGCACGGCGCCGCTCCAGTTCAGCGGCAGTGCCCCGCAGCAGAATGCCGCCGCCACGCCTTCGTCCAATCCGCCAGCAGCCAGCCCCGGTGCCCCCGGGCGGCCGAGCTGGGCCCAGTAAGGGGGATCGGTCATGCGTTTACGTCCCCGCCAGAAAACCTTCGTCGAGCGCAGTGTTGCTGCGCTCGGCCAACACGGCAACACGCTGGGT
The DNA here is from genome assembly GCF_020171285.1 of Seohaeicola saemankumensis. Lineage (GTDB taxonomy): Bacteria > Pseudomonadota > Alphaproteobacteria > Rhodobacterales > Rhodobacteraceae > JAIUZI01. The sequence continues at coordinate 130,056 of NZ_JAIUZI010000005.1, forward strand.
GTGGCACCCACCGGCGCGGGCAAGACCATCATGCTCTCGGCGGTTACCGGCGAGATGATCGGCGCCATGTCTGATGGTTTGGGGGCCAAGGCCTGTGTTCTGGCCCATCGCGACGAGTTGACCGCGCAGAACCGCGCCAAGTTCCGGCGTGTGGTGCCGGAGGCATCCACCTCGGTGATCGACGCGACCGAGAAATGCTGGAGCGGCGACGTTACCTTCGCCATGGTTCCGACGCTGGCGCGGGCGTCGAATCTGACCGACATGCCGCGCCTTGATCTTCTGGTGATCGACGAGGCGCATCACGCGGTGGCGGACAGCTATCGCCGCATCATCGACCGCGTGCGCGACGCCAACCCGGATGCGCGGATCTTCGGGGTGACGGCAACACCGACCCGGGGTGACCGCAAAGGGTTGCGCAAGGTCTTCGACAATGTCGCCGACCAGGTGCGATTGGGCGAGTTGATCGCGTCTGGCCACCTCGTGCCGCCGCGCACCTTTGTCATCGATGTGGGGGTGCAGGAGGAATTGAAGTCGGTCCGCAAGACCAATGCCGATTTCGACATGACCGAGGTGGCGGACATCATGGACCGCGCCCCAGTCACCGACGAGGTGATCCGCCACTGGCGTGAGAAGGCAGGTGACCGTCAGACCGTCGTCTTCTGTTCAACCGTCGCCCACGCGGACCATGCGACCGAGGCATTCCGCGCTGCGGGGATCACGGCCGCGCTGATCCACGGCGATCTGGCTTCTGAGACCCGCAAGGCCATCCTGGCTGATTACGCGGCGGGCAAGACACGCGTCGTCGTCAATGTCGCTGTGCTGACCGAAGGCTGGGATCATCCGCCCACGTCCTGCGTCGTGCTGCTGCGGCCCAGTTCCTACAAATCCACCATGATCCAGATGATCGGGCGCGGGCTGCGCACGGTCGATCCGGAGGAGCACCCGGGGCTGGTCAAGACCGACTGCGTGGTGCTGGATTTCGGGACGTCGAGCCTGATCCACGGCACGCTGGAGCAGGATGTCGATCTGGATGGCAAAACCGGCATCGGTGAAGCCCCGACCAAATCTTGCCCGGCCTGTGCGGCGGAGGTTCCGCTCGCGGCCACCGAATGCCCGCTTTGCGGAGAGATGTTGTTGCAGGACGAAGGCGAAGCGGGCGCGGATGCCGCTCCGCTCTCAGGCTTTGTCATGACCGAAATCGACCTGCTGAAACGCTCCAGCTTCGCATGGGTCGATCTTTTCGGGACGGACGACGCGCTGATGGCCACCGGCTTCACGGCCTGGGGCGGTATCTTCTGGATGGAGGGCGTCTGGTACGCCATCGGCGGGGCCAAGGGCGAGCGGCCACGCTTGTTGGGCGTCGGCGAACGCACCGTTTGCCTCGCGCAGGCCGACGACTGGCTGAACACCCATGAGAGTGATGAAAGCGCCTTCAAGACGCGCGGATGGCTGCGCCAGCCACCGACCGACAAGCAATTGAAATACCTGCCGCCCGAGTGTCGCCACGACTTCGGCCTGACGCGCTATCGCGCCTCGGCGCTGATGACCTTCGGCTTCAACAAGCGCGCTATCCAAGGGGTCGTAAATGCGGTGGCCGATCCCGAACGGAGGGCGGCATGACCCATGAAATCTTCAGTCCCCATCACGGCCGAGGAGCGGCGTCGTCTCTGGCATCCGCGTGGAACGCTCTGTGCTGTCTGCCGGCAACCCACGTGTGGTTTTGGCTGGCGCGATCCGGTCCGGTCGAAGCGGCCCCGGCCATCGGTCTGGTTCTGCTCGATGCCCTGCCAAGGCTTCTGGACGCGTTTGGCGCGGGAGCGTTTTGCCATGGTTGACCTGACCGAAGAAGAACGCGCCGCCGTCACCGCCACCATGAAACGCGTCGCGCTGCTTATGGACGAGATCGGCTGGCAGACAGCCTTCGCCGATCTGACCGAGGCGCAGGTGCGCGCCCTGATCGAAGAGGCCGTCGAGAGCTTCCGTGAGGCCATGTCCGACATCGCCAAAGCAAACGCCCCGGAGATCCCGTTTTGACATTGGACTTCAATCACCGCCCGTCCACGGCAGAGAGGATCAACGCGCTGGTCGATGCCGCCCTCATCGCCGAGCGCGAGGCTGCGCCGCCCCGGACCTATCTCGGAGCGTCCCGTCTGGGTCACGCCTGCGAACGTGCGCTTCAGTTCGAGTTTGCCGGTGCGCCGGAGGATGATGGTGCCGATTTCGGCGGGCAGACGCTGAGGATTTTCGCCATCGGCCACCAGCTCGAAGACCTGGCGATCCGCTGGCTGCGCGCGGCCGGGATCGATCTGGTCACCCAAAAACGCGATGGCGGCCAGTTCGGCTTTTCTGTCGCCGGTGGGCGCATCCGGGGCCATGTCGACGGGATCATTGCTGACGCTCCGGCCGCGCTCGGCATGCGCGTGCCCGCGCTGTGGGAATGCAAGACGATGAACGCGAAAAACTGGCGCGCCTGCGTCAAGGACGGGGTCACGGTTTCCAAGCCCGTCTATGCCGCCCAGATCGCGATCTATCAGGCCTATATGGAGCTCTCGGTGCCGGGGATTTCGGCCGCACCGGCGCTGTTCACGGCGATCAACAAGGACACGGCCGAGCTGCATCATGAGCTCGTCCCCTTCGATGCCGATCTCGCGCAGCGCATGTCTGACCGCGCCGTGCGGATCTTGCAGGCGACCGACGCGGGCGATCTGCTGCCCCGCATTGCCGCCAACCGCGACTTCTTCGAATGCCGGTTCTGCGCCCATGCCGAGCGGTGCTGGAGCTTCGCTGCATGACCGACGAGCCCAGCGATCCATCAGATCCCGACCAGGACAGACCCATGCGCGACGACACTACGCCAGATACGCCCAATGAAAACATCGTCCATTTCAACCCGTGGCGCGACTTCAACGACGCGGCCCCGCAGGTCGACGTGTTCGGCGACGAGCCCGATCCTGCACAGATCGCGCAGTTCATGCAGGTCGTCTTCGGCTACTGCGACGGGCTGATCCCGGTCCGCAGTTTTATCGACAAGGGTCAGGGCATCGATGGCCGCCCGCACAACATCTGGCTCGAGGCGGATCAGGCCGCGCCCGAAAAGATGGCAACCTTCGCCACATGGGCGTCGCGGGAGGGCGCAGCGGTCTATGTGATCCCCGGCACCGTGGCCGCGCCTGGGCAGGCCAAGGCTGCGGAAATCCTGCAGATGCAGACCGTTGTGGTCGATCTGGACACTGGCGACATTGCCGCCAAGCGTGCACATCTCGAACGCCACCTCGGTGCGCCCACCATGGTGGTGGAAAGCGGCGGCGTGACGCCCGAGGGTCAGAGAAAGTGCCATGTCTGGTGGGCGCTGACCGAGCCTGCCGAGGGTGAAGACATAGCGCGCGTCTGCCGTCTGCGCGGCGACATCGCAGCCAAGGTCGGCGGTGACATGCATTTCCGCTCCGCCCACCAGCCGATCCGGGTGGCAGGTTCGGTCTATTACAAGAACAGTCTGAAAACGCAGGTGCGTATTGTCGAGGTGAACGCGGGCCTCGAACGCGATCTGGCCGAGTTCATCGAAGCAGTCGCTGACATGCCGCCCGCGCCGGGCATCTCGCTGCAACCCGAGTTCACGCACCCCGACAAACCCGGCATGGACGATGTGCTGGTGACCCCGGTGCGCGAGGGCGCGCAGGACGATTGGTCCCGCTTCGAAGGGGCATCTGCCGCGATCGGCCACTTTATCCGCATGGTCCACGAGGGCCGGATGACAAAAGATGAGGGCTGGGAAGGCATCTGCGGCTACAACGCCGCGATGCTGCGGCCCCAGTGGCCGGTCGAACGGCTCAAGCGCGAGTCCGAGCGGCTCTGGGACCGGCATGTCGAGAAATATGGACCGCCGCTGATCCGACTGAATTCCGGCGCGCCGGGGCCGCAGGAGATGCCCGCCTTCACGCTGGGCGCGCTGCTGGACGACCAGAGTCCGATGCCGGAGGACATCATTGCGCCGCGTGTGCTGACGCCTGGCGGACTGCTGGTGCTGGGCGGCGCGCCGAAGGTCGGCAAGAGCGACCTGCTGATCTCCTGGCTCGTCCACATGGCCGCTGGCGTGCCGTTCCTCGGCTTAACACCGCCACGGCCGCTGCGGATTTTCTATCTGCAGGCCGAGATCCAGTATCATTATCTGCGGGAACGGCTGAAGCAGATCGCCCTGCCGCCAGAGGTGTTGGCCGCCGCGCGCGATACCTTCGTCGCCACGCCGAAACTGAAAATGCTGCTCGACAACGAGGGCAGCGTGCGGGTTGCGCGCGCCGTGCAAACCGCGTTCCCGGAGGCACCGCCCGACATTCTCTGCGTCGACCCGATCCGGAACCTCTTCGACGGCGGACCCGATGGCGGCGGCGAAAACGACAACACAGCCATGATGTTTTTCCTGAAGGAGCGGGTGGAGGTGCTGCGTGACCATATCGACCCCGACTGCGGGGTCATCCTGATCCATCACACCAAGAAGCTCAGCAAGCAGCAGGTGAAGGACGATCCTTTCCTCGCGCTCTCCGGCGCCAGCGCGCTGCGCGGGTTCTACACCTCCGGCCTGATCCTGCACCGGCCCAATGAGGATTGCTCGCAGCGCAAGCTGGAGATCGAGCTGCGCAATGGCCCCGCGCTGCCGCCAAAGGTGATCGACAAGGTCGGCGGTCAATGGGTCGAGATCAACCCGATAAATGAGCGGTTGGTCCGCCAGGACGTCGGCGCAAAGCACGACGCAGAACGGGATCGCAAGGGAGAGGTGATCTGCGGTCTGCTGTACGAAGAGGCGCTGCAGGGTCGGATGTACACGATGACCCATTTCGCGGAGACCTTCGAGAACACCGGGGGGCTCGGTGGGCAATCGATCATCCGCGAACGGCTGAACGTGCTGACCACGAAAGGGTACGTGAAGTTCGTTCGCGGGGCCGCTGCGGCGGCGCTGGATCTGGCGACCGAGCGGAGCAAATACGGCTACCTCTGCGTCGAGACCATGCGTCTTGCAACCAGCCGGGAGCATGTCGATCCAGGCACCGGAGAGGTCACACCGGAGCTGATCGATGTCTTGCCCAGCCATTACAAATGCCCGCAGACCGGCGCTGTTCTGCCCGTCGAAAACCCGTCCGTCTGGGTCTATCGCGAGGTGGAGGAAGCATGATGAAACACGCAGTTTCGCCTCCCGAAATCTGGTGTCCAAATTCCGAAATCTGGCCAGATTTTGCAAAATCTGAAATCCTGCAGAAATCTGAAATCTGGCTTTTTCCATTTTGTTTCAGGGACTTGGAAGGTCCTTTCCAGATTTCGGAAGGTTGTTTCCGAAATCTGCTCCGCAATCTGGATTTACCCAACAAAATCAGTGTCCTGCGCCAGATTTCAGATTTCAGAAAAGTCCCCCCTAAAGGGGTAGGTGTCCTCCCCGCTACAGGCGGGGAGAGCCACCACCTACCCCTGGGCAATTTCTTGGGTCGCAGTCTGACCCGTTCCACCCCTCGAGCAGCCAATCACAAAAGGAGAAAGCCCATGGCGGACCAGACCATGACCAACCCCAATCAGAACGCCGTCCGAAATGTGCCGCCCGCGTTTACCGGCCAGCGCACATTGCTGGCGCTCGATCTTGGCACAACCACGGGCTGGGCGCTGCATGGCGCCGATGGGCTGATTACCAGCGGCACAGCATCGTTCCGCAATGGCCGGTTCGATGGTGGTGGGATGCGATACCTGCGCTTCACGAACTGGCTGGGAGAGTTGGAGCGGTTGTCCGGGCCTATCGCTGCCATCTGGTTCGAGGAGGTCCGTCGCCACGTGGGCACTGACGCAGCACATGTCTTTGGCGGCCTCATGGCCAGTTTGACGAGTTGGGCTGAGTTGCGGGGCATCCCGTATCAAGGGGTGCCCGTCGGAACTATCAAGAAACACCTGACCGGAAAGGGCAACGCGCCGAAACAGGCGATGATAGACGCGGCGCGCGCCCGGGGGTTCAGCCCGGCCGACGACAACGAGGCCGACGCCATCGCGATCCTGCTCTGGGCAATTGAAACGAATGGAGGTTTGGCATGATGGATTTCAATGCAGAATGGCGCGCAATTCCAGATTGGCCGGAATATGAAATCTCTGAGGATGGTCATGTTCGGCGGGCGCTTGCAGCAAAGGGGACGCGCGCTGGTCGCCCGCTGAAACCATGGACAAACGCGCAGAACCAGTATCTTTACGTCGCGCTTTGGCGGAAAAATCGAAAGAAAAGCATTCCAGTTCATCGACTTGTCGCGCGGGCCTTCCTCGGGAAACCGCCCACAAAACGTCATGTGGTCGCCCATTGCGACGGCTCTCGTGACGGCAACTATCCGTGGAACCTGCGTTGGGCAACGCAGCGCGAGAACATGGCGGACACGCTTCAACACGGCACGCACAATCGTGGTTCAAGGAATGGTCAATCAAAGCTTGATGAAGTCTGCGTACTCGCCATCCGCAAGATGCATGCCTTGGGCATTCCAAGACGGGAAGCAGCCAGCGGTTTCGGTGTCTCTCGCCAGACAGTTGATGACATCATCAACGGCAAGCGGTGGGGGCATTTCCAATGACCGGCATGCGTTTCACGCCCAAGGGCCATGGCGGCCATCGCCGCCAGCCCGATGAGGTCAAACGCGACGGCTGGAAAGAGCAAGGCCTGCTGGCCGTCGCCATCGACGATGACCGGCTGACCTGGCCCGAACGCGAATTGGTGCGCCAGCTTGGCGAGCGTCTGTACGGCAAACTGGAACGGGAGGCACGTCATGGGTGATTGGACAACCAGACGCGTGGAGGACCGGCTGGAGAGCGCGGCCGACGTCTTCCGCACCTTGCCCGGCGTCATGCCGCAGGGCTTCTTCAACGCATGGCCCGAGTATTTCCACAGCTTCGCGGACAAGGTCGGTCAAGAGCCGCAGATGCGGCGGCCTCGGCCGGGTCCGCGCCAGATTACCGAAGCCGAGGAGGCATTGCTCTGGCTGCGCTGGCTGGAACGGGATGATGCCCGGATCGTCTGGCTGCGCGCCGACCGCACCCCATGGAAATCAATCTGCTGGGAGATCGGGATCAGCCGTCCGGCGGCCAACCGCCATTGGCAATACGGCCTCGCGCTGATCACCTGGCGGCTCAATGGGCGCGTGCCGCCTTCGAAGCGGTCACGGCGTTTCGTGGTTGAGAACGCGAACAACCTGTCAAGAAAAATCGTCCTGTGACAGAATTTTTAGTGAGACATCGCAAAGGGTTACAGTTTCCGGCTGAGAGGCTACAAATTGGATATGCTCGGGAGAGGCGCGCGCGGGACGACCTGCGGCGCTGGCTTCCGGGGTCCAACCAAGGGTCCATCTGGGGTCCAAGCCGCTAACCCACTGAATTCGCGGGTCCTTCCTGGCCCAAACGTATACGGGCGGGCGGAGCGCGCAATATCGCTAGCGACAGGGCCGATTTTTTGGGAAGCCACCCTGGCGGGCATCCACCCGCGACCTGCTGAAAACCACAACAAAACATACTCTTGGAACCGGACACGCCCGGTGGCCGCTGGACTCCTCGCGGAGTCCAGGCTGGCTGCCGGTGTGCGGAGTCCAGGGGATCCACTCCATTGAGGCGAACCGACCATCATGACCCTGAGTTTTGCCCCGGACGCGATCGAGATGTGGCCGCTGGCCAGGCTCCAGCCCTACGCGAAAAACGCGAAAACGCATGGCGCGGATCAGGTTGCGAAGATCGCGGCCAGCATGGCCGAGTTCGGCTGGACCGTTCCCTGTCTGGTTGCCGACGACGGAGTACTGATCGCGGGCCACGGCCGGGTACTGGCTGCAACGCAGCTGGGGCTGACCGAAGCGCCGGTGATCGTGTTGGGCCATCTGACGGACGCGCAACGGCGGGCCTATCGTATTGCGGACAACAAACTTGCAGAGAGCCCATGGGATGAGGCGCTGCTGTCGGCCGAACTGAACGAACTGCTCGCCGAGGATTACGACCTGTCGCTCATCGGCTTCAATGACGGAGAACTCGACGTTCTCCTGTCCGGCCTGAACGAAGAAACCGGTGCCGAAGGCGAGGATGACATTCCCGAGCCGCCGGAGGATCCGGTCAGCAAGCCGGGCGATCTCTGGCTGCTTGGAAACCACCGGCTGCTTTGCGGTGACGCCACGGTGGCTACCGATGTCGAGCGGGTGCTGGGGGGTGACAAGGCAAATTTCTGTTTTTGTGACCCGCCCTATAACGTTGATTACGCTGGGGGCGCGGGGGCCGAACAGGCTGGCAAGGGGCGGCGGATAAAGAACGATGCGCTTGGCGATGCGTTTGGCCAGTTCCTTTATGACGCCTGCGTGCTGATCAACGCCTACACCAATGGCGCGGTTTATATCTGCATGTCCTCAAGCGAGTTGCATACGCTGCAAGCCGCGTTTTCGGCTGCGGGAGGGCACTGGTCGACATTTGTGATCTGGGCCAAGAACCGCTTCACGCTGGGTCGCTCGGACTATCAGCGCCAGTACGAGCCGATCCTTTATGGCTGGCCGGAAGGGGTGAAACGCCGCTGGTGCGGCGCGCGCAATCAGGGCGATGTCTGGCTGATCGACCGGCCTGCAAAAAACGACCTGCACCCTACCATGAAGCCGGTCAGCCTGGTTGAGCGGGCCATCGGCAATTCCAGCCGCAAGGGCGATCTGGTGTTTGATCCCTTCGGCGGCAGCGGCACAACCCTGATTGCGGCCGAAAACACAGGCCGGAAGGCTGTGTTGCTGGAACTTGATCCAAAATACGTCGACGTCATTGTCGAACGCTGGCAACGGTTGACAGGTCTCGAAGCCAGGCATGCCGAAGCGGAACAATCGTACTCCGAGATCCAAAATCTAAAATCCAAAAAGCAGCAATGATGCAGAAATCGCTGTTTGAACACCTCGGGCTTGCTCCTGATAACGGGCGACACATCCGTGAAACCTCGGAGTGCAGCGACGACCTCGAGATTGGCAAGGCGGCTGAACATCTGGTTTGTGCTGATCTGATCCTGAGCGGTTACCGCGCGTTTCTCAGCGATCAGGGGCTGGCCTACGATATCCTCGTCGATATTGGTGGCCGGTTCTTGCGGGTTCAGGTCAAGGCGACCAGAAAGCCGAAAAACCATGACCCCAAAACACGGGTAACGCCGGGCTACTTTTTCCATCTGCGCAGAGCCGGAAAGGCTGGGAAAAGGCACTATCCGAAAAACGCTTTTGACATGTATGCCCTGGTAGCTCTGGATCGCCAGGCTGTCGCATACTTGCCAGTCAAGGACTGCCCAAATCAGACAATTGCCCTGCGTGTGCCGGGCGAAAACTATTTGCAAAGCGGTTCATTGAACCGCGAATTCAATACCGCAAGTTTCCGAGCCGCCTTGGAGCGGATCGGTTTGTCAGAGAGTTTCGGAATTGCCGAATGACTTGGCTTTACCTTCCTCCGGTTGCGCTTCCGGAACTGGAGACGCATGCCTGTTCGGCCTCTCGCTGTGCTCCGGCGCAGGCGGGCTCGACCTCGGTCTTGCCATCGCCATGCCCGGATATCGAACTGTGGGCCATGTCGAACGGGAAACCTACGCCGCGGCCATTCTCGTGGCACGGATGGAAGAGGCGGCCCTGGATCCAGCGCCTGTCTGGGACGACGTTGGAACCTTCGACGGCCGCCCGTGGCGCGGCGCGGTGGACATCGTCACTGCGGGCTATCCGTGCCAGCCCTTCTCCGTCGCGGGCAAACGCCGGGGTGCCGACGACCCGCGCCACCTCTGGCCCCATGTCGCCCGCATCATCAACGAGGTCGAACCTTCCTTCGTGTTCCTCGAAAACGTCGCTCATCATCTCCGCCTTGGCTTCCCCGAAGTCGCCGGAGGACTGGTCGGCATGGACTACCGCCTTGCGGCGGGCCTCTTCACCGCGGCGGAAGTCGGTGCGCCTCACAAACGGGAACGGCTCTTCATCCTTGCCGTACGCGAGGGACACAACCCGGCCAACTCCGGACACCTGCTCCAAGACCCGCTTGAGCAGCGGAAACCGGACCGAGTCAATGAAACGCTGGCCGACCCCGATGGCGACCGACGGCAACAAGCCGAGCGCGGGCAGCCGCAGGACCGCCGATCTGACTCACTCGAGCCAAGCGTGGATGACCCCCACGGCCCGCGATCACAAGGATGGGGCGACGAGCCTGGCCAACACGCCTGTGAACGGGCTGCTTGGCCGCCAGGTCCTGGTGACGCCGACGGTTGGAAGCGATACCTCCGAGCTGCGCCGGACGCTGAACCCAGCGTTTGTCGAGGCGCTGATGGGCTGGCCCACCGGGTGGACCGCCTTCGGCTCAGTGGCAACGGAGTGGTCCCACTGGTTGCCGCGCATGCGCTGCGAACTCTCGCGGCTGAATTGCTGGCCGATGGATGATGCGGCTGCATGAAGCAGTCGCGCCTCATGTCACTGATCGAGGCAATTGCCAACGTTGCTGTGGGCTACGGTGTTGCTGTTCTTACGCAGATCCTGATCTTTCCGATGTTCGGGCTGCACACAACGCTGTCGCAAAACTTGAAGATGGGCGCAATGTTCACCGTCGTAAGCATCGCACGTTCCTTCGCCCTGCGGCGGTTGTTCGAGGCGATCGGGGTTCGTCAGACGAATTCCTCTTCACCATGGAAAAAGGGCCGACGCTAGGTCGGCCCGGCACTCAGGAAGGGGACGTAATCAACTTCACTTCAATAAATCGAGGAACCACTCACGACGTCCTCGGGATCACAGTATCAGGCGTTTCGCCAGCCACAACTGCAAGAAGTCGGGTTCATGCGATCCTGTCGTCTGCATGCAACGAATACACCCGCCCGCGCCCCTCGACCCTTTCCGAGGTCACGTCGAGTTCGAGCTTCTTCTTTAGGGCTCCCGAAATCGCGCCGCGCACGGTGTGTGATTGCCATCCCGTTGCTGCCATGATCTCTGCAATGGTGGCACCGTCCACCGCGCGCAGCATTGCGATCAAGGTCGCCTGCTTGGTGCCCTCGCGGGTTATGCGCGGTTTGGGTGATGTATTCTCAGTTCGTTTGGTCTCCGCACTGTCCGTCTCAATACCGATGGCAGCAAGGCCCGTACGGCTTGCGATCAGCGTGACACCGTGGCCGTCGCCGGTTTCGCGCCAAACAGGCTCGCCCTTGCGCATGTCCGCTTTGACCTCTTCGAGGAAGCCTTTTGCAAGCATGGCTTTGACAACTTTGGCGGCCGCCCCGCCGCGCAGTTTTTCCGGCAACGGCAAGGCGATGCTGCCCGCCCTTTGGGATGCGGCGCTGAGAATGATGGCTTGGGTATCTGAAAGTTTGGTCATGTGTGCCTCCGGGTTTGAGCCGCGCGGAATGCGGAGCTTCTACCGAGGCAAGCCCGCCGTCTTGGCGGGCCGGGACCAACGCGCTATGGCTCAGTCGTCGCGCGCGATCAGGGCAAGGAGGACGGCCGCCATGCCGCCGAGATATTCGCTGCGGCGAAAGACGATCTCGTCGATCTCGCGCGCTGTGTTGATGGTTGGATCGACCTGCAGGTCGCTGCCCATGTGCGGCATCAGGCGAGCAGCCTCACGGTTGTAGCGCTCTGCAAGGGTGCGGGTTATCGACATCACCCCGCGTATTCGCCTTCGCCAAAGGCGCTGTCGGTGATGCGCTTCAGGAGGCTGGCGTAGTGCTCAAGGCTGCCAACGGTGGCCCAACCGATCTCGTCGGGGTGGCAGTTGAAATGCTCATCGCTGAGGCTTTGCAGCCGGGCGAGCATCTCGTCGATTTCGGCCTTCTTGCCGATGAAGGCGTTGAGCGCCGCCTCTCTGTTGCGGCGCGCCTTCTCGGCGCGCAGTTGATGGCGGGGTGTTGTTTGCGGGTTCAGACGGGTCATCATGGCGGCTCCTTGTTTCTGCGCGCGCTGGGCTGCTTGAGGGCTGTGGGTGCGTCGTTTCGTTGTAAGAAGCTTCGCTCTGATGCAGGTCTCTATCCAGTATAATCGAAGCAATTTCAGTGCTTTGATTGGGTTGTGAGGGTCATCTAGTGTCATCTGCCACCCAACCTATCGGGGTGATTGCCAAGCTGCTCGACCTGTCGGAACGGCGGGTGCAGCAGTTGAGCCGCGAAGGTGTGATCCCGAAGGCGACACGCGGGCAATACGAGCTGATCGGCTCGGTGCGTGGCTACGTCCGCTACCTGCGCGATCAGGCCGCAAAGGCCCAGGCCGGGGCGCCGGATTACGCCGCCGAGCGCGCGCGGTTCATCCGGGCCAGGGCCGATCTCGCCGAGATGGAAGCGGAGGAAAAACGGGGATCCGTCATCGCGGCGGAACAGATCGAGGCCGCCTGGATTGCCGTGCTGGCGCTATTGCGCACCCGTCTGCTGGCGCTGCCGGACCGACTGGCGCCACAGGCCTTTGATCAATCAACCGTCGGAGACACCCGCAACCTGATCCGCGCCGCCATTCGCGAGGTGCTCGATGATCTCGCGCAACCAGATGTCCAACTTGAGACCGGCACTGACCCTGACGGGATCCCCGATCCTGAAACGGACAGTGGAAAGGGCGATGGCGGTTCTGAAACCGCCGCCGGACCTGACGATCAGCGACTGGGCGGATCAGAACCGGCGACTGAGCTCTGAAGCCAGCGCGGAACCGGGCCAATGGCGCACGAGCCGTGCGGAATACCAGCGCGGGATCATGGACGCGATCTCGGATCCGGCGGCGGAAACCATCGTAATCATGTCGAGCAGCCAAATTGGCAAGTCGGAGTCGATCTTGAACATGGTCGGTTATCACATCGACCACGACCCGGCGCCGATCATGGTGGTGATGCCGACCGAGCGCGACGCAGAAACCTGGTCGAAGGACCGGTTCTCCCCGATGGCGCGGGACACACCCTGCCTTCAGGACAAGATCGCCAACCCGAAGTCGCGGGACGGCAACAACAAGATCCTGCACAAGCGGTTTCCGGGTGGGCATCTGACCATCGTCGGGGCCAATGCGCCCTCTGGACTGGCGAGCCGCCCGATCCGGTTGCTCCTCTGCGATGAGGTCGATCGTTATCCCTTCAGCGCGGGCGCCGAAGGTGACCCGGTCAACCTCGCGAAAAAGCGGACGGTGACGTTCTGGAACCGCAAGATCGTGCTGGTCTCGACGCCGACGAACAAGGGCACGAGCCGGATCGAGGCGGCCTTCGAGGAAAGCGACCAGCGCCGGTTCTGGGTGCCGTGCCCAGACTGCGGGGCGGAACAGGTACTGACCTGGGCTCAGGTCAAATGGGACAAGGCACGGGATGGTAGCCACCGTCCGGAAACGGCGCGATACCATTGCGCAGACTGCGACGCAGCCTGGAAAGATGAGACCCGCTGGTCTGCGATCGCCAAGGGACGCTGGATTGCCGAGGCGCCATTCAATGGGACGGCCGGGTTCCATCTGAACGAGATCTATTCGCCCTGGGTGCGGCTCGAGGCCATGGCCAAGGCTTTTCTCTCGGCCCGGGCGGGTGGCGACGAGACGATGAAGACCTTCGTCAACACCTCGCTGGGCGAGACCTGGATGGAAAGCGGCGAAGCGCCGGACTGGCAACGGCTGCAGGGGCTGAAAGAAGATTGGCGCGCGGGCTCGGTGCCGGCGGGCGGGCTGTTCCTGACTGCCGGCGCCGACGTTCAGAAGGACCGGATCGAGGTTGATATCTGGGCCTGGGGCCGTGGGCTGGAAAGCTGGCTCATCGATCACGTTGTCATCGACGGTGGACCAGGCGATCCGGCCTGCTGGCAGAGGCTCTCGGACCTTCTGGGGCAAACCTGGCAGCACGCCAGCGGCTCGCCGATGACCATTGCGCGGCTTGCGATCGATACGGGCTATGAGACGGCCGCGGTCTATGCCTGGGCGCGTCAGGTGGGCTTTGGGCAGGTCGCGCCGGTCAAGGGCCTTGAAGGCTTCAATCGCACTAGTCCGGTGACCGGCCCGACCTTCGTGGACGCCACCATCGGCGGCAAACGTCTGCGCCGGGGCGCGCGGCTCTGGACCGTGGCCACCTCGACCTTCAAGGCTGAGACCTATCGGTTCCTGCGGCTCGATCCGCCGGACACCAGCACGGTGGTTGGGGAGCGGTTTCCTCCCGGCTTCATCCATCTGCCGGGCTGGATCGATGCTGAATGGCTGAAACAGCTGACGGCCGAGCAGCTGGTTACGGTCAAGACCAGGCGCGGGTTTGCGAAGCTCGAATGGCAGAAGCTGCGGGAGCGCAACGAGGCGCTCGACTGCCGGGTTTATGCCCGCGCCGCCGCCTGGATCACCGGCGCGGATCGCTGGTCGGAAGCGCAATGGAACGAGCTGGAGCGGCAGGTTGCGTTGCCGGTCCGTGATGACACTGCGGTCGGGGCGAACGGACGGACGTCGCGCCCGGCATCCAGGCGGCGCTCCGTGCGCTCGAACTACATGGGGTGAAGATGGCAACGCTCGCGGATTTACAGTCCCGTCGGGAGACGTTGACGGCCGCGCGATCCTCAGGTGTGGCGCGGGTCAGCTATGACGGCAAGACGGTGGACTATCGCAGCATCGCCGAGATCGACCGGGCCATCGAGGCGCTGGACCGCGAGATCGCGACCGTCGAAGGACGGCGGATCGTGCGGCAGGTTCGTGTGACAACGGCGAAAGGGCTCTGACATGGGGCTGTTCGACCGCTTCCGCCGCCGGTCCGCCGGCGGCCCGGCTGCCGTGCGTGCCCGCCTCGAAGGCGCCATGGCAAAGCGCCGGCTGCGCGGGTGGAACCCGCCCTTGGAGAACATCAACGCGCTGGTCGCCTCTGGCGGTCCGCGGCTCCTGGCGCGCTCGCGCGAGCTGGTGGTCACCAACGGCTATGCCGCCAATGCCTGCGAGGCTTTTGCGGCGAACCTGGTGGGCGACGGAATCAAGCCGTCCTCGCTGATCGGTGACGCCGACCTGCGGGATCGGGTCCAGCGGCTCTGGCTGGCCTGGACCGACGAGGCTGACGCCGATGGGCTGACCGACTTCTACGGGTTGCAGGCCATGGTCGCGCGGGAGATGTTCGTCGCAGGCGAGTGCTTTGTCCGGCTGCGTCCGCGCCGGGCGGAGGATGGGTTGTTGGTGCCGCTGCAGTTGCAACTCCTGCAGTCCGAGATGCTGCCCTTCGAGAAGACGGAAACGGCGGCGAATGGCAATCGCATCCGCTGCGGGATCGAGTTCGACGCCATTGGCCGGCGGGTGGCCTATCATTTCCGCCGCCGGCACCCCGGCGACAGTACCGACCATGGCGCGGTCATCCCGGAAACGGTGCGCGTGCCAGCTGGGGATGTCCTGCACATCTACCGGCCCATCGATGCCGGCCAGATCCGGGGCCTGCCGCATGTGGCCCCGGCCATGGTGCGGCTCTTTCTGCTCGATCAGTATGACGACGCCGAGCTTGACCGGAAGAAAACAGCCGCGATGTTCGCGGGCTTCATCACCAAGACCGCGCCGGAAGACCCGATGATGGGCGAGGGTGAGGCGGATCTCGATGGGGCGGCCATTGCCAGCCTCGAGCCCGGCACGATGCAGGTGCTGCTGCCGGGAGAGGATGTAAAGTTCTCGAGCCCGGCCGATGTCGGCAGCAGCTACGAGGCGTTCCAGTACCGGACACTGCTGGCGGTCTCGGCCTCGCTTGGGTTGCCCTACCATCTCGTCACCGGCGATGTCCGGCAGGCGAATTATTCGAGCCTCAGGGCAGAGCTTGTCGAGTTCCGGCGCCGCATCGGCCAGCTCCAGCATGGGGTGATTGCGCATCAGCTCTGCCGGCCGATCTGGCGGCGTTGGCTGGAAACGGCGGTGCTGGCCGGGGCAATCGACGTTGGCGAAACTGCGAGTGCCCTGCCGGTGCAGTGGATTCCGCCGCGCTGGGACTGGGTCGATCCGCTGAAGGATATCCAGGCTCAGGTGCTGGCGATGGAGGCCGGGCTGACCTCCCGCCGGAAGGTGGTCGAGGCGACTGGCTACGACATCGAGGAAGTGGACCGCGAGAACGCGGCAGACGCCGCGCGCGCCCGCGACATGGGGCTGAGCTATCGCACCAGCCCTGGCGAGACGCAGGGCGCCCGCACCACGCCAACCCAGCCGCCCGAGACCCGCGGCGGGGACGGCAAGACATCCGAACAGGAGTGACCATATGAACAGCTGGTATACGATCCGGGCCCGCGACACGGGCGCGGAACTCTCGATCTATGACGAGATCGGTGCCTATGGTGTCAGCGCCAAGGCCTTCATCGCAGAGATTGGCGCGCTGGAGGCTGGCACTGCGCTGGAGCTGCGCCTCAACAGCCCCGGTGGGTCGGTCTTCGACGCGGTGGCAATCTACAACGCGCTGAAGCGTCACGACGGGCCCGTCACCGTGACCATCGACGGTATCGCGGCTTCGGCCGCCTCCTACGTCGCCATGGCCGGCGACGAGATCGTCATGCCGGAGAACGCCTTCCTGATGATCCATGACCCCTCGGGGCTGGTCATGGGCACGGCTGGGGACATGCGCGCCATGGCGGAGGCGCTCGACAAGATCGCCGGCAGCCTGATCAAGGGATACGCCGCGAAATCCGGCAAACCCGAAGACGACATCGCCACGCTGATGGCGGCCGAGACGTGGTTCGATGCCGCCGAAGCCGTGGAAGCAGGCTTTGCCGACCGGGTCGCCGAGCCGGTGCGCATCGCCGCACGCTTCGATATTGGCGCCTTCCGCAATGCGCCCACGAAGCTCGCGGAAGCCGTGCCGGACGAACCTGAGGCGGTCGATCTTCCCGAACCTGACGCCAACGAGCCTGACGAAGATCCGCTGGATGCGGCCGACGAACCGGCAATGCCACCCGACATTCCGGACGCACAAACGATCCGAGCTGAGGCCATGGCGCATGCCAAGGCCGTTGTCGATCTCTGCCGCCTTGCTGGCCAGCCCCAGATGGCGGCCGGGTTCCTTGAAACTGAGACGAGCCTCGATGCAGTTCGCGCGGCGCTTCTCGATGTTCGCGCCAAATCCGATCCCGACATCTCCGCCTCCCACCCGCAGCCCGGACCGGGCCCGGCGGCAAAACCCTGGGGCGATGTGATCGCCCGCACCTTCAAGCGCAAAGGACAGTGACACATGCCCACGCTCACCGAGACCACCCATCCTGGCGGCTTCCTCGTCTGGGAGGCCTTCCGCGACTACACCCGCGAGGTGGTGACCATCGCCGCGGGCGAGCTTTCCCCTGGTACCGTGCTGGGCAAGATCACCGCGTCGGGCAAGTACGCGGCCCACGATCCCGGTGCCACGGACGGCACCGAGACCGCGGTCGCCGTGCTCTGGGGCAAGGTCGATGCCACCGGCGGCGATGTCGAAGCGGTTGCTCTCATTCGCGGTCCCGCCATCGTCAACCGCCACGACCTCGTCTTTACCGGTACGCAGACCGAGCCTGAAATCGACGCCGCGCACACTGCGCTGTTGGCGGCCGGCATTCTCACCCGCTGATCTCTCTCAACTCCGAAAGGAAACACGATGGCCACCATGGACATCTTCGACGCCGATGCCTTCTCGGTCATCGAACTCACCCGCGCGCTGGAGAACATCCCGTTCAAACCGGCGCTTCTCTCCAGTTCAAACCTCTTCAGCCCGCGCGGCGTGCGCGCCCGCACCGTGGTGATCGAAAGTCGCGACGGCACGCTGTCGCTGATCCCGTTTTCCGAACGCGGCTCGGCCTATGAGCAACAGGTTCCCGAGCGGCGCGATATGCGCGCCTTCGTCTGCCGCCAGTTCAAGAAGCAGGATGTGCTGTGGGCCTCCGAGATCCAGTCGGTCCGGGACTTTGGCTCGGAGAGCGCGACGCAACAGGTGCAGACCGAGGTGGCCCACCGGCTGCGGCGGCTCCGTCAGGATGCCGAGGCCACCTTCGAGTACCACTTCCTGAACGGTATCCAGGGGATCGTGAAGGACCCGAAAGACGGCGCCACGGTGATCGACTACGCCGCCGAATTCGGCATCGCACCGGCTGCCGAGATCGACTTCGACCTCGACAACGCAAGCCCCGCCTCGGGGGCGCTGCGCAAACGCTGCCAGGCGCTGATCGAGAGCGTGGAGGAAAGCCTCGGCGGGCTTGCCGCCGGAGCGGTGATTGTGCGTGCCGAATGCGGCTCGGGTTTCTTTGCCGATCTCGTGGCCCATAAGGAGGTGCGCGAGACCTACCTCAACACCGCTGCGGCGGCCGATCTGCGCGGCCGTGTGGCCGATGAGGTCAGCTTTGGCGGCATCACCTTCCGCCGCTACCGGGGCAGTTCCGCCTTCGGCGTGCCGACCGACAAGGCCTATTTCTATCCCGAGGGCGTCGAGGGGCTCTTCGAGATCTACCATGCCCCGGCCGATACGTTCGAGACGGTCAATACCCTCGGCCTGCCGCTCTACGCCCGCACCATCCCCGACCGGGATCGCGACGAATGGGTGCGGCTTGAGATCGAAAGCAACCCGCTGCCGATCTGCACCCGGCCGCAGGTTCTGCGCAGCGCACGGCGGACCTGATGACCGCTTTCGCCGCCGCGCTCGACGCGCTCTTTGCGGATGCGTATCTCGCGCGCGACGTCGTTTACACCGCCGAGGGCGGCGCGCCCTCACTGGTCCGCGCGATCCTGCGTCGGCCCGACGATGTCACCAACTTCGGCGAGGCACGCCTCTGGTCGGAAACCACACGGCTGGATCTGCGCCTTGCCGAGGTTACAAACCCGCGCCCCGGCGACCGCATCGAGATCGACGGGGAGGCCTTCCTGATCCAGGGCGAGCCAGTCCGCGACCGCGAGCGTCTCATCTGGACCGTGGATCTTCGGTCGGCATGAAGCTGAAGCTCGATCTCACACCTGACCTCGTCGCCGCCATGGCCGCCGAGGTGTTGGCCGGCGAGAAGGCGGTCACCGCCGCCATGCGCGAGGCCGGGGCCGGGCTGAAGTCCAGCTGGCGCGGGCAGATCGCGCAAGCGGGGCTCGGGCGACGGCTGGCGAACTCGATCCGCAGCCAGACCTATCCGAAGGCCGGCGAAAGCCTCAACGCCGCGGCGCTGGTCTGGTCGAAGGCCCCGGTCATCGTCGGCGCGCATGACACGGGTCCGCTGATTCGTTCGAAGGACGGATTCTACCTGGCCATCCCGACCGAAGCCGCAGGTCGTGGCTTGCGCGGTGGCAGGATCACCCCCGGCGAATGGGAGCGGCGTCGCGGGCTTCGCCTTCGCTTCGTCTACCGTCGCCGGGGTCCGAGCCTGCTGGTGGCGGAGGGACGGCTGAACAGCCGGGGGCTCGGCGTTGCGTCACGGTCGAAGACCGGCCGCGGGCGTACGACCGTGCCGATCTTCTTGCTGGTCCCGCAAGTCAATCTGCCGAAGCGGCTGGACCTCGACCGCGACGCCGAGCGCGCGCTCGACAGCGTGCCGGGGCTAATCGTGGCGAACTGGGTGGAAAACCGACTGTAACCGCAACGGTCGACACGCGAGGCATGTTGGCATATATTGCCAATGAACTTGCAGGAGTCGCGTATGGCCACCCGAAACGTCGTTCTGACCGACACGCAATCCGATCTTGTCGACCGGCTGGTCGCGTCCGGGCGCTATCAGAACGCCTCCGAAGCTCTGCGGGCAGGGCTCCGTCTGCTGGAACGCGAGGAAGCCGAGCTCGGTAACCTGCGCACCCGACTGACTGCCGGGCTGGACCAGGCCCGACGTGGTGATCTGGCCGAAGGCAGCGGCGAGGAGGTCGTCCGCCGTGCCTTTGCCGCCGCACGCGCCAGTTCCTGAACCGGGTTCCCGATGCCGAAACCCTGGCGCCTGACGCGGGCTGCAGAAGCTTCGCTCATAGATATAGCACGCTGGACGGTCGAGACATTCGGACCGCGACAGGCTGCTGCTTACGAGGAAGACCTGATCGCCGCCTGCCGCGACATCGCGGCCGGCACGGCGCACTCGCAGGATTGCCGCCGTATCGTCGATCCGGACCTGCCCGAGGATCTGCGTTTCGCACGCGCGGGTGAGCATTTCGTGGTGTTCATCGAGGAGGCCCAGCAGATTATCGTCCTCGATTTCCTGCACAGCCGGTCCGACCTGCCGCGACGGCTCGCCAACCTGTCAGCCCCACGAGGCGACAGGGATCACTGATACCGGGATAGCCCCGGAGAATCGGGATCATCATGCCCACCCTACGCGAAACCATCCTCGCCGCGCTGCATGCGCGGCTCTCGGCGCTGCCTGCCACCGCCCTGCGCGGTGAGGTGCTGCCCGAGCGCGTCCCGGCCGAGGGGTTGCTGATCCTGCGCGACGGCGAGCCGGGCGAGCCCGAGGTGACACTGTCGCCGCTCGCCTATCACTACCAGCACCGGGCCGAGATCGAGGCGGTCGTGCAGGGCGCGGACCGTGACACCGCCTTCGACACGCTGACCGCCAGCATCGGCGCGGCGCTTGCCGCCGACCGAACGCTGGGCGGCCTCTGTGACTGGATCGAGGCGGAAGCACCGCGGCCGGTGGATTTGGCCGTCGAGGGTGGGGCCAGCCTGAAGGCGGCCGTGATCCCGATCGTCCTGCACTATTCAACGGCCGACCCACTGAGCTGAACTCGACAATCCGAGGAGAATACGATGGCACGAGCCCAAGGGGCGCGGGCGCAGATGGCGCTTGCGTTCGAGACTGTCTATGGCACGCCGCCTGCCGGCGGTTTCACGAAAATGCCCTTCGCCAGCACCACGCTCGGCGCCGAGCAGCCGCTGCTGAACTCGGAGCTTCTCGGCTACGGACGCGACCCGTTGGCGCCGATAAAGGATGCGGTGACGGCCGACGGCGACGTGGTTGTTCCGATCGATGCCGAGGCCTTTGGCTTCTGGCTGAAGGCGGCCTTTGGCGACCCGACCACAGCCGGCACAGGCCCCTGGACGCATGAGTTCCAGTCGGGTTCGTGGTCGCTGCCCAGCCTGTCGGTCGAAACGGCGATGCCGGAAGTTCCGCGCTACGCGATGTATGTCGGGTGCATGCTGGATCAGCTGAGCTGGCAGATGCAGCGCTCCGGGCAGCTTACCGCGACAGCGCGGCTGGTGGCGCAGGGCGAGGCCGTCGCCACCACGTCCAATACCGGAACCCCGGCCGCACTGCAGCTGAAGCGTTTCGGGCATTTCAACGGGGCGATCACCCGGAACGGGTCGGCTCTCGGCAACGTGGTCTCGGCCGACATCACCTATGCAAACAACCTCGACCGGATCGAAACCATCCGCAGCGATGGCCGCATCGATGGCGCGGACCCGTCGATCGCAGCGCTCACCGGCTCTATCGAGGTCCGCTTTGCCGACAGCACGCTGGTCACCCAGGCGCTGAATGGCGAGGCCTGTGAGCTCGAGTTCGGGTATAGCTTGCCGTCCGGTGAGAGTTTTACTTTCACCGTGCACGCCGTTTACCTGCCGCGCCCGCGGATCGAGATTTCCGGACCGCAGGGCGTGCAGGCCACGTTCGACTGGCAGGCGGCGCAGGATCCTGTCCTCGGCCGCATGTGCACCGCCATCCTCGTGAACGACCTAGAGACATTCTGATGCTGACCCTCGATCTGACCAACACGCCGCGCTGGCATGACCTCGCCCCCGGTGTGCGGGTGCAGCTGCGCCCGCTGACCACCGCGCTGATGGTGGCGACGCGCAGCGACCCGGTGGTCGAAGCGGTGCCGGAAGGGGCCTCGGACGAGGAGCGCGCGGTCGCCTTCGCCAAGGCGCTGGCCCGCCGCGCCGTGCTCGCCTGGGAGGGCATCGGCGACGCCGACGGGACCGCCATCGATCCCGGCCCCGAGGCCATCGATGCGCTGCTCGACGTCTGGCCGATCTTCGAGGCCTTTCAGCTGACCTATGTCTCCAAGGGTCTGCTGCTGGAACAGGAAAAAAACGCCTCCGCGCTCTCGCCGAGTGGTCCTTCGGCGGGGGCGATCGATACTGCCAGGGTTGCGAACCCAGCGAAGCCTGCGCGCAAGCGTGCGAAGACTGCCCGGGCCGCACGAACCAGCCGCTGACCCATGAAGGTTGGCTGGTCTGGGATCTGGTCGGCCGGCTTGGCGGCCAGCTGCGTGTGCTTCCCGGTGCCGTGATCGGCTGGGACATGACCGCAGCCCTCGCACTCGGGGACGCACTCGGTGTGCCGTCTGCCGTTTCCGCCGAACTGCTGCCCGTTATCGAAGCGGTGATGGTCGCCAAATACAACGAACAGATGGAACGGTCCGATGGCTGAGAAAAAGGTCAGCGTCCGCCTTGCCGCGGTAGGCGGGCGACAGGTGCGCGCAGAGCTGGAAGGCGTAGGCGAGGCCGGCAAGCGCGGTTTCGGCCGTCTTGCCCATGAGATGGAGGCGGCCAATGCACGGCTCGCTGGGTTCTCCCGGCGGGTGAAGGTGGCCGCTGCGGTCGCTGTCGCGGCTGCCATGGCGGCGGGCGTCGCCATGGTGCGCTCCGGTCTTCAGACCGTCGATGCGCAGGCCAAGCTCGCGCAGTCGCTGGGGACCACGGTCGCCTCGATCCAGACGCTGGAGCGCGCAGGCGAGTTGGCGGGCGTGTCCATGTCCGGCATCGAGCAGGCGACCAAGGATCTGACGCGTCGGCTCAGCCAGGCGGCGGCGGGCGGAGGTCCCGCGGCGCAGGCTCTGGAACGGCTGGGGCTCTCGGCCTCCGATCTGCTGGCCCTGCCGCTCGACGAACGTGTCGGCGCGATCAACGCCGCGATCGAAGGTTTCGTGCCCGCTGCTGAACGCGCGGCTATCGCCGGGCAACTATTTGGCGAGGAAGGCTCTATTGCAATGAGCCGGATCGACACCGAAACGCTGCGCCAGGCGACAGAGGACGTGCGGGCTTTCGGGGTCGTGGTTTCGGAACAGGACGCCGACCAGATCGAGCGCACGAATGACGCGATCTCGCGGCTGGGTCTGATCTGGCGCGGTCTGTCGAACCAGTTGGCGGTCGCCGCAGCCCCGGCCCTCGAGGCAGTGGCCGAGGCCATGGCGGCGCTGGCCAGTCGCACCGGTCCGCTGGGAAAGGCCATCACCGGCCTCTTCGACAATATCGGCCGGCTCACCACCCATGCCGCAACCTTCGCCACCTTCCTCGCGGGGCGCTGGGTCGCTGGCATGGTCGCGGCCGCACTGTCTGTGCGTGGGCTGGCCACCGCCCTTGTCCTTCTGCGCAGCGCGCTCATTCGCACGGGGATCGGGGCCCTGATCGTCGGCGCCGGTGAACTCGTACACCAGTTCACGCGGCTCGTCTCTGGCGCAGGCGGGCTCGGCAATGCCATGTCGTTGCTGGGCGATCTGGCAGCAGAGGTCTGGGACCGGATCAAGCTTGGGGCGGCCAGCGCTGGCGCGGCCTTCGAGGCCGGGTTTGCCGGGTTTGAAGCGGTCGCGACCTCCGCACTGCAGGGGGCTCTGGAAGCCGTGGTCGGGTTTGCGAATAACGCGGTGAACAGCTTCGAGGGGGCATTCGAGGCAATCAAGGCGATCTGGGGCCTGCTGCCAGCAGCGATCGGCGACCTGGTCTTCCAGGCAGCCAACAGCCTGATTGCCGGGGTCGAGGCGATGCTGAATGGCGTCGTTACCCGGATCAACGGGTTCATCTCCGGCGTCAATGCCGGGCTGGAAGCGCTCGGGGTCGAGCGGCGCATCTCCGTCATTCCCGATCTGGATCTCGGCCAGATCGAGAACCGGTTCGAGGGCGCGGCGGCCAATACTGCGACGGCCGCACAGGCGGCCTTCGATCGAGCCTTTGCCGACAATCCGCTGTCCGTGCCCGATCTCAGGTTGGCCGCGGCTGCGAATACCGCACGCGGTCGGGCAGATGTGGCGCGGTCAAGATCCATCGATCTCGCCGCCCGCGCCACTGCGCCGCTGGGTGCGCTTGATGCACTTCGGGCCGCCGTCGCGGGGTCGGACGAAAGCGGCAATGCCACCACGGAAGCGGCCGCGGCAACAGAACGGCTGAACGCAGCTCTCAGCGAGACCGAGACAGCACTGGGGCAGGCAGGATCGGCGGCAGGCGGAGCCGGCGGTGCGTTGAAGCAGGCGGCAGAGGCCGGAGCCAAGGCCTGGGACGGGGCAAAGGAGGCCATCGAACGCACGAAGGACCTGGCCAAGGGGCTGGCCGAGGATATCACCGGTCCGCTGAAAGAGGCGCTCAAATCCGGTGAGCTCAGCTGGCAGAGCTTTGCACAGGCGGTTTCGGGCATTGCGCAGAACCTTGCCAATCGCCTGATCGACTCCGCGTTCAAACCGATCGAGGATGCACTGTTTCGCGCCTTTTCGGGCGGCGGGGCTTCTGGCGGCGGTCTCTTTGGCTGGATCACCCAGGCCATCGGCGGGCTCTTCGGTGGCGGTTTCGCCAGAGGCGGCGTCTTTGCCCAGACGGGACAGGTTGCGGCCTTTGCACGCGGTGGTGTCGTCAACCAACCGACCGTGTTTCCCTTTGCGCGCGGCATCGGCCTCATGGGAGAAGCCGGGCCCGAAGCGATCCTGCCCCTGCGCCGCGGCCCGGGTGGCCGGCTCGGCGTCGAGGCAGGGACCACGCAACCCGCTCCACAGGTCGCACCACGGATCATCAACGTGCTCGATCCCGCACTGGTAGGCGATTTTCTCGCCACGCCTGCCGGTGAACGCGCCATCGTCAATGTGATCCGCCGCAACCGGGGCGCTTTCGATGGCTGAGCTCTGGCCCTTTGCCACCCATGGTCCGGCGACCGAAGTGCTGGAATGGCGCACGGATGTGCTGCAGAGCGAGGCCAGCGAACAGCGCCTGTCGTTGCGGGCCGCTCCGCGCGAAATCCTCACCCTGCGCCACCGATTGGACGGCGCGGGTCTGACGCAGGCCATAGCGCTGGCGCGGCGCGGTCTCTCTGGCGACTGGATCGTGCCGCTTTGGCCGATGGCGGAGCGTAGCGGTACTGACCTTCTGGCGGGAGACATCAGCGTGCCGGTCTCCGCACTCCATGCCGACTATCGCGAGCCGGGGTTCGCAGTCGCCGCAGTGGGCGGTGGTCCCGCGCATCTGCTTGAAGTCTCCGGCGTCCGCCCGGATGGGATTGACCTGGCGGTCCCGGCCGGTGTCGATCTGACCCGGCCCGTCATTGCGCCCGCGCGCCGGGCCCGGTTGCTGGCCCCGCTCGAGATTGAGCGCCGGCATGCCAATCTCGGCTACGTCACGGCCCGCTTCCTGCTGCAGGACAGCGCTGATCTCTCCGGGCTGCGCGGCACCGCGCTCTATATCGCCATCGACACCAGCACCTCGATGTCCGGCGAGAAGATCGCCGCGGCGATGGCAGCGGCAAGGGCGCTGGTCGAAGAGCTTGGCGACAGCGTCCCGCCGGTACTGCGCAATGATATCTGTGTGGTGCTCTGGAACGGGACAGTGTCTTCGCTTCAGATCTACCGCGACGCGGATCGCCTGGCTCTCGCCGCCCTGGCAAACTGGCTCGAGCCATCTCCTGCGCTTGGAGGTTCGACGGATTTCGAGGTGGCGCTGAGCGAGGCGCCGGGTTTCTTTGCCGGGGCCGGTGCCAAACGTCGGATCATCCTGTTCCTGACCGATGGTGAACCATACCCCTCGAGCTCTGCCACAGGTGCTGTCACCTTGCGCGACAGCATCGCAGATGTCGAAGTCTTCGGGTTCAACATCGGGCTGTCGAACACCACGTGGACCGCCATGCTCGACAATACGGGCGGCGACGAAGTGCCGGTCATCGCGCCCGGGGACAGGGAAAGCCTGCGCGATACCTTGCTGGGCACACTCTTCGGCATTCCGCGCTACCATGGCCGGGATGTGCTGATGGACCCCAGTGTTCTGCGCCAGCCCTTGGCCGAGACATTGTCGCAAAGGTTCGAGGGGGTCGAAAGCGGCCTTGGGCCGGTGGTGTTCGAACCTCTGCGCACTCTCGTGCAGCGCGGGACGATTCTGACGCTGAAGGATATCGGCCTCACGCGGTGCTGGCCCCGGCGGCGATGGCTGCATCACCTGCGGGGTCGGGCACGGGCCTTCTGGCTGCCGACCTGGGGCCGGGAAATCGCGCTGCAGCAGGAGGGGACACCAGGCGATGACGCGCTGTTTGTCGCGCCCGGGATCGAGCCTGCTGACTGGATCGGCCGGCATGTGCTGTTCGATCTGGATGGGACGCCGCTCTTCCGAGAGATCACCAGTGCCGCCTATGATCCACTTGGTTTGCGCCTCGGCATTGACCGGCTCGACCGCGCGGTACCGATCACGACGCAGGGGCATCTGATGACCCTCGCGCGGCTCGACACCGATCGCATCGAACTCGAGCATAGCCCCGCTGGCACCGAGGTCAGCCTCGCCACCCTGGAATCCGCGGACCTGATCCCATGACCTACGACCTGCTTGAGACCTCCACCGCCGAAGGGCGGCCACTCTTTCTCTACCGTTTCGCGGAAGGGTCGGAGATCTGGCGATTCACCAGCCGGGCAACCGACTGGGTGGTGCCGGGTGGGACGCTGGCCGATGAGCCCGACGACACCACATGGACCGCCTCCGCGCTGTCCCATGGTAATGTGATCCAGAGCGGTGATCCGCGTCGGGTTGATCTCGGCCTGACCTTTCCGCTCTCCGATGCCTTTGCCCGGCGCTATCTCGGACCGCGGGGCTCTGCCATCACCACGCTCACCATCTTCCGCGGCCACGAGCAGGTGCCGGATGAACTGGTGGCCCACTGGAAAGGGCGCATCGTCTCGGCCCGGGTCGAAGGGGTCCGCATCACCTTACAGGCGGAATCGCTCTTCACCGCGATGCGGCGCCAGGGCGTCCGCGCCCGCTATCAGCGGCTTTGCCGCAACGTGCTTTATGCTGGGGGCTGCGGGCTGGATATCGCGGATTTCCTGGTCTCCGGCACCGCAACCGCACGGTCTGGGCTGCAGATCACCGTGCCAGAGGCGGCCGAACAGCCCGATGGCTGGTATCGCGGCGGGGTGCTGCGCCATGCCGGTGTCCCGGGGTTCATCATTGGACATGTTGGAACGACCCTGACCCTGGCCGGCCGCATGCCCGGACTTGAGACGGAGATCGACGATCCGGGAGTAACGGCCAACGTCGAGATCGCACCCGGCTGCGATCTGCGCCGCGATACCTGCACGGGCCGGTTTGGCAACCTGCTGAACTTCGGCGGGTTTCCGGATATTCCGGGGCGCAATCCGTTTGGCGGTTCGAGCATCATCTGAAGGACCTCTACCATGGTCTGGAACTTTGTCGTCCAGATTGTCGCCAGCCTTGTGCTGACGGCGATCTCCTATGTGCTGGCCCCGAAGCCGAAAACAGCGCCGCCCAAGGCCGCGGGGCTGGATGAGTTCGACCTGCCCACGGCCGAGGAAGGCCGGCCGATCCCGGTGGTCTTCGGCACGGTGCTACTGCGCGGGCCCAACGTGGTCTGGGCCGGCGATCTGAAGGTGGATCCGATCCGCAAGTCCGGAGGCAAGAAGTAATGACACGCGTGACGATCCAGGACCTGCGTGCCTCACGGCTGTGCTTTCAGGGCGCGCGGCCATGGTTTCGTCGGCACGGGCTCGATTGGCGGGCCTTCCTGCGGGAGGGGCTGGATGCAGAGGTGTTGAGGGCAACGGGCGATGCCCTGGCCCTCCGCGTGATCGCGATCGCCGAAGCGCGGGAAGCCTTGGCGGCAGGCGAGGAGGCCTGCGATGGGTAGCCGTAGTTCGAGCACGCAAACTGTCGGCTATCGCTATGCGCTGGGGGCGCATCTGGCGCTTTGCCACGGACCGGTGGATGCGATCCGCGAGATCCGCGTCGATGATCGCACCGCCTGGTCAATTCTGGACGGGACCGAACCGGAGGTGGTGTCCGGTGTCGGCGCCACTCAAACGCTTGGCACGTTTGGCAGCGTCATCGCCTTTCCCGCGGATGAGTTCGGTAGCACGGCCCAGGTCACCATATACGGATCGAACGGAATTGCCGGCATCTCGATCGGCCAGGTTCTGGATCTGGCCTTGCAGACCGATGCCGTCACGCACCGCATTACCGTGCGCGGTATCGCCCATGACGAGCGCGAGCACCTGACCTGGATGCAGGTGGAACCGAAGACCTTGTACTTTTCCGCCCAGCCCGTGACGATCACAACGGTCGCCTCGGGCGGGTCAACGGACACGAGCGGTGATCCCCCGGTCGGAGCCCGCATCCGCATCGACAAACCCGATCTCTTCGGCGGGGAAAGCCGCGAGGGCGGCATCGTTGGCGTCATCGACGTGTTGATGGGCACACCGGATCAAGGCCAGAACGATTACCTCGCGGCCAGGGCCGGGGCCGACGTGCCAGGGTTTCGCGGGCTTTGCTCGCTGGTGCTGCGGCAAGTCTATCTTGGGCTGAACCCCTATCTGAAGCCTTGGGCCGTGCGTCTGACCCGGGTGCTCACCGCCGAAGACGGGGCGGTGCAGTGGTATCCAGAAACGGCGGAGATATTGCCGGCAGACCCGGATCCGGAGACCGACTGGGGCCCGGACATGAACCCGGCCCATATCATCCGAGAGTGTCTGACCAATCGGACCTGGGGGCTTGGCTATGGCGATACCGATATCGGCCCGAGCTTTACTGGTGCCGCGGATCAGCTCCACACCGAGGGCTTCGGCCTGTCGCTGCTCTGGCAAAGCGATGCCAGCCTCGAGGAGTTCCTAGCCGACATTCTGCATCACATCGATGCCCAGCTTTACGTGGACCGTCGCACCGGTCGCTGGGAGGTCAAGCTGATCCGGGACGATTACGATCCTGAGGCCTTGCTGGTCTTCGATGAGACCAACGTGGTCGATTGGGGCGAGTTGGGCCGGCGCGAGGCGGTCGATCTGGTCAACAGCGTCACTGTCACATTTTCGGATGTACGCACCGACCAGCCGGGATCGGTGAGCGTCACCGACACGGCGCGGGTCCAGTTGATGGGGCAGGTGATTTCCACCACGGTGGATTATCCCGGTGTGCGGCTCGAGGAGCTGGCGGTGCGCCTGGCTGAGCGCGACCTGCGCGGGCTGTCGGCACCGCTCCTCTCCGGCGAGATCACCGTCAACCGGCAGGGTGCCGATCTTGATCCCGGGTCTACGATCCGGTTGGTGAACCCCCGCCGCGGGCTCGAGGGCACGGTGATGCGGGTTGTGGAGATCGACCATGGTGACGGGCGTGACAACGGCATCCGGCTCCGGATTGTCGAGGATGCCTTTGCCCTTGGCGATACCGCGCTGGTCGGTGGGGACACCACGACGGGGTACACCTCTTTCATCACCAGCCCTGTGCCGCTCGATCGCCGCATGGTGCAGGAAGCGCCATACTGGCTGCTGGTGCAGGAACTCGGACACACGCAGGCGAATGCCGAACTGCAGGCCGATCCGGACGCCGGGGCGATCATGGCGGCGGGCGAACGACCCTCATCCGATGCGCTGACCACGCAGGTCTGGATCGATACCGGTACCGGCTACACGGACGATGACCCCACAGGCTTCGTGCCGACCGCCATCCTCGATGCAGATGTCACTGACGATCCCGAGGACACCATGTTTGCTGTGCGCGACTGGACCGGGCTTTCGGAGCTCCTCACCGGCACGCTTGCCGCGATCGGCGAGGAGGTCGTTCGCATCGACGGGATTTCCGCAACAGAGATCACCGTCGGGCGCGGGTGCCTGGATACCGTTCCAGTGCCCCATGCTGCCGGAACGCCCGTGATCTGCTGGCAGAGTGCGGCGCGGCCAACGCGCGGCTCGTTCCTGGCCGGCGAAACCGTCTCGGTGAAGCTGCTCCCTCAGACCGGGCTTGGGACCCTGCCGCTGGCGCAAGCACCAACGGATATGGTGACCTTCGGTTCGCGCGCCATTCGGCCTCTGCCGCCAGGCAATCTGCGTGGCGACGGATTGTTTCTCCCGACATTGGCCAGCCCTGAAACCACGCTCACCTGGGCGCATCGCGACCGGCTCTCGCAAACCAGCGCGGTGTTCGACAGCTACGTGACCGGCGATATCGGCCCGGAACCGGGCGTGACCTACGAGGTCCGCATTCACTGGGTCGATCCCGATACCGAGGACACGCTGGAACCCGCCGCCGTGGTGATCGATGCAGGCCAGGCCACCAGCTGGACCCTCACGGATGCCGATTATCCCGAGCCACCGATCGGGGTTGAACTGGCGGCCATACGGGTCCGCGCGGTCCGTGACGGTTATGAAGATCGGGCTTTCCGCGAGTTCCGTGTCAGCGTCGGCGGCAAGGTGCAGGTCACCGGCCAGGAGCTGACCCTGGTATTCACCGGTCCCGGCATCGACGTCACCGAACAGATGCTGATCCTTTCCTGCACAGGACCCGGCATCGATCTCGCCGAGCAAGCTATCATTCTCGATCTGCGCCCGCCCGAGACGGGGATCATTTTGCAGGAACTGATCGCCGAACTCACCGTCTGACCCTTCTCCGACAGGACATCCCATGACCGACTATCTGATCACGAACAGCGCCGCCGTTCTGGGCGGCGTCGAGGACGCCTCTGTGCCGGGCAGCTTCAACTCGGACTTAGCCGATCACGCGCTTCGCTTCGACGAGGCCCACGTGGCCAGCATCACGCTGCCGGGTCTCAACGACATCTGGCTCCGGGCGGATTGTTACTATGACGATTTCAACCGCACCTCTACGGGGGACGGGTATTTTGGAACGGTGGCCCTGCCGAATGTCGATATCGCCCATATCGATCTCTCCAACGGCTCGATGCGGCTCGACTACACCAGCAGCAGCTATGCCGCACCCAATGTTCAGGGGGCGGCCGTGACCGGGATCCCCGATGCAACGCTCTTCACCCTCGATGTCCATATCGAGACCGGGGCGGCGGTTGCGGGCAATGCCGACGATTATCGCGTGACCATGTATGTCGATCTGAACCAGATCGGACAGGCAACCTGGACAGCCACCAAGGTCGATGGTCAGGGCGCGTCCCGGTTTGATTTCGGCGGAACCGACTTCCTCGATGGCAATGACCGTTTCTTTATCTCCAACGTGCTGGTGTCGGATCAGGATACAAGAGGCCGGCGGTTCCGCATCCTGCGGCCAACCGGGGCGGGGGCCCTGGCCACGGCCGTTGGCGGTCATGCCGAGCTGGGCGATGGCGATCCGGCCACCTTTGCCTATGCCCGCGCGGCCGGCGACGCGGTCACCTCTGGACTCACCCCCGGCGCCACGCCGCCGGGTACCATCGGCAAGGTGATCCTCGCAAGCTATGCCCGCAACGCCGTCGAGAGCCCGAACCCGGCGCTCGTGGTCAATCGCCTGCGGATCGGCGGCACCAACCATGACGCTGCAGGCCAGGCCCCGACCGGGGCTTCGCTCGAGGCGCTCACATCTGAATGGGCGCTCAACCCCGATACCGGCTTGCCCTGGACCTGGGCGGATCTCGCCGGTCTCGAGATCGGCTTTGCCGGCAGCAATTGATCGAGCCCCTTTTCCAAGGAGAATCCCGATGTCCCCGCCCACCCGCGAAGACAGCAATCTGCGCATCCCCGAGGCAGAGTTCGAGGCCATGCTGGCGCGCGCGGCCCAGAAAGGCGCCCGTCAGGCCTTGGCCGATGTCGGGCTCGAAGGCCAGACCGCCGCGCTCGACATTCGTGACCTGCGCTCGTTGCTGGACTGCATTCGCTTCGTCCGACGCACTGCCGTACAGACCACGGTGCATCTCATCACAACCGGCCTGATCCTCGCCATGCTCGCCGGCACCGCGATCAAGCTGAAGCTGTTCGGCGGCGGGCCGTGAGCCGGGGCGCAAATGCCTAACCCGACCGTTCCTGTTCGCCCGCGTCACGCGGGCGTTTTCGTCTCGAGGAGAACCCAATGACCACCAAATTCTACGACCACTGGCGCGATGTTTCCGCAACAGACTGGCGTTGGCCGAACTTCAACCCGGCCGAGATCGCCTGTCGCGGCACCGGCAAGCTGCTGATCAACGAAGCGGCTCTCGACAAGCTGCAGACCCTGCGCGACCAGCTGGGCAAGCCGCTGATCGTCCGTTCGGCCTATCGCAGCCCCGAACATAACCGCGCCGTCGGTGGGGCGACGCGCTCGAAGCACATGGAGGGCGCGGCGTTCGATATCGCCATGGCGAACCACGACCCGGTGGCGTTTGAGGCGGCGGCGCGGGACGTCGGGTTCCTCGGGTTCGGCTTCTACCCGCGCTCGGGGTTTATGCACATCGACCTCGGCCCTGCGCGCCAATGGGGAGAGCGCTTCCCGGTCCAGGCGACGGCATTCGCAGCCGAGACCCCGCCAGTGCGCGAGGTTCTGGCGGAGAGCCGCACCATGAAGGGCGGTGGCGCGGCGGGCGTTGCGACATTGGGTGCGGCCGGCGTCGAAGTCGCGCAGCAGGTTCTGACCGAGACACAGACCGCCATCCTGCCGCTCGTCCAGTATCTCGACACGCTCCGCTGGGTGTTCATCGCCGTGGCACTCGTGGGCGTCGCGGTCACGATCTACGCCCGGCTCGACGACTGGAAGCGGGGGCGGCGATGATCTGCGACCTCCTCGCCACACTCGCCGGATCGGCATTTGCAAGCAGGGCGCTCCGCTACGGCGTCGCCGCCTTCGCGATCCTTCTATTCTTGCTGGCCCTGCGCCGCTCCGGCGAGCGCGCTGGTCGCCTGGCGGAACGCCTACACACCAGGGAGAAAGCCAATGAAGTTCAGCGAAGGATGCTGGAGGCTGCGGCTCGCCGTCCTCGCAATCGCAACGAGCTGGTTGACAGGTTGCGGGACGGCGGGTTTTGAGGCTGGCGGCGTGGCAGCATGTCCGCCGGTCGTCGAATACAGCAGGGAGTTTCAGGCGCGGGCAGCCGAGGAATTGTCGAGGTTGCCGGACGGATCGGCCATCGTCGAGATGATGGGTGATTACGCCGTTATTCGAGATCAGGCGCGTGGCTGCAGATAGGGTCAACGCATCTTGTTCTTCAGCGCAGTCTGCAGACTATCGATCACTCAGAATGCTTGATTTCCTTTTCACCAACTTCAAGCTGACTGCAGTCCGAGAGCCGCCATGCCGCAGAAACAATAACCGTTGGTGCCACTTGGTTGCTTTTGTGCAATGAGTGCTTCCACACTTTTCGTTGCGACCTGCCATCTCGCCTTGTCGAAAGGGCTAGCAAAGGCGGTAGCTCGGATAGCGTTCTCGTCGATCCAAGTTGCCTCTCTGTCAGGTGACAAGTCAGCCGCATGACCTACAGCTTCTCGCGCCGCAGACGCAGAGCGTTCGAGATCACCGACACCGAAGACAGGCTCATGGCGGCGGCGGCTATCATTGGAGACAGCAACGTTCCTGTAATAGGATAGAGAACACCAGCTGCAATTGGCACGCCGGCAGCATTGTATGCGAACGCGAAGAACAGGTTTTGCTTGATGTTGCGCAGTGTGGCTTTCGCCAGTTTGCGAGCCTTTACAAGACCAGTGAGATCACCGCGCATCAATGTAATACCGGCACTTTCCATGGCGACATCAGCGCCCGTGCTCATGGCGACACCGACATCGGCGGCTGCCAGTGCCGGCGCATCGTTTACGCCATCACCAACCATCGCGATTTGTGCACCGTTCTGACGTAGTTCTTCGACAAGTGTCTTCTTGTCCTCGGGAAGAACTCCAGCACGCACCTCGTCGATCCCCAGTTTTCTGGCTACTGCTTCGGCAGTTCGTTGATTGTCACCTGTGGCCATGATTACCGTAAGGCCAAGTGCGTGAAGGTCATGGATCGCCTCGGCTGTGCTTTCCTTGATCGGATCGGCGACGGCAACGATACCGGCGGACTGGCCCTCTACCGCAACATGCATCGCGGTCTTTCCTTCTGCCCGCAGGGTGTCGGCCCTTGCCTCGATGTCGGTGACATCCAGACCAAGACCCGTCATCATGGCCTTGTTTCCAAGCGCAACGAAACGCCCATCGACACTGCCTTGGACACCCTTGCCGGTAACGGCCTCGAAATCTGTTGTCGCGGCCATTGGAATTTTGCGGTCTCGGGCACCGGCGACGATTGCTTCGGCAAGAGGGTGCTCGGATCCTTTCTCGAGAGCGGCTGCAAGCGCCAGAACTTCTGTGTCGTCAAAACCTTCGGAAGGCAGGACATCCGTTAGCTTTGGCTTGCCTTCCGTCAGGGTGCCAGTTTTGTCCACGATCACGGTATCAACGCGCGCCATCCGTTCCAGGGCTTCCGCATCCTTGATTAGAACACCCGACTGCGCTCCGCGCCCCGCTGCCGTAGTGATGGAGATAGGTGTGGCCAGTCCCAACGCACAGGGGCAGGCGATGATCAGGACCGAAACGGCCGAGGCGATGGCAAATGCAAGCGCGGGATCAGGTCCGAAACCAAGCCATACGACAAATGAAATCACCGCGATCACAACCACTGTTGGCACGAATACGGATGAGACCTTGTCGGCCAACCCCTGGATCGGCGCGCGGGACCGACGCGCCCCGGCCACCATGTCGACGATCTGGGCAAGAACCGTGTCGGCACCAACCTTCGTGGTGCGGATGGCCAATGTGCCGTTCTTGTTTGTCGTGCCGCCGGTGATTCGATCCCCAGCGGCCTTTTCGACCGGAACCGGTTCGCCGGTAATCATGCTTTCATCCACCGCGGTTCGACCCTCGACGACCTCTCCGTCAACTGGAATGCTGTCGCCGGGACGCACGCGCAGGAGGTCGCCTTCGACGATGTTCTCGAGAGGCGCGTCATATTCACTTCCGTCGGGCAGGATGCGGCGCGCAGTTTTCGGCGCGAGATCCAGCAGAGCACGTATTGCATCTCCCGTCCTTTCTCTGGCGCGCAATTCGAGAACCTGTCCAACAAAAATCAGGGCAACGATAACAACAGCCGCCTCATAATAGGTCCCGACCCCCATCTCTCCTTGATACTCGGCCGGAAACAACCCGGGCGCAAAGGTTGCAACCAGTGAATAGATAAATGCCGCGCCCACTCCGAGTGCGATCAAGGTCCACATATTGGGAGATGCGTTGCGGATTGAATCCCAGCCACGCTGAAAAAAAGGCCGCGCCGCCCACAGAATGATCGGCGTGGCCAGAATGAACTCGAGGTAGATCGCAAAGTCATGGCCGATCCAATCGCGGACCGGCAAGCCGACCAACTCGCCCATCGTCAGGATGACCAGTGGCACCGCCGCGGCAGAGCTGATCCACATACGCCGGGTGAAATCGGTCAGTTCTTCGCTAGGCTCATCCGATGGCACCATTGGCTCCAGCGCCATGCCGCAGACGGGGCAGCTGCCCGGCTCATCGCGTACGATCTCGGGGTGCATCGGGCACGTCCATTGTGTTCCCGGCGCAGCGTGATCACGTGTCTTATCTGCGTTTCCTGACGCATAGAAATAAGGATCGGCAGTGAACTTGGTTTCGCAGGTCTCAGAGCAAAACCAGAAGGTTTTGCCGTCATAGTCTTGCCGCCTGGCATCTTCCTCTTTGGAGACAGACATGCCGCAGACCGGATCGCTGGCGTGTTCCGCGCTGCCGGTGGATCCTTCTGCTTGAGGTCCATGCGAATGATGATGATGCTCTTGGTTGGCCATGATGTGTCCTTTCGCCTCTGATGTGGGGCTTCCAGCAACTGGAAGGTCAAGGTATCATTCTCGTTATTTGTTGTGGCCGTGCATGTGATTTGTGACTTGCTGATCGTCTTGGCGGCTCGCCCGTGTGAGAAACACGCGCTCAAACAGGAATACGGTCGCCATGGCGACAAGAGCCGCCAGGACAATTATCGGGTCGCTTTTCAGCTTCATCGCGGCAAACGCCAGCAGCACAACAAGGTCCATGGCGATGGCCGCCAGCAATATGCTTCCCCGCGCGCCAATGTCGTGACGCAGGTTTTTCCAAACCCCCCAGTGAATCAAAATATCCATGACCAGATAGAAAAACACACCAAGCGCCGCGATACGGCCGAGGTCGAAGAACACCGCCAGTGTCCCGGCGATGACCACGGTGTAGACCAGCGTATGGTCTCGGATCGTTCCGGGCATCCCGAAATGGCTGTGCGGGATCATTTTCATCTCGGTCAGCATGGCCAGCATGCGGGACACGGCAAAGACGCTGGCAATTACACCCGAGGTTGTCGCGACCAGAGCAAGGCCAATCGTGAGGTAGAACCCCGTCCGGCCAAGTGCGGGTTCGGCGGCTTCGGCCAGCGAATAGTCTTTGGCCGCGATCAGTTCATCAAGGGTCAGGTTTGACCCGACTGCCAGCGCGACCAGCAGGTAAATCACGACGCAGATCGCGATCGAGATGACGATTGCTCGACCGACATTGCGGTGCGGTTCGACGATTTCGGCACCGCTGTTGGTGATCGTGGTAAAGCCCTTGAACGCGAGAATAGCCAGAGCGACCGCTGCAACAAACCCGATTGGATCGGTCGCCGATTGTGCACTCGTGGGGGCAAAATCCACGCCACCTGCCCACAGTGCCGCAATGGCAAACAACGCGATTCCGCCCACCTTCAATGTGGCCATCACCTGAGAGAACAACCCGACGGATCGCGTTCCGGCGGCATTCACCAGATATGCAAAGACAATAAGCCCCAGCGCCAGAACAGGGATCATCCAGCCCGAGGGTTCACCTCCGATACCGCGCATGAGGTATGTGGCGAAGGTCCGTGCGACGAGGCTTTCATTGATGACCATCGACAAGGCCATCAACAGCGCCGCGCCAGCCGCGACCGTGGTCGGCCCGTAGGCTTTTTGCAAAATCATTCCGATGCCACCCGCAGACGGATAGCTATTGGACATCTTGACATAAGTGTATGCACTAAAGGCCGTGACGATAGCGCCGACCAGAAAGGCTGCGGGGAACCAATTCCCGGCGAGTTCGGCGATCTGTCCGGTCAAGGCCAGAATGCCAGCGCCGATCATGACACCGGTACCCATCGCTATGGCGTCAATCAGGCTCAGGCTGTTTTTCTGGTAGTCCGACGTCATTCTCCGCTTTCCTCTGAGCCAAATCTGCCTGTGCCAATCAGGTTCCGGCGCAGGGCCAGTACGAGAAGGGGAAGCGCTGTCGCGATACCCAATCCCAAGGCCAAAAGCGCGGCATCGTCGGAGGTCCCTTGCAATACTGTTTGTCCGACATGCGCCAGAAGGAAACTCGCAGGCAGGATGCCGGCCAGGGTCGCGACTGCAAAACGCCATAGATGCAAACTGCTAAGCCCCGCTGCATAACTGACGATGTCAAATGACAAGAACGGAAGGATGCGGCTGACAAAAACGGTTAATGTTAACGCATTCTGCGACCCCAACAGGGTGTGCCCCTCCAGTGATCCTGCAACACGTTCGACCAGATCGCGCCCCAAGAAACGCGCCAACCAGAACGCCACGATTGCACCGACCTCGGCGCCGATAGCGACATAAACCGTTCCCGCATAGTGGCCGAATGCAGCACCCGCGGCCAGTGCAATCGGGGCGCTTGGCAAAGGGCTGACAACTACGGCAACAATCATCAGGCCGATGACCGTGGCGGGCCCCCATATCCCTGAGGCGACGACCCAGGCGCTGATATAGTCGGCAGAGTAGTCATCAAGCCTCCCGCCCGACTCTGATGTCGATATCCATGCAGCCAAGATCACGAGGACCGCGATCACTCCCAGCAGTCGCCGAATTCCCGATATGTGGCGACTGGCCTGCATGTCACCCCAGTTCGTCAGGAAGCGTTGAAATGGCCTGTGCCATCGAAACAACGGGGAGTCCGGTTGCGAGCCACCCGGGGCCACTTTCTGACCCAAGCATGCCCTCAGGAATGTCGACGAACCCAACGTGGTCAGAGCGAGCCAGCCATTGCAAAACCGTCGCCGAGCGGCCTCCGGTCGCGCATATGATTCCTACTGGTCGCCCCGCCGACATTTTTCTGGCGGCGAACAGCCGCGCAGTGAAACCGCTTTCGTGCATGCTTATGGGCCAGACACCAGCACCTACCCCCGTGCTTTGCCATTCCTTGGATGTGCGCACGTCGACGATGCGAAGCCGGTCTCCGAGCAGCGCGTCATAAGCGGCAGAGACGGATAGGGCGTTTTGAACTTCCGATTTCCCCAACACAGGGGGCGCGGCAAGTGCGACCGGAGCGATTAACAATCCTTGCAACACAGTGCGTCGGGAAGTCCAATCAAACATTAGGGGTTCCTTTTCCTAAGTGTCTTTCGGGGCAAACACGACGGCGCCAAGTTCGTCGGCGCGAGCACTTGCGTTATTCAAGACGCAAGCGGTTCGGGTGAAGGGTAGGGGGGGCAGGCTGCTTGGCTCCCTGCCACAGATGACAACTTCACATTTGCGGCAGGGGCTTCAATTGCGCCGTTCCTAAACTGGATCAGTTGTCCTGCGATTTCGAACCGTCCTTCATCATCGGAGCGGACTCCATTTGTTGACCCATCCTGTCTGCCGGCGCGGTCATTTCCGAACCGGTAATCTTGCCATCGCCATCGGCGTCAAGATGCTGAAAGCGGTCGACCATGGCGTCGCGCATCATCATCGAGTGCATTGACTCGAACTCCTCAAGTGTCACCACACCATCGCCGTCCTTGTCCGCATTCTGGTGCATGAACTGCATGAACTCGTGCGCTTCTTCGGCAGAGACTGAACCATCTCCGTCGTTGTCAGCCCCGGCCGAACCCATCATTGCGCCGGACATCATGCCCATCATGTCCCTGTCCATCATTCCGTTTCTGGTATCGGGGGACATGCCACCTTGCATCATGCCACCCTGCATCATACCGCCGTGCATCTGCATCTGCATCTGCATCATCATTTTCATCATCGTTTGCATCATGGCATGATGATCCCCGCCCATCATGGCGCCACCCGCCATTGGCATATTGGCATCGTCGTTGCCCTGCTGCATTTGCCCCATTTCGCCGGGTTTTGCCTTTTTTTTGCCGTCGTGATGACCGGCATCGGCCATGGCAATCGTTGCGCTTCCCATAGCCATGATGGCGGCAATGGCGGTTGTGAGTTTTGCAGACATGGTTTCACCTCTGATTTTGGTCA
This sequence comes from Seohaeicola saemankumensis, assembly GCF_020171285.1. GTDB lineage: Bacteria > Pseudomonadota > Alphaproteobacteria > Rhodobacterales > Rhodobacteraceae > JAIUZI01. The sequence continues at coordinate 169,078 of NZ_JAIUZI010000005.1, forward strand.
TGCGCTTCAGGTGGGGATTAGAAATCGAGGCGAAAGACTTTGCATCCGGCCAATTGTATCGCTCTGTCGCACAAGGGCATGCTGTTACAATCGGTGACAAAAATGCGTCTGACGTCGTGGGATCGGCAGAGTAAGGAGGACTTATGAACAGCGCACCGCATATTCTGGTTGTTGATGATCACAAGGAGATCAGAGACAGCGTGACCCGGTTTCTGGAAAAGAACGGGATGCGGGCGACGTCTGCCAAAGATGCCTCTGACATGGACAGCAAACTCGCCAAGGGACATTTTGACCTTTTGGTGTTGGACGTGATGATGCCAGGTGAAACCGGATTGTCCGTCTGCCGCCGGCTCTCGGCCGAGAACCGTCTGCCCATCATCATGCTGACGGCACTGGGGGAAGACACGGATCGGATTGTCGGTCTGGAGATCGGCGCGGATGACTACCTGGCCAAACCATTCAATCCGCGCGAATTGCTTGCGCGCATCAAGGCGGTTCTGCGCCGTGCCGCGCAACACGATACTCTGGCAGGTGGGATGGCGGGTCGAAAAGTGCAGTTCGCGCATCTGGTATTGGACGTGGACCGACAGGTTCTCATCGATCGAGAGGGCGGGGAAACAACACTCACCCATGCCGAGTTCAAGCTGCTTCTTGTCCTTGTTGAGCGTCCCCGCGTGGTGCTCAGTCGGGACGAGCTTCTCGACCTGACACAGGGTCGGTCGGCTGGTCCGTTTGATCGCACGATAGACAACCAGATCAGCCGGCTGCGGCGTAAGGTTGAACCCGACATCCTGCGCCCCAAGATCATCAAGACGGTTCGGAATGGCGGTTACAGCCTGTCGGTAGACGTCGAGGTGCTGGATCGATGATCGATCTGTTTCGCAGCCTCAAGGTTCAGCTGGTCCTGCTTGTTGTTGCTGCACTGACCGTCGCGCAACTGGTTAGCCTTTGGCTGTTCGCCGACGAGCGCAGCCTGGCCGTTCGTGCTGCCCTTGGGTTCGAGGCCGCCGGGCGCGCCGCGAATGTCGCACGGCTCATCGAAGAGGCCCCGGATGATCTGCATCAGTCCATATTGCGGGCGGCCAATTCCCCGCTGGTGCGGTTCGAGTTGTCGTCAACGCCGGGGGTGCAACATACCGACCACTCGGACGGCGGGCAGGTCGAGTCCCGAATACGGGCATTGCTGGATGACAACTTCAGCCGCGATATCCGCGTTGAACTGCATGAAGTGCAGGGTCAGATCCTGCCGCTTCCGCATCTTTCGCCGGAAATGGCCGAAATGCACAAGGCAATGATGCGCGGAGAACTATCAGCGATAGAGATGAACCTCTCGATCGCCGTTGAGGGCAGCCAGTGGCTGAATGTCGGAACTCGGTTCGAGCGCCCACCCATACAGTGGCCATTCTATTCCATGCTGACCTTCGCATTGTCAGCGGCAGCTCTCCTGATCGCGGTATTCTGGTTTCTCGCGACCCGTCTTATTGCACCGCTGCGGCGTCTGGTGCGCGCGGCCGACCGGCTTGGCCGCGGCGAAGATGTCGGTGTCTTGCCGGTGACGGGGCCCACCGAGGTTCGCGACCTCACGCAGACCTTCAACCGGATGCAAGATCGGTTGACGCGCTTTGTTGCGGACCGGACCCGCGTGCTGGCGGCGCTAGGGCACGATCTGCGATCGCCGCTGACCGCTATGCGCGTCAGGGCGGAAATGGTCGACGACGATGAAACACGGGTCAGTCTGATCACCTCCGTCGAAGAAATGCAGTCCATGGTGGAGGCAACTCTGACCTTTGCGCGCGGGCTTACCGGTTCTGAAGAACCCGAACCCGTCAACTTCGCGAATTTCCTCGATGGTTTGAAATCTGACATGATGCAGACGTTCGAAGTTGAGGGCGACCCTGATTACCAAGCCCGCGTCCGCCCCAATGCTCTGCGCCGCGCGCTACGAAACCTGATTGAAAACGCGCTTCGCTACGGCGGCAGCGCGCATGTCCATCATGCAATTCGCGGTTCTGAGGTTGTCGTGACAATCGACGACGATGGCCCCGGAATACCAGCCGCCGACCTGGAAAGGGTGTTCGACCCGTTTTTCCGCCTTGAGCAATCACGGTCACTGGAAACCGGAGGGCATGGCCTTGGCCTATCCATCGCCCGGACAATTGTCCGGGCCCATGGCGGCGATGTCATCCTCACCAATCGCGAAACAGGCGGTGTCAGGGCCACACTGACCATTCCACTTGCAAACGAAACTCAGAAAAAACGGGAACCGAAATGACGCTGAAACGAGTTGTTGCAAGCCTTGTCTTGCTGCCGATGTCGACAGCAGCCCTTGCGGACGCGGGGTCTGATCGAGGCTGGGAATACGGTCATATGTATTGGAACGGAGGATTCGGCATGTTCGGTGGACTCATGATGCTGGTTTTCTGGGGCATCGTTGTTGCGTTGATCGTGATGGCCGTGCGGTGGTTCTCGGTCTCGGGTCAGGCCGGAAACCAATCACCGGACGCGCTGGAGATCCTGAAATCCAGGTTCGCCAAGGGTGAGATGGACGAAGAGGAGTTTCGCAGGAAGAAGGCGGCTCTCGAGGGGTGATCTGAGCATCAGTTCAGCCACGCGCACCAAACACCTATTGATTGACTCTAGTACTGGACAGACCCATGACACCTGAAATCGGCCACTTCGCGCTTGCGCTTGCCCTGGGTATGGCCATCGTCCAGTCGATCCTACCGCTTCTGGGCGCGCGCCAGGGGCGGCTTTTGTGGATGCGTTCGGCTCGCACGACATCCATCGCGCAGCTGGTGCTGGTTGCCATAGCGTTCTCAGCACTGATGAGGAGTTTCATGGTCAGCGATTTCACGGTGCTGAATGTCGCAGCCAACTCGCACTCGCTGAAACCCATGCTCTACAAGATCGCGGGCACGTGGGGTAGCCACGAGGGTTCCCTGCTTTTATGGGTTCTGATCCTGACCGTTTTCGGCGCTGGTGTGGCCCTGTTCGGGAGCAACATACCTGAAGAGCTGAAGGCACGAACCCTGGCTGTGCAGGCCTGGATCAGCACCGGGTTTCTGTCGTTCATGCTGCTGACATCCAATCCCTTCGAACGCGTCTTTCCTCCGCCGCCGGACGGCAATGACCTGAACCCGCTTTTGCAGGATGTCGGGTTGGCGTTGCATCCGCCATTTCTTTACCTCGGCTATGTCGGCTTCTCGATTGTGTTTTCCTTTGCGGTTGCTGCTCTTCTGGAGGGGCGCGTGGATACGGCATGGGCGCGCTGGGTGCGTCCATGGACCCTCGCGGCCTGGATGTGCCTCACCGCAGGCATCGTGCTTGGATCATGGTGGGCCTATTACGAACTCGGATGGGGTGGCTGGTGGTTCTGGGATCCGGTCGAAAACGTCAGCTTCATGCCGTGGCTTCTGGGCACCGCGCTTCTGCATTCAGCCATTGTCACGGAGAAACGGGATGCTTTCAAAAGCTGGACAATTCTTCTGGCCATCCTGACCTTTTCTCTGTCGCTGCTGGGCACGTTCGTTGTGCGCTCGGGGTTGCTGACATCGGTCCACGCCTTTGCGGTGGATCCCGAAAGGGGGCTATACATCCTGTTCCTGCTGGCATTGTCGATCGGTGGATCGCTGGCGCTTTATGCCTGGCGGGCGCCAGAGATGGAGCCAGGTGGCATCTTCAAGCCGATCAGCCGAGAGGCCGGGCTTCTGGTCAACAATCTCATTCTTGGGGTGGCGACGGGAACCGTGCTTTTCGGCACGCTTTATCCTTTGTTTGTCGAGGCCGTGGCGGGTGAGAAAATCTCGGTCGGCGCACCGTTTTTCAATGCCACATTCGTTCCCCTTATGCTGCCTCTGGTTCTGGTAATGGGGATAGGACCGTTTCTGTCCTGGAAACGGGCCGACCTGCCCGGAGTATGGCAACGTTTGAAGTGGGTCGCGGCTCTGTCTGTTCTCTTGACCCTGATCATGTCCTATTTGCGCGACGGCGGTCCGTTGCTGGCACATATCGCCCTGCTTTTGGCGTTCTGGCTTCTGTTTGCCACGGTTCGGGAATGGGCCATGCGCATCCGGTTGTTCGATGTTCCGTTCGTCGACTCAATGCGCCGTGCCCGAAACCTGCCACGCGCTGCGCAGGGCATGACCCTCGCCCATGCCGGGCTGGCGGTTGCGATGTTCGGTTTCATCGGGTCCAGCGCGTGGAAATCTGAACAGGTGGTTTTCGTGGCCCCGGGCACCACGATCGAGATCGCGGAGTTCGACGTCACCTTTGCCGGCGTCGATCGCGTTCGAGGGCCGAATTATGTGGCCGACAGGGGACGGCTGCTCGTGGCACGAGATGGCCAGAAGTTAACCGAGCTGTTTCCCGAGCGTCGATACTACCCGGTGGCCGAGAGCAGCACCACCGAAAGCGCCATTCGTTCTACGCTGGCGGGTGATCTTTACGCCTCCATCGCGGCGCCAGCATCAGAAACCGCCGAGAAGACCGGGGCATGGACACTGCGCATCCTCTATGAGCCGCTGGTAAATTTCATCTGGCTTGGGTCGGCTTTTCTGATCCTTGGGGGCGCCCTGTCCATGTCGGATCGGCGTCTGCGCGTCGGCGCTCCCAAGCGTGAAGCTGCGCCTTCGGCCGCAACAACTCCGGCGGAATGAACATGAAACGAAGCCTTGCCTTTCTGCCTTTTGTCATTGCCGTTATCTTCGGCGGGTTCTTCCTTTGGGGGCTCAACCCCGAGCGGGACCCGAACGAGGTGCCGACGGTCCTGATCTCGCAACCGGCACCCGAGTTTGATCTCGCCCCGGTGCCGGACATCCAGACCCCCGGTCTTTCGCGTGACGATCTCGTCGGAAATCCCGGGCCAGTCGTTGTCAATGTGTTTGCGTCGTGGTGCGTGCCGTGCAGGGCCGAACACGCGGTTCTGACAAGTCTGGTGGAGCGGGACCGCATTGTCCTGTTTGGCATCAACTACAAGGACAAACCGGAGGATGCCGCGCGTTGGCTGGCGGAGATGGGGAACCCCTACTCCCGCATCGGATCAGACTCGTCAGGGCGGGCCGGGATCGAGTGGGGTATCTCGGGCGTGCCTGAAACATTCATCGTCGCGCCGGACGGCACGGTTCTGTTCCGCTATGTCGGCCCTGTCGTTGGTGACACGCCTGTAAGAAAATTCCGCGCAGCCCTGGTTGAGGCCGGCGCGTTACCGAAAGGAGGCGCATGATGTTGCGTGCGATGACTTTCTTGATCGCCATGACATTGGCGGGAATGGCGGCAGCGGTCGAACCCGACGAGATGCTGTCTGACCCCGTGCTTGAGGCCCGGGCGCGAGATATCTCGAAAGAACTGCGGTGCGTGGTCTGTCTCAACCAGAATATCGACAGTTCAAATGCGGGGGTCGCGCGTGACCTGCGCCTTCTGGTGCGTGAGCGTCTGGTGGCAGGGGATACCAATGAACAGGCGCTTGCATTCATTCAGGCCCGCTATGGTGACTATGTCCTGCTCAATCCGCCATGGAATGCGAAAACCTATGTGCTTTGGGTGGCGCCGCTGGCAATGGTGATCGCCGCACTTGGGATCGGTTTCGCAACTGTGCGTCAACGTCGCGCCGGAGGCCGTTCTGCGGGGCATTCCGCGGTCGAAAAAAACCAGTTATCCACGGACGAGGAGTTGGAGGTCGCAAATTTCATAGAACACTACAATTCCGGAGACAGGTCATGATCATTTTTTGGATGGCATTGCTTTCCCTAACGGCAATCGGCTTTTTGCTTTGGCCACTCGCGTCGCGACAAAGCTCAACTGCGCCGGTTGTGGTTGATCAGGCAACTCCGGCGGTTCTTCTCGACCAGTTGGACGAGGTGGCGCGCGATCTGGACCGCAGCTTGATCTCCGCCGAGGAAGCCAACGCAGCGAGGGTCGAAATCAAGCGTCGTATCCTAGCCGCGGCGCGTCGGGCCGGGCCGGCAGCCAGAGTGGCGTCAGACTCCGGTCGATCCGCACTGTTCGTGGCAGCCATATTCGTGCCGGCGCTTGCGGCTCTCTACTATCTGCAAATGGGAGCGCCTGAGATTTCCAGCCTCGCATATGCAGATCGGCAAGAGGAACGCGCCGAGCAGGAAAGGATATCGGACCTCACGAACCGGCTTTATGCGCGCCTGACCTCGGAACCTGATGGCGGTGTATCGGAAGGCTGGATGCTGTTGGGACAGACCTATTACCGGATGCAGGAGTTTGAAAAGGCTGTCACCGCCTTTGAGGTTGTTGCCGAAAGACCCGACGCGACATCAACAACCTTTTCTATGCTTGCAGAAGCGCAGATCGGAGCAGACAACGGCATTGTCACGCCGCGCAGCGAGGCGGCGATCAACAAGGCGTTTGAGCTGGACCCTAGAAACCCGGCTGCGGTGTTCTATCGCGCGCTCGCGATGGAACAGCGCGGCGAGGAAGGCGAAGCGCATGACCTGCTTGTCGCTTTCCTTGGCGATGCGGAAAGTTTCGCGCCGTGGATGGAGCCCTTTGTTGCAAAGGCCAATCGGATTGGTCAGCAGCTGGGCCGCAATCCGGTGTCGTTGACCGAGTTTGCACCCATGGCATCGAATCCGGGTCCAAACGCCGCAGACGTTGCCGCCGCAGGTGAAATGAGCGAGCAGGATCGCAGCGAATTCATCCGTTCAATGGTTGACCGACTGGCCGCGCGACTGGAAGATGAGCCGGATGATTTGGACGGTTGGTTGCGATTGGCCAATGCCTATCGAGTGCTTGGCGAGACAGAAAAGGCGCGCGACGCGCTGGAAACGGCCGTTCCTTTGTTGGACGGCCTCGACCCGAATGATCCAAGGCGCATGCAGGCGCAGTCTGCGTTTGCCGACTTGACTGAGTGAGAGACAGATGTCGACGGGGACCGTCCCCGGCTGGCAGCATCGAAATGAGAAGGGGTCGTTTGTTGCCAAGAAATCGTGTCTTGATAGCGGGTTTCATACCGATATTGCTCGCCGCTTGCGCCCAGACGCCCGGGAGCGCGCGGCTCGATTCTTCCGGTAACTTCGTTGAATTGCCCGATAACATCCGAGCAATCGCCGCTCCTCATCAGGATCTGACCGCGGTGCGGATCGACCCGGCTGACGGCTGTTACAACTACCGTCACGACGGTCCGGTCGAGGTCACCTATATTCCGCTGCGCTCGGTAAATGGCAATCCGATCTGCTCTCGTGCGCCGAAGTCATAGGAACTTGGATTGAGCACTTTTGGGCGCCTCAGCTCGAGGCGGAAATACGCTCCTCAGGAGGATGCAGATACGCCGTGGCGCCGGTTTCGACTTGATCGTAAAGACCGTTGATATGTGCCATGACCATACGCACGCACCCAGAGCTTGCTCGACCGCCGATGGATTGTGGGACAGGGGAGCCGTGAATCCTCAGATACGTGTCACGGTTGCCGACGTAGAGATAAAAGGCGCGCGAACCCAGGGGGTTCTTGGGACCAGCGTCCATGCCATTCCGGAAAGGCCCGTAGACATCGGGTTCACGCGCGATCATAGCCGCCGTCGGCGTCCATGTCGGCCATTTCCGTTTGCGACGGATAGTGTAGGTGCCGGGCTCGTAAAGGTTACCTTTCGCGATGGCAACACCATATCGCATCGCAACTCCGCCCTCCTGAATGTGGTAGAGATAGCGGGCCACCGCATCGACGTGGATGTCTCCTGGCGTCAGGCCGGATTTTGTCTCGACGAGTTGCGGCAGATATCGGCCGTTCAGCCCCCAGGGATTGCTGGTTGCGGGGTCGTAGTCCTCGGGAGTGACTTGTGCATCCCAGCGATCCCAACTCGACCTGTCCGACACAGGAGCGGCGTGCAACGGAGCGCTCATCGGTGTTGAAAAGAAAGCCAATGTGCCTGTAAAAAAATGTCGGCGTGTCAGCATTCTCCGTTTCTCCTGTTCTTTGCCCGCTGTTCCAGAATCTAATCTCCTATTGGTTCAACACAAGCGAACCTGTGACTTCGACCGATCCTCGGGCCGCGTCGATCGCATCCATGAGCACTGTGGGTGATAGAACCTCAGAGAGCAGGATCCCGTCGGGTGCCGAAGGTCCGAACACAGCGTTGAACGGAATGCCGAAACGATTGTTTGCCTCGAGGAACTGCGAGATCCGCGCGTCTGGTCGGGTCCAGTCCGCCTGCATTGCCACGACTTGATCCGGGTTTTGCAGGATTGACAGAACGGGATCACGTTCGAGCACCAATGATTTGTTCGCCTTGCACGTCAGGCACCAATCTGCGGTCACGTCGAGGAAAACCACTTCTCCACGTGATACGCGCCGGGCGATCTCACCGCGGTCAAAGGGGACCCAGGGGATGGTTTCCGCGATGTTTGATTCAACATTTTCGGACGTCCGTTCAGCGAATAGCTGGGCCGTCAGAACGGGAAGGATGATCAGCACCGCAATTGCCGCAGACCGTTGGCCTGTGGCTCCGACTTCGGGAAAGCTGAGAACAAGCACCAGACCTAACGACATGACCACCACCGCTATGGTCGCCTCTGCGCCTGCGACCGAGGTCATGACCCAAACCAGCCAGGTCGCAGTTCCCAAAAGGAGCAGGCCCAAAACCGTCTTGACCCAGATCATCCAACGGCCAGGTCGCGGCAGAACTCGGACAAAGCCGGGGAAGGTCGCAACCAGCAGATAAGGCATCGCCAGCCCGAGCCCGAGCGCGGTGAATATGACAAGGATATCGACTCCGCGACCTGTAAGCGCAAATGCAATGGCCGTTCCCAGAAAGGGAGCCGAGCACGGGGTAGCAAGAACGGCTCCCATGAAACCGGTCGCAAAATCGGCGCCATGGTTGGACGTTTTGCCAGGATTCTGAACCGCCAACCGCCTTTGCACGACGTTGGGCAGGCGGAACTCAAACAAACCAAAGAGGTTTGCACAGAACACCACCAAGACCAGCGCCATGATCGCCAAGAATACCGGGTTCTGAAACTGCAATCCCCAGCCAACTGCGTAGCCGAGTTGCTTTAGCGCAAACAGCGCGGCCGCCAGCAACCACATGAACAACATCACGCCGCCCGCCGCAAATAGAAATCCGGCGCGGGTGGCGACAGTGCTTCGGTCTTTCGCCTTTATTGCGGAGGAGAGTTTGAAGGATAGAACCGGCAGGACACATGGCATCACATTGAGTATCAATCCGCCCAGAAATGCCAAGAGCGCGATCCAGGCGACGTGACCTATACCTGGAACTATCTGGGCAACTGTGAATGGCGGCGGCGGCGGTGTGTCGACAAGGGCCGGGGTCAGTGTCGCGGCAGGTGCCGCACCATCGGTGACCGTCACAACGGGGTCATGATAGAGACTTTCATCGCTACGCAGAATCGGCACTTGGGCCCACAGCAGTTTGCCCCCTCGTCCAAGGCGGATATCCGGCTTCCCAAGCGCGGTTCCCTGGCCGAGCTCGGCAAAGATGTCCGGCGCTTCAAAACCGGCGGTACTTTCCAGAGTAACGGTCAGGTTCTGCCGATCACCGTCCACATGCGCGCGACCCGAAATGATGCCGGCACGATCCGGGCTGACCGGAACGCGATCTGCGAACTCGCTGATTTTCTCTGCGGCGGCGGCATCCACGCCAGAGCCGGCCGGTAAGGTCAGCACAAGGCCGAACTCCTGTGGCACGCAGATATCTGAACAGACCAACAGATTGACCGACGCTTGCAGGCTGGTTGCCTGGCCGGGATTTTTCAGCGCGACCTTAAGCGGAAAAACCACCTCACCGAGATAACCAAAATTCTCGATTCCGAAGGCAGCAAACCGTTCCGGTGCCGGCCACAACATTTCGATATCCGTGACATTTTCCGACCCCGACCAGTCGATCTGTGGTGGAATGCCAACTTCCCCGGGCGATCGCCAGTAGGTTTTCCACCCCTCTCCCAGTTCAAGTGACATGCCGGCCGACAGGGTTTCCCCACCTGGCGGGACACCATCTTGCACCGACAGCAGCACAGCGTTCACTGGATTCGAGCGAAACGCGTCCGAGGATGCCGCGTGGGCGAATTGGACCGGTCCCAGAAGAACCAGGATCAGGAAAAATGGTGCAGACAAACGCTCGAGGGCCTGCAACATATTTTGCGGCTTCCGTTCCTTTCGCCGCCTTTGGCACGTGACTCCTGATCTCATGTGCCCTTCCCCATTACGACAAACCCTTTTCGACCATCGTCACAAGCGAGCGACCGGACGTTGCGTGTTTCGTCTTGAACAAGCCGGCACCCTTTTGGGAGCGTAATGGTCAGATTGGGGGAGACCGATTGCCCGACGACAGGTTTGTCACACTGTCTGGGTGTCGTCGTGCAGGCCTGCAATAAAGTCACGGCCAACACCGCTCCTAGCCAAACCCATCGAGTGCTGCTCACCTGCGTTTGATGGCCGGCACATGCATTTCCGCAACAGGGACCGTCGCCCGCAGTTCCTCTTTCGAGAAATCGGGCGCCTCGGTCGTTGTTTTGTCACCATGGCAGCCTTTGCCCATCATCTTGTGCAATACGACATGACCGCCGACACACAGTAGCAAGGGCGCAAGCGTCGATAGGCTGAGACTGTCGAGGCCAAAGCCCGCTCCCGAAAAAACAACCACCGCGATTGGCATCACCATGACCGCACAGCACGCCAACATCGCCAAGTGCAACCCGCCAAAACGCGAGTTGCCCTCAGCTGGTTTTTCCTCATTCTTCTGACCGGCCATATCTCGCCTCGATTCCCAAAACTTCATCGATCGATGGCGACTATGGCACTCTCCCGTATGTGAAGGTCAAGCTTACATTTCGATACAAATAATAGTGCGCCTCGACGTTGTCCGCCCAATTTTTTTAGGCCAGATTCATCCGAGAGTTCATTACGTAAAATGATCAATGAACGGGCAGGGATCTTGAGGCGTTTTTCATTGTACCGGCGCGCTTTTGTTTGCGGAGTTACAACCTTCTTGGCTGCACCGCCAGTGCTTCGTGCTCAACAGTTGGGCAGTGCCGAGCAGGAGTCTTCGAAACGAAACCTTTCCTCCTTTGCAGTTCATGACTGGCGTGACCACTTCGATGCGCTGGGCAAGGGTATCCTTCTGTCCGACACGTCTCGTCGCGTGCTGCAGCACTGGACGGCCGACGGCGAGATGCGGGTTTACCCGACCTCGGTGCCGCTGACCGATGAACTGACGCGCCGGGGCTATACGGAAGTCGTGGAAAAACGGGCCAACCCGGGATGGGCGCCGACCCCGTCAATGCGCGACCGCAACCCTGAATGGCCCGCATTCATCAAGGGTGGAGACCCGAACAATCCACTGGGCACCCGGGCCTTGTATCTTTCCTGGCAGTACTACCGGATTCACGGCACCCAAGACACGCGCAAGATCGGGCGCCGATCGTCAAACGGCTGTATCGGGCTCTATAATGAACAGATCGAGGAAGTTTTTGAACGGACACCGATCGGAACACAGGTAAAACTGATCTGACGGTGGGCCGTCGGTGGAAAGGAAGCACGAAGAATGAATATCTGGGGTCTCGTGGTAGGGGGCGCGGTTGTCGCGGGTGTGGCGGTTGTTGGCTGGCAGGCGTTGCAGCCGGCGCCGGCACAGCAGGGGCATTCGATGGTTCCCCCCGATACAAGCAAGATTGCAATGGGCGATCCCATCGAGAATGTGCGCCTGCCCGGGCGGCTTTCCGAGAGCGCGACTTTGGGTAAACGGTTTTACGAAAGCAAATGCTCGGCGTGCCACGGGGAAAATGCCGCCGGGCAAAACGGTGTTGCGCCGCCGCTTGTGCACAAGATCTACGAACCAAGCCACCACTCGGACGAGGCCTTTCAGCGAGCCGCGCAGGTCGGCGTACGCTCTCACCACTGGCGGTTTGGGGACATGCCGCCAGTTGAGGGACTGACGCGGGCGGATGTGAAGTACATCGTCGCCTATGTACGTGAACTTCAGCGCGAGAACGGAATCAACTGATGGCCGCTGGCCGCGTCCACAACATCGTGCGGATGCTGTTCGCTCTGGTTTTGGGCGGCTTTGTGGCGCTTGGTGCGCTGCCCGACTCCGTCTGGGACGGCATCGGCGGGGAACACGCGCGGGACCACGATCATTCAGATGGTTCTCATGCGCCGATCCTGGCCGCCCTGAACGATCTCGAGATCTGCCACGCTGGCCTGGATTGCATCACGGTTGCCATCGTCGAAAAAAGTCGGGTGCTTCCCGTTCCGAAACAGGCTTCGATGATCCTGTCGCAGAGGTTTGAGAGGCTCGAAAGGGACAGCTGGATGCCCCAGTTGGACGTGCCCCCGCCCCGTTTCCAATCCTGATCAATCGAAATGGACAAACACGATCAAGGATAGAAAACATGAAAACCACCTTTCTGATTTCGGCGCTGATTGCCGGGTCGACCGCCGTTGCGGCGTTGGCGCATGGCGGCGCCACCGGTATCGTCAAGAACCGGATGGATGCCATGTCCAACATGGGAAAAGTGATCAAGGCCGTGTCACCGATGATGCAAGGAACCGCAGCCTACAACGCGGACAGCGTCAAGCGGGCAGCCGCGTTCTTCGCGCAGCACTCGGGCGAGGCGATGACCCGGATGTTTCCCGAAGGTTCGGGCGGCAAACCGTCCGAGGCCAGGGAGACGATCTGGAGCGACTGGGAAACCTTTGCTGGATTGGCGGCGCAGTTGGGCGTCGCGGCGCAGGGCCTGGCGGTGGCAGCCGACAACGGCCTGATGGGCGATGCTGCCGGGACGATGTCGTCTGATTCGATGATGGGTGGCGGTTCGACCATGATGGGCAGCGGCTCGGGGATGATGGGGGGCGGCATGATGGGCGGCCGCATGACCGTCGAGCAGATCGGCGCCATGCCCGCCGATGGAGCCTTCGCTATGGTCACCCAGACCTGTTCCGCCTGCCACACGAAGTTCCGGCTGGAAAGCAAGTAACATGCGCGGCATGTTCAAACTGGCACTTGGCGCGGCGGCATTCGTGGCCGCCGCGATCGGTGCCCTGATCCTGTGGCCGATAGGAAACGAGAACCGGCCCATTACCCTAGCTGGTGACGCGACAAGGGGCGCATATCTCGCGCGGGCCGGCGGCTGCATCGCTTGCCACACAGATTTTGCCGCCGGGGGCGCACCGCTGGCCGGCGGCGTCAAGTTGGCAACCCCGTTCGGGACCCTCTATTCGCCAAATTTGACGACCGATCCCGAACATGGCATCGGCAGCTGGACGGTCGATCAGTTCGCGCGTGCTGTGCGGCAGGGGATTTCGCCTGAGGGAGCCCCCTATTACCCTGCGTTCACCTACCCGTTCTATGCCAATTTCTCGGATCAGGACATTGCCGATCTCTGGGCGGCATTCCAGACGGTGCCCGCCGTCGCCGAACCATCGACGCCCCATAAAATGCTGTTTCCCTTCAATCAAAGGTGGGGACTGAAACTGTGGCGTGCGGCATTCCTGGAAAAGCCGCAATCGGAACCTGTGCCTGGAAATGACGCCGAGTGGAACAGGGGGCGCCAGATTGTCGGTGGCGCGGCCCATTGCGCGGCCTGTCATACGGGGCGAAACATCCTGGGAGCCCGAAAATCGGACACCCAGCACTTCAAGGGCAGCACATCCCTGCCGGGCGGCGGAAAGGCTCCTGCCATCGACTTCGAGACCCTGCAAAAGCGCGGCTGGACGGTGGAAAACCTGGCGTTTGCACTGAAGACGGGGATCAGGCCCGACGGTGACGCCTTTGGCGGTGCGATGGGCGAGGTCGTTTTGTACGGCACCCGTTTTCTGACCGCCGAAGACCGGCGCGCCATGGCCGTCTACCTGATGGACGATCACAGCGGCGGCTAACATGCGAAACACTGGCCGGGGCGTCAACGCCCCGGCCCATGAAGGAGCCATTTGGCAATGAACAACACGAGACGAGAGTTTCTAAAACTTGGTAGCAGCGCGGCAATCGGGGCACTGATCCCGTCCGGCCTTTTGGCTTCGGCGCAGAGCCCGGTTACGCTAACCGCTCTCCCGGCGAACGTGCAACTCGCGCCGACGGGCTATCCGAAGACTGAAATCTGGGGGTTCGATGGCACCACGCCGGGAACTTTGATTCGCGTGAAACAGGGCGAAACGGTGCGCAGGCGTTTCGTCAACAACCTGCCGGAAGCCAGTTCCGTTCACTGGCACGGCCTGCGGCTGGAAAACGCGATGGACGGAGTTGCCGGCTTGACGCAAGAAGCCGTCCCGCCGGGCGAGAGTTTCGACTATGCGTTCAACGCAAAGGATGCCGGAACTTTCTGGTATCACGCCCACACCAACTCGGTCGAACAGGTGGCACGCGGGCTCTATGGCCCGCTGATCGTGGATGAACCCGAAGCGCCGGATGTCGATAGCGACGAAGTCCTGATCCTCGATGATTGGGCAATGAATCCTGAAACGGCGCAGCTGGACCCCGACTTCACCTCGCGCCACGACCGCAGCCATGCTGGGCGGCGCGGAAATTATGTTACCACGAACGGAGAGCCTTATGCAGAACGGCGCGCCGCGCGAAACCAGCGCATTCGCCTACGCCTGATCAACGCGGCGAATGCGCGGATCTTCCAGCTTGGGCTGGACGGGCTGGAGGGTTGGATCATGGCGCTGGACGGGATGCCACTGGCGCAACCTGAACCGGTTGCCAAAGTCTTCCTGCTGGCCCCGGGCCAGAGAATGGACCTGTTTGTCGATGTGACCGCGCAATCCGGGAAAACGGCGCATCTGTTCCGCGTTGATGATGACGAAGCCCTGTCGCAGGTCGCCTTCGCGGTCGGCGACGAGGCTGGATCGCGCCGTGTGCCACCGCCGCCGTTGCCGGAAAACCCGGACATGGATGTGCCCGGATACGAACAGGCGCCCCTGTTCGACCTGCACATGGAAGGCGGTGCGATGGGTGGGCTGCAATCCGCGCTGTTTAACGGCAAGCGGATGAGTTTCCGGCAGCTCGTCGACGTCAACCAGTTCTGGTCATTCAATGGCACGGTCGGCCTGACCGACGCGCCGCTTGCCGCCGTGGTCAGCGGCCGGACCGCTCGCGTGAAAATCCGCAACGACACAGCCTTTCCCCACGCGATGCACCTGCATGGTATGCACATGCGCGAGGTTCTTAAGGACGGGGGGCTTGGCCCGCTCCGCGACACGGTTCTGCTGTTCGGCGACGACACTCGCGAATTTGCCTTTGTCGCAGGCAAGCCCGGAAAATGGATTTTTCACTGTCACATGCTGGGTCATACCGCATCGGGTATGGCGACCTGGATCGACGTCACATGAAGCTGCAAAAGAAGGGGATAAACATGTTGAACTGCAAACCCGCCGTGATCGCGCTCGCGATCGGCCTTGCGCTTCCCGCCGGGCTGGCTGCGGAGCCACTGGACGAGGCCCGTGTCAAGGAACTGGTGCTTGAAGCGATCCGAGAAAACCCGGGGATCGTCATGGAGGCCGTGGCCCTGCTGGAGGCCCAGAAGGCGACTGCTCAGGATGCGGCCCGCGTCACCGCGCTCGAGACGGAACGCGACCGTATCGAACGCGACCCGAACGCACCCGTACTGGGCAACCCCGAAGGCGATGTGACCGTCGTCGAATTCTTCGATTACAACTGCCCCTATTGCCGCCGCGCCATGGATGAGGTCAAGGGACTGCTGGCGGCGGACCAGAACGTTCGTTTGGTCTATCGCGAGTGGCCCATTCTGGGTGACGGGTCAGTGTTCGCGGCCAAGGCCGCGCTTGCGGCGCGTGAGCAGGGCAAATACGAGGAATTCCACTGGGCCCTGATGGGCATGCAGGGAAGGGCGGAAGAGTCCAGCGTGATGCGAATCGCCGAAATGGTTGGCCTGGACACGGACAAGCTGCGTCGAGACATGAAGGCGCCCGAAGTCGCAGAACATATAGAAACATCAATGCAACTGTCTCAGGCCTTGGGCTTCAACGGCACGCCGTCCTTCGTGATCGGAGATCAACTGGTGCCTGGACTTGTCGAGAAACGACAATTGGCCGAAATCGTCGATGCCGAGCGCAGAGACAAGTAAGTCAACAGGGACCGCAAGGGTGCCTTTGCCTTCAACGACACCCAGGCTAGATGCTGGAAACAACGTGCCCACGGGTTCGCCAGAATGCTTCTCAAGAATAAATATTTCAATGGCAGGCTGGATAAAAAGTGGTTAATGAGTCGCTATGAAAAACATGGTTCGCAGGTTGGGTTTGGTATGCATGGCGATGTTCGTCGCGATGTCTGTCATGCTTTCTCCCGCGCATGCCGTTGCGATGATCGACTGCGACGTTCAGCGGGCTCTCCACGCGATGGGCGATCTTGAGCTTCATGGCGTTCACGCTGAAGATAACACGGCCTCTGCCGGACGGGAATCTCATGATCTGTCCCATTCCCTGAACCATTGCTTATCGCATGTATGCGTCGTGGCTGTTGTCGCGATTTCAGGTGAGCCAAGTGTGCCGCAGCTGCTTCGAGCCGACGTCTTCGGCGAATACCGGGTCTCATTGGTTTCTGGTGCCGATCCAAACGGCCCTCGCCGCCCGCCGCGCGTCTGATCTTTCCGAATACGTTGCGGCGGCCCGATTTCGCTGCGGATTGATCATACTGCGCTAGGAACCTACCAATGAAATTCCGACTTGCGGCCATCGTGCCGCTGGGTCTGGCCGCTTGCGCGCCGCTTGACCCATTGCCTCTGGGTGCAGAATCCTCTGCCCAGGCAATCCCGATTACGCATGTAAATGCGGCGCCTGCGGTCGAATATCGCGGCTATCAAGTTGTTGAGCCGTCCGATTGGCGTCAAGTCAATGACAGTCAAAGGGAGAATTGAGCATGAAGGGAAAGCTCATCTTCTCCGTTGGGGCTCTGGCCGTTTTGTCGGCCTGCGCAGATACCGCGACGATCGACAAGGTCAGCACTCCTCGCCCTGGCTTCTTCAATGTGGCTGAGCGTAGCCAGCGTGCGCAGACCGGCTCACCTGCCTGGCACCTGACGGCAGCCGAGCTCGCCGCCGCCGAAGCGAAGACCAAAGCGTTGATCTACGGCAAGACGATAAATTCGGACACCGCTGTTCAGGTCGCCTTGCTGAACAACCGGGGGCTTCAGGCAACCTATTCCGACCTGGGTCTGTCTGCAGCGGATGTCTGGGAAACGGCAATGGGGCCGACGCCGTCAATTGGCGTATCGATCACGGGTCTTTCCAGCGATGTTGCACGGACCGTTGAGGCTGTCTTGATCACTACCTTGGTCGAGGCCGCCACTGTCAAGCCCAGAACCAAAGTCGCTGACCTGCGCTTCCAGCAGGCACAGCTTGCCGCCGCCGGTGAAACCATTTCGCTGGCTGTCGAAACCCGTCGGGCCTGGATCGAAGCCGTGGCGGCCTATGAGGCAGCGGCCCTGATAGCACGCACTCAGAACGCGGCCGATGCGGCCTCTGAACTTGCCACCGAACTGGGCAAAACAGGGGCTTTGGGTGTGGCGGATCAGGCGCGAGAACATGCGTTCAACGCTGAACTGGCCGCAGAACTTGCGGATGCCAGGCTGGATGCCGAACTGGCCAAGGGGCGCCTGGCGCGCCTGATGGGCGTGTCTTTGGGGCAGGTCAGGTTCTACGTGCCTGACGCGCTGCCCGGCTTGCCCGGGCGGCCGGGATCCAGTGCCGATATCGAGCGACTGGCCTTGCAGAACCGGGTCGATCTCGCCGCGGGCCGGCTCGAACTGGAAGCGATCGCGGCCGAGTACCGCCTGACCGGCCAGACACGGGTGTTCTCCGATCTCGAGATCGCATTGGGCGCTGAGATCGAGCGGGACAGTGGCGATACATCGGTTGTTCCGGTCATTGAGTTCGCGATCCCGCTCTATGACAACAGCAAGCTGATCTCGCGGCGCGGTTCGCTTGCCTATCTGAAGGCGGCGAACCAGCTGGCCGACGCGGCTGTCGGTGCACGCTCCGAGGCACGCGCCGCGCATCTAGCGGTGACAGGCAAGCATTCGGTTGCGCGCCATTGGCGCGACACCGTGCTGCCGCTCCGGCGAACGATCGATGCAGAGGCCCTGAAGTCCTACAACGGCATGATCACCTCGACGTTTGAGCTACTGGAAGATGCCCGCGACGGACTGGAAGCGGAACTCGGCGGAGCCGAGGCGAAACGGGACTACTGGTTAGCGGAAGCCGACGTGACCGCCGCGATCTGGGGTGGGACCGCCGCAGCAGGCAAAGCCGATGGAGGCGAAGAATGATGAATCGCAGACAAATGTTGGGCGCCGGGCTGACCATTGGGGCAGGGGCCGTACTGGCCAATGCGGGGGCAGCGCAGACGCGTTTTCGCGACCTGCCCGAGGCTGCCTTCACCGAAAGCCCCTATACACAGGTGCCGCCGCGCCCGACCGACAGGTTCGACTACAACCCGGTCGTGACCCTGAACGGCTGGTCACTGCCCTACCGGGTGAACGGCGACGTAAAGGAATTCCACCTCGTCGCCGAGCCGGTTGAACGCATCATGGCCGATGGAATGGTCGCGCGGCTGTGGGGCTATAACGGCCAGTCCACGGGCCCGACCATCGAAGCCGTTGAGGGAGAGCGTGTTCGCATCTATGTGACGAACCGCCTGCCAGAGCACACTTCGGTCCATTGGCACGGTTTGATCCTGCCGTCCGGCATGGACGGGGTCGGCGGGCTGAGTCATCCGGGGATCCCGCCGGGCAAGACCTTTGTCTACGAGTTCGACCTCGTGAAGTCGGGCACCTTCATGTACCATCCACATGCCGACGAAATGGTGCAGATGGCGATGGGCATGATGGGCCTGTTCATCGTACATCCGCGCGATCCGGCCTTCATGCCAGTCGATCGTGATTTCGCCTTCTTGCTTGCCGCCTACGACATTGACCCGGGGACATACATCCCCCGGATCATGGAGATGACGGATTTCAACCTCTGGACATGGAACAGCCGTATCTTCCCCGACATCGACCCGCTGGTGGTCAACAAGGGCGACAGGGTGCGGGTGCGCTGCGGCAATCTGACGATGACCAACCACCCGATCCACATGCATGGCTACGACTTCGAAGTCACCGGGACCGATGGCGGTTGGGTCCGGCCCGAGGCGCGTTGGCCCGAGGTCACGATCGACATTCCCGTTGGCGCAATGCGCGCCTACGAATTCGACGCGGTGCACGAGGGCGACTGGGCGATCCATTGCCACAAGTCGCACCACACGATGAACGCGATGGGCCACGAGATCCCGACCTTCATCGGGGCTGACAAGTCGCGCCTGACCGGCCTGATGCGCCGCCAACAGCCCGGATACATGCCGATGGGCACCGCGGGCATGGCCGATATGGGCGAAATGTCTATGGAAATCCCTGACAACACCGTGCCGATGATGGCCGGTTGGGGCCCGCATGGCCCGCTCGAAATGGGCGGTATGTTCTCGGTCGTGAAGGTGCGCGAAGGGATCGGTCGCGACGATTATTCGGACCCGGGCTGGTACGAGAACCCTCCCGGCACGCAGGCCTATGAGTGGACGGGCGAGTTACCCGAGCATGCGTCGAACCACAGCCCTCAAACGATCCTAACGCCCCGTGACGGCGCAAAGCATGGTTAACACCCATCGAGCAAAACTGGAGGAAACCTAATGAAAACAACAATTGCAGCTTTGATCCTCGCGCTTTCGCCTGCGGCCGCCATGGCGGAAAGCAAGCATGAAATGGCGATGGGAGCCCTGCCGGCCATCACAAGCCAACCCGAACGGTCGAAGCAGTCATGAAGGCGGATTACGATGCGGATCTCGTGTTCGTCTACGAACCCGAAAAACTGAAGTTCGTGGCCGGAGAGACGGCGCGTTTTCACATCATCAACAATGGCGAGGAGGTGCATGAGTTCGAAATGGGCACCGGGGATGCGAATGCCAAGCACAAGGCGATGATTGAGAAGTTTCCGGAAATGGAACACGACGACCCCAGCGCCGTGCGAATGGAACCCGGCGAGGAGGCCGAAATGATCTGGACCTTTGGCAGGGCAGGTTCCTACGAATTCACCTGCCTGACCCCCGGCCAATACGAGGGCGGCCTGCACGGCCTCCTCACGGTCAACTGAAACCAATCTGAGGATATCTGATATGAAACTTATTTCGTTACTTACCGCAGTCGTCCTTTCGGTCTCGCCTGTTTTGGCAGAGGGTGAACACCCGATGACAGACGGCACCGTGACCAAGGTCGATGCCAAGTGGAACAAGGTGACGATCGACCACGGTCCTCTCGAGAACCTGGACATGCCCGCCATGAAGATGGTCTTCGTGGCTGCCGACCCGGCCATGCTGGAAGGCCTGTCCGAGGGCACCAAGGTGCGCTTCGTCGCGGACCGGATGAACGGCAAGCTGACAGTGACCGAGATCGAGGTGCAGTAAGCCGAAGCCGCATGCCGATACGTCGGCGTGCGGCTTTCTGACGGAGGTTCGTGATGCGCTCTTGGGTCTGGATATCAGCTGTTTCCGCTGCGGTCGCTGCCGTGGCGCTGGCTTGGCCTCGAATGAAGGGGCCGGATCTGTCCCGTGGCGCTGCGGTTTACATCGAGGCCTGCGCTTCGTGCCATGGCGCCAAGCTCGAGGGTCAACCCGACTGGCGCTCGCCCGGCCCCAACGGCCGTCTGCCGGCTCCGCCGCACGACGAGACCGGTCATACTTGGCATCATCCCGACGATGTGCTGTTCAGCATCGTGAAGGAAGGCACGGCCGCAGTCGTCGGGGGTGGCTACGAGAGCGACATGCCGGGGTTCGGAAGCGATCTGAGCGACGCGGAAATTCACGCGGTGCTTGCCTACATCAAGAGCACTTGGCCGGAGCGCGAGCGGAGCTATCAGGAACGCATCTCACAGCAAGATTAGATCCTCCGAGTAGCGCTGATGCGGCGGTGGCCCCTGACACATTGGTGGGCGGAACCTTTGGTGAACGTGTTTAGAAACAATAACCTGAGGTGGAGAAGGTTCGACCCCGGTCTCGTTCTCTCCGCCACCTGACCTAGAGAAAACGTTCTCCCGATCCGGCTGCGACCGGATTTTCTTTTTGTTTTCGAGGGTTGTAGTGTTCGGGCTATTCACCTCGATCTACCGAATCTGGCCGGAAACCGTTCTCTGAGGCCGAAATTCTCTGAACCTGATGACTGCGCCGATTTGGTGCAGAGCTTGTATCGCACTGAAATCATGCTGCTTTTCTGGCTGGCAACCAGAACACTTCGATGCCAGTGGCGCTCGGTGAGATGGAACAGAAATCGAACGTTCGCTGGTAACTCGAAGCAGCGCTTGACTGGGACTGCTGCCCTGCAGCACTCCTCAAGGCACGACAGGAATGGGCGGACACCAGCCATTCTCTGCGACCGCGAGAAATCCGAGGCGAAACGGCGGAAGCGGACTTTCAAATCGGGCTGGCAAGCCCAAACCTGAACCGGCCATTCGCCGCGCTGGTGCCGAACTGGGAAGATGCGCGACGGAGCTGCCATTACGAAAGCTTTGTGCTATTGGTTGTTTTATTGGCTGGAAAGGGCTTGAGACACTGGCGCACGATCCATTCTACAAGGCACACTGGCGGAACATTGAGCCCGACAGGATGTCTGCATATCGGGAGGGCTTCGGCTGGAACGAAGCCACAGAACGTTTGTTCAAACCCGCAAGGATTTCTGAGGGCCACACTGTCGCCGATTTTGGATGCGGGCCCGGCAAGATTTCTGTGGAAATTGGCAAACAGGTCGGCAGTGACGGCCATGTTCATGCCATCGACATCAACGCCGAGTTTCTGGAAATCGCCCGTGAGAATGCCGTGGCGGCCGGAGTGTCCGACCGACTGACGACGCATCTTAAAGATGGAGTTTCACTGCCGCTTTCGAATAGCTCCCTAGACAGAATATCGGCTCGAAATGCCATTATGTATGTTGACGATCCGCTGCACACATTGCGGGAGTTCCACAGAGTTCTTCGACCGGGCGGATTGGCCCATGCCATTGATGGCGACTGGTATATGATGGTTGCAGAGCCAATTGCGCATGACGCATGGAGGGCTTTTGTCGAAGCTGCATCGCATGCGTGTCGTAATTCGGACATGGGGCGGAAGCTTTATGCCGCCTTCGTGGACGCGGGTTTCCAGGACGTTGATGTCTCGATCGTTGCCAATGCCGATGTGGACGGCAGGCTGTTGGGTATGGTCCGCAACATGGCCAAATACGCCGTTGAGAGTGGCACGATCGATCCTGCAAAAGTCGAGCGGGTCATAGCGCAGGTGGAACAAGCCCATTGCGAAGGGGAATACTTGGTTGTGTCGCCTCAATTTGTCGTGACAGGGCGCAAAGCGGATTGATCCGAGAATAGTGCCCTGCGGGTTAAAACGAACGCTCTGGGCTCGGAGCCGTCGGTCGGCCCGAAATTTTCAAAAACGACAGCTTTCATAAGCCAAATGTCTGCCTACGAGAGCAAGTCGCTGGAAAGGCCGTATCATCTACGTTTTGGCAATGGCTGCTTTCGGGACGGGTTTGGAATGCGACCTGCTGCATCGCCGCAAGTCGGCTTCGAGCCCAAAGTGTTGAGTGCTGCGCGGGGTACGAATGACCGCTTTTTTCTACTGCGATCCTCAGGCACGTCCGGGCGGGTCGTTGCTACCGTTCACTCGGTAATTGAGACACGCCTCGATATCTTGGGCCACAATCTTGAGCAGCGCATCAGCGTCCCGCAAAAGGTCCGTGATTTGTGGACTACTGATTTCGTAGCGGACGAAACGCCCATCACGCGTGCTGTCGACGAGGCCACAATCCAACAGGCATCGCAGATGATTGGAGACATTAGGTTGCGTCAAAGCAGTGCGTTCGACGATCTCATGAACGACCAGTGGTCCAGTCCGCAGGGCATCGAGGATCGCCAACCGGCTTGGATCCGCAAGACCACGAAACAGCTTTGCCCGTCTCTCGATGGCTGCCTTGACGGGATTGCGGTCGGTGGCAATTTCATCCATATCATTCCTCACTGATATGTCTTTTCTTAGTCCACCCTAGCAGGAGCAAGGCGAATATGGCCAACGCCCAAAGTACCGGACCGGATGTTGATGTCGCGTCCTTCCGCTATCGCGTCTCCGGCATGGATTGCGCCAAGGACGCGGCACAGATCGAGCGGGCGGCACAGTCTGCTGGAATTGCACCCGACGCCGTGAACGTATCGTCGGCCACCCATATCATGACCCTCAGCGTATCTGAAGCACGCCTGCCCGAGATTGAGCGGGCCGTCGAAACGACAGGTTATGGATTTGATCGGATTGAAGGTGACGACGACGCGCAGCAGGGAGCGGCCCATCAAGACCCTGCCTATCGACGCGCATTGTGGGTCGTCGTAATCCTGAACGTCGGCTATGGCTTTGTTGAAATGATTGGCGGCTTTCTTGCGGGGTCTCAGGCTGTGAAGGCTGATGCGCTCGACTTCATCGGCGATGGCCTCATCACTTTCCTTGGTCTCCTGGCTATTGGTTGGAGCCTTGTCTGGCGGGCACGATCCGCGCTGATCCAAGGCGTTTTCCTCGGCATTCTTGGCGTCAGTGTCCTCGGCACGACGATCTGGCGTGTCTTCGCGCAGACGGCCCCGGATGCGGGTCTCATGGGACTGTTCGGCTTCATTGCTCTTGTGGTCAACGTCCTCGCCGTCCTGCCGCTGCTACGGTTCCGCAAGGGCGACGCAAACATGCGTGCCGTGTGGCTGTTCTCTCGCAATGACGCCATTGGCAACGCAGCCGTGGTCATTGCTGCGGGCCTCGTGGCTTGGCTCGGCAGCGCATGGCCCGACCTGATCGTGGCATTCGGGATCTCTGGACTCTTCCTGCATTCGTCATGGTCTATCATCCGCGATGCGCGGGCCGATCTGAGAACGACCTGAGGCGACTGGCCAGAAGCAGTCATTGGCACAAGCTGGGTGAACGGCGGCTTCGTCCCGCACTGCTGACCTTGGCCTCCCAGCTTTTGATGCATGAGGTTACGGACGACCGCTTCGGGGAAGCCGCATCGCAGCGTTGACCATCTCGGCCGAGGTCCGGTCAGGGCCGCTAGCGGAAGTGCTCCATCTGTGCCGCCCACGCCTTCGGAAACGGCTCAAGCACCCGTGCCAGCGTGACTTCCGGTCCCGTCCGCCCTTCCAGGATCGCCTCGACGATGTCAGGCGAAAGGAGCGTCAAGCGCAGAACACGCGTCATGTATGAGGGCGCGATTTCCTCACGCTTGGCCAGTTCGGCGATGGTGGTGAACTCGCAGGACTCCAGCATGCGCTTCCAACGAAACGCGCGCGCAAGAGCCTTTACCAGCGTGTTGTCCGTCCGGCGCGGCAGGCCGGCGTCCTCAGGCAGTTGCATCTCCTTCCGCCCGCCGCGCTTCACGACGCGGAACGGGACATGCAGCGTCACCGTCTCGGGGACCGGTGCGCCGCGGGTCACGCAGCTTCTCCGACATCGCCGGCCAGCATCTCTCGCGCGAGGCCACCGAGACCGTCTACGCGAAGCGTGACGTTGAGCCCGTTCATGCCGATGTCCACGCGTTCGACCAGCAGAGCCACGATCCGCGCCTGCTCGGCCGGGAACAACTCGTCCCAGAGCGGGTCGAGTTGCAGCAGGGCCGCGCGGGCGTCGGCGTCGGTGACGTCGTTGTCATGGTTGCGCGCTGCTTTCCATGTCCCCGCAACGATCTCGGGCTGGCGGAATACGGCGCGAAGCTGATCCATAACGGCGGCTTCGATCTCGCCCGCAGGCATGCGACCGACAGGACAGGATCCGGCACCATGCTTCAGCACCGTCTGACTGACATAGTAGCGGTAGAGCTTGCCCCCCTTGCGCGTGTGGGTCGGCGAGAAGGCCGCGCCATCAGGGCCGTAGAGCAGCCCCTTGAGCAATGCTGGTGTCTCGGCCCGGGTCCGTGCGGCACGCTTGCGGGGGCTTTCCTGCAGGATGGCGTGGACCTTGTCCCAGAGTTCGCGTGGCACGATACCTTCGTGCTGGCCGGGATAGCTGGTCCCCTTGTGGGTGATCTCGCCGATGTAGATGCGGTTGTTCAGAAGCCGGTAGAGATATTTCTTGCAGATCGGCCGGCCCTGCTTGGTGGTGATGCCCCGGTCCTTCAGATCCCGGGCCAGCAGCGTTGCCGATCCAATCTCGGTGAAGCGGCGGAAGATCAGGCGGACGTCTTCGGCCTGGTCGGGGATGATCACAAGCTTGCGGTCCTTCACCTCGTAGCCGAGGGGCGGGACACCGCCCATCCACATGCCCTTGGCCTTGGAGGCGGCGATCTTGTCGCGGACCCGTTCGGCGATGACCTCGCGCTCGAACTGGGCGAAGCTCAGCAGGATGTTCAGCGTCAACCGGCCCATGGAGGTTGTCGTGTTGAAGCTCTGCGTGACGGAAACGAAGGTGACGCCGGTGCGGTCGAACACCTCGACCAGCTTGGCAAAATCGGCCAGCGAACGGCTGAGCCGGTCGATCTTGTAGACAACCACGACATCCACGAGGCCGTCCTCGATATCCGCGATGAGGCGTTGCAGGGCAGGGCGCTCCAGCGTACCGCCGGAGATGCCGCCGTCGTCATACCGGTCGCGCAGCAGCACCCAGCCTTCCGACTTCTGGCTGGCGACATAGGCCTCGCAGGCCTCCCGCTGGGCATCGAGGCTGTTGAATTCCTGGTCCAGCCCTTCTTCCGTGGACTTGCGGGTGTAGACAGCGCAGCGGCGCTTGATCGTGATCTTCTCCGTCATTTCCGCCTCCTGTGGCTCTTGAGACCGAAGAACATCCAGCCGTTCCAGCGCGTTCCGGTGATGGCGCGGGCGATGGCGGAGAGCGACTTGTAGGGCCGGCCCTGCCATTCGAAGCCATCGGCGGTGACGGTGACGGCCTGCTCGACACCCTGCCATTCACGGATCAGCCGCGTGCCGGCGATGGGCAAGAGGTCGGCTCGCATCCTGCTCTTCTTGCGGTCGCCGCCATCCAACTGCTCCCCGAGGGCTTCAAGCCGCTTCACCGTCTCGGGCTTCAGGTCGCCATAGGCCAGTTCCTGGATGCGATAGGCCAGTCGCGATTCAAGGTAACGTCGATTGAAGGGTGGCGGTTCTGGCGAGCGCGCTGGTCGCCTGGCAGAACGTCTACACACCAGGGAGAAAGCCAATGAAGTTCAGCGAAGGATGCTGGAGGCGGCGGCTCGCCGTCCTCGTAATCGCAACGAGCTGGTTGACCGGTTGCGCGACGGCGGGTTTTGAGGCTGGCGGCGTGGCAGCGTGTCCGCCGGCCGTGGAATACAGCAGGGAGTTTCAGGCGCGGGCGGCCGAGGAATTGGCTCTTTTTCCGGACGGGTCAGCCGTCGTCGAGATGATGGGTGATCATGCCGTGATCCGGGACCTGGCGCGGGTGTGTGGAAGAAGATAAACCGCTGCGCCAGCAGCCGATCCGCAATCTCAAGTGATCCTACCCACCTTTCATACTCTGAATTTTGATCCCGTTCCTGCGGCGACGTTGTTGTCTTATGGCCGCCGCTCGGCTTCAGGCTTGAGCTGCAAAGGCTCAGTGTATACTCTTGCAACATTGTGAACGATGTTTTGGTACTGGGCGGCTCCCTTTCGGGTACAAGCTGCACTACCGATTGCATTATTGAGATGAGAAAGACTGGCAAATTACCATATTCAGGGCGCAAGACTTGCGATAAAAAGTGGTAAAAACAAGGACATCGAATGAGCAATGAGTGGGAAAAGTCGATCAAAGATGATTTCAAAAAAGCACATGACGGGCAGGACGGCCGGTCCAAACAAGATAACCTTGATGATCAACAGCAGATCAAGACCACAAATGGAGGGCATGACAAGATCAGCGATGGACCGCGCCCGCCCGTTGAAGGACGGCCAGCGCCTGAGGTGATGGGCGCACCGGGACCTGGTGGATCCTCAACTCCCTCTTCCCGTCATTCAGTTCAGGAGGAGTGGGATGCGCTGGACCGCGAGGCGCGTGGAGAAAAGGCTTCTGTGTCTCAGCAGTTCAATGAACGATCACGGGATCGTAACAGTGTTGAATTCGATGCAAGTGACCGCGAGCGAAGAACTGTCGATTGGCCGAAGAACAGGTCGCAGCCTGATAAGAACCAGTCGTTAACTCGAGAATTCAACAGCAAGTCTAGATAGTAATTCATGATCGAAATGGGCCAAGGAGATCCGTGTGCCAAACGACCCACCAGCTAGCGGATATCATCGTGCGCGAGAAGCAGAGCTGCAGCTAGAATTAGCGATCGACGAGCTTACCGACAGAATTGCTGACGTAAGGCGAGCCAGCATGAACGCTCGTAACGCCGGAAAAAGTGATCGTGCAGCTGCTCTCGACAGGGAGTTACAAGCGCTAAGAGGAGATTTGCGCGCTCTTCGGCTTCGAGGTTAATACGATGACCAAGAGCAAAGAGGACGGCACTTCCAGCCACAGCCTTTCGAGAGCGCGCCACCAGGAAATCCGTGCACAACACAAGGCTGAAGTTGTCGATGCTCTTCCAGAAGCGAAACAGCCGACGGTGGTCATACTCGCGGGACAGCCAGGCGCCGGAAAGTCAGCTCTTCGAGCTCAGGCTTTACGCGATTTTCCCGTGAATGAGCCGCCGGTCGAAGTCGATATAGACGAACTTCGGAAAAGCCACGACGACTATGATCGGTTGTCGGTTGAGAACAACCGGTCTGCCGCTTCCCATGTTCAGGACGACGCTGGCCGCTGGGGCGACGAGTTAATCGAAGATGCTCGCGAGGGGCGGCGCAATGTGATCATCGACGGGACGTTGAAGTCACCAGAAAAGGCGGCGGTGCTCTGTGAGCGCTTCAAGAAAGATGGTTACCGTGTCGAGGTGCGCGCTATGGCCGTGCGTTATGAAGACAGCCAGTTGGGTGTCCACAAGCGTTATCATCAGGCCAAGGCGAATGGGAAGCAAGGGCGCTGGGTTCCAGAGCCCATCCATGACCAAGCGTATTCAGGAATTGAAGAAAGCCTCCAGCGGCTCCACAAAAGTGAGAGCGTCGATAGGATCGAGGTCCACGGTAGAACTCTGGACGGCTCAAGAGGCACTAGGTTGCTTTCTGCCGGAGGTCCCGGAGAAAGCGACCCGGTATCGGCTCTAAACGCCGAGCGCACTCGACCACGCACGGTTGAGGAACAGGCGTCCTATGAATATGATATGCAAGCGGTTCGGGACATGATCTTGGAGCAGGACAAGGATCTCAAAGAGCCCGAGAACCAGATTTTTTTCGAACGGGTGCAAGAACTTGAACTCAATCAAACCCGAATACCGAGAACAGATGGAAGCCGCCCTGCTAGCAGCGAAGTGAATTTCGGAACTCAAGGAAAAACTACGCGCCGCGTCCAAGCTGAGTGGGATGAACTTGATAAATCAGCGGGCATGGAGATCGGGCCAAGATCGACCGGAACTGGTATCGACAAAGGTGATCGTCGTGGGCTGGGTCCGCAGTCTGATTTGGCGAAGTCGCGGTAATTGATGGCTACGGGGAATTCAACTTATGAGGCCATAATCTAATTGCACAACCAGACCGACTATCCGATCCGATGATTTCTTCATTATGCAAATTTATCTCAAACGAACTAAACTCACCTGTCACACTTTCAAGTCTTATGATGCCTTGAGACTGCAGCATAAGATACTTTGTTTGTTTTTTCCGCGTGCCAAAGTACTCTTCGTACAAAGCCACTCGCTTATCTGGGTCCTCAAAGGCAAGTGAAACAACTACTGCCCAAAGCAAATTGCCTTGGGGATCTCTGCACGTTACATATCCACCATACTCGTCCGCAAGCACGAATTGATTGGTATTCGTTTGATTTTCCGTAAACTGCGCTGAAACTGTCGAAGGCGAAATCCCCAACGAAACTGTAAGAATTGTTCCTATAAGTGCTTTGGTCATTTGAAGTACATCCACGAAAACGTTTGGTGCAAAAAACTTCTCCCAGCATCGATTTGAGCGCCAAGGTACCACCATCCTGCCAGCAGGATGATCGCAATGAATACCAGCCTAACGATCAAGGTTTTTCCTTTTCAACAATAGGATGTACTCTCCAACGCATACGCTCCATACGCACATTTGAGCGCGCGGCGAGATGCCCAATAGTTTCTGCATAGTCTACGCTATCCTCTAGAGACGGCACAGCTAGCGTTGCGAATTCTTCTTGTTTAACAAATTCTTGGTACTGATCCGAGCTGCTGAGACTAACCGCGCCGCCAGTTTCACGCATTCCGCGACCAACACTCACTGTAGTACCGCCAAGATTTTCGATCTGTTTTCCAAACAGCGCCGAAGAGTAGCTGTTGGTATCTTCGTCAGTGTTACGAAGGAAAAGTTTCGTAGCGCAGTTTGTTAATAGACTCTTAACATGCTCCCGCTGTGAGACTTGCTTGAGAAGCGCATTTAGATCTTGAAATGCAACAATATTAGCGTGATTTGATTGCCGTGTTCGCTCGAAGTTATCTGAGTCTCCTTGCCGCTGGCCGACAGTAAAGAATGATTGAAATTCATCACAAAGAAAGAAGCTTGGCCGTTCCTTCTCAAGTCGCTCCTGCTTCAATACTTCATGAAAAAACTCGATCTTAATAAATGTACAGATAACACGGGAGATCACGGGTAGGTTTGCGATAGGAGCATTGACGTATAAGATTAAGCTGCGATCTAGGACTTCAGAAAGTGTGAACTCCGACTCTCCAGAAAACAGTGTGTCGTACGGTTCCTCGGTAAAATCGCTCAACATATCTGAAACAAACAGCCGCACAGATTGTTTGGTTTTTTCTGGCATAGGTATCCAGTAGTCCCGAAAGTAGTCCGACATCTTCTGCACCTGGGTTGACGTGGAGAAGACTTCGTTTGATATTAGTTTTCTCAAATCTAAGAGGACATTATCTCTCATTGCGGCATTGTAGATTTCTGCTAGTGAGATTGGCGATTTTGGTTTGGCAAAGCGGTTCAAAACGATGATATTTCGAATAAGCTCGGTAGCTTGCCCAACCCAGATCCGATCGTCGCTAGAGCTTTCGGCAATCGTTTGACTCACAGCGGCGAAACGTCCAGCGATTTCTAGCGCAGATTCCTTGCTATCAGCTGGGTTCCAACGAACCGATGTCTTCGGGTTCATTAGGTCCAGAACAACTAGGTCGTTTTCACGCCCATATTTGCGGCAGAGAGTAATGATCTTGTTTTGAAAATCGCCTTTTGGATCAAGAATTAAGCCTGAGCATCGAGCCCTGGTATTGGCGGATGATCCGATGAGACCGTCCAAGATAGCGTTTAGGACGCAGACTGTTTTTCCACTGCCGGACATGCCGAATATTGCTGTATTCTTGTAGAAGTCCGACCATTTCCAGACCTCGCCCCCGGCACGGAAAGTATAAGGTGACAGAACCTCGACCGGCGGGCTTGCAGCCTGTTCGCGCAGACGAGCACTGTAGTCGCTATCACGAAGTCTACCATTTTCTGCCTTGAGTTCGTTGTCTGCTAGCCGCTTGTACTCGATTGCCTCTCTTAGTTCGCGTAGGGTAAAAAGGGCCCAGACCGGAAGGGCAGTCCAAGTTAGAAATGATAGCCACCCCAAGTGCGACTGATAAGGAGCCAAGACGGATAGCTGAGGCCAGCTTCCCAAGACGGATAGCGCCCAGAAACCTGCGGCTAGGGTAGCCACTCGACCTATCCCCCCAACGTATCTGGACTTGCGAGCTGAAAAACGTTCTACCGATTTCTTTATCGGCGGAGACGCATCCCCATATTTCCAACGTAAATTCGTCGAGAGAAATCGCTCGTATGTGCCAGTAAGGCTCCAAGTTGAAGATGCCAGGCATCCAAAAAAAGCTATCACAAGGCCAAGGCGAATAATCGATCTATCGTGGCTTAATTGTGGGGCAAGGTAATGAATAACAAAACATAGCACCAGCGACCCCCAAAAGCTTGAGTAAAACGCAATATTCGCTTCATTCATCTCAGTCTCGCTCGGTGGAACCATCTTCATAATTATGGCTCAGCAAGACTTATAATTTCGGACACTGCACGTTCGGCCGCTTCAGATACCGCCTCACGCGCAAGGGATGGAGCGTCGTTTCCAGCGGCAGTGCCTTCTACCCGTGGCACAGAAATAGTTTCACCGGAAACAAGCCAACGTGCGGCGATAGAAAGTTCAACTTCTGCGGTGTCGAGACTTGTCCCTGAAAACTGCACCCTTTTGTCTGTCACCTCAGACAGAGAGAGAACCATATCCACGGCCGCACGCTCAAGTGCTTCCACCAGTTCGAAGCCTTGGTTTCTCAGTTCTCGCTCCAACACCGAGAGGGCCAGAGAGTGAAGATCATCCGCTTTGGATGATCTAACGTAAATAGGAACATCATGCGTAAGAGCGCCTTCTCTTGAGGCCAGAGTGATTTGCCGTGCTTCGGTAAGCCGAGTGTATGCGCGAACATCTTCATCTGACATCCGCTCTTGATCGAATTCCGTAAGCGTGTCGTGCGTTTGGATAACATCGTCTCCTAGTGTCGATGGTCCACCCGCGTCGATTCTCGCTATTGTCTCGTGAAGATCACGAATACGACGGTCACTTTGCTCAAGAAGATTGATGGCCTGGTCGGCTAATGCGAACGCGGCGTTTGCGCTGGCGCCTAAAGCCTGTTCAACGCCGTAGGTGCGCGCCGCAGACGCTAGATCACGGATCCGTTCCATCTCTTCAGGAGGTGAGTCTGCTAAGCTGATCCCTTGTACCGCAGCGACGAGATCTTCGAGCGCAAACCGAGAAGCAGTCTCTTTGGCTTGTTCAATTAGAGACGTTTGGACGCTGCTTGCACGCGCGATATCGAGATCGGTTAGTGCACTAAGCGCGGAAATGAGCTCGGCCCGACTGGAAGCGTCTACAGTTGGAGAGCCTTGCAGCGCGGTGCCAACTTCTTCCAAGCGTCGATTGCTTGCAGCGAGTGCAGTGTTCGCCCGCTCTGCCCGCTCAAGTAGAGGCCTGGCTTGCGGGCTAAGACGAGAGCGATCCAGTGCTGTGAGATTGGAAGCTGATGCCAAGCGTTCAAGACCTTCAGGTGTGGACACATCCTCTTCATCAAGGGCTTCAAGATCGGCAATTCGCTGGTCACTCGCCTCAATTGTGGCAATGGCTCCGTCTCCGGCTGCAACGGCGGCGTCACTCAACCCCCACCGTTCCCGGGTCTCATCAAAAGGCAGCATTCGTTCTCGCGCGCGGGCCAGTTCTTCGACTATTGCCGCTGAAGCGTCCCTGCGGCTGACCTCGTAGGCATTTAGAAGTCGAGCGAAACGAGTTTCTGAAGCGTCAAAGTCGCTGCTACAGGATTGCGCCGTTACGAGTTTCTGCTCTCCATCTTGGAAACAGTCCGCATACGCATAGTCGCTGGCTTCAAACTCGTCGAGCGCTCCATGCATTCGGACACAGCGTTCTCCTAGCCGCTGTTCCAGACTTGCAGCGTCTACCTGCGTCAGGAACTGTCGAAACCGTGACAATACTGGTGAAGGTATACCGCCTTGGGCTGGAAGTTGTTGAAAGGAACTCTGCACATTCGACGGTACCGAGCCTGAAGGCGATACTACAATCGGTGCTTGTACGGAGACTTGCCCTTGAGGTCCACACTGCTGGGATAATGCGCGGCTAGATGGCGTCCCAATTCCTGCCGGTCCTGGAGTGGCTGTGTTGGTCCCGCCTGGACTAGATGGTCCCGCTTGTCGCGTTGCTGAGCCGCCAGACATTAAAGCAAGGACGGTCGACACCGCAGCACAAATTACTACGGCCCGCCAAGGCAAAGACCTCGTCCACAGATCTACGGTCGTTTGCCCTACGCTCACAGTAAGTCCTCAAAGGTGATCTGCATAATATCGGATATCATCCACTTCGATGCGCATCAGCTCTTCATCTGACAACTCTGATATGTCATCCAAGTCATCCAGACTCTCAGCAATTCTCTCCGCTTGGATTGGCTGCAACGCCTCGAAGAACTGACGGACCTCGCGCGCATTGCCAAAATTTTCGTCAGCATTTTGCGCGAGATCATCGACGATTTTCTGCGCTTCATCTCGAGCATCGCTGGCCAAGGTAAAGCCGTTCTTTGAGATCAACGACTCAAAGATCGCGAAGAGCTCGGCGCCACTATAGGATGGAAATTCGATGGTTCGGGATATGCGTGATTTCAGGCCGGGATTCGATTCAACAAACCATCGCATTTTCGTGTCATAACCAGCAAAGATGCAGACCAGTCGATCGCGGTAATCTTCCATCAGCTTGAGTAGGGTGTCGATTGCTTCTTGACCATATGGGTCGGTCTTGGCCATCTCCCCGCCCCCGCCTGCAAGAGTATAGGCTTCATCAACAAAGAGAACTCCATCGAGTGCGTCCTTGACCTTGTCGTGAACAATACGCGCCGTATCTCCCAAATGAGTTCCAACGAGTTGGGAGCGATCTACCTCAATAAGCTTGTCCTTTCGGAGCAGCTTGAGCTCATACAGAAGCCGACCGACGAACCTTGCAACGGTGGTCTTTCCAGTGCCCGGAGGACCAGTGAAGACCATGTGAAAAGTCAGGTTCGAGATTTTCAAGTCACGCTCTTTCTTGAGCGCAACCACTCTCGCAAAGTCAACGATCCGGAATATCTCGTCCTTTACTGGATCCAGACCGATCAAGCTATCCAATTCCCGAAGAATTGGCTCCAATCCATCGCCTCGTTTGGGCCGTGCTGCGCGCTCACTTCTGCGTCTGGCCCGAAAATCTTGTTCCATCATTGGCTATTCCATCTCTTCGTCTGCTATTCTGATTGCTTCACGACCGATGACTCGCTTTCGCGCCTTCTCTTCGAAATCTTCCGTCGTGATTTCGACCAGTTTCTCGCTCGCTCGCCTACAGGCGATTGCATTGTCAAAGTTCGGTGTTTTGCGATCGCGCAAGTCTGACAGCATCCGCCTCGCTGCGGTTTCCGCATCCTCAGACTCAATGTGCCAGTCAGCGTTGCCCAATTCCGATTCGAGTACCGCAAGTAGGCCTTCATCATCCAAGTTTTCGAGAACCACTTCGCGACACGCCAGCTTTCCGAGCCACCTGGAATGCTGTGCGTCCTCCTTGAGCCTGCCCAACGTTTCGACGGACATGGTCGCAACAACAAGCGTGTTGTCGGGCGTGTCTGATGCGGTTTCGACGAGAGTCATTCCAAAGTCGCTACCTAGCGTATCTGCGGCTCCATAGGGGTCATCGGCAAGCAGCCATTCGGCGTCGTCTATCAGCAGTGTTCCTTTCTTGGCAGATTTGACCTTGCTGCGCGCGAGCTCTACGGCGGACGCAAATTCTCCAGTTCGAAGATCGGTGGGGCGGACAGTAACGACACTGGCCGTCTTGGCCGCTCCGACACCAGCGAGGAGATTGGCCAACGTACGGGCTAAGGTTGTCTTTCCGACCCCTCTGGGTCCTGCGATCATTATGATCGATGCAGGAGCGCTGGAACCGAACGGGTTCTCAGGATTCTCCCTTGCCGGCGCAACGATACGTTGTGCGATGATCTCTTTCGCCGCGTCGTTCCCGTGAAGAGCCGCCAAGGACTGTTGGGCTTTCGCAAATAGGGCTTGTCGCTCACTCTCGTCGAGTTCGCCAGGGGGCGCCATCGTCCGCTCAGAGGAAGAGCCATTGTCTGGCCCCGAAAGCGCCTTGCGATTTGCAAGAAACCCGAGAACTCCTGAGACGCCAGTGACGCGCGCCAATGCGTTTACCCATCCCTGATCATAGACCCATGTGAGCAGCGCAACCGACCAGAACGCAATTGCGGCCGAAACGAATACCGCAGAAGAAACCATTCCAACGAATTGGAAGAGCAACAGTCCAACAAGGAAAATGGCTGCAATCCGAAGCGGCAATGGGATGG
This sequence comes from Seohaeicola saemankumensis, assembly GCF_020171285.1. GTDB lineage: Bacteria > Pseudomonadota > Alphaproteobacteria > Rhodobacterales > Rhodobacteraceae > JAIUZI01. The sequence goes on from NZ_JAIUZI010000005.1 coordinate 204,005, forward strand.
CACGGAACGACTTCATCGGTAGAAGCGATTTCTGTGGCAAAACACTGAAATGTGGAAATACGACGGCAGACGGAAGCAAGTTTTCATGGCTCAACTCCTAGAGCGCGTCAAAATGATTAGACCACAGAAAGAGCGATTGTCGAGTTCAACTTTTGTGTCGACAAGGTAGAGCGTAGATGTATCCACGACTTGCGCGACATAGTTTACGGGCTTCGATCTTCCACCTATGCGAAACAGCTCATTTGTGATTGATTTAATAAGAGCTTTGCCCTCTTGATACTGCTTTCCATCTCGAGATTTTCGAAATTTTGCAAATTTTTCATTGTTTTCCGAGAAAATCTCAAGGGCAAAGGCGCCGGAAGCTTCATGTGATTTTGAGTCGCAATAAAAGGATCCCGACCAAGTCCCGTGTATCGTGCCTTGACTGAGCGCCGAAAGCCCGAATGGATTTTCAAGGTCGCGCGTTTCGCCTTGCACTACTTCGTTAGCAAATTGTGCGGCAACTTGTTGGGAAAAAACAACAAAAACAGCCAGAGCCATAAAACTCAGCGAAGAAAGGTTAGGCCTCGATGATTCGAAGTACAATGTAGTTCTCCCTCTTTAGAGCCCCTGTGTGACGGGAAGGTTTAAAGTATCGCCCGGCGCCATCGTCGGCCATGCGATCTGTGTAGCGCCCGACTCCAGCGCGATCGTTATACCTCCTCCGCCATCCCGAACGCCGGTGACGACGACATTGCCATCTGCAGGGTACGGTATTGCGATCGTGGTCTTGGCGTTCAGCGCCATCACTTCGATCGGGAATGATGCCGTACTCTCAAAACGCAGGATGTCTCCGTCTTCAGCGTGAGTATCCCATAGGGTAAGCCACGCGAGCTTCACGCGACCCGAGTCGATATCCGACCGAAGCTGCTCGCGTTGTTCTTTGCTGACCGTGTCCGGCATACCCGCTATGGCTGTTTCGATGTCCTCGGCGGACACTCGGCTTAGCGCGAGGCCGGGAGACGCGACGAGGGTCTGGTAAGCTGCAGTCCGATCCTGCATCTCCGCGTTCGTGACGTTATCGGCTGCGGGGCCACCATCAAAAGCGAGAAACCCAGCTAAAGCCAAAGCGGCGAAGCTACCCAAGGCTGCAAGTGGCTTCCAGCCGAAACCGCCGCCACCCGAACCAGCTGGACCCACACCGCGGGAGCCGCCGTAGCCACCCGAACCGCCATCGCCGCCGTCATGTCCTCCAGTTCTGCCCGGGTTGCGAGGGTGCGGCTGTTTTCGCGTACGTTGCCTCACGCGCTCACGAGGGGGCTGATCCGACAATCTCTTTTCTCCTCAAACAGCTAATCAGAAGTGCACTAACAACGTCGCAGGCCACTAAACGGTAGCCGACACTAGGCTCACACGACAAGCAGAGATGACGCCCTGGCACGTTAACCGAAGCGGGAATCTTGTTTTTCTTCGCGATTTCCGGCGTTGACCAGCTAGAATCCACCGGTAGGATAGTCGCCATTCTGAGGAGCTAAGGGTAGTGTGCGACATGATTCGAGTAAATGTGTTGCTTTCATTTGCAGCGGCCCTTTGGTTCGGCGCAAGCCCTGTATTTTCTCAATTTGCCGATGATGGAACGGGAAACACCTCTTCTCCCGGAGCTTCGGCATTTGGGCAGCAAGGCACGGCAGTTTTCGCACCCACAACCGACCAAATCCGAAATGGCGGACTAGGCGTCCGTATTCTCTTTGTTGGAAAGAATGCGGACGGCAAAACACTGACGGTCAGTGCCGAGTTGCAGAATGTGACTGACCAGCCGATTTTTCTTGCGCTCATTGGACCTCCACCTGCTGCGATAGATACCCAAGGCGTTTCTTATCAGCTACAAAACGCGGCCGGACTGCCGCAGTGCAAAGTTCTTCATAACGATGTAATAAAAAATTGTTTTTTGAACGAAACCATTAGCAGTTTCAAAGGCTTTGCGTACCGTGACCCCTTGCCGGGCTCGGCATTTAGCGTCCTTCAACCTGCAGCATCAGCAATCGTCGCGACTACGTTTACTGCAGAGCAAGCAAGCACATCTGGGTTTCTGAGCATCTCGATGAATGTTGCTTTGGCAACCGGTATGCGCCCCGCCGACGATCGAGCGAACGATCCCCAGCTAGAGAATGTTGCGATCAGCTTCCCTCTGATCGCTTTGGAAGGAGCACAGTGATGTATCATCTGAAGGTATTTTTGGTCGCGATTTTGACCGCTACACTGGGGTCCGCAGCATTGGCGCAGTTCTCGGGTAGCAATGAAAGTGGCCAGCAGCCCACGACGGGTGCCTTAGGACAGCAAAATTCGTTCAGCAATGTCACGACTTCCTTCGATGGTATCGATGTCCAAGTGAGGCGCTTAATCGAGGACCCGGCAGGAAACGGTGCAGTTCGGCTCATCCTTTTGCTAACAAGTACAGCGGACAAGGACCGGAGACTACTTTTTGTGGGGCCGGCAACATCTCTAATTGATGAACTTGGAAATGTGTATGTAGCCAACAGTTCGGTGGGCATTGAAATCTGTCGCTACAATCATGATTGGTCACCAGATTTTGATTGGTGTCGCCGTGATCAGGGGAACATTGCAACACGACTTGCGTCTGGGGTGCCTGTTACGGTTGCACTAATGTTTCAACCAAATGATGCTTACTCTGAAGAACTCGCAAAGCTCAGCCAAACCGTGTCGCTCAGGAGCCGGTTGGCGCACTATTCTGATGATCTTTCCGAGGGAAAGACAGCCGACATCATCGTCAATGATATTCCATTCCCGAGGTAAATCTATGTCTCAATTTTTGCGAGGGCTAGGAGCGGTTATTTTACTTGTAAGCGCAACTGCATCCCCTGCCAAATCGGCTGAAAGTCTCGACGCGGCAGTCGCTGCGATTGCGCAACGGTTCGTGGCCTCGCGAGTGAACGAGGCCGAGCCCATCCGTGTTGCCGTAACCGCATTCGTTCAGTCGGACCGCAAGACGACGCAATTCACTAATCTTCTCATGATTGCACTGACGGGAAAGATGGTGCAGTTTGGCGACGGAGCATTCCGCGTGATTGAACGGGCACAGCTTGAAACCGCTTTGGCCGAAATCCAGCTTTCAGATGTACCGATTTTCGACCGCGACACAGCGCAGGAACTCGGTAAGTTTCTGGGGGTGGATGCGTTGATCGTCGGAGAGATTACGCCGCTTTCGGACCACGTTCGCCTTGATGCACGAATGATTGACGTTGAGACGATTGAAACCGTTGAACAAGCTTATGAATGGGTGCCTTTGACTCCGACGGTTCAGCGTCAACTTGAAACTCTGGCGATTGTTTCGCGGCCCCGGGTTTCGAAGGGTGATCAACCCGATCCACGAAATGGAATTTGGCGAGGTACGGGCACGTGCGGCGACCTAACTATCGGTCTCGCGGTTTCGATTATTGTCACGCCCGACGACAAGGTGTCAGCGATGCAGACTTACTATCCGGCGAAGCAGTTTGGAAATGGCGAATCGGTGCAATCAGGCACGCTGGCAATGGCTGGAACTATTGACCCCGCGACCAACGAAATCAGGCTATTGCCCGGCGAATGGATCAATCAACCGCGCGGGCACGGTGCGCTTGGGTTTGCCGGAACATTGGACCCGAACGCCGGTGTGCTAACCGCTCAATACGATCATGGTGAATGCGGGGAAATCAACCTGCGACGAATGAATTAGTTTTGCAAGCTTCTGAGCGCCTGAGCAGTACGGTTCTTTCGGTTGTTTGCGCAACGTGCCTATCGATCAAGCGGAAACACATTAGTTTTCCGTAATCATAAGCGCCACTGATTTTTTCGGCTTTGACGCCCAGATCGCCTAGGGAAAAACTTCGATGGAGGCTCTTGAACTGTGGCCGATTATGTTCCTCTTGCTCAGTTGGTTCTCGCCATCGGTATCTTGACATCGGCTTTTGGAATGATAGCCCAATTCCCCTTGGGAAGACTTGGGAAGCTGATACTCAAGACCGGCCTTGTAATCAGTGGCCTTGCAGTTGTGGGAATGATATTTCTAAAATCGCAAATGTGATTTAGGGGGATTGGTGAAGGTACTTGAGGCGGGCTGAATCACTTTTTCTCAAGTTTGATTGGGCCACTGCCACAGTTCGGATACCCTGTTTCAAAGGCGCCCTCCATGGAATTTCCGTTCTTTGAAACCTCGGCCGCTATCTGAAAGTAGCTTCGGCTGGTGCTGTGCATTGCAGAGATTATCGTGAATCCGCCAAGTTGCTGGATAAAGTCGATTTCCACGGAGTCTGTTTTTTTGTCACCGTCAGATTCTGTTACTGTAAAGAAGAAGCTTCCCTTAGAGTTGTTGTCACTCGGATTGATGGTCAGAATGATCTCAAATGTCTTTTGACGACTTCCATTTTCGATTTGTTCCGGTTTCGATCGTTTCCTGCAATAATAGGTTCCTAGCCAAGTTCCAGAAGGCCACAATATCTCAGTTTGGATTGCGCTGGAGTGTTTACTAGTTGGCAAGAACTGTGCATTCGCAACATTTCCCAGCATGGAGGCGAGTGCGGTGGCTACAAAGATGGTTGTAGATTTATTTGCGCGAAAATCTGGTGCGGGCATCCGTTTATCTTTCCAATTGAAATAGCTTTAACTGTTTGTTTCCACGTTTCCAATCTTGTAGCTCGTTGGACGAAAACACCAGAGTTAGGATACCATTATTTGCATCAAATCTACCGATCAAGGCCCCCTCGAGTGTGCGATGGCTTTGCGGGAAAATGACCAACCCATTCGAAAGAATTAATCCTCTGCTTTCTGGATCTCGTCCATGAAGGTTCGTACCCGGTGCTCGAGTCAGAATGGGATAATTGTCTTCCAATTCTATGACCCAAACAACTGGGGGCTGTTGGTTCCCAGATTCGTTGACCTGGCTCGCCATCCACGTGCCTTCAAGCTGTTCGGGGTCCAAAGGAGCCGTCGGCGCCGTTTCGTTGGTTGCATCCGTCAGAAACTGCGCTGAAGCGGGAAAAGCAATTGGACCTGCTGCTAAGACCAAAGCAAGCCAAGTCAACGTACGCATCGCCACTCTTGTCGACTCTTCGCGAAAGTTATGTGACATCATGCCTTCGATTCCTCCAAGTGTGCCTGTTGATCATCACTGGGATTTGCTTTTGGCACTCTATCCACGAATGAGCCTCGCGCCAAGAATTCAGTGGGCCACGGCCTCAGCTCATCCGTATCACAGCCAGTCACGGTCGAATCGTATGGCCGTTAGAACTATCAGTCAGGTATTTTGAAACAACGACTTAGGTAGCGGAGAAGGTTTGACCGGGGTCGCGTCCCCTCCGCCACCTAACCTCACCAAATGTTTCTCCACTGGCCGACGTGTCCTGAATTTCTTTTTGTTTTAGAGGGTTATATCGCTCGGGCTATTCACCTCGATCCGCTGAATCGGGCCGGAAACCGTTCTCTGAGTGCCAATTTCTCTGAACCTGATGACTGCGCCAATTTGGTGCAGAGTTTGTAATCCGCTGAAACCCCTGCACTTTTCTGACTGGCAACCTGAACACTTCGATACCAGTGGCGCTCGGTGAGATGGAACAGAAATCGAACGTTCGCCATCGCGCAATTTTTATGAGATCAGACCCTGGGCTCCCCTGACCGTATGATCGCCATCACGACTTTGGAAACAGGAACTGGATCGTGAACCCAGCCGTCCATTTCGGCGCTGTGGCCGGACGCTCAACATTGTAATAGGCTTCGGCCCTGAGATTGACCGGCTGGTTCCCCCATTTCGTGATTTTACCGAAACCGCCGCCGACAGGAAAAAGTAGCCTGTCGCCGGAAGGGGCCGCCCAATCATAGGTTATCACCATGTCGCTGATCAGGTACCAGCCATTGTCGAGATTGTAGTTGATGAAGGGCTCGAACAGCGTTTGGTTGACGTCCCTGCGGGCACTGTCCCCAGCAAAGGACCAGAGATGGCGGACCAAGGCACCGTAGGTTCCCCAACCAGGTTGGTTCAAGGCTACTGCCGACACCCCAGCACTCCACTTGCCGCTACCAAGCCTGTCATCTGTTGCGGAATCTGCGGTTATCGATGGACCGACACCCCAGATCCAACCGTTGACCGGTTTCACAGGGCTGAAGAACAGCGTGTAGTTTATGTCACCCAAACCGGTTGTGCGTCCAGGTGTAGTCGGATCGCCAATCCCCGGATTCCCCGGCAGCCCGGCAACGCCCCCGGGGGCGTCGTAAAGCGGGATAATGAACCTGCTGACAAGGTTCCAATCTCCGATGGTAACTGGAAAAACCGGATTAATACTCAGAACATTGGCCTTCCCATTCGGCGCACCATTGTCGAAGGTGAACTTCAACGGAACGCTGATGAGTGAGCTAATCGGGTTTTGAACGGCTGAACCCAAATCGGATTCTGCCACTGCGTTACCAGAAAGACCAAGCGCCAGTCCCAGGGACAGAACCGCAGATTTGATAGTTGGGCGCATTTTGTCCTCCTTGGGGCAAGTGTTGCTGAAGGGCTCGTACAGTGTCCGTCTCATTGATCCGCCTTCTCGATATCGGGCAAAACCCAAGTCTGATCGAGAAATGCCTTCTTGGGCGAATACAGGCGGAAATACGGGAACCAGGCGCGGCCGGGTTCGGTCGGGATCCAGTTCTTGCGCGCATCGCCTTCCGGCTTGGTAGGTCCGATATGAAGCGACACCGAGCCGTCGTCATTATAGGCAAGATCCATCCGTGACGAGCGGTCCGCGATCTCATAGTCGTTCTGGACCAGTGTCCGGGTACTGACCTCGTAGACTGTGAGGGACCAGAATGCTTCCGCCGGGGCATCCGGCGGAACCCGAAGCACATAGTCAGTGCCGCCATCTAACCAATCGCCGTCGGCGTCCTTGTAGGTCGCCATATAGACCTGCCCCTTGCCGGTCTTCTGGCCGTGCATCGCAACGTCGTTGGTCACAGCCTCGTAGAACCATGCTGCCCGTTCATCCAGGTGATCATGGTTTTCGTCACGCTGATCTGGGTTTGCGGTAGTCGCGTATTCCCATTGAACGTCGTCGCGGTAGTGGCTCGTCTCCACGCGTTTCGAGAAATCGTTGGCCTTGGCCATCGCTTCTCCGACAACAGCAGCCTCCATCAGAATGCGCTGCTCGCGCCATCCGGGGTTGAAGGATTTGCCCTTTTCGATGCCGAGAGGTTTCAGCATGGACATGAAGAAGCGGTCGCGTTCGAAGACGGGCTCGCGCTGGATCGTGTCGTTCAGCAGCTCCCAGTATTCCAACCCGACAGGCTGAGCCGCCATCCAGGGCTTTCCATCGGGCGTTATGTATCCGCGGGGCTTGGGGTCGTCGCGTTCGGACCAGGGATAGACCTTTATCTGTTCCAGCAGCGCCATGCGTTCGTCGCGGTCCTCCGGCATCAACCGGATGCCCATGAGCACGCCGTTGGTCGGCGAAGTAAACACCTTGTAGCCCTCCGCCTCTGGCGCGTCCTGTCCGGGGCCGACGAACACGTACTTGCCGGGCTCGGTGATCTGCGTGATCCCGATCTGCCACATGTCATGGGCAGCCCCTCGCACCGACCCTTGCGGTTCCGGCATCTCGACCACCCAGGGGCCATCGGCGAGATCGATGAAAGGCAGCACGTATGGCGTTGTCGCGTTGAAGGTCAGGCCACCAATCTTGTCGGCATAGGACTCCACGAAGACGATCTGGCCGTTCTCCGCGCCAAGCTCGTCTTCATGCGCACGCCGCCACTGTGCCATGCCCATCAGGGGGATCGCCCAGATATAGGCCTGCACCGCCCTCTGGAAATCCATCGTCTCGTAGAGCTTGGCGATGGTCTCATCGGTCGGGTAGCCGGTCGTGAAGCTGTGAGTGAAATCGAGTGACCCGATCCGGGTGTCGATGGTTTCCTGCGCATATCCGGCCAAGGGCAATGCCATCAACAGGGTTAATGCGGTTGCAGAGCGAAGTGTGGATATCATCGGTTTCTCTTCTGTCCTACGCCTGGGCACGGCTACGCCTGCCCAGGGCCCTTTCAATTCAATCGATTTTCTCGAAGTCGCCGGGGCGCCAACTCTTGTCGAAGAACGCCTCGCCGGGGCTGTAGAGCCGCATCAGCGTGAACCAGCCCTTGCCCGGAACAGTACGCAGGAAGTTCGACTCCGGTGCATCTGCGGGAAGATCCGGCCCGAAAAAAAGATCGACAGATCCGTCGGCGTTGTAGGTCAGATCGTCGTTGGATCCGATGGACGGATAAGGCTGACCGTTCTGCAGGCCCGACGCGGTTTCCGCGTCGTAGAGCGTCACGGACCAAAAGTTCTGCGCCGGCACATCTGCAGGCAGGTGAAGCCGATAGGAGGTTCCGCCAACTAGATAATTCCCGTCTGCGTCCTTGTAGGCGAAGGGATATTTCGATCCAGCGCCCACCATGTTCATCACCATCGCCGGGCTGATCGAGTACGCAATGATGAACATGCCGATCTGGGCGTCGATGTTTCGGAACGTGTCCTCGTTGAACCCGACATCCAGAACGTTCAGAACATTGTGCCAGTTGCGGTCTTCCCAATACTTTGTGTTCGGGAGCTTGTCGCCAAACCGCAGCGCATGAGACATCTTCATCCCGACCTCGGCCCCCGCGCTCAGGATCGCCTTCATCCTGTCGTCGGGGGAAAACGGTTCGCCCTTCACGATGCCAAGCGACGCCATCAACCCCCGCATTGCCGCGTCTTCGGGATCAACGAACTCGTTCTGAACGAAATCTGCGAGTCCCTCGAAGTACCGGAAGTCCTTGGGGTAGAGCATGTTCGCTGGGCGGCCGGACCCGTTCGGGAACACCATATCGGGCGGATTGTCTTTCTGGCTCAGCGGATAAATCCGCGTTTGTTCCATCAGCGCAACCGCTTCGTCGGTGCTGCGGTTTTCGCCAAGAAACGCCCGCCAGAAGACAAAGACATTGTAGGTCTGTGAGGTGAAGGTGAAATAGCCTTCGGGCGCTTCTCCTTCGAAGTCCGGCGGCAGGATCAGATACTTGCCGCCTTCGCCCTTGTCCGGCCCGACGAAGCCGACATCCGTCAGCGGACGATGCCAGAAATCGTCGAGAATGCCTTGCAGCTTGGGTGGCACCTCGATGACAGTCGGGCCATCCTTTTGCAGGTCCAGATACCCCATCCCGTAGACGAGGTCCGAGTTCGGCGTGCTGACCAGCGTCTCGGCTGAAAGCCGGTCCTTCCAGATCGGAAAGACGTTCGAGCCTTCGCCAAACTCGGCCTCAGAGCCTTTTTTCATTGCCCAAACTGTCATCGCCGGCAGTGACCACTGGACAACCTGAGTCGCGCGGTGGAACAACATCTCGTCATGAAGGACCTCAACCGACTCCTGAGTTGGGTAGTTCTCCGGAAACGGCATGTTGCGGAGCTGTGTCCAGTGCTCCGGCTCGGCGAATGCTGCCAGAGGTGCGATTGTGATCGCCGCGGATAACAGTAGTTTTCTCATTCGATTTTCACTCCTTTTCCAAATGCAAAACAGGCGCATGACAAAGGGCAGTAACCGCCGCCTCCAAAGCGGCAACGAGTTCATCAGCCTCGAATGGTTTGCGCAGGCAGCGGGTCGCGCCCGTGGTGTCCGCTTTGGCGAGCATTTCTTCGTCGTCAGTCGCCGACATGAAAACGACAGGCACCAATTCGTTCCGGTCACGGAGAATTCCGGGCACATCGAGCCCGCTTTCCTGGTCGAGGACGATATCGACCAACAGGCAGCTGTCAGCCGGCAGCGGCAAGGCTGCGCGCAACGACGCGATACTGTCCAACTGCTGCTGGGCGAACCCCTTTGCCTTCAGCAGACGAGCGAGTGCCGAGCGAACGCTGCTGTCATCGTCGAGTACGAGAATGGTGACCGGAAACGGTGTCACTGCGAAACCTCTCACTCTTTCCAAGGGATCGTGCCGTGTCGCGGAGAGCCCCGCTATTGTCCCGGAAGGACAATTGACAGGCTTTTTGAGCAGCCGAATCAGTGACCTGAGCGCTTCCTTGCCTTGTCACCGGGGCCGCGCTAGCGTCTCTGTGCCCAAAGCTGAAAGGACCAGATGCAACTTCTTGGCCCGATCTATTTCATGACCGCCGGTTTCGGGATCATTCTCGGCGCAGTCTACCTGTTGATCTGGTTGAGGATCCGGGATCAGCCGGCGTTTCTGTTTGCCAGCGTGATGAGCCTGGCAGGCAGTGCTGCGACACTTTGCGAAGTCTCATATCTCGGGAAACCGTCGACCGAAGATTTCGTGAATGCATTGCGGGCGCAAAGTGCTTTTATCGGCGTTTCGCTGATTGCCATGGTCTGGTTTCTTCAATTCCGACTGCAGGTCGGTCGACGATGGCTCGGCTGGTTCATCACGGGTCTTTGGAGCATCAGCATCGTCATTATTTTGACCAACCCGGGGCAGATTGTGACTGGTTGGCTCGATGGGCTGGACTACCGAACCACGCCCTGGAATGAGGCCTTCGCCTTGCCGGTTGGAGAAATGCACTGGTCCAAATACCTGACGGATTTGGCCTCTCTGGCAATCGTGATTTATGTGATTGACGTGTTGCTTCGCGCCTTCCGAACCGGTTCGGGTGCTCATGCGCTCAGGACGGCGGGACCGGTTCTGTTCTTCATAGTGGTCGCGGGAATTCACACGCCTCTGGTGGACGCGTCGGTGATCCAGACACCCTACCTTATCGGTGTCATCTTCGTCGCTATCGCCGTGTCTCTGGCCTTTTCGCTGGTAAGCGATATCGCCAGAGGGGCTTGGCTGAACCGCGAAATCCAAATCGAGCGGGAAAGATGGCAAAGCGTTGTGGATGCGGTCGACCTGGCGCTGGTGAGGGTTGATGCCGATGGCAAGATCGCCAGCGTCAATCCCTTCCTCGAAGGCTTGATCGGCCGCAGCTCCGCCGACTTGGGAGGGCAAAAGGCAGATACCCTCTTTATGGAGACAGGCTTGAACTCAGATCCCGTGCCGATAACTGATCCGGAATTCTGGAATAGCCAAGAGGCCGCGGCCCGTTTTCTGCCCGCAGCGGATGGGACCCACAAAGAAATGGCCTGGCATTGCGTGGCGCTCTCCAAGGAGGCGGGGACCAGCGACGGTTTGATTGCCATTGGAAAGGATCAGACAGAACGTCTGAAGGCCGAGGCCGAGCGTGATGAAACAAGGCGCGAATTCGAGAAACTGTCACGCGCACTGACACTTGGGGAACTGGCTTCGACGATCGCCCATGAACTGAGCCAACCGATTGCCGCTGTCCTCAGCAACGCGCAAACCTGCGAAATCCTTTTGGAGTCAGGTTCCGCCGGCAGGGGCGACATTGAGGAAATCATTCAGGACATCCTCAGGGATACACGACGCGCTCGCGACCTGATGGGACACGTCCGCAGCTTCATGTATGACGGCGATCCTGAGCGCCAGTGGTTCGATCCGGTGACTGCACTAAGGGCCGTTCTGGAGTGGCTCCAGCCTGAGGCGCAGCGCCGACGAATTGCTATTCGACAGATCACCGAAAATCCGCCGAGAAGCTTCTTTGGTGTCGAACTGGAACTGCAGGAGGCCATGATCAATCTTATCATGAACGCGATGCAGGCAACTGGCGACACGGAGGGCGGTGAGATTATTGTCACGATAGGTGGGGAAGCTGATGGCGGTCTGAACCTCTCGGTTGAAGACAATGGCCCGGGCATTTCGGACGAAGCTGCTGACAAGTTGTTTGCGCCCTTCGTAACCTCCAAAAGCAAGGGCATGGGTGTAGGCCTTGCCGTCGTGCGCCGGGTGGTCGAGCGGCATAATGGCAGGATCGACGTAGGCGCAAGAGCTGGCGGTGGTGCGCGGTTCGTCATCACACTGCCACCCGTCCAGCAGACGGAGTTACGGATCAGTGCCTGATGCCATCTGCGACGTCGTGATCGTGGACGATGATCAGTCGCTTCTGCGCGCGCTGGAAAAGCAGGTTCGCACGATGGGATATTCCACAATGACGTTCGGCGATCCCCTGTTGGCGCTCGAATTCCTGGAGCACGCGGACTGGAAATGCCTGCTTGCGGATCTCTCAATGCCGAAAATGAACGGGCTCGAACTGCAGTCGCGACTCGAAGCCCGGCCGGAACCATTCTCGATCTTGTTTCTGAGCGGAGTTGCGACGGTGCGTTCGGTGACTAGGGCAATGCGCCATGGTGCCGTCAACTTCCTGGAAAAACCTGTTGAGCACCGCGATCTGCAAGCCGCCCTGAGCGAGGCCGTGGAGACCGTGGAAGCCGCACGTCTGAAGAGAAAAACAAGCGCGTCCGCCCGGGCGCGTTTCGATCAGTTGACCGACAGGCAAAAGGAGGTGTTCTGGCAACTGGTTGTTGGCGCCAGCAACAAGCAGATCGCGCGCAATCTCGATGTCAGCGAACGCACCGTCAAGGCACATCGAGGCGCTATTAGGGAGAGGCTTGGGCTAAAGACTCAGATGGATATGGTTGGTTTTTCGCAGACGCTGGATATGGAACGCAAAGGCTCGGTCGATGGCACAAAGCAGTAAGAAAATGCCCGTCAATTCCGTCGGCATGAAAAAGCCGCAGCCGATCCGCGCGATCATGTGCAACGTCAATAAACCACGCTTAGCACCAGTTCGAACGGCGTGCAGCATATGACGCTATGGGCTCGCTGCCGCGGGTCGCCGCATCAACTACAAACGGCCGCTTTCACTCCGACAAGAGAAATGATGGGGCTGATCGCACCATGACGACGGGAACGGCTCCAGCACCCGCGCCAGCGTCACTTCCGCCCCGTGCGTCCCATCCAGGATCGCCTCGACGATGTCGGGAGCGAGCAGCGTCAGGCGTAGGACCCGGGTCATGTAGGAAGGCGCGATCCCCTCGCGCTCGGCCAGTTCGGCGATGGTGGTGAACTCGCTCGACTCAAGTATGCGCTTCCAGCGGAACGCGCGTGCCAATGCCTTGACGAGCGTGTTGTTAGTCCTTCGCGGCAGCGGGGTACCCTCCGGCAACTGCATTTCCTTCCGCCCGCCGCGCTTCACGACACGGAACGGGACATGGATGGTTATCGTTTCGGGTATTGTCATTGCCTGCGTCATTCGGATGGTTCCTTGCCTGTCCGGCTGATGCCCTGCGGTACCCATTCAAGGGTTGTCCGCCCGCCGCAGGACTCGCATTCGGCATGATCGAACACGTTTCGCAGCGTCCAGCACCGGAATTCCTCGTCCCAGCACGCCCAGGCGTCGCAGACTATGCGTTCCGAGCCGCAGGCAGCGCATCTGGGGTGGGTGCCGGTCATGCGGCAGCGTCCGCGGTAGCGGTCAGCATCTCTCGCGCGAGACCAACGAGCCCATCGACCCGGAGCCGGACGTTCAGACCTTCGGTGTCGATGCCGACCCGCTCGACCAGCAGCGCCACGATGCGTGCCTGTTCGGCAGGGAAGAGTTCGTCCCATAACGGATCGAGCTGCTGCAGAGCTGCGCGGGCATCCAACTGCTCCCCGAGGGCTTCAAGCCGCTTCACCGTCTCGGGCTTCAGGTCGCCATAGGCCAGTTCCTGGATGCGATAGGCCAGTCGCGATTCAAGGTAACGTCGATTGAAGGGTGGCGGTTCGCTGTCGAAGAGATCGCGCCACTGCGCCTTCAACTCGGACGTGGGCGTAGTCTTGAGCGCGGCCAGGCGGGCGGGGATCGGGTCGTGGGTCGTCATGCATGTTCTCCATTCTGCGTGGTTGCATGACCGCTCTGCCGGGGTGAGTTGTGTAGAAGAAATTCTCCAGTTTCCGCAGATACCTGCGCCACGGCGCCCATCCGCAGCCGGATCAGGCCGAGCGCCAGGATACGGCAGAGTTCGGCGCGGCGTTCGGCGGGCGTCATGTGGTGCGGGTGGAGGGGGTTGGGTCGTTTCATGGCAAGTGAGCCTCATTTGGAAGCGTTCACTTGGGAAAGCCAATCGATCGACCGGATTGGGACAGGTGCCTCTGAGAAAAATACATTTTGTCAGCACGGAAAGGTCGGGTGATAATCGCTCCATTGTTTTATGATATTGGAGAGCGAGATGGCCCGTCGGAATCCTGTTCCTGGCAGGAACCTTTCACAGATATTCGAGAATGCACCGAGCGATTTCCTGCGGGAGTTTCTGGCGAGTTGCAAAACGCCCGATGGAGATTTGCTGGATCCTCCGGACTTGGAAACAACGGCCGCAGGCGACACACCCAACGAGAATTTGAGGGAATTTGTCGATGTGCTGGACCCGGATGTGCTTGGAGAGTTGGATCGCTTGAGCAGCAGCGTGTTGGAATTGAGTGAAGGGAAAGGGATTACCTCTCTCGAGACAGTTGCGGCAAACAGGCTTTACAACGTCGATCATGACCTCTTTTCCGAAGTGCCAGATCCGCTTTGCCGAAGCATTTGGGTGCATTGCCGGTTTCCGGAAGTCTTTCAGGACGCCGAAAGTTTCTATGCGGCGCGCAGGTATCGCGATCATCGAAAACTTTACGCCGCGTTCGAGGTCGATCATGACGATCTGGTCGAATTGGATCGACTGACCCCGGATACCGACAGGCTGTGCCGGAAACTGGAGGAATTGCTCGAACTTCGTGCCAAGGCTACGGCTTCAGTGCTGGAGTTGCCGCAAACGACAGCCCATCCTCCTTCATTGATGGTTGCGCTGCGCCATCCCGGGGCATTGTCGAGCATTCGCGATCACCGAGAGGATGGAAACCTAAAGACGTACTACTATCGCCCGTCCCATGAAGCGGTTCTGATCTACACCCCGGCGCAAAGAAAAATCGAAGTCTGCGCGGAGAGTTTTTCGGTTCGACAGCAGGTTGCCAATGCCTTCGCGGAAATTGCCTTGAGCCAGGATCTCTCGGCCAAGCCCCTGACCAAGCGCGACTTCAACCTGACGCGGTTTCGGACGTCATTTGATCTGGAGTTGCCGGACCTCGACGAAGCGGAAATCACCAGCGCCACAGTCGTCGAAGCAGAAATGCCCTTGGGAAACTGGGCACGACGGCTGAATCTGAAGGTCACCCGGGACGAGGATATCGAGAACGCAATGACGGCTTATGTTCGCGACGCCAGTCAAATGGTGCGGAAGTTCGGGTTTGCCAAGATCGTGATTGCCGTGGGTTTCGTGCGTCGCAGCGACGGAAAGAAAGCAACGCTTCGGCTTCAGGTGTCTGGCGGCAACACGTCGAACGTTCAGAGCCAGCGCGACCCGTTCTTGCGTGATCTCGGGTTCAAGTTGCTTGCGCATTGGGGGTTGATGGATGAATTGCACCCATTGACCGATGAGGAGAAGGCCCGCTGGTTTCAGTTTCTGCTCTCGCTTTACGACCTTCCGGATGATGTGGTTTCGGGCAACTTCTTCAGTGCCGCTGGCGTTGATCCTCGACGCTTGATGCAAAGTGGTTTCCTGACACGGAAACCCCGGCAAGTCCTCGTTCTCATCGATGACGACGATGATGGCACAGCTGAGGGCGAGTTGCAGACAGGGCCGCGGAAGGGGACATTGACGGAGCAAGGTGGGTTTGGAGAGGACCGTGGGGTCATCACTGATACCAATGCAATCAGTTACGGTATTGATCGTCGTTGGTTGGCCGAAGAGATCCTGAAACTTCTCGGCGCAGCGCTTGGTGTGAAATCCATCGAAATCGAAACCAACCACCTGACCAGGCTTGGGGCAGTCCATTTGAAGAAGGGGTCAGTTCCCGTCTACCTGGTGCGCGACCTGGGCAACACGAAGGTGCTGGACGCGCTGGACATAGCCCTTCGACAGAAACACAAGCTGGGCCCCGGCATTGTCCTCGCCGTCAGTGAAAGTGCGCCGAAGTACCTTGGTCCGAATGTGGTCGTGAAGCTTCCGACCGTTCTTTCGCGTGATGGAAGTGACATTGAGATCAACTGGCACGAGTTTCAACGTCAGTTTGACGCGGGGCGCACCTTGATTGCGGCATCCCAGCTTGCCCAGGTCATCCGTCATGGCGCGAATGCCGGAACGCTCGTTCTTCCGGGAACCGATCCGCTAAGTCTGACCAGTGCAATTCAACTTAGGTTCTTCGAGAAACTCGTGACCGCGGCGGCAGACGGATCCGGCGAAGTGCTGACCAAAGTTCTCATGGATGGAACCGGGTCGGATCATCCGAAGAATCTGTTTTCGCCAAAGATGAGGGACATCGTGACCGGGACGTATATCTGCCATGGATCGAGCAACCGGTATTGGCGATTGAGGTCCGGCCTCCGTGATCTGATCACGGACATGGAAGACTGATCTAGAGTTTATCCAGAGTTTGTCCGGGGACCGGCTAGAGAATCCGATCCTATTTGTTCGCCACCGTTAATCAGGAGGCGACAAATGCCGAAACACGAGAAACACAACAAACCCTCGAGCGCATATCCGACAGGCTTTGACTGGCGCTGCGATTGTTGCGGCAGGCTGCTGGGCAAGCGACATGGGAACAGCGTGCTGACCTGCCGGAGAAGCTGAGGGGCGAAGCACCGGCAATCCTGCGCTGGTGTATCGACGGGGCGCTGGCCTGGCAGCAGCGCGGGTTGGATGTGCCACCCACCATTGCGGCTGTATCGGCCGAGTATTTTGACGAGGAAGACACGGTGGGTCAGTTCCTGCTGGATGAGACTCAGACCGATCCGCATGCGTTCACCGCTGCGGAAGACCTGATTTTCCGGTTCAACCAGTGGACCGTAGCTCAGGGTCTGGGAACCTGGACCAAGCGCAGCCTTGTCAAGGAGTTGAAACAGCGTGGCTATGAGACTGCACGGAAGACCTATGCGCGCGGCCTCAGCGGGCTGCGTCTGAAGTGACTATGACAAAAATGACAAAAAACAGACTATCCACCGTATAGGCGTTTTGTTCTCCAATACGTGGGATAATGGGAAAACTGTCATTTTTGTCATTGCTGCTGCCCAAGGTGGTTGTTTCTTGGCTGGCAGGAACGGGGGCTTGATGTCCTCTCCACCATTGCGGCTGCATCGGCAGCGTGTTGCGACGAGGAAGATACGGTGGGTCAGTTCCTGCTGGATGAGACACAGACCAATCCGAAAGCCTTCGCCGCACGTTCCCTGAACTGGTAGATTGCGGGGCAAACCAGACTTGCGCAATAACAGCTATTGCTGACGCAGCATCGTTCCGCGAGTGTGGAAAGGCCATTGTAGTGACAAAGCGGATCCTCTGACTGCTGTTGTGTTCTGTGATGTAAGAATTGCTCTACTGGCAAGTTGCGATTTCATGCTTTCAAAGGCGCGCGCTTCAATTCCGTTCAGAATGTGAGGGGGCGGGCTCAAGAGTCAGACCCCATTTCCGCTCGAGCCAGTGCAGCTGGTTCCTCGCGTATCGGTAAGTGGATGAGCGCGGCCAAAAGACCAAGTACTACGGCGGCCCACCACATAGGCGTGTAGTCTTGTGCTAGATCATAGATTCGTCCACCTAGCCAAGCACCTATGAAGCTGCCTGTCTGGTGGCTTAGGAACACCATACCCGCGAGAGTCGACAGGAACCTTAGTCCTTGTGTCTGTGCAACCAAACCCATTGTCAGCGGAACAGTCGAAAGCCACAATAGTCCCATAAACGCTGAGAAGATCAGCACGCTGAACTCGGTAACAGGCACAAGAACAAACGTCGAAATGACAAGCGCCCTAACGAAATAGATACCGCTCAGAACAGCTTTCTTGGAGTAATTCTGACCTGACCATCCTGACAGAAATGATCCAGCGACATTGAACAATCCTATCAGTGCGAGCGACCATGCGCCAATTGACGCTGCGAGACCCAGATCGACAACATAGGCTGGCAGGTGTGTCTGGATGAAGGCGACGTGAAACCCGCAAACAAAAAAGCCGAAGAATAGGCAAAGGTAGCTTCGGTCGGTAAACGCTAGTAACATAGCGCGGCCAAAATCCCCAGTGCTCGATCCCGATGCTGTTGGCCGTGACACTCTTGCGATGAAAACTAGGAATGGCAGGATCAGTGTGAAACTGAGCCCAATGGCTATCAATGCTGACTGCCATCCAATCGTACTAATCATGGTTGTTGCCATTGGAGCAGCTACAAACATTCCGAGCGAGGCAGCAGCAGTTCCGAGGCCCAGAATGAAGCTTCTGCGCTCTGGGCTGACAATCTTTCCGAGTGCCCCGATCACAATCGGGAAGGATGCTGCGCCGGTGCCTGCACCAACCAGAATGCCCGTCAAGATGAATGCCGTCGGATCATTGGTCAGACCGCGAAGAGTAAAGCCAATCCCTGCGCAAATCGCGCCACATGCAAGCACGCGTGCTGTGCCATATCTGTCGGCAATCGCACCCGCTATGGGTTGGGAAAAGCCCCATACCAGGGCTTGCACCGCAACAGAGAGCGAAAAAACCTCTCGCCCCCAACCAAGTTCCGACGACATGGGGCCGAGAAAAACACCGAATGTGGCGGCAAAACCAAATCCCAGAAAGGCGATCATGCAACCGCCAAAAACCGCGGCATTCAATCCGTGGGTCGTAGTGTCCTGACTTACCATATGTGCTCTCGCTGTCGGTTGAATAAAAAAGTCGAACGCTGCCATTGGTGGTCATGCAAAGCAACTATTGATTCGACAGACTAGCAAACGCTTCGGGCTCTTGTCGGTCTATCGCCGCACTCCGTATGAGGCCGGTTGACGGGAAACCTCTGAAGCTTTGCGAAGCCTGCAACCTGCGCATCACGGTCCTTCGCGACGTTGATAGCCTTGGCGAGCGCCAAGCTCGGTCGGGAACGCGTCAGGCGAGAGCATCTGACATGTCGCCAATTGTCGGCGCGTGCTGATTATTGTCATTCTTTCAGTGGCTTACGTGGTCTTGTATACTCCCGGCGGAGGCTTGAAAGGGCCGTTTCATTTCCCGGGGTGGGGGTCATGGCAGTGAAAACGGACAAACGAGCGATGGAAATCCGGCAACGTCCCGTGGCCGAGCTGATCCCCTATGCGCGCAATGCCCGGACGCATTCGGAGGCGCAGGTGGCGCAGATCGCGGGATCGATCCGGGCCTTCGGGTTCAACAACCCGGTGCTGGTGGATGAGGCCAACGGCATCATCGCGGGCCACGGCCGGGTTCTGGCGGCCTCACAGCTGGGCCTGGGTACGGTCCCCGTCATCGAACTGGGCCATCTCGACGAGACGCAAAAGCGGGCCTACATCCTGGCCGACAACCGGCTGGCCGAACAGGCAGGCTGGGACCGGGAGTTGCTCTCGCTGGAACTGGCGGACCTGGACGCGCTGGGGATCGATCTGCCGGGCACGGCGCAATGTGCCGAACAGGTGCTGTCCTGCAAATACGGGATTCCCACGACCCATTGGGAAGTCGATGCGTGGGCACAGGCAAGAGATGGCCACAGATCGCCGGACATGATCGCAGGAATGTATGCCTGCCTTGACATGAGCGCTCTCGATGCCAGGGCTAATCTCCTCCTTCGGGATCATCGGCTCGAGCGTGCTCATCCATTTGTCGCCCGGAGCGACGATGCGATTTTCTCGCGGCGCAAGACCCGGCTTATCCGGGCCTGCAACCTGTTCGCCGGCATCCTGCAGATACCGATGCCCACGGTCGGCGAAGATTTCGAATGGGTCACGGTGACTGGCAATGATGCGGCGCCCTTCAGCGGGCCGGTGTGGTCAATGGATGTGGAAAAGGACCAGCACTACGTGGCCGATGGTCTCGTAACCCACAATTGCTGGTATGCGGTGCGAGGCAAGGGCCACTGGTCGGGGGATCGCACCCAGTCCACCTTGTGGCAGATCCCAAGCCGCGATCAGGACGCGGAGACCGTGCACGGCACGCAAAAGCCGGTGGAGTGCATGCGCCGGCCGATGCTGAACAACAGCTGCCCCGGGCAGGCGGTCTACGAGCCGTTCTGCGGGTCGGGCACCTCGATCATCGCGGCCGAGACCTGTGGGCGCCTCTGCTTTGCGATGGAACTGGACCCGGCCTACGTGGATGTCGCGGTCCAGCGGTGGCAGGCCTTCACCGGGGAGGCGGCAAGGCTTGCGGGCGAGGGGCGCAGCTACGACGAGGTGGCGGCGGACCGTGCGGAGGTGGCAGCATGAGGCGATACAGCATCATCTTGACGCCAAAAAGCTGCACGTCCGCGTCTGTCTTCTGCCTTGGTACGCTGGTTGCGCAGGTGGTTGCCATACCGGTGGTCGGCCTCTGGCGCCCGTTTCACCTGCAGGCGATGTGGACCGGTTTGGTTCGGACGCTGTCGGTCGCGGTATCGCACCTTCCGGTTTCGGAGGCCGTCAACAGGGTCTCGCGCTGTCTCTTCCACCTGTCTCTCGCAGCGTCCGCGCTCTTTGGCGGCAAAAAGGCAGGCCACCCCGGGGGGCGGGTCCATCCTTGTGGCTTTGACCCGGGACCGGTGCGGGCAGGCAAATGTTTTCATGGCCACAATTCGGACCGGGGGTCTGTGCCCGGCCGGGGAGCGTAGAGGATGGCGCCGCGAGGTCCGAAGACAAAGCCGACACAGCTCAAGGTGCTTGCCGGGACCGCCCGCAAGCATCGCCTCAACGAGAACGAGCCGCGGCCGGAGGTTGCCGAGCCGGACCCTCCGGAGCATCTGGACGGAACAGCGCGTGCAGAATGGGAGCGGGTGATCGGGCAGATGGTGCGGCTGGGGATCATGTCCGATCTCGACCGGGCGCCGCTGGCGGCCTACTGCCAGGCCTACGGGCGATGGGTTGCCGCGGAGGCGGCCCTGGCCCGGATGGCGGCCAGGGACCCGCTGACCGGCGGGCTCATGATCCGCACGACGTCGGGCAACGCGATCCAGAACCCTTTGGTGGGGGCCGCCAACAAGGCGATGGCGGACATGGTGCGCTACGCGGCAGAGTTCGGCCTGACACCTTCATCGCGCACGCAGGTGGCAACACTTGGCGATACCGGCCCGGAGAATCCCTTCGCGGTGTTCACGACAGGTTAGGAGACCGTCATGCGCGGACGCAAACCCCTTGCGAAGCCTGGAACGCTGAAGAACACGACACTCGACGCGTTGCCCCGCTGCCCGGCGCATCTCTCCACCGTCGCCCGCAAGGAATGGCGACGACTGGCAACACCGCTGCACGAGGCGGGCATCCTGACGCTGGCAGATCGCACAGCGCTGGCGGCCTATTGCCAGGCCTATGCACGCTGGGTCGAGGCCGAGGAGCGATTGGCCGAAACACCGATGCTGATCCGGACACCATCGGGTTATGCCCAACAATCGCCCTGGCTGACGGTGGCCAACAAGCAGATCGACCTGATGGGGCGCTACATGGCGGAACTGGGGCTCACGCCGGTGGCGCGCACGCGGTTGCCTGCTTCCGAGGCGGCGGCGAAGGAACCGCTGACGGTGGTGCGGGTGATGTTCCGCACCGACGAGCAGGTTCCGAACGATCAGGACAGCGACGTCATCGACGCAGAGTTCGACCGGGAGACGGACGCGGAGCAACAGGGCAGGGGATTGCAGGTGACCCGGACACGCGCGTGATGGCGGGCCGTTATTCGCTACGTGCCTAGCCGGTTCCGATGTACACACCTGCGCAACCAACGTTGCGCAGGTGTGTACATGGTCAGCGAGATTGCCTCATCCCTCCGACTGGTGGCCTACGAACGGGTCTCGACGATCCGGCAAGGCCGCTCGGGCCTGGGTTTGGAAGCGCAGCGTCGGGCGATCGAGGATTTCGCATTTGCACGCGAGGCGGAGGTGATCGACCGGTTCACCGAAGTTGAAAGCGGCAGCCGCACGGACCGGCCCGAACTGCGGCGGGCGCTGGATCTGGCGCGGCTGACCGGAGCCACGCTTGTGATTGCCAAGCTGGACCGGCTGTCCCGCAACGCCGCCTTCCTGCTGACCCTGCGCGACAGCGGGGTCCGGTTTCTGGCCGTGGACATGCCCGAGGCCAATGACCTGACGGTTGGTATCATGGCGCTGGTGGCTCAGCAGGAACGGGAGGCGATCTCGAAGCGCACCCGGGAAGCCCTGGCGGCTGCAAAGGCGCGCGGTGTGAAACTCGGCAACCCCAACGGAGCGGCCGCGCTCAGGCGGGCAGGCAAGGGAGGTGCCGCGCTTCGTTCCACAGTGTCCGCAAATGCGGATGATTTCGCGCGAGGTCTTGCGCCCATCATCGCCGCCATTCAGTCCGACGGACACACCACCCTGCGCGCCATCGCCTCTGAACTGAACCGGCGCGGCATCCTCACCCGGCAAGGTGGGACGTGGCATGTGTCAAACGTTCGGAACCTGACGAAGCGGCTGGATGATCATCAGAGTTGATGCGGAGCTGGTAGGTCATTGCGAAACCTTGCCGTCCGCGTCCCGCCTTACGGACACGCTCTGCGCAAGAAGGGTCGCTTCGTCTTCGGTCTCCATGAATGGCGCGTCGAATGCGTCCCGGCCGACGCCGATCAGTACCATTTCGGCAGCGGTGCACATGCCGGTTGCGTCCACGAAACGCCAGTCACCATCGAGCCAGACCTGTGCCACAGCGTGGAAATCCGGCGGATCAACGCCCAGGCCATACACGGATGCATAGCGTGCCGGAATACCTGCCGCCCGCGACAAAGCACAGACGAGATGGGCGAAGTCCCGGCAAACCCCTTCGCGCCGCGCGAAAGTATCGACCACCGTGGTTTGCGTGTCCGACGTCGCCTCCAGATAAAGGATTTCCCGCGCGACCCAGTCGCGGATGGCCGCGATTTTTGCACCGCCCTCGAGGCCGCTGAACCGGTTCGTCACGAAACTGGAAAACTCGTCGGACTGGCAGAACCGTGACGGTCGCAGGTAGGTAAATGCCGATGCAGGCAGCGCGTGTACGGGCTCTGCCACAAGGTCCTCCAGCGGGATATCATCCCGGGTTACTTCCACCTCGGCGCAATATTGCAGGTTGAGTTCTTGTTCCTCAAGATGCGCCCAGATCCTTGTGCCGACGCCGCTTTCCCCCTCGATCCGATGCAGCGAGGCGCCTTTGATTTCGAGGTGATCTGCGATCAGTGTCTGTCCCGTGCTGCTCGCGGCCTCGATCGCCAGCATAACGGTACGGGACGGTCCGATGCCGTATGTCATGTCCAAATCTATGGTGAGATACATGGCCGATCCGATCCTTGGTCACTTCAAGGCTATTGGCTCGCACAAACGACGACAACTACGTAAGCGAAACCGCTGATCGTGCGCTCGGCCTATCGCCGCCCCGAGCACAACAAGGCGGTCGGCGGGGCAACGCGGTCCAAGCACATGGACGGGGCGGCGTTTGATATTGCCATGACCAACCACGACCCAGTGGCGTTCGAGGCGGCAGCCCGAGAGGTCGGGTTCCTCGGGTTCGGTTTCTATCCGCGCTCGGGGTTTATGCACATCGACCTCGGCCCTGCTCGCCAGTGGGGTGAGCCGTTCCTAGCGCGATCGGTACCCTTCGCGGCCGAAACCTCGCCTGCGCGCGAGGTTCTGACACAGAGCCGGACCATGAAGGGCGGCGGAGCCGCTGGCGTCGCGACGCTGGGTGCGGCGGGCGTAGAGGTGGCGCAGGAGGTTTTGGCCGAGACGCAGGATGCGGTTCTGCCTTTGGTGCCCTATCTCGATACGTTACGCTGGGTGTTCATCGTCGTCGCCCTGGGCGGAATCGCGGTCACGATCTATGCGCGCTTGGATGACTGGAAATGGGGGCGGCTGTGATCGGCGGCGGGTTTTTCGCCGCGCGCGCCGGATCGGTATGGGGTCGGACCGCCGTCCGCTACGGCGTCACCGCCCTCGCAATCCTTCTGTTTCTGCTGACCCTGCGCCGCTCCGGTGAGCGTGTCGGGCGTCTGGCCGAACGGCTCGAGATCATGGAGAAAACCAATATTGCACAACGCCGTATGTTGGAGGCGGCGGCGCGTCGGCCTTCTTCTCGCGACGATCTGGCTGAGCGGTTGCGCAACGGGCGCTTCTGACCTCGCTGGCTTCGGAGCGTGTCCGCCAGTCGCTGAATACAGCCGAGAGTTCCAGACGCAAGCGGCCGAGGAAATGGCTATGCTTCCGGAGGGATCGGTGATCGCGGAGATGCTGGCAGACTACGCTGTAATGCGGGAGCAGGCGCGCGCATGCCGGAGACCGAGGCGGCCGCGAAGGAACAGTTGACGGTGGTACGGGTTATGTTCCGCACCGACGAGCAGGATCCAAATGATCAAGACGGCGACGTCATCGACGCAGAGTTCGAGCGGGAGACGGACACGGAGCAACAGGGCAGGGGGCTGCAGGTGACCGGGACCTACTACAACTGGCGGCGTCGGTTCGACGACACTTCCCGCTTTCTGGAGGCCCATTTGGGAAGTCCACATGCAAAAGTCTATTTCGATTGTGGCGCCGCCTCAATTGTCTGGGTCGGATAAGCCAGTGCCGTGCCGGCCTCATTCACCGCGGATAGAATTCGGAAGGTCAGCCGTTCGCTAACCTCAAGATAGTCACGGAAAGCGCCAGTCCTCGTGCGGCCATAGAACAGGATTTCGATCGCATGCGCGCTCAGACCGCTGACACGGACATACATCGGGGCGTCCTCCGAGGTGTCGAAATCGCCAGACTCGCGCAAGTGTCGTTCCAGCAGGTCTCGGACATTCGCGACCTGCGCCTGATTGGCGGACAGAACCAGGCCGATCGTCACCATCACTCGTCGGTGTTCCATCCTCGAACGGTTTAGAACAACCCCATTGGACAACTCCGCGTTGGGAACATAGCGGGGGATCTGGTCATAGCCGACGATCAGCGTCGACCGCAGGTCGACACGTTTTATCACTCCGGTGACCAACCCTTCGACGTGCACGGCATCGCCGGGCACAAAGCGTTCTTCGCTGGCATTTGTCATTCCCGCAATCAAGTTCCGGACCAGATCCTGCAGCGCGATGGCTAGTCCGGCGCCCAAAACGCCAACGCCGGTCAGCGCACCTGAGATATCGATCTCCCAAACTCGAAGCAGCGCGGTGATACCAAACAATAGCACCGCGAATTCCGTCACCCTTACAGTCCAGTCCCTGCCAAGCCTAAGGTGAGCGCCGACGCCCTCTCCCCGCAGGATGGATACAAAGGCAGAAGCCAACCTATACCACGCGGAAAACACCGCGATCACAGCAACCGATGCAAGCAACCGAACCAGGAAATGGCGCAGTAAGTCCGGTGGATTTAGCACGTCAGTTGCGACGTATAGAACCAAGGTCACCAGAAGTACTTGGGTGGGTTCGGCCAGTTTGTCGCGAACCTCCTTCGACAGATCCGCGGCTAGTTTGTTGAGAATGAAGGATAGCCCGGACAGCAGGATGCTCGCCAAAGGCCGTCGAGCCACGTATGTCAAAGCAACGGCAAACACAGCCAGTGCGACAACCTCGAGTTCGAAAGTCGATGTCCAGCGCTCCAACTCCCGGCCTACAGCTATGGGGTCGAACTCGGGCGATGTCGCGGCCGCTTCCGAAATCTCCTCGCTCATGCAGTTCTGCCTCCCGTAGGTTCAATCCTCTGTAGGCCCCGCAATCGGCCTCTTGCCGACCCAAGCCATACCTCAACCGGCAGAGTTGCAGCAAGGAATGCACAACGTCCGTCAAAAATGACAGCAATGGAACAATTTGAGGTTACATCGCCCGACCGATCACGAGGACATGAACCGCTGTCCAGACAGCCTTGCATTGCCGAAAAGCGAGCTGCCGGGACATCTCAGCCATAGGTATGTCAACTCGAACTGCCGTTCCCTAGGTCCGCCGCGAAGCAAATTCCGAAGGCGCCATCCCCTCCCACCGCGAGAAGGCTTCAGAAAAGCTTTGCCTATGTTCAAATCCGAGCAAGTCGCTGGTCTCGGAGATTGATCGGCCAGCCGCCAGTTCCAATCGTGCCTTGCGATGC
Source organism: Seohaeicola saemankumensis (assembly GCF_020171285.1). GTDB lineage: Bacteria > Pseudomonadota > Alphaproteobacteria > Rhodobacterales > Rhodobacteraceae > JAIUZI01. Next base: position 229,894 of record NZ_JAIUZI010000005.1, read on the forward strand.
AGGGCTGCATCCCTCAGATCACTGAACCTGATATGGCGCTCTTTCAGCTTGAGCTGCAGGGTCCGCGGGTGGAAGTCGAGAATGTATGCGGCTTCAGCCAAAGAAACCGGCCGGAAGCACGCATCAATCGCCGCCTCATTCAGTCCCTTTACTGTGGAATACACGTCGGTTCCCTGCGGCCTTTGGCGCTGAATCCTGTCAAGAAAAAGGGTCAAGACAGAATGCAAATCTGGGTCAGATGTCGTTAGTGGGTACTTCAGAATGGCTTCATTGAATTCAGCGACGCACTCGCTTCCATTTGCAATTCTCGTTGCGAATGAAAAAACATGTTCGTGAGATGTCGAACCTCCCGGATAGAAGAGTTGAAGGTCGGCATCATCTACTTTGACGGACAGCTTGATGAGGTAACACAGCAAGGCGCAAAAATACTGCACAAGCTGTTTGTCGGCGGCGTCTCCACTTGTCGACGATTCCAAACGGATCCGAAATCGGCGCCGTGTCATGTGGAATTGCAACTGCATACCACCATAAAAGTAAGGCATATGCTGCTTTGCACAGGCAAGCGCAGTCCAAAGTGTGTCAGCATGAACACACGCTTTTCCATAGAGGCCCAATGACGGCAGTTCCGGCGTCATACCCGCGCGGACAAAGAGATTGTTTTCGTTGTCGAACCGGCTAAGTCTTTCCAGCGTTTCCAAAAAAACACCCTGTGCAAGGTGGTCTTCTGCAAACGAATTGCCAGACGTTTGGCCAAGGTATCTCTTGATCCCCGCCGCGTCACGCGGACGCGTCAACGCCAAGAGTTGCAGGGGCGCGCGCACCGCCGCGAGCCTCGGACCGATGGGAAGCGGCCAGGTTCCGGGTTGTTCCAACAGGTTTTTCGCGTTCACCGACATAACCGTCTCACAGCCAAGGTAGTTTACTGAAGAATCGCACGCTTTTCCCAGTTTTTGAAAACTTAGAGCATGATCATGTCGTCTCAACACCTGCAACCAGAGCCATTGCTGCCCAATAGATGGGCATCGGCCATGCTTCGTACGTTTTGGACTGGCACCTCGGCGAAGATCACCTGCCGCAACAACACCGTGTTCAACCTTTTCGACGAGCCGCCGTATTTGGTCGCAAAGCGAGGCATCGGTGTGCCGGAATGGTGGGCCTACTACGTCCACAACATGCCGCTTCTCAGATAGCCGGTTGATCTGGCTTGCCAACTTCAACTTTCAATGGAGACACACAAATGGAGAAGTTCATCGCAGTGGTTTTTGACACTGAGGAGGCAGCCATTGCTGGTGCAGAGGCGTTGCGCGCGTTGCATCGCAACGGCGAGTTGGCGGTGTATGCCGCTGCCGTCATCGGCAAAGACCCATATGGGACTGTCGAGGTCAAGAAGGCGCAAGACGAGGGGCCGATCGGGACCGCTTTCGGGCTGATGTTGGGGGCAATGGTAGGCGTTCTGGCGGGTCCGGCCGTGGTGGCGTCGGGGGCCGCGGTGGCCGGCACCGCAGCAGCCGGTCAGGCCGCCCTTGGTGGCATGGCCGCGGGCGGATTGGCCGGTGGAATGTTCGGAGCATACCGCGACCTGTGGGTGGCTGGTATCGACATGGCATTGCTCGACCAGGTGGCGCTTGAACTGCTGCCTGGCAAGTCGTGCATCGTCGCGTCGGTCGACGAAGTCTGGACCGCGCCACTGGATGCAAAGATGACGGCAGCCGGGGGCGTTGTGTTTCGCAAGCCGCGTGTGGATGCGGTGGACGAGCAATGGGAAGCGGAAATGCGAGCCATGGATCGCGAACTGGCCGCGCTGGATGACGAATTGATGGCCGCAGAGGAAGCGAGCCGCGCCGCGATCAAGGAAAAGATCGGCTCAGTAAAGTCCCGGATCGAGGAGAGCGACCAGAAGATCAATGCGCGTCTTGACGCCATGGATGCAGAGATGAATGCGCGGCTGGACGCCCTGGATGAACAAATCGAGCAGGCGGCGACGGACATGAAGGATAAGTTCGTCAAGCGAAAGGAAGAGGTTCAGGAAGAGTACCGCCGCCGCAAGGCAAAACTCAAGAAGTCCGCAGACCTGGCGCGTGATGCGCTCACAACCTGACCCGTCGAAATGGCTTGGTCGGCGGGGCGATAGGCGCTCTACTGACCACCGCTAGAAAGTTGCATTGGGAGAAGAGATCACATGCTCATAAGGAAGATATCCGAGATTTGTGCAAACGTGGCCGTGGCCGTCGTCCTGACGACCGGCGGTGTCGTGGCACAACAGACAGACAAGCCCAACATTCTGGTCATCTGGGGAGACGATGTGGGCTATGACAACATCAGCGCCTACAACATGGGCATGATGGGTTACAAGACACCCAACCTTGACCGTCTGGCCAAGGAAGGCGCGGTCTTTACCGACCATTATGGCCAGCAGTCCTGCACCGCCGGGCGCTCGGCCTTCATCCTCGGTCAGCACCCGTTTAGGACCGGACTTCTGACGATCGGCATGCCCGGGTCCGATCATGGGATTCCCGAATGGACGCCGACACTGGGGACCTTGCTGAAGCAACAGGGTTACGTGACCGGACAGTTCGGCAAGAACCATCTTGGCGACCAGGACAAGCACCTGCCGACCAACAACGGGTTCGACGAGTTTTTTGGCAACCTCTACCATCTGAATGCCGAGGAAGAACCCGAGACCTACCACTATCCAAAAGATCCAGAGTTCCGTGAACGGTTCGGGCCGCGTGGGGTGATCAAGTCCAAGGCAGACGGCACTATCGAAGATACGGGACCAATGACCCAGAAGCGTATGGAAACCGCTGACGAGGAATTCCTCGCCGCGGGTATCGACTTCATGCAGCGCGCGGTCGATCAGGACAAGCCGTTCTTTGTCTGGTTGAGCACCACTCGGATGCATATCCATACCCGCTTGAAGCCCGCGTCACGCGGTGTTTCGGGCTATGACGTCTACGCAGACGGCATGGTGGAACATGACGGACATATCGGTATGGTTCTCGACAAGCTGGATGAATGGGGCGTCGCCGACAACACGATCGTGGTCTACTCTTCGGACAACGGGGCCGAAGTGTTCACATGGCCCGATGGCGGTATGACCCGCTTCCACGAGGGTAAGGGCACCACATTCGAGGGTGGCATGCGCGTTCCGCAACTGGTGCGCTGGCCCGGCACAATCGAACCCGGCACGATCATCAACGACATGATGAGCCACGAGGACTGGATTCCGACGCTGGTTGCCGCCGCTGGCGAGCCCGAAATCGTTGAAAAGCTAAAGACCGGCTACACCACAATGGGCAAGGAATGGCGCGTCCATCTGGACGGAGCGGACTTTGGTCCATTCTTCCGGGGCGAGGTCGAAGCGGGCCCGCGCGAGTCGATCCTGTATTTCGGGCAGGATGCAAAGTTGAACGCGATCCGCTGGAAAGACTGGAAACTGACCTTCGCCTACATCGAAGGCAACATGGCAGATGGCGTACGTTTCATTCCGCAATGGCCGACCATCACCAACCTGCGGATGGATCCGTTCGAAAAGGCGCCGCACGAGTCTGGCATGTATCTGCGCTGGATGATCGACCAGATGTGGCTGTTCGTTCCGGCCGCAGCGGCGGCGCAGCAATTCCTGGAAACCATCCCGGACTACCCGTTCCAGACCGGAACCGCATTCAACCTCGCGAACGTCGGGTATGAAACGTTTTTGGTGAAGGATGCGCTGGATAGGCTGGACCGGATCGAGTTCGGGTTCGAGTGATCTCTTTTCGAGCGTTTCGCTCACAAAAGCCAACCCCGGCCGGGTATCGCGTTAAACGTCTCCCGGCCGGAAGGTCGTGATCGAGCCTTGTTGAAAAGACAGCCTGCCTTCCTGGAGTTTCCGTCGAGGTCCAACACCGTCAAACCCAAAGCATTTTCAAAGGTAGTCCCGGAGAAACGAAATGTCGAAGATACGCCGTGTTGTTTGGTTGGTTGTTCTCTACTTGGGTCTTGTTTCCGGTCCTCAACCTCTGCATGCGCAGGACGTGCCTTCGGTGTTGGTTAAGTCACTGAAGGAAGGACTGTTTTTCCCCTCTTTCCAGCACCCTGCCCGGATCGAGGCGCTGCAGACCGCGACAGTCCGGCCAATCGTGCGCGGCCAGATCACCGCGATTCACGTCACCGCTGGACAGGTTGTCACGAAGGGCAGTCTGCTGATCGAGCTGGATGCCACAGATTACAGGATCGCGGTTGCCGAAGCCAACGCGGGAGTTCTGCGGGCGCAAGCAAACCTTGTAAGGGCGCAGGCCGATTTCGAGCGCGCACAGGAGTTGGTTCAGCGCAATGTTCAGTCTGTCCGCGACCTCGACCTTGCAACGGCCGTGCGTGACGTCGCCGAGGCTGAACTGGCAATCGCGCGAGCACGTGTCGAAAGTGCCGAAAAGGCGCTGGCGGACACCAAGGTTTATGCACCGTTCGACGGGCGCGTGGGCAAGCCCAACTATGCGGTGGGCGACCTGTTTCAGCCGGGTGACCCGTCACAGCCGGCGCTGGTTCTCGAGCTTGTGTCGCTCGATCCGATCTATGCCGTCGGGCGGGTCGACCAGGTCAACTACTTCCAGTTCATTGCACGGCGCCTGAAGCTCGAGCAGGACGGGCAGTCGATCCCGCCGCTGGAGTTGACGCTGCGACTGCCGGGCGGGACAACTTATGAGCACCACGGCATTTTCGAAAACTGGGACAACACCGCCGTGGCCAGTTCGGGCACGATTGCCGCACGCATCCGGTTTCCAAATCCCGATGGCCTCTTGCTGCCCGGGGAAAACGTGACCGTGCACGGTGAACTGATCGAGCCGGTCAAGGGCATTCTGGTGCCCCAACGGGCCGTGTCGCAGGATCAGCAGGGGCATTTCGTGCTGGTGGTCAATGCGGAGGGTACCGTCGAGCGTCGCAACATCGAGGTCGGCATCCGCAATGGTGCCGACTGGTCAGTGCGCAGCGGCCTGTCCGAAGGCGATGTTGTGATCGTCGAGGGGTTGCAGAAAGCGCGTCTCGGCCAGCCGGTCGTCACCAAAGACTACGAAGGCTGACCCATGAACCCCGATTTCTATATCAAGCGGCCGAAATTCGCCGTCATCATTTCTGTGGTCATCACGCTGCTCGGTCTGCTGGCGGCGGTCGTCATACCGGTTGACCAGTTCCCGGAAATCTCGCCGCCAAAAGTGGTGGTGCGCGCGCTTTATCCAGGCGCCGACACGCAGACCGTCATCGACACGGTGGCGGCTCCGATAGAGCGCGAGGTCAATGGCGCCGAGGGCATGGTCTATATGTCGTCGAAGTCGGCCAGTGACGGCAGCTACACTCTGACCGTGACCTTCGAGGTGGGCACCGACCCAGATCTGGCCCAGGTCGATGTGCAGAACCGCGTCGCGCTGGCCATGCCTACCCTTCCACGGGAGGTACGCGAACGCGGCGTGGTGACCCGCAAGCGCAATCCGGACATCCTCATGGTAGCTAACATTGTGTCGCCGGATGAACGGTTCGACCGGGTTTTCCTGTCCAACTTCGCTTCGATCAACGTCGTCGGAGAGCTGGGTCGCGTACCCGGCGTGGGCGAGGCGTCGATCATCGGTGCGTTGGACTACGGCATGCGCGCCTGGCTGGACCCGGTGCAGATGGCAAACCGCGGGCTCGGCGTGAACGAAGTGATCGCGGCGATCCGCGAGCAGAACCTGCAGGCAGCCGTTGGCCAGCTGGGTGCCGCGCCCAGCCCGGATTCGACCCAGTTCCAATATGTGCTGACCGCACAAGGGCGCGTAACATCCGAAGAGGAATTCGGCGACATCATCCTGAAGGCGGATCAGGACGGGTCGGTCGTGCGGCTGCGCGACATTGCCCGCGTCGAACTGGACAGCCAAGGCTATCGCGGCTACGGCGAATTCAACAACAAGCCCGGCGTTCTGATCGCGATCTACAAAATCTCGGGTGCCAATTCGATCGACGTGGCCAAGGACGTGCGGACCACGATGGAAGACCTGTCACAGTTCTTCCCCGAGGGCGTCGACTATGTGATCGGCCATGATACCACGCTGTTCATCACGGCCTCCCTTGCGGAAACCGTCGAAACCCTGATCCTGACCATCGCGCTTGTGGTGATCGTAACCTACCTGTTCCTTGGCTCGGCGCGTGCCACATTGATCCCCACCCTGTCGGTTCCGGTGTCTATCATCGGAACGTTCGCTGTGTTGCAGGCCTTGGGCATGTCGATCAATACCGTGTCACTTTTTGCAATGATCCTGGCCATCGGTATCGTGGTCGACAATGCCATCATCGTGGTCGAGAATGTCGAGCGCATTCTGCACGATGAACCCGATGCACCCATCACCGAGGTGGTGCGCAAGGCGATGTCCGAGATCACCGGCCCCATCGTTGCCACCACTCTGGTTCTGACCGCAGTGTTCGTGCCGACGATGTTCCTGCCGGGCATGACTGGCCGCATGTTCGCACAGTTCGGCATGACGCTGGTCATCTCGGTGCTGATCTCGATGGTAAACGCCCTGACGCTTGGCCCGGCGCTGGCAGTGCTGGTCATGCGGCGCGGCGAGAAACCCAATGCGGTGATCCGTGGCTTCAACCGGTTCTTCGACTGGATCACCCGTGGCTACCTGCGCATCGTCGAGTTCCTCATCGATCGCCTCGCCCTTGCTTCGCTGCTGACCCTGGCGATGTTCGCCGGGGTCTACTTCCTGTTCACACTGGTGCCGCAAAGCTTCGTGCCGAATGAGGACAAAGGCTTTTTCCTGGTCGATGTCCAGTTGCCCGAGGCTGCCTCGCTGAACCGCACCGAGGCCGTGATGGACGAGATCGTCGAGCGGATGAAGCAGGACCCGGCAATCGAGAACGTGCTGTCGGTGAACGGCTACTCGATCCTGAACACGGCGCTGCAATCGAATTCCGGCATGATCATCGCCAAGCTGCGCCCCTGGGAGGAGCGCACGGCGCGCGACCAGCACCAGTTCGCCCTGCAGCAGAAATACCAGGCGGCATTCGCCACCATGCCCCAGGCCCAGGTTCTGGTGTTCGGCGCCCCTGCCATCCCCGGCCTTGGCGCGATCGCCGGTACGTCCTTCGTGCTGCAGGACACCGCCGCGCGGCCGCCCGCAGAGTTGGGCGCCACCGCAACCGAACTGATCGGTGCCTTCAACGCCCGGCCCGAAATCGCCCGCGCCTTCACCACTTTCCGGTCCGGTGCACCGCAGATCCGGCTCGAGATCGACCGCCTGCGGGCCAAGACGCTTGGCGTGCGGATCTCGGACATCTTCCTGACCCTGCAGACCCAGCTTGGCGGGCTCTATGTCAACGACTTCAACCTGTACGGACTGTCCTATCGGGTGCTGATCCAGGCCGATCACGACTTCCGCCAGGGAGAGCGCGACCTCGACAAGTTCTATGTCACCAACGTCAAGGGTGAACTGGTACCCCTGAGCGCGGTGCTGCGCACCGAACCCGCACTCGGGCCCGGTGTCATGACCCGTCACAACTCCTTCAACGCGGTCAACGTGACAGGCGTACCAAACGTGCCGGGCGGCTTCAGTTCGGGCGATGCCATGGACGCGCAGGAACTGACCGCGTTGGCCATGCTGCCCGAGGGGTATCGCTTTGCCTGGACGGACAGCTCGTTCGAGGAACGCGGCGCCGGCAACGCGGTGCCCATCGCGCTGGCGCTGTCGCTGGTATTCAGCTACCTATTCCTGGCTGCTCTCTATGAAAGCTTCCTGACCCCGATCGCAGTTATGTTGCCGGTCCCGATTGCGATCATCGGCACCCTTGTCGGCCCGATGATCGGAGGCCAGCCGCTGAGCCTTTACGGACAGGTGGGCGTGCTCATGATCATCGCGCTGACCGCCAAAACCTCGATCCTGATAGTCGAGTTCGGGAAGCAGCAGCGCGAGACCGAAAAGCTGGACCTGCGCGAGGCGGCAATGTCTGCTGCGCGACTGCGTTTCCGGCCTGTTATGATGACAATTGTAGCTTTCCTCTTCGGGGTGTTCCCGCTGGTGGTCGCGTCTGGCGCCGGTGCCGAAAGCCGCGTCTCACTCGGGCTGGTCGTTTTCGCAGGGTCACTTGCTTCCGCCCTGGCCTGTGCGATCATGGGTCCGGTGTTCTTCAAGGCAGTTCAAGGACTGCGCGAAAAGCTGCACGGTGGGCCGACCGCGCCCGTCGCGTAGTTTTACGGAACCCGATCGGCGGACACAGGGGCACACGTGAGGTGACCAGATGACTTCTAAGGAAACTGTCCCGACTTCGCGCCCTGCGGCGAGACTGGCATTCTGGGCGTATGCGGCGATTGTGCTTGGCGTTACGATTGCGACGTTGCATTTCGGCCAAGACCTTTTGATCCCACTGGCTGTCGCGGCTTTGGTCTTTGTTCTGTTGACCTCGGTGGTCGACCGGATCGCACGCCAAAAGGTAGGCAACTGGCAACCACCTTCTTGGCTGGCGCACGTGCTTGGCCTTGGGCTGGTGCTGTTGGGCCTGGTCGCGATCGCCACCATACTGTCGTCGCAAGCCCGTGACGTGGCCGCCGCCGTGCCAAAGTACCAGGAACGGGTAGCAGTCATCGCCGGCACGCTTCTGGACATGATCGGTGAAAGCAACGCCAATGCGGTTGAATCTGCACTGGCCGGCGTCGACATGGGGGACCTCGCTCTGACAACCGTCAATTCCGCCAGCGGTTTCCTCAGCGGCTTTTTCCTGATGCTGCTGTATGTGCCCTTCATGATGATCGAACGCCGCCCCATGCGTTCAAAGCTGGCACTGGCAGCATCCGATCCGGAACTTGGGGCCGAAATTGCCGCGACCGTCCGGCATATCGCCGAAGGGTTGCAACGTTATGTGGGGATAAAGACCTTTGTCAGCGCCCTCACCGGTGCGCTGTGCTATGCGGTGATGAAATTCGTCGGGTTGGATTTCGCGGAGACATGGGGCCTGTTGGCCTTTGCGCTGAACTTCATCCCGACACTGGGGTCGGCTGTCGCCGTCATCCTCCCCGCGGTTGCGGCACTGGTTCAATTCGACGGCTACTCTGTCTTCCTGACCGTAGCTATCGGATGCGGTGCAGTGCAGTTCGTTATCGGCAACATTCTGGAACCGGCGCTGACCGGCAAATCGCTGAACCTTTCCCCGCTGATGGTCGTCGTGGCGTTGACGGCCTGGACGCTGATGTGGGGTATTCCGGGCGCTTTCCTGAGCGTGCCTATCACGGTCTGCGTGATGATCATTTTTGCCCACGTTCCCGGCATGCGGTGGGCGGCGATCCTGATGTCCGGAGATGGAATCTTGTCTGAGGGTCCCAACCAGGAAACCGAGGACCTGGCAAAGGAGGGGCCCATGGCCGTTCCGCCGGGAAAGACCTGAGGTCGGCAAACTGCCGACCAGCGATCAACGGATATGGGGATATCACGGCAACCAAAGCAGACTATGAAGCGGAACTGTCTGCACTGAAGGCCGAGTTGGCGCGCAATGCGGCCGACGCAAGATCAACCGAGTCCGAGAATGTGGGTGAGGGGGCGTACAGCGGCGACGGCGAAGAGATCATCGGCGCGACGGAAACCGCGTCTCCAGCCCTCGCTGAACAACTTGTTGCAGACCTGCTGGAGGAACTTGACGAACGGCCCGATAGAAAGGCATTCCTGCTGGTTGCAGGCGTGTTTCTGGCCTGCTACCTGCTTGGTCGGTCGAAATGACGGCGGACATCTGATGAACCGCATCGGCCGCAGCATCAACATCATCTATCGTTCGGGCCCGGCTTATGGCGCGGCAGCGCCTCGCCGCGCCCGGTTCATGAAAAGCTGCCTGCCTATCTGAAATAGACGGTAGCCCCGACGCCGCCGACCTGTTCCAGCCGTGCGGCAGCGGCGCCGGTGACGAATTCGACCGTCGCACTCTGCGCGATCGCCAGTTCGATCAATGGCGCATAGTCCTCGCAACATGGATACGGCAAAACCAACTCGCGCACCCGGTTGGCCTGCAAGGCCCTTATGGTATCTTCGTGGCCCAGAACCGCGGGGCCGCCCCGGTGCATGGAGTCGACAAGCCGTGCAATGGTTGCGGCGTCCTGCTCGGCCTCATACCGGCTGGCGATCTCCCGCACGATCTCGCCAGCTTCGGCAGTCTGAACCGCGAAGGGGACCGGCTCGATACCGACAAGCCGGTCTGCCGCTGCGGGATGCAACGCCTCCTGGACCGCATGTGCAGTCTTCACGTTTCCTCCCAGAATGATCCGCTCATATTGCGGGTCGGACAGAAAATGGTCGCTGATTTCGCCTGCGATATCCCGCACAATGCGGCGCTCGTGGGCCAGATCGCGCCGCTCCCTTGCCTGCGTGCTGGCTTTGCGGCCCAGATCGCGTCGGCGGTCCGGGTCAACATCGGCGCGTAGACCATCCGCCGCGCGGGTCAGGAACACGTCGATGGTGCGTACCTCGGTGCCCGAGAACAGAACCAGAAGGTATTGCCGATACTGGTCCAGCAGGAACAGCAGGTCTGTCATCGCCGGTGCTCCATAGGCAAGCCGCGTTTCCAGTTCCATCGGCACATCAAGAACAAGATCGTTCTCGTGATCGGTAAAGACCACCACGCCACGTCCGGTGTGTTTTCCCTGTGCCAGATGCGTGACCAGGCGATCCTCGTTTGCGGCCCATCTTTCCTGCATGTCGCGACGCTTCAGCGCGTCCTGATCCAGACCTTCGCGCAATTCGGCAAACGCTTTTTTCAGCTCAATCTGCCAGGCTGGCTGCGCGCGTTGGTTCTCGGGTCGCGCCGGGTTGATGTTTACATAGGCCGTCAAAACCGGCCTGTCCTCGCTGTTGTCTTGAGCAACGTAGTCGCGAAAGGCATTCAGAACTGCCTGAACCTGATGTCTCATCTCGTGATCCTCCTTGGATGCCGTTCGGCACGGGTACTGTGCCGGCTCTGTGAGACAGAGATGCCCGGTCTCAGGCCCCGGTTCTTGATACCTGCCGCCACTTGCTTGACATCCGGTGCCTGCCTGGCGCTGACACTGGCACATGAAAAAGGGCGGTGGATCGCGCCACCGCCCTTTTCGCCAGAGCTTCGATTTCAGGCGGCTTTTGACAGTGCCGCGTTGATGCGTGCATCCGCATCGGCCGACAGGTTCGACGTCACCACCGTTCCACCATAGGGTGCCAGGCGTTCAAGCACCTTGTCCGGTGCTCCGGTACGTCCCAAGAGGAACAAGATCGCCTTTCCTTGGTCAAGCGCCTGGGCTGCTTCCTTCATCATCTCGTCGGATACGCCCACGTCGCTGAAGTGACCGCCGATCGCGCCGCCCGCGGCACCACCTGCGGCACCGGCCAGCGCCATGCCCGGGACACCGGTGAAAATGCCCAGAACGGCGCCCATCACCACACCCCACCAGGCACCGCTGAGCGCGCCGGCGCTCGTCAGGTTCACGGCTTGGTCCAGCTTCACATCACCCTTTTCATCGCGATAGACAACCACGGCATCCTCAAGCCTGATCAGCTGCTCCTTGGCCATGGCCGCGCATTCCACGCGCGCCTTTTGGGCGGTTTCGGTGTTCTCCATCATAAGTGCAACGAGTTTCATCGGTTTCTCTCCTTCTTTGGTTCCAAATTACCGAGGCAGGACCGTCCTCCCTACTGAACCAAACATAAGGAAACCAAGGCCGGGTGAATTGATAACCGGCGCCAGATACTTGATACTTCTGGTCGATTGGGAAGGTGAAAAAGAGAGTCCGAGGCCAAGCAAACATGCCGCAGAAGATACCGCTTCACATGGCGACCTGGGTCAAGCCGCTGTGTGCCTATCTCGAAGACCACAACATCGATCCAGCACCGCTGTTGCGGAGGGCCAGGATATCCCCAAGAATGATCGATGGCGAAGATGCCCGCATACCATTTGATCAGCTTGCCGCATTGTTCGAGTTGTCAGCAATCGCAATCGACGATGACAGCTTCGGCTTCCACTTCGGCCAGACTCTGGCAACCCAGGACGCCGGAATGATCGGGTACGTCGGATTGTCAGCCCCGTCATTCTACGACGCCGTGTTGAACCTCGAACAGTATCGGCGCGTGTATAGTGACGCGGTGGAGGTCGATACCGGTTCGCTTGCCGAGAAGGGCGAAATGGCCTGGGACTTTCGTGTACCGGTTTCGGTGATCCGCAGGCAATTCCAGGAGTTCTCGGTTACCAACTTGATCCACAGCTTCAGGGACATGACACGATCGGAACTGCGAATACGACATGTTGCTTTTCCACATCTTCGCAAAACAGTCTCTTCCGAATACAGAAGCTTCTTCGGTGGTACAGTCGAGTTCGGCGCACCGCACGGTCTGATCCGGTTCAGGCTTCACGACCTCCATCTGAGCGTGCGAACTGCCGACAGCCGCCTTCACGCCATTCTTCAGGATCATTGCCGCGCGGTGATGGCAAACCGCGAGGCGGAAACCCAGGCGCTTGTCCACAAGGTCGAAAGACTGATCATGGATCGGCTGAGTTCGGACCGTGCGCGGCTGGATATCGTCGCCGCCGAGCTGGGAATGAGCAATCGAACGCTGACGCGGCGTTTGCGCAATGAGAACACGACTTTCAACGCGATTGTCGATTCCGTGCGCCAAGATCTTGCAAAGTCCTACCTTTCCGACAGCGCGATCAGCCTGACGGAAATTGCCTACCTCTTGGGTTACTCCGAGGTGAGTGCCTTCAATCATGCCTACAAACGCTGGACCGGCAGCTCTCCCTCATCGCTTCGCAAGGGATTGCGCTGATTGGCGTTCAGGATCAAGGCTGCGGCTGCAGCGATCAAGTTTCGATGGGTTTTCTCCGCCATATTCGGATCAGGACAAGGAAACGTCCAACGGTTCAAAACATGGAGAGGAGAACCCACTATGGAAAAGTTTGTTGCAGTCGTTTTCGACACTGAAACCCAAGCCTATGCCGGCGCCGAAGCGCTGCGCAGCCTGCATCGCTCCGGCGACATCACCGTGTCTGCGGCCGCTGTGGTCGCCAAAGACGCAGGCGGGATCGTGGAGGTCAAGAAGACCGTTGACGAAGGCCCGATCGGCACGGCAGTCGGCCTGGGCGTCGGCGCCCTGATCGGCCTGCTGGCCGGCCCGGCCGCCGTGGCGGCGGGCACTGTGGCGGCCGGCACGGCGGCAGCGGCGCAGGCCGCGGCAGGCGGTGCGCTTCTGGGCAGCATGACCGGCAGCACCTTCGGCATGCTGCATGACATCGACGTGGCCGAGGTCGACGTGGCCGCGCTGGACGAGGTCAAGCGCCGTCTCGCGCCGGGCCAGTCCTGCGTGATCGCCGCGGTGGACGAGACCTGGACCGCTCCGATCGACAACCGCATGGCGGCGATCGGCGGCACCGTGATCCGAGCGCCGCGCCATTCGGTGGCCGACGCCTATTACGAGGCCGAAGCCCGCGCGCTGGATGCCGAGTTGACCGAGCTGGAAGACGACCTGCGCCAGGCCCATGCCGACAACAAGGCGGCGGTGAAGGCGAAGATCGACGCCACCAAGGCCAAGATCGAGGCGAACAACGCCAAGATCGACGCGCGCATCGACCAGATGAACGCCGATTTCGACGCCCGCCTCGACGAGATCGACGCCAAAATCGAGGACGCTTCCGAACGCACGCGCCAGAAATTCGTGGACCAGAAGGCCCGGCTGAAGGCCGACCACGAGGCCCGCGTCGCCCGTCTCAAGGGCCGGATCGAGGTCGCCCAGGCCGTGGCTGCCGAATGAACCAGAAACCGGGCGGTCCTGCCGGGCCGTCCGCCCCTTCGCAACTCTGCGCTACCTGGAGAATCTCCAATGGATATCGTCATCATCATCGACACGGCCCTGCTGGCCCTGACCCTCGCGGCCTATTACTTCGGCCTCAAGACCGGCGCCCGCTACGACGCCATCGTCAAGTCGCGCTTCGGCTGGACCGTGGCGGCTCTGCTGGTCGGCACCGCCCTGGTCTGGACCGCCGCCGCGCAGGCCAGCCACCCGGTCGCGGCCTTCTACCTGCCGGCCCTGATCTCGGTCGCCGCGCATTACACCATCGGCGTGTTCAGCGCCCGCTACGCGAAAACGCTGAACCGCAACCGGCACTGGGGATGGTGGATCTGGGTCCCCTTCGGCTTCATCGGGATGCTGTTCACCGGCCCCCGCAAGGAACCCAGCCCGGCCTGACAAAACACCTCATCCGAACAAGAAATGGGCGGCCTCAATAGGGCCGCCCCGAGTGCCTATTGGGCTTGGTGTTGGGTGAGACAGGGATCGTCAAAATGCCCACCTTGAGCGAAATACCGCTGGCGCTGCTCGAGCTCTGTCTCAAGAAGCGCAGGCTGCCGACGTTTCAATCAGAGCACGCCAAGCTGGCCCGAAAGTGTGGACGCGGCGCCAGCACAAAAGAGATCGCCCTCAGCACCAGCCTGGCGACAATCTGGACGACAAAGTTCAGGGCCATGGAGGAAAGCCTTCGGGGTTGGGGGGGGGGGGGGGGCGCAGATGTGACCTGTCGACG
>NZ_JAIUZI010000006.1 GCF_020171285.1 Seohaeicola saemankumensis
CCCCCCCCCCCCCCCCCCCCCCCCCCCCCCCCCCCCCCCCCCCCCCCCCCCCCCCCCCCCCGCAGATGTGACCTGTCGACGTGGTTTTCAGGCTTCCGGGTACAGACGAAATCGCACTCCCGGGCGTTTTCATCGACGTGTTCAAGTCCTTTGACATCTCACTGGCCGATTGTCCGAAAACCGACCCTGGTTTTCAGAACACCTGCATCAGACCCTTCAAATGCAGCCGCCGCCCGAACGCGGCAGATGTCGTCATCGTGTCCTTCTTTTTCCGGCGGCCGCTATTGTCCGAGGACCTCGTGCAGGACCTCTCCGGTTGCCCCGGACGGCGGCCGGGTGCCCGCGACGAGGGATAGCGTCAATGCAACGTCAATCGTGTGGACACGCCTCGACACCTTCCGAGGAGTGATGGCCTGGCCGGCAAACAGGATGGGGACATAGGTATCGTAGCGCCACGGTGAACCATGGGTAACCGTGACCGACAAGCCGTCCATATCGTTGATGAACCATTCGGGTTGGAAAATAAGGTATATGTCACCCGACCGGTCGGGGTGATAATTGTTCAACACGGCCTGCATCAGGGCGTTATCCGGCAGGGCCCCTTCGCGCAGACGCGAACTGGGCACTGCATATGCCACGCCTTCAAAGGCAACCAGTTCATCCGCAATGGCCGTTTCGAGTACTATCCGGTCGATGTTCGGGTGGTTGCGAATATCCGCAGCCAGGGTCAGATAGGGGTGGTCATAGCCCTCGAAAAGGGCGCCGCTGATCCCGAAACGCTCCCTGATCCGCGTGATCGCAGGCGCAGTGTTCCACGCATCCGGAGTAACATAGCCCCCCGGCATCCCGATCGAGGCAAGATACCCCGGCGCTTCCGGGGCGCCATGATCCGAAGACAAGACGATCAGGGTGTTTTCAAGTCCGACCTCGGCGTCGATGTAGGCAAACAAATCAGCCAACGTGCGATCCAGATGAAGCAGGTTGTCTTCGGCCTCAAGACTTGAGGGGCCGAAGAAATGGCCGACGTAATCGGTGACCGAGAAGCTCACGGAAAGGAAATCTGTCACGTCATCGTCACCCAGATCCTCGGCATCGATCAGGGTCTTGGCAAAATCGGCGGTTATCTTGTCCCCGAACGGGCTGAGTGTCAGCAAGGTCGTGAAATATCTGCCATCTGCGTCTCCCAGCGGATGCGGAAACGTGCTCCCGAAGCCTGCGAAATCCGGCTTGTATCCCAGTTCGTTCGAGTTGGGAAAGAAATAGGTATCGACGGGGTTCAACAACTCCCACGATTGGCCGCCAAAGCTTCGGGGCAGATCCTTTGCGTTCCATGCCTCGACCCAGTCGGGATAGGCGTCATAATAGTAGTTGCTGGTTACGAACTCGCCTGCGGACTTCGAAAACCAGAAGGCCTTGCCGGCATGGCCCGCCATCGCGACCGCGCCGCGATCCTTGATGGACACGCCGAAGACCTTTGCCCGTCCGGCCGTGTTGACGACCAGTTCATCCCCGAAAGTCGATGTCAGAATGGCGCGTGGCGACCGGCCATCAGTCTTTGCGGCGCGTTGCGTGGGGTCGATTTCGGTTTCGTCGTCGACATCCGCACCACTTGTCAGAATCGAATACTCCGGGTCTTCGATATTGTAGACCGTGCGCCCGGCTTCGCGGTCGTACCACAGGTTGCCCACCATGCCATGGGCGGCAGGGTTGGCGCCGGTGGCAAGCGTCGTATGCCCCACGATCGTTTCCGTGTTGGCATGCGTGTGATGGGCGTTGTTGTAGTGAATTCCGTTTTCCAGCAGGTAGCGGAAACCGCCCTCTCCGAATTGCTTCATGTGTCGTGTCGGCATGTCGCCGCGCAGCTGATCAACGGTGATCTGAACGATCAGTTTGGGCTGGTTCTGGGCTTTGGCCGCAAGAGGCAATGCGCCCATTGCGCATAACATCAGTGCGGTAATTCGGGAAACAAACTTCATCTGGTGCCCTTTCTTGCCAAAAACGACCGGCCTTGCCCATGCAGGCTACCCACTCAGGCAGAGCAACCAAACTCAAAAAAGCGGGAATCGGGACTGGGTCTGAATTTCATAGGGTATCGCAAGGTGCCCCGGCGTCCTGCACACATGCGTCGGCCGAGTTTTGTACCCGGGCAGCGCCCAGACCTCGCACCAGTCAGCACGGTTGTCAATTAGCACCTTGCCTTCGCACCGATACAATCGCTGACTTGGCTTATTGTGACGAACAGGTTCAACGGGCGGCCTATGTTGTCACAGATCGCATGTAGCTTGACCCTGTTTCGTGGAGAACGTTCGATCCCGGTCCCGTCCCCTCCGCCACTTGCCCTCGCGAAAGCGTTTTCCCGATCCGGCTGCGGCCGGATGTTCTATTTGTTTTTGAGGGTTGGAGTGGTTGGGCTATTCACCTCGACCGGAGAAAACGCGCCGAATACCGTTCTCTGACGCCCAATTGCTCTGAACCTGTTGACTGCGCCGATTTGGTGCAGGGTTTGTAATTTGTTGAAATCCCAGCGCTTTTCGGGCTGGCAGTCTGAGCACTTCGACACCAGTGGCGCTCGCCGAGATGGAACAGAAATCGAACGTTCGCCAGTAATCGAAGCCGCGTTTGTGACCGCTGCATCCAAGCAAGACTGAACAGGTCCTTCACGTAAAACGGTAAAGACTGGTTCTTCGGCATGACGGCGCATGTCGGACGCTGCCGAGGCCTCGTCGAGAGCCGCACCCACCTCTTCACGCTGGCCTGCCCGAGACGAGTTCGAATGGGTCTGACGGCACCTCTGGCAGTATCCCTGAGGGGCTGACGTTTCTGACGCCTCTCCGCCGCAAGGTCAGGGTGCAAGGCGTTCTCAAATCCGGAAGGACCTCATACATTCACACGTAACAGCGGCATCGGCGGCTCACCGTTTCCGGCACGCCGCCGAATTCTGTAGTCTCAGTGCGCGATCATGACATGGCGCACGGCGGTGTAGTCCTCAAGCGCGTACATCGACATATCCTTGCCGTACCCGGATTGCTTGAGGCCTCCGTGGGGCATTTCATTGGTCAGCATGAAATGCGTGTTCACCCATGTGCAACCGTATTGCAGGCGGGCAGAGGCGTCGAGCGCCCGGCCGATATCGGTGGTCCAGACAGAGGAGGCGAGGCCATACTGGCTGTCGTTTGCCCAGGAAATCACGTCGTCGTCCTCGGTGAACCGGGTCACCGATACGACCGGGCCAAAGACCTCGCGCTGCACGATTTCGTCCTTTTGCAGCGCGCCGGCGATGACGGTCGGGCGATAGTAGAAGCCGCTGCCGTCATGCAGATCACCGCCGGTCACCACCTCCATGTGCTTTTGTTCTGCGGCCCTCTGCACGAAGCTGGCGACACGGTCGCGCTGGCGCCGCGAGATCAGCGGCGGGATCTCGTTTTGGGTGTCGTCGGCGTTGTCAAAGACGATCGAGGCGGCCGCCGCCGACAGGTCGGCAACCAGCCTGTCGTAGATGCCGGCGCCGGCGTAGATGCGGCAGGCCGCGGTACAGTCCTGCCCGGCGTTGTAGTAACCGAAGGCCCGCAGCCCATCGACCACGCGGGCGAGATCGGCATCGTCGTAGACGATGACCGGGGCCTTGCCGCCAAGTTCCAGGTGGGTGCGCTTGACCGAGTTCGCGGCAGCCGTCAGCACCTTCTTGCCGGTGGCGATGTCACCGGTGATCGACACCATGTCGATACCGGGATGATGGATCAGCGCGTTTCCGACCGAACCGCCCTGGCCGACGATCACGTTGACGACGCCTTCGGGCAGAACGCCGGACAGGATTTGCGCCATTTTCAAAGCGGTTAGCGGGGTCTGCTCGGAAGGTTTCATCACCACGGTGTTGCCGCCGGCTAGCGCGGGGGCGAGTTTCCACGCCATCATCATCACCGGGTAATTCCACGGCGCGATGGAGGCGACGACGCCGATGGCGTCCCGGCGGATCATCGAGGTATGGCCTTCGAGGTATTCGCCGGAGACCGGGCCGTGCATGTTGCGCACCGCGCCCGCGAAGTAGCGGAAGCAGTCGGCGACGGCGGGGATTTCCTCGTTGCGGACTTCGTTTATGGGCTTTCCGCAGTTCAGCGCTTCCAGTCGGGCGAGTTCCTCGAGGTTGGCCTCGACGGCGTCGGCGATGGCGAGGAGCTTGGCTGAGCGTTCCGAGGGCGTGGTGCGCGACCATGAGGCAAAGGCCTTGCGCGCGGCGGAGACAGCGCGGTCGATCTGGTCGCTGTTGGCCTCGGGCATGGCGAGAATGGTCTCGCCGGTGCGCGGGTTGAGGACGGTTTCTTCGGTTTCGGTGCCGGCTTCGAAAGAGGCGCCGATCAGCATGTTGATATCCATGATTGTCACTCCCAGTTCATTATTTTCCTTGTCCGGCAACGGTTTCGGTGCCGCGGGTCAGGTAGTAGGCGCCGAGGATCGGCAGGAAGGTCACCAGCACCACGACCATGGCCACCACGTTGGTCACGGGGCGCTGGCGGGGGCGGACGAGTTCTTCGAGCATCCAGATCGGCAGGGTCTGTTGCTGGCCGGCGGTGAAGGTGGTCACGATTACCTCGTCAAAGCTGAGGGCAAAGGCCAGCATCCCGCCCGCCAGCAGTGCCGTGGCGATGTTGGGCAGGATAACGTGTTGAAAAGTCTGGAAACTATTTGCTCCGAGGTCCATCGACGCTTCGATCAGCGAGCCCGAGGTGCGGCGGAAACGGGCGACGGCGTTGTTGTAGACGACGACGACGCAGAAGGTCGCGTGGCCCAGCACGATGGTCCAGAAGCTGAACGGGATGTCCATGATGTTGAAGGCCGAGCGCAGCGAAATCCCGGTGATGATGCCGGGCAGGGCAATGGGCAGGATCACCAGAAGCGACACCGCCTCGCGCCCGAAAAACCGCGCGCGGCTGACGGCGGCGGCGCAAAGAGTCCCTAAAACCAATGCGATAGCGGTCGAGATCGCGGCGACACGCAGCGACAGGCCGAGCGCCTCCCAGACGTCGGGACGGTTCCAGGTCACGGCAAACCACTTCAGCGTCAGCCCCGGGGGCGGCCATTGGTAGGACTTGTCCTCGGTCGTGAAGGCATAGACGAAGATCAGGAGGATCGGCAGGTGCATGAAGGCCAGCCCACCGGCGGCGGCGAGCTTGAGCCAGAGCGGCGCGCGGTCAGTGGACATGGCGGCTCTCCCTGCGTGGGGCCGTCGTTTCGACCGTTTTGTACCGGCCGCAGACAGCGGTTTTTCCGTTTTGTACATCGCGCGCGGGCAGTGTCGGCGGCGTATCACAGCGCATCGAAGGCCCCTTTCTTCTTGGCGACCCAGAGGTAGATCCCCATGATCACGATCGGCACCACGGCGAAGGCGGCGGCGAGGGGAATGTTGCCGGCGGTGCCCTGGTAGGAGTAGACCGCCTGGCCGATGAACCGGCGCGAGGAGCCGACGATCTGCGGAATGATGTAATCGCCCAGCGTCAGCGAGAAGGTGAAGATCGACCCGGCGATGACGCCGGGCAGGGCCAGCGGCAGCAGCACGTGGCGGAAGGTCTGGCCGGGGGTGGCGCCGAGATCGCCGGAGGCTTCCAGCATGGTCGGCGGCACGCGTTCCAGCGACGCTTGGACCGGCAGCACCATGAAGGGCAGCCAGACATAGAGGAACACGAGGAAGGTTCCGGTCCAACTGACCGACAGCGAATTGCCCCCGACCACCGGCAATGACAGGTAGGCGTTCAGCAGCCAGCTGAGGTGCAGGGTTTCGAACAGCCAGTTCAGGATGCCTTCCTTGGCGAGGATCAGCTTCCACGAGTAGACCTTGACCAGGTAGCTGGACCACAGCGGCAGCATGACGCCGATGTAGAACACCGCCTTCCACCGGCCACGGGCATAGCGGGCGGCGTAGTAGGCGATGGGGAAGCTGATGATCGCGGCGGCCACGGTGACAGAGGCGGCCATGACCACGGTGCGGATGATGATGTCGAGGTTGGCCGGCGTGAAGAGTTCGCCATAGGTCTTGAGCGTCAACTCGTAGACGATCAGCCCCGAGAATTCGTCGATGGAAAAGAAGCTTTGCGCCAGCAGCGCGAAGAGCGCGCCGAGGTAGACGATGCCAAGCCAGAGCGCCGGCGGTGCCAGCAGCAGAAAGACGGTCAGCCGGGGGTTGCGCCAGAGCAGGTCCGACAGGCGGACCAGCGGGCCGCTGCGCGGGGTATCGGGGACGGTATCGGTCATCCGCCCTGCTCCATCAGGTGCAGGTCGGCGGGGTCCCATGTCACGTGGACCTTGTCGCCGCTGTGCGGCACGGCGGCGCCCTTGGGCAGCAGCGCCACGATGGTGGCGTGTTCGGTATCCATGGTGACGCGGGTGGCGGTGCCGATGAAGCTGGAGGAGCGGACCGTCGCGGGCAGGCCGGTGTCGGACAGGCGCACCGCCTCGGGCCGGACGGTGGCGTGGGTCCAGGTGCCGGTGAGTTCCTCGGTCAGGTGCGGCGGCAGCACGTTGGAGGAGCCGACGAAATCGGCCACGAAGGGCACGTCGGGGCGGTAGTAGATGTCGTGCGGTTTGCCGACCTGCACGATCCGGCCCTCGTTGAAGACGGCGACCCGGTCGGCCATCGACAATGCCTCACCCTGGTCATGGGTGACGAAGACGAAGGTGATGCCGAGCTTGCGCTGCAATGCCTTGAGTTCTTCCTGCATCTGTTCGCGCAGCTTGAGGTCGAGCGCGCCCAGCGGTTCGTCCAGCAGCAGCACCTTGGGCTGGTTGACCAGCGCGCGGGCCAGCGCGACGCGCTGCCGCTGGCCGCCGGAGAGTTCGGACGGGCGGCGGCCGCCGTAGCCGGGCAGGGCGACCATTTCCAGCGCTTCTTCGGCGGCGCGGCGGCGCTCGGTCTTGGGCTGGCCCGCGATCATTAGCCCATAGGCGACGTTGTCGACCACGTTGAGGTGCGGGAACAGGGCGTAATCCTGGAACACGGTGTTCACGTGACGTTTGTAGGGCGGCACGCCATGGGCGGAGTCCCCGAAGATCTCGATCTCGCCCGAGGTGGGCTGGTCGAAACCGGCGATCAGGCGCAGGCAGGTTGTCTTGCCGGAGCCGGAAGGGCCCAGCATGGCGAAGAATTCGCCTTCGGCGATGTCGATATCGACGTCGTTCACGGCCTTGACGGGCCCATAGTGGCGGGAGACGCGGGAAAAGCGCACGGCAGTTGTCATGAACAATCCGTTCCTTGGCCTGCCGCCGGTTTTGGCGGCAGGCTGATTTCAGTTGTGTCCGGGTGGGGTGATCAGCGGCCGCCGATCACGCCGATGTAGTCGGACACCCAGCGGTAGTAGGGCACGCATTCCCCCTGGCTTTCGCATTTGCTGACCGGGGTCTGCCAGAACTTGATGCGTTCGAAGTCGTCCATCCCGTTCTTGGTGCAGCCTTCGGCGGTCTGCATGCCGCGGCCGTCGGTGCAGGCCGCCGGAACCGAGGGGTTGGCGCCGAACCAGACCGAGAGGTCGGACTGCAGGTTGGAGCTGAGGGTGTGTTCCATCCACATGTAGGCGCAGTTGGGGTGTTCGGCGTCCACGTGCATCATGGTGGTGTCGGCCCAGCCGGTTGCGCCCTCGACCGGGATCACCGAGGCGACCGGGGCGTTGTCGCCCTGCAGCAGGTTGACCTGGAACGGCCAGGAGCCCGACGCGACGATGCCTTCGTTCTTGAAGTCGTCGATCTGGATGAAGGCGTCGTGCCAGTAGCGGCTGACCAGTTCGCGCTGTCCACGCAGCAGGTCGAGCGCGGCGGCGTATTGATCGGCGTTCAGCTCGTAGGGGGAGGTGATGCCGAGGTCGGGCTGGTGGTGCATCAGGTAGTTGGCGGCGTCGGCCACATGGATCGGGCCATCGTAGGCCTGCACGCGGCCGGCGTTGCTCTGCCCGTCGGGCAGGGTCATTTCCTCGAACACCACGTTCCACGAGGTCGGGGGCGCGTCACCGAAAGCTTCGGTGTTGTACATCAGCACGTTGGGGCCCCACATGTAGGGGGTGCCGTAGTGCTGGCCGCCGACGTAGTGCCAGGGCGCTTCCTTGAGCCGGTCATCGACGGTGTCCCAGCTGGGGATCAGGGCGGTGTTGACGGGTTGCACGCGCTTGCCCGCGATCAGCCGCAGCGAGGCGTCGCCGGAGGCCGTGACGAGGTCGAAGCCGCCCTCGTTCATCAGCGCGACCATCTCGTCGGAGGTGTTGGCGGTCTTGACGTTGACCTTGCAGCTGGTGGCCTCTTCGAACTTGGTGACCCAGTCGAATTCGGCCATGGTTTCGCCGCGCTCGATGTATCCCGGCCAGGCCACGATATCGACCTGCCCTTCGCCGGGGCCGATGGCCGTGAGCATGTCGGCGGCGCTGGCCTGTCCGGCCACGACGCCGGCTGCGACCAGCGCGGTGCAGTTTTTCAGAAACGATGTCATCGGAGAACTCCCTTGTTGGATAGCTTCTCGGATCGGCCGATGAGTGGCCTTTCCTGGCTGGGGAAAGGATGAGCCGCGTTTCGCGGTTTCGCAAATTCAATAACCAGAAACTCGGTTTCGGTTTTTCCGATAGGTCAGACTACCTGTCTCTAACCGCCTGATGTCCCTTGGCAATTGCGATGAAATCGCGGGCGGCGGGGGACAGGGGAGAGCCCTTGCGCCAGGCCATTCCGACCTGCACCACCGGCAGGGCGCCGGAAACGTCACGCGATTCTATGCGGTCGCCTTCCAGCGACCACGGGCGGTAGACGAGGTCGGGCAGGAGCGCGATTCCGGCGCCGGTGGCGACAAGACTGCGGACCGCCTCGACCGAGCGGGTCCGGAAGGCGATGCGGGGGCGCCGGCCGAGGGCGGAGAGCAGGTTCATCGCCGCTTCGCCCATTTCGTCGATGTCGAGCATGATCAGCTGTTCGCCACCGAGGTCGTCGACGTTGATGCTGTCGTGGGTGACCAGCCGGTGACCGATGGGCAGCCACAGCCGGTAGGGCGAGACATCGAGGATCTCCATCTGCAGCGCCAGTTTGTCGTGCAGGTTCGACACCACCATGACGGCCACGTCCAGCTCGCCGCCGATCAGCAGGTGTTCGAGGTATTCGCCGTTATCCTCGATGGCCGAGACCTCGACCTGTGGATTGGCGCGGCGGTAGCGGGCCAGCAGGTCGGACATGACGTAGCCGGCCATCAGTGAGGTGACACCGAGGTGCAGCTCGCCGCCGATCTCCTCTTCCTTTTCGGTCAGCGCGCGGCGGGCGCCGGAGACTTCGGCGAGGATCGAGGTGGCATGGCGCAGGAACTGGTGCCCCTTGTGCGTGATGTTGAGCCCGCGCGGGTGGCGGTCGAACAGCTGGATGCCGAGGTCGTCCTCGAGGAACTTGATCGCCTCGGTCACGGCCGATTGCGAGATCGCCAGCGTCTGCGCCGCCCGGCTGACCGATCCGTGTTCTGCGACCGCGACGAAGTAGCGAAGCTGTTTGAGGGTAAAGGCCAAGGAGGCTCCGTGCGTTTGGAAAGTGGAAGCGGCTTGGCAAAACCTAGATGCAAAACAAGCGGATGTCGAACCGTGACCTTGTTTGCGGGGGGCAGCCATCCTGTCCATGTAGAGACGGTTCGAATTGGTCTGACTGCACCCGAAATCCTCTGAAAGCTGGCAAATCCTTGCTGAAAGGCGTCAGCACTGCCTGCATTTGTAGTCTTGGGTCTCGACCGGAGCAGGCTGGGGTGCCGGGGTCGCTCTGGGTTGAACGGTGGGCGCCGGAGCCGGGTTGGGTTTCCGCTGCGTCTGACCGGAACTGGGTTTGCGGCGAACGGTTGCCTGCCTTTTCGGGCAGTTCACCTGGGGGTTTGCGCGCAAGACCGTAATGACGTCGTGCAACTGATCCAGGCTCGACCCGGAGCGGGCCGGAAGCCCGGTGTTCAACCGCTTTTCCAACTGGCTCAATCCGTTTCGGGAATTGCGACCAAGGATACCGTCGATCGCCCCCCGGTAACAATTCCGGCTGGCCAGCAATTTCTGAATCTCGATCGCTGCTTCTTTTGTGGTCTCTGGCAGGTCCACTTGCGCGGGGGCCGGCTCTGTTTCAGGTGGCGGCGCGGGCGCGGTTGCCTCATCTCCCAGTGAGGCCAGTCGTTCGTCCTGCTCTGGCGACAACGCTTCCTGCTCGGATCCCGTCGCGGCGACCGGTGCGGAAACGGCAGAACTTCGGTCCGACGGAGGTGTTTTCACAGGGGCGCCAGTGTTCGCGCCTTTGGAATTCAGCGCAATCAGGGTGTCCCTCTTTTCCAAAGCGCGCGAGTAAAGCTGGTGAAAGCTCATCGCCCTGTACTTGATGAGGAACCCGTTCCAGGCTTCCAGCGATTGCAGCCGGTCGGCTTCGAGATAGTCCGTCATCAGCGCGGCAGCAGCGGCGGCCATGCGTTCTGCATCGGTCGACGCCTCGGTCTGAGACTGCCCCTGCAACGATGCGGGCGGCTCTTCGGCGGTGGCCGGTTCCGGCGAGGCGTTGTTCGGGTTGATCACGAACTCCTGCCCGCCCAGAGAGGTGTAAACAAAGGGCTCGGATCCCGGAACGGTCTTGCGCATTTCGTCCGCAACGGAACCAAAGAACCGACGAACATCCACCGGCGGCCCTTGCATGACCTTCAGAAAGGCTTGGGTGAAAGGAGAATTGCCGCCAGCCTCTCCGTCAGGCGTGATTGCCCCGGCCGCCGCGGCATAGGCAATCAATGTATCCGCTTGCGATTTGACATTGTCGCCAAGACCGGCGCGGACGTTGCGGCCGGAATTCAGGCGTTTCATCCGTGCGATGAACGGGTTGTTCCGGCAGGCGTCAAGCACGACCATCTTCATGCTGCGGGCGCCCGATATCTGTCGCAGTACGACTTCCAGCTGGATCATCTCGACACTGGCGTCGCGTTCATCCTCGAGAACGGAATCCACCGGCATGAGGTAGTTCACCCCGCCGATTTCGATCCCGTGGCCGGCGAAATAGACCAGTGCGATGTCTGACTTGTCCGCCAGCGTGCGAAACTCTCTCAGCGCGTCGAGGAAGGTGTTCCGGTCGAGGTTGTCGCGCTGAACCACGTCAAAACCCTGGCTTTGCAGAGCCTTGGTGACCTCACGGGAGTCGTTTTCCGGATTTTCGAGCGTGGCGACGTTCGAATAGTTCGAATTGCCAATCACCAGCGCGACCCGGTTTGCAGACACGACCGTTGGCATCAGCAAGACAACGATGAGGCAAACAAGTCTTATCATGGTGCAATGCTCCGAGGATCTGTCGCCCGGTAGTCTAGCCCGAAATCGGCCTGGGTAAAACCTGACGGTCGAGGCCTGGCGCCTTGTCCTGCCCGTTGCCGGGAACTTCGCCTCTTTGGTGAACACCAAGGCTGCCATTGGTGCCAAGCCATCGAAAACTTTACGAATCGTGTATGTTTTTCTTATGATTTAAGGTGTTCCCGGCCTCGCGTTGGAAACACCCTTGGGGGGGTGCGATGACGATCGAAGAAGCGCCAGCTTGTCGAAGACGTCTCACCGTATCGTGGTGCCGATTACGGTCCCGTTCTGCTGAGCACCCACATTCGTCCGATACCCGGCTTTCCCGTACAGTGCTGACCGCATGTGCGTTTCCTTCATTCATTTGGGAGTTTGATAATGGCCCTTTTTGCCTTCTCGCTTGATTTCGTTCGTGAATTTTTCCTGGCCCAACCCAGTGAAACCGGAGACCACATCGAAGTAATGACGTCTGATCAGGCCGAGCTGGTGATCGGCGGCGCCCCGGTCTTTGACCCGCCTCAACTGTCCGACACCGGGGATGAAGGTGACGAGGCCAATGAGGGCAACGAAGACGACGAGGGCGACGAGAACGACGAATACGACGAGGGCAATGAGGACAACGAGAACAACGAGGCGGACGAACTGGACGAAGGCGATGAGGGGGATGAGGGCGACGAGGACGACGAGGGCGATGAGAACAACGAGGGGGACGAAGGTAACGAAGGCGACGAGGGCAACGAGAACAACGAGGGCGATGAAGGCGACGAAGCGGGCGACGAAGGCGACGAAGGTGACGAAGACGACGAGGGGGACGAGGGCGACGAAGGCAACGAGCACGACGAGAATGACGAGAACGACGAGGGGGACGAGGGCAACGAAAGCAACGAGGACAACGAGAAGGACGAGGGCGACGAAGGCGACGAGGGAGACGAGGGCAACGAAGACGACGAGGGTGATGAAGGGGACGAATACAACGAAGGCGACGAGGCCGACGAGGACAATGAGGGCAATGAGTCCGTTTATTCCTATGACGAAGGCAATGAAGACAACGAGGACGACGAGGGCGACGAATACGACGAAGACGATGAAAATGATGAAGGCAACGAAGGCGACGAAGGCGACGAAAATGATGAAGGCAATGAAGGCAACGAAAGTGACGAAGACAACGAGGGAGACGAAGGAGACGAAGGCGACGAGGCGAACGAGGGAAACGAGGACGATGAGAACGACGAGGGCGACGAAGGAAACGAGGGGGATGAGACCGAGGATGAAGGCGACGAAAGCGACGAAGGTGATGAAGGTGACGAGGGCGTAGAAGGCGACGAGGACGACGAAGGTAACGAAGGTGATGAAGGCGACGAGAACGACGAAAACGACGAGGGCGACGAAGGCGACGAGAACGACGAAGGCAACGAAGGCGACGAGGCGAATGAGGGCGACGAAGGGGACGAGGGGGACGAGTATGACGAGGGCGATGAAGGCGATGAGAATAACGAAGGCGAGGAAGGCGACGAGGGCGACGAAGGGGACGAGGGCGACGAAGGATTTGAAGGAGACGAGGGCAACGAGGGGGACGAGACCCAGTTCGACGGGAATGAGGGCGACGAGTTCAACGAAGGCGATGAAGGCAACGAAGGCGACGAGTACGACGAAGGGGACGAGGGCAACGAGGGAGACGAGAACGACGAAGACGACGAAGGCAACGAAAACGACGAAAACAACGAGGATGACGAGGCGAATGAAGGCGACGAAGGCGATGAGGGGGACGAGGCCGACGAGTATGACGAGGACGATGAAGGCGATGAGAACAACGAAGGCGACGAGGGGGACGAAGATGACGAGGGCAACGAAACCAACACTCTGAACGACAGGGACGAGGGCGACGAGCACGACGAGAACGACGAAGGGAATGAAAACGACGAAGGGGACGAAGACGACGAAGCCGACGAGTTCGATGAGAACGACGAGGGAGATGAGAACAACGAGGGCGACGAAGGCAACGAGGACGACGAGAACGACGAAGGGGACGAGGGCAACGAGGGTGACGAAGGCAACGAGGACAACGAGGGTGACGAAGGGGATGAGGGCAACGAAGGAGACGAGGTCTCAAATGGTATCTTCGGTGACCAGGCCTATGCCTACGATGAAGGTGACGAAGGTGATGAGGGCGATGAGGGGAACGAGGCTGACGAAGGCAACGAGAACGACGAGAACGACGAGGGTCTGGAGCACGACGAAGGCGACGAAGATGATGAGGGCAACGAAGACGACGAAGGCGACGAGAACAACGAAGGCGACGAGCTGGTCGCCGGAGACGAGGGGGATGAAGGGAATGAAGGCAACGAGGACAACGAGGACGACGAGGGCAACGAGCAAGATGAGGGCAATGAGCGAGATGAAGGCGACGAGAACGACGAAGGGGACGAGGGCAATGAGGGCGACGAGCTAGACGAAACCGCCTTGGGCAACGAGGGCGACGAAGGCGATGAGAACGACGAGGGCGATGAAGGGAACGAGAACAACGAGAATGATGAAGGCGACGAAGGCGACGAAAGGGACGAGGGCGACGAAGACAACGAGAACAACGAGGGGGATGAAGGGAACGAACAGGATGAAGGGGACGAGGGCAACGAAGACGACGGCGACGAGGGGGATGAGGGTGACGAAGGCGACGAGAATGACGAGGGCGACGAGAACAACGAGAATGACGAAGGCAACGAAGGCGACGAAGCCGACGAGAACAACGAGGACGACGAGGGCGATGAGGGCGACGAAGGCGACGAGGGCGACGAAGGCAATGAAAACGATGAAGACGATGAGGGCGACGAGGGCGACGAGCCTGATCTGAACAACGAAGGCAACGAAGGCGACGAGGGCGACGAGGGGAACGAAAACGACGAAGGCGATGAGGGCAACGAAGGCGATGAACTCAACGGAACAAACGAGGGCAATGAGGGCAACGAGGACAACGAAGGCGACGAGAACAACGAAGGCAACGAAAACGACGAGGGCAACGAAGGCAACGAGGGCGACGAGGGCGACGAGAATGACGAGGGCAACGAAGGGGATGAAGGGTCAGGCACCGACGAAGCGGGCAACGACGGCAATGAGGGAGACGAGGGGGACGAAGGCGATGAAGGCGATGAGGGGAATGAAGGCGACGAAGGCGACGAAGGCAACGAGGGAGATGAACTGAGCGGGACAAACGAAGGCAACGAGGGCAACGAGGACAACGAAGGCAACGAAGACAACGAAAACGACGAGGGCGATGAGGGCAACGAGAACAACGAAGGCGACGAAGGCAACGAGGGGGATGAGCGAAACGAGGGCGATGAAGGCAACGAGGGCGACGAGAACGACGAGGGGGATGAAGGCAACGAGGGAGACGAAGGCGACGAGGGGGACGAGCCGGGAGGTACCAACGAAGGCAACGAGAACGACGAGGATGATGAAGGCGACGAAGGCGACGAGAACGACGAGAACGACGAGGGCAACGAAAACGACGAAGGCGACGAGGGGGACGAGGGCGACGAGGCCGGCTCGCCCGACGAGGGGGATGAAGGCAACGAAGGTGATGAAGGGAACGAGGGCGACGAGTTCAACGAAGGAAACGAAGACAACGAAGGCGACGAGGGCGATGAGAATGACGAGGGCGACGAAGGCAATGAGAACGACGAGGGCGACGAGGGGAACGAAGGGGACGAGGGCAATGAAGCCAGCGTGACCGGAAACGAAGGCGACGAGGGCGACGAGGGCGACGAGAACGACGAGGGCGACGAGGGGAACGAAAGGGACGAAGGCGACGAGGGCAACGAAGGCGACGAAAACAACGAAGACGACGAGAGAAACGAGGGCGACGAAGGCAACGAGAACGACGAGGGCGACGAGGACGACGAGAACGACGAGGGGGACGAAAACAACGAAGGCGATGAAGCCGATGAAGGCGACGAGTCCGATGAGGGAGACGAATACGACGAAAGCGACGAGGGCTACGAGGGCGACGAGGGGGATGAGTACAACGAGGGCGACGAGGGCAACGAAGACAACGAAGGCAATGAATCCGCGGCGCTAGGCGATGAGGGGGATGAAAACGACGAGGACAACGAGGGCGAGGAAAACGACGAAGGCAACGAGAACGACGAGGGCGACGAAGGCAACGAGGGCGACGAAGGCAACGAGGGTGGCGATACCCTGGTCGGGTATTTCTACAACGATCAGAGCGAAGCCGATGAGGGGGACGAAGGCGACGAAGGCGACGAAGGAGACGAGGGCAACGAACACGACGAAGGCAACGAGGGGAACGAGAATAACGAGAACAACGAGAACGACGAAAACAATGAAGGCGACGAAGGCGACGAAGGGGATGAGGACGACGAAGGGGACGAGAGTTCTGCCTTGGGAGACGAAGGAGACGAGGGTGACGAGGGCGATGAAGGCGACGAGAACAACGAGAATGACGAGGGGGACGAAGGCAACGAACGCGACGAGAACAACGAGGACAATGAGAACAACGAAGGCGATGAAGACAACGAAGGCGATGAGGGCGATGAAGGCGACGAAGGTGTCTATGGCCTGAACAACCCTGGGTCCGAAGGGGACGAGGACGACGAAGGCGACGAAGGCGACGAGAACAACGAGGGAGACGAGGGTAACGAGGACAACGAGGGCAACGAAAGCGACGAGGGCGACGAGGGGGCGTCGACCGGTCTCTACGACGAGGGTGACGAGTACAACGAAGGCAACGAGTCGAACGAAGACGACGAAGGCGACGAGGGGGACGAGGGCAACGAAAACGACGAGGGCGACGAGGACGACGAAAACGACGAGGGCGACGAGGGCAACGAGAACAACGAATCCGATGAGGACAACGAGGGCGACGAGGACGACGAGGGCAACGAAAGCGACGAAGGCAACGAAGGCGACGAAGGCAACGAGAACGACGAAGGCGACGAGGGTGACGAGACGGCCGACGAGAACGATGAAGGCGACGAAGGCAACGAGAACGACGAGGGCAACGAAGGCAACGAGGACGACGAACACGACGAGGGCGATGAGGCCGACGAACGCAACGAGGGTGATGAGGATAACGAAGGCGACGAAGGCGACGAGGGCAATGAGGGCGACGAGGCGGATGAGGACAACGAAGACGACGAGAACGATGAGTACGACGAAAACGACGAGGGCTACGAGGGCGACGAAGGGGATGAGTACAACGAGTACGACGAGGGCGACGAAGACAACGAAGGCAACGAAACAGCGGCCCTAGGCGATGAGGGGGATGAAGGAGACGAAAACAACGAGGGAGACGAGGACGACGAGGGCAACGAGAACAATGAGGGCGACGAAGGCAACGAGAACGACGAAGGCAACGAGGGCGGCGATACCCTGGTCGGGTATTATTACAACGACCAGAGCGAAGCCGATGAGGGGGACGAAGGCGACGAGAACGACGAAGGCGATGAAGGGAACGAACGGGACGAGGGCGACGAAGGCGACGAAGGGAACGAGAACAACGAGGGCGACGAGGATAACGAAGGCGATGAGGGAGACGAAGGCGACGAAGGCAACGAGGGCGACGAGACCTCGGCCGCAGGTGACGAGGGCAACGAGGGCAATGAAAACGACGAGGGCGATGAAAACGACGAAGGCGACGAAGGCAACGAGGATGATGAAGGGGACGAAGGGGACGAAGGCAACGAGAATGACGAGGGCAACGAGGACAATGAAAGCGACGAAGGCGATGAGGGCGACGAAGGCGTCTGGGGCGTAACGACCGCCAACTCCGAGGGTGACGAGGATGACGAGAACGACGAGGGCGACGAGGGGAACGAAGGCGACGAGGGGAACGAGGACAACGAGGGCAATGAAAACGACGAGGGCGACGAAGGCACCTCGACCGGGCTCTATGACGAGGGCGACGAGGGCAACGAAGGCAACGAGGACAACGAAGACGACGAGAGTGATGAAGGCGACGAAGGAGACGAGAACGACGAAGGCGACGAAGGCGACGAAAACGACGAGGGCGACGAGGGGAACGAGAACAACGAATCCGACGAGGACAACGAGGGCGACGAAGGCGACGAGGGCAACGAAAGCGACGAGGGCAACGAAGGCGACGAAGGTGACGAGAACGACGAGGGAAATGAAGGCGACGAAACCGCCAACGAGAACGATGAAGGCGACGAAGGCAACGAGAATGACGAGGGCAACGAAGGCAACGAGGACGACGAACACGACGAGGGCGATGAGGCCGACGAACGCAACGAGGGTGACGAGGACAACGAAGGCGACGAGGGCGACGAGGGCAATGAGAGCGACGAGGGCGATGAGAGTGACGAGGGGGATGAAGGCGACGAATACGACGAAGGCAATGAAGGAGACGAGTACGACGAGGGCTACGAAGGCAACGAAGGCGATGAAAACAACGAGGACAACGAAGGAGACGAATCCACGGCGCTAGGCGACGAGGGAGATGAGAACGACGAGAACAACGAGGGCGAGGAGGACGACGAAGGCAACGAGAACGACGAAGGTGACGAAGGCAACGAGAACGATGAAGGCAACGAGGGCGGCGACGGATCCTACGTGGACTTCAGCGAATCCGACGAAGGCGACGAAGGGGATGAGGGTGATGAAGGCGATGAAGGAAACGAGAAAGACGAGGGAGACGAAGGCGACGAAGGCAACGAGAACAACGAGGGCGACGAGGATAACGAAGGCGATGAGGGAGACGAAGGCGACGAAGGCAACGAGGGCGACGAGACCTCGGCCGCCGGTGACGAGGGCAACGAGGGCAATGAAAACGACGAGGGCGATGAAAACGACGAAGGCGACGAAGGCAACGAGGATGATGAAGGTGACGAGACGGATGAGGGCAATGAGAATGACGAGGGCAACGAGGACAATGAAAACGACGAGGGGGATGAGGGCGACGAGGGCAACGAAGGCGACGAGGATGACGAAGGCGACGAGGACGACGAAAACAACGAGAGCGACGAGGGCAACGAGGACAACGAGGGCAACGAAAACGATGAAGGCGACGAAGGCGCCGGGACTGGTCTTTATGACGAGGGCGACGAGTACAACGAGGGCGACGAAGGCAACGAGGACGACGAGAATGACGAAGGGGACGAGGGCAACGAAGGCGACGAAGGGGACGAAGGTGACGAGGATGACGAGGGCAACGAAGGCAACGAAAACAACGAGACCGACGAGGACAATGAGAATGACGAAGGCGACGAGGGCGACGAAGGGGACGAAGGCAACGAGGATAACGAGGGTGATGAAGGGGACGAAGGTAACGAGGGCGACGAAACAGCCAACGAGAATGATGAAGGCGACGAGGGCGACGAGAACGACGAGGGCAACGAAGGCAATGAGGACGACGAACACAACGAGGGTGATGAGGGCGACGAACGAAATGAGGGCGACGAAGGCAACGAAAACGATGAAAACGACGAGAACGACGAAAACGACGAGGGCAACGAAGGGGACGAACTGGACGAAGGCGATGAGGGCGACGAAGGGGACGAGACCGCCGGGCTTGGGCTGGGTGCTCTGTGCGGCGGTTACAGCTGCGGCTCGGATCAGGGCTTTGACGGGCAGGATGACGCCTGTGGCGCGGATGCTTGCGCGGTCGATGCTGCTGCCCATTTCGAAGGTGGCGCGTCAGAACCTGACTCAACAGGCGCCGATCTCGCAGCCGGCCTGGATGACTGGGGGGAGCTCGGGGTCTAGCAGAGCCCAAACGCGCCGTTGGAACAGTCCGGTAGCCGGAAGTAACTCGTCGGCTGTCGCGATAAGCCTGTAGTTTGAGCTTCTGTAAAAGAGGTCAGCTAATCGCGAAATGCACAACGTGAGGTGCCCCTAGGTTTCTTGGGGGCATCTCAAAATTCGCATCCGTCCAGGCCTCTGTTCCTAACCTCTTCAACTCAGAACGCAGCCACTACTCCAGATCAAATTTCAAGCTTGGGGGGCAGCGTCGCTGTCCTGGCAGAGACGGGTTCGAATTGGTCTGGTGGCATCTGGCCGAATTCCCCAGTCAGACCGTGATTGACGCCGGTAACGCATGTGTCGCGATCATCGTCGCGTTCACCATGTCATTGGCCATCGCACGCTTTTCCGCCTGATCGCCTGGCAGCCCAAAATCCAGCCAGCGCTGGACCAGCCTTTGTTTCAGCACCTTCGGCGGGACGTCCAGCCGGACTGTCAGATCCCAATGCGGGACCAAATCCCGCCAATGGGGCGCGTCGAACAGGAGGTAGTTGCCTTCGATGACAACACATTCACACTGAGCGTCGATTATTCCCGCTGCGGAACGCGCGAGGTCTTCTTCCCGATCGAACGTTGGATAATACACCTGCTCGGCATCGCGAAGCGCCGGTACCAGGCGCAGGAACCCCTCGACATCAAAGGTTTCCGGTGAACCTTTTCGGTCTGATATCCCCCGCAGCAGAAGAACCCTGTTGTCCAGATGAAAGCCATCCATTCCGACGACCGAGGCAGAGCATCCCGCGTTCGTCAGGCGCGACGCCAGAACCTCGGCCAGGGTGGATTTGCCCGATGCAGGAGGGCCGGCCAGGGCCACCAGTTTGCGCCTGCCCTTTTGCGGGGCGCTCAGAACGCGTTCCAACAACGCCCCGGCTATGTCCTCGGGGGATGTCATGCGGCGTTTTCGGCGGGCGGCTCCTTGGCCCCGGTCATGAAGGCCACCGCGTCGGACATCGTGTAGTCCCTAGGGTCAATGGTGCACAGCCGCTTGCCAAGCCGGTGGATGTGGATCCGGTCGGCCACTTCGAAGACATGGGGCATGTTGTGGCTGATCAGGATGATCGGAATGCCACGGGCGCGCACGTCCTTGATCAGTTCCAGCACCTTGCGGCTTTCCTTGACCCCGAGCGCGGCGGTGGGTTCGTCCATGATGATGAACTTGGTGGCAAAGGCGGCGGCGCGCGCCACGGCCACGCCCTGGCGTTGACCGCCGGACAGGGTTTCGACCGGTTGCTTGATCGACTGCACCGTCATCAACCCCAGCTCGGTCAGCTTTTCGCGGGCAAATTTCTCCATCGCCGGTTTGTCGAGCATCCGAAGATATTTGCCCATGAAGCCTTCCTTGCGCAGTTCACGCCCGGTGAACATGTTGTCGGCAATGGACAGGGCAGGGGAGAGGGCGAGGTTCTGGTAGACGATCTCGATCCCCATTTCGCGCGCCTCGATGGGCGATGAGAACTTGACCGGCTTGCCCTCGATCAGGATCTCGCCCTCGTCGGGGACGGTGGCGCCGCAGATCGCCTTGACGATCGAGCTTTTGCCGGCGCCGTTGTCGCCGATCACGGCAAGGATTTCGCCCGGGCGCAATTCGAAGTCGGAATGGTCGATGGCGGTGACATGGCCATAGCGTTTGACGATGCCTTTTGCCTGAACAACAGGTGTCATGCGGAAACCCTCCGGATCCATTGGTCGATCGCGACCGCGATGATGATGAGCCAGCCGATGGCGAAGACCTGCCAGAGCACGTCGACGCCGGCCATGCGCAGCCCCGACTGGAAGACGCCGACGATCAGCGCGCCAAAGAGCGCCCCCATGATCGACCCGCGCCCGCCAAAGAGGGAAATGCCACCGATCACCACGGCGGTGATGGACTGCAGGTTGCCTTCGTAGAAGGATTGCGGCGAGATCGAGCCGACCCGGCCGATCGAGGCCCAACCGGCGATGGCACAGACCAGACCGGCGAGCATATAGACAGACACCAATGTGCGTTCCGTCCGGATGCCCGACATTTCGGCGGCTTCCATGTCGTCACCGATGGCATAGACGTGGCGGCCCCAGGCGGTCTTGTTCAGCATGTACCAGAGCACGACAAAGATCACGATCATCAGGATCACGCCAAAGGTGATGCGCGCGCCGCCGATGTTGATCGCGTTGCCGAAGAATTTCAGGAAGGCCGCCTTTTCGTCGATATCCTGGCTGCGGATCGACTGTGCGCCCGAAAGCCACAGGTTCAGGGCAAAGAAGATCGACCACGTCCCCAGGGTGGTGATGAAGGGCGGCAGTTTGACCTTGGTGATCAGCAATCCGTTCATGGCGCCTGCGGCGACCCCCCCGGCACAGCCGACAAGAATGGCTAGCGGCGATGGCACCCCGAGATTGACGGCAAGATTGCCCATGATCACCGACATCAGGATCATGATCGCGGCGACCGACAGGTCGATCCCGGCGGTGATGATGATCAGCGATTGCGCCGCCGCCAGCATGCCGATGATCGACACCTGCTGCATGATCAGCGAGAGGTTGAAGGCCGAAAAGAACCGTCCGCCCGCGATGATCCAGAACGCGCCCAGGCTGAGCATCAGGACGATGACCGGCACGTAGGTCGGGTTGTTGTGCAGGATATGCTGGATGCGGTCCAGCAAGGTGTGATGGCGGGTGTCGAACGTGGCGACCTTTGTGTCGCCCTGGTCGATGACCTGTTCGTAGCTGGCTTTGGTTGTCATGACGGGCCCCCTCACCCTCAGCTTAAGCTGTGATTTCGAGTGTGGTCAAAGGTGTTGGTCTGTGGGCAAATTGCCGGGGCAATGGCTGCCCCGGCGCTTGTTTTCAGGCGGGGATCAGCCCCAGCACTTGTTCAGGCCTTCGGTCGAGGAGAGTGACGGAATGCCATCCACCGGCTCGTCCGTGATCAGCTCGACCCCGGTATTGTAGAAGTCGAGACCTTCGGTGTTTTCCGGCTTTTCACCGGTTTCGGCCCAGGTCTTGATCGCTTCGATGCCGAGCGAGGCCATCAGCAGCGGGAACTGCATGGAGGTCGCGCCGATCACGCCCTCGGCGATGTTCTGAACACCGGGACAGCCACCATCGACCGACACGATCAGCACTTCGTTTTCGCGGCCTACCGATTTCAGCGCCTCATAGGCCCCGGCGGCGGCCGGTTCGTTGATGGTGTAGACCACGTTGATGCTCGGATCGATCTGCATCAGGTTTTCCATCGCGGTGCGGCCGCCTTCTTCGTTGCCGTTGGTCACGTCATTGCCGACGATCCGCGGATCGTCTTCGTCACCGATGTCGGTCGGGTCCTTGATGTCGATGCCAAAGCCCTGAAGGAAGCCGTTGTTGCGCAGGTAATCGACGGAAATCTCGGAGGCGTTCAGGTCAAGCAGCGCAATCTTGGCGGTTGCGGCGGCGTCACCGAGTTTCGCGGCGGCCCACTGACCGATCAGAACGCCTGCCTTGAAGTTGTCGGTTGCAAAGGTCGCATCGGCAACGCTGGCCGGTTCAAACGGGGTGTCCAGCGCGATGACCAGGGCACCGGCGTCGCGCGCCTGGGTGATGACCGGGGTCAGGGCGCGGCTGTCGGTCGGGGTGATCAGGATGCCCTTGGCACCCGAGGCGATGCAGGTTTCCACGGCGGCAACCTGGCTTTCGACGTCGCCGTCGATCTTGCCGGCAAACGTCGACAGGCTGATGCCGTTTGCCTCGGCAGCGGCGGTCGCACCCTCTTTCATCTTGACGAAGAAAGGGTTGGTGTCGGTCTTGGTGATCAGGCAGGCGTTGATATCCGCAGCCGCGGCGCCAGCCATGGTGGTCAGGGCAATGACCGAAGTTGTCATCAGTTTTTTCATGGTGTCCTCCCATCCATGTCATTTTCAAACGTGTGGCCGGCCTTGGGGCTGCCACGCACCCGCTCCTCTGCGGGTTGACGCCTAAAAGGCCTGATTCTGTTGCCTCTGTCAATTAGTTTGTAAACTTTACTAACTAACATTTACGCGCTATCTTCCTTTTGGAAAATGAGAGATCTATTGTGCCCGCATGGATGGAGACATGACGACAAGACGGCAGGGCGGCGTGAACCAAAGCGGTTTGCGCGACCATAACGAGCGTCTGATTCTGTCCATCCTGCAGCGCCACAAAACCGTCGCGGCCGCGGAGCTGGCGCGGCGCACGGGCCTGTCCAAACCCACGGTGTCCACGATCTTGCGGTATCTCCAGGAGGATGGGTTGGTCCGTCGCGGCGAACCGGTCCGCGGCAAAGTTGGCAAGCCTTCCATTCCCATTGAACTGGACCCGGACGGCGCATTTTCCATCGGGCTAAAGATCGGACGCCGGAGCGCCGACCTGCTGTTGCTGGATTTTACCGGCACCGTCAGGGAGCAATTGCACACGACCTACGACTACCCGATACCCGATGCGGTCTTTGGGTTCCTCCAAGAAGGTATGGACGGGCTTCTGGAGGGGCTGCCTTCGGAACTTCATGGGCGTGTTTGCGGCGTTGGGATCGGCACTCCGTTCGAACTGTGGAAATGGCATGATCTGACCGGACTGGCGGCTGAACGGTTTCGGTCGTGGAAAGATGTGGATTTCGCAGCCGAGGTCGCCCGGTTCAGCGATTTGCCGGTCTACGTTGTCAATGACGCCACCGCCGCCTGCCATGCGGAGCACTTGTATGGCAGGGGCAGGGATTTCCGGGATTTTGCCTATTTCTACATCGGTTCGTTTGTCGGCGGTGGTATTGTCCTGAACGGCACTGTTTTCGAAGGCAATCGGGGCAATGCCGGCGCGCTCGGCTCCATGCGGACGACCGGGCCGCTGGGCGAAAGCCAGCAACTGATCGATACCGCCTCGCTGCATCTTCTGGAGGCCCGGTTGATCGAAGCGGGTCTGGACCCGGACCTGATGTGGGGAAACCTGCAGGACTGGAGCGGGATTGCCCGCTATGTCGATCCATGGATCGGGGAAACAGCGCAAGAGTTGGCCAAGGCGTCGTTGTCGATATGCTCGGTGATTGATTTCGAGGCCATTCTGGTCGATGGCGCTTTCCCCTCGGACGTCCGCAATGAACTTGTCCAACGGGTTCAGCGATACCTGGTGAACCAGGACAAGCGCGGATTGATAGAGCCCTGTGTTGAAGCGGGTACCGTGGGGGAAAACGCCCGCGCGGTGGGCGCCGCGAGCGGTCCCATTTTTGCGCAGTATTTCCTCAACACAAACGCGGGTCTGTCTTCGATCTGAGAGTGCCGAAGCGGTTTCGGCTTTGACCCTGGGCGAACTTTGTTGCGAAGGGACAGGGGGCTACCTTCTCCGCGCGGGCGGTGTTCGACGAAGGCGCGGCGAACGACAGATTCGGAGACTTGCCCGAATTCGTATGGCAGCATCCTGCTCACGCTAAATGGCGCCAAAAACGAAAAATTGTGTCCTGCGGATCGACAATCACACCCCAAAACTTGATCGCTTCCGGAAACTTCGACAGATTCATTTGCAAGCGGCCAAGGCGACGCCCTGAATTCCCTGAACTCAAGGGCGCGGGTCCGGCCAAGTTAGGAAAGTTGACCGACACATGTCTGAGCTTAAAGGCAATACCGAAGTCCGCATGGGATCGGACAAGTCGTTTGGCTATGTCTTTTCTGCGGTTTTTGCCATCATTGCGTTGTTCCCGCTGTGGGGGGGTGGTGCGCCCAGATGGTGGGCGTTGGCCATTGCCGCGGTTTTTGGTGTTGTCGCGGTTGTAAAGCCCGACCTCCTGAAGCCACTGAACCGCCTTTGGTTCAAGTTCGGAATGCTGCTCAGCCTCATTGTCTCG
Source organism: Seohaeicola saemankumensis (assembly GCF_020171285.1). Lineage (GTDB taxonomy): Bacteria > Pseudomonadota > Alphaproteobacteria > Rhodobacterales > Rhodobacteraceae > JAIUZI01. The sequence continues at coordinate 24,865 of NZ_JAIUZI010000006.1, forward strand.
CCGATTGTAATGGCCATCCTGTTCTTCATAACGGTCACGCCGATTGGTCTGATACTTCAGGTCGTCAGAAAAGACCCGCTGAACCAGAAGTTCGATCCGGACGCGGACAGCTATTGGATCGACGTCACCAAACAGGACACGGCCAAGTCGTCGATGCGCAACCAGTTCTGAAGCACCCGAGGTGCGAAACAGTATTTATCCGGGAGGATTTGCAATGTCATTCGTTGGTGAACTCTGGAGCTTTATGCGGGCCAGAAAGAAGTTCTGGCTGGCACCCATCCTGATCATGATGGTCTTGCTTGGCGGGCTGATTGTCCTGACCCAGGGCTCTGCCGTAGCCCCGTTTATCTACACCCTGTTCTGATATGGTCGCGATCCTTGGAATCTCGGCGTTTTACCATGACAGCGCCGCGGCGCTGTTGGTGGATGGACAGATCGTGGCGGCCGCTCAGGAAGAACGGTTCACGCGCAAGAAACACGATCCCCGGTTCCCGATCGAGGCGATCCGATATGTCCTGGAAGAAGCTGGTCTGATAATCGATGATCTGGACAACGTGGTGTTCTATGACAAACCGTTCCTCAAGTTCGAGCGGCTTCTTGAGACCTATGTCTCGAACGCACCGCGCGGTTTCAATTCGTTCCGCATCGCCATGCCAGTCTGGATCCGGGAAAAACTTTTCCAAAAAGATCTGATCCAGAAAGAACTGCGCGAGCTGCAGCCCAAGGCGAAACTGGCCGACAAGATGATGTTCGCCGAACATCATTTCAGCCACGCCGCCAGCGCCTATTTCCCTTCGCCTTTTGACGAAGCCGTGGTGCTGACGCTGGATGGCGTTGGAGAATGGGCAACATCCACCGTGGCCATCGGGCGGGGCAAGGATCTGGAGATCGTCCGGGAGCTGCATTTCCCGCATTCTCTGGGCCTTCTCTATTCCGCCTTCACCTACTACACCGGGTTTCGCGTCAACAGCGGTGAATACAAGGTGATGGGCCTGGCGCCCTATGGCACACCCCGGTTCAAGGACCTGATCATCGACACGCTGATGGATCTGAAACCGGACGGGACATTCCGGCTGGACCAAAGCTATTTCAATTATGCCACCGGGTTGACGATGACGAACGACAAGTTCGCCGATCTTTTCGGTCGCCCGGTGCGTCAGCCTGATGTCGATCAGCTGGACGATTTCCACATGGACATCGCCGCCTCGGTTCAGGCCGTCACGGAAGAAGTCGTCCTGCGGATGACCCGGTCACTGGCCGCCGAATACGGCATTCCGAACCTGTGTCTGGCGGGGGGCGTTGCGCTGAACTGTGTGGCCAATGGCAAGGTGCTGCGCGATGGTGCGTTCAAGAACATCTGGATCCAGCCTGCGGCTGGTGATGCAGGCGGCGCGCTTGGGTGCGCCTATGCGGCCTATCACACCGAATTGGGCCATGACCGGCACCGCGACACAAGCAAACGCGATGCGATGCAGGGCAGTTATCTTGGCCCCGAGTACGAGCAGGCAGATATCGAAGCCCGCCTGACTGCGGCTGGCGCCGTGTTCGACGTCCGCCCCATGGACGAGGTCGTGGCCGAAACCGCCGATGCGCTGGCAGATGGCAAAGCCGTCGGCTGGTTCAACGGGCGTATGGAATTCGGGCCTCGGGCCTTGGGCGGACGGTCTATCTTGGGCGATCCGCGATCGGAAAGCATGCAGAAGCTGCTGAACCTCAAGGTCAAGTTTCGCGAGAGTTTCCGCCCTTTTGCCCCGTCGGTTCTGCGCGAAGACATGGCCGAGTGGTTCGATCTGGATCATGACAGCCCCTACATGCTGCTGGTCGACACGGTACGCGAAGACCGCCGCCGCCAGATGACACCCGAAGAAAATGCGCTGTTTGGGATCGACAAGCTGAACGTGGTGCGGTCCGAAATCCCCGCCGTGACGCATATCGACTATTCCGCGCGTATTCAGACCGTTCATGCCGACACCAACCCGCGCTATCACCAGCTGATCTCGGCGTTCAAGGAACGCACCGGCTGCCCTCTTGTGGTCAACACGTCGTTCAACGTCCGGGGCGAACCAATTGTCTGCACCCCCGAAGACGCGTTCCGCTGTTTCATGGGGACCGACATCGAATGGCTGGTCGTCGGCAACTGCGTGCTGCGCAAGGAAAATCAGGACAGCGCGCTGGCCGAGGACTACAAGAACAAATATGAGCTGGACTGACCAAAAGCGCCGACGCCCCGTTCGGGCCGGCCGTGCCGCCCTCGCGGCTGTGTCGGGAGCTGCGGTGCAGTTCAATCACGCCGTAGCAGAAACTGTGGAAGACAAACTTGGTGTCCCGGCTGTGCGGGCCGCGCCGCTCGGGCCGTCCATGCAAGCCGAACACGACGTGGTTGAGCAGGCCGCCCTGTCCCTTGAGCGCGAAACGGTGGTCCGGCTTCCGTTTGAGGGCAGGGACCAGACGGACGCCAGATCTGATCGACAGCCGGCACCGAAGCCACACGCAAGCACTGGCCGAAACATCGCCGAATGGCTCAACAAACCGGAAACTGACGCATGCTGAGAACGATCTGGATCAATTTGCTCATTCTTCTGGGGGTCGTCGTGATCCTGGAGCTTGTCTTTGGCACCTGGTTTTCCGATGTGCACGCGCTGCACCAGTTCACAAAGCCACGCGATCTGCGGATCGAGCGGGACAACCCGATTGCCGATACCCCGGCAACCATCGTGTACAGCCGCGACAAAAACGGCTTTCGCGGGCTTGAGACCGACGTCGGGGCCATCGACATTATCACGGTTGGCGGCAGCACCACGGACCAGCGGTTTCTGGATGACACCCAGACATATCAGGCGTCGTTGCAAAAGCTGTTCGCCAACGACGGAATTCCGATTTCAATTGCAAATGCGGGGATTGACGGCCAGTCGACCTTTGGACACATCGAAAACTTTGAATCATGGTTCAACCTGATCGATGGTCTGAAAACCCGTTACATCCTGTTCTATGTCGGGATCAATGACGCTTTGATCCTGGCCGAGAACACGTCATACGATGTGGTGGAAGCGGAAAGCGAACGTCTGAAGCTCCAACTGTTCATCCGGGAAAAATCCGCGCTTTATCAGCTGTATCTGATCACCAAGCACGCGTTCCTGACCCCTGAAATCGCGCATTCGTTCGAACGGGTGAACCTGGCGAGCAACCCGCCGTTGACCGACGCCCCAAAACTTGCGCCCGAGGTCCTGGGCAATGCGGAAACCCGGAGCTCTCTGGACGGGCTGACAGCGCGGATCGAAACCCTGTCCGGGCTGACCCGCGCAATGGGGGCAGAACCGATCTTTGTTACCCAGCGCAGCACCGCGTGGACGCGTCAGGACGGCAAGGTTCTGGGCGTCACCAACATCGAACCGGGGTTTCATAGCTCGCTTGTCGACCGGTACGGACCGTTGAACGGCGTCGACATGTATAACATTGAACGCGGGGTGGCCGACGCCATCCTGAACGGTTGCAGAGCGTCACAGGCCATTTGTTTTGATCTGATGGCCGATCTGGATTTCGATCTGGACACCGACTTTTACGACGAGTTGCACACAACCGCTGAAGGATCGGAAAAGATCGCCGGATACATGCACGATAGGCTGAAAGGTCTGGACGGGTTCTGAGCCTCTGTGAACTTCGATGCTTTCATCGCTTTCGCTCCCTTACCCAGACAGGGAAGCCAAGCGGAAAACTCCAGCATCAAACGATCCGGTTTGCAGGGGGCAGAGCAAACCGTGGGGTCAAACACCCCGTTGCGGGGTGGACAGCACGCCCGCCTTCAGAACGTCGCTCTCAGCCTGAGGCCAAGAACCGTGACTGTTGTTTTGTTCGGATTGGCTATCGGGTTCTTGATGACCTGGATGGATGGGGTGATCGCGAGATTGTCGAGCATTTGAAACCGATAGTAGATTTCCCCGGTTGTTTGTTCCTGAAGGGCGCTGTTCGTCGGCTCGCCCCAGGCCAGCCCGATGCCCAGAACATCGCGCGCCTTGCTGGCGGTGGTGTCAAAGGCAAAGCTGAGGCCGACCGCCACATCCTTTTGGAACAGCGACGCGCCGCCCTCGGACACGCCGGCAAACATAAAGGGCATCACCTTGTCGTCGAACATCAGCTTGCTGATCACGAAATTCGCCCCCCGGCTCTCGGGGACGCCGGACTGCACCAGCGCGTCCTGATGCCAGACGTTCAGCCGCACCTGGTCCCAGCGGGCGCGTTCGGGGGTGGTCAAATAGTACCGGACCTCGACAGACTTCAAGAACTCGCCCTGCTTGATTGAATCGAAGGGGTCGCCGGTGGTCTTGGCATTTGCGTCGTGAATACCGGCCAGCGCCACCAGGCGCGGCGTGAACTGGTACCCCACCCCGAACCCGAAGCCGCGACCGGGAAAGACCCGCGTGTTGCTGGCCTGCAAGGCGGTGTTCTGGAACCCCCGCTTGGGCGACGACAGCGCGTGGCCGCCGTACCAGCCCACGGCGCTGATCTTGCCGATCACGAACCGCAGCCGCCCGCCCATCAGCGCCTGTCGCCAGGCCAGTTCCGAAAGGTTCGCCTCGGTGTAATCGCTGAACCCGGTGCCGACCAATGTGCCGCTGCCGAACTGGTTGCCCAGTTTTGACGGCGGGATCGCGGTGCCCAGCGTGGAGCGGTTTTCCACCCGGAAGGTGAGCCGCCCGGAGTTTTTCGTGCCGCGCCCGACCAGCGTCCACGAGCCGTTGATTTCGGCCCGGCCTGCCGCTGCGCTGGTCTCGCCGGTGCTGTTGTCGGAGTGCTGATGCAGGGTTTGCAGGCTGAAGTTGAGCTTCAGCCCGTATTTGTCGTTCCAGCGCCGCTTGGCATCGAACCAGGGCTTCAGCGGCTGGCTGCGCAACCGGATTGCCGCCCCGGCGCTGATGTCGTCGTCGTGGATGTCGCCGGTGACACTGTCGCCGCCTTCCAGCGACCGCGACGGCCCATAGCCCGACTGTGACTGGGCCTGGGCCGCTGTTGCCGTGGTCAATGCAAGCAATGTCGCGATCAACAGGCCGGCCCACCGCCGGTGCGATGCTATGACGCCGGTTCCTGTCATTGAGCCGGGGTGCCGTAGCGGGTGTAATACTGATGCATGTCGTCCCCGACCATGTTGACCGGTTTGTCCATCGTCCCTTCGATGACAAGATCGCTGTCGGGCGTCACAACCTCGAATCGCCAGCCGTCGGCCGGCGACAGCTGATCGGCCAGGTTGGCCGGGTCGCCGCTGCGCACCTCTTCGCCGTAGGCGTTCATGACATAGGTGTGCCCGTCGGGGCCAGTCAGTTGGTAGATCGGTTTGCCGGCGTCAAATGTCATGGTCTGCAACTTGGCGCTGATGTAGGGCGCATAGGGATCGGCCCCCTTGCCGGACCCAAGCGCCGCCAGCGGCAAGGTCGCCGCATAGCGCGCCTCGATCCCGCCAAAGGTCTTGGTGTCGCCCAGCCCCAGCCGTTGTTTGTCCATCGCCCAGAAATGCGGGCCGTTCAGCTGTGCCTTCTTCGCCCCGTGGTTGGAGGCCATCGCCGCCACGTCCATCGCCGCCCATTTGTCTTCGGGGCAGCCATGTGACGCCGAGGTGTTATAGATCTCGACCTTGTCATCAAAGATCAGCAGCATCTCGCAATACCGCATTCCCCGAATGTCGGTCAGGTCGACTTCTTCGATCTGGTGATCCTGCGCGCTTGCCGCGCCGGCCAGAGCCACGGCGGCAATAACGGCCAAAGCGGTGCGATTTCTATTTTCGGTTATCGGTTCCATGGTGTTCCCCTTTCGCCCGCGCATTTCAACAATCGCCGTCGTTACAGTTGCGCACCGCGACTCCGGCCCAGCCTGCCGCGCCCGGCCCGCGCCGACCCACGCCAACCCCGTGATACCCGGCCCCGACACCACCGCCGGGCCCGAACGTGTCGATGAACAGCGACGTGGCGCCGCCTTCGGCAGGCATCTCGCCATCGACGATCTTGTAACTGTACAGCAAATCGCCCTCTTCGATCACCGGCGAGGCCAGTTCAATGACCACCAGAGCGTTTTCCTCGGCCACTTCGGCGCCGTAGACCGACAACACCGCGTTTGGCGGATTGACCGCGAAACTGTCGTCTCCCGTGCTCCACCCGTTTACGAAGCGGTCCAGGTGCAGATGCCCGGCCACCCGGTACGGCCGGTCCGAGAAATAGACCGTCTGCTCGCCCACGCCGACCAGCCGCAGCTGCCCGTCGCCCGCCTGCATCCCGGCGGCAGTCTGTACGAACAGAAGCTGAACGCCCTCCTCTTCGGCCTGAACGGCCGAGGCGGTCAGCGCCACGGCGGTGATCGCCCCCCAAAACATCGTCTTTGCATATGACATCAGGTCTCTCCCCTGTGCGTCCAATGAACTCTACGCATTTGGGCCAGTTCACCCGTCCCGTTTCGGCATCGGTTGCAACACGATGAACCCTTTTTCCCACATGTAGTAGAACCGCCCGCCAAAGCCCGGCGACAGCAGCGTGTTGAAGTTCATCGCCTCAAAGAAATCCGATTCCGCCAGCAGCTTGCCGGTCTTGGCGTCCAGCCAGATCGCCTGCTGCTTGTAGCTCGGGCTTGCGGTTCCCATCAGGTCTTGCTGGGTCACGCCGGGTTCGGCCCGCGCGGTGCCAAGCACCCGCTTGTCGGCGGGACCGTAGAGCGCCTGCAGCGCGGTGGTTGCCCCATCCATGGTCCAGGCGACCGTCATTTCGCCGGTGGATTGGTCCATCGTCACCGCGCCGATCTTCATCATGTTCTGGTCCGCGGAAAACACCATCGAGTTCTCCGCATCCACCGCGGCCTTGGGCGGCGCCCAGCTCATGCCCGTCGGCAGCTCGGTGCCAAAGGGATAGACGCGGGTGATTTTGGCCGGGTCGCTCTGGCTGACCGCCACGATTGACGAAGCGGCTTTGGTTGTTGGCGTGCCGTTGACCTGCAGAACGATCCAATCGCCCAGAATGCCCGGCGCGTCGCCCGTTGTCTGACCCGCTTCCAGGTAGTTCGGGACAACCCAGTCCTTGTCTTGCGACAGGGTCTTGGTCTCGGGGTCCCAGACAAACCGGTAGAGCGCCAGAATGGATGGTGCATAAATCGTGATCTTGCCGTCGTGCATCGTGATCGTGTGCGGCACGAGCGCATCCTCGGGCACGCTGACACTGTCATAGATCTCGAACGTGTCCGGGTTGATGGCAAGGATGGTCGAACCCGGAGCGGCCTCCGCGCCGCCCGGACATTGGATCGCCGCCAGCGTGCCCTGAATGTTGCAGGGCGTCGGCCGGGTCTGGTTCTTGACGATCAGGGTTCCGTCCGGGGCGATGGTGAGATGTTTAAAGTTGCTGCCCTCTTTCGGCGCATCGGCCGGCAGGTCGGCATGTATCAGGATGCGCCCGGTATCGCCATCCAGCAGCACCAGATGATTGCCGAACGAGATCGGAATGTTGCCGTTCGGCAGGATGTTCAGGTTCGACGCCCCGGTCCAATCCCCCGACACGTTCGCGTTCTGCAACACGGTGCGCCAGATCTCCTTGCCCGTTGTCGCGTCGACCTTGGCCACATATGGCCCCGGCGGCACCAGACCCTGCGGCGGCGGGTTGTTGCCACCGGTCAGGTATAATTCGCCCGGATAGCGATTGTTCATGAACAGCACGCCCTGATAGTCGCCGTCGGCCCGATAGGCGTAGACCGTGTTTTCCCCGTCCATGGAGCCGAGGAAACTGGCGCAGGGATAGGTCTGGCTGCGGGTGGCATCCGCAACTTCGGCACCGTTCATCGATTTGAAATAGCCCGGCGTGTCAAGGTTCTGCACGCACTCCCAGTCCCGGCTGATCTGTCCGATATCGCCGGGCATCGGTCCGTTTGCCAGGGCAAACCCGTCCTGTGCCAGTGTTGCTGTTGCAATGGCTTGAGATGACATAATGGCCAGCAGCGTTTTTCGCATCCGTGTTCCCTTTCGTTGCGGCACAGCATCGGATTGCGCGGTGCAGCTCTGCTTGCCGAGTATAAAAAGGGATGCCGGACGATGATTTTACTTTGCGCGCCAAAATATCCGCGACTAAAGGCTGCGCTCGGCCAGTTGCGAAGGGGTCAGGCCCGTTAGCCGCCTGACGGCGCGGGTCAGCGCCGATTGCGCCGAATACCCCAGCCGCTCCGACAACTCCGAAAGGGACGCATCTTCTTCCCCGTCCAGATGGGACAGAACCAGATCTCGGCGCACGAGGTCGAGCTGTTCGGTGTAGCTTGTACCTTCTTCGCTCAGACGCCGTTGCAGGCTGCGCACGCTGCCGCCATAGGCTCCGGCGATCCGTTCAATCGTGGGTTCGCCGCCGTGCAGCATGGCGGCGATCACCGGACGAACCGAAGCGGCCAGACTGTGATTTTCCGCAAGCGGCGGTATGCGTCGCAAATGCGGGTTCGCGGTGCGGTCCCGCGCCACGGTCTGGTAGGGGACCTGCGCAACCGAGAGGTCGATTTCGACGGTTAGCTCTCTGCTGTCGGAAACGTGCAACCGGTCGCCAAATGTCCTGGCGATATGAGACAGCCCGACCTGCGGGTGCGGCATCATCTCGACCTTGCGCAAAAGCGGCGGCTGCTGGCCCGTGAACCGCACAACCTGCTGGAGCATCGAGATGAGCAGGACATGGATCGCGTGAAGGCTTTCATCGTCTAGCGGCAAGTTCAAAGAGTGGCTGATCCGGACCTGTTCGCCCTCGATTCCCACGCGGAAAGTTTCATGGCTGGAATGCAGAGGCATCGCAAAGCTCAGCCGTTGCAACGCCTCGATCGGGGTGCGCGCGCCAAGCGCGACCGCGCCGATAAAACCGATTTCAGCAACGCTGGCCTGATCGACGATCCGCACGCCAATGTCGGGTCCGTGATTCCGGGCGAGTATTCGCAACAGCTGGATCGCGCTGCGCAGCGGGATCGGATCCATGGGCGAAAGCGCGAACCAGTAGTCCAGATCGGCCTCATCAAGATAAGGCTCGGAACGGTGGTGATTGGTCTCTGTCCAGCGCACCAGAGGGACCACGTTCGCGGCTCTTATGAGAGGAATCGTTTTTGCCAATGCCCTAAACCTTGTGAGTCAATCCAAGTCCATGAAAATGGACCGCAATTCGGCGGACCCGTCAAGAACGGCGACCGGTCCCCTGGTCGGGAAGCGACCAGAGCCGTGCCCGCCGAGGCAGTGCCCAAGGTTCTGCTTGCAGGAGACTGTCTTTTTGTACCGGATGTCTTTGCTGGGCAAACCCGTTGGGGAGTATGTTTCTCCTTTCCCGAAAGGTTTTATCCTTTGAGCTCTGTGACAGGTCAGCCAAGAGTTGGGTAATGGTTGAGGCGGGCGGCCCGGGTTTGGATTTTCGCGGCCTGTCGGTCCAAGCCCCCCGACTTGAGGGGCTGCCCCAGCAACGTCACATGATGCTTCTTTGCAGGACGACAAATTTGCGGCCTTGTGTTTGGTAGGGGGGCAACGGCTCGTGTCACCCCGCTAACCTGCTGGATTTCCAAGATGAATCTCCATCAGGAGTTGCGAAACAAGGCCTCGCGCCGCTGCTCTTTCAGAGCAGTCCGGGCGGAGGGGGTTGACAAAGCAACTCGTGTATCTCTATTGAGTTGCGTTATCAACCAGAGCGCGGAATACCGGGAGATCACCGCCCGCCATTTCGACGCGCAAACCACCCGGATCATTAAGGGATCGAATAATGAAATCTCGTGCTGCAGTTGCTTTCGAGCCCCGGAAACCACTGGAAATCCTCGAAGTGGATGTCGCCGGCCCAAAGGCGGGCGAGGTGCTGGTCGAAATCATGGCGACGGGCATCTGCCACACCGATGCCTACACGCTTGACGGGTTCGACAGTGAGGGGCTGTTCCCCTCGATCTTGGGGCATGAAGGGGCCGGGATCGTGCGCGAGGTCGGGCCGGGCGTTACCAGCGTGAAGCCGGACGATCATGTCATCCCGCTCTACACACCCGAGTGCCGGCAGTGCAAAAGCTGTCTAAGCGGCAAGACCAACCTGTGCACCGCGATCCGCGCGACCCAGGGGCAGGGGCTGATGCCCGACGGGACCTCGCGGTTTTCCTACAAGGGGCAGATGCTGCACCACTACATGGGCTGTTCGACCTTTTCGAACTTTACCGTTCTGCCGGAAATCGCGGTGGCCAAGATCCGCGAGGACGCCCCGTTTCACAGCGCCTGCTATGTCGGGTGCGGGGTGACAACCGGGGTCGGGGCGGTGACCAAGACCGCCCGGGTCGAACCGGGATCGACCGTGATCGTCTTTGGTCTGGGCGGCATCGGGCTGAACGTGATCCAGGCCGCACGGATGGTTGGCGCCGACATGATCGTCGGCGTCGATCTCAACGATGACAAGGCCGAGTGGGGCCGCAAATTCGGCATGACGCATTTCGTCAACCCGGCGCAGGTGAAGGGCGATATCGTGCAGCACCTGGTCGACCTGACCGATGGTGGCGCCGATTACACGTTTGACTGCACCGGCAACACCGATGTGATGCGCACCGCGCTGGAGGCCTGCCACAGGGGCTGGGGTGTCTCCACCGTGATCGGCGTGGCCGAGGCGGGCAAGGAGATCTCGACCCGGCCGTTTCAGCTGGTGACGGGTCGGGTCTGGCAGGGGTCGGCCTTTGGCGGCGCCAGGGGCCGCACCGACGTTCCGAAAATCGTCGACTGGTACATGAACGGCAAGATCGAGATCGACCCGATGATCACCCATGTCCTGACATTGGACGAGATCAACAAAGGGTTCGACCTGATGCACGCAGGCCAATCGATCCGCTCGGTTGTCGTCTACTGACACCGGTCCGGGATCTGTCCCGCGCGGCAGGACATTCACAGGAGGAGAGAAAATGACACTGATCGAAGGGCACCGGCCCATAACTCCCGCCACGGGCATTCCCGTATGGGATGTCAACCCCTATGACGAAGCCATTCTGCGCGACCCGTATGAGTATTACGCCCGGCTTCGGGAATTGGGCGAGGTCGTCTATATCCCGCGCTACAGCGTGCTGGCGGTCGGGCGCTATGCCACGACGCACAAGATCTTTGCCGATCATGAGAATTTCCTGTCCTCGCGCGGGGTGGGCCTGAACGATTTCGCGCTGGAAAAAGGCTGGCGCGAACGGTCGATCATCCTTGAGGTCGACCCGCCCGAACATACCAAGACGCGCAAGGTCATGGCGCGGGTCCTGTCGCCCAAGGTCATGAAGACCATGTCCGACCTGTTCCGTGACACGGCGGAACGGATCGTGGATCAGATTATCGATCAGGGCACCATCGAGGTCGTTGCCGACCTGGCCGAGCCTTACCCCACGACCGTCTTTCCGCAGGCGCTGGGCATGACGGAAAGCAATCGGCGCTATCTGGTCGATTATGGCGCGATGGTCTTCAACTCGGTCGGTCCCGACAACGCGTTGCGCCGCAATTCCCTGCGCAACGCGGGCGAGATCATTCCCTGGATCACCGCCGCCTGTGCGCGCGAACGACTGACGGAGGATGGCATGGGCGCGATGGTCTATGCCGACGCCGACAAGGGCGAGATCACCCATGACGAGGCCGGTTTGCTGGTGCGGTCCTTCCTGTCCGCCGGGGTGGATACGACTGTCACCGGCATCGGCAACGCTCTGTGGTGCCTGTCGCAGAACCCGGGCGAGTGGGACAAGCTGAAGGCCGATCCGACCCTGTTCCGCCCGGCTTTCGAAGAGGTGCTGCGCTATACCTCGCCGGTACATACCTTTGGCCGCACCGCCGGGCACGCGACCGAGATCGCGGGTTACCCGGTCGAAGAGGGCACCAAGATCCTCTGCGTGCTGGGTGCGGCGAACATGGACCCCGACAAATGGGGCGATCCGGAGGTGTTTCGCATCGACCGCAAACCGGTCGGGCATGTGGGCTTTGGCGCGGGCATCCACGGCTGCGTGGGGCAGAACCTCGCGCGGGCCGAATTGCAGGCGTTGCTGACCGTGATGCTGGAGCGGATCGACCGCATCGAACCGGCGGGCGATCCGGTCTGGCGGCCCAACAACGCGATCCGGGCGCTGGACAAGCTGCCCCTGAAACTGATCCCGAAATAGGAGAGAGCGGACATGGTCAAGGTAACCTATGTCGATGCCGAAGGCGCAGAAACGCGGATCGAGGCGGAGGAGGGCGACACCGTGATGAGCGCGGCCATCGCCAATGATATCGACGGGATCGTCGGTGAATGCGGCGGCTCGATGATGTGCGCTACCTGTCATTGCTATGTCGATGAGGCCTGGGCAGAGAAGACCGGGCCGCGCATGGATGGCGAGGACGACATGCTCGATTGCGCCGCCTCGGAGGTGACCGAGCGCTCGCGCCTGTCCTGCCAGGTCAGGCTGACGGCGGATCTGGACGGGCTGGTGGTGCATCTGCCGGCCGAACAGATATGAGCACCGGTCGCGTCGTCATCGTCGGCGCGGGGCAGGGCGGCTTTCAGGCCGCCGCCAGCCTCCGCCAGGAGGGGCTCAGCGGGCCCATCACCCTGATCGGGGCGGAACCGGGGCTACCGTACCAGCGACCGCCGCTGTCCAAGGCGTATCTCAAGACGGGCGAGGCGGCTAAACTGGCGCTTCGCCCGCAGTCGTTTTTCGACAAGAACGCGATCAACTACCTGCCCGAAACCTGGGTCGAGGGAATAGACCGGGCGGCGGCAGAGGTGCACGCGGGCGGTCGGCGAATTGCCTATGATCACCTGATCCTGGCCACCGGCACGCGCAACCTGCGCCCGCCCATCGACGGGATCGACGCGGCGCTGGACCTGCGCACGCTGACCGACGCCGCTGCCCTGCGCGCGGCGCTGGACGGTCCGCGCCGGTTGGCGGTGATCGGTGGCGGCTTCATCGGGCTGGAATTCGCAGCCGTGGCGCGCGAGCTGGGCCACGAGGTGAGCGTGGCCGAAGCCGCGCCGCGCCTGATGGCGCGGGCGGTGTCGCCGCTGATGTCTGACCGGTTCCTGGCACTGCATCGGCAGCTGGGCGTTGCCGTGCATCTGGGCGCGCCGGTTGCGGCGGTGTCCGCGACGGGGATCGCGCTGTCCGATGGCACGGATATCGATGCCGATCTTGTCCTTCTGGCCGCCGGTGTACGGCCCAATACCGAGCTGGCCGAGGCCGCCGGGCTTGCCGTTGAAAACGGCATCGCGGTTGACGCCCGGCTGCTGACCAGCGACCCGGCGATTTCTGCGCTGGGCGATTGCGCGTCCTTCCCCGACCCGCGCACCGCTCGGCGGATCCGGCTGGAAAGCGTACAGGCCGCCACTGACCACGCCCGCGCCATCGCGCGCCGGATCGTCAAAGGCGACGATGCTTACTACGCAGCGCTGCCGTGGTTCTGGTCGGATCAGGCCGATTGCAAGCTGCAGATCGCCGGTCTGGCGGGGGCGGAGGATGAGGCGGTCGCGGTTAGCGACAGCGCTGTCTTTCGCTTTGCGGGCGGGCAATTGACCGCCGTGGAAACCGTGAACGACGCGCGTACCCACATGCAGGCGCGCAAGCGGCTGACCGCCAGCGTCCCGGACCGGACCACGCTGGAGGCGGCGGGTTTTGACCTGGCGGCCTGAGGTCAGGCCACAAAAAAGACCCCCCGCGCCGGATCGCCCGGCGCGGGGGTTTTCTTTTGCCCGGATAACTCAGTTGAACATCGAGTTGGGGATCATCAGCGCGATGCCGGGGAAGGCGATGATCAGGACCAGCGCCGCGATCATTGCGAACCAGAATGGCAGAACGCCGGCAAAGATCGCCGCCATCGGCACGTTGGGTGCCACGCCTTTCACGACGAAAACGTTGATGCCCACGGGCGGGGTGATCATGCCCATCTCGATCACGATGACGGCCACGACGCCGAACCAGATCGGGTCGTATCCCAGGCCGAGGATGATCGGGTAGACGATGGGGATCGTCACCACCAGCATCGACAGGGCATCCATGAACATGCCCAGCACGGTATAGGCCAGCAGAATCACGATGAGCGTGCCCAGCGGCCCCAACCCCAGCGCCGACAGCGCGTTGCCCAGGCTCTCGGGGATCTGCGTCAGCGCGAGGAAGGGGCTGAAGATCCCGGCGCCGATGATGATCACATACAGCATTGTTGTCGTCATGATCGTGTCGAGAAACACGTCGCGCAGCATCGGCAGCGTCAGCTTGCGCGCCACCACGGCAAAGATCAGCACCAGCGTCGCGCCGACACCGGCCGCCTCGACCGGGGTGAAGACACCGATGTAGATCCCGCCGATCGAGATCACGATCACCGCGATCAGCGGCATCGCCCCCATCAGTCGCCCCAGCCGTTCGTCCAGCGGGACCCGGTGCCCGCGAGGCCCGGCGGCCGGGTCGATCAGCGTGGTCAGGGCGATGGCCGCCAGAAACAGCACCGTCAGCAGGATACCCGGCAGGATGCCCGCCATGAACAGCCGGCCCAGCGATTCCTCGGTCAGGATGGAATAGAGCACGAAACCGGTCGAGGGCGGGATCAGAAAGCCCAGCGTGCCGCCTGCGGCGACCGACCCGGTGGCCAGCTTGCTGCTGTAGCCGAACCGGTCCATTTCCGGTATCGCCACCTTGCCGATGGTCACGGCGGTGGCCACCGACGATCCGCTGACCGCCGAAAACGCCGCGCAGCCCAGGATCGAGGCCGAGGCCAGCCCGCCCCGGAACCGCCCGACCCAGGCATAGGCCAGGTCATAGAGTCCCCGGCTGAACCCGGCGGCCGACGAGATATTGCCCATCAGGATAAAGAGCGGGATCACCACCAGTGAATAGGCGGACACCGCCGAGAAGGTTTCGGCCGACAGGATCGCCACCGCGCTGCGCTGGCCGTTCAGAACCCATGTGCCAAAGAACCCGGCGGCCAGCATCGCCATGCCCACCGGGACCCGCAGGGCCAGCAGCACGAACATGCCACCAATGCCCAGAACACCAATCAGCGTGTCGGTCATGTCCGTGCCCCCCTGTCGGTGATCTGGCCGATCAGCTGCACCAGCAGGATCAGCGCATAGAGCCCCATGCCCGCGCAGATCAGCGCGTAGAAGGGCCAGACCGGGATGCCGATCATGTTGGTGCGGTCATCGAACTCCAGCGCGTCCAGCGTGCGCGCGACATAGGCGCGAACCAGAAAGCCCAACACGACGATGCCGATCACCCGGTAGAGCGCATCGCCAAAGGCACGACCGCTGCGTCCCAGCAGCGGATCCAGCAGGTCGATCCGCACGTGGGCATCGCGCCGCGTGCAATAGGGAATGCCCAGCATCACCACCGCGACCGAGGCCAGTTCGACCACCTCGTTGCCGCCATGGATCGGGGCGTTGAAGGCATAGCGCAGGATGGCCCCGGCAAAGACAAAGATCATCATCGCGGCCAGAACCACCGATGCGGTCAGCGCCAGCCACGTGTCGGCCCGGTCGAACAGGGTTCGCCGGGCCTTGGTCGATGCAATCGGTGCCATCTCAGTGCGCGAGCGCGTCGATATAGGCGCGGGCGGGCAGGCCCTTGGCCTCGGCCTCGGCGGCGACCTGCTCGACAACGGAAGCGGCGGCGGTGTTGAATTCGGCGGCCTGTTCGGGCGTCAGCTCGATCCACTCCTTGCCGTCCATCTCCTTGAACATCTGTTCGCCGCGCGCGGTGCCGGCCAGCTGCACCTGGTTGGCGATGGTGGCGATTTCGCGGCCGATCCGGTCGAAGGCGGCGCGCTGGTCGTCGCTGAGCCCGCGGTAGGTGTCGCGGTTCATGTAGAGAACCAGCGGCGAGATCGAGGCGTGCATGCCGGTGATCACGTAATCCGACACTTCGGCCAGACGGAACGCATAGGTCGCGGTGGAATCGATCAGCACCCCGTCGATCACGCCGGTCTGCATGGCGTTGTAGATCTCGGGCACCGGCATGGAGATCGGCACGGCGCCCCAGCTTTCGACCACAAGCCCGGCATTGCGCGACGGCACCCGGATTTTCATGCCCTTGACGTCGGCGAGGCTGCGCACCGGCTTGTCACGCGAATAGAGCACGTTTTCCGCGTTGGTCCAGATCGAGAACAGGTGCACGCGTTTATGTTCGTCCCGGATGTGGTCGATGGTCTCCCAGATCCGGTCGGTCGCGGTGTCCTCTTGCAGAACGCCCGGCAGTTCCACCATCAGCGTCATCGGAAATTTCGACGCGGTATAGCCCGGCAGCCCGAAGGTGATGTCGGCCACGCCGTTGAGCGCGCGGTCATACTGCTCGACAGGATTTCCGCCCAATGCGCCTCCGGGGAAGGTCTTGATGGTGATTTCGCCGATCGTGGCCTCGGCGACCTTGTCGGCCAGCACGCCATATACCTGTTCCTGGTAGGGGTGCTTGGGCGGCAGAAAGTCTGCCAGTTTCAATTCCTTTGCGACTGCCGCGCCGCTCAGGCAGGCCAGCGCGGCAGCGCCTGCAACCAGACTGCCAAAATGGGTTCCGAATTTCATGATGTCCTCCCGAAAAGTCTCCCTCCTGATGCATATTTACGTTTAGTTGGTATGTCAACTTGAGTTATCAACACGATACGGATGCTGATTGAGGCCCATAATAGAGGTCGATTTCATCTTGTTGATTTTGCGAGGGAAATACCCGCCCACGACGAGGCGCGTCGCAGCCCGGCCCCCGGTCCGGGGGCGCCAGCCGGCGGCGGATGCCGCGTCTTACTTCATACGTTCGACATTGCCGCGCATGATTCGCATCACCCGCAGAAAGGCTTCGAGATCTTCCGGGTCGGTCCCGGCGATCAGTTGTTCCTCGCGCCCGAGGGCAATGGCCAGAATCTCGTCATGCCGGGCATAGCCCCTGTCGTTCAGCCACCAGACCTTCTTGCGGGTGTCCGCTCCCGGTGCCTCGAACGACAGGTATCCCGCCTCGTTCAGGCTCAGCAAGGCGCGGCTGGCCGCGCCCTTGTCGATATGGATCACCTCGCAGACCCGCGCGGCCTGGATGCGCGGCTCGATCGCCAGCATCGACATCACCCGCCATTCGACGATGCCGATGCCGAAGCGGTCGAGATAGAGCTTGGACGCTCCGCGCGTCAGGGCGTTGTTCACCGAGGACAGCAGGTACGGCACATAGGTGTGCAGATCGACGACCTGATGACCGTCGTTGTGTCGGGTCGACCGCGACAGGCGCGCGGCGGGGCATGTCGCCGGACCGGGGCCCGCGTCGTTGGGTTCTGGGGTGTCAGACGGCACGTCGACCTCTGTTCTGGTGTCACCTGTCCGGCCCGGCGGGCCGAAATCGCCCTGCCTTTTTGAAACAGACGAATTGTCAACGCAACCGGATAGAGGGTTTCGCACGGCATCAAGGTCGCGAAACCCAACGAAAAAGGCGACCCCAACGGGGCCGCCAGTTTCATTTCCCGGTAAATGTGTCCGCGTCAGAACGGGATGGTCAGCGCGGTCACAAGGCTCTGGTTCCAGCGATTGCCGTTCAGGCCCTGATGGCGGGTAAAGGCGAAATCGAAACGCGAGCCGGATTTCATTTGCCTGGACAGGCCGAGGTGCATCACCGCATAGGTCGGCTCGTCAACGTAGATATCGAGGTCGTTGACGTATTCATGTTCGATCCCGAAACCGAATTTCGGGGCCCAGTTGCCGGGGCGCACCTCTTTTTCGAACTTCAGATATGCCCACGCGGTGCCATAATCCTCGGTCGGGCCGATGACGCCCGAGGAGACGACGCCAAAGCTGTCCGCCGTCGCCTCGATCGAGTTGCGTTGGAACTGGACGCCCAGCGTCGGGCGCATGATCCAGCCCTGCGGCACCCAGGCGACATCGCCCTTGCGGAACTGGCCGACGAACTCGGCCTGCGCATAGAACCTGTCGTCACCCTGGACGTGGCGCAGCATCGTGCCCGGTCCGGCCGCCACCTGCAGGTCTGTTTCGCCCCACGAGTATTCCGCGCGCGCCGCGACGCCCCAATGGGCGCTGAACTTGCGGATGATGTCGAACCGCAGGCCAGCCCCATCGCGGTCCACGGTGCCGGCACCGACGATATCCATGTCGGACCGTTCCACAAAGGCGCCGAACCCGATCATCGTGTCGACATTGGGAAAGGTCAGGTACTGGACGTCCAGCCGCCCGATTTTCCCGTCCAGTTCCACCAGATTGGGGCGGCCGTTGGCAAAGGTGCCGGTGGCGGAAAACCGCAGGTAGGATTTGCCGTCCTTCAACCCCTTGAGCAGGTTCAGCGGAACAACCAGCGCCGAATCCTCGTCCTTGAACCCGGTGGTGGGCCCAAAGGGGGCGGTGGCCGCGCCGATTGTCGCGCGGGACTGGCCGATGCGCGCCTGAACCGTGCCGAATTGCTCGCTCGAATAAAACGACTCCAGCAACCCGGCCTTGCCCAGGTTGATCTGGGCCATGACGCCCGGCGGCAGCGGCGGGCGGCCCTGCGGCGGTCCGCCCTCCGCCGATACCTCGGCAGCGGTCAGCATGCAAAGCGCGGCAAGCCCGCACTGGATGGTGGTTTTCATTGGGTCCTCTCCCTCGTTCCGACCAGATGTCCGGGGCGCAAAATCCAGCGGCGTCGCCGGTGCAAATGGCTGGCCTTTCGGGTCGCGCTCCCTGGGTCAGAGACCGAGGGTAACGATCACGGAGAAATCAAAAAAATCATTAGTTTTAATGAGTTCTATTGATCGGGGCGATGTGCATCGACGGCGCAAACGCCGGGTATTGGCCGCAGCGATACGGGCCTGCGCGGGACCTTCGGGCATTGACCGTGTCAATGGCTCGCATTCCTGGATTGCGTTTTTCGAACGCTTGGCCACGCCTTATCTTTTGACCCCGTCACGCGGGCCAGCGCGGTCCGCCTTTTACGGGAGGAAACCCATGACATCTCAGACCAAGGGCGCCTTGCTGGCCTCGGCGCTCATCCTTTTGCCCTTTGCGGGTCAGGCGCAGGACAGCCTGGTTTTTGCCACGACGAATCCTGAACAGGTGCCGTTGAATCAGGGGTTCCTGATCCCCTGGGCCGAAAAGATCAACGCCACCGCAGCCGGCGCGGTCGAGATCGACATTCGCCATGGCCCGATGCTTGCCAATCACAGCAATTTCTATGACCGGGTGGTCGATGACGTGGTGCAGATCTCTTGGGGGCTGACCGTGTTCAATCCGGGCCGGTTCCCGCGCACATTGGTTTCGACCCTGCCGTTCATGGTCGAAAGTTCCCGGCAGGGGTCTCTGGCGCTCTGCCGGATGTATGAGAACGGGGACTTCGCGGCCGAGTTCGGCGATATCGTGCCGCTTTTGTTTGCGGAATTCCCGCAGGCATCGCTGCATCTGAACGACGCCGAGCTGAGCGGTTTCGAGGACGTTGCAGGCAAGAAGATCATTACCTCCAGCCCGGCGGCGGCGGCGATTGTGGGCGCAAACGGCGGTGCGCCGCTGTCGTTCACCATCACCGAACAATACGAGGCGCTGCAGCGCGGCGCGGCGGACGGCACCATATTGAATTTTACGGCCTTCCCGGCCTTCCGCCTGCACGAGGTGACGACAACCCACCTGGTCGCGCCGCTGGGCGGGGCGATGGGCATGGTGTTCATGGCGCGCGACAAATGGGAGGCGCTGTCGCCCGAGGCACAGGCCGCCATCATGGCGCATTCGGGCTGCGAGGCCTCGCAAAGGTTTGGCGCCTTTGTCGATGAATGGGAAAAGGGCGCCATGGCCATGGTTGCCGGGCAGGAGGGTCACACGGTTGCCCATGCCTCGCCCGAGGCGGTCGAGGCGCTGATCGAAAAGCTGGCGCCGGGCATCGAGGCGGGTTTTGCCAAGCGGGTCCCCGGCGGTGCCGAGCTGATCGCGCGATTCAAGGAAGAGTTGGAAGCGGCTGAATAAGCTTAAGAAACAAAGGCCTCGCTGTGTTGGTCTTTTCGGGCTGGACGGGCGAAACTGAAAGGGCCGGTACCTCCACCGGCCCTTTCCTTTTGCGCTCAGCCCATGGTCGAGGGGAGCCAGAGCGCCAGCGCGGGAAAGGCCACCAGCAGGGCGATCTTGATCAGGTCGGCCAGGATGAAGGGCAGGACGCCCTTCATGATCCGGGCGATCGGGACGTCCGGCTGAAGGCTGTTCAGCACAAAGAGGTTCAGCCCGAAGGGCGGGGTGATCAGTCCGATCTCGACCACGACCAGCATCAGCACGCCCCAGAAATAGATGTCATATCCCAGGCCGAGGATGATGGGCGTGACCACCGGCACGGTGATCACCATGACCGCGAAACTGTCCATCACCGCGCCCAGGAGCAGGTAAAAGACCAAAAGCGCGATCAGGATCAGCACCGGCGCCACGTCGAACCCGGCGATCCAGCGGGCCACCATTTCCGGCGCCTGGCCAAGGTTGACGAAGAAGGAAAAGATCAGCGCGCCAAAGATCAGCCCGTAGATCAGCGCCGTGGTTGCGGTGGTTTCCGACATCACCGACAGGAACCGGTCGCGGCTGAGCCGCCCGCGCGCCAGCGCCATGACAAAAGCGCCCACCGCGCCGACTGCGGCGCTTTCGGTGGCGGTGAACACGCCGCCGTAGAGCCCGCCGATCACCGCGCCAAAAAGCAGGGCAACCGGGATCGCCCCGATCAGGGCGGGCAGCAGCGGTTCGCGTGCCGCGTCGGCGGCCGGGGCGGCATCGGGTCTGAGCCGCACGAGGGCGAAGATCGCGCCGAAATAGAGGGCCAGCGCCAGCAGGGCGGGGATCATCGCGGCGACAAACAGGGTGGCGATGGATTGTTCGGTCAGCAGGGCGAACAGGATGATCGCGCCCGATGGTGGCACCAGCGCGCCCAGCGTGCCGCCGGCCGCGACCACGCCGGTCGACAGGTCCGGGGCATAGGCGCGCGCGCGCATCTGCGGCAGGGCGATGCGCCCGAAGGTGGCCGCCGTCGCCACCGACGACCCGCTGACCGCGCCGAACCCGGCACAGCCCGCCACCGTGGCATAGGCCAGCCCGCCGCGCACCCGCCCCAAGAGCGCGTTGGCCAGCCGGTAGATGTCATCCGAGATGCCGGCGGCCACGGCAAAGCTGCCCATCATCAGGAACAGCGGCAGCGTCGCGATCTGCGCATTGGTCAGGAATTCGGTCGCGTCGGTGGCCCAGACCTTGCCAGCGGAACCTGCCCCCAGGAACAGGGCGGTTCCGGCCAGCCCCAACAACCCCGAAACAGCGGCCAGCGGCAGCTGCGACAGAACCCCCAGCCAAAGCAGGGCAAAGGCCAGCGCAACCGCTGCCCCCGGCGCGGTCATCGCATGGCGCGCCAGCCCTTCGAGATCGGCGGCCGCCCAGATCCCGACCGCGCCGACCAAGGCGACGAAGAGGCCCACGACCAGCAAACCCGGCCACCCGGTGCCGCCGCGCGCGGGTTCGCGACGTACCGCGATCACGTCCAGCGCGGCGTTCCTGAGTTGCGCCAGCGTGGCCAGCGCCAGCGCGCCCGCCACCAGGAACCCGGTCGGCGCCAAAGGCCAGTTCAAGAGCAGCGTCGCGCGCCCCTGGGCGTGGAACTTCAGCGCCTGCGCCAGGACAAACCAGGCCAGCACCGCAAAGAGTACCGCCAGCAGCAGTGACCCGGCAACGCTCAGCCAGCCGGTCAGCCGCGCGCCGGTCTGGCCGCCCAGCAGGTCCACCTTGAGGTTGATCCGGCGGACGGCCCCGGCGGGCAGGGTCGCGGCGACCGCGATGGCAAAGACCTGGCTCATCACTTCGTTCAGGGCCACCACGGCCGATCCTGCCAGCCAGCGCAGCAGCACGTCGGCCACGATCACCAGCGCCCCGGCCAGCATCCCCAGCACGGCAAGGGTGGACACCACCGCCGCCGCCCGTTCGGCCGATACGCGCGGCACGTGCGCGTGCGCGACCCGCGCCGTCATTCGGTCAGCCGCGCCACCGCGCGGCACCAGCCGGCCGAGCCGCGTTCGACCTTGACCGGAAAGCACATCACCTCGAACCCGGTTGCAGGCAGCTGGTCGAGGTTGGCGAGCTTTTCCATGTGGCAATAGACGGTATCGGCGCCGGCCTTGTGGCCCTCCCAGAACAGCGACCAGTCGCCGGTGTCGCGCACCCGCGCCATCTGGGCGGCCAGCGGTGCGTCCCAGCTCCAGGCGTCGGTGCCGCAGACCCGCATGCCGCGTTCGGTCAGGTAGAGCGTCGCCTCGCGCCCCATGCCACAGCCCGCCGCGACGTAATCCGGCTCGCCGTATCGCTAACCCGCGCGGGTGTTGACCAGCACGATGTCGCCGGGTTGCAGATCATGGCCGATCCGGTCCAGTTCCGCTGCGACCTCATCGGCGCGGATCACGTGGCCGTCGGAGCGGTCGCGAAAGTCCAGTTTCACGCCCGGCCCGATGCACCAGTCCAGCGGCACCTCGTCGATGGTCATCGCCCGTTCGCCGCCGTTCATGGTGGGGTGGTAATGCCAGGGCGCGTCCAGATGGGTGCCGTTGTGGGTCGTGACCTCAAGCCGTTCGACCGCCGCGCCTTTGCCGTCGCGTTGTTGTGCGACGGGGATGCCGAACATCGCCTCGAATTCAGCCGCGCCGGCGTCGTGATCGAGGTAGCGGATGCTGGGGCCAAGCCCCGGCGGGTCTGATGCAATCCCAGCCGAGAGGGTGACGGAGAGATCGACAAGCCTGGTGGTCATGGTCATTTCCTTGCGCTGGGGGGCTGGGGGGCGGCGACCACCTGCTGATCAATGGCGCCGAACAGGGGCGCGCCGTCCTTGGCGCGGCATTCCATCCGCACCCGGTCGCCAAAGCGCATGTAGCCGGTGCGCGGCGCGCCGTGATCCAGCATCTCGATCCCGCGCCGTTCGGCGATGCAGGAGGAGCCGATGTCGCGGAAATTGGCGTTGGACACGGTGCCCGAGCCGATCACGGTGCCGGGGACAAGATCGCGGGTGCGGGCGGCATGGGCGATCAGCTGGTCAAAGCCGAAGCCCATGTCATAGCCGCCCGCCGCGCCGAAGCGGGTGCCGTTCCAGTCGACGATCAGCGGCAGATCGACCCGTGCGTCACGCCAGGCCGGGCCCAGTTCGTCGGGGGTGACGGCGACCGGGGCCATGGAACAGGCCGGTTTCGCCTGCACCCAGCCAAAGCCGGTCTTCATCTCGATCGGGGCCAGGGTGCGCAGGGACCAGTCGTTGATCTGCAAGATCAGGCGGATATGGCCATGCGCGGCGTCCGCAGCGGTGCCCATCGGGACGGCGTCGCAGATCACGCCGAATTCGCCTTCGAAGTCTATGCCGTCTTCCTCAGACGGCAGCGGCACATCGGCGGTGGCGGGCAGGAAGCGGTCCGACATCCCCTGGTACATCAGCGGGCGCGTGGTGTCGTTGGGTTCCAGCCCGAAGACCTTTTGCATCAGCGCGCCGTGGCTTTCATACGCCGACCCGTCCAGCCATTGCCAGGCGCGCGGCATCGGGGCCAGCGCGTCGGAGGGGTCAAATGGGGCACCGCCGCCTGCGTTCAGGGCCTCGTACTGGTGTTGCAGCTCCGGCGCATGATGATCCCAGCGTTCCATCAGCGCCTGCAGGGTTGTGACGCCCCGCGCCGGGGTGCAGCGCGTGTGATCGCGGCTGACCAGGTGCAGGCGCCCGTCGGCCGTGCCGTCGGGCAGGGTGGCAAATCTCATCGGATCTCTCCTTGGCTGTGTGTCGCGCCGGTGGGGCCGGGCGGCGGCGGGCTCAGGTCGGGCGGAACACCAGCCCCTCGGTCTCCAGCTGCGCCTGCATCTCGGCCTCGCGCTGCAATGCGCGCTGTACGGCGGGGCGCGTCTCCATCCGGGCGGCGTGGGCGGCCCATGCGGGGTGATCATCGGCGGGGAACCCGGCGCCGGTGATGCGGAACCAGACCCAGTAGAGGTAGGCATCGACCAGCGACCAGTCGTCGCCGTACCACCAGCGCCCGCCGCTGACGCGGTCGGCGATCACCTGCGCCATCGGCAACATCGCGGCAATCGCCGTGGCGCGGACCGAGGCCTGCGCGGTGTCGCCTTCGACCATGAAGGCGGGCATGCGGATGCGGGTGACGATGGGGTGCAGCGTGGCGGCGCAGAACGACAGATCGGCGGTGATCTGCGCTTCTTCCAGCGGGGTGTCGCCGGTGGGCAGCAACCGCGCCTGCGGGAACCGCGCGGCCAGGTAGCGGGCGATGGCGACGTTTTCGGTCAGGGGCTGATCGCCGATCAACAGGGTCGGCACCTTGCCCTTGGGGTTCAGCGCCAGGAAATCGGGGCTGCGGTGTTCGCCCTTCATGAACCGGACCAGCCGCAGGGTGTAATCGGCCCCGGCCTCTTCCAGCGCGATGCAGGGGACGCGGGCGCAGGTGCCCGGCGCGGCAAAAAGGGTCAGATCGCTCATGCCAGCCGCCCGCCCAATGTCTCGGCGAACCAGTCGGCGATGTAGGAGCGGCCAAAGCTCATGTTGTCGGCGCCCACATGTTCGACCCCGCCTTCTCGGTCGGTGAAGATCTTCAGCTCGCGGCGTGGCGCGTTCACCAGCTGGTCATAGCTTTGGTGCGCGTAGTCCAGCGCGATCTGCCGGTCGTTTGCCCCGTGGGTGACCAGGAAAGGCACGCGGATTTTCTCCATCTGGCCGTTCAGGTGCATGCCGGCGGATTTGGCCAGGAAATCATCCATGTCGCGCGCGCCAAAGACCCATTGCACGTGGTTCCAGTAATGCGGCACCGGGTTTTCGCCTTCGCGTTTCAGGCGTTTCTTTTGCACCTCGGTCCAGTTGTGGTTGGCGCCCCAGACCGCGCCCGAGGCAAAGCGCGTTTCGTTGGCGCAGACGCGCGGCGCGTAGTAGCCGCCCAGCGAAATGCCGGTCACACCGATGCGCGCGGGGTCGACCCCGTCCTGCGCCGCCAGCCAGTCAAAGACCGGCGTGCCCCAGCGTTCGGATTCGGGGAATGCGGGAAGATCCTGCTTGCGCAGGCTTTCGCCGGTGCCCGGCTGATCGACGCAAAGGGTCGAGATACCGCGCCGCGCCAGTTCGTGGGGCAGGCGGGACCAGTAGAGCAGCTCCTTGCAGCTATCGAGCCCGTTGAGATAGACCACCGCCGGGGCGGGGCCGGTGACCCCCTCGGCACGGGTCAGAAGGGCTGCGATGGTCTTGCCCTCATAGGGGATTTCCACCCGCTCGACAGTGTCGCGCGACAGCGCGGTGCCCCTGGCAAAAGCCGCCAGCCCCTTGTCATAGGTCGCCATCCGGCCCGGATGCCCGTGGCCCTGCATCCGCTCGGCGGTCAGGTAATAAAGCGCCGCGCGCTGCAGTTTCGGGCCGGCAGACAGCATCCGGCCCTTGGCCTGATCCTCATCCGCCAATTCGACCAGTTTGTCGGCCACTTTCAACCATTCCAGCATGAAGTCGCCGGTGCCGGCGTCTTCTCCGGCCTCGGATTTGGCCAGCAGCGGCTGGCACATATCCATGATCTCGCCCAGTTCGGCGCCGGAGGCCATGGCGATGGAAACCGAAAGGTTCCAGACGTAATTCGGGAAGTAGTCGAACATCGCCATGTGGCGCGTACTCCTGTCGGTTCGAGGGGATCAGATCGGTTCGGCAACCAGCGCGATGGTCTGGCGGTTCACCTCGCCCGCGTCGATGGGCTCGATCTTGCCCATCTGCGCGTCGCCCAGCCGGACGGAATTTGTGGCGATGAATTCGGCCCGTTTGAACCGGCGGGCGCGATAGGCGGTAAAGGCAGCATCGGCTGTGTCGGCGGTTTCCAGTTCTTCGGCCAGAACGATCGCATCCTCGATCGCCATGCCTGCGCCCTGAGCAAGATGCGGCGTCGCGCCATGCACGGCGTCGCCCAGCAGAACGACCCGGCCCTTGTGCCAGTCGCCTTCCAGAAAGATCACTTCGAGCGGGCGACCGACGACACCGGCATCATCGGTGATCTGTCCGGTCAGTTCCGCAATCCGGGGCGCGGCCCCGGCGGCGCGGGCGCGCATTGCGGCGGCGGAGCCTTCGACCGCCAGTTTCATCCCCGGCTCTTCCTGCGAGAGCAGGAAGATGTACATCAAATCCTCGCTCAGCGGCACCAGACCGGCGTTGCAGCGGCCATAATAGACGTGAATGCCGTCCAGATCCGAAGGTTTCGTCATGTTATAGCGCCACACCCATTGCCCGGTGTAGCGCGGGGCCGGGGCATCGGGCAGGATCTGTGCGCGGGTCTGCGAATACACACCGTCGGCGCCGATCACGATGTCATAGCGCCCGGTGCTGCCATCGGAGAACGCCACATCGACGCACGTGCCGTCATCTGCCATCTGATCGACCGTCAGTCCCAGCCGCACCATCGCGCCCAGTTCCTGCGCCCGGTCGGCCAGCACCCGCTGCAGGTCGGTGCGCTTGATCCCGGCGTTGGACGGATAGTCCGGCCCGGCCAGGCGCGGCGTGTCAAAGGCGGCGATCTGGCTGCCATCGGGCGCAAAGAGGGCGGTGCGATCAAAGCCGAACGCCTTGTCCAGATAGGCGTCGATCAGGTCGAGCGAGGCCATGGCGCGCAGCACGTTGAACTGCTGGATGATGCCGACGCCATAGACGGTCCAATCGGCATCCTTTTCGATGATCTCTACCGGATAGCCCTTGCGGCGCAGGGCAATGGCTGCGGTCAGCCCGCCGATGCCGCCGCCCACGATCAGAATCGACCCAAGCTTCATGTCGCTCCTCCTCTTGCAACTCGGAGGGGACGCTAAGCGGTGCCTACCTATTTGGAAAATTGAAAGATAAAATCCGGCACATTGATCCGGTCAATGCGTGACCGCCTTTGCCGCCTCCAGAAACAATTGCCGGACCCACTGAATGCCGGGGTCATGATCGCGATAGGCATGCCATTGCAGGGTCTGTTCCAGCGGCTCCATCCCGAAAGGCAGCGGAGAGATCTCCAGCGGCAGGACCTTGGCCGCCTGCCGGGCGATCAGGCCATGTACGGTGGCGACCAGATCGGTCCCGACCGCCAGCTGCGGCAGGGCGGAAAAGGAAAAGGTGGTAAGTTCGACACGCCGGTTTATCCCCATCCGGGCCAGCGATTCCGATTCCACCGAATGCGCCTGGTTGGGCGGCACCATCACCGCGTGGCCGGCGCGCTGGTAATCTTCGACGCTCAGCGGGCGGCCGGCATAGGCGCCCTCGTTCCAAACCACACAGCAGTAGTTGTCTTGGTACAGCACATCCGATGGGTGCTCAGGCGAACAGAACTGGCGGGGGGACACCAGAAAATCCGCCTCTCCACGTTCCACCAGCACATAGGGCCGGTCTGTTTGCGCCAGCAGGTTGAACCGCGCCCGCGATCCGGCGGCGCGGGCCAGCGCCAGAACGTGTGGCATCAGCACCGTCATCGTGTAATCCGACATCAGCACGTTGAATTCGCGGTCCGAGCTTTCGGGGCGGAATTGCGGCTCGGTCTCGATCGTGGCTTCGACCCGCACCAGAATATCGCGCACCGCCTCGCGCATGGCCTCGGCGCGCGGGGTGCGCTCCATCCGGCGTCCGACCTGCACCAGCAGCGGATCGTCGAAATAATCCCGCAGCCGGGTCAGGGCGTTGGACATCGCCGACTGGCTCATGTGCATGCGGTCGGCGGCGGCGCTGACCGATTGCAGTTCCAGCATGTGGTCCAGCGCCACCAATAAGTTCAGGTCAAGCCGTTTGAAACGCATATCCTCACCGCTCCTCCCTGCGGGTTGTCCCGCCCGGCCGCGATTGGCCATGGGCGGGATGATCGGGCAGCCTAAAGCACCCGCAATCATTCTGGAAACCAAATGTCGCGGTAGCTGGTATTGACTATGTGAATACTTGAGCTGAGGGCTGACATTGATGTGGTCAATGCATTGCATCCAAACATACAATTTCTGAAATGTCGTGCCGATGACTAGGGTCCGATGACCAGAGGGAGGAGCCGCCATCACGCGCATCCTCGGGCCTATTTGGACAAAACGGGGATACCTAGACATGAGAATCATCGGACCGGACGAGCTTGTCTTTGGCGTGGATGACATCGCCGCCTGCCATGACTTCTTGACCGATTACGGCCTGATCGCCGGGGCCGATGGCCGCTACGAGGCGCTGGACGGCACCGCCATCACCATCCGCGAGCGGAGCGACGATACCCTGCCGCCGCCGCTGCGAACTGCCTCGATGCTGCGCCAGACCATCTGGGGGGTCGAGGATCAGGCGACGCTGGATGCGATCGAGGCCGAGCTGTCCACCGACCGGACCGTCACCCGTCACGCCGACGGCACGCTGACCTGCATAGACGATTGCGGGTTCGAGATCGCCTTTCGCATCACCCGGCGGCGCAAGCTGAACCTGCCGGCCGAGATGATCAATTCGCCGGGCGCGGCACCCGGCCGTGCGCCCAACGTGATCGGCGCCAACGAGGATGCCGAGGCGCGCCCGCGCACGCTCAGCCATATCGTCTATTTCACCCCCGACATGGAGGCGATGTCGAAATTCTATATCCAGCGGCTGGGGTTTGTGGTGACCGACCGGTTTACCAATACCGGGCCGTTCCTGCGCCCGCAGGCCAACCTGGATCACCATGTGCTGTTCATGATCCAGACGCCCGAATACATGCAGGGGCTGGAACACCTTGCCTTTCACATGCAGGGCCCGACCGAGCTGATGCTGGCCGGATCGCGCATGGTCAAGAAGGGCTATGAAAGCTTCTGGGGGCCGGGGCGGCACAAGTTCGGCTCGAACTGGTTCTGGTATTTCAATTCCCCGCTGGCGACCCATGTCGAATATGACGCCGACATGGACCTGCACGACGGCGACTGGACCGAACGCGAAACCGCGATGAGCGCCGAGGCCTCGCAAATGTTCCTGTTTGAAAACGTCGACAAATGGTCGCCGGGCGGCGGGCCGCCGTCAGATGGGTGACCCCGCCACCTCTGCCGCGCCCGACACAGCGGCGCGGTTCCTGTGCCGGTTGTCGGACATCCCCGATGGTCAATCGCGGGGGTTCGACCCGGACGGCACCGGGCGCGACACGATGTTCGTCGTCCGAATGGGCAACACCCTGTTCGGGTACCAAAACAATTGCCCCCATTATGACCGGGCCCGGATGGCATGGAAAAAGGACCAGTACCTGAACGCCGATGGCACCCGGATTCAATGCGCCGCCCATGGCGCCCTGTTCAGGATCGAGGACGGGGTTTGCGAGCTTGGTCCATGTCTGGGCAAAACCCTTGCCCGGATCCCGCTCCTGATCCGTTCCGGTCTGGTATGCATTGCACAGATCGCAGATCTGACAGAACCGGGCGACAGCCCCCCCACACGGTGATCTTAGCGCCGCTTGCCCCGGGTCGGCGCGATCCCTCCCGCCGCCGCTAGTCCCTGAAAATTTGGACTTTTTGCGAAACCGTGCCATCCTTCTCCGCCAGGGGAAATCTTGCTGCAAGCAAGTCGCAGACGGGGAGAGGCTCTTGGGATCAATTCGACAGATACTGCGCGGTGTCGGTTTTGCATTCAGCGACGGGCGCGTTCGGAGTATTCTCGCGTTCACCATCGCGCTCGTGCTCTGGGCGTCGGTTGTCTACCACTTCGTTGAGGGTTGGAGTTGGCTCGACTCCATCTATTTCTCGGTCATTGCCGTTTCGACGGTCGGTTTCGGCGACATTTCTCCCGATACCGCCACGGGCAAGATTTTCACGATGTTCTACATCGTCATCGGGCTGGGCGTGTTCGTGACCGCGGTGACAACCGTCGCCGATGCGATCCTGTCCCAGTACAAGGCCGACAAGGAAGAAGACGAATGATGCGGCACCAGCGCAGATGCGCGTTGCGGTCGGGCTGCGCGCAAAAATCAGATCAACGAAAAAAGTAGCGGACCAGCAGGTCGCTTGAGCTGCGCCAAGATAAACAAGGGGGGATAGCCATGGCCGAAAAAAATGAGCCCAATGCCAAGAGCCAGGATTCGAGGATCGTCGATCTCGCAATACGGTTGATGTTTCTCGGGCTGTTCATCTACAGCGCCATCGTGATGGTGACACCGCTTGCCAGCATCTTTATCTGGGCCGTTATCCTCTGTGTCGCCGTCTATCCGGCTTTCAACTGGCTGCAATCCAAGATTGGCGGTCGCAAGGGAATAGCGGCGACGGTTCTGGTGCTCATCGGTCTCGCGGTCACGCTGGGTCCGATCGCCTCTGCCGTTTCCGGCGTCGCCGATCTGGGGGCGGAGTTTTCGGAAAAGGCGGCGGCCGGAACGCTCAAGATGCCCCCGCCACCCGAGAAACTGAACGATTTCCCGGTCGTCGGCCCGCCGCTGGCCGAGACATGGTCGATGTTCGAGAAAAACCTCGACGGCGCGCTGGCGAAATTCGGGCCGCAGATCCTGGGCGTGACCCAGACCCTCTTTGGCAAGATCCTCGGCATCGGTGTCGGGCTTCTGGGGCTCGCGCTCTCGGTCATCGTGATGGGCGCGCTGCTGTCGCCTGGCCCGCAGCTGGTCGTCGGTGTGCAGAATTTTGCGAACCGGATTTTTGCGCCGCGCGGGGGAGAATTCGTGCTGATGGCCGGGGCCACGATCCAGAACGTGATGAAGGGCGTGGTCGGTGTCGCCGCCATTCAGGCGCTTGTCGTCTGGGTGCTCTTGAAGCTGTTCGGCATTGGCTCTGCAACCACGCTGGCGTTCATCTGTCTGATCCTGTCGATCATCCAGATCGGGCCGGGGCTCGTCCTGCTGCCCGTCGTGATTTATGCGTGGAGCACCATGACGGGCGGGGTGGCGCTGATCTTTACCGTGCTGGCGGTGCCGGTGGCGATCATGGACAGCTTCCTGCGCCCGGTGTTCATCTCGCAGGGTCTTCAGACGCCGATGCTGGTCATTCTGATCGGCGTATTGGGCGGCATGATGGCCTATGGGCTGATCGGCGTCTTCATGGGGCCGGTCCTCTTTGCCGTCTTCTACGAGCTGTTCAGCCTGTGGATCAACGAGGGCGCCGCGGGTGACGCCGACAACGCCGACGGCGATCCGGCTGCGGGAGGCTCGGAATGAAGCGGACGATCTGGACGACGGTTGCCATTCTCGCCCTGTTCCTGGTCTGGTATATCGCGGCCGACCGGACGACCCCGATCACCGGCAATGCGCGGGTCAAGGCGGTCGCCACCCAGATCGTTCCGCAGGTGACGGGAACCGTCACCGAAGTGCTGGTCGAAAACGGGCAGGTCGTGGCGGCCGGGGACATATTGGTCCGGATCGACCGAAGACCCTATGAACTGGACCGGGAAAAGGCCGAGGCCGATCTGGCCTCGGCCACCCAGGACGTCGGGGCGTCCTCGGCCGAGGTCAGCGCCGCACAGGCCAAGGTCGCCCGCTCGCGGTCGGATCTGGACACGCTGAAACTGCAGGGCGAACGGGTGTTCGCTCTGGAAGCCAAGGGGCTGGTTCCGATTTCCAAGGCCGATGACGTCAGGGGCAGGATCGCCGCCGGAGAGGCGAACCTGGAAAACGCGATAGCCGATCTGGAGAAGGCCAAGCAGCGCCTTGGCGCGCAAGGCCAGGAGAACGCCAAGATCCAGCGGGCGCTTGCCGCGCTCGCCGATGCCAACCTGAACCTGGAATGGACCGAGCTGAAGGCCCCGGCGGACGGGCTGATTTCCAACCTGCTCATCGCCCCGGGGACCTATGCACGCGCGGGCAGCGACCTGGTGACGTTTCTCGATGCCACGGATGTCTGGGTCGAGGCCTACCTGACCGAGAACAACATCGGTCTGGCACAGGTCGGCACGCCGGTCGAGGTCGTATTGAACATGCATCCCGGCCGGGTCCTGCAGGGCCGGGTCGAAAGCTTTAGCGGCGCGGTGTCGGTCAGCGGCGCGGATACTCCGGGAAAACTGGCCAGCGCACCCTCAACCACGGGGTTTCTGCGCGAGGCGGAACGCTTTCCGGTGCGCATCATCCTGCCGGGCTACGAGGCCGGCAGCCTGGAGGACGACCTGAGGTTTCAATTGAACGGGCAGGCCGACGTCATTCTCTATTCGACCGACAGCACGCTCATGAACTTCATCGGCCGCATGTACATCCGGGCCGTGGCGTTTCTGTCCTATGCCTACTGAGGACCGGCGCGCCATCCTGCGGCTGACCTTTGGCACGGCCGGGGTGTTCGGGCTTGGGCTGCTCCTGGACTGGCCGCTTGCATTCATCGGCGCGGTGTTCACGGCGCTGTTCCTGCAGGCGCCCGCCGCGATGCCGGTCAAGGTCGCGGCAAAGCTCTACGTGTTCGCGATCCTGCTCATGTTCGCATCCTGGATCCTCTTTTCGCTGCTGGCGCCTTATCCGGTGGTGTTTCTTGGCGGCGTGGCCGTCGCGATTGTCCTGTCCTTCACCTGGTCGATTGCCGGTGCGGGCATATTGCCGGGGGTCCTGGCGCTGATGGCCGCGATGATGATCCCGAATATCATTGTCCAGTCAGAGGGGCTGGCGCTCGTGCTCGTGGCCTGGATCCCCGCCAACCTTCTGATCGCGGGCTTTGCATCGGCGCTGAGCTTTGCCGTCTTTCCGGCGGCCCCGGTCGCGGCAGGCGCCAAAGTGGAAAAGCCACCGCCCGATTTCGATCCCGTCCGGCGGCTGGTGCGGATGTCCATGGTGACCGTGCCCTTTGCCATGGGCTTTTTCTTTTTCGGGTCGT
Source organism: Seohaeicola saemankumensis (assembly GCF_020171285.1). Lineage (GTDB taxonomy): Bacteria > Pseudomonadota > Alphaproteobacteria > Rhodobacterales > Rhodobacteraceae > JAIUZI01. Next base: position 57,537 of record NZ_JAIUZI010000006.1, read on the forward strand.
CTGCCATTCTGGTGCTGTTCTTCGTCGCGCTGCTCAGCCAGCAGCTCGCCGCGATGCCGGCGGCGGGCAAGAAAGTCGCGGCCGGCATGCTGACCGCCAACCTGCTTGGCGCAGGCATCGCCATGGTGTTCTACGAAATCAACGTGATCGCGCCCAGCGTCGTGACGGCGATCCTGCTGTCGGTGGTCCTGTGCGTCACGCTTGGGACATTGAGCAAATCGGACCACCCGCTGGCGCCTGCTGCCGGTTCGGCGCTGACGACGGTGCTGGTGGTGTATGGCGGGTCGATCGCCCCCTTTTCCGACGAGGCCGACGTCAAGAGCATCGTCCGGGTCGTCCAGATCGGTCTGGCGGCGCTGATCGTCATCGTCGCCTATACGGTCGTCGACGAGTTCCTGCCAGAGAGGCGGTCGCCGGTCCCGTCCCGCTGACCCCGCGCGGTCAGCGCGGGCGCGCGCCGTCAAAGGTGACGCGAAAGAACTGGTCGGCCATCTGCTCGGGGCGCAGACCGCTCGGCATGCGCCATTCCAATGTCCAGTTCATCATGCCGATGATCGCGAATTTCAGCGTGTGCAGGTCGATATCCCCGGCGATTTCACCGGCCGCGCGGGCTTCGGACAACAGCCGGGTCCAGACCTCTTCATAACGGGCCCGGTTGCTGCGCAGGCGGTTCCGGATATCCGCCGGGACATGGGCAAAACACCGGATATGCGCCGAGCCATAGTCGCTCTTGTCGTGGAGGGTCTTCAAATGCACCTCCATCGCGATCCGGATGCGGTCCAGCGGCGGTGCGCCTGCGGCCCCCTCCAGCGCCTTTAGCACCGATGCCTCGACCCGGTTCACGCCCTCGGTCATGATCTCTTCGACCAGGGCGTCCTTGCTTTCGAAATGGTAGTAAAGCGATCCCGCCTTCATGTCGCAGGCCTGCGCGATGTCGCGCAGCGAGGTGGCGCCATAGCCCTGCCGCACCAGCAGCCCGGCCGTCCGGTCCAGGATCATCCGGCGCGACACATCTCTCAGGCGTTCATCTGGTCTTCGGTTGGCGGCCATCGCTCCGGGTTCCGTTGTTGTGTCCGAGGTACTTAGTCCGACAGGCGTTCGGCGGCAAGACGTTCGCGCCGCCCCCGTGCCCGAGTGGCCGAGTCGGTGCGGGTGCCCGGATGTGGATATTGCGCTTCAACGCAGCCGACCCCAACCGGACCTCTTGAGAAATGGCTGCGAAAACAATGCAGTGAACGCATGTTTCCTCGCGTGACCGCGTAGTCACATTAATTGTTGACAGAATCTTTGGCGCAAAATTATAACAATCGTTAGGTAGAAAAATTGGATCTAAACGTGTGGAATGACGCCTCCCCCAGCCGGAACACCCAGCAGGCGATGAAGCGCAAGGCGATCCTGCGCGCCGCCGCCATCGTGTTCACGCGACAGGGGAGCCGGGGCGCAACGCTTGAGGATGTGGCGGGCTCGCTCGGTGTCTCAAAGGCGGCGCTCTACCGCTACGTCGTGAACAAGAACGAGCTGATCCTGGCCTGCCAGGAAGAGGCGCTGGACATCGCGGACCGGGCGTTGAGCCTGGGCGAAGAGACCGGGCGCACCGCGCTGGACAAGATCCGGATCGGCCTGACCACCTATCTGGTCGAGATGATCGCCGAACTGGGCGTGCCCGCACTGATCCTCGAAGACAATGCCCTGCACGGGGCCGAGGCCGAGCGCACCTATGAGAAACGCGATGCCTACGAGATGCGGATGCGCCGTCTGGTGGCCGAAGGCATGGCCGACGGCTCCATCGTCGCGACCGAACCCAAGATCGCGGTCTTCATGCTGCTCGGCGCCATCCACTGGGTGTCGAAATGGTACCGGCCCGAGGGGCCGTGGACACCGGCGCAGGTGGCCCACGCCATTGTCGAGATCGCCAGCCGCGCGCTCGATGCCGACCCCGCGACCCAACTGACAACATGCCTCGATCCGGCCACGGCGGATCACCAGAAACGGAAAGAGCACCATGCATTTTGACCTGACCGACCAGCAGCGCGAACTGCAGGAGACGATCAATGCCTTTGCCCAGGCCGAGATCGCCCCGATCGCCGAAGAGCTTGACCGCAAGGCACAATTCCCGGTCGAACTGTTCCAGCGCGTCGGTGAAATGGGTGTCATGTCCATCCCGTTTTCCGAGGACCTTGGTGGCATGGGGCTCGGGGTGTTCGAGGCGGTGCTCGCCATCGAGGCGCTGGCCCGGGCGGATCAGTCCATCGCGGTGTCGACCATGGTCTCGATGGCCACCGGCCTGACCGTGGCCCGGTTCGGAACCGAAGAGCAGAAACGTACATGGCTGCCCGACATCGTCAGCGGTCAGAAGATCTGCTCGATCGCGGGAACAGAGCCGGACGCCGGATCCGACACCGGCGGCTTTACCACCCGGGCGACGCAGCTTGGCAACGGCCAGTGGTCCCTGAACGGTGAAAAGGCCTTCATCACCAATGCCGGCACCCCGATATCACTCTTCACGCTGATCCTGGCGATCACCTCGCCAAAGGGAGAGGGGCGCAAGAAATTCTCGCTCTTCCTGACGCCGAACGACGCGCCGGGCTATACCCGCGGCAAGGGGTACAACAAGATGGGCTGGAAAAGCTCGGACACCCGGCAGCTCTATCTCAGCGACTGCCAGCTGGGCGAAGAGGCGATCGTGGGCGACCTGCACGGCGGGCGCCACCTGCTGCACAAGGGGTACCAGGCCGCGCGCATCTGGTTGTCGGCCTGCTCGCTGGGGCTGGCGCAGGCCAGCCTTGATCACGCCATCGCATATGCCAAGGAACGCAAGGCTTTCGGCGGGTCACTGGGACAGCGCCAGCTGGTCCAGCAACTGATCGCGCAAATGGCGCTCAAGGTCGACATGGCCCGCCTGCTGACCTATCGCGCCGCCTGGCAGATCGACCAGGGCATCGACGATCTGGGCGCGCTGTCGATGGCCAAGCTGGGCGCGACCGAGATCGGCACCGAGGTCGCCAACATGGCGGTGCAGGTCCATGGCGGCTGGGGCTTCATGGATGACTGCCCGCCCTCGCGATACCTGCGCGACAACCGCATCTGCACCATCGGCGACGGGTCGAGCCAGATCCAGACCATGCTGATCGCACGGGCCTGCGGGCTGGACGTCGATTTCACCTGACACGCTGGCAGAGCGTGGGCGCTCGTTCGGAGGAGACGATGGCCGCAACCGGGAAACCAATACTGGAGGCACGGGCCCTGGGGCTGAAATTCGGCGCGGTTGAGGCGCTGAAGGACGTCTCGGTCCGGGTCGAGGCGGGCAGTGTCCACGCCCTGATCGGACCCAATGGCGCGGGTAAGTCCAGCCTGCTGAACTGCCTGTCGGGCTTTTACCACCCGTGGACCGGCGCGGTGCTGTTCGAAGGGCGCGATATATCGGCCACGCAGCCGCCGGAACGCGCCCGGCTCGGGATCGGACGGACCTTTCAGGGCATCCAGACCTACCCGTCGATGACCGCCCGCGAAAACATCCTGTCCGGGTTTCACATCCGGATGCGGGGCGGCGTCTTTGCCGGGCTGTTCCGCACCCCCGCCTCGGTCCGGCAGGAAGAGGAGATGACAGCGCGGGCAGAGGCGATCATCGACTTTCTCGAACTGGAACAGGACCGCCACCGCGTCGTCGGGGACATGTCCTATGGGCTGCGCAAACGGGTCGATCTGGGCCGGGCGCTGGCCCTGGACCCCAAGGTTTTAGTCATGGACGAGCCGATGGCGGGCATGAGCCCCGAGGAAAAGGGCGACCTGGCCCGCTTCATCCTCGACATCCGGGACCATTTCGGCATCCCGGTCGTGCTGGTCGAACATGACATGGACGTGGTGATGGACATCTCGGACCGGGTCACGGTTCTGGAGTTCGGCCACGTCATCGCCGATGGCAGCCCCGCCGAGGTCACCCGCGACCCCCGCGTCATCGCCGCCTACCTCGGCGGCGACGCCGCCACGGAGGACGCGGCGTGACCGGGCCCCGCATCACCGCGCGCGCCGTTAGCCTGGCGCGAACCTCGGGCGACCGGACCCTGCCGCAAGTGTTGCGCGACAACGCGGCGGGCCTGCCGGACACCGTCGCGATCCGGTCGAAACGGGCGGGGCTGTGGCGCGCGATCACCTGGCGTGACCTGGATCTGCGCGTGCGGCGCACCGCCGCCGGGCTGCGCGCGCTGGGGCTGGAACGGGGCCAGACGCTCTGCCTGATTTCCGAGAACCGCGAAGAGGCCTGGATCACCCAGATGGCGGCCATCTGCCTGGGCGCGGTGGCGGTCAGCGTCTATCCCGACGCCTCCGCCGATGAGCTTGCCTATGTGCTGAGCCATTCCCGCGCGGTGGCCGTGTTGGCCGAGGATCAGGAGCAGGTGGACAAGGTGCTGACCGCGCCCGATGCCCCGCTGGCAATCCGCCACATCGTCTTTGTCGAACCGCGGGGCCTGTGGCACTACACCGACCCGCGCCTTGTCGATCTGGCGACCATCGCGTGCGACGACACCGACGGCGAAATCGCGCGGCGGATCGACAGCGGCAGGAAGTCGGACATCGCCTGCTACTGTTATACCTCCGGCACGACCGGGCGGCCCAAGGCCGCCATGCTGAACCATGCCTTTATCCTCGACAACGCCTATCGCCTGATGGGGGCGCTGGGGATCGAGCCGGGCGGGCGCTACCTGTCCTATATCTCGCCGGCCTGGGCGGCCGAGCAGTTCTTTGGCTTCGGGCTGCCCCTGTTGGCCCCGCTGGTGCTGCATTTTGCCGAAAAACCCGAGACGGTGCAGACCGACCTGCGCGAGATCGGCCCGGATTTTCTGATGTTCACGCCGCGCCAGTGGGAAATGCAGGCCTCTGACGTCGAGGCGCGGATGATGGATGCGCCGGGATGGCGTCAGGCGCTGTACCATTGGGGCGTGGCGCGGGGCCACGACCGCGCCGCCGGGCAGGGTGGCCTCTGGCACCGCGCGGTGATCTGGCCGCTGGCGGACCAGCTGGTGCTCAAGGGCGTGCGCGACCTGCTGGGGCTGACGCGGGCCAAGGCGGTGCTGTCGGGCGGTTCCGGCCTGTCGGCCGAACTCTTTGCCCGCTTCCGCGCCTACGGGGTGCCGCTGGGCAACCTCTACGGCAGCTCCGAACTGGGCCTGGTCGCCACGCACCGCAGGGGGGATATGGACCCCGAGACGATGGGCCAGCTGATGCCGTCGGACCCGACGCTGGCCCAGCCGATCGAGGCCTGGGTGGACGAAACCGGAGAGCTGCGGCTCAGCGGGCTGGCGTTCTCCGGCTATCTCGACAACCCCGAGGCATCCGCCGAGATAGGAGACGCCGCCGAGGGCTATCACACCGGGGATGCGGTCCGGCTGGACGACAACGGCGCGCTGATCTTCCTTGATCGCGCCAAGGACCTGCGCCGCCTCGCCACGGGCGCGGTCTATCCGCCGCAGTTCCTCGAAAACCATCTGCGGGCCCATGCCATGATCCGCGATGCCATCGTCATCGGCGACCAGACCCGCGATGCCGTCGTCGCGCTGATCAACATCGACATGGAGATCGCCGGACGGTTCGCGGAGCGGCACGGTCTGGCCTTTGGCACCTTCTCCGAGCTCAGCCAGCTGGACCCGGTGCGCCGCGAGATCGCCGGCGCCGTGGCGGCGGTGAACGCCCGCGTCGACCGGGGCGCCCGGATCGTCAGCTTTGCCAACCTGCCCAAGGAACTGGACGCCGACGAAGAGGAGCTGACCCGCTCGCGCAAACTGCGGCGGGGCGCGATCGAGAGCAAATACGCGCCGCTGATCGACGGGCTTTATTCCCGGTGCGCCAGCGTGCCGCTGGACATCGACGTGACCTATCAGGACGGACGCAAAAGCCGCCTGTCGGCCGAGGTCGCGATGAACCGAACCGCGGCGGAGGGCGTTGCATGATCGACCTTCTTCAGATTCTCATCGAGGGCGCGCTGGTCGGGCTTGTCTACGGGCTGGTCGCGATCTCTTTCGTGGTGATCTACCGCGCGTCCAAGATCATCAACCTCGCACAGGGCGAGGTGCTGGTGGTCGGGGCATTCCTGCTGTGGACCTTCTCTGAGGGGGCCGCCGCGGCGGGTTACGCGATCCCGATGCCCGTCGTGATTGTGTTGACCCTGACCGGTTGCGTGATCTTTGGCTGGCTGGTCGAACGGACCATCTTTCGCCCGCTGATCGGGCAGCCCGCCTTTACGATCTTCATGGCGGGTGTGGCGCTGCTGATCCTGCTGCGCGGGCTGACGCAGCTGGTCTGGGGGGCGCAGTCACGCTCGATCCCGGTGATCCTGCCCGAGGGCGCGATCACGCTGGGGCCGTTCCTGGTGAACACCCGCCTGCTGATCGGAGCGCTTTTCACCGTCGTGCTGACCGTCGCGCTGCACGCCTTCTTTACCCGTTCGCGGCTGGGCCTGCGGCTGGCCGCCGTGGCCGAGGATCATACCACCGCGCAATCGCTCGGGGTCTCGGTGAAACAGGCCATCGCGGTCGCCTGGGTGCTGGGCACCGTGGTGGCGACCTCGGCGGCGGTGGTGCTGCTGTCAGGGTCCATCCTGTCGCTGGAGGTCGCCGTGATCGGGTTCAAGGCGCTGCCCGTCGCGCTGTTGGGCGGGATGGAGAGCATTCGCGGCGCGCCGCTCGCCGGGTTGATCATCGGCATCCTCGAGGCGCTCTGCTCGGCCTATCTCGATCCCGTCACAAACGGCGCCGCCTCCGGCCTTCTGCCCTATGTCGCGATGGTCGCGGTGCTGCTCATCCGCCCCTACGGCCTGTTCGGCTGGCGCAGAATCGAAAGGCTCTGAACGATGCGACCAACCGGTATATGGTTTTCCTCTTTCGCCGCCGAGGCCCGCACCCTGGACACAAGGCGCTCGCGGATCTGGCTGGCGATCGGCCTGGCCGCGCTCGTTGTCCTGCCGCTGGCCGGCGCCCCCCGGCTGATCGGCGAAATGACCAACCTCTACATCAGCCTGATCGCGGTCTGCGGCCTTTACGTGACCGTGGGCATGGCAGGGCAGATCAATATCGCGCAGTCGGCCTTTGTCGGCGTCGGTGCCTTTACCACGGCCAAGCTGTCGAACCTCGGTGTCCCGGTCTGGATCGTGATCCCGGCCGCCGCGCTGGTCACCGGCGGTTTCTCGGTCCTCTTTGCGTTGCCTGCGGCGCGGGTCAAGGGGTTCTACCTCGCGCTGACGACACTGGCCGCGCAGGTCATGTTCCCGATCGTCATCCTGGCCCTGCCGATGTCGTGGCTGGGCGGGCTGGTCGGGATGCCGGTGATGCCGCCGATGCTCTTCGGGCTCAACCTCGGCACGCCCACGGGGCTCTATTTCCTCGGGCTGATCTTTGCCGCGCTGGCGGTCTGGACCACCTACAACCTGCAGGCGTCCCGCATCGGCCGCGCCTTTCGCGCGGTGCACGACAACGACAGCGCCGCCGGCGTGATGGGCATTCCCGTGACCCGCATCAAGATCGAGGCGTTCTTTGCCGGGGCGCTCTATGCCGGGGTCGCCGGCGCGATCCTGGCCTACATGCTCCAGTTCGTGACGGTGTCCAGCTTCACGCTTTTCGCCTCGGTCTGGTATCTCGGCATGCTCATCGTCGGGGGGCTGCACTCGCCGCTGGGTCCGATCCTCGGCGTGGTCTTTGTCACCCTGGCGCAGGACGGGCTTCACAACATCGGCAACGCGATCCTGCAATCGGGCTCGGGCCTGGGCGGCGGGGCGGTCTTTGCCGCCAGCTCCGTGGTGCTGGGGCTCTGCATCCTGGCCGCGCTCATCTTCGAGCCACGCGGCCTGGCCCACATCTGGCACCAGCTCATGACAGCATTCCGGCTCTGGCCGTTTCCACAGAACTGATCCGGATCAACAGGCGGCCTGGGGCGGTCGCGAACAAGGGAGGAAGACAGATGACTATCAGGACATTGCTTGCGACAGGGGCGGCGGCGCTCGCCTTTGCCACACCGGCGCTGGCCGCAGAATATACGATCACCGCCAGCGCGGATTACTCGGGGCCGTTCGCGGACGTGATGCCCGACGCGATGGCGGGGCTGAACGCCATCGTCGATTACTGGAACGCCGAGGTCGGAGAGGGGCTGGGCGTCGAGGTGGATCTCAAGATCTACGACATGCGCTATGACAGCGCGGTGGTCGCACGGACATGGCCGTCGATCCTCGCCTCGGACAAGCCGGTCATGCACCTTGGTTTCGGTTCGCCCGACCTCGTCACCCTGATGGGCCGCCTGCCACAGGACAAGGTGCCCATGCTGCTGGGCACCGCGATGGTCGGCCTGGTCTGGAAACCCGACGGCTGGCATTTCTCGATCCGGCCGACCTACAGCCACGAATTCGCCGGCCTGTTCAACCATCTGGCCGAGGGCAGGGACGGCCCGCTGAAGATCGCGGCGATTTCCACCCAAAACCAGGCGGGATTTGTCGACCAGGTGAACGGGGTCAAGGCGCTGGCCGATCAGGATCCCGGCCGCTTTGTCATAACCTCCACACAATGGGCCGAAACGGCGCCGGTTTCGCTGACCGCGCAGGTGCGCGCCGCGCTGGCCGACACGCCGGACGTGCTGCTGATCGGGGGGACCACGGCGCAGGTCGTCGCGGCGACCAAGGCGATGGACGAACTGGGCACCCGCATTCCGATCGTCACATCGACGCACAACGGGCTGTCCGAGGTGTCCAAGGGCATCGCGCTGGAAAACCTCGAAGGCTTCTATTCCGCCTTCAGCTTTGCCGCGCCGGAAAAGCAGGATCTTCCGCTGCGCGACGTGTTCGAGGCGCATAAATCCGACGGCGGCTGGGGCACGATCACCGCCCAGGCCAGCGCCCAGGCCATCCTGGCGCTACGGGTGCTGGAACGGGCCGTCGCCGATGTCGGCGCGGACAACGTGACCGGGCAGGCGATGTATGACGCCCTTCTGGCCCACGACTACAGCGAGGCAGAGCTGCTGGGCGGCCTGCCGTCGCTCGACTTCGACAACAGCGCGCCCTTCCCGATCGGTGCGCTCAAGGCGACGGCCGAGGTCGTCAAGGACGGCGTCATCACCACGGTCCAGTCCGACTGGTTCGACGTTCCGCAGATCGAGAAGTGGTGACCTGGCCATGCTGACCCTTGCGAATGTCGATGTCGTCTACGGCGGTGTGATCCAGGTTCTGCGCTCCGCGAACCTGGAGGTCCGCGAGGGTCAGATGGTGGTTCTTCTCGGCGCCAACGGCGCCGGGAAGACAACGACGCTCCGGGCGATCTCGGGCCTGCTGCATGCCGATCACGGCGCGGTCACGGCGGGCGGGATCAGCTTTGCCGGGCGGGACATCACGCATCAGGACCCGTCCGAGACGGTAAAGGCGGGGCTGGTGCAGGTGCTCGAAGGGCGGCGCGTGCTCGAACACCTGACCGTCTACCAGAACCTCATGGTCGGCGCGCACCTACGGCGCGACCGGGCCGCCGTCAAATCCGATCTGAACAAGGTCTATGACTTTTTCCCGGCCCTGCCGGCGCTGCTGAACCGGATCGCCGGCTATCTCTCGGGGGGCGAGATGCAGATGGTCCTGATCGGGCGCGCCCTGATGGCGCGTCCCCGGCTGCTGATCCTCGACGAACCCTCGATGGGTCTCGCGCCGATCCTGACACAGCAGCTGTTCCGCACCATCGGGCGGATCAAGCGCGAAGAGGGGCTGACCGTGTTGCTGGTCGAACAGAACGCCCGCGCCGCCATCGCGCAATGCGACTACGGCTACATCATGGAAGGCGGCCGCATCGTGCTGCACGGCAGCCGGCAGGAGCTCGAAGGTAACCAGGACGTCCAGGAATTCTACCTCGGGCTGGGCGCCTCGAACGAGCGGGTCAGCTACCGCGAGGTCAAACATTACCGCCGCCGCAAGAGGTGGTTGGGATGACCCGGCTGCAACTGCTGGCCCGCCGCGTGACCGAGGCCGCCACCCATGCGCCCGCGCTGTCCGCGCGGCTCGCGGCGGCGGGGCTGACCCCATCGGATCTGGCCGAGCCCGGCGCGCTGGACCGGCTGCCGGTTCTGGCCAAATCGACGCTGATGGCAGAGCAGGCGGCCCGGCCGCCCTTCGCCGGCTATCTCGGCGTCGACATCGCCGAGGTCGATCATGTCTATGCCTCGCCTGGGCCGATTTTCGAACCGGTCCTCAAGGGCCACGGTGCCCATGGATTTGACAGGATGTTTCAGGCGGCGGGCCTTGGCCCCGGCGACATCGCGCTGAACACGTGGTCCTATCACCTGGTGCCGGCGGGTATCGTGTTTGGCGAGGGCGCGCGGGCCACCGGGGCGACCGTGGTGCCCTCGGGGCCGGGCCAGACCGAGCTTCAGGTGCAGCTCATCCATCAGCTGGGTGTCACCGCCTTTCTGGGCTCCACCGCCTATTTCGAAACGGTCGCCGCGCTCTATGCCCGGACCTACGGCGGCACGCGCGGGGTCTGGCCCCTGCGGCGGGCCTTCCTGGGCGGCGAACCCGGCGACTGGATGGCCAAGCGGCGGCGCATCGAAGCCGAGCACGGCGTCACCACGCACGGCAGCTATGGCACGGCGGACCTTGGCCTTGTGGGTTACGAGGACGGCCAGTCGGGCTACCTGTGCCACGAGGACCGGCTGGTTCAGGTCTGCGACCCGGCGACCGGCCAGCCGCTGCCCGCCGGGCAGCCGGGACAGCTGGTGGTGACGACGCTGGCGCGGGGCTGGCCGATGATCCGCTTTGGCACCGGCGATTTGTGCCGCGCGCTTGCCATCGGGGCCGACGGGTTCGTCGCGCGGCTAAGCGGGATCGAAGGGCGGGTCGGCGACGGGGTCAAGGTGCGCGAGATCTTTGTCTATGCCGCCCATGTCACCGCCCTTGCCAACGATCTCGGTCCCGGGGTGACGGCGGCCCTGCGCGTAACCAGCGAGGCGGGAGTTGACCGTCTCACGCTCGACCTGTGCGGCCCGCCATGCCCGGAGGATCGCGTACGCGAAGCCTTCCGCAGGATCACCCGCCTGCGGCCGGATCATGTCCGGTGGCACGACAGGCTGCCCCGCACCACGCTTCTGGAGGACGCACGTGATTTCTGACACCGCAGGGAGGCGCGCATGGCGCTGATCGGAACGCAATTGGACCTGTCCGGGGACGCCCGCCAGCGGGCCGAAGGCTATGACGGGCTGATCGGCGAGCTGCGCCAGCGGCTGGGCTGGTCGCGGGCGGGCGGCGGCGATCGGATGATCGCGCGGCACCACGAGCGCGGCAAGATCCTGGTCCGCGACCGGATCGACCTGCTGATCGATCCCGGCTCCGCCTTTCTGGAACTGTCGCCGCTCGCGGGCTGGGGGCTTTACGACGGCAAACTCGCCTCGGCCGGGATCGTCACGGGCGTCGGCACGGTCCGGGGCACGGCCTGTATGATCATCGCCAACGATGCCACGGTCAAAGGCGGATCGTTCCACCGAGAGACGGTCAAGAAACACATCCGGGCCCAGGACATCGCGGCGCAGAACCGTCTGCCCTGTCTCTATCTCGTCGATTGCGGCGGGGCGAACCTGAACCAGATGGAAGAGGTGTTCTACGACGAAAACCACTTTGGCGGCACCTTTCACCGGCAATGCCGAATGTCGGCGCAGGGCATCCCGCAACTGGCGGCCGTCTTCGGTGAATGCACCGCCGGGGGGGCCTATATCCCGGCGCTGTGCGACGAATTCATCATGGTCGAGGGTCAGGCCTCAATCCACCTGGGCGGCCCACAGATCGTCCGGGCCGCGATTTCCGAGGTCGTCGACCGGCACGCGCTGGGCGGGGCCGCCCTGCACAGCCGGCAATCGGGCGTCTCCGACCACATCGTGTCCGACGAATACGCGGCGATCGGGCGCCTGCGCGACATGGTGGCAAGCCTCGCCTACGCGCAACCCTTCGCGCCGGGGCGCTTGGCCTCTGTCCCGCCCCGGTTCGACACGGGCGATATCCCCGCCATCGTCGGGACAGACCTGTCGCGCCCCTTTGACCAGCGCGAGGTGATCGCGCGGCTTGTGGACGGCAGCGATTTCCACGAATTCCGCCCCGAATGGGGCGACACCGTCGTCTGCGGCACGGCCCGGCTCGAAGGCTTTGCGCTGGGCATCATCGCCAACAACGGCGTGCTCTTCTCCGAGGCCTGCCTCAAGGCGACCCATTTCATCGAACTCTGCGATCAGCGCGGCATACCGATCCTGTTCCTGCAGAACACCACCGGCTTCATGGTCGGCCGGGACGCCGAACTGGGCGGTATCTCGAAACATTCGGCCAAACTGGTCTATGCCATGTCCAACACCCGCGTGCCGCGCCTGACGGTGGTCACCGGCAGCTCGTATGGCGCGGGCAACTATGGCATGTCCGGGCGCGGGTTCCGCCCGCATTTCATGTTCATGTGGCCGAACGCCCGGCTGGGCGGCATGAACCCGGATGTCGGCTCGTCCGTGCTGATGGACCTGCGTCGCGCCTCGATTTCGCGCGGCGAAGCCAGCGGCGACGAGCTGGCCGATTACGAACGCCGGCTGCGCCAGATGTTCGCGGAAAAATCCGACCCTTATTTTTGCACGGCCCGGGTGTTCGACGACGGCATCATCGACCCACGCGATACCCGCCGCGTGCTGGGCATATGCCTGTCGGTCGTCAACCTGCGACCCGAGATCAGGGGCCCGAGCCCCGTTTACAGGATGTGACCCGATGCAGACCGTTATGGCCGATTTCCTTGCCGCCCCGCGCCCGATCCGCCGGGTGCTGATCGCCAACCGGGGCGAGATCGCCTGCCGGATCATCGCGACCTGTCGCCGTCTAGGCCTGACGGCAATCGCGGTCTATTCCGACGCCGATGCGCAGGCCCGCCATGTCCGCCTGGCCGATCAGGCGGTGTCGATCGGCCCGTCCGCCGCGTCGCAGAGTTACCTGTCGGCGGAACGGATCGTCGCGGCGGCGCGGGCGTCGGGGGCCGATGCGGTGCATCCGGGCTATGGGTTCCTGTCCGAGAACGCCGATTTCGTCAGGGCCGTGACCGGGGCCGGTCTGATCTTTGTCGGACCGGACGCGGATGCCGTCGAAACCATGGGGTCCAAAATCGCCGCCCGGCGGCTTGCCAAAGAAACCGGCGTGCCGCTCGTTCCCGGTTACGCCGGCGAGAGCGCGAGCGACGAAGAGCTGGCGCGCGCGGCCGCAGACATCGGTTACCCCGTGCTGGTCAAGGCCAGCGCCGGCGGCGGTGGGCGCGGGATGCGCCGGGTCCGCCGCCCGCAGGATCTGGCCGAGGCGCTGCGCGCGGCCCGCGCAGAGGCGCAGGGCGCATTTGGCGATCCGACGGTCTTTCTGGAAAAACTGGTCCGCAACCCCCGACACCTCGAGGTCCAGGTTTTTGGCGATGGCAGGGGCGGTGCCGTGCATTTCCACGAAAGGGACTGCTCGGTGCAGCGCAACCACCAGAAGATCATCGAAGAGGCCCCGGCGCCGAACCTGCCCGACGCGGTGCGCGACCGTCTCTTCGCCCATGCGCTCGCCCTGACCTCGGCCATCCGGTATGCGGGCGCGGGCACCGTCGAATTCGTGATGGAGGCCGGTGACGATCAGCCGTACTTCCTCGAGATGAACACCCGGCTGCAGGTCGAACATCCGGTGACCGAGGAAATCTGCGGCGTCGATCTCGTGGAATGGCAGCTGCGGCAGGCGGCCGGCCTGCCCATGCCGCTGACCCAGGCGCAGATCCTGCCGTGCGGCCATGCCATCGAACTGCGCCTGAACGCCGAACGCCCCGAAACCGGCTTCATGCCGGACACCGGCCAGATTGCCCTGCTCAGCGCCGGTCCCGGCCTGCGGTTCGAAACCGGGGTCGAGAGCGGCGACGAGGTCTCCAGCCACTACGATTCGATGTTTGCCAAGCTGATCGCCCATGGCGCCGACCGCGCCGCCGCGCTGGACCGGCTGCTGGCCGGGATCGACGGCACGCGGATCGCGGGCATCGGTTGCAATCTCGGGCTGTTGCGGGATTGCGTGACAGCGCGCGTGTTCCGGCGCGGAGAGGCGACCACCGGGTTTCTCGATCAGGTCTTTCCCGACGGCTGGCAACCCGATGCCGAGAGGCTGCTGTGCCTGCGCGGCCACCTCGCGCGCGCCGCGCTGGGGGGCGGGGACAGCCCGCTCAGCCGGTGCGACGGGTTCCGCGTCGATGCCGCCAGCGCGCCGGGACGGGCGCTGTTCCGGGTCGAGGACGATTTTGGCGGCGCGGATATCGCGCTGACCCTCGGTCCGGTGCCGCGGGTTTCCGGCGACGGGCGCGACCTGCCGCTGGATGCACAGGTGCCGGTTCTCCGACAGGGCGGCTGCTATCTGGCATCGCTGCACGGCCTGTCGGTCGCGGGCACCGTCCGACCGCTGGCCGAGGCCCGCATGGCCGAACAGGCGGGCTCGGATGCCGCCGGTTCGGTACCGGCGCCGCTGACCGGGATGGTCACCGAGGTGCACGTCGCGCCCGGCGACATGGTCGACCGGGGCGCGACGCTGGCGGTCATGGAGGCGATGAAACTGGTGCACACGCTGGCCGCGCCCATCGCCGGGCGCGTCGTCCGGGTCGACGTCGCGCCGGGGCAGTCGGTGACGCAGAAATCAATCCTGTTCGAACTGCAAGCGGAGGACACCTGATGGCCGGACTTTGGTACGAGGATTTCGAAGAGGGGAGGGTGTTTGACCATGAATGGACCCGGACGATCACGCAGACGGACAACCACTGGTTCTCGCTGCTGACGATGAACACCCAGCCCGTTCACATCGACGCCCATGCCGCCGCGAAATCGGTCTGGGGGCGGCCTCTGGTCAACTCGCTCTTTACCCTTGGCTGCATGGTGGGGATGACGGTGAACGACACCACCTTTGGCACAACCATCGCCAATCTGGGCATGGAAAAGGTCCGCTTTCCGCATCCGCTGTTCGAGGGCGACACGATCCGGATGAAAACCACCGTGGTGGCCAAGCGTGAAAGCCGCTCGCGCCCGGGCGAAGGCATCGTCACCCTGCGCCACGACTGTTTCAACCAGGACGGCGTTCTGTGCGGCACCTGCGAACGCGCGGCGCTGATGATGAAACGGCCCGCCGATGGCTGATCTGTCGGGCCAGCGCGTTCTGGTGATCGGCGGCACCGCCGGGATCGGCCGGGCCTGTGCCCGGCGCATGATCGCGGCGGGCGCGCGGGTCACCGTCGCCGGGCGCAACCGCGACCGGGGCGCCGCCGCCGCCGCCGAACTCGGCGCGGACCTGGTCTGTGGCGACGCATCGCGGCCCGCCGATGCGCAGCAGATGGTCGATGACGCGGCGGACCTGATGGGCGGCCTCGACGTGCTGCTGTCGGGCGCAGGGGGCGACCCGATGCCCCGGCTGCTCAGGGATATCGCCCTGGACGAGTTGATGGGGGATGTGGCCGGGTCGCTGGCCCCCGTCATCCTGCCCGCCCGCGCGGCCTATGACCGGATGGCGGCACAGGGGCACGGCTGCATTCTGATGATCGCCTCCGACGCGGGCAAGCTGGCGACGCCGGGCGAATCCGCCATTGGCGCGGCGATGGCCGGGATCGCCATGTTCGGCCGCGCCATGGCCATCGAGGCGCGGCGCGACGGGATCCGGGTGAACTGCCTGACGCCCTCCATCGTGCGCGGCACCCCTCTCTATGACCGGTTGATGGCCGACCCCTTTGCCGCCAAACTCTTTGCCAAGGCCGAGACGATGGCCGGGCTTGGTGTCGTCGACCCGCAGGATCTGGCCGAGCTGGCGGCCTTCCTCGCCAGCCCCGCCGCCGCAAGGATCACGGGCCAGACGATATCGGTCACCGGCGGCATCTCCGCAATCTGAAAGGACCTTTCATGCCCGCACACTCCCCCTTCGACCCCGCGACACGCAGCCCGGTCTTTTTTGACGAAACCCATGTCCTGCTGCGCGATCAGGTGCGCCGTTTCGTCGAGACAGAGATCCGCCCCCATGCCGACGCGTGGGAACAGGCCGGAGAGACGCCGCGCGCGCTCCTGCGCAAGATGGGGGCGCTGGGCTTCTTCGGCATCCGCTACCCCGAGACGCTGGGCGGCTCCGGGCTGGACCAGCGGGCGACCGTGGTCTGGGCCGAGGAACTCGGCCGGTCCACCTATTCCGGCGTCGCGATCACGGCGCTGGTGCACACCGACATGGCCTCGGTCCACATCTTCAATTCCGGGACCGAGGCGCAAAAGGAATACTGGATCCCGCGCTGTATCTCGGGCGAGGCGATTTCCGCCGTCGCGGTGACCGAGCCGGGCGCGGGATCCGACGTCAAGGGCATCGCGACCCGGGCGCGGCGCGTGGGCGACGACTATGTCCTGAACGGGGCCAAGATGTTCATCACCAACGGCGTCAATGCCGACGTCTACTGCGTCGCCGCCCGCACCGACCCCGACGCGCGCCCGTCGCAATCGGTCACCATGTTCCTTGTCGAAAAGGGCATGCCGGGCTTCACGGTATCCCGCGCGCTGGACAAACACGGCTGGCGATCCTCGGACACCGCCGAGCTGAGCTTTGCCGATGTCCGCGTTCCGGCCGCGAATGTTCTGGGCCGCGAGGGCGGCGGGTTCTACGAGATCATGAATAACTTTCAGAACGAACGCCTGGTGATCGGCGCGATGGCGATGGGAGAGGCACAGGCCGCGCTCGACCTCACGGTCGAATATGTCCACGACCGCACCGCCTTTGGCGCGCCGCTCTGGGACAAGCAGGCGATCCGGCAAAGGCTGGCGATGCTGGCCGCACGGGTCGAGGCCTGCCGCCAGTTCATCTATTCCACCGCCGCCCGCGCCGCCGCCGGAGAAGAGCTTGTTCGCGAGGTCTCGATGATCAAGGCGCTGGCCGGCGAACTGGTGAACGAGGTCATGTACGACTGTCTCCAGTTCCACGGCGGCGCGGGGTTCATGCGGGGCTCCACGATCGAACGGATGGCCCGCGACGCAAGGGTGCAGAGCATCGGCGGCGGCGCGACCGAGGTGATGCTGGAAGAAGTCGCCAAGAGGATGCAGGGATGACGCCCCGCTCGTGGCTCTTTGTCCCCGGGTCGTCGCGCCGGATGATGGACAAGGCGACGACCTCGGGCGCCGACGCGCTGATCCTCGATCTGGAGGATGCCGTCGCACCCGACGCCAAGGCCGAGGCGCGGCGCACGGTGGCCGCTTTCCTCGACACCGGCCCGGCCATTCCCTGTTTCGTGCGGGTCAACGGCCTCGGCACCGGTCTGACCGAGGCGGATGTCGGGGCCGTCCGGGGGCGGGTGGCGGGCTTTGTTCTGCCCAAATGCGAAGGCTCGCGCGATCTCGACAGGCTGTCGGCGTGGAGCGGCGATGCGCCGGTGCTGGCGATCGCCACCGAAACGGTGCGCGGGGTCCGGGCGCTCTTTTCCGAGGACTGGTCGCACCCCTGCCTGCTCGGCCTCGCCTGGGGCGCCGAGGATCTCGCCGCGGATCTGGGCGCCATGGCCAATCGCGGGGCGGATGGCGTCTATCTGCCGCCATTTCAAATGGCGCGGGACGCGATGCTGTTTGCGGCACGGGCGGCGGGGGTCGCGGCGGTCGATGCCGTTTACACCGACATTCGCGATACCGACGGTCTGCGGGCAGAGACCCGCGCCGCCGAAACGCTCGGCTTTACCGCCAAGATGGCGATCCACCCGGGCCAGATCCCGGTGATCCATGCCGCCCTTGCGCCCTCGGCGGATCGCGTCACCTGGGCGCGGCGCGTGATCGCGGCGCTCGAGGCGGCAGAGGGCGGCGTCGCGCTGCTTGACGGGGCCATGCTGGATCAGCCGCACCTGCGGCTGGCGCGCTCGATCCTCGCCCGGTCGGGACAGGGCGGCGGCCCCGGCTAGGCGGACAGACAGGCTTTGCGGCCCGGTTCGGCGCGCTGCCTCAGAGCACGCCGATTTCGGCCAGCGCGCGGTTCAGCTCTTCAGGCAGCGGATCCTCGTTTGCCCGGGTCTGCGGCAGGTCGGGCGGGCTGTCTGCGGGCGACAGATAGCGCCAGCCCTGAAACGGGCGTTTCGGCGCGGTCTGGGTGCGGTGCAACTCGGGGTCCAGCACGATGGCGCAGCGGCGGATGCCGTCGCTGCCGGTCACCTCGTCCAGCCGCAGGATACGCTGGCGGCACTGAATCAACCCCTTGATCACCCAGTAGATCGAGCCGCCGTTCAGGATGTCCGCCTCGCGCTTGGGCCACATGCGGGTGACATGACGGGGCAGCCCGTCGCCGGTCTGCGCGCGTTTGGTGCGGTGCCATGCCGCCAGATCGTCGACGCTTTCGGTGCCGACGCTGAGCTTGACGAGATTGGTGTAGTTATCCACAGATTCTTCCCCAGACCATGCATATATTGTAGAATTCCACGCCCGACCTTCAAGCTATTGTGGATTTTCTGCGATATGCGCTATCGTAATCGTCTGCCAGACACCCTTGCCGTGCCGAAGGATACGCCATGACCCGCTTTGCCGCCCCCATCGCAGAACAGATCTGGGATATGAAGTACCGTTTCAAGGCGGCGGACGGCACGCCCCATGATGTCACCGTCGAAGACAGCTGGCGCCGCATCGCGCGCGATCTGGCCCGGATCGAGGACGACCCCGATCTCTGGGAGCAGCGGTTCTACGAGGCGCTGGAGGATTTCAAATACCTGCCCGCCGGGCGGATCACTGCGGGCGCGGGCACGGCGCGGCGGGTGACGCTGTTCAACTGTTTCGTCATGGGCACCATCCCCGACAGCATGGGCGGCATTTTCGAGATGCTGAAAGAGGCCGCGCTGACCATGCAGCAGGGTGGCGGCATCGGCTATGATTTCTCGACCATCCGCCCCAAGGGCGCGGATGTGCACGGGGTCTCGGCAGACGCGTCGGGGCCGCTGTCTTTCATGGATGTCTGGGATGCCATGTGCCGCACCATCATGTCCGCCGGATCGCGCCGGGGCGCGATGATGGCGACCATGCGCTGTGACCACCCCGATATCGAACAGTTCGTGACCGCCAAATCCGACGCCGCCCGGCTGCGGATGTTCAACATGTCGGTTCTGGTCACCGATGCCTTCATGGAGGCGGTCAAGGCGGACGGCCCGTGGGAGCTGCAGTTCGACGGCAAGATCTACCACACCGTGCAGGCGCGCGACCTGTGGAACAAGATCATGCAGGCGACCTATGACTATGCCGAACCCGGCGTGATTTTCATCGACCGGATCAACGCAGCCAACAACCTGAGCTATTGCGAAACCATCGCGGCGACCAACCCCTGCGGCGAGCAGCCGCTGCCGCCCTACGGCGCCTGCCTGCTCGGCTCGATCAACCTGGCGCGGCTGGTGTCGGATCCGTTCGGAGACGCTGCTGCACTGGACGAAGCGGCGCTGAACGATCTGGTCGCCACCGCCGTGCGGATGATGGACAACGTGGTCGACGTGTCCAAGTTCCCGCTGCCCGAACAGGCCGCCGAGGCGCAGGCCAAGCGGCGCATCGGTCTGGGGGTGACCGGGCTGGCCGATGCGCTGCTGATGCTGGGCCTGCGCTATGGCAGCGACGAGGCGGCGCGTCAGACCGAGCGCTGGCTGCACGCGATCGCCCGCGCCGCTTATCTGGCCTCGGTGGACTTGGCGAAGGAAAAGGGGGCGTTCCCGCTGTTCGATGCCGAGAAATACCTGGCCAGCGGCACCATGCGCGCCATGGACGAGGACGTGCGCGAGGCGATCCGCGCACATGGCATCCGCAACGCGCTGCTGACCTCCATCGCGCCGACCGGGACCATCAGCCTCTATGCCGGCAACGTCAGCTCGGGGATCGAGCCGGTCTTTGCCTACGCCTATACCCGCAAGGTCCTGCAAAAGGACGGCTCGCGCACCGAGGAAGAGGTCGTGGATTACGCCGTGCAGTTGTGGCGCGACAAGTTCGGCGATGCCGAGCTGCCCGACTATTTCGCCAATGCCCAGACCCTGGCGCCGGCCGATCACGTGCGGATGCAGGCCGCGGCGCAGAAATGGATCGACAGCTCGATCTCCAAGACCATCAACTGCCCCGAGGACATCAGCTTTGACGCGTTCAAGGACGTCTACATGATGGCCTGGGACATGGGCTGCAAGGGGTGCACGACCTACCGGCCCAACGATGTGACGGGCAGCGTGCTGAGCGTCAGCGAGCAAGACAGCGTTCAGCCGTCTCAGGTCGCCACCGAGGGCGGCGCCGAGGTGGTGTATATGTCCGAGCCGCTGGACCGGCCGCAATCGCTGGAAGGGTCGACCTACAAGCTGAAGTGGCCCGACAGCGAACACGCGATCTACCTGACCATCAACGACATCATCATGGGCGGGCACCGGCGGCCCTTCGAGGTCTTCATCAACTCCAAGAACATGGAGCATTTCGCCTGGACCGTGGCGCTGACCCGGATGATCAGCGCGGTGTTCCGGCGCGGCGGCGACGTGTCCTTTGTCGTCGAAGAGCTGAAGGCGGTGTTCGATCCGCGCGGCGGCGCCTGGGTCAAGGGAAAGTACATCCCATCGATCCTGGCCGCCATCGGCGGGGTGATCGAACAGCACATGATCTCGATCGGCTTTCTCGAAGGCGAGGGGATGGGGCTCAAGTCCGACCCGCAGGCGCAGGTGGTCAATTCCGACCAGTCGCGCGGCAAGGCCTGCCCGAGTTGCGGCCAGTACGACATGCGGATGATCGAAGGCTGCATGACCTGCGGCAGCTGCGGCCATTCCAAATGCGGCTGAGGGGGCGCTCCCGCGCCCCCGCGCCAAATGTGCGACCGGTCAGCAGGGCGTCGCACCACCTGAACAGGTAAGGTCCAGCGGCCGGACCGGGCTGGCCGACCAGACGTCTCTTGCCACCCGCCAGACACCATCGGCCTCGCGGCGGTAGATGTTGATGCCATTGCCGGTTTCGGTCAGCGCGGCACCGCCGTCGCGGGGCGTGTTGACGGCCCTGTAGGCGTAGCGTTCGAACGCCCAGTCGCCGGCGACGACGAATTCCAGCGATGTCTTGTCCCACGTGGTTGCGACAGCGTCGAAATAGCCGCCGACCCAGGAGGCGACGTCGGGCTTGCCCTCGATCGCCGGGGTGTTGGGGGCAATAAAGATGATGTCGTCGGTCAGGGTGGCAAGGACCCTGTTCAGGTCGTTGGAATTGATCGCCGCGACGTAGGCGTCATGTGCGTTGCGGATATCGTCCTGCCGGGTGCCGGCCTGTGCGGGGTGCGTCAGGGACATGGCGATTGCTGCGGCGGCCAATGCGCCGGTTACCGTTTTCATGTCGGTCTCCTTGGGATGCCAGAAGTGTCGGGGAAGGCCTGCCGCGCTTGATATACCTTCAAGTCAGGGTATGGTATTTGTTGCGGTTGGGTTCCTCCGTGCCTTGACAATAGCCAATAATGGGTGAGTTTCCGAGTCATCAATATCATGCAATCTTTTAGTTCAACTATCATATGACTGATCCCGACTGGCACCGGTTGCCACCGCTTTCCACCTTGCGCGCCTTCGAGGCGACGGCCCGTTTGCGGGGGTATTCGGCGGCGGCGCGGGCGCTGAACGTCACGCCGGCCGCGATCGCGCAGCAGGTGCGCAAGCTGGAGGCGCATGTGGGGGCGACGCTGGTGCGCCGCGCGGGCCGGGGGCTGGCGC
The DNA here is from genome assembly GCF_020171285.1 of Seohaeicola saemankumensis. Lineage (GTDB taxonomy): Bacteria > Pseudomonadota > Alphaproteobacteria > Rhodobacterales > Rhodobacteraceae > JAIUZI01. Next base: position 79,241 of record NZ_JAIUZI010000006.1, read on the forward strand.
TGACCGAGGAGGGCCGGCAGCTGGGGGCCAGCCTGACCGAGGCGTTTGCGCTGATCGCACGCGGGTTCGATGACCTTCAGCTGCAAAAGGCGACGCGGGGGGTGCGGGTATCGACGACCGACCGGTTCGTGGATGCGGTGATCCTGCCCCGGCTGGGTGAGTTCTGGCAGCGGCACCCGACGTTGCAGGTGTCGTTTTCACCGGACGGAAACACACAGCCGGTGGACCTTGACGCGTTCGACGTGGTGGTGCGCGGCGGCGCGCCGGGACAGACCTGGGGGGACGCGCAGGTGTTGGAGCTGCTGGAAACGCCCATGATCATCTGCGGAACGCGTGATCTGGTCCGATCCGCCGCGGGGGATCTGTCATCGGTCCCATGGATCCGGGACAGCAGTATCGGCGGGTCCGTGTTCGAGACCATGGCCGAGCGGGCAGGGTGTGATCCGGGCACGCTGCGGCTGGTCGATCCGGGTGGTGCCAAGTTCGAGCTGGAAGCGGCGATGATGGGTTATGGATTGCACATTTCGCCGGAGCTGACCGTGCGCCGGCAGCTGGCCGAGGGCACGCTTGAACGGGTGAATGTGCCGCTGGGTATGACGGGGGTGTACTATGCCATTTACCGCGCGGGTCTGGTGGCCGAACCGGTCCGGCATTTCCTCGACTGGCTACAGGCGATCTGCGCGCCGCTGTCGTCGGTGGACGATCCGCCCGTTGCCTGAGCATCTGTGCGGCCTGACCGCTATTGCGGCTTTAAGAACACAGTTTAACCACCTTCAATCAAAGGACTTCCTTTGACGCGGAATATTTGCTACGGGTCTTGCAATAAAAAAAGAACGAACTGAGGCAGGCATTCGGGTAGATGAAAACGGGCTTTCGTGGCACGTTTGTCATTTCCTGGTCGCAAACGGACATAGACGGTCTTCAGGCCGCGTCCCTCGATGCGCTCAATGTGGGCGCCACGTGGTCCTGGCACGGCGATGCCGTGCGTGTGGACGGTCCTAATGGGCCACTGCGGCTGGAACAGGCGAACGGTGAGGCCGAGATACGCAAACGTGCGGCACGCAGCGTGCGGCGTTTGGTCGGGGCGGCGGTGCAGAACACATCGGACCTGAAGTCCGTTGAAGTCGATGACCGCCTGATGGACTGCTGCTTTGTCGTGACCAATGGTGCGCGCAGCTATACCGTGACCGTGATCGAAGTGGGGCCGGGGGCGCGGCCTCTGCTGATGTTTCTGGATGAAATGCCGCCGCGCAACACCGACCTGTGGGTCGTGCATCACACGCTGGACCGGATGACCGGCCCGGACGAGGCGCGCCAACCCGGCGGTGTCATCTGTTTCACCCCCGGCACCCGCATCGCGACCCCCGATGGCCCGCGTCTGGTCGAGGAGCTGCGCGAAGGCGACCGGGTCCAGACCCGCGACAACGGCGCGCAAGAGATCAACTGGATCGGCAGCCGCCGGATGACCGGAGCGCGGCTCTTCGTCATGCCCCAGCTGCGCCCGGTGCGCCTGCGGCCCGGCGCGCTGGACATCGACCGGCCAGATCAGGAACTGCTGGTATCGCCCGAACACCGGATGCTGGTGCGCGGCGACGCGGCGCGCAGCCTGTTCAACACCGACGAGGTCCTGGTCGCCGCCCGCGAACTGGTCAACGGCTCGACCATCACCGTCGATCTGGCGGTGCGCGAGGTGACCTATGTGCACCTGCTGCTGGCCAATCACGAAATCCTCTGGGCCAATGGCGTCGAAACCGAAAGCTTCCACCCCGCCAGCGCCGATCTCTCGACGCTCGACGCGATGGACCGGCGGCGGCTGCTGCAGCAGATGCCGGAACTGGCCGAAGACCCGCTGCGCTACGGCGGCTATGCCCGCCGCAACCTGAACCGCTCCGAGGCGGCGATCTTCCTGCACGAGGCGGCCTGACCCGCCTCGATCTGGCGTGATGGGCGGCCTGACCCGCCTCGATCTCTTCCTTTGGGCGGCCTGACCCGCCTCGATCTCTTCCTTTGGGCGGCCTGACTCGCCTCGATCCGGCCCGATGGGCGGCCCGACCCGCCTCTATCGTTTCCGGTGGTACGTCAGGGCCGCGCCGATCAGCAGGGCGATCTGTTCCTCTGGCGGCCTGTCCTGATCACGAAACAGCACGGCGCGGTTGCCGTCATAGGTGAACTGCGGAAACAGGCCGCGAAAGTCGGATATCAGGCTGGTCCGGCAATGGGCATAGATCGCATAGCCCCCTGTTTTGGGCCGTCCCAGCCGCAGGGTCGAACCGGCCTTGGTGTCCGGTGTCAGATAGGCCGGCTGCCCCCATTTCAACGTTTCCTGCACCCGGCCGACGCCGGGCGTCCCGGCGGCGACCTCAAAGATCAGGGCGCGCAGCCGCAGCACCCCGGCACGGGCCGGGTTCGGAAATGCGGCAAAGGCATCGGCAACGGCCCTGTCCGCGAACTGGGGATCCACCTTGTCCATGCCCGCAGCCTAATCGCGCGGGCGCCGGGGACAAAGCGCAAACAGGGTGGTTGACTCTGCGCCGGCCGGCGATATAAGCGCGGCTTCATTGGTGTTGGTGGCTCCCGCAAGGGACAGCCTGTCATGCCGCAAGGCAAGAGGACAACGCCCTTCATAGTGGCCCCGCCGGGGCGACGACCATAACGAAGGAGATCAGCCGTGACCAAACGCACGTCTGCCAAGTACAAAATCGACCGCCGCATGGGCGAAAACATCTGGGGCCGCCCCAAGTCGCCCGTCAACCGCCGCGAATACGGCCCCGGCCAGCACGGCCAGCGCCGAAAGGGCAAACTGTCCGACTTCGGTATCCAGCTGCGCGCCAAGCAAAAGCTGAAGGGCTACTATGGCGACCTGACCGAAAAGCAGTTCCGCCGCATCTACGCCGAGGCCGAGCGGGTCAAGGGCGACACCGGTGAAAACCTGATCGGCCTGCTGGAACGCCGCCTGGACGCGGTTGTCTACCGCGCCAAGTTCGTGCCGACCGTCTTTGCCGCGCGCCAGTTCGTGAACCACGGTCACGTCAAGGTGAACGGCCAGCGCGTCAACATCCCGTCCTACCGCGTGAAGGAAGGCGACGTGATCGAGGTCCGCGACAAGTCCAAGCAACTGGCTGTCCTGCTCGAAGCCACCCAGCTGCCCGAGCGTGACGTGCCCGATTACATTGACGCCGACCACTCGAAAATGACCGCCACCTTCGTGCGCACCCCCGGCCTGGGCGACGTGCCCTACCCGGTGATGATGGAACCGAACCTGGTCGTCGAATTCTACGCCAAGAACTAATCGTTCTTACGGCCGCGAAATTTTGGAAACCCGCCCCACCAAGGGCGGGTTTTCTGCGTTTTGGGAGTGACAGGTGCAAAAGAGCTCGACAGTCCCGGCGCATCATTTTCGCTTTCGCCGCTTAGGGAGATCGCCAACTAGTTTTGATTGCAATCTGCTTTCGAGAGGCTATCCAAGTCCTATGGAGACTCCTTTCATTTTTCAATTGCTCGAACGTAGCTCTAAGACTTTGTGGGCTCTTCTTCTGTTTTCGGGGGGTTTGTTGCTTGCAACTTATCTCGGCTTCTCTCCAGGCCAGACGGACAACGAAGAGGACGCGGTTTCTTGGTCTTGGATCGTCTTCGGCATGTCATTGTCGTTGCTTTTGGTCCGCTACGTGGATAGCAGGATCAGGCGAGCTAAAGTGATCGCCGGTCTCGACCGTTTGACACAAGAGGAATGCTCCTTGCTCAAGGAAGCTATCCATAGCGGTTCCCCGAGCGTCAGAACTTCGAGGCATTCGGCAACTGCAGGGCATTTGGTATCTCTTGGTGTGTTGGTTCGAGTCGAAGGTGATTTTGCCGACGATGACTGGCCGTACTCCATTCCTGATTTCGTTTGGCCGAAAGTTCTTATGCGGAAGTCAGACATTCTCGATAAGGCTGACACGATTGTCCTGAAAAACGGTAAAGGCACTATCGAGATCCGAAAGAGTTAGGCGACCAGCAAGCGAGAGGTTGCGGAGGCCGTGGGCGCGCAAAAACGCTTGCCCTGTGGTAAACCCTCGCTATGAAGCGCCACAACGTCCCATTCGGAGAGTCCTGACATGTCGACCACCTATCCTGTCTACGGCCGCATCGACGGCCCCATCGCCATCATCGGTTTCGGCTCAATCGGCAAGGGCACGCTGCCCCTGATCGAACGGCATTTCGACTATGATGCCGACAAGCTGGTCGTGGTCGACCCCAACCCCTCGACCCACCGGTTCCTGTCGCAGCACCAGATCCGCCACATGCAGGTGGCGCTGACGCCGGACAACTACCGCGAGGTATTGGGCGAGATCTTTGCCGAGGGGCAGGGGTTTTGCGTCAACCTCAGCGTCGATACCTCCTCGCTCGACATGATGAAATTCTGCCGCGAGCTGGGCGTTCTCTATATCGACACCGTGGTCGAACCCTGGGCGGGCTTCTACTTCGACACCGAGAACAACGCCGAGCGGACCAATTACGCCCTGCGCCAAAAGGTGCGGGACGAGAAGGCCACCAACCCCGGCGGCACCACGGCGGTCAGCTGCTGCGGCGCCAACCCCGGCATGGTCAGCTGGTTCGTGAAAGAGGCGCTGCTGACACTGGCTGCGGACACCGGTCGCGATGCGACCGCGCCCACAGATCGCGCCGGTTGGGCCGGTCTGATGCAGTCATTGGGCGTCAAGGGCGTGCATATCGCCGAGCGTGACACCCAGGCCCGCCGGGTGCCGCGCCCCAGGGACGTCTTTGTCAACACATGGTCGGTCGAGGGCTTCATCGCCGAAGGCTTCCAGCCGGCCGAGCTGGGCTGGGGCACCCATGAAACATGGTTCCCCGAGAACGGCCACCGCCCGGACAGGGGCTGCATGTCGGCGATCTGGCTCGACCGCCCCGGCGCGATCACCCGCGTGCACACCTGGTGCCCGACGCCGGGCCCGCAGTTCGGGCTGCTGGTGACCCATAACGAGGCGGTCTCGATCTCGGATTACTACACCGTCGGCGATGCCGCCGCGCCCGAATTCCGGCCGACCTGCCACTATGCTTACCACCCCTGCGACGACGCGATCCTGTCCCTGGACGAGATGTTCGGCTCGGGCCGCCAGCAGGTCAAACATCACATCCTTGAAGCCGACGAGATCGTCGAGGGCATCGACGAATTGGGCGTTCTGCTCTACGGCCACGAGAAAAACGCGCTGTGGTTCGGCTCGCGCCTGTCGAACGAGGAAACCCGCGATCTCGCCCCCTACCAGAACGCCACCGGTCTGCAGGTCACCAGCGCGGTGCTGGCGGGCATGGTCTGGGCGCTGGAAAATCCGCAGGCCGGCATCGTCGAGACCGACGAGATGGACCACGCCCGCTGTCTCGAGGTGCAGCGCCCCTACCTCGGCCCGGTCGAGGCGCATTACACCGACTGGACCCCGCTGCAGGACCGGTGGGAGCATTTCCCCGAGGACATCGACGAAAGCGATCCCTGGCAGTTCCGCAACGTGCTGGCGACCTGACCCGCCTGTCGCCACGTCATGGGGCGGCCCCCTTGTTTCGCGGGGCCGCCGCCGCCTAAGCTTGGGACTAATGAACGCACCAATGCGTCGGGAGGTCCCAACATGATACGCGCTCTTGCACCGCTTCTTGCGATGCTGGCCACGCCGCTGGCCGCCGCCACCATCGACATCGCCCCCGGCCCGGATGCCGAGGAACAGCTGCAAGAGGCGCTGATCCTGGCCGAGCCGGGCGACGAGATCGTGCTGGCGCCCGGCACCTACACCATCGCCAACCAGCTGTCGCTGGCCGTCGATGACGTCACCCTGCGCGGCGCGGGGATGGATGCCAGCATCCTCAGCTTCAAGGGCCAGACCGGCGGGTCAGAGGGGCTGCTGGTCACCGGCAACGGCGCCATCCTCCAGGATTTCGCGGTCGAGGACACCTCGGGCGACGGCATCAAGTCCAAGGGCGTCGACGGCATCGCCATGATCCGGGTCCGCGCCGAATGGACCGGCGGGCCAAAGCCCGAAAACGGCGCTTACGGCCTCTATCCCGTCCAGTCCAAAAACGTGCTGATCGACGGCGCGGTCGCCATCGGCGCCTCCGACGCGGGCATCTACGTGGGCCAGTCCGAACATATCATCGTCCGCAACAGCCGCGCCGAATTCAACGTCGCCGGGCTCGAGATCGAGAACAGCTTTCACGCCGACGTCCATAACAATCACTTGGAAAACAACACCGGCGGCATCCTGATCTTTGACCTGCCCGACCTGCCGCAACAGGGCGGCCATCACGTGCGCGTGTTCGACAACATCTCCACCGGCAACAACACCGACAATTTCGCCCCTCCGGGCAATATCGTCGGCATCGTCCCGGCGGGCACCGGCATGCTGATCATGGCCAATTCCGATGTCGAGGTCTTTGGCAACCGGTTCGAAAACAACAAGACGGTGAACCTGATTTTCGGCTCTTACGTCGAGGAAACAGATGACCCGATCTACAACAAGCACCCCCGCCGGGTGCATATCCACCACAACAGCTTCGGCTTCGGCGGACAGGATCCCGACGACAGCGAATTTGGCAACGTGCTGCGCGATGTGCTGGGCACGCCGGTGCCCAATATCGTCTTCGACGGGGTGATGCCGCTGGGCCGCTACCTGACGCTCGGCATCCCGCGCGACGAACGCCATTCGATCCACGACAACGAACACGGCGGCCAGCCCGAATACGCCAATGCCGATTTCATCGGCTACTTCGGCCTGACCCTGCTGCACCGCGTCACGCGCAGCCTCAAGGAACACCAGGCCGACCTGCAACCGCTGCCCGCCGCCCGCGTCACCATCCGCGGACAGGATGTGACCGGTGTCGCGTTTTAAGGCGGCCGTCGTCGCGCTCTTCTGCCTGGCCTGCCCGGCGGCGGCCGAGGTCAACGATGCAGCCATCGCCGCCAAGCGCCCGCCCAAACTGCTCTCCGCCTTCGGCTTCTTCACCGATCTCGCCACCCAACAGGCCGACCCCGCGCTGGCGGGCTACGAGCTTTCCTCGCCGCTTTTCACCGATTACGCCGACAAATCCCGCTGGATCTACAGCCCCACCCCCGCGCCCTCTCAAACCGACGGCGTGCTGCAGTTCCCGGTGGGCAGCGCCCTGATCAAGACCTTTCACTACGGTGGGCAAAAGGTCGAAACCCGGCTGCTGCTGCACCGGGCCGACGGCTGGGCGGCCTACCCTTACGTCTGGAATGACGACGGCACCGAGGCCGAACTCAAGATCGCGGGCAAGACCATCCCGATGGATACGCCCCACGGCCCGGTCACCTACCGCGTACCCAACATGAACCAGTGCAAGGCCTGCCACGTCGATGCCGCCAAAAGCTTTCAGCCCATCGGCCCGAAACTGCGCAACCTGAACCTCGGCGATCAACTGGCGCGGCTCGCCGCCCATGGCGTCATCGAACCCGCCCCCGCCGATACGCCCGCCGTGCCCGATTACCGCGATACCGGCCTGCCGCTGGAAATCCGCGCCCGCGCCTACCTCGATGCCAACTGCGCCCACTGCCACGCGCCCGGCCTGCCGGCGGACACCTCCGGTCTCTACCTGAACTGGGAAGAAACCCGCCCGGTCCACCTTGGCATCAACAAGAAACCAGTGGCCGCCGGGCGCGGCTCCGGCGGGCTGCTCGTGGACATCGCACCGGGCCAGCCTGACCAGTCGATCCTGATGTACCGGATCCTTTCCACCGATCCGGGCGAGATGATGCCCGAAATCGGCCGCTCGGTCGTGGACGAAGAGGGCGCGCAGCTGCTCCGCGACTGGATCGCGTCACTCGACTGATCCCTTTCATCTCTTTGAAAATACTCCGGGGGGGCCAAGGGGGGCAGCGCCCCCCTTGCTGCTCCATCTCGGGGGGGCAGCGCCCCCCTTGCCTTGTCCATCAAAGCGGCAGCGGTCGCCCCTCGGCAATGGATTCCATCGCGAAATACGAGGTCACACTATCCAGCTCCACCCCGGCGATCAGCCGCTGATAGACCCGGTCATACCCGGCCATATCTTCGGTCACGACCTTCAACTGATAGTCGTAATCGCCGCTGATGCGGTGGAAATCGACCACCTCCGGAATGGTCAGCACGTGGCGCCGGAACGCCTTCAGCCAGTCCGCCGAATGATGCCGGGTGCGCAGCAGCACAAAGACCACCAGATCCAGCCCCAGCAGCTGCCGGTCCAGCCGCGCCACCGACCCCTGCAGCAGCCCGGACTCCGTTAGCGCCTTCAGCCGCCGCCAGCAGGCGTTCTGCGACAGGCCGACCCGGTCGGCCAGTTCCCGCTGCGACAGGCTGGCGTCGCGCTGCAGCTCGTGCAGGATGCGTTTGTCAATTTGATCGGTAATATCCGGCATATGGCGATCATATGACACAAGTTTTCTAAAATCTACTTAAGAAAAGGTGGAGATTACACCGGTGCCAAGGGGCATTTTTGATGTGCAACAGGAGGTCACCCATGGCTTTTTCAAATTTCCGCAGCACGCTCACAGCCGCCGCTCACAACGGAACGCTGCGGGACGGGGTGATCGGGCGCAACCGGATGATCCCGGGGCTTTATGGCGATGTGCCGCTGCTCTACGCCGACTACGTCGCCTCCGGCCGGGCCATGGCCCAGGTCGAGAGCTTCGTCGCCGAAGAGGTGCTGCCGTTTTACGCCAACAGCCACACCGATGCCTCCTGGTGCGGGTCCCATGTCACCGGTTTGCGCCGGGCGGCACGGGACACCATCGCCCGCCATGCCGGCGCCACGGAAGACGACGCGGTGATTTTTGCCGGGTCGGGGGCCACGGCGGGTCTCAATCGGCTGGTCAGTCTTATGGGAGTTGAGGAGGCTGACCGGCCGGTTGTCCTGATCGGACCTTACGAACATCATTCCAACATCCTGCCCTGGCGCGAGAGCAAGGCGCGGGTGGTCGAAATCCCCGAGGGGCCGCGCGGCGGTCCCGATATGGCCGCGCTCGAAGAGGCGCTGCGCGCCCATGCGGGCTCCGATCTGCTGATCGGCAGTTTCTCGGCGGCCTCGAACGTCAGCGGCGTGCTGACCGATACCGTCGCTGTGACACGGGTGCTCAAGGCGCACGGCGCGCGGGCCGTCTGGGACTATGCCGGCGGCGCGCCCTACCTGCCGATGGACATGGGCGCGGGGACCGACGCGCGCAAGGACGCCATCGTGTTCTCGCCGCACAAGTTCCCCGGCGGGCCGGGCGCGTCCGGCGTGCTGATCGTCAACCGCGCCGCCGTGCGCTCCCGGCGGCCCAGCTGGCCGGGCGGCGGCACCGTGTCCTTCGTGTCGCCCTGGACCCACGATTATTCCGAGCGCATCGAGGACCGCGAAGAGGCCGGCACGCCCAACGTGATCGGCGACATCCGCGCCGCGCTGGCGGTGATCGTCAAGGAAGTGGTTGTACAAAACGGTATGATCGCCTGCGAGGACCGGTACAAAACGGTCGCTTTGCAGGGTTGGAAGGATAACTCGCGCCTCGAACTGCTGGGCGCCGACAAGGGCCATCGCCTGCCGATCTTCTCTTTCGTGGTGCGCGACGCCGACGGCACCGAGGTCAATCCGCAGCTGTTCACCCGGATGCTGAGCGACATCTACGGCATCCAGGCGCGGGGCGGCTGCGCCTGCGCGGGGCCATACGGGCACCGGCTGCTCGGGATCGGGCAGCCGCAATCAGACGCCCTGCGCGCCGGGATCGCCACCGGACGCCTCACCGAGAAACCCGGATGGGTGCGGCTGAACCTGCATTACATGATGGACGAAGACGAGGTGCTGCAGATCGTGGATGCGGTCAACACGCTCAGCCATACATGGCGCGATCACCTCCATCACTACGAGGCGCCACCATTGCCGGGGTGCATGGCGGGCTGACCTTTTGCCGCTTTTCCTTGCCTGACTGGACGGGTATGAGGGGACATTCCAAGGAGCCCCGACATGAACAGCATTACCCCGCAGCCCGGCATCATGGACATCGCCTTGTATCAGGGCGGGGCCGCGCATGTGGCCGGGGTGGACAACGTGGTCAAGCTGTCGTCGAACGAAAACCCCTTTGGCCCCAGCCCCAAGGCGATGGACGCGGCCCGCGCGACGGTTGACACCTTGCATCGCTACCCGTCCACGGATCACGCCCGCCTGCGTTCCGCCATCGGCGACATGACCGGGCTGGATCCCGACCGCATCATTTGCGGCGTGGGCAGCGACGAGATCATCACCTTTCTCTGCCAGGCCTACGCCGGACCGGGGGACGAAGTTCTGTATACGGAACATGGGTTTGGCATGTACAAGATCAGCGCGCTGGCGGCCGGCGCGACACCGGTCGAGGTGCGTGAACGCGAGCGTGTCACGGATGTCGACGCGCTGCTTGCCGGCTGCACCGAACGTACGCGGCTGGTGTTCATCGCCAACCCCAACAACCCCACCGGCACGATGATCGGCGAAGCCGAGGTCGCGCGTCTGGCCGATGGCTTGCCGAAACAGGCCATTCTGGTTCTGGACGGGGCCTATGCCGAATATGTCGAGGGGTTTGACGCAGGCCAGTCGGTGATCGATGCCCGCCAGAACGTGGTGATGACCCGGACCTTTTCCAAACTCTACGGGCTGGGCGGGCTGCGGGTCGGCTATGGCTATGGCCCGCGGGACATCATCGATGTGCTGAACCGCATTCGGGGGCCATTCAACCTGTCGAACGTGGCGTTGGCGGCGGCAGAGGCGGCGATCCGCGATACCGAATACGTAGACTATTGCCGGGCGGAGAACGCCAAATGGCGGGCCTGGCTGGCCGAGGCGCTGGCCGAACTGGGCGTTCCTTCGGACACGTCGTGCACCAATTTCATCCTCGCGCGGTTCGGATCGCAAGACGAGGCCGAGGCCTGCGATCTGTACCTTCAGTCGCAGGGGCTGATCGTGCGCAGGGTGGCGGGGTATAACCTGCCGAATGCGCTGCGCATTACCGTCGGAGACGAAAGCGCCTGCCGGCGGGTGGCGCAGGCAGTCAAGGAATTCAAAGGACCGGCCGCATGACCAAACCTATTTACGACCGGGTGGCCCTGATCGGTCTGGGCCTGATCGCGTCCTCGATGTTCTGGGCCATGAAGCGGTCGGGACTGGCCGGCGAAGTCACCGGATATGCCCGCAGCGCCGAGACCCGTGAGACCGCGCGCCGTATCGGCCTGTGCGACCGGGTTTGCGATAGCGCAACGGAGGCGGTGGAAGGGGCCGATCTGGTGGTGCTTTGCGTCCCCGTGGGTGTCATGGGCGCGGTTGCGGCCGAGATCGCACCGGCGCTGAAGCCCGGGGCGACCGTTTCGGACGTCGGGTCGGTCAAGCGGCACGTGATTGATGCGGTGGGCCCCCATATCCCCGAGGGTGTGTTCTTTGTGCCGGCACACCCGCTGGCCGGAACCGAACATTCGGGGCCTGAATCGGGGTTTGCGGAACTCTTCGACTACCGCTGGACGTTGCTGGTGCCGGTTGAGGGAACACCGCGCGACCCGGTCGCGCGTCTGCGCGCACTGTGGGAGGGCATGGGTGCTTTTGTCGAGGAAATGGACGCCGATCACCATGACCTCGTATTGGCTGTGACCAGCCATGCGCCGCACCTGATTGCCTATACGATGGTGGGCGTTGCCGATGACCTGCGCCGGGTGACCGACAGCGAAGTGATCAAGTATTCGGCCGCGGGGTTCCGCGATTTCACCCGGATCGCGGCCAGCGATCCGACCATGTGGCGCGACGTGTTCCTAACCAACAAGGAGGCGACGCTGGAGATTCTGGGCCGGTTCACCGAGGAGCTGTTCGCCTTGCAGCGGGCCATTCGCACCGGCGACGGCGACCAGTTGTTCGACTACTTCACCCGCACGCGCGCGATCCGGCGCGGCATCATCGAGGCCGGGCAGGATACCGATGCGCCGGACTTTGGCCGCGCAAAGGTGGCCAAATGAACCGCCGCGCGACAGCCGTCGCCGCGCTGGCGCTGGCCTTCGCCACCTTGCCGGCGTTTTCCTCGGCGGTGGAGCGGTCGCTGCGGCCGATGGCGCGCGGCGAGATGGAGGCGGATGCCCCGGTACGGCCCCAGGCCCGCCCCGCCCCGCGCGTGGCAGCGGAAGCGTTCATCGAAGAGCTGACAGCGGAATTGCCCCGCATCCATCCGCGTCCACGCCCCCCGTCTGAGCAGATCGCGGCGGCGGAGAGCCGGCCGGAGAGCCTGGCGTTTCTGGGGCCGGACACCTCGCCTTACCCCTGGGCACGGCCCAAGAGCGTCGAGCAGCAGGCGCTGTTCGGCAAGCGCAAAAAGCGCAAGGGCTCGGTCTGTGGCAATATCGACATCCAGGGCGAAAAGGTCGGCAACGTGCCGGGCAAGATCCGGGGCTGCGGCATCAAGGACGCCGTTCGGGTCACGTCGGTGTCCGGTGTCGCGCTGAGCCAGAGCGCGGTTCTGAGCTGTGAAGCGGCAGAGGCATTGAATACCTGGGTTGCCAAAAGCGTCAAGCCGACGTTCCGCCGTCGTGGTCCCGTGACGGAACTGCGCGTGGCGGCGCATTACACCTGTCGCACGCGCAACAACCAGAAGGGCGCGCGCATTTCCGAACATGGCCGGGGTAAGGCCATCGATATTTCGGGGTTCAAGATGTCCGATGGCGAGGTCATCACCGTCCTGAACGGCTGGAAGGGCGGCACAACGCGCCCCTTGCTGGAAAAGGTCTGGAAACAAGCCTGCGGACCCTTTGGCACCGTGCTGGGGCCGCGTTCGGACCGCTATCACAGCGACCATTTCCATCTCGATGTCGCCCGCTACCGCAGCGGGCCTTACTGTAAGTAACGCTTCATCCGGCTTGCTGTTTTTAGCCAATCTTATCTGAGAATCAGCCGGGGCGCGGGTCCGAGGGGCAGCGGACCGAGCGTCACGTACCCATTGCGAAAGCCCAGAGTTACATCCAGCGCGTTTGGGTTGCCCCCGACACCGGCCAGCATGTTCAGCACCCGTTCGGCGGGCGAGGCAGCCTGTGGCGGGATTGCGCCAGCGGCCTGTGCCATGGCCAGCATTTCGCGCCAGTTGTCGGCCTTGAGCGTGACCTCGCCGGTCGGCATTCCGGTTTCGTCGACCGTGACCTGCCCGGCGGCCAGCAGGCGCAGGGCGCCCCAGTGCAGATCAGCCAGCCGCAGGGTGATGGCATGTGGTTGCGGGCGGCGGTCTTCGAGCGCGCTGCGGTCCCAGCTCCGGTCAAAGGTTACCGACATATCGAGTTTCAGCGTCTCGAAGGCCGCAGGCAGGCTGGGCGCGCCACGCAACAGGCGCCGCAGCGAGGTGCCGGGTGAAAACTCTTGGGCATCGACCAGGAAATCATAGGTTTCGGGGCCGGTTGTCTGCACCATGGATGCTGTCAGGCTGTCGGCCCGAGCGACCGCGCCATTTTCGTCGATGATCGTCCAGGGGCCCGAGGTCAGCGCCATGGAGTCCAGTTCCAGCGCAACACCGGGGTGCAGGCGAAGGGCAGCGACCATGTCCTGTGCTTCGATCACGGCAGTCTGGTCGAAATAGGACAACCGCTGGGGGGTATCGGCAAACATAAGGGTCTGCTGGCCGGGCCAGATCGCGGGGCTTTGCAGATGCAGCCAGTCGGCCTGCCAGGCGGCGCCGGTGCGGGGATCGGCCAGCGCCGGGCTGGTCAGCGTGGTCACGTGGTGCAGCGGGAAGCCCGAGGTCGACATGTCGGCGTAATCGGCCTGCCATCCGCGCGCCTGCTGGGTAGCGAACCAGCCCGCGATACTGCTGCGCAGCCCGTAACCGGCGGCAAACCAGTAGCCCGACCACAACAGCCCCAGAACAATGGCGATCTTTACGAGACGCATCATGCGCAGGCCCCTTTTGCAACGCTTGGTTTTGTTGTTTACAGGCGCAAAGGTGGAAGGACCAGACAGATGACAATGTGGGTGTTCGGATACGGCTCGCTTCTTTGGAATCCGGGGTTTCCGGTCGCGCAGAGCGTTGTCGCGACGCTGCCGGATTACCACCGGTCGTTCTGTATGCGGTCGATTCATCATCGCGGTTCCGAGGCCGAGCCGGGACTGGTTCTGGCGCTGGACGAGGCCCCCGGCACGGCCTGCAAGGGACTGGCGCTGGCGGTCGAGGCCGGACACGAGAGCAGGACATTGGACGAGTTGCGCGAACGCGAACTGATTTCATCGGCCTATGTCGAAAAGAACCTGAGGGTGATGCTGGAAACCGGGCAGCCGGTGACGGCGGTGACCTATGTGATCGACGCGGATCATGTCCAGTATTGTGGGGGTCTGCCGCTGGAGGAACAGGCGCAGATCATTGCCCGCGCGGTGGGCGGGCGGGGGCCGAACCACGAATATCTTTTCAACACTGCACAACATCTGGCCGACATCGGACTGGCGGATCCAGACCTGGACTGGTTGACCGCGCGTGTCCGGGCGTTGCGGCCATAAACCATTGGCAGCGGACGTAATTTTTCTATAGTCTCGCTGCAGAGCAGAGAAACTCGGAAATCAAGGGCCAAGATGGCGCAGCGAGACCGCGAAGCACGACCACAGTTTTCACAACCGGTCCGCCAGATCACCCTGATGCTGATCGCCTCCGGCCTGGCGGGTTTCGGCGCCTTTGTCGCCCTGCCGCGGGTGTTGCCGGTGTTCGAGGCGAACCCCTATCTGAACGGTTTCATACTGCTCGTCTTTGCTTTTGGCGTGCTGGCCTGTTTCTGGCAGGTGATCCAGTTGATGGGCTCGGTCCGCTGGATCGAGGATTTCGCAAGTGGGATCGAGCGCGAGGAAGGTCGCCCGCCGCAATTGCTGGCGCCGCTGGCGTCGTTGCTGCGCAGCCGGGGCGCGCGGATGCAGATCAGCTCGACTTCGACCCGGTCGATCCTGGATTCCGTGGCCGAGCGTATCGAGGAAGAGCGCGAGATCACGCGCTATATCACCAACCTGCTGATCTATCTTGGGCTTTTGGGGACGTTTTTTGGCCTTGCCACCACGGTTCCGGCAGTTGTCGACACCATCCGCAGCCTTGCACCGCAGGAAGGGGACGAAGGTCTGGCGATCTTTACCCGGTTGATGACCGGTCTGGAGTCGCAGCTGGGCGGCATGGGCGTGGCCTTTGGCTCTTCGCTTCTCGGGTTGGCCGGGTCGCTTTTGGTGGGCCTGCTCGAGCTGTTTGCGGGCCACGGGCAGAACCGGTTCTACCGCGAGCTTGAGGAATGGCTGAGTTCGATCACCCGGCTGGGGTTTGCCAGTGGCGAGGAGGGGGGCAGCCATCAGGCCGAGGTCATGTCCGGGGTGCTGGATCATATGGCCGAACAGATGCAGGCGCTGCAGCAGATGTTTGAACACTCCGACCAGGGCCGTGCCGAAGTGGACCAGAAGCTGGGCGATCTGGTCGACACGATCAAGGCCATGAACGACCGTGCCGACCAGTCAGACAGCATCACAACCGCGCTGGACCGGGTCGCGGTCGGTCAGGAAACGCTGATCGAGGTCATGCGGGCCCATGGGCCGGGCGAGGGTATGGATGCCGAGAGCCGGATGCGGCTGCGGTCGATCGACGTGCAGATGCTGCGCATCCTCGAAGAGATTTCTGCCGGACGACAGGAAAGCCTGAGCGAATTGCGCAAGGATATCGACATGCTGGTCAAGGCGCTGGCGCGCCCACGGGCCGGGCGTGGCGGTCAGGGGCGCCCGCAGCGTCCTCCGGCCAACCCCGACCGCGACAGGGAGGGCTGATCCATGGCGCTGAGCCGCCGGACAGGTCAGCGGTTCCAGGGGTCGATCTGGCCCGGTTTCGTGGATGCGATGACCGGGCTCTTGCTGGTTCTGATGTTCGTGTTGACCATTTTCATGGTGGTCCAGTTCGTTCTGCGTGAAACCATCACGGGTCAGGCCAGCAAGCTGGACACGCTGACCGCCGAGGTCGAGGCGCTGGCCAGTGCGCTGGGGCTGGAAGAGCGCAAGACCAGCCAATTGACCGCCCGCATGGGGGCGCTGAACACGACGCTGAACCAGACCGAGGCGGATCTGGATCAGGCCCGGAGCGAATTGGCCAATCAGGCGTCGATCATCAGCGCGCTGACAGCGGAACGCGCCCAGCAGGACGCGGCCCTGGCCGAGGCACAAGGGCAGATTACCGCGTTCGAGGCGCAGGTGGCGGGATTGCTGGCCGATCAAAACCGCGCTTTGGCCGATATCGCCGCGTTGGAAGCGCAACGTGAGGCGCTGCAGGTCCGGCAGAGCGAACTGCTGTCTGAACAGGAGGCGCTGAACCTTGCTCTGGCGCAAAGCCGGTCTGAAATAGATGCGCAGGCCGAGGCGGCGCGACTGGCGGCGGCGCGCCGCGAGGCGCTGGAGGCGATGGTCGCCGATCTGAAAGCCGAAGGTGAAAACAGCGCGGCCGAGGCCGCGCGGCTGAGTGCGGAAGTTGACACGCTGGAGCAACAGCTGAGTGCCGAGGAGGAGGCGCGGCTGGTCGAGGCCGCCGCCGCCGCCGCGTTGCGCAAGAAGCTGGAAGAGGCCGACGCAGAATTGACCGCGATGACCATGGCGCTGGAGAGGCAGCGTCAGGAAGCCGAAGACACGTTGACATTGTTGGCCGCCGCCGAGGCCGCGCGAGAAGATCTGGATGCCAAGCTGTTGCACGCACTGACGCAACTGGACAGCGCCAACGCTCAGGCACAGGCGCGCGATGAACTGGCCGAGCGGTTGACCCGCGTTCTGGCGCAGATGGAGGTGGCGCAGGCGGAGAATGCGCAGACGGTCAGCGCGCTGGAGGCCGAGCTGGCCCGCATCCGGACAGAGAACAGCCAGACCCGTGATACGCTGCGGGCGGAGTTGTCGGCGGCACAGGCCCGCGAGGCGGAAACGCGCACGGTGTTGGAATCGGAGCTTGCCCTCACCAGGGAGCAGGCCGCGGAAACCCGCGCACGTTTGCAGGGCGAATTGGCCGCAGCCGAGGCGAATGCGGCGGAGACAAGAGCCGCGCTGGAGGCGGAGCTGGCACGGCAGCGGACTCAGAATGTACAGACGCAGTCACAGTTCCAGGACGAGCTTGCCCGCCTGCAGGCCGAAACGGCCGCGCTGCGCCGCGATTACGAGGCGGAACTGGCTACGTTGAAGAAAGAGACCGACGCCACGCAGGCGGCCCTGTCCGAGGAATTGGCGCGTTCACGCGCCGAGGCCGCAGCGGTACAGGCCGAACTTGAGACCCGTCTGAGCCAGGCGACGCTGGCCGCCGATACCGCCCTGGCGGAATTGAACGAAGATCTGGCGTCGACCCGCCAGGCGTCGGCGGAGCGCATCGCCGCGCTGGAGGCGGAACTGGCTCGGGCGCGGGCGGATCTGTCGGCGGCCCGGGCGGCGGTGGAAAACACGGCCGAGGACCGGGCTTCGGTCGAGGCGCGGTTGCTGCGCGCGCTGGAGACGCTGGAGCAGGCGCAGGCTGCGGCCTCGGATACGGATGAATTGCGTCGGCGCCTCATTGCTGCGCTTGCGGCCCAAGAGGCTGCTCAGGCAAAGGCAGAGGAGCAGTTGTCGCTGGCCGAACAGCGCGCCGTGCTGCTGGCCAAGGCCCGGGAAACCCTGTCGGAGCAGGAGGCGATCTCGGCCGAGGCGCAGCGGCAGACGGAATTGTTGAACCAGCAAGTGGCCGCATTGCGCGGGCAGCTGGGCAGCCTTCAGGCGCTTCTGGACGATTACAAGGCGCGCGACTCGGCGGCTCAGGTGCAATTGCAGACGCTAGGGCAGGATCTGAACGCAGCGCTGGCGCGGGCGGCCTCGGAAGAACGCAAACGGCGTCTGCTGGAAGAGGCGGAGCGCAAGCGGCTCGAAGCAGAGGCCGTGGCCCGCGCGGAAGAGGCGGAGCGGTTGAAGGCCGAGGCGAAGAACCTGGAACGCTACCGCTCAGAGTTCTTTGGCCGGTTGCGCGACGTGCTGGGCGACCAGGAGGGCGTGCGGATCGAAGGTGACCGCTTTGTGTTCTCATCAGAGGTATTGTTCGATCCTGGCAGTGCCGACCTGTCGCCGGAAGGTGAAATCGAGATTGCCAAGGTGGCGCAGATTCTGCGCCGGGTCGCCGATGACATCCCGCCCAGCATCGACTGGGTGATCCGGGTGGACGGCCATACCGATAACACGCCGCTGGGTGGGTTCGGTAAATACGCGGACAACTGGGAACTGAGCCAGGGGCGCGCCCTTTCGGTGGTGCGCTATATGGTGAATTTCCTGGGCATCCCCCCGACGCGGTTGTCGGCCAATGGATTTGGTCAGTTCCAGCCCGTGAACACGGCGGATACACCCGAGGCGCGGGCGCAGAACCGACGGATCGAATTGAAGCTGACCGAAAAGTGATGGCGACGGCGGCGGGCCGCTGATCCGCAGTTTGACGCTTGCTATTACTGGTGCTTGCACGCTTCTATCGTGGCGTTCGTTCTTTCTGGAGGTGAGACAATGCGTGGTGTTCGGGGGCTGGTTCTGGCGGCGGTGTTGGCCGGATCCCATGCGGCGGCCGACACCTCTGTATCCGTCAATCAGAACGGCAACGCATCGGTCAATGTTGGCACGGGCAACGGCAGTGTCGGCGTGAACAAGAACGGCGTAAATGCCAAGGTGAAATCAAAGAAAAAGGTTGGCGACGGGTCCGTCTCGGCATCGATCGGGACGAATGGCGCCAAGGTCAAAGCGGGCAAGGGGGGCGCCAGCGTCGGGGTCGGTCCCGGTGGTGTCAGCGCCTCGGTAAAGCCCAAGGGCAGCCCGGTCCGGATTGGTGTCGGACCCAAGGGCGTCAAGGTGGGCGTCAAAAAGAAACCGAAGAAGCAAAATAAGAAAAAATAAACGGATTTCCGAATCTGTCGTTTTGCGCGCCGCGCGAGTTGCGCGGTCAATGAATGTCTACCTGGGCGGTTACCTGTCCCAGAGTGGTGGAGCCACGCAGGTAGCTCACGGTGCCGTGGTAGGTTCCGGTCGGCCAGTGCGAGGTCGTCAAACGTTTGCCTGATGCGCGAAAAAACTGCGCCTGATCCTTTTCCAGCACAGCGCGTTGTATCAGAATGGATCCCTGCGGGCCGGTGATGTGAAACAGGATTTCGTCGCCGGAGAAGCCCCCGTAGGCATAGGCGAACAGCACCAGACCAGAGGCGTCAGAAGGCAGCACAGTGCGGGTTGCTGTGCCCTCTTTCACGGATTGGTAGCTTGGGACTCCCGCTGAAAAACCGGCATGTATCAGCCCACCCGGTGGTGTTTCGGGGGGCTGATGCCACAAGGGTGCGGTGTCGGTTGCGCAGGCAACGGGATCGGTCGGGTCGAAAGGGTCGATCACGGCGCCATCCAGGCGGACCGACAGGTGCAGGTGTGGGAATTGAGTTCGGCCGCTTAGCCCGACCTGGCCCAAGACAGACCCTGCCTCGACCCGCGCGCCCTTTGCGACTTTGATGGATCCTTGTTTCAGATGACAGTATTGGGTTTCCCAGCCGTCGGAATGCCGGATGACGACACCGTTCCCGCAATCGCGCCCTTCAACGCGGGCGGCGTTCGCGGCGGAATATGCCTCGTCCACCATGCCATCCCGCGTCGCGGTTACCACGCCGGGCGCGGCGGCCAGAACATCGACACCCCGGTCCATCGCGGCGAGGCTGGGCAGGGCAAAGTCGGTGCCCTGGTGGCCATCGTAGGACAGCCGGCCACAGGTATAGTCCTGAACGCCGGGACCGGGGTCGCGATCGACAAGGTGCTGGATGTGGCAGGTATCGCCTGGTTGGCAGTCAATTGGCAGACCAAGAACAATTTCGCCCGCAGCCGGAACGGCTGCGAGCGAAAGCAATGTCGCGGCAATTGCCGCACGCATCAGTCTGCGGTCAGCAGAGGAGGCTTGTCGCCCGAAATCCGGGGTTTGTCCGGACCCTCGATTTGCAGATCCAGCGCGCCGTCCTTCAGGCCGACACGCACGACGCCGCCCTTGGCCAGCTTGCCAAATAACAGCTCCTCGGCCAGAGGTTTCTTGATGTGCTCCTGGATCACCCGACCCAATGGGCGGGCGCCCATCTTGTCGTCGTAACCCTTGTCCGCGATCCATTCTGCCGCCGGTGGGGTCAGTTCGATCGACACGTTGCGGTCCATCAGTTGGGCCTCGAGCTGCAGAACGAATTTCTCGACAACCTGCAGGATGACCTCCTTGGGCAGGGCGCCAAAGGAAATCACTGCATCCAGACGGTTGCGGAATTCCGGCGTAAAGGTGCGTTCGATGGCGGCCGTGTCTTCGCCTTCGCGACGGTCGCGGCCGAAGCCGATGGCCGATTTCGCCTGCTCGGCAGCACCCGCGTTCGAAGTCATGATCAGCACCACGTTGCGGAAGCTGACGGTGCGACCGTTGTGGTCGGTCAACTCGCCGTGGTCCATCACCTGCAGTAGGATGTTGTAAACGTCCGGATGCGCCTTTTCGATCTCGTCCAGCAGCAGCACGCAGTGAGGGTGCTGGTCGACACCGTCGGTCAGCATGCCGCCCTGATCAAATCCGACATAACCCGGAGGCGCGCCGATCAGACGGCTGACCGCGTGTTTCTCCATGTATTCCGACATGTCGAAGCGGAGCAGCTCAACACCCAGAGTGTCGGCCAATTGCTTGGCGACCTCGGTTTTGCCGACACCGGTCGGCCCGGCAAACAGGTAGTTGCCGATGGGTTTTTCCGGTTCGCGCAGGCCGGCCCGGGCCAGCTTGATGGCGCTGGACAGCGATTCGATGGCGGCGTCCTGGCCAAAGACCACGCGCTTGAGCGAGGCTTCGAGATCCTTGAGAACCTCGGCGTCGTCCTTGGTGACGTTTTTCGGCGGGATCCGGGCAATCTTGGCCACGACCGCTTCGATCTCTTTGACCCCGATCGTTTTGCGGCGCTTGGATTCGGCCACCAGATGCTGTGCCGCCCCAGCCTCGTCGATGACGTCGATGGCTTTGTCCGGCAGTTTGCGGTCATTGATATAGCGCGCCGAGAGTTCCACGGCTGTCTTGATCGCGTCGGCTGTATACTTGATGTCGTGGTGATCCTCGAAATACGGCTTCAACCCGCGCAGGATCTTGACCGCGTCCTCGACCGAGGGCTCGTTCACGTCAATTTTCTGGAACCGGCGGCTCAGCGCGCGGTCCTTCTCGAAATGCTGGCGGAACTCCTTGTAGGTGGTCGAACCCATGCAGCGCAGCTTGCCGCCCTGCAAGGCCGGTTTCAGCAGGTTCGAGGCATCCATTGCACCGCCCGAGGTGGCGCCGGCACCGATCACGGTATGGATTTCGTCGATGAACAGCACCGCGTCGGGGTGGTCTTCCAACTCGGTGACCACGGCCTTCAGACGTTCCTCGAAATCGCCGCGATAGCGGGTGCCTGCCAGCAGCGCGCCCATGTCGAGCGAAAAGATGGTGGTGCTCTTGAGCACTTCGGGTGTTTCACCGGCAACGATCTTGCGCGCCAGCCCCTCGGCGATGGCGGTTTTGCCGACACCGGGGTCGCCGACCAGCAGCGGGTTGTTCTTGCGCCGGCGGCATAGAACCTGAATGCAGCGTTCGACCTCTTCGTTGCGGCCGATCAGCGGGTCGATATCGCCCTCGCGCGACTTGGCGTTCAGATCTACGCAGTACTTGGCCAGCGCGCTTTCCTTGCCGTCCGGCTCGGTGGTGGCGTGGCTTTCCTCTTCCTGCTCCGTGGCTCCCTGAACCGGGCGGGCCTCGCCAAAGGCGGGATCCTTGGCGACCCCGTGGGCGATGAAGTTCACCGCATCGTAGCGGGTCATGTCCTGTTGCTGGAGGAAGTAGGCGGCGTTCGACTCGCGCTCGGCAAAGATGGCAACCAGCACATTGGCGCCGGTCACTTCGGTGCGGCCGGAGCTTTGGACGTGGATCGCGGCGCGCTGGATCACGCGCTGGAAGGCAGCGGTCGGGACGGCTTCGGAACCGTCGATATCAGTGACGAGGTTCGACAGATCCTCGTCGACGAATTCAACAAGCGTGCTGCGCAGATCCAGCAAGTCAACGCTGCAGGCTTTCATTACGCGGGTTGCGTCTGGTTCATCCAGCAACGCCAGCAGAAGATGCTCCAGCGTCGCGAATTCGTGCCGCCGCTCGTTGGCAAGTGCCAGCGCCGCGTGGATGGCCTGTTCAAGGGTGCTCGAAAATGAAGGCACGCGGGTGCTCCTCTGATTTGGGTCGGGAGGGGTGCGACGTGGGGACGAACCCCCGGACCAACCATGTCCTTATAATCTTAGAGTTTGGTTGATCGGCGCGCGGCTTCAAGGCTTTTCTTTCATTTTCCAGTCACATTTCCGGTTACTGTGCTCAAGTGCTGTGCGTTTCCCCTGTCAAAACCGGTCTTTGCGGGCGCGGACCTCGGCGAATACATCCTGTGGTTTTGCGCCTTGCATGCCGACGTTGCGCTGCACGGCGGGTTCGGCTGCCCTCAGGAACGGGTTTGTGGCGCGTTCCAGGGCCAGGGATGACGGTACCGTGGGCCGGTTTTCGGCGCGCGCGGCGGCGATATCAAGGATGCGCGCCTGCAGGTCGGCGTTCTCCGGTTCGATGGTTTCGGCGAACCGCCCGTTGGCCTGGGTGTATTCGTGGCCCGAATAGACGATCGTGTCGTCGGGCAGGGCGGCCAGTTTCGACAAAGACTCCCACATCTGCGGCGCGGTTCCTTCAAAAAGCCGCCCGCATCCCAGCGCCATCAGGCTGTCCGCGGTGAAGACCGCGGCACTGTCGGGAAAATGATAGGCGATATGACCGACCGTGTGGCCGGAGACATCGATTATCTGACCGGTTTCGTTGCCGATGATTACGCTGTCGCCCTCGGCGACCTGCTGGTCCAGCGGGGGCAGGCGATGCGCGTCGGCGGCGGCCCCGATGACCTTTGCCGGGTGAACGGCGAGAATATCCGGCAAGGCGTCGACATGGTCCCAGTGGTGATGGGTCAGCAGCACGTGGCTGAGCTTCCAGCCCTTGTTCGACAATGCCGACAGGATAGGCCCGGCTTCGGGCGCGTCGATCAGCGCGGTGCTGCCTGTTTCGGCGTCATGTGCCAGAAATGCATAATTGTCTGACAGGCAGGGGATGGTCAGAATCTCAAGAGGCATGGTCATTCGCCCTCACATTGCTAAACTGCCCGCAGCTTGGCCGATCAAACGGGCGCCCGCAATGCATCTTGATGTGCAGGATTTACGCAACTTCTACTATCGCAGCACCCTGGGCCGGGCAGTGCAGGCCTCGGTTCGGGCGCAGGTGCTGAAAATGTGGCCCGAGGCGCAGGGCCAGACGGTCGCCGGGTTCGGTTTTGCCGTGCCGATGCTGCGCCCCTATTTGTCCGAGGCCAAGCGGGTGATCGCGTTGATGCCGGGACCGCAGGGCGTAATGGCCTGGCCGTCGGGGATGCCGAATGTTGCGGTGTTGGCCGAGGAGACGATGTGGCCTATCGAAACCGGGCGCATCGATCGGCTGGTGGTGATGCACGGGCTGGAGACTTCGGAACATCCATCAATGCTGCTGGAGGAATGCTGGCGGGTTCTGGGGCCGGGGGGCAGGGCGTTGTTCATAGTGCCCAACCGCGCCGGGCTTTGGTCGCGCAGCGACAAGACGCCATTTGGTTATGGAAGGCCTTACACACTGGGGCAGTTGGAGAGCCAGTTGAAAAAGCACCAGTTCATGCCAGAGCATCACGCGGCAGCACTGTACCAGTTGCCTTCGACCCGGCGGTTCTGGTTGAAATCGGGCGGCATGATCGAAAAATTCGGACGCCGACTACCGACTATGCTGGCGGGCGGCGTGTTTCTGGTGGAGGCGTCCAAACGGGTTCAGCCACCCAGCGGGACAATTGCGAGAGACGCGCCGAAAAAGCGGGTAAAGGCACTTGAGGGCTATGCAAAGCCGGCGTGACACGCTTTGTGATCACAAACGAAGATGGCGCCATTTCCCTGAAGCTTGTCAGGATTTCCGCCCTGCCAAACGGGCGGTCAACAATGCCAAACCGGGTGAAATCCGGCGCGAATTGCGACGCAGGAATCGCAAAAACCTGCAGAAACGGTGCATTTTAGAACGGAATGTTTCTGCGCAAACGGTCGCACTTTGGCTAAGCGATTGTAAATAATAAACTAACGCCTTTTTGCGTTATCGCTATACCATGTTGCGAGGTTGGGAACGCTCTGCTACATCCACGCTGATTTCGATGCCCTGCCAGTCGGCGGGGCTTTGTCACGCCCCCGGAGCCGCGTAGCGTCGCCATCAAACCGGGGCCAAATATCGGAAGGGTGGACGTGTCCGAACCAGCTTCGATTTCCGTTGGCATTGCTGAGCGCTATGCCACTGCGATTTTTGAGATCGCAAAAGAGAACAAACGCCTGGCCAATCTTGAGACCAGCCTGAGCGATCTTTCGACTGCCTTGGGCGATAGCCCGGAGCTGCGGTCGCTGATTGCATCGCCGCTGGTCACACGGGCGGAACAAGAGGCGGCCATCTCGGCCATTGCCGAAAAGATGGAGCTCGTGCAGGTGCTGCGCAAGGCGCTGGCGCTGATGGCACAAAAGCGCCGTCTGTTCGTGCTGCCGCAGCTGATCACCGCGCTGCGCGATCTGCTGGCCGATGAGCGCGGTGAAGTCACCGCCGACGTCGCTTCTGCCAAGGCTCTGACCAAGGCACAGACCGATAAACTGGCCGCCACGCTGACCGAGCGTGTGGGCAAGACCGTGACCATCAATGCGACCGTCGATGAGAATCTGATCGGCGGTCTTGTCGTTAAAGTGGGCTCGAAAATGATCGACACTTCGATCCGCTCGAAGCTCAACTCCCTCCAGAATGCAATGAAAGAGGTCGGATAAATGGGTATCCAAGCAGCAGAAATTTCTGCGATCCTGAAGGACCAGATCAAGAACTTTGGTCAAGAAGCCGAGGTGGCAGAAATTGGCCGCGTGCTGAGCGTCGGCGACGGTATCGCCCGCGTCTATGGCCTCGACAATGTTCAGGCAGGCGAGATGGTCGAATTCCCCGGTGGCGTCATGGGTATGGCGCTGAACCTGGAAAACGACAACGTCGGCGTCGTGATCTTCGGCTCGGACCGGGACATCAAGGAAGGCGACACCGTCAAGCGCACCAACTCGATCGTGGACGTGCCGATTGGCGACGGCCTGCTGGGCCGCGTTGTCGATGGTCTGGGTAACCCGATCGACGGCAAGGGCCCGATCGAGTCGACGCAGCGTGGCATCGCCGACGTCAAAGCACCGGGCATCATCCCGCGTAAATCGGTTCACGAACCGATGGCAACCGGCCTGAAATCGGTCGACGCGATGATCCCGATCGGTCGTGGTCAACGCGAGCTGATCATTGGTGACCGTCAGACCGGCAAGACCGCCGTTGCGCTCGACGCGATCCTGAACCAGAAGTCCTACAACGAAGCCGCCGGCGACGACGAGAGCAAGAAGCTCTACTGTGTCTACGTGGCTGTTGGCCAGAAGCGGTCGACCGTTGCGCAGCTGGTGAAAAAGCTCGAAGAATCCGGCGCCATCGAATATTCGATCATCGTTGCCGCCACCGCGTCCGAACCGGCGCCGATGCAGTTCCTGGCCCCCTATGCCGCGACCGCGATGGCGGAATACTTCCGCGACAATGGCCGCCACGCGCTGATCATCTACGATGACCTGTCCAAACAGGCCGTGTCCTATCGTCAGATGTCGCTGCTGCTGCGTCGTCCGCCGGGACGTGAAGCCTATCCGGGCGACGTCTTCTACCTGCACTCCCGCCTGCTGGAACGTTCGGCCAAGCTGAACGAAGATTACGGCGCGGGCTCGCTGACGGCTCTGCCGGTCATCGAAACCCAGGGCGGCGACGTGTCGGCCTTTATTCCGACCAACGTGATCTCGATCACCGACGGACAGATTTTCCTTGAAACCGAACTGTTCTACCAGGGCATCCGCCCCGCTGTGAACACCGGTCTGTCGGTGTCGCGCGTTGGCTCCTCGGCCCAGACCTCGGCCATGTCCTCGGTCGCCGGTCCGGTGAAACTGTCGCTGGCTCAGTACCGCGAAATGGCGGCCTTTGCCCAGTTCGGCTCCGACCTGGACGTCGCAACCCAGCAGCTGCTGAACCGTGGCGCGCGTCTGACCGAGCTGATGAAGCAGCCGCAGTATTCGCCGCTGACCAATGCCGAAATCGTCTGCATCATCTTCGCGGGTACCAACGGCTATCTCGACAAGGTCGCTGTCAGCGACGTGGGACGGTTCGAAGCGGGTCTGCTGGCGCACCTGCGGTCCAAGCACAAAGACCTGCTGGACTGGATCACCAAGGACGATCCCAAGATCAAAGGCGACGCCGCTGATCGTGTCAAAGCTGCGCTCGACGAGTTCGCCGCTGACTTCGCATAAGGGGAGATAAGGCAATGCCAAGTCTCAAGGACCTTAAAAACCGGATCGAGTCGGTCAAGTCGACCCGCAAGATCACCAAGGCGATGCAGATGGTCGCGGCAGCAAAACTGCGCCGCGCCCAGGAGGCTGCCGAGGAATCGCGCCCCTATGCCGAGCGGTTCAATGCCGTGATGGCCGGGCTGGCCGCATCCGTGGGGGACAGCGACAGCGCCCCCAAGCTGTTGAGCGGTACCGGCAGCGATCAGGTTCATTTGCTGGTCGTTATGACGGCGGAGCGCGGTCTGTGCGGCGGGTTCAATTCGAACATCGCTAAACTGGCACGGACCCATGCGGATCAACTGAAGGCCCAGGGCAAGACGGTCAAGATCCTGACCGTCGGCAAGAAAGGCCGTGACGCGATCAAGCGGGATTACGCCGACACCTTCGTCGGTCACGTGGACCTCAGCGAGTTCAAGAACGTCAGCTATGCCAACGCGCAGGATATCGCCAAAGGCATCCTGGCCCGTTTCGATGCGGCGGAATTCGACGTAGCGACGATCTTCTACGCGAAGTTCGTCAACGTGGTCAGTCAGATCCCGACGGCTCAGCAGATCATTCCGGCGGCCTTTGAAGAGGTCGAGGGAAGCGAGGCGAGCACGCTCTACGACTACGAGCCTGGCGAAGAGGAAATCCTGGCCGATCTGCTGCCCAAGGGCGTAGCGACCGCGATCTTCAGCGCCCTGCTTGAAAACGGGGCCTCTGAACAGGGGGCCCGGATGAGCGCGATGGACAACGCCACACGCAACGCGGGTGAGATGATCGACAAGCTGACCATCGAATTCAACCGTTCGCGTCAGGCCGTTATCACCAACGAGCTGATTGAAATTATTTCCGGCGCCGAAGCGCTGTAAAAGACAACCGGAGACGAAACATGGCAAACGCAAAAGGCAAAATCACGCAGGTGATCGGCGCCGTTGTGGACGTGCAGTTCGACGATGATCTTCCCGAGATCCTGAACGCGCTGACCACCGACAACAACGGCAAGACCCTGATCCTGGAAGTGGCGCAGCACCTGGGCGAAAATACCGTCCGGACCATCGCAATGGACGCCACCGAAGGTCTGGTGCGCGGTCAAGACGTGACCGACACCGGCGAACCGATCGCCGTGCCGATCGGCAACGCGACCCTGGGCCGCATCCTGAACGTGATCGGCGAACCGGTTGACGAAAAAGGCCCGGTCGAGGCCACCGCGACCCGCCCGATCCACGGCGATGCACCGGCCTTCGAACAGCAGTCCACCGCGACCGAAATCCTGACCACCGGTATCAAGGTCATCGACCTGCTGGCCCCCTATACCAAGGGTGGGAAAATTGGTCTGTTCGGCGGTGCCGGCGTGGGCAAGACCGTTCTGATCATGGAACTGATCAACAACATCGCCAAGGTGCACTCGGGTGTGTCCGTGTTCGCGGGCGTTGGTGAGCGCACCCGTGAAGGGAACGACCTGTACCACGAGATGATCGAATCCGGCGTTATCGTACCCGATAACCTGACCGACTCGAAAATCGCACTGGTCTACGGCCAGATGAACGAGCCTCCGGGAGCACGTATGCGGGTTGCCCTGTCGGGTCTGACCCTGGCGGAACAGTTCCGTGACGACACCGGTTCCGACGTTCTGTTCTTCGTCGACAACATCTTCCGCTTTACGCAGGCGGGTTCCGAGGTTTCGGCTCTGCTCGGCCGTATTCCTTCGGCTGTGGGCTATCAGCCGACGCTGGCCACCGACATGGGTGCCATGCAGGAACGGATCTCGTCGACCAAGAACGGCTCGATCACCTCCGTGCAGGCCGTGTACGTGCCTGCGGATGACTTGACCGACCCCGCGCCGGCCACCTCGTTCGCACACCTCGACGCAACCACCGTTCTGGACCGTGCGATCTCGGAAAAGGGCATCTATCCCGCGGTTGACCCGCTTGGTTCGACCTCGCGTCTGCTCGATCCGCTGATCATCGGCGAAGAGCATTACAAGGTTGCGACCGACGTGCAGCAGGT
Organism: Seohaeicola saemankumensis; assembly: GCF_020171285.1. Taxonomy (GTDB): domain Bacteria; phylum Pseudomonadota; class Alphaproteobacteria; order Rhodobacterales; family Rhodobacteraceae; genus JAIUZI01. Next base: position 107,690 of record NZ_JAIUZI010000006.1, read on the forward strand.
GCTTCAGCGTTACAAGTCGCTGCAGGACATCATCGCCATTCTCGGCATGGACGAACTGTCGGAAGAAGATAAGCTGGCCGTTGCCCGTGCCCGCAAGATCGAACGCTTCCTGTCGCAACCGTTCGATGTGGCCAAGGTTTTCACCGGCTCGGACGGTGTTCAGGTGCCGCTCGAAGACACCATCGCGTCGTTCAAGGCCGTGGTTGCCGGCGAGTACGACCACCTGCCCGAAGGCGCGTTCTACATGGTTGGCGGCATCGACGAAGTGATCGCCAAAGCCGAGAAAATGGCTGCTGAGGCAGCCTGATCCGGCAGGGTGGGCGGATTGCCCACCCTACGCCACGGACGCAATGACCGGTAGGGTGGGCAGTTTTGCCCACCGCACCCGATAGGAGACCAGCGATGGCAGACACCATGCAATTCGACCTCGTCAGCCCTGAGCGGAGCCTTGCCTCGCTAAAGGTCAGCGCGGTTCAGATCCCCGGAGCGGACGGGGACATGACGGCGATGCCCGATCATGCACCCACCATCACCACCCTGCGGCCCGGCATTCTGAAGATTGACGGCCCGGAAGGCACGGCCGAGTACGTTGTGACCGGCGGGTTCGCCGAGATCACGGGCGGTGCCATGTCGGTTCTGGCGGAGAAAGCCATTCCGGTGGCTGAAATGACCCGCGATCAACACGAGGCCCTGGTGGCCGACGCCCGCGCTGCCCATGATGCGGCGAAGGAAGCTTCCGAGCACCCCGGCCTTGTTGACGATGCCGCCAAACTGCTTGCCGACATGGAAGCGATGGGCACGCACATGAGCCTTTGATCCGGGCCAACGGCCTTGGACACAACGAACCGGCCCAAATAGGGCCGGTTTTTTGATTTTTGCCTAAGTTCCGGCCAGGAAACGCGTTATGCTGAACCCAGAAGTCCGGACCCAGCAATAGATGAAACAATTCAGTAATCACCGGATCGGAATTGACCAGGGCGATGTCGCGCTGTTTTCCGATTTCCAGAATGGCGGCGAGATGTGGACCGGGACAGGCCCGCGCGAATGCCGCAAGAAGATCAAATTCTCGGACAGTTTCCGAAGCCCTCCCGCCGTGCAGGTTGCGATTTCGCTATGGGATGTGGACACAGATACGGCTGTACGTGCCGAGGTTCTGGCCGACCGGGTGACAAAGACGGGATTTGACGTGGTGTTCCGAACGTGGCTGGACACGCGCGTCGCGCGGGTGCGGGTGGCCTGGACCGCGATTGGTGAGCTACATCACGAGGATGACTGGGACGTGTCCTGATGTAGGTGCTATTCTTGGCGCTGTCCGCTGGGACGATTTTCGGGCAAAGAGCGTCACGCAGGCGAATCTCTTCTCTACATGCCTTGTGACCACGCCGGAGGTTCCACAATGAAATCCCTGTTTCTGAAAACAGTTATGTTGGTGTGTCTTGCTGTTCCGGTACATGCCGAATCCCTTATGGATAGGGTCAGGAAGGGAACGGAGAACGCCGCTGATGCCATAGGCAAAGGGGCGGACAAAGTCGGTGACGCTGTGGGCAAGGGGGCCGATTCCGTCCAGCGTTCGATCCAATCCACCAACGAGTTGATGCGCGACGAAGACACCCCGGAACAAACCCGAGCCAAACTGGACCGGATGGCGGACGACGTGCTGGCGAGGTTGCTGGCAGAAAACACCGAGGCGCGCCGCGCCTATGCGATCAGCGCCGGCATCGCGGTGTTCGACATGCGCCGGGTGTCGGTCTTTCCGCTGTCCGCCGGCTACGGACGCGGGGTCGCTGTCTCGCTGACGGGGGACCGGACGTATATGCAGATGGGCATTGGCGGCGTCGGTGCGGCCTTTGGCATCGGCGGCTTTGAATCGCAGTTCGTGATCATGTTCGAAACGCCGGTCGATTTTCAGCGTTTCGTCGACAATGGCTATGATGCCTCGGCCGAAGCCGGGACGATGCAGGGGCGCGAGCGCTCGGGCGACAGTGTCCAGTTCACCGATGGGCGCAGTTTCTTTGTGCTGAGCAAGACGGGATGGCGTATCAACGCCAACGCCAATGGCACAAAGTACTGGAAAGACGTCGATCTGAACTGAGGCTTTTGCCCACGAAAAAAGCCCCCGCATAGGGGGGCTTTGAGGTTTTGGTTCCGGCAAGGGTTCGGCCGGTTCGCGTCAATCCATCGCGTAGAGCGATTCGTAGATCGGCGTCAGGGTCTTGTCCTCGAACAGCGACGACACCGATGTGCCGTTCCAGATGTTCAGGATCGCCTGGGCAAAGATCGGCGCGGTCGGCACGATGCGGATGTTCGGCGCCGCCTTGACCGGGTCGGTCGGCTGGATCGAATCCGTAATGACCAGTGACTTCATCACCGACTTGGTGATCCGCTCCACCGCTGGGCCGCTCAGGACACCGTGGCTGATATAGGCGTGGACCTCTTTCGCGCCATTCTCCAGCAGCACTTCGGCGGCCTTGCAAAGGGTGCCGGCTGTGTCGCAGATGTCATCGACGATTACGCAGATCTTGTCCTGAACGTCGCCGATCACGGTCATCTCGGCGACTTCTCCGGGTTTCTCGCGCCGTTTGTCGACGATCGAAAGGGGCGAGTTGATCCGCTTGGCCAGTTCGCGCGCACGCGCAACGCCGCCAACATCGGGCGATACCACCATCAGGTCGCCCATCTGGCCCTTGAAATGAGTCTTGATGTCGAGCGCAAAGATCGGGCTGGCATAGAGGTTGTCGACGGGAATGTCGAAGAACCCCTGGATCTGGGCGGCGTGCAGATCCATCGTCAGCACCCGTTCCACCCCGGCGCCGACCAGCATGTTGGCCACCAGTTTGGCCGAAATCGGCGTCCGGGCCTTGGTGCGGCGGTCTTGCCGCGCGTATCCGAAGTAAGGGAGCACGGCGGTGATGCGGGCCGCCGACGAACGACGCAGGGCATCGCACATGATCAGCAGTTCCATCAGGTTGTCGTTGGCTGGGTTCGATGTCGACTGGACAATGAACATGTCCTCGCCCCGGACGTTTTCGAAAACTTCAACAAAGATTTCGCCGTCGTTGAACCGCTCGACCCGCGCGTCGACCAGATCGACAGTCACCCCGCGGTGCATGGTCATACGGCGGGCAATCGCCTCGGCAAGCGGAAGGTTTGCGTTCCCAGCGATAAGCTTGGGTTCGTTAAGTGTCGCCATGTGCTGTTATCCCCAGGCAGCAGTGAATGTGACAGAATCGTGATGTTGACACCGCTTAACATGGCCTTACCGTCGCGCAAAGATTTCGGCGGGAGAAAAACGGATATGGCCCATATTGATTACTTCTTTGCGACATTGTCGCCCTACACCTACCTCGCCGGAACCCGGTTGGAGGAGATCGCGGCAAAACATGGCGCGACTATCTCATACAAGCCGGTTGACCTGATTGCCCTGTTCGGGCGCACCGGGGGCGTGCCGCCGAAAGACAGGCACCCGGCGCGGCAGGAATACAGAGCGCAGGAACTGGTGCGGCAGTCGCGCAATCTTGGCATGGCCCTGAACCTGCAGCCGGCGTTCTGGCCGGTGAATCCGGCGCCGTCATCCTATGCATTTATCGCGGCACAAAATGCCGGAGGCGGCGATCTGGGCGCTCTGGTACATGCCTTTACCCGCTCGTGCTGGGCAGATGAAAAGGACATCTCGCAGGATGAGGTGATCCGTGATTGTCTGACCGAGGCCGGGTTCGATCCATCGCTGGCGGATAGCGGGCTTTTGCAGGGGGCGGAAACCTATGCGGCCAACCTGGAAGAAGCCGCTGACAAGGGTGTGTTTGGCGCCCCGTTCTATATTACGGATGACGGCCAGAGATTCTGGGGGCAGGACCGACTGAAGGATCTGGACCGGCATCTGGGAGAGATAGCCGCGTGAATGCTCCGATGGCGATTCCGCAGCCGATCCATTGCCGCAGTTTTGGTCGCGGTCCGCGCAAAGTGCTGGCACTGCATTGCACCATCGCTCATTCCGGTGCCTGGCGGGGCCTGGCCGGCCAGATGGAGGAGGCAGAGTTCCATTGCCCGGATATGCTGTGCCATGGGCGCAGTCCCGACTGGGACGGGCAGGGCGACTTTCATGACCGGATGACAGAGGCAATATTGCCGTATCTGTCCGAGCCGGTGGATATTGTTGGGCATTCGTTCGGCGCGACTCTGGCGCTGCGTCTTGCGGTGGAACACCCGGATCTGGTGCGCAGCCTGACGTTGATCGAATCCATTCATTTCGGGGTCGTACGCAAACAGGAACCGCAGTTGATGGCTGATCAGCAGGAATCCTCCGCTCCGTTCCGTGCCGCTGTGGAGGCGGGGGACTATGAACTGGCGGCGCGACTTTTTAACCGTGGCTGGGGCGACCGTGACGGAGCGCGGTGGGAGGAGATGCCCGAGAGCACAAGGGCGGCGATGACGCGTGGCGTGCGCATTGTCCCAGCCTGCAGCCCGGCTGTTTTCGATGATCGGCCGGGACTGTTGCGGCCCGGTGTGTTGGAAGGGGTGCGAATGCCGGTCCTATTGCTGCGAGGCGCGCGCACGGCACCTGCGGTTGCCGCCGTAAACGACGCCTTTGCGAGACGGTTCCCGGATGCGGAAAACGTCGTGGTGCCAACGGCAGGCCACATGCTGCCCGTGACCCATCCGCAGGAGACCGCCGCTCAGCTGCGCAGGTTCCTGGCGCGCGGTGCGGTCTAGCTTTTGGCCAAATCGACAAACCCGTCGATCATTTGTTCGGTGATTGACCAGTCGCAAACAAAACGTGCCCCGATCATTTCGTCCGGGTCGTCGCCGTCCAGCGACCCGTCCCACAGATGATAGACCGCGCCGGCGTCGTGCAGCACTCGGTGGGTGCGGCGGGGCAGGGCGGCAAAGATCATGTTGGCATCGGGTTCATACATGAACTGCGCTCCGGCCTCGCGCAGGCCGTCGGCCAAACGGGAACAGTTGGCGTTCGCCTGGCGCGCGGTTTCGATCCACAGATCATTGCGCAGATAGCCCGCCATCTGGGCCGAGAGGTAACGATGCTTGGAAAACAGATGCGCGCCGCGTTTGCGGCGCAGCTCGAATTCCCACGCCTTTTCGGGATCAAAGAAGATAACCGCCTCGGCCCCCATCAGACCGTTTTTGGTGCCGCCAAACGAGAGCACGTCGACCCCCGATTTCCAGCTCATCTCAGCCGGGGTGCAGCCCAGTGCCACCATGGCATTGGCGAAGCGTGCGCCGTCCAGGTGAACCTTGAGATTGAATTCCCGTGCCGTGGCAGTCAGGGCGTTTAACTCGTCCAGCGAATAGACCGAGCCGCGCTCGGTGACCTGCGTGATCGACACAGGACCACGCTGCGGCCCGTGCACGCCGCGGGTTTCCTCACCGGAGATGGCACCGCGCAGCGCATCCGGAGTCATCTTGTCGCTGCCGGGAACCAGCGTCAGTTTTGCTCCGCCGGAGTAGAACTCGGGCGCATTGCATTCGTCTTCGTGGATATGCGCGGTTGGTGAGCAAAAGACCGTTTCATAGGGCTGGCACATGGTGGCCAATGCCAGCGAATTGGCGGCGGTTCCCGTGGCCACCAGATAGATCGCGGCGTCCGGGGCCTCGAACACCTCCCGCAGGCGGGCACGGACCTCGTCCATCAGCGTGTCGGCGCCGTAGGCCATCGTGAAGCCTTTGTTGGCCTCGGTCAGCGCGTCCATCACCTGTGGATGAACGGGACCGGAGTTGTCGGAGGCAAAGAACATCAGATAGGCTCCTCGATTATGAAATCTTCCCATTCCTCGATCGGTTTGTCGAATTCGCTGACGGTACGATGCCTGACCGATATCCCAGCGTCATGTACGGTGTCTGGCGTGCCCGAGATCAACGGGTGCCAGTCGGGCAGCGGTTTGCCTTCCCAGACCAGCCTGTAGGCGCAGGTCATGGGCATCCAGTAGGCGTGACTGTCGATGTTGTCGGGCCGTAACACGATGCAATCCGGAACAAACTGATGCCTGTTTTCGTAGTGGGCGCAACGACAGGTCTCGTCGTCCAGCAGCCGACAGGCGACGCAGGTCAGCGCGACCTCTCCGGTGTCTTCGTCCTCAAGCTTGTTCAGGCAGCATTTGCCACAGCCGTCGCATAGCGCCTCCCACTCCCGGTCACTCAGTTTCTGCATCGGCTTGCGCTGCCAGAACCGGGGTTTGAGACCGCTTCGGTCGATTACATCCGTCATCTCGCGGTCATTCCGCCGCCAAAATCGCGCGGGCCTTGTCGCAGTCGCCATCCATCTGGGCGATCAGCGCCTCCAGCCCGTCGAACTTCAACTCGGGGCGCAGGAAATCCACCAAGCCGACTGACAGCGTCGCGCCGTAGAGGTCGCCCGAGAAATCGAAGATAAAGGTTTCGAGGTTGGGGATCTCTCCGTTGAACATAGGGCGCACGCCCAGCGAGGCGGCGCCGTGATAGCTGCCCTTGTGGGGGCCATCCAGAACATCGACCAGCACGGCGTAGACCCCGAAGGCGGGTAGGTGCAGCCCCTCGATCGACATATTGGCTGTCGGATAACCCAGCTGGCGCCCCCGCTGTTCGCCGCCGATTACCTCGCCTTCGATCCGGTGCCAGTGGCCCAGCATCGCCGCCGCGTCGCGCGGGCGCCCTTCGCTGAGAGCGGCCCGGATCGCGGTGGAGGAGACGATATTCGCCGACTCTTCCAGCAGTGACGCGACGGTTACGCCAAAGCCCATTTCCCGGCCGAAGTCGACCAGGTCCTGTGCAGATCCGGCACGGCCCTTGCCGAAACAGAAATCCGCACCCACGATGACATGGCTCAGCCCAAGCCCGTCGGCCAGTACAGTGCGGGCAAAGGCTTCCGGGCTCATTCCGGCCAGGGCGGCGTTGAAATTCAGTTCGTACAGGTATTCGACGCCCAGTTTTTCCAGCCGGTGCGCGCGCGCGGTCCGGCGCATCAGCCGGAACGGCGGCGATTTTGGCGCGAAGTATTCGCGGGGATGCGGCTCGAACGTCAAGACGCCCAATGGTGCGCCCGGAACCGCCTGGCGGGCCAGATCAATGACCGATCGGTGGCCAAGATGGACGCCGTCAAAGTTGCCAATCGCGACACTGGCGCCGCGATCCTGAGGTTCGATGAAGTGATAGTCCCGGATGATCCGCATGAGGCAGAGGTACCGCCCCGCTGCGCCATGTTCAAGCGTTGCTTGCGCTGTGCCGAAGCAAGCGCATAATTGCAGACACGCGATGATGCTATGGTCGAACTGCTCTAGAGAGGTATTCGCAATTCAGGAGCTGTTTCAATTACCTGCGGCAGCGGCGGCGCTCATTTTCGTGACGGCAACGCTGGTGTTGGCCTGGTCTGCCTACGGGTTGACCCGTTTTGCTCTTTGCCGAAATGGCGAAACCAGGAACGACCTGGCAGGGCCCATTTTTACGCGGGTAGGCGCGCTGCACGCACTGATTCTCGCGCTGGTCTTTGCGCAGGAATTGATCAATGTGCGGGATATCAGCACGGCCAGCGCGAGAGAGGCGGTGCTGGTCGGCGATGCGTTTTATGATCTGGCGCGCTATGATCCTGAAGCGACGCTACCGATCCGTCGGGATCTTGCGACCTATGTCCATCTCGTCTTGCACGAGGAATGGGCGTTGCTTTCCGAACGGGACACATTGCATCCGCAAGCGTGGGTGGCTTGGGAAAACGCTTATGAGGCGACACTGGATCTGACGCCGGCGACTGAACGGCAGGCGGTGTTGAAAGACATCATTGTGAGTGACCTGCGCGAGGTCTCGGGTCTGCGGCGGGTGCGCGAGAATGCCGCGATTGCGAATATTCACAGTTTGTTCATGATGGCCGCAATCGCCGGGCTGGTTCTGACGGCGGCCGGTTTGTTCACGCACGCACCGACATTACAAAACACGGTGCTTTTGGCGATTTTTTCCACCTACACCGGTCTGATTGTCTTTTTTGTCGTGGCTTTTTCTAACCCCTACCATTCACCCGGCGTCGTTCTGCCGACAGGTTTTGAGCGGTTGTATGTCGGTGAGGTCGCGGCGCTGGGCCCGTCACACGAGCGCTGAACGCGACCGCGGCAGGCCGGGCCCGCCGCGCGTTGACCCAGCGAAAGGATCGGTCAGTCGAATTTGCGGCTGGGCGCCAGAACCATGGCCTCGCCGATCAGCACCTTCTTACCATCGACCGAACAATGGCAATCCAGTTTCACCCGGCGTTTAGCCATGTCGATGTCTGCGACTTTGACCTCGGCGTAGACCGTATCGCCGGGGCGGACCGGAGCAAGGAATTTCAACGACTGGCCCATGTAGACGGTCCCGTGCCCGGGCAGCTGTTCGCCGATTACGGCGGAAATCAGTCCTGCCGTCAGCATTCCATGCGCGATGCGCCCTTCAAAAATGGTATCGCGGGCATAATCATCGTCCAGATGGACCGGGTTCCGGTCAGTCGATACCTGGGCGAACATCTCGATATCTTCGTCTGTGACGACTTTGCGCAGGTACCGGGACATGCCCATTTCGATATCTTCGATGCAGATCGTGCCACGGGGCAGATTGTCCAACATGTCGTCCTCTTTCGTCATCGGCAAGGTAATTTTTGTTCGCCGCTTGGTCGTGTTCGGGAACTTTATTACTTTGCAGGTGCAGAAAATCAACCCCTTTTTGCGTCACCTAAGCTGACCTATCGTGAAGCTGGGATATGACTTTTCCTCTGAAAGATAGGTGTTTAGCGCCGTGGGGTCGGGATGTTGATTTGTTTTTGTTTCAGTGGCGGCCAATCCGCCTGAAATGAACAGAGAATCGTAGTCCTCTCCCATTGCCCCGGAAATATCGGTATGGACCCCATCGCCGATTGCCAAAATCGACATCTGGGCGGGGTCCTTGCCCAGTTCCAGCAATCGACGGCGCGCCAGATCATAGATTGGCGGGTGGGGTTTGCCGAAATACAGGCTCTCACCGCCCATCTCCGTGTAAAGGCGCGCCAATGCGCCAGCGCACCACTCCCGTACCTCGCCTCGGTCGACTACGATGTCGGGATTGGCACAAAGAAGCTTCATGCCCTTCTGTTTGGCGTATAGAAACGCCGGCCGGTTGGTATCGGGGTCCGCCTGCGGGTCGTCGGGGCCGCAGCATACAATACCCTCGGCCTGTTCCAGTGGCACGATCTGGATGTCGGCGGGGGCGTCGAGCATTTTCAGTGGTTCGAAGAACCCTTCGTCGCGCCCCCATTCCCCCATGAAAAGCACCTTGTTACCCACCGCGCCCTGAAACATTGCGGACCTGGCGCTGTCGCCGCTTGTCGCGATGGTGTCATAGGCATCCTCAGGCACGCCAAACTCTGCGATCTGCTCGGCCACACCGGCGCGCGGCTTGGGAGAGTTGGTCAGCAAGACAACGGTACCGCCACCGGCGCGAAAGGCCTGCAGCGCGGCGACGGCCTCGGGGTATGCGGTCACACCATTGTGGACGCACCCCCACAGATCGACGAGCAGCGCATCGTATCGGTCGGAAATCTCGGCAAGGGAATGGATGATCCGGGTCATGGTCGGGCCTCTGACAAAGCTGGCTGACGGGTCATGGGTCAGCTGTGGGCTGAATGTGGCTTTCTAGATCACCGCGTGGAATGAATGACAACCGTTTTCAAGTGTGCAACGGTCGGTCGCGGACCCCGCCTGGCCACCGAACCGACCAACCGGAAAGGACATGTTTTGGACAAGCCAATTTTGTATCACATTCCCGTTTGCCCGTTTTCGCAAAGGCTCGAAATTCTTCTGGCACTGAAGGGCATGACAGATAGCGTGCGCTTCAGCGTCGTCGACATCACCAAGCCGCGCGATCCGGCGTTGTTGGCCAAGACCCGCGGCACCACCGCATTGCCGGTGCTGGAGTTACCGGACGGCCGCATCCTTAAGGAAAGCCTGGTGATCCTGAATTACTTTGACGAGGTGCTGGGCGAGCCGGTGGCGCGCGCCGATCCTTATGAGCGCGCCGTCGAACGGATGCTGATCCAGAAAGAAGGCGCATTCACCATGGCCGGCTACATCATGGTGATGAACCAGGATCCCGACCAGACCGGCCCAATGCGCGACAAGCTGCTGGGCCTCTACGCCGACCTCGACGATTTCCTGCGCTGGCAGAACCCCGACGGCACCTTCCTGTTTGACCGCGTCGGCCTGGCCGAGGCGGTGTTCACGCCGATGTTCAAACGGTTCTGGTTCCTTGACTACTACGAAGACTTTGATCTGCCCGACACCGCCGACTATGCCCGCGTGAAACGCTGGCGCGATGCCTGCATAGCGCATGAGGCGACGCAGCAGGTCAGCAAGGAAGAGATCGTCAAGCTCTACTACGACTACGCGCTGGGAGCCGGAAATGGTGCCCTGCCCACTGGGCGCAGCGTTTCCAGCTTCGCCTTCACCCCCGACTGGCGCGACCGCCCCTGGCCGCCGCGCGACAAATACGGTCCCGCCGCCAGCGACGCCGATCTGGGGCTCGTCCCGGCATAAAGAAAGGGGCGCCCTCGGGGCGCCCCTTTATAACGTCTAACCGGGTCTGGATCAGACCTTCAGATTCGGGATGATCTGCTTCTTGCGGCTGACGACGCCGGGCAGCACCACGCTGTCACCGTCCGCATCCGCGTCGAACGATTTCTTGGCGACCGTCTTAACCAGATCGTTCGGCACCAGCAGCGTCGATTCCTCGTTCAAGATGTCGACCACGAACAGCAGCACCTGTTCCACGCCGTCTTCGGCGGCGACGGTGGTCATTGTTTCCATCAGCGAGGCCTTGCGGTCCAGCACGGTCGAGGGCGATGTGGTTTCCAGAACCGACACGCGGAACTTGGTGCCATCAACCGCGTATTCCTTGGAATCCATCCGGAGCAGTTCCGCGTCCGAGAATGACGAGACATCCGATTTCGCGGCGAACATCTCGGACGCATAGCCGGGGATCTCGATGCCCAGGTCAGCAGCCAGTTTTTCGGCCACGGCCTTGTCATGGTCGGTGGTGGTGGGCGACCGGAATTCCAGCGTGTCCGACAGGATGCAGGTCAGCATCGCGCCTTTGACCCAGTCGGGCATCTCAATATCACCCATCAGGTCGTGCATGATGGTCGCGGTGCAGGCGACCGGACGAATGGTGATGTCGATCGGACCCTTGGTTTCCAGCCCGCCGACCAGCTTGTGGTGGTCGATGATCGCCTGAACGTCGGCGCCATTGATGTTGGCGGGCAACTCGGCGGGGTTGTTGGTGTCGACAACCACGACCGGGGCGTCGTCTTCGATGTCCGAGATGATGGCGGGCTTGGGCAGGTCCCAGCGGTTCAGCAACCAGGCGGCTTCGGTGTTGGGCTCGCCCAAAAGCTTGGCCTCGGCAGGGGTGCCTTTGACCTCGTTCAGGTACCAGGCCCAGATGATCGGAGAGCCGGTGGAATCGGTATCGGGGGATTTGTGGCCAAAGACTTGAATGGTCATTGTTGCGTCCTGTTCAAACGGGGGAATTTCGCGCCTTATAGGCGTGCGCGCGGGGCTTGTCACGGGGGGGGCTGGTGTCAAATGGACGCGACCGGTTTCCTGTCTTACAGTGCCGCTCATGCAGTTGGAAAACGATCTTTATCCGCCGGTGAAAACTCTGCTGGAAGCCCAGGGCTATGACGTCAAGGGCGAGGTCGGCGCCGCGGACGTGGTGGCTGTGCGCGGCGAAGAGGATCCGGTGATCGTAGAACTGAAACTGCGGTTCACGCTTTCGCTGTTCCATCAGGCGATCACCCGGCAAACGGTCACCGATCTTGTCTATATCGCGGTGCCCAAACCAACCGGAAGAACCGCGCGGCGGGCGTTGAAGGATAACCGCAACATGTGCCGGCGGTTGGGTCTGGGGCTGATCACCGTCATGTCGGATGGCCGGACTGAAGTGCATTGCGATCCGGGCCCTTACGCGCCGCGCAAATCAAAACAGCGCAAGGCGGTGTTGCTGCGCGAGTTCGCCAGGCGCGAGGGCGATCCGAACCGGGGTGGGTCTCGGGGTGGCGTCGTGACAGCCTATCGGCAGGACGCCATTCGCTGCGCCGAATACCTGTCCGCGCAGGGCGCCAGCAAGGGGGCGGTGGTCGCAAAGGAAGCCGGCGTAGCGCGCGCGACGCGTATCATGGCGGACAATCACTATGGCTGGTTCATGCGGGTTTCGACGGGGATCTACGATCTGGCCGAACCCGGGCGTCTCGCGATCGGCCACACCTGATTTTCCTTGCCTCGCACCACCGCAGGTTGGCAAGGTTCGAAGGTTTCAGGAGGGAACCCATGTGTTTCTCGGCAGAGGCGAGCTTTGTACTGGGGACCGGACTGGTCGTCTGCGGCGGTGCGACGCTGCGCTCCGCGTTCGCAGGTGACCGGCGGTATGCCGCACTGGCCGGGTTGCCTTTGTTCTTTGGTATTCAACAGATTTCCGAAGGTGTGTTGTGGCTGCGGCTCGATGCGGGTTCCGCTGGGAATACAGAACTGCCGATGCTAATATTTCTGCTCTTTGCTTATTGGTTCTGGCCGGTCTGGGTGCCGTTGTCGGCGGCGCTGGTCGAACCAAGGCGGCGGAAGCAACGGACCTTTGCGCTCTGTTCCATGGCGGGCGCGATCCTTGGCGGGGCGCTGTTCCTGCCGGTTCTTTTGCATCCCGAGGTGCTGAGCATCAGTATCGTCCGCCATTCCATCCAGTACTCGAACCCCGAGATGTTCCCGTATGATGGCGCAAAACTGCTCGCGCGGGCCATCTATGCGGCGATTATCTGTATACCCCTGCTGTTGTCTTCGGTGGCTCAGGTTCGGGTGTTTGGCTGGCTGATCCTTGGGTCGGTGATCTTTGGGTTCCTGTTTCTGTCCTACGCGTTCACCTCGGTCTGGTGCTTTCTCGCAGCCGTCCTGTCGGCCTATATCTATATCGTTTTGCGCAGAACCCCGCGCCCTGCAACCTAACTCGCCCGGCGTCGTACGAAACCAGCGACCAGATCCACGATGACAGGCGCCAATGCCGGCGTGATGATGTGGCCCATGCCGTCGATGGCGTGGAATTCCGAATGCGGGATGTTTGCAGCGATCTCTTCGCCCAGCGCCACTGGCACCAGCGTGTCGTCGCGGCCGTGGAGCACAAGGCAGGGCAGATCCACCTCGCGCAGGGCCGGGCGGCGGTCTTGGCTGACCGCCAGCGCCAGGACCTGGCGGTTGCGCCCCTCGGGGTCTATGCATCGCCCGTAGGCCAGTTCGGCCATCTGGCGAATGTCGCTCTCGGGCATAGGGTAGCCGGGGCTGCCCCAGAGTTGGTGTTCGAGGACCTGTGCATCCTGGTATTCCTGCAAGGTCTGGGGATAGGCGAGAAGGCTTTTGGCCAGTGCGTTGGCGGCACGCGGGTTGTCTCCGTCCGGCGCGGTCAGCGGGCGGCAGGCGGTCATGACGATGGTTGCGGTCAACAGGCGTTCGGGGTTTTCGGTTACGATTGTCTGCAGAATCGCGCCGCCCATCGAGATACCCATCATGTGCGCTTTTTCGAGCCCCAGCGCATCCATCAGGCCGACCACGTCGTCGGCCATGTCGCTGATCCGGTAGGGTGGATCGATTGCGCCGCCTGCCTCGATCAGGCGCAAGATCTCGTCGGCGCTGCTGGGCGAGCCGTCTTTCGGACAACGCTGGCTTTGGCCGGTGTCGCGGTTGTCGAAGGTGATGGTTCTGAACCCGGCCTCACAGAATTTCCGGATCAGCACGTCGGGCCAGTGCGCCGACTGGCTGCCCTGGCCCCGGATGAGGATCAATGGTGCACCATCTTTCGGCCCGTGATCGTAAACCGCCAGTGCGATTCCGTTTGCCTTGACCATTTCCACCATGACGATCCTCCTGCTTCGCGTCGCGCTCACTTGTCATGAAAGGGCCGTGGAACCATGTAAATCATGACGCTGCGGCGGACCAGCCAGCGGGGCCGGGCGCGCGTTGGAAAGACTGTGCAATTTTTCCCAGATCAAATGTTGACAGAGGCGGACCCTCTCCTTAGCTATGCGTCGTTATCACTCGACCCGGTTGAGTGCTAACGGCCCCGTTTCTAGGGAGAGGGGCCATGAAATAATAACTTTGAGCCTCAAGGAGCTGCAAAGATGGCATTGAAACCGCTTCATGACCGCGTGCTGGTGCGTCGCACGGAAAGCGAAGAAAAAACCGCTGGTGGTCTGATCATCCCGGACAGCGCAAAAGAGAAGCCCAGCGAAGGTGTGGTCGTTGCATGTGGCGAAGGCGCCCGCAAAGACAGCGGCGAACTGATCGAGATGGCTGTCAAAGCCGGTGACAAGATCCTGTTCGGCAAGTGGTCGGGCACCGAGGTCAACATCGACGGCGAAGAACTGCTGATGATGAAGGAAAGCGACATCATGGGGATCATCGAGTAATCCGGTCGGTTTCCCGAACGATACTCTGAACCCTGATCGCTGAATACGAAACAACTCTCAAGGAGATACAAACATGGCTGCTAAGGACGTCAAGTTTGATGTAGATGCCCGCAACCGCATTCTGGCCGGTGTAAACGTGCTGGCCGATGCCGTTAAGGTGACCCTGGGCCCCAAAGGCCGTAACGTGGTGCTGGACAAATCCTTTGGTGCACCGCGCATCACCAAGGACGGTGTGTCGGTTGCCAAGGAAATCGAACTGGAAGACAAGTTCGAGAACATGGGCGCCCAGATGGTGAAGGAAGTCGCTTCCCGCACCAACGACGAGGCCGGCGATGGCACCACCACCGCGACCGTGCTGGCCCAGGCCATTGTTCGCGAAGGCATGAAGCGCGTGGCCGCGGGCATGAACCCGATGGATCTCAAGCGCGGTATCGATCTGGCCACCGACAAAGTCGTTGCTGCCATCAAGGCCGCTGCCCGCGACGTGACCGACAGCGATGAAGTCGCGCAGGTCGGCACCATTTCCGCCAACGGCGAAGCCGAAATCGGCCGTCAGATCGCTGACGCGATGCAGAAAGTCGGCAACGAAGGCGTTATCACCGTCGAAGAGAACAAAGGTCTGGAAACCGAGACCGATGTCGTCGAAGGCATGCAGTTCGACCGTGGCTACCTGTCGCCCTATTTTGTCACCAACGCTGACAAGATGACCGCTGATCTCGAAGACTGCATGATCCTGCTGCACGAGAAGAAACTGTCGTCGCTGCAGCCGATGGTTCCGCTGCTGGAATCGGTGATCCAGTCGCAGAAGCCGCTGCTGATCATTGCCGAAGACGTCGAAGGCGAAGCGCTGGCAACCCTGGTTGTCAACAAACTGCGCGGCGGCCTGAAAATCGCTGCCGTCAAGGCGCCGGGCTTCGGCGACCGCCGCAAGGCCATGCTGCAGGACATCGCGATCCTGACCGGCGGCCAAGTGATTTCCGAAGACCTGGGAATGAAGCTCGAGTCCGTGACCATGGACATGCTGGGTTCGGCCAAAAAAGTCGCCATCACCAAAGACGAAACCACCATCGTCGACGGTGCCGGTGAAAAAGCCGAGATCGAAGCGCGCGTCGCACAGATCCGCACCCAGATCGAAGAAACCACCAGCGACTACGACCGCGAGAAGCTGCAGGAACGTGTGGCCAAGCTGGCCGGCGGCGTTGCCGTCATCCGCGTCGGCGGCATGACCGAAGTCGAAGTGAAAGAGCGTAAGGACCGTGTGGACGATGCTCTGAACGCGACCCGCGCGGCCGTACAGGAAGGCGTTGTCGTGGGCGGTGGTGTTGCTCTGGTTCAGGCCGGCAAGGCTTTGGAAGGCCTGGAAGGCGCCAACGAAGACCAGAACGCTGGTATCGCCATCATCATGAAAGCGATCGAAGCGCCGCTGCGTCAGATCGCCGAGAACGCTGGTGTTGACGGTGCGGTGGTTGCAGGCAAGGTCCGCGAAAGCAAGGACGTCGCCTTTGGCTTCAACGCTCAGACCGAGACCTATGGCGACCTGTTTGCCGATGGCGTGATCGACCCGGCCAAAGTGGTCCGGACCGCTCTGGAAGACGCGGCATCGATTGCTGGCCTGCTGATCACCACCGAAGCCATGGTGGCTGACAAGCCCGCCAAAGAAGGCGCAGCTGCCGGCGGCGGCATGCCCGACATGGGCGGCATGGGCGGCATGATGTAATCTGCCTCTCCAGCTTGGAAATAGAGAAAGGGGCGGCCGATTGGCCGCCCCTTTTTCACGTGTATGCTGGTGCTGGTGCTGGTGCGGTTGGCGGTATGGTTTGGTGGTTCAAAGGCGCGCTTTAGCGCGGCGAACTGGCCGGGGCGGGGTGCGGCGCGATCCGGCGTTGGCATCGGTTGGGCCCGGTTCGCACACAAATCCCCGCGAGGCCCCTTGCAACCGGCGGGAAAATAAAGCGCATTGGTCACATGCGCCTGCTCCTTCCGACCTTCGTGACGATGGTGGCCTTTGCCGCCAATTCCGTTTTGAACCGCTACGCGGTGGACGCCGGCTATGCGGATCCCGGTAGTTTTGCCGCGATACGCGTTTTGTCCGGGGCTATCGTTTTGATCGCGTTGGTTCGGGCGCAAGGGCGCAGAATTCCGCCGTTGATGGCGGTTCAGCGCCTGATTGGCGCGGGGACGTTGGCGCTCTACATGATCGGGTTTTCCCTGGCCTATCTGACGCTGGATGCCGGGTTAGGGGCGTTGATCCTCTTCGGCGTCGTACAAATCACCATGTTTGCAGCGGCTTATGCCACGGGGGTGCCGCCAACGCCGCGCCGGACGCTGGGGGCGGCCATCGCCTTTGGCGGGTTGATCGTCGTGCTAGGGCCGTCTGGCGGCGGCGGTGGCGGATTGACCGGAGCCGTGGCAATGGCGGCGGCCGGGATCGGCTGGGGATTTTACACGCTGGCTGGCCGCAAGGAAGCCGACCCGCTGGCTGCCACCGCCGCGAATTTCCTACTGGCGTTGCCGCCGGTGCTGGCGGCCTTGTTCCTGTTCGGAAACGTCTCGACGCTAGCGCCCGCTGGCGTCGTGCTGGCGGTACTGTCGGGGGCGGTGACCTCGGGGTTAGGGTATGCGTTGTGGTACAGCCTGTTGCCGAGGCTTGAACCCTCGTTCGCGGCCGTCATTCAACTCAGCGTACCGGTAATCGCCGTTGTAGGAGGCGTTGTATTGCTGGGGGAGACGGTCGGGCTCCGTTTCGCATTGGGCGCGGTTCTGGTTCTGGGCGGAATCGGATTTGCGCTAACCACCGGCCGGCGCACATAGACATCTTTCCCACGGCTGCAATCCGGCGTATGCCAGCTCTCATGCGCTGGCTCGTTTTTCTGTCCTTGTTGCTGCCGACCCCGGCCGTCGCCCAAACGGGCGCGCAGGGTGAATGCGTCGTGCTGCTGCATGGCCTTGCGCGGACCGAGGCCTCCTTTACCATCATGGAGCAGGTCCTGTTGCGGCGCGGGTTCCGGGTGGTGCGCCCGGGGTATCCTTCGACAGATCTTCCGATTCCGTTGCTGGTGCAGCAGACCTTGCCGCAGGCGGCTGAGGAATGTGGCGACGACCGGCTTCATCTGGTTGGGCACTCCATGGGCGGTATCCTGATCCGGTATTGGTTGCGGGGTGAAAAACCGGCCAATCTGGGGCGTGTGGTGATGCTTGGCACGCCCAATCAGGGCAGCGAGTTGGTGGACCGGTTGGGCGACTGGGAGGTGTTCGGATTGTTGAACGGTCCTGCGGGGATGGCGCTGGGCACCGGGCCGAACAGTATTCCGCGCCGGTTGCCCGCAGTGGACTACCCGGTGGGCGTCATCGCTGGTTCGCATTCGTTGAACCCGGTATTCTCGACGATGATCGAGGGGCCGGACGATGGTAAGGTTTCCGTCGAATCCACCCGTGTCGATGGCATGACAGATCATATCGTTCTGCCCGTGACCCACACGTATATGATGAACAATCCGCGGGTGATCGGGCAGGCGGTTCATTTCCTTGAAACCGGGGCATTCGATCCGGACATGACCTGGATGGATTCGGTTTTCGGCAGTATTGCCGAGGTTTGCCGGGGGCAGAATTGCCCCGGTGATCCGGCATCGGAGCCGTCGCAATGACCGCCCTTGAACTGGATCTGGTTGGAGGGAAGGTCCTGCAACCTGGCGCGGGGCTTGCGCAGGGCCGTCTGTCTCTGGCTGCGGGGCGGATCGTGGCAGAGCCGGTCGGACGTGCCGTCGATCTCAGTGAATACCTTGTCCTGCCGGGGATCGTCGATGTGCACGGTGACGGGTTCGAGCGCCACCTGGCGCCGCGCCGGGGTGCGATGAAACAGATCGACGAAGGCGTGATCTCCGCCGAGGCTGAACTGGCCGCCAACGGCATTACAACCGCCGTACTGGCGCAGTTCTGGAGCTGGGAAGGCGGGCTGCGAGGGCGCGAATTCGCCGAGCAGGTCCTGGCCGCCATAAAACGGACGCGCGGGCAGGTGGTGACGGATCTGGTCGCGCAATTACGTTTCGAAACACACCTGTTGGAGGACTACGCTGCGCTTCCCGGCCTGATTGCCACGCATCAGGTGCCCTATGTCGTGTTCAATGATCACCTGCCACATGACAGGCTTGCCGAGGGACGGCGACCGCCGCGTTTGACCGGGCAGGCGCTCAAGGCAGGGCGGAACCCGGAGGCCCATTTCGCCCTTCTGCAAGAGCTGCACGCGCGAGGGCCAGAAGTGCCGGCGGCACTGGACCAGCTGTGCCAGAGGCTGAGCGGGCAGGGGGTGCAACTGGGCAGTCACGATGACCACACCGCGTTGGACCGCGCCATTTGGCGCGCGCGTGGTGTGCGGATATCCGAGTTTCCCGAGACCCTGGAAGCGGCTGAGGCCGCACGGGCGGCGGGAGATACGGTAATCCTTGGCGCGCCCAACGTCGTGCGTGGCGGCTCACACAAGGGCAATGTCAGCGCCGTGGAGCTGGTAGCGATGGGACTGTGTGACGCCCTGGCGTCGGATTACCACTATCCCAGCCCGCGCCGGGCGGCGCTAATGGTTGCGCGGACCGGGGTCCGAACGTTCGGCGAGGCCTGGGCGCTGGTGTCGGAGGGTCCCGCATGCGTGTTGGGTTTGGATGATCGCGGACGACTGGAGCCTGGATTGCGCGCCGATCTAGTGATCCTGGAAGAGACCAGCCACCGGGTCGCGGCCACACTGTCGGGTGGGCGTGTCAGTTACATGGCGGGCGACGTCGCCGCCCGCTTCTTCGCCGCTGGCTGATAGTTGCGGCAGATCGGGAGGGGGCGCTGCCCCCGCCGTCCTTCGGACGGCCCCCCGGAGTATTTTTCGAAGAGATGAAAAAGGACGTGTAAAGGGCCGCCGGTCAGCTTCTTACGATCCGGTTGACATGGCCCATCTTGCGGCCGGGCTTGGTTTCAGCCTTGCCATACAGATGTAGCGCGGTGTCCGGCGCACGGGCCAGGTCCGGGACGCGATCCATGTCGCTGCCGATCAGATTCTCCATCACCACGTCGGAATGGCGTTTCCCGTCGCCCAGCGGCCAGCCCGCAACCGCGCGGATGTGCTGTTCGAACTGGTCGACGGCGCAGCCGTTCTGGGTCCAGTGGCCGGAATTGTGCACACGCGGGGCAATCTCGTTGACCACCAGCCCCTGCGGGGTCACGAACAATTCCACCCCCAATACACCGACATAATCCAGTGCGTTCAGGATATTGGCCGCCAGCAGAATGGCATCGCTTCGCTGTGACGCGCTCAGCCGCGCGGGAACAGTGGTGGTGCGCAAGATACCGTCTTTGTGGACGTTCTCGCCGGGGTCGAAACAGGCGATCTCACCGTTCAGACCGCGCGCCGCAATGACCGAGACTTCGTGGCTGAAGTCGACAAAGCCTTCCAGGATCGCCGGCGCACCGGCCATATCCGCGAGAGCGGCATCGGCATCGGCGACCGCACGGATCCGCGCCTGCCCTTTCCCGTCATAGCCGAAGCGTCGGGTTTTCAGGATCGCGGGTGCGCCGATCTCCTTCAATGCGGCGGTCAGGCTGGCGGCATCGGTGATATCTGCAAACGGAGCCGTCTTCAGGCCCAGTCCCTGAAGAAAGGTCTTTTCGGTGAGCCGGTCCTGGCTGATCCGCAGGGCTTCGCGCCCGGGTCGGATCGGACGGTGCGCCTCCAGCAAGTCCAGCGCCCCGGTTGGGATGTTCTCGAACTCGTAGGTTATCACGTCGACCTGTTCGGCAAAGGCCAGCAGGGCCGGGTGGTCGTCATAGGCCGCCGTCGTTACCCGCTCGGACACCTGGGCCGCCGGCGGGTTCGCACCGGGTTCAAAGACATGGCACCGCAGCCCCAGACGGGCCGCCGCGACAGAGAGCATCCGCCCAAGCTGGCCACCGCCAAGAATTCCGATCACCGATCCGGGGGCGAGAGGCTCAGTCATCTGCCGGCTCCTCGGGGATGGAGGCCGAAAGCGCATCGCGCCAATCGTCGAGGCGCTGCGCCAGTTTCGGGTCCTGCAAGGCCAGAATACCGGCCGCCATCAGGCCTGCGTTTGCCGCGCCCGCTGCGCCGATGGCCATGGTTGCGACGGGAAACCCCTTGGGCATTTGCACAATGGAGTACAGGGAATCCACGCCCGACAGCGCTCGGGTCTGCACCGGCACACCGATCACCGGCACGCGGGTCTTGGACGCCATCATACCCGGCAGGTGCGCCGCGCCCCCGGCCCCGGCAATGATCACCTGCAGACCGCGGTCTACGGCCGTCTTGCCATAGTCCCACAGGCGGTCGGGTGTGCGATGGGCAGACACGATGCGTGCCTCATAGGCTAGGCCGAGGTCGTCCAGCACATTGGCGGCCTCTTTCATCGTCGGCCAGTCAGACTGGCTGCCCATGATGATGCCCACTTTTATCTCGGCCATACGATACGCCCCTTCGCCCTGAAAGAGCGCGCACTATAGCCAAATCAACCGGTTGGGCAATGCGGTGCGGCGGCCAAACCAGCCTGATCAGGCGATGATGTCCGGGGTCAGCCTGTCTTCGATTAACGCGATCTTGTCCTTAAGCAGAAGTTTCTGCTTTTTCAGCCGTTTGATGGTCAACTGATCTCCGGTTCCCTTCTCCACCAATGCCGCAATGGCTTCGTCCAGATCGCGGTGCTGGCGGCGGAACACTTCCAGCTCCACCCGCAGCACGTCATCGGTTTTCATCGAGATGTCGGATTCGGCGTTCATTGGCGACTCGGGCGTTGTGGCAGGCACAGGCAACGATACGCGGTCAAACTGTCTTCGCCTAGCCCTTGTTAAACCGTCATTTTCTACCCATATTCAGATCAGCGCCGTTGCCGTCAGGGACGGCGCCATCCGTCGCTTTGACAATAAAGGACGACTAGACGTGTCGAAACTTACCCTCGGCTCATATCCTCACATGTTGGGGTTCGAGCAATTGGAACGCCTTCTGGAGCGCTCGGCGAAGTCGGGCAATGAAGGGTATCCTCCTTACAACATTGAACAAACTTCCGAACACTCCTATCGCATCACCCTGGCCGTGGCCGGGTTTGGCGAGGCGGATTTGTCGATCACGGTCGAAGACCGGCAACTGGTGATTCGCGGGCGTCAAACCGACGATGGCGAGGGCCGGGTTTACCTGCATCGGGGTATCGCCGGGCGTCAGTTCCAGCGCATGTTCGTGCTGGCTGATGGTGTCGAAGTCGGTGACGCAATCATGGAAAACGGATTGCTGCACGTGGACCTGACCCGCGCGCGGCCCGAGACCGTGGTGCAAACCATCAATATCAAGAAGGGGTAAGCAACATGCACACGCCATTTGATTTCAACGATGATGACCGCCGTATTGTCTACGTCAAAACCGTGGACGTGGCCGACCTGCCGGAAGATGTGCGCGCCGGTGCCGGAGACCGCCAGCACCTCTATGCCGTGCATGATGCCGCCGGGCAGCAGCTGGCATTGGTCGCCGACCGCAAGATGGCCTTTGTTCTGGCTCGGCAAAACGATCTGTCCCCGGTCGCTGTCCATTGAGCCGCTACGCCTTCGACTGGGTGGATGCATTCACAACCCGCGCCTTCGGCGGTAACGGTTGTGTTGTTGTGCATGGCGCAGATGGGCTGAGTGTTTCGGACCGGTTGGCGCTGGTCCGTGAAACGTCGCTGTCGGAATGCGCCTACGTGGTGGCGTCAGACGTCGCCGATTTCGGCGCACGCTATTACCTGGCAGACCGCGAAATCCTGATGGCGGGTCACCCGACCGTAGCCACAGTGGCGTCTCTGGTCGATCGCGGCATGGTCGACCTGTCGTCCGGCAGGGCCAGCTTTACGTTGGAGGTCGGGGCGGGGGTGCTGCCGATCGAGGTAGTGGAGCAGGCGGACGGCGCCATGGTGACAATGACCCAACCAGCACCGCAATTCGGGCGCGTCGTCGCGCCAGAGCGGATTGCCGCGCTAGTGTCGCTGGATACCGATGATATCGTTGGGACGCCGCAGGTGGTCTCCACCGGCACACCCTTTTGCATCGCGGTGATCAAGGACAAGGCAGCACTGAAACGGGCTCGACTGAACCACGATCTGTTTGCCGAGATGAACCCGCCGGGCACCGCGCGCGCTGACTTGATCGAACCGTTTCTGGTGACGCTTGGTGGCGAGACGGCCGAGGGGGATACGTTCTCCCGGTTGCTGCTGCCGCCCCCCATGCCGCCCGAGGATCCCTTCACCGGATCGGCCACCGGTTGCATGGCAGCCTACCTGTGGCACCATGGTCTGATCGATGCCGAATTCGTTGCAGAGCAGGGGCACTGGATGGGGCGCCCGGGCCGGGCCGATGTCAGGCTTCTGGGGCCACGCGAGGCGCCCACGGGTGTCCGTGTGGGTGGTCAGGGCTATGTCCTGATGCGTGGAAC
The DNA here is from genome assembly GCF_020171285.1 of Seohaeicola saemankumensis. Classification (GTDB taxonomy): domain Bacteria; phylum Pseudomonadota; class Alphaproteobacteria; order Rhodobacterales; family Rhodobacteraceae; genus JAIUZI01. Next base: position 130,558 of record NZ_JAIUZI010000006.1, read on the forward strand.
GTTGGACCTGCCGGGTACCTGAGTGTGCCGCAACCGGATCGGAAACCTGTGCACTCTTCCGTTGCAATCGCCGTTCTGCCGTATGGCATGGGTCTGGAGCCGGATCTCGCGGCGTGTTCTCTGGACAAGTTGCACTGGCCGCTGGGCCGCCCGGACCGGCTGCAAGGCGGCAGCGTTCGCGATCTGAACAAGAGTGATCACCTGATCGTCTATCCCCGCACCGACACGCATTTCCGCCTGCGGCGTGGCACGGCCGCCCAGATCTCTTTGATTCTGGGGGAGCCGGCGGTGATCCACGCCAAGCATCATCGCCTGTTGCGATTGACACACGGCCGGTTCTACAAGGTCCTGACGTTCAATCAGACATTGCTGGACCTGTTGCCGAATGCCCTGTTCCTGCCCTATGGCACAACTTGGGTGCCCGGCTGGCGTGATCTGCCGCTGCGGAAAACCGCGATGTGTTCGCTGATCGCTTCAGCCAAACGCGATTCGGCGGGACACAAGCTGCGCCACCAGATCGTCGACTGGGTGCGTCAGACCGGCCAGCCGGTCGAGGTGATGGGGCGCGGTTACACGCCATTCGAAGAAAAATCCGACGGGTTGGCGCCCTATCGCTATTCGATCGTGATCGAAAACGTTCAGGAGCGGAACTATTTCTCGGAGAAGCTGATCGACGCGATCCTGTGTAACACTGTGCCGATCTACTGGGGTTGCCCCAACCTCCAAGATTTCATGGATACGTCTGCCATCATACGTTGCCAGTCCGCCCAAGACGTCCAAAAGGCCATCGCCAGAATGTCGGACGCCGATTTTTCCGCGCGTCTGCCGGCGCTGCAAAAGGCGCAGCCAAATGCGGCAGCCTATTGCGATCTCGACAGGCGGGCGGCACAGGCGGTACGTGATAGCCTTGCAACGCTTTCGGGATGAAGGCCGAACACGGTCGGTGGAGGCAGTCGAACGTATTCGCTGAGCCCGTATGCGCAAAAAACAGGCTACGGGGTTCAATAGATTTGGGTTTCCGGTGGACGTGCGTGCCTGAGAAAAGTGGTGGGCGACCCTGGAATCGAACCAGGCGTGCGTCTCCGCGAGGGAGTTACAGTCCCCTGCCACACCTTGCGGCCTGTCGCCCACGTGTCAGCGCTGTTGCGCCTGACGTGGAGGCGTGATTACTAGCGCATAAAAGGGGCGTCAACAGGAAATTCCACCCTGTTCATCGCTAAATGGACCGAGAATTGCCCGAGGGACAAAAGATGAAAAAACCCAAGTGGGTGGTAGAAAAGGAGCAGGCCCGAAAAGCCGCCGGATCAGAGACGGTCTGGCTCTTTGGGTTGCACGCCGTGCGCGACGCGCTGATGAACCCGCGCCGCGAAAAACTGCGGCTGGTGGTGACATTGAACGCCCAGAACAAGCTCGAGGACGCCATCGCCGCCTCCGGGATGACCCCCGAGCTGTCAGACCCGCGAAAGTTCTCCGCCCCGATTGATCCGGGGTCTGTACATCAGGGGGCCGCGTTAGAGGTCAAGCCGTTGAACTGGGGCGGGCTGGCGGAAAACTGCATCGGCCGCGAGGTGCCACGCGTGTTGCTGCTGGACCGCGTGACCGACCCGCACAACGTCGGTGCCATTCTGCGATCTGCCGAGGTTCTGGGCGCCAGTGCTGTAATTGGCACGCGCCACCACTCCGCTCCGGAAACCGGGGCATTGGCCAAGACCGCCAGCGGCGCGTTAGAGCGTCAGCCCTACCTGCGGATGCGCAACCTGGCCGATACAATCGTCGAGCTGCAGAACATGGGCTTTGTCGTTCTGGGTCTCGACGGCGAGGCCGAGCAAACCATCGAGGCGGCGCTTGACGGGCGGCGGGATCGTCCGGTGGCGCTGGTTCTGGGGGCCGAGGGGCCGGGCCTGCGGGCCAAGACCCGCGAAACCGTGGATCAGCTGGTCCGGATTGATGCAGCTGGGGCCTTTGGCTCGCTGAACGTCTCAAACGCGGCGGCACTCGCGCTCTATGCATCCTTGTCACACTGACGGATTCTGCGTTCACATCCGCGTGGGTGGGGTTTGCATGGGGTATGCCAGCGGGCAGGATATGGGCGCAATATTCTGACCGGACTGCCATGACACTACGACGTGCGATTTTGCCTGTGATTGCCCTGCTGGCCTTGTTTCTCGCCGCGGGGGCGCGTGCCGATCAGCCAATATTCTATTCGCACGATGGCGCGGCGATCGGTGGATACGATACGGTGTCCTATTTCACCTCCGGCGCGCCTGTCCGTGGTCGTCCTGACATCGCCGTGATGTGGAAAGGGGCGGTCTGGCTGTTTTCCAGCATGAGCAACCGGGAAATGTTCGAGGCCAATCCACGTGCCTATGCGCCGCAATTCGGTGGCTACTGCGCCTATGGTGTTTCCCGTGGCTACACGATGGAAACTGATCCAACGTCCTGGCAGATCATTGGTGGCAAATTGTACCTGATCCACGATTCCGGAGTGCTGGCGCTCTGGACCCGCGACACGGTCGGGAACATCGCGCTGAGCGAGGCAAATTGGCCGGATGTTCTGTTCGACTGAAACGCGCCGACGACGGGGCAAATTCCGCCGAGTCTTCAAAAAAATTTCCCTACCCCTCTTTTTTTCTGCAAAGAGGTGCCTAAATATCACAGTAACCGCGGACCGGAACTGCCGCGTGTTATTTCACTGTCCCTCGTTCCATACCTCAGCGCCTAGTGCCCGAAGCACCGGGCGCTTTTTTCTTGTCCTGGACCGCGATAGGGTGCGCGTATGACCGACTATTCCGATCAGCTTTTGAAACAGATCCTGCAACGCACCAAATCCATCGCCGTCGTGGGTGTGTCGATGAATCCGGTACGTCCCAGTTACTACGTCGCACGATACCTGGGGCTAAAAGGGTTCACGGTGATTCCGGTGAACCCCGGTCACGCGGGCAAGCAGTTGTTCGGTCAGACGGTTGTCGCATCATTGCGTGATATCGGGCGCCCGGCGGACATGGTCGACATTTTCCGCCGGTCCGAAGCAGTACCCGCCATCGTGGACGAAGCACTGGCGGCGTTTCCGCAATTGCAGACAGTGTGGATGCAGATCGGTGTTGAGAACGAAGAGGCGGCCGCCAAGGCGGAAGCGCGCGGAGTAACGGTGATCCAGAACCGTTGCCCGAAAATCGAATATCAACGCCTTTTTGGTGAGTTGCGGATGGGTGGTTTTGCAACTGGAGTAATTTCCTCCAAGTTATAGCTGCGCCCGGACAGATCGCCAGGACGCGGCGATGCCGGTCGGTCAGCTTGTGGTCGCCGCCGCCAGGGCGGTGTCCAAAAGTGCCTTGATTTCGCTTTCGCTTGTTCCCGCGACAATGCGGCCGAGTTCCTGATCGCCCTTGAGAACGATCAGGGTCGACCGGCGCGGAATGCGGCGCGAGGTGCTGACCGGTTCGCGGCCGAAATCGTCCCAGTCGACGCGTACAAAGACGACATGCCTGTCATAGTCGGGATTCGCGCCGCGAAGGCTGTTGATAATCCGCTCTTGCCGCGCGCAGGTGGAGCACCAGTCTGCGGCGTAGTCGACAAAGACGGTCTTGCCCTCGGACAGGGCCTTTTCGATCACGCCGGGGGCGTAGTCCACCGACGATCCGGCCAATGTGGCGACCGGCAGAGTGGCAAAGGCGGCGAAAGTGGTCATGAAGGTTCTGCGTTTCATCTGGAAAACTCCGCTGTGTCAGATGGCAATGGAGAGATCGTTGAACCAGGCAGGCAGGTTTCGGACCGCCCAGGCTTCGATCACGTGATGCACGTTGAATAGGATGGCGAGGCCGACCAGCACAAAGACCGCGCCGAGAATCGGCTTGGACTGCGCCGCGAGACCGTTGAGCCGGTTGGTGCGTTGCCGGATCAGTTTCTGCCCGCCAAGACCCAGGCCCAGAACCAGAGTGGATACGCCGGCGGCAAAAGCGCACATGATCATGAAGGACCAGAGCAGGTTTTCGCCTTGGCTGGCCAAAGCGATCGCGCCGCCCAGCGTCGGCCCGATGCAGGGCGACCAGACCGCGCCCAGCAGCAATCCGCCAACGAACTGGCCGGAAAGGCCGCCGCTGTCCGCGCTGCTGATCGCACGATCCGCCCCCGAGGACAGCCCGGCAAAAGCGGTTTCGAAACGCGCCGCCAAAGGCGGTGTCAACAGGATCGCGCCAAAACCGATCATCAATGCGGCGCCGATCTGCGATAGCAACTCTTGTGTCAGGCCCAGCGAATAACCGACGGTCGCAACCAGCATGCCAAAGGCGACAAACGACAGGCTCATGCCGGCGGCAAGTGCATAGGGGCCGCGCGGGTCTGCCATCAGGGCCGAGCCCAGGACAATGGGCAAAACCGGCAGGACGCAGGGGTTGATGAGGGTCAGCAGACCAGCGAGATAGCCAAAAACAAGTTCCATGTCCGCGTTTTAACGCGGGCTGGTCTGATACGGCACCAAAATGAAATCACATCGTCGCGATGGGGTGTAACCTTGGCCGGGGGGAGGCCGGCTGGCCATGTCGCCAGAGGTCAGGCGTCGGATCGGGGGGCGCTGCCCCCTCGGCCTTCGGCCTCACCCCCGGAGTATTTGCCGAAGAGATGAAAGGGGGGAGGCAAGCGGTTTAGGGTTGGCGCGCGGATTTTTCGGCGATGCCGCTGGTGCCCTGACGGCGCTGTAACTCTCCTAGCACGTCATCGAGCGGGATGTCGCGGGCGGCCAGCATGACCAGAAGGTGGTAGAGGACGTCGGCGGCCTCGTATGTGAGGTTTTCGCGGTCGTTTCTGACGGCGGCGATGATTGCTTCGATCGCCTCTTCACCAAACTTTTCGGCACATTTCTCGGGGCCCTTGGCAAGGAGCTTGGCTGTCCAGCTGCTATCGGGATCGGCGGATTTGCGCGTCTCTATGGTCGCGGCCAGATCGTGAAGCACGCTCATGTCAGCCTCATCGGGATGCCGGCGGCGGCCATGTGTTCCTTGGCCTCGCGGATGGTGTAATCGCCGAAGTGAAAGATCGAGGCGGCCAGCACTGCGCTGGCGCCGCCCTTGGTGACGCCTTCGACCAGGTGATCGAGTGTGCCGACACCGCCCGAGGCGATCACCGGCACGTCGACCGCATCGGAAATCGCGTGGGTCAGCGGCAAGTTGAAGCCAGCGCGGGTGCCGTCGCGGTCCATCGACGTGAGCAGGATCTCGCCCGCGCCCTTGGCGGTGACGGTGCGGGCGAATTCCACTGCGTCAATGCCGGTCGGTCGGCGACCGCCGTGGGTGAAGATCTCCCACCGGCTCGGTTCGACGGTCTTGGCGTCGATGGCTACGACGATGCATTGCGAACCGAACTGGTCGGCGGCCTCGGCCACGACATCTGGGTTGGCGACTGCGGCGGAGTTGAAGCTGACCTTGTCGGCGCCCGCAAGCAGCAGGTCGCGCACGTCCTCTCGGCTGCGCACGCCACCGCCCACGGTCAGCGGAATGTAGCATTGTTCGGCGGTGCGCTGCACCACGTCGTACATGGTGCCTCGGTTTTCATGGGTGGCGTGGATGTCCAGAAAACACAGCTCGTCAGCGCCGGCAGCGTCATAGGCCTTGGCCGATTCCACCGGGTCGCCGGCATCGATGAGATCGACAAAGTTCACGCCCTTGACCACGCGGCCGTCGGCGACATCAAGACAGGGGATAATGCGGGTTTTCAGCATGACTGACGGAATAGAGCGCGGCGCGGCGCAGGGCAAGAGCATGCTGTTTGATTGCGCCGTTGTGTTGTGCCAGCCTCGGTTCGGAGACGTAAGAGGAGCCGGCCGTGAGCAGCAGGAATTTCGGAAACTACCCCAGCCTGAAGGGGCGCGTGGTTCTGGTGACGGGGGGTGCATCGGGCATCGGGGCTGCAATTGTCCGGGGCTTTGTCGCCCAGGGCGCGCAGGTTGGAATTCTGGATTACGACGCCGAGGCCGCTGCCGGGCTGGCGCATGATCTGGGGTCGGGCTGCGATTGGGAATATTGCGACCTGCGCGATATCGCGGCCCTGCAACGGGCGGTTGCCGCCCTTTCGGATCGGTTGGGTCCGGTCACCGTTCTGGTCAACAACGCGGCGCGCGACGACCGGCACGGTTGGCAGGATGTCACCACGGAATACTGGGATGAACGTATGGCCAACAACCTGCGCCATATGTTCTTTGCCATACAGGCCGTTGCACCAGGCATGGCGGCGGCAGGGGGCGGATCGGTCATCAACCTCGGTTCGACATCCTGGGTCGAGGGGATGGGTGGCATGCCGGCCTATACGACGGCCAAGGCCGGCGTGCATGGGCTGACACGCGGCATGGCGCGGGATCTCGGGCCACAGCGCATCCGGGTCAACGCGGTCTTGCCCGGTTGGATCATGACAGAACGGCAATTGGAACTTTGGGCCAGCCCGGAGGCGCTGGAGGCGCGCAAGGCGCAGCAATGCCTGCCGGAGCTGATCGACCCCGTCTACGTGGCGCGTATGGTGCTGTTTCTGGCATCGGACGACGCCGCGATGTGCAGCGCGGGTATCTATGTCGTCGACGGTGGGGGCAGTTAACCGATACTATGTCGTGTCATGCCGGTTTGCGGCTGTGCAGGGTTTCGATCAGCCAGGCCAGCAGGCCAAGGGGAACACAGGCAAGGATGTAGATCATCGCAGCGCCCCGGATCATCGGCATTGCGCTGGATACCATCGAATCCATCGCCGCCCCGCCCACACATCCGCCAAAACCGGCATAGAAGTCACCGCTGCAGCCCAACATCGGCAGAACGGAAATGACCACCAGCACCACTGCGACTGTTCCGCCTGTGACCATGATCGCGCGGGCGGCGGGGCTGGTGTAGCCGCGTCCGACCGCCACCGCGACAAAAGCAGGCGCACCATAGAAAAAAGACAGCAGGACAGCGTTCAGCATCGCAATGGTCCGGTTGGTTTCACGTCCTCAGTATGGCCAGCGCTTCTCCGAGGTCAATCGCTCCGTCATACAACGCGCGCCCCGAAATCGCTCCGTTCAGCGCCACACCGCAATCCCGCAAAGCGACCAGATCGGCCAGCGAAGACACCCCGCCCGACGCGATCACCGGGATCGAAACGGCGCGGGCCAGATCCGCCGTCGCCTCGACGTTTGGCCCCTGCATGGCACCGTCCCGCATGATGTCGGTGTAGATGATCGCGGCGACACCTGCGTCCTCGAATGATCGGGCCAGGTCGGTAGCGTCGACATCGGTAACTTCGGCCCAACCCTTGGTCGCGACCTTGCCGCCGCGCGCGTCGATCCCCACAGCGACCTGTCCGGGAAAATTGCGGGCGGCCTCGCGCACCAGATCGGGATTTTCGACCGCCACGGTTCCAAGGATCACGCGCGCCAGGCCCTTGCTCAGCCAGGTTTCGATGGTGGCCATGTCGCGGATACCGCCGCCCAATTGCGCCGGCACGTCGCAGGCTGCCAGAATGGCCTCGACCGCTGCGGCGTTGACCGGTTCCCCGGCAAAGGCGCCGTTCAGATCGACCAGATGCAGCCAGTCGCAGCCCGCATCGACAAAGGCGCGCGCCTGGGCGGCCGGATCATCGTTAAACACCGTGGCCTTGTCCATTTCACCGCGCAAAAGCCGCACGGCCTGTCCGTCTTTTAGGTCGATGGCGGGGTATAGGATCATGACGGCGGCCTTTCGCTGGTTGTTGCGCGGTCTTTTGCATGGCGCGATGTGAATTGCAACGCGACCCCAAGTCAGGCTTGCCAGACTCGGGGGCGATGGTCACTCTTTGGTCAAACAGGAGGGAGATTTCATGAAACACCTGATTTTGGGAATGGCAACATCCGTGGCGCTGTGCTCGGCGGCACTGGCGGATCCTGTCGTGGGCATCTGGAAGACACAGCCCGGCGACACCGGCGGTTATCTTCACGTTCAGATCGCACCCTGCGGCAGCGCGATCTGCGGTACCATCAACACGGCATTCGAAAAGGGCGGCACGATTTCCTCAGACTACGAACATCTCGGCAAACAGATGATCTGGGGCATGACGGCCGACGGCGGCGGCGCCTATAGCGGTGGCAAGATCTGGGCGCCCGACAGCGACAAGACCTACAAGTCGAAAATGGCGTTGAACGGCAATACGCTCGAGGTCAAGGGCTGCGTCGCGGGCGGCATGATCTGCCGCGGCCAGAACTGGACCCGTATCAAGTAGGCGCAGTCAGTTGCGTTGCATGACGCGGCCCGCCTCATGCACCAGCCGTGTCAAGGCTTCCAGGTGAGGAAATTGCCGATCATCCGCAGCCCTGCGGATTGGCTTTTCTCGGGGTGAAACTGCATCCCCAGCATGGCGTCGCGGCCAATGATGGCCGTGACATCGCCGGCATAGTCCACATGCGCCAGCCGCTGCGCCGGGTCGTCCACGCGAAAGTGGTAGGAGTGAACGAAATAGGCATGATCACCGCTTGCGATACCGTCCAGAACCGGGTGCGGGTGATCGATCACCAGATCGTTCCAACCCATGTGCGGCACCTTCATGGCAGGGTCTGAAGGCTCGATCTTCACGACTTCGCCGCCGATCCAGTCCAGTCCGGGCGTGTCCTGATACTCACGTCCCCAAGACGCCATCAACTGCATCCCGACGCAGATGCCCAGAAACGGCTGTCCGCGTCTGTCGACCGCTTCGACCAGCGCATCAAACAGACCTGAATGGCCGCGCAGGGCCGCGGCGCAGGCCGGAAAGGCACCGTCGCCCGGAAGCACCACGCGATCGGCCTTGGCCACAACATCGGCATCAGCGGTGACGACAACCGTGCCACCGTCGACTTCCCGCGCCATTCGTTGAAAGGCCTTTTCGGCAGAATGCAGGTTACCGCTTTCGTAGTCGATGATGGCTGTCAGCATGGTCCACGCTCTGTTCCTGGCAAGGTCACTGCTGACTAGACCAGGGAAAGGGTAATTCCAAGATCAGATGCGTCAGCGCATGTGCAGCATTTCTGACAGTACGGATGGTGTGATCGGCGTGCCGTCGTTTTCGGCGGCGTGCCGGGCAAAGGTGTTGTATCCGGCGGGAACCATCGTTCCGCGCGCGGCGCTGTCCAGAAAGATGTACTTGGTATTGGCCGGCGACATCTCGAACCAGCTCGGGTCATCGAAGGTGCCCGAATAGACACCCAGCCGGTCCGGCCAGCGTTCGAACGTCAGGTGAGTTTTCGTACCGCAGTCGCCGCAGAAGTGGACGTAGACATTCTTGCCGCTTCCCGAGGATACATGCGTGTAAACGCGCGCTTTTCCATCGGAAACGTCAAAACTGCCGATCTCGAAGATCGGTTCGATCATGCCCTGAGACCCGGTCGCGCGCTGGCAGAACTGACAGAAACACACCGTCACCCAAAGCGGGGCTGCAGTGACCCGATATCTCACAGCACCGCAAAGGCACCCACCGAGCTGTTCCATACGATCCTCCCGACCTCGTTCACGGCGGGAGATTAACACGAAACGAGCGCTAGAGGGCTCCTTTGGTCGATGGCACCGCATCGCCCTTGCGCGGATCGGTCTCGACAGCTTCGCGCAGGGCGCGGGCCACCGACTTGAACGCGGCCTCTGCGATGTGGTGGCTGTTAAAGCCATGCAATTGGTCAACGTGCAGCGTAATACCGCCGTGCGTACTGAGCGCCTGAAAAAACTCCCGTACCAGTTCGGTGTCAAACGTGCCGATCTTTGGGGTCGGCAGATCGACATTCCAGATCAGGAACGGGCGCGCCGACAGATCCAGCGCACAGCGCACAAGTGTGTCGTCCATCGGCAGCAGACACGACCCGTAGCGCCGGATGCCCCGCTTGTCCCCCAGCGCCTGGGTCAGCGCCTGCCCCAGCGCGATACCGGTGTCTTCGACGGTGTGATGATCGTCGATGTGCAGATCGCCCTTGGCGCGAATGGAGAAGTCGATCAGCGAATGGCGCGACAACTGGTCGAGCATGTGGTCGAAGAACCCGATGCCAGTCTGGTTGTCGTATGTGCCAGTGCCATCCAGATTGATGGTCACCGAGATCTCGGTCTCTGCAGTTTTTCGGGTGATGGTTGCGCTGCGCATGGGTCTGGTCCTTTGACGTCGCGGTTCTTATAGGCCTGCGCGGCGCCAAGGAAAAGACGGCCCGCGAAAGCGGCCCGTGGCCGTTGCACGCTTGCCCGCCTGGTACCGGCGGTATCTCTCGATGATGCGCCGGTTACCGGCAGGGATTGCGCCCCTGCACGCGATATGACAGCCTGCTCAGACAACGTTCAGGGACCCAGAATACCATGACAACTTGCGTGTTTGTGCAGATCCGCTGCAAACCAGGAACCACCTATAAGGTCGCTGAAGATATTGCCCTGCGCGAGATCCATTCAGAGCTGTATTCGACCAGCGGCGAATACGATTTGTTGATGAAGCTCTACATCCCCACGACCGAGGATGTCGGGAAGTTCATCAACGATCACCTGCTCGACATTGCTGGCATCGAACGGTCACTGACCACCATGACGTTCAAGGTGTTCTGAGACCCGGCACAGGCACGACCTGGATACCTTCAGGGCCCGAGATGAGCGTGGCCCGTTGGGATTGGCCGCTGATACTTCGGAAATTTTCGGGCAGGAGCGGCGCCTCAACTCGCGGGCTGAAACGACGAAGGGCCGCCCGAAGGCGACCCTATCGTTATCCTCCCGGAGGAGGAAATTGGAGCGGGCGATGAGATTCGAACTCACGACCCTAACCTTGGCAAGGTTATGCTCTACCCCTGAGCTACGCCCGCGTCCTTGGGTGAGGCGTGGAATATAAATAACCCCGCCGGGCTGCAAGAGGAAAAACACAGGCGGCGGAAAAAAAGTTCCGCGCGAACAAGGAAAGCGACGGAAAGCCGGTCCACCCGCGTTTCATTCAGGTAACCGGCGGACAGAAACCGCCCGGAACAGGGAGACGCGGGCCGATGACCCGATTGGAAACACTGAAACTCGGCTGCCTGTGTGTGGCCATCTGCCTGGGCCTTATCGTGCACCCGGTCAATTCCTCGCACAGCGCGGCGGCTGACAAACAAGGCATCGGTATCAACCAGGCCAACGGATAAGCGGATGCACCCGTTCTAAGGGTCGGCGCGCAGGGGCAGTGGGGGCAGGATCGCCTCGAAATCAGGCATGTCCATGCGATCGTTCTCGGGTTTGAAGCGGCCGCCCTGCAACAGGCTCGCCAGTCCGTGCACCAGTGCCCAGACCATCATCTCGGTGCTGCGCGGGTCATCCGTTACCGGTTCGAACGGGGCGCAGGTGTCGGCCAGAACGTCATAGGCCGCGTCCGCTGCCGCGACAAAGGCATCGTCGGGGGCCAGCCGGGCCGGTGTATTGAACATCAACGTAAACAGCGCTGGATGAGCCTCGGCAAAGTCCATGTAACCCCGGCAAATGGCGATGAGCTGCGCGCGCGGCGCCGGATCGGCGTCGCGCCGGGCTGCGTTCATTGTGTCGGCAAAAATCTCGAACCCGCGCCCGGCAATCGCTGTCAACAACCCCGGCAGGCCGCCAAAGTGGTGCGCCGGTGCCGAATGTGACACGCCAGCCCGCGCCGCACAGGCACGCAAGGTCAGCTTGGACAGGCCCGATTCGGCCAGGATTTCCAATCCGGATTGGATCAGCGCGGCGCGTAAATTGCCATGGTGATGGGGTTTTCTGGGGGGATCCGATGTCATCCCCCATCAATATCACGAAACTTGACAGCGTCAAGATTGTGGGTATCGTGAGGAAATCTTGACAATGTCTAGTTTGGTGAGGAAACCCCAATGTCGCGAGAAAAAGTTCCGTTCTTGGTGATTGCAATTTCCAGCCTTGTCGTCGCGCTGGTGTCGTTCAGGTTCATTCCCTTGGGGATCGAGAATGCATTCCCGGTGTTGCTGGCCAACGCAGATGCCAACCGTGGCGTTTTCATGGCCCATGTGATTGCCGCCTCGGTTGCCCTCGCGGTTGCGGTTCCTCAATTCCTTCCAGACATGCGGACCAGACGTCCGGGCCTGCATCGGATGACCGGTCGGATATACGTCGCCGCGATCCTGATCGGCGGCCTGTCCGGAGGAGCGCTGGCGATCGCAGCCGCGCCTGACCGACCGGTGGCGGGCGCGGGCTTTGGTCTGCTGGCATTGGCTTGGCTGGGTGTGACCGGTGTCGCCCTCTACCTGGCAAGGACCCGGCAGATCGCGCGGCATCGTGTCTGGATGATCCGGTCTTTCGCGCTGACGTTCGCGGCGGTCACACTGCGACTGCAGCTACCGCTCTTTTTCGCGGCGGGTCTTGAATACCCCGAGGCCTCGAATTGGGTCGCCTGGACCTGCTGGGTGCCGAACCTCATCGTGGCGGAATGGATACTGCGCCGCGCGCCCGGTTCGGGGCGCGCGGTCGGGGTGGCATGAACTATTCGAACTCCACGAGCAGGTCTTTAGCGTCGATCTGGGTTCCTGGAGTGACGTGGATCGCTTTAACGGATGCGTTTCGTTCGGCGTGGATGCCGGTTTCCATTTTCATGGCTTCTATGGTGAGCAGCAGGTCGCCTTCGTGGACCTTTTGGCCCGCCTGCACGCCAATACTGGCCACCACGCCGGGCATCGGGGCGCCGATGTGGTTGGGGCTGGCGGGGTCGGCCTTGGGGCGTTGCGCGGTCTGGGCGGTGACCAGCCGGTTCGGCACCCGGATCACGCGGGGCTGGCCGTTGAGTTCGAAGAACACCTTCACCTCGCCGTTCTCATCCGTTTCGCCGATGGCCTGGCAGCGGATTTCCAGCGTCTTGCCGGGGTCGATCTCGGCGGTGATCTCCTCGCCCGGCTGCATGCCGTAGAAGAAGGTCGTGGTGGGCAGGGTGCGCACCGGGCCATAGGTGCGGTGGCGGCCCATGTAGTCCATGAAGACCTTGGGATACATCAGGTAGCCGGAAAGATCCTCGTCATCGACGGGTTTGCCTTCGAGCTCAGAACTGACCTGGGCGCGCACTGCCTCCAGATCGACGGGCTCAAGATGTTTGCCGGGGCGTTCGAGGTTGGGCTGTTCGTCCTTCAGCACCTTCTTGACGATGGTGTCGGGGAAGCCGCCCGGCGGCTGGCCGAGGTTGCCGCGCATCATGTCGATGACGCTGTCGGGAAAGGCCACCTCGGTTGCGGGGTTTTCCACGTCAGCGCGGGTCAGTCCCTGGCTGACCATCATCAGCGCCATGTCGCCCACCACCTTGGAGGAGGGCGTCACCTTGACGATATCGCCGAACATCCGGTTCACGTCCGAGTACATCTGCGCCACTTCGTGCCAGCGGTCCTCGAGCCCGAGCGAGCGCGCCTGCGCCTTGAGGTTGGTGAACTGGCCGCCCGGCATCTCGTGCAGATAAACCTCCGAGGCCGGCGCCTGCAGGCCGGACTCAAAGGCGGCATATTGCGCGCGCACCGCTTCGAAGTAATCGCTGATCTCGCGGATCGCGGTGATGTCCAGCCCGGTGTCGCGGTCGGTGTGGCGCAGCGCCTCGACCACCGATCCCAGCGTCGCCTGGGAGGTGTTGCCGCTGAACGAATCCATCGCGCAATCGACCGCGTCGACCCCGGCCTCTGACGCCGCCAGGATGGTGGCGCAGGCGACGCCGGCGGTGTCATGGGTGTGGAAGTGGATCGGCAGGCCGACCTCTTCCTTCAGCGCGCGAATGAGCTGTTTCGCGGCGGTGGGTTTCAGCAGCCCCGCCATGTCCTTGAGCCCCAGCACATGGGCGCCGGCATCGCGCAGCTCCTTGCCCATGGCGACGTAGTATTTCAGGTCATATTTGGCGCGGTCGGGGTCCAGGATATCGCCGGTGTAGCAAACCGTGCCTTCGCAGATCTTGTTCTGCTCGATCACCGCGTCCATCGCGACCCGCATGTTCTCGACCCAGTTCAGGCTGTCAAAGACGCGGAAGACGTCAACGCCGGTGTTGGCGGCAACCCGCACAAATTCCTGCACCACATTGTCGGGGTAATTGGTGTAGCCGACCCCGTTCGAGCCGCGCAGCAGCATCTGGGTCATCACGTTCGGCATCGCCTCGCGCAGGTCGCGCAGGCGTTGCCAGGGGCACTCCTGAAGGAACCGGTAGGCCACGTCAAAGGTCGCGCCGCCCCAGCATTCGACGCTGAACAGTCCGCCAAGGTTGGCGGCATAGGCCGGCGCCACCCGGATCATGTCGATCGACCGCATCCGGGTCGCCAGCAGCGACTGGTGCCCGTCGCGCATGGTGGTGTCGGTGATCAGCAGCTGGCGCTGCGCTTTCATCCAGTCGGCCACCGCCTGCGGGCCCTTTTGTTCCAGCAGGTTGCGGGTGCCCATCATCGGTTCGCCCTTTTTCGCGGGCGGGCGGGGCAGCTTGATGTCGGCGGCCGGGCGCGGGCGGTCCTTGGTCTCGGGGTGGCCGTTCACGGTGATGTCGGCAATATAGGTCAGCACCTTGGTGCCACGGTCGCGCCGCTTGGCGAACTGGAACAGCTCCGGCGTCTCGTCGATGAACTTGGTGGTGTATTCGTTGTTCAGAAACGTCGGATGTTTCAGCAGGTTCTCGACAAAGGCGATGTTGGTCGAGACCCCGCGCACTCGGAACTCGCGCAGCGCGCGGTCCATCCGGGCAATCGCCTTTTCCGGCGTCGGCGCCCAGGCGGTGACCTTGGTCAGCAGGCTGTCGTAATACCGCGTGATCACCCCGCCGGCATAAGCCGTGCCGCCATCCAGACGGATGCCCATGCCGGTGGCCGAGCGATAGGCGGTGATGCGGCCGTAATCGGGGATGAAGTTGTTCAGCGGATCCTCGGTGGTCACGCGGGTCTGCAGGGCGTGACCGTTCAGGCGGATATCGTCCTGAGAGGATTTGCCGGTGGCCTCGGCCAGCGTCTTGCCCTCGGCGATCAGGATCTGCGCCTGCACGATGTCGATGCCGGTGACCTCTTCGGTCACGGTGTGTTCGACCTGCACGCGGGGGTTCACCTCGATGAAGTAGAACTTACCCGTATTCATATCCATTAGAAATTCTACGGTGCCGGCGCATTCGTAGTTCACATGCGCGCAGATCTTGCGGCCGAGGTCACAGATCTCGGCGCGCTGCTCTTCCGAGAGATAGGGCGCGGGGGCACGTTCGACGACCTTCTGGTTGCGCCGCTGCACCGAACAGTCGCGTTCGTACAGATGATAGATTTCGCCGTGCCGGTCGCCGAGGATCTGCACCTCCACATGGCGGGCGCGGGTGATCATCTTTTCCAGGTAGCCCTCGCCATTGCCAAAGGCCGCCTCGGCCTCGCGCCGGCCCTCCAGCACCTTCTCTTCCAGCTCGTCCGGCCCGTGGATCGGACGCATGCCGCGACCGCCGCCGCCCCAGCTGGCCTTGAGCATCAACGGATAGCCGACCTCATCCGCCTCGGCCCGGATCGCCTCCATGTCATCGCCCAGCACCTCGGTCGCCGGGATCACGGGTACGCCGGCCTCGATGGCGACGCGCCGGGCGCTGGCCTTGTCGCCAAGCGCGCGCATGGTCTCGGCCTTGGGCCCGATGAAGGTGATGCCGTTGGCGGCGCAGGCATCGACAAAATCGGGGTTCTCACTCAGCAGCCCATAGCCCGGATGGATCGCATCCGCCCCGCATTCGCGCGCCACCCGGATGATCTCGTCAATGCTCAGATAGGCCGCAACCGGCCCCATGCCTTCGCCAATGCGATAGGCCTCGTCCGCCTTGAACCGGTGCAGACCCAGCTTGTCCTCCTCGGCATAAACCGCAACCGTCTTCTTCCCCATCTCGTTCGCCGCACGCATCACGCGGATCGCAATCTCACCACGGTTCGCTATCAGGATCTTCTTGAATTCGGTCATCGGGAACTCCGGTCTTCGTCGAGGGTGCCGCAGGTGTATGCGGTGCGGGTTCAATCGTATATGCGTGTGATTGGGTATGGCATCCCAATTCCGGCGTTTTTCTGCATTGCGGAAATTGCCGGGCGACGCAAGGTCAAATCGGTGGCAACACCGTCGGTACGGGGACCTCCGCGAGGCTGGCGATCCCCATCTGACCCATGTTGGCTTGCAGATCCTTGCGCAGGATGTCGATCAGATGATCCGGCCCGGGCGAGCCCAGTGCGGCCAGCGCAAAATGCGGTGCCCGGCCCAGCATGACGAAATCCGCCCCCATCCCGAGCGCCCGCAGGATGTCCAGCCCGCTTTCGATCCCACTGTCAAAGATCAGCGGCAGGCGCGTTTCACTGCGGATTTCCGGCAGCGCTTCGATCGAGGCGCGCGCGCCGTCGAACTGCCGGCCTGCGTGATTGGACACCCAAAGCGCGTCCACGCCGATGGAGTCCAGCGGTGCCGCGTCCTGCGCCCGCATAACGCCCTTGATCAGGAACGGACCGTTCCAGTTGTCGCGCAGCCATTTCACGTATTCCATGTCCGGCGAGGTTCGCAGCAGGTAGCCAATATGCTCGGTGGGCGGCAGGTGCTCCCGACCGGCGGTGTATTTGTCCAGACTGCGCATCCGCGGCATGCCGGTGCGCGCCATCCCAAGCGCCCAAGCGGGGCGCACCGCGACCTGTGCCAGCAGGCGCGGTGTCAGCGCGGGGGGGTGGGTCAGCCCCGACCGCGTCTGCCGTTCCCGTCGCGAGGCGACCGGTACGTCAACCGTCAGGACCAATGTCCCGAACCCGGCGTCGCGGGCCCGATCCAGCATGTCGCGCCGGATCTCTTCCTTCTTGGGCGGGTAGAGCTGAAACCACGCGTGATCGCCCAGGTGCGGTGCCATGTCCTCGGGGCTTTGGCTCGCCACCGTCGACAGGGAATAGGGCAGCCCAGCCCGTGCTGCCGTCTGCGCCAGAATGCGTTCGGCACCGGGCCAGACCATGCCTGACATGCCCAATGGCGCAAAGCCAAAGGGCAGCGGGAAGGAATGGCCGAGAAAATCGCGGCTCAGGTCAAAGTCCAGCGGCCCGTGCAGGATCGAGGGGGCAAACCCCAGCGCGTCCAGCGCCGCGCGGTTGCGGGCCTTGGTCGCTTCGGTTCCGGTACCGCTGTCGAGAAAATCCCAGACAAAGCGTGGCAGCCGCTTTTCGGCGCGCCATTTCAGATCCATGACGCCGGGATAAATGCTGTGCAGATCCATGGGCCGCATTTGTGGCCGCCTTGAGAAAAAAGTCCAGAGGCGCCGTTAACCGGCGCGGTGTCCAGATCTGCCCAACCGGAATGCGACCTTGTCGTCCGCCCCGGGCCCGGCGACCATCGTGGCGCGCCTGACATCGACTTCGCGACCGGTCTGCGCGTCAACCAGCGCCATACGCAATGGTCGCCCTGTGTCGCGGTCGACCAGGTCGACCGGCGCCCCGTCCGCGCCGTGGGCCTGCCACCGGTCGCCCCATTCGCGCATCGCGGTAACGATCATCCACATGTCGCGCCCCCGGTCGGTCAGCAGGTATTCGTCGCGCGGCGGGTTGTCCTGGTAGGGCTGACGCCGGATCAGACCGGCCTCTTCCAGCGCCCGTAACCGGGTTGCCAGCGTTTGCGCCGGAATGCCCGAGGATTTCTGGAACGCGTCATATCGGGACAGGCCAAACATCATGTCCCGCAGGATCAGAAACCCCCAGCGGTCGCCGACGGCCTCGACCGCGCCGGCAATTGAACACTTCATATCGGCAAAGGACTTGGCCCGCATCTGGTCTCCTATCCCGGAAAACACCGCCCAAAGGCGCGAAACAGATCCATGCTACCCTTGACGCGGATCTTTCGCAAAACGATCGCGTTGATCATCGAATACTCCCGGTTCAGCACCCGCAGCCAGGTATTGGAATCGGCTGCGATTCGTACATCCGGCTCACCCTCGTGCCCCGGCAACACCGTCAATTTGCCGCCCGAGATCGTGATCGTGGCCTGCACCTCTTCGCTGCCCGAAAACGTCCAGTGATAGGTTACGTCCATGCCCTTGGCCTTGCCGCGCTGAAACGCCAGCGGCAGCTGCCGCAGGAACGCGGCGACCGACTTGGTGGTATAGCTTCGGCGCACCCGCTTGACGTCCTTGTGCGGATAGCGCGATTTCGCAAAACCCTCGGCGTCGGATCCGGGCAGCACGTAGAGCGTTTCCTCTTTGTCCTGCAACGGTTTGACCACCTGTTTGACATACCCGGGCCGGTCTTCGAGGAACGGATTGATCACATCCTCGCCCGCAGGGCAGACCGCCAGGCAATAGGCGGCCTTGTAGCCGGGTTTGAACGACAGGGACTGCCACATCGACGTGGTTTCGCCTTCGCTGAACCGGTCGCGGAAGGATTTCATGTCCTTGGATTCCACCGTTGCGCTGACGAAGTCATTGAAATTGCCTAGAAACTCCCGGTAATTGTGGGTAAAGCACGACATGAAATCAAACGCCCCGTCGGGCTTCAGCGCGCCCACCGGGCAGGCCGCGACGCAGAGCTTGCACTCCAGGCAGGGGTTGTAGTCCAGCGGTGCGTCATAGGCATCGGCCTCGACACCGATCAGGATGGTATCGAGCAGGATGAAAGACCCGAACACCGGATGGATGACGCTGCGATGAACGCCCATCTTGCCCAGTCCGGCCTCCACCGCGATGGGTTTGTGGGCCACGTTCCATGTGCGCGCGGGCAATTGTGCCTCCATTGGAAAGGCGGCCACGGCATTACAGGCCGGGATGCCCATCGCCGACAATTCAGTCACGATGGCGCGCGCCACCTCGTTGATTTCGTCGTAAACCGAGTGGAATTCCTGATTGGCCACCGACCGGATCGGTGAGCGCACCGGCTCCACGTTCATCCGGCCGCAGACCGACAGCAATGTCCGTGTCTGCGGGAACACCTTGCGGATCTCGTCAACCTCATGCGCCAGCGCGGGGCGGTCGATCTCGACCAGCCCGGCATCGCCCGCCCCATGCTTTTTTGCCAGCTCTTTCAGCCATTTCGCGTCCAGCGGGCCGATTTTGGCACGGGGCGGGGCGTTGCGAACGCGTTGCACGGTCGGGTGATTGTCGAGGCGCATATCGGTCTCCAAATGTAACTCTTATTATTAGAGTTAGTTTGGCACGACCCGTTTTGCAAGCGGCAAATTCCCATGGTCTGCGGCCATCCGGATCGAACCATGCCGAGAAACCTGTGGATAGATCGGGGAACATAGCGCGAACACCTCTTTCGCACCGGCATTAACCCGGCTAATCTGGGCCCCATGAGCAGTTTCGATGATACAGACGCCTTCGAGGCGGCCTCGCTGTCGGCGCGCGCCATGGCGGCGCGGCCCGCGCCTTACCTGGATGGACTGAACCCGGCGCAGCGCGAGGCGGTCGAGGCACTGGAGGGGCCGGTGCTGATGCTGGCGGGCGCAGGCACCGGCAAGACCAAGGCGCTGACCACGCGGATCGTGCACCTGTTGAACACCGGATCAGCCCGCCCGAACGAGATCCTCGCCGTGACCTTTACCAACAAGGCGGCGCGCGAGATGAAAGATCGTGTCGGCAAGCTGCTGGGGCAAAGCATCGAGGGGATGCCATGGCTGGGCACCTTTCACGCCATCTGCGTCAAGCTGCTGCGCCGCCATGCCGAGCTGGTCGGGCTGAAATCGAACTTCACCATCCTCGACACCGATGACCAGGTTCGCCTTTTGAAACAACTGGTTGTCGCCGCCAACATCGACGATAAACGCTGGCCCGCGCGGCAATTGGCAAACATCATCGACAGCTGGAAAAACCGCGCCTTCACCCCGGACAAGGTGCCGGCGGCGGATGCCGGGGCTTACAATCATCGCGGCGTGGAACTCTATGCGCAGTATCAGCAGCGGCTGAAAGAGCTGAACGCCGTCGATTTCGGTGACCTGTTGCTGCACGTGGTGACGATTTTCCAGACTCACCCGGATGTGCTGGAACAATACCAGCGCTGGTTCCGCTATATCCTTGTGGACGAATACCAGGACACCAACGTGGCCCAGTACCTGTGGCTGCGACTGCTGGCCGGGGCGCATCGCAACATCTGTTGTGTGGGCGACGACGACCAGTCGATCTATGGCTGGCGCGGCGCCGAGGTCGGCAATATCCTGCGGTTTGAAAAGGATTTTCCGGGTGCGGTGGTGGTTCGGCTGGAGCAGAACTACCGCTCGACCCCGCATATCCTGGCGGCTGCGTCGAACGTGATTGCCGGCAACGAGGGGCGTCTGGGCAAGACGCTGTGGACCGATGCCGAGGACGGCGAAAAAGTCCGCCTGATCGGCCACTGGGACGGCGAGGAAGAAGCCCGCTGGATCGGCGAAGAGATCGAGTCGATGCAGCGCGGCACGCGCGGCATGCGCCCCTATGGGTTGGACGATATTGCGATTCTGGTCCGGGCCTCCCACCAGATGCGGGCCTTTGAGGATCGGTTCCTGACCATCGGTCTGCCCTATCGGGTGATCGGGGGGCCGCGATTCTACGAACGGATGGAAATCCGCGATGCCATGGCCTATTTCCGCGTCGTCACCAGCCCGGACGACGACCTGGCCTTTGAACGGATCGTCAACACGCCCAAGCGCGGTCTGGGCGACAAGGCGCAGCAGACCATCCAGATCACCGCGAGGCAAAACGGCGTTTCGCTGGTCGAGGGGGCGCGACTGGCGGTCGAGTCCGGCGCGATAAAAGGCAAGGGTGGCAATCAGTTACGGCAGTTGGTCGAGGATATCGGTCGCTGGGGCCGGATGGCCGGTGACGCCGATCTGACCCATATGGAACTGGCCGAGATCATCCTGGACGAATCCGGTTACACGGCCATGTGGCAGAACGACAAGACGCCCGAGGCGCCGGGGCGGCTGGAGAACCTCAAGGAGTTAGTCGTGCAGATTCGCGACTTTGAGAATCTCCAAGGATTTCTGGAACACG
Source organism: Seohaeicola saemankumensis (assembly GCF_020171285.1). Taxonomy (GTDB): domain Bacteria; phylum Pseudomonadota; class Alphaproteobacteria; order Rhodobacterales; family Rhodobacteraceae; genus JAIUZI01. The sequence goes on from NZ_JAIUZI010000006.1 coordinate 151,438, forward strand.
TCAGCCTGGTCTTGGACGTGAGCAACGACGAAGCGGAGGAAAAAGTCACGATAATGACTTTGCACCAGGCGAAAGGAACCGAATTTCCCGTTGTGTTCTTGCCTGGCTGGGAGGAGGGATTGTTCCCGTCGCAACGAAGCCTGGACGAAGGCGGCGTTAGAACAGTTGGGGATAAGCTGGTTTCAAAGGGGCTCGAGGAGGAACGGCGTCTGGCTTATGTTGGGATCACCAGATCTGAACAACTATGCATAGTATCGTTTGTTTCCAACCGGTTCATTTTTTCCGGTAATTTCAAGGGCTGGACGTCCATGATGCCGTCTCGTTTTATTGACGAAATGGCAGACGCAGAGAATCCAGAGGAACACGTGGAAATTCTTACTCCGCCAAGTTTGCAGGCTGGTGGACTAGGTGCAACTGCCGTTCAACCCATGTCCGGTATCGAAGAACGAGTTGGGCGTGCGGATGTCTACAACTCTCCGGGATGGAAACGGATGCAGGCTCGGGCCGGCCTTCGCGGCACTAGTCATCCAAAAGAAAGCAGAAATTCCGTGATCGACCTGGACGCCGTATCGTCCTTTACCATTGGCGAGCGGGTGTTTCACCAGAAGTTCGGCTATGGCGCGATCACCGGGATCGAGGGCGACAAGCTGGAGATCGACTTTGAAAAGGCCGGTCCCAAGAAGGTCGTCGCCAGCTATGTGAACGCGGCGGACGATATCCCGTTCTGACCGTTTTGTACCGGGTGCAAACCCGGCTTTTTCCGTTTTGTACAAAATTCCCGCGCCCATTTCGGGCGTGAGTGATCGCCCGCGCCTGTCGCGCGGGCCGTCGGGGATCGGGCCCGTTCTGGATGTCTCTGCAAGAAACAAAAAACGGCGGCACCAGGGAGGAGGAGGGTGCCGCCGTTCTCATGCAACACCGCGCGCAGGGAGGAGGAGAGCGCCGGTGTGTTCCAATTCGGTCCCCGCGCGGGGGAGGGGTGGCCGGCGGTGCGAGGGAGGAGGAAGCACCACCGGTCGGGTTCTACATCTCGGCACAGGGAGGAGGAGAGCGCCGGATGTATCTGTCGCCCGGTTTTGAGGCCGGGAATTTCGGAACCGGTGACGCCAGGGAGGAGGAGAGGCGCCACCGGTCTCTGATCAGCACCAACCGCAGGGAGGAGGAGAGCGGCGGTGCATCACTTGCCCGGTTTTGAGGCCGGGAATTTTGGAAACCGGTGACGCCAGGGAGGAGGAGGGCGCCACCGGTTTCTGATCAGCACCGACCGCAGGGAGGAGGAGAGCGGCGGTGCATCTCGCATCCGGTTTTGAAACCGGTAGAAAGGGCGGCGACATCAGGGAGGAGGAAAGATGTCGCCGCTAAGCACAGACCACCAGGGAGGAGGAGAGGGTGGCCTGATCTCGGTTGTTTCGTTCAGCGCTCCTGCGTTTCGTAGGCCGCCTGGTAGGCGATGCGGCGCAGTTCGCAGCGGTGCAGGCCAAGGTCGGCCAGTTCACGGTCGCAGAGGCCGGAGAGTTCGTTCAGGGTTTCCCGGTAGACGCGGTAGCGCGCATAGCGGGCCTTGGTGTTTTCGATCCATGCGCCTGCACGCTCGGAAATTGTGTCGAACGGGGCACTGAGGTGGGTCGCTACTGACATGCTCTTGTACCTTCTCTTGTAGTTATCGCCGGCGGTTTTGCTTGTGTCGTGCACTGTGCCGCTGGCCTTGTCTGACACCAAGATAAGGAAATGCTGCATCTGCACAATGGCCGGGTGCGACAATGCTGCCATGCAGCAAGTGCATAGATTGATTGCATAATTATTTGGCACATCCAAAAAACCCTATTTAATTTGAGGGTTGGACGAATTCCGGGGGCAAGTCACCTAAGGTCAACTGAGGAATTCTCGGGCGCTCTGCCATGTCTTGGAGGACACATTTCCCGAAAATCCCCGGACAATTTTAGATGTGACGCAAAGTCACTGCGGCAAGAATCGGTGTGGACCGGACCGCGGCCAGCAAGATCCGGCGCGGCCGCGAGTCGGTTTCCCGCCCGTTGGCGGGACCAGGCGCCGCCGAATTCGGGATTTCATGGCACCGTACGGGACGAAATTCCGGTGATGGGAAAATATGGGACAAAAACGGAGAAAGCCGGCGGTTTGCCGTAAATCCGCGAAACCCGCAGCTGGATTCCGAAGATCCGGGCCGGTCGATCTGGTGTGATTCGACGAAAATTTGAGAACAATTAGAGAACAAGCGTCTGAGGCAGATCCGGGATGAAATTTTTTTGGGAAATCATGGGAGGGTATGGGTTGGCGCGGGATGGCCGAGATATTGTCTATATATAGTGATGAGGTCGAGATTCCACACCAATTGTGGCAAAATACTTGGTATCTCTAGATATGGGGTAGGGCCGGGATGACCGCCGTGTCCCATGGGGTGGGGAAATTTTCCGTTGATTTCCATATTTTCCCATGGCATCCCTAATACATCGGATGAGGACGCAGCAGCAGGGGCAACCAAACGACCCCGGACCAAACAAGAAAAGCAGGTTTCATACAGGCGCACGACTTCATCAGACCAAGAGATCCGGCGCGCGAGCGAGCAGACATCCCCCCAGGTGGCGCGCGCAGTCGGACACCCCGCACAGCGGGACGAGGACGGCGGGTTGAACAGTGGCAGCAGTTCAACCCGCCGTTTCCGTAACTGGGGACAGAAATAACATCACGCGGGGGCGCGGGTAAAGGGACAGGTAGTTTGGGCCGCAGGTTCAGAGGCGAGTACACCTTTAAGGTGGACACAAAGGGCAGGGTTTCGATCCCGGCCTCTTTTCGCCGTGTGCTTGAGGCCGGCGATCCCGGATACACCGAGGGCCTGAGACCGCAGTTTGTCATCCAGTATGGCGATGACAGCCAGAAATACCTCGAAGTCTTTACCATGGCCGAGATCGAGAAGCTCGAGGACAAGATCGAGCGTTTGCCGAACTCGCCGTTGAAGCGGGAGCTGATCCATTCCATCACCTCGCGGTCGCATGAATCCGAGATCGACCCGGACGGACGGTTTGTTCTGCCGGCCAAGCTGCGCGACCATGTCGGGCTGGGCAAGGAGGCGGTGTTCGCGGGGACGCTGAACACCTTCCAGATCTGGGATCCCGAGGAATACGCGCGCCGGGGCGATGGCAAGGAGCAGGACGCGGTTCTGGATCTGCCCGAGGGGATCAACCCGATGGACGCGATGGACATGGTTCTGGCCAAACTGGAGCGGGAGTAATGGCCGCCGGGCAAGACGCCGCTGGATCACCACATATTCCTGTTCTGCTGCGCCCGTTGCTGGCCGCCGTGGCGCCGGTGTCGGGGATCTGGCTGGACGGGACCTTTGGCGCGGGCGGCTATACAAGGGCGCTGCTGGAGGCCGGGGCGGAGCGGGTGATCGCGGTGGACCGCGATCCGCTGGCCTTCGAGATGGCGGCGGAGTGGGCCGGCGCATATGGCGACCGGCTGGTGATGCAGCCCGGCGTGTTTTCCAGGCTGGATCAATATGGCAGTGACCTGGACGGCGTGGTGCTGGACCTGGGCGTGTCGTCGATGCAGCTGGACCGGGCCGAGCGCGGGTTTTCATTCATCAAGGACGGGCCGCTGGACATGCGGATGTCGCAGGACGGCCCCAGCGCGGCGGATCTGGTGAACACCGAGGACGAGGCGCGGCTGGCGGCGATCCTGTTCCATTACGGCGAGGAAAGGGCGAGCCGGCGGATCGCCAAGGCCATCGTGCGCGAGCGGGCGCAGGCGCCGATCACCACGACATTGCAGCTGGCGGCGATCATCGAGGGGTGCCTGCCGCGCAAGAAGCCGGGGCAGTCGCACCCGGCGACGCGCAGTTTCCAGGCGCTGCGGATCGCGGTGAACGCGGAGTACGAGGAGCTGTTTGAGGGGCTGATGGCGGCCGAGCGGGCGCTGAAGCCGGGCGGGCAGCTGGCGGTGGTGAGTTTTCATTCGGTCGAGGACCGGATGGTCAAGCGGTTCCTGCAGGAGCGGTCGGGCGGCGGCGGCCGCGCCAATCGGTATGCGCCCGAGATCGAGACGGCGGCGCCGCAGTTCACGGTCAAGACCCGCAAGTCGATCGGGCCGGATGATCGCGAGCTGGAAGAGAACCCGAGGTCGCGGTCGGCCCGGTTGAGGGTGGCGGTGCGCACCGATGCGCCGGCCGGAACGGCGGATGCCCGCAGCATCGGCATGCCGATGCTTGGCCCCCAATCCGGCGCCAAATCAGGTGAGAAGCGGAAATGAGAAGCATTGTCTATATATTGACGGCACTGGCGGTGTTTGGTCTGGCCTTTTGGGCCTATCGCGAGAACTACGCCACCCAGCAGGTGCTGAAGGAAACCCAGCAGGTGCGCCGCGATATCGGCGCGGCGCAGGTGCGGCTGAACGTGCTGCGCGCGGAATGGGCCTATCTCAACCGTCCCGACCGGCTGAGCGAGCTGGCGGAGATCAACTTTGACCGGCTGGGGCTGCTGCCGCTGCGGCCCGACCAGTTTGGCCGCATCGACGAAGTCGGCTACCCGCCCGAGCCGCTGTTGCCGATCACCGATCCGGTCGATGTGTCCACCATGAACGCGGAGGGCGAGCCATGATCCGCACGCCGCTGCGCCCGCTGGCGCGTATTCTGCCCGCCCGCGACAAGGGCGAGAACCCCGACGCCATCGAACGCGAGAACATCCGCAAGCGGCACGAGGAAATGCAGGACCGCGCCCGCAGCCGCGCCGAAAGCCGCCTGCTGGTGCTGGGGGTGTTCTTTTTCTGCGCCTTCGCGGTGGTGGGCGCGCGCATGGGGCATCTGGCCACGTCCGAGGCGGTGGAGCCGGTGGCCAGCGCCACGGGCGCGGCGATCGCGGCGCAGCGCGCCGACATCACCGACCGGCACGGCCGCATCATGGCGACGAATTTCGAGACCCATTCGCTCTATGCGCAGCCGCCGCAGATGGTCGACCCGCTGGCCGCCGCCGAAGGGCTGGTCAAGGTCTTTCCCGATCTCGACAAGGAACGGCTGATCAAGGATTTCACGGGCAAGCGCAAATTCGTCTGGATCAAGAAGCGGATCAGCCCCGAGCAGAAACAGGCGGTGCACGATCTGGGCGATCCCGGTCTGCTGTTCGGCCCGCGCGAGATGCGGCTTTATCCCAACGGGCCGGTGGCTGCCCATGTGCTGGGCGGGGCGGGTTTCGGCAAGGAGGGCGTCAGCGCGGCGGAGGTGATCGGTGTCGCGGGGGTGGAAAAGCAGTTTGACGGCTACCTGCGCGATCCGGCCAATGGCACCAAGCCGTTGCAGCTGGCGTTGGATCTGACGGTGCAGGCGGCGGCCGAACAGGTGCTGTATGGCGGCATGAAGCTGATGAACGCCAAGGGGGCGACCTCGATCATCATGGACGTGCACAGCGGCGAAGTCGTGTCGGTTGTCAGCCTGCCGGATTTCGACCCCAACGACCGGCCGCAGGTTCTGGTCGAGGGCGACCAGTCGGACAGCCCGCTGTTCAACCGGGCGGTGCAGGGGGTGTACGAGCTGGGCTCGACCTTCAAGATTTTCGCGGCGGCGCAGGCGGTGGACCTGGGGCTGGTGAATGCCGAGACGATCATTGACACATCGGGCCCGATGCGGGTGGGCGGCCATCCGATCGGCGAGTTCAAGAACAAGAACTATGGCAAGATCAGCGTGTCGGAGGTGATTGTCAAAAGTTCGAACCGGGGCACCGGGCGGCTGGCGCTGCAGATCGGGACAAAGCGGCAGAAAGCGTTCCTGGGGGCGCTGGGCATGTTCGATCCGACGCCCTTTGAGATTGTCGAGGCGGCAGGCGCGCAGCCGCTGCTGCCGAAACGCTGGACCGATCTGAGCGCGGTGACGATTTCCTATGGCCACGGCATTTCGACGACGCCGATGCATCTGGCGGCGGGTTATGCCGCGATCGCCAATGGCGGCCGCTATGTCAGCCCGACGATCCTGAAGCAGAAGGGGCCGCAATACGGCCCGCGGGTGATGTCGGCAGAGGCGGCCCTGGCGGCGCGGCAGATGCTGCGCGCGGTGGTGACCAGCGGCACGGCGAGTTTTGGCGAGGTGCCAGGATACGCGGTGGGGGGCAAGACGGGCACCGCCGACAAGCCCAAGCCGAGGGGCGGGTATTACAAGGACAAGGTGATCGCGACCTTTGCCTCGATCTTTCCGGCGCACGACCCGAAATACGTGGTGGTTGTAACGCTGGATGAACCAAGCGTGCATACCTATGGCGAGGACCGCCGGACGGCGGGGTGGACCGCCGTTCCGGTCACCGCCGAGCTGATCGGTCGGGTGGCGCCGCTGTTGGGGGTGCGACCGGACGTTGAACCCGGACAGGTGGCTGGTATAACTCTGACCTCGAACTGATATCACGGCGGGGTTGGCCATGGGCACACCAGACGAAGCTTTGGCGAAACCTCTGAGCCAATTGGCCCTGACCGCGCGCGGCGGGCGTGACCCGATGATTTCCGGGCTGGCGGTCGACAGCCGCGCGGTCAGGCCGGGGTACCTGTTTGCCGCGTTGCCGGGCACGCGGGTGCATGGCGGCGAATTCATACAATACGCGCTGCGCATGGGCGCGGCGGCGATCCTGACCGACACCGAGGGCGCGGCGATTGCGGAAACCGAACTGGCGGGGTCCGAGGCGGCGCTGGTGGTGGCGGAGGATCCGCGCGCGGCGCTGGCCTATACGGCGGCGTTGTGGTTCGGGGCGCAGCCCGGCGTGATGGCGGCGGTGACCGGCACCAATGGCAAGACCTCGGTGGCGAGTTTCCTGCGCCAGATCTGGACGGCGCTGGGTCATCGGGCGGTCAACCTGGGCACCACGGGTGTCGAGGGGGCGTGGAGCGCTCCGCTGGCGCATACCACGCCGGAGCCGATCACGCTGCACCGGGTGCTGGCGGAGGCGGCGGCGCAGGGGGTCACCCACGCGGCGATGGAGGCGTCGAGCCACGGGTTGGAGCAGCGGCGGCTGGACGGGGTAGAGCTGAAGGCGGCGGGGTTCACCAATTTCACCCAGGATCACCTGGATTACCACGCGACGTTTGAAGAGTATTTCGCCGCCAAGGCGGGGCTGTTCCGGCGTGTTCTGCCGGCCGACGGCACGGCGGTGATCAACATCGACGATCCGCGCGGGGCCGAAATGCGGGCGGTGGCGGCGGCGCGCGGGCAGGCGGTGCTGACGGTGGGGCGCGGCGTGGGCGATCTGTCGGTGATGGCGCAGCGGTTCGATGCCACGGGCCAGGAGCTGCGGTTTTCCTGGGGCGGCGCGCCGGTGCATACGCGGCTGAACCTGATCGGCGGGTTTCAGGCGGAAAACGTGCTGCTGGCCTGCGGGCTGGCGATTGCCTGCGGCGAGGACCCCGAGGCGGTGTTCCGCACCCTGCCGGAGCTGGAGACGGTGCGCGGGCGGATGCAGCTGGCCGCGACCCGCGACAACGGCGCGGCGGTCTATGTCGATTACGCCCATACGCCGGACGCCATCGCCACCGCGCTGCGGGCGATGCGCCCGCATGTGCTGGGCCGGCTGGTGGCGATCATCGGCGCCGGCGGCGACCGCGACGCGGGCAAGCGGCCGCTGATGGGGCAGGCGGCGGCGGAGAATGCCGATGTGGTGTTTGTCACCGACGACAACCCGCGCAGCGAGGATCCGGCGGCGATCCGCGCCGCCGTCATGGCGGGGGCGCCCGAGGCCACCAATGTCGGCGACCGGGCCGAGGCGATCCTGCGCGGGGTTGATGCGCTGGGCCCCGGCGACGCTTTGCTGATCGCGGGCAAAGGGCATGAAACCGGGCAGACCATCGGTGACGATGTGCTGCCCTTTGATGACGCGGAACAGGCCAGCGTGGCCGTGGCGGCGCTGGACGGGAGATTGGCATGACGCTTTGGACGGCAGAAGAGGCCGCCGCCGCCACCGGCGGGCGGGCGCAGGGCGACTGGCACGCGACCGGCGTGTCCATCGACACCCGCACGCTGCAGCCCGGCGATCTGTTCGTGGCGCTGAAGGCGGCCCGCGACGGCCATGATTTCGTGGCGCAGGCGCTGGAGAACGGCGCCGCGGCGGCGCTGGTCACCCACGTGCCCGAGGGCGTGGCCGCCGATGCGCCGCTGTTGGTCGTCGAGGACGTGCAGGCCGGGCTGGAGGCGCTGGGCCTTGCGGCCCGCGCCCGGACCAATGCGCGGGTGGTGGCGGTCACCGGCAGCGCGGGCAAGACATCGACCAAGGAAATGCTGATCTGCATGCTGGGCGACCAGGGGCCGACCCATGCCAGCGTGGCCAGCTACAACAACCACTGGGGCGTGCCGCTGACGCTGGCGCGGATGCCTGCCGACAGCAAATACGCGGTGATCGAGATCGGCATGAACCATCCCGGAGAGATCGCGCCGCTGGCCCGCATGGCGCGGCCGCATGTGGCGCTGATCACCACGGTGGCGCCGGCGCATCTGGAGGCATTCGACAGCGTCACCGACATCGCCCGTGAAAAAGCCTCGGTCTTTGACGGGCTGGACCCGGAGGGTACGGCGATCCTGAACGCCGATCTGCCGGTCACCGGCATTCTGGCCGGGCATGCCGCAGCGCAGGCGGAGCGGACCGTGAGCTTTGGCGAGACAGCCGGCGACTGGCGGCTGCGCGCGGTCGCGCTGGACGGCGACACGACCCGCGCCCGCGCCGATACGCCCGCCGGACCACTGGAGCTGCGGATCAACAGCCTGGGCCGGCATTTTGCGCAAAACGCGCTGGGGGCGCTGGCGGCCTGTGCCGCTCTGGGCGCCGATCCGGTGCGCGCGGCGGCGGCGCTGGCGGGCTGGGTGCCCTACCGGGGCCGGGGCGCGCGCGAGACCGTGGCGCTGCCCGGCGGCGGGGCGCTGACGCTGCTGGACGACAGTTACAATGCCAATCCGGCTTCGATGGCCGCCGCGCTGGACGTTTTGGCCGCGATGCCGGCGGGGCAGGGGCGGCGGATCGCCATTCTGGGCGACATGAAGGAGCTGGGCCCGGAGGCCGAGGCGCTGCATGCCGGTCTGGCCGACCGCCCGGCAATGGCCCGGATCGACCGGGTGCATTGCATCGGACCGCTGATGGCGGCGCTGCACGCGGCGCTGCCCGAGGAGAAGCGCGGGGCGCTGGTTCAAGAGAGCGCCACGCTGGCGGCAAAGCTGCCCGATCTGCTGGAAAGTGGCGATATCGTGCTGGCCAAGGGGTCGCTGTCGATGAAACTGGCCTTGATCGTTGACGCGATCCGCAAAATGGGTCAAGGCGGTGCCGCTTAAATGCCACTATGGGGCCACAAGATAATGAGTAGGAACCGCTGACATGCTCTATTGGTTGACCGCGCTGTCGGATGGCGGGGATGTTTTCAACCTTTTCCGGTACATCACGTTCCGGGCTGGCGGTGCGTTCCTGACGGCGTTGCTGTTCGGGTTCATCTTTGGCCAGCCGCTGATCAACGTGCTGCGCAAGCGCCAGGGCAAGGGCCAGCCGATCCGCGATGACGGGCCGGAGGGGCATTTTTCCAAGGCCGGAACGCCGACCATGGGCGGGTTGCTGATCGTGGGGGCGCTGGTGACGGCGACGACGCTCTGGGCGCGGCTGGACAACCCCTATGTCTGGATGGTGCTGTTCGTGACGCTGTCCTTTGGCCTGATCGGGTTTGCCGATGACTATGCCAAGGTGTCGAAGCAGAACACCAAGGGGGTGCCGGGCAAGCTGCGGCTGTTGCTGGGCATCCTGATCGCCGTGGTGGCGGCGATGTGGGCGGCGTATAATCACCCGCCCGAATTGCAGAACCAGCTGGCGCTGCCGGTGTTCAAGGATACGCTGATCAACCTGGGCCTGTTCTATGTGCCGTTTTCGATCTGCGTGATCGTGGGCGCGGCCAATGCGGTGAACCTGACCGACGGGCTGGACGGGCTGGCGATCATGCCGGTGATGATCGCGGCCTCGACGCTGGGGGTGATCGCCTATGCGGTGGGGCGGGTCGACTTCACCGAATACCTCGACGTGCATTACGTGCCGGGCACCGGTGAGATCCTGGTGTTCTCGGCGGCGCTCTTTGGCGGCGGGCTGGGGTTCCTGTGGTACAACGCGCCGCCGGCGGCGGTGTTCATGGGCGATACCGGGTCGCTGGCGCTGGGCGGCGCGCTGGGCGCGATCGCGGTGGCGACGAAACACGAGCTGGTGCTGGCGATTGTCGGCGGGCTGTTCGTGGTCGAGGCGCTGAGCGTGATCATCCAGGTGCTCTATTTCAAGCGCACCGGCAAGCGGGTGTTCCTGATGGCGCCGATCCACCACCACTACGAGAAGAAGGGCTGGGCAGAGCCGACCATCGTGATCCGGTTCTGGATCATCTCGCTGATCCTGGCGATGATCGGGCTGGCGACGCTGAAGGTGCGCTGAACGCGAGGAGCGCGGCGGTGGGTTGAAAACCCACCCTACGCGGTTCGGACGACCGCAGCGCGCGGGTTTACCCGCGCGCTGCCGGGCCCAACAGGGCGAGGGGCATCTTTGATGACAGGACGCCTTGGCGGGAGTTTTTGGGGGGAAGGGGGCGCTGCCCCCTCGGCCTGCGGCCTCACCCCCGGAGTATTTGCCGAAGAGATGAAAGGGCGGGTCAGCCGAGGGTTTTGCGGACCTCGGCGGTGAAATCCTCGCCGCGTTGTTCGAAGTTGTCGTATTGGTCGAAGCTGGCGGCGGCGGGGGCGAGCAGCACGGTGTCGCCCGGGTCGGCCTCGGCCGTGGCGCGGGCGACGGCCTGGGCCATGGTGGTGCAGACCTCGGCCTCCACATCCAGTTGCAGGGCGAAAGCGGCGGCTTCGCGGCCGATGACATAGGCCTTGGCCACGGTGCCGGTCTGGCCCCTGAGCGCGTCGAGCCCGCCTTCTTTCTCGAGCCCGCCGCAGATCCAGCGGATGCGGGGGAAGGCGGCGAGCGCCTTGGCGGCGCTGTCGACATTGGTGGCCTTGGAGTCGTTGACGAAGCGGACGCCGTTTGCCTCGGCGATGAGCTGGCTGCGGTGGGGCAGGCCGGGGTAGCTGTGCAGCGCCTGTTCGATCTGGCGCGGGGCCAGACCCAGCGCGCGGGCGACCGCATAGGCGGCGCAGGCGTTCTGGTGGTTGTGGGCGCCGGGCAGGCCGGGGATGGCGCGCAGGTCGATGGAGGCGGCCTGGCGGCCCTTGCGGTATTCCGCGAGGTATCCCTTGCGGGCGAAGACCTGCCAGCCGGGACCGGTGAGTTTCTGCCCCGAAGAGATCCGGATCACCCGGTCGTCGGCGGGGCCTTCGGACATCTGGCCGGCGAGGAACAGGCCCTCTGCCTCGTCTACGCCGATCACCGCGCGGTCGGGGCCGCCTTCGGCGAAGAGTCGGCGTTTGGCGGCGAAGTAGCCGCCGAGGCCGCCGTGGCGGTCGAGGTGATCGGGGCTGAGGTTGGTAAACACGGCCACGTCCGGGGTCAGCGCGCGTGCCAGGTCGGTCTGGTAGCTGGAAAGTTCCAGCACCACCACGTCGCCATCGCCGGGCGGGTCGAGATCGAGCACGCCGCGGCCGATGTTGCCGGCCAGCTGGGCGCTGCGGTGACTGGAGGTCAGGATATGGTGGATCAGCGCCGAGGTGGTGGATTTGCCGTTCGAGCCGGTCACCGCCACCACCCGGGGCATCACCTCCATCCGGTCCCATTCCGGGGTGGCGAGCGAGCGGAAGAACAGCCCGATGTCGTTGTCGACGGGCACGCCCGCCGCCAGGGCTGCGGCGACCACCGGGTTGGGCGCGGGATAGAGATGCGGGATGCCGGGCGAGACGATCAGCGTGGCGATGCCGTCGAAGGCGCCGGGCGACTTGAGGTCGGCGCAGGTGAAGCCCTCGGTCTCGGCGGCGTCTCGTGCCGCCGGATTGTCGTCCCAGCAGATCGGCCGGGCGCCGCCGGCGCGCAGGGCGCGGGCCGCCGACAGGCCGGAGCGGCCGAGGCCCAGCACGGCCACCTTGGTGTTTTCGAACCCGCGTACCGGAATCATTGCGCCATCCCCTGTCTGCTGCTGCCCCTGCCGGTGGCCTGAATAGCTTCATATCCGGCCCGTGGGGGGCGGTCCAGCTGGTCGCGGGTCTTGGAAACCTGCCGCAGCTCGGCCGGTGCCCAATGCCGGCATGTCCAGACCGGTGCCCATGACGAAGTGGAACGCCTGAGTGGGCGAACAGACGATGGGGGCGCCGCGCAGTTTCTAAGGAGTGGCTACCCCGGGCAGCCGGTGCGGGCCCGAAACGCGGTGATCCGCGCGTGGTAAGCCGGGTGATGTCGGCGTGCGCCGTTTGAAGGCGGGCGGAACAGTTGACGTGGGTAATGGCGGCGTGGTCGAAGCCGCCCGAGACCTGTTCGGACAGCACCGAGGGGGTGAAGGGGCGGACGCCGTTACGGTATTTGACCTAAAGGGTCAGGGTTTTCCGGGGCGGGTCCGAAGGCGGGTCGCGGAGCATCCGAGGTATGACGAGGCCGGGCTCCGGTCGCGGTGCGGGCTCCCCCAGCGTTGGGCCGGCGGGGCGGGTTTCTGGTGCAGCGGATCGGGGCGGATCTGGCGGCGCAGCAGCAAGGATTACGAAGCTAGAACGAGGGTTTCCGGCGTGGCGCGCAGGGCGCGCCAGAGGGGGGTCTTTGGTCAGTCGTCGCGTTGCGCCAGCACGGTGAAGAAGCCGGGGAAATAATCGTTCTCGATCCGGTTGCGGCGTTCCGAGACCGCTTCGAGCGCCTGCTCGGCAGCGATCAGCGCGGCGCGGTCGGTGGGGTCGTCGTAGCGGTTGATCGAGGTGGAGAGCAGCGTGAACCCCTCGGCGTCGAGCCAGCCCATCACCTCTTCGAGGCTGTGCTGGGTTTCCTGCGGGTGCAGCACCTGATCGCGGAACCACGAGCGCACGTGGGTGGTGTCGCTGGACTGGTGGTGCATGGCGGCGTAGCGGTCAAAGGCGGCCTGTTCGCCCTCGGTCCGCAGGATGTCGTGGAAGAGGCGCAGAAAGGGGCGGCGGCCATAGAGGTGGTAGAGGCCGACAAAGAGATAGCCGCCGGGGCGGACAAAGCTGGCGGCATGGGCAAAGGCGGCGCGGCAGTCGTGGGTGTGATGCAGCACGCCGATGCTTTGCACCAGATCGAAGCGTTTATCGGTCGAAAATCGGAACAGGTCGCATTCGGTGAAGGACACGGCATCGCCGAGGTCCAGCGCCTGCGCCACGTCGCGGGCGCGGGCCAGCGCGGCGGCGGTGAAGTCCACCGCCGTGACGTTGACGCTGTAATGCAGCGCCAGCGCATTGGTCGCCCAGCCGGCGCCGCAGCCGATTTCCAGCACCTCGCGGATGGGGTCGTGTTCCAGCAGGTCGTCGAGATCGGGGTAGGCCAGCAGCGGGTTGGATCGCACGGTGCCGGCGGCCTGTTCGGTGTCGCTCCAGTAATTGAAGGGCAGGTCGTTGTAGAAGGCGCGGACGCCCGCGTCGCGGGTATCGGTCGGGGTGGGGCTTGTGTCGGGTGCTTTCATGATCAGAACCTGGCCCGGAACCGCGACAGGCCCCAGACTCCGGCCAGGGCCAGCGCGCCGAGGACAACCCAGGGCAGCGCGGCCGCGCCGCCGCCCGACAGCAGCGCCAGCCCGACGCAGAGCGCGATCAGCCCCTTGAGCGCAAGGCTGGCCTGGTCGGTGCGGCGCACCACCCGCGCGCAGGTGGCGCAGATATCGGTGTGCTGCCGGGTGCGGCCCTGCGGCTCGGGGTGGTCCGACGGCGGGGCGACGCGCCGGTCCTGGAAACCGCGGTAGAAGGGCAGCGCCGAGCCGTAGCGGTCGATCCACTTGCGGTAGGCGACCACCAGCCGGTCCGAGGTCGCCAGCGGCAGCCAGAGGGTGTTGAGCGGGCCGTCGTGGCGTTCGATCGCCTCGGCCTGGCCGACCACCACGCTCATGTCCTGTTCGAGGATCAGGCACTGGACCTGATGTTCCATCCAGCGCGGTTTGATCCGTTCGCGCCAGCCGTTGAAGTTGGAGAACTTGCGGTAGAGCAGGCGGCAGCGGTTGCGGCCCAGCGGGATCGAGTAGAGCTCGAGCCCGGCCAGCAGGTCGTCGCGGGCGTATTCGGAGGTGTAGCGGATCAGGTTCGGTGCGACGAAGTCGACGCGCGCGCCCTTGAGATCGGCGCTGTCGGTGTTGCGTTGCAGGCCGATGGAGCGGAAGGTGCTGGAAAACCCCTGGGCGGTCATCTCGGTGACGTCGAATTCCAGCGGTTTGGCGGCCTCGCGCAATCCGCCGCCGCGCACGCCGTCGTGGGCGATGTGGATATGGGCGACGTCGATGACGTTTTCGATCAGGTAGCTCTGGTCATAGGGCAGGTCCATCTGGAAGGTGACGACGTGCAGGTCGGGATCGGCGGGCTGTTCGGTGACGGGCAGCAGGGCGGGGTCGGCGGCCTCGGCCTCGCCGGCCCAGATCCAGACGATGTCGCGCCGGATCGTCACCGGGTAGCTGCGCACGCAGGAGCGGATCGGCAGGTCGGTGCCCGGCACCCACTGCGGGATGTGGGTGCAGGTGCCTTCGCCGTCGAACTGCCAGCCGTGGTAGAGGCATTCGATCTGCCCGTCGCGCACCACCCCGTCGGACAGCCGCGCGGCGCGGTGCGGGCAGCGGTCCTGCAGGCAGACCGGCTGGCCGGAGCCGTCGAAATAGAGCATCAGAGGCTCGTCATAGAGGGTAAAGCCGGTGGGCCGGTCGCGTGGCAGGTCCTGAAGAAAGGCCACGGGATACCAGCAGTTGCGCCAGTTCAGGGTGTCGTCTGGGACGTCGGCGGGGGTGGCGGGCGCGTGTGTCACGGATCGGATCCCTGTGGTTGACCGGCGGCCCGTGCCCGGCTTTTTTCCTGACGCATGCGGGCGATTTCGGCGTGGCAGAAGGCCCAGTCGGGGTCGGTTGCCTTGAGTTCGCGGGCCAGGGCGGCGAGTTTGTCCGCACGGTCGCGGTCGCCCTTGCGCGCCGTCAGCACGGCGTAGCGGTCCAGCAGCGCGATGGCAAAGGCGGCATGGGTGCGCGGCCCGCCGTGGGTGCGGTCGGCGGCGCGGTCGGGGCGGAAGCGGAACAGCTGTGATCCGAGGATCTGCCGGTCGTCGAGCTGGTTGTCGAAGCAGGCGAGGTGATCGGCCTGGCGTTTTGGGGCCGGCAGGTGCTGGTTGGCCAGCAGATAGTCGATCTGGTGGCGGCGGCAGAAGTCCTGCAGGGCCAGCATGTTCTTGACCAGCCACAGGTGGCCCATGCGGTCGGTGTAGAAATCGGCATATCCCAGCAACGGGGCGGGCGCGGTTTCAAGGTTTTCCTCGGTCAGCGACGCGGGGTCGAGCGAGCGGTACCCAAGCTTGGGCCAGAAGTATTCGACCCGCTCGGGAAAGGGCATGAAGGCGATCAGCAGATCGGCGTCGAAGCGGGGCAGCTGCCGGTAGGCGGTGCGCACGCAATAGTCGCCCGACTGTCCCGCCAGCGCGAGGTTGACGAGGTTCACCGCATCCGGCGGCCACCCCAGCGCCGTGGCGATATGGGTTTTCAGCCGGTGGCCAAAGGTCTGTTCCAGGGTGACGCCGACGCCGAAGGCGTGGCTTTCGCCGACGATGCAGAGGCGGAGCCGGGCCTTTGGGTTCAGCTCTTCGCCCCGGTAGCCGGCGCTGTTGAGCCGGTAGGTGACGGCGCCTGTCAGGTCGGTGGCGTATTGGGTCAGGGTCGCGTGCGGCTGGTGCAGTTCGGGGCGCACGTCGGCGGGCAGCAGGGCGGGGGCGTCCGGCGGGTGGGGCGGTTCCGGCGCCGGGGCGCTGTCGGTATGGGCCGGGGGCGGGGTCATGGCTGCGGATTGGCCGCTACCGGAGCGGCGCCCTTTTGGGACTTGGCCTTGGCCCGTTGCATGGCCTTTTTCTGGGCGTCCCGGACAAAGGCCCAGTCGGGGTTCTTGCGTTTCTGCACGGCGACGTAGCGGGCCAGTTTTTCGGCCAGCGCCGGATCGCCGGTGTCGCGCTGGGCGGCGGCAAAGCGGTCCAGCACGGCGATGGCAAAGGCGGCGTGGGTGCGCGGCCCGCCGTGGACACCGTCGGCGGCGCGGTCGGGGCGCAGCGCGAAAATGCGGTCTTCGAGAAAGGCGCGCGTGTCGAGATCATCGTCGAACACCCGCAGGTACTCAAAGCGCCGCCGGGCGCGGGTCAGGTGCTGGGAGGTGAGCACGTAGCCGATGCCGCGCCGTTTGAAGAAATCCTGCAGCAGCAGCGTGTTCTTCATCAGGGCGATCAGGCCCATGCGGTCGTTGTAGAAATCGGCAAAACCCACCAGCGGCACCGGCGCCCGGTCCATGTTTTCGGGGGTGAGCCCGTTGAGGTTGAGCATTTCGTAGCCGGCGGGGCGGCAGTATTCCATCCGGTTCGGCGCCGGAATGCAGCAGACCGCCAGATCGACAGGCACCTGGGTCAGCTGGCGGAAAGCGGTGCGCACGCAGTAATCCGACGAGGCGCCGCTGACCGAGAGGTTGATGCAGTTGACCTGTTTCGGCGCCAGCCCAAGCGCCTTGCCGATATGGCGTTTCAACCGCTGGCCGTAGGTGTCGCGCATTTCTACGCCCAGGCCGATGGCGTGGCTTTCGCCGATCAGGCAGATCCGGAAGGCGGCGTCGGGGTCCAGTTCCTCGCCCCGGTAGCCGAGCGAGTTGAAGTGATAGGTGACGGTGCCGGATTTGTCGGTGATATAGCGGTCGGTGGTGGTTTTGGGCAGGTGAATCTTGGGCCGCACGTCACAGGGCAGCAGCCGGAGGGGAGTGCCGTCTGGCAGACCGGTTTGGCGCGTCTTGGTCATTCACATCACCCTGTTGCGTGGCCCCTGAATGCTGCGTCCGGGACAAAGGCCCCGGCCGTGCCGGTTCGGTTCACCACATCGGGTAGATATCGGGGTCCTTGCCCTGGATCTTTTTGATCTTGTTCTTGAGCCGCGCCAGCCGCGAGGCGCGCGGCGCCTGCTGTTTCGGCGGCTCGGTGGTCTGGGCTGAGCCCGATGCCGTTGCCGATACCGCTGTCTTGTCGGGTTTGACCATATCTTCGTCAGACATATACGCCACCATATCACTTGGATCAAATAATCGTGACCAGCCTACGAAAGCAAACCCCATGGCGCAACGCCGGAGTTTCCGCGGGGCGCCCGCAGCGGGGGATGCGGGCGTGGCGCGCTTGGTAATCAGGCAGTGCGGCTGGCGGTCTCGGCCTCTTGCAGCGCGCGCCACAGGACCTTGCCCGCGCCCGATTTCGGCAGCTCGTCGACGATCTGTAGCAGGCGCGGCACCTTGTAGGCGGCCATGCGGTCATGCGCCCAGGCGGCGAGGTCGTCGGCCCGCAGCGTGGCGCCGGGTTTCAGCACCACGACCGCCTTGACGGTTTCGCCGCGATAGCTGTCGGTGGCGCCGATCACGCAGGCCTCGGCGATGGCGGGATGGTGATAGAGCGCGGCCTCCACCTCGGTCGGCCAGACCTTGTAGCCCGAGGCGTTGATCATCCGTTTCAGCCGGTCGACGATATAGACATAGCCCTGGTCATCGAGCCGCCCCAGATCGCCGGAGCGCAGGAACCGTTTGCCGTCGATCTGCAGGAAACTGTCGGCGTCGGCCTGCGGCGCGTTCCAGTAGCCCTGCATCACCTGCGGTCCGGCGATCAGGATCTCGCCGGTGTCGCCCTGCGGCAGGGGGCGGTGGGTGTCGGGGTCGGCGATGACGATGTCGGTGTTGAACACCGGGATGCCAACGCATTGCCGTTTGGGGCGGTGCGGCGGGTTGGCGGTGGCCGGTGCGATGGTCTCGGTCATGCCGTAACCTTCGAGGAATTCCAGCCCGGTCAGCTGCCGCAGCCTGTCGGCGACGGCGTCGGGCATGGCGATGCCACCGCCCCAGACCACCCGCAGGCTGCGCAGGTCATCGGCGTTCAGGCCGGGCTGGTTGAGCAGGTCGATGACGGCGGTGGGCACGGTCGGCCAGGCGGTGACGCGAAATTCGCGGATCAGGCGAATGGCGACGGCGCGGTCCCAGCGCGGCAGGATCACGCTGGTGGCGCCAGTGGCGATGGGCACCACCATGCCGGCCTGCAGCCCGACCACGTGGAACATCGGCGCGGCCGAGAGGTAGACGTCGGATTCGCCGATGCCGAACCAGTCGTACATGCAGCGGGCCGCGTGCAGGGCGCTCTGGTGGGTGTGGCGGCAACCCTTGCCGCGCCCGGTTGAGCCGGAGGTATAGGGCATCACGCAGAGGTCACCCGGATCCAGTGCCACAGGCTGCGCCGCGTACCCCGAGGCCAGCGCGTCGGCCCATGCGGTGACGCCGTGGGGCAGGGCCGCGGGGGCGGCGGTGAGCACGTCGGGCAGGCCCGCCGGGGCCGGATCGGGCAGGGCATCGGCATAGGTCGCCGCGATCACATGCTCAAGCGCGCCGCCTGTCAGCAGCGGCGACAGCTGGGCCAGCAGCTCTTGTGCCGCCACGAGGCAGCGAATGCCGGCGTTCCCGACGATATAGGCGGTCTCGCTGGCCATGTTCATGGCGTTGATCGGGACCGCCACGCCGCCGGCGCGGATGATGGCATAAAACGCGGCCACGAATTGCGGCGCGTTCTGCATGTAGATGCCGACCCGGTCGCCCTTTTGCACACCGCAGGCCTGTTGCAGGTGCCCGGCGAGCCGGTCGACCTGATCGTTCAGCGCGCCATAGCTGGTGGTCCGGCCATAGAAGACGATGGCAGCCTTGTCGGGCAGCCGGGCGGCGGCGGCGCGCAGGCTGTCGTCCAGCGTGATGGTGGCGGGGGGCACGTCGTGGGGGCGGCCTTTGGGCCAGACCTGGTGATGCAAGCGGGTCATCGGGATCTCCTCAGGCGGTGGCGCCGCCGTCGACGGCGAGGCACTGGCCGGTGATATGGCGCCCCGCGTCGCTGACCAGCAGCAAAGCGGGGCCTTTGAGGTCGTCGGCGCCGCCGAAGCGGCCCAGCGGCACCGACGGCAGCAGCAGCCGGTCCAGCCGGTCGATCAGCTGTTCGGACATCTTCGACGGAAAGAAGCCAGGCGCCAGTGCGTTGACGTTGATGTTGTGGCGGCCCCATTCGGTGGCCAGCGCGCGGGTAAAGTTGATCATCGCCGCCTTGGAGCTGTTGTAGGCGATGGTGAACATCCCGGTGTCGGCGCGGTTGCCGCCGAGCCCGCCGATCGAGGCGATGTTCAGGATCTTGCCGCTCTGGCGCGGCAGGAAGGCGCGCCGCCCGATTTCGCGGGTCAGCACGAAGGGCGCGGTGACGTTCAGCGTCATCACCTTGGTCCAGCCGTCGAGCGGGTGATCCTGCATCGGCGCGGCCCAGCTGGTGCCAGCGTTGTTCACGAGGATGTCGATGTCGCCAAAGGCGTCCATGGCGCGCCGGGCGACATCGGGGATGTCATCGGTGCGCGACAGGTCGCAGGCGAGCGTCGCCACCTGCGCGCCGAGGCGTTGCAGGTGCTGCTGCGCGGCCTCCAGTTCGGCCGGTTTGCGGGCGGTGAGGATCAGCCGCGCGCCGGCCTGCGCATAGGCTTCGGCAATCTGCAGGCCCAGCCCGCGCGAGCCGCCGGTGATCAGCGCCACCTTGCCGGTCAGGTCGAACAGCGTCATTGCGCGGCCTGCCGGGGGGATACCAGCGTGTCGGGCAGGCGCCAGGCCGTGTCGGCGCGGCTGCTGAGCGCGCCGAAGTGCCGGGCCAGCGCCAGCACGCGGTCGGGTCCCAGGTGCCGGGCCATGTGCATCGGCCCGCCCAGTGCGGCGGGAAAGCCGTAGCCGGTGACATAGACCACGTCGATATCCGAGGCCCGCGCGGCGCGGCCCTCGGCCAGCAGGGCCATCGCCTCGACCATCAGCGCGGTCAGGCAGCGCGCGACGATTTCATCCGCGCCGATGCGCCGCCGGACCCGCCCCAGCGCGCGGGATTCCCGGCGGATCAGCGCCAGCAGATCCTCGTAGGGGCGGCCTCGGGGCGTGGCGCGATCATAGAGATACCAGCCGCGCCCGGCCTTGCGGCCATGCCAGCCGGCCTCGCAGAGGGCGTCGCCGATACGCGGTTGCGGCGGCGGGGCATCGCGCAGGGCGCGCTGGCGGCGCACGCCCCAGGGGATGTCGTTGCCGACCATGTCCAGCGCGCGGAACGGGCCGATGGTCATGCCCCAGTCTTCGAGCGCGCAATCGACCTCTTCGGGCCAGGCGCCCTCTTCGACCAGATACATCGCCTCTTGGTGGAAACGGTCGAACAGCCGGTTGCCGATGAAACCGTCGCCGTTGGGCGCGATCACCGGCCGTTTGCCCAGATCGCGGGCCAGCGCCATGACGGTGGCTAGCGTGTCGTCTGCGGTGGTCCGGGCCGGGATCACCTCGAGCAGGGGATTGGTGTGGGCGGGCAGGAAGAAATGGGTTCCGATGAACCGGTCCGGCCGGGTCAGCGCCCCGGCCATCACGTCGATGTCCAGCGTCGAGGTATTGCTGGCGACAATGGCGTCGGGGCCGGCGATGGCCTCGATCTGGTCGAGCACCTGATGTTTCAGGTTCAGCACCTCTGGCACTGCCTCGACCACCAGATCGCAGCCGCGAAAGGCGTCGGGGCGCGGGGCGATCCGGATGCGGGTCATGACCTGTTCCGGATCGGCGGTTCCGGGTGCTGCGCGTTCCGCCTGCTGGCGCAGGTCGGCCAGCGCGGCGCGGCGCTGGGTGGCCGAGGGGTCGACCAGCACCACCTGCCGCCCCGAGCGGGCAAAGCCCAGCGCGATGCCCCGGCCCATGGTACCCGCGCCCAGCACGCCGACGCGGACCAGCGTGGCCGGGTCGCGGCCCCCGGCGGGGCCCTGCGCGGCGCGCCGGACCGCCTGGGCCAGATGGGTGTCGGACCCGGCGATCTCGCGCAGGGCCAGCAGGCGGCCGGCGTCGGTCATTCCGCCGCCACGGGGCGGATGTCGGCCTCGGCGGCGCGGTCGGGCAGGGTGAAGAAACGGTGGCTGTCACGCGGTCCGGCCTTGGCCTTTTTGACCTCCATCCGGGCGATGGACTGCAGGTGCACCTCGTCCGGACCGTCGGCGATCCGCAGGCTGCGGGCCATGGTCCACAGATCGGGCAGCGGCGTGTCGGGGGTAACGCCCATGCCGCCGAAGGTCTGGATCGCGCGGTCGATGACGTCGGACTGCATCTGCGGCACCACCACCTTGATCATGGCGACCTCGGCGCGGGCCGCCTTGGTGCCGTAGCGGTCGATCAGCCAGGCCGCCTTGAGCACCAGCAGCCGGGCCTGTTCGATTTCGATCCGCGAGCGCGCGATCTTGTCCTGCAGCATGCCGTGTTCATGCAGGTATTTGCCGAATGTCTTACGTTCGAGCGAGCGTTCGACCATCATCTCGTAGGCCAGTTCGGCCTGTCCGATCGAGCGCATGCAATGGTGGATGCGGCCCGGCCCGAGCCGCGCCTGGGCGATGGCGAACCCCTGTCCGGCGCCGCCGAGCAGGTTGCTGGCGGGCACCCGCACGTTGCGGTAGGCGATCTCGCAGTGGCTTTCGTAGCTGTGGTGGTTCATCACCGGGATGTCGCGGGTGATGGTCACGCCGGGGCTGTCCAGCGGCACCAGGATCATCGACTGCTGTTCGTGGCGGTTGGGGTTGTCGGGGTCGGTCTTGCCCATCACGATGGCGATCTTGCAGTCGGGCGAGGCGGCGCCGGTCGAGAACCACTTGCGCCCGTTGATCACGTAGTCGTCGCCGTCGCGCCGGATCACGGTTTCGATGTTGGTGGCGTCGGAACTGGCGACATCGGGTTCGGTCATCGAGAAGCACGACCGGATTTCACCGTTCAGCAACGGTTTCAGCCATTGTTCCTTTTGTTCGGGGGTGCCGAACATATGCAGGATTTCCATGTTGCCGGTGTCGGGCGCGGAGCAGTTGAACACCTGCGGCGCCCAGGGCAGGCGGCCCATGATCTCGGCCAGCGGGGCATAGTCGAGGTTGGACAGGCCGGTGCCGGGTTCGTCGTCGTGCAGGCCGGGCAGGAACATGTTCCACAGCCCCTCTTCGCGGGCCAGCGCCTTGAGGTCGTTCATGAAGCTGATCACATGGGTGCCGTTGGCGGCCTCGGCCACGAATTGCGCGTGGCGGGGAATGACGTGGTCGTCCATGAAGGCTTTGAGCCGGGTCTGCAGTTCCAGGCTTTTGGGGGAGTATTCAAAGTCCATTTCCGTCTCCTGCGAGGGTTAGTCCGTGCCGGGCCCAGACCCGGCCGAGGTGAGCGACATCCGCCGCGCCGGGCACCGAGATGCCCTGAGCGGCGCGGCTGACGATGCCTTCGAAGATCACCGCGAGCCGGAAGAAGGCGAAGGCGGTGTAGAACGGGTGATAGCCATCGGGCAGGCCGCGATGGGCAAAGTAGCGGGCGGCGTAGGCGTGCATGGCCGGGATGCCCAGCTGGGCCAGATCGAGCCCGGCCAGCCCGGCCTGTTCGCCGGGCCGCATGGTCCAGGGCATCAGGTTGTAGCCGAGGTCGGACAGCGGGTGGCCCAGCGTCGAAAGCTCCCAGTCCAGCACGCCCAGGATTTCGGGGCGGCTGGGGTGAAAGATTAGGTTGCCGAGCCGGTAGTCGCCGTGCACCAGTGTGGTTTCGTCATCTTCGGGCAGATGCGCGGCCAGCCAACTGGCCAGTTCGGGGATCTCGTCGATCTCGCGGGTCTTGGCGGCATCGTACTGGCGGGTCCAGCGGGCGATCTGGCGGGCAAAGAACCCGCCGGTGCGGCCATAGTCGCGCAGACCCAGCGCATCGAGGTCCAGCTGGTGCAGGTCGGCGAGGGTGGCGTTCATCGCCTCGAACATGGCGGCGCGTTGCCGGGGCGGCACACCGGGCAGGGCGTTGTCGTGAAACACCCGGCCGTCGAGCCGCTCCATCACATAGAACGGGGTGCCGATCACGCTGGCGTCGGCGCAGTAGTGCAGCGCGGCGGGCACCGGCACGGCGGTGCCGCGCAGCGCGCTGAGGACGCGGAATTCGCGGTCGATGGCATGGGCCGAGGGCAGCAGCTCGCCCGGCGGCTGTTTGCGCAGAACGTAACGTTCGCCGCCGAACCCCATGAAGAAGGAGGGATTGGAAAAGCCGCCGCTGATCGGCTCCAGCGTGACCGGGCCGGTGCCCGGCAGCGCGGTTTCCAGGTGATCGGCCAGACGGCCGGTATCAAAGCCCAAGGGTGTCGCGGTCATCGGGGCCTCCTCCTGCGCTTGGTCTTGCACCCTGTCCAGACATAAGTAAAATGAATGATAGATATGATTGGACATAGACATCGTGCATATATCCAGAACCGATCTGAACCTCTTTGTGGTGTTCGAGGCGATCTTTACCCAGGGCGGGGTGACGCGCGCGGCCGAGATGCTGAACCTGTCGCAGCCGACGATCAGCCATGCGCTGGGCCGGTTGCGGGAACGGATCGGCGATCCGCTGTTCGTGCGGCGCGGTCAAAGGCTGGTGCCGACGGCGCAGGCGCAGGCGATGATCGGGCCGGTGCGGCAGGCGCTGCGGCTGTTCGAACATACGCTGGCCGAGCTGGACGGGTTCGACCCGGCGACGGCAGAGATGCAGTTTGCGCTGGGGATGCGGTCGTTGCTGGAGGATTCCTATTTCCTGCCGCTGGCGGTGCTGATGAGCCGGAGCGCGCCGCGGGCCTCGGTGGCGTCGACCCCGTTCGACCGCCGCCGCATGGAGACGGCGCTGGCCTCGGGCGAGCTGAACGCGGTGATCGACATTTTCCTGCCGCTGTCGGACGAGGTGCGGCGCGAGCATCTGCCAGCTGCCTCGCCTTCGGTGGTGGTGGCTCGGCGCGGCCATCCGCAGATCGACGGCGATATCGATATCGGCCGCTACCTGGCGGCGGATCACGTGGTGGTCACCTCGCGCGGGCAGGGGCTGGGCCCCGAGGATCTGGCGCTGTCCCGCGAAGGGCAGGCGCGCCGGGTGCAGGCGCGCTGTCAGCAGATCAGTTCCGCGATGCGGCTGGTGGGGGCGTCGAACATGCTGCTGACGATGTCCGAGACACTGGCGCGCCGGGCCAACCTGCTATTCGATCACCAGTTGTTGCCGACCCCGTTTCCGGCGCCGGTGGTCGATATATATTTGTATTGGCATGCCAATACCGAGGCCGACCCGGCCAACGTCTGGTTCCGCGACATGATCCGGGCGACGGTGTCGGAAACCGCGCCGCCGGTGGTGGCGGATCCCGGCTGAGGAGTGAGTTCGGACTTGACCCTCCAGCGCTGGAAGTCGGTCTAACGGGGGTCGAACACGAGGAACCGGGGCCGAGGGATTCGGGCCGCCGGACGCATGAACGAAGGTTTGGGGACATGAAGACAACACATGCCATCACAATGATCGCGCTGGTGGGGGCCGCCGCCGTGGGCGGTTACCTTATGCTGGGCAAGACAGCGGATGAGACCGCCACCGCCGCACCGGGCGCGCCGATCGTCACTGTGGCGCTGCCGGCGCAGCTGTCGGAGAACGCGCAGATCGGCAAGCGGGCCTATGAGGCGAAATGCGCCGCCTGCCACGGGGTCAACGCGGTCGGGCAGGAGGGGGTCGCGCCGCCGCTGGTGCACAAGATCTATGAGCCGGGCCACCATGGCGACCTGTCGTTCCAGCGCGCGGTGAAGTTCGGGGTAAAGGCGCATCACTGGCGGTTTGGCGACATGGCGCCGGTCGAGGGGCTGACCGAGGGCGACGTGGTCATGATCACGCGCTATGTGCGCGAATTGCAGCGGGAAAACGGGATCTTCTGATGATGGAATGGAAAGCGATAAGCGCGGGTTGCGCGCTGGCTCTGGTGGCCTCGGTGGCGTTGGCGCATTCGGGGGCCAAGGGCGTGGTCAAGGAACGGATGACCGCGATGAAGGACATGGCCGGCACGATGAAGGCGATGGCGCCGATGATGCGCGGGCAGGCGCCCTATGACGCGGCCGCGGTGCGCGATGGCGCGGCGCGGATCGCGGCGCACGGGGGCGACGCGATGACCCGCCTGTTTCCCGAGGGCAGCGGCCATGCGCCGTCCGAGGTCAAGCCCGAGGTCTGGCAGGACTGGCAGGCGTTTTCCGAACTCGCGGCGGAGCTTGAGGCGCGGGCGACGGCGCTGGGTCTGGCCGCGGACAACGGGCTGGGCACGGGCACCCCGGCAGGGCCGCTAGCCGAACAGCCGGCGAACGAGGTCTTTGTTCAGGTTGGGCGCAGCTGTTCGGCCTGTCACAGCCGGTTCCGGATCGAGACCGACTGAGGCTGAGGGCTGAGGCTCAGGCCGGGGTCGCGGTGTACCCGGCCTGCTTGATCGCGGCGATCAGCGCGGCGCTGTCCAGCGTGCTGGTGACGCTGACCGAGTGATCGCCAAGATCGCAGGCCACCTGCGCGGCGCTGTCGGCACTTTTGATTTCTTTTTCGATGGCGGCGGTGCAGTGGCCGCAGCTCATGTCGGGAACGGTGAAACGGGTCATGGGGGCTCCTGTGTTGCGCAGGTTGTGACGGTTTCCAGTGCTGGAAGGTCAAGCGGTTTCTGACCCCGCCGGGGGTGCGGCAAAAGATCAGCGGGGGGCTCTTGACCTTCCAGTTGATGGAAGCCCTATATGAGGGGCGAAGAGAAGTTTCCTTTGCCCAAGGACCAGTCCCATGTCCGCCGATCACGATCTGAACCTTTCGATATCAAACATGTCCTGCGCGGGCTGCGTGGGCCGCGCCGAGCGGGCGCTGGCGGCGGTGCCGGGTGTGGCGCAGGCGCAGGTCAACCTGGCGTCGGAATCGGCCCGCGTCACTTTCGAGGGCGCGCCGGATGCGGCCGCGCTGGTGGCGGCGCTGGACACGGCGGGCTATCCGGCGCGGGTGCAGAGCGTGACGCTGGCCATCTCGGCGATGTCCTGCGCATCCTGTGTCGGCCGGGTCGACCGGGCGCTGGCGGCGGTGCCGGGGGTGCTGGAGGTGGCGGTGAACCTGGCCTCGGAAAGCGCCACGGTCCGCTACCTGGAGGGGCAGGTCAGCCCGGCAGAGCTGATCCGGGCGGCGACCGATGCGGGTTACCCGGCGACGGTGCAACAGGGCGGCGCGGCGCTGGACATGGGCGCGCGCAAGGAGGCCGAGGCGCGGGACCTGAGGCGTCAGGTTCTGCTGGCGGCGGCGCTGGCGCTGCCTGTCTTTGCGCTGGAGATGGGGGGGCACGCGGTGCCCGCCCTGCATCACTGGATCGCCCGCACGATCGGGATGCAGGCCAGCTGGGTCTTGCAATTTGTCCTGACCACGCTGGTTTTGATCGGGCCGGGCAGGCAGTTTTACGCAAAGGGATTCCCGGCGCTGCTGCGCGGGGCGCCGGATATGAACAGCCTGGTCGCGGTCGGCACATCGGCGGCCTATCTGTTCTCGGTGGTTGCCACATTCGCGCCGGGGCTGCTGCCGGCGGGGACCCGCGCGGTCTATTTCGAGGCCGCCGCCGTGATCGTCGTGCTGATCCTTCTGGGCCGGTACCTGGAGGCCCGCGCCAAGGGGCGGACGGGCGAGGCGATCCACAAGCTGCTGAACCTGCAGGCGCGCACGGCGCATCTGCTGCGCGACGGCGAGGTTGTCGAGGTGGCGGCGGAGGATATCGCGCCGGGCGACGTGCTGCTGGTGCGCCCCGGCGACCGGATCGCGGTGGACGGCGAGGTCAGCGATGGCGCGAGCTTTGTCGATGAAAGCATGATCACCGGCGAACCGGTGCCGGTGGCCAAGGCGCCGGGCGACGCGGTCACGGGTGGTACGGTGAACGGCACCGGCAGTTTCCAGTTCCGCGCCACGCGGGTCGGCGCCGATACCACGCTGGCGCAGATCGTGCGGATGGTCGAACAGGCGCAGGGCGCCAAGCTGCCGATTCAGGGCGTGGTCGACCGGATCACCCTGTGGTTCGTGCCCGCCGTGATGGCGGCGGCGGGGCTGACCGTGCTGGTCTGGCTGCTGTTCGGCCCGTCGCCGGTGCTGAGCCATGCGCTGGTGGCCGGGGTGGCAGTGCTGATCATCGCCTGCCCCTGCGCAATGGGGCTGGCGACGCCGACCTCGATCATGGTGGGCACCGGCCGCGCGGCGGAGCTGGGCGTGCTGTTTCGCAAGGGCGATGCCTTGCAGGCGCTGCAGGGGGTGCAGGTGGTGGCCTTTGACAAGACCGGGACGCTGACGCAGGGCCGGCCCGAGCTGACCGACTTGACGCTGGCCGATGGGTTCGACCGGGCGCAGGTGCTGCGGCTGGTGGCCGGTGTCGAGCGCAACTCGGAACACCCCATCGCGCAGGCGATCGTGCGGGCGGAGGGCGAGTCGCCGGGCGAGGCGGAAGGGTTCACCTCGATCACCGGTCACGGGGTCAGTGCGGTTGTGGACGGGCGGCGCGTGCTGGTCGGCGCCGACCGGCTGATGCGGCGCGAAGGCATCGACATGGGCGCGCTGGCCGGGGCCGGGGCGGCGCTGGGGCAGGCGGGCAAGACGCCGCTCTATGCCGCGATAGACGGGCGGATCGCGGCGGTTATCGCGGTTTCGGACCCGCTGAAGCCCTCGACCCGGGCGGCGGTCCGGGCGCTGCACGACCTGGGGCTGAAGGTGGCGATGATCACCGGCGACAATCGCGGCACGGCCGAGGCCATTGCCGCGCAGGTGGGCATCGACCACGTGGTCGCCGAGGTGCTGCCCGATGGCAAGGTCGCGGCGCTGGAGAGCCTGCGGGCGGGCGGGCGCGTGGCTTTTGTCGGCGACGGCATCAACGACGCGCCGGCGCTGGCGCAGGCCGACGTCGGCATCGCCGTCGGCACTGGCACGGACGTGGCGATCGAAGCGGCAGACGTGGTGCTGATGTCCGGCGACCTGGGCGCGGTGGTCAATGCCTTTCGGATGTCGGACGCGACCATGCGCAACATCCGGCAGAACCTGTTCTGGGCGTTTTCCTATAACACCGCGCTGATCCCGGTGGCCGCCGGGGTGCTCTACCCGGCTTTTGGCGTGCTGCTGTCGCCGGTGCTGGCGGCGGGGGCGATGGCGCTGTCGAGCGTTTTTGTGCTGAGCAACGCGCTGCGGCTGCGGTTCGTGCGGCAGGCGATGGACGAGGGCGAAAGCGGACCCGCACCGGCCCCGGTGCGCACGGCGCCCGCAGAGTAAAGGAGAGACAGATGAACATCGGAGATGTTGCCGAACGCTCGGGGCTGCCGGCCAAGACCATCCGCTATTACGAGGACATCGGGCTGGTACGGCCGGGGCGTGACACGAACGGTTACCGCCGGTTCTGCGAGTCGGACCTGCACAAGCTGGCGTTTCTGGGGCGGGCGCGGTCGCTGGGGTTCTCGATCGAGGATTGCCGCAGTCTGATGGCGCTGTACGAGGATCGGGCGCGCACCAGTTTCGAGGTCAGGGAGATCGCGCGCGATCATCTCGCCCGAATCGAGCGAAAGCTGGAAGAACTACAGGAGATGCACAAGACGCTGTCGCATCTGGTGGCCGAATGCGCCGGAGACGACCGGCCCGACTGTCCGATCCTGCGCGATCTGGCCTCGCATGGCGGCGCCTGCGGCGGGGAACCGTAAAAGGACCGCCCCGATTTTGATCATCCCCGATGCAGAAAGCCCCGCCCCGGCGGGGCTTTTATTGTTTGGGGGCGGGGTTGCTTGACAAACCTGACGTTTTCGCTCAACTAATCGGCAGATCCAGCCACCCTGCCTCGTCCTGGGAAGCCCGATGCCCCGAAACGGATATGGAAACGCGTTATGCGGCAGGAATTCGCGCCTCTCCCCCTTCCCGAGACTCGACGGCTCTTTCGGCCCGAGTTGCTGGACTGGTTTGCCCAGACCGAGGCGGCGGGCGGCGATGGCGGTCAGCGCGACTGGCTGGATTGCTGCGACTGGCGGCTGGATGCCGCGCGCCAATGACTGATCCCGACACATCGAGCACCGGCGCGCAGCAGCGCTGTCCGGTGCATGCGGCAACCGATCTGACCGATGGCGGCACGCAGGCGCAGATCCTGCTGAACGGGCAGGTCTATTACCTGCGCATCACCCGGGCCGGAAAGCTGATTTTGACCAAATAACCCGGCGCGCGCGGCGATGCCCCGCGCCGCCACTGCTTGAACATGAGGAAAAGCGATATGAAGACCCTGTTTGTGACCACCGCCGCGATTGGCCTGATGGCCGGTTCGATGGCCATGGCGGTCGAGAAATCCGATGTTGTCGCAACGTATGCCGATATCGCGGCGGCCAAATACGGCGACAGCCTGGTCACCGCGCAGCGGCTGCGGGCGGCGGTCGAGGCGCTGGTGGCCGAGCCGTTGGCGGAAAACCTGCAGGCGGCGAAATCGGCCTGGCTGGCGGCGCGGGTGCCCTATCAGCAGACCGAGGTCTTTCGCTTTGGCAATGCCATCGTCGACGACTGGGAGGGCAAGGTGAACGCCTGGCCGCTGGACGAGGGGCTGATCGACTATGTCGATGCCGCCTATGGCGGACCGACCGATGACAACCCGCTGGCGGTTCTGAACGTGGTGGCCAACCCCAGCCTCGAGATCTCGGGCGGCACCGTCGACGCCAGCGCGATCACGCCCGAGATGATCGGCGAGACCCTGCACGAGGCCGATGGGATCGAATCCAACGTCGCCAGCGGCTATCACGCGATCGAGTTTCTGCTGTGGGGGCAGGATCTGAACGGGCATGGCACCGGCGCGGGCAACCGCCCCTGGACTGATTATGCCACAGGCGACGATTGCACCAACGCCAACTGCGACCGGCGCGGCGCCTATCTGACAGCGGCGACCGATCTGCTGGTCAGCGATCTGGAGTGGATGGCGGCGCAATGGGCGCAGGGCGGCGCCGCGCGCGCGGCAGTCACCGAAAACCCCGATGCGGGCATCGTGGCGATGCTGACCGGCATGGGCAGCCTGAGCTACGGCGAGCAGGCCGGCGAGCGGATGCGGCTGGGGCTGATGCTGAACGACCCCGAGGAAGAGCACGATTGTTTCTCGGACAACACCCACAACAGCCACTATTTCGACGGGCTGGGCATTCAGAACGTCTATCTGGGCGAATACGTCCGGGTGAATGGCGAGCTGGTCAGCGGCGCGTCGCTGTCGGATCTGGTTGCCGCCACAGATGCCGCGCTGGACGCGGAGATGCGCGCCAAGCTGGATGCGACCATGGCGGCGCTGGCACGGATCAAGGTCGCCGCCGAGGCCGGCTTTGCCTATGACCAGATGCTGGAGCGCGGCAATGCCGGTGGCGAGATGCTGATCATGGGCGGCGTCAACGGGTTGATCGACCAGACCCGCAGCATTGAACGGGTGGTTGCCGCCCTGGGGCTGGACGGGATCGCCGTCGAAGGGTCCGACAGTCTCGACAACCCCGGCGAGGTTTTCAAGTAACCCCTCACCCAAGATAGCCAAGCCAGCGCCGCAGCCAGCCCAGCTACTCCCTCAAGAAAGTAGCACGAAAAATGACAAACAAGCTGACTGTGGCGCTGGTCTCCGGCGTCTCAATGCTGGCGTTCGCCGGCGCCGTGGCCGCGCAGGACAAGGACCTGTCGCAGGCCGACGCCCGCGCCGAAGAGACCGGCGCGCGGTTCACATGGGAAGGCTCGCTGGAAATCGGCAGCGAAGCGGTGTTCGAATCGACCGTGCCGGGCAACGAGATCCGCGACACCTATGCCATCGGCGAGGTGGCCGGGGAACTGGCGCTGGGCGGCGGGGTGGCGATCTTTACCGGGCTGACCTGGGAGTCGGTGACGCCGCCTGTCGCGGACCGGTCTTTCGAAGACATGGGCCTGTATTTCCACGAGCTGGGCGTGAAAT
This sequence comes from Seohaeicola saemankumensis, assembly GCF_020171285.1. Classification (GTDB taxonomy): domain Bacteria; phylum Pseudomonadota; class Alphaproteobacteria; order Rhodobacterales; family Rhodobacteraceae; genus JAIUZI01. Next base: position 182,319 of record NZ_JAIUZI010000006.1, read on the forward strand.
TCGACGCCGCCAACGGCACGTTCTTTCTGGGCAAGGTGCATCCGGTGTTCGGATCGGCCTGGGATTCGACGGCCGGTTTCTTTGGCGGCAGCCTGGCCGAGGATTATGAGCTGACCGAAAAGATCGGTGCGCTGGCCGATGTCGATCTGGGCGCGGCGGGCACCCTGTCGTTTGGCATCTTTTACGATGACGACACGGTGCTGAGCGAATCCGCCGGGTTCAACCGGGGCCGCAATACCACGGCCGCCGGCGGCGCGGGCAACACCGGCGAGTTCAACAATGCCGCGATCCAGTGGTCGAACCAGTGGGATGCCACCTATGCCCATATCGGTGTGCGCCACCTGTCGGCGGGGGCGGGCGATGTGTCCGACGAGACCGGCATCGTGGCCGGGATCGGCCATTCCTTTACGCCCACCGGCCTGCCGTTGGACCTGTTTGCCGAAGTCGCCTCTTTAGACGGTTATGGCGGCAGCGCCGACGACGCCACCTATGTCACGCTGAACGCCGCCTATGCCATCGGCAAGACGACGATTTCCGGCACCTACGCGCGCCGCGACATCAGCAGCGCGGGGGTCACCGACCTGGCGTCGATCGCGGTGGAGTACCCGCTGACGGATAACCTGCTGATGGGCGGCGCGCTGGCGCATGTGGATGACAACGGGGTCAAGGACAAGGTGGTCGGCCTGAACCTGGTCTATTCCTTTGGCGGCTGAACCGCCTGCTGTTTCCTCGGTGGCGCCCGGATCCCTCCGGGTGCCAATCGGAAAAGGGCCGCGTATTCTCGCGGCCCTTTTTTGCGGCAAATCGCCATACCTGAGTGAAGAGGTCGGAAAACTCTGGCGTCGCGATATATTTCCGACTAATGATGTCAGGTAATCGGGCTTGCCGAGTCCGGGAGACACCCAAGGGATGGTTGCGCCATGATCGTCTGTCACTGCATGAACATCACGGATCACGACATTCACGCCGCTGTGGACTGGATGCGCGCCGCGGATCCCGACACGCTAATCAATCCCGGCAAAGTGTATAATGCGCTGGGAAAATCAGCGGATTGCGGTAGCTGCATGCCTCTTTTCCTGAGCACCATGCGAAGCAATAAAAACCTTGAAGTTCCTGCTGCACTCCGCGATCTTAGAACCAATCTAAACAAGGAGACAGTTCATGAAGGGCGACCCCAAGGTTATCGAATACCTCAACAAATCTCTGCGCCATGAGCTGACGGCGGTCAGCCAGTACTGGCTGCATTACCGGCTTCAGGAGGACTGGGGTCTGGTCCACATGGCCAAGAAAAGCCGCGAGGAAAGCATCGAAGAGATGGGCCACGCGGACAAGCTGATCGAACGGATCATCTTTCTCGAAGGCCACCCGAACCTGCAAAAGCTCGATCCCCTGCGGATTGGTCAAAACCCGAAGGAAACGCTGGAATGCGATCTGGCCGCGGAACACGATGCGCGCGCGCTGTACATCGAGGCGCGGGAATACTGCCGCGAGGCGGGCGACTATGTCTCGATGGGTCTGTTCGAAAGCCTGATTTCCGATGAAGAAGGCCATATCGACTTTCTCGAAACCCAGCTTGACCTCTATGACCGTGTCGGTGAGCAGAACTATGCCCAGCTCAATGCGGCCAAGATGGACGAAGGCGAGTAAACTTGCCCTCACGGCGGCGAGTGTGGCAACACTCGCCGCCGCAGCCCCGGTTCCGTCCGGGGACCCGCATGTGCCGGCTGTGCCGCGCGACGCCACGGATCGGCAGAAGGTCGTGGATATCACCCGGCCTGCTGCGCATTTCACCGACATCGAACGCTTTGAAACCCGCCCCGGCGGCGGCGCGACGGTACCCGCCCGCACCGACAGGGATGCCTTTGCCCAGCCCTCGGCGGGGATGGATTTCGAACGCGAGCTGGATTTCCGTACCGGCAACGCGCTGTTCCAGAAGCTGTGGGTGTCCGCGCCGTCCTCGACCAAGGCGTCGGACGGGCTGGGGCCGCTTTATAACGCGCGGGCCTGCGAAAGCTGTCACATCCGCGACGGGCGGGGCGATCCGGCGGCCTCGCTGGTGATGCGGTTGTCGGTGCCGGGCGAGGATGCGCCGATGGCCGGGGTGCCCGGCTATCATGCCACCGCGCCCGATCCGGTTTATGGCGCCCAGTTGCAGGATGTCAGCCTGCCCGGCCATCCGGCGGAATACCGGCTGGAGGTGACCTATGCCGAACGCGATATCGCGCTGTCCGGTGGCGAGACCGCTCGGCTGCGGGCGCCGGCCTATGCGCTGTACGACCTCGGATATGGGCCGTTGCACGCCCGGGCCATGACCAGCCCCCGCATCGCGCCGCCGATGATCGGTCTTGGGCTGCTCGAGGCGATCCCGGCCGCCGATATCCTGGCGCGCGCGGACGAGGACGACCGCGACGGCGACGGTATCTCGGGCAAGGCCAACGTGGTGTGGTCGCGCGAGCATGATCACCCGATGCTGGGCCGGTTCGGCCACAAGGCGGGGCAGCCGACAATCCGCCAGCAGGTGGCGGATGCCTTTGCCCATGACCTCGGCCTGTCGACGCCGCTGTATCCCGATGCCTGGGGCGACTGCACGGCGCGCCAGGGCGGGTGCCGGGCCGCGCCCCACGGCGACGGCGACGCGCGCGTGTTCGAGGTGGACGGGCCGACGCTGGATATCGTCGCCTTCTACAGCCGCAACCTGGCCGTGCCGGCCCGACGCAGGGCCGGGGATCGCCAGGTGCTGCGCGGCAAGAAGCTGTTCTATGACAGCGGCTGCGTGGCCTGCCATACGCCGAAGTTCGTGACCCACCGGCTGGAGGGCCAGCCCGAACAGAGCTTTCAGCTGATCTGGCCCTACAGCGATCTGCTGCTGCACGACATGGGCGAAGGGCTGGCCGATCATCGCCCCGAGGGGCGCGCCACGGGCCGCGAATGGCGCACCGCGCCGCTCTGGGGGATCGGGCTGACGGCGCAGGTCGGCGGGCAGGCGACATACCTGCATGACGGCCGCGCGCGCAGCCTGCTCGAAGCGATCCTGTGGCATGGTGGCGAGGCGCAGGCGGCGCGGGATACCGTGGTCGCCATGCCCGCCGCCGACCGTGCCGACCTGATCCGATTTCTGGAAAGTCTCTGATCCATGATGTTGAAATCCCTTACCTTCTCTCTCTGTCTCATCGCCACGGGGGCGGTCGCCGGTCCGCGTCAGGCCACCATTGACGCGGTGCTGGACCAGCATGTTCTGCCACGCATGCAGCTGCTCTCGGAGAGCGCGGCAGATCTGAGCGAGGCGGCGGTGGCCGATTGCACGCCGGCGGCGCTGCGCGGCCCATGGTCCGAGGCGTTCGACGCCTGGATCGGGGTCAGCCACTTGCGGTTCGGCCCGGCGGAAACGGCGTCGCGCGGCTTTGCGCTGGCGTTCTGGCCGGATACCCGCGGGCGCACGCCCAAGGCGCTGTCAGGGCTGATCGCCGCCGCCGATCCGGTGGTCGGGGACCCGGCGCGGTTCGCCGAGGTGTCGATCGCCGGGCGTGGGTTTTATGCGCTGGAGCTGATGCTGTATGATCCGGCGTTTGCGGAGCTGGGCGAGGCCGATTACCGCTGCGCCCTGATCCGTGCCATGACGGCCGATATCGCGGCGACGGCAAGGGCTGTTTTTGACGACTGGACAGGCGGTTACGCGGCGGCAATGCGACATCCGGGCAGTGGCCCCTACAAGGACGAAAGCGAGGTGCTGCAAGAGCTGTTCAAGGCGCTGGACACCGGGTTGCAGATCAACGCCGACCTGCGGCTGGGACGTCCGCTGGGCAGTTTCGAACGCCCGTGCCCCGAACGCGCCGAGACCCGGAGATCGGGGCGGTCGCTGGAGAATGTCCGGCTGTCGATGACCGCTCTGCGGCAGCTGGCGGTTCTATTGGCGGGCAAAGATAATCGTCTTTCCATTAGCTTAGAGGAACAATTTGATGTTGTGCTGGAGCGCGCGGAAGCGCTGCAGGACCCGGTCTTTGCCGGCGTGGCAGAGCCGCAGAGCCGGTTTCGGATAGAAGCGCTGCAGCAGTCGGTGAACGACGTCCGCACCAGGGCGGTCGAGGAACTCGGCCCGTCGCTGGGCGTTGCGGCCGGGTTCAATGCGATGGATGGAGATTGAACATGCCGTCACGACGGGGATTTCTGGCGGGGTTGCTGGCCAGCGGGCTGGCGCCGGCGGGTTGGGCCAGCGTGGGCGGGCCACGGTTTCTGAGCGCGGGTCAGGATCCTGAAGGGCGGAATTATCTTTTTGGTCTCAGTGCTTTGGGGGATGAAGTGTTTCGTCTGGCTCTGCCCGGACGGGGCCATGCGGCGGCGGCGCATCCGGTGTTGCCGCTGGCGGTGGGTTTTGCCCGGCGGCCCGGGAAATTTGCCTTTGTGCTGGACTGCGCGACGGGGCGCGTGGTGGCGGAATTGCAGGCGCCGGAGGGGCGGCATTTCTATGGTCACGGGGTGTTCAGCGCGGATGGAGAACGGCTGCTAACTGTTGAGAATGATTATGAAAACGCACAGGGAGTGATCGGGATCTGGGACGTCGCGGCAGGCTATCGGCGGGTTGGGGAGTTTGCTTCGGGCGGGGTCGGGCCGCATGACATTCGGCTGATGCCGGACGGGGAAACGCTGGTGGTGGCAAATGGCGGGATCGAGACCCATCCGGAGAGCGGACGGGCCAAGCTAAACCTGCCGGTGATGCGTCCAAACCTTTGTTATCTATCGGAAAACGGGGACGTGCGGGAAGTGGTGGAGCTGCCACGGGCGCTGCACATGAACTCGATCCGGCACCTGGACGTGCGGGGTGACGGATTGGTGGCGGTGGCGATGCAGTGGCAGGGGCAAGCTGTTGATTTTCCTTCGGTTCTGGCGTTGCACCGGCAGGGCGAGGGGCTGCGGATGCTGGAAACGGAGGGCTTGCAGGGCTATGGCGGCAGCGTGGCGTTTTCCGGGGATGGGAGCCGGGTTGCGGTGAGCTCTCCGCGCGGTGGAAAGGTGCAGGTTTTTGACGTGGAAACAGGGGATTGCACCGATAACGTGATGTTGGAAGACGTCTGCGGATTGGGCGCGGCGGGGGCGGGTTTCATCGCCTCGACCGGGTTGGGCGCGATGGTGCAGCTGGGTGGTGCGTCGCGGATCCTGTCGGATGTGCGGTGGGACAACCATCTGGTGCGGTTGCCGGGCTAACGCGCCGCGTTTTGACCGTTTTGTACAGGGGTGCAGCGGGGGTTTTGCCGTTTTGTACAAAGGTTTTGGGGCGTAGACACCGGGTGAACCGGCAGGGCCGCGCCCGACCTCGGGCCGGAGGGCGTCTTGCAAAAGGTCCGGTGGACCTTTTGAGCCCGGAGGGGTGCGACAGCACCGAGGGGGCACGCAGTGCGCCCTCCCCGTGGGGGAGGTCGGGCGCGGCCCGGGACGGGGTCCCGGACAAATGGTGCAGGCCGACTAATGCGAGATGCTTTCATTTCGCACGCGCGCACCCCTAGGGTCAGGACCCATTGATTTTCTGGTGACTGCATGATTCACCGCGCGGAAAACGAGCGGTGAACATGTCTGATCTCTTCTGGCTGACGGACGCGCAGATGGCGCGACTTGAACCCTA
>NZ_JAIUZI010000007.1 GCF_020171285.1 Seohaeicola saemankumensis
CGCCAAACCCCAACCGACCGGGGCGAGGGGCGCTGCCCCTCGCGCTCCCCGGAGTATTTGCAAAGAGATGAAGGAGAAGCGCGTGCAGATCGAGGTGACGCAGGACGTCTTTCCGCTGGCTCAGGTGTTCACCATTTCGCGCGGGTCACGGACCGAGGCGCAGGTGCTGACGGTTCGGGTCAGCGACGGGGTGCACCGGGGGTGGGGCGAATGTGTGCCTTATGCGCGCTATGGCGAGACGCTGGAGAGTGTGGCGGCGGAGATTGCCGGGCTGCCGGCCGATCTGGACCGGGCGGCTCTGGCGGATCTGTTGCCGGCGGGGGCGGCGCGCAACGCTGTGGACTGCGCGCTGTGGGACCTGGAGGCGAAGCGCGCGGGAAGGCGGGTCTGGGAGCTGGCCGGGTTGCCGGCGCCGGGGCCGGAGATCACCGCCTATACGCTGTCGCTGGACACGCCCGAGGCGATGCGGGCGCAGGCGGCGGCCAACGCGCATCGGCCGCTGCTGAAGATCAAGCTGGGCACACCGGATGACATGCCGCGGCTGGAGGCGGTGCGCGCGGGCGCCCCGGCGGCCCGGATCATCGTCGATGCCAACGAGGGGTGGTCGGCGGATGTCTATGCCGATCTGGCGCCGCATCTGGTTCGGCTGGGGGTGGATCTGGTGGAACAGCCGCTGCCGGCGGGGCAGGACGAGGCGCTGATCGGGATGGCGCGCCCGGTGCCGGTCTGTGCCGACGAGAGCTGTCATGACCGGGCCAGCCTGGCCGGGCTGGCGGGCAAATACGACGTGGTCAACATCAAGCTGGACAAGACCGGCGGGCTGACCGAGGCGCTGGCGTTGCGCGCGGCAGCGCTGGCCGGGGGATACGGGGTGATGGTGGGCTGCATGGTGGGCAGCTCGCTGGCGATGGCGCCTGCGGTGCTGGTGGCGCAGGGGGCGGCCGTGACGGACCTTGACGGGCCGCTGCTGTTGGCCGAGGACCGGGACAACGCTTTGACATACGACGACAGGGGCGTGCACCCGCCCACCGCCGCGCTGTGGGGCTGACCCTAGCCGCGCCCCGCGATCTGGGTCAGGAACACGCCGGCGCCCATCACCGCGATACCGCCCGCGCGCGCCAGCGTCAGCGGGTGCGTCTGGGCGCCGAACAGCCCGAAATGGTCGATCGCCGCGGCCGAGACCAACTGCCCGATCAGCACGAAAAACACCGCGTTGCCAACGCCGAAGGTGGGCGCGACCCAGGTGATCGACAGCACGTAGAAGGCCACCAGAACGCCGCCAAGGAACAGGTGCGGCGGCGCCGAGGCGGCCGCCCGCAACGAGCCGCCGGAAAAGGCGAACACGGCCGCCGTGACCGCCAGCGCAACCGCTAAGAGGATCAGCCCCGCCGCCACCGGCGAGCCCAGCCGTTGCCCCAGCGCGGCATTCAGCGCAGCCAGGATCGGGATACCAACCCCCGCGGCCAGCATGATCAGCGCGGCATTGGTCGTGGACATGGCTTTTCCTTTCGGGCGTTTCGCTGTACCGGGAAAGCAACAGCAGGAACAGGGCGCGGCGTCAATCCGCCATGGGCCCGGACAAGGAGACACAGATGACCCGTACCGTATACGTGAATGGAGACTATCTGCCGGAGGATCAGGCCAAGGTGTCGATCTTTGACCGCGGGTTCCTGATGGCGGATGGCGTCTATGAGGTGACCAGCGTTTTGGGCGGCAAGCTGGTGGATTTCGACGGTCACGCCGTGCGGCTGGAACGCTCGCTGAGCGAGCTGGACATGGCGGCGCCGGTGACCAAGGCGGAGCTGCTGGAGATCCACCGCGAGCTGGTGCGGCTGAACGGGATCGACGAGGGGATGATCTATCTGCAGATCACCCGTGGCGCGCCCGCCGACCGCGACTTTGCCTTTCCCGACCCGGCGGAGGTGCCGTCGACCATCGTGCTGTTCACCCAGAACAAGCCGGGGCTGGCCGACAGCCCGGCGGCGAGGACCGGCATCAAGGTGATTTCGATCGAGGACATCCGCTGGGGCCGGCGCGACATCAAGACGGTGCAGCTGCTGTATCCCTCGATGGGCAAGATGATGGCCAAGAAGGCAGGCGTTGACGATGCATGGCTGGTCGAGGACGGCTTTGTCACCGAGGGCACCAGCAACAATGCCTATATCGTCAAGGGCAACAAGATCATCACTCGCGCCCTGTCCACCGATATCCTGCATGGCATCACCCGCGCAGCAGTGCTGCGGTTCGCCCGCGAGGCGCAGATGGAGGTCGAGGAGCGCAATTTCACCATCGAAGAGGCGAAAGAGGCCGACGAGGCGTTCATCACCTCGGCCAGCACGTTCGTCATGCCTGTGGTGGAAATCGACGGTGCGCAGCTGGGCGACGGCACGCCGGGCCGGGTGGCGCCCCGCCTGCGCGAGATCTATCTGGAAGAAAGCCGCAAGGCCGCGGTCTGAGGTCGTTTTCTGAGGCGGAGGGCGGGACCGCGCTTTCAGGGCGCGCCCACCCGCCCACCCCGCGCCCTGAAAGCGCGGCTGCGCCGGGTCGGACCGGTGGGGCGATACAGCTGGCCGTTTGGCTCCGGGGGGCGGCTGGCCGGAGGCCGGGTTTCTTTGTTTGTCGGTATCGGTGTCGGTCTTTTGCGGCTTGCACCGTATGATTTCCTCCGGAGCGCGCGAGGGGCAGCGCCCCGCGCGCCGGTCGGATCGGCGAAGCCGATCCGAAACCTGTGAGGTGGGCAATCTGATGCAGAGGAAATTGCCGAGCGGTAACTCGCGGTCAGTGCCGGGACCGTGTGTTCCGGGCGCTTCTTACCGCCCAAACAGAGCTTTCGAAGGCGCGGGACGGACAGCGGGCAAGCGTGCTGGGGGGGAGCATTTGCAGGCACCGGGGCTGGCCGGATAAGCCGGCTCAAGCGCAGATTTGGCGACACATCGCAGAGCGCGAGGGGCAACGCCCCTCGCGCCGGTCGGATCGGCGTAGCTGATCCGAAACCACTGAGGTGGACAATCTGATGCAGTGGAAATTGCCGAGCGGTAGCCGGCGGTCAGTGCCGGGGCCGTGTGTTCCGGGCGCTTCGGCCTGCCCAAACAGCGCCCTCGAAGGCGCGGGGCGAACGGCGGGCAAACGTGCGGAGGGCGGCGCCGCATCTGCAGGGGCCGGGTCTGGCCGGATAAGTCGGCACGAACGTAGTTTTGGCGACACATCGCAGAGCGCGAGGGGCAACGCCCCTCGCGCCGGTCGGATCGGCGCAGCCGATCCGAAACCCCTGTCTGTATCTGCCTTCCCCGCGCATCCATTCCGCGATCGGGTCTGCCGGGGTCTGCCGGCACCGGGCGGTCAGCCGAACCGCCAGCTGGACGCGGTGACGCCGCCAAAGATCCCGGTCTGGTGATAGACCCGCGTTGCAGGGGCCGCCTCGGCCGCGCCGAGGGCGGTGAACAGCGGCACCAGGTGATCCTCCCGCGCGTGGCAGTCGCGCGCATGGGGGGCCTGTTCCCAGTTTGCGATCGCCTGTGTGCGGTCTGCCGGGGCCAGCGCCAGCGCCTCGGTCAGCCAGTGATCGAAAGCGGCGGAGGGCACCCGCGCCTGCGGGCCGAACTGGCGCAGATTGTGATAGCTCAGTCCCGAGCCCACGATCAGCACCCCCTCGTCACGCAGCGGCGCCAGCGCGCGGCCCAGCGCCATGTGTTCGGCCGGGTCGTAGCTGTGCCGCATCGAGACCTGGAACAGCGGCATGTCCGCCTGCGGATACATCAGCGCCATCGGCACGAAGGTGCCGTGGTCGAACCCCTGTTCGCCATCCTCCGCCACCGGCAGCCCGGCCCGGGCGATCAGCTCGGCGGTGTGGGCGGCGATCTCGGGCGCGCCGGGGGCGGGATAGGTGATCTCGTAGGTTTCGGGCGGGAAATTGTAATAATCGTAGACCATCGGCGGGCGCGCCGAGGTCATCACGGTATAGGCGTCCCGCTCCCAGTGGCCCGAGATCATTAGCACCGCGCGGGGACGCTGTGCCAGTTCGGCCGGCATCCGCGCCAGCGAGACCTCAAGCGGTTGCAGCGCGGCGCGCATGGCGGGCAGCCATGGCCATGGGCCGCCGCCGTGCGAGATGAAGTAGGTGGGCATGGTCTGGGTCATGTGGGGCCTCGTCGGGCAAATCCTGCTATGGGGTCAGTCTAGGCGTCCGTTGCGGCGTCGGGAATGGCGTCGCGCGAACAGACTCTGTGCGGGAACGTTGCGAATCATGGCCGGTTTCGGGACACTTGCCCCATTGATTCAATTAATTTTGTACATTGGAGACATAAGATGCTTCGCTTCATATTTCCCCTGTCCTGTGCTCTGGCGTCCCCGGTGGCGGCCGAATTCTGCCCAGAGATGCAGATGTTTCGCGACTCTGTCAGCGATACGATCGAAGAGGACGATTTCCATGTCGGTTACACCTCGGGTTTCGCCGTCGATCGCAATGGCGCGTTTCTTTACCGGCGCTGCATCGAGAACCTGCACGGGTCAGGCTGGGTCAGCTTCAAGTGGAAGGGGCCGCGCCCTAGCACGCTATTGTCGGGCACGCTGCCCCGTGGACGTGCCAAGATCGAGGCCTGGAAGCGGTCGCTGAAGCCGCAGGAGCGGGATCTGCGGGAACTGGGGCTGTCGGTGGGCGATGACTATGAGTACTTCGATGTGGACAGTTTCTTTGAAAGCGCCGAGGCCACCGGGGTGCCTGCGGCGCCGGGCGCGCGGATCACGAGGGTTCAGGCGGTCGAGGATCCGGTCTTGTCGGAGATTTCGGCGCGGGACTTCTTTGACCAGATCGAAGGCGGTCTGCGGGAGCAGGAGCAGACGGTGTTCTCGATGAACTCCGGAATCATCGCCTCGATCCCGGCTGACGCCGAAGACTGGACGGCCTATCTGGAACGGTCGGGTGGTACGGATGATCCACCGCCGCTAAGCGCCTTCACCGTGATCATCGGAACAACCTACGATTTCGAGAAAGAGGAAATCGGGTTGAGCGCCAGCCTGGGCGTCGATGCGCTCACCAGCGAGCTGACTGTTTGGCCGCAACTGGCCGGGGCAGTTACGTTGCGCATCGGCGGTTTGCAGGAACTGGGACTGGAAGCTGTGGACCAGGTGGTTTTCGAGGCAGACCAGGCGGCCGAACCGCTGTTTCGCAGCTTTGCAGGCGGAACGGTGGACATTCCGCTGGGATCCTTTTCCGACGCACGCACGGACGATGGCGATATCGGTCTGGTGACCCGCGATCTGCCGGTGACGGTATCCTTGCAGGGAGTTGATCTGTTCGGCTTCTACATCGAAGCAATCGGGCTCACTGGTCCAATCTGATGGCTGCATCCGCTTTTGTCGTCGATGGAGACCGCATTCGCCCCCGCGACGTCGGGGTGGAATTTGCCTGGGGGCCGAGCGCGGGCATCGTCGAGGTCTGGGATGCGGCGCGGACCTGTCTTGGCCTCGTCCACTCAGGTCTTGTGCCCGACCCATACAATGAGCAGCGGCGGGCTGAGATCTGCGCCGTTCTGAACCAGGCCTGGGAGGGCGCCCCGCTGGAAAGCTGTATCGCTCAGTTGCGGCAGATCGAACAGGACCTGCTGCGCGACCGGCTGTCGGTCCGCCGGCGCGCCTTTCACCTGGGCTTGAAGGAGGTGGCGCTGACGCTGTTGCTGGCGCTTGTTCTGCTTGGGGTTTACCAGGTCATCCGGTCATTGCAGCTGGTCGATGTCGAGAACCTCGAAGTTGCTGTGCTGTGGAACAAGGTCGAAAACGTCACCGGTGCGACCGGGGCGGCGCTGGCCGGGTTCGGCTGCGCCCTGTTGGTCCGGCGGCATGCCATGGCAATGCATGCCGAATACCGCCGGGCGCTGGATTTCACGTTGGCGGGCGATGCGGCGATGATCCGTGCAATTGGCAATCTCGCGGTCACGTTCCTATTTGTCCTGAGCCTTTTGTTCGGTGCTTCGGTGCTGGGCATCAATTTCGGCTCGCTGAGTAACCTGGCCAGACCGCTGACGGCCTTTGGGCCGGGGCTCATCCTTGGGCTCACTGCCGACCGGTTGCTACGGGGACTGGCCAAAGGCGGCTGAAAGCGCGGCCAGGATGCTCGGATCCTGGCGCGCGATGCACGGGCTCAGCCCCGGTCGGTCACGTTTTCTTTGAACGCCACCTCGAAGGCGGCCTGTTTCTCGGGGCTGGCTTCGGTCTGGTGCTGTGCCTTCCACTGGTCGTAGGGCATGCCGTAGTAGATCTCGCGGCCCTCGTCCTTGGTCATCTCGATGCCGCGTTCGTTGGCGGCCTCCTGATACCAGCGCGACAGACAGTTGCGGCAGAAACCGGCGAGGTTCATCAGGTCGATGTTCTGCACGTCGGTGCGGTCTTGCATCAGGTGCTGCTGCAGCCGGCGAAAGGCGGCGGCCTGCAGTTCGATCTCGGTCTGTTTGTCCATGGGGCGGGCTCCTGTCATCTGGGTCGGTCAGGGGTAGCAAACCTGTGGCATCTGCACAATCGCCGGGCGACCGTCAGGCGACGATGCGCAGCGCCAGATAGGGGATCAGGGCGAACACCAGCGTCAGCAGCTTGTAATTGCCCAGCCAGGTGTAGAACACCCGGTTCACCTCGTCCTGCGGGAGACCGAACAGCCGCGCCTGGAACCCGGTGGCCCAGTCGCGGGCCACCAGCAGGATCGCCATGGTGAACAGCATCATGGCAAAGTTCAGCACTGTCATCCAGCCGAACAGGGCGGTCAGGGTGGCAAGGGTCATGGGCGGCCTCCTTTCGGATCAAAAGGCGCGGGCCGGGGCGGCTGCGCCCTCAGCATATATATGGGGTGAGGCGGTGTGGGCCGCAACATGTGTCAGTCGGGTTTCCTGCCCCGGGCCCGTGTCACAAGGTTGTGGCCGTGGCCGGCAAGATCGCAATGCCGAAGAACCCGAAGTCAGTGTTCCTCAGTCTCCATTTCCCATCCTGGGCGTGCAGAACAGCAACCTTCCCGTCCGCATGGAAAACATAGGCCAGATCGGGCGGCAGCACCTGGCCCAGTATCCCGCTCCGGTCGCCCCGCAGTCTGGCGACAAAGACCGTTGGTGTGGTGCTGATTTCGGAAAACAGAAGAATTGCCTCGGGGAATTGTTGCTGTGACACGCAAGCGATCTTCGCGGCGCAGGCGCGCAGGCGTCCAATGATTTCGGTCACTTCGGCGGGCAGGGGGGCCGCCTGCTCAAGTGGGCCGGACGTGCCGAATTCAAGGTTTCTTTGGTTGAGATGAAGAACCCCGCCGTTCAGTGAAATCCATCTGTCCTGCGGTGTCAGGCAAACCGTCGAAACGGCGATGGGTTTGTCAAATTGGACGTGCAGCGCGCACATTGGCAGGTCTTCGAAATCCGGTATTTGGTCGCCCAACGGCGCGGCGTTGACCGGCACCGCCAGCAGGATCGCCGCAAGACGGACCCAAACCGCAAAACGGTGCAGGATGGGTATGGGGGTCTGCCAGATCAAACGCCCGACACTTCCAGCGCGCGGGTCAGGATCGGCACCAGCCGCTCGGCCCAGGCGCGCTGTTCTTCGTGGTCCGCGATCAGGTCGTTGCGCAGTTCGATCAGCGCGTTGGGCCGGCCATGGGCGATGGCGTGGCGGTCGATGGCATCGCCGGGCAGGTGGCCCGAGTAGGGTTCGTTGTCGCCGACCACCATGTCGCCCGCCGCCTCCAGTTCCGCGATCAGCGGCCGCGCCAGCCGGTCGTCTTCGGCATAGAGCACGCCGATGTCCCAGGGCCGCGGGTCGCGGCCGCGCAGTTGCCGGGTAAAGGAGTGGATCGACAGGATCACCGCGTGGGGCAGGGCGGCCATGCGGGCCAGTTCGTCGTGATAGGGCCGGTAGAGCAGGTTCAGCCGCCGCTCGCGTTCCGCCGCATCGGCGTGGCGGTTGGCCGGGATCACCGAGCCGTCGTAGAGCTTCATCAGCAGCGTCGGGTCATCCTCGCCCCGGTTCGGGTCGATCACCAGCCGCGAGAAATTCGACGCGATCACCGGCGCGTCCAGCAGCGCGCCCAGATGCTGCGCCACGCCATAGGCGCCCAGGTCATAGGCGATGTGACGCTCCATGTCCTCGCGCGGGAGGCCAAGGTCGCCGCCTGCCACATCCATGGGCACAACGTTGGTCGCATGGTCACAGGTGATCAGCCAGCGCGCGGGGCGGGTTTCGCCGTGAACGAAGAAAGGGGTATATGTCATGTGCCTGTCATCTCTTTGGCCGCAGGTTTAGGGGAGTTGCCGGGGAATGGGAATTGCGGCATAAGAAAACTGCTGATGTTTGCGGTAACATTTTTGAATCCGAGGAGAGAAGGCACATGCGTCGCCTGAGAAACGTCAAGATCGTGGCAACGCTGGGCCCGGCATCCGAAACCTATGACATGATCCGCGCCCTGCACGAAGCCGGCGTCGACGTGTTCCGCCTGAACATGAGCCACGGCAGCCACGACGAGATTCGCGAAAAGCACCGGATCATCCGGCAGGTCGAACGCGACCTCGACAGCCCGATCGCGATCCTGGCGGATCTGCAGGGGCCGAAACTGCGGGTCGGTGTCTTTGCCAACGGGGCCGAGGACCTGGCCGAGGGCGACAGTTTTCGGCTGGACCTGGACCCCGCGCCGGGCGATGCCAGCCGCGTCTGCCTGCCCCACCCCGAGATCTTTGAGGCGCTGAAACTGGGCGCGACGCTGTTGGTCAACGACGGCAAGATCCGGCTCAAGGTCGAGGACTGCGGCGAGGATTTCGCCGATTGCACCGTGATCGCGGGCGGCACGATTTCCAACCGCAAGGGGGTGAACGTGCCCGACGTGCTGCTGCCGCTGGCGGCGCTGTCGGACAAGGACCGCGACGACCTGGAATTTGTCTGTACACTGGGTGTCGACTGGCTGGCGCTGTCGTTCGTGCAGCGCCCCGCCGATGTGTTCGAGGCCCGCCAGCTGGCCGATGGCCGCGCCGCGATCCTGGCCAAGATCGAAAAGCCGCAGGCGGTGGACAATTTTGACGCCATCCTCGACGCCTCGGACGGGATCATGGTGGCGCGCGGCGATCTCGGCGTCGAGCTGCCGCTGCAGCAGGTGCCGCCGATCCAGAAACGGCTGATCCGCAAGTGCCGCTATGTCGCCAAGCCGGTGATCGTGGCGACCCAGATGCTGGAGAGCATGATCGAAAGCCCGATGCCGACCCGCGCCGAGGTCTCGGACGTGGCCGCCGCCATCTACGAGGGCACCGACGCCATCATGCTCAGCGCGGAATCGGCGGCCGGCCAGTACCCGATCGAGGCGGTGCAGACGATGGACAAGGTCGCGGTCGAGGTCGAGGCCGACGTCAACTATCCGTCGATCATCGCCGCGCAGCGGGGCGGCCGCCAGCACGGGGTCGCCGACGCCATCGTCGGCGCCGCGCGCGAGATTGCCGAAACCACCGACATCAAGGCGATCTGCTGTTTCACCCAGTCCGGCACCACCGCGCTGCTGACTGCGCGCGAACGGCCCGGCGTGCCGATCATCGCGATGACCAGCCAGCGCGGTACCGCGCGGCGGCTCTGCCTCAGCTGGGGCTGCAACTGTGTGATGACGGGCGAGGTCGAACGGTTCAAGGGGGCGGTGGTCAACGCCGCCCGCGCCGCCCGCGCGCAGGGCTTTGCCGCCGAGACCGACCAGATCGTGGTCACCGCCGGGGTACCGTTCAACGTGCCCGGCACCACCAATATCCTGCGCGTGGCGCCCTGTGACGAACGTTTGATTTACAACACCGACCCCGGCTAACCTGCGCCTGTATGGTGTGTAAGCGGTGATGGTATGGACACGGATCTGATCTTTATCTTGGGGCTGGTTCTGGCGGCGCTGTCGGTGCCGGCCACCATGTCGGCGATCAGCGACGGACGGGCGCCGCGTGCGCCGATCCTGATCATCCTGATCGCCGGGGCCATGATCGTCTACGCGGTTCATACCCACCCGGGCGGCTATGCCTTTGCCGATATCCCGGACGTGTTTTTTGGCGTGATCGGCCGCTACCTGCCCTGAAAACGGGGGCGGGGGCGGAATTTCATGGCAAAACCCCCTTGCCAGCCGGGCAAGCTTTGCGTAAATGGCGCCTCTGACCGCGCGACCGGCCGATGTGGCATGCCGAGTCGCGTTTCTACCGAACCCGAGAACAGGAGACGGAAATGCCCAAGATGAAGACGAAATCAAGCGCCAAGAAGCGCTTTAAGGTCACTGCGACCGGCAAGGTGCTGGCAGGCCAGGCGGGCAAACGCCACGGCATGATCAAGCGCACCAAGAAATTCATTCGCGACGCCCGCGGCAACACCACGCTGTCCGCCCCCGACGCCAAGATCGTCAAGGGCTACATGCCCTACGACCGCTAAGAGGAGATACCGATATGTCCCGCGTCAAAGGTGGAACCACAACCCACGCCCGTCACAAGAAGATCGTCAAAGCGGCAAAAGGCTACTACGGCCGCCGCAAGAACACCTTCAAGGTGGCAACCCAGGCCGTCGACAAGGCCAACCAGTATGCAACCCGTGACCGCAAGCAGCGCAAGCGCAACTTCCGCGCGCTGTGGATCCAGCGGATCAACGCCGCCGTGCGCAGCCATGACGAAGCGCTGACCTACTCGCGCTTTATCAACGGTCTGAACCTGGCCGGCATCGAAGTGGACCGCAAGGTCCTGGCCGACCTGGCCGTGCACGAGCCCGACGCCTTTGGCGCGATCGTCGCCAAGGCACAGGCCGCGCTGGCCGCCTGATCCGGTTCCCGGACCGCAAAGAATTGGCCGCTCCGGTTCGGGGCGGCCTTTTTCGTTTCAGCCCTGGGTTCGGTTCAGTCCTGGGCGGGCAGCGGATCAGTTCAGCGCGCCGTTGCCGTCCTTGTCCGCCGCTTCGAAATCGGCGCGGGTCTGATTGGTGTATTCCTGTCTGGAAATGCGGCCGTTGCGATTAGCGTCGGCACCATCGAAGATCGGCCGCGACATAAAGCTTTCGACCTCGCCGAACTCAAGTTGGCCGCTCTTGTCGGCGTCCATCAGCCCGAACATCTCGGTCATCTCGTCGGCGAATTCCTGATAGGTGACGGTGGCGTTCAGATCGTCGTCCATCATCAACAGGGCCGAACCGGGCATGCTGTCGGCATGGGCGGCGGCCGTTGTCATCAGCCCGGCCAGGGCGGCGGAAATGGCATGGCGTTTCATGGTGTGTCCCCCTTAGCAGTTCATGGCGCTGGCGGCGGTGATCCCGCCGGCGGCGGCGCCTGCGGCGGTGGCCAGCGTCTGGCCGGTGCCACCGCCGAAACGGTTGCCGATTGCGCCGCCGATGACGGCGCCGGTCAGCGAACCGCCGACGCAGGCCAGTTCGTGTTGCGCAGTGGGGCTGACGCTGCACCCGGTTGCGGTCGCGACCGTGGCGGCCAGTACGACGGATTTCAGTATCTTGGTCACAGTGTTCTCCTGCTGAAACGGGGTCCGCACGTCGGACCTGCCGGCGGTTTCCGGGTCCGAGGCTAAGAAGGGGAGGGCGGCTGTTCAACCGTCTTTGTCCCGGTCTGGGGTCAGGTGTCGGCAGGTAACCGCCGCTGCAACAGGGCCAGCAGCGCGCCGGTGCCCAGCACCGCCGCCGCCCCGGTCAGCCCGTTGCCGATATTGCCAGTGGCGTCGCCGATCCAGCCCGCCGCCACCGGGCCCAGCGTCTGCGACACCGCAAAGACCACGGTGAACAGGCTGATCGCTGCGCCCCAGCTTTCGGCGGGCAGGTTGTGGCGGGTGAAATTGGTCACCGCGCCCGGCGCCATGAACACCGACAGGCCAAAGACCACCGCCGAGACCATCAGCCCGGTGCCGCCCGGCCAGAGCACCGGCAGCACCGAGCCCGCCGCGATGCAGCCCAGGATCAGCGCCAGCGGCAGCCCGCCGGCAAAGCGCGCAAAGACCGGGCGCCAGACAAAGGGCGACAGGCAAAGGCAGATGCCCAGCAGCACCCAGGTCAGCGCGATCAGCCCGGCCCCGGCGCCGCGTTCCGTCATCCAGGCGCTGAGGAAGGTGAGGTAGACGATATAGCCCAGGCCAAAGGCGGCGTATCCGGCAAACTCGGGCCACATCGCGCGGATCGGGAGCGGAGGCCGCGGGGAAGGTCGCGCCCGTGGCGGCCGCAACTGCCCCGCGGCCCACAGGCCCAGCGGCAGGAAGACCAGGCTGGCCCCGCCGACCATCGTCCAGCCGACGGGCCAGGCCTGCGGCCCGCGCGCCTCCAGCATCAGCGGCAGCGCGCCGCCGGCCAGCACGATGCCCAACCCGCCGCCAAAGCCGAAGAGCAGCGCGATCGACAGCGCGTTGCGCCTCGGGCTGTCGGGAAACAGCTGGGCCGCGAGCGCGCCGGCGCTGGAAAACGACAGCGCGCCGAAAACGCCCGCCAGGAACCGCCACAGCGACTGCCACCACAGCGCCTCTTGCGCGCCGGTTGCCAGCAGCGCGGCCGTCGTCGTGGTCAGCCCGATGGCGAAGAGCCGCGCGGCGCTGACCCGGGACATCAGGATCATGGTCAGCACCGCCCCCAGGATGTAACCCAGCGCGTTGGCCGTGTTCAGCCATCCCGCCTGCGCATAGCTCCAGCCCAGTTCCGCCTTCATCGCCGGCAGCAGCAGCCCGTAGGCGAACCGCGCGAAGCTGTTGGTGACCGTCACCCCCAGGCACAGGCCCATCAGGATCAGCCATTGCCGTCCGGTCGACTGGTCGCTCTGTGTCATCGCGGGGATCCTTGCCTTGTTATCGATCACCGTGCCGCAGCCCCGACCGCGCTGCAATCCCCGATTGGGTGGCCATTGCGAGACACCCTTTCGCGGGCGGTCGCCCGCCTCTTGCTTTCACCGGTCGCTGTGATAGCAGGGCGTGACCAAGTTTCAGGGGACCGTCATGGACGATCTTAAGGCAAAATACCTCGCTCAAATCGCCGATGCGGCGGATGAAAACGCGCTCGAGGCGATCCGCGTCGCCGCCGTGGGCAAAAAGGGCGAAGTTTCCCTCAAGATGCGCGAGCTGGGCAAGATGACGCCCGAGGAGCGCCAGGTCGCGGGCCCGGCGCTGAACGCGCTCAAGGACGAGATCAATTCGGCCATCGCGGCGAAGAAGGCGGCGCTGGCCGATGCGGCGCTGGACGAACGGCTGCGCACCGAGTGGCTGGACGTGACGCTGCCGTCGCGGCCCACCCGCACCGGCACGCTGCACCCGGTGGCGCAGGTCACCGAGGAGGTCACCGCGATCTTTGCCGAGCTGGGGTTTTCGGTGGCCGAAGGGCCGCGTGTGGAAACCGACTGGTACAACTTCGACGCGCTGAACATCCCCGGCCACCACCCCGCGCGGGCCGAGATGGACACGTTCTACATGCACCGCGCCGCAGGCGACAATCGCCCGCCGCATGTGCTGCGCACCCATACCTCGCCGGTACAGATCCGGTCGATGGAGAAAACCGGCGCGCCCATTCGCATCATCTGTCCCGGCGGTGTTTACCGCGCGGATTACGACCAGACCCACACGCCGATGTTCCACCAGGTCGAAGGGCTGGCCATCGACAAGGACATCTCGATGGCGAACCTGAAATGGGTGCTGGAAGAGTTCTTTGCCGCGTTTTTCGAGATCGAGGGCATCAAGACCCGGTTCCGCGCCTCGCATTTCCCCTTTACCGAACCCTCGGCCGAGGTCGATATCCAGTGTTCCTGGGTCGATGGCCAGCTGAAGATCGGCGAAGGCGACGACTGGATGGAGGTTCTGGGCTCGGGCATGGTGCACCCATCGGTGCTGGAGGCCGGTGGCATCGATCCCTACGAATACCAGGGCTTTGCATTCGGTATCGGGATCGACCGGCTGGCGATGCTGAAATACGGCATCCCCGACCTGCGCGCGTTCTTTGACAGCGACCTGCGCTGGCTGCGGCACTACGGGTTCGCGAGCCTCGACGTGCCGACGCTGCATGGTGGTCTCTCTCGCTGAACCAGCGAAAGAGATCGGCCGCCTCCGGGGGGCAGCCCAACACCTCCCGGCGAAGCACCTGACGACGGCAAACGATCCGATGTCCGGCCTGACCGTGGTGGTCAGAGGATGAAATCGTCCGCCCCAAGGCTGCTGACATCGACATCCAGCAGGACGATAGACCCCTTGTCGGGCAAGTAGATGATCGTGTCGTCGCCCGATTGTTTCAGCTTGATGTGGTCGAATTCCTTGATGTTGTAGGCGGACAGGTCGATCTGATCGTTGTGAAAGTCGACGATGGTGTCCACGAACGGCGTTTTTGCCTTGGCGAACGGCGCAAACACAAAGGTATCGACCCCGTTGCCGCCTTCCAATTTGTCGTTGCCATCGCCGCCGACAATGATGTCGCTGCCATTGCCGCCAAACAGGAAATCATCGGCGTCCTGTCCATAGAGTTCGTCCGCGCCGTTGCCGCCTATCAGGGTATCTTTGCTTTTGGGATCGCTGTTCTTTGGGTCACCGCCCATCAGAATGTCTTTGCCGTTGCCACCGGCTAGGTAATCCGGGTCGCGTCCGCCAAACAGGATGTCGTCGCCGTTGTCGCCCGACAGCTGGTCCTTGCCGGCCAGTCCGTTCAGGATATCGTCGCCCGATCCGCCGGACAGTTTGTCCCCATAAGCCGTTCCAGTAATGATTTCGTCATTGGGGTTCGTCATTTTCCATCTCCTCCTGACACGCCCCGCATGGGTGTGCCAGCGAAGTTTATCAGCTGGGAAGTTCTGACCTTTGACCCACGTCATTGACACGAAATGCCGGGATGTGGTGTTGCTTAAACGCCTGCGGAAAGACCTCGGGCCGAGAGCCCTCTTCCCCCCAATCGCGAGTTCCGCTATTGCCCTCCTGACCCGAGATAATGTGCGGACGGCATGATATGAAATTCACCCTCTCCTGGCTGAAAGACCACCTCGATACCACCGCATCGGTGGCGGAAATCGCCGAGGCGCTGACCGATCTGGGGCTTGAGGTCGAAGAGATCTCGAACCCCGCCGACCGGCTGTCGGCCTTTACGCTGGCCCGGGTGAAACATGCCGAACAGCACCCCGATGCCGACCGGCTGCGGGTCTGCACGGTGGAAACCGACGAGGGCGACAAGCAGATCGTCTGCGGCGCGCCGAACGCGCGCGAGGGCATCACCGTGGTGCTCTGCAAGCCCGGCGATTACGTGCCCGGCATCGACGTGACCCTGTCGGTGGGCAAGATCCGTGGCGTCGAAAGCCACGGCATGATGGCCTCGGAACGCGAGCTGGAACTGAGCGACGAACATGACGGCATCATCGAGCTGCCGTCGGGCGAGATCGGTGAGCGGTTCATCGACTGGCTGGCGGAAAACGATCCGTCCAAGGTGGACCCGGTGATCGAGATCGCGATCACGCCGAACCGGCCCGATGCGCTGGGCGTCGAGGGCATCGCCCGCGATCTGGCGGCGCGCGGCATCGGCACGCTGAAATCGCGGCCCATCGACCATGTGCCGGGCGATTTCCCCTGTCCGATCAAGGTGACCATCGACGAGGATACGCTGGACGGCTGCCCGGTCTTCACCGGCCGGCTGATCCGGGGCGTCAAGAACGGCCATTCGCCGCAATGGTTGCAGGACCAGCTGCGCGCCATCGGGCTGCGGCCGATCTCGGCGCTGGTCGATATCACCAACTATTTCACCTACGACCGCAATCGCCCGCTGCACGTCTTTGATGCCGACAAGGTGGCCGGCGATCTGCGCGTGCACCGCGCGGCGGGCGGCGAAACCATCACCGCGCTGGATGACAAGGACTATACCCTGCAGCCGGGCATGATGGTGATTTCCGACGACAACGGCGCCGAAAGCATCGCCGGCATCATGGGCGGCGCCGAAACCGGCGTGACCGAGGAGACCGAGAACGTCTTTCTCGAAAGCGCGTTCTGGGATTTCATCCAGATCGCCATGGCGGGCCGCGCGCTGAAAATCAACTCTGACGCGCGCTACCGGTTCGAACGCGGGGTGGATCCGGAATTCACCCGCGACGGGCTGGAACTGGCGACCCAGATGATCCTCGATCTCTGTGGCGGCGAGGTCTCGGAGGTGGTGGTCGCGGGCAAGGTGCCGAACCACGCGCGTGCCTACAAGCTGGACCCGGCGCGGGTGCAAAGCCTGGTGGGTATGGACATTCCCGAAAGCGAACAGCGCCAGACGCTGACGCGGCTGGGTTTCCGGCTGGAGGGCAACATGGCCCATGTGCCCAGCTGGCGCCCCGATGTGCGCGGCGAGGCCGATCTGGTCGAAGAGGTGGCGCGCATCGCCTCGCTGACCGGGCTGCAGGGCAAACCGCTGCCGCGCGCGTCGCAGGGCATCCCGGCGCCGGTGATGACACCGGCGCAGCGCCGCAAGGCGATGGCGCGGCGCACGGCGGCGGCGCTGGGCTACAACGAATGCGTGACCTACACGTTCATCGATCAGGCCAGCGCGGCGATGTTCGGTGGTGGCGATGACGCCACCATGCTGGAAAACCCGATCAGCTCGGAAATGAGCCACATGCGCCCGGACCTGCTGCCGGGGCTGCTGTTGGCGGCGGCCCGCAATCAGGCGCGCGGTTATATGAACCAGGCGCTGTTCGAGGCCGGACCGGCCTTTTCCGGCGGCGAACCCGGTGAACAGGCCGATCAGATCAGCGGCCTGCTGATCGGGCGCACCGGCCCCAAGGATGTGCACGGTGCGTCGCGCCCGGTTGATGTCTATGACGCCAAGGCGGATGTCGAGGCGGTGCTGGCCGCCATCGGCGCCCCGGCCAAGGTGCAGATCCTGCGCGGCGCGCAGGACTGGTGGCACCCGGGCCGCCACGGCAAGATCTGTCTTGGCCCGAAAAAGGTGCTGGCGGTGTTCGGCGAACTGCACCCCAAGGTGCTGGCGGCGATGGACATCAAGGGGCCGGCGATGGCCTTTACCATCTGGCCCGACGAAATTCCGCTGCCGCGCAAATCCGGCGCCACCCGCGCCGCGCTGGAGCTGCGCGACCTGCAGGCGGTCGAACGCGACTTTGCCTTTGTGGTGGACGCGCAGGTCGAGGCGCTGACGCTGGTCAATGCCGCCGCAGGCGCCGACAAGGCGCTGATCGAAGAGGTCCGCGTGTTCGATGAATTCATCGGCGGCAGCCTCGGCGAGGGCAAGAAGTCGCTGGCCGTCACGGTACGCCTGCAGCCCAGCGACAAGACCCTGACCGAGGGCGAGATCGAAGCGGTCAGCAAAAAGATCGTCGACAAGGTCGCCAAGGCCACCGGCGGCACCCTGCGCGGCTAGGACGGTCCCGGCGCGGCCGTCGCGTGCGGCTGTTTCCGAAAAACAACAGGCGCGGCGATCCTGATGACAGGGGTTGCCGCGACGGCCTGCGGGCCGTAGATGCACAGGCACCCATGATGCCCCTCCGGGCAGAGGATTTCACGATGATGCAACGAAAATGGCAACGGGTCCCATCCCGTCTTCTCATCCTGATCTGACCGCCCGCGATCGTCTGCGGGCGCGACCTGCACGCTCTCGGACATATCGCTCATGGAACGCTCCCGGCTTCTGAAACTGCTGCGCGGACTGCCCGCGCAAATGACCTATCCCTATTACCCCGGCCGCGAGGACGCCTGGCTGCTGGCGCATCTGATGCCCGGTGACGCGCGGGTGGCCGATCTGCGCAAGGCGGGCCTTGGCCGGTTTCTGGACCGGCCGCTGATCCGCCCGGTGGTTGCCGGTTGCGGCGGCACGCTGCGGCTGCAGGACGTGCTGGCGCTGGCCTATGCGCCGCACGCGCTGGACTGGCGCGGGCTGAGCGCGGCGGCGCAGGCGCAGCTGAACGCGGTCTATGCCGAACCCTGGCTGGATTTCGAGCTGAGCTTTGCCGAATGGGGCACAAGGGCCGGCTACAGCTGGCAGCAGACCAGCCGGCCGGGCTGCAACTTGGTGGTGCAGCTGGGCTTTCCCTCCGAACACGCGGCGCTGATGGGGCGCTACATGGCGCGGGGCGGCCGCAAGGCCTTCGAGGAAGAACTGCACCCGGTGCGCCGGACCGGACGGCCGACGCTGGCCTGGGCGCGGATCGACTATGATCCCTCCAGCGGTATCGCGCTGATCGAAGAGGTCCAGAGCGACTGGCTGCGGTTTGTGCGCGACGAGGTGGCGGCGATGGCCGAGCAGATGCCGCGCGCCCGCGCCGCCCGCTCGGCCGCCGCCTACGAGGCCGAGATCCGGCGTCGTTATGACAAGCTGTGGCCGCGGGTGATGCTGCTGGCCGCGATCGAGCTGCTGCGCGACCACATGGGCTGTGCCGAAATCTACATGCACCGCCCCGAGACCGGCGTGGTGCTCAAGCACATCCATGGCCGACAGCCGCCACAGTCGCTGTATTCCGCGCTGCCGAAATCCTTTGGTTTTGCCCAGACCCGGCACATCCCGGCCTTTCTGGGCAAGCGGCATCGCGAGCTGCGCCGCGCCCTGCCGCGCATGGCGCCCACGTTCTGGCACCTGGCGTTCTGACGCCCGGTGGGCATCGCCGCGCGGGTTTGCTATGCACGGCCCAGACCCCGTGACCCCAAGGAGCGCACACGATGACCCTGACCGTATATCTTTCCGGCGAAATCCACACCGACTGGCGCGACCAGATCATCCAGGGGGCAAAAGGGCTCGATGTCGCTTTCAGCGCTCCGGTGACCGATCACGCCGCCAGCGACGACTGTGGCGTCGCGATCCTGGGGGCCGAGCCGGACAAGGTCTGGCACGACCGCAAGGGCGCGCAGGTCAACGCGATCCGCACCCGCAAGGGCATCGCCGACGCCGACATCGTCGTGGTGCGTTTCGGCGACCAGTACAAACAGTGGAACGCCGCCTTTGACGCCGGTTATGCCGCCGCGCTGGGCAAATCGCTGATCATCCTGCACGGCCCGGATCATGCCCATGCGCTGAAAGAGGTCGACGCCGCCGCGCTGGCGGTCGCACAGGAGCCGCGTCAGGTGGTCGAAATCCTGCGCTATGTGCTGACCGGGGCGCTGCCCGGCTGATTTTGCCCACATTGCGGCGGTGATGTGTTAGTCTGACGGGCAATTTCAAACGGAATTCATTTCATGCCCGACGACCCGCACTTCATCAAAGTCTCTTACGGTCAGATCGACCTGTCGCCTAAATCGAAACCACGCAAGTCGCGCCGGGACGAGGTGGTGAAATGGCTGCAATTCCTGCGGTCGGCGCTGCTCAACCTGATTGTCGTTGTCTCTTTGCTGGCGCTGGTCGGGGTCACGGTCAAGGAACTGTTCCGCCGCCCTGTCATTATCGAAGAGATCGGCCTGCCCGAGGCGCTGTCAAAACGCGGGCTGACCGGCGTTGTGACCGCCCATCGCCTGTGGGACGCGATGGTCGAGGTGCAAGACGGATCCAGCACGATCAAGCCCAGAACCTCGCTGATCACCTCTGCGCGGCAACTGAATGTGGTCGAACCGGGCACCGGCCTGTCATTGCAATCCCTGACCCAGGTTCTGCGTGCCCTGTTCGGGCTGACCCAGACCCGGATTTCCGGCGAGATCATCTGTGCGGCAGAGGACTGCGCGACAGAGAACCTGCAACTGCGGTTGCGGGTGTTTTCCGGCGCGGGCACCAAAATCGTCAGCGCCGGAGTGGTGGGCGAGACCCCGATCCCGGACTACTTCCTGAAATCCGCGCTCGCGGTCCTGCGTGTCGTCGATCCATATGTGGTCGCATCATACCTATATGAAGACGAGGCTACGCGGCCCGACGCCATCGCGCTGGCCGAGGAAATGCTGCGCGACCGCCATCCGCAGCGGGCCTGGGCCGCCAATCTGCTGGCCAATCGGGAAAGTGACCGGGGCAATGATGACGCCGCCATCGAATGGTATCGGAAATCCATTGCAATGGCGGAAACCGCAGGACCGAAACATTGGGCGCTTCCATGGTACAACTGGGGCACCAGCCTCGGCAATCTCGGCCGTCACGAAGAGGCGATTGCCAAATACCGCCGTGCGACAGAGCTTGATCCGGAGGATGCCTCTCCATGGTACAACTGGGGCACCAGCCTCGGCAATCTCGGCCGTCACGAAGAGGCGATTGCCAAATACCGCCGTGCGACAGAGCTTGATCCGGAGGATGCCTTTCCATGGAACAACTGGGGCAACAGCCTCGGCGGTCTCGGCCGCCACGAAGAGGCGATCGCCAAATACCGCCGGGCGACGGAGCTTGATCCGGAGGATGCCGCTCCATGGAACGGCTGGGGTAACAGCCTCGGCGATATCGGTCGCCACGAAGAGGCGATTGGCAAGTACCGCCGGGCGACGGAGCTTGATCCGGAATATGCCGTTCCATGGCACAACTGGGCCGTCACGCTGTCCCAATTCGCAGCCACTACCCCTCTGCCGGACTGCGCAAGGCTCCGGTCTTTGTGGCAATCCTACCTGGACGCGGCTGGCGACCATGCACCTGGCTGGGCGCCGGCGCGTTTCGCTCGTCAAACCGCAGATTGTCCCGCTCCGGATTAATTTCCGGTCCGCCGTCCGGACCCGGCGGCGCGGATCGGGCGGGTTACTGCGAATCCCAGCAGGACACCTTGACCGCGGCCTTGGCGACGTCCACCCAGGTGCGGCAGGCATAGACCCTACCTTCGGCCCGCACGACAAAGATGGCGGTGCGTTCGCCTTCGGTCAGGATGTCGGCCTGGATGATCTCGCCCGTGGCGAGCAGTGCCTCGCTGGCCTCCGGCGACAGCTCGGCGGCGGTGGCGGGGGCGGCCAGGGCGAGACAGCCGGCGGCGATCATGTGGTGCAATCTGAACATCATGGCTCAGACTATGCACATGGATGTTTGCAGCGTAATCCGCTTTGTCGCGGTCTGGCGGCAGACGTCGCCGGTCACTTGCCCGGCGGGCCAAAGCGGAACAGCTCGGATGCGTATTTCGCGGTGAACCCGTGCACGAAAATCGACACCAGCACCGCCGAGATGGCGATCACCAGGATGCCGCCCATCCGTTCGACCCCTTCGAAATCCAGCACCACGAAGACCGCGAACAGCGCCGTCGCCAGACCGCGCGGGCCGAACCAGCCGAAAAACAGCCGTTCGTTGGGGGCCGCGTCGGTGCCCAGCAGCGACAGCCAGATCGCGACCGGCCGCACCACCAGCAGCGACAGCGCCACCACCAAAAGACCGCCCGCCGTCAGATGCTCGAGCGCGATGGGAACAAACAGCGCGCCGATGAAGAAAAAGCTGAGCATGGTCAGGAACCGGCCGTCGCCCTCGAGAAAGTGGCGCGCGTGGCTGACCGAGCCCCTGGCCGTATTGGCATAGGCCATGCCCGACACGAAAACCGCGACAAAGGCGTTGCCGCCGAAATGCTCGGCGCCAAAGAAGATCACCCCGACCATCAGCAGCGTCGCTACCTGGCGCAGATCCTCGTCCATCAGGCCGCGCCCGATGACAAAGTTGCGCAGCCCCCCGATCAGCATGCCACCGGCAAGCCCCACGGCCACGCCCAGCCCGATCTGCGTCGCCAGCAGCACCACCAGCCGTTCGCCGGTTTCGGCTCCGTGGCTGCCCTCGGCGGCCAGCCCGGCAAAGAAGATCACGAAAGGCAGCGCCAGCCCGTCGTTCAGCCCGCTCTCTGCGTTCAGCGCGTCGCGCAGCGGCCGCGGAATCCGCTCTTCGGCCTGGATCGACTGGCCCAGCGCCGCATCGGTCGGCGCCAGCAGCGCCGCCAGCAGGCAGAGCTCCCACAGCGGCCAACCGGGCAGCAGCACCAGCCCCACGCCCACCCCCAGCAGGATCGCCAGCGGCAGGCCGATCAGCAACATGCGCGATGTCCGCGCCCCGATCCGGCCCAGCGAGTCGCGGTGCAGCAGGGTGGCGTCGGCAAACAGCACCAGCGCCAGCGTCACCTCGGCCAGCAGGTGAAAACTGCTGGCTGCCTCGACCGTCAGGGCGGTATCCTCGGTGCCCGAAATCACCCCGAGGGTGACAAAGATCATCGGCATGGTCAGCCCCCAGGCGCCGATTCGGGCCGAGAACAGGCAATAGAGCAGCATCGCCACCGCGATGTAGAACAACAGATCGTGCATGGGCGCCCCTGACCGTGACCGTCGCGTCATGGTGGCGGAAATCGGTTCCGATGTTAAGGGCCGGTAGAGGCCGGAACGGGCAGGGGCCAGATAGGGGGCCAGATCGGGGACCGGCTGACGCCCCGGCGTCGGGGGCCGCCGCGCGCCGCCGGGGCGTCAGCCCTCCCTGGGCGGCGTGTTCAGGCCGGTCTGCACCGCCGGGCGCGCCAGGAACCGCTCCAGATAGGCCCGCGTGTTGGTCAGCTCGTCCCAGCCGACCACCTCGCGCGCGCCGTAAAAGTCCAGCGTCCGGACCCATGGCGCGATGGCGATATCGGCGATGGAATAGGCATCACAGACCCAGTCGCGCCCCTCCAGCCGCTGTTCCAGCACGGCCAGCAGCCGCCGCGCCTCGGCGATGTAGCGGTCGCGCGGGCGCGGGTCCTCGATCTGGCTGCCGGCGAATTTGTAAAAGAACCCGAGCTGGCCCAGCATCGGCCCCAGCCCGCCCATCTGCCACATCAGCCACTGGATGATATGGGCGCGCTCGGTGGCGGTGGTGCCGATGAACCGGCCGGATTTTTCCGCCAGGTAGATCAGGATCGCGCCGCTTTCGAACAGGCCGATGGGGGCGCCGTCGGGCCCGTTCGGGTCGATGATGGCGGGGATCTTGTTGTTGGGGTTCAGCGACAGGAACTCGGGGCTTTTGACATCCGCGTCGCTCAGCGTGACGCGATGCGCCTCGTAGGGCAGGCCGGTTTCCTCCAGCATGATCGACGCCTTGACGCCGTTCGGCGTGGGAAAGGCATAGAGCTGGATCACACCGGGATCGGCGGCGGGCCATTTCCGGGTGATCGGAAAAGCGGAAAGATCGGACATCGGCGGGGCTCCCGTGTTGACATGCCCCGACAGTAACGGCACCGCGCCGGGCGTACAGGGGCGGCTTTGTGCGCCGATGCGAGGCGGCCTGTGCGCCGCCGGCCACGCGGGGCGGGCCGGGACTGGGGCCATCGCCACGAAGGCTGGACGCCCGGTGGAAAATCCGGGATGGTCCGGAAGGTAATCATTGCCGTGCCCGTCGCGAACAGGGGCCAGGAACAGGAGTGAGGTATGAACGAGATTATTTCCGACGCAGGGGCGCTCGCGCCGCTGGCGATGAATGTGCTCAAGGCGCTGGTGGTGCTGATCGTCGGCTGGACCGCCGCCGGCATGCTGGCGCGGATGGTGCGCAACCGGGTGAACGCAACCCCCCGGATCGACCCGACGCTGGGCAACTTCTTTGCCAGCATGGTGAAATGGGCGATCCTGGCCATCGTTCTGGTGGCGGTGATGGGGATCTTTGGTATCCCGGCGACCTCGATCGTGGCCATTCTCGGCGCCGCCTCGCTGGCTATCGGCCTGGCGTTGCAGGGCACGCTCAGCGACCTGGCGGCGGGCGTGATGCTGATCGTGTTCCGGCCCTACAAGCTGGGCCAGTTCGTCGACATCGGCGGCACCTCCGGCACGGTCAAGGATATCTCGCTGTTCACCACCGAACTTGCGACCCCGGACAACGTGCAGATCATCGTGCCCAACGGCCAGGCCTGGGGCTCGGTCATCTTCAACTACTCCGCCCATGACACCCGCCGCGTCGATCTGGTCTTTGGCATCGATTATGGCGACAGCGCCGACGCGGCGATGAAAATCGTGCTCGAGGCGGCACAGGCCGATGGCCGCGCGCTGACCGATCCCGCGCCGTGGGTGCGGGTGACCAACCTCGGCGACAGCTCGGTCGATATCACCGCCCGGATCTGGTGCAAGGCGGCGGACTACTGGGACCTGAAATTCGACCTGACGAAGACGATCAAGGAAACTTTCGACGCCCGCGGCATCTCGATCCCCTACCCGCATACGGTGGAAATCCAGAAAAAAGCGTGAGGAACGGATTTTTGTGTCGAAACCGTGAAAATGCGGTTTGACTCGGGCGCGGGAGTTGGGTAGCTCAGCGCCCGTGGTTGCGGCGTGATAGCTCAGCTGGTTAGAGCACAGCACTCATAATGCTGGGGTCGGCGGTTCAAGTCCGCCTCACGCTACCACCCTCCTTTCCCCGATCGTGAATCGCCTGGCTTCGCAGCCTGTTGTCCGCTGCATCTCGCGGTGCGCCCGAACCCGAGCGCTCCCGCCCGCCGTCCCGGCCCCCAGGGGGCCAGTCCGCCGGTTGGGCATGGCGCCGCGCGCCCTTCGGGCCCGCGGCGCGGTCGCGTCTCTGCGCGGGTCGAGGTGGCAGGAGGCTGGCGATGCCGCGCGACCGCGCCGCGCCGCAGGCGCGGCGCCGGGCCCAACCCCGGGCGGCCCGTCAGGGCCGGTCCGGGGGCGGGAGCCCCGGTCGTTACCCCTTGACGATCACCGAGGGGGACAGCACGTCGATGCCCAGCGCCCGGCCCACCGCATAGTTGGTCAGCTGGCCGGCGTGCACGTTCAGCCCGGCCAGCAGGTGCGGATCGTCGGTGCAGGCCTGTTTCCAGCCCTTGTCCGCCAGCGCCAGCAGGAAGGGCATCGTCGCGTTGCCCAGCGCGATGGTCGAGGTGCGCGCCACCGCGCCCGGCATGTTGGCCACGCAATAGTGCATAATGCCGTCGACCTCGTAGATCGGGTCCTGGTGAGTGGTCGCCTTCGAGGTCTCGAAACAGCCGCCCTGGTCGATCGCCACGTCGACGATGGCCGCACCCGGTTTCATCGTCGACAGCTGCGCCCGTGTCACCAGTTTCGGCGCCGCCGCGCCAGGGATCAGCACCGCGCCGATCACCAGATCGGCCTGCGCCACCAGCTCCGCTGTGTTGCCGGCGCTTGCAAAGGAGGTCTTGAACACCCCGCCAAAGACATCGTCGAGGTAGCGCATCCGCGGCAGCGACCGGTCCAGCACGGTCACATCCGCGCCCATGCCCGCCGCGACCCGCGCCGCGTGGGTGCCGACTACGCCGCCGCCGATCACCGCGACCTTCGCGGGGCCGACACCGGGCACGCCGCCCATCAGCACGCCGCGCCCGCCATTGGCCTTTTGCAGCGTCCAGGCGCCGACCTGCGGCGCCAGCTTGCCCGCCACCTCGGACATCGGCGCCAGGAGCGGCAGGCCACCGGCTGCATCGGTCACCGTTTCATAGGCGATGGCGGTACAGCCCGAGGCCAGCAGGTCGCGGGTCTGGTCCGGGTCCGGGGCCAGGTGCAGATAGGTGAACAGCAGCTGCCCCTCGCGCAGCATCGCCCGTTCCACCGCCTGCGGTTCCTTGACCTTCACGATCATGTCGGCAATGGCAAAAATCTCGTCCGCGCTGTCGAGGATGTGCGCACCGGCGGCGATGTAATCGGCATCCTCGAACCCGGCGCCGCGTCCGGCGCCTGTCTCGACGATGACCTCATGGCCGTGGGCAACCGCCTCGCCGGCCGCGTTCGGGGTCATGCCGACGCGGAATTCCTGCGGCTTGATCTCTTTCGGACATCCGATTTTCATGGTGTCTCCTCCTCATGTTCCGGGTCCAGTCTGCCGCGTTTGCGTCGCAAATTTCGTGTTTTTTCGCTCGTCAGCACCCCTCTTTGTCGAATAGTCTTCGAAGAATTGACCCCAAGCTGCAAAGGATGTGCGCGCATGGCCCTGGATACGATCGACCGCCGGATTCTGGCCGCGCTGCAGCGCAAGGGGCGGATGTCCAACGCGGAACTGTCGGACAAGGTAAATCTGTCGGCCTCGGCCTGCCACCGCCGGGTGCAGCGGCTCGAGGCCGAGGGTTACATCCGCGACTATGTCGCCCTGCTGGATGCCCGCAAGCTGGGTATGCCGACCACGGTCTTTGTCGAGATCACCCTGCAGGGGCAGGCGGACGAACTGCTTGAGGCCTTCGAAAAGGCGGTGTCGCGGATACCCGACGTGCTGGAATGCCACCTGATGGCCGGCACTGCCGATTACATCCTCAAGGTGGTGGCCGAGGATACCGAGGATTTCGCCCGCATCCACCGCCAGCACCTGGCCCGGCTGCCGGGGGTGGCCCAGATGCAGTCGAGCTTTGCCCTGCGCACGGTGTTCAAGACCACGGCGCTTCCGGTGGAGTTTTCCTAAAAACCGGCCCAGATTCCGGGCCCGGACGTGACGGTTCTATACCGGATGTTCAGCCCCCCTGTGGCACCACGTTCCGGTTTTTGGACCGGATCTCATGTCGACACTTACCTTTTATGCCGATGACACCGAATTCGCCGGGGCTACCGGCAGCAATGTCAATGTCGCCCCGGGCCGTTCGGTGTTCGACAACCCGCCCAGCGCCTTTCTGGACCTCACGATCACCAGCAACCCCGGTGACGAGGATCCCCGCCTGTTCGAAGTGGGCGATACCTATGACCTGAACTGGGGCGGTTTCGGCGGCGGCGGCAGCATCGAGGACGCGGTGGTCGTGCGCTCGGACATGGCGCCGGGCGACGGCGGCATCATCGTGTTCGAGGGCACCAACCAGTCCGGCGAACTGACCCAGATCATCTGGACCCCGGACTTCAATCTCGAAGGCTGGTACTGGGATCACTACAACCCCAGCGCCGATCCGCAGTTTCACACGGTCGACCAGAACAGCTCTTACGATCACATGTTCATGTGTTTTGCCGCCGGCACGCGGATTTCCACCGCCATGGGGCCGGTCGCGGTCGACGATCTGTGGGTGGGCGATCGCATCGACACGCTGGATGCGGGCGCGCAGCCGATCCGCTGGATCGGCCGCCGCCACGTGCCCGGACACGGGGCCAATGCGCCGGTGCAGTTCGCCCCCGGCACGATCGGCAACTTCGCCCCCCTGCGTCTGAGCCAGCAGCACCGCGTCCTGATCCACTCTCCGATGGCCGAGCTGATGTTCGGCCATTGCGATGTGCTGGTGCCCGCGAAATCCCTCGTCAACGGGGTCGACATCTGCCTGAGCCCCTGTCCGCGCGTCGAATGGGTGCATCTGCTGCTGCAGGATCATCACATCGTGCGCGCCGAGGGGGCGCCCTGCGAAACCCTGCTTTATGGCGACATGACCCAGAAAATCATGCGGCAGGTACCGGACCTGCCCGGCATCGGAACGCGCGCCGCGCGGCCGGTCCTGAGCTATGTCGAGGCGCTGACCCTGTTGAACCGCCCCGCCGTCCGCCCTCTCGTGGCGCCGCGCCTGACGATCCCCGACCCGCTGGCGGTGATTTAGCGCCGCGATTCCGCGTGATGCGGATTCACCCTTGCGCGCAAAGGCTCTAGGCTGAACTCTGCGGTGCGAGTGACGCGCGCAAGAGTTCGGGGAGAGGCCAGATGCAGTGGGACCATATCATCGTCGGGGCGGGCAGCGCGGGATGCGTGCTGGCCAAGCGGCTGAGCGAGGCCGGGCGCCGGGTGCTGCTGCTCGAGGCCGGCGGCAAGGACAATTACCACTGGGTGCATATCCCGATCGGTTACCTCTATTGCATCGGCAATCCGCGCACCGATTGGATGTACCGCACCGCGCCCGAACCGGGGCTGAACGGGCGGTCGCTGATCTATCCGCGCGGCAAGGTGCTGGGCGGCTGTTCGTCGATCAACGGCATGCTCTACCTGCGCGGGCAGGCGGCGGATTACGACGGCTGGCGGCAGATGGGCAACACGGGCTGGGGCTGGGACGACGTGCTGCCCTATTTCCTGAAATCCGAGGATTACGTCGACGGCGCGTCCGAGATGCACGGCGCGGGCGGCGAATGGCGGGTGGAAAACCAGCGCCTGCACTGGGACGTGCTGGATCACTGGATGGAGGCCGCCGCCGCCTGGGGCCTGCCCAAGGTCACCGATTTCAACACCGGCGATAACGAGGGCGTCGGCTATTTCCGCGTCAACCAGCGCGGCGGCTGGCGGATGAACACCGCCAAGGCGTTCCTGCGCACCACCACCGGCGACCGGCTCAAGGTCGAAACCCAGGCCCAGACCCGCCGCGTGCTGGTCGAGAACGGCCGCGCCGTGGGGGTGGAATACGAACAGGGCGGGCAGGTGAAAACCGCCCGCGCGCAGGGTGATGTGATCCTTTCGGCAGGCGCCATCGGCAGCCCGCAGATCCTGCAACTGTCGGGCTTTGGCCCCGGCGCGCTGCTGCAACAGCACGGCATCGCGGTGCAGGCCGACATGCCGGGGGTCGGCGCCAACCTGCAGGACCACCTGCAGCTGCGCTGCGCCTGGCGGCTGGAGGGGGCGAAAACGCTGAACACGCTGGCCAATTCCCTGCTGGGCAAGGCGCGGATCGGGCTGGAATACGCGCTGACCCGGTCGGGCCCGATGTCGATGTCGCCCAGCCAGCTGGGCGCGTTTTCGAAATCGCGGCCCGATCTGGCCACGGCCGACCTCGAATACCATGTGCAGCCGCTGTCGCTGGATGCCTTTGGCGAACCGCTGCACGATTTCCCGGCGATCACCGCCAGCGTCTGCAACCTGCGCCCCGAAAGCCGGGGCAGCGTGCGGATCACCTCGCCCGACCCGCGCGAGGCCCCCGAAATCGCGCCCAACTACCTGTCGACCGAGGGCGACCGCCAGGTCGCCGCCGACGCGATCCGCCAGTCCCGCGCGATCATGGCGCAGTCACCGATGCAGCGTTACGCCCCGGCCGAGATCAAACCCGGCGTCGACAGCGACGACACCCTCGACCTGATCCGCGCCGCCGGCGATGTCGGCACCACCATCTTTCACCCCGTCAGCACCGTGCGCATGGGGCCTGATGACGCCGCGCCGCTGGACGACCGGCTGCGGCTGCGCGGGCTCGATGGCCTGCGCGTGGCGGACGCCAGCGTGATGCCGACGATCACCAGCGGCAACACCAATGCGCCCACAATCATGATCGCGGAAAAGGCAGCCGACATGATTTTGCACGACGCGGGCTGAGATGTGACACAGATCATTTACAAACGGTGTCTAGGCGGGGACAGACTGTAACGAGTTGAAAAAGACTTGTTCGAACCGGGTAAGGAGTGAATTTTGACCGACGACACGCGCGACGATAACCAGAATGCGATGGATTGGCTGGAAGCGGAACTTCAGGACACTTTCGACGAGGATCTGGAGATCGAATTCTCCGAACCGATGCTGTCGCTGGAAATCCGCAAGATCTACCGCGAACAGAACCCCGACATGCTGGACCGGCGGGTGTATTTCCGCAACCTGCTGCGGCTGCAGGCCGAACTGATCAAGGTGCAGGACTGGGTGCAGGAAACCGGGGCCAAGGTCTGTATCCTGTTCGAAGGCCGCGATTCAGCGGGCAAGGGCGGCGTGATCAAACGCATCACACAGCGGCTGAACCCGCGCGTGGCCCGCGTTGTGGCGCTGCCGGCGCCGAACCGCCGGGAACAGAGCCAGTGGTATTTCCAGCGTTACGTGCCGCACCTGCCGGCGGGTGGCGAAATCGTGCTGTTCGACCGGTCGTGGTACAACCGCGCCGGGGTCGAACGGGTGATGGGCTTTGCCACCGAGGACCAGGTCGAACAGTTCTTTCAGGACGTTCCCGAATTCGAACGGATGCTGGTGCGCTCGGGCATCATCCTGTTGAAATACTGGTTCTCGATCTCGGACGAGGAACAGCAGATGCGGTTCCTGATGCGCATCCACGACCCGATGAAACAGTGGAAGCTCAGCCCGATGGATCTCGAATCCCGGATCCGCTGGGAACAATACACCAAGGCCAAGGAGAGCATGTTCGCCCGCACCAACATCCCCGAGGCGCCCTGGTATATCGTCGAAGGCAACGACAAGAAACGCGAGCGGCTGAACTGCATCGAACATCTGCTGACCAAGATCCCCTATACCGAGGTGCCCAGCGAAAAGGTCACGCTGCCGGAACGCAGGTATAACCCGGACTACGAACGCCAGGTCCTGCCGGACGAGCTTTACGTGCCCAAGATTTACTGATCGCGCCCTCCGCCTCCGGCCTTCGGGCCGGGCGGGATTGACTTGCGGGCAGAAATAGGACAATTGTCCTAGTGACTGAAGGGGGCGGCATGACACGGGTTTCCAAACGCGACCAGATCGTAGAGGCGGCGGATGACCTGTTTTACCGGCAGGGGTTCGACCACACCTCATTCGCCGACATCGCCGGGGTGGTGCGGATCTCGCGCGGGAATTTCTATCATCATTTCAAGACCAAGGACGACATCCTCGATGCCGTCATCGCCGCGCGGCTGGCCAACACCCGCGCCATGCTGGCCGACTGGCAGGTGCAGGGCGACAGCCCCGCCGCGCGCGTCGGCGCCTTTATCGACATCCTGCTGACCAACCGGGACAAGATCGAGCGCCACGGCTGTCCGGTGGGCACGCTGGCCACCGAACTGGCCAAGCTGAACCATGGCGCACAGGCCGATGCCGCCGCCATCTTTACCCTGTTCCGCACCTGGCTGCGCCGCCAGTTCGACCAGATGGGGCAGGGCGCGCGCGCCGACGACCTGGCGCTGCACCTGCTCGCCCGCAGCCAGGGTATCGCTACCCTGATGACCGCCTACCGCGACCCCGACTTCCTGTGCCGCGAACGCGATGCGCTGCACGACTGGCTGGATGGTCTCGCGCCTCCGCCCCCCCACCACTGACCGCACGAGGACCCGCGCATGTTTACCGTCTTTCTCAAGTTTTCCGCCAACCGGGCCGCCGCCCCCGCCCATATGGAGGGCCACAAGGCCTGGCTGCGGCAGGGGTTTGACGATGGCGTTTTCCTGGCCGCGGGCAGTCTCGCGCAGGGCGGCGGCGCGATCCTCGCCCATGCCACGACCGAGGCCGAGCTGCGCGCCCGCCTCGCCGCCGACCCCTTTGTCGAACACGACGTGGTCACGGTCGAGCTGACCGAATTCACCCCGTCGCTGACCGACCCGCGCCTGACCTTTTTGACCGAGGCCGCCTGACCATGGCGAAAACCGTTCCCGGCCCCGACGGCCGCCCGCGTTGCGGCTGGTGTTCCGCCGCCCCCGAATTCTTTGCCTACCACGACCACGAATGGGGCTACCCGGTGGGCGACGACCGGCTGCTGTTCGAAAAGCTTTGTCTCGAAAGCTTTCAGTCCGGTCTCAGCTGGCGCACCATCCTGGCCAAACGCGACAACTTCCGCGCCGCCTTTGACAATTTCGACCGTGAAAAGGTCGCCCGCTACGGCGAGGGCGATGTCGCCCGCCTGCTGGGCGACGCCGGTATCGTCCGCCATCGGGGCAAGATCGAGGCGGTGATCAACAACGCCGCCCGCGCCTGCGAACTGGCCGAGGAGGAGGGCTCGCTCGCCGCCTATATCTGGCGCCACGAACCCGCGCCCGAGGATCTGGCCGAACCGCAAAGCCTGACCACCTCGCCGATGTCGGTGAAACTGTCCAAAGACCTGAAAAAGCGCGGCTGGAAATTCGTCGGCCCCACCACCGTCTTTGCCTTTCTTCAGGCGATGGGGCTGATCAACGACCACGCGACCGGCTGCGTCATGCGCGAAAAGGCCGCCCAGGCGCGCCGGGCCTTCACCGTCCCCCGGTGATCTCTCGCCCCCGGCGCGTATGCTTGCCAGCCGGAACCGCCGCGTTACCATGAGGTGTCCGCGCGCCCCGCTGGGCCGCGCCACCAAGCGGAGGACCCACATGACCACACCCCGAACGCTGGCGGCCGCCCTGGTGACGGCCCTGTTCCTGGCCCCGGCCACCGCGTCCACGATCCAGCAGGACGTCGACGACGCCTTTGACCAGATCGCCGCCGGCGTGGCCGAGGCCGGCCTTGCGCCGGTGATCGCGATTGAT
Source organism: Seohaeicola saemankumensis (assembly GCF_020171285.1). Classification (GTDB taxonomy): domain Bacteria; phylum Pseudomonadota; class Alphaproteobacteria; order Rhodobacterales; family Rhodobacteraceae; genus JAIUZI01. The sequence continues at coordinate 31,839 of NZ_JAIUZI010000007.1, forward strand.
CACGCACGGCTGGCGGGGGAACAGGGGGTCGACATGCCGCCCTCGCGCGTTCAGCTGTTTTCGGACCCGGCGACCAATGCCGCCCTGCTGGCCGAAAACATCCGCGCCGGGCTGGACCTGCCGTTTCGCGCGCTCAGCTACGCCGCGCCCGACGGGCTTGCGGTGACCTATACCTCCGCCGATTTCCTGCGGATCCGCCATGACATTGGCAATACCGAGGCGCTGACGGCCTTTGACCGCGCGCTGGCGGCGGCGCTGGCCGGGCTGGACAGCACCGCGCCGCGCCCGGTGCCGGTGGATGGGCTGAGCGCCAACCACGGCATACTGGAACTGCGCAGCCCGCACGACGTGGCCGAATCCGTCGCCCGCCTGCGCGGCATCGTCGAGGCGCAGTCCGACACCGTCTGGTTCGGCGACATCGACTTTGCCGCAGAGGCGGCCGCGCAGGGGGTCGATCTGCCGCCGGCGGTTTTGTTGCTCTTCGGTGGCCCCGCGCCCGGCGGTGTCGCCATGGCGCAGTTTCCCGCGATCGGGGTCGACGCCTTTTGCCAGAAACTGCTGGTCTACGCCCATCCCGACGGCGGCTCGGTGGTGATCTACAACAGCATCACCGCCCTGGCCGAATTGCACTATGGCGCCTCTGCCTTGCCGCACCAAATGCTGGACGAACGGCTGACCGCGACCTTCGTCAAGGCGCTGGAATGATCCCCGCCGGTTGACAGCGCCACCCGGCCGGGCGCAGGCTTTGCACAGCAGGAAGAACCCATGTCCGACGCCCCCATCTATGACATCGACCCGCCCGCCTTCTGGGCCGATCCCTACCCGGATCTGGCAGGGATGCGCGCCCGCGCGCCCATCGTCTATGTGCCGCAACTGGGCGCGACTCTGCTGACCCGCCGCGATGACATCTTTGACAACGAAAAACGGATCGAGGTGTTTTCCTCGGACCAGCCCGACGGGCTGATGACCGTGCTGATGGGCCAGAACATGATGCGCAAGGACGGGGCCGCCCATATGGCCGAGCGCAAGGCGATCTTTCCCACCGTCAGCCCCCGCACCGTGCGCGACACCTGGACCGCGCAATTCCGCGCCGCCACCGCCCGCATTCTCGACGACCTCGCCGGCCGGCCCGGCTTTGACCTGATGGCGGACTATGCCATGCCGGTCAGCGCCGAGGCGCTGAAGGCGATGACCGGCCTCACCAACATGACCGCGCACGAGACGAACCGCGTGAGCCAGGGCATGATCGACGGCTGCGCCAATTACGCGGGCGACCCGGCGGTCGAGGCCAATTGCCACGATTGCACCGCCTCCATCGACGCCCATATCGACGCGATGATCCCGGTGCTTGACGCCGCCCCCGACCATTCGCTGTTGTCGGTGCAGCGCCGCGCCGGGCTGTCGGACGCGCAGACCCGCGCTAATATCAAGCTGGCGATTTCCGGCGGCCAGAACGAACCGCGCGACGCCATCGCCGGCACGGTCTGGGCGCTCTTGACCCATCCCGACCAGCTGGCCCTGATCCGCTCGGGCGCGGCGACGTGGCTGCAGGCGTTCGAGGAATACGCCCGCTGGATCTCGCCCATCGGCATGTCGCCGCGCCGGGTGGCGCGGCCCTATACCCTGCACGGCGTCACCTTCGCGCCCGACGACCGGGTGTTTCTGATGTTCGGCTCGGGCAACCGCGATGAACGCGTCTTTGCCGACCCGGACCGCTTTGACATCACCCGTGACACCGGCCCGGCCATCTCCTTTGGTGCCGGTCCGCATTTCTGCGCCGGGGCCTGGGCGTCCAAGGCGCTGATCGCCGATGTCGCCCTGCCGATGCTGTTCGACCGCCTGCCGGATCTGGCGCTGGATGGTGACGCGCCTTTTGGCGGCTGGGCCTTTCGCGGGCCGCTGCGAATGCCAGTGCGCGGGCCAGTGCGCGGACCAGTGCGCGGGGCCGCGCGGCCCGTGTGACCCAAGGGAACGGTTGCCGCCCCGCCACGCATCCTGTCAAGTGTCAGCCGAACCGGACTATGCCGGAAAAACCTATCGCAAGGACTTCTCAATGAGCCGCGTCGACTCCCTGTTCCAGCCCGTGACCCTGGACAAGCTGACCCTGAAGAACCGGATCGTCATGGCCCCGATGACCCGCACCTATTCCCCCGGCAACGTGCCCAATGACCTCAACGTCGCTTATTACCGCCGCCGCGCCGAAGGCGGCGTCGGGCTGATCATCACCGAGGGCACCTGCGTCAACCACATCGCCGCGAGCGGTTACCCCAACGTGCCGATGTTCTATGGCGACGAGGCGCTGGCGGGCTGGAAAAAGGTCGTCGATGCGGTGCACGCGGCGGGCGGCAAGATCGCGCCGCAGCTGTGGCACGTCGGCGCCATCCGCCGCCCTGGCGTCGAGCCCGGCGGCGACACCCCCGGCCACAGCCCAAGCGGCATGGCCCGGCCGGGCAAGGTCTCGGGTCACGCCATGACCCAGCAGGACATCGACGACGTGGTCGCCGCCTTTGCCCAGGCCGCCGCCGACGCCAAATCCATCGGCTGCGACGCGGTCGAACTGCACGGCGCCCATGGCTACCTGATCGACCAGTTCTTCTGGGAGGGCACCAACCAGCGCGACGACGCCTATGGCGGCGACCTCGCCGCGCGCTCGCGCTTTGCGATCGAGATCATCCGCGCCGTGCGCGCCGCCGTGGGCCCCGATTTCCCGATCATCTTCCGCTATTCGCAATGGAAACAGCAGGACTACGCGGCCCGCCTCTGCGACACGCCAGAGGAGCTGGGCGTTTTCCTCAACCGCCTGTCCGAGGCCGGCGTCGACATCTTCCACTGCTCCACCCGCCGCTTTTGGGAACCCGAGTTCGAGGGCAGCGATCTGAACCTCGCCGGCTGGACCCGCAAGCTGACCGGCAAACCGGCGATCACCGTCGGCAGCGTCGGGCTGAACGCCGATTTCCTGCCCGAGGACGGCACCGCCAATTTCAAGGCGGCCGAACCGGCCAGCATCGACAACCTGCTGGAGCGCGTGGAACGCGACGAATTCGACCTCGTCGCCGTCGGCCGCGCCCTGATCGCCAACCCCGACTGGGCCAACCAGGTCGCCGCCGGCAACTTCGACAGCCTCGCGGCCTATGAAAAGGACATGCTGCAAAAACTGGCCTGAGCCTGTGCGGTCGCCCTGCCGGACACCGCCACGCGCCCGCCGCATCGACCCGGCGGGCCGTCGACAGAGGGCCGCAGCCGCGAGCCGCCTTTGATACCAGCTGGTCGGGTCGTCGATCCGACCCTATCTTTCCAACCTGAACCCGAAACCTGGAGATACCGACATGAGCACCACCGGCAAACAGCTTTTCACAACGCTCGAAAGCGATGGCACCCTCACCGTCGCGATCGAGGATGTGACCTTTCCCGATCCGACCGGCAATCAGGTCCTTGTGAAAATGGAGGCGGCGCCGATCAACCCGTCGGATCTCGCCATTCTCACCGGCGCGGCCGATCTGGAAAACGCCGACTATTCGCCCGGAAAATACGTCGCCACCATGCCCGAGCCGTTCAACTCGGGATCCAAGGCGCGTCACGGGCTGAAACTGCCCGCCGGCAACGAAGGCGCGGGCACCGTCGTCGCCACGGGTGACAGCGACATGGCCAAGGCTCTGATGGGCCAGCGCGTCGCCTGTGTGCCGGGCAATGCCTACAGCCAGTATTGCATCGCCGAGGCCGCCATGTGCCTGCCGCTGGGCGACTATTCGGCCGAGGACGGAGCGAGCGCCTTTGTCAATCCGATGACCGCGCTGGGGTTCGTCGAAAATGCGAAAATGGACGGGCAGAACGCGATCCTGCATACGGTCGGGGCCTCCAACCTCGGCCAGATGCTGACCCGCATCTGCAACGAAGACGGCATCGGGCTGGTCAATATCGTGCGCAAGGAGGCCCAGGCCGATCTGCTCAGGCAGATCGGTTCGACCCATATCGTCAATTCGTCGGCGGACGACTTCATGTCCCAACTCCGCACCGCAATCGACGACACCGACGCTTTCTACGGGTTCGACCCGATCGGCGGCGGCAAATCGGTCGACAGCGTCTTCAAGGCGATGGAACAGGTCGCGGTTGGCAAGATGACCGAATACTCGCGCTATGGGTCCAACCAGCAAAAGCGCATGTTCATCTACGGGCGGCTGGACGTCGGCCCGACGATCCTGTCGCCCAGTTACGGCTTTGGCTGGACCCTGTCGGGCTGGCTCCTGTTCCCCTTCCTTCAATCGGCCGGAATGGAAACCGTGGGCCGGATGCGCAAGCGTGTGCTGGAAAACCTGACGACCACCTTTGCCAGCCACTACAAGAAACGGGTCGATCTCGAAGAGATGCTGACCAAGGACGCCGTCACCGACTATCGCGCGATGAAAACGGGCGAGAAATACCTCGTCATGCCCTGGAAGTGACGTGCCCGCGCCCGGGAATGCGGGGCCGCGCCGGGTGACCGGCGCGGCGCTGATCCGGCGCTGATCCAGTTTTTCGTTCAGTTCCCTCCATGCTGGCCGGAGCATGGCGCGGTGCTCAGCCTGCGGTTTCAAACCGTCCCAGCGCTTTGCCGGCAAAGCCTGTCCGGCCGGGTCGCCCGCAGAACGTACAGCCGTGACCCGGACACAAGGGGCATCCGACCCCCGCGCCGTCGGCACTTCCGGTGCTATCAGTGATGCAAGCTGTTCGCTGTTCAGGAGGCCGCAGGGCTTTCGACATATCCCAGGGCGAACATCAACAGCGCAATCGCACCCAGCCAGGCCGCCGCAACCCTGAACGCGATATCAATCCATGGCCACGTAAATCGCTCCCGGATGACAGTGTTGATGCCAAACAGGTACAGCAGCCCGACGTTTGCGCCGACGATCGAGCCGGACATGGTGATCAGCCGGTCTCGCGTGGGGCCATCGTCAGGTATGGAGACCTCGCCGATCAGATACCCTCCGATGACCGCGACAAGAACAGCCAGCCCCGCCAGCTGTCCGGGCGCGAGCGCCGCCAATACGCAGGCGGCAACAGCCGCCGCAAACGTTAACGGATCGACCATCGGAACCAGCGGACCGACCGCGAGGCCGGCAAGACTGGCGATCAGAAAACCGACAAGGACCCAGCGCACCGCGGCTATCGCAAATCCACCGGCCAGCAGGGAAAGGCCGACCATCAACACCGCCTGGGCAGGCGTTGAAAACGGGTGCAGGAGCCCGGTGTAGAACCCCTCGATTCCGGGAACCGGGCTGTGGGCCTGCGCCGGCGCAGCAGCCAGAACCAGAGGCAGCCACACCCAGCGCCGAATTCCGTTCATTCTCAGGCCAGTCCGGTGATAAAGGCAACGCCGGCCAGGGATATCAGCCCCCCGACGCCCCGCACGGCGACCCGGCCCGCCGGCCATTTCACAAGAAGACCGAACGCAATGCCCAGCAGGTGGAGCAGTCCGGTCGAGATCACAAAGCCAACAGCATAGGCGAAGGCGTTGACCGTAGCAGGAAGCTCGGTGCCATGGGCATAGCCATGAAAGATCGCAAAGGCGCCAACGATCACCGCCGCCACCCAGATCGGCGGCTTGACAGCAAAGACGATCATCAGCCCGAGCACGACAGCAGACAGAGCAATGCCTGTTTCGATACCTGGGATGGGAATGCCCAAGATGCCCGCGACGGCACCCAATGCCATCACCAGCGGGAATACCACGGGCAGAATCCAGATGGCCGGCGCGCCGAGAAATGCGCCCCACAAGCCGACCGCGACCATCGCCGCGACATGATCCCATCCGAGAATGGGGTGGCTGAACCCGGCCACAAAGCCCCCGCCATACCCCTCACCGGTATGGGCAAGCGCCGGATCGGCGGCAACAGCAAGGAGCGCCACCGCGAGAAAGAACACAATCGGTCGTTGAAACATTTTCGGGCCCTCGAGAGGAAATAATGACAAGCAAAGTGTTACGTGAAGCCACCAGGGCTCTCAACATGTGACCGATATTCGCACCGGGGTCAAAGCTGACTTTCCTGCCCTGCCTGCCCGCCCTCGACCTGCCGCGCATCATCCCCGCGCCCGCACCACCCGCATGGGGATGGCCCCGGCCTGTCGGTCAGGTCCCGGTGCTCCCCTGCGCGAATGCTCAGCGGGGGGCAGGTACGGGCCACGGCCCTGCCGGGCCCTTGGCAAGTGTCAGGTGTAGGGAACTTGCCGCCTTCCGCTGCGGGCGGCATGCAGGACCTCAATGAGTCCCCGCTTCGCGGTGTTAGGCGCCATTTTCACATCTCGTCATAAACCGCACAGCAGGCTACGCTTGGAGCATGGAAACAAAACCTTCAGTAACACCGCCAAGTTCCAAGCGTCTCGTGTTCTCGCGTTTTACGGATCACGATGCGCCAGCATTTGCTCATGTCCTGTCCGATCCGGAAGTGACACGGAGCATCATGGCAAAAGCTACGACGCCAGAGCAGTGTCTGGAATGCGCCCGTCAGCGGATCGCATGGCACAATTCCACGTGGGACACTTTGGGGTATGGTGTCTGGGCGCTCCGCGAAAGGCTTTCGGAAGGCGCTCCCGCAGGGCCGATCATCGGGTGGTGCGGACTGATCGCGACGTCGCACGGCCCCACACCAGAGATTCTATACGGGTTTTCGCGGGCCTTCTGGGGCCGCGGTTTGGCAACCGAAGCCGCATCGGCAATGATCGAATGGGCTTTTGATGAAAATATCTGTGACGGGATTGATGCCGTAATCTTTGGGCGTCTCAACCCCGGCTCTTCTGCGGTTGCCCTGAAACTCGGTATGACGCACAGCGGCACGATCCGCTTTGACGAGTTCCTGCCCGATCAGCAATTGGGACGAGACGTGCTGGACTACGAGATCTGGAGGCTGCAGGCCGGTGCCTGCCTTGATTTCAGGTCACTTCTGTTTCAGTCACCGTTCAAATCCGGTCTGCTTGTGAGCGCTGGCGTCGCGGACGAGACCGATACGCTTGCGGCTTTGCTCGCCGCTGCGAAACAGCACCCTGACCGAGCTGATGTCGCCGAGGCAGAAATCAACGCGATGGTCGGCGACTCATTCAGGCGCGGTTTGAAAGAGTGCGACCTTGACGTCTATCATGTTTCCCGCACGAACTGGGCAGCCGGCCGGGCTAGCCGAATTTGAACCGATTAGTCCATGATCAACTGGTCCGCTTCGGGCACAAAGCCACCGTTTGCCTCAAGCGGCTTTGACGGCGGCAGTGCACCCGGACCTGGACACTCCACGCAAGTTTACCCGCCCTCGACCTGCCGCGCATCATCCCCGCGCCCGCACCACCCGCACGGGGATGGCCCCGGCCTGTCGGTCAGGTCCCGGTGCGCCCCTGCGCGAATGCTCAGCGGGGGGCAGGCGCGAGCCACGGCCCTGCCGGGCCCTTGGAGAGTGTCCGCTTTGCGGGACGAGGCGTGACTACGCTGCGTTCTCCCCAATGTCGGCTATTAGGGTTTCTTCGTTGACGAGCGATCTAAGACAGTGAAGCCGCCCAGCCCAAAAAGTCGCGGAAAAGGAAGCGAACGCCCTCATCTGGAATGACCCAGTCAGCCTTGGATTCTTTGAGCCAAAGTGAACCGAGATCAGCCTCGCTATCAGCTAAGAGCTGTTTTCCGTACTTGACGAGTTCCCGCACGGCCTGATCACCATATCCCTGCCGAAAATCCTCATAGATATCATGGCGCGCGCCGGGTTTGTCTGAATCCCATCCCGGATAGACGAGGTCCAGGTCCTGATGAAGCTGTAGCGTAAAGTCATAAAAGGACTGTGGTGGCTTCATGTCAGTCCCTCCTTGGATAGGAAGTGATAATGATAAAGCCATCCGGCATATCTGGTGCATGCTCGATAACAGTACCTACGCCGAACGTCTGTCGAAGAATTATGGGAGATGCGTTTCGTTGGGTCATTCGAAATGCCTCTGTCCCTGTCGGCGAAGAGAACTCGCTTGTTAAGAATGCCCTGTTTCGCCTTCCGCTGACGACGTCTTCGACCAAAGCAGCATTGTTCGCTAGGTTGGAATTCGTCAACCTGCGTGCAGCCTCAAGCGACGGAAACGACCCATGGCGATATCGATAGAGGCTAAGAAATGGAGAACGAGCGCGCGGAGTTGTGACAGTCCTGAGCAGAAAGTCATCGCTCTTTCCAACGTGTTGAGCAATCGTATGACCGCCGCGCAATTCATGCTCCAACAAATCTTGTAGAGGAACGCTGCCATCGGAGCCGACGAGTAACACGTTGCTTTGAGGTGCTGTCGCATTCGGTTCCGCATAGCACCTACAGTTATGTGCCTCGCCGGGATGCCCACCCGCTGGGGGATCATCCCAACGAAACACCTGGTCGTCATATTCTGCATGGCTGTCGCGCACCTTGGCATCATCTTGCGAGCGCCAGATATATTGCTCAATCCCGAGGTCTTCTTGTCGGAGTTGGTTGATCAGTCCTGCAAAGGCCCGCAAAAGGCGTTCTTCCATGGACGTTCGAAGCGGTCTAAGCCGTTGCGGGAGGTTTTGATACTGGCTGAATATGCTCTCAAGTCGCGCGTCCCATGCGTTGAGCACTTCAGTTTTTGCATCGGACACATCTCGCAAATCCGATGCTGAAACAGTCGGCACAGCGTCTGGCGGCGTCAGCGCGTTTAAGAGCATCCGAGTGTTTTCGGAAGTCACTTGGTCGAGGCGTTCGCTGAAACCGGCCCGCAAAGCGGAATAGTTTGGGAAAGTGGATTTGAGCGACAATCCCAAGTGGTAACCAACCATACGACCATGTCGCTGCGCTATTCTGTACTGGCTGTCACCGCCATGCCGGAGAAAATCGCTGAAACCCTGTTGCATGGAACCTCCGAGTGCGTTCGGGACCGGTTCTATTCACAGATGGTAGAGAAAGGATAAGGCCACCGTTCGCAACATATTCCGCTTGGGTCAGAACCAGACATTCAAGCGTTGCGCAGCATCCGAGACTTTGGGCTCAAAGCCTCCGTTCGCCTAAAGCGGCTTTGATGCGGCATTGCACTCGGACCTGGAAACTCCACGCAAGTTTACCCGCCCTCGACCTGCCGCGCATCATCCCCGCCCTCGAACCACCCGCGCGGGGATTGTACCGGCCTGTCGGTCAGGTCCCGGTGCTCGCCTCTGCAAAGGGTCAGCGGGGGGCGGGCGCGAGACGCGGTCCTGTCAGGGCCCCGCCCGCGTGTCCGTTGTGTGGACAGAGTTGCTGTCCATGACCCACCTGACAATTTGCGCAACCTGCGCAACCCTGCCGCAAAGCCAATTCTTCCATTGTCCGCTTCCCGGCAACGCGACCGATGCGCCGCGTTGCCGGGAAAGGATTTGTCATTCTATTGCCGGAAGCCCTGTAACGGCTTCGAATGCGTCGGAGTGTGCCTCGGTGTGATGCGGGTCGCGGGTGCCGGGGAGCACTTCGAACAGCGGATCGAAGTCCACCATGGCTTGTGCCAGAACGCCGAGCATTGTCGGATCGCCTTCGATCGTTGCCGTGCCATCAGCCAACTGGCCATCCAGCGTCTTTTCGCCGGCCATCGTGAGTTCCAGATCGGCGCGGTTGATCGTGAGCGTCAGGTCCGGCGCATCAGAGATGAACCCTTCCACGTTGGTCAGCGTCCCGTTCCGCAGTTCAACAAGGAACTTCTCGCCGTTGTCCGGCGTGACGAGGTTCATCGTGAACGCGTGGCCTTCCACTTTTCGGCTGTCCATCTTGATGGCGAGGAAGTTCAGGAACAGTTCGGTCGACATGGCGCGGATCACGTCCGGGCTCGACGAGTCGAGCGTGTCACCCTCCGGAATGCCAGACCGAAGTTCGAATGCGCCAGACAGGAACGAGTTTCTCAGCCCGGGGTTTTCCTGCTGGTATCCAATCTGCTCGTAGACATCGGCCAGCAAATCTCGGGCGGCCTGATTGTTCGGCTCCGCCTGAACCAGCTTGTTCAGTATTTCGCTGGCCAGCATGTACTTGCCAGTGTCGTGCAACTCGCGTCCCTTGGCCATGATCGCATCCGACCCGCCCATCATCTCGACGTAGAGCGGTGCGCTGTCCTCGGGCGACAGCGGGATCAGGGTCGCCGGGTTGCAATCCCAGAACCCGATGTATCGCTGTACGACGCCACGGCTGTTGTGCTCGGGGGAGCCATGATAGCCGCGACAGTGCCACTTGTCCCGAAGGCTCTGGGGCAAGCTGTAGACGTTATGGATCTGGTTGATCGTGACGCCCTTGTTCACGAAATGCAGAACCTGGTTGTTCATGTGGGCATACAGATCGCGCTGGTCGCGCAGAATGGCCTGGATACGGTCATTGCCCCAGCGCGGCCAGTGGTGGGAATAGAACATCACCTCGGCCTCTTCGCCGTAAAGGTGCAAGGCGCGCGAAATGTACTTGGACCACCGCAGCGGATCCCGGACAGGTGCGCCGCGCAGGGTATAGATGTTGTGCAGCGTGGCAGTGACATTTTCGGCCATCCACAGGGCCTTCATGTCCGGGATATAGGTGTTCATGTTGGACGGCGCTTCGGTGCCCGGCGTGTTCTGAAAGATCATTCGCACACCGTCGACTTCGATCTCTTCGATATCGTCCTCGATCACCCGCGTCGGAGCGATCAGCCCGACGGCCCCCGCCGACACACCTTGGCCAAGGCCCTGACCCGCATAACCATGCGGGCTGGCCGGGAGAAGCAGCCCATACTGGTAGAACAGCCGCCGGTTCATCGCGTTCCCGGCATAGACGTTCTCGGAAATCGTGTGATCCATGAAGTCGCGGGGCGCGATGATCTCGACCTTTCCGGCGGTGACATCTTCTTCATCGACCACGCCGCGCACACCGCCCCAGTGGTCGCCATGGGAGTGCGAATAGATGACCGCTGTCACGGGCAGGTCGCCGCCAACATGCTCGCGGAACAACCCGAGCGCAGCGCGCGCCGTTTCTGCCGACACGAGCGGGTCGATCACGATCCAGCCTGTTTCGCCACGCACAAACGAAATATCCGACAGGTCGAAGCCCCGCACTTGGTAGATGCCGGGGATAACCTCGTAGAGACCGTAATTCTGGTTCAGACGAGAGACCCGCTGCATCGACGGGTGGATGCTGTCAAAGTCGGTGTCGGAATTCAGGAAGTCGAAACGTTCCTTGTCCCAAGCGACATGGCCTGCGTCGGCCATGATCTTTTTCTCGGGCATTTCGGCAATCAGACCGCGTTGCTGTTCGTCAAAATCGCGGGTGTCCGAGAATGGCAATGTCTTGCGGGCTTCGGCAAGCACATTCAGCGTGTATTTCGACGGGGCCTTGCCCTTTGGGTGAAAATGCCCGTCCAGCGGGGCCGCTTCCTGTGCATGCGCAACCGCATCGTCAAGCAGTGCAGCCCCTCCCACGGCAAAGGCCGTCCCCACACTTGGAATTGCTTTCAATACGTCTCTTCTTGTGGCCATCACGAACCCTCCCTGCCAATATCAATATCATGAACAGAATAGGCGGCTTTTCAACAGGTTCCCAAAGCACGAACAGCGCGTTTCCAGGAGCCGGACATCCGAAGCAATCGGGCGGCTGTGTCGTCGGCAAACCTGCTGTCCCATCTCGCGGCCGCATCGCCTGAAGAGGCTCAATACCTCCGTTCGCCTCAAGCGGCTTTGATCGCGGCAGTGCACCCCGACCTGGACACTCCACGCAAGTTTACCCGCCCTCGACCTGCCGCGCATCATCCCCGCGCCCGAACCACCCGTGCGGGGATTGCCCCGGCATGTCGGTCGTGTCCCGGTGCTCCCTTCCGCGAACGGCCAGCGGTTGGGCAGGCGCGAGCCATGGCCCTGTCAGGCCCAGCACGGGTGTCCGGTGTAGGGACATTGCTGCCGCCCAATCACTCTGCGGAAAATACCACTTCACCAGCAAAGACGGTTCTTAGTACCTTTGTGTCCTTAATCTCGGTTGGATCAATACGCGTAATGTCCCGGTCCAACACGATCATGTCCGCGAACTTGCCAACTTTGATCGAGCCGGTTTCGTTTTCCACTCCGATGACATGGGCCGGGCCGAGGGTTGAGGCTCTGATCGCTTCTTCTGCCGTCACAGCGCTTTGCGGCAGGAAAGGGCCGCTCTCGGGGTCGTCAGGCCTCACCCTCGATACGAGGAATCCGATGCGAGACCAAGGGTCCAGTGGTCCAACCGACCAATCGCTGGCGAAGGCGACGCTCGCCCCTGCATCAAGCAACCGGCGCGGGTTGGTGTAGGCCGCGACGTTCAAGCGTCCCATGACGTCTTCGAAGCTCTTGACGGTTGTTGCGGGAAACCAGACGATCGGGGACAGTTCGATGGTCAATCCCAATTCGGCGAACCTCGCAATATCATCGTCATGAATTAGGCCGTTATGCGTCGGATGGTGGCGTATGTTTGAGTCCGGGAAGGCATTCTTGACGGATTCAATGGCGTTGAGCGTCTCGCGCACCGACCTGTCGCCCGTTCCATGTGCCATCACAACCCGGTCCAATTCGGTTGCCAATGAATAAAGTGCCAAAAGGTCAGCAGGCTCATAGTAGTGCACCCCGAAATTGTCTGTTCCGGGGTAAGGGTCAACCAGCCAACCTTCTCTGGTTGGTGGTGTGCCATCCATGAAAATCTTGAAGCCGCGTGGGTCGAAGAACTCAAGCGTATGTTGTTCAGCGTTCTTGATGGTCTCGATCTGCTCTTCGAGCGTGTTGCCTGCGTCATAGTAGTTGTAGCTCATCGCCATGTGCATGCGCAGCTTCCACTCTCCTGCCTCATGTATGGCATGCACTGCGTCTATATGGCTTTGATACCCAGCGGCTGCTTTCACGGATGTTATCCCGAGGGAGTGGAACCAATCCTGAAACCCTTTCGCAGTGCCGATCATCTCTTCCTTGGGGAAAGGCGGCATGGAACGGCGGGCATAGCCGATTGCAAACTCCCGAATTGTGCCACTTGGCACCCCGTTTTCGTCTCGCACGACCACGGACCCTTCCGGCAGATCGGCATCCTTCGTGTCCATGAAGCCGGTGAGTTCAAGGGCCTTGGTGTTCATCCACACGCTGTGAGCGCTCTGATCCTGAATGAAAACCGGGCGGTCAGGAATGACCTCATCGAGCGTTTCACGAGTTGGTGCTTCGTTGGGGAACATGCCGGGTGGCCAAGCCCCGCCGATAATCCATTCCTTGTCCGGGTTCGCGTCAGCGTAGGCCCCAATCTCAGCCAGAATGCTCTCGGGCGTGCTGTTGTCTTCGATACCGAGAAGGTACCTGTCACGGTGAAAATCTTCGAACGGATGCATGTGAACATCGATAATGCCCGGCATCGCGAATGCGCCATCCAGTTCAACGACCCGGGTATTCTGACCCTGGTGTTCCGCAATCTCTTCGGCAGACCCCACGGCAATGAATTTTCGATCCTTGATCGCCACAGCTTCGACGACCGTCATCTGACTTTCAGAGGTATAGATCTTTCCGCCAGTGTAGATCGTGTCAGCTTCTTGAGCGTAAATTGGTGCGCCAATCACAATCAGAACTGCAACGATTCCATACAGATTTTGCTTCATGGTCACTCCCCCGTTCCAATGATGCGCCTAAGAACCCTATCCGAAAAATGTATACAGTGCATAGATTTTCGAGAACGCCGAACTTAACCGCAGCTTCAAAACTGCAGTGTCCCGCAAAGGTAAGATTGGGCACACAAAGCCTCCGTTTGCCTCAAGCGGCTATGACGGCGGCATTGAACTCGGACCTGGACACTCCACGCAAGTTTACCCGCCCTCGACCTGCCGCGCATCGTCCACGGGCTCGAACCACCCGCGCGGGGATTGCACCGGCTTGTCGGTCAGGTCCCGGTGCTCCCCTCCGCGAAGGGTTAGAGGTTGGGCAGGCGCGAGCCACGGCCCTGCCGGGCCCTTGGAGAGTGTCCGCTTCGCGGACTTTTCAGACTTTCACTGCGGTAGCTCCAATGGCGGTTCTCGGTCAGTTTCTCCGCCCGTTGAGCTCAGCCTCAACTAAATGAGTTAAGGCGCTACGCGCATTCAAATTCCAAAAAAGGATGGTCTGGATTGACTTCTTCACCGACTATTATTCTGATCCAAGTAAAAAGATCAGCTCGTCGGTCAGCGAATTCATCAAAGTCGTTATCGAAGAGATCTTCCGGGTAATACGTCACTATATCCAGTGATTTTGGGTCAGAAAGAGACGATACATTCATCTTGTATGCACTCTCTTCACGCTCGCCGTGAGCGTTCGACGACGTGTCACAGGCGACAGGATCATACCCGTGAATATCACCATCAAAAACAGCGTAGCTTCTGCCGCAGCTACTACATTTTGCGTTCACCGGACCAATAAGTGAAGCCTCTTTCCACGCATAGGCCGTTACTTCGAACAGTTCATTTTTGCATTTGCAACGCAAGCGATATCCAATTGCAATCTGCTCTCCATGCCCACCAGCGCCTAAACCCAATTCTGGACAACCTGAAAAGACGATATCCTTGAGGTGCCCAGGAACTGTGCGCGAAAAAAAGTTCACCTGATCCTCAAAACTCGCCTTCGAAGCCATGCGGTTGTTTTCCTCCTTTTTTGGGTACCCGGTCGATAGAGCCGGTTGTATCATCTCGCTCAAAAAATAGTTAATAAGTCCTGGTCAGCACAACCAGACAATTGTTCGCGACGTAGCATCCGACAAAGTGGGCTCTGAGTGATCAGTTGCCTCAAGCGGGTTGGATGGCCGTATTGCATTTAGAACTGACACTCCATGCTAATTTTCCCGCCCTCGACCTGCCGCGCATCGTCCACGGTCTCGAACCACCCGCGCGGGGATTGCACCGGAACGTCGGTCCGGTCTTGGTGCTCCCTTCCGCGAAGGGCCAGCGGTTGGGCGTCGGGCGGCGTCGCCCGATCCCGCTTGATCGGGTCGGTTCGAAAGGTGTTTGGGCAGATGTGCCGGTCAACGGTCATGGGACCCCGCGCATTGAAGCTGTTGGCCCGCAGTTTCGCTCGGCGCCGGTTAATACGTCCGCAATGCACCGTTCGCTGCGTGCCCCGGTTCGGGTCCAATGGTTGATGACCCCTTAATTCCGGTCGCATTTCGTGCAGGCCCGGGGTGTACAAAACGGATAAAGCCGGTCCGCGGACCGGTACAAAACGGATCATCCGGAAACGACAAACCCCCGGGCAGGGCCACGGGGGTCGTCTGAAATAGCGTCTGAAAACAGCCGCGGTATGCTTAGAGCAGACCTTCGCGCTGGGCTTTCTTCCGCGCCAGTTTACGGGCACGGCGGATCGCTTCAGCTTTCTCGCGCGCTTTCTTCTCGGACGGTTTCTCGAAATGTTGCTTGAGCTTCATTTCACGGAACACGCCTTCGCGCTGCAGCTTTTTCTTCAGGGCACGAAGCGCCTGATCGACATTGTTGTCGCGAACACTAACCTGCATGTGGTTGTCACCACCTTTCTAGATTCGAGTTGCAAGGAATTGCAGGAAGTGGCCGTATAGCGTAGCAATGCTAACTTGTCCAGTATGCGTTGAAACAAAGGGAGTTGCGACATGCCAGCCGAGACCGAAACAGCCAGGGACCGGTTGCTGGATGCGGCCCTGGTGCACGTGCCCTTCGACGGCTGGACCCAGGCGAGCTTTGATGCGGCGGTGGCGGATGCGGGGATCGACCCGGCGCTGGCGCGCGCGCTGTGCCCGCGCGGCGGTGTCGATCTGGCGCTTGCCTTTCACGCGCGCGGCGATGCCCTGATGCGCGAACAGATCGCCGCCGGCGCGCTCGACGGCATGCGGATCCGCGACAAGATCACCGCGGCCGTGCGCATCCGGCTGGAGGCGGTGGAGGATCGCGAGGTTGTGCGCCGGGGCACGACGCTCTTTGCCCTGCCGCAATACACAGCCGACGGCGCCAAGGCCATCTGGGGCACCTGCGACGCGATCTGGCAGGCGATCGGCGACACTTCCGAGGACGTCAACTGGTACACGAAACGCGCCAGCCTGGCGGCGGTCTATTCGGCCACGGTGCTTTACTGGCTGGGCGATGACAGCCCCGATCACAACGCCACCTGGGAATTCCTGGACCGCCGTATAGACAACGTGATGCAGTTCGAAAGCTTTAAGGCGCAGGTCCGCAAGAACCCGCTGCTGAAGCCCTTGCTTGCCGGGCCCGAGTGGCTGGCGGGACGGATCCGCCCGCCGTCCCGGCGTGACGATCTGCCGGGCTCCACGGTGCCGCGCAACTGATCCCCGGGGCTTGCGTGAGACACCCGCAAGGGATTGAAAACACGCGGGCCCTTCCCCTTTTTCCATTCTGAGCACCCTGAAATCTCCAAAAGGACACCCGATGACCGAAACCATGCGCGCTGTCGAAATCACCAAACCGGGCGCCCCCGATGTTCTCCAGCTCACCACCCGTCCGATACCGGAACCCGGTCATGGGCAGGTGGTGATCAAGGTGGCCTATGCCGGGGTGAACCGCCCCGATGCGCTGCAGCGCGCCGGCGCCTACGCGCCGCCGCTCGACGCCAGCGACCTGCCGGGGCTGGAAGCCTCGGGCGAGATTGTGGCGCTGGGTGCGGGCGTGTCCGAGTGGTCGGTCGGCGACAAGGTCTGCGCGCTGCTGCCCGGCGGCGGTTATGCCGAATACGTGGCCACGCCGGCGGCGCACTGCCTGCCAGTGCCTGATGGTATGGGGCTGAAAGAGGCGGCCTGCCTGCCCGAGACCTTCTTTACGGTCTGGTCCAACGTGTTTACCCGCGGCGGGCTCAAGGCCGGAGAGATCTTTCTTGTGCATGGCGGCTCTTCGGGCATCGGGACAACGGCGATCCAGCTGGCCCATGCCTTTGGCGCGCGGGTGTTCGCGACAGCGGGATCGGACGACAAATGCGCCGCCTGTCTGGATCTGGGCGCCGAGCGGGCGATCAACTACCGCGATGAGGATTTCGTCGAGATCCTCAGGGCCGCGGGCGGCGCCAACCTGATCCTGGACATGGTTGGCGGAGATTATATTCCCTGCAATATCAAGGCGCTCGCCGATGATGGCAGGCTGGTTCAGATCGCCTTTCTGCAGGGGCCGAAGGTAGAGCTGAATTTTGCCCAGATGATGACCCGCCGACTGACGCTGACCGGGTCGACCCTGCGCCCGCAAAGCGTCGCGGCGAAATCGGCGATCGCGCAGGACCTGCGCGAGGCGGTCTGGCCGCTGTTGTCGTCGGGCAAGGTCGCGCCGGTGATGGACAGCGAATTCCCGCTGGCAGAGGCCGCCGCCGCACATGCCCGGATGGAAAGCTCGGGCCATATCGGCAAGATCGTTCTCAAGGTCGCCTGACCTCTCGTGGGGCGAGGCGGCGTGGCAGGAGGCTGGCGGCAACGCCGCCAGCCCCCTGCCACGCCGCGCCCGTGCCCAGCCGAACCCGGCGGGTCAGGAGACCGCGCGGCGGTACAGGTGCCAGGTGGCATGCCCGAGCACCGGCATCACCACGATCAGCCCGAGGAAAAACGGCAACGCCCCCAGAAACAGGCCCGCCGCCACGATGCCGCCCCAGGCCAGGATGACACGTGTGTTGTGCAGGAACACCCGCACCGAGGTCACCACGGCGACGGGCACCCCGACGTTCCGGTCCAGAAGCAGGGGGAAGGACACAACCGAAATCGCCAGCGCCACGACGGCAAAAAGGCTGCCTGTCAGCAGGCCGATGATGAACATCGAACCGCCGGCATTGGTGGTGAACAGATCCCGCAGGAATTGACGGATCGAGGCTGGCGGTTCCGGCCCCATGGTGGCGTCATAGATCCCGTTTGCGGTCATCATCCAGGTGACGAACAGCGCCAGCAGGTAAAGCCCGAGCAGCGCTATCGCGCCGATTGAGGGGGATTTCAGCACGCCCAGGGCATCTGCCCAGGTCGCGGGAGCCCCGGCTTCGCGCCGGCGGCTGATCTCATATAGACCGACTGCGGCGACGGGACCCAGCAGGGCGAAACCGGCCACCAATGGCAGCAGAAGCGGCAATTGTTCCAACCTGAGCGCCGTGGCCATCAGCGCCAGCCCGGCAATCGGATAGATTGCCACGACAAAGGCGGCGTCGGAGCGGCAGGCCAGAAAATCTTCCCAGCCGGCGCGCAATGCGGCCCGCAGGTCTTCGTGGTGCAACCTGTTCACCTGCGGCTGCGCCTTTTGCGCGTCGCCACCCAGATGACGGGCAGATTTGCCCAAGTGATCGCCGGTCGCACCAAGCGTCCTTGTGCCCCAGCTCAGCGGGTTTCCGATGGTTTTTGTCATGACCGTGTTCTCCTTTGGCGGGTTATCGTTTCGCCACGGAAAGGTCCGGCCCGGGGATGCCGACGGCCAGACCGTTCAGCAACACTGGGCCTATGATACCACAGTTCCCGTGCAACGCTCATCACGGCTTGGAGAGCGGGGAAACGCCGTCGGGGGTGCGGTTTCCGCTTGGCTCGCTGTGGCTGCGGTGTAATCTGTGGCCATCAGGTCGAAGGAGCGATGGGTATGAGATTTCCGAAACGGGCAGCGGTGGCGCTCTTTCTGTTTGTCGGGGGGATCGTGGCCAGCACGGCGGCGCCGGTGCGGGCGCAGGCGCTGATCGACCGCGGATTTGTGCACGGCTGGAACCTGATGGTGGATCCGTCCTTTGGCAACGGCTGCCTGATCCAGACGGTTTATCAGGATCTGTCGGTGGTGCGCCTGGGCTATGACGCCACCAACAATCGCGGATATTTTGCTGTGTTTAACAAAGCTTGGGGCGATATCGAGAAGGGCAGGCAATACGCCATCGTGTTCGATCTGGACGGAAAGCGGTTCGATGCCACGGCCACAGGGCTGAAACAGGACCGGGTTCCCGGGGCGGTCGTGTTCTTTTCGGATCGCAACTTTGTCCACGCCATCGCCGAGAAAAAGGGCATGACCGTCTATGGGCAAACGGGTCAGACGGTGATGAAGATTGATCTGACCGGGACGGCCAAGGCGCTGGAATACGCCCGCAAGTGCCAGCAGGAGATGGGCTGGGGCGGCTGACCGCTTTGGACCGTTTTGTACAGGGTCCCAAGGGCGGATTTACCGTTTTGTACAGCCTCCCAAGAGGCAAATGACCGTTTTGTACATCGCGGAATCGCCCAAAACCGGCGTTGCCAAAGCGGCGTTCGATGATCGGTTTCAGCCCGGTGTCATGCCCGCCCGGTCAGCCACCATGTCTCGACCTCGCCGATCCCCTTGATCTCGACCGCGCCGCGCGGTTCGAAATCGTAATCGTCTTTCAGCGCCTCACGGGCGGCGGCGGTGACCTGAATGCGGCCCGCTGCCCCGTGGCTCTCCATCCGGGAGGCGGTGTTCACGGTGTCGCCCCAGACGTCGTAGAACAGCTTCTGATGGCCGATCACGCCGGCCACCACGGGGCCGGTGTGGATGCCGATCCTGACCTCGACCTCTTCGCCGATCTCGTCTGAAAACACCTGCATGGCCTCCAGCATGTCAAAGGCCATCGCGGCCACCCGGTGCACGGGCCGGTCGACCGGTTGCGGCAGACCGGCGGCGACCATGTAGGCGTCGCCGATGGTCTTGATCTTTTCCAGCCCATGTTTGGCGGCAAGTTCGTCGAAGGTGGAAAAGATGCGGTTGAGGAAACTTACCAGCTCTTCGGGCGTCATCCGCGCGGATCGCGGGGTAAAGTCCACGATGTCGGCAAAGAGGATGGCGGTCTGGTCGAGGCTGTCGGCGATGGTCTTGCCGGGGGCGTCCTTGAGGCGGGCGGCGATTTCGGTGGGCAGCAGGTTGTAGAGCAATGCCTCGGAGCGGGCGTGTTCGGCTTCGAGGGCGTCTTCGGCGCGTTCGGCGCGGAGGAAACCGACATATCCGGGGATAATGACCAGCCAAAGAGCGGACGTAGTCGATACCAACATTAGACCTGTCTGGAGCACGGGATCGTTGGCAGCAGGCAGAGCAGGACTTCCGATCAGGACAACGGCCGAGGAAACCGTGAGGGTCGAGACCAACAGAGACGCGAGCAAAAGGCGCCAGCGTTTTGGGCCGAAAATGACCAGAACTGCTGCCGGGGCGACAAACATCAACAAGTGAACTCCGGACCCTATCCCCATCAGGAATGTGAGAAACAGAAAACTGACGCAGCTGAGAATTGCACCGCCAAAGAAGCCGAAAATCTCGTGCTTTCGGAAGAGGAAAGGCAGGCTGCCAAACATGACCGCGTTGAAAGTCGCCCCCATTGCACCGGGCCAGAGGCTTGAATCGAAGAGAAGATAAACCCCGGCATATGTCAGGGATGTCAGAACGGCGAAAATCGAAATGATGTTAAGAGCAATCAGCCTGCGTCGTTGGCGTGTATTCTTGCCTTCCAATCCATACAACAGGTACCACGCCAGCCAACGTGGCAGTCTGGACAGAAAATCGGGCTGATCCACCGCCAAATCCGGCGCCTCCTATTTCGAATGCTGCCAGCATAATCTGATGCGCAGCGACGTGTCAGGGCTTTTGCGTCCGATCGCCTCGGTATCTGGCCGCCATTGCCCGGCAACCGGGACGAACATCGGACATGCGGCCCGGCCCTGGCGGGATGAGCGCGGGACCGAACGATGACCGTGCCGGTCGAGGCGCGGGCGGTCTTAGCGCACCGGGTTGAAGAGGGCGTCTTTCAGTTTGCAGTCGGCGATCACGTCGCGGCCGCAGGGGACTGGTTGCAGGTCGCGCGACAGGCAGAGGCGGGTCTCGGCGATGTGGCCGTCGGCGCAGGTGATGGTCAGCATGTTCCGGTCCCAGCCGGGGTTGGCCTGCAAGAAGGCGTCTTCGATCAGGGAGGCGGGCAGTTGCACGGGTTTGTCCAGCCGGCGCAGCAGGTCGGGGCGCGTCACCGCGTCGTAGGCGCGGCGCGACAGGGCGAAATACTGGGCCGCCGTCAGGCCGGAGCAGGTGCCGTGTTTCTTCCACTGGTGCCAGGCCAGGCCGGGGCTGGCCATGATGTCGGTCATGGCGGCGGTCTGGCCACGCGAGGGCGGCGCGTGCGGGGTGCGGCAATAGGCGGGCCAGCCGCGATGGTACTGTGGCCAGAGCCCGTGCAGGATCCAGCCGTAGTCGTGGCGGGGGTGGCATTGGTCGGCGTTGCGCGCGTCGCCGGTGGTGGCGCACCAGTTCGGCGACCAGCTGAGCGCCAGCACATAGTAGTCGAATTCGCCGGCCTTTTCGCCGTCGGCCAGCGCGGGCAGAGCCAGCAGCAGCCAGAGGAGGAGGACGCGCATTGGCTCTTTCCTTAATCGTTTTGGCACACTATATAGGCGCGAAGTTCCCCGACAACGGAAACCGTTCTGACCAGGTCAGGACAGCCCATTCCAGGCGACGGGGAAGATGTGTTTGAAGGAGATGAGCGCATGGCAAAACCGTTGATGGCCAAGGCAACCGCCGTGTGGCTGGTTGATAACACGACGATCAGTTTTAAGCAGATCGCCGATTTCGTGGGGCTGCACGAGCTGGAAGTGCAGGGCATTGCCGACGGTGACGTGGCCACCGGCGTCAAGGGGTTCGACCCGATTGCCAACAACCAGCTGACCCAGGAAGAGATCGATGCGGCGCAGGACAATCCGCTGCACAAGCTCAAGCTGAAGTTCAACCCAGCGGCCTCGGGCGAGGAAAAACGGCGCGGGCCGCGCTACACGCCGCTGTCGAAGCGTCAGGACCGCCCGGCCTCGATCCTGTGGCTGGTCAAGTTCCACCCGGAACTGTCGGACGGCCAGATCTCGAAGCTGGTGGGCACCACCAAGCCGACGATCCAGGCGATCCGCGAGCGGACCCATTGGAACATCGCCAATATCCAGCCGATCGACCCGGTTGCGCTGGGCCTGTGCAAGCAGTCCGAACTGGATGCCGTGGTTCAGAAGGCGGCGGCCAAGAAGGCGGCCGAGGGCGAGGTGATGACCGACGACGAACGTCGCAAGCTGGTGAGCACCGAGCAGAGCCTCGAAATGGAATCGGAGCCCAGGATCCCGACCGCCATCGAAGGTCTCGAGACCTTTACCCTGTCGGGGTCGGAAGGCGACGAGCCGGTCGCGAGCGAGCCGGTGATGGATGCCGACAGCTTCTTTAACCTGCCTGCGGGCGGCGACGAGGACGAGGACGAGGATACCGAACACGATCCGCGGTACTGACGCGGGTTCGGCGATGCCTGGCGGCGGGAGCTGTCAGGCGTGGCCGGTTCGATACTGAATCCAGGGGAACAGGGCAAAGGCGATTTGCCCGCCCAGCCCCAGCGCGCCGACCAGGCTGAGGTATCCGCCCAGATAGGCGCGCGGGGTGAGGCCGAAGGCCGAGAACGCCAGCGCGAATTCCGCCGCCAACAGCAGCGCGAGCGCAAAGAGACCCATGGTCAGCCGGGGGGCATGTCCGGCCAGCGCGGGCCGGTTGCGCACCAGCCGCCGGGACACGATCCACGACAGCGACAGCATCACGGGCAATTCCGTCAGCAGGGCAAACAGTTCGCCCAGGGCCGGCGCCAGCAGCACCACCCGGACCGTGCCGAGCGCAAAGCCAAAGGCGAACATGATCGCTGCATAGGCCGCGCCCATGGCCAGCGGGGAAAGCGCCCGCATCCGTTCAGATATCCTTGCGCGCGCGCAGCGCGGCGCTGATGGTGCCGTCGTCGAGGTAGTCGAGTTCGCCGCCGATCGGCACGCCCTGCGCCAGCGAGGTCAGGCGCACCCGGCCCTGCAGCTGATCGGCGATGTAATGAGCGGTGGTCTGGCCATCGACGGTGGCGTTCAGCGCGAGGATGACCTCGGTTATGCCTTCGGTGTCGATGCGGTCGGCGAGGCGGGGAATGCGCAGGTCTTCGGGGCCGATGGAATCGAGCGCCGAGAGGGTGCCGCCCAGCACGTGATAGCGCCCCTTGAACACGCCCGAGCGTTCCATCGCCCAGAGGTCGGCGACGTCCTCGACCACGCATAATTCGCCGGTGGCGCGTTTTTCGCTGTCGCAGATGTCGCAGATGTCGGTGGTGCCGACGTTGCCGCAGTTCAGGCATTCGCGGGCGGTTGCCGCGACCTCTTGCATGACGTCGGCCAGCGGGGTCAGCAGCAGCGCCCGTTTGCGGATCAGGTGCAGCACGGCGCGCCGGGCCGAGCGCGGGCCGAGGCCCGGCAGCTTGGCCATCAGATCGATCAGGTGGTCGATTTCAGAGGGGGACGACATCGGTTCCGCGCCGGGCTGCCGTTCGTCAGAACGGCAGCTTGATGTCCTTGGGCAGGCCCATGCCCTCGGTCAGCTTGGCCATTTCATCCTGCGCGCGCTGGGCCGCCTTGGCCTGGGCGTCCTTGATCGCGGCCAGGATCAGGTCTTCGACGACTTCCTTGTCATCGCCGTTGAAGATCGAGGGGTCGATGTCCAGCGCGGTCAGCTCGCCCTTGGCGGTGGCGGTGGCCTTGACCAGGCCGGCGCCGGATTCGCCGGTGACGGTCATGTTGGCCATGTCCTCTTGCATCTGCGCCATCTTGGTCTGCAGTTCCTGCGCCGATTTCATCATCTTGGCCATGTCGCCAAGGTTGCCTAGTCCTTTGAGCATTTGGTGTCTCCTGTTCGGTGGGCCGCCGGTGCGGCCAGTGTCCAATGTTGCCCCACATATCGCAGCGCCGGAGGCAATCGACAAGGGCGTGCGCGGCTTTGCCTCGCAGGCAATGGCGGTCAGATCAGCCGGACGGCGTCCAGCCCGTCGGCCGTGGTGACCGAACAGCACAGGGAGGTCAGGATGCGCGGCTGGGCATAATCCCAGGGCCGGCCGCGGTGCAGGGTGGCGCGTTCGTCCCAGATCAGCACGTCGCCGGGGCGCCATTGGTGGCTGTAGACATAGTCGGGCCGGGTGCAGAAGGCGATGGCCGCGTCGATCAGATCCTGGCCCTCCTGATGGCCCATGCCTTCGACGGCAAAGGCGTGGGAGGCGATGAACAGAGCCTCTTCGCCGGTCACCGGGTTCGGCCAGATCGCCCGCCACGGCCGGTCGGGCCATCGCGTCATGCTGGGCAGAGCGGCCAGATCCGCCGAAAGTTTCGAGCGGGAGTGCGACAGCCGGTGCCAGATGACCGCATCGCGCAGCTGGGCCTTCATCGGGTCGGGCATGTCGGCCCAGGCGGCGCGGGTGCTGGCCAGTTCGGTTTCACCGCCTGTTTCGGGCACCACGCGGGCGGTCAGGATGTTGATCAGGGCCGGGGTCGGCAGAAAGGTGCTGTCGGTGTGCCACAGCATGTTGGCCTGCAGGTTGAGCAGCCGCAGGTCATCCTCGGCCAGCAGGCCCGCGCCGGTCTGGTTCGACAGTTCCGATACCTCGAAGGCCACATCGCGTCCGCTGGCCATCGCCTCGCGGTTTTCCAGCGGGCCAAAGAGGGTGCCCAGGCGGGCGTGTTCGTCGTCGGTCAGGCTCTGGTCACGGAAGAGCAGCGCGGAATGGGTTTCGAACAGCGCGCGGATCTCGGGGTAGAGATGGTCGGCGCGCAGATCGCGCAGATCGACGCCATCGACCAGAAGGCCGAAACGCGGGGTCAGGGGCGTGGTGCGCATGGGCGCTCTCCTGTCTGGGTCAGCTGCGGTCGTT
The DNA here is from genome assembly GCF_020171285.1 of Seohaeicola saemankumensis. GTDB lineage: Bacteria > Pseudomonadota > Alphaproteobacteria > Rhodobacterales > Rhodobacteraceae > JAIUZI01. The sequence continues at coordinate 56,428 of NZ_JAIUZI010000007.1, forward strand.
GCGGGGGGCGGTGTGCAGGACCAGCGCCACGCAGATCGCGATCACGATGCCCATGAACAATGTCGGAGAGCCGATGCAGCCCTCGGCGATGGCCGTGGCGTGAACTTCTGAAATGGGGAGGTACATCGGTAGCGAAATCAACGCGGTCCACAGCAGGACAACCACCAGCGAGGCCCATTGCAGCCGAAAAAATGCGCAGACCAGCGTTGCGGCCAGCAGCACCAGCGACGGCAGCGTCGAGCCCAGCGCGATGGCCTCGTCTATCGCCGTGGGCGCCGTACCCGGTGTCCAGCCCGGCCGCATCGTGTCACAGACCCCGGCCCATGCGGTGCCGGGGGCGGCCAGTGCGGCGAGCGCGGTCAGTCCTCTTCGAAGGGGTCCCATTCGTCCTCGACTTCGGGCAGCGCCTCGGTTGTGGCCTCGGCGGCGATCTGTTCGGCGGTGCGGATCTCGGTGATTTTGGCCTTGGGAAAGCGGTCGAGCACGGCCTGCACCAGCGGGTGCGCCCTGGCCTCGGCCTCCAGCGCGTATTTCTCGGCGTTGCGGACCTCGTCTATGGTCTTGGCGCCGCCTTTGGTGACCAGGGTCACGGCCCAGCGGTTGCCGGTCCAGCTTTGCAACTGCCGGCCCAGCCGCTGTGCCAGATCCTGCGGCGCATTCGGTGCCGGTTCGAATTCGATCCGGCCGGGCTGGTACGCGGCCAGCCTGACGCCGGTTTCCACATCGACCAGCAATTTGCCGTCACGGTTGACCCGGATCAGTTCGACCACGTGTTCGAAGGTCGGATAATGGGCCAGGGCCGACTGCGCATCCTGCGCCAGGGCGGCAGACGGGCCATTGCCGGCGCTGGTGCGGGCCGAGGCGTAAGCCGAGGCCCCCCTGCCCGCCGCAGGCGCGCCTGTGCCCTGCACAGGCCTGCCGCCTCCGCCCGGTCCGGGGGGCGGCGGTGGCGTGTCCTGCAGCTTGCGCAGCAGTTCCTCGGGGCTGGGCAGATCGGCGACATGGGTCAGCCGGATGACGGCCATTTCGGCGGCCATCATCGAATTGGGCGCGGCGGCGACCTCTTCCAGCGCCTTGAGCAGCATCTGCCACATGCGGGTCAGCACCCGCATCGGCAGCGCCTCGGCCATCTGGCTGCCGCGGGCGCGTTCGTCGGGCGAGATCGTCGGGTCCTCGGCCGCGTCGGGGGTAATCTTGACGACGCTGATCCAATGGGTGATCTCGGCCAGATCGCGCAGCACGGCGAGCGGATCGGCGCCCTCGGCATATTGCGCGCCCAGTTCGGTCAGCGCGCCCGCCGCGTCGCCGCGCATGATCATGTCCGTCAGGTCGAGCACCCGGCCCCGGTCGGCCAGCCCCAGCATGGCGCGGACCTGGTCAGCGGTGGTTTCGCCGGCGCCGTGGCTGATCGCCTGGTCCAGCAGCGAGGTCGCGTCGCGGGCCGAGCCTTCGGCGGCGCGGGTGATCAGCGCCAGCGCGTCGTCGGCGATCTGCGCGCCTTCCGCGTCGGCGATCCGGCGCAGCATCCCGATCATGTCCTCGGGTTCGATCCGGCGCAGGTCGAACCGCTGGCAGCGCGACAGGACGGTGACCGGCACCTTGCGGATCTCGGTGGTGGCAAAGATGAACTTGACGTGTGCGGGGGGCTCTTCCAGCGTCTTGAGCAGCGCGTTGAAGGCGCTGGTCGAGAGCATGTGCACCTCGTCGATGATGTAGATCTTGTAGCGGGCGCTGGCGGCGCGGTAGCGCACCGAATCGATGATCTCGCGGATGTCGCCCACGCCGGTGCGGCTGGCGGCGTCCATTTCCATCACGTCGACGTGGCGGCCTTCCATGATCGCCACGCAATGTTCGCACTGGCCGCAGGGTTCGGTGGTCGGCGTGCCGGTGCCGTCGGGGCCGATGCAGTTCATCCCCTTTGCGATGATCCGGGCGGTGGTGGTTTTGCCGGTGCCGCGAATCCCGGTCATGATAAAGGCCTGGGCGATGCGGTCGGCGGCAAAGGCGTTCTTGAGCGTGCGCACCATGGCATCCTGCCCGACCAGATCCGCAAAGGTTTCCGGGCGGTATTTGCGGGCGAGAACCTGATAGGCGGTGTCGGTGGGTGTGCTCATCGGAAGCCTTCGTGACTGGTGCGGCGCCACGTTATGCGGGCAGGGGCGGCGCGTCCACCGGATTGCGCGTTGCCGGGTTGCGTTCGCGCCGCGCGGCGGGCCTGTCGTTGCGTTGCCGGCGGCGCCCCGGGGCGGCCGGCGCGCAAAGGACCGGAAACCGGCCACGCGCGTGCGGCCCGGAGATGCCCGCGCGCTGTGCGGTTCCTGCCGGTCTGTTCTGACCGGCGCGTCAAACTTGTGGCCAGGCGGTTGGTTTTGGCCTATGCAATTGGGGCATGATCGGTTGGGAGGCCATGACATGATGCAGCGCCGCGCGGATGGCTGTCTGTCCCCGGGAACAGGGCAGCGCCAGAGGTTCGGTCATGTCGCCGGGGTGGGCCGGATATGTCCGGGCTGGTGATCTATGCGCTGGGTGTCGGCGACGGGATCCTGGCGCTGACCGGACTTCCCGGCGGCGACGGAGATTACGCCGAGGACCTGAGCCATATTCGCGACTGGCGGCCTGCGTTGGTGATCAGCATGACAACGGGCCGCGAGATGGCCGCCGCCGGGGCGGCGGACCTGGGGGCCGACCTGCAGGCGATGGGGTGCCGGTGGGTCCATCTGCCGGTGCCCGATTTCGAGGCCCCGCCCGAGGCGATCATCGCGAAGTGGTCACCAGTCAGCCAGTCCGCGCTGCAGGCGCTCGCCGGTGGCGGGCGGGTTCTGGTGCATTGCCGGGGCGGATGCGGACGATCGGGCATGGTGGCCTTGCGGCTGATGCTGGAAAGCGGCGAGGCGCCGGAAGCGGCACTGGCCCGGCTGCGCGCGGTGCGGCCCTGTGCGGTGGAGACGGATGCGCAGATGCGTTGGGCGCGGGCCGGGGCCGTCGTGACATGGCCGGGATTGACCGGCTCTGCGTAGGCCCGCAGTAGCCGTGGCCGTTTCTAATGCGGTGACAGACTGTCTTTGCCCGACCCCCGGTCATCTGATGACTTTGTGAACATATTCAATTATATCAGCATCATATTCGGTTTCAGGTGATTGCGATGGTTGGTATTCTCTTACTTCTCGGATTGGGGCTGGCGGCGGCTTTTGTCAGCACGTCTGGCGATGATGACGCCGTCGCGGTGGAAGAGAGCGACCTGCCGGAGCAGTCGTTTACCGATGGCGACGACCGGGTTTATGACGAAAGTCACCGGGATGCGGTGACGCGAACCCTGATGGACTATGTCGACAGCGGAGAGATGTCCGGCCCGGAGGCCGACGACATCCTGCAAACCGCTTTCCTGGACGGGCCATTCAACGTTGTCACCGGCGACGGGGACGATTCGGTTCTGGGCAGCGCGGGAGATGACCGGGTCGATGCCGGGGCGGATGCCGACGTGGTGCATGGCGGTCTGGGTGACGACGTGGTCCAGCTGGGCGATGGGACCGACACCTATGGGGTCGATGACCGGGCCGGCCGTTTTCCCGATGATGTCCGGCCGTTTCCCCTGTCCAACGAATTCGGCATCGACGAGGCCGTTCTGGAAGGCGGTGACGATTTCGTGCGCGGCGGGGCTGGCGATGACGATATCGCGGATGGTTACGGGTCGAACACCCTTTTGGGCAACGAGGGGCAGGACCTGCTGATCGCGATCGATCAGGACGGGCTGAGCCCGGATTCGGTTTCGGGCGGGTACGGCGCGGATTCGATTTATGTCGATCAGGGCGACCGGGTGACCACCGGGGCAGGGGATGATCGCGTGAGCGTGGACATCGTATCCGGCGTGACGGATGGCTATCGGGCCGTCACCATCACCGACTTTGTCCTGGGGCAGGACCGTGTCGAGCTTGAGGGCTGGGACGGGTTGCTGGACGGTGGCACCGATCCGGTCACGGTGACGGACAGCGACGACGGGCTGGCCGCCGTGATCGCGGTCAATGGCATCCCGGTGGTCGAGGTGATCGGCGGTCAGGGCCTGACCCGCGCCGACGTGAGCGTGAGCGGCTAGGTCTGGTTATGGGTCACTGGCGCCGGTCGGTGTTCAGCTGCGCGGGCAGGTGGCGCAAAACGTCTGATTGCTGGCGCGCCTTGGCCAGTTGCCAGCCGCCCTGGACCAGCATGTAGAGATGTTCCGCCGTTGCCGCCGCCTGGTTCGCGGGTACGCCCAGCCGCCGGGCGTGGTGTTCGACCTCGGCGATCCAGCCGTCGACCAGATAGCGGGCGTGGGCGCGAAAATCTTCGGTCGCGGGACCTTCGAACAGGGTCGAGGTGATCGGGCAGCCGCCCCACATATCCTTGCTGTCGAAGAATTTGGCCAGTTTGTGACACAACGTCACGACGCCGTCGTCAAAGCACTCGGCGGGCTCGAAAGAGGCCGCGATCAGCCGCAGCATGCCGTCCGATGCCCAGGTCGAGGCGGCCAGGGCCAGATCCGACTTTCCATTGGGAAAATGGTGATAAAGCGAGCCCTTGGGCGCCTTGGCGCGGCTGAGGACTTCGCTGACGCCGACGCCATTGTAACCGCGGCTGCGGAACAATTCAGCAGCGGCGCGGATGAGCCGGTCTTTGGTGGGAAGGGGCGGCGGGTTTGACATGACGCAGTCTTGACACGTCTGGACCATCTGGTCCAGTGATGGATCTGGACCGATTGGTCTAGGTTTGGAAAAGGAATGATCATGCTGGATGCACTGTCAGGGGCCGGGGTGACCGAGGAGCGGCTGACAATCGCCGCGGAGGGCTGTGAACTGGCGGGCGTCTTGTTCCGGCCGGCCGGTGCGCCGCGCGCCGCCGTAGTGATCAACGGGGCCACCGGTGTGCCACAGTCCTATTACGCGCATTTCGCCCGGTGGCTGGCGGCGGAACAGGGTGTCGCCTGCCTGACCTTCGATTACCGCGACTTCGGCGCCTCGGCGACGGGTGCGATGCGCGAGTCGGCGGCGACGATGTCGCAATGGGCCCTGTTGGATCAGCCGGCGGCGCGGGCGGCGGTGCGGGGGCAGGTCCCCGGTGTTCCTGTCTGGGTGATCGGGCATTCCCTGGGCGGGATGATGATGCCGCTGCAGGATGGCATCGACGATGTCACTCGCATGATCTGTGTGGCCAGCGGGCTGGTGCATCATTCGCAGCACCCCTGGCCCTACCAGGGGCTGGCGCGGTTGTTCTGGTTCGGTCACGCGCCGCTGCTGACGCGCCTGTTGGGGTATCTGCCGGGGCGGCTGACCGGATTTGGCGAGGATCTTCCGTCGCCGGTCTATTGGGAATGGCGGCGCTGGTGCACGTCGCCGGAGAGCTATCTGCCGGAGGTGGGGGTTGGCCTGCCGCCCGCGCAATGGGCGCGGTCGGGCGCGCCGGTGGATCTGATCGCGCTGTCTGACGATTCGGTCATTCCGCCCGCCTGCGTGGCGCGGCTGGAGCCGGTTTACGAGGGCGGTCAGGTGCGCAAGAGGGTTCTGGACCCCGCCGACTTTGGTTTGAAAAGCGTGGGCCACCTGGGGATCTTTGCCCGCCGCAACAGCGCGCTGTGGCCTGCCCTGATTGCGGATGCGGGGGCGGATTAGCCGTGGATCAGGGGATAAGGTGAGAGGCTGGACAACGACCCAAGCGGGGCTCGTTACGGCTGCTTCCTTCCGGACCTGACCGGGTTGGCGAGGTGCCTGCCCGCGCCAACCTCTCGACGCCGATATAAGTGCAGGGCGTGGAAATGGCAAGCGGTGTGCCACGGCTGTTGCCGCGCGACGGCTCAGCGCCGGTCCAGGGGGACCAGCAGGCGGAGGAACCCGTTGCCATCCACCCCGTCGGTTGTGATGCCGCGACCCGAAAGTTCCGCCAGGTGGGCGGTGGCGGCGGGGCCGGTCACCGCGATGACGCGGGCGTCCGGAACCGGCGCGAACCGCCAGGCCGGAGGCGCATCGGCCAGCGGATCCGGCCCGGTTTCGCCCGCCAGGTAGCGACCCAGCGCGTCGCGCAGGGGCTGCCGGGGAAGCGAGATATGCTCGGCGCCGCGCAGGGCGGCGACATCGCCGCCACCCGCCGCCCGGTAACTGTTCAAAGCGACGACAAAGCGCTGCTCGGGCTCCAGCGGCATTCCCATCCAGGTGACCGAGGTGATCCGCCGGCCGGCATCCGGTTTCAATTGCCCGTCGGGCTGGTATCGCGCGGGCCGGGTGAGGTCGATCTGGTAGCGCAGCCCGTGCAGCACATCGAAGTTATGGGCCGGTATGTCGGGATCTGTCAGCGCAACGTCGCGCGCGCCCGGCGAAACCCGGTTGAACAGGCTCGCCGACATCTCGAGCCATTCCACCAACTGGCGGCCGCGCAGGACCACGGCCCGCAGGTCGTTCGGAAAGGGGCACAGATCGGCGATGTGGCGTGCGTTCAGGGCGCCGGCGGGTATGTCGGTGTAGTGATCGGCGCCGCTGCGCCCGCCGCATTTGGCCGGGGCGACGGCGGATAGCATGGGCAGGTCCTGTGCCACGGTTCCGGCCAGCAGCGGTCGCAGCGCCGCCGCCTGTGACGCGGCCAGCCGGGCCAGGGCCCGATCCGGTTGCAGCAGCGAGAAGAACGTGTGCATCGGCCTGTCCGAGTGGCCCACCGGGCGGGCCATCGCGGCAAGGGTCGCCGCATGATGAGGGGCCAGCGCCTTTGACACCGCGGGGTCTTCGGAAACCAAGGGACGGACGGCGCCATCCGGCCCGATTTCGGAGGTTGGCCGCAATTCGATGGCAAAGCCGGCCAGGGTCCAGTGGCCGTCCGCGTTGCGTTCCAGGTCGATATCGGCAACCCCGAGGTGCGATCCGGCAGAGCCCGGCATCATCACCGGCTTGCCATGAACGCTGCCGGCGCGGGCGTCGGTTTCGGCAAACCCCAGATGGTCGTCGCCGGGCAGGGTCTGGTGCGTGTGGCCGGCGACCACCATGTCGATACCGTCCAGCGCGGCAAGGGGGATGACGGCGTTTTCCATGCCGGGCAGCGCGTGCACCGGCCCGAGCCCGGAATGCGCCAGCGCGACAATCAGATCGCAGCCCTTTTCCCGCAGGCGCGACACCCCGATGTGGGCGCTGCACAGGATGTCGTCGACGCGCAGATGCCCTTCGAGCAGGTGCGCGTCCCAGCGCACGGTCTGCGGCGGCAGGAAAGACAGGACACCGATTTTCAACGTTTCACCCGGTTCGCGGCCCGGCAGGGCGCACTCCAGGATCGTATGAAGCGAAACCCCGGGCAGAATACCGGGTCTGATGCGGTGCAGGTTCGAGCTGATGACGGGGCAGGGCGCATCGGCCAAAGCGGCGTCCAGCGCGTCGAGTCCAAAGTTGAAATCGTGGTTGCCCAAGCCGATCGCGTCATAGCCCATGATGCCAAAGGCACGCATCAGCGGGTGCGGCCGGCCCTCGGTTGCGATGGCGGCCATGTCGCCCATCGGCGTGCCCTGCATCGAATCGCCGTTGTCCAGCAGCAGCACGGCGCGGTCCTCGGCCCTGGCCTCGGCCCGCGCGGTATGGACCAGCGTCGCAAGCCGGGTCAGCGCGCCGCCGCGCGCGGGCCGACCGCCGGTATAGTCGTAAGCGGTCAGATGCATGTGCAGATCCGTGGTGGCAATCAACCGCAACCGGGCGCGTTGTCCGGGGGAATGATTGGCCGGGGGCGTCATTGTCGGGCGCCTTGCGGTGTGTGGACCTGAGGGGCGGGTCTGAACATGGCTTGTGCGTTTCAATCGGTTTGCGCCGGTACGTGAACCGGTCCCCCATTGAAACCACCAAATCCGGCAAGGTGAAACCCCGCCATCGGGTCTGCCTTTGTGTCAGGGCTGGTTCTCTTTGGCATCACGCGATGTGTAAAACGGTTGTCTTGGGCGCCGGGAGGTGGCAACCCATGTCGGAAATGCGCAGCCCGCATGCGGCGCTGCGGAACTCAGAAACAGCGGGGCGGGTGATGAAAAACGCGGAACAGGTGACATTTGGCGGTTCGGGGCTGAACCGGGCCGGGCATATCCGCGGCGATGACGCGGCTCTGGCCCAGGCGCAGGCGCACCCGGATGCGGCCTGTGTTCTTTTGTGGCGCGGCAAGCCGCTGGTGAATGGCGGGCGCGACCAGCTGGGGCTGGTGCGGATGAACCACCCGATTCTGAAGGCGGGCTATCCCGGCAACGTCGACAGGCCGGTCCTGCTGGGGCTGGAGGACGACGGTGCGCCGGTTTTCGCGCATGACATTTCCGGGTGGGAGCCCGAAGGACTGGATGCCGCCGCGCTGGGTCAGTTTGTCGACCCGTCCGAACAGCAGCACCCGTCGCTGCCGCCCGACCATGCCTTTGCCGAACTGCGCCGGCTGATGACGCGGCTGTCGCCGCGCGATGCCGAACTGGCGGCCACCGCGCGGGCGGTGATCGGCTGGCATCACACGCACCGGTTCTGTGCCCAGTGCGGCGCCGAGAGCGAGATCACGCAGGGCGGCTGGCAGCGCACCTGCCCGGCCTGCGGCGCGCATCATTTCCCGCGCACCGATCCGGTGGTGATCATGCTGATTACCCATGGCGATTCGGTGTTGATGGGGCGGTCGCCGGGGTGGCCGCAGGGCATGTTTTCCCTGCTGGCCGGGTTTGTTGAACCGGGCGAGACGCTGGAAGCCGCCGTGCGCCGCGAGGTCTTTGAGGAGGCCGGTATCAAGGTCGGGCAGGTCGGCTATCTGGCCAGCCAGCCCTGGCCGTTTCCGGCATCGCTGATGTTTGGCTGTTCGGGCGAGGCGCTGAGCCGCGAGATCACCATTGATCCGGTCGAGATTGAAGAGGCGATCTGGGTGACGAGGGCGGATATGATGGCGGCATTTGCGGGCGACCATCCTTTCATCAAACCGGCGCGGCGCGGGGCAATTGCCCATTTCCTTTTGCAGAACTGGCTTGCAGACACATTGGATTAAGACGACACTTCGGCCAAAACAGCGACAGGTCAGGCAGATTATGCAATTTTCGAGCAAGGAAGACATTGAAGCGCCGATCGCCGATGTATTCGCCATGCTGGCGGAATTCGAAGCCTACGAACGGTCCGCCCTGCGGCGTGGTATCGAAGTGCAGCGGGTGAATGAACATGCGCCGCAGGCCACCGGTCTGGCGTGGGATGCGGCGTTCACCATGCGGGGCAAGCATCGCAAGGTGCATGTGGTTCTGACCGCTTACGACCCGCCCAACGCGATGCGGTTCGAAACGGACAGCCAGGGGCTGGACGGGTTGCTGACGGTCGATCTGCTGGCCCTGTCGCCGCGCCGGACGCGGATGGCGGTCGTGATGAACCTGACACCCAAGACCCTGTCGGCGCGCCTGTTCGTGCAATCGCTGAAGCTGGCCAAGAGCAACCTGACCAAGCGGTTCAAGGTCAAGGTCGCCGATTACGCCAAGGCGATGGAAGAGCGGTTCACCAGCACCGCGTGATGCCGGTGATGCCGCGCCAGTGCCGTCAGCCGCGTTCCAGCGCGGCGGGGTAGACGCCCAGGATTTCCAGTTTGGTGGTGAAATAGGCCAGCTCTTCGAGCGCCAGTTTCACATTGCGGTCGTCGGGGTGCCCTTCGATGTCGGCATAGAACTGGGTCGCGGTGAAGGATCCGTCGACCATGTAGCTTTCCAGCTTGGTCATGTTGACACCATTGGTCGCAAAGCCGCCCATCGCCTTGTACAGCGCGGCGGGGATGTTGCGGACCTGGAACACGAATGTGGTGACCATCTTGGCATCGCCCCGGCGGCGGTGATCCGCCTTGGGCGACATCAGCAGGAATCGTGTCGTGTTGTGCGCGTGGTCCTCGATATGGCGCGCCAGAATGTGCAGCCCGTTGATTTCCGCCGCCAGGTCCGAGGCCAGCGCGCCCACTTTGCGGTTGCCGGTGGCGGCGATTTCCGCCGCCGCGCCGGCGCTGTCGGCGGCGGCCTCGCCGCGAATCCCATAGGTGCGCAGGAAGGATTCGCATTGCGGCAGCAGCACCAGATGCGCGCGCACCTTTTCGATCTGCTCGATTTCGACGCCGGGCAGGGCCATCAGGCTGATGTGCACGCGCACAAAGGCTTCGTCGACGATGTGCAGCCCGCTTTCGGGCAGCAGGCGGTGAATGTCCGCGACCCGGCCATATGTTGTATTTTCCACCGGCAGCATGGCCATTGCCGCGTTGCCGAACTTGACCGCGTCGATGGCGTCTTCGAAGGTTCGGCAGGGCAGCGGTTCCATGTCCGGGCGGGCCTGCCGGCAGGCTTCGTGACTGTAGGCGCCGGGTTCCCCCTGAAAGGCAATACGCTGGGTCATGGTCGATTTCCGTGCAACAAGTTCATTTTGGGCGATTGGTCGCGGTGTCTATACCTTGCCACTGGCGAGGGGAAGCCTTAGACACCCCGGCAGACAGCTACTATGGACTCGCGATCAATGTTTGACACGATGACAGTTACCAAGGCCGCCAGCGGCTTGCTTGGGGCCTTTCTGGTATTCCTGCTGCTCAAGTGGGGCGCCGAAATCACCTATCACACCGCAAGCCACGGCGAGGCTTCCTATGTGATCGAAGTCGAAGAGGCCGCGCCTGCGGAAGAAGTCGAAGAGGTCAGCTTTGATGAGCTGATGGCCTCTGCCGACGTCGACAAGGGCGCCAAGGTGTTCAAGAAGTGCAGCGCCTGCCACAAGATCGAAGACGGCGTGAACTCGACCGGTCCGTCCCTCTATGGTGTGGTCGGCCGCCCGGTCGCTTCGGCGGCTGGTTTTGGCTACTCTGCCTCGATGACCGATCACGGCGGCGACTGGACACCCGAAGCGCTGAACGATTTCCTGCTCAAGCCCAGCGATGCGGTTCCGGGCACGTCGATGAGCTTTTCGGGCCTCAAGAAGGTCGGCGACCGCGTCAACCTGATCGCCTATCTCGACAGTCTGGACAACTAAGTCCTGACAGCTCGACCGGTTACAAAAGGCCGCTGCCGCAGGGTGGCGGCCTTTTTGCGTGTCGTCCGGCCATGACCGGATTGGCGGAATCGCGGTCTTCACGAAGACCTCAACAACTCTCGCCTTGAAACTTCCCGGCTGCGCCCTTTAGCTATCAGCAAGAAAACGGGCAGACCGCCCGGCCAACGGAGGAAGAGCCCGAATGTCCCGCGCCCGCGCCAATTCCCTAGCTGCCACCCGAACCGATCCCCGGCCCCTGATGTGGCGGGTGCTGGCACTGAGCGGGCTGGTGGTGCTGGCCCTGGCCGCCATGACCGTTCTCGCCCGCGCCGAGGACAAGATCATCACCTCGCACGGGTTCTCGGAGTTTGGTGACCTGAAATATCCTGCGGGCTTTGCCCATTTCGATTACGTCAATCCCGATGCCCCGCGCGGCGGCGAACTGTCCTATGCCGCGCAGGGCACATTTGACAGCTTTAACCCCTACGCCAAACAGGGCCGGGCGGCGGCCGGGTCGGGCGATCAGTATGAATCGCTGCTGATCCCCGCCTATGACGAACCGGCCTCGTATTACGGGCTTGTCGCGGAGAGCCTCGAATACCCCGAAAGCCAGGATTGGGTGATTTTCAACATGCGGCCCGAGGCGCGGTTTTCCGACGGCACGCCGGTGACGGCCGAAGACGTGGTGTTTTCCCATGAGCTGTTGCTGGAACAGGGGCTGAAATCCTATGCCGAGGCGGTGCGCAAGCGCATTCCCAAGGCCGAGGTGCTGGACACCCACCGGGTCAAGTTCCACTTTGCCCCCGATATTTCGCGCCGCGCCCTGATCAGCCAGGTTGGCGGCACGCCGATCTTTTCCAAGGCGTGGTTCATGGCCGATCCCGAAAACCGGCGTCTGGACGAACCGCGCAATGAGCCGGGGATCGGTTCGGGGCCATATGTGCTGGACAGCTATGATTTCAACCGGCGCGTGGTCTATCTGCGAAACCAGGATTACTGGGGCGACGCGATCAATGTGAACATCGGCCGCAACAACTATGAAACCATGCGGATCGAGTATTTCACCGATTCAATTGCCGCGATGGAGGCGTTCAAGGCGGGCGAGTTCACCCTGCGCCAGGAAAACAATTCGAAAAACTGGGCCACGTCCTATGATTTCCCGGCGGTGGCCAAGGGCTGGGTCCGGCTTGAGGAACTGACCGACGGTGATGTCCCCAGCGCGACCGGGTTCATCATGAACATGGACCGGCCGCAGTTTCAGGACATTCGCGTGCGCGAGGCGATCCAGCTGGCGTTTAACTTTGAATGGACCAACGAAAGCCTGCAATACGGGCTGTTTCAACAGCGCCATTCCTTTTGGCAGGGCACCCATCTGGAGGCGACCGGCCTGCCCGAGGGGCGCGAGCTGGAGGTGCTGCAGGCGCTGGGCGATGCGCTGGATCCCGCTGTCCTGACCGGCGAACCGGTCAGCGCCCATTCCAGCAATGCCGACCGCCAGAGCGACCGCCGCAACATTCGCCGGGCGATGAAGCTGCTGGACGAGGCGGGTTGGAAAGTGGGTGACGACGGCAAGCGTCGGAACGCGGGCGGGCAGACCCTGAAGGTCGAATTCCTGTCGGACCAGCCGACGCTGGACCGGATCCTGCTGCCGTTCGTGGACAACATGAAACGTCTGGGGATCGACGCCAAATACGAACGCATCGACCCGTCGCAATTCACCCTGCGCCGCCGGGAGCGCGATTTCGACATGGTCTACAGCGGCTACCAGACCTCGTTGCAGCCCTCGACAGGGTTGTATCAGCAGTACGGCTCGGAAGCTGCCGCCTATAGCGTGTTCAACCCCGCGGGCATCCATGGGCCGGACATCGAGCCGCTGATCGACAATATCGTCGCCGCGACCGAGGCCGACGAGCTGCAGGCCAATGTGCGGGCGCTGGACCGGGTGCTGCGGGCGAAACGCTTTCTCGTGCCGATCTGGTATCTGGGCAAACACTGGGTCGCCTATTGGGATATGTACGAATACCCCGAGAACCTGCCGCCTTACGCCCTGGGGGTCGAGGATCTGTGGTGGGTCAATGCTGACAAGGCTGCCGCCTTGAAAGCCGACGGTGCGCTGAGGTAATCCGCCCCCATGGGAGCCTATATTCTTCGCCGACTGCTGCTGGTGATCCCCACGCTGCTGGGCATCATGGTGATCAACTTTGCGCTGGTGCAGTTCGTACCCGGTGGCCCGGTGGAACAGGCCATCGCCCAGCTGCAGGGCGGTGGCGACGTCTTTGAAAGTTTCGCGGGCGGCGGGTCGGACGTGGAAAGCCAGACCACCACCGGCAACGACCAGTATATCGGGGCGCGCGGGCTGCCGCCCGAGTTCATCAAGGAGCTGGAGCAGCAGTTCGGGTTGGACAAGCCGCCGCTGGAACGGTTCCTGAACATGCTGTGGAACTATGTGCAGCTCGATTTCGGAGAAAGCTATTTCCGCAAGATCGCCGTGGTCGATCTGGTGCTGGAGAAAATGCCGGTGTCGATCACGCTGGGCCTGTGGTCGACGCTGATCGCCTATCTGGTGTCGATCCCGCTGGGCATCCGCAAGGCGGTGCGCGACGGGTCGCGGTTCGATACCTGGACCAGCGGCATGATCATCATGGCCTATGCGATCCCCGGGTTCCTGTTCGCGATCCTTTTGCTGGTGCTCTTTGCCGGGGGATCATACTGGCAGGTCTTTCCGCTGCGGGGACTCACATCTGACAATTGGGACGATCTCAGCCTGCTGGGCAAGGTGGGCGATTACTTCTGGCACATCACCCTGCCGGTGGTGGCCTCGACCATCTCGGCCTTTGCGACGCTGACGCTGCTGACCAAGAACAGCTTTCTCGACGAGATCAAGAAACAATACGTCATCACCGCCCGCGCCAAGGGACTGTCGGACCGCGACGTCCTCTATGGCCACGTCTTTCGCAATGCCATGCTGATCGTGATCGCGGGGTTCCCGGCGGTGTTCATCGGCGTCTTCTTTGGTGGCTCGGTGATCATCGAAACCATCTTCTCGCTCGATGGGTTGGGGCGGCTGGGCTACGAGGCGGCGGTGGCGCGGGATTACCCGGTGGTCTTTGGCACGCTGTTCATGTTCGGGCTGATCGGGCTGGTGGTCGGCATCCTGAGCGACCTGATGTACGTGCTGGTCGATCCGCGCATCGACTTTGAAAGCAGGGAGGGCTGATCATGGCGCTGTCCCCCCTGAACCAGCGCCGCTGGCGCAACTTTTGCCGCAACCGCCGGGCGTATTGGTCGCTGATCGTGTTTTCGGTGCTGTTCACGCTGTCGCTCTTTGCCGAGTTCATCGCCAACGACAAGCCGATCCTCGTCAGCTATCGCGGCGAATTGCACATGCCGGTGTTCAACTTCTACCCCGAGACCGCCTTTGGCGGCGATTTCGAGACCGAGGCGGTCTACCGCGACCCCGAGGTGCAATGCCTGATCGTGTCGGGCGGTATTGAGGACTGTTTCGACGATCCCGAGGGTATTCTGGAGGAGATCGACGCCGGCACCTATGCGGCCGAAGGGTTTGACAAGGGCTGGGCGATCTGGCCGCTGATCCCCTATTCGTTCAACACCTCGGTCGACCGCCCCGGCGCGGCGCCATTGCCGCCCAACGCGCAAAACCTGCTGGGTACCGACGATGCCAAGCGCGACGTGCTGGCCCGCGTGATCTATGGCTTCCGGCTGTCGATCATCTTTACCCTGATCGTGACCACGGCCACCAGCCTGATCGGCATCTTCGCCGGCGCGATCCAGGGCTATTTCGGCGGCTGGCTGGACCTGATCATGCAGCGCATCATCGAGATCTGGTCCGGCACGCCGTCGCTTTACGTCATCATCATCATGTTCGCGATCCTGGGGCGCAGTTTCTGGCTGTTGGTGTTCCTGATGATCGCCTTTGGCTGGATGGCGCTGGTGTCGGTGGTGCGGGCCGAATTCCTGCGCGCCCGCAACCTGGAATACGTGCGCGCGGCCAAGGCGCTGGGCGTCGGCAACATGACCATCATGTTCCGCCACATGCTGCCGAACGCGATGGTGGCGACGCTGACGTTTCTGCCGTTCATCGTGACGGGCACCATCGCCTCGCTGGCGTCGCTCGATTTCCTGGGTTTTGGCCTGCCGTCCTCGGCGCCGTCGCTGGGCGAGCTGACGTTGCAGGCGAAACAGAACCTGCAGGCGCCCTGGCTGGCCTTTACCGCCTTTTTCACCTTTGCCATCATGCTGTCGCTGCTGGTCTTCATATTCGAAGGCGTGCGCGATGCCTTCGACCCCAGAAAGACGTTTTCATGAGCCTGCTGACGGTGGAAAACCTGCGCGTGTCGTTCCGGCAGGACGGCCAGGTCAGCGCGGCGGTGCGCGGGGTGTCGTTTTCGGTGGACCGGGGCGAAACCGTGGCGCTGGTGGGGGAATCCGGGTCCGGCAAATCGGTGACCGCGCTGTCCACCGTGTCGCTCTTGGGCGACAGCGCGATTGTCGAAGGCTCCGTCACCTACGACGGCCAACAGATGATCGGGGCGGACAGGAAACTGCTGCACGATGTGCGCGGCAACGATATCAGCTTCATCTTTCAAGAGCCGATGACCTCGCTCAACCCGCTGCACACGATCGAGAAACAGCTGGCGGAATCGCTCTCGCTGCACCAGGGGATGACCGGCGAGGCGGCGCGCGCCCGTATCCTTGACCTGTTGACCAAGGTGGGCATCCGCGATCCCGAAACCCGGCTGGGCGCCTATCCGCACCAGTTGTCGGGCGGGCAGCGGCAGCGGGTGATGATCGCCATGGCGCTGGCCAACAAACCCGATGTGCTGATCGCCGATGAACCCACCACCGCGCTGGACGTGACCATTCAGGCGCAGATCCTCGAACTGCTGGCCGAACTGAAGCGGTCCGAGAACATGGGGCTGTTGTTCATCACCCATGACCTGGGCATCGTGCGCCGGATTGCCGACCGGGTCTGCGTGATGAAGGACGGCGAGATCGTCGAGACCGGCCCGACGGCCGAGATCTTTGATCATCCGCGACACCCCTACACGCAGAAACTGCTGGCCGCGGAACCCGGCGGCGCGCCCAATCCGGTGCCCGAGGAGGCGCCGGAAATTGCCCGCACCGACCACTTGCGCGTGTGGTTCCCGATCCAGCGCGGGCTGCTGAAGCGCACGGTCGGCCATGTGAAGGCGGTGAACGACGCGAGCATTTCGGTGCGTGCCGGCGAAACCATCGGCATCGTGGGCGAAAGCGGGTCGGGCAAGACGACGCTGGCGCTGGCGATCATGCGGCTGATCGGCTCGGACGGGGGCATCACCTTTCAGGGGCAGGACATCCGGCAATGGTCCACGCGCGAGCTGCGGCGGCTGCGCAAGGACATGCAGATCGTGTTCCAGGACCCGTTCGGCTCGCTCAGCCCACGGATGACCTGTGCCCAGATCATTGCCGAGGGGCTGGCCATTCACCGGGTCGACCCGGGCCGCGATACCCGCGACCTGGTGGCCGAGGTGATGGTGGAAACCGGGCTGGACCCGGCGGCGATGGATCGCTACCCGCATGAATTCTCGGGCGGCCAGAGGCAACGGATCGCCATCGCCCGCGCCATGGTGCTGCGGCCCCGGCTGCTGGTGCTGGACGAACCGACTTCGGCGCTGGACATGACCGTGCAGGTGCAGATCGTCGATCTGCTGCGCGATCTGCAGCGCAAGCACGGGCTGGCCTACCTGTTCATCTCGCACGACCTCAAGGTCGTGCGGGCCATGTCGCACAAGGTCATGGTGATGAAGCAGGGCGACGTGATCGAAACCGGCACGGCACGCGACCTGTTCGAGAATCCACAAAGCGACTATACCCGAACCCTGATTTCCGCGGCGACCTGACGGCCTGCGCGGAAAAAATCTTTGAAAGATTTTTTGCCCGGAATTTTTCAAAAATTCCGGCGCCGGTGGCTCAGGCCTGCGCGTATGTTCCCTTTGCCCCGGCCTTGCCGCCGCGCAGCTCTTCGTAGTGATCAAAGCTGAAACAGGCCCAGCCGGTGCCGCGTGTCGCGCTGGCCAGTGTGCGGGTCAGCTCGTCCCGCGCAACTGCGGGCAGCAGGGCATTGAAGATCTCCCAGCCGGCGGCGTCGGGATTTGCCTCGAACCCCAGAACCTGGCCCTGCAGGCCGCTGATCGTGGGGACAAGGTCGCCGACAAAGTCGGACGGCAGGTGGATCTCGGCTTTCAATACCGGTTGCAGGACCACCGGTTTCGCCTCGGTCAGCGCATCGCGCACGGCGGTTTTCCCGGCGGTTCGAAAGGCATAGTCGGAGCTGTCAACGGCGTGGTGTTTGCCGTCCGTCAGGGTCACTTTCAGATCCACCACCGGGTGGCCGTTTGGCCCCTCCTGCAGGGCATCTTCGGCGCCGGCCGCGACAGAGGGAATGTAGTTCTTGGGTACGGCACCGCCCTTGACCACGTCGTCGAATTCGAACCCGGCGCCGCGGGCCAGCGGCGTCAGCCGGATCACCACATCGGCGAATTGTCCCGCACCGCCGGATTGCTTGCGGTGGCGGTGCCGGTGATCGACCGGTTTGCTGATGGTTTCGCGGAACTCGGCCTGCACCGGTTCGGTCGTGATCTCGAGCGAGAAGTCGGCCTCGAGCTTTTCGCCCAGCCGCCGCATGTGGATTGGCCCCTGGGTTTCCAGCAGCGCGTGGCCGGTGGCATCGTCCTGTGACAGGCTCAGGCCGGGGTCGATTTCGGCCATCCGCGCCAGGGCGTTGGACAGCCGCACATCATCGCGTTCGTGCGCGGGCATCACGATCTGGCGATGGGCGGAGGGGCGACTGTCGGCCCAGCGGGGCAGGGCCGTTTGACCGGCCGCGTCATAGATCTGGCCAGGGTTGAGGTGATCGGACTTGACCGCCAGACCGACCTCTCCGGCGGCCAGTGACGCCAGCGGCGTCTTGGCGTCCAGCGCCGTCAGGCTGCCGACCGTGGCGCCGCCGAGCTGGTCGTGTGCCTTGATCCCATCGCCCAGGGCCCGCAGCACGACCAGCTTGCCGATATGTTTCTTGACGTCGGCGAAACCGCTCAGCGCCAATGCACCTTCCCCGGCGCCGGCCCGTTCCGCGGCCACCTCGACGCCCGGCGCCTCGTGGCGCAGCGCCTTCATCAGCCGGGTCACGCCGTTGCCATGGCTGGCTGATCCCAGGTAGGCCGGGATCAGCGCATGGTTCTGCAGGACCTGCGCGGCAAGCTCGTAGATCTCTTCGCTGGGGGGCTGCTTGTCCTCGATCAGCTGTTCCAGCAGGTGGTCGTCGTAGTCGGACAATTCCTCCAGCAGTTCGGCGCGCGCCTCCTGTTCGCGGTCCTCGGCGGCCTTGGGCAGTTCGATCAGCACCGAATGCTGGCCTTCCTGATACTTCCACGCCCGTTCCGAGATCAGGTCGACCGCACCGACCACCTGCCCGCCCTCGCGGATCGGCACCTGCCGCAGGGTGATGTGGTGGCGGCAGTATCCCTGCAGCCCGGCGATGATGTCGCGGATGCGGCCATCGGCGCTGTCCATCCGGTTGATGAACAGGATGCAGGGCACGCCGGCCTCTTCCACCAGGCGCAGGTAGGGCGCCGCCAGCACGGCGGCATCCGGATCGGGCGGCACACAGACCACCGCGACATCCGATATCGCCAGCGCCGGCCCGGCATAGGCCAGCGTATCCGCGCCGCCATCGACGTCGATGGCCAGCCAGGGTTCGCCGATGTAATCAAAGGATTGCAACGTGACCACGCCACCGACATCGAACCGGGTCGGGCGGCCGTCCAGCCCGGCGAGCGCGTCGATCAGTGTGGATTTGCCGGAATGGGTGGGACCGAGGACGGAAAAAACGCGCATGGAGGACTCCTTTTCGTCTGTGTCACGTATCACGTTGTTCGCTACACGACGGCGACCACGCGCTGTCCCGAAGGGCGTGCGCTTGGGGTCCTTGTTGCGGTCTGCCTGCCTCCATCCGGCAAGACGGGTGCGGACATCAATGCGAGACTCACCCCCGCCCGTACCTGCCGTCCGGTCAGTTTCGGTAACTCGACCCCGATGCGTCAAGGGGGCCGAGCGGTTTTAGATGGCCGAACTGTGGCCTGCCTTGCTCAGGTCATAGGCGTCAAAGCTGCGGGCGATCATCCGGGTGAGCGGGCGCGCCTCTGGCGGAATGAACAGCCCCTCCGGCGTGATCTGCAGCAGACCGGGAAAGGCGCGGTCGGCCTCGGTGAACATCGCGTCCAGCCTGGACTGGCTGGTGTCAAAGCGATTGCGGATCTCGGCCACGTCAATGCGGAAATCGCACATCAGCGCCTCGATCAGCCGGGCGCGCAAGGCGTCTTCGCCCTTGAACACATGGCCCCGTGCGATCGAAAACTGGCCGTCGCGGATCGCCTTGGTGTGCACCGACGTGGCCGATGCGTTCTGGGCGAACCCCTGCGGGAATTTCGAGATCGACGAGGCGCCGATGCCGATCAGCACATCGGCCTGGTCATCGGTATAGCCCTGGAAATTGCGTTTCAGGGTGCCGGACTTCAATGCCCGGGTCAGGCCGTCTTCGGGGCGGGCGAAATGGTCGATGCCGATCTCGGCATAGCCGTCCCACAGGAACAGCCGGCGCGCGGTCTCGTCCAGTTCCAGCCGCTGTTCCGGCGTCGGCAGGGCGTCCGACGGGATCAGCTGCTGCCGTTTGGCCATCCAAGGCACATGGGCATAGCCATACAGCGCGACCCGGTCGGGGTTCAGCGCCAGCAGCTTCTGCACGCTTTCCGTCATCCGTTCCTTGGTCTGGAACGGCAGGCCATAGAGGATATCGGCATTCAGGCTCTGGATGCCGCGGGCGCGGATCATGTCGGCGGCGTCGCGGGTGACGTCATAGCTCTGGATCCGGCCGATGGTCTGCTGGATCTTGTCGTCGAAATCCTGCACCCCGATCGAGGCGCGGTTCATGCCCGAGCGCGCCAGCGCGTCCAGCCGGGCGGCGTCGATCTCGTTGGGGTCGATCTCGACCGAGAATTCGGCGTCAGGCCCCATCGGGGCGATGTCAAAGATGGCGCCGGCCAGGTCTTCCATCATGGCGGGGCTCAGCAAGGTCGGCGTGCCCCCGCCCCAGTGCAGCCGCGACAGTGTGACGCCCTCGGGCAGCCGGTCGCCCAGCAGGGCGATTTCGGCCTTGAGCGTCTCAAGGTAGGCCGCCACCGGACCGTCCGTCTGTGTGCCCTGGGTGCGACAGGCGCAGAACCAGCACAGGCGGCGGCAGAACGGGATATGGACATAGAGCGATATCGCGGAGCCAGGTGCCAGCCCCGAAATCCAGTCGCCAAAAAGACCGGCCCCCACGTCGTTGCTGAAGTGGGGGGCCGTCGGGTAGCTGGTATAACGCGGGACTTTCGCGTCAAATAAACCCAGACTCGCCAATTGAGATTTCGTAATCATGACTTTAAGGTAGACTTTAACGTCGAAAGACCTCTTTGACCCAGATCAATTGGTACAGCCAATGAACGCGCCAGGACCGACAATTTCTGCGACTTGTTCCGATTGCCCGATCCGGCATCGGGCCGTTTGTGCGCAATGCGAATCCGACGAGTTGGAGCAGCTGGAAGAGATCAAGTACTACCGAAGTTTCGAGGCCGGCCAGACGATCATCTGGTCGGGCGACAAGATGGGCTTTGTCGGGTCGGTCGTGTCGGGCATCGCGACGCTGACGCAGACGATGGAAGACGGGCGCACCCAGATGGTGGGGCTGTTGTTGCCGTCGGATTTCGTCGGCCGTCCGGGCCGCGAAGGGGCTGCCTATGACGTTGTCGCGACAACAGATATCGTCATGTGCTGCTTTCGCAAGAAGCCGTTCGAAGATCTGATGGTCAAGACGCCGCGCATCGCACACCGGCTGCTGGAAATGACGCTGGACGAGTTGGACGCCGCCCGCGAGTGGATGCTGGTGCTGGGCCGCAAGACCGCGCGCGAGAAAATCGCCAGCCTGCTGTCGATCATCGCCCGCCGGGACGCATCGCTGAATACCGGCGGCCCGTCCGGCCCGATGGTGTTCGATCTGCCTCTGACCCGCGAGGCGATGGCCGATTACCTTGGTCTGACGCTTGAGACGGTGAGCCGCCAGATGTCGGCGCTGAAAAAGGACGGCGTGATTCGCCTCGAGGGCAAGCGCCACGTGACCATCCCCGACATGGGCCGCCTGATGGAAGAGGCCGGCGACGACAGCGACGGCGGTTTCCTGGTCTGACCCCGGACATCTGACATCGGTAATCGGCGGGGCGGCTTTGCAAGGCCGCGCGCGCCCTGTCTGACGGTCTGCCCTCAGCCATCGGTGCCGAGCCACTGGCAGACACGGGCGATGGGGGTTCCCTGGCGAATGGGGCGGGGGCTCCACATGCGCAGGCTCTGCTCTGACGGAACCGTCTCGGCAAAGGGGGCGACAAGGTTTCCCTGCGCGAGGTGCCGCGCCAGCAGCGCCTCGTGCCCCATCAGCACGCCCGCCCCGTTCACGGTTTCCTCGACCGCCAGCGTGTAGAGCGAATAGACCGGTCCGGTTGGAACAAACGCGCGGCCCGGCATCGCCGTTTCCGCCCAGACCTGCCAGTCGCGGCGCCATGTCGTGTCACTCAGGCAGGGCACGTGCAGCAGATCCTCCGGCTTGGACAGGCTTTGCGCCACCGCCGGGGAACAGACCGGAAAAATCCGGTCTTTGGCCACCACGGTGCCGCCTTCGGTGCCGAAAAAAAGGCATAGATCATAAGGCGTTCGCTTGAGATTCGGCGGCGCCTCCATCGCGGTGATCGAAATCCGGATCTCTGGCGCACTGGCCCTGAGTTGCGGCAATCGGGGTGACAGCCACAACTGCGCCACCGATGGCAGCGCCGCGATGTGCACCCGTTGCGGGGCCGCCTCGGCCTGCAGTGTCTGCATCGCGCGCCCCAGCGCGTCAAAGGCGGCGGTGAGCTCTGGCAGAACCCGCGCGCCGATCTCGGTCAGCTCTACCTGCCGTGCGGAGCGGGTGAAAAGCTGGGCCTGCAGCGCCGTCTCGATGGATTTCACATGCGCCGACACCGCACCGGGGGTGACGCCCAGCTCGGCCGCCGCATCGGCAAACCCGCCCAGCCGCGCCGCCGCCTCGAAGGCGCGCAGCGCGTTCAGCGGCAATTGTTTCAGCCGGGGCGGGTCGATGGTCATGTCAAAGCCTTAGATTTTCTAAGGGTAGTTTTTCGCAAAACTGGTTTGCGGGCAAGCCCCGGCATGCCGCATCCTGCAACCAACACAGGAGATGACCATGCCGCAGCTTGCCCCCCGGCCCTGGGTGCCCGCCACGTGCGAAACCTATATCCAGTCCATCGCCGCGCGCACCGCCGCGCAGGACCCGGCCGAGATCGCGGCGCGGATCGACACGCTGATCGACCGCAACCGTGCGATCCACGATGACGAATGCTTTAACCTGAACCCCGCCACCAACGTGATGAACCCCCGCGCCGAGGCCGCGCTGGCCGCCGGGCTGGGGTCGCGCCCGTCGCTGGGGTATCCGGGCGACAAATACGAAATGGGGCTGGAGGCGATCGAAGAGATCGAGGTCATCGCCGCCGAACTGGCCGCCGGCGTCTTTGGCGCCACCCATGCCGAGATCCGTGTCGGTTCGGGCGCTCTGGCCAATCTCTATGGCTTTATGGCGCTGGCCCGGCCGGGAGACGCGATCATCGCGCCGCCCGCCGCCATCGGGGGGCATGTGACCCATCATTCAGACGGCTGCGCGGGGCTGTACGGGCTGCAGACGCATGCCGCGCCGCTGCGCGCTGATGGCTACAGCGTCGATGTCGCGGCGCTGCGGGAACAGGCGCGGCGGGTCAAACCCTGGATCATCACCATCGGTGGCAGCCTGAACCTGGTGCCGCACCCGGTGCGTGAAATCCGCGCCATTGCCGACGAGGTGGGGGCGCATGTGCTCTTTGACGCCGCCCACCAGTGCGGCATCATCGCCGGCGGGGTCTGGGCCAATCCGCTGGAGCAGGGCGCGCATCTGATGACGATGAGCACCTACAAGAGCCTTGGCGGCCCGGCGGGCGGGCTGATCGTCACAAATGACGCCGATATTGCCCGGCGGCTCGACACCATCGCCTTTCCCGGCATGACTGCGAATTTCGACGCCGCCAAATCGGCGGCGCTGGCGATTTCACTGCTGGACTGGGTCGAATTCGGCACGGCCTATGCCGGCGCGATGGTGGACCTGGCGCAGGCGCTGGCCGATGCCCTGGCGGCAGAGGGGCTGCCGGTGTTCCGGGTTGGCGATCAGGCGACCCGGTCGCATCAATTCGCGCTCGAGGCGGCGGCCTTTGGCGGTGGGCAGGCCGCGTCCAGGATCCTGCGCCGGGCCGGGTTCCTCGCCTGTGGGATCGGTTTGCCGATTGACCCCGTCGAAGGCGACATGAACGGTCTCAGGATCGGCACGCCGGAACTGGTGCGCCGGGGGGTGACGCCGGCGCATGCGCCCCGGATGGCGGCGCTGATCGCCGAGGCTCTGCGCGCAAACGACCCCGATCAGATCGCACCGCGCACCGCAGAGATGCGGGCGGAATTCACCGGAATGCATTTCGTGCGGTAACGCGGTGATCCGTCCGGGGTTGATCCAGCCGTGATGGGCTGTCAGCGTGGCTCTGACATCTTGAAAGGAAGCGCGATGGGACTCGAAAGTTTGATTGTCATGCTGATTGTCGGCGCCCTGGCGGGCTGGCTGGCCGGCCGGATCATGAAGGGGCGCGGTTTTGGCGTGCTGGGCAATATCATCGTCGGGATTGTCGGCGCCTTTGTGGCCGGGCTGGTCCTGCCGACCATCGGGTTGTCCGTCGGCGGCGGGTTCTGGTCGGCGCTGTTGCATTCGACCATCGGCGCGGTGATCCTGCTGTTCCTGATCGGGTTGATCAAGAAGGTCTGACCACGAAAAAGGGGGTGCGCCGATGCACACCCCCAAGATCCCATCCCCATGGGCATGCATGGCATTAGTGGGCCATGAAAACCGGGACTTTCGCCTGTTCCAGCATGTTGCGCGTCGCGCCGCCCAGAATCGCCTCGCGGAACCGGGAATGGCCATAGGCGCCCATCACGATCATTTCAGACCCGGTGTCGGTGGCGTGCCGGTTCAGCACGTCGGACACCCGTGTCATCGTCTTGGACAGCACGTCGATTTCGCAGGTGACCCCGTGGCGCGCCAGCATCTGGCTGAGCAACCCGCCGGGGTCTGACCGTTCCGGGCCGTGCTGGGGCGGGTCGATGATCACGATCCGCACCAGGTCGGCGGACATCAGGAAGGGCAGCGCCATCCGCATCGCCGTCAACGCTTCGACGCTTTCGTTCCAGGCCGCCATCACCGTTTTGGGCTGGCCGGACAGGGTGGCGTCGTCGGGCACCACCAGCACCGGCGCGCGACCTTCGAACATTGCCGCCTCGACGATCGGCTCGACCTCGGCGCCACGGTTTTCGCCGTAGGGCTGGGGCAGAACGACCAGGTCGGAAAACCGGGCGCGATGGGCGACATGGCGGCCCAGGTCGGCAATCTGGGCGACACCGTCCTCGGCCGACCAGCGGACCCCGCTCTTGCGCAGCACGTCGCTTGCATGTTTCAGGATCTCGCCGGCCTCGGCGTTGGCGCGCGTCAGGGTTTCCTGAAGGATCATCGCATTGGCGCCGGCGTAGTAATAGCCGGTCTGGGTGCGGTCGACCCCCAGGCACAGCGCTTCGGCGTGGGCGTCGTGGCTTTCGGCCAGGGCAACGATCTGTGCAAGCGGAGCCGCCGCGATTTCCTTGTCTGTCAAAACGGTCAGCAGCGATTTGTAAGCCATCAATACCTCGTGTGCTGGAGTCTTCGGATCGTATTGGCCCGAAGTTTTCCGATGTGCGTCATCAATGAACGATGCGTGTCACATAAACCGCGCTATTGTCTTGATGCAGATCAAAGCAGTCACCTGCGTGTTTTTGCATCTAACGCTCGGTACACATCCGTCTTGCGCGGCGAAAGAATCGCGCTGGACAAGCCAAAGGGACGCAAAATGTCTAATATTATCAAGCTTATCGTGCTTGGTCTGATCGCGCTGTTTTCAGTGATGGCGATCAACTACGCGCGGGATGCGGCCTACATGGTCCATGCAATCCTCATATTGCTGGTGTCTGTGGGGCTGTTTTTTGTCACATTGCGTGGCACGGGTGATCCGGTTCCGACGGTTTCGCCGCAAAATGAATACTTCGACAGCGTTGTGCGCGCCGGGGTCATCGCAACCGCCCTTTGGGGTGTTGTGGGCTTTCTCGTCGGTGTCGTCATCGCCTTTCAGCTGGCGTTTCCCGGTTTGAACTTCGAGTGGGCGCAGGGCTATGCCAATTTCGGCCGTCTGCGCCCCTTGCACACCTCGGCCGTGATCTTTGCCTTTGGCGGTAACGCCCTGATCGCGACGTCCTTTTACGTGGTGCAGCGGACTTCGGCCGCGCGCCTGTGGGGCGGCAACCTGGGCTGGTTCGTGTTCTGGGGCTATCAGTTCTTTATCGTTCTGGCGGCGACCGGCTATCTGCTGGGCGGTACCCAGTCGAAAGAATACGCCGAACCCGAATGGTACGTAGATCTGTGGCTGACCATCGTCTGGGTCGCTTACCTGGCCGTGTTCCTTGGTACCATCATCAAGCGGAAAGAGCCGCATATCTACGTGGCCAACTGGTTCTACCTGTCCTTCATCGTCACCGTGGCGATGCTGCATGTGGTCAACAACCTGTCGATCCCGGTCTCGATCTGGGGCTCGCGTTCGGTTCAGGTCATGAGCGGCGTGCAGGATGCGATGACGCAATGGTGGTACGGCCACAACGCGGTGGGCTTCTTCCTGACCGCCGGTTTCCTCGGCATGATGTACTATTTCATCCCGAAACAGGCCGAACGCCCGGTGTTCTCGTACAAGCTGTCGATCATCCACTTCTGGGCGCTGATCTTTATCTACATCTGGGCCGGTCCGCACCACCTGCACTATACCGCGCTGCCTGACTGGGCCTCGACGCTGGGCATGGTGTTCTCGGTCGTGCTGTGGATGCCGTCCTGGGGTGGCATGATCAACGGTCTGATGACGCTCTCGGGCGCCTGGGACAAGCTGCGCACAGACCCAATCATCCGCATGATGGTGATCTCGGTCGGCTTCTACGGCATGTCGACCTTTGAGGGTCCGATGATGTCGATCCGCGCGGTCAACTCGCTGAGCCACTACACTGACTGGACCATCGGCCACGTGCACTCCGGTGCCCTCGGCTGGAACGGCATGATCACCTTTGGCGCCCTCTACTTCCTGGTGCCGGTGCTGTGGAAGCGCGAGCGTCTCTACTCGCTGTCGCTGGTCAGCTGGCACTTCTGGCTCGCCACCATCGGTATCGTGCTCTACGCCGCGTCGATGTGGGTGACCGGTATCATGGAAGGCCTGATGTGGCGTGAAGTGGATGCCAACGGTTTCCTGGTGAACTCGTTCGCCGACACCGTGGCCGCCAAGTTCCCGATGTATGTGGTGCGTGGTCTGGGTGGGGTCCTGTTCCTCTCCGGTGCCGTCATCATGTGCTACAACCTGTGGATGACCGTCCGTCGGGCGCCGGCCAAAGAGGCCAGCCTGTCCGTCGCGGTCCCGGCTGAATAAGGAGGGCTGGACAGATGTCTATTCTCGACAAGCATAAAATCCTCGAGACCAACGCGACCCTCCTGCTGATCTTCAGCTTCCTGGTCGTCACCATCGGCGGGATCGTTCAGATCGCACCCCTGTTCTATCTTGAGAACACCATCGAGAAGGTGGAGGGCATGCGCCCTTACACCCCTCTCGAACTGGCGGGGCGCGAGATCTACATCCGCGAAGGCTGCTATGTCTGCCACAGCCAGATGATCCGCCCGATGCGGGACGAGGTCGAACGCTATGGCCACTACTCGCTGGCGGCCGAGTCGATGTACGACCACCCGTTCCAGTGGGGGTCCAAGCGGACCGGGCCTGACCTGGCCCGTGTCGGCGGCCGCTACTCGGACGAGTGGCACCTCGATCACCTGCGCGACCCGCAGGCGGTGGTGCCTGAATCGGTGATGCCGAAATACGGGTTCCTCGAAAACAAGATGATCGACGGCAAGTACATGCAGGATCTGATGGGAACCCACGCCTTTGTCGGTGTGCCCTATTCGGACGAGATGCTGGCAAACGCCCAGGCCGATTTCCTGGCACAGGCGGATCCGGACAGCGACTATGACGGTCTGCTGGAACGCTATGGCGAGGACAGCGTGAACGTGCGCAACTTTGACGGCAATCCCGGTGTTTCCGAAATGGACGCCATGATCGCCTACCTGCAGATGCTGGGCACGCTGGTCGATTTCTCGACCTTCACGCCGGATGCGAGCCGCTAGGGGGAGTGTGATGGAAAACTACACGATCCTGAGACAGTTCGCGGATAGCTGGATGCTGCTGGTGCTGTTTGCCTTCTTTATCGGAGTGATCCTCTGGGTCCTCCGTCCGGGCAGCAGCAAGACCTACCGCGATACCGCGGACATCCCGTTCCGGCACACTGACGCCCCCGCACCCGCGCAGGGCGACGAAATCGGCGCGCCCCTCAGGGGCGACAATCCCGCCATCAAGGAGGCGCGGTCATGAGCAAGAAACCTGTCCAGAAACAGGATCCCGAAACCACCGGCCACAGCTGGGACGGTATCGAGGAATTCAACAACCCGTTGCCCAAATGGTGGGTCTGGGTCTTCTACATCTGCATCGTCTGGGGGATCTGGTACTCGATCGCCTATCCGGCCTGGCCGGGGCTGACCGGCGCCACTGCTGGCTACAAGGGGTTCTCGACCCGCGCCAACGTTGCCGCCGACATTGCCGCGGTCGAGGAATCGAATGCCGCGATCAACGAACGGCTGGCGAGTGCGGAACTGACCGAAATCAGCGCCGACGCCGAACTGAACGGCTACGCCATTTCGGCCGGGTCGGCGGTGTTCAAGACTTGGTGTGCCCAGTGCCACGGCTCGGGCGCGGCGGGGGCCAAGGGCTACCCGAACCTGCTGGATGACAGCTGGCTCTGGGGCGGAACCATCGAGGACATCCACACAACGGTGTCGCACGGGATCCGCAACGAGGAAGACGACGATGCGCGTTACTCGGAAATGCCTGCCTTCGGTCGGGACGAACTGCTGGAAACGGCGCAGATCGACGAGGTCGTGAACTATGTGATGTCGCTTTCGGGCGAACCGCAGGACGCCTCCAAGGTCGAAGCGGGAGCCGTGGTTTTCGAAGAGAACTGCGCCGCATGTCACGCCGAAGACGGCACGGGCGACATCTACCAGGGCGCCCCGAACCTGACGGATGCGATCTGGCTCTATGGTGGCGATTACGCCACCCTGACCGAGACGGTCACCAACAGCCGCTATGGCGTGATGCCACCCTGGAGCGGGCGCCTGACCGAAGCGCAGGTCCGCGCGGTCAGCATCTATGTCCACCAGCTGGGCGGCGGCGAATAACACCCGCCGACCAGAGGTATCGAGATCAAAACGGGCCGGAGCGCATGCTCCGGCCCGTTTGCCGTTGCCACGGGGCGCAACGCAAAAATCTTTCAAAGATTTTTGACAAGAATTTTCGAAAAATTCTTGGTCGCCAGGCCTCAGCCCATCGAACTGTTCGATCCGCGCGCCCGGGCGCGGGCGTCGTCCGTGCGGGTGCTCCAAATGGCGATTCCCGCCCAGCACAGCATGTAGGCCAGGCCGAACAACACCAGCGCCTCTCCCGGAATGGGGCCGACGTCCGCGCGGGTAAAGAGCTGATCGAGGTTTTGCACGGGGGTCGGATGCACCGTCAGCTTGCCGACATAGGCGGCCGACTGGATCAGCAGAATCCACAGGTAATTGCGCCGGATGCGCCGCCCCACGGCGGTCATCATTCCGATATGGTAGCCCGGCCGCTCGTAATCCTTGGCCAGCGTTTGCTGCCAGTTTTCCTCCATGTGCAGGTCGCCGTCATAGAGCAGCGGGGCATAGAAATGTTTCTCCAGCCACCGGGCGCGGGCACGCCACACGTTGAAATAGCGGTACCGCCGCGCCTCCAGCATCAGGAAAAAGATGATCAGGATACCCACAAGCACCAGCGGCAGCGGCGAGGCGTCCGGCGAGGCAAAGGAGATCGACAGCGCCACGCCCAGGGTGACCACCGCCCAGTTTGTCGTGGTGTCCAGCCGGGTGCGCCAGATCGTGCTGCGGTAGACTTCGCCGCGATAGAGATGCGCGACCGCACCGATTTCAGCCGCGCTCAGGGTTTTGCGTTCGTCTTTGTGCGCGCCCACAGGCTGCGTTTGATCCAAACCGTGTCCCGCGATCCTGACTCCCCCCAATTTTTCCGCCTCAAACCCGGGGCGGGGCACCAATAATGCATCTAAATTGATTTCGGTCAAAGGGAGATTTCAAAAAGGCTGGCACACTAGGGGGCAACCGCAGGTCCCTGATTCCCACGTGTTTTGAAACAGAGGGGCCTGGATGAATTGCCCATTCCGGTCGTTGCGTCCGGCATGGGCAAGCGGTGCCGGCTTTTCGATCTGTTCGCGCGTTTCCTGAAAAGCCGGCGCCGGTTTACCCCCCCCGCCGCCGGTGCCCGTTGCACATCGCCCGCAGCCCGCGCGCGCGGCGCCTGTTCGCGGGCCTCAGCGGCGGTTGCGACCTTCGGCGCGGTCCCGGTCCAACCACCAGTGACCGGGCGGCAGCCAGCGCCGGGTGCCGGTTGCTTTTGCCGCCGGTCCGGCGATCACCGGGCCGGGTCCCCCGTCCGTGCGGGTGGCGATACGCATGCTGTTGGCGAGTATGTTGATCATCGGGTGTCTCCTTGGGGTGCCGTTCGTTTGTCCTGACATCACTCTTGATCGAAGCGTCCGGAAATGCGACTCAATTGGAAAATCATCATGTAAGACAGGATTACAAATGGATTGGCTGTCGATGCCCCCGCTCGCTGCGCTGCGGGCCTTTGCCGCCTTTGCCGAGGCGGGGAATGTCGTGCGGGCGGGCGAGGCGATGAATGTCAGCCACGCTGCCGTCAGCCAGCAATTGCGCGCACTCGAAGCTCACCTGGGCGTTGCCTTGCTGGACCGGTCCGGGCGCGCGCTGGTGATGACGGACGCGGGCGAACGGCTGGCCCGCGCGCTGGAACTGGGGTTCGGCGCGATCGGCGACGCGGTGCAGGAATTGACCGGGGCCGGGGCGCAGCGGCCCTTGCATGTCACCACCACGCCGTCTTTTGCCGCCTTCTGGCTGCTGCCACGCCTGTCCGAGTTTCGCCTGCGCCACCCCGAGATCGACCTTGTCGTCGACCCGACCCCGGCGCTGACCCGGCTGGAACCGGGCGGTATCGACCTGGCGCTGCGCTACGGTCAGGGCAACTGGCCGGGGCTGCAGAGCGAACCGCTGCTGATTTCACCGATCATCGTCGCCGCCGCGCCCGCCCTGATCCGGGGGCTGCGCATCGAAAGCCCGGCCGATCTGAGCAACCTGCCGTGGCTGGAAGAGCTCGGCACCACCGAGGCGGGCAACTGGTTGCGCTCAAAAGGTGTCGAACAGGGGATCGCGGGGGGCAGGCTGCAATTGCCGGGCAACCTGCTTGCCGGTGCGCTGCGCGAGGGGCAGGGGGTCGGCGTCATGGTGCGCCATTTCGCCGAACCCGATCTGCGCAGCGGCCAGCTGGTCGAGCTGTTTTGCGAGGCGGACGAAGGGGCGGGTTATCACATCGTGACCCGGCCCGGCCCGCTGCGCCCCGAGGCCAAGACCTTTGTCTCATGGTTGCGGCGTCACCGGTCGGTCTGACCGGCCCTCAGAACACGTCGATCTGCCCGCTGAGCAAGGTCAGGTCGGTGATCCCGGTCAGGGTCAGCGTGTTGCCGCCGCCGAAATCGAACACCGCATCCCCGCCCACGATGCTGGCAAAGGCGAGGATCTGCGCCTCGGTCAGAACGGCGTTGTTCCACAACGCGTCGTCCAACCGCAGCCGGTCACCGGCAAAGTCGGCGATCTCGTCCGCGCCCGACCCGTAGACAAAGGTGTCGATACCGTCACCGCCGTGCAGGCTGTCGTCGCCCGCGCCGCCGTCCAGAACATCCGCGCCCGCGCGCCCCTCAAGCCGGTCATTGCCGGCGCGGCCGAACAGTTCGTCATCGCCCCGCATGGCGATCAGCCGGTTGTCCTGTCCGTCGCCACCCAACACATCGTCAAAGTAGGATCCGCGCAGGTCTTCGACGTCGCTGAACAGGTCACCGGCCGCCAGGCCACTGTTGAGGAACGTATTTTCCAGATCCACCACCACGCCCGATGTCGAACCGAGATAGGAGGCTTCGTCGCGTCCAGCGCCGCCGATCATCACGTCGATGCTGAGACCGGCGATGAACACATCGTTGCCCTGGCCGCCGATCAGCGTGTTCGACCCGGTGTTGCTGTAGCCGAGGCTGGGGAAATCGCCGTGCAATATGTCGTCGCCGTTGCCGCCGATCAGAACGTCGTTGCCGCGCCCGCCTCGCAGGGTATCGTTCCCATCGCCGCCCGCCAGCCGTTCGTCGCCGTCGCCGCCTGTCAAAGTGTCGTCGAAATCGGTCCCGATCACCGACTCGATCCGAAAGAACGTGTCGCCCGCCGCGCCGCCCGCGTTCGGCACAGCGCCTGACAGGTCAACGCCAATGGCGACCCCCGAGTTTTCGTAAGTCACCGTGTCATAGCCCAGACCGCCATCCATGTAGTCGGCGCCCGCGCCAGCCAGCAACAGATCGTTCCCGTTGCCGCCGAACATGCGGTCGTCGCCGGTTCCGCCATCCAGCACATCGCGCCCGTTGCGCCCATCGAGGATGTCGTTCCCGCCCCGGCCCAGCAGGGTGTCATCGCCGCCCCGCCCGATCAGCACGTTGGCGCCGCCATCGCCCGCCAGCATGTCATTGCCGCCGCCGCCGGACAGGTTTTCGATGCCAATATAGATGTCACCCGCCGCGTCGCCGGTGTTGTCGCCCGGCGTCAGCAGGTCGGCGATGATGCCGTTGCTGCCGCGGTAATCGGCCGTGTCGCGGCCTGCGCCGCCATTCAGGATATCGGCGCCACGCCCGCCGATCAGGATGTCGTTGCCGCCGTGGCCGAACATGCGGTCGTCGCCGTTGCCGCCGTCGATCAGATCGTCGCCGGCCAGACCGCGCATGATGTCGCGCCCGCCAAGGCCGGACATGGTGTCATCCGCGTTGGTCCCGTCCATGGAGTCGGGGCCGGATGTGCCGACAAGCGGCTGCAGATTCAGCAAATATTCCCACACGCCGGCCACCCCGGTGTTGCCCGGCGTGGTGTCAAAGTCCTCGGGGTTCACCGTGACGTCCAGCGGATTGTCCAGACGGGTATCCAGCGAATAGCCGATCCGCGCATAGCGCAGCAGCGAATCCAGCTCCATGTCGCCATAGCGAAAGGTGATCTGCGTCGACCCGTCCGCCATCTGCGTCATCTGCATCTGAAAACTGAACGACGGGTTGCCGTTGATATAGTAGCGGCCGACCTGATCCCAGGTCACGGTGACGGTGCTGCTGGCCGCGTCGATATCGACATGGACCTGCCCGGAGTTCGTATTGCTGCCCTGGGTGCGCGTATCCAGGTCGATGTTGTAGGGCGCGATCCAGTGGGTTGTGTAAGGATAAACACCGGCAAAGCGGTATCCGAACTGTACGAACCCGTTGGTCGACACGATGAATTCGTCCGGATCATAGTGGACCCCGTCGATCAGGAACCCGTGTTCGAACACGGCCGAGACATCGACGGCCATCGTGTTGTCATCGCCGCGGGGCATGGTGATTTCACCGTAGCCCTCTGTGCCGCCTAGACCGGTTACAAGGTTGCTGTTGGGCATCGAAAATTCCTCCGGCTCCAAAAACGTCAATAAAATATGGCTTGATCATAGCATTTTTTGGCGCGTCTGGCATCACGGGAATGGGAAAACGCCGCCCCGGCCCCTGACCCACAAAATCGTGAAAACATGCGGCGTGGATGCGCTTTTTGACCCATGTCAAAGTTGGAATACAACTCATCTGTGACAAGGCGGTCACCAAGGCCATTAACCGGAGTGATTCCGTGAGCGATTCCAATCCCGCCCCCAGCCTCTATGCCGCACGCGAGCCGATATTTCCGCGCCGCGTGTCCGGTCCGTTTCGGAACCTGAAATGGATCATCATGGCCGTCACGCTGGGGATCTACTACCTGACCCCGTGGATTCGCTGGGACCGTGGCCCAAGCCTTCCGGATCAGGCGGTGCTGCTGGATCTGGCGAATCGCCGGTTCTATTTCTTCTGGATCGAAATCTGGCCGCATGAATTCTACTTTGTCGCCGGGCTGCTGATCATGGCGGGCCTGGGGCTGTTCCTGTTCACCTCGGCGCTGGGCCGGGTCTGGTGCGGCTATGCCTGCCCTCAGACGGTCTGGACCGACCTTTACATCCTCGTCGAACGCTGGGTCGAAGGCGACCGCAACGCGCGCCTGCGCCTGCACCGGCAGAAAAAGCTCGATTTCCGCAAGGCCCGGCTGCGGCTGACCAAATGGGTGATCTGGCTGTTGATCGGGCTGGCCACCGGCGGGGCGTGGATTTTCTATTTTGCCGACGCACCGACGCTGTTGCGCGATCTGGTCACGATGAACGCCCATCCCATCGCCTATACGACGCTGGGCATCCTGACCTTTACCACCTTCTTCTTTGGCGGTTTCGCCCGCGAACAGATCTGCATCTATGCCTGCCCGTGGCCGCGTATCCAGGCGGCGATGATGGACGAAGACACGCTGGTGGTCGGTTACCGCGAATGGCGGGGTGAACCGCGCGGCAAACTGCGCAAGGGACAGGCCGACGCCAGCCAGGGCGATTGCATCGACTGCATGGCCTGCGTCAACGTCTGCCCGGTGGGCATCGACATCCGCGACGGGCAGCAGCTGGAGTGCATCACCTGCGCGCTGTGCATCGACGCCTGCGATGATATGATGGCCAAGATCGGCAAGCCGCGCGGGCTGATCGACTATATGGCGCTCAGCGACGAGGGGCGCGAGCGTGCAGGCCAGCCGCCGCGCAATATTTGGAAACACATCCTGCGGCCCCGCACGATCATGTATACCGCGCTGTGGTCGCTGGTGGGCTTCGGGCTGGTTTTTGCCCTGTTCATCCGGCCCGACATCGACATGACCGTCGCGCCGATCCGCAACCCGACCTATGTCACCATGTCGGACGGGTCGATCCGCAACACCTATGACGTGCGGCTGCGTAACAAGCATGGCGAACAGCGCCAGTTCAAATTGTCGCTGACCGGCGATCCGACCCTGCGCGTGCAGCTCGAAGGCACGCCGTACCAGTCTGTTCCGGTTCCGGCTGACACGGCCATGCTTCAACGTGTATACGTGATCTCGCCCAAGGGATCGGAACCGTCGAACGCGGCTGCGACCGGCTTCCGGTTCTGGGTCGAGGATCTGGGCAACGGCGAACGCGCCTACAAGGACAGCACATTCAACGGGCGGGGGAACTGACCGATGGCAGAACGCGAATTCACGGGCAAACACGCCCTCATGGTCTTTGTCGGCGCCTTCGGTGTCATTATCGCCGTCAACATCGCGCTGGCCTTCAGCGCGGTGAAGACCTTCCCGGGGCTCGAGGTCAAGAACTCCTATGTTGCCAGCCAGCAGTTCAACGATCGGCTGGCCGAGCAGCAGGCGCTGGGCTGGCAGGTCGCCGCCAAGACCACCGGCGGGCTCCTGATCCTGACCATCAACGACGCGCAGGGCCGCCCCGTCGAGGTCGAGCGCCTGCAGGCCACCATGGGGCGCGCCACCCACGTCAAGGACGACTTTACCCCCGCCTTTGAATTCGACGGCACCGCCTATATCGCGCCGGCGGAACTGGCGCCGGGCAACTGGAACCTGCGCATGACCGCTGAAGCCGCCGATGGCTCGGCCTTTTCCCAGCGCATCGTTGTCTACGTCAGGGGCTGAACCGACCATGCAACGGACCTGCTTATGACCGCCGATATGCGCCCGCCCTCGGCCGCGGCCTGTCCCGGGTGCCTGGTCACCCCGGTCGAGCCGATTGAGGCCGCGCCCAAGGAGGCGCGCATCGCCCTGTCGCTGCCGGGCATCCATTGCCAGGCCTGTATCTCGACCGTCGAACGTGAATTGAACGCCCAGCCCGGTGTCCAGTCGGCCCGTGTCAACCTGACGCTCAAGCGCGCGATGATCGAGGCCGACGCCGATCTGCGCGCCGCCGATCTGATCCCGGTGCTGGAAAACGCCGGTTTCGAGGCGCATGAACTCGACCCCGGCGCGCTGTCGGCGACGCAATCGGACCGGACCGGCCGCGATCTGCTGATGCGGCTGGCGGTGGCGGGCTTTGCCTCGATGAACGTGATGCTGTTGTCGGTGTCGGTCTGGTCCGGGGCCACCGACGCCACCCGCGACATGTTCCATTGGATTTCCGCCGCGATCACCCTGCCGGCGATTGCCTTTTCGGCGCAGCCCTTTTTTGTCAACGCCTGGTCGGCGCTGCGGGTGCGGCGGCTGAACATGGACGTGCCCATCGTGCTGGCCATCGTGCTGGCGCTGGCGACCTCGCTTTGGGAAACCTCGCTGTCGGGTGAACACGCCTATTTCGACGCGGCGCTGACGCTCACCTTCTTCCTGTTGGCAGGCCGCTACCTCGATTACCGCACCCGCGCGGTGGCCCGGTCGGCGGCCGAGGAACTGGCCGCGCTGGAGGTGCCGCGCGCAATCCGGCTGGTGGACGGGGCCGAGCAGGAAACCGCCGTCGCCGATCTGGCCATCGGTGATCTGCTGCTGGTGCGCCCCGGCGGGCGGATGCCGGTGGATGGTGAGATCGTCACCGGCCAGTCGGAGCTTGACCGCTCGCTGCTGACCGGCGAAACGCTGCCCGTCTTTGCCGAACCGGGGCTGGCGGTCAGCGCGGGCGAGGTCAACCTGACCGGCCCGCTGACCATCCGCGCCACCGCCGTGGGCAAGGATACATCGCTGCACCGCATGGCCGATCTGGTGGCCATCGCGGAATCGGGGCGCTCGCGCTACACCTCGCTGGCGGATTCTGCGGCCAAGCTCTATGCGCCCGGCGTTCATATCCTTTCGGCGCTCAGCTTTCTGGGCTGGCTGCTCTATTCCGGCGATATGCGCACCGCGCTGAACATCGCCGCCGCCGTGCTGATCATCACCTGCCCCTGCGCGCTGGGCCTTGCCGTGCCGGCAGTGACCACCGCCGCCTCGGGGCGGCTGTTTCGCAAGGGGATGCTGATCAAACACGCCACCGCGCTGGAGCGTCTGGCCGAGGTCGACACGGTGGTCTTTGACAAGACCGGCACGCTGACCGCCGGCACGCCCGATCTGGCCAACCTTGGCGATTTCCCGCGCGCGGATCTGGAAATCGCGCTGGCGCTGGCTGAAAGCTCTGCGCATCCGCTGTCGGTGTCACTGGCGCGCACCGCCCGCGAGGCGGGGATCAAGCCCGCCACGCTGACCGACCTGCGCGAGATCCCCGGTTATGGCACGCAGGCCACCTGCCGGGGCCAGCAGGTCAGGCTGGGCCGGGGCAGCTGGGTCGGGGCGGTGGCATCGGCGCAGACCGCCGCCTGGCTTGCCATCGGCGACCGCAGCCCGGAACCGTTCCTCTTTACCGACGCCCTGCGTCCCGGCGCGGCCGAGGCGGTGCGCGATCTGCAGGCGGCGGGCAAGGAGGTTCTGCTGATCTCGGGCGACACCACTGGCGCGGTCGAGGCGCTGGCCAACCGGCTTGGCATTACCAAGTGGCTGGCCGAAGCCTTGCCGCAGGACAAGGCGGCGCGCATCGCCGATCTGTCCGATCAGGGCCGCAAGGTGTTGATGGTGGGCGACGGGCTGAACGACACCGCCGCACTGGCCGCCGCCCATGTCTCGATCTCGCCGGCCACCGCGCTGGATGCGGCGCGGGTGGCCTCTGACATCGTGCTCTTGGGTCAGGACCTGTCGCCGATCCCCGATGCATGCGACACCGCCGTTCGGGCGACCAAACGCATCCGCGAGAATTTCCGTATCGCCACGGTCTATAACATCATCGCCGTGCCGCTGGCCGTGGCCGGGCTGGCGACGCCGCTGATTGCCGCATTGGCGATGTCGACCTCGTCGATTACCGTGTCCCTGAATGCATTGCGGCTGAGGTAAGCGGATGTCCGTACTGTCCTACCTGATCCCGATTTCCCTGATCCTGGGCGGTGTCGGGCTCGTTGCCTTTATCTATACCGTCCGCTCCGGCCAGTACGACGACCCGGACGGCGACAGCCGCCGGATTCTGTCCGACGAATGGGATGACCGTCCCAAACCGTGACCGCAACCTGACCGGAGGCCAGGATGATCTGCCAGGATCAAAGCGAGGTCTGCAGCTTTCTCGGCTCGCCCGATACCTTCGGGGGCGCGGTGGTTGAAGAGATCGAAACGCATATCTCGCGGATCTTTCTGGCCGGTGACCGGGTCTACAAGCTCAAGCGCGCGGTGAAACTGCCCTATGCCGATTTCTCGACGCCCGACATCCGCCGCGCCACCTGCGACAAGGAGGTGGCGCTGAACGCCGACCATGCGCCCGGCCTCTATATCGGAACCCGGCGCATCACCCGCGCGGAGGCGGGCGGGCTGGAATTCGACGGCCCCGGCCCGCTGGTCGATGCCGTGGTGGAAATGGCCCGCTTTGAGCAGGAGGCGCTGTTTGACCAGATGGCTGAGCGGGGTGAACTGACGCCGGCGCAGATGACCGAACTGGCCTATACCATCGCCCGGTTCCACGCCGCCGCCCCGGTTGTCCGCGACACCACCGGCGTTCAGAACCTTGCCGCCGTTCTGGATATCAACCGGGCCGGCTTCGCCACCTCGGACGTGTTTTCCGGCACCGAAGTCGCCACGCTCGACAGCGCCTTTCGCCGGGCTCTGGAACATCATGGCGACCGTCTGAATCAACGGGCGGAAACCGGCCAGATCCGCCGCTGTCACGGCGATCTGCACCTGCGCAACATTTGCATGTTCCAGGGGCGCCCGACGCTGTTCGACTGTATCGAGTTCAACGACCAGATCGCCACCGTCGATGTGCTCTATGATCTGGCGTTCCTGCTGATGGATCTGTGGCACCGCGACCTGCAGGAACTCGCCAGCCTGATCGTCAACCGGTACTTTGATGAAACCGGGCACGACGGGGATTTCGTGCTGCTGCCCCTGCTGATGGCGATCCGGGCCGCTGTCCGGGCACATGTCACGGCCACCCAGTCGATGGACGGCGGGGCAGGGGCCGCAGACATGCGGGCCGAGGCGCGGGCCTATTTCGACATGGCATCCGGGCTGTTGGTCGCGCAACCGCCGCGCGCCTTTGCCATCGGCGGGTTCAGTGGCACCGGCAAATCCACCATCGCCCAGGCGCTGGCCCCGCAGGTCGCGCCGCCGCCCGGCGCGCGGATCTTTGAAAGCGACCGCACCCGCAAGGCGATGTACGGTGTCTCTGCCGAAACCCGGCTGCCCGAGGCGGCCTATGCGCCAGAGGTCTCTGACCGGGTCTATGCCGCGCTCGGCACCCGGGCCGTGTCGGTTCTGCGGGCGGGTGCGCCGGTGATCGTCGATGCGGTGTTCGACCGGGCCGACCGGCGCCGCGACATCGAACAGGCGCTGGCCGGGTACCCCTTTGCGGGGATCTGGCTGACGGCCTCGCCCGACACCCTGCGCCACCGGGTCGCCACCCGGCAGCGCGGCGCGTCAGACGCCGATGACGCCGTTCTGATGGCGCAACTGGCACGGGGAAAAGGGGCGCTCAGCTGGCGGGACGTATCGACGGACCGAGGGGTAGTTCGATCCGTTTCCGCCATACTGAGCGCCGCGGCAAACGACGTGCCCTAACCACGTCGCGCCGCATGAGGTGCCGCGGTCGCCTGCGACCACGGCAAGTGGGAGTACTTATTATCAATTCACCAGCCTCAGGCGCTGGATCGACGATGCGATGGCCACGAAGGTGCCGATCACCTCTTCGCCGGTGACTTCAAAGAAGTGCGCGGGAGAAGAGGCGCATTCCTTGACCTCGGCGGCAGCCTTGTCCGAGGTTTCGAAGGCGACCGTATAGATCGTCACGCCCTTGGACTTGGCCAGTTCGCATTGCTCGTGGAACAGCTGCAGGTTGGTCAGCTGCCCCGAAGCCAGCACCGTTTCCGTCGAGGGGCGTTCGGTCAACTCGGTGGAGTCGTTGACCGGATCCAGCGTGTCGGCGGGCCGCACCTGGGTGCCGGTGCGCCCATCCGTCATCAGCACGATGTACTTGGACGACTGATCGGCGTCCCACGCCAGCGGGCGGTTGGTGAATTCGGCCGGAACCTCGCCATGGGTGACAAGATGTTCAAAGGCCGGCTGGGTGGTCGGGTCGAGCAGCGCCAGCGCATATTTCATGCCATAATTGGTGCCGGTGCCGTCAAAGAGACGCAGGTTGTCGATGTAGCCGTGCAGCTTTGTCTCGTCGCGCTGGGCGTATTGAATGCTCATGTCGTCGCCAGGGCACCAGCCCCAGTTCTGGGTGACCTCGTCATAATCCCAGTTCACGAAATGGGCGACCTGGTCGATGCTGGCGTCCGGCAGGCTGGTGTCAAAGAAGTCCTCGTACTCCATTTCGATGCAGGAGGATTCATTGTTCGGCACGATCCCGTTGTAGAAGGCACTGAAATCATAGACTTCGTCGGTCTGGTTGTATTTGGTCGACCCTTCGACATCGGTTCCGGTCACGTCGAAAAACTCTGTCTCGACCCTGCCGCCCTTGATCGAGGCGCCCAGCAGTGTCGCGTGTTCCTGCTGCGCCACCGGGCTGTTGCGTTCGATGAAGTCCAGCGCATAGGGCAGGTAGGTGTCCAGATCGTCCTTGTTGAACAGGTCCACGTCGTCGTCGGGGTAGTTGTCGATCTTGACCGAGTAGTCCTCTTCGCCGTCGCCATCCAGATCGTACCAGAAGACAATGTTGGAAATGTCCTGCTGCCACTCGGGGAAAAAATCACTGCCGGTGGTGCCGAACCGCTCGCCGCCGAGGTATTCGAACATCTTTTCGCCGGGGTTGGTATGGCCGGCAAAGGGCACGATGTTGACCGACGTCAGGTATTCCGAATCCCCCAGTTCGGGATTGGTGCCGGTGTTGCGTTCCAGAACGGTCGAGATAAAGGATTTCGCCGCCGGCTTCATCAGGTCGACACGCTGGTTGGTCTTCATGCTGCCCGAGATATCGAGCACCAGCGAAATCTCGACGTCCGGCACCCGTTCGGCCGCCGTCGCCGACAGATCCGCCGACAGCGTGTCCCAGCCGGTCATGTGCATGAACTGTGTCTTGACCGAGGTCGATACGTCGGCCTTGACCTGCCTCTGGTACTTGTCGCCGGTGACATGCACCGCCGTCAGGTATTGCGACAGCCCGGCCTTGGCGAAATAGTCGTTGACCACTTCTTCGGGGTCCAGCGGCTGTTCCAGGTCGGCGGCGGCCAGAACCGCGCGATCCAGGGTGTATTGCAACTGCGACCGGTCGCGTTCGAAGTGCATCAGGTCGATCCCAATGCCGCCCACCATCAGCATGATCACCAGGACGTACACCCCGAAAAACAGGATCGTGCCATCCTCGTTGCGGACAAAGGACTGGCAGAGGCTGCGATGGGAATTCGCAGTGGTTCGAATAATGCGACGAAGCGACATGTCTTGGTCTCCTCTTGGCCTGGCTGGGGCAAGTTTTGCTTGGCCGAGGAGACTCTGGTGTTGGTTTGTGTTCCGTTTCTGGCTCGATTCTGGCGAAGCTGACACAATTGCTCTTGCCGTTTACGGAACGATCGAAATGAAGTGAGTTTGCGAAGATTGTCGAAAAATCCGGGACGATTATGCGATTTTTGGAAACAGCTCTATTGATCTGTCCTTATTGTATTGTGGTGAAAACCCCTTGTTCCCATAGTTTTCCGCGGTTTCGGATTGTTGCAGCAAGAAAATGGTAAAAATTGAGAATTCTTGGCCTTTGTAGGGCTTTTTGAGGGTTCCGACGGGTCAGAACACGGCGCGCCGGCCGGTTTTCAGGGGGGATTCGACATGTTTGCGGCCCGTTTGTCCTGCGCGGCCTGTCCCCTCGGACAAGGCAAAGACCCGCCGGCTTTTCTGCCGCACGGGGCTTGGTTTCGTGCCGGTGGCCTGCACCGTGGCCCGCTCTCAGGACGGTCCGATCGTCTCGCAGGTCACGTTGCGGGCCTTGAGCCGGCGGCAGGCCAGATCGGCGCGCTCTTGCGACAACCCCATGAAATTGGCGTCAAAGCCGCGTTTTGTCTGCACCACCTTGCGCAGCGATCCGTCCAGCGTCGACATTTCCGCCAGCGCGGTGCGCAGCAGGACCTTCTCGGCCTGGTAACGGCTGGTGTAGCGGCCCACGTTGATGCCCCAATGGGCGTTGCCGGTGGCCTGCAGGCGGGTGACCACCTCGCGCTCGGGTTCGGGGCGGGGGGCGGCGGCCGCTCGCGGTTCCTGCAGCAACGACATCTTGTCGGTCGGGCGCGGCTCAGGGCGCGGCACCGCATCGGGCGCGGCGGCGGCGCGGGCCTCGGCCATGGCGGCGTCGATCCCGGCCTGTATCCTGGCTTCATCCTCCTGCGCGGTTTCCACAATCGCGCTGGCCATCAGGGTGCTGCTGCCGGGCCGCTGCTTGGGACGCAGGCTTTTTTGCACCGCGCCGACCAGGCGGACGGTCCGGCCGGCCGATCCATCGGGGGCAATGTCGCTGTTGCCGACATAGCGCGGCAGACCGGGCTTGCGCAGCGGCGCCCGCGACGGCGCCCGGCGAAAGCCGAGATCGAGTAGTTCCGCCACCTGCGCATTGCGCGCAGTCGAGGATTTGCCGCCGAACACGGTGGCGATTATCCGTTCGTTGCCGCGCTCGGCCGAGGCCACGAGGTTGAACCCGGCGGCCCGCGTATAGCCGGTCTTGATCCCGTCGGC
Source organism: Seohaeicola saemankumensis (assembly GCF_020171285.1). Lineage (GTDB taxonomy): Bacteria > Pseudomonadota > Alphaproteobacteria > Rhodobacterales > Rhodobacteraceae > JAIUZI01. The sequence continues at coordinate 98,458 of NZ_JAIUZI010000007.1, forward strand.
GCCGCGATAGGCATCCAGCAGGCGCCGGTTCGTGTTGTTCACCATCTTGACGCCCGCATCCGTCGACCGGCGCGAGAACAGGTTATAGTATTGCGGGTAATCGTACAGGATATGCCGCCCCAGAATGGTCATGTCGCGGGCGGTCGACATATGCCCGGATTCGGTCAGGCCATGGGCGTTCTTGAATGTCGTCCGGGTCATGCCCAGCGACTTGGCCGTGCGGGTCATCCGGCGGGCAAAGGCGGCTTCCGAGCCGCTGATCGCCTCGCCAATGGCGGTGGCGGAGTCGTTTGCCGATTTCACCGCCGCCGACCGGATCAGATACCGCAGCGCGATCCGCTGACCGGATCGCAGGCCCAGCTTCGATGGCGGCTCGCTGGCGGCGTGGCTCGAAATCCGCACCTTGGTGTCCAGCGTGATTTCGCCGTTCCGGATCGCCTCGAAGGCGATGTAGAGCGTCATCATCTTGGTCAGGGACGCCGGATGCAGCCGGGTGTCCGCATTTCGCGAATGCAGGACCTCGCCGGTGCGGGCGTCCATGACCATGGCGGCATAGGGGGCCGCGGATGCACTGAAGGGAGCGACCACGAACAACCAGATCGCGGTCAGAATGAATAAGCCCAATCGGGCCGGGTTGCTACGCCGAACCTGCACGGTGTCTGCCTCTGTCTGCCTCTGGCCGCCGGTTGTCCGGCTGACTCATTGATTGATTGCCATCAGGCTAACACAGCAAATAGTCAAAATAAACCCAAGGCTTGCAGGGCTTAGTTGATTTTATTCCGGTGCCTTTTCCAACATTTGGGGTGTCCGTGTGGCGCACCCCCTAAACCGGCCAATGTGGCAAAACCAAGGCGGCGCCGGGTCACCACGTCAGCCATTGCCGCACGAACCGGTTGCCCCGGCGCACCAGCAGGCGGCGCAGTTCGTCCCCGAGCAGAATCGCAAAGGCAAATGGCACCGACAGCATCAGCATCCACGCCTCAAGCGGCGCGGTGCCGAAAAAGGTGTTGAAGGCCGGGATATAGGCGATGGCCGCCAGCAGCAGCAGTTCCGCGCCGATCCCCAGCAGCACCAGCCGGTTGGTGAACAACCCCACGGTCAGCAGGCTCTGCCGCCGGGTCCGGCAGATGATCACGTCGGCCACCTGGCAGATGATGATCGAGGCAAAGAAGCCGGTGATCGCCTGCCGGTACAACGGGTCGCTTCCCGCCAGATCCATGCCCCATTCCCAACCGCCCGAGTAGAGGATGGTGAAATATGTAAAGAACCCCGCCGCCGCCTGGATCATGCCGACGACGCCATAGCTCATCAGCAGCAGGTTGCGGCTGAGCAGCCGTTCGTTGCGCGGGCGCGGCTTGCGTTTCATCACATCGGTTTCCGGGGGTTCCGCCCCCAGCCCCAGCGCCGGCAGGATATCGGTGCCCAGGTCGATCGACAGGATCAGGATCACCGTCAGCGGCAGCGGGATATCCAGCAGAACATAGGCAATGAACGGCAGGATCTCGGGAATGTTCGAGGTCAGGATATAGGCGATGAACTTCTTGATATTGTCAAAGATGGTGCGGCCCTCTTCGACGGCGGTCACGATGGTGGCGAAATTGTCGTCCATCAGCACCATGTTGCTGGCCTCCTTGGCCACCTCGGTGCCGCCGATGCCCATGGCCACGCCCATATCGGCGTTCTTCAGGGCAGGGGCGTCGTTGACTCCGTCGCCGGTGACGGTCACGATCTCGCCCAGATCCTGCAGCGCGCGGACAACCTGCAGTTTCTGCGCCGGCGCGATGCGGGCAAAGATGATTTCGGGGTTGTCCTTCAGCACCTGGGCCAGACGCGCCTCGGACATGCCCGCCAGTTCGTCGCCCTGCACCACGCAACCGGCTTCTGAGATCAGGCCGATCTGCTGCCCGATGGTCTTGGCCGTCAGCCCGAAATCGCCGGTCAGCATGATCACCCGGATCCCCGCCGAGTGGCAGCGCGCCAGCGCCTCGGGCACCTCGGGGCGCGGCGGGTCGATCATGCCGACCAGGCCCAGGAATACGTAGCCGTCCTCGGGCACCGCCTCGCCCTCGCCGGGGCGCGCGGCAAAGCCGAGCCCGCGTTCGCCCCGTCCCGCCAGGACGTGATATTGCGCCGCCACTTCGGCGCGGCGCGCCTCGGTCAGCTCAAGCACCTCGCCCCCCAGCGCGATCCGGTCGCACATGTCCAGCACCACCTCGGGCGCGCCCTTTAGCGCGGCCCAAGGTCCGGTTCCGTCGTCGCTGACCGTGATCATCCGCTTGTTGGCGGAATTGAACGGCTGCGTCGCCACCTCGCGCACATCGCGCAGGGCGGGCACATCCGCGAACGCCTTGGCATAGATCAGCAACGCGCCCTCGGTGCTGTCGCCGGAAAACCCGTCCGGGGTCAGAAGGGCGCCGTTGCAGATGCACATCACCCGCAGCATCTCTTTGAACACGGGGTCGTCCGCGACCGCCGGGTCGTTGCAGCTGTATTCCCGGCCCCCCATCGACAACGTCTGCACCGCCAGCCGGTTCTGCGTCAGCGTGCCGGTCTTGTCGGTACAGATGACGGTGGTTGAGCCCAGCGTTTCGACGCTTTCCAGGTTCTTGATCAGCGCGTTCTTGGCCGCCATCCGGCGGCTCGCCATGGTCAGGCTCAGCGTCACAGTGGGCAACAGCCCCTCGGGGACATTGGCCACGATGATGCCGATTGCAAAGATCAGCGACCCGATCACCCCGTTTCCGATCAGTACGGAAACGGCAAAGAACGAGACCCCCAGAAAGATGGCGATAAAGCTGATCACCTTGATAAAGTACTTCAGCTCGCGGTGGATCGGCGTCTCGTGCACTTCGGTGGCCTTGGTCAGCTCGACAATCGAGCCGATCTGCGTCGACATGCCGGTCTCGCAGACCACCACGGTGGCCTCGCCGTTCTGGACCAGCGATCCCGAAAACACCATGTTGGGGCTTTCCAGAACATTGTCGCTGCTCTGGTCGGCGTCCAGCAGCTGTGGCTCGCTTTCCCCGGTCAGGGAGGAATTGTCGACCTTGAGCTCGTTTGACCGCAGCAGCCGCCCGTCCGCCGGCACCCGGTCGCCTTCCTGCAGCGCCAGCACGTCGCCGGGCACCAGTTCCTCGGCGGCCACCTCGACGGCGCGGCCATCGCGGTAAACCGTGATCATCGCGGGGAGCATCTTGCGAAAACTCTCCATGATCTTTTCGCTCTGGTGTTCCTGGAAATAGGTGAAGGTTGCGTTCAGCAACACAACGGCCAGCAGCGCGATGGCGATGTACAGATTGCCCTGGCCCGGATCCAGCCGCTCGGCGGTCATCGCCAGCATGCCGCCGAAAATCAACAGCAGGGCAAAGAAGTTCTTGAACTGCAGCAGGAACTTGATGATCTCGGGCCGCTTGCCGGTGACCTGCAGCTCGTTGCGCCCAAAGCGCTCCAGCCGCTGCGCGGCCTCGGCGCTGCTCAACCCCTCGACACCGGTGTCCAGAGCGCTCAGAACCGCGTCCAGCGGCCGACTGTGAAACTGCTCTCGCGGGGCCGCGATCACGTCGTCGGTGTGCCGGGTATCATGGGCCATGGCGCTGCTCCGTGTGTCATGCAGATCCCGCATAGCAGCCCCAAGGCGGCGCGGACTTGTCCTGAGTCATGTCGTGGAAAGTATTTCTGCAGATCAGCAGGCGGTGCCTGAAAACCCGGCAGATCGCGGTTCAGCGCGGCTCTATCTGGTCCAGAAGCGCGGGCAGGGCGCCCAGGTCGGCGATCTCACGGTATCGCGCGGCCTGCTCGGGGGCCTCGGCGTGTTCGATTTCCCAGACCAGCCCATGCGGCACGTAGATGCCCCAGCCGCCGGCCTCGATCACCGGCACCACGTCCGAGCGCATCGAATTGCCGACCATCATCGCCCGCTCCGCCCCCTCTCCGTGGCGTTCAAAGATCCCGGCATAGACGGCGGGCGTCTTCTCGGACACGATCTCGACCCCGTCGAACAGATCGCCCAGCCCCGATTGCGCCAGCTTGCGCTCCTGGTCCAGCAGGTCGCCCTTGGTGATCAGCACCACGCGATGGGTGTCGGCCACCGCCTCCACCGCCGCCTGCGCGTGCGGCAGCAATTCGATGGGATGGGCCAGCATGTCCTGCCCGGCCTCGATCAACTGGCGAATCACCCGCGCGGGAACCCGATCTTCGGTCACCTCGATGGCGGTTTCGATCATCGACAGGGTAAAGCCCTTGATGCCGTATCCATAGCGCCCGATGTTGCGTTTTTCGGCGGCCAGCAGCCGTTCCGCCAGGTGATCGGGGGCGGTGTAATCGGCCAGCAGCTCGGCAAACCGGTCCTGGGTCCCGCGAAAGAACCGTTCGTTGTGCCACAATGTGTCATCGGCGTCGAAACCGACGGTGGTCAGCGAAGTCATCCCAATAACCTGTCTGCTTTCTCTTTTCTAATCCGATGGTAAGGTTATATAAGCACATAATCACCAATATGACCGGAACCGGGTAGACCTGAGCGATGCTGCTACAGCCACTGAAGATGTCGGACAAGTCGGATGACGATGGCGATGCCTCCATCCTGCTTCAGTCGCGTCCAAAGACCAAGCGCCCGCCACTCTACAAGGTGCTGCTGCTGAACGATGACTACACGCCGATGGAATTCGTCGTGCACGTGCTGGAACGGTTCTTTGGCATGACCCATGCCGAAGCCTTTGAAATCATGCTGACCGTCCACAAAAAGGGGCTCGCCGTTGTCGGCGTGTTCAGCCATGAAATCGCCGAAACCAAGGTCGGACAGGTGATGGATTTCGCGCGCCGGCATCAGCATCCGCTGCAATGCACGATGGAACGCGAAGAGTAACGCGCAATCATCCCCCGCGCGCGCTGCAAAATTCTTCAAAGAATTTTGGCAAGGATTTTGCAAAATCCTTGTCGCCAGCCGCGGCCTTTTCGCCTAAGGGCTTGCGATCATGAACAGCCGACTGACACTTGCCTTCGATTCCGGGCTGCCGCTTCCCAGTGACGGGCAGATCGGGGTGTTTCATCCCCGCGCGGGCATGGATCTCGGATCGCTGCCGCGCGACCGGGTTCGGATCATCCAGCCGCTGCGTCCCGATCACGATGCCTTTGCCGCGCTGGGCTATGCCACCGCCCCGCAGGCCGATCCGGATGACCGCTTCGCCCTGACGCTGGTCTGCCTGCCGCGGGCCAAGCCGCTGGCGCGGGCTCTGGTCGCGCAGGCGGTGGCCTGCACCGACGGGCCGGTCGTGGTGGACGGGGCCAAGACCGACAGCATCGACAGCCTGCTGCGCGACACCCGCAAGCGCGCCGATATCGCCGGCCAGCTGTCCAAGGCGCATGGCAAGCTGTTCTGGTTCGCCGCCGACCCAGAGGCTTTTGCCGACTGGCGGCCACCAGAGGAGCAGGTCATTGACGGTTTTCGCACCGCGCCCGGTGTCTTTTCCGCCGACGGGATCGACCCGGCCTCGCAGCTGCTGGTCGACCATCTTCCTCACCACGTGGGCAACCACGTCGCCGATCTGGGCGCCGGCTGGGGCTATCTTTCGGCCCATCTGCTGCGGGATCCAAAGGTGCAGGTGCTGCATCTGGTCGAGGCGGACCATGCCGCGCTGGACTGCGCGCGCCTCAACGTGACCGATCCGCGCGCGCGCTTGCACTGGGCCGACGCGCTGACATGGGCGGCCCCCGGTCCGGTCGACGCGGTGGTGATGAACCCGCCCTTTCACAACAACGCCCGCGCCGCCGACCCCGGTCTGGGGCGGGGGTTCATCGAGACCGCCGCGCGGATCTTGTCGCCGCGCGGGCAACTGTGGATGGTGGCCAACCGTCACCTGCCGTATGAGCAGGCGCTGGCGGCCCATTTCGCCCAGACGGCCGAGATCGCCGGCGACAACCGGTTCAAGGTCCTGCATGCGGCACGCCCCTCTCGCGCCCGGCGCTAAAGCCCGCTAGTCTGCCCAAAACCTCAGGGAGTCCTCAATGTCCTTTTCCATCGCCGGCAAGACCGCCATCGTCACCGGCGCCGCCAACGGGATCGGCCTGGCCATCGGGCGCCAGTTCGCCGAAAAAGGCGCAAACGTCATGTTCGCGGACATGGATGAAAAGCGTCTGGTCGACGAATTGGGCGACCAGGCCGAAGACAGCAACGTGCGCTACTTTGCCGGCGATCTGCGGGAACGGCTGACCATCGTCAACCTGCTGTCCGCGACGCTGGATGCCTTCGATCAGGTCGATGTGCTGGTCAATGCCGCCCGCCAGGTGATCCCCTCGGACCCGCTCGATTCCGAAGACGATTCGGTGATCACCCTGCTGAACCAGAACCTGATGCCCGCGCTGCGTCTCAGCCAGCTGGTCGCCAAGCGGATGATCAAACAGTCCGAGGGCCGCGAAGAGGGCGCCGCCGGTTCCATCATCAACCTCAGCTCGATCGCCGCCCGGCGCACCCACCCCGACCTGATGGCCTATTCCGTCAGCTCCGCCGCGCTCGATCAGATGACACGCTCGCTCGCCGTGGCGCTGGCGCCGCACCGGATCCGGGTCAATGCGGTGGCGATCGGCTCGGTTATGAGCCATTCGCTGAAAACCACGCTCAAGGATAACCGCACTTTCCGGCAGGATATCGAGGACCACACACCGCTGAACCGTATCGCCGCGCCGTCCGAACTGGGCGATGCGGCGCAGTTCCTCGCCTCCGAGGCGGCCGGGTTCATGACCGGCCAGATCCTGACGCTGGATGGCGGGCGCACGCTGCTCGACCCGGTGGCGGCCCCCGCACACTAAGGACTGCACCCTATGACCGACACGTTCGACCACGAAAAACAGACCGCTTCCGCGTGGTTCCGCCAACTGCGCGACGATATCGTCGCCGCCTTTGAGGGGCTGGAGGACAGCCACGACACCGGCCCCTTTGCCGACATGGCGCCGGGCCGGTTCGAGGTGAGCGAGACCAAACGCGCCTCGGATGACGGTTCGGACGCCGGCGGCGGGCTGATGAGCGTGATGCGCGGCGGCCGGGTTTTTGAAAAGGTCGGCGTCAACATCTCTACCGTCTACGGCGCGCTTGGTGAACAGGCGCAGGCGGCGATGATGGCCCGCAAGGGGCTGCCGGGGATGAAGGACGATCCGCGGTTCTGGGCGTCGGGCATCTCCCTTGTCGCGCATATGCAGAACCCGCATGCGCCCGCCGTCCACATGAACACGCGGATGTTCTGGACCCCGCACGCCTGGTGGTTCGGCGGCGGGTCCGACCTGAACCCGTGCATCGAATACGATGACGACACCGTGCATTTCCACGCCACGCAAAAGGCACATCTGGATCCCCACGGCGCGGCGCATTACCCCCGGCTCAAGGACTGGGCCGACGAATATTTCTACATCCCGCACCGGCACCGGGCGCGCGGGGTGGGGGGCATCTTTATGGATGACTACTGTACCGGCGACTGGCAGGCCGATTTCGACCTGACCCGCGACATCGGCCGCGCCTTCCTGCCGGCCTATGTGCCGCTGGTCGAAAAACGGCGCACCACCCCCTGCGCCGATGCCGACAAGGATACCCAGCTGATCCATCGCGGGCTCTATGCCGAATACAACCTCGTCTACGACCGGGGGACCAAGTTCGGGCTGGCGACAGGCCACGACGCGAATGCCGTGTTGATGAGCCTGCCGCCGATGGCGAAATGGGTCTGACCGGGCCTCAGGCCCGGAACAGTCCCCACCGTTCCTGCGATTGCCGGGCGCGCTGCATCAGCACCAGCGCCGTCAGCACCAGCAACAGCGCCTCGGCCAGCGGTCCGGCGATCCAGATCCCCGGCTCGCCGCGCAGGTACACCAGCGCGAACGTCAGCGGGATCGCGAACAGATAGGGTTTCGACAGACCCAGCAGGGCGGCGCGCGGCGCATCTCCGATGGCCTGGAAATAGCTGGCGATCATCATCAGCGGCCCGGCCACCGCGAACATGGTGACGATCACCGGCAGGATGCGCGCGACCTCGGCGATCACCTCGGGGTCATCGACAAACCCGGCCCCGATCTGCGGCGCCCACAGCGTCAGCACCGCCTGCGCCCCGGCGCAATAGGCCAGCGCGGCGATCAGCGCCAACCGCAGGCTGGCGTCCGACCGGTGCCATTGCTCCGATCCATAGTTGTTGCCGGTGATCGTCTGCATCGCGTGCGACAGACCCAGCAGCGGCAGAAAGGTAAAGGTCATCACCCGCGTCACGATCCCATAGGCCGACATCGTTTCCGCGTACCCCGGTGCCGCCGCGATCTGCAACGCGATCACCACCGAGCCTGAGCCCAGCGCCAGCCCGATGAAGTTCAGGCTTTGCGGCGCCCCCAGCGCCAGGATCGCGGGCCAGTGGCTGCGCGGGTCGTAGCGCAGCAGCACGCCGGGCCGCAACAGGGTCTGACCGCGAAACCGGAACGTCGCGATGATGGCCATCGCCAGCATCTGCGCCAGCGCTGTGCCATAGGCGGAGCCGGCCACGCCCATGTGCAGCCGCGCGATCAGCAGGTAGTCGAACCCGATGTTCGACAGCGACACCAGGAGGCTGGTCGCCGCCATGAACCCGACCCGGCCTTCGTTGCGCAGGGCATCTGAATTCACCGACAGCACGAACATCAGCGGCGTGAACAGCACCGTGATCCGCAGATAGACCAGCCCCATTTCCGCCAGCTCGGCCGAGCCGCCCGCCGCCAGTAATGTCACCGGCCGGCCGAACAGCACGAACAGTCCGATCAGCCCCGCGCTCAGCATTAGAGCCAGTCCATGCGCGCCCGCGAACACCGCCTTGGCCGCGTCGAACCGCCGCCCGCCCAGATGCCGGGCCAGCAGGCTGGACATGCCGCCCGCGACCAGTGTCGCCAGTGCCACGATCAGCATGTACAGCGGAAACATCAGCGTGACGGCGGCCAGCGCCTCGGGGCCGACGTAATGGCCAAGAAACAGCGCATCGACCACCGTCAGCAGCCCGTTCATCCCCATCACAAAGATGATCGGCAGCGCCGTGCGGGCGTAAATGGACCCCAGCGGTCCGGTCAGAAAGTGGTTTTCGGGGTGCTGTGGCATGTCCCGTACTCCTCTTGATATGCCTGTCAGCGTGAAAGGAGAGGTGCCCGCATTCCCATCCGGCGTCAGGCCAAAAGGGGTCAGAGATAGTTCTGTCAGCACTTCACCGGGACGGAACCGTCAGCGGGCGGCGGGTGTCTGCAACCACAGCCGTGGCTAATGCCGGCAACGGGCGCTGTCAATGCTCCGCCCGCACTTGTCGCGGCGGCGGGGCGGGCCTAGTCTGGCGCACAATCGCAACCCCGCATTACAGGGTCCGGCCATTCATGATCGAACGCTCCGCCACGTCTACCACGAACTGGGTCAGGGTCGGGGCGTTTGCCGCTGTCATCGCCGCCGTTGTCGCCACCGCCTGGTTGCTGCTCAGCCTGCACCCGCCCGCGCGGCTGGTTCTGGCCGCCGGGCCGGAAAATGGCGCCTATGTCAACGTGGCTCGGCGCTATGCGGCTGTTCTGGCGCAGGACGGGATCACGGTGCAGATTCTCGAAACCGCCGGGTCCGAAGAAAATGCCGCCCTGCTGGCCAGCGGCGTGGCCGATGCGGCGATCCTGCAGGGCGGGGTCGCGGCCGACCCCGATCTGGTCGAGGCAATCGGCACCATCTTCTTTGAACCGATGATCTTTCTGGTGCACCGCGACACCTTTGCCGCCGCCAACCCGGCATTGTGGCATGACCTGCGCATCAGCAGTGGCCGGCCGGGGTCCGGAACGGCGGCGGCCTATCGCGACTTTGAACGCGCCGTGGGGCTATCGCCCGAGGTTAATACGCACCTGTCGCTGGGCTATGACGAGGCGGTCGCCGCGCTGGCGCGCCACGACATTGACATGGCGGTCTTTGTGGCGCCCATCGACGCACCCTACCTGGACAACGCCTATGCACAGCCGGCCATTCGGCTGCTGTCGCTGGACTATGTGGACGCGATCTCGCGGCGGCTGGAATACGCCAATACCGTGACGCTGCCCGCCGGGGCCATATCCCTGCGCCCGGTGGTGCCACAGGTGGACCGGAAACAGCTGGCGATCGAGGCGCGGCTGGCCATGCGCCAGGACCTGCACCCGGCGCTGGTCAATCGCCTGACCACGGCGGCGATCCAGCTGCACGGCGTGCGCGACGAAATCACCGACCCCGGCACCTTTCCCTCGGACGAGGGCACCGGCCTGCCTGTCAACAACGCCGCCCGGCAGCTGCTGCTGAATGGCCCCTCGGCCTGGCACGACTGGCTACCCTACTGGATGGCGGCCCAGGTCAACCGGATGTTCCTGCTGCTGCTGCCGATCCTGTTCATCGTGCTGCCGTTGCTGCGGGCGCTTCCGGGGGCCTATGCCTATATCATGCGCTGGCGCGTCTGGCAGCATTACCCCGAAATCCGCAGCATCGAAGACGAAGTCGCGGCGCTGCAGGGGACCGAGGGGCTCGCCACGCTGGATGCACGGCTTGAACAGATCGACCACCGGCTGGGGCATCTGCGCGTGCCCAATGCCTACCGTCAAACGGCCTATGACGCCCGGCTGCACATTCAGCTGATCCGCAGCCGGATCGCCGAACTGCGCAACCAGCCCGCCGATCCCGAACCCCCGGCCGCCGGGGGCTAAGCGTTACCCCTTTGGCGTGTGCCAGATCGGCGATGTATAGGCGCGCTCCTGCGCCGACAGGGTCGCCTCTTCGGGGATCTCCGCCCCCAGCCGGACCCTGTCGTAGACCACCCAGCGCGGCGTCGGGATCTCGAGCACGCGGGCATAGTAGAACGCAGGCTCAGCCGGATCAAAATCCGGATCGGTCCAGACCGTCATCAACTCGGCCGCGCCGATGGTGTTGGTGTAACCGGCGGCGTCCAGATCGACGGTATTGCCAACAGCGGGCAGCTTGCCGTCCGCGCCGGGCTCACGGTCGCCGGACCATGCCACGTCATAGATCTTTTCATGCACCTCGCCGGCGGCATCCATCCAGCCCTTGACGATCTGGATCCGGTCCAGGTTGGCGCCGATCGGGTCGCGCAGGGCATAGACCATGAAATCCGGCGCGGCGTCGCCCGCAGGCAGGTCGCCGCCCATCGGCACGCCCTTGGCATATCCCGCAAAGGCAGGCTGCCGACCGCGCAGGTCATTGTCGGTATAGCCGTGTCCGCCAAAGAACCGCACCATCATGCGTGGCCCGGTGGTGGCATAGGTCTCGCGCCGCACCATCGCGTCCCACAGCGCCTCACGGGTGTTTTCGTTGGCCCATACCCCGGTATAGCCCGAGGCAACCAGCTGATACCCCTCGAACGCGCCATGTTCGGTCTTGGCAAACGGGTGCACCGCGCGGGTCTTGGACGGCTCGGCATTGGTGGCCTTGCCAAAGAAGTTGTCGTCATCGGCGGTGGCCAGCGATGTATGGCTGTCGGTTGCGCCCGAGAACCCGAACTTATACGGGTTGGTCCCGAATTTCTGACCCAGCTGGAACCCCATCTTGAGCGCCGAGCGCGCGTATTCGCGTTTCAGCATCTCGTCGGTCTTGGCCGCCGACAGGTCCAGATTGCCGGCGTCCCATGTCTCGTAATCGGCGAATTCGTCCTCGGGGGACAGCTTGGGGTGGGTTTCCCCGTCGCCCTTGATTTGGGTGATCTCGTACAGCGGTTCCCATTTGGCGCGCAGGTCGACATAGGTCTGGTCGACGGGATCGCCCGTAAACCGCGTTTCGGAGGGGAACATGATACCGTTCGACAGGTTGCCGTTGTGCGACAATGCAAAGGCGTCGCCGCCGGTCTTGGCCTCGTAATCTTCCAGCCAGGCATACAGCGCCATTGGATCGATACTGCCGGTGGGGCCTTGCGTCACCATCGGTTCGACCATCGCGGCCCGGTTGCCGTTGTCGCGCAGCACCACGTTGCGGTGCAGGTTGTTGCCCTGATAGAGCGAGGTCCACTCAAAACCGATAAAGGCGGTGAAATGACCCGGCTCGTTGTACCGTTCCGCCGCATCGATGATATCCTGCCAGACCGAGGCGTATTTTGCCGCGCCGGGTGAATAGTCTCCGATCAGCTTGGGATCCATATTGCCCTGGGAAAAGGTGGTGATCAGATCCAGCGCTGCCTCGGCCGAGGCCTCGCCGCCCTCGTTCATCGCCTCGTGCCAGCGTTTGCCCTGTTCCGTGGCCATCACGTTCGGCGTACCCGCCTTGAGGTCAAAGATCATGCCCATGCCGTCGGAATGGTCGGTCAGCACCAGCCAGTCCAGCGGCCGCGACAGCCGTACCGGCTGACCCGATGCCGAAACCACCTCTTCGCCGCGCGCGAACTCATAGGCGGTATCCAGCCCGGTGGTATTGCCAAAAAGGCCCGCGTCCATCGAGTAACCGGTGTGCAGATGGGTGTCGCCCCACAGCACCTGGCTGGGAAATCCGCGTTGCGCGTAAGGTGAGTAGGCCTTTCCGGGGTACAGCCCTCCGAGCGACTCGCTTGATGGCACGATCTGCGCCGCAGCGGGTCCGCAGGCCAGTATTGCGGCGGTGAACATGAACGGTTTCAACATCAACATTCCTCCCTGGAAAACACGGTCGGTTGAAATGACAGGCAGAATTGTCACCAGCCTAGGTCAGACTCGCGGTTTTCCAAAACGGTTTCTGGAATGCGCCTTATGCCCGGCGCCAGCCCGCCTCCTGCAGCGCGCCGACATAGCTCGGCGCCAGCCGCATCCGGTTGCCCAGCCCCTTGGCGACCAGCGCGTCATGCATCCGGGGCAGCTGCCAGCAGGGCACATGCATCACCATGTGATGTTCAAGGTGGTAGTTGACCCAATAGGGCGCCACCAGCGCCCGCGCCACCGGCCCGGCCAGCGTGGTGCGCACGTTCCGGAACGGATCGTCCGACTGTTCCGTCGCGCCGTGCTCGGCGATGTTGCGAACCCGCAGCACGAACTGGAACCACGTCAGATACGGCAGCAGCCAGAACGCCAGCCCCCACCACCAGTCGCCGATCAGCCCCATGGCCACGACGATGCCCGCGAACACCGGCAGCGATTTCCACAGGTCGCGCGCCTTGAACGCCTGGGCGAAATCCGACGCCGCCGCCTTGGCCGCGTCCTCATCCCCGGCCAGCCGCACCGACATCATGATCTGCGCCATCAGCTGCTTGATCCCGGTCTGCCCGGTCAGGTCGCGGGTGAACTTGCGCCTCAGCGACGCCCGGCTGGTCGGAAACTTCGACGACAGCACCAGGTCGGGGTCTTTCTCGGTCTGGGTGAACCGGTGATGGGTCAGGTGATAATGGCGATAGGCCGCCAGCTCCGCCAGGATCGGTCGCCCGCACAGCCATTCGCCCGCGAAATCGTTCCAGCGGCGGTTCTTGAACAGGGCGTTATGCGCCGCCTCATGCATCAGGATCGCCAGCCCCAGCTGCCGCGACCCGATCACCACCACTGCCAGCACAAAAGTCAGCGGATTGGGCCAGAGCGCAAACAGCGCCACCGCCAGCGCGATCACGCCCCAGCAATGCGCCACCAGCCAGAGCCCCATCAGGTCTGACCGCCGCGCCAGATCGCGGATTTCATCCGAGCTGAGATAGGCCTTTCCAGGCGTTGCATAACCGCTCATGCGCAGATCCTCCCTGCGCATGAGCCTCCGCAATCGGGGGCATGGATGTCAATCAGAGCGCGGCGTCACGCGGGCGTCAGTGCCAGGAGAAGAAGCCCGGTCCCGCCTTGGCCAGCAGGTCGCGCGCCATCTCGGCGCCCAGTGCCGCGCCATCGGCGACCGCGCAGGTCCGGTCGTCGGCCAGCGCCTCGGACCCGTCCGGGCGCAGCACCTCGCCGCGCAGCCGCAACGTTCCGCCGTCCAGTTCCGCCAGCCCGGCGATCGGCGTCTCGCACGACCCGTCCAGCGCCGCCAGAAATGCCCGTTCGGCCGCCAGCCGCTGGCCGGTTTCCGCATGGTGGATCGCCGCCAGCATATCGGCGACACGGGCGTCGTTGGCGCGCCGCTCGATGCCGATGGCGCCCTGCGCCACGGCGGGCAGCATGTCGTCGGTGTCAATCGCGGTGGCGGGCACCTCGGTCATGTTCATCCGGTTCAGCCCGGCCATCGCCAGAAAGGTGCAGTCAGCCACGCCGTCGGCCAGCTTCTTCAGGCGGGTCTGCACGTTGCCGCGAAATTCCACCACCTGCAGGTCGGGCCGCCGGTTCAGCAGCTGCGCCCGCCGGCGCAGGCTCGAGGTGCCGACCACCGCGCCCGTCGCCAGTTCCGCCAGCCCGCTCTTGTCAGGCGACACAAAGGCGTCGCGCACATCCTCGCGGGGCAGGTAGCAATCCAGCAGCAGCCCCTCGGGCTGGGCCACCGGCATGTCCTTCATCGAATGCACCGCGATGTCGATGCCGCCCTGCAACAGCGCTTCCTCGATTTCCTTGGTGAACAGCCCCTTGTTGCCGATCTCCTTGAGCGGGCGGTCGGCGTCGATCAGCGTGCGGTCGTCGCCGGTGGTCTTGATCACCACGATCTCGAAAGCCGCCTCGGGCAGATCGAAAGCGGTGCCCAGACGGCGGCGTGTTTCATAGGCCTGAGCCAGCGCCAGCGGCGAACCGCGCGTGCCGATTTTCAGAGGCGATGCGGGAGAGGGGAGCGATGCAGTCATGGCGCAATCCTTAGCCGCGTCATTCTGCCCTGACAACCACGTGACACCCGCGCACCCTTGACAAATTGCCGCTCGGGAGTGACCTGTCGCGTCACGACAAGTGAGGGATGACATGGCCGAGACGAAGAAACTGTTGCGGGCCCTGGCGGGCGAAACCCTGGACACGCCGCCGATCTGGATGATGCGTCAGGCCGGGCGATACCTGCCGGAATACCGCGCCACCCGCGCCCAGGCCGGCGATTTCCTGTCGCTGTGCTATAACCCCGAGCTGGCCGCCGAGGTGACGCTGCAGCCGATCCGCCGCTACGGGTTCGACGCGGCCATCCTCTTTGCCGACATCCTGCTGGTGCCGCAGGCGCTGGGCGCGGATCTGTGGTTTGTGACCGGCGAGGGGCCGCGCCTGTCGACGATCACGGACCAGGCCGGGTTCGACGCGCTGAAACCGGCCTCGGCCATCCATGACACCCTGTCGCCGGTCTATGAAACCGTGCGCATCCTGTCGCGCGAACTGCCCGCCGAGACGACGCTGATCGGCTTTGCCGGCGCGCCGTGGACGGTGGCGACCTATATGATCGCCGGGCGCGGCACCCCGGACCAGGGCCCCGCGCACGCGCTGCGCGAAGGCAATACCGCTCTGTTCGAGGCGCTGCTGGAGCGGATCACCGAGGCCACCATCGATTACCTGTCGATGCAGATCGAGGCCGGCGCCGAAGTGGTCAAGATTTTCGACAGCTGGGCCGGCTCGCTCAAGGGCGACGATTTTGCCAAATACGCGGTCGAGCCATGCCGCCGGATCACCGCGGCGATCAAGGACAGGCACCCGGGCATTCCGGTCATCGGTTTCCCGCGCGAGGCGGGCGAGGGCTATGTCGGCTTCCATGCCGCGACCGGCGTCGACTGCGTGGCGCTGGACAATTCGGTCGATCCCGAATGGGCGGCAAAGAACGTGCAGGTTTCGGGCTGCGTGCAGGGCAACCTGGCCTCGTCGCATATGGTGACCGGGGGGCAGGCGCTGGTGGATGAGACCCGGCGCATCGTCAAGGCGTTTTCCGGCGGCCCGCACATCTTTAACCTGGGCCACGGGATCACCCCCGACGCCGACCCCGAGAACGTGCAGCTGATGATCGACACCGTGCGCGGCTGACATCGGGGCCGCCGCGCGACGCTCGTGCCCCGCCGGGGCACATCGCCCCGCCCGCCGTCCCGAAGGGGCCGTTTGCCCAAATCTTGTGCGGTTGTGGGCAAGTTGCGGTATTGTGAGGGGATCAGTGTCGAGTGCCCCTTGTATTGGGGCCGTTGCGGCGGTCACTGGCTGATGTGAAATGACTGACAACCTGTCCATTGTTGTTGTTGAAAAGGACCGCGATCGGGCGCTGTTGATCGTGGACTCTCTGCGTGCGTCCGGGGATCACAACATCTTTGTCATTTCCGAAGAGACCGGGCTGGCGCGGAGAATATCGGAGCGCAACCCCGACATCGTGCTGGTCGACATCAGCAGCCCGTCGCGCGACATGCTTGAGGAATTGACGCTGGCCTCCAGCCCGCTGGACCGCCCCGTTGCGATGTTCGTCGACCGCAGCGACGACGGGCTGACCAAGGCGGCGATCGAAGCGGGGGTGTCGGCCTATGTGGTGGACGGGCTGCAGCCGGACCGCATCAAGCCGATCATCGACGCCGCCATCGCCCGGTTCCACATGTTCCAGCGGATGCGCAGCGAGCTGGCCGCGACCAAGCGGGCGCTGCAGGAACGCAAGGTGATCGACCGGGCCAAGGGAATACTGATGAAGGCGCACAAGATCGACGAGGATGCGGCCTATGCCCTGTTGCGCAAGACCGCCATGGCGCAGGGCCGCAAGCTGGCCGATGTGGCCGAGGCGCTGGTGACGGCGGCGGAGCTCTTGTCATGAACGGGCAGGTCTTGCGGGCCGGATTCATTCCACTGGTGGACGCCGCGCCGCTGGTCATCGCGCATGAAATGGGGTTTGCCGACGAGGAAGGGCTGGCGCTGGATCTGCAACGCGCGCCCTCGTGGTCGACGCTGCGCGACCTGCTCGTCATGGGGCAGATCGACGCCGCACATATGTTGTCGCCCGTGCCGGTCGCCGCCGCGCTGGGGCTCGGTGGCATCCAGGCGCGGCTGGACGCGATTTCGGTGCTGTCGGCCAATGGCAACGTGGTCGGTGTGTCACAGCGGCTGGCCGAGCGGATGCGCGGCAACGGATACGCCTTCGACTTTGCCGATGCCGATGCGGCGGGCAGGGCGCTGATTGCCGCCACCGACGGGCAGCTGCGGATCGGCGTGCCGTTCCCGTTCTCGATGCATGCCGAGTTGCTGTATTACTGGCTCGGCGCGCTCGGTCTTCCGGCGCCGCAGGCGCTTGACGTGCGCACCGTGCCGCCGACCCTGATGGCCGAGGCGATGGCGGCCGGCGAAATCGACGCCTTCTGCGTCGGCGAGCCCTGGGGCTCGCTCGCGGTGGAAAACCGGGTCGGCACGCTGCTGCTGCCGGGGGCCGCGATCTGGAGCTTTGCGCCGGAAAAGGTGCTGGCGGTCCGCCATGACTGGACCCGGGACGCCCCCGACCGCACTGCCAAGCTGATCCGCGCCGTCTGGCGGGCCGGGCGCTGGCTGTCGAAACCGGGCAACCGGGCGATTGCCTCAGATGTGCTCGCGCGCCCCGAATACCTCGACATCAGCTCGGAGCTGCTGGACCGGGCGCTGACGGGGCGGTTCATAATTTCGCCCTCTGGCGAACAGAAACTGCGCGAGGGGTTCGTTTTGTTCCATGACGGCGCCTGCGGGTTTCCCTGGCGCAGCCAGGCGGCCTGGATCGCCCAGCGGCTGGCGGCGCGCACCGGGCTGGACCGCGGTGCCGCGGCAGCGGCCGCCAAGCAGGTGTTCCGCACCGATCTCTATCGCCAGGCGCTGTCCGGACAGGTCGCCGATCTGCCCGGCGCCTCGGAAAAACTCGAAGGCGCAATCACCGAACCGACCGAGGTCGCCACCGCCGCCGGCACCCTGATTCTGCGCCCGGACCGGTTTTTCGACGGTCAGATTTTTGATCCTTCTGCAGTGCAGCGATGAATTTTTAGGCAAAACGTCAGCTTTTGTGACCTGATTCCACGGTAATCCCTGATAAATTTGATCCAGCGCTTGCGTGACCGTGCGGGTGCAGCAATTCTGACCCTGTCTCCGGAACAAGGGCGTTCCACAGACAGACTTCCGCGAGGATGCGGACCCCCGAGCAATGCTGCTTGAACCTCGTCGTGCATCCGCGCGTCGACGGATCGGCAGCATTTTTTTTGTTTTCAGGCCCCTGCCTCCTCCTCTCAGGGGCGTAACCGAAGGACGCAACATGAAGCTTACCCACGCAGCCCTGATGATCAGCACGGCCCTCTGTGCCCCTGCCTACGCCGAAATGCTGGACGTTGAAAAAGACGAACTGAAGTTCGGCTTTATCAAACTGACCGACATGGCGCCGCTGGCCGTGGCCTATGAAAACGGCTACTTCGAAGACGAGGGCCTGTTCGTCACGCTCGAGGCGCAGGCCAACTGGAAAGTTCTGCTGGACGGTGTCATCGACGGGCAGCTGGACGGCGCCCACATGCTGGCGGGCCAGCCGCTGGCCGCGACCATCGGTTTCGGCACCAAGGCCCACATCATCACCCCCTTCTCGATGGACCTGAACGGCAACGGCATCACCGTTTCCAATGAAATCTGGGAACAGATGAAGCCGCATATCCCGACCATGGACGATGGTCGCCCGCAGCACCCGATCAGCGCTTCGGCCCTGAAGCCGGTGGTCGAGGCCTACAAGGACGAAGGCAAGCCCTTTAACATGGGCATGGTGTTCCCGGTTTCGACCCACAACTACGAACTGCGTTACTGGCTGGCCGCCGGCGGACTCGAGCCGGGCTATTACAGCCCCGAGAACATCTCGGGCCAGATCGGCGCCGATGTGCTGCTGTCGGTGACCCCGCCGCCGCAGATGCCCGCCACGCTGGAAGCCGGCACCATCTATGGCTACTGCGTGGGCGAGCCGTGGAACCAGGCGGCCGTGTTCAAGGGCATCGGCGTGCCGGTGATCACCGACTACGAACTGTGGAAGAACAACCCCGAGAAGGTCTTTGGCCTGTCGGCTGAGTTCGTCGAGGAAAACCCCAACACCACCGTCGCCATCACCAAGGCGCTGATCCGCGCGGCGATCTGGCTGGATGAAAACGACAACGCCAACCGCGAGGAAGCGGTCGAAATCCTGGCCCGTTCCGAATATGTCGGCGCCGACGCCGAGGTGATCGCCAACTCGATGACCGGCACCTTTGAATATGAAAAGGGTGACAAGCGCGAAGTCCCCGATTTCAACGTGTTCTTCCGCTACAACGCGACCTACCCCTTCTACTCGGACGCTGTCTGGTACCTGACCCAGATGCGCCGCTGGGGCCAGATCGCCGAGGCCAAGCCGGACAGCTGGTTCGACGAAGTCGCGAAGTCGGTCTACAAGCCGGAAATCTACCTGGAGGCCGCCCGCCACCTGGTTGACGAAGGCCTGGCCGACGAGGCCGACTTCCCCTGGGACAGCGATGGCTACAAGGCGCCGACCCCTGCCGCGGATATCATCGACGGTATCGCCTATGACGGCAAGGCGCCCAATGCCTACCTCGACAGCCTGCCGATCGGCCTGAAGGGCGACCAGAAGGTCATCGGCAACGAAGTCCAGGGCTAACCCCCAATCTCCCCAGGCAGAGGGCGGGATGGCGCTCGCTCCTAACCGGAGCATCGCCCCACCCGCCCTCCCGCTGATCCACGCGAGCGACCCAAGGAACCTCCCATGACCACCGTCGACCCCGATTTCGCAACCCAAGAGGCCGCCGAGGCCCGCAAGGCGCGGCTGTTCTCGCGCATCAACAAGGCCGATGCCTGGTTCCAGGTTCTGGGCCTGAGCTGGATGACCCCCGTGCTCAAGGCGCTGGCCGGCGACAACCCCAAGGCGCAGGTCAAGGAGATCTGGCGGCTGCTGGGGGTTCCTCTGGTCGCCATCGTGGGCTTTCTGTTCGTCTGGGCGACACTGGCGCCCACCGTGCAGACCTCGCTCGGCGCCATTCCCGGCCCGGCCCAGGTCTGGGAGCAGGTCGAGAACCTGCATGCCGACGCCATCCGCGAGCGCGAGAAGGAAGCGGCGTTTTACGAGCGTCAGGACGCGCGTAACGCCAAGCTGATCGAGGCGGGCAAGGAAGACCGGGTGAAACACCGCACCTACACCGGCAAGCCGACTTATTACCAGCAGATCTGGACCTCAATCAAAACCGTGTTCTTCGGCTTTCTGCTGGCCACCGTCGTGGCGGTGCCGCTGGGTATCCTGGGCGGGCTGTCGCCCACCGCAAATGCCGCGATGAACCCGCTGATCCAGATCTTCAAGCCGGTGTCGCCGCTGGCCTGGCTGCCGATCGTGACCATGGTGGTTTCCGCCACCTACACCGTCAATGACGGGCTGTTCACCAAGTCGTTCCTGACCTCGGCGATCACCGTGACGCTCTGTTCGCTGTGGCCGACGCTGATCAACACCTCGCTGGGGGTTGCGTCGATCGACAAGGATCTGGTCAACGTCTCCAAGGTGCTGAAGATGGGCACCTGGTCCAAGATCACCAAGCTGGTGCTGCCCTCGGCGCTGCCGCTGATCTTTACCGGTCTGCGCCTGTCGCTCGGTGTCGGCTGGATGGTGCTGATTGCCGCCGAGATGCTGGCGCAGAACCCGGGCCTGGGCAAATTCGTCTGGGATGAGTTCCAGAACGGCTCGTCCAGCTCGCTGGCCAAGATCATGGTCGCGGTCTTTACCATCGGCATCATCGGCTTCCTGCTGGACCGCCTGATGTACGCCATCCAGTCGCTCTTTACCTTCACGAACAACCGGTGATCCCCATGGCTGTGATTGAATTCAACGACGTCTGGCAGAGCTTTGGCGAAGGCACCGGCAAGGTGGATGTGCTCAAGGGCATCGACCTGAAGGTGGAAGAGGGTGAATTCCTGGTGCTGCTGGGCTTCTCCGGCACCGGCAAGACCACCCTGATCAACCTGATGGCGGGGCTGGATACCCCCGCCAAGGGATCGGTCACCTTCAAGGGCAAGCCGATCACCGGCCCCGGCCCGGAACGCGGGGTGATCTTTCAGAACTACTCGCTGATGCCCTGGCTCACCGTCAACGGCAACGTCGGCCTGGCGGTGGACACCATGTTCCCCGGCCTGTCGAAATCCGAGCGCGCCGAAAAGGTCGCCCATTACGTCAAGATGGTGGGCCTCGGCCACGCCACCACCCGGCGCCCGGCGGAACTGTCGGGCGGCATGCGCCAGCGGGTCAACGTCGCCCGCGCCCTGGCGATGAACCCCGAGGTGCTGCTGCTGGACGAGCCGCTCAGCGCGCTTGACGCGCTGACCCGCGCCAACCTCGCCGACGAGATCGAGGCGATCTGGGACGCGGACAAGAAGACCTGCGTGCTGATCACCAACGACGTGGACGAGGCGATCATCCTGGCCGACCGGATCATCCCGCTGAACCCCGACGGCACCCTGGGCGATGAATTCAAGGTCACCATCCCGCGCCCGCGCGACCGGGGCGAGATGAACCACAACGACGAATTCAAGAAGCTGCGCGCCGATGTCACCAACTACCTGATGGACGTCGGCATCGAGGCCAAGGTCGAAAGCAACCGCGAGTTGCCCGATGTCACGCCGATCCACGGCGGCATCCCCACCGCCGTGGCCGAGGCGCAAAAGGGCATGATCGACCGCAACTTCCTGGACTTCTCCCAGTTGCACAAGGTCTACCCGACGCCCAAGGGGCCGCTCACCGTGGTCGAGGATTTCAACCTGAAAATGAACCGCGGCGAATTCATCTCGCTGATCGGTCACTCGGGCTGCGGCAAATCCACCGTGCTGACCATGGCGGCGGGTCTGAACTCCATCTCCAAGGGCGCGATCCGCCTCGATGGCCGCCACGTCGAAGGCGCCGATCCCGAACGCGCCGTGGTGTTCCAGTCGCCCAACCTCTTCCCCTGGCTGACCGCGCGCGAAAACTGCGCCATCGGCGTCGACAAGGTCTATCCCAAGGCCAGCACCGCCGAACGCCAGGACGTGGTGGAATACTATCTCGAACGGGTCGGCCTGGCCGATGCGATGGACAAATCCGCCGCCGACATGTCGAACGGCATGAAACAGCGGGTCGGCATCGCCCGCGCCTTTGCGCTCTCGCCGAAACTGCTGCTGCTCGACGAACCCTTCGGCATGCTCGACAGCCTGACGCGCTGGGAACTGCAAGAGGTGCTGATGGAGGTCTGGTCGCGGACCAAGGTCACCGCCGTCTGCGTCACCCATGACGTGGACGAGGCGATCCTGCTGGCCGACCGCGTGGTGATGATGACCAACGGCCCGCAGGCCACCATCGGCAAGATCGTCGATGTCGACCTGCCGCGCCCGCGTTCGCGCAAGGCGCTGCTGGAACACCCCGATTACTACCTCTACCGCGAACAGGTTCTGAACTTCCTCGAGGAATACGAACACGGCGCCAAGGGTAAATCCGAAACCAAAGCCGAGGCCGAGGCGGCCGATTCAGGCAAGCAGGAGGCCGCGTGATGGATCTGGCATTGGACGCGCAACAGCGCACGTTTATCTCGGTCGCCGAGGTCTGGGTCCCCAGCGGTGACAAGCTTGTGCTCGAAAGCGGCAACTACGGCGGGCTCAACGCCTTCGCCGCCGCCTCGGGCAAGGAAAGCTTTGCCATGGGCGAGGGGCTGCCGGGCAAGGCCTGGGCCGAGGCCCGGCCGGTGGTGCTCAAGGAATTCGACGGCTCCTACTTCAAGCGGACCGAGGCCGCCAAGGCCGTCGGCCTGACCGCCGCCGTGGCGATCCCTGTCTTTGCCGGTGACGACCTCAAGGCGGTTCTGGTGGTGATCTGTTCCGATGACGACGAACGCATCGGCGCCATCGAGGTCTGGAAGGAAAAAGACGACCTGCTGATGCTCGACGACGGCTATTACGGCGCCGCCAAGCATTTCGAATGGGTGTCGCAGCATACGCATTTCCCGCGCGGGCAGGGCCTGCCGGGTGGGGTGCTGGCCGCCGACACGCCGATGCTGATGCGCGATCTGGGGTCGGGGTACAAGTTCATCCGCTCCGAGAGCGCGGGCAAGGCCGGGCTGACCACCGGGCTGGGTCTGCCGGTTCCGGTGCCGGGCGATGACGACTTTGTGCTGACCCTGCTGTCGGCGCGCGGCACGCCCATCGCCCGCCGGTTCGAGATCTGGGATGCCCGCGCCGCCAAGGTCGGCAAAGCCGGCGGTGCGGTTCTGATCGACGGTATCTGCGCCCGCGAAGGCGCCCTCTGGGACGAAGACAAAACCCGCCGGGTTTCGGCCTGGCAGGGTCTGATCGGCCGCGTGCTGGGCACCGGTATTCCCGTCGTCGAAAGCGGCAATGTTCCCGGCCTTGCCGGATACGACTCGCTCGTCGCCCTTCCCATCCACTCCGACAACGAACTCTCCCACGTTGTCGCTTGGTACTGCTGAGAGGTCTGTTATGAAAAAACTCGTTGTCATTGGGGCCGGCATGGCCTCTGGCCGGGTTCTCGAACACCTGTTCGAAGCCGACCCCGCCGCCTACGACGTCACGCTGTTCAATGCGGAACCGCGCGGCAACTACAACCGCATCATGCTGTCGCCGGTGCTGTCGGGCGAAAAGAGCTTTGAGGAAATCGTCACCCACGACGATGACTGGTATGCGCAGAACAACGTGACCTGCCGCTTTGGCGAGGCCGTCACCGGTATCGACCGTGACCGCAAGGTGGTGATCGGCGCTAATGGCGAGGTCGAATACGACAAGCTGGTGATCGCCACCGGTTCCGCCCCCTTCATCATCCCGGTGCCGGGCAAGGATCTGCCGGGCGTGGTTGCCTTCCGCGATCTCGACGACGTCGACAAGATGAAAGAAGCCGCCGGTGGTCGCGGCCGCGCCGTGGTGATCGGCGGCGGTCTGCTGGGGCTCGAAGCTGCCGCCGCGCTGCGGCTGCAAGGCATGGACGTCACCGTGCTGCACCTGATGGGCCACCTGATGGAACGCCAGCTTGACGAAAGCGCCGGCTTCCTGCTGCGCCGCGATCTGGAAAACCGCGGCATCGAGGTGAAGTGCCAGGCCTCCACCGCCGAGATCCTCGGCACCGACAAGGTCGAAGGCGTCAAGCTCACCGACGACACCGTGATCCCCGCCGACCTCGTGGTCATGGCCGTCGGCATCCGCCCCGAAACCACCATCGCCAAGGCCGCCGGCGTCGAGGTCGGGCGCGGCATTCAGGTCGATGCCCAGATGCTCACCTCTGACCCCGACATCCTGTCGGTCGGCGAATGTGTCGAATTCAACGGCCAGCTCTTCGGCCTCGTCGCGCCGCTCTACGACCAGGCCAAGGTCGTGGCCGCCACTTTGACAGAGTACAAAACGGAATTTGTACCCAAGGAATTGAGTACAAAACTGAAGGTTACCGGCTGTGACCTCTTCTCGGCGGGTGATTTCGCCGATGGCGAAGGCCGCGAGGACATCGTCTTCCGCGACCCCGCGCGCGGCATCTACAAACGCCTGGTGATCGAAGACAACAAGGTCATCGGCGCCGTGTTCTACGGCGACACCGCCGACAGCAACTGGTTCTTCGGCCTGATCAAGGACGGCACCGACATCTCCGAGATGCGCGAAACGCTCATCTTCGGCCCGGGCTTCCAGGGGGGCGCCACCGCGGACCCTATGGCGGCCGTTGCAGCCTTACCGCTTGATGCCGAAATCTGCGGTTGCAACGGCGTGTCCAAAGGGCAGATTGTCGAGGCAATTCAAGGCGGTGCGACCGATCTGGCCGCGATCAAAGCCGTCACCAAAGCCAGCGCATCCTGCGGCACCTGCACCGGTCTGGTGGAACAGGTGCTGGGCGTCACCCTGGGCGACGACTTTGTCATCCCGGCCGCCCAGAGCATGTGCGGCTGCACCGACCTGACCCATGAAGAGGTCCGCCGCCTGATCAAGAGCCAGGAGCTCAAGAGCATGGCCGCCGTGCATCAGGAACTGGGTTGGAAAACCTCCTGCGGCTGTCACGTCTGCCGCCCGGCGCTCAACTTCTACCTGCTGGCCGACTGGCCGGTGGAGTATCAGGACGACCCGCAAAGCCGGTTCATCAACGAACGCAAACACGCTAACATCCAGAAAGATGGGACTTATTCCGTAGTGCCGCGGATGTGGGGCGGCATGACCACCCCCGACGAACTGCGCGCCATCGCGGATGCGGCCGAGAAATACAACGTGCCCACCGTGCACGTCACCGGCGGCCAGCGCATCGACCTTCTGGGCGTGAAAGGCGAGGATCTGCCGGACATCTGGGCCGATCTGAACAAGGCCGGCATGGTCTCGGGCCATGCCTATGCCAAGGGTCTGCGCACGGTGAAAACCTGCGTCGGCAAGGATCACTGCCGCTTTGGTACCCAGGATTCCACCGGGCTTGGCATCAAGCTCGAAAAGAAACTCTGGGGGTCGTGGTCGCCGCACAAGGTCAAGCTCGCCGTCTCCGGTTGCCCGCGCAACTGCGCCGAGGCGACCTGCAAGGACATCGGCGTGGTCTGCGTCGACTCCGGCTACCAGATCGGCGTCGGTGGCGCCGCCGGCATGGACGTGAAGGAAACCGAACGCCTTGCCGATGTCGCCTCTGAACAAGAGGCGATCGACCTTGCCACCGCCTTCATGCAGCTCTACCGCGAGAACGCCAAGTACTTGGATCGACCGTATAAATGGATCGCCAAGGTGGGGCTCGACTGGGTCAAGGAACGCATCGTCGATGACCTCGACGAACGCCGCGCGCTGATCGAACGGTTCGAACTGAGCCAGTCGATCTATCAGAAAGACCCCTGGGCCGAACATGTCGCGGAAATCGCTGACACCTACAAACCCCTTGCCGATTTTCAGCTGGAGGCCGCAGAATGAGCACCGTTGCAAACGACTGGGTCGATGTCGGCTCGCTGGACGCCATCCCGCAGCGCGGTGCACGGGTGGTGAAAACACCGCTGGGCTGTGTCGCGGTGTTCCGCACCCACGAGGATCGGGTGTTTGCGCTGGACAATGCCTGCCCGCACAAGAAAGGCCCGCTGGCCGAGGGGATTGTTCACGGTAATTCAGTGACTTGCCCGCTGCACAATTGGGTGTTCGATCTGGAAACCGGGCAGGCGCAGGGGGCCGATCAGGGGCAGGTCGCAACCTATCCCGCCCGCGTCGATGACGGTCGCATCTGGCTTGAGGCCTCGTTCCTGCAGTTGCGGGCCGCAGAATGACGGCGGTCAAGACAGCCTGCCCTTATTGCGGTGTTGGCTGCGGGGTACTGGCAGGGGCCGACGGCAGCATCGCCGGCGACCCCGATCACCCGGCCAACTTCGGGCGGCTGTGCTCCAAGGGTACCGCTCTGGGCGAAACGATCTCGCTCGAGGGGCGGCTGCTGGCGCCGCAGGTTGGCGGGCAGGATACGACGTGGGACGCCGCATTGACCCTGGTCGCGGACAAGTTCCGCGCCGCCATGGATGAATACGGGCCTGATTCCGTTGCCTTTTATGTCTCTGGCCAGTTGTTGACCGAAGACTACTATGTCGCCAACAAGCTGATGAAGGGCTACATCGGCAGCGGCAACATCGACACCAATTCGCGCCTTTGCATGGCCTCTTCGGTGACCGGTCACAAGCGCGCCTTTGGCAGCGACACCGTGCCCGGCACCTACGAGGATTTCGAAGAAGCCGAGGTGGTGGTCCTTGTTGGATCGAACCTGGCCTGGTGCCACCCGGTTCTGTTCCAGCGTATCGTGGCCGCCAAGAAGGCGCGCCCGGAAATGAAAGTCGTGGTGATCGATCCGCGATCCACGGCCACCGCAAAGATCGCCGATCTGCATCTGTCGGTCCGCCCCGATGGCGACGCGGCGCTGTTCAACCTGTTGCTGGAGGCGATCGAGGCCCGCGGGTTGATCGACGGGTCCTATACCGATGCTTATGTCAACGGGATGGAGGCTGCGTTGGAGGCCGCGCGCGGCACCGACCCGGCGCTGACCGGCCTGTTGCCGCAGGACATCGCCGCATTCCTCGACCTGTGGTGCGGCACCGACAAGGTGGTCACGCTCTACTCCCAGGGGGTCAACCAATCCTCGGGCGGCACCGACAAGGTCAACGCCATCCTGAACTGCCACCTGGCCACCGGGCGCATCGGCAAGCCGGGGCAGGGGCCGTTTTCAATTACCGGCCAGCCCAACGCCATGGGCGGGCGCGAGGTCGGCGGTCTGGCCAACATGCTGGCCTGTCACCTGGACATCGAGAACGCCGATCACCGCCACGCGGTCCAGACCTTTTGGGCGGCGCCGACCATCGCCGACAAACCCGGTCTGAAGGCGGTGGACCTGTACCGTGCCTGCGCCGAGGGTAAGATCAAGGCGCTGTGGATCATGTCCACCAACCCGGTTGTGTCCCTGCCGGACGCCGACGCCGTGGCCGAGGCGATCCGCGCGGTGCCCTTTACCGTGGCCAGCGACATCGTCATCGACACCGACACCAACCGTCTGGTCGACGTGCTGCTGCCGGCCACCGGCTGGGGCGAGAAATCTGGCACCGTGACCAATTCCGAACGCCGCATCTCGCGCCAGCGCCCGTTCCTGCCGGCACCGGGGCAGGCGAGGGCGGACTGGGACATCATCGCCGATGTCGGCCGCCGGATGGGTTGGACCGAAGCCTTTGATTTCGCGACCGAGGCCGAGGTGTTCCGGGAATACGCGGCGCTGTCGTCGGTATCCGGCCTGCTGGGGCGCGATTTCGACATCTCCGGTCTCGCCGATATCAGCGATGAAGCCTACGACCAGCTGCAGCCGACCCTGTGGCCGGTGCCGCGCGAAAAGGCGGCGGGCGACCGGTTCTTTGCAAGTGGTGGTTTCTTCCACGCCGACGGCAAGGCGAAAATGCTGCCGATCACCCCGCCCGCGCCGGTTGCGATACCCGCCGGGCATCAGTTGCGCCTGAACACGGGCCGGGTTCGGGACCACTGGCACACGATGACACGCACGGGCCGCGCGCCGCGATTGGGCGCGCATATGGCGGAACCCTACGTGGAGCTGCACCCCGAGGATGCGGCGGCGCTGGGGCTGGGCGATGCCGGGCTCGCCGTGGTGGAGAATGAACGCGGCAAGGCCACGTTGCGGGTCCTGATCACGCCAAAGGCGCAAAAAGGATCGGCTTTCGTTCCGATGCATTGGACCGGGGAAACCGCGGCCAGTGGTCGGGTGAACACGCTGGTCGATGCGGTGACGGACCCGGTCTCGGGTCAGCCAGCGTCCAAGGGCAGTACGGTTTCGATTCGGCCGTTCGAGGCCGCCTGGTACGGCTTTGCCGCCAGCGATTCCGCGATGCGCCCCAACCGCCCCTATGCCGCGATCGCCCGCAGCAAGACCGGCTGGCGTGCCGAGGTCGCGGGCTGCAAGACACCGGGCGACTGGGAGGCTGAGGCGCGCTCTGTGCTGAACCTTGGCGGTGGCACGGCCAGCGTGGTCGAAGACCCGGCAACCGGGGTGGCCCGCGTGGCCATCAGCGACGACGGCATTCTGCGCGGCCTGTTCTTTTCCGCCCGCGAACCGGTGGCGGTGGCGCGCACGGCAATGGTTGGCCTGATCGGGACAGATGTGTCGCCGATGGTGGCGCTGGCGGGCGTACCCGGTGCGGACCAGCCCGCGCGCGGCGCCATTGTCTGTGCCTGTTTCGACGTCGGCACCGAACAGATTCGCCGCGCCATCGCGGATGGTGCCGACAGTGTCGAGGCACTGGGCGCGTGTCTGAGCGCGGGAACCAATTGCGGATCCTGCCGGCCGGAGTTGCAGGAAATTCTGGACGCGGCATCGGCGGTCAAGTTGGCGGCTGAATAAGGTCGCGGGAACGGCGCGGTTCAGCCGCCCCGTTCCATCCGTTGCCGGAACACTCGCGGCGGCACGCCCGTACCGCGCGCAAACACGCGGCTGAAATGAGCGGGGTCGTTATAGCCAAGCTCGTAACCGATCTCGGCGGCGCCAAGGTTTGTATAGATCAGCATCCGCCGCGCCTCTCGCAGCACCCGGTCGTTGATCAGCGCCGAAGCGGGTCTGCCGGTGGCTTGTCGCACGATCCTGTTCAGGTGGGTCGGCGATACGGCCAGTCGCGCGGCATAGTCTGCCACTGGATTACGTTCGCGGAACACCTCTTCGACCAGCGCCTCGAACCGCCGGAACAGCGGGTGATGCCGCCCTGCCTCGGCATCGTCGGCCACAGCCACGATGGCCCGGGCCATCAAACCCAGCAGCGACCCGGCCTGGGACCGCAGGACCTGTGCGCGGGCAAATCCCTGGCCGTCGTATTCCGTAAAGATCCGCTGGATCAGGCGCCGCAGGTCCGGTGTGCAGGGCACGGTGCGCGGTTCGGCGAGAAGGGGGCGCAGCCCCTCGCCAGACCGCAGGCTGTTGTCCAGCAAATCGGATGTCAGCGTGACCACCCAGCCCTGTGTTCCGGGCAGGAACGAAAACCCGTGCACATGGCCGGCCGGTACGCTGATCGCGGTTCCCGGAGCCAGCGCCACCTCGCGCCCGTCGAAATCGGCGGTGCCGCCGCCGGCTTCGATCAGCAGGAACTGGTGCAGCCGGGCGTGGCGATGGGGCCGGAATTCCCAGTCGTGCACCTGCGAGCGGGTTTCAATGGTTTCGCAATGCACCACGTCCGGCAATTCCGAAGTTTCGCCGAACAGGTTGTAGTTTCGGATCGTATCGCGGTCGGGCTGCATGTTCGAAATGTACAAGTAGTTGCGCGGTTCGTCCATTCCAATCCGGTTGAGCGAAAGCCATGTTGTCCGTCATGAACGCGGATCAGAGGAGGTCCGCAAGATCACCCGGAGGACAACATGAAAACCAAAGTTGGGATTATCGGCGGCGGCCCGTCGGGCCTGATGCTGTCGCAGCTGCTGGACCTGAAAGGCATCGACAACGTGGTGCTGGAGAAGCACAGCCGCGAATACGTGCTGGGCCGGATCCGCGCCGGCGTGCTGGAACATGGCTTTGCCGAACTGATGCGCGAGGCGCAGTGCGGCGAGCGAATGGACGCCGAGGGTGAGATCCACGAAGGGTTCTACATCGCCCATGACGGGGTCAAGGACCGGGTCGATCTGGCCAAGTATACCGGCGGAAACTCGGTCGTGGTCTATGGTCAGACCGAGCTGACCCGGGATCTGTACGATGCCCGCGAAAAAATGGGCGGCAAGGTCATTCACAATGTCGATGACGTCAAACTGCACGATCTGAAGTCAGAAGCGCCCTATATCACCTATCGCAGCGGCGACGAGATCGAGCGGATCGACTGCGATTACGTCATCGGTGCGGACGGGTTCCACGGTGTCAGCCGCAAGTCGATCCCCAAGGACGTGCTGCGGGAATATGAAAAGGTCTATCCCTTTGGCTGGCTCGGCGTTCTCAGCCGCACCAAGCCGGTGTCGCCGGAACTGATCTATGCCAAGAACGAGCGCGGCTTTGCGCTGTGTTCGCTGCGCAGCCAGGTGCTGAGCCGCTATTACATCCAGGTGCCGCTGACCGACACCGTCGAGGATTGGTCGGACGATGATTTCTGGACCGAACTCAAGAAACGGCTTCCCGAGGATGTCGCCGCGGGTCTGGAAACCGGGCCCAGCATCGAGAAATCCATCGCGCCGCTGCGCAGTTTCGTGGCCGAACCGATGCGTTATGGCAATCTGTTCCTTGCCGGGGATGCCGCCCATATCGTGCCGCCCACTGGTGCGCGCGGGCTGAACTCGGCGGCGTCTGACATCTACTATCTCTACCACGCGATGGTGGCGCATTATCAGGATGGCGACGATACCGGTCTTGAGAATTACTCGGAAAAGGCATTGGCGCGGATCTGGAAGGCGCAGCGGTTCTCGTGGTGGATGACGACGCTGCTGCACACGTTCCCCGAAAGCATCGAGTACGACCAAAAGCTGCAGCAGACGGATCTGGAATACCTGTTTTCCTCGGACGCGGCATTGTCATCGCTGGCTGAAAACTACGTCGGGTTGCCATTCTGACCCTATCATCGTTGCGCCAGAGCCTGCGCAGCGATCGGACACAAGACAGGGGCGCGGCAATGGGTCCGCGCTCCAAGTCGTTCAAAGTCTTGCGGTGAAAGCCGAATCCGCGCATTTGTGCCGTCGCGATATTGCCCCGAGGGGATACCGATGACCGCGATGACCGAAGATCAGGGCAAGGTGCTTCGCCTGGCCCGCCTGCGCCGTGCAGCGACCGGTGTTCTGGCCGGGCTGGTTGCCGTTTTCCTGATTACCCTGACGATTTCCGATCCGCCCGGTTGGGTGCTATTCATCCGCGCCGTGGCCGAGGCCGGAATGGTGGGCGGGCTGGCCGACTGGTTTGCCGTGACGGCGATCTTCCGGCATCCGCTGGGCATTCCCATTCCCCATACCGCGCTTTTGAGAACGCGCAAGGACGAGGCGGCGGAGAATATCGGCAAGTTCATCCGCGACTATATCCTGGTCCCGGATGAGATCGCCGGCAATCTGGCACGGGTCAACCCGGCCCGCGTGATCGGCGGGTGGCTGGTCGAAAAAGGCAACGCCGCCCATGTTGCCGAATTGCTGATGGCGGGGGTCGACAACGTGCTGACGCGCGATGCGCCAGAGTTGCGCACGGAACTGCGCAAACTGGTTGAGACCCTGCTGCAGGACAGCGACAAATCCTCGGCGTTGGGCCGGATGATGGCCGAGATCCTGCGTGGCGGGCTTGGCGGGGCCGGGTTCAGCCAGGTGGTGGTGGAACTGGAGGCACATATCGAGGCCAATCGCGCCGATATCACGCAGCTGGTGCATGACAACAGCCGATGGTGGATTTCGGCGCCGGTGGACAGGCAGGTTGCGAACCTGATCGTGGATGCGGTGTTGTCGCTATTGGAGGATCTGCGCAACCCGGAGTCCGACAGCCGCAAGGCGTTCGAGGGTCGGGTGTTCGACGTGCTGAAGCGGTTGGAGACAAGTGGTGCGCTGAACGCCTTTCTGGTCGGCCCCGATGGCGCCAGCGATGCGGACCGCCTTGCCGGGCAGATCACCGAGGCCATTGGCGAGCTGTTCGCGACGCTGCGCCCGCAAGCTGACGAGAAGGGCGCGAGGGCCGAGATCGAGGCCGCTTTGAAACGGGCAGCGGAACGCCTGGGGCGGGGATTGCTGGACGATCCGGCGATGGCGGATTCTCTGAACGCCCGGATCGCCTCGGTGGCCGAAGATCTGGCGCATCGGCATCGCGACACCATCGGCGGCTATGTCGCCGCGACGCTGCGGAACTGGGACACCGACCTGCTGATCGAAAGGTTCGAGACCGAGGTGGGACCGGACCTGCAGTTTGTCCGCATCAACGGCGCGCTGCTGGGCGCGATGATCGGCGGGGGTATCTTTGCGTTGGAACGCCTGCTGGGCGGCTGATCTCAGCCGGCTTTTTGCAACAGCGGTTCAGCGGCCTCGCGGGCACGGGTGCGCGCCAGTTCCATTACGTCCCGCGTGTCCGCCGCCAGCTTGTCAGCCCCGTTGCGGAGGAAGTCCGCGTGCAATTGCCCCACGGTCTTGAGGTCTTTGGCCGACATGATGGACTTGGCGTGTTTGGCCACCTCGCGGGCATTGCCGGCGACCTGTGCCCGGATCGTGCGGTCGATGTCGACGGTGCCTTTTAGTGCCAGTTGCCCGGCCTGTGCCATCGCCATGTAATACCGTGCGGTGCGATCCTGCAGTGCGTTGATCTGGGTAAGATATTCAGTGTTGGCCATTGTCGTGTCTCAGCGGTTGCGACTCGTCGTGGCGGAATATGTGACCGGGGATGACCCGTTTCAACCACAGAATGCTGCAGTGCGGCAATTGGCTGCGATCCCGTTGCGGCGCCGCTTTCAACTCTGATCGCCGCGTGCTTTGCTTTGCCGCGACGACGAGGAGGATCAGGAATGTCAGTGGTAACCTATGAAAAAGACGGGCGGATCGCGCGGGTGACGTTGAACCGGCCGGATGTGATGAATGCGATCAACGACGAACTGCCGGTCGAGCTGGCCGGTGCCGTGGCCCGGGCGGATGCCGATCCGGGGGTGCACGTCGTCGTGTTGTCAGGAAACGGACCGGCGTTTTGCGCAGGCTATGATCTGACGTTTTACGCCGAGGGCAACGGGTCAGGCCAGGTGACTCAGGACATGCCGTGGGATCCGATCAAGGATTACCGGTTCATGTGGGAAAACACCCAGCACTTTATGTCGCTGTGGCGCGCGGCCAAGCCGGTGATCTGCAAAGTGCACGGGTTTGCCGTGGCCGGCGGTTCGGATATCGCGCTGTGCGCGGATCTGACTGTCATGGCCGAGAACGCTCAGATCGGCTATATGCCGGCCCGCGTCTGGGGATGCCCGACAACCGCGATGTGGGTCTACAGGCTGGGTCCGGAACGGGCCAAGAGGATGTTGTTCACGGGTGACAAGATCACCGGGCGCGAGGCGGCGGATCTGGGTTTGGTGCTGGAAGCGGTGCCCGATGACCAGTTGGACGACCGGGTCGAGACGTTGGCCGCGCGTATGGCCAGCGTACCGGTGAACCAGTTGGCGATGCAGAAACTGGTGATCAATCAGGCGATCGAACAGACCGGGTTGATGCAGACACAGCGTCTGGCGACAATTTTCGACGGGATCACCCGGCATAGTCCCGAGGGCATCAACTTTAAGACCCGGTCCGAGGATGTCGGCTGGAAGCAGGCGGTGACGGAACGGGATCAGGGCACATGGGACTGGACCGCGAATGAAGAGCTGCCAAAGCGCAACCGCTAGCCGCCCCGACCAGCGGTCGGCCGGGTGACGCGCCGGGCTTTTTGCTGTTCGCGCAGAAAAACGAACAGCCCGGCCCCCATGATCAGCGCCATGCCGATCCAGACCTCCCAGTCGGGCAGGTCCGACCAGATCAACCAGCCCCAGAACACCGCCAGCGGCAGGCCCGCGTATTCGAAGGGAGCCACGGTGGCGGCATCGGCCAGCCTGTAGGCCTGACCGAGGCAATACCCGATAATGGCCGAGTTAAAGCCGAGACCCAGCAGCAGCCCCCAGTCTTCGGGGGCGGGGCGGATCCAGGCGCGAAACAGGAACTGGATGCTGGCATTGTCCGAACCTTCGGCGAAACGGCCGTCGCCGGCCACGATCCAGAATCCCAAGGATACGATGATGAACACCCCCTGAATGTACACCGCCAGGGCCGATGCCTTGGTCGTTGCGCCCAGTTTGCGGGTCATGAGTTGAAGGATGGCATAGGTCAGCGCGGCGACCACCGGCAACAGCAGGACGATCCGGCTGGCCTGAAGCGATTCGGCGCTGGCCCAGGGCCGTTGCATGATCACGACACCGGCAAACCCCACCAGAACGGCGCCCAGCCGCAACGGGCCGACCTTTTCGCCCAGAATCGGGATCGACAGAACCGTAATGAACAAGGGCGCGACGAAAAACAGGGCGGTTGCATCGGCCAGCGGGATGACGGCAAGCGCCAGAAAGAAGCACATATTCGAAATCACGACCATCACACCGCGCAGCAGGTGCAGCCCCGGTTGCCGTGTCTTGAGCAAATGCAAACCACCTTCTGCCTGCACCAGCATCAGGCTGAACAGGATTCCGATGGCGGAGCGCACAAATACGACCTGGTGCAGCGGATACCCGCCCGACAGCTGTTTGATCAGCATGTCGTTAATCGAAATCGCCAGAATACCGCCCAGAACAAAGGCGATCCCCGCGCCGGGGCGGGAGTGGGGCGTACGATCCAAGGGGTGATGCTCCTGTCTGTTTCGGTTGCGCGGGCGATCATCGCCCTTTGGTCGTATATACACTGGACCGCAAATTGTGCTGCATTATGTTGCTAGCAAATCTCAGGAGGGGACCCGCACCATGCATATGAGCGATCAACGCGAAATCCAGGCCGACCCGGCGACGGTCTATGCCGCCATTCTGGATCCTCAGGTGCTGAAGGTCTGCGTGCCCGGCGCGCAAGAAGTCGAAGGCAATCCTCAGGATGGATACAATGCGGTCGTCACGCAGAAGGTCGGGCCGGTCAAGGCGACGTTCAAAGGCGTGGTGACCATGTCGGACATGGTCGAGAACGAGAAGATCACCATCGCGGGCGAAGGCAAGGGCGGCGCGGCCGGTTTCGCCAAGGGCGGGGCAACGGTCACGCTGGCCCCGGCGGGCGAAGGCAAAACGCTGCTGAGTTATGATGTCGACGCCAAAGTCGGCGGCAAGCTTGCGCAGCTTGGCAGTCGCCTGATCGACGGGTTCGCCAAGAAAATGGCGGATCAGTTCTTTGCCAACCTGCAAAACGCACTGGAAGATCCGACCGACGCAGAGGCCGCCGCGGAGGCGGAAGCGGCGCCGGAACAGAAAAAGGGCTGGTTCCGGAAGCTGACCGGAGGCAGCTGAGCGGGTCCTGTTGGCCACGCATTTTCGCGCATAGCTGTGTGCGTTCCCGCAGTGGCTGGGTTTGACCGAACGGTCTAGTGTCTGGCTTTGTCCAATCCGGGGGAACAGCCATGACGCCCATCTTGTCCATCCAGGACCTGCGGAAATCCTACGCGGGTGGTTTCGAGGCGCTCAAAGGGGTCAGTCTGGACATCCACGAGGGCGAGATCCTCGCCCTGCTTGGCCCGAACGGCGCGGGCAAGACCACCCTGATTTCAACGATCTGCGGCATCACGACGATGACCTCTGGACAGGTGAGCGTCGGCGGTCACGATATCGTCCACGACTTTCGCGCGGCCCGGTCGATGATCGGGCTGGTCCCGCAAGAGGTCAACCTGGAGCCATTCGAAAAGGTCTGGAACACGGTGCGGTTCTCGCGCGGGCTGTTTGGCAAACCGCGCAACGATGCGCTGATCGAACAGATCCTCCGCAAGCTGTCGCTGTGGGACAAGAAGGACAGTACCATCAAGGAATTGTCTGGCGGGATGAAACGCCGTGTGCTGATTGCAAAGGCGCTGAGCCATGAACCGAGGGTTCTGTTCCTAGACGAACCGACCGCTGGCGTCGATGTCGAGCTGCGCAAGGACATGTGGGATATCGTGGCCGAACTAAAGGCGGACGGGGTCACCATTATCCTGACCACCCACTACATCGAAGAGGCCGAGGCGATCGCCGACCGGGTCGGCGTGATCAACCATGGCGAGCTGCTGCTGGTCGAAGAGAAATCGGCGCTGATTGCGCGGATGGGGCAGAAACAGATCGAGGTTCAATTCGGCGAGCCGCTGGGCGCGGTGCCCGCGTCGTTGGCCCGGCACGGTCTGGAATTGGGGCAGGACGGCCAGTCGCTGATCTATACCTACGACACCCAGGCCGAGCGGACGGGGATTACCACGCTGCTGAACGATGTGGCGCAGGCCGGGCTGGTGCTGCGCGACGTGCAGACGCGGCAAAGCAGCCTGGAGGATATCTTTGTCGGGTTGGTGTCTGACCGCAAGCCGGCGAACCGGCCGGGAGAGATGCAATGAACTGGACCGCGATTTCCGCAATCTACCGTTTCGAAATGGCGCGATTCTTTCGCACCCTGTTGCAGAGTTTCCTGTCGCCGGTGCTGTCGACCTCTTTGTATTTTGTTGTGTTCGGCGCGGCCATCGGCAGCCGTATCACCGAGGTCGAGGGCGTCAGCTATGGTGCCTTCATCGTGCCCGGACTGGTGATGCTGTCGGTGATGACCCAGTCGATTTCGAACGCGGCATTTGGCATCTATTTTCCGAAATTTGTCGGCACGGTCTACGAACTGTTGTCGGCTCCGATCACCTTTATCGAGATCGTGATCGGATATGTCGGTGCGGCGGCGACCAAGGCGTTGTTCATCGGAACGGTCATTCTGATAACATCGTCGTTCTTTGTGGACCTGGAGATCGTGCATCCGCTGGCGATGGTGGCCTTCCTGCTGCTGACCTGCCTTAGCTTTGCGCTGTTCGGGTTCATCATCGGTATCTGGGCGCGCAGTTTCGAACAGTTGCAACTGATCCCCCTGCTGATCGTCACGCCCTTGGTCTTTCTGGGTGGTTCGTTTTATTCGGTGTCGATGCTGCCACCGGCGTGGCAGACCGTGACGCTGTTCAACCCGGTCCTGTACCTGATTTCCGGGTTCCGCTGGGCCTTCTTTGGCATGTCGGATGTGCCGGTGGGGATGAGCTTGCTGGCGATCACGTTCTTCACCAGCCTGTGCATCGGGGCGATCTGGTGGATCTTTCGCACCGGATGGCGGCTGAGGGAATAGGTACATCTGGCGTTGCAATTTTGCCTGTGACCGGGTGATTTTCCGCGATACGGACGTTCCGTCGCGTGACGCGACTTGTTTGTCGGGGGGTGGCATTCTACATCGGGCAGCATGAACATTCGCCTCCCGTTTATCAAAAACGCGCCTCTTGTGGCCGTGGTGCGCCTGTCGGGCGCGATTGGCATGGCCGGGCGCGGGTCGCTCAGTGACACTGCGCTGGCCCCGATTCTGGAAAAGGCCTTTCGGCGCGGCAAGCCCGATGCCGTCGCGCTGGAGATCAACTCGCCTGGCGGATCGCCGGTGCAGTCTTCGCTGATCGGATCGCGTATCCGGCGCCTGTCCGAGGAACTGGACGTACCGGTTTACGCATTCGTCGAAGATGTTGCCGCGTCAGGCGGGTATTGGCTGGCGGCCTCCGCGGACGAGATCTGGGCCGATGACAGCTCGGTTCTGGGGTCTATCGGAGTCATCTCGGCCGGGTTCGGGGCGCATATTCTGTTGGCAAGGCAGGGCGTCGAACGGCGGGTCTATACGGCCGGCGACTCCAAATCCATGCTTGATCCCTTTACTCCGGAAAAACCCGAAGACGTGGCCCGGCTGCGTGTCATTCTGGGCGATATCCACGACAATTTCATCGCTCATGTAAAGGCCCGGCGCGGAGACAAGCTGGACGGCAAGGCCGATCTTTTCACCGGAGAGATCTGGTTGGCGCGGCGCGCCACCGAACTGGGGCTGATTGATGGGATCGGACATCTGCGGCCCAAGATGAAAGAGCGGTTCGGCGACAAGGTGCAGTTCCGCCGATACGGTCTGCGACGCCCGTTCCTCAGCCGGTTTGGCGCCAGCCTGGCACAGGATGCAATCACCGGCATCGAGGAGCGCGCAGCCTACGCGCGTTTTGGCCTCTGACGTGATTTTCAAGGTCGTTACCCTGTTTCTGGTAGCCATGGCCGTACTGGCCATGTTCGGGAAGCTGCGCTTTCCCGGCCAGAACAGGCTGTCCTCGGCGCGGTGCCCCAAGTGCGGACGGTTCCGTATCGGAAAGGGCCCATGTACCTGTGGCCACGGAGGGCGCTCATGACGCCGTGGTTGCTGAGCGGGCTGGGCCTGACGATCCTGTTGCTGGCGGGCGATGCACTGGTGCGCGGTGCGGTCAACCTGAGTTTGCGGCTTGGCGTGCCGGCGCTGATCGTCAGCCTGACGATCGTGGCTTTTGGGACCTCGGCCCCCGAACTGCTGATCGCGATCAAGGCCGTGCAGGAAAACGCGCCGGGCATCGCGCTGGGTAACGTGGTTGGGTCGAACACGGCGAACATTCTGCTTGTGCTGGGTATTCCGGCGCTGCTGGCGACATTGCACACCAGCGAGTGCGACACCCGGAAAACCTATGTGTTTATGCTGGCGGCCTCGATCCTGTTCATCGGACTGGCGATGTGCGGAACATTCACGCTGCTGAGCGGCGCGGTGCTCTTGGGGGCGCTGGGGCTGATCCTGGCCGATGCCTTTCGCGACGCCCATGCTCATCGGTGCAACGGGGACGACGAGCCGTTGGACGGTCTGGAAGAAGCAGACCCCGAGATGCCCTATTGGCGGGTTGCCATCTATCTGGTGCTGGGTCTGATCGGCCTGCCTCTGGGCGCGCATATGCTGGTGGACAACGCAAGCATCATTGCCCGCACTTACGGAGTCAGTGACACAGTGATCGGCCTGACTCTGGTGGCGGTGGGAACGTCACTGCCGGAACTGGCGACCACGGTCATGGCGGCGCTGCGCCGTCAGGCGGATGTCGCGCTGGGCAATGTGATCGGCTCCAACATGTTCAACCTGCTTGCGATCGTCGGGATCGCCACGCTATTCGGCGAGATCCCGGTAGATCCCGCCTTTCTGCAGTTCGACCTCTGGGTGATGCTGGGGGCGTCGCTGCTGTTGATCCCCTTTGTGTTTCTTGGCCGCGATATCACCCGGACCTGGGGCATCGCGCTGACGGCGCTATATGCGGTTTACGTGGGTGCCGTGCTGATGTGATATCGGCCCGGACCAAGTTCGGAGAGAGCCTATGACACGCAGCCTTGTAACCGGTGCCGGTATTCGTCTGGGGCGCGCGATGGCCCTGTACCTGGCCGCGCGCGGACACGACGTCGCCGTGCACTTTGCATCGTCGTCCGATGCTGCCGAAGACACGGCCGCCGAGATCCGCGCATTGGGCCGCAAGGCGGTCACGCTGCAGGCCGACCTGCTGAGCGAGGAACAGGTTCAGGGCCTGTTGCACCGCGCCGCAGAGGCGCTGGACGGTCCGATCACCTGTTTGGTCAACAATGCCTCGATCTTTGAATACGACAACATCCGGTCGGCGACCCGTGACAGCTGGGATCGCCATATGGAGAGCAACCTGCGCGCGCCTTTCGTGCTGACGCAGGCGATGGCGGCACAGGGGCTGGCCCCCCATACCGATGTCGCCGGCGAACCGGTTGCCAGCGGGCTGGTGGTGAACATGATCGACCAGCGTGTTCACAAGCTGACACCGGAATTCATGAGCTACACAATCGCCAAGATGGGGCTTTGGGCTCTGACGCGAACCTCGGCGCAGGCGCTGGCTCCGGCGATCAGAGTGAATGCGATCGGGCCGGGACCGACCCTGCAAGGGCACCGGCAGAGTGCCGAGCATTTCGCGGCGCAACGGGCCAATACTGTGCTGGGCCGGGGGGCCGGTCCCGATGACATATGTGCTGCGCTTGGCTACTTTCTGGATGCCCCATCGGTGACCGGACAGTTGATTTGTACCGATGGCGGGCAGCACCTTGGCTGGCAGACGCCCGACGTTTTGGGGTTGGATAAATAAGTGCCCTTGGGTCAAGTTTTGCACCGGTGCCAAAGTCGTTACCAAAACGTTACAAAAATGCCTTTCATTTCATATGCTTGGCACGGGTTCAAAAAATTTAACTGAAAAATCAGTGCATTGCGGGTGTGTCTAAAATTTAGGCAACTTGGCGAAGGGACCAATATTCAACGGAAAATTTGGACTCGCCACAAGTTATCTCCAAACTTATCCACATAATCCGTGGATTTGTTTTGGGTTGATCGGGGCGCGTCAAGATTGCAGCCGCGCGTGGAGAATCATATGTCTCGGGTATGAGCGACACAGAGCAGATTTCCGACGATTTACCTGTCTTGACCGGTCACGCCTGCATTCAGGGGTACCTGAAGACGCTGGACAATTCTCCGGGGGTCTACCGGATGCTCGATGCGCAGGCGCGCGTGCTCTACGTGGGCAAGGCGCGAAACCTGCGGGCGCGGGTGTCGAACTATGCGCGGCCGGCCGGGCACAGCGGGCGGATCGACCGGATGATCCGCGAAACCGCCTCGATGATGTTCCTGACGACACGGACGGAAACAGAGGCGCTGCTGCTGGAACAGAACCTGATCAAGCAGCTCAAGCCCAAGTACAACGTGCTGCTGCGCGACGACAAAAGCTTTCCCAATATCCTGGTCGCCAAGGATCACGATTTTCCGCAGATCAAGAAACACCGGGGCGCAAAAAAAGAGAAAGGCGCCTACTTTGGTCCGTTTGCCAGCGCCGGAGCGGTCAACCGCACTCTGAACCAGCTGCAGAAAGCGTTCCTGCTGCGAAACTGTTCGGATTCGATGTTCGCCAGCCGCACCCGTCCCTGTTTGCTATATCAGATCAAGCGTTGTTCGGGGCCTTGTGTCGGGCTGATATCTCCCGAAGCCTATGGCGCGAGCGTGACTGACGCCGAACGGTTCCTGTCGGGCCGGTCGACCCGTGTCCAGGAAGAGTTGGCCGAACAGATGCAGGCGGCCTCGGAGGCAATGGAATTTGAACGCGCCGCCGCCCTGCGCGACCGGATCCGGGCGCTGACGCAAGTGCAGACCAGCCAGGGGATCAACCCGCGCGGCGTGGCCGAGGCCGATATCATCGCCCTGCACATGGACGGTGGCCAGGCCTGCGTTCAGGTCTTCTTTATCCGTGCAAACCAGAACTGGGGTAACCGCGATTATTATCCCCGTGTGGGGGCCGACGTGTCGGCGGCCGAGGCGATGGAGGCTTTCCTGGGGCAGTTCTACGACAACAAGGAACCGCCGAAACAGGTGATCCTTTCTGACGATATCGAAAACGCGGACCTGATGGCCGAGGCGCTGTCGGGCAAGGCCGGACGGAAGGTAGAGCTGCTGGTGCCGCAGCGGGGTGAAAAGGCGGAACTGGTCGCGGGGGCGCTGCGCAACGCGCGGGAGTCCTTGGCACGGCGCATGTCGGAGAGCGCGACACAGGCCAAACTGCTGCGCGGTCTGGCCGAGGCGTTTGACCTGGACGGCCCGCCGCAGCGGATCGAGGTCTATGACAACTCGCATATCCAGGGCACCAATGCGGTGGGCGGCATGATCGTGGCAGGCCCCGAGGGCATGATGAAAAACGCCTATCGCAAATTCAACATCCGCGGGGATGACCTGACGCCGGGCGACGATTTCGGCATGATGAAGGAAGTGCTGAACCGCCGCCTGACCCGGTTGCTGAAGGAAGACCCCGACCGCGAAAAGGGATTGTGGCCCGACCTGATGCTGATCGACGGGGGCGCCGGCCAGGTCAGCGCCGTGGCCGAAATCATGGCCGCGCACGGGATCAGCGATATCCCCTTTGTCGGTGTCGCCAAGGGCATCGACCGGGACGCGGGCAAGGAGGAGTTTCATCGTCCGGGTCAGCGCGCTTTTGCCCTGCGCCGAAACGATCCGGTGCTGTACTTCGTGCAGCGGCTGCGCGACGAGGCCCACCGTTTTGCGATCGGCACCCATCGCGCCAAGCGCGCCAAGGCCATCGGCGCGACCCCGCTGGATGAGGTGCCGGGCGTCGGTGCCACCCGGAAACGGGCGCTGCTGGCGCATTTCGGGTCCGCCAAGGCGGTCAGCCGCGCCAATCTGTCAGACCTCAAGGCGGTCGACGGTATCTCGGATGCCTTGGCCGAAAACATCTATGACTTCTTTCATGAAAAAGGCTGAAGGTTTTGAGGGGGCGCTGCCCCCGCCGCCCCAGGGCGGCTCCCCCGGAGTATTTTCGAAGAGATGAAAGGGCGCGCACGATGTCACCGGTCACGGTCCTGCGCTTCGCGTCTTTCCTGTCCCGTTCGCCCGCTATAAGGTCGCGCCATGCATTGGAACCTGCCCAATATCCTGACCCTGTTGCGTCTGCTGGCCGCCCCCGGACTGGCCGTGATGTTTCTCTATTTCACGCGACCTTATGCGGATTGGTGCGCGTTGATCCTGTTTGTCGGCGCCGCGGTCACCGACTGGTTCGACGGCTATCTTGCGCGGGCTTGGAAGCAGGAAACAAAGATTGGCGCCATGCTGGACCCGATTGCCGACAAGGCCATGGTCATCATCGCGCTGATGGTGATCGTCGGCTTCTCATCGATGTCGCCCTGGCTGGTGCTGCCGGCGACGGTGATCCTGTTTCGCGAAGTCTTTGTCTCGGGCTTGCGCGAGTACTTGGGCGATACCGCCGGTACGCTCAAGGTGACGCAATTGGCGAAGTGGAAAACCACGGCGCAGATGATCGCCATCGCGGTGCTGTTTTCGCAGGGCATTTTTGAACACTACCTTGGTATGTCCGCCTATGGCATGGACGCGCAGCTGGTCGATGACATCCTCAGCAACCGGGTCGAGGATCTGCACGGGCTGCGCTGGAAACTGGCGGGGATGGACTGGACCGGGCGCGTGGGTTTGTGGCTGTTGTGGCTGGCAGCGACGCTGACGCTGATCACCGGCGCAGACTATCTGCGAAAATCACTGCCCTATCTGAAGGAGACGCGTTGATGGAGGTGCTATATTTCGCCTGGGTCCGCGAGCGGATCGGCCTGCCGCGCGAAACGGTGGAAACCGGTGCGGAAACCGTTCGGCAGCTGATTGACGAGCTGCGGTCCCGCGAGGCCCGCTATGAGGCCGCGTTTGCCGACCTCAGCGCGTTGCGGGTGGCGCTGGATCAGGAGCTGAGCGACTTTGACGCCACTCTTTCGGGGGTGCGTGAAGTGGCCTTCTTTCCGCCGATGACCGGGGGCTGAGATGCGGATTTCGGTGCAGCGGGAGCCCTTCGATCTGGGGGCGGAGGCCGATAGCTTTGCCCGCGGCGCGACCGACATGGGCGCTGTCGTAACCTTTACCGGCGTGGTGCGCGATGCGCCGGGCGGTGGGTTGCGCGCGATGGAAATAGAACATTATCCGGGCATGACCGAGAAGGCGATCCGGACCATCGCGGAAGAGGCACAGGCGCGCTGGTCGCTGGGCGACGTGCTGGTCATTCACCGCTACGGTAGCCTGGTTCCCGGCGAAAGGATCATGATGGTCGCCACCGCCGCGCCGCACCGCAAAGATGCGTTCGAGGCGGCGGAGTATCTGATGGATTACCTGAAGTCGCGGGCACCGTTCTGGAAGAAGGAAATCGGCGCGGGCGAGGCCGGCTGGGTCGCGGCCAAGGACGAGGACGAGGCGGCGCTGGATCGCTGGTAGGGGAAAAGTCTCGTCGCCATGCGAGATGCGCGGTCGCCGGAAACGGGTGTATCCGATCAGATAGAAGCGGCGGTGATCAGCCCTGCGATCTCATCCGATCGACATGGGCGCGCAGTTCTTCGGCCT
The DNA here is from genome assembly GCF_020171285.1 of Seohaeicola saemankumensis. Taxonomy (GTDB): domain Bacteria; phylum Pseudomonadota; class Alphaproteobacteria; order Rhodobacterales; family Rhodobacteraceae; genus JAIUZI01. The sequence continues at coordinate 142,135 of NZ_JAIUZI010000007.1, forward strand.
CGTGGCGGGCGTCGCGCAGACCGTCCATCGCGGCGCGCAGCTCGGCTTCGGTCTGGGTCAGCTGGTTGGTGAGCTCGGCTTCGCGCTGCTGCAGGTAGGTAATGGCCTGGTCGCGCGTTTCTTCCGCTTCGTGGAGTTCCTGGCTCATCCGGTCGAGATCGGCGACGTCGCTCTGCCGCACGCGGGTAAAACGATGCACCAGCCAATTGGCGAACCATCCCATGCAGAACGCCACGAAGAGGATGATCGCGGTGGCGATGATGAATTCTGTGCGGCTCATTTATTCGGTCTCCCCCGCGGCGGGCTCTGCCGGTGTCTCGTCGGTGCTGTCTGCCTCGGGATCGGTCTGTGACGCATCCGTCGCGTCACCCAGATCCTGCTCCACGGCTTCCAATGTTGTTTCACGTTCGGTAGTGCCCGGAGCGGGCCGGATCAGGCGGAATTCGATCCGGCGATTGTCTTCGCGCCCTTCTTCGGCGTCGTTCGGTGAAATCGGTCGGGATTCGCCGTAACCCTTTGCGACAAAGCTGGAGGTCGGCACCCGCCGGGCGCGCAGTTCGTTCAGAACCGACTGTGCACGGGACTGGCTGAGCTGCATGTTCATCTCTTCCCGGCCCTGGCTGTCGGTATGACCCTGGATTTCCAGTCGCAGGTCGCCGCACTCTCGCAGCACGTCTGCGATCTTGTCCATCGTGTCGAGCGAGTCCGCGGCGATGGTGGCCGAGCCCGGTTCGAAGGTGATCTTGGAGACCTTCTGATGATCCATGATCTGCGCTTCGCAAATCTCGGGATCAGGGGCCTTGTCCTGGGGTTCGGGAGGCGGGCGGTAGGTGATGTCGAGTGTATAGTCCTCGGCCTCGCCCAGCTTGTCCGACAGGAGCCGGGCGATTTCGGCATTGGCGTCTTCGTTGCTGCTGGTGCCGCGCAGTTCGACACGGTCGGGCAGAACGGTCAGGGCACCGTTGTTCAGCAGGGCCAGCGCCTCGAGCCCGGCCAATACCCGGACCGGCCAGTCGGCGGGCAGATCAGGCACGAGACGGGTCGCGGTATAGACCTGATCGGAGCCAAAGCGCGCACGGGCAAAACTGTCGACCATGCTGCGCAGGTGTTCGTCGCTTAGCCGTCCGCGCAGCTGCACCAATCCCTCGGGGCTGCGGGTCGCTGAAAACTCCGGCGGACCGGAGGTGCCATCCTCCTTGGGCTGTGGCAGCACCGCGTGCAGCGAAAAGACCGGCGGCAGGTCGGTTTCCAATTCGCCGACGGCGCGATCGAACAGGGCCGGGTCGGTGCCCTGGGCCGCGACCAGCGTCACATCTGCATTCGAGAAGGTGATCGAACCGCCGCCCAGCCTGGCCAGCGTGGAGATCCCCAGCTGAGCGGCCGCTGACCAGTGTGGAGACGGGACACCCATTCCGATGGTGCAATCCGCCGGGCCGGCGAGGCCGGCGCGCCAGGCGGCGTCGAGGATTATGGCTCTGGAGTCTTCTGTTTCCGCCGAACAGGCGTCAAAGCGGGCACCGTCTTCGTCGATCAGGAACCGAAGAGTGAACGGGGTGATCACCGGGCGCGGCGCGGCGATCTCCAGCGCCAGGCGCAGGCCAGGCGGGGCAGCGCGCGTCAACTCGGTTTCCAGCTGTTTCTTTTCATTCGCACTGTTGGAAATCGCGGTGATCTTGACGTAGCCGGCAGCAACAGAAACCTTGGATCTGGGCAGGCGGCGCAGAGAAATTGCCGCATAGCTAAGGGCGTCGTCCCAACCGTCGGGGGCCGGGTAATCGGCGGTTTCCAGAAGGTCGGTGACCCGAGTGTCGTCGGCGATTTCCTGCAACCGGAACAGCAGCGTGTCACGATCTGTGCTGCTGGGCACAAGGCCGATGATCGAAATGCCGCTGTCGTTGCGCAGGATTTCCGCCGAGAATCTGGGCGGGGCAAGGTCTGCCGACGGGGTTACGTCTAGGCCGTCGATCACCCGGGCCGCGTCGACGACGCCGCCGGCCTCACTGATGGCGCTGAACCGGGCGGCTTCGTCCGGGGCGGTTCCGGTCAGGATAACGCGCAGGCCGTCGCCTTCGACTTCGGCCCAATGGAACCCGGAGGAATCGAGTGCTCTGCGCACCCCGATTTCGGAATTCTGTTCCACCGCGGTCACAGCGTAACTGGCGGCAACCAGTGAAAGTACAGCCGCCAACAAGAAGGCTGCTCCGACGACAAACAGGAAAGAAAGGCGCATGGGCAGTGGTATCTTTGGCTCGCTCGTTGCCGTAGCTCTTACAGCCTGGGGCGGTTTTGTTCAATCATGCCAGCAAGGCGGCCACAAAGAAGATGAGCGGAATCAAGCCGGTGTCGCGGTTGGCGCGAAAGAGCTGCAGCATCTTGCCGCTGTCGTCAGGGTCAAAGCCGCGCAATTGCCAGGCCATGTGCCATCCCATCGCCCACGGCCCGACCAGCGCCAGGGCCATGGCCAGTATCGATGCGGCCGGGGTCAGCGCGCTGATGATCGCCAGCGCCATCAGCGCGACGGTCACGACAAGAAAATACTTCAGCCACTGCACACTATCCTTGCCGAACAGCAGAGCCGTCGATTTGACTCCGATCAAGGCGTCATCCTCGGTGTCCTGATGGGCATAGATGGTGTCGTAGAACAGCGTCCACGCGATGCCAGCGGCATAAAGAATGACCGCGGGCCAGTGCAGGGCGCCGGCATGCGCTGTCCAGGCCAGCATCGCGCCCCAGTTGAACGCCAGACCCAGGAACACCTGCGGCCACCAAGTAAACCGCTTGGCAAAAGGGTAGATCGCCACCGGGAACAGCGACAGAACGCCAAGGGCAATGGCGGCCCGGTTAAAGGTCAGCAGGATCGCGAGCGCTGCCAGAGATTGCAGGACCATCCAGACGGCGGCCTGTTTCGTGGTAACCTGACCCGAGGGGATCGGGCGGGACCGGGTCCGCTCGACCTGGGCGTCGAAATCCTTGTCGGTGATGTCGTTCCAGGTGCAGCCGGCACCGCGCATCAGCCAGGCGCCCAGACCGCAGCCAAGGGCGATCCACGCATCTTCCCATCTGGGGGACTGATCCCAGAGCATGGCCAGCACGAGCCCCCACCAACAGGGCAACAGCAACAGCCAGGTTCCGATCGGTCGGTCGGCACGGGACAGGCGCAGGTACGGGCGGGCAAAGGCGGGGGCATACCGATCGACCCAATTGCCGGTCACGGCATCCGCAACCTGCCCGTTTGGCGCTGGTTCATCTGGTACTGGCGCATTGCCTTGCATATGTAGGATCCATGAAAGCGAAGGTCAGGCTGTATGTAGAGCACGCCTTGGGGGTGGGGCAATCGGTTCCTTTGACACGGGACCAGGCACATTACCTGTTCGGGGTAATGCGTCTGGGCGTGGGCGACGGGGTGCTGTTGTTCGACGGTCGGTCCGGGGAATGGCGGGCAGAGGTGTGCGAGGCTGGCAAGCGGGGCGGGACGCTGAGCGTTCAGCAGCAGACGGCACCGCAGCGCGATCCGCCGGACCTGTGGCTGCTTTTTGCCCCGATCAAGAAGGCGCGCACCGATTTCATCGTTGAGAAGGCGGTCGAGTTGGGCGCGGCGCGCATTCTGCCAGTGCAGACGGAATTCACCAATGCCGAACGTATCCGGCAGGACCGACTGCAGGCGCATGCGGTCGAAGCCGCCGAACAATGCGGCGGCACTTTTGTGCCCGAGGTCGCCGCCCTGCACCGCCTGGATCGCCTGTTGGCGGACTGGCCGGCGGACCGGCACCTGCTGTTTTGCGACGAGGCGGCTGCCGGCGCCTTGGCGGGGCTGCCTTCACCCGATGCCGAAAGCGGCCCGTGGGCGATCCTGATCGGGCCCGAAGGCGGGTTTTCAGAGGCAGAGCGCGCGCGTTTGCATGCGCTGCCTTTTTCCCGCACGCTCAGCCTCGGGCCGCGCATCCTGCGGGCTGATACGGCGGCGGTGGCGGCTCTTACCCTGTGGCAGGCAACGTTGGGAGACTGGCGATGAGTTTTATTCGCCCCGAAGCCAAGGCCGCGCTCTGGCGTTGGCGTGAGGTTATCGCCGGCGTGGCTCTGGCGGTCCTCGGCGCCAGCTGGGTGACGGGGCCCGGCGGTCTGCTGGGCTGGGTCGGGCTGGCGCTGGTCGCCGCTGGGACGGCGCTGGTGGTGATCGGTATTCAGCGGGCCCGTTTCCGGCGCACCATCGGCGGTCCGGGCATCGTGCAGGTCGATGAAGGGCAGATTACCTATTTTGGCCCGCTGACCGGCGGCGCTGCGGCTGTTGCAGATCTGCAAAGCCTGGCGCTGGACCCCACGGCCAAACCGGCCCATTGGGTGCTGGTCCGGCGGGGCGAGCCGCCGTTGACGATCCCGGTGAATGCCGAGGGCTCGGATGCGCTGTTCGATGCCTTCGCCAGCTTGCCCGGGTTGCGGGTCCAACGCATGCTGGCCGAGCTGAATGGCAACACGCCTCACCCGGTCGTGATCTGGGAGCGCAGCTCTGACCGGCCACCACGGCACCGGTTGCATTGACACTTCTGGCATTTGCCCTCACTTCTGAGCCGCGAACACAAAAAGACACAGGATCGGAGCGCCCAAAATGTCCATTCCCCAGTCCGGTGGCGGACCGATCGAACGACACGAACAGCTGGCCGAGTATCTGGCCGATGGGTGCAAATCCAAGGAACAGTGGCGGATCGGCACCGAACACGAGAAGTTCGGCTATTGCCGCGACACTCACAAACCACTGCCCTACGAGGGGGAACGTTCCATTCTGGCGGTGCTGGAGGGTCTGCGCGACGGGCACGGCTGGGCCCCCCTGACCGAAGGTGACAAGCTGATCGGGCTGGAAAAGGACGGCGCCAACGTCAGCCTTGAACCCGGCGGTCAGCTGGAACTGTCCGGCGCACCACTGGAAACCATCCACGAAACCTGTGACGAGGTGAACGCGCACCTCGCCGACGTCAAGGATATCGCCGACAAGATCGGCGTCGGCTTCATCGGCCTCGGCGCCGCGCCGGAATGGACCCACGACCAGATGCCGATGATGCCCAAGGGGCGCTACAAGCTGATGGACGCCTACATGGACAAGGTCGGCACCTCGGGCAAGATCATGATGCGGCGCACCTGCACCGTGCAGGTCAACCTCGACTTCGCCTCCGAGGCCGACATGGTGCAGAAACTGCGCGTTGCGCTGGCGCTGCAACCGGTCGCCAATGCGCTTTTCGGCAACTCGCCCTTCTTCGAAGGCAAGCCCAACGGCGTCAAAAGCTGGCGCGGATGGGTCTGGGACCGGCTCGACGATGCCCGCACCGGCATGCTGCCCTTTGTCTTCGACGACGGCTTTGGATTTGAATCCTGGGCTGACTACGCGCTCGACGTGCCGATGTACTTCGTCTATCGCGACGGCAAATATGTCGACGCGTTGGGCCAGTCCTTCCGCGATTTCCTCAAGGGCGAGTTGCCGGCATTGCCGGGCGAGACCCCGACGCTCAGCGATTGGGCGGACCACCTGACCACCATCTTCCCCGAGGCGCGGATCAAGAAGTTCATCGAGATGCGCGGTGCCGATGGCGGCCCGTGGCGCCGGCTCTGTGCGCTGCCCGCCTTCTGGGTTGGTCTCATGTACGAACAGGGGCCGCTCGATGCGGCATGGGATCTGGTCAAGGGTTGGGATGACGAGATGCGACAGGCGCTGCGGGTCGCGGCCTACACCGACGGGCTGGCGGCCGAGGTGAACGGCGTCAAGATGCTGGATCTTGCCCGCGAAACCGTCGCGCTGTCCGAGGCGGGCCTGAAGCAACGCGCGCGTCCGGGCGCCGGTGGCCTGGTGCCGGATGAAACGCACTTCCTGAACGCGCTGAAGGAAAGCGTCGAAAGCGGCAAGGCCCCGGCTGACGAACTGCTGGATCAGTACAACAGCACCTGGGGTGGCGATATCAGCCGGATTTACGACCAGTTCAGCTACTAGGGTTCAGTTGGCCGCGCGTTCCCAGACCGCGATCATGGCCATCCCCCCGGGCCGGGAAGGTTCAGCCTTTCTGGCCGATCCGCGGCTCGGATCCGGCACGGATCCGGCTGATGTTGGCGCGATGCCGCCAATAGACCAGCAGGGTCAGAACCATACCCAGTATCACCGTGCCGCTGAACCCAAGGAACACGGCCCAGACACTGGAAAACGCCGCTGCGGCCAGCGCGCCGATCGATGATGTCCGGCTGATCGCGGCCGCCGCAAGCCAGGTTGCGCAGCAGGCCAGACCGACGGGCCAGGCCAGCGCCAGCCAGATGCCCAGAAAAGTCGCGACGCCCTTGCCGCCGCGAAACCGCAGCCACACCGGGTAGCAATGGCCGAGAAAGGCGAACAGCGCGGCGATCTGTACGGCGTCCTCGCCGGCATAGGTGCGGGCCAGCAGAACCGCCACCGCGCCCTTGCCGCCGTCCAGCAGCAGGGTCAGGGCCGCCGCCAGCTTGTTTCCGGTGCGCAGCACGTTGGTGGCGCCGATGTTTCCCGACCCGATCTCGCGCAGGTTGCCCAGACCCATGATCCGGGCCAGCACGAGGCCGAACGGGATCGAGCCGAGCCCGTAGCCTGCGAGGGCCCAGAAAATCAACTGAGCGGTGGGCGTGTAGAGTTCGGGCATCAGGCTCTCCGATAGACCGGGGTTCCGGCGACATAGGTTGCAAGGACCCTACCCTGCATTCGCTGGCCGTCAAACGGGGTGTTGCGCGATTTGGATTTCAGGGTGGCCCGATCCAGAACAAAGGGCGCGTCCGCATCGAACAGCACCAGGTCGGCCGGGGCGCCTGGGCTCAGCCGGCCCGAGGGCAGATCCAAGCGGAGGGCCGGGTTCAGCGCCATTGCGCGGAACAATTGCGGCAGCTCCATCTGGCCCGCGTGATACAGGCGCAGCGCCGCCGGCAGCAGGGTCTCGAGCGCGACCGCGCCTGAGGCGGCCTCCTCGAACGGTAATCGCTTGGATTCCTCGTCTTGCGGGGTGTGCATGGAGCTGATGATGTCGATCAGCCCGCTGCGCAGGGCCTCGACCACGGCCATGCGGTCGTCTTCGGATCTAAGTGGCGGTTTTATCTTGAAAAAAGTGCGGTAGTCGGCAACGTCCAGCTCGTTCAGGGTCAGGTGGTGGATGCTGACACCGGCGGTGATGTCGAGGCCGTTTTTCTTGGCGCGCTCCAGCGCGGGCAGGGCGCGGGCGGTGGTGATCTGGTCGGCATGATATTTCGCGCCGGTCATCTCGATCAGCGCGATGTCGCGGTCCAGCCCCATGCGTTCGGCCATCGGCGACACGGCGGGCAGCCCGCGCAGCGAGGCGAATTTGCCGGAGGTCGCGGCGGCGCCCTGGCTCAGCCCCGGGTCCTGCGGATGGGCGATGACCAGCGCGCCGCAGGATCGAGCGTAGGTCAGGGCGCGCGAAAAAACTTTCGTGTTTTCAACAACATGATCGCAGTCCGAGAAAGCGACGGCACCGGCATCCATGAGAAATCCGATCTCGGTCATCTCGCGGCCTTCGCGGTTCTTGGTGAGCGCGGCGATGGGCAGGACGTTGACCGGCGCGTCGACCTGGGCGCGGCGGGTGACGAATTCAAGCGCCTCCGGGCTGTCGATGGCGGGCGTAGTATCGGGGCGGGTGACGATGGTGGTTATGCCGCCGGCCGCCGCCGCCAGACCGGCGGACTTGTAGCTTTCCTTGTGCCGTTCGCCGGGTTCGCAAACCTTGACGCCCAGATCGACGATGCCGGGCGCCAGGCATTTCCCATTGCAGTCAATGATTTGCGCGGCGCCTGCCGGCGGTGTGCCATCGCCTTGCGCGGCAATGAGACCGTCCTGCACCAGCAGCCATCCGGGCGCGTCGGTACCGGTTTCGGGGTCGATCAGCCGGGCGTTTTTGAACAGCGTGCTCATCGTATCTCCGTTGGTTTGGGCGGTCATATCAGGGTGGCCCGTTCGATTTGCGCCACGGTCGCGGCGGGGTCGGCCTGATACTTGATCAGGTGCTTGTCGCCGCCGTTTGTGACGATTTGTACAAAACTCCCAAGCGTTTTGACCGTTTTGACCTGAGCCAGCGGCACCCGCTGACCGGCCGGACCGGTCAGCGCGGTGCTGTCCAGTTCCCAGACAGCTGACAGTTCTTCGGAGGCAAGGTACCAGCCGCGCACCCCGATGCCGCCGATCCCGGCCACGAGGCCGGTCCAGACAAAGGGGTTGTCCATCAGCCAGAGAACCAGCATCGCGGTGGCGCTGGCGAGCGCCGCCAGCCAGAGGTGGCTGCGGATGTAGACGCTGCGGTCGGCGGCAAAGGTGATGGTGTCAATCATAGGATCACCAGTGCCAGCACGAGGACGATCAGCGCCATCACTACGGCAAAGAGGGTGGCGCCGATCCGGCGCGCCTGGTCGCGGGCCTGGCGGGGCGGCACGCGTGGGGCGGTAAAGGGTTTGGCGCTGTCGGTTTGCATGGCGGTCGCGGTCCAGTCGGTTCCGGGTTCGTGGAATTGCGCGGTCAGCGTCAGGCTGGCGGCGGGGGTCAGGGTCATCGCCTGCCCCTGAAAGGCGCGGCTGCGCAGCACCATGACCCAGCCGGTCAGCCCGTCGATGCGGCTCTGGCTGGCGGCGACCTGATCGTGGGGAATACCCAGCCCGTCGGACAGGTAGCCGGACAGGCCGAGCTCTTCCATGTCGGCGACGTTGAAGATGTCGATCTGGTCGGGGTCCAGCCCGCTGACGCCCAGCAGTTGATCGGCCGCGCCGGGTTCGCGCAGAAAACGGGCCTGTTCGGGGGGCATGTTCAGCGCGAACAGGCGCACCACACCGCGTTCGCCGGCGGCAACGTCCAGAGAGGGGCTGTCAGGCGTCATGCGCATCGCCTTTCCTTGCGGTATCGACCGCCGCCTGCAGCGTGGCGCGGACGGATTTGCCGTCGGGCAGAAAGGCCATGACGATGGCCTGCCGGCTTTCAAGCCGGACCCGCAGCGCCCAGCCCATCCAAGGGCGGATCCGCAGGATATCACACAGATCGACATCGGCGTTCTGGGTGTCGTCGCGCGTGTTGCGAAAGATCAGCCGGTCATTGGTCAGCAGCCAGCAATCATCCCGCCTGCGGGGCCATTCGTCGTAGTCGCCGAAAACAAAGATGTAGATTGCCATGACCAGCGGAAAACTGGCGATCCAGAAAAACAGATCGTCCCGACCGCCGAACGCGCCGCCGAATCCGCCCAGTATCAGCGCCGTAATCGCGCCGACGAACAACAGCTTGCGGGCAAAGACCCGGAAGTCGGGCCGCCATTCCGCCAGAAGGGTTTCGCCGTGGTGCAGGGGGACGTCGGTCATGCGGCGCGGGCCTTGGCCAGATTGCGGGCGAGCAGCTCCATCGCGGCCATGCGCACGGCGACGCCCATTTCGACCTGATCCTGAATCACTGAGCGATTGATGTCATCGGCCAGCGTCCCGTCGATTTCGACACCGCGGTTCATCGGGCCGGGGTGCATGACGATGGCGTCGGGTTTGGCCAGTCCCAGTTTCTCGGCGTCCAGCCCGTAGCGGTGGTAGTATTCGCGCTCTGACGGGATAAAGCCGCCGTCCATACGTTCGCGTTGCAGGCGCAGCATCATCACCACGTCGACATCGGCCAGCCCCTTGCGCATGTCGTCATAGACCTCGACCCCAAACTGGTCGATCTGGGACGGCATCAGGGTCGGCGGGCCGATCAGGCGGATGCGGTTTTCCATCTTGCCCAGCAACAGGATGTTGGATCGCGCCACGCGGGAATGGGCGATGTCGCCGCAGATGGCGATGTTGAGCCGGTGCAGCCGCCCCTTGGCGCGGCGGATGGTCAGCGCGTCCAGCAGCGCCTGTGTGGGGTGTTCGTGGCGGCCGTCGCCGGCGTTGAGCACCGCGCAGTTGACCTTTTGCGCCAAAAGGTCCACCGCGCCGGAATGCGGGTGGCGCACCACCAGCAGGTCGGGGTGCATGGCGTTCAGCGTCATCGCGGTGTCGATCAGGGTTTCGCCCTTTTTGATCGAGCTGGCCTGCATCGCCATGTTCATCACGTCGGCGCCCAGCCGTTTTCCGGCCAGTTCGAAACTGGCCTGGGTGCGGGTGGAGGCCTCGAAGAACATGTTGATCTGGGTGAGACCGGCCAGCACGTCGGCGTGTTTGTCCGATTGCCGGTTTAGGTCGACGTAGGTTTCGGCCAGATCGAGGATCGCGGTGATGTCCTGCGGCCTGAGCTGTTCGATCCCAAGAAGGTGGCGATGGGCAAAGGTCATGGGGCAGCTCCGTCGGGGCAATCGGGTTGCTTATAGGAAGGCCGCCGGGCGGGGGCAATATTGACGGTGGTTTTTGACCGGGCTCAGTCGGCGTTTTCCGGCCGGGCGTCCGGGTGTTCGGGGGTTTTGAGACAGCCTCCGTCGGGCTGGCAGGTGAACCCCTGTTCGCAAAGCGTGCCGGTGGGGCAGCGGGTGGCGCCGACCTCGGAACAGCCGCCGTCGGCGAGGCAGAGCTGACCGGGTTTGCACCATTTGCCATAGCCGCAGTCGACCGCCAGTTGCGGCACGCAGCCGCGGATCAGCGAGCATTTGAAGCCGGGGCGGCATTGCGACCCGTTCGGGCAGAGAAAGGTATTGGGGCGGGTGCAGCCGCCCGTGGGCAGGCAGGTGGTGCCGGCCGGACAGGTGGTGCCCAGCCCGTCGCAGCGGGTTTCACCGCGTTTGAGGCAGGTGCCGCCGTGTCCGCAGGTGGAGCCGGGCGGACAGGTGCCGGGACCGCAGCGGGTGGTTCCGAAAGGTTCGCAGCGCAGGCCGTCGGCGCTGCAGAGTTGGCCGGCGGGGCAGCTGCGGCCGCCGCCGCAATAGGTGCCGCCCAGCGGGATGCAGTAGCCGTCCCAGGTGCAGGTCTGGCCCGACCGGCAACAGGTGTTGAACCCGCAGGCGGTCTGACCCGGCGGACAGCTGTTGTGCGCGGCGGCGGTGGCGGCAACGGGGGCGAGCAAGAGGCAGAACAGGAGCAGGACGAGGCGCATGGTAACAGGGTCTACGGGGTGGGCCATCGAGACAAGGTGAATTTTGCGGGCGTTTTGCCGGCGGGTTCGGCTTTCCCTTGCCGCGCGGAGGGGTAGAGTGGGCGCATGGATTCGGCTTTGGACTTTCATAGCGCCCGGGCGTTGCTGGAGTGGCAGGTGGAACTGGGCGCTACCGAGGCGATCGGGGATGTGCCGGTCAACCGGTATGAGCTGCCGGACAAGCAGGCCAAACCGGCGCAGGCGAAACCGGCAGCGCAGGCGATCCAGCCGGGTGTTGCGCCGGTGGAGGAGAAGGCGGCGGATCCGGTGAGGGTGGCGCGCGAGGCGGCAGCCGGGGCCGGGTCGCTGGATGCGCTGGCCGGGGCGCTGGCGGCATTCGAGCATTGCGAGCTGAAGAAGGGTGCGCGCAACCTGGTGTTTTCGGACGGGGTGGCGGGCGCGCCGGTGATGATCATCGGCGAGGCGCCGGGCCGCGACGAAGACCGCGAGGGGCGTCCCTTTGTCGGGCGCGCCGGGCAGTTGCTGGACCGGATGCTGGACGCGATTGCGCTGAACCGGGCCGAAAACGTCTATATCACCAACGTGCTGCCGTGGCGGCCGCCGCAGAACCGCGATCCGCTGCCCGAAGAGATCGCCATGCTGAAACCGTTTCTGAAGCGGCATGTCGAACTGGCCCGGCCAAAGGTGATCGTGCTGATGGGAAACATCAGCTGCCAGGCGGTGCTGGGCAAGCGCGGCATCACGCGGTTGCGCGGCCAGTGGGATGACGCGATGGGGGTGCCGGTGCTGCCGATGTTTCACCCGGCCTATCTGCTGCGCCAGCCTCAGGCCAAGCGTGCGGCCTGGGCGGACCTTCTGGACCTGAACGCGCGCCTGAGAGAGCTGACATGAAGATACTCGCCTTTTCCGACCTGCACATGGCCCGCGCCCGCGCTGCCGATATCGTGACCGCCAGCGCGGGTGCCGATCTGGTAATCGGGGCGGGCGATTTCTGCAACATGCGGCAGGGGCTGGACGAGGCGATGGCGATGCTGGCGGGGATTACCGCGCCGGTGGTGGCAGTGCCGGGCAACGCCGAAAGCATCGAGGAGCTGCAGGCCGCGGCGCCGTCGGGATGGAGCGTGCTGCATGGCAACGGCTGCGAGGTGCTGGACCTGAAGATTTTTGGGTTGGGCTATGCCGTGCCCGAAACGCCCTTTGGCGGCTGGTCCTGTGATCTGTCCGAAGCAGGGGCCGAAGCCATGCTGGCGGGGTGCGCAGCGGCGGACATCCTGGTGCTGCATTCGCCGCCCAAGGGGGTCGCGGACGAGACTTCGCAGGGGATGTCGGTGGGGTCGGTGGCGATCCGCGCGGCGATTGAACGGGTGCAGCCGCAGCTGGCGGTCTGTGGCCATATCCACGACAGCTGGGGCAAGACCGGCAGCATCGGGCGGACGCAGGTCGTCAACCTGGGGCCGAGGGTCAACTGGTTCGAGGTGCCCGCGTGATCGATACCGTCACCCTGTTGGCGTTCATTCCGGCGGCTTTGGCGCTGAACCTGACGCCGGGGGCGGACATGATGTTTTGTCTCGGGCAGGGGCTGCGGTCAGGCGCGCGACCGGCGGTGGCGGCGAGCGCCGGTATTTCGGTGGGCGCAATGGTGCATGTGACGCTGGCGGGCCTGGGGCTGGGCGCGGCGGTGGCGGCGATGCCGTGGCTGTTCGACGCGATCCGCTGGGTCGGGGTGGGCTATCTGCTGTACCTCGCCTGGGGTGCGGTAACGCGGGGGGCGGTGCCGGCGGATGCACCGCAGATCCCGGCAGCGCGGGCGTTTCGCGCCGGGTTGATGGTGAACCTGACCAACCCCAAGGTGATCCTCTTCGTTCTGGCCTTTATCCCGCAATTCGTCGACCCCGCCGCCGGGCCGCTGCTGGGGCAGTTCCTGGTCTTTGGCGCGATCCTAAGCCTGGGCGGGTTCGTGATCAACGGCGCGGTGGGCATTTTTGCGGGCCGTGCCCGGCGGTGGCTGACCGGGTCGCCGGGCGTGACCCGTGCGCTGGGCTGGATCAGCGGTGGAATCTTCGCGGCGCTGGCGCTGCGGCTGGCGATGATGGAAAGGGCATGAGCCATGTCACGCATTGACGAAACGATGGAGTTTGTACCGGTACGCATCGCGGTTCTGACGGTGTCGGACACGCGCGCACTGGCGGACGACCGGTCGGGCCAGGTTCTGGTCGACCGGATCGCGCAGGCGGGGCATGTTCTGGCGGATCGCAGGATCGTGCAGGATGAGCGCGACCAGATCGCGGCGCAGCTGCGTGACTGGATCGCCGACGAGGCCGTCGACGTTGTGATTTCCACCGGCGGCACCGGGCTGACCGGGCGCGACGTGACCGTCGAGGCGCATCGCGACGTCTATGAAAAAGAGATCGAGGCATTCGGCACCGTGTTCACCATGGTGTCGATGAACAAGATCGGCACCAGCGCGGTGCAGAGCCGCGCAACGGGCGGTGTCGCGGGCGGCACCTATCTGTTTGCGCTGCCCGGCAGCCCCGGCGCCTGCAAGGATGCCTGGGATGAAATCCTGCAATGGCAGCTGGATTACCGGCACCGGCCCTGCAACTTCGTGGAAATAATGCCGCGATTGGACGAGCATTTGCGACGGAAATAGCTCAGACCCGCGTTGAAATGACTGGTAAACCGCTTGTGGCTTGGCATTTTTCCCGGCCCCGCTACCTTATGTACGTGGCAGCGTGAAGCGACCTGAAGGAATTGGAAATGCGGTTCTTGCGGCAAAGTCTGGTGGGTGTGTTCCTTGCCGCGCTGACGCTTGCGCTGTTGCTGTATGCGGCGCAGCTGGTGATGGGCGCGGTGCGCGAGCGCATGGCGGACGACGGGCGGCCGCCGCAGGCCCGCGAACGGGTGTTTGCCGTCAATGTGGTCACGGCACGGCCCGGCACGGTGGTGCCGCTGCTGGAAGCCTACGGCCAGATCCAGAGCCGGCGGACATTGGAATTGCGCGCCGCCACCGGCGGGCGGGTGATCTGGCTGTCGGACGCGTTCGAGGATGGCGGCGCGGTTGCGGCGGGCGATGCATTGGTGCGGATCGACCCGGCGGACACGCAGTCGGCCCGCGACCGGGCGCAGAGCGACCTGCTGGATGCGCAGGCCGAGGGGCGGGACGCGGAACGCGCCCTGTTGCTGGCACGCGACGAGTTGAAAGCGGCCGAGGATCAGGCCGAACTGCGCGAGCGGGCATTGACGCGGCAGCAGAACCTGCAGGAGCGTGGCGTCGGCATGGCGGCCAGCGTCGAGACGGCGGAATTGGCGGCGGCCTCGGCCCGGCAGTCGGTTCTGGCGCGGCGGCTGGCGGTGGCGCAGGCCGAAGCACGGATCGATCAGGCCGCGACCCGGCTGTCGCGGGCCCGGATCGCGCTGGAGATCGCCGAACGGGATCTGGCCGACACGGAACTGAGCGCGCCGTTTCCCGGCACGCTGAGCGCGGTGAACGTGGTCGAGGGGCGGCTGGTGTCGCCAAACGAAAAGCTGGCGGAACTGATCGACCCGGACGCGCTGGAGGTGGCATTTAGGGTGTCGACGGCGCAATACGTGCGGCTGCTGGATGATGATGGGCGGCTGATCACGGCGCCGGTCACCGCGCGGCTGGACGCCAGCGGCGCCGATCTCGTGGCCACGGGCCGGATCAGCCGCGCCAGCGCGGCGGTGGGCGAGGGGCAGTCGGGCCGGGTGATCTTTGCCAGGCTGGACGCGGCGCCCGGTTTCCGCCCCGGCGATTTCGTGACCGTGGCGGTGGAAGAACCGGCGATTGACGACGTGGTGCGGGTTGCGGCCTCGGCGCTGGATGCGGCCGAGACGGTGCTGGTGATCGGCGCGGAAGACCGGCTGGAGGTCCTGCAGGTGCGGCTGGTGCGGCGGCAGGGCGACACGGTGCTGATCCGGGGCGAGGGCCTGGCGGGGCGCGAGGTCGTCATCGGGCGCACACCGCTGCTGGGCAAGGGGATCAAGGTGCGCCCGCTGCGCGAGCAGGCCTCGGCCGAGCCCGAACCCGACCTGTCGATGCTGGAGCTGAGCGACGAGCGGCGCGCCCGGTTGATCGCCGCCATCGAGGGCAGCACGCGGCTGCCGGACGAGATCAAGGCCAATATCCTGACCAAGCTGAACGAGGCCAAGGTACCCGCGCGGCTGGTGCAGCGGATCGAAGCCCGGATGGGGGGCTGAGACGATGATCCGCGAGTTGCCCAAGGGCGCGGGCGGGCTGCTGAGCTATTTCACCCGCCACAGGACGGCGGCGAACCTGCTGTTGGTGGTGTTGCTGGTGCTGGGGGCGGCAGCGATCCCCAACATGCGGGCGCAGTTCTTTCCCGACGTGATCGTCGAAAACGTCACCGTGCAGGTGGAATGGGAAGGCGCCGGCCCCGAGGACGTGGACAGCGCCATCGTTCAGGTGATGGAGCCGACCCTGCTGGCGGTGGACGGGGTCGAAAGCTCTGCCTCCGTCTCGCGCGAGGGGCGGGCGACGATGGTGCTGGAGTTCGAGCCGGGCTGGGACATGTCGCGGGCCGCCGACGAGGTGCAGGCGGCGGTGGACACGGTCACGACATTGCCGGAGGACACCGAAGACCCGACAGTGCGGCGCGGGGCCTGGCGGGACCGGGTGACCGATGTGGTGATCACCGGGCCAATCGCGCCCGAGCAGCTGGGCCTGTTCGCGGATGAATTCGTCACCCGGCTGTTCAAGGCGGGGGTGACCCGGACCACGATCCGCGGCGTGGCGGCGCCGCAGACGCTGGTCGAAGTGCCGACCATGCAGTTGATTGCCAACGATATCGCCATGGCCGATATCGCCGCCGCCATCGCCGCCGAGGTCGACGCCGATCCGGCGGGCGATGTGACGGGCGCCAATGCGCGGGTGCGCACCGGCACCGAGAAACGCTCGCCCCAGGATCTGGCGGGGATCGTGCTGCGGTCGAACCCGGACGGGTCCAAGCTTACGGTAGGCGACGTGGCGACGATCCGCGTCGAAGGCGTGGACCGCAACCGCAGCTACTTCGTTGGCGATGACCCGGCGATGTCGATCCGCGTGGACCGGTCGGACCGGGGCGATGCGATCCGCATTCAGCACCGGGTCGAGGAGGTGGCGGCGCAGATGCAGCTGAGCCTGCCGCAGGGGGTCACGTTGGAGCTGATCCGAACCCGCGCCGAGGCGATCACCGACCGTCTGAACATCCTGGTGGACAACGGGCTGGTCGGGCTGGTGCTGGTGGTGTGCCTGCTGTTCTTGTTCCTGAATGCGCGGATCGCCTTTTGGGTGGCCGCCGGTATTCCGGCGGCGATGTTTGCGGCAATCGCGCTGATGTATGCCTTTGGCCTGACCATCAACATGGTCAGCCTGTTCGGGCTGATCATCACGCTGGGCATCGTGGTGGATGACGCCATCGTGGTCGGAGAACACGCCGATTTCCGCGCCCGGCGGCTGGGTGAACATCCGGTGGCGGCGGCGGAGAACGCCGCGCGCCGGATGGCGATGCCGGTGCTGGCGGCGACGCTGACGACGGTGATCGCCTTTTTCGGGCTGACTGCGATTGGCGGCCGGTTCGGTGACCTGATCAAGGATATCCCCTTTACCGTGATCGTGGTGCTGCTGGCGTCGCTGGTGGAATGTTTCCTGATCCTGCCCAACCACATGTCCCATGCCATCGCACATTCGTCGAAGGAGCATTGGTACGACCTGCCCAACCGGGTCGTGAACATGGGGTTCCGATGGGTCCGGGACCACCTGTTCCGGCCGTTGATGGGCTGGGTGGTCTGGGGGCGGTACGTGGTGCTGGCGGGGACCGTGGTGATCCTGGCCAGCCAGCTGGCGCTGTTTATCGGCGGTGACGTGAAATGGCGGTTCTTCAACGCGCCGGAACGCGGATCGGTGACCGGCAACTTTGCTATGGTCGAGGGCGCGACGCGTTCAGACACGCTGGCGATGATGCGCGAAATGCAGCGCGCGACCGAGGAACTGGGCCGCGAATACGAAGAGAAACACGGGCGCAACCCGCTGCAGTATGTGATGGCGGAAATAGGCGGTAATGCCGGGCGCGGGCTGTCGGGGGTGGAGATCAAGGACACCGACCTGTTGGGCGGGATATCCATCGAACTGATCGACGCCGATTTGCGGCCCTATTCCAGTTTCGCCTTTGTCGCCGACCTGCAGGACCGCGTCGGGCATCATCCGATGGTGGAAACCGTCAGCTTCCGGGGCTGGCGGTCGGGGCCGGGGGGCGATGCGCTGGACGTGCAGATCTTTGGCGCCGATGTGCAGACGCTGAAGGACGCCAGCGAGGATCTGCGCACCGCGCTGTTGCGGTATCCGGAGGTGTCGGCGGTCGAGGACAACCTGGCCTATGACAAGGAAGAGCTGATCCTGGACCTGACGCCGCAGGGGCAGGCGCTGGGGTTCACCATCGACGCGCTGGGCCGGGCCTTGCGGCACCGGCTGAATGGGATCGAGGCGGCGACCTATCCCGACGGACCCCGCAGCGCCGCTATCCGGGTGGAACTGCCCGAGGGTGAACTGACCGCCGATTTCATGGACCGGACCCTGATGCGGACCCCCAAGGGGATCTATGTGCCGCTAGCCGATATCGTCAGCGTCGAACAGCGCACCGGGTTTTCCACCGTGCGGCGCGAGAACGGGATACGCCTGATCAGCGTCACCGGCGACATATCCGAAGACGACCCGGCCCGCGCCGAAGAGATCCAGACCGCGCTGAAGGATGAGATCCTGCCCGAAATCGCCAGCCAGCGGCAGGTAGAATGGCGGATGTCAGGCCTGAGCGAGCAGGAAGATGATTTCCTGAAAGAGGCGCGCACCGGGCTGATCCTGTGCCTGACCGGTATCTACCTGGTGCTGGCCTGGATCTTTGCCAGCTGGACCCGGCCGCTGGTGGTGATGGCGATCATCCCCTTTGGTCTGGTCGGTACGATCTATGGCCACCATTTGTGGGATGTGCCGCTGAGCATGTTCACGGTTGTCGGGCTGTTGGGAATGACCGGGATCATCATCAACGATTCCATCGTTTTGGTGACCACGATCGACCAGTACGCGCAGGATCGCGGGTTGATCCCGTCGATCGTGGATGCCGCCGCCGACCGGCTGCGGCCGGTGCTGCTGACCACGCTGACGACGGTGCTGGGGCTGGCGCCGCTGCTGTATGAACAGTCGCAGCAGGCGCAATTCCTGAAGCCGACGGTGATCACGCTGGTGTACGGGCTGGGGTTCGGGATGTTTCTGGTGCTGCTGGTGGTGCCGGCGCTGGTGGCGGTGCAGAACGATGTCGCGCGCCCAATCACCGCGTTGCGGCGGGCGCTGCGCAGCCCGAACCGGGCCGTACGGGCGGTGGTCGTGGCGACCGGTCTGGTGGTGCTGGGGTGGCTGGCGGTGACGCTGGGCTGGGCGCTGGCGACCGGGACCCTGCCGCAGGCGCTGATCGATGCGGTGCCTGCGCTGAATGCGCTGTCGCCGGTGCGCGCCGGCCTCGCGTTGTTCGTGCCGGGGGCTCTGGCGATTACGGTTGTGGCGTTCCTGCTGTCGGCGCTGGTCTATGGGCGCGGCGCGGCGCGGCAGGTCTAACGGCGGGCCAGCGCCAGTTCCATGACCTCGGCGACGCTGGCGCTCATCGGCAATTCACCGGCGCGGATGCGGGCGCAGTCGACCCATGCGGCGTCGGTGATGTCATCGGCGGCGACCGGATCGCCCGAGCGGAACCGGCAGAGAACGGCAGCCAGCAGGTAATGCACCGCGACCGAACCGTCGGGGTGATGCCGGAGCACGTCGACATTCGTCAGATAGCCCAGCGGGTCGGCAAGCACCCCGGTTTCCTCTTGCAGTTCGCGCACAGCGGCCTGAAGCGCGGTTTCGCCCAGTTCCACATGGCCGCCGGGAAACCCCCAGAGCCCGGCGTCGGGCGATTTGCCACGCCGCGCCAGCAGCACCTGATCGCCCCGGATCAGCACCGCGATGGCGCCGAGAAGTGGGGTGCGGGACATGCCGGTCAGCCCGGCGTGCAGCCGAGGATATCGACAGCGTGGCGGTTGCCGAGCACGGTGAAGCGCAGCTGCGAGCGGTCGAGGGCAAAGCTGCTGCCGGTTTCGGAAATCAGTTCGCCCGATGCGGTCAGGGTGTCGCCGCTGCGGGTGACGTCGATGCCCGAGACCCAGATCGACGGGTCGCCGGGTTCGATCACCGCCAGTTCGCGGCCGCCGGCCGATGGCATGCGGATGCGCGCCTCGACCCGGATGCCATCGGCGGTCGGGCTCAGGCGGCAGGTGGCGGCGCGAACGCCGGCCTCCTGGGCGGAATAGGGGCGCTGGGCCAGCGCCGCGACGATGGCCGGGTTGCTGCCCGCCGCCGCATCAAGATCATGGTCGAATTTCAGGGTGCCGGGCACGCAGATGTCGGAACAGACGCCGACCTCCATCACGCCGCGCAGGCGGACGGGCTGGCCGGCGCGCGAGGGGGTGATTTCGACCGGCAGCACCAGTTCGCGCTGATAGCCGATGGTGCGCAGGCCGCCGCTGTCGAAGACCTGTGGCGCGGGCCATGTGATGGCGACATCGCCGACGTTGCGCGAGCCTCGCCAGCTGAAGCTGGGCGGGATGCCGGCATCGCCGGGCGCGCGCCAGTAGGTTTTCCAGCCGTCCTTGAGCGTCAGCCGCAGGGCGGTCTGGTAGGTGCCGCGCGGCGTCATTCCGCCATCGAGCACGTCGATGCGCACCAGATCGCCGACGCCGCCGAACCGGGTGTCGGCGCGGGCGGGCAGGGCGGTCAGCACCAGGGCGGGCAATAGTGCGGCGCAGAGGGCCAGACGGGTGATCATTCGCATCATCATGCCCCTTAGATGCGCCTTGATGGCTGAAATGCCAAGTCACGATCCGGTCAACATATTGCAATTTTCGCAGGTTTTGACGGCGACCCTTGCACTGGGTCGGGGGCGGGGCCATTCTTGGAGGAGAAAAGCAAGGGCGGACCAAATGGATCTGACAGGCAAACTTCTGATCGCGATGCCGGGGATGGGAGACATCCGGTTTGAACACTCGGTGGTGTTCATGTGCAGCTATGGCGACGAGGGCGCAATGGGGCTGATCGTGAACAAACCGGCCGCTGATCTGCGGCTGGGTGATTTGCTGACCCAGCTGGAGATCGCACCGGAACAGCCCAGTCATGCGCAGATGCCCGTCTATTTCGGTGGACCGGTGGAGACGGCGCGTGGTTTTGTCCTGCACTCGCCCGACTATGATGCCAACCTGCATTCGATGCGCGTGAGCGATGCGTTCCGCATGACCGCCACGCTGGATATCCTGGAGGACATAGCCAGCGGCGAGGGGCCGGAAAAGGCGCTGATGATGCTGGGCTATGCCGGTTGGGGGCCCGGGCAGCTGGAGCAGGAGATCGCGATGAATGGCTGGCTGACGGCCGAGGCCGATACCAGCCTGTTGTTCGGTATGCCGGATGACGAGAAATGGGGCGCGGCGCTGAAGTCGCTGGGGGTGGACCCGCTGAGCCTGTCGGCCAGCGCGGGACATGCCTGAGGTTTGACACGCGGGGCCGGTGGCCGCTCACCCGGCCCCATGGGGCCAGCTTCGCGGCGGCAGCGCGCGTGTCAGTCCTGACCGCAGAACAGCGAGTAGAGCAGACCGATCACCTGTTCGGTGTTGGTATCGGCCAGCGAATAGAAGATGGTTTTGCCGTCGCGACGGGTGCTGACCAGCCCTTCGTCCCGCAGCCGCGCCAGCATCTGGCTGACCGCCGCCTGCCGGATGCTGAGCAGCGCCTCGAGTTCGCCCACCGATTTCTCGCCCGCGCCGAGGTGGCACAGGATCATCAACCGGCCTTCATGTGCCAGCGTCTTGAGAAAGGCGGCAGCATCTGTGGCGCGGTGCGCCATGTCCCGAGGGGTCTCGGGCGTCAGGGACTGAACGGGCTGAGCGGTCACGGGTGGATCCTCATATTCGGCTTTCCCGACATAATGCCTCAGAAATCGGGGGTCTGTCACCCCTCTGTTGCATCATCGCCCGCAGGATCGGTCGCGGGGGCGCCGCCCTGGAAGGAATTGCCGTTCACGTAATCACATGGGGCCTCTTGCATCTGCAGGTGCAGCCCGTCGCCGATGTAGGGGTGCGCGCGCGCGAGCGCTTCGTTCACCTCGATGCCGAGGCCGGGTGTTTCGGGCGGGGTGATGAAGCCGTCTTCGACCCGGATCATGTTGTTGATCAGCGCCGCGTGGAACGGGGTTTCGATGGTTTCGGCCATCAGCAGGTTGGGGATCGAGGTGGCAAGATGGATGTTGGCGGCCCATTCCACGGGGCCCGCATAGAGGTGCGGGGCCATTTGCGCGTTATAGGCTTCGGCAATGGCGGCGGTTTTCTTCATCTCCCAGATGCCGCCGGCGCGGCCCAGGGCCGGTTGCAGGATGGTGGCGGCCCCGGCGCGCAGGACGGCGGCGAACTCTGCCTTGGTGGTCAGCCGTTCGCCGGTGGCGACGGGGATGCGCACGGCGCGCGCGACGCGGGCCATTTCGTCGATATTGTCGGGCGGAATCGGTTCTTCGAACCAGAGCGGCGCATAGGGTTCAAGCGCCTGGCCCAGCCGGATCGCGCCGGCGGTGGTGAATTGCCCGTGGGTGCCAAAGAGCAGATCGGCCCGGGTGCCGACCGCCTCGCGGATCGCCTTGCAGAAGGCCACCGACTGCACGATGTCGGACATCGCGGGCATGTGACCGCCGCGCATGGTGTAGGGGCCGGCGGGGTCGAATTTAACCGCCGTGTAGCCGCGTGCAACCAGATCGAGCGCGCTTTCGGCGGCCTGATCGGGGGCGGTCCAGAAATCGGTCAGATTGTGCTGGGCCAGCGGGTAGAGGTAGGTATAGGCGCGGATGCGATCGTTCATCCGCCCACCCAGCAGCGCCCAGACCGGACGCTCTCGGTGCTTGCCGAGAATATCCCAGCAGGCGATTTCCAGCCCCGAGAAGGCGCCCATGACGGTGAGATCGGGGCGCTGGGTGAAGCCCGAGGAATAGGCGCGACGGAACATCAGTTCGATGTTTTCGGGGTTTTCGCCGGCCATGTGGCGGGTGAAGACATCGGTGATGACGGCGCGCATCGCCTCCGGTCCGACGGAGGAGGCATAGCATTCGCCCCAGCCGGTGATGCCGGTGTCGGTGGTGAGTTTCACCAGGATCCAGTAGCGCCCGCCCCAGCCGGGTGCGGGCGGGGCGGTGACGATGATGTCGAGATCTTGCAGTTTCATGGGCAACGGTCCGGATGTGCGGCGGCGGAGGGACGCCTCCGGCGGGAGTATTTGTGGAAGAGATGAAAGACTAGCGGTCGAAGAGGATGACGTTCCGTTTGGCGCTGCCGGTCTTGGTGTCGGCGATGGCCTCGTTGATCTGGTCGAACCGCCAGCGGCCCGAGATCAGCTCGTCGAGTTTCAGGCGGCCCTGCTGGTAGAGGTCGATCATCCAGGGGATGTCGCGCTGGATCACCACGTCGCCCATTTTCGAGCCGATGAAGCCCTGTCCGAGGAAGGACATGGTGACCGGTTCGTATTCGGCCATGGCGCCGGAGTGGGGCATGCCGATCATAACCGCCTTGCCGCCGCGGCCGAGGTAACGGGGGGCGGAATCGTAGGCGGGAATGGCGCCGACCGTGACGAGGACGGCGTCGGCGCCGCGCCCGCCGAGGGCCCGAAACGCGGCTTTCCACGGGGCCTTGTGGGTTGCGAGAACGCCGTCGGTGGCGCCGAATTCGCGGGCGATGTCGAGTTTGTCCTGCGTCATGTCGACCGCGACGATGCGGCGGGCACCGGCGATTCGGGCGCCCTGGATCGCGTTCAGCCCGACGCCGCCGGCGCCGATCACCACGACGTCCTGACCGGCGCGCAGTTTGGCGGCGTTGACCGCCGCGCCGACGCCGGTGATCACGCCGCAGGACAGCAGGCAGGCCACGTCGCGGCCCATGTCGTCGGGGATGCGCACGATCTGGCGGTGATTCACCACCACCTTTTCGGCAAAGGCGCCGCAGGCCATCGCCTGCATCAGCGGGCCGCCGTCGGCGGTTTTGATCGGGCCCCTGAGCCCGTCATAGGGGGTTTCGCAGATGGTGGGTTCGCCGCCCGCGCAGCTGGGGCAGGAGCCACAGGCGCGAATCAGGGTGACGACCACGGGATCGCCGACGTTGAAGTTTCCGGCGCCGGTTCCGATGGCGGTGACGGTTCCGGCGGCCTCGTGCCCGTAGACGGCCGGCAGATCGCCGCCCCAGGCGCCTTCGGCGTAGGAGATGTCGGAATGGCAGATGGCCACGGCGTCGAGGGTGACTTCGACTTCGCCGAAGCCGGGCGCGGCGATCTGGATATCCTCGATGACCAGCGGGGCGCCGAATTCGCGGCAGACGGCCGCTTTGATGGTTGGCATGGGTGATCTCCCTGTTTTTGGGACAGCGTGAACCGGGCGGGGTGCTGTCGCAAGCTTGAAAGCGACGTGGCGGGTCGGTTCACGCTAAGGAAAACCGGGTCCGCATGAACAGGAACAGGCCGACCACCAGCAGGGCCATGGACAGCAGGAAAGGCGCGCCGGGCTGGTAGAGCGCCGCCCCCTCGCGGGTAAAGGCGGAAAACACGCTGGCCATCATCAGCGGCGAGACGATCATCGACAGGGCGTGAACGCTGGTCATCACGCCCTGCAACTCGCCCTGCTGATCGTCGGAGACGATGCGCGACATGATCCCCTGCAGCGCCGGGGAGACCACCGCGCCGAGTGCGGCCAGCGGCGTCAGGATCAGCGCCAGGGTGCCGCTGGTCACAAAGGCCAGCAGGCCGAATGTGATCATGTCGAACACATGACCCCAGATCACCGTGAACCGTTCGCCGAACCAGCGCAGCGTCAGTCGGATCAGCCAGCCCTGGACGATGGCCATGGTCACCCCGAAAAGACCCAGCGACAGGCCGATCACCTGCGGTGTCCAGCCAAAGCGTTCTTGTGTGAAATACGACCAGATCGCCGGGTAGACATAGAGCGCCACGGAATAGAAGAAATAGACCGCCAGCAGCGGGCGGATCGCGGGCAGGCGGGCGATTTCGCGAAAGGCGCTGAGCGGGTTGGCCCGGGCCCAGGTGAAGCGGCGGCGGGTGCGGTCGGTGACGGTTTCACCCATCACCCAGTAGCCAAAGACAAAGTTCAGCGCAGCCAGACCTGCGGCGGCATAGAATGGCGCGCGGGTGCCGAATTCGCCCAGCAGCCCGCCGATCAGCGGACCCAGCACGAAACCGGCGCCAAAGCCCGCGCCGATCAGGCCGAAATTGGCGGCCTTTTGCGTGGGTTCCGAGATATCGGCCATGTAGGCCCCGGCGGTGGCCTGGGTGGCGGCGGTGATACCGCCCACGATGCGGCCGAGCAGGAGCAGCCAGATCGACCCGGCCAACGCCATCACGAGGTAGTCCGCCGCCATCACGGCCAGCGAGATCAGCATCACCGGGCGGCGGCCGAAACTGTCCGACAGGTTGCCGATGATCGGGCTGAACAGGAACTGCATCACCGCGAAGACGGTGGACAGCACGCCGCCCCAAAGCGCGGCGTCGGCCAGCGAGCCGCCCTGAACCTCGCGGATGAGATCGGGCATGATCGGCATGATCAGGCCGATGCCCATGGCGTCGATCATCACGGTGACGAGGATGAATAGGACGGGCAGACGCACGGAACACTCTCGGGGTTTTGCCCGGACGCTAGGGGGTGGCGCGCCTTTGGAAAAGGGGGAATGTGGGTTGGCGTGGCGTCATGTCGGGGCCAGTTCGCGGGCCAGCGCGGCAAAGGCGCGGGCCTCGTCCGGGGCCTGGCCCATCTGCGCCGCCGGGGTGAACAGCGTGGCGGTGTCCAGATCGGGCCAGCGCCGTGCGGCGATGCGGGCCAGCGGCGTGCCGGTTTCCTGAACCTCGCGACAGGCGGATTTCACGGCGGCCTGCGCCTCGGGCCGGGGCATGTGGGCGGTCAGCGCAAAGCTGAGCGCCTCGGCGTGGATCATGTCGAGGCCACCGGTGAAGGCGGCGGTCATGGCCTTCGGTTTCGGGGTCATCGCGGCACAGAGCGCGCCGGCGACCTGCAGCGCCGATCCGGCGCCCAGAACGATCTGCGGCAGGCACATCCATTCGGTGAACCACGCGGCCCCGTCGCGCTGGTGCCGGGGCATCGCCGCCCCGTGCAATATGGCGGTTTGCCCGGCGGTGTGACGGGCCAGTGCCACCAGCGCCGAGGGCGCGACCGGGTTTTGTTTCTGCGGCATGGTCGAGGAGGCGCCAGCGCCGCCCAGATCCAGTTCCGCGATGCCGCTTTGCACCATGGCGGTGGCGTCTTCGCCGATCTTGCCAAGGGCCAGCGCAGTGCGGGTCATCCAGTCGGCGATCCGCAGGATCGGGGTGCGGTCCGTGTGCCAGCCGCGACCGGGATCGCCCAGGCGAAGGTCGGCGGCCAACCGGGCGCGGGTTTCGGCCGCCTGCCGGCCAAGGGCCGAGGCGGTGCCGGCGGCCCCAGAGAGCGACACCAGCAGGCAGTCGGCGCGCAGGGCGGGCAGCTCCTTTGTCAGGGTGATCAGCGGCATGCCCCAGGCGGCGGTCACCGCGCCAAAGCTGGTCGGGGTGGCGTGTTGGCCAAAGGTACGCGCGGCCATCGGTAGGTCGGCGTGGGTTTCGGCCAGGGCGGCCAGCGGCGTGATTACCCCGCGCAGACCGTTTTCCATTTGCGCCAGCGCCTGCCTGAGCCGGAGCATCAGACCGGTGTCGATGATGTCCTGCGAGGTCGCGCCCCAATGCAGGTACTGCGCGTGCTCCGGTGCCTGCATCTCGGTGCGGAATGCCGCCACCAGGCCCGGAACGCAGACACCGTTCTGGCCAGTGGGTTCCGCCAGATGCCCGGGGTCGATCTGGATCTCCATCGCGGCGCGGGAAATGGCGGCGGCGCTGGCCTCGGGGATCACACCCAGCGCGCCCTGCGCCTTGGCCAGGGCGCCCTCGACCAGGATCATCGCGCGGATTTCGGCGCTGTCGGTGAAAAGGCGGCCCACCTCGGTGGCGGGAAACAGACGCGCGTACATCGGGCTGTCGAATACGGAACCGGCCATCACAGCGTCCTTTCGATGTGGTCGAGCAAGGCGGCAAGCCCGGCGGGATCGGACAGGAACGGCGAATGCGACGTGGGCATCGCGTGAACGGTCCCTTCGGGCCAGTCGCGGCACATTTCGGCCTGGTGCTCGGGCGGGATGGTGCGGTCGTCGGTGCAGCGGATGTAGGCCTTGGGCACCGCGGCAAAGCGGTCGGTGATCTCGGCGGGGGTGGTTTGCGGCAGCGTCGCCTGCGGGCCGAGGTGCGCGAGGGCGAAATCGCGGGCCTCGGCGCTGCAGTCGTGGTAGAGCGCGGCGGGTGCGGCCTCGGGTTTGAACGTGTAGGTGGCGCCGTCGTCGCCACGGCTCAGCGCGCCCTTCAGCGGCTGGCGGGCGGCGGCGCGGGCGCGGTCGACCATCGACTGGCCATCGGCGGGGACATAGGCGCACAGAAACACCAGCCCGCGCATCGCCTGCGGCGCGGTCTCGGCGGCTAGCCCGATCGGGTAGCCGCCCCAGGAATGGCCGACCAGGATGCTGTCGGGGGTCGAGGCCGCCAGCACGGCATCGCGGCACCGTTCCAGCGTCTGATCGGCGAGCGGGGTTGTGTCGTTACCATGGCCCGGCAGGTCGATGGCACGGGCATCATGCCCCAGCGCGGCCAGCGCCGGGATCAGGTCGCGCCAGCACCACGCGCCGTGGCAGGAGCCGTGAACAAGCAGGAAACGGGCCATGTCAGGTCTCGGTCAGAGGGTTATGCATGGCCGGTGTCGGCGATGAACTTGCCGAGCAAGGCGGCATAGTCGGCGGGTTTTTCCACGCAGGGCAGGTGGCCGGCGCCCCGGATCAGGTGGAACTGAGAACCGGGCACAAGGTCCACGGTTTCGCGCACCATATCCGGCGGGGTCGATCCGTCGGCGTCCCCGGCAATGCCCAGAACCGGCAGCCGCAACCCGCTGACCGGGGTATAGAAATCGGTGCCCGAGATGGCGGCGGCGCAGCCGGTCCAGCCCTCAACCGGCTGGCGCAGGAACATGTTGCGCCACAGCTCCAGCTCTGGGGTGGCGCGGAACGACTTGCTGAACCAACGTTCCATGGTGCCGTCAACCAGCGCGCCAAGCCCCTGCGAGCGGGCGGTTTCGATGCGGTCGGCCCACATCTGGGCGGTGCCGATCTTGGCGCCGGTGTTGGACAGGACCACGGCGCGGACCATGTCCAGCCGCTTGACGGCGAGACCCTGCGCGATCATGCCGCCGATGGACAGGCCGACGAACAGGCAGTCGCGCACCTGCAGATGATCGAGCAGCGCCTCGGCATCGCGCACCAGCGCCCCCATCGAATAGGGACCGCGCGGCAGGGAGGAGAGCCCGTGTCCGCGCTTGTCAAAGCGAATGATGCGCAAGCCGGCGGGCAGCAACGGCAGTACCGCATCCCACAGTCGCAGGTCGGTGCCCAGCGAATTGGCGAAGACGACCGATGCACCGTCCGGGTCGCCGTCGATCCGGTAGTGCAGGCGGACGTCGCCGAGGTCAGCTATCATCATGCGGAACGCTCCCGTGTTCGGTGACAGACGCGGTCTGGCGCAGAAATTTCTTTGAAAGAAATTTGGCAAAAATCTTTGAAAGATTTTTGGGCGCGCGGGTTGCGGCGGGCGGGCATGGGGCTGGCGTCACGCATGGGTTTCCAGCGCCTGCCGGAACAGGCCGCTGTCGGCATTGCCGCCCGATGCGACGGCGATCACCGTGTCGCCCGCCGTACTGGCCGGGTGGAACAGCGCCGCCGCCAGGGCCACAGCACCGCCTGGCTCGATCACGATCTTGAGCCGGGTAAAGGCCAGCGCCATGGCGCGCAGGGCGTCTTCTTCGCTGACGACGAGACCGGGGCCGCAAAGACGCTGCATGATGGGAAAGGTCAGTTCGCCGGGCGAGGGCGTGATGATCGCGTCGCAGAGCGATCCGCTCAGGCGCGGGTTCCTTTCGATCCTGCCCGATTGCAGGGATCTTGCGACATCATCGAAACCTTCCGGTTCGACCGGGCGCACGCGCAGGCCGGGCGCCTTGGTCTCCAGCGCCAGTGCGACGCCCGCGGTCAGCCCGCCGCCGCCGCAGGGGATCAGCACCTCGGCCTGGTCAATGCCCAGTTCCGCCGTCTGTTCGGCTATTTCAAGCCCGCAGGTGCCCTGACCGGCGATCACCTGCGGTTCGTCATAGGGTTTGATCAGGGTCAGCCCGCGTTCGGCGGCCAGTTGCGCGCCAATGGCGTCGCGGTCGCCACTGGCCCGGTCGTAGAGCACAACTTCGGCCCCGTAGGCGCGGGTGTTCTCGACCTTGATCCGGGGGGCGTCGGACGGCATCACGATGACCGCCGGCACGCCGTGCAGCTTGGCGGCCAGGGTGACCCCCTGCGCATGGTTGCCGCTGGAAAAGGCGATGACGCCGCGCGCGCGCGTGGCGGGATCAAGCGCCGAGAGCGCTGACCAGCCGCCGCGAAACTTGAAACTGCCGGTGTGCTGCAGGCATTCGGGTTTCACCAGAACCCGACGCCCGGCGATGTCGTCCAGAAAGGGCGAGCCGAGCAGCGGCGTGCGGCGCGCGTGGCCCTGCAGCCGTCGCGCGGCGGCCTCGATCATATCCAGACTGCTCATTTGCTGTGGTCCAGCAACTGGCGGATCAGGTCCAGCGATTCCGGCTCGTCGAGAAAGGGCACGTGACCCCTGTCGGCCACGTCGGCAGAAATCATACCCGGGTGGCGCTTGTGCATTTCCGCCAGTGTTGCGGCGGTCAGGATGTCCGAATTGGCGCCGCGCAGCGCGGCAACCGGGAGGTTGCGCAGCGCCTCGAAAAACAGCCACATGTCCGGGATCGCACCGGTGGCGGCCTGGTCCAGCAGCGCGTTGTGCAGTTTGGGATCATAGCGCAGTTCCAGCCCGTCGCCGGTCTGGTGGTACTGGATCTCGGCCTGTTTGCGCCAGACCTCGAGCGGGACGCCGGGGAACTGCGGGGCCATGGCGGCGGCAAGGTCGAGCGCGGCGGCGTCCAGCGTCCTGGCGGCGGGTTTCTTGCCCACGTAGTCCATGATCCGGGCGATGCCCACGGGTTCGACAACCGGCCCGATGTCGTTCAGGATCACGCCCGACAGCCGTTCGGGATGGCTGGCGGCCAGCGCCATGGCGATCAGCCCGCCGCGCGAGGTGCCCAGCACCGTCACCTTGTCCAGACCGAGGTGATCGAGCAGTTCCAGCACGTCGTGACCTTCGCGCAGAACGTTGTAGTTCTGGTAATCGGGATCGTAGTCCGACTGTCCGCGCCCGCGGTAATCCAGCGTGATCATGCGCAGGTCCTGCACATGCGGCGCGAGGAAAGAGAAATCGCGGCTGCAGCGGGTCAGACCGGCCAGACACAGCAGCGGCTGGCCCTGGCCTGTGTCCTCGAACCAAAGCTTGCGGCCATCCGTGGTGGAAAAGAAGCTCATTGCGCGCCCGCGACGTCGGGAATGGTGGTCAGGTCGGACAGCACATGCGCCGGGGTCCAGGGCAGCCGGTCCACCGGTTCGCCGGCCCGGTTGACCCAGGCCGTGACAAAGCCGTAGCCAGAAGCCGCCGCCGCATCCCAGCCGTTGGAGGAGACAAAAAGCACCTCGCCGGGCGCACAGCCAAAGCGCTGGCCAACAAGGTCGTAAACCCGGCGGTCCGGTTTAAAGATGCCGACGGATTCCACCGACAGCACGTCATCGAGCACGTCGCCGATACCTGCGGATTGCACCGCGCCGTCGAGCATCGGCGGTGAACCGTTGGACAGGATCGCGGTGTTCATGCCCATATCCTTGAGCGCGGTCAGCATGGTGGGGACTTCGGGATAGGCCTGAAGCTCCCAGTAGAGCGCCAGCAGGCGTTCGCGCAGGGCCGGGTCGCCGTCGAGCCCGGTCGCCTCGAGCGCCC
Source organism: Seohaeicola saemankumensis (assembly GCF_020171285.1). Classification (GTDB taxonomy): domain Bacteria; phylum Pseudomonadota; class Alphaproteobacteria; order Rhodobacterales; family Rhodobacteraceae; genus JAIUZI01. The sequence goes on from NZ_JAIUZI010000007.1 coordinate 172,239, forward strand.
AGTCCAGCCCGTTTTGCGTGACTTCCCAGAAATCTGTATGCACATCGGCCACGGCGCGCAGCCAGGAATACTGCAACTGTTTCAGCCGCCAGCGCGCGGCGACATCGCTCCAGCGCTCTTTGAGAGCGGGAAATGCGGGTTCGGCGGCGGCCTGCCGCGCGGCGGCGGCAACGTCGAACAGGGTACCATAGGCGTCGAATACGCAGGTTGTAATGGGCATAGGGATCCTCCGGATTGGGCGCAGATTTGCACAGGAGCGCGGGAGGGGAAAGGGGGTCCCTGCAGGGGCGGGGGTTGCCTTGGGGCCGCCGGCGCGGTTTCCTGCGCCACAGTGGCAGGAGGAGACCCAGGCATGGAAACGGCGTTCACCCGGCTGGCGGGCATCCGATATCCGATCATACAGGCCCCGATGGCAGGTGTTTCGACCCCGGCGATGGCGGCGGCGGTCAGCAATGCGGGGGGGCTCGGCTCTCTGGGGGTCGGTGCCGCCGGGGCCGCCGGTGCGCGGGCGATGATCCGCGAGACCCGCGGCGCCACCGAAGGACCGTTTCACATCAACCTGTTCTGCCACCGCCCGGCGGTGGCCGACCCGGCGAGAGAGGCGGCCTGGTTGCGCCGTCTGGAGCCGTTGTTTGCCGGGTACGGGGCCGCACCGCCGGTGGCGCTGCAAGAGATCTACACCAGCTTTCTGGTTGATGACGCGATGCAGGCGGTGCTGCTGGAGGAACGTCCGGCCGTCGTCAGTTTCCACTTTGGCCTGCCGCAGCCCGAGCGGGTCGCGGCGCTGAAGGCGGCGGGGATCGTGCTGATGTCCTCGGCCACCTCTCTGGCCGAGGGGCGCGCCGGGCAGGCGGCGGGCATGGATGCGGTGATCGCACAGGGTTGGGAGGCGGGGGGCCATCGCGGGGTGTTCGACCCCGCGCTGCCGGACGAGCGTCTGGCGTGTCTGGAGCTGACCCGCATTCTGGCGCGGGAGCTGGAGGTTCCGGTGGTTGCCGCCGGCGGGATCATGACCGGCGGCAATATTGCGGCGGCGCTGGCGGCGGGCGGCGCGGCGGCGCAATTGGGCACGGCCTTTGTCGGCTGTCCGGAAAGCGCGGCGGACGAGGGGTATCGCGCGGCGTTGCTGGGCGCGGCGGCGGGGCAGACGACCATGACCCCGGCCATATCGGGACGCCCGGCGCGCTGTCTGGCGAACCGCTTTACAGGCTGGGCCGAGACGGTGGTGGCGGGCGATGTGCCGGATTACCCGATCGCTTATGACGCGGGCAAGGCGCTGAACGCGGCAGCCAGGGCAAGGGGCGAATTCGGCTATGGCGCGCAATGGGCCGGGCAGGGGGCCGCACGGGCGCGCAGCCTACCGGCAGGCGACATGCTTGCCGTGCTGGAGACGGAATTGCGGGCGGCCCTGCGCGGGGCGTAAAGCGCCCCCGGGGCGGGTGCTTTCGATCAGACAGAAGCCGCTCAGCTTTCCGGGGCGCTGCCGGCGCGGCGGACCGGGATGCGGTCGGCGGGCATCACCCGGACGGCAGGGCGTTCGCCGGGCGCCACGCCCTGTGTGTCGTCGTCTGCCCCGTGCAGGCTGGCGAGTCTTCCGTTCAGTTCGTCGGCGAGAAGGTGCACTTTGTCCGCGACGCGCGGTTCGGAGAGAACCACGGCGGCCATCAGCATGCCGCACAGGCCCATGGTGGACCAGATCATCAGGCGTAGCACGCGCGAGCGTCGGGGGGCGGGAGAGCTGTCGCCCTCTATCAGGTCAGTCTGTGTCATGAGACGGATCATGATCGAAAAAGATGGCAAACCGTTGGCGGCTGCGTGGAAACATTTCGAAAACAGTGCCTTGGCCGGGGAGACAATATGGCCATTTTGCGCGCCTCGCCCGCCCCCTGTCAGGGGGGCGGAGGCAGCGGGATCGCTGCATCCGGTGATCTCTGGCGGGAGCAGATGGCGCTGGCCCCGCGCGGGGGGTTACAGGTGGTCGGGCTGCGGCATGCCGAGGATGTGGAAACCGCCGTCGACCCGGACGATTTCACCGGTTGTGCAGGCCCCCGCATCGGAGGCGAGGTAAACCGCTGTGCCGCCGACCGCCTCGAGCGTGGCGTTGCTGCGCAGGGGGGCGTTCTGGTCTGTGTGTTTGTAGGTTTTGCGCGCCCCGCCGATGGCGGCCCCGGCCAGGGTCTTCATCGGGCCGGGCGAGATCGCGTTGACGCGGATGCCCTCGGGGCCCAGATCGTTGGCCAGATAGCGGGTCGCCGATTCCAGCGCAGCCTTGGCGACGCCCATGACGTTATAATTCGGGACCACACGGTTTGAGCCCTGATAGGTCAGTGTCAGCAGGGTACCGCCGTTTTCGACCATCAGCGGGTGCGCCCGGCGGGCGACCTCGATAAAGGAATAGGCCGAGATATCCAGCGAGTTCTTGAAATTGGCCCGGCTGGTGTTCAGGAACCGCCCGGTCAGTTCGGATTTGTCGGAAAAGGCGATGGCGTGCACGACGAAATCGATGGTCGGCCAGCGGTCGGCCAGCTGCGAGAACGCCGCATCCAGCGAGGCATCGTCGGTAACATCGACATCGACCATGAAATCGGAGCCGACGGATTGCGCCAGCGGTTCCAGTCGTTTGCCAAAGGCTTCGCCCTGATAGGTAAAGGCCAGTTCGGCCCCGGCACCGGCCATGGCGCGCGCAATGCCCCAGGCGATCGACCGATCATTGGCGACGCCCATGATCAGGCCGCGTTTCCCTTTGAGAAGTTCAGACATCTTATTCGTTACCCACGGTATTTGGACAGGATCATGGATCCATTGGTGCCGCCGAAGCCGAAGCTGTTGGTCATGACGCTGTCGAGACCGGCATCGAACACAGTTTCCAAAGCGATTTCCGAGGGATCAAGCGCCGGGTCCAGCGTTTCGACGTTGATCGAGCGGGCGATGAAGTCGTTGTCGAGCATCAGCAGGCAGAAGATCGCCTCGAGCGCACCGGCGGCCCCCTGGGCGTGGCCGGTCATCGACTTGGTTGAACTGATCGGCGGGGTGCTGCCCTGGCCGAACACGCGGCGCACGGCTTCGACTTCTCCGACGTCACCGACCGGGGTCGATGTGCCGTGGGCGTTGATATAGCCGACCTTGCGGCCCTCGGGCAGGGTGGACAGCGCCAGCCGCATGGCCCGTTCGCCGCCTTCGCCCGAGGGGGCAACCATGTCATGACCGTCCGAAGTGGCGGCGTAGCCGGTGACCTCGGCATAGATCTTGGCGCCGCGCGCCTTGGCGTGTTCCAGTTCCTCGAGCACGACGATGCCGCCGCCGCCCGAGATCACGAAACCGTCGCGGTTGGCGTCGAAGGCGCGCGAGGCGGTTTCCGGCGCGTCGTTGTATTTCGACGACATCGCGCCCATTGCGTCAAAGAGGCACGACAGGGTCCAGTCCAGCTCTTCGCCGCCGCCGGCGAACATCACGTCCTGTTTGCCCAGCATGATCTGTTCGGCGGCGTTGCCGATGCAATGCAGCGAGGTCGAGCAGGCGGAGGTGATGGAATAGTTGATGCCCTTGATCTTGAACGCGGTCGACAGGTTGGCCGAGATCGTCGAGCTCATGCACTTGGGCACCGCGAAGGGGCCGATGCGTTTGGTCGCGCCGGTCTTGGCGACGGTCTGATGCGCGGTCAGCATGGCGCTGGTCGATGGCCCGCCCGACCCGGCCACCAGGCCGGTGCGCGGGTTGACGATGTCGTCCTCGCCCAGGCCCGCGTCGGCGATCGCCTCTTGCATGGCGATATGGGCATAGGCCGCACCCGGCCCCATGAAGCGCAGCGTGCGTTTGTCGACATGCTGGGTCACGTCGATGTCCAGCGCCCCTGCGATCTGGCTTCGAAAGCCGTGTTCAACCATGTCGGGGGCCGCGACGATCCCGGACTTGCCCGTTTTCAAAGACTCGAGCACTTCTGCTGCGTTGTTTCCGATGGACGAGACAATGCCCAGCCCTGTGACGACGACGCGACGCATCGGCGGTCTCCTTTATTCCATAGTTGCTGGCGTCAGGCGTCCGACAGCGCGACCCTCATATCCTTGACATGATAGATGGTTTCCCCATCCGCCTCCACCCGGCCATTGGCGACGCCCATTGTCAAGCGCCGCGTCTGCAGGGCCTTGGTGAAGTCGACATAATAGGTCAGCATCTTGCGGTCCGGACGCACCATTCCGGTCAGCTTGACCTCGCCGACGCCAACGGCCATGCCGCGGCCAGTCCAGCCGCGCCAGCCCAGGTTGAAACCGGTCAGCTGCCACAGCCCGTCAAGCCCGAGACACCCCGGCATGATCGGGTTGCCGGGAAAGTGGCAGTCAAAAAACCAGAGATCGGGGGTGATGTCGAACTCCGCCACCACGTGACCCTTGCCGTTTTCGCCACCATCGTCCGAAATTTCGGTGATGCGGTCCATCATGAGCATCGGTGGTTCGGGCAGCTGCGCGTTGCCGGGGCCAAACAGTTCGCCCCGTGCACATTTGAGCAAGTCCTCTTTGTCAAAACTGCTGGGGTATTGGGCCATGCTGCCGTGTCTCCTGCCAAAGCGTCGTTTTAGATCTGGCTTCCTCTAGCACCCGGTTCAAGGGTCCTGCAAGGGTTCTGCACGGGTGGCGCGGCGGTCCGGCGCGCGCAAGGCGGCAGCGGGCGGAACGAGTTTGCGAATGAATTTCATTTGAAATTTGGCCCGTCGCGGCATTATATATCATGTCATCAGACCAGGCAGGACTCGCAGATGACGTCACAGACCAATACCTACGCGACCGATTGGCTGTCGGGTGCCGGATTGCGCCCGACCCGGCAGCGAATGGCCTTGGCCGAGTTGCTGGTTGGCGACGGCCGCCACCGGCATGTCACGGCGGAAAGCCTGTTCGAGGCGGCAAAAGCCAATGGGGCAGCGGTGTCGCTGGCGACCGTCTACAATACCCTGCGCGCGTTTTGCGACGCGGGGGTACTGCAAGAGATCACCGTGGATGGGTCCAAAAGCTATTTTGACACCAATACCCACGATCACCCGCACTTCTTCTGGGAAGATGAAGGGCGGCTGTCGGACGCGCCTGCAGACCAGCTTCAGATCACCCGCCTGCCAGATGCCCCCGACGGCGTCGAGATCGCCTCGGTCGACGTGGTGATCCGGCTGCGGCGCAAGACCTGACCTGCGCGCCCTGTGGCCGTGCATCCTCTGCTGACACCCGACGACGTCGATACTTATCAGCGCGATGGCGTCGTGCTGGTGCGCGGGCTGTTTGCAGATCAGGTGGACCTGCTGCGCGCGGGGGTCGAGGCCAATATGGCCGATCCCGGGCCCTATGCATCGAACAACGAAAAACCGGGGCAGACCGGACGGTTCTTTGACGACTATTGCAACTGGACCCGGTTTGCCGAGTTTCGGGAGGTGGTCGAAACCTCGGACGCCGCGGCGGTGGCGGCAGACCTGATGCAATCGGACCGGGTGCAGATGTTTCACGATCACGTGCTGGTCAAGGAGCCGGGCACCTCGATGGCGACCCCGTGGCATCAGGACGGGCCCTATTACTTTGTCGAGGGCCGCCAGACCGTCAGTTTCTGGTCGCCGCTGGATCCGGTCCGCGAGGCGACGCTGCGCTGCGTGGCGGGATCGCACGCCTGGGCGCGGGAGGTCTTGCCGACACGCTGGGTGTCCGAGGCGGGGTTCTTTCCCGACGAAGGTCAATACATGCCGGTTCCGGACCCCGAGGCGGAGGGGATGCGGATCGTCGAGTTCGAAATGCAGCCAGGCGATGCCGTCGCTTTTCATTTCCGCACCCTGCACGGGGCGCGCGGAAACAGTTCGGCGGTCCGCCGCCGGGCGTTCTCGCTGCGACTGGTGGGTGACGATGCCCGTTATGTCGAACGTCCGGGCCCGACGTCACCGCCGTTTCCCGGGCATGGGATGGCCGCCGGGCAGCGGCTGCGCGAAGATTGGTTTCCCACGATCCTGTCCCGCTAGCGCAACGGCCCAAAATTCTTTCAAAGAATTTTGACGGAAAATTTGAAATTTTCCGGCGCGCGGTGCGAGGGGGTCAGAACCATTGGCCCGGTTCCATCAGGCCGAGGTCCAGCAATTGCCGCGAATGCCATTCGAACGGGGTCGAATTGTGCCAGCGAAAGCTGTGAATGTCGAAGGTGGAGCCGGGGTTGCGCTTTAGGGCCTTGGCGGTGCGGAAGGAACAGATCGCCGCGGTCAGGTTGTGGTGCCACGGGCAGGCGTAGGTGTTGTACTCTTCGTCGTTGAAGGTGTGATCCGTCCGCAGCTGCAGATCCGGCGCGGCGCGGAACAGGGCGATTCGGTCGATCTTGCGGCTGACGGCAGGTATGTGTTCCTCGTATCGCCAGCGCAGCCCGCCAAAGAAGTCGAGCTGTCGTTCCTTGGGGTGGTTGTGGTTGCTGGCGTCGTTTCGGGCCAGGGCGTAATAGCCGGATTTGTCCAGTTGGGCGCGGTCCAGCGAGACGGCATTCGGGCAGATTTCCAGATCGTCGGCATACAGGTCGATGACATAGGTCAGCATGGCATCGCGGCGTTCTTCGGTGTGAAACGCCAGCATTTCGCCGACCGTGCGCGTCTCGCAGAATGGATAGAACAGGTATTCGGCATTGAAACAGTAATAGAGCCACGTGCCCTGCGCGGCCGCGATCACCTTGTTGACGGCATCGAATACCGCCATGCGCGGGCCACAGTTGAACGGTACCCTGTGCACCTTGTCGGCCAGATCTTCGGGCAGGCTGAAGGCATCCGGCATCAGCGCCACGACGGAGACGAACCCGCACTGGATATGGTGACGCAGGGTGGTTGCGATTTCGACGTCGTCCTCGACAAAGATCAACGCCACCGGCCCTTTGGCCAAAACGGCTTTGCCCCGGCGCAGGAAATCGTTGAGCGATGAGTAGTTCATGAAATTCGTCCGCCTGTTGCCGTTCTGGCGTTTTGCAACAGACTCGGTTAATTGCGCGTGCATTGCAAGATGCCGCAGATGTGTCTATGCCGCCCGCTTGATCAGATCCGGAAGGCCGAAACGATGACCGTGCCCAAGAAGCTATTTATCAAGACCTACGGCTGTCAGATGAATGTCTATGACAGCGAACGCATGGCCGAGGCGCTGGGCGGCCAGGGATATGTGGAAACGCAAAGCCCGGATGATGCGGATATGATCCTGCTGAATACCTGTCATATTCGGGAAAAGGCGGCCGAGAAGGTCTATTCCGAACTGGGCCGGTTCCGTGGGCTGAAAGACGCGCGCCCCGACCTCAAGATCGGCGTGGCGGGCTGTGTCGCGCAGGCCGAGGGCGAAGAGATCATGCGCCGTCAGCCGCTGGTCGATCTGGTCGTCGGGCCGCAAAGCTATCACCGTTTGCCCGAGCTGGAAGCGAAAACCCGCAACGGGGACAAGGCGCTGGACACGGATTTCCCGCCCGAGGACAAGTTCGAGGTTCTGAAGAACCGGCCCAAGTCGAAACGCGCCCCGGCGGCCTTTCTGACCGTGCAGGAGGGCTGTGACAAGTTCTGCGCCTTCTGCGTGGTGCCCTATACACGGGGCGCCGAGGTCAGCCGGCCGGCCGACCGCATCCTGTCAGAGGCGCGCGACCTAGTTGACCGCGGCGTGCGCGAGATCACCTTGCTGGGGCAGAACGTCAATGCCTATCACGGGGCCGGAGCGACGGGCGACCTGACGTTGGCCGGGTTGATCTGGGAGCTGGACAAGATCGACGGGCTGGAGCGGATCCGGTTCACGACCAGCCACCCCAACGACATGGGCGATGACCTGATCGAGGCGCACGGGACCTGCGCCAAGCTGATGCCCTATCTGCATCTGCCGGTGCAGTCCGGGTCGGATCGAATCCTGAAGCGGATGAACCGGTCGCATACCGCCGAAAGCTATCTGCGGCTGATCGAGCGAATCCGCGCCGCCCGCCCCGATATCCTGATGTCCGGCGATTTTATCGTCGGGTTCCCCGAAGAGACCGAGGCGGATTTCCAGGCCACGCTGGACCTGATCGAAGAGGTGAATTACGGCTATGCCTATTCGTTCAAATATTCGACCCGGCCCGGCACCCCGGCCGCCGAACGTCCGCAGGTCGACGACGATGTCGCGTCCGAACGGCTGCAGCGGCTGCAGGCGCTGATCACCCGGCAGCAACGCTCGGCCCAGGACGCGATGGTTGGCCGCGAGGTCAGTGTTCTGTTTGAAAAGCCGGGGCGGTTTGACGGCCAGATGGTGGGCAAATCCGACTACCTGCACGCGGTCCATGTCAAGGACTCCGGCGCCGCCGTGGGCGACATCGCGCGGGTGAAAATTGTCAGTTCCGGCGCAAATTCCCTAGCTGGCGAACGCGTCTGACAGCGATCGCTCCTGCCGGTCGCAGGGTCAGTCAGAGGTCTGGCGGGCAGGCGATAGGGATCGGCCTGCCCTCCGGATGGTTCAGTGCCCGGGAGGGGTCGTCGCCATGATTTTGCGCAGGGTGCTGGCCATATACTCGTGCTCGCCCTGCCCGTATTCGTCACGGCAGACCCGTTCGCCGATGGCATGCGCCTGCGGATAGGTATAGCCGATCTTGACCAGGTCCTCGACAAAGATTGCGTTGGGCCGATCCCAGATCACCTGGCTCCACGGTCCGCGGAAACAGCTGATCGTGATGGCGTTGCCGTCTGTTCCGGGCTTGGTCGGAATACGTTTCAGTTGTTCAGCCGAGACAGCGGTCACGGCAAGACAGGACAGCACCAGCGCTGCCCCGGTAGTTGCAAGAAATTTCATAGTCAAACACCCCCATGTTTGCCAAGGCCTGCCCCCGAACACCGGAATGATGCTCAAGAGGCCTTGTTCCCAGAAATCGAACAATAAGAGAAATATACAGAATTCCGGCATCCCGTGGAAGCGTCCCGGTGGCCCCAGGTGCCGGTCTATTGTTCCGCGACCGGAAACAGATCTGCCTGTTCATCGCCTTTGCCGCGAGATGACGCGACAATTCATTTTCCCGGTCTCGGGTCGGTGTCCAAAATCGCCACATTTCCAGGCCCGAAATCCCGCCTTTTGCGGCCATTACAAAAGTGATTCGGGATAATTCAGCGGTTTTCTGGTGAGTGTCGCGCGTAATGACACAATATGTGGTAATTTTTCCTTCACATGGACGCATGACTTTCATAATCTGGCCACAACATTTTCGGGCGGCCGTCGTCCGGGCGTCGTCCGGGGCGTGGACCAGACGGCCAGAGGGTATAGGTGAAGGAATTCTGCGGTGATTGAACTGAGACTGAAGGGCGCGCTCCTGCTGTTTGCCGCACTGGTGGCGCTTGCCGGCGGCCTGCTCGCGCCGGCGCATGCTCAGGACGCGGGAACGCAGCAGCGCACGGTGATCGGCGAACGGTATATTCCGACCATCTGGGTGGATCCGGACGGCTGCGAACACTGGGTCATGGACGATGGCGCCGAGGGCTACATGACCCCTCACGTGCGCCGCGACGGCACCCCGGTCTGCCGCCGGGGCAACCTGTGCGGTACGATGCCCAGCGACCAGTTCTTTGCCACCGACAGCTACCGTATCAACGCGGCCGGGCAGCAGCGCCTGGCCGAATTCTTCCGCACCACCGGCGCCAGCGGCTATATCGTCACCGGTCACACCGACAGCCGGGCGTCGGATGCCTATAACCTGCGCCTGTCCAAGAACCGCGCCAATTCGGTCGCCCGCGTCGGGCGCGCTACGGGCGCGCGCATTGTCGAAATTCGCGGCTATGGCGAACGCGACCCGCGCGTGCCCAACACCAGCGCGGCCAATATGGCGCAGAACCGTCGCGTCGAAATCATCTGCGTGAACTGAGGGGAATGAACATGAAACGTGTAAAAGGTATTGTTCTCCTTGCCGCACTGGGTGGGCTGGCCGCCTGCGAAGCGACCGACAAAACCGTCGACCGTGGCATCGACGCCAAGGATCTCAGCACGCTCAAGGCAGGCATCTGGGTCGACCCGACCGGCTGCGATCACTGGATCATCGACGACGGCCTGGAAGGGTACCTGTCGCAGCGGCTGGCACCCGACGGCAAGCCGGTCTGTTCCGGCGTGGCGCCCCCGGGCGTGGCCACCGGCCCCTTCAAGGAAGGCTCGAAGATCGTCGATGCGATCTGAATGCCCAAAAAGTTCATCCCCAACGGCCGCCCGAGACCCCGGGCGGCCGTTTTTTGTTTCAACCCGGTGAAAATCCATCCGGCCATCTTGCGCCCCCGACGCGAAGTTGGCACGCTTCGGATACGGATCCAGACGAGGAGAGTGGATTGGCCATTGGTGCCCTGACCCCACCGCAAGACGACGCAGCCGCCCAGGAGCTGCTGATCGAATTTCCCGACAACCGATTGATGGTCGATCTGTGCGGCGAGCATTCCCGCAATCTGGCCTTGATCGAACAGAAGCTGGGCGTGCAGATCGTGCATCGCGGCAACCAGCTTGCGATTTTCGGCGAGGAGGATCAGTCGGGCAGGGCGGTCACCGTGCTGCAGGCGCTCTATGCCCGTCTCGAAGCGGGCCGCGCCGTCGAGCCCGGCGATATCGACCGCGAGTTGCGCATGGGCGGCTCCGAGACGGGCACCGGTACCCGCGACGGCGACCAGCTTGAAATGTTCAAGGGCGGCAAGGTCGAGATCCACACGCGCAAGAAACTGGTCGAACCGCGAACCGACGCGCAAAAGGCCTATGTGCAGTCGCTGTTCGAAAACGAACTGGCCTTTGGCATCGGCCCCGCGGGCACCGGCAAGACCTACCTCGCCGTTGCCGTCGGCGTGTCGATGTTCATCGGCGGCCATGTCGACCGGATCATCCTCAGCCGCCCCGCGGTCGAGGCCGGCGAAAAGCTCGGCTACCTGCCCGGCGACATGAAGGACAAGGTCGACCCCTACATGCAGCCGCTCTACGACGCGCTGAACGATTTCCTGCCGGGCAAGCAACTGGCCAAGCTGATCGAGGAAAAGCGCATCGAAATCGCGCCGCTGGCCTTCATGCGCGGCCGCACCCTGTCGAATGCCTTCGTGGTGCTGGACGAGGCCCAGAACGCCACCACCATGCAGATGAAGATGTTCCTGACCCGGCTCGGCGAAGGCTCCCGCATGGTGATCACCGGCGACCGCACCCAGATCGACCTGCCACGCGGCGTGCCCTCGGGGTTGGCTGATGCGGAACGGCTGCTGAACCGCATCCCCAGCATCGGTTTCAATTACTTCACTTCCAAGGACGTGGTGCGACACCCGCTTGTGGCGGCCATCATCGAGGCTTATGAGGCCGACACGCCCACGGGCTGACCGGCCCTTTCATCTCTTTGCAAATACTCCGGGGGTGCGGGGGCTGGCCCCCGCTGTTCCGGGATCCAGATGACGTTAGACATATCCATAGAAGATCCGCGCTGGCAGGCGCTGGACCTCGCCGTCCTGGCCGAGACGGCGGCCTCTGCCACCCTGCGGCGCCTGGATCTTGACGGCGACAACTGTGAGCTCAGCCTGCTGGCTTGCGATGATGCCCGCATCGCCACGCTCAACGCTGAATTCCGGGACAAACCCATGCCTACCAACGTGCTCAGCTGGCCGGCCGAGGATCTGTCCCCCGATACCCCGGGGGGGCGGCCCGCCGCACCGGAGCCTGATTTCACCGGCGAGATCGCGTTGGGCGACATCGCGATCGCCTGGGATACCTGCGCGCGCGAGGCCGAAAACGCGGGCAAACCCATGGCCGCGCATGTAACGCATCTGCTCGTTCACGGGGTGTTGCACCTGCTGGGATACGATCACGTGCGTGACGTGGATGCCACTGTGATGGAACAACTTGAAACGGAAATACTTGGCACATTGGGTATCGATGACCCATATAGAGTCCCTGACGGGCTGTAGCGGCCTCTATTCGGATAGGGAAAATGGGTGACATAGACGGCAGTTCTGGCGCAGCGCATCGCGCGCAGCCCTTGGACGACAGCGACGAAGACAGCAGCGAATCCATTGAGAAACAGGGATTCTTTGGCCGGATCATCGACGCGCTCACACCTTCCGAAGACAGTGGGGAAGAGGCTCTGAACGGTCACAACGTTCCGGCCGCCACACCGTTGGGCATGATCAACCTGCGCCGGATGCGGGTCGAGGATGTCGCGATTCCGACGGCGGAAATCGTCGCCGTCTCCAATGCGATCACGCTGGAGGAACTGGTGCAGGTGTTCCGCGAAAGCGGATTTACGCGCATTCCGGTCTACGAGGGAACGCTGGACACGCCGCTTGGCTTTGCCCATCTCAAGGACGTCGCGCTGACCCATGGGTTTAACGGTGGCGGTCATGAATTCGATCTCGATTCGATGCTGCGCCCGCTGCTGTTCGTGCCGCCGTCGATGCCGATCGGTGTGCTTCTGACCAAGATGCAGACTGAACGCCGGCACATGGCGTTGGTGATCGATGAATATGGTGGCGTTGACGGGTTGCTGACCATCGAGGACCTGATCGAACAGGTTGTCGGCGAAATCGAGGATGAACACGACACCGACGAGGCACAGCTGTGGATTCGCGAAAAGCCGGGCTGCTATATCGCGCAGGCCCGCGCGCCACTGGATGAATTCGAGGCTGAGATCGGCCGGTCGCTGACCAGCCACGATGCCGTGGACGAGGAAGAAATCGACACGCTCGGCGGGCTGGTCTTCATGCTGTCGGGCCGGGTGCCGACGCGGGGCGAGGTGATCCAGCATCCCGACGGACCCGAGTTCGAGGTCATGGATGCCGACCCGCGCCGTATCAAACGCCTGCGCGTCCGCCTGCCCGGCGGTGACACGGCCCTGGCGGCGCCGGACGCCGAGGCATGATGCCACTGGCGCGCTGGCCCTTGTGGCGGCGCATGGCGCTGGCGGCGCTGGCCGGGGCTCTGGCGGCCTTTGGGCTGGCGCCGGTCGGCCTGTGGATCGTGACCCTGCTGCTGTTACCGCTGCTGCCGGTACTGCTGCTGGCCTCGGGCACACCCCGGCAGGCGGCGCTGTCGGGCTGGGCATTCGCCACCGGCTGGTTCGCGCACGGGCTGTTCTGGATCATCGAGCCGTTTTTTGTCGAACCCGAGATTTATGGGTGGATGGCGCCATTCGCGCTGGTTTTCATGGCGGGCGGGCTGGCGTTGTTCTGGGGGCTGGCCTTTGGGCTGGCGCACCGGTGGGGGCGGACATCGCCAGGGCGGGTCTGGTTGCTGATCGGGCTGCTGTCGCTGGCCGAGGTGGCGCGGGCCTATGTGCTGACCGGTTTTCCCTGGGCGGCGCTGGCGCAGATCTGGACCGGGTCGGACACGTTGCTGTTGCTGGCCTGGATCGGGCCGCAGGGGCTGGCGGTGCTGACATTGGCGGTGTCTGTGCTGCCCGGCTGGGCGATTGCCACGCGCGCACCGCTGGAAGGGCACGTTGCGGCCTTGCTGCCCGCCTTTGTCCTGGCAGCGGCGACCATGCTGGCAGTGCAGACCAAGCCGCCGGCGCCGAATACGGATTTCACGGTCCGGGTGATCCAGCCGAACGCGCCGCAGCACCAGAAGTGGGATCCGGCTCATATGCCGACCTTTTTCCGCCGCCAGGTCGAATTTACCGCCATCGAACCGCGTCCGGATCTGATCGTCTGGCCCGAAAGCGCGGTTCCGGCGCTGTTGGAGCAGGCGGAGCCGTATTTCGACGTCATCTCTCAGGCAGCGGGAGGCAGCGCGGTGGTGCTGGGCATCCGGCGGCTCGAGGGGCGGCGGCTGTTCAACACGGCGGTCTACCTGGATGGCGACGGGGCCGTCGGCGGGACCTATGACAAGCACCACCTGGTGCCCTTTGGCGAGTATGTGCCGCTGGGCGATCTGGCTGCGCAGGCCGGGCTGCACGGGTTTGCCGCACGGGATGGGCAGGGGTACAGCGCCGGTCCCGGACCACAGCTGATGTCGCTGGGGCCATTGGGCCGGGCGCTGCCGCTGATTTGCTACGAGGCGGTGTTTCCACAGGATGTGAACGGCGCGCCGGAGCGGCCCGATCTGTTGCTGCAACTGACCAACGATGCCTGGTTCGGCCAGCGGTCCGGACCGTACCAGCACCTGGCCCAGGCCAGGATGCGGGCGGTGGAGCAGGGTCTGCCGATGATCCGCGCGGCCAATACCGGGGTTTCGGCGGTGATCGACCCGCTGGGTCGGGTCCGGCGTTCGATCCCGCTGGGCGAGGCGGGATATGCCGATGCGGCACTGCCGGCCCCCTTGCCGCCGACGCTATATGCGCGGACAGGCGATCTACCTGTGATTCTTTTGCTACTCATCGGCACGGTGGCGCTGGTCTGGCGGCAAACCCGGAAATAGCGGTTGACCGGGCATGGGTGCGGGCGTAACCCCACCAGATACCTGTCACAACGGCTTCCTGGCGTGGCGGAGAACCCTAATGGAGCGCTTTCATGTCCCGTAAGAATTACACTTTCACTTCGGAATCCGTATCCGAGGGGCACCCCGACAAGGTGTGCGACCGCATTTCCGACGCCGTGTTGGATGCCTTTCTGGCCGAAGAGCCGCAGGCGCGCGTGGCCTGTGAAACCTTTGCCACCACCAACCGGGTAGTGATCGGCGGCGAGGTGGGCCTGTCGGATCAGGACAAGCTGCACGAGTACATGGGCAAGATCGACCAGATCGCCCGGGACTGCATCAAGGACATCGGGTACGAGCAGGACAAGTTCCATTGGAAGACCTGCGAAATTACCAACCTGCTGCACGAGCAGTCCGCCCACATCGCGCAGGGTGTTGACGCCTCTGCCGACAAGGACGAGGGCGCGGGCGACCAGGGTATCATGTTCGGTTACGCCACCACCGAAACACCGGCGCTGATGCCGGCGCCGATCCAGTACAGCCACGCGATCCTGCGGCGGCTTGCCGAGGTGCGCAAGAATGGCACCGAACCGGCGCTGGGCCCGGATGCGAAATCGCAGCTGTCGGTGGTGTACGAGGATGGCAAGCCGGTTGGCGTCAGCTCGGTCGTGTTGTCGACCCAGCATCTGGACGAGGCGCTGACCAGCGCCGACATCCGCGCTATCGTCGAGCCCTATATCACCGAAGTGCTGCCCGAGGGCTGGCTGAGCGCCGCGACCGAGTGGCACGTGAACCCGACCGGGAAGTTCGTGATCGGCGGCCCCGACGGCGATGCCGGTCTGACCGGGCGCAAGATCATCGTCGACACCTATGGCGGCGCGGCCCCGCATGGCGGCGGCGCGTTCTCCGGCAAGGATCCGACCAAGGTGGACCGCTCGGCCGCCTATGCGGCGCGCTACCTCGCCAAGAACGTGGTGGCAGCAGGCATGGCAGAACGCTGCACCATCCAGCTGAGCTATGCCATCGGGGTGTCCAAGCCGCTGTCGATCTATGCCGATACGCACGGCACCGGCGACGTCGCGCCTGCCGACATCGAGAAAGCCGTGGGCGCGGTCATGGACCTGACCCCGCGCGGCATTCGCGAGCACCTGCAGATGAACAAGCCGATCTATCAGCGCACGGCGGCCTACGGTCATTTCGGCCGTGAACCGGATGCGGACGGCGGTTTCAGCTGGGAGAAAACGGATCTGGTCGAGGCGCTGAAAAAGGCGGTGTGACCGGGATCGTTTCCGAAGCGGTTTTGAGCGGGCGGCCATGGGCCGCCCGTTTTGCGTTTCGCAGGCTGCGATGATGTGCGGCCCCGCCCAGCGTCCGGGGTAGTCGCAATCACAAAGAAGCGGAATGCGGGGCTATCGAAGGGCCGCGGGCGGGGTTAGGCTGTGGCAAAACTGGCTAAAGGATAGCTGATGATTTTCTACGATTGTTCGACGGCGCCCAACCCGCGCCGCGCCCGCATGTTCATTGCCGAAAAGGGGCTGGAGATCGAGACCCGGGATGTGTCGATCGCCAAGGGCGAGCAGCTTTCGCCGGAGTTCACGGCCGTGAATCCGCGTGCGACCCTGCCCGCGTTGCTGACGGACGACGGCGAGGTTCTGGGCGAGAACCTCGGCATTGCGGCATACCTTGAGGCGAAGTTTCCTGAGCCGCCGCTGATGGGGCGGACGCCGCTGGAAAAGGGGTCGGTCCTGATGTGGAACGCGATTGCCGAGTTCCAGGGCGGCATGCCGGTGGCGGAGGTGCTGCGGAACACCAACCCGCATTTCAAGGACCGGGCGATTCCGGGGCCGGTGAACCACGCCCAGATCCCGAAACTGGCCGAGCGGGGGCAGCAGCGGCTGGCCGACTATTTCGACCTGATCGAGGAGCGGTTGCAAAGCAGCGCCTATCTGGCCAGTGACAGTTTCACGCTGGCCGATATCACGGGGTTCGTGTTTGTCGATTTCGCGCGGGTGATCCGGGTGCGGATACCGGAAACCAACACGGCGACGCTGGCGTGGTTCGACAAGATCAAGGCCCGGCCCAGCGCCGCCTTGTGACGCAGGCCGGCTGACAGAGCGCGTGCTTTTTCGCGTCGCGCGATGGGTTGTCCTGAAAGAGGAAGATGACATGGTACAGACCGCTGACGCCATCATTATCGGTACCGGGGTGATCGGTGCCGCGATTGCCTTTGAAATGTCCAAGGCGGGGTGGAAGACCCTGTCGCTGGACCGCAACGCGCAGGTCGGCCATGGGTCAACCGCAGGCAGCTGCGCGATCATCCGGATGCATTATTCCACCTTCGACGGCACGGCCTTTGCATGGGAAGGCTATCACTACTGGCGGGACTGGGCCGACTATCTGGGCCTGCCCGCGGGCAGCGACCTTGCGCGGTTCCGGCAGACCGGCTGCATGGTGATGAAGTCAGAGGCGAACGGGTTTCTGGAGCGGCATATGGCGTTCAGCCGCGAGCTGGATTGCCCGTTTGACGAACTGTCGCCAGAAGACATCAAACGGCGGTTGCCGCTTTATTCGCTCGACAGTTTCAGCCCGCCCCGGCGGCTGGACGATCCGGCGTTCGGGCAACCCAACGGCGCGGCGATCCCGGGTGCGGTGATGTGGCCGCTCGCGGGTTATGTCAACGATCCCGCACTTTCGGCGCAGAACCTGATGGCGGCGGCGCGGCTGCATGGCGCGCAGGTGCGCACCGGGGCCGAGGTGGTTGAGATCCTGCAATCGGCGGGCCGTGTGGCGGGGGTTCGGCTGGCGGATAGAGAGGAGATCCACGCGCCGGTGGTGATCAACGTGGCCGGACCCGGGTCGTCGATCATCAACGCGATGGCGGGCGTGCTGGAGGACATGACGATCACCACCCGGCCGTTGCGGCAGGAAGTGGTGCATGTCCCCGCGCCGCAAGGGTTCGATTTTGAGCGGGACGGCACCATCGTGTCTGATGGTGACATCGGCTGTTACTGTCGGCCCGAACAGGGCAATCACATCCTGATCGGGTCGGAGGATCCGGACTGTGACGACCACGACTGGGTCGCGGATGACATGGCGTTCAACCGGGAATTCACCGACCAATGGACCACGCAGGCGATGCGCTATGGCCAGCGGGTGCCCAGCCTTGGCATCCCGTCCCGGAAACGCGGGGTGGTTGAACTCTATGACGCCTCGACCGACTGGATCCCGATCTATGACAAATCGGCGCTGCCGGGGTTCTACATGGCCTGCGGCAGCAGCGGGAACCAGTACAAGAACGCGCCGATTGCCGGCAAGATGATGGCGGCGCTGGTAGCCTATTGCGAGGGCGGGGCGGACCATGACCGCGATCCGCTGCAGTTTGATCTGCCCTATATCGGTCAGCGCATCGACAGCGGGTTCTATTCGCGCAAGAGACCTGTGAACCACGAGTCGAGTTTTTCCGTGCTCGGGTGACGCCGAGCGAGATTATTCGTCGAATAATCTCGGCCCCACGTCGGTGGCGGCGTTGAACAAATCGCGTTGCGCCGCTAAACCGCGCGCCATGAGCACACCGACCCGCCCGCACCGCAACTTCTATGGCCGCCTCAAGGGCAAGGCCCTGAAGAAAAGCCAGAAGACGTACCTGGACGAGGACCTGGCCGCCCTGTCGCCGGGGCCGGTGGACTGGGAGAGCAATCTTGAGCGTGTGCCGCTGGATCTGCAGGCGCTGTTTGGCGGCAAACCGGTTTGGCTGGAGGTCGGCTTTGGCGGGGGCGAGCATCTGGTGCATCAGGCACAGGGCAACCCCGACGTGGGTATCATCGGGGCGGAGCCCTACATCAACGGGGTCGCGATGTTGCTGAGCAAGATCCGGCGCGCCGGGGTTGAAAACCTGGCGATCCATCCCGGCGATGCCCGCGATCTGATGGACGTCTTGCCGGCCCAATCCATTGACCGGGCGTTCCTGCTCTACCCGGACCCCTGGCCGAAAAAACGCCATCATCGCAGGCGCTTCGTGACGCCGGAGCACCTGGAGCCCCTGGCGCGGGCGATGAAACCGGGCGCGATTTTGCGGGTGGCGACGGACATTCCCGACTATGTGCGCCAGACGCTGGAAGAGGTGCCGCGCGCCGGTTTCGAATGGCTGGCGGAACGGCCCGCCGATTGGCGCGAACCCTGGGGCGACTGGATTTCCACCCGCTATGAACAGAAGGCGCTGCGCGAGGGGCGGGTGCCGCATTACCTGACTTTTCGGCGGGTCGGCTGACGGCGGAAAACTTGTCAAGACCGGGGCGAAGCGGGCAGACTGACCCTATTCTGTTTGTTTTGTACTGGTTTGGAGAGTGTCATGTTCCGTTTTGTACTCATTTTTTCATTGCTGATTTCAGTGGTTCCGGCGGCCCGGGCCCAGCAGATTCCCACCGTGACCGATCTGTGTTCCGGCATCCCGGTGGGGGCCGGGAGCATCGACGCGGTGACGCTGACGCAGATCACCGATGGCGGCATGGTCAACCGATATGCCTGCACGTTTCAGCCGAGCACATTCAACCCGGCGGCCGCGAACAAGCTGGTTGTGGTTCTGCATGGCGGGAACGGCAATGCCACCACGCTTTCGGGCAAGGGGTTGCAGGTCGAGGCGGAGGCGCGCGGATATCTGATCTCGTTTGCGCAGGGCTGGCCACATCCGACCACCTGCCCGAGCGACCTGTGTACGGTCAACGGCTGGGACGGGGGCGACACCATCAACGGTGTCGACGTCGATGTGGCCGAGATCAATCAGGCGTTCATTTCGATCCTCGTCGATGCGGCCGTTGGTGATTACAACATTGATCCTTCCGAGGTCTATCTGGCCGGGTTTTCCGGCGGGGCCAAGTTGATCTATCGGTTGATGGCGGGGGACACGCAGGCCCTGCTGCACCCGTTTCAACCGGCCGCCGTTGCGACGATGGCGGGGTCGGTGATGTCGGTGGATGTGCCGGCCAACGGCGGCAGCGGAGAGGTGAACGCGATCCATGTGGGCGCGGGTGCCCGTCCGGTCCCCGCGCTGGTCATGCAGGGGCTGCAGGACGACCGGGTGCCGTTTTACGGCGGCTTCAACCACAACCAGTCCAAGGTCGATTCGAGCTTTTTCGAGAAGATCGACCTGATCCGGTCGCTGAACGCGGCCTTTGGCGCCGCGGTCCAGCAGCCGCCGCAATGGGTGGCGCCGCTGGGCGGGCGGCCGGCCCAGGTCAAGGAGTTTTCCGGCCTGGCCCCGGTGGTGTCGGTGGCCGCCCAGCAACTGGATCACCAGTGGCCGACCTGGTACGCGCCGCTGGTGTTCGATTTCTTTGACGCGATGTAGGCGGCGCGCCCCGTGCTATCTGGCGGTGCGGGGCCGATTTCCCTTGCGATAGGGGCGCGCACGCGTAGTATCCGCGCGCGCTTCCCAGCCCTCAGACGAAAGGCCGCCCCATGTCCGGACACGGCACCCCTATCCCCATGACCTCCACCCCCTGCGGCCCGCTTGCGGGCGTGGCCGAGGTGCCCGGCGACAAGTCGATTTCGCACCGCTCGCTGATCCTGGGGGCGATGGCGGTGGGCGAAACCGTGATCACCGGATTGCTGGAAGGCGAGGACGTGCTGGACACCGCAAAGGCGATGCGCGCCTTTGGTGCCGAGGTGACGCGGGACGAGGACGGCACATGGCATGTGCATGGCGTCGGGGTGGGTGGTTTTGCGGAACCGGACAACGTGATCGATTGCGGCAATTCCGGCACCGGCGTGCGGCTGATCATGGGGGCGATGGCGACCTGCCCGATTGCGGTGACCTTTACCGGGGACGCCAGCCTGAACAAGCGGCCGATGGCGCGGGTGACCGACCCGCTGGCCCTGTTCGGGACACAGGCGGTCGGGCGCGCGGGCGGGCGTTTGCCGATGACGCTGGTTGGTGTGGCGGATCCGGTACCGGTGCGGTATGTGGTTCCGGTGCCCTCGGCGCAGGTGAAATCGGCAGTGCTGCTGGCCGGGCTGAACGCGCCGGGGCAGACCGTCGTGATCGAGAAGGAAGCCACCCGCGATCACACCGAACGGATGCTGCAGGGCTTTGGCGCTGAGATCACCACCGAGGTGACCGAGGAGGGCCGTGTGATCACCCTGACCGGGCGACCCGAGCTGAAGCCGCAGACCATCGCGGTGCCGCGCGACCCATCGAGCGCGGCGTTTCCGGTCTGCGCCGCGCTGATCACGCCGGGATCTGATGTGCTGGTTCCGGGCATCGGGCTGAACCCGACGCGGGCGGGGCTCTTTACCACGCTGCGCGAGATGGGCGCCGATCTGACCTATGAAAACGAGCGGATCGAGGGCGGTGAGCCGGTCGCCGATCTGCGCGCCCGCTATTCGCCCGACATGCAGGGGATCGAGGTACCGCAGGAACGCGCCGCCAGCATGATCGACGAATACCCGGTGCTGTCGGTGGTGGCCGCCAATGCGCAGGGCACCACCATGATGCGCGGCGTCAAGGAACTGCGCGTCAAGGAAAGCGACCGGATCGAGGCGATGGCCAGCGGGCTGCGCGCCTGTGGCGTCACGGTCGAGGACGGGCCCGACTGGTGGTCGGTTGCCGGGCTGGGCGCGGGCAACGTGCCGGGCGGCGGCACCTGCGCCAGCCACCTGGATCACCGGATCGCGATGTCGTTCCTGGTGCTGGGCATGGCATCGCAACAGCCGGTATCAGTGGATGACGGCAGCCCGATCGCGACCTCTTTCCCGATTTTCGAGCCGCTGATGGGGGGCTTGGGCGCGGCGCTGGCGCGGGAGGCGGGCTGATGCCCTGGCGGCTGATCTATTGGATCGTCTTTGCCGCCGGTTTGGGCGTTTACGCCGTCATGCTGATCTGGACCTTGCCCGCGATCTCCGCCGGGGCGGGCGGTTTGGCGCCCTTTGATCTGCGCCCCGGCGGGTATAGTACGGATGAAGCGCGCGCCTTTCTGGCTGCGCTGAGCGACGATGCGCGGGCCCTCTATCTGGGGCCGCAGCACCTGCTGGACCTGTTTTACCCGGCGCTGCTGGCGGTGGTTCTGGGCGGTGCGATCTGGGTTTTGGTGCCCTGGGCTCTGCCGCGCTGGGTGCTGCTGGGGGCGGTTTTGGTCGGGATGGGGGGCGATTACATGGAAAACGCCCGCGTGGCCGCGCTGTTGCGTTATGAGGGCGTGGTGCCCGCCGAAATGATCGCCGCCGCCAGCCGGGCAACTTTGGTAAAATCCGCCGCAACCACCGTGGCCATGCTGGGCGCGCTGGCCGGTCTGGCGCGGCTGGTCTGGATGAAATGGAGCAGATCATCGTGAGCGAACCGTTTACTGTCGCCATTGACGGCCCCGCCGCTGCTGGGAAGGGCACGATTTCCAAGGCCGTCGCGGAACAGCTGGGCTTTGCCCATCTGGATACCGGGCTGCTCTATCGTGCGGTCGGCGCCCGCGTGCTGGCGGGCGAGGAGCCGCTGACGGCGGCGCAGGCGCTGACGCGCGAGGATCTGGAGCGGGACGACCTGCGCACCGCCGAGGTGGCGCAGGCCGCCAGCAAGGTGGCGGTGATTGCCGAGGTGCGGAGTGCATTGATGGAGTTTCAGCGCAGCTTTGCCCGCCGGGCCGGCGGTGCGGTGCTGGACGGGCGCGATATCGGCACGGTGATCTGTCCGCAGGCGGAGGCAAAGCTGTTTGTCACCGCCAGCGCCGAGGTGCGCGCGGAACGGCGGTACCTTGAGCTGGCCGCCAAGGGCGACCGCACGACCCGCGCCGAGGTTCTGGCGGATGTGACGGAACGCGACCGGCGCGACAGGGAACGGGCGACCGCGCCGCTGGAAGCGGCGGGTGATGCGGTCGTTATCGACACGTCAGACATGAGCATAGAAGATGCCATTGCCGCCGCGATGCGGGCGGTAACGGCAAAAGGCGCCAGACGCTAAGGAGGTCCACCCAATGAAGCTTCGCCAGATCGGCCGCGACGGCCCCATGATTTCGCCCATCGGAATCGGGGCAATGTCGTTTTCCAATTTCTATGGCCCGACCACCGAGGCCGAGAGCCACGCGGTTCTGGATACGGCGATGGAGTTGGGGGTGACCCATATCGACACCGCCAATGTCTATGGCGGTGGCGGTTCGGAAAAGGCGATCGGCAGCTATTTCAAGGCCCGCAAGGGCGCGCGGGACCACTTCCATGTCGCCACCAAGGCGGCGATCACCCGCGATGCCGAGGGCAACCGGTACCACGACAACTCGGCGGCGCATCTGGAGGCGGAACTGGACAAGTCGCTGGCCAAGCTGGGCGTTGACCATGTCGATCTGTTTTATGTTCACCGCCGCGACCCGGATGTGCCCATCGAAGAGGTCACCGAAAGCCTCGCGCGGCTGGTGGCGTCGGGCAAGGCCGGCGCGATAGGGTTCTCGGAAATCGCACCGTCGTCCCTGCGCCGGGCCGCAGCGGTGCATCCGGTCGCGGCGGTGCAATCGGAGTATTCGCTGTCGACGCGTGCCCCGGAACTGGGTTTGGTGCAGGCCTGTGCCGAACTGGGCACGGCGCTGGTGGCGTTTAGCCCTGTGGGGCGTTCCTTGTTGACCGACACGCCGCTGAGCCGCGAGGTGATGGCGCAACTGCCATGGATGGCCAGCAACCCGAGGTTCACCGAGCCGAACCTGAGCTTCAATCTCGCGGCGGCGGAAAAGTTCCGGGCGCTGGCGGCGCAGATGGGCACCAGCGCGGCGGCCTTGTCGATTGCCTGGCTCCTGCACCAGGGCGATCACGTGATCCCGATCCCCGGCACCCGGTCGGTCGATCACTTCCGCCAGCTGGCGGCGGGGATGGACCTGTCACTGACGGACAGCGATCTGGCCGCGATTGAGGCGGTATTGCCGGTCGGCTGGGCGCATGGCGACCGCTACAGCGATGCTCAATGGGTCGGGCCGGAGCGGTTCTGCTGATCGGCGGCTGACCACCGGTTGCCGGGCCAGGCCGTGCGCCGGCTTGCCGTAACGGCACGCAATGACTAGGCTTTGAGGTACGGGCATTTTTCTGCCCGCGTTTGCACGAGTACCCATGTTTAGGAGTTGTTTATGGACAATTTTGTTTTCAAGAAACCCGGTGCGATTGTCGAAAATCACCTGAAAGTTCCCGACATCGACGGTGAATCCCAACTGGATGTCTATGCGATCTGGGGCACGAACGGCACCGCGATCCACGTGAACGTGAGGCCGCCTGTCGAATGGATGCATATTGATCCGGTGATCCCCGGTGACGGGCCGGCAGCCGTGGTGACGTTCGAAGACCCGCTTTTCGGCTAGTAAGCGAAGCACGCCGGGCCGGGGTGTTTGGCCCGGCGTGCGGTTCCGTCCCGGACGTCAGGCAACCTGATCGCGCAGCACGCGGCGCAGGATCTTGCCCGAGGCCGCCTTGGGGATCTCTGTCACGATCTCCAGCCGCCGGATCTGTTTGTAGCTGGACAGAAGATTGCCCAGGAACTGCTGCAACGTATCCAGCGTTGGCGGGGTGTCGCCCGATGGGACGACAAAGGCCATGGGCACCTCGCCCGCAGATTCGTCCGGCACACCGATCACCGCGACATCCGCCACCGACGGGTGTGTCAGCAGGGTCGCTTCGAGTTCGGCCGGCGCGACCTGGAACCCCTTGAACTTGATCAGCTCCTTGACCCTGTCGGTCACGTACAAATAGCCGTCGGCGTCGAAATGCCCGATGTCGCCGGTATGCAGCCAGCCGTCGGCGTCGATGGTTTCGGCGGTGGCCTTGTCGTTCTTCAGGTAGCCTTTCATCACCTGCGGGCCGCGCACCCAGAGCTCTCCGGTGCCGCCGGGCTCCACATCCTTGCCGGTCTCGGTATCGACGATGCGGCATTCGGTATTGGGAATCGTCAGCCCCGAGGATCCGGCGCGGGCCCCATCCGGCGGCGTCGAATGGCTGACCGGGCTGAGCTCGGTCATGCCGTAGCCCTGGGTCGCGGTGCAGCCGATCCGGCGGCCCACCTCGTCGGCGATCTCGCCGCCCAGCGGCGCGGCGCCTGAATTGGCCTGGATGACATGGGCCAAGTCGTAGTTCGCCACGATCGGGTGCTTGGCCAGCGCGACGGCCACCGGCGGCACGATCCACAGGCGCGGGGTCTTGTGCTTTTCGCACAGCGCCAGGTACTGCTCAAGGTCGAACCGGGGCATGGTCACCAGCCCGCCGCCGGCGGCCAGGTAGATGTTGATCAGCACCTCGAGCCCGTAGATGTGAAAGAACGGCAGAAAGGCAACCGTCATCTCGCCCGGCGTCACCTCGGCACAGCCCAGCGTCTGTTCGATGTTCATCACCAGGTTGCGGTGGGTCAGCATGACACCCTTGGGCAGCCCCGTGGTGCCCGAGGAATAGGGCAGGGCGACCACGTCATCGGCGCTGACCGGTACCTGTTCGGCCAGCGGCGCGTCCATCAGGGCGGACAGGGGCGTGGCGCCTTCGGCCTCGCCGATGACCACGATCTCGGTGACCTTGGTGCCTTTGGCCGCTTCGCGCGCAAGGTCCAGGAACATCCCGATGGTGATCAGCATCGTGGCTTCTGAATCTTCCAACTGGTGGCGCACCTCGTGCGCGGTATAGGTCGGGTTGATCAGCGTAGCTGTTGCCCCGGCCCAGGCAATGCCGTGAAAAACAACGCAATATTCCGGGATGTTCGGGGCCATCAGGGCGATGTGCGTGCCCGGCCCCATGCCCCGCGCAGCCAGTCCGCCTGCCAGTGATTTGGTGGCGGTCTCGAACCCCGACGCGGTGATTTCGCGCCCGGTGGGGCCATCCACCAGGACGACCCTGTCGGGATCGTCGCCCAACCCCTCAAAGATCCGCTGTGTGATCGTCTGATCGCGCAGGGGCACGTCCGCGTAGGGGCTCTTGATAATGTTCATGCTGTCTCCTCCGGAATATTATTCCGCAGGTTAGCGGGGGCGCGCAAGAATCCAACCCGGGAAATGGCTTGGTCGCCGCGGGTCAGAGCCCCCTGATCTGCCCGCTTTCGCCCATCTGGCTTACCATCTCGGCCACGGCGGTCTTGATGGGGCGGTAACTGATCCCGAGTTCGCGGATGCCCTTGCTGTTGTCGGCGCGCCAGTCGTGGTCGACATTGCGCTCGATAAACCGGCGCGACAGGTCGCGGCTGAGGAACGGGCCGACCATCCAGACCATCCATTTCGGCAGGGTGTTGTGCGGTACCCGCAGCGCGGGGTAGGCGTCGTTGATCATCGCCGCCAGGTCCAGCAGCGCATTGGTTTCAGCATTGACGATATTGCGCCCCTGCGCGTCCGGGACATAGGCGGCACGCACGTGGGCGTCGGCCACGTCGCGGACATCGACGGTGCCGAATTCGATGTTGGGGGCGCCGGTGCGCATCAAGCCGTTGGCCATCTGGCGGATGATGTTGAAACTCTCCGATGTCTGGGTGCGGGCCAGCCCCGGCCCCAGCACCAGCGACGGATTCACGGTGACCAGCTGCCAGCGGTCCTGCTCTTCTGCCATTTCCCAGGCCGCGCGTTCGGCCATCGTCTTGGAATAGGAATAGGGATTGTGGGTCAGGCTGGCGGAGGTGTTCCAGACCTCTTCGGTCAGAACGCCGCCGGGCGCAGCGCCGCAATCGGCGGAATCGCCATAGATCGCGGCGCAGGATGAGGTCACCACGACCCGGCCGACGCTGTCGGTCCGGTTGGCCGAAGCCAGCACGTTGCGGGTGCCGCCGACGGCGGGGTCGACCAGGTCGCGCTGTGGATCGGCGACGCTGGTGGTGAAGGGCGACGCGGTGTGCAGTACCACCCGGCAGCCCGCCATCGCGTCGTCAAAGGCCCCCGATTGCAGCAGGTCGGCCTTGAAATAGCGGATCGTGCCCGGGCTGTCGGTGGCCATCTTTTCCAGATGGGCGAGCTTGGCGCTGTCGCCGGGATCGCGGACCGTGGCGTGGACGGTCAGCCCGGCATCCAGCAGACCCTTGATCACCCATCCCGCGACATATCCGGTGGCGCCGGTCACCAGCACCGGATTTTCTGTGTCGAACAAGGGTGTCGGCATGATATGAGCTTTCTGACAATTGACAGGATTGGGTGATGCGATAGCGGCCCGCTTCGGCATAAAAGTCAACCGGCTATGCCGACGCATTCCCCAATGCATGCTTGCTTTTCCTGCCTCATGCGCCTATACGCGGCGCGTCGACAAGGCGAAAACGCCGCGAAATACTTGAGACGAGCAGGGTCGGAGCCTCCGGCCCTCTTTGTTTTGCGGATGCCCTGCAGGGGGAATCACCTGTCGACCAACCGAAACCGAAAGACCGGCGGAGACAACCGCGCGGCCAGAAAACCGTTGAAAAGGAAACTGAGACCCGAATGGCTCAAAACGCATCTATGGAGGAATTCGAAGCCCTCCTGAACGAAAGCTTCGAAATGGACACCCCCGAAGAGGGCAGTGTCGTCAAAGGCAAGGTCATCGCAATCGAAGCGGGACAGGCCATCATCGACGTCGGCTACAAGATGGAAGGCCGTGTCGAGCTGAAAGAATTCGCAAACCCCGGCGAAGCTCCTGAAATCGAAGTCGGCGACGAGGTAGAAGTCTACCTGCGTTCCGCTGAAAATGCCCGCGGCGAAGCCGTCATCTCGCGCGAGATGGCCCGCCGTGAAGAAGCATGGGATCGCCTGGAAAAAGCATATGCCGACGATCAGCGCGTCGAAGGCGCGATCTTTGGCCGTGTCAAAGGCGGCTTTACCGTCGATCTGGGCGGCGCGGTTGCGTTCCTGCCCGGCAGCCAGGTTGACGTGCGCCCCGTGCGCGACGCCGGCCCGCTGATGGGTCTGAAGCAGCCCTTCCAGATCCTGAAAATGGACCGTCGCCGTGGCAACATCGTCGTGTCGCGTCGTGCCATCCTGGAAGAGTCGCGCGCGGAACAGCGCGCCGAGGTCATCTCGAACCTGTCCGAAGGTCAGGCCGTGGATGGTGTGGTCAAGAACATCACCGAATACGGCGCATTCGTCGATCTGGGTGGTGTGGACGGCCTGCTGCACGTCACCGACATGGCATGGCGCCGGGTCAACCACCCGTCCGAGATCCTGGCGATTGGCGAAACCGTCAAGGTTCAGGTCATCAAGATCAACAAGGAAACCCACCGCATCAGCCTCGGCATGAAGCAGCTGCAGGAAGATCCGTGGGATCTGGTTGGCGCTAAGTACCCGCTGGCCTCGGTCCACAAGGGCCGCGTCACCAACATCACCGATTACGGTGCATTTGTTGAGCTGGAGCCGGGTGTCGAAGGTCTGGTCCACGTCTCGGAAATGTCCTGGACCAAGAAGAACGTCCACCCCGGCAAGATCGTTTCGACGAGCCAGGAAGTCGACGTCATGGTTCTGGAAATCGACGGTGCCAAGCGCCGCGTGTCGCTGGGCCTGAAGCAGACCATGCGCAACCCGTGGGAAGTGTTCGCCGAAACGCACCCCGAGGGCACCGAAGTCGAAGGCGAAGTCAAGAACATCACCGAATTCGGTCTGTTCATCGGCCTCGAAGGCGACATCGACGGCATGGTTCATCTGTCCGACCTCAGCTGGGACCAGCGCGGCGAAGACGCCATCCAGAACTACCGCAAGGGCGACATGGTCCAGGCGGTTGTCTCGGAAGTGGATGTCGAGAAAGAGCGCATTTCGCTGTCGATCAAAGCCCTGGGCGGTGACAAGTTCGCCGAAGCCGTGGGCGGCGTGAAGCGCGGCTCGATCGTGACCGTCAACGTGACCGCCATCGAAGATGGTGGCATCGAAGTGGAATACGAAGGCATGAAGTCCTTCATCCGCCGCTCCGATCTGTCGCGTGACCGTTCCGAACAGCGCCCCGAGCGGTTCTCGGTTGGCGACAAGGTCGACGTGCGCGTCACCAACGTCGACAGCAAAACCCGCCGTCTGGGCCTGTCGATCAAGGCACGCGAGATCGCCGAAGAGAAAGAGGCCGTGGAACAGTACGGTTCTTCCGACTCGGGCGCATCGCTGGGCGATATCCTGGGCGCGGCGCTGAAGACCGGCGACTAAGTCATTCCGGCCCTGCCGGAAACCAAAGCCCCGCAGCCTGACGGTTGCGGGGCTTTTTCATGTCCGGCGTTATCCGGGCGACAGGATCCAGACGGTTTCGGACCCTTTGGTGCGCTGGCCCAGCGGGCCGCTGATCGGTTCACTGCTGATCTGGTCCACGGTGTAGAACGGGTCGTAATGGGCGTGGATTTCGGACGCGGGCACGGAAAAGGGCGGCCCCTTCATCTGTGACTGATCGTAGTCGAAGGACACCAGCAGTTGTGGAGCGGTGCCGGTCAGCGCGCGCAGCCGCGCGGAATAGGCCCGGCGCATCTCTGCCGGCAGCGCCACCAGCGCAGCCCTGTCAAAGACCGCGTCGACCGGCCCGAGGTCCTGTTCGGTCAGGTCAAAGAAATCGCCGGCCAGAAGCTCGACCGGCCCCGACCGGTATCGCCGCAGCGCCCCCGATTGGGTGACCGTGGGCACCATCTCATGTTCCTCGAAAAAGGCCTCGACCGCCTGCTGGCTCAACTCGGCCCCCACCACCGTATGGCCCTGCTCGGCCAGCCAGGCCAGATCGTGCGATTTGCCGCATAGCGGGACGAAGATGCGAGAAGGGCCGGGCAGCTTGAGCGCCGGCAGGTTCTTGATCAGGAGCGGGTTCACATCCTTTTCGTGAAAGCCGATCTGTCCGTCGCGCCATTTCTGGTGCCAGAAGTCATGATCCATGCGTGAGATCCGGTTGTTTTGCGTGCCCAAGATAGGTCCGCAAGCCGGGCCGGGGTCAAGGCCGAATGGGCCAGGTGAAGGTTTGGATATGGCGAAATCGGCCGCGATCAGGCGGACGCCGAAAACGGCCCCCGCCAGCAAGCCCCGCCCTGAAACGGGCGATCGTGCCAAGAGTCTGATAAAATGGCAGTTATTCGTGCAACGGCTGTTTCCGATTTGCCGATTCGCCCGTATAGTCGATAAAAATTGCTCGCCGCCAACGCCTTGGGAGGGGCCTGACCATGATCCGTTCGGAACTGATTCAGAAGATTGCCGACGAAAACCCGCACCTGTACCAGCGGGATGTGGAACGTATCGTCAATACGGTGTTCGAAGAAGTCACCGGGGCGATGGCGCGCGGCGACCGGGTCGAACTGCGCGGCTTTGGCGCGTTTTCGGTCAAAAAGCGCGACGCGCGGATTGGTCGCAATCCAAGAACCGGCGAAACAGTGCATGTGGAAGAGAAGCATGTGCCGTTCTTCAAGACCGGCAAGCTGCTGCGGGACCGGCTAAACGGAAAACAATAAATGCGCTACATTCGCTATGCGTTCCTTGCGACGCTCGGCATCATTCTGATCTCGGTATCCCTGGCGAACAGGGGCTTCGTGACGCTCAAGCTCATGCCCGACGACATCGCCGGGCTGGTGGGCTTTAACCCCACCATATCGTTGCCGCTGTTCGTGGTGGTCCTGGGCGGGATCGCGGCCGGTCTGGTGATCGGTTTCTTCTGGGAGTGGCTGCGCGAGCACAAACATCGCCGCGAGGCCAACGTGAAACATCGCGAAGTCCGCAAGCTGGAACGCGAAGTGACCCGGCTGAAAGAGAAGAAGAACGAAGGCAAGGACGAGGTTCTGGCCATTCTTGACGAGGCCAGCTGAGCCCATGCCGCCTGACATCCGGGCCAAGATCTGCGGGTTGCGCACAGCCGCGGATGTGGCGGCGGCCGCAAATGCGGGGGCGGCCTATGTCGGGTTTGTCTTTTTCGCCAAATCGCCCCGTCATCTGGACATCGACACCGCCGCGGCGCTGGCCGCCGAGGTGCCATTGGGCGTCTGCAAGGTGGCGCTGACGGTGAATGCCACCGATGCCGAGCTGGATGCGATCGTGGCCCGGGTCCCCCTGGACATGTTGCAGCTGCATGGCAAGGAGACGCCCGAGCGGGTCGCGGAGATCAAGGCGCGCTTTGGCCTGCCGGTGATGAAGGCGATCGGCATTGCCGATGCCGAGGACCTGTCGCTGATTGATCGCTATGAACCGGTCGCCGACCAACTGCTGATCGATGCCAAGCCACCGCGCAACGCGGAATTGCCGGGCGGCAACGGGCTGGCCTTTGACTGGCGGTTGCTGGCAGGGCGCAAGTACTGGCAGAAACCCTGGATGCTGGCCGGCGGGCTGACCCCGGACAACGTGGCCGAGGCGATCCGCATGACCAGCGCCCGTCAGGTCGATGTGTCGTCCGGCGTGGAAAGCGCACCGGGGGTCAAGGACGCGGACCGCATCGCCGGGTTCCTCTCTGCCGCACATCAACCGTAACGGGGGTCCGATGACCACGAACAAACCGGTGATCTTGCATGTCGGGCACGGCAAGACGGGGTCCAGCGCGTTGCAATCTTCGCTGGTGCTCAGTTCCGAGGCGCTGGCCAAGGCCGGGATCTTCTATCCGCCCTCGCTGTCGGATGCCCGCGCGATGAAGGGCGAGGTTTCCAGCGGCAATGTCGCGCTGCCGATGCTCGAAGACAGATACCAGCGTGCCGCGCAGACCCGCACCGACGCCGGCACCATCCTGTTTTCGAACGAGGGGCTGTTTCATCGCCTGATCATGAATGTCGAGCCTCTGCGCGCGATCCTGGCGCAGGGCGCACCGGTTCGCGTGATCCTCTATATCAGGAACCCGGTCAAACACGCGATCTCGGCCTATGGGCAGGCGATCAAGCGCAATGGGCTGGTCGCTGATTTTGACAGCTACCTGTCCACCTACAAGATCCCGAATATGGTGGGCAGGTTCCTGCAGATGATGCAGGAGCTGGGGGTTGAGGTCACCGTGCTGAACTATTCCCGGCACCGGCGGAACCTTCTGACCAGTTTTGCCGGTGCGCTCGGGATCGACGCGGCGCTGTTGCAGGTGCCGCCGGTGGCCAATGTGAATCGGTCGCTGACCCCGTCGGAGATGTTTCTGCAGCAGTGCTTCAACCGCGAATGGGGCAAGGGCGCCTCGCATTTCCTGTCGGATGACCTGTGCAACAACCTGCCCGATCAGCCGGTCGAAGGCGTGCCCAGGTTGACCCGCGCCGGCTATGACGCCTTTTGCGAGCGCCTGACGCCGATGCTGAGGCGGGTGAACAAGCGGATCCCGGCGGACGAACACTATGCGATCGAACCCTATGAAGACGTGTTCGGCACCGATGGCGGCCGCGATGACTGGTTGCGGTTTTCGGAGGACCAGCTGCGGGTCATCGTACGGTCGATTGCCGAAAACACCCCCTCGGGCCAGGTGGCCGAAAGCTTTGCGGACATGGTCCAGAGATTGAAGCCGCGAGACAGGCTGAGCGCGGATGACCTGGCCATCATGGGCGAACTGGCAAGCCGGCTGCGCACCGGCAAACCCTGAGCTGACCACATCCGCAGGGGCGATTGCCGTTGGCGTCGGATCAGGACGATTGTGGCGGCGCGGAGTCGTTTCACAATGGCAATTTTCCAGTTTGCCCCATATGAACACTCGAAACGACGATGGAGCGTGACATGGCCAACGACCTTTTCAATTCCTTCATGTCCGGCCCGGATGAAAACGGCCGGTTCGGCATCTTTGGCGGGCGGTTCGTCTCCGAGACGCTGATGCCGCTGATCCTGGATCTGGAGGCCGAGTACGAAAAGGCCAAGACCGACCAGAGCTTCTGGGACGAGATGAACGACCTGTGGACGCACTACGTGGGGCGCCCGTCGCCGCTCTACTTTGCCGAGCGGCTGACCGAGCAGCTGGGCGGGGCCAAGGTCTATTTCAAACGCGACGAGCTGAACCATACCGGCGCGCACAAGATCAACAACGTGCTGGGCCAGATCATCCTGGCGCGGCGCATGGGCAAGACCCGGATCATCGCGGAAACCGGGGCCGGGCAGCACGGTGTCGCCACCGCGACGGTCTGTGCCAAGTTCGGCCTGAAATGCGTGGTCTACATGGGCGCGCATGACGTGCAACGGCAGTCGCCGAACGTCTTCCGCATGCGTCTTCTGGGGGCCGAGGTGATCCCGGTGACGAGCGGTCGAGGAACCCTGAAGGACGCGATGAACGACGCGCTGCGCGACTGGGTGACCAATGTGCGCGATACCTTCTACTGCATCGGGACCGTGGCCGGTCCGCACCCTTATCCCGCCATGGTCCGCGATTTCCAGTCGATCATCGGCAAGGAAGCCAAGGAACAGATGCTGGCCGCCGAAGGGCGCCTGCCCGATACGCTGGTCGCCGCCATCGGCGGCGGGTCCAACGCGATGGGCCTGTTCTACCCCTTCCTCGACGACAAGGACGTCAAGATCATCGGCGTCGAGGCGGGTGGCCGTGGCGTGAACGAGAAGATGGAGCACTGCGCCTCTCTGACCGGGGGACGGCCGGGGGTGTTGCATGGCAACCGGACCTACCTGCTGCAGGACGACGACGGGCAGATCCTCGAGGGGTACTCGATCTCGGCCGGGCTGGATTATCCGGGCATCGGGCCCGAGCATTCGTGGCTGCATGAAATCGGCCGGGCGACCTATGTGTCGATCACCGACAAGGAGGCGCTGGAGGCGTTCCAGCTGAGCTGTTCGTCCGAAGGCATCATCCCGGCGCTGGAGCCCTCCCACGCCTTGGCCCATGTCATCAAGATCGCGCCAGAGCTGCCCAAGGATCACCTGATTTGCATGAACATGTGCGGTCGTGGGGACAAGGACATCTTTACGGTTGCGAAGTATCTCGGTTTCGACATGTCGGATACCGAGGGCCGCGACGCGGACTAACCAAACGGCAGCGGCTCCCGCCTGCTGTCCGTGGTATTGAAATACCACGTCAGCAGTTGGGCCGGGCAGGCCGGTGTCGGGGGCGGGAGCGCGCCCGCGTGGTTTCTCAGAGGCTGTTGGCCTGAAGGACCGACAGGGGAACGATGTCCAGGGCCTGTTGATGCGTGGCCGACAGGTTGACCCGTGGCGCGCAGCCCTCGTCATGGGCCTGCAGGAAACGGGCGGCGCAGAGGCACCAGTGGTCGCCCGACTTTAGCCCGGGAAAGTCGAAATCGGGGCGTGGCGTGCTCAGATCGTTGCCCACGTATTTCGAATAGGCCAGGAATTCGTCGGTCATCACCGCGCAGACCGTGTGACTGCCGACGTCCCTTTGGCAGGTGTTGCAGTGGCCGTCGCGAAAGAAGCCGGTGAGCGGGTTAATCGAGCAGGGCGCAAGCGGCCCGCCCAGCACGTTGATGCTGTCATCCTGTTCCATGACAACAGCTTACAGCGATTTGGCGATCTTGCGGAAAATTTCTATGTTCCCGGTCAGCACGCCGTCATCCTTGAAGCGCCGATCCGCGCCGGTGGTCATGATCAACACGCCGCGTGGCCGGTCAAAGTACATGTGCTGGCCGTAGACGCCCAGCCCGAAGAACTCGCCTTCCTGCGCGTCCGAGGGGATCCACCATTGATACCCGTATTGGATCTTGCCCGGCGCGGTGGGGGCGGAGGGCGCGGTAGAGGCCGCGATCCAGTCGGCCGGCACGATCTGACGGCTGCCGTACATGCCGTCCTGCAGGATCATCTGGCCAAAGCGGGCATAATCGCGGGTGGTGAAGTTCAGCCCGCCCAGGACAAAGGCGGCGCCGGCGCCGTCGGTGACGTAATACCCGTCATGTTCCAGCCCTAGTGGCACCAGGATCTTTTCCGACATCAGATCGGCGATGCTGCGCCCGGTGGCGCCACGGATCACCATGCCGATCACATGGGTGTCGATCGAGACATATTGCCAGGTCTCTCCCGGCTCTGCGAACCGGGCGGTGAAACTGGCGGTGAAATCGTCCAGCGTACCACCCAGCGCGATCACCCGGCCCATGCGGTTGATGTCGGAATCGGGGTCGAAATAATCCTCGTCGAACTGCACGCCCGAGGCCATGTTCAGCACGTTGCGGATCGTCGCGCCGTCGTAGGCCGACCCGGTCAGGAGCGGCGCGTATGTTGTGACCGGATCGTCTAGCGAGGCAATCGCGCCTTCCTCCAGCAGCACGCCCAGCAGCGCCGAGAGATAGCTTTTGGCCACCGACCAGGAGATCCGGTGATCATCCGGGCCGGTTCCCAGAAAGTACTCCTCAAAGCGGATTTCGCCGTCCTTCATCACCAGGATCGATGTCACATCCCGTTCGATGATCCAGTCGGCGACGCCGGGTGGCAATTCTGTTTCCGGGCCATAGCTCAGCGTGCTGGTCGGACCATTTCCGCGCGGCACCGGCGCAGAGAGAAAGGCCGCGTCCATATGGGTGAAATTGTGGACAATCTTGTCTTCGGAGAACAGCGAATTCACCGCCCAGAGTCGCGCGATTTCCTCGCGTTTCCAGATGCCTACGACGATGGCCGCCAGACACAGGGCGAGCAGGATCCGGCCCAGCCATTTTCCGAAAGTCCGCATGTTCTCTCCTCCGTTTCGCCCACAAGACCGCGCCGCTGGCGGTTGGGCAACAAGAACGTCGCGGCACCCGTCAGCTGTCCTGCCAGCGCACCCAGCGGCCGTGAAAATCGACCCGAGCGAGCGTCACGCGCAGGCCGGCGGGCCATAGCCGCAGGGTCAGCGCGGCGCCGTCGTCGGGGTGGTCGTCGGCCTCCATCCCGAGCCAGGCCAGCGGAGTCTCGGGTGTTGCCCGTTCTCCGGCGGCTTCGATCAACTTGCGGCCCGCATGTTGGCGATCAGCCGGAAAGTACTGCCAGGCAACGGTGTGATAGATCAGGTGCAGCCCGTCTGCGCGCTCCGCCAGCCGGTCGCGCAGCCAGTCGATGGCATCGCCCCGGTCGACCACGGCGTTGTGCACGGCAATGGCGGCGCGGGTCAGCTCGACCCGGTGGGGCTGGTCCGGCCAGAGATAGGAAAACAGCCGCAAGCGGTGGTCCGGGTTATGCGGATCCAGCGGGTTCAGGTCGACGCCGCGCCGGGAT
This sequence comes from Seohaeicola saemankumensis, assembly GCF_020171285.1. Classification (GTDB taxonomy): domain Bacteria; phylum Pseudomonadota; class Alphaproteobacteria; order Rhodobacterales; family Rhodobacteraceae; genus JAIUZI01. The sequence goes on from NZ_JAIUZI010000007.1 coordinate 207,541, forward strand.
GCGACCGTGACCGGCATCTCGGACGGCAGCGGGCCGGTCCAGTCCGGCGACAGGCTGAGGGCGGGGTCGGCCGGGCCAAGCCTGCCCGATGTCGTGTCCAGGGCGAAACGGTCGCACATCAGGTTCAGCCCGGCGCTGGCCCCGAGTTCGGACAGGTGGAGCGGCAGACCGGGGTGGCGCGCGGACAGCCAGTGCAGCGCCGGGACCAATGCGGCGCTTCGGCGTATCTCATTGGTTTGAGGCGCATTTTCGATCCAGTTCAGCAGGAAATCGCGGTGCCGGTCGAGGGCGGGCAGAACGGCGGCGGCCAGTTCCGCGTCGCTCACGCTGGCCGGCGGATAGGCGTCGCGCAGGGCGGCGTCCCGGCCGGAGAGAACCAGCGCGTGCAGCCCCCCGGCGATGCGCAGCGGCAGCGAGGCGCCGCTGGGTCCGATGTCTCCGCTCCAGTCGTTGCAGCGCAGGGCCAGCGCCGAGGTCGCGGGCCAGTGATCCGCCAGCGCGGTCAGCAGCCGGGCCATGAAGGGCGAGCCGAGCGCGCCGCAGGCCGCGGCCTGTGTCCGCATCGCGTCGGGCAGGCTCACTTGAATTTATCTACCAGCTTTTGCAATGGGTTACGGGTATCCTGCGGCGGTTCCGGGGCGATTTTTTCAGCGGCTGTGGGCTTGGGTTTGGGGCTGGTGGAGGAGCGCGGCGGGGCGGTGCGCAGGGCGACGGCGTTCATGAACTTGCCGGTGTCGCCAGCCGCGAGATGGGCCGCGCCATCGGAAACGCCGCGCAGAACATCGTCGAGCCAGTCCTGGTCGGCGCGCGCGAAATCGTGCAAAACATAGTGTGAAACCAAGTCCTTGCGCCCCGGATGACCGATGCCGAGGCGGACCCGGTCGTAGGCGTCGCCGATGTGACCGTGGATCGATCGCAAGCCGTTGTGACCGGCGTGACCGCCCCCCGACTTGGCCCTCACCTTGCCCGGGGCGAGATCCAATTCGTCATGAAAAACAATGACTTCACCGGGTTCGAGCTTGTAGAACCGCATCGCCTCGCCGACCGACTGGCCAGAGCGGTTCATGAAGGTCTCCGGTTTCAGCAGCAACACCTTCTCGGAGCCCAGGCGGCCCTCGCTGATTTTGCCCTGAAACTTTGATTTCCAAGGAGAAAATCCGTGGTCATCGGCAATCCGGTCCACCGCCATGAAGCCGATGTTGTGCCGGTTGCCGGCGTATTGACTGCCGGGGTTTCCCAGTCCGACGATGAGTTTCATGCTGCGCGCCCGTGGTTGCCTGCGGGACTGATGCACCGAAACGGCGGAAAAATCCAGTGGCAGGCGCGGGGCGCGTTTTGACCGTTTTGTACAGGGTTGAAGACCGGGTTTGACCATTTTGTACAAAGGTTTTCGGCGGGTTTCGCAGGGCACCGCCGCGCCGGATCACGAGGAGACGCGGGCGACCGGATTGATGCGAAGGTATTGGCGGGGGCGAAGCTCCAGTTCACTGCGGCCGCGGCTGCGCCGACTTTGGTGAAGCCGTCTGTGGCAAGAACCGTCTACCCTGGCGAGGCCGGAAGCGATGATTTCCGACCATGACAATTCCGACTGTCTGTGACGCCTCTAAGTTGCACGAGACTCTCGTATTGGCTGAAATTGACTTTTCCGTTATCATCTATCCGGGCGCTCGATTTATTTGCCCAATATTTATTGATCAAATTTAGGATTTATTATGACCGGATCTCATCACGGGCTGACACGGCTCGACCAACTCATGAAAACCTGCATACACGGCAACGGGCCCGCACGGCCGTCTCCACAGACTTTGGGTCGGGTGATGCCGCCCAACCCGGTGCAGATAAAGAACATCACGCACCGCGACGTGATTGCGGCGCTCGATGCGCTCTCGCTGGATATGGGGGTAAACCAGAACAAAAATGGGTCTGCGGATGCCGGGATGACCTTTTTCGGTCAGTTCGTCGATCACGACATAACGCTCGATGCGACATCTGCCCTTGGCACACGCATTGATCCCGCGACCATTCCCAACGTGCGCACACCCAGCCTTGACCTCGACTGTGTGTATGGCGCGGGGCCCGAAGCATCGCCGCACCTGTACGGCGCGGGCGAGGCAGAACAATTTCTTGTGCATGGCCGCAAGGACAATCCCCGCGATTTGGCCCGCACCTGCGCGGGCAAGGCGCTGATCGGCGATCCGCGCAATGACGAGAACATCCTCGTGGCCCAGGTGCAGTCGATCTTTATCGAGTTGCACAACCTGCTGATGTCCAAGCGTGTCGAAGGTGGCGACGAAGCGGATGACATCAAGGCCTGCGCCCATGACGGTATAGACGCGACTGTCTGGCATGATCACGTCAGCCCGCGTCTGACCAGTTTCGAAGAAGTACGCCGATTCATTCGGTTGCATTACCAATGGATGGTGTGGTGCGAGTTGCTTCCCGCCTTTGTGGATCAGGACTGCCTTGATTGGGCGCTCAAGCATCAGCCCTTTAAGTGGGATGCGCCGGTGATGCCGGTGGAATTCACCGGGGCGGGGTACCGCTTTGGCCATGCCACGGCTCAGTTCGAGTACGCGCTGACGGATGGCGCGACGCCCAAAGGTCTGTTCGCTGTGCCAGGGTTCGGCCGGCGGCCCGTCGATGGCAATATCGACTATGCCATGTTCTTTGGCATGAACGGCAGTGTCCAGTCGCAGAAGGCGCGGCCCGTGGGCCCGAAGCTTGGCCTGCCGTTACTCAACCTGCCGTTTGTGCACGCGCCGATCGAGCTTGGGGATATCGATGAGACTTTGACGCTGGACCAGTCCCGCAACCTTGCTCTGCGCAATATGGTGCGCGATCGATATACCTACCAACTGGCCAGCGGGCAGCAGTTGGCGGCGAAACTGGGGACCAAAACGGTGCCTGTACCCGCGATCCTCAAGGCCAAGGGATTCACCAAGACGCCTTTGTGGTTCTATTGCCTGCAAGAGGCCGAGGCGTTTGGGGACGGCAAGCTGACAGGGGCCGGGGGGCGGCTCGTCGCGTCAGTGTTTGCCAACCTGCTCCGGCGCGACCCGACGACGTTCCTGCACATCCCGCATTTCAAGCCATGGCATGGGTTTGGCGGTCAGCCGAGCGTCTTGGCCGGGATCATCGCGTACATTGATGCAAACCGTGCCCACATGAAGCATGTGGACGAATTGCAGTGCGGCTGAACAATGCCGTCGGGCGGGGTTGATCCCCGCCCGATCCGCCCCACGCAGAAGGCGTTTGCGCCCGAATGGGGGGGCAGCGTTTGGCAAAGCCACCTTTGACTTTGCCACGGATCAAGCGGTTTAGTGCAAAGCCGTGGCGGGGGCCTCAGCCCGGCGTGTACCAGATCGGGGCGGAGTAGGCGCGTTCGGTGGTGGTCATGGGGACGTTGTCCGTCATTTCGACCTGAAAGCGCTTGGCCTCGTAGGCGGTCCAGCGGGGGGTGGGGATCTCCAGCACGCGGACGTAATAGAAGGCGCGCTGGTCCGGGTCGAAGTCGGGGTCCTGCCAGTAGGCCAGCAGCTCGGGCGCGCCGATGGTGTTGGTCCAGGTGGCGTTGGCGACATCGACGGTATTGCCGACGGAGGGCAGCTTGCCATCGGCGCCGGGGGTGCGGTCGCCGCTCCAGGCCACGTCATAGACCTTTTCGCCCCGGGTGCCGTCGGAATTCAGCCAGCCCTTGATCACCTGCACCCGGTCGAGATTGCCGCTGTAGGGATCCTTGAGCGCGGCGATCAGGAAGTTGGGCGCGCCGTCGCCGGTGCGGGCGGGCAGGTCGGCGCCCATCGGCACGCCCTTGGCATAGCCGATGTCGGCGGGCAGGCGGGAGCTGGCGTCATCCTCGGCAAAGTTCCAGCCGCCGAAGAAGCGCAGCATGATGCGCGAGCCGGTGGTGGCGTAGACCTCGCGCCGTTCAAAGGCGTCAAAGATCGCCGCGCGGGTGTTCTCGGTCGCCCAGACGCCGGCATAGCCGCCCGAGGCCTGTTGCCAGCCGTAGATGGTGAATTCGGGGTCGGGCGCCTCGATCACGATGTGTTCCCAGCGGTGCGGTTCCGGTTCGACGCCGGAGTGTTTGCCGAAGAAGTTGTCTTCCTCAACTGCGGCCATGCCGGTGTGGGCGTCGGTGGAGCCGATCTGGCCGACCTTGTAGGGGTTCACGCCCAGCTGTTCCTCGAGCAGGAGGCCGGTCTTGTAGGCCTCGCGCGAGTATTCGTATTGCAGCATGTCCTGGGTTTTGGCCTGGGTGCCGTTGAGGTTGGATTTGTCCCAGGTGTCGAAATCGGCGAATTCGTCGTCGGGCGAGAGGAACGGGTGCGCCTCGCTGTCGCCCTTGATCTGGGTGGTTTCGATCACCGGTTCAAACCGTTTGCGCAGGGCGGCCATTTCGGCGGTCAGCGGTGAGCCGTCGAAGTTCGACACGCTGAACAGGCGGCCGTTGGAGAGGTTGCCGTTGTGCGGGATGGCGAGCACGTCGCCGCCGGAGCGGTCCTCGAAATCGGCCATATAGGCCCAGAGATCCTCGGGGTTCTGGCTGTCGAATTGCGAGAACGGCACGGTCATGTTGGCGATGTCGGCCCCGTCGCGAAAGATCACGTTGCGGTGGATGTTGTCGCCGCCCTGCGATGTCCATTCATAGCCGATCAGCGCGGTGAACCGTCCCGGTTCGTTATAGCGGTCGGCCAGCGCGGTATAGGCCTGCCAGGCGTTCTTGACCGCCTTTGGGTTGTCGATGGGCACTTCGGTGCCCGACAGCGAAGCGACGATTTCCATGGCGGTGGCAAAGATCCGGTCGGCGTCGCCGGAGGTGAGTTCGTCGTACCAGGCCTTGCCCTGCTTGGTCGACAGGATCTCGGGGTCGCCGCCCAGCAGCTGCGGCATCAGCCCGTACATTTCCGAGTGGTCGGCGATCACCAGCCAGTCGAGCGGGCGGGACAGTTTGGCCTGCAATCCGTGGGTGGTGGTGACCTCTTCGCCGCGGGCAAAGCGAAAGGCGTTTTCCTGGCTCATCCGGGTCATGGTGCCGGCGTCGACGGAGACCTCGGTGTGCAGGTGGGTGTCGCCCCACAGAACCTGGGTCGGGAAGTTGCGCCCGGCGTAGGGCGAGAAGTGATCGGTTTCAAAATTCAGCGTGACGTCGTCCCGTGAGGGCAGCACGTCCTGAACCTGGGCAAAACCGGGGCCGGTGGCGGCGAGCGCAAGCACCGAGCCCAGAACCGATGTTTTCAACCTGTTTCGAATGTCCACTGTCGTTCTCCCAAAATGCGTTCCGAAAAATCTCCTGCGTCGGTCGGCCTCGTCGGGATGCTAACCCGATTCGGAAGAACCACAAAAAGATTGCCGGGGCGGGATGGGAGGCTGGCGGAGGTTGGCGCACGAAAACGGGGCCCGCGATGGGGCCCCGTTTCCAGATCCGCGTGGATGGCGGAAATTATTCGGCGGTTTCGCCGATCACTTCGACGTCTGCCGCATCGGTGTCTTCGTCTTCGTCGTCAGCCGAACGCAGGCCCGACGGGGCCGAGATGTTGGCGATCACGAAGTCGCGGTCGATGGTCGGCTTGGCGCCGGCGGGCAGGGTCACGTCAGAGATCGTGGCGGTGTCGCCGATGTCCATGCCGGTCAGGTCGATGGTGATGTGATCGGGGATGTCACCGGCGGTGACGACCAGTTCCACCTCGGGGCGCACGGCGGTCAGAACGCCGCCCTTGCGCAGGCCGGGGGCCGCGTCTTCGTTGATGAACTCGACGGGGATGAACAGGTTGATCTTGGTGGTGCGGCGCAGGCGCATCAGGTCGAGGTGCGTCGGCAGGTCCTTGACCACGTCACGCTGCACGTCGCGGCAGATGACGCGGACGTCGTCGTGGCCTTCGACCTTGAGGTTGAACAGGGTCGATTTGAACCGCCCGGCCTTCAGCATCTTCAGCAGCTTGTTGAACGGGATGCTGATCGGCAGCGGGTCTGCGTCGCCACCAAATACAATGCCCGGAACCATGCCGTCGCGGCGTGCCTGACGAGCGGCGCCCTTGCCTGTCCCCGTCCGTTCCAGAGCTTCGAGATCAGGAATCTCACCAGCCATGTTAATTCTCCAATGTAAGGGCGGGGCTCCTCCAAGGCTGTAGTCCCCGCGTGAAGCCGCGCACTTACACCGGATATCCGGTCTTGAAAAGGGCAAATCCGCCCTGTTTCACCTCTGTGGCGTGGGGGCAGGCCCGGAGCCGGGCCTGCCTGTGCGGTCTGGCCCCGCGATCAGGCCCAGCGGCCGGCGAAACCTTCCGGGATCAGCAGGTGGTCGCGGCTGAGCTTTTGCACGTCGGTGACGCCGCAGAGGCCCATGGAGAGGTCGAGTTCCTTCTGGATCACCTCAAGCGCGGTGGTCACGCCTTGCTCTCCCATGGCGCCCAGCCCGTAGATGTAGGCGCGGCCGATGTAGGTGCCCTTGGCCCCCATCGCCAGCGCCTTGAGCACGTCCTGACCCGAGCGGATGCCGCTGTCGAGGTGCACTTCGATCTTGTCGCCGACCGCTTCGACGATCTCTTCGAGCACCCGGATCGAGCTGAGCGCGCCGTCAAGCTGGCGGCCGCCGTGGTTGGAGACGATGATCGCGTCGGCGCCCACGTTCAGCGCCTCGCGGGCGTCGCGCACGTCGAGGATGCCCTTGATGATCAGCGGGCCGTCCCACATCTTGCGGAATTCGCGGATGCGGTCCCAGTCGAGCGCCTGGTCAAAGGATTCATTTGTCCAGGTGCCCAGCGACGAGGGGTCTTTGACCCCCTTGGCGTGGCCGACGATATTGCCGAAGAACCGCCTTTTGGTGCCCAGCATGCCAAGGCCCCACTGCACCTTGGTCATCATGTTGGTGACCGATTTGACGGTCAGTTTCGGCGGGGCAGAGAGGCCGTTCTTGAGGTCCTTGTGGCGCTGGCCCAGCAGTTGCAGGTCGACCGTGATGACGGCGGCCGAACATTTCGCGGCCTTGGCGCGGTCGAACAGGCGCTGCATGAAATCGTCGTCCTTGAGGGTGTAGACCTGCAGCCAGAAGGGTTTGGTGGTGTGTTCGGCGACATCCTCGATCGAGCAGATCGACATGGTCGAGAGGGTGAAGGGCACGCCGAATTTCTCGGCGGCGCGGGCGGCCTTGATCTCGCCATCGGCGCATTGCATGCCAGTCAGCCCGACGGGGGCCAGCGCCACCGGCATCGCCACGTCCTGGCCGATCATCTGGCTGTTGGTGGTGCGGCCGGTCATGTCGATCGCCACCCGCTGGCGCAGACGGATATCGGCGAAATCAGAGGTGTTTTCGCGGAAGGTCTGTTCCGTCCAGCTGCCGCTTTCGGCGTAGTCGTAGAACATGCGCGGCACGCGGCGTTCGTAGATGCGCTTGAGGTCGTCGATATTGGTGATCACCGGCATGGCGAGTCCTACCCTCTGCTATTGGTCAAGTTTCATTACCGATTTCGGGCCGGTTTCTCAATGAGACATTCTGTGGGCCGGTGTCGGAGTAATGTCGGAGTGATGTCGGGGGCGGGGCCCGCCGGGCGATGGCGCGGCCCGGTGGGGATCGGCGGGGAGGGGTGCGGCAATTTTCGAAAGTGAGGTATGGTGTGGTGGTGTGCTATTTTTGGGCATGGAGGCGCGTTTGCCATGGCTGGTCCGGTATTGCCGGCGATCACCGGTCGGCACGTATACGGAGCGAGGGAACATCAGATGAGCGAAGACGCGGGACGGGCAAGGGGGGCGGTGCCCCGCCGGGACGATGATTACAGCGCGCAGGCGGCGGCCGAGCGGCGACGCTTTGCCCAGGAGCATACCGGCGCCGCGCTTGCCCATGTCGGCCATTTCTCGGTCGATCCGGCGGAACTGGCCGGCAATATCGAGAATTTCACCGGGGTTGCGCAGGTGCCCATCGGCCTGGCCGGTCCGCTGCTGATCGACGGTGAACATGCGCAGGGCGAATTCTACATTCCGCTCGCGACCACCGAGGGGACATTGGTGGCCAGCTATAACCGGGGCATGCGTCTGCTGGGCGAATGCGGCGGGGTCAGGACGACCGTGGTCGAACAGGCGATGCAGCGGGCGCCGGTGTTCAGCTTTGGCGATGCCCGGCAGGCCCGCGCCTTTGGTGTCTGGGTCGATGAGAACTACGCGGGTATCAAGGCGGCGGCAGAGGAGACCACCTGGTCGGGCAGGCTGATCGGGATCGAGAAATACTCGGTCGGCGCGATGAAGTACCTCAGGTTCAATTTCACCACCGCCGACGCGGCCGGGCAGAACATGGTCGGCAAGGCGACACTGGCCGCCTGCGAATGGATCCGCGCGCTGTATCCCGGCGGGATCGACTATGTGCTGTCTGGCAATATCGACACCGACAAGAAGCATTCGCAGCTGAACGTGATCAACACGCGGGGCCGCCGGGTCATTGCCGAGGCGGTGATCCCCAACGCAACCATGCAGCGCATCATGGGAGTGGATACCGCGACGCTGTTCCGGTCGCGGCAACTGTCCAACGTGGGCACTCTGATTTCGGGGGCGTGCAACAACGGGTCGCATTCGGCAAACGGCATCACCGCGATGTTCATCGCCACCGGTCAGGACGTGGCCAACGTGGCGGAATCCCATGCCGCGATCGTCTATACGCAGCTGCGCGACAACGGCGATTATTACTGGTCGATCACCCTGCCCAGCCTGATCCTGGCGACCTATGGCGGCGGCACCGGGTTGCCGACGCAGAAAGAATGCCTGGAGCTGCTGGGCTGTTACGGGTCGGGCAAGGCGGACAAGCTGGCCGAGATCGTCGCGGCAACGGTTCTGGCCGGGGAAACCTCGCTGGGCAGCGCCATTCTGGCGGGCGATTGGGTGAGCAGCCACGACGCGCTGGGCCGGAACCGGCCCTAGGGCGACCGGGGGGGGCAGGGGGTGACGTAACGGAACGGCCCCGCCGCGAGCGCGGCGGCGGAAACGGTTTGACCCCGACCGGCGGCGGGGGCAGATCAGGAGCGATCAGACCAAGGACCTCTGCCGCGATGTATTTCGAAGATTTCACCCCCGGATTCCGTTTTGCCCATGGTAGCCGCACGCTGACCCGCGATGCGATCATCGCCTATGCGCGCCAGTGGGATCCGCAGCCGTTCCACGTGGACGAGGCCGCCGCCGAGGCGTCGCCCTATGGCGGGCTGATCGCCAGCGGCTGGCACACGCTGGGCGAGGCGTTCAACCTGATCCTCGAAGCGGTGGACTGGTCGAAATGTTCGATGGGATCGCCCGGTATCGACGAGGTGCGCTGGCTGCGCCCGGTGCGGCCCGGCGACAGCCTGCACATCACGGGCGAGGTGCTGAGCGCGCGGGCGTCGGCGTCAAAGCCGGACCGGGGCTTTGCCAATATCCGCTACGAGATCTTCAACCAGCACGACGAGAAGGTCGCGGGCTATATCGGCATTCACATGCTGCGCTGCCGGCCGGCGGCGGACGGCTGACTTGATCCAGCGCAACGACGCAGTCTGACCGGTCTCCCACCCTTGCAGGGGAGGGGGTGACGTGATGCAATCTGTTGCGCGGTTCTGGCTGTTGGTTGGGGTGTGGGTGATGGTTCCGGCCATTGCCGTGGCGAATATGCCGTTGGGTCCGTTCTTTGGCGCGGTGCGGCTGGCATACTGGCCGGTCGCGCCGGTGGCCGTCCTGATCGAAGTTGTGGCGCTGAAGCTGTTTTTCGACCTGTCGTGGAAACAGGCGGCAACGGTGGGGGTGCTGGTCAACGTGATCACCGCCGTGGTGGGCGTGCCGCTCTATCCCGTCATATCCTTGGCGCTCTATCCGGTTCTTACACCGTTCGTGACCGGGGTGTTCGGATATGGGGCAATGGTGGAGGTAGGTGCGCTGAGTTTCGGCTTTGGCGTGCTGGATGCGGGGCTGGAGTTGCTCTTGCTGCGCCATCTGTTCAAGGTTTCGATCACCCTCGGCCGTGGCCTGGCGTTCCTCATCGCCAACCTTCTGAGCGCCGCTGTGCTGTTCGGTGCGATCTACTGGAGCGAGATCTCGTCACGGTTGTCGGAAGAGGAATTCCAGTCGGTGATGCAGGCGCATGACGCCGAAATCGCGGTGCTGGCGGAACTGTTGGCGGAGTTGCCGGGTCATTTCGTATACAACTCCGAAGCGCGGCTCGATCCGCTTTTTCATGAGGCGTGGACGGAGACCTGGGGAAACCGGCTGGACAGTATGACAGTGCGCGAGGTGCAGGTTGTTGTCGGACCCGACCTGGAAGTTCTCAAGTCTGACCGACTACCCGGTGAACGGCGATTGGCGGCAATACGCAGCGAAGGGGATACGCGCATGCAGCGCGTTCTGATCGGAGAGGGGCGGACCTTCTACACCGTGACGCTGGTTTACGACGGGATCACACGGTTTTACTCCGTCAGCGGGCTGTTTCCCGCCTCGGACCCGCCGGATTAAAGCGTTTCGGGTCAAACCTGAAACGCCTTTCGCTGTCTTTCGCCGTTGGCTCGAACGCGAAACGCGTTCCACGATGTCTCGGGTAAGACCCGAAGCGCTCTAGGCGGCGTGGGCGCCGTCGGAGAGGGTTTTGACAAAGGCCAGCACCTCGGCCACCGGTTTGCCCTCGGCGATCTGGTTGACGATGGCCGAGCCCACCACGGCGCCATCGGCGACGCTGGCGATGGATTGCGATTTCTCGGGTGTATTGATGCCAAAGCCCACGATCACCGGCAGGTCGGTCTGTGCCTTGATGCGGGCGACCTCGGGGCCGACGTCGGCGGCCTGCGCCTGGGCCGAGCCGGTGATGCCCGTGATCGAGACGTAGTAGACAAAGCCGGAGGTGTTCTGCAGCACCTTGGGCAGGCGTTTGTCGTCGGTGGTGGGCGTCGCCAGCCGGATGAAGTTCAGCCCCGCCTTTTGCGCCGGAATGCAGAGTTCTTCGTCTTCCTCGGGCGGCAGGTCGACCACGATCAGCCCGTCGATGCCGGCCTCTTTCGCCTGTTCCAGGAACAGATCGACGCCGCGCGAATAGATCGGGTTGTAATAGCCCATCATCACGATGGGCGTGGTGTCGTCGCCCTCGCGGAACCGGCGGGCGAGTTCCAGCGTGCGGTCCAGCGTCATGCCGCCGTCGAGCGCGCGTTGCCCGGCCAACTGGATGGTGGGGCCGTCGGCCATCGGGTCGGTAAAGGGCAGGCCGAGTTCGATGATGTCGACCCCGGCGCCGGGCAGGCCCCTGACCACCTCAAGCGAGGTGTCGAAATCGGGGTCGCCGGCCATGACATAGGCCACGAACGCCTTTTTGTTGCGGCTGTTGAGATCTGCGAATTTGGCGTCGATACGGGTCATTGCGGCTGTCCTTCGTCGGTTCCGACTGCCATGCCAAATGCGGGTGGGGAAATCAATGCACCTTTCGCGCGTGGGGCGAAATGGCTTGGCTTGGGCGGCGCGATGGGGTCATCTGCTGACAGCTGTCAGGGAGGACGACATGAATGATCTGGACGGGCGCATTGCGCTGGTAACGGGGTCGGCGACCGGTTTGGGCCGGTCGATGGCGGTAAAACTGGCCGAGCGGGGGGCCGAGGTGATCGTGAACTATTCCCGGTCGGTGGCAGAGGCGGAGGAATGCGCCGACCTGTGCCGCGCGGCGGGGGCGCAGGTGACGGTGGTGCAGGCCGACGTGGCCGATGCGGCGGGGTGCCGGACGCTGGTGGCGGCGGCCGAGGCGCGCGGACGGCTGGACATATTGATCAACAATGCGGGCATCACCCGGCATGCGCCGGACCATTCGGACCTGGACGCGCTGTCCAAGGACGATTTCATGGATATCTACGCGGTCAACGTGGTGGGGCCCTACATGATGGTGCAGGCGGCGAAACCGCTGCTGGTGGCGGCACATGCGCAGACCGGGCGGGCCAGCGCGGTGCTCAACACCTCGTCCATCGCCGGGGTGATGGGGATCGGGTCGTCGGTGGCCTATGCGGCCAGCAAGGGGGCGCTGAACACGATGACCCTGTCGCTGGCGCGGGCGCTGGGGCCGGCGATTCGGGTCAACGCGGTCTGCCCGGGGTTCATCGGCACCCGCTGGTTCCGCGACACGATGGATGAGGCGGCATTTGCCAAGGTCGAGGCGACGATCGAGGGGCGCACGCCGCTGGCGGTGGCCTCGGGTCCGGACGACATTGCCGATGCGGCGCTGTTTTTCGTGTCGGACGCGGCGCGGCATGTGACCGGCGAGACGCTGCTGGTGGATGCGGGGATGCATCTGGGGATGCCGCGATAGGGCGCGCCGGCCTTCGTGGTCAGCTTTCGGGCAGGCCGGCGGCGACGAGGGCGTCGTAGAGGCGGTTGATGAAAGCGGTGTCGCGGTTGGTCACCGTCTTTACTGCGAATTTGCGATTGTGATTTGGAAAGAGTTCGAGGATGGTTTGAACGTGAGACCGGGCCGTATCCATTTGGCCTTCCCAGACGGCTATTGCCGCGAGCGCGCCCAGGGCCCGGCGCAGGGCCCTTTTGTCAACGCCATTTGCTTCCAGAACTGCATTCGCGAATTCGCGCGCCTTTTGGTGGTCTCCCTTCTGCAAATAGGCAAGAGCAAGGGTGGCCGGCACCCATTCCGGGAAGTCCGGCTCCAACCGCATACCGCGCAACATCAGGTCAATGCCTTCATCCAGTTCCCCGGACATCGCCAGTGTATATCCGCCAACCATTAGGACGTCCGCACCGCTGGGGGTCATGGCCACGGCTTCGCGCACCCCGGCGATGGCCTCGTCGTAGTGGCCCAGATCATTATGGAGCATGGCTTTCAGAGTGTAGGTATTGCCATCGCCGCCATTGTCGATGGCCATTTGCGCATAGCGCATGGCCTCGGCATAGTCCGCCGCCGGGTCTTTTGACAGTCCGAGCATTATGCGCTGCCAGTAGACATAGCCCACCAGCATGGGCGCAGACGGAGAATCCGGGTTGCTGTCGAAGGCATCCTTCCAGTACCGGGCAGCCAATGCATGTGACTCGGGCGTCCATTTCTGGAACTCGACGCGACCCTTGACCATGTCCTGCATCGTTTCGGTCGAGCCCGCGAACTCTCGCCAACCCCGCGCTTGTTCGCCCAGTGTCAGCTTGACCTGCAGTTCCAGCAGCACCGCCTCGGCGATCTGGTCCAGCGCGGCGAAGATGTCGTCATACCCCTGATCCCACTGATCGACCCACATGATCTGGCCGCTCTGGGTATCCAGCAGGCTGGCGGAGACGCGGAATTCATCGCCGCTTTGCCGCACGACGCCGTCGAGCACGTAGCGCACACCGAACCGTTCGGCGATCTGCGAGGGCGCGACATCGCCCAGCTCGCCGGTGGACTTGTAGGAAATCACCATGATCTCGGGCGAATTGGCCAGCAGTTCCGACACCGAGCGGGACAGTTGCACGGGAATCCAGCCGTGGTCGTCGTTGCGGGTCAGGTCCTCGAAGGGTTTGACCGCGATCGACGGCTTGTCCGGTAGCGAAAAGGCCATCCTGTCGGGGTTTGCCGGGGTAAAATCGGGGCGGTTCAGCAACCACAAGCCCCCCAGCGCAAGGCAGGCGAGAGCCAGCGCGGCGGCGAAGAGGGGCAGGCGGCGCGCGCGGGGCGTCGGCGGCGGTGGCGCGCCGTTTTCGGCGTCCACGGCATAGACGCGGACCGGGGCGGCGATGTTCTTGAGCGTCTTTTCCCCAAGCGCGCGATAGGCGACGTCGACGTGGTTTTTCAGCAGGTCATAGGCGGTGCCCGAGACCACGACGCCACCGGGGTCCGCCAGCTGTTCCAGCCGGGCGGCAATGTTCACTCCATCGCCGTAGACGTCGCCTTCGTCGAAGACGACGTCGCCGAGGTTGACGGCGACGCGGTAGCGGATGCGCCGGTCTTCGGGCTGGTCCGCCTCGCGCGCGGCCATCTCCTTTTGGATGGTCACCGCGCATTGCACCGCCTCGACGACCGAGCCGAACTCGGCGATCAGCCCGTCGCCGGTGAGCTTGACAATATGCCCGTGGAACCGCTCGAACGTGGGATCGATGAGCTCGATCCGGTGCCGTTTCTGGCGCGCAAGCGTGCCGGCCTCGTCCAGTTCGACGAGGCGGCTGTAGCCGACCATGTCGGCGGCAAGGATGGCGGCAATGCGGCGTTCCATCTCTCACTCCCCTGACGCAGCCTAGCACAGATCGCGGTTCCGCGCGATTTGCGATGGGGCGGCCGGGCGCGAGCCCCCTTGCACGGGCCCGCCCCCGCCACTAGAAGCGGCGCGAGACCAGACAGGGGGCCAACATGGGCTTTAAAATGGGCATCGTCGGCCTGCCGAACGTGGGCAAGTCGACGCTATTCAACGCGCTGACCAAGACCGCCGCGGCGCAGGCGGCGAATTTCCCGTTCTGCACCATTGAGCCCAACGTGGGCGAGGTGGCGGTGCCGGACGCGCGGCTGGACAAGCTGGCGGCGATTGCCGGGTCGAAGCAGATCATCCCGACGCGGATGACATTTGTCGACATCGCCGGGCTGGTCAAAGGTGCCTCCAAGGGCGAGGGGCTGGGCAACCAGTTCCTGGCCAACATCCGCGAGGTGGACGCGATTGCCCATGTGCTGCGCTGTTTCGAGGACGGCGACGTGACCCATGTCGAGGGCCGGGTCGATCCGGTGGCCGATGCCGAGACCATCGAGACCGAGCTGATGCTGGCCGATATGGAGAGCATCGAGAAGCGCCTGCAGGGGCTGGTGCGCAAGGTGCGCGGCGGCGACAAGGAGGCGGTGCAGCAGGAGCGGCTGCTGAAGGCCGCGCTGGCGATGCTGGAAGACGGCAAACCGGCGCGCATGGTCGAGGTCGATGACGAGGACGCGCGGGCCTGGAAGAACCTGCAGCTGCTGACCACCAAGCCGGTGCTCTATGTCTGCAACGTGGCCGAATCCGAGGCGGCCGAGGGCAACGCGCATTCCGCCCGCGTGGCCGAGATGGCGGCGGCGGAGGGCAACGCCCATGTGATCATCTCTGCCCAGATCGAAGAAGAGATCAGCCAGCTGGAGGTGGACGAGGCGCAGATGTTCCTCGAGGAGATGGGGCTGGAAGAGGCCGGGCTGGACCGGTTGATCCGGGCAGGATACGAACTCCTGCACCTTGAGACCTATTTCACCGTCGGCCCCAAGGAGGCGCGCGCCTGGACCATCAGGACCGGCACCTCGGCGCCCAAGGCGGCGGGGGTGATCCACGGCGATTTCGAAAAGGGGTTCATCCGGGCCGAGACGATTGCCTATGACGATTTTGTCGGTCTGGGGGGCGAGCAGGCGGCCAAGGAAGCGGGCAAGATGCGCGCCGAGGGCAAGGGCTATGTCGTCAAGGACGGCGACGTGCTGCACTTCCTGTTCAATACGTAAGGGTTATTTGCCTTCGGCGGCGTCGATTTTTGCCAGCAGCTCGTCGCAGCGGGCGGTCTGGTGGTCGGAGCCTTCGGCAAAGACCTCGCGCGCGTACATCACATGGGTGCGGGCGGAGCTCAGGTAGGTCGGGTCGCCGGTCACCTCAAAGCGCGCCAGCGCGAGGTCGCCGCGGTTCCATTGCGTCATCGCCCATTTGAAGGGTTCCCTAGTGCGCGTGCGATAAGGCAGGCAGTCTTGGTAAGCGGCCTCCGCCGTGTCCAGCGCCTGCCTATCCTTTGTCAGCGCCCCCTTCCAGCGCCAGGCCAGCCCGAGGTTATTCTTGGTCAGGGCCCAGCGACTGGGATCGGCTCTCCGGTCCTTGAGCGCCAGCGCGGTGTCGAGGCTTTCGATAGCTTCCTGCAGCGGCTGCGGGTCTTCGGTGAGTTCGGCGAGGGAGCACAAGGCGTTGCCAAGGTTGTTCCAAGGATTCGCCTGCCTTTTGCGGTTCCCGTGTTGCAGTTCGATTTCCAGCGCCTCGCGATGTGCCGAAATGGCCTGTTGCAGTTTCTCGGGGTCGCGGTTTTGCCGCCCCATTTCAGAGAGAATGCTTCCTAACATATCGAGGCTCGCCGCCCAGTTCAGCGGCTCCCTGTCCTTGGAAAATTTGGCTAGCGCCCCGGTCACCGCGTTGCGGGCCACCAGCAAATGCCCCTCTTTTTCTGACCGTCGCCCGATTTGAAAGTGGCAGTGGGCCAAAGTAAACAGTACCGCAGGGTCTTGCTTTTTGCGGGCGCGCTCATGGTTGGACCTGGCCAGTTCCAGTGCAACTTGCAATGCAAACATGTCGCCGGTTACGTTGCCCGCCTCCCGCCGCTTAACGCAAAGCTGATCCGTCGCCAAGACCACCCCGCCCGGCGGGGCCTGGCGGTGCAGGTCCTTGATTAGCCGTTTGGCGGTCAGGTCGGGGCGGTTGCGGACACGGTCCTGCGCCAGTTGTTGCTGCAATATCGTGTCGTAGGCCTTCCCGTTCCGCGCCATGGCCTCGTCCAGCGCCTCGCCGGCGGCGTCGGCATCGCCGGCCTCGTTCAGGCGGGTGACCTCGGCCATGACTGCCTGAAACTGGCCGTCGGCATTGTCCGGCGCGTTGCTGTGCGCCTTCATCTTGACGAATTCCTCCAGCGCGGCGCGCACGCCGATATAGGCGGTCTCCAGCTCGCGGTGGGTGCCCTCGGCATAGCGGTTGGCGAGCATGATCAGCAGGTCTTCGCTGGCGCCCCGGGTCGCCTCGTCGCGGTCCAGCCGGTCGAGGATGCGGTCGGCGTCGCGTTCGGCCTTGGTCTCGTCGCCGTCATCCGTGGTGTCGGTGCCGAGAAAGGCGTCGATCAGCCCCTCATCCAGATCCAGCGCCTTGATGAAACGGCCGACGGTGCGAGCATTCAGCCCCTCTTTGCGGCCCTTTTCCACCTTGGAGACCAGCGATTTGCCGACCGGCGGATCGAGCGCGGCGCCGAGTTGATCAAGCGTCCAGCCCCGCAGTGCGCGCGCGCGTTTCACGGCGGTGCCAAAGGCCTTGAGATCTTCGGGGGAAACTTTGGTCAACTCGACGCACCTTCTGGCAACCGCAGGCCACTCCCGCCAACGGGCGGACACTCTGTGTGACTGCGCTGTGCGTTCCGAATTGCAATAATTTCAATGTCGACAACGTCTTAACCCAAGGCGGGCCCGCCACAATATCGAGAGGATAACCGATCATGTGGCAACTGCAACCTGTGATTGCGTGGGTGTTCACCCCGCAGGGGATCAACGCCCTTTTTGTCTGCGTGTCGCTGGCCGCCGCGCTGGGATGGCCGCCCCGCGCGGTCGCGATCGCCTCGGCGGTGCTTTATGCGCTGATGGTGCCGATGTGAGGCGCGGGCGGAGGTCAGTTCCGCCCGGATTCGAAGTTGCGTTCGACCGGGCCGCCCAGCTCGGGGCGGGTGAACTTGGTATATTCCCGCCCCCCTTGACGGTCGGGGGCGGCGGGCCAGTTCGAGATCCACTGGCTCTTGGGCGGCTGGTCGGCGCGGGGGGCCGGTGGCGTGTCGCCCTGGCCGGTGTCGGCCAGCGCCCATGTCGGGGCCAGCAGGGCGGCGAGGAGGATGGCGGGGGCACGGCGGATCGGGCGGGGCATGAGGGATCTCCTGTCAGGTCGGGCGATGAATGGGGCGATCTTGCGCCGTCGGAGAGCGGCTGGCAAAACACGGGTCATCACCGCTGCGTGACGCGCGGGTGGGATGCAGCGGGAGAAGCGGGAATGCGACGGATCAAATTCAAGCGGGTCGAGGGCAATACGGATCTGCCGTTGCCGCACTATGCCACACCGGGGGCGGCGGGGATGGATCTGCGCGCCTTTCTGCCCGAGGGGGCGGTGGTGTTCGAGACCGGCGATCTGCACATGATCTCGGTGGGGTTTTGCGTGGAATTGCCGGTGGGCACCGAGATGCAGATTAGGCCGCGGTCGGGCATGGCGCTGAAGCACCGGTTCGTGATCCCCAACAGCCCCGGCACGGTGGATGCCGATTACCGGGGCGAGGTGAAATGCGGGCTGCTGTATCTGGGCGCGGCGCCGTTCACGATTTCGCATGGCGACCGGATTGCCCAGGCGGTGATCGCCGATGTGCTGCGGCTGCCGATGGAAGAGGTTGAGGCGCTGTCCGAGACCGACCGGGGCGCAGGCGGCTTTGGGTCGACGGGGCGCGCCTGATGGGGCTGGTCTTTCTGCTGGCGGCGGTGCTGTGGGGTGTCGGCACGGCGCTGGGTGCGCCGCGCGCGCAGCGGCTGTTTCTGGTGGGGCTGTTGTTTGTCGCGGTTCTGGGCTTGCATCTGGTGCTGCCGGACGGGCATCCCTTGCGCATGGCGACCGGGGAATCGCCGGCGCTGTGGCTGCTGCTGGGCGGGTTTGCCGCCGTGGCGATGGTCTATGGGCAACTGGTGCGGGCGCTGCGGCGGCGGGCACAGGCAACGGAGATCGGGATGCCGGAGCAGAAAACGGGGGCCTTCATGGGCGACGAGCTGGACCGCTATGCCCGCCATATCGTGCTTCGCGAGCTGGGCGGGCCGGGGCAGAAGCGGCTGAAGGCCGCGCGGGTGCTGGTGATCGGCGCCGGCGGGCTGGGATCGCCGGCGCTGCAGTATCTCGCGGCGGCGGGGGTGGGCACCATCGGGGTGATCGACGACGACGTGGTGGAAAACGCCAACCTGCAACGGCAGATCATCCACAGCCACGGCAATATCGGCATGCCCAAGGTGTTTTCGGCACAGGCCGCGATGGAGGCGCAGAATCCGCATGTGGTCGTGCGCCCCTATCACCGCCGGCTGGAGGCGGATATGGCGGCGGATCTGTTCGACGATTATGACCTGGTCCTGGACGGCACGGACAATTTCGACACCCGCTACCTGGCCAACCGCACCGCCGTGGCCCAGGGCAAGCCGCTGATTTCCGGCGCGCTGTCGCAGTGGGAAGGGCAGGTCAGCGTGTTTGACCCGGGCCAGGGCGCGCCCTGCTACCAATGCGTCTTTCCCGAGGCGCCCGCGCCGGGGCTGGCGCCCTCCTGCGCCGAGGCCGGGGTGATCGGACCGCTGCCCGGTGTGGTCGGCGCGATGATGGCGGTGGAGGCGATCAAGGTGATCACCGGCGCTGGCGCCGCGCTGCGGGGCGAGATGCTGATCTACGACGCGCTCTACGGCGAAACCCGCAAGATCCGGCTGAAAAAACGTGCCGATTGCCCGGTGTGCGGCGGGTGACGCGCGGGTAGCCGCGCGGGTGCCGCAGGGTCGTGCTGGGAACGGCGGGGGTTTCATGCAGGATGGGCGCGCAATCAGCGGAGGACCATGATGCAAAGCTGGGATATCGTGATCTCGTCGCCATTGGGCGAAACCCGGGCGCGGCTTGATTTCGAAGTGGCTGACGGCCGGCTGGTGGGACGGATGACCGGCAAGGGCGGCGACGGCCCGATGGAAGACGCAAAAATCGACGGCGACAGGCTGGCCTGGTCCTGCCGGATCCAGAAACCGGCGCCGATGACGCTGAAGTTCAAGGGCGAAAGACAGGGCGGCACGATGGCGGGCAACGTCAAGTTCGGCCTGCTTGCCTCTGGACGTTTCACCGCGCAGCGCCGTGAGGAAGCAGTGACCGGCGGCTGACCGTCACCCCAGGCGATCCCACTCCGCCCCAGGGCCCGGGGCGCTCCCGCCCGGCCTCACGGCATCAAAGATGCCCCTCGCCCGGTTGGGCCCGGCAGCGCGCGGGTAAACCCACGCGCTGCGCCCGCGCGCCCTTTCATCTCTTCGGCAAATACTCCGGGGGTGAGGCCGCCAGGCCGAGGGGGCAGCGCCCCCTTCCCCCGCCCGCCGCAGGCGCATGCGATTTCGCATGTTAGGCACTGGAACATTACCCGCAGCGCGCCTAGCTTGCGGGCAAAGGAGTTTGCCCGATGACCCGCACCACCAACCCGATCCTTGACGAGTGGACCACGCCCTTCGCGATCGCCCCGTTCGACGTGATCTCGGACGATGATTTCGAGCCGGCGCTCACCCGCGCCCTGACCGCCCATGCCGCCGAGATCGCCGCCATTGCCGAGGCCCCCGATCAGCCCTCTTTCGCCAACACGATCGAGGCGCTGGAGGCCGCGGGTCGTGATCTGGACAAGGTGCTGTCGGTCTTCTTCACCGTCGCGGGTGCCGACAGCAACCCGGCGCGCGAGGCCTTGCAGCGCGATTTCTCGCCGCGTCTGGCGGCGCATTACTCCGAGATATCCTCGAACAAGGCGCTGTTTGCGCGGGTCGCGGATCTCTGGGCGCGCAGGGACGATCTGGGGCTGACCCCGGAGCAGGCGCGGGTTCTGATGCTGACGCACCGTGGCTTTGTCCGCGCCGGGGCGGCGCTGGAAGGGGCGCAGGATGAACGGATGAAGGAGATCAAGGCGCGGCTGGCGAGCCTCGGCACCGGGTTTACCCAGAACCTGCTGGCAGACGAGCGCGACTGGTTCATGCCGCTGTCCGAAGGCGACCTCGAGGGGCTGCCGGGCTTTGTTGTGGACGCCGCCCGCGCTGCGGGTGCGGAAAAGGGCTCGGACGGGCCGGTGGTGACCCTGTCGCGGTCGCTGATCGTGCCGTTCCTGCAGTTCAGCCCGCGCCGCGACCTGCGGGAAAAGGCGTACCGGGCCTGGGCCGCGCGCGGAGCCAAGAGTGGCGAGACCGACAACCGGGGCATCGCCGCCGAAATCCTGCAGTTGCGGGCCGAGCGCGCCCGGTTGCTGGGCTATGACAGCTTTGCCGACTACAAGCTGGAAACCGAGATGGCCAAGACGCCGGAGCGGGTGCGCGAGCTGCTGATGGCGGTCTGGGAGCCGGCGCGGGCGCGGGCCGAGGCCGACGGTGCGGTTCTGGAAGCGATGATGCAGGAGGATGGCGTCAACGGCCCGCTGGAACCCTGGGATTGGCGTTACTATGCCGAGAAGCGGCGCAAGGCAGAGCATGATCTGGATGAGGCGGAGCTGAAGCCCTACCTGCAGCTGGACCGGATGATCGAGGCGGCCTTTACCTGTGCCAGCCGCCTGTTTGGGCTGGAGTTCCGGCCGCTGGACGTGCCGCTCTACCACCCCGATTGCCGGGCATGGGAGGTGACGCGGGACGGTGCCCACGTGGCGGTGTTCATCGGCGACTATTTCGCACGCGGATCGAAACGCTCGGGCGCCTGGTGTTCGGCGATGCGGAGCCAGGCGAAGTTCCCGCAGACGCAGGCGCCGGTGGTGATCAACGTGTGCAACTTTGCCAAGGGCGATCCGGCGCTGTTGTCCTATGACGACGCGCGCACGCTGTTTCATGAGTTCGGCCACGCGCTGCACCAGATGTTGTCGGATGTGACCTATGAGAGCATTTCCGGCACCTCGGTGGCGCGGGATTTCGTGGAGCTGCCCAGCCAGCTCTATGAACACTGGCTGGAGGTTCCGGAAGTGCTGGGTGAATTCGCCACCCATGTGGAGACCGGCGAGGCGATGCCGCAGGCGATGCTGGACAAGGTGCTGAAGGCGGCCAATTTCGACATGGGGTTCCAGACCGTGGAATATGTCGCCTCGGCGCTGGTCGATCTGGAATTTCACCAGGGCGCGGCGCCCGCCGACCCGATGGCGAAACAGGCCGAGGTGCTGGCCGGACTGGGCATGCCGCATGCCATCGGCATGCGCCATGCGACGCCGCATTTCGCGCATGTCTTCTCCGGCGACGGCTATAGCTCGGGCTATTACAGTTACATGTGGTC
Organism: Seohaeicola saemankumensis; assembly: GCF_020171285.1. Classification (GTDB taxonomy): domain Bacteria; phylum Pseudomonadota; class Alphaproteobacteria; order Rhodobacterales; family Rhodobacteraceae; genus JAIUZI01. The sequence continues at coordinate 229,212 of NZ_JAIUZI010000007.1, forward strand.
CGAAGTGATGGACGCCGACGCCTTTGCCGCCTTTGAGGAGGCCGGTGGCGCCTTTGACGCCGACCGGGCGCGGGCGCTGGAGGAACACATCCTGTCCACCGGCGGCTCGCAGGATCCGGCGGAGCTCTATGTGGCGTTCCGGGGGCAGTTGCCTGAGGTCGATGCGCTGCTCAAGGGGCGCGGGCTGATCGCGGCGGCGTGAGCCGCGCGGGGCTGCGCCCCGGTTGCGCCTGCGGCGCAAGCCTCCGGCGGGAGTATTTGCCGAAGAGATGAAAGCGGGGGCGGGGGGGCTGGAATTGCGAAGGCGTCGGCCCGGCCCCGGCCGGGTCAGTAGCCGAGGCTGCGATCGACCAGATGCAGGAAACCCGCGCCGGCCTCGCCGCGCCGGATGTTCTCGGCGATCACCCGCGAGGCGGTTTCGGGCCGGGTTTCAGAGGCGATATGCGGGGTGACGGTGACCTGCGGGTGGGACCAGTAGGCGTGATCGGCGGGCAGCGGCTCGGTCCGGAAGACGTCGAGCGTGGCATGAGCGACCTGGCCGGTCTCCAGCGCCGCCAGCAGCGCGTCATCGTCGATCAGCGGGCCGCGGCCGGGGTTGATGATCACCGCGCCGCGCGGCAGGAGGGAAAGCGTTTCGGCGTTCAGGATGTCGGTGGTGGCCGCCGTATCGGGCAGCAGCAGCACGACGATCTGCGCGGTGGCGAGCGCCTGCGTCAGCCCGTCGGCCCCGTGGCGGCAGGTGACGCCGGGCATGTCCTTGGCGCTGCGGCTCCAGCCGGTGACGGGGAAGCCGAGCGATGTGAGGGCGGCGGCGCAGGCCTGACCGAGGGTGCCGAGACCGAGGATGGTGACGGGCCGGTCCCCGGCCAGTGGCGGGATGTCCCGCCGCCAGATGCCGTCCTGGCCGTGGATGTAGGTATCGATGTCGAGGTGATGGCGCAGCACGTGGCCGGTGACCCATTCGACCATGCCCCGGGTCAGCCCGTCATCGACCATGCGGGCCAGCGGCACGGTGAGCGTCGGGTTCGGGGCGACGTCCTCGACCCCGGCCCAGAGGTTGAGCACGGCCTTGAGCCCTGTGTAGGGGGTGAAATCCTGCACGTCGCTGTTGGGGGCGTAGACGATGTAATCGACCTGATCGGGGGCGAAATCGGTGCGCAGGTCAAAGCGCAGACCGGCGGCGGTGAGCGCCTCGGTCAGGGGCTGGCGGTAGGTGTCCCAGCGTTCCGCCCTGGCGGCGAAGAGGATGTTCACGGTCATTCAGGCTGTCCTGCTATCGGGGGCGGTGGATATGGGCGGATTGCACGATGCCGAATGCGCCCATCAGCACCAGCATGGCCGAGCCGCCGTAGCTGACCATGGGCAGCGGCACGCCGACCACGGGGGCCAGCCCCATCACCATCGACATGTTCACGGCAAAGAACAGAAAGAAGGTGATGGCGATGCCCAGCGTCACCAGCGAGGAGAACCTGTCGCGGGTGAGCAGGGCGGTCACGATGCAGAAGACGATGATCAGCGCGTAGAGCGCCAGCAGGGAAAACCCGCCGACAAAGCCGAATTCCTCGGCCAGGGTGGTAAAGATGAAATCGGTGTGTTTCTCGGGCAGGAAGTTCAGCCGGCTCTGGGTGCCCTGCATGAAGCCGCGCCCGGTCCAGCCGCCCGATCCCAGCGCGATCTTGGACTGGGTGATGTGATAGCCCGCGCCCAGCGGGTCCGAGGCCGGGTCGAGAAAGGTGTCGATGCGGCGGTACTGGTAGTCCTTGAGCAGCTGCCAGTCGGTGCCGCGGCTGCGGAACACCGCCGTCACCAGCCCGACGCCCGCCGCGATCACGGCGGCGAAATAGGCCCAGTGGACACCGGCGAGGAACATCAGCCCGCCGCCCGCCGCCAACAGCAGGATCGAGGTGCCGAGGTCGGGCTGGCGCAGCACGAGAAAGGTGGGCAACAGGATGAACAGCACCGGCAGCAGCACCCATAGGGGGCGCGAGGTGCGTTTCGCGGGCAGCCAGTCGTAATAGGCGGCCAGCAGCATCACCATGGTGATCTTGGTCACCTCGGACGGTTGCAGCCGCATGAAGCCGAGGTCGATCCAGCGTTGTGCGCCCATGCCCACCGAGCCGAAGAATTCGACCGAGATCAGCAGAATGATGGAGGCGCCGTAGGCGACGGCGGCCATGTTGCGCCAGAACCAGATCGGCACCATGGCCACGCAGAGCATCACCGCCATGCCAAGCGCGAAGCGTTTGATCTGGGGTTCGGCCCAGGGCGTGAAGGAGCCGCCGGCCACCGAGTAGAGCATGAGGAACCCGACGCCTGCGACCGAGATCAGCAGCAGGGTCAGCGGCCAGTTCAGATAGAGGATCTTGCGCGGGCCGGACGGGGTGGATTTGACGGAATACTCAAGATAGCTCATGCGCGGCCGCTTTCCGGGGTGTCATAGCGCGGGCGTTCGCGTTCCAGCCGCTCTTGCTGGGCCTTGATGCGGCCGCGATCCTTGGACGGGTAGGCGGCCAGCGGCGGGGTTTCGCCGTAGAGCGCCTGCAGCATCACGTCGCGCGCCACGGGGGCGGCCGCGGTTGAGCCGCCGCCGCCATGTTCGACCACCACCGACACCGCGTATTTCGGCCGGTCGAAGGGGGCGAAACAGACAAACAGCGCGTGGTCGCGGCGGTTCCAGGGCAGGTCGCGGTTGTTGATCACACCGGCGGCGCGTTCGGCGGCGGTGATGTTACGGACCTGGCTGGTGCCGGTCTTGCCCGCCATGCGAAAGGCGTCCTCGATGATGCGGCTGCCATAGGCGGTGCCACGCCGGTCGTTGGACACCGCGTACATGGCGCGGCGCAGCTGGCGCAGGTTGTTTTCGTTCAGCCCGAGGCTCTCGCCCGCGCCGGTTGGGGTTTCGACGCCGTCGATGGATTTGATCAGCCGCGGGACCACCGCGCGACCGGTGGCCAGCCGGGCCGACATGACCGCCAGTTGCAGCGGCGAGGCCAGCATGTAGCCCTGCCCGATCGAGGCGTTGGCGGTGTCGCCGATCAGCCAGTCCTGTTTGTGGACCTGCTGTTTCCATGCCTTGTCGGGGGCCAGCCCGCGCGCCACCGCCGACATCGGCAGATCGTGGCGCACGCCCAGCCCGAAGCGGCGCGCCATCGCCGAGATCTTGTCGATGCCGACCTTGAGCGCCAGGTCGTAATAATAGACGTCGCAGCTCTGCTTGAGCGAGTTCTGCAGGTCCACGTGGCCGTGGCCGCCCCGCCGCCAGCAGTGGAACCGCCGGTCGGCGACTTCTAGATGGCCGGGGCAATAGACGGTGTCATCGGGGCCGATCAGCCCCTCTTCCAGCGCCGCCATGGCGGTGATCATCTTGAAGGTCGAGCCGGGCGGGTAGGTGCCCTGGACCGATTTCGAGGCCAGCGGGCGATAGGTGTTTTCGGTCAGGTCGCGGTAATCGGCGACCGAGATGCCCCGGACAAAGAGGTTGGGGTCGAAGGTGGGCGAGGACGAGATCGCGCGCAGATCGCCGGTCTCGCAGTCGATCACCACGGCGCTGGCGCTTTCCTGTCCCAAGCGGGCCTGAACATAGCCTTGCAGGTCGGCGTCGACGCTAAGCTGCAGGTCGGCGCCGGGCTGGCCTTCGCGGCGGTCGAGTTCGCGCATGACGCGGCCGGTGGCGTTGACCTCGACCCGCTTGGCCCCGGCCTTGCCGCGCAGGAGATCCTCGCTCTTGGCCTCCAGCCCGACCTTGCCGATCTGGAACCGGGGGATGCGCAGCACCGGTTCGGGGTCCTCGATGCGCGACAGGTCATAGTCGCTGACCGGGCCGACATAGCCCACCACATGGGCAAAATCCGATCCGCGCGGGTAGACGCGGGTCAGGCCGACCTCGGGGGTGATGCCGGGCAGGGCGGGGGCGTTGACGGCGATGCGCGACACGTCCTCCCAGCTGACCTGATCGGCCAGCGTGATCGGCAGGAACGGCGCGCTGCGCTTCATCTCGGCCAGCGCGCGGTTCAGTTCCTCGGGGTCGAGGTCGACCAGTTTCGACAGGTTGGCGACCACGGCATCGACATCGCCGGCGTCCTCGCGGACGATGACGATGCGGTAGCTGGGCACGTTCTGGGCCAGGGTCCGGCCGTTGCGGTCAAAGATCTTGCCGCGTGCGGGCGGGATCAGCCGGATGTTGATGCGGTTTTCCTCGGCAAGCAGGCGGAACTGGTCGGCCTGATCGACCTGTAGATACCGCATCCGCATCGCCAGACCGCCGGCAAAGGCCAGCTGCAGCCCGCCGACGAAAAGCGCCCGGCGGCTGGTCTTGCGCTGCATGATCGACAGTTCGCGGGGGTTGCGTCTCATGCCCGGCTTCCCAGCGCGTCGGCGTCGCCCGGTGTCAGCTTGCGCACGCCCAGCAGGGACTGGGTGACCAGCACCACCAGCGGGTAGGCCAGCATGGTCAGCACCATCTGGATCAGGCTGAGGCTGAGCTGGGCCTGGCCCACCGCCATCAGCGCCAGCACCAGCCGGTTCAGGATCGTTATCGCCGCCAGCGTCAGGCAGACCGCCAGCCATTCGCCGGCAAAGCTGGCGTCGCGCAGGCCGACGGCGCGGTTCTTGAGGTATTCGCTGCCCATCACCACCAGCGCCGCCATCAATCCGGGCGGGCGGTGGAACATCAGGTCGGCGATCAGCATTACCAGCGCAATGCTGATCGCGGGGGCGTAATCGGGGCGGCGCAGGCTCCACGCAAAGGCAAAGGCGGTCAGCAGGTCGGGTGGCGCCCAGCGGCGCGGCAGCGTGTCGAGCGGCAGCAGGTGAAAGAACATGATCAGCAGGCCGAGCCCGACAAAGGCCAGCCGCATCAGCCAGATCCGGGTTGGGGACAGGTTATCCATTGCCGCCCTCCGCCGGTTGATCGGGGTCGGCGGGCGGGGCCGAGGCGGGTGTGGCGGGCACAACGACGCCGCCGGGATCCTCGATCGCCTCGGTGCCGTGGTGGCGCAGCACCCGCAGGAATTCCAGCCGTTCGTAATCGGCCGACAACCGCACGCGCAGCCGCCCGGATGGGTCGGCGGCGACCTGGCCGATCAGCAGCCCGGCGGGGAACACCCCGCCATCGCCCGAGCTGATCACCCGGTCGCCGGGGCGCACCAGATCGGGGTTTTCCAGAAAGCCCACCACCGGCGCGGCGGTGTTGTCGCCCGAGATCAGCGCGCTCTGCCCCGAAGGCTGAATCAGCGCGGGTACGGCGCTGGCGGCATCGGTCAGCAGGATCACCCGCGCGGTATTGCGCCCGGTGCCCGAGATCCGGCCGACCAGCCCGATCCCGTCCATCGCCGCCCAGCCGTCCTGGATGCCATCGCGGGCGCCGACGTTGAGCAGCACCGATTGCCGGAACGGCGAGCCGCTGTCGGCCATCACCACGCCGGTGACATAGGTCAGGCGCGGATCAAGCCGCACGTTGTTGAGATCCAGCAGCCGGGCGTTTTCCTGTTCCAGCTGCAGCGCCGCCTCTTTCCACGCCTGCATCTGGCGCAATTCGCTGCGCAATTCGCGGTTCTGTTCGGCCAATCGCTGATAGCTCTGGAAGTCGCGGATCAGGTTGATCGCGCCGGTGACCGGGGTCATCGCCCAGTCCATCGAGGGAACGACGCGGTCGATCACCTGCGCGCGGAATCGCTCGACCCGTGGGCTGTCGATGCGCCAGACCAGAAAAATACCTAGCAGACACAGCAGGATAATCCCCACCAGCAGCCGGCGCAGGGGGGCAGTGTAATCGTCACGCTGTGAACGGTCTTTGGCCATGGCGGGGGGTATATCACGCCCCCGAGCCGGGGTTGAGAGCAAATGGATCACGATTTTCACGCGGGCGAAGTTCTGCTTCCGGTCGCGGGGGCGGCTTGATCGTCCGGCTTGGGCAGCGGTGGGCGCTGCCCGGCCCGCCTAGCGGGTCACGGTCACCCCATGCGCGGCGCTCCGTGCGCGCCAGAGCCGGGCGGCAACAGCGCGCAGCCGTTGGACCCATTTCGCGCGGCCTGCCTGCCGCCGCGACCCCGCTGCCGCGCGCTCGTGCGCGGTGGGGGCGCGGTGGCTGTCCGGCAAATGCTTCAGTAGATCGGTGTTCATATGGGGCGACATGGCTAAACTCCCTTGTTGATGTTCTGACTGTGCCCGAGGGGACCGCCGGGCGCTTGACGGAGACGCTTGGAAACCCTTGTGTTTCCCTTGTGATTTTCTTGGGAACGGTGGCGGGAATTTGTTTATTGTCCTGCCTATGGAGTTTCGTTTTGCGGATTGCGTTCTGGACGACGCCCGGCTGGTGTTGTTTCGGGACGGGCAGCAGGTGGCGGTCGAGCCGCAGGTTTTTGACCTGCTTGTGCTGCTCGTTCGGAACCCGGACCGGGTGATCACACGCGATGAGCTGATCGAGGTTGTTTGGCGGGGCCGGATCGTTTCGGACTCGGCCATCAGCGCAAGGATTGCCGCCGCGCGAAGGGCGGTGGGCGATGATGGCAAACGCCAGACGGTGATACGCACCGTGGCGCGGCGCGGGGTGCAGATGGCCACGCAGGTGCAAACCGATGCACCGGCGCCCGAGGGTGCCGCCGCACCGGCGTCGCCCGAGGTGCAGCGCATTCGGTATGCGCGAAACACCGACGGGCATTTGATCGCCTATGCCAGTTACGGTCGCGGTCCCGGCCTGATCGAAGTCGAAAGCGGGATTTCACATCTTGAGCTCAGCTGGGCGATCCCCTGCGAGCGCAGCTTTTTCGACCGGCTGATCGCGCAACACCTGTTTGTTCGGTACGACCCGCTGGGAAGCGGCTTGTCATCGGCGGCGCATGTTGACCTGGCCCGCGATTTTGCCGGGGCGGCAGAGGACGTGATCGCCGTTGCCGACGCGGCGGGGCTTGAGCAATTCGCGCTCGTCTCCCGGTCAGGGGCCTGTTTGACGGCGATCCAGACCGCCGCGCGCCATCCCGATCGGGTGACCAAGCTGGTCATAACCGGTGGGTATGTCACGGGGAGAACGGCCCGCGCGCCGGGACCGGACCCGATGCGGCAGCTGATCGTCTCTGGCTGGGACCCCGCCAATATCAGCTTTGCCGCCGGATTGATGACGAGTTATTTCCCCGATGGCCCCGCAGAGCACGTGATGGATTACGCGCAGCTTTTCACTCAGGCCTCGGATCAATCCACAGCGCTGATTGAACGTGACCGGGTCAATTCCGCAGATGTTCAGGACCTGCTGCCACGGATTTCCTGCCCGACGCTGGTCATGCATGGCCGCCGGGATGCGGTTCACCCGCTGTCGGAGGCCCGCAAACTGGTTGCCGGTATTCGCGGGGCAGAGTTGGTCATTCTGGAAACCGCCAACAATTTCCCGCTGCCGGGCGGGCCGGCATGGGAGACCTATATCGAGACACTTCTGGCGTTTCTCGCCGAGTGAGGCGCGACGGAATTGGTTGGCCCTACCGCCGTTGTATCAGCTGTCGTAGTCGATGGCGTGGCGCAGCTGTTTTTCGTATTCCAGCGCCTTGCCGGTGCCGAGCGCGACGCAGTTCAGGCTTTCGTCGGCAATCGAGACGGCCAGGCCGGTGGATTCGCGCAGGGCAAGGTCCAGATCGCCCAGCAGCGCGCCGCCGCCGGTCAGCATGACGCCACGGTCGACGATGTCGGCGGCCAGGTCGGGCGGCGTGGTCTCCAGCGCGGTCATCACCGCCTCGCAGATCTGCTGGACCGGTTCGGCCAGCGCCTCGGCGACCTGCGCCTGAGAGATCTCGATTTCCTTGGGCACGCCGTTGAGCAGGTCGCGGCCCCGGATCTGCATCGAGGTGCCGCGCCCGTCGTCGGGCATCCGCGCGGTGCCGATGCTGGTCTTGATCCGTTCGGCGGTGGATTCGCCCACCAGCAGGTTCTGCTGGCGACGCAGGTAGCTGATGATCGCCTCGTCCATCCGGTCGCCGCCGACGCGGACGGACCGGGCGTAAACGATGTCGCCCAGCGACAGGACCGCGACCTCGGTCGTTCCGCCGCCGATGTCGACGACCATGTTGCCGGTCGGGTCGGTGATCGGCATGCCGGCACCGATGGCCGCCGCGATGGGTTCGGCGATCAGGCCCGCGCGGCGGGCGCCCGCCGACAGAACCGACTGGCGGATCGCGCGTTTTTCCACCGGGGTGGCGCCATGCGGTACGCAGACGATGATCTTGGGCTTGGAGAAGGTCGACCGCTTGTGCACCTTGCGGATGAAATGTTTGATCATTTCCTCGGCGGTGTCGAAGTCGGCAATCACGCCCTCGCGCATCGGGCGGATCGCCTCGATGGAACCGGGGGTGCGGCCCAGCATCAGCTTGGCGTCCTCGCCCACGGCGAGCACCTTCTTGACGCCGTCCTTGACGTGGTAGGCGACGACCGAGGGTTCGCTGAGGATGACGCCCCGCCCCTTGACGTAGACCAGCGTGTTTGCCGTGCCGAGGTCAATCGCCATATCGGCGGCAAACAGCCCGCCCAGATTTCCAAACCACGACATTTTCGCTTGATCCTGTAAAGAACTGCCCCTTGGTCCGGCGACTCTGTCGAGTGCAGGACCACCGCCTTATAGGCGTCGCGGCGATCCGGTGAAAGGGCGGAATCCGGCGAAACAGCGCGTTTCCGCCGCGTTGCCTATCATCGCGACGATTCACCCCGGTCGGGGGGCGGCTGGTGCAGGAATCCGAGCACCGCGCGGCGGCATCTGAGATAAAGCGATTCTCCGCCGGGCTCGCCCGCCAGCGCGGCGGCGTTGATCAGCCCCTTGCAGATCGCCACCACGTCGGCGGCCTCTTGCGGGGTGGCGTCGGGGCGGATACGGCGGATCACCGGCAGGATCAGCGCGGCCATGTCCGCCGACAGCGCCTGTGTCTCGGGTTCCAGCGCCAGCTGCGGTTCGATGTATTCCAGTTCCAGCGCCAGCCGGGGGCGTTGGAACTGATGCACCATCCCGGCCCGGATCAGCCCGTCGACGGCCTGGTCCACCGGCTGATGGCGCCCTGTTTCGGTGGCGTCGCGCATCAGGTCCACCAGTTCCCGCCGCTTGTCGCGGATCAGCGTGGCCAGGATCGCCTCCTTGTTGGGGAAATACTGGTAGAGCGACCCGATGCTGACACCGGCGCGCAGGGCGATGGCGTTGGTGGTCAGCGCGTCGCGGCCCTGGCTTTCCAGAATGCGAGCCGCCGCCTCGAGAATTGCGGCGCGGGTGACCCGGGCGCGGGCCTGTCGGGCTTGTTTTCTTGGCTGCGGCGCGGCGGGCACGGGCGGCTCCGGGATGCGAGTTGCGAATGTGAGCGATTGTTCACATTTTTCTGTCAGTCGCAACAACGAGGAGTAAAGCGGATGAAACTGACCGCCTTTGTGCTGCTGCAGGCAGCACCGGAGTGGCTGGCGATGGAGCGGCCCGAACGCGACCGGATCGGGCAGGCGGCGCTGGCGCGCGCCTTTGGCGGGCCGGGGCTGAGCCTGCGGTTTTTCGATGCCGAGGCCTTTCACGGGCGGGTCAGCGATGTCGCGATGATCGAGGCGGACAGCGCCGAGACCTGGTATTTCGCCATCGAACGGCTGCGGGATACCGCGTTGATCGCGCAGGGGTATTTCCGGGTGATCGACATCATCCCGGCGTTCGAGGATGGCCACCAGCGGTTTGCGCAGGCGGAGGCGGGTCATGCGGTTTGAGGGCAAGCGGATGGCCGTGACCGGGGCGTCTCGCGGGATCGGGGCGGCGCTGGCGCGGCAGCTGGTCGGGGCAGGGGCGACGGTGCTGGCGGTGGCCCGCGACGCCGAGCGGTTGCAGGCGATGGCGGCGGACCTCGGCCCGGGCCTGATCCCGGTGCCCTGTGATCTGGCGGATGCGCAGGCGCGCCGGGCGCTGATCGCGAAACTGGGGCCGGTGGACGGGCTGATCAACAACGCCGCCCTGCAGATCGAGAGCGATTATGCGCAGGTCGGTCACGACCCGGCGGCGGATATCGGGCGCGAGGTGGCGGTGAATTTCGAGGCGCCGCTGCATCTGGGCGCGGCGCTGTTGCCGGTGCTGGCGGCGCGACCCGAGGCGCTGATCGTCAACGTGACCTCGGCGCTGGCGCTGGCGCCGAAACGGTCGGCGCCGGTCTATTGCGCGACCAAGGCCGGGCTGCGGAATTTCACCACCGGCCTGCGCTATCAGGCCGAGCGGAGCTGTCCGCAGGTGCAGGTGGTCGAGGTGGTGATGACGCTGGTCGAAACCGGCATGACCACTGGGCGCGGCCGGGGCAAGATCTCGCCCAACCGCGCCGCGGCCGAGGTTCTGAACGGGCTGCGGCGGGACAAGCGCCGGATCTGGGCCGGCAAGACACAGACGCTGCGGGTGATCTACCGGTTGTCGCCGGGGCTGGCGGCGCGGATATTGCGCGATGGTTGATGCGCCCGGCTTTGCACTTGAGACACGAACACCCGGCCACGCCTTTGGCGCTTTGGGGAGGTTCCTGTCACGATGTGAGGCCGGTCAAAGGCCCGACTTAAAGACCCGTCGTTCTAGGTCGCGAAAAGCTGTTCGAGATCGCGAAACGCCTTGAGCTCGATGGCATTGCCGGCGGGATCGGTAAAGAACATGGTGGCCTGTTCGCCCGGCTGCCCCTCGAAGCGGATGTAGGGTTCGATGACGAATTCGGTGCCGGCGGCGGTCAGCCGGTCGGCGGTGGCCTGCCAGTCTTCCATCGTCATCACCAGCCCGAAGTGGCGCACCGGCACCCCGTGGCCATCCACGGCGCCCGTGGCCGTGGCGCGGCATTCCTCGGGGGCCAGATGCGCGACGATCTGGTGACCGTGAAAGTCGAAATCGATCCAGCGGTCGGAACTGCGCCCTTCGCCGCAGCCCAAGGTGCCGGTGTAAAAGGCCCGTGCGGCGTCGAGGTCATCGACCGGAAAGGCAAGGTGAAAGGGGCGGATCGCGGTAGTGGTCATGCTGTTGTCCTATAGCCGTTTGGCCGGAGTGTTACCCGCCCGGCCCGTCCAGAGCAAACCGTGTGGCAACGGGTAAACAAAAAAGGCGCCGGTTGCGCGGCGCCTTTTGACTGGTTTCCGGTCGGACCGATGGTCAGGTGACATCCTTGTACGAGATCTCGCGCTTGTCGGTGCCGGGGCCGGATTTCTCGCGGCGCACGATCAGCCGGTTCAGCGCGTTGACATAGGCCTTGGCCGAGGCGACCACGGTGTCGGTATTGGCGGACTGACCGGTGGCGATCATGCCGTCCTCTTCCAGCCGGACAGAGACGGTGGCCTGCGCATCGGTGCCTTCGGTCACGGCGTGGACCTGATAGAGCTGCAGATGCGCCTTGTTGGGATAAAGTTCGCGGATCGCCTTGAAGCTGGCGTCGACGGGGCCGTCGCCATGGGCGGTGGCGGTGACATCCTCGCCGTCGATCTCCATCTCGACGGTGGCCTCGGCGGGGCCACCGGTGCCACAGATCACCTTCATCGAGACGATCTGAAGGTGATCGGCCTCGGCGTTTTCACCCGAGTGCATCAGCGCGATGATGTCGTCGTCAAACACCTCTTTCTTGCGGTCGGCCAGTTCCTTGAACCGCACGAAGATGTCCTTGAGCTGGTTATCGCCGACCTCGTATCCCAGCGTTTCGAGCTTGTCGCGCAGCGCGGCGCGGCCCGAATGCTTGCCCAGCGGCAGCGAGGTGCCGGAAAGGCCGATGTCCTCGGGGCGCATGATCTCGAAGTTTTCGCGGTTCTTGAGCATGCCGTCCTGGTGGATACCCGATTCATGGGCAAAGGCATTCTTGCCAACGATGGCCTTGTTGAACTGAACCGGAAAGCCCGAGACCGTCGCGACGCGGCGCGAGATATGCATGATCTTGGTGGTGTCGACGCCGGTGTGCCAGGGCATGATGTCGTGACGGGTCTTGAGCGCCATGACGACTTCTTCCAGCGCGGTGTTGCCGGCGCGTTCGCCCAGCCCGTTGATGGTGCATTCGATCTGGCGCGCGCCACCCGCGACGGCGGCCAGCGCGTTGGCCGTCGCCATGCCGAGGTCGTTGTGGCAGTGGGTGGCAAAGATCACCTCGTCGGCGCCCGGAACCGTGTCGATCAGGCGGCGGATCAGGTCGGCGGATTCGACCGGTGCGGTGTATCCGACGGTGTCGGGGATGTTGATGGTGGTGGCGCCCGCCTTGATGGCGATTTCGACCACGCGGCACAGGTAATCCCATTCGGTCCGGGTCGCGTCCATCGGCGACCACTGCACGTTGTCGCAGAGGTTGCGCGCGTGGGTGACCGTCTCGTGGATCTTGTCGGCCATTTCATCCATCGTCAGGTTCGGAATGGCGCGGTGCAGCGGCGAGGTGCCGATAAAAGTGTGGATGCGCGGTTTGCCGGCGTTTTTCACCGCCTCCCAGCAGCGGTCGATATCGGCGAAATTGGCGCGGGCGAGGCCGCAGATCACGCTGTTGGTCGCATTTGCGGCGATCTCGCTGACCGCCCTGAAGTCGCCTTCGGAGGCGATGGGGAACCCGGCCTCGATGATATCGACCCCCATGTCGTCGAGCAGACCGGCGATTTCCAGTTTCTCGTTATGGGTCATGGTCGCGCCCGGGCTTTGTTCGCCATCGCGGAGCGTGGTGTCAAAGATCAGAACGCGGTCCTGTTCGGGCGCGGCGGTATCGGGTGATTTTGTCATTTCGGGTGCTTTCTTGTCTGTCCTAAGCCAATGGCGCGCGGCGTTCCCCTCTGAGCGGGCGCGCCGATGGGCACGCTCAGAGGCGGATTAGGATCAGTAGGCCACGCAGGGACGCCCCGCACGAGGCGGCAGCGGTCGGGATATGGGCGTGACGTGTCATGCGCGGATTTATAGGAACTGCCGATGCAAATGGAAAGCGGGAAATGCAGCCGCTGACCGGCTTTGCGGGTTTGGCGGCGGGTGGCGGGGCATCGGTGCCGGAAGGAGGCGTTGGACGGGGGCGCTGAACAGGACGCTGGACGGGGGCGGAAATCCGGCTAGGTCGCGCGGTATGGACAGGGCATTGATCATCGGCGCCTCGGGCGGGATCGGCAGCGCATTGGCGACGGCGCTGGGCGCGCGCGGCGTCGCGGTGACCGGGCTGTCGCGCTCGGCCGACGGGCTGGACCTGACGGCACCGGACGCGGCCGACCGGCTGGCCGGGATCGACGGGCCGTTCGATCTGGTGGTGGTGGCCAGCGGCGCGCTGGAAATCGGCGGGGCGGCGCCGGAAAAAACGCTGCGGGCGGTCACGGCGCAGGCGATGCTGGACCAGTTCGCGCTGAACGCGGTCGGTCCGGCGCTGGTTCTGGGTCAGGCGCACCGGTTGCTGCCGCGCCGGGGCCGGTCGGTTCTGGCGGTGCTGTCGGCGCGGGTGGGCTCGATCGGCGACAACCGGCTGGGCGGCTGGGTCAGCTACCGCGCGGCCAAGGCGGCGGTGAACCAGATCGTGCACACGGCGGCCATCGAACTGGCCCGCAGCCATCCGGACGCGGCGGTGGTGGCGCTGCATCCGGGCACAGTGCAGACCGCGTTCACGGCCAAATACCTGGGCCGGCACCCGGCGGTCCCGGCGGCGGAGGCGGCGGCGAACCTGCTGGCGGTGATCGACGTGTTGACGCCTGAACAGACCGGGCGGTTCTACGACTGGGCCGGCAAAGAGGTGCCGTGGTAGCGATCAGCCGCCGTCGTTCAGGGCGCCGTTTTCCCAGTTGCCGCTGGCTTCCTGACCGGTGGCATAGCGCATGGTGCCGGTGCCCTGGCGCTTGCCGTTCTTGAAGGTGCCTTCGTAGACATCGCCGTTGGCATAGGTGGCGACGCCTTCGCCGCTGATTTCACCATCGACCCACTGGCCCTTGTAGCTAAAGCCGCCCTGCATGACGATTTCGCCGGTTCCGTCGCGCTGGCCGTCGACGAACTGGCCGGTATAGACCGAGCCGTCGGCATAGGTGGCCTTGCCCATACCGTGCCGCTTGCCGTCCTGCCATTCGCCTTCGTAGCGGTAGCCGTCGGCATAGGTCAGCACGCCCTGGCCGTGGTTCTTGGCGTTCTTGAATTCACCCTTGTAGACCATGCCGTTGGAAAAAGTGGCGGTGCCGGTGCCCTCGATCACGCCCGCGACCCAGTCGCCGTCATAGGTCGAGCCGTCGGGATAAGTGATCTTGCCCTTGCCATCGGCCAGGTCGGCGCGGAAATCGCCCTCGTAGATCGACCCGTCGGGATAGGTCACGCGGCCCTTGCCCTCGATCTGGCCGGCGACCCATGCGCCGGTGTAGACATAGCCGTCGGTGCCGGTGAATGTGCCCTGCCCATGGCGGCGGTCGTCGGCAAAGTCGCCCTCGTAGATGTCGCCGTTGACATAAGTCACGGTGCCCTTGCCCTCGCGGCGGCCCGCGACCAGCTGGCCGACATAGACGTCGCCGTTGGGTTGGGTCAGGGTGCCGGCGCCGCTCATCTGGCCATCGGCCCAGTCGCCTTCGTAGGTCAGCCCGTCGGGCAGCGTCAGCTTGCCGGTGCCGTGACGCTGGCCGCCCGCAACCGCACCTTCATAGACCGATCCGTCGGCATAGGTGATGGTGCCGGCGCCCTCTTGCTGGCCGTCGACCCAGTCGCCGGTGTAGGTAAAGCCGCCGGGGTTGCGCATGGTGCCGGTGCCGTGGTGCTGGGCGTTGCGGAACCCGCCCTCATAGCGGACGCCGTTGGCATAAACCGCCACCCCCTGGCCGTTGATCACCCCGTCGGCCCATTCGCCCTCGTAAGTGCCGCCATCGGAAAAGGTGATCTTGCCCAGCCCGTGCGGTTTGCCCTTTTCGAACTGGCCCTCGTAGACCGACCCGTTGGGAAAGCGGGCGATGCCGTTGCCCTTGATCTCGCCGTCGACCCAGTCGCCGGTGTATTCATAGCCGTTGGGCAGACGGTAGGTGCCGGTGCCATGCTGCAGCCCGCCGCGAAACGTGCCCTCGTAGACGCCGCCGATGTCATCCTGCGTGGTCAGGACTTTGTCGTCCTGTGCCGTGGCGGCCGTGGCCAGCGCCACCAGTCCGGTCAGTCCGGTTGCCAAACCCAATGCCGTGCGGAGATGTGTCATGCGATGCCCTGTCTGCCCCAAATGTCCGCGCAACCCCGCGGGACCTCTCGAAATTAGGCGAGCAGGGGCGGACAGGCAACGCCTTTTGCCGCGAGTTTCCCGGCCAAGGCTTTCCCTCGGCGGATGATCTGGTAAATGGCTGGGGACGCATTTTGGGCAAGGGGGCCGCATGTCCGACCGTTTTCGTGTGACTTTGGCGCAGCTGAATCCCGTGGTGGGCGATCTGCAGGGCAACGCGGCGCAGGCGCGGGCCGCCTGGGAACAGGGCCGCGCGGCCGGGGCCGATCTGGTGGCGCTGCCCGAGATGTTCATCACCGGCTACAACGCCCAGGACCTGGTGATGAAGGCGGCCTTTAACCTCGCGGCGATCGAGACGGTGCGGAAGCTGGCGGAGGACTGTGCCGACGGGCCGGCGCTGGCCATCGGCGGCCCCTGGGTCGAGGGGACCGAGCTCTATAATGCGTACTTCATTCTCCGGCAGGGCCGGATCGCCAGCACCGTGCTGAAACACCACCTGCCCAATGAAACCGTGTTCGACGAGGTGCGAATTTTCGATTCCGGGCCGCTGGGTGGCCCCTATTCGGTGGGCAACACCCGCATCGGCTCGCCCATCTGCGAGGACGCCTGGCACGAAGATGTCGCCGAAACGCTGGCCGAGACCGGGGCCGAGTTCCTGCTGGTGCCCAATGGTTCGCCCTATTACCGGGGCAAGCATGACACAAGGCTGAACCACATGGTGGCCCGCGTGGTCGAGACGGGGCTGCCGCTGATCTATCTCAACATGGTGGGCGGGCAGGACGATCAGGTGTTCGACGGCGCCACATTCGGCCTGAACCCCGGCGGCACGCTGGCGTTCCAGATGCCGCAATTCGATGAAACCATCGCCCATGTCGATCTGGAGCGTGGCATCAACGGCTGGCGGATCGTGCCGGGCGAGGTGCACACCCACGCCAGCGAATGGGAGCAGGATTATCACGTCATGGTGACGGCCCTGCGCGACTATTGCCGCAAGACCGGGTTCGGCAAGGTTCTGCTGGGGCTGTCGGGCGGGGTGGATTCGGCCATCGTGGCGACCATCGCCGTCGATGCGCTGGGCGCTGACAACGTGCGCTGCGTGATGCTGCCGTCGGAATACACCAGCCAGGAATCGCTGGATGATGCCGAGGCCGTGGCCAAGGCGCTGGGCTGCCGGTACGACTATGTGCCGATCAGCGAAGGGCGCGCGGCGATCACCAACACGCTGGCGCCGTTGTTCGAGGGCCGCGAACCGGACCTGACCGAGGAAAACATCCAGTCGCGCCTGCGCGGATTGCTGCTGATGGCGCTGTCGAACAAATTCGGCGAGATGCTTCTGACCACCGGCAACAAATCCGAGGTCGCGGTGGGCTATGCCACGATCTATGGCGACATGTCGGGCGGCTATAACCCGATCAAGGATCTCTACAAGACCCGCGTGTTCGAGACCTGCCGCTGGCGCAACGAAAACCACCGCGACTGGATGATGGGGCCGGCGGGCGAGGTGATCCGGCCCAATGTGATCGACAAGCCGCCCACCGCCGAGCTGCGCGAGGATCAAAAGGACAGTGACAGCCTGCCCGACTACCCCGATCTGGACGCGATGCTGGAAATCCTGGTGGACCGCAACGGGTCCATCGCTGACTGCGTCGCCGCCGGGTTCGAACGCGAGATCGCCCGCAAGGTGGAGCGGCTGATCTACATTTCCGAGTACAAGCGATTCCAATCCGCGCCCGGCGTTCGCCTGACAAAAGGCGCATTCTGGCTGGATCGCAGGTACCCGATTGTCAACCGCTGGCGCGACCCCAGCTGAGTTTCCGCATCACTGTTTCCCCGTGGTCCACAGTGACACGGAAATGCCGCATTTCCGTCGCAAAGCCGCCCGGATCATGGCAGAATTGTGGGCGCAACGCGGCGAATTGAGACCGCAATGAGGCAAGAGCAGTACCCCGGCCCAAGACGGCGTCAGCCCGTCGGCCATTTGTATGTAAGAAACTCGCTTGGGTACCTGTTATGTCATATGCCGTCAGCCAGAATGGCACCCCGCTGAAAATGCTCGAATGCCCTGCCGCCGATTGTCCGCCCGACGGGCCGTCGCTCGATGTGATCCGGCAGATCATCGAAGAGGAAAAGGCCGCCGGTCCGGTCATCCCGCAGCAGCACATGCTGCCGGAACTGGCCCCGCAGCATGAACTGTCCGAGACGCCGCGCCGCCGCACGGCTGGCCGCAAGACCCGCCGCCTGCCCAATCCGCTGGCGCCGCTGACCCGCCGTTTGCGCGGCTTTCAGCCGTCATGGCGTCTGTCGGCGCTGCTCTTGCTGGCCGCTGTGGTGATCGCATGGCCCTGGCTGATCCCCGGCGGGATCGCGCTGGTGGTTCTGATGCTGGTGATTGCCTGGCTGACGCTGGGCCCGGACCGCGCGACCGAGCTGGCGGCAGGCGGCTATGCCCGGTTCGCCCGCCACTTTCCGAAACAGGCCGCAGCGATGTCCGCCAGAGCGCGCCGCATCGCCGCCCGGTTGCCGGAGCGCTGGACCGGCGGTGTTGCCGGGGCCGATGCGGACGCGGATCCGGAAACGCAGGCCAAGATGGCCCGCGACCCCTTTGATCGCTTGGCCGACGAGATGAGCCGCGCCTGATCCCTGTGTGACACGGTCTGAAACCGCCCGCCGCGCCGCGACGGGCGGTTCATGCGTTCATATCATTCCCACCAGCGGTCGATTTCGGCGATATCGTCATCGGACCAGCCGAAATGATGCGCCAGTTCGTGCACCAGAACATGGGTCACCAGATCGGCCAGATCCACGTCGCCGCGGTCGCGCCATTCGGCCAGGATCGGCTGACGGAAGAGGGTGATCCGGTCGGGCTGCTGTGGCTGGTCCAGCACCGATTTCTCGGTCAGCGGAATCCCCTCGTAAAGCCCGGTCAGCTCGAGCGGATCGGCGATCCCCATTTCACGCAGCAGGTCGCGGGGCGGCCAGTCCTCGACCGCCACCACCACGGCGCGCGCCAGCCCGGCAAAGGCCTGTGGCAAGCCATCGCGTGCCCGCTGCACATAGCTGTCGAACGCAGCCGGATCGTCGCTGTCTGTCTCGGGCGCAGGACCCATCGGTGTTCTCCCGGCGGCAAAGAGGCCGCTCTGGCCGCCGGGTATAGGGCCTGTGGGGTCAGCCCATCAACTGGTAACTGACCGGAACAAAGCGGAAGCCCTCGCCCCGCGTCTCGACGAAGCCGGCCGCCGGGAACGGCATGTGATAGCCGATCATCGGTACCCGGTCGGCGGCCAGCATGCCCAGCACCTTGCGGCGCGAGGCGGTGGCGGCCTCCTTGTCGCTGTCAAAGCTCACGATCCACTCGGGATGGGCAAAGGACCAGACATAGTGGTTGGCCAGATCGGCGGTCAGCACCAGCCTGCGGTCGCCGCTTTCGAGGTGATAGACCATATGACCCGGTGTATGGCCAAAGGCCGCCATGGCGGTCACGCCGGGCGCGACGCTGGCGCCGTCCTCGATGAACTCGGTCTTTTCGGCCAGCGGGGTGACGTTGCTGGCCACCAGGTCGCCCACCCGGTTGCCGGCCTCCATCTTGGACCAGAAGTTGTACTCCTGCGCGCCGGTGACATAGCGCGCGTTGGGAAAGGTCGGCGCGCCATCGGTCATCAGCCCGCCAATGTGGTCGGGGTGCATGTGGGTGATCACGACCACGTCGATCTGATCGGGGGTGACCCCGGCGGCGGCCAGCGCGGTGACGACGCCGCCGCGTCCCAGCCCGGTGTCGAACAGCACCAGCGCGCTGCCGGTGTCGACCAGCGTCGGGGTGAAGTAGAACTGCGCCTGCTCGGCCGAAATGAAGTTCTGCGCCGAGACCTCGGCAAATTGTTCGTCCGTGGCGTTGCCGCCGAAAATCCCCTTGGCCCCGTCGCGCAGAATGCTGCCGTCCAGCAAGGTGGTCACGGTCATTTCGCCCAGCTTGAAGCTGCGCGCGACCGGCATCGCGGCGCCGCCGCCGTGGCCGGCTGCGAGGGCAGGGGTGCCGGCGGCGGCCACAAGCGGCAGCGCGGCGGCCCCGCCCAGAACGGCGCGGCGGGACAGGTTCAAATTGGCTGTGGTCATTGTTTAAGTCCTCCTGAAAGACATGCGGGCATCTAGACCGGTTCTTTGATTTGACCAGACTACAGGATTGCACACAGACTGTGCCGCAACAGGTGATCAGATCACGGAGTTGTCATGGCAGACCCCAAGACCCGGCCGACCGATGCCGACGTGGGCGCGTTCCTGGACGCGGTCGAACCCGCGTCAAAGGCCGCCGACGCGCGCGCTCTGGATGTGCTGTTCCGCGCCACCACAGGGTTTGTCCCGCGCCTGTGGGGGCCCTCCATCGTTGGCTACGGGCGCTACCATTACACCTACGCCAGCGGCCGCCAGGGCGACTGGCTGGCGACCGGATTCGCGCCGCGCAAGGCGGCGCTGTCGATCTACATCATGCCCGGATACACCGATTTCGGGTCCATCCTGTCCCGGCTCGGCAAACACAAGGCGGGCAAATCCTGCCTCTATGTCAACAAGCTGGCCGATATCGACCTGGACGTGCTGCAAGAGTTGATCCGCGCCGGTCTGGAGGATCTGAACGGCCGCTGGCCGGTTCAGCCCGCCTGAGCCGGACAGTGGCCACGGCCGTAGGGTGGGGTTTCACCCCACCGCCACGTTCGGCAAGACTGGCGCGACTGGGGTGCCGGTCAGGCCAGCTCGCCCGCCAGCGCCTTGTCGATCAGCGCGACGGTTTCCTGCACGCCGTAGAGCGCGATAAAGCCGCCAAAGCGCGGCCCCTGGCTGGCGCCCAGCAGCACCTCGTAGAGCGCCGTGAACCAGCCGCGCAGCGGGTCGAACCGGTCGCGGCCGACGCCGTAGACCACCGATTGCAGCGCCTCGTCGTCCACCGGCCCGTCATAGGCGGCCAGTTCGTCGCGCAGCAGCTGCAGCGCTTCGCGTTCCGCATCGGTCGGCGCACGGTAGCTGCGCGTCGGTTTCACGAAGTCGTTGAAGTAGCGCACCGCGAACCCGGCGGCCTCGTCCAGATCCGGATGGCTCTCGGCGGTGGCCTCGGGCGCATAGCGGCGGATAAAGCCCCAGAGCGTCTCCTTGTCCTCGGCGCCGGACACCGACGCCAGGTTCAGCAGCATGCCAAAGGGCACCACCAGCGTCGATTCGGGGACCTCGCCGCCGTGGATGTGCCACACCGGGTTGTTCAGCTGCGCCTTCAGGTCCTGGGTCGGATAGGCGCGCAGTTGCTGGTGGTATTCGTCCACCGCCTTGGGAATCACGTCGAAATACATCCGCTTGGCGGTCTTTGGTTTCTGGTACATGAAATACGACAGGCTCTCGGCGCTGGCGTAGGTCAGCCATTCGTCGATGCTGACGCCATTGCCCGAAGATTTCGAGATCTTCTGGCCGTTCTCGTCGAGGAACAGCTCGTAGGTGAAATGTTCCGGCGCCCTTTCGCCCAGCGCCCGGCAGATGCCGTCATAGATCGGCGTGTTGGTCGAATGGTCCTTGCCGTACATCTCGAAATCGACGCCCAGCGCCGCCCAGCGGGCGCCGAAATCGGGCTTCCACTGCAGTTTCACATTGCCGCCCGTCACCGGCAGCGTCCATTCGCGCCCGTCCTCGTCGTCAAAGGTCACGGTGCCGGCCTCGGCATTGACCTCTTTCATCGGCACATAGAGCACCCGGCCGGTTTCCGGGTGGATCGGCAGAAAGATCGAATAGGTCTGCTGGCGTTCCTCGCGCAGCGACTTCAGCATGATCTTCATGATGTCGTCATAGCGTTCGGCGGCGCGTTTCAGGATCTCGTCGAACTGTCCCGAGCGGTAGAACTCGGTGGCGCTGATGAACTCGTACTCAAAGCCAAAGGTGTCGAGGAACCGCCGCAGCATGGCGTTGTTGTGGGCGCCAAAGCTGTCGTATTCGCCGAACGGATCGGGGACCGAGGTCAGCGGTTCTTGCAGGTGCTCGGCCAGCATCTCCTGGTTGGGCACGTTGCCGGGCACCTTGCGCATGCCGTCCAGATCGTCCGAGAAACAGATCAGCTTGGTGGGAATGTCGCTGATCTCTTCAAAGGCGCGCTTGATCATCGTGGTGCGCGCCACCTCGCCAAAGGTGCCGATATGCGGCAGGCCCGAGGGGCCATAGCCGGTCTCGAACAACACATACCCCTTTTCGGGCGGCTGTTTCTGATAGCGTTTCAGCACCCGCCGGGCCTCTTCAAAGGGCCAGGCTTTGGACGCAAGGGCGGCTTCGCGCTTCTCAGACATTTCATTCTCCGACAATCCGCCGCGCACCCTGCGCCGCGTTGCGCCGCTACCTATTGTGCTGACGGTGCCCCGTCAATATTCTGCACTGCAACACGACCTTCTGTGACCAAATGCCAAAGGAACCGGCCCCGTGACAAATTCCGACACCAAATCGCTCAGCGCGCAGGACTGCCTCGTGGCGCTGATGATCGCCGTTTCCGCCTCTGACGAGAACATCCGCACCGCGGAACTGGTCAAGATCCAGTCGGCGGTGAACATGCTGCCGGTTTTTGCCGACTACGATATCGACCGGATCAAGCACATGTCGCAGACGGTCTTTGACCTGTTCGAGCAGGAAGACGGGCTGGATGCGCTGTTTGGCCTGATCCGCGACAGCCTGCCGGAGCGGCTGTTTGAAACCGCCTATGCGCTGGCCTGCGACGTTGCCGCCGCCGACGGCACGCTGGCCGAACCGGAACTGCGCCTGCTGGAAGAGATCCGCTACGAGCTGAACATCGACCGGCTGCATGCCGCCGCCATCGAACGCGGGGCCCGCGCGCGCCACGTGGTCTGACCGATGCGCGGGCTGGTCATCGCCCTGTTGCTGGCGTTGGTCTGCGCCCTTCCGGGGCCGCTGCGGGCGGCCCCGCTGGAGGCCTGGATCGACAAGTCCGAACAGATGATGACTGTCTTTCACAATGACCGGCTGCTCTATCGCTGGCCGGTCTCGACCGCCCGGCCGGGCAAGGTCACGCCGACCGGTGTTTTCACGCCGCAGTCGATGAAGCGGATGCATTATTCGACGCTCTACAACAACGCGCCGATGCCGTTCTCGATCTTCTTTCACGGCAATTACGCCGTGCACGGGACCACCCAGATCGACAAGCTGGGCTGTGTCGCCTCGGCGGGCTGCGTGCGGCTGCATCCCGATAACGCGGAAATCCTGTTCAACCTGACCCGCGAAACGGGCATGGAGAACACCCGCATCATCATCCAGGATTAGGCGGCTCAGGACCCGTACAGCGCGCCCCAGCGTTCGATCAGCTTCTGTTGCAGCTGTTTCGACTTGCGGTTCCACGACCGCGCGCCATCGGGCCGCTCGCGGTCCTGCGGTGCGATCCGGGCGCGGCGGGCGGTGTCGGCGGTAAAGATCGCAAAGGCCAGTTCGGTGCCGTCCGAGGCCGTCAGGTAACCGCCCAGCCCCGAGACAAAGTTCAGCGTGCCGGTCTTGGCGTCGACCTTGATCGGGTGGTCCTTGTCGATGCCGCCCTTGGCGTTGCGCATGGCAAAGGGTTTCAGGAGCGGCCGCAACAGGCCGTTCCGGCCCACCAGCACCAGCGCGCCGACCAGATCGTCCGGTGTCATCCGCGATGCATCGCCCAGACCGGAATGGTCCACCATCCGGGTGCCGGCCATGCCGTATTTCGCCGCTGCCCAGCGGCTCATTTCTTCGGCTGAATCGCGCAGCGTCGCCGGCGCCTTGCCCCGCGCCACCGTCGTCGCCAGCCCGACCATTTCGGCGGTGATATTCGTCGAATACTTCAGCATGTCGCGCAGGATCCCGGTCAGCGCCTCGCTGCGGTGTTCGGCCAGCGTCTGCGCGCCGCCGGGCAGCTGCCCGGTCGCCTGCGCCGCAGGCAGCACGATACCATGCGACCGCGCCAGCGTGCGGAACACGTCGCCCGCATAAAGCGCCGGCTTGCGCACCGGCAGCCAGCGCGAGCCGCCGTTGCCCAGCGCGCCATTGGCCACGGTCCAGTGATCGGCGCCTTTCTGATCGGCATAGGTATAGACCGGCACGTCGCGGTTCGCGACCTTCATCCGTGCGATGTCGACCTCGGGGCGGTACTTGGCGCTGCGGGCGTCCATGCTGACGGCATAGCCCTTGCCGGCGCGTTTCCACTCGAAATGCACCCGGTTGAAGTTCAGCGCGATCCCCGCCACCGCCGGGCTGTAACCGACGTGGTCGGGCTGGCCGGGGTCGATGCTGCGGACAAAGGGAAACAGGCCGTCATAGACCAGGAACTTGCCGCGCAGCTCGCGGATGCCGCGGGATTTCAGACGCGCTGCCAGCGCGGCCAGCCCGTCGGTATCCAGCGTCGGATCGCCGCCACCGGCCAGGATCAAGTCACCCTTGAGCACCCCGTTCTGCACCGGCCCGTCCGCCAACACCCGTGTGACAAAGCGGTGATCGCCGCCCAGCACGTCCAGCGCGTAAAGCGTGGTCAGCGCCTTGGCGACGCTGGCGGGCGGCAGGCCGCTGCGCCCGCCCACCGATTCCAGCCGCAGCCCGGTCTGGACATCGGCCACCGCACAAACCACCTCGCCCGGAAGTCCAAAGCGGGCGATCAGCCCTTCGGCGCCACCGGCGGCCTTGGCGGCCAGATCCGCGGGCCGGGCCCATGGCCGCAACGAGGCGGTCGGCGCATTGGCCCATGCCGCGCCACTGCCCGCCAGGGCGCTCAGCCCCCCTAACACAAACCGACGTGAAACCCTGTTGCTCATAGTTGAATCAAATCGCAGGTTTCTTTGGCAATCAAGCGGACAGGATCGGGTTTTTTGGCGGCATTTTTCCCCCTGCCGCCGCCACAATCAGGCGCGCGCACCGAATTGGTCGCCGAATTAGCCGCCAAATTTGCCGCCGGACCAGCCGCCGGTGGCGCGGATCTGCGAGGAACTCAGCTCAACCATCGGCACGTTGACGAAACACCAGGCCGGGGCGCGGGCGCGGCCCAGGCGGTGGCTGTCCTGTGCGCCGATCCGGTGCGGCGCATAGAGTCGCGCCGCCGGTGACATCCGCGCCGAGATCCGGTCTCCGGGGCGCGCCAGCACTCCCATCGGCACCACGTCGGCGATGGATCTCCAGTTCTTCCACAGGTGGAACTGGGCCAGGTTGTCGGCCCCCATCAGCCAGACAAAGCGCACGCCGGGATAGCGCCGGTGCAGCGCCGCGATGGTGTCGGCAGTGACCCGCGTGCCCACCCGGGCCTCGATATCGGTCACGTCGACGCGCGGGTGCCGCATCATCGCGCGGGCCGCCCGCATCCGTTCCCGCAGCGGTGCGGGGCCGTGCTCCTTGAGCGGGTTGCCGGGGCTGACCAGCCACCACACCCGGTCCAGTCCGAACCGTTTCAGCGCCTCGCGGGTGATATGCGCATGGCCCGCGTGCGGCGGGTCGAACGACCCGCCCAGCAGGCCGATCCGCTGTCCGGGCCGGGCAAATGGCAATCTGCGCACGCAACTGTCCCCTGTGCTACTGTGCTACTGTGCTACGCCCCGCGCGGGACATCGCGCGTTTGTCGCCCCCCGCCGCGCCCCTGTCAACGCATCGCGATTGCACCCGCTGCCGCCCTGCGGCACATTCCGGGCATGTCGCCACCACCCGTTCATATCGCCCACACCGACCCGCGCGGCGCCGACGCCCGCTATTGCCTGACGCAATATTACGCCGAGCTCGCCCGCCGGTTCGACAGCGGCTTTGATGTCAGCCTGTCGCGCGACCCCGACGCCGCCGACATGGAGCCACCGCACGGGCTGTTCCTGCTGGCGCGTGATCCGGACGGCGCGCCGATCGGCTGCGCCGGGCTCAAGGGCGGCGCCGGTCCTGTGGCCGAGATCAAGCGCGTCTGGATCGCCCCCGCCGCGCGGGGGCAAGGGCTGGCCCGCCGCCTGATGGACCACGCCGAAACCGGCGCCCGCGAACTGGGCCTGACCACCCTGCGGCTGGACACCAACCGCGCCCTGCCCGAGGCCATCGCCATGTACCGCCGCCTCGGCTGGACCGAGATCGACCGGTTCAACGATGATCCCTACGCGCAGGTGTTTTTCGAAAAACGGCTGTAACTCCGCGCCGATGCGGGTCACTCCAGCGCATAGGTGCGGTCTTCGATGTCTATGGCGCTCAGCGCGGCCTCGCAGGCGGTCAGGAACGCGGCCTCTGCATCGGATTTGCGGCGCGCCGGGTTGGTGATCAGGTAGATGTTCACCATCGGCAGGTCGGCATAGGGCGGCAACTGGCGGATGTGGCCGGCGGCTACGTCCTGTTTGGCGACATGGATCGGCAGCGCGCCGATGCCGATATTGGCCATGATCATCCGGCGGATTTCATTCAGGCTGGACGATACGCCGCGCCAGGTGTTGGCCAGCCCCATGCGGGCGCGCAGGTGCGAAATCGCCTCCAGCGGGCCGCCCTCGGCCTCGGTCTGGAACGCGACGAACGGTTCGCCGCGCAGGTCGTCGGGCGTGATCGTCTTGGCGTGAAACAGCGGGTGCCGGGTGCCGCAGTAGAGCCCGAAGTATTCCCGGTACAGCACCATCGTGTTCAGGTTCTGCGGCACCTTCGACAGCAGGCAGATCCCAAAGCTGGCCCGGTTCTGCGAGATCATCGTCGCGACATCTTCGCTTTCGTTGACCGAGAACGAATAGGTGACATGCGGGTGGGCCTGGGAAAACCGGTTCAGGAAATCGTCGAAATGTTCCGAGATCACCGAACTGGTGATCGCAATCGACAGGTGCCCGCGCAGTTCCGCCTTGTCGACGTCCAGCAGCGAGGGCAGCTGGGAAATCGACCCAAAGATCTTGGCGCATTCCGTATAGAGCGCCTGACCGGGGCGGGTGATGGTGAATTCGTTGGGTTTGCGGATGATCAGCTGTTTGCCGGTCGACAGCTCCAGCCGTTTCAACGCCGCCGAAACCGTCGGCTGCTTCAGCCCCAGAAAATCCGCCGCCTTGGAAATGCCGCGCTGTTCGACCACCACCATAAAGGTGCGCAGCAGGTTCCAGTCGAGGTTCCAGGGAAAGCGTTGCTGTTGCGGAAGGCTCATAGATCTCATCTATATTGAAGGTAGCATATATTTATTTGCGCGATATATGCCGCCGTGCAAGTCTTTTTCTCAGAGAGGGTTCGCCCCCACCCGACGCGCGGGCGCCCGCCCCGGATCGAATCACAACATGGAGAAAATCATGACTGTTCGCCGCACCATCCTGAAATCCGCAATTGCCGCCGCCGGGCTTGCGGTCGTGGGGCTGACCGCCGCCACCGCAGAAGAGCTGAACGATCTGAAGGAAAAAGGCGTCATCCGCATCGCCATGTCCGGGGCCTATCCTCCGTTCAACTTCGTCAACGATGAAAACAAGGTCGTCGGGTTCGACCCCGCCATCGGCACCGAAATCGCCAAGCGCATGGGGATGGAGGCGGAAATCGTCACCACGGCATGGGACGGCATCATCGGCGGGCTGCTGGCCAACAAATACGACGCCATCGTCGGCTCGATGACCATCACCGCCGAGCGCGACGAAGTGGTCGATTTCGTCGGTCCCTACTATTCGGACAAACGCGCGATCTTTACCAAGCCGGGCTCGGGCATCGCCAGCCTCGAGGATCTGGAGGGCAAGAAGGTCGGGCTGACGCTGGGCGAAACCCACGAAGACTGGGCGCGCGAAAAAGGCTATGACATCAACACCTACAAGGGGCTGCCAGAACTGCTGCTCGAGCTGGAAAACGGCCGCGTCGACGCGATCGTGAACGACTCGATCGCCGCGATCCTGGCGATGACCGAAAAGGGGCAGGCGTTTGAAATGTTCGGCGACCCGACCACCGAACCCTTTGGCGCCGGCATCGCCATCCGCGAGGGCAACCCGGAACTGGCCGCCGCCATGCAGGCGGCGCTGGATTCGATGATGGACGACGGCACCTATCTGGCCATTGCCGAGAAATGGATCGGCGCCGACATCCGCTGAGCCGGGCGCCCTGTCGCCCGGCCGGGCGACAGGGCTTTTTCCGTTCGGACCATGGCCCGTTGCGATGATCCCTGACAAGATGCCCCTGATCCGCCGCCGCCCGCATCGGGCCGGTGCCGCGTGTACCCAGACCAGCCCCCGAAGGAGCCGAATATGGACCTCGAACTGATGCTGAAGGTCTATCCGTTTTTTCTGCAAGCGGCCTGGGTCACCATCCTTCTTTCGGTACTGACCGCGCTGTTGGGGCTGATCTGCGGCACGCTGGGGGCGGCGGCGCGGCTGTCGCGCTTTGCGGTCCTGCGGTTTTTGGGCGCGGCCTATGTCAGCGTGTTTCGCGGAACTCCGGCCCTGATCCAGCTGTTCATCCTGTACTTCGGCGGGCCGCAGGTCGGTATTCAGCTGGATGCCTTTCAGGCCGGGGTGATCGGGCTGGGGATCAATGCCGGGGCCTACATGACCGAAACCATCCGGGGGGCGATCATCGCCATCGACAAGGGCCAGCGCGAAGCGGCCCGGACGCTGGGGCTGAGCCGCTGGCAGGCCACCTACAAGGTGATCCTGCCACAGGCGGCGCGGCTGATGGTGCGCCCGCTGGGGGTGAACCTGAACATGCTGATCAAGGCCACCGCGCTGGTGGCCGCGATTTCGGTGGTCGAACTCACCTATACCGCGCAGCGTTATATCGGCTCGACGTACAAACCCTTCGAAATGTTCCTGCTGGCCGGCCTTCTCTACATGATCATCATCTACGTGACCGGTCGCGGCGTCGCCTGGCTGGACCGCCGAGTGCAGATCACCTGAGCGCAAAAGGAAACGGGTATGGGTCTCGATTTTTCGATTGTTCCCAAGTACATGGACATCATCCTGCTGGGCTGTGCCTGGACCATCGGGATTACCGTCGCGGCGGCCTTGCTCAGTTTTGTGGGCGGCATCGTCTTTGCGGTCATCGCGCTGTTTTCGCCCTGGATCATCCGCCAGCCGTTCCGCCTGCTGGAGTGGGTGTTCATGGGCACGCCGCTGCTGCTGCAGCTGTTCCTGATCTACTTCGGGCTGGTGCAGATCGGTATCGACCTGCCCGCGTTTGTGGCCGGGATCATCGGGCTGGGGCTGCATTTCGCGGTCTACAACTCGGAACTGATCCAGACCGCGATCCTGGCGGTGGACAAGGGCCAGATGGAGGCCGCGCGCACGCTGGGCCTGAGCCGGGGCGAGGCGCTGCGCAAGGTGGTGATCCCGCAGGCGGTCCGCGACGTGATCCCGCCCATCGGCAACAACATGATCGCGCTGCTGAAAGACAGCGCGCTGGTTTCGGTGATCGGGGTCAGCGAACTGACGCTGTCGGCGCAGCGGGTGATCGGCAAGACCTACCGCCCGTTTGAATTCTACATCCTCGCCGCCGCCTTCTACTACGTCATCAACCTTGGCATGGAATGGGTGCAGCGCCGGATCGAACGCCGCATTTCCATTTCCCGCTGAGCCCGGAGAGCGCATATGACCGAACAGACAGACTTTGTCGAAATCCGGCACGCCCAGAAATCCTTTGGCACGCTTGAGGTGCTCAAGGACATCAACCTGACCGTCCGTCGCGGCCAGATCGTCGGCATCATCGGCTCGTCCGGGTCCGGCAAATCCACCCTGTTGCGGGCGATCAACGATCTGGACCCGCTCACCGGCGGCGAGATCTGGCTGGACGGGGTGCAGGTGAACAAGAAACTGCCGCACCGGCAGTACGAAAAACACATCAACGCCATGCGCCAGCAGGTCGGCATGGTGTTCCAGCACTTCAACCTGTTCCCGCATATGACCGCGCGCGAAAACGTCACCATGGCGCCGATGCTGCTCAAGAAGATCTCAAGGGAAGAGGCCGACGCGCTGGCCCGCGAACAGCTGGACAAGGTCGGGATGCTGAACCGGATCGACTATTACCCCTCGCAGCTGTCGGGCGGTCAGAAACAGCGGGTGGCGATCGCCCGTGCGCTGGCGATGAAACCCAAGCTGATGCTGTTCGACGAGGCCACCTCGGCCCTGGATCCGGAGCTGGTGGAAGAGGTGAACATGGTGATGAAACAGCTCGCCGAAGAGCACATGACCATGATCATCGTGACCCACGAGATGGATTTCGCCGCCTCGGTCTGTGATCGCGTGCTGTTCATGGACAAGGGCGTCGTGGTCGAGGAAGGCCCGCCCGAGGTGCTGTTCCGCAATCCCGCCAAAGAGCGCACACGCGAATTCCTGCGCAAACATCTCGAAGGTGCCAAGTGACCAACGCCCCCAGTTACCTGTTCTACCAGTCCCGCAACCCGCGTCCGTTTCTGGACTATGGCGAGGGCATCTACCTGTTCGACGAGACCGGCAAACGCTATATCGACGGGTCGTCCGGGGCGATGGTTTCCAGCATCGGCCATTCCAACCCGCGCGTTCTTGCCAGGATGAAGGCGCAGATGGACAAGGCGACCTTTGGCTACCGGCTGCATTTCCGCACCCACCCGTCCGAGGATCTGGCCGCCAAGACCGTCGCCATGACGCCCGAGGGGCTGGACCGCGTGTTCTTTGTATCGGGCGGGTCCGAGGCGGTGGAAAGCGCCGTCAAACTGGCGCGCCAATACGCGCTGACACAGGGGCAGGGCACGCGGCACAGGGTGATCTCGCGGTTTCCCTCTTACCACGGCTGCACCTTTGGCGCGCTCGACCTGACCGGTTACGACCCGCTGCGCGACCCCTTCGCCCCGATGTTGGAGGGCATGCCCAAGGTGCCGGCGCCCGCCACCTACCTGGACCGCGACACCCTCAGCGAAGAGGCGCGCGGGCTGAAATATGCCGAGATGCTGCGCGACCGGATCGTCGAGCTGGGCCCCGACACTGTTCTGGCCTTTCTGATGGAACCGGTCGGCGGCGCCTCGACCGGCGCGTTGGTCGCGCCCGACAGCTATTATGGCCGCGTCCGCGAGATCTGCGACGAATTCGGCGTGATCCTGATCTATGACGAGGTGATGACCGGCGCCGGGCGGACGGGCAAGTTCCTGGCCGCCGAACATTGGGGCATCACCCCCGACATCGTCGCCATGTCCAAGGGGTTCGGCGCGGGCTATGCGCCGCTGGGGGCGATCATCGCCCGGTCGACCCTGGTCGAACCGGTGCTGGACGCGGGCGGTTTCGCGCATGGTTTTACCTACGCGGGCAATCCGCTGGCCTGTTCCGCCGGGCTGGCCGTGCTTGAGGAAATGGAACAGCAGGGGCTGGTGGAAAACGCCGCCCGCATGGGCAGGGTGCTGATGGGCGAACTGCGCGCGCTGATGGACCGCTACCCGTTCATCGGCGACGTGCGCGGCAAGGGGTTGCTGACCGCCTTTGAATTCGTCGCCGACCGGCAGACCATGGAACCGCTGCCGCCCCGGCTCGACGCGCACGCGCGGCTGGTCGAACTGGCCTACGAGCGCGGGCTGATCATCTATTCCCGCCGCACCCGTGGCGGCACGGCGGGCGACCATTTCCTGATCGCGCCGCCGCTGATCATCACCGCACCGCAGATTGCCGAGATGATGGCGATCCTGCGCGAAGCGCTGGATGCCTTTGCCGCCGAGGTCGGGCTGCCCGTCGGAGAGGCGGCATGAAACTGCCAGACAAGAGATGCCGGATCGACCAGGCCATCGCCACCATCCGGGACGGCGACACGGTGATGATCGGCGGCTTTGGCGTGCCGGGCACGCCGATGACGCTGATCCGGGCGCTGGTGGCGCATGGGGCGCGCGATCTGACGATCATCAAGAACGATGCCAACGAACCCGGCATGGGGGTCGATCACCTGCTGCGCAACGGGCAGGTGTCGCGGCTGATCACCACCCACCTTGGCCTGAACAGCCACGCGATTGGCCTGATGAACGCGGGCGATATCCGCGTCGAATTCAACGCGCAGGGCATTCTGGCCGAACGTATCCGCGCCGGCGGATCGGGCATCTGCGCGGTGCTTAGCGATATCGGCATCGGTACCGAACTGGCGCAGGGCAAGCAAGTGGTCGAAATGGCGGGCAAACCCCATCTGGTCGAACCGGCGTTGCGCGCCGATGTGGCGCTGATCCATGCCGACCGCGCCGATCCGTTTGGCAACCTCGCCTATGTCGCCACCGCGCGAAACTTCAACCCGCTGATGGCCATGGCCGCCCGCTGTGTGATCGCCGAGGCGGAAACCGTGGTGCCGCTGGGCGCGCTGGCGGCTGACGCGGTCCATACCGCCGGGGTCTTTGTCGATCACCTCGCCGAGTTGAAAGAGCTTTCGGGGGATTACGCCGTTGTCCAGCGCTAAGAACCGCATGATCGCGCGGGCCGCGCGCGAAATCGCACCGGGCATGGTGGTCAACCTCGGGATCGGAATGCCGACCAAGGTGGTGAACCATCTGGCGTCCGATTTCCCGGTCTGCCTGCACACCGAGAACGGCCTGACCGGCATCGGTCCGGTGCTGCCGCCCGAGCGCGCTGACCGCAACCTGATCGACGCCGGCGGGGCCTATGTCTCGACCATACCGGGCTCGGCGTTTTTCGACAGCGCCACCAGCTTTGCCATGGTGCGCTCGGGGCGTCTGGATCTGACCATGCTGGGCGCTTTCGAGGTCTCCGCCAATGGCGATCTGGCCAACTGGAAAATCCCCGGAAAATTCAGCCCCGGCGTCGGCGGCGGCATCGAACTGGCGCAAAAGGCGCGGCGGGTGGTGGTGCTGACCACCCACACCGACCGCGCCGGCGCGCCCAAGCTGAAACAGCAGTGCACCCTGCCGCTGACGGCATGCGGCTGCGTCGCGCGGGTCTTTACCGACATGGCCGTGATCGACATAACCGAACGGGGCTTTGCCCTGATCGAGACTTTGGAAGGCATCAGCCCCGGCGAGGTCGCCAATGCCACCGACGCGCCGCTGATCCTGCCCGAGGCACCACCACCGACGTTCTGAGGCCCAAGATGCAAGACGACCTGAAAACCCGCCTGTGTGACGCTGTCGATGCGGCTTTTGACCGGCAAATCGACTTTCTGTCCGAACTGACCGCGCATCCCTCGACGCGCGGCAATGAACAATCGGCACAGGAGTTCATGGCGCGCGCGTTGACAGACCGCGGCTATGACGTGGACCGCTGGCAGATCGACGTCGAAGAGATCCGGCACCTGCCGGGGTTCTCGCCCGTGCTTGGCCCCTACGAGGACGCGGTGAATGTGGTCGGCACCCGCCGCGCGCGGACGGGAACGGGCCGTTCGCTGATCCTGAACGGCCATATCGACGTGGTGCCCGAAGGCCCGCTGGACATGTGGGACAGCCCGCCGTTCGAACCGCGGGTCGAGGGCGGCTGGCTCTACGGGCGCGGCGGCGGCGACATGAAGGCCGGGCTGGCGGCCAACCTCTTTGCGCTGGACGCGCTCACCGCCTGCGGTCTGGCCCCGGCGGGCGACGTGTTCTATCAATCCGTGGTCGAAGAGGAATGCACCGGCAACGGCGCGCTGGCCTGCCTCGCGCGCGGCTATACCGCCGATGCCGCCCTGATCCCCGAACCGTTTTCAGAACGTCTGGTCAGCGCCCAGCTGGGGGTGATCTGGTTCCAGGTGCATCTCAAGGGGCTGCCGACGCACGTGGCCTATGCCGGCAGCGGCGCCAACGCGATCGAGGCCGCCATCCCCCTGATCCGCGCCCTGCACGAGATGGAACACCGCTGGAACGCGGCCGAGAACCGGCCGGGCGACTATGCCCATATGGAGCACGCGCTGAACCTGAACATCGGCCGGATCGAAGGCGGCGACTGGACCAGTTCGGTGCCCGCCTGGGCCGTTTTCGATGTGCGCATGGCGATCTTTCCGGGCCAGTCGATCGAGGCGGCCAAGACCGAGATCGAACAGGTCATCCTCGATGCCGCGCGCGAAAACGACTTCCTGCGCAATTCATTGCCCGACATCGTCTATCACGGGTTCCACGCCGAGGGCTACGCGCTGTCGCAGGACAGTTCGGCCCGCGCCGGCGCGGCCATCGCGGCGCTGGAAACGGCCCACCACGCCGCCACCGGCGAGGCGCTGGTGCGCGAGGCGATCACCGCCACCACCGACGCCCGCTTCTTTGGCCTTTATGCCGATACCCCGGCGCTGGTCTACGGCCCGCGCGCCGAGGCGATCCACGGGTTCAACGAACGGGTCGAGCTCGACAGCGTCAGACGGGTGACCAAGGCCACCGCCATGTTCATCGCCGACTGGTGCGGCGTCGAAGAGATACAGGACGCCACCGGATGATGGCCCTGTCCCCCTCTGATATCGCGCGGCTGACCGACCTGCGCCGCGACCTGCACCGCCGCCCCGAACTGTCGGGGCAAGAGCGCGAGACAGCCGCGCGGATCGCCGCCGAACTGGGCGTGCTGGGCGCCGACCGCATCTGGCGGGATCTGGGCGGGCACGGTGTCGCGGCCGAATTCCGGGGCGCGCAGGACGGGCCCACGGTGCTGCTGCGCTGCGAACTGGACGGGCTGCCGATCCACGAGATCGGCAGCCTGCCCTACCGGTCCGAACGTGATGGCCGGGGCCACCTGTGCGGCCATGACGGGCATATGGCCTCGATGCTGGGTGTGGCGATGGCGCTGTCGGCGCGCCCGGCGCGCGGGCGGGTCATCCTGCTGTTCCAGCCGGCCGAGGAGACCGGGGCCGGGGCGCAGGCGGTCATCGACGATCCGCGCTGGCCCGAGATCCGCCCCGATTACGCCTTTGCCTACCACAACGTGCCGGGCCGGCCGCTGGGCGAGATCGGCCTGCGTGCCGGACCTGGCAACTGCGCCTCGCGCGGGATGCAGATCCTGCTCACCGGCAAAAGCTCGCACGCCGCCGCGCCCGAGGACGGGCTGTCGCCGGGGCCGGCCATGGCCCAACTGATGGCGGCGCTGCCGGCGCTGGGCCAGGGCACCATCGCGGACCCGGATTTCGCGCTCAGCACCCTGACGCATGCCAAGCTGGGCGAACCCAGCTTTGGGATCGCCCCCGCCGAGGGCGAATTGCGCGTCACCCTGCGCTCGATGACCAACGACCGCATGACCGCGCTGATGGAGGCGGCCCTGCACCAGGTCGAAACCCACGCCGGCGGGCTGCGGGTCGATGTGGCATGGCACGATGTCTTTCGCGCGGTGGTGAATGACACGGCCGCCACCGACATCGCCCGCCGGGCGGCCCGGCAGCTGGGGCAGAGCTGTCGCGAGATGCCGGTCCCGATGCGCTGGTCCGAGGATTTCGGACGCTTTGGCGACGACGGGGCAAAGGCGGCGCTGCTCTATGTGGGTGCCGGGCGCGACCATCCGCAGCTGCACAACCCGGATTACGATTTCCCCGATGCGCTGCTGCCGGTGGTGACGGATCTGTTCTGTGGCATCGTTGCGGATATTCTGGGCCGTGACCCGGTGTGACGATGCCCGACTGCTGCCCGCCCTCGTGGTGCACGATCCACCTTGACCGGATCTCGGGGAACCTGGAACGCGCGCTGGCGCTGGTGCCCGCGGGCCGCCGGTTCTGCGCGGTGCTCAAGGCCGACGCCTACGGCCACGGCATTGCACAGGTCGTGCCGCTGGTGCGCGAACAGGGCGTGCGATGCATCGGCATCACATCGAATGCCGAGGCCCGCGCGGTGCGCGAGGCCGGGTTCGACGGCGCGCTGATCCGCCTGCGCGCGGCGACCCCGCAAGAGATCGCCGGGGCGCTGCCCGACCGCGTGCAGGAACAGGTGGCCTGCCGCGCCACCGCCGCGTTGATCCGCCGCCACCTGGACGCGGGCCACTACCGGACCTGCGCCCACCTCGCGCTGAACTGCGCCGGCATGTCGCGCGATGCGCTCGAAATCTCGACGCGCGCCGGTCAGGACATCTGCCGCGCGATCCTTGACCGTCTCGGGCCGCACATCGGCGGCATCTGCACCCATTTCGCCTCCAACGATGCCGCTGCCCTGCGGCAAAGCTCCGATCTGTTCCGGCGTCAGGCCGCATGGGTCATCGACAACAGCGACCTGTCCCGCGCCGAGGTGACGGTCCACGCCGGCAGCACGCTGACGCTGGTCTCGGACACGCCGGTCGACACCGACATGTACCGCTGCGGGGCCATCCTCTATGGCATCGTCAAACCGGAACTGGGCTTTCGCAGCACCATGGACCTTGAGGCGCGGGTGGTCAGTCTTCAGGCCTATCCCGCCGGGGCCGGCGTCGGGTACGACCGGGCGCACCATCTGCACCGCGCCAGCCGGCTGGCCTGTCTGTCCGTCGGCTATGAAAACGGGTTCAGGCGTCTGGCCCGGGGCGTCAGCGCGGTGTCGGTCCGGGGCGCGCTGGCGCCGGTGCTGGGCAAGGTGTCGATGAACGCCATCGTGGCCGACGTGACCGACATCCCCTCCGTGCGTGTCGGAGACACCGTGCGCCTGTTCGGCGGCCACGATACCGCCCCGATCACCCCGCCGATGGCCGAAGCGCAGTTCGGCACGATCATGGCAGAGCTCTACACCGACTGGGGCCGGCGCAATACCCGTGTCCATCGCCAATCCGTCCCGGCCCCCTGACGAACCGGTCCCGCATTTCCCATTGACCCCGCCGTCCGGGCTGGCATCCATGGGCCATGCAACTGCGCCAGGCGACCAGAACCGATGCCTCCAGCATCGCCGCGATTTCAATCGAGGTGTGGCTGGGAACCTATCTCAGGCGCGGCGTCAGCGCCCATTTCGCCGATTTTGCCCTGCAGGAGTTCACCCCGGCCAGAATCGCCGCGCTGATCGACGACCCGGCGCAATTCATCCTCGTGTCCGAAAACGAGGAGGGCATCGACGGCTTCATCCGCTTGTCCCGCGCCAGCCCGGCCCCGGTTCCGGGGTGGTCCGACACCGAAATCGCGACCTTCTATGTCCAGCCGCGCCATCATGGCAAAGGGATCGGCACCGCGCTCCTGAACGCCGCGCTGGCCCATTGCCGCGACACCGCCGTGACCTCCGTCTGGCTGACAACCAACGCCGAAAATGCTCCGGCCATCGCGTTCTACCGCGCGCAGGGCTTTGCCGAAGTGGGGCAGACCCATTTCCGGATCGGCGACGGGGCATACCTCAACACCGTATTCGCCCGCCGGACCGGCTGATCGCCGCGCTACTCGATCGAGGTCTTCAGCTTGACGCTGCCATGCCCGGTCTGGCTGTCCAGCTTCTTCATCGCCGCGTTGATCCGCTTTTCGATCTCGCCGCCGCCAAACACCCGCTGCGCCTCCTTGCCAAGCAGCTTCAGCGCCTCTTTCTTCATCGCGGCCTCGTTCACCGTCTCGGTCTTCATCGTCACCGAAATCGCGGTCAGGTCGTTCAGCATCTGCTGCGCCACCTTCACCCCGTCGGCCACATGCTTTTTCTCGTGTTTCAGCAGTTCCTGGTAAAACCGCTTCCACTCCTTCTTGGCCGCCGACGACAGGCTGCCCAGCTTGTCGGGTACGCAGACCTCGATCTCGGCGCTGACAATCGCCTCGGGCATGCTCAGCTGCGGGTTGGTGATGATCTGGTGGCTCAGGATATGCATCCCGCCGGGGTACCAGACCTCGGTGCCGATCTTCAGCTCGACCGTGACCGCCGTCACCGCATAGAACTTCTGCGATTTGTCGTTGGGGTCGACGCAGCCGTTTTTCTTGCGGTCCTTGTCAACCTCGGCCAGCGTCTCGCCCTTCAGCTTCTTGTGCTTGATGGTAAAACCCTTGTCGGTCAGCTTGCCTCTGTCAGCCATTTCCTCACTCACCCGTTGTAACAAATTTCGCCGCCACCCTAGCGATTCCGCACCGGCCTGACTGTGGCCCAGTTCACAGATATTGCCCTTGCCCCGATCAGTGGCTAGACAGCACAACTGCGCAGAATCTCAGGAAATCGGAGCTGACCCATGGCCGCCTACCAATACGTCTACCACATGCAGGGTGTGTCCAAGACCTACCCCGGCGGCAAGAAATGCTTTGAAAACATCCACCTCAGCTTTCTGCCCGGCGTGAAAATCGGCGTCGTCGGCGTCAACGGCGCCGGTAAATCGACCCTGATGAAGATCATGGCCGGTCTCGACAAGGATTTCACCGGCGAAGCCTGGGCCGCCGAAGGCGCGCGCGTAGGCTACCTGCCGCAGGAACCGCAGCTGGACGAAAGCCTGAGCGTGCGGGAAAACGTCATGCTGGGCGTGGCCGAAAAGAAGGCCATTCTCGACAAGTACAACGAACTGGCGATGAACTACTCGGACGAAACCGCCGAGGAAATGGCCCAGCTCCAGGACAAGATCGACGCCGAAAACCTGTGGGATCTCGACAGCCAGATCGACGTCAGCATGGAGGCGCTGCGCTGCCCGCCCGACGACGCCGAGATCGCCAATCTCTCGGGCGGTGAAAAACGCCGCGTGGCGCTGTGCAAACTGCTGCTCGAAGCGCCCGACATGCTGCTGCTCGACGAACCGACCAACCACCTGGACGCCGAAACCATCGCCTGGCTGCAACAGCACCTGATCGACTACAAGGGCACCATCCTGATCGTCACCCACGACCGCTATTTTCTCGATGACATCACCGGCTGGATCCTCGAACTCGACCGCGGCCGCGGCATCCCCTACGAGGGCAACTATTCCGCCTGGCTCGAGCAAAAGGCCAAGCGGCTGGAGCAGGAGGCGCGCGAGGACAAGTCGCGCCAGAAGACGCTGGAACGCGAACTGGAATGGATGCGGCAGGGCCAGAAGGCCCGCCAGGCCAAGTCCAAGGCCCGGATCAACGCCTATAACGATCTGGCCGCCCAGTCCGAACGCGAAAAGCTCAGCCGCGCCCAGATCGTCATCCCCAACGGCCCGCGCCTGGGCGGCAAGGTGATCGAGGTCGAAGGGCTGGCCAAGCACTATGGCGACAAACAACTGGTCGAGGACCTGTCCTTTGCCCTGCCGCCGGGCGGCATCGTCGGCGTCATCGGCCCCAACGGCGCCGGTAAATCGACCCTGTTCCGCATGCTGACCGGGCAGGAACAGCCCGACGAGGGCACGGTCACCTACGGCGACACCGTGAAACTGTCCTACGTCGACCAGTCGCGCGACGACCTGAACGATGGCGATACCGTCTGGGAGGCCATCACCGGCGGCGCCGAGATCATCGAGTTGGGCGACGCCCAGGTCAATTCGCGCGCCTATTGTTCGTCGTTCAACTTCAAGGGCGGCGACCAGCAAAAGAAGGTGGGCCTGTTGTCGGGCGGCGAACGCAACCGGGTCCATATGGCGCGGCTGCTCAAGGAGGGCGGCAACGTGCTGCTCTTGGACGAACCGACCAACGACCTGGACGTCGAAACCCTGCGCGCGCTCGAAGACGCGCTGGTCGATTTCGCCGGCTGCGCCGTGGTCATCTCGCACGACCGCTTCTTCCTCGACCGCATCTGCACCCACATCCTTGCGTTCGAAGGCGACGCCCACGTGGAATGGTTCGAAGGCAACTTCGAAGACTACGAAGAGGACAAGAAACGGCGGCTGGGCGACATCGAACCCACGCGGATGAAATTCAAGAAGTTCACCCGCTAGCTTTGGTCGCACCACCGTTCGTTGACCGCTAGCCGGTCGCCAGCCTAGTATCCTCAGATAGCTTACCCGGAACCGGCGGTTCCGGGTTTTATTTTCGCTCGGCGTCGCGAAAAGGGCCAGCAAACAGGCCCATTCACCGCGCCTCGAATTTGTGTGAGGGATTGGATGGCCGAATTTTGGTCTGTATTGGACACTGAATTAAGAAATGTAAACATAGACTTCGGGCAATTGTCCGTCACGCTTGACGGGAACATCTTTGCATTTACCACCCGACCATACCTGGGTGCACCCCGCAACAACGGTGTCGGAATAAATGACCTGAATGACGGTGATCGGCTGAGCATGATGGGCAGCATCATGGCCGATCTGCAGGGTGTTCTGTTCAATCAGGATGACGGTCTCATCACCGTTGGCAATCTGGGCGTCATTTCCGCAGGGACGATCGCGATTGATGCCCAGGGTGAAGGCATCAGCATACTTAACAACGGTATCCTGTCCGCGATTGGAAATGGCGTAAACCTCAATATCTATGGCGATATGGTGAACAATGGGGACATTGTCGCCGAAGGCATCGGCATCAACGCCTTTGGCACGTACAGCCAGATTACGAACTCGGGTTCAGTCCATGGTCAATTGGGGGGGATCGCGCTGGGCGGATTCAGTTATCTCAACAATTCCGGATATATTTACGGGAACAATACCGGTGTCCATATCAGCAGCCATTCCTCGAACCTGCGCAATACCGGATCCATCGAAAGCAACAATGTAGGGCTTCACACGCAGGCAGGAGTGATAATTGAAAACGCCGGAACGATTGGAGGGCTGAGCGTCGGCGTGAACTTTTATGCGGGAACACGATCCAGTTTGCTGCACAATTCGGGGGAAATTATTGCCGGAGCCGTCGGTGTTCAGGTTTCGGCTTCGACAAAGATCTTCAACGAAGGATCAATCCTCGCCAGTTCCACTGGCGGTATCGGAATCAAAGCAGTTGCAACCATGTCCGGCGGTGTAAAGATAAACAATACCGGCCACATTGAAGGCGACACCGTTGCAATCGACCTGCAAACCAGCGCGGTGTCCAGCATCAAGTCATCCGGCACGATCAATGGCGACGTGTTGCTTGGCGACGGTGCGGACCGTTTGGTCAATCGCGGCATGATAGACGGAAGCGTCGACATGGGCGACGGCGCCGACTTTGTCCTCAATTCAGGCGTGGTCACTGGCGACATTCTGTTGGGGCGCGGCGACGATGTCTTCGTCGGCACCAACGGATCGGTTGACGGTATTGTCGATGGCGGAATTGGCCGCGACACACTGACCGGCGGCAATGCCGACGACACGCTCTTGGGTGGCGCCGGGAATGACAATCTGGCCGGCCGGGCCGGAGACGATGATTTGAGCGGCGGAAACGGACGCGATACGTTGGATGGAGGCACCGGCAATGACCGTCTGACCGGTGGTGCCCATGGCGATGTGTTCGTCTTCCAGCGACATGCCGGCGATGACATCATCACCGACTTTGTTGATGGGGTCGACAGAATCGATCTGTCTGCCTTTTCCATAAACCCGGCGAATATCTCGACGGTCATCGCGGCGTTGTCTGATGACGGGTCAGGCAACACCCTGCTTGATCTGTCGGCTATAGGCGGAAATGGCTCGGTTCTTATCACTGGGCTGGACATCGCCGATGCCGGAGCTTCTGATTTCATACTGTAGATCAGCCGCGTACCGTTCGCGCAACACTTAGGGTGGGCAGTCTTGCCCACCAACCCTCACACACAGTTTAGGCAATAAAGCTCCCCGGTCACTTCACCGCCGCCACCACACCACGTTCACCCCCGATAGCACCAGCCCGCCGACGAAGGCCCCGGCGATCACCGCGAACTGGTCCTGTATCGGAACAAAGCGCCAGAAGGCCCATGCACCCAGCGGGCAGCCGATCACCGCCGACGCGACGAAACCCAGCGCCAGCTTCAGGTCGTTCTCGACATAGATCACCCCGGTGAACCCGATCACGCAGGCGACGGAAACGATCAGGAAGATGTCATAGGGATGCATGCCGCGTCCTGGGGTTCGACTGCCACGCGCAGAGCAAACCACAAACCGGCCACCGGACACAACCGGCCACAAGGGCTCGCCTGATCCGCGGGGCACGGCAAACAAATGCCTTGCAATCGCCCGGCATCGCCCCCATGTAACCCTTGCTAACGTTTTTCTATTTCGACCACTGTCTCCCTTACACGGCGCTCAGTCCTTCGATCCAGACCGACGACGCCGGGTTGCCGCACTTTCGCGGGCAACAACAATCAGGAGACTACGGATATGGCCACTGGCACCGTAAAATGGTTCAACGCAACTAAAGGCTTCGGCTTCATCGCACCCGATGGCGGCAGCAAGGACGTCTTCGTCCACATCAGCGCCGTCGAGCGCGCAGGCCTGACCGGCCTGGCCGACAACCAGAAAGTGACCTTCGACATCGAAGCCGGCCGTGACGGCCGCGAAAGCGCGTCGAACATCGCTCTGGCCTAAGCGCCGGCATCCGGTGTCTTGACGCCGGGGCGAGAAATCGGAAAGGACGGATGCCAGGCATCCGTCCTTTTTTGTTGCCTGCTACCGTGTTTGGTTTTGTACAAAACGGTCAAACCCGGTCTGGGCGTCCGTACAAAACGGACGATCGCGGGGTCAGACCTCGGCCACCACCGCGCCGCGCATTTCGCCGGTCAGGCGGGTGAAATCCTCGGAGTGGACTTTTTCGCGGACCTCGGCGATGGCCGCTTCGGCGGCATCGCGGGTCGCCTTGTCCGGCCATTCCGTGATCGCGGCGCTGGTGCGGTCACTGGTCCGCACAACCGTGACCTTGCTGGCGCCCATCGCCTTGAGCGCGGGCAGCCGCCGGTCGCGGATGCCGCGCAGCGCGATGTCGTAATCGGTGCCGTCCGAGATCTCCCAGGTGGTGATCGTCACATAGTGCATAGTCCCCTCCCTCCGTCGCTTGATGAGGGGCTATGTTACCAGAAAATCGGGTAAAAAGCGACCGGTGCTAGTGGCGGACCCAATCGACGATCTGTGCCTCGCGCAGGGCGCCGGATTGCCGTTTGACCTCGCGCCCCCTGGCGAATGCGACCATCGTGGGGATCCCGCGGATGCCGTATTTCTGCCCGGCGGCCTGGTGATCCTCGGTGTTCAGCTTGACCAGACGGGCCTGCCCCTGAAGAGAGGCGGCGGCCTTGGAAAACTCGGGCGCCATCATCCGGCAGGGGCCGCACCAAGGCGCCCAGAAGTCCGCCACAAGCGGCAGTTCGTCGTTGCGGGCGGCCTTCTCCAGGATCCCGGCGTCAACTTCTAACGCTTTGCTCGACAACAGTTTTGCACCGCAGGTTCCACATTTTGCAGAGGCGTTCAGACGGTCCTCGGGCACCCGGTTCAGCTGTCCGCAGGTCAGACAGGTCAGTTTCTTTCCAGTGGCCATCCGGGCCTCCATCTCTGATATATTCAAGAAACCATATGGGATTGGCCGGTGTCCTGCGCAACCGCCAGATCCCGGCAATTTGATGCCGGGGCCGATCAACTCCCCGTCAAATGCCATTGACCCGTGGGACGAGCGTGCCACACTGGACGACACGAAGAGACGAAAGGGCCCGAGCAAGACCATGTTTACACGTCGCAGTTTTCTCGCCATGTCAGTAGCGGCCGCCGCCACAACCGCAGGTCTGCCGCAGCAGATTCAAGCCAACACGACGGAATTTGACCCGACGCCGCAGTTTGTAAAGATCAAGAAAGAGTTCCTGCCGGGGCAGATGTTGATCCTGCCCAGATCCTACTACCTGTATTTTGTAACCGAACCCAAAAAGGCGATCCGATACGGAGTCGGTGTCGGCAAGGCGGGACTGGAGTTCAAGGGCACGGCGACCATCGACGTCAAGAAGGAATGGCCGACCTGGCGTCCGACCCAGGAAATGATCGAACGCGATCCCAGGACCTACTCCAAATTCGTCAACAACGACTATGTGCAGCCCGGTGGTCCGGGCAACCCGCTGGGCGCGCGGGCGCTGTACCTGTTCCAGAACGGGGTCGACACGTATTTCCGCATTCACGGAACGACCCAGCCTGAAAGCATCGGGCAATCCTGGTCGAATGGCTGTATCCGGATGCTGAACGAACACGTGATGGACCTTTATGAGCGGGTGCCGATCGGGACTGTGGTGACCGTTCTTTAAGCA
Source organism: Seohaeicola saemankumensis (assembly GCF_020171285.1). Taxonomy (GTDB): domain Bacteria; phylum Pseudomonadota; class Alphaproteobacteria; order Rhodobacterales; family Rhodobacteraceae; genus JAIUZI01. The sequence goes on from NZ_JAIUZI010000007.1 coordinate 272,115, forward strand.
CTGGAATAGCGACGCCTGGATGCGCTGACGCAAGATGCCGCGCCGGATCCACGCGCGGTTTCATCCCCGCCGGAACCTGCTAGTCTGCGTGCGGACGGAGTTTGATTTCAAATGTTGCGCGGCCAGGCTGGAGACGCGGGGCGATGTTTCAATTGTTGTTACTTGCCATTGCGTTGGCCCTGGGGCCGGCACCGTCCTTTCAGCCGCCGCCCGAGGCAGAGGTGGCGCTGGTCAAGGCCCGGCTGACGCCCCTGCAGCATCTCTCCTTTGCCGCCCGGTACGAATACTGCGGTTATCTGGGTGTGCGGCCCGACGGCCAGCCCGCGTTCACCGAAATGCTGCGTGGCGGGCACAACGGCTGCACGCCCAGGATGCCGGCGGAAGGGCTGGCGTTGCGCGCTTCGCTGCATACCCACGGTGCCTATGATCCCTTTGTCCCCGCCGAATTCCCGACCGTACGCGATATGGAGAGCGACCGGGCCGAGGGGGTGAATGGCTATATTTCGACGCCGGGCGGGCGGCTTTGGTACATCGACAGCCGCGCCATGATCGCGGTGCAACTGTGCGGGCGGGGTTGCCTGCCACAGGATCCGAACTTTCACGCGGGCGACGACGGAGAGATTGCCGAGCGCTACACGATCCGTGCGCTCAGGGCGCTGGAAGCGGCCGACTGACCCGGCAGGGGGACGCCGGCCAAATGGGTGCCGCAAGATTTTGCTTGCGTCAAACCCTATCCCATTTCACAAAAATGGGGCGACGTTACGCTATCGACCACACTGCTCCTCTCTACGGCTCAGTTCTCGATCTTGCACTGACTTTGCCGACCTGCCGCATTCCGCGGGCAGCCAACAGAGGAGAAATGACGATGGCCAATGGTACCGTCAAATGGTTCAACACAACCAAGGGGTACGGATTTATCGCGCCCGAAACCGGCGGGCGTGACGTGTTCGTGCACATCTCGGCGGTTGAGCGTTCTGGCCTGACCGGGCTTGCCGACAACCAGAAAGTGACCTTTGACGTCGAAGCGGGCCGCGACGGCCGCGAGGCAGCGGTCAACATCGCGCTGGCCTGATCCGGCGCCGGCCGGTTGCCCGGCCACGTGATTCATGCGACTTCAGAACGGGCGTTCCATCGGGGGCGCCCGTTTCGCGTTTCGGCCTCCATCCCCTTTCATCTCTTCGGAAAATACTCCGGGGGTGAAGGCCGCAGGCCGAGGGGGCAGCGCCCCCTTGCGGTCAATTCCGTGCTCCGGCCTCAGCTCGGCTGCGCCAGCGCGATCAGTTCCAGAACCCGTGGGCCCAGCGTTTCGACAATGCGGCGCACGCCCTCGGCGTTCGGGTGGATGCCATCCGCCTGCATGTATTGCGCCGCCGTCGCCGGGTCGTCCGCCGCCGCCAGACCGGCAAAAAAGCTGTCGGCCAGCAGGGCGTCATAGGCCGTGGCCAGTTCCGGGTAGATGGCGTCAAACGCGGCCTTGTAGTCGGGGCCGTAGTTACCGGGGGCCTGCATTCCGATCAGCAATACCGCGACGCCGGCGTCCTGTGCGGCCTTCAGTATCGTCTCAAGATTGCCGCGCGCCACTGCCGGATCGATGCCGCGCAACAGGTCGTTGCCGCCCAGCGTCACGATCATCGCGTCCACGTCAGGGGTCAGGGTCCAGCCGACCCGTGCGGCGCCGCCTGCCGTGGTGTCACCGGACACCCCCGCGTTGATCAGCGCCACCTCGGCGCCGTTGGCGCGCAGCCAGCGTTCCAGTTGCGGCACGAACCCATCGCCTTGCCGCAACCCGTAGCCCTGGGTCAGGCTGTCGCCCAGCGCGGCCACGGTCACCTGCCCGGCCGAGGCCGCGAATCCGGCCAGAACCAAAAGAAAACTCAGGAAAAACTTGCGCATCTCGTCTACCACTCCATATCGGACAGAACACGTTGGCAAGGACACCATCCCATGACAAACCCGATCCTGTCCCTTCAAGATGCCGCTTTGTCGCTGGATGGCAATGCCGGACGGGTCGATATTCTGCACGGGATCACTCTGGATGTCGCCCCGGGAGAGACCCTGGGCCTGGTTGGGCCGTCCGGGTCCGGCAAGTCCTCTCTACTGATGTTGATGGGCGGGCTGGAGCAGGCCACCGGCGGGACCATTACCGCGTTGGGCCGCGATCTGACCACGATGGACGAAGACGCGCTGGCGCGGTTCCGGCGCGACCACATGGGGGTGGTGTTCCAGTCGTTTCACCTGATTCCGACGATGACCGCGTTGGAAAACGTCGCGACGCCGCTGGAGCTGGCCGGTGAAGCGGATGCCTTTGCCCGCGCCGAGGCCGAACTGGAGGCGGTGGGGCTGGCGCATCGCGCCGGGCATTACCCCTCGCAAATGTCGGGCGGCGAACAGCAGCGGGTGGCGCTGGCGCGGGCCTCGGCGCCCCGGCCGGATATCCTGCTGGCGGACGAGCCCACGGGCAACCTCGACGCCAGCAACGGCGACGCGATCATCGACCTGCTGTTCGGCCTGCGGGACCGGCACGGGGCGACGCTGGTGCTGGTGACACACTCGCAGACATTGGCGCGGCGCTGTGACCGGGTGATCCGTCTGCGCGATGGGCGCATCGCGCCCGATGCTGCACGGGACGCGGCGGAATGAGCCTGCGGATTGCGTCCCGGCTGGCGCGGCGCGAGCTGCGCGGGGGGCTGCGGGGGTTCCGCATTTTCCTGGCCTGCCTGGCGCTGGGGGTGGCCGCGATTGCGGCCGTGGGCTCCGTGCGCGCCGCCATCGAGGCCGGGCTGACGCGCGAAGGCGCGGCGCTGCTGGGCGGCGACGCAGAGATGCAGTTTACCTACCGGTTTGCGACACAGGAGGAGCGGGACTGGATCGCGCGAACTGCGCTGCGCAGTTCCGAGATTGTCGATTTCCGGTCGATGGCGGTGGTCGGTCGCGACGGTCAGGAGGAGCGCGGGCTAACCCAGGTCAAGGCGGTCGACGGGGCCTATCCGCTGGTGGGCGCGGTGCAGCTGACCCCCGACATGCCGTTGGAGCAGGCCCTGGCGGGCCGCGACGGGTTGCCCGGCGCGGTGATGGAGCGTGTGCTGATCGACCGGCTGGGCCTGTCACCGGGCGAAGGGTTCCGGCTGGGAACGCAGGACTTTGTCCTGATGGCCACGCTGACCCGCGAGCCCGATGGCGCGGCGGGTGGCTTTGGCCTGGGGCCGCGCACCATCGTGGCCACGCCTGCGCTGGCTGATAGCGGGCTGCTGGAACCGGGGACGTTGTATTCGACCAAATACCGGCTGGCCCTGCCGCCGGGCACGGATTTGGCCGCCACGGCGCAAATTGCCAAGTCGCGTTTCGAAAGCGCGGGCCTGCGCTGGACCGATGCCCGGAACGGGGCGCCGGGCGTGGCGACCTTTGTGAACCGGCTGGGCGCGTTCCTGATCCTGGTGGGGCTGTCCGGTCTGGCGGTGGGCGGTGTTGGCGTCTCTGCCGCTGTGCGCGCCTATCTGGGTGGCAAGACCGAAGTGATTGCCACCCTGCGCACGCTGGGGGCCGACCGGGTGACGATTTTCCAGACCTATTTCCTGCAGATCGGGGTGCTTTCGCTGTTGGGGATAGCCATCGGCCTGGCGCTGGGCGGGTTGATCCCGGTGCTGCTGGGTCCGTTGATCAGCGATCAGTTGCCGGTTCCGGCCGTCTTCTCCATCTATCCCGCGCCGCTGGGCGAGGCGGCGCTCTATGGCTTGCTCACCGCCTTTGTCTTTACCCTCTGGCCGCTGGCCCGCACCGAAGAAGTCCGTGCCGCGACCCTGTTTCGCGATGCGCTGGCCAGCGCCCGGTTGCTGCCGGCACCGCGTTATCTGGCCGCGATTGTCGTCGGGCTGGGCGCGCTGGTGGGCCTTGCCGCGCTGTTCAGCGGCTCGCCCCGGCTGACGCTGTGGACCACCGGCGGCATCCTCGGCGCGCTGGTGCTGCTGTCGGCGGCGGCCTTTGCGATCCGTCGGCTGGCGCGGGCAGGTGCGGGCGTCGCCCGTGACCGGCCAGCCCTGCGTTGGGCGCTGGCCGCCATTGGCGGGCCGCTGGAAGGGGCCGGGTCGGTGGTTCTGTCGTTGGGGCTGGGTCTGTCGGTTCTGGCCGCCGTTGGCCAGATCGACGGCAACCTGCGCGCCGCGATCAGCGGCAACCTGCCCGATGTCGCGCCGTCCTATTTCTTTGTCGATATCCAGAAGGACCAGATGCCCGGGTTCATGGCGCGGCTGGAGAACGATCCCGCCGTCAGCAAGATCGAAAGCGCCCCGATGCTGCGCGGGGTGATCACCCGGATCAACGACCGTCCGGCCCGCGACGTGGCTGGCGATCACTGGGTTGTTCGCGGCGACCGGGGGCTGACCTATGCCGCGACGCCATCGGCCAACACCCACCTGACGGCCGGTGACTGGTGGCCCGAAGATTATACGGGGCCCCCGCAGATCAGCTTTGCCACCGAAGAGGCCGAAGAAATGGGCCTGTCGCTGGGCGACCGGATAACCGTCAATGTCCTTGGGCGCGACATCACTGCCACCATCACCAGTTTTCGCGAGGTCGATTTTTCGACCGCCGGGATGGGATTTGTGCTGACCATGAACCCGGCGGCCCTGCAGGGTGCGCCGCATAGCTTTATCGCCACGGTCTATGCCGAGGAGGAGGCGGAGGCCGCAATCCTGCGCGATCTGGCAGGGGAGTTTCCCAATATTACGGCGATCCGGGTGCGTGACGCCATCGACCGGGTGTCCGGCGTGCTGGCGGGGCTGGCATCGGCCACATCCTGGGGGGCGGGGGTATCGCTGCTGACCGGCTTTCTGGTGCTGATCGGGGCTGCGGCCGCTGGAGAACCGGCCCGCACCTACGAGGCGGCGATCCTGAAAACGCTTGGCGCTCCGCGCCGCCGAATCCTGATGAGCTTTGCGCTGCGCAGCGCGCTGTTGGGGGCCGCCGCCGGTGTGGTCGCTCTGGGTGCGGGTCTGATCGGCGGCTGGGCGGTCAGCACGCAGGTTCTGGAAACCGGGTTCACGGTGATCTGGCCATCGGCGGCGGCCATTATCCTTGGCGGGCTCATGACGACATTGCTGGCCGGGCTGCTGTTTGCCTGGCGGCCGCTGACCGCGCGTCCTGCCCGTGTGCTGCGGGCGCGCGAATGACCTGCCTGGCTTAGCGGACGCAGGCGACCGGCTGCAGCAGCTTCATCAGGTCGTGATTGTCGCACAGCAGCGAATCGAGCGTGATTTCGTCGAGCGAGGCGTAAAACGCCTGCGCCGCGTCCGACAGTGCGACCTTAAGCCGGCACGCCTTGGTCAGGGGGCAGGTGTTGTCGGCGTCAGCAAAACACTCGGCCAGCGGCAGGGCGCCTTCGACATGGCGAAAGACCTCGCCAATGCGGATCTGATCCGCGCCGATTGCCAAACTCATACCGCCATTCCGGCCCCGCTGCGTGCGCAGAAAGTTCAGCTGGCTGAGCTGGTTGATCACCTGCGCCAGATGGTTTTCGGACACATTGCAACAATCGGCAATTTCGGATTTGGTCACAAGTCGGCCCGGATTGGCCGCGCAATACATCAGCAGCCTGATGGCAATGTTGGTTCGTTTTGTAATCCGCATCCCGTCGTCCTCCCATTCGGTCGCGACGGGGTCATATTGCACATCCACAAAAAAACCGGTTTGACATACATCAATCGAACATCCCGTTAGAAAGGTCCCTATGCGCGACCCCTACTTCTTTGGTTATGGCAGCCTGGTAAACCGGGCGACCCATGATTTCGGCAATCCGCAACCCGCGCAGCTGAGCGGCTGGCGCAGGGCCTGGCGGCATACGGACCTGCGCCCGGTGGCGTTTCTGACCGCGATTCCCGACCCCGGGACGACCATCGACGGGTTGATCGCCCATGTTCCGAAAAACGATTGGGTCGCGCTGGATCAGCGGGAATGGGCCTATGACCGGATCCCGGCGACCGAAGCGGTCAGCCACGCGCTGAAAACCGTAATCGACATCGCGGTTTATGCGGTCCCCGAGGCGCGCCACACCCGCCCCAGCCACCACTACCCGATTCTGCTCAGCTATTTGGACGTGGTGGTGCAGGGCTACTTGCGGGAATTCGGCGACGCCGGTGTTGACCGGTTCTTTGCCACAACCGATGGCTGGGATGCGCCGATCCTGAACGACCGGGCAGAGCCGCGTTACCCGCGCCACCAGGCGTTGAAGCCGCAGGAAACCGAGCTGGTGGATTGCAAGCTGCGGGAACATGGCGCCCGGGTCATCACCCGGGACTGAGCAGTGCGGTTTCTTTCTGATCGCAAACCCCGGCCCCGGGCAGGCCGGGGCGACAGGGCTAGCGACGCGCCCTGACCACCTGAAGCAGGGGCATCAGCGCCGCCATTTCCGGGCCGCGTTCCTGTCCGGTCAGCGCCTTGCGCAGGGGCATGAACAGGCCCTTGCCCTTGCGCCCGGTCGCCTCTTTCACCGCCGCTGTCCAGCTGCTCCAGCTGTCGCCGTCGAAGGGCGCGTCGGGCAGCAGGTCCATGGCCTGTGCAATGAAATCGCGGTCTTCGTCGGCGATCAGCGGTTCGGCGCCGTCGCGGCAGAGCTGCCACCAGCCGGCCAGATCGGCCAGAGTCGTGATGTTGTCGCGGGCCATCAGCCAGAAGGGTTCGGCGAGATCCTCGGGCACACCCAGCGCCAGAACCTCGTCGCGGACGGCATCCAGCGGCAGTGCCTGCAGGTAATGGGCGGTCAGCGGAAACAGGTCCTGCACATCGAACTTGGTCGGTGCGGCGCCAAAGCGGGTGATGTCGAAGCCGTCGATCAGGGCGGCCATGTCCGTTTGCAGCGCCACCGGATCGGAGGAGCCCAGCCGCGCCATCAGGCTCAGCAGGGCCATCGGCTGGACACCCTGCGCGCGCAGGTCGCGCAGGCTGAGCGTGCCGAGGCGTTTCGACAGCGCCTCGCCTTGCGGGCCGGTCAGCAGCGAGTGATGGGCAAAGCGCGGCGGTGTGCCGCCGAGCGCCTTGATGATCTGGATCTGGGTGGCGGTGTTGGTCACATGGTCCGAGCCGCGGACAACGTCGGTCACGCCCATCTCGGTATCGTCAACAACGCTGGCCAGCGTGTAGAGCACCTGGCCGTCGCCGCGGATCAGAACCGGGTCGCTGACGCTGGCGGCGTCGATCGAGATATCCCCCAGAATGCCGTCGGTCCATTCAATGCGTTCATGTTCCAGCTTGAACCGCCTGACCCCGGATCCGCGTTCGGCGCGCAGCGCGTCCCGCTCCGTTTCCGACAAGGCCAGCGCGGCGCGGTCATACACCGGCGGCTTGCCCATGTTCAGCTGTTTCTTGCGCTTCAGGTCCAGTTCGGTTGGCGTCTCGAATGCCTCGTAAAAGCGGCCGATCTCGCGCAGCTTGTCGGCTGCGGCGGCATAGCGGTCAAGCCGGTCCGACTGCCGTTCCACCCGGTCCCAGTGCAGGCCAAGCCAGGTCAGGTCCTGCTTGATCGCGTCGACGTATTCTTCCTTGGACCGTTCCGGGTCGGTGTCGTCGATGCGCAGGATGAAGGTGCCGCCAGACTTGCGGGCGATCAAGTAGTTCATCAGCGCCGTGCGCAGGTTGCCGACGTGAATGTAGCCGGTGGGCGACGGGGCAAAACGGGTGGTGGTCATCTATGTCTCCTAGGGCTGCGTGCCATTTGTCACAGGGCGGTGTCGTTGTCCAGCAATGCCCGCGACCGCGCATCGGATGCACGTGCCTTTGGCGTTGGAAATTGGCATCGGAAATGCGCCGGACCATGACTCGTGCCGCCGATGCGCTAGTTGTGGGGGGCAAGAGCAGGAGGTGATGATGATCAGGGTTTTGGCGGCAGTGGTTCTCTGGGCCGGGCTGGCGGTGGCGGCGGTCGCGCAGGGGCGCGACATCGAAGCAGTGATCGGGAACCAGATCGAGGCGATGCGCGCGGATGATTTCGCCACCGCCTTTGACTATGCCAGCCCGGGTATCCAGGGCCGGTTTGGCAGCGCCGAGAATTTCGGCGCCATGGTTCGGGGCGGCTATCCGATGGTCTGGAAGCCGCGCGATGTCAGGTATCTGGAACTGCGCGAGATCGCCGGCGCCTTGTGGCAGAAGGTGCTGGTCACCGATGCGGATGGTCAGGCGCATGTTCTGGACTATCAGATGGTCGAGCTGGAAGGCGGTTGGAAAATCAACGCGGTACAGATCCTGCCGGCGCCACCGCCCAGCGTTTGAGGCGGTGCGCGCAACGGGCACCGTGACGGTGGTGTGAGCCGCCCTTAATCCATTCTTTGTATCTCCCTTTCTCGCGTTCGGGTGCGGCCCGGACCCGGTCAAACATGCACGCCCGATCGGGATGCAACGGGCGGATTTGGGAAAGGGATTTCGATGAACAAGGCGATCACCGAAGGTTTGCTGCTGATGCCGCCGGCGTTTGAGAACGGGCTGGATGTCTGGTCGAGCGAAGACGGCACGGCGGGGTCCGACACCTATGACGGCGCGATCAACGCGGCGCTGGTGCCGGCGGATCAGGATTTTGGCGGCTGTCTGGAACTGACCAAGACCGCGGCCACGCAAAAGCTGCGGTACATGGGGCAGACGCCGCTGCAGCCGGGCTGCTACCTGCAGATCAAGGTGCGGATCAAGGCGATCAGCGGCAACCTGCCGTCTGTCCGCGTGGCGGGGTGGGCCGGTGCGGCCGGCGATACCCATGTGACCGGGGTGACCGAGATTGCCCCGGCGGTGACGCTGCAGAACTATGGTGAGGTGGTCGAAGTCACGGGCATCGTCGGCGCGGGTGCGCGCGGCGGGGTCGACATGGTCTGGGGCGGCAGCGCGATCTACGGTCATTTCGGGCTGGACCTGACCGGATCCAACGGCGGCGTGGTGCGGATCGACGATATCGAGATCACCGACATCACCGGCGTGTTCCTGCGCGACATGCTGAGCATCGTGGATGTGCGCGACTACGGAGCCGTGGGCGACGGGGTAACAGACGATTCCGCCGCCTTTGAGGCGGCGGATGCCGCGGCGGCGGGCCGGCGGGTTCTGATCCCGGCCGGGGAGTACCAGTTAAGCAATAGCGTCACCTTTAACTCCGAAGTTGAGTTCGAAGGCACGGTCACGATGCCGACCGACAAGATGCTGATCCTGCAGAAGAACTTTGACCTTCCGGCTTATATCACGGCTTTTGGAGACGAGGAGCTGGCGTTCAAGAAGGCGTTTCAGGCGCTGTTGAACAATGCCGACCATGAAAGCCTGGACATGGGCGGGCGCAAGGTGACGGTGACCGCGCCGATCGACATGCAGGCCGCCGTGCCCAACAAGAGCAGCTACGCCACCCGCAGGGTGATCCGTAACGGCCAGTTGGAGGCTTCGGGTTCGTCGGTGTGGAATACGGACACGGTGACATCGACGGCCACCTATACCACGAACGACTCGCGCAAGCTGACCAATGTGACCAATATCGCGAATGTGCCGGTGGGGGCGCTGGTCGAGGGGGTCGGGGTCGGCCGCGAGATCTATGTCCGCTCAAAGGATGTCGCGGCGCAGGAGATCACTCTGAACGCGCCGCTCTACGATGCGGCGGGCACCCAGACGTTCACCTTTCGCGACTTTAAGTACATGCTGGATTTCAAGGGCTTCAGTCAGCTGAGCAAGTTCGCGATGTCCGAGATCGAGTTGCAGTGCGAAAACCTGTGCAGCGGCATACGGCTGGCGCCGACGGGCATTGCGTTCAACCTGCGCGACAGTTTCATCAGCCGGCCTAAGGACCGAGGCATCACCTCTATCGGGGGCGGTTGCCAGGGGATGCTGATCGACCAGTGCCAGTTTCTCTCGGCCGAGGAGGCCGAGAACGTGCCCGACCGGGTGTCGATCGCGATCAACGCAAATGCCAATGACGTCAAGCTGCGCCACAACCGGGCCACCAAGTTCCGCCATTTCGCCGTGTTGGCGGGGCAGAACAGCATCGTGCTGGGCAACCATTTTTTCCAGGGCGATTCCGTTGCCCAGGGGGTGCGTACCGCGGGACTGGTGATTGTCGGGACCTACACCAGTTCGACGGTGTCGGGGAACTACGTCGACAACTGTTTTGTCGAATGGACCAACGAGCAGAGCCCAGAGCCGGAATTCACCGGCGGCTTTTCGTTCAGTTCCTGCAGCATCACCGACAACATCTTTCTGTCGGGCGAGGTGGCGCCCTGGTTCAGTTACATCGTGATCAAACCGCACGGCAGCGGGCATTTCCTGAACGGAGTGGCTATCACCGGTAACAAGTTCCGCAGCATCAACGGGTCGATTGACCGGGCGGAACGGGTGGACACCAGCTTTGCCGATCTGGATTTTTCCAAAGCCAAGAACGTGACCGTTCTGGGCAACACGTACCATTCGGTGTCCAAACAGGCGTTCAATCCGCTGCGGGTGCGGCACGATCAGGTGACGGCGGCGCAGACCTGGACCATCGATCCTGACGGCGAGCTGCCGTTCGGAGCGCGGGCGCGAGGAGTGGATGGAATCGTTGCGCTGGATCCGATCCGGAATGCGGGCGGCACGGCTGTCTACGCGATGCCCTATGCGCAGCTGGAACAAGGAACCAACAAGGACCAGATCAAGCTGGGCTGGCCCGAGGCTGTCGAGGGTAAGGTCGACGTCGTGTTCCGCATCGACAAATGATCACGACAGGGGTTCAGGATGACGGAACGCCAAGGTCTTTCGGCGTCAGTTGAAAGGCCCGTCCAAACCCGCCGTTCAGCAGCCCTTGCCGTGCAGTGATCCGGACAAAGGCGAAATCGGCGAACCCGATGTAAAGCTTGGCCTTGGGATGGTCGCGCAGGTAATACGCGGCCATTTCCGCGTGTCCCGGCGTGCCGTGACGCAGGAACACGGCGGTGCCCAGCAATGTCAGGCGCGGATGGGTCAGGGGGTCGCCGCGCGGGCCGGGTTCGCCGATCAGCAGCGAACAGGCGGGGTTGGCCCGCAGCGCCGGGCTGTGCGCGGAGAGGTCAGAGATCAGAGACAGCGGCCCGCCCGTCGGATCCAGCCCGAAGGCCACCCGGGTCACCATCGGCGTGCCGTCGTCCAGCACAACGCCAAGGGCGGCGAACCGGGCCTGCCGCATCAGGTCGCGGGCCAGGGCGCGGGCGTCGTCGTCGGTGGGGCGGATCGGGCTGGTTTCGGGCATGAGGGATGTTTGCGGCAGTTGCCGGGGCGACGCAAGCGGTCAGAACCGGCGCCAGAACCCGAGTTTGATACCGATGGTCTGCCGGATAACGGATTTTCGCTCGATGCCGATGACCCAGGTCGTTTCCTTGGGGCCTTTGACGGTGATGCCCGGTGTGACGGTCCACATCAGCGGCAGACCAGAGGTCCGGGCAGTTTCGATCTGCAGGATCGGCTGGACCCGCGCCGCGCCTGACAGCCCAAGCGTCGCGTCGAGTTTCGCGGTTGGCGCCGGTGTGCCGATGCGCCGTTCGATGGCGGCGTCGACAGCCAGCCAGCCGGGGATCCCTTTTACGGTGATGCTGCGCCCCATCGACAGCGCGGTCTTGTACATCGGCTGCCACTGACCCATCCAATGGTAGCCCCCCACGGCGGCCTCAAAGGCAAAGCGGTTGCGCGTGGTGCCGGAGCCCAGTGGAGTGCGAATGAACAGCAGGGCATGGCCGGCGATAACGGGGCGCTGATTGATGTCGATACCCAGGGTCAACCGTGGTGCGAGCCCGTATTCGCCGTAAATCGTGTTTTCGAACTGCGCCTGGGGGGCGCCGCGCCGCAGCGTGGCGGTGACCGCCAGAAACGCCTTGCCGGGCTCCTGCAGCCAGGCGCCGGCCCATGCCGCGGGACAGAGCCAAAGGCAGATGATCTGGACGGCAAGGGCGCTGCGCATCTCGTTACCTCCGTTAACAGAATCCTCAATCTTGGTTAACGACCGGTTACTTCCGGTGAGATCCGGGCATGGGATGCGGCTATTTGGATGTTGCAGAGGGTTTTGGGGCCGTTATTCTGCGCTGCAGCACAGCTTTGGGGGCATGTTTTGGGCTACGTCATCACAATTGCGCAGCAAAAGGGCGGGGCGGGCAAGACCACGCTGGCCGTCAACCTGGCCGTGGGCTTTGCCCGCGCCGGCAAATCGGTGGCGCTGATGGATACCGATCCGCAGGGCAGCGCCGGGCGCTGGTTCATGACGCGGCTGGAGGATCAGGGCGAACCGGGGCTGGAGTTTTCCACCGCCTCGGCCTGGGGCGTGACCTATGAGGTGCGCAAACTGGCACAGAGCCATGACATCGTGATCATCGACACGCCGCCCAAGGCCGACAGCGACCTGCGCCCGGCGCTGCGGGCGGCGGATCTGGTGCTGATCCCGGTGGCGACCTCGCATCTGGACCTCTGGGCGGTGGAGGTGGTCCTGTACCTTGCCAACCGCGAGGACAAGCCGGCGATGATCGTGATGACCCGCAACCGGGCTGGCACGCGGCTGGCGGCCGAGGTCGCGGAAAAGGCCTCGGAACTGGAGGCCGAAATCGCCCGGACACCCATGGCAAACCGCGTGGTCTATGCCGAAACGCTGGGGCGCGGGCTGGCGGCGCTGGAGGCGCCCAAGGGGCCTGCCCATGACGAGGTGACGCAATTGGTGCAGGAGATACAGACGACCCTCGATCAGCTGTGATAGTCTGGGTCCAGACAGGGAGGATTCCATGCTGAACATTACCAAAGACGCCGAAATTCAGACAGTTATCACCACGTTCGAGATGACACCGGGGACCTGTCAGGACCTGTTGGAGGCCCTGACCGATGCCTATGCGGAGTTCATATCCAAACAGCCCGGCTTTGTCGCGGCGGGGCTTCACGTCAATGACGCGCAGACCCGGATCGCGAACTATTCCCAATGGCAGCGGCGCGAAGATTTCCAGGCCATGTTGCGCACCCCGGAAATGCGGGCGCGCAATCGCAAGATCAACGAACTGTGCAGGAGTTTCGAGCCCGTGATGTACGAGGTCTCGGGGACGTTCTGACCGGGGGGGCCGGCGGGGGCAGGGCCGTCACCTGCCCCGATCCGGGATCAGACCAGCCGGATCACCGCCAGCAGATCAGTCCGGATGATCACCTTGTTCGACCCCACGACACTGGCAATGCGCTGATAATGCACCTGAGCCTTGCCATCGGCACGCAACAGGATGGTGACGGCTTCCTGACGGGCCTTGTTGAAAGCCGCGGCGCTGGCGGCGACCGTATCGGGCCGGACCGCCTTGTAGGTGCGGCCATTCTGTTTCAGCGGCGGCGCGCCTCTGTCCCCGTTTTGCTTGACCACTGCCTTCAGGGTGTCTTCGACCCGCTTGAGCGCCTTCTGCGCGTCGCGGTAATCGGGTTTGCCATTCAAAGACCGGCCCACGGCGCGGTAGTTCTGGCGGTAGCAATCGAATCGGTAGACCGCCGCCACGGCCTGACACTCGGAAATACCGCCTTCCAACTTGCCAACCACCTGGCCCGTGAAATCAGAGGAAAAGGCGATCCTGTCATCCGTAGGCGTCCCGGCCATGACAGTTGCCGCCAAGAACGAAAGGGCAAACCCGAGACCCGCCGCAATAAACACCTTCATGCCAATATGACTCCATTTTTTGAAAATTGTGGTTAACTGTACGCCTGCGCCATCCGGTCCGACAACAGGGCGAGCGAAAAAAGCCCATGATCGGCCCGGTTGGGAAAACATGATTTGAATCAAGGCCGCGCGGCGAAACTGGGTGCAGACTGTCGCTGGTTGCCAGGGGAGACACCAAATGTATCACAATATCCTAGTCCCGATTTCCTTCGACGCAGAACGGGACGTGACCGGGCCGCTGAAACTGGCGCAGATGCTGGCCACGCCCGAGGCCCAGATCACCCTTTTGCACGTGGTCGAACATATTCCGGGCTACGCCATTTCCTACATGCCCGCCGATTACCTCACCGAGGCCCGCGATGCGATCCAGAAGGAACTGGACGACATGGCGGCCAAGTTGCCGAACGCGCTGGGCATCGTGATCGAAGGCCACTCTGGCCGGTCGATCCTGGATTGGGCCGAGACCAACAAGCCGGACCTGATCATCATCGCGTCGCACCGTCCGGGCATGCAGGATCTGCTGCTGGGTTCGACCGCCGCGCAGGTGGTGCGGCATGCGGCATGTGCCGTCCACGTGGTCCGCTGAGACCGCAGGGATGAAACGTCTTGTGACTATGATGGCCGCGCTTGTTCTTGCAGGCGCGGTCAGCGCCGAACCGGTGCAGATCACCCGCGATATGCCACAGGCCACGGTTCAGACACCCGATGGCCCCGCTGTCATCGGGCGCATTCAGGACAACGACAACCGGATCAGCGGCGACTGGGCGCTGACCTCGCGGGCCTGTCCGCCGTTCTGTGTGCAACCGATGACGCCGGTTCCGGGGGTCACGACGATCGGCGAACTGGAGCTGATCGCCATGCTGCAGGACCCGGAGGCGGTGGTCGTCGACAGCCGCGTCGCGGCGGATCACGCCACCGGCACGATTCCCGGGGCCATCAGCATCCCCTACAACGAAGCGGCGGACCGGCTTGATGCGCTGGGCTGCGAGATCGATTTCGACGGCTTTGACTGCGAAGGCGCCATACCGGTCGCGTTGTTTTGCAACGGGCCATGGTGCGGACAGTCCCCGACGGCGGCCCGGCGCATGGTCGAGGCGGGCTATCCGGCCGAGCGGATCTTTTACTATCGCGGCGGCATGCAGGTCTGGCGGATGCTGGGGCTGACGGTCTCGGGGGGCTGAACCGCCTAGCGTGCGTCGAGCAGCGCGCAGAAATGCGCGGTCGTCGCGCCAAAGGGGTTCACTTTCATCCAGACCCCGTTGTTCGGCCCGTCCAGCACCCATTCGACCCGAAACCGGGCCCCGGTGCCGTGGTCGGTGAAATCGGAGAACTGGTTTTCGCCGCGAAAGCTGTAGGTGGCGGTGGCGCTTTGCACCTGTCCGGCGGTATAGACCGTGACGCCAGCAGGGAACAACCCGGTGATCTGGCCGCGAAAATTTGTAAGCGGATCAAAGGCTTGTTGGTAGTGAACCTGCATGTCCATCCGCGCGGGCGCGCCGCCGAGATCGCAGCGCAGCGTCAGCGACACCGGGTTGGCGCCGGCCAGGGCAGGCAGCAGCGCCAGCAACGCGGCAAGGGGAATATGTGGCGCAATGCGGGGCGCGGCGGCCTCCTTTCAGGCAAAGCGGTGGATCAGCTGGCGCAGCGGCGCCAGCAGTGAGCGCAACAGCACCTTGTTGGAATTGACCGCCTCGGCGATCTTGGTGAAATGCACCTGCCCGGTGTCGGCGGCAGAGCGCAGCAGGATGGTTTCCGCCTCGTCCAGGGCGCGCCTCAGCTCGACCTTCGACTTTGGCACGGCGGCGGGTTTGATGGGCGTAAAGGTTTGAAAACCCTTGCGTTTCAGGGGGGCTGCCGGGTCGCGGTTGGTCCGGGTGATGGTCTGTAGCCTGGTCTCGACCCCGTCCAGCGCCCGCAGGGCCGGCGCATAGGCGGGGTTGCCCGCGATCTGGTCGCCGGCCAGCTTGTAGGTCTGCCGGTAACAGTCGTAGCGATAGATGCTTTCCACGCTCTGGCAGCGGTCGAACTCGCGCTTGAGGATGCGCACCACCTTGCGCGTGGTGGCGTTTGACAGGCCGGCCGAGGCGCCCTCACCGGTGCTTCCGGTCGAGCCGCTGCCGCCATAATCGGCAAAGGCCGGTTGCAGGGTCAGGGTGAGAGCCAGGCCGAGGGTCGGGAAAATGCGCATGTATAAAAATCCTGTTGTTTCCGTCAGGATACCACGCGGCACGCGGCAGCGCGAGAGAGGCGCGGTTTGATCCGTTTTGTACCGGCCCGCAGACGGGGTTTGACCGTTTTGTACAAAAGATTGCGGCCGAGAAACCGGCGGCGGCGCGGGCGCGGAGGCCCCCTGTGCAGCCGTCGCGCAACCTTGGCGGGGAGCGGGTAAGAATTTTTCAAAAATTCTTGGCAAATTTCTTTGAAAGAAATTTGGGCGGGTCGATGGGGGTTGCGTCGTACGGTGTGCTGGGGAAGTGGGGCGGTGTGGGGTTCCGGCGGCAGTAGGCGCGCACCTCACAGATGTTCATTTTGGGAAGACTCGATTGCCGTCTCCCATCGCGCTAAATAGTATTTGATTGAGTTCAAAATTAAGGCCGCCTCTTCGGGGTCATGCTGTGAGGCCCTGTGCCCAGGTAAGTTAGACACTTGCCGAATAACGTCAATTGTATCCGAAAACGCGTCAACCAAAAAGCTCTCCTCATAAATGGATAGCATTGGACGCGGGTGGCGAAGTAGTCTCGGATACTCTTCAAATGGCTCAAACCGCGGCTTGGCCTCGCCATTTCTGTGTCCGGTGTTCGTGATAATACGACGGATGACGTCGGAAATGCACGCTTCAGAAGACCTTCCAAACTTGCCACATCTTGATTGAATGAGCTTTCACTGAGTTCGTGGAACTCTTCCGAATTACAATCTTTCCCCTGATCGTAGAATTCGCGAACCTTGTCTTCAAGTTCACGCTTGAAGATGCCGAAACCATCAGTTCTGATTAGCTTTTCTATTAATAGGGCATATAGCGCGTCATGGAGACCCAATACGATCCAACGTATGTTGGCTGCGTCCTTGCTTCTTGCACGAAGGTGCTCGTCGACCAGTTGCAGGCAACTAATGTAGTGGCTTCCATCGTCATAGGAAATGTAGCTCGCCATTAACGCCCCCGCCTCTTCACACCACCCCTTTGCCCCGGCCGCCCGGCCGTTGACCTCCCGCGCCCCTTCACCGCCTCCTCGGAGGCCTTCTCGACCGCGTATTGACGGGCCAGGGGGTCGTCGGCGACGGCGAGGTCGACCGCTTCGAGCCGTTTGATCTCGTCCCTCAACCGCGCGGCTTCTTCGAACTCCAGGTTCTCGGCGGCCTTGCGCATATCGGTGCGCATGCCGTCCAGCACGGCCTCGAGGTTGGCGCCGTGCAGGGGTTTGTCGATGGTGGCGGTGACGCGGTTCATGTCGGTGTCGCCCTTGTAGAGGCCGGCGAGGATGTCCTCGACGTTTTTCTTCACCGTCTCGGGGGTGATGCCGTGTTCCTCGTTATAGGCGATCTGCTTGGCACGGCGGCGTTCGGTTTCACCCATCGCGCGTTCCATCGAGCCGGTGATGCGGTCAGCGTACATGATCACGCGGCCATCGGCGTTGCGCGCGGCGCGGCCCACGGTCTGGATCAGCGAGGTTTCCGAGCGCAGGAACCCTTCCTTGTCGGCGTCCAGAATGGCCACCAGCCCGCATTCGGGAATGTCGAGCCCTTCGCGCAGCAGGTTGATGCCGATCAGCACGTCGAAGGCGCCGAGCCGCAGGTCGCGCAGGATCTCGATGCGTTCGATGGTGTCGATGTCGGAATGCATGTAGCGGACCTTGATCCCCTGTTCGTGCATGTATTCGGTCAGATCCTCGGCCATGCGTTTGGTCAGCGTGGTGACCAGCGTGCGGAAACCGTTGGCCGACACCTTGCGCACCTCGTCGAGCAGGTCGTCGACCTGGGTGGTGACGGGGCGGATTTCGATGACCGGGTCCAAGAGGCCGGTGGGGCGGATCACCTGTTCGGTGAAGACGCCGCCGGTCTGTTCCATTTCCCAGTTGGCCGGCGTGGCCGAGACAAAGATGGACTGCGGGCGCATGGCATCCCATTCCTCGAACTTGAGGGGGCGGTTGTCCATGCACGACGGCAGGCGGAAGCCGTGTTCGGCCAGGGTGAACTTGCGCCGGTAGTCGCCCCGGTACATGCCGCCGATCTGGGGCACGGAAACGTGGGATTCGTCGGCAAAGACGATGGCGTTGTCGGGGATGAATTCAAAGAGCGTGGGGGGTGGTTCGCCGGGGGCGCGGCCGGTGAGGTAGCGGGAATAGTTCTCGATCCCGTTGCAGACGCCGGTGGCCTCGAGCATTTCCAGATCGAAGTTGGTGCGCTGTTCCAGCCGCTGCGCCTCCAGCAGCTTGCCTTCGCCGACCAGCTGGTCGAGGCGGATGCGGAGCTCATTCTTGATGCCCTGGATGGCCTGCTGCATCGTCGGTTTCGGCGTCACGTAGTGCGAGTTGGCGTAAACGCGGATCTGGTCGAAGGTATCGGTCTTTTCGCCGGTGAGCGGGTCGAATTCGGTGATATTTTCCAGCTCTTCGCCGAAGAAGGAGAGTTTCCAGGCGCGGTCTTCGAGGTGGGCGGGGAAGATTTCCAGCGAATCGCCGCGCACCCGGAACGAGCCGCGCTGGAAGGCGGCGTCGTTGCGGCGGTATTGCTGGGCGACCAGATCGGCGATGACGGCGCGCTGGTCGTAGGTGCCGCCGACCTTGAGGTCCTGTGTCATGGCGCCGTAGGTTTCGACCGAGCCGATGCCGTAGATGCACGACACCGAGGCCACGATGATGACGTCGTCACGTTCCAGAAGGGCGCGGGTGGCCGAATGGCGCATCCGGTCGATCTGTTCGTTGATCTGGCTCTCTTTTTCTATGTAGGTGTCGGAGCGGGCGACATAGGCCTCGGGCTGGTAATAGTCGTAGTAGCTGACAAAGTATTCCACCGCGTTGTCGGGGAAGAACCCCTTGAATTCACCATAGAGCTGGGCCGCCAGCGTCTTGTTGGGGGCGAGGATGATCGCCGGGCGCTGGGTCTCTTCGATGACCTTGGCCATGGTGAATGTCTTGCCCGTGCCGGTGGCGCCCAGCAGCACCTGGTCGCGTTCGCCGTCGCGCACCGCCTGCGACAGTTCGGCGATGGCGGTGGGCTGGTCGCCGGCGGGTTCGAAATCGGTCGCCATGCGAAAGGCGATGCCGCCTTCGAGCTTGGCGCGCTCCTTCACATCCGGGGCCGGGGCGTGGAGCATGGGCATGGAACTGTCGGAATGGGCATAGGACATGGCGGTCTCCGGTCACGGGCAACTCAGACTTGTTCCCTTTTTGATCCGGTTCAACCCCCAAAAGGCAGGTCGCATGGACAGGCGGGCTTAATCCGTCCGTGTCAGCATCGGATCGCGCCAAACAATCCCCCAAGCCGTGCCAGCGGCGGATCGGGGGGCGGCGCCTCCAACAGTTGATAAGGGCACTTTATGGTTGCCAAACACATCTTCCAACTGAAGGAGGCGCATTGGTCGGCCAAAGCGCCGGCCCATCGGGCCGGTCCGGCGCTGGCACGGCGGGCCTTCGGCCCTTGATTCCGTGCCAGTGACGCGCAGGACCCGTGTCGTGCACAAATAACAGATGCGCGAGAGGAGCAGAGCTTCGTCGCGCGCTACGTTAATAACCGGCTTGCGGGACAAAGTGGACCTTGGCGGCCTTGTCGCCACATGGCCTTGCCAATCTAGAAGCTATTGATTGGCTGCGATCTTGGCAAATTGATCTATGTGGTCCAGAGCATAGTCTGCTGCACGACGACAGAGCAGGTCACAGTATCCATCCCGAGGTACACATCCCCATCTTTGAGGATCAGCGCGATCCTCAAAAACGAGCTTGAAGTCGTTGTCGATGGTTTTCACCGCAAGGTCATCGCCGTCCCACGAGACGTCAATTGCCGAGATGTCGGTCGGCCCCTCACCGTGCTTCTGCCGAAGCCGGGAGACTTGAGAGGGCAGATCTCCAGCCGCCAATTGGAGCTGCTTCAGGAAATCAAGAAGCGCAAGAAATTCCAGCACCTCGAGGCAGTCTTCAATCAGGTGCGGAAAATTCTTCAGCAACTGGGCGACCCCACCATTGCTTATCTGGCCCTCCATGATGAGAGAGATATGCAAGACCCATTGCCCATGGGTTATCATGCCCTCGGAAATGCCTGATTTCAGCCGGGCAAACGAACGATCATAGACGATGCCCGCTATGATGTCGTCTCCGATTTCGTCAACAAACGCATCGTGGCAAGCCCAAAGGCGGTCTTGACTCGAGACATTGGACCCGAACATCGGAATGGCGTCGATGCTGACGAGATGCGGTGTAACAGGCAAGAAAACCCCCGGTGCTGCAGATCCCCGTGACTGCCATTCAGCAAAATGCAAACCTTGATTGGATGGTGGAGGGTAGCCTACGGATCTCGCTTGCTCAAGTTACGTGGCAAACCTCAGATAGGTAGACCTTCGCCCATGGGCTCGCTCCTGCCGTCTGCGTCGGTCATTCTCGGCACGGCGGTTACGTCTCGACTCCGCGCCGGTAAGCTGATCCTTTGTCCGCTTCGGCCTTAAAGCTGTCACTGGCCGCAGATCATGGCAACGACCATTTGCGTCCCGCGTACCCCCGATCACCTTTTGCAACATCAACCCCGCCTTAACCTTTGCACCGCCCCTTGTGGTGACCCTTGCCCCGACCACAACCGTCCCGCACCGCCGGTGCACGGCAGGTGCACGCATCGTGTATGGATGTCCCCCCCCCCCCGGTTTGCCTGTGTAGCAAGGGCGTTGACCAGCCGAATCGCGCCCGGCACAAAATCTGCTGTCCCTTCCGCCACGACCGGTCCCCGGCTGCGGCAATTGTGGACTTGTCCGGCGCCGCGAAATTGGGGATACAGGGCGGCAAAGACGAGGAGTCAGCCCCATGCGAGCGCGCATTTACAAGCCAGCCAAGAATGCCATGACCTCGGGTATGGCCAAGACCCGCAAATGGGTTCTGGATTACGCGCAGGGGTCATCGCGCGAGGTCGATCCGCTGATGGGCTGGACGTCGTCGAGCGACACCCAGACCCAGGTGCGGATGCGGTTCGACACCAAGGAAGCGGCGCTGGATTACGCCAAGGCGCATGGCATCGACGCGGTGGTCACCGAGCCGCACAGCCGCAAGCCGAACATCCGCCCGCGCGGTTATGGCGAGAATTTCGCCACCGAGCGGCGCGGTCCCTGGACCCACTAGGGCGTCCGGCCTTTCACCCGACTGACATCGTGGCACGAATATCCCAAAAGCGCCGAAGGCGTGGCAGGGTGTGCGTGTCTCAAGTTCAAGACCGGGCGCTTTAGGGCGCTTTAACGCCATCGCGTCACCGGGCAGTTGGATTCGACCACCGTCTGACGGCGGGCGGTGCTGCGCGGAAAGAACTCTATCCCCGCGAGATCCTCGATGGCGGTCAGCGAGACGCGCCAGCGGTCGAGGTATGTGTCGGCGCTGACATTCAGCTTGTTGCGCAGGGGCGAGTGGTTTTCGTTCGACAGCACAAAGCCAAAGGCGCGGCCGGTGCGGGGCACGTAGATCACCTTGAACACCGCGGCGGGGATCGCCACGCCGTCGGGGCAGTCCTTGGCCGGGTCCTTGGAGCCGTTGCAGATGCCGTCGCGGCCGAGGGCCAGCCGGCCCGGCAGTTCGATGATGTTGCCGCAGCCGCTTGCATGGGCTGACAGGGTCTGCGCCTTGCCGTTGGCGGGCAAGGGGACCGGGCCGGTGATGACATAGATCTGTTCCCGGCTGGCCAGCCCCTGTACCCGTTCCTCGAGGCTTTTCCAGATCGCCCGGTTGAACCCGACCCCGACCTGCGGCACCGCGTTGGACAGTACAAAGGTCTGTTCCATCCAGTCGGCGGAGCATTTGAAATCGGCCGAGGCGGCCATGTGGCCCCGGTCAAAGCCGCTGTTGGTGTAATCGGCATCCACCGCGCTGGGCATTTGCCGGGTCAGCGCGGTGGGGTCGGGGGCGAATTTGATCTTGGGGCGGGTGTGTTCGCCATCGGTGACGTCGGGGCCCAGCCGTTCGATCACCCAGTCCGGGCCACGGGTGACGGCGTTGTACTGCAGGCAGAAGCGGTCGTGGCACCAGACGTCGCGGTGGCCGTCGGCGGGGGTGCCGGCGGCCATGACCGGCAGCCCCAACAGCGCCTCGTCGATGGCGGCCAGCGTTTCGGGGTCCTGCGCGGGCTGGCAGGGATCGGGCGGATCCTGCTGGGCCGTGGCCGCAAGCGGCAGCCACAGCAGCAGGGCGGAGATCAGCGCGCGGGTCATTGGACCGTGTCGTCGTCGCTGGGTTGGTTGGCCTTGATCCGGGCCAGTTCGGTGTCGGTCTTGATCTTTTGCACCTCGACACTGGTGGTGACCCCCTTGGAGACCACGAAGGTGCCGCCGCTGAGCCCGATCAGACCCAGCACCGAGGCGGGGATGTCGACGAAATCTCCGGCCTCGATCGACAGCATCAGGAACAGACCGGCCACGACAAAGGTAAAGACCAGCATCTGGAAGCGTGACAGGCTGGCCTTGGGGTTTTCACCGGGTTCGAGAACGATGCCGGTGAGCGCGTCCTCGCGCACCAGTTGCCAGACCACGGCGGCGGCGAACAGCAGGATCACCGAGCCGAAGGCGGTGAAGCCGATCAGCGCGATGTCGTCGGGGCGGGCGCCGCGGTGGAGCGCGTATCCGGCGATGCCGCAGATCACCGCGAGGATGATCATGATCACGATCAGGTTGGGGATCGAGGGGGCCGATCCGTTGTTGGGACCATTACTCATTCTGAGGAACTCCTTTTATTGAATGCGCGGAAAAATTTGCCGGTGACATAGGTGGATTGAGAGAGGCCAAGCGCGAGCAGCATCTCTTGGGGCATTTCGGGTAGGCTTTCGAGGTGGGGATCGGCCTGCGCCATCTGGTCGAAGGTGATCACCAGGTAGTAGCCGGCCCCCGCCAGCGTCGCGCCGAACAGCGCCAGGCGTTCGGGGTCGATGGCGTCGGGGTTCGGATTGGCCGGGGAGGGGGCGGCGGTGAACAGGCCCGACAGCGGCATCCGGCCGGTCAACATGTCATAGATCACCCGGACCGGCACGATGGCCAGCAACACCACATAGGAATACAGGAACCAGGGCGACAGAAATTCTAAATCCATCGGAAGAACCAGCTTTAATAAAAAATTCTATTCAATTGCGGAAGTCTGCCACAAATCCGCGCCAAAATCTACCCCCGGTTGTTTGAGGGGATCGGGGCCGCCAAGGCGGCATCCGTCTTGTGCGCCCCTCTTGTGCGCCCCCGTCGCCGGGATTAGAAGGGGATTGCGCGGGGCCGGGCACGGTGCCCGACCGCCCGGACCGGGCGCGCCCGGTCGGCAAGAACAGAGCGACGGTCCCGTAGCTCAACTGGATAGAGCACCTGACTTCTAATCAGGATGTTGGGGGTTCGAGTCCTCCCGGGATCGCCATTTTGCTGGTTCATGTTGTGTGATGACCGTGGCCCTTTCGCCCTGACCTGATCACACTCTGCCGGACCGTGGGTGTCAGGACTGCGCTGTGACCACTTCGGCCTTTGAGCGGAGCCAATCGATGAAAGTCAGCACCTCGGGGCGCTGTTGTCCCGGCGAGATTTCGATGTGATAGACACCAAAGAGCGTCTCGGACGCCAGTTCGACGATGCGGCCTGACGCGATGTCCTCGGCGAAAAAGGCGCGGGCGGTATAGGTGATGCCATCGCCGCGCCGGACCGCCTGCATGATCAGGTTGCCCGGCATGTGGTTGACCGCCAGGGGCCGCGTTGTCACGATTCCATGAAACGTGAACCACTCTGCCGCCTCGTTTGTTCCCAGCTCTTGCAGCCATGGCAGATCGGCAAGCGACTCGTAGTCGGGAAGATCACGCGCCCCGACCAGCGACCGCGCACCGATGACAACCATGTCGGTCCGCAGAATTGCCTCGACATCGGGGTCGGCGCGTCTTTGGTCGCGATAGCGAATTGCGACATCCATCCCGCCCGGCCTGAGATCAACGACACGTGACGTCGGATTGAGCATCAGGGTGATGTCCGGGTTGGCCCGCTGAAACTCTCCGACCCTGGGCATGAGCCATTCGACGGCAAAGGCCGGGGGCATCGTCACCTGGACCGGTCGCAGCGCGGCCTCTTCGTTGATCCGTTCCACGCCCCTGCCGATGATGTCAAAGCCTGTTTCCAGATCCCGGGCCAGACGGGCGCCAGAGCGTGTCAGCTCGATGCCGCGACCAACCCGCTGGACCAAGGTGATACCCATTCGGGCTTCGAGCGCTTTGACCTGCTGGCTGACGGCGGCCTGAGTGACGTTCAGCTGGCTGGCGGCCCCCGCATAGCTGCCGGCATCGGCAACGGCAGCAAAGGCGCGCAGGCTGTTCAATGGCGGGAGTTTCAGCCAGTCCACAGGATAGTTTTTCTAAAGTAACATCAAGATTAATGAGTCGCATGAAATCTCGAAAATAGCAATAATACTGTTATTGCGGGTGCGACGATAGGAGAGCCGAAGGATGGAAAAGCTAAAAGGTGGCTGTTACTGCGGTACCGTGCGATACGAGATTACCGGCCGGCCGGAATGGGCCGCACATTGTCATTGCCGATCCTGCCAGCTGGCGCTGGGGGGCGGTTTCGTGACCTGGGCAAAGGTGGCCGGGAAGAATTTCGAAGTCACGAAGGGCACCATCAAGACGGTCGAGAAGACGCCGGGGATCCGGCGCGGTTTCTGCGGCGATTGCGGGACAACGCTGACCTATGCCGCGGAAGGTGAAGTGGAGGGCCAGGATTGGAGCGCGGACGCATGGTTCGCGGCCGCCACGCTGGACGATCCTTCGGTGGTCGAGCCGAAGTCGCACGTTTTTGTCTCGCACCAGCAACCCTGGATCAAGGTCGCCGACGGGTTGCCGGTGTTTCAGGAGTTTTGATGCGACCAATTCGGAAGGAAAGACCATGAGCGAAGCTTATACATACGCCTGCCGCAGCTGCGAGGGCATGGAAGACTGCCCCGGCGAGGTCACCGCCAGTTCCAAGGACGAGGTCTGGAAGCTGATGGAGTTGCATGCTGTCGTCGCGCATGGGGAGGACCCCAGTTCGTGGGACAGTGAGACGCGTGCCTATCTGGGGGCGTTGATTACATCCAAGTGATTGCGTATGGCCGGATTTCCCGGTGTGGCGTTTGTGCGGGAGATGTCAGGTTGAACCACCGGGGGCTGGTCCCGTCATTGCGCAGGGTACAGCGGCCAGATCATCGGGATGAAGACCGAGGCGAGCAGCCCGACCGACAGGTTCAGCGGGATGCCCACGCGCAGGAAGTCGGTGAAGCGGTAGCCGCCGGGGCCATAGACCATCATGTTGGTCTGGTAGCCGATCGGGGTGGCGAAACTGGCCGAGGCGGCGATCATCACGGCGATGACCAGCGGCCGGGGGTCGACGCCCAGCGTCACCCCGAGGCTGATCGCCACCGGGGCGAGGATGACCGCCACGGCGTTGTTCGAGATCAGCTCGGTCAGGACCGAGGTCAGCAGGTAGAGGGTCCAGACGATCAGGAGCGGCGGCATCATGGCCATGGCGGGCGCGACCGCGTCCACGATCAGCTGCACCGCGCCGGCGCTTTCGAGGCCGGCCCCGACCGCGAGCATGGCAAAGATCAGCACCAGAAGGCGGCCGTTGACAAAGGAAAACGCCTC
Source organism: Seohaeicola saemankumensis (assembly GCF_020171285.1). Lineage (GTDB taxonomy): Bacteria > Pseudomonadota > Alphaproteobacteria > Rhodobacterales > Rhodobacteraceae > JAIUZI01. The sequence goes on from NZ_JAIUZI010000007.1 coordinate 297,541, forward strand.
TTCGGCCTCGATGCAGCGGGTGAAGAGCACAAAGGCGGTGGCAATGACCGCCAGCAGCAGGATCGGCGCCACGCCGAGTGCCGCCAGCACCACGATCCCGATCAGCGCGGCCACGGCCAGCGGCGCGTGCGAGCGGCGATAGGGGCGCACGGTCTGCTGGTTGATGCTGACCGCGCCGGTGTCGGCGGCCAGCCGCGCGATGTCTTCGGGGGCGCCTTCGAGCAGCAGTGTATCGCCGATCTGCAGCACCATGCGGTCCAGCTGGCCAAAGATATTCTGGTTCCGCCGGTGCACGGCCAGCGGATAGACCCCGTAGCGGCGGCGCAACCGCAGCTGATCGAGCGATTTGCCCACCATCGAGGTATGGGGGGTGATCAGCACTTCGACGGTGCTGGTCCGGCGCGAATCCAGCTTGTCCACGGCGCGCACCTGCGGGTCGTCCTGCAACCCCAGCAGTTCCTCCATCCGGGTGCGCAGGACAACGCGGTCGCCGGGTTGAAGGATTACCGCGTCGAGGTTGCGGCGCAGCGAGGCATCGCCGCGCAGCACGTCGACCAGCCGCACGCCCTTGCGGCGGAACAGATCCACGGTGCTGGCCTGTTCGCCGATCAGCTTGCTGTCGTCGGGGATCGCCAGTTCGGCAAAGAAGGTCTTTTTCGCGGTATCGGGCAGCAGCATCGACATGCTGGCACGGTCGGGCAGCAGCCGTGGCGCGGCAAAGCGCAGATAAATCGCGCCCCAGGCCACCAGCAGCACCGCCAGCGGCGTGATCTCGAATATGGAAAAGGGCTCCATCCCGTGGGTCTGCGCCACCCCGGCGACCAGCAGGTTGGTTGAGGTGCCCAGCAGGGTGAGCGTGCCGCCGAGGATCGAGGCATAGGACAGCGGGATCAGCAGCTTGCTGGCTGACACCCCGAGTTTGCGGGCGAGCTGAACGAACACCGGGATCATGATCAGAACCACGGGCGTGTTGTTGACAAAGGCCGAGGCGATGACGGTGAAGCCGATCAGCGCGGCCACGGCCAGCCCCGGCGCGCTTTCGGCGCGTGCCTCGGCGATGCGGGTAAAGCGTTCGAGCGCGCCGGTGCGCACCATTGCCCCGGCGATGATGAACATCGCCCCGATGGTCCAGGGGGCGGGATTGGACAGCGATGCCAGCGCGTCCTCGTAGGGCAGCACGCCAAACAGCAGCATGGCCGCGGCGGCGCCCAGCGCGACGACCTCGGCCGGCCAGCGTTCGGACACGAAGAGCGCGAACATGACGGCCAGGATGACCAGCGCCACCACAGCGTCGAGTGAGCCCCCCGGCGTCATATCCATCACGGTCTCTGCCTTTCGTATCAGCTGTGATCAACGGGCCATGGATGGCCATATCCAGATCGCAGCGCTGTCCTGTCCGCGACATGCCGCGCAGTGCCCCGCCGCAATTCGCACAGCTCAAAGGTATTCCCGGCGGCGGCCTTATCCAGTCCGCAACCGCGGGACCGGGGCGTTCGGTCACAGGCCCCGCCGCGCCTTGAGCTGCAGCAGGTCGACCAGCGCGGCGTCGCGGCGTTCGACCAGGGTCGCCTCGTCCGTCTGCGCCAGTTCGCGGTCGACGCCCTGCACCAGTTTCGCCTTCAGCTCTTCGGTCAGAACCGGGTGCCCCAGCGTGGTCCAGCGGGCCTCTTGCGTCGGGCCGAGGTGGTCAAGGTAGTGCCGGTAGCCGCCGGCGCCGCCGCCCAGGTGATAGGTCAGATGCGGCCCCATGAAGGCCCAGCGCATGCCGGGCCCGTAGGCGATTGCGCGGTCGATGTCCTCGACATCGGCGATGCCCTCGGCGACCAGGTTCACCGCCTCGCGGTAGAGCGCGGCGGTCAGCCGGTTGGCCAGATGGCCGGGGGCCTCCTTGCGGACCCGGATCGGGACCCGGCGCATCTGGGTGTAAAAGGCCTCGGCGGTATCGAGCGCGGCGTCGGTGGTTGCGCCGCCGCGCACCAGTTCGACCATCGGCACCAGATGCGGCGGGTTCATCGGGTGGCCCACCAGGATGCGGCCGGGATGTCGCGCGCCCTGCTGGATCGCGCTGGCGGTCAGCGACGAGGTGCTGGAGGCGATGACCACATGCGGCGCGATCACCTGTTCCAGATCCGCGACGATCCGGTGTTTGGCCGCGATGCGGTCGGGCCCGTTTTCCTGGATGAATTCGGCCTCGGCCAGCGCCTGAAGGTCGTCCGTGACATGGGCGGCCAGCGCGGTTTCGGTCTCGGTCAGCCCCAGCGTGGCCAGGTTGGGCCAGGCGGCGGCGACGAACTCGGCCAGCCGGTCGGCGGTCGCGGGGTCGGGGTCGACCACGGTGACCTGCAGCCCGCGCGCCAGGAACAGGCTGGCCCAGCTCATCCCGATCAGCCCGCCGCCAAGGATGCCGGCCCTGCGAACCCCGGTCATCCCGGTCATGATGTGCGCAGCCCGGTCAGCACCTCGGCCGCGATCTCGAACGACCGGATCCGCGCGGCGGGGTCGTGGACGGCGCCGGTGACCATCAGCTCGTCGGGCCTGTAGCGGTCGAGAATGGCGCCGAACCGCTCGCGCAGGGTGGCCGGGGCGCCGACGGCCGAGACCGACAGCGCCTGTTGCACCTGCGCCAGCACCGGGGCGGGGATCTCGGCGCCGAGGTCACGCACCGGGCGCGGCAGCTTGCCCGGTCGCCCGGTGCGCAGCCGGGCAAAGGCCAGCATCTGCGAGGATCGCAGGAATTCGGCCTCCGCATCGCTGTCGGCGGCACAGACCCCGGCGGCAAGCATGACATGCGGACGGTCCAGGTGCTCGGACGGCTGAAAGCTGCTGCGGTAGACGTGCAGCGCCTCCTCCAGCATGGCCGGGGCGAAATGCGAGGCAAAGGCGTAGGGCAGCCCGAGGTAGGCGGCCAGCTGCGCGCCGAACAGGCTTGAGCCCAGGATCCAGACCGGCACATGGGTGCCGGCGCCCGGCACCGCGCGCACGCGGGCGTCTTCGGGCACCTCGCCGAGGTAGCCGATCAGTTCCTGCACGTCCTGCGGAAAACTGTCCTCGGGCGCCATGTGGCGGCGCAGCGCCCGCGCGGTGGCCATGTCGGTGCCGGGCGCCCGGCCGAGGCCCAGGTCGATGCGGCCGGGAAACAGCGTCGCCAGCGTGCCGAACTGTTCGGCGACCACCAGCGGCGCGTGGTTCGGCAGCATGATGCCGCCGGCGCCGACGCGAATCGTCGAGGTGGCCTGCGCGACCTGCCCGATCACCACCGCCGTCGCGGCGCTGGCGATGCCGGGAATGTTGTGATGTTCGGCCAGCCAGAACCGGTGATAGCCCGCCGCCTCCGCGGCCCGGGCCAGGTCGACGGTATTGGACAGCGCGTCGCGGGTGGTGCCGCCCTCGGGCACCGGCGACAGGTCCAGCAAAGAAAAATTCCGCATCAAGACGCCTCCGTTGCGACCGACCCTATGCAAGCGATCCGCCGGGGCCAAGTCCCTCGCACCGTCCTTTCATCTCTTTGCAAATACTCCGGGGGGTGCGGGGGGCTGGCCCCCCGCCCGGGTCTCTCGCCCGTCCACCGGTCGCGGACAAAGCCCTTTTGTCGGCCCGCGCCGCGGGCTAGGCTGGCCGGGACACCAGCAGGGACGCGACAATGATCCATTTCCCCGACAGGACCCTCGCCGCCTTTCGGCCCGGGCTGAAATCCGCGGCATTGCCGCCACAGGGCTAAGCCTGCCGTTGCGTCACTTAATCGAAAATACGGTATGGTTTGATCTTTGTCGCATGCGCGGGGGGGATCGCAGGATATGAAGACGCCGGAACGCGGATATCCCCGCATGATTGACACCGACACCACCGGCGGGAGCCATGAATTCATGAATAACGTGATGCATAACGTCCCATTCGACGCGCTTGAAATCGGCATGGAGGCGGAACTAGTCCGCACGCTGATGGCCGAGGATCTGTATGTCTTTGCCAATTCGTCGGGAAATTTGAACCCGATGCATCTGCCCAAGGAAGACGGCGACGGCGACGGGGTGCCGGAATCGGTGGCGCCCAGCATGTGGATCGCCTCGCTGATCTCGGCGGTTCTGGGCTGCAACCTGCCCGGGCCGGGCACGCTTTATCATTCGCAGACGCTGCGCTTTCTGGGCCGCGCCCACGCCGGCGACGAGCTGACCTGCAAGGTGCGGCTGGTGGCCAAGGGCGACAACCGGCTGGTCCGGTTCGACACCTGGGTCGAGGCCGCCGACGGCACCCGCATCCTCGAGGGCGAGGCCGAGGTCTTTGCCCCGGAAAAACCGATGAGCTTCGACCCTGCGGATGTGCCGGGACTGACGGTGCAGCAGCATCGCCATTTCGATCACCTGCTGGCGCTGGCCGAGCCGCTGCCGGCGATCCCGACGGCGGTTGTGGCGCCCGAGAAAGGCGATGCGCTGGCCGGCGCGATCCTGGCCGCCGAACATACCATCATCGACCCGATCCTGATCGGCCATGCCGAACGGATCGCCGAGGCGGCCGCCGAAGAGGGCATCGACCTGGCGCCTTACCGCGTGATCGACATGCGCGATCACCGGCTGGCGGCGCAGGAGGCGGTGCGCATGGTGCTCGACAAACAGGCGGCGGCGGTGATGAAGGGGCATCTGCACACCGACATCCTGCTGGGCGAGATCGTCAAGCGCGAGGGCGGGCTGCGCAAGGGCGGCCGCCGGCTCTCCCATGTCTTCGTGATGGATGTGCCGGGGCTGGATCATTTGCTCTTGGTAACGGATGCCGCGATCAACATCTCGCCCGATCTGCAGACCAAGGCCGACATCATCCAGAACGCCATCGACCTGGCGCTGACGCTGGGCATGGACGAACCCAAGGTCGGCGTGCTCTCGGCGGTCGAGGTGGTGAACCCGGCCATCCCCTCGACGCTGGACGCCGCCATCCTGTCGAAGATGGCCGATCGCGGCCAGATCACCGGCGGTCTGGTGGACGGGCCGCTGGCGATGGACAACGCCATCAACCTGGCCGCCGCCACCACCAAGGGCATCCGCTCGCTGGTGGCCGGGCGGGCCGAGATCCTGGTGGCGCCGAACATGGAGGCGGGCAACATGCTGGCCAAGGAGCTGAGTTTCCTGGCCCATGCCGAGGCCGGCGGCATCGTGATGGGGGCAAAATGCCCGATCATCCTGACCAGCCGCGCGGATGACGAAAAGGCGCGGCTGGCCTCCTGCGCGATCGCTGCGCTGAACGCGATCGGATCGGCGGAATGACCGGCATCCTGACGCTGAACGCGGGCAGTTCGTCGATCAAGTTCGGGGTCTACCTGGCCGGGGATGAACCCGAGCTGCTGCAGGTCGGGCAGGTCGAAAACCTCGGGCAAAACGCCCGGCTGCGGATCAAGGGGCAGCCCGACCGCGATCTGGGTGCAGCCGATCACGCCGGCGCGGTGCGGGCGATCCTGGCCGCCGTTGGGCCGGTGCTGGACGGCCGCCCGGTGGCCGGGGTCGGACACCGGGTGGTGCATGGCGGCATGAGCTATGGCGCGCCGCAGGAGCTGACCGCAGAGGTGATCGCCGAGCTGGAAACCCTGATCCCGCTGGCGCCGCTGCACCAGCCGCACAACCTCGCCGCCGTCACGGCGGCGCGCGCGGCCTTTCCAGAGGCGGTGCAGATCGGTTGCTTTGACACCGCCTTTCACCGCGGCCACCCTTTCGTGAACGATACCTTCGGCCTGCCGCGCCGGTTTTATGAAGCAGGCGTAAGACGTTACGGGTTCCACGGGCTGAGCTACGATTACATCACCTCCTGCCTGCGCCGCGATGACCCCGGGCTGGCGGCGGGCCGGGTGGTGATCGCGCATCTGGGCAACGGCGCCTCGATGTGCGCGGTGCGCGACGGCCAGAGCATCGGCTCGACCATGGGCTTCTCGGCGCTGGACGGGTTGCCGATGGGGACGCGCAGCGGTCAGCTCGATCCGGGGGTGATGCTCTACCTGCTGGACCAGGGCATGAGCGCGCCAGAGATCACCACGCTGCTTTACAAGGAAAGCGGGCTCAAGGGGATGTCGGGGATCAGCCACGACATGCGCACCCTGCTGGCCAGCGATGACCCGCACGCGGCCGAGGCGCTGGAGTATTACGTCTTCCGCATCCGCCGCGAGCTGGGTGCGATGGCCGCCGTGCTGGGCGGTCTGGACGGGCTGGTCTTTACCGGCGGTGTCGGCGAAAACGCCGCCGAGATCCGGGCGCGCGTGGTCGAAGGTCTTGATTTCCTTGGGCTATCCCTCGATCCTCCGGCCAACCGCGCGGGCGGGCCGCAGATCGGCACTGGTCCGGCCAGGGTGCTGGTGATCCCCACCGACGAGGAACGGGTGATCGCCCGCGCGGTGGCGCGGACACTGGCGCAAAGGGGCTGAGTCCCCCTTTCATCTCTTCGGCAAATACTCCGGGGGTGAATTGGCCAGAGGCCAAGAGGGGGCGGCGCCCCCTCACCCCGCCAGTTGTTTCAGCGCCGCGTCCGCTTCGGCGCGGGCTTTTCTTGCCGCTTCCACCCGCACCGGGCCATAGCCGCGAATGGCGTCGGGGGCGGCGAGGATGGCGAGGAAATCGCCGTTTTTGTCCGTTTTGTACACCTCTGCGACCCGGTGAAGTGCCGTTTTGTACCAGGCCAGCAGCGCGCGGTGCAGCCGGGCCTCGGCGTGGTGGCCAAACGGATTGACCGCGCGGCCGCGCAGGCCCTTCATCCGCGCGAGCAGCCGCATGGGGCCGCCCATCCAGGCGCCGAACTGCCGTTTGGCGGGGCGGCCGCGGGCGTCCTTGCGGCGGCTCAGCAGCGGCGGGGCGAGGTGGTAGTTGACCTTGAAATCGCCCTCGAAGTTCTGCGCCAGTTCGGCGGCGAACGCAGGTGCTGTCATCAGCCGGGCGACTTCGAACTCGTCCTTGTAGGCCATCAGCTTGAACAGGTTGCGCGCGGCGGCGCGGTGCAGGTCCTCGCCGGCATCGGGCGTGGCCTGCCGGAAGGCGGCCAGCGTTTCGCGGTAGTCATCGGCATAGGCGGCGTTCTGGTAACCGGTCAGAAACTCTGCGCGGCGGTTGATCATCTGGTCGAGCGTTTCCTCGGCCGGGGCATCGGGGGTCAGGTGCCCGGCCAGCCGGTCCGGCGCGGCGGCCATGACGCGGCCGATGGCAAAGGCGGCGCGGTTTTTTTCGACCGCAACGCCGTTCAGCAGGATCGCCTGGGCGAGTGCCGCCTCGCTGACCGGGACCAGCCCCTGTTGCCAGGCAAAACCCAGCATCATCACGTTGGCAAAGACGCTGTCGCCCATCAGCTGTTCGGCCAGCGCGTTGGCGTCCAGCGACCACAGGTTGTCGGCGCCCACGGCATCGGCGATGACCTCTTCGCGCTTGTCCACGTTCAGCGAGGCGTCGCGGTGCAGCACCAGATCGCCGGTGGGCATCTGGGCGGTGTTCAGCACCACGCGGGTGCCGGGGCGGTAGTGGGCGCTGGCCTTGGGCGCGGAGCTGACGACGATGTCGCAGCCGATGACCGCATCGGCGCCGCCCGGCGTGATGCGCACCTGGTTGAGGGTTTCGGGCGTCTCGCCCAGCCGGATGTAGCTGAGCACGGTGCCGAATTTCTGCGCGAAACCTGTGAAATCCAGCACCGAAGCGCCGCGCCCCTCAAGATGCGCGGCCATGGTGATCAGCTGGCCGACGGTGACAACACCGGTGCCGCCAACCCCGGTGACCAGCAGGTCAAAGGGGGCGTCCAGCGTCGGGCGTTTTGGCGCGGGCAGGCCATCAGTCAGCGCGGGGATGTCCAGCGCCGCGCCGTCCCGTTTGCGCCGTGTGGCGCCTTCGACGGTGACAAAGCTGGGGCAGAAGCCGTTCAGGCAGGAGAAATCCTTGTTACAGGAGCTGAGGTTGATCTTGCGTTTGCGGCCGAGGGGCGTGTCGCGGGGTTCGACGCTGAGACAGTTGGATTCGACGGAACAATCGCCGCAGCCTTCGCAGACCAGGTCGTTGATCCAGGCAAAGCGTTTGGGGTCGTCCATGGTGCCACGCTTGCGGCGGCGGCGTTTTTCGGTGGCGCAGGTCTGTTCATAGATCAGCACGCTGACGCCCTTGACCTCGCGCAGCTCGCGCTGCACCGGCATCAGGTCGGCGCGGTCGTGAAAAGTGGTGCCAGCGGGGAAATCGGATGTGTTGAACTTGGTGATGTCATCGGAGACCAGCGCGATTCGCTGCACGCCTTCGGCGCGGCAGGTCTGGGCGATGCCTGAGACGCTGACCGGCCCGTCGACCGGCTGGCCGCCGGTCATCGCAACGGCGTCGTTATAGAGGATCTTGTAGGTGATGTTGGTCTGTGCCGCGACCGCCTGGCGGATGGCGAGGCTGCCGGAGTGATACCAGGTGCCTTCGCCCAGGTTCTGGAAGATATGCTTGCCGCCGTTGAATTTCGAGGCCACCACCCAAGGCACGCCTTCGCCGCCCATCTGGGCATAGCCGGCGGTGTCGCGGTTCATCCAGCTGGCCATGACGTGACAGCCGATGCCGGAATTGGCGCGCGAGCCTTCTGGCAGCTTGGTCGAGCTGTTGTGCGGGCAGCCCGAGCAGAAATAGGGCGTGCGGGTGGCGCCGGGCACGTTCAGCAGCTGCGGCGGCTGGTCGGTCAGCGCCCGGGCGCGGGCGGGCAGCTGTTCTTCGGGGAAGAACCGGTCGAGCCGGGCGGCGACGATTGGGGCCAGCATCAGTGGGTCCAGTTCGCCGGTCCAGGGGATCAGCGGGTCGCCGTGGCTGTCGTATTTGCCGACCATCTGGTGCGGCTTGTCGCCGGGCCAGTCGTAGAAATATTCCTTGAACTGGCTTTCGATGATGCCGCGTTTTTCCTCGACCACCAGCACCTCGGATTTGCCTTTGACAAAGCGCAGGGCGTTGCGGCGGGCCAGTGGCCAGACCATGCCGACCTTGTAGATATCGATACCGAGGTTGCGGCATTTGGCTTCGTCCAGGCCCAGCAGGCGCAGCGCCTCCATCAGGTCGAGATGGCCCTTGCCGGTGGTGACAAAGCCGAAGCGCGCGCTGGGGATGTCGTAAAGCGCGTGGTCGATCGGGTTGACCTCGGCAAAGGCGCGCACGGCCTTGAGCTTGGACTGGATGCGGGTTTCGATTTCCGGGCTGGGCAGGTCGCCAAGGCGGACGTGCAGACCGTTTGGCGGTGTTTCGATCTCTGGCAGGGTAAAGGCGCGGTCGGGCTGCAGTTGCACCGAGCGGGCGGATTCGACGGTTTCCGAGACCGCCTTGAACCCGACCCAGGTGCCGGAGAAGCGCGACAGCGCGAGGCCGTATTCGCCGTAGGCCAGGTATTCCTCGACCGAGGCCGGGTTCAGGGTGGGCATGAACCAGGCCATGAAGGCGACGTCGGACTGGTGCGGCATCGAGGAGGAGACGCAGCCGTGGTCGTCGCCGGCGACCACCAGCACGCCGCCCTTGGGCGAGGAGCCGTAAGCGTTGCCGTGTTTCAGCGCGTCGCCGGAGCGATCGACGCCGGGGCCCTTGCCGTACCACATGGAAAACACGCCCTCGACCTCGCAATCGGGGTCGAGCACGGCCTGCTGGGCGCCCAGCACGGCGGTGGCGCCGAGGTCTTCGTTCACGGCGGGCATGAAGGTGATGCGATCCTCGGCCAGCCGGTCGCGGGCGCGCCAGAGTTCCAGGTCGAGCCCGCCAAGGGGGGAGCCACGGTAGCCGGAGACAAAACCGGCGGTGGTCAGCCCGGCGGCGCGGTCGCGGCGGGCCTGGTCCATCATGATCCGCGCCAGCGCCTGGGTGCCGGTGAGAAAGACGCGGCCTTCGGTCCGGGTGTAGCGGTCTTCGAGCCGGTAGGGGGCGGGAGAGAGGGCGGTGTCGTGTCGGGTCATGGTCGGGGTGTCCTGCGCGCGGTGAGTGACAAAATATAACCTTGATGCGGTGGGAGATCCTTCCAATTTGGGCGTGATTTTGCGAAAATGTGGAATGATGAACCAGTGAGGGGTGCTGAAGTGGATAATTCAACCGATCCGATGCGTTTGGATGCACGCGACCGCAAGATCCTGACGCTGCTGCAGCGCGATTGCCGGATGTCGAACGCCGATCTGGCCGAGGCGGCGGGGATGTCGGCCTCGGCCCTGTGGCGGCGGGTGCGGGCGCTGGAGGAGGCGGGCGTGATCGAACGCTATGGCGCGGTGGTCAGCCCGGCGCGAATGGGGCTGGGGTTCCAGGCCATCGTGCATGTGCACCTGACCCGGCACGACCCCGAGGGTATCGTCGATTTCATCCGTGCGGTGGAGGCGCAGCCGGAGGTGCAGGAATGTTATGCCACGACGGGGCAGTCGGATTACCACCTGAGGGTGCTGTGCCGCGATCTGGAGGCCTATAACCGGTTCCTGGAGGGCTTCCTGTTCCGCCAGCAGGCGGTGGCCAGTGCGCAGACCAACGTGGTGCTGCGGACCATCAAACGGGATCAGCCGGTGATTGGCTAGGGATCGGATCGGCTGTGCCGATCCGATCGGGGGGGGGGGGGGGGGGGGGGGGGGGGGGGGGGGGGGGGGGGGGGGGGGGGGGGGGGGGGGGGGGGGGGGGGGGGGGGGGGGGGGGGGGGGGGGGGGGGGGGGGGGGGGGGGGGGGGG
>NZ_JAIUZI010000008.1 GCF_020171285.1 Seohaeicola saemankumensis
GGCGGGGGCATGGCGGCAGCGCCGCCATGCCCCCGCCGCCCTGCGCGGTTCCGCGAGATGGCTGGCGTCAGCCGGCCATCTCGTTGAACATCATGATCCGGCCCCCGTCGACCACCAGGTCGTGACCGGTGACAAAGCGGCCGGAATCGGCGGCGAGGTAGAGCACCGCCTCGGCGATGTCGATGGGTTCACCGGACATGCCCAGCGGCGCGGCCTTGGCCAGGTTGCCCTTGAGCTTTTCCAGCTTGGCGGCGTTGTCCTCGGCGCTCAGCGTGTTGGCGCGTTCCGAGCCGCCGTAAAAGATCGGCGTGGCGATGGCGCCTGGCGAGATCGCGTTGACGCGGATGCCGCGGGGACCCAGCTCCACCGCCGCCAGCCGGGTGAAATGCGCCACGGCGGCCTTCAGCGTCGAATAGAGGATGTCGCCCTGCCGGAACCGGTGGCCGGCAATCGAGGCGTTGTTGATGATGACGCCGCCGCCGGTCTCGGCCATGGCCTCGGCGGCAAAGCGGGTGCCCAGCATCACGCTGGACAGCAGCAGGTGGCAGCCCGCGCCGATCATCTCCTGTGTCAGCGTACCCAGCGCGGCATTGGGTGAGGCGCCGGCATTGTTGAACAGGATGTCGAGCCTCCCGTGCGCCGCCAGCACCGCGTCGACCGAGGCCCGGATATCGGCCTCTTGCGTCACGTCGGCCTCCACATAGGTGACCGCGTCGCCCAGCTCCTCGGCCAGCCGCTGTCCCTTGTCCACCGACCGCCCGGTGATCACCACCCTGGCGCCTTCGGCCGCCAGCAGCCGCGCGGTTTCCGCGCCAATGCCGCTGGTGCCGCCCGTAACCATTGCAATCTTTCCTTCGACCCGCATGGCGTGTCTCCCTTCTGAAATGCTCTCGGGGACTTGCTAGCAGGTCGATGCGGCTTTGTCCGCAGCTTTCCTGACAAACGTAAGGCGCGGGTGTCGCCACCCGCGCCTTGCCAGGAATACGCCGGATCGGCGGGTCAGCCCGCGATCGACGCCTTGTGGATGCTGTCGATGGTCGCGGCCAGCGTCCCGTCGAACGCATCGTCGCTTTGCTGCGCGCTCAGCCCTTCGGTCAGCGCGCGCGAGAAGCTGGCGATCATGCCGGTGTTCCGCGACAGCCGGTCGTTGGCCTCTTCGCGGGAATAGCCACCCGACAGCGCCACGACGCACAGAACGCGCGGGTGATCGACCAGCGGTTTATAGAGATTGGCCTCTTCCGGCAGGGTCAGTTTCAGCATCACCTGCTGGTCCTCGGGCAGCGCGTCGAGCTGTGCCTTGATCTCTTCCAGCAGGATGGTTTCGGCCGCCGCCTTGTCACTGATCGAAATCGTCACCTCGGGTTCGATGATCGGCACCAGCCCGTGACCCAGGATCTGTTTGCCGATCTCGAACTGCTGCGCGACCACGGAGGCGATGCCCGAGGGCGAGGCGGCATCGATGACCGAGCGCATCTTGGTGCCAAAGATCCCCTTGGCCACAGCCTTTTCCAGCAGCGCGTCCAGATCCGGCATCGGTTTCATCAGCTTGACGCCATCACCCTCGTCGGCCAGCCCCTTGTCGACCTTCAGAAACGGCACCACGCCACGGTTTTCCCACAGGTAGGTGGCTGTCGGCGTCCCGTCGATGTCGCGGTCCATGGTCATTTCGAACAGGATCGCGCCGACGATCTTGTCACCGGTAAAGGCGGGCGACTTGATGATACGCGACCGCATCTGGTGGATCAGGTCGAACATCTCGGCCTCCGATCCATAGGCGTCTTCCTCGACGCCATAAAGTTTCAGCGCCTTCGGCGTCGACCCGCCGCTTTGGTCGAGGGCGGCAATAAAGCCCTGCGCGGCGCGGATCTGTTCGGTTTGTTTCTGTTTTGACATATCGGTTTCCGCCCAAATTGAACTTCGTTTTTCAGGGGTGTGCCCCGTCGCCTGATTGCATAGGCAAGGCGCCGGAGGGTTGCAAATGGGTTAGCGCGAACACCGCGCCCTAGCGCGCCAATGCCGCCACGCCGGGCAGGGTCTTGCCTTCCATCCACTCAAGAAAGGCGCCGCCGGCGGTGGAGATATAGGTGAAATCCCCCGCCGCGCCGGCCTGGTTCAGCGCCGCCACCGTGTCGCCGCCGCCAGCGACCGAGGTCAGCTGCCCGGCGCGGGTCAGCTCGGCCGCCGCGCGGGCGGCGGCATTAGTGGCCGCGTCAAAGGGCGGGATCTCGAACGCGCCCATCGGGCCGTTCCAGATCAGCGTTTTTGCGCCCGCCAGCACCTCGGCCACCTTGGCCACGGTCGCCGGTCCGGCATCCAGAATCATCGCATCCGCAGGGCAGGCGTCGGCGGCCACCGTGTCATTGTCGGCATTCGCGGCAAATTCCCGCGCCACCACCACGTCGACCGGCAGCACGATCTCGCAACCCGCCGTTTGCGCCTTGGCCAGGATCTCGCGCGCGGTGGGCGCCATGTCGTGTTCACAAAGCGATTTGCCCACGTCGATGCCCTGCGCGGCAAGGAATGTGTTCGCCATACCGCCGCCGATCACCAGGTGATCGACCTTTTCCACCAGGTTGCCCAGCAGTTCCAGCTTGGTCGAAACCTTGGCGCCGCCAACCACGGCGACCACCGGGCGGTCCGGGGTGCCCAGGGCGGCCTCCAGCGCCGACAACTCCGCCTGCATCAGGCGGCCGGCACAGGCCGGCAACAGCCGCGCCACGCCCTCGGTCGAGGCATGGGCCCGGTGCGCCGCCGAAAAGGCATCGTTGCAATAGACATCGCCCAATGCGGCGATCTCGGCGGCCAGTTCGCTGCCGTTCTTTTCCTCTCCGGGGTGAAACCGGGTGTTTTCCAGGAGCAGCGCCGCGCCATCCTCCAGCGCCGCCACCGCCGTCTGTGCCGCGGGCCCCCGGCAATCGGCGCAAAAGCTGACAGGCACGCCCAGAGCGGCCTCCAGTGCCGGCACCAGCGGCCGCAGCGACATCTCGGGGACCACCTTGCCCTTGGGCCGGCCGAAATGGGCCAGCAACACCGGCTTGCCCCCGGCCTTCAGGATGTCGGAAACCGTCGGTGCGATCCGGCGCATCCGGGTATCATCGGTGACCGCGCCGTTTTCAACCGGGACGTTGATGTCCACCCGCACAAGCACCCGTTTGCCCGCAAGATCCAAGTCATCCAGCGTGTTCCAGCCCATGAGACCCCCTTAAATCAAATGTATGAACCCATGCGCCTGTTTTCCCGCATTTGCCCCCGCCGTCAATGCGTCACTTGGCATTCCGGCAACCGCGCCTTAGGTATCTGCCCAAGATATATCGAGAGGAGCGCCAGATGGCCGAAATCAAAGACCCCGAAAACACCATCCTGATGGAGCTGAAAGGCGGCACTGTCACCATCGAACTGCTGCCCGACGTGGCGCCCAAGCATTCCGAGCGGATGAAGGAACTGGCCCGCGCGGGGCTTTATGACAACGTCTGCTTTCACCGGGTGATCGACGGCTTCATGGCCCAGACCGGCGACGTCAAGAACGGCAACATGGAAGCCGGGTTCAACATCCGCATGGCCGGCACCGGTGGTTCCGACCTGCCGAACCTGCCCGCGGAGTTCTCCAAGCTGCCGCATGACCGCGGCACCCTGGGCGCGGCGCGTTCGGCCAACCCCGACAGCGCCAACTCGCAGTTCTTCATCAACTTCTCCGACAACAACTTCCTCAATGGCCAGTACACCGTCTATGGCCGGGTGATTTCCGGGATGGAACACGTGGACGCCATCGTGCGGGGCGAGCCGCCGGCGGAGCCCGACCGCATGATCAGCGTCAAGGTGGCCGCCGATGCGTAAGCTCGCGTTCCTCCTGGCGCTGCTGGGCAGCCCGGCCTTTGCGACCGGTCTGAACATCGAGGTCGAAGGCGAGGCCAACGGCACCATCACCATCGACCTGCTGGAAGATGTTGCGCCACAGCACGTGGCGCAGATCGCCGCGCTGGCCGCCGAAGGTGCCTATGACGGGGTGGTGTTCCACCGCGTCATCGACGGCTTCATGGCCCAGACCGGCGATGTGCAGTTCGGCAAGATGGGCGGCGACATGCGCCGCGCGGGCATGGGCGGTTCCGACCGCCCCGACCTGCGGGCCGAATTCTCCGATGTACCCTACGACCGGGGCATCGTCGGCATGGCCCGCTCGCAGAACCCCAACAGCGCCAATTCGCAGTTCTTCATCATGTTCGCGCCCGGCCATTTCCTGAACGGCCAGTACACGGTTGTCGGCCGCGTCACCGATGGCATGGACGTGGTTGATGCGATCAAGCGTGGCCAGGGCCAGAACGGGTCCGTCGTCGGCCAGCCGGACGTGATGAAAAAGGTCACCGTGACCGAGTGATCCGCGACGCGGGGCTCCCGCCCGGGCGCCGGCATCTGCCGATGCCACGCCCGGTTGGGCCGGGCAGAGCGCGGCACGCCGCGCCCTGCGCCCCCGCTTGACGCCCCGCCGCGTCCCCTTTCATCTCTTGTCAAATACTCCCGCCGGAGGCCGCCGCGCCCCCGGCGCGGCCGTTCCATCCCTCACATCCGCGTGTACGCTCTTTGCCGACGGGCGTTTTGCGGTCACGGTACCCGCATGCGATGGCTTGTTCCGACGATCTGCCTGTGGCTCTCCTGCGCCAGCCCGCTTGCGGCGGGGCCGGATTTCTGGCGCCATGAATGGCCCCTGACCGATTTCACCATCACCACGGTCGACAGCTGGACCGAGATCCTGTCAGGCGGCCCGCCCAAGGACGGCATTCCCGCGCTCAGCGATCCGGGTTTCATCACCGCCGGGGACGAAACCCGGCTCGATCCACGCGAACCGGTGATCACCCTCGAACGCGACGGCGAGACCGCGCGCGCCTATCCGGTCCGTTACCTGATGTGGCACGAGATCGTGAATGACGTGGTCGGCGGCGTGCCCGTCGCCGTCACCTTCTGCCCGCTCTGCAATTCCGGCATCACCTTTGACCGGCGCGTCGGCGGGCGGGTGCTCAGCTTTGGCGTCAGCGGCAAGCTGCGCAATTCGGACATGGTGATGTACGACCGCGAAACCCAGAGCTGGTGGCAGCAGGCCGTCGGGCAGGCGATCGTCGGCGAGCTGACCGGCACGACCCTGACCGCCTTGCCCAGCTGGATGGAGAGCTGGTCCGAGTTCCGCGACCGGCGCCCCGGCGGCCTGGTGATGGACCAGCCCGATTTCCCGCGCCGCTATGGCACCAATCCCTATCGCAGCTACGACAGCGCCGCGCGGCCCTTTCTGTATTCGGGTGAAAACCCGCCGCACGGGATCGCGCCGCTGGCCCGGGTGGTGCGTGTCGGCGACCGGGCCTGGCCGCTGACCCGCCTGCGCGCCGCCGGCGCGATTTCAGAGGCCGGGGTGACGATTGGCTGGGTCGCGGGGCAGGCCTCGGCGCTGGACACCGCCGAGATCGGGCAGGGGCGCGACGTTGGCACAATCCGGGTGCGCGACACGAATGGCAGGGATCTGGCGCACGATGTGATGTTCGCCTTTGCCTTCCATGCTTTCTGGCCGGATGGCACGTGGATGCTTGGACCTTGATTGGGTCAGTCGACCGGCCAGATCAAGTTGAACAGGAATATCACCACGAATACCCCGGCAAACAGTGCCCAGTCCCAGCCGCCGGTGTCGCGTTTGGCAAGCCCGAAGCGTTTCATTCCCCAGATAGTGGCAAATATCAGGATCGCCGCGACCGCGGCGTGCAGGGCATCAAAATGCATGGCGCGCCTTCCTTCGTGTCTTTGTGTCCGGGCTACTGGATGGACAGATCGACATTGTAGCCAACGGTTTTCCCGGCGTCCTTGTCATTACCCATCAGGTATACCCGGATCGTGTAGTCGCCTGATGCGGGCAGATCGACCGTGGCAGAGTTGCCGTTGATCGAACTGTTGTAGATGGCGACACCATCGCTCCCCGGCGGCAGGATGTTGAAATAGGCGGTGCCACTGCCATTGGTGCCGGTCACGGCCAGTTCGACAAACATCTCTTGGCCGGCGCTGGCCCCGAGATGATAGTCAAAGTATTCGTGGCCAGTGATGGTCCCGCTGACCATCGTTCCGTAGTTTCCGGCATCGAATTTGACATCGGCGGTCATCTGGGCGTTGGCCGGCGCGGTCACCACCACGCAGGCGGCCAGAAGGAAAGCAATTCGTCGCATTATCGGTCCTCGTCAAAATACTCGCATGTTGGAAACATAGCGCCCGCGCGGTGCCGATCAATCGGCTGGCCGTATCGCGGGATGACAAGGCGCGGCGCGCGCCGCGCATGGGACACGGGCCCGCAGAAAAAAACAGGCGCCGCGAAATCCCGCGACGCCTGTGTGTCGTGATGACGGGCCGGGTGGGCGCCCGGCCGGTTCCGCAATGCGGCGGGTTACTGCCCGCCCTGGCCCTTGGGCGCGGGGGCTGCGGCCGCCGGATTGGCCGCGCCACCCTTGCCGCCCGGGCGGCCGGGGTTCAGCGGATCGTCCTGACGCTGCACGGAGCCTTCGAAATGGGCGCCGCTTTCGATTGCGATGGTCTTGTGGATGATGTCGCCCTCGACCCGCGCGGTCGAGGTCAGGCGCACCTTGAGGCCGCGCACACGGCCGACGATGCGGCCATTGACCACCACGTCATCGGCGGAAACCTCACCCTTTATCGTCGCGGATTCACCGATGGTCAGCAGATGCGCGCGAATGTCGCCCTCGACCGTGCCCTCGACCTGAATGTCGCCGGTGGTCTTGAGGTTGCCGGTGATGTGCAGATCCGACGACAGCAGCGATGCGGGCGGCTTGGCCTTGGGGGCGCTTGCCTTGAAATCGCTCTGCGGCGGTGCAGAGGGCGTCGGGGCGGGAGAGGCGGGAGCAGAGGAGGCTTCAGGTGCCTTCGCACCGGGTTCGTTGATTTTGCTTTTAGAAAACATTTCTCGCAGCCTTGATGTAGATCATGGGGTTAACCGGTCTTCCGTTCACGCGGACCTCGTAATGCAGGTGAGTGCCGGTGGACCGTCCTGTGCTACCCATATCAGCAATGTGATCCCCGCGCGAGACCCTTTGGCCCACCTTCACGCGAATGCGCGTATTATGCGCATAGCGGGTTTCGATGCCAAAGGCATGCTGGATCGTCACCAGCCGCCCGAACCCCGACTGCCAGCCCGCATGGGTGACCACGCCGTCGGCGGTGGCAAAGATATCGGTGCCATGGGCGCCGGCGAAATCGGCGCCGTTGTGCATGCGGCGGCCGCCAGTCTTGGGGTCGCGGCGAAATCCGAATCCGCTGGTATGGCGCACAGCGGCCCGGACCGGGCTGGCAAAAGGCGCCTGCTGCGCGGCGATACGGTAAAGGTTCAGCTGGTCCAACTGGTGCAGCAGCTTGTTGGCGCGCAGCTCGTCCGCCGAGGGCTCCGCCCCGCGGGTCGAGAGAGACAGCGGCGTCAGCGGCCCGCCCTGGCCGTCATATCCCCGGCGCACCTGCTCGATGATCCGGTCGGTCGGCATGCCGGCCTGGCGGAACATCTTGTCCAGCGGTTCGACCGAAATCGCCATCGCCTCTTCCAGCTGGCGAAAGATCTGGTCGTTCTGGTCGCGCATCAGCCGGATTTCCAGTTCCAGCTCGTCGCGCTGGGTCAGCGCGTCGCGGGCGTCGGCAATGACCATGTCGCGCTGATGCGCGGTTTCGGCCAGCGCCTTGGTCATGAATTCCATCTGCGCCGGGATCTGCAACCCGGCCGCGGCCACGACACTGCCGTCGCCGGCCTGGCTCTTCAACTCTTCCAGCGAGGCCCGCGCAATGTCGCGATCCTTCATGGTCTGGCGCAGGGTGGTCTGGATCACCTCGATGCCGGTTTCCAGTTCGCGCCGACGGGTTTCCGAGGCCAGCAGCTCCGATTGCATGACCGAGATCTGGTCCAGCGCCGCGTTGAACCGTGCCTGTGCCGCCAGCGCTTCTTCGGCGCGCGCATCACGTTCGGCCGACAGCGCGTTCAGCCGTTCCTGATAGACCCGCTGGTCGCGCTTGGCCTGTTCGCGAAAGTTGCCCGACCCGATGCTGTCCATCAGCAGGACGGCGGTGGCGATGATGGCCCAGGCCACCACGGCCGACGCGCCGGCATAAGCGATCACCTGGGTGATCGGACGCAGCCGGATGAATCTGGTGTCGTTGTCGGATTTCAGAAAGACCCGCCGTTCCGGAAAGAGACTTTCCAAAATGGCGTGGGTTCTTATAGCGATACGTGTTCGCACGCGGTATTCCTTGTCCCATCCCAACAGGCGCCGCCGCCGCTGTCGGGGCGCCCTGAGGCGTGTGCATAACGGTCGCCTTGCTTTTGGGCAAGTTTGTTGACCGCAGAACCCCGCGT
Organism: Seohaeicola saemankumensis; assembly: GCF_020171285.1. Lineage (GTDB taxonomy): Bacteria > Pseudomonadota > Alphaproteobacteria > Rhodobacterales > Rhodobacteraceae > JAIUZI01. The sequence goes on from NZ_JAIUZI010000008.1 coordinate 8,375, forward strand.
CGCTCTCCTATAGGTTGTGTATGGGCGAATATCCGCCGATTCCAAGGGCTTGCCCGTGAGCCTTGCCGTCTGTCTCTCAGGTCGTGCCGCCGTGCTGCTTCGGGGTCTCCTCGGCCAGCGGCCAGTAGAAGTCCGGCGGCAGCCCGGCCTCGGCGCGTTTTTCCTCGTTAAAGGGCGGTTTCAGCGCGCCGTGGAAATAGCGCCGCACCAGCCCGTGAAACACATCCTTGGGGTCGGAATTTTCGCGCCCGCACAGGAAATGGAACCACTTGGAGCCATAGGCCACATGGGCGACCTCCTCGGCATAGATCGTCTCCAGCGCGGCCACCGCCTGATCGGCGCGGGCATTGCGAAAGATCTTGATCATGCCGGGCGTCACGTCCAGCCCGCGCGCCTCCAGCACCATCGGCACCACCGCGAGGCGGCCCATCAGATCCTCGGCGGTATCCTCTGCCGCGCGCCACATGCCGGCATGGGCGGGCAGGTCGCCATAAAAGCTGCCCATCGCTTCAAGACAGTCGCACATCAGGTTGAAATGTTTGGATTCTTCGTCCGCCGCCTTGACCCAGTCGTCATAGAATCCCATCGGCATCGGCACATGGCCGAACCGCGCGATGATGTCCCAGTGCAGGTCGACCGCGTTCAGCTCGATATGGGCCACCGCATGCAGCAGCGCGATGCGCCCGGCGGGCGATCCGGGCTTGCGCTTGGGTACCTCGCGCGGGTCCAGCAACTCGGGGCGGTCAGGCCGGGACGGGCGCAGAGGCGGCTCTGCGGTACCCACCTTGATCATCGGCGCCTCGCCGGCCCGCGCCGCCCGCCAGGCGGCGGCATGGGCATGCGACAGCGCGGTCTTGGCGCGCCCGTCGGCGGTGGTCAGCACCTCCACCGCCATTTCCGTCAGGGTGGCGCGCCGCGCGGCTGTCTTGGTCATTCCGGGTCGTTCCTTCAGAAAAAGTCGATTGCGGCCGTCACGCCCGCTGTATCGACGACCCCGCGCAGCAGCAAGGTATCGCCGCCGCCGAAGTCCAGCAAAAGCCCCTGCGCGGTCATGTGGCCGAAATCGGTGACGATATCACTCTCCTGAACCGTCAAATCGTCGCCCCACAATGCCGTGGACAGCAGGATCCGGTCTTCGCTCAGATCCAGATCGTGAATCCGGTCCTGATCGTACCCGACGTCGAAAACAAACCGGTCCGCATCCGCGCCGCCCAGCAGGATGTCGTTGCCGGTGCCCCCGTCCAGCGTATCCGACCCGGCCTGGCCGCGCAGCAGGTCGCCATGGTCGCCGCCCTGCAGCATGTCGTCGCCAGAGCCGCCAAACAGGATATCTTGGCCGTTGCCGCCGAGCAGGGTGTCATCGCCCGACTGCCCGTTCAGAACATCGTCGCCAGCGCCGCCATCCAGTTCATCGTTGCCGTCGCCCCCGCGCAGGCTGTCGTCGCCGGCCTGGCCCAGCATCTCGTCCGCGCCGGATTGCCCGATCATGGTGTCGTTGTCTGCCCCGCCGCGCAGGACGTCGTTGCCGACCCCGCCGACCAGCAGGTCATCACCGTCCCCGCCATCAATCCGGTCGTCGTCCCGCCCGCCCCAAATCCGGTCGTCGCCCACATACCCCCAAATCTCATCAGCCCCAGCGCCGCCGTAGGCAACATCATGACCGCCACTTGTGATGAAGTCGCAAATGATCCGGTCATTTCCGCCGCCGCCCCGGAGGATGTCGTTTCCGTCGCCGCCGGACAATTCGTCATCGCCGCCGCCTGCATCCAGGTAGTCATCGCCGCCCCCGCCCGCGATCCAGTCATCGCCGCCAAGCGTCGTCACGACATCAGCGCGGCTGCCGCCGATGACGGTGAACTCTTCGATCTGGCGAAAACGGATATTGCGCGACGCGTTGCCGAACCCGTTTGCGTCGGGTGTGGCGTCGAACAGAAAGTTGCCGGACGCGCCTGAGGCATCAATGGACAAAACATCGTAGCCGGCACCACCGAGAAATGTTTCGTCCTGATGACGGCAAATAAACCGGTCATCGCCGGCAAAGCCGAAAGAGCGGTCATTGCCGCCGCTGCTGTGAAAGACATCATCGCCCGCGCCGCCAAAAAGGCGGTCATCCCCTTGGCGGCCATCAAATTCGTCGTCGCCGCCATTGCCGTTGATGATGTCGTCACCAGGCGTGCCACGCAGTGTTTCCGACAGGGGCGTTCCGTCAATAACAGGCACAATGACCTCCAGATTATCAGATTGCTAAAGGTCCACCCTAGCACGCGTAAGCGACGCATTTCTAACACCGATTTGCCAGCGGCGGGACACGGACTTGATGATCCTTCGTTCGGGCACCACTCGACAGCGTGCGCGCCTCCATTTTCGCCAGAACCGAAACTGTCGCCCGGCTGGTTTCGTCCGGCCAATGTGTTCCTTCAGAAAAAGTCGATTGCGGCCGTCACGCCCGCAGTATCGACGACCCCGCGCAGCAGCAAGGTATCGCCGCCGCCGAAGTCCAGCAAAAGGCCATGGTTCGTTATCTGGCCGTACTCAGCGATAACCTGGCTGGCCGTAACGATCGTCGGATCGTCACTCCACAACCTCGACGAAAGATGTATCCGATCCTCGATCAAGTCAAAGTCTTGAATTCTATCAAAGTCGTAGTCTTCGTCGAAAACAAACCGGTCCGCATCCGCGCCGCCCAGCAGGATGTCGTTTCCGGTGCCCCCGTCCAGCGTATCCGATCCGGCCTGACCGCGAAGTTCGTCGTTGTCGTTTCCGCCCTGCAAAAAATCGTCGCCGGTGCCGCCGGACAAGATGTCATCGTCGTCACCGCCCTGCAGGATGTCATTACCGTCTCCGCCCCGCAGGATGTCATCGCCGCTTCCACCCACCAACTGATCCGAGCCGGATTGCCCGTGCAGGGTGTCTCTGCCTAAGTCGCCTTCCAGGCTATCATCGCCGGATCCGCCCATCAGCAGATCATGATCTCGACCACCGTCTATGGTGTCATTGCCCGGCCCACCCCAAAGCCTGTCGTAACCCCAAGAGCCCCAAATCTCGTCATGTCCAGTGCCGCCGTAGACGACGTCATCGCCGGAAAATATTAATGTGGCGTCACAGAGGATTAAGTCGTCTCCGCCGCCGCCTAGAATGGTATCGCTATCATGGCCGCCCCACAGGTAGTCGTCGCCCCCGCGACCGTTCAGAACATCATCGCCCTCGTGTCCGTAAATCCTGTCATTGCCGTTTCCGGTTGTAATGATGTCACTTCTTTCCGAACCTCGGATATTGAACACCTCGATTTGACGAAAGAAGAGATCACCCGACGCGTATCCGAAGCCGTCTGGACCTGGTGTGGCGTCGAATACAAACTGACCCGGGATGTCCATGTATTGGAGATCCAAATACAATAAATCGTAGCCGCTGCCGCCATAAAAAATCTCGTCCCAACGGCCCTCCCAAGCTGCGTTGCCGACGCACCTGAAAACATCATTGCCCCCAAAACCAAAGGAGCGGTTGCTGCCAGGGCTGCTGCGAAAAAGATCGTTGCCGGCGCCGCCGCGGAGGAGGTCATTCCCAAAGTGGCCAAAGAAACTGTCGTTCCCGCCATTGCCATTGATGATGTCGTCACCAGGCGTCCCTTCCAGGGTTTCCGAACGCCGCGTTCCGTCAATAACAGGCACAATGACCTCCAGTCTATCACATTGCTAAAAGTCCACTCTAGCACGAGAACGCGATGCATTTCCAAACACCGATTTGCCAGCGGCGGGATGGCGGGCCGGGCGGCGCGTTACAGCGCCTTTACCGCCTCCAGCACCGCCTCGACGTGGCCGTCGACCTTTACCTTGCGCCAGACCTGCGCGATCTTGCCCTCGGCGTCGATCAGGAAGGTCGAGCGTTCGATGCCCATCGATTTCTTGCCGTACATGTTCTTTTCCACCCAGACGCCGTAGTCCTCGCAGACCGTCCCTTCGGCATCCGACAACAGCGGCGTCGTCAGGTCGTGCTTGGCGACGAATTTGTCATGCTTGGCGACGGTATCGCGGGAAATCCCGTAGACCTGCGCGCCGGCATCGGCAAAGGCTTGCAGAGCATGGGAAAAGCCGATGGATTCCTTGGTGCAGCCCGGCGTATCATCGCGGGGATAGAAAAACAGAACAACGGCGCTGCCCCGCAGGCCGGACAGGGTCACTTCGCCACCGCCATCGCGGGGCAGGGTGAAATCGGGGGCGGTATCGGCGATATCGGGCATCGGGTCACTCCACAGGTTTTGAAACACGTGAGTTCCATAATAGACCGCGACGAGCAACAGGAAAGCGCCGGACCCGGTCCGGGGAATGCCCGCGCGCCGCGCAAACGGTCGCGCGCCCGCCACGCCGGGGTCTGGTCGCTGCGGGTGTCGCTGGTGCTGGGCGCGCTTGCCCTGCTGGCGGCGGTGCTGGTGATCGGCCAGAACATGCGCGCGCCGGACTGGCTGCGCGATCGGGTCGAGGCGCGGCTGGAACGCAACATGGGCGGCCTGCAGATCGGATTTGGCGACGTCGAATTCGTCATCCACAAGGGCTGGCGCCCGCGTCTGCGGCTGCGCGACGTCACCCTCAACGACGCCGAAGGCCGCCCCATCGCCGCGCTCAGTTTCGCCGAGGCGAGCCTGGCCATGCGGCCGCTGCTGCAGGGCCAGGTACAGCCGAAACAGATCTTTCTCAGCGGCGGCTCCGCCAGCCTGCGCCGCGACAGCGACGGCGCGTTTTCGCTGTCGTTCAGCGAAATGGCGACACCGGTGGGGCAGGCCGCCACGGTGCCGCAGCTGATCGAGGCCAGCGACCGCATCTTCCAGCTGCCGCAGCTGTCGGCGCTGGTGTCGGTGGAACTGGACGGGCTGATCCTGCGCTACGAGGACGCCCGGCAGGGCCGCGCCTGGACCCTCGACGGCGGGCATATCCAGCTCGACCGCAAGGGCGACGATCTGAGCCTCGGCGCCGGGTTCGCCCTGCTCAGCGGTCGTGCCTACGCCAGCTCGGTCGAGATGAACTATGCCAGCCGCATCGGCGAGACAGAGGCCGAATTCGGCGTCGTCATCGAGGATCTCGCCGCCGCCGACATCGCCGCGCAAAGCGTGGCGCTGGCCTGGCTGGACGTGTTGCGTGCGCCGATCTCGGGCGCCCTGCGCGGCAGCGTCAACAGCGCGGGCGCGCTGGGGCGGTTGTCGGCGACGCTGAACATCGGCGCCGGGGTGGTGCAGCCCTCGGCCCAGGCCCGCCCGATCCCGTTCGACGGTGCGCGCAGCTATTTCTCCTACGACCCGGCGGAACGGGTGCTCACCTTTGACGAACTCTCGGTCGACAGCGCCTGGGGCAGCGGGCTGGCCGAGGGGCAGGCCTGGCTGGGCGCCGTGAACAACGGCCAGCTCACCGACCTGACCGGGCAGTTCACCCTGTCGAACCTCGTGGTCAACCCGCCGGGGCTGTATACCGAACCCGCCCCGCTGGGGCGGGCGCTGGCCGACTTCCGGCTGGAACTGGCCCCTTTCCGTCTGCGGCTGGGGCAGATGTCGCTGGTGGTCGGCGACAGCACCCTGCGGCTGGGTGGCGACGTCTCGGTCGCCGAGGGCGGCTGGACCGGTGCGCTGGACGGGCAGGTCGACCAAATCGAGGCGCGCCAGCTGGTGGCGCTCTGGCCCGAATTCGTGGCTCCGAAACCGCGCCTCTGGGTCGATGAAAACCTGCTGGCCGGCGACCTCAGCGACATCGACCTGGCGCTGCGCCTGCGCCCCGGCGCCAAACCCACGCTGTACGCCGATTTCGAATATGCCCGTTCCGACATCCGGTTCCACCGCTTCATGCCGCCGATCACCGGCGCCACCGGCCAGACCACCTTTATCGACAACCGGCTTGTCACCACGGTCACCGCGGGCACGGTGACCCCCGATCAGGGCGGCCCGCTGGATGTGGCGGGCTCGTCCTTCATCATTCCCGACACGTCGATCAAAAAGGCCGCGCCGGGCATTGCCCGGCTGCAGATCGACGGCCCGGTGACCAGCATCCTGTCGCTGTTGAACCGCCCGCCGATCGAAGTGCTCAAGGGCACGCCGCTGCCGGTCGACATGGCCGACGGCACCGCCACGCTTGTGGGCACCCTGTCGGTGCCATTGAAAAAGGGTGCGCAGTTCGGTGAGATGCAGTTTCACCTGACGGGCGAGATCCAGGATGCCCAAAGCACGGTTCTGGTGCCGGGCCAGCAGGTCTCGGCCACCGCGCTGCAGGTCGAGGGCGACCAGACCCATATCGCGCTGGCCGGTACCGCCCGCATCGGCGACCTGCCGGTGGTGCTGCGCTGGCAACAGCCGCTGGGCGAAGGGGTCGGTAAATCCAGCCGGGTCAGCGGCCAGGTCGAACTGTCGCCGCGCCTGGTCGATACCTTCAACATCGGCCTGCCGCAGGGCTCGGTCAGCGGGCAGGGCACCGGTCGTTTCACGCTGGATCTCGGCCCAGACGCGCCGCCGCTCCTGGCAATGCAATCGGACCTGCGCGGCGTCGGGCTCAGCCTGCCGCAGCTGGGCTGGCGCAAACCGCAGGACGACAGCGGGCTGCTTGAGCTGACCGGCACCCTTGGCGATACCGCGCGGATCGACCAGCTGACCATGCAGGCCGCCGGGCTCAGCGCCACGGGCAGCGTCCTGAACAAGGCGGGCGGCGGGCTGGACCGGGCGCTGCTGGGCTCGGTACGCCTCGACGGCTGGCTGGACGCGGCCGTGGAACTGGTCGGGCGGGGCGCTGCCGCCCCCGACATCCGTATCCTGACCGGCTCCGTCGATCTGCGCCGTGCGCCGCTGGACCGCGCCTCGGGCGGGGCGGCGGGATCCGGCGGGTCGGGGCCGCTCCGGGCGCGGCTGGACCGGCTGCAGGTCACCAATACGCTGGCGCTGACGGATTTCGTTGGCGATTTCACCACCGCCGGCGGGCTGAGCGGCCCTTTCAGCGGCAAACTGAACGGCCAGACCCCCGTCACGGGCCGCATTTTCCCAACCCCCAGGGGCTCTGCGATCGAGGTGCAATCCGCCGACGGCGGCGGCGTGTTCCGCTCTGCCGGTATCCTCGAACAGGGGCGCGGCGGCGCCTTTACCCTGCGGCTGACCCCGGCGGGCACCGGCCAGTTCGACGGCGTGCTGCGGGTGACCGACACACGGGTCAAGGACGCGCCGGCGATGGCGGCGCTGCTGAATGCGGTCAGCGTGGTCGGGCTGCTGGATGAAATGGCGGGGCAGGGCATCCAGTTCACCGAGGTCGACGCCCGGTTCCATATCGGCCCCGACCGGCTGACCCTGCTGGAAAGCAGCGCGGTTGGCCCGTCGATCGGCCTGTCGATGGACGGGATCTTTGATTTCAACAGCGGCAACCTGAACATGCGCGGTGTGATCTCGCCGGTCTACCTGCTCAACAGCATCGGCAGCGTCCTGACCCGCAAGGGCGAGGGGGTGATCGGGTTCAATTACACGCTGACCGGCCCGGCCGACGCGCCCGGCGTGCAGGTCAACCCGCTGTCGGGGCTCGCGCCGGGCATGTTCCGTGAAATCTTTCGCGGTGCGCCGCCGACCACCACAGATGGCACCGTGCCGCAGAAACGCGAACCGCGTACCGCGCCCGACCCGCAGGACGGCTCTGCCGGCGGTCGATGACCATCCCGCAAAAGGGGCATGGCCAATTCCCCCGCGCCGTCCTATAGCGCCGCCATGAAACTCAGCGATTTCGACTTTGACCTGCCCGACGACCGCATCGCCACCCGGCCCGCCGTGCCGCGCTCCTCGGCGCGGCTGCTGGTGGCGCAGGGCGACGCGATCACCGACGCCCGCGTCACCGACCTGCCGGCCTGGCTGCGCCCCGGCGACCGGCTGGTGCTGAACGACACCCGCGTGATCCCCGCGCGGCTCAGCGGCCACCGCCACCGTAGCGGCGCACAGGGCGACACCGCCGCCCGGATCGAGGTCACCCTGCTGGAGCCGCGCGCCGACGGGTGCTGGTCGGCGCTGCTGAAACCGCTCAAGAAAATCCGCGTCGGAGAAGAGATCACCTTTGCCGCCGGGCTGCGCGCCACGCTCGAAGCCGTGGCCGAAGGGCAGGGGCACCTGCGCTTCAACGCAACGGGCGCGGATTTCGACACCGCGCTGGCCGAGGCGGGCGCGATGCCGCTGCCGCCCTATATCGCCGCCAAACGCGCCGCCGACGAACAGGACAAGACCGACTACCAGACCGTCTGGGCGCGCCACGCGGGCGCGGTCGCCGCGCCCACCGCCTCGCTGCATTTCGACGAACCGCTGCTGCGGCGGCTGGCGGAACATGGCGTCGATTTCACCTATGTGACCCTGCACGTGGGCGCCGGCACCTTTCTGCCGGTCAAGGTCGAGGACGTGACCACCCACAAGATGCACGCCGAATGGGGCCGCGTCAGCCCGCAGGCCGCGTCAGAGATCGCCGCCACCCGCGCCGCCGGCGGCCGGGTGATCCCGGTCGGCACCACCGCGCTGCGGCTGATCGAAAGCGCCGCGCAGGGCGGGCAGATCGCGCCATGGGAAGGCGACACCGACATCTTCATCTATCCCGGTTTCCAGTTCCGCGTGACCGACGCGCTGATGACCAACTTTCACCTGCCCAAATCCACCCTGCTGATGCTGGTCTCTGCCCTGATGGGGCAGGATCGCATCGCCCGCATCTATGATCATGCCGTGCGCGACGGATATCGCTTCTTCTCCTACGGTGACGCCTCGCTGCTGATCCCGTAACCTGCAAAAAACCGATAAATGCCGAAACCGACACCATTCATGTCGCTGGAATGGACGACCGCCCCCCGATGCGTTCTGGTAGGGCAAGACCCATGACCGCGTAACGGAGCCGAGACATGAAACAAGTTCTGACCAGCGCCTGGGCGCTGCTGCTGGGAATGGGCCTGCTGATGATCGGCAACGGCCTGCAGGGCACGCTGCTGGGTGTGCGCGGCGAAATCGAAGGGTTCTCGACTTTCGAGATGTCCATCGTCATGTCCGCCTATTTCGTCGGCTTTCTCGGCGGGTCGCGGCTGGCGCCCGACATGATCCGCCGGGTCGGCCATGTGCGCGTGTTTGCGGCGCTGGCCTCTTTCATCTCGGCGGTGATGATCCTGTATCCGGCCTTTACCAACCCGATCGCATGGGCGCTGGGCCGCGTCGTCATCGGTTTTTGCTTCTCGGGTGTGTATGTGACCGCCGAAAGCTGGTTGAACAACGCCGCCGACAATGAAAACCGGGGGCAGGCGCTGTCGGCCTATATGATCGTGCAGATGATCGGCATCGTCACCGCGCAGGCGCTGCTGCTGGTGGGCGATCCATCGGGTTATGAGACCTTCGTCATGGCCTCGGTGTTGATCTCGATCTCTTTTGGCCCGATCCTGCTGTCGATCAGCCCGACGCCCGCCTTCGACACCACCAAACCGATGAGCTTGCGGCAGCTGATGAAAACCTCGCCCACCGGCTGTATCGGCATGTTCCTGATGGGCGGTGTCTTTGCCGCGCAATTCGGGATGAGCGCGGTCTACGGCGCCAAGGTCGGGCTCTCTCTGCCGCAGATCTCGGCCTTTGTCGCCACGTTTTATGTCGGCGCGACCCTGCTGCAATATCCGCTGGGCTGGGCTTCGGACCGGATGGACCGGCGCCAGCTGATCATGCTGGTGTCCGCCGGAGGCGGGGCCGGTGCACTGCTGGGGATGCTCCTGGGCGGCAACTACGTCATGCTGCTGATCGCGGCCTTTGTCATCGGCGGGCTCGCCAACCCGCTCTATTCGATGCTGATCGCCTATACCAACGACTACCTCCAGCACGACGACATGGCCGCCGCCTCGGGCGGGCTGGTGTTCATCAACGGTCTGGGCGCGATCGCCGGTCCGGTGATCACCGGCTGGCTGATGGGCGATGGTGTTTTCGGGCCGGCGGGGTTCTTCCTGGTGATGGCCGTCTTGCTGTTCAGCCTTGCGGGATACGCCGCATGGCGGGCGACGCGACGCCCGGCCGCGCCGATCCAGGACAGCGGTATCATGACCCCGGTGGCCCCGTCCTCGACCGCCTATGCGGTCGAATATGCCCAAGAAGTAGCCATCGAGGCCGAATTGGAGGGGCAGGATGACGCAGAGACGGCATAATTCCCTTTGATATGTCGGCCCTGTTGCAAAATGTTACTGTAACAGTTTGGTAAAACATTCTTAACTTGAGATGTCACCTGGGCAAAAGTGGAGACCATGACCCATGGCTGGGCCTGAAGAAGTACTGAGTTTTTGGTTGGACGAGGCCGGAGAGGCCAAGTGGTATATTCAGGACGAGGCATTCGATGCCGAAATCCGCGATCGGTTCCTGACCACCTGGGAGGGGGCCCGCGACGGCCGCTTCTCGCTCTGGCTGACCTACCCAAGCGGTGTCCTCGCCTATATCATCCTCACCGACCAACTGCCGCGCAACATGTTCCGCGGACAGGCCAAGGCGTTCGCGACAGACCGCGCCGCACTGGCCGCGGCCAAGGCGGCGGTGGACAAATGCTGGGATCTCAAGATCGACGAACCCGCGCGGCAGTTCTTTTACCTGCCGATGATGCATTCGGAAAACCTGGTAGACCAGGAACGCTGTGTGCGGCTGATGTGTGAACGGATGCCCGCATCGGGCACCGGCAACCTGTTGCACGCCCGCGCCCACCGTGAGGTGATCCGCATGTTCGGCCGCTTCCCGTTCCGCAACGAGGCGCTGGACCGTTCCACCACGGGGGCCGAGCGCCGGTTCGTGACCAGCGGCGGATACGGCCGCACCGTGCGCGATTTGCAGGCGGCGGGCTGACCACCGCCAATCGCGCCCCGATCAGCTTCCGGCAACGCCGCTGTCTGGCGGCGTGCAGTTGCGGATGTCGATCACGCTCTGCGTGAACTTGTCCGACGCCTGTTGCAGTGCCTGATCCATCAACCGCTCTGGCGCGCCCTGCAGATCGGCCATCCGGTTCCGTGCATCCTCCAGCTTGGCGTCGATCTGGTCCACCCGCGTCTTGATCCGTGTCATCGTGGCCGAACTGACCTCGCCGGTCTGTGATTTGACCGCCTGCAGGTCGCCGCGCAGCGCCGCCAGTTCGGCGGCCATGCCCTGCACATCCTCGCGCAGCGGCGCGACAACCTCCAGATTCCGGGCAAAGGTCGCGACCAGCCCGTCCAGCGTCGACGACACCCGCCACGCGAAAAACAGGCAAAGCAGGATCAGGATCAAGGTGGCGTTGATCATCGCCAGCACCAGGTCTTTGAGAACTTTGGCCATGGGGCAGCCTTTCAATATCGTTGGGGTCCAATGTGTTACAGCTGACCGCCGGTCCCTGCCGGCGGTCCCGTTGCACAAAGACTAGCGTCTCGGCCTTGGCAAGTATACCGTGCAAAGGGTGTGGAGAGGGGAGCCTTGACCCTGCGTCCGTTTTGTCGCGGGTGTCGCCCATTGAACTAAATTCAAAAGTAGTTTAATGCTAAACTACTTTCTGGAGACCTGTTGCGCCGAGGGGGAAGCCATGGCCGCGAATACTTTTGATCTGATCGTCATCGGTGCCGGGCCGGGCGGCTATGTCGCCGCGATCCGCGGTGCGCAGCTGGGGCTGAAAACCGCCATCGTCGAACGCGAACACCTGGGCGGCATCTGCCTGAACTGGGGCTGCATCCCGACCAAGGCGCTGCTGCGCTCGTCCGAGGTCTTTCACCTGATGGAGCGGGCCAAGGATTTCGGCCTTAAGGCCGACAACATCGGCTATGACCTCGACGCCGTCGTGAAACGTTCGCGCGGGGTGGCGGCGCAGCTGTCGGGCGGCATCGGCCACCTGATGAAAAAGAACAAGATCACCGTGGTGATGGGCGAGGCGACGATCCCCGCCAAGGACAAGGTCACCGTCAAGACCGACAAGGGCACCGAAGAGCTGACGGCAAAGAACATCGTTCTGGCCACCGGCGCGCGCGCCCGCGAACTACCGGGGCTCGAGGCCGACGGCGATCTGGTCTGGACCTACAAGCACGCGCTGCAGCCGGTGAGGATGCCCAAGAAACTGCTGGTCATCGGATCGGGCGCCATCGGCATCGAATTCGCCAGCTTCTATAACACGCTGGGCGCCGACACGACCGTGGTCGAGGTGATGGACCGCGTGCTGCCGGTCGAAGACGCCGAAATCAGCGCCTTTGCCAAGAAGCAGTTCGTCAAACAGGGCATGAAGATCATGGAGAAAGCCATGGTCAAGCAGCTCGACCGCGCCAAAGGCAAGGTCACCGCGCATATCGAGGTCGGCGGCAAGGTCGAAAAGCAGGAATTCGACACCGTGATTTCCGCCGTGGGCATCGTCGGCAATGTCGAAAACCTCGGGCTGGAGGCGTTGGGCGTCAAGATCGACCGCACCCATGTGGTGACGGATGAATTCTGCCGCACCGGTGTCGACAGGCTCTATGCCATCGGCGACATCGCCGGCGCGCCCTGGCTGGCGCACAAGGCGTCGCACGAGGGCGTCATGGTGGCCGAGCTGATCGCGGGCAAGCACGCGCATCCGGTCAAGCCTGAATCGATTGCCGGCTGCACCTATTGCCACCCGCAGGTGGCCAGCGTCGGCTATACCGAGGCCAAGGCCAAGGAACTGGGCTACGACATCAAGGTCGGTCGCTTCCCCTTTATCGGCAACGGCAAGGCGATCGCGCTGGGCGAACCCGAGGGCATGGTGAAAACCGTCTTCGACGCCAAGACCGGCGAGTTGCTGGGCGCCCATATGGTCGGGGCCGAGGTCACCGAGATGATCCAGGGCTACGTGGTGGGCCGCCAGCTGGAAACCACCGAAGAAGACCTGATGAACACGGTCTTCCCGCATCCGACCCTGTCAGAGATGATGCACGAAAGCGTGCTCGACGCTTTCGGGCGCGTTATCCACATGTAAAGCGTCAGAACTCGACCTCGAGCTCGACGATCTCGTCGGGCTCTTCCAGGGCGCCCTTGGTCCATTCGACCATCGGCGCCCAATTCATGATGGTGTCCACATACCCCTGCAGCGTGTCGTCCAGCGGCACCGAGTAGGTGTTGAACCGGGTGCAAACCGGCGCATACATGGCGTCCGCCACGGTCGGGGTCCCGAACAGGAACGGCCCGCCATAGGTATCCAGGCATTCGTGCCAGATCGTCTTGATCCGCTCCACGTCCGGCCGCGCACCGGAAAAGATCTTGAACGTCTCGTGCTTGGCCTTCAGGTTCATCGGTAGCGCCGAGCGCAGGTTGTAGAACCCCGAATGCATCTCGCCCGCAACCGCCCGGCAATGGGCGCGCACCCCGATGTCATCGGGGAACAGTCCGGCCTTGGGCTTGATTTCATACAGGTATTCGGCGATCGCCAGCGTGTCCCAGACATCGACCGTATCGTCGGTCAGGCGCGGCACCAGAACCGATGGCGTCAGCAGCAGCAGTTCCTGGCGTGCGTCGGGGCTGTCCATGTCGACCATGGCCTCGGTGAACTCCAGCCCGGCCATCTTGCACAGCAGCCAGCCACGCAGCGACCAGGAGGAATAGTTTTTCGATGAAATTGTAAGCGTTGCGCCGGTCATTTGGCCTCCGATCCGATCTATTTGCGTCGTCTGCCACCGCAGGCCGCCTGTTTTTCGTCGCATTCCCCGGGGGGACGTGGCTAGGGTTTTCAAGGGTTAACACAGGCGGAACGCTATGCTTTATGCGACTTATCAGGGACTTGATGATTTTATCAGCCCTTTGCGAACTTCGGCACGGATGGCATTGAACTTCATGCCAATGGTGGACGGGCCCTTTGCCGCCATGACCCGTCACCAGTCGGCGTTCATGGAAATGCTGTCGCGGTTCCAGCTGACCCACAGCCGCCCGAAATACGGAATCAACAGCGTCGAGATCAACAACCGCATCGTGCCGGTGACCGAAGAGGTCGTGCTCGACATGCCCTTTGGCAACCTTCTGCGGTTCCGCCGCGACACCGACACGGTTCAGCCCAAGGTGCTGGTGACCGCGCCGCTGTCGGGCCATTTCGCCACCCTGCTGGCGGGCACCGTGCGGACCCTGCTGCGCGATCATGACGTCTATATCACCGATTGGAAAAATGCCCGCGACGTGCCGCGCAGCGCCGGGCGTTTCGGGGTGGATGACTACATCGCCTATCTGATCCGCTTCATGGAAGAGATCGGACCCGGCGGCCACCTGCTCGGCGTCTGCCAGCCCTGCGTTCAGGCGCTCGCCGCCGTGGCGATCATGTCCGAGGACGACAATCCCGCCACCCCTCGGACCATGACCCTGATGGCCGGACCGGTGGACGTGCGCGAAAGCCCGACCGAGGTCAACCACCTCGCCTTTGACAAGCCGCTCAGCTGGTTCCAGAACAACGTCATCGCGCGGGTGCCGATGCGCTTTGCCGGGGCAGGGCGCAAGGTCTACCCCGGCTTTGTCCAGCTCACCGCCTTCATGAACATGAACATGGACCGCCACCAGGCACAGCACAAGAAACTCTATGACCACCTTGTCGCCGGCGAGCAGGAAGAAGCCAACCGGATCAAGGACTTCTACGACGAATACTTTGCCGTGCTGGACCTGACCGAGGAATTCTATATCGAAACCGTCGACCGGGTGTTCCAAAAGGCGGACCTGGCACGGGGTGAATTCATGTACAAGGGCCGCCGCGTCAACCCTTCGGCGATCCGCAAGACCGCGCTGCTGACGGTCGAGGGCGGGCGCGACGACATCTGCGGGCTGGGCCAGACGGCGGCGGCACACGATCTGTGTTCGTCCCTGCGGCCACACCTGAAACGGCATCACCTGCAGGCCAACGTCGGCCACTACGGTGTGTTCAACGGCCGCCGTTGGGAACACGACATCTACCCGGTGGTCCGCAACTTGATCCTGGCGATGGAATAGGCGGCTGCGATTGCCCGCATCGGGCTCCTGTGGTTAGCTCGCCGCAAAACCACGGGAGCAGTCATGCCAAGCCTCAATCGCATCGCCATGGGCCGGGCCAGCCGCAAGATGATCCGCGACCTCGGTCCCGATATCGATGTCGCCGAAATCTCGGGCAAATGGGGGGCGATGTTCGATTTCCGCAGCTACCGGCGGTTCATCTATCCTGAATACGACGTCTGCATCGACCCGTTTACCGACGAGAGCGGCGCCGTGTTCCAGTTCGACCTGATCCTTGCCAATCAGGTCTGGGAACATCTCGACCGGCCCTACCGCGCCACGCAGAACGTGCACGCGATGCTGAAACCGGGCGGGCATTTCTGGCTGGCGGTGCCGTTCTTCATCCCGTTTCACGCCGCCCCGATGGACTGCTCGCGCTGGACCGCGCGCGGGCTGACCAACCTGCTGGTGGAATGCGGCTTTGACCGGTCCGAGATCCGCGCCGAACAATGGGGCAACCGCAACGCCGCCCTGCGCAACATGGAGCCGCGCTGGCCACCGCAATACAACGCCGAAACCGACGATCTGAAAAACGATCCCAACATGCCGATCTGCGCCTGGGCGATTGCCCGCAAGACGTAAGCGGTCAGCCCCGTTCGACCGCGCCGCCCGCTTTGACCCAATGGCCAAAGCCGCCGATGTTGTGCACGTCCTCATAGCCCAGCTGGCGCAGGGTATTGGCCGCCGCGCCCGACCGGCCGCCCGAGGCGCAATAGATCGCGATCCGGCTGGTGCTGTTCAGGTCCGGGTGAAAATCCGGGTGCCGGGGGTCGGCCATGTCGCGCAGGCGCATCAGCGGGATATGCAGCGCACCCTGCGCCTTGCCCGACATCGCCACTTCGCCATGCTCGCGCACGTCGATCACCGTGACGCTGCCGTCCCGCGCGCCCTCGATCGCCTCAGCCGGGCTCATGCCCGGTGCCTGCTTCTGCCTGAAGAAAAACATCGTCGCCGAATCCTCTGGTTCCGGTCCCCGTGGACCCGATCGCCTCTCAAATAACATTCAAGATCGTGAATTTAAAGCGGGGAAGTGGCGTTTTTGCGCTCGTTCACTCTTTGTTCACGTTTTTTGGTTGGAGACTCGCCCGGCTTCGCCTAAATCAGGGGCACCAACGTGGGGGCACCATGGCTGAGCTGAAACATATCGAAGTTCGCGGCGCGCGCGAACACAACCTCAAGAGCATCGACGTGGACATCCCGCGCGATCAGCTCGTGGTGATCACCGGCCTCAGCGGCTCGGGCAAATCCTCGCTGGCCTTTGATACCATCTATGCCGAGGGGCAGCGCCGCTATGTGGAATCGCTGTCGGCCTATGCCCGGCAATTCCTCGACATGATGGAAAAACCCGACGTCGACCATATCGCGGGTCTCAGCCCTGCGATTTCCATCGAACAAAAGACCACGTCGAAAAACCCGCGCTCCACCGTCGGCACGGTGACCGAGATCTACGATTACCTGCGGCTTCTCTTTGCCCGCGCCGGCACCCCCTACAGCCCCGCCACCGGCCTGCCCATCGAGGCGCAGCAGGTGCAGGACATGGTCGACCGCATCATGGAGATGGAAGAGGGCACCCGCGCCTATCTGCTGGCCCCCATCGTGCGCGACCGCAAGGGCGAATACCGCAAGGAATTCCTGGAGTTGCGCAAGCAGGGCTTTCAGCGGGTCAAGGTCGATGGCGAATTCTACGAACTCGACGAACCGCCGACGCTGGACAAGAAATTCCGCCACGACATCGACGTCGTGGTCGACCGCATCGTGGTGCGCGAGGGGCTGGAAACCCGGCTGGCGGATTCGCTGCGCACCGCGCTCGACCTCGCCGACGGCATCGCCGTGCTGCAGACCGCCCCGTCCGAGGGCGAACCCGAGCGGCTGACCTTCTCGGAAAACTTCGCCTGTCCGGTCTCTGGCTTCACCATCCCAGAGATCGAACCGCGCCTGTTCTCCTTCAACGCGCCCTTTGGTGCCTGCCCCGATTGCGACGGGCTGGGGGTGGAACTCTTCTTTGACGAACGTCTCGTGGTGCCCGATGCCACGCTCAAGGTCTATGACGGCGCGCTGGCGCCCTGGCGCAAGGGCAAGTCGCCCTATTTCCTGCAGACCATCGAAGCCATCGCCAAACACTACGAATTCGACAAGAACACCCCGTGGAAAGACCTGCCGGCGCATGTGCAACAGGTGTTTCTCTATGGGTCGGGCGACGAGGAAATCCCGTTTCGCTATGACGAGGGCGGCCGCGTCTACCAGGTCACCCGCGTGTTCGAGGGCGTCATCCCCAACATGGAACGCCGCTACCGCGAGACCGACAGCAACTGGATCCGCGAGGAATTCGAACGCTACCAGAACAACCGCCCCTGCCACACCTGCGGCGGTCACCGGCTCAAGCCCGAGGCGCTGGCGGTCAAGATCGGCGGTCTACACGTGGGCGAGGTGGTGCAGATGTCGATCCGCGAGGCGCTGGACTGGGTCCGGGCCGCCCCCGATCACCTGAGCAAACAGAAAAACGAGATCGCCCGCGCCATTCTCAAGGAAATCCGCGAAAGGCTGGGGTTCCTGAACAACGTCGGGCTCGAATACCTCACCCTCAGCCGCAACAGCGGCACGCTCTCGGGCGGAGAAAGCCAGCGCATCCGGCTCGCCTCCCAGATCGGCTCGGGTCTGACCGGCGTGCTCTACGTGCTGGACGAACCCTCCATCGGTCTGCACCAGCGCGACAACGGGCGGCTGCTGACCACGCTCAAGAACCTGCGCGACCAGGGCAATACGGTGATCGTCGTCGAACACGACGAAGAGGCGATCCGCGAGGCCGATTACGTCTTTGACATCGGGCCGGGGGCAGGGGTCCACGGCGGCCAGGTGGTCAGCCACGGCACGCCCGCACAAATCACCTCCGATGCCGCCTCGATCACCGGCCAGTACCTGTCGGGCAGTCGCGAAATCGAGGTGCCCGCCACCCGCCGCGAGGGCAAGAAGGGCAAGGCCGTGACCGTGGTCAAGGCCACCGGCAACAACCTGCGCGAGGTCACGGCAGAGTTCCCGCTGGGCCAGTTCGTCTGCGTCACCGGCGTGTCGGGCGGCGGCAAGTCGACGCTGACCATCGAAACCCTGTTCAAGACCGCCAGCATGCGGCTGAACGGTGCCCGCCAGACCCCCGCGCCCTGCGAAACTATCAAGGGTCTGGAACATCTCGACAAGGTCATCGACATCGACCAGCGCCCCATCGGCCGCACCCCCCGGTCGAACCCGGCCACCTACACCGGCGCCTTCACCCCGATCCGCGACTGGTTCGCCGGCCTGCCCGAGGCCAAGGCGCGCGGCTACAAGCCGGGGCGGTTCAGCTTCAACGTAAAGGGCGGCCGCTGCGAGGCCTGCCAGGGCGACGGCGTCATCAAGATCGAGATGCACTTCCTGCCCGATGTCTACGTCACCTGCGAGACCTGCAAGGGCGCGCGCTATAACCGCGAAACCCTGGAAATCCGATTCAAAGGCAAGAGCATAGCCGACGTTCTTGACATGACGGTTGAAGAGGCGCGCGAGTTCTTCAAGGCGGTGCCGAGCATCCGCGACAAGATGGACGCGCTGCACCGCGTCGGCCTCGACTACATCAAGGTCGGCCAGCAGGCGACCACCCTCTCGGGCGGCGAGGCGCAGCGGGTGAAACTGTCGAAAGAGCTGTCGAAACGCTCCACCGGGCGCACCCTCTACATCCTAGATGAACCCACCACGGGGCTGCATTTCGAGGATGTGCGTAAGCTGCTCGAGGTGCTGCATGAACTGGTCGACCAGGGCAATTCGGTGGTGGTGATCGAACACAATCTCGACGTGGTCAAAACAGCCGACCACATCATCGACATCGGCCCCGAAGGCGGCGACGGCGGCGGCGAGATCGTCGCCACCGGCACCCCCGAAGAGGTCGCGCAAGAGCCGCGCAGCCACACCGGGCGCTATCTCAAGGACATGCTGAAACCGCGCAAGGTGGCGGCGGAATAACCCGCAAAAACCGCCGCTCGCGCGTCAGAAAAAGTCGAAATTGTCCGCTGTCAGATCGGCGGCGGCCAATGTGTTTCCGGCATCGCGCAGGATCAGCACCTCGCTGCCATAGGCGATCCGCACGTTGCCGTTGGACATGTCCGTGATCGCGAGCGCGCCATAGCTGGTCCCCTGCAGCCGCAGCGTATCCACGCCCAGCTCGAAATCGGTCACCACGTCGCGGTCGCCATCCGCTACCAGCACAAAGATATCCGCATCCGCGCCACCGGTCAGCCGGTCCTCGCCGGCGCCGTCGCGCAGGGTGTCGGCGCCGGTCTTGCCCAGCAGGATGTCGTCGTCGATGCCGCCGTCCAGCATGTCGTCACCCGACCCGCCCCGCAGGGTGTCGTCGCCCGGTCCGCCCTGCACCGTGTCATCGCCGCCGCGCCCGTCAATCCGGTCGTCGCCCTGGCTGCCGGTGATGGTCTCGTTGCCGCGCCGGCCCAGGATGTTGGGCAGGTTCAGCGCACTGACCATCTGCGAGAAATCCAGCGCCCCGTCGCGCGCGACGAAAAAGTCGAAATTGCCGAAATCGACCACCTCGGGCGCGGACCCGGCGGGCTGTGTGACCATCTCATAGGTGACATCGGCCTGCTGCAGAAAGGTGTCCTGGGTCAGGTCGGTATCGCCCAGCAGCAGCGTCTGCACGATCCCCGCATGCCCCAGCGCCGAGACGAACATCTGGTAAGTGCCCGACTGGATCCCGGCAAAAACGGCGGTGCCGTCCACGTCCGTTTCGCTGGCCACCGTGTTGCCATAGACATCGACAATCGTCACCGTGGCATCGTCGACCAGCGGCGCGGTCGGGTCCCAATAGGTCATCTCGTCCGAAATCGTAACCGTCAGCGTCACCAGCGAGGCCACATCCATCATCGGCGCGGCGGTCTGCGTCGCGCCAGAGGCCAGGCTCACCAGCAGCGGCCCGGTCTGATAGAACCCGTCCGCCTCCGCCGAGACATAGAACTGGCCCTGCGGCAGCCCCTGCAGCGTGTCGCCGTCATCGACCCGGTAATGGGTGACCACCGGCTGCATGCTGCTGTCCAACAGGGTCACGCGGGCGCCGGTGATCGGCTGTCCCGTTCCGTCTTGCAGGGTGAGGGTCAGGCTGGCGGTCATTCAATGGCCCCGATGAAAACAGAACGGAAAGACTTGGCGAAAATTCGGTACCGGAAAACCTAGCACCTGCTGGCGCGACAACGCAACCTTGACGACACCGGCGCTCACCGGTCCCGATACTGCCCCCGTGACACGGGCCGGCGCGCGTGCCAGTCTGAAAAAAACCGCGGAGGACCACATGCGCAAGCTTCAGACACAGGGCGTGCACCACATCACGCTGACCGGCGCCGACCGGCAGACCACCATAGATTTCTGGGAAGGCGTGCTTGGCATGCCCTTCGTCTTCGACCAGCCCAACCTCGACAACCCGGACGAAGGCCACGTCTACTTCGACCCCGGCGACGGCCGGCTGATCACCGTCTTTACCAATGAAAACCGCAGCGGCACGCCCGACAGAACGCCGACCGACCCCGGCTGCGTGCACCACGTCGCCTTCTCGGTCAGCCAGGCCACCTTCTGGCAGGCGGTCGAACGGCTGGACGAACGCGGCATCAAACACTCGGGCCCCAAGGACCGGGGCTTCATGGATTCGATCTATTTCACCGATCCGCTGGGCCTGCTGATCGAACTGGCCTCCTACCGGTTCGAGCCGCCCGCCGGCTGCACCCACGCCGAGGTGCTGCTGCGCGCCCACCGCATCCGCGTCGAACGCGGCGACCACCATATCGACCGCATCCACCTGGCGGACGCCATCGAACAGCTGGTCTACCGGCATCAGGATTCCCTGTCCTCCGACCGGATGCCCAAGGATCCTTACGGCGGTTGAGGCAACCCGCCGCGCCTGAAACGGGCCTGCGGCCCCGTGCCTCCGGCGGGAGTATTTGCCGAAGAGATGAAAGGGGACGCGCCGCCGGCTCGTGATCGGTTCACATGACCTGCCCGCCCAAGGCCGAACGATCAGGGAGCGGAGCGCCGCCCCCGGACCGGGACCGCGCGCCGAAACCATACCCCTGGTTTCATCTCTTCGAAAAATACTCCCGCCGGAGACACGCGCCCGAAGGGGGCGTTCAGCTTCGGCCGCGCTTTTCGAACCGGGGCAGCATGGCGCTGAAATCGCGGCCCTTGCCGTCTTCCTCTTCGACAAACTGCGCATAAAGCGCTTGGGCCAGCGCGCCCATCGGGGTGTCTGCGTCGGCGCTTGCGGCGGCCTGCTGGCTCAGCCGCAGGTCCTTGAGCATCAGGTCGGCGGCAAACCCCGGTTTATAGTCGTTGTCGGCGGGCGATTGCGGCCCGACGCCCGGTGCCGGGCAATAGGCGTTCATCGTCCAGCTGTAGCCGGACGAGGTGCTGACCACGTCGAACATCTTCTGCCGGTCCAGCCCCAGCTTGTCGGCCAGGGCAAAGGCTTCGCAGGTGGCGATCATGGTGACGCCGAGGATCATGTTGTTGCAGATCTTGGCGGCCTGTCCCGCGCCCGAGGCACCGCAATGCACCGCCTTCTGGCCCATGATGTCGAACAGCGGCCTGGCCTTTGCAAACCCCGCCTCGGTCCCGCCGGCCATAAAGGTCAGCGTACCGGCGCTGGCGCCGCCGACGCCGCCCGAGACGGGCGCGTCCACCGCCAGCAGCCCCGCTGCCTGTGCCTCTTCGGCCACCGCGCGGGCGCTGTCCACGTCGACGGTGGAACAATCGACAAAAGCCGCGCCTGCCGTCATCGCGGGGATGATGTCTTTCGCCACGCTGCGCAGGATCGCGCCATTGGGCAGCATGGTGATCACCACATCCGCCCCGGTCGCGGCCTCGGCGGCCGAACCGGCCATGGTGACGCCCTCGATGCTGACATCGGCCATGTCAAAGCCGGTCACCGCGTGACCCGCGTTTGCCAGGTTGGCGGCCATCGGCCCGCCCATGTTTCCCAGCCCGATAAACCCGATCTTCATCTGCGTCTCCTCCTCCTCGAATGTCAGGGCATCCTCGCCCAGCGGCGCCAGCATGTGGCGCACCGCCACGTCGGGCACCTCGCCGCCGGCGAACTGCCACTGCGGGTTGCGGTCCTTGTCGATGATCTGGGCGCGGATGCCCTCAAGGAAATCGCCGTGCTCCATCGCGCGCCAGGTAAAGCGGTATTCAAGGTCCAGCGCCGCCCGGATGGTTGGGCCACCGGCGCGCAGGCGGTTCAGGATGTCCAGCGTGCAGGCCTGCGACAGCGGCGCGCCACGCATCAGCGCTTTGAGCGTATCGGCGCCGAAATCGCTGTCATCGCCCCGCAGGGAAACCCGCAGCGCCTCCAACGAGGGGGCCGCGAAATGCCGGTCGATGTCGGCCAGCAGCGGCCGCAGCGCGCCCTCGGGGGGCGTTTCGGCGTGGCTCTGCACATGGGAGGCGTCGCCGCTGGCCTCCAGCATCTCGATCAGGTCGCCCCATTTGGCCCGCGGGATATAGCAATCGGCAAAGCCCGCAAGGATGGCATCGTCCGGCCCCATGCGCGCGCCTGTCAGACCCAGGTACTCCCCCAGGCGCCCCGGCGCCTTGGCCAGCATCATGGTGCCGCCCACGTCGGGCACCAGCCCGATGCCGCATTCCGGCATCGCGATGCGCGAGCCGTCATCCACCACCCGGTGCGAGCCGTGGCAGCCGATGCCGACGCCGCCGCCCATGGTGAACCCCTGCATCAGGCTGATCACCGGCTTGGGGTATTCCGCGATAAAGGCGTTCAACCGGTACTCGTCGCGCCAGAACCGGCGGCCATAGGCGAAATCGCCCTGCGTGCCGGTGTCATAGAGTTCGGCGATATCGCCCCCGGAACAGAACGCCTTGTCGCCCGCCGCGTCGATCACCACCAGCGCGACGGCGTCATCCTCGCGCCAGATGCGCAGCGCCGCGTCGATGGCCATGCACATGTCATAGGTCATCGCGTTCAGAGCCTGCGGCCGGGTAAAGGTGATCCGGCCGGCGCGGCCCGTGACGCGGATGTCGATATCGCTCATGGGGCGGGTCCTCAGCGGTTGGCCAGCATGTGGCGCGCGACGATCACGCGCATGATCTCGTTGGTGCCTTCCAGGATCTGGTGAACCCGCAGGTCGCGCACCAGTTTCTCGATCCCGTAATCGGCCAGGTAGCCGTAGCCGCCATGCAGCTGCAGGCACTGGTCGACCACTTTCGATCCGGCTTCGGTCACGAATTTCTTGGCCATGGCGCAGAACTTGGTGGCATCCGGCGCACCCTGGTCCAGCTTCCAGGCGGCCTGCCGCAGGAAGGTGCGCGCCGCCTGCAGCTCGATCTCCATATCCGCCAGCCGGAACTGCAACCCCTGGAACTGGTCGATGCTCTGGCCAAAGGCCTTGCGCTCGCCCATGTACTGAAGGGTCATGTTCAGCGCCGTCTGCGCCGCGCCCAGCGAGCAGGCGGAAATGTTCAGCCTTCCGCCGTCCAGCCCCATCATCGCGTATTTGAACCCGTCGCCCTCGGTGCCGACCAGGTTGCCGGCGGGCACCTTGCAGTCGTCGAACTGCACCTGAGCGGTGGGCTGGCTCTTCCAGCCCATCTTGTCCTCGAGCCCGCCAAAGCTCAGCCCCGGTGTGCCGTCCTCGACATAGAGCGTCGAGATCCCCTTGGGCCCCTCGGCGCCGGTGCGCACCATGACCACATAGGCATCCGAATAACCACCGCCCGAGATAAACGCCTTGGACCCGTTCAGCACGTAACCTTCGTTGTCCCGCGCGGCGCGGGTCTTGAGCGCGGCGGCGTCCGAGCCCGAGCCGGGCTCGGTCAGGCAATAGCTCAGGACGGTGTTCAGGCTCAGAACCTGGGGCATGATCCGCGCCTTGAGCTCATCACTGCCGAAACTGTCGAGCATCTTGGCGCACATGTTGTGGATCGACAGAAAGGCCGCGACCGACGGGCAGGCCATGCTCAGCGCCTCGAACACCAGTGTGGCGTCCAGACGGGTCAGGCCCGCGCCGCCGGAGTCCTCGGACACGTAAAGCCCGCCGAACCCCAGTTCGCCCACCTGCGGCCACAGCTCCTTGGGGATCGTGCCCTCGGCCTCCCACTGCCTTGCAAAGGGGGCGATCTTTTCCTGGCCGAAATCACGGGCCATGTCGAAAATGGCACTCTGTTCCTCTGTCAGCGCAAAATCCACGGCAGGCTCCCCCCTGATGTGCGGTTAATTGAACAGTTGTTAAATTGGTACCCTTGCAGGATCGCCCGTTCAAGTCGCAATACCGCAAATCCGTTCTGCACAAATGCCCGCCCCCCGCGCGACACAAAATTCTTTCAAAGAATTTTTCCGGAAAATTCCAAATTTTCCGGGCACCCTTCACAGGTCGGCGTGAAACTCCTCGATCAGGTGGCGCACCACGGCGCGGCCGGCGTCTTCGCCCCGCGCATGCGCCTCGGCGTGGACGCGGCGTTGCCGGGTGGCGCTGGTGCCGGCCTCGGCGATCCGGCGCAGCAGGGCGATCTCTTCCATCGTTCCCAGCGCCTCGGCATCTTCGGCCAGCATCCCCATCAGCTCGTCCATCAGCTGTGTCATCGGCTTGATCGCCCGGTCGCCGAAATCGATCAACCCCTCGCCGACGCCGTATCTTTGCGCCCGCCAGCGGTTCTCGGCAATCAGGAACCGGTCGTATTGCCGCCAGCGCAGGTTGCGCGCCCTCAGCCGCAGCAGCATCCGGGTGATCGCCTGCGTCATCGCCGCCAGCGCCAGCGTATGCTCCAGCCGGGGCGACACATCCATGATCCGCGTCTCCAGCGTCGGGAACCGGTGCGACGGGCGCAGGTCCCACCAAATCTTGGTGCTGTCCTCGATCACCCCCAGGTCGATCAGCGCGCCGGCGGTGCGTTCGTATTCGTCCCAGCTGTTGAAGGTCGGCGGCAGCCCTGTGCGCGGCAGGTTGTCAAAGATCGTCAGCCGGTACGAGGCCAGCCGCGTATCCTCGCCGTTCCAGAAGGGCGACGACGTGGACAGCGCCAGCAGGTGTGGCAGAAAGTAACACAGCTGCGGCATCAGGTCGGTGCGCAGCGCGTTGTCCTCGATGCCCACATGCACATGCATGCCACAGATCAGCATCCGCCGCGCCACCCCGCCCAGGGCGTGATGCAGGCTGTCATAGCGGTCCTTGCGGGTGTGATGCTGGTCCTTCCAGTTGGCAAAGGGGTGGCAGCTGACGGCAATCGGCGCGAGGTTATGTTCGGCGGCGCGCTCCGACACACAGGCCCGCAGCCGTTTCAGATCCTCGCGGGCGTCCTCGATGGTGGCGCAAACGCGGGTGCCGACCTCGATCTGGCACTGCAGGAACTCGGGGCTGACCTGGCCCTGCATGTCCGCCTGGCAGGCCTCCATCAGCGCCTCGGGCGCCACCGCCAGATCCAGCGTGTCGCGGTCGACCAGCAGGTATTCCTCTTCGATCCCCAGCGTGAAGTCCTGCTGCATGTCCCGGCCTCCCGTCCTGCCGCCCCAGTTCCCGTTGTCCCAGTGAATGCCGCCCACGCCGTTTTGCCAAGGAAAAAGCGCAGGTTGCGGCCTCGCGTCCCGCGCGCTAAGCACGCGCCAACCGCGAAACCATGGGGCAGGGCGCATGAAACCCAGCAAAGACGACGAGCTGCGCGCCGAACGAGTGCGCAAGGAAGCCTTCGAGGCGCGCGGCGGGCTTGAGCGCCCGGCCTATGCGCTGTCGCCGGGCATGGACGGGTTCGATATCGCGCCGATGGCCGCCGCCCACGACCGCTTCGCCGACGGGCTCGACGCGCTGCACGACCCGACCCGCAACGCCACCGGCTTTCGCGATGGCAACGGCTATTTCGACACGCCGGACGCCGATGCGCTCTACCTGATGATCCGCCGGTTCGCGCCATCCCGCGTGATCGAGGTCGGCTGCGGCAACTCCACCCGGATCACCCGCGCCGCCATCACCGACGGCGGTTTCGACTGTACGCTGACCGCCATCGACCCCTATCCGCGCGCCGATATCGCCGGCCTGCCGGACCGTTTCGAACAGACCGGGCTCGAGGACGCCGATCCGGCCCTCTTTGATCAGCTGGGGCAGGGCGACGTGCTGTTCATCGACTCCAGCCACCTCGTGCGGATCGGCAATGATGTCGCGCATCTGTTCTGCCGCATCATCCCGGCGCTGGCGCCGGGGGTTGTGATCCATGTGCACGATGTCTTTTTGCCCTACGAATACCCCAACCGGTTCTTTTACGACTGCCCGTCGTGGGGCGAGCAATACGTGCTGCACGCCATGCTGCAGGGCGGCGGATACGAGATGCTGTGGCCCGGCTACCTGCTGCAACGGGACCGCGCGGATGCCGTCGCCGCGCTGCCGTTCCTCGGGCAGGGGCGGGCACAGAGCCTGTGGATCCGCAAACGCTGAGTCCGCCGCGCAACAGCCGCGCGCCGGTTGCGGCGGCCACACTGGACGCCGCGCCGCGCCGCGTGCCAACCTGCCCGTGACCGGTGCCCGACACCGGACAGGCAACGACCCGGCACAGACCAGACACCAAAGGCCGGGTACCAAGAGGCAGAGCAGTGATGAAACGGGCCACCAGATCCGCCTGCGCGGCGCTGATCGCGGCATCCCTCGCGGGGCCGGCCACCGCCGGACCGGACCGGCTGTCCTTCCTGATCGGATCGGAACATATCGGCGCGACCCGCCCGTTCGAAGAGATCAACCCGGGCGTCTTCGTGACCTGGACCAATCTTTTGTGGCGCGGCAATCTCGACCTCACGGCGGGGGCCTTCCGCAACAGCTACGGCGACGGATCGCTCGCGGTCACCACCGCCTATCCCTTTGTGCGCACCGAAAACTGGGGGCTCGAAGTGTTTGGCGGGCTGGCCTGGTATCCCGGCAACGGCAACCAGTTCAGCCATTCCGCCGGCGATGTCGTGCCGCTGGCCGGGCTGCAGGCGCGCTATCGCAACGTCTTTGTTCAGGCGATCCCGTCGGGGGGCAACAGCGTCGACGCGGTGATGAGCTTTGGGCTGACCTTCGCGCTGGACTGACCAGCGGCGGTTCCGGTTACAGCAGCCGCACCTGCGTGCCGATCTTGACCATCGGGTACAGCTCTTCGACATGCTGGTTATAAAGCCCGATACAGCCCGACGACGACTGCCGCCCGATCTTGCGGGTGTCGTGGGTGCCATGCACAAGGTAGGCGGGCCAATCGAGATACATCGCGCGGGTGCCCAGCGGGTTGCCGGGGCCACCCTCCATGAACTGCGGCAGGCTCGGATCGCGTTCGCGCATCGACGCCGTCGGCGTCCAGCGCGGGTTCTCCGCCTTGCGCACCACCTCGGTATAGCCGCGCTTGGTCAGTTCCTCGGTCATCGGCACAGACGAGGGGTACAGCCGGTAGGTCACGTCGTCGGGACCCCAGTAATGCACCGCCCGGCTGGTGATATCGGCCAACAGACAGCCATCGCCCAGCCGCTCGAAATGATCCTGCCATCGCTGCTGGCTGAAGGACGAGATGTTGCGGCGCACCGGGATCTGGGTCTCGATGGTCTCTTCCTCGGTGGGAAAGGCATCGGTCGATTGCGCACGCAGCAGCGTCGGGGTGGCCAGCGTGGCGGCCGCACCAATCAGCGCGCGGCGGCGGGTCATGCGGGATAGGGACATGTCTCGGACCTCGGTCGGAATTCTGCTGGGCTCGGGTGATACCGCGATTTGACGCCCGGTTCCAGATGGCAACCGCCCCTGCGCCCCCGGTCTCACGCAATTGTCAGGCGCGGTGGGCAGCGATCAGGCGGTTTGCGCCAGCATTTCGGCGAAACTATGCTCACGCTGGCCCAGGATCTCTAGCGCACCCGCCTCGGTCTGCTGAATCACCGGCACCACCGACCGGATCGGTTCCCACGATCGCAGGATCATCCGCGCCATCCCATAGCTCAGCTCGTTCGGGGCATAATAGACCAGCAGCGTCTGCGCGCCGCCCTCGACATAGGTGTCGGCCTTGGCCGCCTGCAGCGCCATGAGCTTGGCATAGTCCTTTTCCATCCCGGTGATCTGCTCCAGATCGACCAGCTGTTTCTGGCCCGGTTTCCGGTCCGGGTGCTGCGCATATTCGGCAAAGGCGGCAAAGCTGTCGTCCAGCTTGGCAAAGCCCTCGTAACGGACATAGACCAACCCGCGATTGGGCAGGATGCGAAAGGATACGGGCATCGGAAACCGCTCCGGAAAACATAAAAGAGCCCGGCGCGGGGACGCCGGACTCTCAGTAAACATGTATGTATGCGAATATCAATCCATAGGTTTGAAGTTGAATTCGCCGCCCTCACGAATGCCCGACGGCCAGCGCGAGGTGATCGTCTTGGTCCGCGTGTAGAACTTGAACGCGTCCGGCCCGTGCTGGTTCAGATCGCCGAATGCCGATTTCTTCCAGCCGCCAAAGGTGTGATAGGCCAGCGGCACCGGGATCGGCACGTTGATGCCCACCATGCCGATGTTGATCCGGTTAGCGAAATCGCGCGCGGTGTCGCCGTCGCGGGTAAAGATCGCGGTGCCGTTGCCGTATTCATGATCCATCGCCAGCTTCAGCGCCTCTTCGTAGTTCTGCGCGCGCACCGTCGACAGGACCGGGCCAAAGATCTCCTGCGTGTAGATGTCCATGTCCGGGGTCACCTTGTCGAACAGATGCGGCCCGACAAAGAACCCGTCCTCATAGCCCTGCAAGCTGAAATCGCGGCCATCGACGACCAGTTCCGCGCCCTGATCGACACCCGCCTGCACAAGACCCAGGATCTTCTCCTTGGCCGCCGCCGTCACCACCGGGCCATAGTCCACGTCATCACCGGCGGTATAGGGGCCGACCTTCAGCTTTTCGATGCGCGGCACCAGCTTTTCGATCAGCGCGTCTGCGGTGGCATCCCCCACCGGCACCGCGACCGAGATCGCCATGCACCGTTCGCCCGCCGCGCCGTAACCCGCGCCGATCAGCGCATCGGCGGCCTGATCCAGATCCGCGTCCGGCATCACGATCATGTGGTTCTTGGCGCCGCCAAAGCATTGCACCCGTTTGCCGTTGGCACAGCCGGTACCATAGATGTATTCGGCAATCGGGGTCGAGCCGACAAAGCCCACCGACTGGATCGTCGGGTGATGCAGGATCGCGTCCACCGCTTCCTTGTCGCCGTTGACCACCTGCAGGATGCCCTTGGGCAGCCCGGCCTCTTCCATCAGTTCGGCCAGCATCAGCGGCACGGACGGATCCCGTTCCGACGGCTTCAGGATAAAGGCGTTGCCGCAGGCGATGGCGGGCGCGAACATCCACATCGGGATCATGGCGGGAAAGTTGAACGGGGTGATGCCGGCGGTGACCCCCAGCGCCTGGCGCATCGAATACATGTCGATGCCCGGCCCGGCGCTGTCGGTGAATTCCCCCTTCAGCATCTGCGGCGCGCCGATGCAGTATTCCACCACTTCCAGCCCGCGCTGCACGTCACCGGCGGCATCGGGCAACGTCTTGCCATGCTCGCGGCTCAGCGCCTCGGCCAGCTTGTCCATGTCGCGGTTCAGCAGATCGACGAATTTCATCAGAACCCGCGCGCGGCGCTGCGGGTTGGTGGCGGCCCAGCCCGGCTGGGCGTCGGCGGCGATATCGACGGCAAAGGCCATCTCCTCGGCATTGGCCAGCGGCACCTTGGCCTGCACTTCGCCGGTTGCGGGGTTGTACACATCGGCAAAGCGGCCGGACTGGCCTTTGACATGGGTGCCATTGATGTAATGGGTCAGCTCTTGCATCGGATCACTCCTCCAGAAAACTTTGGCGGCAGGATAGGCTTGCAATAATTCCCTGAACAGGGGCAAGATTTCAAAAAGGCTTTGCAATTTCACAAGGGGCAGCCGCGCGGCCTCAAATTGGGGGTAGAGACATGGATCCAAACTGGGACGATATGAAAATCTTTCTCGCGGTGGCCCGCGAAGAAAGCCTGTCCGGAGCCGGACGGGTGCTGAAACTGGACCCGGCCACTGTCGGCCGCCGCATTGCCCGGCTCGAGGAATCCGTGGCCACCCCGCTGTTTGTAAAATCGCCGCAGGGCTACGCGCTCAGCGCGGCGGGCGACCGTCTGCTGACGCACGGCGAACAGGCCGAACAGGCGATGCGCGCCGCCACCGAGGCGCTGACCGGCCCCTCCGACAGCCTCTCCGGCCAGATCCGCATCGGCGCCCCCGACGGCTGCGCCAACTACCTGCTGCCACAGGTCTGTGCCCAGATCGGCGCCGCCAACCCCGACCTCGACATCCAGATCGTCGCCCTGCCGCGGGTCGTCAACCTGTCGCGGCGCGAGGCCGACATGGCAATCACCGTCAGCCCACCCAGTGCCGGTCAGCTGCTGGTGCAGAAAATCACCGATTACCGCCTGCACCTTGTCGCCGCCCGCCGCTACCTGCGCGACAACCCCCCGATCGAAACGCTCGACGATCTGCGCGGGCGGCGGATGATCGGCTACATCCCCGACATGATCTTTGACGCCGAACTGGACTACCTCGGCGATCTCGGCGTGGAACGGGTGGCGCTGGCCTCCAACTCGGTGCCGGTCCAGCTGAAAATGGCGGTGCAGGGGGCGGGGCTTTGTGTCGCGCATGACTTCTCGCTGCCCTCGCACCGGCCCCTGCGGAAACTGCTGACCGACGACATCAGCCTGACCCGCGCCTTCTACATGGTGCGCCACCAGGGCGACCAGCGCAGCGAACGCCTGAACCGCTTTGCCGATGCCCTCTGCAGCGGCATCCGCGATGAAGTGGCGCGGCTTGAAGCCCTGACTTGACTTGCCCTCTTATTGCGGCAACGCTTTGTTTAACGAAAGATTATTGCGGAGGCCCAAGGGATGCTCGTTCAACTGATTCTCAAGTCCAAAGCCAGCGCCGGCGTTGAAACGGTTCCCTCGTCGGCCAGCGTCGCCGACGCGGCCGCCATCCTGGCGGAAAAGGGGATCGGTACCGTGGTCGTCTCCGACGACGGCGGCGAAACCGCGGCCGGCATCCTGTCGGAACGCGACATCGTGCGTGAACTGGCCAAATCCGGCGGCGGCTGCCTGTCGAAACCGGTGGGCGACTACATGACCCGCGACCTGGTCACCTGCACCAGCCAGACCAACGTCGAAGAAGTGCTGCAGCTGATGACCGAGGGCCGCTTCCGCCACGTGCCGGTGATCGAAGACGGCAAGATGGTCGGCCTGGTCTCGATCGGCGACGTCGTCAAGGCACAGCTGAGCCAGCTGGCGATGGAAAAAGACGCCCTCCAAGGCATGATCATGGGCCACTGAGGCCCGCCAATCCCCAAGCCTTAGCTTGCTTGCAATTTGCGGCACGGTCGTGTTTGCATGCGCAGCATTGACGGCCAAGCCAGGAGACAGCCATGCGCACTGCGCTTTATCCCGGGACATTCGACCCGATCACCTATGGTCACATCGACATCATCCGCCGCGCCGCGGCGCTGGTCGACAAACTGGTGATCGGCGTCGCCATCAACCGGGACAAGGGGCCGCTGTTCAGCCTCGAGGAACGGGTCGAGATGATCGAGGTCGAATGCGCCAAGCTCAGCGAACAGACCGGCACCGAAATCGTCGCTCACCCGTTCGAAAACCTGCTGATCGACTGCGCTCATGATGTCGGCGCCCAGATCATCGTGCGCGGCCTGCGCGCGGTGGCCGACTTCGAATACGAATACCAGATGGTCGGCATGAACCGCGTGCTCGACGACAGCGTCGAAACCGTGTTCCTCATGGCCGAGGCCAAGCACCAGGCCATCGCCTCCAAGCTGGTCAAGGAAATCGCCCGCCTCGGCGGCGACGTCTCGAACTTCGTGACCCCCTTGGTCAACGAACGCCTGTTGCAGAAACTGGGGCGGTAACCCCCCCCAACCCGCCACCCGGCCCGCGCACCCGAACGGCTCCCGCCCGTCCTCACGGCATCAAAGATGCCCCTCGCCCCGTTGGGCCCGGCAGCGCGCGGGTAAACCCACGCGCTGCGCCCGCGCCCCTTTCATCTCTTCGGCAAATACTCCGGGGGTGAGGCCGCCAGGCCGAGGGGGCAGCGCCCCCTACGCGTTCGTTTCCAATCCTCTTTGCCGCTCCTGGCTCACCGTCCGGCCGAAGCATCCATGGAGAAGCCCTGCCGCCGTCTCGGCGCTCCGGCGCGAAACCTTCAGGGCGGGCCCGGATCCATCTCGCGCGCCGCGCCCGTCCGTTCGGTTCCCAACCGCAAGGTCGCATGTTAGCGTCACCGCGCGGGCGTGGCCCGGCCGCCGCAGCCCGCGTGTTTTTGTATGTGGAGTGAACGTGTATGAAGAGATTTCTGATGGCGACGGCCACGCTGGCGCTGCTGACGGGGCCGATCATGGCGCAGGAGAATGAAACAGCCTGGGACTACGTGGTCGCCGACCGGGTCATCGACCACGGCAATGGCATTGCCAACCACGTCCGCGTCTTCGCCTTCGACACGGACAGCGGCCCCTGGCTGTCCATCATCCCCTCGCTCGGCCGTGGGGTCGAGGATTACACCGAGGACTATGGCTCCACGCTGACCCGGCGCTTTGTCGAGGCGGGGTACCGCGTTGTGCTGGTGCAGCCCCGCGGCATCGGCAAGAGTCACGGCGATCTCGCCCCGGCCAGCGTCTCGATGAGCCAGCTCGCCGCCGATCTGAAGGCCAGCTTCGACGCCCTGGGCATCGACCGGGTCAACCTCATCGGCCATGCCTTCGGCAACCGCCTGGCGCGGACCTTTGCCACGCTCTACCCCGACACGGTGGACCACCTGGCGCTGATGGCCTCGGGCGGCAACTTCGAGATGTCCGCCGAGCAGCGGCGTTGCCTGCGCAATTCCTTCGACCTGAGCCTGCCCGACGACCAGCGGATCAAGGATCTCGCCTGCGCGTTCTTCGCCAGCGGCAATGACGCCGGCGTCTGGCTCAAGGGCTGGTACCCCGAGCTGGCCAGGGCCGAAATCCAGGCCTCGAGCATGATCGACGGCGACTTCTTCAAGGCGGCCGGCGGCAAACCCTTTCTGCTGGTGCAGGCCGGAGAAGATTTCATCGCCCCGCCCGACAAGGCCGGCCGCGTGCTTCAGGCGGACCTCGGCGCGCAGGTGACCTATGCCGAAGTGCCCCACGCTGGCCACGCGCTGAGCTCGGAACAGCCCGACATCATCGCCGCCATCATCCTCGCCCATTTCGCTCGGGACTGACCGTCCGCAAGGACAGCCCCAGCGGCCAACCCCCGCTTGCCACCCCGCCCGCGGACCAGGCAAGACACCCGCCCGAACGGCTCCCGCCCGGCCTCACGGCATCAAAGATGCCCCTCGCCCGGTTGGGCCCGGCAGCGCGCGGGTAAACCCACGCGCTGCGCCCGCGCCCCTTTCATCTCTTCGGCAAATACTCCGGGGGTGAGGCCACCAGGCCGAGGGGGCAGCGCCCCCTGTCACCACCGCACCCGCGACCTACCGCCAGAACGCCATCCATTCGATCAGTTCCGCCAGCTTCTTGCCCAGGAACACCAAGTGTTCGTCGCCGACCAGCAGCACGTCCACCACCAGAGCCGCCAGGATCAGCAGGCCAAGGATCAGGGCTAGGCGGTTGGTCATCTTGGCCTCGGGTCACGTGCGCCCATGAAACAGGCCCCGCCAGATATGCCTGACGGGGCCATGAAAAACAAGCGTGGCAAAGGAGCTTAGCGGTTCAGGTGGCCCATCGCCACGGCCACGTCCGCCATCCGGCAGCTAAAGCCCCATTCGTTGTCGTACCAGGCCAGCACGCGCACCATGCGGCCCTCGACCACCCGGGTCTGGTCCGGCGCAAAGATCGAGCTTTCCTCGGTGTGGTTGAAGTCGATCGAGACCTTGGGCTCCGGGTCATAAGACATCACGTGGCCCATCTCGCCCTTGACCGCCTCGGCCACCAGCGCGTTGACCTCCTCGGCGGTCACGTCGCGGGCGGCGCGAAAGGTCAGGTCCACGGCCGAGACATTCGGCGTCGGCACCCGGATCGCCGATCCGTCCAGCCGGCCCTTGAGGTTCGGCAGCACTTCGCCCAGCGCCTTGGCCGCGCCGGTCGAGGTCGGGATCATCGCCATGGCGGCGGCGCGGGCGCGATAGAGATCCTTGTGGCGGCGGTCCAGCGTCGGCTGGTCGCCGGTATAGCTGTGGATCGTGGTCATGATGCCGTGCTCGATGCCCACCGCCTCGTCCAGCACCTTGGCCAGCGGCGCCAGGCAGTTCGTCGTGCACGACCCGTTCGAGATCATGTTGTCGCCCTTGGCCAGCATCTCGTCGTTGACGCCGAACACGATGGTTTTCTGCACGTTCTTGGCCGGCGCCGAGATCAGCACAGATTTCGCGCCGCGCTCCAGGTGCACGGCGGCCTTCTCGCCGTCGTTGAACTTGCCGGTGCATTCCAGCACCACGTCGCAGCCCGACCAGTCCAGCTCGTTCGGGTCATAGGTCGAAAACATTTCGATCTCGCCCCGGCCCAGGTCCAGCGTCTTTTCACCGACGCGGATGTCATTGGCAAAGCGGCCATGCACGCTGTCATAGCGCATCAGGTGTGCGGCGGTCTCTAGCGGGCCGGTGGCGTTGGCCTTGACCACCTTGATGTCGTTGCGACCCGATTCCGAGATATGGGCCAGGGTGCAACGCCCGATCCGTCCAAACCCGTTGATACCGACAGTGACTGACATAACCGACTCCAAAGCTTGATCCTCGGGGCCATATAGCCACAGCAGGCCCAAGCCTAAAGGGTAAAAGCGTCGCATTTTGAACGTGTTAGCGCAAACTTGCCCCGATTGCGCTAACGCTTCCCGACCGCTGCCTGCGCCCTGCGCAGCAGTCAGGCAGCCGCGCGAAACCCTACAGCTCGTAAAGCTGAGTGAAATCACGCACCCTGCCGCTGCCGATGCGCGAAGGGGGGCCGCACGCATGGCATCGGGGCTGGCTGGATTGGTCGCCCCTCCGGCCACAGCACGGTCCCAATGGTCCGGACCAATCGCACGGGCCAACGAAAAGAGGCCACCGCCAGGGGCGATGACCTCAGGGTTTCAGCGCGTGTGACAGGGGCCGCTCAGACCAGGTCCAGATCCTCGTCACCGACAACGTCGTCCTCGATGACGGCCCCGGTATCGAGCTCGAAATCGCTGCCGAGGCTCAGCGCCGCCATCAGGTCCATGCCGCTGGTGGCATCCAGCACACCGCTGTCGATGGCATCGTCATAGGCCGCCAGCAGGTCGTCGGAACTCTGGAACCCGCCGTCCGGCGCGTCGAGGCGGAACAGCTCCTGCAGATCGCCGTTTTCGTCATTGTCATAGAACACGACCGACTCCAGCGACGTGACATCGCCGCCGCGCACGTCCTCGAAATACGACAGGTAATTCTCAAAGGTCGGCTCGGTCCCCTCTGGCAGGAACGGAATGTTATAGATGTTGTCCTCGGGTTCCTCGGCCAGAACATAGGTGCCGCCGATCGGGAACCCGTCGTCCGAGAACACCTGCCCAAAGAACAGCTTGTCAAAGGTCGGCTCTTCCGGCTCGGGCTCTTCGGGATCGTCGGACACCGCCTTGATCGATCCTTCTTCGGTGGTCGTCGATGTGGCCCGGATGCCAAAGATATCGACCTCGTCGAGGCTTTGAATATCCAGCTCGACCGTCAGAGTGTCGCCGCTCTCGACATAGGTTTCCTTCTCGGTCCCCTCGGGCCCGAGACCGGGGTCGCTCAGCGCGGTGGCGTCGTCCCACTGCACCGTTTCCCCATCCAGCCGGACGCCGTTCATGTTGAGCGGCCCGTCCAGCGAAACACTGTCGCCTGAGTAATCATCGTCGCCGATGTAGACGGCGTTCACGTCCATCGCGCCTTCGGCGACGGCAATATCCGCGTAAAACGCCCCGTCCTGCTCGTACACGGTCACCGTGTAGGACAGGCCGTCGGTTTGATACGTAAAGACTTTGGATTGCTCGGGCATTGGATCTTCTCCGATCAAGTGAGCTTGAATAGAACGCCGAGCCCAATGGCGGACACCTCGCGGCACCCCCAATGGCGACGGACTTGCCTCATTTCTGCCGCAATTTTTCCTGTGGACAAAGTGCCCTTAGGGAAACAGAGCGTTTCCCGCACGCCACGGGCTTTGGGTCGTGCGACCCCCGGAGGGTGGTTGATCGTTGGTCAGGTGGGCCACCCCGGCGAACGGGCGGACGCATGGTGCGCACCCGTCCGGACCACCGTCGCGTATCGACTGGAAACCGGTCCCCGACGCCGGTTTTCGCGACCGCCAGAGCCTGCCCCGGCTCGCGGCCGGCTGGTGTCGCGCGATTGTTGATCCGGGGGCTTGCAAAGCCGCCCGGCAATACCGAATTTCGCCACAGCAGGACCGCGTGGACAGGACCATGACCGCACTTCTTCTGACAGCTCTCGGGCTTGCCGGGCTCATCATCGGGGGCGAACTTCTGGTGCGGGGCGCGGTATCGGCCGCCAAGGGGTTCAACATCTCGCCGATGGTGATCGGGCTGACCCTCGTCGGGTTCGGCACCTCGACGCCGGAACTGGTGACCAGCCTGCAGGCGGCGCTGAACGGGGCCTCGGGCATTGCCATCGGCAACGTCGTGGGCAGCAATATCGGCAACGTCCTGCTGATCCTCGGCCTTGCCGCCGTCATGGCGCCCATCGCGGTGGCGCCGGCCGCGCTCAGACGCGACGGCAGCGTGGTGGCCCTGGCCACCGTACTGTGCCTCGCGGTGGTGCTGATGGGCACGGTGGGCCGGGTCGCCGGGTCTGGCTTCCTTCTGGCGCTTGCGGCGTATCTTTCGTTTACCCTGATCTCCGAGCGCCGCGCCACGCACAGCGCCGCCGCCGAGATCTACGAACGCGAGGCCGAAGCGGTGCCGGGCCCGGACCACGGTCTGGGCCTGTCCATCATGCTGGCGCTTTGCGGTCTCGGTCTCACCCTCCTTGGCGCGCGGGCGCTGGTCTCCGGCGCGGTCACACTTGCGCAGATGGTCGGTCTGTCCGAGGCGGTGATCGGGCTGACCATCGTCGCGATCGGCACCTCGATGCCGGAACTGGTGACCTCGGTCATCGCCGTGCGCAGGGGGCAGGGCGACGTGGCGCTGGGCAACGTTCTGGGCAGCAACATTTTCAACATCCTCGGCATCCTCGGCATCACCGCGCTGGTGCAGCCGATGCAGGTGCCGTCGCAGATCGCCGGCTTCGACATCTGGGTGATGGCGCTGGCCACCGCGCTGCTGATCGTGATGGCGCGCACCGGCTGGCGCATCGGCCGCCGCGAGGGCGGGGTGATGCTGGCCTGCTACGCTGCCTATCTCGGCTGGCTGCTTCTCTGACAGGGGGCGGACTCGTTTGTACAAAACGGGACATGACGTGTCCGTGGCATGTACAAAACGGATAATACCCGCTTAACCCGGCGGCGCGCCCGCGTTATGACGGGTCGGCAGGTTACGAGGAGAAGTGGGTACATGAGCGGTCTTCTGGCGCTATTGGATGACGTGGCGGGCATCGCCAAGGTGGCGGCGGCGTCGGTCGACGATGTCGCGGCGCAGGCGGCCAAGGCCGGCGCCAAGGCGGCCGGCGCGGTGATCGACGATGCCGCCGTGACCCCGAAATACGTGCACGGATTCGAGGCCAAGCGCGAGCTTCCGATCATCTGGCGCATTGCAAAAGGATCTTTTAAAAACAAGCTCTTGTATCTTCTTCCTGCGGGGCTTTTGCTGGCGGAATTCGCGCCCTGGGCGATCGCGCCGCTGCTGATGCTAGGCGGTGCCTATCTCTGTTTCGAAGGCGCGGAAAAGATCTATCACGTGCTGGTGCCCCATGATGACACCCATGTGTTCAAGGAGGACGCCCCCGGCGACCCCGCGCACCTGGAAGAACAAAAGGCCGCCGGCGCCATCAAGACCGATTTCATTCTCTCGGCCGAGATCATGACAATCGCGCTCGCCGCCATCCCCGAAAGCAATATTTGGATGGAGGCCGCGACACTAGCCCTTGTGGGGATTGGTATCACGGTCGCCGTATATGGTAGTGTTGCGCTGATCGTAAAGGCCGACGATGTCGGGCTTTACGCCGCTGAAAACGGCCGTTTTGCACTGACCCGCGCGCTGGGCCGGGGGCTGGTACGGGCGATGCCGGGTTTTATGAAACTGCTCACCATCGTCGGCACCGCCGCGATGCTCTGGGTCGGCGGCTCTATCATCGTGCACGGGATGGAAGAGCTGGGGTTCAGCTGGCTGGGCCACCACATCCACGACCTCGCCGCGGCGGTCGGGCATCAGGTCTCCGCCCAGATGCAGGGCGCGGTGGAATGGGCCGCCAAGGCCGCGATGGATGGCGTGTTCGGCTTGGCGCTGGGTTTTGTCCTGATCCCGGTGGTGACCCGGGTGATCGTTCCGGTCTGGACCCGAATTACCGGAAAGAGTGCCGAAAAAGGGCATTGAGTTCAGATGGTTGGCGGCATGACGTGAGGTTTCGGCTGACGTTCGTCAGGGCGCGGGCTAAGGTCGTTTGAACGGCCGAACAGGGGCAGGGCGAACAGGAAATGCGCGATGACTGAGATGACGATGTCCGGGGTGCTGGACGCGATGGATGGAACGGCAGCCGGTCTGACGGCGCCGGTGCCCGAAAACTGGACCCAGGGGCGCACCGCCTACGGTGGCTTTTCCTCGGCCTTGCTGCTGGCAGCTGCGCGCCACGAACGACCCGATCTGCCGCCGCTGCGCTCCGCGCTGATCAACTTTACCGGGCCGGTGGGCGACCCGCCCTTGCTGACATCGCAGGTGCTGCGCCAGGGTCGGAACGTGACGACGATACAGGCGCGCGCCGACATCGCCGGAAAAACCGCAGCGCTGGGAACTTTTTCCTTTGGTGCATCGCAGGTTAGCGAGATTTCGCAGGGCTGTCCGGCCAAGAACGCACCGGCGCCGGAGGACACCGAACCCTTTATCCCCGCGCATGTCAAACGCGGACCGGTGGCGTTTTTCCGCAACTTCGACACCCGCCTGATCGAAGGCGCCCGCCCGATCACCGGGGCCGACCGCGGCTATGCCCGCGTCTGGTCGCGGCACCGCGACCCGGCCATGCATAACCGCATCGAGGGGCTGCTGAGCATCGCCGACGTCCTGCCGCCCGCCGTGTTCCCGATGCTGCGCACGCCGGGGCCGAACTCTTCGATGAACTGGATCTGCAACTTTCTCACCGACGAACCGCGCACCCGCGACGGCTGGTGGATGATCGAAACCGATCTGACCGCCGCCCAGGGCGGTTACAGCAGCCAGGTGATGCGGGTCTGGAACAGCGACGGTGAACTGGTCGTGGACGGGATGCAGGCCGTGGTGATTTTCGTCTAGAACTCCGTCCCGGTCCAGCCCGGTTCGCGCCAAAATTGTGCCATATCATTTGGTTACCCGTTTTAAGCACATTGGTTTCACATGGGTTTTCATATGCCGGACAAGGTTGCGGTGCTGGTCGACGGTGACAACGTCAGCGCGGATCATGCCAACTTCATTTTGAAGATTGGATCAGGGGCGGGAATGCCACAGGCGGTGCTTGTCTATGGCGACGCCAGTCGCAACTCGGGTTGGCATGGCGCCGCAGGGTATCACTTTGTCCATGCTGGCGCGGGCAAGAACGCGACCGATCTGCTGTTGTCCATCGACGCGATGGAACTCGCGTTGCGCGATGAGATGAACTGCTTTGTTATCGCTTCGTCGGATGGTGATTTTTCCCATCTTGCCATACGGTTGCGTGAACGAGGGGCGCAAGTTGTCGGGGCGGGAGAGGCCAAAACACCAGCCCATTTCCGGACCGTATGCAGCACATTTCACGAACTTGCCCAAGGCATCAAGGACAGGGCGACGAAGAACCCGGATAGTGCGTCGAGCCTTGATCAGAAAATCCGGCAAATCATTGCGCGGAATTCGGTCAACGGGCGAGGCATAGAGATCGCTGAACTCTCGCGGCAGATGCATCGGGATCACGGCACCCTAATCAGCAAACAGCCGGAGAAAACATGGCGCGCCTACTTGCTGGCACGCGAAACTCTCTATGATCTCGATCCAAGGGGAAAGAACGCGATGGTCCGGTACAAACACGAGGGTTTCGCATAGTCCCGGCGCGGGCGCCCGCCGCATGGTTGACAGGCTGCCATTTCCTCGTCCATCGTCGCGCGATAACAATTTTGAAAAATGGCAGAAGATTCATGGGCTTAATCCGAAAGTTTAAACTATCGCTTTCTCTACTTGCTCTGGCAGGCTGCGAAGTTCCCTTGATGATCGCAGCAGACGCGAACGACGCCGAGGTTTCCGGTGCCTTCGACATCACATTTCCAGCTGCAATGCTGATACGAGCCGGAGAAGAGGAAGAGTTTCTGACCGGAAACATGATAGGATACCTGAACGGTAACGCTGACATCGACGTGACCGGGCCGACCTATGGAAACTGCCTTGGAAGTTTCAAAAAATCGAATGAAACCATGCAGATGTCCTGCGAAAATGGTTTCTCGTTTACCAAGCTTATCGGGAACAGCACCATGAAAATGTCCGGCGTTTATGCCGAGAGCGGAGTTCTAAACGGTGTCGCCTATTCCTCTGCCTACGGTTGGGGCAAGAAGGCGAACAAAGCCGCGTTGCGCGCGGCACTCGGCGGCTGAACGGAAAAGCCCCGGCGCGCGACCGGGGCTTTCGTACTCGTTTGTGAAGAGGGTTTTCAGCCGAGCAACTCTTTGGCCTTGGCCACGGTCGCCTCGGCAGTGATGCCGAATTTCTCGTAGAGTTCTTCGGCCGGGGCCGAGGCGCCAAAGCTCGACATGCCGATAAACCCGGCCTTGGCCTCGCGGCCGCGCTCGCCCAGCAGCCAGCGGTCCCAGCCGCCGTCGCGCACGGCGGCTTCGATGCCGATGCGCACCGGGCCGGCGGGCAACACCTTGCGGCGATAGGCTTCGTCCTGCTCGGCAAAAAGCTCCAT
Organism: Seohaeicola saemankumensis; assembly: GCF_020171285.1. GTDB lineage: Bacteria > Pseudomonadota > Alphaproteobacteria > Rhodobacterales > Rhodobacteraceae > JAIUZI01. The sequence continues at coordinate 49,367 of NZ_JAIUZI010000008.1, forward strand.
GCAGGGCATCGACACAACGCGGGTGCCGATACCTTCGGCTTCCAGCTGCGCCCGCGCTTCCATGGCGATGGACACTTCGGACCCGGTGGCGATCAGCACCACCTGGCGCTTGCCCGCCTCGGCGTCGGCCAGCACATAGGCGCCCTGCGCGGACAGGTTGCGGACCTTGTGCTGCAGCCGTACGGTCGGTACGTTCTGGCGGGTCAGCGACAGCACCGAGGGGCTGTTGGTCGACGTCAGCGCGAGTTCCCAGGCCTCGGCGGTTTCAACCGTGTCGGCGGGGCGGAACACATAGGTGTTCGGCGTCGCCCGGCAGATCGCCAGATGTTCGACCGGCTGGTGGGTCGGGCCGTCTTCGCCCAGACCGATGCTGTCATGGGTCATCACGAACACGCTGGGGATCTTCATCAGCGCGGCCAGCCGCATCGCCGGGCGGGCATAGTCGGTGAAGGCCATGAAGGTGCCGCCGTAGGGGCGGACGCCGCCATGCAGCGCCATGCCGTTCATCGCCGAGGCCATGCCGTGCTCGCGGATGCCATAGTGGATATAGCGGCCCTTGCGGTTCTCGGGCAGGAACACGCCCAGATCGCCGGTCTTGGTGTTGTTGGACCCGGTCAGGTCGGCCGAGCCGCCCAGCGTTTCCGGCAGCACCGGGTTGACCACCTCGAGCACCATTTCCGAGCTCTTGCGGGTGGCGACACTGTGCGCCGCTTCCGAGGCCTGCTGTTTCAGCGCGCGAATGGTCGAGCCCAGTTTGCGCGGGACTTCGCCGCTGTAGATGCGGATCAGCTCCGCCTGCCGGCGATCGCTGAGAGTGGCAAACCGCTCTTCCCACTCGGCCCGGGCGGTGGCGCCACGGCGGCCGATGTCTTCCCAGGCCGATTTGACGTCCTCGGGCACCACGAAGGGGCCGGTGGTCCAGCCATAGGACTCCTTGGCGGCGGCCATCTGGTCGGGATCGGTCAGCGCGCCATGGCCCTTGGAGGTATCCTGAGCGGCGTGACCCAGGGCGATATGGGTCTTGCAGGCGATCATCGTCGGCTTGTTGGTCTTTTTGGCGGCGGTCAGTGCTTCGTCGATCTCGACCGGGTTGTGGCCGTCGATTTCCAGCACCTGCCAGCCCGACGCCTTGAACCGCTGCACCTGGTTGGTGCGGTCGGCAATGTCGACGGTGCCGTCAATGGTGATGTTGTTGTTGTCCCAGAGCACGATCAGCTTGCCCAGCTCCAGCCGTCCGGCCAGGCTGATCGCCTCCTGGCTGACGCCTTCCATCAGGCAGCCGTCACCGGCGATGACATAGGTATAGTGGTCGATTACCTTGCGGCCATAGCGGGCACGCTGCGCTTCTTCGGCGATGGCGAAACCGACCGAATTCGCGATCCCCTGTCCCAGCGGGCCGGTTGTGGTCTCGACCGCCTTGAGCAGGAAGTTCTCGGGGTGGCCGGCGGTCAGCGCGCCGGTCTGGCGAAAGTTCTTGATCTGCTCCAGCGTGACCTGCGCGTCGCCCATCAGATACAGCAGCGAATAGATCAGCATCGACCCATGGCCAGCGGACAGGATAAAACGGTCGCGATCGACCCACTCGGGGGCGGCGACGTCGAATTTCATGTGTTTCTCGAACAGCACGGTGGCGACATCGGCCATGCCCATCGGCATGCCGGAATGGCCGGAGTTGGCGGCGTGAACGGCGTCGAGCGTCAGGGCGCGGATGGCCGCGGCCTTGGCCCAGTGATCGGGATTTGCGGTGCGCAGGGCGGTAAGATCCACGGGCAGTGTCCTTTGGCATATCTGGCGGAATGGGGGCTGAATACCAGCCATTGGCCAAAGATCAAGCGCAACCGGAGCGCCCGAACCGCAATCACATCAGGTGCTGCGTCCAAGTGCTTGAAACCAAGGGGGGTATTTTCCCGCCGCTTTGGGTAGACTACGACCAATCTGGCGCATGGCCCGATTCGCCCCCTGGGCGGATTTTGTGGCCCTGGGGCAGCACAGGTGCAGCAAATCGCACGAGGAAGGTGAGGGCATGAGCCAAATCGAGGAACTGCAAAGCCGCATCACGGCCGCGATGGACCGGATCGGCGCCGGGCTTGTGACGCTGGTCGAACAGCAGTCAGAGTTGCGGGCGAACCAGACCGAAGATGCCGAAACGGGGGCCGACGCGGGTGCAGCGGCCGGGCTGACGCAGGCGCTGGAGGAGGAAAAGCTGGCCAACGCCCAGCTCGAGGAACGTCTCAAAGCGATCAAGTCCCGCCACGCCGAAGAGATCGAGAGCCTGCGGGCGGAACTGGCGAACTCCGAGGAGCTCGACTCGCTCAAGGCCGAGATGGCCGCTCTGAAGGCGGAACTGGACAATACCGCTGACACCGAGGCGCTGGAGGCCGAAAAGGCCGAAACAGCCCGCCTGACCGACGAACTTGAGGCGCAGCAGGCCGAGGTTGCGCGGCTGACCGCCGAACTGGCCGACACTGCCGCGACAGATGCACTGAAAGCGGAGCTGGAACAGCAGACCGCAGAAGTCGCCCGGCTGACCGCCGAACTGGCGGACAGCGCCGTGGCGGATGCCTTGACGGCGGAGCTGGAGACACAGAAAGCCGAAGTCGCGCGCCTGACCGCCGAACTGGCGAGCCAGGAAACCGTGGTCGAAAAATTCAAGGCCGAGTTCGACCGGCAATCGACCGCCACCGCGCGGCTCGACATGGATGTGCAGCGTTTGCGCCAGTCCAACGACCAGCTGCGCGAGACCAACGCCGCCCTGCGCGAGGTCAATGAACAAAGCGTCGGCGAGCCGCACCTGATCAACAAGGCCATGCTGGCCGAGCTCGAAGGTCTGCGCGCTGCGCGGGCCACCGATGTGGCCGAGGCCGGCGCGGTCCTGGCCCGCCTAGAACCGTTGCTGGCCAGCGTCGCCAACCTGCCGGAAGGGGAGGAAGACTGATGCCCGAAGTCACCATCAAGATCGGCGGACGCGGCTTTGACGTATCCTGCCAGGAGGGCGAAGAGGCCTATCTGCATTCGGCGGCCAAGATGCTGGATGACGAGGCCCAAGTGCTGTCCGACCAGATCGGCCGGATGCCCGAGGCGCGGATGCTGTTGATGGCCGGACTGATGCTGGCCGACAAGACTGCCGCCGTCGAGGACAAGATCAAGGAAGTCGAGGCGGCCTTGGCCGAACGCGAGGCAGAACTGGAACAGCTGCGCAACGCTCCGGCGCCCGAACCTGACCGTGTCGAGGTGCCCGTCGTGCCGGCAGCGGTCACTGACACGCTGGCCGAACTGGCCGCCCGCGCCGAGGCGCTGGCCGCCGAGGTCGAGGAAAAGACCGCCCAATAGTCGGGTTCCGAATTGTAATTTGGCCGTTCCCCGGCGCCACCGGCGCCGGGCCGCCCGACGGGTCTCCGCCCGGTTTTTGCGTCCGCAGAAGAAAGTGTCCCACCCGGCGACGGAACCGGCGTGCGGCTGCGTGTAATCCTTAGATAATCGGCTGCACGATCGCAGCCCGGTCTATTGCAAGAGGATACGCCAATGGCCTTCACCCCCCGAACCTGCACCAGCTACGACTGGATTTCGCGCCTGGGCCACTGGGTACTAGCCGCGCTGATGATCGCCATGTTGGCCTTTGGCATCTACCTTGATGAGGCGGTGCCGCCGGGGCCTGAGCGCGGGGCGTTGATGGGGCTGCACAAATCGGTGGGCGTTGCGGTTCTGCTGCTGGGCGGTCTGCGCGTGGCATGGCGGTTGTTGCAGGGGTTCCTGCCCGAGGCCGGTCACGCGCCGTCGTGGCAGGCGGCGCTGGCCAAGGCGGTGCATTACGTGCTGCTGGCGGGCATCGTGGTGATGCCGCTATCGGGGCTGATCGGCTCCTACTTCGGTGGTCGGGCCACCTCTGTGTTCGGACTGTTCAGCCTGCCTGCCGGGCCCAAGATCGAATGGCTCGGCGACCTGGCCTATGGTATCCACGGGGCCGGGGCGATGGTGCTGATCGGGGCGATCCTGCTCCATGTCGCGGGGGCGCTGAAACACCATTTCATCGACCGTGACACCACCCTGCTGCGGATGGTCGGCAAGGCCTGATTCGGGCGCGAAAAGGGTAAACCCCGGTGCCGCCGCCAGAGCGGCTCCGGGGTCTGTCATTGGGGCCGTCAGGCCGGCATCAGCCGTTGGCTTCGCGGATCTTGTCGGCGGCGTCCTTGTCAAAGGCCACGCCGTTTTCCGCCAGCAGCGTGTCCAGCTCGCCCGACAGCGTCATTTCGGTGATGATGTCGCAGCCGCCGACGAATTCGCCCTTTACATAGAGCTGCGGGATCGTCGGCCAGTCCGAGAAATCCTTGATGCCCTGGCGGATCGCGTCGTCGGCCAGCACGTTCACATCGGCAAAGTTCACGCCCATGTAGTTCAGCACGCCCGCGACGCGGCTGGAAAATCCGCACTGCGGCATTTCCTTGGTGCCCTTCATGTACAGCACCACGTCGTTTGCGGTGATGGTATCCTTGATCTGTTGTTCGGCGGACATGGTCGCCTCCTCTTGCGTGTTCCGTTCCGGACCGCGCGGGTCCGCTGTGCCAATTGGACGTCCCCGGCGGGGCGCCCGGTTAATCCGGTGCCTTGGTGGTCAGCGCCAGCGCATGCAGGTCGCCCGCCGGCCCGTCCATCTTGCCCTTCAGCGCGGCATAGACCGCACGCTGCTGCTGCACCCGGTTCTGGCCGCGAAAGCTCTCGTCGATGACCTCGGCCGCATAATGGTTCCCGTCGCCGGCCAGATCGGTGATGGTGATCTTGGCCGAGGGAAAACTGCTGCGGATCAGTTCCTCGATTTCATGGGCCTGCATAGCCATATGGGCGTTCTCCTGATGGTTCTTCCCAAAGATGTAGAGCGAGGAGGGGGCAGGTGCAAGAGAGCGCGCACGGCCTTACTGACGCGGGATGTCGAATCCGGCGGGCGCCAGCTCGAACCCGTCAAAGCTGAACCCCGGCGACACCGTGCAACTCACCAGCGTGAAGTCTCCGGTGCTGCGCGCCGCCTGCCAGTGATGTGCCGGCACGATGATCTGCGGCGCGCCGGTCTCCAGGTCCGGGGTCAGGAGGTGGTCCACCGCCGGTCCGGCCTCGGTTTCGGCCAGCGACAGGATCAGCGGCGCCCCGGCGTGATAGAGCCAGATCTCGGCGGCATCGACCCGGTGCCAGTGGCTGCGCTCGCCCGCCTTCAGCAGGAAGTAGATGCAGGTGCCGCTGGGCCTTTGCGCCCCGCCGGGCGTCTCCACCCAGGTCTGCCGGTACCAGCCGCCCTCGGGGTGGCGCTGCAATCCCAGCCGTTCGATGATCTGCTCCGCGGTCATCCCGAATTCTTCCTTTGCCGTCCGCCGCACTGGTAATTGTACATCCAGCCTATATGTTTGGACCATGACACTGCACATCCCCTTCGACAACAGCTTCGCCCGTCTGCCCGGCACTTTCTACGCGTCCCAGATGCCCGATCCGGTGCCGGCGCCCCGGATGATTGCCTTCAACGCCGATCTGGCCCGTCTGCTGGGCATCACTCCGGGCGAAACCGAAGAGATGGCGCAGATTTTTGCCGGCAACCATGTCCCGTCCGGGGCCAAGCCGCTGGCGCAGCTCTATTCGGGTCACCAGTTCGGCCACTACAATCCACAGCTGGGCGATGGTCGCGCCATCTTGTTGGGCGAAACCGTGGGCGCCGATGGCAAGCGCCGTGACATTCAGCTCAAGGGCGCCGGCCGTACGCCCTATTCGCGTGGGGGCGATGGCCGGGCGTGGCTGGGTCCGGTGCTGCGCGAATACCTGGTCAGCGAGGCGATGTTCGCGCTGGGGATCCCGACCACCCGGGCGCTGGCGGCTGTGGAAACCGGCGCGCCGGTGATCCGCGAAACGGCGCTGCCCGGCGCGGTGCTGACCCGGGTGGCGTCCAGCCACCTGCGCGTGGGCACCTTCCAGATCTTCGCCGCGCGCGGCGACACCGCGAGCCTGAAGAGGCTGACAGACTACGCCATCGCCCGGCACTACCTCACGGCGCAGGGCCCGATGGAGCTGTTGGCCGCCGTTTGCAGGGCGCAGGCGGGGCTGATCGCGCAATGGATGGGCGTCGGTTTCATCCACGGCGTGATGAACACTGATAACTGCTCGATCGCCGGTGAAACCATCGACTACGGCCCCTGCGCCTTCATGGACCGGTTCCACCCCGACACCGTCTACAGCTCGATCGACCGGGGCGGGCGCTATGCCTATGCCAATCAGCCCAACATCGCGGTCTGGAACATGGCGCAGCTGGCCACCGCGCTGATCCAGCAGATAGACAACCGCGAGGCCGCCGTCGAACGGGCCACCGAAATCGTACACGCGATGCCGGCGCTGATCCACGCGCAATGGCTTGAACAATTCCGGCGCAAGCTGGCGCTGACCGATGCCCGCGATGGCGACGAAGACCTGGTCACCGACCTGCTCACCCTGATGGCGCAGCAACAGGCCGATTTCACCAATACCTTCCGCGCGTTGGGCTCGGCCGCCGCCCGCGATCACTTTACCGACCGCGCCGCCTTCGATGCCTGGGAAACCCGCTGGCAGACCCGCCGGACCGGCCAGCCCGCCGCCGCTCCGCTGATCCGCGTCGCCAATCCCGCGATCATCCCGCGCAACCACCGGGTCGAACAGATGATCGCGGCCGCCACGGACGGCGACTATACCCTGTTCCACCGGCTCACCACCGCGCTGTCGACGCCTTATGACGATGCCCCCGAGGATCTGACCCGCCCGCCGTCGCCGGACGAAGAGATCGAGGCCACCTTCTGCGGCACCTGACCCTTTCATCTCTTCAAAAATACTCTGCCGGGGTGAATTGCTCCGCAGGAGCAAGAGGGGGTGCAAAACCCCCTTGCGCCCTTGGCCCCCCTAACGTCGGTTGATCAGGAACACCCCGGCCGCCACCAGCCCCAGCGCCGCCCAAACCTGCGGGCCGATCTGCTCGCTCAGCAGCAGCCAGCCGAGCAGCACCGCCAGCACCGGCGACAGAAAACTGAACGAGGCCACGCCGCTGGCGCGGTAGGTGGCCATCAGCTGGAACCACAACAGAAAACCCAGGCTGACCACGAACACCGACTGGAACAGCAGCCCGGCCACGTGAATGGGCTGGAGGTCGCGGATCATCTCGCCGAACAGCGGCGCCAGCAGCAACATCACCGGTGCCGAAATCGCCAGCTGGAACAGCAGCTGCGCCTCCGGCGCCACCCGCGCCAGCGGCGTCATTCGTACCATCAGCGCGATCGCGGCCCAGGACATCGCCGCCACCAGTGCCATCAGGTCCCCGCTCAGGCTGCCCGGCCCACTGCCGCGCACCATCAGCGCCAGCGCCACCCCGGCCATGGCCATCATCAGGCCCAGGGCACGCAGCCCGCTCAGCCGCTCGCCCGGCAGCCACAGATGCGCCGCCAGCCCCAGCCAGACCGGCATCGAGTAAAAGATCACCGAGGCCCGGCTGACCGTGGTCCGGTCCAGCGCCAGGTAGAGGCAGATGAATTCAAAGGCAAAGACCAGCCCCAGCGCCACGCCCCAGCCAAAGGCCGCCCGCGTTACCTTTAGCTCGACCCGGCGCCAGCGGATCCACACCAGCAGCACCAGCAGCCCCAGCGCCGACCGGGCGCCGGCCTGAAACACCGGGCCAAAGCCGCCGCCGGTGACCTTGATGACCACCTGGTTGAATGCCAGCAGCGTGGCGAAACCGATCAGGGCCGCCGCACCGACCCCGTCGATATCGCGTTTCTCTTCCATGCGCCCAAAGGATGGGCAGAACTCAGCGCTGTCAATACCGCGACGCATTGCAGCCTTGCGCCCGCCGTTGCGGTTGGTCCAAATGGGCTGCCATGACTCGTGACACTTTGCCTGAACCCCGCGCCCTGCGCCTGGCCAGCTACAACATCTGCAAATGCATCGGTCTCGATTTTCGCCGCCAGCCGCGCCGGACGCTGAATGTGCTGAACGATCTGGGGGCCGACATCGTTCTGTTGCAGGAGGCCGACCGCCGTCTGCCGCCGCGTCCCGCCGCGTTGCCGCATTTCGTGCTGAACGAGGCGGGCTGGAAGATCGTCGATCTTGGCGGCGCCGGGTCGCTGGGCTGGCACGGCAATGCGGTGATCTGGCGCGGCGCGGATATCACCGAAACCGCCAAGAGCCACATCGCGCTGCCCGGCCTGGAACCGCGTGGCGCGGTGCGGGTGGATTTTTCCACGCCGATGGGCCCGTTGCGGGTGATCGGCGCGCATCTTGGGTTGGTCGCCTCCTACCGTCACCGGCAGTTGCAGCATATCGACCGTGAAACCGCCGATCTGCCGCAGATGCCCACCGTTTTGGCCGGCGATTTCAACGACTGGTCGCGCCAGCCGGTGCTGGACCGGCTGCTGCCGCGCATGCGGTTCCTGCCACAGCGCCCCAGCTTTCCCTCGCCCAGCCCGTTGGGCGCGCTGGACCGGATCGTGCTGGGGCCGGGTCTTCGGGCGCTGAAACACGGGGTGCATGCCGCTCGCCCGGCGCATATCGCCTCTGATCACCTGCCGGTCTGGGCCGACCTCGCGTTCGACCCGTAACGCCGCGCGCCATTGCCAGCGACACAAAACCCGGTAGCCCTCGGCCCGATCAAACGGTAAACCCGAAGTCCAGATCAGGATGGACGACCACGATGACCGATACGATCATGTCCCGCTGCGAGGCCAAGGGCCTGCGCATGACCGGCCAGCGCCGCACCATCGCGCAGGTGCTGCAGGACAGCGACGATCACCCCGACGTCGAAGAACTCTATGCCCGCGCAAGCGCCATCGACGCCGGGATTTCCATCGCCACGGTCTATCGCACGGTCAAGCTGTTCGAAGAGGCGGGTATTCTCGAACGGCTGGAATTCGGCGACGGCCGCGCCCGCTACGAGGATGCCGAACGCGATCATCATGATCACCTGATCGACCTGAACTCGGGCGAGGTGATCGAATTTGTCGATCCCGAGATCGAGGCGCTGCAGGAAAAGATCGCCGCCAAACTCGGCTTCGAGTTGCGCGGCCACAAGCTGGAACTCTACGGCGTGCCGATCCGCAAGAAGGGCTGAGCGTTCAGGGGGTCTTTGGCGACCGGCCCAGCGACAGCGGGATCAGCAGGCTCAGCATCAGCAGGCGCATGATGTGGCAGGCCGCGATAAAGCCGGGACTGGCGCCCATCGTCGCCCCCAGCGCCACCATGGTTTCCAGCCCGCCCGGCGAAAAGGCGGTCAGCACATGCGCCAGTGGCATCTGCAGCCCGTAGGCCACCGGCACCGCCGCCACCGCCGCGATGGCGACGGAAATCGCGGTCACGGTCAACCCCGCCAACAGCGCGGCACGAAACTGCGCCATGCTCATGCCGGAAAATCGTGTGCCGATCAGCGTGCCCAGCCCCAGGAACGCCGGTAGCGTCAGCCACAGGGGTACCGTTCCGGGGGTGACATCGGTAACATGCCCCAGCGCCGAAACCGTCATCGATCCCAGCAGCATCGGTGCCGGCAGCCGCAGCCGCTTCAGCCCCAGACCCGCCAGCGCCCCCAGAACGGCCAGTGCGATCCAGTGCGCGGCAATCATCGGCGTCCCGCCGGGCAGGGCGGTGACCCCCATCTTGTAACCCATTGCCATAGCCACGAAGGGCACGCTGACGGTCAGCGCCAGCAGGCGAATCGACTGGACCACCGCGACCCTGCCGACATTGCTGTGGGTGTCCGTGGCCAGCGACATCACGAAACTCAGGTGTCCGGGCGCCACCGACAGCGCCGCGCTGCGCCGGTCAAAGCCAAAGCCCCGCACCAGCACCGCGCGGCCGACCCCGATGATCCCGATCAGCATCACGAAGAGAGCCACGAACGCCAGCGGCCAGCGCAGGATCGCGTTGCCCGCATCCGCCGTGAACCCCGACCCGATCCCGGTGCCCAGGAACACGAAACACAGATCGCGCAGCCGATCCGAAATCCGCACCTCGATCCCGGCCAGCCCGGCGCAGGATACGGCGAGTGCAGGACCGATCAGCACCGCTGCCGGCATCGACAGCGCATAGGCCACCGCGCCACCACACGCGCCGATGGCGACGCTGCGCAGGGTCAGCCAAAGGGGAACGGACGATGCAGTCATGCGCTGTGCGTATCACCGCATCCCACCGGCTACAATCGGGTCCGCGCGGGCTTGCGGCGGTCGGGGGAATGCGCCATTGGCGATCCGGTACACCTCTGTTTTCGGACATATCTAATGGACAACCTGCGCGGCGCGGTATTGATGACACTGGCCATGTTCGGCTTTGCGGTCGAGGACATGTTCATCAAGTTGATGGCTGGCGCTCTGCCGACCTGGCAGATCATCGCTGCGCTGGGGGCAGGCGGGGCCGTTGCCTATGGCATTCTGGCCCGGCTCAAAGGGCAGCACCTGTGGAGCCGCGACTTTCTCAGCGGTCCGATCCTGCTGCGCAACCTCGGCGAACTGATCGGGACCACCGGGTTTGTCACCGCCATCGCGCTGACCCCGATCTCCTCGGCCTCGGCCGTGTTGCAGGCGACGCCGCTGGCGGTGACGCTGGGCGCGGCTCTGTTTCTCGGCGAACCAGTGGGCTGGCGCCGGTGGAGCGCGATCCTGGTCGGTCTGGGCGGCGTGCTGCTGGTGATCCGGCCCGGTCTGGATGCCTTTGACGCCAACTCGCTCTTTGCCCTGCTGGCCGTGGTCGGGCTGGGTGTCCGCGATCTGGCGACACGCCGCATCCATGCCGATGTCTCCTCGGTCCAGCTCAGCTTTCTGGGGTTTCTCACCCTGATCCCGGCGGCGCTGCTGCTGTCTGTCTTCAGCCCGCGCGCGCCGGTGATGCCGGATGCCGACCTTTGGCTGCTGACCATCGGTGCTGTGGTGCTGGGGGTGACGTCTTATTACGCCATCGTTGCCGCCATGCGGGTGGGCGAGGTGTCCTACGTCACCCCGTTCCGCTATTCACGGCTGGTCTTTGCGCTGGCCGTCGGCATGATCGTCTTTGACGAGAAGCCTGACGCGCCGATGCTGATCGGCGCGGCAATCATCGTCGCCTCCGGCATCTACACGGTCTGGCGCGAGCGCAAACATCGCGCTGTGACCTGAGCGGCCCTTTTCCTTGGCCCGCGACGGGGGTATGAGGCAGGCAAACCTACTCGGACGTACTTAACGGGACATTGCACATGAGCACCATTATCGACATCCACGCCCGCGAAATCCTCGACAGCCGGGGCAACCCGACGGTCGAAGTCGACGTAATTCTCGAAGACGGCACCATGGGGCGCGCCGCCGTACCCTCGGGCGCCTCCACCGGTGCCTACGAGGCTGTGGAAAAGCGCGACGGTGATAAATCCCGCTACATGGGCAAGGGCGTGCTGGAAGCGGTCGCCGCGGTCAATGGCGAAATCGCCGAGGAACTGGTGGGTTTCGACGCCACCGAACAGGAAGCCATCGACACCGCGATGATCGAACTGGACGGCACCGACAACAAGGGCCGGCTGGGCGCAAACGCCATCCTCGGCGTGTCGCTGGCCGTGGCCAAGGCGGCCGCCGATTTTACCACCCAGCCTTTGTACCGCTATGTCGGCGGCACCTCGGCCCGCGTGCTGCCGGTGCCGATGATGAACATCATCAACGGCGGCGAACACGCCGACAACCCGATCGACATTCAGGAATTCATGATCATGCCGGTCTCTGCGACCAACATCCGCGACGCGGTGCGCATGGGGTCCGAAGTGTTCCACACGCTGAAGAAAGAGCTGTCGGCCGCCGGTCTCAGCACCGGTATCGGCGACGAGGGCGGCTTTGCCCCCAACATCGCATCGTCGCGCGAGGCGCTTGATTTCATTCTGAAGTCCATCGAAAAAGCCGACTATAAACCGGGCGAGGATATCTACCTCGCGCTCGATTGCGCCGCCACCGAATACTACAAGGACGGCAAGTATGTCCTTGCCGGCGAAGGCAAAACGCTCAGCAGTGAAGAAAACGCGGCCTATCTCGCGGCACTGGTCGCCGATTACCCGATCATCTCGATCGAAGACGGCATGTCCGAAGACGACTGGGACGGCTGGAAGGCGCTGACCGACACCCTGGGCGACAAGGTGCAACTGGTGGGCGACGACCTCTTTGTCACCAACCCCGAACGGCTGGCGATGGGCATCGAAAAGGGTTGCGCCAACTCGATGCTGGTCAAGGTCAACCAGATCGGCTCGCTGTCAGAAACCCTGCGCGCCGTCGATATGGCCCACCGCGCCCGCTACACCAACGTGATGTCGCACCGTTCGGGCGAAACCGAGGATGCGACCATCGCTGACCTGGCTGTGGCCACCAACTGCGGCCAGATCAAGACCGGCTCGCTGGCGCGCTCCGACCGGTTGGCGAAATACAACCAGCTGATCCGCATCGAGGAAGCGCTGGGCGAAACCGCGATCTACGCGGGCCGCTCGATCCTCAAGTAACTGTCGCCACGGCGACATACACGGCCCGGCCCCCGCAAGGCCGGGCCGTTTTGCGTTTCACAAACCCTCGACCAGCAGCAATTCGGTTTCCGCCGCCTGCTCGCGGATCGCGCGCGCCGCGCCATAGTCATCCGAATGGTAAAACGCCCGCGCGGTGTCCAGATCTTCGAACTCGATCACCACGGCAATGCCGCTGTCCGCACCTTCCTTGATCTCGGGCGTTGGGTTCGTCACCAGCACCCTGCCGCCGAACTTCTTGATCGCCGGACCGGCAAGGGACCGGAATTCCAGCATCTTTTCCATGTCATGGGCGCGAATATGGGCGATCAGGTAACCCTTTGGCATATGTCTTTCTCCTGCAAATGATCCAGACATAGCACATTTCGCGGACCTACAGGCGCTTTGACATCAAGAGATACTTGCCGCGCCCCTGAAACCCGGCGCGAGCATAGAGCCGCTGGGCGACCTCGTTGCTGCGCTCCACCTCCAGGTGGATCGCCTGCACGCCGGCACCGGCCAGCGCGCGGGGCAGGGCGATCAGCACATCCGTGGCAATGCCCCGCCCCCGCACCGCCGGCCGCACATAGATCTCGTCGATAAAGGCGTCGAGCCCACCCAGTTCCACCGACCAGCCAAAGGTCACCACGATGTAGCCGATCGGCGCCCGGACCGGCCCGATCAGGTAAACCGCACCATGCGGAATGCCCTCAAGCAGCGGCGCCAGCGCTCCGGCGCGCGCCTCGTCGCTCCCTTCCAGACCCTGTTCGGCGTGAAAGGCGGCGACCAGCGACAACAACCGGTCCAGATCCTCGGGTTTGGCAAGATGCAGCGCCGTACTCATAGCCGCGCCAATCGTTCGGTGAGCAGGGCAAAGAAGCCGTCAGCATCGACATCGCCCATGAACATCGCGTTCGGCGCCCGGTCGGTGACCCGCCACCAGTCGGCCACGGTCATGCCCAAAGTCAGTTCCGAGCGGGTCTCGATCTCCACGTTGATGTGGCGGCCCGAAAACAATTCGGGCCGGATCAGATAGGCGGTGACGCAAGGGTCATGCAGCGGCGCGCCTTCGGAGCCGTATTTCTCCTTGTCGAACCGTTCAAAGAAATCGGTCATCTCGGCCACCGCCACGCCGACACGGTTGCCCAAGGCGCGAAAGGCGTCGTTGCGCGCCCGCGTGACCAGCGCCTTATGGGTGACATCCAGCGGCATCACCGTGATATCGACCCCGGATTTGAACACGATATCAGCAGCCTGCGGGTCGACGTAAATGTTGAATTCAGCCGCCGGGGTGATGTTGCCCACCTCGAAATAGGCGCCCCCCATCAAGACGATCCCGGCCACCCGGTCCATGATGTCGGGGGCCTTTTCAAAGGCCATGGCGATATTGGTCAGTGGTCCCAGCGGGCACAGGGTGACGGCGCCCGCATCCTCGCGGCGCAGTGTTTCAATGATGAAATCCACCGCGTGACCGTCCTGCAACGGCATCACCGGGTCGGGCAGCACCGGCCCGTTCAACCCGGTCTTGCCATGCACATGTTCGGCAGTCACCAGCTTGCGCCCCAGCGGTCTGTCGCAGCCGGCATAGACCGGCACGTCCGGCCGCCCGGCCAGCTCGCAGACAATCCGCGCGTTCTTGGCCGTCAAGGCCAAAGGCACATTGCCTGCTACAGCAGTGATCCCCAACACCTTGATTTCCTCAGGGCTCGCCAGAGCCAGCAGAATCGCGACCGCGTCGTCCTGTCCGGGATCGGTATCAATAATGATTTTGCGTGCCATGCCTTAGCCCTCGTCGCCACCGGCGGACCCTTACAAGCCGGGGCAGGAATGTCCACCCGCAGGTGTAGTCTTCATCTCTTCAAAAATACTCCGGGGGGAGGCCGAAGGCCGGGGGGCAGAGCCCCCCTCAATCAATTATCACGAGCGGAGCTGCCTCGCGCCTGCGGCCGGCAGGCGAGGGGCCAGCCCCTCGCGCTCCCCGGAGTATTTGCAAAGAGATGAAAGTAGGGCGGGGATGAAGTCCTGTCACGCTCGGCGTTCCTCGGCCTTTATCGCATTCCACAGGGCATCCATTTCGGCTAGGTCGCTGTCAATTGCGGATTTTCCCTGTTCGGCAAGTTTCGCCTCGACGGCTTCGAAGCGGCGGATGAACTTGGCGTTGGTGCGCCTCAGCGCCGCTTCCGGTTCTACGTCCAGATGCCTCCCGAGGTTTGCGATCACGAACAGCAGGTCGCCGAATTCCGCCTCGATGTCGTCCGCGGACATTTTATCGCGGGCCTCGACCAGTTCTTCGGCCTCTTCGGCGATCTTGGCCAGCACGTCGCGGGTGTCGGCCCAGTCGAAACCGACCCGTGCCGCGCGTTTTTGCAGTTTGTACGCGCGCAGCAGCGCCGGCAGGTTGGCCGCGACTCCGTCCAATGCGCCCTGCTGGGCCTTCTGGCTGCGTTCGGCGGCCTTGATCGCCTCCCAGTCGCGGGTCTGCTGATCGGCGGATTTGTCCCGCGATTCGTCTCCGAAGACATGCGGGTGGCGCGCAACCATCTTGTCCGACATGCCCCGCACCACGTCCTGAAAGGTGAAATGCCCGGCTTCCGCGGCCATTTGCGCATGAAACACAGATTGAAACAGCAGATCGCCCAGTTCGCCTTTCAGCTCGTCCCAGGCCTGGCGTTCGATGGCGTCGGCCACCTCATAGGCTTCCTCGATGGTGTAGGGCGCGATGGTGGCGAAATCCTGCTCGATGTCCCAGGGGCAGCCGGTGTCGGGATCGCGCAGGCGGCGCATGATTTCCAGCAACCGTTCGATTCCGGTGTCGGGGTCGTTGATCAGGGGGGTATCGGCCATTGCAGCACCTCGCGTCCTCGTGTCAGATGCATCAATTCCCGACGCGGGCAAAGGAGTCCACCCCATGCCGATCATCAACCGCATCGCCGACTATGCCGAGGACATGACCAGCTGGCGGCGGCACCTGCACACAATCCCCGAGTTGGGACTGGACTGTCCGCAGACGGCGGCCTTTGTCGCCGAGCGTCTGCGTGAGTTCGGCGTCGATGAGGTGCACGAAAGCATCGCGCGGACCGGGCTTGTGGCGATCATCAACGGTCAGGGCGAGGGCCCTACCATCGGGCTGCGTGCCGATATGGACGCGCTGCCGATGCAGGAGACCACCGGGCTGGACTATGCCTCGGGCCATCATGGGCGGATGCACGCCTGCGGCCACGACGGCCATACCACCATGTTGCTCGGCGCGGCGCGCTACCTGGCCGAGACCCGCCGTTTTGCCGGCCGCGTGGCGCTGATCTTTCAGCCAGCCGAGGAGATCATTGGCGGCGCTCGGGTGATGGTGGAGGAAGGCATCATGGAGCGCTTCGGGATTTCGGAGGTCTATGCGCTGCACAATGCGCCGGGGTTTGACGAGGGCGCGTTTTACACCAACCCCGGTCCGATCATGGCCGCAGTCGACACCTTTCACATCCATATTAAGGGGCTGGGCGGCCACGGGGCGATGCCGCATGACACCCGCGATCCGGTGATGGCGGCCTGCGGCATGGCGCAGGCGATTCAGACCATCGTTAGCCGCAACCACTATGCGCTTGACGATCTGGTGGTTTCGGTCACCCAGATCCACACCGGATCGGCCGACAACGTGATCCCCGACACCGCCTATATCAACGGCACCGTGCGCACCTTTGACAAGGGTGTACAGGCGATGGTGATCCGCCGGATGCAGGCCATCGTCGATGGCCATGCGGCCAGCTTCGATGTCGAGGCCGAATTGAATTACGAGGTCGGCTACCCGGCCACCGTGAACGACCCGGACAAAACCGCCTTCGCCGCCGGGGTCGCCCGCGAGGTGGCGGGTGACGGCCGGGTGTTGGCCGAGGCCGGACGAGAGATGGGGGCCGAGGATTTCTCCTACATGCTGGAGGCGCGGCCGGGGGCCTACCTGTTCCTCGGACAGGGCGACAGCGCGGGGTTGCATCACCCGGACTATGATTTCAATGACGAGGTGGCGCCGGTCGGCGCGTCGTTCTTCGCCCGGCTGGTGGAGAAGGCGCAACCGTTGCACGAGGTATCGGGGATGGAGCAGGCATAATGGCACTCGAAGACGCAAAAACCCAGGTCGACCAGGCCTTTACCCGAACCGATCTGAAGGGACCCAGTTTCGAGAACACCTTTGGCGGCGCGACATCCTTCTTGCGGCGGCGCTATACCAAGGACCTGACCGGCGTCGATATCGCCGTCACCGGCATCCCCTTTGACCAGGCGGTGACCAACCGCCCCGGCACCCGGCTGGGGCCGCGCGCCATCCGCGAGGCCAGCGCGCTGCAAAGCCCCGATGCGCCCTATGGCTGGCCCTATGACGCGCTCAGCGATCTGCCCATCGTCGATTACGGCGACCTGGCCTTTGATTATGCCGATATCCCGGCGTTTCCCGGCCGGGTGACCGATCACATCCGGGGTATCCTGCAATCCGGCGCCGCCTCGGTCACGCTGGGCGGTGACCACTACATCAGCTTTCCGATCCTCAAGGCCTATGCCGAGAAATACGGGCCGATCTCGCTGATCCAGTTCGATGCGCATACCGACACCTGGGCCGATGACGACATGGCCCGTGTCGATCATGGCACCATGTTCTACAAGGCGGTAAAATCGGGCATCGTCGATCCGGCAACCTCGGTCCAGGTGGGCATCCGCACCACCAACACCGATACGCTGGGCGTCAATATCATCGACGCGCCCACCGTGCACCAGATCGGCCCGGATGCGGTGGCCAGCCGGATCAAGGAAATCACCGGCGACCGACCGGCCTATCTGAGTTTTGACATCGACGGGCTGGATCCGGCCTATGCGCCGGGCACCGGCACCCCGGTCTGGGGCGGGCTGACCAGCGCCCAGGCGGCGCGCATCCTGCGCCAGATCGCCGGCGTCAACCTGAAAGGCGGTGACGTGGTCGAGGTCTCTCCGCCCTTCGACACCACCGGCGCTACTGCCATCGCCGGCGCCCATGTGGCCGTGGAACTTATCTGCCTGGTGGGGTGGACCCTGCTGGGCAAGGACAGATGAAGACACGGTCTCTGGCACTCGTGATTTGCGGTGGTGTGGCGGTCGGGGTGCTAAGTCACTGGCTTCTGGATCGCAGCGTTGGGCGGGTCGAGTCCGCTCTGGCCCTGTTTCAGCGTCATTGCGTGCCTTTCGCCGGGGGCGGCATCGTGGCGCCGTCATCCTCTTTGGAACGTTACGACCTGACTGGTGGTCTGATGTTTTTCGACCCCGACAGCCGTTTCGTGCTCAGCCTGTCGGCGACCCATTGCGCGGTTTCTGACATTGTCGATCCCATCGATCCGCGGGACTGGCCGGCCCTGAAACAAGGTGTGCACGAGATGATCGAGCGCGAGCTGCCGGTTCTGACGTTTCAGGGCACCAAGGGGTCGAGACCGCAAAGAGACCGCGCGCTTTGGCGCGAAGAGCCCCTGATGGAGGCTTCACTCTGGGGAGTGAGCCTGACTTATGACACGTCGCACCCCAAAGCGGGGCTTGTGGAGATGCGGATGTTCGTGTCGGATGCCGCTCCACGCCGGGAAGCGGTCGACCGGTTGGCCGGAGTTCCCTAGTATCAGAGTACATGTCGATAGACCGGGCTGCTTGCGACCAATGCAAGCGCGCCGCTACGGCCAAGACAGATGGACCAGCCCATGAGCGATCTCAACCAACCGATCAGCGGCAACGACCTGGCGCGGTTTTCCGGGCCCAATACCTTCATGCGGCTGCCGCAGGCGGGCAGCCTGGCGGACCTGGACGTGGCGGTACTGGGCATCCCGATGGATATCGGCACCTCGTGGCGCTCGGGCACGCGCTTTGGGCCAAAGCAGATCCGCGCCGAGAGCGCGATGATCCGGCCTTACAACATGGCGACCGGGGCGGCGCCCTTTGACAGCCTGCAGGTGGCCGATATCGGCGATCTGGCCATCAACACGTTTTCGCTGACCGACAGCCTGCGCATCATCGCCGAGAGCTACGACGGCATCCTTGCGCAGGGCGTGATCCCGGTGGCCATGGGCGGCGATCATTCGATCACCCTGCCAATCCTGCGCGCCATCGCGCGCAAACACGGGTCGGTGGCGCTGGTCCACGTTGACGCTCATGCCGATGTCAACGACGAGATGTTCGGCGAGCGTGAAACCCACGGCACCGTGTTCCGCCGCGCCTGGGAAGAGGGGCTGATCCAGCCCGACAAAACCTACCAGATCGGTATTCGTGGCACCGGCTATGCCGCGGATGATTTCACCGAGGCGCAGGGCTGGGGCTTTCAGCAGTTCCCGGCGCATGAGCTGTGGCACCGAAGCCTGTCGGATCTGGGTGCGGAAATACGTCGCGATATTGGCACGCGACCGGTCTATGTGACCTATGATATCGATAGTCTGGACCCGGCCCATGCGCCGGGCACCGGCACGCCGGAAGTGGGAGGACTTTCGACGATGCAGGCGCTGGAACTGATCCGCGAATTGCGCGGTTTGGCGATTGTCGGCTGCGATCTTGTCGAGGTGTCACCCCCCTATGATCCGACGGGCAACACGGCGCTGACCGGGGCAAACCTGCTCTATGAACTGCTCTGTGTGCTGCCGGGAGTAACATACAGATAGACCACGGCCGGACCCCTGTCCGTGCCGCGGGCGGCAGGACAGGCAGGCCAGGATGGGACGCGTGATGATGGTGCTTTGGGTGATCTTGGCGGGTCTGGTGGTGGCGATCGGCTATGTCCGGCTGGCGCCCAGCGATCCGGTGAAATGGCACGTGTCGCCGGAGGCGAGCCAGGACCGGGATTTCGCGCGCGGGGTCACGCGGGTTCTGGAGACCGGGCCCGGCGGGCTCGCACGGTTCGATGCGATCGCGCGGACGACACCGCGCACAGTTGTCCTGGCAGGATCCGTCGATACCGGCATGGTGACCTATGTGACGCGGTCGGTGGTCTGGGGGTTTCCCGACTATACCACGGCGCGGCAGGACGGCGATCAGCTCAGGATCTATGCGCGGTCACGTTTTGGGCGCAAGGATTTCGGCGTCAATCGCGCCCGTGTCGAGGGCTGGCTGGCGGCCTTGCAGGCGGGATGACAGGCAGCCCTCCTGAACCTCGCGCCACATCGGCACGTTCAGCGACATCTGGCATTGCGCCATGAAGGCGCGGCCATCGACGAACAGGCAGATTGTTTCGCCCAGATCGACGCGCCCGCCGCTGCTGTCGGTGCAGTAGCAGTCGCGCACCTTGCCACCCGGTCCGATGACATCGGCCAGCGCGGGCGCGGCGGTCGCAAGCAATAACAGAGAGGCGATCAAGCGGGTCATTAGACGAGTCTACCGCAAAGCCCGCGTGCCGCCAATGGGGCGGATGGCAGCGCCCGGCGTGGGCGGCGGAGCGAGGGGCCGGCCCCTCGCGCTCCCCGGAGTATTTGAAAAGAGATGAAAGATGCAGGAGCGCATCGCGGGACTTGACCACGGGGCCGCGATATCGGACACCGCCGCCATGGTTCCCGAAGAGCGCCTTGCGCAGATTACCCAGCGGTTTGAATACCTGGAGGCCGCGATGGCCGACGGAGCCAGCGGCGCGGACATCGCCCGGCTGGCCAAGGAATATGCCGATCTGAAACCGGTGGTCGAACAGATCGCGGCCTGGCGTGGCCTGGTGGCGGATCTCGCCGAGGCGCAGGTGATGCTGGACGACCCGGACATGCGCGAGCTGGCCGAAGAGGAGATCCCCGTGCTGAAGGCGCGGCTGCCCGAGGCCGAACATGCGCTGCAGCTGGCGCTGCTGCCCAAGGACGCGGCCGATGCCCGTCCGGCGATGCTGGAAATCCGTCCGGGAACGGGCGGGGACGAGGCGGCGCTGTTCGCGGGCGATCTGCTGCGCATGTACCAGCGTTATGCCGAGGCGCGCGGCTGGGGCTTTGACATCATCGAGCAGCAGGACACCGAGCTGGGCGGCATCAAGGAAGTGGTGGCGCATATTAGGGGCGACGGTGTCTTTGCCCGGATGAAGTACGAATCCGGTGTACACCGGGTGCAGCGGGTGCCGGCCACCGAAAGCGGCGGCCGCATCCATACATCCGCCGCCACGGTGGCGGTACTGCCCGAAGCCGAGGACGTGGATATCCAGATCGATGCGGGCGATATCCGCATCGACACCATGCGATCCTCGGGCGCGGGCGGCCAACATGTGAACACCACCGATTCGGCGGTTCGCATCACCCATTTGCCCAGCGGCATCGTGGTCACCAGTTCGGAAAAATCCCAGCACCGCAACCGCGAAATCGCGATGCAGGTGCTGAAGACGCGGCTTTACGATCTGGAACGTCAGCGGGTGGACAGTGAGCGCTCGGCCAATCGCGCCGCTCAGGTGGGCTCTGGGGATCGCTCGGAGCGCATCCGTACCTATAACTTTCCGCAGGGCCGGATGACCGATCACCGGATCAACCTTACGCTCTACAAACTGGACCAGATCATGCAGGGCGACTTGGACGAGGTGATCGACGCGCTGATCGCGGATGGACAGGCGCGGATGCTGGCGGAGATGGGCCAGGGAGGGGGGCAGTGACCA
Source organism: Seohaeicola saemankumensis (assembly GCF_020171285.1). Lineage (GTDB taxonomy): Bacteria > Pseudomonadota > Alphaproteobacteria > Rhodobacterales > Rhodobacteraceae > JAIUZI01. The sequence goes on from NZ_JAIUZI010000008.1 coordinate 70,435, forward strand.
CCGCCGCCCAGGCGATGGCGCAGGCCGCTGCCCGGCTGCGGGCCGCCGGCGTCGATGACCCGGCCCGCGACGCGCGGGTGCTGCTGGCCCATGCCGCCCGCATTGAGGCCGCGCGTGTGACCCTGATCGCCCCCGAGGAACTGAGCCCCGAGATCGCGGAACGCTATGAGCAACTGATCGCGCTCCGCGCGGTGCGGGTGCCGGTATCGCATCTGCTGGGAGAACGCGAATTCTACGGTCGCAGGTTCAAGGTTTCGGGCGATGTGCTGGACCCGCGCCCCGAGACCGAGACGCTGATCGAGGCGGCGCTGGCGCAGCCCTTTGAGCGGGTGCTGGATCTGGGGGTCGGCTCTGGCTGTATCCTCGTGACCCTGCTGGCGGAACGCGACGCGACGACCGGTCTGGGTGTCGACCTGAGCGAGGCCGCCTGCCTGCAGGCCAGCGCCAACGCGGTGATGCACCGGGTCCAGGCCCGCGCGCAGATCCTGCAGTCGGACTGGTTCGCGCAAGTGAATGGGCGGTTCGACCTGATCGTGTCGAACCCGCCCTACATCGCATTGGACGAAATGCCGGGGCTGTCGGATGAGGTGCGCCGCCACGAACCGGAAATGGCTCTGACCGATGGCGGCGACGGGCTGGGCGCCTACCGGACGATTTCCGCCGGGGCTCTGACGCATCTGGCGCCGGGTGGCCGCCTGATCGTGGAAATCGGCCCGACACAGGCGGCACAGGTCTGCGAAATCCTGTCGCAGGCGGGGTTGAAAAGGCTGCAGGTGGTGCCCGATCTGGACGGGCGCGACCGGGTCATCGTGGCGTATTCACCTTAAGTTTACGAAAATATCGGGGAAACTGGGACTGTTTTACGTCAGATAACCGCAAAAAACGCCGAATTTCGAACCATAGCCCTTGTCTGTCAGGGCAGGACATGTTTACTCAAGGCTGTTGCCCTGGCCGATGCAGAATTTGCACCCGGGCGGCGCCAAGCCCAAAAGTCGATAATCCGGGGTCACATGAGCGCGACGTGCCTCAGCCGGGTTACAAGACAGCAGTACAAGGCTGACGATAGGTATATGAGATCTTCTAAATCCCGCTCGCGGTCGAAATCGAACCGTAACCGCCCGTCCTCCGGCGGCAATGTCATCAACCGGGTCTTTGACAGCTCGGGTCCCGAAGGCAAGGTGCGCGGCACGCCGCAGCAGATCATCGACAAATACAATCAGCTCGCGCGTGATGCGCAGCTGTCCAATGACCGCGTGGCGACCGAGAATTTCCAGCAGCACGCCGAACACTACCTGCGCCTGCTGAGCGAGGCGCAGCGCGAACAGGACGCGCGCCGCGAGGAACAGGAACGGCAGAACCGCGAACGCCAGGCCGAGCGTGACCGCGAACGCGCTGAACGTCAGGAGCGCGAGGCCGCGCAGCGCAGTAGCGACCCCGCCGAGACGCCGCAACCCGATGTGCTGGACCTGAACACCGGCGACGACGGCGATAATGGCCTGGTGGAAACGCCGGAAAGCAAACCGAAAAAACCGCCGCGCAAACCGCGCACGCGCAAACCGGCGGCGAAAAAGACCGAAACGGCAGACGCCGCACCTGACGCCGCCGCCGAAACACCGGCAGCGGAACCCTCGGGCGGCGAGCCCGAGGCGGCGGAGTAAACCAACCGGCCTGAAGCGGAACGAACCGACCCCGGCACCCTTGTGCCGGGGTTTTGTGTTTTTCCGGTCTTATTCGTACGCCAACGCGCGCAAGGTAATGGCTATGGCGCTGTCAACCTGACCCGGCAGAACATCAGCGGGCTTCTCGGCATGATAGGCAGTTTCCAAGTAAACCGTCCCGATTCCAGGCAGGGGCCGCCAGATCTGGCAATGGGTTGTGCCCTTTGCGGGGGTGTACCGGCAAAGGTGGCCTTGGGTCTTGGATCCGGCGGCAGTGTGATCCGGATTGAACTCGGGGGGAAACAAGCGCTTGAGATAGTTCCAACGACGATCAAAATCGGTCAACAATATGATTTCGCGAAAGTCTTCGTAGGGTGCGGTGGCGTGATCGGTGCACCAAACCGGAGCCTCCCCCTGCGTTTCGCAAACCTGATCCGAATTGCGGACAATGTTGATGGGGGAAATCCGTAGCCGGTTGGCGCGAACGGGTGTTTGATCGGGGCCGGTCAATTGGCACAGACGGCGGACATCGGGCTTACGGTTCGGATCTGACGTGTATCGCAAACGTTCGGTCCGCGCATCATCGTCGACGGCCAACTCAATCACGGCCCCGAGCGCTTTTGGGACGGTCAGTTGTTTGCCGCCCATCGTCAGCTCGACTTGAGAAGTTGCACAGGGTGCGTTGGGTAGCCATTGAAACCACAGAGCCCGCCCCGAAACGAACAGGGCAGGCGCGAGTATGATCAGGATCTGTACCCCGCGCCAAAACGGTCTGCCGGATTGCGGGGCCGTCAACCAAGAGGCCAGGATGTTAAAGCCCGCAGCGGCCGAAATGGTGAACGCCCCGCCCCCAAAGAACAGCAGGTCACCCAACCCCTCGTAGCTGCCGCCGCCGCTGTTGTGGCGAAACAGGTAGACGCAGAAGGCAACAAGGCCAGCGATAGGGATCAGCCCAAACAACCGGGATCGATGCATCAGGGAAAAACAAGCGACGGATGCCAAGTACGCAACTGAGATCGTCAACGCCAAGATTGCAGAGGAGCCCAGGGGAAACATTCCGAAGCTGTGATCCTATTCCTTGATTACCCCGGCCAGCGCGCAGAACTGTTCCAGCGTGACCTGCTCGGCGCGTTCGGTTGGGGCGATGCCGGCCGCCAGCAGCCGGTCTTCGATATCGGGAGCCAGGCCCTTGAGCGCGGCGCGCAGCATCTTGCGGCGCTGGTTGAAGGCGGCGGCGACCACGCGGGAAAGCGTGGCGGCATCTGCCGGGTAACGCGGCTCGGGCAAGGCGGTCAGATGCACCACCGCGCTCGACACCTTGGGTGGCGGGGTGAATGCGCCGGGCGGCAGCGACATCGCGATGCGCGCATCGCTGCGCCACTGCGCCAGGATCGCCAACCGGCCATAGGCCTTGGACCCAGGCTGTGCCACGATCCGCTCGGCCACCTCGCGCTGGAACATCAAGGTCAGGCTCTGCCAGAACGGCGGCCAGTCGGGCGGCGTCAGCCAGCGCACCAGCAGCTCGGTGCCGATGTTGTAGGGCAGGTTGGCGGCGACGCGGATCGGCGGCGTCAGATGCGCCAGCGGATCGACCTGCAGCGCATCGCCCTCGATCACCTGCAAACGGCCCGGATAGGCCGCCGCGATCTGCTGCAGCGCCGGGATGCAGCGGCTGTCCTTTTCCACCGCCAGCACCCGGCGCGCGCCTTCGGCCAGCAATCCGCGGGTCAGCCCGCCCGGGCCGGGGCCGATTTCCAGCACGTCGCATTCGCTCAGATCCCCGGCCTGCCGCGCGATCTTGGCGGTGAGGTTCAGGTCCAGCAGAAAGTTCTGGCCCAGCGACTTGCGCGCAGAGAGCTGGTGGTCGGCAATGACCTGGCGCAGTGGGGGCAGGGTGTCTATGGCGCTCATCCGTCGATCCCTCGGCGCGGGTCGCCGGCGGTGGCATCGCCTCCGGCGGGAGTATTTGGAAAGAGATGAAACATCACGACGCCCTTGCCATGGTCTGTGCCATCCGCAGGGCGGCGATCAGGCTGTCGGGCGAGGCCACGCCGCGCCCGGCGATGTCGAAGGCGGTGCCGTGATCGGGCGAGGTGCGGATGAAGGGCAGGCCCAGCGTGACGTTGACGCCGCGGTCGAAGTCCAGCGTCTTGATCGGGATCAGTGCCTGGTCGTGGTACATGGCGATTACCGCGTCATAGCGGGCGCGCGCGGCGGCGTGAAACAGCGTGTCGGCCGGGTGCGGCCCGGTGAGCGTGTAATCGGGTGATTGCAGGTCAGCCAGCAGCGGCGCAATCCAGTCGAGCTCCTCGCGCCCCATGGCGCCGCCTTCGCCGGCATGCGGGTTCAGGCCCGCCACCGCGATGCGGGGGTGGGCGATGCCGAAGCGGTCGCGCAGGCCGGCGGCGGTGATCGCCACGGTCTCGCGCAGCACCTCCGGCGTCAGCGCGCGCGGCACCTCGGCCAGCGGGATGTGGATGGTCGCGGGCACCACCCGCAGCTGATCCGAGGCCAGCATCATCACCACCCGGTGCGTTCCCGCCAGCGCGGCCAGAAACTCGGTATGACCGGGATAGGCGAAGCCGGCGCCGTCGATCAGCGCTTTCTTGTGGATCGGCGCGGTACAGAGCGCGCTGGCCGCGCCCGATTGCACCAGCGCCACGCCGCGTTCGATGGCCGCGATCACACCAGCGGCATTGGCCGGCGCGGCCTGGCCGGGGGTGCGGGGAGCGGCGAAAACCAGTGGCAGCACCGGTAGCGCGCGGGCGCTGGCCGCGATCGCCTCGCCGATAGTGTCCAGCCGCGCAACCGGGGTGCCCGGGGGCAGGTGGCGAGGATCGCCGATCCAGGCAAAGGGGCAGTCGGCGCGCAACTGATCCCAGGCCGCCACCGCGATCTCGGGGCCGATCCCGGCGGGCTCGCCACAGCTGAGCGCGATCGGGGCCGGGGATTTCGGGGTCATTTCTCGATGATGACCGAGTCGGCCCTGAGCTGTTCGAGGTAGCTCTTGGAGAAGGCATTCAGCCGTTGGTCGATCAGCGCATTGGCGATATCCTGGCGGCTGGCGTCCTCGGCGAATTCCGAGGTCCGGGAACAGAGCATCAGGAACACCAGCGTCTGCCCGTTCGAGCGGGTCAGCGCGGTCGAGATCTCTCCGGGGTCGAGCTTGGCCAGTTCCAGAGCGATGTCGCGCGGGATTTCACCGGGCTTCTTGGTCTCGCGGTCCAGTACCGTTTCCGGCTGGCCCTTGGCGATGCCGTAGAGGTCGTTGCAGGTATCGACGCGGCTGGCGATCCCGGCGGCGGTCGACAGCGCCTCGGGGCTGCGGCCACCGGCGATGTAATAGGCGGCGTATTCGATGCTTGCGTAGCGCGGCGCGCTGGTACCCGATTCCCGGATCCCGCGCATCTGGAACAGCGCCACCGCGTTGGGCAGTGTCAGCGGCGCCGTGACCTCGCCGGGGTTCAGCGCCAGGATAACCGGCTGCAGCGCCGGTGGCAGGTTCGAGATCGGCAGCCAGTTCATCCGGCCGCCGTTGTTGCGCGTGTCGCTGGCGGAATACTGCGTGGCGGCGGCGGAGAAGGCGTCATAGCTCGTCACCTTGGAGATTTCGTCGGCCAGCGCCTCGACCTGGTCCAGCGTCTGCGGTGTCACCGGGATGATCAGCTCCGACAGCAGAACCTGAATGCCATTGCCGGCGCCGCCCTGTCCCAGCGCCCGGTTGATCTCGGATTCGCTGGGCCGCGCCCGGTTGCCGAACCGGGTGCCCACGAATTCGCGCCAGGCGATCTGCATCTCGACGAAATCGCGCAGCGTCTCGCGCGACACGCCGTTCTGCTCCAGCGCCTTGATCAACTCGTCGGGCGGCAGGTTGGCACGGGCGGCGAATTGCACGATGCCGTTCTCGACATCCTCGGGCGGGATCTCCAGCGCGATGGCGTCGATTTCCTGCTGTTTCAACCGGTCTTCGATCAGCCCCTCGCGGGCCAGTTTCGCCGGATCGCCGGGGGCGTTCAGAATCCGCAGCAACTGGGTGCGCTGCTCCAGCTCAAACTGGGTGATGACCCGGCCGTTGACCGTGATCGCCGGAGAAAACAGCCCCTGAGCGTGGACCAGACCCGCCGGCAGGGCAAGCGCCGCCAGGCTCGCAATAGCGCAAAGCACGCCGGTCAGGGGGATCCGCCCAGCGAGGGCCGCCAATGTGGTCAGGATTTTCCGCATGTTCGCCTGTAGTTTGCTGTTCCGCTCTCGACGGCAAAGCCGCTGAGCGCGATGGTAAAGCCGAAATCGGTTGAAGGCTCAACACTTGTCGACGATGTATAGCGCCGGTTGAGCGAAAGATCGACCGTCACGCATTCATTCTGGTAGATTAGCCCGACACCCGCCCGGGTGGCGCGTTCGTCCGAGATGTCGTAGCGTAGGTTGGCGCTGGCGGTCCATCGGTCGTTGACCCGGTAGCTGCCGTCGAACCACAGTTCCGACAGCGGGTCGGTGCGGCCCTCGGCCGGGTCGGTGCCCAGCCACAGGTAGGATCCGGCAATGGAGCTGCGCGCGTTGGTCCAGTCGCCGCGCATCGCCACCTTGGAAAAGCTCAGGTCGCCGTTCAGCAGCGCCCGACCGGTCAGCGACAGTCCCTTGTCCAGTTTCAGCTGACCCGCCAGCAGCAGATCGGAGGAGGTGCCCGACAGCCCCGAGGTCTCGGTGAAATTCGCATCCGCCGTCTTGCGGAACACCTGGCCGATGGTGGCCAACGCCTGCCAGCCGCCCGGCCCGTAGCGCGACCAGTTCAACCCGTAGACCAGGGTCGGGCCGTCCTCGCGCCGGTCCACCGAGGGAAAGCGCGACAATGCCAGCAGGTTGCCCTGGTCGAACTCGACAAAGGCGCTTTCGTCGTTGGGCACGCTGCCGCCATGCACGTTGCTCCAGCCCAGCTGCACCACCGGTTCGAGGTAATGCGTCGCGCCGCGCGCGGTGGTTCGGGTCATCGGATAACTCAGCGCCAGCGCCGCGCGCGGCGTGGTCACAGTGACCTCGGGCGGGTAGTTGCTGTCGTCGTAGATCGCGAATTTGTCCACCGACAACCCCATACGCCAATCGGCCCGGATCCCGGGGCCGAAGATTCCCGATCTCAGCCATTCCGCATCCAGCGTCGCGCGCCCGATGTCGCGGCCCAGCACGTCCTGCTGCGAGGTGCGGTTGTGGCCATGCGCATTGAGACCCAGCCGGACCTCGCCGCCGATGCCCTGCGGAAAGAACCGCTGCTGGTAATACAGATCGGCGACCGAGGTCGGCAGGGTCGCATCGTTTTCGCCATCACGCAGAGACTTGAAATGGGTCAGCGCGGCGGCAAAGGCGACATCGCGCTTGACCCGCGTCAGGCCGATCTGGCTGCGTAGCCGGTCCAGATCGGGCAGGCCGTAATCGGCCAGATAGGCATCGTCCGACACCGCCTTCAGGTCGAAATCCAGCGTGAAATCGTTGCCCAGCCCAAAGCTGCCCAGGCCGAACAGGTAACCGCGATCCTCGCCGGGGATCAGGTCGTCGCGGGTATAGGCGCCTTCGAATTCAATGCCGCCCAGGCGGAACGCCTGCCGATACCGGTATTCCAGCGTCCGGGTCTTGGACGACAGGTAGGGCGACAGCGTCAGGTCCTTGTGATCGCCCAGCCGAAAGAAATACGGGATCTTGATCCCGGTCGACAGCTGCGAGGTGGTGCGCACGGAGGGTATCAGGAACCCGGTGGCCCGCTCCAGTGTCGGATCGGGCAGCCGCATGCCGGGAAAGTAGAACACCGGCACGTCCAAAATACGGAACTGCGCGTCTTCGAAATACAGCTGCCGCTCCAATTGGTCATGGGTGACCTTGCGGGCGCGGATCTGCCACAGCGGTGGGCGGCCATCCTCGCAGACATGGCAGGAGGTGACGGCGGTCTTGTAGAGCTGCGTGTAACGCCCGCCGACGCGGGTCATCTGCAGCGCGGCCAGCTGCAGCTGCTGGTCGAACACCATGCGCGCACCGGTCAACAGACCGTTCTGCAGCCCCCGGTCCATCTCGGCGGCATTGGCAAGCACTGTGATCGTGCCACCCTGGTCAATCCGGATCGGCCCCTCGATCATCAACTTGCCGTTCTCGCGGTCAAAGGTGATGCGGCGCGCGCTCAGCCGGACATCGCCCTGGTAGGCCTCGACGTTGCCCTCGGCGATCAGCTGCCGGTCGGCGGTGATGAACACCTGATCGGCGACCAGGATCGCCGGCGGGTCGGCTTCCTCCTGCGCCCGCAGCGCGCCGACGCCCACCAGCACGGCAAAGCCCGCCAGCAGCCATATCCGCAGCCGGGCCATCATCCGTCCTCCGAGTGCAGCAGCAGACCCAGCGTCAGAAACAGCGCGGCCACCGGCGGCGCCCAGGCCGCCAGCAGGACGGGCAACTGGCCGTTCTCGCCCAGGATCTGGGCAAAGTTGCGCACGAAGTACAGCGTGAATCCCAGCAGCACGGCGGTCAGCACCGACAGGCCGGTGCCGCCGAACCGGACATGGCGCATGGTAAAGGCGGCCCCCACCAGCACCATCGCCACCAGGAACAAGGGCCGCGCCAGCTCCGACTGGTACCAGATCTCGTAGCGTTTGGTGGAAAACCCGGCCGCTTCCAGCTGCCGGATGGTGTCGGGCAGGTCATAGATTGACACGCCGCCCGATCCGCCCAGGCTGTCGCGGATCCGGTCCTGTGTCAGGGTGGTGGCGATCTTCAGCTCGTCATGTTCTGCGGCGCTGGCCTCGGGGTTCAACCCGGCGGCCAGCGGCCAGACCTTGGCGTTCTCCAGGTTCCACTGCCCGTCCTGCAGCCGTGCGGTATCGGCGATGATCTGGCGCACCGGGCCGCCATCATTGGGCGCGTAGGTCAGGATGGTGACGCCGTAGAGCGTGGCGCCGTCGCCGGCATAGCCGTTGGCATGGATCACCGATTGCCCGCGCGCGCCTCCCTGGCGCAGCCACAGCCCTTCGCCCGTAACCGACAGCACCGACGGCCCGCCCGACCGGTAGGTGTCGGACAGCTGCTGATACCGGTTCGAGGTCGCTGCCACGATCGGGTTCAGCGCCGTCACCGCCAGCACCCCGATCACCAGCGCGACCGCCACCGGTGCCACCAGCGCCCGGATGCCGCTGCGCCCGGCGGCCCGCGTCACCACCAGCTCGCTGCTGCGCGCCAGCCCGACAAACAGCACGATGGTTGACAGGATCATCAGCAGCGGCAGGATCTCGCTGATCGCCTCGGGCGCGCCCAGCAGGGTCAGCCGGAACAGCTGGCTGAAACTGATGTCGATTCCCTCGAACCTTCGCCCCTGTTCGATCAGATCGATCAGCAGGATCAGCGTCAGGAACACCGCCCCGATCAGCAAAAAGGCCTGGATGAACCGGCGGGCAAAGTAGCGGTCAAGGATCATGCTGCCACCTCGTCCGGCACCGCCCTGCGGCGGAACAGTGACGGCAGCGGTCGCCCGGCCAGCCGCAGGAACAGCGCCGACAGCAGCAGCCCCGCCAGCGTCGGCAGATACAGCAGCGGCCACATCGCCGCATTTGCCAGCACCGGCCCCGACACCACTCCGCGCAGCGTCTCCAGCCCGATCAGGATGACAAAGGCCAGCAGCGCCTGCCGCCAGACGCCAAACCGCGAAAACCCGCCCACCAGCAACGTCGAGAACCCGATCAGCGTCACCGCGATACAGACCAGCGCGCGTGAAAACCGCAGGTGCAGCTCTTCGGCCAGCTGGCCGGCGCTGTAACCGTCGGTCTCGGTCACCTGTTCGGGGCTGCGCATCAGCTCCAGCGTCGGGATCGCCCGGATATTGCGGGCGGCGGCGTCCTCCTTGGAAATCAATGCGCTGATGTCATACGAGAAATCGCGGAAATGCGTGGTCGAAAGTATGCGTTTCTCGATGTTCAGCTGCCGCGCGAGCCCGTCCACCAGAATCAGGCTGGACCGGGCGCCGTCGCGCACCAGATAGGCTTCGGCGCCGGTATAGGTCACCGGGTTCTCCTTGTCGCGCGAATCCGACAGGAACACGTCGTTCAGCCGCCCGTCGGCGTCAATCTTGCGCACGTAAAAGGTGATGCCGGGGGCCGGGTGCAGGAAGCTGCCCTCGCTCAGCAGCTTGGCGGTGATGTTGCGCGCCACCTCGGCCTCGCGCACTGCCAACTGGTTGATCGAGGCGGGCAGCAGGAAATGCGTCAGCACCGACATCATCGCCGCCGTCACCAGCCCGAAATACAGCGCCGGCCGCGCCAGCCGCCATGGGCTCGACCCGGTCGCCTGCATCACTGTCAGCTCGCTCTCGCTGTCCAGCCGGTTGGTGAAATAGACCGCCGCCGCAAAGGCCGAGATCGGCAGAATCATCCGCACCAGATTCGGCAGGATCAGCGCGGTGAATTCCAGGAACACCAGCGCCGACTGGCCGCCGCCGATCAGCCGGTCAAACAGCACAACAGCCCGGCTGATCCAGAAGACCGCAACCAGAATCAGGGAAAAGAACCCAAAGAACAGCAGAAACTGCGACAGGACGTATCTGTCGTACCGTGACAACGCGATCCCCCCGGAGCCTGCCAGATTAATTGGCGCGACATTAATCCAATTGGGGGGCGGGGAAAACTGCTATCTGGTCTTCCCAATTGTCGCGCGTTACCTGTGTTGCGAACAGATACTCAGGAGCCCGCGATGACCCAGCTGACCCCCGTCCGCTTTGACGCCACCGATACCGCACTGATCGAAACCGCGACCGGCCGCGTTGCCATCGTCGTCACTCCCGACGGCAAACTCGACATCCCGGCCCGCCGTGCCAACCGTCTGACCAAGGGCGCCGTCGAGCGGCTGCTGCAAAGCGAACGGTTTGAAAAGGCGAAATCGGGCCAGGTGATCTCGCTGGCCTGGCCCGCCGGCATGGCGGCCGAGGCGCTCGACGTGCTGGTCCTAGCCCGCAACGCCAGCGCCGCCGAGGTGCGCAAGGCCGGCGCGGCGCTGGGCAAGCTGGCGGATCGCAAACCGGTACTGGTGCTGGCCACCACGGTGCGCCGCGCGCCGGAGCTGGCCATGGGCATGGCGCTCAGGGCCTATGACTTCACCGATCACAAGACCGGCGATGCCGCCAAATCCGATACCCCGCGCGGCGAGGTCGTACTGATGCACGGCAAACCCGACGAGATGAACGCCGCATTGGCGCCGCTGCTGGCGGTGGCCGAGGGCGTCCACATGACCCGCGATCTGGTCAACGAACCCGCCAACGTGCTGACCACCAGTGAATTCGCCGACCGTCTGGCCGAGATGACCGCGCTGGGTCTCGAGGTCGAGGTGCTGGACGAAGAGCAACTGGCCGAACTCGGTATGCGCACGCTGCTCAGCGTCGGGCAGGGCTCCGACAGCCCCTCCAAGGTGGTGGTGATGCAGTGGAAAGGCGGCGAGGCAGACGCCGCGCCGCTGGCGCTGGTGGGCAAGGGCGTGGTGTTTGATACCGGCGGTATCAGCCTGAAACCGGCGGCCGGCATGGAAGACATGACCATGGACATGGGCGGCGCCGGCGTCGTCGCCGGCACCATGCGCGCGCTGGCGCTGCGCAAGGCCAAGGCAAATGTCGTGGGCCTTGTCGGGCTGGTGGAAAACATGCCCTCGGGCAATGCCACCCGCCCCGGCGATGTGGTGAAATCGATGAAGGGCGACACCGTCGAGATCATCAATACCGACGCCGAGGGCCGGTTGGTGCTCTGCGACGTACTCTGGTACGCGCAAGAGCGCTTCAGCCCCGCCGGCGTCATCGATCTGGCCACCCTGACCGGTGCCATCATCATCGGGCTGGGCCATGAAAACGCCGGCGTCTTCTCTAACGACGACGACCTGTGCAATGCCTTCCTCAAGGCGGCACAGGCCGAGGGCGAAGGTGCCTGGCGGATGCCGCTGGGCAAGGCTTATGACGAAATGATCAAATCGCGCATCGCGGATATCAAGAACACCGGCGGCCGCCCGGCGGGCTCGATCACCGCCGCGCAGTTCCTCGCCCGTTTCATCAAGGACGACATGCCCTGGATCCATCTCGACATCGCCGGGGTTGCCTCGGTCAAGTCCGACACCGGCTATGCACCCACAGGCGCAACCGGCTGGGGCGTCATGGCGCTCAGTCGACTGGTGCAGGACAAGTTCGAACCCAAGGGCTGAGCCGACAGGGACCCCCGATGCTGATCGCCGCCCCCCGACATACACCCCGACTGACCGCGCCGGCCTATCCGACTGGCGTGGCGGGCGGGCGCAATGTGGGCCGGGCCGAAATCGGCAATCCCAAACCGGGTGTTCCGCGCTTTGGCGTCGCCTCCCTCGCCACGCGGGGGGGCTGATGGGCGCGGTCTATTTCTACCACCTCACGCTGAACCCGCTGGACCGCAGCCTGACGATGCTGCTGGGCAAGGCGCGGGCGGCGGGCTGGCGCGTCGCGGTGCGCGGCACCGATACCAACCGACTGGCCTGGCTGGACGAAAAGCTCTGGCTCGGCCCCGACGACGGCTTTCTGCCGCATGGGCTCGCCGGCGGCCCGCATGACGCCGATCAGCCGATCCTGATGACCACCGAGATGCAGGCCGCCAATGATCCGGCCTGCGTCATGGCCATTGATGGCGCTCCGGTCGACCCAAGTGAGGTCAGCGCGCTGCAACGGGTCTGCATCCTGTTCGATGGCAACGACCCGCAATCGGTGCAGCACGCCCGCGGCCAGTGGAAATCTCTGACCGATGCCGGCTGTTCAGCGCAATACTGGTCCGAAGAGTCCGGCCGGTGGGAGAAAAAGGCGGAGAAATAGAAGGGGCGCCTCGACATCGAAGGCACGCCTTTCGATGGCGTCCCGACTGCGGCCCTTACACCCAGCCCTTGTCTTCACGATCCGCCTACGGCGACCTTGGTCTGAAAACCCTGCGTTTGGCTATGCCATTGCAAATGGTGCAGCCTCCCGCAAGGCGGCTGCCGTCCCACACGGCAGAAAAGGGAGGCATTCGCGCTGGCGGGAATGATCAACACTCCGGCAGTCCAATCTGCGTCGCAGCGGGCGCTTGCCGTTTGGACGAAGTCAGGGGGGGCGGATACGAAAAAGAGCCACATGCAAAGACGCATGTGACTCTTTTCCTGACCGGCCTGGGGACAGTTGGGATGGACGGCCGGTCCTGGGGAGAACTCTTTAGAAATGGATGCCGCTGGCATCGACCCGGGCCTGTGCACGGCGGAAGGCAGAGGTGTTGACCGCGACCCAGCGCAGGGCGGTGCCGATGACGCTTTCGGTTGGGGCATAAAATGAAACGGCGCGGTTGGCGGTGGTGATCGGGCGGTGCATGGTGGTGATCCTTCTGATGTGCCCTTGTGAGGTCCGGGGAAAATGTAATGTCTGACCCCACATTGCCCGAATCGTCGCAAAGTCTCTGTGAACGTGGTCACACAGAGGGGCGTTTTCCGGCGGGCGGCGTTAGATTTGGGTATGCGCGATCAGAAAGACGCGCCGAGGTGGATCAGATCGCGTCCGGTTCGGCCAGTGCTTCAAGCGCTTGTCGGTCAAGGATCGACAAGCCGCCGCGTGTTGCATCGATCACGCCGATCTTTTTCCACGATGACAGCGTCTTGGAGACCGCTTCGCGGGTGGCGCCGACGTATTCGGCGAGGTCGGCCTGGCTGAGTGACAACCGGGCCGGGGCGCCGCCGGTGTCAGGCGCAAGGTAGAGCAGCTTGCGCGCCAGCCGGGTGGGCATCGGCAGGAATACCTGTTCGTTCAGCTGCCGCCCCATCCAGCGCATGCGTTGCCCGGCCAGGCGGATCATGTCGGCACCCAGTTCGGGTTGCCGGCGCAGGGCGTTCAGCACGTCGGCGTTGCGCAGGCGCAGCACGTGTGACGGTTTCAGGGCGGTGACGGTGGCGGTTCGCGGCCCGGGATCGAACAGGGCGATTTCGCCAAAGATGGCGCCAGGGCCCATCAGGTCGAGCGACAGTTTGCGCCCGTTCAGGGAGAGCACCGAGATTTCCAGCGCGCCTTCGGTGATGGCAAAGAGCGCATCGCCCGGGTCACCTTGTTCGAACAACACCTCCGCCGCGGCCAGCGTGATCGGTTTGGCCTGCCGTCCAAGGACGTGTTTTAGGTTTTCGGAAGCACCGGAGAGAAAGCCGGTGTCGGGCATTGAAATGTCGGTCATAAAGTCCGTCCGCAGTTGCACGGCCAGACTAGCAGTCTTGGCCGGTCAGACAAACGGTTTGATCCGGAGATCAGAGATCTTCGTCCGGGCCGAGCATGTATTGCTGGAGGCCGACCACCTGCCACCACAGGAAAGCAAACAGCGCGATCGGAAAGCCGAAGGTTTCGATCTTGACCCACAGGTCGGTGGACATGGTGCGCCAGACCAGTTCGTTGGCGACCGCCAGCACCGCAAAGCCGAAGCACAGCCGCCGTGACAGGATCATCCAGCCAGTGTGTTCCATCGGCAGCAGGTCGCCCATCACGTAGGCGAGATAGGATTTGCCCTGTAGCAGGCCGATGCCGAGGATGGCGGAAAAGCAGCCATAAACGATGGAGGTCTTCATCTTGAAGAACCGTTCATCATTGAACCAGGCGGTAAGCCCGCCGAAGAAGATGACCATGAAGGCGGTAAAGATCTGCATCCGGCTGAGTTTGCCGGTCAGCCGCCACAGCACCCCCATCGCGGCCAGCAGGATCGGCACGAAGATCACCGTGGCGACGATGAAGCCCGAGTAATCGGTCCCGCCAATGACATAGGTGTTGTCGCGGATCTTCAGATAAATCAGGAAAAAGGCCAGAGGTGGGCCGAGTTCCAGCACTTGCCGCAGGAAGGGGTTGACGTCTTTGGGTTCGCTCATCTGACCTGTCTGTTCTGTCACTATCCGCCCACCTCAACTATCACTGCGCCCAGTGCGATCAAGCCCATAAGCGCGATCCGGCGCGGTCCGACGGTTTCTTTCAGCACCAGCCATCCGATCAGGGCGGCAAAAACCGTGGAGGTTTCGCGCAAAACGGCGGCTTCGCCGACCTTGTCCAGCCGGGTGGCGAGCATGATTGACCCGAAGCTGAAGAAAGCGACCAGCCCGCCGAACAGACCGCGCAGCAGCAGCGGACCCGGAGCGGGCGGGTTGATCATGGACCGGTAGCGCAGGGCGGCGATCACCGGGAAGGTGAGCCCGTCGATCATGAAAAACCACGCAAGGAAGGTGAAGGGGTCGGCCGTGGCGCGGATGCCATAGGCGTCGTACGTCGTGTAGAGCGCCACGAAAAGACCGGTGCAAACCGCCAGCATCAGCGCGAGCCCCAGCGTGTCTCGGGCAGCTTCGAGAAACATCAGGTTGTAGAGCGCCAGCCCGAAAATACCCGACAGAAGCACGGCGACACCGATCCATTGGGCGGTAGTGAAGGTCTCTCCAAACAGGAAACCGGCGCCGATGACGGCAAATAGCGGCCCGGTGCCGCGGACCACCGGGTAGACCACCGTGTAGGCGCCCTTGGTATAGGCCATGGCCTGCAGCAGCTTGTATCCCACGTGGATCGCCCAGGCGGTGGAGAAGATCACCCACATGTGGGGTTCCGGCCAGGGGACGACGAATAGGGCGAAGGGCGCGGCCATCAGAGCGTAGGCCCCGTCAATCGCCCCGCGCGACAGCCACGGATCGTGCCGGCCCTTTTGCAGAGCGCCGAAGACGGCGTGCAGAAAGGCTGCCAGCAGTGCCAGCGCCAGCGCCATCTGGTGCCCGGCGGCGGTGCCTTCAAGCGAGATCAGCCAGGCGCTCATGCGGGGGCCGTCGATGCGGCGGCGGGCGGGGTGCGGGACCGCAGCGCGCGGGACACGCGCGCTGCCTGGCCCAACAGGGGCGTGGCATCCGTGATGACAAAGCGCCTGGCGGGAGCCCCGCGGGCGGGGGAGGGGGCGCTGCCCCCTCGGCCTGCGGCCTCACCCCCGGAGTATTTGGAAAGAGATGAAAGCTGCGGGCGGGCCGTAGGGCTGGGGACGGGGCCATCCTGGGTCTTCGAACCGGTGAGGCAGGGCGCGGGCCGGCAGTTTGAGCTGGCGGCACTGCGTTTGGCGGCGAGCGGAGAGCGGATTGCCCGGCGCGCGCCGGGCGAGAGCGTGTTTCCGATCAAAAAGACACGGGCTCGAGGCTCCGGCCGGGCGGTGCAGATCATCTGACACCGGCACGAAAGGGCCGAAGGGATGTCATGCCTCGGCCCCGGTCAGCGCGTTGGCGAAATCGGCGGGATCGAAGGGGGCGAGGTCGTCGATCTGTTCGCCCACCCCGATGGCGTGGATCGGCAGGCCGAACTTGTCGGCGAGCGCCACCAGCACGCCGCCGCGCGCAGTGCCGTCGAGCTTGGTCATGACCAGCCCCGACACATCGGCGAGTTTCTGGAAGGTTTCGACCTGCGAGAGCGCGTTCTGGCCGGTGGTGGCGTCGAGCACCAGCAGCGTGTTGTGCGGCGCGGTTTCGTCCTTTTTGCGGATCACGCGGACGATTTTGGCCAGTTCCTCCATCAGGTCGGCGCGGTTTTGCAGCCGTCCGGCGGTGTCGATCATCAGCAGGTCGGCGCCTTCCGCCTGGGCGCGGGTCATCGCGTCGAAGGCGAGGCTGGCGGGGTCGGACCCTTCGGGGGCCGTCAGCACCGGCACGCCGGCGCGATCGCCCCAGACCTGCAGCTGTTCGACGGCCGCAGCGCGGAAGGTATCTCCGGCGGCGATGACCACCTTCTTGCCGGCGGCGCGGAACTGGCTGGCGAGTTTGCCTATCGTGGTGGTCTTGCCGGATCCGTTGACACCGACCACCAGCACCACCTGCGGGCGCTTGGGGTAGATCGGCAGCGGTCGGGCGACCGGTTCCATGATGCGGGCGATTTCCTGCGACAGCAGCGCCTTGATTTCCGGCGTCGAGAGTTTCTTGCCGATCCGGCCCTCGGCCATGTTGGCGGTGACGCGCAGGGCGGTGTCGACACCCATGTCCGAGGTAATCAGCAGTTCTTCGAGCTGTTCGAGCATGTCGTCGTCCAGCGTGCGGCGGATCACCGGGGCGGCGTCCTTGCGGCCCAGCAGCCGGCCGAGCAGTCCCGGAGTGGGCGCTGGGTTTTCCGGGACGGGCGCGGGCTGTTCCTGGGGCGCCGGGGCGGGAATAGGATCGGCAGGCATCGGCTCCGGCGCCTCCGGGGTGCCGGGCAGCTCCGGCACTGGCTGCGGCTGCGGGTCCGGTTCGGGGATCGTGGGGGTGGGCTCTTGCGGGTCTGCGGTATGTGCTGTGGGGGCTTGCGGTTCAGGCGTTCCGCCGTCCTCGACAATGGCGTCGAGCCCCTGTTCGATCCGGGAGGAGGATTTGAACAGCCGGTCCTTGAGTTTCGAGAAAAGCGCCATGGTGATCTCCGCAGATGTTACCCTTCACCTAATGCCGATTGCGCCGGGTTGCAAAGGGTCTGCATGGGCTCAGGGCGCGGCAAACAGCGCCCAGAACCCCGCCTGCGCCCCCCAGTAGAGCAGCCAGACGGCAAAAGGTGTCCAGCGCCGGGCGGGGTGGCCGTCGCGCAGCAGGAAGGTTTCGGTGGCAAGCACGATGTCGGAGGCGATGAAGCTGAGGGCGGCCAGCAGGACGGTGGCGGCGGGCAGGGTCAGCGCGGCCAAACCCATCCCGAGGATGATGGGGATATAGGCCAGCACGGGGATTTTCAGCGGCCCGGCGCGCGGCGCCAGCAGGCGGGCCATGACACCGCCCAGTACAATCAGCCCGGCGATCACCACCGGCGCAGGCAGCGTCAGCAGCCGGGCCGGGTCGGCATCGGGGCGGCTCAGGAACAGCGCGATATAGGCTAGATGTCCGGCGGCAAAGGCGCCGACCCCGGCCATGAAGGCGCGTTCGCCGGGGCGCGACAACAGCCAGTCGCCCAGCGCGCAGAACGCCAGCGCCACCATCAGCAGCATCGGCCCGCCGGGCAGCGCGGCCAGCGCCAGCAGGGCGACAGAGGCTGTCTTGACCCCCGAGCGAAGCAGGCTTTCGGGGCGCGCGGTCAGCGGCAGGTAGGCCAGCGCGCAGGCAAAGGCGAGCGCAACGGTGAACAATTGTGGCGTGGTCATGCGGGTTGTCCTGTGATCGGGTGCCGGAAAGGTGGCCGATTTGACAGCCGGGCGCCAGAGGCCGAATGTGCGCCGGACTGGATCCCGTGACGGAGGTTTCCGAGAGATGTTCTGGTTTGTCGTGGCCAGCCTGATGCCCGCCGCCTTGCTGGCGGCTGCTTTTGCAGCGGGCGGCGTCTGGCCGGCGCTGGCTCTGGGCTATACCACCGTGGTCGTGGCGCTGACCGACAAGTTCGGCACCGGCCATCTGCCGGTGCGCGATGAGGCGGCGGTGCTGCGGGCGGCGGACCGGCTGAGCGTGGTGCTGGCGCTGGCGCATTTCGGGCTGCTGGCATGGGGGCTCTGGGCGATCTGCGCGGCGGAATGGCTGGGGCTGGGGCAGTCGGTGCTGGCGGCGCTTGCGCTAGGGCTGTTCATGGGGCAGGTGTCGCATCCCAATGCGCATGAGCTGATCCACCGGCCGTCGCGAGGGCTGCGGATGCTGGGGGCGGGGATTTATGTCTCGCTGTTGTTCGGGCACCACGTGTCGGCGCATCTGCGGGTGCACCACGTGGCCGTTGCGACGCCGGAGGACCCCAATTCGGCACCCAAGGGGCAGTCGTTCTACCGGTTCTGGCCGCGCGCCTGGATCGGGTCGTTTCGCGCCGGTCTTGCGGCTGAGTCGGCGGCGATGAGACGGCGGCAGCGGCCCGCGCCGGTCTGGCGGCATCCCTATGTCATGTGGTGTGCGGGGGCGGTGCTGTGCCTGTGTGCGGCCTATGGGGTGGCGGGCGGGCGAGGGGTGGCGGTCTATGTGGCGCTTGCGGGCTATGCGCAGGCGCAGTTGCTGATGGCCGATTACGTCCAGCACTACGGCCTGCGGCGGCAGCGGCGGGCGGACGGGCGGCGAGAGCCGGCGGGCGCGCAGCACTCGTGGAATGCGCGGCCGTGGTATTCTTCGGCGATGATGCTGAACGCGCCGCGCCATTCCGACCACCATCTGAACCCGATGCGGGCCTATCCGGCATTGCGGCTGGACCCCGACATGCCGGTGTTGCCTTATGCCATGCCGGTGATGGCGGTGCTGGCGCTGGCGCCGCCGGTGTGGCGGCGGGTGATGGACCCGCGTGTGGCGCGCTGGTCGGCGGCGGCGGGCGGGGTTGGCCAAACCGGGGTGGATCTGCCACAGTCGGGCCATGCGGATGCGGTACCTGATTCCCCTTAGCCTGCTGTCGCTGGCGGCAGCCCCGGCGCTGGCCGAGGGGCCGATGTCGGCGGAAGCGTTCGACGCCTATACCCGTGGCAAGACCTTGTTTTACGGCTTTGACGGCACCGCCTACGGGGTCGAGCGCTATATGGACGGGCGGCGGGTGATCTGGTCGTTCCTCGATGGCGAGTGCAAGGAAGGGGTCTGGTACGAGCAGGACGGGCAGATCTGTTTCGTCTACGAGGATCGGGGCGATCCGCAGTGCTGGACCTTTTTGCAGGGTCCGGGCGGGCTGACTGCGCGGTTCAACAATGACCCGGAGGCGACCGAGCTCTACGAGGCCGAGGACATCGGCGAAGAGATGCTGTGTTACGGGCCGGACGTCGGGGTCTGAACCGGTAGCGGCCAAAGCCAGCGGCGGGAACTGATCAAAAGAGCGACCCCTGTTCTGGCGGTGTCCTGGGCGGTGCGGTTTTGCGGGTTGCCCGTTTTTCCGATTTTGTTTCAATGGGTTGTGTGGTGTCTGTGCGGGAGATCGTGACCCGTCCGTCGGCGAACTGCAATTCGAGGCTGGCGGCGGCGCTGGCCTGGACGGTGGTGGTCACCAGCCCGTCGGGGCCGCGCACCACGGCAAAGCCGCGCGCAAGCGTCGCCTCGTACCCCAGCGAAGCCAGCAGCCGGTCGGTGGCCTGCAGCCTGTTCCGCTGCTTTTGCAGGTGGCCGGCATAGGCGCGATCGAGCTGGCGCGACAAGGCCGTCAGATGGTCGCGGCGGTTGCTCAGCTCGCGCTGGATCGGGCGCAGGGTCAATCGCGCGGCCAGGTTGCGGGCGCGGTCGCGGCGGCGCTCGACCAGCGCACGCAGGGTGGCGGGGCGCAGGTGGGCGGCGGTGTTGGACAGGTGCAGGCGGCGCGCCTGCACGCCACGGATCAGCGCCGTGGGCAATTGCTCGGCGGCCCGGTCGAGCCGCTGGCGTGGAGAATCGAGCAGGCTGTCGGCGCGCGGAAGAGCGCGCGAGAGGTCTCCAAGCCTCTGACGCCGCAGGGAAATTGCCGATCCGGCGGCGCGGTGTAGCCGGGCGGCCATGCTGTCGGTCCACCCCAGCAGATCGAGCCGGACCGGCACGGCAAGTTCGGCGGCCGCCGTGGGGGTGGGCGCGCGGCGGTCGGAGACGTAGTCGATCAGCGTGGTGTCGGTTTCATGGCCTACCGCCGAGATCAGCGGGATGGCGCTGGCCGCCGCCGCACGGGCAGTGATTTCCTCGTTGAAGCCCCAGAGATCTTCGACCGAACCGCCGCCACGGGCGACGATGATCAGGTCGGGCCGGGGCAGGGCGCCGCCGGGGGTGAGCCGGTTGAACCCGTCGATGGCGCGGGCGACTTCGGCGGCGCAGTTTGCCCCTTGAACGGCGACCGGCCAGATCAGCACCTTGCGCGGGAAACGTTCGCGCAGCCGGTGCAGGATGTCGCGGATCACCGCGCCCGAGGGCGAGGTCACCACGCCGATGATCTGCGGCAGGAAGGGCAGCGGTTTTTTCCGGCTGGCGGAAAAAAGTCCTTCCGATTCAAGCTGTTTCTTGCGTTTTTCGAGCAGCGCCATCAACGCGCCCTGGCCCGCGACCGCGACCTCGTCGACGTTCATGTTGTATTTCGACTGCGCCCCGAAGGCGGTGAGCTTGCCGGTGACGACGACCTCCAGACCCTCTTCGGGGACCACGGACAGGCCGGCGACCTGGCCTTTCCAGGTGGTGCAGGCGAGCACGTTGCGGTCGTCCTTGACGTCGTAATAGAGATGGCCGGAGCGGGCCTTGAACACACGGCCGACCTCGCCCCGGACGCGGAGCCGGCCGAAGGAGCCCTCCAGCGTGCGTTTGACCTCTCCGGAGAGTTCGGAGACGGTGTATTCGGGCATGTTCTGGCCCGGAGCCGGGTCGTCGAGAAGGTCCATTTCGGGTGTCCTGCTGTGCCTGCGGGCGCAGCTTAGACCGGGCAGGCGGCGAGGCCAAGCGGATCGGCGCGCTCCGAATTGACCGTTTTGTACCATTCCGGAGGCGGTGTTTTGCGGTTTTGTACAGCCTGTGCCGTGGCGGCGGGGCATGGGATCGGGGGCGTTCCGCCCCCTCTTGGCCTGCGGCCAATTCACCCCCTGAGGATATTTTCGAACAGAAGAAGCCGGTGGGCCGGGTCGGGGGCGGAGGGGGGTGTGACCGTGAACCGCTTGCAGGCGGTGGGCGTGGGGGCTAGACCGCGCGCAACGGTATTGCGTGGGAGAGCCTCATGAACATTCTCATTCTCGGCAGCGGCGGGCGCGAGCACAGCCTGGCCTGGGCGGTGATGCAGAACCCCAAGTGCGACAAGCTGATCGTCGCGCCGGGCAACGCGGGCATCGCGCAGATCGCCGAATGCGCGGCGCTGGACATCGAGGATGGCGGCGCGGTGGTCAGTTTCGCGGACGAGAACGCCATCGATTTCGTGATCATCGGGCCGGAGGCGCCGCTGGCGGCCGGGGTGGCGGACCGGTTGCGCGAGGCGGGCATCCTGGTGTTCGGCCCCTCGGCGGCGGCGGCGCGGCTGGAGGCGTCAAAGAGTTTCACCAAGGAGATCTGCGACGCGGCCCAGGCGCCCACCGCCGGTTACGGGCATTTCACCGATGCGGCGGCGGCGAAGGCCTATGTTCAGGCGCAGGGCGCGCCCATCGTGGTCAAGGCCGACGGGCTGGCCGCCGGCAAGGGGGTGATCATCGCCGAGACCGTGGCGGAGGCCGAGGCGGCCATCGACGACATGTTCGGCGGCGCATTCGGCGGCGCCGGGGCCGAGGTGGTGATCGAGGAGTTCATGGAGGGGGAAGAGGCGTCGTTCTTTGTGCTCTGTGATGGCGAGACGGTGCTGCCGATCGGCACCGCGCAGGATCACAAGCGGGTCGGCGAAGGCGACACCGGGCCCAACACCGGCGGCATGGGGGCCTATTCGCCGGCGCCGGTGCTGTCGGACGAGATCGCCGAGAAGGCGCTGGCCGAGATCATCCGCCCGACCATGGCTGAGATGGCAAAGCGGGGGATGCCGTATCAGGGCGTGCTTTATGCCGGGCTGATGATCAAGGACGGCCAGCCGCGTCTGGTGGAATACAACGTGCGGTTCGGTGACCCGGAATGCCAGGTGCTGATGCTGCGGCTGGGCGCGCAGGCGATGGACCTGATGCATGCCGCGGCCGAAGGCCGGCTGGCAGAGGCGCAGGTCAACTGGGGCGACGATCACGCGATGACCGTGGTGCTGGCGGCCGAGGGCTATCCGGGGTCCTACGAGAAGGGCAGCGCCATTGGCGGTCTGGAGTTGTTGCCGGAGACCAGTTTCGAGATGTGTTTCCATGCCGGCACGGCGGATCGCGACGGGCGAATCGTGGCCGTGGGGGGGCGGGTTCTGAACGCCACCGCGCGGGGGGCGAGCCTGCAGGAGGCGCGCGACCGGGCCTATGCGATGGCCGATGCGATCAACTGGCCGCAGGGGTTCTATCGCCGTGATATCGGCTGGCGGGCGCTGGGCGAGGGGTGATCCGGCGGCCGGGCTGCGCCCGACAGCTTTGGTTCGGGGGGCGGTCCGCCCCCTCTTGGCCTGTCGGCCAATTCACCCCCTGAGAGTATTTTGAAAGAGATGAAGCGGGGGACGGGTTGCGGGACCGCCGAGGTCTGGGCAGGATGGCGCATGAGGGGGCATCGCGGATGAGCGGATCGCCGGACAAGGGCACGTTGGATACGCTGTTTGCCAGCCGGGACCTGGCGCGGCTGGCCTTTGACCATGCGCCGGTGGGGCTGGTGGTGACCGAGAACCGGGTGATCCGGGACTGCAACCGGGCCTTTGCCGAGATGTTCGCCTATGAGATCGGGGAATTGCGCGACCGGTTGTTCGCGGTGCTCTATCCCAGCCAGGAGGAATTCGTGAACATCCGCAATCGCGGCATCGAGGACCTGCGCGAGCGCGGCGAGTACTGGGACGAGCGGGTGATGATGCGCAAGGGCGGGGCGCTGTTCTGGTGCCGGGTGCGCGGTCACACCTTCACGCCGGAGGATCCGCTGGCGCGGGCGGTCTGGAGCTTTGCCGATCTCAGCGACATGCGGCCCTACCAGCCGCTGACCCGCCGCGAGCGCGAGGTCTTTGCGCTGCTGGGAGAGGGCAAGACCAGCAAGGAGATCGCGCGGATCCTGGAGCTGAGCTATCGCACGGTGGAGGTGCATCGGGCGCGGCTGCTGAAGAAGTTCGGGGTGAGCAACACCGCCGCGCTGTTCCAGTCGCTGGGCGATATCGGGGGCGATCACGTGGTCAGCAGCAGCTGAACTTTTGCGGTGGGGTGTGAGATTTTTCGACGAAAAATCTCCGGCATCTGCGGTATTTCGGGTTATCGGCAGGCGAGCGCGGCGGTCAGGCTGTCGCGGCCGGCGAAGGGGCCGAGATCGCGGGTCTGCAGGCGGTCGGCCTCGAGCGTGGTGGCGATGATGCGGGTCCATCGGGCGTCGGCGGTGATGATCTCGGGTCGGGGGGCGCAATGCCGGATGCCGCCAGAGATGAAGTCCTCTCCGATGCGGTGGTTGGTCAGGCCGGGCAGATCGGCCACCGGTTCCAGCGCGCCGTCGGCAAACCGCCAGACCCGCAGGGTTTTCGCCAGGTGCGGGCGGTCGATATAGGCCAGTTCCACGTATCCGTCGCCGTCGAGGTCGGCGGCGCCTAGGGGCGCGAGCCAGCGGTTCGACTGGCCGATGTGCGGGGTCTGTGCGATCTTGCTGCCGGGGCCGTAGACGGCCAGCGCGGCGCCTCTTGTCATGTCGGTTTCGACCACGATGACCTCGGGGGCGCCATCCCCGTCGAGATCGGCGAGCCGGGGCGCGATGTCCTCGAACACGCGGGTGTCGGGCAGGGTGATGGTGAGGGTTTCGGGGCGCAGCGCGGCGCAGGCGGGGCAGCTGTCGATGCGCAGTTCCAGCGCCCCCCATTCCACCGCGTCGCCCAGAACGCCATGGGCGTAGCGGGTGGTGGGGGCGGTATAGGCCGCGCCAAGGATGACCCGGGCGGAGACATCCGCCGCCGTGCCGCCTGCCGCCGCCAGCCACAGGCCCGACGCCAGCAAAGCGCCGCGGGCGAGACCGGCCCACGGGCGGGATGGCCGGCGCGGCGCCTTGTGCATCAGATCTGTTTCTCGGGCATCTGCACGACCAGACCGTCCAGATCGTCGGTGACCTTGATCTGGCAGGTCAGGCGCGAGCGGGCCGCGTCGGGTTCATAGGCGAAATCGAGCATGTCTTCCTCCATGTCTTCCTTGCCGGGGATCTTTTCGACCCAGTCGGGGTGGACATAGACGTGGCAGGTGGAACAGGCGCAGGCGCCGCCGCAGTCGGCCTCGATGCCGGGAATGTTATTGTCGCGGGCGCCTTCCATGACGGTCAGCCCGTTGGCGACGTCGACGGTGTGTTCGGTGCCGTTGTGCTCGATATAGGTGATTTTGGCCATGCTCGCTGATCCCTTTCAATCGTTCCCTGCACCCTTAGAATAGGGGCGCGGGCGTTTCCAGCCCCATTTGCCGCCGGCGCGGGGAGGCTGGACAATCTGGGCATTTGTTCTATCTTTGTTCTCATGAATGCGCCCCCGAATGCAGCTTTTGGATCATCGTTATCGACGCTCTCCATGGATTGGCCGCGCCCGCCGGCCTGCCTGGTCGCGGCGCGGCTGGGTGCGGCGCCCGAGGGCGCGCGGATCACCGTGGCCGGTCTGGTGATCCTGCGGCAGCGGCCGGGCACGGCCAAGGGGGTGATCTTTGTCACGCTGGAGGATGAGACAGGCGTGGTGAACGTGATCGTCTGGCGCAAGATCTACGAACGGTTCCGCCGGGCGGTGATCTCGGGGCGGTTGCTGCGGGTGACGGGCCGGTTGCAGCGGGCCCATTCGGTGACCCATGTGATCGCGGAAGAGATCGAGGATATCTCGGCGATGCTGGACCGGTTGCTGGTGCAGGAGCAGGTGTAAAGCCGAGGCTTTGCGCGGTGCCGGGATCTGCGGTATGGTGCCGGCAAAACAGGCGCGGACACGGCGTGAAACACACTGTCAGACACGACGTGAGACATGACGCAGACCGCCGCATAGCGACACCTACTGGGGCCCGGGCATGACATTGATGCGTATTTCTTTCGGCGCTTTGGCGTTGTGCGCGCTGGCCGCCTGCGGCCCGCCGGTCATCGACCTGGGGGCGCTGGCCGAACCGGACGTGACCCGGCAGAACCAGGTCGGGCCGCCGGGCGCGGAACCCGGCACATGCTGGGGCAAGCAGGTGACCCCGGCGGTGATCGAGACCGTCACCAACCAGGTGATGCTGCAACCCGCGCAGGTCCTGGCCGACGGCACCGTTACCAGCCCGGCGATCTTCAAGACCGAGACCATGCAGCAAATCGTGCAGGAGCGGCGCGAGACGTGGTTCCAGACCCCCTGTGCGGAACAGATGACACCGGAGTTCATCGCCTCGGTTCAGCGGGCGCTGGCGGCGCGGTACCTGTACCGTGGTCCGGTGACCGGAGAGATGGACGCGCGCACCCGCGCCGCCGTGCGGCGCTACCAGGCGCCGCAGGGGCTGGATTCGGGTATCCTGTCGCTGGCCGCCGCGCGCAAGCTGGGGCTGGTCGCGGTCAAGCAGCCGGGCTGAGCGCCCCGTGGGGGCGTGGCGGCCGCGGTGCGCCGGCCATGTGCCGCCGGACCGCCGTGCGGCTGTGCCGCGCTATTTCGATTTGAACAGCAGCCCCTGGGCGTCCTTGCTGACCTGAACGCCGCCGCGTTTCTCAAGCGCCAGCGCGCGGCCCCTCTGGACCGCGTCGCGCTGGCCGACCGTTTCGACCCAGCGGGCGAAATGCGGCTTGTCCGAGATATCCTGTTCCTGGCGTTTCCACAGGTGCGCCCAGGGCCAGATCGCCATGTCGGCGATGGAATAGAAATCGCCGGCGACGAATTCCCGGTCCGCCAGCTGGCGGTCCAGCACGCCATATAGCCGCCCGACCTCGGCGCGGTAGCGGCCCTTGGCATAGGGCAGGTCCTGGGGCGGATCCATCAGCGGGGCATAGAGCAGGAAATGATGCGCCTGTCCGGCCATCGGGCCGACCCCGCCCATCTGCCACATCAGCCATTGGTCGACGGCGATCCGCTCGCGTTCGGTCGCGCCGCAGAACCGGCCGGTCTTGCGGGCGAGGTATTGCAGGATGGCGCCGGATTCAAAGATCGAGATCGGCGCGCCGTCCGGGCCGTTGGGGTCGGTGATCGCCGGCATCCGGTTGTTGGGCGCGATTTTCAGGAATTCGGGGTCGAACTGGTCGCCGGCGGTGATGTCGATCAGGTGCAGATCGTAGGGCAGCCCCATCTCTTCGAGGGCGATGGAAATCTTCCAGCCGTTGGGTGTGGGCCAGTAATAAAGGTCGATAGCGTCGGTCATGTCCTGCCTCCCTGTCGTTGCGGCGATCATCGCGGTTTGCGCGCGCAGGGCAAGGGGGCAGGCGGTAAACTGACCGCGATTCGGCAGGAAAGGGGCGGGGATGAGCGACCTGGAACGCAACAAGGCGAACGTGGTGGCCTTTTACGAGCGGATGTTCAACGACTGCGATCCGCGCGGGGCGGTCGCGGCCTATGTGGGCGAGACCTATATCCAGCACAATCCGCATGTGGCGACGGGCCCGGAGGGTTTTATCGCCTATTTCGAGCGCATGGCGCGGGAGTGGCCGGGCAAGCGGGTCGACATCAAACGGGTCATCGCCGAGGGCGATATGGTGGTTCTGCATTGCCACCAGCACTGGCCGGGCGGCGAGGATTATGCCGGGATCGACATTTTCCGTCTCGATGACGCGGGCCGCGTGGTGGAGCACTGGGACGTGTTGCAGGTGATGCCGGCGCAATCGGCCAACCCCAACGGCATGTTCTAAGCGGGTTGAGCCCTAGCCGGGTTTTTGGGCCAGCCGCAGGCCGCCGGGGCCGGAGGGCAGGGTGATGAGCCGCGACCAGCGCGGCGCGGGCGTGGGGGGCAGGCCACGGCGCAGCGCGTCCAGCGGAAAGGCCCCGGGCCGGCGCAGCAGGGCGCTGTACATCTGCAGAACACCGGGGCGGGTGTAGGAGGACCAGTGGCAGATGCGCCGCTGGGGCGGGGCCACCGGCAGGCCGATCCGGTCGAGGTGATCGAGCGTTCCGGGGCAGTCGAGCTGAAGCGTGACAGTGCCGGGTCCGTCCAGACCCTGGCCGATCGAGCGGTCGCCGGGCCGTGGCGGGGTGATCAGCCGTTCAAAGAGGAAGTCGAAGGGGTCGTTTTCGCGGCTGGTAATATTGACGAACTCGGCGCTTTGCCCCGCCGGGGTGGCCAGCGCCGTGGCGGTGCGCGAGCGGTAGCAGGCGCCGGTCAGCGACAGGATGCGGTCGACCGCGCCGGCGGGCAGATGGTGCAGCGCCTCGAGCGCCACCTCGGTCCCCATAGAGTGGGCCACGATATGCACGGGGCGGGCGGGGGCGAGCCGGTGCAGTTCGCCGATCACCCGCGCCAGCACGCGGCCCGCGTCGCGGGCGCGGGCCTGTGCCGACCACAGCGCGCCGCGGGCGTTCCAGCCAAAGGCGATGCCGAGGCCTTCGTCGCGGTGTCCCGCGCCGAACCCCAGCGGGCGCGGCCAGGCGTCGGGCAGCGAGGCGGGGTGCAGCGACAGGATATGGCGGTGCGGACAGTGGCGGGCGTGGCCGGGTTCGTATTTGTAGCCGTGGATCATCACGATGACCGGGCCGGGGCCGGGGCCGAGGCGGCGCAGGATGGGCCAGGCCGGCCGGGATGTTCCATGCAGTTGCGGGCGGTTTTCGACGCTGTTGATCCTGACGACTGGCATGGCTTTGCCCCACACAAGATATTGTGTCGCTGCTATGGGACCAGGCTATGACGGCAATATGAAAGCGAGGTTAAACCTGCGTGACGGTTGGTGTTTTGGCCCCCCGGCGGGCTGCAAATGTCATTGACGCGCGCGGGGCGGAGGAGTATCAGGCGAGCTGTGGCGATTTGTTACCGGATTGCGGGCCACGTTAAAGATTCCGCTAAAAGGTCAGGATGAAAGACCCCTTTCGCTTGGCCGCGTCTGGGGTTTTTTTGTGCCCGAAAGGGGCCGGAGGATAAGATGAGCAAGACCTGGAACACCCGCACCCGCGCCGTCCATGGCGGCAGCCGCCGCAGCCAGTACGGCGAAGTATCGGAGGCGATTTTCCTGACGCAGGGCTTTGTCTATGACAGCGCCGAGGCCGCCGAGGCGCGGTTCATCGAATCGGGCGATGACGAATTCATATATGCCCGTTACGGCAACCCGACGGTGAAGATGTTCGAGGAGCGCATCGCCTCGCTGGAGGGGGCCGAGGACGCCTTTGCCACCGCGTCCGGCATGGCGGCGGTGTCCGGGGCGCTGACCGCGATGCTGAAGGCGGGGGACCACGTGGTGTCGGCCAAGGCGTTGTTCGGGTCGTGCCTCTATGTGCTGGAGGATGTTCTGACCCGGTTCGGGGTCGAGGTGACCTTTGTCGACGGCACCGACATGGACCAATGGCGCGCGGCGGTCCGGCCCGACACCAAGGCGGTGTTCTTTGAATCGGTGTCGAACCCGACGCTGGAAGTGGTCGACATCCGCGCGGTGTCGCAGATCGCCCATGAGGTCGGCGCGCTGGTGCTGGTCGACAACGTCTTTGCCACGCCGGTGTTCTCGGACGCCATCGCGCAGGGCGCCGACGTGGTGATCTATTCCGCCACCAAGCATATCGATGGGCAGGGCCGCACGCTGGGCGGCGTGATCCTGGGCACGCGCGAGTTCATCCGCAAGACGGTGGAGCCCTACATGAAGCACACCGGCGGCTCGATGAGCCCGTTCACGGCCTGGGTGATGCTGAAGGGGCTGGAAACGCTGAGCCTGCGGGTCAACGCGCAGGCGGAAAACGCGCTGCGGACCATCGAGGCGGTGCGCGAGCATCCCGCGCTGGTGCGCGCGATCTACCCCGGCCATCCCAGCCATCCGCAGCACAACCTGGCGCTGGCGCAGATGGAAAAGGGCGGCACGGTGATTTCGCTGGACCTCAAGGGCGGGCAGCCGGCGGCGTTTACCTTTCTGAATGCGCTGAAGATCGGCAAGATCTCGAACAACCTGGGCGATGCCAAGACCATCGTCACCCATCCCGCGACCACGACGCATTCGCGGCTGACCGAGGAGCAGCGCGCCGAACTGGGCATCACGCCGGGGCTGGTGCGGGTGTCGATGGGGATCGAGGACACCGAGGACCTGATCGGCGACATCGGTCAGGCGCTGGACAGCACGCTGACCGGATAGGGCGCGCCGCGGCGGCGGGCATCAAAAGTGATCTTGTGCCGAATTTCCCGCGTAACAGAGTTATCTGTTGGAAACGAGGCGCCTGTCACCCTATCTTGAGCGGTGCGGCGGACAAGCGGAGGACGCGCAGCGATGAATATTTTCAGCCGGAACATGGACCGGGCTCCGGACCGGGACGAGGCGGATGCCGCGCTCAAGCTGCTGCGGGCCTGGGCGCAATCCGCGTCCGAGACCGAGATCGCGACGCTCGACCCGGCGATTGCCCGTCTGCTGCCGGATCGCGCGGTGGCCAATTACCCGGATCTGTCGCGCAGCTATCCCGAGGAATTCACGGTCGACGCGGCCTACAAGGCCGGGTTGCCGGACCTGCAAAATGGCCCGTCCAGCCTGATCCGGGGCGCCAGCCGGCAGATCCAGCACGTGGGCATTTCCAATTTTCGCCTGCCGATCCGGTTTCATACCCGCGACGGCGATGACCTGACGCTGGAAACCAGCGTTACCGGGTCCGTCAGCCTGGAGGCCGACAAGAAGGGCATCAACATGTCCCGGATCATGCGGTCGTTCTACAAGCATGCCGAGCGCACCTTCAGCTTTGAGGTGATCGAGGCGGCGCTGGACGACTACATCAGCGATCTGGACAGTTTCGATGCGCGGATCATGATGCGGTTCTCCTTTCCCATGAAGGTGGACAGCCTGCGGTCCGGTCTGGCCGGGTACCAGTATTACGAGATCGCGCTGGAACTGGTGGAGCAGGGCGGCGAGCGCCTGAAGATCCTGCATCTGGATTATGTCTACAGTTCCACCTGCCCCTGTTCGCTGGAGCTGAGCGAACATGCGCGGGCGACGCGCGGGCAACTGGCGACGCCGCATTCGCAGCGGTCGGTGGCGCGGGTGTCGGTGGTGCTGGACTGCGACGCGCAGTGCCTGTGGTTCGAGGATCTGATCGAAGCCTGCCGCCGGGCGGTGCCGACCGAAACGCAGGTGATGGTCAAGCGCGAGGACGAACAGGCCTTTGCCGAGCTGAACGCGGCCAATCCGATCTTTGTCGAGGATGCGGTGCGGCTTTTTTGCGCCGAGCTGCAGGCCGAACACCGGATCGGTGATTTCCGGGTGATCGCGAGCCACCAGGAGAGCCTGCACAGCCACGATGCGGTCAGCCTGCTGACCGAGGGGCCGACGTTCGAGCAGGCGAGTCTGGATCCGCGCCTGTTTGCGTCGCTGATTCATCACGGCTAGTCGCGCCTGAGCAGTGTCACCGGGGCGGTGTCGCGGTGCCCTTGCGCGTTTTTTGCATCAAAACAGGGGTTTCCGGCCGAAATCAGCCGCTTTGCCGCACTGCAGCATTTTATGCTGCGCATGCTCGGCAATTGCGCTATACTCGGTCTTACCAAGCAGCAGACCCCTTGTTGGCATGGTCTTCATGTCCGCCGGGGTCCACGGAGGCCGCCCAAGATGCCAGCCGTCAGAGATACCAGTGAAAACGAACTCGCCCGCCTTTGGTGGACCGTGGCCCACACGCTGAGTGACAGCCAGCAGGTGATTGCCATGCGTTTGCTGGGGTTTACCGGCCTGTGGTCGGTGCCATCCAGCGAACCGCAGCAGATGCTGAGCGAAAAGGGGCCGGCGTTTACCGAGGCGGTGATCTCGGGCGTGATATCCGCGCTCAGAGGGCACGCGCCGGAGCGGGTGATGCTGGCCGCGATTGATCCGATTTCCGACACGGCACGCGCGAATCGCGCTCGGCTGGCCAGTCGCGGGATGCGGTTCTTTGGTGCCTGACGGACCGGAACTGGCGCAGGTTGGCCGTTCCGCCACGAAATTCCATACGACGGAGTAGACAAGATGACCCCGATTACGAACCCGATTGAACTGCAGGTCGCCGCGTTGCGTCTGGCCGGTTTCGCCGTATCGTCGCATATCCGGTTTCTGGAAGCGGTGACGCGGGCGACGATCGAAGGCCCGATGCGCCATGCGCAGGCTTTGCAAGCTGCGGCGGGGCTGCCGCCGGTGCTGATGCCCTTTCCGCTGATGGTGCCCGAGGCGGGTGAGGCCGCCGGGAGCACCGCGCCGGAGGTTCCTGTCAGCGCCGAGGCCGCGCCTGTCGCCGCACCTGCTGTTGTGCCGGTGAAACCGGCGCCGACCCGCAAACCGGCCCGAAAATCGGCCAGCAAACCAGCCGGCAAACCGGCGGCCCGGACCGCCCGCAAGGCAGCTGCAAAGCCCGCCGCCGAGCCGGCCAAGGCGGCACCCGCCGCGGCGGAGGCGAAGGTCGCCCCTGCCAAGCCAGCTCCGGCGAAACCGGCCCCGGCTGCTGCCGCACCGGCGGCCAAGGCGACCCCGAAACCCGCCCCGAAACCGGTTGCGGCCGCTGAGGCCTCCCCTGCGGCGGCGCCCGCGGACGCGCCGAAACCGGCCCCGAAACCACGCCGCCGGGCAGCGCCCGCAGCCAAGACGGCAGCCAAACCGGCGGCCAAAACGGCGAAACCGGCGGCCAAACCGGTCGCCAAGGCCGATGACACGCCCAAAGCCGCTGCGGCGGAGGCGACGGCCAAGCCACGGGCCCGCCGTCCGCGCGCGCCCTCGACACCGCCGGCCATGCCGGGCACGAATACCACGAGCGAAAGCTGAACACCGATCCGTGGGCGCGTGCCGGGCGCAGGTGGCTTGACAGTCCGGGCGCGCCGCGCCAACGCTGCGGCCCATGATTGACCCGCGTCCCGTCGGATATGTGATTGGCCTGCTTGTCGCGCTGCTGGGCGTTACAATGGTGTTTCCGCTGTTGGCGGACATCATCGAGGGGCGTGGCGAGTGGCCGGTGTTCCTGGAAACCGGGATCATCACGGTGCTGGCGGGCGGGCTGACGGCGCTGAGCTGTGCCAACAGCCCGCGCGACGGGCTGTCGATCCAGCAGACGTTCCTGCTGACCACCGGGGTCTGGGCGGCGCTGCCGGTGTTCGGGGCCTTGCCGCTGATGCTGGGGGCGACCGAGCTGCGGTTCGTGGACGCCTATTTCGAGGCGATGTCGGGTCTGACGACCACCGGGTCGACGGTGGTGTCGGGGCTTGATGACCTGCCGATGGGGCTGCTTTTGTGGCGCGGGATCCTGCAGTGGCTGGGCGGCATCGGGATCATCGTTGTGGCGATGGTGTTCCTGCCCGAGCTGCGGGTCGGCGGCATGCAGATCTTCAAGTCGGAAGCCTTTGACACCATGGGGAAAATCCTGCCGCGCGCCACCGCGATCGCGGGCCAGATCTCGATCATCTACGTCGCTTTGACGGCGGTTTGCCTGATCACCTACCTGGGTCTGGGGATGAGCTTTTTCGATGCGCTGGTGCATGCGTTCACGACGATATCGACCGGAGGGTTTTCCAATTATGACGCCTCGTTCGGGACGTTTTCCGGGCTTCCCGAATACGCCGCGTCGATTTTCATGATCCTCGCGGCGCTGCCTTTCGTGCGCTACGTGCAGATGGTCAACGGCCATACCACGCCTTTGTTCCACGACAGCCAGGTGCGGGCGTTCATCGGCACCATCGCGGTGCTGGTCGTAGTCACCTCGCTGGTGCTGACCACGATCTTTCCGCATCACTGGGAGCAGGCCGTGCGGGAGGCACTGTTCAACATCACCTCGATCATCACCGGTACCGGCTATGCCAGCGTCGATTACATGATGTGGGGCAGTTTCCTGATCACGCTGTTCTTTTTCATCGGCCTGGTCGGCGGCTGCGCAGGGTCGACGGCCTGTTCGGTCAAGATCTTCCGCTACCAGATCCTGCTGTCGTCGATCCGCGCCCAGATGCGCCGGATCCGGACCCCCAGCGGTATTTTCACCCCCCGGTTCGAGGGGCGGCCGGTCGGCCCCGATGTCATGAGCTCGGTGATCTCGTTTTTCGTCTTCTTCGTGGTCTCGCTGGGGGTGTTTTCATGGGGGCTGGCGATGACAGGGCTGGATTTCACCACCTCGGTGTCCGGCGCGGCGACGGCGCTGGCCAATATCGGGCCGGGGCTGGGCGACCAGATCGGGCCGTCGGGCAATTTTGCCGGCCTCAACGATGCGGCCAAGTGGATGCTGACGGCGGCGATGCTGATCGGGCGGCTGGAGATCCTGTCGGTCTACGTGCTGTTCACGGTGCAGTTCTGGCGCGCCTGAGCGGGGCTGTGCGGACCTGAGCGGGCCGGGTTGGGGGCGCTGCCCCACGTTGAAAATGCGGGCATTTTCAACTTCCCCCGGAGTATTTGAAAAGAGATGAAAGTGAGGGCGCAGGGCGGGTCAGCGGCCCTGGACCACCATCAGCTCGCCGACGTTTTCGCGGGTGATATAGCCCAGCATCTGGCCGGTTTCGGTGCACACGGCGATGGCCGGGGCGCCGTCGTGCAGGGTGGCGAGCACGGTTTCCAGCCCGGTGGCGAGGGCGACGCGGGGGATGTCGGCGGTCATGATCTCGGTCACCGGGCGGGTGCGGGGGGCATCGTGGGCCAGCGCCTCGAACAGGGCGGCGCGGGTGACAAAGCCGAGCAGGGCGCCGTCGCTGCCCAGCACGGGAAATTCATGCTGGGTGGTGCGGATCAGGGTGGTGGCCGCCGTTGCGACGGTATCCTGCGGCGCCAGGCTTTCGTAGCGGGTGATCATCGCGTCGCGCGCCATCAGCCGCCGGGCGACAGAGCGCATGGCGACATCCTGGCTTTCGGCGTTGGCGGCGACAAAGACAAAGACTGCGATCAGCACCAGCACCGGGTTGCCGGAACTGAGCCCCATGAAGCCCAGAAAGAACGCCACGATCTGACCGGCGGTCGCGGCGGCGCGGGTGGCGGCGACGCGGTCCATGCGCAGGCACAGCAGCGCCCGCAGCACCCGGCCGCCATCCATCGGGAAGGCGGGGATCATGTTGAAGAGCGCCAGGAACAGGTTGACCACGGCGAGCCGCTGGAGAAAGCCGGCCGAGGTCTGGTCGAGATCGGTCAGCGCCAGAGATGTCTTGGCGCCAAAGGCGGTCAGCACCGCCCAGATTACCACGTTGACGGCGGGCCCGGCCAGGGCGACGGCGATTTCCTCGCCGGGTTTTTCGGGCATCCGTTCCAGCCGGGCCAGCCCGCCAATGGGCAGGAGCGTGATGTCCGGCGTCCTGATCCCGTAGCGCCGCGCCATCAGCGCGTGGCCGAATTCATGGGCCACGACGCAGGCGAAGAGCGCCAGCACAAAGGCGATATTGACCATCGCCCCGGCCCAGCCGGAGGTGCCGTAGGCGGCAAAGCCGATCCAGGCGAGCAGCAGGAAGAAGGTGATGTGGACCCTGAGTTCGGATCCCAGCAGGCGGCCAAGGGAGAAAGACCAGGTCATCTGTCATGCCCCCCTGGGTGCCGTTGGTCTCAGAACGGGATTTCGTCGTCGTCGATGTCCTGCGAGGCCGGGCCGCGTCCGCCGCCCTGACCGCCGCCCTGGCCGCCACCGCCGTAGGGATCGCCCTGCGGGCCGCTGTCGTAGCCGCCGCCGTAGCCGCCGCCCTGGCCGCCGCCATAACCGCCCTGGCTGCCGCCGCCTTCGCCGCGACCGTCCAGCATGGTCAGGGTCGAGCCGAAGCCCTGCAGGACGACTTCGGTCGAATAGCGGTCCTGGCCCGACTGGTCCTGCCATTTGCGGGTCTGCAGCTGGCCCTCGACATAGACCTTGGAGCCCTTGCGCAGGTATTGCTCGCAGACGCGGACCAGGCCTTCGTTGAAGATGGCGACCGAGTGCCATTCGGTGCGCTCGCGCCGTTCGCCGGTGTTGCGGTCCTTCCAGGTCTCTGAGGTCGCGATGCGCAGGTTGCAGACCTTTCCGCCGTTCTGAAAGGTGCGCACCTCGGGATCGCGGCCCAGGTTGCCGATGAGAATGACTTTGTTGACTGATCCGGCCATGCTGTTCCCCGTCTTGTCCGACTGTCGTGTTTTTCCGGCGACCGAATCCGGCCCCCGATTGTTCGCGGCAGACTATACGGCCCACGCCCGGGTTGAAACATGGTATCGGCGGGCGGGGCGGGAAATCCCGCCGGCGGGCGGGTGGCGGTAATCTGCCAGTGTGGCTTTCCTTTG
The DNA here is from genome assembly GCF_020171285.1 of Seohaeicola saemankumensis. Taxonomy (GTDB): domain Bacteria; phylum Pseudomonadota; class Alphaproteobacteria; order Rhodobacterales; family Rhodobacteraceae; genus JAIUZI01. The sequence goes on from NZ_JAIUZI010000008.1 coordinate 105,819, forward strand.
CGGACAGGATCGGTATAGTGCGCCCCGAGGGTGATTGGGCAGGGTCTGAGAGCAGTGCGCAGGCTTGCAGGTTTTATTGTGATTGTGTCGATGGGGCTGGGGTCTGCTGCCACGGCCGATATCTTTTCGGATAAGTCACGGCGCCAGATGTTCAAGTCGCAGGCCAAGGTGCTGGACAGCCGGGCGTCGTCGCAATACGCCAATTCGATCCGTCTGCAGCCGCCGTCGATCCACACACCGTCGAAATGGGGCGCCTTGCCCTATACCGGGAAATACCGCGGCAAATACCTGCATATGGCGCGCGATGCCGCGCGGCGGCACAATGTGCCCGAGGATCTGTTCCTGCGGCTGGTGCAGCAGGAGTCGAACTGGAACCCGCGGGCCAAGTCCAACAAGGGTGCGCTGGGGCTGGCGCAACTGATGCCGGCGACGGCCAAATCGCTGGGGGTGGACCCCAAGGACCCCTATGAAAACCTGGATGGCGGGGCGCGGTACCTGTCGACCCAGTACCGCAAGTTCAAGTCCTGGCGGCTGGCGCTGGCGGCCTATAACGCGGGACCAGAGGCGGTGTCGAAGCACAACGGCATCCCGCCGTACCGCGAGACCCGCAACTATGTCAAAAAGATCTGGGGCAGCTGAGCCGCCATAGCGATATGGTTTTCTTGACCGAAATCAATTCCTGACTGATTAACTTTGGTATAGAGCGGTGGTGCAAGACCGGAGATTTCCCATGCGCCAACCGCTTCCTGCCCGCCGCCTGCTGTCCGCCGTTCTGACGGCTTTGGTTCTGCTGTCGGCGCCTCCGGGATGGGCGCAGCAGGGGCCGTTTGACACGCTGGATGCCCTGGGCGAGGCGCTGTTTTTCGACACCAACCTGTCGTTGAACCGCAGCCAGTCCTGCGCCACCTGTCACGATCCCGAGACCGCCTTTACCGACCCGCGCGAGACCGCCGTGGGGCGCGCGGTTTCGTTGGGGGATGATGGGGTTTCGCTGGGCGACCGCAGCGCGCCCAGCGCGGCCTACGCCGCTTTTACCCCGCGATTTCATAAGGAAAGCGAGGGGCGCTGGATCGGCGGCATGTTCTGGGACGGGCGCGAGACGGATCTGGAAGGGCAGGCGGGCGGGCCGCCGTTGAACCCGATCGAGATGGGCATGCCGGACAAGGCCTCGGTCGTGGCGCGGCTGCGGGAAAACCCCGACTATGTCGCCTCGATGCGCGGGCTGTTCGGGGCGCAGGTGTTCGACGATGCCGAGACCGCCTATGGCGCCATGACGCGGGCGATTGCCGCCTATGAACGCACGCCGGAATTCGCCCCGTTCGACAGCAAATACGACCGCTACCTGAGGGGCGAATACCAGCTGACCCGCGACGAGGAACTGGGCCAGCTGCTGTTCTTTTCCGAGCAGTTCACCAACTGCAACCTGTGCCATCAGCTAAGCCGTAACCCGATGGATTCACAGGAAACTTTTACCAACTACCAGTATCATAACATCGGCACGCCGGTGAACCGCGAGGTGCGCGCGGCCAATGGATCGCCGCCGCTGATGATCGACGCCGGGCTGCTGGCCAACCCGGCGGTGGAGGACCCCGCGCAGATCGGCAAGTTCAAGGTGCCAACCCTGCGCAACGTGGCGGTCACGGCGCCTTACATGCACAACGGGGTGTTCGAGGATCTGCGGACGGTTATCCTCTTCTACAACAAGTATAATACCACCTCGGCCGCGCGCCAGGTGAACCCCGAAACCGGGCAGCCCTGGCGGATGCCGGAGGTGCCGGCGACGCTGGCGGTGAAGGAGCTGACCACCGGCCCGGCGCTGGAGGACGACCGCATCGACGCGCTGGTGGCCTTTCTCAAGACGCTGACCGACGCCCGGTACGAGCATCTGCTGGAGGAGTAACGGCAGACCGGCCCAGGGGCGGAATTGACTGTTTTGTACCGGGTCCAAACGCGGGTTTTGCCGTTTTGTACAAAAGTTCAGGCGGGGAATCGCCGTCAGATCAGCGCGGGGCAGCGGTGGTATCATGACAATGAACCGAGCGTGCGCGGCACCTGTGATGGGTGCCGCGTAAACCGGTTGTTCACGGTTTTCATGCAGAGTGATCACGCGTGGCAACCTTTGCCGAACACTGAGCGACGTCATAGGAAGAGGAGAAAATCACCCAGGGTACCTGACATGCAATTCAGCGGTGCTTCATCAAGGGACCGCCCGGACCAAGGTAGATCGCCGCGTCCCAGACGCGATGTGTGACCCGGCAGTCGGTGTTTGGGGGCTGGCCGTTTTCCGGGAAAACATCGTTGGAGTTTGGTTTCCTTGCGGATGCCGGTCTGTCATGGCCTTTGATCCGTGCCCAGAGTTTGTGTCTTAACATCGGAACCTCCACTGGATTGCGTCTGCGGAAACAATGCGCTGGCATTTCTGTTGGGCGTGAGCGGCAGAACGGCTAAAAAGGGGGCAGATTCACCACTATCGGCTGGATTGCCCGTGCCACTATCCGTTCAAATCGTCGCGACGCCCGAAACCAGCGCATCCAGCGTGTTCGGGCTGTATGACACCCTGGTTGCCGCCGGGCGGGACTGGGAACAGCTGGTCAGTGGGGATGAGCCGGAACCGGTGTTCGACGTCAGTCTGGTCGGGCCAAGCACCGACGGTTTTCGATGTGGCAGCGGCGTGCGGATTGCGCCCGACCAAGCGTTCGCGGACTCGGGCGATGCGGATCTGGTGGTGGTGCCCGGTCTGGCCCTGTCCCCGCACGAGCGGCCCGAAAGGGCCCTGCATCCCGGTCTGGCGTGGCTTGCCGAACGGGACCCGGCGAAGACGCGCATCGTGTCGGCGTGTACGGGGGCGGTCTACCTCGCCGAGATTGGCGTTCTCGACGGGTTAGAAGCGACGACGCACTGGGCCTGGGAGGGGCTGTTCCGGCAGTTCTATCCGGCTGTCCGGCTGCGCACCGACCGGGGCCTGTGTTTCGCGGATGCATCCAAGGGGCCCGTCACATCGGGCGGAACGACGGGCTGGCAGGAGCTGGCCTTGTTCCTCATCGCGCATTACGGCGGAACGCAAAGGGCCGCGCGGGCCGCGAAAGTCTGGCTCATGGCGAACCGGGGAGAGTTGCAGGCGCCGTTCACGTCGATGATCACGGCGACCCCCCATGCGGATGCCGTTATTGCGCGGGCGCAGGAGTGGATTGCGGAGTACTATGCGCTGGAGAACCCGGTTGGTGAGATGACGGAGCGGTCGGGGCTCGCGCCGACAACATTCGCCCGGCGGTTTCGCAAAGCCACCAACAAGTCGCCGCAGGATTACGTTCTGGCCGTGCGGATCGAAGAGGCGCGACAGTTGCTTGAGACCACGACCGCCCCGATCGCAGAGGTCGCGGAGGCCGTCGGATATCTGGATACCCCGTCATTCCGGCGGTTGTTCAAGCGCAAGACCGGGCTGACCCCGGCGGAACATCGCAAGATGTTCGGAGAGGCGCGATTTGCCAACTATGCGTGAGGGCAATTTTTTCTGAACCGGGGTTTTCTGAACCCGGGCAAGGGCCGTTGCGAAGGCGCGCTGTCGGTGCGCCGGCTGACGCCAGATGGCCGGGCGCAGACCCGGAATGGTGTGCCCGGCCGCGGGAAATGACGCAGCCGGTCCGGGTCGCCGCCTCATTCCGCCGCGATCTGGATCACCGGTTCCATCTGGGCGAGGCTGTCGTCGCTGAGGTGGCATTTGATCTGGTGGCCGCCGCCGAGGTCGCGCAGGGGCGGCACCTCGCGGTCGCAAAGGCCATCGGGCACCTGGTTCTTCCAGGAACAGCGGGTCTGGAACGGGCAGCCGGGGGGCGGGTTCATGGCCGAGGGGATGTCGCCTTCGAGCACCACGTGTTTCTTGTGCACCGAGGTGTCGGCGATCGGCACGGCGGACAGCAGCGCCTCGGTATAGGGGTGGTAGGGCGGCGAGAAGACGGCATCGGTGCTGCCCAGTTCGACCACATGGCCGAGGTACATCACCATCACCCGGTCGCTGAGGTACCGCACGATCGACAGGTCGTGCGAGATGAACAGGAGCGTGGTTTTCTGTTCGCGCTGGATGTCCATAAGCAGGTCGGTGACGGCGGCCTGCACGCTGACATCAAGCGCCGAGACCGGCTCGTCCGCCACCACGATGCGGGCGCCGCCGGCAAAGGCGCGGGCGATGCCGACGCGCTGTTTCTGCCCGCCCGAGAGCTGCCGCGGCATCCGCTCGGCAAAGGCGCGCGGCAGTTTCACCAGGTCCAGCAGTTCGAGCATGCGCGCGCGCCGGTCGGCCTCGTTCGCGCCGATGCCAAAGATTTCCAGCGCCCGGATGATCTGGCGGCCCACGGTCATCGAGGGGTTGAGCGTATCAAAGGGGTTCTGGAACACCATCTGCACATCGGCGACGGTGCGGGGGTCGCGGGCCTCGATCGGGAGCTGTTCGATGTTGCGCCCATCGAGCAGGATCTGGCCGTCGGTGGCGGTCTCCAGCCCCATCAACACCTTGGCAAAGGTGGATTTGCCGCAGCCGGATTCGCCGACGATGGCGAGCGTCTCGGATTCGCGCGCCTCAAAGCTGAGCGTCTCGTTGGCCTTGACCACCTTCTTGTCGCCGCCGCCAAAGAGCGCATTGGCCGCGACCTCGTAGTATTTGCGCAGGTTGTCCATTTTCAGGACCACCTTGCCGACCTCGGCCTTCTCCTTGCGCTCGGCGGCGACCGCCGGCGCGTCCCAGTCGATTTCCCCGAACCTGAGGCAGCGGGTGGCGTGGCGGTCGTTGCCGGGCACATCGGCCATCGAGATGTCCCCCAGATCACAGCGCCCGGCCTCGAAATAATCGCAGCGCGGGCCAAAGTTGCAGCCGCGCGGGCGTTCGTGCGGCAGCGGGAAGTTGCCGGGGATGGCGATCAGCGGGCGCGCCGTCTTGTCGGCGCCGGGCAGGGGGATCGAACGAAACAGCGCCTGGGTATAGGGGTGGCGCATGCTGTCGAAGACATCGGTGATCGAGCCGCGCTCAACCGCCTCGCCGGAATACATCACGCAGAGCCGGTCGCAGGTCTCCAGCACCAGACCGAGGTTGTGCGAGATGAACAGCATCGAGGTGCCGTATTTCTTGCCCAGGTCCTTGACCAGCTCGACCACGGCGGCCTCCACCGTCACGTCGAGCGCGGTGGTGGGTTCGTCCAGGATCAAAAGCGCCGGTTTCGACATCAGGGCCATGGCGATGACGATGCGCTGCTGCTGACCGCCCGAGAGCTGGTGCGGGTAGCTGTCGAGCATCCGCTCGGGATCGGGCAGGCGCACGTCGGTGACCACCTCCAGCGCGCGGGCGCGGGCCTCCTCCGCACTGATGCCCTCGTGGATCATCGGCACCTCCATCAGCTGGCGGCCGATCTTCATCGCCGGGTTCAGGCTGGCCATCGGCTCCTGGTAGATCATCGCGATCTCGTTGCCGCGCACGTCGCGCAACTCCTCGGCGCTCAGCGTGCTCAGGTCGCGGCCCTTGAACTTGATGGTGCCGCCGACAATCCGGCCGTTGCGGCCGAGGTCCTGCATCACCCCCAGCGCCACGGTGGATTTGCCGCAGCCGCTCTCGCCCACCAGCCCGACCGCCTCGCCGGGCTGCACGGTGACCGAGAAATCCATCACGGCGGGGATTTCCCGCAGCCGCGTGAAAAACGAAATCGACAGTTTGTCGATCTCGAGGATTGGCCCGTCATGATCCCATTTTGCCATCTCGACCTCCCGGCCTTTTCATCTCTTTTCAAATACTCCGGGGGTCCGGGGGCAGGCCCCCGGTCCCGGTTTCGGTCTTTGTTCCAACCGTTGGCCCCGGCGCGGGGCGCCAGGAGGGGTTGGGGTGTGGCGCCCGCAAAAGACTGCGTCTTTCGCTACACGCCACCTTGCGGGAAGAAAGTCTCAATCCTTGAGACTTTCTTCCCGCAATCCATCCGCCAGCAGGTTCAGCCCCAGCACCATCGACAACAGCGCCAGCGCCGGTGGCAGCACCGGGTGCAGGTAGCGTGACAGCAGGCGGCGGCCTTCGTTGATGGTCGAGCCCCAGTCGGGGCTTTCCGATTCCAGCCCCAGCCCGAAGAAGCCCAGCGTGCCCAGAAGGATGGTGGTGTAGCCGATGCGCAGGCAGAAATCGACGATCAGCGGGCCGCGTGCGTTGGGCAGGATTTCCCACAGCATGATGTACCACGGGCCTTCGCCGCGGGTCTGGGCGGCGGCGACGTAGTCGCGCGTCTTGATGTCCATCGCCAGGCCGCGCACGATGCGGAACACGGTGGGCGAATTGACGAAGACCACCGAGACAAACACCACCAGGATCCCGCCCGACACGTCAAAGAGGTCGAGGATTTCCGGCAGCGCCGGGATCGAGACGGCAGGGGTGTTGACGAGGTAGCCGCCGGTGGAGATCAGCGACAGGTAGAGCCATGTCATCACCCCCAGCACGCCGATCAGCAGCGGCGTGCGGAACCGCGGCTGGGTGTAGAACCGGGAATTCAGCAGCACGGCGGCAAAGACGATGGGAAAGACAAAGAGCACCGTGGCCATGTAGTTGGGCACCCCGGTGGCGATGATCTCGGGCGTGACCAGCAGGTAAAAGAGCAGGATGACCGGGAAGGCGAGGATCAGGTTGGCCAGGAACGACAGCGCGGTGTCGAGCCGGCCGCCGTAAAAGCCCGCCGGCAGGCCCAGGGTGATGCCCACCATGAAGGCGAACATGGTCGCCAGCGGCGCGATCTGCACCACGATCCAGGCGCCCTTGACCATGCGGCTGAAGACGTCGCGCGCCAGGTTGTCGCCGCCCAGCAGGTACCAGGCGTATTCGCCGTCGCCGGGGCTGCGCAGCGGGGTGCCGGGCGGTTTGTTCTTCATCCCCGAGACCTGCGCCAGCGGGTCGTGGGTGACAATCAGGTCCATGGCGCCGAAGATGCCGGTAAACACCCAGAACATCACCAGCGCAAAGCCGATCATGCCCACCGGGCTGTCGAACAGCTTGCCATAAAGCCCCAGCCGGCGCTTGAAGGCGATGGAGGCGGCAAAGACGATGACCAGGGCGATCCAGACCGGGGTGAACTGGTAGAGCACCCGCAGGATGATTTCGGAGGTGGTGAGAGGTTCCATCTTGCTTCTCCTCTCCTCAGGAAATCCGGATGCGGGGGTTGAGGTAGACATAGCCGACGTCCGAGATCAGCTGTGTCAGCAGCACCACCACCACCGAGACCACCGAGATGCCCAGCAGCAGTTCGATGTCGTTGTTGCCTGCCGCCTGCACCAGCGCCCAGCCGAAGCCCTTGTAATTGAACAGGGTTTCGACGATCACCACGCCGTTCAGCAGCCAGGGCACCTGTAGCATGATCACGGTAAAGGGGGCGATCAGCGCGTTTCTGAGCGCGTGTTTCATCACGATGTTGGGAAAGCTGACCCCCTTGAGCCGGGCGGTGCGGATATATTGCGCGGTCATCACCTCGGTCATCGAGGCGCGGGTCATCCGCGCGATGTAGCCCATGCCATAGAGAGAGATGGTCAGCACCGGGAGGAAGAAATTTTCGAAATTGGCGTCTTTCATGGCGCTGGCGGCGGTGCCCTTGAACCATTTCAGCCCGACCGCGGAGGAGGTGAAGATGGCGATGAAGATGACGCCCGAGACATATTCGGGCGTTGCGGTGGTGATGATGGAGAAGGTCGACAGGCTGCGGTCGGTGACCGAGCCTTCGCGCATGCCCGCCAGCACGCCGATCAGCAGCGCCGAGGGCACCATCAGCACCAGCACCCAGAACATCAGCTTGCCGGTCAGCCCGAGGCGGGTGCCGATGATGGTGCTGACGTCGTCCTTGAACACACGGGAATAGCCCCAGTCGCCCTGCAGGATACCGCAGTAGCGCGGCTCGGCGGCGGCCTCGCTGGCGGGTTTGGCGCCGATGAAGCAGCGCCCGGTGACGCCGTCCTCGCCGCTGCGGGTCCAGCCCGGCAGCACGCCGAGCCACTGGCCGTATTTCACCGGCAGCGGCTGCAGCAGCCCGTTGGCGTCGAGCCAGCTGGTCACCGCCTCGTCCGACATGCGGAAGTTGCCCTGGGTCTTGGCCAGTTTTTCGAGGTTCGGATAGAGGTTGGTCAGGAAGAAGACGATGAAGGTCAGGCAGAGCGCCGTGACGATCATCACCCCCGTCCGTCGCAGAATGAATAGTCCCATGTCGTCCCCTGTCAGGCTTCAGTCCGGCCTCTTGTCGGGCCGTGTCGTGGCGGGCGCGTGTCAGACGCCGGGGCGGGGTCGGCGGCGGGTCGGATCCTGCGGGATCCGGTCCGGTGCGCCATCGTGATCGCGTGTGTTTGACCCCCTGTCCCGCGCATTCGGCATGAGATTGGCGCGCAGGTCAACGCTTGCTTTCGGCAAATCCGGGTCAAAAAGCGACATGTCGGCGTCGGAAACGCGATAATCGCGCCGGGCGGATGGTGGTCGGGGCGGTCAGCTGCGGGGGTGCGCGGCGCGGCGCAGCCGGGTCGGCGGCTGGCCGAAGTGCTGCTGGATGAAGCGGGTGAAATAGGCGGCGCTGCCAAAACCGAGGTGGCGGGCGATGTCCTGAACCGGCACGTCGGTGCCGGTCAGCAGGACACGCGCGGCGTGCAGCTGGCGTTCGGTCAGCAGTGCGGCGGCGGTCTTGCCCGTCTCGGCCCGACAGACGCGGGTCAGGTGGGTGGGCGTCACGTCCAGCGCGGCGGCGTGGTCGGCCATGCTGCCGCCGTCGGCGTAGTGATCGCTGAGCCGCGCGAAATAGGCCCGCACCAGACGCCGGGCCGCCGAGGGGCGGGGGGGCTCGACGGCCGAGGTGAGGATCTGCCGCCGCAGCCAGACCCCCATCAGCGCGCCGTAGGCCTGCAGGGCCGACTGGCACAGGGGCCGGTCCGCCGTCTGTTCGCGGCCCATCGATTCGAACAGCACGGTCAGCTCGTTCTGGGCTCCGACCTCGCGCACGCGTAGGTGCAGCAGGCTGTCGGGCAGGACCAGCCCGGAGCCGGGCGGCACCAGAACGGCCTGCCCGTAGGTCTGGCGGCCGAGGTCCATCGACATCAGCTGGCCGGCGGGAATGAAGATGGCGTTATGCGCCCCGACGCCGCAGCGCGCGCCGTCGAGCAGCGCCAGCCCCTGTCCGCGGGTGATCCAGAGCAGCATCGCATAGGGCCGCGCATGGACCAGTTCCAGCGCCCAGGCGCCGTTCTGGGTGAGCTGCGCCAGCGTGGTCAGCCGCAGTTCGGCTATGTCCGAGGGGTCAAAGGCCATTTGTTCGATTTAGGCAAGAAAACCGGCAGTTATCCAGAGAATTCGTTCGGAAAAGTACGAAAATACCGATAATTTTAGGGTTCTGCCGCCGGATCAGGCTTGGGCCCACCCCCGTTTCCGGCCCGTTTCGGGTTCGGGCTCAGGTCGGTGACCAGGGCCGCCATGCCGACATCTTGGACCGAAACCACGTGCGTTGGCGCTTGGCGAATTGCCGCGTCGAGATGATGGCGCGGTCGCGGGCCTCGGTCAGGGTGAGCGTGCCGTCGTGGCAGGCCGTCAGTTCGGGCACGCCGATGGCGCGGCAGGACGGCAGCGCCGGGTCGTAACGGTCGCGCATGGCGGCGATTTCGTCCATCGCGCCCTGGTCCAGCATCTGGTCGAAGCGGCGGGCGATCCGGTCGTTCAGCCAGTCCTTGGGCACGTCGAACACGATGGCGGCGCAGGCCGAGAGCGGCAGGGCGGGCGGCGGCGTCTGCGCCTGCCACCAGGCCAGCGGGCGACCGGTGGCGGTCTGCACCTCCCAGGCGCGCTGGACGCGGGCGCGGTTGTTGGTGTCGATGCGGGCGGCGGTTTCCGGGTCCAGTTCGGCCAGCATATGGGCGAGCGTCAGGGAATCGGCCTGTGCGCGCACCTCGGGCGGGGTGGCGGGGATCTCGGCCATGCCCTGGGTCAGGGCCATGAAATAGAGCCCGGTTCCGCCGGTGATGATCACCCGGTCGGGCCCGTTCAGCAGCGGCAGCACCTCGCGCAGCCAGTGGCCGGCGGAATAGGGCGCGTCATAAGGCAGGTGGCCGTAGAGCCGGTGCGGGGCGCGCGACTCTTCCGCCGCCGAGGGGCGGGCGGTGATCACGCGCCAGCAGTCGTAGACCTGGCTGGCGTCGGCATTGACGATGACGCCGCCCTGGCGTTCGGCGATCTCAAGCGCCAGCGCCGATTTGCCCGAGGCGGTCGGCCCGGCGATCAGCACCGGTTGATCGGGCGCGATATCGCGCAGCGCGGTCACCGCGGACCCCCGCAAAGGCGTGAAACTGTCATTTCCCGGCATTCTCCGTGCGTCGCCGCGCCGATCTCGATTGAACCCGGGCGGCTTTTCCGACATTTTGCGCGAAACTAACCCCGTGCCAACGCGGAGCGCAACATGACCTCATCCCCCGACACAACGACGCCGATGCCCGAACCGCTGTACAAGCGGGTCATGCTGAAGATCTCAGGAGAGGCGCTGATGGGCGATCAGGGGTTCGGCCTGCATCCGCCGACGGTGCAGCGGATCGCCGAAGAGGTGAAATCGGTCCGCGACCTGGGCGTCGAGATCTGCATGGTGATCGGCGGCGGCAACATCTTTCGCGGGCTGCAGGGCAGCGCGCAGGGGATGGAGCGGACCACGGCGGACTACATGGGGATGCTGGCCACGGTGATGAACGCGCTGGCGATGCAGTCGGCGCTGGAGGGGCTGGGGGTGTTCACGCGGGTGATCAGCGCCATTCCGATGGACCAGGTCTGTGAGCCCTATATCCGGCGCCGCGCGGTGCGGCACCTGGAAAAGGGCCGGGTGTGCATTTTCGCCGCCGGCACCGGCAACCCCTATTTCACCACCGACACGGCGGCCACCCTGCGCGCCAACGAGATGTCCTGCGAGGCGATCTTCAAGGGCACCAAGGTGGACGGGGTTTATGACAAGGACCCGGTCAAACACGACGACGCCAAACGCTATGACAGTGTCAGCTATGACGACGTGCTGGCCAAGCGTCTGGGGGTGATGGATGCCAGCGCGATCGCGCTGGCGCGCGACAATAGCCTGCCGATCATCGTCTTTTCACTGGACGAGCCGGGCGGGTTCCGTGGCATTCTGGCCGGCGAGGGTACCTATACAAAGGTGCTGGGCTGACGCTATAGACCGCTGAAACGTTCACGCGGAACAAAATACGGGAGAGGGCAGCATGTCTGACGATTTCGAACTGGATACCGACGATCTGCAGCGGCGGATGGACGGGGCGATGGCCAACCTGCGCACGGAATTCGCGTCGCTCAGGACGGGGCGGGCGAGCGCCTCGATGCTGGAGCCGGTGATGGTGGACGCCTACGGGTCGCAGACGCCGATCAACCAGGTCGGCACGGTGAACGTGCCGGAGCCGCGGATGGTGACGATCAACGTCTGGGACAAGGGGCTGGTCGGCAAGGTCGAGAAGGCGATCCGCGAGAGCGGGCTGGGCATCAACCCGCAGCTGAACGGCACCATCATCATGCTGCCGATCCCCGAGCTGAACGAGGAACGCCGCCGCGAGCTGACCAAGGTGGCCGGGCAATATGCCGAACATGCTCGGGTGTCGGTGCGCAACGTGCGCCGCGACGGCATGGACCAGATCAAGAAGGCCAAGGCCGACGGGATGTCGGAGGACGACCAGAAGTTCTGGGAGACCGAGGTGCAGGATCTGACCGACAAGATGATCGCCGCCGTCGATGCGGCGCTGGAGACCAAGCAAGCCGAAATCATGCAGGTCTGAGCGCGGTTCGATGCCCAGAGACCGCGCCAAGGACGACGCCCACACGGGGCCGCGTCACGTAGCCATCATCATGGATGGGAACGGCCGCTGGGCGCAGGCGCGCGGGCGGCCCCGGCTGTTTGGTCATCATGCCGGCGCCAAACGGGTGCGCGAGGTGGTCGAGGCCTGTCCGGCCTTGGGGATCAAGTATCTGACGATATTTGCCTTTTCGACCGAGAACTGGAAGCGGACACAGGTCGAGGTGGCCGGTCTGATGAGCCTGTTCCGCCGCTATATCGCCAAGGAGACGCGGGCGCTGGACGCGCGCGGGGTGCGGGTGCGGTTCATCGGCGACCGGGTGCGGCTGGACGCCAAGCTGACCGGGCTGATGGACCAGCTGGAGACCCAGACGCAGGACAATGACAGCGTGCATCTGACCATCGCGCTGAACTATGGCGGCCGCGACGAGGTGGCGCGCGCCACCAAGAGGCTGGCGCAGGATGTGGCCGACGGCAAGCTGCGGCCCGAGGACGTCGACGAGGAAACGCTGCCGAAATACCTCGATACCCGGGTGCTGCCGGATCCCGACCTGGTGATCCGCACCAGCGGCGAGGCGCGGATTTCGAATTTCCTGCTGTGGCAGTCGGCCTATTCGGAATACGAGTTCATCGACACGCTGTGGCCTGATTTCACCGCTGAAGAACTGGCGCGGCTGTGCGACAGCTACGGTGGCCGGGACCGCCGGTTCGGGGCGGTCAAGACATGAGCGGCGCGGGGGGCGGCAGCGGGCGCTGGGCCGATCTGGCGCCGCGGATCGCCTCGGCCGTGGTGATGGTCGCGGTCGGCGGGATCGAGGTCTGGCTGGGCGGGCTGTGGTTCGAAAGCTTTATCGCGGTGGCCTGCGGGCTGATGATCTGGGAACTGGCGCGGATGCTGGCGCCCGAGCGGGGCGCGGTTGCGGTGCAGCTGGCGATTCTGACCGGGGCGGCGGTGATGGTCAGCTATCACCTGCCGCCGTTCTACCGGCTGCCGGTGCTGCTGGCCGCGGTGCTGGTGGGGGTCGGGCAGATCGGCCCGCAACGCGGGCTTTACGGGGTCATCGCGTTGTGGATTGCCGCCGCCGGGCTGGGCTTTATCTCGATCCGTGAAACCATGGGGTTCGGCTGGATGCTCTGGCTGATCTGCGTGGTGGTTGCCACCGATGTGGCCGGGTATTTCATCGGCAAGGCGGTGGGCGGGCCAAAGTTCTGGCCGCGCGTCAGCCCCAAGAAGACATGGTCGGGCACCGCCGGCGGCTGGGCCGCCGCCGCGCTGGTGGGGGCCGGGTTTGCGGCGTATTTCGGGCTGGGCGCGGGGCTGGTGCTGGTGTCGGTGCTGACGGCGATGGCCAGCCAGGCCGGGGACGTGACCGAGAGCGCGGTCAAGCGGAAGGCGGGGATCAAGGATTCGTCGAACCTGATCCCCGGACATGGCGGGTTCATGGACCGGTTTGACGGGATGATGGGGGCGTCGGTCTTTGTTCTGCTGGCCGGGCTGGTCTGGTCGCCGGGGGCGATGTGATGCGCAGGGTTTCGATTCTGGGCGCGACCGGGTCGATCGGGCAGAACACCATCGACCTGATCGCGCGCGATCCGGAGGCCTATGACGTGGTGGCCCTGACGGGCGCGGGCAATATCGCGCAGCTGGCCGAGGACGCGCGCCGTCTGGGTGCGGATCTGGCGGTGACGGCGCATGAGGACCGGTTGGACGATTTGCGCGCGGCGCTGGCGGGATCGGGTGTCGAGGCCGCCGCCGGGCAGGCCGCGCTGACCGAGGCGGGCGCGCGGCCGGCGGACTGGGTGATGTCGGCGATTGTCGGCGCGGCGGGGCTGGCGCCGGGGCTGGCGGCGCTGGAGCAGGGGGCGACGCTGGCGCTGGCCAACAAGGAATCGCTGGTCTGCGCCGGGGCGCTGGTGCTGGAGATCGCCGCCCGCCACGACGCCCGGCTGCTGCCGGTGGACAGCGAGCATTCCGCCGTGTTCCAGGCGCTGGCGGGCGAGGATATGGCGGCGGTGGAGCGCATCGTGATCACCGCGAGCGGAGGCGCGTTCCGCGACTGGCCGCTGGAGCGGCTGGCCCAGGCCACGCTGGCCGAGGCGTCGAGCCACCCGAACTGGGACATGGGCCAGCGGATCACCATCGACAGCGCGTCCATGTTCAACAAGGCGCTGGAACTGATTGAAACGCGGGAATATTTCGGCATCGACCCGGAGCGGATCGAGGTGCTGGTGCATCCTGAATCGCTGATCCATGCGCTGGTGGGGTTCAACGACGGTGCGCTGATGGCGCATGTGGGCGCGCCGGATATGCGCCACGCGATCGGCTATGCGCTGCACTGGCCCGAGCGGCGCGCGCTGCCGGTGCCGCGGCTGGACCTGGCGCAGGTCGGGCAGCTGAATTTCCGCGCCCCGGACGATGCCCGCTATCCGGCGTTGCGGCTGGCGCGGGCGGTGATGGCGCGGGGCGGGCTGTCGGGGGCGGTGTTCAACGCCGCCAAGGAGCGCGCGCTGGATGCCTTTATCGCCGGGCGGATCGGATTTCTGGACATGGCGGGCGTGGTGGAACAGGTTTTGGACCGGTTTGAGGCAAATCCCGGTCTCATTGACGCCGCAATGACCCTTGATAACGTGGTGCAAACAGACCATCTGGCACGGGACTGGGCCGATAACGTGATGGCAGCGAAACGAGCAGGATAGAACTTTTGGAACTGACCGGACTGATTCCGCAATTCGGGGGCTTTGCCTATACGCTGGTCGCCTTTGTTCTGGCCCTTTCGGTGATCGTCGCCGTGCATGAATACGGGCATTACATCGTCGGACGCTGGTCGGGCATCCATGCGGAGGTGTTTTCGCTGGGGTTCGGGCCGGTGCTGTGGAGCCGGGTCGACAGGCGCGGCACGCGCTGGCAGGTCGCGGCGCTGCCGTTTGGCGGCTATGTCAAGTTTCTGGGCGATGCCAATGCGGCCTCGGGCAAGGACGAGGCGACCATGGCGGAGATTTTCCGCGAGAACCCGGACAACCTGCGCCACACCATGCATGGCGCGCCGCTCTGGGCGCGGGCGGCGACGGTGGCGGCGGGGCCGGTGTTCAATTTCGCGATGTCGATCCTTGTTTTCACGGCGATTTTCATGTTTCGCGGCGTGGCCAGCGACCCGCTGACGGTGGGCGAATTCCGGGCGCTGCCCGACGGGGTCTACGAATTGCGCGAGGGCGACGAGGTGGTGGGCATCGCCGGGATGCCGACACCGGCCTTTGACGATGCCGAGGCCTGGACCGCGTTCACCGCCGGTATCCCGATGGAGCGGAGCCTGGACTATGACGTGCGTCGGGACGGGCAGGTTGTAACGGTGCCGGGTCCGTTTCTGTTTCCGCCGCAGGTCAACCACGTGGCGCCGCGCAGCGCCGCCATCGACGCCGGGCTGGAGCCGGGCGACGTGATCACCGGCATCGACGGGGCGCCGATCTTTGCTTTTGACCAGCTGAAACAGGCGGTGGAAAGCTCGGACGGGCGGCCGCTGTTGCTGGATGTCTGGCGGCAGGGTGGGACCGAGCAGTTCACGCTGGCGCCGCGGCGCACCGACGAGCCGCAGCCCGAGGGCGGGTACATCACCCATTGGCGGATCGGCATCGCCGGTGGCATGGCCTTTGACCCGGCCACGGAGACCGCCGGGCCGATCAGCGCCTTTGCCAGCGGTGTCGGCCAGACCATCGAGATCGTGCGCGGGTCGCTGTCGGGGCTGTGGCACATGGTGACCGGGGCGATCAGCACCTGCAACATTTCCGGCCCGCTGGGCATCGCCGAGACCTCGGGCGCGATGGCCAGCCAGGGCGCGCAGAGCTTTATCTGGTTCATCGCGGTGCTGTCGACGGCGGTGGGGCTGCTGAACCTGTTCCCGATCCCGGCGCTGGATGGCGGGCACCTGGTGTTCTACGCCTGGGAGGCGGTGACCGGCCGGCCGCCCAGCGACGCGGCGCTGCGCGTGCTGATGGCGGCGGGGCTGGCCGTGATCCTGTCGCTGATGGTGTTCGCGCTGGGCAACGATCTGTTCTGCTGACGCGGTTGGGGGCGCTGCCCCCGCCGCCCGTGCCGGGCGGCCCCCCCGGAGTATTTGCCGAAGAGATGAAAGGGGGACGCGGCGCGCGGTTTCGGGGGCGTGATTTTGCGGTTTGCCCAACTGTTGCCACAATGGGGGGCTAGGGTTGGGACCACTGAAGAACAAAGACCGTCAGAAGGACCCGAGCCATGCAAACGCTGCAACAATCCTACCGTGGGCTCAGCCTTGTCATGGAGCTGAACTGGGACCGTTTGCTGTTCCTGGGGACCCTGGCCTGCGCGCTGGCGCTGGGCGCCTGGCTGGGCAGCATCTGATTCCCCCGGCGTGGCGGGTTTTTGGACCCGCGCCGGCCCTTTCGGGATCCGCCGATCCTGCGCCATTTGGGCTTTTGACATCACCCGCCAATCCCGATAGTCACGATTCAAATGTCTGCTAAACATTGGATTCTACACGATGGGTTTGGGGAGCGACGCGGGTACATCCTGCGGTGATCGAGTTGCACGCGGCTATATCTTGTATCGGTTGCTGCCAGCAATAATCCTTGCGATTACAACGGTTTTGATGCTGGTTCCGGACCGGGCGCAGGCGCAATCCTATACGTTCAACACGGTTCAGGTCGAAGGCAACCGGCGCATCGAGACCGCGACCGTGGTGTCCTATCTGGGGCTGGATCGGGGCAAGCCGGTTTCCGCCGGACAGCTGAACGACGCCTATCGGCGGCTGCTTGACAGTGGCGTTTTTGAAACAGTCGAGCTGGAGCCGCGCGGCGGTACGCTGGTGGTGAAGGTCACCGAGTATCCGACCATCAACATCGTGACATTCGAGGGCAACCGCCGGCTGAAGGACGAGGCGCTGGCCGATATCATCGAGTCGACCTCGCGCAAGGTGTTCAGCCCGGAACTGGCGGAGCGCGATGCCAGCAACATCGCCAGGGCCTATTCCGTGCAGGGCCGGGTGGGGGCGACAGTGACGCCGCGGATCATCCGCCGCAGCGACAACCGGGTCGATCTGATTTTCGAGATCGCCGAGGGCGACACCACGGAAATCGAGCGGGTCAGCTTTGTCGGCAACCGGATGTTTTCGGACCGGCGTCTGCGGCAGGTGCTGGAAACCAAGCAGGCCAACATCCTGCGCACCTTCCTGCGCTCTGACACCTTCATCGCGGACCGGATCGCCTTTGACCAGCAGGTGCTGCGCGATTTCTACCTGTCGCGCGGGTACATCGATTTCCGGGTCAACAGTTCCAACGTCGAGTTCACCCAGGAGCGGGACGCGTTTTACCTGGTGCTGAACGTGACCGAAGGCCAGCAGTTCAAGTTCGGCAAGATCACCACGGTCAGCGAATACCCCGGGATCGACGCGGCGGAATACCAGGCGGCGCTGAAGGTCAAGCCCGGCACGGTCTATTCGCCGTCGCTGGTGGAAAACTCGATTGCCCGGCAGGAGCGGCTGTCGATCCAGCAGGGCATCGACTTTCTGCGGGTCGAGCCGCGGATCACCCGCAACGACCGCGATCTGACGCTGGATGTGGAATTCGCGCTGACCAAGGGGCCGCGCATCTTTGTCGAGCGGATCGACATCGAGGGCAACACGACGACGCTGGACCGGGTGGTGCGGCAGCAGTTCAAGATCGTCGAGGGCGATCCGTTCAACCCGCGCGAGATCCGTGAAAGTGCGGAGCGGGTGCGGGCGCTGGGCTTTTTCTCGACCTCGGATGTAGAGGCGCGCGAGGGCTCGTCCTCGGATCAGGTGATCATCGACGTGGATGTGGCCGAACAGCCGACCGGCTCGCTGAGCCTGGGCGGGTCCTATTCTGTCAACGACGGCTTTGGCGTGGCGATCGGCCTGTCGGAATCCAACTTTCTCGGCCGGGGTCAGCGGCTGTCGCTGACGCTGTCGACGGCGCAGGAGGCGGAATCCTATATCATCGGCTTTACCGAACCCTTCCTGCTGGGCCGCGATCTGCGGTTCGATCTGGACATGGGGGCGGCCGGGCGCACGTCGAGCTTTGCGACCTATGACAGCGACCGCAAGTTTTTCCTGCCGGCGCTGACCTTTGGCATCAGCGAGAACGCCAGCCTGTCGTTGCGGTATTCCTGGGAACGCAGCGAGATGCTGACGCGGACGCCGCCGGAGCATGGATTGGTGATCGGGCGCGAGATCGCCCAGGGGCGGAAGACCGCGAGTTCCGCCGGCTTTACCTATACCTATGACAGCCGCCTGTCGGGGCTGAACCCCAACGCCGGCGTGCTGTTCCAGATCGGCGCGGATTTTGCCGGGCTGGGCGGTGACAGCGAATATGTGCGGACCACCGCCAAGGCCATCGCGCAGACCAAGATCCTGAACGAGGAGGTGACGCTGCGGGCCACGATCGAGGGCGGGGTCCTGAGCTGGCGCGGCAACAACTTCAGCCGGTCGCTCGACCGGTTCGTCACCAACCCCGACATCATCCGCGGCTTTGAGCCGGGCGGCATCGGCCCGCGCGACCAGTCGGTGGTCGGCGGGGTGCAATATGACGATGCGCTGGGTGGTAACCTGTTTGCCGTGGCCCGATTTGAGGCGGAATTCCCGCTGGGCCTGCCCGAAGAGATCGGTCTGCGCGGCGGCGTGTTCCTGGATATCGGCAACCTGTGGGATCTGGACAACGTGGATACGGCCGGCGCGACGATTGTCGGCGCGGACGGGTCGTGGCGCAGTTCGATCGGTCTGTCGTTCCTGTGGGATACCGCCTTTGGCCCGTTGCGGTTCAACTTTTCCAAGGCGCTGCAGAAGGAAACCTTTGACAAGGAGCAGAGCTTTGACCTGACGATTCAGGCCAAGTTCTGAGGTGGACGTGCGGCGCGCGAACGGATCCGCAACGGGATGGGCAACGGCGCTGGCTGTTGCCCTGTCCGTTTGTGTCGGGATCGGAGTTGGGCCCGGACTCTGGGTCGGTGCGGCGCAGGCGCAGACGTTCAACCTGCCGCATATCGGGATTCTGACCATCGAATCGGATCGCATGTTCGAGCAATCCGCCTTTGGCCGCCGGGTGGCGCTGGAGATCGAGGCGGAGAGCGCGGTTCTGACGGCGGAAAACCGCAGGATCGAGGCGGAGTTGGCGGCCGAGGAGCAGGACCTGACCCAGCGGCGCGCGGAGATGGAGGCGGAGGCGTTCAGCGCGCTGGCCAATGCGTTTGACGAGAAAGTGCAGCTGAACCGCCGTACTCAGGATGGCAAGGCGCGGGAGCTGGCCAACCGCAGCGAGGCGGCGCGGGTCGAATTCCTGCAGGCGGCCCGGCCGATTCTTGAGGCGTTGATGCAGGAAACCGGCGCCGGCGTGATCCTGGAACGGTCGAGCGTGTTCCTGAGCGCCAATGCCACCGATATCACGGATCTGGCCATTCAGCGCATCGACGCCACCATCGGCGATGGCGCCGCCGTCAGCCGCGACGGCGCCGACAACTAGCGCGGCTTGCCGATCCGGGCCGGTATTGCTACTCAGGCCGCTAACATCCCGAGACAGGAAACCTTTCATGACACAAGATCTGAAAAGCGCGGATATCCAGCTGATCCAGCAGATCCTTCCGCATCGTTACCCGTTCCTGCTGGTGGACAAGGTGGTGGACATCGACGGGTTCCAGTCGGCCTGCGGGATCAAGAACGTGACGATGAACGAGCCGCATTTCCAGGGCCATTTCCCGGGCACGCCGATCATGCCGGGGGTGACCATCGTCGAGGCGATGGCGCAGACGGCGGGCGTGATGCTGGGCGTTGGCATGGATATGATCGGCACCGATCTGCTGATCTATTTCATGAACATCGACAAGTGCAAGTTCCGCCGCAAGGTGGTGCCCGGCGACGTGCTGGAGATGCGGGTGACGACGCTGCGCGGCAAGCCGGGCGGCAAGATCTTCAAGTTCGAGGGCCGGGCCACGGTGGATGGCGAGGTTGCGGCAGAGGCGGAGTTCACCGCCATGATCGACCGTCAGAAGGACTGAGCCATGAGCCAGATACACCCCAGCGCGGTGATCGAGGACGGCGCGCGGCTGGGCGCGGACTGTATCGTCGGGCCGTTCTGCGTGGTGGGCGCCGATGTGACGCTGGGCGACCGGGTCGAGCTGAAAAGCCACGTGGTGGTGACCGGTGACACGGTGGTGGGTGAAGACACGGTGATCTTTTCCTTTGCGGTGATCGGCGAGATCCCGCAGGACCTGAAGTTCAAGGGCGAGCAGAGCCGGCTGGAAATCGGTGCGCGCAACCGCATCCGTGAACATGTGACGATGAACGCCGGCACCGAAGGCGGCGGCGGGGTGACCCGCGTGGGCGACGACGGGCTGTTCATGGCGGGCTGCCACATCGCCCATGACGCCCAGATCGGAAACCGGGTGATCGTGGTCAACTCGGCCGCCGTGGCGGGGCATTGCGTGCTGGAGGACGACGTGATCGTCGGCGGGCTGAGCGGCATTCACCAATGGGTGCGGATCGGCCGGGGCGCGATCATCGGTGCGGTGACCATGGTGACCAACGATGTGATCCCCTACGGCCTGGTGCAGGCGCCGCGCGGCGAGCTGGACGGGCTGAACCTGGTCGGGCTGAAACGGCGCGGGGTGAAACGCGCCGATATCACCGCGCTGCGCGCCGCGTTCCAGATGCTGGCGCAGGGCGAAGGCACGTTTCAGGACCGCGCCCGCCGTCTGGGCGAGGAAACCGAGAGCGACTATGTGCGCGAAATCGTCGATTTCGTCATGGGGGACAGCGACCGGTCGTTCCTGACCCCGGGGGGCTGAGGCGATGTTGGCGGTGATTGCGGGGCGCGGGACGCTGCCCGCCGCCGTGGCGGGCGCGGTGTCGGAACCGGTGGTGGTCTGTGCGCTGGCCGGGACCCATCCCGAGGGGCTGGATGTTGATCTGTGGTTTCGGATCGAGACATTGGGGAGCCTGCTGGCAGAGCTGAAACAGCGTGGCGTGATGGCGGTGTGCCTGGCGGGCGGCATCGACCGGCCAGCGGTGGACCCGGCGGCGATTGATGCCGCGACGCTGCCGCTGGTTCCGGTGATCCAGCAGGCGCTGATGTCGGGTGACGATGGTGCGCTGCGCGCTGCTATCGCGGTGTTCGAAGGTGCAGGCTTTGCCGTGCGGGCGGCGCATGAGATCGCGCCGGACCTGCTGATGGCCTCGGGCTGTGCAACGCAGTTGCAGCCGGACGTGGCGGCGCAGCAGGACGCCGAACGCGGCGCTGCCATTGTCGCGGCGATGGCGGTGGCCGATGTGGGCCAAGCCTGTGTGGTCAAGGGCGGGCAGGCGTTGGCGATCGAGGGGGTGTTTGGCACCGACTGGATGCTGGGCAGCCTGTCGGCGCGGCCCGACGGGTCGGGCGGGGTGCTTTACAAGGCGCCGAAGCCCGGACAGGACCGGCGTGCCGATCTGCCGACCATTGGCCCGGCGACCGTCGCGGCGGTGGCAGAGGCCGGGCTGGCCGGCATCGTGATCGAGGCGGGCGGTGTGATCGTGCTGGATCAGGCGGCGGTGATCGCGGCCTGTGATGCGGCGGGGCTGTTCCTGTGGGTGCGCGAGGCGCGGGGCTGATGCGGGTCTTCCTGCTGGCCGGAGAGCCGTCGGGCGACCGGCTGGGCGGGGCGCTGATGGCGGGTCTGCGGCAGCTGCGGCCCGAGGTGACATTCGACGGTATCGGCGGCGCCATGATGCAGGCGCAGGGGCTGGAGAGCCGGTTCCCGATGGAAGAGCTGAGCGTGATGGGCCTGATGGAGGTGCTGCCGCGCTATTTCGACCTGAAGCGGCGGATCGCCGAGACCGCGCAGGCGGTGATCGAGACCAAGCCGGATGTTCTGATCACCATCGACAGCCCCGATTTCAGCCTGCGAGTGGCCAAGCTGGTGAAAGAGGCCAGCGACATCCGCACCGTGCATTACGTGGCGCCGACGGTCTGGGCCTGGCGGCCGGGGCGGGCGGAGAAGATGGCGCGGGTGATCGACCATGTGCTGGCGCTGTTCCCGTTTGAGCCGCCCTATATGGAAGCGGCCGGGATGGACTGTGATTTTGTCGGTCATCCGGTGGTGGGTGAGCCGCAGGCGAGTGCCGAAGAGGTGGCCGCGATGCGGGCGGCGTTCGGTTTGGGCGAGGCACCGGTGCTGCTGGTGCTGCCGGGGTCGCGCCGTGGCGAAGTTGAGCGTCTGGCGCCGGTGTTTGGCGAGGCCGTACGCCTGTTTCTGCAAGGCCACCCGCAGATGCGGGTGGTGGTGCCGGCGGCCGCGCCGGTGGCCGATCTGGTGCGGGCGAAGGTGGATGAATGGCCCGAGGGCTGTGTGGTGATTGACCCGCGCGATTTCGATGCCGCGACGGCGGCGGCGTACAAGCGGGCGGCCTTTCGGGGCGCCGGGCTGGCGCTGGCGGCCTCGGGGACCGTGTCGCTGGAGCTGGCGGCGGCGGAAACGCCGATGGTGATCGGCTACAACTTCAACTGGCTGACCTTTCGGATCATGAAGCGCATGGCGCTGATCGACACGGTGACGCTGGTCAATCTGGTCAGTGACACGCGGGTGGTGCCCGATTGTGTCGGGCCGGACTGCCGGGCGGATGTGCTGGCGGCGCGGCTGGGCGAGGTCTGGGCCACGCCCGAGGCGCAGCGGGAGGCGATGCAGGTGACCATGCAGCGACTGGGGCTGGGCGGCGAGGCGCCGGGGCTGCGCGCGGCGCGGGCCGTGCTGGACCGGCTGTGAGGGCATGACCGAGTATCTGCTGTTTGCCGTTTCGTCGGCGCTGGTGCTGCTGGCGACAAACCTCGACAACCTGGCGGTTTTGCTGGGCCTGATGCTGTCGCTGCCGCGCCGGGTGGCGGTGGCCGGGTTCTGGGCGGCGCAGGGGATTGTTCTGGCGGTGGCCTATGTGGCGGCAGCGGGGGCCAGCGATGCCTTTGCGGCGCGGGTGGGGTATCTGGGCGCGGTGCCGGTGGCGCTGGGCCTGTGGCAGCTCTGGTCGCAGTGGCGCTCGCCGACGGATGCGGCACCGGCGCTGGATGGCAAGCGGTCGCTGGGCATGGTGGTGGCGCTGTTCCTGAGCCTGTCGGTGGACAGCCTGCTGGTGATGACGCCGCTGCTGGCGGACAGCTCGGGCGGCTTCCGGTTGGCGGCGCTGTTCGGGGCGGCGGCGATGGCGGCGCTGGCCGGGGGCGCGGCGGCCTGGCTCTTTGCGCCCGGTGGCGCCTTGCCCCGCGTCATTCCCCGGCTGGAGCGGCTGGCGCCGGTGATCATGATCCTGGCGGGGCTCTATGTGCTGTCCAACACCGGCACCGATGTGGTGCCCTGAGCAGGCTCAGGGGCGCGGCAGGCTGAGATAGACGCTGTCGCACCACGCTCCGGCGATCTGCATGGTGCGCGCGGCGCGGTGGGTTTCGGCAAAGCCGAGGTTGCGCAGCAAGGTCAGGCTGGCGGCGTTGCGCGGATCGACGTCGGCGCGAATCTCGGGCAGGTCGAGCAGGGTGAAGAGATGCGGGATCAGCGCGGTCAGCGCCTCGGTCATCAAGCCCTGGCCCCAGCGGTCGCGGCGCAGGAAGAACCCTAGTTCGGGCGCCGACCAGATGCCGGCCTTGCCGATCACCTCGCCATTTTCCACCAGCGCGAATTCGCGGCAGGTCTCGGGCGGGGCGGCGAGGGTGCCGGTGACCCAGCGGTCGGTTTGCGCCATGTCGGCGTGGGCCGTGTCGAAATAGGCCATCGCCGCCGGGTCAGAGAAGAAACGGTGCAGCGCCGGGGCGTCTTCGGCCCGCAGGGGCCGAAGGGTCAGGCGTTGGGTGGCAGGCGCCTCAGTCACCCCGCCAGATCCAGCCGCCGCCATAGATGCGGCTGCCGCCGGTTTCGTAGAACACGCAGGCCTGGCCGGGCGATACGCCTTCCTCGGGCGAGAGCAGTTCGACTTCGGCCTCGGTGTCGGAGATCGGGCGCAGGATCGCCTCGCGCGGGGGGCGGGTCGAGCGGACCTTGACCGAAAGGTGCCATTCGGGCCGCGCGGTCAGCGGCTCGTCCCCCAGCCAGTTGATCTCGCGCACCGGGATAGTGCGGGTCGACAGCATCTCCTTTGGCCCGACGATGACCTGCTTGGCGTCGACGTCCAGTTTCACCACGTAGAGCGGCTCGCTCAGCCCGCCGATGCCAAGACCGCGGCGCTGGCCGATGGTATAGTGGATCACCCCGGTGTGGGTGCCCAGCACGCGACCGTCGGCATGCACGATCTCGCCCGGTTCGGCGGCGCCGGGGCGCAGTTTTTCGATCACGCTGGCATAATCGCCATTGGGCACGAAACAGATATCCTGGCTGTCGGGTTTATCGGCGACTGCCAGACCGTATTGCGCGGCCATTTCGCGGGTGGCGTGTTTGGACGGCAAATGGCCCAGCGGAAATCGCAGGTAATCGAGCTGTTCCGGGGTGGTGGAAAACAGGAAATAGGACTGATCGCGATTGGCGTCTTCGGCGCAATGCAATTCGGGGCCGTTTGCGCCCATCTTGCGCTGGATATAATGGCCGGTCGCCATGCAGTCGGCCTCGAGATCCCGCGCGGTTTCCAGAAGATCCTTGAATTTGACCCGTTCATTGCAGCGGATACAGGGCACGGGCGTGGCCCCGGCCAGATAGCTGTCGGCGAATTCATCAATAACGGCATCTTTAAAAATGTTCTCATAATCCAGAACATAATGCGGAAAGCCGCGTTCCTCGGCGACGCGGCGGGCATCGTGGATGTCGATGCCGGCACAGCACGCGCCCTTTTTCGCCAGCGCCGCGCCGTGGTCGTACAGCTGTAGCGTGACGCCGACCACATCATAGCCCTGATCGGCCAGATAGGCCGCCACAACAGAGCTGTCGACGCCGCCGGACATGGCGACAACCACCCGCGTTTGCGACGGCGGTTTGGCAAAGCCCAGTGAATTCAGGGCGGGATCGGTATCAAGCGCCATCTGCGGCGGCTCCTGTCAGTTTGGGGAGGCGCTGCAGAATATAGGAAAATCCTAGATACTCTCAACCCTTCGTTTCACCCGCCGTTAAGCCCGCTGGCCGAAAGTCGCCCCAACGTGAACAAGGGGACGGTGATGTTTTTGAAAAAAGTGGACGGACCAAGAGCGGTAACCCTGCCGGATGGCACCATCATGACCCGCGCGGATCTGCCGCCGGCAACAACGCAACGATGGGTTGCATCACGCAAGGCGGCCGTCGTGCGCGGTGTGTTATATGGATTGATCACGCAAAGCGAGGCAATTCAGCGATATGGGTTGAGCGATGAGGAATTCCAAAGCTGGATTGCCGCCGTGGCGGAACACGGGGAAGAGGCGCTGAAAGCGACGGCATTAAAAAAGTATAGACAACCTTAGGTTGTTGCCGCATAAACTTTCCGTAGGTAACCCGGGGTTAACTATTTTTGGTCACGGTTAATGCCAACGAGGGGCCGGAATGACGGGCCAGGTTTCAGACGGAGAATATGCCATGCGCGTTTTGCTGGTCGAGGACGACCCAACCACTTCGAAAAGCATCGAATTGATGCTGACCCATGCAAATCTGAACGTCTATGCGACGGATCTGGGCGAAGAGGGCATCGACCTGGCCAAGCTCTATGATTACGATCTGATCCTTCTCGACCTGAACCTGCCCGATATGAACGGCCACGAGGTCCTGCGCCAGCTGCGGCTGGCCCGGATCGAGACGCCGATCCTGATCCTGTCGGGGGCCGACGATACCGAGAGCAAGATCAAGGGATTCGGCTTTGGGGCGGACGATTACCTGACGAAACCCTTTCACCGCGAGGAACTGGTGGCGCGCATCCATGCCATCATCCGCCGGTCCAAGGGGCATTCGCAATCGATCATTCATACGGGCAAGATATCGGTCAACCTGGACGCCAAGACGGTGGAGGTCGAGGGGCAGTCGGTGCATCTGACCGGCAAGGAATACCAGATGCTGGAGCTGCTGAGCCTGCGCAAGGGCACCACGCTGACCAAGGAGATGTTCCTCAACCACCTGTACGGCGGCATGGACGAACCCGAACTGAAGATCATCGACGTGTTTATCTGCAAGCTGCGCAAGAAGCTGAGCACGGCGACGGGTGGCGAGAACTATATCGAGACGGTCTGGGGGCGCGGCTATGTGCTGCGCGACCCGCAGCAGGACCATTCGGAAGGGCCGCGCATGGCGGTCGGGGCCTGAGGCGGCCCTGCCAGCCGACCGGCTGACACAGGTCCGGTGACGGTGCCACTGCTCACGGGGCGCAACGCGACTGGACCTGAACATGGCCCCGTCCTATCACTTGGCTGAAAACAGCTGTGGGACGGGGCCGTGACGGACGACACTGACATCGACAACCTGACAGAAGAGGCCGCGCGGGCAGAGCTGGCGCGGCTGGCCGACGTGCTGGCGCAGGCCAACGCGGCCTATCATCAGCAGGACGCGCCGGAGATTTCAGACGCCGAATACGACCGGCTGAAGGCGCGCAACGCCGCGATCGAGGCGCGGTTTCCGGACCTGAAACGCGCCGACAGCCCCTCTGAACAGGTCGGCGCCGGCCCGGCGGAGGGGTTTTCCAAGGTCCGCCACGCGGTGCGGATGCTGTCGCTGGGCAATGCCTTTGCCGATGAGGATGTCGCGGATTTCGACCGTTCGATTCGCAAGTACCTCGGGCTGGGGCCGGATGCGGCGCTGCGCTATACCGCAGAGCCCAAGATCGACGGGCTGTCGCTGTCGCTACGCTATGAGAACGGCAGGCTGGTGCAGGCCGCCACGCGCGGTGATGGCGAGACCGGCGAAAACGTCACCGCCAACGCCCGCACCATCGCGGATATCCCGGCGACGCTGGAGGGGGCGCCCGATCTGCTGGAGGTGCGGGGCGAGGTCTATATGTCGCACAGCGATTTCGCGGCGCTGAACGACCGGCAGCGGGCGGCGGACAACAAGCCCTTTGCCAATCCGCGCAACGCGGCGGCCGGGTCCCTGCGGCAGCTGGATGCCGAGATCACGCGGTCGCGGCCGCTAAAATTCTTTGCCTATGCCTGGGGCGCGCTGTCAGAGCCGCTGGCCGAAACCCAGATCGCGGCCATCGAACGGCTGGCCGCGCTGGGGTTTTCGACCAACCCGCTGACGGCGCTGTGCGATGGGCCGGAAGAGATGATCGCCCATTACCGGGGGATCGAGGCGCAGCGCGCGACGCTGGGCTATGACATCGACGGGGTGGTCTACAAGGTCGATGACCTGGGGCTGCAGGGGCGGCTGGGGTTCCGGTCGACCACGCCGCGCTGGGCGATTGCGCATAAGTTCCCGGCCGAACTGGCCTGGACCCGGCTGGAGGCGATCAACATCCAGGTCGGCCGCACCGGCGCGCTGAGCCCGGTGGCGCGGTTGCAGCCGGTGACGGTGGGCGGCGTGGTGGTCAGCAACGCCACCCTGCACAACGAGGACTATATCGCCGGGCGCGGCGCCTCGGGCGAGGTGATCCGCGACGGCAAGGATATCCGCGTCGGCGACTGGGTGCAGGTCTATCGCGCCGGCGACGTGATCCCCAAGGTGGCGGATGTGGACCTTGGCCAGAGGCCCGCCGACGCGGTGCCGTTTGCCTTTCCCGACACCTGCCCGGAATGCGGCAGCCCGGCGGTGCGCGAGGAGGGTGACGCGGTGCGCCGCTGCACCGGTGGGGTGATCTGCCCGGCGCAGGCGGTCGAGCAGCTGAAGCATTTCGTTTCGCGCAAGGCCTTTGACATCGAGGGGCTGGGGGCCAAGCAGGTGGAGCAGTTTCACGCCGACGGATGGATCAGGGAACCGGCGGATATCTTTGAACTGCAAGCGAAATTCGGATCCGGCCTGCAGCAGCTGAAGAACCGCGAGGGGTGGGGGGCGAAATCGGCGGAGAACCTCTTTGACGCGATCGACGAAAAACGGACCATCCCGCTGGCGCGGCTGGTGTTCGCGCTGGGCATCCGCCACGTCGGCGAGGTGGCGGCGCGCGATCTGGCGCTGCATTACGGCACCTGGGAGGCGCTGACCGCCGCGCTGGAGACCGCGCGCCCGGCGGCGCTGGCGCACCGGCAGGCGGACGAGGCAGAGGAGGCCGAGCGCGCCCGCGCCACCGAAGAGGGCCGCCGCGCCCGCATCACCGAGACCCGCGCGGCGGCGATCGAGGCGTTGGAGGTGCCGCAACCGGCGCGGGCCGCCTGGGCCGACCTGGTCGGCGCGGACGGCATCGGCCCGACGCTGGCGCTGTCGCTGAGCGATGCGCTGGCCAACCCCGAGGAACGGGCGGCGTTTGACCGGCTGGTGGCCCATTTGACGGTTGAGGCGCCCGATGCGCCGGCCGCCGACAGCCCGGTGGCGGGCAAGACGGTGGTGTTCACCGGCACGCTGGAGAAGATGACGCGGGCCGAGGCCAAGGCGCGGGCCGAGGCGCTGGGGGCCAAGGTTTCGGGCTCGGTCAGCAAGAAAACCGATATCCTGGTGGCCGGTCCGGGGGCAGGATCCAAGGCGAAGAAAGCGGCCGAGCTGGAGATCACGACGCTGGACGAAGACGGCTGGCTGCAGCTGATCGGAGACGCATGACCGGGCGCCCCGAAATCCTCTTTCCGCTGTTCGCGGGGCTCGAAACGCTGGAGGGCGTCGGCCCAAAGACCGCCAAGCTGATGGCGCAGCTGGATATCGAAACGCCGCGCGACCTGTTGTTTTCGCTGCCCTATGCGGTGGTCGACCGGCGGCGGCGCGACACCATCAAGGGGGTCGATCTGCCTTGTACGCTGACGGTCGAGGTGACCGTGGGCGCGCATCGGCCGCCCCGCAACAAGGGCGGCGCGTATCGCATTCACGTCGAGGATTCGCAGGCCGATTTCCAGCTGGTCTATTTCCATGCGCGCGGCGATTACCTGGCGCGGCTGTTGCCCGAAGGCGCGCGGCGGGTGGTGTCGGGCAAGCTGGAGATCTTTGACGGGATGGCGCAGATGGTCCACCCCGACCATGCGCTGCCGGTGGAAGAAGCCGGAGAGATCCCCGAAATCGAGCCGGTCTATCACCTGACGCAGGGGATCAGCCAGAAGGTGATGTTCAAGGCGGTGCAGGGGGCGCTGGCCCGGCGGCCCGAGATGGCCGAATGGATCGACGGGGCGCAGATGCAGACGCGCGGCTGGCCGGGCTGGGCCGAGGCGATGGGGGAAGCCCATGCGCCGCAGTCGATGGACGACCTCAGCCCGTCCGCCCCGGCCCGCGAACGGCTGGCCTATGATGAATTCATGGCGCACCAGCTGACGCTGGCGCTGGCGCGGCGGCGCGAACGCAAGTCGCGCGGGATTGTGAGCGTCGGCACCGGGTACCTGCGCGGCAAGGTGCTGGAGGCGCTGCCCTATCGCCCGACCGGGGCGCAGATGCGGTCGATGGACGAGATCGCCGCCGACATGGCCGCGCCCGAGCGGATGAACCGGCTGCTGCAGGGTGATGTGGGTGCGGGCAAGACGCTGGTGGCCTTTATGGCGCTGCTGGTGGCGGTTGAGGCCGGCGGGCAGGGGGTGATGATGGCGCCCACCGAGATCCTGGCGCGCCAGCACCTGGAGGGGCTGCGGCCGCTGGCCGAGGAGGCGGGCGTGGTGCTCGAGCTGTTGACCGGGCGCGACAAGGCGGCGGAGCGGCGCGCCAAGCTGGCGGCGCTGGCGGCGGGCGACATCCAGATCCTGGTGGGCACCCATGCGGTGTTTCAGCCGGACGTGGTGTTTGCCGATCTGCGGCTGGCGGTGATCGACGAACAGCACCGGTTTGGCGTGCGCCAGCGGATGGAACTGGCGGAAAAGGGCGTTGGCGCCGATGTGCTGGTGATGACCGCCACGCCGATTCCGCGCAGCCTGTCGCTGGCGCAATATGGCGATATGGACGTGTCGGTGCTGGATGAAAAGCCGCCGGGGCGCAAACCGATCCGCACCGCGATTGTCAGCACCGGGCGGATGGACGAGGTGGTGGACCACCTGCGCAAGGCGATCGCCGAGGGGCGGCAATGTTACTGGGTCTGCCCGCTGGTCGACGAATCAGAGGTCAGCGACCTGACCGCCGCCGAGGACCGGTTCAAGCGGCTGCGCGCGGTGCTGGGCGAGGGGGTGGTCGGGCTGGTGCATGGCCAGATGCCCCCCGCTGAGAAGGACGCGGCGATGGCGGCGTTCCAGTCCGGCGAGACGCAGGTTCTGGTGGCGACCACGGTGATCGAGGTGGGGGTGGATGTGCCCAATGCCTCGATCATGGTGATCGAACGGGCCGAAATCTTTGGCCTGGCGCAGCTGCACCAGCTGCGCGGGCGTGTGGGCCGGGGCGAGGCCGACAGCACCTGTCTGCTGATGTACCAGCCGCCGCTGAGCGAGGGCGGGCGCAAGCGGCTGGAGGTGCTGCGCGAGACCGAGGACGGGTTCCGCATTGCCGAGACCGACCTGGAGATGCGCGGCGCGGGCGATCTGATCGGCACCGCGCAATCGGGGCTGCCCCGGTTCCGCATCGCCGACCTGGAGCGTCAGGCGGCGCTGATGGCAGTGGCGCAGAGCGATGCGCGGGCTCTGCTGGAAAGCGATCCGGGGCTGACCGGCGCGCGCGGCAAGGCGGCGCGCGGGCTGCTGTGGCTGATGAAGCAGGACGAGGCGATCCGGCTGATCGGGGTCGGTTAGGGCGGCGCTGAAACCTGTCCGGATTTCAGTGTCTTAGCCGCGGTGATGCCAGAAAGTTCACAAATGTTCTCAAAAAGTTCTTTACAGGGCGGGCTGAAAATGAGAACAAAAGGTCAACAAAGGCTTAACAGACCGCCTGACAAGCCCGCCAGACCAACCCCGGAGACGCATTATGCTGAGCCAGATCAAGACCACGCTGACCGAAAGCCAGGCCACCCTGTTGCAGGATGCGGCGGGCGCTGCGGCGCTGATGGTGATGCTGATCGTTGGCCTGCATCTGCCCGGATTGATCTGACGCCCGAGTTTCTGCCTGCGATCTCATGCCGGCGCGCGCTGCATCCTGTCCCAAGCCTGATGCCGGATCGACCTGCCTGTCCTGATCCCGTTTCGGGGCCTCGCCTCATGGCCCCGCCCGCGCGCTGACCGGATCCCTCATGAGACCCGCAACACCTGCCGCCGCCGTTCCGCCCGGGACGTGCGGCGGTTTTTTTCGTGCATTGCCATGTTTTTGCCCCGGTTCGCGGTCATCTTGCCCGCGCCCAAACCGGAGGTCTGAACATGATACACGCATCTGGACGCCTGTCGCTGGTCGCGCTGATCCTGCTGGCGGCGGCCTGCGGTCCGAAACAGGGGGTGGGCTTTGATCACTACGAGGTGCACAGCCAATCGAACCCCAAGCCGGTCGACGCGGACGCGGAATGGGAGAAGCTGAAGCGGGAGCGAGGGATCGTGACGCCGGTCGCGGTGGAGTGACACGCAGCGGTTGACGCTCAGCGGGTGATGGTCAGGCGCAATTGGCCTGTTCGGCCTTTTCCATCGCCTCGGCGGTCGCTTCGAGCACCAGCAGGATGGAGGCATGGCGGTTCTTGTAATCGCGCGCCGGCATCAGGACTTCGAGCCCGTCAAAGGGGGCGTCGGGGGCCGGGCCGTCCTGCTTCAGCATCTTCTTGAGCTGATCGCGGGCGGTTTCCACCTGTTCGCGGGTGGCGCCGATGATGGCGCTGCCCACCACCGAGGCCGAGGCCTGGCCCAAAGCGCAGGCTTTGACATCCTGGCCGAAATCGCTGATCCGGCCATCGGCGAGCTTGACGTCGACCGTTACGGTGGAGCCGCAGAGCGGCGAACGTTTCTTGACCGTGGCGTCCGGGTCGGTCAGCCGGTCCAGATGCGGGATGTCGGCGGCCAGCGCGAGAATGCGGGTCGAATAGAGTTTGATCAGGTCGCTGTCGCCGGACATGGGTTTTCCTCTTGCGTCGTTCCCCATACATAGGCGCGCAACGAGATGATGCAAAAGGTTTTCCGACGATGTCCTTTGATCCTGCGACTTTGGTCTATAACGAAAGGGGCCTGATCCCCGCGATTGCCCAGTCCGAGGGGGACGGCGAGGTGCTGATGATGGCCTGGATGAACGCCGAGGCGGTTGCGCGCACGCTGGAGACCGGGCGGGTGACCTATTGGTCGCGCTCGCGCGCGGCGTTCTGGGTCAAGGGGGAAAGCTCGGGCCATGTGCAGGAGCTGGTCGATCTGCGGGTGGATTGCGACCGCGATTGCCTGCTGGTGGTGGTGCGCCAGACCGGACCGGCCTGCCACACCAACAGGCGCAGCTGTTTTTTCACGGCGGTGCGGGACGGGGCCGAGGTGGAGCTGATGGCGCCCGAGGCGTGAATGGCGCGTGCCGCGCCATGCCTTCGGCGAGGATATTTTTGAACAGAAGAAGCCGGGGTCAGAGCCCGACGAGGCGGCGGATGTCCTGCGGGCTGGCGCCGTCGGCACGGTAGGTGGCGATGGCGCGGGCGTCGTCGCGTTTGGCCAGCCGTTTGCCGGCCTCGTCGCGGATCAGCCGGTGGTGATGATAGCGGGGGGTGGGCAGGCCCAGCAGCGATTGCAGCAGCACGTGGATGCGGGTGGCGTCGAACAGGTCTTCGCCGCGAATGACATGGGTGACGGCGCTGGCGGCGTCGTCGGCGACCACGGAGAGGTGATAGGAGGCCGCCATGGCGCGGCGGGACAGGATGACGTCACCGACGGTGGCGGTCATGTCGTCGGCCGAGAGCCTGTGCGTGCCGGCGTGCCGGGGCCCGGTTTCGGTGAACTGCGCGGGCAGGGCGCGGGGGCAGGCGGCGGCCATGTTCAGCCGGGTGCAGGTCGCGGCGGAGTCGGCCAGGGCGAGGGGGCGGCAGGTGCCGGGGTAGATCCGGCCATCGGGACCGAAGGCGGGCACGCCCTCTTGCGGGGCGGCGGCGGCGGTTTCGAGATCGCGGCGGGTGCATTGGCATTCGAAGGTCAGGCCCATGGCGCGCAGGGTGTCGAGCACGCGGGCGTAATCGGCGAAATGGTCGGACTGGCGCCGCACCGGGCCGTCCCATGTCAGCCCGAGCCAGGCGAGATCGTCGTAGATCTGCTGTTCCCAGTGCGGCCGGCTGCGGGACTGGTCGAGATCGTCGATGCGCAGCAGGAAGCGGCCGCCATTGTCGCGGGCCATGTCATGGGCCAGCAGGGCGGAATAGGCGTGTCCGAGATGCAGTGGGCCGGTCGGGGACGGGGCAAATCGTGTCGTGAATGTCACGTTTTTTCAACAATATAGACGCAGGAATTCAGGTTCATGCCGGTCAGGTGCGGGCCGTAGTCCCGGAACCGTTCGCGGGCGCGGCCGCTGTCGGTCCATTCGGCGAGCTTTGCCACGTTGGCGGGGTCCTGCAGGGCGTGATCGTTGAAGGAGAACACCAGCAGCCCGCCGGCGGCGAGCCCCTCCATCAGCGTGTCGAAGACCGAGATCGGCGCGGCGCCGGCGCCGATCACCCCGATCGCGGCGATGGCGGCATAGGTGCCGGGCGCGTGGCGCAGCGGCTGGTCCGCCTCGATCCGGGTCAGATCGCGATAGACGCCCTTGGCGCGGGCGCCCTCGAGCATCTCGGCGGAGAGATCGACCCCATCGAGCGTGGTGAACCCCGCCAGCGCCAGGGCCAGGCCGGACAGGCCGGTGCCGCAGCCGAAATCGAGGATCGGTTGCGTCGGGTCGGACATATGGGCGCGCAGGGCCTCGGCGCAGCGGCCGGGTGTGACATAGCCCTGGGCGCTTATCTCGGCGTCGTAGGAGGCCGACCATGCGTCATAGAGGGCGCGGGTTTCAGCGGCGGTCCGGGCAGCGTAGACGCGGTCGAGAAAGGTGTCGCTCATGTCCGCAGCCTAGGCGTTGGGATCAGGCCGCGTCCAGCACCGATTGCCGCAGCCATGCCTGCCAGTCCGCCTTGGCCCGGTCGGTATAGGCCTTGTAGCGGTCCTTGCGCCCGCGCCGGCCGCCGCGCAGCCCCTCGACCGGGGGAAAGAGGCCGAAGTTGACGTTCATCGGCTGGAACGTCCTGGCCTCGGCT
This sequence comes from Seohaeicola saemankumensis, assembly GCF_020171285.1. Taxonomy (GTDB): domain Bacteria; phylum Pseudomonadota; class Alphaproteobacteria; order Rhodobacterales; family Rhodobacteraceae; genus JAIUZI01. Next base: position 139,702 of record NZ_JAIUZI010000008.1, read on the forward strand.
CCGCCCGAGATATGGGTGATCAGCGCACCGGTGGCGGTGGTGTTCGGCGGCGTCGCCAGCGGCTGGCCGAGGAGTTCGGCGGCGGCCATGCGGCCGGCGAGCAGCCCCATGGCGGCGCTTTCGACGTAGCCCTCGACGCCGGTGATCTGGCCGGCAAAGCGGATGTTGGGGCGGGAGCGCAGGCGCATCGAGGCATCCAGCAGGGTCGGCGAGTTCAGGAAGGTATTGCGGTGGATGCCGCCCAGCCGGGCAAAGCGCGCGTCCTGCAGGCCGGGGATCATCCGGAACACGTCCGTCTGCGCGCCGTATTTCATTTTTGTCTGGAATCCGACGATGTTATAGAGCGTTCCTAAGGCGTTGTCGCGGCGCAGTTGCACCACGGCGTGGGCCTTCACCTCGGGCTGGTGCGGGTTGGTCAGGCCGACCGGTTTCATCGGGCCGTGGCGCAGGGTTTCGCGGCCGCGTTCGGCCATCACCTCGATCGGCAGGCAGCCGTCGAAATAGCCGGCGGTCTCGCCCTCGTGGAACTCGGTCTTGTCAGCGGCCAGCAGCGCGTCGATGAAGGCCTCGTACCGGTCGCGATCCATCGGGCAGTTGATATAGGCGGTGCGCTCTTCCTCGGTCTCGCCCTTGTCATAGCGCGATTGCAGCCAGGCCTGATCCATGTCGATGCTTTCGGCATAGACGATGGGGGCGATGGCATCAAAAAACGCCAGCGCCTCGGCCCCGGTTTCGGCCTGAATCGCCTGCCCCAGCGCGGGTGAGGTCAGCGGGCCGGTGGCAAAGATCCACTGGCCCTGGTCGGGCAGGTGGTCGATTTCCTCGTAGCTGACCGAGATGCGGGGATGCGATGTCAGCTGCGCGGTGACGGTTTCGGCAAAGGGGTCGCGGTCAACGGCCAGCGCGCCGCCGGCAGGCAGGCGGTGGCGGTCGGCGGTGGCCATGATCAACCCGTTTGCGGCGCGCATTTCCCAATGCAGCAGGCCGACGGCGTTTTGTTCGTCATCGTCGGAACGGAACGAGTTGGAGCAGACCATTTCGCCCAGGTTGCCGGTCTTGTGGGCAAAGGTTTCGACCTTGGGGCGCATTTCGTGGATCACCACGTCCACGCCCATGTGCGCGGCCTGCCAGGCGGCCTCGGACCCGGCCATGCCGCCGCCAACGATATGAAGTGTCTGTGTCATGGGCTGCCACATAGGGCAGCCGGGGCCATCGCGCAACGGCTGTTGCCGCCGGCGGGGCGGCGAAATCAGCAGCGGTTTCTGTCGGGATGGTGTGGCGCGGGCTTTTTGGGGTCGCCGCTGCGGGAATGTCGAACCGGGGAGAGAGACCCGGTCTGGAGGGACCTTCCGCCGACGGCGACCCAAAAACGCTTTACGTGCCCAAGCTTTGCCATAGTGTTGCCTACATTAAAAGGCGCATTTTAGAAACAATCCTGCGGATTTCCTGAAACGATCCCGCTATTGCTGCCAATCGGGGTCGCGTTTCTCGATAAAGGCCGCGATTCCCTCGGTTGTGTCGCGGTACAGCATGTTTTCGACCATGATATCGCCGGTATAGGCGTAGGCCTGATCCAGGGGCATGTCCATCTGGGTATAAAAGGCCTTTTTGCCGATCTTGACCGCCGCGCCCAGTTTCGCGGCCAGCGTTTCGGCCAGTTGCCGGGTGGCGGTTTCCAGCTCTGCTTCGGGGACGGCATGGTTGATCAGGCCGAGCGCCTCGGCGCGGGCGGCGTCGATGAACTGGCCGGTGGTCAGCATCTCGAACGCCTGTTTGCGCGGGATGTTCCGGGTCAGGGCCACCATCGGGGTAGAGCAGAACAGCCCGATGTTGACGCCGTTGACGCCGAACCGGGTGCCTTCGGCCGCCACGGCCAGATCGCAGGAGGCGACCAGCTGGCAGCCGGCGGCGGTGGCAATGCCGTGCGTCTGGGCGATGACCGGCTGGGGCAGGGCGCGAATCGACTGCATCATGCGGGCGCAGCGGTCGAACAGATCCTTGAAATAGGCCTTGCCGCCATCGGGCGCCTGGCGGCCGGCGGTCATCTGTTTCAGGTCGTGGCCGGCGCAGAACGCCTTGCCCGCGCCGGACAGGATCACGACGCGGATGCTGGTGTCGCTTTGCAGCGCGTCGAACTGGTCCTGCAGCGCCGCGATCATTTCATCCGACAGCGCGTTCAGCCGCTCGGGCGCGGTCATGCGCAGATGCGCGATGGCGCCGGTGTCGTGACGTTCCAGAATTGTCATCTTGCCCTCCAACCTGTCTGTGCGGCAACTCTAGGCACAACAGAGGGAGAGGAAAAGCATGTCACTTGTGCTCAACAAGACCGAATTGGCCGATTACCTGGCCGAGGTGTTCCCGCAGATCCGCAGTGACTATGCGATCGACGACCTGACCGAAGAGACGATCACAATGCGGTTGAAGGTCGAGGACCGGCATCTGCGGCCCGGCGGTACGGTGTCCGGGCCGTCGATGTTCGCGCTGGCGGATGTGTCGGTCTATGCGATGGTGCTGGCGCGGATCGGGCGGCAGGCGCTGGCGGTAACGACCAATTGTTCGCTGGATTTCATGCGCAAACCGGCGTCGGGGGCGGATCTGATCGGGCGCTGCACGCTGCTCAAGCTGGGCCGGGCGCTGGCCGTGGGCGATGTGCTGATGTATTCAGAGGGATCCGACAAGCCGGTGGCGCGGGCGACGATGACCTATTCGATCCCGCCCAGGCCAGTGGGTTAGTACAAAGCGGCCGGTACAAAAAAGGCCGGAGCAGGGCTCCGGCCAGGAAGAGGTCCGGCGTACCGGACGGGGATTGCGGTTCAGCCCAGCCAGAACGGGCGCGCGGCCTCCTTGTACGCCTGGGCTGGCGTGACGCCGATATCTTCGAGCAGGTGTTTGTCGAGATGTTTCAGCGAATTGCGGGTTCGGTGGCGGGTATCCCAGGTGGTGACGACGCGTGCAAAGCCGATCGCCAGCGCGGCGACCAACGGCAACCGGGGGGCGGCCATCAACTGCGACAGGGACTGGTTTTGCAGGGTACGTGTCATCGTGGGATCCTTTCCGATTGTATTGACACAATTTGGTGATCTTGTAATGATTGTTTGATACATTGCGGGCGACACAAAGATCAAAGGAAAGATTGTAATGGATACAATTTGGCCGGAGACCCTGCCGAAATCCGCGGGGCCCAAGTATCGGGCGGTGTCGGACACCATCCGCCGGGCGGTCGAGTCCGGCCAGTTGGAGGTCGGGGCGCGGTTGCCGCCGGTGCGCGAGCTGGCCTATCGGCTGGGCATCACGCCGGGCACGGTGGCGCGGGCCTATTCGGTGCTGACGGACGAAGGGGTGCTGCAGGCGGAAGTGGGCCGGGGCACCTATGTCGCTGCGCCCGAAGCGGAGGAAGGGTTTCCGCTGGTGGCCGACGTGATCCCGCATGGGTCAGAGGGCGGCGACGGCTATCACGTCAACCTCTTTGCCCCCCATCTGCCTGAGATCGGGCAGGCCAGGCTGATCCGCAAGCTGTTGATGGAGGTGGCGCAGGACCCGCCTTCGGGGCTGATGCATTATCCCAGCGTGGTGGCCGAGCGTCCGCTGCGCGCGGCGGCGGCCCAGTGGCTGCAGGGGGTTTTGATCGGCGCGGTGCGGGAACAGGACGTGGTTCTGGCCAATGGCGGCCAGAACGCCGTGGTGCTGATCCTGCAGGCGGTGCTGAAGGGGCGGCGTCCGACGGTTCTGGTAGAGGAACTGGCCTATCCGGGGTTTCGCCGCGCGGCAGAGCTGTTGCGGGCCGACGTGGTGCCGGTGGCGATGGACGAACACGGGCTGATCCCCGAGGCGCTGGAGGCGGCGGCGCGCGGCCATGACGCGCAGATCCTCTGCACCTCGCCCGAGGCGCATAATCCGACGCTGCTCGCTACGCAGGAACCGCGCCGCCGGGCGCTGGTCGAGGCGGCGCGGCGCGCCGATCTGCAGATCCTCGAGGACAACTGCTATGTCAGCGGGGCGCATGTGGCGCCGAGCTATCGCGTGCTGGCGCCGGAGCGGACGTGGTACGTATCGTCGATCTCGAAAAGCGTTTCACCGTCGTTGCGGCTGGGGTTCGGGCTGGCGCCGCCGGGGCAGACCGGGCGGCTGCGGCGGGTGGCCGAGCAGAGCTTTTTCGGGCTGGCGACACCGATTTCGGATCTCGCGGCCAAGCTGCTGGCGCATCCCGATCTTGCGGCGCTGGAACATACCATGCTGCAACGTGTTGGCGAATATGTGCAGATCGCGGTGAATACGCTGGGGGTTTATGATCTGGCGTGGCGCGCCGATCTGCCGTTCCTGTGGCTGACCCTGCCCGAGGGCTGGCGGGCCGGCGCGTTTTGCCAGGCTGCCGAGGCCCGTGGGGTGCGGGTGCGCTCGTCTGAGGATTTCACCGTGCGCAGCGGGCGCGCGCCGCATGCGGTACGGATGGCGGTCAACGCCGGGGTCAGCCTGGCCACCTTTGAAAGCGCGATGACCCGCCTGCGCGACCTGCTGGACAACCCGCCGGAGCAGATCAGCGTCTGAAGTTGTGGGGTAAAATAATACCTTTATTTTAAAGCGCTGAAATACAATGATTATTTGGCGTTTTGGGCTGTTGACTGGCGGATCGGCTTTCCATATACCCCGTCCATCGAATTTGGGCGGGCGCGTTATGTCTCCGTCTCTCTGTCAAACAGGACCGACACCATGAAAACCTTTTCTGCAACGCCTGCAGAGATCGAGAAAAGCTGGATCCTGATCGACGCCGAGGGCGTCGTTCTGGGCCGTCTCGCATCGATCATCGCCATGCGCCTGCGTGGCAAGCACAAGCCGTCGTTCACGCCGCATATGGACATGGGCGACAATGTCATCGTGATCAACGCCGACAAGGTGCAGATGACCGGCAAGAAGCGCGACGAGCACTTCTACTGGCACACCGGCCACCCCGGCGGGATCAAGTCGCGCACCAAGCAGCAGATCCTTGAGGGCGCGCACCCCGAGCGCGTGGTCTTTCAGGCCGTCAAGCGCATGCTGCCGGGCAACCGCCTGAGCCGCAAGCAGATGACCAACCTGCGCATCTATGCCGGCGATCAGCACCCCCATGAGGCGCAATCGCCCGAAGTTCTGGACGTGAAGTCCATGAACAAGAAAAACACCCGGAGCTGAACCAGATGGCTGATCAGATCAACACGCTCGAAGAGCTGAGCGCCGTCGCAGGCGTTGAAATCGTGGCCGAAGAGGTCATCACGCGCGAGCCCGTGCGCGATGAGCTGGGCCGTTCCTATGCCACCGGCAAGCGGAAGGACGCGGTCGCCCGTGTCTGGATCCGTCCCGGTTCCGGCAAGGTTACCGTCAACGGTCGTGACCAGGACGTCTATTTTGCCCGCCCGGTGCTGCAGATGATCCTGCGCCAGCCGTTCCAGGTGGCCGGTGTCGATGGCGAATTCGACGTGACCGCCACCGTCAAGGGCGGCGGCCTGTCCGGTCAGGCCGGCGCGGTCAAGCACGGCATCTCGAAAGCGCTGCAACTGTACGATCCGTCGCTGCGCGGCGCGCTGAAAGCCGCCGGTTTCCTGACCCGCGACAGCCGCGTCGTGGAACGGAAGAAATACGGCAAGGCCAAGGCCCGCAAGAGCTTCCAGTTCTCCAAGCGTTAAGAGCTGGATTTCAGAAATTGTCGAAAAGGGCCGTGCGGTTGCGCGGCCCTTTTTGTTTGGGGTCCTGCAAGCGGTGGGCGCGCGTTCCCCCGCCGAAGCGGCGCGGATCGCTTGTGACGGGCGGCGGTTCTGTGTAACCAGTTCGGACACCGAACCTGAGACCGGACTGGACAGAAATTGAAGACAGTCATTCTTGCCGGCGGGCTGGGGACACGTATCAGCGAAGAATCCCACCTGCGCCCGAAGCCAATGATCGAAATCGGCGGCCGCCCGATCCTGTGGCACATCATGAAGCTGTACGGCCACCACGGGCTGAACGAGTTCGTGATCTGCTGCGGCTACAAGGGCTATATGATCAAGGAGTATTTCGCCAATTACTTCCTGCATATGTCCGATGTGACCATCGACCTGAGCGACAATTCGATGGAAGTGCACACCCAGGCGGCGGAACCGTGGAAGATCACCCTGATCGACACCGGCGAACACACCCAGACCGGCGGGCGCATCCGGCGCGTGCGCGATTACGTCGATGGCCCGTTCTGCCTGACCTATGGCGATGGCGTCAGCGACGTGGACCTGAGCGGGCTGGTCGAATTCCACGCGCGCCAGGACTGTGAGGTCACGCTGACCGCCATCCAGCCGGCAGGGCGCTTTGGCGCGCTGGGGATCGACGGCGACCGGGTGACCCGGTTCGACGAAAAGCCGCAGGGCGATAACCGATGGATCAACGGCGGGTTCATGGTCTGCAACCCGTCGGTTTTTGACCGGCTGGAGGGGGACGACACGATCTTTGAGAAGGCACCGCTGGAAGGGCTGGCGCGGGACCGGCAGCTGGCGCTGTGGAAGCATTCGGGGTTCTGGATGGCGATGGACACGCTGCGCGACAAGAACCAGCTGGAGACGATGTGGGCCGAGGGCCGCGCGCCATGGAAGGTCTGGGAGCCGATCCGGGGATGAGTTTCTGGCGGGGCAAGCGGGTTCTGGTGACCGGTCACACCGGGTTCAAGGGCAGCTGGCTGTCGCAGTGGCTGTGCGATCTGGGTGCCGAGGTTTCGGGCTATGCGCTGGTGCCCGATACCGATCCGGCGCTGTTCGACCAGCTGGGGCTGGCCGCGCGGATGGCGCACCGGATCGACGATATCCGGGACGCCAGGGCACTGGCGGGCTGGATCCGCGAGGGGCAGCCGGACGTGGTGTTTCACCTGGCCGCGCAACCGCTTGTGCTGGCCTCTTACGACGATCCGCTGACCACGTGGGACACCAACGTGATGGGCACGGCGCATCTGCTGGAGGCGCTGCGGCCGCTGGATCACACCTGTGCGGCGGTGCTGATCACCACCGACAAGGTCTATGAGAACCGCGAATGGGTGCACCCCTATCGCGAGGGCGACCGGCTGGGCGGGCATGACCCTTATTCGGCCTCCAAGGCGGGCAGCGAGCTGGTGATCGCCAGCTACCGCAAGTCGTTCTTTGGCGGGCACCCGGTGCGGCTGGCCTCGGCGCGGGCGGGCAACGTGATCGGCGGCGGCGACTGGGCCGACAACCGCATTCTGCCCGATATCATCCGCGCGTTGTCGGCCGGGCGGCCGATCCCGGTGCGCAACCCGGCGGCCCGGCGCCCGTGGCAGCATGTGCTCGAGCCACTGGCGGGGTACATGCGGCTGGCGGAACGTCTGTACGAGGGGGCGGCGTTGGCCGAGGCCTATAACTTTGGCCCCGAAGCGCATGACGTCAGATCGGTGGGCGATCTGGTGCAGGGGGCGCTGGCGCAGTGGCCCGGCGACTGGGACGATCAGTCCGACCCGAACGCCCGGCACGAGGCGGGGTTGCTGAGCCTCGGGATCGAACAGGCGCGCGCCGATCTGGGCTATGCCCCGCGATGGGATTTCGCACGCGGGCTGGAACGGTCGGTGGCATGGTACCACGCGGTGCACGGCGGGGCCGATCCGCTGTCGGTGACACGGGCGCAGATCGAAGAGTTCGGTGCGCCATGATCTTTGATCCGCTGCCATTGCAGGGCGCCTACGAGATCCGGCTGGAGCGGCGCGAGGACGACCGCGGGTTCTTTGCGCGCACCTATTGCGACGCGGAGTTCGCCGGCCATGGGCTGAACACGACCTGGGTGCAGATGAATGTCTCGATGAGCCGCGACGCGGGCACCCTGCGCGGGTTGCATTTTCAGCGCGGTCCGGCCGCCGAGGTCAAGCTGATCCGCTGCCTGCGCGGGCGCGCCTTTGACGTGATCGTGGATTTGCGTGATGGGTCAGAGTCTTATGGCGCGTTCTTTAGCCTGGTTCTGGACCAGGATGCGCTGAACGCGATCTATGTGCCCAAGGGGTTCGCCCACGGGTTTCAGACCCTGACAGCGGACACCGAGCTGCAGTATCTTCATTCCACCGCCTATGCCCCCGGGCATGAGGGCGGGATCAACCCGTTGGATCCGGATCTGACCATCGACTGGCCCCTGCCGGTTGCCGTGATGTCGGACCGCGACCGGAACCTGCCAGCGCTGAGGGAGTGCGCCCCGTTATGACCCAGAGTTGCCGCCATTGCGGGACGCCATTGACGATCGAGTTTCTCGACCTTGGCCACGCGCCGCCGTCCAATGCCTATCTTCCGCCCGAGGGGCTGGCGCGGCCCGAGCTGACCTATCCGCTGCGGTTGAGGGCCTGTTCGGATTGCCGGCTGGTCCAGACCGAGGATTTCGCCGCCGCCGATGCGCTCTTTACCGAGGATTACGCCTATTTCTCGTCGACCTCGCGCAGCTGGCTGGACCACGCCGCGCGTTATGCGGAGATGATCACCGCGCGGTTAGGGCTGGGGCCTGACAGCCATGTGATCGAGGTGGCGTCGAACGATGGCTACCTGCTGAAGAACTTCGTCGCGGCGGGCATTCCCTGTCTGGGGGTGGAGCCGACCGACAGCACCGCGCAGGCGGCCGAGGATCTGGGCATCCCGGTGCTGCGGGCGTTTTTTGGCGAGGAAATGGCGGGTGACCTGCCCAAGGCTGATCTGATCGCGGGCAATAACGTCTATGCGCATGTGCCTGATATCAATGACTTTACCCGAGGTCTGGCTGCCGCGCTAAAGCCGCAGGGGGTGGTCACGCTGGAGTTTCCGCACCTGATGCGGCTGGTGGAATTCAACCAGTTCGACACGGTCTATCACGAGCATTTCTCCTATCTGTCGCTGATGGCGGTCGAGCGGATCATGCAGGCCGCCGGGCTGCGGGTGTTCGATGTCGAAGAGCTGCCGACCCATGGCGGATCGCTGCGGATCTATGCCTGTTTGCAGGGGGCGGATCATGCCCAGACCGGGGCGGTGGAGGCGCTGCGCGCGGAAGAGGCCGCGCGGGGCATGGGCGAGGATGCCTATTACATGGCGTTTCAGGCCAAGGCCGAGACGGTCAAGAACGATTTCCTGCGCTTCCTGCTGCAGGCCAGGGCCGAAGGCAAGAGCGTGGCCGGCTATGGCGCGGCGGCCAAGGGCAACACGTTGCTGAACTTTGGCGGGGTCAAACCGGATCTGGTGAGCTTTGTCTGCGACGCGGCGCCGTCGAAACAGGGCAAGCTGCTGCCGGGCAGCCATATTCCGGTTCTGGCGCCCGACGTCCTGCGCGCGCGGCGCCCCGATTACCTGGTGATCTTTCCGTGGAACATCGGCGAGGAGATCCGGGCGCAGAACGCGGATCTGGCGGCGCAGGGCACGCGGTTTGTCACCGCCGTGCCCGACCTGCGGATCAGCGAATGACCCGTGTTCTGATCACCGGCGCAACCGGCTTTGTCGGTCGCGTGGTGGCCGCGCAGCTGCGGGCGCGCGGGCTGGATCTGCGCGCGGTGGTCCGGCGCGGCGCTGAATTTGACCTGAAGACCGGTGACGAGGTTGTTGAAACGGATGATCTTTTTGCTGAATCCGCCGATTGGTGGGCAGAGCACTGCCGCGACGTGGACATGGTCGTTCACGTGGCCTGGTATGCCGAGCCGGGCAAATACCTGACGTCGGACCGCAATCTGGACTGTCTGTCCGGCACCGTGGCCCTGGCGCGGGGGGCGGCCCGCGCCGGTGTGCGCCGCTTTGTCGGTGTCGGGACCTGTTTCGAATATGATCTGAGTGGCGGGCGGCTGAGCCCGCAAACCCCGCTGGAGCCGCTGACGCCCTATGCGGCGGCCAAGGCGAGCACATTTCTGACGCTGAACCAATGGCTGCCGCTGCAGGGGGTGGAATTTCTGTGGGGGCGGCTGTTCTACCTCTATGGTGCGGGCGAAGATCCCCGGCGGCTGGTGCCTTACCTGCATCAGCAGATGCAGGCCGGCGCGCGTGCCGATCTGACCAGCGGCACCCAGATCCGCGATTTCATGGATGTCGAGGATGCGGCCGCGATGCTGGTGGATGACGCGCTGAGCGCGCGCACCGGCGCCAGCAACATCGCCAGTGGCACCGGCATCACCGTGCGCGCCCTTGCCGAGCGCATCGCGGACCAGTATGGCCGCCGCGACCTGCTGAATTTCGGGGCGCGTCCCGACAACCTGACTGATCCGCCCTGCGTGATCGGCCTGCGCGAGGAGGAGTTCACATCATGAGCGATCACAGGCTGCTCTATGAGGCCGCCGATTTCCCGGTGTTCCAGAACCGCATGTACGACAGTCCTGAGGCGGCGCGGGCCTGCCCGCGCGGGCAGATTGAACTGGTCGAGGACCTGCGCAGCGGGCTGATCTACAACGCGGCCTTTGACCCTGACCTGATGGTCTATGACGCGGAGTATCAGAACGAACAGGCCAATTCCGGCCCGTTCCGCGCGCATCTGGACTGGGCCGCTGATCTGGTGATCGACAAGATGGGCAAGCGGCTGATCGAGGTGGGGTGCGGCAAGGGCACGTTTCTGGAGATGCTGGCGGATCGCGGCGCGCAGATCACCGGCTTTGATCCGACCTACGAGGGCGACGACCCGCGCATCGAAAAGGTCTATTTCGGCCCCGACCTGGGGCTGAACGCCGACGGGCTGGTATTGCGCCATGTACTGGAACACATTGAAAACCCGGTCGGTTTCCTGCGCCAGCTGGCGGAGGCAAACAGCGGCGGGCTGATCTATATCGAGGTGCCCTGTTTCGACTGGATCTGTGACAACCGGGCGTGGTTCGACATTTTCTACGAGCATGTGAATTATTTCCGGCTGTCGGATTTCCACAAGATCTTTGGCCGCGTGGTCGCGGCGGGGCATTGTTTCGGCGGTCAGTACCTCTATGTCGTCGGCGACCTGTCCAGCCTGCGCGACCCGGCTTATGACCCGACCAGCCGGGCGCCGTTTCCGGCCGATTTCACCGATACGCTGGCCGCCGCCAACACGACGCCGCAAGACGTGGTCTGGGGCGGCGCGTCCAAGGGGCTGATCTATTCGATGCTGCGGGCGCGGGCCGGGCGGCCGGTGGCGGGGATCGTGGACATCAACCCGGCGAAACAGGGCAAGTTCCTGGCCGGCACCGGGCTGCGGGTCAGCGCGCCCGACGACATTCTGCCGGGTTTGCCGGACGACACCCGCATCCTGGTGATGAATCCAAACTATACTGATGAAATCAAATCCATGTCGGGCAACCGATTTACCTATGTCGAGGTGGGCGCATGAGCGACTTTAAATCCGAAATTCCGGGCCGCATCGCGGCGATGCAGCAGAACACGGCGCTGACCGGCGCGGCGAAGGAGTTCCTGCGCGCCTCGGCGGGGGCGGAGTATTCCTATAACTACCACTGGCTTGGGCGGCCGATCATCCAGTACCCGCAGGACATCGTCGCCATGCAGGAGCTGATCTGGGAGATCAAGCCCGACCTGATCGTGGAAACCGGCATCGCGCATGGCGGGTCGCTGATCTTTTCGGCCTCCGTACTGGCGATGCTCGACATGTGCGAGGCGATCGAGAAGGGCGAGACGCTGGACCCGGCGCAGTCCAGGCGCAAGGTGATCGGGGTCGACATCGACATCCGCGCCCACAACCGGGCGGCGATGGACGCGCATCCGATGCGGTCGCGGATCGAGATGATCGAAGGATCAAGCATCGCCGAAGACACCATCGCGCAGGTCAAGGCCGCCGCCCAGGGGTACGAGACCGTTCTGGTCTGTCTCGACAGCATGCACACCCATGATCATGTGCTGGCCGAGCTGGAGGCCTATGCGCCGCTGGCGTCCAAGGGCAGCTACTGCGTGGTCTTCGATACGCTGATCGAGGATATGGCCGAGGATGAATACCCCAACCGGCCGTGGGGCAAGGGCGACAACCCCAAGACCGCCGTCTGGGAATACCTGACGTCACACCCCGAGTTCGAGATCGACAAATCGATCCCCGACAAGCTGATGATCACCGTCGCGCACGACGGGTTCCTCAAGCGGGTGTCATAGCTCTGTCTTGAAGGCGCGGGCGCGGTTGCGCGCCTGTTTCCAGGCGCGGGCCGGGCTCAGGCTGCCGTCGAGCACCGCGCCATAATCCGCCCCCAGCACCGCGTCCACCACATGGGTCGCGGTCAGAACGGTGTTCTGGCCGTTCTCCTCGGCCGAGCGCCGAAAACTGCGCAGCTGTCCGCGCACCCGCGCGAGCCGCTCGGCGAATTTGCGTTTGGGCAGGGGCGGCTGCGCGCGGGCCTGATCCAGCTGCGCGCGGGTGCCGGTTTGTTCGGCATAGCTGTCCAGGATCCCGCCGACGCGCGCGGCCTCTTCGGGTTTGGCGCGCGCCGCGTTCAGCGCCAGACGGTACCATGCGGTATAGTCCGGCGCCGGGTCGTCAAAGCCGCCGCGCGCCCGCAGGGTTTCCAGCGTGGCAAGGAACACCAACTGGATGGTCAGCGCGTGATCGATGATGTCGTCGTAGGGATCGGCGCGGTTTTCGGCGACAAAGGCTTTGCCGATCTTGTCGCTGGCGGTGCCGGGCTTGGGCGACTGATGCGCGCCGCCGGTGCTGGCCGGGCCATAGCCGTTGATGGTGAACGGGTGGAAGGTATGCAGGAATCTTCCACCCAGATAGATGCTGCGGTATTGCAGGTTCACATCCGGGATCGTGCTGTCGAAGTAGAGCCCCGGCTTTGGTGCGATCCGGTCGAGATAGGCGCGCGACACGCAGCCGTGGTAGATGTTCGGCGTCGGATAGAGCTGCCCGAGATCGCAGCGCATCAGCGCATCCAGATAGCTGCGCGGGTCGTATTCGACAGGCGCGCCAAAACATTCGTCGCGGTAGAACCGGATGCCGCCGGTCTTTTTGCCGTAGCCCTCGATGGGCCAGCCGTAGGTCGATTTGAACCAGCTGACGCCGTCGGGCTTTTCCTGTTCCAGCAGTCGGCGCAGGATCGGGAACTGACCGGTCAGCACCGCGTCATCATCGCCGATAAAGATGACATAGTCGCCGCTGCTGGCGACGAGCGAGCGGTTGAAGTTTTCGCGCATGGACACGCGGGCATCGGACGGCAGGTAGATCAGGCGCGGGTCGTCAAAGGCTTGGACCACCTCGCGGGTATTGTCGGTGCTGGCGTTGTCGGCGACGATCAGCTCGATGTCGGCGTCATCGATTTCCAGAACCGTGCGGATCGAGGCATCCAGATAAAACGCCCGTTCGCGGGTGGGGATAATGATGCTGATCTTCATCTGGGCCTCTGGGATATCTGATGCAGCGATACGCCGCCCGCCGGGCTGCCGCAAGGGCCGCCTAGCCGTCCTGCGCGATCAGCCCCAGTCCGCGCAGGTAGATGCCGACACCGGTTTCCAGCAGATCCTCGGGCGGAAAGGGCGAGGCGGTGCCGGTGTTGCGTGCGTAAAGCTCTACCACGCCGTGGCTGAGCGCCCAGATATGGGCCGAAACCATCGAAGCCGGCGGGCGTTTTTCGGGCGGGATATGTTCCGAAAGGTCGGCGGCGGCCTTTTCCAGCACGCCGCGGGCCCGTGCGGCGGCGGCGGCCAGTTCCGGCGTTCGGTTCACCGAAATGCCGCTTTCGAACATGGCGATGTAGTGGCCGGGATGTTTGCGCGCAAAGGCGAGGTAGGCACGACCGGTCGCCTCGAAGGCGGCCAGCGCCGAGGGCTGGCCCTTGTCATAGGCGTATTGCATCAGGTCGGCGAACATCTCGAACCCCTGCCGCGCGCCTTCGGCGATCAGGTCCTCGCGGCCCTCGAAATGGCGATAGACCGCCGCCGGGGTGACGCCGGCGGTTTTGGCGGCCTCGGACAGGGTGAACCCGGTTGGCCCTTTCTCTTCGATCAGGGTCAGGGCGGCTTCGATCAGGGCCTGACGCAGGTTGCCGTGGTGATACCCGCGTTTAGACATCCCAGATGTCCGGCCCGGCACAGATCAGCGGATCGGGTTTGCCGATGGCCTTTTTGTCCTTGTGATCATAATCCAGCCCCAGCAGAACATGGCGGATCGCCGCGAGCCGCGCCCGGCGTTTGTCGTCGGAGCGCACGATCGTCCAGCCGGCATGTTTGGAGTGGCTGCGCATCAGCGTCTGCGAGATCGCCGCCGAATAGTCATCCCACTTGGCCAGACCGTTGACGTCGATCGGGCTGAGCTTCCACTGTTTCAGGGGATCCTTTTCGCGGTCGAGGAACCGGCGCAATTGCTCGGCGCGACCGACGTTCAGCCAGAATTTGAACAGGTGGACGCCGTCATCGACTAGCGCCCGCTCGAACGGCAGGACCTGGCGAAAGAACTTTTCGCGCTCTTTGTCGGTGCAAAAGCCGAACACCTTTTCGACGACGCCGCGATTGTACCAGCTGCGGTCGAAAAAGACGATTTCACCGCCCGATGGCAGGTGGTCGATGTAGCGCTGGAAATACCACTGGCTGCGTTCGCCGTCGGTGGGTTTGGACAGCGCCACGACACGGGCGCCGCGCGGGTTGAGGTTCTCGCGGAACCGCTTGATGGTGCCGCCCTTGCCGGCGGCATCGCGGCCTTCGAAAACGATCACGACACGCTGGCCGGTGGATTTGACCCAGGACTGCAGCTTGACCAGCTCGATCTGCAGCGCCTGCAGCTCTTTTTCATAGACCTTGCGGGCCAGACGCTCTGAATGCGGATAGCTGGGGTTCAGGATGTCCCCTTTCTCTGCGCGGCGGATCGCGTCGCGCACGTCCTTGGGGGCGTCAGAGTCGAAGTATTTCGAAATGGCTCCGTCAAAGGGGAGGTTCATCGGCCTGCCTCGCGTTTTCTTCTGTCCAAGCAATATGGTATGTTAATCGCCTTAACGCAAACCCGCACGGGCGGCGGCGCGGTCGATGGCGGCGGCGACATCCGGGGCGGCAACGTGTTGCGGCATGTGTCCGATTCCGGGCAGCGGGGTCAGCACCGCGCCGGGGATCTGCCGCGCCAGGTTCTCGGAATGCAGCGAGAAATTCACCGTGTCGTCGGCGGTGCCGTGGACGATCTCGGTCGGGACCGAAATCTCTCCATAGCGCGGCTGCAATTCGGTGATCTGGTCCAGCAGCTGCGCCCGCTGCATCGCGTTGGCCCGCAGCGAGGTGCGCCGCAGGGTCAGCCCGGCGCCGAAATGTTCGATATACCCCTCTGGCACCGCTTGCGGGGCAAAGACGCCGATCATCGCCTGTTCGACGCGGGTGTCGGTAACAAAGGCGGTCAGCATCGGCACCACCAGCGCGCTGCCCAGCGGCGAGGAGGTGACCCGGTAGAGCGGGTCCAGCGGCGTGGTCCACGGGTTCGAGGCGGCGGCGACCGGAACCAGCGCCAACAGGCTGTCGGGGTGATGCACCGCCCAGGCCAGCGCCACGGAGCCGCCATAGCTCTGGCCCATGACGATGGGCCGTTCGGCGCCCAGTTCGCCCGCCGCCCGCACCAGCAGGTCGGCCTGCTGGCGGATGCTGGCGCCGGTCTGGTTGATGCGGTCGGTATAGCCCAGGCCGGGACGGTCGAAGATGATCACGCGGTAGCGGTCGGCCAGCAGCGGCGCCAGCCGAAAGGTCATGTCGCGGGTGTTGCCGCTGGAGCCGTGGATCAGCACCACGTCGGGGCCATTGCCCATCGTGACCGCGTGAACCTGGACGCCATCGATATCGAGGATCTGCCCCTGCGGCGGATGCCTGCTAAGTGCCCTGGCTTCGTGCCGGGCTGCTCTCCACTGCACGAAGGCGGTGAAAACAACAGCTGCGGCAATGATATACAGCGCGATTTTAATGCCCGATCTCCTGCATGTCGAAGGGGGTGCTCTGATAGATCTCGTTGATCCAGTTGCCGTAGAGCAGATGCGCGTGCGACCGCCAGCGGTTCATCGGCCGCCGGGTCGGGTCATCATCGGGATAGTAGTTGACCGGCACGTTGATCGCGGTGCCGGTCGACGCATCGCGGTCGTATTCCTGTTTTAGCGTGTCGCTGTCGTATTCGAAGTGGTTGAAGATATAAAGCGCGCGGTGCACCGGATCCTCGACCAGACAGGGGCCGACCTCGTCGCTGCCCAGCAGCGTGACCAGCTCGGGTACGGCGTCGATCTCGTATTGTTTCATCTCGGTCCAGCGGCTGACCGGGATCACGCAATCGTCCGAGAACCCGCGCAGGAACGGCGAGGCGGGCGCGAGGTTGCTGTGCCGGAAACAGCCGAACGCCTTGTGCGGCAGGATGTGTTTCGGCACCCCGTGAAAGTGGTTGATCATCGCCATGCCGCCCCAGCAGACACCAAAGGTGGAATGCACGTTGGTCTGGGTCCAGTCCATCACCTCGCGCAGCTCGTCCCAATAGGTAACCTCTTGGAACTCAAGGTGTTCTATGGGCGCGCCGGTGATGATCAAACCGTCGAACTTCTCGTCCTTCACCTCCTGAAAGGGGTGGTAAAAGCTCTCCATGTGCTCGGCGGCGGTGTTGCGGGTCTGGTGTTCCGACATGCGGATCAGGGACAGGTCGATCTGCAGCGGGGTGGCGCCGATCAGCCGGGCGAACTGGTTCTCGGTCTGGATCTTTTTCGGCATCAGGTTCAGCAGCCCGATCTTCAGCGGGCGGATGTCCTGCCGCGCCGCCTGATCCTCGGACATGACCATGACGCCTTCGTTCGTGAGAACGTCAAAGGCGGGCAGGTCGGAGGGTATCTTGATGGGCATGGCGTGGGCCGTTTCCTGATTGCAAAATGGTCTGCTGAGATACGGGCTTTATCCCCGTTTCTCAAGTGTCTCGGCGATCAACCGGTCGAAATCGGCGGCGTCGCGCAGCGCGGCGACCTGATCGGCGGTCACCGTGATGCCCCAGTTTTCGGCCATCGATTGATACCGCGGCTGCCTGTGGGCCAGCGCCTGTGCATAGGTCCAGCGGATAAAGGCATCGGGGTTCACATCGCCTTCGAGGCAGTTGTTTTCGCTCAGATATCCATCCCACATCCGGTTCAGGAACTCGGGCTGATAGGACATCGGCTTGGGCGCCTTGTCAAAGCGGCGGATCAGCTCGTCGGTATGGGCCGCGTCGCCCTTGATCCAGACCATCAGCGTGGTCTTGGCCAGTTCGCTCAGCACCGGGTCGGCGGGGTTGTCGGGATCGACCCATTCACAGATCGACCCGCCGGTGTCGCAGATGAAATGCGGATAGCCATAGAGCCGTTCGGCCCGGTCGATGAAATATTCGGTATCCAGCAGCGCGTGGATCTCGGCCAGCCGGAACTGTTCCTGCCGGCGGCGGTATTCCTCGATCGGCAGGCCGCCGCGGGCCGGGTCGCCGGGTTTGCCCAGGTAGGCCGACACCGGGGTCAGGTTGGCAAAGCTGATGTTTGAGCCGATATAGATCGAATCCGTCAGCAGCAGGTCGCGCAGGAACGGCACCTTCATCGCCTCGGCCTTGGCATTGTCGGTGATGTATTCGCCCATGTAGCGGGTGCCGATGCGGTAATCGATACTGTAATGAAACCAATCACCTGCAGAGCGCAGCATGTTGCTGACGTGGGTTTTGCCCAGCCCCGACATGCCAAAAAACAGCACCCGTTTGCGCGGGGCCTGCAACCAGTCCTGACCCGAGGTGTAAAGCATCAATTCGCCGTCCTTTTTCGCCTTGCTATCCAGCCGGGGCAGCGGGGTCAATTGTTCAGGCGCGGGGTCGGCGGTTCAGGATGATCAGCCCCAGCGCCAGCAGTGCGAAGCCGAGGTAGGCGCGCGGCGGCAGCGCCTCGTCCAGCACCAGCGCGCCCAGCGTGATCGCCACGGGCGGGATCAGCAGCGTCACCAGCATCAGGTTGCCGGACCCGGCCATCGCCAGCACGCGATAATAGAGCAGGTAGGCGCCGGCGGTCGCGATCAGCGCGTAATATCCAATTGCGACAACGGTTTGCGGTTGAAGCGCAAGCGTCGGGACCCCGTCGATCAGCAGCGTTGCGGGCAGCAGGACGAGGGTGGAGCCGGTCAGCATGCCGGCGGCGGCGACTTGTGGCGGCAGATGGCCCAGCCGGGCCCGCGCCCAGGCCGAGGCGCAGGCATAGCTGAGCGTGCCGGCCAGCACCGCCAGCTGCGCGGTTGATCGCAGGTCGAGGTTGCGAAACTGGTCCAGCCCGATCGCCGTGGCCACGCCCAGAAACCCAAGAGCAACACCCAACCCCTTGTGAAACATCAGTTTTTCGTCCGCGAACGCCAGCGCGGCAACGATGACGCCAAAGACCGCCGTGGTGGCGTTCAGGATCGAGGTCAGCCCGGTTTCGATGTGCAGCTGGCCCCAGGCCATCAGGGCAAAGGGGATCACGTTGTTGAGCAGCCCCATCACCAGAAAGGCGGCCCAGCTGCGCGCGTCGCGCGGTACCGGCAGGCGCAACAGCCAGATCACCAGCCACAACGCCAACATCGCCCAGAAGGTGCGGTGCAGCACGCTCGTCATCACCGGCACTTCGTCCAGGGCCACCCGGATCGACAGGAAGGAACCGCCCCAGATCAACCCCAGCAGGAGCAGCTCGCCCCAGGCGCGGGGGGATATGGTTTTTTGATCGGTCATGGGTGTATCCAAGCCGAAACGCGGTCCTCAGGCGACCCGGTTCTTGCGGTTTTCCGACAGGATATTCAGATAGTTACCGCCAAAGATAATGGCGGCGCCGATGAACACCCAGATATCGAGCGCCTCGTGGTAGAGGACCATGCCGACCACCGCGATGGTCGGCAGGCGGACAAAGTCGAACGGCACCACCACCGAGGCCGGCGCGATCCTGAGCGCGTTGGTGATGCAGAAGTGCGCGAGCAGGCCGGCGAGGCCGACGAGGATCAGCAAGGGGGTGGTTTGGGCGGTGGGAAGGGCGACGACACCATCGGCAAAGGAGGCCACCATGCCCAGCACCGCCTGCATCACCGTGAGCCAGAACATGATGCAGCCGACGCTGGCGAAACCTGTGAGTTTCTTGGTGGAAATTGTTGTTAACGCGAAGAAAAATGCCGCCAAGGCGGCGGCTATCACACCGATGCCGATCTCGGTCGCGCCGGGGCGTGCGACCACCATGATACCGGCAAAACCGATCAGCGCGGCGAGCACGCGCACCGGGGTCAGACGCTCGCCCAGCAGGATCGGAGAGAGCACGATCACCCAGAGCGGCATGGTGAATTCCAGCGCAAAAACCTGCGCCAGCGGGATCAGGGTGACGGCGTAGAACCACAGGTTCTGACCGGTGAAATGTACAATGTTTCTAATGGCATGCAGGCCAAATCGGTCGCGGTTGACCTGCGCCCAGCCGCCCGACCATGTGAGCACCGCCGAGACGATCAGCACGCCGACAAAGCTGCGGTACATCATGATTTCGAAGGTGTCATGCACCGCGCTCAGCTCGCGGCCGGCGACGGCCATCGAGGAAAACGAGGCGATGGCGCCGGTCATCCAGAGCGCGGCCTTGAGCGTGGTGGACATGGTGAGATCCCGAGAATGCAACCCGCGCATGAGGGGCAAAGCGGGGCGGAGGGTCAAGGCGAAAAGCTGGCGTTCCGTCCGTTTTGTACGCCACCCGAAACCCGGTTTTGCCGTTTTGTACAAACTTGGAAGGGGCGGATTTTAAGCCGGTGTTAAGACTTGTGGCTTAATCGTCGAGTCCCGTGACCACGTAGTCGCGCGGGATGCCGGCGCTGATCCGGCCCCAGTCGGACCCGGCCGCGCGGGTCTGGTGGGCGCGGAAGGCGGCGGCGTCGGTGAAGCGTTCGGCGACGTCAAAGCGGCCGGGAATGGAGGTGCTTTCGACGACGTCGAAGCTGAGGCAGCCGGGTTCGGCGCGGGTGGCGCGGATGTGGTCGGGCAGGGCCGCGCGGATGTCGTCCAGCCGGTCGGGCGGGACCATGATGTGGCCGGTGAGGGTGACCAGGTGCGTCATGACGCGGCGCCGGAGCCGAGGGGCATGAAAGGAGTTGTGTTTCGAAGAACAAGGCGTTCGCCCTGTTGATGGGGTTGCAGGTGTCGCATCAGACCTCCGGGAGCAGGAACCGGTTTGCATGGGTATGGGCCAGTTGTGAACGCGGAACGCGCCTTGGTCCACCACGTTGCACCGACGATGTAAGTCCTGCGTTGCCCGCAAAGGGGCGGCTGGTGGTCAGGTGGTTCAACAGGCCGGGCGTATAGAGCGCGCGGCAGCGGCCGGTTCCGGGAGATTTCCGCAGTGGCGACATTACCGGCACATAGGGCCTGATGGCGGTCGCACGGCCGCCCCGGTGCGAGCGCGTTTCGACAACTCGGACCCGTGTTGGAGCGAGACCGGCACGGACATTCATGTCCGTCTTGCCGGCCCCAAGAGGCCGTGGCAGGCGGAAAGCGCTGCCAGCCTTATTCCCACTCGATGGTGCCCGGCGGTTTCGAGGTGATGTCGTAGGTCACCCGGTTGATGCCCTGCACCTCGTTGATGATCCTTGTGGCGGTTTCGCCGAGGAACTCGTGGCTGAAGGGGTAATAATCGGCGGTCATGCCGTCCACCGAGGTCACCGCGCGCAGGGCGCAGGCGAAATCATAGGTGCGCCCATCGCCCATCACGCCGACGGTGCGGACCGGCAGGATGGCGACAAAGGCCTGCCAGATCTCGTCATAAAGCCCGTGCTTGCGGATCTGGTCGATATAGACCGCGTCGGCCTTGCGCAGGATGTCGAGCTTTTCGCGGGTGATCTCGCCGGGGCAGCGGATGGCGAGACCGGGACCGGGGAAGGGGTGGCGGCCGATGAACGACGCCGGCAGGCCCAGCTCGTGACCCAGCGCGCGGACCTCGTCCTTGAACAGCTCGCGCAGCGGTTCGACCAGTTTCAGGCCCATTTTCTCGGGCAGGCCGCCGACATTGTGGTGCGATTTGATGGTGACCGAAGGACCGCCCGAGAAGCTGACCGATTCGATGACATCGGGGTAAAGCGTGCCCTGGGCCAGGAATTTCGCGCCGCCGACTTCGCCTGCGTGTTTCTGGAACACGTCGATGAAGAGCTTGCCGATGGTCTTGCGCTTGGTCTCGGGGTCCGATTCGCCTTCGAGCGCGGAGAGGAACAGCTCCTGCTCGTCGGCATGGATCAGCGGCATGTTGTAGTGGTCGCGGAACATGGTGACCACTTCTTCGGCCTCGCCCTGCCGCAGCAGCCCGTGATCGACAAAGACGCAGGTGAGCTGATCGCCGATCGCCTCGTGGATCAGCACGGCGGCGACGGAGGAATCGACGCCGCCCGAGAGGCCGCAGATCACCTTGGCGTCGCCGACCTGTTCGCGGATCTTGCGAATCGCCTCTTCGCGGTAGGCGCCCATGGTCCAGTCGCCGGTAAAGCCCGCCAGGCGCACGAAGTTCTCGTAGAGCGTCTTGCCGTTGGGGGTGTGGTGCACCTCGGGGTGGAACTGGACCGCAAAGAAGTTGCGGTCGAGATCGGCGGTGATGGCAAAGGGCGCGTTGGGCGAGGTACCGTAGACTTGGAACCCCGGCGCGATGGCGCTGACGTGGTCGCCGTGGCTCATCCAGACCTGTTCGCGCTCTTCCATGAACCAGCCGAACAGCAGGTCGATCCGGTCATCCGACGGGGTGACATAGGCGCGGCCGAATTCGGCGGTGCCGTGGCCGCGTTCGACCTTGCCGCCCAGCATGTGCATCATCACCTGCTGGCCATAACAGATGCCCAGCACCGGCACGCCGAGGGTGAATACCGATTCGGGCGGGCGGGGCGAGCCGTCGTCGATGACGGAGGCGGGGCCGCCCGAGAGAATCACCGCCCGGGGCGCGAAGTCGCGCAGGAAGGCGTCCGACACCTTTTGATAGGGGTGGATTTCGCAATAGACGTTCAGCTCGCGCAGGCGACGGGCGATCAGCTGGGTGACCTGGCTGCCGAAGTCGATGATAAGAAGGCGGTCGTGGGATGTCTGGCTCATGCCTCAGGCTCTTAGGACGGGGGCCGGGCGCTGGCAAGAGCGTGCCGCAGCGCGCGATGTCGCTTTTCCCCCTCATGCGCCGCAAATCTGACCGGATGCGGCCCGCCAGTGTTATAACAGAGGCGCAGGCATTCCGATCTGACAGGGGACCCATTCATGTCTGAGGCAGACACTCAAGGTAGGGCGCGGGGCAGAACCCGTGGTGGCGGCGGCGCGGCGCGCCGGGCCGAGCGCACCGCGGTGCGGATCGAAACCGCGCGCTATATCGAGCGCAACATCCCCAACTTCGAGATCCTGACGGCGGAGGCGCTGGAGATCATCGAGACCAATGCCGAGACCATTCTGGCCGAGATCGGGGTGAATTTCGTCAACAACCCCGGCGCGCTGGCGCTGTGGCGCGAGGCGGGGGCCGAGGTGGACGGCGAGCGGGTGCGAATCCCGCGCGGGCTGGCGCGGCAGCTCTGCGCGACGGCGCCGTCGTCTTATACGCAGCACGCGCGCAACCCCGACAAATCGGTGGTGATCGGCGGCAAGACGTTGGTCTGTGCGCCGGTTTACGGCCCGCCGTTTGTGCGCGATGCGGCCGGTGGGCGGCGCTATGCCACGATGGAGGATTTCCGCAACTTCGTGAAGCTGGGGTATATGTCCAAGTGGCTGCACCATTCCGGCGGCACGGTGTGCGAGCCGACGGATGTGCCGGTGAACAAGCGGCATCTGGACATGCTGCACGCGCATATGACGCTGTCGGACAAGCCGTTCATGGGGTCGGTGACCGACCCCAGCCGGGCGCAGGATTCGGTCGAGATGTGCGAGATCCTGTTCGGCAAGGAGTTCGTGCAGGACAACACGGTGATGACCTCGCTGATCAACATCAACTCGCCGATGACCTTTGACGACGTGATGATGGGCGCGCTGGAGGTTTACGCGCGCAACAACCAGGCCTGTATCGTGTCGCCGTTTATCGTCGGCGGGGCGATGGCGCCGGTATCGGTGGCGGGCACGCTGACGCAGGTTCTGGCCGAGGTGCTGGCCGGGATCGCCTATAGCCAGCTGGTGCGGCCCGGGGCGCCGGTGATCTTTGGCGCCTTTGTGACCTCGATCGACATGAACTCGGGTGCGCCGACATTCGGCACGCCGGAGGCGAGCCAGATCCTTTATGGGGCCGGGCAGCTGGCGCGGCGGATGAACCTGCCGTTCAGGTCGGGCGGGGGCTTGTGCGCCTCGAAGCTGCCGGATGCGCAGGCGGCTTATGAAAGCGCGCATACTCTGAACGCAGCGCTGCTGGGGGGTGTGAACTTCATGCTGCACGCCTGTGGCTGGCTGGAAGGCGGGCTGGTGTCGTCGTTCGAGAAATTCGTGATCGATGCCGACCAGCTGGGCGTGTTGCACAAGATGGCCGCCGGTGTGCCGGTGGATGCCGAGGCGCAGGCGATGGATGCGATTGCCGAGGTCGGGCCCGGCGGGCATTACCTGGGCTGCGGCCATACCCAGCGCAATTTCAAGGATGCGTTCTGGCGGACCGATGTGCTGGATTACAAGCCGTTCGAGACCTGGGAGGAAGACGGCGCGCAGGACACGCAGGCGCTGGCCTCGGCGCGGGTGGCGAAGCTGCTGTCGCAATACCAGCAGCCGGGTCTGGATCCGGCCATCGCGGGGGCGCTGGCCGAATATATCGCGCAGAAGAAGGCCTCGATGCCCGACGCCTTCATGTAAGGGTTACGCCGTCATGTAAGGGCGGCCAGGTTCGGCCGGGTCGCCTGCATCAGGCCGGCTTCGCCCATGATGGCGATCAACACGTCCAGATGACGCGGGAGCGAATAGCCCGCGTCGTCATCGACGCGCATGTCGTTCAGCCCCCGTTCCAGTTCCATCAACCGCATCAGGGCCGCGCCGGGGCGCGGCAGCTGGCCGTAGCCCAGCAGGCGCTGCAGGTGGCGGTCGCGCCGGTATTCGCGTGCGCCCAGCCGGGCGGCGCGGATCAGAAGGCGCGGGCGGTGAATGTCGCGAAGCATGCTCAGAACGTCCTGCATGACGATCTCCCTTGTTATCGATCAGGTCTGATCCGCACCATTGCACAACCTAAGCGGGTGTTGCGGGTTGGCGTCATACAGCGTTCGTTGATTTAAGAACAGTTTATGATTTGGAAACAATGATTGATAAGCCGGCAGATTTTAACCAACGCGTAACCAATTCCCGCATAGGTTGTGGATATGTCGTGGGATAACTGCTGGAAAACTGGGTCAGCCTTGGTGCCATTAGGGAAACGACTGGATGAATGAATTGCTGGCAAATACCGTGCCCGGATGGGTGCCCGAGGGCGCGCGGCGCTATCTCGCACATACCGAAGCGGGCCGCCCGATCCGGGATCTGGCGCGGATGGCGGGGTGCCATGCCTCGACCGTGCTGCGCCAGATTCGCCGCATCGAGATGCGCCGCGATGACCCGCTGGTGGATGCGGCCCTGACGGCATTGGCCCAAGCCCATTTCCCACCTATGACCCGCCCGGCGGCTGCAGCAGGGCCGGGGACGGACAAATCTGAGGAGCCTGCCAAGATGACTGTGACCGCGTCTGATCGCGATGATACGCCCGATGCCGCCACGCTTGAGCGCGAAGGGGCGCGTATCCTGCGCAGACTATGCGAAAGCGGCGCCGTGCTGGCGGTTGCCGAGGACATGGACAAGGCCGTGGTGGTGCGCGATCAGGCCGGTGGGGTCAGCACCCGCACCGCGGTCGTGGATTGCGCGGTGGCCCAGGCGATGGCGCTGCAGGACTGGATTGCCTGTGCCAAGCCGGGTCGGATCAGCCGCTATCACATCACGGCGGGTGGGCGCGCCGCGCTGAGCCGGATCCTGGCCGAGGCGGAAAACCGCGCCAGGACCCGGAGCGACGGCGGCTTTGCCGAGGCGCAGGCCGGGTTCACGCCGGCATCGGCCGAGCGGGCGGGACAGGGCGAGGAGGAGACGGCGCCCCGGCGGGTGCGCTATTCCTCGACCGAGAGCCCGCTGGTGGCGCTGGCGCGCCGCCGCGATCGCGATGGCCAGCCGTTTCTGGACAACACGCTGGTGCGGGCCGGCGAACGGCTGCGCGAGGATTTCGAACTGTCGCAGATGGCGCCGAGCGTGACGCAGAACTGGGACCGGTTCCTGACCGGCGGCGGGCGTTCGTCGCAGCTGCCGGAGGTGGCGGTCGGGTCGGGGTCGTCGGGCGCGCGGGACCGGGTGGCGCGGGCGCTGGCGGATCTGGGACCGGGGCTGAGCGATGTGGCGCTGCGCTGTTGCTGCTACCTTGAGGGGCTGGAAACCGCCGAGAAACGTATGGGCTGGTCGGCGCGGTCGGGCAAGATCGTGCTGCGCATCGCGCTGCAGCGGCTGAAACGCCACTACGAGGGGCCGGCGGCGGCGGATCGCATGATCGGCTAGACCCGGGACCTTGTGTCACCGGGCCCGCTATGGCGGACCCGGTGTCGGTTGGAATCAGGCGGCGGCGCCCTTTGCGGCGTCGACCAGATAGGCCATCAGGGTTTCGGGCGAGGATTCGCCATAAGGATCCTCGGGGCAGTTGTCCATCAGGCCGGGTTCCTCGAACCAGGCCTCGACGACGCCGTCATTGACCACGGCGGCATAGCGCCAGGACCGCATACCAAAACCCAGATTGTCCTTGTCCACCAGCATGCCCATCTTGCGGGTGAATTCGCCGGAGCCGTCGGGGATCACGGCGACGTTTTCCAGCCTCTGATCCTGCGCCCATTTGTTCATGACAAAGCTGTCGTTGACCGACATGCAGTAGATCGCGTCGATGCCGAGACCGGCAAAATCGGCGTAGCCCTTTTCGAACCCGGGCAGCTGATAGGTGGAGCAGGTCGGCGTGAAGGCGCCCGGCAGCGAGAACAGGATCACGCGTTTGCCGGCAAAATAGTCGGTGGTGGTCTTGTCTTCCCAGCGGAACGGGTTGGGGCCGCCGACGGCCTCGTCGCGGACGCGGGTGTGGAAGGTGACGGTGGGCAGTTTTGCTCCGGCTTTCATGTCAGGCTCCTGAAGGGTTGGGGATCGGCCCGAGGATTAGGGCGATTCCGGACCGGCTTCAACGGTGGAAATGCTGCGGTTGCAGTATTTATGGAGGGTCCGGAAACATATAAAAATCATGTGCCTATTTGGTGGTCTTGTTGCCGGTTTTGCTGTCGCGGCATGATCCGACCGCGCCTGCGGCGGGCGGGCAAGGGGGCGCTGCCCCCTCTTGGCCTGCGGCCAATTCACCCCAGGAGTATTTGCCGAAGAGATGAAGGGGCGCGCGGGCGCAGCGCGTGGGTTTACCCGCGCGCTGCTGGGCCCAACCGGGCGAGGGGCATCTTTGATGCCGTGAGGCCGGGCGGGAGCGCCTGGGTCAGGCGGGGCGCGGGCGGGATCAAGCGGGATCAGGCGGGGGTGCTGGCCAGCCTGGCCTTGGCTTGGGCGTGCGCCTTGGCGGTTTGCTTGTGGGTTTTCAGGATGCCGGTGATGGCGCGCTTGATCTTGGCGGCGTCGGGGGCGGCCTTGATCAGGGCGGCGCCTTTTTTGCTGGCGTCGGCATATTGCTTGGCCAGATCGTCGAGCGCCTGCATGGCGGCATCGGCCTTGGTGCCCTCGGCGGCGGCGGATTTGGGATCCTTGGCCAGTTTGGTCAGCGCGGCGGCCTGGTGTTTCTCGACAAGTTTGGCATGGTTGTCGGCCGCCTTGGTGTTGGCCTCCAGCGTCTTGGGATCGAGCAGGTCCTTGAGCGCGGTTTCCTTTTTCGAGGGGCTGTTCTGCTTGGTGGCTTTCTTGAACAGCGCCTCGCAGAGGCGGGCGAAATTGGCGCCATAGAGCAGTTCCGAGGCGGTCAGGCTGCCCTCGATCTTGTTGATCGCTTCGATCACCTCGGTCTGCGCCTTGGCGTCCTTGAGGAAGGCGGTGTTTTCCCTGGTGTTCAGGGTGGCGGCGTTTTTCTTCATCTCCTTGCCGAGATCGGATTTGAGCTGCCGCGCCTCCTTGCAGAGCGCCGCCGCCGGGTCGCAGTAGTCGCTGAGCGCCTTGACCTTGGCGCGGTGGGTTTCGGAAGCTTTCTTGAACGTGCCGAGGGCGGTTTTGACCTTGGGATCCTTGGCGAACTCTGCCAGCTTCTTGCCGGTCGCGCCGGCCTTGGCGGCGGCTTCGATGGCCTCGGTAAAGCTGTCTTCGGCCTTCCAGGCCAGGGCGACGGCGTCCTTGACCGCTTTCCTGCGCTTCTCCGCCTCCTTCAGGTCCAGCTTGCGCAGCCTTGGCTGCAGCTTTTCGAATCCGGTTTTGGCCTTGTCCCATTGCTTGGTCATCGCGCGCCGCTCCTCCTGCAAGGTGGTGGTGAAACCGAGTATCCGCAATCGCGGCGCGGTCTGGCAAGGGGCTTGGCGACCTGCGCCGATATGCGCCCCCTGCAGGCCGGCCATTCCGCGCATTCGGGGCAGACAAATCCGCGTTCCGGGGTTATGTACCTTGCGTAACGTCACACACCGCCAGGAAGCCCCATGTCGCGCGATCTGAAAATTCCCCAGCAACGGCACCCGGAGAAGGCCCATCGCCCGGACAATGCCCAGCCGAAGAAACCGTCGTGGATCCGCGTCAAGGCGCCGGGCGGCAAGGGCTATGCCGATACCCACAAGATCATGCGCGACAACGGGCTGGTCACCGTCTGTGAAGAGGCCGGCTGCCCCAATGTCGGCGAATGCTGGAGCCAGGGCCACGCCACCATGATGATCATGGGCGAGATCTGTACCCGCGGCTGCACCTTCTGCAACATTGCCACCGGCAAGCCGGACACGCTGGATGCGTTTGAGCCGGGGCGGGTGGCCCATGCGGTGGAAAAACTGGGGCTGAACCATGTGGTGATCACCAGCGTCGACCGCGACGATCTGGACGACGGCGGCGCCGATCATTTTGCCCAGACCATCCGCGCGGTGCGGCACCGGTCGCCATCGACCACGATCGAGATCCTGACGCCGGATTTCCTGAAATGCGATCCTTCGGTGCTGGAAGTGGTGGTCGAGGCGCGGCCGGACGTGTTTAACCACAACCTGGAAACGGTGCCGGGGCTCTATCCGACGGTGCGGCCGGGCGCGCGGTATTTCCATTCGCTGAGGCTGTTGCAGCGGGTCAAGGAAATGGACCCGATGCTGTTCACCAAATCCGGCATCATGGTCGGCCTGGGCGAGGATGAACAGGCGGTGCGGCAGGTGATGGACGACATGCGCGCGGCGGATGTGGATTTCCTGACCATCGGCCAGTACCTGCAGCCGACGCCGAAACACCACCGGGTGGACCGTTTCGTGACGCCCGAGGAGTTTGCCGCCTACGAAAAGGCGGCTTATGGCAAGGGGTTCCTGATGGTCTCGGCGACGCCGCTGACGCGGTCGTCCTACCACGCGGGTGACGATTTTGCCCGGCTGCGCGCGGCGCGGCAGGCGAAGGTGAGCCGCAGCTAAGGGCTGCGCTCTTGGCGGGGCGCGGAAGGGGGCGCTGCCCCCTCGGCCTGGGCGGCCTCACCCCCGGAGTATTTTGAAAGAGATGAAAGGGCGCGCGGGCGCAGCGCGTGGGTTTACCCGCGCGCTGCCGGGCCCAACCGGGCGAGGGGCATCTTTGATGCCGTGAGGCCGGGCGGGAGCCTTTGCGGGCGGGTCAGCCTTCGGGGGCGGGCAGGGTCTTGAGATAGGCGGCGATGGCGGCGCGGTCGGAGGCGGGGAGCTGGCCGGTGTTGATCACCACGCTGGCCATGTGGCCGCCGGCGGCGTCGAAATCGGGGGTGAAGCCGGTTTCCAGGTAGTAGGCGATGTCGGATTCGGACCAGTCCAGCTGCGACGGGCTGATGCCGGGGATCTTGCCCTTGCCGTCGGGGGTGGGGGCGCCGGTGAGCCAGACGTCGCGTTGCAGCCCGCCGAAGCGGTCGCGCGGGGTGTGGCATTCGCCGCAGTGGCCGGGGCCTTCAACCAGGTAGCGGCCGCGTTGCTGTTCCGGGGTCAGATCGCCGGCAAGCATCCAGTCTTCGGTGGCGTAGAGGTGTTTCCAGAGCCCCAGGCCGCGCCGGATGGTGAAGGGGAAGGAGATCTCGTGCGGCAGGCTGGGGGTGTCGGTTGCCGGCAGGGTGGCGAGATAGGCGTGCAGGTCGGTCACGTCCTGGGCCGTGACATGCACGTAGGAGGTATAGGGGAAGGCCGGGTAGTAATGCGCGCCCTCGGGTGAGACGCCGCGCAGCATGGCGTTGGCCAGATCCATCGCCGACCATGTGCCGATGCCATGGGTCGGGTCGGGCGAGATATTGGGGGCGAGGAAGGTGCCGAAGGGGCTGGGGAAACGCTGGCCGCCTGCCAGGACCAGCCGCGCCTCGTCTTTGGCATCGGGGGCGGCGTGGCAGGAGGCGCAGCCGCCGGCAAGAAACACCTGTTCTCCGCGCGCCGCGTCACCGGTGAGCCCGGCCAGCGCGTCATCGGCCAGCCGGTCTGGCCGGGTCAGCAGCCAGAAGGTGGCGAGGCCCGCAAGGCCGAGGGCGATGATCCAGCGAAAGAGCGGCGGCATGGTGATCCTGTCTCCGATAGGGATGCGGGCCCCGGCGGGTGCCGGAGCCTGCAGGTCTCATGCGCGATAATGGCTCAGCTTTCTTCGGCGCGATAGGGTTTGTGGCAGCCGCCGCAGGCCTTGCCGACGTCGCCGATGGCGCCGCGCAGCGCGTCGAGGTCGGTGCCGGCGACATCCGCCAGCGTGGCTGCGGCCTCGCTCATCGCCTTGGATTTCTCGACGATGTCGGGGTATTTCTCCCAGATCGCGGGCAGGGCGCGGGTGCCGTCGACGGCGCTGTTGTCAGACCCCTGCGGCCAGGCGGCGGCCATCGACATGGTGCTGAGCTTGGCCAGGTTCTCGGCGGCGCCGGCGGCTGTTTCGGCGTTGTATTCCATTTCGCCCTTGGCCATGGCGCCCAGCATGCCGAGGTTGAAGGCGTAGAGCTTCATCTGCGACTGGCGCGCCTTGATCGCGGCGTCAAAGGGGCCGGCGCCGTGGCTGCCGGCAACGGCGAGACCGGCGATCAGGGCGAGGCCCGCGGCGGGGATGGTGGCTTTCTTGAATGGGGACATGGCTACCTCCTGGAACAAAGTGACTAGGCGTCAACCTTACCTGTGTGCAATTCTGGGGCCATTCGCAATTTCTGCATTGGGACTATCGAAAAATGCACAGCACGAACTGGGACGACATGCGATTTGTGCTGGCGGTCGTCGATGCCGGGACGGTGTCGGGCGCGGCGCGCAGGCTGGGGGTGAACCATGCCACGGTTCTGCGCCGGATCGCGGCCTTTGAGGCGCGCCACGGGGCGCAGGTGTTTGAGCGCACGGCGCAGGGGTACGTGGTGCGCCCGGACCGGCTGCGGGTGATCGAGGCAGCGGAGGAGGTGAGCCGGGCGGCGGCGGCGGTGGACCGGCTGATGTCGGGGCTGGATGCGCCGCTGACGGGCGACGTGCGGATCACCTCGACCGACTCCCTGTGTCAGGGTCTTTTGCCCGAGGTCATCGGAGATTTGCACAAATCCTTGCCGGAGCTGAGAATTTCGCTGATCTGTGCGAATGCCCACCTGAACCTGTCGCGGCTTGAGGCGCAGGTGACGGTGCGCCCCGCCGACAAGCTGGGCGAGGGGCTGACCGGCGATCTGGCCTGCCACATGGGCATGGCGGTCTATGCCGCGCCGGAGGGGGCGGAGGGCTGGCTGGGTTTTGGTGGCACGCTGGCCCGGTCGCGCCCGGCGGGCTGGCTGGAGGAGCAGGTGGCGGGCGGCACCTATGCCGCCGTGGCCGACAGTTTCCCGGTGCTGCGCGAATTGGTGGCGGCGGGCGTCGGGCGGGCGGTGCTGCCCTGTTTCATCGCCGATGGCGACCCGCGCCTGCGCCGGTTGGCCGACCTGCCGGTGGATCGCGCGGTGCCGGTCTGGGTTGCCTGTCACGAAGATTTGATCGCCGTGCCGCGCCTCAGCGCGGTGCGGCACGCGTTGCTGGAGGCGCTGGGCGCGCGGCAGGCGCGGCTGATGGGCGGCGGCTAGAAGTTGCCCAGCGGCACGCCGCGGCGGGGCATCCGTTCGGTGGTGGCCCAGTCGGGCCACCAGCCCATCCACTCCAGCCCGACGATCACCAGGCAGATCGCCACCACGGCAAACACCAGCTTGACCCGCCGGGGCGACGGCGGGTTCTGGGCCCAGCGTTTCATCCTGAGCAGCCAGTTGGGGTTCATGGGGTGAACCGGACCTTGCCAATATAGGGCAGATTGCGGTTGCGCTGGGCAAAGTCGATGCCATAGCCCACAACGAATTCATCGGGGATCTCGAACCCGATCCAGTCGGCGCGGATGTCGACTTCGCGCCGCGAGGGTTTGTCGAGCAGGGCGATGGATTTCATCCGCGCCGGTTTGCGGCTGCGCAGCAGGCCCAGCACGTGGCGCAGGGTGTAACCGGTGTCGACGATATCCTCGACCACCAGCACGTCGCGCCCTTCTATCGCGCCGCGCAGGTCCTTGAGAATGCGCACCTCGCGGCTGCTTTCGGTGCTGTCGCCGTAAGAGGAGGCCTCGAGGAAATCGACCTCGATCGGCAGGTCCAGCTCGCGCACCAGGTCGGCGATGAAGACGAAGCTGCCGCGCAGCAGGCCGACGACCACCAGCTTGTCAGTATCGCGGAATTCGGCGGTGATTTCGCGGCACAGCTCTTCGAGCCGTGCGGCGATCGCCTTGGCCGAAAT
Organism: Seohaeicola saemankumensis; assembly: GCF_020171285.1. GTDB lineage: Bacteria > Pseudomonadota > Alphaproteobacteria > Rhodobacterales > Rhodobacteraceae > JAIUZI01. The sequence goes on from NZ_JAIUZI010000008.1 coordinate 171,405, forward strand.
CATTTCGTCGATGACATATGGACGCTCTGGCATCGGTTCCCCTTGATCTTTTGGCCCAACCATACGACATGACGCGCCACTGTCATCAAGGAAACGCCCCAAGCCGCATGCCGTCCCACTCGGAAACCCGCGAACTGCCCTACACGGCGCAGCAGATGTATGACCTGGTGGCCGATGTGGCGCGCTATCCGCAGTTCCTGCCGTGGTGTGCGGCGGCGCGGGTGCGGCGGACCTATCCGCAGGGCGCGGCGACGGTGATGGAGGCGGATCTGGTGATCAGCTTCAAGGTGTTCCGCGAGAAGTTCGGCAGCCGGGTGACGCTGTGGCCCGAGGACGGGCGGATCGATACCGAGTATCTGGACGGGCCGTTCAAGTACCTGAAATCGCACTGGGAGTTCCGCGAGGCCGAGGGCGGCTGTGCGGTGTCGTTCTTTGTCGATTTCGAGTTCCGCAACGCGATCCTGCAGAAGGTGATCGGCGTGGTGTTCAACGAGGCGATGAACCGGATCGTGCGCGCGTTCGAGGCGCGGGCCAAAGAGCTGTACGGATAAAAAACGGGCCCCGCGATGGGGGCCCGCCTGATGCGATATGGGGCTGGATCAGCTGGAGATGTCGTAGGCGCGTTCGCCGTGCACGCTGAGATCGAGCCCGTTGGTTTCGGTTTCGGCATCGACGCGCAGGTGCGTGATAAAACCCACCAGTTTGATCAGCACCACGGTGACGACCACGGTATAGAGGCCGACGATGGCCAGGCTGCCCAGTTGCGCGGCCCAGTTGCCGGCGCCGAAGACGGCGATCATGATGGTGCCGAAGATGCCGCCGACGCCGTGTACGGCAAAGACGTCGAGCGTGTCGTCGATGACGATCTTGTTGCGGATCAGGTTGACTGCCTCCTGGCAGAGCACGCCGGCGACGGTGCCGATGATCAGAGCCGCGACCGGGCCGACAAAGCCGCTGGCGGGCGTGATCGAGGCCAGACCGGCGATGGTGCCGGTGACCATGCCCACCATCGAGGCCTTGCCGAATTTGATCTTTTCCCAGACCGCCCAGCTGAGCGAGGCGGCGGCGGCTGAAATATGGGTGACGGTGATCGCCATCGCCGCGCCACCGTCGGCGGCCAGTTGCGAGCCGCCGTTGAAGCCGAACCAGCCGACCCAGAGCATCGCGGCGCCGATCATCACAAAGCCGGGGCTGTGCGGCGGCGTGGTCTGGTGCCGGCGTGGACCGAGGAAGACCGCAATCAGCAGCGCCGCCAGACCGGCGGTTTCATGCACCACGATGCCACCGGCAAAGTCGCGCACGCCGACATCACCAAAGATGCCGCCATCGGCGAGAAAGCCGCCGCCCCAGACCCAATGCACCACCGGCGCATAGCAGAGCAGCATCCACAGCCCCGAGAACAGCAGCACGAAGCCGAACCCGATGCGTTCGACATAGGCGCCGACGATCAGCGCCGGGGTGATGATGGCAAAGGTCATCTGGAAGGCAAAGAACAGCACCTCGGGCAGGGTGCCCGACAGGGTGTCGGCGTCGATGCCCAGCAGCATCATCTTGTCCAGCCCGCCCCAGAAACCGGAGGTGCCGCCGCCAAAGGCGATGGAATAGCCAAAGAAGAACCACAGCACGCTCATCAGGCAGGCGATGGCATAGCAGTGCATGAAGACGCTGAGCACGTTGCGGGCGCGCACCAGCCCGCCGTAGAACAGCGCCAGCCCCGGCAACGTCATGAAAAGGACCAGGGCCGTGGCCACGATGATCCATGCTGTATCGGCTCCGTTCATCAGGCCGTTCCTTCCCTCGTTCGTTTTGGTTGAGGGGCTTCAACCGAATGTCGGGCGTGGAAAAAAGAGGCGAGGGGCCGATTGACCGCCCATTTTTCATGCTTTTTGCGAAGTGGTGAAAAAATGGGCGGGATGCGGTGGTGTTCGGTTAATTACGCGCCGAAATGAGAAAGTCCGTCGGAGAGCATGTTCAGGGCATGATCGCGGGCGGCGGCACGGACGCGGTCGCGCCCCAGCGGCCCGAATTCGACGGTTTCGGTGATGGTGTCTGCGCGGGTGCAGGCGAGGCCGAAACAGACGCGGCCCTCGGGCTTGAACTCTGAACCGCCGGGGCCGGCGATGCCGGTGATCGACACCGCAAGCTGTACCGGCGCGTGGGCCAGCGCGCCCTCGGCCATTTCGCGTGCGACCTCTTCGCTGACGGCGCCATGGGCGTCGAGCGTGGCGGCGCGGACGCCCAGCATCTGCTGCTTGGCCAGGTTGGTGTAGGTTACAAAGCCGCGTTCGACCACGTCCGAGGACCCCGGAATGTCGGTCAGCGCGGCGGCGACCATGCCGCCGGTGCAGCTTTCGACGGTGGCAACCAGGACGCCGGCGGCGCGGGCCCGGTCGAGGAAATCGGCGACGTTCACAGCCCCAGCACCCCATGCGCGAGGCCCGCCAGCAGCAGCACGCCGACGGCGGCGAACGCCCCGGCGATCACGTCGTCCAGCATCACGCCGACCGGGTCGTTGCGCCGGTCGGCCCAGCCCACCGGGCCGGGTTTGGTGATGTCGAACAGGCGAAACAGGACAAAGGCGGCGATCCAGCCCGGCCAGAGCGCGGTGATGTCGATGTCATGCGCCCAGGCCGGGTAGGACAGCGGCAGAATGGCGATGAACTGGCCGGCGACCTCGTCGATGACAATCTCTGACGGGTCGTGATTGTCCTTGCCCTCGGTCATTTCGGTGGTGGCCCAGACGCCGAGGATAAAGACCGCCGCCGTGGCCATCAGCAACAGGGGAAAGCCGCCCGCGACATGCAGCACCAGCGCCATCGGCAGCGCCGCCAGCGAGCCCCAGGTGCCGGGCGCGGGCCGCAGGTGGCCGACGCCAAAGACGGTGCCGGCGATATGGGCGAGCCGGCTCATGCGCGCACCAGCGCGGCGGTGGCCAGCGCGGCGATGCCTTCGCCACGCCCGGTAAAACCGAGCCGTTCGGAGGTGGTCGCCTTGACCGAGATGCGGTCGCGCGGCAGGTCCATGATTGCCGCCAGCGCGTCGCGCATCGCCTCGGCATGCGGGCCGATCTTGGGGTATTCGCAGACCAGCGTGCAGTCGATGTTGCCGATGGTGTAGCCCCGGCTGCGGGCCAGATCGGCGGCGTGGCGCAGGAAAATCTCGCTGGCCGCGCCTTTCCACTGCGGGTCGGAAGGGGGGAAATGGCGGCCGATGTCGCCCTCGGCCAGCGCGCCATAAAGCGCGTCGGTGATCGCATGCATGCCGACATCGGCGTCCGAATGGCCCTGCAGGCCGCGGTCGTGCGGCACGGTCACACCGCAGAGCACCACGTGGTCGCCGGGACCAAAGCGGTGGACGTCGTAGCCATTGCCCAGTCTGATGTCCATCTGTGCTCCCAGAATGCGTTCGGCGCGGGCAAAGTCGGGCGCCCGGGTGATTTTCAGATTGTCGGGGTCGCCGGGGACAATGGCAACCCCGATCCCGGCGGCGCGGGCGACCTCGACATCATCGGCGGCGCCGCCGGGGTGGGCGGCATGAGCGGCGGTGATGGCGTCATAGTGAAAGCCCTGCGGGGTCTGCGCGGCATAGAGCCCGTCGCGGTCGCGGGTGCCGGTGACCTGATCCTGCGCACCGGTCCAGAGCGCATCGGTGACGGCCAGGCCCGGCGCGGCCGCGACGTGATCGTTCAGCGCGGCGCAGACGGCGGCGATGGTGTCGGCGCGGACGCAGGGGCGGGCTGCATCGTGTATCAGCACGCGGGTCACGCCGCGCCCGGCCAGCGCGGCCAGCCCGTTGCGCACCGATCCGGCGCGGTCCGCGCCGCCGGTGGCGACGACAAACCCCGGACGCCCGGCGAATTCGGCCCGTGCCGCATCATCGTCGGGAGAGAGCACGAGCGCGATTAACCCGATGTCGGCGGCGTCCTGAAACGCCTGCAGCGTCCAGTCGATCACCCGCCGGCCGGCCAGCGGCCGCCATTGTTTCGGCACGCCGCCCCCGGCGCGTTGTCCGCGCCCGGCGGCGACGATCAGGGCGGCTGTGGTCATGGGTCGGGCCTTTGGTCAAATGCGAGGATCAGAGGGCCTTTCGTTTATGCGGTGATGCGGTCTGAGGCAATCACCAGCGTCAATCTGCGCAAAAAACAGGCATCTGCTGTATCTGCTTGCCTTCTTGCGGGTGGATTGATTGTGCAAGGCCCACCAGTTCAGTAAGAAAATAGCAGTTGCACAAGGATTGGGCACTTGACCGCGCCGCGCATCTTCACCTTTCCCAACCCGCCCGTGCTTTTGGCACCGATGGCGGGAATCACCGACCGCCCGTTCCGGGATCTGGTCCGGCAATTCGGTGCCGGGCTGGTTGTCAGCGAAATGGTCGCGAGCCAGGAGATGGTTCAGGCCAAGCCTGGCGTGCGTGAGCGCGCCGAGATCGGGGCGGACGTGGAGAACACCGCCGTTCAGCTGGCCGGGCGCGATGCGGAATGGATGGCCGAGGCCGCCCGGCAGGTTGCGGACCGGGGCGCGGCGGTCATAGACATCAACATGGGCTGTCCGGCCAAGAAGGTGACCAATGGCTATTCCGGGTCCGCCCTGCTGAAGACGCCGGACCATGCGCTGCGCCTGATCGAGGCGGTGGTGGCGGCGGTCGAGGTGCCGGTGACGCTGAAGACCCGGCTGGGCTGGGACGAGAATTTGATGAACGCGCCCGATGTGGCGCGGCGGGCCGAGGCGGCGGGGGTGCGGATGATCACCATTCACGGCCGCACCCGGTGCCAGTTCTACAAAGGGCAGGCCGATTGGGCCGCGATCGGCGCGGTCAAGGAGGCGGTGGACGTGCCGGTTGTGGCCAATGGCGATATCGTGGATGCGGGCACCGCGGCGCGGGCGCTGGAGCAGTCCGGCGCCGATGGGGTGATGATCGGGCGCGGGGCGCAGGGGCAACCCTGGCTGCTGGCGCAGATCGCCCACGCGCTGTGGGGGCATACGGCGCCCGAGATCCCGCAGGGCCGGGCGCTGGTCGACATGGTCTGCGGTCACTACGAGGCGATGCTGGGGTTCTACGGCGCCGATCTGGGCCTGCGCGTCGCGCGCAAGCATCTGGGCTGGTACATGGATCAGGCGGGCACCGGCGCGGCGCTGCGCCGGGCGGTGCTGACCGGGCGCGACCCCGAGGCGGTGCTGCGCCTGCTTGCCGACGCGCTGGACCCGCAGCAGCAGGAGGCGGCTTGACCGTGGATTCGATGATCTGGAATTCCCTGCCAGTCCCTGCCTTTCTGATTGATACCGAAGACCGGGTGTCCGACGTGAACTCGGCCGGCGAGGGGTTCTTGAACGCCTCGCGCAAGTCGGTGCTGGAGGCGCCGATATGGGATCTGGTCGCCATCGACGCGCCGATCGAAGAGGCCTTTGCCCGCGCCCGCGCCAACGGCACGCCGCTGTTTGTCAATGACATCGACGTGGGGTCGGGCAATCGCGCGCCGCTGCAATGCGCCTTGCAGATCGCGCCGCTGGTGGGGCGGCCCGGCTCGATGATCATGCTGATCACCCCGCGCGAGCTGGCCGGGCGGATGACGCAGAGCCATTCGGTGAAATCGGCGGCGCAATCGGCCATCGGCATGGCCGAGATGCTGGCGCATGAGATCAAGAACCCGCTGGCCGGCATCACCGGCGCGGCGCAGCTGCTGAGCATGAACCTTGCCCCCGAAGACCTTGAATTGACAGACCTTATCGTCGCCGAGGGCCGCCGCATCGTAAAGCTGCTGGAACAGGTCGAACAGTTTGGCAACCTGTCGGCACCGGATTTCAAGCCGGTCAATATCCACGATGTGCTGGACCGTGCGCGGCGCTCGGCGTTGCTGGGGTTTGGCGCGCATATGAAGATCGTCGAGGATTACGACCCCTCGCTGCCGCTGGCCTATGGCGACCCCGATCAGCTGTTGCAGGTGGTGCTGAACCTGCTGAAGAACGCCAGCGAGGCGGCCGACCCCAAGGGCGGCACGATCTGGCTGCGCAGCCATTTCGAACATTCCTTCCGGCTGCGGCGATCCGACGGGTCGGGGCAGTCGCTGCCGCTGCAGGTCGAGGTGATCGACGACGGTCCCGGCCTGCCGGAGAAGATCCGCGCCGACATCTTTGATCCGTTTGTCTCGGGCAAGGAGAACGGCACCGGGCTGGGGCTGGCGCTGGTGAGCAAGATCATTTCCGACCACGACGGGTGGATCTCCGTCACCTCGGTGCCCGGACGCACCGTGTTCCGCCTGTCGCTGCCGCGTGTTCCGCGCGATTATTCTGATAAGGAGACCAACTGATGGATGGCACTGTCCTGGTTGCCGACGACGACCGCACGATCCGTACGGTTCTGACACAGGCCCTGACGCGTGCGGGCTGCAAGGTTCACGCGACGTCCTCGCTCACCACGCTGATGCGCTGGGTCGGCGAGGGCAAGGGCGACGTGGTGATCTCGGACGTGGTGATGCCGGATGGCAATGGCCTGGAAATGCTGCCGAAAATCTCGCAGGATCGCCCCGGGCTGCCGGTGATCGTGATCTCGGCGCAGAACACCATCATGACCGCGATCCAGGCCGCCGAGGCGGAGGCCTATGATTACCTGCCCAAGCCCTTTGACCTGCCTGACCTGATGAAGCGGACGGCGCGGGCGCTGGAGCTGAAGCGGCGGGTGCCCACCGACAAGCCCGAGGAAAGCGACGAGCGTCCCGACGAGCTGCCGCTGGTGGGGCGCACGCAGGTCATGCAGGCGCTCTACCGGCTGGTGGCGCGGGTCATGAACACCGATCTGCCGGTGCTGATCTCGGGCGAAAGCGGCACGGGCAAGTCGCTGATCGCGCGCGCGATTCACGATTTCTCGGACCGGCGCACATTGCCGTTCATCACGGTGACGGCCGCCGATCTGCAGGATCTGGAGGGGCCTGCGCGGGTTCTGGCGCGGGTCAAGGGCGGCACCGTTCTGATCGACGAGATTGCCGACATCGACGATGAAATCCAAGCGCGGATCGTGCGGATGATGGATGCGCCGGGCGATCACGTGCCCCGGTTCATGGCCACCAGCCAGGGCGATCTGGCCGCCGCGATGGAGGCGGGCAAGGTGCGTCAGGACCTGTATTACCGCCTGTGCGGCGCGACCATCCACGTGCCGTCCCTGCGCGAGCGGGTCGATGACATCCCGCTGCTGGCCGAGCATTTCCTGACCCGCGCCGAACGCGAGGGCGGCCCGAAACGGCGGCTGAGCAGTGACGCCGAGGATCTGGTGCGCGCCTATTCCTGGCCCGGCAACGTGCGGCAGCTGGAAAATGCGATCCGCCGGCTGGTGCTGACCAGCCGCGCCGATGAAATCGCCCGCGCCGAGGTCGAAGGCGTGCTGGGCAGCCAGCCCGAGATGGAGCCGGCGCTGGGCGGCAATGACAGCGAGAAACTGTCGGCCTCGGTCGCGCGTCACCTGCGCCGCTACTTTGACCTGCACGGCAACGTGCTGCCGCCGCCGGGTCTATATGCCCGGATCCTGCGCGAGGTCGAGACACCGCTGATCGAAATCGCCCTGGATGCAACGGGCGGAAACCAGGCGAAATGCGCCGACCTGCTGGGCATCAACCGCAATACGCTGCGTAAGAAAATTACCGATCTCGATATCCAGGTGACACGCCGCCGCAAATTGATGTAAAATCGCCACAGAACCGTGGCCGGTCGGTGTCAGTGCCGGATTGGACCACGACATGTGGCGGTACGCCGCGCGAGCGGCACATCTTAATGAGGGCAGCAGGTGGCAACCCGGTCACAATACGGGCCATTCCTTGCAGTGAACCGATGGCGGCGGAGCCGAAAGGCGCGCAATATCGCGACCTTGGGGCTGGTTTTGCTCGGGCCGTTGCTGGCGCTGGCGACCTTTCTGGTGCTGGGGCCGTTCGATCTGGGCGCCTCCGCGCCGGCGCTGCGATTCATCCTGCTGGCGGATCTGGTCTATGTTCTGGTCGTCGCGGCGCTGGTTCTGGGCCAGATCGGCAGTCTGATCGCCGCCCGCCGGGCCAAATCGGCGGGTTCCCGCCTGCACCTGCGGCTGATCGGGGTTTTTGGCCTGCTGGCGCTTATCCCGACGGTGACGGTGGCGGTTTTTGCCGGCCTGACGGTGAACATCGGGCTCGAGGGCTGGTTCTCCGACCGGGTCCGGCAGGTGGTCGGTTCGTCCATGGCGGCCGCGCAGGCCTATGAGGCCGAACACCGCGAAGGGCTGGACGAGGACGCCCGCGCGCTGGCGCGGTTCCTCGACAACAGCCGCAAGGTGTCGTTTTTCATGAACGATGCCGAACTGCGGCAGATGCTGACGCAGGGCCAGCAGCAGATTCAGCGCGGGCTGCGCGAAGCCTATGTCATCGACGGCAGCGGCGAGATCCGGGCGCGGGGCGAACGGTCGTATCTGTTCGACTACGAACGCCCCGCCAAAAGCGAGATCGCCGAGGCGGCCGAGACCGGTCTGGTGATCATCCAGGACTGGGACAACAACGAATTCCGGGCGCTGGTGCCGCTGCGCGCCTTTACCGACCGCTACCTCTATGTCAGCCGCGAGGTGGACGGCAACATCCTGAACCTGCTCGACGATACCAAGCAGACGGTGCTGCTGTACCAGCAGCTGGAAAAGGAACGCGGCCGGGTGCTGTTCGAATTCGGGCTGCTGTACCTCGGCTTTGCGTTGATCCTGATCCTGGCGGCGGTCTGGCTGGGGCTGTGGTTCGCGGAACGGCTGTCGCGGCCGGTGGGGCGGCTGACCACGGCGGCGCAGCGGGTCGGCGGCGGCGATCTGGACGTGCGCGTGGTCGAAGAGGAGGGCGACGACGAGATCGCCATGCTGGGCCGCTATTTCAACCAGATGACCCGGCAGCTGAAGGGCCAGCGCGATGCGCTGCTGGACAACACCCGGCAGATCGAGGCGCGGCGGCGGCTGTTCGATTCCGTGCTGTCTTCGGTCACCTCGGGCGTGGTCGGGCTGGACAGCGACGGGCGGGTGACCTTTGTGAACCGCTCGGCGCAGCGGTTGCTGGACTGGTCCGGTGACGAACAGTCGCTGGCGCTGTCGGTGGCGGTGCCCGAATTCGGCGTGGTGTACGACAGCCTGCAGAGCAGCGGCGCCGAGATCGCGCAGGGCGAGATCAAGGTGTCGCGCCATGGGCAGATGGAGAACCTGCTGGTGCGGATGGCCACGCGGCGCAATCAGGATGGCGGGCTGGAGGGCTATGTGGTGGCCTTTGACGACGTGACCGACCTGGTCAGCGCGCAGCGGATGGCGGCCTGGGGCGACGTGGCGCGCCGGATCGCGCATGAGATCAAGAACCCGCTGACGCCGATCCAGCTGAGCGCGGAGCGGATCAAGCGCAAGTTCGCGCCGATGCTGGACGAAGAGGACAGCGACAAGCTGCGGTCGATGACCGACGTGATCGTGCGCCAGACCAATGACCTGCGCCATATCGTCGACGAGTTTTCCAAGTTTGCGCGGATGCCGGAACCGGACCGCAAGAACGAGAACCTGACACAGCTGGTGGCCGACGCGGTGCTGCTGCAGCAGACCGGCCAGCCCGATGTCGCCATTCACGCCGATCTGCCGGACGAGGATCTGCATGCGGAAATCGACGCGACGATGATGTCGCAGGCGCTGACGAACCTGATCAAGAACGCAGGTGAAGCCATTGAAACCCTGAAACAAAAGGGTGCACCCGATGGGCTGGTCCCAGAGGTGCGCGTGGCGCTGAGCCAGGTGCCGTCAGGGTTCGAGATCACCATCGCCGACAACGGCATCGGCCTGCCCGAGGACCGGGCCCGCCTGTTCGAGCCCTATGTGACGACGCGCGACGAGGGCACCGGGCTGGGTCTGCCGATCGTGCGCAAGATCATCGAGGAACACGGCGGCACGCTGGCGCTGGAGGATGCGCCGGTGTTCGACGGCCAGCAGCATTTCGGCGCGATGGCGGTGATCCGTCTGCCCGCGTTCGGCCCACCCAAGTCCACGGATCCCGCCCAGAAACGACGCAAAACACGTATTGTAACAACAGGTCTGACATGAGTGACATTCTAATCGTAGACGACGAACGGGACATCCGCGAACTGGTGTCCGACATCCTCGAAGACGAAGGCTATGCCACCCGGCTCGCCGGCAATTCGGACGATTGCATGAGCGCGATCAACACCGAACCGCCGGCGCTGCTGATCCTGGATATCTGGCTGAAGGACAGCCGGATGGACGGGATCGACATCCTGAAGGCGGTGAAGCGCGACAACCCGGATGTGCCGGTGGTCATCATTTCGGGTCATGGCAACATCGAGATCGCGGTGGCGGCGATCAAGCAGGGGGCCTATGACTTTATCGAGAAGCCGTTCAATATCGACCAGCTGATGGTGGTGATCCGCCGCGCGATGGAGGCCTCGCGCCTGCGCCGCGAGAATTCATCGCTGAAGCGGCGCGAGGTGACCAGCGCCGAGATGATCGGCCAGTCGGCGGCGTTCCGCACCCTGGTCGGGCAGCTGGACAAGGTGACCAAGTCGAACGGGCGGGTGATGCTGACCGGGCCGGCGGGGTCGGGCAAGGAGATCGCGGCGCGCTATATCCATGCCCACTCCAACCGCGCGACTGCGCCATTCGTGACGGTCAACTGCGCCAGCATCGAGCCGGAGCGGATGGAAGAGGTTCTGTTCGGTCGCGAGACCCAGGAGCGCGGCGTGGAATCGGGCCTGCTGGAGGAGGCGCACGGCGGGGTGATCTACTTCGACGAGGTCGCCGACATGCCGCTGGGCACCCAGTCCAAGATCCTGCGGGTGCTGGTCGATCAGCAGTTCCAGCGGGTCGGCGGCACCGACAAGGTGCGCGTCGATCTGCGGGTGATTTCCAGCACGAACAAGGACCTGGAGGCCGAGATCGCGGCCCAGCAGTTCCGGCAGGAGCTGTTTCACCGGCTGAACGTGGTGCCGATTTCTGTCCCGTCGCTGGAGGAACGGCGCGAGGACATCCCGGTGCTGGCCGAGCATTTCATCGCCGCCTGCAACGCGTCACAGGGGCTGCCGCTGCGGGTGCTGAGCGACGAGGCGGTGGCGCTGATGCAGACGATGGTCTGGCCGGGCAACGTGCGCCAGTTGAAAAACCTGGTCGAACGGGTGCTGATCCTGGGCGAGGGCAACGGGCCGATCGAGGCCCGCGAATTGCCCAGCGAGGAAGAGAAGAGTTCGGAAGAGGGGCGCGTTGTGCTGTCGGGGGCCCTGGCCACCTTGCCCCTGCGCGAGGCGCGCGAGGCCTTTGAGCGGGAATACCTGCTGACCCAGATCAACCGCTTTGGCGGCAATATCAGCCGCACCGCGTCCTTTGTCGGGATGGAGCGCAGCGCGCTGCACCGCAAGCTGAAATCGCTGGGCGTGGTGACGTCGAGCAAGTCCGGCAGCCGGGTGGCGCATGTGGACGAGGCGAGCGAGGCCGCCCAGTAGGGCTCAGCCCGGCGCGGTGGCGGGCGACACGACCTGCCAGCCGCCGCCCTCGTATTTGATGACGCAGGATTGCGGCGTCAGGGTCGGCAGGGTCGTGGTCTGTCGCGGCGGCGCGGCCTGGCGCACGGCCGGCGAACAGGCAGGCAGGTTGACGGGCTGGTACCCCTTGCGCGCCATGCATTGGGTTTCGACCCGTGTGCGCAGATCCTGGTTCACATCGACCGTATAGGTGTTGCCGGGAATCCAGTAGCCGGGCTGGTAGTAACATTGGCCCGCGCCGTTACAGATCTGGCGTCCGGGGAAGAACACCGGCGGGTTCTGGCGGATCTGGTTGGCCACCGGCGCGTCCTTGAGCGCGGCGACCTCGCATTGCGTGGTGTCGGACTGCATGCGCGTGACGGCGACGCCATTGCGGTGGTAGTAGGACAGCCCGGTGTCACAGGCGGCAAGTCCGAGCAGGGCGATCAGGGCAAAACGTGGGGCGGATCCGGTCATCTGTACAGGGGCACCATCTGGGACTGTTTGCGGCAGTTTAGGACAGACGTGCCGGCAATGCCATTGGCCCGGTTGGTGAAAATGGCACCTGTTTGGGCGCGAGGCGCGCGTCGGCCGCCCCGGCAGGACAATTGAATTGACCGTTTTCCAGCCTTCTGTCATTCAAAGGTCCGGCGACAGGGGACCAAAGCGATGAAGGTCATAATTTGCGGCGCGGGCCAGGTCGGCTGGCAGATTGCCCGGCACTTGTCGGGCGAGCACAACGACGTCACCGTTGTCGACAGCAATCCCGACCTGGTGCGCCGGGCCACCGATACGCTGGACGTGCAGGGGATCGCCGGGTTTGCCAGCTATCCCGACGTGCTGGACCGGGCCGGGGCGCGGGACGCCGACATGATCATCGCCGCGACCTATTCCGACGAGGTCAACATGGTGACCTGCCAGGTGGCGCATTCGGTCTTTGCCATCCAGCGCAAGATCGCGCGGCTGCGCTCGCAAAGCTATCTGACGGCGATCTATTCCGATCTCTATCGTCGCGATCACATGCCCATTGACGTGGTGATCAGCCCTGAACGCGAAGTCGCCGCCGCCGCCATGCAGCGTCTGTCGGCGCCGGCGGCCTTTGATACCGAAACCTTCATGGACGGGCGGGCGCAGCTGTTGGGCGTGTCCATCGACGAGACCTGTCCGATCGTCAACACGCCGCTGCGCCAGCTGACGGATCTGTTTTCCACCCTGCGTTCGATCGTGGTGGGGGTGCGGCGCGACGGCACCCTGTTTGCGCCAGAACCGGGCGATCAGCTGTTTGCCGGCGACGACTGTTATGTCTTTGCCCATATCGACGACGTCAACAGGACGCTGGAAGTCTTTGGCAAGACCCAGAAAAAGCAGGATCGCGTGGTCATTGTCGGGGGCGGCAACGTCGGGCTGGACGTGGCGCGCACGCTGGAGCAGAGCGAACACCGCACCCGCGCCAAGGTGATCGAACGCAGCCGCAAACAGGCCGAACGCGCGGCCGAGACGCTGGAACGCACCATCGTGCTGCATGGCGACGGGCTGGATGCCGCGCTGTTGAACGAGGCGGGAATTTCGCGCGCCGACGCGATGCTGGCGGTGACCGATGACGACAAGACCAACATGCTGGCCGCCGTGCGGGCCAAGGCCGAGGGCTGTCCGCTGGCGATCGCGCTGATCAACGACCCGACGCTGGTGCCGCTGATGGGGCCGCTGGGCATCGACGCCTATATCAACCCGCGCGCCACCACGGTCAGCTCGATCCTACGCCACATCCGTCATGGCCGGGTGCGGCAGGTCTATTCCATCGGCGATGCCGAGGCCGAGGTGATCGAGGCCGAGGTGCTGTCGACCTCGCCCATGGCCGGACAGCGCATGCGCGACATCGGCTTTCCCGAAGGTGTGCTGATCGGGGCGATCCGCAAGGGGGACCAGGTCTTGCGGCCCGATGGCGGGCTGCGGATCGAGGACGGCGACGTGGTTGCGATCTTTGCCATGGCCGCCGATGTGCCGGAGGTCGAGCGGCTGCTGCAGGTCTCGATCGACTTTTTCTGATGCGACAGGAGATCGCCCAGCCCGGAGTTTTGTTGCGACTGCCGCTGTCGCTGCTGATCTGGGGGATCGCGTCGCTGTCGATGTGGCTGCCGGCGACCCATGCGCTGATCCGCAACAATCACCCGGTGTCGCAGTCGTTTTTCTACTCCGGCCTGCTGGGGCTGATCTGTGTGACGCTGATTGCGCTGTCGCTGGGCGAGCGCAAGCCCCGGTTCGGCACGCTGGGGCAGCTGTTGTCGCTGCTGTTCACCTTTGCGGTGCTGCCGGTGTTTCTGGCGGTGCCACTGCATGACGCGTTGCAGACGACGCGGTTTCTGAACGCCTATTTCGACATGGTCAGCGCGATCACGACGACGGGGGCGAACCTGTTTGACGATCCCGCGCGGCTGGATGCCTCGCTGCACCTGTGGCGGGCGCAGGTCGGCTGGATGGGCGGTATGGTGATGTGGATCGCGGCCTCGGCTATTCTGGCGCCGCTGTCGCTGGGCGGGTTCGAGGTGACGGCGCGCGGCCAGCCGGGGCGGGCGCTGGATGCGCCGATGAAGCAGGACCGGGGCGATCCGCGCAAACGGCTGCTGCGGATCACGCTGACGCTGGCGCCGGTCTATATCGGGTTGACCGGCGCGGTCTGGATCTTGCTGCTGATGGCGGGCGAGGCCTCTCTGACCGCGCTCTGCCACGCGATGTCGGTGATGGCGACCTCGGGCATTTCCCCGGTGGGCGGCATGTCGGGAAGCGAGACCGGAATCATCGGCGAGGCGATCGTGTTCCTGTTCATGTTCTTTGCCCTGTCGCGGCTGACCTTTTCCTCGGACACCGCCACCACCGGTCACGCCCGGCTGGACAAGGACCCCGAGTTCCGGATCGGTCTGCTGCTGGTCTTTGGCCTGCCGATCCTGCTGTTCCTGCGGCACTGGCTGGCGGCCTTTGACGTCAGCACCACCGAGAACCTCGTGCTGGCACTGCGGGCGTTCTGGGGGTCGATGTTCACGGTGATGTCATTCCTGACCACCACCGGATTCGAAAGCGCCGACTGGGAGGAGGCCAGGCAATGGTCGGGGCTGGGCACGCCGGGGTTGATCCTGATGGGGCTGGCGGTGATCGGCGGCGGTGTCGCCACCACCGCGGGCGGGGTCAAGCTGCTGCGGGTCTATGCGCTCTACCTCAACGGGCTGCGCGACATGCAGAGGCTGGTCCACCCGTCGTCCGTCAGCAACGAACAGTCGGGCAACAAGCGAATCCAGAAAAACGGCGCCTTTATCGCCTGGGTGTTCTTTATGCTCTTCGCCTTGTCGCTGACCCTGATCAGCGTGACGCTGGCGGCGCTGGGATCAAGCTTTGAGCAGGCGTTTGTGCTGACCATCGCCACCCTGTCGACCACCGGCCCGCTGATCGAAATTGCCGCCGATACTCCGATCCGGCTGAACGAACTGGGGGCGGCGGCCAAGGGGGTTCTGTGCGCGGCCATGGTGCTGGGTCGCCTTGAAACACTGGCGATCATCGCGCTGTTCACGCCCGATCTTTGGCGCAACTAATGGGCTTGCGTTAATGTGTCTCTTGGACTCTGCTTTTTTCGGGTGGAATATCCCTCGTTGCCACGACATACTTGACTGTGAGGGCGCTGTGGTCTGCATTGCGTGACAAGAACAAAGGCGAGATTTCTATAAAATGGCTTCGGACAGACAAAACCTCCAGGACGCGTTCCTGAACCACGTTAGAAAAACCAAGGTTCCGGTAACGATTTTTCTGATCAACGGCGTGAAATTGCAGGGCGTCATTACCTGGTTCGACAATTTCTGCGTGCTGTTGCGCCGCGACGGGCAATCTCAGCTGGTCTATAAACACGCCATCTCGACGATCATGCCGGCGCAGCCGATCAGCCTTTATGAGGGCGAAGACGCTTCTTGATGGAACACGACAGGGTGCGGACCCGGGCCTGGGTGCTGCATCCGGACCTCAAATCCGACAGAGACCGCCGCGACCCCGGTCCGGCGCTTGAAGAGGCCGTGGCGCTGGCCGCGGCCTTGCCCGATCTGGACGTGATCGGCAGCGACGTGGTGCGCCTGGCCAAGGCGCAGCCCGGGCATCTGTTCGGCTCCGGCAAGATCGAGGAGCTGGATGCCAAGCTGAAGGCGGCCGATGTTGAGCTGGTGCTGATCGACGGGCCGGTGACCCCGGTGCAGCAGCGCAATCTGGAAAAGGCGTGGAAGGTCAAGATCCTCGACCGGACCGGGCTGATCCTGGAAATCTTCAGCGACCGCGCACGCACCCGCGAGGGTGTGCTGCAGGTGGAAATGGCGGCGCTCAGCTACCAGCGGACGCGGCTGGTGCGGGCCTGGACCCACCTGGAACGCCAGCGCGGCGGCCTGGGCTTTGTCGGCGGTCCCGGCGAAACCCAGATCGAGGCGGACCGGCGCGCCATCGACGAACAGCTGGTGCGCCTGCGCCGGCAGCTCGACAAGGTGGTCAAGACCCGCGAACTGCACCGCACCGCGCGCGCCAAGGTGCCGTTTCCGATCGTGGCGCTAGTGGGCTATACCAACGCCGGGAAATCGACCCTGTTCAACCGGCTGACCGGGGCCGAGGTGATGGCCAAGGACATGCTGTTCGCCACGCTCGACCCGACCATGCGGCGGGTGCAGCTGCCCGACGGGCCGGAGGTGATCCTGTCCGATACGGTGGGGTTCATCTCGGATCTGCCGACCGAGTTGGTCGCGGCGTTTCGCGCGACGCTGGAAGAGGTGCTGGCCGCCGACCTGATCGTGCATGTGCGCGACATCAGCCACGCCAGCACCGAAGAGCAGGCGCAGGATGTCGAGGCGATCCTGACCTCGCTGGGCGTCGACGACTCGCGCGCCCGGCTGGAGGTCTGGAACAAGCTGGACCTGCTTGAGGAAGACCCGCGCGCGGCCATGCGCACGCGCGCGGACCGCGACCCCGACGTCTTTGCCATATCGGCGTTGACCGGCGAGGGACTGCCCGCGCTGCTCGCGGCGGTGGCGGAGAAATTGCAGGGCGTGCGCCGCGAAGAGCGGCTGCACCTTGCATTTTCCGAAGGACGCAAGCGCGCTTGGCTGTTCGAACAGGACCTCGTGCAGTCCGAAGAGCAGACCGAAGACGGGTTCGACATCACCGTCTTGTGGACCGCGCGCCAGGAAGCCCAGTTCGCCGCATTGTGAAACGCCAAAATTCTTTCAAAGAATTTTGCACGGAAAATTTGAAATTTTCCGGCGGCGTCACGCGTCGGGCGGCGGGTTGACGCGGGCGATGGCCCTGGCGGCGGCAATCGGCCCGACCAGTTCGAAAACCACCGTGGCACCGATGGTCAGCGCCATGATCATGTCGCCGTATTCGGGCAGGTGGTCCGCGGCGATCAGCGCCATGCCGATGGCGACACCGGCCTGCGGCAGCAGGGCGGGGCCGTACCAGAGCCGCTGGTTCGCGGGCACCTGGGCGATCGCGCCGCCCCAGAGCCCGCCCACGACCCGTCCGAGGCCGCGCAACAGGATATAGCCGGCCCCGAACCAGCCCAGCGCGCGCAGCGCCTCGGCGTCGAGGGTGGCACCGGCGAGGATGAAGAAGATCACCAGAAACGGCCATTGCACGCTTTCGATCTCGTGGAACGCCTTTGTGTGGTGCCGGGCGAGGTTGACGATGACGGTGCCGACGGTCATGCCGGTGATCAGGTAGGACAGGTCAAGCAGCAGCGCGAGCCCCGCGGTCAGGAAGACCAGCCCGAGCGCCTCGATCCGGAGCGGTTCACCATCCGACAGCCGGCCTGTCAGCAGCGCCGCCGGCAGCCCGATGGCCAGCCCCAGCGCGACCGAGCCGGCGATTTCCTTGACCGCGAGCGACAGGACGCCGGCCCCGCCGGTGCTGCCCTCAAGCCCCGTGGCCAGCACGATGATGAGGCTGAACACGATCAGGCCCCAGGCGTCGTCGATGGCCACGATCCCTTTCAGGGTCCGGGTGAAGGCGCTGTCGGTCCGGGATTGGCGGATCACATCGAAAGTGGCGGCCGGATCGGTGGCGGTCGCCAGGGCGCCCAGCACCAGCGCGGCGGCAAGCGGCAGACCCATCGCCCAGAGGCCCAGCGCGACGATGGCCAGCGTCGCGATCACGATGCACAGCGAGATCACCAAGATCGCCCGGCCATGCTGCACCATCGCCCGCAGCGACAGGCTGCTGCCCAGCAGGAAGGCCACCATCGTCAGGGCGATGATCGAGACCAGCGGATAGAGTTGCGTCACCGTGTCCGGGATCAGGTCATATCCGGATTGTCCGGCGATCAACCCGCAACCGAGCAACAGCGTGACGCGGGGCAGGCGGGTGCGGTCGCCGATACGGTCAGCGGCCAGCCCGGCCAGAAACAGCAGGCCCAGGGCGATCAGTGACAGGGCGATCTGTTCCATGGCCCTAGGGCCGCCGTGGCATCAGCCGGGTCACGCCGACAGAGGCCGCGCGGGCCAGATCCGCGTCCAGCGACATCGGGATATATTCACCGCGCCGCCACAGCTGGGCCATGTCATCGTAGTGGCGGGACAGGAAATGGCCCGATTGCCCGGTGGCGATCACAAAGACCGAGCTGTCGGGGTCGGCGAAATCGTAGACCCCGCGATAGCCGGCGCCGTGCACGTTTTCGAACGGGTCGGGATCCCGGCCCGAGCTCAGCCCGCGTTGCAGGGTGTTGTCGCCGCCGCTGGTGGACTGGCGGATGTTCACGAAGTAGCGCAGCACCGGCACGCTGCCCAGGATCGGGTGATCGTGGGTGGCTTGATGCGCGTCGCCCCAGCGCAGGGTTTCCAGCGCGGTGCCGTATTTGTCGCCGATCCAGACCAGCGCGTCGTCCAGCGCGAGGCGCGCCATTTCGGTACAGCTTTCCTGCGGCGCGCTCTGGCGGACATCGCACCAGGCGGCGGCGCCGTCGATGTTGCGGAACACCCGCTCCAGGAACACCGGCTCCACGTGGTTGAACTCATCCGCCAGCGGGCCGAGGTCATCGGCGATCAGCCGTTTCTGCAGGGCACGGATCCAGGCGGCATAGATCAGCGGCTCGGGCAGGTGTTCGTTCATCTCGCCGTTCCAGTCCGCCAGCAGCGCCAGGGCGATCTGGCGCTGGCGTTCGGGCGTGCCCTCGGGGGCGGCCTGGCCGGTGAACCACAGGTCGGCCCCGATCAGCGGCAGCAGCGAACGGGCGGTATAGCTGACCGGGTCGAGCTGCGCCTCGATAAAGCTGTCGCGGGTATGGACCTGCCGGGACTGCATCAGCCGCTGCCAGCGGTAGATCCGCTGGGTGTCGCCCCAGAGATAGGAGACGTGGTTGGGAAAGGGCCGTTCGAGGATCTTGTTGTTGGTGTTGCCCAGAATGCCGCCGCGCGGTGCGATGAATTCGGGGTTTGCCGCATAGGGCGCGCGCCCGTCCCAGCGGTTTTCGCTGCGCCAGCCCTGCGCCGGCAGCCGTCCGCGGCTCTGGTGCCGGGGGTCGCGGCGGGGGGCGGCGCCCAGCGTCTTCATCGCGATGGTGGTCTGGTCGACCAGCGTCAGGTTCTGTGACGGCGCGACAAAGCCTTCGGCGGCGGCAATCGCCTGCTGGACGCTGCTGGCGCGCATGAGGCCCATCGCGGCGCTGAGCGTGGTGTCGCGCGGGCTGAGCCCGGTCCAGCCGAGCGCCGCGACATGGCCGGGCGGCGTGATGGTTTCAAGGTTATAGACACTGCCCGGCAACACGGGGCCGTTTTCGGTCCAGCGCAGGGTCAGGGTGATCGGGCGGGCGTCCTTGATCTCGATGATCGAGGGGCGCGTTTCAAAGGTCTTGTAACCCTGCGGGGTCAGGTATTCTTCGCGGTTGTCGGGGTTGAGCCGTTCGATGAACAGATCCTGGTCATCCATGTAGGAAGAGGTGAGCCCCCAGCCCAGCCGGGTGCTGCGCCCGGTGAGAACCACCGGAACGCCGGGCATCGTGCCGCCGATGACGCCGCCTGACGACAGCTCCAGCCGGGCCAGGTACCACGGCGAGGGCGCAGAAAAATTCAGGTGCGGATCGTTGGCCAGCAGGGTGCCGCCCGAGGCCGAACGCGACGGCGCGGCGGCCCATGCGTTCGAGGCCCCGCCCAACCCGCGGCGCGGAAACGGGGACAGTGGCGTGTCGGGCATCGGTTGGCCCTCGGCGTATCGCGGCAGTCCGGGGAACAGGGCCGCGTATTCGGGCAGGGCGGCGACGCCGGTTCCGGGGGCCTCGGGCAGGATGTCGGCCAGCCGCGCCGGGTCCGCCAGCATCAGCGCGGTGCGCGCGCGCAGCACCTCGTTCTGCATGTGGCCGCTTTGCTGCAGCGCCATCAGTTTGACCAGCGCCAGCGAATCCGCCGGTTGCCAGGGCGCCACGGGGGCGTTGAACAGGAACATTTCCGGGGCGCCGCGCCCCAGCGCATCTTCGTTGATCTCGGCCAGCCGCGCGTTCACCCCGGCGGAATAGGCCCGCAGGGCGGTCAGTGTGTCGGGGTCCTGATGTTCGACCGATTGCTGGGCCAGCCGGTAAATGTCGAGCCGCCGCATCAGGCGGTCGACCTCGGCGGTGCGCACGCCAAAGACTTCGGACAGCCGTCCCTGCGCCGAGCGGCGCGCGATCGTCATCTGCCACAGCCGGTCCTGCGCGTGAGCGTAACCGAGCCCAAAGAACACATCCGCGTCGGTTTCGGCAAAAATATGCGGCACATTGGCATTGTCGCGCACGATTTCCGCCGGTCCGCTCAGCCCGTGCACGGCAACGGTGCGGTCGTAATCCGGCAGCGACTGAGACGCGAGGTAGTAGACCAGCGCAACGCCGAGCACGACCAGAAGCACCAGCCCGGCAGCGATGCGCAGCAGCCAACGAAAGACGGTTCCCATGGTTTTCCCGTTTGTGCCCGTTTCGACGCGGCCTGAAACGCGCAAGGCAGGGGCGCGGACAGGTCCAGAATTGCGGCCCAACCTAAGGGAATACGTCAGCCGGGGAAAGGCGGCAGCCGCGCGGTGTCGGATGCCGTCACGGCAGGCCCGCCAGAGGGCCCGCCAAAGCCGCGATCAGGGGATGATGCGGGTGTATTTGGTGCCTTCGAGCGAGGCACCGGCATAGATGCCGGCCTGTCCGAACACCGCCGCCAGGATCGGCGAGCGCAGGGTGTTGGTGTCGGTCGCCATGGCGTCGCCCTGGTCGTTGAGCACATAGACCAGATCGGCCCCGGCGGCCCAGCCCGAGGACCGGCGGAACCCGGCCAGCGCATCGTCGGTCATGAAGAACAGCACGTGGGCATATTGCTGTGCGCCGATCTGGAACCCGGCGCTGCCTTTGACGGTCGAATAATAGTCGACGGTGACGCCGTTGACCCGCAGCGCGCCGCGCCCGAATGCGCCGCCAAAGCCAAAGCCCGCCTCGGTCACCAGCGGCATGACCAGCATGCCGGTCGACTTTTCCGCCAGTGTCAGGGTGTTGGGATACTGTCCGTACATCTGGTTCAGCGTCGCGTCGACGCGGGCGTCGATCTTGGCCGCGTTGTTGCTGCCCACGCCGTTGCCGCAGGCGGCGGTGACACCGGCCGCGGCCAGTCCGGAAAGCGCGAAGGCGCGGCGTGTCAGCCGGTTCGGTGGAGTGCTGCTCATCATATTGTTGCCTGTCTCTGGTACCTGATTTGGCCGGTTTATCCGGCCTTGCCGCTACATATACGCCCATCACCGGGGGCTGTCACGCGGCAACAGGGCTGATTCGGCGGGTTATCGCCAGTGATCAGGTGGATTTGAACGGATCAGAGCAGAAAATCGGATTCGGTGACCGTGGTGACCCCGGACAGGATAATGCGCAGATCGGCGGTGCCGTCGCCATCGGCATCGACAAGCACCCGCAGGTCGGTTCCCGAGGCGCGCACCGACACATGCGGTCCGGTGCCGGTGAACCCGCCGCCGATGGCAAAGGAGAAGGGCGCGGCGGCGAGGGGTGAGAGATCGATCCGGTCCTGGCCGGACACAAAGTCGATTATCTCGTCGCTGGCGGACAACGGGCTGTCGTCGATGCCGTGAAACCGGAACACATCCGCCCCGTCGCCGCCCATCATCCGGTCCTGGCCCAGGCCACCGATCAGCAGGTCGTCGCCCGCATCGCCATACATCTCGTCATTGCCGCCCTGGCCGATCAGCACGTCATCGTCGCCGCCGCCCCACATCAGGTCGTTGCCGGCGCCACCCAGCAGCCGGTCCTGGCCACGCG
The DNA here is from genome assembly GCF_020171285.1 of Seohaeicola saemankumensis. GTDB lineage: Bacteria > Pseudomonadota > Alphaproteobacteria > Rhodobacterales > Rhodobacteraceae > JAIUZI01. The sequence continues at coordinate 193,173 of NZ_JAIUZI010000008.1, forward strand.
CACCCAACAGCACGTCATCCCCGGCATGGCCGCGCAGGTCGTCGTCTCCGGTCTGGCCGCGCAGCGCGTCGTTGCCCCGCCCGCCGGTCAGCCGGTCATCGCCGCTGCCGCCGATCAGCGTGTCGTCGCCACTGCCGCCGGTCAGCCGGTCGTCGCCCTGCCGGCCGGTCAGCCGGTCGTCGCCGGGACCGCCGTTCAGCGCGTTGTCCGCCACGTTGCCGCTGATCCGATCGTCGCCCGTGCCACCGAGGGCGTTTTCGATCAGGGACTGCAGATCGTCCTGATAAAGCAGGGCGTTATAGATGTTTCCACTGGCGTAGATGCCGCTTGCGAGCCGGGCGAGCTGGGCCGCGTCAAACAGCGAGGCCGCCCCCGGCGCCAGGTCAATGGCCAGATCGGTGGCATAGGCCGACAGGTCGTATGTGTCGATGCCGCCACCGTCCCAGACCGTGGCGAAAATCCGGTTGGCGCCGGGGTTGATCGCGTTGCGCCCGTCAACACCGGTGATCCCCGAACCGGGGGTCCAGCTGTAGACGGTGTCGCCCGCGTTGGTGGTGAAATCCGCGCCGTAGAGGTACTGCAGCGCCGCGATGTCCAGCATCATGAAGCTCTGGGCATAGCCCCAGGTCTCGTTCGTGTAGCCGCTGAGCGCGCCGCCGACATAGGACCGGTAGGTCATCAGCGTGTATTCCATCGCGTCATAAGCGGCCGGAACCGCGCCAAAGGCCCCGGCGGAATGGGCGTGGTCCAGCCCCAGCGCGTGACCGATTTCGTGCAGCATGGTCAGGTGGGCGTAATTGCCCGCGCGGGGCGCGGTGTAATCATATCGCACCGTCGAGAACCAGACGTCGCCGCCGCTGGGTTCGGTCGAGGGGAGATAGGCCCAGGCGGTGCCGGCCCCATAAGGGTTCAGGTTGGTCTGGGCCAGCCGCAGGTGGGCATTGGCGGACGTGGTTTCAGCCAGCCGCAGACCGGTGAACCCCTCGATTGCAAAGCCATCGTTGGCGGCATTGCCAAAGTTCACCTCGAGCGCGCGCCGCGCCGCGGTCTGCATCGTTGCGGTCAGCGCAAAGAACCCGGCGTCCTCGCCGCCGCCATACTCGTTGCCATAGACCGAGTCCGAGGTCGGGAAGGAAAACCGCACTGTCGGGTCGGCCCACGACCGGTAGGCCAGCACACCGTCGATGCGGTCATCGCCGCTGGAGGTGATGAAAGACAGGGTGTGCCCGGTGCCGGTCATGGCGCAGCTCCAATCAGCGGTTGCGGGCGCGATGGCGCGCCCGCCCAAAGTGCTGGGTTCAATGGCTGCAGCTTAGCCCAGGCGCCGGGGCTGTTCCAGAGCCGGGCGGGGTCAGCCGTTCAGCAGGCGCGCCGCCGCCGGTGCGAAATAGGTCAGCACCCCGTCACACCCGGCGCGTTTGAACGCCATCAGGCTTTCCATCATCACCTTTTCGCCGTCGATCCAGCCGTTCTGGGCGGCGGCCTGGATCATCGCGTATTCGCCGCTGACCTGGTAGGCAAAGGTCGGCACGCCGAACGTGTCCTTCACCCGCCGGCAGATATCGAGATAGGGCAGGCCGGGTTTGACCATCACCATGTCGGCGCCTTCGGTCAGGTCGCGTTCGACCAGCCGCAGCGCCTCGTTCGAATTGGCCGGGTCCATCTGATAGGTGTTCTTGTCGCCGGTCAGCGCGCCGCTGGCGCCCACCGCGTCGCGGAACGGGCCGTAAAAGGCGCTGGCGTATTTCGCGGTATAGGACAGGATCATCACCTTCTGGTGGCCCTCGGATTCCAGCGCCTGCCGCATCGACCCGATCCGCCCGTCCATCATGTCGCTGGGGCCGATGATGTCGGCGCCCGCCTCGGCCTGGGCCAGTGTCATCTTGACCAGCGCCTCGACCGTGCGGTCATTGACGATCTCGCCGTCCACCACATAGCCGTCATGACCGTTGATGTTATAGGGATCCAGCGCCACGTCGGTCATCACCGTCATCTCGGGCACCGCGTCCTTGATGGCGCGGATGGCGCGGTTAGCGATGTTGTCGGGGTTCCAGGCCTCGGCGCAGTCCTCGGTGCGCTGCTCCAGCGGGGTATAGGGAAAGATGCACATCGCCGGGATGCCCAGGGCCTGCGCCTCGCGCGCGGCCTCGGCGATCTTGTCGACACTGCGCCGCATCACACCCGGCATCGACGGCACCGGCTCTTCCTCGCCCTTGCCCTCGCGCACAAAGACGGGCCAGATCAGGTCGCCGGTCGCCAGATAGTTTTCGCGCACCAGCCCCCGGATGCCCGGAGTTTGTCGCGCGCGGCGCAGGCGGGTGGCGGGAAACGGGGCGACCGTGGGTTTCATGGCGGATCTCCTTGAACAATTATGCATTGGGTGGCATGGAAAACCGCCGCTCACAAGAGTATCAATGCCCGGCACGGGCGTGTGGCAACGGGCAGACGGACAAAAGGGCAGGTCAAGTGAACTGGTATTCCACCATTTTCGAGATGATCGACATGCGGTCGTTTTCGAACCTCTGGTACTGGATCGCCCTTGCGGTTGTCTGGTCGTCGGCCAGCCACTGGGTGCTGGGCGTGCCGTTTGACATGGTGCTGCGGGCGCGCCGGGTCGGCGGGCAGGCGGAACAGGATCTGCAGGACATCACCCGCGTCAACGTCAACCGGATGCTGTATATCGGCCGGGTGTCGGGGCTGTGGATCCTCGGGCTCAGCTGTTTCGTGCTCTCGGCCCTGGCGATGCTGGGCTTTCACTACGAAGTGGAGTTCGCGCAGGCGGTATTTCTCTTGGGCTTTCCAATGTCTTTCGTGGCGTTGTTGAACCTGTCCACCGCGCGGCTGATCGAGGCCGAGCAGCCGCAGGGAGAGCTGTTGCACAAGCGGCTGTCGCGCTGTCGCCTCTATACCCAGCTGATCGGGGCGCTGGCCATTTTCGTCACGGCCCTGTGGGGCATGTATCAGAACCTGTCGATCGGCGTTCTGGGGTAGAACCGGAGCGGTTGCGGCAATGACATCAGCGAAGCATATCACGGTAGGCGGCGCCCCCGAGGGATTTGACGCCCGCCTGATCCTGGACGAGGTGGCGAAATCCGGCGCGCCGGTGCTGCATGTGGCGCGCGATGACAAGCGGATGGAGGCCATGCGCGCGGCGCTGGCGTTTTTTGCGCCCGACATGCCGGTGTTTGTCTTTCCCGGCTGGGATTGCCTGCCCTATGACCGGGTGTCCCCCAATCCCGACATCTCGGCCGCGCGGATGGCAACGCTGGCGGCGCTGGTGCACCAGATGCCCGCGCGCTTTGTCCTGCTGACCACGCTGAACGCCGCCTCGCAGCGGGTTCCGGCGCGGGCCGTGCTGCGCGAGGCGGCCTTTACCGCCCGCGTCGGCGGCCGTGTGGATGAGACCGCGCTGCGCCAGTTCCTGGTGCGCATGGGCTTTAGCCAGAGCCCGACAGTGATGGAACCGGGCGACTATGCCGTGCGCGGCGGCATCATCGACATCTTTCCGCCGGGCGAGGGCGGGCCGGTGCGGCTCGACCTGTTCGGCGACGTGCTGGACGGGGCGCGGCGGTTCGACCCGGTAAGCCAGCGCACCACCGACAAGCTCGAGGTGGTCGAACTGGCCCCGGTCAGCGAGGTGATCCTGGACGAGGCGGCCATCACCCGGTTCCGCCAGAACTACCGCATCGAATTCGGCGCCGCCGGCACCGACGACCCGCTTTACGAGGCGGTCAGCGCCGGGCGCAAGCATCAGGGCATCGAACACTGGCTGCCGTTCTTTCACGACCGCCTGGAAACGCTCTTTGACTACCTGCCCGGTGCCACGGTGACGCTGGACGATCAGGTCACCCCGGCGCGGTTGGCGCGCTGGGACAGCATCGCCGACCAGTATGAGACCCGCCGCCTCGCGATGACCCAGAAATCGCGCATGGACACGGTCTATAAACCGATCCCGCCGGGGCTGCTGTTTTTGGACGATGCGGCATGGATGACCGCCGTTGACGACCGCCGGGTGCTGCAGTTCAACCCGCTGCCACAGGCCAGCGGCCCGGGCGTGATCGATGCCGGCGGCCGCATCGGCCGCAATTTCGCGCCCGAACGCCAGCAGGAAAACATCAGCCTTTTCGGGGCTTTGGCCGATCATCTCAAGGCGAGGATGGACAAGGGCCCGGTTCTGGTCGCTTCCTACTCCGAAGGCGCGCGCGAGCGGCTGTCGGGGCTGATCGAGGATGAAGGGCTGTCAGAGACCATCCCGGTCACCGATGCGACGCGGATTGGCAAACGCGGTCTGCATCTGGCGGTCTGGGCGCTGGAACACGGGTTCGAGACCCCCGATCTGACGGTGATTGCCGAACAGGACGTGCTGGGCGACCGGCTGATCCGCGCCCCCAAGAAACGCCGCAAGGCCGAAAACTTCCTGACCGAAACCCAGTCGCTGTCGCCCGGTGACCTCGTGGTCCACGTCGACCACGGCATCGGCCGCTACCACGGGCTGGAGGTGATCACCGCCGCCGGCGCGGCGCATGAATGCATCAGCCTGGAATACGCCGAACAGGCGCGGCTGTATCTGCCGGTCGAAAACATCGAGCTGCTGTCGAAATACGGCCATGACGAGGGGCTGCTAGACCGGCTCGGTGGCGGTGCGTGGCAGGCCAAGAAAGCCAAGCTCAAGGAACGCATCCGCGAGATGGCCGACCGGCTGATCCGGGTGGCTGCGGAACGCGCCCTGCGCAAGGCGCCGGTGCTGGAACCCGAACACCACGCATGGGAGGCCTTCAGCGCCCGCTTTCCCTATCAGGAAACCGACGACCAACTGCGCGCCATCGGCGACGTGCTGGACGATCTGACCAGCGGCACCCCGATGGACCGGCTGATCTGCGGCGACGTGGGGTTTGGCAAGACCGAGGTGGCGATGCGCGCGGCCTTCGTCGCGGCCATGTCCGGCGTCCAGGTGGCGATCATTGCGCCCACGACGCTGCTAGCCCGGCAACACTACGCCAGCTTTGCCGAACGCTTCCGCGGCTTCCCGATGACCGTGCGCCAGCTCAGCCGGTTCGTCAGCGTCGGCGACGCCCAGAAAACCCGCGACGGGCTGGCGCGGGGCACAGTGGATATCGTGGTGGGCACCCACGCGCTCTTGGCCAAGGGGATCCGGTTCCAGAACCTTGGCCTGCTGATCATCGACGAGGAGCAGCATTTTGGCGTCTCCCACAAAGAGCGGTTGAAACAGCTGCGCAGCGATATCCACGTGCTGACCCTGACCGCCACGCCGATCCCGCGCACGCTGCAGCTGTCGCTGTCGGGTGTGCGCGACCTGTCGATCATCGGCACACCGCCGGTCGACCGGCTGGCGATCCGCACATACGTCAGCGATTTCGACGCGGTGACCATCCGCGAGGCACTCTTGCGCGAACACTATCGCGGCGGCCACAGCTTCTATGTGGTGCCCCGCATTTCCGACCTGGCCGAGATCGAGGACTTCCTGAAGGAACAGCTGCCCGAGCTGACCTATGTCGTCGCCCACGGGCAGATGGCGGCGGGTGAACTCGACGACCGGATGAACGCCTTTTACGACGGCAAATACGACGTGCTGCTGGCCACGACGATTGTCGAATCCGGGCTGGATATTCCGACGGCGAACACCATGGTCGTACACCGCGCCGACATGTTCGGCCTCGCGCAGCTCTACCAGATCCGCGGCCGGGTGGGGCGGTCGAAAACCCGCGCCTACGCCTATCTGACGACCAAGCCACGGGCGAAATTGACCCCCACCGCCGAAAAACGCCTGCGCGTTCTGGGCTCGCTCGACACGCTGGGGGCAGGTTTTACCCTGGCCAGTCAGGATCTCGACATTCGCGGCGCCGGCAACCTTTTGGGCGAGGAACAATCGGGCCAGATGCGCGACGTGGGGTACGAGTTGTACCAGTCGATGCTGGAAGAGGCGATTGCCAAGATCAAGGCCGGCGAGATGGAAGGGCTGTCCGAGGCCGACGACCAATGGGCGCCGCAGATCAACCTCGGCGTGCCGGTGCTGATCCCCGAGGATTACGTGCCCGACCTAGATGTGCGGCTGGGGCTCTACCGCCGGCTCAGTTCACTCACCACAAAGGTGGAACTCGAAGGGTTTGCCGCAGAACTGATCGACCGCTTTGGCAAGCTGCCGAAAGAGGTCAACACCCTGCTGCTGGTGGTGCGGATCAAGGCGATGTGCAAACGTGCCGGCATCGCCAAGCTGGATGGCGGCCCCAAGGGCGGGACGATCCAGTTCCACAACGACAAGTTCGCCTCGCCGCAGGGGCTGGTGGAGTTCATCCAGGGTCAGAAGGGGCTGGCCAAGGTCAAGGACAACAAGATCGTCGTCCGCCGCGACTGGCGCCGCGACAGCGACAAGATCAAGGGCGCCTTTGCCATCGCGCTGGAGCTGGCCGAGAAGGTGGTGGCGGAGAAGAAGAAGAAAAAGGCGGGATAGATCGCCGGAATTTTTTAAAAATTCCGGTCCGTTTTCTTTCAAAGAAAACGGCTACAGGACGCGGCGGACAGGATCCTGATTGCAGACGATGATCAGTTGGCCGCCATTGGCAAAGGCCTGAAACCCGCGGCGGCGCAGCTCTTTTTCGAACCGCTGCATACCGGCATACCGTTCGATGTCGCGGATCTTGCGCCGGATCACGGCGCCGTCCATCACCGCCTTGGACCGGAACAGATCGGCCATCCAGGCATCTGGCGACAGGGGGGACGGGATGTTGCGATGTCGCTGGGGTTGGCTCATGCCCGCAACCCTGCCAGCCCGGGGTTAACGCGCCCTTAACCGGCGCAGCACGAAAAGCCGGATCGCCGAGGCCAGCCCGCAGTCGGTGCCACGCGCGGCGTCGATCTCGGCGGCCAGGTCGTTGAGCGCGCGGCCCTCTTCGGCGGCGATCTCGCGGAACATGTCCCAGAACTCGTCCTCCAGCGACACGCTGGTGCGGTGGCCGCGCAGGGTCAGCGAGTGTTTCTTCGGCCGGTCACTCATCGCGTTTGTGGCTGTCGATGTCGCTCCGGGCCTTCTCGGCGCGGGCGCGTTCCAACTCGCGTTCGGCTTTGGTGCGGCCGAATTTCACCGCGTTTTCGTCGGCGCGGGCCTTCTTGTCGGCCCGCGCCTTTGCCTTTCGGAACCGGTTCAGGTTGACCGGTTCCGCCATCAGCCCTTGGGCCCGATCATCTGCTCGGGACGCACCACCGCGTCAAACGTCGCCTCGTCGACAAAGCCCAGCGCAATCGCCTCTTCCTTCAGCGTGGTGCCGTTCTTGTGCGCCGTCTTGGCAACCTTGGTGGCGTTGTCATAGCCGATGGTCGGTGCAAGTGCTGTCACCAGCATCAGCGATTCCTTCATCAGCTTGTCGATGCGCGGCTCGTTGGCCTGGATGCCCATCAGCATCCGCTCGGTAAAGCTGTCGGCGGCATCGCCCAGAAGCTGGATCGACTGCAGCAGGTTGTAGGACATCATCGGGTTGTAGACGTTCAGCTCGAAATGGCCCTGGCTTCCGGCGAACTTGATCGCGGCGTCGTTGCCCATGACGTGGGCGGCGACCTGGGTCAGCGCCTCGGCCTGGGTCGGGTTGACCTTGCCCGGCATGATCGACGATCCCGGCTCGTTCTCCGGCAGGATCAACTCGCCCAGACCCGAGCGCGGGCCTGATCCCAGCAGCCGGATGTCGTTGGCGATCTTGTAGCAGCTGCCGGCGATGGTGGCCAAAGCGCCCGACAGGAACACCATCGCGTCATGGGCTGCCAGCGCCTCGAACTTGTTGGGCGCGGTGACAAAGGGCAGGCCGGTGATTTCCGCCATGTTGGCGGCCACGGTTTCGCCCCAGCCGGCCTTGGTGTTCAGCCCGGTGCCGACGGCGGTGCCGCCCTGCGCCAGCTCGTAGATGCCGGGCATCGCCGCCTCGACCCGCGCCAGACCCTGGCGGATCTGGTGGGCATAGCCGGAGAATTCCTGGCCCAGCGTCAGCGGGGTGGCGTCCTGGGTGTGGGTGCGGCCGATCTTGATGATGTCCTTGAACTCTGCCGACTTGGCCTCCAGCCCCTCGGCCAGCTTGGTCAGGCCGGGGATCAGCACGTCGCGCACGCTCATCGCGGTGGCGATGTGCATGGCGGTGGGGAAGGTGTCGTTCGACGACTGCCCCATGTTGCAGTGATCGTTCGGGTGCACCGGGTCCTTGGATCCGATCACGCCGCCCAGGATCTCGATCGCGCGGTTGGCGATCACCTCGTTCGAGTTCATGTTCGACTGGGTGCCCGACCCGGTCTGCCAGACTACCAGCGGAAAGTTGTCGTCGAACTTGCCTTGGAACACTTCGCCGGCCGCCTGGATGATCGCGTCGGCCAGTTTCGCGTCCAGCGCGCCGCTGGCCTTGTTGGCCATTGCGCAGGCCTGTTTGATCACGCCCAGCGCGCGCACGATGGCGACGGGCTGTTTTTCCCAGCCGATCGGGAAATTCATGATCGACCGCTGGGTCTGGGCGCCCCAATACTTGTCGGAGGGGACCTCCAGTGGGCCAAAGCTGTCGGTTTCGGTGCGGGTTTCGGACATCTGTCAACTCCGTCGGGTATACAGTCGCATGCCGTTTAGCCGCCCCGCGCGGGACGTGCAATTGGCCAGTTGCGCGCATCCTAAATGGACCTACGTCAAAGGTATAGCGGTCAACTGGTCCCGGCGCGGTCATCATTTTTCCGCCTGCGGGGCAACGGTGGCGTTGTTCCGCATGCGCAAGCTTGTAAGATGCCGGGACAGATCCCAGATGCAGCGCGGCGATCCGCCTGCGAAACACGAAAGGACGTCTGATGCGTGCGATACCGGTTTCCCAGGTCAGGACCAAGGTCATGGTCGCGTTCTGGTCGGCATTGGCCTGCCTGTTGCTGGCGACGGGTGCGGGCCGGGCGGCCGAGGTGTCCGATTTTGTCGGCGATTACACCGGGTCGGCCGACGTGGTTTCCGCCGATGGCTCCACCATCACGCGGGACATGAGCGTCAGCATCTCGGAAACCAAACACGGCTTTATCGTCCAATGGACGTCGGCGACCCACAAGCCGGACGGGCGGATCAAGGAAAAATCATATTCCATCGACTTTGTGCCGTCGGATCGCGAGGGGATCTATGCCGCCGCGATGACACGCAATGTCTTTGGCCACGCCGTGCAGCTGGATCCGATGAAAGGCGAACCCTTTGTCTGGGGCCGCATCACAGGGGACACGATGACGGTCTATTCGCTGTTCGTGGACGACGAAGGCGGCTACGAACTGCAGCAGTTCGACCGGACGCTGGCCGAGGGCGGGCTCATGCTGGATTTCACCAACCTGCGCAACGGTGACAAGCAACGCTCTGTCTCGACCTTTCTGGCGAAACAGTAACCCGCAACCGACAAAACGGCAGCGGCGGGCAGGGGGTTACTTGCGGAAACTGTCCAGCGACACAACCTCGGCGTCGGGGCGCGCGTCATGGGTGTCGTCGTCCTGGGCCTCGTCCGCGTTGTCGGGCAGGGGCTCCTCGACCTCGTCCTCTTCCTCCGCCGATTCGAACCGCAGACCGAATTCGACCGAGGGATCGACGAAGGTCTTGATCGCGTCATAGGGGATGTAGAGCGGCTCGGGCGAGTCGCCGAAATTGAGCGTGATGGCGAACCCGTCCTCGCCCACATCGAGATTGTCGAACCAGTGCTGCATGACCACGGTCATTTCACCGGGGTAACGATCCGACAGCCAGTCGGCCAGTTCGACATCGGGGTGCCCGGTGTCGAAAGTGATGAAAAAATGATGCGCTCCGGGAAGACCGTTTTTTGCCACGTCTCTGAGCACGGTCTTGATCAGACCGCGCATCGCCTGGTGCATCAGGTTTCCGTAATCGATATCTCGCGACATGCAGCAGCCTCAGCTAAGTTGGCCTGAGCATAAGGGTTTCTGAGAGAAACAAAAGAGCGTCCGATACAGATTCTCGATCAGAAATAGGAAAGCAGGACACCCGCCGCGGCCATGATGGCCAATGTTTCCGCCATGCCGCGACGGATGCCCAGAAACAAGGCTGCCGCCAGCGCCGTCAGGGCCAGTGCCCGCAGGTCCAACGTGTCCCAGACCGGCCGGATCAGACGGATCGGACCCAGGTGCGCGGTGGCGATCTGTCCAAACAGCACATGCAGGGAAAACCAGACCGAGAGGTTGAGAATCACGCCGACAACCGCCGCCGTGATCGCCTGCAGCGCATCGCCCAGCCGGGGCCGCGCCGCGATCTGGTCGAGATAGGGACCGGCCAGGAAAATCCACAGGAAACAGGGCACGAAGGTCGCCCAGAGCGCCACAGCGCCCGCAGCCAGCGCCAGCCCCGCGCCGCCCTGCAGGAACCCGGCCAGCATGGCGACGAATTGCGTGACCAGGATCAGCGGCCCCGGCGTGGTTTCGGCCAGCCCCAGCGCGTCGATCATCTGGGGTGCCGTGATCCAGCCATGCTGCACCACCACCGTCTGGGTCATATAGGCGAGCACCGCATAGGCCCCGCCAAAGGTGACCACCGCCAGCTTGGCAAAGAACCATCCCAGGTCGGCGAGCAGCCCGGCCTGCGCCAGGCTGAGTGCAGCCAGCGGCCCCAGCCACAGCGGCACCCAGATGGCGGCGGTGCGCAGGGTCGCGGCCGCAGGCGTCGCGGCGGGCGCGGCGGGCTGCGGATCGTCCGGCGCCGTGAACCAGCCCCAGAGCGCGGCAAAGGCGATGATCAGCGGAAACGGCATGTTCAGCGCGAAGATCGAGACAAAGCCCAGCCCCGCGATCCACCAGGCCGAGGGCCGCACCAGCGCGCGTTTCGAAATCTTGTGCAGCGCCTGCAGCACGATGACGATCACGGCGGCCTTGATCCCGAGGAACCCGGCCTGAACCAGCGGCAGATCGCCAAAGCTGACATAAAGCGCGACCAGCGCCGCGATCACGGCGGCGCCGGGCAGGACAAAGAGCCCGCCCGCGATCAGCCCGCCGGCAACACCGCGCTGACGCCAGCCGGCATAGGTCGCCAGTTGCATCGCCTCTGGCCCCGGCAGCAGCATGCACAGCGACAGGGCGCGCAGAAACCCGTCCTCGGTCAGCCAGTCGCGCTCCTCGACCAACTCGCGGTGCATCAGCGCGATCTGGGCGGCGGGTCCGCCAAAAGACAACAGGCCGATGCGGCCAAAGACGCGGAACAGTTCGGAATAAGAGCGGGTCATGGGTGATGCTTTCCTGGCCAGCCGTGCGTTTCGCCGGCCCCGTCGCGGGCCCAGCGGAAGAGGGCATCGTAGAGGATCATTCCGGCGTCAAGCTGGGCCAGATCATCCTTGCAGGCGCGCGACAGCCCCACGGACAGCGCCAGCAGCCCGGCGGCTTCTGCGACGGTGTCGCAGCGGCCGGTGTCGGCGGCGCGGATCACATCGGCCATCGTGTCCAGCGCCGGACAGGCGAGCCCGAACCCCTCGACCATCGCGTCAAAGGTGCACCGGTCGCCGACATGGGTCCAGGGCGCGTCCGGAGTGTCGAACGGCGTGGCCTCGAACCGCTCTGCGACGCCGTCGACCTCGGCCGGGGGAACAAACAGGACCTCGGCGGCGGGGTCGACAAAGCGCCGGATCAGCCAGGGGCAGGCGATCCGGTCGATCTTGGGCCGATGGCGGGTGACCCAGCGGGTCGGCCCGCCGGTCCAGCCCGGACCGATGGCGGCGGTCGGGACCAGCGGCAGCGCCGCCGCGCGCCAGGCCTCGGTGCCGCCTTCGAGCACGATGGCGAGCAGGCCATGCCCGCGCAGAACGGCGGCGGCGCCATGGCTGAGTTTCAGACCGCCGTGGCAGACCACCACCACCTGCCGCCCGCGCAGCGCGTCGGCGCAGCTCGCCACCTCGCGGTGCGGCCAGCGCCGGGCGGTCGGGATCAGGCCGGCGTGGGCCTCGAAATCCGCGTCGGTGCGCACGTCGATCACGGCCGGGGCATCCGGCGTGCCGATCAGGCGGAACAGGGCGGCGGGGGATATGGAGTTGAAAGCGGACATGATGCATCCTTCGGCTGAATCAGCAAAGAATGCGAAACTTGGGCCGGGGCCTTACGGGGCGTTCGCATGTCGGCCCCATGAGTTCCCGGTTACAGCAGCCGGCCGTGACCGGTCAAGGTGCCGGTTCCCGAAAAATGCGCGAGGCCCGGCCCGGCTCAGACCCAGTCCAGCCGCTGGCCGGTCATGCAGATTGGCAGGGTTTCGGCGGGAAACAGGCCCAGCTGCTCGAGCAGCGTGACATAGTCCATCTGGTTATAGGCCTCGACCATCTTGCCGTTCTCGAACCGCGTCATCACCTGGCCGGTCACCTCGATCGGTGCGCCGTTGTCGGCTCGTGTCGTCTGGACCCTGATCATGGCCGCCACCCAGTCGTCTGCTTCGATCGCCTTCAGCATATCGACCTTGAAGGCCCCCACATGCGCCTGAAAGGCCATCACCAGATCGCGAAAGTCATCCACGCCCATCTGCATCTCGGGGACAACCCCCTGCGCGATGGTTCCCGGGTCGAAAAAATCGCCGATCACGTCCAGGTTGCCGTTTTCCCAGACCTCTTCGTACCAGCGACGCAACACTTCCGTTTTTGTCATCGGACATCTCCACGCTTTTGCGCAGGATGGCGCAGAACTCTGAACAATCCATAAACGGGGGATGGGGAAAGTGCAGGCTTCTGTTGCCAGGTGCCTGCGAACCCCGCCTTACGCGGCTAGGCGCAAGGGCTTAAGTTTCGGTCTTGTTACTGCTTACGCAGCAACGGCAACCGGAGCACGATTGTCATTTGCAATTGTACTAGTTTCGCCGATAACGGTGGCAGACAGCCGGAACAAAGCTAACCCCTTTAGACGTTCGTCGATCCTGTTTCGGCCCCATGATCCCCAAATGAAGGATTTTGGTGGAGCCGCCGGGTACCGCCCCCGGGTCCGATCCGCTTATTACGAGCGCGTTTATGTTCATAGTCCCCGAGGGAACGTCAGGAACATAAGATGCCGGGCGCGGGATTTGAAGTGGTTTGTTGCGAAAACCGGAATTTCCGGGGGCGGCGTTCGTGCCGCTTGTCCGCATCGCGCGACATTGCCAAAGCTGGACAATCAGAACGATCTGCGACGTGGCCGCGAATCACCAAAGCGGGTGTTATGATCGTCTCGGCGGCCGTCGCGATCATCGGGTTCGCTACAGAAACTCGCCATATTCCGGCCCAATGGGCCCGCAGCAAGGCCATTGTTCCGGGTTTTGAGACAATCGGTTACGAGAATGCCCGCTTCTCGATAAAATTTTGCCCAAGTCGCAAGGAAGCGGTAACCTTTTCTTAAGGGGCTCTTGCACAGCGGATCCATTTCCGTGCGGTTGCAGGTCGCGATGTCTGACGCGAGCCCCGCGCGCCGAAACAGGAGTGTGGAATGGTTGACCTGACGAGATCCTATGACGAGTCCACGGTGACCGGGGTGCCGATTGACCCCGAGTCGAACAATCCGATTCAAGTCGATCAGACATCCTACATCCAGACGCTGTATGACGGTACACCGCCCGAAAACGACGGCGTCGGCGAGGACGGGTTCGACGTGTCCGTGAACCTGACCGGGACCAATGTCGCCGAAGAGGTCAACATCTGCGTGGTGATCGACAAATCCGGCTCCACCTCGGACAGCTCGGGCACTGATTTCAACGGTGACGGCACCAATGAAACCATCCTCGAGGCGGAACTGATCGCGGCGCTGACCCTGTTTGATGCCTATGTCGATGCGGGCTACGACCCGTCCGAGATCACCATCTCTCTGACCGCCTACGACGACACCGCCACCGTCTACGGTTCCTATACCCTGGACGAGCGGGCGGATTTCGTGGATGCGCTGAACGACATCCGCGACGACGGCCCCGGCGGCAGTACCAATTTCGTGGCCGGCCTGAACTCTGTCGACGAGGCCTGGACCGCCTCTGGGGCGGATCCCGACGCCACCAACATCGTCGCCTTCCTGTCGGATGGCGAACCCTGGCCACCCCTTCCTCCGCAGGACATCGAAGGCGCCCGCGAGGCGCTGGAGGATGAGTGGGGGGCGGTGATCTCGGGGATCGGGCTGGGCGCCAACAGCTCGGTCGAAGATCTGGACCGTCTGGACAACACCGGCGGCGCCGACCAGGTGCTGTCGACCGACGAACTGCTCGACATCGTGGTCGAGCCGCTGACCGATGCGGAATTCCTGCGCTTCGAGATCGAGATCGAGGGTTTTGACGTCAACGGAGATCCGCAGACCCAGACGATCACGGTTGACGAAACCACCGTGGACGCCAACGGCGACCCGGTGCTGATCACCACCCAGCTTGGCTGGTCGATCGACTGCCTCGAACTGGATCCGATCTTTAGCCCGACGCAGGATCTGACCGTGACCTTCAACGGCATCTTCGCCGAGGATCCGGGCAATCCGGGCAGCGGTGAACAGGTCGTCACCACCCAGCACACGATTTCGCTGGTGATCTGTTTCGTGACCGGCACCCAGATCCTGACACCGGGCGGTCTGGTCGCCGTCGAGGATCTGGTTGCGGGCGACCGGGTGGTGACCCGCGATCACGGCGCGCAGCCGATCCGCTGGATCGGCAGTTCCACGGTTTCGCCGGGGCGCATGACCATTCGGCCCGATCTGCGGCCCGTGCTGATCCGCAAGGGCGCGCTGGGCGAGGAGCAGCCGAACCGCGACATGCAGCTGTCGCGGCAGCACCGGGTGCTGATCCGCGACTGGCGGGCCGAGATGCTGTTCGGCTCGGGCGAGGGGGTTCTGGTGCCGGCGGTGGCGCTGTGCAACGACGGCACGATCACGGAACAGCGGCCCGACGCGCCGGTGACCTATGTCCACATGCTGTTCGACGACCACGAGATCGTCTATGCCGACGGCATCGAAACCGAGAGCTTTCACCCCGCCAACCGCACCCTTTCGGCGATGGACGATGACCAGCGGCGCGAGTTGCTGGCGCTGTTCCCCGAACTGGAAGGCGAGGCGGAGTTCGCCTTTGACACCGCCCGCCACCACCTGCGCGGACGCGAAGGCCGGGTGCTGGGCGCGGTCGACGAATAACCCCGGCGCCGGATGGAACAGTCAACGGCGCTTGGGATCGTCCAGGCGCCGTTTGCGTATCAGCGCGCCCGCTTGGCCATCACGTCGCGGGCCAGCGACTGGGTGTAGCCCGACAATTCCTTCAGCGTGTCATCGACAGCCGGCGCATCGCGCCGTTCCAGCGCATCCGCGATCGCGGTGTGCAGCGAAACGATCTGATTGCGCGACCGGGCGGTGAAGGTGATCATGTTCATCAGCGGCTGCATGCCTTCGACCGCGCCGGCCAGCTGGTAGGACAGCACCGGGTTTTGCGCCCCGTCCACCAGCGCCCGGTGAAACGCCACATCTGAATCGCAGAACGCCTCGTCGGTCAGGCCGGGTTGCTGCTGGCGGTGGATCTCGGCGCGCATGGTCGCGAGGTGATCGGCGGTGCGGCGCTGGGCCGACAGCGGCGCACAGGCCCGTTCCAGCGCATAGCGCGCCTCGCAGGCGGTGTCGAAACTGACGGCGTTCATGCTCAGCAGCAGGGTGGATGTGGTGATCTGCTGCGCATAGGCGTCGGGAAAGCTCAGCCGGTTCACAAACGCGCCGCCGGTGGCGCCGCGCTGGGTCCGGATCAGCGATTGCGCCGCCAGCCGCTTGAGCGCCTCGCGCACCGTGGGGCGTGACACGTTGAACTGGTCGGCCATCTCGGCCTCGGACGGCAGCCGTTCGTCCACGATCAGTTTGCCATCGACAATTGCGTCGCGGATGGCCTGGGCAATCTGCGCGGACAGGTCGGCGGAACTGTTGGGATCAATTTTCATCTGTGCACTTTTCTATTTGTCAGACATTTAAAAGTCTGACATTTAAATTGCAAGGGCTGAGTCGCCGAACACCGGGGGAGGAGCGCATGTTCGCGGAGCGTATCAGGGCCATGGCGGCCCCGCACTGGTTGGGTTTGTTCGGGCTGATCATCGTGGCCTGGGCGGTGCTCTACGTGATGTCAGTACCAGCCGAGCTGCGCCAGTTGAATGGGGTTTATGGCGCGGCGTTCTGGGACAGCCTGTGCACCCTGACCCCTGACGCGGCGGGCTGGATGCGCATGGTGGCGATGTGGGCGCTGATGTCGGCCGCGATGATGTCGCCCACGGTTCTGCCCGCACTGGCAACCTATGACGACCTCGGCCACAGCACGCAGACTCACATGGGCCGCCTGGTGGCCGGCTATCTGACGGTCTGGCTGGGCTTTTCGGTCCTGGCCGCCAGCGCCCAGCTGATCGGCCTGCGCCTGGGCCTGCTGGACCCGCTGGGCCAGAGCGCCACGCGGCTGCTGTCGGCGGCCCTGCTGGCCGGGGCCGGCCTCTACCAGTTTGCACCGATCAAGGAAGCCTGCCTGAGCAAATGCCGCTCGCCGATGAATTTCTTCATGGCCCATTGGGACGAAGGGGCATGGCGCAACGGGCTGCGGCTGGGGCTGGTCTGCCTGGGGTGCTGCTGGGCGCTGATGGCGCTGGCCTTTGTCGGCGGGGTGATGAACCTCGGCTTCATGGCCGTGGCCACCGTGATCATGATTTTGGAGAAGCTGCCCGACATCGGGCGGTATGTGACCCGGCCCCTGGGCGTGCTGCTGATCGCAGGCGCCGGTCTGGTCGCGTTTGGAGTGGGATGAGGAGACCCTGACATGGCAAGTGACAAACTGGAAGTCGCCAGCAAGATCGACAGCCGCCACCCGGCGGCCGAGCACAAGGACCCCGGCCTGACGCCCTGGGCGATCAAGGGCGAACTGGTGCTGAACTGCAATTGCACCGTGTTCTGCCCCTGTGTCGTCAGCCTTGGCAAACACGAGCCGACCGAGGGGCACTGCCAGACCTGGGGCGGGGTGCGCATCGACAGTGGCCATTACGGTGACGAGGATCTCTCGGGCCTCAACATCGGCCTGCTGATCGAGATCCCCGGCATGATGTCGCGCGGCAACTGGAAGGCCGCCGTCTTTATCGACGACCGCGCGTCCTATGCCGCCTACGAGGGGCTGGTGCGGATCTTCAGCGGCCAGGCCAAGGGCACGACGGGTCTGTTCAACGTTCTGGTCGGCGAATTCCTCGGCGCCGAACGGCAGCCGGTGACCTACGTCAACGACGGCAAGCTGCGCCACATCACCGTGGGCCGCAAGATCCAGGGCACCGTGTTCCCGGTCGAGGGCAAGAACAAGGACGAGGATGTCGTCATCCGCAACACCGAATACTGGATGGGTCCCGATATCACCGTCGCCACCGCCAGCAAGGGCCGCGTGCGGGCCTTTGGCCGGGTCTGGGATTTCGAGGGTCGCTCGGCCGAGATCTGCCAGATCGACTGGCACGGACCACGCTGAGGCATCACCGGGCCGCGTCCCGCCACCCGAGGCGCGGTCACCCGCATTCCATTGCTTTGGAGAGAGACGCAATGGCACTGATCTCACCTTCGCGCCGCCTGCGGCGCACCCCGTTTTCCGATGGCGTCGAAGCCGCCGGGGTCAAGGCCTACACGGTCTATAATCACATGCTTCTGCCCACTGTCTTTGACAGTGTCGAAGCGGATTACCATCACCTCAAGACCCATGTTCAGATCTGGGATGTCGCCTGTGAACGCCAGGTCGAACTGCGCGGACCCGACGCGGGACGCCTGATGCAGATGCTGACCCCGCGCGACCTGCGCGGCATGACGCCGGGCCAGTGCTTCTATGTTCCAATCGTCGATGAAACCGGCGGCATGCTGAACGATCCGGTGGCGGTGAAACTGGCCGAGGACCGCTGGTGGGTGTCGATTGCCGACAGCGACCTGCTGTATTGGGTCAAGGGGATCGCCAATGGCTGGCGGATGGATGTGCTGGTGGATGAACCCGATGTGTCGCCGCTGGCGATACAGGGACCAAAGGCCGAAGAGCTGATGGTGCGGGTGTTCGGCGAAACCGTCCGCAACATCCGCTTTTTCCGGTTTGGCGTGTACCAGTTCCAGGGCCGCGACCTGGTGATCGCCCGGTCGGGGTATTCCAAGCAGGGCGGGTTCGAGATCTACCTCGAGGGATCCGAGCTGGGGATGCCGCTGTGGCACAAGCTCTTCGAGGCGGGCGCGGATCTGAACGTGCGGGCCGGCTGCCCGAACCTGATCGAGCGGATCGAGGGCGGGCTGCTGAGCTATGGCAATGACATGACCGACGACAACACGCCGCATGAATGCGGGCTGGGCCGGTTCTGCAACACCCATACGGCGATCGGCTGCATCGGCCGCGACGCCCTGCTGCGGGTGGCCAAGGAAGGCCCGGTGCGCCAGATCCGTCCGATCGCCATTGACGGCGATCCGGTGCCGCCCTGCGACCGGTTCTGGCCGGTCTTTGCCTCGGGCAAGCCGGTGGGGCGGGTGTCCTCGGCGGCCTGGTCGCCGGATTTCCGAACCAATGTTTCCATCGGCATGATCCGTATGACACATTGGGATGCCGGCACCCGGCTGGAGGTGGAAACGCCGGACGGGATGCGCACGGCCACCGTGCGCGAGGCGTTCTGGCTGTGACGGTGCGCGACCAGTGAAAGGAGCCAAAGGATGATCGACCCCGACTACTGCAGGACGATGGCGCGCTACAATGCGTGGCAGAACAGCCAGTGGACCGAGTTTCTTCTCGCTCTGCCGGAGGAAGAAGCGCGGCGGGACCGGGGGGCGTTCTTTGGCTCGATCCTGGCGACGCTGAACCATGTGCTGTGGGGGGATTGCCTGTGGATGAGCCGGTTCGATGGCGGCGCGGCGCCGTCGGTTCCCGGCACGCGCAGCCATGAGACGACACAGAGCGTTGCGGACTGGATCGAGGCGCGCAGCCAGATGGACCGCCGGATCACCACCTGGGCCGACAGCCTGGACCGCGAGAGCCTGGCCCAGGACCTGACCTGGTGGTCGGGGATGAGCGGACAGGAGATGTCGAAACCTCTGGCCCTGTGCGTCACGCATTTTTTCAACCACCAGACCCATCACCGCGGACAGGCGCATGCGATGCTGACGGCGACGGGCAGCAAGGCACCGGTGAGCGACCTGGTGTTCATGCCGGACAAAGAGGGGGCGTGAGGCCGGCGGCCGACGCGCCCAGCCGCCGGGGCAGGGAGCCTCCGGCGGGAGTATTTGACAAGAGATGAAACCGGGACACCCGGACAAGCAAGGAGAGAATGATGTTCAAGGCACTTGTGGTGAACAAGGACGACGACAGCGGCAAGACCAGCGCGGCGGTTCAGGAACTGTCGCTGGCCGACCTGCCGGACGGCGAGGTGACCGTCGCCGTCGAATATTCGACCGTCAACTACAAGGACGGGCTGTGCATCGGGCCGGGCGGCGGGCTGGTGCGCAAGTATCCGCATGTGCCGGGCATCGATTTCGCCGGCACGGTCGAGGCCTCCTCGGATGACCGCTACAAGCCGGGCGACCGGGTGGTGCTGACCGGCTGGCGCGTGGGCGAGGCGCATTGGGGCGGCTACAGCCAGAAGGCCAACGTCAAGGCGGACTGGCTGGTGCCGCTGCCCGAGGGGCTGGATACCCGCGCCGCGATGGCGGTGGGTACGGCGGGGTTCACCGCGATGCTGGCGGTGATGGCGCTGGAAGACCACGGGATGGCCAAGAACCACGGTCCGGTTCTGGTGACCGGCGCGGCGGGCGGTGTCGGTTCGGTCGCCACCGCGATCCTGGCCAACCTGGGTTATGAGGTCGCCGCGGTGACCGGGCGGCCCGAGACGGCGGACTATCTGACCGCGCTGGGCGCCACCCGGATCGTGGCGCGCGAGGAACTGAACGAGACCGTCAAGCGGCCGCTGGAGAGCGAGAACTGGGCCGGTTGCGTCGACGCCGTCGGCGGGGCCATGCTGGCGCGGGTGCTGGGACAGATGAAATATGGCGCATCGGTCGCGGCGGTCGGGCTGGCGGGCGGCGCCGCCCTGCCGGCCACGGTGATCCCCTTCCTGTTGCGGGGGGTGAACCTGCTGGGCATCGACAGCGTCATGCAGCCCTACGACAACCGGGTCCGGGCCTGGAAACGGGTCGCCTCGGACCTGCCGATGGACAAGCTGGAGGCGATGGTGCACCCCGCGACGCTGGCCGATCTGCCGCAACTGGGGGCGGACATCCTGAACGGGCAGGTCAAGGGCCGCGTGGTGGTCGACGTGAACGCCTGAGCCAGAGACGGGCCGCTGCCCGCGCACCGGGGTCGCCGGGCGCGCGGGCAGCGCGGCTTTTTGCCGGCGGGCTTGACCTGACCGGCGCGGCCCGTCATCCATTCGGCAGCAAGTGTCGGAGGGATCATGTCACCACTGGATATTGATTTTGTTCGCAATCAGTTTCCGGCGTTTTCGGAACCATCGCTGCAGGGCCAGGCGTTTTTCGAAAACGCCGGCGGCTCCTATACCTGCGGACAGGTCATTGACCGGCTGACGCGCTTTTACACCCAGCGCAAGGTGCAACCCTATGCGCCCTACGAGGCCAGCCGGCTGGCGGGCGAGGAAATGGACGAGGCGCGGCGCCGGATGGCGGCGCTTCTGGGGGTGGCGACGGAAGAGCTCAGCTTTGGCCCGTCGACGACGCAGAACACCTATGTGCTGGCGCGCGCCTTTGGGCAGTGGATGCAGCCGGGCGAGGCGATCGTGGTGACCAACCAGGACCACGAGGCCAATTCGGGCCCGTGGCGGCGGCTGGCGGATCAGGGGATCGAACTGCGCGAATGGAAGATTAACCCGGCGACCGGGCATCTGAACCCCGAGGACCTGGAACCGCTGCTGGACGAAAGCGTGCGGCTGGTCTGTTTCCCGCATTGCTCGAACGTGGTGGGAGAGATCAACCCGGTGACCGAGATCACCGCGATGGCGCATGCGGCCGGGGCCTTTGTCTGTGTCGACGGGGTCTCCTTTGCGCCGCACGGGTTTCCCGATGTCGGCGAGCTGGGGCCGGATATCTATCTGTTTTCCGCCTACAAGACCTTTGGCCCGCATCAGGGGCTGATGGTGATCCGCAAGGCGCTGGGCGACCTGCTGCCGAACCAGGGGCATTATTTCAACGCGGGCGAACCGGGCAAACGCTTTACCCCGGCAGGGCCGGATCACGCGCAGGTCGCGGCCTGTGCGGGGATGGCGGATTATTTCGACGCGCTCTGCGACCATCACGGCGGTCCGGCCGAGGGGGCGACCGCGCGCGCGGCCTATGTGAACGGTCTGGTGCGCCAGCATGAATCGCGGCTGTTGCAGCCGCTGCTGGACGCGGTTGCCGCGCGCAACGATCTGCGCCTGATCGGGCCGGCCCGGGCCGAGCAGCGGGCGCCGACGGTGGCGCTGGCGCTGGGCCGGCCGGCGGAACCGGTGGCGGCGGCGCTGGCCGAACATGGCATCATGGCGGGGGGCGGCGATTTTTACGCCGTGCGCGCGCTCGAGGCGATGGGGGTCGATCCCGCGCAGGGGGTGCTGCGGCTGAGCTTTACCCATTACACCACGCAGGCCGAGATCGATCAGCTTTTGAACGCGCTCGACCGCGTATTGTGATCCGGCCCCGCCGGGTCTGCGTATCCATGTGGACATGACTGCGGATACCCGAAATGAAACTGCGCCGGTTCTGGTCTGGTTCCGGCGCGACCTGCGCCTGAGTGACCACGCGGCGCTGACGGCGGCCTGTGCGACGGGACGGCCGGTGATCGCGGTGTTCATTCACGACGACGCGGTGGCGGGGCTGGGCGCCGCGCCGCGATTTCGGCTTGACCTCGGCCTGCGGGCGCTGGATGCGGCGCTGCGGGAAAAGGGCAGCCGGCTGATCCTGCGCCGAGGAGGCGCGCAGGAGGTTCTGCGGCAGCTGATCGTGGAAACCGGGGCGCGATCGGTTTACTGGACCCGGCTCTACGACCCGGCGTCGCAGGCGCGGGACAGCGCCCTAAAATCCGCGCTGAAGCAAGAGGGGATCGAGGCCCGGTCGTTTGCCGGCCATCTGCTGTTCGAACCCTGGACGGTTCAGACCGGGACCGGCGGGCCCTACCGGGTGTTTTCCCCGATGTGGCGGGCCGTGGCGGGGCGCGCGGTGGACGGCCTGTTGCCGCCTCCCGACCGGATCGCCGCGCCGGCGGACTGGCCCGGCAGCGAACCGCTGGACGACTGGCAGCTGCAGCGCGGCATGCGGCTTGGTGCGCGGGTGGTCGCGGCGCATGTGCAGGCCGGAGAGGCCGCCGCGCTGGACCGGCTCGACGACTTCTGTGCCTCGGCCATGGCGCGGTACAAGGCGAAACGCGATCTTCCTGGCGTCGATGGGACATCGCGCCTGTCCGATTACCTGTCGCTGGGCGAAATCAGCCCGCATCGGTGCTGGGCCGCGGCGCTGCGCGCGGGCGAGGCGGGGGCGGCAGGGGCCGAGACGTTTCGCAAGGAGCTGGTCTGGCGGGAGTTCGCCTATCACCTGATGTATCACACCCCGCATATCCTGACCGAAAACTGGCGGTCGGAGTGGCAGGGCTTTCGCTGGAACACCGATGGCGGCACCGCGCCGGTGACGGCCTGGAAACAGGGGCGCACCGGTGTGCCCCTCGTCGATGCCGCAATGCGCGAAATGTACGTGACCGGCCGCATGCACAACCGCGCCCGGATGATCGCCGCCAGCTATCTGACCAAGCACTTGCTGACAGACTGGCGGATCGGCCGTGACTGGTTCGAACAGCACCTGACGGACTGGGATCCGGCCAGCAACGCGATGGGCTGGCAATGGGTGGCCGGCTGCGGCCCCGATGCCTCGCCCTACTTCCGCATCTTCAACCCCGAGACCCAGCAGCAGAAATTCGACCCCGATGGCGGCTATCTCCGCCAGTGGATCGCCGAAGGGCATCGCGACCCCACGCCCACCGCGCTCAGCTATTTCGACGCGGTGCCCGAAAGCTGGGCGCTGTCGCCGGAAATGCCCTATCCGCAACCGGTTGTCGGGTTGCGCGAGGGCCGCGAACGGGCCCTGGACGCCTATCACGACTGGCGCGGATAAGGCTGCGGCAACAGGAGCTTGCCAGAAAAGTCAACTCGTCTTAGCCTGTGACGGAAAACCGCAATGGGGAGTGCGGGATGATCCTGACGACGACACAAGGGCAGAAGGACCTGCCCAGATATTTTGCGCAGGTAATGGAGATGCTGGCCCGGATGGAACGCGGCCGGCTGGATATCACCTTGCCCGATGGCCGCGTGTTTCGCGCCGAGGGCGCCGCGCCGGGGGCGGTGGCCGAAATCACGGTGCACAATCCAGACCTGTTTGCACGGCTGATCCGCGAGGGCGACCTGGGGTTTTCCGACGCCTACCTGGACGAATGGTGGACTACGCCCGACCTGATGGCCTTTATGGATCTGGTCCATCAGGGCAGCGAAACGGTCTACGACGGCTTTCCCGGCGCCGGGCTGATCCGCGCCTATGAAAAGATGCGGTTCTGGCTGCAACGCAACCACAAGGCGCAGGCGCGCAAGAACATCGCGCATCACTACGATCTGGGCAACGATTTCTACCAGCTGTGGCTGGACGACACGATGACCTATTCCAGCGCCATTTTCGAAACCGGGCAGGAAAGCCTGGAAAAGGCGCAGACCGCCAAATACGCCAGCATGATCGACCAGATGGGCGCAAAACCGGGCGATCACATCCTCGAAATCGGCAGCGGCTGGGGCGGCTTTGCCGAATACGCCGCCCAGCAGCGCGGCATGCGCGTCACAGGGCTGACAATCAGCCAGGAACAGCTGAGCTATGCCAGGGAACGCATTGAAAAGGCAGGACTAAGTGACCGCGTGGACTTCAAGCTGCAGGACTACCGCGATGAAAAGGGCAGCTATGACGGCATCGCCAGCATCGAGATGTTCGAGGCGGTCGGCCAGAAATACTGGCCGGTCTATTTCGACACGGTGCGAGAACGGCTCAAGCCCGGCGCAAGGGCGACGCTTCAGATCATCACCGTCGCCGATCGCCGCTGGGAGGTCTACAAGCGCGGCGTCGATTTCATCCAGAAACACATCTTTCCCGGCGGCATGCTGCCCTGTCCGCGATTGCTGCGCGAACAGGTCGACCGGGCCGGGCTGACCTTCGAGCGGTCGATCGAGTTCGGGCACAGCTATGACCTGACCCTGCGGCGGTGGTACGACACGTTCAACGGCAAGTGGGATCAGGTTGCCGCGCTGGGGTTCGATGACCGGTTTCGCCGGATGTGGAATTTCTACCTGACCTCCTGCGCTGCGGCCTTTGACAATGAGACCTGCGATGTTACCCAGATGACAGTGGCGCGTCCGTCCTGACCGTCACTCGCAACACGCTGACCCGCTGGCCTGCGGCGCAGAATTGAAAGGTCCCGAATGCCCGAAGCCTCCCGCCTGATCGCCGCCGTCGGACTTGTCGTGATCGCCTTCATCGTGTCCGGGCAGGTCATGCCGCTGATGCCCGAGGGCACCGACTTTGGCTATTTCACCTATGTCAACATGGCGATCGGCGCGATCGTCGGCTGGACGGTCATGGGCCGCCGGGCCGGGCGCGGCATCACCTCGGCCATCAACAACGGGGTGACCGGGGTCGTGGCGATGGTGTTCTGGGCGCTTTTTGTGCAGGGCTGCTATGAAATGTTCCGGCTGGCGATGCGCAACCGCTATGACGGCCCCTTCGAGGCGGTTTTTGCCATATTCGAGATCGGATTGGAGTATGGCATGGTCCTGCTGGCCCCGAACATCATCTGGACCATGCTGATCGGTGCGGTTGTGGCCGGTCTGGGCACTGAATACGCCTGGCGCCGCTGGGGCTAAGGATTTGATAAAAAGGTAATTTCCAAGGTGGTCGATTTGTTTTTCTACGGCACATTGCGACATGTGCCATTGCTCGAACGCGTGCTTGGCCGGTCGGCGGACCAGCTCGATTGCCAGAACGGCAGCTTGCCCGGATACGGCGCATTTGCGGTCCGCGATGAATGTTTCCCGATGATCTCAGCCGATCCCGATGGTGCCGCGCCGGGGATACTGGTGCGCGGATTGACGCCGGGCGATATCGACCGGTTGGCCTTTTACGAGGGCGGGTTCGGCTATGATCTGCGGGATGTCCCCATAAGTCTGGACAACGGGACCGAAACCGCGGCCCAGGTGTTTTTCCCGCAAGAGGGGCTGTGGCAACTGGGCGATCCATGGTCCCTGCGGGACTGGGCGGCGGAATGGGGCGATCTGACCCTGCGCGCCGCCGAAGAGGTGATGTCCTACTACGGCCGGATGAGCGCGGCAGAGATCGCCCAGCGGTTTCCCTCGATCCGCCTACGCGCGGCGGCCTGGCTGGCCGCGCAACAGCGCCCGGCAGACCCCGACCGGGACATCGCCAGCGACGTGGTGGTTCACGATTACCGCCGCGCCTACCTGAACTTTTTCGCGATGGAAGAGGTCGACCTGCAGTTCCGCCGCCACGATGGCACGATGAGCGCGGTGATGAACCGGTCGGCGTTCTTTGTCGGGCAGGCGGCGGTTGTGCTGCCCTATGACCCGGTGCGCGACTGCGTGCTGCTGACCGAACAGTTCCGCACGCCGGTGTTCCTGTCCGGGGATCGCGCGCCATGGGTGTGGGAACCGGTCGCCGGGCTGGTGGACCCCGGCGAAACCCCCGAACAGGCCGCCCACCGCGAGGCGATGGAAGAGGCCGGGCTGACGCTGGCGGCCCTTGAAAAGGCAGGCGAGGTCTATTCCAGCACCGGCAGTTCCAGCGAATACCTGCATCTGTACGTGGGGATTACCGAACTGACGGGCGACGGGGCCATCGGCGGGCTTGCCTCCGAAGGAGAGGACATCCGCAGCCGGATCCTCAGCTATGACGAGCTGATGGAGGGCGTCGACGGCAATCGCTACCGCGACATGCCGCTGGTGACCACAGCGCTGTGGCTGGCGCGCCATCGGGACCGGCTGCGGGCCGCCGCCTGAGCGGTGCGACTCCGCTTGAGGTCCATTCCCGGCTTCGATACACCTGAGATACAGGAAATACTGGGGGCACCATGCGCATTGCACGCGACCTGGCCGACGCGATTGGCCACACACCACTGATCCGGCTGAAAAAAATCAGCGAGGAAACCGGCTGTGAGATTCTCGGCAAGGCCGAATTCATGAACCCCGGCCAGTCGGTCAAGGACCGCGCCGCGCTCTATATCATTCGCGATGCGCTGGCCCGGGGCGACCTGCGCCCCGGCGGCACCATCGTCGAGGGCACCGCCGGCAACACCGGCATCGGCCTGGCGCTGGTCGGCGCCTCGATGGGGTTCAAGACGGTGATCGTGATCCCCGAAACCCAGAGCGAAGAGAAAAAGGACATGATCCGCCTGGCCGGCGCCGAACTGGTCCAGGTCCCCGCCGCGCCCTACCGCAACCCCAACAACTACGTGCGCTACTCGGGCCGCCTGGCCGAGAAACTGGCCGCCTCGAACCCCAACGGCGCGATCTGGGCCAACCAGTTCGACAATGTCGCCAACCGGCAGGCCCATGTCGAAACCACCGGCCCCGAGATCTGGGAACAGACCGGCGGCAAGGTCGATGGCTTTGTCTGTGCCGTGGGCTCCGGCGGCACGCTGGCGGGCGTCGCCGAGGCGCTGCAGCCCAAGGGGGTCAAGATCGGCCTGGCCGATCCGCAAGGCGCAACCCTCTACAATTTCTACAAAAACGGCGAACACAAGGCCGAAGGCACCTCCATCACCGAGGGCATCGGCCAGGGCCGCATCACCGCCAACCTCGAAGGGTTCACCCCCGACATGGCCTGGCAGATCCCCGACGCCGAGGCGCTGCCCTACGTCTTCGACCTGCTGCACCACGAGGGGCTCTGCCTGGGCGGATCGTCGGCCATCAACATCGCCGGCGCCGTCCACATG
Source organism: Seohaeicola saemankumensis (assembly GCF_020171285.1). Taxonomy (GTDB): domain Bacteria; phylum Pseudomonadota; class Alphaproteobacteria; order Rhodobacterales; family Rhodobacteraceae; genus JAIUZI01. The sequence goes on from NZ_JAIUZI010000008.1 coordinate 220,108, forward strand.
GCGCGCGAACTGGGGCCGGGCCACACTATCGTGACCGTTCTGTGTGACTACGGGACGCGGTACCAGTCGAAACTCTTCAATCCCGATTTCCTGCGCAGCAAGGACTTGCCGGTGCCGGACTGGATGACGCGCGCGCCGTCCAGCATTCCGGGCGTGTTCGAGGACGTCTGACGTGACGGCGCTGCGCCGCCTCATCGGTTTGCTTTTGTTGGCCGTGCTTTTGGCACTGCCGGGTCTGGCGGCCGCGCAGCTGACGCCCGAGAAACGGGACTATTACGAAGTATGGCTGGACACGGCCGAACGCGCCGAACAGGTCGTGGATGTCGGTCGCGCGTCAAATGCGGCGCTGGAAAAGCTGCGCGCGGAAATTGTCGAGTTCCGCGAGGTCTTTGCCAAGGCCCGCGACAAGAACGGCGCCCGGATCAAGACCCTGGAATCGCAGCTGAGCGCCCTGGGCCCGCCACCGGAAAACGATGGCGAGGAACCGCCGGACATCGCCGCATTGCGCAACCATCTGCAATCGCAGCTGGATGAACTGCGGGTCCCGCGCGTGGTGTCCGAGGAAGCGCACAACCGGGCCAACGGGCTGATCGGCGAGATCGATAGGATCATTCGCGAACGCCAGACCGGGAAACTGCTGTCGCGCGGGCCATCGCCGCTGAACCCCGAATACTGGCCCGTCGCCATCGATGATCTGACCAGCGCATGGCGGTCTCTGGTCAATGAAACCAAGGTCTCGCTCAGGTCCGACGCCCTGCACGAACGGGTGCGCGAACATCTGCTGGCGATCACCTTGCTTGTCGCGATCGGCCTGGTTCTGATCATTCGCGGCGGCCGATGGTCGGAAAAGATCGGCGATTACCTGCGAAATTTCGGCGGGCGGGGCACTGGTGTCTGGAGCTTCGTGGTCTCTCTGGCGCGGATTTTCCTGCCGCTGGCAGGGACGCTCGCGCTGGTCGAGGCGATCTCGCTGACCGGCATGCTGGGGCTGCGCGGCCTGTTGCTGCTCGAAGCGCTGCCAAAGTGGGCGGCCATCCTTCTGGTGTTCAACTGGATCGCCGGTCAGCTGTTTTCCGAACGCACCGACGAACAGCTGGTGCCGGTGTTCGAAGCGCGCCGGGTCGAGCTGCATGTCCATGTCGAACTGCTGGCGGTGATGCTGGTCGCCTACGACTGGATCGGGCTTTTCGAACAGATCGAGAATATTTCCGAAGGGTCCCGCGCGGTCATCAGCTTTCCCTTCATTCTGTGCACGGCGCTGATCCTGCTGCGGCTGCAGCGTATCCGGTTGCGCCCAAAACAGGCCGATCCGGGCGCCGAGGATCATCCGGCGACGGCGGCAGGGTTCAGCCGCCTGGTCGAAATCATCCGGCGCGGCGCATATTTTCTGGGGATCGTCTCGCCGGTTCTGGCGGCGGTCGGCTATGTCTATATGGCCGAGGCGCTTGTCTATCCGGCCGTGATGACCCTTGCGATCCTGTCGGCCATCCTGATCCTGCAACGGTTTCTGGGCGATCTCTATGCCTGGATCTCGGGCCGCAAGGATTCGGCGCGGGATTCGTTGTTCACCGTTCTGGCCGGCTTTGTCCTGGGCCTGTTGTCGCTGCCGTTGCTGGCGCTGGTCTGGGGCGCGCGCGTCGCCGACCTGACCGAAGTCTGGGCTAAATTCCTCGACGGGTTCACCGTCGGCGACACAACGATCTCTCCGACGAACTTTATCGCGCTGGTGGCGATTTTCGCGGTCGGGTACATGGCGACGCGGCTGCTGCAGAGCGGGTTGCGCAATTCCCTTCTGCCGAAAACCGGCATTGATCCGGGTGGTCAGAACGCCATCGTGTCGGGCACCGGCTATGTCGGGATCTTTCTGGCCGGGCTGCTGGCCGTGACCGGCGCCGGGCTGAACCTGTCGTCGCTGGCCATCGTCGCCGGTGCGCTGTCGGTGGGCATCGGTTTTGGCCTGCAGACCATCGTGTCGAACTTTGTCTCCGGCATCATCCTGCTGGTGGAACGCCCGATTTCCAAGGGCGACTGGATCTCGGTCGGCGGCATGATGGGCTATGTCCGTGACATCTCGGTGCGTTCGACACGGATCGAAACCTTTGACCGCACCGATGTGATTGTCCCGAACTCGGACCTGATCAGCGGCACCGTCACCAACTACACCCGCGGCAATACCGTGGGCCGGGTGATCGTGCCGGTGGGTGTGGCCTATGGCACCGACACCCGGCTGGTGGAAAAAATTCTGCGCGAGGTGGCCGAGGACCACCCGATGGTGCTCGCCAACCCGGCGCCCGGCATCGTGTTCCAGGGCTTTGGCGCGGATTCGCTTGATTTCGAGATCCGCGCGATCCTGCGCGACGTGAACTGGATGCTGTCGGTGAAATCCGACATGAACCACGCCATCGCCGAACGCTTCACCGCCGCCGGGATCGAGATCCCCTTCGCCCAGCGCGACATCTGGCTGCGCAACCCCGAGGCGCTGCGCCCCCAGGACCATCGCGGCCCGCCCGAAGAGCTGGGCGACGAAGACCCGGAATCGCCCCCCGCCGACACCCCGCTCGAAGACGATCCGGGCGAAACCGAAAACGACCCCGCCGACGCCGCCCCGCCGGACGACGACAGGGGAGAGTAGCGCGCCTCGGCCCCGACTTGGGGCGTCGTCGATCACCCATTTCAAGAGACAGCCGACGGCCCGGCGGCGCATCTGGTGGCGCCGGGTGAGACCGCCCCGCGCCAGAGCCCGACCAAGGGGCAGGGCAGGGACCCAAACCGCCACGCGCGGCCTTGTACAAAACGGAATAACCCCCCCGCGCAACATGTACAAAACCGACAATCCCCGCCCATTTTCCCCCACCACCCCCCATCCCCCACAAACCCGCAACACACCCCCTTGCGCTCCGGTGCCATGTCTTGCTATGGGAGCCGAACGGAGAGGTGGCCGAGTGGTCGAAGGCGCACGCCTGGAAAGTGTGTAGGCGGGAAACCGTCTCCAGGGTTCGAATCCCTGTCTCTCCGCCACCGACAATCGCCTCTATTCCGCATGTCCAAATACCGCCGAATAACGGCGTGTTTTCCGTCAGTTACGCGGTGCGATAGAGGTCAGAGACGCCCCTTCCTCGTCAGTTTCCGAGACATTCTCTCAAGTGTCTCAGTTGGCCCAAAACACGAGTCCGCTTTTGGGGATTTTCCCTGTTACGGGCCAATTTACAGGGTATTTGCGGGAAAATCAGAGCATTCGGTCCGATTTGTGGTCGTTTATGATAGAAATATCAGTGGATTGTGACAGAGTTCCCTGCACGGCGGAACAGGGAATTTTCAGAAGAGATCAGGGAAATTCGTTTGGGCAACAGCGAACCCGTTCCGGGATACAGGGAACGCATGGGGATCAGAACCCGAAGACCTGTTCCTGGTCGCACCACTCCAGCGGCAGGCTACGGCTCAAAAGGCGTTTCAGGGTCAGGTCCACCGGCTGGGTGCCGTCGACGATCGCGGTCTGGATTTTCGGCGAAAGACCGGAAAGCGAGATGATGCGGGCGACATAACGTTCGGACATGTTGGCGTCACTGGCGAGGCGTTTCAACGGCGTGCCGGACTTCAGGTGGGCGGACCATCGGTGGGCATTTCGCAGGGCCCGGATCATGGCGGGGTCAGGCGCGCGTGCAAGTTGACCGGCGAAGATCTTCATTTCGACACCGCGGCGACGGCAGGTGAATGGGCGGTCGAGGCTCAGCAAGTCCGGGTGCAAAGCGTCTTCCGACAGACCTGTCGCTCGGGCAACGGCGCCTGCGTCGAGGTCAATCGTGATGCGGCCGTGTCCGAGGCTGCCACTGATGACCAGTGGCGCAGCGCGGCGGATGCCATCATCCCTCACCTGGTTTGCAAGACTGTTCACGCTCTTCGACGCGTCAGCGGCCCGAAGCGCGTCATCACGGTTGAGAACGACGTGACGATCCGCCTGTTCGGCAAGGTGATCGGCAACGAGAGATGCGACGGTGGCCTCGAGGACCTGCGCCGGGAGCCGCCATCCGGTCGGATCTTTCCCGCCGGAGACCAGCCGGTTGGAGATGTAATAGCGAAGCTGCTTGCCGTTCTTCCTTGTGTGTGTCGGAGTTAGCAGGTCGCCGGTGTCGTCCCGGAGCTTGCCTTTCAGCGGTGCGGATTTGCAGACAGGCGCCCCGGCCGCCGAACCTCGCCGTCTGGCGCTGGCGTCCTGCAGCAGGAGCTGGACCTCGTCCCACAGGGAACGGTCGATAATGGCGGGGTGCTTGCCGGGAAAGGTTTTTTCCTTGTGCCGGATCAGCCCGAGATAGATCGGGTTGGTGAGGACCTTGTGGATCTGGCCACGGCTCAGGATGTTGCCTCCCTGTTTCTTGCCGGTCGAGAAGACATGACGTTTGGACCGCAGACCGAGGATTTCCGCTTCACGGGTAACGACGCTGAGGCAGCGATGATGGGCGTAAAGAGCGAACAGCTGCCGGACCACCCCCGCTTCTGTCCCGCTGACCACCAGTTCGCGGCGCATCGCATCAGGATGGGGATCATAGCCGAGAGGGGGGACCCCTCCCATCCAGAGCCCCTTCTTCTTGGACGCCGCGATCTTGTCGCGGATGCGTTCAGCGGTGACCTCGCGTTCGAACTGGGCGAAGGACAACAGCACGTTCAGGGTGAGGCGTCCCATTGAAGAGGAGGTGTTGAAGGCTTGGGTGACAGAGACGAAAGAGCAGTCCGCTGTCTCAAACCGGTCCACCAGCCTGGCGAAATCCGCCAGTGATCGCGTCAACCGGTCGATCTTGTAGACCACGACCATGTCGATGCGACCTGCGTCAATGTCGGTGAGGAGCTGTTGCAGACCGGGCCGTTCGAGGGTGCCGCCGGAGACGCCGCCATCATCATAGCGGGTCGGCGCCGCCTTCCAGCCCTCGTGGCGCTGGCTGGCGATGTAGGCCGCGCAGGCCTCATGCTGTGCATCCAGCGAGTTGAAATCCTGGTCGAGCCCCTCGTCGGAAGACTTGCGGGTATAGATCGCGCAGCGGATCCGGGGTTTGCTCATGAGCCCGCCTTTCCGTTCAGGCCGAAGAACCGCGGCCCGGACCAATGGGCGCCGGTGATCGCCCGCGCGATAGCGGAGAGCGATTGCCAGGTCTGGCCGTCCCAGCGGAAGCCGTCCTCGGTGACATCAACGACATGCGTGGCGCCGTTCCATTCCCGGAGCAATCGACTGCCCGGTTCAAGGCCGGCAGTCTTCGGGCGCGGCCCGCGCACACCTTCTTGCGACAAGATCTTGCGGACCCGGGCAAGCAGGCCACCGGAGCTGCGGGTCTGCAGTTCGGTGGCCAGGAACCGGCGCAGGAAGGTCTGGCTCAACCCTTTCGGAACCGGGGTGCTGAACACCCCGGTCCAGGCCGCGATCAACGCGGCCCGGTCCATGGTCTCAACATCGGCGATGCGGATCATTCGACTGTCTCGGGATCGGCTGCGATGCGGTACACGGATGTGCCGTCTTTCCCAGCGCCGGCCTGACGCTCTATGGTGAAACCGGTTTTCCGCAAACCGCTCAGGACGGCGCGGGCGGAATGAGGTTGCCAGCCGGTCGCCTTGCAGATCGCCTCGAGGGTTGCGCCCGAGGGGCGCCGTAACATCGCCTGTACCTTTGCTGTCTTGGTGTGTTTCGTTTTGGGCATCTATCTTCTCCTTGATCCTGCGGGCCGGCGGAATGCCTGGCCCCGGTACCGAGGAGAGCCCGAATGGGTCGGGCGTGGTGTCAGTGATGCGTGGAACGGCGCAGTAGTCCAGCGGTTTCCGATACGACACTTCCCGAGGCTGGAAGGTGCTTCCCAAGGGTACGATGACCACGATTATTGGCAACCATAACAGAAAGTTACCGTCTTTTTGTCAACTTGGCAGGGGTTGCCTGCAGCTACGGCGATTGCTATGTTGGTTATGCCCTGCAAGGGACAGGTTCCCAAGGGGGGATGGATACATCTCCCAGGCAGCATTCGGCAACGCCGGTTCCGGCGGATAAAACCGGGAGCATTCGAAGGGGCAATTCACCGGATCGTTTGGTCCGGGGAGTTGCTATTCATGCTCTCTCCGAATTCCCCAAGGCGATCCTTTCAATCCGGCACTGATCCGGTGCCCTTCGAAAGGAGACGCGCATGCGCACTCAACATCAAAAACCCGATGCCCCGGCATCGTACAAACCTATCTGGATGGCCGACAAGGTTATTCAGACCCCCATCAAAGATCTCAAACCCTACGGCAACAACAACCGCGTTCACACGGCGAAGAACATTGGCAAACTGAAGGACTCGCTCGCCAGGTTTGGTTTTGTTACGCCGATCCTGCTGGATGGCAACAAGGTTATCATTGCAGGCCATGGTCGCTATGAGGCGGCGAGGGCGTTGGGGCTCGAGATGGTTCCGACCGTGGTCGCCAACCACCTCTGCGATGCGGAGGTGCGTGCATTGCGCATCGCCGACAACAAGCTGGCGGAATTGTCGGACTGGAACGAGGCCGCCCTGCAGATCGAGTTTGCCGAGCTTATGGATCTGAGCCTGGATGGCGAGCTCGACTTCGGCCTCGACATCACCGGCTTTGAGATGCCGGAGATCGACATCATAATCGGCGGGCCGGACGGCGCTGAGGCGCCTCCGGCGGAAACTGTCGAGGCGCTGGATGCGAACAAACCGGCAATTACGCAGCCGGGCGACCTCTGGCTTCTCGGCGACCATCGCATTCTCTGCGGCAATTCCCTTGAGGAGGACAGTTATGGCCGGGTTCTGGACGGGCAGACCGCCCGCATGGTCTTCACGGACCCGCCCTACAATGTGCCTGTAAACGGGCATGTGCGGTCGGGCAATGGCGGCGATCACCGCGAGTTTGCGATGGCCTCTGGCGAGATGTCCGATACGGAGTTCCGCGACTTCCTCGGCAAAGTCTTGGCCCGCCTCTTTGAAACTCTGCCCAAGGGTGGCGTTGCCGATGTCTGCATGGACTGGCGCCATGTTGAAGAGTTGATCGCGGCCGGAAAGAAAGCCGGGTTCGATCTCATTAATCTCTGCGTCTGGAACAAGTCCAATGGCGGTATGGGCAGCCTTTCCCGTCATTCACTTCGACACAGTCGGACGACCTGGTTGCGGGCTGAGCAGAAGTTCGCATGTGGTTCGATAGGCCAAGCGAGCCGTTAGGTTCCCGGACTACAATCGTTGGAGCCTGCATTGTGGGAGTAAGTTTTCGACAGCAGCGCGTTCGAAGAGCGCAGTTCCCTCTGAACTGACCGTCGCGGCCGCCGCTGCCACGCCCCATCTCAGCGCTTGCTCGGGCGGATCACTCCGCGCAAGCGATTGAGTGAAGGCACCGACCAGCGCATCTCCTGCGCCAATCTTGCTGCGGACTGCGACCTGGGGAGCATGGCAAAAGAACTTCTGGTCGTTGGATACCATCACGGACCCCTCGGACCCATGACCGGAAATCACAATCCGCGCAACACCGCGAGTAATGAGATGATCGCAGCAAGCAAGATTGTCGGCGATGGACTGCATCGGGCGACCAACCGCCACTTCTATTTCACTGCGGTCAAGCCGGAGAACGTCCAAGGGGGCGATTGGGGAATTGATCAGTTGCAACAGCGGCGCTTTAGACGTGTCCACGACCAGACGCCCTTTGCAGCGCAATACAGCTGCTTGTACCATTTGAGGAAAATCTTCTTGAAAGCCATGTGCAAGGCCACCGCTCAGCACGACGAACCCGTCTCTCGGTACAGACGTGGAAATCCGCTCCAGGATTATCCGGGCTTCCGTTTCCTTCACTGGTTCCCCGGGCAAGGTGAAACGATACTGATCGCCCGATGCTGCGTCAGTTACCGCCAGGCTGAAGCCTGTTTCTCCTGAGACCAGGCATTTAATGGTCGGAAGTTTTTCCGTTTCCAGCAAGGCTAGAAGTCGTTCGCCCATCGGCCCTCCAAGCACGACCAACGCCCTGACGCTTCCGCCCAGTCTCAAGATCGACCGCGCGACGTTAACTCCTCCACCGCCTGGATCAATCTGCGGTTTCTTGCAATAAAGTTTGGGCCCGGCCTCGACATGCTCGGTAGAGGTTGCATAGTCGACAGCCGGTTTTAGAGTGATCGTCAGAATTTCGGGCACAATGTACCTTTCGATATCTTGCTGGCCATCCTCGAAAATGCCGTCGGTGCCGGGCTTTAATGTATCCTAGTTCACCTTCACCGCGCCCGGTGCTTTCCAGCTTCCATCCAGAGCAGCATCCTTGGGCCAGTACAGGCGCATCGCTATCCAGAAATCCCCTTCCGGTGCGGGAAGCCAATTTGATTCCTTGTCCTTTCCAGGAGACTCGTGCTGCACGTAAATCGTTAGCGATCCATCGGCGCTGGTCTGCAAGTCCGGTAGCATCGGAGAGTTGATCAGATACCGATTGATCGGGTTCGCCACGAGAAGGCTCTGGGGAAGATCATACATTGTCACGGACCAGAAAGCATTTACCGGTGGCAACTGATCTTTGGGGAACGTGATTGTATAGGCATTGCTGCCCGTCATGGGATTTCCATCGGTGTCGGTTCGAAGCGCCGGGTAGAAGGCCTCTTCGGGAGAGTTGCCGTAGATCCCGAGAATGACCGCGGCCATTCGATACATCCAGTTTCCGTCGATCTTTTTGCGCGTGCCGAACAGGTCAGCGGAGGTAACCTTACCGGTTTCAATCTCTTCCTTTACGAACTTGTCATACGCATCCCATGCGTCCGCCATGCCGGCCCGCACAGCCTTCAGGATCTCTGGAGACAAGCTGTCCGCTTGGAAGCCCGCATCCGTGCCAATTCCGAGCTTTGCCATTCTGGCCCTGAGGTCTTTCTCCTCATCGGGAGCTGGGCCGAATTTAAGCGTCAGATCGAGGATCTCGAAGAACTTCGGGTCCGTGCGCTCTTCGTTCTGCGAAATGGGGGCCAGCGCCTGTGTCACGGGGTGGTCTATTGTTACACGGGACGGCAGTACATTTGGCTTTTGGAGCGCTGCAGCGGCCTCGGTCGAGCTCGGCTGGCCAAGGAACGCAGACAGAGGCTCAACCTTGTAACCCGCCTGGACTGCTTTCACGTTGTCCATATCATCCGGCCCCATTAACTGGGTCCGGTAGATCACGAAATTGAAGTTGGTCTCGGACCGGATCACCTCGTCAACGCCTGCCGGAGTCTCGCCCGACCAGTTCGGTCCGGCCAGCAGATATGTTCCTCCGCCATTACCCGTGGTCCGGCTTCCGGCGTAATGGAAGTTGAATGTATAGGAATCAATGAACTGCAGTGAATAATACCGGCTCTCCTCAATCTTAGGCACGGTCAGGACAAGCGGTTCCTTGCGAAGATCCGCAGATAGCATCGAATAGGGCGTATCCGAGTTCGGCGTCTGGATCGCTTTGTCTTCCGGTGTGTAAAGACGCGCGATGTTCACCAACGTATTGAAGGGGCCCTTGTATTCAGCTCCTCCTTTATCAACGCTGTAGGCGTACTGGATGCGGTAATTTTCCACTAACGGGTAGCCGTAAATATATGAATCCCTTGCGATAGCTCGCGCCTCATCGGACGTGACGCCTTGCGCGCTTGTCGATGTTGCTGTGAGCGCCAACCCCGCCACTGCAAAGGCTAAAATACCTTTTGTTTTATAATGACTTAACATCCTCTTTCTCCAGTTCACTTGTTGGTTCATCTTGTTCAAGTTTTGGTGCCTGAAAGGTCTGTGCGTGTCGTGCAGGCAATATGGGACGATGATTATTTAGCCTTCAGCGCGATTTTCACTCTCGATCGAACCCCGGCCAAACTTTTCGATCTGGCCGGGGCATGGGGTTGATAGTCAGTCGCTGGCCTTGAGCATCGCGTCCTTCAGTTTGGCAATGTCGGCATCCGACAGCTTGGGGCGAACGACCTTGATCGTCAGTTTCTCGAGCTTCGCCGTCAGGGGGAACGGTGGCTTGTAGTCGGCGTCGTTTACCCCGGTCAGCGTGTCCGAGCCGATGTCGAAGGCTTCGTCCCATTGCAGGATCATCGGCAGGGTGTGCTTCATTTCCTTTGAAGCCACGGCTTTCCCGTCGACCTTGAGCGTACCCTTGCCGCCCTTTCCAAGCCCGCTGGCGCTGCCAAAGGCCAGAGTGGCTGCGCCAAGCCCCTCATATTCGAAGTCGAACGCGACAGCGTGCTTGCCGGGCGCCAGCGCCTCTGGTCCCTCCCAGGCAATGCGTTCGAGGTTGACCATGTTCCAGAGGAACACGGGCTTGCCGTCCTTGAGATAGAACCCATAGCCTCCGAACCGGCCGCCCGATGTCAGGATCATGCCTTCGGCGCCGCCTTCGGGCACGTCGATTTCGGCCGTGATGGTGTAGGAACTGTTGAGGATGCTCGGAGAGTCACCCTGCGGCAGGCCCGTCATCGGTCGGGTATAGACGAACTCATCCCGGCCTGCAGTGATGTTTGGCCGCGGTTGGGCAAGTCGGGTGGTGACCGACGCATCCATCGGGAAGATCTGATATTTTTTTGCTTCCTCGACAAAGATCGCCTTCAGTTCCTCGACCTTGTCGGGGTTCTGCGCTGCCACATCTGTCGTCTGGTTCATGTCCGTGGTCAGGTCATAGAGTTCCAGGACCTGATTGTTGAGCGGATCGGGGTTCGGCTTGCCGGGCGTTTCCCACGGCATGCGGTTGACCTTTGTGCTCAGCAGCCAGCCGTCGTGATAAAGCGCCCATTGGCCCATCATCTCGAAATACTGCGTGCGGTGGCGGCTGGGTACGTCGGCATTCGCCTTGTCGAACGTATAGGCAAAGCTGGTGCCTTCGATCGGCGATTGCAGGATGCCGTCCACCTCCAGCGGGGCCTCCAGCCCGGCAGCTTCGAGAATGGTCGGCATCACGTCGATCACATGCATGAACTGGTCGCGTCTGCCGCCCTTGTCGGTGATTTTCTGCGGCCACGAGACCACCATGTTCTGGCGGATGCCGCCCAGGCGGTTGGCGTTCTGCTTGAAGTAGTCGAACGGCGTGTCAAAGGCCCAGGACCAGCCGGCGGACATGTGGTTATAGGTTTCTTCCGTCCCCCAGACGTCGTACCATTTCATCTGGGTCTCGGCAGGCATTTCCGCCACGCCGTTGAACCATGCCACTTCGTTCGGGGTGCCCATCGGGCCGCCTTCGGCGCTGGTTCCGTTGTCGCCATTGATGTAGATTATCAGGGTGTTGTCGAGCTTGCCCAGGTCGTCGATAGCCTGGATCACCCTACCGATTTCGTGATCGCTGTAAGCCGCGTAGGCCGCGAAAACCTCGACCTGACGGATGAACAGCTTCTTCTCGGTATCCGTCAACTGGTCCCAGGGTTTCAGCTTGTCAGCCGGCCACGGAGCCAGCTTGGCATCCTGAGGCACCAGCCCAAGCTTTTTCTGGTTCTCGAAGATCGTCTGTCGCAGCGCCTCATATCCGTTGTCGAACAGATCCATGGCCGCGATCTTGTCGACCCATTCCTTGGTCGGGTGATGCGGTGCATGGGTCGCGCCGGGGGCGTATTTGACGAAAAACGGCTTGTCCGGGGCGATCTGGTGCAGGTCGGTGATATGGGCGATTGCGTCATCCGCCATCGCGGTCACCAGGTTCCATTCCGGGTTGCCATCGAACGGATAGATCGGCGTCGTGTTCCTGTAGAGGTTTGGTTGCCACTGGTTGGCATCACCCCCGATGAAACCATAGAAATACTCGAAACCGAGACCTGTCGGCCAGAGATCGAACGGCCCGGCCTGGCTGGACTGGAAGGCCGGAACGTTGTGGTCCTTTCCGAACCACGAGGTTGCGTAACCGTTTTCGAGCAGCACGCGCCCGATGGTGGCCTTGTCCCTAGTGATGATGCTGTTGTAGCCGGGATAGCCGGTAGATTGCTCGGAAATCACCCCGAAACCCACCGAGTGATGGTTGCGCCCGGTGATCAACGCGGCCCTGGTGGGCGAGCAGAGCGCCGTCGAATGGATATTGGTGAAACGCAGTCCCTCGGCTGCAAGCCTGTCCATCGTATCGGTGGGGATCACCCCGCCAAAGGTGCTGGGAACACCGAAACCGGCATCGTCGGTAAGGATCAGAAGGACATTCGGTGCGCCATCCGGTGGCGCCACACGCGGTGGCCACCAGGGTTCGGACTGAAGGGCCTGTTCCTTGATCACGCCGCCAAAGACAGGAGGCGGCGGAGGCAGTTGCCGACCGTCGATGGTGGATGTTGCATTGGGCGAACCAGCCGCAGCGGGGGGCTGCCCTGTGTCCTGCGCAAACGCGGGAGAGACCAGCGCAAGCAAGCCGGTCAGGACCGTTGCCTTGATTGGTCGCAGCATATCCATGGTGCATCCTTTCCTGTGGTTGAACGAAGTTTCTTCGAGTGCCGTCGCGGTCCCTTGTCAGCAGTGGCGGGATTGCCGGGAACCGGAACGTCGTGCCGAAGATCCATCCCTTGTTTGAAACCCGACAATCATCTGTCCCAAGGCCACGGCTGGCTGCCTCGCTGGAAAACCGTGACCGACAATCGAATGCCTCAGCAGTTGTAGACGCCCGCCGCGCAACGGCGCACCGTCCTGCGCCCCACGCCTGCGACACTCACCGGCGTGAGAGGGCGACCCACGCGGGCCTCGGCTTGTCCGATCAGGGAAACAGTCGCCAATCCTGGAATTGGACCCGATGGGCCGGAAAGTCCGGCGAGCGTCAATGTCAATGCGATTGCGGCAAACCTGGATGACCTGCGCATCATTTCTCGACCTCCACGATGAAGTTCGGCGGCAGGTTTCGGGCGCCCTTGAGGTAGTCCGCCAGGGCGACTTCGGTCGCGGCCGCCGGTTTCTCAGGTGCAAAATCCGCTTCGACCGGGCCTGCCTGCCATTTGTGCACCTCGATCCGGTACTGCGGGGCGAGGGGAATGTTTCGGGACGTGATGATGAACATGCAGGGGTATGGGGCATCGCCCTGGGCGACCCAGATCTGCCAGTCGGCCTCTTCACCCCGCAAGGCGAGGTGATCGCAAAGCATCCCTGATACGACCCCAACGCCCAGGTCCTTGATCTCCGCCGTTGGTGCGGTCAATCCCCCATGGCCTCCGCCGGTCAGCAGGTCCGCCGCGGGCAGGGGTTTGGCAAAATCATCCCTCAGCGTGTCGATCAAATGGTCAAGCGTGCCTGGCAGCGCGTGCCGGGCAAACAGCCCGGCGTCGGAATCGGTCAGCGACAGGGTCTGGCCATCGAAGGCCAGATCGGTGTCCGTGTACCCGGTTCTGCGCAGCACGCGGATTTTGTCTGGCCGAACCAATGCAACCGATCCGGATGCGGCAAGCCCCAGTCTTTCACCATCGCCAGTGACGATTTCATGATATTCCTCGAAATCGAAGGAAAGGGCGTCGAGAGATGACACATACTCGGTCATCGACACCAGGATCTTGCGTGCATCGGCTTCTTCGCCAACCGTTGCCCCCGCCGTGCCAAATAATAGGCTACCAGCCAGTAATGCAGTTTTGAGAAGTGATGAATTCGACATTTCCTTCACGTGACTACCTCCATGAAATAAAATGTAATTCTTCGATAGCTCTCTAAGATATTTTTGAATGGTTCAGTAAACTCGACTCAAGTCACACGACTCGGCCGCCAGCACCCTCGTACTGTCCATGATCGAGCATCGAACAGTAAAGCGCTGCTTTTGGTATTGATGTGGATCAAGTACGCTCTTTGCAGTTCAGATATTGGCTGGGTGTTTCGACATTGTGATGTATCGCTTGCACGGATTTAGAAACCAACAGAAAGCTGGAGGACGAATTTGCAGAAACCAAAGGGACTGTACTGGTGGTTTTTGGGGTTCATCTCAGTAACTCTGTTCGGCCTGGAACTGGTGTTCGACGATGTTCTTTTGACCAGTAAAACCAACGAAATCACTTCGACAACCAAGGTCCTGATTGTACTGCTTGGCGGCGGTATCGTCGTCTTGATAGTGCTGACGCTATTGCGCCGCTACCTTCTATGGCAACAAATTGAAAGATCCACACTGGAAGGCAATGACCGCATCCAGTCCTCCCGCGCATTAAGTGTTGTTCCCCTGGTCCGAGCGATCCTGATCAGCTTTACCGTCGTGATTGCTGGCCTGACGGCACTGTCGGAAGCCGGTGTGAATATCGGGCCGATGCTCGCAGGGGCGGGGATCGTAGGCATCGTCCTTGGTATGGGTGCACAAAGCCTTCTGCGAGACATTCTTGCTGGTCTGTTCTTTGTCTTCGATGATGCTTTTCGTATCGGTGAATATGTTGAGATCGGTGAAAGGCGCGGGACCGTCGAAAACATTTCGCTACGCTCCATGCAGATCAGACACCATCGCGGCGCCTTGCAGACCGTTCCATATGGCAAGATCGATGCTGTCTCAAACCTGAGCCGTGATTGGACAGTCACGAAGCTGAATTTTCATCTGCCGCAAGACACTAACATCATGAAGGTCAAGGAGATCGTAAAACGGGTCTCGGCGGAACTCATGAAGCATGAGGAGTTGGGACCAACATTCATCGCGCCGTTGAAGTTCCAAGGCATCTACGACATTGATCTTTATGGTTTAACGGTCCGCGTCAAATTCACTTCGATCCCAGGCGAACAATTCACCGCGAGGCGAGAAATCTTTAGTCGCCTCAAGGAAGCGTTTGCCGAGAACGGTATCGAGTTTGCCCGACGCTCGGTTGCGATCGAAGGATCGCACTTGTCTGACGAACCCTCAATTCGTGTTGCCGCAGCTGCCGAAGACACCGAAAATAGTGTAGAGAGATAAGCTATATTTTCCCTATTTGGCTCTACTTTTTCAAAGAAGATGATCAACTCCTGAGCAGGCTCATGCACGGCACAGTCGGCCGAGGTTGATAATTGACAGGGACGAGGCATTTCGGTTCGGTCTGAGCTGCATCGGCATCCGGCAGTTCCGGCCGCGTTGCAAACATTTCGCCGACTCGGCGTGCTGCAGAGAGCACCGAATGTCCGTTGTCATTGCTGCGCTACGATGCACTTGGTGTTGCGACGGAATTCTGCAGATGCGGTGATAATGATTGGCTTGGGTCCGGACTGGCTCGCTCCACTCTTTCGCTGCGTTGATTATGAACGGCTACTTCCGACGACCGGCCGAAAGTGGTCAGGTTGGTTTGCCCACACTACCGAGAACGGCTCCAGCACCTGGGCCAGCGTCGCCTCTGGTCCCTGCTTCCCATCCAAGATCGCCTCGACAATGTCCGGCGCGAGCAGCGTGAGCCGCATTACCCGGGTCATATAGGACGGCGCGATTCCCTCACGCTCGGCCAGTTCGGCGATGGTTGCGAACTCACCCGACTCCAGCATCCGTTTCCAGCGGAACGCGCGGGCCAGCGCCTTGACCAGCGTGTTGTCCGTTCGATGTGGCTGTGCAGCGCCTTCCGGCAAATGCATCTCCTTCCGCCCGCCGCGCTTCACGAGGCGGAACGGGACATGGAGCATCACCGTGTCGGGGATGGGAACCCCGCGGGTCATGCGGCTTCCCCAATGCCGCCAGCCAGCATCTCGCGTGCGAGGCCGCCGAGCCCATCCACACGGAGCCGGACGTTCAACCCGTCCGTCCCGATCTCTACGCGCTCGACCAGCAGCGTGACAATGCGGGCCTGCTCGGCAGGGAAGAGTTCGTCCCAGAGCGGATCGAGCTGCTGCAGGGCCGCGCGGGTATCGGCCTCGGTGATGTCGTCGGCGTGGCCGCGCGCGGCCTTCCACGTGCCCGCCACGATTTCGGGCTGACGGAACACGACGCGGAGCTGGTCAATGACGACGGCCTCGATCTCGCCCGCAGGCACGCGGCCGACCGGACACGAACCAGCACCATGCTTCAGCACGGTCTGACTGACATAGTAGCGGTAGAGACGATCCCCCTTCCGAGTATGCGTCGGTGAGAACGCGGCGCCATCGGGCCCGAACAGCAGCCCCTTCAGCAGCGCGGGCGTGTCGGCGCGGGTCCGGGCGGCGCGCTTGCGCGGGCTTTCCTTGAGGATGGCGTGGACGCGGTCCCATGTCTCGCGGTCGATGATGGCGTCGTGCTCGCCGGGATAGCTGTCGCCCTTGTGCACGGCTTCGCCGATGTATGCGCGGTTACTGAGCATCCGGTAGATGTATTTCTTGTCGATCCGGTTGCCGCGCGGGGTCCGGATGCCGCGCGTACCGACCTCGCGCGCCAGTTCCGTGCAGGACCCGATCTCGAGGAAGCGGTCGAAGATCCAGCACACAAGCGCGGAGGCGTCTTCGTCGATCACCAGCTTCCTGTTCTCGACGCGGTAGCCGTAGGGCGGCACCCCGCCCATCCACATGCCCTTCTTCCGGCTGGCGGCGACCTTGTCACGGATGCGCTCGGCCGTCACCTCGCGCTCGAACTGAGCGAAGGAGAGCAGGATGTTCAGCGTCAGCCGCCCCATCGACGTGGTGGTGTTGAACGACTGCGTGACCGAGACGAACGTCACGCTGTTCCGATCGAACACCTCGACCAGCTTGGCGAAATCTGCCAGCGAGCGGCTGAGGCGGTCGATCTTGTAGACCACAACCACGTCGACCAGCCCGTCCTCGATGTCCTCCAGCAGACGCTTCAATCCGGGGCGTTCCAGCGTGCCGCCCGAGATGCCGCCGTCGTCGTACTGATCGCGGACCAGCACCCAGCCCTCGGAACGCTGGCTGGCGATGTAAGCCTCGCAGGCTTCCCGCTGGGCGTGGAGCGAGTTGAATTCCTGCTCCAGCCCTTCCTCGGAGGATTTCCGGGTATAGACCGCGCAGCGCAGCTTTCGGACAATCGTTTTGTTTGGTGCGTTCATGTTCGCCTCCGATGGTTCTTCAGGCCAAAGAAGACCCAGCCGTTCCAGCGGGTGCCGGTGATGGCGCGCGCGATGGCGGACAGCGACTTGTAGGGCCGCCCCTGCCAGTCGAAGCCGTAGGCCGTGACGGTGACGACATGTTCGACGCCCTGCCATTCCCGCAGTAGCCGCGTGCCTGTGATTGGGCGGTCGCGATCGGCGCGGATGCTGCGCTTCTTGCTGTCCCCACCGTCGAGCTCTTCTCCCAGCCGTTCCAGCCGCCGGACGGTCTCGGGCTTCAGCCCGCCATAAGCGAGTTCCTGGATGCGATAGGCCAGGCGGCTCTCGAGGTAGCGCCGGTTGAACGGCGGCGGCTCGCTCTCGAACAGGTCTCGCCATTGCGCCTTCAACTCGGATGTTTTTGCCGTTTTCAGCGCGGCCAGGCGCGCGGGGATGGGATCGTGATTGGTCATGCGGTTCTCCGTTTCGAGGTGGTTGCATGACCGCTCTGGTCGGCTGAGTTGTGTAGCGAAATGTCTCCTGTTTCTGCAGAGAGTTCACCCCTGTCTCGGAGCCGCAACCGGACGAGGCCCAACGCCAAGATGGAGCACAGTTCTGCGCGCCGTTCCATCGCGGTCATCTTGGCGGGTGACAGTGGGTTTGACCCCAGTCGCGATGTGTTGATCGTGTTTCGCATGGGGCAACGCTACCCATGCGCCCGTCGAAAACAATGCAGTTCAATGACTTACGGGAATTGCGCGTAGGCAGACGGACGCATGCGTATCGCCTGGTGTCGGATATGTCTTGCGGTCTGGACAGACCGGGCGCGACTCCTAGGTTTCGCTCATGCGCCTGATCCCATTCATCCTGCTTCTCCTGCCCACATCGCTTTTCGCCAATGACTGGGACGCCCTTGCACAACCCGGCGCGATCGCGATCATGCGGCATGCGCTGGCCCCTGGAACGGGCGATCCCGCCACTTTCGAACTTGGGGATTGCGAAACCCAGCGGAACCTTGACGCGCGCGGCCGCAACCAGGCCCGCGCGATCGGTGCGGCCTTTCGGGAGCGTGGGATTTCGTTCGAACTGGTGCTGACGAGCCAATGGTGCCGGACCCGCGAAACTGCGGAACTTCTCAATCTCGGGCCAGTGGTCGAAGCCCCGGCATTGAATTCTTTTTTCGGCAGATACGAGCGACGAGACGGTCAGACCCGCGACACGCTCGCCTTGCTACAGGAACACGAGGGCCGCGTGATGCTTGTCACGCACCAGGTCAATATTTCTGCCCTCTCGGGACAAGCGACGCGATCCGGTGAGGTCCTGATCATTCGGCAGCACGAGGGCGAAATCGAGGTTTTGGGCAGCATCCTGTTGGATCCCTGAGGTATCCCGCTCTCCTACCGGCTCGCAATGTCTCGCGATGGCATTTCACCCGAAATCTCCAGAATCAGTTTCCGCCGAATGGACTCGGCCAGATCGGCTTCGCTGGTTGCGGTCACGACAAAGGCGCCAAGGCCGCCGATGATCTGCTCCTCATAAATGGCGCCGAGGTCCGGGTAGCGGGCCGGCGTGTCGCAGAACCTGCAAAGGATGGGCAACCCGTTGATCGTGATCCCGGCCGCGACCACCGCGTCGCGTGCAAACTGAATGGAGGGCCCGGAAAAGCTGTTGGGGCTGTCGCCCGAGAAATCGATGACCTTGCGCCATCCGTCGAACGCGTTTTGTTCGATCAGCCGCTTTCCATCGAGCAGGGCCGCACCGATTGCATTGCGGCCATAAGCCTGTCTCGGCGGTGCAATCAACGCGTCCGCAAATGCCTGTGCACTTTCGGGACCATCAATCCTGGTCCAATCGACAACAACCGCAGTGTTTGCCGCCCATTCAACATAGGTCACGGCGATTGCGCCGTAAGCGGTGTTGCCGATAGCGGAAAGAACGCGTGGATCGGTCAACGCCTCGGCATATCCCTGCCTCTGAAACCGGATTTCTTCCTCTGAGATCGATCCGGAGGCATCGGCCAGCAAAACCAGTTCAAGGTCGACGTCTTGTGCAGCGACCGGGACCGCAAAAAGGAAGGTCAACAGGCAGGAAAAGACACGCATTTTGGAAGGGTAGCACAACTATGAACCCGAGCCACCAGTAACGGGCTTGTACGTAGCCTCAGCTTCCCGCCCTTCAAATCTCCCGCGCGAACCACCTGATCCGCCCGACGATGTGAACTTCCTCGGAGGACCGCTCATAAGGGCTGTAGAGCCGATTGTCGGAGATGATCCGCACTGCCGGCGGATCGCTGCTCGGCACATGTTCGAGCCGCTTGGCCACGAGCCCCACACCGTCGTCCAGCACGAAGATGCCGGGCGGGTTTGGCGTCCGCCGGGTCAGGTCGACCAGCACGGTATCGCCATCGCGCAGCGACGGTTCCATGCTGTCGCCCTCGACATGCATCATCCGCAGCTGCGACGGGCTGGCCTTGAGGCTCTCCTTGATCCAGGAGCGCCGGAAATGATAGGCGCGACCACTGTCTTCCTGGAACTCGTCGACAACCGCTCCGCCCCCCATGGACGGGCGGGCACCGGCATGGGCGATGGCCACGAATGCCTGGTCAGGGTTTTCGATGAAGGGAGAGACACCTTCCACTTCACCGATCCCATGCAGCAGCCAGTCGAGATCGACGCTCAGCAGTTCGGAGATTGTCGCGAGTTTTTCCCGGCTGGGATGCGCCGAACGCCCGCGCAGGATGTCGTAGACGAAGGATCGGTTCACGCCGGCCTTCTCGGCGAGATGCGCCGGGGTGATGTCCAATTGCCGCGCCCGGGCACGCAGACGATCGGCGAGGGTATGATGTGCGGTCATGCTGTCCCCAGCGGTCTGTGGATAATATTAGGACAAAATAGGATTGCCTCGACTCTGTCAAGAAGATAGGAACAAAAGGCAAACAAAAGTGCCGCGATTGGAATCTGAATGGGGCGTATCCGGAAGGCATATTACACACTCGACGAGCTCGTCGAGATCTGGCGATTCCCCGAAGCGGATCTCCGCTATGTCGTGGAGAACGACCTGCTCGGGCTCTCGTTCCGCCTCGTTGGCTCCTGGGCGGAAGTGGGCGAATATGAGTCCACCGAAGAGGGGGACTGGTTCTCAGTGCCGCATGAACACCTCCGCTATGACGGGCTCGTGGATCTCCACAAGCGCGACGCGATCGCGCTCTTGCGGGATGGTCGGGTAGAGGTTGCGCATTTCGCAATACGCCCCAACGGCTATGCGTTGCTCCTGCGCGACGAGGAATACGTTGTAGTGAACCGGGGCGATGTGCTGATCCGCTCCGAGGAACGGCACCGCTTCGAAACCGAGGTGATGTCGTCTCTGATGGCTCCGGTCGAAACCCCCAAGTTATTTGAAAACTTCACCTATCAAGGCCGGACCTATCGCTTCACTCCGACCCAGGCCAGGGTTCTGGCATTTTTTTTCGAAGCGGGTCAGTCCGGCAAGCCATGGCAGCGCGGAAAGGTGGCTCTGACCGCCGCTGGATCGAGTTCATTGAAAATGGGCGATCTGTTCAAGCGCCAACCGGAATGGCGCGATATCGTCGAGCATGACGGTCGCGGCAGCTATCGGTTGGTCCCCGGTCTCTTGCGCCGACAGGCGGCCTGAGCGCACCGCCTTTCTGAAGCCTGTCCCGTTTATCTTTGCCCGCCGAGGAGGCGGGCTTTTTGATTCGTGGTGCGGCAGGTTTTGACCATTCGGGTGTGTGCTGCAGGGCAGACGTAAAGGGCGACGCCGGGGGGACACGGGGGCGACGTGTCTCCTGTCCAGACCGACGCGCATTGTTTTTGCCAGAGAAAAGAAATCGCGTTTGTCTGCCACGTGTCCGCCGACGTCCTATCCTGTCCTGACGCAGTCTCTTCTCAGCATAACGAGAGGAGACACCGATGCCGCAGAAGCATTGTCTGAACCAGAAGGAACTGGCCCGGCGCTGGGGAATTTCTCACCGCACGTTGGAACGCTGGCGCTACACTGGCCTGGGACCGGCCTTCCTGAAGCTTGGCGGTCGTGTGCTGTACCGGCTGCCGGATATCGAGGCCTTCGAGCAGAGCCAGCTCCAGCGCACCTTCGCGATCAGCAAGGCCGTCGCTCGAGTGGAGCAGGCGCCGCGCCGTCTGACCGCCGATCCGGCCAGAGCGACCGGCCCTGCCGATCCGTTCCATCGGGTCGCGCGGGCATGCTGATGGTAATCCCGAGCCATGTCAGGCGGCCCTTGTCCGAGCCACGCCTCAGCGACATCGCCTTCTGTGCCTGGATCAGCCAGGCAGGCCCCGGGGAATGCCTCGAGTATCACCGCGGTTTTCTCGGCATCGACGTCACACCCGGGATCTCGCTGCTGCCGGAGACAGAGCGTCCTAGCCTCTGTGATCTCGCGCAAATGGCGCTGCGGGCCTTCGAGGCTGGTCTTGTTCACCTGGTGCAGGTGCGCCTCGGCCCGGACCGCTTCGCCTATCTCGCCATCGCCCGCCGGCGGTCCCGCAGCGCGGAGGCGTCACTGTCACGGGTGCTTCTGCCGGACCCGGAGGCTGCGTGATGTCCACTTTTCAATCCCTGTTTGCCATCCTTGGAGACCCGTACATGCCCTTTCCCGAGAATGCCCCGACGGCGGACGATCTGCTGTCATTGAGTTCAACCGAGATTGCCGACCTTCCGGTCGAATTGCTCGCGGTGCTGCAGCGCGAAATCGACGAGCAACTGAAGGCTGTAAAGACGGCCAAGACCCGGCTCGACAGCGCTCTGACCGTCCGCTACGCCGCCCGCGCAGACGAAGAGCGGCGGGCCGCGGGCAAGGACACCGGCACAGTCCGTTTCGATGATGGCGACTTCACCGTCGTCGCGGATCTGCCGAAGCGGGTCGAATGGGATCAGGATCGCCTCGCCGCCATGGTCGAGCGTATTCGCGCCGCCGGGGATGACCCGACCGAATATGTCGACATCAGCTTCAAGGTGCCCGAGCGAAAATACACTGCCTGGCCGGATGCGATCCGTACCGGGTTCGAGCCCGCGCGTACCGTGAAGGTCGGTGCACTCAAGGTCACGATCGAGCCGAGTGAGGCCGCGAAATGACCGCGCCTGCTCCCATTCCATCGAGTGTTCCGGATCTCCCCGGACTGATTGACCGGGCGGCAACCATGCTGGCCAACGCCAAGACGGCTGCCGAGGTGCTCGAAGCCCGTGAAGCTGCCGGGCTTGCCTACGATGTCGCCAAACGGGCCGCACGTTTGAAAAACGCCAAGTCTGCGCATGATGATCTGATCGCCGCCGCCCATCGCGCGCAGGCCGACGCGCTGGAAATCGAAGCCGCCGCCAAGCGGCGACTGGCCGATGAATATGATGCGGCCCAGGACCGCGGCGAGGTTGCGGGCCGGTCTCGGAGCTGCGTTGGCGCCGACAACGCACCTGCAACCGCCGCCGACCTCGGACTACGCCGTGACCAGATCCATGAAGCGCGTCGTCTGCGTGATGCCGAGGCTGCTGACCCAGGCATCGTGCGCCGCACCCTCGACGAGAAACTCGAGCGTGGTGAAGATCCGAGCCGGGCCGCGCTGCGCAAGATGGTGGTCGATGCCGCCATGCGGGGTATGCGCCCTCAGCGCAAACCCAGTCGCCGGAACCCGCTCTATGTCCCGCCGACGCCGCAACAGGCCGCCTGGCAGCATGTCACCGGTACGTTCCGCGCCTTCGCAGAATGGGCCTCGGACGACACGCTCGCCTTGGCCCGCGAGGGCATGAACGAGGCCCAGGGCAGCCAGTTTCACCATCTAGACGTCGCCGCCATCGCCGCGGGGTCGAAAGCCTTCACCAAGATCAAGGAGTGGTTCGATGCTTGACAGCCAGTCAGCAGCCTTTGCCGAACGCGTCTGGGAGGTGGCCTCCCAACTCGGCAATAATGCCCCGAAAATAGCCGACGACATCATGGGCGCGGCCTTCCCGCTGACCTGTTCGCAGGCACGGGCGGAAGGCGCGATGCGCATGCTGCGCACCGGGATCATTTCCGAAGTGAAACGGATCCTGCGCAACCGGTGTGATGGGCTGACCCAGACGGATTTCGCCGACCGCTGCGATGCCTTCGCGCCCCTCGTCACTGACCTGCGCTCGAAGTCTTACTTCGTCGAAAGCGCCGAGGAATACGTCGTGGTCCCGGACCTGATCGAAGACCCCGATTTGCTCAATGACGCGCGCCAGTTCATGCGCCGCAAGGGGCTTGAATGCCTGGCCGAGGCCGACCGCCTCGATGCGCTTTACACCGCTGTGACCGGCAACACCTGTGCCGCCGATATGACTGGTGAGGTGCTGGCATGACTGGCGCGCTTCCCATCATCACCGCCGATCAGCGCATGGCGGAACCGCGCGGCATCAAGGGGGTGATCTTTGGCCGCTCGGGGATTGGCAAAACCAGCCTTCTCTGGACACTGCGGAACTCCACCACGCTGTTCTTCGACCTCGAAGCCGGTGATCTGGCCATCGAGGGTCTGGCAATCGACGCAATTCGGCCGCGCACCTGGACGGAATGCCGGGACTTCGCGGTCTTCATCGGCGGGCCGAACCCTGCGCTGCGCGACGATCAGGTGTACAGCGCCGCCCATTATGCCACCGTTTGTCAAAGGTTCGGCGACCCAGCAGCGCTCGATCGATACGACACCGTGTTCATCGACTCGATCACCGTGGCCGGGCGGCTCTGCTTCCAATGGTGCAAGGGCCAGCCCGAGGCGCATTCAGAAAAAACCGGGAAGCCCGATGTGCGCGGTGCCTATGGGTTGCACGGGCGCGAGATGATCGCGTGGCTGACCCATCTGCAGCACACGCGCGGCAAGAACATCTGGTTTGTCGGCATCCTCGACGAGAAGCTCGACGACTTCAATCGCAAGGTCTTCGCGCCGCAGATCGATGGCAGCAAGACTGGCCTCGAACTGCCAGGGATCGTCGATCAGGTCATCACCATGGCTGAGATCAAGGGCGACGGAGATCAGCTGCAACGCGGTTTTGTCTGCCAGACCCTGAACCCTTGGGGTTACCCGGCCAAGGACCGGTCCGGCCGTCTCGATCTGATCGAACCTCCGCATCTGGGTCAGCTGATGGACAAGATCCGCGGCCCGCTCGCGCCCGCTGAACGCCGCCTGACCTACCAGCCACCGCAGCTTCCGAAGCCGTCCCCTGCGGCGGTTGACACCCCCAATGCTTCCTCCAACTGAAAGGACCCGAGCCATGTCTCTCTGGAACGATTTCAACGACGCGCAGTCGAATGCCAATGTCATCCCCAAAGGCACGCTCGCCAAAGTGCGCCTGACCATCCGTCCGGGCGGATTTGACGATCACTCTCAGGGCTGGACCGGCGGCTACGCCAAGCGTGGCAACACCGGGGCGGTGTTTCTCGATGCCGAATACACCGTGCTTGATGGGCCTTACGCCAAGCGCAAGATCTGGTCGATGATCGGGCTCTACAGCCCGAAAGGCCCGGACTGGGCCAACATGGGGCGCAGCCTCATCCGGGGCATCCTGAACTCGTCGCATGGGCTCTCGGACAAGGACAAATCTCCTGAAGCGCAGGCGGCACGGCGCATCAACGGCTTTGCCGATCTCGATGGTCTGGAATTTGTCGCGCGGATCGATATCGGCACCGACACCAATGGGGACGAGAAGAACGAGATCCGCAATGCGGTGACGCCCGATCACAAGGAATACGCCCGGATCATGGGGGGATCGGCCCCCATGGCCTCTGCGCCGTCCTATGCGCAGCCCCAAACCCAGCCGGGGTATGCCCCCTCGACGCCCAACTATGGAGCGCCCACGCATCAGGGACAACCGCAGCAGCCGCAACAGGCGCCGGCGCCCGGGTTTACCGGCCGCCCGAGCTGGGCAGAGTGAGGCCAAATCCCATGCGTTTGCGTCCCCGCCAGAAACTCTTCGTCGAGCGCAGTCTTGCTGCGCTCGCCACCCGAGCCAATACGCTCGGCATCGCCCCGACCGGGGCGGGCAAAACGATCATGCTCTCGGCGGTCACTGGCGAAAGCATCGGCAACAGTGGCGCCAAGGCCTGCGTGCTGGCCCATCGCGATGAACTGACGGCGCAGAACCGCGCCAAGTTCCAGCGCGTGGTGCCGGGCGTCGCCACATCGGTCATCGATGCCACGGAGAAGTCCTGGGGCGGCCAGGTCGCCTTCGCCATGGTGCCGACGCTGGCGCGGGCCTCGAACCTGGCCGACATGCCGCGCCTCGACCTGCTGGTCGTCGACGAGGCGCACCATGCGGTGGCCGACAGCTACCGCCGCATCATCGACCGTGTGCGCGAGGCTAACCCCGACGCGCGGATCTTCGGGGTCACGGCGACGCCGAACCGGGGCGACAGGAAGGGGCTGCGGGAGGTCTTCGACAATGTCGCAGATCAGGTCAGGCTTGGCGAGCTGATTGCCTCCGGGCACCTGGTGCCGCCGCGCACCTTTGTCATCGACGTGGGCGTGCAGGACAAGCTCAAAGCCGTGCGCAAGACCGTGTCGGATTTCGACATGGCGGAAGTGGCCGAAATCATGGACCGCGCGCCGATCACCGAGGAGGTGATCCGCCACTGGCAAGAAAAGGCGGCAGGCCGCCCGACAGTCGTGTTCTGCTCGACCGTGGCGCATGCAGCCCATGTGGCCGAAGCCTTCAATGCGGCCGGCATCCCCGCTGGCCTGATCCATGGCGATCTGCCCGGAGAGGAACGGCGCAATATCCTTGCCGCCTTCGCCCGCGGCGAAATCCGCGTCATCACCAACGTGGCGGTGCTCACGGAAGGCTGGGACCATCCGCCCACCTCCTGCGTCGTGCTGCTGCGCCCCAGTTCCTACAAATCGACCATGATCCAGATGGTGGGCCGGGGCTTGCGGACCGTCGATCCCACCGAGTTCCCCGGCGTTGTGAAAACCGACTGCATCGTTCTCGACTTCGGTACCTCGAGCCTGACCCATGGCACGCTGGAACAGGATGTCGATCTCGACGGCAGCGCTGGAACCGGCGCCGCCCCGACAAAGACCTGCCCGGGGTGCGACGCCGAAATTCCGCTGGGCTGCCGGGAATGTCCGATCTGCGGCGAAGTGCTAGTCGACGAAGAGGATGAAGCTGAAACCCGCGAGAGCGCACTTGGCGGGGCATTGTCTGGCTTCGTCATGACGGAAATCGACCTCTTGAAGCGCTCGAGCTTCGAATGGGTTGATCTCTTCGGGTCCGAGGATGCGCTGATGGCCACGGGCTTCACGGCCTGGGGTGGCATCTTCTGGATGGAGGGCCTCTGGTATGCAGTTGGTGGTGGCAAAGGTGAGACGCCCCATCTCCTCGGCGTCGGTGAACGCGCCATTTGCCTCGCTCAGGCTGACGACTGGCTGAACACCCACGAGACCGACGAAAGCGCCTTCAAGACGCGCGGCTGGCTGAACCAGCCCGCCACCGAAAAGCAGCTGCAGTACCTCAGAAGCCCGTGGAATGCATGCGCCGGCCGATCCTCAACAATTCGAGTCCAGGTCAGGCGATCTACGAGCCCTTCATGGGATCGGGCACCACGCTGATCGCGGCAGAGACCACGGGCCGCGTCTGCCACGGTATCGAGCTGAACCCGGCCTATGTCGATGTGGCCGTCCAGCGCTGGCAGAAATTCACCGGGCAACAGGCCGTCCTCGACGGGGATGGGCGCAGCTTCGACGAAATCTCGACCGCTCAGCCGCCTGGCGCATCCGACGCGGCATAGAAGCGAATGTCCGCAATCGCCACGTCCGCTTCGAACTCCCGACCAATGGCGACAAGGCCCACCCGCCGCAGTCGGCTGAGGTTCAGTGGCCGCTCTGTTCGATGTGGCGCAAAATCTCCGAACGGCAGGAACACGGTCGTCCATTCCGGGCGGGCATGAAAGCTCTGGCGATAGGATTCCCACGGGCGGCGGATATCCGACGTCCGAAGATGCAGGTTGTAAGTCTGGTTGTTGCCAAACACATCGAGCCGGATGCCGTCCCAGGCACTCGCATCCACCACGGCGCCTGCCTCGCCGAGATCAAGAGCGACCTGCAGGAAGCCGCCATTGTTCTCGAGGCTCACACCGCCGGTCATGCGTATGGCCTCCCGGCCGGCGATGGTTTCCCGGGTCATCGCGCCATTTGAGACACCACCCATAATCCGATCGGACACCAGCACCCAGCCATTGCCGGTCACGGCGAGTGGCGGGTCAAAGCGGAGATCGTCGATGATCTCCGGGGCGACGTTCGGGGAAAGCATATCATCTTGCATGAATGGAAAATTAGGAATGGCTGACGCCTGTGCAAGCCCCTCGGCGAACCGACAGTCCCGCCTGATGTCACTGGTCGAGGCCATAGCCAACGTGGTGATCGGCTATGGCATTGCTGTCGTCACGCAAATCCTGATCTTTCCGCACTTCGGGTTGCACACCACCTTGGCACAGAACCTGTCGATGGGCGGGATATTCACGGTGGTCAGCATCGCGAGATCCTTCGCGCTGCGGCGGTTGTTCGAGACGATCAGGCTCCGAAGTAGTTGAGGCCGCGCACACGGAAATCGCGGTGTCTTGCGGCACTGCATTCGATTAGGCTTGCCTCCACGAGGAGGAGGCAAACGAATGGCAGGCGGACAGGAGCACTGGAATGCGGTCTATGGCGCGCGGTCGGAAGACGAGTTGACCTGGTTCGAGGCCCTGCCTTCGATGTCCCTCGATCTGATCCACGCCTATCTGCGCCCGGGCGATCCGTTCATCGACATCGGTGCCGGCGCATCGCGTCTCGTCGACGCATTGCTTGAAGAGGGCTTCGGGCCACTCACGGTGCTGGATCTTTCCGCGGCAGCGCTGGCCGTCAGCAGAGAACGCCTTGGCCGGAAGGCCGACAAGGTTGCATGGATCGAAGCGGACATCACGACGTGGCAACCCGATCGCGACTATGTGCTCTGGCACGACCGCGCCGTGTTTCACTTTCTCACTGGGGCTGAGGATCGCGCCAGCTACGCACGCGCATTATCCGATGCGCTGCGTCCGGGCGGGACAGCGATTATCGCGACCTTCGCGGATGACGGTCCCGAGATGTGCTCGGGCCTTCCGGTGGTGCGCTATGCACCCGAGGCGCTGGCGCAGGAACTCGACCAGCTCGTTCCGGGGCGACTGGAGATGCTCGACGCAAAGCGCCATTTGCACGTCACGCCGAAGGGCAACACCCAGCGCTTTCAGTACAGCGTGTTCCGTCGGACCTACGCAAATGACATCGTCGCTCCTCAGGGGTGAAGAAAAAAGTGCCGGCGCTCGACCGGCCCGGCACTCAGTTGGGGGACGTAATCAACCTTACTTGCAAAACAGTCGAGGAACCACTCACAGTCTCCTCAAGTACTCACCAACAGGCGCCTGCGCTCCAGCAACCGGCGGCGGCAGACTTCATCCGACAGTGTGGTCCGAGCGCAACGAATAAACCCGCCCCCGACCTTCAATCTTCTCGGAGGTGATGATCAGCCCGAGCCGCTTCTTGAGCACGCCGGACATCGCCCCCCGGACCGTATGCGGTTGCCAGCCGGTCGCTGCGACGATCTCCTCAATGGTCGCGCCGCCCTCTACTTGTAGCATCTCGATCAGAGTTTCCTGCTTGGTCCCTTTCCGGCGCTGGGTGGGAGGGGCCAGGGCTTCGCTCAGTGAGGCAATACTCTGGCCGTTCGCGATCCCAAGCGTGATGTAGGCCAGCGGCGTCGCCTGCAATGTGATCGGCCCGCGTGCCTCGTCGTGCCGCCAGACGGTGTCGAGGTCGGTGGCTGCAACCTCCTCGATCAGGCCCTGCTTGAGGAGGCTCTTGCAGACGTTACCAACGGCGCCACCCTTGAGGTTGGCTGTCACGGGAAAGATGGCACCGTCATCGCGTGTGCAGGCGGTCGACAGGAGGACTGTCTGGGCTTGGGACAACTGGATCTGTGTCATGTCGGGTCTCCGGCTATCGGGCGCTACGGAATGCGACGCCTCAACCAGCCAAAGCCCGCCAACCGGCGGGCGGACCCGATATGTTGACTGGTCACTCGGCGTGTTCGCCTTCGCCGAACAGGAAGTCGGTGATCTGTGCGAGGTCCTCGGCCACGCTGGCGATGGAGCCGACGCTGCCCCAGGTGATGGCGTCCGGGTCGAAACCGAAGTGGTCGTCGCTGAGCGCCTGCAGCCGGGCGAGCATCACGTCGATCTCGGTCTTCTTTGCGATGAAGGCCGCCAAGGCCGCTTCCCGGTTCCGCCGGGCCTTTTCGGCGCGGAGGTCGTGGCGGGGCGTTGTTTGTGGGTTCAGGCTGGTCATCGGGTTGGCTCCGTGGGCTGTGTCGTTGTCCTGTCATCAGCTTCGCTCTGGTGCGCAGGCACATCCAGTATAATAGCAGCAATATCATGGCTTTGATCGGAGCGTTGGGATCATCTCATGTCATCGACGGCCCAACCCATCGGCGTGATCGCGCGGCTCCTCGATCTCTCGGAACGCCGCGTGCAGCAGTTGAGCCGGGAGGGCGTGATCCCGAAGGCCGAGCGCGGGCAATATGACCTGATCGGCTCGGTCCGCGGCTATGTCCGCTACCTGCGGGACCAGGCGCTGAAGGCGCAGGCCGGCGCACCCGATTATGCCGCCGAGCGGGCCCGCTTCATCCGGGCGCGTGCCGATCTCGCCGAGATGGAGGCGGAAGAAAAGCGTCGGGCGCTGATCGCGGCCGATGAGATCGAGGCGGCCTGGATTGCCGTGCTGGCCCTTCTCAGAACCCGCCTGCTGGCGCTGCCGGACCGGCTGGCCCCGCAGGCCTTTGACCAACCCACCGTCGGAGACACCCGGAACCTGATCCGAACTGCGATCCGCGAGGTGCTCGATGATCTCGCGCAGCCAGACATTGAACTCGAAACCGAGACTGATCTTGAGGGGATCGCCGATCCTGAAGCGCACGGTGGAAAAGGCCCTGGCGGTGCTGCGGCCCCCGCCGGACCTGACGATCAGCGCCTGGGCGGACCAGAACCGGCGGCTGAGTTCTGAAGCCAGCGCCGAGCCCGGGCAATGGCGCACCAGCCGCGCCGAATATCAGCGCGGCATCATGGAGGCGGTGTCAGACGCGGGCACCGAAACGGTTGTGATCATGTCCAGTTCACAGGTGGGTAAGGCGCTGGCGTTGGATACACCGCTTGCCACACCAACCGGCTGGACAACGATGGGAGAGGTGCAGGTCGGCGACATCCTTTTCGACGAAACCGGCACGCCCTGCCGCGTCACCGCCGCCACGGAGGTGATGCTCAACCGACGCTGTTACCGTGTGCGGTTCTCGGACGGGAGTTCGATCATCGCCGATGCCGACCACCTCTGGGCGGTTGAGTCCGATACCGATGTTCACGCCTGCCACGCGATGGGGGATCTGTTTGATGAACGGCCATCGCATGGTCCTGACGACGAAGGAGATTGCTGAAACAGCACATTACTTTGGGTCGAAGAAACGAAACCGGTATGCCATCCCAGTGGCGGGTGCGCTGCAGCTTCCCAAGGCCGAGTTGCCCATCCCGCCTTATGCCCTCGGCGTCTGGCTTGGTGACGGGCACAGCTACGGCTCACAAATCACAATGCATCAGGATGATCTGGAAATAGCCGAACATCTGCGCGCTTGTGGAATGGAGGTTGAGGTCAAGTCGAAGGATAAGCGCGTTCCGCATATCCTGACGTTGAAACCGACGCTCCCTTGGCCGGCCCATGTCTGTCGCCGTGGGCATGACATGGATATGCTTGGTCGCCATGGAAACGGCCAATGTGCCGAATGTGGACGTCAGTTTGCGCTGGCTTGGAAAAACGGCTCAACCGTGGATCCTGTGCTCGAGGTGTGGAAACCATTCAGCCTGCGTCTTCGTGGGCTTGGTCTTATCAAGTCGCGGAAAACACCGGCCACCGGGAAGCATATTCCGCCAGCCTATCTGCGTGCGTCGAAAGATCAGAGGTTGACCCTTCTGCAAGGGCTGATGGACACCGACGGTTACATAGCTGAATCCGGCCGCTGTGAGTTCATCACGGTTCATCCGCGTCTGGCCGATGGTTTTGGCGAATTACTGGCCTCTCTCGGCATAAAGTTTTCTGTCGTAGACAAGCAACCGACTGTGGTCATTGATGGCGAACGGCGTTTTGGCAAACCGGCGACGCGGTTCTCGTTCATGATCTATGACGATACGCCGGTCTTCCGGTTGGCACGAAAGCGCGCGCGTCAGGTTGCGCGGCACGGGCGACGGACCTCTGAGACCGAACGTCGCCGCATCGTTGCGGTCGAGCCAGTTGACAGTGTGCCGGTGCGCTGCATTCAGGTCGACAGCCCGAACCGGCTCTATCTGGCCGGCCGAACGATGATCCCGACGCACAACACTGAGATGCTCAACAACGCTGTCGGCTACCATATCGACCAGGACCCGGCACCGATCATGGTGGTGATGCCGACCGAGCGCGATGCAGAGACCTGGTCGAAGGACCGTTTCTCGGCGATGGCGCGGGACACGCCCTGTCTGCAGGACAAGATCGCCAACCCGAAGTCCCGCGATGGCAACAACAAGATCCTGCACAAGCGGTTCCCGGGTGGGCATCTGACCATCGTCGGGGCCAATGCGCCCTCGGGACTGGCAAGCCGGCCGATCCGGTTGCTGCTCTGCGACGAGGTGGACCGCTATCCGTTCAGCGCCGGTGCCGAGGGCGACCCGGTCAACCTCGCGAAGAAACGCACGGTGACCTTCTGGAACCGCAAGATCGTGCTGGTTTCGACGCCGACGAACAAGGGCGCGAGCCGGATCGAGGCAGCCTTCGAGGAAAGCGACCAGCGCCGGTTCTGGGTGCCATGTCCAGTCTGCGGGGCGGAACAGGTGCTGACCTGGGAGCAGGTCAAATGGGACAAGGCGGAGGATGGCAGCCATCTTCCGGAAACGGCGCGCTACCACTGCGTGGACTGTGATGCGCCCTGGAAAGATGAGGTACGTTGGTCTGCGATCTCGAAGGGCCGCTGGATTGCGGAAGCCCCGTTTGACGGAACCGCCGGGTTCCATCTGAACGAGATCTATTCGCCCTGGGTGCGGCTCGAGGCCATGGCCAAGGCATTTCTCTCGGCGCGCGCCGGTGGGGACGAGACGATGAAGACCTTCGTCAATACCTCGCTGGGCGAGACATGGATGGAAAGCGGCGAGGCCCCGGACTGGCAACGGCTGTTGGGGCTGAAGGAAGACTGGCGCGCAGGCACGGTGCCGGCCGGTGGTTTGTTCCTCACGGCAGGGGCCGATGTGCAGAGGGACCGGATCGAGGTCGATGTCTGGGCCTGGGGCAAGGGCCTGCAGAGCTGGCTTGTCGATCATATCGTGATCGAGGGCGGGCCCGGCGATCCGGCCTGCTGGCAAAAACTCTCCGACCTTCTTGGCCGGACTTGGGCTCACGCGAGCGGCAAGCAAATGACCATCGCGCGGCTGGCGATCGATACCGGCTACGAGACGGCTGCCGTTTATGCCTGGGCGCGGCAGGTGGGCTTTGCGCAGGTCGCCCCGGTGAAGGGCCTCGAGGGCTTCAACCGCGCGAGCCCGGTGACAGGGCCGACTTATGTCGACGCGACCATTGCCGGCAAACGCCTGCGCCGTGGCGCACGGCTCTGGTCTGTGGCAACATCCACATTCAAGGCGGAGACCTATCGTTTCCTGCGGCTTGAGCCGCCGGAAACCAGCTCGGTCGATGGAGAGCGGTTTCTTCCTGGCTTCATCCATCTGCCGGGCTGGATCGACGCCGAATGGCTGAAACAGCTCACCGCCGAGCAACTGGTCACGGTCAAGACCCGGCGCGGCTTTGCGAAACTCGAATGGCAGAAACTGCGCGAGCGCAACGAGGCGCTGGATTGCCGGGTCTATGCAAGGGCGGCCGCCTGGATCCTCGGCGCCGATCGCTGGTCCGAGGCCCGGTGGGAAGAACTGGCCGCGCGGTTCGCGGTCAACGATACCAGGGGCGACGCCTCAACCACGGCACCGCAACCGGCCCGCAAGGCACAGGTCCGCCGCGTCGCGCGGTCGAGTTACATGGGGTGAGCGACAGAGGTCAGTGCGGTCGCTTGTTGCGGCTGCGCTCGAAGGCCTCGAGAGCCGCCTTTCGCTTCAGCGCGATGGTGCGAAGGTTGGCCGCGATGTGTTCCGCGCCAAAATCCACCGGATTGAACGGACCGCCATACCAGCGGACCATGTCCCGGTGTTGCGGATGGCGGGGCTTGGCCATGGCTTCGACAAAGTCCATGAACCCATTCGGACCGCCAACGTCTTCCGGAGGCGCGGTGCGTTCTCCGTCAACGAAGGTGGGATAGTCGGTGCCGGGAACCGCGTCGGTGACCTCCTCGATCAGGATCCGATGCTGCCAGTCATCGCCGAAATCGTAGGTGTAGAGGAATTCCGTCACCCCGCGGTCGACGAGCGTGCCGAGGCGCATGCTCCTGGCCTGGTAGATCTTGCGACCCCAGAGCGCATCCTCGGGATCGGGCTCGCCATAAACACGGTCGCCAATCCGGAAGTCATGGAGATGATGGTTCTCCCAGGGCATGACCGCCTGGATGATCTCGTGCAGCGCCCTGAGATTGGTCGTCAGGCTGACCTCGACCCGCCGCCAGATCGTCGGTTCGATGTGTGCCAGCTCGATTCTGATCCTGGCGATTTTCTGGGACATGGCGCGACCTGAGCTTGGGTTTGGCGGCAACATAACAAGGGGACGGCCATGGCCACAATCACGGACCTCCGCGCCCGCCGCGACGCACTGACCGCACAGCGCTCCTCCGGCGTGGCGCGCGTCAGCTATGACGGCAAGACGGTGGACTATCGCAGCCTGGCCGAAATCGACCGGGCGATCGAGGCGCTGGATCGTGAGATCGCCGCGGCCGAGGGCCGACGCATCGTGCGCCATGTCCGCGTGACCACGGTGAAGGGCCTCTGAGCAACATGGGCCTCTTCGATCGCTTTCGCCGCCAGGGATCCGGCGATCCCTCTGCCATGCGCGCCCGTCTCGAAGGCGCCATGGCCAAACGCCGGCTGCGGGGCTGGAACCCGCCGCTCGAGAACATCAACGCGCTGGTCGCCTCGGGCGGCCCGCGGCTTCTGGCACGCTCGCGCGAGCTGGTCGTGACCAACGGCTATGCGGCCAATGCCTGTGAGGCCTTCGCCGCGAACCTCGTGGGCGACGGGATCAAGCCCTCCTCGCTGATCGGGGAGGCCGACCTGCGCGACCGGGTCCAGCGGCTGTGGCTCGCCTGGACCGACGAGGCCGATGCGGACGGTCTGACCGATTTCTACGGCCTGCAGGCTATGGTCGCCCGAGAGATGTTCGTCGCCGGTGAATGCTTCGTCCGCCTGCGCCCGCGCCGGGCCGAGGATGGGCTGCTGGTCCCGCTGCAATTGCAGCTTCTCCAATCCGAGATGCTGCCCTTCGAGACAACGGAAACGGCGGCCAATGGCAACCGCATCCGCTGCGGGATCGAGTTCGACGCTACGGGTAAGCGCGTGGCCTATCACTTCCGCCGCCGGCATCCCGGCGACAGCACCGATTTGGGCGCGGTGATCCCGGAGACGGTGCGCGTGCCGGCCGCGGATGTGTTGCACATCTACCGGCCCATCGACGCGGGCCAGATCCGGGGCCTGCCGCATGTGGCCCCGGCGATGGTGCGTCTGTTCCTGCTCGACCAGTATGACGACGCCGAGCTCGACAGGAAGAAGACGGCGGCGATGTTCGCGGGCTTCATCACCAAGACCGCGCCGGAAGATCCCATGATGGGCGAGAGCGCGGCGGATCTCGATGGCGCGGCCCTTGCCAGCCTCGAGCCCGGCACCATGCAGGTGCTGCTGCCGGGAGAGGATGTGAAGTTCTCGTCTCCGGCCGATGTCGGCAGCAGCTACGAGGCCTTCCAGTATCGCACCTTGCTGGCGGTCGCGGCCTCGCTGGGTCTGCCCTATCACCTCGTCACCGGCGATGTCCGGCAGGCCAACTACTCGAGCCTCAGAGCCGAGCTCGTCGAGTTCCGCCGTCGCATCGGCCAGCTGCAGCACGGGGTCATGGCCCATCAGCTCTGTCGGCCGATCTGGCGGCGCTGGCTGGAAACATCCGTGTTGTCCGGAGCGATCGACGTAGGCGACATGGAGGCCGTCCTGCCGGTGCAATGGATCCCGCCGCGCTGGGACTGGGTCGATCCGCTGAAGGACATCCAGGCGCAGGTGCTGGCGATGGAGGTCGGGCTCACCTCCCGGCGCAAGGTGGTCGAGGCCACCGGCTACGACATCGAAGAGGTCGATCGCGAGAACGCCGCGGATGCCGCGCGCGCCGCCGAGCTGGGCCTGACCTACCGCACAAGCCCGGGCGAGACGCAGGGCGCGCGGGCCACGCCGGCCCGAGAGCCCAATCCAAATTCCGGTGACGGACCGTCCGACAGCAACCCGGGCACCGACATTCAACAGGAGTGATCCCATGAAATCCTGGTACACGATCCGCGCCCGGGCGTCCGGCGCGGAAGTGCTGATCTATGACGAGATCGGCGCCTATGGCGTTACGGCCAAGGGCTTCCTGGCCGAGCTGGGCGCGCTGCCCGAGGGCACGCCGGTCGATCTGCGCCTCAACAGTCCCGGCGGCTCGGTCTTCGATGCGGTCGCCATCTACAACGCGCTGAAGCGCCATGTCGGCGACATCACCGTCTGGATCGACGGGATCGCGGCTTCGGCGGCCTCTTACATCGCCATGGCGGGCGACCAGATCGTCATGCCGGAAAACGCCTTCCTGATGATCCATGATCCCTCGGGGCTGGTGATGGGCACGGCAGAAGATATGCGCGCCATGGCCGAGGCGCTCGACAAGGTGAAGGGCAGCCTTGTGACGGGCTATGTGGCCAAGTCGGGCAGGCCCGAGGAGGAGATTGCCGAACTGATGGCGGCGGAGACCTGGCTCGATGCGCAGGAGGCGCTGGACCTCGGCTTCATCAACCGCATCGCCGCGCCCGTGAAACTCGCCGCCGCCTTCGATGTGGCGCGGTTCCGCAATGCGCCGCCGGAAGTGCTCGAGGCCGCGGCAGAGCCTGTGGAGCCCGCCGACGCCGCTGAAACCCCGCCCGAGGGTGTTGCAGACGGAAACACCCAGGCCGATGCCATGCCTCCCCCGCCCGAGCCTGCAAGCTCCGTTGCGGACGACAACGCAGCTCGTGACGCCGCGATGGTCCGGGCGGAGGCCATCGCCCATGCCCGGGCCGTGATCGATCTCTGTCGTCTCGCGGGCCAGCCGCAGAGGGCGGGCCGCTTCCTCGAGGAGGGGGCCGGTCTCGATGCCGTGCGGGCGGCGTTGCTTGCCGCGAAGGCGCAGACCGACCCGGAGATCTTCCCCGACCATGCCCAGCCCGGGCCGGGGCCAAGCGCAAGACCCTGGGGCGACGTGATCGCCCGGACCTTCCGCCAGAAAGGATAAACCCGAATGCCCATGCTCACCGAGACCCCCCATCCCGGCGGCTTCCTCGTCTGGGAGGCCTTCCGCGACTACACACGGGAAACCATCACCATCGCCGCGGGCACGCTCGAGCCCGGCACCGTGCTGGGCAAGATCACCGCTTCGGGCAAATACGCCGCCCATGACCCGGCCGCCGTCGATGGCACCGAGACCGCCGTGGCCGTGCTCTGGGGCAAGGCGGATGCCAGCGGGGGCGATGTGCCGGCCGTGGCACTCGTCCGCGGCCCCGCCATCGTCAACCGTCACGACCTGGTCTTCGGGGGCACGCCGACCGAGCCTGAAATCACCGCCGCGCACACGGCGCTGCTGGCGGTCGGCATTCTCACCCGCTGACCTCACACCCATCCCCGAAAGGACCGCACCATGGCAACCATGGACATCTTCGAGGCCGATGCCTTCTCGGTCATCGAGCTTACCCGCGCGCTGGAGAACATCCCGTTCAAACCCGCACTGCTCTCGGGCTCCGGCCTGTTCTCGCCCCGCGGCGTGCGCTCCCGCACCGTGGTGATCGAGAGCCGCGACGGCACGTCGTCTATACCGCCGAGGGCGGCGCGCCGAAGCTCATCCGCGCCATCCTGCGGCGGCCCGACGACATCACCGCCTTCGGCGAGGCGCGGCTCTGGTCGGAGACCACCCGGCTCGATCTGCGCCTCGCCGAGGTGACAAGCCCGCGTCCTGGCGACCGGATCGAGATCGACGGCGAGGCTTTCCTCGTCCAGGGCGAGCCCGTTCGGGACCGCGAGCGGCTGGTCTGGACCGTCAACCTGCACCCGGCATGACCGCCATGAAACTGAAGCTCGAGATCACGCCGGACCTTGTCGCCGCCATGGCGGCAGAGGTGAAAGCGGGCGAGAAGGCCGTCACCGCCGCCATGCGCGAGGCCGGGACCGGGCTCAAGACCGCCTGGCGCGGGCAGATCAGCGGTGCGGGGCTCGGGCGGCGGCTCGCCAACTCGATCCGGAGCCAGACCTTCCCGAAGGCCGGAGAGAGCCTGAACGCCGCGGCGCTGGTCTGGTCGAAAGCCCCGGTCATCATCGGTGCCCATGACACCGGCCCGCTGATCCGCTCGAAGGACGGGTTTTGGCTGGCTATTCCGACCGAGGCTGCAGGTAAGTCGCTGCGCGGCGGGCGGATCGCGCCCGGTGAATGGGAACGGCGGCGCGGGTTGTCGGCCCGCTGAAAGAAACAGCGGCACGATTGCAGGGTTCGGTTTTCACGACCAATCCGGCTCTCCAAGCGGCTTTTCCGCATGCCGAGCGGGCGCTCGACATCGTGCCACGGTTGATCGTGGCGAACTGCGCGGAGGACAAAATCCGGTGACGTCGGGTTTGTGGAACACGACGGCCACCGCAGGCAGATCAGATTCGATACCAGTTTTCGACCGCTCGGGCAGCGGCTTCGGGGTCCATGACAGCTTCGATCGCGGCTATCGCGTCCTCGACTTCTCCAGGCGTCGCGAAGATTTCCGAAACGCCAGCCTGAATATCGTGGGGCGATCCGCTGCTTGCATAGAACATGTCCACGTCCAGAGCCTGGGCGTTCCGGTGCTGCAGCAGATGGTCGAAGAACCGGCGATACACTGCCGCGTCATATGCGGGCGTGCTTTCGGCGTCCGCCGCCTGGACCAGCCCAATTTCGATGGACTTCGTGCAGGTCAGCTTCCAGGCCAGGTCCATGGTGGCGGGCGGAGCATCCCTGGCCTCATCCGGGTGCCTTGGGTTCGCGAAGGTCTCTCTCCGTAGGGCTTCCAGCTTTCCTCGCATCTCGCTGGTCGGCACCGGATAAACAAAAGCCGTCTCCTGCGATGCCAAGGCTGGCTCGACCTCGTCGGGAAGCACTTTCACCAACTCGGAAAACCTGTTTCCGACGATGGGGACCTCTCCGACAAGAAGGTCCGCGTGATCCGGATGCATGTCCAGCCAGCGCGCAATGGCCTGCCGTCCCCATAATCCGGCGGCCATTCGGACGATCGGGTGGCTTCCGTCCGCGACATCCGGGTAGCGTGCCAGGACTTCATCCGTCTGGAACGATGCCAGGCCCGCATCCCATCTCATCAGATGGGCGCGGCGCCCGGCATTCCCTGCAATCGAGAGGAGCGCACGAAGAAAGAACGATTTGCCGGACGCTGGCAGCCCGGTGAAAAAGATCATGCGACAGTTTCGGGCCATCCCGGCCAGGATTCTGCCATTCTCGGTCTCTGTGAAACCACGGTCCGTCATAACCTTTCCTCGCAGGCCGTCATTGCTCGGGCCAGGCATTTGAGCCATGCGGCTTTGTCTTCTGCTGTCGGGATGGGCGGATCACGATCCCGCGACCTGCGGCGGAGAGGCTGTTTGCCGAAACGCCCAGTGGGCAAAGATCGCGAGCAGCATCATGCCGGCGCCCAGAACGAAGGCGACGCTCACATCGCCGACGTAATCGGCCAGGGCGCCCGCAAAAGCCGGAGCGATCATCATCAGCACATAGTAGATGGAGTAAAACACGCCGGTCCCGAAGGCGCGCATGTCAGGCGCAAGGATAAGGCCGGGCATGGCGACCACGGGCCCGGGCGCAAGCCCCGCCAGCAGGCCGCCCAGCACAAGTGCGGCGAGCAAGAAGCTATTTGGCAGGTAAAGAACGGCCGGAAATACGAGCATGCCGCCAACCAGACTGACGAGGATGATCCGATCGGGCTGTCCGGTCCGATCCGCCAGCCATCCTCCGACCGGAATCGATATCGCGCCGGCAATGATGTAGAAGCTGATCGCAGAACTGGCCGCGATGACAGGCATACCTCGCTCAGCGAGAACAAGGGTGCCGAAGCTGAAGATCATCGCGAATGCGCAATTGTAGAGGCCCCAGAGAACCGCGGCGAATGCCAATGGCGTCCAGGGCAGAGCAGAGAAGCTTATCCGTGCGTTACCGGCTACCGCTCCGGGCGGTACCTTGTAGACGAAGGCGAAGAGCAGAAGGGCCGCCACGGTGAGGAACGTCAGCGCCATCCAGGCTGTCCGCAGATCCGCGTTGGCAGCGATTGGCGGCAGTATCAGCAGACCAAGCGCGATCCCGATGGGCCAGGAGCTGATGAAGATCGCCAGAGCCGTTGACACATTCTTCCCGGCGAACCAGTCGATCACCATCTTGGTCATCAGAACGTTGAGAACCAGCCCACCGACGGCTGAGATGATCCGACCGGTAACGGCCCATGCAAGAGTTGTCGTTGTCGTGAAGATCGCTGCGCCGACGACCATGAGCACCAGACTTGCGATGACGGTCCGCTTGTCGCCAAACCAGCTTGCAACCGCACCACCTGCAACCGCGACAATGATACCGGGTCCCGAGAAGAGGCCGATCAGGATCCCTATCTCCGTGAGCGTTATCGCGAGGCTGTCCATGATGAACGGAGACAGTGCTGCCACGGACTGAAACTGGATGGCCATGACCGTTCGGGCGAAAAACAGCACAAACAGAACGACCCATCGCATCGGCACGTGAGAAATCCTCCAAGACAACGATGCGATGTGAAGTTATCTGCGGCGTGTCTCAGCCACGCTAAGTCCAAAGTCGAGAACCATGCAAGCGTTTTGGCCTCGCGCACGATTGAGGCCGAGTTCCCATAGGTCCGCTTCACCCTCCGCCCGAAATTTTGTGTTTCTGCAGGTTAGCGAACAATCATGCCCACCTCCCGCGAAACCATCCTCGCCGCGCTTCACGCGCGGCTTTTGGCGCTGCCTGCCACCGCACTTCGCGGCGAGGTCCTGCCCGAGCGCGTGCCAGCCGGCGGCCTGCTGATCCTGCGCGATGGCGAACCTGGGGAACCGGAGGTGACGCTGTCGCCATTGGTCTACCACTATCAGCACCGCGCCGAGATCGAGGCCGTGGTACAGGGCGCCGCCCGTGACAGCGCCTTCGACACCCTCTGCGCCAGCATTGGCACGGCGCTCGCCGCCGACCGCACGTTGGGCGGGCTATGTGACTGGGTCGAGGCGGAAGCGCCGCGCCCCGTCGACTTGCCGCTCGAGGGTGCGGCGAGCCCGAAGGCCGCCGTGATCCCGGTGGTGCTGCACTATTCCACGGCCGATCCGCTGACTTGACCGAAATTGGAGGTCAGGTGCTGGCCTGCGATGCGCGTGAACAGGCCGCGTTCACATCAGCTCCGGATTCGATGACGAGCTTCGCGTAGATGATTTCTCCGGACACGCGGGCGCGGGATTGCAGTCGGACCTCACCGCCGACGATTCGACCCTCGAAACTACCCTTGATCGCGATGCTTCCGGCCCGCAGCTCGCCGACAACCGACCCGCCTTCCTCGATCACGATGCCGTCGGCGACAATCGTGCCATCGGCATGTCCAAGCAGTTCCATGAGACCCGGTACAGTGAGATCGCCCGAAAGTTTCGTGCCTGCGGCGAGATGCGATCGACCGCCGCTTTGGCCGGTCGGTGTTTGAGAATGCGATGATGGGTCGGTATGCGACATGGTCTGTAATCCTCGAACGGCCTGTTGGCATGGCCAGCATCACCGAAGTAACGGCATTCGGAGACCTTAGCGGCCTCCATCCCCCGAAAGATAGACCAAAACATTCCTGAATAAGGAGACGACGATGGCACGAGCCCAGGGGGCGCGGGCGCAGATGGCGCTTGCGTTCGAGACCGTCTATGGCACCCCGCCCGCGGGCGGCTTCACTCGCATGCCCTTCGCCAGCTCATCGCTTGGGGCGGAGCAGCCGCTGCTGAACTCGGAGCTGCTGGGCTACGGCCGCGATCCGCTGGCGCCGATCAAGGATGCGGTGACGGCCGATGGCGATGTCGTGGTGCCGCTCGACGCCGAGGCCTTCGGGTTCTGGCTGAAGGCGGCCTTCGGCGACCCGACCACCTCGGGCACCGGCCCTTGGACCCACGAGTTCCAGTCGGGCGCGTGGACGCTGCCCAGCATGTCCATCGAGACCGGCATGCCCGAGGTGCCGCGCTATGCGATGTATTCGGGCTGCGTGCTGGACCAGATCACCTGGCAGATGCAACGCTCTGGCCTGCTGACCGCGACGGCGCGGCTGGTGGCGCAGGGCGAGACGGTGGGCACGACGACCAGTGCCGGCACGCCCGCAGCGCTGGAACTGAAGCGGTTCGGGTATTTCAACGGGTCGATCACCCGCAACGGCTCGGCGCTCGGCAACGTGGTCTCGGCCGACATCACCTATGCCAACAATCTCGACCGGATCGAGACGATCCGCAGCGATGGCCGCATCGACGGCGCGGACCCGTCTATTGCAGCGCTGACCGGCTCCATCGAGGTCCGCTTTGCAGACAGCACGCTGGTGACGCAGGCGATCAATGGCGAGGCCTGCGAGCTCGAGTTCGGCTACGCGTTGCCCTCGGGCGAGAGCTTCACCTTCACGGTCCACGCCGTCTACCTGCCGCGCCCGCGCATCGAGATCTCGGGGCCGCAGGGCGTGCAGGCCACCTTCGACTGGCAGGCCGCCCGCGACAGCACCGTCGGCCGGATGTGCACCGCAACATTGATCAACGATATCGAGGTATATTGAGAATGCTGACGCTCGACCTGAAGAATGAACCGCGCTGGCATGACCTCGCGCCTGGCGTCCGCGTGCAGCTGCGCCCGCTGACCACGGCACTGATGGTGGCGACACGCAGCGATCCCGTCGTGGAAGCTATGCCCGAGGAGGCAACGGACGAGGAACGTGCCGTCGCTTTCGCCAAGGCGCTGGCCCGCCGCGCGGTGCTCGCCTGGGACGGCATAGGCGACGCGGCCGACAATCCCATCGATCCCAGCCCCGAGGCCATCAACGCATTGCTCGACATCTGGCCGATCTTCGAAGCATTCCAGCTGACCTACGTCTCCAAAGGCCTGCTGCTGGAGCAGGAAAAAAACGCCTCCGCGCTCTCGCCGAATGGTCCTTCGGCGGGGGCGATCGATATTGCGACGCCTGCGCGCAAACGTGCGAAGACTGCCCGGGCCGCGCGAACCGGCCGCTGACTTTTGAAGGCTGGCAGGTCTGGGACCTGGTCGGCCGTCTCGGCGGCCAGCTGCGCGTCCTGCCCGGCGCCGTCCTCGGCTGGGACCTGACGGCAGCACTGGCGCTCGGAGATCCGCGCCGGGTAGATCTGAGTCTCACCTTTCCGCTTTCCGATCCCTTCGCCCGCCGCTGGCTCGGGCCAAGGGGGTCGTCTGTCACCACGCTCACCATCTTCCGCGGTCATGAGCAGGTGCCGGGCGAGCTGGTCGCGCATTGGAAGGGCCGCATCGTCTCGGCCCGGGTGGAAGGGGTCCGGATCGTTCTGAGGGCAGAGTCGCTCTTCACCGCCATGCGCCGCCAGGGCGTACGCGCCCGCTACCAGCGGCTCTGCCGCCATGTGCTCTATGCCGGTGGCTGCCGGCTGGATATCGAGAGTTTCCTGGTGCCCGCGACAGCGACCACCCGCTCCGGGCAGCAGATCACCGTGCCCGAGGCGGCCGCGCAACCCGACGGCTGGTACCGCGGCGGCGTGCTGCGCCACGCGGGCCTTCCGGGCTTCATCACCGGACATGTCGGTGCAACCCTGACGCTCTCCGGCCGGATGCCCGCGCTCGAGGCGGAGATCGACGATCCCGGTCTCACCGCCAACATCCAGATCGCCCCCGGCTGCGATCTGCGCCGCGACACCTGTGCGAACCGCTTCGACAACCTGCTGAACTTCGGTGGGTTCCCGGACATACCGGGCAGGAACCCGTTCGGGGGGACGAGTATTATTTGAGGTGGTATCGGCATCCGCCCGTCAAAGCCCACTTGATTGTGACGGATAGACATCCGATGAAAATACTCAGATGACGGCTCCGAGCCCATCACCGACACTCAGTCAGACCGCAGCATGCCTTCGCTCTTCGCAGCTGCTGTGGAAAGCGCGGCCGTATACAGCCCGTTGGAGCGTCTACGGCCTCACGACTGGCTGCGCCATCATCTTGACTTGGCCAAAGATCTGGATTGCATCTACCGACTAAATTGGGTTGTCCGATGTCCTAAACCGGTTACCTAGAGAAATCTGAGGAGTGCAACGATGCCAAAACACCCATCTCTTTCGGCACCAAGGCTTCCTCTCAATCGCCTTGCTCTGAACCCGTTGGAGAAGATGGGCAGAAACGAACAATGCTGGTGCCTGTCGGGGAAGAAATATAAGTTCTGCCATCTCGACCGGGAAACCCAAAAGGGTGGCAACGTCTTCGACAGCGAACAGAAGATGCTCAACGAGATGCGGCAGGGGTATTGCTCCTTCCCCGGTCCAGTTCCGGAATCCCCTTGCAGTTCGAAGATCACTAAGGCCCACACGG
Organism: Seohaeicola saemankumensis; assembly: GCF_020171285.1. Lineage (GTDB taxonomy): Bacteria > Pseudomonadota > Alphaproteobacteria > Rhodobacterales > Rhodobacteraceae > JAIUZI01. The sequence goes on from NZ_JAIUZI010000008.1 coordinate 263,761, forward strand.
TTCAAAAGAACGGCGGGATGGCGGCCATTTCTGAGGAAAACCACGTTCTTTCTGTCAAGCCTGTCATGAAGGAAATGATTGCAACGAACGGAAATCCGCAACCTAGGCGAGTGGGGGTGAACTTGGCCTCTGTCTTCCCCGGATTTTGCAGCTACCATGATTCAGAGCTCTTCAAGAAGATCGAGGGCAAGACCTTACAGCTAGAAGCTGAAACGGCCTTTCTATTCTCGTATCGAGCGGTGGCATATGAGGCTTTCTCAAAAGCTGCTCAACAGCGTTTTTACACTCATCTCCGCGATGGGGATAAGGGGATGCCATTCTGGAAGCAGGTGCAACTACAATCCCTGCTCTACGACATGCATATTGGAATTGAGATCGGACTGCGCGAAATAGGCGATTGGAAGAAGCAATTTGATGAGCAACTCCTATCAGGCCCGCAAGAGACCTTCCATTTCGCGATCTTCCGGTTTGACCGTGTGCTTCCGGTTGTCGCTTGTGGGGCGTTTCATCCAGAATTCGATTTCGAAGGGGCGCGACTGCAGCAACTGGGGCAGGACAAGTTTCCTCTCGATCACATAACGCTCACAGTAACGGCTTTTGACGGGTCGACAATCGCCGTGTTTGGCTGGATTGGACCAGTCGATGGTCCGGCGCATGAATTGGTGAGCTCCTACCAAAACGTCGATGAAAACCGGAAGGCCGACGCGCTATTGCGCCTCCTCTTTATACACACCGACAATCTGTTTTTGCGCCCAAGTTGGTGGACAGAGTTGCCGGACGACAAGAAGAGGACTCTGAACGATATGACACGTAGCGGATCCCATGTACAGGCGCGGACTGGTAGAGAGCTATCGGACGATCGGAAAAAATTTCTTGCAGCAGGAGTAGTTGAGAGCCGCCTCGGGTGACATAGTCGCACTGTCGTCAGACGGCTTCCCTCCCATCAGGTTAATCTAGCGGTAGCACTTGGTCCGCAGAACCGCCATAAGCCGATCTTCGGTCCGTGTCAGCTTGCCCTTGGCAAGCCGTCATAGCCTGACAGCGCTTTTCTCCGCCCTTTGATCCTCTTTCGAACCGCGCCGCCTGCCCGGGTCCGTAGCACCCCCCAACCCCCGAAAGCCCCGCCTCATGGTCTGGAACTTTGTCGTCCAGATTGTCGCCAGCCTTGTGCTGACGGCGATCTCCTATGTGCTGGCGCCGCGGCCGAAGACGGCGCCACCGAAGGCCGCGGGTCTCGACGAGTTCGACCTGCCCACGGCCGAAGAAGGCCGGCCGATTCCGGTGGTGTTCGGCACGGTACTGCTGCGCGGGCCCAACGTGGTCTGGGCGGGGGATCTGAAGGTCGACCCGATCCGCAAGTCCGGAGGCAAGAAGTGACGCAAGTGATTGTCCGGGACCTGCGCGCCGCCCGGCTCTGTCTGCAGGGCGCGCGCGGCTGGTTTGCCCGCCACGGGCTCGACTGGCAGGCCTTCCTGCGCGAGGGCGTGGACGCGGAGGTGCTGGCCGCCACCGGCGATGCGCTGGCGATGCGGGCCATTGCCGAGGCCGAGCGGCGCCTCAGTTCGGAGCAGGAGCAGGAGCAGAGCCATGGGTAGTTCCGTGATCGTCGGCTATCGCTATACGCTGGGTGCGCACCTGGCGCTCTGCCATGGGCCGGTGGACGTGATCCGCGAGATCCGCGTCGATGACCGCACCGCCTGGTCGCTGGCCGATGGCACGGTTTCCGGCAGCGGCGATGGGGTCGGCGCGGTCACCACGCTGCTGGCCAATGGCAATGCCGCGGCCTTTCCGGCGGGCGAGCAAGGCAGTACCGCCGCGCTCAATATCTATGGCTCGAACGGCATTCCCGGCCTCTCCCTCGGACAGGCGCTTGATCTCACCCTGCTGGGCAGTGGCACCACCTACCGGATCATCCTGCGCGGCATCGCCTTTGACGAGCGCGAACACCTGACCTGGATGCAGGTCGAGCCAAAGACGCTCTCCTTTGCCTTCCAGGCCGTCAGCCTCACCACCGTCCCCGGCAGCGGATCGTCTGGGGACGAGGCGGACATACCCGCGCCCGGCACCCGCATCCGCATCGACAAGCCCGAGCTCTTCGGGGGCGAGAGCCGCGAGGGCGGCATCGTCGGGGATATCGACATCCTGATGGGGGCACCTGACCAGGGGCCCAACAGCTACCTCGCTGCCCGGGCCGGAACAGACGTGCCCGGGTTCCGTGGGCTCTGCAGCCTCGTGCTGCGCCAGGTCTACATGGGGCTCAACCCCTATCTGAAGCCCTGGGCCGTCCGGGTGACCCGGATCCTCACCGCCGAGGATGGCGCGCCGCAATGGTACCCGGAAACCGCTGAGATCGGTGCGGTGGATCCGGAGAGCGATCCCGCATCCGACCCGGGCCCGGACATGAACCCGGCCCATATCATCCGCGAATGCCTCACCAACCGGACCTGGGGTCTTGGCTACGGGGCGGCGGATATCGGTCCGAGCTTTACGGCTGCGGCAGACCAACTCCTTGCCGAGGGCTTTGGCCTCTCGCTCCTCTGGCAGAGCGATGCCAGTCTCGAAGAGTTCCTGGGAGACATCCTGCATCACATCGATGCCCAGCTCCATGTCGATCGCCGCACCGGCCGCTGGGAACTGACGCTCATCCGGGACGATTACGACCCCGAGGCCGTGCCGGTCTTCGATGCCACCAACGTGGTCGACTGGGGCGAGCTGGGCCGGCGCGAAGCGGTCGATCTCGTCAACAGTCTCACCGTCACCTTCTCCGACCTGCGCACCGACCAGCCCGGATCGGTCAGTGTCACCGACACCGCCCGGGTGCAGCTGATGGGACAGGTGATCTCCACCACGGTCGACTATCCCGGTGTCCGGCGCGAGGATCTCGCCGTGCGCCTGGCCGAACGCGACCTGCGGGCCCTCTCGGCGCCGCTCCTCTCGGGCGAGATCACCGTGAACCGCCAGGGCGCCGATCTCGATCCCGGTGATGTCATCCGTCTCGTCAATCCCCGCCGGGGTCTCGAGGGCGCGCTGCTGCGCGTGGTCGAGATCGATCACGGGGACGGGCGCGACAACCGGGTCCGGCTCCGGCTCGTGGAAGATGCCTTTGCCCTGGGCTCGACCGCGCTTGTCGGTGGTGAGGTGGTATCTCCACCCACATCCTTCCTTTCCGTCCCACACCCGCTGTCGCGCCGGCTGGTCCGGGAATCCCCGTATTGGCTGCTGGTGCAGGAGTTGGGACATGCGCAGGCCGATGCCGAGCTTGCCGCCGATCCTGACGCCGGCCTCCTGATGGCCGTGGGCGAGCGGCCTTCACCGGATGCGCTGGATGCGCTGGTCTGGGTCGATACCGGACCCGGCTATGCCAGTGACGGCGCCACCAGCTTTGCGCCAACCGCGATCCTCGATGCCGATCTCGGCGATGATCCCGAGGAGGTCCTGCTGCCGCTGCGGGACTGGACCGGTCTCTCGGGTCTCACCACCGGCATGCTGGCCGCGATCGGCGACGAGTTCGTCCGGGTCGATGGCCTCTCGACCAATTCGATCACCGTCGGACGCGGCTGTCTCGACACCGTGCCGCTGGCCCATCCATCCGGCACCCCGGTGATCTTCTGGCAGGGCCATGCGGAAACGACATCCGGGCGCTTTGTATCCGGTGAGAGCCTTCCGGTCCGGATCCTGCCGCGCACCGGGCTCGGCACCTTGCCGCTGGCGCAGGCGCCCACCGATATCGTCTCTTTCGCCGCCCGCGCGATCCGCCCCCTGCCGCCGGGCAATCTCCGGGGCGATGGAGGCTTCGTGTCGCCTCTGGCCAGCCCCGAGGCCACCCTGACCTGGGCGCACAGGGACCGGCTCTCCCAGACCAGTGCCGCCTTCGACAGCTACCTGGCCGGCGATATCGGTCCGGAACCCGGGGTGACCTACCAGGTCCGCATTCACTGGGTCGATCCCGACACCGGCGAGACCCTGGAGCCGGCCGCCGCGGTGATCGAGGCCGGCACCGCCACCAGCTGGACGCTGGCCGAGGCGGATTATCCCGAACCACCGCCCGGTGTCGAACAGGCAGACCTTCGGGTGCGCGCCGTGCGGGGATCTTTCGAGGACCGGGCCTTCCGCGCCTATCGCGTGACCCTTGGCGGCAAGGTGCAGGTCTCGGCGCAGGATTTGGTGCTGCTCTGTTTCGGCACCGGCATCGACGTAGTTGCACAGGATCTGATCCTGACCTGCGCTGGCCCGGGCCTCGACATCGTCGAACAGCACATGGTGCTCGATCTCACACCACCCGGGCTGGGCGTGATCCAGCAGGAGCTGATCGTCGAGTTCACCCCCTGATCTCCAACCACGGGACTTCATCATGACCGATTACCTGATCACCAACAGCGCAGCCCTGCTGGGCGGCGTCGAGGACGCCTCCGTGCCGGGGAGTTACAACCCGGTCTTTGCCTCCCACGCGCTGCGCTTCGAGGCCGAACAGGCCGCAAGCATCTCCCTTCCCGGTGTCACCGACATCTGGATCCGGGCGGATTGCTATTACGATGACTTCAACCGCACCACCTCGGGAGACGGGTTCTTTGCCTCGGTGGGTCTGCCCACGGTCAATATCGCCCGGATCGATCTCAACAACGGGGCGATGACCTTCGACTATGCCAACCTCAGCAATTCTGTGCCCAACCTGACCGGTGCGCCGGTCACCGGCTTTCCCGATGCCACGCTCTTCACCTTCGACATCCATATCGAGACCGGCGCTGCCGTGGCCGGCAATGTCGATGATTACAGGGTCACGATCTACATCGATCTGAGCCAGGTCGGGCAGGTTCTGGGCAAGGCGGACAAGGTCAATGGCGCAGGCGCGGTGCGGTTCGATTTCGGCGGCACCAATTTCCTCGATGGCACTGGCCGGTTCTTTCTCTCCAATGTGCTCGTATCCGATCTGGACACCCGGGGCCGGCGCTTCCGCATCCTGCGGCCCACCGGCCCGGGGGCGCTGGCCACTGCCGTGGGCGGACATGCCGAACTGGGCGATGGCGATCCCGCCACCTTTGCCTATGGCCGGGCAGCCGGGGATGCGGTCACCTCCACGCTGACGCCCGGGGCCACGCCGCCCGGCACCATCGGCCGGGTGATCCTGGCAAGCCACGCCCGCAACGCCTCGGCCAACCCCAATCCCGGCCAGGTCATCAACCGCCTGCGCATCGCTGGCACCAACCATGATGCCGCCGGACAGGCCCCGGCCGGGGCGTCGCTCGAGGCGCTCACCTCCGAATGGGCGGTCAATCCCGACACCGGTCTGCCCTGGACCTGGGCTGATCTCGCCGGGCTCGAGATCGGCTTTGCCGGCGGCAGCTGAGCCGGGTCAAGACGACGAACATCAGACGAAAGGACCACTGCCCATGTCACCGCCCCTGCGTGAGACCGGGAACCTGCGCATTCCCGAGGTCGAGTTCCAGGCCATGCTGGCGCGGGCGGCGGAAGAAGGCGCCAGGCGCGCCCTGGCCGATGTCGGGCTCGAGGGCGAGACCGCCGCGCTCGACATTCGGGATCTGCGGTCTCTGCTCGACTGCATCCGCTTCGTGCGCCGCACCGCCGTGCAGACCACCGTGCATCTCATCACCACCGGTCTCATCCTCGCCCTGCTGGCTGGCACCGTAATCAAGCTCCGGCTCTTCGGCGGTGGGCCGTAGGAACGGCGGTGATCCCCAACGGGGCGCTTCCGGTCCCCCTGACATTCCCAACCAACCCCCACGTATCCGCCGCCTTCCGAGGCGGCGGCCCTGTTTCTGGAGACATCCCATGACCAAAACCTTTTATGCCCATTGGCGCGATGTGCCGGCAGAAGCCTGGCGCTGGCCGAACTTCTCGCCCGCGGAAATCGCCTGCCGCGGGACGGGCAAGCTGCTGGTCAACGAAGCCGCACTCGACAGGTTGCAGGCGCTGCGCGACCGGCTGGGCAAGCCAATGATCGTCCGTTCGGCCTATCGCAGTCCGGAGCACAACAAGGCGGTCGGTGGGGCGACCCGGTCGAAGCACATGGAGGGCGCAGCCTTCGACATTTCCATGGCGAACCACGACCCCGTGGCTTTCGAGGCGGCGGCGCGGGCGGTCGGGTTCCTCGGCTTCGGGTTCTATCCGCGCTCGGGGTTCATCCATGTCGACCTGGGCCCCGCACGGCAGTGGGGGGAACGGTTCCCGGGTCGGGAGACGGCGTTTGCGGCTGAGGCGCCGCCGGCGCGGGAGAGCCTGGCTGAGAGCAGGACCATGAAGGGCGGTGGCGCGGCAGGGGTGGCGACGCTGGGCGCGGCAGGGGTGGAGGTGGTGCAGGAAATGCTGGCCGAGACGCAGGAGGCGATCCTGCCGCTGGTTCCCTATCTCGATGCGCTGCGCTGGGTGTTCATTGCCGTGGCACTGGGTGGCATCGCGGTCACGATCTATGCGCGGCTGGATGATTGGCACCGGGGGCGGCGGTGATTGGTGGGGGCGTTGCATGGATCGCGGGGAACGCGATGGGGCGGGCGGCGCTGCGATATGGCGTCACCGCGCTGGCGATCCTGATGTTCCTGCTGGCGCTGCGCCGCTCGGGCGAGCGCGCCGGGCGGATGGTGGAAAAGCTCGAGGCGATGGAGAAGGCAAATGACATCCAGCGACGGATGCTCGAGGCGGCGACGCGTCGGCCTCGCTCTCGTGACGATCTGGCTCAGCGGCTGCGCGGCGGGCGGTTTTGATAACGGTGGGGTCGGTGTCTGTCCGCCGGTTGTCGGATACACTCGGGAGGAACAGGTGCGGGCGGCCGAGGAACTGGCTCTGCTGCCGGAGGGGGCGGTGATCGTGGAGATGTTGAGCGATTATGCGGTCATGCGGGAGCAGGCCCGGGGGTGTGCCGGTGAAATAGGCAACAGCGTTTGGTCACTACCCTGCAGCAGAAAGGGTCGACCACCAGGCCCGAAAGTGGTCGAACTTTTGTATACAACTGATCCGGTTCATGCTTCACTGAAAGGAAGCATGAATGACCATCTCGAAAGCAGTCCTGGACGAGTTGCTCAAGGGCGTGGAGCGCCCTGAGTTGTTGCTGAACATACCGCAGATCAATAAAGTCCAGGCGACGCATCGCCCCCTCTCCGACCGACATTCCAGCATGAAACATATTCAGACTCGCCTGTGAAACCCCTTGGTCAATAGGACCAAGAAGACCGAGCGCAGTGTGGAGTTACTACGTAATACCGGTTCGAACGGCGCTCAAAATCCGATTTTCTGCGTCCTTGAGCCCGCGCTGCGGCGACTTTCCGCTGAAGACTATGTCGTGGATCTCCTCGCCAAGAGTGCGCTCGATCAAATTGAATTCGGGAATCGGCGGGCGAGCCCAAGTCACCAGTTCGTTCTTGCGCGCCATCCGATCGACCATGCTGACAATCGGCGACGAGGCCAGCGCCTCCGGGTCGGCACAAACCGAAAAACGCGGTGCGACCGGAAAGCCGTTCTTTACATGTTCCTTCATGGCCTCGGGTGACACCATCCAGGCAATTGCGGAGATGATCTGTTTCTGCCGTGCCTCGCTGACATAGGCAGGGATTGTCAGCAGAAAGCCTCCCACCGGCGCCGATACCCGACGCATCCGGCGCGACGGCGGCGGTAGGTAGGCCACACGACGCGCGACCCGCGAGCTCAGTTCGTGTTCGAACCGGGCAGCGCGCATCGTCCAGCAATAGGCCATCGCTGTCTGCCCGGACATGAAATAATGGATGCGCCGTTCCCAGTCCATCGTCGAGATGTCGGGCGGCGACACTTCGACCAGCTGCTTCATGTACTCGATCACCTCGAGCGCATCCTCGGTGTCGATCTGCAATTTCAGCTTTTCGAAGGCGTCGAAGTTCCAGCTTTCCTGGTTACGAAGCGGCATGTCGATGACCGTGGTTCTGCAGGCCGCCAGAAAGAACATGAAGGAATTGGCGATCGGCATCCCGCGCTGCCCGTTCCAGGCTATACCGTAGAACTCATTTTCCGGATCATGAAGCTCGCGGGCGGCGGCGATGGTCTCGTCGAAGGTCTTGGGGTACGCGATGCGACGCGCTTCGAAAAGGTCCTTGCGCGCGGCAAGGATCTCCATCGTGCAGTATAGCGGGATGCCGTATTGCGTTCCCTTCCAGTTGCCGGTTCCCCAGACGGAGGGATGGAAATCCAACGGGTTTATCGCGGCATCGGAAAGCAATGCGTCCAGCGGCGCCAACTCGCCGCGCTCGGCGAATTCGCCCAGCCAGGGCATGTTCATTGCGACCACGTCGTAGCGCGGCGTCTTTTCCGACAGTGTGCGTCGGGTGTTCGCGTACAGGTCGGGAAGTCGTTGCAGGTCGAAGCTGCTCCGCTTGCCGAAGTCGTTGCGAAAGTCCGACCACATGTTCCGCATTGCAATGAAGTAATTGTCGTCGTTCAGCAGAAACTTGAAATCACTCAGGTTAAGCGAAGAGATGTCCTCTCCCCGCACCGGGGAGATGATCTGCGACGCGAAATAGCTTCCGCCAAAGTAGTACTCGTTGGTCTCGCTACCTTTTCGCAGGCCGAAGGTCTTAGCCATGTGGCCCTTGACATGGCCAGCATAAGACATGAAGGCGTTCAGCAGCGTATCCGAAGGCTCAAGGTAGTGGGTCTTGAGCCCATTGCCCCGCGGAACCTGCCGGATCAGCCCGTCCTCGATCATCTTGATGATCATTCGGTTGCCGGTGCTGTAGGGCACATCGGCAAGACTGATTAACCCGGACTTGTCGATCGGATTGACACGCAGATGGGCGTCGACCAGTTCCAGCGTGATGTTCAGGTAGACGTCGGGCTTGGCCCCGGGCATGTGCGCGTCAAAGGGGGCGCGGAGTCGACGAAGAAAGTCGACAATCCGCGAAAGTTCGTGACTCGTTAGTTCAAAGTCCTGAGGTTTCATCGAGTCGGAGTTGTGCCCCGACATCTTCACCGAGTCGACAAATTTTCCTGCCATTTCACCAAAGCGAAGAAATCTTCGTCCTGCATGCCTGCGTTCGCGGCGCTCCGATAGAGTTCCAGGATCAGGCCCGTCGTGAGCAGAGGGACACCGTTGCGGCGGGCGGCTTCGCTGATCAGGGTAAAATCCTTGATCATCTGCGATACCGAAAAAGCGGGGGAGAAGTCGTCGTTAACAACTGCCTGTTGCTTGTACTTGAACAGCGGAGAGGCCACCGCACTCTCGCAGATGACACCCATCATGTCCGCGCGGCTCAGACCGCCGCTGGCGCCGACGGCGAGGGCTTCGGACAGCACGGCCGAAGATGCGCCCACCAGCGTGTTCAAAACCAGCTTCATGTACCGGGCTTCTTCGCCGTCTCCGAGGAAGAACTGCCGCGCTGACAATTTCTCGACGTATGGCAGAACCTCTTCCCAGCCTGAACGGTCGCCCGAAGCCAGAACGGTGAGTGCGGCGTTCCTTGCCATGTCCGTACTACCGGATAGCGGCGCTCTGACATACCGGATGCCATGTCGCGCACATTCCGCGGCAACATGCTCCGAGCAATCCGGCGAAACGGTGCTCATCTCGACGAAGATTGCCCCGCGGGGCAGGTTGGCGGCAAGTCCGTCGTCCCGGCCGACGCCCACCACCTCCAGAAGGGCCGCGTCGTTCGGCAACGTCGAGAAGACGATGCGCGAGCGGGCGAAGTCCGCCAGAGTTTCGGCTGTCCTGGCACCGATCTCCGTCAACCTGTCTCGATTCGCCGCCGAGGGCTCCGAAACGATGACGGCCAGGCCATGCCCGATGAGATTGGCGGCCATCGGTTCACCCATCTTTCCGGCACCGATCCAGCCAACGGCCTGAATCGCATCAGTGGCTTCATGGGGCGCTGTCATGATTTGACCCATAAGGATATCTCCGCAAGCTTCGCCACTCGACACTAGGGGGTCAAATCGGATGTGGCTCGGCGAATTTTTCCGCTTCGGATATTTTTTGGAAACGGCGTCCGCATTGGTTTGATACGAATCGACTCATCCAGAGCGGTGATCCTAGCACCTGTTGCATGGACGATGGGCATGTGGTCCCGAACTTTGAGGGGGAGGATATCGGATTGAAAGCCGTTCGTTTTCACGGAGCGAAAGACATCCGCGTCGAGGACGTCGATGAGCCGTCGGGCAAGCTGGCGTCGGATGACGTGTTGATTGCGCCCATTGTCACAGGCATCTGCGGCACGGATCTTCACGAATACATCGCGGGGCCGATTGTCACCCCGGCAGAGCCGCACGTCTACACTGGCGCGACCAACCCGCAGATCCTCGGGCACGAGTTTTCGGCCCGCGTTCTGGCGGTCGGCGACGAGGTGTCCGGCGTATCGCCCGGAGACCGCATCTCGATCCAGCCTCTGGTCGCGCCGCGCAACGACTATTACGGCAAGCGAGGCCTTTACCACCTTTCGCCGCAGCTGGGCTGCGTTGGGCTGAGCTGGGCCTGGGGCGGCATGGGCGAGAAGGCCGTAATCAAGGATTACAACGCGCAGCCTGTGCCCGACGGCATCACCGACGAGCAGGCCGCGATGATCGAGCCGGCGGCAGTCGCACTCTACGGCATCGACCGCGGCAAGGTCGAAGCCGGTTCGACAGTCCTTGTGTCCGGCGCAGGCCCGATCGGGGCGCTGACGGTGCTATCGGCCCGCGCGGCTGGCGCCAGCACGATCATCGTGTCCGAGCCGAACCCGAACCGCCGCCGCATCATCTCCGAGATCGCGCCCTATGCGCATGTGGTCGACCCGCGCAGCGGTGATCTGGCCCAGATGGTCGGCGACCTGACCGAGGAGGGCGTTGGCGTGGATATCGCCCTGGAATGCGTCGGACTCGAGGCCTCGCTCAATGCCTGTGCGCAATCCGTCCGCCGGCAGGGCCGCGTGGTGCAGGTGGGCCTGCACATGAAGCCTGCCAGCGTCGACGCGATGCTCTGGGCGCTGAAAGACATCACAGTCGAGGCGACCTGGTGCTACCCGACCCAGATCTGGCCGCGTATCGCACGGATGGTCGCCTCCGGCAATTTCCCAATCGAGAAGGTCATCACCTCGCGGATCGCGGCCGAGGATGTCGTCGAGAAGGGCTTCGAGGCGCTTCTTGATCCAGCCGGCGAGCACCTGAAGATCCTCGTCACGACCTGACCTGACTGAAGAAATGAAAGAACAGACACATGGCTGACAAGAATATCGCGCTGATCGTCGGGGCCACCGGCCTGTCCGGCAGCTACACGGCGCGCGAACTCAAGCGGCACGGATGGACGGTCGTCACCGTCTCGCGCAGTGAGGTCGACCTCGATTTCTCGGACCGCCACATCGCGGCCGACCTGACCGACGCGGCCTCCAGCCGGGAAGTTCTGAAGGCAGCACAGGATGTGACGCATGTCTTCTTCTGCATCTGGGCCCGGCAGGCCAATGAAGAGGAAAACGTCCGCGTCAACAGCCTGATGGTGCGCAACCTGTTCGAAGGCATCGCCGGGGCGCCGATCCGGCACGCCGCGCTGGTAACCGGCCTCAAGCACTACCTCGGCTCGTTCGACGACTACGCCAAGGTCAAGCCCTACACGCCCTTCCTCGAGTCCAGCCCCCGTCTGCCCGGCCCGAACTTCTACTACGCACAGGAAGACGTGCTGTTCGAGATGGCCGAGAAGCAGGGCTTTACCTGGTCGGTGCACCGCCCGCATACGATGATCGGCTTCACCGTCGGCAACTACATGAACATGGCGGTCACGCTGGCGGTCTATGCCTCGATCTGCAAGCACACCGGGCGCAAGTTCCTCTATCCCGGCTCGCCTCAACAGTACAACGCCGTGACCGACGTGACCGACGCCCGGCTGTTGGCAAAACAGCTGCACTGGGCCGCGACGACCCCCGAGGCCGCCAACACCCCTTTCAACACCGCGAACGGCGACGTGTTCCGCTGGACCTGGCTCTGGGCGCAAATCGCCGAGTACTTCGGCATAGAGGTCGCCAAGTATCCTGGCCACCCGACCCCGCTGGAACAGCAGATGGCTGGCGCCGACGCGATCTGGAAGGAAATCGTGGCCAAGCACGGGCTTCAGGACATTCCGGTCAACACGCTAGCCTCCTGGTGGCACAGCGACGCCGACCTCGGCCGCGAACTGGAATGCTTCACCGACATGACCAACAGCCGGAAGCTGGGCTTCGACGCCTACCAGTGCACCCGCGACAGCTTCACCGACGTCTTCGACGAGCTGCGCGCACGCAAGATCATCCCGGCGAACTGAGGAAATACTGATGCATTACGTGATCCACTGTCTCGACCATTACGGCGCTGTCCAGAAGCGGCTCGACAATTACGAGGCGCACAAGGCCTATCTTGCTTCCGCACCGGTCAAGACCGTCATTTCCGGTCCACTCTTGGCCGACGACGAGGAAACCATGATCGGCAGCTGCTTCGTGCTTGAGGCCGACAGCCTGGCCGAGGTCGAAGCGTTCAACCATAACGACCCCTTCGCAAAGGTGGGGCTGTGGAAGACCGTGTCGATCCGTCCGTTCAACAAGCGCGTGGACAACCGCTGATGTCCGGCCCGGTGAAAATCGCGCTAGTGGGCCTTGGATGGTGGGGCCAGAAGATGCTGGCCGTGCTCGGGGCCGCCCCGGATGACATCAAGGTCGTGCGCGCGGTCGAGCCGAACGTCGACGCGGTGCGCGATCTCTGCGCCTCGAAGAGCGTGACGCTGTCGGCGGACTACACCGATGCGCTGAACGACCCCGAGGTCGAGGCCGTCGTGCTGGCCACGCCGCATTCGCTGCACACGCGCCAGATCGAGCAGGCCGTCGCCGCCGGCAAGCACATCTTCTGCGAGAAGCCGCTTGCGCTGACAGCCGAGGAGGCCGCGCGCTCAGTGAAACTCTGCGCCGATGCCGGGCTGGTCCTCGGCATGGGCCACGAGCGCCGCTGGGAGCCGCCGGTCGCCGACCTTCTGGCCAAGGCCGACTCGGGCGCGCTGGGCCGCATCCACCAGATCGAGGCGAACTTCAGCCACGACAAGTTCGTGTCGCTGGACCGCAACAACTGGCGCGTCAAGGCGACCGAGGCTCCCGCCGGCGGAATGACTGCCACCGGAATTCACCTGCTGGACCTCTCGGTGCGCCTGCTGGGCCGCGCGGAAAGCGTCCTGTGCATCTGCGAGCAACTTTCGTCCGACCTCCCTCAGGGAGACACGGTAGCCACCTACGTCAAGTTCGCAGGCGGCGGCACGTCTTACGTCTCGGCTTCGCTGGCCAACCCGTTCATGTCGCGCTTCACGGTCTACGGCTCGAAGGGCTGGATCGACATCCGCGACAAGGCCCACGTCGAGGCGCCGGACGGCTGGATCGTGACCTCGGCGATGGCCGGCGGTCCGATCGAGACCGTCGAGATCGGAAAGGCCGAGCCGGTCAAGGACAACCTCGTGTCCTTCGCCCGTGCCGTGCGCGGCCGGGAGTCCTACCAGATCACCGCCGAGCACCTGGTCAACAACATCGCGCTGCTCGAGGCGGTCTTCGCCTCGGCCCGCAGCGGTCAGATCGAGAAAGTGGCGCAGCCCGTCATGGAAAGCTTGGGAGCCTGAGATGAAAGCCCTGATCTTCGACAAACCGAACAAGCCTGTTGTCACGCAGGTCCAGATGCCAGGCATCACCGAGAACGAGGTGCTGATCCAGTCGCGCCGCGTCGGCATCTGCCACTCGGACTACGAGCTGCTGGCCGGCCAGTACATCATCCCGATCTCCTACCCGGTTACGCCGGGCCATGAATGGGTCGGCGAGGTCGTCGAGGTCGGAAAGAACGTCAGCGGCCTGAAGCCGGGCGACCGTGTCGTCGGCGAATGCGTAATCAACACGCCCGAACGGATTCACCATTTCGGCTTTTCGATGGACGGTGCGGACCGCGAGTTCTTTGCCGCGCGTCCCGAGTGGCTTCACAAGCTGCCGGATGCCGTCGACGACGCCAAGGGTGCGCTGATCGAGCCGTTCACCTGCGGTTACTACGCGGTGCTGCGGCACGGCGGCGTTTGCGCGGCCGATACCGTTGTGATCTCCGGCGGCGGAACGATCGGCCTCGTCTCGGCGGCGGCCGCCATCGGCATGGGCGCGCGGGTGATCGTGGTCGACCCGGTGCCGCTGCGCCGCGAGATCGCGATGAAGCTGGGGGCAGACGGCACCGTCGACCCCTCTGCCGGCGATCCGATCGAGGCGGTGCAGGAGATGACCAAGGGCGGCGCCGACCTGGTCGTGGAATGCGCCGGGCACCCGTTGTCGCTTGCCAACGTTTTCGACTACGCCCGCGACGAGGGCAACGTGTCGATGGTCGGCATCAACATCGGCCAGAAATTCCCGGTCGAGCTGGGCAAGATCCAGATCAAGAACCTAAACGTGCGCGGCTGTATCGGCTCGCCCGGCGTCTGGCCTGCCGCGATCCGGTTTCTCGAGCGGACGGGCTTCGACCTCTCGCCGATCCAGACCCACACCTTCGGCATCGACGACGCGCTGACCGCGCTGGACCTCGGTAAGGCGCCGGACAAGGCAGTCAAGGTTACGCTGACGATCGCCTGAGGCGAGTGGCAACGAGAGGGGTTCGACGATGGCCGACTCAAGTCCAAACACCTTCGGAGGCGCGGCTGGCCTTGCCTCGGTGAACCTCGCGAAGGGGTTCGTGACGATTGTGGTCTCGACGCTGGCGTTGATAGTGCTCTGCGTGATCTTCGCCCCCTCGGCGGTGACCGCCGGCTCGCTTGTGGGTAGCCTGCCTTTCGCCTCGGTACTTGCGATCGTCGGACTCGGGCAGATGCTGGTGGTGCAGCAGGGCGGCTTCGATCTGTCGGTGCCCGGATCGGTGTCGCTGGCCGTGGTGATCGCGACGCACATGCCGAACGGCAACGACGCGATGCTGCTGCAATCGGTGCTTGTCGCGATTGGCTTCGCGCTGGTGGCCGGCGTGCTGAACGGCATTATGGTCGCCTACTTCCGGCTGAACGCCATCGTGGCGACCATCGGGATGAACGCGCTGCTGTACGCAGCAGTGTTCGCAATCTCGGGCGGGGTGCCGCGGATCACGACCAAACTGCTTGCCGGCATCGCGGGTGGCAAGACCCTCGGAATTCCGCACTCGGTCTACTTCGCACTCGGGCTGCTGGCCATCGTTTCCTTCGTTCTCAAGAAGACCGTCGCCGGACGCCGCTTCGAGGCAATCGGCGCCAATCCGAAGGCCGCCCGCGCCGCGGGTCTCGTCGTCAAACCCTACCAGGCCATGGCCTACGTCTTTGCCCAGCTGCTCTACTGCACTGCGGGCATCCTTATCGCGGGGATTACCCGCGAACCCACCGCTTTCCAGGGCAACAGCCTGTTGCTGCCCTCGGTCGCCGTGGTGGTGCTGGCAGGAACCTCGCTTCTCGGCGGGCGCGGCTTTCCGATCTCGGTCGTGATCGCCGCCTTCTTCCTGAACCAGCTCAGCCAGTTCGCCCTCTCGATCGGCGTGCCCTACTCGGCACAGACGATCGTGCAGGCGCTCGCCCTCGTGTTCGGCATCGGGGTCTACTCGATCGACTGGACGACCCGTTTCAAGACTGCAACCCAAAGTTCCACGGAGGAGGAAAATCCATGAAACTGTCTAACCTGAAGGCGTGCAGCGCCCTCGCGGCCCTCGGCCTCGGACTGGCCCTGTCCGCAACATCGGCAAGCGCGCAGGACGTGCCGTCCTGGTGCGGCCCGAACAAGGCCACGCTCGCGCTGCTCGACGGCTTCGGCGGCAACAGCTGGCGGCTGGTGACCACCGCCTCGGGCAAGCAGGAGGCCGAGAAGTGCCCCAGCATCACCGAGTATTTCTATGCCGACGGCCAGGGTGACACCCAGAAGGCGATCTCGGACATCAACTCGATGGCTGCGCGCGGCGTCAATGCCATGGTCGTCTTCGGCGACGCCGGCCCGGCGGTCCTGCCGGCGCTGACCAACGCCTACCGCTCCGGCGCCGTCGTGGTGCCGTACCGTGTGAACGTCGGCGGCGAGGCCGGCAAGAACTACACCCGCTTCATCGGCGCAGACTTCGTCTACGACGGCGAAAGCTGGGGCAAGTGGATCAAGGCGAACTTCCCGGATGGCGCCAACATCCTGTTCCTCTCCGGTCCGGCCGGCAACAGCCAGGGCCTGGACGAGCTGAAGGGCATGAAGAACATCTTGGACGACAGCTATGTCTTCCTGAACCCCGAGCCCTTCGCGGTCACCAACTGGGACCCCTCGCTGACCCAGCAGGTCCTGTCCGCCGCCATCGCGCAGCATGAGGACATCGATGTGATCGTGTCTGACTTCGGTCCGTCGCTGGTCGGCGCACTGCCGGTCTTCGGCAACTTCAACCGCTCGATCCCGGCGCTGGCCACCTCGGACGGCAACTCTCTGGGCTGCTTCTGGGAGGAGAACCACGAAGCCAACCCGGACTTCAAGCTATTCACCGTGGCGACTGGCAACGACAACGTGCGCCTTGCCGTGCAGTGGGCCATCGCCGAGGCCACCGGCGGCACCCCGCCGGAAAAGGAAATCTTCGAAGCGCCGAACTTCGAGGACTCGACCGACGGCGATCCGAGCCCGGTTCAGTGCCGTGCAGACCTGCCTGGCGCGATCTACCTGTCGTCGCAGCTTTCGGGCGACGACCAGGCAAAGGCCGTGGGCCAGTAAACGCGCCCTGACTGCCCTGGGCGGCGAAAGCCGCCCAGGGACCACCGCACCCGAACCTCTGACCTGCGGAAAACGAACGGATGATACCCTTGGCTGAGATTGCACCGGCTGACATGGTGGACAAGGTCCGCGACACCGCTCCTGCCACCCCCGTGGTTCGCCTGAGCGGCGTGTCCAAGTCCTTTGGCGCTGTCCGCGCCCTGACCGATGTCAGCGTCGATATCCACTCGGGCGAAGTCCACGCGATCCTGGGGGAGAACGGCGCGGGCAAGTCGACCCTGATGAACATCATCACCGGCGTGCTGCAACCCAGCACCGGCACCATCGAGTTCGATGGACGCAACGTGATGCCGCTGTCGCCGGAAAGCTCGGCGGCGCTTGGGGTTGCGATTTCCTACCAGCATCCCGCGATACTGCCGGACATGACCGTGCTGGAAAACCTGCAGGTCGCTCTGCCGTCCTCGATCTTCGCCGACGAACGGAACGACCGGGTTGGCCGCCGCCTGCTCGACGAGGTCGGCCTGCACGTGCCGCTGAAAGCGCGCGTGGACACGCTGACCATCGCCCAGAAACACCTGCTCGAACTGGCCAAGGCGCTGGCCACGAAGCCGCGCGTGCTGATTCTTGACGAGCCGACAGCCTCGCTGGACCAGGACGCCACCGACATGCTCTTTGCCAAGGTGCGCGAGCTCAAGGCAGGCGGCACGGCCGTCGTCTACATCACGCATCGCATGGCCGAACTGCGCCAGATCGCCGACCGGGTGACGGTGCTGCGCGACGGGCGTCACCGCGGCAGCTCGCTCGCCAGCCAGATCAGCAATGAGACGCTGCTCGACCTCATCGTCGGGCGCAAGCTCGCCTCTGCCTTCCCACCGAAGTGCGAGGTTGAGGATCCCCCGGTCAATTTCCAGGTAAGGGGCCTGAGCGGCCGGAAGTTCACCGATATCTCCTTCGAGGCCGGCCGCGGCGAGATCATCGGCGTCGCCGGGGTCGAGGGCAACGGGCAGTCTGATCTCATGCGCGCCTTGGTCGGGCTGCAGCCTTGCACCGGCGAGATCCGGCTGGGCGGCAGCGCGCTGAAGCCGAAGGATCTCAAGACACGCGCGGCCTTCATGCCCTCCGACCGGCATACCGAGGGCCTCGCCGCCGACCTGACCATCCGCGAGAACGCCACATTTTCGTCGCTCGAGAAATACGCCACTGCCGGCGTGCTCGACCGCGAGCGCGAAATGAGCAAGGTGCAGGAAGTATTCACCGCGCTCGCGGTCAAGGCCGCCGGGGTCGAGGCCAAGGTCTCGTCGCTCTCGGGCGGAAACCAGCAGAAGATCGTCATGTCCCGTGCCCTGCTGTCGGAACCGGGATACATCGTTGCCGACGAACCGACCCAGGGCGTCGACGTCGGCGCCCGGTTCGAGATCTACCGCATCCTGCGCGAGGTCTCGGACGCCGGAACGCCGGTCATCGTGAACTCGTCCGACGCCGCAGAGTTGGAAGGACTCTGCGACATCGTCCTCGTCATGTCCCGTGGCCGGATCGTCGAGACGCTGCGCGGCGAGGAGATCACCGAGGCGCGCATCGTCGGCGCCGCAGTCGAGGCCGTAACGGATGCGCACCACGTCGAGGAGGCAAGGCGGGTTCAGGACGGCTTTGGCGCCAAGCTGCGCCATTTCGTGCAGACCGACAACGCGACCGTGGTGCCGCTGGTACTGGTCGCCGTGCTGCTGGCGCTCTTCGTCAGCGGCCAGAACGAGAACTACCTGTCGGCCTTCAACATCTCGAACATTCTGATCCTGGCCACGGCGCTGGGCTTCATTGCGCTAGGCCAGACCGTCGCTCTGCTGATGGGCGGCATCGATCTATCGGTCGGGCCTCTGGCCGGGCTTTGCGTGGTAATCGGCTCGTTCTTCATCAACGACGGCAACACCGCCGCCACGATGGCCCTCGGTTTTGCCTTGATGTTCGGGGCGGCGGTGACAGTCGGTCTAGTCAACGGCCTGCTGATCCGCTTCGCCAACTTCACCCCGATCGCGGCCACGCTGGCCATGTTCATCGGCCTGCAAGGCATGAGCTTTGTCCTGCGCGACGGCCCGGGCGGTTACATCGCCTTCGACGTGATCGACACGCTGACCTGGCGCGTGGGTCCGATCCCGCTGGCCTTCCTCGTCATGGTCGGCCTTGCCATCGCGCTCGAGCTGGGGCTGCGCCGGAAGCGTCCGGGCTGGCAACTGCGCGCGGTGGGTTCGAACGAGGAAGCAGCTCGGCGGATCGGGGTTCCGACCGACCGGACGTTCCTGGTCGGCTATGTCGCCGTCTCGCTGCTGACCGCGCTCGGCGCCGTCATGCTGATGGCGCAGATCGGGGTCGGCGATCCGGCGCAGGGGGTGAATTACACCCTGGGCAGCATCACCGCGGTCGTGCTGGGCGGCACCAGCCTGCTGGGCGGCAGGGGCACCTTCATCGGCTCGGTCCTGGGGGCGATCCTGCTCACCGAGGTGCTGAACGCGGTCTCCTTCCTCGGCCTGTCACAGACATACCAGTACGGCTTCCAGGGGCTGCTGATCCTGCTCGCCGCGCTGATCTACACCACCGCCCGCCGCCGCCGCGAGGACTGAGCACGGCGCGCGCCAGACAACAGACGGTCCCCGCATCGCCGGGGGCGCATGGAGAGATCATGCCTGACCCGTTCATCTACACCGCCAGCCCCGGCCGCGTCGTCTTTGGCCCCGGTACGCTGGCCCGCGTCGGCGACGAGATCGCCTCGCTTGGGTGCCGCCGGGCGCTCATCCTGTCGACCGCCTTCCAGAAACCCGAGGCCGAAGGGCTGGCGGCCCAGCTTGGCAACCTAGCCGCGGGGACCTTCACCGAGGCTGCGATGCACACGCCGGTCGCCGTGACCGAGAAGGCAATGAAGGTCTACGAGGCCATAGGCGCCGACTGCGTCGTGGCGCTGGGCGGCGGGTCGACCATCGGCCTCGGCAAGGCCATCGCCTGGCGCAACGACGCGCCACAGGTGGTGGTCGCCACCACCTATGCCGGGTCCGAAGTGACCGATATCCTCGGCCAGACCGAGAACGGCCGAAAGACCACCCTTCGCGATCCGAAGATCCGCCCCGAAACGGTGATCTACGACCCGGACCTGACCCTTGGCCTGCCGGTGCCGATGAGCGTGGCCAGCGGCCTCAACGCCATGGCCCACGCGGTCGAGGGCCTCTACGCCCCCGATGCCAACCCGGTGACCTCGATGATCTCGCTCGAGGGTCTGCGCGCGCTGAAGTCCGCCCTGCCGTGCATCGTTGCCAACCCAAGCGATCCCGAGGCCCGGTCCGAGGCGCTCTACGGTTCGTGGCTCTGCGGCATCGTTCTCGGGTCGGTCGCCATGTCGCTGCATCACAAGCTGTGCCACACCATCGGCGGCGGCTTCGACATGCCGCACGCCGAGACCCACGCCATCCTGCTGCCGCACACCGCCGCCTACAACGAAACGGCCGCGCCGCAGCAGCTGGCCCGCGCGGCCGAGCTGTTTGGCGGCGACCTGGGCGGTGGCCTTTATGACTTCGCGAAATCCATCGGGGCGCCGCTCGCCCTGTCGGACCTTGGCCTCAGGCAGGCCGATCTTGAACGCGCCGCCGAGATGGCGGTGCAGAACCCTTACAAGAACCCGCGCGACGTGACCCGCGACGGCATTCTCGACCTGCTGACCCGCGCACACGCTGGACAGCGGCCCGGCGCGGCCTGAGACGGAGGGAGACCATGACCGAACACGCACAGATCGCCTATTTCACCGAGGAGGCCTCGGTCGAGACCGTGAACGCGCGCATCGCCACCGACGCGAACCCGCGCCTCAAGATGGTGATGGAAAGCCTCGTCCGGCACCTGCACGCCTTTGTCAAGGACGTGGAACTGACACAGGAGGAATGGGGTGTCGCGATCGATTTCCTTACCCGGACCGGTCAGATCTGCGACGAGAACCGGCAGGAATTCATCCTGCTGTCGGACGTTCTGGGCGTGTCGATGCTGGTCGACGCGATCAACAACCGCCGCCCCACGGGGGCGACCGAAAACACCGTGCTGGGCCCGTTCCACGTCGACGGGGTGCCGGAATACCCGATGGGTGCCAACATCACAAAGGCTGGCGGCCGCGAGACCTGTCGCTTCCACGGCACCGTGACCGACCTCGACGGGAACCCGGTCGAAGGCGCCCGAATCGACGTCTGGAGCGACAGCGAGGACGGCTTCTACGACGTGCAGCAACCCGGCATCCAGCCGCGCCACAACAACCGGGGCGTCTTCGTCACCGGGTCGGACGGGAAGTACTGGTTCGACGGGATCAAGCCGGTGTCCTACCCGATCCCTGACGACGGCCCGGTCGGGCAGATGCTGGGCTACCTCGGTCGGCATCCCTACCGTCCGGCGCACATGCATTTCATCGTCAGCGCCGAAGGTTTCGACCCAGTCACCACGCACACCTTCGTCGCAGGCGACCCCTACCTCACTTCGGATGCGGTGTTCGGAGTCAAGCAGTCGCTGATCGCCAGCTTCGAACCCGTCGAGGACGGCGAGACCCGATGGCGATCGGCGTTCGATTTCGTCCTGCATCGCAACGAGACCTGAGGAGAGAGCCATGACACAGACCAAGGGAGGCGTGATCGTCACCGGAGCCGCGCGCGGCATTGGGCGGGCCATCGCAGAACATGCGGCGCGCGATGGCTACGGCGTCGTGATCGCGGATATCGACGAGGCGGCGGGCGGTACGGCGGCGGATGCGATCACCGCAGCCGGCGGGCAGGCGATCTCTTGCCGGATCGACGTGACGGACCGGGAGACCGTAAAAGCCGCCATAGGGGCCTGCGAAGAGGCCTATGGTGTCCTCTACGGCATGATCAACAATGCCGGGTTCAACAAGCCGATGCCGTTCCTCGAGACCACCGAGGACAACTGGACGGCAATCCTGCGTGTCAATGGCCTGGGGGTGCTGATCGGAATGCAGGAGGCCGGCAAGGCGATGATTGCCGCCGGCACGCGCGGGCGCATCATCTCGACCGCCTCCATGGCGGGCCGCACCGGCTTTGGCGACTTCGCGCCCTACTGTGCCTCGAAGGCGGCCGTCATCAGCCTGACACAGGCCGCCGCCAAGACGCTTGCGCCGCACGGGATCACCGTGAATGCCTTCGGCCCCGGCGTCGTCGATACCGAGTTGTGGGTGACGCTGGATCAGGACCTGATGGAAATGGGCGCGACCTCGCGACCCGGGCAGGCGATGCAGGAGTTTTCCGCCGGCATTCCGCTGGGCCGCGTCTCTGTGCCCGAGGATGTCGTCGGCACCGTCGATTTCCTGCTCTCCCCGGCCTCGGCGTACATGACCGGCCAATGCCTGATGATCGACGGCGGGATGATCATGCAATGACCGGCCTGGCCCCAGGAGCCCCGTCATGAGCCTCCGCATCGCCTTCATCGGAACCGGCGCACAGGGGGCTTCCATCGCGGCCGATTTCACGCAGGCCGGGCTGGACGTAACCCTGATCGACCAGTGGCCCGCCCATGTCGAGGCGATGCGCGCCAACGGGCTGACCGTCAACCTGCCGGCGCGCACACTGCATACGCCGGTCAAGGCGATGCACCTGTGCGAGATCGCCGAGATCCGCCAGCCCTTCGACATCGTGTTCATGGTGGTCAAGGCCTACGATACCCGCTGGGCGGCGGAGATGATCAAGCCGGTCCTTGCCGACGACGGGTTCGTGGTCGGCCTCCAGAACGGCATGACCCACGAGGACATCGCCGATATCGTCGGCCCCGAGCGGACCATCGGCGCGGTCATCGAGATCGCTTCGAACATGTGGGAGCCGGGCATCACGAACCGCCAGAACGACACGGACGAGTCGTGGTTCGCCATTGGCGCCGTCGATCCAGAGCAGCAGCACCGCGTCGAGCGGGTTGCGACGGTGCTTCGCAATTCGGGTACTGTGGAGATCGTGGATGATATCCGGTCCGCCAAGTGGATGAAGCTCGTCGTGAATGCCGCCGAACTCATTCCTTCGGCGCTCATCGATGCCGCATTGCGCGATGCGGCCAGCGATCCCGAGTTCCTCGAAGTCATGCGCGTTGCCGGATACGAGGCGATGCAGGCTGCACTAGCCGACGGGGCACGGATCATGCCGATCATCGGCATGCCGCCGACCATGTCGAACGACCCCGACCGCTATGTCGACCAGATCTTCGACATGGTTCTCAGCACCTTTTCGCGGGACGACACGCTGACCTGTTCGCTGCAGGACTGGCGAAAAGGGCGCCG
Organism: Seohaeicola saemankumensis; assembly: GCF_020171285.1. Lineage (GTDB taxonomy): Bacteria > Pseudomonadota > Alphaproteobacteria > Rhodobacterales > Rhodobacteraceae > JAIUZI01. The sequence goes on from NZ_JAIUZI010000008.1 coordinate 286,711, forward strand.
CGCGGAGGTGGATGAGGTCAACGGTATCGTTGTCGATGTCCTGAAGTCGAAGGGCCGCGACGCGCCGATGAACAGACGGGTCGTCGAGATGGCATTCGAGATCGAGCGGGGAGAGCGCCGCCCGGGGCCTGACAACGCGGCGGATCTTGTCGCCCTGCACAAGGCGCTTCGGGCGGAAGCCTGAACGGTGGACACCCGCACGCACGCGGGTTTTGGAGGAGGAAAACGATGACACGGCAATTGACGGTGATCGCCCATTTGCGAGCCTTGAATGGACAGATCGAGGAAACGAAAGCCTTTCTGCAGGGTTTGATCGAGCCGACGAGGCAGGAACCCGGCTGCGTCGAATACTGGCTCCACCAAGACAACGACGACCCAGCCGAGTTCACTTTCTACGAGAACTGGACCAACCGGGCCGAGTGGGACAAGCACATGGAAATGCCGCACCTCCAGAAGTTCGCGGAAGTGCGAGACAAGGTCTTCGAGCTGCAGAAGCTGCGGTTGATGACGATGATCTGCGAACCGGAAACGAAACGATGAGCGCGGGTCTTCCGGGGCTCTACGGCACCGATCATGTCGGCTTCACCGTACCCGATGTCGAAGAAGCGACACGCTTCTTCGTCGATATCATCGGCTGTCACGTCGTGTTCGAGATCGGTCCCTTCGTGGCCGACGACGACTGGATGAAGGTCCATCTCGGCGTCCATCCCCGTTCCGTGGTCAAGACCCTCCGCATGCTGCGCTGCAAGAATGGCCCGGCGTTCGAACTGTTCGAGTATCAACTTGACGGGGCGGCGCAGACACCCCCGCAGAACAGCGACGTGGGTGCCGCGCATCTCGGCTTCATGGTCGAGGACATGGACGCGGCGGTCGCGCACCTCAGGGCAAACGGGATCGAGGTCATGGGCGAGCCCACGACGATGACCGAAGGGCCTTCGGAGGGGCTCACCTGGGTCTATTTCAAGGCGCCCTGGGGAATGCAGCTGGAGTTGGTCAGCTATCCTCACGGCATGGCCGTGACCCGCGAGAACCCTCTGGCGCTGTGGTCGCCAAGGCAAGGCCGCTAGAGCTGCCGTTTCAAGGCACGGTTCGCCGCACGTTCAGGAGACGAGACAATGCCCAACGTTAAGCTTTTCGTGGATTCGGGGCTCTGGGAAGACCGCAAGAGAGACCTTCTTGGCTGTGCGGACGCATTGCGGGACTTGCTGTGCGGGGAACTCAGCGTGCCGGTCGACGCCTGCCAGATCGCTTTCATTCCATGCTTCGGCCCGAGCGGACAGCCAACCGTGAACGTTGAAATCGCTCTCATGCGGGCTGCTGGGCGAACCCCTCAAAAGATAGAGCATGTCGCAAGCAAAATCCGCCTGATGATTGAAGCGGCAAGCGGTGACCGAACGGCCGTTCGTTGTACGCAACTTGATCACGAGTCCTACTTCAAGTTGAAATAATTCAATGATTTAGTCGATGCGTAGCGGTTTTCTTCGATATTGCCCTTTGCGCAAAGATTGCTGCACCAAGTGACTGGCACCACAAGGACAGACACTTTCGGAGGAGCTTGGCTTGAGCCCGGACAAGGCAGTGGATCGAGTTTTTCCATGTCTGAATCCATTCCCCTCAAGTGGCATAAGAGTAACTCCGAGATCATCCGATTGGCGGTGATACTCGACCTCCAGATCACGCTGCACCTGAGGCATTAGGCACCTATGCAAAGAGCGGGCGCCGATGCGTTTTTCATTAATAACAACACCCTGGGAGCCAGAGAAGGTTCGACGTCAGAGCCATCCCCTCCGCCACTTGCCCCCGCTAAAGCGTTCTCCCGATCCGGCCGCGGCCGAATTTTTCCGTGTTTTCAAAGGGGTTTGTGGGGTAGGCTAAATACCGCCGCGCCGTATGTTAACCCGAAATCTGCTCTCTCAGGCGGTTATTCTCCGGACCTGATGACTGCGCTGATCTGGTGCAGAGTTCGTAACCGCCTGAATCTTCATCTCTTTGCCAGATGCCCACCTGAACACTTCGATCCCAGTGGCCCTCGCAGAGATGGAACAGAAATCGAACATTCGCCAGCATTTCTGACCACCATGAGCCGGCTCTGCCAATCGGTTGGTAGCCACGAAGGCTGATAGCACTGCGCATGCACTAACATCGCTTCATGGTGACTTCAGTCGGAGTAGTCAGTATGGCGGTCGAAGGCCGGCTCTAATCATCGCAGGCGCAACTTCCGCGAACGGCAAGGTCGATACAGAGTCGCCGAAGAGATTGAGCATGGCCGAGTCGAAATTGGACTGGTCATCAAAGCATTCCTCATTGCCGGCCATGTAGCGGGACTTCTCCATTAGCACGCTCACCCGGCCATCCACTTGGTGGTCAAAAACGGCGACTTCCCCTGTCCGAAGGTCTGTCCGTCGTCAGGGATTTTGGAACAGATTGCAGCCTGAGCTAAGAGAGGGTCTGGTGCATCTGGTTGGTTTGATTATGCGGCGGATTTGCGGTGAAGCAAGCGCCGGGTTTCGATGGTATTTCGTTTGATCTTTTCTCGTTGTTTCAGAATGGTTTCGCCGCGCCCGAAGTAGACATCGGCCGGGGTGAGGTTTTGCAGGCTCTCGTGATAGCGCTGGTGATTATAGTGATCGACAAAGGTGTCGATCTGTCGGTTGAGATCGCCCGGCAGATAGTAGTTTTCCAGCAGGATGCGGTTCTTTAGGGTCTGATGCCAACGCTCGATCTTGCCCTGGGTCTGCGGGTGATACGGAGCGCCTC
>NZ_JAIUZI010000009.1 GCF_020171285.1 Seohaeicola saemankumensis
GGCAGGCTCAAGGACTGGCGACGCGTCGCAACCCGCTACGACAGGTGTCCGAAGGTCTTCCTTTCAGCCATCGCACTCGCAGCAACCGTCATTTTCTGGCTATGAGTCCTGACCCTAGGGCGGGCGCGAGGTGTACATTTCTTTCGTTTACTGGACAATGGTTGAGCTAACAAATTGAAGAGGGCATTGGGATGTCTCATCAAACCGCTGAAGATGCGCGCCGAGAGTTAATCGCCCAACTAGGCGACGGCTTTGGAGGCGATCTTTATGACCTAGAGCAAGAGTATATAAATCTGAGGATTGTTTGGCGGTTTTATCGGTCTTTTTTTGCAACAAATTCTGAACGCGTTGAGTTATTGAACAAAGCGTCTGGCCTATATTTCTATATGATAGAGCAGCTCAAGTTTGAGGCTGTTCTCCTAGGAATCTGCAGATTGACTGATCCGGTCGAGACTGGGAGAGGAGCCGGCATCAAGTTGAACCTTACTGTACGAAGACTAGAGCAGTATCTTGATGGGGGTTTCGTTGATGAGTGGTCGGAAATGATAACCCAACTAGATGCGAACATTAACTTCGCTCGAGACTGGCGTAACAGAAAAATCGCCCACTCAAGTTACGACTTGCAGAAGGGTCAGGTGAAGCTAGAGGGTGCATCAAGGGAGAAAGTCGAAGCGGCATTTGATGCGATAGAAGAGATTTTCCGTTTTGTTCGTCGCCAATTTCTAGATAGCGAAATGATATTTGAGCCGATACTGACGTTCGAAGACGAAGTGCGAGTTCTTGAAAAGCTGTTCGATGGATTGGAGGTGGAGAGAGCTAATCAAGAAGCACTTGAGCAGGCGTTGAGCGAAGGAAACTTCGACGATTTTGAGAGGCTGCGAAGCAAGCCGAATTGGCTAACCGAACGCCCTTGATCTAAACATCCAGCTCCTCCACGAACTTCGCGTTCTCCTGGATGTACTGGAAGCGCAGTTCCGGTTTCTTGCCCATCAGCCGTTCCACGAGGTCTCCGGTTTCGCCCGGTTCGTCCTCGTCGATGGTGACGCGGATGAGTTTGCGGGTGGCGGGGTTCATGGTGGTGTCCTTGAGGTCCTTGGCGTCCATTTCGCCGAGGCCCTTGAAGCGGCTCACGTCGATCTTGCCCTTGCCGCCAAGGCCCTTTTCCATCCACATGTCGCGTTCGGCCTCGTCCAGGCAGTAGACCCGGCGCGCGCCTTGGGTCAGGCGGAAGAGCGGCGGGCAGGCGAGGTAGAGGTGGCCGGCGTCGATCATCGGGCGCATCTGGGTGAAGAAGAAGGTCATCAGCAGCGAGGCGATATGGGCGCCGTCGACGTCGGCGTCGGTCATGATGATGACCTTGTCATAGCGCAGGTCGTCGACGTTGAAGCGGGTGCCGAGGCCGACGCCGAGCGCCTGGGAGAGATCCGAGATCTCGGCGTTGGAGCCGAGTTTGGAGGAGGCCGCACCCAGCACGTTGAGGATCTTGCCGCGGAGCGGCAGCAGGGCCTGGGTCTTGCGGTCGCGGGCCATCTTGGCGGAGCCGCCGGCGCTGTCGCCCTCGACGATGAACAATTCGGTGCCGTCGCGGTTGGTGGCGGAGCAATCGACCAGCTTGCCGGGCAGGCGCAGCTTCTTGGTGGCGGACTTGCGCTGGGTCTCTTTCTCCTGCTTGCGGCGCAGGCGTTCCTCGGCCCGCAGGACGAGGAAGTCGAGGATGGCACCGGCGGATTTGGTATCGGCGGCAAGCCAGTTGTCGAAGTGGTCGCGGACCGAGTTTTCGACCAGTTTCTGCGCCTCGACGGTGGCGAGGCGGTCCTTGGTCTGGCCGACGAATTCCGGTTCGCGGATGAAGCAGGAGACCAGCGCGCAGCCGCCCGTGGTCAGGTCGTCGCGGGTGATCTGGCTGGCCTTCTTATTGTTGACCAGCTCGCCATAGGCGCGGATGCCCTTGAGGATGGCGGCCCAGAAGCCGGCCTCGTGCGTGCCGCCCTCGGGGGTGGGGACGGTGTTACAGTAGGACTGGATGAAGCCGTCGCGCGAGGGCGTCCAGTTGATCGCCCATTCGACCTTGCCCGGGGTGCCGAATTTCTCGCGGAAGTCGACGAGGCCGGCAAAGGGGGTGTCGGCGTAGGTGGAGGCGGCGCCGAGGGTTTCGGTGAGATAATCCGACAGGCCGCCGGGGAAGTGGAAGGTGGCCTCGGTCGGGGTTTCGCCGTCGTCGATGGCGGATTTCCAGCGGATTTCGACGCCGGAGAAGAGATAGGCCTTGGACCGGATCGACTTGAACAGGCGGGCTGGTTTGAAGCGGTGGTGGCCGAAGATGTCGGCGTCGGCGTGGAAGGTGACGGTGGTGCCGCGCCGGTTGGGGGCGGCGCCGATCTTTTCCACCGGGCCAAGCGGCAGGCCGCGCGAGAAGCGCTGTTCAAAGAGCTCGCGGTCGCGGGCGACCTGCACGACCATGGAATCGGAGAGCGCGTTTACCACCGAGGCGCCGACGCCGTGCAGACCGCCGGAAGTCTCATAGGCCTTGCCGGAGAACTTGCCGCCGGCGTGGAGGGTGCAGAGGATGACTTCCAAAGCGCTCTTGTCGGGGAACTTGGGGTGCGGGTCGATCGGGATGCCACGGCCGTTGTCGCGGATGGTGATGGCGTAGTCGGCGTGGAGTTCGACCTCGATCCGGTTGGCGTGGCCGGCGACGGCCTCGTCCATGGAGTTGTCGAGCACCTCGGCCACCATGTGGTGCAGCGCGCGTTCGTCGGTGCCGCCGATGTACATGCCGGGGCGTTTGCGGACGGGTTCGAGCCCCTCGAGCACTTCAATGGAGGAGGCGTCATAGGCCGTGGAAGCGGCTTCGGTGAGAAGATCGTCGGGCATCGGCTGCTCTTGTTTTTGGTGTTGGCGCGTATTGTGGCAGGACCGGCGCGGTTGGGCAATGGGTCAGGCGCCGGCTTTGGCGCGTAGCCAGGCGGCGAGATCGTCGTCGCCGATCAGGCCCTGGGCGAGGGCGATGATGCGGTTGCCGGCGTCTTCGGTGTCGTGGGTGATGCGCACGCCATTGAGCGCAAGGCAGACGATCATCGTGCGGTATGCGGTGCGTTTGTTGCCGTCGTTGAAGCAATGACCCTGGGCGATGGCCGCGGCATAGGCCGCGGCCAGGTCGAAGACGTCATCGATCATGCCGTAGACCAGCCGGTTATCGACCCGCGACAGCGCGCCTTCGAGGGATTTGTCGAGTGCGCGACCGGGCAATTCGCCTGGGTTCAGCACCAGATCGTGCAGTGCTTCCACCTGGTCCGCGGAGATAAGGAGAAGGTTCATTTGTCCTTGAGGTAGTCAAGGACCGGTGCAGATTGTGCGCGGGTGTCCTCGAAGGCGGACATGAGTTCCTCCATCGTCGCATAACGCGGCTCGTCCTCGGGGGTGGCCTCGGCCGGGACGAGGTAGCCGACGCAGCGGGAGTTCTTGAGGATCGCGACCGGCTTGCCGCCGGCGCGGTCGAGCACCTTTTGCGGTTCGCGCAGTTCGGTCATGGTGCAGGTCAGGTTGGTGAACAGCCGGTCCATTGGAGTGTCTCCTGTATCGTGCATTCAGATATATACTGGAATGCACGATATTTCAACCATCGGACCGCTGCGGCCCCCGGATCAGTCGCCCCCGGCGCGGGACAGGGCGCGCTGGAAGGCGGGGCGGTTTTGTACCATTTCGTTGAAGGCGGCGAGCTTGGGGAAATCGTCGCCCCGGCCCAGGCGCTTCAGGGTGCTGACCGGGAAGGACAGCATGATGTCGGCGGCCGAGAGGTCATCTTGGACGAAGTGGCCGGAGGGGCGGATCAGCCCTTCGAGATAGGCGAAGTGGTTGTCGAGTTCCTGGTTGATGCGCGGGTGCAGCGGGCTGCCGGCCTCGCCCAGCATGCCGACATAGAGGTTCAGCAGGATCGGGGTCATCACCGAGCCTTCGGCGAAATGCATCAGTTCAAGGTGCTGGACATGCGCGGCGCTGCCGGGGTCGGGCACCAGATGGGGGCCGTGACGGGCGCAGAGGATTTCGACGATGGCACCGGATTCGGCGACCACCTGATCATCGAGGATGATCACCGGAGATTTGCCCAGCGGGTGGATGTCGCGCAGGGCAGGCGGCGCCAGCCGGGTCTTCGGGTCGCGTTCGTGGCGCACGACGTCATGGGCGACGCCAAGCTCTTCGAGCAGCCAGAGAATGCGCAGCGAACGGGACTGGCCAAGGTGGTGAACGGTGATCATTTTGCGGTCTCCTTGGCGCTCAGCCAGTCTTGGATATGGCGGGCCATCTCTTCGGGTTTCTGGTGCTCGACCCAATGGTCGGCCCCGGCGATGGTAATGCGGGTGAGGTCGGGGGCAAACTCTTCGAGCCCCTCGGTGGCCTCGGGCAGCAGCGCGGTGTCGCCTTCTCCCCAGAGCAAGAGGTGCGGGCAGCGCACCATCAGCGCGGCGCGGGGAAACTCGGGCAGGTTGGTCAGCGGTTCGCCCGGCGTGCCGACCACCACGGGCGAGGCGCGGTACCAGTTGATCATGGTTTTCAGCCGGCCGCCGCCGAATCCCCAGGCGGCTTTGTATTCGGCCTGCCGTTCCGAGGTCATCCAGCTGAGGTTCATCTTGGCGGAAAAGGTCGCCATCATCCGTTCATAGTCATTGGCGGCCATGACGTCTTCGGACCCGTCGCGGCGCAGGAAGTGGATGTATTGCGAGGCCTCGCATTGCGCGCCGCCGGTGGCCAGGGCGCGCTGGAACGGCACCGGGTGGACACCGTTGGCGATGATCAGCCGGCTGACCCGGTCGGGGTGGCGCATGGCCAGCCCATAGGCCACCGCCGCGCCCCAGTCGTGGCCGAGCACGATCGCGGTGCCGCCAAAGGCATCGATCAGCGCCGCCATGTCGCCCACCAGATGCGCGACGGTGTAGTTTTCCACGCCATCGGGCGCGTAGCTGCGGCCGTAGCCGCGCTGGTCGGGGGCAACGCAGTGGTAATGCTCGGCCAGCAGCGGCACCAGCTCCTCCCACGCGCCGCCGTATTCGGGAAACCCGTGCAGCATCAGCAGCAGAGGTTTGTCCGGATCGCCCCATCGGCGCAGGTAGAAGGGGTTGCCGTTCAGCGGTCTGGTTTCGGTGTGCATGGGTCGTGTTCCTCGTGGTGCGGCGGGGCCGCCGGTCGTTTCCTGACAAATGTCCGCTGTGTTTGTGACAGGTTTTTGACGCGGATCAAAGCGGGGTTAACCGGTCTTCGCTATGAGGGGGCAGATTTTCCAAAACAGCAGGAGCGCGCCCGTGAAAGATGTCCCACAGCCAGCCCAGGATCCCGTCGCCGCAGGTCAGGAGGTGGCCGGAAACGGTGCGCTGCCGGTTGAAACCCCGGTTGAGTCCCCGGTCGAGGTCGCGGTTGAACCGTCGGCGAAACCGGGTGCCGCCTCTGCCGCGGTGACACCGGAGCGGATCCGCGCAGGTTTTGAAAGCGGCCGCTACCCTTACCGCCGCAAGATGGCGCGCCGGGTTTACGAGGCCGACAAGGCGAAACTGCAGGCCGAACTGTTGAAGGTGCAGCTGTGGGCACAGGAAACCGGCCAGAAATTCGTGCTGTTGTTCGAGGGCCGCGACGCGGCGGGCAAGGGCGGCACGATCAAGCGGTTCATGGAGCATCTCAACCCGCGTGCGGCGCGGGTGGTCGCGCTGAACAAGCCGACGTGGGAAGAGAAGGGGCAATGGTATTTCCAGCGCTACATTCAGGAGCTGCCGACCGTGGGCGAAATGGTCTTCTATGACCGCTCGTGGTACAACCGTGCCGGGGTGGAACGGGTCATGGGCTTTTGCGAGCCGGGCGAATACCTCGAATTCATGCGCCAGACGCCGGAGCTGGAGCGGATGCTGGTCCGCTCGGGCATCCGGTTCTACAAATACTGGTTCTCGGTCACCCAGGCGGAACAGAAACGCCGGTTTGACAGCCGCGCCACCGACCCGCTGAAACGCTGGAAGCTGAGCCCGATCGACAAGGCCAGCCTGAGCAAGTGGGACGACTATACCGAGGCCAAGGAGGCGATGTTCTTCTACACCGACACCGCCGACGCGCCCTGGACCATCGTCAAGTCCAACGACAAGAAACGCGCCCGGCTGAACTGTATGCGGCATTTCCTGTCGACGCTGGAATACCCGGACAAGGACCACGATCTGGTCGGCCAGCCCGACCCGCTGATCGTGGGGCAGGCGCATCACGTGATCCAGCGCTCCGATCACATCCTGGGCACCGCGCTGCACCCCGATTCCCGGCTGAAATAGCGGCGGCGGTTACCTAAGCGCGTCCAGAAGGGCGAGCAGATCCCGCAGGGCGTGAAAGGCGGCCAGCAGGCTGGCGGAGGGGTCATCCCATTCGCCGGGCGCCATCTCGCGCCAGACCGACAGCCCCTTGCGGCGCAGCAGGTCGCCGCGCGGGTGGTCCCCGGCATAGGGGGCGGGCACCCGTTTCAGATCCGGGCCGCGCGGGGCAAGCCCGAGGTCCGCGAGACGGGACAATTCCCGCGCGATCGCCACGCCCTGCGGCCCGTCCACGGCGGCGCGCCAGCGTGGCAGGGCCTCGCGGGGGAAAGCCATCACGCCGCCGCCCAGCGTCACGTAATCCGGCGCGATGCCAAAGAACAGCGCCGGCTGTGCCATGCCCTTGCCATCACCGGACCACAGCATGTGCAGATGGGTGTGATAGGGCGTCTTGTCCCGGGAAAACCGCAGGTCGCGCTGCGGCCGGAACAGTTTCGGCAGCATCTGCTGCCCGGTTTCGCGCCGGATTTCGGCCGCCACCCGGTCCAGCAACAGGGTGGCGGGGATCTTCAGACGCGCGTCATAGCGGCTCTTCTCGCCGGCGAACCAGTCGCGATTGTTGTTGTCGGCCAGCTCGGCCAGAAAGGCGCGGGCGTCGGGGATCAGGCGGGCGAAATCGTCGGGCATGGCACTCTTCGGACAGGGATGCGGGCGGTCTGGTGCGAACATACCAAAAGCCGCGCCCATTGTCCGCGCCGATACAGCGATGGCGGCGCAGGCCCCACGACCCGAACGGCTCCCGCCAGGTCCTTCGGCATCAAAGATGCCTGTGGCCCTGTTGGGCCCGGCAGCGCGCGGGTAAACCCACGCGCTGCGCCCGCGCGCCCTTTCATCTCTTGGGCAAATACTCCGGGGGTGAGGCCGCCAGGCCGAGGGGGCAGCGCCCCCTTCCCCCTTTCGCCGTCTTGCAGGTGGTGGTGCTCCGCGCACAACCCGATCTGCGGCAATGCACCGAAGCGCCGCTTGCGTGGGCGCATTTCGGCTCCTATGCCGTTTGGATGAGCACGATGATGACATATGGCGGTCACGCCCGCGCGGTGGCGGTTCTGGGTCTGCCGCTGGTCGGCGGTCACCTGGCGCAATTCGCCATCGGTTTGACCGACACGGTGATGCTGGGCTGGTACGGGGTCGAGGCGCTGGCGGCGGTGACGCTGGCGGCGAGCTATTTCTTTGTGCTGTTCCTGATGGGGGCGGGATTCGGCTGGGCGGTGATGCCGATGGTGGCGGCGGCCAGTGCCGCCGGCGACGACACCAGCGCGCGCCGGGCGACCCGGATGGGCATGTGGCTGTCGGTGCTGTTCTGCGCCGCCGTGATGCCGCTGCTGCTCTGGTCACAGCCGATTCTGTTGGCCTTGGGGCAGGATCCCGCGGTCTCTGAACAGGCGGCGGCCTATCTGCGGCTGGCCGGCTGGGGGCTGTTTCCGGCGCTGCTGGTGGTGGTGCTGAAGTCCTACCTTGCGGCGCTGGAGCGGACGCAGGTCGTGCTCTGGATCACGCTGGGCGCGGCGCTGGCCAACGGGCTGGCCAACTACATGCTGATCTTTGGCAACTGGGGCGCGCCCGAGCTGGGTATCGCCGGTGCGGCCATCGCCTCGATCGTGACGCAGGTGGTGTCGCTGGCGGCGGTCGTGGTCTATGCGCTGTGGGCGCTGCCGGAACACAACCTGTTCCAGAGGCTGTGGCGGGCGGACTGGGAAATGTTCGCCAAGGTGTTCCGGCTGGGGGTGCCGATCGGGCTGACCAGCCTCAGCGAGGTGACGCTGTTCACGGCGTCGGCGATGATGATGGGCTGGCTGGGCACCGTGCCGCTGGCGGCGCACGGCATCGCGGTGCAGCTGGCCTCGGCCACCTTCATGGTGCACCTTGGCCTGAGCAACGCCGCGACGATCCGGGCGGGCAACGCTTTTGGCCGGGGTGACCGAGCGCATATGGCGCGGGGCGGAAAGGTGGTGATCGCCATGTCGCTGGTGGTGTCGGTCGTGACCATCTGCCTGTTCCTGCTGCTGCCCGAGCCGCTGATGTCGCTGTTCATGGAACCCGACGACCCGGCCCGGCCCGAGATCCTGAACATCGGGGTCGGCCTGCTGGCGGTGGCGGCCCTGTTCCAGCTGGTCGACGGGGCGCAGGTGATGGCGCTGGGGCTGCTGCGCGGGGTGCAGGATACCGGGGTGCCGATGGTGATGGCGGCAGTGTCCTACTGGGTGGTGGGAATGCCAGCCTCCTACCTGCTGGGCTTCGTGCTGGGCTGGGGCGGGATCGGTGTCTGGATGGGGCTGGTGGCGGGTCTGGCCTGTGCCGGGGTGCTGCTGATGATCCGGTTCTGGACGCGGGGGATCAACCTGAGCGCGAAGGCATGACACCGGTGGGATAGCTGGCGCGACCGCAGCGCGCGGTTTACCGCGCGCTGCCTGGCCCAACAGGTCCGGGCATCTGCGATGCCGCGCGGCCTGGCGGGAGCCTTCGCCTGCGGCGGGCGGGCGAAGGGGGCGCTGCCCCCTCGGCCTGGCGGCCTCACCCCCAGAGTATTTGCCGAAGAGATGAAAAGAGGGGCGGCTCAGCCGCTCTTGGCGGCGGCCATCAGGCGGTCGGCTTTCTTGCGGACCAGCACCGAGCGCAGGTCATGCATGGCCAGCAGCAGCGCGTCGGTGACCTCTTCGAGCTGGGCTTCGTTGGCCTTGGACTGGGCCCAGTGGGTGGTGAGGTTGAGGTAATCCACCGCCCGGTGGATGTCGTCGATGTCGCGGCGCGCCAGCAGGGCGCCGCGGCTGGCCATCCAGGATTTGATCTGTGCGAGGTCTTCGTCGGACAGCTGCCTGTCGCCGTGGGGTTTGATCTCGCCGTTCTTGATATTGACGACGGCGATCTGGTCCATCTCGATCCGGCGCTGCCGGTTTTCCGTGTCGACGCGGAACACGAAGGCCCCGTTTTCGCGTACGCGGAAATAGTAGTCCGGCAGTTCTGTGCCCATGGCCCGTTCCCCTTTGTGGCCCGTCAGGAAAGCGCCGCGCAGAAGCTCTGGATGCGGGTGCAGGCTTCGGTCAGGGCCTCGTCGGACGTAGCGTAGCTGACCCGGAAATTCGGCGAAAGGCCGAATGCGGCGCCGAAGACAACTGCGACGCCGGTTTCCTCGAGCAGGGCGCGGCAGAAGCTTTCGTCGTCGGTAATCCTGGTCCCGGCGGCCGAGGTCTTGCCGATCAGACTCTTGATCGAGGGGTAGACGTAGAAGGCGCCTTCGGGCACCGGGCAGGTGACGCCCTCGATCGCGTTCAGCATCGAGACCACCAGGTCGCGGCGGCGGCGGAACATCTCGGCGTTCGGGGCGAGATAGTCCTGCGGCCCGTTCAGCGCCTCGACCGCCGCCCACTGGCTGATCGAGCAGGGGTTCGAGGTGGACTGCGACTGGATCTTGCGCATGGCGGCGATCAGCGGTTCGGGGCCGGCGGCATAGCCGATGCGCCAGCCGGTCATGGCATAGGCCTTGGACACGCCGTTGCAGGTCAGCGTGCGTTCGTAGAGCCCGGGTTCGACCTGCGCGGGCGTGCAGAATTCGAAGTCGTCGTAGGCCAGGTGTTCGTACATGTCGTCGGTCATCACCCAGACATGGGGATGGCGCATCAGCACATCCGTCAGCGCCTTCAGCTCGGCCCGGGAATAGCCGGCGCCGGTGGGGTTCGACGGCGAGTTGAAGATCAGCCATTTGGTTTTCGGCGTGATCGCCGCCTCGAGCTGGTCCGGGGTGATCTTGAAGGCGGTTTCCAGGCTGGCCTCGATGGTCACCGGGGTGCCGCCGGCGAGCAGCACCATGTCGGGGTAGGACACCCAGTAGGGCGCCGGGATCAGCACCTCGTCGCCGGGGTTCAGCGTGGCCATCAGCGCGTTGTAGAGCGTCTGCTTGCCGCCTGAGCCGACGCTGACCTGCGCGGGCGTATAGCGGAGACCGTTCTCGCGGGCGAGCTTGGCGCAGATCGCCTGTTTCAGCTCGGGGATGCCATCGGGGGCGGTGTATTTCGTCTTGCCCGCGTGGATGGCGGCGATGGCCGCGTCCTTGATGTTGGCGGGGGTGTCGAAATCGGGCTCTCCGGCGCCAAGGCCGATGACATCCTGGCCGGCGGCCTTGAGTTCCTGCGCCAATGTCGTGACTGCGATCGTAGGCGACGGTTTCACGCGGGACAGCGCGTCGGACAAAAAGCTCATAGTGGCCTCGGTTTGTATGTTGGGCGTCCCTGTCATAGGGTGCGCCACATGCACGATCAAGCACGGTGATCAACGAGGAGTGTGCCATGACGGAATCCGACGACAACTGGTATGGACCGGAGGCTGCGACCTTTGGCGACCGGGTGGCGGGGGCCCGCGATGCGACCGGTATGACCCAGGCCCAGCTGGCCCGGCGTCTTGGCGTCAAGAAGGCAACGGTGCAGGGGTGGGAAAACGACCTGTCGGAGCCGCGCGCCAACAAGCTGTCGATGATGGCGGGGCTGCTGAACGTGTCGATCATGTGGTTGCTGACCGGCGAGGGCGACGGCATGTCCGGCCCGGCCGAGGGCTTGCGCCCGGCGGATGATTTCGCCGAGGTGCTGGCGGAAATGCGGGCGATTCGCGCCGACATGCGGGCCAATGCCGAACGCGCGGCGCGGCTGGAAAAGAAACTGAGGTTGCTGGTGGAGCAGGCACAGACATGACCGAAACGGCGGAAAACCGGATCAAGCGGCTGCGGATGCGGTCGATGCGGCGCGGCATCAAGGAGATGGACCTGATCCTGATGGCCTATGCCGAGGCCCGGCTGGAGACCATGGATGCCGGTGAGCTGGATCTCTATGATTCCCTGCTGCACGAGAACGACCAGGATCTGTACCAATGGGTGACGGGGCAGGTGGCCGCGCCCGAGCGCTATGGCGACATGATCGCCGAAATCGCGCAAGCCCTTCAGAAAACGTGATTAATCCGGTTTAACCGAAATTTCGGAAATTGCCGTCACTCTCAGGCCCGAGCAGTTCGAGTCGGAGAAACGGATGAGTATTGAAATGCAGATGGGCCCCGCGGCCCGCCAGGGGTTCATGACCGGCTATCTCGAGGCGCTGGCGCTGGTGGAGCGGCTGCACCGGTTGTTGCTGGATGTGATCAAGGATGAGTTCGAACGGGTCGGCGTGCTGGAAATCAACGCGGTGCAGGCTTTGCTGCTGTTCAACATCGGCGATAACGAGGTCACGGCGGGCGAGCTGAAAAGCCGCGGATACTACCAGGGCAGCAATGTCAGCTATAACCTGAAGAAGCTGGTGGAAATGGGCTACATGCACCACCAGCGCTGCGAGATCGACCGCCGGTCGGTGCGGGTCCGTCTGACGCAGAAGGGCCGCGAGGTTCGCGATCTGGTGGCGGCCCTGTTCCAGCGTCACGCCGACGGGTTGGAGACCAAGGGCGTGATCGGGCCGGAGGGGATCGAGGAGATCACCGGCGCCCTGAAACGCGTGGAGCGGTACTGGACCGACCAGATCCGCTATATTTACTAAAGCGGGAATTGGCGCGGGCCCGGCCAACGCCGTCGCGGTCGTCGCCCGTCCGGTCGGTGCCATGCAGGCGGTGTCCGCAGCGGATTTTTGCGGGTGTTCCGTGCCTGCAAGGTGGCGGTTTTGTGCCTGCCTAATGCCCGTTCCATGCCAGCCCAATGACCGTCCAATGCCTGATTTATGCCCGTCGACCGCCCGGTCCGGGCTTGCCGAAGAGCCCAGGCATTCAGCCCTCCCTGTCGGCTTTCCAATCGCCCCGGCGGATGATGATCCCGATGACCCCGCCCGGTCCGTGTCCTATGGACCGGGTGATCGTCCTCGGCGGCGATGGCGCGGGAACGGCCGTCGGTGTGGTCGTCGCGAGGGTGAGGCGGCGGTTGTTTTCAGGCCAGTTGGGTGCGGTGCAGGGGCTGCTGGAAAGGCCGGTCAGCATGTCGCAGAGCCCACGGCCGGTGTCGGCGTTCCGCCCGCCGAACCCGGTGGGCGCGCGTTTTCTGCAACAGGCCAGGGGGGCGGGTGCCTGCGCGCCGGTTGGCGTCGATCGGTCCTGTCGGTCCTGTCGGTCCTGTCGGTTTTGCGTATCGGTTGACCTGTCTGATCGAGCAAATCCGGTTTGACGGGCGGATCCGGCTGGCGCGCGGCGCGGGGCGGGGTCCGAGCATGCTCTGAGCGGCTGCCATCGCCGGTTGCCGGCCCCTGACCGATTGGATGCCCGGCACCGGGCACAGCGACTTTCGGCCCTGGCTGCGGCCTCTTTCCAATCCATACCGGCCCCGGTTCCGGCAGGCATCGCCGCCACGGCCTGTTGCGGCCGGCTATGGGACCGGGCAAACCCGCGGTACCGGTTCCTGGTTCCGGTTTCGCGTCCCCGGGGGGAGCCGGGCCGATGCACCGTCGGCGGGTGACGCGGCACGTGGTGGGGCGAGGCGGCGCGAGACCGTGCGCAGCTTTCCGCGAGAGGCGCGGCTACCTGGGCACCGGTGCAAAGGTGATCATCGCAGGGGGCGCCGCGCCGGGCACGGATTCCAGCCGGGCCAAGGGCGGCAGGTCATGGATCCGCGCCAGCTCGGTCGCAGGAACGAGGCTCTTTGGGCGGAGGGTCGCGGATGGCGGTCAGCCGTGATGTGCAAGACCCGATGGCGGCGTCAGAACAGCTCCACGTCGCCGATGTCGTCCTTTGGCCGGGTGTCGGCCAGCGGCGGCCGGAAGGCCGGGGCGATATCGAGCCGATTGTTGCGCACGTCCGTCATGAACTTGCGCTGTGCCTGCCCGGTCGCGGGCCAAAACCGTATCTTGCGCCCCAAAGTGCCGCCGACGCAGGTGCTGTCGCAGTTCAGGCCTTCGTTCTCCAGAAACCAGCGGGCAAATTCGGCGTTGCGTTCACCGATCTTGGGGCCGCCGTCATACATTTTCGCCCCGCCAAAGATATGAACACGCAGGTTGTTTCGATCCGCGCCCCGCCCGATCAACCCGTTGAGCAAGAGTTCCATGGCGTTGATGCCAAAACCAAGGCTGGTCGAATTGCTGCCGTCGCCGGTGGGCAGGAGAAAGTGGTTCATCCCGCCGATACCGGCGACCGGGTCCCATATACATGCTGAAATACAGGAGCCAAGGATCGTTGTCATGACAACGTTCGGGTCCGATGATATTGCAGTTTCACCCTGAAGAACCGGTTTGTTGATACAGTTGATCAGCGCATTTGCCGTTTTGGGCTGCGTGGGCACGATGGGTCAATTTCCAAATGGCGGGTTGCAGGAGTATCGGGACGGGGCATGCGCCCGGTTTCGGGGAACCGCCGCACCCGCGACAGTCCGGGTCCGGATCTGCCGTGGCGCGGGTCGGCAGGCGGGCTCAGAAATCATGCCAGCCATCCTGATCGTTCCCATTTGCGGCCGTCGCCAGTGAAACCGTCTCGGCCTGGCCACTCCGGGCCTGCGACCGGAACAACACCTGAACGGTATCGTCTGTGTCCTCGGTGGTATCGGTTTCCAGGATTTCACCGCTGCGAAAACGTGCCAGCGCGTCGGTCAGCCGTTCGGCCTCCTGGCTGAGCGCATTGCTGGCGGCCGAGGTTTCCTCGATCACGGCCGCGTTCTGCTGGGTGACCTTGTCCAGTTCGTTGACCGCGCCATTGATCTCTTCGAGGTTGTCGGACTGATCGCGCGAGGCGGTGGCGATGCTGGAAACGATGTCGGACACCTTGGCGACACCTTCGATGATGTTGTTCAAAGCCTGTCCGGTCTGATCGACCAAAGTGCCGCCTTCCTGCACATGCTGCCCGCTGTTGACGATCAGTTCCTTGATTTCATTAGCGGAATCCGAGGCCCGTTGAGCCAGCGCGCGGACCTCGGAGGCCACCACCGCGAAGCCGCGCCCGGCTTCTCCGGCCCGTGCGGCCTCGACCCCGGCATTCAGCGCCAGCAGGTTGGTCTGAAAGGCGATATCGTCGATGACGGTGATGATCTCGGTGATCTGGTTCGAAGAGGCCTCGATCTTCTTCATCGCTTCGACGGTGCGGGCCACGACGGTGCCGCTTTCCTCGGCCTGCTGACGGTTGGCCTGGATTTCCTGGTTGGCGCGCGCCGCGTGCTCGGCAGTCGATTTGACGCTGCGGGTCAATTGTTTGAGCCCGGCCGCAGATTCCTCGAGCGTTGCGGCCTGCGCCTCGGAGCGTTGCGACTGGTCGGTGGCGACCTGGCTGATTTCGAGCGAATTCACGCGCACCGTTTCGGCCGCGACGTTGATGGTCTCCAGCATCCCCGACAGACTGTCGACAAGAGCGTTGAAATTGGCGCAGACCGTCAGGTATTGCGGCGCGAGGCCATCAAAGGCGGCCGTATCGATCCGCACGTCGATGTCGCCCTTGGCCGCCTGCGACAGGCAGTTGCACAGCTCGTCGAACAGTTCCATGATCCGCTGGTCCTTGGCCAGCCGCTCCTGCCGCTCCTGAGCTTCGATCGCCAGATCGTCGCGGAATTCCCGCAGCTTGACGGACATCTGGCCGATTTCATCATGGCGGTGGGCATAGGGGACATCGGTTTTGAAATCGCGCTCTGAGATCCGGGTCATTGCCGCGCTGAGCGCCTGAACCGGCTGGGTGACCTGGCGCGAGACCAGGAAAACGATCGCAAGCAGACCCAGGGCGGTGACTGCTGCGGCCAGCAGTGTGGTATGAAGGGTGCCGGCCACGAGAATATCGGCGATCACGCTGTTCGACCAGGTGGTGGACAACACGCCGACCAGCGATTTGCCATCGGCGGTCAGGATCGGAACAGCCACCACGCGCTGGTTTTCGACATTGCCTGACCAAGGCGCGCCGGATGCCGTGACCTCTTCGGCGGCCCGTGCCATCGCGTTCCGGGCCCCGGGCAGGGCGCCGGTTCCTTCGTAATCGGCCAACACCGCGCCATCCATGTGCTGGACCCTGAGCGCGACGAGGGATTCGGCCATTTCCGCCGCTGTCCCGGCATAAATGGTCTCGATCCGGGTGGTGTCATGGAACCGGACGGCCGCCCCCAGCTGATCGGCGAGCAGCCCGGCGACGACCTCGTTGCTGGCCGAACCGATGTCATCGGCGGTGCGGCCCGCACTGAGGTACTCCATCGTGAGGATGGCCATGAATGTCAGTGTGAAACCGACACCGACCAGCGTTGCTATCTTGGCGCGGATGCCAAGACTCCATTTCCGCGCCGGGTGGGAGATTGGTGCGACGGCTGCGTCGTCCTGGATAGTGTCCATGGCAATGACCTTTCGGCGAAGGTTGTTCAGTTGAGTTGCGCGAGCATTTCGACGTTCACCCCGACAGTGATGACGCCGATGATCCGGTCGGCATCACGGATCGGGACGCTGAGCTGGCTTTGGTAGGTCTGGGTGGATTCGTCGAATTCAATGTCGCTCACATGCGGTCGTCCGGTGGCGACAGGCACTTGCCACTTGTCCTCGTCGCCCTGCCAGTAATCCGAGGTCACATCGCTTTGCCCGACGTTCAGGCCGTTGGAATCGGTCACGAAAATCTCGGTATAGCGGCCTTTGCCCTGGGCCTGGAGCTGCCGCAGATGCTGGGACAGCGCGTTGGCGAGCACCTCGTCTATCATGGCGCCGCCGGTGATTGTCTGGTCGCGCCATGTCTGGTCGAGCTCCAGGATCTGCTGTTCGGTGAGGTTGGCATTGCGCAGGTTTTGGGATTGCACGGCGGTCACCACCAGCCGGTCGGTGACCCATTCCCGAACCTGGCCATCGGCCAGCGCCTTCATCGCGTCGGTGACCGCGGTGTCGGCCGTCGCGGGAAGGGCGCAGAGTGCGGACAGTGCGGCCGCGGCGAGAACTGATTTGAGTGACATGAAACACGCTCCTTTTCGTGTGTTGGGCCGGGTTGTGTTGGCCCGTATCGGCCCGTGATTGTGTTTGGCCCGTATCGGGCCCGGCCGGTGTCTTTTCGTTCTGGAAAGGATTGTTGCAACGCCGGGTTAAAATCCCTTCAACGACGTCGGACCGATCTCAGATCAGGCCGTTGGCGGTTTGGGTAATCTGCATCGCTTCCTTGGTCAGGTCGCCCAGCAGCGCGTCGGTTTCAGAGTGGAACCCCTCCAGCCGCTCGATGATTGCTGTCAACCCGGCGTCGCGGCTGCCGAACCGGCAGTTTTCGACCCGGCACAGCAGCTTGACCACGTCCAACCCGTTGATGCGCCGCCGCAGTTGCCGGCTGACCTCTGGGATTGCGCTGCACGACCGAATGATATTGTTGATCTCTTCATTGGCGCGCTGCTCGAGCCGGTCGGCGTGAGCGTCAATCACGCCGTCGCCATATCGGGCATTTCCGGCGGTCTGCTCATCGTCGCGCTTTGCGGCCAGTTCGCGGATCAGCAGCGCGGACAGGATCGCAAGGCTGCCATCGCCCGTCGCCTGCCAGATCCGGGTCAGCGCACCCTGTTTCCGGTCGGTCAGACGGTCGAAATTCTGGCTCATCTCCTGGGCCATCGTGTCGTAGTTCTGCGAAATCATGCTGATCGAGGCGCCTCCGCTTTCCAACCGGTTGGACAGAATCCGCATGTTGACCGGTTCATTGCGGATGTTGCGGAAACCTTCGCCCAGGTTGCTCGCCGTGGAGATCATCGACCGGACCCGGTCGGCAAGATCGGCAAGCACCTGGATGCGCGCGGGCGCCTTGCGGTGCAATGCCTGTGCCCGCTGGGCGATCTCGTCCCCCAGCGCGACAATCATGAATTCGGTGTAGCCCGCGAACCCGAGCGCCCGGATATCCGCGATCAGCCTGCGGCAGGACTCTTCCGGCGCCATCCCGCCGGTCTCCCTGTCCTGCGCGGCCTGGTACATGCCGCGGATCGAGTCGAAATGACCGCCACCGGGCCGGATCCGCATCGACAGGTAGCCGTCGGGGTGCGGCATCATCAGGGCAAAAACCCAGGTGTGATTGCCGGATTTGGTGCTGTTCTTGATATAGGCGGCCACCGGTTGGCCGGACTTCAGCCGGCGCCAGCACAGGTGAAACAGCCCGCGTGGCATGTCCGGGTGGCGGACGATCCGGTGCGGCGCGCCCAGCAGCTCGCCGGCATCGTATCCGGAGACCCTGCAGAAATCGCTGTTGGCATAGGTGATGAGCCCGTGCGCGTCGCTGGTCGTCGCCAGGATGTGCTCCGCCGTACAGTCGACCTGATCAGAGGCGGCAGCAGCGGGCGTCAGGGGGTGCACTACGTTCATGATGACCTCGGGAAGTGGCTGATTTGCGGCGGATTTGAACCATGACCGGGCGCGTGCCTGTCCGGGCGCCGGCTGTGCCCGCCGCGGCCGGTTGGCGGCAGAGATCTGCGGAGCGGGCTCAGTACCATTCGATGTCGCCGTGCGAGGAAGCGGTCAGACGGGATTGCGACGCGGCGCCGCAGAGACGGGCGCGCAGGTCGCTGAGCTGTGCGGCCGAACAGGTTCCGGCGACTTCGATATCGACCCCGTCGGGCGCCTTGTCGGCTAGGAAACCGGACACACTGGACAGGTCATCAAGGTATTGCCGCAGGGTATCGGCGGTCTGCAGGATCGACAGGTTGGCCAGGTCCGGCGCGGCGCGGGCGATTTCGTCGAGGTGGTCGTCCAGCGTGTGGGCTATGCCCGAGAGGGCGGCGATTTCCTCGGCTATGACGGTCAGGAATTCGGTCAGCGGTCTGGTCGTCATATCGGTTTCCTTGTGGCGGGAGCAGTCATCGGGGGCGGATCGGATCAATTCACAATCGGCCGACGACACGTTCGATGCAGGATTTCATCGCCGGTGTGTTGAACGGTTTCTTGATGAAATTGTTCATCGCCAGCCGCTGTCCGCGTTCGATGACCTCTTTGTCCGCACGTCCGGTGATCAGGATGAACCCGATCCGCGCCGTCGTGCTGTGGGTGCGCAGCGCCTCGAGCAGCTGCAGCCCGTCCATCCGTGGCATGTTGAAATCGGATATCACCAGATGCGCGGGCTGCGCGATCAGGCGCTGCCACGCGCTGGCGCCATCGTTTTCGGTGCGGTAGTTCACGATCCCGATTTCATCCAGCGCCTGGACGATCAAACCCCGGCTGGTCGACATGTCGTCCACGACCATGACCTGCAGTTTTTCTTTGAGGCTCATCTTTCCTACCTATGTCATGGTCGCCGCCTGGGCCGCAGGGGCCAGGCCGGGTTGGTTTTGCATCCGGAACATGCCGTGGCCGTTCGCGCGCAGTCCGAGGCTTTCGGCTTCGCTGATTGTCTCGGAATGGCCGATGTAGAGGATCCCGCCCTCGGCCAGCATCCGGGCCAGTCGCGGCCAGAGGCGGTCCTGGGTTTCGCGGTCGAAGTAGATGAACACGTTGCGGCACATGATCATGTCGAAGGGCCCCTTGAACGGCCAGGGCTGGAGTAGGTTCAACAGACCGAAAGAGACCATCGCCCGGACCTGTTGGGCGACCTTGCGGGTCATCGCGCCGGGCGTCTCCGGCTCGAAATACCGGGCCAGGTGATCCGGGTCGATAACGTCGAGCGCCGAACGGGCATAGGTGGCGGCCCGGGCATGATCCAGAACCTGCTGGTCGATATCGGTCGCCAGGATCTTGAAATCCAGCGATGCCGCATCGCGGCACTGATCGAGCACGCGGAAGGTGAGCGAATAGGGCTCCTCGCCGGTCGAGCAGCCGGCGGACCACAACCGGACGCGCCCGCCCGAGCGGGCGCGGGCCACCAGCCCCGGCAGGACTTCGGACGCGAAGTGGTCCAGCTGGCGCTGCTCGCGGTTGAACCGCGTGGTGTTCGTGGTCAGCGCCTTGATCAGTTCGTCACGTTCCGCCGCGCCCTCTGGCGATGTCACAAGGCTGCAATACTCCGCAAAGCCGCCGAGCCTGAGGGCGCGCACGCGGCGGCCCAGCCGGGCCGCGACCATGGCGCGTTTCCCGTCGGCCAATGTGACGCCGCTCAGCTCGCGCATGAGGCTGGCGATCGTCGCAAATTCCGTGCGCGATATCTTGTCCGCGCCCGTCATGCGGCGAGCCCGTCTGCCTTGGGGACGACCTGGTGCACGTCAATTGCACGCACCAGCGACTCTGCCACCGAATAGACCCCGCGGATAAAGGCGCGGGTCTGCGGCGAGGCGACATCCGGGGTGGGCTTCATTTCGCCGTCACGGACCGACAGGATGTCCGACACCGCCTCGACCAGAAGCCCCAGCGTCCGATCCTGCACATGAGTGATGATGATGACATGGCGCGGTGTGGTTTCGGTTTTGCCGAGGCCGAGGCGCAGCGATAGGTCGATTACCGGCAGAACCGTTCCGCGCAGGTTCATCAGCCCGACGACGTAATCGGGCGCGTGAGGCAGCACGGTGGTCTTGGTCCAGCCGCGGATTTCGAGGACATGTTCGATTTCGATGCAAAACCCCTGTTTGCCGACGGCGAAGGTGACGATTTCGCTGAGATCGTCGCCGGCGCGGTCTGTTGCGCTGTGCTCTGGGCTTGCTGTTTGCGGTTCGGTCATTGTGCTGGACATGCTTGCGCGCTCCGGAAAGGGACTTCTGCAGGTTTGTCGGCCACCGCCCGGGTGACGGGCGGCTGCGAGGACATCAACTGGTCGGTGTCAACGATCAGGGCAATGTTGCCGTCGCCAAGAATGGTTGCGGCGGCGATGCCCGGAACCTGGTGGTAGTTCTGCTCCAACCCCTTGATCACCACCTCGTGCTGACCCTGGATGGCATCCACGATCAGGGCGGTGCGTTCGCCGGTTTCGTTTTCGATCAGCAGCAGGGACTGGCGGGTGATGGTGTCGGGTTCCTCGCGGAATCCGAGCGCGGCGCCGAGATCGACGATGGGCACATAGCCGTCGTGGACCGCCAGAACCCGCGCATCGGCGCCGAAATCGTGAATGGCGGCCTCGTCGGTGCGGAAGGTTTCGCGCAGGGCGCTGGTGGGAACGACCATGGTTTCGCCGGCAACGGTGACGATCATGCCCTCGAGAACGGCCAGTGTCAGCGGCAGGCTGATGGTGACCGTGGTGCCCTCGCCCGGTTGCGACTGAAGCGAGACGCGCCCGCCCAGCGCGTTGATTTCGCTCCGCACCACATCCATGCCGACCCCGCGCCCGGAGAGTTTCGAAACCTCGGCATTGGTCGAGAAACCGGGCAGGAACAGCAGGTTGTCGATGTCGCTGTCGGACAGGTCGTCATCGGGGGAAATCAGGCCCTTTTCCTCGGCCACTCGCCGGACCCTGGCCCGGTCGATCCCGCCGCCGTCGTCGCTCAGCGTGATCAGCACGCGCCCCGAGCGGTGGGCAGCGCTGAGGGTGATGGTGCCGCGTTCGGGCTTGCCGGCCTCGATCCGGTTCTCGGGCCGTTCCAGCCCGTGATCGACGGCGTTGCGCACCATGTGCGTCAACGGTTCCGTCAGGCGTTCGGTGACGGTCTTGTCCAGTTCGGTCGCTTCGCCGACGGTGACCAGCTTGAGCGATTTACCCGCCTCGCGCCCGGCCTCGCGGGCGATCCGCGAGATCCGGTGGAACAGGCCGCGCACCGGCTGGGCGCGGATGGTCATCACGCTTTCCTGCAGGAAACCGGAGAGTTGCCGCAACTGTCCCATGGCGACATCGACTTCGCCGTGCGAGGTGAGCCCCTGTTCGCTCATCGACTGGCGCAGCATGGCCTCGCCGATGACCAGCTCGCCGACCAGGTTGATCAGCCGGTCGACCTTGTGCAGCTCGACCCGGATGGTGCTGCGCGAAGAGGCCGAGGATCGTGAGGAGGAGGCGCCGGAGCTGGCCGGGCCGTCGGCGGCCGGCGGCGGTGCGGCGGGGGTGTCCGGGGCCGGTTGTGCGGCAGCCGGCGGCTGTGCGTCGGGGGACGCAGCCGCCGGCGGTTCGCAGATCACCGGCGGCGCGTCGGAAATGTCGTAGGTGCAGATCCCGTCGACAAACTCAAAGACGCCTTCGACCGTGTCCGGGGTGACGCCCTCGGCCGGATCCAGCTGCAGGCGCCAGGTCAGGTAACTGGTCGCGGCATCCAGCTCGGCAAGCGGTGGCAGCTGGCTGTCGTCGGCGGTGACCGTCAGGTCGCCCAGCGCCTTGAGCGCGCGGAACAGCAGGGCCGGGTCGTTGCCGGTTCGGTACAGGTCCTCGCTGGCGGAGAAGGTGATGACCATCGGGCGTGCGGCGCCGTCATCGCGAAACGGCCCGAGGTCCGGCAGATCGGCGTCCAGACCGGGGTGCGGGCCGGGGGTCGGGGCGGGGGTCAGGGCAGGATCCGGATCGGCGCCCGGATCGGCGCCGATGTCGGGCCCCAGGTCGAGGCCGAGATCCAGCACCAACGGCTGAAAGGCGGCCGCGGCTTCCTGTTCCTCGGCGCTCAGCTCACCGGGTGCGGCCGGGGCGGGCGCGGTGCTGAGGTTCCTGAGATCGTTCAGGATCGCCTCGGCGCGCGACATGTCGGCGGTGGTTCCCTCGCGGTCGTGGTCGATCAGGTCGGATAGGTGGTCGCTGGCGACGAACAAGAGCGAGGTGACCTGGGCATTGGGCGTGACCGCGCCGGAGCGGACATCGTCGAGCAGGTTTTCCATGGCATGGGAAAACCCGACCAGCGCATCCAGACCAAAGGCCCCGGCACCCCCCTTGATCGAATGGACCGACCGGAACATCGCGTTGATCGTTTCGGGGTCGCAGTCGCCTTCGTCCAGCGCCGTGAGACCGTCGTTCAGGACCTCCATCAGGTCGTCGCATTCCTGAAAGAAACTGTCGCGCAAGTCGCTCATGTCATTCTCGCTCCTAGGCCACGATGCGGCTGATCGCGGCGACCAGTTTTGCCTCGTCAAAGGGTTTGACGACCCATCCGGTCGCCCCGGCGCGGCGCGCGCGGTCTTTCAGGTCGCTGCCGCTTTCGGTGGTCAGGACCAGGATGGGCAGGGCGCGGTAGCGGTCCTGCTTGCGGATCTCCTCGATCACGCCAAAGCCATCGAGCCGGGGCATGTTGATATCGGTGATCACCAGATCGGGGTTCGCGGGTCCCAGCTTGTCGAGCCCGTCGATCCCGTCTTCGGCGAGTTCGACGTCGAAGCCCGCCGAACGCAGGGCCTGCTCCAGAAGGCCGCGCATGGTGCGCGAATCATCGACGGCGAGTATTTTCTTGGTCATGCGGCGATAACGTCCTTGAATGGAAACTCGGAGAACCCCAGAAGCTCTGTCCCCTCGCGAAAGGCATCCGACGGGTCGGTGACCGAAAAGGCGGCGCCGTCGGCCTGCCATTGCCGCTGCGCGGAGAGCAGCAGCTGCAGGGCCAGAGCGCCGACAAAGCCCACCTGGGCGGCGGAGATCTGGACAGCGGTATGGCGCAGGGCCATCAGCTGGGCGGACAGGTCTTCGCACACCGTCAGGTCCAGGTGCTGCGGCAGCTGAAGCGCGGCGGATTGCGGTCTGGAACTTCTGTCGGTGTCGGTCATGAAGGCGTCCTGTTCACGCGAGGGGTCATGCGAAGGTGGAACAGACGTTAGGGGCAAATTCTTAACAACCGGTTCGCAGCGTTCATGTTTCGTTTTGCCCCCGCCGGGTCGCCGGACGAAACCGTCAAACGGCGACGCCGGCGCCATTGCAGGGACGTTGCGGCAGAGGCGTGATGCGGCTGTCGTGGCCCTTGACCTCGCCCGGTCGCGGCCACTAGGTTGCCGCCTGACTGATGTCAGGAAGGCGCGGATGCGGGTTCGGGAACCCGCTCCGGACTGGTGGCATCGCCTGAGTTTGAACCCCGCCGATCCGCCCCGGAGACGCGGCCAGCCGCATTTTGCAAGAGGACGAGAGACCAACATGACTGAGCCAACACGGGAAGAAACCGCCGCCTATATCGCCGAGGCCGGGCGCCTTGCCTGGGAGGTGCCGGGGCTGGCCGAGGGCCTGGCGCTGCGGCCGATCGCCAAGGTCGGCATCATCGGCGCGGGCACCATGGGCGGCGGTATCGCGATGAACTTTGCCACCGCCGGATACGCGGTGACCATCGTGGAGTCCAAGGCCGAGGCGCTAGAGCGCGGGCTGAAGGTGGTGCGCGGCAACTACCAGCGCAGCGCCGACAAGGGCCGGTTCCCGCAAGAGGAGGTCGAGGCGCGGATGGGCCGGATCACCGGCACGCTGGATTTCTCTGAACTGGCCGACTGTGACCTGGTGATCGAGGCGGTGTTCGAGAACATGGAGATCAAGAAGCAGATCTTTGCCAACCTCGACGCAACGGTGAAACAGGGCGCGATCCTGGCCACCAATACCTCGGCGCTGGACATCGACGAGATCGCCTCGGCCACCACCCGGCCGCAGGACGTGATCGGGCTGCATTTCTTTTCGCCCGCCAACGTGATGAAGCTGCTGGAGATCGTGCGCGCGGACCACACCGCCGATGACGTGGTCGCCACCAGCATGGACCTGGCGCAGAAGATCAACAAGATCGCCACGCTGGTCGGCGTCTGCCCGGGTTTTGTCGGCAACCGCATCCTGTTTGCCCGCCAGAAACAGGCCAACAAGCTGCTGTATCAGGGCATCATGCCCTGGGATATCGACGCGGCGCTGAACGCTTTTGGGTTCAAAATGGGGCCGTTCCAGATGTCGGACCTGGCCGGGCTCGACATCGGCTGGTCCAAGGGGGCCAAGACCCAGAACCCGATCCGCGACGCGCTGTGCGAGCTGGACCGGCGCGGCCAGAAGACCGGTGCGGGGTATTATGACTATGACGAGAGCCGCAACCGCACCCCGTCGGAGGTGACGGCCAAGATCATCGAGGACATCACCGGCGCCGAACCGGGCGGCATGAGCCCGCGCGACATTGTCGAGACCTGCATTTTCCCAATGATCAACGAGGGCGTGAAGATCCTCGAGGAGAACAAGGCGCAGCGGGCGTCGGACATCGACGTTGTCTGGCTGAACGGCTATGGCTTCCCGCCGGACAAGGGCGGGCCGATGTTCTTTGGCGATATCGTCGGCGCGCCGGCGGTGCTGGCGGTGATGGAGAAGCTGGCCGCCGAGGACCCGGAATTCGCCCCGGCCGAGACGCTGAAGACACTGGCCGCCGAGGGCGGCAAGTTCACCGAACTGGACCTGGGCGGGCTGAAAACCGCCGCAACCGCCGCATAGGAGCGCTGGACATGGAATTCTGCAAAACCGAACGGGTTGGCAACGTGCTGGTTGTCACCATGAACCGGCCCGAGGTCTATAACGCGGTGCACGCGCCGATGCACAACGAGATGTCGGCGATCTGGGACGATTTCGCCGCCGATCCCGACCTGTGGGTGGCGGTGCTGACCGGGGCCGGGGACAAGGCGTTTTCCGCCGGCAACGACCTGAAATACACCGCCCAGGGCGGCAAGGGCAAACCGCCCGAAACCGGCTTTGCCGGGTTGTCGATGCGGTTCGACCTGGAAAAGCCGATCATCGCGGCGGTCAACGGGTTCGCCATGGGCGGCGGGTTCGAGACCGCTCTGAACTGTGACATCATCATCTCGGCCGATACCGCCAAATTCGCGCTGCCCGAGGTCAAGGTGGGCTTTTTCGCCGCCGCGTCGGGCGTGCAGCTGCTGAGCCGGCAGATCCCGCGCAAGGTGGCGGTCGATATCATGATGACCGGCCGCCACATCACCGCGCAGGAGGCGCTGGAACTGGGCGTGGTCAATGAAGTGACGACCCAGGACCAGCTGATGGAGCGGGCGATGGCGAAGGCGGCGGAGATCACCGCCGTGTCGCCCTCGGCGGTGAAGGCGACCAAGCGGGTGCTGAACCAGATGGAGGAGCTGGAGAACCTGCGGGCGAGCCTGCAGTACAGCCGCCAGGTGATCATGGACCTGCGCGAAACGGAAGATTTCCGCGAAGGCGTCAACGCCTTTGTGGAGAAGCGCAAGCCGGAGTGGAAGAACCGCTGATCCGGTCCATGCGCCTGCGGCGAGCGGGGGAGGGGGCGCTGCCCCCTCGGCCTGCGGCCTCTCCCCCGGAGTATTTTCAAAGAGATGAAGGGGCGGGCGCGGCACCGGGGGCGCTTTCGGTCGCAGAGCAAGGCGCTTGTGCGGGTCCGGGCGGGCGGATAGGTTTTTCCGAACTGCAGAATTGGAGCGGGGTGCAGAGGTGTCGGACGACAAGGGCGAACAGGAACGGGGCGACGACGGGGTTCTGGCCGAGGCCGAAATCACCGGGGTGCAGAACGAAACGCTGATCCAGACCCGCCGGGAGCAGATCTGCGACGCGGCACTGGAGCTGTTCCTGGAGAAAGGCTTTGCCTCGACCACGATCCGCGACATCTGTGCGCGCTCGGGGGTCAACCAGGCCAGCATCTATGATTACATCGCCAACAAGAACGACATCCTGCGGCGGCTGCTGAACCAGCTTTGGTTCCGCAAGGATGTGTCGCCACTGCCCGAACTGCTGGCCGAGGACCGGTCGCTGGAAGATATCTTTACCGAGTATTTCCGCGAAGTCTGGGACAAGAAGCGCAAGGGCACGCTGCTGATCTATCGCTCGGTTCCGCACCTGCAGGCCGAGGACCGCCAGGCGATGCGCAAACGCGACCGGGCGCTGATCGAGGACCTGGTGGCGCAGCTGCGCCGGCGGGCCGGGTTACAGCAGGAGGACGCCCGGCTGGAGGTGATGGCGAACCTGCTGGTGTTCCTGTCGGCCTTTGGCCCGATGCGCGACTGGCTGACCCGCCATATCGACGATGAGCTGGTGCTGAAAACCGTGGTCGCCGGGGCGGCGGCGATGGTGCGGCAGGTGATTTCCGACATCGAAGACGACTGACACGGCCAGTTCGGAGCGTGACCGCAGCGCGCGGCGCAGCCGCGCGCTGCCGGGCCCAACGGTTGTCGGGGCATCTTTGATGCCCCCACAACGGGCGGGAGCCTGCGCTAGTTGTAGAACAGCTGTGGCAGGTAGAGCGCGATCTGCGGGAACAGGATGATCAGCAGCACGCCCAGCAGGGTGACCAGCACGTAAGGTACAACCGAGGCGTAGATGTCGCCCATGGTCACGCCCGGAGGCGCCACGCCCTTGAGGTAGAACAGGTTGAAGCCGAACGGCGGCGTCATGTAACCCACCTCCATCATGATCACGAAGAGGATGCCGAACCATATCGGGTCGAACCCGGCTTCGCGCACGATGGGCAGGAACACCGGCAGGGTGATCAGCATGATCCCCACCGGGTCCAGCACCATTCCGAAGAGGAACAGCACCAGCAGCATGAAGGTCAGCGCGCCCCAGCGGCCGCCGGGAATATAGCTCATCAGGTCCTGGATCAGCCCCTGTGCGCCCAGCGCCGTGTAGGCGGTGGAGAAGGCATGCGCCGCGAACAGGATCCACATCACCAGCGCGGTCAGCTTCAGCGTCGAAACGGCGGCATCGTGGATCACCGTCCAGCTGAGCTGGCGGTTCACCGTTGTGGCAAAGAGCGCGCCAAAAACGCCGATGGCCGCGGCCTCGGTGGGTGTGGCGAAGCCGCCAAAGATGGCGCCCAGCACGATCACCACGATCAGGATCGGCAGGATCACCGCCTTGAGCGAGCGCAGTTTCGGCCCCCAGCCGGCGCGTTCCTCGGGCGGCAGGGCCGGGCCCAGTTCCGGCTGCAGCCAGCAGCGCACACCGATATAGATCGACACCAGCACAAAGAGCAGCAGCCCCGGCCCGATGCCGGCGGCAAAGAGCCGGCCGACCGAGACCTCGGTCAGCAGCGAGTAGAGCACCATCAGGATCGACGGCGGGATCAGGATGCCCCAGCCGCCGCCGGCGTTGATGGCCCCCAGCGCAAGCTTCTTGTCATAGCCGCGTTCCAGCATCTTGGGCAGGGCGATGGTGCCCATGGTCACCACGGCGGCGCCCGAGATGCCGGACATGGCGGCAAAGATCACGCAGATCAGCACGGTGCCGATGGCCAGGCCGCCGCGCAGCCCGCCCCACCATTGGTGCATCATGTCATACAGATCATTCGCGACCCCTGATTTTTCCAGCAGGATCGCCATGAAGACAAAAAGTGGCACCGCCATCAGGGTGGGCGACTGCATGGTCTCCCACATCTTGGAGGCCAGCAGGTAGAAGCCGAGCGGTCCCATCTCGAAGTAGAGAAACACCACCGACACACCACCCAGCACAAAGGCCAGCGGGGTGCCCAGCATGACAAAGACGAGAAGCGATCCGAAGAAAAGCAGGGTCAGAAGTTCGATGCTCATTCCTGGATCTCCTGTGCGTCGCCAGGTGTATGGTCGCTGGCGGCAGGGGCGCCAAAGATGTCATCAGGCACCGGCAGGTCCAGCAGCACCCGGACGTCCGACCAGAGCCGCACAAAACCCTGCAACAGCAGCAGCAGCGCGGCGACCGGGATCAGCGACTTGGTGGGCCAGAGCGGCGCCTTCCAGACCGAGTTGGAGCGTTCGCCGTCGGCGATCGCCTCTGACGCGATGTCCCAGCCCTGCCAGAGCAGCACGCCGACGAACAGCAGGAACAGCGGCCAGGTGACGATGTCGACCAGCGCCTTGCGCTTGGGTGAAAACGATCCGTAGAGGATATCGACGTTGACGTGGCCGCGTTCGGCCAGCAGGTAGCCGCCGCCGATGATGGCGTAGACGCCAAAGATCAGCGTCGCCAGTTCAGCGGTCCAGATCGCGGGTTGGCCGACGAGATAGCGCATGACCACATCGGCCAGCAGCAGGGTGAAAATGGCCAGCACGGCGAGAGACGCCCATTTGCCGATCCACCGGTTGAAGCGCGTGATCGCGCGGGCAACCTGAAACATTGTGATGAGACCTTCTGGGTTTTGGGCAATGGCGTCCGGCGCGGCCTGCGCGGCAGGCGTGGTGCGGCAGGGCGCCTATGCTTGAAATCCGGGGGCCGCGGCACGGGGTGCGCCGCGGCCCTGATTAGGTGCGCCGGTGGCGATCAGAGATAACCGAGATCGCTCATGAGGCCGGTGTAGACGTCATAGGCACGCGCGGCGATCTCGCCCTTGGCCTTTTCCTGTTCGAGGATGGCGCCGGATGCCTGTGCAAAGAGGTCGAGCACGTCCTGCGGCAGGTCGATCACCTCGACGTTTTCCTCGGCGATGCCCGAGGACAGCGCGATGGCTTCCTTGTGCATGTATTCCGACGAACGGCGGAAGAAACGGATTTCCATCAGGTCGGTCAGCGCGGTCGCCAGGTCGTCGTCCAGCGCCTCGAGCTGGTCTGCGTTGACGATGAAGGCGTCGATGGTAAAGCCCAGTGCCGGTTTGACATGGTACTTGCAGACTTCCCACAGCGACATAGACTTGGCGCCGATGGCCGCGCCCCAGTGGGCGCCGTCCACCACGCCCGAGCTGAGCGACTGGTAGAGTTCCGAACCGGGGATGTACTGCGGTGCAGCACCTGCGGCGGCGAGGTAATCCAGCATGGTGCCCGAGGAGCGCAGTTTCAGCCCCTGGAAGTCGGCCGCGCTTTCGATCTTTTTCGAGACCACCATTTCGGTCGGATAGGCCTTTTCCGACATCAGCAGGACGCCGTCGGGCAGCAGTTCCTCGTTCACCATGTCCTCGAGCCCGAGGTTCTTGGCGGCATGCTGGGCTTCCCAGCTTTCGCGGAAGGTGCCGGGGATGCCATAGAGGAAACCCGCCGCCTGCGCCTTGTCCTGGATGTAGGAGGGGCTGATCGTGCCCATCGGCACCACGCCCTTGCGCACGAGGTTGTAGATGTCGGGGCCCTTGGCGAATTCGCCGGCGCCGAAGAGTTCCAGCTTGAACGCGCCGTCGGTGCGCTCTTCCAGTGCCGTGGCCAGCACGCCGAGGCTGTCGGTGAAAGAGGACGATGCCTTGGGCCAGTGCGACTGCACCCGCCATGTTACGGCACCTGCGGCAATCCCCTTGCCGACCAGCGCCGGTGTCGCCAGCGCACCCAGCGCCGCGCCGCGCAGGACGGACCTGCGTGAAATTCCGGTGTTTTTGACTGTCATGTCATCCTCCCTTGGATTTCCCCCGCCCGGCAGTCAAAGGACGTTGCTACGAGTCCTGCTCCGGGGTGCGGAAATATTTTCCGCACACGGCATCCTGACAAATGCTAGGGGTTCGCACAAGTGTTAATTTGTATCTCGGCGGTGCCTTTTCCAGCGCAGGGTGCCGTAGGGGCAACTTTGCGGCCGGGCGCATCTAAAGCACGCGCCGGTCGCGGTCTGACTCCCGCGCGATTCGGGCGCCGCATTCCGCCACCTTGCGGGCGCGCCAGCCGGTCTCGGCCGGGTCCGCGCTGGCGGTGCTGACGTTGCCCTGCATCGCGCGGGCGGCGACCCCCTGGCCAATGGCGGCCGACCGGAAACAGGCAAAGGCCAGGAACAGCGGCCAGTCCTCGATGCCGTCGATCCCGGCGCGGGCGCAGTAGCGCTCCAGCATCTGCGCCTCGGTCGGCAGGCCGGCGGCGACCATGTTCTCGACACCCGGCAGGTCGTCCGGCAACCGGTAGTGCAGCAGAAGATAGGCCAGATCGGCAAAGGGATGGCCGATGGTCGACAGTTCCCAGTCGAGCACGGCGGCGATGCGCGGCTCGGTCGGGTGCACCACGGTGTTGCCCATCCGGTAGTCGCCGTGGGCAATGGCGCTGCGTTCGGTCACCGCCCCGGCGCGTTCGCTCAGCCAGTCGCGCAGCCAGTCCATGTGGGTATAGTCGAAATCCGCCGGAAGGACGGATTTGGCGGCGTCGTATTGCGCCGACCACCGGGCGGTCTGGCGCGCCATATAGCCCTGGGGCCGGCCAAAGCCGGTCAGCCCGGCGGCCTGCCAGTCGACAAGGTGCAGATCGGCCAGCGTATCGACCAGATCATAGGCCAGCGCCGGGCGGTCCGCCCGCGCGACAGGCCCCATCGCCGGGGATGCAATGATACGGCCGGGAACGAACTCCATGACAAAGAAATCGACGCCGAGCACGCCGGAGTCATCGCAAAAGGCCACCATTCCGGGCACCGGCACGGGCGTCGGCCCCAGCGCCTGCATCACCCGGAATTCGCGGTCGACCGCATGCGCCTTGGGCAACAGCGGGCCGGGCGGTTTCTTGCGCAGGATCAGCCGGCGCCCCGAGGGCAGGGTCAGCAGGAATGTCGGGTTCGACATGCCGCCCTGGAACTGCTGCACCCGCATCCCCCCGGTTGGCGCCTGCAGCACCGTTTCCAGCCACGCCGCCAGCGCGGCCTCGTCAAAGCGGTGGTTCGGCGGCGGGTCGATTACCACCGGGGCGGAGGGTTCTGCGGTCATGCGCGGGCTCCGGTCACAGGTCGGGGAAGTCCGCCGGGCGGCGGTCGACAAAGCTCTGCACCCCTTCGGCGAAATCGGCAGAGCCGAAGCTGTCCTGCATCAGCTGGTTCGCCTCGGCCAGCGAGGCGGCAAAGCTCTGGCCGTAGGATTTTCGGATCTGCCGTTTCATCACCGCCATCGACCGGGGCGAGACATCATGCGCCAGGCTCCGTGCCAGACTGTTTACGTGATCCATCAGCGCGTCGCCCGGCAGGGCCGCGTTGACCAGGCCGATACCGGCCGCCTCGGCGCCGGTGAACTTGCGCGCGGTCAGCAGCAGGTCCAGCGCCTGCGCCTCGCCGACCAGCCGGGGTAGCACCCAGGCCAGCCCGTGTTCCGCGATCAGCCCGCGGGCGGCAAAGGCGGTGGTGAACTTGGCCTCGGTCGCGGCAAACCGCAGGTCGGCATAGAGCGTCATGACCAGCCCGATCCCGGCGCAGGGGCCGTTGATCGCGGCGATCACCGGTTTCGGGCAGTCGTAGAAATAGCCGAACGGGCCGGGATAGCTCTCGGCCAGATCCGGGCCGGGGGCATCGGCAAAACCCCCGTCGTCGGCCTGGGC
Source organism: Seohaeicola saemankumensis (assembly GCF_020171285.1). Lineage (GTDB taxonomy): Bacteria > Pseudomonadota > Alphaproteobacteria > Rhodobacterales > Rhodobacteraceae > JAIUZI01. The sequence continues at coordinate 31,154 of NZ_JAIUZI010000009.1, forward strand.
GCCCGTTGGGGTGACCCCGGTGCCGGACCCGGCGATGGTCTGCAGGCTGTCCATGTCGGCCCCGGCGCAGAACCCGCGCCCGGTGCCGGTGATCACGATGCAGCGGCTGGCCGGGTCGCGGCCCGCCGCCAGCACGGCGCGGCGCACCTCGTCGGCCATCACGGCGGTCCAGGCGTTCAGCCGGTCGGGCCGGTTCAGGGCGATGGTCGTGACCCGGTCCCGCGTTGTCACAACGATCTGTTCATAGCTGCTCACGATGTCTCCTCCCCGGATCATGGCGCGCGGTCCGCTCGTCCGCGATTAGACTGACGGATGTCAGGATCGGCACAGTAGAGGCGAATGACGGGGCGGTCAATTCTCTGTGTCGGGGTGGCCGATCCGCCGGATGACCCCGGTCTGTCATTGGGTCGCATCGCGGCGCAACGGGGCTTGACCTGACCGCCGAATGGGTCATAACGGTGCGGCTGACAAACGTCAGGAGCTGCGGAACATGCACCGCGCCGGGCCGCCGCCCGGTTCGCGGGCGCAATGCGGGCACGGGCCCGGTCGCCACGGCACCTGACGACCGGTACGGCGGGAATGCCCCGCGGATTCAAGGAGACGATGATGGCTGAAATGAACAATAGCCCGGAGATGAACGATCTGGCGATGTCCGAGAGCGCGCGGCCGCTGCTGGACAAGGTGATCCGGCACGTGCGCGACAACTGCGACCCGGCGGTCAAGGAATACGACGCGCTGGAGGCGAAGAAGCCGTCGCGGTTCGAATATGCGCCGGGTCAGCTGGAGATCCTCGAAGATCTCAAGAACAAGGCCAAGGCCGAGGGGCTGTGGAACTTTTTCCTGCCCAACGCCGAAACCGGCGAGGGTCTGTCGAACCTCGACTACGCCTATATCGCCTTTGAACTGGGCAAGAACCCGCTGGCCTCGCAGTCGCTGAACTGTGCCGCGCCCGACACCGGCAACATGGAAGTGCTGGAACGTGTCGGCACGCCGGAACAGAAGGAAAAGTGGCTCAAGCCGCTGCTGGCTGGCGAAATCCGCTCTGCCTTTGCGATGACCGAGCCTGATGTGGCCTCGTCGGATGCGCGCAACATCGGCACCCGCGCGGTGCTGGAGAACGGCGAATGGGTGATCAACGGCGAGAAATACTATATCTCGGGCGCCGGCGATCCGCGCTGCAAGGTCATGATTGTCATGGTCAAAACCTCGCCCGATGCCGAGCCGTTCCGCCAGCAGAGCCAGATCCTGGTGCCGATGGACGCGCCGGGCGTGGAAATCGTCGGCCCGATGAATGTCTTTGGCCACGACGACGCGCCGCACGGCCACATGCAGATCCGCTTTACCGATGTGCGGGTGCCGGAATCGAGCATCCTGTGGGGCGAGGGCCGTGGCTTTGAAATCAGCCAGGTGCGGCTTGGGCCGGGCCGGATTCACCATTGCATGCGCTCGATCGGGGCCGCCGAAAAGGCGCTGGACCTGATGATCCACCGTGGCCTGACCCGCGAGGCCTTCGGCAAGAAGATCATCGACCTGGGCAAGAACATGGAGACCATCTCCCGCTCGCGGATCGAGATCGAGGCGATGCGGCTGATGGTGCTGAAGGCCGCCCGCGCGATGGATGTGCTGGGCAACAAGGAGGCCCGCATCTGGGTGTCGATGATCAAGGCGATGGTGCCCGAGAAATGCTGCAAGATCATCGACGATTCGATGCAGGTGCACGGCGCGACCGGCATCAGCCAGTGGTCGGAACTGCCCGAGATGTACATGAAACAGCGGACCCTGCGGTTTGCCGACGGCCCCGACGAGGTGCATCACCACGTGATCGCACGGGCCGAGCGCAAGGCGTTCGAGAACTCCAACGACCGTCAGGCGGCGCTGAAGATGACCAACAGCGGCCGGTTGTTCGAAGGGCCGTAAGCCATTGGTATTGCGATGTTTCGGGGGCTCCGCGTGGCGGGGCCCCTTGTCGTTTGGCGGTCAGTTGCCCTCGGTTCCCTCGGACGCGATGATCATGATGCTGGCCTCGGCGGGCAGGTCCAGCAGCGGGATCGCGGCCAGCGCGGCGCCGCCGCTGGGGGTGGTGGCGATGCCCGTCGCGGTCATCCGCGCGGCGGCCTCGGCGGCCTGCGCGTCGGTGACGGTGACAAAGTCATCGGCGGCCCGGCGCAGGGTTTCGAAGGCGAGCAGCGAGGCGTCCTTGCAGTCGAGGCGGCCCATGTTCGATACCGGGCCGTCGGCGTGGGTGAGGGCCCCGGCCTGAACGCTGCGCAGCAGGCAGGGGGCGGCGTCGGGTTCGACGACGGTGATGCGCGGCTGTTTCGGCCAGAAGCAGCGGATGTGGCCCGCGACGGCGGCGGCCAGCCCGCCGACGCCGGCCTGCAGCAGCACGTGATCCGGGAAACTCTCCGTATTTTCAAACGCTTGGCGGCACTCTTCGGCCAGGACCGTATAGCCCTCCATCACCAGCGCGGGGGCTTCGGTATAGCCCTCCCACGAGCCGTCGGCGAGGTGGATCCAGCCGTGTTCGGCGGCCAGTCGGGCGGCCTCGGTCACGCTGTCCTCATAGCTGCCGTCGATGCGGATGACGTCTGCGCCCTTGGCCCGGATGCGGTTGGCAAAGGCCTCGGGGACACTGGCGGAGAGCACGATTTTTGCTGTCGCACCAAAGACTTGCGCGCCAGCGGCGACGGAGAGGCCATGGTTGCCGGCGCTGGCGGTGATAAAGGTCATCGCGCCCGCGACATCGCCCGCCGTGGTGGGGTCGGGCAGGCCCGAGCGGTCGCAGATCATCTGCGCCACGGCAAAGGCCCCGCCCAGCGCCTTGAAGCTGCCAAGCCTCATGCGGGTGGTTTCATCCTTTATCCACAGGCGGTTAGCTGTCAGCCTGGCCACCTCGCGCAGGGGCGTGGGCGCGTAGGCGGGGCATTGGCGCAGCAGCGCCAGCGGGCGGTCCGCGTGGATGCGAAAGGGGATGTCGGCGGGGGTGAGCGGCTGGGTCGTGTTGGCGTGATACATGAGGGCATCCTAACCGGGCATTTCCACGGCGACAGGCCAAAAACGCCGTTTTGTACGTCGGTTCCGCGCGGGTTTTGCCGTTTTGTACAAACGGTCGGGGGCGATTTTGTGCCATTCTGACCCCGATTGCCGGACCGGAGACGCCCATGCCCGACCCTTTTCCCGAGGCCGAGTTTCAACAGCGCTGCGCCCACGCGCAGGCGGCGATGGCGCGCGCGGGGGTGACTGCACTGTTGCTGACCGGTGAAGCGGACGTGCGGTACTTTAGCGGCTTCCTTACCCGGTTCTGGGAGAGCCCGACGCGGCCCTGGTTCCTGGTGATTCCCGCGATGGGTAAACCGGTGGCGGTGATCCCCGGCATCGGGGCGGAGCTGATGGGCGCGACATGGGTCGAGGACATCCGCACCTGGGCGGCGCCGGATTACGAGGACGACGGGGTGAGCCTGCTGGGCGAGACCCTGCGCGAGGTCACCGGGCCGGGCGACCGGATCGGCGTGCCGATGGGGCGCGAGACGCAGTTGCGGATGCCGCTGGGGGATTGGTCGCGGCTCTGTGCGGCGCTGGCGGATCGCGAGATGGTGGATGCGACCGCGATCATCCAGGCGCAGCAGCAGGTGAAATCGCCCGCCGAGATCGTGCTGATCCGCGACATCTGTGCGATTGCCGGGCGCGCCTTTGACCGGGTGCCGCAGATCGCGGTGCCGGGCGTGACGCTGGCGCAGCTGTTCCGGCGGTTCCAGATGGCGTTGCTGGAGGAGGGGGCGGACTGGGTGCCTTACCTGGCGGGCGGTGCCGGACCTGGCGGTTATGGCGACGTGATTTCGCCGGCGTGCGACGTGCCGCTGGCGCGGGGCGATCTGGTGATGCTGGACACCGGCGCGATGCGGCAGGGGTATTTCTGTGACTTCGACCGCAACTGGGCGCTGGGCGAGGCGGCGGCGGAGGTGATGGAGGCGAACCGGATCCTGTTTGACGCCACCGAGGCGGGGTTTGCCGCCGCGCGGGTGGGCGCGACGATGGCCGATCTCTATCACGCGATGGCGGGCGTCATCGCGGCGGCGGGGGATGCCGGTGCCGGCGGGCGGCTGGGCCACGGGCTGGGCATGCGGCTGACCGATCCGCCGTCGATTGTGCCGGCGGATCAGACGGTGTTGGTTCCGGGCATGGTGCTGACGCTGGAACCGGCGCTGCAGATGGGGGTGGGGCGGATGATGGTGCATGAGGAGGATATCGTGATTACCGCAGGCGGGGCCGAATGGCTGACCCCGCGCGGCCCGCGCGAATTGCCGGTGCTGGAGTGGGACGCATGAGCCGGTTGGATTTCGAGCTGGGCCCGCCGCTGGGCCACCGGGCCAACATGGGGCTGATCGTGCTGCGCACGGATGAAACACTGGAGGCCGAGGCGCGGATGATGCTGACCGACGACGGCGTCGCGTATTACGTCAGCCGGGTGCCCTGTGAAACCGAGGTGACGCTGGCGGCGCTGGCGCGGATGGAGGCGGCGCTGCCCGGCTCGGCGGCGCTGCTGCCGAATACACATGAGTATGACGTGGTCGGCTATGGCTGTACCTCGGGCGCGACGCGGATCGGGCCGGAGCGGGTGGCGGCGGCGGTGCGTCAGGGCATCAGCGCGCGCCATGTGACCGATCCGCTGAGCGCGGTGATCGCGGCGACAAAGGCGCTGGGCGTGCGGCGGCTGGGGTTCGTGACGCCCTATCTGCCCGAGGTGTCGGATGCGATGCGCGCGGCGCTGGAGGCGGCGGGGCTGGAGATCGCCGGGTTCGGGTCGATGGAAGAGGAAAACGACGAGCGGGTGGCGCGGATCGACGCGCCATCGCTGCGCCGGGGGATCGTGACGGTGGCGGGGCAGGCGCCCTGCGACGCGGTGTTCCTGGCCTGCACCAACCTGCGGGCGCTGGGGTTGATTGCCGGGGTCGAGGCCGAGATCGGGGTGCCGGTGCTGACCTCGAACCAGGCGCTGGTCTGGCACATGCGGGGGCTGGCGGGGCTGGAGACCGGGCATCTGCCCTATGGGGCGCTGATGCGGGCGGGTTTGGACCGGGCGTAACGGTTGCCAAGCCGGGCGGCGCACCGCAAGGTTGCGGCACTGCCCGCGCGAAAGGACCCGCATATGCCCGACGATCAAAGCAAGACAGAAGAGGGCGCGCTGCGTTTCCCGTTCCCCGAGGTGCCGCCCTTTGGCGAGGTCGTCGAGGTGGCCGAGGGCATCCTGTGGACGCGCATCCCGCTGCCTTACCTGCTGGATCACGTGAACATCTTTCTGATCCGCGACCACGACGGCTGGGCGGTGGTCGATACCGGCATCCAGACGGAAGAGGCAATTGCCACCTGGGAAGGGCTGTTTGCCGGGCCGCTGAAGGATATTCGGATCAGCCGGGTGATCGTGACCCATTTCCACCCCGATCATATCGGGCTGGCGGGCTGGCTCTGTGCGCGGTTCGATGCGCCGCTGCTGACCAGCCTGTCGTCTTACATGTCGAGCCGGGTGATCTCCATCGCGCCGGCGACGCGCGCCTCGCAGCAGTATTTCGATTTCTACATCAGCCACGGGATGAGCGAGGAGGTCGCGGGCCTGGTTGCGATCCAGGGCAACGATTACCTGCGCCGGGTGTCGGACCTGCCGCTGACCTATCTGCGGCTGGTGCTGCTGGATACGCTGGACATCGGCGGCCGGTCGTTCCGGGTGCTGACCGGAGAGGGCCATGCGCCGGAACAGATCATGCTCTATTGCGAGGAGGAGAAGCTGCTGTTTGCCGCCGACCAGGTGATCGAGCGGATCTCGCCAAATGTCAGCGTCTTTGCCGGCGAGCCCAACGGCGACCCGCTGGGCCATTTCCTGCGCACGCTGCGGCAGCTGCGCGCCGAGGTGCCCGATGACGTGCTGGTGCTGCCGGGGCATCGGCGGCCGTTTTACGGGCTGCACCAGCGCTGCGCGGAACTTGAGGCGCATCACGAGGAGCGCTGTGACCTGATCCGGGAAGCCTGCGCCAAAGGGCCAAAGTCGGTGGCCGAGCTGGTGCCGGTGCTTTTTCACCGCAAGCTGGACCCGCACCAGATGAGCTTTGCCTTTACCGAGACGCTGGCGCATGTGAATCGGCTGGTGCGCCGGGGCGAGATCGCGACAGTGCAGCGGGACGGACGGCTGGTGAATGTGGTGGCCGGATAGGACGCTCCGGCAGGAGGACGAGACATGCGCCGCAGTCTGCACCGGGGGTCAGGGTGCGGGACCAAGCGCTCTTTCGGCGGTCGCTTTCCGTTGACCTCTTTGACGTCAATGACGACCGTTCATCGGGAAGACCTTTGGACGCTTGCCGAATGCCCAATCTGCTCGCAAACGAAGGCTCAGTCATTGCCGAATTGCAGCAGACGCACTTCGCCCGTCTCGGTTTGGACGGCATAGATACGATACTCGCCAGCGGTTGGATTGGCGCTGTCGCGGCGCGCGACAGCTTCGAGAAGGAGCCAGCCGTTGCTGAAAGCCTTGGGTGTCAGCGGAGGACCGTGTTCGTTGCCGTAGTCGAACAGGTCAGTCAGCCCGGGAAAGTCCGTGGTTTGGATGAGGATCGAAGACCGATGTCCGTCCAACCCGAAAACCTTGATCTCGCCCGGTCGGGAGAATGCGCCGGTGGTGATCAGCGAACGGCTATCCGGATCATAGAGCAACCCGGCTGCGTCATACTCGTCCAGGCTGGCCTCGACCGCCCATGCACCGGTCTGCACATCGACTGCATACAGGTGGCCTTTGCCACCATACGCGATGCAATAGATCATCTGCGAGCCGGGATCGTACACCGCCGCTGAGGGTAGAACGATGGCAGGCACGTCGGGGGCCACCATAAACCGCCGTGTGCCTGTCGTGCCCGAAAGGGTGACCCCGGTCTCATCAAAGACCAAAACGAACTCTGTGTTGCCGTCCCTGTTCCGGGCCCAGTCGCGGATCCTGGGCGGCAGATCGTCATTTTCCGCCACGCGCTGCGTAAGATAATCACGCGAGAGACCAGCCGTTGTCGTGTCGACGTGATCGACTTTCAGCGGCACTTCGGTTGCCTTGTGTACCCCCTGAAAGCTGCTGAGACGGTCTGTTTTCACACTGTCCGTCAAGGTGTCGACGAGCGCTCGAAACTCACGCCCGAAAGGATGAAAAGCCAGAGGCAAACCAGAGACCTGCACGCCAACCATCGGAACCCCGTAGAGAGTAACCTTGCTGTCGCTTTGCCCGGGGCCGCTCCTGAGAATTTCGCTGATGACTGTCCCGGCCGATGCGTCAACCTTCCAGTGCAATTTGCCACCGTCCAGCAAGACGAGCCGCACGTCCTGGCCGGGGCGGTCTACGAATACCCGGGCCTCTGGCAAGGCATGGTAGTCATCGGTCTCGTACCCATTTCCGACCGCCACGATGTGGAGCTCGCTCTCGGCCGAAACCGGACCGGCAAGCCACGGCAACAGGACGGCCAGCAGTATTGCGAGCAACTTGAACATGGGCACCTCAAGCAACGAGTGTAACACAAAACGGCTAGGGTCTGCGATCGGGGAAAATTCCGAGCGGTGTATCAAGATGGTTCACCATGTCGAGAATTGCCGCCAAAGGCGGTGCGCTGATCGCTGGTCCAATTGGGCGCTGTGAAACGGCCGTCTCGCCACGTGCAGCATCGGTCAAACCGGGCTCGCAGGTGGCCTTCGCAGCGCGAATTGTTAGGGATGGCGTAGGGCCGCAAGCCGATGTGTGGCGCTGCCCATGCATTGCGGCAGCGGTCCCTGCTTGCGCGCCTCGGGGTGGGGATCACGCCTGAGCCGGCACCACCGCCCGCTGGTAGAGGTGCCATGTGGTGTGGCCCAGGATCGGCAGGGTGACGATCAGGCCCAGAAAGGCCGGCACCATCGACACCAGCACCGTGACCGAGATGATCGCCGCCCAGCCCAGCATGACCACCGGGTTTTCTGTGACCGCGCGCACCGATGTCAGCATGGCGGAGACGAAATCGATATCCCGGTCCAGCAGCAGGGGCATGGCGATGACGGTCACGGTAAACAGCGCCGCCGACAACAGCGCGCCCGCGCAGGTGCCGATGGCGAGGAAGGTCCAGCCCTCGGGCGTGAAAAAGACGGTGTTCAGAAAGCCGTCGAAATCCGAAAACGAGGCATCCTGCAGGATGATCGCCAGCCAGAGCCGGACCTGGTACATCCAGACCCAGAAAATGAACAGGGTGACAAAGGCCATCCAGCCCATCTCGCGCTTGCGCTGATGGGCCATGACGGTGAGGATATCGGACCATCCGAAAGGCTCACCCTTTTGCATGCGGCGGGACATGTCATAGAGCCCGGCGGCGGCAAAGGGCGCGACCAGCGGAAATCCGACGATGGCGGGAATGATCATCCAGATCTTGCCCAGCCAAACGAGGCTCCAGACCAGCAGAATACCGAAGACCGCGTAGAAGAGGCCGAAGAAGCCGCTCATGACCGGACGCGCCAGGAAATCGGCAAAGCCCGCCTTTAGCGAGGCGCGGATATCCTCGGCGGTGATCCGGTTGACCTCTGGCATGGTCGGGTGTTGCGGTGCCGGATCGTCCGGTGGCGTGGACCCGTCGGTTCTGGATGTCATGGCGGTCTCCTCCCAAGGCACGGCGCCGCGCCAGCCCGTCGGCAATGGGGCCGGCGCAGAAACGCTCAGCCTCTCCCGGTCCTTGATCGGACCCAAGCCTGCATCAGGCGCGGCCTTGGCTCCAGCGTGCAAGAGCGCGGCGCATCCCGTCAAGCGGACAGTGGTGTGGCGACCCGGCCCGGCAGGGCGGTGAACGACGGGGCGCGCGCAACGATGGCGGCAGGCCCGGCCGTGGACCGGTTGCGTGATCGCGTGGTTCTGTGGTCAAACTGGCACCAAACACTGTTCAGGGCCGTAGATGGACAAGCCACGTACACATTTCACCTCTGCCGGGGATGTTGCCATCGCGTATCAGGTGGTCGGCGATGGCCCGGTGGACCTTATCTATGCGTCCGGCTGGCTGCATAACATCGACGTGATCTGGGAGCATCCGGGCTACAACCGTTTGTTGTCACGCCTGTCGGAGCATTGTCGCCTGATCCTGTTCGACAAGCGCGGCACCGGAATGTCGGACCGGGATGTCGGCGCCCCGACGCTGGAACAACGTACCGATGACATTCGCGCGGTGATGGAGGCAGCGGGATCGGAAAAGGCGTCTATCTTTGGGGTCAGCGAAGGCGCGAACATGGCGACCATGTTCGCGGCGATCTATCCCGAACGTGTGAACAGCATCATCCTTGTCGGTTGTTACGCCTGCCGGGCATGGAAACCGGACTGGCCATTTGGCTTTCGGCGTGCCGAGTTCGAAAACATGGTCAAGATCCTGGGCGAGAACTGGGGCGATTTCCGGGATTTCCTTGCGTTGCGGGCCCCATCGGTCGCAAACGACGACGTCGAAATCGAATTCAACAACAGGCTGTTCGTCCAGTCGGGCAGCCCAAGCACGGCGGTCAATATCACGCGTCTGAATTACGAGTTGGATATTCGCCCCATACTGCCCTCCGTGCAGGCGCCTGCGCTGGTTCTGCATTCAAGAGGCGACCGGGTCGTGACATTGGAAGAGGCGGAGTTCATCGCTGATACGCTTCCTAGCTGCAGACTGAAGGTGCTTGACCGAGAGGACCATCTGCCGTGGATCGGCGATGTTGACGAGATCGCGGAGGAGATCATTGCATTTGCCCTGCAAGCGACGGACCCCGAAGTTTCCGACCGGATTCTCGCAACGATCCTGATGACCGATATCGAGGGATCGACCCGAAAGGCGGTTCGCATGGGAGACGCGCAGTGGCGCAAGATCATCGACGCCCACGATACCGCAGCGGCCCGCGTCGTCGCACGGCATGGCGGAACGCTGGTAAAGACGATGGGCGACGGAATTCTGGCTACGTTTGCCGGCCCGAGCCGCGCGGTCGCCTGCGCCAGAAACCTGCAACAGGAAGCGTCCCGGTTGGACCTTTCGATCCGAGCGGGCGTTCATACAGGAGAATGCGAACGCCGCGGCCAGGACATCTCGGGGGTCGCGGTCAACGTGGCGGCAAGGATACTGGACGTGACGCCCAGCGGTTCATGTTTCGCTTCGTCGATTGTTCGTGATCTGACAGCTGGTTCCGGTCTGGAGTTTGTTGCCGCCGGCTCTCATCGGTTCAAGGGCGTTCCCGGAGCTTGGGAGCTTCATGCCGTAACCCAGGCGGAAGGGACCGGTTTGCGGCCCTGATGCCCTGATCCTGATGCCCTGATGCACGGCGCGCTTGCGTGCCGGGGGCCTCCGGTAACGGCTCAGTCGCGCAGCTCGTCCGGGGCGACGCCCCAGAGGTTTTCCTTGCGCGCCCAGCCGCGATAGCCGCCGGCAGAGACCTGGCACCAGTCCGCCGTGCATTCGCCCAGCCGGGCCACCACGCCCAGTTCAAAGGCGGCGGCCATCGGTGTCTGCGGATCGGGGCGGGTGTGCACCGGGGTCATGTCCTGTTCGATCAGCACCGTGCGCACGCCCGACAACAGCGCGTAATGCACCCAGCCGCCGGCGCCGTCGCGGTCCTCGACCCGGCGCCAGTGGCCGTGTTCGGCGGTGATCTGCAGCGGCATGTCGCGGCGCTTGAACACCCAGTCGATTCGATGCGTCAGCGAGGGGCCGCGGCGCACGTTGCCTTCCGACGCCTTCATCGAGACGTATCGCGGCAGCGGCAGATGCGTCACCGGCCCGCGTTTGGGTTCGGCCCGGACCGGGGCGGCGATCGCCATTGCCCCGGCAACAAAAAGGGCAAGCGCGCCCGCCATCGCGTTTCGCGCCCGAAAGGGGCGGATTGAACCATCTGAAACTGTCACTGCCTGCCTGCCTGAAATCTCTGTCTGCCCGATCCCGGAAATTAGGCTGCGTCATATGCGCATGGGGTTCTTGTGCCCCGCCTGTTCCTGCGCCACGATGCCATGGCGCGGGTCGATTTGAAAAGCGTTGGAGGAGCAGACGTGCCAAGAGAACGATTGAGTGTTGTCGTAACGCGACGGTTGCCGGAGGCGGTCGAAACACGGCTGAGCGAGCTGTTCGATGTCCGGCTGCGCGATGACGATACGCCGATGACCCGCGAAGAGCTGGTCGAGGCGGTGCAAACCGCCGATGTGCTGGTGCCGACGCTGACCGACACCATCGACGCATCGCTGATCACGCGGGCGGGCGACAAGCTGAAGCTGATTGCCAACTACGGCGCCGGGGTCGACCACATCGACGTGGCCACCGCGCGCCAGCGCGGCGTGCTGGTGTCGAACACGCCGGGCGTGCTGACCGACGATACCGCCGACATGACCATGGCGCTGATCCTCGCCGTCACCCGCCGCATTCCCGAAGGCATGGCGGTGATGCAGGGCGGCGACTGGCAGGGCTGGGCGCCCACAGCCCTATTGGGCGGGCGCGCCAGCGGCCGGCGGCTGGGGATCCTGGGCATGGGCCGGATCGGCCAGGCGGTGGCGCGGCGCGCGGCGGCCTTTGGCATGCAGATCCACTACCACAACCGCCGCCGGCTGCGCCCCGAGGTGGAAGACGCGCTGGAAGCGACCTGGTGGGAAAGCCTCGACCAGATGGTGGCGCGGATGGACGTGATCTCGATCAACTGCCCGTCGACGCCCTCGACCTTCCACCTGATGAACGCGCGGCGGCTGAAGCTGATGAAGCGCGATGCGGTGATCGTCAACACCTCGCGCGGCGAGGTGATCGACGAGAACGCGCTGACCCGGATGATCCGCGCCGGCGAGATCGCCGGCGCCGGGCTGGACGTCTACGAACACGGCACCAACGTGAACCCGCGTCTGCGGCAACTGCCCAACGTGGTGCTGCTGCCACATATGGGCTCGGCAACGCTGGAGGGCCGGATCGAGATGGGCGAGAAGGTGATCATCAACATCAAGACCTTCGAAGACGGCCACCGCCCGCCCGACCAGGTGGTGCCGTCGATGCTGTGATGAGACCATCAGCGGGGAGCATAACCGGTCGGGTTTGGGAGATTGCGGACCAATTGGCCAGTTCAGATGGGCCGCCTCCGCGTCAGGCGGTGATAGAGGCCTGCGTTTCTGAAGGGATTAATCCCAACACGGCGTCTACCCAGTTCCAGCTTTGGAAAAAGTCGGTTTGGCCCGAGTCTGTCAATCATTGGTCTAACAGGTCAGAAAGGTCTGTCGAAAGTGCCACAGTCGCGTCGTCTGACCATTCTGTGACGGATGATTGGCATGAATTGCTCAAACGCGGTTTTGGCTATGTCGCTGATTGGGTTTCGGATGGCGAGGCTCGGTTGTCTCTGGACAAGGAACTGCCCGGTGATCCAGGGGTATATGTCTTTGTTTGCAATGATGATGTGGTCTATGTCGGTGTGACCATGATGGGACTTTCACGCCGATTGAAGGGGTATGTTTCCGGGTATGCCGGGCAGCGGACAAACGCTCGAGTAAAGGAAAATATCGTTTCGAGCCTGGCGAATGGCGATGTGGTGCGTATTTTGTTTGCGAAACCAGAGACGATGCTATGGAACGGATGGCCGGTCTTGACGTCTCATGGTTTGGAGCAAGGTCTGATTCAGGTATTCCGCCCAAAATGGAATGTCCTTGGCACTGCCTGAAAGGCGACCTCCGCCATTGTGAGATCTAAACAAATGAGGATGTTTCTCGCCATCGACCTGCCCGCGGAGGTGACGGATGCGCTGGTGCGGCTGCAGGCGATGCTGCCGGCGGGCCGGGCGGTGCCGCCCGGCAACCTGCACCTGACGCTGGCCTTTCTGGACGACCGGCCCGAAGACCAGCTTGAACTGCTGCACGAGGACCTGTCGGCGCAGCGGTTCGCGGCGCCGGATCTGGCCTTCTGCGGCCTGGGCTGTTTCGGGGCGCCGCGTCCGGCCCTGCTCTTTGCCGAAATCGCGGCGAGCGCGGCGCTCGGCACCCTGCACGCCGGGGTGCACCGTCTGATCCGCGCCACCGGCATCACCCTGCCGCGCGAACGCTATCGGCCGCATGTCACCCTGGCCCGGTTCCGCAAGGGGGCGGACCCCGCGCCGCTGCACCGGTTTCTGGAACAGCACGGGCGCACGGCGCTGCCGGGGTTTACCGCGCACCAGATGACGCTCTACTGCTCAACGCTGCATGCCGATGGCGCGCGGCATGACCCGCTGGCCAGCTACCCGCTGATCTGACCCCGCCCTTTCATCTCTTCGGCAAATACTCCGGGGGTGAGGCCGCAAGGCCGAGGGGGCAGCGCCCCCTCTCTGCCCCTTCTCTTCATCGACGCGAAAACCGGTCCTCACCGGCGCTGAAACCCGTTAGGATCGGGGCGCAGCTACGAAAGGAAGGCATAGATGACAGTTCTGGCTCGGGTGGCGCTGGCGGCGTTGCTTGTCTCATCGCCCGCGGCGGCGCAGCAGGCCGCCGACGCCGTCGCGCCCGAGGCGGCCACGCAAGGGCATTTTGCCGGCCTGTCCGGGGCGGCGGCGGAGGCGCTGCGCCACAAGCAGGCCGGACAGCCGGTCACGGCGGAGCGCTGGATGATCGCGGTGGCCAATCCGCTGGCCGCCGAGGCCGGGGCCGATGTCCTGCGCGCCGGCGGCAGCGCGGCGGATGCGATGGTGGCGGCGCAGCTGGTGCTGGGGCTGGTGGAGCCGCAGTCCTCGGGGCTGGGCGGCGGCGCGTTCCTGATCTGGTACGACGCCGCCAGCGGCGAACTGACCACGCTGGACGGGCGCGAAACCGCGCCGCTGGCGGCGACGCCGCGGCTGTTTCAGGATGACGGCGGCGCGCCGCTGGAGTTTTTCGATGCGGTCGTGGGGGGGCGGTCGGTGGGCACGCCGGGCACGCCCGCCTTGCTGGCCGAGGCGCACCGGCGCTGGGGCCGCGCCGGCTGGGCAGAGCTGTTCGAGGCTGCCATCGCATTGGCGGACAACGGCTTTGCGGTGTCGCCGCGCCTGGCGGGGCTGGTCGGGCGCGACGCCGCGCGGCTGGCGCGCTATCCGGCGACGGCGGCCTATTTCCTGCCGGGCGGCCGGCCGGTCGCCGCCGGGCAGACCCTGCGCAACCCGGCCTATGCCGATACCCTGCGGCGGCTGGCCGAGGGCGGCGCGCAGGCGTTTTACACCGGCCCCCTCGCGGCAGAGATCGTCACCACGGTACAGGGCGCCGAGGGCAACCCCGGCGTGTTGTCGGACCTCGATCTGGCGATCTACCGGGTGCGCGAACGGCCGCCGGTCTGTGTCACCTTCCGGGCGCATGAGGTCTGCGGCATGGGGCCGCCGTCGTCGGGCGCGCTGACGGTGGGACAGATCCTGGGGATGCTGGAGCATTACCCGCCCGGCGCGCCGGACGACCCCGACACCTGGCGGCGGATCGGCGATGCCTCGCGGCTGGCCTTTGCCGACCGGGGCCGCTACATGGCCGACAGCGATTTCGTGCCGATGCCGACCAAGGGGCTGGTCGACCCCGACTACCTGAAGGCGCGGGCGGCGCTGCTGGCGGGCGACGATGCGCTGCCCGAGGTCACCCCCGGCGCGCCCGAGTGGGACCACGCGCGGATCTGGGCCGATGACGACGCGCTCGAACTGCCCTCGACCTCGCATATCTCGATCGTCGACAGCCACGGCAACGTGCTGTCGATGACCACGACCATCGAGAACGCCTTTGGCTCGCGGTTGATGGCGGGCGGGTTTCTGCTGAACAACGAGCTGACCGATTTCTCGTTCCGCAGCCACCGCGACGGGGTGCCCATCGCCAACCGGCTGGAGCCGGGCAAGCGGCCGCGTTCGTCGATGGCGCCGACCATCGTTATGAAGCAGGGCGCGCCGGTGCTGGCGGTGGGGTCGCCCGGCGGCAGCCGGATCATCGGCTATGTGGCGCAGGCGATCATCGGCTGGATCGACTGGGGGCTGGACGTGCAGCAGGCGGTGTCGCTGGGCCACGGGGTGAACCGGTTCGGCACCTTTGACCTGGAGGCGGGCACCGCGATGGCGGATCTGCTGCCCGAGATGGAGGCGCTGGGCTACAATGTGTCGGTGCGGGACCTGAATTCGGGCCTGCATGCGATCGAGATCGGCGACGGGCTGCGAGGCGGGGCCGATCCGCGCCGCGAGGGCATTGCGCTGGGCGAATAGACACGGAATAACGGAAGAGGAGGCGGCTTCTTACTTGACATGTTAAGCGATTAACCCAGAGTTGCCGCGAAGAGGAGAACACCCATGGTCAAAGCCGCCGCGCTGCCGCGCAATGAAACCGGGATTGCCACCGTCATCGGTATCCTGAAACAGCAGTTCGGAGACCGGTTGCAGACCGGCCAGGCGATCCGCGAGCAGCATGGCCACACCACCACCTGGATCGACAACCAGATGCCCGACGCGGTGGTGTTTCCGCACAGCACGCAGGAAGTGTCGGAGATCGTCAAGACCTGCGCCGCGCACAAGGTGCCGGTGATCGGCTTTGGCACCGGCACCTCGCTGGAAGGTCACGTGAACGCGCCGGCGGGCGGCATCTCGGTCGACCTGATGCAGATGAACCAGATCCTGGCGGTCCATGCCGAGGATCTGGACGTGGTGGTGCAGCCCGGCGTGACGCGGGAGCAGCTGAACACCCACCTGCGCGACCAGGGGCTGTTCTTTCCGATTGATCCGGGCGCCAATGCCTCGCTGGGCGGCATGGCCGCGACCCGCGCCAGCGGCACCAACGCGGTGCGCTATGGCACGATGAAGGACAATGTGATCGCGTTGGAGGCGGTGATGGCGGATGGCGAGATCATCCGCACCGCGCAGCGCGCCAAGAAGACATCGGCGGGATATGACCTGACCCGGCTGCTGGTGGGGTCAGAGGGCACGCTGGGGCTGATCACCGAGATCACGCTGAAGCTGCAGGGTATCCCCGAGGCGATCTCGGCGGCGCGCTGTTCCTTTGCCAGCATGGATGCGGCCTGTCAGGCGGTGATGGCGACGATCCAGTATGGCATCCCGGTGGCGCGGATCGAGCTGCTGGACGTGATCGCGGTGCGGGCGGTGAACAATTATTCCAAGCTGGATCTGCCGGAATCGCCGCTGCTGCTGCTGGAGTTCCACGGCTCGGAAAACGGGGTGGCGGAACAGGCGGAGATGTTTGGCCAGATCGCCGAGGAATTCGGCGGCACCGGGTTCGACTGGACCGGCTCAACCGAGGAGCGCAACAAGCTGTGGCAGGCGCGGCACGATTTCTACTGGGCCTCGCTGCAGCTGAAGCCGGGAACCACGGCGCTGGCGACCGATGTCTGCGTGCCGATCTCGCGGCTGGCGGAATGCGTCAACGCGGCCACCGCCAAGGCGGAGGAGCTGGATCTGTTTGCGCCGCTGGTGGGGCATGTGGGCGACGGCAATTTCCACATCTCGCCGCTGATCGACGCGGACAACGCGGAAGAGGTGGCGCGCACCGAGCAGTTCGTGGCCTGGCTGGCGGAGCTGGCGATTTCGATGGACGGCACCTGTACCGGCGAGCATGGCATCGGCCAGGGCAAGCGCGCCTATCTGACCAAGGAGATCGGCCCGGCGACCCGCTATATGGCGGCGATCAAGGCGGCGCTGGATCCCGACAACATCATGAACCCGGGCAAGATCCTCTGAGAGGGGCGAACGCGCCCGACCGGGCGCGTGCCTCCGGCGGGAGTATTTGCCGAAGAGATGAAAGGGCGCGCGGGGGCGGCGTGGCGGCGGGTCCGGTCAGTCGTCGTGCTGCAGCAGCGCCTTGGCGAAGCGGATGAACAGGGCGATGAAGACGCCGACGCCGACAAAGATGTAGATGACGGTAAAGATCTTGCCGATCGCGGTCTGCGGCGCGACATCCGCGAGGCCGACGGTGGAGATGGTGGTGGCGCTGAAGTAGAAGGCGTCGATCCAGGCCCAGCCTTCGACGCCGCGGTAGAAGACCGTGCCGGAGATCAGCAGCAGCACCGCGAGCAACAGGGCGCTGCGGAAACCGGGGCTGTTCCACGAGCGCCAGATGGCGGTGAGCAACCGGTAAGCGTTCAGAAACAATGCGAACATGCGGGGCCTCCGTGGCGGTGACAGGCCGGGGGTAGCGCGTTTGGCGCGGAACGGGAACCGGAAATCCGCGGTCGGGACGTGGTCGGGTCGTTTGGGGCGGGCCGGGGGTGGACCCGTGCCGAATTTATCCCGTGCGAGGTCGGTTTCAGCGGTCTTTATGTCGGATGGATTTGGCGCGGGGCGGGTGGCTGGGGCATAACGTCTGGCAAAGAGACTCATTGCGGAGAGCGGGTCATGAAAACCCAAGTGAAAGCACTGGTTGTCGGCGGCGGCGCCGTTGGCACGTCGATTGCCTACCATCTGGCCCGGGCGGGGTGGGACGATGTGATGCTGTTGGAGCGCGACGAGCTGACCAGCGGGTCGACCTGGCATGCCGCCGGTCTCTTGCCGCTGTTCAACATGTCCTTTGCCACCACCCATATCCACCAGTATTCGGTCGAGTTCTACAAGACGCTGGAGGCCGAGACCGGGCTGAACGCGGGGTTTTCCATCGTCGGCAACCTGCGGATGGCGCAGAGCCGGGCGCGGATGGATGAATACATGGTCTATGCCACCACCGCCGAGACCTGCGGCGTGCCCTACGAGTGGCTGAGCCCGGCGCAGATCAAGGACCGCTGGCCGCTGG
Source organism: Seohaeicola saemankumensis (assembly GCF_020171285.1). GTDB lineage: Bacteria > Pseudomonadota > Alphaproteobacteria > Rhodobacterales > Rhodobacteraceae > JAIUZI01. The sequence goes on from NZ_JAIUZI010000009.1 coordinate 48,867, forward strand.
TGCGCACCGAGGACCTGGAAGGCGCGATCTATCACCCGACCGACGGCTATATCAACCCGGCCGATGTCACCATGGCGATGGCCAAGGGCGCGCGTCAGCGCGGGGTGACGATCGAACGCAAGTGGCAGGCCGACGGGTTCGAATGGAAGGGCGATCACTGGGACGTCACCTGTACCAGGATGGTGGAAAAGGGCGGCAACCTGCTGCCCAGCGACGAGCAGATCGTGATTTCCGCCGAACATGTGGTGACCGCCAGCGGCAACCATGCACAGCGCACGGCCCGAATGCTGGGCATCAAGATCCCGGCGATCCCGGTCGAACACCAGTTCATCGTGACCGAGCCCGACCCGGCGCTGGTGGCCTATCGCCAGGGCGGCGGGGCGGAACACCCGGTGCTGCGCGATGCCGATGCCAAGTGGTACGTGCGCGAGGAGCGCGGCGGCTGGATCCTGGGCCCCTACGAGCGCAATGCGCCGGCGCGGTTTGCCTATGGGGTGCCCGACAGCTTCCGCGCCGATCTGTTCCCGCTGGACCTGGAGCGGATCGAAGAGGAATACATGTCGATGATCCACCGGATTCCGTCCTCGGAAACGGTGGGGCTGAAGGATGACTACAACGGGCCGATCTGTTACACGCCCGATGGCAACCCGCTGGTCGGACCGGCGCCGGGGCTGCGCAACATGTGGCTGGCCGAGGGGTTCAGCTTTGGCATCACCGCCGCCGGCGGCACCGGCTATTACCTGGCGCAGATGATGGTCGAGGGCGAGGCCGAGATCGACATGGCCAGCCTCGACCCGAAACGCTACGGGTCGTGGATGACCACCGATTACGCGGTGGCCAAGAACGAGGAATGCTACGAGCACGTCTATATCCTGCACCACCCCGACGAAGAGCGCCCGGCCGCCCGGCCGCTGCGCACCGCACCGGCCTATGACCGGCAAAAGGCGCGGGGCGCGCAGTTCGGGCAGGTCAACGGCTGGGAACGGCCCAATTACTATGGCCCGCTGGATGCGCCCGACAGTTTCGACCATGACGCGCGGTCGTTCCGGCGCGGCGGCTGGTGGCAATACGCGGTGGACGAGGCAAAGGCGGTGCGCGAAGGCGTCGGCCTGATCGACGCCACGGCATTCACCAAGCATGTGGTCAAGGGGCCGGGCGCGACGCAGTTCCTCGACTGGTTCACCTGCAACAAGCTGCCCAAGGTGGGCCGCATCAACCTGACCTATGCGCTGACCGCCGCCGGGACCACGCGCACGGAATACACCATCGTGCGGCTGGGCGAGGATGAATACTACCTTGTCAGCGCCGGGGCATGGACCGCCTATGATGCAGATTTCCTTAAGAAGGCCGCCGCAGATAAGGCTGGTGAATTCGGGTATATCGAGATCCAGGATGTCACCACGCAGTGGGGCGTCTTTGCCATCGCCGGGCCGAAATCGCGGCTGGTGCTGAACGAGCTGGTCCGCGATGCCGATCCGGCGACGGTTCTGTCGAACAAGCGGTTCCCGTGGCTGTCGTGCCGCGACATCGAGCTGGGCATGTGCCCAATCCGCGCGATCCGGGTGGCCTATACCGGCGAGCTGGGCTGGGAGCTGCACCATCCGATCGAGATGCAGAACTACCTCTGGGACCAGCTGATGGCGGCGGGTGAAAAACACGGTCTGAAGCTGGTTGGCGCGCGCGCGCAAAACTGGTTGCGGCAGGAAAAATCCTATCGCGCATTCGGCACCGAACTGGGCCGTGACGCGACCCCGGCGGAGGCGGATCTGCCGCGATTCATCGACCTGTCGAAAGAGTTCCATGGCAAGACGGAGATGGAGGCCAAGGGCATCCGGTCCAAATGCGTGACGCTGTTGATCGACGGGCCCGACGATGCCGACCCATGGGGCCGCGAGGCGCTCTATGACGGCGACACGCGGGTCGGGCGGCTGACCTCGGGCGGGTATTCCGTGCATTTCGGCAAGAGCATCGGTATGGGATATGTTAAACCCGAGCTGGCGGTGCCCGGCACCCGGTTGCGGGTCAAGATGTTTGATCAGCTGTGGGATGCCGAGATTGTCGAAGACAGCCCCTATGACCCCAGGAACGAGACCATCCGCAAGGACGGCTGAGCCCCGGCGCACGCCGGTCTGGATCTTGGTGCTTATCCTGGCGGTTGCCCTTGTGGCGGCCGTCTTTTATCGTCAGAACCCTTTGGCTGAGCAGGCCAAGGGCTATGCGGGCACCGTCGCCGTGGCCAGCGCGGGCACCTATGTATCCCTGCGCACGCTCAACGCGGTGCTGTCGTCAGTGCAGGAGGTCGAGGTTGGCGGATCGCTCGTCGTCTCGGGCACCGCGCAACCGATGAAATTCCTCGAGCCGGTCGATGACACGGTGGAGCGGATCGCCGATGTGGTCTTTGCGATCATGCTGACGGCGGGCACGCTTTCGGTCGCGATGGGGCCGGTGAGCGCGGTGGGCGCGGGGATGATCGCGCTCGCCTCGGCGCTTTGGTTGGCGGATCGGGCGGTGGGCGCGCGGGATCCGGCCATAGCGCTTGCGCGACGGCTCTTGGCCTATGGCGCGTTTCTGGGGGTAGGGCTCCCATTGGCCTTCTTGATCTCGGCCGCATTGGCCGACCACCTGACCGCTGCCACCTGGGCCGAGCATCAGGCGATCATCGAAGAGATCATGGCCGAGGTCGATAGCAGTGCCGTCACGACCTACGATGTCGATCAAAGCTGGGCTGAGTGGCTGCGCGAGATCTCGGGCGATGCGGCGCGCTACAGCGAGGTCGTGACCAACATTTTCGACCGAGCCGACGACCTGATCGGCAGCTTCATCGCAATCCTGTCGGTATATCTTTTCAAGATCTTCCTGCTGCCCGCTGTGCTGCTGGGCGCGTTGTTCCTGATCGCGCGGTTCTTTGCACGCGGCTGAGGCTGTGGCCGCGGCGGGGGAGGGGGCGCTGCCCCCTCTTGGCCGTGCGGCCAATTCACCCCCGGAGTATTTTCGAAGAGATGAAAGGGCGCGCGGCGTCAGGGTTTGGCCGGGCGGAAGTCGGCGGGTGTCAGCACCCCGTCGCCGTCGCGGTCGATCATCGCGAACCAGGCGTCCGAGCGGGCGGTGAATTCATCGGCGGTGACCCGGCCGTCGCCATCGGTGTCGTTGAAGACGCGCTGCAGGCCCTGGTTGATCCGCTGCATCGGTCCCTTTTGATGGCCGCCGGCGTTTTCGGCCATGTCGGCCTGCCGGGTTTCGTCGAAGAGGTCGTATTCGGCGGCATCGAGCGCGCCGTCCGCGTCCTGGTCGAACATGACAAAGACCTCGGCCCGTTTTTGCGCGGCCTCGGCGGAGGTGACCCGGCCATCGCCGTCCAGATCCCAGTTTTCGATGAAATGGGCGCCGGGCCTGGTGCCGCCCGCCGTGGCGGCGCCGGAGGCGGTGGCGAGGGCGAGGGCGCAGAGGGCGGCGAAATTGAGAAGGGTCATCGGGGTCGCTCCTAAATATTCTGTTTGCAGAATATATACGGCGCGACCCCGGATTTCCGTCGGCGCATTTCGCCGCAGGGGGCGGGCTCAGGCGGCGGTCAGCTCGTCATAGCATTCCAGCGCCTTGGCGGCGTACATCATCGCCGGGCCGCCGCCCATCTGGATGTTCATCGCCAGCACGTCGGCGACCTCTTCGCGGGTGGCGCCGCATTTCACCAGCGCCTCGATGTGCAGGCTGATGCAGGGTTCGCAGCGGTCGGCGACCGAAATGCCCAGCGCCACGAATTCCTTGGTCTTGTATTCGAGCGTGCCGCCGGACTTGACCGCCTTGGAGAGCGTGCCGAAGCCGCGGGCGGTGTCGGGGATGGCGCCGTGCAGGTTGCGCAGGCCGGCGCGGGTGGCGGCCAGTTTGTCGGTCCAGGTCATGGGGAGGGTCCTTTTGCAAACATTCGATTATTTGCAGGTTAAAAACCACGGGCGGCCCGGGCCGGCTTTGATCCTGATCAGGTTTTTGGTTTTTCTGCGATCAGGGCGAGATTGTTTGCGGGCATTTCCACCACCTGGGCCATGTCCAGCCCGGCCGCCTGCAGCAGGTCCATGATGTCGAAGTCATCCTTGTAGCCGATGGCGGGGTTTTCGGCCCGCAGGCTGGCGTGAAAGGCGATGTCGCCGTCGCTGGTCAACGCGCCGCCGCGCATGAAGGGGCCGTAGATCACGATACGCCCGCCCGGGGCGAGGGCGCGGGCGGCCTCGGCAAGCGCGGTCTCGACCGCGGCCATGGGGATCAGGTGCAGCAGGTTGATCACCACGATCAGATCCATCCCGGCGTGATCGGCGGACCAGCCGGGGCGCGCTGCGTCGAGATCGACCGCCGGGGCGATCCGGTCAAGGCCGGTGTCCGCCGCGTGGGCGTCGATGCTGGCGCGGCGCGTGGCGTCGGGGTCGCTGGGCTGCCAGTGCAGGCCGGGCAGGCGGGCGGCGAAACCGGCGACATGCTGGCCCGTGCCGCTGGCGATTTCCAGCGCGCGGCCGCGCGGCGGCGCGACCTGTTCCAGCAGGGCGCAGAGCGGTTCGAGGTTGCGCGCGGCGGAGGGCGCGACCAGTCGTGCCCCGGTGCCGGGGTCGGCCTGGCTGTGCCGGATCGGCGGTTTGGTCATTCTTGCATCCCTTCTGTCATTGGCACCAAGGGGCCATCGGATGGGCCGGTAAAGACGGCTGCACGCGATCCCAACGGCTTGCTTTGGTCCGGCCGGTGGAGGATACAGCGAATGGGCCCTTGTACCAGAACAAGTATTGCGGAGGTAGATTTGACCACGTCCCCCACCGAAGCGGCGCTGAACCCGCTCGCACCCGACCACCTGCCGAGTTACATCGTGAGCGCGGATGGCAGCGACCATCTGCTGACGGTCATGATCATTTTCACGCTGGCCCTGATTCTGGGGATCGGGTTGCTGTATCTGACGTTGCATGCGCTGCCCGAGAAGATGGGCCACCATGCCAACCATTCGCAGATGCAGATCATCGGGATTCTGGCGCTGTTGGCGCTGTTCACGCACAACAACGCCTTTTGGGTGATCGCGCTGCTGGTGGCGGCGTTCCGGCCGCCGGATTTCCTGACGCCGCTGAGGTCGATCTCGCGGTCGCTGGATCGGCTGTCGCGGGGCGCGGTTGCGGCGGGGCCGGTCGCGGGGGTGGCAACGGGAGCTGCAGCGGGGGCGGTGTCTGACGATGCCTCGGCACCTGCGCCGTCAGAGCAGACGCAGACCCAGGAAAAGGAGGGCTGAGCCATGCTGGAGACCATGTTTGTCGCGCTGTTCACGCTGTTGCCCGATTACCTGTTCCGCCGCTATGTGCAGGGCAAGCGGATCGGTCACGAGATCACCTTTTTCACCATGTGGTACGAGCTGCGCTGGGGGCTGGTGACCTGTTTCATGGGCGCGGTGACCATCATCACGCTGCTGTTTTATTTCCACCCGGCGACCAGCACGGTGTCGTCCTATTTCCGCACGGTGACGATCCTGTCGCAGTCGGGCGGCCGGGTGACCGAGGTCTTTGTGCAAAACGGCGATATCGTTCAGGCGGGCGACCCGATTTTCCGGCTGGATTCCACCACGCAGGAAGCCGCGGTGGAAGCGGCGGAAAAGCGGATCGACGAGGTCGAGGCGGCCATCGTGGTGGCGCAGGCCGATATCGTTGCGGCGCAGGCGGCGGTGCGGTCCGCCGTGGCCAGCCGCGACCTGGTGGAGGACGACTATCGCCGCAACAAGACCTTGCTGGACAAGGGATCGCCAGCGGCCAACCCGGCCGAGGTCGAGCGGCAGGCGAACCGGCTGGCCGAGCGCGAGGGGCAGCTGGAGGTGGCCGAGGCCAATCTGAAGGCGGTCGAGGAAAACGTGACCGTTCTGCTGCCGGCGCAAAAGCAGAGCGCCGAGGCGGCGCTGCACCAGGCGCAGGCGGAACTGGACAAGCTGCTGGTCACCGCCGGGGTGACCGGCGAGGTCGACCAGTTCCAGCTGCGGGTCGGCGACGTGGTCAACCCGATCCTGCGCCCGGCGGGTATCCTGGTGCCGGTGGAATCCGGGCACCTGGCGTTTCAGGCCGGGTTCAGCCAGCTGGCCGCCAATGTGGTGCATGTGGGCATGGTTGCGGAAATGGGCTGTGCCGCCAGCCCGTTCCGGATCGTGCCGATGGTGATCGTGGCGGTACAGGACGTGATCCCGTCGGGACAGTTCCGCCCGTCCGACGTGTTGCGCGATCCGACGACGGAACACCGCGAACCCGGCGGTGTTCTGGTCAACATGGAGCCGCTGTACGAAGGCGGGATCGACCATCTGCTGCCGGGCAGCAACTGCATGGCGATGGCCTATACCACGACCCATGACAAGATCACCGAGGACATGAGTGTCCTGCAGAAGTTCGGCCTGCACGCGCTGGAAACCATCGGCCTGGTGCATGCGGCGGGCCTGCGGTTGCGGATGATCATGATGCCGGTCACGACGCTGGTGTTCTCGGGCGGGCACTGAACCCGGCGGCGGCGGCGGTGTCACGCCGCCGCTGCGGCGGGCCCGGCTGCGGCGGGCCCGGCTGCGGAGGGTCGGTGAAACCGCTGGCGCGGGCGCGGGGCGCGCGGCGTCGGATTTGAGTATTTAAAAAAAAAGAGATGAAACAGGGGACGTGGCGCGGAGGGGCGTCCGGTGGCGCGTCAGCCCGATTCGGTATCATAGATGTCGACGATTTCCCTGAGGTCGCGCAGGGCGTTGCGGCGCGTCGCGGCGAGCAGGGGGCCGAGATCCCTGCGGGTGCGCAGAAGCCACCAGGCGCGGGCCTGGCTGAACAGGCGGCGGCGGGTGTCGTGAAAGGTCAGCGCCGCGCGCCCGGACAGCGGCGCGGCGACCAGTACGGCAAAGACGCTGGCCCATCCCCAGGGCGCGCCGAAGGCCTTTGCGCAGAGACCCCCGGCGAGGCCGGCCTCGATCAGCCAGGCGACCGGGAACAGGATCAGGCTGGAGAAGATCGCCCATGTCGCCATCTTGTCGGGATCCTTGCCTCGGGCGAAGACGCGGGAGATCTGGACCGGCAGCCAGTTCAGGGCGATGGACAGGATCAGCAGCGGCGAGGCCAGCAGCAGAACGATGAGCGAGCGGGCGATCTGGCCCGGCCGCGCGCCGCCGTCGTGGGGGGCGGTGACATGGTGGTCGTCGATCCCGGTGGCGGTCAGCAGGCTGTCGTAATCGGCGATGGTCCGGCGCAGGCTGGCGGTCTTGTCCGGGTAGTGGATCTTGATCCAGGCATAGCCACGGGCGAAGGCGCGGCGCATTTCGTAGCTGTCGCCAAGGTGGAGTTCCCCGGCCGCCGGGCTGTCCTGGCGGACCCAGAGATCGGCCGCGCGCCCGACCAGCCGGGCGTCGTTCCAGGTGTCGAAGTTCAGCGTCACCGAGGCGAGGGCCGCATCGACCCGCGCGGTCAGCTAGCGGACCGACTGTTGCCGGGCGGCGGCGTCGCCGTCGCGGTAGCGGTCCAGGTCGGGCCCGATGTCGAGCTGATCGCCGATTTCGACCAGCGCGCGCGAGCGAAAGACGGTCTTGGCCTCGTAGAACAGGCCGACGGGCACAATGCGGATGTCCAGCGGTCCGCGCTGTTTCCCGGTCTCAAGCGCGATCCGGGCGGCGCCAGATTTCATCGGCAGCAGATGCGGTTCATTGTGGCTGGCGCCTTCGGGGAACAGCGACAGGACACCGCCGCCGGCCAGCAGCTCCCAGGTCTGTTCGAAGGTGTCGCGGTGGCGGGTGTTGCCGGGGCCGACGTCCTGCAGCCGGAACACCGGGATGACGCCGGCGGCGGCCAGCAGGGGGCGCAGCGGGGCGTTGTCCCAGATGATGCTGGCGGCCAGCATCCGGGGCATTCGCGGCAGCGCGGCGGTCAGGGCGACGCCGTCGATCAGGCTGTTGAGGTGGTTGGACACCACGATGACCGGGCCGCCGGCGGGAAACCGATCGGCGCCGATGACCACGACGTCGCGAAAGAACACCGACAGCACGAGCCGGGCCAGGCCGCGCAGGAAGGCGTCGGTTCTGGGCCGGGGAGGCTGGCTCCCGGCGCCGGGGTGTTGGGTCGTCACTGTTGCATCCTCGGTCGGGTTGCTCTGTCCTTGGTGTGATCGGGGCAACCCCCGCGCGGCTGAACGCCCGGTCACCTTAGCAGCACAACCTTGGGGTGAACAGCGCAGCCGGCGGGGTTCCGCCGGCTGGGCGCGGACGGGGGGCGGCGGCGCGCGGCGCGGCCCTGGCAAGGCTTGATCGGGGCGCGAAGTTGGGCCAACGTTTTCACGGGCGGTCGGGCAGCGCCGACACCTGCCGCGACACGAACCGCCCCCATTTTAGCGCGCCATTCCCGCGGCCCGATTGCAAAGAGCCATGTTATGACATCATCCAAGTCGATCACCCGCCGCGCGGCCCTGACCGGGGTTTCGGCGGTTTCGCTGGCCACGCTGGCCGCACCGTCGATCCTGTGGGCCAAGAGCCACAAGACCGCGCAGGCCGCCGCGACGAGTGGCGGCGCGGGGAAGGTGACCGAGATCAACGTGCTGGATTACGATGTCGACCCCACCGGCCGGAATTCCAGCCTGGCGGGCCTGCAGCAGGCGATCGCGGATTTCAAGAAGATCTCGGACAACGCCCGCAAGGATGACCCGATGGCGGGGTTTCCCGGCGCGATCCTGAAGATCCCGCCGAACATGGTCAACGACGGGTTCTACGCGATCGACGGCAGCCTGGACCTGACGCGCATTCGCGGGTTCAAGAATTATGTCGATGCGCGCGGGGCGTCGCTGCTGATTTCGGCCAGGGACAAGGTGGGGCTGGATTTCACCCATTCCAGCAACCTGGTCTGGGACGGCGGCAATATCGTCGGCGACAAGGCGGCGATGCCGCTCTGCGGTGTTCAGGTCGCGCGCAAATACCTGGAGGCCAAGGATGAAAACCCCAGCTCGCACAAACACAGTTTTTCCAACCTGAACATCACCGGCCACTGGTCGCGCGCCGCGCTCTATAATTTCTCTTCCGAGATGCTGCACCTGCAGAAGTGCCGGCTGGAGAACTACCACCCCGCCGAGGACGCCTATGCCGCCGTGCAGGACGGGCAGTCGGGGTATTTCCAGCCGGTGTCGGAATTCGAGACCATGGGCATCGAAAGCAAGCGGCAGCAGTTCGACGCGAACTACTGGCATCACGTGAACCTGAACCGCCCGAACGGGGGACCGTGCCTGTTCATGTCCGCCTGTGTCGGCCATCGCTATCACCGGACGCTGTTCAACTGCTACGGCTCGGATCAGATCCACGTCTACCAGGGCGCGCGGGACCGCAAGGGCCTGCTGGACTGCCTGATCGAAGGCCGGTTCGAGACCGGCGAGACCGACACCACGATGCGGTTCATCGGCGGGCCCGACCACTATCACCGGCGGGTGAAACTGCATCCCGACCGGATCTTTGCGACCAACATCCTGAACACCGGCGACGGGGTCGACAATGTCCGGCTGATCGACCTCGACCTGACGGTGAACGATTTCGTGTCGCCGAAGGAAACCCATTACCTGGCCGCCGATCCGGACGATTTCACGCTGGTCACCGGAGTGATCATCGCGCGGTCGCGCAATTACGGGGACAGCGGCCATGCGCGGCTGGAAAACCTGAGCCTGCCACAGTTCAAGGGCAAGTTCACGGTGTCGGACCGGACGCTTTATACCCCCGACCAGCTGCCCCATGGCGATTACGAGCTGCACGATGACGTGCCCGGCGAGCCGCCGCAGTGGGTGCATGGGGCGGCGCCCGAGATCATGGGGGTCGCGGGCGAATGGAGCGTCGCGATCTCGGATGCCTCGGGCAAGATCAGCAAGACGGCGGTCACCGGAACATGGCGCCGGTCCGAGGGGATGATCCACCTGTTCTTTGACGGCCTGTCGGGGATTGATACCGGCGGGCTGGCGGCATCGGACGCGGCGCGCATCGTGATCCCGTTCCGCACCACGCAGACCGCGCTGGGTCAGGTATGGAGCGAGGACGGCGGGGCGATGGCGGTGCTGGAGCGGGACAGCAATGCGGTGGTCCTGCGGTCGGTCGCGGGCGGCGCGATCCCGGTGAGCGCGCTGGCCGGGGGGGCGATCCGGGCCTTCCAGATCTCCTTTGCCGAGAAAACCGGCTGAGGATCCGGGCGCAGGGACAATAGCCTGACCCGGTGTCCCGGATCAGGCGGGTGTTGTGCGGGGCGCGTCAGGTCTTTTCCGACATCAGCCCCCTGAGGATCGCCCAGCACATCAGCAGCAGCACGATGGTAAAGGGCAGGCCGGTCGAGATCACCATCGCTTGCAGCGCCGCCAGCCCGCCGCCGAGCAGCAGCACGATGGCCACCGCGCCTTCGAAGACGCACCAGAACACCCGCTGCGGGATCGGCGCGTCGACCTTGCCGCCCGCCGTGATCGTGTCGATCACCAGGCTGCCGGAATCCGACGAGGTCACGAAGAACACGATCACCAGGATGATGCCGATGAAGGAGGTGAGGCCGGCCAGCGGCAGGGCATCGAGCATCTTGAACAGCTTCAGCTCAAGCGGCGCCTCTGTCACGGCGGTGTACCCGTCCTGGATGACCTGCTGGATCGCGGTGCCGCCAAAGACGGACATCCACAGCACGCAGACCAGCGAGGGGATCAGCAGCACGCAGATCACGAATTCGCGCACCGTGCGGCCCCGGCTGACGCGGGCGATGAACATGCCGACAAAGGGCGACCAGCTGATCCACCACGCCCAGTAGAAGGCAGTCCAGCCCTGCGAAAAATTCACGTCTTCGCGGCCCACAGGGTTGGACAGGGCGGGCAGGAACTGGAGATAGGCCAGCAGGCTGTCGGCAAAGCCGGTGAGGATGGCGAGGGTCGGGCCGACCAGCAGCACAAAGAGCAGCAGCAGCGCGGCCAGTCCCATGTTGATTTCCGACAGGATCTTGACCCCGCCATCCAGCCCGCGCACGACCGAGATCAGCGCCACGGCGGTGATGACGGTGATCAGAACCACCTGCGACGTGGTGCCCACCGGCAGGCCGAACAGTTCGTTCAGGCCGGCATTGGCCTGGGTCGCGCCGAAGCCCAGAGAGGTGGCCAGACCAAAGAGCGTGGCGAAAACGGCCAGCGTGTCGATGATGTGGCCGACCCAGCCCCAGACCGCCTCTCCGAAAATCGGGTAAAAGGCGGAGCGGATGGTCAGCGGCAGCCCCTTGTTGAAGCTGAACAGCGCCAGCGCCAGCGCGACGATGGCATAGATCGCCCAGGGGTGAAGCCCCCAGTGAAAGATCGTCGCCGCCATGCCCAGCCGCGCGGCGGCCGCCTGATCGCCGGCGGCCGCGCCCAGCGGCGCCCAGTCGGTGCGCACGCCGCCTTCAGAGGCCGTCCCGCCCAGCGAAGAGGCAAAATGGCTGAGCGGTTCGGACACGCCGTAGAACATCAGCCCGATGCCCATGCCGGCGGCAAACAGCATCGCGAACCAGCCGACATAGGTGTAGTCGGGCGCGGCATCGGCCCCGCCCAGACGGACTTTGCCCCAGGGGCTGACGATCAGGAACAGGCAGAAGAGAACAAAGATGTCGGCCGCCCCGAGAAAGAACCAGTCGAAATTGCTGGTCAGGGCCGGGCGCAGCCATGTGAACAGCGCCGAGGATTGCTCGGGCAGGGCCAGCGCGTAGAACACAAAGGCCACGATGGACAGACCCGAGATCAGGAACACCGGGTTGTGAATGTCGATGCCGAAGGGCCCGACCTGGGCTTCGACGTTGTCCTGTCCGATTTCATAGTCGGTTTCGATGATGCCTGCGGCACCTTCGGGCGCGGGTATGCCCTGATTTGTATCGTCAGCCATGTGCGGCCTCCCTGAGTGTGTGTTTGATCAGCCGCGAACGACCATCACCGTGCAGGCCGCATGGGTGGCGATCTTGCCGCCGTTCGAGGGCCACAGGTAATCGGTGAGGTTGGGCAGGTGACTGGTCATGACGACCAGATCGGCGCCGGTATCGGTGACGGCCCCGAGCAGGGCGTCGTCCAGATCGGTGGTGGGATCGTGGCTGATGGCGGCGTGGGCTTCGGTCCTGATGCCGTGTCTGTCGGCCTGCGCGGCGGCAAAGTCGGCCAGTTTCGCGGCATATTCCGCCGGGTTGTGGGCGGCGGCGCTGGGCGCCGTCGACGTGATGCCCACATAAACGACGCTGGCGTCGTAGAGGCGCGCCAGATCGGCACCGCATTGCAGCCCTTTGCCAAGGTCGCCGATATGCAGCAAATCCACGGGCGTCATAATCTTGGTAAACAATTCTTACCCTCCTGGTGTATTCTTTGAATAGATGCCGCCGGGATTTGGATCAGCGCGGTTCGGATGGTGCCATCCGGTCAGTATCGGCGACTGTCGGCATGTCTTTGGGGCGGGGTGGCTGTGGTCCGCCTTCTTTGACCATAGGCGCCACTATAGCGATGAAATGAGCAAAAACGCCCTTTTTCTCCTGAAAACCGCCGTTCGCCGGTCATCGGACAGGGCGCGATACCAAAAGAACCGCCGCCGTTACCGCATGCGGGTCCAAGATGGAGGCCGCCCAACCGGGGGGGGCGTGAACGAAAAACGCCCCCGCAGCGGACTGCGGGGGCGCCTGATTGAATGGGGTGCAGAACCCGTGCGGTTACTGCGGGATCTCGCCTTCGAGCCCTTCGACGTAAAAGCTCATGCCGGCCAGCGTGCCGTCATCGGCCACTTCGCCTTCGGCCAGCCAGTCGCTGCCGTCCTGCTTTTTCAGCGGGCCGGTGAACGGGTGGTATTCACCCGACGCGATGGCGTCCTTCAGGGCCAGCGCCTCGGCCTTCACCTCGGCCGGAACCGCGTCCGAGATCTCGCCGATGCCGACCATGCCGGCGCCGATACCGTCCCAGGTGCTGACGCTTTCCCAGGTGCCGTCCATCACCGCCTTGGTGCGCGCGATATAGTAGGGCGCCCAGTTGTCGATGATCGAGCTGACGCGCGGCATCGGTGCGTATTCGCTCATGTCCGACGCCTGGCCAAAGGTGATCACCCCACCGGCGGCCTGTGCCGCGGCCTGCGGTGCGGTCGAATCGGTGTGCTGCAGGATCACGTCGGCGCCCTGTTCGATCAGCACCTTGGCCGCATCGGCCTCTTTCGCCGGATCAAACCAGGTAAAGGCCCAGATGATCTTGAACTCGACGTCCGGGTTGACCTTCTTGGCGTGGATATAGGCGCTGTTGATGCCCCGGATCACTTCGGGGATCGGGTAGGAGCCGATATAGCCGATGATGTTGGATTTGGTCATCGACCCCGCGATATGGCCCTGCACCGCGCGGCCTTCGTAGAAGCGGGCGGAATAGACCGAAACGTTGTCTGCCTGCTTGTAGCCGGTGGCGTGCTCGAACTTCACGTTCGGGAACTTCTTGGCCACGTTGATTGTCGGGTCCATGTAGCCGAACGAGGTGGTAAAGATCAGGTCGGCCCCATCCAGCGCCATCTGCGTCATCACCCGCTCGCTGTCCGGGCCCTCGGCCACGTTTTCGACATAGACGGTTTCGACCTTGTCGCCGAACTCGGCCACGACCGCCTTGCGGCCCTGGTCGTGTTCATAGGTCCAGCCGCCGTCACCCACCGGCCCGACATAGACAAAGCCCACCTTGGTGGTGTCGGCCATGGCGCCGGTTGCCAGACCCAGCGCAACGGCGGCGCTGGCGAGAAGTTTGGTTGGTTTCATCAAGAATCCCCCAGTTGGTTTTGTTGGCCCCTTCAGGCGGGGCATGGAAGTTGGCCCCTAGTGAGAGGCGTGGAAAATACGGCCCAGCGAGGCAGGCGCGCTGCTTTTGTCTGCCGACAGGATCACCAGCACCAGGATGGTGATCAGGTAGGGCGACATTGCCAGATACTCGACCGGAATGGCAACGCCCGCCGCTTGCAGATTAAGCTGAACAACGGTCACGCCGCCAAAAAGATAGGCACCCAGCAGGACCCGCCAGGGCTTCCAGCTGGCAAAGACCACCAGCGCCAGCGCGATCCAGCCGACACCGGCGGTCATGCCCTCGGTCCACTGCGGCACCCGGATCAGGCTGATATAGGCGCCGCCCAGCCCCGCACAGGCGCCACCGAAGAGAATCGCGAGGACGCGGATGCGCACCACCTTGTAGCCCAGCGCATGGGCGGCATCGTGGTTTTCGCCCACCGCCCGCAGGATCAGCCCGACGCGGCTGTATTTCAGCGTGGCCCAGACCGTCGCCACCAGCGCGATGCCGAGGTAAAGCACGATGTCATGGGAAAACAGGATCGGCCCGACAATGGGCAGATCGCTCAGCACCGGGATGTCCAGCCGCGCCATCGCCGGCGGCTTGATCCCGACATAGCCCTGGCCCATCAGCGACGACAGCCCCAGGCCAAACAGCGTCAGCGCCAGACCGCTCGCCACCTGGTTGGCCAGCGCCACCTGCGTCAGGATCACGAACAGCAGCGACAACAGCGCCCCGCCGATCGCGGCGGCGACAAAACCCAGCCAGGGCGACCCGGTCTCGACCGCGATGGCAAACCCGCTGATCGCGCCGACGATCATCATACCCTCGACGCCGAGGTTCAGAACGCCCGCCTTCTCCACCACCAGCTCGCCAATGGCGGCCAGCAGGATCGGGGTGGCCGCCACCATCAGCGAGGCGACCAGCAGCACGGGGTTGATTGCAGAAAGGTCCATGGCGATCACTCCGGAAAGAAGACAAGGAAAAGGATCAGCACCCCGATCGCCAATCCCAGCAGCATTGCCGCCAGCCGCAGCAGATGTCCCCTGCCGTCCGCCGGCGGGCCGATCCATTTCTCGAGCGCCCAGTTGCAAGGATAAAACAGCAGCATCACAAGGAGGATGCCAAAGGATTGCAGCTTGGTGCCTTCCATCAACCCGGCAAAGATCGCACCGGCCAGCACCGGCAACATCAGGCCCAGCCCCGCGTTCAGCCGCAGAGCCAACCGGTCCTGCCGGACACGTTCAGACAGCGCGCTCACGATGCCACCTCGCTCTTGGCCAGCCGGATCCGGTAATTTGTCAGCAGATCCAGCGCCAGCAGGAAAAACAGCAACATCCCCTGGAACACCTGGATCGCCGCCGCCGGCAGCCCCAGCTGCGACTGCGCGATCTCGCCGCCGATATAGGTCAGCGCCATCAGTCCGCCCGCCAGCAGGATCCCCACCGGATGCAACCGGCCCAGAAACGCCACGATAATCGCGGTGAACCCGTAACCGACGCCAAAGTCGATGCTGACCTGCCCCGAGGGCCCCGAAACCTCGAACAGCCCCGCCATCCCGGCCAGCGCGCCCGAGGTGCCGAGGCAAAACAGGATCAGCCGCGCCGGGTTCACGCCGGCAAACCGCGCCGCGCGGGGGGCCTCGCCGGTCAGCCGGATGTGAAAGCCCAGCATGTGCCGGTTCAGCAGCACATAGGCAAAGATCACCGCGATCAGCGCCGCCACCACGCCCCAGTGCATGCCCGAGCCTTCGATCAGATCGGCGTTATGGGCGCTGGCATATTGCTGCAGGTTGCGGCTGCCCGGAAAGCCAAACCCCTCGGGGTTTTTCAACAGCCCCAGCGATACCGAGGCCAGCAGCTGTTCGGCGACATAGACCAGCATCAGCGACACAAGGATCTCGTTGGTGCCGAATTTCACCTTCAGCACCGCCGGGATCATCGCCCAGATCCAGCCGCCCAGCGCGCCGCCGATCACCATCAGCGGAAAGATGTACCAGGCCTCCAGCGGGTAGAACGCCAGCCCCACACCAGCGCCCACGATGGCGCCCATGATATACTGCCCCTCGGCGCCGATGTTCCAGATCCCGGCCCGGAACCCCAGGCTCAGCCCGATCGCGATCAAAACCAGCGGCGCGCCCTTCACCAGCAGCTGCGGCCGGTAATAGAACGAGAATTCGCCAAACAGCGGCTCCCAGAAAATCGTGCGGATCGCCTCCACCGGCGGCTTGCCCAGCACCGCGAACAGCAGCCCGCCGAACACCATCGTCGCCAATACCGCCACCAGCGGTGTCGCCAGCGACCAGGCCTGCGACGGCTGCGGTCTTTTCTCCAGCCGGATCATCCGCGCGCCCTCATCTGTCTTTCATCTCTTTCCAAATACTCAATTCTGACCGCGCGGCCCACGGTACCCCCGGACATGATCCTAGACATGCGCCACCTCCATCCCGTGGGCGCCGCCCATCATCAGCCCGATCTCGTCCACCGTCAGCCCCGCCGCCGGGCGCGGCGCGCTCAGCCGGCCCTCGTTCAGTGCCGCGAATGTGTCCGAGATCTCCATCAGCTCGTCCAGGTCCTGGCTGATGCAGATCACCGCCGCCCCCTTGGCCGCCAGATCCAGGATCGCCTGCCGGATCGCGGCGGCGGCCGAGGCGTCGACGCCCCAGGTCGGCTGGTTCACCACCAGCACGCCGGGGTCCTGCAACACCTCGCGCCCGATCACGAATTTCTGCAGGTTGCCGCCCGACAGCGACCGCGCCGCGTTCTCGGGGCCGGGGGTGCGCACGTCAAAGGCCTGGATGATCCGTTCCGCGAAGGTCCGCGTTGGCCCCCATTTCAGGAACCCCCGGCGTTCCAGCCCCTCGCGCACCGATCCGGTCAGCAGCGCGTTTTCCGTCAGGCTCATGTCGGGGGCGGCGGCATGGCCCAGCCGTTCCTCCGGCGCGGTCAGCAGGCCCAGCCGGCGCCGCGCGGTGGGGTTCATCCGGCCGATCGGCTGCCCCTCCAGCTTGACCGCATCCGCCTCGGTCAGGATCTCGCCCGACAGCACCGCCAGCAATTCGTCCTGCCCGTTGCCCGCGACCCCGCCGATGCCCAGCACCTCGCCCTTGCGCACCGCCAGGTGCAGGTTTTTCAGAGAGGTGCCAAAGGCCGAGGGAGAGGGCACCGACAGCCCGCTGACATCCAGCACCACATCGCCCAGCGCGCGCCCCGCGCGTTCGGGGGATTTGAGCGCGGTTCCGACCATCAGTTCGGCCATGTCCCGCGCCGAGGTCTCGGCGGGCACACAGGTGCCGACGTTCTTGCCCAGCCGCAGGATGGTGGCCGCATCACACAGCGCGCGGATCTCCTCCAGCTTGTGACTGATATAGAGGATCGAGGTGCCCTCGGCCTTGAGCTTGCGCAGGGTCTGGAACAGGATATCGACCTCCTGCGGGGTCAGCACGCTGGTGGGTTCATCCATGATCAGCAGCTTGGGATCCTGCAGCAGGCAGCGGATGATCTCGACCCGCTGGCGCTCCCCGGCGCTCAGGTCGCCCACGGTGCGGAACGGATCCAGCGGCAGACCGTAGGTTTCGCTGACCTCGCGGATGCGCGAGGCCAGATCGCGCAGGGGCGGCGGGTTCTCCATGCCCAGCGCGATGTTCTCGGCCACGTTCAGCGCGTCAAACAGCGAAAAATGCTGGAACACCATGGCGATGCCATCGGCACGCGCGGCGCGCGGCTCGGGCGGGGCAAAAGGCTGGCCGCGCAGCTCCATGGTGCCGCTGTCGGGTTTGACCAGCCCATAGATCATCTTGACCAGCGTCGATTTGCCGGCGCCATTTTCGCCCAGCAGCGCATGGACCTCGCCGGCGCCGATCTCGAATGAGACGCCGTCGTTGGCGATCACGCCCGGGTAGGCCTTGGTCAGCCCCTGCAGGCGGAGAAGCGGTTGTGTCACGCGCGTTTGTCCTCTCGTCGTCTTTCGCTGGCGGTGGGCTGCAGCATATGGGCCGCGACGCCCAGCGCAATCGCCTGCGGGTGTTTTCCAAGTGCGGGCTCGCCAATCGGGCAGGTGATGCGGGCGATGGCCTCCGCCCCGTGGCCCAGCGCCGCCAGCCGCGACCGGAACCGCGCCCATTTGGTTTTCGAGCCGATCAGCCCGGCAAAGCCAAAGCCGCGCCGCAGCAGCCGGTGGCACAGTTCGAGGTCCAGCGCATGGGAATAGGTCACGATCAGATGTTCGGCCTCTGTCGGCGCATGTGCGACCAGATCGGCAGGGTTGGCGGCGGGCACCACGGTCACAGCGTCCGGCACGTCTTCGGGGAACCGCTCCGGCGCGGTATCCACCCAGGTGATCTCGACCTCGGGCAGGGGGGATAACACGCCGACCAGCGCCCGCCCCACATGACCGGCACCCCAGATCCAAAGCTGCCGCGCGGGCCGGTGCACCGGCTCCACCATCCAGCCATCGATCAGCCGCGCCTCGGGCGCGGCCCCCGCGCCGCGCGCCTGCGCCAGAAGGCGCCGCACCGCCAGCGGCGCCTCGGAAAATTTCGAATTTTCCGGACCGTTTTCCGTGTCGGAAAACGGCGCCCCCACCGGACGGGCGATCACAGCGCCGGTCAAAGCCTGCACCCGCTCAGCATCATAAACCTCGCTCAGCAACGACACCGCCCCGCCACAGCATTGGCCCATCTCCGGCCCCAGCGCGTGCTGGTTCAGCACCCGGTCGCGGAGCTGCGCCCGTGCGGCGCGCGCCGCCTCGAACTCCAGCGTGCCGCCGCCGATGGTGCCGGACTGGCCCCCCCCTTCCAAGCCGTCCCAGACCAGCATCGCCGCGCCGACCTCGCGCGGGGACGACCCGCGTACCTCGGCCACCACCACGCGGGTGACCCGGCCATGCTCTGCCACCGCGCGGCGCAATGCCTCGATATCAAACCCCATCGCGCAGCCTCCCGATCGCGTCCCAGACCCGCTCGGCCGTCGCCGGCGCATCCAGCGCCGGGTAGGCGTCGCCACAGGCCGCAACCGCATCGCTCAGCGCCAGCCAGGCCGAGATGCCCAGCATGAAGGGCGGCTCACCCACCGCTTTCGACCGATAGATTGTCTCCTCGCGGTTCTGCCCGTCCCAAAGCGCGACGTTGAACACCTCCGGCCGGTCCGAACAGGCCGGGATCTTGTAGGTCGACGGCGCATGGGTCCGCAGCCGCCCGGCCTCGTCCCAGACCAGCTCTTCGGTGGTCAGCCAGCCCGCGCCCTGCACATAACCGCCCTCGACCTGGCCGATGTCCAGCGCCGGGTTCAGCGAGGCGCCGGCATCATGCAGGATATCGGCGCGCAAAATGCGGTTCTCACCGGTGCGGGTGTCCACCGCAACTTCGGTCAGCGCGCAGCCATAGGCGAAATAGAAAAACGGCCGGCCCTCGCCCCGGATCCGGTCCCAGGCCACCTTGGGCGTCTTGTAAAACCCGGTCGACGACAGGCTGACGCGCCCCTCATAGGCCATCTGCGCGGCCTGCGCGAAAGTCATCTCGGCGCCGCCAGCAAACACCCGGCCCTCTTCGAACCGCACCTGCGCCACCTCGCACTGATGCCGCTCGGCCAGAAACGCCGCCATCCGCTCGCGAATGGTGTCACAGGCCGCCTTGACCGCCATCCCGTTCAGATCGCTGCCCGACGAGGCCGCCGTGGCCGAGGTATTGGGTACCTTGGCGGTATCGGTGGCGGTGATCTTGACCATCTCCAGCGGGATGCCGAACCGGCTGGCCGCCACCTGCGCCACCTTCTGGAACAACCCCTGTCCCATCTCGGTGCCGCCATGGTTCAGATGCACCGACCCGTCCTGGTAGACATGCACCAGCGCCCCGGCCTGGTTCAGATGCGTCAGGGTAAAGGAAATCCCGAACTTCACCGGGGCAAATCCCAACCCCTTCTTGATCGCCGAATGCTCCGCGTTCCAGGCATCCACCGCCGCCCGCCGCGCCGCATAACCGGCGCTCTCCATCAGCGCATCGGTCATCCCGTGCAGCTCAAAATCCTCGACCCGCTGCCCATAAGGCGTCAGATCACGCGCCCCGCCCCCGAGATTTTTCGTCGAAAAATCTCCAGCCGCCGCGTCGTAATAATTCCGCCGCCGCAATTCGACCGGGTCCATACCCAGATCATGCGCCACGTGGTCCATCACCCGCTCGATCCCGACCATGCCCTGTGGTCCGCCGAACCCGCGATACGCGGTGGCGCTTTGGGTGTTGGTCTTCAGCCGGTGGCTTTCGATCCGCACATTGGGCAGGAAATAGGCGTTGTCGGCGTGCAGCATCGCCCGGTCCGCCACCGGCAGCGACAGGTCCTGCGCCCAGCCGCAGCGGGCGTATTGCACGAATTCGACGCCCTGCAGCATCCCCGCGTCATCAAACCCGGCGCGGTAGGTGATGCGGAAATCGTGGCGCTTGCCGGTGATCACCATGTCGTCGTCGCGGTCATAGCGCATCTTGCAGGCGCGCCCGGTCATCCGGGCCGCCACCGCGCAGGCCACCGCCAGCGCGTTGCCCTGGCTTTCCTTGCCGCCAAAGCCGCCGCCCATGCGCCGGGTTTCCACGCGCACGCCGTGCATCGGCACGCCCAATGCCTCGGCCACCTTGTGCTGGATCTCGGTCGGGTGCTGGGTCGAGGACTGCACCAGCATGTCGCCGCCCTCCTGCGGCACCGCCAGCGCCGCCTGTCCCTCGAGGTAGAAATGCTCCTGGCCGCCCAGCTCTAGCGTCCCCTCGACCATGCGCGGCGCGGCGGCAATTGCGGCGGCCGCGTCGCCACGGGCATAGAGGCGCGGGCCTTCCTCGAACCGGCTCTCTGCCGCCATCGCCTGGTCGATTGTCAGGATCGGCACCTCGGCGGCGATCTCAACCCTGGCCAGCCGCGCCGCCCGCCGCGCCGCCAGGTGGCTTTCGGCCACCACCAGGAAGATCGGCTGGCCGACATAATGCACGGTGCCCGTCGCCAGCAGCGGCTCGTCATGGGCCGAGGGTGAGACATCGTTGGCAAAGGGCAGGTCATCGGCGGTCAGCACCGCCACCACGCCGGGTGCGGCGCGCACCGGGTCGAGGTCCAGCGCGGTGATGGTGCCGCGTGCGGTATCGCTCAGTCCAAAGGCCAGGTGCAGCGATCCGCGCGGGGTGGGGATGTCGTCGATGTAGCGCGCCGTGCCGGTCACATGCAGCCGGGCGGCGTCGTGCGGGTGGGATCGCGTCACGCTCATGCCCGCACCTCCAGCACCGATACTGTCTCGCCCCCATCCTCGGCGAAATAGCGCGCCAGCATCGCCCGCGCACTTTCCAGCCGGTAGCGGGCCGAGGCGCGCATGTCGTCGATCGGGGTGAAATCGGCGTCAAAGCCGGCCTGCGTGGCGGCGATGGTTTCGGCGGTCCAGGGCTGGCCCAGCAGCGCCGCCTCGACCGTGGCGGCGCGTTTCGGGGTGGCGGCCATGCCGCCGAAGGCGATGCGCGCGGCGGTGACCATGCCATCGGTGACGGTGATGTTGAAACAGCCGCAAACCGCTGAGATGTCCTGATCGAACCGCTTGGACAGCTTGTAGCATTTCAACCGGTCGGGCTGGCGCGGGATGGTGACCGCCTCTACGAATTCGCCGGGCGCGCGGTCCTGCTTGCCGTAGCCGATAAAGAAGTCCTCCACCGGCATCGCCCGGCGGTCGTCGCCCCGGCGCAGGTGCAGCGTCGCGCCCAGCGCGATCAGCGCCGGGGGGTTGTCGCCGATCGGCGAGCCGTTGGCGATGTTGCCGCCCAGCGTGGCGGCGTTGCGGACCTGCACGCTGGCGTAGCGGCGGATCATTTCGGCGTAGGACGGGTGCGGGCCGGCCATGGCGGCGCGCAGGGTCTCCATGTCGACCATCGCGCCCAGCCGGATTTCTGCGTCATTGCTCTCGATGGTCGCCAGATCGGCGCAGCGGTTGAGGAAGATCACCGGCTTTATGTCGCGCAGCTGCTTGGTGACCCAGAGGCCGACGTCGGTGGCGCCCGCCACCAGCGTCGCGTCGGGGTGGGCGGTGTAGAGATCGGCGAGAGCGTCGGCGGACTGTGGTGCGTGGAAGAGGGGGGGCTCTGCCCCCCGGTCTGCGACCTCCCCCCGGAGTATTTGCGAAGAGATGAAAGGCGGCGCGGCGCGCAGGTGCGGCGGGACCGGCTGGTCGGCGGCGGCGCGGGCGGCGCGGACGATCGGGGCGTAGCCGGTGCAGCGGCAGAGGTTGCCGGCCAGCGCGGTGTCGAAATCGGTCTCGCCGTTCAGATGCGCCGTGGCCATCGACATCACGAAGCCCGGCGTGCAGAAGCCGCATTGCGCGCCGTGGTGGTCGACCATTGCCTGCTGGACGGGATGCAGCGTGCCGTCCGGGGCGGCCAGGCCTTCGACGGTGTGCAGGGATTTGCCGTTCAGCTGCGGCAGGAACAGGATGCAGGCATTGAGCGCGCGGGCGGTGCCGGTGGCCTCGGTGACCATGACCGTGCAGGCGCCGCAGTCGCCTTCGTTGCAGCCTTCCTTGGTGCCGGTCAGGCCGCGTTCGTCGCGCAGCCAGTCGAGCAGCGTCTGCGTCGGGTCGACGCCGGCCAGGTGCACGGTCTCTCCGTTCAGAAGAAACGTGATGTCCATCTATGAAACCTGTCGCCTTACCCCGTTGAGACCCGCAGTGCACCCTCTTCGATGCGACGTAGAAGAAGGTGCGGGTGACGTTCAGGTTCAAAGGTTAGGAACAGCTTTGCCGCTCTGGCAAGAAAAACCGCCTCTGCGCCGCAACATTTTCCGGCATGCCGCCGGGGCTGTCCCGGACCGTGCACAGGGAATAGTCATTTGCTTTCATCTGTTTGGCTGTTGCGGTGCGGTTCGGCAGATTGAAAGAGTTTCAGGTTTTTACGAAAAATCACCGCCTGATTTTCAGGCAAACCTCCTTCGTGCCGGGTCAGAGCAGGGAGGCCGCGCGCTGCAGGCCGATGGCGATTGCCAGCAGGCCGATGGCGATGGTCAGCGGGCGTTTGGGGGCGATGGCGGCGAGCCGGCCGCCCAGCAGGGCGGCGGGCACGCCACCGGCCACCAGCCCGGCCACCGGCATCAGCACGTCGCCCGGCGCCCGGTCGCCGCCCCATTGGCCGAGGTGGAAGGTGGCCATCAGCACGGCGACCACCGTGACGCTGACCGCCAGTTCGGCCAGCGCAGAGGAGCCGATGGCGCGGCGCGGCTCGATACCGGATCCGATCAGCCCGCTGGTGACGACCGGCCCCCAGCTGCCGCCGATGCCTTCGATCAGGCCGCCGATGACGCCCAGACCAGTGGTTCGGCCCGACCCGGGCAACCGCGGCGGCTGGCCGGCGATGCCGCGCCACAGGATCAGCGTGCCGATCCCCAGCAGGTAGGCCGAGATGATCACGGTCAGCAGCGGGCGTTTGAGTTCGCCCAGGATCAGCGCACCGATTATGCCGCCGGCGACACCGGCCAGCGCGAGGCGCAGAAACAGCCGCCTGTCGATATTGCCGTTGATCGCATGCGAGATACCGGCGGCGATGCCGGTGGGCACCTTGGCGGCGTTGACGCTGGCCGAGACCAGCGGCGGCGGCACGCCCTGCGCCAGCAGGACCGAAGAAGAGATCACGCCAAAGCCCATGCCGAGGGCGCTGTCGGCCAGTTGCGCGACAAAGCCCACGGCGGCGAAAACAAGGAACAGGTCCACGACGACTCAGCACCAGAAAGAGGTCACCCGGGGCTGTCGATAGGCCAAAATGTGAGCGCTCACAATCGGCAGATTTCGGGGCATCGCATTTCGGTCGTGGCGGGCCCTGTCGCAATCGCCTATCGTGCCCGCATGAGCAGCCATCCCCGATTCATTCACCTTCGTGTCCACTCCGAATATTCGCTTCTCGAAGGGGCGATCCGGCTGAAAAAGCTGCCGGATCTGTGCCGCGCGGCCGAGATGCCCGCCGTCGCCCTGACCGATACCAACAACATGTTCGCGGCGCTTGAGTTTTCGGTCTCGCTGAGCGGGGCCGGTATCCAGCCGATCGTCGGCTGCCAGGTCGATCTGTGCTACGAGGAAGAGGGCGCGGCCCCGCCGGGGCGCACCTATGTCGCGCCCATCGCGGGCGTGGTTCTGCTGGCGCAGTCCGAGCGCGGCTATGAAAACCTGATGAAGCTGAACAGCTGCCTCTATGTCGACAAGGGCGGGCAGCAGCCGCAGGTCGCGCTGGCAGAGCTTGAGGCCCTGTCCGACGGGTTGATCTGCCTGACCGGCGGGCCGGATGGGCCCATCGGGCGGCTGCTGCGGGCCGGGCAGCGCCCCGCGGCCGAGGCGCTGATGGCGCGGCTGGCGCGCGCCTTTCCCGACCGGCTCTATGTCGAGCTGCAGCGTCATCCCGGCGAGGATGGCCAGCCCGAGGCAGAGCGGGCGACCGAGCGCGGGCATGTCGAGATGGCCTATGCGATGGATCTGCCGCTGGTCGCCACCAATGACGTCTATTTCCCCAAGTCGGAGATGTACGAGGCGCATGACGCGCTGATCTGCATCGCCGAGGGCGCCTATGTCGACCAGCAGGAAGAGCGCCGCCGCCTGACCGCGCAGCATTACTTCAAGTCGCAGCAGGAAATGGTGACGCTCTTTGCCGATCTGCCCGAGGCGGTGGAAAATACCGTCGAGATCGCAAAACGCTGCGCTTTCATGACCTACAGGCGCGATCCGATCCTGCCCAAATTCGCCGATGACGAGGTCGAGGAACTGCGCCGCCAGGCGCACGAGGGGCTCAAGGCGCGGCTGGCGGTGATCCCCCATGCCGCCCCGGTCGAAGACTATGAAAAGCGGCTGGAATTCGAGCTGAACATCATCGAGGGCATGGGCTTTCCCGGCTATTTCCTGATCGTGGCCGACTTTATCAAATGGGCCAAGGATCATGATATTCCGGTGGGGCCGGGGCGGGGATCCGGGGCGGGGTCGCTGGTGGCCTACGCGCTGACGGTCACCGACCTTGATCCGCTGCGCTACTCGCTGCTGTTCGAACGGTTCCTGAACCCCGAACGGGTCAGCATGCCCGACTTCGACATCGACTTCTGCATGGATCGCCGCGAAGAGGTGATCCAGTACGTGCAGGAGAAATACGGCCGCGACAAGGTGGGCCAGATCATCACCTTCGGCGCGCTCCTGTCCAAGGCGGCGGTGCGCGACATCGGCCGGGTGCTGCAGATGCCCTATGGGCAGGTCGACCGGCTGTCCAAGATGATCCCGGTCGAAGGGGTCAAGCCGGTCAGCATCGAAAAGGCGCTGGCGGACGAGCCGCGCCTGCGCGAGGCCGCGCAGGAGGAAGAGGTCGTCGACCGGCTGCTGACCTATGGGCAGCAGGTCGAAGGGCTGCTCAGGAATGCCTCGACCCACGCCGCCGGTGTGGTGATCGGCGACCGGCCGCTCGATGCGCTGGTGCCGCTCTACCAGGATCCGCGCTCGGACATGCCGGCGACCCAGTTCAACATGAAATGGGTCGAACAGGCCGGGCTGGTCAAATTCGACTTTCTCGGCCTCAAGACGCTGACGGTAATCCAGAACGCCGTCGACCTGATCAAGAAATCGGGCCGCCACCTGCATATCGCCGCCGATGGCACCGAGCTCTATGACCCGCCCGAGGGCGCGGTGGACGAGATCAACGCGATCCCGCTGGATGACGAGGCGTCTTACAAGCTCTACGCGGCGGCCAAGACCGTGGCGGTGTTCCAGGTGGAAAGCTCGGGCATGATGGATGCCCTCAAGCGGATGAAGCCCACCTGTATCGAGGACATCGTGGCGCTCGTGGCGCTCTACCGTCCCGGCCCGATGGAAAACATCCCGACCTATTGCGAGGTCAAGAACGGGCTCAAGGAACGCGCCAGCGTCCATCCGCTGATCGACCATATCCTCGAGGAAACGCAGGGCATCATCGTCTACCAGGAACAGGTGATGCAGATCGCCCAGGTCATGGCGGGCTATTCGCTGGGCGGCGCCGACCTGTTGCGCCGCGCCATGGGCAAAAAGATCAAGGAGGCGATGGACGCCGAACGCCCGAAATTCGAAAAGGGCGCGGGCGAAAACGGCGTCGATGCCAAGAAGGCCAGCGAAGTCTTTGACCTGCTCGAAAAATTCGCCAACTACGGCTTCAACAAATCACACGCCGCCGCCTATGCCGTGGTCAGCTACCAGACCGCCTGGCTCAAGGCGAACCACCCGGTGGAATTCATGGCCGGGGTGATGAACTGCGATATCCACCTCACCGACAAGCTCGCGGTTTATTTCGAAGAGGTGAAGAAGGGGCTGAAACTGCCCTATGTGCCGCCCTGCGTGAACCGGTCCGAGGCCACCTTTGACGTGGTGGATGGCCATCTGGTCTATGCGCTGGGCGCTTTGAAAAACGTCGGCCTCGAGGCGATGAAGCTGATCACCGAGGCGCGGCGGGTCGACGGCGTCGACAAACCCTTTGCCACGCTCTTTGACATGGCCCGCCGGGTCGACCTGAAACGCGTCGGCAAACGGCCGATGGAGATGCTGGCGCGGGCGGGTGCCTTTGACCAGCTGGATCCGAACCGGCGGCGGGTGTTCGACAGCCTCGATGCGCTGGTCAGCTATTCGGCGGCCGTCCACGACCAGAAGGCATCGGCGCAGGTATCGCTCTTTGGCGAGGCGGGCGAGGACCTGCCCGAGCCGCGCCTCGCGGGCTGTCCCGACTGGCTGCCGGCCGAACGGCTGGCCGAGGAATTCAAGGCGATCGGGTTCTACCTGTCCGGGCATCCGCTGGACGACTACATGGTCTCGCTGAAACGCAAGGGCGTGATGACACTGGACGAGGTCACCGAAAAGGCCGAGCGCGGGCCGTATCTGGCCAAGATGGCCGGCGTGGTCGCGGGCCGGCAAGAGCGGAAATCGGCGCGCGGCAACCGCTTTGCCTTTGTGCAGATGTCCGACACCACCGGCGCCTTCGAGGTCACGCTGTTCTCCGAGGCGCTCGAGGCGTCGCGCGATTTCCTCGAAACCGGGGCCAAGGTGGTGCTGACCGCCGAGGCGACGCTGGAAAGCGATCAGCTGAAACTGCTGGGCCGGTCGGTGGGGCCGGTGGATTCGGTGGTGGCCCAGGCCGGGGCGACGGGGCTGCGGGTCTTTATCGACACCGCCCGCGCCATCGATCTCGTCGGCACCATCCTCGACGACGCCGCCAAGGCCGCCAAGGGCGCGGCCAAGGGGCCGGTGCAGCTCCTGCTGATGGACAGCAGCCTGCCCGGCGAAGTCGAACTGGACCTCGGCCAGGATTTCGCCATCAACCCCCAGATCAAGGGCGCACTCAAAAGCCTCGACGGCGTGATCGAGGTGGAGGAACTCTGACCCACCGGCCTGCGACGGCCTCTGCGCTGCCCGGATGTCCGGCCCTCTGTTTCGCAGCGGCCCGGACCGCCCTGTCCTGCCTGCCAGCCGCGCTGCCAGACCCGGTCAGACAGGCGACCTGCGGGCGCCGTTTGATGCAGATCAAGGACTCAACCATTCGAACATCTGAATGTTTTTAATGCTCAGCCTTCGGGACGGGAGGAGGCGGCATCAAACGGAGGAGATGCACCAATGGCCACCGATACCTATGCCTATTACTATCAGGTTACTTCGGGCACGCCGCCAGCGGACGTGACCCTGGGAAGCCGGATCGACGGACCGACCAACATCATCGAGGCCGACGGCACCGACGACAGCTCGACTGCGGTGACCCAGTTCATCCAGACCAGCGCTTTCGGGGGAACCGGAACTCTGGTGGGGCTGACATCCACGGGCGAACCCATCATCAACTACGGCGGTTTCGGCACATGGGTGTTCACCGATGACAGTACGCTGGCCGGTCAGACCATTTCCGCGACAACCGATTCACCCTACATCTTCTGCTTTGCCGTCGGGTCGATGATACGCACGCCAGCGGGCGAAACCGCCGTGGAATGCCTGCGCATCGGAGAGCATGTCCTGACAGCCTCCGGGCGGGCGGTGCCGGTCAAATGGGTGGGCCGTCAGACGGTCGCCACGCAATTCCGCCCCGCTGATCGTCTGACGCTGGTCCGGGTTTCCGCCGGTGCCCTGGGCGGGGGTCTTCCGCATGCAGACCTGACACTCACCGCCGATCACGCGTTGCTGATCGACAACGTGCTGTGCAACGCCGGTGCGCTCGTCAACGGCACGACCATCACCCCCGTGCCGTTCGCGGAACTGGGCGAGCGGTTCACCGTCTACCATGTCGAAACCGAGGCGCATGAGATCATCCTCGCCAATGGTGCCCCGGCGGAGACCTTTATCGACAACGTCAGCCGCCGGGTGTTCGACAACTACGCCGAGTTCGAGGCGCTCTATGGCGATGTGCCCGAAATGCAGGAACTGCCCTTTGCGCGGGCCATGAGCCCACGACAGGTACCCGCCGGGGTCCGAAACAAGCTAAAGGACCGCACCGCCGCATGAGGCGCGCCGCCCGTCCGTGAGGTGCGTGCTCTGCACGCACCGCTTTCGGGGATCAGCTGTTCACGAACAGCCCTGCGGCTCGGCCACCTGCCGGAACACCGGCCCCGAAAAAATGCCTTCGAAAAACGCCAGCCGGTTCGGCATCACCTGCCGCACCCGCGCCTCGACCTCTGCCGGCAACCGGCCCGGATGGGTCATCATGGTGAACGCAAACAGCGCCGATTCCGCCATGTCCTCGCGGTTGGGGTTGTTGGCGGCATAGTCGGTGATGAACCCGCCGTCGCCTTGCTGCGCGCGCTGCCACGCCCCGCTGCGGGCATGTTCGGCGTCCAGCGTCGCGTGCACGGATTCGTGGAACACGGTTTCCTGGATGTCGTGGTTGCGCACCCGCGTGTCGATGTTGTCGGAATAAAGCACAAAGAAATGCCCCTGATCCTCGCCAAAGGCGGTCTCGTCGCCCACGTGGATCACCACGTGGTCCAGCACCCGGCGCATCACCGTCGGCAGCTTGCCCACCGCCTCGGCCACGGTCTCGGCATAGCCCTGCGCGCGGGCCTGCGACCTGAAATCGGGATGCGCCCAGATGCCGACGCTGGTGCCGTCGCCATAGCGCGCGGTGAACACATAGGTCTGATCGGCAAAGAGATCGCCGCCGCGCTTGTCCGGCATCTCGCGCCGGTCGCGCCCGTCAAAGGACAGGCAGCGGAACACGTGATCGTCCGCCTCGGTGATGAACTCCAGATCGTTCGACACGATCGAATTCGGAAACAGCGGGTTTGCGGCGGCGGGCAGGGCGGCCGACATGGCCGCGAGCGCCAGAACCACGGTTGTACAAAACGGACGAACCATAAAATCACCTCGGTACAAAACGGTATGAAACCCAGCTTATCGCCGGGCGCGCCACATGCAACCGCGCCGGCGCCGGTCAGTAGTGCGGCGGCCGTTCATTGCCCAGAACCACCCCGCCGGTGGCCTCCGCCTCCCGCTCCGCCTCGCGCTGCATCAGCATGGCGACCTGCCGGGTCAGGCGGTCGATCTCGGCCTGCTGGCGGGCGACGAGGTCGCTCATGTCGTCGACGGCGCGGCTGAGGTGGGCGATCTGTTCTTCGAGCTGTTCCATGACCCTGCATCTAACGCCGCATCGCCCCCGCGCCAAGGGGGTTGCCCCGAATTGCGCGGCGGGTGCAGGATCGGGTCGGCAGGGGG
This sequence comes from Seohaeicola saemankumensis, assembly GCF_020171285.1. Lineage (GTDB taxonomy): Bacteria > Pseudomonadota > Alphaproteobacteria > Rhodobacterales > Rhodobacteraceae > JAIUZI01. The sequence continues at coordinate 78,309 of NZ_JAIUZI010000009.1, forward strand.
ACAGCGGGAGGAAAGCGATGTCAGTCAGGATCGAGCAACGCGGGGCCGTCCACGTGGTGACGATTGAGCGCCCGGAGCGGCGCAATGCGGTGGACCCGGCCACCGCCTGGGCATTGTTCGAGGCATTTCAAGCCTTTGAGGCGGATCCGGACGCCCGGGTTGCGGTGCTGACCGGCGCGGGTGGGGCGTTCTGCGCCGGCTTCGATCTGAAATCCGCCGGATCGGGCGCGGCGGACAAATGGATCGGCCAGCTGGGCTTCCCCGAGGATTGGTGCGACCCGGTCGGCGCGCCGCTGCCCGGCCCGATGGGGCCGTCGCGGCTGATGCTGTCGAAACCGGTGATCGCGGCGATCGAGGGGCACGCGGTGGCCGGCGGCATGGAACTGGCGGCCTGGAGCGACATGCGGGTGATGGCCGAGGACGCGGTCACCGGGGTGTTCTGCCGCCGCTGGGGCGTGCCGCTGATCGATGGCGGCACGGTGCGGCTGCCCCGGATGCTGGGGCAGGGACGGGCCAACGACCTGATCCTGACCGGCCGCCCGGTGCAGGCCGACGAGGCGCTTCGGATCGGCTTTGCCGACCGGGTCTGCGCGCCCGGGCAGGCGCGCGCGGCGGCGCTGGCGCTGGCCGAGGACCTGACCCGGTTTCCGCAGGGCTGTCTGCGCGGCGATTTCCTGTCGGCGCGGATGCCGGCGGAGGAACTGGCGACGGCGTTGCGGCGGGAATGGGTCTCGGCCGAGGCGTTCCTGAGCGAGGGCAAGGCGGGCGCGGCGCGGTTTGCCGCCGGAAAGGGGCGTGGCGGCGATTTCGGGGATATCTGAGATGGCGTTTTCCCGGGGGAAAACGCCAGGCCTCCGGCGGGAGTATTTGTAAAGAGATGAAGGGGCGGCGCGCCGCCTTGCCCAGCGCCGGGGCATGGGGTAGACCGCGCCGCGTGATGACCCCAAGCCGGGAGCCCATGATGGCCAAGCCCAAGAAACAGCCCCGCCCCAAGGCGCAGACGCCCAAGGGGTTCCGCGATTATTTCGGCGCCGAGGTAACCCAGCGCGCCGAGATGCTGCAGGAAATCGCCGGGGTCTATCATCGCTATGGCTTTGACGCGCTGGAAAGCAGCGCGGTGGAGACGGTCGAGGCGCTGGGCAAGTTCCTGCCGGATGTCGACCGGCCCAACGAGGGTGTGTTCGGCTGGCAGGAGGAAGAGGGCGACTGGCTGGCGCTGCGCTATGATCTGACGGCGCCGCTGGCGCGGGTCTTTGCCCAGCACCGCAACGATCTGCCGACGCCTTACCGGCGATATGCCATGGGGCCGGTGTGGCGCAACGAGAAGCCGGGGCCGGGGCGGTATCGCCAGTTTTATCAATGTGATGCGGATACGGTCGGGTCGGCGTCGATGGCCGCCGACGCCGAGATCTGCGCGATGTTGTCGGACACGCTGGAGGCCGTGGGCATCGCGCGCGGCGACTATCAGATCCGGGTCAACAACCGCAAGGTTCTGAACGGGGTGCTTGAGGCGATGGGGCTGGCTGATGACAGCCAGCGCGACGCGGTGCTGCGTACCATCGACAAGTTCGACAAGGTCGGCGAGGCCGGGGTGCGCGAACTCCTGGGCAAGGGGCGGCTGGATGCTTCGGGCGCCTATATTGACGGGGTGGGCTTGAGCGAGGCGCAGGCCGATCCGGTGGTGGCCTTTCTGACCTCGGGGGGCGAAAGCGCGGCGGCGACGCTGGACAACCTGCGGGCGGCGGTCAGCGGCTCGGCGGTCGGCGGGGCGGGGATCGACGAGCTGGAACAGATCGCGGATCTGCTGGCGGCGCAGGGCTATGGCCCCGACCGGATCGCGCTGGACCCTTCGGTCGTCCGCGGACTGGGCTATTACACCGGGCCGGTCTACGAGGCCGAGCTGACCTTTGACATCCTCGACGAGAAGGGCCGCAAGCGGCAGTTCGGCTCGGTCGCGGGCGGCGGCCGCTATGACGATCTGATCAAGCGCTTTACCGGGCAGGAGGTGCCGGCGACGGGGGTCTCCATCGGGGTGGACCGGCTGTTGGCGGCGCTGCGCGAAAAGGGCCGCATCGAAGCGGTCGACCGGGGACCGGTGGTGGTGACGGTGATGGACCGCGACCGGATGGCGGATTACCAGGCGATGGTGGCCGAACTGCGCAATGCCGGGATCCGCGCCGAGGTCTACCTGGGCAACCCCAAGAACTTTGGCAACCAGTTGAAATACGCCGACCGGCGCAATTCGCCGGTGGCGGTGATCGAGGGCGGCGAGGAAAAGGACGCTGGGATCGTCCAGATCAAGGACCTGATCCTGGGCGCGAAGATCGCCGAGAACGCGACGCTGGAGGAATGGAAGGAACGCCCCAGCCAGTTCGAGGTGGCGCGCGGCGATCTGGTCGCACGGGTGCGCGAAATTCTGGATGGGCAGGGCTGATGGCGACACGGTCTGACGGTCTCGCCCGCGCCGCCGCGCTGCGGGGCATGTTCGAGGCGCGCGGCGCGCAGGTGGTCGAGACGCCGGTGCTGCAGCCCGCCGACACGCTGCTGGATCTCTATGGCGAGGATATCCGGGCACGCGCCTATATCACCTCGGACGCGCTGCGGGGCGAGCAGATGCTGCGGCCGGATTTCACCGTGCCGGTGGTGCAGATGCATATGGAACAGGGCGCGGAACCGGCGCGCTATACCTATGCCGGCGAGGTCTTTCGGCGGCAGGAGCATGACCCGGACCGGGCCAATGAATTCCTCCAGGTCGGCTACGAGGTGTTTGACCGGAGCAACCCGGCGGATGCCGATGCCGAGGTCTTTGCGCTGATCGCGGAAACGCTGGACGGGCTGAGCCTGCGGGCGGCGACCGGTGATATCGGCATCCTGATGGCGGCCGTTCGCGGGCTGGACACGACGGACCGGCGCAAGGCGGCGCTGATGCGGCACATCTGGCGGCCGCGGCGGTTCCGGGCGCTGCTCGACCGCTTTGCCCGGCGGGTGCCGGTGCCGGCGGCCCGCGCGGCCCTGCTGGCCGCACCGGTGGCCAGTTCGGCGCCGGTGATCGGCCGCCGCAGCCCGGCCGAGATCGAAGAGCGGATCGAGGCGTTGCGCGCCGATGCCGCCACGCCGCCGATCTCGGATCACGAGATGGGCGGGCTGGAAACCCTGATGGCGGTGCGCGAAACCATGCCATTCGCGCTGGAACAGCTGCGCGACGTGGCGGTGGACCTGCCGCAGATCACCCCGGCGCTGGACCGGCTCGAGGCGCGGATCGCGGCGCTGGCGGCGCATGGGGTCGACGTGGAAACGCTGGAATTCGAGGCCAGCTATGGCCGGACGTCGATGGAATATTACGACGGGTTCGTATTCGGGTTCTATGCCGAGGGCCGTCCGGATCTGCCGCCGGTGGCGACCGGCGGGCGCTATGACGCGCTGACCCGGCAGCTGGGCAACGGCGCCGAAATCCCGGCGGTGGGCGGGGTTCTGCGTCCGGGCCTGATGCTTGAGCTTGAGGAGGCCGGGGCATGAGCCTGAAGCTGGGGGTGCCGTCCAAGGGGCGGCTGATGGACAAGACATTCGACTGGTTCGAACGCTATGGCATCCGGCTCAGCCGTACCGCCGACCGCGAGTATTCGGGCCAGGTCGAGGGCATCGACGGGGTGTCGCTGGTGCTGCTGTCGGCGGGCGAGATCCCGCGCGAGCTGGCCGCCGGGCGCATCCATCTGGGGGTGACCGGCACCGATCTGGTGCACGAGAAGCTGCCGCGCTGGGAACAGCAGGTCGAAGAGCTGGAACCGATGGGGTTCGGGCAGGCCGATCTGGTGCTGGCGGTGCCCAAGTTCTGGGTCGATGTCGACACGCTCGACGATCTGGACGCGGCGGCGGCGGCGTTCCGGGCGCGGCACGGGTTCCGGTTGCGGATCGCGACCAAATATCACCGGCTGGTGCGCGAGTTCCTGACCGAGGGCGGGGTGGCCGATTACCAGCTGGTCGACAGCCAGGGCGCCACCGAGGGCACGATTCGCAACGAAACCGCCGAGGCGGTCGCCGACATCACCTCGACCGGCGACACGCTGCGGGCCAACCATCTCAAGATCCTCTCGGACGGACCGATCCTGCGCAGCCAGGCAACGCTGTGGCGCAGCCGGGTGGCCGAGGTTTCGGCGACGGAAAAGGCGACGCTCAAGGCGCTCATGGCGCGCATCGGCTGACGGCGGCGTCAGGCTGCCTGCGCCGCCGCAAAAGCCCGCAGTTTCGAGACATCGCTGATAGTGACCCGGCGCTGGCTGCTGGCGACGCCAAAGGTCTTGAGCCGGCCAAAGGCCCGCGACAGGCTTTCGGGTTTCATGCCCAGTTTTCCCGCCAGCAGGACCTTTTCATAGGGCAGCACCAACTCGCTGAAGCCGCCTTCGCAGCCGCTGAGGTCGATCAGGTATTCCGACAGCCGCTGGGCGCCGGATTTGATCTTGAGCTGTTCGATGTGGTCCATCATCGTGTCGATATGGCCCGAGGCGGCGGACAGAACCGCGGCGGTGATCTCGCGGTGGGCATTCTGACAGGAACAGATCGTCGACAGGTCGATCAGGATGACCTCGCAATCATCGACGGCCTGTGCCGAGGTCGGGCTGGCGCGTCCCTGCAGGGCGGCGATCTCGTCAAAACTCTGTCCCCGGCCAAGCGTCGCAAGGATCGCCTCGTTGCCGCAGGGCGACAAGCGATATTGTTTGACCCAGCCCGATTTCACGATCTTGAGAGCGCGGCAAGGGTCGCCCTGCAAGCAGATCGTCGCCCCCCGGTCGTACTTGCGGGTGCGGGCCGCCGACAGCAGACAGACCCTGACATCTGTCGACAACTGATCGAACAACGGAAACTCTCCGGTTCTGTCAATATCGCTTTTCGGCATGTGGCAAATCCCCTGTTCGCGAGATGTCAGGGTAATAAAATTGCGCAGACCGCAGTTTGAGGTGGATCAAAATTTTTGGCCATTTCGCGCATGGCGGAAAATATTTTTGCATCCATTCAGATATCGAAATATATATCGGGATATGATGCCCATCCGGCACCAGCCAGTAGAAAAAGGGCGCGCGATTGCCTCGCGCGCCCCCGGGTTTTTCCGCGCCCGCTCGGGGGCGGGTCTCAGATGACTTTGACGATCTGCTTGCCGAAATTGCCGCCCTTGAGCATCGACATGAAGGCCGCCGGGGCGTTTTCCAGCCCCTCGGCGATGTCCTCGACATAGGCGACCTCGCCCGAGACCACCTTGGGCGCGACCTCGGACAGGAATTCGGGGTAGAGGTCATAGTGGTTCGAGATGATGAACCCGGTGGCGGCAAGGTGTTTCACCAGAATGTTGCGCCACAGCGACGGCACCGTCATAGCTGCATCGGCGCCCGCGCCCAGCCCGCCGGCGTCATACCAGCTGATCATGCCACAGATCGGGATCCGGCCATGGGTGTTCATCAGCGGGATCACCGCCTCCAGCACCTTGCCGCCGACGTTTTCGAAATAGATGTCGATGCCATCCGGCGCGGCCTCTTTCAGCGCCGCGCGCAGGTCGCGGGCGTTGTCATAGGCGCGGTGGTCCAGACAGGCGTCAAACCCGAACTTCTCGACCGCGAGCTTGCATTTGTCGGCGCCGCCGGCGACGCCGACGGTGCGCAGCCCGGCCAGTTTCGCGACCTGACCCACCATCGAGCCGACCGGCCCCGTGGCGGCGGCCACCACCAGCGTCTCGCCTGGCTTGGGCTTGCCCAGCTGGGTCAGCCCGTACCAGCCGGTAAAGCCGGGCATGCCCAGCACACCCAGCGAGGTGGTGATCGGGGCCTGCTGCGGGTTCACCTTTCGCAGCTGTTCGGCGGGTTTGCAGCCATGCGTGGCCCAGCCGAACATGCCGAATGCGAAATCGCCGGGTTTGAAGGCGGGGCTGTTCGACGCGATCACCTCGCCCACCGCGCCGCCTTCCATGGTGCCGCCGACCGGGACCGGCGCCGCGTAAGAGGGGCCATCGTCCATCCGGCCGCGCATATAGGGATCAAGCGACATGTAGTGGACCCGCACCAGAACCTCGCCGTCGCCGGGGGTGGGGATCTCGGCCGCCTCATAGCTGAAATTCTCGGCCGTGGGCGCGCCGGTAGGGCGGCTGGCCAGCGCGACGCGGTACATCTGTTCGCTCATGTCATTTCTCTCCTCGGAATGAATTTCCGCACGATGACCCTGCCCGTCACCCAAGGCAAGCGCTGCTGTGACGTAACGCGGCGGCGGGTCATGGGGGAAATCGACGGGCAAAGACCCTTGGCAACCGAAAGGTCCGGGCGTATACGCGCGGCTTGACCGCAGCAGGAGCCCGGACCATGCCAGGAAGCGCAAATCTCAACATCATGATGAAGGCCGCCCGCAAGGCGGGCCGGTCGCTGGTCAAGGATTTCCGCGAAGTGGAGAACCTGCAGGTCTCCATGAAGGGCGCGGGTGATTTCGTGTCCAAAGCCGACCTGGCCGCCGAGAAGATCCTCAAGGAGGAACTGATGGGCGCGCGCCCGACCTATGGCTGGTGCGCCGAAGAGGGCGGCAGCGAGGACGGGCAGGACCCGACCCGGCGCTGGATCGTCGATCCGCTGGACGGCACCACCAACTTTCTGCACGGGCTGCCGCACTGGGCGGTGTCGATCGCGCTGGAACACAAGGGCCAGGTGGTTGCGGGCGTCGTCTTCGACCCCGCCAAGGACGAGATGTTTTATGCCGAAAAGGGCGAGGGCGCCTGGCTGAACGACAGCCAGCGGCTGCGGGTCTCGGGCCGCCACCGGATGATCGAATCGATCTTTGCCACCGGCCTGCCGTTCGGCGGCCGGGCCGATCTGCCGCTGACGCTGCAGGATCTGGCGCGGCTGATGCCGGTCTGCGCCGGGGTGCGGCGCTGGGGATCTGCGGCGCTGGACATGGCCTATGTGGCGGCGGGCCGCTACGACGGGTTCTGGGAACGCCGGTTGAACGCATGGGATATGGCGGCCGGCGTGATCATCGTGCGCGAGGCGGGCGGTTTCGTTCAGCCGCTGAACCCCGAGGGCGACATCCTGTCGGACGGCGAGGTGATCTGTGGCAACGAACGCATCTTCGACAATTTCGCCAAGGTGATCCGGGGCTGATTGCGGCGAGGGGCCGTATTGTTTCGAACGGGCCGCGGGGCTAGAGTGGCGCGCAGGAAACGCGCTGTTTGCACCGGAGGTCCGGTATGGCCGTGCTCAAGAGCGGTTCCAAAGGGAACGACGTCAAGAAACTTCAGACCGACCTGAACAAGCTGGGCGCCAAACCCCAGCTGAAGGTGGACGGGATATTCGGCCCCAGGACGCTGGAGGCCGTGAAGGCGTTCCAGAAGAAAGCCAAGCTGAAACCGGACGGGCAGGTCGGCAAGCTGACCTTGGGCGCGATCCGGGCCGGGGGCGCGCTGCCGGAAATGGGTGTGCCCGACTACAAGGCCAAGCTGAACCGCGCGCTGGTGGCCAAGGCGCATAATCTGGAACTCGCCAAGATGCACAGCCGCTTTGCCAAGGTGGTCGACGTGCTCGAGGACGAGATCAAAGTCAAGGTGCCCAAGGCGGTCAAACTGCTGGAGGGCAACCAGAAGCACTGGGACCAGATCGTCAAGAACTCGCGCGAAATCGTGGCGAAACAGGCCGAGTTCGAGGCGATCCGGCTAAGCCATCCCGACAAGGCCAAAAAGCTGGCCGCCGAGTGCGAGAAACTGCGCGACCAGAGCGGCACCATCTTCAAATCCCAGATGCAGGGCAATCAGAAACAGGCCGACGCGATCTTCAAGGAGGCGCGCAAGAAGGTGCGCGAAGCCGCCGCCAAGATCGACGCGGAGCTGAAGGCGTTGTGGGAAAACACCAACCAGAAGCTGTAGGCCGGATTCGAAAGGCCCGTCTTTCAGCCTTCGTGATCGGTACCGTTGCCGTTGAGTGACATCCTGACGATCGCGGCCACCGAGGCCGCGCAGATCCCGCCCAGGATCAGCACCGGCAGCCCGACCAGCGCAAGACCGCCCGCGCCCAGACCCGACAGCGTCTGACCGGCGAGCACCAGCGCGATGCCGCCGGTGACAACCGCCACCAGCCCAAGAAGGATCGTGCCGAGGATCTTGCCATCCTGCATGGGGGGCCTCCTGCTTGGGTGTCATCCGATTGACCCACAAGCGGGCCTCGGGCGCCTTGATATATCGCAAACGCGCGTCAGGCGCCCCGGTCGCTGGAATGGTTGATGCCGTCGGTCCAGGGGATGTCGGCGAAATCGCGCGGGTGGATACCGTCGAGACAGCCGATGTTCACGCCGCATTCGGCCGGGTCAGACCGGCGCTGGTGGTAGACGTAGCTGCCGCAGATCGTGCAGAACCAATGTTTGGCCGTGTGCGTGTTCCAGGTATAGAGCCGCAGGTGATCGCGGCCGGACAGCACCCGGATGCTGTCGGTGGTGGCGGTGACCGCGCCGGGGCCGCGCCGCCGGCAGATCGAACAGTCGCAGCGCCGCGCCGAGGCCAGCCCCTCGGGCAGCCAGGCCTCGATTTCCACCGCGCCGCAATGACAGCGGGCGCGTGCGTGTTGCGGGGTCGGGTCCAACCGGCTCACCGGCGGCGCACCTTCGGGATGCGGCTGGTGGTGACATCGTATTCCAGATCGGGATGCGGCGGATGGCCGTGGGTGCGGTTCCAGTAGCCGGTTCCGCCCCGGCGCAGCCACAGCGGCACCGTCAGGATCAGCCCGACCACGAATCCCCCGGTATGCGCCCAGTAAGCGACCCCGCCCGCCTCACCGCTGGTGCTCAGGCTGCCAAGGAATTGCAGGCCCAGCCAGACCCCCAGCATCACCCAGGCCGGAACCGTGAAGACGCGGAAGAACACGATCAGGATCAGCAGGATGTCGATGCGCGCACGCGGGAACAGCAGCAGGTAGCCGCCCATCACGGCGGCAATGGCGCCCGAGGCGCCGATCGTCGGCACCACCGAATAGGGATCCGAGATCACATGGATCAGACCGGCGCCCAGCCCCCCCGCCGTATAAAACAGCAGGAACGGCAGGTGGCCCATCTGGTCTTCGAGGTTGTCGCCAAAGATCCAGAGGAACAGCATGTTGCCCGCCAGATGCATGAACCCGCCATGCAGGAACATCGAAGTGACAAAGGTTTCGTACCCGCCGCCCTGCATGATGCGGGCCGGAACGATGCCCCAATGCTGCCAGACCGCATGAATCGCCAGCTCTCCCGGCAGGGTGAAATAGGCAAAGTAGACGAGGATATTCACCGCCATCAGGATGTTGACGACATAGGGCGTGCGCCCTGACGGGTTGTGATCGCGGATCGGCAGCATGGGGGCAAGCTGTGCCGAAACCGCGCGTGGGTCAAGCGCGCTTAGCCCATTCCCCCCAACAATGCGGCATTGCCCCCCGCCGCCGTGGTGTCGACGCAGACGTGGCGTTCGCCGCGCACGCGGGCGATATCGGGCAGGCCGGGGATCAGCGGCAGGATCGGCCCGTCGCGCCGGGCCAGTGCCCGTTCGATCCGGCGGGCGGTTTCCGCGTCGCCCCACCACAGAACGCCGCCGAGGCCGGGCAGGTGCTCTAGCCGGTGCAGGTCGATCATGGCGCTGGCAGCGATGGCGCGCCCGCCCAGGGCCTGCACCGCCTGCCTCTGTTCCTCGACCGCCTCTGGACCGGGGCCGAGGCACAGCAGCGGCGCGCGGGCGACCTGGCTCAGCCGGTTCGATTCGCCGGTCGGGCCCGGCAGGCCGACGGTGTGCGGCGCGGCATCGGTGCCCTGCGGCGCGGGCAGGGTGGCGGTCGTGCTGTCCCATGCCGCCTCTGTCCGCTGCCGGTCGGGCTGGCAGAACCGCGCCATGTAATGCGGCCCGCCTGCCTTGGGTCCGGTGCCGGACAGCCCCTCGCCGCCAAAGGGCTGGCTGCCCACAATGGCGCCGATCTGGTTGCGGTTGACATAGATGTTGCCGGCGTGGACGCGTTCGGTCACATGCTGCACCCGGTCGTCGATGCGGGTGTGCAGCCCGAATGTCAGCCCGTAGCCGGTGGCGTTGATGTCGTCGATCACCCGGTCCAGGTCGCGCGCCTTGAACCGGACGACATGCAGGACGGGTCCGAATATCTCGCGCTCCAGCGCGGCGATGCCGGGGATCTCGATCAGCGTCGGCGCGACAAAGGCGCCGCCCTGCGGAACCGACAGGTCCTTCAGAACCCGGCCCTCGGCGCGGGCTTTGGCGATATGTTCGGCGATGCCCGCGCGGGCGGGTTCATCGATCACCGGGCCGCTGTCGGTGGACAACTGCCACGGGTCGCCCAGCCGCAAGAGGCTCATCGCACCCTTCAGCATCTTCAGTACGTCCTCGGCCACGTCCTCTTGCAGATAGAGACACCGCAGCGCCGAACAGCGCTGTCCCGCCGATTGAAAGGCGCTCTCGACGATCGACTGCACCGCCTGTTCCGGCAGCGCGGTGCTGTCGACGATCATCGCGTTCAGCCCGCCGGTCTCGGCGATCAGCGGCGCGCCCGGCGCAAGGTGATCGGCCATCGCCGTTCGGATTTTCAGCGCGGTGGCGGTCGAACCGGTAAAGGCGACACCGTTCACGCGCGGATCCGAGGTCAGCGCCGCGCCGACGCTGCCGCCGCCGGGCAGCAGCTGCAGCGCCTCGCGCGGCACCCCGGCCTGATGCAGCAGCCGGACGGCCAGATGCGCGATCAGTGGCGTCTGTTCCGCCGGTTTGGCCAACACCGCGTTGCCGGTGGCCAGCGCCGCCGCGATCTGGCCCGAGAAGATCGCCAGCGGAAAGTTCCACGGGCTGATGCATGTAAAGACGCCGGCGGGCGGCGCATCGGGGATATGGGCGGCGTAGTAGCGCAGGAAATCCACCGCCTCGCGCAGCTCGGCCACGCAATCGGGCAAGGTCTTGCCTGCCTCGCGCGCCAGCAGGGCAAAGATCTCGCCGAAATGCGCCTCGTACAGGTCGGCGGCGGCGTTCAGCGCGCTGGCGCGCAGGGCGACGTCCTCGGACCAGGGCCGGGCGTTCGACAGCGCGGTCTCGATGTCGGCGCTGCTGGCGGCGGCGACGGTGCCGGGCTGGTCGCGCAGGTCGGCGGGGTTGGTGACCGGCGCGGGTGCCAGCGGCGCGGCCTCGCCCGCCAGCAGGGGCGCGGCCTGCCATCGGTGGCCGCGGAACGGGCCGCGCGCCTGCTCGATCAGCTCCAGCGTCGGCGCATGGCTCAGGTCGAAACCGCGCGAATTGGGCCGTTCGGGGGCGAACATCTGCGCGCCGGTTGGCAGCGCCGGCGCGGGTGTGTCCAGCGCGGCAAAGGGATCAGCGGCGACCACCTCGGGGGCGACCTCCTCGTCGACGATCTGGTTGACGAAACTGCTGTTGGCTCCGTTTTCCAGCAACCGCCGCACCAGATAGGCCAGCAGGTCGCGATGGGCGCCCACGGGGGCATAGATCCGGCAGCGGCTGCGGTGGCGGATACGGACCAGGTCGTGCAGGGTTTCGCCCATGCCGTGCAGGCGCTGGAATTCATACGGCAGGTCGCCGCCCATGTGCAGGATCGCGCTGACGGTATGGGCGTTATGGGTGGCGAACTGCGGATAGATCCGGTCGGTCATGCCCAGCAGCTTGCGCGCATTGGCGATGTACGACACATCGGTGACCTGCTTGCGGGTAAAGACCGGAAAGCCGGTCATGCCGTTGACCTGCGCGCGCTTGATCTCGCTGTCCCAATAGGCGCCCTTGACCAGTCGCACCATGATCCGCCGGTCATGGGTCTGGGCCAGATCGTAAAGCGTGTCGATGACGCGCGGCGCGCGCGGGCCATAGGCCTGCACCACCACGCCGAACCCGTCCCAGCCGGCCAGCGACGGCTCTGACAGAACCGCCGCGATCACCTCGATCGACAGCGACAGGCGGTCGGCCTCCTCGGCATCCACGTTCAGCCCCATGCCGGCAGATTTCGCCAGCAGCGCCAGCGAGCGCAGGCGCGGCACCAGCTCCTCCATCACCGCCTCCGATTGCGCCACCTCGTACCGGGGATAGAGCGCCGACAGCTTGACCGAGATACCGGGGTTGGCGCGGATGTCGTCGCTGTTGCAGGCCTCTGCGATGGCGGCGATGGCGCGGGAATAGCTCAGGTGATAGCGCGCGGCGTCGGCCTCGGTGCGGGCGGCCTCGCCCAGCATGTCGTACGAATAGGTATAGCCCTTGGCCTCCATCCCGGCGGCGCGTTTCATCGCCGCGCCGATGGATTCGCCCAGCACGAACTGGCGGCCCATCTCCTTCATCGCGCGGCCCACGGCGGTGCGGATCACCGGTTCGCCCAGCCGCTTGATGGCGCCGCGCAGGGCGCTGACCGGGCTGCGCTCCTCGTCCAGCACCTTGCCCGTAAGCATCAGCGCCCAGGTCGAGGCATTGACCAGCGGCGAGGTCGAGTGGCCCAGGTGTTTGCCCCAGTCCGACGGCGCGATCTTGTCCTCGATCAGCGCGTCGATGGTATCGGCGTCGGGCACCCGCAACAGCGCCTCGGCCAGGCACATCAGCGCGATGCCCTCGTCGGTCGACAACCCGTATTCGGCCAGAAACACCTCCATCAGCCCCGGCGCGGTGCTGGACCGGATGTCGCGAACCAGCGCGGCGGCATGGTCGCAGATCGCGGCGCGGTCGCTGTCGTCGAGCGCTGCCATATCGATCAGCCGGGCCAGAGCGGCGTCGGGATCGGCATAGGTTTCGGTATCGATATGGTGGCGCAGGGCGGTGATTTTGGTCATTGCGAGTCTCCGGTCATTGCGGGCAGTATACACCGGAGATTTCAGGCTATTGTCCTGAAGAACGCATGCAAAAGGGCGTTCGGACTTAAAAAGAGGGATGAAACGATGCGAACGAACTTTCCCGGACTGGACCGGTTCGATCAGGCCATCCTGACCGCCCTGTCAGAAGACGGCAGGATGTCGGTTGCCGACCTCGCGCGGCGAATCGGATTGTCGAAATCCCCCACGCAGGCGCGGCTCAAGCGGTTGGAAAGCGACGGCATCATCACCGGCTACCGCGCCTTGATCGACCCGATCCGGCTGGGGCTGGACCATATCGCCTTTGTCGAACTGCGGCTGACCGACACCCGCGAAACCGCGCTGGCCGCCTTTAACGCCGCCGTGGCCCGGATCGGCGAAATCGAACAGGTCCACCTGATCGCCGGCAATTTCGACTATCTGATCAAGGTGCGCACGCGGTCGATGTCGGAATACCGCGCGGTGCTGGCCGAAAAGATCTCGACCCTGCCGCATGTCGCCAGCAGCTCGACCTATGTGGCGATGCAGGCGGTCAAGGAAGACGGGCCGCTGGGCGCGCTGGGCGAGGGGACTTGACCGGCGCGGGCGATGCCCCACCATTGGGTCATGAAACGCCTGCTGCACAGCTGCGCCATTGTTCTGGCGACCCAGGCGGCGGCCGAGCCCTGTCCGCCGGCCCCCGATCATTCGGCGGCCCTGTCGGACCTTATGCGCCAGGTTCAGGCGGCCCCCAATGACATGGCCGCCCGCGCGATTTCCAACCAGATGTGGGCGTATTGGGCGGATGCCCCCAACGATCAGGCCCAGGCGATCCTCGATCGCGGCATGACCCAGCGCGCGGGCTACGATTTCGCCGGGGCGATCACCGAGTTCAACCGGCTGATCGACTACTGCCCGAACTATGCCGAGGGCTACAATCAGCGCGCCTTCGTAAACTACCTGCGGCAGGATTTCGCGGCGGCGCTGGTCGATCTGGACCGGGCCATCGCGCTGTCGCCCGACCATGTCGCCGCGCTCAGCGGCCGGGCCCTGGCCTTGTTCGGGCTGGGCCGTATGGACGAGGCGCGCGATGCGCTGGCCCGCGCGCTGGAGCTGAACCCGTGGCTGCCCGAGCGTGGCCTGGCCGCGCCCGGCGGGCCGCTGGAGCCGCCCGGAGAGGACATCTAGCCGGATCGGTGGCGGCCTGTCCGTTTCGCGGCCCCGCCCGACCGCGCTGAACCTGTCAGAGGGCTTCGGCCCATTTGCCGATTTTTCGGCATTCTCCATTTCAATTGCGTCTGAAATCCGGTCAGAAAACACAGAGTTTTTCAATTTGGCGTTGTTGCGCCAAAGTGTCCAGCTATATTGCGCAGGCTATTTTGGGGATTCTAATGGCTTTTCGTTTTCTTTCTCTTTTTGCATTTTTCATGTCAGTTTCCTTTCCCGCCTGGGCTGCCGGAAAACTATACGATTGCGAGATCAATGATTTCGGCACCGGCTGGGTGGCCCCCCCGAATGATCATTTCGGTCGACCAGTCCGAACAGACCGCGATGGTGTTCGACGGCATCATCGCCGAGGTGGTCAAGGTCCCGGTGCCCGCCCAGGTCAGTCGGCGCAGCGCGTCGTCGCTGCGGCTGAACTGGACGGTCAAGAACATTCCCGTCGGCAACGTCAACACCAAGGAAACCGCGCAGTACAAGGCGATCCTGAACACCAGGACCCACAAGGTCACCGTCTCTGTGCAACTGAACTATTTCGACAACGAACCGCGCGGCTCAGGCAAGTGCAAAGTCAGCCAGCAAAAGTAACACCCGCCCAGGGCGCGGAAACACCCGAGGTAAATCATGCGACATAAGATCCTGGCCGCCCTTCTGGCCCTTTGGCCCTTTGGCGCCTTTGCCGGAACGATTCTGGAATGCGAGTTGGTCGCCAATTCCGCCGCGGGCTGGATTTCGCCCGTTATGTTCCTCGAGACCGAAAGCGATTATTCGAAAATCAACGTCATCGACGTGTATACAAATGACTATTCCGGTGGCTGGATCGCGGCCAGGGTGACCAGCCATTCACCCGAACGGGTCCGGTTCGAATGGACGGTCAAGAACATCCCGCTGTCCAACCGGCGGTTGAAAGTTTCGGCAAACTACCAGGCGACCTACACGCCCAGGACCGGCAAACTCCGGCTCGCCGTGTATCTTTTGGGCGTCGACATGGACCCGCCGCGCGGCACCGGCAAATGCAAGCCGTCCAAAAAGAGAAAATGACCGCGCCGATTTCTTTCCGAAATCGCGCAGGACAAGGGAATAAGACCATGAAAAATCGGTTTTTCTGGCCCGGTCTCTGGCCTGGTCTCTGGCCTGATCGCCGGGCTGTTCGCTGCGCGGCCGCCCTTGTCGCGGCCGTTCTGATGGGCGGTGTTCAACAGCCTGCCTGGGCCGGAGGCACGGTCGTATACGATTGCCAGTTGAAGGCCTACGGCAGCCCTTCGGAACAGTCGTTCATTCCCAAAACCCAGAGGTTGACGATCGACAGGGATGCGGGAACGGCAATGGTTTGGGATGACATAATCGAATTGCTTACCGGCAAGCCGGTCGCGGTCGGCGTGGTCGAAATGGGGGACAAGCGGATCAACCTCGGCTGGACCTTGCACAACGTGCCCACGACAGGAACGTCAGAGCTTCATGTCAGCTACGAGGCGCGCCTGTTCGTGACCCGGAACCGGCTGACATTACGGGGATATTTCCACGGCTACGACAATGAGTTTTCGGGCAAGGGCACCTGCAAGGTCGCCAAGTGAAAACCCTGACCAGAGGGGGCGAGCCGTTCAGTCCGAAAACAGAAAGCTCGGGAACCGCTCCAGGTAGCGTGGATCGTCCAACGCCGCGCGGGTCACCGGTTGGCCCGCCTCATCGCGGCAGCTGCCGTAAAAGCTCAGCATGTCGAACAGCGTCGCCATCCGTTCGGCGCGCGTGTCCGCCTCCAGGAACGGCGCGTGGGTCGACAGGTAGAGCGCCGGGCGCTGTGCCTGCAGCCAGGGGATCAGCGCCGGCAGCACGTCGAATTCCGCGCCCTCGATGTCCATCTTGACCAGCGACACCGCGCTCAGGTCTACCGAGGCGGCGAAATCGTCCCAGCTCACGGTCACCACATCCATACCCTGATCGCCGCCCGCGTTCAGCAGGCTGGTCATCGAATCCCCGGCCTCGCCGCCGAAACTGGCCATCCGCGCCACGCCGAACCGGTTCGACAGCGCCACCGCAAAGGCGCTGACATTGCGCAGCCCGTTCAGCTCGATGTTCCACGCCAGGTGGCGAAAGGCGACCGGGTCCGGCTCAAAGCAATAGACATGCCGGGCGCGGCGCGCGCCGAACAGCACCGTCGGCCCAATCCATGCGCCGATGTCGAGGTAATCGCGGTCGGGGTGCAGGTGGTCGCGCAGCACGGCGAATGTCTCCGGCTCCCAGTTGCCGGCGCTGGCCCGCCGCCAGAACTTGGAATGATAGGGATCCAGCCGGAACCGCTCGCCGCCCAGTTGCCCATCGACATGGCCCCGTGCCCGGTACAGCGTCTTTCGCAGTCGTGTCAGCACCCGCAGACCCACCCCATGATGTTGTTTCCGCCTCTAAACCCTTGACCTGCCCGTGCCGGAGCCGCATGTAAACGGCTAACCGCAACAGATACCATCAGGGGGCCCATTATGGCTTTTGAACTTCCCGACCTTCCTTATGCACATGACGCGCTGGCATCCAAGGGCATGTCCAAGGAAACGCTGGAATATCACCACGATCTGCACCACAAGGCCTATGTGGACAACGGCAACAAGCTGATCGCCGGCACCGAATGGGACGGCAAGTCGCTGGAAGAGATCATCGTCGGCACCTACGACAAATCCGCCGTGGCCCAGAACGGGATCTTCAACAACATCAGCCAGCTGTGGAACCACAACCAGTTCTGGGAAATGATGGGCCCCGGCGACAGCGCCATGCCCGGCGAGCTGGAAAAGGCGCTGGTCGAAAGCTTTGGCTCGGTTGATGAGTTCAAATCGCAGTTCTCCGCCGCCGGCGCCGGTCAGTTCGGTTCGGGCTGGGCCTGGCTGGTCAAGAACGCCGATGGCTCGCTGGCCGTCACCAAGACCGAAAACGGCGTGAACCCGCTCTGCTTCGGCCAGACCGCCCTGCTGGGCTGCGACGTGTGGGAACATTCCTATTACATCGACTTCCGCAACAAGCGTCCGGCCTATCTGACCAACTTCCTCGACAACCTGGTCAACTGGGAAAACGTCGCCTCGCGCATGTAAGCGGGACCGCCACGGAACAACGAAAGCCCCGCGCAGCCGCGCGGGGCTTTTTCGTTTGGCGGTCCCGGGGGGCTTGGCGGTCGCGACGGGACTCGAACCCGCAACACCCGGATAGACAATCCGGTGCTCTCCCATTGAGCTACGCGACCGCGATCTGCCTGGCAGGGCGTACGGGAGTCGAACCCGTGTTCTCCGTTAGAAAGACGAATGTCCTGACCGCTAGACGAACGCCCCAAAGCAGATGCGAGGGTTGTACGGCGATCGTGGAATAACGTCAAATAAATAAATGATAACAATAGCTTACGGCAAAAGTCCTCTGTTCACTGCCCGATGGGGCAATGGCAGAACAGACCGCTGGCGTCGTATGCGTGAGGGTGAATTCAGGGAGACCGCGCCATTCGGCGGGGTCTCCTCGGTATCGTCGTGTTCTTCCAACAGCTGATTGGGCACAGCTCGGGTCTCCTTGTGTCTGGAAAACAAAAAAGGCGGCCACCGGATGGTGCCGCCCTGATGAAAAGGCTCTCGCGAACCTGTTCTGAGAGGATGCGCAGACCTAACCCACGCACCCCCCAAGGGCGTTGGTCCGGGTATCTCGTTCTGAAAACCGTTGGGCCATGGTCCATCCTCGCATGCGGCCGTCTACCAGAAACATCGACGCGCGATCAAGAGCGCGGCGGCGCGGCAGCCGAGCTGAATCAATACGATGGGGCAGGCGCGTCAGGCGACCAGTGTCATGTCGTCGAACACCAGCACCTCGATGCTGCTCAGCGTATCGATATGGCCGGTGGCGATTTCGGTCACCGTCCAGTTGGCGCCGGCCAGATCGACGATGGTGAAATCGGTGCTGTCGAACCCGGTATAATCGCAGGTGTCGGTATCGCCGCCGCCGTCGATCGTGTCATTGCCGTCGCCGGTGGCAAACAGAAAGGTGTCGTCGCCGCCCTGTCCGTTCAGCACGTCGTTGTTGGTGCCGCCGTCGATGGTGTCGCCGCCGTTGCCGCCCAGGATCGTGTTGCGCCCGCTGTCGCCGGTCAGCGTGTCGTCAAAACTTGACCCGCGGATCCGTTCAAAGCCCGAGATCGTATCGCCCGCCGCATCGCCGCCGGACACGGTGTTGGTCGACAGGTCCACGGTGACCGCGCCGGACGATCCGGCATAGTCGACCATGTCGTTGCCGTTGCCGCCCTCCAGCGTGTCGCCGCCGCTGCCGCCCTGAACGCGGTCGTTGCCCTCGCCGCCGTCGATGATGTCGCCATCGCGGCCGCCGCGCAGGGTGTCGCGGCCATCGCCGCCATTGATGGTGTCGGTGCCTCTTCCGCCGATGATCTTGTCATTGTTGTCGCCGCCGTTCAGCGTGTCGTC
Source organism: Seohaeicola saemankumensis (assembly GCF_020171285.1). Taxonomy (GTDB): domain Bacteria; phylum Pseudomonadota; class Alphaproteobacteria; order Rhodobacterales; family Rhodobacteraceae; genus JAIUZI01. The sequence continues at coordinate 96,749 of NZ_JAIUZI010000009.1, forward strand.
GCCACCGCGCCCGAACAGCTGGTCGTCGCCCTCGAGCCCGTTCAGCGTGTCGTCGCCCTGGCCGCCGTCCAGCCGGTTGCCCATGGCGTTTCCGTTCAGCGTATCGTCGCCCGATCCGCTGGTGGCGTTTTCGATCACCACGCCGTTGGCAATGGTCCGCCCGCCGATGACCCCGTCGACATAAGAGATAAAGCCGCCGCCGCCGACCTCATATTCCAGCGTCGCGGCGCGCAGGTCCAGCGTGGCGTCCGCCGTCCCCAGATAGCGCATCAGGTCGGTGCCGCTGGTATCCCAGATGGTATAGTAGCCCGCGCCGCTGCCCGTGGTGTTGCTGCTGTCCAGATCATAGGTGTCGTCGCCCGCCGCATGGGTGGTGTTGGCGCCGTAGAACGCCTGCAGCGCCGCGATGTCCAGCGCGCCAAAGGTGGCGCCGTGGCCGGTGGACGCGGTATTGCCCGCCACCCCGGCGATCAGCGACCCCTCGTTATAGCTCATCGCGGTGTAGGGGGCCGAGTTCAGGTCAAAGTCGCCGCGATCGCCCGAACCGGTGACGCCGCTCATGATCTGGGTGCCGTTGCCGCTGTCGTGCGGGTGGCCAAGGCCCAGCCCGTGACCCAGTTCATGGATCGCCACACCGTACATAAACCCGCCGGTGTCGAAGGTGCCGCCGGGGGCCGAGTTCCAGTAGGGAAAGGATCCGCTGTTGTTGTTGAGCACCCCATAACCGCCGTTGCCCGCCGCGTCGGGGAAGAAGAAGAACCCCAGAAGCGTTCCGCTGGCCGACGACGGCAGCACGTCCGTCGCCCATTCCAGGTCTGCCGCCGCGCGGTCGGTGGTCACCTGGAAATCGATATCGGCAAAGGCCTCGACACCTTCGAAAATCGACCACATCTGGCTTTGTTCCCAGGCGTTGACGCCGGTCGCCGTATAGGTGTTGGCGTTGTAGGTATAGGTGTCGCCGGCCTGCGCGAAATAGACCATGATCGGCCCGCTGTCATCCAGCGCATTGGCGCCCTGCACCGCGCCCACCGGGGTCGGCGGCGGCGGCGGCGTGATCGCCGTGACCTCCAGCCGGTAGTCGCCGGCATAAGCGTTGGCGTAGCTGTCGACTTCGATGTAATAGGTGCCGCCGGTGGTGATGGTTCCGCTCAGCGAAGAGTTCAGCCCCGGTCCGCCATCGTCGTCAAAGGCCACGACATTGCCCGAGGCATCGCGCAGCCGCAGATAGGTGTCCGCCAGCGCCCCCAGCCCGTTGCCGGCGTCATGATCAACCCCGGTCAGGTCGATCCGGATCGAATCTCCGGCGTTGAAAGTGATCTGGAACCAGTCCGTGTCGCCCGCGAAATCCAGCGTTTCCTCGCGCACACCGCCGATCGTGATGGTCTCGGTGGTGCTGACATCGCCGGGAATGGTATAGCCGGTCTCGCCCAGATCGGCGGTCACGGTTCCGAAACCCTCGTCGTCACAGGGTTTTTCCACCTCGGCTTGGTCACAAAATCCACACATGAAAAATGTCCTTCACTGGTTTAACTCGGGTGTGCAAATGGCCGTCAACAATGCTGTTTGGCGGAACAGGACAACGACCATCGCTCACAGGCAAGGGAAAAGCTGACTTGCCGGTCAAACCGGGCTTTTTTGCGGCACTTTCCCGCCGAATTCGCGGTACCACGGTCACAGTTAACCGCTGGTTTATTCCGGCGTCCGGCTTCAGCCGCGACAGGTGGCTGTCCCGGCGCAACAGGAACCGGGCCAGCCGGGGCCGGGTCGTCCGGCGTCACCGCCGCCGCCACCGAAGGCCGCGCCGTCAGCGCCCGCCGCCGCGCTGCGCGAGGACCTTCAGGATCGGCTGACCCCGGCCGAGGCCGCAACCCTTGCCGCGCTGCTGGCCAGGCTGGCCTGACGTTCAGCCAAAGTCGCCGCGCAGGGTGGCGATGGCTTCCTCCGGCGTCACCACCCAGCTCAGATAGGCCCCCAGCGAGGCATCGGCAAAGCCCTGGTCGATCAGGTGATCGACCATCTTGCGCAGCGGATCCCAGTAACCGGCGGTGTTCAGCACCACGATGGGCTTGTCATGCAGCCCCAGCTGCCGCCAGGTCAGCGCCTCAAAGAGTTCGTCCAGCGACCCGGCGCCGCCCGGCAGCACGACCACCGCGTCGGCATTCATCAGCATCACCTTCTTGCGTTCGTGCATGGTCTCGGTCACCACGAACCGGGTCAGGTCGGTCTTGCCCACTTCCCATTCCAGCAGATGCGTCGGAATCACCCCAAAGGTCTCGCCCCCGGCCGCCTGCGCCGCCCGCGCGACCTCTCCCATCAGCCCGACATCGCCCGCGCCATAGACCAGCCGCCATCCCTCACCGGCCAGGGCCTTGCCCAGCAGGCGGGCATCCGCGGCATAGGCAGGCATTGCCCCCGCGCGCGATCCGCAATACACACAGACGGATTTGACGGACATGGGCTGGCCTTTCTGGGGTATGTCAAGGGGACAAGCTATGGCTTTTGACCCCTGATAGCGGGATTGCTAGGCTGGCTCAACTACGCGGGGACACTCCCCCGTGCATGGGGAAGGAAAAACATGTCAGCATCGGCCGGAAGCGGTGGTATGGGCGCCCTTGGCTGGGTCGCCGTGGCGGGCGCGGTGTCTGCGGCGGCGCTTGGCGGGGCCTATTTCAGCGGTCTGCTCACGCCAGAGCCGGAGCCGGTCGCCGTGACCGCCGCCCCCGAACCGGTCGCGGCAGCGCCCGAACCGGAAACCCCCGACGCGACAACTCCAGAACCGGCAGCCCCCAAACCCGCAGCGCCCGAACCGGCGGCCACCCCCGCCGAACCCGCGCCGGAAACACCGACCGAGGCCGCCGCCACCCCCGCCGAACCGGCACCTGAACCGGTCGAACCGGCGCCTGAACCCGCCGAACAGACGGCTCGGGCCCCCGACCAGGAGCCCGACGCCGCACCGCAGCCGGCCGAAGAACCTGCCGCCGCCGCTCCTGCCGCCGGGACCCCGACCGAACCGACAGGCCAGGATGCGCCCGAACCGCCCGTCGAAACCGCGGCGCTTGCCCCGGCCACGCCAGAGCCGGCCCCGCAATCCGCCCCGCAAGCCCCGGCGGCGGAACCGCAAGCCGAACCCGAACCCGAATCCGAACCCGAGGCCACGGCCGATGCGGCAGAGACCCCGGCCACGCCGGCCCTTGACGCGCCGGTGTTCGACCTCGTCCGGGTCGAGGCCGACGGCACCACGGTGATCGCGGGCAAGGGCACCGCCGGCAGCCGGGTCACGGTGCTGCTGGATGCGGCCGAACTGGAGGCTTTCGACGTCGACGCCAGCGGCACCTTCGTCGCCTTCCTGCAACTGCCGCTCAGCGATCAGCCGCGCCTGCTGACCCTGCTGGCGGAACTGGCTGGGCAGAAAATGCTCTCGCCCGACCAGATCATCCTCGCGCCCAGCCCCAAGACCGATCCGCAACTGGCCAGCGCCCCTGCGGCGCCCGCTCCGGACAGCCGCAGCGAAACCGGTCCCGAAGCCGGCCAGCCATCACAGGCGGATCCGACCGGCACGGCGGTGACCGGCGACAGCCAGTTTGCCCTGGCCCAGCCCCAAACGGAAACCGGGCCCCAGACGGAAACCCAGCCCCAGACGGAAACCGAACCCCAGGCAGACACCCAGCCGGGCGAAACGCGGCCGCCCGAACCCGCCGCGCAGGCCGCGCCGGCGGCGTCTCCGGATGCATCCGCAACGCAAGCCACGGAAACCCCGGCGGAACCGCAGGATCCGGCCCCCGCCGCGCCCGCCGTCGCCGCCACCTTGTCACAACCCGCGCCGCCCGCCGAAACACCGGCCGACCCCCAAATCAGCGCCGCGCCGCGCCCGCGCACCGATCCCGCGCCGGTCGCCGTTCTGCGCGCGGGCGCCGGTGGCGTGGAACTGATACAGCCCGCCAACCCGACCCCGCCCGACGTGATGGACAAGATCGCGCTCGATACCATCAGCTACTCCGAAGCCGGAGAGGTGCAGCTCTCGGGCCGCTCGCAGGGGCTCTCGACCGTGCGGGTCTATCTCGACAACGAGGCCGTCACCGATCTGAATGCCAGCTCCGAAGGCCGCTGGGCCGGCGAGCTGCCAGGTGTCGAACCGGGGGTCTACACCCTGCGCCTGGACGAGCTGAACGATCAGGGCGACGTGATCAGCCGGCTGGAAACCCCGTTCAAACGGGAATCCCCCGATGCGCTGCGCCCGCCGCAGAACCCGCAGGGGATCACGCTCGAGGAAACCCCGCTGATCCGCGCCGTCACGGTACAGAAGGGCGACACGCTCTGGGCGATTTCCCGCGAACGTTACGGCGAGGGCGTGCTCTACGTACGTGTGTTCGAAGCCAACCGCGAACGCATCCGCAACCCCGACCTGATCTATCCCGGCCAGGTTTTCACCATTCCCGACTGACCCGCACCCGGTACCCGTGGACCCGGGGGGCGCTGCCCCCGGCGCCTGCGGGCGCCTCCCCCGGAGTATTTGAAAAGAGATGAAAGGGCGCGCGCGCCTTGGGCTTCTTCTGTTCGAAAATATCCCAGGGAGTTTGAGGGACAGCGTCCCTCATCAGGGCATGGAATGGGCCGAAGGCGCGCCGCCTGTTTGGCGTGGATGCACAATATGGTCGCAGTTGACGCACTGGTCATGCCGGGCCGGGCCGACTATGTGACGTGTCAGACAAGGATGCCGCATGACCGCCACGCCCGATACCCCCTCCCGGTCCGAACGCAGTTCGAACCTGCGCACGCTGCGCAAAGTCGCGCCATATCTCTGGCCGCGCGACCAGCCCTGGGTGAAGCGCCGGGTGGTGCTCGCCATGGTGGCGCTTGTGCTGGCCAAGGTGATCGCGGTCTATACCCCGATCGTCTACAAGAACGCCGTCGATGCGCTGGCCGGCGAAGGCGTTCCGGATCTGGCGCTGGGCGCCATCGGTCTGACCGTCGCCTATGGCATGGCGCGTCTGATGACGGTGGGGTTTCAGCAATTGCGCGATGCCCTGTTCGCCCCGGTGGCGCAGCGCGCGCTCCGGCGGCTGGCGCTGGAAACCTTCCGCCACATTCACCGGCTGTCGCTGCGCTATCACATTTCACGCAAGACCGGCGCGCTCAGCCGTATTGTCGAGCGCGGGGTGAAGGGCGTCGAATTCCTTTTGCGGTTCATGTTGTTCTCGGTCGGGCCGCTGATCCTGGAACTGACTATGGTCGCGGTGATCCTGACCGTGCTCTTCGACGTCTGGTACCTGGTCATCGTCGCCGTCACCATCGCGCTTTACGTCTGGTTCACCTTCAAGGTGACCGAGTGGCGGGTAAAGTTGCGCCGCGAGATGAACGACCAGGATACTGACGCCAACCAGAAGGCGATCGACAGCCTGCTGAACTATGAAACCGTCAAGTATTTCGGCGCCGAGGAGCGCGAGGCCACCCGGTATGACGGCGCCATGCGGGCCTATGCCCAGGCCGCTCTGAAAACCGCCTATTCGCTGGCCTTCCTGAATTTCGGCCAGTCGTTCTTTATCACAATGGGGTTGATCGGGGTGATGGTGCTGGCCGCCATCGGGGTGCAAAACGGCGATCTTACGGTCGGCGATTTCGTCATGGTCAACGCCTATATGGTGCAGATCACCGTGCCGCTGAACTTTCTCGGCACCGTTTACCGCGAAATCCGGCAGAGCCTTGTCGATATGGGCGACATGTTCGACCTGCTCGAGCAGCCCGAGGACGTCGCCGACAAACCCGGCGCGGTTCCGCTGCGCGTCGGTGGGGGACGGATCGACCTCGAAGATGTCAGCTTCGGCTACGAGGCCAACCGCGAGATCCTCAAGGGCATCAGCCTGAGCGTGCCGGCGGGCCAGACCGTGGCCATCGTCGGCGCCACCGGGTCGGGCAAATCGACCATCGGGCGGCTGCTGTTCCGCTTTTACGACGTGACCGGCGGCGCTTTGCGGATCGACGGCCAGGATCTGCGCGATGTCACCCAGTCCAGCCTGCACGCCGCCATCGGCGTGGTGCCGCAGGATACCGTGCTCTTTAACGACACCATCCGCTACAACATCGCATATGGCCGCGACGGCGCCACCCAGGACGAGATCGAGCAGGCCGCCCGCGATGCCCAGATCCATGACTTCATCGCCTCGCTGCCCGATGGCTATGATACCAAGGTCGGCGAACGCGGGCTGAAGCTGTCGGGCGGCGAAAAGCAGCGCGTCGGCATCGCCCGGACGCTGCTGAAAAACCCGCCGATCCTGCTGTTGGACGAGGCGACCAGCGCGCTTGACACCGATACCGAGCAGGAGATCAAGGGCGCGCTGGCCCGTGCCGGGCAGGGGCGCACGGTGATCACGATCGCGCACCGGCTCTCGACCGTGGCCGAGGCCGACCAGATCATCGTGCTCGAGGCCGGCGAGATCATCGAACGCGGCACCCATGACGACCTGCTGGCGCAGAACGGGCGCTATGCCAACTTGTGGAACCGCCAGCAGATGGACATGGACGCGGCCTGACCCGTCACCGGGTCAGCGCCGTCACCACATAACGCCCGTGCCGCACGGCGATCCGGTCATATGGACCAAGCGTGTTGCCCCGACCGACAGGCACACCTAATCTGTCAGGGACATGGGCCAAGGGCAGGAAAATCCACATGCGTACCGTCTTTCGCTACCTCGCGGCGCTTCTGGCCGTCTACCTGATCGCCACCGGCAGCTTTCGGTTGTTCTACGGGGTGCCCGAAGCGGACAACCGGGTCGACAGCCGGGCGATCGCGCCGCGCGACGACAGCGCGCTGGGGGCGCTGATCCTGCCGCTTGCCGCCGCGCATCCGGGCCTGTCGGGGGTGACCAACCTGCAAGACGGCATCAGCGCCTTTGCCGGGCGGCTGCAACTGGCCGACATGGCCGAAGACAGCCTCGATCTGCGCTACTACATCTGGCAGAAAGACATCACCGGGATGCTGCTCCTGGACGCGGCGAAACGGGCGGCCGACCGTGGCGTGCGGGTGCGCCTGCTGCTCGACGACAACGGCGTTCCGGATATCGAACCGGAACTGGCCGAGCTGAACGCGCATCCCAATATCGAGGTCCGGCTGTTCAACCCCTTCGTCCTGCGCAGCCCGCGCATGGCGACCTACCTGCTGGATTTCGGCCGCATCAACCGGCGCATGCACAACAAGTCCTTCACCGTGGACGGGCTGGTCACCCTGGTCGGCGGCCGCAACATCGGCGATATCTACTTCTCGCGCGATCAGCAGGTGAACTACTTCGATCTGGACGTGGTGGCGCTCGGACAGGCGGCACAGGACGTGTCAGAGGATTTCGACCTCTACTGGGCCAGCCCTTCGGCGGTTTCCGCCGACCTGCTGCTGGCGCCGGCGGCTGACGGGACGCTCGACGCCACGCTGGAAGAGCTGCGCGCCGATCCGGGCAACCGCGCCTTTGAACAGACCGCCCGTGAACTGCCCATCGCAGAAGAGCTGACCGACAATGCGCGCGCCTTCGACTGGGTCGAGATGACCCTGGTCAGCGACGATCCGGCCAAGGGGCAGGGCCCGGTCCCGGACAGCGACCTGATGAGCTTTCGCCTGCGCGAGATCCTGCCGCCCGTCCACCGGCAGGTCTTGCTGATCTCGGCCTATTTCGTACCCGGACCCTGGCTGACCGGCGTGCTGTCCGACTGGGCCGCCTCGGGGATCGACGTGCGCACCCTGACCAACGCGCAGGAGGCCACCGACGTGCTGCCGGTCCACTCCGGATACCGCAGGTACCGCGACCAGCTTGTGCATGCCGGGGTCAATGTCTACGAGCTGAAAGCCCAGCAGAACCGCCGCGACCTTGCGGAACAGTTCGGCCTGATCGGATCGACAAACTCCAGCCTGCACGCAAAGACATTTGTGCTCGACCGCGAAACCCTCTTTGTGGGCTCGTTCAACTTCGACCCGCGCTCGGCCCGGCTGAACACCGAAATGGGGTTCCTGATCAAAAGCCCCCGGCTGTCTGAACTGGTCGGGCATGGATTCGACAATCACCTCGCCGGCCGGGCCTATCTGGTGGAACAGGACACCGGGGGCAATCTGATCTGGCGCGATACCCTGGCCGACGGCCCCGACAGGATCCATGACACGGAACCCGGCACGACCGCCCTGTCCCGCGCCCTGGTCCGGGTCATTGGCTGGATGCCGGTGGAGTGGCTGCTGTAACCGCAGTCTCGCAACCCAACGGAGCGCCTTCGGCGCATTCCATTTATTGATGAGGGACGCTGTCCCTCAAACTCCCTGGGATATTTTGGAACAGAAGAAGCAGACAGGTCCCCGGCTTCTTCTGTTTGGAAATATCCCGGGGGAGGCGCGTTCAGCGCCGGGGGCAGCGCCCCCTGGATGGTTGCTACTCTGCGGCGCGCAGCGGGGTTGCGCCTGTGGGTTTGGCATCGCCGGCGGCGGGGTCTGAATCGGTTCCGGCGGGTGTGGTGTCCGCGGCGCCGTCGTCCCAGATGATCTCGCTCACTTGCAGTTTGCGCACCGATTTGCCCAGCCGCATGTCCTGTGCGATCCGGCTGGAGCGGCCCGCCCCAAGGCGCGCCAGAAGCCGCCCGATCCAGACCGCATAGGTCGAGACCCAGACCCGCAGCGCCAGGAACGAGGGGGTCACCACCAGCGTCAGCACCGTGGCGATGCCGAGGCCGAAGACCACCGCCGTCGCCAGCTGTTTCCACCACAGCGAGGTCGGGCTGTCGATCGAGTAGCCGCCGCCGATGAAGTCGAGGCTGAGGCCGAACATCATCGGGGTGAGGCCCGCCATGGTGGTGATCGTGGTCAGCAGCACCGGGCGGATCCGCGCCTCGGCGGTGCGGATGATCGCTTCGATCCGGGGCATGTAGCGGCTGAATTCCTGGTAGGTGTCGATCAGCACGATGTTGTTGTTCACCACGATCCCCGCCAGCGCCACGATGCCGGTGCCGGTCATGATGATCGAGAACGGCTGGTTCATCACCATCATGCCGATCAGCACGCCGGTGGTGGACAGCACCACCGCCAGCAGCACCAGCACCGAGTTGTAGAAGCTGTTGAACTGCGCCAGCAGGATGATGAACATCAGCCCCAGCGCGGCGGCGAAGGCCGAGCTGAGGAAGGCCTGGCTTTCGGCCTGTTCTTCCTGGTCGCCGGTCCATTCCCATTCGACCGAGGCCGGGAACGGCTCGGTGTCCAGCCATTCGGTCAAGAGTGCGATGCGTTCGTTGGGGTTGACCGGCACCGCCTGGGCCGTGCCTTCGGACAGGGTCGCCGCGATCTGCGCCGCGTCGCTGTCGGCGGTCAGCTGCACGATGTCGTAGCGTTTGCCGTCGGGGGTTTCGGCCACCGGTCCGGTCGCCTGCGCATCGCCTTCCAGCAGCCGGGCCAGCGCCAGCCGGGTTTCAGCGCCGGTTTCGGGATCCTTGCCCGCGATCTTGACCAGCCCCGGTGTCACATCGGCCTTGACGTCATAATACCGCTGCTGATCGACCCGGCTGATCGAGGCGAGTTTCTCGACCGGTTGCCGGGTCACGAAATTGGCCAGCGGCACCAGCCCGTCCGCCGTACGCACCTTGAGCGTGTCCAGCGTCGACAGCACCCGGTCTTCTTCGGGCAGCCGCACGCGGATCTCGATTTCCTCGTCCGAGCTGTCGACCCGCATGGTGTCGAGCAGGATGCCGCGCGTCACCAGCTGGACCATGGCCCCGACGGTGGCCACATCGGCGCCATAGCGCCCGGCCTTTTCGACGTCGACGTCGATCTGCCAGTCGATGCCGGGCAGGGGGCGGCTGTCCTCGATCAGGATCAGGCCGGGGGTCTGTTCGAACTGCGCGCGCGCGGTTTCCGCCGCCGCGTTCAGATCGTCCCAGCCGTCGCCCTTCAGCCGCAGGTGCAGCGGTTTGCCAGTGCCCGGCCCCTGTTCCAATGCCGAGATCTCGGCCACGAAACCGGGCAGCTTGGCCAGTTCGGCGCTGATCTCGTCGATCACGAAATCGCCGTCGAATTCCGGCGCGGTGACCTGCCGCTGAAACCGGCCGTCGAACATCGGTTCGGCGACCTTGGGGCGGTCTTCCCAGGGGATGATCTCGAACTGGACCTGGCCGATCGAATCCTTGGGCGAGGTCGACCCCGGCCCGCCGGTGTCCAGCCCGCCCTCGCCGGCAAAGGCAAAGACGTTGACCACCGCCGGGTGCGCGCGCACGACCTCTTCGGTCTGGCGTACCATCTCGTCCTTTTCGGCCAGCGACAGGTTGCCCCGCGCCCGGACATAGACGGTGGCCTGCTCGGGCTCGGATTCGACAAAGAACTCGACGCCCTTGGAATTGGCCGGGAACAGGATCACCGCGACATAGAACACGGCGGCAAAGACCGCCACGATGGACACGATCGGCATGATCGGGTTGCCCGCGATCCCCTTGATCACCCAGCCAAAGGGCGTATGCCCGCGGGTGGTCTTGATCTTGCGCGGCGGCCGTTCGATCCGGGCCGCGCCCAGCGTGACCGAGGCGGCAAAAGCGGCAAAGAGGAACATTACCGCGCCGAACAGCGACCCCATCACCGGCGATACCGCACCGGCGGGCAGGATGTAGGCCGGGTTCAGCACCTGCATCGCGCCGACGAACATCGCGTACATCGCCACCGGCACCAGCGCCGCGCGCACCACCCAGGGCGTGCGCGCCCGCAGCCAGTCCGAGATATTGCCGAACACTCGGCTCATCCGCCCGGTCACCCCGCCCATCACCGGCAGGTAGATCAGCGCCACCACCAGGCTGGCCGACAGAACAAAGATCAGCGTGACCGGCAGCATGCCCATGAATTCGCCCGGCACCCCCGGCCAGAACAGCATCGGCAGGAACGCACAGAGCGTCGTCGCGGTCGATGACACGATGGGCCAGAACATCCGCTGCGCCGCCTCGACATAGGCGTGCATCGGGCCGATGCCCTCCTTGATGCGCTTGTCGGCGTATTCCACCACCACGATGGCGCCGTCCACCAGCATCCCCACCGCCAGGATCAGGCCGAACATGACGATGTTGGAAATCGACACGCCCATCATCGCCAGCAGTGCAAAACACAACAGGAACGAGGTAGGGATCGCGAACCCCACAAGCAGCGCCGCGCGCGACCCCAGCGAGGCGAGCACCACGATCATCACCAGCGCGATGGCAGTCAGGACCGAGCCTTCAAGCTGGCTGACCATTGATCCCACGACCCGGCTCTGGTCGTTCGAGGTGCCGACCTCGACCGCCGCCTGCAGCTCGGGCGGCCACTTGGCCTTGGCTTTCTCCAGGGTTTCCTTGACCAGTTCGACGGTGTCGATCAGGTTGTAGCCCTTGCGCTTGACCACCTGTAGCGCCACCGTGCTTTCGCCGTCAAACCGCGCGGTGCCCTCGCGGTCCTCGAAGGTATAGTTGATCTGCGCCAGTTCGCCCAGCGTCACCACCCGGTCGCCGTTGGTCTTGATCGGCAGGCGATAGACATCCTGCGCGGTCTTGAACGACGACGGGATCTTGACCGAGAACGTGCCCTGCTTGGTCTGCACCTCGCCGGCGGCGATCAGCTGGTTGTTGTTCTGCACCACGGTGATCAGCTCACCCGCGGTGACGTTGTAGGATTCCAGCCGCAGCGGGTCGATCACCACTTCCAGCATCTCGTCACGGTTGCCGGCGATACCGGCCTCCAGAACCGCATCCAGCGATTCCAGGTCGTCCTGCAGCTGCTTGGCGATGCGCGCCATCGTCCGTTCCGGCACCGCGCCGGTCATGTTGATGATGACGATCGGGAACTCCGAGAAGTTCAGCTCGCTCAGCGTGTATTGCTCGGCGCCCTCGGGGAATTCGGCCTGCGCCGAATTCATCGCGTCGCGCACGTCGGCGGTGATCGCCGTCTTGTCCCAGCCAAAGTCGAACTCCAGCGCGATGCCGGCATAGTTCTCGGCCGCCGTCGCGGTCATCTTCTTGAGCCCGTCCAGATCGGCCAGCTCGGTCTCCATCGGCCGGATCAGCAGGCTCTCGCTGTCCTCGGCGGAAATGCCGGGAAACTGGACCGAAACAAAAAGAACCGGAATCTCGATGTCCGGTTCGCCCTCCTTGGGCAGGCTGACATAGGCAAAACCGCCCACCAGCAGCGAGATGACGATGAACGCCAGCACCATCCGCGCCCGGTCGGCGGCCCATGACACCATGCCGATCATTGGGCGATCTCCCGGAAGGTCGGCCGGACCGTCACACCGTCGGTGACGAACTCCTGCCCGACCACGATGACATTGGCCTTGTCCTCAAGCCCGCTGACCCAGACGCCATCGACCGTGTCGCGCAGCAGGCCGACCGGCACGAACCGCACGATGTTGATGTCATCCACCGTGCGCACGCCCAGCTTGCCATCGTTGTTCAGTGTCAGCGCCGAGGCCGGCAGCCGGTGCGCCTTGGTGCCCGCCGCCGAAATGGCGATCGCGGCGGTCTGGCCGTCGCGCACCCGCAGATCGTCGTTGGGCACGGTGATCTCCACCTCAAAGGTGCGGGTCATCATATCCGCCGACCGGCTGATGTAGGTGACCTGGCCCTGCACCCGTTCGCCGGTGGCCAGCTCGGCCCCCGCCATGGCGCCGACCGACACCCGCGACACCTGCGTCTCGGGGACATAGCCGACCACCTTGATCGGGTTCAGCTGCACGATGGTGGCGCAGAGCGATCCGGGCTGCATCAGGCTGCCCAACTCGGCGGTGTCCGATTCCAGCAACCCGGCAAAGGGGGCCTCGATGGTCAGCCGGTCGATCTCGCGCTCGGCCACGGCGACATTGGCCTGCGCCGCCTCGATGCCCGATGCGGTGGCCTCCAGCCCGGCCTTGGCCGATTCAATCCCGGCGGTTGCGCTCTGCACTTCGGCGCGGGCCGCGATCAGCTGCGTCTCGGACGCGTATCCGCCCTCGATCAGCTTGTCGCGGGCGCGGAAATTGATCTGCGCCTCTTCCAGCTTGGCATAGGCTTCGTCCAGCCGCGCCTGCGCCTCGGGCACGCGGGCCTGCGCCTCGGCCAGCGCCGCCTTGGACTGCGCCAGTGTCGCCTGCCGGGTGCCGGGATCCAGTTCGCACAGCAGGTCGCCCTTGTCGACAAAGACCCCCTTGCGCAGCGGTTCCGACACCACCGGAGAGCTGGTCTCGGCCCGCACCTCGACCTGCCGCGCCGCGCGCGTTTCGCCACGCAGCACCACCGCGCTGTCGATCGCGGCGGCCTCCGAGCGCAGCACCACGACGCCGATCACCGGCCCCTGTGCCTGCGCGTCCGGGACCGGCGCATCGGCGGTGGCGGTATCGGCGGCAGCGGTCTGTTCGGGCTGCGCCTGCGCCCCGTTGCGGGCAAATGCCGTCAGTGCATCGCGCTCGAATACCGCGAAATACAGGGCAACGGTCACCAGTATCGCGGTGAGCATCGGGATCAATCGCATAATACGCCTCTCAGTCGGATCGTCAGCGGCCGGTGTAATTCCGTATCGCTGCGGCTTGCGCTTTCATATAGGGCGTGTCCAGACTAAACTAACCAGTTCAGATTAATTTTTTTCGCCACAGTGTGCAAGTTGCCCCGATTTTGTGCCCTTGCGGCGACTTTGCGCCACTTGGCTTGCCTGCGGATGCGCGGTAATAGGGGGCAACTCGCCCGAATTGTTTCGGAAATGACAGGGCCTTGGCGGGTCCGGGACTTTCCTGCAGCGGGCCGCACAGGGGCAGATCATGAGCGATACCGACAGTTTCATCGAAGAAGTGACCGACGAGGTCCGCCGGGACCGGATGTTCGCGATGATCCGCCGCTATGGCTGGATCGCCGTGCTGGTGGTCGTGGCCATTGTTGGCGGCGCCGCCTGGAACGAATACCGCAAAGCCAGCGAAATCGCCGCCGCGCAGGCGCTGGGCGATGCGATGATCGAGGCGCTCGCCGTTGACGGCGCGCCGGCGCGGGCCGAACGTCTGGCGGCGATCCAGGCCGATTCCAGCGGCGGCGAGGCGATCCGCCGCTTCATGGTCGCCGCCGCGCGCACTGGCTCCGACGACATCGCCGGCGCGGTGGCCGCGCTCGAGGTGGTCGCCGTCGATGGTGACCTGCCGCAGGTCTACCGCGACATCGCCGCCTTCAAGGCGCTGACCCTGCAGGCCGACACCCTGTCCACCACCGAGCGGCGTCCGCAGTTCGAGGCGCTGGCCAAACCCGGCGCGCCGCTGCGCCTGCTGGCCGAGGAACAACTGGCGCTGCTCGACATCGCCGATGGCGATGCCGAGGCCGCGATTTCCCGGTTTCAGGCCATCGCATCGGATGCCGAGGCCGATAATACCTTGCGCCAGCGCGCCACACAGATGATCGTGGCGCTGGGCGGGACCGCGCCAACCCAGCAGGGCTGACGGATCAGGCCCGCACCAGACGAAAAGACGACCCGAGACAGGCAAGACAGACAGGACAGGCAAACCCAGATGATCCCAGCGTTTTCCCTTTCCCGCGCGACCCCCGCCCTTGCGCCGGTGCTGGCGCTCAGCTCCGCGCTGCTGCTGGCCGCCTGCAACGAACCCGAGGTTATCCTGGTCGGCGAGCGGGAAGACATCCGGTCGCTGTCGGGCGAGGATGAAAACGCCCCCGTCGCCGCAATCCCCGGCTCCCGTCCGATCAGCCTGCCGTCACAGACAACCAACGCCGAATGGACCCAGTCCTTTGGCACGCCGACCTTCCGTGTCGCCCACCCGGCGCTGCGGGCGGCGCCGCAACCGGTCTGGTCCACCTCCATCGGCTCCGGCAACAGCCGCCGCCAGCGCATCAATGCCGCCCCCGTGGTCGGCGGCGGGCTGGTCTACACGCTCGACTCCGGGGCGCGGGTCTCTGCCGTGGCGCCCTCCGGCGGCGTCGTCTGGAGCAAGGAACTGCTCAGTCCCGCCGATAGCGAAGGCCAGGCCACCGGCGGCGGGCTCGCCTATGCGGGCGGCACGCTCTACATCTCCTCCGGTTTTGGCCTGCTGACCGCGCTGGACGCCAAGACCGGCAACCAGCGCTGGCAGCAGCGGCTCGAGGCGACCGGCTCCGGCGCGCCCACCGTGCGCGACGGCATCCTCTACCTGGTGGCCGGCGACGATACCGGCTGGGCCATCAACATCGCCGACGGCCGCATCCTGTGGCAGCTCGCGGCCACCCCCAGCATCGGCAACGTGCTCGGCGCGCCGGCCCCGGCGCTCACCTCGGACCTGTCGATCTTCGCCTTCGGCTCCGGCGACCTGATCGCCACTTTCCGCAAGGGCGGCGTGACCCGCTGGAGCGCCTCGGTCGCCGGTCAGCGCAAGGGCCGCGCGGTGTCCCAGATCACCGATGTCACCGGCGCGCCGGTCGTCGTCGGCAGCCGGGTCTACGCGGGCAACCATTCGGGCCGCACCGTCGCCTTCGAGGCCGACTCGGGCGAACGCATCTGGACCGCCCGCGAGGGCGCGATGGGGCCGGTCTGGCCCGCCGGAGACAGCCTGTTCCTGGTCTCCGACCGCGCCCAGCTGGTCCGCCTCGGCACCTCGGACGGGGCGGTGATCTGGGCCACCGACCTGCCGGGCTACCTCAAGGACAAGCCGCGCAAGCGCGGTCCCAGCTATTCGAACCATGGCCCCATTCTGGCCGGGGGCCGCGTCGTCGTCGCCTCGGGCGACGGGCTGGTGCGGTTCTTCAACCCCACCGACGGCACGCTGGTCAGCACCGCCCAGATCCCCGGAGGCGCCGCCGCGCCGCCGGTGGTGGCGGGCGGCACGCTTTACGTTGTCTCGGCCAAAGGGCAACTGCACGCTTTCCGTTGACGCGCGAATGCGCTAAAGGGCGCACTTGAGTTTTCGAAAGCCACTGCGCCATGTCCTTCACCCTCGCCATCGTGGGCCGCCCCAATGTGGGCAAATCCACCCTGTTTAACCGTCTCGTCGGCAAACGCCTGGCGCTGGTCGACGACCAGCCGGGCGTCACCCGTGACCTGCGCGAAGGCGCGGCGCGCCTGGGCGACCTGCGGTTCACCGTCATCGACACCGCCGGGCTCGAGGACGCCACCGACGATTCGCTGCAGGGCCGGATGCGGCGGTTGACCGAACGCGCCGTCGACATGGCCGATGTCTGCCTTTTCATGATCGACGCCCGCACCGGCATCACGCCCACCGACGAGATGTTCGCCGAGATCCTGCGCAAACGCTCCGCCCACGTGATCCTCGCCGCCAACAAGGCCGAAGGCGCCGCCGCCGACGCCGGCGTGATCGAGGCCTACAGCCTCGGTCTGGGCGAACCGGTCCGGCTCAGCGCCGAACATGGCGAGGGGCTGAACGACCTCTACAGCCAACTGATGCCGATCGCCGACGCGTTCGAGGAACAGACCGCGCAGGACATGCCCGAGACCGACGTCGCCGTGTCGGACGATGACGATACCCCCGGCGCCGACGACGAGATCGCCCAAGGCCCGGTGCTGCCCACCGCCGACAAACCGCTGCAGGTCGCCGTGGTGGGCCGCCCCAACGCCGGCAAATCGACCCTGATCAACAAGATCCTCGGCGAGGACCGTCTGCTCACCGGCCCCGAGGCCGGCATCACCCGCGACGCCATCAGCTTGCGCATGGACTGGAACGGCACGCCGATGCGGATCTTTGACACCGCCGGCATGCGCAAAAAGGCCAAGGTGCAGGAGAAACTGGAGAAACTCTCGGTCTCCGACGGGCTGCGCGCGGTGAAATTCGCCGAAGTGGTCGTGGTGCTGCTCGATGCCGCCATCCCCTTCGAACAACAAGACCTGCGCATCGCCGACCTCGCCGAACGCGAAGGCCGCGCCGTGGTGGTCGCGGTCAACAAATGGGACGTCGAGGAACACAAGCAGGAAAAACTGCGCGACCTCAAGGAAGCCTTCGACCGGCTGCTGCCGCAACTGCGCGGCGCGCCGCTGATCACCGTGTCGGCCAAGACGGGCAGGGGGCTCGACCGTCTGCACGAGGCCGTGCTGCGCGCCTATGACGTCTGGAACCGCCGGGTCACCACCGCCCAGCTGAACCGTTGGCTCACCGGCATGCTGGAACAGCACCCGCCCCCCGCACCACAGGGCAAGCGGATCAAGCTGCGCTACATGACCCAGGCCAAGACCCGGCCGCCGGGCTTCGTGGTGATGTGTTCGCACCCCGACAAGATGCCGGCCAGCTACACCCGTTACCTGGTCAACGGGCTGCGCAATGATTTCGACATGCCCGGCACGCCGATCCGGCTGACCATGCGCGGGCAGGGGGACAAGAACCCCTACAAGGGCAAGAAGAAATCCGGCCCCTCCAAGCTGCGCAAGCATATCGAGGGGCGGCGCGACTAGGGGCCAGACAAGGCCACCGTTGCCAGATGCCCCGCCGCGCGCCTATCCTGATCCGGCATTTACCGGTTCAGGAGATTATTTAATGAAACGTGCCTTCGCTATTGCCGCCGCCGTTCTGGTCGCGGCCGCCCCCGCCTTCGCCGCCTGCCCCGACAAAGCGCCCCGGATCAAGTGGAACACCCACTCCGGCGACCAGCGCGTCAACGACGCCTACCTGCAGAAGCTGCTGCCGGGCAAGAAGGTCAGGTTCGACTCGGGCTACGAAAGCTATAACAAGAACGGCTCCTACACCTTCCGCGCCGGATCTCAGAAACACGACGCCCCCAGTTACCGCTTCTACAAGGACGGCAGCCGCTGCATCAACTACGCCAACCCGCGCTTTGACCTCTACGTGGTCAACGACAAACGCCTGATCCTCGTCAACGCCCAGGGCGGCCGGTATCAGGGCAAGGTGACCAAGTAGCGGCCCCGATCCTGCAAACCGAAACGGACCGACCATGACCACCGCCCAGATCCTGCGCGAATTCATTACCCTGCTGGTGGTCATCGACCCGATCGGCACGGTGCCGGTGTTTCTCTATGCCGCCGCCGGGGTGCCCACGCGCCTGCACGCCCGTTTTGCGCTGACCGGCGTGCTGGTGGCGGCGGCGGTGCTGGCCTTCTTCCTGATCGCCGGGCAACTCCTGCTCGAAGCCATCGGCCTGCGCCTCGGCGCCTTCCAGATTGCCGGCGGCATCGTGCTGTTTCTCTTCGCGCTGACCATGATCTTTGGTGAATCCAAACCCCGCCGCGAGATCGAAGAGGCGGAATCCGAGGATCTCTCCGGCGCCGTCTTCCCGCTGGCGATGCCCTCCATCGCCTCGCCCGGCGCCATCCTCGCCGTGGTGATCCTGACCGACAACCACAGCACCGCCATCGGTGAACAGGCGGTGACCGGCGCGGTGCTGCTGGTGGTGCTCGGGCTGACCTTTGTGCTCTTGCTGCTGGCCAGCCGCATCCACCGGCTGATCGGCGACACCGGCGCCAGCGTGGTCAGCCGGGTGATGGGGCTGATCCTTGCGACGGTGGCCGTAGACGCGGTGCTGCAGGGGCTGGAACAGGTCGGCGTGCTCAGCCTCAGCGCGCCGTCGTTCTAGGCGTCCCGGCCCGGCAACGCCCCGGAAACCTGCGGTTTTCCGTCCCTTGCCTCTTGTCGCCGCATGCGC
This sequence comes from Seohaeicola saemankumensis, assembly GCF_020171285.1. GTDB lineage: Bacteria > Pseudomonadota > Alphaproteobacteria > Rhodobacterales > Rhodobacteraceae > JAIUZI01. The sequence goes on from NZ_JAIUZI010000009.1 coordinate 115,316, forward strand.
GACACTTACCTCGTATTCTGACTCGGCTCCCCGGCCACCCGCCGGGGTGGTCACGCATGCATTTACCGGGGCGATCCATGGATCTTCGTAGCTACACCCGCCAATACGCCAAACAGGACAACCGGCTGGCCGCCCTCAGTCTCGGCGCCACTTTCGCGGTCTATTTCGCCTCGCTCTACCTCGCCATCGCCTACATGCACGTCTGGTACATCATGCTCCCCGCGGGCATCGTGCACGCCTTCTCGGCGGTGCGCATGTACGTGTTGCAGCACGATTTCGGCCACCATTCGATGTTCGAAACGCGGGCCCAGAACCAATGGGCAGGCCACGCCGTGTCGCCTTTCACCTTTGCCCCCTTCGAGGTGATGAAGCAGAATCACAACCTGCACCACGCCGGCGTCGGCAACCTCGACCACCGCGAAACCGGTGAAATCAACACCATGACGCTGCGCGAATGGAACGCGGCGGGCTTCTGGACCCGGCTGCAATACCGGCTCTACCGCAACCCCTTTGTGCTGATCCCGATCGGGGCGTTCTTCACCTATTTCATCCGTTACCGCTGGCCCAAGAACGCCGCCCGGTTCGGCGCGCGCGGCGTGCTGCTGCACAACCTGGCGATCCTGGTCTGGCTCGGCGTGCTCTACGCGCTGTCGGGCTGGGCGGGGCTGGGCGTCTATTTCGCCTTTTCGATGCTGGGGGGGATGCTGGGCGTGTTCCTGGTCTACCTGCAGCACAATTTCGAAGGCACCTACTGGGACCGCCGCCCCGATCTCGACCCGGTGCAGGCGGCGCTTCAGGGGTCGTCCTGTCTCGATTTCGGCGCCTGGTTCGACCATGCGGTGGCCTGCATCACCCTGCACGACATCCACCATTTCAACGCGCGTATCCCCAGCTACCGTCTGCGCGCCTGCCACTACAACCTGCCCGAGGAACACCAGCTGCGCCGCATCAAGTTCGCGGAAGCCGTGGCGGCGCTGAACCTCAAGCTCTGGGACGAAGACCAGCAGCGCCTGGTGCCCTTCCCGCGGGGCAGCGCGACGGGGCGTGGCGGCGACAGGACAGGGGGTGCGGCCCTCGGCACCGGCTGAAACCGCCGCTGGGCAGCCGCCGCTTGCCAGAACGTATATTTTTTGTATATACAGTTTGAACGCATGGGAGGGAGCCCGGCGGGTCAAGTCCGCAGTCGCGCGGCTTCCTCTCGGCTCTGGATCAACAAGAAGGACCCGAAATGACCTCAGTCACAGATCTGCGCGGCGTCGGCCCCGTCATGGCGCAAAACCTGAAAAAGGCCGGGCTGGCAACTGCCGAGAAAATCGCCGCGGCCACGCCGGAGGATCTGCTTCAGGTCACGGGTATCGGCGCGCTCAAGGCGCCGGTGCTGATCGCCACGGCCAAGGAACTGGTCGGCGGCACCACCGCCCCGGCCAAACCCAAGCCCCAACCCAAACCTAAGCCCCAGCCCAAACCCAAGCCCCAACCCAAACCAAGAGCGGCCAAACCCAAGGCCCGCGCCGCCAGCGCCACCACCGCAGCGGCCAAGGCCAAGGCCGCCGAGCAAGCCGCGCTGAAACTGGCCGCCGAGAAAGCCGCGAAAGAGGCCGAAGAGGCAGAAGCCCTGCGCAAAGCCGCCGAGGCCAAGGCCGCCGAACAGGTGCTGGAAGCCGAAGCCGCCCGCCAGGCCGCCGCCGAAGCCGTCGCCGAGGCCAAGGCCCGCAAGAAAGCCAAGGCCAAGGCCAAGGCCGCCAAGGCGCAGAAAAAGGCCAAGCAACTGGACGAGATGTTCTCCAAAGCCAAGGAGAAGGCCAAGAAGAAAGCCAAGAAGGCCAAGGAAAAGGACAAAAAGTCCAAGGAAAAGGCCAAGACCCCCAAGGACAAGACGTCAAAGTCGAAATCCAAGAAGGGCAAGAACGGCAAGAAGTCCAAGAAGTGACCGGTGGCGCCGGGCCATGACTGGCCCGGCGCGGTTGGTGGCTCAGGCCAGCACACCCTCTGCCGTTAGCGTGGTCTTGCCGCCCAAATAAGGCGCCAGAACCTCCGGCAGCGTGACCGACCCGTCTTCGTTCTGCCCGTTCTCCAGCACCGCGATCAGGCACCGCCCCACCGCCAGCCCCGAGCCGTTCAGCGTATGCACGAACGCCGGCTTGCCGCCGCCGGCGGGCCGGAACCGCGCATTCATCCGCCGCGCCTGGAAATCCCCGGTGGTCGAGACCGACGAAATCTCGCGATAGGTGTCCTGCCCGGGCAGCCAGGCCTCGATGTCAAAGGTGCGCCGCGCCCCGAACCCCATGTCGCCGGTGCACAGCACCACGGTGCGATAAGGCACCCCCAGCCGCTCCAGAAGATCCTCGGCACAGCGCAGCATCCGCTGCTGTTCCTCGTCCGAGGCATCTGGATGGGTCACCGACACCATCTCCACCTTCTCGAACTGGTGCTGGCGCAGCATGCCGGCGGTATCCTTGCCCGCCGACCCGGCCTCGGACCGGAAACATTGCGTATGCGCGGTCATCCGCAGGGGCAGGGCGCTCTCGTCCAGAATATCGCCCGCCACCGAATAGGTCAGCGGCACTTCGGATGTCGGGATCAGCCACCAGCCATTGGTGGTCTGGTAACTGTCATCGCCGAACTTGGGCAGCTTGTCGGTGCCATACATCGCCTCGTCGCGCACCAGAACCGGCGTCTGCGTCTCGACCAGCCCGTTCTCGTCCACATGGGTGTCGATCATGAACTGCCCCAGCGCCCGGTGAACCCGCGCCACCGCGCCGCGCAGCACCACGAACCGCGCGCCGGAAATCTTGGCGCCCAGCTCGAAATCCATCGACGCCGCCACACCGGCAATCTCGAAATGCTCCTTCGGCGCAAAGTCGAACGCGCGCGGATCGCCCCAGCGGCGCACCTCCACGTTGTCATCCTCGTCGGCGCCGTCCGGCACATCCGCTGCCGGCAGGTTGGCAATCCGCGCCAGCTTGTCGGTCATCTCCGCATCCAGCGCCTTGGCCTCGCCCTGCAGCTCTGCCGTGCGCGCCTTCTTGGCCGCCACCTCGGCGCGCAGCCGCTCGAACTCGGCCTCGTCGCCCTTGGCCTTGGCCGCGCCGATCATCTTGGCGGCCTTGTTCTGCTCGGCCTGCAGCGTCTCGGCCTCCAGGATCTTGGCGCGGCGCGCCTCGTCCAGCGCCAGCAACTCGGCCGACACCGGCGCATCCCCCCGCCGCGCCAGCGCTGCATCAAAAGCATCAGGGGTCTCGCGGATCATGCGGATATCGTGCATCTCGGGCGTCCTTGGTGAATCGTCTTTCCCGCCTTATGACGCAAGACGCGGCCAAGGGGTAGGGTGGCGATGCACCGCCATTGCTCAGCTGTCCTCCGACCGCGCCAGCACCCCGTCCCACGCCGCCGCCGGGATCTTTGGTTCATTGGGGTCGGCATGGTAGGACGGCGTCATGATCTGCACCCTGTTCTCGTTGAACACCTCGACGATGTTGCGGTGCAGGTCCGACCGGATCTGCGGGATCGACGCGCCCCGCGTCGAATAGGCGTTGACCTGGTAGTTGATGGCGAAATCCGCCAGCGCCGTCCACAGCACGAAGGGTCCCGGCCGGGTCTTCAGCCCCTTGGTCCGCCGCGCCGCCTCGATCAGCATTGCCTCCACCTTGTCCGGCGATTCCTCGTACCCGATGCCCACCGTCGTGTGCACCAGCAGGCCGCTGCCATCGACCTTCTTGGAATAGTTGATCACGTCCGAATTCAGCAACTGCGCGTTCGGGATCGAGATCAGCTCGTTCTTCACCGACTTCAGGTGCGTCTCCATCATCTTGATCTCGATCACGTCGCCCACGTGGTCGCCGATCGCGATCCGGTCGCCGATCGAGGTCGACCGCCGGTAGATCACGAACAGCCCCGCGATGATGTTGCCCATCACCGAATTCGACCCCAGCGACAGCATCGCGCCGACAAGGATCGTCAGCCCCTGAAAGGCCCGCGAATCCGACCCCGGAATATAGGGAAAGGCAAAGACCAGCGCGATCATGATGATCACCGCCCGGACGATGTTGAACGTCGGATCGATCCAGTGCGCCTCGAAGTTCTCCAGGTGAAAGGTCCCCGCCAGCACCGCGTCGAAAAACACCCGCAGCCCCTTGATCACGTACCACGCCACCAGCGCGATCACCGCCAGCGTGGTCAGGTTGGGCAGGAACCCGATGATGCCCAGCACCACGTTCAGCACCGGCGTCGTCACATGCTTCAGCAAAACCAGCGCGACGGGCCGCGTCTCGGGAAAGGTCAGAAGCGCAAACGACAGGTAGTAGTAGAGCCCGAGGAAAAAGATCACCAGCAGCAGGAAGTTCAGCCCGTAGCGGATCAGCGCCGCCACCGCCTGCGCCTGAACCTGCTCGTTGGTGGCCGATTCCACGCCCTGGAAATACCGCTGCGTCAACTCGGTGATCTTGCGCCGCAGCCGCCGGCTGAACCACCACAGAAAGGCGGTGAACAGGACAAACGCCACCGTCCACGCGGCCGCCTCCAACGCGTTGCCCAACAGCGCCTCGTCGGTGCGCTCCGCCCGAAAGGCAAGGATCGCGGCCTCGATGGCCCCCGATTGCAGGTGCGCCAGGACCGGGGCTTCCATCTCCTCCAGCCGCGCGTCGGCCTCGGTGACGATGGTGATCAGAACCCCGTCGGCGGTGATCCCGGTGCCCAGCGCAGTCCGGGTGAATTCCATCCGGACGGTGGTGGCATCCGATGCGGTGGCCACCTCCCGGATCCGGTCCGCGACCGTCTGCGCGCGGGCCTCGGCCGGCATCGCCGAGGTGCCACGCAACTGGAACAGCTCGTTGCCGTCGATGATGACCGGCGCGGCAAAGACCCCGGGCTCCCCCGGCGCGTCCGCCTGCACCTGAGAGTCACCCGGCCTGGCCGGGCTCTGCGCCGACACCGGCGCGACAAGGCACAACATCGCCACCAGCAGCGCCGCCAGCCACACCGCCCCCGGCAACCGACCCCACCGCGACACCGCCGCGGTTATCCCAGAAACCCGTTCCATCGCATCGACTATATCCGCCTTTGCAAAGCTGCCTAGCGATTCCTGCAGCGCGCCCGCCCGGATCGCCGGGCAAAAGCCGCCCCGCAAGACCACCCAACCCCGGCCCCCCGCGTAGGGTGGGGCTTCGGCTTTGCCATATCGCAGAAACACCGCCAATCCATCATGACGAAGACCTGTTTCTTGCGACTTGAAACCGCCACCGGCGGCATGCTTCGGCGAATCCTTCGTCATCCAATTCTTCGTCGACCCAATGCGCAGGACGTTCTACGCCCTTTGGCAATGTGACCGACCCATCGCCAAAAAATCTCGCAAAATCTAAAACGTAACTGGGATCGCGATGAAACTTGCACCCTCGAAGGGCGCACTCGGTGTATTCGACCGCTTCTTGATCCGGTCTGAATTGCCAAGTGTGTGTGAACACGCAGTGAAGATATCCGGTGTTCAGCTGTCTCGTTTCAAAAAACTGGCTGCCTATTGTGGCATCAACGAAGGTGACATGAGAAAAACTGGTCCCCAGGAAATTGTCAGCCGCCAGCAGCCATTGACGGGGATACATCAAACGAATGTCGGCGACTCTGAAATCCGCTCCGTCCAAAACTGTTTCTTCGATGTTCGTCGCTGTTAGGCTTGCGCCAACGAAGCGTGCATTGGTGCAGTCGGTTCCTTGCAGCATTGTTTTGTCGAGAGCTGCCCCGTTAAACCAAGCCCCTTTCCAGCAGCCATCCGACAAGTTCATGGCTTGCAAGTTGCAGTTCCTCAAGTCGACAACCGTGTACTTCAACTCGTCGGGGAAGTGTCTGTTTAATCGCCCGATGGATTGGACCGCCACCTGCATATCGGGTCTTTTGACCTTGAGGCCGCGCAACCAATCCCAAAGTCCTGCAGTGTCGGCGTTTTCCGGTACCGGCTCTGGCGGTATCTCCTCAGACAATTCTCTGACATAGGTGCTCAACATCCGCACGATGCGGGCAGCTTCGTTTGGGCGTTCCGTTACCAAACCTTCCAGCCGGTCGATGGCCGCGCAGCGGCGGACAACGTCGTCCTCCCGCATGTCTCGCCAGACCAGCCCCGCCTGCGGGTCGATCACCTTACGGCTTTTCTGCCGCGTGGCGTACAGGTCTGCGGCGGCGGCGTTGATTTTGTCGTTGAACAGCGCCTCGATCGCCGTATCGGTCTGGGTGCGGTTCAATTCCAGCCGGAGCAGCGTCACCGGAAAGGCCACCACCGCCCCGAACACGGCTGTCAGTGCCGTCAGCTTGGCGACCGCAAAACGCCAGTCGCTTTGACCGAGAGTGTCGGTCGGCGCGGCGATCTGGATGATGTCCGCGATCTGGGTCATCAGCCCGGCGAACAGCAGCAGGAAAACCGCCGCCCACATCATCACGCAGATCAGGAACAACACGGGGTTCAGCCCCTCCGCCCCAAGTTTCTTCTGAAGCCCGGAAAGCGAAGTCGATCCTGCGGGCACCTCTAGCGAGGCCGTCCAAAGGATCAGGTAAAACCCGATCAGCAGGCCGAGGAACACCCAGAGCAGCGGGTGGGTCGCAAAGGTTAAATATGTCTGCACGCGGCGGGGTGTCCTTTACCGTTCGCTCACACCATGACGCGAACCCGCGTCACTGCCAAGGCGCAATTCGGCGCCGAAGTTTGGTACAAAACGGTCAAACCCCGGTTTCAACCCGGTACAAAACGGCAGAAACAATCCCTCGCCTGTGCCTTGCAAACCCCCCCGTCTGCGCATAGGTTCCGGCCAAATTTCGCGGGGGATGTCCCGCCGCTCTGACCAAAAGGAACACCCCATGGACGCAGGCGCAATCGGCCAGTTTCTCCCGCTCATCCTGATCTTTGCGATCATGTATTTCCTGCTGATCCGGCCACAGCAGAAGAAGGTCAAGGAACATCAGGCCATGGTCGAGGCGCTGCGCCGGGGCGACCAGGTGATCACGCAAGGTGGCCTGATCGGCAAGGTCTCCAAGGTCAAGGAAGACGGCGAGCTTGAGGTCGAGATCGCCGAGGGCGTCAAGGTCCGCGTCGTCAAATCGACCATTGCTCAGGTCCTGAACAAGACCGAGCCGGCAAAGTAACTCTGCCACGTAACCCATTCAAAAGGCAGGGCAATGCTGCATATTGATTTGTGGAAACGGGTGCTGATCGCACTGGTCTGCGCGGCCGGTCTGCTGATGGCCCTGCCGAATGCGTTCTATACCCGCGTCGAGCAATCGAACGACGCCTGGGCCGAGATCGAGCTGGCCGGCGAGACGCCGGAGCGGCTGGCGGTGGCCGAACAATGGCCGGGCTGGATGCCCGCGTCGCTGGTCAACCTCGGCCTCGACCTGCGCGGCGGCGCGCATCTGCTGGCCGAGGTTCAGGTGGGCGACGTCTATGCCAGCCGGATGGAGGCCATGTGGCCCGAGATCCGCGATGCCCTGCGCCCCGAGCGCGCCACCATCGGCACCATCCGCAAACAACCCTCCGCCCCCGACGAGATCCGGATTCGCATCGGCAATCCCGACGGCATGACCCGCGCATTGGAGGTTGTGCGCGGCCTTGCGCGGCCGGTCACCAGCCTGACCGGCGCCGGGGCAACCGACATCACCGTGAGCGGTCAGGGGGCCGAGATCGTGGTGACCCTATCGGAGGCGGAAAAGCTCGCCTCGGATGACAGGACCGTCCGGCAAGCTCTTGAAATCATTAGGCGGAGGATCGACGAAGTCGGCACCCGCGAACCGACGATACAGCGCCAGGGGACCGACCGGATCCTGATCCAGGTGCCGGGCATCGGCAGCGCCGCCGAGCTGAAGGACATCATCGGCACCACCGCTCAGCTGACCTTCAACCCCGTCGTCGGACGCACCACCAACCCCAGCGACGCCCCCGGTGTCGGCAACAAGATGGTGCCGTCGCTGGATGAGGAAGGCACGTATTACATCATCGAATCCGCCCCGGTTGTGACCGGCGAGGAACTGACCAACGCGCAGCCTTCGTTCGACCAGAACGGACGCCCGGCGGTCAGTTTCACCTTCAACACCTCCGGCGCGCGCAAGTTCGGCGACTACACCCGCGACAACATCGGCGCGCCCTTTGCCATCGTGCTGGACGACGAGGTGATCAGCGCCCCGGTGATCCAGGCGCATATCCCCGGTGGCTCGGGCATCATCACCGGCCGTTTCACGGTCGAGGAAAGCACCAACCTGGCCGTGCTGCTGCGCGCCGGCGCGCTGCCTGCGGGCCTGGAATTCCTCGAAGAGCGCACCATCGGTCCCGAACTGGGACAGGACAGCATCGACGCGGGCAAGGTCGCCACGGGCGTTGCCTTTGCCGCCGTGCTGGTGTTCATGGCGCTCAGCTATGGTCTGTTCGGTCTGTTTGCCAATGTCGCTCTGATCCTCAACATTGCGCTGATCTTTGGCCTGCTCAGCACGATCGGCGCCACGCTGACGCTGCCGGGTATCGCCGGCATCGTGCTGACGGTCGGTATGGCTGTGGATGCCAACGTGTTGATTTTCGAACGAATTCGCGAAGAACTGAAGACCGCGCGCGGCCCGGCCCGCGCCATCGAGCTGGGCTATGAAAAGGCGCTGTCGGCCATTCTGGATGCCAACATCACGACCTTCATCACCGCCGTTATCCTTTTCGCGATGGGCTCCGGCCCGGTGCGTGGCTTTGCCATCACCCTTGGCCTGGGCATCCTGACCTCGGTCTTTACAGCGATCTTCGTCACGCGGCTGATGATCGTGATCTGGTTCGAACGCCGCCGTCCCAAGACGATCGAGGTGTGACATGCGACTGAAACTGGTACCCACCGAAACCAAGTTCGACTTCTTCAAGCGGTGGAAGATCTGGCTTGGCGCGTCTGCCCTGATGATGGTGGTGGCGATGGTGTCCTTCTTTGTTCAGGGCCTGAATTTCGGCATCGATTTTCGCGGCGGCACTACGATCCGGGTCGAAAGCACCCAAGCCGTTGATGTCGCGGCCTATCGCGGGGCGATCGACACGCTGGGCCTGGGTGATGTCACCATCACCGAGATCTTTGACCCGACCTTTGGCGACGATGAAAACGTCGCCATGATCCGCATTCAGGCGCAGGACGGCGAAGAGTCGGTCTCGGCGCAGAGCACGACACAGGTGCACGAGGCGCTGAAAACCGTCGCACCCGATATCCGGATCATCTCGGTCGAATCCGTCGGTCCGAAAGTCTCGGGCGAGTTGGTGCAAACGGCTGTCCTGGCTGTGGCACTGGCCATTGCGGCGGTGCTTGTCTACATCTGGCTGCGGTTCGAATGGCAGTTCGCGCTGGGGGCCGTCGCGGCGCTGATCCACGATGTGGTTCTGACCATCGGCGTGTTTTCCGAACTGCAGATCAAGTTCGATCTCGCCATCATCGCGGCGCTGCTGACCATTGTGGGCTATTCATTGAACGACACCGTCGTCGTGTTCGACCGGGTGCGGGAAAACCTGCGCAAATACAAGAAGCTGTCGCTGGCAGAAGTGCTGAACCTGTCGATCAACGAAACCCTCAGCCGGACGGTCATGACCTCGGTCACCACGCTGCTGGCGCTGATTTCGCTCTACGTGCTGGGCGGCGACGTGATCCGTGGATTTGTCTTTGCGATGATCTGGGGTGTGATCGTAGGGACCTATTCGTCGATCTTTGTCGCCTCGTCGATCCTGCTGTACCTCGGTGTGAAACGCGACTGGTCAAAGCCGTCCAATACCTCCGGCAACCAGTTTGCCAACGTCGATGCCTGAGGCCCTGGCCCAGGCCCTGGCAACGCCGGGTTTGGGCTGGCTGATCGTGACCATCACCGGAGCCGGGCTGGTGCGCGGGTTCACGGGGTTTGGCACCGCGCTGATCTTTGTTCCGGTCGCCGCGCAGTTCCTGCCGATGACCGAGGTGATCCTGATCCTTGCCACCACGGGCATATTTTCTACGGCGGCGCTGGTTCCGCGCGCCTGGCCGGTGGCGGACAAGCCCGAGGTCGCCTGGCTGGCGGTGTCGGCGGCGATCATGGTACCGGTCGGGCTGTGGGTGCTGGGTTTGCTGGACCCGGTTGTCGTGCGTTGGCTGGCGACCGGGATAGTTGCGGCAACGCTGGCGGCCGTGGTGACGGGTTGGCGCTGGCATGGCAGGCTGGGCTGGCCCGGACGGGTGGCTATCGGCGGCGCGGCGGGGACAATCGGCGGCATGACCGGGCTGACCGGGCCGATGGTGATCATCTTTTACCTTGCGAACGCCCGCAGCGCCCATGCGGTGCGGGCCAATACGATCCTGTTCCTGTCGGCGCTGGATCTGGTGCTGGTGGCCAATCTGGTGCTGTCCGGGCGGGCGACCGCGCCTGTGCTGTGGACGGCCGTGCTGCTGTCGGTGCCCTATCTGGCAACCACTCTGATCGGCCAGTCGTTGTTTGACCCCAATCGCGAGAGGGCGTATCGCTGGATCGCCTATGGGGTGGTGGGGCTGGCCGTTGTCACCGGACTGCCGATTCTGGATTGAGGGACGCACAGATGCGACTGAACGAAGTCACCTATACCGATGCCGAACCGGTCGATGGCTATGGCGCCGGGTTTTTTCGGGTCGGGGGCACGCGGATCGACGGCGCGCTGATCACCGGACCTGCGGGCACGGGCCCCTGGGGCGGGTTGGACGATGGTCAGGTATTGCTGGATCTGGCGGGCAGCATTGACGTGCTGCTGATCGGCACCGGGGCCGAGATCGCCCATATTCCCGCCGATCTGCGCCGCGCGATCGAAGACGCGGGCATGGGGGTCGAGACGATGAATTCGCCGGCGGCCTGCCGTACCTACAACGTGCTGCTGACCGAAGGTCGCCGGGTGGCACTGGCGGTTCTGCCGATCTGAGGCGATATGCGCCTTTTGCCTCTCTGCTCCATCCGGTAAGCGACCCCCATGACCTTGACTGTCACCGATCTGAGTATCACGCGCGGCGGCGTTCCCGTGCTGGAGAACCTGTCGTTCGAACTGGCGGCGGGGCGGGCGCTGATCCTGCGCGGACCCAATGGCATCGGCAAGACCACGCTGCTGCGCACGGTGGCCGGGCTGCAGCCGCCGGTTGCGGGGCAGATCGACGGGGCCGAGGAAACCATCGCCTATGCCGGGCATTCCGACGGGATCAAGCCGACGCTGACGGTGACCGAGAACCTGACATTCTGGGCCCGCGTTTTCGGTGCGGGCTCGATCGTCCCGGCGCTGGACGCCTATGCGCTGAACGATCTGGCCGACCGCCACGCCGGCAACCTGAGCGCCGGGCAGAAACGTCGCCTGGGGTTGTCGCGGCTGCTGGTGACCGGCCGGCCGATCTGGGTGCTGGACGAACCGACCGTATCGCTGGACGTGTCTGCCGTGACGATGTTTGCCGATGCGGTCCGCGCGCACCTGGGGCAGGGCGGTTCGGCGCTGATCGCAACCCATATCGACCTCGGCCTGGATGGTGACGTACTGGACGTCGGCCCGTTCAAGGCCCGTCCGCGTGATGTCGCCGATATGGAGGCCTACCTGTGATCGCCCTGTTGTCACGCGACCTGAAACTGTCGTTCCGCGCGGGCGGCGGGTTTGGCCTGGGGCTGGCGTTTTTCCTGATCGTGACGGTCATGGTCCCTTTCAGCGTCGGGCCGCAGTCGTCGTTGCTGTCGACCATCGCGCCGGGGGTACTGTGGCTGGGCGCGCTGCTGGCGTGTCTGCTGTCGCTGGACCGACTGCTGGCGCTGGACTGGGAGGACGGATCGCTGGATTTGCTGGCGACCGCGCCGTTGCCGCTGGAGGCGGTGATCAGCATCAAGTCGCTGGCGCATTGGATCACCACCGGGTTGCCGCTGGTGCTGGCCGCGCCGGTGCTGGGGGTGCTGTTGAACCTGCCGGGGCCGGGGTATTTCTGGCTGGTGGTGTCCCTGTTGCTGGGGACGCCGGCGCTGTCGGTCATCGGCACCTTTGGCGCGGCGCTGACCGTGGGGTTGAAACGCGGTGGTTTGCTGATGTCGCTGCTGGTGCTGCCGCTCTATGTGCCGACGCTGATTTTCGGGGCCGAGGTGGCCCGTCGCGGGGCCATCGGAATGGAAACCCAGACACCGCTGTTGATGCTGGCGGGGATCACCGCCGCGACCATCGCTCTGTTGCCCTTTGCCAGCGCCGTGGTCCTGCGGGTCAATCTGCGCTGAGGGAATGCCGCTTGACCACTGGAATTTCCGCGGCATTTAAGGCAGATCAAGGAAGCTAGGGTCCAAGGCTGTCATGCCGACCCGGAACAACCACGCCAGAGGTCCAAATACTGATGAACCTGAACGCCTTGTGGGAATACGCCAACCCGGTGAAATTCATGCGCACGACCGAGCGTATGCTGCCGTTTTTCTGGATCTCTGCCGCCGCCTGTCTGGTCATCGGGCTGGTGTGGGGGTTTTTCTTTACACCCGAAGACTATCGGCAGGGCTCGACGGTCAAGATCATCTATCTGCATGTCCCATCGGCGCTGATGGCGATCAATTGCTGGCTGATGATGCTGGTGACCTCACTGGTCTGGCTGATCCGCCGGCATCATGTGAGCGCGCTGGCCGCCAAGGCGGCCGCGCCCATCGGTATCGTGATGACGCTGATCGCGCTGGCCACCGGCGCGATCTGGGGCCAGCCGATGTGGGGTACCTGGTGGGCCTGGGATCCGCGGCTGACGTCCTTCCTGATCCTGTTCCTGTTTTATCTCGGCTACGTCGCCTTGTGGGAGGCGATCGATAATCCAGACACCGCCGCTGACCTGACATCGGTGCTGTGCCTCGTCGGGTCGGTCTTTGCGCTGCTCAGCCGCTATGCGGTCAACTTCTGGAACCAGGGGCTGCATCAGGGCGCGTCGCTGAGCCTGGACAAGGAAGAGAACGTCGCCGATGTGTTCTTTCTGCCGCTGCTGGTCTGTATCGCGGGGTTTGTCCTGCTGTTCATTGCGCTGGTGTTTTACCGCACCGGTACGGAAATTCGCGCTCGCCGGATGAAGGCATTGCTGGCGCGGGAAAGGGTGGGGGCCTGATGCCCGATCTTGGAAAATACGCTGACACGGTGCTCAGCGCCTATGCCGCGTCCATCGTTTTGCTGGTGCTGCTGGTGGTGCTGACCCTGTGGCGCGGTCGCAAGGTGCGCGCGGAGATGGAAAAACTCGAAGCAAGGATGCCGCGCAATGGCTAAGGTTTCGCCGCTGATGATTGCACCTCCGCTGGTGTTTGGTGCGTTTGTTCTGCTGGCGGCCGTCGGCATGTTCCGCGAAGACCCCGAGGCGCTGCCGTCGGCCCGCGCTGGCCAGCCCGCGCCGCCGGTGGTGCTGACCCCCTTTGAGGGGCGCGAAGGCTTTGACGATGCGACCCTGCGCGACGGTACGGTCAAGCTGGTCAACTACTGGGCCAGCTGGTGCGCGCCCTGCCGGGTCGAACACCCCAACCTCGAGGCGCTGGCCAAGGAAGGCATCACCATTCTTGGTATCAATTACAAGGACGATCCGGCCAAGGCCAAGGCGTTCCTGGATGAACTGGGCGATCCCTATACCGCCATCGGCCGCGATGCCGAGGGGCGCATGGGGCTGGACTGGGGTGTGTACGGGGTTCCCGAGACCTATGTGATCGACGGCAAGGGCACGATCCTGATGCGGTTCGCCGGGCCGGTCACCCAGCGCGTTATCGAGGAAAAACTGCGCCCTGCCATGGCAGAGGCCGCTGGTAACTGACGCCCCGGCTGGGGACGGGCCGGCGTCTTTCTCCGGGCGGCCAGGGAAAAGGCCCCGGTGTAAAAACCGGGGCCTCTGGTTTGTCGGCGATCACGACTTGGCGAGGTTGCGCAGAACATAGTGCAGCACGCCGCCGTGTTCGATGTATTCGATCTCGGGCGCGGTATCGATCCGGCATTTCAGCATGATCGTTCTGGTGCTGCCGTCGGCGAGCGTGATGTCACAGGGTACCACCTGCTGTGGTTCGACGCTGTCCAGCCCGGTGATCGTCACCGTTTCCTCGCCGGTCAGGCCCAGCGTCTTGCGGGTGTCGCCGCCGGTGAACTCGAACGGGATCACGCCCATCCCCACAAGGTTTGAGCGGTGGATGCGTTCAAAGCTTTCCGCGATCACCGCCTTGACCCCCAGCAGCGCGGTGCCCTTGGCCGCCCAGTCCCGCGAAGACCCGGCGCCGTATTGTTCGCCGCCAAAGACCACCAGCGGTGTGCCCTGCGCCTGATAGGCCATCGAGGCGTCGAACACGCTGGTCTGTTGGCCGTCCGGCCCCTTGGTATAGCCACCTTCGACGCCGTCGAGCATTTCGTTCTTGATGCGGATATTGGCGAAGGTGCCGCGCATCATGACCTCGTGGTTGCCCCGGCGCGAGCCATAGGAGTTGAATTCGCGCGGCTGCACCTGACGGTCCAGAAGGTATTGGCCCGCCGGCGAACTCGCGGCAAAGGACCCCGCTGGCGAGATGTGGTCGGTGGTGACCATGTCGCCCAGTACCAAGAGCACGCGCGCGCCTTCGATGTTCGAAATGGTGCCCGGTTCCGGCCCCATGCCCTGGAAATAGGGCGGGTTCTGGATATAGGTCGAGCTTGGCGGCCAGTCGTAGGTTTCGGCCTTGGTGGTCTCCACCGAGCGCCACTTTTCGTCGCCCTTGAAGACATCGGCATATTTCGACTGGAACGCCTCGCGGGTGACGGTCTGTTCGACCAGCTCGGCGATTTCCCGGGTCGAGGGCCAGATGTCTTTCAGGTAGACATCGGCGCCCTTTGGGGTCTGCGCGATGGGGTCGCGGGTCAGGTCGATGTCCATCGTGCCCGCCAGCGCATAGGCGACAACCAGCGGCGGGCTGGCGAGGTAGTTGGCCCGCACGTCCGGGCTGATCCGGCCTTCGAAATTGCGGTTGCCCGACAGGACGCTGGTGGCAACCAGATCGCCCTCGGCGATGGCGGCGGAGAGTTCCGGTTGGATCGGGCCGGAATTGCCGATGCAGGTGGTGCAGCCATAACCCACGAGGTTGAACCCGATCTTGTCGAGATCCGCCTGCAGACCGGCGGCCTCGAGATAGGCGCTGACCACCTGCGAGCCCGGCGCGAGCGAGGTTTTCACCCAGGGCTTGCGGTCCAGACCCAACGCGGCGGCCTTGCGCGCCACCAGCCCCGCGCCGATCATCACATAGGGGTTCGAGGTGTTGGTGCAGGAGGTGATCGAGGCGATCACCACCTTGCCCGATTCCATCGTGTAATCTTCGCCCGCGACGGCAACTTCCTTGCCCATCGGACGTTTGAACGTCTCCTCCATCTCGCGGGTAAAGGCCGCCTTGGCATCGGTCAGCGCCACGAAATCCTGCGGGCGCTTGGGGCCCGAGATCGCCGGCACGATGGTGCCCATGTCGAGACTGAGCGTGGTGGTGTAGATCGGCGAATAACTCTCGTCACGCCAGAACCCGTTTTCCTTGGCATAGGCCTCGACCAGGGCGATCCGGTCCTCGTCACGACCGGTATTGCGCATGTAGCGCAGGGTTTCGCCGTCGATCGGGAAGAACCCGCAGGTGGCGCCGTATTCGGGGGCCATGTTGGCGATGGTGGCGCGGTCCGCCAGCGGCAGGTGATCGAGGCCCGCGCCGTAGAATTCCACGAACTTGCCCACCACGCCCAGTTCGCGCAGCATCTCGACGACCTTCAGCACGAGATCGGTGCCGGTGGTGCCTTCGACCATCTCGCCGGTCAGCTCGAAACCCACCACCTCGGGGATCAGCATCGAAATCGGCTGACCCAGCATCGCCGCCTCGGCCTCGATCCCGCCGACACCCCAGCCCAGAACGGCCACGCCGTTGACCATGGTGGTGTGGCTGTCGGTGCCGACCAGCGTATCAGGATAGGCCACCTCGACGCCGGTCTGGTCGGTATCGGTCCAGACGGTCTGGGCCAGATACTCCAGGTTCACCTGGTGGCAGATGCCGGTACCCGGCGGCACAACGCGGAAGTTGTTGAACGCGCCCTGGCCCCATTTCAGGAACTGGTAGCGTTCCATGTTGCGTTCGTATTCACGGTCGACGTTCATCTGGAAGGCGCGCGGGTTGCCGAATTCGTCGATCATGACCGAATGGTCGATGACCAGGTCGACCGGGTTCAGCGGGTTGATCTTTTGCGCGTCGCCGCCCAGCGCCTTGATCCCGTCGCGCATGGCTGCGAGATCGACCACCGCCGGCACGCCGGTGAAATCCTGCATCAGCACGCGGGCCGGGCGATAGGCGATCTCGCGCGGGTTTCGGCCACCCTTCGCGCCCCATTCGGCAAAGGCGCGGATGTCGTCGACCGAGACTGAGAACCCGCCGTCTTCGAACCGCAGCATGTTCTCCAGCACCACCTTCAGTGCGGCGGGCAGGCGCGAGAAATCGCCAAGCCGGGCCTCGGTGGCGGCGGGGATCGAGTAATAGGAGATGGTCTTGCCATTCACGCTGAGCGTCCTGCGTGTCTTGGCTGTGTCGCGTCCAACTGTGATCGGCATTGTAATGGCTCCCTGCAATGAACAGAACTGAGGTATTCCCGGCTAATTTGGCGACAAGGGCGACGTGACACGATATTTTATGCACAAATCCTGACGCGCCCATGTCTTTTTGTCTCATATCCTACTACGGAAAACCCAATTAGGTCATCATGCCACGGGCGGGTATCTTGCATGTGCAGAAAATTACGTATACCACGGCATACAATAAACTGGGCATCGACTCGACGCCTCCGCCTGTGAGCCGTTTTTCCCAGTCCGAACAACCACCAAATTCTAGGGATCGTCATGAGCTTGTATACCGACTACCTAAACGAGATTGACACGCGCAAGGAGCAGGGCCTGAACCCCAAGCCCATCGACGACGGGGCACTGGTTGAGGAACTGATCGCCCAGATCAAGGATACCGGTAACGCGAACCGTGCGGATTCGCTGAAGTTCTTCATCTACAACACCCTGCCCGGCACCACGAGCGCGGCCGGGGTCAAGGCGCGGTTCCTGAAGGAAATCATCCTGGGCGATGCCGTGGTCGAGGAAATCACCCCGGATTTCGCCTTTGAACTACTCTCGCACATGAAAGGCGGCCCCTCGGTCGATGCGCTGCTCGACATCGCGCTGGGCGATGACGCGGCGCTGGCCGCGCAGGCGGCCGAGGTCCTGAAAACGCAGGTCTTTCTCTACGAGGCCGACACCGCCCGCCTGGCCGACGCGCATGCCGCGGGCAATGCTGTCGCCACGGACATCCTTGAGAGCTATGCCAAGGCAGAATTCTTTACCAAGCTGCCTGACATCGAAGAAGAGATCAAAGTCATCACATATATCGCCGCAGAGGGCGATATTTCGACCGACCTGCTGTCGCCAGGCAACCAGGCGCATTCGCGCGCCGACCGCGAACTGCACGGCAAGTGCATGATCACCCCCGAAGCCCAGGCCGAGATCCAGGAGCTTCAGCAGGCCAACCCCGGCGCCCGTGTCATGCTGATCGCCGAAAAAGGCACCATGGGCGTGGGCTCGTCGCGTATGTCCGGCGTGAACAACGTCGCGCTGTGGACCGGCAAGCAGGCATCGCCCTATGTGCCCTTCGTCAACATCGCGCCCATCGTGGCCGGCACCAATGGTATCTCGCCGATCTTTCTGACGACTGTGGGCGTGACCGGCGGCATCGGCATCGACCTGAAAAACTGGGTCAAGAAGCTGGACGCCGACGGCAAGCCGGTGCTCGACGCCAACGGCGACCCGGAGCTGGAGCAGGTCTATTCGGTGGAAACCGGCAAGGTCCTGACCATCAACACCAAGGACAAGAAGCTGTACGATGCCGACGGCACCGAGCTGGTCGACATCTCGTCCTCGCTGACCCCGCAAAAGGTCGAGTTCATCAAGGCGGGCGGGTCCTATGCCGTGGTCTTTGGCAAGAAGCTGCAGACATTCGCCGCCGAGGCGCTGGGCCAGGAGCTGAAGTCCGCCTATGCCCCGTCGAAGGAAGTGTCGGTCGAAGATCAGGGCCTGACCGCGGTGGAGAAGATCTTTAACGCCAATGCGCGCGGCACCACGCCGGGCAAGACCCTGCACGCCGGGTCCGACGTGCGCGTCGCCGTCAACATCGTCGGTTCGCAGGACACCACCGGCCCGATGACCGCGCAGGAACTGGAGGCCATGGCCGCCACCGTGATTTCGCCCAGCGTCGATGGCGCCTATCAGTCGGGCTGTCACACGGCGTCGGTCTGGGATCTCAAGGCGCAGGCCAACATCCCCAAGCTGATGCAGTTCATGAACGATTTCGGCCTGATCACCGCGCGCGACCCCAAGGGCGAATACCACGCGATGACCGACGTGATCCACAAGGTGCTGAACGACATCACCGTGTCGGATTGGGATATCATCGTCGGCGGCGACAGCCACACCCGCATGTCCAAAGGGGTCGCGTTCGGCGCGGACTCCGGCACCGTTGCGCTGGCGCTGGCCACCGGCGAAGCCACCATGCCGATCCCGGAATCGGTAAAGGTGACGTTCAAGGGCCAGATGGCCGACTGGATGGATTTCCGCGACGTGGTGCACGCCACCCAGGCGCAGATGCTGCAGCAGCATGGCGACAACGTGTTCCAGGGCCGCGTGATCGAGGTGCACATCGGCACGCTGCTGGCCGACCAGGCCTTTACCTTTACCGACTGGACGGCCGAGATGAAGGCCAAGGCGTCGATCTGTATTTCCAACGACGATACGCTGATCGGTTCGCTGGAACTGGCCAAGTCGCGTATCCAGGTGATGGTTGACAAGGGCATGGACAACGAAGCCGGCACGCTGGCGGGGCTGATCGCCAAGGCCGACAAGCGCATCGCCGAGATCAAGTCGGGCGAAAAACCGGCGCTGACCCCGGATGACAACGCCAAGTACTTTGCCGAGGTGGTCGTCGATCTCGACCAGATCGTCGAACCGATGATCGCGGACCCCGATGTGAACAACATCGACGTGTCCAAGCGGTATACCCATGACACGATCCGCCCGATCTCGTTCTACAAGGCCGAGAAGAAAGTGGACCTGGGTTTCGTCGGTTCGTGCATGGTGCACAAGGGCGACATGAAGATCGTCGCCCAGATGCTGAAGAACCTGGAAAAGGCCCAGGGCGAGGTCAAGTTCAACGCGCCGCTGGTGGTTGCCGCGCCGACCTACAACATCATCGACGAGCTGAAGGCGGAAGGCGACTGGGAGGTTCTTGAGAAATACTCGGGCTTCGAGTTCGACGACAGCGCGCCCAAGACCACCGCGCGGACCGAGTATGAGAACATCCTCTATCTCGAGCGTCCGGGCTGTAACCTCTGCATGGGGAACCAGGAAAAAGCCGCCAAGGGCGACACCGTTCTGGCCACCTCGACCCGCCTGTTCCAGGGCCGCGTCGTGGCGGATGCCCCCGACAAGAAGGGTGAATCGCTGCTGGGCTCGACCCCGGTTGTGGTGCTGTCGGCCATTCTGGGCCGCACGCCGACGCTGGAAGAGTACAAAACGGCCGTCGAAGGCATCGACCTGACCAAGTTCGCACCGCCGCTGCAGAAACCCGCAGCCGCCCGTTCGGTGCATTTCTGATCGGATCGCTTGCCTCGGCCCTTGGTCGGGGTCAGGATTGACGGGGGCGGCACAGAACCTGTGCCGCCCCCTCGCGTTCGGCTCGCAAAACCTTGATTGGTGATTGTTCTTTGACCGGGATAGACCGGGATCAACCCACAAAGGACGCCACGACACCATGACGAAAATCCTTGCGACATTTGCATTGCTGTTGGCCATGGCACCGGGGGCGCTGTCGGCGCAGAACCGATCGCCCGTGGTGGTCGAGCTGTTCACCTCGCAGGGGTGTTCGTCCTGCCCGCCCGCCGATGCCCTGATGCACGAACTGGCAACACGCGATGACGTGCTGCCGCTGGCGCTGCATGTGGATTACTGGGATTACATCGGCTGGAAGGATGAATTTGCCACCCCCGCGCATTCGGCCCGGCAAAAGGGCTATGCACATGCCGGCGGACGCACGATGGTCTATACGCCGCAGATGATCGTCATGGGGCGCGAAGACGTGGTGGGCGCCAAGACGATGAAGCTGGCCGATCTGATCATGAAATACCATCAGCAAACGCCAGTGGTGGCGGCCTCTGCCGCCCGCAGCGATGGCGAGATCGCGATCGAGATCGAACCCCTGGACAGCCGGCTGAGCGGGGCATTCGACGTGCACCTGGTGCGCTACACGCCGTTGCGCCACGTGGATATCAAGCGCGGCGAAAACGCGGGTCGGTCGCTGGACTACGCCAATGTGGTGGACGGCTGGCAGGTGGTCGCCACCTGGGACGGACGCGCGCCGCTGCGGCTGGACCTTCCGCTGGCCGGTGACCGCCCGGCTGCCGTGCTGGTGCAACAGACCGGCCACGGGCCGATTGTTGCGGCTGCCCGCGCCGACTAGTCGCCCCCGCCGTCCGCGGGCTGCAGGCCGAGGTCGAACCAGGGCTTCCAGCGGCGGTGGATCCAGAACCATTGATCCATGTGATCGCGCACGAGGGCCTCAAGCCCGTCGTTGATCGACTGGGTCATGGTGACCGGATCGCTGTGGGGCACGGCCTCTTGCATGAGGATTTCGAAATCCAGACCGCTGGGTTGCCGGATTGCATAGACCGGGATCATCTCGGCCCCGTATTTCAATGCCAGTTCCGCGTTCAGCACCGAGGTCACGGCCGGCTGGCCGAAAAATGTCAGCTCTTCGCCGCCATGGGCATGCAGGTCGGCGACAATTGCGATGATCCCGCCGCCTTTGAGATGGCGCACCATCTGTGCCATGCCGCGCCGGCCCTGTTCGAACATCGGCTCGCCGATCCCCTTGATCGTGGCCACGTAATGGTCGTTGAAATAGGGGTTTGCCATCCGCCGGTAGAGCGCGCCCATCTCATGCCCCCTCGCGATCAGGTTGGCGCGCGCGGCGTCGTAATTGCCGAAATGACCTGTGATCAGGATCACCGGCTTGCCCGCCGCCCGAGCATTTTCAAGCGCCTGCAAACCGGGGCCACGTACCGGAGCGCGACGGGCGCGGTCCAGAAAGGGGGTGCCTGAATAAAGCTCGATCAGGGTCCGGCCCGCATTGTCGGGCACCGCGCGGCACAGGCGCCTGACCTCTTCCTCGGACAGTTCCGGACAGGTCAGTTTCAGATTGTCCCTGACCCGTTTGTCAAACCCCGCCAGCGGCGACAGGCGGCTGACCAGCCAGCCCATTGCAGGAACGCGCCAGCGGTAGGGGATCAGCCGGACCACGCCGATAGTCCCGCGCAAAAACAGGTTCGACACGAAGTACCCGGCGCGCGCGGTGAAACTCAGCTCAGATTTTTCTACGGGCATGGCGGCGGCTCGGCGTCTGCGTCAGCGGCGAAAAGTCTCGCGGTGCCAGACATAAAGCCCCGCTCCGACGATCACAAGCGCGCCGCAGATGGTCCAGACGTCGGGCAGTTCGGCAAACATCAGCGCCCCCCAGAGTGCCGAGAACACCAGCCCGATATAGGAATACGGCGCCAGCATCGCCGCCTCGCCGGCGCTGAAGGCGCGGATCAGGCACAATTGGCCAAGGGTGCCGAAACCCGCGATGCCGCAGATCAGCGCCACCGAGATCGCGTCGGGCGCCACGTGCCACTGGCTCGGCACGATCAGGCTGAGCAGGATGGTGCCGACAAGACCGGTGTAGAACAGAGAGGTCCAGACGTCTTCGCCCGGTCCGATGCGGCGGGTCAGCAGGGCATAGCCGGAATAGCAGATGGCCGCCCCTAGCGGGAACAGCGCATAAAGCGAGAACACGTCGCTGCCGGGGCGGATGATGATCAGCGCGCCGACCAGAGCCACGGTGATGCCAAGGATCCGGCGCGGGCCAAGCGCCTCTCCCAGAAACAGCGCAGCGCCCAGCGTGATCAGGACCGGGTTGACCGACATCAGCGCCGCCGCTTCGGACAGCGGGATCAGGCTGATGCCGGTGAAAAAGAACCCGGTGGCACACATCAGAAGGACCGATCGCAGAAACTGGGTAGCCGGGTATCTGGTGCGCGCGACGCTGCGCAGGCGCGGCGCGACCAGGATCAGCACCAGCAGCATCTGGCCCGCGTATCGGGCCCAGAGCGCCGGCATGACACCGACACGGGGGGCCAGCGCCTTGACGCTCGCATCCATCAGAGAAAACAGGAAAATGGCCAGGATCATAAAAAGGATCGCACGGTTCTGTCCCTGCATGGCCTCTGCGTCGGTCATTGCAGGGCCATTGCACCGGGGCGCGAGAAAACCGTTAACAGGAAAAGCACTTTGCGACTCATGTGCCGGTGATAGGCCCGAAACCCGGCGCTGTCCATCGCGCATGTGATGACCGGCCGTTCCCCAACGGCGGCTAGCTTTCCGCCTCCTCGGTCATCATTTCGATCTCGCCAGAGTTGATCAGGTCCCGGATGGCCGTCACGACCGAATTCATCGCGACTTCGCCATCGCGGGGTTTGACCGCGCCCCGGTCGGTGATCTCGTCGCGCAGGTTGTCGGCCAACCGGCTGGACATGTTGCTCAGCAGGTATTCCGCGGCCTCGGCATTCGGACCATCGGCGGCGGCTGCCAGGGCCGTAACCAGAACATCGTTTTCGATGGAGCGGACCACCTGCGGAACGTCCAGCGGGTTCACCCGCGCCGGAATATGCTCGAAAACAAAGATCGCGCGGCGTACCCGGGCGGCAAACTCCGCATCGGTTTCGTCCAGGGCTGACAGGACATCGTCCCGCGTCGCGGCCGCCGATTGGTTGAGGATCGCCCCGACCCGTTCGCCCGGTCCGTCGTCAAAGGCCGGAACCGGACGATCATCAAGCTGGCTGGCCAGTGACAGGCCGATCCGGTCGACAGCCGCGGGCGTGACCGCACCGGTCTGTGACACCGCGTAGGTGATGCGCCGCGCCATCGGCCCAGGAAACTGGCCCAGCATCTCGGCCGCCTTGGCCACATCCAGTTTGGACAGGAGAACCGCCGCCACCTCGGTGCTTTCGGCCATGGCCAGTTCGACCAGGGTCTCGACCGGCAACGCCTTGAGACGCAGCCAGGGATCGCCGGATTGGCGCACCCCGGCCTCGCGACGCAATCGCGCGGCGGTCTGGGGGCTGATCTTGCCGTCCAGTGCATTCAGCGCGCCGGCCAGCCCGTTGGGAAACGACAGTCCGATCCCGTCGAGCGCATCGGCGAATTCATGCACAACAGAGCCGAGAGTGTGTCGATCTACGGTGCGCATCCGGCCCATCTGTTGAGTCAACTGCGCCTGCAGCGATTCCGGCAGCTCCTCAAGCGGGATGTCGGCACCTTCGTTCAGCAGCAGCCGCACCACGATGGCCGCCTTGGTTCGCCCGTCCAGCGCCACCGGCGTGCGCGGCTCCTCCGGCGTGTTGGACAGGGATGAAATGGAGTCCAGCGGCGCCGCGATCGGCAGCGGCATCGGGAAATCCTCGTTCTGCATGGGCCAGCCTTGTTGCCATCAATCCCGGAGGCCGAAATCCGGCCTCCGCTCATTGGCACTGTAGGGTCCCAGCGGTAAAGAAAGCCTGAAACTCAGTAGCTGTAGGTCATTCCCGTCCGGATCGCGTCACGCAGCGAGACCTCGGCCCAGGTTCCTTCGCCGCCCCGTGCCCTGATTTCGCGCCACTGCTCGATCGCGGCCTGGGTTTTGCCTTCTGCGACAAAGCCCTGGCCCATGTACGAGCGCGCGAGGATATTGTCAGGGTTCTGAGCAATAGCACGGGTGTAGAAGTCATTGGCCAATTCAAGGTCGCCAAGTTTCCGGTGCGTGAAGCCCCAGTAGGTCAGAACCCGGTCATCGGACTGGTCCGACATGGCCAGCAGCACGCCCTGCGCATCGGCAATTCGGCCGGCATAGGCCAGTTCACGAACCGCGCCATAGAGGGTATCCTGATCCAGGCTGCTGTTCTTTGGCCGGACGCAACGCTTCTTTTCCTCGTCCCAAACCTTGACGCCCTTGCAGGTCTTGGTCGTCTCGGTCGGTTTTGGTGGCGCCGAGGTGCCTCCGGTGTCGAAACCACCTCCGGCGGCAAGGGCAAAAGACGGAACAACCAGACACAGGGCAAGCAAAACACGCATGACGATCTCCAAGGGTTAGTTCCACCAATAATAGGTCAAAAAAACATCGAGCGGCCCATTTCGGGCCGCCCGGGTCATCACTTCATAGTGATCTGCCGCTCAACTGTTGATCTGCTTGACGCAGGTCTGTGCATTGCTGTCCCACACCGTACCCGGCGCACAGGACTGAGCCTGATGGCCACGAGCCGAACAACTTGCGTAACTCAGCGCCGGCAGAGCGGCGAGAACGGCGGCCAGAATGATCGTCTTTGCAGTCATGGTCGATCTCCGATGATCCCTGATACCGCACCACCATAGCCCGAATCGCAGGTTTCACCAAATGGCCAACGCAAGAGTGGTGCCGCAAGCGGTCAGTCGCCGATCGAGGCCAGTACTTGATCGCGTTCGTCCACCAGACGTTCACGGTAGCGGCGCAGCGCCTTGACGGCAAACTTGTTGTGGCGCGCGGCGTTGGAGTCGGGATCGCGGCGGGCGTCGGCGTTCAGGTCGGCGATGCAGGCGTCGATCTCTTCGATTTCCTTGATGATCCCGGGCAGGTCTTTGACTGATGTGGACATCCTTGTTTCCTTTGTTCCTCAATGCCTTATGCTATGCAGCAAACAAGCTGCACGATCCTAGAAACCACAAAACGCGCGGTTTGGAAACCATAAACTCGCCGGTGGCTGTGGGCTCCTGGCCCGGATTTTTGACGGGTATCGACCGTTTTGTACCGGCTTGCCCGGCCGGTTCTTCCGTTTTGTACAAACGGAAAGGGCGGGTTTGCGGTGCGATGTTGCAGGAGCGGCAGCGCCGCGCACCCGGGGCGGGTGTCAAACAC
Organism: Seohaeicola saemankumensis; assembly: GCF_020171285.1. Taxonomy (GTDB): domain Bacteria; phylum Pseudomonadota; class Alphaproteobacteria; order Rhodobacterales; family Rhodobacteraceae; genus JAIUZI01. The sequence continues at coordinate 140,285 of NZ_JAIUZI010000009.1, forward strand.
CCGTCGCCGTCTCGGGGCACGGGTCGCCCTGGGAGGGAGCGGGATTGGCCGGAGGCTGTCTTGATGTGCACCGGATCCTAAAAGTTGCGGCGAAAGTCAAACCCGGCGGCAGTCAATGATGCTGGTCATTGACTCGTATGACTGCAGGCCGCTGTCATCACACTTACACGGCCGCTGCGTATTGTGAAGCGGCACAGGTTTTGAGGTACCCAGATGCATCTACCAAAGTCATTGGCAACAGCAGCACTGACCGGGTTGGCCGTGATGACCCTGTTGGTCCCGCCGGGTTTGGCGCAATCGGCAACGTCGGGCGCGCCGGATTCCACGATCACCATCGACGGCAAGCAACTGCCCGCGCCGCCGGTGGCGTTCGGTGGAAAGATCGAGAACGAGGCGCTGAAATCGACGCCCTGGTGGCCGCCGACCATCGTCCCGCCGAAAGACGCGCCGAACGTTCTGCTCATCATCACCGATGATGCCGGGTTCGGCGTTCCCAGCACCTTTGGCGGGGTGATCCCGACGACGACGATGGATGACCTGGCGGCCCAGGGGCTGAGCTATACCAACATTCATTCCACCGCGCTGTGTTCGCCGACGCGCGCGGCGCTGATCACCGGGCGCAACCATCACAGCGCCGGGTTCGGCGTGATCTCGGAACAATCGACGGGCTATCCCGGCTACAACAGCATCATTGCGGAAGACAAGGCGACGATCGGGCGGATCCTGCTCGATAACGGGTACAACACGTCCTGGTTCGGCAAGGACCACAACGTGCCGTCCTTCCAGGCGAGCCAGGCCGGCCCGTTTGACCAATGGCCGGTTGGGATGGGCTTTGAATACTTCTATGGGTTTGTCGGCGGCGATGCGAACCAGTGGCAGCCCAACCTGTTCCGCAACACGACCCAGATTTACCCGTTCGACGGACAGCCAGAGTGGAACCTGGTGACGGCGATGGCGGATGATGCGATTGCCCACATCACCAACCTGCACCAGATCAACCCGGACAAACCGTTTTTCGTGAAATACGCACCGGGCGCGACCCATGCGCCGCATCATCCGACCAAGGAATGGGTCGAGAAGATCGAGGCGATGAACTTGTTCGACGACGGCTATGAAGCGCTGCGCCAGACGATCTTTGAAAACCAGAGGAAAAAGGGGCTGGTCCCTGCGGACGCAAAGCTGGCGCCATGGCCGGCGGAGAAGATCAAGCCCTGGGATCAACTGACCGACACCGAGAAAAAGCTGTTTATCCGGCAGGTCGAGGTTTTTGCCGCCTATGCGGCCTATTCCGATCACGAAATCGGGCGGGTCGTGCAGGCCATCGAGGATATTGGCGAGCTGGACAACACGCTGGTGATCTACATCAACGGCGACAACGGCACCAGCGCCGAGGGCGGGCCGCTGGGCACCCCGAACGAGGTCGCGTTCTTTAACGGGATCAACATGATGCCGGCGGAACAACAGATGCACTGGTACGATGCCTGGGGCACGGAGGAGACCTATAACCACATGTCCGCCGGGTGGTCCTGGGCCTTTGACACGCCATTTGACTGGTTCAAGCAGAACGCCTCGCGCCTGGGCGGTATTCGTCAGAACATGGTCGTGTCCTGGCCGAACCGTATCACCGACAAGGGGGGGCGCCGCGATCAGTTCATGCATGTGATCGACGTCGTGCCGACCATTCTGGAAGCCACCGGCATTCCGGCCCCGGACCAGGTGGACGGGATTCAGCAGGCGCCGATCGAAGGCACCAGTTTCGCCTATACGTTCGACAAGGCCAGCGCAGAGGCGCCCAGCCGCCACAAGACGCAGTATTTCGAGATGTTCGGCCAGTGGGCGCTGTATCACGAGGGCTGGCTGCTGAGCACCGAGGTGAACCGGGCACCATGGGAAATCACCGGTCCGGCCAACCCCGATCCGCTGAACAACCAGGTGCTGCAGCTGTATGACCTGAGCAAGGACATGAACCAGACCACGGACATTGCCAAGGATCACCCGCAGAAGGTGGACGAGCTGAAGGCGCTGTTCGTCGAAGAGGCCAAGAAATACCAGGTGTTCCCGATGGATGCGTCGGTTCAGGCGCGGCTGGTTGCGCCGCGCCCCAACATCACCGCCGGGCGGTCAGAATTCGTCTATACCCGGCCGATGGTTGGCCTGCCGCAGGGGGACTCGCCGCTGCTGCTGAACACGTCCTATACGATCACGGCGGATATCGAGGTGCCCGACGGCGGGGCAGAGGGCATGATCCTGACCTCGGGCGGCCGGTTTGGCGGTTATGGATTCTACCTGAAGGACGGCAAGCCGGTGTTCCTGTGGAACATGGTCGATCTGCAGCGGATCAAGTGGGAAGGCCCTGAGGCGCTGAGCCCCGGCAAGCATGTTGTCGAGTTCGCGTTCACCTATGATGGCAAGGGCACCGGCACGCTGGCCTACAACAGTTCGACCGGGATCGGCCAGAGCGGCACCGGGGTGCTGCGGGTCGATGGCAAGGAGGTCGACAGCCAGAAGATGAAGAACACGCTGGCAGTCATCCTGCAGTGGGACGAGGCGTTTGACATCGGGTCGGACACGTTGACCGGTGTGAATGACGCGGATTACACGCCGCCGTTCAAGCTGACCGCCAAGCTGAACAAGCTGACGATCAAAATGGACCGGCCGCAGCTGTCAGACGCCGACATCAAGACGCTGGAAGCCGCGATGCACCGCGCCAGCGACTGAGACAGCAAAAAGGCCCGCGCCGGGAATGGCGCGGGCCTTTGGTCTTGGATGCGGTGGGCTCCGGTGGTCAGTCGCCGAACACCCGCTTGAAGATCGTGTCGACATGTTTGGTGTGATAGCCCATGTCAAATTTCTCGTTGATGCCGTCTGTGCCAAGCGCGGCGACGACCTCGGTGTCGGCGAGCAGCAGTTCGCGGAAATCGAGGCGTTCTTCCCAGACCTTGAGCGCGTTGCGCTGGACCATGGAGTAGGCATCCTCGCGGCTGACGCCGGCCTGGGTGAGGGCCAGCAGCACGCGCTGGGACATCACCAGCCCGGGGAACTTGTTCATGTTGTCGAGCATGTTTTCGGGGAAGATCAGCATCTTGTCGACCACGCCGGCCAGCCGGTGCAGGGCAAAGTCCAGCGTCACGGTGGCGTCGGGGCCGATGCCGCGTTCGACGGAGGAATGCGAGATGTCGCGTTCGTGCCAGAGCGCCACGTTTTCCATCGCCGGGATCACGGTCATGCGGACGAGGCGGGCGAGGCCAGTGAGGTTCTCGGTCAGCACCGGGTTTTTCTTGTGCGGCATCGCCGAGGAGCCCTTTTGCCCCATCGAGAAGAATTCGGCGCCTTCGAGCACCTCGGTGCGCTGCATGTGGCGGATTTCGACGGCGATGTTTTCGATGCTGCTGGCGATCACGCCGAGCGTGGCAAAGAACATCGCGTGGCGGTCGCGTGGGATGACTTGCGTGCTGATCGGTTCGGGGCGCAGGCCGAGTTTTTCGCAGACGTGTTCCTCGACCGCCGGGTCGATATTGGCAAAGGTGCCGACGGCGCCCGAGATGGCGCCGGTGGCGACTTCCCAGCGGGCTTTCTCAAGCCGGTTCTTGTTGCGGTCCATCTCGGCGTAGAAGCGGGCGAATGTCAGGCCCATGGTGGTGGGTTCGGCGTGGATGCCGTGGGAGCGGCCGACGCGCACGGTGTCCTTGTGTTCGAACGCGCGCTTTTTCAGCGCGGCCAGTACCTTGTCCATGCCGCCCAGCAGGATGTCGGCGGCGCGCACCAGTTGCACGTTCAGGCAGGTGTCGAGCACGTCGGAGCTGGTCATGCCCTGGTGCACGAAACGGGCCTCTTCGGAGCCCACGTGTTCGGCCAGGTGGGTGAGAAAGGCGATGACGTCATGTTTGGTCACCGCCTCGATCTCGTCGATGCGGGCGACGTCGAATTCGACGTCCTTGGCCTTCCACACCGCTTCGGCGTTTTCGCGCGGGATCACGCCCAGGTCGGCCATGGCGTCGCAGGCGTGCGCCTCGATCTCGTACCAGATGCGGAACTTGGTTTCGGGGCTCCAGATGGCGACCATTTCGGGGCGGGCATAACGGGGGATCATCGGCGGCGGCACCTTGTGTGAGGGAATGACTGGGGTTGCCGCCTCTTAGACCGGTGCGCGGGTATGGGCAAGGTGGCTGAGCCGCGCAGCCGGGTGCCCGGCTTGCATTTCGGGGAGGGAACAGTAATTTGCAGGTGCAGCAATTCGGCGCAGGGATGGGTCATGGCGCAAACAGGTCGGCAGCGCCGGTGGTCGGATTTCACCGGTCGCTGGACATTGGACCGCGACATCTTTCACAGCGACGGGTCGGTCGCCCGTTTTGCCGGGGAGGCGGAATGGGTGCCGCACGGACAGCGGCTGATGTACAGCGAGAGCGGCAGTCTGACGATCCAGGGCCAGATGGCGATGGTGGCGGAGCGGCGCTATATCTGGTTGCCGGACCTGACGGTCCTTTTCGAGGACGGGCGGCTGTTTCACAAGGTGCCGCCCGATGGCGGGCCAACCGCGCATTGGTGCGACCCCGATCACTATGACGGGGTCTACAACTTTGACGACTGGCCGCAGTTCACGGTCGCGTGGCAAGTCAGGGGCCCGCGAAAATCATACACGATGACAAGTCTTTACCGCCCCTGTTCGGGGTGACCGGCGGGCCTAACCGGCCTTCATCTGGGCGAGGACGGCGCGGTTCTGGCAGTAGTCCGGCGCGTGGTCGAGGTGGCTGTTCTGATCCTGCAGCTTGCGGCAGCCGGACTGATCGGGGCAGCCCGAACAGCGCATCACCATGGCGCGGTAGCGGACCGCTTCGAGTTCGGGGTCGTGGTTTCCCCAGCCCGCCAGATCGGTGCCGAGGCGTTCGATCATGCCGCCGACCAGTTCCGCGCTTTTCGAGATTTTGGTGAAGACCCCCATGGTGATGCCCCTTTTGCTGCAGGTCCGAGATTTGGGGCAGGGTGGGGCGATTCCCGGCCGGCTTCCTTGATTTCGGTTAAGCAGTCCGGCGTTGCCGGGGGTCTGGCGGAGTGGCTGCCGGTCATGCTGCGTCCGCAAAATTCGCTTGCGGCACTGCAGCGTATGGGCCAAAAACCACTGCGAACAGGTACAACAGTCAGGAGACATGACATGAATTCAGCCGCAACGACCGGTGTGCTGGCCGAAACCTTTGGCCCCCGTCAGGGCGCCGCGCTGCGCGCCAAGCAGGTGGCGCTGGTGATCCTTGGCATCGCCGTTCTGGCGATCTCGGCCAAGATCAAGGTGCCGATGTGGCCGGTGCCGATCACGATGGGCACCTTTGCCGTTCTCAGCATCGGCGCCGCCTATGGTGCGCGGCTGGGGCTGGCCACGATCCTGGGATATATGGTTGTCGGCGCGCTGGGCTTCGATGTCTTTGCCGGATCGTCGGCCGAGAAATTCGGCCTGACCTACATGATGGGCGGCACCGGCGGTTATCTGGTCGGATACGTTCTGGCGACGGTTGCCCTGGGCGCGCTGGCCGCGCGCGGCTGGGACCGGTCGATGGGCCGCATGGCGGCGGCGCTGCTGATCGGCAACGCGCTGATCTACGTGCCGGGCCTGCTGTGGCTGGGTCAACTCTATGGCTGGGACAAGCCGATCCTGCAGTGGGGTCTGACACCGTTCCTCGTGGGCGATGCGATCAAGCTGGCGCTGGCCGCCATGCTGCTGCCCGCGCTGTGGAAGCTGGTGGGCAAGGCGCGCGGCTGATCCGCAGCGCGGATCCGCACCTGTAAATGACGATCCAAGGCCCGCAGCGCGACCCGCTGCGGGCCTTTTGTTTGGGCGACGGGTTCTATGGTTTACAGGCGGGCGCAGACGGGAAATGATCGGAGCCGAACAAGGGGAGGGTCCAGGTGTGATCGAATCCATTCAAAAGGCGCTGCGGGTCTCTGCGCTGGCGGTGATGATGGCGCCGGTGGCGGCGCTGGCGGACATGCCGGTGGCCTACAAGGACGGGGCGGCGACGCTGTTTCGGTTCAATGCGCCGGATTTCTGGACCGTACGGGCCGGCGGGCCGCGGGATCTGACCGCGCCGGGCGATACCGGCGAGCTGGGCGTGAACCGGGTGATCGGCCTGCAGCCCACGGCCGATCCGCATGTCTGGATGGGTTTTGTGTCGCCGCGCGGCGTGTCGAGTTTTGAGCAGGCCGGAGCGTACCTGCGCGAGGTTGGTCCGTTTCTGGTGAAAAACGTCAGCGCGGGCGAAATTGTCCCGACCCGGGTGGGAGGGTTGCCGGCGCGCAAGATGGCCGGCACCGGCACCCGCAACGGCCGCGCGGTGGAATTCACCGCCGTGGCGATTGACCTGCCCGGACCGCGCATGGCGGTTTCGGTGGTGGTGTTCGAAAGCGGGGCGAACCCCGAACTGGTGCAAGATGTGAACGCTGTTTTTGCTTCGTTCCGCGCGGCGCAATAGGGGGAACGGATGAAACCTGTCAGCCTGAGAAAGATGTGTCTCGCCGTGTCCATGACGGTATCGGCGGTTGCCCTGTCGGGGTGCGATCCCAACGCGGTCTATACCGGCGGGTCGGTCTATTACGATTCGATGCTGTGGAACGATTACTACTATGGCCGGCCACCGTCGCGCCCGCCGCGCCCGGAGCGTCCGGTGAAGCCGGTGCACCCGATCGCCCCGGTGCCGCCGCCGCGCCCGACGCCGCCGATCGCCCGGCCGCCGGTGGCCCGGCCGCCGATCCACCGGCCGCGGTGACGGCCGGAGTCACGCCCCCATCAGGGCGAGGTCAAAGGGGTAGCGGGTGAGGTTTTCGAACCCGTCTTCGGTGATCAGCACCTGGTCTTCGAGCTTGATCGAGAAATTGCCGCCGACCTCGCCCACCGCCGCCTCGACACACAGAACCATGCCCGGTTCGAGCGGGTAGTCGAAGGCGCCGGGCACCGCCATGTCGGGGTAGGCGACGAGGGGCCATTCGTCACAAAGCCCGACACCGTGCATCAGACAGCCGTATTTCAGCGCCTGGAACCTGTCGTCCAGCCGGTGCGCGTTGGCGGTCAGTTCGGGGATGGTCACGCCGGGTTTCAGCATGGCCATGTTGGTCATGATATGCTCGTGGGCATGCTGCATCGCATAGACCATGTCGGGGCGCGGTTTGGCATCGCCGATCCACCAGGTGCGGCTGATGTCGACGCAGATGCCGTAGGCGCCGATCAGGTCGGTGTCAAAGGCGACGATTTCGTTGTTGCGCACGATGCGCGGGCCGCATTCCTGGAACCACGGGTTGGTGCGCGGGCCCGACGACAGCAGGCGGGTTTCGATCCATTCGCCGCCCCGGCGGATGTTTTCGGCGTGCAGCACGGCCCAGATGTCGTCTTCGCTGGTCTGGCCGAGGGGGACGTTGGCGCGGGCGAAGTCCTCCATCGCGCGGACGGCGGTTTCGCAGGCGTGGCTGGCGCAGCGCATGGCGCGGATCTCGTCCGGGCCTTTGACCGCGCGGGCCTTTTCGGTGACCTCTTCGCCCTCCATGATGTCGAACCCCTGCGCCTCGAGGGCGCGCAGCCCGTGCAGCATGATCTTGTCCACCGCGAGCCTTGTTTCGCCCGGCGCGTGCTCGGCCAGGACCTGGCGCACGCCGTTGGCAAAGGCATCGGCGGCGATGTCAATGCGGTCGCCCCGGTCAAAATAGAACAGGTCGGCGCCCGAGCGGACCTCGCGCACAAGCGGGTTGAATGAGGAGAGGAAAGGCGCGTTCTTGTAATCCCAGATCACCATGTAGCCGTCGGCGCACAGCAGCACGGCGCGGAACGGGTTGTGCGTGTTCCACAGCTGCATGTTGGTGCTGTCGGTGGCGTAGCGGATGTTGAGCGGGTCGAACATCAAGAGCCCGGCATAGCCCCGGTCGGTGATGTGGCGGGTCAGGCGGGACCAGCGATAACTGCGCATGGCGGGCAGGTTGGGCAGATCGAGCCCGGCCTGCGCCCATTCGGACAGGGCCAGCCGTGTCGGGCCGATTTCGATCCGGTTTTGATCGTTGGGGGTGCCGTCGGCGGTCAGGGCGCCACGGGTCGGGTCGATCTTGCGGCTGTCGCTGTAGTGAACGGTCATCGCGGCGCTCTCCCTAGCTGAGGTGGGATCACTGTGGAAAGAGCGGTGCGACCCCGTCCGTCCCGGAACCGTCGTGCCGGATGTCGTTTTTGCACCCCGGCGGGCGGGGTTTCCATTCGGGAAGGGTGCCGCTAGCGTGGCGCAAAACCGGGCCCCTGGCCCGTTTCCCAAGCCGAGGTGACGCGCATGTCGATGCCGATCGTTTTGCAGAAATGCATCCCCTATGACCCGATGTCGCCGCGTCCGCTGCCGGGGATTCAACCGCTGGATCCGGATGACTGGCTGCTGCGGGACGATGCCTTTGCCGCGCAGATGGCGCTGCGGGACCGGCTGCTGGAGACCCGGCGGGAGGCGGTGGTGGCGATGGCCGAGGAGGCTGGCGATGCGGCGCAGGAGCTGCTGGACGAGGTTCTGGAGCGCGCCTATGGCGGTGCGACGGACAAAGTGGTGCGCCCCGATGGCGTGACGGTCGGGATCGACCGGGATGACCCGATGGGGACGCTGGGCCGTCTGGTGCAGGAAGACCTGTGCATCCTGCAGAAATCCGGCGACGAACACGTGCTGACCGCCGCCACCTTGTGTTTTCCTGCAAGCTGGACCCTGGCCGAGAAGTTCATGAAGCCGATGTTGCGGATTCATAGGCCGGTCGACAGCTATGACGCGACGATGGCGCGGCGGGTGCAGCGGCTGTTTGACGGGGTGCAGCCGGGGCGGCCGCTGTGGCGGTTCAACGCCTTTTGGTACGAAGATCCGGTGCTGTTTCACCCCCGGCGCGAGGCGGATCCGCGCCGCTCGGGCCGCGAGGGGAGTTATTTGCGCAGCGAACGGCAGTGCATTTTGCGGCTACCCCGGACCAATGCCGCCGTGTTTTCGATTCACACCTATATTCTTGCAAGGCAAGACGTGCCGGGCGCGGCCTGACGGCCGCCCGACGCGGGGTATTTGCGAATTTGCCCTGATGAAAGGGTCAGATCGGCAGCATGGACACGACGTTTTCCAAAGCGCCGGAGCTGTGCATGACGGCGAGGAAACCGGTCAGCGACAGGACATGGGTGTTGAGGCGGAAATCTTCGCCACGGGCGAGGTTCACCGCAGCCATGGAGGCGGCGACCGGGGCGGAGAGAAAGACCATCATGCCGGTCATGCCCCAGGAGGCGAGCCGGCGCACGTCGCTTTGCACATCTTCGGCATCCGGGCCGCTGTGGGCTTCGTTGCCGTGGGGGTCGAAGCGATAGGCAAACGACAGCTCTTCCTGGGCGGTGAGCGAGGGCTGTCGCGGCTCTGACGCGTCATCCAGTATCTGTTCGCCCAGCAGGGGATCGTCCAGGGCATCGTCGCACCGCCTGTCCAGCCCGTCCATGGTGTCATCGACCGGCGCGAAAGCTGTGTTTTCGATCGGCGGCAGGAAATCCTGGCGGTCGCGCGCCTGGCGCGGGGTGACGTTGGTAAAGGCACCGATGAACTGATCGACGGTCAGGATGGTGTCGGGCGACAGCCATTCGATCTGGGTGACCGCCAGCGCGTCCACGAGGCGATACAACATCACGACCAGCATCAGTTCGCTCAGTTCGACATCATCGTGAGGGCCGGAGGCGGCGGTGATTTCGATCTGCAGCCGGTGCGCATTCTGGTCGAGCCGGTTGCGGCGCTGGGCGTTCAGGCCGACGACCCGGTCGAGCCGGATTTCGCGGCCGCACTGGCCCGAGCCGCGCAGGCTGCCCAGTGTCAGGTCGATCATGTACTGGCTGCACAGGATGCGGGCGCCATCGTCGGTCATCTGGGTTTGCCGTTCGACGGGATGCCCGTAATCCTCGAGTGTGGAGACCACGATCCGGCTGACCTGATCCAGCGCGTCGGCCTGGCGGCCAACGAATACCAGTCCGCCGTGGTATTTGCCCATCTGTGTCACAGCGAGTTGCCTCCGTTGAATTATCATTCCCGGTTAACCTAGACGCAGATGAAGGAGAAACTTTGGCGCAATCTGCCAAAGACTAAGGCAGGGTTGCATCGGCGGAGTCTTGCCGCGCCTGCAAAACCATGGGGTTGCGGGTCGGTATTCCCCGGCGGGGGCGGCAAATCTGGCAAGAATGGGGCAAGGATGGGCGGGTTTGACGGCAGCGCGGGGCGCGCTTAGCCGTCGATGCGCGCGCCCATGATGGCGATGGCCTGTTGGTAGACGGTGGCGGCGTTCCACTGCTTGATGACGGCAAAGTTCGGCTCGCCCGGCTGGTAACCCTTGCCGCGTTTCCATCCCTTGGCGCGCAGGAAATTGGCGGTCGAGGCCAGCGCATCGGTCATGTTGTAGAAATCCACCCGGCCGTCGCCGGTGGCGTCGACCCCGTATTTCAGCGCGTTGCCGGGCAGGAACTGGGTATGGCCCAGCTCGCCATGTTTGGCGCCCAGCGTGGCGCTGGTGATCGAGCCCTGATCGACCAGGATCAGCGCGCCGATGGCGTGGGGTTTAAAGAAATCGGACCGGCGGCAGTCGTAGGCCAGCGTGGTGATCGCCGACACCACCTGGCTGTCGCCCATGAACCCGCCAAAGGCCGTTTCCATGCCGTGGATCGCGATCAGCACCCCGGCCGGGACGCCGTATTGCTTTTCCAGCGTCGCATAGAAGCCGGGATTGCGCGCCTTGCGTTTGCGGCCCTGCGCCACGATGGTGTTGGCCCCGCGCACCTGCATGAACTTGTCGAGCGAGTACCTGAAGCTCTTCTGGTTGCGGTCGGCGGCAATGGTGCGGGTGGCATATTGCGCCTGCGCCAGCGCCTGAAGGCCGCGTTTCTTGACCCCGGCCTTTTTGGCGGTGCCGGCGAAATCGCGTTTCCAGGCCTCGAACCCGGCCCCGGTGTTGCCGCAGGTGGCGGCCAGAACGGGGCCCGTGGCCAGCATCGTGGTGGTCAGAGCCAGAACTTGAAACAAACGGCGCATGGCGCTCTCCGTTAGAACGAGGGCCGGGTGCAGGCGGCAGCCCGGCCAGTGGACCAAACATGTCTGCGGCGCCCGCAACAGACGGCGTCAGGGGATGGTGGGCGCAATCAGGTGCATGGCGCGCACCGCGAGACCGGGGGTGACGCCGGGCAGGGCCTCGGCGAAAATTTCCTCCATTCGACCGCTGGCATAAAGTTGCGAGAGCGCGGCATCGACCACCAGCCGGAATTCGCTGTCGCCGCGTGCCAGCGCAAGCCCGTGTTTCTCGATGGTCAGGATCTCTCCGGTGACCTTGAACTTGTCCTTCGATTCGCTTGTCGCATAGAGGTGATAGAGGATCGACTGGTCGGCGAAATAGGCGGCGATGTCGCCCGACTCCAGCGCGGCGACGCCGTCTGCGTGATCTTCGAACACCTTGATTTCCGCCGAGATATTGGCCGCGTTCAGAGAATTGTTCAGCGCCTCCTGCGTGGTGGTGCCGCTGCGGACGCCCACGGTTTTGCCGGCAAAGTCCTCAAGATGTTCCGGCCCGTCCTTGGGCAGCAGGATGGCGACCCCGTCAACATAGGTCGGCACCGAGAAATCGACGATTTCGCGGCGGCGCAGGGTGATGGTGGCCGCGCCGCACAGCAGGTCGATCTCGCCGCTGGCGACCTTGTCAAAGCGGTCCTGGGTGCCGACCGGGTAGAACACCGCGTTCAGTTCCTCCATGCGCAGGATATTGGCGATGGCCTGCGCGATTTCGGCGCAGAGCATCGGTGAATAGCCGTCCGGGCGGCCGCCTTCGCCGGCAAAGGAGAGCGGCGCGGCATCGGTGCGGAAGCCGAGCTTCAGCTCTTTGGTTTCCTTGATGCGATCCAGCGTCTGGGCGCCCGCGGGCAGGGCCAGCGCGAGCAGGGTCACGGCGGAAAGGAGTGTTTTGCGCATTTTGGAAATACCCTTGTGGAAATCGGTTTCCGTCACCTTAGCGACCACAGGCAGCGCGGCCAAGGGTGCTCTGCGCGCGGGGCGGATCGGGCGGATTGGCGCGGGTATGGAATTCGGGACCCGCGCGTGCCTGTTTTTTGTGCTAAACCGTTGCGATGGTCCGGGAGGGACGGCGATGGGGACGGTTGAGGTGAGCGCAGGGGCGGAGCGGCCGATGGACCCGGTTCTGCGGGCGCGTCTGCATTTGCGGCACGACGGGCGGCTGGCCCTGTGCGGGGTGCGCGCGGTGCTGAACGCGGCGGATGCGCTGAGCCGGGTCATGGTGGGCAAGCCGTTCTTTGGGCTGCGCGAATGCGAAGAGTTGCTGGACCGGGTGGCGGGGCGGACCGGAGCGGACCTGCTGCGCGAGATCATGCAGATGAACGGCGGTACGGAGATCGTGGCGCATGGGCTGGACCATGTGCCGGCCACGGGCCCGGTCATCATTGCCGCGACCCATCCGACGGGCATGTTCGATTTCGTGGCCCACGCCCATGCCCTGCTGCCGCGCCGGCCGGACCTGAAGGTGGTGGCGAACCGGGAAGTCGAACGGTTTCTGGGGCCGGAGGCGATTGTGGCGGTGGAGATCGACAAGCAGAACCGCGCCACATCCGCCCGCGCCACGATTGCCGCGATGGAGGATCATCTGGCGGCCGGCGGGGCGCTGCTGATCTTTGGCTCGGGCCGGGTGCCCCGCCGCGAGGCCGGGCGCCTGATCGAACCCGACTGGCGCAGCGGCGCGACCCGCGTCTCGGCGGCCTGCGGCAGCCCGATTGTTCCGGCGGCGCTGGATGCGATGAATTCGCGGTATTACTACCGGGCGCGCGCGTCGGCGCAGTTCGTCAGTGGCGGCAATGACAATGTCGGCGCGATGATCGGGTCGCTGCGCTATGCCGCCGAGATGCTGGACAAGCTGGGCGGGCGGTTCGAGGTGCGCTATGGCGCGCCGATGCCGGCCGGGGCCGACCCGCAGGCGGTGAAGGCGCGCGCCGAGGGGCTGGTGCCGGGGCTGTACGCAGAGGCCGGGGCGGCGGGCCCTTCCGAATAAGGCCCGTTCTCATGAGAAAAGGGCGCCCCGAAACGGAGCGCCCTTCGCGTTTGTCAAACCTGTGAAGCTGCGATCAGCAGCTGTAGTACATGCCGTACTCAACCGGGTGCGGCGTATGCTCGTAGGTTTCGATTTCTTCCATCTTGAGTGCGATGTAGCCGTCGATCTGGTCCTTGGTGAACACGTCGCCCTGCAGCAGGAAGTCGTGATCGGCGGCCAGGGCTTCGAGCGCTTCGCGCAGGCTGCCGCAGACGGTGGGGATGCCGGCCAGCTCTTCGGCGGGCAGATCGTACAGGTTCTTGTCCATGGCTTCGCCCGGGTGGATCTTGTTCTTGATCCCGTCCAGACCGGCCATCAGCAGGGCTGCAAAGCACAGGTAGGGGTTGGACGACGGATCGGGGAAGCGGGCCTCGACGCGCTTGGCCTTGGGCGATTCCGACCACGGAATACGGACACAACCCGAACGGTTACGAGCCGAGTAGGCGCGCAGAACGGGAGCTTCGAAACCCGGGATCAGGCGCTTGTAGCTGTTGGTCGAGGGGTTGGTGAAGGCGTTCAGCGTCTTGGCGTGCTTGAGGATGCCGCCGATGTAGTAGAGCGCCTCGTCCGACAGGTCGGCGTATTTGTCGCCGGCAAAGAGCGGCTTGCCGTCTTTCCAGATCGACATGTTCACGTGCATGCCGGTGCCGTTGTCGCCTGCGATGGGCTTGGGCATGAAGGTGGCCGATTTGCCGTAGGCGTGCGCCACGTTGTGGATCACGTACTTGTACTTCTGCAGCTCGTCGGCCTGTTTGGTGACGGTGCCGAAGATCAGGCCCAGTTCGTGCTGGCACGAGGCCACTTCGTGGTGGTGCTTGTCGACCTTCATGCCCAGACGCTTCATGGTCGAGAGCATTTCGGCGCGCAGGTCCTGGGATTCGTCGATCGGGTTGACCGGGAAGTAGCCGCCCTTGACGCCCGGACGATGACCCATGTTGCCGGTCTCGTATTCGGTGTCGGTGTTCCACGATGCGTCGGTTGCGTCGACTTCGTAGGAGACCTTGTTGATGGTGTTCGAGAAACGAACGTCGTCGAACAGGAAGAATTCAGCCTCGGGGCCCATGTAGGCCACGTCGCCGATGCCGGATGCCTTCAGGTAGGCTTCGGCCTTTTCGGCGGTGCCGCGGGGGTCACGCTCGTAGGGTTCGCCGGTGTCGGGCTCGACGACCGAGCAATGCAGACAGATGGTCTTTTCCGCATAGAACGGGTCGACATAGGCGCTTTCGGTGTCGGGCATCAGTTTCATGTCGGATGCTTCGATCGATTTCCAGCCCGCGATGGACGAGCCGTCGAACATGAAGCCTTCGTCCAGGAAATCTTCGTCGACCAGATCGGCCACCACGGTCACGTGCTGAAGTTTGCCGCGCGGATCGGTGAAGCGGATATCGACGTATTCCGCCTCTTCTTCCTTGATCAGCTGAAGAACTGCGTCCTTGCTCATTCCCTTAGGTCCTCTCGTTTGGAATTCGTTTAGAATGGGTGATTACAGCGCGTCCGAGCCGGATTCGCCGGTGCGGATGCGGATCGTTTGTTCGACGCTGGTGACGAAAATCTTGCCATCGCCGATCTTGTCGGTCTTGGCGGCGGCCACGATGGCCTCGATGGCGCCGTCGACCTGATCGTCGTCCAGGACCACCTCGATTTTCACCTTGGGCAGAAAGTCCACCACGTATTCGGCGCCGCGATACAGCTCGGTATGGCCCTTCTGGCGGCCAAAGCCTTTGACCTCGATGACGCTCAGCCCCTGAACGCCGACGTCCTGCAGCGCTTCTTTGACCTCATCAAGCTTGAACGGCTTGATGATCGCTTCGATCTTTTTCATCGGTGGACTCCTCGCAACCTTGTCTCGCCGGGTCAGATCATTTCTAACTAGGGGCGACAATCGGATAAGGTTCCCGGACTGATCCGATGACGATTGAAAATTTATTTAAGCCCAAGTTTTGAGCGATGTGCACACAAAATGGGCGAAACTGAATCGATAAGGAGACCCCATGGCTGAATTGCTGACCGCCGCCCAAATGCGCACCATCGAGCAGACCGCGATACGGTCAGGCGTGGTGACGGGGCTGGAGCTGATGGAGCGGGCCGGAGCCGGTGTGGTCGAGGCAATTGTGGAGCAATGGCCGGAACTTGGCGAGGGCGCGCACAAGGCGGTGGTCATGTGCGGGCCGGGCAACAATGGCGGTGACGGATATGTTGTCGCGCGTTTGCTGAAGGAGCGCGGCTGGCAGGTCGACGCGGTACAATACGGCGACCCCGAGGCGCTGCCGCCGGACGCGCGCGCCAACTACGACCGCTGGGGCGAGATCGGCGTGCACAAACCGCTGAATGAGCGCAGCTTCGGCACCGTGCAATCGCCGCCCGATCTGGTGATCGATGCGCTGTTCGGGACCGGCCTGACCCGCGAAATCGACGGCGACGCGGCCTTTCTGCTGAGCAATCTGGAAACGCTGCGCGACGAATTCGGCGTCAAATGCGTGGCGGTGGACATCCCCTCGGGCGTCTGTTCGGACAGCGGCAAGGCGCTGGGCGCGTTTCCGCAGGTCGATCTGACGGTGAGTTTCCATGCCGAGAAGCTGGGCCACAACCTGGACCGGGCCGACATTCATTCGGCGCGGGTGGTGGTCAAGGACATCGGTCTGGATCACGCCGAGCGCGTCAGCCAGCGCGCCGGTCACGTCTGGAAGGTGGAGCCGCCGGAATGGCCGGTGCTGGCCAAGCCGGGGGTGGCGCATAAGTACGATTTCGGTCATGCGCTGGTGCTGTCGGGCCGCGCGGGCCAGACCGGTGCCGCCCGGCTGGCGGCGCGGGCGGCGCTGCGGGTGGGGGCGGGGCTGGTGACGCTGGGCGTGCCGCCCGGCGCCCTGGCCGAGGTCGCGGCGCAGCTGACGGCGGTGATGATGACGCCGGTCGCCGACGACGATGCGCTGAAAGAGCTGTTGTGGGACACGCGGATGAACGTGCTGTGCCTGGGGCCGGGGCTGGGGCAGGGCGGCGACGCGCGGGCGCTGGTCGAGGCGGCGCTGGAACTGCGGCGGTCGATCGTGCTGGATGCCGACGGGCTGACCCTGTTTCGCGACGATCCCAAGTCGCTGTTCTCGCTGCTGCATGACAAATGCGTGCTGACCCCGCATGGCGGCGAATTTGCGCGGCTGTTCCCCGATCTGGCGGCCAAGCTGAAGGCGGAACCGACCAAGGGGCCGGCCTATTCCAAGGTGGATGCCACCCGCGCGGCGGCCAAACGGGCGGGCTGTACCGTACTGTTCAAGGGGCCCGACACGGTGATCGCGGGCCCCGACGGGCGCTGTGCGATCCATTCGTCGCTCTATGACCGGTCGGCGCCCTGGCTGGCGACGGCGGGCGCGGGCGATGTGCTGGCCGGATTTGTGACCGGGCTGATGGCGCGCGGGCTGGAGCCGATGTTGGCGGCCGAAACCGCCGCGTGGCTGCATGTGGAATGCGCGCTGCAATTCGGCCCCGGCCTGATTGCCGAGGACCTGCCCGACGCATTGCCGGGGGTGCTGCGGTCGCTGAAACCCTAGGCTCAGGCGGCGGGGCGCAGCCCGGCGGTGTGGTCGCTGGCGGCGGCCAGTTCCAGGCCGCCGGCATAGACGATATGTGAGCCGGCAAAGCGCAGCTGGTGCAGGGTGATGTCCTGTTCGCCCAGATCGCGGATGAATTCGCCGTCGATCAGCGCCTCGGCCCGGACCAGCGCCTGGCGGGCGTTGAACATCGCCTTGGCGCGCCAGTCACGGATCAGCACCTGCTGCGCGGCGGGCAGGATCAGATCCTGGTCGGGGCGGGTGTCGCCCAGCGATCCGGCGGCAATGGAAACGACCCGGATCCGCCGGGTGCTGCGCGCGATGGTCTGCAGGCGGGCCATGCCGCTGTCGCGCGTGATGACGCGGTCGCCGGGGGACAGGAATTCCACCGGCATCTCGCCGTCCATCGTCAGGACAATGGTGCCCGTCACGAACCCGGTTTCCGGGGGCATGCTGGTCGCTGGGTACACGGGGTGCGGTAACGGGGAACCCCCGCCTGCACGCCCGACCGTATTCGGTTTCATGGCGTTTCTCGCTCGTCTGCCTCAATCTTTTTTCGCGAGATTATGGCAAAACCGTGCGTTTGTCGTGACCTTTTTCGCGACTTGGCGGTTACTTTGCCGATAAATTTACTCAAACAAAGGGCGGTGTTTCCTCTCGCATCGCCGCGCAAGCTTTGCTATTGAGCGCGTCGCGCGGCGCCTCAAAATGCCGCCTGTGCGGGTGTGGCGGAATTGGTAGACGCACCAGATTTAGGTTCTGGCGCCGCAAGGCGTGGGGGTTCAAGTCCCTTCACCCGCACCATTTCACGATTTCCCTGTCAGTTTCGCTTGCCGTCCGGGCCGGGGCCCTGATCGCGGGGCGATGGGTTTTGAGGGCAGGCCGGCACGCCCCGGCCGGTGTCCGGGGCGTATCGGTTGCGGATGCTGGCGGCTATGCGCCGGGCTCAGCTGCCGGAGAACACCGGTTTGCGTTTTTCGACAAAGGCGGCGGCGGCCTCGCGGTGGTCGGCCGTGGTTGATGACAGCATGTGGTTGCGGGCCTCTTGCGCGAAACAGTCGGCGAGGCTGCCGCCGCTTTCGGCGAGCGCGATGTTCTGCTTTATCCGGCCTAGCGTGAGCGTCGGGCCGGCAGCCAGGCCAGCGGCCAGCGCGCGGGCGGTTTCGAACACCTCGGCGACGGGAACTGCGCGCGTCACCAGCCCGATATCTGCGGCCTGCTGTCCCGACAGCACCGGCGAGGTCAGGTAGAGTTCGCGAGCCTTGGCGGCGCCGAGGATCTGGGTCATGAAGTAGGTGCCGCCATAGTCGCCCGACAGGCCGACCTTGGCAAAGGCGGTGGTGATCTTGGCGTCCTCGGCGCAGATCCGCAGGTCGCACGACAGCGCCATCGACAAGCCGGCCCCCGCGCAGGAGCCTTCGATCGCGGCGATGGTGGGCTTGGCCATGTCGTGCAGGTATTGCGACACGCTCATCCGGTCGCGCAGCGCGTGGATGCGCTCGCCCAGCGACATCTCGGCGCCCTGGCCCTGGTTCATCGCCTTGACATCGCCGCCGACGCAGAAATGTCCGCCCGACCCGGTCAGCAGCACCGCGCGCACCGCGTTGTCATGCGCGGCAGCCGCCGCCGCGTCGCGCAGCGCGGCGGTCAGCGCCGCATCCAGCGCGTTGCGCCGGTCGGTGCGGGACATTCTGAGGATCAGCAATCCGTCCTGAAGTTCGGTGGTCAGCACGTCGGACATGCGGGGTCTCCTTGTCGATGGGTGGCGGGCGTCGGCGGTTCGGGGTTGGCTGACATCCGTCAGGTTCGCGGCACGCTAGGCGTAGGGACAGGTGCGGTCAAGATCCCGGTTCGGGTGACGGCGCGGGCTTGACCTGTCGCGGGTCGGGCCGCTACCAATTGCCCTGACGTATGTCAGGCGCGACGTCTCGGGGCAGTGTCCGGGAGGGCGCTGTCCGAGGGGCGGTTGCGCGGGGAGGAAAATTGCATGGCCATTCATCTGCGCCAGATCTGTCTGGTGGCCGGTCGGCTGTCTCCGGTGGTGGAGGATCTGGAGGCGATCCTGGGCACGCCGGTCTGTTATACCGATCCGGCGGTCGGGCAGTTCGGGCTGGAAAACGCGCTGATGGCGGTGGGTTCGCAGTTTCTGGAGGTGGTTGCGCCGACACAGCCGGGGACGGCGGCGGGCCGTTACCTGGAGCGGCGCGGTGGCGACGGCGGCTATATGGTGATCACGCAGGTACCCGACAAACGGGAACAGCAGGCGGTGCGGGCCAATGCCGCCGCGCAGGGGGTGCGCGTCGCCTATGACGCCGACAAGGGCGACTGGCATATCATGCAATTGCATCCCGGCGACATGCGCGCCGCCTTTCTCGAGGTCGAATGGGATGCCGCCGCCGATGTGACGGGCAACTGGCATCCGGCGGGCGGCACCATCTGGCGCGAAAGGGTCAACACCGATGTCGTCACCGCCATCACCGCCGCAGAACTGCAGGCGGAGGATCCTGCCGCGCTGGCGGCGCATTGGTCCGCCGTCTGCGGACTGCCGGTCGAGCCGCGCGGCGGTGTTCCCCATATCCGGCTGGGCAATGCGGATCTTCGGTTTGTCGCCGCCACCGACGGGCGCGGGCCGGGGCTGGGCGGGGTCGATCTGCGGGTGGCCGACCCGGCCCGGCTGCTGGCGGCGGCAGAGGCGCGCGGCGCGCGGATCTCGGACCGCGAGGTGCGGCTCTGCGGCACCCGTTTCAACCTGACCGGCTGACACGCCGGATACCTGCAAGTTCTCTCAGGGGGCCGCGGGCCCCGCACTGTTCCGAAAGGCTTTGAACCATGAAAAACCTCTTTGATCTCACCGGAAAAGTGGCGCTGATGACCGGCGCCTCCAAGGGCATGGGCAAGTCCATGGCCCATGCGCTGGCGGCCCACGGGGCGCAGGTGGTGATTTCCTCGCGCAAGCAGGACCAGCTGGATGCGGCCGCGCAGGAGATCAACGACGCGGTGGGCGCCACCCGCGTGCATGCGGTCGCGGCCAATGCCGGACGGCCAGAGGACCAGCAGGCCCTGGTCGACAAGACCCATGCGCTGCTGGGGCCGGTTGATATCCTGGTCGGCAACGCGGGGGTCAACATCTTTTACGGGCCGATTTCGGAAATCCCCGACGGGGCCTATGAAAAGACCATGCAGGTCAACGTGCAGGCCAACCTGTGGCTGGCCCGGCTGGTGGCCCCCGACATGATCGCGCGGGGCGGCGGGTCGATGATGTTCACCTCGTCGATCGGGGCGTTCCACCCGTCCGAGACATTGGGCGTCTACGGCATGTCGAAGCTGGCGCTGATCGGGCTGGTGCGGAACCTGGCGCAGGAATACGGCCCCAGGGGCATTCGCGCCAATGCGATCTGCCCCGGTCTGGTGCGCACGGATTTCGCCAAGGCGCTGTGGGACAACCCCGAGGCCGAGGCCCGCGCCAATTCGCAGATCCCGCTGCGGCGGCTGGGCGAGCCGGACGACTTTGGCGGCGCGGCGGTATTCCTGGGATCGGATGCCAGCAGCTATGTCACCGGTCAGGCGCTGACCATCTGCGGCGGCAGCAACATGTGGGCGTGAACCCGCCTTTGGGAGGCGGCGGGCGGGATGACCGGCCAGGCTCCGGCCTGCGACATCCTGCGCCGCCCTTCGGGCCGCGACGGTTCTGGTGGACGATGGCCCGGCCGAGCCTCAAGGCGACAACGGAAGTGCCGCCGAAAGGGCCGGACGGAGCATTCTCGGGTGTCGTGTCGAGGAAGCTCGTGATGTCACGTGGACAGCGTCTAGGAGGCGGGCAGCAGAATCAAGGCTTTGGTCGGCAGGCCCATTGCGCGGGTCGCCTATCCGGGCCCGGTTGATTTGGCCGGCTGCGTTGAAAATACGTTTTTGGACCGAAAAAAAGGCGATCCCGGAGGATCGCCATTTTTGCTCTGCAACCAAGAGGTTGATTGGCTCCGGCGGTAGGGATCGAACCTACGACCAATTGATTAACAGTCAACTGCTCTACCGCTGAGCTACGCCGGAACGGTTTGGGCGATATAGCAACAGTGATTTGCGGCGTAAAGTGGGTTTTGCAGGAAAATCTGAAAAATCCGGGCCGCGTCAGTCGTTTCGGGCGAAGACCGCCGAAGCGGCGAGGAGACCCTGGCTGTGCGCCCGGTTTTGTGACGTTAAATCAACGAGGTGGGCGAAGACGTTGCGTTCGGCGGCGCCGAGCAGGGCGGCGGGGGTTTCGGTATAGATGCGCTCGGCCAGGGCGCGGGCGGTCTGCGGGCCGTCGGCCAGCGCGGCAAGGATCGCCGCCTCGCGGGACAGGCGGTGGCCGATCAGCCACTCGAGGCGTTCGGCCGGTGTGGTGACCGGGGCGCCGTGGCCGGGGTGGAACACGCGCCAGTTGCGGGTCTGAAGGCGGCGGCAGGACGCCATGAAGTCGGTCAGGTCGCCATCGGGGGGCGAGACCAGCGAACTGGCCCATCCCATCACGTGGTCGGCGGTGAAACAGGCGTCGCCCCAGCCCAGAGCGATGTGGTTTCCGAGGTGGCCGGGGGTGTGAATGACCTCGAGCGTCCAGTCGTCGCCCTGGATCACTTCGCCGTCGGCAACGGTCTGATCGGGGCGGAAGGACTGGTCGATGCCTTCGCCGCCGCCGGCCAGGCCGGCGCGGGCAAGATCGGACATGACGGCGCTGCGCCCGGTTTCGGGGCCGCCAAAGGCCAGAACCGGGGCGCCGCAGCGCGCACTGAGCTCTGCCGCCAGCGGCGAATGATCCATATGCGTGTGGGTCACGACGATATGGCTGATGCGCTGGCCGGGCATGACTGCGGCCAGGATCGCGTCGAGATGCGCGGGGATCGCCGGGCCGGGGTCGATCACCGCCAGGTCGCGGGTGCCCAGCAGGTAGGTATTGGTTCCCCGGTAGGTCATCGGCGAGGGATTCGGCGCCAACACGCGGCGCAGACCGGGTTCGATTTCGATGGCGGTTCCATGGGGCGGGTCGAAATCGTCTGGGGGCAGGGTCATCGTGGGGTCTTTCTGCGGTTCATATGCATCGTGTCGTGGCCGCCGGTCAGGTCGGCGGATCGGAAAAGCGGTTTCAACGCTGAGGTTTGCGCCTTAGGCTTAGCGCATGTCCTTTCGCTGGCTCAAACAATATATGCCGCGCAGCCTGTACGGACGCGCGGCGCTGATTCTGGTGATGCCCATCGTTGTGCTGCAACTGGTGGTCTCTGTCGCCTTTATCCAGAACCATCTGGAGGACATCATCACCCAGATGACGCAGACGGTGGTGCGCGAAATCCAGGCGGTGTCGAGCCTTGCCGCCGAGTTGACCGATCATGATGAGGTGCTGGACGCCATGGCGCCGATTCTGCCGGCCCTGCAGATGCAGGTGCGCTTTGTCGACGATGGCGTGGTGCCCGACGGCGACATGATACCGTGGTACGACTTTTCCGGGAGACGGGCGCGCGACACGATCCGCGCCATGATGCCCAGAACGCGGGCGGTCCTGTTCCCGCAGGACGGGTCGGTGCGGGTTTACGCCGATACGTCTCTGGGTCCGGTCGAGGTGGGGTTCAGCCGGCGGCGGGTGACCACGGCGGCCCCGCATCAGCTGATCGTCACCATGGTCTTTTTCGGGCTGCTGATGACGGTGATCGCCTTTCTCTACATGCGCAACCAGCTGCGTCCGATCACCCGGCTGGCGGATGCGGCGCAGGCCTTTGGCCGTGGGCGCACGGTGCCGTACTGGCCATCGGGCGCGGTCGAGGTCCGGGCGGCGGGCAGCGCGTTTCTGGACATGCGCGCGCGCATCGAGCGCCAGATCGAACAGCGGACCCTGCTGTTGTCCGGGGTCAGCCATGATCTGCGGACACCGCTGACCCGGATGAAACTGGGGCTGGCGATGCTGGACGAAGAGGATGCCGCGCCATTGCTGCGCGATGTCGACGAGATGCAGCGGCTGGTCGACACCTTTCTCGAGTTTTCACGCGGCACGGCCGAGGGCGACCCCGAGCCGGTCGATCCCCATGCACTGGTGCGTCAGGTCGTCGAGGACGCGCAGCGGATCGGCAAGCCGGTGCGTTTGGGCGCCCTGACCGGGGAGGGCGAGGTTTCGCTGCGGCCGCTGGCGATACGGCGGGCGGTCGAGAATCTGGTGAACAACGCGATGCGCTATGGCAATCGCGCCGAGGTCTCGGTTCTGATGACGGACAAGGCGCTGTGCCTGCGGGTCGAGGACGACGGTCCGGGCATCCCACCGGATCAGCGCGGCGAGGCGATCAAGCCCTTTGCCCGGCTGGACCCGGCCCGCAACCAGAATCAGGGCGGCGGCGTCGGGCTGGGGCTGGCGATTGTCAACGATATCGTGCGCGCCCATGGCGGCACGCTGCGGCTGGGCGACAGCGAGGCAATGGGCGGCCTGTGCGCCGACATCGTGATCGGACGCTAGGCCCACAGGGGCATGCGAGCGGTCCTGGCCGGTCGTTGCCGGTACCGGCCGGTTTCAGGCCAATTCCGAGAGACAAATTCAAAACCTGTGTTAGGCTTCCGTGGGAAGAGGCATGCAAAGTGGTTTATTGAAATGAGTTTGGTGAATTCACGACAAGTGCTTCTCTGGTCTGTTCGTCAGGTCAGGGGGGCGGCGATGGTAGCCGGGCTTTGTGCCCTGACGGTGACCGGCGCCATGGCGCAAACCGACGAGAACAGGACGGCTGACGCCGGGTTGGATGCCGAGGCGGTCGAGGTTCTGACCCGCGCGACGGATTTCCTCGCCGCGCAGGAGCGGCTGGCGGTGGACTGGTTCGTCTCGTTCGACGTGGTGATCGAGGGGCGTGAGAAAATCACCCTGGTGCGCAGCGGTCAGAATCTGCTGGAGCGCGCGAACGGGCTCTATGCCTCGGTCGAGTTCGGCGAGGAGACCCGCGAGTTCTACTATGACGGCACGGCGGTTCATATCGTGGATGTCGAGGAGAACAGCTTTGTCATGGCGCCCTTTGCGATGGGGGTCGAGGCCCTGGCGGAGCGGTTGTCGCAGGAATACGATGTCCGGTTGCCGATATGGCAGCTGATGAGCGGGTCGCCGGGCCGCAACCTGTTGGAGGGGGTAACGGCGGCGGCGCATCTGGGGATCACCCGGCTGGCGGGCCGTCCGGCGCATCACCTGGCGTTTTCGGACCATGATCGCGACCTGCAGGTCTGGGTGGCCGACGACCCGGAGCGGCCGGAAATCCTGATGATCGTGGGCACCGATCCCTATACGCAGGGCTGGCCACAGTTCCGCGCGTATTTCACCCGGTGGGATTTTGAACCCGAGGTGACGCCCGGCGTTTTTGACTTTGTCCCCGACGAGGCCGCTGAACGGATGACATGGCCCCGGCCGGTGTCGGAAACCGGTGACACCACAGACGGAGCGGGCGAATGAAAATGCAGATACGACAGATGTTTCTTGGTTTCCTGGTCTTTGCGCTGGCGACGGGAACCTCGCCGCAGGGGGTGATCCGGCTGGATTTCTCGGCGGACGCGGCCCACGCCAACCGCAGTGGCGGCCAACGGGGCGGCTTTTCCGGAGCGCCGCGCGGGCGGCCCTCGGGGGCGCGGACGCGCCCGGCACCGTCGGCGCGCCCCGCACCATCGACACGGCCGTCGCGCCCCGCCGGCGGCAGCAGGCCCGTGACACAGCCGTCGCGGCCCGTTACCCGTCCGGCGGTGCCATCGAAACCGGTCACGCGGCCCGCGCCATCGCGGCCGGTCACCAAGCCCGCGCCGGGCAGGCCGTCTGCGGGGCTGCCGGGCAGCCGTCCGCCGGGCGCGCGTCCGCCGGGGTCGAGACCGTCAGGGTCGAGACCGCCGGGTGCGGGCCGGCCACCGGGCGCACGCCCACCCGGATCGCGCCCACCCGGATCACGCCCCCCCGGCAACCGGCCGCCCGGGACCCGGCCGCCGGGCGCACGCCCACCGGGTGCCGGGCATCCGCCCGGCTGGCGCCCGCCGCATTCGCGCCCGCCGGGCTGGCGTCCGCCCTATTACCGGCCGCCCTACTATCGCCCGCCGCACCCGAACTATGGCAACTACTATTGGAACGACAGGTGGGGCTGGTTCTTTACCGCCGCCGTCGTAGGGGGGACTCTGGCCTATGTCACCTCGCTGCCCAGCGACGGGGATTGCCAGAAGATCAACGACGGCGGCGAAACGCTGTATCAATGCGACGGCACCCTGTACCGGTCGACCTATTACAAGGACGAAAAGGTATATGAGGTGGTGTCCGATCCGCCCGGCGCGCAGACCCCGGCAGAGCCGGTCAGCGTTATCGGGCTGAGCCTGACCCAGCCGCTGACGCGCGGCGATCTGGTCCGCGATCTGCAGGAACGCCTGGTCTATGCCGGCTATGACGTGGGCGGGGTCGACGGGGTGTATGGCAGCGGCACGGAATCGGCGCTGATGTGGTTCCAGTATGACAACGGGCTGGACTCCAGCGGGGTGGTGGATGTCGAGACGGCCAAGCTGCTGGGATACGAGGCGCCGGCGGTGCCGGGGGCGCCGCCAGCGGTGGAGGAGGCCGCGGACCCCGCGACGGCCGCGCCTGCGGATCCGGCCCCGGCCGAGGCGGCCGCGACGGAACCAGCGCCCGCAGAAACCGCGCCTGCCGCAGAGACCCCGACTGCGCCTGCGGATTGATCTGCGGCGCGGGGTTGCGGAATCGGGGCCGCCGGTACGACCGGACGGCCCCGGCATCGGGTATCGGATGTTTGGATCCTGTCGGAGGCGGAGGTTTGGTAGGCCCGGCAGGACTTGAACCCGCAACCAAAGCGTTATGAGCGCTCTGCTCTAACCAATTGAGCTACAGGCCCGCCTGGGGCTTTGAGTACGCAAGGCGGCGCAGAGGGTCAAGCGGCATGCTTGCCTTTGCGGGGGGCGGCTGCTTTGGTGCGACCGGGAACCGGGAGGACAGGGCAGTGAGCGACGTTGCAGGGATCGGGATCGGCGGGATCGAAGTCATCGCGTTGAAGGACGGGCAGATGCAGGCGCAGCCGCCCCTGTTTCCCGACTATGACGCCGAAAAGGCCGTGCGGGCGGCGGCGCAGGCCGGGATCGCCTATGACGGCAAGACCGTGGATATCTCGATCAACGCCTTCGTTGTGCGCAGCGGGGACGCGGTGGTGCTGGTCGATGCCGGCAGCCCGCCGGGATTCGGCGAGGGCACGGGCGCGTTCGGGCAGGCGCTGGCGCAGGCCGGGGTCGCGCCGGGCGAGGTGACGCACCTGGCGATGACGCATCTGCATATCGACCATGTGGGCGGTCTGACGGATGGGGCGGGCCGGGCCGTCTTTGACAATGCCGAGCTGATCTCGGGCGAGGGGGACTGGCGGCATTTTCATTCCGACGAGGTATACGCCGCCGCCAACAGCCGCGCCCGGCAATCGATCGACGTGTCGCGCCGCGCCGTTGCGCCTTATGCGAATCGACGCCGCGAGGTGTCGGGCGAGACCGGGATTGCGCCGGGGGTCAGCATGGTGCCGTTGCCCGGTCATACGCCCGGCCACTGCGGTGTCCTGATCGAAGACGGCGATGCCCAGTTGCTGATCTGGGGCGACACGATCCATGCGGAGGCGTTTCAGGTCGCCGAACCCGGCTGGAGCGTGCTGTTCGACGCCGATCAGGCGCAGGCCCGCGCCACCCGGGTCCGGCTGTTTGACCGGGTGGCGACCGACGGGCTGATGGTTACCGGCCCGCATGTGCGCTTTCCGGGGTTTTCGCGGCTGGAACGGGCAAAAACCGGGTATCGGCTGCTGCATCTGGACTGAGACGCGGTGTTGCGTCGGGTGACCCCGTGGACTCTGACTGCGGGGTGGATTATCGGGTGCGCAAACTCACCGGAGGGCGGCATATGAGCAAAACTGGCAAGAACGGCATGACCTATGCCGATGCGGGCGTGGACATCGACGCGGGCAATGCGTTGGTGGACCGGATCAAGCCGGCGGCCAAACGCACCAACCGCCCCGGCGTGATGAGCGGGCTGGGTGGTTTCGGCGCGCTGTTCGACCTCAAGGCGGCGGGCTATACCGACCCGGTTCTGGTTGCCGCGACCGATGGCGTGGGGACAAAGCTGCGGATTGCCATTGATACCGGCGTGGTGGACGGTGTTGGCATCGACCTGGTGGCGATGTGTGTCAACGACCTGGTGTGCCAGGGCGCCGAGCCGCTGTTCTTTCTGGACTATTTCGCCACCGGCAAGCTGGAGACCGAGACCGCGGCCCGGATCATCGAGGGGATCGCCGAGGGCTGCGTGCAGTCGGGTTGCGCCCTGATCGGGGGAGAAACCGCCGAGATGCCGGGCATGTACCCCGAAGGCGATTTCGACCTCGCGGGCTTTGCCGTGGGGGCAATGGAACGCGGCGCGACGCTGCCCGAGGGTGTCGCCGAGGGCGACGTGCTGCTGGGGCTGGCCAGCAACGGCGTGCATTCCAACGGCTATTCGCTGGTGCGGCGGCTGGTCGAGGTGTCGGGGCTGGGCTGGGACGCCGATTGCCCGTTTGGCGACGGCACGCTGGGCGAGGCGTTGCTGACGCCGACGCGGCTTTATGTGCGGCAGGTGCTGGCGGCGATTCGGGCGGGCGGCGTGCATGCGCTGGCCCATATCACCGGCGGCGGGCTGACCGAGAACCTGCCGCGCGTTCTGCCTGAGGGGATGGGCGCGGACATCGATCTGGACAGCTGGGAGCTGCCGCCGGTGTTCAAGTGGATGGCGGCGACCGGCGGGATCTCGGCAGCCGAGATGCTCAAGACATTCAACTGCGGCATCGGCATGATTGTCGTCTGCGCCGCCGATCAGGCCGACGCGCTGAGCGCGCTGCTGTTGGAGCAGGGCGAGACCGTCAGCCGGCTGGGCACCGTTTCGGCGGGCGTGGGCGTGACCTATGAGGGCACCCTGTTGTGAGCCACAAGCGGGTTGCGATCCTTTTGTCCGGCGGCGGCTCTAACATGGTGGCGCTGCTGGACAGCATGACCGGCGACCATCCGGCGCGGCCCTGTCTGGTGCTGTCGAACGATCCGCAGGCCGGCGGGCTGGTCAAGGCCGCCGCGCGCGGGGTGGCGACGGCGGCGGTGGACCACCGCCCGTTCAAGGGCGACCGGGCCGCGTTCGAGGCGGAGCTTGTGAAACCGCTGGAAGAGGCGCGGCCCGATATCGTCTGCCTTGCCGGGTTCATGCGGGTGCTGACGGCGGATTTCGTGACACGCTGGCAGGGCCGGATGCTGAACATCCACCCGTCGCTGTTGCCGAAGTACAAGGGGCTGCATACCCATGCCCGCGCCCTGGAGGCCGGTGACGCCGAACATGGTTGTACCGTCCACGAGGTGACGCCGGCGCTGGATGACGGCCCGATCCTGGGGCAGGCGCGGGTGCCGATCCTGCCCGAGGATACGCCCGAGGCGTTGGCCGCGCGGGTTCTGGTACAGGAACACCAGCTCTATCCGGCGGTGTTGCGCCGGTTTGCCGAAGGCAACCGGACGCCGGTGATGCTGGGGTGACCCGCGCGCCGTTTGCATATGCGCGGCAATCGGCATAACATCACGGGAATGTGTGAGGGCGCACGCTGCGGCGACCGTGGCAACCGAAGAAGAACAAGAAAGAAAAAGAACGCTCACCCGATGAAAACGCTCACGACGACGCAAGAGCTGCAGGCTTTCTGCGATACCGCCCGAACCCACCCCTATGTTACCGTCGACACGGAGTTCCTGCGGGAACGGACCTATTATTCCAAGCTGTGCCTGGTGCAGCTGGCGATGCCCGGCGATACCGACGACACCGCCGTTCTGGTCGATCCGCTGGCGGGCGACATATCGCTGGAGCCGCTGTACGAGCTGTTTCGCGATGAAAGCGTGGTCAAGGTGTTCCATGCCGCGCGGCAGGATCTGGAGATCTTCTGGGTCGATGCCGGTGTTTTCCCCCAACCGCTGTTTGACACCCAGGTCGCGGCCATGGTCTGCGGCTTTGGCGAACAGGTCGGATACGAGACGCTGGTGCGCAAGATCGTGAAACAGCAGGTGGACAAGACATCGCGGTTCACCGACTGGTCGCGCCGCCCGCTGAGCGAGGCACAAAAGACCTATGCGCTGGCGGACGTGACCCACCTGCGGCGGATCTACGAACATCTGGCGGCGGAACTGGACAAGACCGGGCGCGCTCATTGGGTCGCCGAAGAACTGAAGATCCTGACCAATCCGGCGACTTATGATATCCGCCCCGAAGAAGCCTGGCGGCGGGTCAAGACGCGGACCAATTCGGCCAAGTTCCTGGCGATCGTGCGGGAGTTGGCGGCGTTCCGGGAGAGCCACGCGCAGAGCAGCGACGTGCCGCGCAACCGGGTTTACAAGGACGATGCGCTGGTCGAGCTGGCCTCGGCCAAGCCGCGCACCCATGCCGATCTGGGGGGGCTGCGGCTGTTGCTGCGCGAGGCGCGGCGGGGCGCGGTTGCCGATGGCATTCTGGCGGCGGTGGAAAAGGGCATGGCCTGTCCGCCGGACCAGATGCCGAAACCCGACCGGTCGCGCGAAAAGCTGCAGGTGAACCCGGCGCTGGCCGACCTGCTGCGGGTGCTGCTGAAATCCAAGACCGAAAGCGCCGGTGTCGCCGCCAAGCTGATCGCCCCCAGTGCCGATCTGGACGCGATCGCGGCGGGCGAACGGAATGTACCGGCCCTGTCGGGGTGGCGCTATGAGGTCTTTGGCGAAGATGCGCTGCGGCTGTGCGACGGCAAGATCGGGTTGGCCGCCAAAGGCCAGACGGTGCGGGTGGTCGAACTCTGAAACCGCGGTGCCGGGCGCGGGGTCATAAGCGGTTTGGCCGATCAGCGCCGCCGCGATTCCCGCACGTTTTCCCGGCCGACCACGCGCACCATGCGGATGCTGGCCAGTTTCTGGCGGTCGAGTTTGTAGGCGACATGAACCGTGCGGCTGAATTCGGTGCCGACGACGGTGGGGTCTTCGGGATAGGCAACACGGAACGACAGCGACAGGACGCCGCTTTCGGCCTCTTCGGCGGTTGTAACGGGCCGCAGCTGGGCGCCATAGGCACCTTGGCGGGTTGCGATCCCTTCGGCATAGACGATAGCCCCGCTGGGGGTGGGTTCGATCCGCAGGTTGCTGACGCTGGCGATGGGTACGGTGATATCGACCGCGTCGGGGCGTTTGAAGACGCCGGCGCGTTCGGGCGGCAGCAGCGGGTTGACCGGCTCGGTGGCTACGGTCGTGCTCTCTTCGACCGGGACAGAGCGGCTGTTGCCGAACCAGTTGCCGGGGTTCAGCCCCGAATCGCGCCAGCCGCCGCACCCCGCGAGTGTGAGCCCGGTCACCAGCAGCACGGTCACAGTCATTTTCATCTTGCCCGGCCTCTTCGCCTTGGTCGTTTTTGAAATTGCCACTCTCGGTTACCGCATCGCGCGGCGCTTGAAAAGCCGGTTGCCGGGTCTGGACAGACGGCGGGGTGCGTCATAGGTCAGGAGCACAGTGCAAATCGGGGACACGCAGAATGGCCAGCGCCGCTTTTGAAGAGATCGTGGAAGACTTTGAGTTCCTGGAGGACTGGGAAGACCGGTATCGCCACGTGATCGATCAGGGCAAGGCCATGCCGGCGATGGACGATGCGCTGAAGGTGCCGGCGACCAAGGTGCATGGCTGCGCCAGCCAGGTCTGGCTGCACCCGGTGATCGAGGACGGGGTGTTCCGGTTCGAGGGGGACAGCGATGCGATGATCGTGCGCGGTCTCATCGCGGTTCTGCGGGCGCTCTATAACGGATTGCCGGTGGCGGAGGTGGTTCGCGTGGATGCGCGGGCCGAGCTGGAACGGCTGGGGCTGAACGACCACCTGTCGGCGCAGCGGTCGAACGGGTTGCGGTCGATGATCGAGCGGATCCGCGAGGTCGCCGCCGAGAACGCCTGAGGCGGGGAGGGGGCGCTGCCCCCTCTTGGCCCGAGGGCCAATTCACCCCCGGAGTATTTGCAAAGAGATGAAACCGGAACCTAGGGGGTTTCGGACCAGCGTTGCAACGTGGTTTCGAGGTCGCCGTAGCCGGTCTTGCGCCGTTCGAAGGCAAGGCCGAGGCGGTCGGCGCAGGCGCGCGCCCTGGCGGTGAGGGCCGGATCGTCGGTCTGGGCCTGGTAGACCAGTTTTTCGTAATGGGCGAAGTAGCTGTCGCGCAGTTGCGGGTGACGGTCGAGCCCGAGCGCGCGCCACACGAAGGCATCGAATTGCCGGACCAGAAAATCGGTGAGGTAGAAAGCGGTGAATTCCTCTTCGCTGGTGCGGGCGAAATCGGCGTTGCCCTGCAGGAAGGAATAGCAGTGCGGGCCGGCGACCATTTCGACGCCGAGACGGTCGCAGGTTGCCTGTAGCTGGCCGCCAGTGCCGCAGTCCGCGTAGACGACGTAGATCTTGTCGTAGTCGCCCCGGTAGCGGGTGACGGCGGTTTCGACGGCGGCGGCGATCTTCTCGGGCCGGCTGTGCAGGATCGCTGGCAGGCAGGTCAGGTCGATGTGGCCCCAGCCGCTGGTCGCCTTGATGTCGAGGATCTCGCGGGCCAGCGCGCCGCAGGCGATCAGCAGGATCCGGCCCGCGCCGCGGGGGGGCAGGCCGGAGTCAGTGAGTTCCGTATCCGTCGGGAGGGGCATCCGGGTCGTGGGCCGGGTCAGCCGGCCATCCGGTTGTGTTTGCGCCCGACCCATTCCTTGGCGGTTTCAACCGCCACGGCGGCGTCGCGGCAATAGGCGTCGGCGCCGATGGCCTTGCCGAATTCCTCGTTCAGGGGGGCGCCGCCGACCAGCACGATGTAGTCGTCGCGTTTGCCCTGTTCGACCAGCGTGTCGATCACCACCTTCATGTAGGGCATCGTCGTGGTCAGCAGAGCGGACATGCCGAGGATGTCGGCCTCTTCGCGTTCCAGCGCCTCGAGGTAGTTCTCGACCGGGTTGTTGATGCCCAGGTCGACGATCTCGAACCCGGCGCCTTCCATCATCATGCCGACGAGGTTCTTGCCGATGTCGTGGATGTCGCCCTTGACCGTGCCGATCACCATCTTGCCGACGCGTGGCGCGCCGGTTTCGGCCAGCAGCGGTTTGAGGATCGCCATGCCGCCTTTCATGGCGTTGGCGGCCAGCAGAACCTCGGGGACAAAGAGAATGCCGTCGCGGAAATCGTTGCCGACGATGGTCATGCCGCCGACCAGCGCCTCGGTCAGGATCCGGTAGGGTTCCCATTTGCGTTCCAGCAGGATGTTGACCGCCTCTTCGATCTCTTCCCTGAGACCGTCGTAAAGGTCGTCGAACATTTGCTGTACGAGTTCTTCGTCGTCCAGTTCCGCCAGGATGATGTCATCTTCTTCCGACATGGGTGCGATTCCTTGAACAGGCGGGGTGTCGCCCCGCTGGATCGGTATTTGTTTCTTTTTGCCCGATGCGGCCGCGTGGACTGCATGAATTGCGACATAGGCCGCGCTGGTTCCGACCTATAGGGGGGAAAAAGATGGATTGGTAATGAAGATTTTGCAGGAAGATGTTGGGTTTGTTGCATGTGTTCACTTTTTGTTCTAGTTTTGGGGCATGGTTTTCGACATTCCCATCGTCCCGGAGCGCAGGAAGGCGCGTGGCGCGGCCAGCAACAGCGCGGGCCGGTTCGACCTGGCGCGCGAGGCGCAGGACGACGGCTGGGGGCTTCCGCGCGAGGATCCGGCGTTTCGGACCGAGGTGCGGGACGAGGTCGCGCGCAGCCTGATCACCTATAACCGGTCGCCGGACCTGCCGTTCGACCGTTCGATCAATCCCTACCGGGGCTGCGAGCATGGATGCATCTATTGTTTCGCGCGGCCCAGCCACGCGTACCTGGGGCTGTCGCCGGGGCTGGATTTCGAGACGCGGCTGGTGGCGCGGCCGGGGGCGGCGGATCTGTTGCGGGCGGAGCTGAGCGCGCGGCGCTACAAGGTGGCGCCGATCGCCATTGGCACCAACACCGACCCCTATCAGCCGTTGGAGAAGGAGCGCGAAATCACCCGCGATTGCCTGAAAGTGCTGAGCGCGTTCAACCATCCGGTCGCCATTGTCACCAAGGGTACGCTGATCGAACGCGATCTGGACATTCTGGCGCCGATGGCCGCGCGGGGGCTGGCGCGGGTCGGGATATCCGTCACCACGCTGGACAACGACCTGTCGCGGCGGATGGAGCCGCGCGCGCCCTTGCCGGCGCGCCGTCTGCAAGTGATCCGCAGGCTGGCCGAGGAGGGTGTGCCGGTGCGGTTGATGTGTTCGCCCATCGTGCCGGGACTGACCGATCACGAAACCGAGGCCATCCTGGCGGCCGGCCGGGAGGCGGGCGCGGATGCGGCCAGCTGGATCATGCTGCGGCTGCCGCGCGAGGTGTCGCGGCTGTGGCAGGACTGGCTGGCGGAACATATGCCGGACCGCGCAGGGCGGGTGATGGCGCGGCTGCGCGAGATGCATGGCGGGCGGGATTACGATCCGCGCTGGGGGCACAGGATGCGCGGCGAAGGGGTCTATGCCCAGATGATCGCGCAGCGGTTCAGGGCGGCATCGCAACGGCTGGGGCTGGACCAGGCGGTGCCCGAGCTGCGCTGTGACCTGTTCCGGGTGCCGCCGCAGGCGGGAGACCAGCTGTCGCTGTTCTGACCGGCAGAAAAAAAGATCAGAAAATCAGCGCCATGTGAACAACATCACAGAACCGGCCAGGGGATTGGGGGCAGTGTAAGGACAGCTGCTAAGCGGCGTGCCGGCGTGCTACCCCGCGCCGGATCAATTCAAAGTCCCAATTTCGTAGCACGAAAAGGGCGCAGGGTTTGATCCTTGCGCCCGCATTTTCCGTGCCACGGCCGGGGATCAGGAGATCTGACGCTCCTGGCCTTCCCAATAGGGTTTGCGCAGTTCGGTTTTCAGAACCTTGTTGGCCCCCGACAGCGGGAAGGGATCGGTTCTGAAATCGACACTGCGGGGGCATTTGTACCCGGCGATCAGCTTGTGACAGTGCTCCATCAGGTCCTCGGGGGTCGCCTCGGCCCCGGGGCGCAGGATGACGATGGCATGCACGCTTTCGCCCCATTGTTCGGAGGGAATGCCGATCACCGCGCTGGTTGCCACCGCCGGGTGCTGCGACAGGGCGTTTTCCACCTCGGCGGAGTAGACGTTTTCACCGCCCGAGATGATCATGTCCTTGACCCGGTCCATCAGGAACACAAAGCCTTCGTCGTCCATGTAGCCGGCGTCGCCGGTATAGACCCAGCCGTCGCGTTTGGTTTCCGCCGTGACATCGGGCTTGTTCCAGTAGCCCAGCATGGTGATCGGCCCTTTGACGCAGATATTGCCGATTTCGCCGCGCGACAGTTCGGTGCCCTCGTCGTCGGCGATCTTGATTTCGCAGACCAGCGTCGGGCGCCCGGCCGAGCGCAGCTTGCCGGCCTTGGGCCCATCGAGCACGTGGTAGTCGGTGCCGAGGATGGTGGCCACCGGGCTGAGTTCCGTCTGGCCAAAGGCCTGCAGGAACTTTACCCTCGGGAACTTGTCGAAGGCCTCGACCAGAACCGCCTCGGTGATCGGCGATGCGCCATAGGCGATCAGTTCGAGCGAGGAGACGTCGGTTTCTTCCAGCTTGTCGCTGTGCAGCACCATTTGCAGCATGACGGGCACCAGCAGGACGTGGCTGGGTTTGTGGTCCTCGATAGCCTTCAGCGTTGCCTCGGGGGTGAACATCGGGATGACCACATGGGTGCCGGCGACAAAGGTGATCGCCATGAACCACAGCAGATCGGCGATGTGGAACATCGGTGCCGCGTGCAGGTAGATGGTGCCGTCGCGAATGTGCAGTTCCTGCGCGTTCGACACGCCGCCGACGTAGAAATTGGTGTGCGACAGCATCACCCCCTTGGGGAAGCCGGTGGTGCCGCCGGTGTAGAAGATGCCAGCGAGGTCGTCGCCGCTGCGGTCCGCATCGGGGGCCGGGTCGGCGGCGTCGAGGATCTGTTCGTAGTTGACCATGCCGTCCGGGGTGTCGCCGTCACCGCAGTAGATGAGGGTCCTGAGCCCCGGCACCTGTGCCTTGATCGCGACGGCGGCGTCCTTGAACGCCTCGTCCACCAGCAGGATCTCGGCCCCGGCGTCGTTCAGCGCATAGGCGCATTCGGCGGGGGCCCAGCGGATGTTCATCGGCATCATAGCCCCGCCGCCCCAGACGCTGGCAAAGAAATATTCGATGAAGCGGTCCGAGTTCAGCGACAGCAGCGCCACCCGGTCGCCGGGTTGCATGCCCAGCCCCTGCAGCGCGCCGGCCAAACGCGACACCCGGTCCAGCAACTGGGACCAGCTCTGTCGGCGTTCGCCGAAGATCGTCGCCGTGCCGGTTGGATTGACCTGCGCCGCGCGGCGTAGAATTGAGGTGATCTGCACTGCTCTTCCTCCCTGAGAAATGCGTATTTCGGGTATTCGGTGTTTTGGGTCAGGACGCCATGCGGTCCCAGAGGCGGGTGCACATGCGGCCCAGCCGGTCTTCGATGGCGATACAGGCATCCACCGCCAGATCCTCGCGCCAGCGGCGGGCGACGATCTGGACGTTGATGGGCTGCGGCCCCTGCGGCAGATCGGCCAGCCGGGCCGGAACGCAGGCGGCGGGCAGACCCATGAAGTTCATCGAGTAGGACCAGAGCGCCGAGCCCAGCACCTCGCGCACACCTTCGGCGCCCTCGGTGTCGCGGTCGGGGCGGAAAAACGGCTGCGGCAGGAACGGGCAGAGCACCAGCGGGTAGCGTTGCAGGAACAGCGACCATTCGCGCGCGTAAAAGCTGCGTTTCGCCATCATTTCGAGCAGGTCCTTGCCCTCGAAGGGGGCAAACTGGTCAAAGTATTCATCGAAGATGGCCCGAATGGTTTCGGATCCCTGATCGCGGATTGCCGGGCCCATCAGTTCGCGGACCTCGCCCATCAGGGTGCGGTATCCGACCGAACCGGCCTCTTGCAGGTAGGGCGGTTCGATTTCCTCGATGTCATAGCCCGCGTCGGCCAGCGCATCGCGGGCGGCGTCTAGCGCGGCGGAGACCTCGGGATGCAGATCGAAACCGCAGGTGTCCTTGGTGAAGGCGACCTTGACCGGGCCTTCGAGTGCCTCGCCGCGCCAGGGCAGGGGGACGTGAAACGGGTCGCGCGGATCGGGGGCGATGGCGGCGGGCATCGACACATGCAAGTCGCGCGCCTCGCGGGCCAGGATGCCCTGTACGGACATCGATTGCGCCAGCATACCGCGTTCGGCGGTCTGGCTGGGGTTCCAGGCGGGCACACGGCCCAGCCCCGGTTTGACCGTCACCGCCCCGTTGGCCGCTGCCGGGAACCGCAGCGAGCCGCCGATATCGTTGCCATGGCCCAGCGCGCCGATCCCCGCCATAACGGCGGATCCGGCGCCGCCGGACGAGCCGCCGGGCGAAACATGATCGCCCCACGGGTTATGGGTGCGCCCGTGCAGCGGGTTGTCCGTGTCGGCGCGAAAGGAGAACTCGGGCGTATTGGTCCGCCCGATCACGACCGCGCCCTCGGCGAGCAGGTTGTCCACGATCGGGGCATTTGCGGGCGCGATCACGTCTTTTAATGCGGTGACGCCGTTGGTGGTTGCGTGCCCGGCCTGATCGACGTTGACCTTGATGGTGACGGGGACACCGTGCAGGCGGCCCAGTGGGCGGCCGTTGGCGCGGGCCAGATCCAGGTCCCGGGCGCGTTCGGCGGCCTCGTCGGCGAGGCTTTCGACCACCGCGTTCAGGGCGGGGTTCACGGCCTCCATCCGGGCCACGGCAGAGGCGGTGGCCTGTTCGGCTGTTATGTCGCCGGCAGATGTCCGGGTGGCGATTTCCGTTGCGCTGAGGCGCCAGAGTTCGGTGCTTGACATGATAAGGTTCTCCCGTCGAGCAGCCTAGTTGCGGTGTGGGAGAGTGCAAGCGATTTGCGCGGGCGCACAGGGAATTGCCTGTCGGCTCCCACGGCAGGACCGGCAACGACGCGGAACCATCCCGCCGCGCGATCAGTCGAGGGTGTAAAGCTCGTGCCGTTCCGCGACGCCGCGCAGGCGGTACTGGCCAAGCGAGACCAGCGCCGGGCGGTCCCCGAGATGGGGGCGGGCGACCCGGGCCGAGATCACCACCGGCTGATCCACATGGGCGCACATGCCCGACAGTCGCGCCGTGGTGTTGACGGCCGGACCGATCACGGTGAAATCGAGCCGGTTGCGCCCGCCGATATTGCCATAGGCCACGTCACCGGCATGCAGCGCCATGGTGCATCCGGTCACCGTGCGGTTATCAGCAGCGCGGGCCGTGTTGATTTGCGCCATGCCGTCGCGGATTGCCTCGACCGTGTCGAGCGCCATGCCGCCGGCCTCGGTTTCTTCTGCCGCGGTAAAGACCGCCAGCAGCCCGTCGCCCATGAACTTCAGCACATTGCCGCCGCGCGTCTCGATCTCTTCGACGACCATGCCGTAATAGTCGTTCAGCAGGTCGATCACCGCGTCACTGTCGAGCGATTCCGACACCCGGGTAAAACCGGACAGATCAAACATTAGGATCACCGCGCTGATCCGTTCGGTGGTGCCGCGCAGGATCTCGCCCGACAGCACCCGCCGCCCGGCATCGGCACCCAGGTAAGCGCCCAGCAGGTCGCTGGCCATCCGGTAGTTGGCGTTGGATTTCAACGCCAGACCCAACGCCGGCAACAGGCTGCGCAGATCGTCGAGATCGCCCGGGCCAAAACCGCCCGGCGCGTCGGTGGTCCAGGACACCAGAAGCCCCAACGCGCTGGCTTGCGGGTCTATCGGGCCGGCATCCACATTCCGCGCAGGGTCCAGAAAGCTGAGCTGCTGGGCGAAGTAGTCGGTGCCGCCTTGTGCCACCAGGTCCTCCAGCATGGGAAAGGCAAAAGGGCGGTGGTCCGGCGTCAGCCGGAGCCGGAGTTCGGTGTCGTCGCTCTCGACCAGGCGTTTGAGCGGGCTTGCGTCCCACCCGGTGTGGATGCTTGGGTCGCGCACGTATTCCTCGTGCAAAAGGCCGGTCTTGCGCTTCCAGCGATAGGCAAAGGCGCCCACCGACGGGTGTTGCGCCCGCATGCTGAAATTGACGCGCAGGAGTTGCAGGCCGGTGCCGTGCAGCCGTTCGCAGAACGATTCGATCAGCACGTCAAAGGGCGTGCCGATCACCCCTTGTTGGGTGATCCAGCGGCCCAGGGCGTCGATGTTGTCCTTGCGTCGGGTTTGCGTCACGCGGCCTCTCCGCCGGTGGTATCAGCCCCCAGCGTAACCGATTGTGCGCAAGGCGTCGCGTATTTCGTCAAGGATCGCCGGATCGTCGATGGTGGCCGGCATCTTGTAGTCCTTGCCGTCGGCGATCGACACCATGGTGCCGCGTAGGATCTTGCCCGACCGCGTCTTGGGCAGGCGGTCCACCACCACGGCCAGCTTGAAGGCGGCGACAGGGCCGATTTTCTCGCGCACCATCTTCACCACCTCGGCTGTGACCTCGGCCGGATCGCGATCGGCCCCGGCGTTCAGGCAGAGGAACCCAACGGGCGATTGTCCCTTGAGCTGGTCGGTGACACCGATGACCGCGCATTCGGCCACGTCCGGGTGGCCCGCCAGGACCTCCTCCATGGCGCCGGTGGACAGCCGGTGACCGGCCACGTTGATGACGTCATCGGTGCGGGCCATGATGTAGAGGTAGCCGTCTTCGTCCTTCATGCCGGCATCGCCGGTCTCATAGTAGCCGGGGAAATGCGACAGGTAGGATTTCTGGAACCGCTCTTCGGCGTTCCACAGGTTGGGCAGGGTGCCCGGCGGCAGCGGCAGTTTGACCGCGATGGCGCCAAGTTCGCCGGGGGGCATCGGGTGACCGCCTTCGTCCAGAATATCGACCTGATAGCCGGGCATCGGCACGGCGGGCGAGCCGAGTTTTGTCGGCAGTTCTTCGATCCCCAGCGGGTTGGCGGCGATGGCCCAGCCGGTTTCGGTTTGCCACCAGTGGTCGATCACCGGCACCTTGAGCTGATCCTGCGCCCAGGTAATCGTATCCGGGTCGGCGCGTTCACCGGCCAGATAGACCTGCTTGAGGTTGCTCAGGTCGTATTTGCCGACGAACTCCCCCTTTGGATCCTCGCGCTTGACCGCGCGGAAGGCGGTCGGGGCGGTGAAGAAGCTCTTGACCTTGTGTTCCGAAATCACCCGCCAGAAGGTGCCGGCATCGGGGGTGCCGACCGGCTTGCCCTCGAACACGATGGTTGTGTTGCCGTGGATCAGCGGCGCATAGCAGATGTAGCTGTGGCCAACGACCCAGCCCACATCGGAGGCCGCCCAGAACACGTCGCCGGGATCGACATTGTAGATGTTCTTCATCGTCCAGTTCAGCGCGACCAGCTGGCCGGCGGTGTGCCGGATGACGCCCTTGGGCTGGCCGGTGGTGCCGGAGGTGTAGAGGATATAGGCCGGGTGGTTGCCTTCGACGGGGACGCAATCGGCGGGTTCGGTGCCGTACTGGAAGCCGTGCCAGTTCACGTCGCGGCCTTCTTCGAGGTGGGCAACCTCTTGTTCACGCTGGAAAATAACGCAGAATTCCGGTTTGTGGTCGGCCATTTCGATGGCGCCGTCCAGCAGCGGCTTGTAATGCACCACGCGCCCCGGTTCCAATCCGCAGGAGGCGGCGATGATCGCCTTTGGCTTGCAGTCGTCGATGCGCACGGCCAGTTCGTTGGCGGCAAACCCGCCGAAGACCACCGAATGCACGGCCCCGATGCGGGCGCAGGCTAGCATCGCCTCGAGCGCTTCGGGCACCATCGGCATGTAGATGATCACGCGGTCGCCTTTGCCGACGCCCTTGGCGCGCAGCCCGCCGGCCAGCCCAGCAACCCGGTTGCGCAGCTCGAAATAGCTGATCTCGCGCTTGGTGTGCGTGATCGGGCTGTCGTAGATGATCGCGGTCTGGTGGCCGCGCCCCGCCTCGACATGCCGGTCGACAGCGTTCCAGCAGGTGTTGACCTTGGCATCGGCGAACCATTCGTACAGCGGCGCGTTGTCGTCGAACAGCGCCTTGCTGGGCGGCTCGACCCAGTCGATGGCTTGCGCGGCCTGCATCCAGAAGGTTTCGGGGTCGTTCTTCCAGCTCTCGTAGACGTCGTTGTAGCCCATGTGATCCTCCTCCAGAAAGGTTGAGAACGTGTTAGGCATCGCCGCCAATCCGGGCAAGCGTGACGGCGGTCGCAGCGTCAGATTACCGCAAGAAGTTTGCAGAAATCAGCACCTGGAGATTGCAAAATTTTGCAAAACTAACGGGATGCGGCTGCTGAACTGGAAACTTGGGTGATGTTTGCAAATCTGCAAAATTATCCGCTGCAAATCCCGGTGTTTGCGGCGGCTGCGGGGATTCGCCGGTTCAGACGTCAAACGCTAGTCGCAGCCCGCCCCAATGCCGGCCGTTGACCCGGATCGGAGCGGAGACGTCTTTCATTAGTTTGAATTCACCAGCGCCCATGTCGCGACGGTAGACCTGAAGCAGAAAGGCCTCTGTGTTCCGGCCGGCCTTGAGCCCGACCCTGTCATCGAAGATCCGGCGGTTGCGGCAGTTGGCGGTGTTCCAGTCCACATCGCGACCCTGCGGTTTGGAGAATTTCCGGTTGTGTGTCGGCAGATACCCGTCCCGGTTGACAGCCGCACAAAAAACGACCTTTTCCGACAGGGTGAGCGCCTTTTCCTGAACTGTCGGAAACAGTTGATCGGTCAGTCTTGTAAACGGCGCCATGACCTGCGCCGGATTGGAATTCGGAATCGGCGTATAGGACCGCGAGAACAGGGCTTTTTCCGTGATCTGCCCGTTCGCAACTGCGAGGCTCAGCGCCTCTGACAGTTGTTCGGCATCAGCGATGACGCGCTCGATAAACTGGGCGTCGGCGACTTTGCCGCCGAGAGAGGTGGACATCTGCACGATCTGTTCGGTCTTGTCGATGAGCGACTCGACACGTGCCATCGCGCCCTGGATGCGTTTCGTCGTATCGGTGATGCTGTCACCGACGTTGCGGAAGGCGGGGACAAACGAAGTTGTGGCCCGGTTCACATTCTGGGCTTCCTTGTCGATTTTCCGCGCGTTTTCATGGACACCCCGGATGTCATTCGAAATCTGCGTCAGGCTGGTGTCGGTTTTCTGATTGTCGGATATCACCTGTTCGGCCTTGCCGCGCACGGCCGCGGATTCCTCGACCAATACGGCGATCTGTTCGTTGAGCGAGCGGACGCTGGCGCTGATATCCTTGGCGGCTTCGTTCGTGCGAGAGGATAATTCGTTGATCGCATGGGCTATCACGGCGAACCCTTTGCCGGCCTCGCCCGCGCGGCTGGCTTCGATCCGGGCATTGACGGACAAAATGTCGACCTGAAAGGCGATATCCTCGATCAACCTGGTATTGGTTTCGACCTGGCTGAGCGACGTCTTGACCCCCTGCACCTGGCCTGAGATCGACGCAACCCACCCGGCGACCTGGCTGGACCGCTGCGCGGATTCACGCACGGAGGCAACGGAAGACACGGCCATTTCCAGCGTGTGATCCGCGGCTTCGGTGACTTCCTTGACGCTTTGAACGACAGCCTCGTTCGCCTGCAGAACTTGTTTGGAGGTGCCGTGCGCCTCTTGCAGCGTCACCGTCTGCTGCTGCGAGCGGTCGCGAAGCGCTTCGAGAAAGCCCGCAACGTCCACCACTTCGTATCCCAGTTTCGAGGCGGCCCGGGCGAGCGCGTGAATTCGCGTGTCGCGATCCCGGTTGGCCGGACTGCTATCCCCGGATGGGGCCGAAACGGCAGACTCCTCGGCAGAGGCGGGGCAAAGGTCTGGCGGTGGCGGAGCCGGTTTTGCACGGGTCAGCCAAGCGCCATATCGCGCGGCACGTTGCAACATGGGCAAGTCATCTCTCTGGTTTGCAAAAGAGATGACGCAAATTCGTGAAGGATTGGTAAGCGCCGTCAGCCGTAGTGATCCACCGGTGTGCCCGCGATGGCGGCCACGTTCAGCAACCCGCGCGCGGTGATCGACGGCGTCACGATATGCGCCTTGTTGCCCATTCCCATCAGGATCGGCCCGACCTCAAGCGCCCCGGCGCGCATTTTCAGGATGTTGCGCACCCCGCTTGCCGCATCGGCATGGGCAAAGACCAGCACGTTCGCCGCGCCCTGCATCCGCGAGTTCGGGAAGATCCGCGCCCGAAGCTCGGGGTCCAGCGCCACATCGACCGGCATCTCGCCCTCGTAGGAGAAGTCGCGCGGCAGCCGGTCGAGGATCTGCAGCGCGTCGCGCAGGCGCTTGCCGGATCCCTCGCTCTGGTTGCCGAACTGGGACTGCGAGCAGAAGGCGATGTTGGGTTCCAGCCCGAACCGACGCACGTGCCGCGCCGCGCCGATGGCGATTTCGGCCAGCTGCTCGGGTTGCGGCAGCTGGTGCACGTGGGTGTCGGCGATGAACAGCGGCCCGTCCTCGAGAATCATCAGCGACAGGGCCCCGTGCGGGCGATGGCTGGCGGTGCCGAGGATCTGGCTGACATAATTCAGGTGCCAGCGGTATTCGCCAAAGGTCCCGCAGATCATTGAATCGGCCTCGCCCCGCTGCACCGCGATGGCGGCGATGGCGGTGCTGTTGGTGCGCAGGATCGCCTTGGCCAGATCCGGCGTCACGCCGCGGCGCTGCATCAGCTCGTGATAAGTCGTCCAGTAATCATAGTAGCGCGGGTCGTTTTCCGGGTTCACCAGCATGAAGTCGCGGTCGGGCCGAATATGCAGGCCGAACCGTTCGCAGCGCTGCTCGACCACCTCGGGGCGACCGATCAGGATTGGCGTTTCGGTGGTTTCCTCGAGCACGGCCTGGGCGGCGCGCAGGACCGCTTCGTTTTCGCCCTCGGCAAAGACGATCCGGCGCGAGGCGGCGCGGGCGGATTCGAACACCGGGCGCATCAGCAGGGCCGATTTGAAGACAGATTGCTTGAGCCGTTCCTTGTACGCGTCGAGATCTTCGATGGGCCGGGTGGCGACGCCGCTTTCCATCGCGGCACGGGCCACGGAGGAGGAAACGACACCGACCAGACGCGGGTCAAAGGGTTTGGGGATCAGGTAGTCTGCGCCAAAGGTCAGCTGTTCGCCGCGATAGGCGGCGGCGGCTTCGGCGCTGGTGGTGGCGCGGGCCAGTTCGGCGATGCCGTCGATGCAGGCCAGCTGCATTTCATCGTTGATCTCGGTTGCGCCGACATCCAGCGCGCCGCGAAAGATGAAGGGGAAGCACAGGACGTTGTTCACCTGGTTGGGAAAATCGCTGCGGCCGGTGGCGATGATCGCGTCGGGGGCGACCTCGCGCGCCAGATCTGGCAGGATTTCCGGCGTGGGGTTGGCCAGCGCAAAGATGATCGGCCGTTTCGCCATCCTGGCGACCATCTCGGGTTTCAGCACCTCGGGCCCGGACAGGCCAAGGAACATGTCGGCGCCGTCGATGACATCGTCGAGCGTGCGCAGGCCGGAGTTCTGGGCAAAGGCGGCCTTGTGCGGGTTCATGTCCTCGGTGCGGCCCTCGTAGACGAGGCCATGGATGTCGCAGAGCCAGACGTTTTCGCGTTTGACGCCCATTTTCAGCAGCATGTTGAGGCAGGCGATGCCCGCCGCGCCGCCGCCGGT
Source organism: Seohaeicola saemankumensis (assembly GCF_020171285.1). GTDB lineage: Bacteria > Pseudomonadota > Alphaproteobacteria > Rhodobacterales > Rhodobacteraceae > JAIUZI01. The sequence goes on from NZ_JAIUZI010000009.1 coordinate 183,644, forward strand.
CGAGACGATCTTGACGTCCTCGAAAGATTTCCCTGCCACATGCAGCGCGTTCTTGGCCGCGGCCCCGACCACGATGGCGGTGCCGTGCTGGTCGTCGTGGAAGACGGGGATGTTCATCCGTTCGCGGCAGATCTTTTCCACTACGAAACAATCCGGCGCCTTGATATCCTCGAGGTTGATAGCGCCAAAGGTGGGGCCGAGCGCGCAGACGATTTCGGCCAGTTTCTCGGGGTCGGATTCATCTAGTTCAATGTCAAAACAATCGATGTTGGCGAATTTCTTGAACAGGACCGCCTTGCCTTCCATCACCGGTTTGGAGGCCAGCGCGCCGATGTTGCCCAGCCCGAGGACCGCCGTGCCGTTCGACACAACGGCCACCAGATTGCCGCGCGCTGTATAGCGGACCGCGCTTGACGGATCGGCCTTGATCTCGAGGCAGGCTTCGGCAACGCCCGGAGAATACGCCCGGCTCAGGTCGCGCCCGTTGGCCATCGGCTTGGTCGGGCGGATCTCGAGCTTCCCGGGTTTCGGGAATTCATGATAGAACAGCGCCGCCTGGCGCAGGCTTTGGTTGTCGGACATTTGGGGCGCTCCTCCGGATATAGTTTAGCATTAAACTACTTTTTGACGTGGGGGAAGTGGGCTGTGCGTGAAACGGTGTCGCAGCCCCGGCTTGCAAAACCCCGACCTCTTGGCCACTCTTCGCCTTCCAGTGAAAGGTTGCCATGTCTGACACCATTGCCGAAATGCGTTTGCCCACGCAAGAATTGCGCGACGACATCCCGTTTTACACCGGTGTGCTGGGGATGCGACTCGACATGATTTATCCCGCCGACGATCCCCGGATCGGGGTGTTTTCCGGCCACGGGCTGCGGCTGCGGATCGAAAAGGGCGCCGAGGAGCCGCCGGGCACCCTGCGCATCCTGACCGACGATCCAGACGCCTTTGCCAACGGAGAGCGCCGGCTGACGGCACCCAACGGCACGCGGATCGAGATCGAGGAACGCAACCCGCCGCTGGTTCTGCCGGCGACGCAGCATTCCTTTGTCGTGCGTCGGCTGGCCGATCAGGCCCCGTGGATCGTTGGCCGTGCGGGCATGCAGTACCGCGATCTGGTTCCCGACCGGCTGGGCGGGTCGATGATCGCCAGCCACATTCGCATTCCCGACGGCGGCCCGGTGCCGGACATGGTGCATTTCCACCGGGTCGGGTTTCAGCTGATCTTTTGCATCCACGGTTGGGTCGACGTGCTTTACGAGGATCAGGGCGGGCTGCTGCGGATCGAGGCGGGCGATTGTTTCATCCAGCCGCCCGAGATCCGCCACCGGGTGATGGAGGCGAGCGACGACCTGCAGGTAATCGAGATCGGGGTGCCCGCGGAACATGTGACCGAGATCGACCATGACATGACGCTGCCCACGCCGCAGTTGCGCCCCGAGCGGCTCTGGCAAGGGCAGCGGTTCGTGCACAATCTGGCCGCCGATGCGACGTGGCAGCCGTTCCGCCTGCCCGGTTATCAAGCCCGTGACACAACGATCGCCGACAGCACCGGCAATGTCGCCGGAGTGCAGGTAGTCCGGCGGGGCGTCGGCACACCGGTCTGGTCGCGGCACGACGCCGATATCCTTTTTGCCTTTGTCATGGCAGGCCATGTTACGCTCGAAGGGGAGGGTCGCGATGCCTTCGCGCTGCAGTCGGGCGATGCCTATGTCGTGCCGCCGGGCATGCGGACGCGGCTGAGCGCGCCGTCCGAAGACCTGGAATTTCTCGAAGTCACCCTGCCGGGGGTGTTCAACACGGAACTGGAGCCGGAATGACCCTGAAAGACACCGCCACCGCCGTCTGGCAAAATGCCTACGCGCCCTATTCGAACTTCAAGGTCGGGGCGGCGATCCGCGCGGCCTCGGGCACGGTCTATGCCGGGTGCAACGTCGAAAACGTGGCCTATCCCGAGGGCACCTGTGCCGAGGCCGGGGCCATCGCGGCGATGATCGCCGCCGGAGAGACGTCGCTGACCGAGGTCTATGTGATCGCGGATGCGCCGATGCCGGTGACCCCTTGTGGCGGGTGTCGCCAGAAACTGGCCGAATTCGGGGCTGGCGACGTGCCGGTGACCATGGCGACGCTGGGCGGGCAGGAGCAGGTGATGACGCTGGACCAGCTGTTGCCGGGCGCGTTCAACCAGGACCATATGGACAGCGCGTGAACTGATGGATGCCCGGACGATTATCGCGCAATTGCGCCGCCAGGAGGTCCCCTCGGACGAAGAATTGCAATGGTTCGCGCAGGGGCTGGCCGACGGCACCGTGACCGATGCGCAGGCGGGGGCCTTTGCCATGGGCGTCTGCATGGGCGGGCTGGAGCGCGCCGGGCGCACGGCGCTGACCCTGGCCATGCGTGACAGCGGCGAGGTGCTGCGCTGGGCTTTGGACGGGCCGGTCATCGACAAGCATTCGACGGGCGGTGTCGGCGATTGCGTGTCGCTGGTGCTGGCCCCGGCGCTGGCCGAATGCGGGGCCTTTGTGCCGATGATCTCGGGGCGCGGTCTGGGCCACACGGGCGGAACGCTGGACAAGATGGAGGCGATTCCGGGGGTGTCGGTCAACGTTGGCCGGGATCGGCTGACCCAGATCGTTGAGCAGGCCGGCTGCGCCATTGTCGGGGCGTCGGCCCGGATCGCGCCGGCGGACCGCAGGTTGTACGCGGTGCGCGATGTGACGGCCACCGTCGAGAGCCTCGACCTGATAACGGCCTCGATCCTGTCCAAGAAACTGGCCGCCGGGCTGCAGGCGCTGGTGCTGGACGTCAAGACCGGCAGCGGCGCGTTTATGAAGACACCGGATGAGGCCCGCGCCCTGGCCCGGGCGCTGGTCGATACGGCCAATGCTGCGGGTTGCCGGACCGGCGCGCTGATCACGGATATGAACCAGCCTCTGGCACCGGCGCTGGGCAACGCGCTGGAGGTCGACGAGGTGATGAAAGTTCTGACGGGGCAGGCGGCGGGGCCGTTGCTGGATCTTAGCGTGGCGCTGGGCGGCGGGCTGCTGGCTGATGCCGGTCTGGCCAAGGACGCCGCCGAGGGCGAGAGAAAGATCGCGGCGGCCATCGCCGATGGCCGCGCCGTCGACCGGTTTGGCCGCATGATCGCGGCGCAGGGCGGCCCGCTGGGCTTTGTCGAGGATTGGGTGCGGTACCTGCCCGAAGCCACGGTGATCCGCGAGGTCCCGGCGCGCCAGTCCGGCTATGTCACGGCGATTGACGGTGAGGCGCTGGGACTGGCCGTGGTTGCGCTGGGTGGCGGACGGCAGGTGGAAAGCGATGAGGTCGATCCGGCGGTCGGCTTTTCCGGCGTGGTCCGGCTGGGCGCGACGGTCGAGAAATCTTCGCCGCTGGCGGTGATCCATGCCGCCCGTGAAGACGCCGCGCAGCGGGCCGAGGCGGCGTTGCGCAAGGCCATTACCATTGCGCCCGCGCCTGTCCCGGTGCACGAGTTGATCCACGAAAGGATAACCTGATGCCGCGTGCCTTTTTCGTGGTCATGGATTCCGTCGGGATCGGCGGCGCACCCGATGCCGACCGGTTTTTCAACGGCACCCGGCCGGATACCGGCGCCAACACCCTTGCCCATATCGCGCAGGCCTGTGCGGCGGGGCGGGCGGATACCGGGCGCAGCGGCCCCTTGCGCCTGCCCAATCTCGATGCGCTCGGCCTGGGGGCGGCGGTCAGCCTGGCATCCGGGGATGACGCGCCGGGGCTGGGTGCACCGCCGGGGGGGCTGTGGGGTGCGGCGACAGAGGTGTCGCCGGGCAAGGATACGCCGTCGGGCCACTGGGAGCTGGCCGGGCTGCCCGTGCCCTGGGACTGGCACTACTTTCCCGATACGCAGCCGGCTTTTCCCGATCATGTGGCCCGCGCCGCGGCACGGGCGGCGGGCACCGAGGGCATTCTGGGCAATTGCCATGCCTCCGGCACCGAGATCATCGCGCGGCTGGGCGCGGAACATCTGAAGACCGGCTGGCCGATCTGCTATACATCGGCCGACAGCGTTTTCCAGATCGCCGCGCACGAAGACCATTTCGGACTGGACCGCCTGTTGCAAACCTGCGCGGATCTGGCACCGCAACTGCACGCGATGAAGGTCGGCCGGGTGATCGCGCGGCCCTTTGTAGGAGATGCTGAGACCGGGTTCACCCGAACCACGAACCGCAAGGACTATGCCATCACCCCGCCCGAACCGGTGCTGACAAACTGGGTGCAGAATGCCGGTCGCCGGGTGCATGCAGTGGGCAAGATCGGCGACATCTTTTCGATGCAGGGAATTGATACGGTTGCCAAGGGGACGGATGCCGAACTGATGGGGCATTTGTCGGATCTGGTTGATGATGCCGAAGACGGCAGTCTGACCTTTGCGAATTTCGTCGAGTTCGACAGCCTCTATGGCCACCGCCGCAACGTTGCGGGCTATGCGCGGGCGCTGGAATGGTTCGACGCGGCCATCGGTCCGCTGATCGCGCGGCTGCGGGACGGTGACGTAATGCTGCTGACCGCCGATCATGGCAATGACCCGAGTTGGACCGGGACCGATCATACCCGCGAACGGGTGCCGGTTCTGGCTGCGGGGCTTGGGCCGCGTGCCGTCGGGCAGGTGGGTTTTGCCGATGTCGCAGCAAGCCTTGCCGAGCATCTTGGCGTCCCGTCCCGCGGTCCGGGCAAATCCTTCCTCTGACCGCGCGCCCTAACCGGTTCGGCTTGCAGAAAGGGGACGGCTGCGGCAGAAACATTGGTACACGAACAAGGAGCACCGCCATGTCCGACCACCTGACCGTCGTCAAACACCCGCTGGTTCAGCACAAGCTGACCCTGATGCGGGACAAGGGGACGTCAACGGCGAGCTTCCGGCGGTTGCTGCGCGAGATCACGCAGCTTCTGGCTTATGAAATCACCCGCGAAATGCCGCTGACCAGCCGGGCCATCGAAACTCCGATGGAAGAGATGGAGGCGCCCATTCTGGCGGGCAAGAAACTGGCGCTGGTGTCGATCCTTCGGGCGGGCAACGGCATGCTGGACGGGGTGCTGGAGCTGATCCCGTCGGCGCGGGTCGGGTTCGTGGGGCTTTATCGCGACGAAGAGACCCTGCAACCGGTGCAATATTATTTCAAAGCGCCCGACGGGCTGAACGACAGGCTGGTGATCGCGGTTGATCCGATGCTGGCGACGGGCAACAGCTCCGCCGCCGCGATTGACCTGCTCAAGGGGGCGGGCGCCACCGATATCCGGTTCCTGTGTCTGCTGGCCGCTCCGGAAGGGGTCGCGCGGATGAAGGAGGCGCATCCGGACGTGCCGATCGTCACCGCATCGCTGGATCGCGGGTTGAACGAGAAGGGCTATATCATGCCGGGGCTCGGCGATGCCGGGGACCGCATGTTCGGCACCAAATAGGGCCAAGAGGGCGCTTTACTCAGAGATTGAATTGCGGCATCCTTGCGTCAACATCTTGTGGGGGCAGGGATGAAGGTTACAAGGGTTATTGCGGTCTCGGTCATGTTGGCCTCGCTCGGGCTGAGCGCGCTGAATGCGCAGACGCTGCGGAATTCGGCGCCGCCGGCCGAATTTCCACCGGCATCCTACAAGGGCAAGCAATATGTCGACAGCCAAGGGTGCATTTATATCCGCGCCGGGATCGACGGCAATGTGACCTGGGTGCCGCGGGTGTCGCGTGAACGCAAGCAGATCTGCGGATACAAACCGACGTTAACGGCGGGCGCCGGGGCGACCGCCCAGCCGGCCCCCACGCAGCAGCCGACGGTCATCACGGTTGCGCCGACGCAGCAGCCCGCGCCCAAGCCTGCCGCAAAGCCGGCGGCAACCCCCGCGCCCAAACCGGCGCCGAGAACCGCTGCGGCGCCCAAGCCCAAACCTGCGCCCGTGGTCGTGTCCACCGCGCCCGCGCCCAAGCCCGCGACCACCCGGACGACCACCAAACGTCCGCCGGCCCCCAGCCAAACGCCGACGGTCGTCACCACCACCGCCCCGCGCAGGACCGCCGCGCCCGTGGTGGCGCCGCGCCAGGCCCCTGCGCAGGGGGGATGCCCGAATGCCTCTGCGTTCAGTCAGCAATACATCAACAAGACCGGCGTGCGTTGCGGTCCGCAGACCGAACCCCCGGTCACCTATGGCCAGGGGTGGCAGAAACAGTCCGGGGTGGCGGCCGGCAGCTATCCGATCGACACCCGCGTGGTGCCGCGCCACGTCTATGAGAACCGCCAGAACACTCGCAATGTCACCGTGCCCGCAGGATACAAGCCGGTCTGGAAGGACGACCGGCTGAACCCCTATCGTGCAGAACGCACCCTGGCGCCCAGCGCCGTGACCGCCCAGACCCATGTGCCGCGCGGCTATCAGCTGGTCGAGCGGGATGACGACCGGATGAACCTGAAACGCGGCTTGATCACCGCGCAGGGCGATGCGCAGACCGACGCGATCTGGTCACGGACCCTGCCGCGCACGCTGATTCCCGTCGCGGTGGATCGGCCGATTGTCACCGTATCCGAGGACACCGCGCGTTCGACCGCCGAGGCGCGTGCGCCGGCCTATCTCCGGCTCTCGACGCGGTCGGTTCCCGGCGCGACCTTGCCGAAGGGGCTGGCCGCCAGCCCCGTACGCCAGCCGGAACACCAGCGCTGAACGCGTCCCCCTCGGACCGGTAGCTGCGGCGTCAGCCGCCACAGATGCTTTGCAGCAGAACCCAGTCACGGTCGGGCAGCACCGGTTCCAGCGTGCGGCCCGCCATCGGGTCCGCCTCGATCAGCCCCAGTACCGTTTCACCGGTGATGTCGCGGGCATAGGCATAAGGGGTCGACGGCACGGCGGCCTGGGCAAAGACGGCCAGCGCGTCGCTGTCGGGCAGGGCAGGGCGGGGCGAGGACATCACCTGTTCGGCATAGCTGTCCAGTGTCGCCTGGGTGACCTCGCCGGTTGTCAGCAGCCGGAACGAGGCGGCGGGCCCGCCATGATCCAGCAGTTCGGCCAGCGGATCCATCGCCAGCGCGCGGGCGCGCTCGGTCAGGATGTATCCGGCGACCACGGCGGGGTCTTCATGATCCTCGATCAGGGATTTGTTCAGCAGGATGATACCGCCGGGCAAATGCAGGCTGTCGGCAAGGCCGCCGCGCAGCACCACCAGGCGCCGGGTGCCCATCCGGTCCGCCAACCGGCCAAGCACGGGGGCCGTGTCGGGCGTTATGCAGGCCTTGCCCGCAACCCGTTCGATCCGGGCCAGAAGGGCGCGGCCGATGTCCTGCCGCTTGATGTCGGGGACCACGCTGACGGTGTGCCGGGTCAGGGCACCAGGCAGCCAGAACACCAGCAACAGGATCATCGCGGTGGCGATCGCAAGGACACTGGCGAGCCGCAACCGGCCCGGGCGCGGGCGGGCGCGTTCGATGGCCAGCCGCAGTTTCTCGATGGCGTCGACCATCGCGGACTCATCGGCGCCGAGTTCCAGCGTTTCGCCGGGGTCGCCGTCGGGGCTGTAGATGGCCGGAAACCCGCTGTCGTTGCCGCGCTCTATGGCGGCCAGCGACCAATGAGTCAGCGCCCGGTCATTGAGGTCGGAGATGGTTAGCGTCGCATCGCCGATGGACACGATGACTTCGCGTCGCTGATCCTCGGGCGTTGGCCGCCACAGACCCGTCGCTTCGAGCCGCTCGTATTCTTTCAGCGCCGTCATTGTCGCCCGGGATCTGCTCGTGCCAGTGTTTTTCGTGCCAGTGTTTTGGGCACACTAGCACGCGCCGGGCCGGGGCGGCAAACCACTTAAATGGGAGGTTCAGGCGACCTTGCAGCCTGCTTTGCGAAAGAAGATCGCGGCCGGGCAGAATCCGGTAAAGGACGATTGCAGCAGGTTTGCGCCGACAAAGACGGTCAACCAGACGAAATGCGGGGATACGTAAACAGTCAGCACAACCGACAGCAGGACCATGAAACCGGCAAAAGCGGTGACAGCATTGGTGACAGTCATTTCATTCTCCAAAATGGCAGCGGGTCACGGCATGCAACCCTTCACATTCCAATATAAGAATGTGAAGGGTTGGTGCAAGTGTGAATCTCGCGCCGGGTCAGACGGTCACAGGGATTTGGCCCTCTGCCGCAGCTCGAATTTCTGGATCTTGCCCGTCGATGTCTTGGGCAATTCGCCGAACACGACCTGCTTGGGCGCCTTGAACCCGGCCAGCGACTCGCGGGAAAAGGCGATCAGCGCCGCCGCGTCGCCCGTGACGCCCGGTTTCAGTTCGACAAAGGCGCAGGGCACCTCGCCCCATTTCTCGTCCGGCTTGGCCACCACGGCGGCGAGCAACACGTCGGGGTGATGCATCAGGACGCCCTCGACTTCGACCGAGCTGATGTTTTCGCCGCCCGAGATGATGACGTCCTTGGCGCGGTCGGTGATCTGGATATAGCCATCGGGATGCTGGACCGCGATGTCGCCGGTGTGGAAATACCCGCCCTTGAACGCCTCTTGGGTGGCTTCCGGGTTCTTGAAATACCCTTTCATCACGCCGTTGCCCCGCATCACGATTTCGCCCTGCGCCTGGCCATTCATGGCGATCTGGCCCATCTGGTCGTCCATCACGGTGATATGTTCAAAGATCGGCATGGCAACGCCCTGTCGCGATTTGATCGCGGCGCGGTCGGCCCCCTGCAGATGATCCCACTGCGGACCCCAGGTGCACTCGGTGGCCGGGCCATAGACCTCGGTCAGCCCATAGACCTGCGTGACGTGAAAGCCCATCGGTTCGATCTTGGCCAGCGTGGCCGGGGCAGGGGGGGCGCCTGCGGTAAAGACCTCGACCGTGTGGTCAAAGGCGCGGCGCTCCTCTTCGGGGGCGTTGACCAGCATGTTCAGGACGATCGGTGCACCGCCGAAATGCGTCGCGCCCTCGTCGGCGATGGCGTCAAAGATCGCCGGCGCGGTGATGTCGCGGCAACAGATCACGGTGCCACCCAGCATCGGCATCATCCAGGTGTGGCACCAGCCGTTGCAGTGAAAGAGCGGCACGATGGTCAGATACTTCGGCCGCAGGACCATGCGCCAGCTGATGATCTGCCCCATCGCGTTCAGATAGGCGCCACGGTGATGGTACACCACGCCCTTGGGCCGCCCGGTGGTGCCGGAGGTGTAATTCAGCGCGATGCTTTCCCATTCATCCTCGGGCATGATCCAGGAAAAGTCGTGATCGGCGTTGCCAATCACATCCTCGTAGCAGGGGTGCCGTCCGCTGGCGGGAAATCCGGCCTGCGCGTCGGGCACCTCGATCAGCGTCGGCGCCGGGCCATCCATCCGGGCGATCGCGTCTTCGGCCAGCGTGATGAATTGGCTGTCGGCCAGGACGACCTTGGCGCAGCCGTGTTCGAAAATGTAAGTGACGGTATCGACGTCCAGCCGCGTGTTGATAGCGTTCAGCACGGCGCCGCAGGCCGGTACGCCGAAATGTGCCTCGGCCTGCGCGGGCAGATTGGGGATCAGGGTGGACACCACATCGCCGGGCCCAACGCCCATAGCCGCCAGGCCGGAGGCCAACCGCGTCACCCGGTCGTAGTATTCGGCATAGGTCTTGCGGTGGGTGCCATAAACCACCGCCAGTTCGCCCGAATAGACATGCGCGGCCCGCTTTAACGCCGACAGCGGCGTCAGCGGGACATAATTCGCGGGGCCGCGTTCCAGCCCGGTTTCATCCGCCATCCAGCCCATGTTGATCCTCCACAGTTCCTCTCGCCGCCAACTTTGCGTCGGCGCGGCGCGAAAGAAAACCCCGCACACCGTTGCGCCGCGCCGCATTTTCACTAGCCTGCGGGCATGATCCTCAGCCCCGGACGCGGCTACGTCTTCATCCATATTCCCAAGACGGGCGGCACGTCGCTGGCGCTGGCGCTGGAGGCCCGCGCGATGAAGGACGACATCATGCTGGGCGACACCCCCAAGGCGGTGAAACGCCGGCGCCGTGTGGCCGGTGCGCGCACGCGCGGGCGGCTCTGGAAACATTCGACACTGGCGGATCTGGACGGGCTGGTTCCGCGCAAGACGTTGCTGGGCCTGTTTGCCTTTACGCTGGTGCGAAACCCGTGGGACCGAGCGGTCAGCTACTACCACTGGCTACGCGGTCAGGGCTTCGACCACCCGGCCGTGAAACTGGCTCAGGCCTTGGATTTCGAGGGGTTTCTGGGCCACCCGGCGATTCAGAAGGGGTTTCGCGACACCCCGGCGGCGTCCTACCTGCAACGCCCCGACGGGGGGGAACATCCGGCGATCTACATCCGCGTCGAACATTTCGCGGCGGACGCCCAGCCGCTGTTCGATCACTTGGGCTTCCGGTTCGATCTGCCGCATGAAAACCGGTCGGAACGGCCCGATGATTACCGGCGTGCCTATAGGGGCACCAGCGCTGAGATAATCTCGCGCGTTTGTACCCAGGATATCGCCCGCTTCGGCTACCGGTTCGACGTCTGAGCGGCATTGTTGCTCAGGCCTGCTCAATCACGCGGAAACAGGTCTGTTTGCCTGCCGGGAACTACAATGCCACAGATCCGCCCCGGTTCCGGCCAATGCAGGACCAAAGACTCAGCTTATCTCAACGCGTCAGTGAAACGATCCGGGCAGAAGTCCGGGAGGCGAGAGCATGTTCAAGAAAACCAGGATGACCACGCGCATGCCCGGCTGGTCGGACCCCACCCTGAACGATGTCAGCGGCGGCTTGATCACCGGTCAAAGCGGATTTGTCGCCGGGACACGCGTCGCCTCCAATCTGGGATGGCGCGACGTCGATACGCTCAGCATTGGCGACAGCGCCTTGACCTTTGACCGGGGCATGCAGGTCGTCCGGGATATCCAGCGGGACGTTCTTTTCAGGCGCGGTTCGCTTCTTCCGCGCGCGCAGCGCCCCATCCTGATGCCCGAAGGCGCGCTGCACAACCGCAGGGATATGTGGTTGATGCCGGACCAGGGTATCGTGGTCGAAAGCGACACCGCGAGCGAGATTCTGGGTGATCCGTTTGTCGTGGTTCCGGCCCGGGCCCTGATCGGGTTCCGCGGTATCCGGGCCGCCAAGCCCGATGATGAGCTGACCATAATCACGCTGGCCTTCGACGCCGACGAAGCAATCTATGTTGAGGGCGGACTGCTGGCGATTTGCCCACGACCAAGGGACATCCTGATCGATACGACACTGGCGGCGTCCTCGGAATACAAGCTCCTGCCGATGAAAGTGGCGCGTCACCTGGTGCGGTGCCTGATCGACGAAGACGATACGGCGGCGCTGTTGTGTGACCCCGACGAGATCTCTCATATCGCCGCCTCGCCTGCGGATGCCGGGGACCCGGTGATCACTTAGGCGGAGCCTGTCTGCCCGGACAGCTCTGCGCGACGCGCACCGCCAGGCGGTCTGTGGCGTGTTTTAGATCACAAGCAACCGGAATCCGGCTCCCCCGCTTCTTCTGTTTGGAAATATCCCAGGGAGTTTGAGGGACAGCGTCCCTCATCAGTAAATTCATTGCGCCGCAGGCGCTCAATAAAAAATACCCGGCACCGTGTGGTGCCGGGTTTGGTCATCTTCGGATGGCCCGATCAGGCGGCCGCGGCTTCGGGGGCGAAGCGGCCGTAGAAGGTCTGGCCCTTGTCCGCCATCTCCCGCAGCAAAGCGGGGCAGGCGAAGCGCTCACCGTATTTGGCGGCCAGCTGGTCGCAGCGTTCGGCGGCATAGGCTGCGCCGATGATGTCGAGCCAGCTGAACGGGCCGCCGGACCAGGGGGCAAAGCCCCAGCCGAGGATCGCGCCGACATCGCCTTCGCGGATGTCTTCCAGCACGCCTTCTTCCAGCGCGCGCACCGCTTCCAGCACCTGGGCGAACATCAGCCGTTCCTGCACTTCGATCAGGTCGGGCTGGGTTTCGGCCAGCGGGTACTTGTCGTGGATGCCCTGCCAGTAGCCCAGCCGCTTGCCCTTGTCGTCGTAGTCGAAATAGCCCGCTTTCGCCTTGCGGCCCAGACGGCCCAGGTCTTCCATCCAGAATACCAGGTCATCCGCCGCGGAGGCCGGGTATTCGTTGCCCATTGCCGCCTTGGTGGCGCGGGTGATCTTGGCGGCCAGGTCGATGGAGGTTTCATCCCCCAACTGGATCGGACCGACCGGGAAGCCGAGCTGGCGCGCGGCGTTGTCGATCAGCACCGGCGCGATGCCTTCGGTGACCATCCGCGTGGCTTCATTGCCGTAGGGGATGATGCAGCGGTTGGCGTAGAAGAACCGTTCGTCGTTGACGACAATCGGGGTCTTCTTGATCTGGCGCACGTAGTCCAGCGCCTTGGCCACGGCGCGGGGGCCTGTTTCCTTGCCCTTGATGATCTCGACCAGCAGCATCTTTTCAACCGGCGAGAAGAAGTGGATGCCGATGAACTGCTCGGGCCGCACGCTGGCCTTGGCCAGGCCGGTGATCGGCAGGGTCGAGGTATTGGAGGCAAAGATGCAGTCCTCGGGGATGATCGCCTCGACCTTCTGGGTCATCTCGGCCTTGACCTTGGGGTCCTCGAACACCGCTTCAATGATCAGGTCGCAGCCCTTGAGCGCGTCGAGATCGGGGGTCGCGTTGATCAGCGACAGCATCGCCTCTTTCTTCTCGGCCGTCACCTTGCCGCGTTTCATGCCCTTGTCGAGGTAGGTCTCGGTATAGGCCTTGCCCTTGTCGGCGGCGGCCTGGTCGCGGTCGATCAGCACCACGTTGATGCCGGCCTGGGCGCTGACCAGCGCGATGCCCGCGCCCATCATGCCCGCGCCCAGCACGCCGACGGTCTTGACCCGCTGGTCGTCGATGCCCTTGGGCCGCACGGCGCCTTTTTCCAGCGCTTCCTTGTTCAGGAACAGCGAGCGGATCATCGCGCCCGACGACGGGTTCATCAGCACGTTGGTGAACCAGCGCGCCTCGATCTTCAGCGCGGTGTCGAAATCGACCAGCGCGCCTTCGTAGACTGCGCTCAGCAGCGCCTTGGCCGCCGGAAAGGCGCCCTGGGTCTTGCCGTGGATCATCGCGCTGGCGCCGACAAAGGTCATGAAGCCCGCCGGGTGATAGGGCGCGCCGCCGGGCATCTTGTAGCCCTTGTCATCCCAGGGTTTGACGATATCGGCGTCCTTGGCGTTCAGCACCCAGTCGCGGGCGGCGGCGACCGGGTCGGCCACGACTTCATCAATCAGGCCGGCGGATTTGGCCTTGGCCGGTTCCACCATCTTGCCTTCGAGCAGGAAGGGGGCTGCGGCCATCGCGCCCAGCTTGCGGGCGAGGCGGGTGGTGCCGCCGGCGCCGGGGAAGATGCCGACCATGATTTCCGGCAGGCCAATGCGGGCCTTGGGGTTGTCGGCAACAAAGATGCGGTGGGTGGCCAGCGGCAGTTCCAGGCCGATGCCGGCGGCGGTGCCGGGCAGGGCGGCGGCGATGGGTTTGCCGCCCTTGTTCTTCTTGTCCATGCCGGCGCGTTCGATTTTGCGCAGCAGCCCGTGCATCTGCATGGTGCCGTCAAACAGCCCCTTGGCCGGGTTGTCGCCGGCGCTTTCCTTCAGCGTGGCGAGCAGGTTCAGGTCCATGCCGCCGGCAAAGGAGCCGTCCTTGCCCGAGGTGATCACGATGCCCTTGACGGCCTCGTCGGCCAGCGCGTCGTCGATCAGCGCGTCGAGCTGGGCTAGACCTTCGATGGACATCACGTTCATCGTCTTGCCGGGCACGTCCCAGGTGATGGTGGCGACGCCGTCGGCGTCCTTGTTCATGGTAAAATCAGTCATGTCTCTTGTCCTGTCGGTGCGAACTCAGACGCGTTCGATAATGGTCGCGGCGCCCATACCGGACGCGATGCAGAGCGTGGCCAGGCCGGTTTCCTTGTCCTGACGCTCCAGCTCATCAAGCAGGGTGCCGATGATGATCGCGCCGGTGGCGCCCAGCGGGTGACCCATGGCGATGGAGCCGCCGTTGACGTTGACCAGTGCCGGATCGACATCAAAGGCCTGCTGGAAGCGCAGCACCACCGAGGCGAAGGCTTCGTTCACCTCGAAGAGGTCGAGGTCGGAGATCTTCATGCCGTTGTCGGCGAGGATCTTTTCGGTCACCGGCACCGGGCCGGTCAGCATGATGGTGGGATCGGTGCCGATCTTGGCGGTGGCCTTGATCCGCGCGCGCGGCTTCAGCCCGTATTTCTCGCCAAATTCCTTGTTGCCGATCAGAACGGCGGCGGCGCCATCGACGATACCCGAGCTGTTGCCGGCATGGTGGATGTGGTTGATCCGTTCAAGATGCGGGTATTTCATCAGCGCGATCTTGTCGAAGCCCGGCATCTGTTCGCCCATCATCTGGAACGAGGGGTTCAGCGCGCCGAGGCTTTGCATGTCGGTCTGCGGACGCATGTATTCGTCGTGGTCGAGGATCGGCAGGCCGTTCTGGTCGGTGACGGTGATCACCGATTTGGCAAAGCGGTTGTCGTCCCAGGCCGCCTTGGCGCGGCGCTGCGATTCCACCGCCAGCGCGTCGGCCTGGTCGCGGGTAAATCCGTATTCGGTGGCGATGATGTCGGCCGAGATGCCCTGCGGCACGAAATAGCTGTCCATCGCCAGGCTGGGGTCAACGGCGATGGCGGCGCCGTCGCTGCCCATGGCCACGCGGCCCATCATTTCCACGCCACCGGCGATATAGGCCTCGCCGGCGCCGCCGCGCACCTGGTTGGCGGCCAGGTTCACCGCTTCCATGCCGGAGGCGCAGAACCGGTTGATCGCCAGGCCGGGGATCGATTCATCGAGGTCCGAGGCCAGCACGGCCGAACGCGCCAAACAGCCGCCCTGTTCCATCACCTGGGTGACGTTGCCCCAGATCACGTCTTCGACGGCATGACCTTCGAGGTTGTTGCGCGATTTCACCGCGTTCAGGGTCTGGGCCGAGAGCCGCAGCGAGGTCACCTCGTGCAGCGCGCCGTCCTTGCGGCCCTTGCCGCGCGGGGTGCGCACGGCGTCATAGATATAGGCTTCGGTCATGGGTAGTCTCCTCAAGCGCGATCCGACGGTTTGCCGGGCATCAGGTCATAGGGGTGTTTCCAGCCGGGCTGTTCGCTGAGGCGGGTCAGCCAGGCGTCGATGTTGGGCCATTCGGCGCGGTCAAAGCCGAAGGGTTCGGGATAGTAGAGGTAGCCGCAGCAGCTGAGATCGGCGTTGGTCACGCCATCGCCGACAATCCAGTCGCGGCCCTGCAGATGGGCGTCGAGCACGCCATAGGCGGCCTTGAGCCGGCCTAAATTGAAGCCGATCACATCGGCCGGGCGTTTGTCCTCGGGCAGGAAGTTCATCAGGAAGCGGGTCATGCCGGCCATCGAGCTGAGCTTGTGATTATCCCAGAGCACCCAGCGCAGGATGTCATAGTTCTCTTCGCGCGTGGCGCCGCCGAACTTGCCGGACTTCTCGGTCACATAGGCCTGGATGCAGCCCGACTGGCTGAGGGTGAAATCACCATCGACCAGCACTGGCGCCTCGCCCATTTCGTTCACTTCGGCGCGATATTCGGGCGTGCGGGTGGCGCCGTTGAAGAAATCGACAAAGACCGGCTCCCAGTCGAGGCCGCTGAGCTGCAGCGCCAGCGCTGCCTTGTAGGAATTTCCGCTTTCTCCGAAGCAGTGCAGTTTGATCGTCATGGGTGCCTCCCTGTGGCTGTTGTCGGAGCGGGGGGTTACACCCCCCCGCACCCCCGTGGAGTATTTGGAAAGAGATGAAACAGCGGTCACGGCCCGGAGGGAATGCTGGGTCAGAGCCGGTGCTGTCCTGGCGGGGGCGGCGATAGAACGGGGGGCTTGTCCGGCGAAGGTCGCCGCCTTTTGTCGTTCTGCCGCCTGTTCCGTTTGGACATACCCCTGTTGCCAGTGTGCGTACCGGATCGTCCCTTTCATCTCTTTCCAAATACTCCCGCCGGAGGCGTCCAAGGGTCGCGGCACCGACGGGGGGTGGATTGTCACCGCTTGATCTCCCATGTTCAGCGTTTTCGGTCTTCCAGTTCGGAGTTGAATAGCCTCAGGCGGTGGGTGAGGTTTTCTGTATCCGTGACGCTTTCGAAGTTCTCGAAAAGAAATGACAGCGCTTCTCCTTCATCCAGCCCGGCGTCATGAGAAAAGCGTTTCAGGCGGCGATAGCCGTCTTCGGTCATGGCGACGGGGAAACGGCGGGTCAGGCGGAAGCGTTTGGGCATTGTCTCTCCTCGGGTGTGGAGCCGGGCGGGGTGTCCCCGCCCGGGGCCGGGTCAGAAATTCGCGGCGTCCAGTCCCATTACCGTGTCGGAGCCGCTCTGGATGCGCGCCAGGTGGGTCGCCGTGATCGGCAGGCGTCGGGCCATGTAGTAGCGGCCCGTCATCAGCTTTGTCTCATAGAACGCGACGTCAGAGGTGCCGGTGTCCAGCGCGGCCTGCGCGGCCCTGGCCATCTGAGCCCACATCAGGCCGAGGCAAACGTGGCCAAACAGGTGCATGAAATCGTTCGAGCCCGACAAGGCATCGTTCGGGTTCTTCATGCCGCTTTGCATGAAGTACATGCCGGCCGCCTGCAGGTCTTTCGACGCGGCTTTGAGGGGGGCCAGGAAATCGCGATCGAAGGCCTCGTTCTGGCCGGCGTTCTCCTTGGCGAAGGATTTGACCAGTTCGAAGAAGGCCATCACGTGCTTTCCGCCGTCCTGCGCCAGCTTGCGACCGACCAGGTCCAGCGCCTGAACACCGTTGGCGCCTTCGTAGATCATGGCGATGCGGGCGTCGCGGGTGAACTGGCTCATACCGTGTTCTTCGATGTAGCCGTGGCCGCCGTAGACCTGCTGCGCCTTGACGGTCATGTCATAGCCTTCGTCGGTCAGGAAACCCTTGATAACCGGGGTCAGCAGGCTGACCAGTCCGTCGGCATCCTTGTCGCCCTTGCGGTGGGCGGCGTCGATCATGGTCGCGCCCCAGAGGATGAAGGCGCGGGCCCCTTCGATAAAGCTTTTCTGATCCATCAGCGAGCGGCGGATGTCGGGGTGCACGATCAGCGGGTCGGCGGGGCCGTCGGGGTTCTTGGCACCGGTCACATCGCGGCCCTGAAGACGGTCTTTTGCGTAGGCCACGGCGTTTTCATAGGCGGCCGCTGCCTGGCTGAGGCCCTGCATGCCGACGCCGAGGCGGGCTTCGTTCATCATGGTGAACATGGCGCGCATGCCCTTGTGCTCTTCGCCCAGCAGGTAGCCTTCGGCCTCGTCATAGTTCAGAACGCAGGTCGAGTTGCCGTGGATGCCCATTTTCTTTTCGATGTTGCCGACCGAAACGCCATTGCGGGCGCCGATATTGCCGTCTTCATCGACCTTGAACTTCGGCACGATGAAGAGCGACACGCCCTTGATGCCTTCGGGGCCGCCGGGGATCTTGGCCAGGACCAGGTGCACGATGTTGTCGGCCATGTCGTGATCGCCCGCCGAGATAAAGATCTTCTGGCCGGAAATCTTGTAGGTGCCGTCGCCCTGCGGTTCCGCCTTGGTGCGCATCAGGCCCAGGTCAGTGCCGCAGTGCGGTTCGGTCAGGTTCATGGTGCCGGTCCATTCGCAGCTGACCATTTTGGGCAACCACTTGGCCTTTTGCTCGTCGGTGCCGTGCGCCAGGATCGCCGAGGCGGCGCCGTGGGTCAGGCCCTGGTACATGGTGAACGCCTGGTTTGCGCCCGAGAACATCTCTCCCACGGCCGAACCGATCACGGCGGGCATGTTCTGGCCACCGAATTCCTCGGGCATGTCCAGACCGGTCCAGTGGCCGTCCTTGACCTGTTCGAAGGCGGCCTTGAATCCGGTCGGCGTGTAGACGACACCGTTTTCCAGACGGCAGCCTTCGGTATCGCCGACCACATTCAGCGGCGCCAGGACTTCAGAGCTGATCTTGCCGGCTTCTTTAAGGATGGCGGCGGTGAAATCGGCCTCGAGATCTTCGTATCCGGGGATATCGGAGCCCGAGATGTTCAGCACGTCGTGCAGCACGAACTGCAGGTCTTTGATGGGGGCGGTATAGGTCGGCATGTTGGTGTCCCTGACTTACGGTAATGATATTGGTTCGGGTGCGGCCCGTTGGTTTACTCGGCCGCTTTTTTGTCGGTCATCGAGGCGATTACGCGTTCGCCCCATTTCAGCTGTTCCTTGAGGTCGGCAATGGCCTCGTCCAGCTCTTCGCGTTGCTGTTCCATCTCGGACAGGCGTTCGCGGGCAATGTCATACGTGCGCGCCAGCTGCGTGTGCTGCTGATCGCCCATGTGGTACAGATCCAGCAACTGGCGGATCTGTTCGAGGCTGAAGCCAAAGCGCTTGCCGCGCAGGATCAGTTTCAGCCGGGCCCGGTCGCGCCGCGTGAAAAGGCGTTTCTGGCCTTCGCGGGTCGGAAACAGCAATTCCTTGGATTCGTAGAACCGCAAAGTGCGGGGTGTCACGTCGTAGGCGTCGCACATTTCACGGATGGTCATCATGTCTTCGGTCATAACATCTCACTCTTCTCACCTGAGCTCTGACGTTCAGGTGATGTGCCGTTTCCGGGTTTACAACATCTGCTTGACGTTTACGTAATGTCGACGTTGCGTCACGATTTGCTTGACGTAAGATCACACCACGTCAAGTCGGAAATGCGGAGGCGCGCCGAGGGAAAATGGCCGTTGGACGGCGCAAGTGGACCGGTGGCTGCGAAGCGCATGGTTCGTCCACGCGACCGGTCGTCGGCGTGGGAAAACGGGGAGAGGACCCCCGGCGGCGTCGTTGACCACAGGCGGGGTCAGCCCAGATTCTTAAGAGTTTCTTCGCGCATTTGCTCGAGCTCGGAAATGGCATCGTCGAGCAGCTGCCGCTGCTGCGCCAGATCGGCAAGCTGGTTTTCGGCGTTGCGGGCAAAGGCTTCCATCTGTGCGCGGGTGCCTTCCTTTTCGTAGATCAGCAACCACTGACGAATGTCTTCCAGCGAGAAGCCCCAGCGGCGGCCACGCATGATCAATTTCATCCGGGCCCGTTCGCGGGCGCCGTAGTACCGCGACCGGCCTTCCCGCTCGGGCTGCAGCAGTTCAATGTACTCATAGTATCGGAGGGTGCGCGGCGTCACGTCGAATTCGGCGCACATCTCCTTGAATGACAGTCGCTTGTCAGACATTCGTGTATTCTCCCTGGTTCCGACACGTTATGCGGATGCAGCATCAAGCGCAACCGGCGGGCTTGCCCTTTGCCGAAAGCCGGGATCATAAATGGACACCCCAAACGTCAGGAGCGTCAGGCACATGGTCGACAAGACAAAAATCGCGCGGCAATTCATCGAGGCGATCCCCCATGCGAGGGCGCTGGGTATGGAATTGACCGAGATTGGCGAAGGTCGCGCGGTGATCCGCATGCCTTATGACGAAAAGCTGGTTGGCGATCCAAAGACGGGGGTGATTCACGGTGGCGCCGTGTCGGCATTGATGGACACCTGCTGCGGTGCAGCGGTGATGAGCCACCCGTCGGCACCGGGTGGCACCGCCACCATCGATTTGCGAATCGATTACATGCGCGCCGCCACGCCGGGGCAGACAATCACCACGACGGCGACCTGCTATCACATAACCCGAACCGTCGCCTTTGCCCGCGCGACGGCGGTGGACGATGACACCGACCGCCCCGTGGCGACTGCCGCCGGCGCCTTCACGGTGGAGGCAGGCTGATGGCTTGGACCACTCCCGAACCCGTGCAGGTGGTGAAACAGCGGCGCGATGCGGCGCTCAAGGCGCTGACCGAAGGTGTGCCGTACATCCGGTTTCTGGACATCAGTTTCGATCGGCGCGGAGACGAGCTGACCGGGGTGCTGAACTTTGATGACAAGCTGATTGGCAACCCGTTCCTGCCCGCGATCCACGGCGGCGTGACGGCCGCGTTTCTCGAGGTCACGGCGATCATCACGCTGGGCTGGCTGAACCTGTTTCCGGATATCGAATCCGGTGTCATTGACGCCCAGCAGATGGCCGACGGAGATTTGCCGCGGCTAC
This sequence comes from Seohaeicola saemankumensis, assembly GCF_020171285.1. GTDB lineage: Bacteria > Pseudomonadota > Alphaproteobacteria > Rhodobacterales > Rhodobacteraceae > JAIUZI01. The sequence continues at coordinate 203,703 of NZ_JAIUZI010000009.1, forward strand.
CCAAAACTATTGATTTTACAGTGGATTACCTGCGCTCGGGCCTGCCGCGTGATGCCTATGCACGGGCGCGGGTCAACCGGTCGGGGCGGCGCTATGCCTCTGTCCATGTCGAAGCCTGGCAGGATCATCACGACAAGCTCTACGCGCAAGCCAGCGGCCATTTTCTGATGCCGCCGCCGGCAGACAAGCCGCGTGGTTGAGGCCACAGCCGCCCGCGAGATCGGCCACCGGCGGGTTCTGAACATCGCGCTGCCGATCGTGCTGTCGAATGCGACGGTGCCGATTCTGGGCGCGGTCGATACCGGGGTCGTCGGTCAGATCGGACTGGCCGCCCCGATCGGCGCGGTGGGCATCGGTGCGATCATCCTGTCGGGGATCTACTGGATCTTCGGCTTCCTGCGGATGGGCACGGTGGGCCTGACCAGTCAGGCGCTGGGGGCAGGGGACCATGGCGAGGTGGCGGCATTGCTGACCCGCGCCCTGCTAATCGGAGCCGCAGCGGGCAGCGCTCTCATCATGCTGCAGATGCCCGTGTTCTGGTTGGCGTTTCAGGCCGCGCCGGCCAGCCCCGAGGTCGAAACGCTGGCCACGGGCTACATGCGTATCCGGATCTGGTCTGCCCCTGCGGCGATCGCCATCTACGGCATCACCGGCTGGCTGATCGCGCAGGAACGCACACGCGCGGTGCTGATGATCCAGCTCTGGATGAACGGGCTGAACATCGCATTGGACATATGGTTCGTGCTGGGGCTGGACTGGGGCGTAAATGGCGTCGCCTTTGCCACGTTTCTGGCGGAATGGTCAGGCTTCGCGCTGGGGCTTTGGTTTTGCCGCGCCGTGTTTCGGATGCCGGACTGGCGCAACTGGGCGCAGGTGTTCGACGCAGCGCGGTTGTGGCACATGCTGCGGGTCAACACGGATATCCTGATCCGGTCGCTGCTGTTGCAGGCGATGTTCGTGTCGTTCCTGTTCATCGGTTCAAGCTATGGGGACGTGACACTGGCGGCCAACCAGGTGCTGCTGCAATTCCTGATGATCACCGCTTATGCGATGGACGGATTTGCCTTTGCCGCCGAAACCCTCGTCGGGCAGGCGCTGGGCGCGCGCCAGCAGACCCGGCTGCGCAGGGCGGCGGTTGTCACCAGTTTCTGGGGGTTCGTGGTGGTGGTGGTGCTGGCAGTGGTCTTTGCCGTGGCCGGGCCGGCGATCATCGCTTTGATGGCCAAGTCGGAACCGGTGCGCGCCGCGGCGCGGGTCTATCTGCCCTATATGATCGCGGCGCCGCCTCTGGGCTGGGCGGCATGGATGTTGGACGGCATCTTTATCGGGGCCACCGCGACCCGCGACATGCGGAACATGATGCTGATCAGCTTTGTGATCTACTGCGTTGCCCTGGCGGGATTATTGCCGGGTTTGGGCAACCACGGCCTTTGGCTGGCGTTGCTTGTATCCTTTGTCGCGCGGGGCATCACCCTGGGTCTGAGGTACCCCGCCCTGGAAGCGCGCGCCGCCGTTTGATCGCGGCGGCTTCCGGGGCAGATCCCGCAGTCGTGGGCACTTCACCAATCTCCGGAGCTTTGACGCGCATATACTTGAATCCGCGCTGAAAATAAGCGCTCTTAAAGTAGGTCCAGAACCCGCTCTGGCGGCCGCCCGATCACCGCGCGTGCGCCTGAGATGGCCAGCGGCCGTTCGATCAGGATCGGGTTGTCCGCCATCGCGGCCAGCAAGGTCGCGTCGCTGTCCGATTTGCTCAGTCCAAGCTCTTTGAACCGCTTTTCCCCAGGTCGCATCATTTCGATCACCGGGACACCGAGTGCGGCCTGTGCCGTCGTGATTTCGGCCAGCGACGGCGCGTCTTCGAGATAGCGGCGGACAGACACCTCGGCGTCGCGTTCCTCGAGCAGGGCCAGCGCGGCGCGCGATTTCGAGCAGCGCGGATTGTGCCAGTATTCGATCACAGCCAGATCTCCCGTTCGGTTCCAACAGCCGCGGCGACCGTATCGAAGCCGTCGCGTTCCAACAAGGCATCCAGCCCGCGCAGGATGTCCGTGACCAGCGATATGCCCGAGTAGACCAGCGCCGAATACAGCTGCACCGCGGTGGCCCCGGCGCGGATCTTGGCATAGGCCTGCTCGGCGGTGGCAATTCCCCCGACGCCGACCAGCGGGATGTTCCCGTCTGTCAGGCGATGCAGCCGGGCCAGAACGCGGGTCGATTTCTCGAACAGCGGCGCGCCGGACAGGCCGCCCGCCTGATCGCGGTGCGGGCTGGTCAGGCCGCTGCGGTCCAAGGTGGTGTTGGTGGCGATGATGGCGTCGATGCGGGCGTTGGCGGCGACCTCGGCGACATCGGCCAGTTCGGCCTCGCTCAGGTCGGGGGCGATCTTGAGGAAGACCGGAATTCGCCGGGGCAGGCCCGCGCGCGCCTCCATCACCCCGGCCAGCAGCGCGGCCAGCGCGTCCTTGCCCTGAAGATCGCGCAGTTTCTCGGTGTTGGGCGAGGAAACGTTGACCGTGGCGAAATCCAGAAACGCGCCGCAATGGCTCAGCACGCGGGCGAAATCGCCGGCGCGGTCGGTGCTGTCCTTGTTCGCCCCCAGATTCAGCCCGATCGGCAGGCTGTGGGGGCGGGTGGCCAGACGTTCGGCGGCGGCTTCCATGCCCTGATTGTTGAACCCGAAGCGGTTGATCACCGCGCGGTCCTCGCCAAGGCGGAACAGGCGGGGTTTCGGGTTGCCGGGCTGCGCGCGCGGCGTGACCGCGCCGACCTCTAGAAAGCCAAAGCCGCAATGGGCCAGCGGGTGCAGCAGCGTCGCGTTCTTGTCGAAACCCGCCGCCAGGCCAAGCGGGTTGGCCAGGGTCATCCCCGCCAGGGTGGTTTCGAGCCGGGGGGACGAGATTGGTCCCGGCTTGGGGCCGAACCCCGCTTTCAGCGCCTTGTGCGCCATGTCGTGGGCCTGTTCGGGGTCCATCCGGTGCAGCACGGCCAGTCCGGCCCGTTCCAGCAGGCTCATACCAGATCGTCCGGAAATCGGTGGGCCCCGTCAACCAGTGGAAGAGGGCGGGACCACAGCACATCGGCCACCTGCAGGTCGCGGTAGAGATGCGGAAACTCGGCTCCGCCGCGCGAGACCTCCCATTTCAGGGCGTCGCCCAGACCGTCGGTTTCAACGGCCAGCAGCATCAGCCCGTCTTCGCCGGCAAAATGCTTGGCGGCGGTTTCCGCCGCCTGCGTTGCGGTCGAGAAATGGACGAAACCGTCGGCAACGTCGATCGGGGCGCCCGGGGTCGTCCCCTGCGCCTGCAGCGCGGCCCATTCGTTCGCGCGGAATATCTTGTAGATCAGCATGGGCGGGTGATGCCTTGGGCAGCGCCGGGAATCAAGCGTGATTAGCGCGAGGTCAGCCGCGTTGAATCTTTGACAGACGCCGAATTGCAGCGCACCATCCCGTCAAAAATCAAACCAGGGAGTTTTTACCATGTTTACGCGTTACCTAGCCACCGTTGCCGCGCTGGCGCTGACCGCAGGCACCGCCGCAGCCGACTATACGCTGACCATCCTGCACACCAATGATTTCCATTCCCGTTTTGAACCGATCAGCAAATACGACAGCGGCTGCAGCGCTGACTCGAACGCCGAGGGGAAATGCTTTGGCGGCTCGGCCCGGCTAGTGACCGCGATCGCCGATGCCCGTGCGCGGTCCAACAACGCGATCCTCGTGGACGGTGGCGACCAGTTCCAGGGGTCGCTGTTCTATACCTATTACAAGGGCAAGGTCGCGGCCGAGATGATGAACAAGCTCGGCTATGATGCGATGACCGTGGGCAACCACGAATTCGACGACGGCCCGGAGGTGCTGCGCGGGTTCATGGATTCGGTGGATTTCCCGGTCTTGATGTCGAATGCCGATGTCTCGGCTGAACCGCACCTGGCCGACGTGCTGAAGAAATCCACGGTGATCGAGCGGGGCGGAGAGAAACTGGGCCTGATCGGGCTGACGCCCGAGGACACCCCCGAAATCGCCTCGCCCGGGCCGAACGTGTCGTTCAGTGATCCGGTGGCGGCGGTGCAGGCCGAGGTCGATGCGCTGACCGCGATGGGCGTGAACAAGATCATCGTGCTGAGCCATTCCGGCTATGCGGTGGATCAGCGGGTGGCAGCGGAAACCACTGGTGTCGACGTGATCGTCGGCGGCCATTCCAACACCTATCTCAGCAACGTGTCGGACCGCGCATCGGGGCCGTACCCGACAGTGGTGAACGGGGTGCAGATCGTGCAGGCCTATGCCTATGGCAAGTTCCTGGGCGAGCTGAACGTAACCTTTGACGACGCCGGCAACGTGACCGAGGCGGTGGGCGAACCGCTGGTGATGGATGGCACGGTGACCGAGGATGCCGGCACGGTGGCGCGGATTGCCGAGCTGGCCGCGCCGCTGGACGAGATCCGCAACAAGGTGATCGGCGGTGCCGCCAGCGCCATCGAGGGCAACCGCGATGTGTGCCGGGTGATGGAATGCGCCATGGGCAACCTGGTGGCGGATGCCATGCTCGACCGTGTCGCTGACCAGGGCGTGACCATCGCCATTGCCAATTCCGGCGGTCTGCGCGCCAGCATCGACGCCGGCGACGTGACCATGGGCGAGGTGCTGACGGTGCTGCCGTTCCAGAACACGCTGTCGACCTTCGAGATCACCGGCGCAGGTCTGGTCGAGGCGCTGGAGAACGGCGTCAGCCAGGTCGAAGAGGTCAAGGGCCGGTTCCCGCAGGTGGCCGGGATGCAGTTCATCTGGGATCCGTCGGTGGCCCCGGGCGAAGGCCGGGTGACCGAGGTGCTGGTTGCCAGCGACGACGGGTTTGTGCCGATTGATCCGGAGGCGACCTATCTGGTTGTCACCAACAATTATGTGCGCAACGGCGGCGACGGCTACGCGATGTTCGCCGGTGACGACAAGAACGCCTATGACTTCGGGCCCGATCTGGCTGATGTCACGGCGGAATACCTGGCCGCGAACGCGCCGTACCAGCCCTATACCGACGGGCGGATCGCCCAGAAGTGACGCGTCAGTTGCCGATCCCGGGCCATAGCCCGGGATCGAGCCCTGCAATGAACGGGGCGAGTTCATCGGCGTGGTCGCGCCATCCACCGATCGATCTGGAGTGTACCGGCTGACGCAATTGCGTCGCGCTCAGGGTCAGGACCTGGCCGGCATGCACATGGGGGCTGGCCATTTCCTCGGTCCAGCCGAGGCCGCAGAACCCGGCGATCCGCCGCGATCCGGCCGTGATATCGGCAACGATGTCTTCGTAAGCGGTATCGAGCAGACTGTCGGGCCAGAGCGCGCGCCAGTGGTTCATGGTCCGCGCATACAGGTTGAACCGGTGGGCCATCGCAGCAAGATCATAGGTATAGTTCAGCGCCGTGCCCGAGAAATGACCCCGCCACATGGAAAGTGCGATGTCACGCGGGTCGCGGGTCAGGTTGATGATCCGGGCGTCGGGGTAGGCGGCCCTGATAAAGCCGACCAAGCGATAGTTCTCGGGCATCTTGTCGACATAGGCCCGGGTCTGGGGCGGCAGGTCTGGCAAGAGCTGCCGGTCACAATCGACAAATCGTTGTATTGCTTCTGAATCGAACGGCAGATCCTTGTTGATCAGGTCCTGCAACAGGCTTCCGGTTGCGCCGCGTTCGCCCAACGGCGCGACATTCGGGTGCGCGCCCAGGATGGCCTCGGCCAGCGTGGTGCCGGACCGTGGCAGGCCGACAATATAGATGGGCAACGGCTCGTTGCATTCCACCTCCGGCAATCGCTGGGACGCGGAAAACCGGGACAGCAGTTTTTCGTTCAGCGCGGCGTCATCGCGGGCCGAGTAGGGCAGAACCGATGCCATGTCGCGGTTGGCCATGGCAAGCGATCTGGCCGCTTCAGCCTTTCGGCCTGACTGCTCTTCGATCCGGGCCCGTGCAAAAAACAGGCTCGCCCGTGTTTCCGACCGCTTGGGCGCTGTTTTCAGGGCGTTCTCGATCTGCGGTTCGAGTGCCTTGTTGGCCGCGCCGTCCTGAAGGTGCGACAGCTGTTCCAGCGCCTCCGCCTGACCTGGCACAAGGGTCAGCGCCTGGTGGTATTCTCGAATAGCGGCCGCGTTGTTCCCGGTTTCAACGTGATGCGCGGCCAGCCGCAGCCGCGCACGCAGATGCTGTGGGGCAAGGGCGACCGCCCGGTTTACCATCGCAAGCGCGTCAGCGTACCGGGTCTGTCGGGCCAGGGGGCGGCTGATGGCAACCAGCGCATCGACATCGTTGGGATTCCGGTCAAGAGCTGCCTGGTAATCGGCCAGCGCCCCGAAGAGATGGCCCATGCGTTCGCGAACCATGGCGCGCAGCACCAGTCCGCGCGATGACACCGGATCGGCATCTACGGCCCTGGTCGCGGCATGGCTGGCCTCTTGAGCAAGCCCCAGGGCCAGATAACTTTGGGCCAGAAGATACCATGCCGCTGCGTCGGCTGTATCCTGTTCCACCAAGGGCGCGAGCACCGTGCTGGCCGCTTCGGGTCGCCCCAGCAACAGCTGGGTCTGAGCCAGATTGCGGCGGGCATCGGAAAGCGACGGATCCAGCTTCAACGCCTTGATGAACTGGGCGGCGGCTTCGCGATGCTGCCCCAGCTTGCCCAGGGCGATCCCGGCAATATTGGGCGCGGCCGCCAGTCCGGGGTGTTTTTTCATGGCCGATCTGGCGGCCTTCAACGCGTGTTTATAGCGCCTCTGGCCCAAAAGGCTTTGCGCTTTTTCGAGGTCGTGTGTGAACAACATGTGACGGGGAGAATCCTGCCGATGACAGCTGTGACATTAGCTTCATGTTGGGGGCAGGGAATCGAATTGCGCTTGGCGGCAAAGTGCTATGGCAACACTCCGCGTACGGGCCTAAAATGCAGGCATGTGCGGACGTTTCGCGATCACTTTACCGACCGATGCGATGGCGCAGCTGTTCGCGGCGCAGCCCGACAACAGGCTGCCCGCAGTGCCTAGTTTCAACGTCTGCCCGACCAACCAGGTGCATGTGGTGCGCGGCGCCGAAACCGGTCGTCGGTTGCAGCCGATGCGCTGGGGTTTCCTGCCCCACTGGTACAAGGCGGAAAACGCGGGGCCGCTGCTGATCAACGCCCGGGCCGAAACGATTGCTGAGAAACCCGCCTTTCGCGCCGCCTGCCGTGACCGGCGTTGTCTGATCGTGGCGACGGGGTTCTATGAATGGACCAAGGATGCCGATGGCACCCGGTTGCCATGGTACATTTTTCGCAAGGATGGTGCCCCGGTGGCCTTTGCCGGGGTCTGGCAGGCCTGGGGCAAGGACGACCCTTTTGCCACCTGCGCTATCGTCACCACCTCTGCCAATCGCAACATGTCGGCGATCCACCACCGGATGCCGCTGATTCTCGAACCTCAACACTGGGCCAAGTGGCTGGGAGAGGAGGGCAAGGGCGCGGCGCGGCTGATGCAGCCGGGACCAGAAGAATCGCTGGCCTATCACCGGGTCGGGCGCGCGGTGAATTCCAACCGGGTCAGCGGACCAGATTTGATCGAACCGATCGAGGCGGAATAGGCGCGGACGGGGCGCTCAGCCGGTTCTGGTTCCCGGCGTGACCAAGGGCGCGCGGCTGTGTTCGTTGCCAGCCATGGTGACCTTTTGCAGCAGCTCGATAAAAGTTTGCCGTTCGGTTTGGTCGAGACCGGCGAGGATCTCGGGCTGAATGTCGACGACATGTGGGCGGGCGGCATCCAGCAGGGCCTCGCCTTCGGGTGTCAGGCGCAACTCCTTTGCGCGGCGGTCGGTCGGCGAGGTGCGCCGCGCCACCAATCCGCGCGCATCCAGACGGTCGATCACCTTGCCCAGAGTAGCACGATCATAGGCGACCATGCCGGCCACCGTGGCCTGGTCGATACCGGGTTGGTCGCGCACGGCGCTCAGCGCGGCAAACTGAACCGGCGTCAGGTTCAGGCCAGCCGCCGCGATCCGCTCCATGAACAGGGCAACGGCGATCTGGTTGAGCCGCCGGACCAGATGTCCGGGCATGGTATGAATATCCATTGTTTCCCTTCCTTTCCGGGACCTTCTGGCCATCCTGACCATTGCCGTTGAATTTGACAAGTGTGCTTATAGTCGAACGGTCGCCTAATTCTGTCTGCGATCTCTGTGTCTTTCGCTTGCGGACGCGACGGGTTAGACCGGGCGTATGGGCCTGTCTTTTACCTCTCTCTCCGCGCTTCTGGATCACGGCTTTGACACGGTGATCGACGTGCGCAGCCCGGCGGAATACGCCGAGGATCACATTCCCGGCGCCATCAGCCTGCCGGTGCTGGACAATGCCGAACGGGCCGAGGTGGGCACGATCTACAAGCAGCAAAGCCCGTTTCTGGCTCGCAAGCTCGGGGCGGCTCTGGTGTTTCGCAATGCCGCCCGCCATGTCGAAACCGAATTGCGCGACCGCGACGGTGGCTGGCGGCCGCTGGTCTATTGCTGGCGCGGGGGGCAGCGGTCGGGGTCGTTTACCTGGATGCTGGGCCAGATCGGCTGGCGGGCGGATGTAATCGAGGGGGGATATCGCACCTATCGGCGTCTGGTGAACCGGATGCTCTATGACGACGTGTTACCGCATCGTCTGGTGCTGCTGGACGGCTATACCGGCACCGCCAAAACCGATCTGCTGCGGCGGCTGGCCCGGCGCGGGGTGCAGGTTCTGGACCTTGAAGGCGCCGCCGATCATCGCGGCTCGCTTCTGGGGGGCACTGGCCGACCACAACCCAGCCAGAAGGCCTTTGAATCGCGGCTGGCGGTGGACCTCTGCGCGCTGGACCCGGCGCGCCCGGTTGTGGTCGAGGCGGAGTCGAGCAAGATCGGCGAGCGGATCATCCCACCCAGCCTGTGGTCCGCGATGCGCGCGGCCCCCCGCATTGACGTCAGCGCCCCGATCGAGGCGCGCACCGCCTACCTCGTGCGAGCCTACGATGACATCCTGTCCGACGCGGACCGGCTGCGCGACAAACTGGAACCGTTGCGTGCCTATCGCGGCGGTGCCATTGTCGATGGCTGGCTCGATTTGATCGCCGAGGGCGACAAGGCCGGGCTGACGCGGGCGCTGATGGTTCAGCACTACGACCCGGCCTATGACAAATCGCGCCGGGCGTTTGGCGCAACCCGGATCGCCGTGGTCCCCGCCCGCGATCTGACCGCGGCGTCGCTGGACACGGTCGCGGCCGAAGTGGAGCAGGTCGTCGCGCGATTGCCTCAGCCCAACGTCAGCTGAGGCGGACCAGCCGTCACATGCCCGATGCAGGCCGCCGGATCGCCGCCCTGCCGCAGGGCTTGTACCAGGGCTTCGGCCTGATCGGCGGGTACGGCGGCCAACAGACCCCCGGCCGTCTGCGGGTCGAACAGCAGGTCGGCCTTGCCGCCTTCGGGCAGGTCCGGGGCCTGCGTCCGGTTGTCTCCGAACAGGGTTGACCGAACGCCGGCGCGGGCCAGCCGCTCGGCGCCCGCCATCACCGGAACCGCATCCAGATCCAGCCGCGCCGATACGCCCGATGCCTCGCAGATCCCCGCCAGATGCCCGGCCAGTCCAAATCCGGTGACATCGGTCATTGCATGGGCCTGCTGTGCCAGCAGCCGTGCCGCCGCCGACTGTGCGCGGGTCATGTGGTCATAGGCCGCCGCCACCTCTGCACCGCGGGCCTGCAGGGCCATTTCGGCAGCCATCATCACACCGCTGCCCAGCGGTTTGGTCAGGATCAGAGCGTCGCCCGGCTGGGCGCCAGACAGTGTGATGGGGTTTCTCTCGCACAGGCCGGTGATCGAGAACCCGATGGTCATCTCGTCGCCCATCGAGCTGTGGCCCCCCACGATTTCGGCTCCGGCCTCGCGCAGAACCTGGCTGGCGGTAGCCATGATTTCAGCCATCGTGCGCTCTTGCAGTTCGGGCGACATGCGCGGCAGGATCAGTGTCACCGTGGCGACCTGCGGCGCCGCGCCCATCGCCCAGATATCTCCCAGGGCGTGTACAGCGGCGATGCGGGTCATCAACACCGGATCTTCGGTCACCGCGCGCAAATGGTCCGAGGTCAGCACCTGACGCTGGCCGCCAACCGTCAGCAGCGCGGCGTCGTCGCCGGGCAGGGGGGTGATGTCGGTGCGCGCTGGTGCCGGCAGGGGCGCCAGTGCGGCCCGCAGCGCACCACGCCCGATCTTGGCGCCGCAGCCGCCGCACATCGGTTTGTCCCCGGGCACCGCATCCATGCCAAGGGCATGGATCGGCGGCAGGTCGGGCGGCGTCATCGCAGGCAGATCACGGAACCGGTCCATAAAGGTCTGGTCGATGTGGTTCTTCCAGCGCCAGACCCACCGACCGGCAAAGGTCAACCCGGTCCGTTCCCCCAGCGCGGATTTGCCGCCCAGCGAAATCAGCTTCAGGTAATCTTTCTGCGGACTGTAACGGCGCAGTTTCATGCCGCTGAGGGTGGCGCAGAGGTTGTCGAACAGAACCGGCGCCTCGCGTACGGCATAAACGCCGGCCTTGGGGCGCGGATCGTGGGTGAGATGGGCACAGTCACCGGCGGCAAAGACCGCCGGGTCGCTGCTGCGCAGGTGGGCATCCACGCTCAGGAACCCGTCATGGGTGGCCAGTCCGGTCTCGGCCAGCCACCCATAGGCGCGCGCGCCGGCGGCCCCGGTTGTAAAGCGGGACGGCACCGTGCGGCCGTCGGCCAATTCGACGTGTTCGGCGTAAACGGCCCGTACGTCGATGTTTTCCACAATTTCTACGCCGAGATCGCGGATTGCCGCACGCAGTTTCCCGGCGGCTTTGTCACCGACGGCGGCCAGCGCCGTGGCGCTATCGATCAGCGTGACCCGCATCGCCCGGCCGCTCGATTTCAGCGCGTGGGCCATCGCCATCGCCAGTTCCGCCCCGGCGACCCCGCCTCCGATCACCGCGACCTCGGCCGGGCCGTCGCCCGAGAGGTAATTCTGCCAGCGGGCGGCGAACGGCCCCAGCGGCTTGGCCGGGATACCATGCTCTGCGAACCCTTGAAGATCCGGCATATCCGAGGTGATGCCGACGTTTACCGAGGCCACGTCATAGCCCACCGGCGGCCGGCCTGTGACCGAGATCTGCCGCGTCGCCGGGTCCAGGCCGGTCACCTCGCCCAGGATCACACGCGCACCGGCAAAGCGGGCCAGCGATACCAGATCGATATCCAGCGCCTCGCGCGGGTAATGCCCGGCGACATAGCCGGGCAGCATGCCGGAATACGGGGCAGAGGGGCCGGGGTTGATAACGGTCAGGCGGGCGCCCGGCAAAGGAGCCATGCCCCATTTCCGCAGCACCAGCGCGTGGCTGTGGCCGCCACCCACAAGCACCAGATCGCGGGTCAGCGGCAGGCGGGGGTGGTCCAAGGCGGCTCTCCTGTACGGCGGGTCGGGTCAGTCAGCCGCCGGGTTGTCCTGCGGAATGTCATGGGTCGCCCATTTCTGATCCTCGCCGGCGGGCGGCAGGGTTTCGGGCGTTTCGTGCCGGTGGATGTGCGCCTTGGCAATGAAATTTGCCGTGATCGGGGCCGTCAGGAACAGGAACAGCGTGATCAGCAACTCGTGCAGCGACAGGTGATTTTCGCTGAGCATCGAATGCAGGATCGAGGCGATCAAAACGCCGCCGACCCCCAGTGTCGTCGCCTTGGTCGGCGCGTGCAGCCGCGACATCGGATCGTTCAGCTTGATCAAACCGTAAGATCCGACGATGCCGAATACGCCGGAAATCACCAGGCAGGCGGCAATCAGGATTTCAATGATCTGGTCCATGGCTTGCCCTCACTCGATGATATTGCCGCGCAACATGAACCGCGCGTAGGCGACAGTCGAGACAAAGCCGAGCATGGCGATGATCATCGCGGCTTCGAAAAAGATCTCGGTGCCCTGGGTCAACCCGTAGAGGATCAGGATCGCGATGGAGTTGATCACCATCGTGTCCAGCGCGAGCACGCGGTCGCCGATCCCCTCGGCCGTGGCGATCATCCACAGGTTCATCAGCAGGGCGGCGCCGAAACAGGTGAAAGCAAAGTAGATGGCATAGATGATCATTCGAATATCTCCATCAGGCGGCGTTCATAGCGGGCTTTGATCTCGTCCCGGACGGCGTCGGGGTCGGGGGCGTCAAGGCAATGCACCAGCAGGTTGTGACCTTCGGCGGACAGATCGGCGGTCACCGTGCCCGGCGTCATGGTGATGGTGCCGGCCAGAACCGTGATCGCCTCGGGCGAGCGCAGCTCGATCGGCACGCAGATCCAGGCCGGTTTCCGATCGGCGTTGCGCTTGAACAGCACAATGCCCGCAACCACGATATTGGCCATGACGATGTCATAGAGCACGACCAGAACATATTCGGCGATCTTCATCGGGCGGCGCAGAACCGGGCGGTCCGGCCAGTAGGGCCGGGTTACAAAGGGGATCACGATTCCCAGGAAAAACCCGAACAGCAGCGAGTTCAGTGAAAAGCTGTTGACCAGCAGCAGCCAGACCACCGTCAGCAGCAACGTCAGGTGCGGGTGCGGGAAAAAACGGCTCAGCAATCGGGTCATGGCGTCCTCCGCAGCACGGTATCCAGATAGTCGACCGGCGCAAACAGCTGTGCCGCCGTCGCGCTGGCATAGTCCATCATCGGCCCGGCAAAGACGGTCAGCGCGACGAGGCCGCCCAGCAGCAGGAAGCAGGCGACGATGGGCAGGGCAGGCGCCTTGGGCGCGATCTCGACCTCGGCTTCGTCCTCGTGCGGTTCGGGTTCGGGCTCAGGTTCGCGGACATGGGCGGCGTCGTGGCTTTCCCAGAACAGGATGCTGCCGGCGCGGGCCAGACCGACGATGGTGACCAGCGAGCTGATCAGGATCACCGCCCAGATCAGCCAGACCTGGTCGGAATCGCGGGCCGCGTCCATTACCAGCAGTTTGCCCAGAAAGCCGGACAGGGGCGGCATCCCGGCCACGGCGATGGACCCGGTAAAGAACAGGGCCGCGATCAGCCCGGTCTGCGGCATCGGCCGCTGCGCGATGATCTCGCCGCCGCGCCGTTCCATCACCAGATCGGCGATCAGGAACATCAGGGCCGCGGCAAATGTCGAGTGCACGATGTAATAGACAGCCGCCGCAGTCGCCTGCGGATTGAACAACGAAATCGCCACCAGCAGCGTGCCCATCGAGGCAATCGCGGCAAAGGCCATCAGCCGCCCGATCTCGCGGGCGCCCAGCACGCCGATGCTGCCAACGGCCAGTGTCAGCAGCGCAGCTGGCAGCAGCCAGTCGCCAACCAGCCCCTGCGTGACGGATACATCCGGCCCAAAGACCAGCGTGTACATCCGCAGGATCGCATAGGCCCCGACCTTGGTCATAATCGCAAATAGGGCCGCCACCGGTAGCGGCGCATTGGCATAGCTCGCCGGCAGCCAGAAATGCAGAGGAAGAACCGCCGCCTTGATGGCAAACACCAACAGCAGCAAAACCGCGCCGACGCGCAATAGCGCGGTTTCTTCTGCGGGCAATTCGGCCACCCGCACTGCCAGATCGGCCATGTTCAGGGTGCCGGTCACCGCATAGAGCGTACCCAGTGCAAACAGGAACAGCGTCGACCCGAGCAGATTGTAGACCACGTATTGCACGCCCGCCTGCAGACGGCGCTTGCCGCCGCCGTGGATCATCAACCCGTAGGACGCGATCAGCAGAACCTCGAAGAACACGAACAGGTTAAAGGCATCGCCGGTCAGAAACGCCCCCAGCACCCCCATCAGCTGGAACTGGAACAGGGCGTGAAAGTGCCGCCCGCGTGCGTCCCAGCCCGACCCGATGGCATAGAGGTTCACCGCCAGCGCCAACAGCGAAGTGAGCACGATCATCAGCGCCGACAACCGGTCCAGCACCAGCACGATCCCGAACGGCGCGGGCCAGTCGCCCAGTTCATAGACCTGAACCGTGCCACCTGCGGCCTGGCTCATCAGCATCAGCGATATGGCGCAGAGCGCCACCGTGGTGGCCAGCGAAAAGATCCTCTGCAGGTCCAGATGGAACCGGATGACCATGATGATGAAGGGCGCAACCACCGCCGGCAGGACGACGGGAGCGATGATCCAGTGGTTCATGCGTCTTCTCCTGCCTCGTCCGTCATGTCGATGCGGTCATCCTTGGCGGTAAGATAAGAACTGAGCGCGATCATCACGATCACCGCCGTCATGCCAAAGGAAATCACGATCGCCGTCAGCACCAGCGCCTGCGGCAGCGGGTCGGTATAGGCGACCTCCTTGTACTTGTTCAGGATCGGTGGCGCATTCAGCGCCAGCCGCCCGGTCGCGAAGAGAAAGACGTTCACCGCATAAGACAGCAGCGACAGGCCAAGAATGACCGGAAAGGTCCGCAGCCGCAGGATCAGGTAAACACCGCAGGCGGTCAGCAGGCCCACCGCACTGGATACGAGGATTTCCATCTTACGCCTCCTGTCCGCTGGTCTGCGGGCCGTCTTCGTCGCGTTCCGGGTTGATGTCCATCGGGTGCTCGGGAATGATCCCCGGCTGCCAGGCAAAGCGCGCGAGGCTCTCCAGGGCCAGCATCACCGCGCCGACAACGGCCAGGAACACACCGAGATCGAATAGCGCGGCGGTTGCCAGCTCGAATTCCTCAAGCGGTTCGATATGGACATAGCCAAAGGCGCTGGTCAGGAACGGCAACCCGTTGAACCATGCGCCCATGCCGGTAACGGCGGCGACCAGCACGCCCGATCCGATGATGCCATGATACGGAATGCGCTGTCGCTCGGCGGCCCAGCCAAAGCCCGAGGCCATGTACTGCATGATCACCGCGATGGCCGCGATCAGGCCGGCGATGAACCCGCCGCCGGGCAGGTTGTGACCCCGGAAGAAGATATAGGCTGCCACCATCAGGGCAATCGGCATCATCACGCGGGTGGCGACAACCATCATCAGCGGGTGGGCATCGCCGGCCTGAGGCGTGTCCATCACCCGGTTCAGCAGCCTCGCGCGCACACGGCTGGACAGGATCGCCTCGGTCAGGGCGTAGATGACCACGGCGGCAATCCCCAGAACGGTGATCTCGCCAAAGGTATCAAAGCCCCGGAAGTCGACGAGGATCACGTTGACAACGTTGGTGCCGCCGCCGCCGCTATAGGAGTTCTCGAGATGGTAGTCCGCGATCGAGGGGGCCGAGAAATCGCGCCCCAGCAGCGCATAGATCAACCCGCCAACGCCCAGACCGGCGGTCACCGACAGCACCACGTCGCGGATGCGGCGCGCCGGCGTGCTTTCAACGGGGGTTTCCTTGGGCATGAAATTGAGCGCCAGCAAGAGCAGCACGATGGTCACCACCTCGACCGAGATCTGGGTCAGGGCCAGATCCGGGGCCGAGAGATAGTTGAAGCCCATCGACACCACCAGCCCGACGATACCCATCAACACCAGCGCCAGCAGGCGGTTGCGGTGGAAGGCAACCACGCAGGCTGTCGCGCCCATGATGCAGATCCAGCCGACGATCGGCATCGCCGAGACCGGCAACATCTCGCGTGTCGGGGCCGCCATGGTACCGGTGGAATAGGCGTATCCGGCCAGCGCCAGCGTGAACACGACAAAGATCGCTGCATAACGGGTCAGCGCCCCGTTGTGCAGCGCGTCGGTAAACCACTGGCTGGCACGGGTGACGGCGGCGATCAGCGCGTCAAAGATCTCCTTGGCCTCGGGCCGCCGCGCGGCATCCCAGACTGCGGCCAGACGGCGTTGCGACATCAGCAGCGCGATCCCTCCGACCGTGGCGATCATTGACATGTACAGGGCGGGGGTGAATCCATGCCAGATCTTGGCGTGGAAGTGTTCGTGGCCACCACCGATTACCGCGTTTCCGGCGGTTTCGACCAGCGGGCCGACCATCGTGTTGGGAAACAGGCCGATCAGCACGACTAGCGTCACCAGGAAACCGGGCGCCAGCCACAGGCCGGGGCCGGGGTCATGCGGATGCGCGGGATAGCTGTGGCGCACGGGCCCCATGAACACATGCCAGATGTAGCGGAACGAATAGGCCGCCGAAAACAGCGCCGCCAGAACCGCCAGCGCCGGGACCAGGTAATGCGACCCCATCCAGACGGTGTGAACGGTTTCTTCCAGCATCTTCTCTTTTGACAGGAAACCGTTGAACGGCGGGATACCCGCCATCGACAGAGATGCGATCGTGGCAATGGTAAAGGTCAACGGCATCAGGTGACGCAACCCGCCCAGTTTCTTGATGTCGCGGGTATGGGTTTCGTGATCGACGATGCCGGCGGTCATAAAGAGCGCGGCTTTGAAGGTTGCGTGGTTGACGATGTGAAACACCGCGGCCATCGCGGCGACCTTGGTGCCGAACCCCAGCAGCATGGTGATCAGACCCAGGTGGCTGACGGTGGAAAACGCCAGCAGCGCCTTCAGGTCATCCTTGAACAGGGCGATCACCGCGCCCAGCAGCATGGTGACCAGACCGGTGGTTGCAACGATATAGAACCACTCCGAAGTGCCCGCCAGAACCGGCCACATGCGCGCCATCAGGAACAACCCGGCCTTCACCATCGTGGCCGAGTGCAGGTAGGCCGAAACCGGTGTCGGGGCCGCCATCGCGTGCGGCAGCCAGAAGTGGAAAGGGAACTGCGCCGACTTGGTGAAACAGCCCAGCAGGATCAGGATCAGCGCCGGCAGGTAGAGCGGCGAGGACTGGATCAGCTCCTTGTTCTGCAGGATCACGGTCAGGTCGTAGCTGCCGACGATATTGCCGAGGATCAGCATGCCACCGATCATCGCCAACCCGCCCGACCCGGTCACCGCCAGCGCCATCCGCGCGCCCTGACGGCCTTCGGGGAGATGTTTCCAATAGCCGATCAACAGGAAGGAAGAGAGCGAGGTCAGTTCCCAGAAAACCAGCAAGAGCAGGATGTTATCAGACAGAACGATACCAACCATCGCCCCCTGAAACAGCAGAAGATAGGTATAGAACTGGCCCATCGGATCTTCGCGCGACAGGTAAAACCGCGCGTATAGGATGATCAGCAGGCCGATCCCGAGGATCAGCCCGGCAAACAGCAGCCCCAGCCCGTCGAGAAAGAAATTTGCGTTCAGACCCAGCCATGGCAGCCAGTCCAGCCGGGCGGTGATCACCTCGCCGCGAATGACCGCGGGGGCGTTGATCAGCAGCCCGACCAGCGCCAGAAGCGTGACCGAACCGGCCGCCATCGAGGACGCGTTGCGCCCGGCGCGGATCAAAAGCGCAGGAAACACCGCGCCGAGGAATGGCAGGGCGGCAATCAGGAAAAGGGACACCAGCTCATCTCCATCTTGGTGCGCCGAAAACTGTTTCTTGCCTAAGCAATTTTTTCCGACTGTCCAGCCCTTGTACACGAATTGAGGCGGGCAACGACCTGTTCCGCGCTGAAATAACTCACCAAACCGCAAAGACGAGAGGCAGCATGTCGCGGAGGCTCGATTTCTGACGAGTTGTTGATCGCGCCGTGTGCGACAGGCGGGGGCGCTCCCGGGAAATCGTGGTACATATTGCCTGACCAAAGGCTTTTAGGACGATTGCGAGTGACGAAACCGGGCGAAACGAGAGTGCGCCGCCGCACCTTGCTGCTGGCAGGGGGGGGCTTGGCTGTGTTTGTAATCAGCGGGTGGTGGTGGCGGTCCCGGCAGGCGCCGGATTATGACGATCAGGCATTGAGCGTGAGACAGGCCCATGAACGGGCCATGGCCGGCGACATCGTCCTGATCGACATCCGCACGCCGCAAGAGTGGCGTCAGACCGGGATCGCAGAGGGCGCCCGGCCCATCGACATGCGCCGCGATGATTTTCTGGCCGCGCTGCGAGGCGCGGCGGGTCCGGATCCGGCAGCGCCCATCGCGCTGATCTGTGCACGCGGCGTCCGGTCCGCGCGCCTCAGCCTTCAGCTGAGCGCCGCCGGTTACGGCAACATCATGGACGTACCCGAGGGCATGCTGGGGTCACGGGCCGGTCCGGGATGGCTGGCCAGCGGCCTGCCGGTTCAACCATATGAAAAGGCATCGCAATGATTCGAACCCTCTTGCTGGCCCTGGCCAGCATCGTCACCGGGCAGGTCGCCGGTGCGTCCTGCGGCGCTGCGGCCGACGCCTGCGAGATCGACGGCGGCACCTATCACATCGAATTGCCCGACAACGCCGATACGGCCCTGCCTGCGGTGATGTTCCTGCACGGGTACGGCGGCTCCGGCACCGGGGTCCTTCGGATGCGGGCGATGGTCGACGGGCTGACCGCGCGGGGATATGCCGTGATCGCCCCGGATGCGCAGGCCCGGGCCGGTGACGGAAAACGGATCTGGTCGTTCTTCCCCGGGTGGCCGGGCCGGGACGAAACCGATTTCCTGACCCGCGTGCGCGATGACAGCGCCGCGCGGTTCGGCGTGCTCCCCGACCGGGTGGTGCTGGCGGGGTTCTCGGCGGGGGGTTTCATGGTCCACTACCTGGCCTGTGAAGCTCCGCAAAGCTTTGCCGGATACGCCCCGGTTTCGGGCGGGTTCTGGCGTCCGCAACCCGAGCGATGCGCCGGTCCGGTGCGCCTGCTGCACACCCATGGCTGGCGCGACACCGTGGTGCCGATCGAGGGGCGCGCCCTGCGCGGGGGCGCATTCGAACAGGGCGACATCTTTGCCGGTCTGGAGGTCTGGCGGGCGGCCAATGGCTGTGCCGGAAACAACCCCGACGCCTATGCGGAAACCGGGCAATTCTGGCGCCGCAAATGGACCCGCTGCGACCCGGCCAGCGCGCTGGAACTCGCGTTGTTCCCCGGTGGCCACGCGGTGCCCAGGGGCTGGTCGGATATGGTTCTGGACTGGTTCGAGGCGCTGCCCCCGGCGAACTGACTATTCCGCCGGGGTGACCGAGACGCCGCCCTCCAGCAATCGCTTCAACTGTGCCCTGTAGTACCGCGCCGCCTGGTTGACAGGCGGCTCGCGGTAATCTTCACGCGTCCCCATCCAGCGCCGCGCGACGCCGGCCACCGACACTCCGCTGAGCGCCGAAAGCGGCACCGCCAGCGTCAGGCTCAGTGCGATCGGGGCCAGCCAGGGCGACACCAGTCCGGCCACGATGCCCGCCGTCAGGGCCACGCCGCTCAGCGTCTCCAGCGCATGGCAGATCGCCAGCGTGCCGAGGCCATAGCGGCCCCCGGCGCGGGCCTGCGGCGACCATCCCTTCTGCAGGCCCAGAACGGTCCGGAAGACCGCGATCATCTGCTGCACCATCAGGATCGGTGCATAGAGGATCGACAGGGCGATTTCCGACAGCACCGACAACACGAACCGCGCGCCGCCGCCGAAATCGGCATAGCGCGCGCCGGTCAGCGGCAAGGCCACTACGCCCAGCAGCTTGGGCGCCAGTAGCATGGCATACATCAGCACGATGATCAGCACGTGGCGGGAATCGGTCATTTCGGGCCAGGCTGGCATCAGCGGGTTGGTTTCAGAAAAATAGGTCAGCACGCTGGCGTCCTTGCCGACCCCGATCAGCGCCCACATCACCAGCAGCGCGAACCAGATCGGCGACATCAGATAGCCGATTGCGCCGTGAAACATGTGAAACCGCGACACCGCGCGGAACCCGCGTGCGCGCAGCAGCCCGAGATGCTGCAAATTGCCCTGGCACCAGCGGCGGTCGCGCTGGATATGGTCTATCAGCGTCGGAGGTGTTTCCTCAAAGCTGCCACGGATCCGGGGCAGGAATCGCACGCCCCACCCGGCGCGGCGCAACAGCCCGGCCTCGACGAAATCATGGCTCATGATCAGCTGGTCGCGTCGGCGCAGCCGGGACCGCAGCCGGGGCAACCCGGCGCATTGGGCGAAGGCGGCGGTGCGAATGATCGCGTTATGACCCCAATAGTTTCCGTCCTGACCACTCCATCGGGCCAGCCCCTCGGCCAGCGCCACGCCGTAGACGCCATTGGCGAACTGCTGCATCCGGGCAAAAACCGACTGTGCGCCGATCAGTTGCGGAAAACTCTGGATCAGCCCGGCACCGGGGTCCGCCGCCAAAGCATCGGCCAGCCGGGAAATGGCCCGCCCCGTCATCAGGCTGTCGGCGTCCAGCACCAGCATCGCGTCATGGCCTCCGCCCCAGCGGGTGATCCAGTCGGCGATGTTACCGACCTTGCGATCGGTGTTCTCGGTCCTGCGTCGATAATACAGCCGCAAGCCGGGCGACAATTGCGCCCGCAGAGCGGTGACACTGGCCAGTTCGCGCCCCGCGACGGCGTCGTCGCGGGTGTCGGACAGGATGAACATGGTGTAGCGATGCTGTCCGCCGCGGGCGCGCAGCTCTTCCAGCATCGATTGGGCATTACCCATCACATAGCAGGGATCTTCGTTGTGGACAGGCACCAGCAGCGCCACGTTCAGCGGTTGCGCGCGTCCGGGGCGCGGCGGTCGGTGGCGCGCCAGCGACCACAGGCCCAGCACGACCGTGCTGACGGAAAAACAGATCCAGAAGAAGTTGAAGGCGATCAGCGTCAGCAAGGTGCCTTCGACCCAGCTGAGACCATCGCCGCCGAACCAGCCGGTCATGATCCAGACCAGACCACCGGTGGCGGCCAGTGCCGGGGAAAAGGCGGCGAACCGGGACCAGCCCTGCGACTGGAGTTCGGGCGCGCCGGGCGCGCGTGTATCGGTGAACACGGCGTCAAAGTCCTGCGCCGGCATCGGCAGCGGACTTTCGGCGGGCATCAGCACGGTTGGCGCGGTCATGCGGTCCACCGGTACAGCCAGACTTCCGAGGCCATCTCGGCGCCCTTGCGCAGCTGGGCGCGCAGCTCGACCAAGGCGCGTTCGCCGGGATCAAAACTGAACGCCAGCCGCAAACCGCCAGTTTCGGGGTTGCGTTGCAGCACGCCGGTGCTGACCTCGGCATGGGGCGATGAAATATGCGGCGTCAATGCCTCTGGTCCGTCGTCAAACAGCGGATGATCCTCGAAATCCACGGTCACGATGCGGCCACCGCTTTCGCGGGCGCCGCTGCTGGTGTTCAGAACGCGCGGCTGATTGGCAGGGATAGGTGCCTGCTGGCCCCAGGTCAGGCGATAGGCAAAGTCATGTCGGCTGCCTGCCGGGATCGGGTCCTGTGGCCGCCAATACGCGACGATATTGTCATAGATCTCTTTATCGGCGGGGATTTCCACCAGCGTCACCGCGCCCTTGCCCCAATCTCCGCGCGGTTCGACCCAAAGACCGGGGCGGCGGTGATAGAGCGCCTCCAGGTCCGCGAAATCGGACAGTTTGCGCGCCCGCTGCATCAGCCCAAAGCCGCGCGGGTTGTTATCGCCAAAGGCCGAGATCTGAAGCGTTTTCGGATTGGCCAGCGCCCGCCACAGGGTTTCGCCGTTGCCGTTGACGATCATCAGCCCGTCGCTGTCGTGCACGGCCGGGCGGAAATCGTCGAACCGGGTGCGGTTGGTGCTGTCGAACAGGAACATGCTGGTCAGCGGGCCAAGGCCCAGATGGGTCAGATCGGTGCGGGGGAACAGCGTTGCCTCGACATCCATCACGCAGGATGGACCGGGCGTGATGTCGAACCGATAGGCCCCAGCAACCGAAGGGCTGTCGAGCAGAGCGTGCACTATGATGTTGCGCTGGCCCGGTTCCGGAGTTTCCAGCCAGAAACGGGTGAAATCGGGGAACTCCTCGCCCATCGGATCGGCGGTCTTCAGCGCCAGACCGCGCGCCGACAGGCCATAGATCTCGCCGATGCCGATGGCACGGAAATAGCTGGCGCCCTGGAACACGGCGAATTCATTGCGGATACCCGGCTGGTCCAGTTCGGTGCGCAGACGAAACCCCGAAAACCCAAGATCCTCGGGTTCGCTCAGCTGTGGCACCTTGTCGGTCCGGTCAAAGGAACCAAGATCAAAGGGAACCATGCGGGCGGTCCCGTTCTCGACCGTGTCGATCTGAACCGGGCGCGGAAAGTAGAGACCGGGGTGAAAGAAATCGACCTCGTAGGGGCGATCGGTCTGATGCCAGAGCGCGCGATCATGGCGGAACCAGATTGACTTGTACTGTTCATAGCTGAGGTCCAGCCAGTCCTGCGGCACCGGCTTGCGCGCCAGATAGCGGTGGCGCGAGAGATCCCGAGCCATGGCGACCACCGTGTCGTGGCTGAACGGCACCTCGGGGGAGGTGGCGCGGACCGGACCGGCAAGGCTGGCCAGCGCCAGGGCCGAGCCGGAGGCAAGGAAGGAACGGCGCGAGAGGCTCATGGTTTCCTGGCTTTCCAAGGATGTGTTTTGAACCAGCCGGCGACATAGGCAGCCACCGTGATCAAGGCAAGGCCGGTCAGGTTGGCCAGCGCGAAATTTGCCGGCGAACGCCCGATCTGATCCAGCGCAAAGCCGATCAGCCGAGCCAGCGCCATCGAGAAGACAAAGACCGCGAGCGACTGCTGCCCGACCTTGGTGATGATCCGCAGAGCGACCTGCCAGACCTGCGCCAGCGCGCCGGTGCCGGTGGCGATCAGCCGCGCCCCACGCGGGCCGGCCGCGACCCAACCCAGATAGGCCAGCGCGAGGAAATGCAGGTACCTCAGCAGCGCGAATTCCGTCTTGTCCCGCAGCTCTGCGGTCACCGGCCATGTCTTGCGGATGAACCCGGCGAGATCGGGGGCGGCGGCATCCAGCCACAAAAAGACTTTCCACGATCCGAACGGCGCAGAGAGCACCAAAAAGCCGACACAAACCCACACCAGCGTCTTTGACACCGGTGGCACCGGTAGCCAGCCGCGCATGAAGGCAAAGCCGGTGAAGAACAGCAACTGCCAGCCGAAGGGGTTAAAGAACCACTCGCGGTTCGACCACGGCTCGGCCGGCAAGGCCATCCAGCCCATATTGGCGGCCCCCCAGATCGCCACGCTGGCCAGCGCCATCGCCACGAACCCCAGCCGGCTCTGGATCGCCATCATCAAGGGCATCAGCCCCAGCACCACCAGATACATCGGCAGGATGTCAAAGTAGTTGGGCACGTAGGTAAGCGTGAACAGCCCGACAATCTGTGGCATCGGATCGTTGAAGAAATGGGTCAGGTTCAGCGAGGCGACGTAGCTCTTGTCGAAACTGCCGTAGGTATCCAGCGCCGCCATGGTCATGGCGACAAAGAAGAACAGGCAGATATGCGCCCAGTAGACCTGCCAGACCCGGAACGCCACGCGTGCCGTACCCATCAGCCAGCCGCGCCGGGCGAAACAGCCGCCAAAGGCGATGGCCGAGGCCATGCCCGAGCAGAACACAAAGATCTCGGTCGCATCGGAAAATCCGAAACGGGCCGGGATCCAGTTGGTCCATGTGTTGCGCGGGATATGCGCGATCAGGATGATGTACATCGCGATGCCGCGATAGAAATCCAGCCGCGGATCCCGCGTCGTGGCGGGCGCCACGGTCTGCGTCGTGGTGGGATTTGCCGTGAAATCGGATGCCGGTGAGATGCTGGCCAAGGTCCCTGTTCCCTTACTGCGCCGGAACGCTCTGCGCGTCCGACAAACCGCGCGCGGCGGCGATCAGATCGCGTCGCGCGGAGGCGTATCCGTCTTCGTGGCCGGCCCTCTGCGCCTGACGTTCATCGAGCAGGATTTCGGCCCTGTCCAATTGTCCGGCGCGGATGCCGGCGTCGATGGTCAACCGTTCAAAGACATCGCGCTGGGCGTGGCTGCCGCCGGCCATCTGCATGTCGCCATGGGCGGCCGAGAGATGGGCAAAGGCCTGTTCGAACCGCGCCTCGCCAAAGGCCTCCAATCCCTGCGCCGCCGACCAGCCGGGGCTGGCCATGCGCCGGGTCATGTCGCAATCGGCCGATTGGGCATCGCGGTGTATACGAGCCAGCAACGTGGCGGTTTCCGCATCGCGGTGATCGCCCGTCAGCGCCAGCAGGTAATGCAGATCGGCAAAGATCAGGCACCCGTCCTGGGTACGGTTGGCGCTCAGGTCGGCCAGTTCTTCCCAACGGTCGCCAACATCGACACCGTCCAGTTCCAACCGCATCAACAGCGAGGTGGCATTTGAGATGTCGCGGTAGTCGTCGGTGCGGTCCTTGCGGATTTCGAGGTCGTACAGCGCCATCACCTCGTCGATCTGGCCCAGGTCCAGATGCATCAGCGCCTTGTGCCACCAGACGTGATAGCGGAAATTGTTGCAATGGGCCCAGGCCGCCTCGCGCCCGGCCAGCCAGTCCAGCCCGGCCCGCGCGTCGCAGGTCATGTCGTGGACATGGGCCACCGCATGCAGACCCCAGGCATCGTCCGGCGCCATCCACAACGCCTGCCGTCCGGCGATCCCGGCCCGGTCATAGGCACCCGTTTCCTCAAGCGCAAAGGCGTGGCAGCCCAGCAGATATCCCCGCCCGGCATGGTCGGGCGCATAGGCCGGCATGACCCGCTCGATCGAGCGCCGCATTCCGGCGGCATCGCCCAGCACAAAGCGGACCGCGTGGCTCAGCTTCATCGCCAGCGTATCCTCGGGATGATCGCGCAATACTGTTTCAAGCCGTTGAACCGACTGGCTCGGTCGCCCGGCCACCCAGTCCTCAAGCGTCTGAACATACAGCCGTTCCCGGGCTGTTGCGCTGGCCTCAGCTAGGGCGTTTTGCGCATTTGTCAGGGCCTCGCGCACGGTCGCCATCAACTCGCGCCGGCCCAGCAGGGCGTAGAACATCCCCTTGATCGCGTGCCCCATTGCAAACCCCGGCGCGTCGCGGAGGACACGCTCCAGATGTTGTGGCGTGACAGCGGCATGAGCCAGAAATCCCAGCTGGACCCGGTTCCAGTCATCCAGTGTTCCGGGGTCGGTCAGGCTGGTCATCTGACCAAATACGTCGTGTGTCATGCCAAGGTCCAATCGCAAAAAATTTCGGGGCTTGTCCGTGCCTTAACAGACCTTACCGGGCTGAAATAAAACTATCGATGCCGCTCGCGCATTGGTGAAAACCCGTGTGCGGGACTGCGAGGATTGTTGCCGGTTGCGGGCCAAACCATAGGCAGATCCACGCCTTGACGGCGGTTTCGGCGCATGGCGCGGCAAAGTCTTGGTGAAAACCCGCCCAAAGGCGGCGGCGGGACCGGCTATCAGTCGCCGAACGGATCGTCGCGGTTCAGAACCGCGTCGGTATCGGCTCCGAATCCGGGGGGCGCATGGCGATATGTTACAGGTGTTCGGGACAGCCGCAGCGGGTTGCCGATCAACCGGACGGGGCCGGGACCGGCCTCCATGTCGATCCGCATGTTGCGCGCCGCGACCTGATCAGAGGCAAACACCTGATCCAGCGTCTGCACCGGCCCGACCGGCACGCTGACGGCTTCCAGCCCTGCGATCACCTCGGCGGTGGTCAGCCTGCGCACCGCCGGCACCAAATGCGCATTCAGCGCGTCGCGGTGCCGCAATCGCGCCGGGTTGGTGGCAAAGCGGGGATCGTCCGGCAGCGCCTCGAGCCCCAGTACCCCGCAACATCGACGGAACTGCGCGTCATTGCCCACGGCCAGGATCACGTGGCCATCGGCGGTGGCATAGGTGTCATAGGGCACGATGTTGGGATGGGCATTGCCACGGCGTTCGGGCAGGACGCCCGAGGTCAGAAAATTCACCCCCTCGTTGATCAGCCAGGCGATCTGGGCATCGACCAGCGCGATATCCACCTGCTGCCCTTCGCCGGTGGCGTCCCGGTGGCGCAGCGCCGCGAGGATGCCGACGGTGGCATACATGCCGCACATCACATCGGCGATGCCCACGCCCACCTTCATCGGCGGGCCATCGGGCGCGCCGGTCAATGACATGATGCCGCCAAACCCCTGCGCCATGAGGTCATAACCCGGTTTCGCGGCATTCGGCCCGGTCTGGCCGTAGCCCGAGATCGAACAGTAGACGAGGCCGGGAAAGTCCTGGGCGAGGGTGGCATGGTCCAGCCCGTATTTGGCCAGCCCGCCGGGTTTGAAATTCTCGATCAGAACGTCGGCATGGCTGGCCAGACGCCGGATCGTCGCCTGACCTTCGCGGGTGGCGATGTCCACGGCGACCGACCGTTTGTTCCGGTTGGCAGACATGAAATAGGCGCTCAGATCGCTGTCGCTGCCGTCCGGATTTTCCATATAGGGCGGCCCCCATTGCCGGGTGTCGTCGCCGCCGCTGGCCGGGTTTTCGATCTTGATCACCGTGGCCCCCAGATCGCCCAGCAACTGGGTGCAGGTCGGACCGGCCAGGATACGGGTGAGGTCCAGCACCTTGACCCCGCTCAATGCGCCTTCAGATCCGTCCATCATAGGCCTCCTTGTCGATTTCCGCTGCGATCACGGTAAAGGTGTCGGCGGTTTGCGCGGCCTTCAGCGCCGCGCGCAGCTCGGCCCGGTTGCCTACGCTGACACCCTGGCCTCCGAACGCGCGACCGATGGCGGCAAAGTCGTGATGCCCGAAATCGACACCCCGGTTCGGCATCTGCCGTTGGCGTTGCTTCAGGTCGATCAGCGCCAGGCTGGCATCGACAAAAACGAGGAAAATGACCGGCGTGCGCAATTCTGCGGCGGTGGCCAGCTCGCCGGCGACCATCAGGAACCCGGCGTCGCCGGAAAAGCTGATGACCGGGCGCTCTGGCGATGCCAGTTTCAGCCCGATCGCCAGCGGTACCGCGCAACCCATGGTGCACAGGCCCGAGGATTGAACCAGCCCGCGAGGTTCGGAACAGCTCCACATCTGACTCAGCAGGATGCGGTGGGCCCCGCTGTCGGCAGTGGCCAGCGTGCCGGCAGGCAGCGCGGCGCGGGTTTCGGCGATCACCGCTGCCGGCCCCCAGGTGTCATCGGCGGGAAAGGCGCGGGCCAGCGCGGCCCGGGTCTGCGCCGGGGCGCCGTCGGGCCATGTGGGACGGGCGGGCAGGGACTGGGCCAGCGCCTCGAGCGTGGCCGATGTGTCAGCGACGAGGTTCAGCCCGGTCTGATGCATGTAGTGGTCGTTGGCCACGGCGGCGATGTCGATGACATGCTGGCGCGCCGGATCCCAGGCGTTGCGCCATCCAGGGCGCATCTCGATCGGGTCGTAACCGATTGCCAGCACCAGATCGGCCGCGCCCACCAGTGGCAGCAAATCACGATCTGCCAGCGGCGACAGCCCCGCCGCGCCCAGGCACAGCGGATGATCCTCGGGCAGGATGCCCTTGGCCTTGTAGGTGGTGATAAAGGGAATCGAGAAATGCTCCAGAAAGGCCCGGAGCACCTGGCCCGTATCGCTGGCCAACACGTCAAGTCCGATCAGCGCGACGGGGCGCTCGGCCGAGGCCAGCCAGTCACGCGCCTGCGCCAGCGCCTTGCCGGCCGGGGCGGTGGGGGCCACCGCGGGCTGGCGCGGTTCGGCGATCTGCGGCACGCGGGCGTCGGCAGTGGCGATGGGAACGTCGATATGGACCGGGCCGGGGCGCGGATGCGTGGCCAGCGACACCGCCTTGTCCGCGACGATGCCTGCCCCGGCGGCGGTCAGCCGAAAGCTGCCCTTGGTCAGCGGTTTGAAGACCGCCGCATGGTCGAGCACCTGATGGGTATAGCTCAGCGCCTCGTCTTCCTCGACGCAGCCGGTCAGTACGATCATCGGCACCCGGTCCTGCAGGGCATTGGCAACCACGTTGACCCCGTTCATTGCGCCGGGGCCCAGGGTCGCCACCAGAATGGCCGGTGCGCCGTCGCGGTGATGCACCCCCTCGGCCATGAAACCGGCCGCGTTTTCATGTTTGGCCAGGTGAAAGGCGATCCCGGCCTGCTCCAGCGCATCGACCAGCGTCAGCACTTCGCCGCCGGGCATGCCAAAGGCGTGGCGGCATCCCGCGTCGTATAGCCGTTTCGCCAACACGTCGGCGGCACGGGGGCAGGGGTCAGTCATGGTCGGGCTCCGCAATGATTACCGTGCCGACAATCACGGCTTTGCGGCGGGGCGCAAGTTAGGTCACGCCAGTGTGATTACTGCGTGGCCAGAGTTGAAATCTGCGACAGTTTCCCGTCCAGATCGCGGGCAATATCGCGCAGCCCGTCGCCGCCCTCGTCCAGGTAAGGGGCAAAGAGATGGCTCGGCAACTTGTAGCTGAGCGTCGCGGTTTCATCCACGTTTTCCGTGACATACAGGCGAATGGGGGCCTCGATCATGGCCGCCGTGGACAGGTCCAGAACGCGCACCGCATAGTCGTTGTTAAAGACGCCGATGACCCGGTTGCCGGGGATGGTGATGCCACGCCGGGCCGCCGCCTGTGTCGGACCGGCCTGGGTCACCACGAAGAGCCCGCTGGCTTTGGTCGCGGCCACAGTCGCCTCGACAAGGCTGGCAAAACTCTTGTCGGTCGCCGCCACGACCCATCCCTTGCGTGGCGCCATGTCGGCGCCTGCGCCCGCGTGGCTGGCCAGCAGGGCGAACACGGCAGCGGGAATTCTGGATTTCATGGTCGGTCTCCGATTGGCTGCATCCGGCGCCGACACGGCCCGGACTCGCCAACGATACCAGACCGCGCGAGCGCCGGGGTCACAATCGCGTGCAAAACGTGATGGGGCGCGCCGGTTGCCCGCCGCGCCCCTTGTGGTTTCTGCCTGTAGGTGCTGCCGAAATCAGCCGCCGTACTTCTTGATCAGTTCCTTGGCCTGCTCGATCAGCGCGTTGCCGTCGATGCCCTTGCTGTCCATGTCAGCGACCCAGCGTTCGATCACGGGTTGCGCTTTTTCCTTCCAGCGGGCCACTTCTGCGGCGTCGAGCTGAACGATGGTGTTGCCCTTGTCCACGGCGATGGCGCGGCCGGGGGCGTCATACTCCAGCATGACTTCGGCGGCGAACTTCGACAGGGCCTGGCCGGACTTCTCGTCCAGGATCGCCCGCAGGTCCTCGGGCATCGAATTGTACTTGTCCTTGTTCATCACCGCGACGATCGTGGCGGTATACAGCGATTCATCGCCCGTGAACTCGGTGTGGTTCTCCACCAGCTCGGTCAGCTTGATCGCCGGGGTGACTTCCCAGGGGATCACGGTGCCGTCGACCACGCCCTTGGACAGCGCCTCGGGGATGGCGGGCAGCGGCATGCCGACCGGGGTCGCGCCCAGTTCCTTGAGCATGTCGGTGATCACGCGGGTCGGGCCGCGCAACTTCAGACCTTCCATGTCCTCAAGCTTGGATACGCCGTCCTTGGTGTGGATCACACCGGGGCCATGCACCCAGGCGCCCAGTACTTTGACCGCATCGTATTCGCCGCCCGACATGTCGGTCTCGACCATTTCCATATAGGCCTGCGAGGTGGCGACGGGATCGGTCATCATAAAGGGCAGTTCGAACACCTCGGTCCGCGGGAAGCGGCCGGGGGTGTACCCCACAACGGTCATCACGATGTCGGCGGTTCCGTCAATCGCCTGATCCATCAGGCTGGGCGGTGTGCCACCCAGCGCCATGGCGTCGTAATGTTCAATCTTGATGCGCCCGCCCGAGGCTTCCTCGACGCTGGCCGCCCAGGGTTTGAGGATCAGCTTTGGAACCGTCGCCGGGGGCGGCAGAAACTGGTGCAGCCGCAGCGTGACCTCTTGCGCCGACAGCATCGCCGGGGTCAGGGCGGTGGCCAGCACGGCCGCGGCCACGCCCTTGAACAATGTGCGTTTCTTCATTCTTTCCTCCCAAGAACGAACCCCGGCTATGACCGGGGCCCGGATGTTGCCACCGTTTTGGCACGATGGTTATGGTTCATAATTAACCGAATTTCCAAACCGATCAATCCAAAATTACCGGCAGTTGCAGCGGACCCCGGAACCCGAAGCCGTAGAACCGAACCTGCGCGGGATCCGGCAGGCGCATGTTCGGGAACCGGTCAAACAGCATCGGCAGCATGATGTCGGCCAGCATGCGGCGGGCAATATGGGTGCCCTGGCAGAAGTGCGGCCCGTTGCCAAAAGCCTGATGCGGCCGTTTCGGCCGGAACATGTCGAACCGCTCGGGGTGCTCATAGAGGTCCTCGTCGTGGTTGGCCGAGGCCTGGACGGTCATCACCGTTTCCCCGCGCGGAATGTCATACCCGCGAATTTGCGTGTCTTCGGTAACCAGCCGGGCGCTGACCTGAATCGGCGCAACCCAGCGTACCCCTTCTTCGAAGGCTGCCGTCCACAGCGCATTCTCCCGGCATTCGGCAAGCTGATCTGGGTTGGTCAGCAGCCCGTACAGGATCGTCAGCAAGGCATCGCGCGGCTCGTTGATTCCGCCGCCGATCGCGATCTTCACGTTGGCAAAGATCTGGCTCTTGGCGATCGGATGCTCGGCATTCACCATGGTCGACAGAACGGTCGGGTTCGGATCCGTCAGATGGCGTGGAACGACGCGCTCGAACAGCGCGTCCATCTCGGCATTGGCCGCGTCGCTGCGGGCAAAGGGGGCATCGTCCCAGCCAAAGTTGCCGGCCCCGTCGATCAGCACCTGGCTCCAACGCTGCATGTCGGCATCGCTGGCTTCCTCAATGCCCAGCAGGTGCTTGAGGCAATGGGCGGCAAACGGACCGGCCAGCGTTGGATACAGGTCGACGATTTCGCCGCGGGGCAGGGCGGCGACGAACTCTTCGGCGATCCGGGTGTAAATCGGCTGCCAGCAATTCTTGATGTTCTTGCCGGAAAAGGCCGGCGCCATGGCGCCGCGCTCGGCCTTGTGGGCCGCGCCATCCTTGCGCATCAGCGTGTGCGCAAGAAAGGCCCGCTCCATCGGTGTCTGCGGGTCGTTGGAGGAGAAAAGCTCTGGGTTGTCCTTGACGTACTTGGTGTCCTCCGCCTTGGTCAGCATGGTCCGTCCAACCGACTTGACGCGCAAGACGGGCGCCTCGGCGCGCAGCCGACGGTAGATCGAATAGGGGTCGTCGCTCAGCTGCCTGATCGTGATGGTGTCGTCAGACGGAGCCAGCTTGGCCAAAGTCGTCGTCATCGGCTGTTCCTCCTCCAGGTACGGATGGGAAATCTAGCGGGTTTGCATTATTCCGCAATCCGATGTAGCCAATGTATGAAATTGAATTTTTCGATAGAGGTGACGTGGCCCAATCCACCAGATCCGACCCGCTCAGCGTCGATTTCGCGGCACTGCAAACCCTGCGTATGGTGCATTCTCAGGGGTCGTTCTCGCGGGCGGCGGAAACGCTGGGCGTGAACCAGTCCACGGTCAGCTACACCATAGAACGCTTGCGTCAGGCCTTCTCGGATCCGCTGTTCGTGCGCCAGGGCGGCAAGGTCGTGGCCACCGACCGCTGCCTGGAAATCGTGGCCATGGCGTCGCGCATGCTGGACGACTTCGCGGCCATGACCCAGCCGCGGGATTTCGACCCCTCGCAGGCGCGCAGCGCGGTCACGCTGTCGTGCAACTACTACGAACGGGTGATCCTGATCCCCGGCCTGATGCGGATCCTGCGGGCACAGGCGCCGGGTCTTTCGCTGAACCTGCTCGCCTCATCGGTGCGCGGCAAGGACCAGCTGGACCGGGGCGAAAGCGATCTGCTGATCGGCCCGGTCGAAATCGACGATGGCAACTACTATACCCGCCGCTTGCTCACCGAACGCTATGTCTGCGTCACCGCGCCGGGCAACCCGCTGGCGCAACAGGACCTTGACGTCGAAACCTACCTGGCCGCGCCGCACGCGGTCGTGACCTACGGCGGCAGCTGGCAGTCTAGATATCTTCTTGAGATTCAATCCCTTGGACGCCGTCTCAACACGGTTGTCGAATTGCCCAGCCCGGCGGCCCTGCCGGAAATCCTGCGCGGAACCGATCTGGTGTCCACGGTTCCCGAACGGGTCGCCCGCGCGTTCGGTGACACCGTGGAAACGACCGCCTGTCCGTTTCCCGCGCCCTTCGATGTCGACCTCTACTGGAACGCGCGCGTCCACCATTCTCCCATGTTCCGCTGGCTACGCGACCAGCTGGTCACGGTGGCAACCGCCAAAGCCTGACCCGATCCCGACCCGAGCCCCCCGCGCGACGTTACGTCAGGCAGCACGAGGTCCCCTTCTTCATCTCTTTCAAAATACTCCAGGGAGTTTGAGGGACAGCATCCCTCATCACTTTATGAAATGCGCCGAAGGCGCTCATTTTGAAAGGAAATCATGCATCCGACCGAGGGCGCGGCGGATGTTTTCCTCGCTGTTGGCGTAGCTGACGCGGATGTAGCCTTCGCCGAGGATGCCGAAGTCGGGGCCGCCGATGGTGGCGACGCCGGTCTCTTCCAGCAGCGCGGCGGCAAGTTTCTTGGCCGGCCATCCGGTGCCCGCGATATTGGGGAAGGCGTAGAAGGCCCCCTTGGGCACCACGCAGGACACGCCGGGCATGGCATTAAGTAGGTCGACAACGACTTTCCGCCTTTTGTCAAAGGCTTGTACCATCTCGTTCACGGCATCCTGCGGCCCGGTCAGGGCGGCGAGCGCGGCGTATTGGGACGGGGTGTTGACACAGGACCAGGCGTTGACGGCCAGTTTCCGCGCCTTGTCATAGAGGGTTTCGGGCCAGACGGAATAGCCCAGCCGCCAGCCGGTCATGGCATAGGTTTTTGACCAGCCATTGAGCAAAATCAAACGGTTACGGATCTCAGGGTAGTTCAGCAGGGTGACATGCTCTTCGCCGTCATAGAGGATCTGATCATAGATCTCGTCCGACATGATCGCCACCTCGGGGTGATCCGCCAGCCCCGTGACCAGCT
The DNA here is from genome assembly GCF_020171285.1 of Seohaeicola saemankumensis. Taxonomy (GTDB): domain Bacteria; phylum Pseudomonadota; class Alphaproteobacteria; order Rhodobacterales; family Rhodobacteraceae; genus JAIUZI01. The sequence continues at coordinate 236,484 of NZ_JAIUZI010000009.1, forward strand.
GGTCGATCTCTGCCTTAGGGGTCACGCCGCCGCAGGGATTTGCCGGTGAATTCAATATGATAAGGCGCGTCTTTTCAGTGATCAGCGACAGGGTTTCCTCGGCCGAGACGGCGAACCCCTTGTCTTCGCGGATCGGAATCGGGACCGGGGTGGCGCCGGTGAATTCGATCATCGAGCGGTAGATCGGGAAGCCGGGATCGGGGTACATGATTTCCGCGCCGGGTTCGCCGAACATCAGGATGGCGGCGAACATCGTCACCTTGCCACCGGGCACGATCAGCACGGTGTCGGGGTTCACATCGGCCCCGAAACGGCGGTAAAGATCGGCGCTAACGGCTTGACGAAGCTCGGGAATTCCGGTTGCGGCGGTGTAGCCGTGATGGCCGTCGCGCATCGCCTTGACCGCTGCTTCGACGATATGCGGCGGGGTCGGAAAGTCGGGCTGGCCGATGCCGAGGTTGATCACATCCATGCCGCCGGCGGCCAGCGCGTTGGCGCGGGCGAGCACGGCAAAGGCGTTTTCCTCGCCGATACGGTCAAAGTTGGCGACGGTCTGCATGGGTCTCTCCCTGGGGTTTTGGATGTTTTGTACCGGTTGCTGAACCGGGTTTTTCCGTTTTGTACAAACTTGAGGGGCCGTTTCAGCCGCCCTTGAGGCGCTGCATCAGGTAGACTTCGCTGTCCTCGTTCACGGGTTCGGTCAGCCCGCTGGCGATGATGCGGCCATCGACGGCGACCGAGACGCCGGCGTCGATGACCTCCTGCAGTTCGGGGTGGGCGGCGACCAGACCGCTGAGCACCTCGCCCACGGTTTTGGCCTCCACCTCGACCACCTCGCGGCCACCGGCCTGCGCGCGCAGGCCGGACCAGAGGTGGACCTCAACCACCCGACTGTTCCTCGAGCGCGGCGAGGATGCGCGGCGGCGACATCGGCAGGTTGCGCATGCGGACCCCGGCGGCGGCCGAGACCGCGTTGGCGATGGCCGCCAGCGGCGGGCAGATCGAGGTTTCGCCGACGCCGCGCACGCCGTAGGGGTGGCCGGGGTTCGGCACCTCGACGATCACCGTGTCGATCATCGGCAGGTCCGAGGCCACCGGAATGCGGTAGTCGAGGAAACCGGCGTTCTGCAACCGACCGTCCGCGCCGTAAATGTATTCTTCATTCAGCGCCCAGCCGATGCCCTGCGCCGCGCCGCCCTGGAACTGGCCCTCGACATAGGTGGGGTGGATCGCCTTGCCGGCGTCCTGCACCACGGTGTAGCGAACCACCTTGGTCGAGCCGGTTTCGGGATCGACCTCGGCATCGACGATATGGGTGGCAAAGCTGACACCGGCGCCCTCTGGCGTGGCTTCGAAGTGGCCGTTGATCGGGCCGCCGGTGGCACCCATGCGCCGGGTGATTTTCGAGATGTGCAGCGGTTCGAAATCGCCCGCGTTGGGGCCGGACGGTTTGGCATAGCCGTCCTCCCAATAGACTGCGTCCTCTTCGATGCCCCATTTGGCGGCGGCGCGTCTGCACAGTTCCCTGACCGCCGCCTCGGCCGCCTTGATGGTGGCCAGCCCGCTGGCATAGGTCACGCGGGAGCCGTGGCTAACCTCGTTATACCCCAGCGAGGCGGTGTCGGCGACGGTGACGCGGATGTTCTCATAAGGGATGCCCAGCACCTCGGCCGCCATCAGCGCCATCGACGAGCGGGAACCGCCGATGTCGGGGGTGCCGACCATGATCTGCGCCGAGCCGTCCTCGGAAAGGGCAAGGGTGACAGAGGTTTCGCCGCCGTGGTTGAACCAGAACCCGCAGGAGATGCCACGGCCCTGACCGGGCTCCAGCGGTGCGCTGTAATGCGGATGCGCCATGGCAGCCTCGATGGTTTCGACCAGCCCGATGCGCTGGAACTTGGGGCCGTAACTGGCCCGCGTCCCCTCGCGCGAGGCGTTTTTCAACCGCACCTCCAGCGGGTCGAGACCCAGCTGGTTGCAGAGCTCGTCAATCACCGATTCCACCGCGAAGGCGGCCATCGGCGAGCCCGGCGCGCGGTAGGCGGCCTGTTTCGGGCGGTTGGTCATCACGTCGTAGCCGACCTGGTGCACATTGGCGAGGTTGTAGGGCGCAAAGGCGCACATGGCGGTGAATTCCATCGGCGCGCCGGGAAAGGCGCCGCCCTGCGCCCGGAACACGCCCTGGGCGGCGGTGATGGTGCCGTCCTTGTTCATCCCGATCTTGATGTCCATCGAGGTCGAGGCGGTGGGACCGGTGGCGCGGAACACTTCCGCTCGGCTCATCACCAGTTTGACCGGTTTGTTCGCCTTGCGCGAGAGCGCCAGCGCCACCGGTTCGATGAAGACGGTCGTCTTGCCGCCAAAGCCGCCGCCGATTTCCGAGGCGGTGACGCGCAGCTGGCTGGTTTCCAGATCCAGCAGGGCGGCGCAGATCTTTTGCACGTTCCAGTGGCCCTGGGTGCAGCACCACAGCTCGCCCTTGCCATCGCCGCCCAGGATGCCCAGGCAGGCGTGCGGTTCGATATAGCCCTGGTGGGTGGCCTCGGTGGTAAAGCTGTCCTCGATCACCAGGTCGGCCTCGGCAAAGCCGGTCGCGACATCGCCATGGCCGCTCTGGTGATAGCGCACCACGTTGGGGTGCAGGCCGGGGGGCACCGATTTGTCGGCGGTGCCGTCGCGGATCACCGGCGCGTCGTCGGCCATCGCGGCATCGACGTCGGTCACATGCGGCAGCACCTCGTAGGTGACCTCGATCAGCTTGACCGCGTCGCGGGCGGTCAGCGCCGAGGTGGCGGCGACGGCGGCGATGGCGTGGCCGTCATAGAGCGCCTTGTCGCCCGCCATGACGTTTTCCAGCACGTTCCACATCTCGCCCGCCATGCCGGGGGCGGGCTGGATCGCATCCGAGAAATCGGCGCGGGTGACCACCGCCTTGACGCCGTCCAGCGCCTCGGCCTTCGCGGTGTCGATGCTGACGATGCGCGCATGGGCGTGCGGGCTGCGCAGGATGGCGCCGTGCAGCATGCCCGGCGCGGTGATGTCGGCGCCAAAGCGGGCGCGGCCGGTGACCTTGTCGGTGCCGTCGGGGCGGTCGGGGCGGGTGCCCACGTATTTGAACGCGTGGCCCTGTTCCAGCTCGTCGCCGCCCTTTTGCGGTTTGTATTCGTCCAGTGCCATTATGCAGCCTCCCGCATTTCCGCCGCCGCATCCATCACGGCGCGAATGATCTTGTCATAGCCGGTGCAACGGCAGAGGTTGCCGGCCAGCCAGTAACGGACTTCGGTTTCGGTGGGGTCGGGGTTCTTCTCCAGCAGCGCCTTGGCGGCGACCAGGATGCCCGGCGTGCAGATGCCGCATTGCAGGGCGGCATGTTCGATGAACTTGCGCTGCAGCGGATGCAGTTCCTCGCCCGGCGCGATGCCCTCGACGGTGGCGATCTCGCGGCCCTCGGCCTCGGCCCCCAGCACCAGGCAGGAGCAGACCAGCCGGCCATCCAGCGTGACCGAACAGGCGCCGCAGTCGCCGGTGCCACAGCCTTCCTTGGCGCCGGTCAGCCCGAGGCGGTCGCGCAGCACGTCCAGCAGGGTTTCGCGCGGATCGCAGAGGAATTCGGCGGTATCGCCGTTGATGGTGGTGGAAACGTGGATCTTGCTCATTGGGCTTTCCTCGCGCGGTCATAGGCGATCTTAGCGGCGCGTCTGGCCAGCACGCCGGCGATATGGGTGCGGAACTTGACGGTGCCGCGCTTGTCGTCGATGGGCGCACAGGCGGCAGAGGCGGCGGCGGCCAGCGCATCCAGCGCGGCGTCGTCCAGCGTGGTGCCGATGATCGCAGAGGCGGCCTGCGGGGCCAGCCGCGCGGTCGGCGCCACCGCGCCCAGCGCCACGCGGGCGGCGGTGATGGTGTCGCCCTCGACGGTCAGGTTGACGCCACAGCCCACCACCGCGATGTCCATCTCGGTGCGCGGGATGAACCGCAGGTAGGCGTCGCCGCCGCCCGCGCCGCGTGGCGGGATGTGCACCGCCGTGACCAGCTCGCCCCTGGCCAGCGAGGTCTGGCCGGGGCCGGTGGGGATATCCTCGGCCGCGACCGTGCGGCTGCCCTCCGGGCCGGTGACGGTCAGTGTCACCCCCGCGGCGATCATCGCCGGCACGCTGTCGGCGGCGGGCGAGGCGTTGCACAGGTTGCCGGTCAGCGTGGCGCGGCCCTGCACCTGGGTCGATCCGATCAGGTCCATCGCCTCGACCAGACCGGGCCAGTCTGCGCCAAGGTCGACATGTTCGCGCATCTCGGCGCCGGTTACGGCCACGCCGATGGTCCAGCCGCCATCGGGCGCGCGGGCGATGTCATGGGTGCCGGGGATCTTCTTGATGTCGATCAGCGTGTCGGGGGTGACGATATCGGCGCGCATCTGCACCAGCACGTCCGTCCCCCCGGCGAGAAACCGGGTCACGCCCGGGGCCTGCGCGGCCTGGGCGATGGCATCGTCGAAACTGGCGGGTGAAAGATATCTCATGGGCACCTCCCGTGGCTGGCCTTTGACCGGCGAACCGTGTCCTTTATCGCGGCCAAGATCAAGAGGCGGTCTGCGCTCCGGTCCCGGCCCGGCCACCGGCCGCCACCCGCCCCCACCGGCCCCCACCGCACCCCTTTCATCTCTTTGGCAAATACTCCGGGGGACTCGCGGCCTGCCGCGAGGGGGGCAGAGCCCCCGCCGACGATTGCGTCACCCGCCCCGGGGATGGAACCCGGAGATGAAACTCGGAACCAAAACGCAGGCGCGAAAAAATTCACCGGCGAGTGATCCGGTCTTTTGCCGCCTGCGTAGCCTTTGTATGCTGGTTGAGACAGACACATTGGACAACGCCTCACGAACGGCTGCGCGGGGGCGAAAGGGAAATACCATCGCCCGGATGACGCCCGATCAGGAGATGACGGAGCAGACACGCTGGATGCTCGCCGTGCGGGACGAGCGCGACAAACGGGCGTTTGTCGCCCTGTTCGATCATTTCGGGCCGCGTCTGAAAGCCTTTGTCATGCGCGGCGGCACCGGTCCCGAACTGGCCGAGGAGGTGGTGCAGGAGGTCATGCTGTCGGTCTGGCGCAAGGCGCACCAGTTCGATCCGACCCGTGCCCAGGTCTCGGGCTGGATCTACCAGATCACCAGGAATTGTCAGATCGACAAGCTGCGCCGGGAAAAGCGGCCCTTGCCCGAGATGATCGAAGAGGAAGCCGACAGCGGCCCCGATGCCGGGGACATCGTCGCGCTGGAACAGGAATCGGCACACCTGAAGCAGGCGCTGCACCGGCTGAACCCGGAACAGCGCGAGATGATCGAAAAGGCCTATCTGGGCGATCTCAGCCATACCGAGATCCGCAGGATCACCGGCCTGCCGCTGGGCACGATCAAGTCCCGCATCCGGCTGGGGCTGGAACGGTTGCGCCACGAGTTGAAGAGTATGCGAGAGATATGAGCAAGATTTCCCATCACCTGCCGGAGTCCGTTCTGGCCGCCTATGCCGCCGGATCGCTGCCCTATGCCTATGCCATGGTGGCGGCGGCGCATGTGTCGATGTGCGCCGAATGTCGCGCGATCTACGAGGCGCATCAATGCGCCGGGGGGCTGGTGCTGGACGATATGGAGGGCATGGCGGTGTCGCAGAACACGCGCCGCCAGCTGATGGACAGCCTGGACCTGGAGGCGCCGCCCGAGCCGCCGGCGCCGCGCGCCTTTGGCGTCTACCCGGCGCCCGTGGCCGAGCTGCTGGGCGATGGGGGGCCGCGCTGGCGCAAAGTCGGCGGCGGCGTGCGCCAGCAGATCCTGCATTATGACGATGCCGGCTCGATCCGGCTGCTGTCGATCCCGCCGGGCCGCGCCGTGCCCGATCACAGCCACGGCGGTCTGGAGCTGACGCTGGTTCTGCAGGGCAGCTTTTCGGATGAGACCGGCCAGTTCGGCTGTGGCGATGTCGAGGTCGGCGACCCGGATCTGGAGCATACCCCGACAGCGGGCGAGGAGGGGCCGTGCATTTGCCTGGCCGCCACCGATGCGCCGCTGCGGTTCCGCAGCCTGGTGCCACGGTTGATCCAGCCCCTGCTGCGGATCTGATGCGGGGTGCTTTGGGGTGCTGCGGGCTTGGGGGCTCCGCCCCCGCCGCCCGCAGGGCGGCCCCCCCGGAGTATTTGTCAAAGAGATGAAAGGGCGCGCGGTCGGTGTGGCTGCGTGGTCCGCCGGCAGGATTACCGGTCGGCCTCGTCCATCAGCCCGCGCACCCAGCGCCCGGCGGCCCAGGTTGCCGGAACGCCCAGCGGTATCGACCAGATCACCGCGGTGACCGGCGCGATCGCCTGCCAGCCGGTGACATGGAAGATCAGCCCCAGAAGGAACAGGTTAATCGCCACCGCCCCGGCGGCAAAGGGATAGAGCAGCAGCGCCAGTTTCCACACCGGCCAGCGTCCCTCCTGCGGCCCGGTCATGAGGCGTCCTGCGGCGCGTGGGCCAGGCTGAGCGCGGCGGCGATCAGCCCCGGCACCTCGCGGTGCAGGCCGATGGGCTGCAGCAGTTCGCCCCGGAACCCGCCGGCGGTCAGGGCGGCGGGGATGTCTTCGTAGACATGTTGCCCGTCGGAGGCAAAGAACGGCAGGCAGAAGGCGGTGACCGGCAGGTCGCGGGCGGCGTCGTTCAGCGACGGCGCCTCTTCGATGAAGCCGGTGGTGACCTTGACGCCGCGCAGCCGCTGCGACATGGCGCCGGCGAATTCCAGCGCGGCCTCGGCCGGGTGCGGGCTGCGGCCCGAACCGTGGGCGGCCACCACCACATGGGTCTTGCCGGCCTTCCAGCGCCGCGCGGCCAGCCGGGTGCGGATGGTGCGGACCGCCATCATCGGCAATTCGGGCGACAGGCCCAGCGGCGGCAGCACCCGCAGATCCGGATTGCCCAGGCGGCGCGGTAGTTCGTGGGTCACGAACCAGCCTCCGGCCATGAACATCGGGTAGACCAGCGCGCCCTCGCGGGCCTGCATGACCGCGCGTTCCAGGGCGCCCTCGGCGGCCAGGGTCACGCCCCTGACGTGCCGTCCGGGGGTCAGCGCCTGTACCGCTGCCGCGAGCCGCGCGATGGATGTTTCTCCAGCCTGAGGGTCGGACGGCTGGCCATGAGCCACGATCAGAGCGTCAGTGGCTGGTTCCTTCCGAGAAGGTGATCTTGTTCCAGACATTGTATTTTCCTGAAGGTTTGCGCATCGGCAACCGGCGGACCTCTTCCAGGGTCTTTGCGTCATAGACGATTACCGCGCCGTCATCCTCCCAGATTGAAACCAGTGCGTGAGAGCCATCCCTGGTGAATTCGACATGGGCCACGGTTTGGCCCGGCGCCGGATCCAGGGTCTTGACGATCTCGAGCGTGTTCTTGTCGATCACGTGCATCTTGTCCTTGTTCGGACCAAAGAAGACGTCGACCCACAGGTATTGCGAATTCTCGTGGCTGCGCATGAAGAACCCCGGGCCAAGCGTTTCGATCTGCTTGACCGTCTGCCAGGTCGCCATGTCGATGACCGAGACCACGCCGCCCTTGAGGTGCGGGGTCGCCATCACCGTGGTGCCGTCGCGCTGCCAGGTGATGCCGGAACCAAGGTGCGGCATGCCGGGCAGCGCCAGGTCGGCGATCTTGTGGCCGATCACCAGGTCGATGACCTGGCCGCCGTTGCCATCGCGCGAGGCGCCCATGACGTGTTCGTATTTCTGGTCGAAAAAGAAATCGTCCAGCACGTCCGGAACGGTGATCTTGCGCACCGGAAACGGATCGGGGTTCTTGATCGGCGGTTCGCTGCGATAGTCATGGGCCAGTCCCATGCGCGGCGGGTTGGGGCCATAGAACACCTCCCAGATCTCGGGCACGTCCTTGAGCGCCAGCACAAAGCTCTCGCGCGGGGGTGCCTGATAGACCGCCGATACCCGGCTGGGCACCTTGCCCTTGCTGATCACCGGGATCACCTTGGCCACCGACAGATCCTCGGTCGACAGGATGGTCAGCGTCATCGGCAGGTAATTGGCCACCGCCAGCCACTTGCCGTCATCGCTCATCGCGATGTTGCGGCTGTTCAGCCCGGCGCGGGTGCGCCCGACCTCCTGCAGCGACCACAGGTCGTATTTCTGCACCCAGCCATCGCGCGACATGATAAAGACATGGCGCCCCTGCGGGTCGAACTTGGGTCCGCCATGCACCACCAGCGGCGTTGCAAAACGGTCCAGCACCTCGAAGGTGTCGCCGTCCAGCACCGAGACGTGGTGATCGCCGGTTTCCACCGCCAGCGTGATGTTCATCGGGTCGCTCGACCAGACCGGCGCAGCGGCGGGCGCATAGTCCTCGTTCATCACCCGGCTGGCGGTGATCTCGGCCGCGCCCCAGTCGGGCACGTGGTCCAGCGGCGTCTTCAGCCAGTCGGCCAGCGCCGCGATCTCCGCCTCCTCCAGCGCCTCGGCAAAGCCGGGCATCTGGGTGGCGGCGCGGCCGGAGCGGATCACCTCGGCCACCTTCGGGCCGCGCATCCGCTTCAGCGTCTGCGGGATCAGCGCCGGTCCCATGCCGCCCAGCCGCGCCTCGCCGTGGCAATCGGCGCAATGCTCGGCATAGCTTGCGGCGGGATCCGCCGCGCCGTGACCCGCCAGGGCCAGCGACGCGGCCACTCCCATCCCCAGGAGTAACCCCTTGGTTTTCATCTCTTTCCAAATACTCCCGCCGGAGGCTCCCGCGGTTGCGGATTGAGATGCGCTGTCAGAAGAATCGATGCGCCGGATCATGGCTTTTCCCCCGGAACGGCGTGACGGTCAGACGGTCGTCGGCCGTATCGACGCCAATCTCTTGATTGCTCAGGTAACAGGCCGGGTCCTCGGCCCAGGGATCGCCTGTCAGTTGCAGCGCGCGGATGCGGGTGTTGCCGCCGCAGACGTCGCGCAGCTTGCAGGCGCCGCAGCGCCCCTTGAGCGGGCGCGGGCGGGTGCGCAGGGTGGCGAGCATCGGATCGTCGCCGGTCCAGAGCTCGGAAAACGGCGTGTCCTTGACGTTGCCCACGGTGTAGTCCGACCAGTAGGTATCGGGGTGCACCTTGCCCAGGAAATCGATGTTGGCCACGCCCAGCCCCGAGGAATTGCCGCCCCAGGCCGCCAGGTGCCGGCGCACGTGGGCGACATGCGCCTCGTCGAAGTTGCGCCGCACCCATTGCAGGAAATAGCCCGCGTCGGCGTCGTTGTTGCCGGTGACGATATCGAGCGGCATGTCCTCGGCGACGCCGATCCAGGCGCGGTCCAACAGCAGGTCGAGCGCCTTGCGGGTGCGTTTGTGCGCCGCGTCCTCGCCCCGGTTCTTGTCGCCGCGCCCGGCATAGACCAGGTGGCTGAGGTAGAACTTGTCGACGCCTTCGTCGTCGCAGAGCTTGAGCAGGTCCGGCAGGTGCTGGTGGTTGCCTTCGGTGATGGTGAACCGCAGGCCCACCTTGATGCCGCGTTTCTTGCATTCGCGCACGCCGCGCAGGGCGTCGGCAAAGGCGCCCTCGACGCCGCGGAACCAGTCGTTGGTGGCACCGATGCCGTCGATCGAGATGCCGACATAGTCAAAGCCGATTTCGGCGACCCGGTCGGCATTTTCGCCGTGGATCTTGGTGCCGTTGGTCGACAGCGCCAGCATCCGCACCAGTTGCCGGGCGCGGGTGGCGACCTCGAACAGGTCCTTGCGGTCGAGCGGTTCCCCGCCCGAGAGGATCAGGGCGGGGACGCGAAACCGGCCCAGATCCTCAAGGGTTTCCATGGCTTGCTCATGTGACAGCTCACCGGGGAAATCGACATCGGCCGAGACCGTGTAGCAATGGCGGCATTTCAGGTTGCAGCGCCGGGTCATGTTCCAGATCACGACCGGTTTGACCTCGCCCGAGCCGCGCTTGCGGACAGGGGTCGGGGCCACCAGCTGGTGCATGTATTCGGACAGTCGGAACATGTCAGGCTTCCTTCTTGCGCAGCCGCAGCCCGGTCTTTTTCAGGATCCGGGTGGAATAGAGGATGTCGCGGCCGCGACAGGCGTCGCCCAGGATGGCGGCGATCTGGTTGCGTTTTTCTTCCACCTCGGCATCCGAGGACCCGTGCACCATGGCAAAGAGGTTGTAGGGCCAGTCGGGCAGGGCGCGGGGGCGTTCGTAGCTGTGGGTGACAAAGGGCAGCGCGCCGATGATCGCGCCCAGTTCGGTGATGCGGGCATCGTCGACATCCCAGACGGTCATGCCGTTTGCGATCATGCCCAGCTTGTAATGGTTGGGCGCGGCGGCGATGCGGCGGATGACGCCGCTGGATTTCATCGCGGCGATGCGGGTCATCAGGTCGGCTTCGTCGATGCCCAGCCCCTCGGCCACGGCGGCATAGGGCGCGGGCACCAGCGGCAGGCCGGCCTGCAGCGCGGTGATGATGTCGCGGTCTGATACCTGATGTGTCATGCGGCCACGCGGAACCCGATGTAGAACTCTTGCAGTTTGGGGAAGCGATGGACCGTGATCCCGGTTTCCCCTTCGATCGCATCGGCGGTGGTGGTGATACCCTCGGGCGTTTCGGTTGCCAGGACGAACCACATGTTCAGCCGGTGCGTGCGCTCATAATTATGCGCCACCTCCGGGTGGGCATTGACTTTGGTTAACACCGCGTCGAATTGATCCGCCGGCACCGCCATGGCGCAGAGGCAGAATGCCCCGCCCATGGCGGCGGCGTCGAAGAAGGGGCCAAAGCGGGTGATGACTCCGGTGTCTTTCATTGCCTGCAGGCGGGTCAGCAGATCGGATTCCGTGAGCCCCAGTTCGGTGGCGACGGCGGCGAAGGGGGCGCTGCACAGCGGCAGGTCCTCCTGCATCCGGTTCAGGATGCGGCGGTCGGTATCATCGAGTGTCATGCGACTTTTCCTGCCTTGAGCGAGATCAGCGCGCCGGTCTGTTTGAAACAGCGGGTGGAGAACAGCACCTCGTGGTCGACGCCCTGCAGTTCGGGCAGGGCGCGGGCGCGGTCGAGTACGTCCATCGCCTCGGTCCGGCTGCGGGCGTGGATCATGTTGTAGAGGCGGTAGGGCCAGATTTCCGATGCCGGGCGGCGTTCGTAGCACAGCGTGACGCCGGGCAGCGCGGCCAGCCGCGGACCGGTCTCGGCGATGCGGTCGGGGGCGATGTCCCAGACCACCATGGCATTGGCGCTCCAGCCCAGCGCGCGGTGGCGCACAATGACGCCAAAGCGCGAGATGATCCCCGCCTCGGTCAGCGCGGCGATGCGTTTGAGCACCTTGGCCTCGCTGATGCCCAGCTGGTCGGCGACATCGGCATAGGGCATCGCGGTGATCGGCAGGCCGGTGGTCAGCAGCTGCAACAGCCGGCGGTCGCCGGAGCGCATGGCGTCGAGGTTGGCGGGGCGGGGCGCGCGCAGCTGGGTCGCCCCGCCGTTCATGCGGAACCCCAGATCGACGTTGAAGGGGCGCACCAGCGGGAAGTCGAAGACCCGTAGGCCGGTCAGCTCGGTGATCCGGTCCAGCGTCTTGTCGATATGGGTGCGGTCGGGACCGGTGGCGACAAACCACAGGTTCAGGTCGTTTTCGCGTTCGTAGCTGTGATTCACGCCGGGTTCGGCGCCGATGATCTGGGCGACCCGGTCCAGCGCGCGGTGCGGCGCGGCGACGGCGGCAAGCGTGCTGGCCGAGACGGTGTTGGGCGCGCAGGTGGCCCCGACGCGGGTGATGCGGCCGGCCTTTTTCATCCGCTTGAGCCGGGTGATGACCTCGGCCTCGTCAATCTCGAGATCCGTGGCGATCCGGGCAAAGGGGCGGTTGACCAGTGGAAAATCGCGCTGCCAGTTGTCGAGCAGGTGCAGGTCAATCGGGTCGGATACGATCTGCATGGCTTACAATCCCGTTCTGTGCGCGCGCGCGGTAAAGAAGATGCCCGAGGGGCTGTCGGCGTCGATTTCGCCAAGTTTTTCAAACGTCTGGGTGTCGTAGATCATGATCTTGCCGGCGTCCCGGACGCTCAGCCAGACCTCGTGCCCGCGCGGGGTGAACTCCATGTGCAGCACCGCCGGGCCCGGTTTGAATTCGTGGATGATCTCTTTGGTCACGGTGTCGATGACCTGGATCGTGTCGTTCAGCGGGTGGGCGAAATTGACCCAGACCTGCCGGCCGTCGGGGCGGGCCATGGCAAAGACGGGCTGCCCGTGGGTCTGGGTGCGCCCGGTTTCCGTGAGTGTGGCGGCATCGACCCAGAGCACCTCGTGATGGCCGACGGCTGGCAAAACGAATTCGGACCCCGTCAGCGCCCAGCCTTCGAGATGCGGCATCTTGTAGACCGGCATTTCCTCTTGCCCCCGGCCATAGCCGGGCAGCACGCGGATCGGTTCGGGGGTGTCGGACCACAGGTCGAGCGCGGTCAGCCCGTCCTCGCCAAAGAGGCCGGTGATGTAGGTGCGCCCGTTGGCGGTGATCAGCGCGTCATAGGGGCGGTCGCCCATGTTTTCGATGCGGGTGATCCGGGGCTCGGCCCCGGACATGTCGGCGATCCAGGTTTCGCCGGTGTCCCACATGGTAAAGACGAAGCGGCGGCCTGGCGCGTCGACCAGCCCGATGGTCTTGGAATCGGTGGGGATGTCGGCGACCATCTCCAGCGTGTCGGCGTCAAAGATGCGCACGCCGCCGGGTTCGTAGTTGGACACCGCGACCAGCTTGCCGTCGTCGGAAATCGCGCCGCCGATGGCGTTGCCGGCCTGTACCACGCGGTTGGCGATGGTGCGGGTGACGATATCGACCTTGGTCAGCCCGCCGTCGCGGCCAAAGACATAGGCAAAGCGTTCGTCGGGCGAATAGACCAGCGAGGCGTGGGAGAGATCGCCCAGCCCCTCGATCCGGGCCAGCGCGGCGCGGTCGGACTGGTCCACCAGCACGACCGTGCCGGTGGCGCGTTCGATCACCAGCCCCAGATCGCCGGTGGCGGTGGGTTCCGCATGAGCCGCGGAGATGAAAAGCGAGGCCAGCAGGCCGAGGGCGAGCGGTTTCATGGGGTCTCCGGTTTCAGCAGGTAACGGGCAATCCATTCGGCCTCTTCGGTGGTGATCAGAGGCCGCCAGGGCGGCATCGGCGTGCCGGGAACGCCATCGAGGATGACGTCGCGCAGCACGTCGACCGAGTAATGATCGAGGCTTTCGGGGCGCAGGTCGGGACCCAGCCCGCCCTTGAGCGTCAGACCGTGGCACGAGCCGCAGTCCTGATGGACCAGCCGGGCCAGCGCGTCGGGATCGGTGACGCCGCCCGCATGGGCGACGCCGGCGACAACCATCAGAGCAGCGAATTTATGCATGGGCGGCTATCACCTCCCTTTGAAACAGGTCGATCGAGGCGCGGCTGAGCGCGAAATCGGTGTAGAGCGAGACCACCTTGCCGATGACGAAGAGCACCGGGGCGTGCAGCCCGGCCTCGTGGGTGTCGCGTTCGATCCGGTCCAGCCGCGAGACCAGCCGGCGTTCCTGCGGGGTGGTGGCGCGGGCGATGGCCATGACGGGGGTGTCCCCACCCAGCCCGTGGGCCATCAGCCCGGTGGAGATTTCGCCGATGTTGGCGACGCCCATGTAGACCACCAGCGTGGTGTCGGGATTGGCCAGCCGGGCCCAGTCGAGGTCCAGCGCCTTGTCCGCCTGCCGGTGGCCGGTGACATATTGCACGCCGGTGGCCAGCCCGCGGTGGGTCAGCGGCACACCGGTGGCAGAGGCGACACCCTGCGCGGCGGTGATGCCGGGGCAGTAGGTCACGCCGATGTCGTGTCTTGCCAGATAGGCGGCCTCTTCGGAGCCGCGGCCAAAAATCAGCGGATCGCCGCCCTTGAGCCGGGCAACCACGTTGCCGGCGCGGGCCTCGTCGACCAGGATCTGGTTGATCCGGTCCTGCGGCACGGTGTGGCAGTTGGGCGCCTTGCCCACCGGGATCAGCCGGGCCGTGTCGGGGGACATGGCCAGGATTTCGGGCGACACCAGCCGGTCGTAGACCACCACATCGGCCTCGGACAGCATCCGGGTGGCGCGCAGGGTCATCAGCTCGGGGTCGCCGGGGCCGGCGCCGATCAGGTATACTTTACCGGTCATGGGTGTGCTCGCTCGTGTGGTCAGTTGCTGGCGGGATCGGTCGGGCCGGAACCGCGCCGGGGCGGCGGGCCCCGGTGCCTGGTGGACGGTCAGTTCTGGCGTTCGCGTGTGTTTCATGGCGCAAGAATCGCCCAGTTCGACCGGTAACTCCTTGACAAAAGCTAAGGCGGCCCGCTTTTCGCGAGCCGCCTGATGTCGCAGGGCGCGACAGTGTTACGGGGTGACGGTGACCATGCCGATCATGTTCTGGGTTTCCCAGTGCGGGCCGCAGAGGTAGTCCTGATCGCCGGGCGTCAGGAAGGTGAATTCGATGCTTTCCTCGGGAAAGGCGCGGTCCGATTCCGGCTGGCCGGAGTCCTTGACCAGCACGCTGTGGCTGGTGCGTTTGTCGACATTGACCCAGCGCACGGTGGTGCCCACGGGCACGGTGATCTGGGCCGGGCAGAAGTTGTACTTGTACATCAGGACGACGGTGGCGTCCTCGACCTCGGCCGAAGGCTTGCCAAAGATGTCGACATAGCGGGTTTCGGCCTCGGCGCAGATCGCCGCCGTATCCTCGTCGCCGGCAAGGGCGGGCAGGGCGGTGGCGGCGAGCAGCAGGGTCGCGGGAAGAAGGCGTGTCAGGGTCATCTTGCAGGTGTCCTGTCCGGTTGTGGCAATGGCCGGGATGATCCCGGCCATTGGGGTTGCATGTCGCCGGGCGCCTATTGGGCGCTGACGTTGATGGCGGCGGCGGGGTCGTCCAGGGCGAGGCTGGTGTTCAGCGTCACATGGTGGAACCGCGCGGCGGCATAGTCGTCGTGGATGGCGAAGCCGACCGTGTAGGTCTGGCCCGGCGCCAGGGCGATGTCGCCCGCCGCGCCGGTATCCAGCGGCCGGGAAAAGACCACCGTCCACATGCCGCCCGAGAGCTCGGCCGAGGCGGCGATTTCGCCCTCGTTCTGCACCCGGCGCTCAAGCAGGTAGCCATTGGTGACGCTGCCGTCGGCATAGACCCGCATCAGGTCCATGAAGGTGCCATCGGCCAGCAGCTGGTCGATCTCTTCCTGGCTCTTGAGCTGGTCCCAGCCGCCCAGCGGCTTGCCGCCGCGACCCTTCAGTTCGATGTCGGTGCGGCTTTCGCTGAGGTACTTGGTGATCGTGCCCTCGGCCTGCAGCCGGCCCGCGACATCGGCGTTGGCGGCGATGGCATCGGCACCCGGATCGAACGGCATATAGGTGTTGTCCGCGTGACAGGTTGCCCAGCAGCCGACCTGGTCGCCCATTTCGATGTCGGTGCCGGTGATCATCATCGCCACCTTGACCTGGTTGTCGGGGTCCATCTTGCCGCCATCGACGAAGGGCACCGGGTTGTGACCGGTATCCGGCCATTGCATGCGGACGTAGAGATTGCCGTCCTTGTGCGCGGCCTGGACGGTGGCGCCGATGATGCCGGGCTTGCCCGGGATCGGGGTCGGTTCGACCTCGTCCTTCTTGCCGCCGCCGCCCGCTGCGATCTTGGTGCCGATGGCCTCAAGCTCTGCCGCGTGGCAGGTGGTGCAGGCGTCGCCGCCCTTGGTCAGCGGACGCGCGCCGCCGTGGGTCTTGCCGTTCTGCACCCATTCAAAGGACGCCTGACCGGGGTAGAAGAGGGTCAGGTTCGCCGGGGCCACGGCGGCCCAGTCGATGTCGGCGCCGACGGTGCCCCCGGCAGGGGCGGCGGCGGCGTCACCGGCCGGCGCATCGGCTGCGGCGGCTTCGGCCTTGGCGCGTTCCTCGGCCACGGCGGCTTCGACCGCGGCTGCGATCTGGGCCTGGGTCCGTTCGCGCGCGGCGGCGTCGGCGGCCTGCTTGGCCTCGGCTTCGGCGGCTTCCTTGGCGGTGATGCGTTCAAGGCTTTCGAGATAGGCCGCCGGGATCGGGCGGGCGAACTTGGGATTGGGCGCTTCGAGTTCTTCGAGGTAGGCCTCGTCGGCACGGTCGCGCAGGTCCGAGTGGGCGATGCCCTTGTGGCAGTCGATGCAGGTCTGGCCCGCTTCCATCGCGTTCAGGTGCTGCTGACGGGCGCGGGGTTTCTGGAACTCGGGCATCATCGAATCAAAGTGGTGGCAGTTCCGGCATTCGCGCGAGTCGGTCTTTTTCATCCGCTCCCATTCGTTCATGGCCAGATGCAGCCGCTTAGCTTCGAATTTCTCTTCGGTGTTGATCGAACCGACCAACTTGCCCCAGAGCTCTTTGGACGCCTTGACCTTGCGGATCATCTTGTGCGTCCAGTCCTTGGGCACGTGGCAGTCGGAGCAGACGGCGCCGACGCCCGAGCGGTTCACGTCGTGGATGGTGCCCTTGTATTCCTGATAGACGAAATCCTCCATCTCGTGGCAGGAGATGCAGAAATCCTTGGTGTTGGTGGCTTCCATGGCGGTGTTGAACCCGCCCCAGAAAATGATGCCGGCGATAAAGGCCGCCGCGATGCCCACGATCGGCATCCCCCACAGGAGGTAGCGCCGCCCCTTGGGCTTTTGTTGATCTGTTTTATCAGATTGGGTCATGTCCTGACTCCGGTTTGACATTTTTCCGGCCGGCCCTGTCGCGGGTGCCCGCCCGTGCAACCGGGCAGAAAGCGCGGGGGGTACGGCCACCCTGGGCGACCCCGGCAATTCAAGTGTTCTGTTGCGGGAACGAAAGAAGGGCGGGCGCTGTGCCCGCCCTTCCGGTGGAGTGTCAGATCACGTCAGGTGACGTGGTTCGACCGATTGTAGACGTTGAACTTGCCGGTCGGGGCATAGAGACCCTCGATGCGGCCGATCTCTTCCAGCGTTTCCGCGTCGAAGATCACGATCTGGCCGTTGGGCTCTTTGGAGTCCGACAGGTTCCACTTGGAGACCCAGACCTCGGTGCCGTCCGCGTTGAACTCGAAGTGAACGGCGGCAGAGCCTTCGTCCTCGGTGATCTGGATCGTTTTCACGATTTCGCCGGTCTCTTTCGAGATGACCTGCACCGACTGCTGAATTTCAGGCTCGGGGTGCTTGGTCTGGTCGGCCCAGATGTACTTGGATTTCGGGTGGGTCCGCACAAACAGGCCCGGTCCGTCGGTTTCCACTTCGTAGCAGATCTTCCATGCATCGTCAGGCCGGTTGGCCGGATCGTTGCCCCAGACGGTCACGGTGCCCACACCAAGGTGCGTGGTACCGGCCACCGGGCCACAGTTCGGGTCGTCCCAGTTGGCGCCCGGGCCGGGGTGCGGCAGGGCGGCGGTGTCGATCATCGCTTCCAGCTTGTGGGTCTCGGTATCGACGACAACCATCTTGTTCGACGCGTTCGCGGCGATCTGGAAGTAGCGGCCTGTCGGGTCGAAGAACCCGTCGTGCAGGAACTTGGCCGAGTTGATCTTGTCGATCCGCAGGTTGTCGAGGTCGGTGTAGTCGACCTGCCATAGCTGGCCCAGCTCCTTGACCGCGACGATCCAGGTGGGCTCGTTCGGGGTGGTGTAGATGGCGGCCACGCGGGCTTCTTCCACGTAATCCCCGTCCACGTTCACACCGCGGGTCGAGACGACCTTGACCGGTTCCATGGTCTGGGCGTCGACGATCGCGAAGTGCGGCGGCCAGTAGCCCCCACCGATCACGTATTTACCGTCGCCGGAGACGGCCACGTCGCGGGCGTCGTAGGCGATCTTGACTTCGGAAACCAGCATCTTGTCCGGCGTCTGCCAGAGGTCGATCTTGGTCATCTTGCCGTCGCGGCCCATGGTGTACCAGAACCGTCCGGGATGCTCGGGCTCGGTGATGTTGTGGTGCTCGGAGGCTTTCAGCACGTGCACGGCGTAACCGGTGGGGATGTGCACCAGCACTTCCTTGGTGTCGCCGTCGATCACGGCCACCTTGCCCACGTCACGCTCGATGACGACAAAGAAGTTCTCCCAGTTGCGGCCGTGCAGCGGCTCGGTCGGGTAGTCGGCTTCTTCGACGTAGACCTTGCGCGAGGCCTGCATCTGCGCCAGCGACATCTCGGGCGGCTTGGGCGGATCCATCATGATGTAGGTCGCCATGTCGCGGATCTCGTCCTCGGTCATGATGTCCGAGAAGTTGTTCATCCCGCCCTCGGTTCCCCAGGCGATGATCTTTTCCAGGCGCTCCTGGCCCAGCTTGAGCGTGCCGCCTTCGGTGACGGTGCCGTCGGCTGCGGTCTTCTTCCAGTGCGGCTCCAGGTTTTTACCTGTCGCACCCTTACGAAGAACGCCATGACAGCCTGCACATTGTTCAAAGTACAGTTGCTTGGAACGCTCGAAAGCTTCTTCGCTCAGGGTCGGGCCTTCGGCGAAGGCCGGCGCGGCGGCGCTGCCTAGCAGCATGGCCAAGCCGATCCCGAAGGCGCGGCCTGATTTCTTGGTGGTCGGTCCAAGTGACATGATCACTTTCTCCATATGCGTCGGTGAGGCAGGGCGAAAATTGCGCGTCCCCGACCCCTGCTGCCTTGACGAAAGTCAACGGAGCGCCGGATTTCCGGAACGGGGCGTCATTGCGTCTCAGGCGGGGCGTCTCAGGCGGGGCGTCTCGCGGGGCGCGGCTAATCTTGCGGGATTTGATTTTGGTTAAGTGCGCGGGGGGCGGGCCTGCCTAAGGATAAGTCCGACATGTTGGGCAGATGAGATCCCGCCGGCGCCGGCAGACCGGCCGCGCGGGACGCCCGTATTCTGGGAGTGGTTGAATGCTGGATGCGATCAGGCGGGTATGTTCCGAGGGATTCCGGGTGTTTTTCCTGTCGGCGGCGCTCTTCGGGCTGTTTGCCGGGGTGGTCTGGGGTCTGTTGCTGGCGCGGCCCGGCATCGGCGGCGGCAGCTTTGCGATGGCGCCCTACCTGTGGCATTCGCACGAGATGATCTTTGGCTATGCCGGAGCGGCGATCGGCGGGTTTTTCCTGACCGCGGTGCCGAACTGGACCGGGATGCCCGGCGCGCGGACCGTGTTCATCACCGGGGCGGCGCTGGTCTGGCTCGGTGGCCGGGTGGCGATGTGGTATTCGGGCCTGCTGCCGGCCGGGCTGGTGGCGGCGGTCGATCTGGCCTTTGTGCCGATTCTGGCCAGCAAGATCGCCAGCCAGCTGATCAAGCGGCCCAAGCCGCAGAACCTGATGTTCCTGCTGTTCCTGCTGGCGGTCTGGGTGTCGAACCTGATGACGCATCTGGAGTGGACCGGGCTGACCGGCGACACCGCATTTGCCGGGCTGCGCGGCGGGCTCCTGGCGGTCTGCGCGATGATCGTGGTGCTGGGCGGGCGAATCACGCCGGCCTTTACCCGCAACGCGATGAAGCGCGCGGGCGTGCCCGAGAACCGCTGGCCGGTGTCGGTCCAGCCGGTGGAGCGGGCGGCGGTGATCGGGGCGCTGGTGCTGCCGTGGCTGGCGATCGTGCCGCCGGTGCCGGGGCGGCTGGCGGGGGCGGTGGCGCTGGGGCTGGGCGTTGTACAGGCGGTGCGGCTGGCGCGCTGGCGCGGGCTGTGGACGCTGAACCAGCCGATTCTGTGGTCGCTGCACCTTGGGCTGTCGCTGCTGGCGCTGGGTCTGGTGCTGTGGGGGGCGGCGCAATGGGGCATCGGCGGCGAGGTGGCGGCGGTTCACATGCTGGGAATCGGATGCGTGGGCACCATGACGCTGGCGGTGATGAGCCGCGCCGCGCTGGGCCATTCGGGCAGGGCGCTGGTGGCGCCGCGCCCGGTGGCGGTGGCCTACGGGCTGATGGTGCTGGCGGCGCTGGCGCGCTGGGCCGGCGCGGCGGCGGACGGGCTGTACCTGCCGCTGATGGAACTGGCGGCGGGCCTGTGGTCGCTGGCCTTCGTGCTGTTTGTCCTCGCGCTTTGGCCGGCGCTGACCGGGCCCAAGGTCACCACCCGCGGCTGACGCCGGTGCCACAGCCGCCGCGCAAGGCGCGCGCGCCTGCGCCCGGGACTGGCGGCCCTCTTCATCTCTTTACAAATACTCCGGGGGTGAGGCCGCAGGCCGAGGGGGCAGCGCCCCCTGCCGCCGGCGCCTCCCCGGCGGGCCGGACGGCCCCCGCGCGCCCCGATCCGCCAGCACCTTGTCGGCAGCATTCCGCCCAACCCTTGACTTTGGTTAAGGCGACCCCATGGCCCGGCCCGCATAACCGCCAGACCACCAACGCGGCGCAAAGGAGAGCGCAATGCGCGAAGTCATGACCAAAAGCATGGCCCGAAACATATTCTATGGCGGGTCTTTGTTCTTTATCGTTATCTTCCTGGCTCTGTCGGTCCATTCGGCCCGGTATGTCGTCACCACGTCCACGAATGCGGAAACGCTGACCGAAAGCGTGGCTGCCGGCAAAAAGGTCTGGGAAGACAAAGCTTGTATCAACTGCCACACCCTGCTGGGTGAGGGCGCTTATTTCGCACCGGAAGTTGCGAATGTAATGGAGCGCTGGGGCGTTCTGGAAGATCCCGAAGATGCGTTTGATACGCTCAAGGGATGGATGGAAGCCCAGCCCACCGGCATCGAAGGCCGTCGCCAGATGCCTCAGTTCAACCTGAGCGACGAAGAAATCCGCAACCTGTCCGAATTCCTGCGCTGGACCAACACGATCGACGCACAGGATTGGCCGCCGAATGATGCGGGCTAAGGAGGCTTGAGAAAATGAAATACCAAACTCAACGCATTGCTCTGGTCTACTTTGCCGTAGCCATGGGGCTGTTTGCGATCCAGGTGCTGGGCGGACTGCTGGCGGGCTGGATCTACGTGTCGCCGAACACGCTGTCGGAACTGCTTCCGTTCAACATCGTGCGGATGCTGCACACCAACTCGCTGATCGTCTGGCTGCTGCTGGGCTTCTTCGGCGCCGCCTATTTCCTGATCCCCGAGGAATCGGAGCGGGAAATCCACTCGGAAAAACTGGCCTATCTGCAGCTGGCCATTCTGGTGATCGGTACGCTGGGCGTGGTCGTCACCTATGTCTTCAACCTGTTTGAAGGCAACTGGCTGCTGGGCAAGGAGGGCCGCGAGTTCATCGAGCAGCCCAAGTGGGTCAAGGCGGGCATCGTCGTGGCTGCGCTGATCTTCCTTTACAACGTCACCATGACGGTGCTGAAGGGCAAGAAGACCGCGATCACCAACATCCTGCTTCTGGGGCTCTGGGGTCTGGCGCTGCTGTTCCTGTTCAGCTTCTACAACCCGCACAACCTGGCACTGGACAAAATGTTCTGGTGGTACATCGTGCACCTCTGGGTCGAAGGCGTCTGGGAACTGATCATGGCGTCGATCCTGGCCTACCTGATGCTGAAGCTGACCGGTGTTGACCGCGAGGTCGTCGAGAAATGGCTTTATGTCATCGTCGCCGCCGCGCTGTTCTCGGGCATCCTGGGCACCGGCCACCACTACTACTGGATCGGTACGCCGGGCTACTGGCAGTGGATCGGCTCGATCTTCTCCAGCCTCGAGGTGATCCCCTTCTTCGCGATGATGGCCTTTGCCTTTGTCATGGTCTGGAAGGGCCGCCGGGACCATCCCAACAAGGCCGCGCTCTTGTGGTCGCTGGGCTGTGCCACGCTGGCGTTCTTTGGCGCGGGCATCTGGGGTTTCCTGCATACGCTGCACGGGGTGAACTACTATACCCACGGCACGCAGATCACCGCCGCCCACGGTCACCTGGCGTTCTTCGGGGCCTATGTCTCGCTGAACCTGGCGATCTTCAGCTATGCGATGCCGATCCTGCGCAATCGCGATCCCTATAACCAGGTGCTGAACATGGCCTCCTTCTGGATGATGTCGGGCGGTATGGTCTTCATGACCTTCGTGCTGACCTTCGCCGGGACGATCCAGACCCACCTGCAGCGCGTAATGGGCGAATACTTCATGGACGTGCAGGACCAGGTCGCGATCTTCTACTGGATGCGCTTTGGCTCCGGTGTGGTGGTTGTGCTTGGCGCGATCCTGTTCATCTACGCCATGTGGGTGCCGCGCAAGGAGATCATCTCCAGCGACGCAACGCAGCCTGCGGAGTAATGGAAATGGACGGCTCACATATCACGGAGGGGGCGGCGAACGCCCCCTTCTACCTGGCCCAGGGCGACGAGCGCGAAATCTTTGCCGCCGCCCATGACAATGGCCTGCCGGTCCTGCTGAAGGGGCCGACCGGCTGCGGCAAGACCCGCTTTGTCGCGCATATGGCCGAGAAACTTGGCCGCAAGCTTTATACCGTGGCCTGTCACGACGATCTGGCCGCCGCCGACCTGATCGGCCGCTACCTGCTCAAGGGGGGCGAGACGGTCTGGGTCGACGGGCCGCTGACCCGGGCGGTGCGCGAGGGCGCGATCTGTTACCTCGACGAGGTGGTCGAGGCGCGCAAGGACGTCACCGTGGTGCTGCACCCGCTGACCGACGACCGGCGCATCCTTCCGATCGACCGCACCGGCGAAGAACTCGAAGCCGCCCCCGGCTTCATGCTGGTGGCCAGCTATAACCCCGGCTACCAGAACATCCTGAAAACCCTGAAACCTTCGACCCGGCAACGGTTCATCTCGGTGGAATTCGATTTCCCCGCGCCCGAGCTCGAGGTCAAGGTGGTCGCCCAGGAAAGCGGGCTGGCCGAGGACCGCTGCAAGCCGCTGGTGCGTCTGGCGAACAAGCTGCGCGGGCTCAAGGGTCAGGATCTGGAAGAAGGCGTTTCAACGCGCCTTGTCGTCTATGCCGCGACGCTGATCGCGCAGGGCATGAACACCGACCGCGCCATCCGCGCGGCGATGATCGAACCGCTGACGGATGACGAGGACATCAAACGCGGGCTCCTCGATCTGGTCACCGCTGTCTTTGGGTGAGGCCAGGGTAATGGTCCAGATCGGATTTGAGCCATGGGAACCGGAGGAAACTGTCGGGAAACTGTGGCACAAATTTGCCAGCCGCTTGGATGCGCCTGAGGCGCATGAGGGAGCCGCGGTCGACCTTTCAGAGGTCGGCGGGCGGCTGGCAGTTCTATTCAGGGGACTGGGCGGCAGCCCGAGTATCGAGCTGCGCCCGGTCTCCGACGAGGTTTCACACCACCGGCTGAGCTGGCGCCGCCGGCTGGGGACCGAGGTGGAACTGGTGCCGCGCACCAGTTTCGACGGCGAAATCCTGCGCCTGCCGAACCGGCTGGCGGTGTTTCCCACGCGCGAGGCCAATGGCGCGCTCTATGTCTGGCTGGCGGCCTGCGCCGCCCATGCGCCCGACCGGGTGGACGAGGACGATCCGCTGCGCGCCGATCTGCGCGCGCTGGCTGCCGCCCGCGCGATGGTGGCCGAGACGCTGGACGACGCGCCGGGGCTGCGCGGCCTTTACGAGGCGCTCTGCGATGGCATCCTGCACCACCGCGCCGAGGCATCGCTGCCGGTGGCCGAGGCGCAGGTCGAGGCGGTGCTGCGCCACATGCTGGGCGCCGATCTGCCCGAGGACGCCGCGCCGATGTGGCACCTGATGATGTCCGGCGATCTGGCCGATCTGACCGCGCCGCGCGGCTATCAGCCGTTCCGCCCGGTGGCGCTCTGGCCGGAACTGCGCCCGGTGCAGTTCTCCGAGGGGCTGGAGGCCGAGAACCGCGACACCGAGGGCGCGCCCGAGGAAAGCGGCGAGAAAACCCACCGCGCGCGCCGCCGCAAGTCGGACCAGGCCGAGCGCAACGACAGTTTCATCCTGCACAAGTTCGAGGCGATCCTGAGCTGGGCAGAGTTTTTGAACCTGAACCGCCGGGTCGATGACGACGACCCCGACAACGCCAAGAAGGCCGCCGACGACCAGGACGAGATCGGGCTGGGCCAGATCTCCAAGGCGCCGCCGACGCGGCTGAAGCTGCATCTCGATCTCGCGCCCGAGGATGTCGACCGCGAGAAACTGTCGGGCCGGGTGATGTATCCCGAATGGGACGTGCGCACCGGCGCATATCTGCCCGATCACGTCTGTGTCCTGACCAGCGTGGCCGAGACGAAACCCGAGGACGAGGCATTCGCCCATGATCCCGCCGCCGCCCGCCGCATCCGCGCGGTCAAGCGTCAGTTCGAGGCGCTGCGCCCGGGCCGGGTGACCACGCGCGGCCATCTGGACGGCGACGATCTGGACATGGACGCCGCCGTGCGCGCCCAGATCGACCGGCTGGCCAATGGCGAGGGCAGCGAGCGGGTCTGGCTGCAATCGCGCCCTGAGGCGCGCGATCTTGCGGTGTCGATCCTGCTGGACGTGTCGCGGTCGACCGAGAGCGCGGTAAGCGGCCGCGCGGTGATCGACATCGAGCGCGAGGCGCTGGACGCGCTGGCCTGGGGGCTGAACGCCTGCGGCGATGATTTTGCAATCCACGCGTTCTCTTCGTTGAAACGCGACCGGGTGTACCTGCAAACCTGCAAAGCCTTTGACGAGCCCATGGGCCCGCTGATCGAACGCCGCCTGGGCAGCCTGCGCCCCGGTTTCTACACGAGGCTGGGTGCCGCGATCCGCCATACCTCGGCCGATCTTTCGGCCCAGGCGCGCAAACGGCGGCTGCTTTTGGTGATCACCGATGGCAAGCCCAACGACCTCGATCACTACGAGGGTCGCCACGGTATCGAAGACACCGCCATGGCGGTGCGCGAGGCGCGGCGCGCCGGCCATTCGGTCTTTGGCATCACCATCGACAAGAGCGGCAAAAGCTGGTTCCCGCGCATGTTCGGGCAGGGCGGTTTCGCGGTGATCCCCGAGCCGGAAAAGCTGATCTTTGCCCTGCCACAGATATACCGGCAACTGGTCGGGGCATGAGCGACAGCAGCGTTCTGGACGAATTGCCGGGCGAACTGATGATGTGGGTTCTCATCGTCAGCGAGCTTCTGGTGTTCGGCGCGGGGCTGCTGGCCTTCATGGGGGTGCGGCTGACCGACCCGGCGGGCTTTGCCGAGGCGCAGTCGCATCTACACCGCACCGGCGCGGCGCTGAACACCGCTGTGCTGGTGACCAGCGGCTTTCTGGCCGCGCAGGCGCTGCGCTGGCGCGAGGCCGGCGCGCGGGGTGCGGCGCGGCTGGCGCTGGGCGCGGCGGCCTTGCTCGGGGTGGTGTTCCTCTGGATCAAGGGCGTGGAATACGCCGACAAGGCGGCGCAGGACATCGGGTGGGACACGCACCCGTTCTTCACCTTCTACTACCTGCTGACCGGGTTCCACGCCGCCCATGTGGTGGCGGGGGTCCTGCTTCTGTTGCTGGTGGCGTGGAAGGACGCGCCCCGCAACATCGAGGCCGGCGCGCAGTTCTGGCACATGGTCGATCTGGTCTGGGTGCTGTTGTTCCCCGTGGTCTACCTGCTGGGATGACGCGCATGCACCTCTCCGAGCCCCTGGTCAAAGCCTGGGCCGCGCTGATCGCGCTCAGCCTCGGCGCGGCATTGCTGACGGTGCTGGGCCTGCCGGCCCGGGTGACCGGGGCGGCCATCGTGCTGGTGGCGCTGGCCAAGGCGCGGGTGATCCTGGCGCGCTACCTGGGGCTCGATGCGGCGCCGGGCGTGCTGCGCGGCTTTACCATGGTGCTGGGGCTCTTCGCGGCTCTCGTGCTGGGGCTGTATCTGGTCTGATCGTCACGCCAAAGGCGTGCCAAAGCACACCAACCGCCGCGCCGCAGGCGCGCCACAAAGACCCAACCGCCGCGCCGCAGGCGCGGCTGGGCCCAACGGGAGGAGGGGCCGCAAGGCCCCGACGACGGGCGGGAGCCCTATGGTGCGAAAGCAGAGGCGAGATCCGCAGGCAGGTCGAACTCGTCCAGCACCCGCGCGCGGGCCTCAACGGACATCTTGCGCGCGGTTTTCTGCACGATGTCCAGCACCTTCTCAGGCGCATGTTTGGCGGCGAAGGGCGCGAAATACCACTTCAGGAAGACGAAACAGATCACGTCTTCCAGCCGCTGCACATCGGCGTCGCGCTTGATGCCTTCCTTGCGCAGCATCTTCTGCGCCGCCGCGATCTCGTCCGACCCGTACCCGGCATCGGCCATCAGCCCGCCGACGCGCTCGGCGTGATGCCCGGCCAAGTCGCGGCGCCATTTCAAATAGCCCGCGCGCCCCTCCGGGTACTCCGCCCGCGCCAGCACCCAGCGTTCGATGTGCTGGCCGCGCGCCGCCAGTTGCAGCGGTTCAGAGGCGTCGGGAAACAGCCGTTCCAGTTCCGCGCTCATCCGCTGGCCATAAAGCTGAGCCTCGGGCTGGTCTTCGTCCCGGCGGGGGTCGGCGGCATTGGCGGCGTCGATCGCGGCCAGGGTCTCGGTCAGTCGGGTCATCAGGTCTTGCTCCAGGCGGCTGCAGGGTCGTCCTCGGCGTAGTCCCTGAGTTGTTCGATGTTTTCGATTTCGGCGTGGTTCTTGCGGATCTTCACCCCCGCCTGTTTCAGCCGCGAAAAGGCGCGGCTCAGGCTTTCGGGTTTCATGCCCAGCTTGCCCGCGATCAGCGCCTTGTCATAGGGCAGGGTGACGGTGCAGCCGTCGGTGTCGGCGGGCACCAGTTCCAGCAGGAATTCGGCCACCCGCTGGGCGCCGGTCTGCGCCTTCAGCTGTTCCAGCTGCGCCACCAGCGAATGCAGGTGGGTGAACGTGGTGGCCAGCATGGCGACGCAGATGTCGGGGTCTTCCTTCATCATCTGCACCAGGATCGCGGCGGGCACCAGCATCAGGTCACACGGCGTCACCGCCTCGGCCGAGACCGGGTAGGGGGTGCCGCGCAGCGCCACCGCCTCGCCAAAGCTTTCGCCGCTGGCAAAGACGCTCACAACCGCCTCGGCGCCGTTGGGCGCGATTCGGTACAGTTTCACCCAGCCGTCCAGCACCAGGTGGATGACCTGTGCCGGTTCGTCCTGGATGAACAGCGTCTCGCCCCGTTCGTAATGGCGAAAGACCGAACGCGACAGCAGCTGTTCGACATGCTGCTCCGGCAGCGACCGGATGAACAGCGACGCGCGCGCAAGTGATTTGTGACGTTCGTGTGACACGACCCCAGTGTTCCCCGTGTTTGTCCCCGCCCTAGCCACATCAGAAAATCGGGTATGGCGCAACCTCTTGGCGCGCGATTGCCGTCGGGTTTCGGTGCGCGGGCTTGACTATTGTCATGGATCGGGGGGCGGGCGGATGGGAAAAATGGCCCAGCAAACAACGACGTTCGGAGGGCGCCATGCGGTACAACGAATATTTCAGGTCGCGGCTCGCGGATTTGCAGGACGAAGGCAACTACCGCGTTTTCATCGACCTGCAGCGGCGCCGGGGCGCGTTTCCCGAGGCGGTGCAGACCGACGGCGCCGCCCGGCGCGACGTGACGATCTGGTGTTCGAACGACTATCTCGGCATGGGCCAGCATCCCGACGTTCTGGCGGCAATGCACGATGCCGTGGACCGCTGTGGCGCGGGCGCCGGCGGCACCCGCAACATTTCCGGCACCACCCATGATCACGTGCTGCTCGAGGCCGAACTGGCCGATCTGCACGGCAAGGAGGCGGCGTTGCTGTTCACCTCCGGTTACGTGTCGAACTGGGCCGCGCTGGGTACGCTGGCCAGCGAAATCCCCGGCTGTATCGTATTTTCCGACGCGCTGAACCATGCCTCGATGATCGAGGGCATCCGCCATTCGCGGGCGCAAAAGGTGATCTGGAAGCACAACGATCTTGAGGACCTGGAAGCCAAGCTGGCCGCCGCCGACCCGGATGCGCCCAAGCTGATCGCGTTTGAAAGCGTCTATTCGATGGATGGTGATATCGCGCCGATCAAGGAGATCTGCGATCTGGCCGACCGGTACAACGCGATGACCTATCTCGACGAGGTGCATGCCGTGGGCCTTTACGGTCCGCGCGGCGGCGGGATTGCCGAACGCGAGGGGCTGATGGACCGGCTGACGGTGATCGAAGGCACGCTGGGCAAGGCGTTTGGCGTGGTTGGCGGGTACATCGCCGCCAGCGCCGAACTGGTTGATTTCGTGCGCAGTTTCGCCAGCGGCTTCATCTTTACCACCGCCCTGCCGCCGGCCATCGCGGCGGGGGCGGCGGCCTCGGTCCGGCACCTGAAGGCGTCGAACGCCGAGCGCGACCTGCAAAAGACCCGCGTGGCGCAGCTGCGCGAGCGGCTCGACGCGCAGGGCATCCCGCATCTGCCGAACCCCAGCCACATCATCCCGGTGATGGTGGGCGACCCGGTCAAGTGCAAGTTCATCTCGGATACGCTGCTGGAGGAATTCGGCATTTATATCCAGCCGATCAACTATCCCACCGTGCCCAAGGGCACCGAACGGCTGCGCATCACCCCGTCGCCGGTGCATTCGGAGGCCGACCTGGACCACCTGGCGCAGGCGCTGGAAACGCTCTGGGCCCGCTGCCAGATCGCCCGGATGCCGATGGCCGCGCAATAGGGTCCGACGCCTGACTTTGGTCAAGTCGCCGGCCCGGTGAACGGCTTACCGTTTGCCCGAGTCGTGAACAGGAAGTGATAGGTTCGTGCCGCGTCTGCTGCCACATATCCAGTCGATCAGAGCGTTTGTTTCTCAGGCGCAACGGCTTGGAATTGCTGCGATTTGTACGGTTCTTCTGGCGCTGCCGGGGGTTCTGCCGGCGGCGGCGCAGGCGGCGGGCGACGGGACCTGGATCGAAATCTGCGGCACCGACGGGGTAGAGCTGATCCGGTTCGATATGGCCGGCGGCGTGCCGTCGGACCAGCCCTGTCCGGATTGCAACGACTGCCTGATGTGCGCGGTGTTTGCGGCGGGCGCGCTGCCGGTTTTGGCGGCGCAGCTGGCCGGCCGGGCGGACGCGGCCCCGGCGGACCCCGGCTATGCGGCCGAGATACCCGAAAACCCTGCAAGATTCTGGCCTGACAACCGGGGGCCTCCGGGCGCGCGCAGTGATGCGTACCTGCCCGACCCTCGCGCAGTCACGGCCGTAATGTCCTTTGAAAGGAGAGCGCTGTGACACACAGGCGCGCCATTTCCGGCTGGTTGGCTTCCCTTTTCTGTGGCCTCGCGCTGTTGGTCGGCGTGGAGCGCGCCCAGGCCGACAGCCTCGACAGTTTCCTTCCCGATCTGACCCCGTCCGAGCTGTTTCCCGGCGCCGATGCCTTTGGCCCGGTGCGTGACGACGTCAAGGTCGCCCCGGTGCTCAAGGGCGGCGAGCGGGTCGCCTGGGCCTTTCTGACCTCGGACTTCGTCGGTACGACGGGGTATTCCGGCAAACCGATCCACGTGGTCGCCGCCATCGATGACGATGCGGTGCTGACCGGGGTGAAACTGGTCAAACATTCCGAACCGATCGTGCTGATCGGTATCCCCAATTCGAAAATGGTCGCCCTGACCGAAGGGTACGCCGGGCTGGATCTGAAGGTCGAGGCGGAGACCGGCGGCGAGGGGCATGATCTGGACATCATCTCGGGCGCCACGGTGACGATCATGGTGATCGACGACAGCCTTGTGCGCGGTGGCATCAAGGTGTCGCGCGCGCTGGGACTGGGCGGGCTGGCGCCGGCCGCTGACACCGGGCCGAAACGCGAGGTCGACATGTCCAATGAGGACATCAGCGACTGGACCACCCTGTCGGGTGACGGGTCGATCCGGCGGATGACGCTGGACGTGGGCCAGGTCAACGCCGCGTTCGAGGAAACCGGCGACGCCCGCGCCATCAAGCGCCCGGAACCGGGCGCGCCCGAGGATACGTTCATCGACATGCACATGGCGCTGGTTTCTGTGCCGTCGATTGGCCGGACCCTGCTAGGCGATGCCGAGTACGAAAACCTCAAGAAACGGCTGAAAGAGGGCGAACACGCTATTCTGGTGCTGGGGCGCGGGGCTTATTCTTTCAAGGGGTCGGGCTATGTCCGGGGCGGCATCTTTGACCGGATCCAGCTGATCCAGGGCGACCAGTCGGTGCGGTTCTTTGACAAGCAGCAGCAGCGGCTGGGCGATCTGGCCACCACCGACAGCCCGACCTTTACCGAGCTGGACATGTTCAAGATCCCGGCGGATGCCGAGTTCGACCCGGCCGAACCCTTCCGCCTGCAGCTGCTGGTACAGCGCGCGGTGGGCGCGGTCGACAAGATCTTTCTGACCTTCGATCTGGGCTACAAGCTGCCCGAGCAGTACCTGCTGCCGGTCGCCGCACCCAAGGTGGTGGATGACGCCACCGGCGAGGCCGCCGCCAAGGCGGCGCTGTGGAAACGCATCTGGCGCGACCGCAAGGTCGAGATCGGCGTGCTGGGCGCCATGCTGCTGGTGCTGACGGGGGTCTTTTTCTTTCAGATGCAGGCGACCCGGCACCAGCGCGCGTTCTTCTGGTTCCGCATGGGATACCTGACGGTGACGCTGGTGTTCCTGGGCTGGTACGCCAACGCGCAGCTCAGCGTGGTCAACCTGATGGCGCTGGCGGGGTCGCTGCGCACCGGGTTCACATGGGATGCCTTCCTGCTGGATCCGCTGGTGTTCATCCAGTGGTTCGCGGTGGCCGCCGCGCTGCTGTTCTGGGGCCGGGGCGCCTATTGTGGCTGGCTGTGCCCCTTTGGTGCGCTGCAGGAGCTGACCAACCGGATCGGCCGCGTTTTCAGGATCCCGCAGTGGGAACTGCCCTGGGGCCTGCACGAACGGCTGTGGCCCGCGAAATACATGATCTTTCTCGGGCTGTTCGGGATCTCCTTCGTGTCGATCCCGCTGGCAGAAACCTATGCCGAGATCGAACCGTTCAAGACCGCGATCATCCTCAAGTTCGTCCGCGACTGGCCCTTTGTCGTCTTTGCGCTGCTCTTGCTGCTGGCGGGGCTGTTCATCGAACGGTTTTACTGCCGCTATCTCTGCCCGCTGGGCGCGGCGCTGGCGATCCCGGCCCGGATCCGCATGTTCGACTGGCTGAAACGCTACAAGGAATGCGGCAGCCCCTGCCACACCTGCGCCAACGAATGCCCGGTGCAGGCGATCCACCCCACGGGTGAAATCAACCCGAACGAATGCGTGAACTGCCTGCACTGCCAGGTGCTTTACCAATCCGAGGCCAAGTGCCCGGTCGTCATCCGCCAGCTCAAACGGCGCGAGAAAGTCGGCAAGGCGCCGGCGCCGAACCTCGGAAAACCACCGGCGAACCATCCAAACGCCGCAACCACGACCGCTTCTTGAAGGAGGGAACACTATGTCAGAAGCTTTCAAAAAACTCGCCATGACCCGGCGCGGGATGCTGGGGGCCACGGCCACCGGCGCTGTCCTGGCCGGAACCGGTGTCGGCAGCACCCTGCTGGGCGGCAACGCCGCGCAGGCCGCCGCCGCCAGCAGCCATCTGGCTCCGGGTGAGCTGGACGACTATTACGGCTTCTGGTCCTCGGGCCAGACCGGCGAACTGCGCATCATGGGCATCCCGTCGATGCGCGAACTGATGCGGGTGCCGGTGTTCAACCGCTGCTCGGCCACCGGCTGGGGCCAGACCAACGAGTCGCTCAAGGTGCTGACCGAGGGTCTGACCGAGGAAACCAAGAGCTTTCTCGCCGCCAACGGCAAGGTCACCTATGACAACGGCGATTTGCACCACCCGCACATGTCGTTCACCGACGGCACCTATGACGGCCGTTACCTGTTCATGAACGACAAGGCCAACACGCGGGTGGCCCGCGTGCGCTGCGACATCATGAAATGCGACAAGATCATCGAGATCCCGAACGCGCATGACATCCACGGCATGCGGCCGCAGAAATACCCGCGCACCGGCTATGTCTTTGCCAACGGCGAACACGAGGCGCCGCTGGTCAACGACGGCTCTGTCCTGGACAAGCCCGAGGAATACGTGAACATCTTTACCGCCATCGACGGTGACACGATGGAAATCGCGTGGCAGGTGATCGTGTCGGGCAACCTCGACAACACCGACTGCGACTATCAGGGCAAATACGCCTTCTCGACCTCGTACAACTCGGAAATGGGTATGAACCTGGCCGAGATGACCGCGAACGAGACCGACCACGTGGTCGTGTTCAACCTCAAGGAAATCGAGGCCGGTATCGCCGCAGGTGACTATCAGGAGCTGAACGGCGTCAAGGTCGTCGACGGGCGCAAGGACACGGGCAAGAACTATACCCGTTACGTCCCGATCCCGAACTCGCCGCACGGCATCAACACGGCACCCGATGGCAAGCACGTGATGATCAACGGCAAGCTCAGCCCGACCGTGTCCGTCATGGATGTGACCAAGCTGGATGCGCTGTTTGACGGCGCCGATCCGCGCTCGTGCATCGTGGCGGAACCGCAGCTGGGTCTTGGTCCACTTCACACCGCCTTCGACGGTCAGGGCAACTGCTTTACCACGCTGTTCCTCGACAGCCAGGTGGTGAAGTGGAACGTCGACAAGGCGATCAAGCAGTTCGCCGGCGAAGACGTCGATCCGATCCTCGACAAGGTCGACGTGCAGTACCAGCCGGGCCACAACTCGACCTCGATGGGCGAAACCAAGGAAGCCGACGGCAAGTGGCTGATTTCGATGAACAAGTTCTCGAAAGACCGGTTCCTGAACGTGGGCCCGCTGAAGCCCGAGAACGAGCAGCTGATCTCGATCACCGGCGACAAGATGGAAGTGGTGCACGACGGCCCGACCTTTGCCGAACCGCACGATTCGATCATCGTGCGCCGCGACATCGTCAACCCGGTCAACGTCTACGACCGCAACGACCCGCTGTGGGAAGACGCCCGCAAGCAGGCCGAGGCCGATGGCGTCGATCTGGACTGGGGTCACGACGAAATCATCCGCGACGGCAACAAGGTGCGCGTCTACATGTCCTCGGTGGCGCCGGAATTCTCGATGGAGAAATTCACGGTCAAACAGGGCGACGAGGTGACCGTCTATGTCACCAACATGGATGACGTCGACGACGTGACCCACGGCTTCTGTATGGCGAACTTTGGCGTCGCCATGGAGATCGGGCCGCAGGCGACCTCGTCTGTGACCTTTGTCGCGGATCGCCCGGGCGTGCACTGGTTCTACTGCCAGTGGTTCTGCCACGCGCTGCACATGGAAATGCGCGGCCGGATGTTTGTCGAACCGCGGGCGTCCTAAGCCATGCGCTGGCTCCTGCTCATATCCGCCCTGATCGCTGCGCCGCTGCATGCGGCGGAGTGGGACGTGCCGGTGCGCGCGGGGGCCATCGCCGAAACACTGGACCGGGCCGCGCCGGGCGACACGCTTCGCCTGCGGCCCGGCACCTACAGCGAGACCGTCGTGCTGGGCTTTCCCGTCGTTCTGGAGGGCGGGGGAGAGGCCACCATCGACGGCGGGGGCAGGGGCAGTGTGATCACCGTCACCGGCGCGGACGTGACCGTGCGCGGGGTGACGGTGGTCGGCTCCGGCTCAAGCCACGAAGAGATCGACAGCGGCATCAAGCTGACCAAGGAGGCGACCGCCCCGCAGATCACCGGCAACCGGGTGCTGGGCAATCTCTATGGCATCGACATCCACGGCGCGCGCGACGCGCTGGTCGCCGACAACGTGATCGAGGGCCGCCAGGACCGGCACATGAACCGGCGCGGCAACGGGGTCTATGTCTGGAACGCGCCGGGGGCCGAGGTGATCGGCAACGACATCCGCTGGGGCCGCGACGGGATCTTTGTAAACTCTTCGAAACGCAACAGTTTCCGCGACAACCTGTTCCGCGATTTGCGCTTTGCCGTCCACTACATGTACGCCAACAACTCCGAGGTCACCGGCAATGTCTCGGTCGGCAACGACCTGGGCTATGCGGTGATGTTCTCCAAACGGGTGCGGGTGCTGAACAACGTGTCCATCGGCGACCGCGATCACGGCGTGATGCTGAACTATACCAACAACAGCGAGATCAGCGGCAACCTGGTGCGCGGCGGGGCCGAGAAATGCTCGTTCCTCTATAACTCCAACAAGAATGATTTCTCCGACAACTGGTTCGAAGGCTGCGACATCGGTATCCACTTTACCGCCGGATCGGAACGCAACCGCATGGTCGGCAACGCCTTTGTCGGCAACCGCACGCAGGTCAAATATGTCTCGTCCCGCTGGGTGGAATGGTCCGAGAACGGGCGCGGCAACTACTGGTCCGACTTCGCCGCATATGACGTGGACGGCAACGGCATCGCCGATGTGCCCTATCGCCCGAACGACAGCATGGACCACGTGCTGTGGACCCAGCCGGCGGCGAAACTGCTGCTGGGATCGCCCGCCGTGCAACTGGTGCGCTGGTCGCAATCCGCCTTTCCGGCGCTGTTGCCGGGCGGTGTCATTGACAGCCACGCATTGATGCGCCCCACAGTACCGGAGGCAAGCAAGAAGGTGCCCCATGACGGATAACGCCCTGACCATCCGCGCCGCGTCCAAGATGCGCGGCAAGACGCAGGTCCTGTTTGACGTGGACCTGACCGTCGCCCCCGGTGAACGGGTGGCGCTGCTGGGCCACAACGGGGCCGGCAAATCGACGCTGATGAAAACCATCCTCGGGCTGACGCCGCTGAACGGCGGGTCGATCTCGGTCGCCGGGGCGAAACCGGGCAGCGCGGCGGCGCGCGGCGCCACCGCGTTCCTGCCCGAGGCGGTCAGCTTTCACCCTGCGCTGACGGGGCGCGAGCAGCTGACGTTGTTCGCCCGCCTCGACGGGCAGCGCGCGGATGTGCCCGGCCTGCTGGGGCGGGTGGGCCTGGGCGATGCGCTGGACCGCCGGATCGGCACCTATTCCAAGGGGATGCGGCAGCGGCTGGGGCTGGCCCAGGTGCTGCTGGGCAAGCCCAAGGTCGCGCTGCTGGATGAACCCACCAGCGGGCTTGACCCGATCTCGCGGCAGGATCTCTATGCCATCATCGACGAGCTGGCAGCCCAGGGCACCGCCGTGCTGATCGCCAGCCACGCCCTGACCGAGGTCGAGGCGCGCACCGACCGCATCGCCATCCTGCGCAAGGGGGTCAAGGTGGCCGACGACACGCTGGCCAACCTGTCGCGCGCCGCCGGGCTGCCGACCCGGGTCCGGGTGATTGCGGTGGACGGGCACGCCGACCGGATCGCCGCCGAAACCGGCGGCACACGGATCAACGGCGCCTCGGTCGAGCTGCTGTGCGATCCCGACACCAAGATGCGCACCCTGCGCGAGATCGCGGCGATGGGCGACACCGTGGCCGATGTCGAGATGACGCCGCCGCGCCTTGAGGATCTGTATCGCCACTATGCACGGGAGGGGCAGGCATGATGGGACGGGTATTTGCCATTGCGCAGGCCGAAATGCTGATCCTGCGCCGCAACCGCTGGCTGTTCATGGCAACGCTGATCATGGTGCTGTTTGCGCTGGCGCTGACCTTTGCCGGCTCTGCGCCGACCGGCTCGCTGGGCGTCGACATGCTGACCATTTCCGTGGCCTCGATGACCACGCTGTCGGTCTATCTCGCGCCGCTGCTGGCGCTGATGATGGCCTTTGACACCATCGCGGGCGAGGCCGATCGCGGCAGCCTGGGTCTGCTCCTTTCCTATCCTGCGGGGCGCGGCGAAATCCTGCTGGGCAAGGGGCTGGCGCATGTGACCGCGCTGGCCATTGCGATGACCGTGGGTTTTGGCACCGCCGGGGCGGTGGCGGCGCTGTCGGGCGGGGCCGGGGCCGAAAGCCTGACCGCGCTGGCGCGGCTGATCGGCACCTCGATCCTTCTGGGCACCGTGTTCCTGGTGCTGGGCTACATGCTGTCGGCGCTGGCGCGGGATCCGGCCTCGGCCGCCGGCCTGTCGGCCGGGGTCTGGCTGGTCTTCGTGGTGCTCTATGATCTGGGCCTGTTGGGCGCGGTGGTGATGGACGCGGGCGGCTGGTTCACCCAGACCGTGTTCCCATGGGTGATGGTCGCCAATCCGGCGGATGCCTTCCGGGTCTGGAACATGGCCGCCTCCGAAGGGGTGGCGATGACCAGCGGCATGGCCGGGGCCGCCGCCGCGCTGCCCGCATGGGCCGCGCCGCTGTCGCTGCTGGTCTGGCCGCTGATCGGTTTCGTGCTGGCCCGCGCCGCCTTTCGGAGGGTGGAACCGTGAGACGCCTTTCCCTGATCGCGCTGGCCGCCCTGGCCACGCTGGCCGCCTGCAAGGAAGAGGCCAAGTCGCCGCCGCCGCCCACCGAACTGACAGCCGAGGCGCTGGCGCATTTCTGCCAGATGAACATCGCCGACCACCCCGGCCCCAAGGGGCAGATCCATCTGGATGGTTATCCGCAGCCGCTGTTTTTTGCCCAGGTGCGGGATCTGGTGGCCTATCTCAAGAGCCCCGAGCGCGACGCCGACATCGTGGCGATCTATGTCAACGACATGGGCGCCGCGCCGTCCTGGGCGCGGCCCGGATCGCAGAACTGGATCGCGGCGGCAGGAGCGGTCTTTGTCGTCGGCTCGAACGTGGCCGGCGGCATGGGCGCGCCCGAGATCGTGCCGTTTTCCGACCCGGCCAAGGCCCAGGGGTTCGTGGCGCGATATGGCGGCCAGCCGCTGGCGCTGGATGACATTCCCGACGATGCGGCGCTGGGCGCCGTTGACCTGGACGCAACACTGGAGATCCCGTCATGACCCTGACGCGCCGCCGTTTCCTGACAATTTCCGCCGCCGCCGCGTCTGTCGCGGGGCTGCCGGCGCAGGCCGCGACCGAACGCTGGCGCGGCGTGGCGCTGGGCGCGCCCGCGTCGATGACGCTGACCGGTCTGCCGGCGGGCGAGGCGGCGCAGGTCTTTGCCGCTGTGGAGCGGGAGATCGCCCGGCTGGAGGCGATCTTTAGCCTCTACCGTGACGACAGCGAAATCGTGCGGCTGAACCGGGATGGCGTGCTGCCCCGTCCGGCGGCCGAGATGCTGGAGGTGCTGAGCCTTTCAGGCAGCCTGCACCGCGCCACGGCGGGGGCATTCGACCCGACCGTGCAGCGCGCCTGGCAGGCGCTGGCGCAGGGCGCCCCGGCGCGCGCGCTGCCCCGGGGCTGGCAGCATGTGCACTACGACCCGCGCGAGGTCCGCTTTGCGCGGCCCGGCCTGGCGATCACGCTGAACGGGGTGGCGCAGGGTTATGTCACCGATCGGATCGCCGCGCTGCTGGCGGCGCGGGGCCTGGGCAATGTGCTGATCGACATTGGCGAAGTCGCCGCCCTGGGCCCGAAACCGGACGGATCCGCCTGGGCGGCGGGGATTGCTGATACAAATGGTCGCGTCCTGCGGCGGGTCAGCCTGGCAGACAGGGCATTGGCGACCTCCGCGCCGCAGGCTACGGTGCTGGACAAGGCCGGTGCGTTGGGACACATTCTGGACCCCGACAACCCTGGTGCTTTGGCAAGGCGTGCTTTGGTCTCGGTCAGTGCAGGCCGGGCGGCTGTTGCGGATGGGTTGTCCACTGCGCTATGCCTGCTAGATGACACAAAGGCCGATGCGGCCGTGGCCGCATTTGGAGACGCGCGAATAGAACTGATGATCTGAGGAAAAGAGGAACAGATAATGATCAACTGGAAAGCCAAAGTCGCGGCAGCTATGCTGGTGACCCTCGCCGTTCCTGCATTCGCAGAGGGTGACGCGGCCAAGGGCGAAAAGATCTTCAAGAAGTGCAAGGCGTGCCACGCGGTGGGCGACGACGCCAAGAACAAGGTCGGCCCGATCCTGAACGGCATCGTCGGCGCGCCCGCCGGTGCGAACCCCGACTTCAAATATTCGGACGCCCTGAAAGAGGCCGCCGCCGGTGGCCTGGTCTGGGACGAAGCCAACCTGGCCGCCTTCCTGACCAAGCCCAAGGATTTCATGAAGGGCACCAAGATGTCCTTTGCCGGCCTGCGCAAGGAAAGCGAAATCGCCGATGTGACCGCCTACCTGGCGACCTTCCAGTAAGCCGCCGCGGGTCCCGACTGGCGCCGGGAGACGCAGGTACCGCACAAGCAGACGGGCC
This sequence comes from Seohaeicola saemankumensis, assembly GCF_020171285.1. GTDB lineage: Bacteria > Pseudomonadota > Alphaproteobacteria > Rhodobacterales > Rhodobacteraceae > JAIUZI01. Next base: position 274,468 of record NZ_JAIUZI010000009.1, read on the forward strand.
GCCCACGCGGGGCGGCCCGTTTTCCGTTCCTGGGTGACGCCCCAAGAAAATTAGCCAATTTTCTTGGCAAAATTCTTTGCAAGAATTTTGGGTGCCTTGCCTCAGGCGGCACATTCCAGCAGCAGGGTACCGGCGGCGGTGTTCGAGATCGGAATGTGATAGTTCCGGGTGATCTCGTTGACGTTGTCGCCCAGCGCCCCGCGCATCATCATCCACATCAGGAATTCGGTGCCCTGCGCGCCTGCCTTTTCGACCAGCTCCATGCGGGTGATCTTGGTCAGCTCTTCGGGGTTCGACACGATGTTTTCCAGGCAGTACTGGTCGAACTCCTTGTTGATGTGCCCGGCGCGCGCGCCGTCCAGCTGGTGGCTGAGCCCGCCGGTGCCCAGGATCACGATCTTGGCATCCTCGGGAAAGGAGTTCAGCGCGCGGCCCAGCGCCTTGCCGAAATCCAGCGCCCGTTTCAGGGTCGGGATCGGGTGCTGCACCGTATTGGCCGAGATCGGCACCGCGCGCGGCATGTCCGGGTTGTTCGGCGCGCCCGGCCAAAACAGCTGCATCGGCACGACAAAGCCGTGATCGACCGCCAGTTCCTGGCACGAGGTGATGTCGAATTCATCGGCCACCATGCTTTCGATGATGTGCCAGCTCAGCTCCGGCGCGCCGGGGAAGGGCGCGAGCGAGGGCAGGCCCCAGCCTTCGTCCTCATTCTTGTACTCATGCGCCGCGCCGATCGCAAAGGTCGGCATCCGGTCGAGGAAGAACCCCAGCCCGTGATCGTTGTAGATGTTGATCACGTAGTCGGGCTTGTTGTCCTTCACCCACTGGTGAACCTTGGGGTAGCCGTCAAAGAACGGCTTCCAGTAGGGATCGTCCTGCAGCTGGTTCTGGATCGCATTGCCCACGGCGGGGATATGCGAGGTGGTGATACCGCCAAGAATTTTTGCCATGTTACTGATCCGCCGCGTCCAGAAGTTTCTGTTTGAATTCCTCGGTGGTGACGCCGGTCTGCATGGCGCCCACGTCCTGCACCGACAGCTTGAAGATGCCGGCGAACTTGGCGAGGTAGTAGATGTTGCCGCCGGCCTCGATCATCGCCAGGATGTCGCGGTCGCGGATCGCCTGTTTCTGCTCTTCGTTCAGGCCGTATTGCTCCATGAAACCTTCTTCGTCCGCCGCAAAGGCGTCGCGGTTGGCTTTCTGGTTGAAGGCATAGCACATCTTGTTCAGGGCATAGCCCTTCATGGCCATCTTGCCATCGAAGATGGTCGTGCCGGGGATGTCGATATGGTAATCGAAGCCGGGCTGGTCCATCGGTCTCCTCCTAACGGTTCACGCCCAGTAAAGGCGCATGGGGTTGTCCACGAGCAGCTGTTGCTGCAGCTCGGGCGTTCGCGCGATTTTCGGGATGACGTCGACCAGCGCGCCGTCGTCGGGCACGTGGGACTTCATGTTCGGATGCGGCCAGTCGGTGCCCCAGAGCACGCGGTCGGGGAAGGTTTCGACCAGCAGCCGGGCAAAGGGCACGACGTCGTCGTAGGGCGGGCCATCGACGGTCAGACGTTCGGGACAGCTCACCTTGGTCCAGATGTTGTCATTGCGGCTCAGCAGGTCGACAAAGCGCTGGAAGTCGGGGTGATCGGTGCCCTTGGTGACATCGGGTCGGCCCATGTGGTCGACCACGATGGTGGTCGGCAGGCTTTCCAGGAACGGGATTAGATCTTCTAAATCCGGGGCTTCGAAGTAAACGACGATGTGCCAGCCCAGCTTGGCCACCCGTTCGGCGATGCCCATGAACACCTCCTTGGGTGTCGCATCGACCAGGCGTTTGACAAAGTTGAAGCGCACGGCGCGCACGCCGGCGGCGTCCATTTCGGCCAGTTCTTCGTCGGTCACGTCAGGCGACACCACGGCGACGCCGCGGGCCAGGTCGCCGGCGCTGCGCAGCGCGTCCACCATGGCGCGGTTGTCGGGGCCGTGGCAGCTGGCCTGCACGATCACGTTGCGGGCGAACCCGAGGTAGTCGCGCAGTTCAAAGAGTTTTGCCTTGGGGGCGTCGCAGGGGGTGTATTTGCGGTTCGGCGAATAAGGAAAGGTGTCTGCGGGGCCAAAAACATGGCAATGGGCATCGACCGCGCCCGCCGGGGGCACGAAGTCCGGCTTCTTGGGGGCCGGGTGAAAGGGCAGATAATCGGCGTCCATGGCGCAGTTTCCTTGTTTCCTTGTGGGTCCGGGGATCGATCACCCGGTGACCGGGACCATAATCGGTGGTGGGGGAATTCCACCAGTTTGAACCTTGGATGCGGCAATTGGTATATGTTATAGATTGCGAGAAATTCAGGAGGGGCCGATGGCGATGGCAGAGTTCACCTTACCCAATGTCCGGCACCTCTATGCGGTGCAGGAGGTCGCGGAGTCGAACCGCATCAATGTCGCCGCCGACCGGGTGCACCTGTCGCAGCCCGCCGTCACGCAGGCGGTGGGCAAGCTGGAGCAGGCGCTGGCGGTCCGGCTGTTCGACCGCCGCCCCGAGGGGATGTATCCGACCGAGGTCGGGGAACTCTACCTGCACCGGGTGACCCGCGCACTGGGCTATCTCAAGGACGGCGAGCGGCAGGCGCGCAAGCGCGCGCCGAAACAGGGCGCGCAGGGGCGGCGCGATTTTCACCGGCTGACCACGGCGGTGCAGCTCAAGGCGCTGACGGCAGTGGCGCGGACCGGCAATTTCAGCCACGCCGCGCGGCTCTTGGGGGTGTCGCAGCCGGCGGTGCACCGGGCGGCACGGGATCTGGAGCGGCTGTCGGGCATGGTGTTCTTTGAACCGGTGCGGCGGGGGGTGGAGCTGACGCCCTCGGCCGAGGTCTTTGCCCACCACATCCGCCTCGCGGTGAGCGAGATCCAGCAGGGCAATTTCGAGGTCGGCGAATTCCTGGGCCGCGATTCGACGCGGATCCGGGTGGGGGCGCTGCCGCTGTCGCGCACCGCGATCCTGCCGGCGGCCATCGACCGGCTGCTCAACGACTCCAACGGGCAGCTGCAGCTGCACTGTGTCGACGGGCCCTACGCCACGCTGTTGCGCGACCTGCGGTTCGGAGAGCTGGATTTCCTGATCGGGGCGCTGCGCGACCCGGTGCCGGCCGATGACGTGGTGCAAGAGCTGCTGTTCGACGATCCGCTTTCGGTGGTCGCCTCCGCCTCGCACCCGCTCGCGGGCCGAGCCGGGCTCAGGCTGGAGGACCTGCTGGAGTATCCGTGGATCGCCCCGCCCAAGGCGACGCCATCGGGATCGTACCTGTTCGAAAGCCTGCGCATCCCGCAGCTGCCCGATACGCCGGTGCGCATCGTGGCCAGTTCGCTGGTGCTGGTGCGCGGGCTGATGATGCGCGGCGACTACCTGACCATCATGTCGCGCAAGCAGATCGAGGTCGAACAGGCGCACGGGCTGCTGGTGCCGCTGGACGTGGACCTGCACGACAGCTTGCGGCCCATCGGGCTGACCTTTCGCGCCGGCTGGCAGCCGACACCGACCCAGCAGCGGTTTCTGGACATGGTGCGCGAGGCGGCGCTGGCCTGATACGGGCTATAACAGAAATGAATATCTGCGGGCGGCATTGAATTTCGCCCGCCGCGGCCGGAATGCTATCTGCATCCTTGGAAACGCGCCGCCCTCGGGTGCATGATGGCATCAGGGGCGGTTCGGGGCATTTGACCATTGCCGGACCCCTCGCGAACACCCGGCACGCGCCGCACCGGCGTGACACACTTGGGAGGACCAAATGACCGGACAGACCAAAGACTATGACGACATCCCCGGCACCTTCGTGTTCGACGCCGACCGCTCGCGCGAGGGTTATCATCTGAACCAGTTCTGCATCTCGCTCAGGCTGGGCAAGAACCGCGATGCCTTTGCCGCCGACGAATCCGGCTATCTGGACCGCTATCCGATGACGCCGGAACAGAAACAGGCGGTGCTGGACCGCGACTGGAACGGGCTGCTGAAACTGGGGGGCAACATCTATTACACCTCCAAGCTGGCCGCCAACGACGGCATCACCTTTCAGGATCTGGCGGCGATGATGACCGGCGTCAGCCGCGAGGAATACCGGGACATGATGTTGCATGGTGGACGCCCCATCGACGGCAACCGATACAAATCCGAGTGGGGAGACGACTAATGGCAAGAATTACAGCAGGCGTCGGGTGCAGCCATGTGCCCGCGATCGGGGTCGCCATGGACACCGGCATCACCGACCAGCCCTATTGGCAGCCGGTGTTCGAGGGCTTCAAGAAATCCCGCGAGTGGATGAAGGAACAGAAACCCGACGTGATCTTTCTGGTCTATAACGACCATTGCACTGCCTTCGACGCCTCGTGCATCCCGACCTTTGCGCTGGGCTGCGCGGCCGAGTTCAAACCGGCCGACGAAGGCTGGGGCCCGCGCCCGGTTCCCGTCGTGAAGAACCACCAGAAACTGGCCAGCCATATCGCGCAGTCGGTGATCCTGGATGAATTCGACCTGACCATCATGAACGAGATGGAGGTCGATCACGGCCTCACCGTGCCGCTGTCGGTGATGTATGGCGAACACGGGGTCGATGACGAATGGCCGGCGCTGGTCATTCCGCTGGCGGTCAACGTGGTGCAATACCCCGCGCCCACCGGCAACCGGTGCTACCAGCTGGGCAAGGCGATCCGCCGCGCGGTGGAGAGCTATGACGAGGATCTCAACGTGGTGATCTTTGGAACGGGGGGCATGAGCCACCAGCTGCAGTACAAGCGCGCCGGGCTGATCAACGCCGAGTGGGACCAGCGGTTCCTCGACATGATGGCCAGCGACCCCGATGCGGCGCGGCAGATCGACCACGTCGAATACCTGCGCGAAACAGGCAGCGAAGGCATCGAGATGGTGATGTGGCTGGTGATGCGCGGCGCGCTGGACGAGGAGGTCACCGAGGTGCACCGCCACTACCACGTGCCGGCCTCGAACACCGCCGTGGGCCATATCATCCTGGAAAACCGGACCTGAGAAGAAGGACAAGACCCGTGAGACTTTGCGTAGCCGGCGCCTATGGCGCCTTCGGAATGAAACACCTTGATGCCCTGGCCAATATCGACGGGGTCGAGGTGACCTCGGTGATGGGGCCGACCAAGGACAAGATCGAAGCCTTTGCCGCCGAACGCGGCATCGGCCACGCCGGCACCACGCTGGAGGAATGTATCGCCCGCGATGACGTCGACGCGGTGATCCTGTCGACGCCCACCCAGCTGCACGCCGAACAGGCGATCGCCTGCATGAAGGCGGGCAAGCACGTGCTGGTGGAAATCCCGATGGCCGACAGCCTGGCCGACAGCCAGGAAATCGTGCGGGTGCAGCAGGAAACCGGGCTGGTGGCGATGGCCGGGCAGGTGCGCCGGTTCAACCCCTCGCACCAGTGGATCAAGAACAAGATCGACGCCGGCGAGCTGAAGATCCAGCAGATGGACGTGCAGACCTATTTCTTTCGCCGCACCAACACCAACGCCAAGGGCGAACCACGCAGCTGGACCGATCACCTGCTGTGGCACCACGCCTGCCACACCGTCGACCTGTTCCAGTACCAGACCGGCGGCCAGGCGGTCGAGGCGTTCGGCCTGCAGGGCCCGCCGCACCCCGACCTGGGCATCGCCATGGACATGGCGATCGGGCTCAAGGCCGCCGACGGCGCCATCTGCACCCTGTCGCTGTCGTTCAACAACGACGGTCCGCTCGGCACCTTCTTCCGCTATATCTGCGACAAGGGCACCTATATCGCGCGCTACGATGACCTCTATGACGGCTACGACAACCAGATCGACCTGAGCGGCGTCGCGGTCAGCAACAACGGCATCGAGCTGATCGACCGCGAGTTCATTTCGGCGATCCAGGAGGGCCGCAAGCCCAATGGCGACGTGGCTGACGTGCTGAGCGCGATGGAGACGCTGGACAAGATCGAGCGCAGCTTCAGCTGAGCCATTTCGGGTCGGCGGTGCCGATCCGGTTGAGATTAGGAGATGTCGGATCGGCGGTGCCGATCCGGTGGAGACTAGGGTCAGGACCCATTGATTTTCTGGTGACTGCATGATTCACCGCGCGGAAAACGAGCGGTGAACATGTCTGATCTCTTCTGGCTGACGGACGCGCAGATGGCGCGACTTGAACCCT
>NZ_JAIUZI010000010.1 GCF_020171285.1 Seohaeicola saemankumensis
TAAAACACACCCAACATAACCAACCATTCCCTACACTCCCAAACAGCTCCAAACGCCGTTTCGTACAACTCTTCCAATCCCAATCCACCATCTTGCACAAAGAACAAAACAAGTACAAAAATACGCAAGACCACAGGGACAAACGTGGGCCCGTGAACATGATTGAGAAAAACGCGCCGGAACGCCGCGCGAAAATCCTGGCCACATTTGGTGCCGCGCTCTCTTTGGTTTCCTGCGCGGACTATTCGGCATGCGGCCCGAACGAAGACCCTGAGACGATATCGAAACTGAGACAAGTTGTGGGGATGGCCATAGAGGCGCAGCGGTCCGATGGCAGCGTTTACGACATTGAGATGGCCGAGAGACTGAACGACGTGAGATATCTGTCCTGTGGCGGAGACGGGTATCAGGTCATCTTGTCTCCGAAACCGGAGAACGAAGGTGAGATCGTCTTGGGTCATGAGCGTGTTCTGAAGATATCACCGGGATACAAGATTGTAGAAGACATTCACTAGGCGGCAGACCCGGAGTCCTGGAAACTCAGTCTGACCCGATGGTCGTCATTCACAACGAAGGGCGCTGGTTGTCATTCGGCCGTCAATGCGAAGACCGACGCATGGGCTGGCAACGCATGCAGCGGATCCTTCTCGGGGCGGGATTCAAAGTGCCTAAGCGGCGGTTTCCGGGGCGAATGCCGTGGACGTGCGACACAAGGGTTGATCTTCGTGAATTCCGCAGTCACCAAGTTGCCATGCACTCGGGTTCCTCTCAGGAGGGCCACGCAACAGGAGATGACAGATGAACGTTCCCAATTCGACGGCGGCACTGGATGCAGCCGCACACATGCATCCGTACACCAATGCCCGCAAGCTCGAGGCCGAAGGCCCGCGCGTGATGGACCACGGGAAGGGCGTACGTGTTTATGACGAGCAGGGCAACGAATACATCGAGGCGCTGGCCGGGCTGTGGAGTGTCGGTGTCGGGTTCAGTCAGCAGCGGCTGGCGGATGCCGCTGCCGCGCAGATGGCCAAGCTGCCCTATTATCACACCTTTGCGCAGAAGACTCATGGCCCGGCGGCGCGTCTGGCCGACAAGCTGGTGTCGTTGACGCCGGATAACCTGACGCGGGTGTTCTTTACCAACTCGGGCTCCGAGGCGAATGACACCGTGATCAAGATGGTCTGGTTTCTGAACAATGCCCTGGGGCGACCGGAAAAGAAGAAATTCATCGCCCGCAAGAACGGCTATCACGGGATCACCATCGCCTCGGGTTCGCTGACCGGGCTGCCGTGGAACCACACCGATTTCGATCTGCCGGCGATTCCGGTCACCCATCTGACCACGCCACACGCCTATGGGTTCGCCGAAGAGGGCGAAAGCGAGGAAGACTTTGCGCAGCGTCTGGCCGACGAACTGGAAGCCACGATTGAGGCGGAGGGTGCCGACACCATCGCGGCCTTTATCGGCGAGCCGCTGATCGGCGCCGGTGGCGTGCTGGTGCCGCCCAAGGGCTATTGGGAAAAGGTGCAGGAGATTTGTCGCCGTCACGACATTCTGATCGTCGCCGACGAGGTGATCACCGGCTTTGGGCGTACGGGCAAGATGTTCGCTTGCGAGACCTTTGGGATCACGCCGGATATCCTCGTGATGTCGAAACAGCTGACCTCTAGCTATATGCCGCTGGCCGCGATTGCATTGTCCGACAAGGTGTATGAGGGCATTGCCGATCATACCGCGAAACTGGGAACGTTCGGACATGGGTTCACCGGTTCGGGTCACCCCGTTGCCACGGCTGTCGGTCTTGAAAACCTCGCGATCATCGAAGAGCAGGATCTGGTCGCCAATGCCGCCGCTATGGGCAAAATCCTGCAGGCGGAACTGGCGAAATTCGCCGATCACCCGATGGTCGGGCAGGTGCGCGGCGAGGGGCTGATTGCCGCCGTGCAGTTGATGGCGGACAAGGCGACCCGTACCAAGTTCGACCCCGAGGGCACAGTGGGGGCCTATGTCTTTGAACGCGCGCACGATCACGGGCTGATCATTCGCAATATCAAGGATGCGATCGCATTCTGCCCGCCGCTGATCATCACCGAGGACGAGGTGCGCGAGGTTGTCGCCCGCTTTGGCAGGACACTGGACGACGCCACCGAGTTTGCCCGCAAGGAAGGGCTGTTTGCCGGTTGATCCGCGCCCGCAGTGCTGCGCCGGTCATGCGCGCGGCACTGGGGGATAACATTTGCCGTCCGATCCGGCGGACTGTTTGATCTGGCAGGCAGAACGTTGAATAGTGGCGCGGAATGCGCCACGAGGTCCTGATGCCAGCCAAATCGACGCAAGATGACAAAGCCGACAGACCGCAGCGCGGCGTTGCCGCCGTTGACCGGGCTTTTGCGATCATCTCGGCGCTTGAGACAAGCGACACACCACCGACCCTTTCCGAGATTTCCAGGGCCACGGGCCTCTACAAGAGTACCATTTTGCGGCTGTTGGAATCCCTGCAGGACGCAGGCTATGTCGTGCGGGTCGAAGAAACGCGCTACGCGCTGGGGCCGACGGTGATGCAGTTGGGGTTGGCCTATGATCGGTCAAACCCGTTGCGCCATCATATCCTGCCTGTTTTCGACCGTCTGGTGGCGCAGGGCACGGAAAGCCCGTCATTCCACGTGCGCCAGACGGCTGACGAACGGCTGTGCCTGTTCCGGCGCGATTCGACCCATTCGACGCTGGACCGGGTCAACGTGGGCGATCGTTTGCCGCTGCGGCGGGGTGCGGCGGGCAAGGTGCTGTTGGCATTTGGTGATCCGGCGGAACCCGGCCCCGAGATGGATGAGATTCGCGACACCTGTTTCGCGGTGTCGCTGGGCGAGCGCGATCCGTTGTGTGCCGGGGTGGCGGCACCGGTTTTCACAGGTGGCGGGCGTTTGCTTGGCGCGCTGTCGTTCTCGGGCCCGCGTGAGCGGTTCACAGAGATGGATGTCGCGCGGATGAAACCGGAAATGCTGGACGCGGCGCGCGGGTTGAGCGCCCAGCTTGGCGGGGGTTATCCCTTGTGAAACGCCGTCGTCAGACCGCCCAATACATGCTTTTGGTCTGCTGATAGGCGCGCATGCCCTGTATCCCCTTTTCCCGGCCCAGACCGGACAGTTTGTAGCCTCCAAAGGGCGCGGCGATGGACAGCTGTTTATAGGTGTTGATCCAGACGGTTCCCGCCTCGATCGCGCGGGCGACGCGCCATGCACGGCGATAGTCCGCCGTCCAGATCCCTGCGGCCAGGCCATAGACGCTGTCGTTGGCAGCTTTGATCAGCGCCTCTTCACCATCGAAGGGAAGAACGCAGAGCACCGGGCCAAAGATTTCTTCCTGCGCCAGTTCAGACCGGTTATCCAGCCCGCCGATGATCGTTGGCAGGTAATAGGCGCCGTCGGCAAAATCCGCGCCGCCTGGCCGGCGCCCGCCGGCCAGGATCTTGCCCCCGGCCTCGGTTCCTCGTGTGACAAAGCCCTCGACCCGGTCACGCTGAGCGAAGGAGGCCAGCGGACCCAGCACCGTGCCGGGGTCAGAGGGTGGGCCGACCCGCATGGTTTCGACTTCCGCGATTAGCCGGGTGACAAAGGCGTCCGCCACGGCACAATCCACGAACAGACGCGAACCGGCGACGCAGGACTGGCCGGTTCCGCCAAAGATGCCGGAGGCTACCGATTTGGCGGCCGCCTTGAGATCGGCATCGGCAAAGACAATGTGCGGGGATTTTCCGCCAAGCTCCAGGATCAGCGGAACCAGCCGGTCGGCCGCCCGGCGTGCGATGCTCTGGCCGGTGGACGTGCCGCCGGTAAAGCTGATCAGGCCGATGCCGGGATCGTCCACAAGGGCGACGGCGGTATCGACCCCGCCGGCGAGCACCGAGACCAGCCCGTCGGGGACGCCGGCGGCGACGACACACTGGCCAAGGGCGAGAGAGACAAAGGAGGTGGTTTCAGCGGCCTTGAGCACCACCGCGTTTCCCGCCGCCAGCGCCGGGGCGATTTTTTGCGCGCCCATGGTCAGGGGTGAGTTCCAGGGCGTCAGGGCGGCGACGACGCCGACGGGCTCATGTACGGTCATGGTGAAATAGTCGCCACGCGGCGGCGGCAGGCTGTCCTCGGCGCATTCGCAAACGGCGGCGTAATAGCGAAAGATGCCCGCCGCAGCGAGCGCCTGTCCCCGGCTTTCGGTCCGGGTCTTGCCATTCTCGCGCATCTGCAGGTCGGCGAGGTGATCGGCCTGGCGTTCGATTTCGTCGGCCGTGCGGGTCAGGACGCGAGCCCGTTCGTGTGGCGGCCGGGCCGCCCATTGCGAGGCCTGCAACGCCCGGGTCGCGGTGTCGACGGTGTGGCGGACCAGCGCCGGAGATGCGGTTGCGATCTGTCCGATCAAAGAGCCGTCCGCCGGGTTCACCACGTCAAGAACGGGGCCGTCGCCGGGCAGCGCCTGACCCGCGACCAGCAGGGGTTCGGTCTGGCCTGGAACCGGTGGGAGAGGGGGAGAGCTCAGCAAGGGCATGGCGGGATCCTTTGGGTTGTGTCAAAAGTTCTGTTCAAAAGAACAGTTGTTCTGTTTAATAGAACCATGTGGAACGCTTTGGCAACGCGCATTGTGATCCGATGATCGACACGGCGTGGAAACCGCAGGTGTTGCGGCGGCTGCCGACAGGCTAGCCTGAACGTGACGCGCGGTTGGCCCCGGCGACCTGCGATGAGAAATGGAGAGTGCACCGCATGACGAACCCTGTGATCGGATCTGCCGGACTTGGCGTGATGGGCGAACCCATCTGCCGCAACATGCTGACGAAATCCGGGGCGGATGTCCGGGTATTCGACCTGTCTGATGATCCGGTGGCCCGGTTGGTCGCGCTGGGGGCGCGGCGCGCGGATGGCATCGCGGCGCTCGCGCGGGAGGTGGATGTGCTGTTCCTCTCGCTGCCAGGGGGGCCGCAGGTCGAGGCGGTGGTGCGCGGGACCGACGGGATTGTGGCCAACGGACGCCCCGGTCTGACGGTGGTCGATATGTCCACGACCCCGGTCGGCCTGACCCGCGAGTTGGCGGGGGACCTCGCCCAGAAAGACATCCGCTTTGCCGATGCGCCGGTGGCCCGGACCCGGCAAGCGGCCGAGGACGGCACGCTGTCGATCATGGTGGGCGGGTCAGAGCAGGTCTTTGCCGATATCCGGCCGCTGCTGGCGTATGCCGCCAGCGAGATCACCCATTGCGGGCCGGTGGGATGCGGTCAGGTGGTCAAGATCCTGAACAACATGGTGTTGTTCGAAACCGTCGTGGCGCTGTCCGAGGCATTGTCGATGGGCAAGGCAGCCGGTGTCGATGCGGGGCTGCTGTTCGATACGCTGTCGAAGGGGTCCGCCGACAGTTTCGCGCTGCGCAATCACGGGATGAAGGCGATGCTGCCGGATGAATTCCCGACCGGCGCCTTTCCGACCGACTATGCGCTCAAGGATGTCAGCTATGCGCTGGAACTGGCGGCGCTGACCGGGTTGCGCGCCCCCGGTGCGGAACTGGCGCAGGCGCGGATGCAAAGGGCGCGCGCCGCCGGTTTCGGGGCGGAGTATTTTCCGGTTTTGACCCGCGTCACGGACAAGGTCTGAGCGATGCCGCAATGGGATGTGCTGGTAGCAGGTGGCGGCAACGCGGCGCTATGCGCGGCGATCGCGGCGGCCCGGGCCGGGTGCCGGGTTCTGATCGTCGAGGGCGCGCCAAAGTTCTACCGTGGCGGCAACACCCGCCACACCCGCAACATGCGCTGTGCCCACGATCATGCCACCGACACGCTGACCGGACCCTATAGCGAAGAGGAATTCTTTGACGACCTGATGCGGGTGACGGGCGGCAATACCGATCAGGATCTGTCGCGGATGATGATCGCGCAATCCAAGCCGATGCTGGACTGGATCCAGCAACAGGGGGTTCGGTTTCAACCGTCTCTGGGCGGGACAATCAGCCTGGGCCGGACCAATTCCTTTTTCCTGGGTGGTGGCCGGTCGATGCTGAACGCGCTCTATCGCACGGCGCAGGGTCTGGGGGTCGAGGTGCGTTATGAGCACGAGGTGGTGGCGCTGGACATCGAGAAGGGTCATTTCCGCAGCGCCACGGTGCGGCATCCGGCGGGCACGGAGACGATAACGGCGGCCTCATTCGTCGCCGCCTGTGGCGGGTTTCAGGCCGATTTCGACTGGTTGAAGGAAGGTTGGGGCGGCAAGGCAGAGAACTTCCTGATCCGTGGCACCCCCAATAACCGGGGGACCGTCACGCGGATGCTGATTGATCAGGGGGTCCGGCAGATCGGTGACCCCAGCCAGTGCCACGCGGTCGCCATCGACGCCCGCGCGCCGCGTTACGATGGCGGCATCATCACCCGGCTGGATTGTGTCGTGCTGGGGGTCGTGGTCAACCAGAACGCCGAACGGTTCTATGACGAGGGCGAGGACATCTGGCCCAAGCGCTATGCGATCTGGGGCCGGCTGGTGGCCGACCAACCGGGGCAGCAGGCCTATATCATCTTTGACGCGCCGAACATCGAACGGTTCATGCCGTCGCTCTACCCGCCGATCTCGGACCCGACGCTGGCCGGGTTGGCCCGGAAGCTCGACCTCGACCCGGTCCGGTTCGAAGAGACAATCACCGGGTTCAACGCGGCGGTGATCGGCGGCCGGCCCTTTGACACCAACCACAAGGACGGCAACACCACCCGTGGGCTGGCGATTGACAAGACCAACTGGGCGCAGCGGATCGAAACGCCGCCCTATTACGCCTACCCGGTGCGGCCGGGGATCACCTTTACCTATCTGGGCGTAAAGGTGGGGCATGATGCGCGGATGCTGATGGCCGATGGAACCGCGTCAGACAACATGTTCGCCGCCGGAGAGATTATGGCGGGCAACGTGCTGGGCCAGGGCTATGCCGCCGGAATCGGCATGACGATCGGTTCGGTCTTTGGCCGCATCGCCGGGCAGGAGGCCGCGAAACATGCCGCATAGCACCCCCGCGCTGACCGAGGCCGACCGGCTGATGACGGTGTGCAACTCCTGCCGCTACTGCGAGGGGCTGTGCGCGGTTTTCCCGGCGATGGAGATGAAGCGCGCGTTCACCGATGGCGACCTGAATCATCTGGCGAACCTGTGCCACGCCTGTGGTGCCTGTTACCACGACTGCCAGTTCGCGCCGCCGCATGAATTCGACGTGAACGTGCCGCAGGTGCTGGCTCAGGTGCGGGCGGAAAGCTATGCGCAGTATGCCTGGCCTGCCGCCGCGCGACCGGTGTTTGCGCGTCACGGGCAGGTGCTGGTGCTGGGGATGATCGTCAGCTTTGCACTCTTTCTCGCCGGGTTCGTGCTGGCCAGCGATCCGGGGGCGCTGTGGGCGGCGCATCGGGAACCCGGGCGGTTCTATGCGCTGATGCCGCACAACGCGATGATCGCGCTGTTCGGGGCGGCGTTCGGCTGGATGGTTCTGGCCGTGGCCATGGGCGCGCGGGCGTTCTGGCGGGACAGCGGTGCGTCGGGCGTTTTGGCCGGTGATCACGGGGCCGCCGGGCGCGACGCGGCACGGCTGACCTATCTCGATGGTGGCGGGCCGGGGTGTTTCAACGAGGATGACATGCCCAAGGACCGGCGGCGTTTGTGGCACCACCTGACGTTTTATGGCTTCTTGCTGTGTTTTGCCGCGACCTCGGTGGCGACGGTTTACCATTATGCGCTGGACCGCCCGGCGCCCTACGCCTGGTGGGACCTGCCGGCGCTGCTGGGGATTGCGGGCGGCATCGGGCTGGTCATCGGACCGCTGGGGTTGCTGGACGCCAAGCGGCGGCGTCTGGCGGCATTGCGGGCAACCCCCCATGAGGGCATGGAATATGGTTTTGTCGTTGTGTTGCTGGTGACCGGCGCCAGCGGGCTTGGCCTGCGGATTCTGGGCGAGACAGGGATGCTCGGCCCGCTGCTGGCGCTGCACTTGAGCGCGGTGTTGACGTTCTTTCTGACCGCGCCTTACGGCAAGTTCGTTCACGGTCTTTATCGTTACCTGGCGCTGGCGCGTTACGCGCGTGACATGCGGCGGGCGCATGACAGTTGATCGCGCCATTGAGGATGAATTGATCTGAGTCCTACGTGCCGCCGCAGGAAACGGGTATAATAGCGCATTGATTGTCGGCGGCGCGGGACCGGTTCCTTGTCAGGGTATGGGTGACGCCCGCCGGGGTACGGCATCAGCCGATCCGGCGTGCCGCAACAGGGAGGATGTGACGATGGGCTGGTTGAAAAAGATTGCGGCGGCTTTCTTGGCGATGACCGCCGCTACGGGGGTACACGCGCAGAATTCGGAATGGACCTACGAGGCGACGATCTATCTGTTCATGCCGGAAACCAAAACGGGCATCAACGGGCCCACGTTTTCCGCCGAAGGCACGCTGAGCTTTTCTGACGCTCTGGATAACCTCGATTTCGCTTTCATGGGCGCCTTTGGGGCCAGCAACGGGCGTTGGAGCCTGTTGGCGGACTATCTGTACAACGACCTGTCGTTTGGCAACAGCACGCCCGGTCCTGCGTTTTCCGGGCTGAACACGGCGCTGACAACGCAGATCCTGAACGGGTATGTGGCATACAGGGTCTATGAGGACGCCGGTGTCGAGGTTGACGTCGCCGGCGGGTTCCGCTGGTTCAGCACCAAGACGGCGATGACCCTGACGCCGGGTGTCCTGCCGGGCCGGTCATCGACGGTGGACAGCAGCTGGGTGGATCCGTTGATCGGGGCGCGGGTGCGATTTGATTTCGCCGAGGACTGGTCGGGGACCGCGTTTTTCGACTATGGCGGCTTCAGCAGTGACAGCGAAACCTGGCAGGTGCTGTTCACTGTTGATTATGCGCTGAACGAAAACTGGCTGCTGCGCGGCGGCTACCGCTATATCTCGGTGGATCACGTGCTGAACAACGGCAACGATTTCTCGTTCAGCCAGTCCGGACCGGTGTTCGGGGCGACCTATCGGTTCTAAGATCCGGCCCGTCAGGGTGCGGTCCGGCACGGCCCGCTGTCGGTGTGTAATCCGGCCAGTCCGTGGCTGTCGGCGGGAACTGGACATCGAAACGGTACGGATCCATTGTTGCCCGGATGCGCCGGGATACCGGGCGGGCAACTTTGCGAGCGGGCATGGGCACGGACACCGAAATTCATGACAGCCGCTATTCCTGGCTGCGTCTTCTGATCACCTTGTCGATCGGCATGGTGGCGAATGTCGGCATGTGGGCGGTTGTCGTGGTGATGCCGGCGGTCGAGGCCGAGTTCGGCGCGGGCAGGGCCGAGGCGTCGTTTCCCTATACGCTGACGATGGTTGGTTTTGCGCTGGGCAACCTGCTGATCGGGCGTCTGGTGGATCGCTTTGGCGTGACGCTGGCGCTGAACGGGGCGGCGGTTGCCATTGCCGCGGGGTTCTACCTGTCGACGCTGGTGCCATCGGTGACGGTTCTGTCGCTGACGCACCTTTTGCTGGGGCTGGGCACGGCTGTCGGCTTTGGCCCGCTGATCGCGGATATATCGCATTGGTTCGTGCGCCGGCGCGGGATCGCGGTGGCGCTGGTGGCCAGCGGCAATTACCTGTCCGGGGCGATCTGGCCGACGCTGCTGGCGGGCATGCTGGCCGACAGCGGCTGGCGACAGGTTTACCTGACGCTGGCGGTGGTGACGCTGATCGTGCTGATCCCGCTGTCGCAACTGCTGCGCCGACGGGTCCCGCTGGAGGCGCAGGCCCAGGCCGAGGCCACGCGTGCAATGCGGTCGGTGAGCGTCGGACTGTCGCCTCGGGCGTTGCAATACCTGCTGGGACTGGCCGGAATCGGCTGTTGCGTGGCGATGTCGATGCCGCAGGTCCATATCGTCGCCTATTGCGTCGGGCTGGGCTATGGGCCCGCCGTCGGGGCCGAGATGTTGTCGCTGATGCTGTTGGGCGGTGTTGTCAGCCGGGTGATTTCGGGCCTTGTCGCGGACCGTCTGGGCGGGGTCATGACCTTGCTGATCGGGTCGTTCCTGCAATGTATCGCGTTGTTTTTGTACCTGCCCTACGACGGCATGGTGCCGCTTTACGTGATCAGCATGGTTTTTGGCCTGAGCCAGGGCGGCATCGTTCCGTCCTACGCGCTGGTGGTGCGGGAATACATGCCGGCGAAAGAGGCCGGCGCGCGGGTCGGGTTCGTGATGATGATGACCATTCTGGGCATGGCGCTGGGCGGATGGATGTCCGGCTGGATCTATGACATCACCGGCAGCTACGTCTGGGCCTTTGTGAACGGTATCGGCTGGAACGGGATGAACATCGCCATCGTGTTGTGGCTGATGTCACGCGGCCGGCCGCGCCGGACGGCGCCGGTGGCGGCCTGAGATGCCTCCGGCGGGAGTATTTGCCAAAGAGATGAAAGGGCGCGTCAGTTCTGGCCGGCGAGATGGGCCTCGCCCCGCGACCGGGCCAGCGCGATCTGTTTCTGGCGCTCGCGGAAACGCGCTTTGTCCTCGGCGGAGGTCTCGTCGATGCACTGGTGGCAGGACACGCCCGCTTCGTATTCAGGGCGCAGCTTGTCGGCGGGCAGGATCGGGCGGCGGCAGCCATGGCAGAGGTCGTGGGGGCCTTCGCGCAGGCCGTGGCCGACGCTGACCCGGTTGTCGAAGACGAAACATTCGCCCTGCCAGCTGCTGTCTTCGGCGGGGATTTCCTCGAGGTAGCGCAGGATGCCGCCCTTGAGGTGGTAGACGTCCTCGACGCCCTGTCCGAGCAGGAAGTTGGTGGATTTTTCGCAGCGGATGCCGCCGGTGCAGAACATCGCGACGCGCTTGTTGTGGAACCGCTCCTTGTTGGCCTCCCACCAGGCGGGGAAATCCCGGAAGCTGCTGGTTTCGGGGTCGATGGCGCCCTCGAAGGTGCCGATGGCGACTTCGTAGTCGTTGCGGGTGTCGATGACCGCGACATCGGGCGAACGGATCAGATCATTCCAGTCGTGCGGTTCGACGTAGTGACCAACGCGGGCGCGCGGATCCACGTCGGGTTGGCCCATGGTGACGATCTCGCGTTTCAGGCGGACCTTCATCCGGGCAAACGGGGGATGGCTGGCGGTTGCCTCTTTCCACTCCAGCCCGGCGCAACCGGGCAGGGCGCGGACATGGGCCAGCACCGCGTCTATTCCGGCGCGGGGACCGGCGATGGTGCCGTTGATACCTTCGCCGGCGAGCAGCAGCGTGCCGGTGACGCCCTGGTCAAGGCAGAGCTGGAGCAGCGCCGGTTTCAGGGCGGCGGGATCGGCAAAGCGGGTGAAGTGGTAGAGCGCGGCGATGGTGTACATGGCGGCGATTTACATCAGTCGCGGGCCGGGGGGCAAGGCGGCGGTCACAGGCCGAGCGCGTCCAGCGCGCGGTATTTTGCCACCGTGGCGGCAACGCCGAGCCTGCGCAGACCGTGAAACGGTATCGGGCGGGGCGGGGCGACGGGGAAGGGCAGCGCGGCATCCGGTGTGCCACAGGCCCAGTCGGCAAGAACCTTGCCCATCACGGTCGCCATTGCGACGCCGCGCCCGTTGTATCCAAGCGCGGACAGAATGCCGCCGTCCAGCCGGGTCAGATGCGGCAGGTGGTCGGCGGTCATGGCGACGAAACCGCCCCAGGCATGAACCCAGCGGCAATCGCCCAGTTGCGGGAACATCTGGCGGCTGACGTCGCGCAGGGATTGCAGCCGGTGCGCGGTGGCGGCGTCACCATAGGCGCCGCGTCCGCCCATGATCAGGCGCCCCTGTGCATCGACGCGGTAATAGAGCATCAGCCGCCGGGAATCGGCGACCGCGTGGCCGCCGGGCAGGATCGTGCGGCGGATGTCCTCGGGCAGCGGCTCTGTCGCGACCTGGACCGAGCGGACGGGAACCACCGTCTGTTTCAGCGGCGCGGCGAGGTCATCGGTGTAGCCATTGGTGCACAGCAGCACTTTCTGTGCCCGCAACTGTCCCTTGTCGGTCTGCAGGATGTGAGAGGTGCCGTCGCGGGACAGCCGCAGGGCGCGGGACTGGCCGTGCAGCCGGGCCCCGGCGCGTTGCGCGGCATGGGCCAGGCCCAAGGTATAGTTCAACGGGTGCAGGTTGCCGCCACGCGGGTCCAGAAGACCGCCGGCGTAGGTGTCTGTGCCGGAGATTTCGGCCATTTCGCCCTGATCCAGCCGGTGCAGTGTCGTGCCGCGTGCGGCCCATTGGCGGATCTTGCTGTCGAGATCCCCAAGCGCGGATTTGTTATGCGCGGCGCGGATCCAGCCGGGGCGACGGGCGTCGCATCGGATCTGGTGGCGGTCGATCAGGTCGAACACCAGCTGGGGCGCCGCGCCACTGGTTCTGACAATGCGCGGTCCGAACTCGGGGCCGAACCGGGACTCGACCTCGTCCGGGTCAAGGTGCAGTCCCGGATTGACCTGCCCGCCATTGCGCCCGGAGGCGCCCCAGCCGATGCTTTCGGCCTCGACCAGCGCCACGTCGCGGCCCGCTTCGGCCAGATGCAAAGCGGCGGACAGGCCGGTCAGGCCGCCTCCGACAATGGCCACCTGAGCGTGGCTGGCCCCGATCAGCGGCTGGCAGTCGGGCGCGGGATTGGCGGTGGCGGTCCAAAGGCTGTTGGCGATGACGGGGCGGTCATTCTCGATCATGATCTGTCCTCTTGCCAGCAGACGATTTCCGATCCCGCGCGCAGGGTCAATTGCATTGACGCTTCCGGCCCTGCCTTTTACGCCTTGGGTAGCAACAGGAGACCGCCATGACCCAAGCTCTGATCGTGATCGATGTGCAGAACGACTTTTGCCCCGGCGGGGCGCTCGCCGTGCCCGGCGGTGATGAAATCGTGGCGGGAATCAACGCGATGATCCCGGCGTTCGACGCGGTTATCCTGACACAGGATTGGCACCCGGCCGGGCATTCTTCGTTTGCGTCGTCGCATCCGGGCAAAGGGCCTTACGAGATGATCGACATGCCCTACGGACCGCAGGTGCTGTGGCCGGATCATTGCGTGCAAGGCAGCGAAGGCGCCCAGTTCCATCCGGATTTGCGCACCGACGGAGACCTGATCATTCGCAAGGGGTTCCGTGCTGATATCGACAGCTATTCGGCATTTTATGAAAACGATCACGAAACGCCGACCGGGTTGGAAGGATACCTGCGCACGCGTGGCATCGAGACGCTGACGATGGTGGGGCTGGCGACGGATTTCTGCGTGCATTTTTCGGCGGTCGATGCGGCGCGGCTGGGGTTTCAGGTGACTGTCGCGCTGGACCACTGCCGGGCGATTGATCTGGACGGGTCGCTGGCGGCGGCGATGTCGGCGATGACGGCGGCCGGCGTCACGCTGGAATGACAGCGGTTGCGATTTCTTAACCGGAACGGGGGTAGCTGTAGACGGGTTACAGGAACACCCGGGGTCCGGACATGTCATACGAGATGTCGGCTGATACCGACGAGCTTTCGCGGTTCAAGCAAAGCTACAGCCGCCGAGGGTTGCTGATCCGCTATGCGCGCGGACGGGTTTCACATTTCGCGGGGCGCCAGATCCTGACCTTTGCCGGCGGTATCGCGCTGTGGCTGATGAACGGCCCGTTGTTCGGGATTGCGGCGATCTGTCTGGCCCTGTTGGGCGAAGCGGTCGATTGTCTGGTCCTGCGTTGGGTGCCGATTGGCCTGCGCAGGGGGCGGCCGTTTCAGACCATCTATGTCCTTAGTACCGTGACCGCCGGGATCCAGGCGATCACCATTTCCTGTTGTATCGCCCTGGCATGGTTCGGACCGGTCAGCCAGCATTCCCCGCTCTTCGCCATCGGGTTTCTGGCCGGAGCGGCAATCAATGGCGGATTGGTGTTGCCATTTCATCGCCATGCGGCTCTGACCCGGCTGATCATTTACGCCGCGACGCCGGCGATTCTGTTTGCTGTGTCGGTTCCCGTCAGCGGCGGACCGGGCGTTCTGGCGGCCATGGATGCGGCCGGTGCGGCCTTGCTCGCCTACATGGTGTTCACGTTTCTGAAGTTCGTGAGCAGCGGTTTTCGGCTGCATCGGGGAAACACGCTGGCCCTGATTGAAAAGGGTCGGGAACTGGCCGCGATCAATACCAAGCTGGTACAGCGCCAGAAAGAGGCGCAACAGTTGTCGCTGGTGGCGCGCAATGCCAACGACAATGTGGTGTTGTCGGATGCCAATGGACGTATCACATGGGTCAACGACGCGTTCACGCGAACAACCGGGTATCCTCAGGACGAGGTGATCGGTCGTACACCCGGCGATTTGCTGAACGGACCGGACACGAACCCGGAAACGATTGACGCCATTGCAGAGGCCATTCGTGACGGGCGACCGTTTCGCGGCGAGATCCTGAACATGACACGCGACGGGCGCAGGATCTGGATCGAGACCAACCTTGTTCCGGTACTGGACGCGGACGGACAGGTGGAGATGACGGTGGCGATTGAACGGGATGTCACGGCGGCACGTGCCTATGCCCGGAAAATGGCCGAAGCGCGCCGGGCCGCGGAAGAAGCCGCACAGGCCAAGGCCGACTTTCTGGCGACGATGAGCCACGAAATCCGGACGCCGATGAACGGGGTGATCGGCATGTCGGACATGCTGGCCGAGACCGACCTGTCGCCGGATCAGCGATTGTACAACGACACGATCCGCAGTTCGGCCCAGCTGTTGCTGAAGATCATCAACGATATTCTCGACCTGTCCAAGCTGGATGCCGGCAAGATGCAGCTCAGCCCTGTCGTGTTTGACCTGCGCGTCTGCCTGGATGACACAAGGCGCCTTCTTGAACCACAAGCACTGACCAAGGGGCTGAAGCTGGTCGTTGAATTCGATCCGTCGGTGCCGGCCCTTGTCCGCCTTGATGACGGACGCTTGCGGCAGATCCTGATCAACCTGATCGGAAATGCGATCAAGTTCACCGAAAAGGGCTCTGTGACCGTCACGTTAAGAGTCGCCGCAGCGTCCGGGCGGCGGATGCTGCATGTCGTGGTGAGCGATACCGGGATCGGGATCGCACCCGAGAAGCTGGATCGCGTGTTCGAACCATTTTCACAAGCCGATGCCGCGACCACACGCAGATTTGGCGGCACCGGGCTGGGCTTGACGATTTCGCGCATGATGATCGAGGCGATGGGGGGCGATATCTCGGTCGCGTCGTCCCCCGGGCAGGGCAGCAGTTTCAAGGTGACCCTGCCTGTGGAGGTGGTCGGCGTTCGGCAGAGCGACGACACGCAGCGGCCCGATCCCGAAGCGCCGCCGGAAACGACAGAGGCGCTGGTGGGGAAACGGGTGCTGGTTGCCGAGGACAACAAGGTCAACCGGCTGCTGATCCGCAAATACCTCCGGGATCTGCCGCTGTCTCTGGAATTTGCCCACGACGGGCAGCAGGCGGTGGAAATGGTACGGGTGTCCTGCCCGGATCTGGTGTTCATGGACATGTCGATGCCGGGCATGAACGGGCTGGATGCAACGCGCCACATTCGCGAACTGGGCGCGCAACAGCCGGCAATCGTGGCGCTGACCGCCAATGCCATGGATAGCGATCGGGCCGCCTGCCTGGACGCGGGAATGAACGATTTTCTGGCCAAGCCGGTGCGCCGGAGCGATTTGCTGACCTGCATGATTCGACATTGCAGCGGGACGGTTGGCGCTGGTCCGACAGCGGCACAGCCCTAGACAAGCCCTGAAACGCTTGGTTAAACCGTTGGGCCGAAAGCCTGCGGAGCCTGAAATGGTCGATATTGCCACCCGAGTCTACAATCACAAGTGGAAGATCGACCCGATTGTCCGATCCCTGATCGACACCGATTTCTACAAACTGCTGATGTGCCAGTCGGTGTTTCGCAACAAGCCCGACACGCAGGTCACGTTTTCGCTGATCAACCGGTCCAAGGATGTTCCCCTTGCCAAGCTCATCGACGAAGGCGAGCTGCGCGAACAGCTGGACCACATCCGCTCGCTGTCGCTGAGCCGGGGAGAGAGCACCTGGCTGCGCGGCAACACCTTTTATGGCAAACGCCAGATGTTCCGCCCCGATTTCATGGAATGGTTCGAGAACCTGCGGCTGCCGCCCTATTTCCTGGAACGCAAGGGCGACCAGTACGAATTGACGTTCGAAGGCAACTGGCCCGAAGTCATGCTGTGGGAAATCCCGGCGCTGGCGGTGCTGATGGAACTGCGCAGCCGCGCGGTCCTGAATGATCTGCGCCGGTTCGAGCTGAAGGTTCTGTATGCCCGCGCGATGACGCGGGTCTGGGAGAAAATCGAGAAACTGCGCGATATCGACGGCTTGGGGATCGCGGACTTTGGGACCCGCAGGCGGCACTCCTTCCTCTGGCAGGACTGGTGCGTGCAGGCGATGATCGAGGGGCTGGGACCGAAATTCACCGGCACGTCCAACTGCCTGATCGCCATGCGCCGCGAAGTCGAGGCGATCGGGACCAATGCCCATGAGTTGCCGATGGTCTATTCGGCGCTGGCGGAAACGGACGAGGCGCTGGCGCAGGCGCCCTACGATGTTCTGTCGGACTGGCATGATGAACACGAGGGCAACCTGCGGATCATCCTGCCCGATACTTATGGATCCAAGGGGTTTCTGGAGCATGCGCCCGACTGGCTGGCGGGCTGGACCGGGATCCGTATCGACAGCGGTGATCCAGCCAAGGCCGCCGAGATCGCCATCGACTGGTGGCGATCGCGCGGGGAGGATCCGACGCAGAAGCGGGTGATCTTCTCGGACGGGCTCGACGTGGACAAGATCGCCGAGCTGCACGCGCAGTTCCAGGGCCGGGTCAAGGCATCGTTCGGCTGGGGCACGCTGCTGACCAATGATTTCCGCGGGCTGGTACCCGATGACGCGCTGGCGCCGTTTTCGCTGGTGTGTAAGGCGGTCTCGGCCAACGGGCGCCCGACGGTAAAGCTGTCGGACAATCCCGAAAAGGCGATGGGCCCGGCGGAGGAGATCGAGCGCTACAAGCGGGTGTTCGGCGTAGGCGAACAGCAGCGGATGGAAGTGATCGTCTGAGGCCGGGGCGGGGGCGCTGCCCCCGGCTCCGGTGCCCGGAGCCTCCCCCGGGATATTTTGGAACAGAAGAAGCCGGGGGTCAGCCGTGCAGGGCGGCGACGGTTTTCAGCTGGGAGAAACCATAAAGCGCCTCGAAGCCTTTTTCCCGCCCGTGACCGGATTTGCCTATGCCGCCAAAGGGCAGTTCTACCCCGCCGCCGGCGCCGTAGTTGTTGATGAAGACCTGCCCGGCGCGCAGCCGTTTGGCCAGCCGCATCTGGCGCGCGCCATTGGCGGTCCAGATGCTGGCGACCAGCCCGTAGTCGGTGCTGTTGGCGATCTCTACCGCCTCCTCCTCGGTGTCGAAGGGGATCAGCACCTGCACCGGGCCGAAGATCTCGTCGCGCGCCAGAGGGTGGTCGGGCGGCACGTCGGTAAACAGCGTCGGCCGGACATAGGCGCCGGTGGCCGGGGCATGATCGACGATCACCCCCTGCGCGGCGATGGTCAGGTCGGCGCCCTTGGCCAGGAAGCCTTCGACGATGGTCTTTTGCCGGTCCGAGATCAGCGGGCCAAGGCGCAGGTCCTCGGGTGCCGGGCCGACGGTCAGGTCGGCGTAGGCCGCGGCCATTCGCGTGCGCACCTCGTCGTAGACCCCGCGCTGGACCAGGATGCGGGAGGAGGCCGAGCAGGTCTGGCCGGCGTTCTGGCAGCCGGCGTTGACGAGGAAGGGCAGCGCCGCGTCCAGATCGGCATCGTCGAACACCAGTTGCGGGGACTTGCCACCCAGCTCCAGCGTCACCGGCACCACGTTTCGGGCGGCGGCGGCCTGCACCAGTGACCCGGTGGCGACCGATCCGGTGAAACTGATGTGGTGGATGCCGGGGTGCGCGGTCAGCGCCGCGCCGGCCTCGGCCCCCAGCCCGGGCACCACGTTCAGCGCGCCGGCGGGCAATCCGGCCTCTTGCGCCAGGTGGGCAAAGGCAAGCGCGGTCAGGCAGGCTTCCTCGGCCGGTTTCAGCACGCAGGCGTTGCCCATGGTCAGCGCCGCGCCAACCGAGCGGCCGATGATCTGCATCGGGTAGTTCCACGGCACGATATGGCCTGTGACCCCATGCGGTTCGCGCAGGGTATAGACGGTATAGCCATCGAGATAGGGGATGGTTTCGCCCATCACCTTGTCCGCCGCGCCGCCGTAGAATTCGCAGTAGCGCGCCAGGGCCACCGCATCGGCGCGGGCCTGGGTCAGCGGCTTGCCCACGTCGGTGGCCTCCAGCGCGGCAAGGTCGTCGACCCGGTCGAGCACCAGCCGGCCCAGCCGGGTCAGGATACGACCGCGTTCAAAGGCCGGCATCCTGCCCCAGTCGTCGGCCAGCGCGGCATCGGCGGCGCGCACGGCGGCGTCGATATCCGCCGAACCGCCACGGGCGATCTGCGCCAGCGTGCTGCCGTCGGACGGGTTGATCAGCGGCAGGGTTTCACCGCTGGCGGGCGGCGTCCATTGGCCACCGATCAGGCAGAGCGCGGGATCGAACCAGAGGGGATCAGACATGGTGTTAGGCTTTCTTCAGGGCGGCGGGATCGGGCAGCACCGGGGCGGCGTCGATCAGGCTGCGGGTATAGGGGTGTTGGGGGGCGGAGAAGACGGCCTCTGTCTCGCCCTGTTCGACAATCTCGCCCGCCTGCATCACCAGCACCCGGTCGGTGACGGTGCGCACCACGCTCAGGTCGTGCGAGATGAACAGATAGGTCAGGTTGTAGGCGCGGCAGAGGTCGGCCAGCAGGTCGAGGATCTGGGCGCGGACCGACACGTCCAACGCGCTGACCGCCTCGTCAAACAGGATCAGTTCGGGCCGGATGATCAGCGCGCGGGCGATGGCGATGCGCTGGCGCTGGCCGCCGGAAAACTGGTGGATGTATTTGCCCGCGTCCTCGGGTTTCAGGCCGACGGCGGTCAGCGCCTCGGCGATGGCCTCGGCGCGGGCGGTACCGGTGGGCGGATTGTCGAGCAGGTGAAAGGGTTCGGTGATCAGCCGGTCGACCCTATGGCGGGGGTTGAACGAGCCAAAGGGATCCTGGAACACCACCTGCATCTTGCGGCGCACGGCAAGGTTCGGGCGGGTGCCGGAAAACACCGGTTCGCCATCCAGCGTGATGGCGCCGCCCTGCAACGGCTCCAGCCCCAGAATGGCCCGTGTCAGGGTCGATTTCCCGCAACCGGATTCACCCACCAGCCCCAGCCGTTCGCCCCGGTTGAGGGTAAAGCTGACACCCTTCACGGCGCGGAAATGGCCCGGCGCGGTGAACAGCCGGGTGCGCGGCAGGCGATAGTCGCGCACCGCCTTATCCACCCGCAACAGCGGCTCCGGCGCCGGGGCCGCCGGCAGATCAACCCGGTGGCCCGAGGCGGCAAAGAGCATCCGGGTATAGGGGTGTTTCATGTCCGCCAGCAACGCCCGGGTGGCACCGGTTTCGACCACCTCGCCATGGCGCATCACTACGATCCGGTCGGCCATGTCGGCCACCACCGCCAGGTCATGGGTGATCATCAGCAACCCCATGCCCATCTCGCGTACCAGCCCCTTGAGCAGGTCGAGGATCTGCGCCTGGGTGGTGACATCAAGCGCGGTTGTGGGTTCGTCGGCGATCAGCAGTTTCGGCTGCAGCGCGATGGCCATGGCGATCACCACGCGCTGACGCTGACCGCCGCTGAGTTCATGCGGATAGCGGCTCAGCGGGAACCGGTCCGCCGGCAGGCCAACCCGGTCCAGAACCTCGGCCGCCCGCTGGCGGGCCTGGTCGGGCGGCATCGCCTTGTGGATCAGGATGGTTTCCATCACCTGGTCGCCGATGGTCCGGACCGGGTTCAGCGCCGTCATCGGCTCCTGGAACACCATGCCCACCGACCGGCCCCGGATCGCGCACATCGCCGGCTCATTTGTGTTCAGCAGGTCGGTGCCGTCCAGCGTCAACCTGCCCGAGGTGCGGCTGTGTTCGGGCAGCAGCTGCATCACCGCCAGCGCGGTCATCGACTTGCCCGACCCGCTTTCGCCGGTAACGGCGACGATTTCACCCGGCGCGACGGACAGCGAGACGCCCTTGAGCACCTCGAAGTCGCGGATCGACAGCGACAGGTTGCTGATCTCCAACAGGCTCATGCGCGGGCCACTCTCAGCCGGGGATCCAGCCAGTCGCGCAGCCCGTCACCCATCAGGTTCAGCCCAAGCACCGTCACGATGATCGCGCAGCCGGGGATCAGTGCGAGGTGTGGCGCAAAGCTGACCATGGTCTGACTGTCGGCCAGCATCCGGCCCCAGCTGGGTGTTGGCGGTTGTGCGCCCAGCCCGACATACGACAGCGCTGCCTCGGCCAGGATACCCAGCGAGAACTGGATGGTGCCCTGCACGATCAGCAGGTTCAGCACATTGGGCAGGATATGCTCGAATGATATCCGGGTGGCGGATTTGCCAGCCACCCGCGCGGCCATGATGAACTCGCGTTCCCATAGCGACAGCGCCGCGCCGCGGGTGATCCGGGCAAAGACCGGGATGTTGAAAATGCCGATGGCGATGATTGCGTTGATCGCACCCGCGCCGAACACGGCGGTGATCAGGATCGCAATCACCAGCGACGGAAAGGCAAAGACCAGATCGTTGCCGCGCATGATCAGCTCGTCCAGCCAGCTGCCCTTGCGCGCGGCGGCCGCCAGCCCTAGCGGCACGCCCAGCCCCATGCCGATGCCCACCGCCACCAGCGCCACCGCAATCGAGGTACGCGCGCCGACCATGATCATCGAAAACATGTCGCGGCCGAAATGGTCGGTGCCCAACCAATGGGTGGCGTTGGGCGTCTGCAGTTTGCCCGGGATGTTCATCGCGGTGTAGTCGAACGGGGTCCAGACAAAGGACACCAGCGCCGCCAGCACCACCAGCGACGACAGCATCGCGCCAAGGATCAGGTTGCGGCTCATGTGCGGGACCTCAGCCTTGGGTCGACGGCGGCATAGGCCAGATCGACCAGGAAATTCACCGTGATCACGGCAAAGACCAGCAGCATCACCACGGATTCCACCACGATCAGGTCACGCGAGGAAATCGCCTGAAACACCAGCCGGCCCAGACCGGGCAGGTAGAACACCTGTTCAATGATGATCGACCCCGCCAGCAGGAAGGAAAACTGCAGCCCAATGATGGTCAGCACCGGGATCAGCGCGTTGCGCACACCATGCCGCCACAACGCCTGCCGGCGGCTCAGCCCCTTGGCCCGCGCGGTGCGCATGAAATCCTCGCCCAGGATATCCAGCAGCGCCGATCGCATCACCCGCGCCAGGATCGCCGCCTGCGGCAGCGCCAGCGCAATGGCGGGCAGGGTCAGCGCGTGGATACCGGCCCAGACCCCCTTGTCCCAGCCCGGGAAACCACCGGCGCCGAACCAGCGCAGGTTGATGGCAAAGATTAGCACCAGCATCATCGCGAACCAGAAATTCGGCACCGCCACGCCCAGCTGCGTCGCCCCCATCACCGCCATGTCGCCGGCCTTGCCGCGTCGCGCGGCGGCATAGATACCGGCGGGAAAGGCGATCAGCGTCGACAGCGCCAGCGCATAGATCGCCAGCGGCAGCGACACCCAAAGCCGGTCCGCCACCATCGTCGAAACCGGGCTGCGATAGGTATAGGAAGTGCCGAAATCCCCCTGCAGCATACCGCCCACCCAGCTCAGGTAGCGTTCCACCTTGGACTGGTCGAGCCCCAACTCGCTGCGCAGCGCCGCCACCGTGTCGGGCTGCGCGTTGATGCCCAGCATGAACGAGGCGGGGTCGCCCGGCGCCACCTCGATCACAAAGAAAATCACCAGGCTGGCGACGGCCAGGCTGATGACGAGCGACAACAGGCGTTTGAGAGAATAGCGCAACATCGCGGTCAGGTTAGGCCCGCGTCACGGGGCGGTCCAGCGGATTGCGCCGTGCGCAGCGCTCAGCCGACATAGAGATACCGGATCATCGCGAAACCGACGACGGCCAGATAGCCCAGTGGATAGATCCATTTGACCACGTAATTGTCGATCGACCGGGCCAGGGTTTCGCGGCCGTTGATCTTGAGCCACCGCAGCCCGACATTGAAGATGATGATCGACCCGGTCACCACGAACATCCATTGCAGGATGAAATCGAGAAAGGTCAGATACCCCAGCTTTGGCAGGCTGTCGGAAATCATCCAGTTAAAGCCGACAAACACCAGCAGGTTGGCACCGGCGACCTCGATCCGTTTGCGGTATTCTTCCAGGAAAAAGGTGGCCCAGGACACCAGGATCAGCACCAGCATCGGGGTAAAAATGCGGGTGCCGTAATACATCACATGCCGCCGCCCCTCGAACCCGAGCCGCGCCATGGCGCTGTTCTGGCCGGTGATCCCGGTTGCGGTGGAAATCTCCATCACCGCGTTCTCTAGAATCCATTCCTCTTCGCCCAGCAATTCGCCAAGGCCCGACATCTCGTCCACTGGGGTCAGCCGCACAAGGTCCTCGGGGAACACCGACACCAGTTCGAAATAGAAATTCTGCCGGTCAAAGGGGAACCTGACAAAGTTGAAATAGGGCGCCTGCAGGGTCAGCGACGATTTCTCGAAATAGCGCGCCTTGCCATCAGGATAGACCACCACAACAGACTGGTGAATCCATCGGTTGGACTGCTGGTTCTGAATGACGAACAGCGGCGCGACGCTGTTGAGGTTAGAGACATGGTCGATGAACTCGGCCGGCCGGAACAGGCGGTAATCCCGGCCCAGTTCACCGGCATCAAATGCCAGCACGGGGTCTTGCCACTCCAGGCGGATGGTCACCACGGCACCATAGTTCTCCGACTTCTGGTCGACGGCGGTGATCTGGTCGATGAAAATGCCGACGCGGACGTCCAATGGATTGTCCAGCGTTGCGATGCCGGTCATCCGTTCCGATGGACCGAAACCGTTCGATTGCGCCAGCACCGGGGCCGACCAGACAAACCAAAGGCCGATCACGGCACCGATCAGATGCAGCAGCCAGCGCAGCGGTGTTTCGGCTTGGGTCGTGAATACGGGGCGCACGTTGGGCATAATAACTCGTGAGAATGGCCGCAGGCCTGCGCCGTGCGGGGAAGAAGCCCCCGGCGCGAGGCGCCGGGGTGGGTCCGCGCGGTTATTCCGCCCAGCTGACGCCGGTCAGATCGGTGGCCTGAGTCGGTGCATTTTCCCACAGGCCCTGCACCTTGGCATTGGCCACGGTTGGGAAAGCCAGCTGGAACAGGTAGCCGTTGACATAGTCCTCGGAAATCGTGGTCTGCGCCGTGGCCAGCAGCTCGGACCGCTTAGCCGGATCGGTGGTCCCGTTCAGCGTTTCCATCAGCGCCTGGAAGTCAGGGTTGTCATACTGGAAGTAGTAGTCGGGACGGGCGTAAATCCCGATGTCGAAGGGTTCCGTATGGCTGACGATGGTCAGGCCGTAATCCTTGCCCTTAAACACCTGCTCCAGCCACTGTGCCCATTCCAGGTTCGAGATTTCGGCCTTGATCCCGACTTGGGCGAGCTGTGCGGCGATGATTTCGCCGCCGCGCCGCGCGTAGGAGGGCGGCGGCAGTTTCAGCGTGGTCTCGAACCCATCGGGGAACCCGGCCTCGGCCAGCAGCGCCTTCGACATTTCGGGGTCGTAGGCGGAATTGCCGGTCAGGTCGACGTAATCCGGGTTATGCGGCGCGAAATGGGTGCCGATCGGCGTGCCCAGACCAAACATCGCGCCGTCGATGATCGCCTGGCGGTCGATGGCGTGGGCCAGCGCCTTGCGCACCTTGACGTTGTCGAACGGCGGCATCTTGTTGTTGGTCGACAGGATGGTTTCACCCTCGGACGAGCCGCGCAGCACCTGGAACCGCGGATCGGCATCGAACTGCGGCAGGTTTTCCGGTGCCGGGAAGCCCGCGAAGACGTCCACGTCTTCGGCCATCACGGCGGCGAATGCGGCGGTCGGGTCCGAAATGAATTTGAAGGTTGCGGCATCCAGCGTGGCCGGGGTGCCCCAGTAATCGGGGTTCTTCACCAGGTCGATCTTGTCGCCCTGCACCCAGCCCGCGAATTTGAAGGCGCCGGTGCCGATGGGCATCTGTTTGATGTTCTCGATGCTTTCGGGAGCCACGATCACCGCGTCGCCCCATGCCAGGTTGAACAGCAGGTTGCCGTTCTGCTTGGACAGCGTCACCTTGACCGTGGTCGGGTCGATCACGGTGACATCGGCGATGTCGGCGAACAGCGCCTTTTGTGCGTTCACGCTGTCTTCGGCGCGGGCGCGGTCGAGGCTGAATTTCACATCTTCGGCGTCCATCGCGGTGCCGTCGTGGAACGTCACTCCGCTGTGCAGTTTGAAGGTGTATTCCAGCCCGTCTTCGGAGATCTCCCAGCTTTCGGCGAGACCGGGAATGATGGCGCCGTCGCTGGCAAAGCGGGTCAGCCCTTCGAACACATTGGAGTAAAGCACCGAATCAATGGCCCCGGCGGCGGCGCTGGTGGGATCCAGATGCGGCGGTTCAAGCTGCAGCGCCACGGTGATGTCGCCCTGCGCCATGACCTGAGTGGCGAACAACCCGGCCGAAAGAGCCAGCGCCGAGACGATGCCCCGCTTGAAAGGTAGAAATTGCATGGTGTTATCCCCCGTGTTGATTCCTGCCCCCTCGCGGGGCCTGTTGCGACCGAGTGTCCCTGCATTGCGGGTTTCGATCAAGTAGATGTTGGCGCAACCGGGGTAGATCGGGGCGGGCAGGGTTGCTATCAGCCCCAAACTTCGCAGCAAACAGGACGAAAATGAGCGCGACTTCCAAGACCCCCGCCCGTACGGCCGACGATATCCGGTCCCGAAAAGGCGGCGAGCCTTTGGTCAGCCTGACCGCCTACACGACCCCCATGGCTCAGTTGATGGATGCCCACTGCGATTTTGTGCTGGTGGGCGACAGTGTCGGCATGGTGCTGCATGGATTGCCCTCTACGCTGGGGGTGACAATGGACATGATGGTGATGCACGGCCGCGCGGTGGCGCGGGGCCTGTCACAGGCGCTGATGGTCGTCGATATGCCGTTTGGCAGCTATGAAAGCGGGGTCGAGGCGGCCTTTGCCAATGCTGCGCGGCTGATGGCAGAAACCGGCGCCGGGGCGGTCAAACTGGAAGGCGGCCGTCACATGGCCGAAACCATCGGTTTTCTGGTGGCGCGCGGCATCCCGGTGATGGCGCATATCGGACTGACCCCGCAATCGGTCAATGCGCTGGGCGGCTACAAGGTACAGGGCCGCGACGCGGCGGCGCAGGCGGTGATCGACGACGCCCGCGCGGTGGCAGATGCCGGTGCCTTTGCCGTGGTGCTGGAGAAGATCCCCGCCAGCCTGGCCGACCGGATCACCGCCGACGTGGAGATCCCGACCATTGGCATTGGCGCCTCGGCGGGGTGCGACGGCCAGATCCTGGTGGTCGATGACATGCTGGGCATGTTCACCGCGTTCAAGCCAAAGTTTGTAAAACGCTATGCCGAACTTGGACAAACCGCGGAACAGGCGGTGTCCGCCTATGCCGCGGATGTGCGCGCGCGCCGGTTTCCCGAGGCCGGCCACGTTTTTGCCGATACCACGCCGGGGGCCACGTCATGACTGCGCCGATCTATCGAAAGCTGGCCGACATGCGCGCCCTGAACGCCGGTTGGCGACGTGCCGGCGAAACCATTGCCGTGGTGCCGACCATGGGCGCGCTGCATGCCGGGCACCTGTCGCTGGTGCAGGCGGCCAAGGCCGCCTGTGACCGCGTCGTCGTGTGGATCTTTGTGAACCCGAAGCAGTTCAACAACCCTGACGACCTCAGGACCTATCCGCGCACTGAACATGACGATGCCGTGAAACTGGCG
This sequence comes from Seohaeicola saemankumensis, assembly GCF_020171285.1. GTDB lineage: Bacteria > Pseudomonadota > Alphaproteobacteria > Rhodobacterales > Rhodobacteraceae > JAIUZI01. The sequence continues at coordinate 25,973 of NZ_JAIUZI010000010.1, forward strand.
CCATATGGTGTCGATGCGATCTATGTGCCGGATGTCGACCAGGTCTACCCGGACGGGTTTTCAACCACGGTTTCCGTGTCCGGACTGACCGACGTGCTGTGCGGTGCCTCGCGTCCCGGTCATTTCGACGGCGTCGCGACGGTGGTGTCCAAGATCTTTTTGCAGACGGGCGCGGATCAGGCGTTTTTTGGCGAAAAGGATTTTCAACAGCTGCAGGTCGTGCGCCGGCTGGTGCGCGATCTGGACATTCCGATCACCGTGACCGCCTGCCCCACCGTGCGCGAAGTCTCCGGGCTGGCGATGTCCTCGCGCAATCTGAGGCTGTCGGAACAGGGGCTGGTGAACGCGGCCAAGCTCTATCCGATCCTGCAGGACATCGCTGTAGAGCTGGCCCAGGACACGCGGTTTGCGCCGCTGGCCGAACGGGCCCGATTGCGGCTTGCCGAGGCCGGGTTCGGGCAGATTGATTACCTCGACCTGCGGGCAGAGGATGACCTGGGCGCGCTGGACCACCCCAGTCGGGCGGCGCGCCTGTTCGCGGCGGCCCATCTTGAAGGCGTGCGGCTGATCGACAATATTCCGGTTCCGGCGGTTTAGCAGGGGCTGAACGCCCCTGCCCGGATTGCTATGGTTGCCAAAACGGCAGGGGACAGGCATGCGCTATATTCTGGCAATTGATCAAGGCACGACATCGACGCGCGCGATGCTGTTTGACGACGCGATGCAGGTGGTCAGCACGGCCCAGCTTGAGTTTCAGCAATATTTTCCGCAGGCCGGCTGGGTCGAACATGACCCCGAGGAGATCTGGTCGACCACGGTTCAGGTCTGTCGCACGGTGATGAACGAAAACGGGGTAACGGCGGATGACATTGCCGGTCTCGGCATCACCAACCAGCGGGAAACCACGGTGGTCTGGGATCGTGAGACAGGCGAGCCGGTGCATAATGCCATCGTCTGGCAGGATCGGCGCACCGCTGATTTCTGCAAGGCGCTGCGCGAGACCGGACACGAACCCGCGGTCACGGCCACGACCGGGCTGCTGCTGGATCCCTATTTCTCGGGGACCAAGGTGAAATGGATCCTGGACGCGGTGCCGCGCGGTCGCGCGCGCGCGGCGCGGGGCGAGCTGTTGTTTGGCACGATCGACAGTTTCCTGATCTGGCGGTTGACCGGGGGCGCGGCGCATGTGACTGACGCGACCAACGCGGCGCGCACGTTGTTGTATGACATCCACAAGGGAGCCTGGAGCCAGGACATATGTGACCTGCTCGACGTGCCGATGGCGATGCTGCCGGAAGTTCGCGATTGTGCCGGAGAATTCGGGCGGTGTCAGATGTCTGTTCTGGGTGGCGAGATCCCCATTCTGGGGGTGGCGGGGGATCAGCAGGCGGCCACGATCGGGCAGGCCTGTTTCACGCCGGGCATGATGAAATCCACCTATGGGACGGGATGTTTCGCCCTGCTGAATACGGGTGCGAAGGCGGTGACGTCAGGGCACCGCATGCTGACCACGATCGCTTACCAGCTGGACGGCGTGCCGACCTATGCGCTGGAAGGGTCGATCTTTGTGGCCGGGGCGGCGGTGCAATGGCTGCGCGACGGGTTGGGGATCATTTCTCAGGCATCGGATACCGGCACCCTTGCGCCGCAGGCCGACCCGTCGCAACAGGTCACGCTGGTCCCAGCCTTTACCGGGCTGGGCGCGCCGTACTGGCGGCCCGATTGCCGGGGCGCGGTGTTCGGGCTGACGCGCGGCACAGGTGCGGCGGAACTGGCCCGGGCGGCACTGGAAAGCGTTGGCTATCAGACCCGCGATCTGTGGGAGGCGATGCGCGCCGATTGGGGCGCGGAGGCAGACGTGGTCCTGCGCGTCGACGGGGGCATGAGCGGCAGCGACTGGACCATGCAAAGCCTGGCGGACATCCTGGGCGCCGCGGTGGATCGGCCTGTGATGCAGGAAACCACCGCGCTGGGCGCCGCCTGGCTGGCGGGGATGCAGGCCAGACTTTACCCGGGCATGACGGAGTTTGCCGAGAACTGGTCGCTGGACCATCGTTTCCAACCGATCCGGCCGGACGCCGAACGCGAGGCCGGTTACGCCCGCTGGCAGCGCGCGGTTCAGGCGGTGATGGCCTACTGAGAGAGCGGCGGGGTCTCCCGCCCGTCATCGGGCATTGGCATGCCCTCTTCCCGTTGGGCCGGGCGCCGCGCTGTGCGCGGCGCGCGCGGAGTGCTGCCGCGCCGCCCGTTTGGGCGGCGCCGGGCCCAAGGTATTTCGCCCATCTTTGATGGGAGAAGCAAGCCGCGGGAGCGCTTCCGCCTAGCGGGTTGCGCTCGGCGGGATGATCGGTGGTTTGGCGTTGAGCTCTTCGATGGAGAACCCGGCGATGGACTTGTACTTGGCGGCATGCGCGGCGAGGTCCTCATGCGGGATGACCTCGCTGATATCGTCAAAGTGACCGCCGCACAGGTCCTCGACACGCTGCAGGACCGCATCAGGCCCGCCGCCCTTGCGGTTGGCGAGGCCGACGGCGGTCGTGATCGGGCGGATCTGCGATTCATAAGCCTGCAGCGCCGCGGGAGTTTGCCCATGCTCCAGCAGCCGCGCGCCGATCACCCGGGCATCGATGATCGCCTGACTGGCGCCGTTCGAGCCCACCGGATAGGTCGGATGCGCTGCGTCACCCATCAGCGTGACTCTGCCAAAGGTCCATTGCGGCAACGGATCACGGTCGACCAGTGGGTATTCATAGACGGCCTCGGCCCCGCTGATCAGTTCCGGCGCGTCGATCCAGCCGAATTTCCAATCCCGGAACAGCGGCAGGAAACTGTCGATATCTGCCTGCAGGTTCCAGTCTTCCTTGCGCCACGCGTCATCCAGATTGAACTGTTTCTCTGCGATCCAGTTTATTGTCGCCACTCCGGATTCCGGGTCGGGGTCCGAGATCGGATAGGCGACCAGCCGCAGGTGGTCATGGCCGATCATCACCATTGCGCCGCCGCCAAAATAATCCTTGGCCGGCGTGGTGGCGCGCCACAGGATGCGGCCGTTCCAGATCGGTTCACCCTCGTCGGGGTACATCTGCGCGCGCAGGGCAGAGTGGATGCCATCGGCCGCGATGACCATGCTCCCCTCAACCCGTTCGCCGTTTTCCAGGAGCAGATCCGCGCCATTCTCCGTATTCTCAAAACCCACTGCGCGGGCGCCGGTCACAATGCAACCCGGTCCGGCCCGTTCGGTCAGAACGTCATGCAACATGACCTGCAGTTCGCCGCGATGGACCGAGTATTGCGGCCAGGCATAGCCGGCATCCATACCGCGGGGCTCCTCCCAGATGGTTTTGCCAAATTTGGAGTAGAAGCCCAGCATCTTTGTGCGCACGCCGATGCGCTCGAGATGATCCTCCAGCCCCAGATCGAACAGCTCGCGCACCGCATTGGGTTGCAGGTTGATACCAACGCCCAGCGGACGGATTTCGGCAGCGGATTCGTAGATGCGGAATGGCACGCCGATCTGGTGCAGTGTCAGCCCAAGTGTCAGCCCGGCAATGCCGCCACCGGCGATCAGAATGGTCATGGTCGTTCTCTCCGTCAGGGTCCGGTCTTTTGACCTACCCGGCGGTAGAATTGCAAGCCTCAGCTTTTCGAAGACAATCGAAGATCGGGGCCAAAGATCGTGTCGGCATGGTTCTTCAGGTAGATCTTGAGCCATGGCGTGAAACGTTCCGGGTGCCGCCCGATTTCGGCCAGAAGATCGTGATAGTCCGTCCAGCGAATTTCCATGACTTCGTCGGGATCCGGATCAATCGCCAGATCGCCAAAGGTGCGGGCCAGAAAGACGTCCACTGCTTCGAATTCAACCATCCCCTTGCCGACATCGGCGCGGTATTCGAGGTGATGGCGGAACTCGGGGAACAGCCCGGTAATGCCCAGTTCCTGTTTCAGCCGCCGTATCGCGCAGACGTCCGAGGGTTCGTTCCAATGCGGATGAGTGCAGCAGGTGTTCGCCCAGAGACCAGGCGTGTGGTATTTTCCCATCGCCCGGCGTTGCAACAAGATCTCTGTCCCGCGCACGACAAAGACCGACACCGCCTTGTGGCGCAAGCCTTGCAAATGCGCCTGCAGCTTGTCCACGGGCGTCAGGACACCGTCGACCCATGCCGGGATTGCGGTCGACTCCTGCCCGGCCGGCACCGGCGGGATGCGTGTTGGGTCTGTCATCTGTTGGTCAACTGTTGTTAGGCGCCCGGTCGTCCCACCGGTTCGCGTGCAACCTAGGTGTTCTTGACTGGTCAATCAATGATGCGAATGGACGCGGCCCGAAGGGCGCGGCCGGGCGCGGTCAGCCAGTCGACTCGGACCAGCAGGGCAGCAGATCACCCGGTGCCGGCGTCGCTGCAAAGACCGCCCGCGCGATGGCCCGCGCAACACAAAGCGCCGCGACATGGCCGATCTGCGATACCTCGGCATCGGGGATCTGCCGGGCGCCGGTCGACGTGGCAAAGAGAAGATCGCCATCGTTGGGCAGGTGCGAGGGCACCACGGCACGCGCGATACCGTCATGCGCCGCAGTGGCGATCCGCTTGGCCTGTGCCTTGGTCAGGGCCGCGTCGGTCGCCACGATGCCGATCGTGGTGTTGGCGGATTGTGCGAAAGCGGCGATCTTGCGGCTTTCGAAGGTGCGGCCCAAACCGCCGCGCGGATCCGGGCCGAGCCCGCCGAATTCGCCATCGACTTCGAATGGAGCGGCCCAGAAATGCCGACCGCCCGGTGTGGTGACGCTGCCGACCGGATTGGCGGCGATCAGAGCGCCAACGGTGATCCCGCTGTCCAGCACCAGCGAAGCAGAACCGAGCCCGCCTTTTTCCATCCCCGTCAGGGCGCCGGTCCCAGCGCCGACGCTGCCGATGCCGAAATCGGCACGGGCGTTGTCCAGCGCGGCCCGGCCAAGGGCCGGGTAGGGGTTTTCGGTCCAGTCCTTATTGCCGCCGTTGAGCAGATCAAAGACGATCGCGGCCGGGACAAGGGGGATACGCAGGGTATGCAGGGCGAAACCCCGTCCGCGTTCCCGCAGGCCCGCAACAACGCCAGAGGCGGCGTCGAGTCCATAAGTGGAGCCACCCGACAAAACGATCGCATCGACCTGCGCCACGGATTTGTCGGGCTCAAGCAGATCGGTTTCACGGGTCCCCGGCGCGCCGCCCATGACACAGTAGGACCCGGTCATTGCCTGTTCCCCCAGCAGCACCGTGCTGCCGGATTTCAACGTCTCGTCCTGTGCATTGCCGACCAGCAGGCCGGGTACATCAGTGATCAGGTTTCGTGGTCCGGGGATCATTCGTGGGCCCTTGGAAACAGGAGCGTGCAAGGCACGCGGTCCATTGTTGTGCGTCCGCGCCGGGCGCGTTTTGGATATTTGGGATCAGAAAGACGCCACACTAGATGCAGCGGCCGCCGTCAACCTCCATCGCGACGCCGGTGATCATGTTGGCCTCGTCCGAACAGAGGAAACAGGCGGCATTGCCCATGTCTTCGGGTTGGGAGAAGCGGCCGAGCGGGATGGTCGACAGGAACTTGGCACGCATTTCCGGGGTATCTTCACCCATGAAGGTTTTCAGAAGCGGAGTTTCCCCCGCCACCGGGTTGATCGCGTTCACGCGAACGCCGGAAGGGGCCAGTTCAATGGCCATCGTCTTGGTCGCCGTGATCATCCAGCCCTTGGAGGCGTTGTACCAGTTCAGGTTCGGGCGCGGCGAGACACCGGCGGTGGAGGCAACGTTCAGGATCGTGCCGGCCTTGCGCGATTTCATATGCGGGACAAGCGCGCGAGCGGTGAGGTAGACCGACTTGGCATTCACGATCAGGGTGCGGTCGAATTCGTCCTCGGCGACGTCTTCGAGCGGGCCTGGCTGGTGGCAGACCCCGGCGTTGTTCACCAGGATATCGAGGTGGCCGAAGGCCGCCAGCGCCGCGTCGGCCATCGCCTGGACCGAGTCCCCGTTTGCGACATCGACCGTTTGGGCGACGGCGGCATCGCCCATGTCATCGGCCATTTGCGCGGCGGCATCGCCGTTGATGTCGGCGATCATCACCCTTGCGCCCTCGGCCAGGAACTTGCGGACGATGCCTGCGCCAAAGCCTGACGCGCCCCCGGTGACGATTGCGGTTTTTCCGGCCAGCCTCATGTGATTTCCCCCCTGATGCGGCACCTTTGGCAGGACCCTAGCAGCGTGCGGGGATGGTTCACAAGTTACTCGTCCACGACCCGCCCGCGCAGCGATTTGACCGCGCTGCGGGATTTCTTGGCCTCGAGCCTGCGGCGGACCGACCCCTTGGTCGGTTTGGTCGGGATGCGGCGTTTGGGGGCGACGAGCGCCTTGCGGATCAGGTCGGCCAGACGGTCGCGGGCGATCTCGCGGTTGCGGGTCTGAGACCGGGTTTCGTCGCATTGCAGGACAATCGCGCCGGTCTGGGTCCAGCGCCGGCCGGCCAGTCGTTTCAACCGGGTCTTGACCGCTGGCGCCAGTGACGGCGACCGGGCCGCCTCGAACCGCAGTTCGACCGCGCTCGAGACCTTGTTGACGTTCTGGCCGCCGGGGCCCGAGGCCCGCATGAAGCTTTCGGTCAGTTCCCAGTCCTGAATCTCGATATCGTCGTTGATCCGTAGCATGACGCGACCTTAGCGTCTGTCTCGGTCATCAAAAAGGGCCACCCGGATCGCCGGATGGCCCTTTCGAAAGTTTTCGGAGGTGCGGGTCGGTCAGACCGTTACCAGGTCAATACGTAAAGGGACCCGTCAGGGACTGCCCTAAAGCGTTGCCTTCCGTACTGTTCCGACACCTCGCTCCAATACCTTTCTCGACACTGGATCACCTCCTTTTCCGTTGTTGAAACCTAGGGAAAAGTTGGCACGGGATTTGCAAATCGCAAAGCGAAATCGTCAGGCCGGCGAATTTTCCCGTTCGATGCGACCAATAATCAGGCGGAAAGGGATCAGCGCGATCAGCGCCAGCGACAGTTTTACCATCCAGTCGGCCACCGCGAGCGACACCCAGAGAGGCGCCATGGGACCAAAGCCCAGAACCGGCAGCACGTCGCCTGCCCAGGACACGTCATTTGCCGGTTCGATCCAGACCAAGCTGGCGGAAAAGGCGATTGTGAAGAACAGCGCGGTGTCCACCGTCGAGCCCACCAGCGTCGACGCCAGCGGCGCGCGCCACCATTTACCCTCGCGCAGAGCCGAGAAAATGGCCACGTCGAGCAATTGGGCCGTCAGGAAGGCCAGCCCGGATCCAAGCGCGATGCGCAGGGTAACCAGCGGGCCGAATTCGCCGATGATCTGGGTGCCGATCAGCGAGCAGATCACGCCGACGATGAAACCGACGAACACGACCTTGCGGGCCGGACCGGCGCCGTAGACGCGGTTCATCAGGTCGGTGACCAGAAAGGCGAAGGGATAGGTGAACGCCCCCCATGTCAGCCACTGGCCGAAGAGGAACTGGACGAGAATATTCGAGGCCACGACGATGGCGGCCATGGCAAGAATGCCGGGAAGGTGTGTGCGGTTCATATCTGATGCCCGTTTTGTCAAGGTTGCGGCGACTTGTCCCGCCGGAGGGCAGGCAGGCGGCGCATAGCGGCCTTTGCGGCGCCGCGCAAGTCAATTGGGCAAAAGATATTCGACCAGTTCGGTGCGCTGCAGCGGCAGAAAGTTGTCGTCGGATATCATGGTGGCCCGCAATTGGCCGTTTCCGTCGCGCCAGACAGAGACGCCTTCGAGGTTGTCATGAGTGCCGGCCGAGGTCTGGAACAGGGTTTCCTCGTTCGTGGGTTCACCGGCGGTCATCGTCCAGCGGCGCAGGCGGCTGCGGAACCCGATGAACCCGACATCACGTTCCAGCACATAAAGCCTCCCATCAGGGCCGAAATCGGCACCCACGGGCAGAAAATCGCCGCGCGCCGGCAGGTAAAAGGCAACATCCCAGCGCGGACCGGTATTGGCAAAGACGGGGATCCGGCCGTTTGCATCGTGACCTTCGGGCAGCGCGTAAAGCCGTCCGTGCCGGTCGCGCGCCAGCGCTTCGAGCGAACGGTTCTGTCCCAGTCCGCGAAACAGCGGCGCGGTGGTCAGCACATGCGCGCGGTCGCCGGGGTGATCGTAGCGGGCCACCCTGTGGACGCCTTCGAACGAGACAAAGAAACTGCCGCGCGGTCCGGCGGCCAGCCCTTCGGAATCGACGATGCGGCCTTTCAGAACCGCGCCCGAGGAGGATTTCAGTTGCGTCAGCTTGAACGGCCGGACGCTGCTGATCCTGCCGTCCTCGCGCCTCAGGCGAACATGCACCAGATGCGACCGGTCGCCCAGGATCGCGGCGGTTTGCCCGTCGGGGCTGACTTCGATCCCAGAGAACCCGCCGAACCAGGGTTTGTTCAGGTGCCAGGAGTAACTGTGCAGATGTCGCGCGCGCTGCTCCGCCGCCGGAGCGTGAAGAACGGCGGCAAAAAGCGCGACTGCTATTGCGACCGCAAGACCGAGGCGCATTGGTTGGGCAGATCGGCCATGACGTATTCACGCCGTTTCTTGGGCGGCGGTGCATTGGGGTCGCGCGGCTTGGGCGGCGGCGGGTTGAGGATGTCGTTGACCCACTTCTGGGCCTCGGCACATCCGTCGCCCTTGGGCGGCGCGGCCTGCTCGGTACAGCCCCGTGCCCCGCGCGGGCAATTCAGGCGGACGTGAAAATGGTAGTGATGCCCATACCAGGGGCGGATTTTTCGCAGGTAACGACGGTTGCCTTTTTCGTCCTTGCACATCTGCACCTTGGCGCCGGGAAACACAAAAATGCGGGCTACGCGTTTGTCGCGGGCGGCCTCGCGGATGATGTTATGATGCGCCCGGCTCCAATTGTCGTTCACAAAGGCGCCCTTGTTCCGCCTGAGCGAGACCGACGAGATGTTCTCGCGGGTCTGGCGGCTTAGGTTGATGCGCGAGGTCGGCAGCATCCAGATGTCGACGTCCAGACCGATCTGGTGGCTGCGGTGGCCCGTCAGCATCGGCCCGCCGCGCGGCTGGCTGATGTCGCCGATATACAGCCCCTTCCAGCCCGGCTGAGTGGCGGCAAAGGAGCTGAGGTCCTTGATGAAATCAATGGCGTCCGGGTGGCCCCAGTTCCGGTTGCGGCTCAGCCGCATCGCCTGCCAGGTCGGACCGGTTTCAGGCAGTTGCACCGCGCCGGCGACGCAGCCCTTGGCATAGCTGCCAAACGGGGCTGGCTTTTGCCGAGAGGCTTCGGACTTGCTGCCGAACAGCTGCTTTGCCAGCGGCTCTGCCATCGCCGGGGCACCCACCCCCATGTTCAGGCCCATTGACAGGCTCAGTGCAATTGCCAGCCCGGTCAGGAAATGCCGTAGTCTCATGCCGCCGGAGCCTCCTCCTTGGTTTGGTCGCCCTTGGGGTTGACCCAGTGTAGCAGGATCAGCCCGATCAGAAAGAGCAGGATGACAGGCGAGACGCCGAGGCGGGCGCTGCCGGTGATCGTCGTGGTGACACCGATCAGGATCGGGGCGATAAACGATGTGGCGCGGCCGGAAAGCCCATAAAGACCAAAGCTTTCGGTCGGGGCGTCGGGGTCGGCGTGGCGGACCATCAAGGACCGGCTGGCGGCTTGCAGGATTCCGCCCATGCCGCCGATCAGCATACCGCAAGACATGAAAATGATGTCCGGCAGCGATGAACCTTCCGGCAGGGCCACGCCAAAGATCGCCTCGCGCGACATGTTGATGACCACGAAACAGACCGCGATCAGAGTCCAGACGGCAGCAATGACCACCGGTTTGGGACCAAACCGTTTGTCCAGCTTGCCGCCGACCCAGCTGAACACGACCGCAGCCAGGGCGCCAAGGATGCCAAAGATTCCAATCTGGGTGACGGGCCAGCCCAGCACGCCCTTGGCGTAGATACCACCAAAGGTATAGAGGCCGTTCAGCGCATCGCGGTAGAACATCGACCCGCCCAGAAAGGCCGACAGGCTGATGCGGTGTTTCAGGTCGCGAATGGATTTGCCAAGCACCCGAAGCGCGTCGGCCGTGCTGCTGTGCTTTGTCGCCACGACAGGCATTTTGACCCACCGGAAATAGGGGATCATGAAGACGATATACCACAAGGCGGTGATCGGGCCGACGGCGCGCGTGCCTTCGCGGTGCTCGGCGTCCAGCAGACCCATTCCCGGATCGAAACCGACCAGCGTCTTGCCGTTGCCCTGTTCGGCAAAGAACACCAGCAGGATTGCCAGAGCGAGCAGGCCACCGGCATAGCCAAATGCAAAGCCGGAGCCGGAGATCTGGCCGATTTCCTGTTCTGTGCCCAGGTCGGGCAACTGTGCATTGATAAAGATCAGCGCGTATTCCGCGCCGATGAACCCAAAAGCGAAAAAGGCGAGCATCCAATACAGGTTGGATCCGTCCGTCGCGGTGAACCAGAGTGCGGCGGACCCGATCACATACATGATCGAGAACCAGATGATCCATGGTCTTCGGTTGCCGGACGTATCGGCATAGGCCCCCATGACCGGCGCGCCAAAGGCGATCAGCAGTCCGGCGACCGCCATGCCCCAGGCCCACAGAGTCTGCGCCTGCGCGGCGGCGGTGTCGCCGTCGCTGCCAAGCGACATGTAATACTCTGCCGCGACCCCGGCAAAGAACGGGCCAAAGATGAAAGTGACCAGCAACGTATGATACGGCTGGCTGGCCCAATCGAAAAAGAACCACCCCCAGATACGCTTGCGCGCCGAAACTTCCTGCATGCCCGTCCCCCTGCCTGCCTGCGCCGATATGACAGGCTGCCGGGTGATTAAGCAAGAAAACCTTGTTCCCGTCGGTCCGGAATGTCGCGGCCCTTGCCCTTTGGCGCAGTGGCGCTTAGGTGGTATGGATCGCGACGAGAGAGGGCCCGATGCAATCGTTAGTGCAGATTCTGATGCTGATCCTGGATGTGGTTTGGTTCTTTGTCATCGCTCATGTGATCATGTCGTGGCTGATCAATTTCCAGGTGCTCAACACCCGGCAGGAGTTCGTGGCGCAGATCTGGTACGGGCTGAACCGGATTCTCGAGCCGCTGTATGGGCGGGTCCGCCGCATTCTGCCGCCGATGCAGGGTATCGACCTGGCGCCACTGGTGGTGTTGCTGGCCATCATCGCGATCCGGATTGTCGTCCAGAACAACGCGCCCGCCCTGTACTGACCCGCGTCGCCGGGCTTCGGGTATTTTCAATCAGAAATAAGCGGCAGGGGGGCGCCCTCTTGTTTACCGATTCTCAAGACGTGTAAGCTGTCGTCAACGAGCAGAGACCGATAAACGCTGACGAGGCTATCCGATGACCGCTGCCCCATCCGATGCAGGCGCGCTGCTGCGCGATGTTTTTGGATTCGACGCCTTTCGCCCGGGCCAGGACGAGATCGTGCAGGCGGTGGCGCAGGGCGAAAACGTGCTGGCGATCATGCCGACTGGCGGCGGCAAATCCCTGTGTTTCCAGTTGCCAGCGCTGATGCGCGATGGGGTGACGGTGGTGATTTCGCCGCTGATTGCGCTGATGCGCGACCAGGTGCGGGCGCTACAAGAGGCCGGCGTTTCGGCCGGCGCGCTGACCTCGGGCAATACAGATGAAGAGACCGAGGCGGTCTGGGACGCGTTGGAAGCCGGGCGGCTGAAGCTGTTGTACATGGCGCCCGAGCGGCTGGCGGCGGGGTCGGCTATGGGCATGCTGCGCCGCATCGGCGTGTCGTTGATCGCCGTCGACGAGGCGCACTGCGTCAGCCAGTGGGGCCATGATTTTCGCCCCGATTACCTGCGTATCGGCGAATTGCGCCGGGCGCTGAATGTACCGCTGGCCGCCTTCACCGCCACGGCGGATGCCGAAACCCGCGACGAAATCGTGCAGAAACTGTTCGACGGGCAGGCGCCGCGCAGCTTCCTGCGCGGGTTCGACCGGCCGAACATCCATCTCGCCTTTGCCGCCAAGGACAGCCCGCGAAAGCAGATCCTGCAGTTCGCCGCCGCCCGCAAGGGTCGGGCCGGCATCGTCTATTGCGGTACCCGCGCCAAGACCGAAGCGCTGGCCGCCGCCCTGCGCGACGAGGGTCACAGCGCCTGCCATTACCACGGCGGCATGGAGGCCGAGGACCGCCGCATCGTCGAAACCCGCTTTGCCCGCGAGGACGGGCTGATCGTGGTGGCCACGGTCGCCTTTGGCATGGGTATCGACAAGCCCGACATCCGCTGGGTCGCGCATGCCGACCTGCCAAAGAGCATCGAGGCCTATTACCAGGAAATCGGCCGCGCCGGGCGCGACGGGGCGCCGGTGGAAACGCTGACGCTTTATGGCTCCGATGACATCCGCCTGCGCCGTGCCCAGATCGACGAAGGTCTTGCGCCGCCGGAACGACGCGTCGCCGACCATGCCCGGCTGAACGCCCTGCTGGGCCTGGCCGAGGCGTTGACCTGCCGCCGGCAGACCCTGCTGGGATATTTTGGCGAAACGTCTGAGCCTTGCGGTCATTGTGACCTGTGCGACGCGCCGGCGGATCTTTTCGATGGTACCACCGCCGTGCGCAAGGCGCTGTCGGCGATCCTGCGGACCGAGGAATGGTTTGGCGCGGGCCATCTGATCGACATCCTGACCGGGGCCGATACCGGCAAGATCCGCGAACGGAGGCATGACCAGCTGCCGACCTATGGCGCTGGCAAGGATTATGACAAACGCCAGTGGCAGGCGATTTTTCGGCAGATGATGGGGCACGATCTGGTCCGACCCAACCCCGAGCGTCACGGAGCCCTGCAGATGACAGAAGCGGCAAAGCCGATTCTGAAGGGCGAGGCCGGGATCACCCTGCGCCGGGACAGCCTGAAGAAATCCGCCGAACGCCGGCCGGCCGTCAAAGCGCTGGTATCGGATGAGGACGCGCCGCTGATGTCCGCGCTGAAGGCCAAGCGCCGGGCGCTGGCCGAGTCGGCCAAGGTGCCGGCCTATGTGATTTTCCCGGATCGGACGCTGATCGAAATGGCAGAGCAGCGCCCGGCGACGCTGGATCAGATGGCGCGGGTGAACGGGGTGGGCGCAAAGAAACTGGAACGCTATGGCGCGCTGTTTCTGGAAGTCATCACCGGGGCCAGCGAAGAAATGCACCCGACGCGCCGCAAGCTGGCCGGGAGGGAGGCGGGAGCGCTCTACGATCAGCTGATGGAGGTGCAGGCGCAGCTGGCGCGTGGCGAAGGTGGCATCGACAAGCCGCTGAGCTGTTCGGCGGCGCAGCTGGCAAAGGTGGCCAAGTTGCGCCCGGGCGATGCGCAGGGATTGGAACGGGTGTTGGGCGACCGCCGTGCCGAACGGTTTGGCGCGGCTTTTCTGGACGTCTTGCGCCAGGCGGGCTAAGTCCCGTCGAAGCTGGACCAAGGGGGATGTGATGCTTGTTGTGATCTCGCCGGCCAAGCGGCTGGACTGGAGCCCGAGCGGCGAGCGAATGAGCGCGCCGGAATTCAAGGAAGACGCCAACCGGCTGGCGCGGACGATGCGTAACCAGACGCTGGGCGATCTGCAGAAACTGATGGGCATCAGCCCCGATCTGGCGCGGCTGAACCGTGACCGGTTCCGCGCCTTTGCGGATGATCCGGAGGGTGACGCGGTGCGCCCGGCGGCACTGGCCTTTGCCGGCGACACCTATCTCGGGCTCGAGGCCGCATCGCTGGATGCCGAGGAAATGGACTGGGCGCAGGATCATTTGCGGATTCTGTCCGGCCTTTACGGTGTGTTGCGTCCGCGCGACGCGATCCAGCCGTACCGGCTTGAAATGGGCAGCCGGCTGAAGACCCGGCGGGGACAGAGTTTGTACGACTACTGGAGAGATGCCCCTGCCCGTGCACTGAAGGCGCAGGCGCAGGCGGTGGGCACGGACGTTCTGGTCAACTGCGCCAGCCAGGAATACTTTGGCGCGGTTGATCTGAAGCGTCTGGGCCTCCGGGTTATTACGCCGGTCTTCATGGAGGACAAAGGCGCCGAACCGAAGATCGTCAGCTTCATTGCCAAGCGTGCACGGGGTGCAATGGCGCGGTTCATCGTGCAACGACGCCTGACGGACCCGGCTGCCCTGACCGATTTCGACAGTGGAGGCTATGTGTTCCGACCTGACCTGTCCGACCCGGACCGGCCGGTGTTTGTTCGCCCCTACGAGGCCGGCGCAAACGCGGCCTGACCGGCGGAGCGTCAAGAACGCTCTGCAGGCGCGGCACGTCAGCGCGTGTCACAGCCATGCAAAGGGCTCGCGTCTGGCGGAACATGTTGGGCGATTCGTTCGGTGATCGACTGTTTGCGCAGGGGTTTGGTCATGTAAAAGTCCAGCCCCGCATCCAGAATGCCCTGTGCATCGCCATCCATCGCGTGGGCCGTCAGCGCGACGATGGGGACATGCGCGGCGGTACCGCTTTCGATCTGGCGGATGGCGGCCGTCGCCTCCTTGCCATCCATGCCAGGCATCGAGATATCCATGAAAATCAGATCCGGTTCAAAGCAGGTGTAGGCATCGACGGCTTCATGACCATTGCCGGCGAACCGCAGTTCGATGTTCAGCGCCTGAACCATCTTTCGGAACACCAGTTGATTGGTCTTGTTGTCTTCGGCGGCCAGGACCCGCATCCGCCGCGTTCGGGTTGCGGTGCTGTCGGACCGGGGCGTGTCAGACGTTTCGGGCTGCGGCAGCTGGTTGCTGCGCGCGGGCGGAAAACTCTCTTCCGGTGTCTCGGGCGCGGGTACGGCCGCGCCCAGGGCTGCCAGCCGGGCAAACAGCTCTGCGCGTGGGATCGGCTTTTGCAGAATGGCCTGCAGATGGCGGCAGGCGGGGTCGTTCTGGGCAAAGCTGGGGTTGGACGACAGCAACAGGAACGGCACCTCGGTCCAGCCGTCGATCCGCATCGCCTCGGCCAGCTCGAGACCATCCATGCCCGGCATATTGTGATCGCTCAGAACCAGGTCGACGTCCGCGCTCATCGCGTTCAGCGCCGCACGCCCAGACGCGCAAGAGGTCACGCGAACACCGAGCTGCTGAATTTGCCGTTCCAGGATTTCACGGTTCACCGGCAGATCGTCGACCACCATCGCGTGGCGCAGGCCGTCGGGCAGGGTCGGCAGAACCGGCTGCGGCCCGTCGGCCTTGGGCATTGTGACCCGGAAGCCAAAGCACGACCCCTTGCCCTCTTCGCTCTCGACCCAGACCGATCCGTTCATCAGCTCGATCAGCCGCCGCGAAATCGCCAGACCCAACCCGGTGCCCTCGAACTTGCGGTTGCGCTCATCTTCGACCTGATTGAATTCGCCAAAGATGTGGTCGATCTTTTCCGCCGGTATGCCAATGCCGGTGTCTTCGATCGCGACGTGAATGGCCGAGCTGTCGGCGGTATCGTCGGGTATGCCGGTCACCCGGATCAGAACATGCCCCGCCTTGGTGAACTTGATCGCGTTGCCGACCAGGTTGGTCAACACCTGCCGCACCCGGCCCGGATCGCCGACGAACCGGGTCGGCAGAAACAGGTCGTAGTCGACCAGCATATCCAGCCCCTTGTCCCGCGCGGTGGGCTGCAACAGCATCACCACCTCGTGGATGCAGCGCTCCAGGTCAAACGCCTCGGGGTGCAGCACCAGCTTGTCGGCCTCGATCTTGGAGTAATCCAGAACGTCATTGATGATCACCAGCAGGGCTTCGCCCGAATTCTTGATGGTATTGGCGTAAAGCCTCTGTTCTTCGTCCAGATCGGTGTCGTTCAGCAGTTCGGCCATGCCCACCACACCGTTCATCGGCGTCCTGATCTCGTGGCTCATGTTCGCCAGAAATGCCGATTTGGCCCGGTTGGCGGCTTCGGCGCGTTCGCGGGCGGCCTTCAGTTCCGCCTCGTACCGGACCGATGCGGTGATGTTCAGGACGATGCTGACCATGTCGCCACCGTGGCCGCGCTGGTCGATCGCCTTGATGTACTGGTCGTTCCACGTCCGCATCACCACCGGTTGCGGATTGGGAGAAACCCAGCGGTCCATCATCTGCGTGCGCCAGTCCGCAGCCGACAACTCGCCGGTATTGATCAGCCCCTCGTCCGTCAGGATCTGCAGCATTCGGGCGTAACTTATACCTGGCGCGACTTCGTCCAGGCCGTCAAAGAAACCGACATAGGCCGTATTGGCGCCGATCAGCCGGCTGTCGGCGTCGAAAAAGGCAAACCCGTCCTGAATGGTCTGGATCGAATGCCATAGCCGCCGTTCCGCGATTTCGATCTTTTCGTGTGCGACGGTCAGGTCGGATTTGACTTTGGCGTTTTCGTCCCTGACAGTGGCGACCTCGGCCTGAGTTTCACCGATCTGTTTGGTCAGCGCCAGTGCGTGCCGCCCCAGTTTGCGGTTGGCGGCCGACAGTTCCGCCTGCTTCAGTTCGAGCAGGCGTTCCGCGGCAAGCCGCGCGCGCCGTTCTTCGGCTAGTTTGTTGGCAAGGCTCATCCCTGCGGCTCCGGTTACTGGCCCTCAGGGGCGGTTCCAGTGGTACGGGTGGCAGCATCCGCAAAAGCTCTGAAAAAGTGCTTAAGGGGAATCGTTGCCAAGCGCTTTGTCCCCATGTCACGCTATGACCAAACAGGAGGCTGGATATGTTGCGAGTTCTGGGTTTTGTCATTGGCTGTTTTCTGGCGATTGTCATGGCGGTCCTCGTGTCGGCGGACCAGGCTCGGGCGCAGTCTGCGGTACCGGATTTTCGCTATGTCGTAACCAATGATATGGACTTTTACGGCTCGGATCTGGATGCGCTGTTCGATACCGATCTGCCCGGTTGCCTGCGGGCCTGCACCGCCAATTCCCGCTGTGCCGCCTTTACCTTCAACACCCGTTCAAACGCCTGCTTTCCCAAGGCGGGAGTGAGTGAGCGCACCGTCTATGCCGGGGCGCTCTCGGCTGAGAAATATCCTACGGCGGGCGCGGTACGGACCCGGGCGCAAGCGCGCAGGGCGGATCTCGATTTTCTAATGCCCAAGGACTTCGAGCAGGCTTTTGTTCAGGCGCGTGAACTGGGTCTGATCCACCGTGCAGGCGGCCAGGATGTTGAGATGCTGCTGGATACAGGGCGGCTGCGGGCGTCGCAGGGTCAGCCGGCACAGGCGGTGGGCTGGATTGGTGCGGCCGTGTCGCTGACCGATATGCCGCATCTGTGGTCCGAATACGCCGGGTTGCTGTTGGATATCCGGACCGAGAACTCGCGTCTGCGCCGTGACTATCACCAGCGGGCCTTGACCGCCGCGCTGAACGGTTACCTGCGGGCCGAGGCGGATCGCGACCGGCTGTTTGCGCTGCAGGTGCTGGCCGAGGCGCTGGACCGCAACCGGCGGGGCCGCAACATGATCCCGGCCTTGCGGCTGGCCTATGACATCCAGCCGCGTCCTGATCTGTCGGCGGCGCTGGACAGCGCAATCGCGAAATACGGATTTCGCGTGACAGACAGCACAGTGGAGGCCGACAGCGCCGCGCCGCGCATCTGCGCGGCGTTCTCCGAACCGCTGGTCAAGGTGGGGGTCGATTACGAGACCTTCGTTCAGCTTCCGGATCCCTCGCTGGTGGTGCAGTCGGATGGCAGCCAGCTCTGCATCGACGGGGTCGAACACGGGCAACGCTATCGCATCACCCTGCGCCAGGGATTGCCGGCGGCCAGCGGTGAGACCCTGCATCGCGACGTCGAGCTGACGCATTACGTCCGCGACCGCAGCCCCGGCGTGCGTTTTCCGGGCCGGTCCTACGTGCTGCCAAAGGCTGCCGATGCGGCGTTGCCGGTGCAGACGGTCAATGTGACGAAACTGGATCTGCGGCTGCGCCGGATCAGCGACCGCAATCTGTTGCGCAGTCTGCAGGACGGGTATTTTGGTCGCCCCCTGTCGCACTGGCAGGACCAGAATTTCGCCAGTGAGATTGCCGAAGAGGTCTGGTCCGGCACGGCCGAGGTGCAGACTCGCCTGAACGAGGAAATGACGACGCGCCTGCCGATGGGCGCGGCCATCGCCGGCCAGCCGGCGGGCATCTATGCGCTCAAGGCCACGGTGCCGGGCGCCGATCCCTATGACGACCCGGGCGCCACCCAGTGGTTTGTGCTGTCCGACCTCGGGCTGAGCACCATGTCCGGCACCGACGGGCTGCATGTCACGGTGCGTGGCCTGTCGGACGCCGCGCCGCGCGCCGGGGTCGCGCTGTCCCTGATTTCCCGCGCCAACGCGGTGCTGGGGCAGGCGGAAACCGATGACGACGGTTATGCCCGGTTCGACCCCGGTCTGATACGTGGCAGCGGTGGTGCGGCGCCCGCGATGGTGATCGCGGAACAGGGTGACGACGACATCGGGTTTCTGTCGCTGACCGATCCCGCGTTCGACCTGTCCGATCGCGGCGTCGAGGGCCGCGCGCCCGCCGGGCCGGTGGATGTCTTCCTGACGACGGATCGTGGCGCCTACCGCGCCGGAGAGACCATTCACGCCACGGTTCTGGCCCGCGATGGAGAGACCCGCGCCATCGAAGGGCTGCCGCTGATCGCCATTCTCAGCCGCCCTGACGGGGTGGAATACCGCCGCCGGATCTCGGGGGGCGGACAGGCGGGCGGGCATGTGTTTTCCCTGCCTGTGGATGCCACGGTGCCGCGCGGCACCTGGCGGCTGGATATCAAGTCCGATCCGGATGCGCCGGCACTGGCCAGCCAGACCGTGCTGGTCGAGGATTTCATGCCCGAACGGATCGACTTTGACCTGAGCCTGCCCAACGCGCCGCTGCGTCCGGGGGATTTTCCGCCGCTGCGGATCGACGCGCGCTATCTGTTCGGCGCGCCCGGCGCGGATCTGACCATCGACGGCCAGGTGGTGTTGCGGCCCTCTGACAGCCTCGAGGGCTTCCCGGGCTACCGTTTTGGCCGTTATGACGCCGAACAAGGCGCACAGAGCAGCTACTTTGGCGGCGATCGCACCGATGCTGCGGGCCAGGCCATGCTGAACGTCGAGATCCCCGATGTGGAGCCCAGCGGTCATCCGCTGCAGGCCACCGTCATCACGCGTCTCGCCGATGGTTCGGCCCGTCCGGTCGAACGCCGGCTGACGGCGCCGGTGCGTCCGGCCACGCCGGTTATCGGCATCAAGCCTCTGTTCGACGAGGTGGTCGCCGAAGGCACCGAAGCCGGGTTCGAGGTTATCGGCCTGTCCCCCGACCTGACACCGATGCCGATGCGGGCGCGCTGGACCCTGAACCGGGTCGAAACCCGGTACCAGTGGTATCAGCTCTATGGCAACTGGAACTGGGAGCCGATCACCCGCCGCACCCGCATCGCCACTGGCGAGGCCGACCTGGGCGGTCAGCCTCTGCGGGTGTCGCAGCCCGTCGACTGGGGAGAATACGAACTGGTGGTGGAGCGGACGGACGGCGCCTATACCTCGGCCGCGATCCCGTTCTACGCGGGCTGGTACGTTTCGGCGGACGCTTCCGCCACACCAGACCGGCTGGAGATGTCGCTGGACAGATCCGACTATGCGCCGGGCGATACCGCGCGGCTGCGGATCGTGCCGCGTATGGCGGGTCGCGCCCTGATTACCGTGATGTCGGACCGGCTGATCGCGCGCAAGGCGGTCGAGGTGGTCGCCGGCGAGAACCTGATCCCGCTGGAGGTGACCGAGGCTTGGGGTACCGGCGCCTATGTCACCGCAACCGTGATCCGGCCGATGGATGTGGCGGCAGGTCAGAATCCGGCCCGTGCGATGGGGGTGGCCCATGCCGCGATTGCACCGGGCAAGCGGGCGCTTGACGTGGCGATTGCCGTGCCCGATGTGGTGCGCCCGCGCCGCAGCGAACGCGCGCGGATCACCGTCGCGGGGGCACAGGAGGGCGAGCAGGTCTGGCTGACGCTGGCCGCCGTGGATGTCGGTATCCTGAACTTGACGGGGTTCCAGAGCCCCGACCCGCAGGGGTATTACTTTGGCCAGCGCCGGTTGGGGATGGAGCTGCGCGATGTCTACGGGCGGCTGATCGACGGTATGAACGGGGCGCTGGGCACGGTCCGGTCCGGCGGGGATGACGACGGCGGTATGCGGATGCAGTCGCCGCCCCCGCAGCAGGAGCTGATGGCCAGTTTTACCGGCCCTGTGCAGGTGGGGCCAGACGGGCTGGCCTATGTCAACATCGACCTGCCCGCGTTCAACGGCACCGTCCGGCTCATGGCCGTGGCGTGGTCGAACACCGCCGTGGGGCAGGCCGAGGCCGAGACGATCGTGCGCGACCCGGTCGTGGTGACCGCCAGCGCGCCGCGGTTCCTGGCCCCCGGCGACGAAAGCCGCATCCGGCTGCATGTGGTGCATGCCGACGGCCCCTCGGGCCAGATGCAGCTGGACCTGACGGCACGGGGGCAGTCGCTGACGCTGGGCGCCGACCCTGGCACGTTCACGATCGCCGACAAGGGCAAGATCAGTTTCGAGGTTCCCGTCGCCGCCTTGGCGGTTGGCGACCCGGAATTCGACGTGGCGCTAACCACCCCTGACGGCCAGGTGCTGACCCAGTCATTGCGGCTGCCGGTGCGCGCCAATGATCCCGTCGTGGCGCAGACCCGCCGCTT
This sequence comes from Seohaeicola saemankumensis, assembly GCF_020171285.1. Classification (GTDB taxonomy): domain Bacteria; phylum Pseudomonadota; class Alphaproteobacteria; order Rhodobacterales; family Rhodobacteraceae; genus JAIUZI01. The sequence continues at coordinate 46,619 of NZ_JAIUZI010000010.1, forward strand.
TAGCCTAGGCGAGGGCGACCGGTTCCTGTTCAGCGACGATGTCTTTGCCGGCTTGCGGCCCGGCACCGCCGAGGCGATCCTGTCTGCCGGTCCGCTGGCGAAATTCGATGTACCGGGGTTGCTGTCGATGCTGGATCGTTACCCCTATGGCTGTACCGAGCAGGTAACCTCGCAGGCGATGCCGCTGCTCTACCTCTCCTCGGTCGCGCAGGCGGCGGGGCTGGGTGACGGGCCCGCCGTACAGGCGCGCGTCGAGGCCTCGATCCGCCGTATTCTGTCGCGTCAGGCGTCGAACGGGGCTTTTGGTCTGTGGCGCGCGGAGTCGGGCGATTTCTGGCTGGATGCCTATGCCAGCGACTTTCTCAGCCGGGCCCGCGCCGAAGGGTTCGCGGTGCCTGACCAACCCTTTGCCCAGGCGATGGACAACCTGCGCAACCGGGTCAACTATGCCCCCGACTTTGACATCGGCGGCGAGGACATCGCCTATGCATTGATGGTGCTGGCCCGCGAAGGGGCGGCGGCCATCGGCGACCTGCGCTACTACGCCGACGTCAAAGGTGACGGCTTTGCCACGCCGCTGGCGGCGGCGCAGCTGGGTGCGGCGCTGGCGTCCTACGGGGATCAGCGGCGCGCCGACATGATGTTCGCCCGCGCGGCGCAAATGATCAGCGGCGCGGCCCCGGCGGAAAACGCCTACTGGCGGTCCGACTACGGCACACCGTTGCGTGACGGCGCCGGCGTGTTGGCGCTGGTGACCGAGGCGCGCAGCACGGCGGTCGATACCGTTGCCTTGACCGACCGCATCACGCGGGTCAGCGCGACCCGCTCCACGCAGGAAGCGGCATGGTCGCTGCTGGCTGCACAGGCGTTGGTCAAGACGCCGGAGCAGTCGGGCCTGCGGGTTGACGGTGCGCCTGTGTCCGGCCCATTTGTGCGCCTGCTGGATAGCGGCAGCGACGCCGCCCCGGTCGAGATCACCGCGACCGGAGGAGCGGCCACCGATGTGACCCTGACGACCATGGGCGTGCCCGAGGTGGCTCCGGACGCGGGCGGTACCGGTTATGCGATCACGCGGGACTACTACACGATGGAGGGCGACCCGATCACCGCCGACAGCGTCAGGGTCGGCGACCGGTTGGTTGCCGTTCTGCGGGTCAAACCGTTCGAGCCGCAGGGCGCACGCCTGATGGTCGATGACCCGTTGCCCGCCGGGCTCGAGATCGACAACCCGAGCCTGTTGCGCTCGGGCGATGTGCGGGCGCTGGACTGGCTGGACCTGTCGGAGGCAGAGCATACCGAGTTCCGGTCCGACCGGTTCCTGGCTGCCCTGAACATGCGCAAATCCGCGCCCGCGACGCTGGCATATGTCGTGCGCGCGGTGACGCCGGGCCGATTCCATCACCCAGCGGCATCGGTCGAGGACATGTACCGCCCGCAATATCGCGCGCGTACCGCGACCGGCCGGATCGAGGTCACCCAGTGACCACAGTGGCCACGGCCCGCTGGCAGCGGCTGGACGGGCCGGGGCAGGACAGTTGCCGCCTGATCGCCGAACCAGCGGGGTGGATGCTGTGCGGTCACGCGCGCTTCGCCCATAACGGCAGCGAGGCGGCACTGGACTATGTGGTCCGCTGTGACGGCGCCTGGCAGACCACCAGCGCCGATATCAGCGGTCTTTTGGACGGAGCGGAGGCCGGCTGGAAGATCGCCCGGATGGGCGATGGCTGGAGCCTGAACGGCACCGCTGCCGGACTGGCGGATTGCGTCGATATCGACCTCGGCTTCACACCCGCGACGAACCTGCTGCCGGTGCGCCGGTTCCGCCTGCTGGAGGGCGGCAGCGCCGAGCTTTCCGCGGCGTGGTTCCTGCCCGGCGACGGCGGTGGCCTGACCCGGTTGAACCAAAGCTACCACGCGGAAACCGGGCGCGCGGTGACCTATCGGTCGGATCAGTTCGAGGCCCGGCTCGACCTGCACGATAGCGGATTCGCCACCCGCTATGGCGATCTTTGGGAGGGACAGGTCGATGTGGCGGGCTAGGTGGCCGTTTCTTGTCGCGGCGTTGATGTTTCTGGCCGCCCTGGGGCGCGATGCCACCGATCGCTGGATCGATGCGACGGTTCTGCCCGCGACGCTGCATGCCACCTCGACCGAGGTGCGTGACCGCCACGGCGCCTTGTTGCGGGCCTACCCGGTCGGGGACGGGTTGTGGCGGCTCGATCCGCGCGCCAGCGGTGTGGACCGGCGCTATCTCGATATGCTGATCGCCTTCGAGGACAAGCGGTTCCGCCATCATGCGGGTGTCGATCCGCGTGCGATGATCCGCGCCGGAGCGCAGGCCATGTGGCATGGGCGGCTGGTGTCGGGCGGTTCGACCCTGACCATGCAGGTGGCCCGGCTGCTCGAGGATGGCAGCACCGGGCGCTGGGCCGGCAAGCTGCGCCAGATGCGGGTCGCCTGGGCGCTTGAGAGACGCTTCAGCAAGGACGACATCCTGACGCTCTACCTCACCCACGCTCCCTTTGGCGGCAACCTCGAAGGGTTGCGGGCGGCCACCTATGCCTGGTTCGGAAAAGAACCCAACCGCCTGACAGCGGCCGAGGCGGCCTTGCTGATCGCGCTGCCGCAATCGCCCGAGGGCCGCCGCCCGGACCGGCATCCGCAATCTGCCACTGCGGCGCGCGACCGGGTGCTGGCGCGGATGGCCGAGGCGGGTGTTCTGCCCGCAGACGAGGCCGCAGCGGCCCGGCGCGAGCCGGTCCCGGCCCGGCGCCGCGCCTTTCCGCAAAATGCACCGCATCTGGCCGACCGGATCATCGCCGAGAACCCATTGGCGGGCCGCCACGACCTGACCCTGGACGCGCGTGTGCAGGCCGCGATGGAGCTTTTGGTGGCCGAGGCCGCGCGGCAGGCCGGCGGGCGCACGTCGGCGGCGCTGGTGGTGGCCGACCACCAAAGCGGCGATATCCTGGCTTCGGTCGGATCGCCCGCCTACGACGGCGCGGCGGGGCGGCAGGGGTTCGTTGACATGACCCGTGCGATCCGGTCGCCGGGATCAACCCTCAAACCGTTGATTTACGGGCTGGCCTTCGATCAGGGGCTGGTGCATCCCGAAACGCTGATCCGCGACGCGCCGGTGATGTTCGGACGCTATGCGCCGCGCAACTTCGATGGCCGGTTCCGTGGCGATGTCCGGGTGCGCGACGCCTTGCAGATGTCGCTGAACATCCCGGTGGTGAAACTGACTGACGACCTTGGCCCGGCGCGGGTCATGGCCGGTCTGCGCCGGGCGGGCGCGGATGCGCAACTGCCGGGCGGCGCCCCCGGACTGGCGATCGCTCTGGGCGGCGTCGGGCTCAGCCTGCATGATCTGGTGCAGCTTTATGCCGGGCTGGCCGCCGGTGGCCAGGGTCAGGCGCTGCGGGCCGACCGGGCGCAGCCCGGGCACACCGGGGCGCGGGTCATCTCGGACAGGGCGGCCTGGCAGGTGACCGACATTCTGCGCGATCTTGCGCCGCCGGCGGGAGCACCGGCGCGGGTGCTTGCCTACAAGACCGGTACATCCTACGGCCACCGCGACGCCTGGGCGGTTGGTTACGACGGGCGCCACGTGATCGGGGTCTGGATGGGGCGCGCCGACGGCACACCTGTGCCCGGCGCCTTTGGCGGCGATCTGGCGGCGCCGGTCTTGTTCGAAGCCTTCGGACGTCTGAAGCCGCAATTCGACGGCTTTGCACCTCCGCCGCCGGCGACGCTGATTGTCGGCGCCGCCGAACTGCCGCAGCCATTGCGCCGCTACCGTCCGCGTGGGGCCGCCTTTGCCAGGTCGACCAATGCGCCGAGCGTCGATTTTCCGCCCGATGGCGCGCGGCTGGCCGAGACAGGTGGCGGGCTGGTGATCAAGCTGCGCGGCGGCGACGCCCCGTTTTCCGTCCTGGCCAACGGTCTCCCGGTGCGCACCGGTTTGCATCAGCGCGAGTTCGAGATCCCCAGCCCCGGCGCGGGGTTCTCAACGTTGGTGGTGGTGGATGCCAAGGGACGCAGCGACCGGATCACCGTGCAGCTGGATTGAGCACCGCCGGGTCAGGAGAGGTTGGTCAGCGCCGGCCTTCGCGCAGCCAGCCGGTCACGATCAGACCCGCCGCCGCCAGCAGGACCAGCCATGCGGGCAAAAGGGGCGATTGGGTGACGCTGCGGGTTTCATAGGCCGCGCGCGGCGTCAGCCCGATCCAGCCGCGCCCGGCCGCCGGGCGGCCTTCGCGGACATTGCGCAGCACCGGCAACCCTTCTTCCAGCCGAACCATGCCACCACGCAGAGGCGCGATCAGCGGTTCCAGAATGGCAGGAGTGGCAATGGTCTGCTCGAATTCGCGCGGCGCCGCAGGGCCAAGGCCGATGACCGCCTCGTGATCGCCCTCGGCAAGCCGGTAAAGACCGATTTCCGGCCCGTCATATTGCGCCTCGAACCGCCCAGGCGCGACTTCTTCCAATGTCACGTCAAGCGTGCCGCCATCAGGGCGGGTCACCGTGACGGATCCCACGGTATCCTCCAGCGTGCGCCGGATGATGCGCATTCGCTGGCCGGTCGCCTCGGCGAACAATGTTTCTTCTTCCAGCTCGGGCTCTTTCATCATCCAGTGCGCCAGCCGCCGGAGCAGCTCCAGCTGCGGCCCGCCGCCTTCGTACCCCCGGCTCCACAACCAGGCGTGATCCGAGGCCAGCAGGGCAACCCGGCCTTCTTCGACCCGATCGAGAACCAGAAGCGGTCGGTCCTCGTACCCGGTCATCACGGTGGTGCCGCTCATCGGTTCCACGTCGATCTGGCGCAGCCATGGCCCCCATGTTTCGCCATCGCCCAGATCTGCCGTGACCGGGTGGCGCGCGCCCTTGCCGGTGACGGTCGGTCGATAGCGGTTCTCGATCACGCGGGCGCTTGGCTGAGCCGGCAGCACGGGCGACAGGGGCGAGCGGTAGATGCTGTCGGCGCTGGCGAAATCGGGGCCAGCCGCCACCAGAACCGCGCCGCCGGACCGCACGTAATTGGCCACGTTGTCCAGATAAATCGCCGGCAGGATGCCGCGCCGCTTGTAGCGGTCAAAGATGATCAGGTCGAAATCGTCGATCTTCTCAAGAAACAGCTCGCGCGTGGGAAAGGCGATCAGCGACAGCTCGCCCACCGGCACACCATCCTGTTTCTCGGGTGGGCGCAGGATGGTGAAATGCACCAGATCGACAGAGCTGTCGGACTTCAGCAGGTTGCGCCAGGTGCGCCCGCCTGCGTGCGGTTCGCCTGATACCAGCAGCACCCGCAACCGGTCGCGCACGCCGTTCATCTGGATCAGCGCGGTGTTGTTGCGGTCGGTGATCTCGCCCGCCGCCTTGGGCACGGTAAACTGGATCACGTTGCGCCCGCCATGGGGCAGGCTCACCGGCAGGTCGATATCCTGACCGATCGGTACCGAAAACCGTTCGGGCGGCGATCCGTCCACCGAGATTTCCAGCGGCGCGGTTGTTTCGCCGCCGGGCGCGGCGCCGCTGTCCTCGATCCGCAGGGTCAGGGTGACGGGTTCCCCGATGATGGCAAAGGCCGGCGCGTTGCGCACGATCAGTCGGCGGTCCCAGTCCGTGTCGCGCCCGGTCAGCAGCAGATGCAGCGGAGCAGGCAGGGCGGGGGCCAGATCGGCGTCGTGGATACGCCCGTCCGACAGCGCGATGATCCCGGCGATACGGGCGCGGGGTTCTTCGGCCAGCGCGCTGGCCAGCGCAGTCATCAGCTGCGTACCCGCGTCGCCCGCGCCATCAGCCACCGTGACACGGCGCAGTTCGGTATTGTCGCGTGCCTCGATCCGGGCGGCAAGTTCCTCGGCGGCTTCGGACAACTGGCTGGGCCGGTCCGACAGCATCTGGCTGGCGCTCTTGTCCTCGACCATGATCACGATATCGCTCAGGGGCGCGCGGTCCTCGACCTGGTACACCGGACCGGCCAGGGCGGCCAGCAGGGCCAGTCCGGCCAGGGCGCGCAACGCCCAACCCGACAGCCCGCGCCACAGCGCGAGCGCGACGGCAGCCGTGGTCATGGCCGCCAGCAGCGCCAGAACGGTCCAGGGGATCAGCGGATCAAAGACGATGCTTCCGGTCATTGGCCCAACCTGTCGAGCAGAGCAGGCACGTGGACCTGGTCGGATTTGTAGTTGCCGGTCAGCACATGCATCACCAGGTTGACGCCGAACCGATAGGCCAGTTCCCGTTGCCGTTCGCCGGTGAAACCCCGGCCCACCGGGAACATCGACCGCCCGTCACGATCGGTTGCCCAGGCCGCGGCCCAGTCATTTCCGCCGATTACCACCGGGGTCACGCCATCGTTCAGGTTGCGGAATGGCATGCCCTCGATCTGTTCGGCATCCGCCGGAGAGGCTTCGACCCAGACCTCGCGGCTGGCATGGCGCCCCGGAAAATCCTGCAGCAGGTAAAAGGTGCGGGTCAGCACGTGGTCGGCGGGCAGCGGCTCAAGCGGGGGGATATCCAGCGGAACGGCCAGCGCCCTCAGCTTGCGGCCGTTTGGGCTGGCAGTGCCAAAGCGGGCGATGTCGGCGTCGCGGGTGTCGAACAGGATCATTCCGCCCGACCGCAGATAGGTGTTCAGCCGGGCATAGGCCTCGGCCGAGGGGATCGGCTGGTCCGGGGTGACCGGCCAGTAGAGCATCGGGAAAAACGCCAGTTCGTCGCGTTCCAGATCGACACCGACCGGTTCGGCGGGCTCGACCGAAGTGCGGAAAAACAGCGTATCGCTGAGCCCCCTCAGCCCGGCATGGGCAATCTCGTCCATCCGCGCATTACCGGTCAGCACATGGGCCAGAACCAGTTCGCTGGTCGCGGCCAGCGCAAAGTCATCGTCGCGATCCTGCGCGCTGGCGGGGCCGGTATGAGGCGGCAACGCCAGCGCCGCCAGAACCAGCGCGGCGGCCGCGCGGCGGCCCAGGCCACCCAGCCGTCCGCCAATCGCCAGCGAGGCGATCACATCCGCCACCAGCAACAGCAACGCCAGGCTCAACAGGACGCCGCTCAGCGGCAGCTCGGGCCGGGCCACCAGCGTTTCCACCGAAACATCGGCGGGCCAAGCCGTGGGCAACAGCGCGGCCTCGGGCCCCAGCACGTTTCGGGCCAGCCTCCGGTCGCCGCTTTGGTAGATGCCCGGTTGCAATCCGGGGCCGGTCGGGTCCGTGGCCAGCGCCGGACCATCGACACCGGGCAGGTTGCCGGCGGTGCGCAGGATGCCAAAGCCATCGAGCACCTGCAGCGGGGTCCAAGTCGTGCCCTCGAGGTCGGCGGCCTGAGGCGGTTTGGCCGAGGACGATACCGCCAGACGTTCCAGCATTTCGACGAACAACCCCGACAGCGGCAGGCTGGACCATTCCGCATTGGCGGTGACGTGGAACAGCACGACCTGCCCCTGTCCCAACGGTTTGCGGGTGACCAGCGGCGTGCCATCGTTCAACTCGGCGATCACTCGCTCCGCCAACGTCGGATCGGGCTGCGCCATCACCTGCGCCGTCACGCGGACGTCGGCGGGAATGTTCAAGCCAAAGAACGGCGATCCCTCCGCAAAGGGCGCCAGCGCCTTGGGCTCGCCCCAGCTCATCGCGCCGCCGACGCTGCGCCCGCCGCTGCGCAGGCGCACCGGCATCAGCGGGTGTTCATCGGCGCGGCTGACATCGCTGGCGGCCAGCCGGGGTCCGGCAAAGCGCAGCAGCAGACCGCCGCTTTCGATCCATTCGGTCAATGCCGCCTCTTCAGCGGGCGACAGGGTTGCCAGATCGGCCATGACCATGACGTCGGGATTGCCCGTCAACAGATCCAATATCGCCCCGGACAGCAGGTCGGCGGTCGGTTGCAGCGCCTGTTCAAGGTAGTGCAGCGGCGACAGCAGCTCCAGCCCCTCGCGGTCCTCGCGGCCCGCGACCAGCGCCACCTCGCGGCGGCGCAGCCGATCATCGGCCAGGGTCACGGCCCCGGCCGACCGTTGGGCCTGAACCTCGAACCGGGTGATCCTACCACGCAGCTCTGACGGCAGCGACAGCGCGGCGGCCGCGGTCTGTTCACCGGCGTCGAACCGTGCCGGAACCTGTGCTAGAATCCGCGCCGTGCCGGCGGGGTCGCGACCATGAGCCAGCACCGTCACCTCGGCGGCCGGACCGTCAGAAGAGCGCTGCGCGGTCAGCTGTATCGCACCGTCCTCGAAACGGGCCGGGCCAAGGCCCAGAACCTGCTGCCCGGTTTCAAAAACGCGCATGTCGCCGCGTGCGCGCAGGGCGGCCAGAATGTCGTCCTGTCCCTCATAGATCAGCCCGTCGCCGAACCAGTGGCTGTCAAAGCCGATTTCGGCGGTCGCCAGGGCCTCCAAAGACGCCGCGACCTGCGCCGGCGAGGGTTGCCAGGGTTCGGGTTGCAGGCCCGGCAGGCGACTGCGCCAGGCCTCGGCGGTCTGAAACTGAAGCGGCTGCGGGTCGGTCAGTCGCAGGATCGCGACCGTTCGCCCCGCGCGCCCAGCCTCTGACAGCTGCCGGTCCAGCAGATCTATCCGTCCGGGCCATTGGCTCGCCCCGGCCCAGCTGGCATCAAGAACGATGAGCAGCGGCCCGCTGCCCTGGGCATCGCGCGACGGGTTCAACACCGGCCCGGCCAGCCCCACAATCATCGCGGCCACCGCAAGGATGCGCAGCAAGAGCAGCCACCACGGGGTCCGGTCGGACACGCTTTCGTCGTCCTTCAGCCCCAGCAGCAGCGTCACCGCCGGGAACAGCCGCCGCACCGGCGCGGGCGGTACGGCGCGCAGGATCAGCCAGAGGATCGGCAGCGCCAGCAGCCCCAGCAGCAGCCAGGGCGCGGTAAACCCGATGCCTGCCAGAACCGTCATCGCGTGCCCCCGTCCAGCGCGCGGTACAGCCACAACAGCGCCGATTGCGCGCTGTCGCCAGTGTGGTGCAGGCCCAGATGCCAGCCAGTCACATGGCACAGGTCACGCAGTTCTTCCTTTCGGGCGGCCAGACGCTCCAGATAGCGGTCGCGCAATTCTCCGGCTTTCAGCGTTTCGTGATGCAGCGTGCCGCCGACGCTTTCAAAGATGGTGCGCCCGCGATAGGGGAACAATTCCTCGGTCGGGTCCAGCACCTGCAGCAGAACGCCGCGTACTCCGCGGTCGGCGGCCTTGGTCAGCGCCAGGCGGACCTCTGCCATGTCGCCCAGAAAATCTGACAGGAACACGGCCCGGGCATGAGGGATCATCGCCCGATGCTCCGGCGGCGCATAGTCGGTGGCATCGTCCACGGCAAAGGCTTCGGCCAGTCGCAGGATCTGGTTGTTGCCGCGCCGGGGCGGCAGGGTGCTGCCGGTCAGCCCGACCCGTTCGCCACCGCGTACCAGCAGGATCGCCACCGCCAGCGCCAGCAGGCGGGCGCGGTCGATCTTTTTCGGTTGCGCCTTGTCCGAGGCAAAACGCATCGATGCGCCCTGATCGACCCACAGCATCACCGACTGCGCGATCTGCCATTCGCGTTCTCGCACGAATTGCTGATCGCCGCGCGCCGACCGGCGGTGATCGATCATGCGGCGGCTGTCGCCCAGCTGCGCCGGCCGGTACTGCCAGAAATCATCCCCCAGCCCGGCGCGCCGGCGTCCGTGATCGCCCAGCAGAACGGTCCCTGCCAGATGCTCGGCGCGCGCCAGCAGCGGCGGCAGGCGGCTGGCCTCGACCTCCGATCGTTCTCGCAGGGTGGGGGTTTGGGTCACGCCGCAGCCTCGGTCCGGGTCAGGCCGGCGGCCGTGGTTTCGATCAGGCCGGCCAGGCTGTCACCGCGCGCGCGGGCGGCAAAGTTCAGCGCCATACGGTGGCTCAGCACCGGGCGGGCCATGTCGATCACGTCCTCGACATTAGGTGCCAGCCGACCCTGCAGCATCGCCCGCGCCCGCACCGTCAGCATCAGCGCCTGCGCCGCGCGCGGCCCGGGACCCCAGGCCACGGTTTCGGCCACGCGCTCTGACACGCCGGTCTCCTCGGGACGGAAGGCGCGGACCAGATCGAGGATCATCTCGACCACCGAGTCGCCCACTGGCATGCGCCGCAGCAGGGTTTGCGCGGCCAGCAGCTCCTCATGCGTGAACACCTGCTCGGCCTCTTCCTCGCTCACACCGGTGGTGGCCAGCAGGATGTCGCGTTCGGTGTCGCGGTCTGGGTAATTCACGTCGATCTGCACCAAGAAGCGGTCCAGCTGCGCTTCGGGCAGGGGATAGGTGCCTTCCTGTTCGATCGGGTTCTGGGTTGCCAGCACGTGGAACGGCGGCGTCAGGGCCCGGTCCTCGCCGGCGACCGTCACCGTGCGTTCCTGCATGGCTTGCAGCAAGGCCGACTGCGTCCGGGGGCTGGCGCGGTTGATCTCGTCTGCCATCAGCAGCTGGCAGAAGATCGGGCCGGGGATGAACCGAAACGCCCGGCTGCCATCGGGCGCGGTGTCCAGCACCTCGGACCCCAGAATATCCGCCGGCATCAGGTCGGGGGTGAACTGGATGCGGTTGCCGTCCAGCCCCATCACCGTCGACAGGGTTTCCACCAACCGCGTCTTGCCCAAGCCGGGCAGGCCGATCAGCAGGGCGTGACCGCCGCACAGCAAGGCGGTCAGGGTCAAGTCCACGACCCGCTCCTGCCCGATAAAACGACGGGTGATCGACGCGCGGGCACGGGCAAGCTTGTCTTCCAGCGCCTCGATTTCGGCGACCAGATCGGCAGGATCGGACATGACATTCCTTTCAGCGGATATATATGCTGTTAGTGTATAGCGCGCAGATGAAATGGCAAAAACAATGAGCGGACAAAAAGCTGTTACTCCATCCGCAGATGGCATCGCCAAGGCCGTGCGTGCCGTAAAAACGCGCGGATTGCCGCCGTTGCACCTGTGGAACCCGGAATTCTGCGGTGATCTGGACATGCGGATCGCGCGGGATGGGACATGGTTCTACCTCGGTACGCCCATCGGACGGTTCGAGCTGGTCAAACTGTTCTCGTCGATCCTGAAACTGGAAGACGGCAAGTATTTCCTGGTTACCCCGGTTGAAAAAGTGGGCATCACCGTGGATGACGCCCCTTTCGTTGCCGTCGATTTCGAGGTCACGGGCAGCGGCGAGGCGCAGAAGCTGACATTTACCACCCATGTCGGCGATTCGGTGACCGCTGGCCCTGATCACCCGATTCGTGTCGCGCGCGATCCGGATACCGGCGAACCGTCGCCTTATGTCATGGTGCGCGCCGGGCTTGAGGCGCTGATCGACCGCAAGAGCTTTTACCGGCTGGTCGAGATTGGCAGCCATCGTGACGGCTGGTTCGGCCTGTGGTCAGGGGGGGCGTTCTTTCCGGTTGCGCCGACCGAGGAACTGGAACCCACGTAGGATCCATCACAACATGGCGAGTGGCCCTTGTCCGCCGGCGGTTTCCGGGCATCATGTAACTGACCTTTCAATCGCCGGAGCCCTCCGATGCGCCAGATCGCCTTGTGGACCCTAATGCCCGCGTTCCTGTTGGGGCTTACCGCCTGTGACCCGACCGGTGCGCCATCGTCCGGCACCAGCGCAAGCGCCAACATCTACGGCGGCTTTCCCTCCAGCGGAACCCGGGCCGGAAGATACAGCGGATCGCGCGCCGGGGTGCGCTGACATCCGGCGCCGCACAGTCACGGACTGGGCGGGAATATCCGCGATGCGCCCGGTTTCCGGGATGCGGCTAAAAGTGGTTCTTGACGACAGTCTGCACAACCGAAACAAGGGTTGACGGGCGCGCAGCATATCGGTCGAAACTGTTTGGCCGGTTGATGCCCCGGCAGGAGAGTTACATGAAATTCCGCTTCCCGATCGTTATCATCGACGAAGATTTCCGATCCGAGAATTCCTCGGGCCTGGGTATCCGGGCAATGGCCGAGGCCATAGAAAACGAGGGCTTCGAGGTGCTGGGTGTCACCAGCTACGGCGACCTGTCGCAATTCGCCCAGCAGCAATCGCGCGCCAGCGCCTTTGTGCTGTCGATTGACGACGAAGAATTCAGCCCCGGCCCGGATCTGGACCCGGCGGTCGTCAACCTGCGCAATTTTATCGAAGAGGTGCGCTGGAAGAACGACGAAGTGCCGATCTATGTCTATGGCGAGACCAAGACCAGCCGTCATCTGCCCAACGACATCCTGCGCGAATTGCATGGCTTCATCCACATGTTCGAAGACACGCCGGAATTCGTGGCGCGCCATATCATCCGCGAGGCCAAGAGCTATCTCGAGAGCATTCAGCCGCCGTTTTTCAAGGCGCTGCTGGATTACGCCGAGGACGGGTCATATTCCTGGCACTGTCCGGGGCATTCCGGCGGCGTGGCGTTTCTCAAAAGCCCGATCGGCCAGATGTACCACCAGTTCTACGGCGAAAACATGCTGCGCGCCGATGTCTGCAACTCGGTCGAGGAACTGGGCCAACTGCTGGATCATGACGGCGCCATTGGCGACTCGGAACGCAATGCCGCGCGGATTTTCAATGCCGATCACTGCTTCTTCGTCACCAACGGCACCAGCACCAGCAACAAGATGGTCTGGCACCACACGGTCACGGCCGGCGATGTGGTGGTGGTGGATCGCAACTGCCACAAATCCATCCTGCACAGCATCATCATGACCGGCGCGATCCCGGTGTTCCTGCGCCCGACGCGAAACCATTACGGCATTATCGGCCCGATCCCGCTGTCCGAATTCGAGATCGACTCGATCAGGGACAAGATCCGCGCGAACCCGCTGCTGGCGCATGTCGATGCCGATACCGTCAAACCCCGGATCATGACGCTGACCCAGTCCACCTATGATGGCGTGCTCTACAACACCGAAACGGTCAAGGAGATGCTGGACGGTTACGTCGACAACCTGCACTTTGACGAGGCGTGGCTGCCCCATGCCGGGTTCCACTCCTTCTACAGCAGCTATCACGCGATGGGCCGCAAACGGCCCCGCCCGACGCACTCGGTCACCTACGCGACCCAGTCCATCCACAAGCTGCTGGCCGGTATCAGCCAGGCCAGCCATGTGCTGGTGCAGGACAGCCAGGACACCAAGCTGGATCGCCACCTGTTCAACGAATCCTACCTGATGCACGCCAGCACCAGCCCTCAGTACAGCATCATCGCCAGTTGCGACGTGGCCGCCGCGATGATGGAGCCGCCCGGCGGCACCGCGCTGGTCGAGGAAAGCATCGACGAGGCGCTGGATTTCCGGCGCGCCATGCGCAAGGTCGACGAGGAATTCGGCGAGGGCGACTGGTGGTTCCAGGTCTGGGGGCCGGACGAGCTGGTCGAGGAAGGCATCGGCGGCGCCGAAGACTGGGTGCTGGCCAAGACCGACGCAGAGGGGCTGCAATCCTCGGATGGCGAAGACGCATGGCACGGCTTTGGCGACATGGCGCCGGGGTTCAACATGCTCGACCCGATCAAGTCGACGGTGATCACCCCGGGTCTGAACCGGGACGGACGGTTCGAAGAGACCGGCATCCCGGCCTCGATTGTGACCAAGTATCTTGCCGAACACGGCGTGGTGGTGGAAAAAACCGGCCTCTACAGCTTTTTCATCATGTTCACCATCGGCATCACCAAGGGCCGCTGGAACACCCTGCTGACCGCATTGCAGCAGTTCAAGGATGATTACGACAAGAACCAGCCGATGTGGCGCTCAATGCCCGAGTTCTGCGAAAAGCACCGCCGGTACGAGGGCATGGGCCTGCGGGATCTGTGCCAGCACGTGCACGAACTCTACGCGAAATACGACGTGGCGATCCTGACCACGGATATCTATCTCAGCGATCACACCCCGGCGATGAACCCCAGCGAGGCGTTCTCGCAGATCGCCAAGCGCACGACCGAGCGGGTGCAGATCGACGATCTCGAGGGTCGCATCACAACAAGCCTGGTCACCCCCTATCCGCCGGGAATTCCGCTGCTGATCCCGGGCGAGGTGTTCAACCGCAAGATCGTCGAATACCTCAAGTTCAACCGTGCCTTCGGACAGGAATGTCCGGGGTTCGAGACCGACATTCACGGGTTGGTTCAGGAAACCGGACCAGATGGTGTGACCCAATACTTCGCCGACTGCGTCGCGCAATGATCCTGATCGGTCAGGCGGCGTCGCAGCCGCCCGGCCTCCGGTCTTGATCCTGGCCTACTCTGCCGCGTCGCGGCCTTCGCCCATGTAGAGCTTCTGCATGTCCACAAACGGACCGTCGGTCAGCTGCGCTCGGATCGGCGCCCAGCCGTCCGGGTTCCCCGCGATGGCGTCATAAAGCGCGCGGTCGCAGGCAAACCGCTCCATCTCGGTCTCGGTTTCCGGCAGGATCCAGGCAAAGCTCAGCACGTCGTCGTCAACCGCCAGCACCCGCAATTCGCGACCCGTTCCCAATTCGGCCTCGGGCAGGCGGCGCATCAGGTCCAGCTTCAGCAATTCGACCAGCGTGTCGTCCAGACCGGCAGCACGCACCACCAGCTTTTCCCGCAGCGCCGGCCAGCCGAACACCAGCCGCACATCCAGATCGTCCCCGATGACGCGCGCGCTGGGCTGGGCGTGTTTGCCATAGGCGTTGTCAAAGACGTCGGTGATGGAATCCTCGACCTCAATGTACTCGGGCATCATCCGGGGCGGGAACACGGCGATCCACAGGCTCTGGCCGACTTCCAGATAGTTGAACTGCGGCTCCAGCCGGATCTGCACGTCGCAGGACGGGCAATTCATCTGCTGGAACGTGCCGTCGATGATCGCCTCGCGCAGGTCGGGGCGGCGGTCCGCATTGACGCTGTCGGATTCCTCCACCTCGATCAGCGTATCGCAGGCGGGGCAGGTGATCGAGGCGGGTCTGAACAGGGACATCGGGTTTCCTTTCGCGCGCTCAGAGCGTTTCCAGCCACACCTTGGCGGGGTGGCCATCTTTCAGCTTGTCGGAATGGTGGGCGGCGTAGAGTTCCGAAAACCACTCGGCGGGCGCCCTGAACTGGTATCCCGTGACGCCCTTGGCCCGGGCCGAGGCCATGTAGCTGACCCAGTCGCCCGGCTGGCTTTCGTGATAGACCCGGGCGCCGATGGTGCAGGCGTCGGCGGTAACCTTGGTTTTCCACGGGGTTTCGGTTGACCGTGCGCGGTCGACCCAGATCTCGCAGTCGCGGCGGCGGCGCGCCCATTCCTCGGCGTCGCAGCCGACGGGTTCGGGCACCGGCGGTTTCGACCCTTTGCCCTTGATCATGTATTCGGCGACATAGGTGCTGTCGAAATCGTATTCCCCGGCAATTGCGCGGGCGATTTCATCGACGTTCGACCGGTACTTCTTCCAGCCGCCAAAGGTGTCGTTGTCTTCGCCGTCATGCCCGGCCATGAACCCGGTCTTGTCGTCCACCGCGTGGGCCACCTCGTGCAGCGTGTTCCAGCTGAAGAAGCTGACCGCCTCGCCGTCCTTGGTCTTGTACAGGTCGTCCTGCCCGCCCAGTTCCAGTTCCGAACTGATCGCATAGATCGCCGTGGTCTTGGCCTCGCCTTCGTGCATCTTCACGGTCTTGTTGACAAAGTTGTAGGCCGATCCGGTCTGCACGCCCCCGGCATGTTCAAAGATCAGGAAGCTGTCGTTGTCCAGCGTGTCGCTGTCGGGCAGCGCCGCCATCAGGTCATAGAACCGGCGGATGTTGGGCGCATCGCGGTCCATGTCGTTGTCCGGCGTCAGCTGTTTGACCATCTTGCCATTGGCGTCCGCGACATACTGGCCGGTCATCATCGACAGGTCACAGCCAAAGCGCTCCTTGAAGGCCACCGCGACCACCTTGCGCTGAATGTCGGGTTCCAGGCCCTTGATGACCTCGTCCAGAAGCTTGGTATCGTCCTTGTCGCCCAGGAAGGCGCGGATGTCTTCGGGCTTGGGCACTTCGTTGCCCTGCAGCTTGATCCGCAGCAACCCGGCGGGCACCCGGCCCTTGGCCTTTTTCAGCTCGGCCATCGCCTTGGGGTAATCGCGGGCCGTGGCCTGAACCTCGGCCTCGTCCAGCGCCTCGTGCGCCTGTGTGATGTCGGGTTTCGCCAGATGCCGGTCCTTGTGTGTCTCCAGCTTGCTGTTCAGCTCGAACCGGATGATCGACCGTTCGGCGGCGTATTTGGCATGGGCGTCCAGCGTTGTGCGGGTGGCGCGCAATTCGGCGATCACCTGCTCGATGGCGGTATCGCTGGCGGCCAGCGCATCGGTGTTGGCGCGCACTGCCGCCATCGCGGTTTCGACCAGGCCCAGGGCCGCTTCGACCGCATCCTTCTCCTCGTCGTACTGCGGGTGCGAGGCCAGTTTCGCCGCCAGGTCGCGGGCCAGTTGCGCGGCATCGCTCAACTGGTCGATCTGTCCCATCAGGACCGAGATGTCGCGGGCGTCCTCCAGCACCTCGCTCAGCAGGTCGCGGCTCTGGCCAAAATCCTCGTCCAGTTTCAGGCTCGATTGCTGCAACTTGGCCAGCGCCGCATCCAGCTCGGCCTTGACGTACATCGCCGACGGGTTCGACCGCAGTTGTTTCAGCGTCGCCTGCGCCGCCTCGATCGACATTCGCAGATCCTCGCGGTCGCCGTCGCTGATCTCGGAGATCCTGTCCATCACCTCGCCAAAGGCCTTTTGCCCGTCCAGTGTCGTGGCCGCCGTGGCGCAATCCAGCACCAGTTCCTCGAACAGAGTGATCGCCATGACAAAATCAAAGGCCGCCGCCTTGGCCAGCGCATTGTCGCGCTTGCCTTCGAGCCGCGCGAACAGCGGCGCAATCGACGCGGTGTCGGCGGCGCTGATCTTGGCAAACTCGGCCAGCGCGGTATCGCGCGCGGCCACGTAGAGCTCGAAATGGTCAACTTTGTCGGCAACGTCCTCGCACTCTTCCACGAAACCCTTCAGCTTGCGCACGGCGGCGTTGAACTGATCCATCGTCGCGTCCTTGCGCGCCGCGTCATAGCGTGCCTTCAGCGCCGTGATCTGGTCATGCGCCGGCCCCATCGCGGCATCGTCGCGATCCAGTAGATCCTGCATCGCGGTATCGGCCGCCGCCATCGCTGTCTCATAGGCCGGGAAATCCGCGATCGCCTTTAGCGCCCGGTCAATCAGATAGCTGGTCTTTTCGATCTGGTAATAGGCCGACTGGTAGGCATGCTGCGCCATCAGCTGATCAACACCGTCGATGATGTCCCGGATCCGTGTCAGCTGGCCGTTTACCGCCGCGTGCTGCACCGTCTTGATACCGGTCTTGGTATAGCGCCGCTCATAGCTGTCCGTGGCCCGCTTGTAGCTGACAGCCAGCTCCTCAAACGGCTCTTCCAGCTCCAACGCCTCGTTGATCTTGGCCCGAAGCGTCGTCAGATCGCGCGTGTCCAGCGCGGTTTGCATCGCGGTCTGTATGTCCTTGACGCGTTGGATCTCGTCACCCAACCCGGGCGCCACGTCCTTTTTCTCCAACAGCTTGCGCAGGGCCTTCACACGGCTCTGCATCGGCTTGCAGCGGTTCTTGTACAGGTCTTCCAGGTCGTATCCGGCCCGCAGCGACACCCGAACGGCGGCCAGTTCCGCCAGCGCGCCGGGCAGGTCCAGGGACTTTGGTTTCATCATCCCCTCGACGGTCTTCAGGCGCGCCTTGATGTCCGACAGCTCTGGGTCCAGCACCTTGTCCAGGTTGCGGGATTTCAGGGTTTCATAGCTTTGCGTCAGCGTCGTCACCTGATCCTTGCAGCGTTGCAGCTGGGTCAGCTTGGTGCCGATCTCCTTGCAGGCCGCGATCCCGGCCTCGATCTGGGCGCGGGCGCCGTCCGGGTCACCCGGCAGCATCCCCCGGCCCGACTCGGCGGTTTGCTCCGCCGCTTTCAGCTGCGCGGCGAACACGTCGTCCGCGTCCAGCCCGTCGATATGTGTGGCGGCCTTCTGGAACTGTGCCAGCGCGGCGTCAAAGTCGGCGGCGATGTTGTCCAGCGCATCGGCATCCTGCATGCCGTCGATGTCGGCGGCGATCTTGGCGGCGCGGGTGCCTTGCCGCAATTCGCTTCTGGCGTTCTTGAGCAGGTAGATCGCGCCATACCAGTCGCCGGCCTGCGACAGGTTCACCGCGTCATTCATCGCGGTCTGGGTTACGGCGATGGCCTCTGCGGCCTGTTCACCGCCCGCCGCCCCGCCCTGCAGACGGGCGATCTCCGTGCCGATCTGATCGCGCAGGGCGAGGTATTCCTTGCCCTTGTCGGCCAGCTCCATCTTGGCAACGTGCTGGTCCTTCAGCGCGGTCGCCGCCGCCAGGGCCAACCCATAGTCCTTGTCGACCCCGTCGCTGTAATCCGCGATCCGCTGGCGGTCATCCAGCAGCCGCTGGTAATAATCCTCGATGGCGATGCGCCCCTCGGCGCCGTCACGCAGCTCGGTTTCCTGCAGACGCGTATTGAACAGCGGCCGCTCTGTCAGAAAGCTGTCGATGATCTTGATTTTCTTTTTAACCGCGTTCTGGAACCCGGTCATGGCGCTGATCTTGTTGGTGCCATTGCCCAGATCACCGGCGCGGGCCGTGGCCAGCGCCTCGGCGGCGACGCGGTCCATCAGGTCCAGGTCGGCGCGCACGCAATTCTTGACGGGGTCTGGTTTGGCCTCGAATTGCGCGCGAACAGTCTTGAAGCTGTTGTATTTTCGTAAAAATGTATCCAGTGCGGTCTTGAGCAGGTCAAATTTGGCGACCGCCGCCGGGATCCGGTCCAGCGCGGCTGCCGCCTGGCTCATGTTTTGGGCGTCGCGGGCCGCCTTTGCCTGCACCAGCAGGTCGCGGGCGGCCTGGTTGGCGGCCTTGACCTCGTTGGCATTGTTGAAATTGGCGGCCGGCGGCAAGGCGGTGATCATCGCCTCGCGCTGGGTTTCCATCAGCAGGTACCGGCCATAGTCGTCGGCCAGTTCCAGCAGAGCCACGGCGCGCGGGATAAGCGGGTTCAGATCGGTGGTGGCCCCGGCGAAATCGCCGGTGTCCGCCTTGGCTTCGGCGGCGGCAAAGGCGGCTTCGATCGGGTCAAACTTGGGTTTGACATAGACCGCCTCGTCCTTGTGGGTATGACCGGTGATCTTGTCCCAGTTGCGCAGGAATACCTGTCGTTGCTGGACCCAGACCATCTTTTCGCCGATCCGCTTGTCGACCTCGGTCGTCGCGGTGGTCAGCGCGGTGCGTGCGGCGGCGGCCAGTCCAGGCAGGGTGTCGGGCGTGCCGTCGGCGGCGGTGTCCAGACGGGTATCAACCGCGCTCAGCAGAGCGTCGATGTCCGCCGGAACGGCCTGCGCGGTAAAGGCGCGGTTGGCACGGTCCTTTAGCTGGACCAGCGCGTTGGACACTTCGGTCAGTTCGCGGCGGGCCTCCAGAACCTCCTCCTTCAGCCCGGCCTTGGCGTTCGTCATCACCTCTTCCAGAGCGTCCGAGCGCAACTCGAACGGTTTCACCGTTTCGGCCCGCTCGATCAGCGCCGCCAACCGGTCCAGCGCCTTGACCGCGCTGTCCAGATCGCCGGCGGAGTCCTTCTCCATGCCCTTGGCGTATTTTTCCTGAGCAAAGCCCCAGACCAGGTCGATGTCGGCCTGATTGTCCAGACCGGTGTCGATGGCCTTGCCCGCGCTGCGCTGGGCGTCAAGACCCTGCATCTGCTGTTGCGCGGCGGCCATCTTGGCTTTGGCGTCCTGCTGTTTCAGGCGCAGCTTGGTCAGTTCGTTCACCTTGCCGAGGTGCTCCAGCCCGCCGTCAAAATTCAGCTTCTTGGGATTGGCCTCGATGATCTCCTCGGCGTGGGCCAGATCCGCCAACAGGTCCGAACGGATCCCGGAATCGGTGATCTTGCGGATGCGCTCCTCGACCGCGTCGTGATTGACGTTGAAACTGCGGAACTCGCGGGTCGCGGTCTCGCGCCGTTTGCGGGCTTTCTTCTTGCCGAAATGCTTCGGCATCACGATGAAGGTTTCGATAAAGCGGATCTGGTTGTCGGTCAGCCCGTCCATCATCCATTCTCCCCAAAATAAATTTGCCCGGCCTTGAGGCCAGATCGCTGCTCTTCTCAAATATTCAAACCGAACCCGGACAGTGAACCGCCGGCGTCGATTCGGTGCAAGCCCCGGCGCGGAAATCGCCGCGCCCCCTGAGCCCCGTTAGTTCACGGTTGCGAATTCGATCCGCCGGTTGCGGGCCTTGTTCTCTGCGCTGGTGTTTGGCACCAGCGGCTGAGTTTCGCCGTACCCGACGGTGCGGATGCGGGCCGGTGGAATGCCTTTCCCGGTCAGGTATTTGGCCACCGAGGCCGCGCGTTTTTCGCTCAGAGTCATGTTCCAGGCCGCGCTGCCGTCAGAGTCGGTATGCCCGGCGATCTGGATCTCCATGTCGGGACAGCGGCTGACGATGTCATAGACATTGTCCAGCAAGGGCGTGCTCTTGGCATCCAGCCGGTCGCTGGCCGGCGTGAAATAGATGTTGCCGGTGCGCGACAGGATCTCGAACCGGCCTTCGCAGGCCTCGCGATCCAGGTTTCCCTTGGTCTCGATCGCGGCCGAAGACGGCGCGGCGGGGGCGGCGGCCGGCGCGGGCACGGCCGCACCGCCGCCAGCGCCGCTTGCGGCGCGGTCAAAGACAAAATTGAAGGTGACGATCCCCAGGGGCGTGATATCGACGTTGGCCGCCTCCTCCAGCTTGCCGCGCCCGGTCTCCAGATCGAACTCCACCAGTTTCAGCGGGATTGGTTTGACCGAGGCCACGGAAACCCGGTTGTCCGACAACAGCGCGATCGCCACCTCTGCCGTCTTGTTTACGGTGACCCCGTGCAGCGACAGGGCATAGTCCATGTCGACCAGCTTGCGCCGTGTCG
This sequence comes from Seohaeicola saemankumensis, assembly GCF_020171285.1. Taxonomy (GTDB): domain Bacteria; phylum Pseudomonadota; class Alphaproteobacteria; order Rhodobacterales; family Rhodobacteraceae; genus JAIUZI01. The sequence continues at coordinate 67,537 of NZ_JAIUZI010000010.1, forward strand.
TGGCCAGATCGCTCAGTTGCGCTGGGTCCAACTGGGCGGTGATCGTGGCCTCGGGGTGCAGGAAGGTTTCGAAAAACAGGAACCGCATGCGCACATTGCGCAGATCGACACCGGTATCGACCGAATCCAGCAGGACCCGAACCTGCGCCGTGCCGTACTCGGTGATCAGCCCGCTGAGCGTCGCGAACCTGTTGGTCTCGGCGATGTTGCCCTTTTTCACCGACATGTACCGAAGCTCAGACGCTGCCCCGTCCAGCACCCAGCCGTTTTCAAACGGCGAGGCGCCCTGCGCCCGAACCGATGGACCCGTCGCCGCGGCGATGACGAACAGCAAAAGGGAAAGCAATCTGGTCAAAATCATATCGGCCTCTTTCAAATCCGGGCAGGTCGCCCGTGGCCCCCGCCCGGATCACTGTAACAGCAAACTTGCGCCGCTGGCCAAGAAAAGAGATAGTTTCCAAACCATTCGCCTGACACGCGGCAGATGGCAGCCCTGGCGGAACGGGCGAACGGCGCGCATACCCACTTACTGCGCCCGCCGAACCGGCGGTCGCGGGACATCATGAACAGGACATCGCCTTGCCAGGTTTTTTCAGAGTTTTTTGCCTTGCCGTGCTGCTGCTGGGAACGCCCTTGCGTGCCGAGGACCGTCTGGCGCTTGTGATCGGCAACTCGGCCTATGGAACGGTTTCGGCGCTCGATAACCCGTCCAACGACGCGCGCCTGATCGCGGGCACCCTGACGGGGCTGGGGTTCGAGGTCACCGCGCTGATCGACGCCACCCAGATCGAGATGAAACGCGGCATCGCCCAGTTCGGCCGCGACCTGCGCAAGGCGGGAACCGATGCGACGGGGCTGTTCTACTACGCCGGTCACGGGGTGCAGAGCTTTGGCACCAACTACCTGCTGCCGGTGGACGTCTCGCTGTCGGATGCCGCTGACCTCGACCTGGTCGCGATCGAGGCGCAGTCGGTGCTGCGGCAGATGTTCTCGGCCCGCAATCGCACCAACATCATGATCCTCGACGCCTGCCGCAACAACCCGTTCCGCGACATTCCCGAATTCAACGACAACGGGCTTGCCGAAATGCAGGCACCCACGGGCACCTTTCTGGCCTATGCCACAGCGCCCGGCGGCGTGGCGCTGGACGGGCTCGATGGAAACAGCCCCTTTACCAGTGCGCTGGCCGACCTGATGCCAACGCCGGGGCTGCCGGTTGAGCAGATGTTCAAACAGGTGCGGGTGGCGGTGCTGGAACAGACCGGCGGCGCGCAGACGCCCTGGGATGCCTCGTCGCTGACCTCTGATTTCGTCTTTGCCGCCGCGCAACAGGAGACCGTTCCTGCCTCCGACATCGAAGAGCTGCAGGTCTGGCGCGCGGTACAGGCTTCGGCCGACCCGGTCCAGCTGATGCTGTTTCTGCGCGGCTATCCCAACGGCAGATATGCGGACGAGGCGCGGCGATTGCTGGCCGTGGTGATGGAAAACGAACTGGCCGCAGGCGGGGCCGAAACCACCGCGCCCGCGCCGCGTCTTGGCCCGTCGGACGCGGAAAAGGCCATGTTCGAGGCCGCTCAGGACGATGGCAGCATTGCCGGCTATGATGCCTACCTGCAGGCGTTTCCAGACGGCACCTTTGCCGAGTTCGCCCGGCAGGAGATCGCCGCGCTGCAAAGCGATACGGCGACCGACCCGCTCGCCTCGGCCGACCAGCCGCTGGCGGAGCCCGCCGAACCGGAGGAACCACAGTCGAAACAGCCGGAGGCAGGACCGGTCACCTTTGCCAGCCCGCTGATATCAGACCATGCGGCGGTCTCGGGCAAGTCGATGGAGCAACTGATCGGCAGCACGCCGTTGTTTGCACCGATCGATGGGCTCCCCGAGGAATACTGGAAGGACAAGACCTGTAGCAGTTGTCACCAGTGGAACAGGGACACCTTGTGCAAACAGGCCAATGCGTATCTGAACCTGAACATGCAGCGCTCTTTGGAAAAACAGCACCCTTTTGGCGGCGCGATGAAACGGTCAATGAAAAGCTGGGCAGCAGGCGGCTGTCAGTAACGCCTTCTATCGCGCGCTGGTGGCGACAAAGAAATACACCCATTCCCCTTTGAACGCGGGGTTATCACGGCGTTTCTCGGCAACCCGCTCGCGCAGCCACTCCAGATAGTCCGCCGCCGGTTCGACCATGGGCCGCAACCCGTCATATAGCGGCTCCGAGGCGGCAAAGGCGACGGCGATCTCCTGCCCAAATGGTGGCCCGACCACCAGTTTCAGCCCCTGATCCTGCATCGTGCGCGCCCCGATCTGCTGGACCTCCTGAGCGCGGGCATGGCGCAGCGGGGCAAACTCGTTCGGTTCCAGATGCAGCACGTCGCCGCCCGCATCAAAGTAATCGAGGTAGATATAGGCATCGTAATCCGGGGCGGTCATATCCAGCGACAGCAGCTTGCCTTCGGTAAACCGGAACACCCGCGCATGGGTGTCCACCCCGATCAGCAGCGGGTTGGTGATCTGGTCGGTCGATTGCGGCAATCCGGCGGCGGCGATCCCACTCAGCGCCCCGCATTGCGGGCGCGGCAGGATAAGCATGTTGTCGCTGACCGCGATATCGGCCCCCATCTGCGCCCGCAGCGCGGCCAGAACCGGCCCGCGCAGCCCGTCCTCGGGTACATGACCATTGACGCTCAGCGTAGTCGTTTCGGGGTCAAAGCTGACCTGCAGGCGGGAACAGGGCACTTGCGACAGGACCGCCGCCACCCCATCGCGCAGCGGGTCGGCCTCTGCCATCGCGTCGCCGGGCCGCATAAAGCTCTGGAAGGCCGCCAGCGAGACCGGATCGACATCCCCCGACCTGTCGCCCGAAAACGCCAGCGCCGCCTTGATGCGGCTGGCCTTGGGGCGGGCCTGCGGGGCGGCGGTTGCGGCCGGGTCTTGTTGCGCAGCGGCCGGGCTGTCGGGGCGGGCTGCTGCCCAGGCCGCCAGCTGTGGCGTTGCCGGGCTGGCCGGGGTCGCCTCGGTCTGGCGCGGCGCGATCCGTGGCGGTGCGGCGACAAAGGCCGCCAGCGTGACGGCGGGCGCGGCGCGGGCCGCGACCGCCGGCGCGACGGTAACCGCCGCGACCAGCGGTGCCGCCGAAGGCACCGCACCGGGTACGACGGCCCCGGTGACCGGGCGCGCGGTCACCGGCGCGGCCTCGGGGGCCGACAGTGCCACGGGGGCGGGTTCCGGGGTGGCAGAGGCGGCTACAGTCTCTGCCGCGGGGGTCGCCAGCGGCACCCGGTTCCCGTCCTGTGCCACGGGCGTGGCGGCCTGTGGCTGCGGTGTGTCCGCCGCCAGCCGCTCGGTCACGGGCGTGCCGGGGGGCACCGTGTCGGGCGTCGCGCGGGCCTCTGTCAGGTCCACTGTCTGCGGGCGCTCCACGGTCTGTGCACGGCTGGTTTGCACCGCCCCTTGTGCCAGGCTCGAACCGGTGGCGCGGGCCTCGGCGGCGGGATCACCGCGCGCCGGCTGCTCGCGGGCCGTGCTGCGCTCCAGCACATGCGCCTGAACCTCCAGTTCGCTGTCCGGCATCGGCTGGCGGCTCACCGGGTCGGGCCATATGGCCAGCGCCAGCACCGCCAGCAGTACCCCATGCGCCAGAACGGACCCTGCGACCCCGGCCGCCCAGACCGGCAGGCGCGGGGTCATTGCCCGGTTTCAGGGGTGACCACCAGAACCACATCCCTGACCCCCAGCGCCTCGGCCAGACCGACCAGCGGCAACACATGGCGCAACTCGGCGCCGCGATGGGCGTTGACCCGCAGCAGCATCTCGGCGTCCCGGTCCAGCAACCCGGTCAGGGCGCCCTCCAGCCCGTCGCGCGTCACCGGCACCCCGTCCAGCGCCAGCGCGCCGTCCGCCGCGACCGACAGCGTCGCGCCGCCCGCCGGCATGTCCCGGCCCGACAGCGCCACAGGCGGCAGCACCTCGAATGGCGCGGTGGCATCCATCCGGCCGATCAGCATGAAGAACACCAGCAGAAAGAACACCACGTCGATCAGCGCGATGATGGTTTCCGAATGCGGCCTGCGGGCGGGGCGGGTCAACCTCATGGCCGCGCCTCAAGCCGGATCACCCGCAGCCGCACCGCGCCCGCCCGCGCCGCCGCATCCATGACCGAGATCAGCGCCTGCGTCTGCGCCGCCCCCGATGGCAGCACGATCACCTGCGTCAGCGGCTGCCGGTCCAGCAGGCCGCGCAACGCCTCGGTCAGCGCCGCGCCGGGCAGGGGCCGGCCACGCAACATGGGCACGCCGTCGGCCCCAAGCCGGATCATGACGGTCTCGCCACCCGCCTCGGGACCCGCCGCTGCCCCGCCGCCATCGCGCTGCTGCACGGCGGGGATCATGTCGAGGTTCAGGTAGGTCGAGGTCACCATGAAGAACACCAGCAGGATCAGCATCACGTCGATCATCGGCACCAGCGAGATCAGCGCGCCGGGCCGGGCAGGACGGGTCAGGGTAACTGATGACATCGCCGCGCCCTCCTTGCCGTCAGACCGGCGGGTTCTCGTCCGCCAGAAACAGCTGGCCCACCGCGCTCTCGATCTTCTGCGCCGCGCTTTCCGTTCGCGCGGCCAGCAGGGCCGCGCCGACCGCAGCCGGGATCGCCACCAGCAGCCCGGCGGCGGTGGTCAGCAACGCCTGCCAGATGCCGCCCGCCAGCACGGATGCATTGGCCGCCCCCTCGGCCAGCTCCAGCTCCTGGAACGACTGGATCATCCCCAGCACGGTGCCCAGCAGCCCCAGCAGGGGCGAAATCATCGCGATCAGCTCCAGCACCCGGATCAGGCTGTTCATCTGCGCGACCTCTTCGTTGCCGCGCCGCAACAGCTCGCCCTCCAGACGGGGCCCCTTGAACCCCTTGGCCAGCGCCGCCATCGCATAGGCGGTGACCCGGTCCGCCGGCGAACGCCCCTTGGAAACCGCCTGCTGTGCGGCGTGCTTGTCGCCCTCGCGCCACTGGTCAAAGGCCGCCGCGCGGGCCTCATCTCCGGACCGCACCGACCACAGCTGCACCACCTTTACCACGATCACGGTCAGCGAAATCACCGACAGCACCACGAGGACCGCGATGATCGGCCCGCCGCTGCCCAGCCTGTCCCAAACCTCGGACATGGCCTATTTCACCAGCGCGGCGGAGGTCTTGCTGTTCAGATCCAGGATCGGAAAGCAATCCATCTGATCCTCGTTCTGCGGCTGGCACGATGTCACGTCATGCAGCAGGATTTCCGAGATCGCGCCGCAGGACAGTTCGGGGATCTCGAACAGCTTCAGCGTTGTGCGGGCCACCGGCAACGGGGCCGCGTCAATCGACAACAGCCGGTCGATCACCCCGTCGGAGTCCAGAATGGCCAGCGACATTTCGAACCCGTCAAAGCTCTTGCCGGTGCGATTGCGAAACAGGAAAAACGCCCGGCATCCGCCGCCGTCGATCTCTTCGAACTTGTTCAGCTCGACACCCAGCTTGCCGTCATCGGCGACAGCCATTGTCGCCAGGACCACCCCCAGCAGGGCGCCAATCATTGATGTGAGCCGTTTCATCGCGCCCTCCTGTTGCACTCTGTCGCCCGCTTCGGGCGGCTTAAACGCTCAGCGCCGCGCTGACTTTCTGCAGCGAGTCCAGCGCATTGGCGCGGATGTTGGTTTTGACAAACCCGTTGTTGTCCACCGCCTTGAAAAAATCGGTGTCCAGCACGCCCTGATATTCCTCGATGATCTTCTGCGCCGCCTTCTTCAGGCTTTCCCGCCGGTCGCCGTCGGGGGTTTCAACCAGCCGCTCCAGCGTATCCTCCAGCGACGTGTCGATCCCTTCGAGATAATCGAACAGCACAGCCGATTTCTGCGGCACCTCTTCCAGTCCCTCGATGCCGGCGGTGGCCTTGTCGATCTCGGCCTTCAGCCCCTCCAGCTCTTTGCGCAGCCCGGTACGGGTGTTGACCCAGGCCAGCCGCGATCTGGTGTAGGCCACGACGTTCTTGGGCGCGGCGTCCTGCGCCTCCTGCGCGGCGGCTGATGTCTGCGCGGCGCCAGCGGCCTTGATCAGTTCGGCGGCGCGGGTGGCGGCGGCCAGCGCCTTATCATAGACACCCGCCTCGGCCTGTTCCTTGGCATAGTTGAAAAATCGGTTGATCCCGGCCAGATCGCCCCGCTTCTCCTGCATCAGTTGATCGACGCGCGGCTGCAGCCGGTCGCGGACGGCGATCCATTTCTCCGCTTCGGCCCCGGCGGCCGCCTTGGCGGTGTCCGCCGCCTTGTTCACCGCCGCCTCGATCCGGCCCAGCAGCGCATCGGCGCCCTCCAGATCGGCGGCCTTCAGCATCTTGGCCGCGTTGGCCAGGGCCGCCATCAGCTTGTCCTGCGCCTGCTCGCCCAGTTCCGCGATTGCGCCTTTCAACGCCTGCGCCCGTGCCGCCAGCGCCCGGATATCGGGCTGGTCCTGAATGGTCTGCTTGCCGTCCTGCACCGCCTGCGCGGCGCTGCCGCTCAGCCGGGCGGCCGCGGCTTCCAGTGCGGTGATGGTCCGCTCGGCGGCCTCCAGCTCGGCGGATTTGATCTTGGCCACCGCCTGCGCCATGGCCTTTTTCAGCTTCTCCGCCGTATCGCCCGCCGCCGTCGCCAGCACCGGTTGCACCGCTTTCAGACGCGCCACCAGTTCCTCTGCGTTACCCTGCGCGTCGGGAATGTCCTCCTCTTGCGGGATGTCCTCCTGCGCGGCTTCCGCTGTGTCCTGATCCTCGTCATCGTCGATGTCGTCGTCGGCAATATCGGCATCCATGTCCGGATCGTCCGGCAGGTCCTCGATGTCGCTTTCCAGAACGTTGCCGTTCTCGTCCATGACCAGAATGTTGACCATGACCTTCTGGGTCTTGAGGTATTTCTTCAGCGTCTTGGCCATCGCGGGGACCACCCGCTCACAGCTCAGCTCCATGGTCTTCTGGTTCAGAACAAAGGTCCCGAACGCCACCTTTACACCGGCGCCTTCCTTCTTCGCCAGCTTGCCGATGATTTCGGGTTTCTTGCGCTTGTCGACCACCATGACGTGGTCATTCTTCGGACCGGGGCAAAATGCAAAGGACAGACGTTTCTTCCTGCCCAACTTCACCAGCTTCTTGAGTGCTTCGCCTTCGACTTTTGCTTCGGCCATGATCGCAAACTCCCTAAACCGGAACGAAATACAATTGACTTTGAGAAAACGATAAGGCTGACTTACGGTCAAGCTATTGTTTTCTATTGTTGAGCGACACGGCGGCGGGTCTGACAAGATGGCGGTCCCAACAAAAGCCGCGAGATCGCAATTTTTGGCTTGGGGAGGTCGCAATGGATCTGGCTGTACTCTTGCAGTCCAAGGGAGAGGACTCGCCCAGCGGCGAGAATCTCGAATACGACCCGACCTTTACCGAGATGGAGCTGGCCGCCCAGCCCGGCGAGGAACGCCAGGTCGGCGACGAGGTTCTGGCCGGTTCGGACCCGGATTACGGCGAGGTCCAGAAAAAAGCGCTCGAGGTGATGGAACAGAGCCATGACCTGAGGGCCGCCGTGTTTCTGGCCGACGCCGTGCTGCATTCCGAGGGGCTGACCGGCTTTGCCGATGTGACCGCCTATATCCGGGGCTGCCTCGAAGACTTCTGGGCGACCTGCCATCCGGAACTGGACGAAGACGACGGCGACCCCACGATGCGGATCAACGCCGTGCAGGATCTGTGCGGTCAACCCGACGGAATGGGCGGGCCATCGCCGGTCTATCGCTCGCTGCGTCGCACCGCGCTGTCTGACAGCCGCGGTTTTGGCCGGTTCTCCCTGCGGGACATCGAAATCGCCGAAGGTCTGATGACCGCGCCCGCAAGCATGGACAGCGTGCCGGATCCGGCCACCGTGAACGCCGCGTTCCGGGATTCCGATGACGAGGTTCTGGCCGCCCGGCTGGACGCCGCCAAACGCGCGGCATCCGACGTGCAGGCGATTTCGGACGTGTTCGACATCCAGACACCGGGGCAGGGACCCAAGCTCGACCCGCTGGTCAAACTGCTGGAACAGATTGCCAGACGGCTGGCCGATTATGCCGGTGCCCCCGAGGATGCCGGCGCGCCCGAAGAGGCGGGCACCGAAACCGATGCCGCAGAGGCGGCGGCCCCCGTGCCCCGTGGCGGCGGCGCGCCGGGCGCGATCAATTCGCCCTCGGATGTGTCCAACACGCTGGACCGCATCATTGCCTATTATCAGCGCAACGAACCCTCCAGCCCGATCCCCATCCTGCTGGAACGGGCCAAGCGGCTGGTCAATGCCGACTTCCTGACGATCATGGCCGACATGGCCCCGGCGGGTGTCGAAAACGTTCAGCTGATTGGCGGCATCGAAAGTGAAGAAGATTACTGAGCGGCCTTTTCAGGTCGTCTATCACCGGACTTAAGAGCGATTAAGGAGCACTAGATGGCGGACAGTTCACAGAAATTCATCGCGCGCAACCGGGCGCCGCGGGTGCAGATTGAATACGACGTCGAGCTCTACGGCGCCGAGAAGAAGGTGCAGCTGCCCTTCGTCATGGGGGTGATGAGCGACCTGGCCGGCAAGTCCGAGGTCGAACAGCCCGCCGTTGCCGACCGCAAGTTCCTTGAGATCGACGTCGACAATTTCGACGACCGGATGAAGGCCATCGCGCCCCGGGCCGCGTTTACCGTGCCCAACACGCTGACCGGCGAAGGCAACCTCGCCGTCGACATCACGTTTGAGAGCATGGACGATTTTTCGCCGGCGGCCATCGCCGCCAAGGTCGAACCGCTCAAGGAACTGCTGGATGCCCGCACTCAGCTGTCGAACCTGATGACTTACATGGACGGCAAGACCGGCGCCGAGGATCTGATCACCAAGATCATCCAGGACCCCGCCCTGCTGAAAACGCTGGCCGCCCAGCCGGCGCCCAAAACCGACAGCGAAGACGAATAAGGAGAGCGCCCGATGGCCGAAGAACAAGCCCAGACGGAAGCCGGTGCAGAGGCAACAGCCTTTGGCTCGACCGAATTCGCCAACCTGCTGCAAAAGGAGTTCCGCCCGAAATCCGACACCGCCAAGACGGCAGTGGAAACCGCGGTCAAGACTTTGGCCGAGCAGGCGCTGGCCAATGCCAGCCTGATTTCGGACGACGCGCTGAAATCGATCGAAAGCATCGTCGCCGAGATCGACAAGAAGCTGACCGAACAGGTCAACCTGATCCTGCACCACGAAGAATTCCAGCAGATGGAAAGCGCATGGCGCGGGCTGCATTACCTGGTGAACAACACCGAAACCGACGAGATGCTCAAGATCCGCGTGATGAACATCTCGAAGAAGGACATGCACAAGACCCTGCGCAAGTTCAAAGGCACCGCCTGGGACCAGTCGCCGATCTTCAAGAAACTCTACGAAGAGGAATTCGGCCAGTTCGGCGGCGAACCCTACGGCTCGCTTGTGGCGGATTACCATTTTGACCACAGCCCGCCCGACATCGAACTGCTGGGCGAAATGTCCAAGATCGCCGCTGCCGCCCATGCGCCGCTCATCACCGGGGCCAAGCCCAGCCTGTTCCAGATGGACAGCTGGTCGGAACTCGCCAACCCGCGCGACCTGACCAAGATCTTCCAGACGCCCGAATATGCCGCCTGGCGGTCCCTGCGCGAAAGCGAAGACGCCAAATACGTCGGTCTCGCGATGCCCCGTTTCCTCGGCCGCCTGCCCTATGGTTCCAAAACCGATCCGGTCGAGGAATTCGCCTTCGAGGAAGACACCGAAGGCGCAGACAGCAGCAAGTACGGCTGGGTCAACGCCGCCTATGGCATGGCCACAAACATCACCCGCTCGTTCAAGACCTACGGCTGGTGCTCGCGGATCCGTGGCGTGGAATCGGGCGGCGCGCTGACCAACCTGCCGTCGCATACCTTCCCCACCGATGACGGTGGCGTGGATCAGAAATGCCCGACCGAGATCGCGATTTCGGACCGGCGCGAGGCGGAATTGGCCAAGAACGGCATGATGCCTCTGATCCACCGCAAGAATTCGGACATTGCCGCCTTTATCGGCGCGCAGTCGCTGCACAAGCCTGCGGAATACGATGATCCGGATGCCACGGCCAACGCCAACCTGGGCGCGCGGTTGCCCTACCTCTTCGCCACCTGCCGGTTCGCGCATTACCTCAAATGCATGGTCCGCGACAAAATCGGCTCGTTCAAGAGCCGTGGCGATATGGAAGGCTGGCTGCAGGACTGGATCAACCAGTACGTGGATTTCAACGCCGACATTTCGTCGGAAAACCAGAAGGCGCGGAAACCGCTGGCTTCGGCCGAGGTGGTCGTCGAGGACGTCGAGGGCAACCCCGGCTATTACACCTCCAAATTCTTCCTGCGCCCGCATTACCAGCTCGAAGGGCTGACCGTTTCGCTCCGCCTGGTGTCGAAACTGCCGTCCGAAAAAGAAGCCTAACAGGCCGGGCCGCTTTTCCGGCCCGACCACCACCAAGCTGACTGAAACAGATGCTTATGAAAGGATAGTTTAATGGCTGCGAATATGTTCATTCACATCTCCGACATCGAAGGCGATGCGACGGAGGACCAGCACAAGAAGTGGATCGTGATCCAGTCCGCTAACTGGAACGTGGAACGCGCGGTCGAGATGACGGATCTCGGCTCGACCCAGCGGATGCACGCCAACTCCAACTTTGGCAAGATCGAAGTGACCTCGCAAATGGGCAAGGCGTCGAACGACCTGGCGCTGTCGGTGGCCAACGGCACCGTGCGCCCGTCGATCAAGATGCACTGGTGCCGGTCGGGCGACAGCGCATCGGCGGGCCTGCTGGTCTATTCGATCTGGACGATGAAACACGTCGTGATCGACAGCTACGCGATCTCAGCTTCCGAGGATGGCATCCCCGAGGAAACCTGGTCGCTGGCCTATGTCGCGCTTGAACATGAATACAAGGCGACCGATCAGAAGACCGGCAAACTGGCGACCAAGAAACCGAACTTCACCTGGAACGTGCAGACCGGCAAGGTCGAATAACCCTGTCAGAACCGACCGCCGGGCATCGTTCGATGCCCGGCGGTTGCGTCCCTTGATCGCAGCTGACCGGAGCCCGACCCATGACCCCCGAAGAGCATCTCAAAGCCGGCGATCCCGCAGCGGCGCTCAAGGCCTTGCAGGACAAGGTGCGTGCAGACCCCGCCGACTCCCGCCTGCGGGTTTTCCTGTTTCAGCTGCTCTGCGTGCTGGGCGACTGGAAACGTGCGATCGCACAGCTGAAGCTCAGCGCCGAACTGGATGAACTGGCCACCATGATGGCCAAGACCTACCGCGAGGCGATCATTTGCGAGGTCTACCGCGAAAAGGTGTTTGCCGGCGAAAAAGACCCCCTGATCTTTGGCGAGCCAGAGGAATGGCTGGCGCTGCTGATCGAGGCGCAGAAAACGCTCGCCCGTGGCGATGCGGCCAAGGCCGCCGAATTGCGCGCCCGCGCCTTTGATGCCGCCCCGGCCTGCTCCGGCGAGGTCAACGGCGAGCGGTTCAACTGGATCGCCGACGCCGACATGCGGCTGGGCCCGGTGCTCGAGATCATCGTCAACGGGCGCTACTTCTGGCTGCCCTTCAGCTCCATCGCCGCGCTCGACATCGAACCGCCCAGCGACCTGCGCGACGCGGTCTGGACCGCCGCCACGCTGACCCTGACCAATGGCGGAGAGGTCGTGGCGCTGATCCCCACCCGCTATGCCGGGACCACCGGTGCGGGCGATCCTGCGGCCATGCTGGCGCGCGCCACCAGCTGGACCGATTGCGGCGGTGAAACCTATGTCGGTACCGGCCAGCGGCTGCTGACCACCGATCAGGCCGACATCGCGCTGATGGATATCCGCAGCCTCAAGATGGATGTTCCCACGACCGAAAGCGCAGCAGGCGATGGCTGACAAGACCCTTGCCGAGCGGTTGCAGCCGTCGCTTCTGGACCGGCTGACCGACCACAACCCCGGCGCCGCCAAGGAAACCCGCGACGCCCGCGTCATCGACATTTCGCGCCTGCGCGAGATCATCCAGCGCGACCTGACCTGGCTGTTGAATACAAACAATATCGAAAGCAGTTTCGACACCGAGGTCTATCCGAATGTCGCCCGGTCGGTGGTGAACTATGGCCTGACCGAGGTCAGTGGCGAATACTCCTCCGAGGAACGCGCCGAACTGATCCGCCGCTCGATCGAGAATGCGATTTCCACCTTTGAACCCCGCATCATCGAGGGGTCCGTCGATGTCTCCCTGCACCCTGACGAGGACGGCGCCGAGATGACCGTGTCGCTCGACATCCGCGCCGACATGTGGGCACAGCCGCTGCCGCTGGAACTCTATCTGCGCAGCCATGTGGACCTGACAACCGGCGAAGTCGCCGTCGAACGGAGTATCTGACCGCCATGGATACCCGGCTGATGAAGCATTACGAGAACGAGCTGATGTACCTGCGGGACATGGGCGCGGAATTCGCCGCCGCCTATCCCAAGATCGCCTCGCGTCTGGGGATGGAGGGGATCGAGGTTCTTGATCCTTACGTCGAACGGCTGCTCGAAGGCGTGGCCTTCCTGTCGGCCAGGGTGCAGCTCGAGCTTGAGCTGCAGTATCCGAACTTCACCTCAAACCTGCTCGAAATTGTCTACCCCCATTACCTCGCGCCGACGCCCTCGATGCTGATCGCGGCGCTGGAACCGGACATTGCAAATGCCGCGCTCAAGGACGGCTACACCCTGCCGCGCCATTCGGTGCTGCGCTCGCGCCTGATGGAGGGCGAACAAACGCCCTGCGAATTCCGCACGGCCGCCGACATGACCATGTGGCCGGTCGAGATCGCACAGGCCGAATACATCGACGGGCGCGGCGAACTGGTCGCCGCCGGTGTCACCGGCCAGACCCAGGCCCGTGCCGCGATCCGCCTGCGCCTGCGCCGCAGCGACGGCGGGGAGATTGCGGAACTGGGCCTGGACCGGCTGTCGCTGTTCCTATCGCCCGGCGCCGGCAACAGCTGGCAACTGCTCGAGGCGCTCTGCACGCAAGTGGCCGGGCTTGCGGGTCGCTCCACCGACCGGCGCGCCGACTGGGTGCAGCACCTGACCGGCGGCGGCATTGAACATCGCGGCTTTGCCCCGGACGAGGCTCTGCTGCCGACCCCGCGCCGGGTGTTCGACGGCTACCGCCTGCTGCAGGAATACTTTGCGATGCCCGAACGGTTCCTGTTCGTCGATCTGTACGGGCTGCAACCGGTGATCAAACGCGCGGCCGGCAGCGATGTCGACATCTACATCCTGCTGAACGAAAGCCGCCGGGAACTGGCCCCCGTGGTGGTGCCCGACGCCTTTACTCTCAATGCGGTGGCCGCCGTCAACCTGTTCCCGAAACGCTGCGACCGGGTCCAGATCTCGTCGCGGGACACCGAACAGCACGTGGTGCCCAACCGTACCGCCGGGCTCGACTTCGAGATCTACGCGCTGGAATCCGTCACCGGGATCAGCGGCGAAGGCGCCGACGACGTGGTGTTTCGCCCGTTCTACTCGGCCACCGATTTCACCGCCGCCGGTGAAACCCACCCGGCCTATTACACCGTCAGCCGCAAGATGCGCCAGCGCAGCGAAAAGGAACGTCTGCGCGGGGTGCGCACCTCCTACCTCGGCTCCGAAGTGTTCCTGACGCTGGTGGACCGGGCACAGGCTCCCTATCCGGCGGACCTCGAACAGCTCGCGGTCAAGGCGCTCTGCACCAACCGCGACCTGCCGCTTTTGCTGTCCACCGGCGACGCGGACATCTTTCATCTGCCCGAGGGCGGCCCGGTCAAATCCGTGCGGCTGCCGGTATCGCCGACCCGGCCACAGCCAACGCTGGCGCAGGGCGACACCGCCTGGCGGCTAATCAGCCACCTCAGCCTGAATTACGTCTCGATCGCCGACAGCGGCAAGGGCGGCACGGCCGAGGCACTGCGCGAGCTGATCGGTATCTATGCGCCGCTTGGGGACCGCGTGACCGAGAAACAGCTCGAAGGCATCGTATCGGTCGATACCCGTCCCATCGTGCGCCGCATCAGCGACGAGGTGCTGTCGACCGCCGTGCGCGGGCTCGAGATCAAGCTGGGATTTGACGAAAGCTTCTTTGAGGGCACCAGCGTCTACGCGCTGGGCGCGGTGCTGGAACATTTCCTGCGCCGCTACGCCTCGATCAACACCTTTACTGAAACCGTTTTGACAACGCAAAAACGCGGGGAAATTGCCAGATGGCGACCGGGAGCAGGTCTGGGCCGGGTAATCTGAGCCACTTCGACCGCCTGGTCGAGGACCCTGAAAAGCACCATGTTTTTCAGGCGCTTCGCGTATTAGAAGCGCATTTCGCCGAGGCACCCCGCCTTGGCGAAGCGCGCCGCGCACGCCAGGATCCGCTGCGGTTGGGCCAGGTGCCCGAACTGGCCTTTCCGACCTCGACCATCGCCGCCTTCACCCCGCCCAGGGATGGCAAGCCGGCGCGGCTCAGCAACCGGTTTTTTGGTCTGTTCGGTCCGCAGGGTCCGATGCCGCTGCACATGACCGAATATGTCCGGGACCGGCTGCGCAACCACCGCGACCCGACGCTGACCGCCTTTGCCGACATGCTGACGCACCGGATGATGTCGCTGCTCTACCGCGCCTGGACGGCTGGCCAGCCCGCGCCCAGCTTTGATCGCGCCGACGATCCGATGGAGCGCAAGATCGCGGCGCTGTCGGGCTACCACGGCGACCACCTGCAAGACCGCGACGCGATGCCGGATCTGGCCAAACGCCATTTTGCCGGCCACCTGGCGCAGGGGCCGCGCAACGCCGACGGTCTGATCTCGATCCTCGGCGCGTTTTTCGACGTGCCGGTGCAGGTGCAGCAGTTCGTCGGCAGCTGGCTCGAACTCGAACCCGACGACCGCTGGCAATTGGGGGCCATGGCCGGACTGGGCCAGACCACCAGCATCGGCCAAAAGGTCTGGAGCCGCGCGGCCAAGTTCCGCATTCGCATCGGCCCGCTGCCGATCGCCGATTACGAACGGCTGCTGCCGGGAGGGCCGTCGCTGGAGCGGCTGCAATCCATCGTGCGCAGTTACGCGGGCGACGCGCTGGACTGGGACATCAACCTGATCTTGGCCGGCGACGCCGTACCGCGCGCCAGCCTCGGCGGCAGCACCCGCCTGGGGCTGACCAGCTGGATCGGCAGCCGCCGGGACATGGACGACACCCGCCCCGACGCCGAGGATCTGTTTCTGTATCCCGGCGCCGGACGCGGACGTGAACACACACCGGCCTGACCGCCGGCAGAAAGAGGGAAGGATTTGCCATGACCGAGATCAGCCGGGTCGCCTTATTCGGAAAGCTGAACAAGCTGGGGTATCAGGCCGTCGAAAGCGCGACGGTGTTCTGCAAGATGCGGGGCAATCCTTATGTCGAGGTGGTGCACTGGATGCACCAGATCCTGAACGGGCAGGACAGCGACCTGCACCGGATCATCCGGCACTACGATCTGGACCCGGGCAGGATCGCGGCCGAAATGACCCGCGCGCTGGATGCACTGCCGCGTGGCGCCTCGACCATTTCCGACCTTTCCGATCATCTGATGGACGCGATGGAACGCGGCTGGGTCTGGGGCTCGCTGCTGTTCTCCTCGAACCAGGTGCGCACCGGCCACCTTCTGCTGGGCATACTGAAAACCCCGGCCCTGCGCAACATCCTGACGACCATGTCGCCGGAACTGGGCAAGATCGGCGCCGACGATCTGGCCGACCATTTCGCGGCGGCCACCGACGGTTCCCCCGAAGAGGGCCAGCGCCCGCAGGACGGCTCGCACACCGGCGGCGGTGCCGAACCCGGCGAGGCCAGCGGCGCCATCGCCCCCGCCCAGATGGGCAAGGAAGAGGCGCTGGAGCAGTTTTGCACCGACATGACCGAACAGGCCCGCAACGGTGAAATCGACCCCATCGTCGGCCGCGACGAGGAAATCCGCCAGATCGTCGACGTGCTGATGCGCCGCCGCCAGAACAACCCGATCCTGACCGGCGAGGCCGGCGTCGGCAAAACCGCGGTGGTCGAGGGCTTCGCCCTGCGCATCGCTCGCGGCGACGTGCCCCCCGCGCTGAAGGATGTGCGCCTGCTGATGCTCGACGTCGGCCTGCTGCAGGCCGGGGCCAGCATGAAGGGCGAATTCGAAAACCGCCTGCGCCAGGTGATTGACGAGGTGCAGGCATCGCCCACCCCCATCGTGCTTTTTGTCGATGAAACCCACACGCTGGTTGGGGCAGGCGGCGCTGCCGGCACCGGTGACGCCGCCAACCTGCTGAAACCGGCACTGGCGCGCGGCACGCTGCGCACCATCGGCGCCACCACCTGGGCCGAATACAAGAAATACATCGAAAAGGATCCCGCGCTGACCCGCCGGTTCCAGGTCGTGCAGGTCGATGAACCGGACATCCCCAAGGCCGTCCTGATGATGCGCGGCATCGCCTCGATGCTGGAAAAACACCACCGCGTTCAGGTGCTCGACGAAGGCATCGAAGCTGCTGTGACGCTTTCGGCCCGTTACATCCCCGCGCGCCAGCTGCCCGACAAATCGGTCAGCCTGCTGGACACCGCCTGCGCCCGCGTCGCGGTCAGCCAGCACGCGGTCCCGGCCGAGGTTGATGATTGCCAGCGCCGGATCGAGGCGCTGACCACCGAGCTTGAGATCATCGAACGCGATGAAACCGCCGGTTTCGACGTCGCCGACCGCCGCGACGCGGTGAGCGCGGCCAAATCCACCGAAGAGGAGCGGCTGGAAACCCTGAAACACCGCTGGGACAGCGAAAAAGCAGTGGTCGAATCCATCCTCGATCTGCGCGCCAAACTGCGCGAAGGCGCCCAGCCCGCCGACACCGCCGCCGTCGATGACACCGCCGAGGAACAGGCCGGCGACAGCCCGCTGAGCGAAGAGCAGCGCGCCGACCTGCTGGCCGAGCTGCGCGCCAAAAACGCCGAACTGGCGCAGATCCAGGGCGACAACCCGCTGATCCTGCCCATCGTCGATCATCAGGCGGTCGCCTCTGTCGTCGGCGACTGGACCGGCATCCCGGTCGGCCGCATGGTCAAGGACGAGATCGAAACCATCCTCAACCTCGAAGAACGTCTGGCCCAGCGGGTGATCGGCCAGGATCACGCGATGAAGATGATCGCCAAACGGATCCAGACCTCGCGCGCCGGGCTCGACAACCCCAACAAGCCCATCGGCGTCTTCCTGCTGGCCGGCACCTCCGGCGTGGGCAAGACCGAAACCGCGCTCGCCCTGGCCGAGGTGCTCTATGGCGGCGAACAGAACGTCATCACCATCAACATGTCCGAATACCAGGAGGCGCACACCGTGAGCAGCCTGAAAGGCGCACCGCCGGGTTATGTCGGCTATGGCGAAGGCGGCGTGCTGACCGAGGCAGTGCGCCGCAAACCCTATTCCGTGGTGCTGCTGGACGAGGTCGAAAAGGCGCACCCGGACGTGCACGAAATCTTCTTCCAGGTCTTCGACAAGGGCGTCATGGAAGACGGCGAAGGCCGCGTGATCGACTTCAAGAACACGCTGATCCTGCTGACCTCCAACGCCGGCAGCGAACTGATCATGGACCTGTGCTCAGACCCCGATCTGCTGCCCGAACCCGAAGGCATCGCCAAGGCGCTGCGCGACCCGCTGCTCAAGGTCTTCCCGCCGGCGCTTCTGGGCCGGCTGGTCACCATCCCTTACTACCCGCTCAGCCCCGACATGATCGCGGCCATCACCCGGCTCCAGCTCGACCGGATCAAGAAACGGGTGACCGAAGCGCACGGCGTGCCGTTCGACTATACCGATGCCGTGGTCGACCGCATCGTCGACCGCTGCCAGGAACTCGAAAGCGGCGGCCGGATGATCGACGCCATCGTCACCAATACCATGCTGCCCGACATCTCGGCCGAATTCCTGCGCCGGATGATGGAGGGCCGCGCGGTCACCAAGGTGTCCATCGACGTCCGCGACGATGACTTCGCCTACGATTTCGACTGAGGCCCACACCCGCAACCCGTAACCGGCGAGATACGATGACAGAGACCACCGCACCCACCCTGCAGGACAAGGCCCGCGAATTCGTCGAACGCTCCAGCGTGCAGAACACCATTCTGGGGATCATCATCTTCAACGCGATCACCCTTGGCATGTCGACCTCGGACACCGTGCAGAACAGCATCGGCGGGGTGCTGGATGTGCTCGACAATATCGTGCTGACCATCTTTGTCGCCGAACTGTCGCTGAAACTCTTCGCCTACGGGTTGCGGTTCTTTTCCAACGCCTGGAACATCTTCGATCTGGTCGTGGTCAGCCTCGGCCTGCTGCCGGACAAGGCCGGTCTTTCGGCGTTGCGCGGTCTGCGTGTCATCCGCTCCCTGCGTCTGCTTTCGGTGATCCCGCAGATGCGCGCGGTTGTACAGGCGCTGCTGGACGCGCTGCCCGGTATGGGCGCGGTCATCGTGATGATCTCCATCGTCTATTACGTCTTTGGCGTGATGGCGACACTGATGTACGGCGACGCCTTCGACGAATGGTTCGGCACCCTGGGCCGGTCGCTCTATTCCCTGTTCCAGATCATGACGCTGGAAAGCTGGTCGATGGGCATCGTGCGCCCGGTGATGCGCGAATTCCCCAATGCCTGGCTGTTCTTCGTGCCCTTCATCGTGATCACCGCCTTTTCCGTCCTCAACCTCTTTATCGGTATCCTCGTGAACACCATGCAATCCGCGGTGGAGGCCGAAACCGAGGGCGAGATCATCAAGCTGCGTGATCTCGTGCGCAGCGAAACCGATGTGATCGACGAACACGTTCTCGAGATGCACGCCGAGATCAAGGCGCTGCGCGAAGAGATCGCGGCACTGAAAGGAGACGGGACATGACCGACTCGTCGCAGAAATTCATCGCCCGCAACCGCGCGCCCCGCGTTCAGATCGAATATGACGTCGAGCTCTACGGGTCCGAGAAAAAGGTGCAGCTGCCCTTCGTCACCGGGGTGATGTCGGATCTGGCCGGCAAATCCCGCGTTCCGCAGCCCGCCATCGCCGACCGCAAGTTCCTTGAGATCGACGTCGACAATTTCGACGACCGGATGAAGGCAATGGCCCCCCGCGTCGCCTTTACCGTGCCCAACACCCTGACCGGCGACGGCAACATGGCCGTCGATCTGACCTTTGAAAAACTCGACGATTTCTCGCCCACGGCCATCGCCTCCAAGGTGGATGCCCTGCGTCCCCTGCTCGAGGCGCGCACACAGCTTGCCAACCTGATGGCCTACATGGACGGAAAGTCAGGCGCCGAAACCCTGATCGAAAAGATCCTCGCCGACCCGTCCCTGCTCAAGGCGCTGTCCGGCGCCGCCATGGGCGACACCGACCATGCCGCCGCCCTCGACAGCCTGCGCGGACTGGCTCCGGCCACGGCCCAGACGACGGACAGCGTGTCGGTGTTGGACGGTCTCAGGGCAACGGCCCCGCCCGAACCTGCGCCGGAGGAGACCTCCGACATCACGCTGGAGGCCCTGCGCGCCGCCGCGCCCGTCCCGGAGCAGAGCCCGGATGCCTCCGCCGATACTCTGGACAGCCTCAGATCCGCGCAACCGGACACCCCCGCGTCCGAAGACACTTCCGACGCCGCGCTGGAGGCCCTGCGGGCCGCCACACCGCGCACGGAACCCACACCGGACACGTCCGCCAATGTCTTGGACGGTCTAAAGGCCGCGCCTCCCGCCGAAAAGGTGGACGAGGATACAACGGAAACCGCCCTAGATGCTCTGCGCACCAAAGCCCCCGAGCCCGAGCAAGCCGAGGACACTTCCGCCGATGTTCTGCGGGCGGTGAAAGACGCGGCTCCCTCCGAGCCGACGGTCGAGGACTCCTCCGCCGCCACATTGGACTCTCTGAGGGCCGCTCCTCCGGCAGAAGCCGTTTCGCAGGACAGGTCCGACGACATTCTCGGCGACCTGGCAGACAGCGCCCCGCCCGAGACCACCCCGGAAGATGACCCGCTCGCCGCGCTGGATGACCTGCGCACTGCGGCTCCGGTCGCAGGAACGCCACCACAAGAGGATGACCTTGCGGACCTGCTGGGCGACCTCGCCGCCCCACCCGAGGAAACCGCCGAGACCGGGCCGGACGTGCTGTCCGAACTGGCCGCTTCCGCTACAGCCGAAGAGACCACTCCGGAAGACGACCCGCTCGCCGCGCTGGATGACCTGCGCACTGCGGCTCCGGTCGCAGAGACGCCACCGCAAGAGGATGACCTCGCGGACCTGCTGGGCAACCTCGCCGCACCGCCCGAGGAAACCGCTGAGGCGGGACCGGACGTGCTGTCCGAGCTGGCTGCTTCCGCTCCAGCCGAAGAGGCGACCTCCGAAGACCAGCTCGACGACCTGCTCGGCACCCTGACCACCGAGCCGCCCACCGCCGACTTGCCCGGCGACACCGAAACCACCGATGACCTGTCCGACCTGCTGGGCGACCTCGAACCCGGCGACGTTGCCGAAGATATCCTGTCCGAACCGGAACCCTCGGGCGCGGAGGATCTTCCGGGCGAGATGGGGACGACCGCCGCCGATCTGAACGACAGGCTGGAAACGCAGAGCGACGCGGACGACGATCTCGATGACCTCTTGGGTGATCTGGATACAGACACCGACGACCTCGACGCCTCATCACAGGCGGCACCGGCAGACAGTGCCGAACCCGAGACGGATGATCTCGACGACCTGCTGGGTGATCTTGACGGTTCGGTTGATGGCGCTCCGGCTCAAGAGGCCGCCTCGGATAACGATCTGGATGCCCTGTTGGATGAAAGCCCGGACGCGGAACCGGCGCCTGTCGCCGACGATCTCGATGACCTGCTGGGTGATCTCGATGCCCCGGATGACACCGACGATCTGACCGACGACGATACTGCGGTTCCCGCCGCCGAGCTGGAAACCGATGATCTCGATGACCTGCTGGGTGATCTGGATGCAGACACCGACGACCTTGGCGCCTCATCAGAGGCGGCACCGGCAGACAGTGCCGAACCAGAGACGGATGATCTCGATGACCTGCTCGGCAATCTTGACGGTTCGGTTGATGCGGTCGCCTCGGACGACGATCTGGACGACCTTCTGGGCGATCTGGATGCAGGTGCCGACGATCTTGACGATCTGCTTGGCGACGCTGCGGCCCCCACCTCAACACCCGCGACCGACGATCTCGACGACCTCTTGGGCGACCTCTCGGACAACAGCGACAGCGACGGTAACGGTGCGGCGCTGGCCCCCGATGCCGAACCGGAATTCGCCTTTGGCACCATCACCGCCGACCGGCCATCGTCCGAGCGGCTGAATCGCAAGAGGTTCCGGCTGGCGCTGTTCGGCGATTTCTCGGGCCGGGCCGCGCGCGGGCTGGTTGAAACAGGCGACGCGCTGGCGGCGCGCCGGGCGATCCTGCTCGACCCGGACACCGCCGAAGAGGTCATCGCCGGTTTTGCCACCGACATCGTTCTGCCCATCGGACAGGACGGCGGCCTTGCCGTCAGTCTCAAATCGCTTGACGACCTGCACCCCGACGAACTCTACGAAGCGCTGCCGATCTTTGCCGAACTGCAGGGGCTGCGCCAGCAGCTGGCCTCCGGCGCGACGGCCGAGAACGCCGCGCGCCAGCTGCGCGCGTGGGGCGAGAAACACGGCACCCCGGTGGCGCCGCCACGTCGCAACTCGGCTGGCAACACCCTGCGCGCCGACGTCAGGCTCAGCGCATTTCAGCAGCTGATCGGCGATACCTCGGCGCGGCTTTCGCAGGCCTCGCCGCTGGACGAGATGATCGCGCAAATCGTCGGCCCTCACATCCGCGCCGTGCCCGATGCCGACAATCAGGCGATGATCGCGGCGGTGGACCAGGCCCTGTCGGCGGCGATGCGGATGGTCCTGCATCACCCCGAATTCCAGCAGATCGAGGCGCAGTGGCGCAGCATCGACCTGATCGCGCGCTCGGTCGAGGCCGACGATACGCTGGACGTCATGCTCTACGACGTCTCTGCCGAGGAAATCGCCGCCGACCTCGCCGCCGCCGACGACCTGTCGCAAAGCGGCTTCATCCGGCTGCTCACCGAAGGTCCGCTGGACGAGGAAAACGGCCGTGGCGGTTATTCCGCGCTGATCGGGCTTTATACCTTTGAAGAGACCCCGCCCCACGCAGAGCTGTTGGGCCGCATCGCCCGCGCCGCCGCCCATGTGGACGCGCCGTTCATCGCCGGGATCACGCCGGCCTTCCTCGAAACGCCGAAAAAGGACCGCCACCCGCTGACCGCCACCGCCTGGGACACCCTGCGCGCCATGCCCGAGGCCGGGCACCTGGCACTGGCCTCGCCCCGGTTCCTGCTGCGCCGCCCCTATGGCGCGAAATCGGAACCGATCTATGAATTCGATTTCGAGGAATTCACCGAGGTCGAAGGGCTCCGGGGCATGCTCTGGGCCAATCCGGTCGTGCTGGTGTCGATCCTGCTGGCGCGCTCGTTCAAAAAGAACGGCCCGTCGATGGGGCTCGGCTCGGTTATGTCGCTGGGCGGGATGCCTTACAACTATGTCACCGACCGCTACGGCGATCAGGTGGCGCTGCCCTGCACCGAACGCAACGTGACCGAGGCCAAGCTGGAAAGCTTCACCGCACGCGGCATCATGCCGTTGGTCTCGATCAAGGGCCGGGACGAGGTGCGTCTTGCCTCGTTCCGGGCGCTCTCGGGCGACGAACTGCGCGGCCCGTGGAGCGGTATCGCGCCTCCCGAACCTTCGCCGCCCAGGCCGCCCGCGCCCGCACCCGATGCGGATTCCCCGCCGAGTGACAGCGCGGATGTTGATGCAGACCTTGACGATCTTCTGGCCGGGTTTGACGATGCCGCTGACGCAGGCGATGATGACGGCGATATTGATGCCGATCTGGCCGCATTGCTGGACGATTTGTGATGTATTGCATTTTTTCCGATCTGACGCGCTGCGCCTCCGGTCATGAAAGGACGGACCATGGTGGAGAGTAAACCACACAAGGATTCCATGGTGTGGATGTCCGGCAGCTATACGGTCAAGGACCTGCTGCTGAAGCGGGCCATCGTGCGCGAAGGGTTCAGCACGCTGACCCATACCACGATTGAATTTCAGTCCAAGAACAAGGCGGTCAAGCTGGAGGATCTGGTCGGCCGCACCATGAACTTGCATGTCATTGCCGACGATGCCCGGGAACGGAAATTCTCCGGCCTGTGCGTATCGGTGGAAAACCTCGGGTTCCGCGACGGGTATGGTCACTATGTGGCCGAGGTCCGGCCCTGGGCCTGGCTGCTGACCCGCACCCAGGACAACCGCATCTTTCAGGAAAAATCCGCCGTCGAGATCATCAAGGAGATCTTCTCCGACCACGGCTTCTCCGATTTCACGGACAAGCTCAGCGACAGCTATGAAAAACGCGGCTACTGCGTGCAGTACCGCGAAACCGACTTCGACTTCATCTGCCGCCTGATGGAGGAGGAGGGGATCTATTACTATTTCGATAGCACCAAGGATCAGAATGCGGTCGAAAAGATGGTTCTTTGCGACGGCATCAGCGGGCATTCCACAATGCCCGGCGGTGCGTCCCTGAAATACCACGCCCGCGACAACACCGACCGCCGGCGCGAGGATCACATCGCCGAATGGGCGATCGAGGAAAGCCTGCGGCGCGGCAAGGTCACGCTGACGGACTATGACTTCACATCGCCCACGGCAGACCTCAAGGTCACCAATACGATCAAGAAAGGCAGCCACAGCCACGCCAGCTTCGAGGTCTACGACTACCCCGGCCATTACCGAAAGAACTCCGTGCTGGGCAACAAACAGGCCCGCGTGCGGATGGAGGCCGAAGCGGTGCGCCACAAGCTCTGGCGCGGCGCCTCCAGCGTCCGGCAGATGTGCACCGGCTATACCTTCAAGATGACGGACCATCCGGAAAAACCGCTGAACGCGGAATACCTCGTCACCGGCGCCACCCATTACCTGCAGGTCGATACCGACTTTGGCGAAAAGAAAGAGATGCGCCACGACCTGCAGCCGCGCGACATGGACTTTCCCGAAGAGATGAAGGGCGATGCCTACGCCAACACACTCTCGGCGATCCCCAAGACCGAACAGTTCCGCGCGCCCCTGGTGACCGAATGGCCCGCCATTCCCGGCCTGCACACCGCCACCGTGGTCGGCAAGAAGGGCGAAGAGATCTGGACCGACGAATATGGCCGCATCAAGGTCAAGTTCCACTGGGACCGCGACGAAAAGAAAGACGATACATCCAGCTGCTGGGTCCGGGTGGTCACACCCTGGTCCGGCAAGGGCTGGGGCATGGTCGCGGTGCCGCGCATGGGGCAAGAGGTGGTCATCCAGTTCGAAGAAGGCGATCCCGACCGCCCGATCTGCACCGGCATGCTCTACAACAAGGACACCATGCCGCCTTACAAATACCCCGACGACCAGACCCAGCTGGGGCTCAAGACGAACTCATCCAAGGGCGGCGGCGGCTATAACGAGCTGATGTTCGAAGACAAGAAAGACGCCGAACTGATGCGCGTTCAGGCGCAAAAGGACCACCAGTTCCTGATCAAGAACAAATCGGTCGTCACCATCGGCCAGCCCAAGATCGACGCCGGCAAACACGACGACGAAGGCAGCCTCAGCCAGGTCGTCCGCAACAACGTCACCGAAACCATCCAGGAGGGCAACCGCTACGTCACCATCGAAAAGGGCGACGAGGAATACAAGATCGAAACCGGCAGCCAGCTGTTGGAGATCAAGACCGACAAGACGCAAAAGATCGAGGGCAAGCACACCAAGACGATCACCGGCAACGACGCCACCACCGTCAAGACCGGGAACATGACCGTCGACGTGAAATCCGGCAAGATCACCATGACGGCGGCCATCGAAATCCTGCTCAAGGTCGGCGGCAGTTCGATCAAGATCGACAACTCGGGCGTCACCATCAAGGGACCGATCATCAAGATCCAGGCCGATGGCATGGCCGAGATGAAAAGCCCGATGACCACCGTAAAAGGCGACGGCCTGCTGACCCTCAAGGGCGGCCTGACGTTGATCAACTAGGTGGTGCGGGATGAGTGAACGTTTCCAGGGTCTGGTCAAGTTTCCCACCGTGCCGGTGGCCAAGCTCTTGAGCCAGTGCAATGTCACCTTGATGACCCGGCTCGACGCGCCCGCCAGCGCGCTCGCCGACGTGGTGCTGGCCGAACTTGATCAAAAGGGCGCGCTGGTCGACCTGTTGCGGCTGCTGGCGATCCTGCTGCCGCCGCGCGAACGGGTCTGGTGGGCCTGCATGGCAGCGCGCGACTATATCGGGCCGCGCTCGGAAAACGACCCGCCGTCGCTGGCGGCGTCCGAGGCCTGGGTCTATGACCCCTCGCCGGAAAATCTCGACCGCGCCCGGCTGACGCTGGACCATGCCTATGTCGACGACGACACCGTGAATTGCGCGCTGGCGGTGCTCTATGCCGACGGCACGCTGGGGCCCGGCGATCTGGCGCAATACCCCGCCCCGGCGGGCGCCTCCGAGACCGCCGCCTTTGCCATGAATATGGTAGCGCTGGGGGAATTGTCTGATAAGTTTGAGGAACATGGCCGCCTTCTGGTTGACCGTGCGCTGGACATCGGTCGCGGCGGCAACGGCCAGATCAAGGGCGACAAGACCCAGGCAGAGGAGGACCCGTAGATGCCAATGCCACAGGCCCGGCTGCTTGACCTGCATGCCTGCATGGTGCCCTCGGTGCCTCCGCCGCCGGTGCTGCCGGTGCCCACGCCGATCATCCCTCCCTGCCTGCCCACCGTGCTGGTGGGCAAGATGCCGGCGGCGCGGCTGACCGACATGTGCGCCGCCGTGCCATCGCCGCACCCGATCATCAAGGGGTCCGCTACGGTGCTCATCGGCAAACTGCCCGCCGCGCGGATCATGGACAACACCGCCTGCGGCGGCATGGTGGTCAAGGGCGAATTCACCGTGCTGGTCGGAGGTTGACGCACCCCATGCCCGTGACGCTGAAATTCCAGTCCTCCGGCACCATCCCCGGCGACGCGCGCCCGGTTCCGATGCGGGGCGGCAGCCTGACCATCGGCCGTGGCCCGACCAACGATCTGGTGTTGCCCGACCCGGAGCGGATGCTGTCCAAGAACCACTGCGTGATCGAGGATCACAACGGCAATGTCGTGGTCGTGGATCTGTCGACCAACGGCACTTTCCTGAACTACTCCAAAATCCCGCTCGGCCGCACGCCGACCCCGCTGAACAATGGCGACATCCTCTGTGTCGGCAGCTACGAACTGGTGGTCGACATCACCAGCGACCTGCCCGATCTCGATGACCTGATCGCGGCACCGGCGGCACAGGGTCCGGCCTCGCACGGGGACGCGGGCAATGCACCCGATCCGATGCGCCTGCTGGATGACGCGCCGCCGGGCGGCGATTTTCTCGACGACCTGCTGGGGACCGAGGGCGGCCCCAAGGGCCCCTCGCAGCTGAACCCCGTCGATCCCATCGACGACCTGCTGCCGCCGCTGGGCGAGGACGACGACCCGTTCTTTCACAAACCCGACGACGGGCGCGAGGGCACCGGCGCCAGCCTGCCGTCGCACAGCCCCTCGGTGCAGGACAGCTTTCACACGCCGGGCGCGTCGCCGGGGCTGATCCCCGACGATTGGGACGACGAATTCCTGTCGCCCGAGGGCGGCGCAGACGACGCGCCCCTGCCCGCGACGGCGCCGCCCGTCACGCCGCCGCCGCCGCCCGAGATTTACGAGGAAACACCGCCCAACCTGCCGCCCGAACTGCCGCCAGAACCGACCGCCGCGACCCCGGTCCCGCCGCTGCCCGAACCCGAACCGGCGGCCGGGGCGCTTCCCAGCGACGCCGCCCGCGCCTTTCTCGCCGGGATCGGTGCTGACGAGGTGCAGATCGCCGATGCCGACCTGACCAAGACGATGGCCCGCATGGGCCGGGTGATGAAAACCTTTGTCACCGGTCTGCGCGAAATCCTGATGACCCGCACCTCGATCAAATCGGAATTCCGCATCGAACAGACGATGATCGGGGCAGGGGGCAACAACCCGCTGAAATTCTCGATCAGCCCCGAACAGGCGATCGAGGCGATGGTGCGCCCGGCGACCAAGGGATACCTCAGCCCCGAAACCGCCGCCGAGCAGGCGCTGAACGACATCAAGGCGCATGAAATCGCCATGGTCACCGGCATGGAGGCCGCCCTGCGCGGCGTGCTGAAACGGCTCGACCCCAAAGAGCTTGAGACCAAGATCGCCAGCGGCGGCGGGATCGGCGGCCTGCTCAAGGGCAAGAAGGCGCGCTATTGGGAGGTCTACGAACAGATGTACGCCCAGATCTCGGACGAGGCCGAAAACGACTTTCAGGAGCTGTTCAGCCGCGAATTCGCGCGCGCCTACAAGGACCAGCTGGACAAGCTGAAACAAGACTAACCCGCTCGCGGGACCAGAATAAGGAGGACGCATTTGTCCTGGGACAGCAAAGTGCTTTGGACCGAAGGCTTGTTCCTTCAGCCGCACCATTTTCAGCAGGCCGACCGCTATACCGAGGCGCTGATCACCGGGCTGGCGCGCCGGCTGCGCCCCTATGCCTGGGGCTTCTCCTCGCTGGAAATCGACTTCGAAGCGCTCAAGGTCGGGCAATTCGCGATCAAGGGCTGCACCGGGCTGACACAGGACGGCACCGTGTTCCGCGTGCCGATGGCCGATGACCACCCGCCGGCGCTGGAAGTGCCGGAAACCATCAAGGATTGCATCGTCTACCTGACCGTGCCCCAGCGCCGCCAGGGCGCGGCCGAGGTCGATCTCAGCGGGGCAGAGATGTCCGCCAGCCGCCTGCGCCCGGCCGAACAGGAAGTCATCGACACCATGGGCGCCGAGAAAAAGCCGGTGATACTGGGTGTCGGCAAGATGCGGCTGCAATTCGCGCTGCAGGTCGATGATCTCGCCGACCGGCTGGCGATTCCCGTGGCCCGTATCATCGAGGTGCGCCCGGATAAGGAAATCGTGCTTGATCAGTCCTTCGTCGCCTCCTGCGTCGACGTCCGCGCCGCGCAGCCGCTGCAGGGTTTCCTGCGCGAACTCGAAGGGCTGCTGTCGCACCGGATGACGGCGCTGTCCGGGCGGCTGGCGGAATCCGGCAGCGCCCGTGGCGCCGCCGAGGTTTCCGACTTCCTGCTGCTGGCGGTGGTCAACCGCACCCTGCCGCTGATCCGCCATATGACGCAGATCGAAAACCTCCACCCCGAGGATCTGTACCGCACCTGCGTGGCGCTGGCGGGCGAATTGTCGGTCTTCATGTCCACCGACAAACAGCCGCCCGAATTCCCGCCCTACACCCACGACAACCTCAGCGCCGCCTACACCCCGGTGATCCGCACCCTGCGGCAATACCTCAGCTCGGTGCTGGAACAGACCGCGATCCCGATCGCGCTGGAGGCCCGCAAATACGGCATCAGCGTCGGCGTCATCGCCGACCGCAAACTGCTGGGCAACGCCGGGTTCGTGCTGGCCGTCGATGCCGACATCCCCGCCGAGGACGTGCGCCGCCACTTTGCGGGGCAGGCCAAGATCGGCCCGGTCGAGGAAATCCGCCAGCTGGTCAACTCCGCCCTGCCTGGCATCACCCTGCGGCCGCTGCCGGTGGCGCCCCGGCAGATCCCCTATCACGCCGGGGTGGTCTATTTCGAAATGGACGCCGACAGCCCCTACTGGGCCAAGATGACCACCTCGGGCGGCATCGCCGTGCATGTCTCGGGGCAATATCCGGGCCTCAAGATGGAACTCTGGGCGATCCGCAACACCTGAACGACTGGGACAGATCATGGCCGACCAAGACGATCCCTTTGCCGAACCCGACGACACCGACAAGACGGTGATCCGGCCCAATCCGGGCGGGCGGCGCACGGCCACGCCCCAGACCCCCGCCGCGACGCCCGAACCGGCCGCCGCCCCCGATCCGTCACAACCCGGCGCCGATGCCTTTGGCGTGCCGCAATCGGCCGCCCCCGCACCGCCGCCGCGCCAGCCCGGCGGTGCCGCCGATACCCGCCTGTCGATGACCGGCATGAACACGCTGATCGCCTGCGCCAGCACGCTCTTTGCGCTGATCTCGCGCATCCGCAACCGGGCCCAGCACATGGACCCGGACAAGCTGCGCCAGTCGGTGGTGGGCGAGGTCCGCGAATTCGAAAACCGCGCGCTGCAGGCCGGCATCCCGGCGCAATCGGTCAAGGTGGCGCGCTATGCGCTCTGCGCCACGCTGGACGATGTCGTGCTGAACACCCCCTGGGGCGGACAAAGCTCGTGGGGCCTGCAATCCATGGTCGGCACCTTCCACCGCGAAACCGTCGGCGGCGACCGGTTTTATGATCTGCTGGCACGGCTGGAAAAGGAACCGGGCCAGAACATCGACATGCTCGAATTCCTCTACATGTGCATGTCGCTGGGGTTCGAAGGCCGCCTGCGCGTCGAACAGGGCGGGTCGGAAAAACACCTCGCCATCCGGGCCGCGCTGGCCCGCATCATCCGGGCGCAGCGCGGGCCGGTCGAACGCGATCTCTCGCCGCATTGGGAAGGGCTCAAGAAACCGTTCAAGGCGCTGTCGGCCTGGCGTCTGGTCTGGATCGCGGTGGGTGTCACCGCCTGTCTCTTGGCGCTGCAATTCGTCGGCCTCAGCTGGGCGCTGTCGAACTCCACCGAACGGGTGATCGGCCAGCTCTCGGTGATCGATTCCGGCCCGGTGGCCGAACTGCAACGCCGCGCACCGCCACCGCCGCCACCGCCGCCCGCGCCGGATTATGAACAGCAGCTCGAAAAGGTCACCGGCTTCCTGCAAGAGGAAATCGACGAAGGCATCGTCGAGGTCTTTCGCAAGGGCAACACGCTGATCATCCGCATCAAGGGCTCCGGCATGTTCGGCTCCGGCTCCGACAGCCTGCAACAACGGTTCAAGGCGCCGGTGGACCGCGTCGCCCGCGCGCTCAACGACGAACCCGGCCCGGTGATCGTCGCCGGCCATTCCGACAACGTGCCGATCCGCTCCTCGCGGTTTCCCTCCAACATGCACCTGTCGCTGGCGCGCGCCAAATCGGTGATGGCCGGCATGGCCGCGGTGATGGAGGACCCCTCCCGGCTCAGCGCCGAAGGCCGCGCCGACAAGGAACCGATCGCCGATAACGGTACGCGTGAAGGCCGCGCCACCAACCGCCGCATCGAGGTGCTGCTGGTGCAGGAGACCGACCAATGATCTTCCGCCGTTTCATCCTGCCGCTGTTCCGCTCGATCTACTTCGTGCTCTGCTTCGTCGCCACGGTGCTCAGCGTTTGCATCTGGTATTTCGGCCCGATGATCGGGGGCGAGGAATGGCGCCCGCTCGACGGCATCGTCGCCCGTCTGGTCGCCATCGGCGTCCTCTGGCTGCTGGTGCTCATGCTGATCGGCCTGATCTACTGGCGCCGCCGCGTCCGCGAACGCAAGATGACCGAGGAAATCGCCGAAGCGGTGGACACCGCCGAACCGGATGATTTCGTCTCCGAGGAAATCGGCGAACTGCGGTCCAAGTTCAAATCCGCCATGGCCGAACTGCGCAAGTCCAAGAATGGCCGCCGGCACCTGAACGATCTGCCGTGGTACGTGATGATCGGCCCGCCCGGCGCGGGCAAGACCACCGCAATCGTCAATTCCGGCCTCCAGTTCCCGCTGGCCGAACGCGCCGCCATCGGCGGCGTCGGCGGCACCCGCAACTGCGACTGGTGGTTCACCAACGAGGCGGTGCTGATCGACACCGCCGGGCGCTATACCACCCAGGAATCCGATGCCCAGGCCGACAACGCCGCCTGGATCGGCTTCCTTGGGCTGCTCAAGAAATACCGCAAGCGCCAGCCGATCAACGGCGCCATCATCGCCATCAGCCTGTCGGACCTGTCGCAGCAGGACGAGATGACGCAAAAGGGCCACGCCCAGGCCGTCCGCCGCCGCCTCAGCGAGCTGCGCGAGAAACTCGGCGTGCGCTTCCCGGTCTACGTGCTCTTTACCAAGGCCGACCTGATCGCGGGTTTCGCCGAATACTTCGATCACCTCGGCAAGGAGGACCGCGAACAGGTCTGGGGCTTTACCCTGCCGCTTGAGAAAGCCAAATCCGAAACGGGCCCGCTGGCCGCCTTTGACGAGGAATTCGGCGCGCTGCTGGGCCAGCTGAACGCGCAATCGCTGGAACGGCTACAGACCGAAACCGATCACCAGCGCCGCGCGCTGGTCGCCGGGTTCCCGGCCCAGGTCGCCTCGGTGCGCCGCGTCGCCCGCGATTTCCTGACCGAGGTGTTCCAGGACAACCGCTATGAACAGCGCCAGATGCTGCGCGGCGTCTACTTCACCTCCGGCACCCAGGAAGGCACTCCCATCGACCGTCTGATGCTGGGTATGGCGCAGACCTTTGGCATCGGCCGCCAGGCCATCGGCAGCGGTCAGGGCAGCGGCCGCAGCTACTTCCTGACCCGCCTGTTCGAAGGCGTGATGTTCCCCGAGGCCGGGCTGGTCTCGGCCGATGACAAGGTCGAACGCCGCTACCGCTGGACCCGCCGCATCGCGATAGCCGCCACCGTGCTGATCGCGCTGGCCACAGGCGCGCTCTGGGTGCGCAGCTACCTAGGCAACACCACGCTGATCGCCGAAGCCTCGGACAAGGTCGCCGCCTACCAGGCCGCCGCCGCCAGCCTGCCGCCCAGCCCGGTGGGCGATACCGACCTGCCGCCGGTTGTCGCGGCGCTCAACAACCTGCGCGACCTGCCCGGCAACCCCGTGCTGGACGATCCCGAACCCCCGCGAGAGGTCACCTATGGCCTCTACCAGGGCGAGGTCATCGGCACCCAGGCCGCCCAGACCTACCGCGCCGCGCTGAATCAGCGGTTCCTGCCCCGCCTGCTGCTGCGGCTCGAAGAACAGATGTCGGGCAACATGAACAACCCCGATATCCTCTACGAGGCGCTCAAGATCTACCTGATGCTCGGCCTGCAGGGGCCGATGAACGCCGATCTGGTCAAGGAGTGGATGAACATCGACTGGCAGGTCGCCTATCCCGGCGTGGCCCGCCAGGGCCTGCGCGACGATCTCGCCAGCCACCTCGACGCGCTCCTGTCGCAACCGATGGAGGAAATCGCCCTGAACGGCCCGCTGGTCGAACAGGTGCAGGGGCTCCTGTCGGAAATGCCGCTGGCCCAGCGGGTCTACAACGGCATCATCAACAGCCCCCGCGCCACCGCCCTGCCGAAATGGCGGATCACCGACATCGGCGGCCCGGCAGTCGCGCGGGTGCTGGTGCGTTCCTCGGGCAAACCGCTTAACGACGGGATCGAGGGCATCTTTACCTATGACGGCTTCAACACAGTGTTCCTGCCCGAGGCGGTCAGCGTCGCCGAACGGGTGCAAAGCGAAAGCTGGGTTCTGGGGCCGCGCAACGAGCTTGACGGCAACCAGAACGCGCTGCTGGCGCTCAGCCGCGATGTGCTTGATCTCTATTACAACGATTACATCGCGCGCTATGATGCGGTGCTGGCCGATATCGACATCATCCCGATGGAATCGCTCAGCCACGCGGTCGAGGTCACCAACGTGCTGTCCGGGCCGACCTCGCCCATCGTCAACATCCTGACCGAGATCAGCAACGAGACCAAGCTGACCGAAGACCGGTCGGTCATCAACAACGAGGCGCTCAGCCAGGGCGCCTCCACCGTCGCCGCGATCGAGGCGCGCTCGACCCTGTCGATCCAGGGCGAAATCCTGATGGAGGCGCTGCTGTCCTCCGCCGGCGCCGGAAACGGCGAACCGCCGAAACCGCCCGGCGCCTATGTCGAGGAACGCTTTGCCTGGCTGCACCAGCTGGTCGCCCGGCCCGAAGGCCAGCCCTCGCAGCTCGACGATCTGATGGGCGTGCTGACGCAGGTCTATCAGGCGCTGAACAAGATGTCGTTTTCCGGCGTCACCTCGGGCGGCGACGGCGGTCAGGCGATCCTGCAATTCCAGCAGGCCGCCAGCCGCATCGACGGCCCGCTGCAACGCTGGGCCTCGCAGATCACCACCGGGTCATCGGGCATCACCTCCGAAGGCACCCGCGCCTCGATCAACGCGCGCTGGCAGGCCAGCGTGCTGCCGTTCTGCGAACAGGCGCTCGACAACCGCTACCCGTTCAACCGCCGCGCCCGCGCCGACGTCGCGATGCAGGACTTTGCCAAGCTCTTTGCGCCCGGCGGGCTGATCGACGGGTTCTTCAACGAAAACCTGGTGAAATTTGTCGACACCCGCACCCGGCCCTGGACCTGGAAACGGGTCAACGACGTCGATCTCGGCATCTCGCAGGCGGTGCTGCAACAGATGCAATATGCCGCCGAAATCCGCGATGCCTTCTTCACCGCCGGCCCGGTGCCCGCCGTTCAGTTCCAGATCACGCCAGAGGCGCTCGACCCCAAGGCAAAATCGGTAACGCTGGAAATCGACGGCCAGCAGGTCGCCTTTGCCCATCGCGGCGGCCAGCCGAACCCGGTTGCGGTGACATGGCCCGGCTCCGTCGGACTGGCCCGCGTCACCTTCGAGCCGTCGAAGAAGAACATCGAAAGCCGCCTGTCCAAGGACGGCCCCTGGGCCTGGTTCCGGCTGCTGGACGCCGCCGAGGTGCGCCGCACCAACGTCTCGGACCGCAAGCGGGTGATCTTCAACATCGGTGGCCGGATCGCCATCTTCCAACTGCAATCGGGCTCGGTGCTGAACCCCTTTGCCCTGCCGGCACTGTCCAAGTTCAGCTGCCCCAAGTCGCTTTGATGCCGGACGGGATCGGAGCCTTCGGCAAGATGCCAAGCACGGGCGACTTCTTTCGCCTGAATGCCCCGCCGGGCTTTGTCCGGGCCTGGGACGGCTGGCTGCAACAGGCCATGCTCGACGGGCAGGGGGCTCTGGGGCCGGGGTGGGACGCGGCCTATATGTCCGCCCCGATCTGGCGGTTCACCCTGTCCGCCGGGCTGGCCGGCCCGCACAAGGCGCAGGGCGTGCTGATGCCTTCGGTGGACCGCGTCGGGCGGCGGTTTCCGCTGACGCTGATGAGGGCGCTCGACACCCCCGGTCCGGCCCCGCACGACCACTTCACCGCCGAGCCGCTGTTCGAACGGCTCGAGGACCTCGCGCTTGCCGCGCTCGAGGATTCTATGACGCGCGACCGGCTGGACCGCGACCTGGCGCAGATCGCGCCGCCGCCGCCGCGTGATCCCGCGCCGCTGCGTGCCGCCGCCGGCGCCTGGGTGATGACCGGCGCGGACCCCACCGCGCTGCTGCCCGACCTCGCCTCGGCCCTGCTGACGCAATCGTACCCGTCGCTCAGCCTCTGGTCCGCCGTGGTCCATGGCA
Organism: Seohaeicola saemankumensis; assembly: GCF_020171285.1. Taxonomy (GTDB): domain Bacteria; phylum Pseudomonadota; class Alphaproteobacteria; order Rhodobacterales; family Rhodobacteraceae; genus JAIUZI01. The sequence continues at coordinate 102,094 of NZ_JAIUZI010000010.1, forward strand.
CGCCCAGGCTGATGCTCTGTCCCGGTCTGCCGCAGGGGCCATCGGTGCCCGCGCTTTTCGACCTGACCGCGCCACTCTGGCAAGAGGCCCGCCCGATATGACCCCCTACCGCTACAACGTGCAGACCCACGTCGGCCTGCGCCGCAAGGTAAACGAAGACGCGGTGCTGGCGCTGCCCGATCACAACATCTGGGTGGTGTCCGATGGCATGGGCGGGCATGACGCGGGCGATCTGGCCAGCCGCCTGATCACCGATGCCATCGCCATGATCCCGGCGGGTCTCGCCCCCACCGACCGCATGCATGCGCTGCGCGACGCCATCCAGTCCGCCCACCGCGCCATCCTGGCCGAGGCGCAGGCGCGCGGGCGCGGCGTGATCGGCGCGACCGTGGTCGCGCTGATGATCTCCAACAGCCATTTTGTCGTTCTGTGGGCTGGTGACAGCCGCATCTACCGCCTGCGCGCGGGCCAGATCGAATTGCTGACCACCGACCATTCGGCGGTGGCCGCGATGGTCGCCAGCGGCCAGCTCAGCTGGGACGAGGCCGACCAGCATCCGCAGTCCAATACCATCACCCGCGCCGTCGGCGTCGGCGAGGAACTCGACCTCGACAAGGTCCGGGGCGAGGTGCAGCCGGGCGACCGGTTCCTGATCTGCTCCGACGGGCTGACCAAATACGCGACCTTCTCGATCCTGCGGCGAATCCTTTCCTCCGCACCGATCGAGACCGTCACGGATCAGCTGACCCAGGTGGCGCTGGCGGGCGGCGGCGCCGACAACATCTCGGTCATCGTGGTGGACGTGCAATAAAGCCGCCCGGTTTGTGCTATACTGGCATCACACGCACGGGGGATGACACGGCCATGGCACAGTTTCGCAATCCTGACGCGCTGGTCTCGACCGACTGGCTGGCGCAGCATCTCGACGACCTCGACCTGCGGCTGTTCGACTGCACAACCTATCTCGAATTCGATGACACCGGCGACAGCCCCTACCGCGTTGTCAGCGGGCGGGCGAATTATGACGCCGGCCACATCCCCGGCGCCGGCTATCTAGACCTGCAGGCCGACCTGTCGATGCCCGACAGCCGCTACCGTTTCACCCTGCCGACGCCGGACCGGGCCGCCCGTGCCTTTGCCCGCGCCGGTGTCGGCGACGGCATGCATGTGGTGCTTTACAGCTGCACCACCATGCCATGGGCCACGCGGATCTGGTGGATGCTGCGCTGGCTCGGCTTCGACAATGTCTCGGTGCTGGACGGAGGCTACCAGAAATGGATCGCCGAAGGCCGCCCCACCACCACCGTCCCCGGCGGCTACCAACCGGCGATCTACCTGACACCAACCCCCCGCCCCGAGGTCTTTGTCACCAGCGCCAATGTGCTCGCCGGGATCGGGCAGAGTGCGATCTGCACCATCAACGCGCTGGGCCGCGACCTGTACGCGGGCGAAAACACCCGCTATGGCCGCCCCGGCCGCGTCCCCGGCAGCGTCAATGTCCCGGCGCTGGAACTGACAGACCCGGATACCCACGAACTGCTGCCGCCCGACCGGCTGGCGCAGATCTTTGCCGATGTCGGCGCCGACCCGGACAAACAGCACATCACCTATTGCGGCGGCGGCATCTTTGCTACGCTGGACGCCTTCGTGCTGCACCAGCTCGGCCATGACCGGGTCGCGGTCTATGACAACTCGATGAGCGAATGGGCCACCCAGCCCGCGCTGCCGATGGAAACCGATTAAGGCCGGGCGCTTCAGGGCTTGGCCGTCACCAGCAACCGGCTGTCCAGCGACAGGATGCTGTCGGCATCGGTCTCGTAATAGGCCTGCAGCGCTTCGGCGTATCCCACCGCCGATTCCGAGGTCGGGCGCAGCCCGTCGAACAGTGGCCGCGTCGAATGCAGGACGATCACCTTGCTCTTGCCCAGCGTGCTGTCATCGACCCGGAACGCCAGCCCGCCATTCTGCGCCGATTGCTCCAGGCTATAGGCCACCCGCACCGGAATCTCGCCCTCCGCGCCGCCGCGCAGGTCGCTGACGGCATTGCTCTGCCGGTTCAGGTTCGGCAGCAGGTGAAACACGTTGCCCGACACATCCAGGATCGACACCGTCAAAAAGCCGTCGGTGACATCGCCCGGCAACACCACGTCGATCACCGGGTTCTCACCGACAAAGAACCGTCCCGACGGATTGGGCTCGTCGCGGTCACCAACGGTGAACGCCACGCCGATGCCGCCCGGAGGCGCCTCCGGCAGGTGGCTTTCGATCAGGCACAGGGCCGGGTTCAGAACTTCGACATCCAGCACGATCTTGCGTTCGCCCACCAGCGCCCGCAGCGCGTCGAACAGCGCGATCCGGGTGGTGGTGTCGGCCACCTTGCCGGTCACCGTCACGCTCGCGTCGGGGCCATATCCGGTCGCGCCGACCGCGCCCCGGGCCAGCGGCCCGCAGTCGGCCCGCGCACGCAACAGCGCGGCGACCTCGGCAGGATCCAGAAACACCTGCTCCAGCGTGATGCGCGCGGCGCCCTCCAGCGCCCCGGGCAGCCCGTCGCCAAACCGCGCCTCCAGCCGCTCCGACACCGCCGCATCCGCCGTGCGCCCGGTCAGCTGCGCCCGGTTGCCGCTGATCACCAGCCGCCAGCTGTCCAGCCCGCCCAGCGCCGTCACCGTCTCCAGCACGTCCGCGCCCCAGCTGTCGGCAATCTCGCCCGTCGCCAGCGTCAGGTCGGCCTGCCCGCCCCGGTCGGCGACCAGCGCGGCCAGCGCATCGCGGCTGGTCTCTGACGGCATGTTCCCGATGGCGCGCAGCGGGCCGCCGTCAGGCTGTTCCAGGATCAGGGTAAATGGGTCGGCCACCGGGTAGCGCGGCCCGACAAGCCGGTCCAGCGCACCGCTGAAATACGCCCCGGCCCCCAGCGCCGCGATCAGCACAACCGCCAGCACCGCCATCATCCCGCCGCGTGACTTGCCGGTGCGCTCTACCGTCGGCGGCGCAGCCGGGGCAGGGTCCGCGACCGGCTCCGGCTTGGCTCGTGGCGGCAGCGAAATCACCGTCGCGTCGTCGTCGTCGTCGTCGTCGTCATCGGCGTCAACCTGCGCCGCTGTCTCGGGCGCGGCCGCAGGGTTGTCCAGAAACGCCAGAACAGCCGAGGCGCTGGGCATCCGCCGCTCCGGGTCCGGTTCGGTCATCCGGTCGATCAGTGTCTTCAGCGGCTCCGGCACGCCCGTGGTGTCCAGCGGCTCGGACTTGCGTTGCACCACTTCCATCGGGTTGTTGCCGATATCCGGCTTTGCCCCCCGGAAATTGGCCAGCAGCAGCGCCCCCAGCGAATAGATATCGGTGCGCGCGTCGGTCTGCCCGTTCAGCTGCTCGGGCGCGGCATAGGCGTATTTGCCGGCGAATTCGTTGCCCACGATGGTCTCGGCGCCTGGTTTGGTATCCTTGGCGATGCCAAAGTCGATGATCACCGCCTGCGCCGGATCGCCGCCGCGCAGGATGATGTTGTCGGGGCTCAGGTCGCGGTGCACGATGTGGCGGGCGTGGGCCGCCTGCAGCCCCTCGGCCACCCGCCGGCATACCGTCAGCAGATCCTCGGCGCTCATCGGCCCCTGTTTCAGCTTCTTGTCCAGCCCGGGCCCCTCGACATAGTCCATCAACAGATAGACATGGCCGTCCGCCGTGCGGCTGTTCTCGGAATAGCGCACCACCGCATCGTGGCGCACCTCGCGGATCTCCTCTTCGCGGGTCAGCAGCACGAGGTAGTCGTCGTTGCCCGAAAACTCCTCCTTGAGCATCTTCAGCGCCACCAGCCGCCCGGAAATCTCGCTGCGCGCCTTGTACACGTCCGAGGTGCCGCCACGGCCCAGGATCTGTTCGATCCGATAGGTGTTATTGACCAGATCGCCGGGCTGAAAGGCATCGCCGGGGCGGGATTCAATCATGGCGCCCTCCCCGGCGGCCAAGCGTGTCAGGGGCAGGCAGCGGGATTATCCCAGCGCCTGGAACTCGACCCGGCGGTTTTCATCGCCACGCGGATCGGCGGTGTTGTAGGGCGCGCTTTCGCCCATGCCGATGGCCTTCAGCCGCGTATCCGCGATGCCGCAGTCGCTGACCAGGTGGCGCTTGACCTCCTCGGCCCGCAGCAGCGACAGCCGCTCGTTGTACTGGGCGCTGCCAGAGCTGTCGGTGTGGCCGATGATCTGGAACACCGCCACGTCGACCGACTGCATCACCTGGCACAGGGTCGCCAGCTTCGGCTTCTGGTCATCGCGCAGCGCCGCGCTGTCGAAGTCAAAGGCGATCTGGATGTTGACCTGTTCGGATTTGTCCACCGCGCTATAGGCCGGCTCTTCGGCCGCCGCCACTGTGGTGGTATCGGTCGCGCTGTCGGTGGTGGCCGCGCCCTGATCGCCCGACGGCACGATCACCAGCCCCCGTGTCTTCTGCTTCTTGAACGCTTCGGCCATTTCCTCGGCCGTCATCTCGCCGGTGTTCTGCGCCGTCACGGCGACGGGGGCGGACAGGCAGGCCGCAATCAAAAGGGTCGCGAGGCGGTTCGTTCGGGACATGGGGCGCCCTCCGCTGATAATGAATTTCTGAACTGTCAGGAAAAGCTTATACCACACCCCCTGGCCCGACAACGGTTTTGCGGATGGTCGCCACCCGACCAGAAACCGCTTTACTCCGCCGTACCGAACGGGCTGAAATGGCCCCGTCACGCAGGGAGATAAAATGCGCTTCGTTCCGGCCATCATCATCGGCCTCGCCCTGATCCTGGCCCCGGCGGTCTTTGTCGGCCTGTCCTACCTGCTGTCAGAGGAGGACTTTCAGGGCTCCGCCGTCGATTCCGGCGCGCGCATCGAAATCGAGATGCTGCGCCAGCAGGTCGAAGACCTGCAGATCCGCGTCGACGATCTCGAAAACGAAATCACCCGCCTCGGCACCGCCTCGGTGGCCGCCCCCACCGACATCGACCCCGACGACGAAGACGCGGCGCTGCGCGGGGTCGGGCCGAACGAGATCATCGATGCCTACGCGCAGGTGGTGCTGATCGCCGACCGGCTCAACGTCAACCGCGGCCTGCAGGTGGCGGGCTCCGACTACCTCGAGGCCAAGCTGGGCCGCCCCCGCGAAGCCCTCAGCGACAACTGCGAACCGATGACGAACGAAAAACTGGCCGACAAGCTGGTGCTGGAGCAGGTCGGACCGATCCGGGTGCGGATGCTGAAACCGGCCATCGACTCGCTGCGCCGGGTGTTCGAGACCATCGAACGCGCCGACCCCGATCTCTACGCCCGCATCAACACCTCGGGCTCGCTCTGCGTGCGGCGCATCCGCGGCACCCGGAACCGGCTCTCCACCCACAGCTACGGCCTGGCGCTGGATCTCAACATCGACGGGCATCTCGATAATTTCACCGATGGCAAGACCCAGCTGGGCCTGACCATCCTCGCCGATTTCTTCCATGCCGAAGGCTGGGTCTGGGGCGCCGGCTTCCGCCGCGAGGACAGCATGCATTTCGAAATCAGCCGCCGCCAGCTCGACGAATGGCTGGCCGCAGGCCTGCTCTGACCGCCCCAAAGGCTCCCGCCCGGCCTCACGGCATCAAAGATGCCCCTCGCCCGGTTGGGCCTGGCAGCGCGCGGGTAAACCCACGCGCTGCGCCCGCGCGCCCTTTCATCTCTTCGGCAAATACTCCGGGGGTGAGGCCGCAAGGCCGAGGGGGCAGCGCCCCCTTCCCCGCGCCCGGCGGGGGCAGGGCGTTCCGGGCTCGTTACAGCGACCGCAGCAGCACCTTGTTGGATCCCACCGCCTGCGCAATGCGCTGGAACTGCGCCGCCCGTTCGGCCGAGGATTCCGCCGATCGCAGCAGCACGGTTTCGGTGTCCTCGATCACCGCCAGCGCCTGCGCCACCGCGCTGTCCAGCCTGGCCGCGTCCACCGGCACCAGCGGGCGCGAGGTACGCACCTTGCTGCCATCCGACTTGCGCTGTTCAAAGATCGCGGGAGGCTCTGTCGCGGACCGGTTCTCGCGGGCGATCCTGTTCAGCCCGCGCGATGCCTCGTTCAGCGCCGCGCGCACCTCTTCGTACCCTTCGACCCCGGCCATCCGCCGGTTCACGTTGTCCAGCCGTTCGGCCAGACAGTCGATGGCATAGGTGGTCTGCTTGATCGCGGCGCAATACCGGGTCGCGCTGTTCAGCGTGTTGACCACCGCCGTGGTGGTCTGCGCCGGGGTGGGTGTCGTCGTCCCCGGGGTCGAAGAGCCGCCGGGCTTGGCCGCCGGCGGGATAAAGGTGGGAACCGTTCCGATGGAATCGCCCCCGGCGTCGTATCGGTCAAAGCTGTAGCCGCTGCCGCCGCGCTCCGGGTTCAGCGGGAAACCCGGCGCGGAGGGGACCGGCGCCACGGGCGCCAGCGTCAGCGCGGACAGGGTGACGACAATCGTCGGCAGGGTCAGTGACATGGCTTAGCTCCTGAAGAAACCGGGGCGGAAGAAATTGAAATTGATCGAAAAGCGCCGGGTGCCCAGGCGGTCGGTGACATCGTTGATCTCGGCCGACACGTTGAACCAGTCGACCCCTTCGAACACGAACGACGTGCCCAGATCCAGCGCGTCCCCGGTCCAGGAGGCCGACAGGCCGAAATTCGGGGTCAGCCCGATGCCGGCGCCGAAAAACGGCGCCGGGTCGGTGTCGTTGTTGCGCCGGTGCGATCCATAACCGGCGGTGAACATCAGCGGATAGCTGTCGCCGCCCGCCGTCTGCAGCACCGGGAACCAGGTCACCATGACGCTGCCGCTGGTCGGGTTCGGGCTGGCCTGTCCCCATTTCGCCAGCCCCTCGACCTCGGCGCCGACATATACCGGCACCTTGCCGTACCCCACCCGCCGCGACAGCCGCAGGCTCAGGTAACCGGAATCGGCGAAATCGTTCTCCAGCGAGGTGATATGCGCCGTCAGCTGCGCGCCCAGCGTGTTTTCCGCGTCGCCAAAGCCCATGCCCAGCGCCAGCGAGCCGTCCCAGTCGTCGATGGTGCCCTGCCGTTTCGATGTCAACCCGAGCGAGGCAAAGACCAGCCCCGAGGGCGCCACCGTGGCCGAGGGGACAGACAGCAAGGTCAGGTTCTTGACGCTGTCCGACAACAGCGGCAGCTCCGCGTTCGGGTCGCCAAAGGTCCCGGTCGCCTCCTGTGCGGCCGCCAGTCCGGGGAACGCCGCGCACAGGCACAGGGCCCGCCCGGCAATGGCCGCTTTGTGAATGATTCCGCGCATCAGTCCTCCAAACCATAGGCCCGGCGAATGCCGCGCTGGGTGCCCGGGCCAAAGTCGCCGTCGATCGACCCGGCGTAAAAGTTATGTTCCTTCAGCCGGACCTGCAGCGCCCGGCGGGTTTCGTCGGTAAACATCGCGGGCCGCTCCGTCAGCAGGTTCAGCACATCCGAACTGCCCGACCGCAATGCGGCATACAGATACTGCGCCGCGTCCTCTGGCCCCTTGCTGGCGATCAGCCCGTCGTCGATCAGCGCGGCAAAGTTGAACTGCGCCTGCGGATGGCGCAGATCGGCGGCGCGCTCGAACAGCGCCAGCGCCTTTTTCGGGTCCGACGGCAGCCCCAGCGCGCCCTGGTAATGCAGAAACCCCAGATCGTTGATCGCATCCGCGAAATCCTGGTCCGCCGCGGCCCGGTACAATTCCAGCGCGCGCGCCTCGTCCTGCGGCACCCCGGTGCCGCGTTCATAGAGCTTTGCCAGCTCGAACTGCGCCTCGGGCGACCCGGCATCGGCGGCGCGCTGCAGGAACTCCACCGCCGCGCCCGGATCGAACCGCCCCTCGTTCGGGTTCAGCCGCATATAGGCCAGCCCCAGCATCGACCGCGTGTCGCCCTGTTCGGCCAGCGCCAGCAGCTGTTCCTCCTGGTCCGGCTTGATCGAGGCCCAGGCATCCAGCGCCGTCGCCCCGCTCAGGTCCGGCTGCCCCGGCGCGGTGCCGGCCAGGTAGAACGGCACCCCGGTCAGCGACCCATAGGTGTGCGGCTCCTGCAAATTGCCGGTGTCCTGCAACACCCGGTCGCGCACCTGCCGGAACATCAGGCTGATCTCCAGCCCCGGCGTCACCATCTTTTCCATCAGCGCCTTGGCAAATGGGCTGTTGTCACCCTTGCCGTCCAGCGCTACCTGCCCGTCGCGCGCGGCAAAGGCCACCAGCGTGCCGCGATCGGGATCCGCCGGCGCCAGCCCGCCCACGCCGCCGCTGCGCGCCGTCTCGCTCCCCGTGCCCGATCCGCTGCCACCCTCGCTCAGCACGATGGAATCGCCCAGCGGGTTGTCGCGGCAACTGTCCAGGATCACGATCCGCATCTTGCGGGCGCGCTCCACCGCCGCCAGCATCTGCTTCAGCGAAATCGACTGGCGCTGCACGTCGCGGTTCGACTGCACCTGCGCATCGACCGGGATCATGAAGTTCTCGCCCTGCACCTCGACCCCGTGTCCGGCGAAATAGATCAGCGCCAGATCGGCGACTTCGGACCGAAAGGCGAAATCTTCCAGCAGCTGGTGCATGTCCCGGCTGCCGGGGTTCAGCGCCAGCGTCACGTCAAACCCGATCCCCTCCAGCACTGCCGCCATGCCATGGGCGTCGTTGGTGGTGTTCTCCAGCGTCGGGATGGTCTGGTAATCGCTCAACCCCATGATCAGCGCCACCCGGTCCGAGGCCGCCCCGGCGACCGATGCCGCAAGGGCGAATAGACAAGTGGCGATAACACGGATCGTCCGTTGCATAATGGCTACCCTGGAAAAGACTGAACTGTTCCAACCATAGCCGCTCCGGGGCGAAAAAAAAGGGACGAATGCGGCGGCCCGCATTACATGCGAAACCATTGGTTCCGCGCCCGCTTCCGCGCTATGGCTGGGGTAACCGCCCGAAAGGATACCCATGCCCAGGTTCGCCGCCAATCTGTCGCTGCTGTTTCCCGAACTGCCCTACCTCGACCGGTTTGATGCCGCCGCAGAGGCCGGTTTCGCCGGGGTCGAAATCCTGTTTCCCTACGATGTCGCGGCCAAGGACACCCGCCGCGCGCTGGTGGCCAACGGGCTGGACCTGGTGCTGATCAACGCGCCGCCGCCGAACTATACCGGCGGCACGCCGGGCTATGCCGCGCTGCCCGGCGGCCAGGACCGGTTCCGCCGCGATATACGCCGCGCCCTGCGCTTTGCCGATGAACTCCGCGCCGGGCGCATCCACATCATGTCGGGCTATACCAGGGACGTCGCCGCCTTCGACACCATGGTCGACAACCTGCAATGGGCCGCCGACCACGCCCCCGACCGCGCCTTTACCATCGAACCGCTGAACCCCGTGGACCAGCCCGGCTATTTCCTTGATGACTACGATCTCGCCGCGCGGGTGCTCGACGCGGTGGACCGCCCCAACATCGGCCTGCAATACGACAGCTACCATGCCGAGGTGATCCACGGCGACCCGCTCGACATCTGGCACCGCTTCCGCCCTCACATCACCCACGCCCAGCTCGGCGCCGCCCCGAACCGATCCGAGCCCGCGCCGGGCCGGTTCGACGCGCTCTTCGCGGCGATGGACAACAGCGGCTATGACGGCTGGGTCAGCGCCGAATACCACCCCACCACCGCGCGCACCCAGGACAGCCTCGGCTGGATGGTATGAGAATCCTGTCGCGGCGGCGGCCCATTCGCGTTATCAGCGCGCGATGAGCGATACATTCGAGATTTTTCTGTCTGGCACGCCGGGCCTGGAACAGGTGCTGCGGGACGAGGCACTGGAACACGGCTTTGCCGGGGCCCAGGCGGTTCCCGGCGGCGTCCAGTTCGAGGGCGGCTGGGTCGACGTCTGGCGCGCCAACCTCTGCTTGCGCGGCCCGACCCGCGTGCTGGCGCGCATCGGCGGCTTCCCGGTGTTTCACCTCGCCCAACTCGACAAGCGCGCGCGCAAGTTCGACTGGGCCGCGGTGCTGCCCAAAGGCGCGCCGCTGCGGGTCGAGGTGACTTGCAAGCGCTCCAAGATCTACCACGACCGCGCCGCCAAGCAGCGCATCGAAACCGCGCTCAAGGAAAGCTTCGGCGCCACGCTGGGGGGTGAAGACGCCCTGCAACTGCGCGCCCGGATCGAGGACAACTTCTGCACCTTCTCGCTCGATACCTCGGGCGAAAGCCTGCACAAACGCGGCCATAAATCCGCCGTCGGCAAGGCGCCGATGCGCGAAACCCTGGCCGCGATGTTCCTGCGCCAATGCGGCTACACCGGCACCGAACCGGTGCTCGACCCGATGTGCGGTTCCGGCACCTTCGTGATCGAAGCGGCCGAGATCGCCCTGGGCCTCGCCCCGGGCCGCAGCCGCAGCTTTGCATTCGAGCAGTTCCCCGGTTTCGACCCCGCCGTATGGGCCGCGCTGAAGGCGTCGGCACAGGGCCGGGCGACCGACCTGCGCTTTTTCGGCTCCGACCGTGACGCCGGCGCCGTGACCATGGCCACCGCCAACGCAAAACGCGCGGGCGTCGACGCCATCGCCAGCTTCGCCGACCACGCCGTCAGCGACCTGAACCGCCCCGGCGGCCCGCCGGGGCTGGTCATCGTCAACCCGCCCTACGGCGGCCGGATCGGCAACAAGAAACTGCTCTACGCCATCCACGGCACCTTGGGCCAGGTGCTCAAGGAGCGGTTCTCCGGCTGGCGCGCTGCCATCGTCACCAACGAGGCCGATCTCGCCCATGCCACCGGCCTGCCGTTCCTGAAACCCGGCCCCCCGATCCCCCACGGCGGGCTCAAGGTCAAACTCTACCAGACCGCGCCGCTGCCCTGACCGTTTTCCGGCCCGGAAAACGACCGGAAAATGTGACATTTTCCGGCTTGGCCGCCGATGTCAGTGCGCCTCGGCCCAGTTCGCGCCCTGGCCTGCGTCCACGGTCAGCTTGACGTCCAGATGCACCGCCGGATCGGCGGCGCCTTCCATCACCTCGCGCGCGGTTGCGATGGTCTGATCCACCGCGCCCTCGGCCACTTCGAAAATCAGTTCGTCGTGCACCTGCAACAGCATCTTGGCGTCCAGCCCGGCAATGGCATCGGGCATCCGCACCATGGCGCGGCGGATCACATCCGCCGCCGTGCCTTGAATCGGCGCGTTGATCGCCGCCCGCTTGGCAAACCCGGCCTTCGGCCCCTTGGCGCCAATCTCCGGCGTGTTGATCCTGCGGCCAAACAGGGTCTGCACGTACCCGTGCTCCTTGGCGAACTCCACCGTGTCATCCATATAGGCGCGGATACCGGGGAAGCGTTCGAAATAGCGATCGATGAACCCCTGCGCCTCGCCACGCGGGATCCGCAGGTTGCGCGCCAGCCCGAAGCCCGAGATGCCATAGATCACGCCAAAGTTGATCGCCTTGGCCTGCCGCCGGATGTCCGGCGTCATCTCCTCCAGCGGCACGTCGAACATCTCCGACGCGGTCAGCGCGTGAATGTCCTGCCCCTCGGCAAAGGCCTGTTTCAGCGTGTCGATCCCGGCGATATGCGCCAGGATGCGCAGCTCGATCTGGCTGTAGTCGAGGCTGACGATCACATTGCCCGGCTCCGCCACGAATGCCTCGCGGATACGGCGCCCTTCCTCGGACCGCACCGGGATGTTCTGCAGGTTCGGATCGGTCGACGCCAGCCGCCCTGTGTTCGCCCCGGCGATGGAATAGGACGTGTGCACGCGCCCTGTCTCCGGGTTGATGTGATCCTGCAGCGCATCGGTATAGGTCGACTTCAGCTTGCTCAGCTGCCGCCAGTCCAGCACCCGGCCCGGCAGGTCATGTTCGGTCGCCAGGTCCTCCAGAATATCCGCCCCGGTGGAATACTTGCCGTTCTTGCCGCGCTTGCCGCCAGGCAGGGACATCTTGTCAAACAGGATCTCGCCCAGCTGCGCGGGCGAACCGACGTTGAACGTCTCCCCCGCCAGCTCGTGGATCTCCGCCTCCAGCCCCGCCATCTTCTGGGCAAAGGCATTCGACATCCGGCTCAGCGTATCGCGGTCCACCTTGATGCCCGCCATCTCCATCCGCGCCAGCACCGGCACCAGCGGCCGCTCCAGCGTCTCGTAAACCGTGGTCACCTGCTTGCGGTGCAGCTGCGGCTTGAACCCCTGCCACAGCCGCAGGGTGATATCGGCATCCTCGGCGGCATAGGCGGTCGCCTCGGCAATCGGCACCTTGTCGAAGGTGATCGCCGATTTGCCCGACCCCAGCAGCGGCTTGATCGGGATCGGCGTGTGATCCAGGTACCGCTCGCTCAGCGTGTCCATGCCGTGTCCATGCTCGCCCGCGTGCATCGCATAAGACATCAGCATGGTGTCGTCGATCGGCGCCACCTCCACCCCGTAGCGGGCAAAGATCTTGGCGTCGTATTTCATGTTCTGCCCGATCTTGAGGATCGCGTCGTCCTCCAGCACCGGCTTCAGCAGCGCCAGCGCCTCCTCCAGCGGCATCTGCCCCTCCGACAGCTGGTCCGAGCCGAACAGATCGTCATTGTCCCGCGCCCGGTGGGTCAGCGGGATGTAACAGGCGTGGCCGGCCTCGACCGCCAGCGAGATCCCGACCAGATCGGCGGTCATCTCGTTCAGCCCCGTGGTCTCGGTATCCACCGCCACATAGCCCCGCTCGCGGATCAGGTCGATCCACGGCTGCAGGTCACCGGCCTCGCGCAGGCAAACGTAGTTCTCCGGGTCAAAGGGCGGCTGTTCGGCCGGTGTGGCTTCCGTATTGGCGGCGGGGGCCGGTTCGGGGATGATCGGCTGTTCGACTCCCATCTGGTCGGCGATCCGCTTGGTCAGGGTGCGGAACTCCATCTCGGCGAGAAACGGCAACAGCACTTCGGGGTCCGGGTCGCGCACCTCCAGATCGTCCAGCGAGAACTCCAGCGGCGTGTTGCAGTCCAGCTGCACCAGCTTGCGCGACAGTTCGATCTGGTCGCGCTTCTCGATCAGGGTCTGGCGGCGCTTGGGCTGCTTGATCTCTTCGGCGCGGTCCAGCAGAGTCTCCAGATCGCCGTATTCGTTGATCAGCAACGCGGCGGTCTTCACCCCGATCCCCGGCGCGCCCGGCACGTTGTCGACGCTGTCACCGGCCAGTGCCTGCACATCCACGACCCGCTCCGGACCGACGCCGAATTTCTCGATCACGCCGTCGCGGTCGATGCGGCGGTTCTTCATCGCGTCCAGCATCTCGACCCCGCCGCCGACCAGCTGCATCAGGTCCTTGTCGGAACTGATGATGGTGACCCGCCCGCCCGCGTCGCGCGCCTGGCAGGCCAGTGTGGCAATGATGTCGTCGGCCTCATAGCCCTCCATCTCCTTGCAGGCGATGTTGAACGCCTCGGTCGCGCGCCGGGTCAGCGGCATCTGCGGGCGCAGGTCCTCGGGCATCGCCTCGCGGTTGGCCTTGTAGAGGTCATAAAGGTCATTGCGGAACGTGTGGCTGCCCTTGTCAAAGATCACCGCCACATGGGTCGGCGCATCCGGTCCGGTGTTGTCCTCGACATAGCGGAATATCATGTTGCAGAACCCCGACACCGCCCCGATCGGCAGCCCGTCCGACTTCCGCGTCAGCGGCGGCAGCGCGTGATAGGCGCGAAAGATAAAGGCCGATCCGTCGATCAGGTGCAGATGGCAGCCCTTGCCGAATTTGCTCATTTGCGCGTCTCCCCGTGGCGGCGGTGTCAGAGTCCTGCCACGAACCGCAGGGGGATGCCAGTGCCAACAACCGCTGGCCGCGTCCTTTCGCGCCCGCCGGATGCGGCCTGTGTCCAGGGCCGCACCGCGACCCTATTCGATGCCGAAAATCACGCTATAGGACTGGGTGCCGTTGCCACGGTTGATCACCTCGACGACATGGTCCCCCGACTGCCACAGCTGGCCGCGGTATTCCTTGTCCGCGCTCATCTGATCCAACAGAAACGATCCGTCCGGGTTCACGATCTGATAGTACATGTCGGGTCCGTCGGCCGCCAGGCGCACGTACAGGAACTGTTCGTTCCTGGCGTCAAGAAAGTAACTCTTGCTGTCGCCCGGCATCAGCGACCCGCTCAGCTCGGCCCCCGAGGTTCCGGTGTCGAACTGCACCCGCTCCGGGCCGCTCGGGGCGCCCGCCATGGCGCCCTCGCCATCGTCGGCGGCCTGCGCGATCACCAGCTCCGCGACCACGCCGTCATTCGAAACAAGGCATTTCCACGTGCTCTCGCCTGCGTCTCTCAGCATCACCAGCGAATTCGCTTCAGAGAACTCGGTCGACAGGACGGTGCCGCTCTGCCCGTCCGGCAGGCCCGTCGCGCGCAACTCGTCGATACAGGCGTCAATGGCATCCTGGCTGACATCTGCAGCAAAGGCGGGAAAGGCGGCTAAGGCGAGGGCGCTGAGGCCGGCAATAACAACAGAGCGCATGATCAAAGCTCCTCCGGTCGGATGTGTACAAACACGTGGTCGAAAAATTGCTCGTGTCTGGAAACTAGGGCGCGCGCATCGCTCGGCAATGGTGGCGGAAAACCGGCCCTGGCCCGGACATCGCCCCTGCCGTCAACCGTTCAGCGCGGACTGGATGCACCGAAGGATGCCAGGCAATTCGCGACACCCACCGATCCGCGGACCGCAATCGCCACTGTCAGCGTTGCAGCCGCCACAGCGACAGGGTCACGGCATAGGGCGTCGGCGTCCACACCCCGAACCGGACCCCGGCCTGCCGCAGCGCCGCACCCAGCCATGCGTTGCAGGTGCGCAGGATGTCGAACCGGCCCCGGGCCGGAAAGAACAGGTCGCTGGCGGTAAAACCGGGGTGGTCGATCGGTGTGTGCGTGGCAAAATCTCCGGCCACCCCCTCCAGCAGGGCCGAATATTGTGCCGGCTGCAGTTCCAGCCGCCGCGCCGGTGCCTCCTCGCGCAGCGCACCGGCCAGATCGACCCGCATCACCGCGCTGTCACCGGTCACGGCCCGGAACACGGCGCCCGGTGCCACGTCGCTGTAATCCCCCGTGGTGGTGTAGAACTGGCGCGCGCCCCAGCCGACCACCAGCCACCGCGCCTGCGGATGACCCAGGTCCAGCCCCGCCGCCTGCAGGAACCCGAACCGCTCGCGTGTTTCCTCTGTCAGCGGCAGCAGGAAATCGTAATGGATCGGCCCGCGGATCAGCCTGATCTCGACGCCTTGCGGGCCCGGCGTCCGCGCCCCGCCGGTCAGGATCACCCCGCCCGCGCCCGCCGCGACCAGATAGGCCACCAGACCGATCGCAACGGCTGAAAAAACTCGGATCAATCCGCGCACCACGCGCCCCGCCCTAGCTCATACCCGCGCATCCTGCCATGATCGCAACCCGCGCGCCAGCGGGCCCGATCGCCGCCGCCCGCGCCCGCCTCGCCAATCGACGGTTGAGATCATCTCCGGATTCGCGTTTAGTGGAAAAAATTTCCACATACGGTCCGAATGACACAGACAGCCCCTGATCCAGGCGCAAACCCACGTGCCCGCGCGTCGCTCCTTCCCGCCCTGCTGCCCTGGGGGCTGGCGGCGCTGGCGCTTTTCGCGCTGCCGCATGTCTTTCCGGCCAACAGCACCATCACCATCCTGAACCAGATGGCGATCACCATCGTCTTTGCCCTGTCTTACAACATGCTGCTGGGGCAGGCCGGCATGCTCAGCTTCGGCCACGCGATCTACATGGGCTTTGGCGGCTTCTTCTGCCTGCACCTGATGAACCACGCCCAGGACGCCGGGCTGCCGCTGCCCCTGCCGGTGCTGCCGCTCTTCGCCGGGCTGTTCTCGCTGGGCATGGCCACCGTGATCGGCGCCTTCTCCACCCGCAAATCCGGCACCGTCTTTGCGATGATCTCGCTGGGCATCGTCGAGCTGGTCGCGGCCTGCTCGCTCATCGTCTACTCGTTCTTTCGCGGCGGCGGGGTGGGCGGCGACCGCACCCTCGGCCAGCCGTTCTTTGGCGTCGAATTCCTGTACCAGAGCCAGGTCTACTACCTGATCGCGGCCTGGCTGCTGGTGTCCGCCGCGCTCATGTACGCCTTTTCCCGCACTCCGATCGGGCGCATGGCCAACGCGGTGCGCGAGAACCCCGAGCGGGTCGAATTCCTCGGCTACTCGGCCCATTGGGTGCGGTTCTATTCCTTTTGCGCGGCGGGGTTCTTTGCCGGGGTGGCCGGCGGGCTCTTTGCCATCAACTATGAAATCGCCACGGTCGAGAACCTGAACCTGCAGGCCTCGGGCACGATCCTGATGATCACCTTCCTGGGCGGCGTCGGCGTGTTCTTCGGGCCGGTGCTGGGGGCCATCGTGTTCACCCTGCTGCAAACCGTGCTCAGCCTCCAGACCGACCTCTGGCAGCTCTACGTCGCCGTGCTGTTCATGGCGACGGTGATGTTCTTTCCCGGCGGGCTGGCCGGGCTGCTGATGATGCACGTGCCGGTGATCCGGCTGGGCAGCTTCGGTCTGTTGCTGCGGCCCTATGCCCAGACCCTGGTACCCGCCGCCATCGCTACCCTGGGCGCGGCGGCCCTGGTCGAGATGCTGTTCCACATCCGCCATTCCGGCGGACGCGACCCCGGGATGACCCTGTTCTGGGTGACCTTCGACAGCCTGTCGCCGCTGCCCTGGCTGCTGGCGGGGCTGGCGGCGGGCGGCGGGCTTTGGCTGACCCGCCGCAGCCTGCCGGCGCTGGTCTCGGCCTGGCATGACGCGCACCTGCCCCGGGACCAGCGGCTGGCAAAGACGGCAGGGCAGGGCGCGCGCGCCACGTCCTCCTGAACCCGCGGGTCAGTCCGGCGGCGGGTGCCGCGCCGCCAGCTCAAGGACGATACCGCCAAAGATCAGGATCGGCGCCGCCACCAGCCCGAGGAAATACAAGCCGCTGTAGGCGACCATCATCGCCAGCCCGCGCATCAGCCCTTCGGCTGCCTCCGGCAAACGGTCGCAGCCATGGCCCCCCGCACAGCCACCCAGATACAGCAGGATGTCAGGCCCCGTGATCAGCAGGGCCACCGCCAGCCCGCCCAGCACCGCCAGCTGCGCCATCCCGCTTTTGAACCGATACCAGCGCATATCGCCGCCCCTCGTCGGTTTGTCATCAGACCCAGGGCGCAGCGGGATTACCGGATGTGCGGCGGATCAAACGCGCCGGTCCGGATCAGGCCGTCGCCTGGTGGTCCTTGTGGACATACTTGCAGTCGCAATAGCCGCATTCGACCCAGCCGGTATCCTCGGGGATCTGCAGCCAGACACGCGGGTGCCCCAAAGCCCCCTCGCCGCCGTCACAAGCGACACGGTAGCTGTCCACAACCTTGGTTTCCGGCGCGTCGATGGTCATCCTGGGCTGTCCTTATGCTGTCTGACGCCTGCGTTTATGAGCCAAGCGTTTTGCAGGGGCAAGAGCCGCGATGCCGCGCCCGGCGCAAAATTCTTTCAAAGAATTTTGGCAAGAATTTTTCGAAAATTCTTGTTGCCGCAGGACGGGAGGAAGGACTCGAAATGAGAACAAAAGGTGAATATAGTTTCGGGCACCATGTATGCCGAACTGTCGATCACCTCCAATTTCACCTTTCTCACCGGGGCCGCCCACCCCGAGGAATACATGGAGCGCGCCGCGTTACTGGGCCTGTCCGCCATTGCCATCGCCGACGACAACTCGGTGGCGGGTATCGTGCGCGCCCATGCAAAAGGTCGCGAAATCAGACGCCTGGTGGACGAACGCCGGGCCTGGGACGCCACGAACGATCCCATCGGCCCGCCACGTCCCGACCATATCCCGCCGCCACCCTCCTTTCCGGTCGACGCCGCGCCACGGCTGATTCCCGCCGCCCGCCTGGTGTTTTCCAATGCGCCGCCCGTCACCGTGCTGCCGCAGAATCGCGCGGGCTGGGCCAGCCTCTGCCGAATCCTGTCGGCGGGGCGGCTGCGGGCCGAGAAAGGCGCCTGCCATCTTACGCTCGCCGATCTGCTCGAGCGCGCAGAGGGGCTCCACCTGCTGCTCTGGCCACAGGCGCAGGCGGCGCCGGGCGGCGCGGGCGGGTGGGTGCCGCATGCGCAGGCCCTGACGCGCCGCTTTGCCGGGCGGATGCACCTGCTGCTGACCCCGCGCTACGACGGCACCGACAGCACCCGCTTTGCCGCCCTCGCGGCGGAGGCATCCGCGCTGGACCTGCGCCCCCTTGCCAGCGCCGCGCCGCGGATGCACCACGGGCGGCGGCGGCGTTTGGCAGACGTGCTCAGCGCGATCCGCCTGCGGTGCCGGGTTGACGACCTGGGCCGCGCGGCCCTGGCCAACGGCGAACAGCGGCTGCGTTCGGAGGCCGAGATGCGCCAGATCTTTCGCGGCTTCGAGGAGGCCGTCGACCGCGCCCATGCGCTGGCGGAGCAGCTCACCTTCTCGCTCGACGAGCTGCGCTATGAATACCCCTCCGAGATCGCCGGCGGTGAGACCGCCGCGCAACGGCTCTCGCGGCTGGCCCACGAGGGGCTGCGCTGGCGCTACCCCGCCGGCGCGCCGGCCAAGGTGCAGGACATGCTGGCCCATGAACTCGCCCTCATCGCCAAGCTGAATTATGAGCCCTATTTCCTCACCGTCCGCGACATCGTCCATTTCGCCCGCTCCCGCGACATCCTCTGCCAGGGGCGCGGATCGGCCGCCAACTCGGTGGTCTGCTACTGCCTCGGCGTCACCTCCGTCTCTCCCGAAATCGGCACCATGGTCTTCGAACGTTTCGTGTCCGAAGCGCGGGATGAGCCGCCCGACATCGACGTCGATTTCGAACACGAACGCCGCGAGGAGGTGATCCAGCACATCTATGACCGCTACGGCCGCCACCGCGCCGGGCTCTGCGCCACCGTGGTGCATTACCGGGGCAAACGCGCCATCCGCGAGGTCGGCCGCGCCATGGGCCTGACCGAGGACACCATCAGCGCGCTTTCCTCCCAGCTCTGGGGGTTTTTCAGCACGGCGGGGCTCGAGGCGCGGCGCATGCGCGAAATCGGTCTCGACCCCGACGACCGCCGCCTGAAACAGACGATGGCGCTGGTGGCCGAGATCAACGGCTTCCCCCGCCACCTCTCCCAGCATGTCGGCGGCTTCATCATCACCGAGGGCCGGCTCGACGAACTGGTGCCGATCGAAAACGCCACGATGGAGGGCCGCACCGTCATCTGCTGGGACAAGGACGACATCGACAGCCTCGGCATCCTCAAGGTCGACGTGCTGTCGCTCGGCATGCTCACCTGCATCCGCAAGGCCTTTGACCTGATCGACCAGCACCACCAGACGCGGCACACGCTGGCCACCCTGCCGCCCGAGGATCCGGCGGTCTACGACATGCTCTGCGCCGCCGACAGCATCGGTGTGTTCCAGGTCGAAAGCCGCGCCCAGATGAACTTTCTGCCGCGCATGCGCCCGCGCAACTTCTACGACCTGGTGATCGAGGTGGCGATCATCCGCCCCGGCCCCATTCAGGGCGACATGGTCCACCCCTACATCCGCCGCCGCAACGGCGAGGAAGAGGTGTCGTTTCCCTCCGACGCACTGGGCGCGGTGCTGGGCAAGACGCTGGGCGTGCCGCTGTTTCAGGAACAGGCGATGCAGATCGCCATCGTCGGCGCCGGCTTCACCCCGGAACAGGCCGACCGCCTGCGCCGCTCGCTGGCGACCTTCAAGAAGCATGGCAACGTCAGCGAATTCCGCGCCCTGTTCCTGCGCGGCATGGCGCGCAACGGCTACGACCGGGATTTCGCCGAACGCTGCTTTTCCCAGATCGAGGGCTTCGGCTCCTACGGCTTTCCCGAAAGCCACGCGGCCTCCTTTGCGCTTTTGGTCTATGCCTCCGCCTGGATCAAATGCCACCACCCCGGCATCTTTGTCTGCGCCCTGCTGAATTCGCAGCCGATGGGCTTCTACGCCCCGGCCCAGATCGTGCGCGACGCCCGCGCGCATGGGGTCACCGTGCGGCCCGTCTGCATCAACGCCTCCTACTGGGACAACGTGATGGAACCCGACGGCCACGGCGGGCTGGCGCTGCGGCTGGGCTTCCGCCAGATCAAGGGGCTCAGCGACGAAGACGCTGCCTGGCTGACGGCGGCGCGCGGCAATGGCTATACCGAGGTCGCCGATGTCTGGCGCCGCGCCGGGCTGGGGCCGGCGGTGATCGTCCGTCTGGCCGAGGCCGATGCCTTTGCCGCCCTCGGCCTCAGCCGCCGCGATGCGCTCTGGGCCGCCAAGGCCATCGCCACGCCGCAACCCCTGCCGCTGTTCTCGCAGGATATCGAAGGCGAGATCATCGACGAACCCGCCGCCCACCTGCCGCAGATGACCCTGGGCGAAGAGGTGGTCGAGGATTACGTCGCCATGCGCCTGTCGCTCAAGGCGCACCCGGTGGCGCTGCTGCGCCACCTGCTGACGCCGGGGTAGCCGGAATTTTTCAAAAATTCCGCCCGTTTTCCTTGAAGGAAAACGGCGCGCGCCTCATTCCGCCGGGGTCACCTCCGAAGTTGTGGCGGCGGGGGCCGGCTTGCGCCGGAACAGATGCGCATAGGCGCGCGGTCGGAACGCATAGGTGAACTGCGACCACAGCGTCGGTTCGATGTCATCGGTCACCCCCAGCGGGCCGTCGCAGGGGCCGGGCACGTAATGGGTGCCAAACGCCCAGTCCCAGATGCCAAAGACGGTGGCGAAGTTGCTGTCATAGGCCACCTCGTCCGCCGAATGGTGCCAGCGGTGCATGGCAGGCGACACGAACAGGATGTTCCACTTGCCATAGGTCCACGGCAGGTCGGCGTGGATGAAGAACCCGTAGTAATGGCGCACCAGGAAATTCGCCACCACCGCATAGGGCGGCAGACCCAGAAGCAGCAGCGCGCTGGAATCGATGGCGACGGTGGTGATCCGGTTGATCGGGTGGAACCGCTCCAGCGACAGCCAGGTCATCTCGGTGTCGGAATGGTGCACCGCGTGCGACGGCCACAGGATCGAATGATGCTCAAGCCGGTGGCGCCAGTAGCCGACAAAATCGCCCAGCACGATGGCCAGCAGCATCACCAGCACGACCGGCCAGCTGTCCCAGTCCTCCGCCGCGTAGAGGATCAGCCCGGTCGAATGCCAGAAATCCCACAGAAAGGTGGCGGCCAGCGAGATCACCGGCACCGTGAACACGAGGTTGAACAGGACGATCTGGATGTTCAGCCGGGTCTCCGGCAGGGCGCGGCGAATGTCTTCGAGCAACGCCTTGCGCTTTACGATATAGCCCAGCGAGAGGAAGAAAATCGCCGGAGCCAGGAAACCGGACCCGGCGGTCAGCACCGCATCAAGGGACCTCAATAGGAAATCAGTCAGCCAATCCATCTGTCTTGCCACCCGTTTTGATTCATCTGTTCGGGGTGCTAACAGGCAATTGTGCCGAAAATTGGATGGCAGGCGGAAACAATTGCGGCGGGCCGGGCGGCTTTGTTCTCGCCGCGCATCTCGTCCCTCGCGCCTGGCTATTGGGAATCGCCGGGCCGCCGGCGTGGGCGGATTTCCCCCTCGCGGCGCCATTGTACAAAACGGAACAACCGCCTTTTCGGGCATGTACAAAACGGAACCACGCCCATTTGGCGCAGGTACAAAAAAGAAGGTTCACCCCAAACGGGGCAGGCGGTAGAAGACGGCAACGAAATCACCGGAGCCCGCCGCATGTCCACCCCCAAGCCCGTTGTCCTGTGCATTCTCGATGGCTGGGGCCTGTCCGACGACACCGCCGCCAATGCGCCCTATCTGGCGGATACCCCGACCTTTGACGCCATCATGTCGCGCGGCCCGCATGCGCAGCTGATCACGCACGGGCCGGATGTCGGCCTGCCCAGCGGCCAGATGGGCAACTCCGAGGTGGGGCACACCAACATCGGCGCGGGGCGCGTGGTGGCGATGGACCTGGGCCAGATCGACCTGTCGATCGAAGACGGAAGTTTCTTTGAAAACAGCGCCTTGAGGGATTTCATCGCGCGGCTGAAGGAAACCGGCGGCACCGCGCATCTGATGGGGCTGGTCTCCGATGGCGGCGTCCACGGGCACCTCACCCATATCCTCGCGGCGGCCAGGGCCGTCACCGATGCCGGGGTACCGGTGGTCCTGCACGCCGTCACCGACGGCCGCGATGTCGCCCCCAAATCGGCCTACGGTTACCTCGGCGAGCTGCAGGAAAACCTGCCGGCGGGCGCAAGGATCGGCACCGTCTGCGGGCGCTATTTCGCCATGGACCGCGACAACCGCTGGGCCCGCGTGTCCGAGGCCTACGCCGCCATGATCAAGGGCGAGGGCCGCAAGACCGCCTCCGCCCACGACGCCGTGACCCATGCCTACAACCAAAGCGAAACCGATGAATTCATTGGATCTTCTGTCGTCGGCGACTATGCCGGTGCCCGCGATGGCGACGGGTTTTTCTGCCTGAATTTCCGCGCCGACCGGGCCCGCGAAATCCTGCGCGCGATTGGCGAACCGGGCTTTGCCGAGTTCGAGACCGGCCGCCGCCCGGAGTGGGCCGCGCTGCTGGGCATGGTGGAATATTCCGAAGGCCACAACGCCTATATGGACACGGTCTTTCCGCCCCGCGACATCGTCAACACGCTGGGCGCTTGGGTGGCGAAGCAGGGCAAGCGCCAGTTCCGCCTGGCCGAGACCGAGAAATATCCGCACGTCACCTTCTTCCTGAACGGCGGCAAGGAGGACCCCGAACAGGGCGAGGACCGCTATATGCCCAAGTCGCCCAACGTGGCGACCTATGACCTGCAGCCCGAGATGTCCTCGGTCGAGGTGACCGACAAATTCGTCGAGGCGATCGAGGCGGGCTATGACCTGATCGTGACCAATTTCGCCAACCCCGACATGGTGGGCCACACCGGAGATTTGCAAGCCGCTATAAAGGCTTGCGAGGCAGTGGACCGGGGCCTGGCCCGCGTCGTGGCAGCCCTGGAACAGGCCGGCGGCGCGATGATCGTGACCGCCGATCACGGCAATTGCGAATGCATGGTCGATCCGGAAACCGGCGGCCCGCATACCGCGCACACGCTGAACCCGGTGCCGGTGGCGCTGGTCGGCGGCCCGGCGGGCGCGACCCTGCGCGAGGGCCGGCTGAGCGATCTGGCACCGACGATTCTCGACCTGATGGGCCTGCCGAAACCGCCCGAAATGACCGGGGAAAGCCTGATCGCATGAGCCTGCGCGCCGCCCTGTTCTGCCTGCTGCTCGGCGCCGGACAGGCGGCGGCACAGGACGACCCGGCGGCCGCCGCGCGGGCCGCAGCGGCACAGCTGGAAGAGGCGACGCTGACCCTGCAGGGCGCCACCAGCGCCCGCAACCGGGTCAAGGCGCTGACCGAAACCGTTCGCGCCTACGAGGCCGGGCTGGCCGCCATGCGCGAGGGCCTGCGCCGTGCCGCCACCCGCGAGGCGCAGCTGACCCGCCAGCTGCAGGCGCGCGAGAACGAAATCGCCGACCTGCTGGGGGTGTTGCAGACCATCGAAACCGCGCCGCCGCCGGTGCTTTTGCTGCATCCTGCCGGGCCATTGGGCAGCGCCCGATCGGGCATGATGCTGGCCGAGGTCACCCCGGCGCTGACCGCCCGCGCGGCGCGGTTGCGGGCCGATCTGGAAGAGGTGCAGACCCTGCGCCTGCTGCAGACGAACGCGGCGGAAACGCTGGAAAGCGGGCTGGCCGGCATCCAGCAGGCCCGCGCCGACCTCAGCAAGGCCATCGCGGACCGCACCGATCTGCCGCGCCGGTTCACCGAGGATCCGGTGCGCACCGCGATCCTGATCTCCTCCACCGAAACGCTGGATGGTTTTGCCAGCGGCCTGTCGGAAATCAGCGACGGCGAGATCCCCGATCTGCCCGCCGATGTCAGCGCGCAAAAGGGTGCGATCCCGCTGCCGGTTCAGGGCATCCTCCTGCACCGCGCCGGAGAGGCCGATGCGGCGGGTATCCGGCGCGAGGGCATTCTGGTGGCAACCCGCCCGCGGGCGCTGGTCACCTCGCCCACGGCGGCGACGATCCGCTATCTCGGCCCGCTTCTGGACCTGGGCAACGTGGTGATTCTCGAGCCGCAGCCGGATGCGCTGTTCGTGCTGTCGGGTCTGCGCGAGGTCTTTGGCGAGGTCGGACAGGTGGTTCCCGCCGGATCGCCGGTGGGTCTGATGGGCGGCAGCGTGCCGGAAATTGGCGCGATTCTGTCACTAAGCGGTGATGGCACTGGAAACGACCGGTCAGAAACGCTCTATATGGAGGTCAGAGAGGGCGGTCGCCCGGTTGACCCCGAAACATGGTTCCGCACCGACAAGGATGGATAGAAACAATATGAAAAAATTCGCGATGGCCGCGCTGGGCGGCACCTTGGCGGGTATTATCGCCACCACGCAGGTGGCCGGTCCGCTGGTGGCCCAGGAAACCGCCCGCACATCCAACGTGTACGAGCAACTGGACCTGTTTGGCGACATTTTCGAACGCATCCGCGTGCAATACGTCGAAGAGGTCGATGAATCCGACCTGATCGAGGCGGCGATCAACGGCATGCTCACCTCGCTGGATCCGCATTCCAGCTACCTGTCGCCCGATGACGCCGCACAGATGCGGGTGCAGACCCGTGGCGAGTTCGGCGGTCTCGGCATCGAGGTCACGCAGGAAGAGGGGTTTGTCAAAGTCGTGTCACCCATCGACGGCACCCCTGCCGACGAGGCCGGGATCGAGGCCGGCGATTTCATCACCCATGTGGATGGCGAAAGCGTTCTGGGTCTGACGCTGGATGCGGCGGTCGATCTGATGCGCGGGCCGGTCGGCTCCGAGATCATCATCACGGTGGTGCGCGAGGGCGAGGACGAACCCTTTGACGTGTCGATCATTCGCGACACCATCAAGCTGACCGCCGTGCGCGCCCGCACCGAGGGCAGCACCGTGGTGCTGCGGGTCACCACCTTTAACGACCAGACCACGCCGAACCTGGAATCCGGTTTCAAGGAACAGGTCGAGGCCGCCGGTGGCATGGAAAACGTCAACGGCATCGTTCTGGACCTGCGCAACAACCCCGGCGGGCTGCTGACCCAGGCGATCAAGGTGTCGGACGCCTTTCTCGAGAAAGGCGAGATCGTGTCGACCCGCGGCCGCAACCCCGAGGACGGCGAACGGTTCAACGCCACCCCCGGCGACCTTGCCGAGGGCAAGCCGATCGTGGTGCTGATCAACGGCGGCTCCGCCTCCGCGTCCGAGATCGTCGCGGGTGCGCTCAAGGATCATCGCCGCGCCATCGTGGTTGGCACCAAGAGCTTTGGCAAAGGTTCCGTGCAGACCGTGATGCCGTTGCGGGGCGACGGCGCGATGCGTCTGACCACGGCGCGCTATTACACGCCTTCGGGGCGCTCGATCCAGGCGCTGGGCGTCAGCCCGGACATCGTGGTGGAACAGCCGCGCCGCCGGCCGGACACCGAAGAGGACGAAGCGGCAGAAGCCGCCCGCAAGACCCGGTCCGAGGCCGACCTGCGCGGCCGCCTGAGCAACGACAGCCTGTCCGAGGACGAAGTTCGCCAGATCGAGGAAGACCGCGCCAAGGCCGAGGCATCGGCGGAACTGCGTGAGCAGGATTATCAGCTGGCCTATGCCATCGACATCCTCAAGGGGCTGTCGGCGTTGGGGCCGGCGGCCGAGTAACCGGGCCCGAACCGAGGAGACCCACGAAGGCCGCGCAGCCCCCTGCGCGGCCTTTCTTGTTGCGTCGTCCGTAGGGGGGATTCAATATCGCGGGTGCACGGGCGGCAGGTCGGGACTATGCCCCTGCCAGTCAGCCCGGAAAACGGGCAAGCAGAACAGATTCGGAGGCC
Source organism: Seohaeicola saemankumensis (assembly GCF_020171285.1). Classification (GTDB taxonomy): domain Bacteria; phylum Pseudomonadota; class Alphaproteobacteria; order Rhodobacterales; family Rhodobacteraceae; genus JAIUZI01. The sequence continues at coordinate 127,975 of NZ_JAIUZI010000010.1, forward strand.
TCGGTGACAGGCAGGACAGGCAGGATGACCCAAGCCCCGCTTTGCGCGCTGTATCGCCTGCTGTGCCTCGCGGTGCTCGCCGGTTTCAGTGTCCTTTCCGCCTGTGCGCCGGTCCCTCTGGATGCGGCAAAGCCGGTGACGCGGGCGCAGACATCGCCCGGACCCGGTGAGCTGTCCCTGGCGGCCCGCCGGGCCGGCGATCCGGGCCAGTCGTCCTTTGTCGTGCTGGCCACGGGAAACGAGGCGCTGGGCGCGCGCCTGCGCCTGATCGAAGCGGCGCAGCATACGCTGGACCTGCAGTATTTCCTGATGAAACCGGACCTGGGCGGCGCCCTGATTTCCCAGGCGTTGCTGGCGGCGGCGGATCGCGGGGTCCGGGTGCGGTTGCTCCTGGACGACGTCTTTACCACCGTTGATGACCAGGCTCTTGGCCTGCTGGCCGCCCACCCGGCAATCGAACTGCGCATTTTCAACCCGGCGATGCGGCCAGGGCCGAAATCGCTGGGGTTCGTTACCGAGTTCAGCCGGATCAACCGGCGGATGCATAACAAGACCTTCACCGCCGACGGGGCCTTTGCGATCATCGGCGGGCGCAACATCGCCGACGAGTACTTTCAGATCGATACCTCCTCTGAGTTTGCCGATTTCGACATGCTGGTGACCGGGCGGGCGGTGGCAGAGATCTCGGGTGCATTCGATCTGTTCTGGAACGACGGCTGGTCCATTCCGGTGGAACGGTTGCGCGATCCGCCTTCGGCCGCAGAGTTGGAAACCGCGCGCCGGGACCTGACGATGCGCCTGCAACCCGCGCGCAGAACCTATGTGGACGCGATCAACGATCCCTTCTTTGACCGGCTCCGCGCCGGTCTGGTCCCGGTATACAGCGGACCGGCTCATGTCGCCACGGACAGGCCGGACAAGCTGAAGGTGCCGGTGCCCGAAGGCGAGCGGGTGCTGGGCGAAACCCTGCTGCGCCGGATGAAAAACGCTCGGTCAGAGGTGATCCTGCTGACACCCTATTTCGTACCCGAGGACTATGGCGCGCGGCTGTTCGCGGACCTCGCCGCGCGGGGCGTTCGGGTGCGGATCGTCACCAATTCGCTGGGATCGACGAACCACGCCTATGTTCACGCAGGCTACAGGCGTCATCGGGTCCCGCTGTTGGAGGCCGGGGTGGAACTGTACGAGATCCGCCCGGATGCGCTGCGGGTACTGGGACTGGTTCCCGAAGGGGATGAGACCGGGCTGGTGATGCATACCAAGCTGGCGGTGATCGACGGGCGGCAGGTCTTTGTCGGGTCGCTGAACCTCGACCCCCGGTCGCTAAAGCAGAATACCGAGTTCGGCCTGTTCATCGACAGCCCGCCGCTGGCGCGGGCCCTGGTCGATGCCTTGCAGGATGATTTCCCCCTATACACCTACCGGGTCGCGACGCGGCCGGGGGGCGGTCTGGAATGGCATTACGACAACCCGGCGGCACCATCGGTGACGACGCGGGAACCGGGCGCGACGGTCTGGAAGAACATCGTGGTCGGGATCACCGAACTGATCGGGGCCGAGCTGCAGCTGTGAGCGATCAGATGCTCACATCGTTTCCAGGCAATGGCGCCGAAAGGCACGCTTCAGCATGTCCAGTTCAGCGCGCAACAGCTCGACCTCGGCGCGCAGATCGTCGGCCAGGGCTTCGCCCGCGATCAGGGTGAAATCGCCCAGCTTGATGTCGTTGGCAGCGTCGAAGATCAAAAAGGTCTGTACCCCGTCCGCAATCGCGTGGGATGGCACCTCGATCGCCAGGTCCCAGATGCCGGCCTCGCTCGATTCCTCCAGCGTAACGCCCTCGACCGGTTGGTCCATGAGCGTGACCTTGACGTCCGGACGTACCCCGGTGGTGCCCGCACCGGTTATGCGCCCTTCCCACACGCCGTTGCGCATGCGGATCTTGGTCAGGATCAGGTCGCTCATCTTCGGCACTCCTAAATCGCGGCGCGGCGGTAGCGGGAAAAGGTCAGGTCGCGGATGGTCACCTGGTTCATCTCGGGTGCTTCGAAAATCAGGTCCAGCCAGATCTTCTCGATCCGTTTCTCGTTCAGCCGTGAATAGGCCAGATCGAATTCCACCATCACATCCTGTTCGTTCAACGGCAGTTCGCGGACGATCTGTTCGGTGTTCGGCCCGTGCTTGATGTTCAGCCGGGCAAAGATCTCCAGCGGCTTTTCGGTCTCGATGATCGTCGCGATCCGCAGCAGGTGCACGCGGGTCAGCCCCTGGCAGGCTTCGTTCGGCAGGTCGATCACCAGCGACAGGAACGAGCCGTCGAATTTGAACACGTCCATGCGCAGTCCAAAGGGCGCCAGGTCCTCTTCTCGGGTGTTGCGCAGCTGGCGCAGGGTCAATTCCGAAAAATCGCAGTCGTGAAACAGCGTGACCTCGCCGCCCAGCATGGATTTGGTCGGAACCGAGGACAGTCCGGGCGTCGGCAGCGGGCCGCGCCACAGCTCCGGCCGCCATGACCAATCGGTGCCATGCGGGCGCGGAAAGAACGACGATCCGACCATCGGCAGCGCCAGACGCCCATCGGCGACATGGATCAGCCGGTCCAGATAGGTACGCAGCTGCCGGGCATGGCTGCGCTGAATTCGCAGGTCGGGCAGGGCGGTGGTATCCGCCGTCCGGGCCGCACGGCGCCATTTGCGCAGGGCGCGCATCTGAAACAGCCGGTCGATTGTCCTGCCCATTGTTCTTCCCGTCGAAACGTTTGCCGATTGGCCTGTTTGATTGTTTCTTATCTAACGAAAGGCTTTCATTCAAATAAACCGGCAATCGCATCCAGCGGCGATTTATTTTCCGGTTTGGTCGGCGATGGGGTTTCCGGCGTGGCAAGCACCGTCGGTCGCGCGCTGGCCCGGCGGGTGCGATAGACCATGTCGCTCAGCACGGCCGGGCCTTCGGTGTTCATCGCACCGCTGGTCTCGGGGGCATAGAGCGCCAGACCCAGCATCTGGCCGTTCAGCGCAAAGGCGGTGCGCCAGTGCTGGGGGCTGACATCGCCTACCGATCCGTTATCGGTTTCCAGCCGCACCATCGGCAGGCCGTTGCGCGTGGTGCGTTCCAGAATCTTGGCCGGTGCCACCGCGCGCGTCAGATCTTCCATCGACGGGGACCGGGCTCCGGCGGCCAGCGGGCCGGTGGTGACCGTGATCAGCGCCAGTTCCCGCGCGGCGGAAAAGCCGCGCGCATCCAGCGTGTCGCAGCGCGCGACCAGCGCAAAGCCGGCCTTGGGCGATTTGCGGACCGATCTGGGGTCGATGCAATAACCTGTCGGCGTCGCCAGTGTGACCTGCCCGCCAGCCATGTCGACTTCGGTCATCTGTTTGGACGCGGCGGACGGTGCCAGACCAGTCGCCCCGTCACAACCGGCAAGGGCCACGGCAATCGCCGTGGCCAGTGCGGGCTTACAGATCCATGTACTCATGCTTTTCAGCCTGGCCACCCGGATGGGTCACGGCGCCCTTGTACGTCGCACCGACCAGTTGGGCATATTTCCAGAGTGCGCCCGAGGCATAGATCGTTTCGCGCGGACCCGACCATGCGGCCTTGCGCGCGGCCAGGTCTTCGTCGCTCAGATCAACGCTGATTTCGCCCGAGACCGCGTTGATGGTGATCATGTCGCCATCTTTCAGCAGCGCGATGGGGCCGCCCTGCGCGGCTTCGGGGCCGACATGGCCGACGCAGAACCCGCGGGTTGCGCCCGAGAACCGGCCATCGGTGATCAGCGCCACTTTCTTGCCCATGCCCTGACCGGACAGAGCCGCCGTGGTGGCCAGCATCTCGCGCATGCCGGGGCCGCCGGCGGGGCCTTCGTTGCGGATCACGATGACCTCGCCTTCCTTGTAGGTGCGCGCCTTGACGGCGGCAAAGGCGTCTTCCTCGCATTCGAACACGCGGGCCGGGCCGGTGAACGCCTGTTCGGCCTCGGTCATGCCCGCGACCTTCACGATGGCGCCTTCGGGGGCCAGGTTGCCTTTCAGGCCGACAACGCCGCCGGTCTTGGTGATCGGCGCCGAGATCGGGTAGATCACCTTGCCGTCAGCCTCGCGGTCGATCATGTCCAGTTCCTCACCGATGCTGCGGCCGGTGGCGGTCATGCAGTCCTCGTGGATCAGACCGGCCTTGCGCAGCTCCTTCATCACCACCGGGATACCGCCGGCGTCATAGAGGTCCTTGGCCACGTGGCTGCCGCCCGGCTTCAGGTCGACGAAATAGGGGGTGTCGCGGAAGATGTCACAGACGTCTTCGAGAAAGAACTCGATCCCGGCCTCGTGCGCGATGGCCGGCAGGTGCAGGCCGGCATTTGTCGAACCGCCGGTGCAGGCCACCACGCGGGCAGCGTTTTCCAGGCTTTGCCGGGTCACCACATCACGGGCGCGGATGTTCTTTTCGATCAGGCTCATCACCGCCTGGCCCGAGGCCTCGGCATATTGATCGCGGGATTCATAGGGCGCCGGCATGCCCGAGCTGTTCATCAGAGCCAGCCCGATCGCCTCGGACACGCAGGCCATGGTGTTGGCGGTGAACTGGCCACCGCAGGCACCCGCCGACGGGCAGGCCACGCGTTCCAGCATTTCCAGCGCCGCATCGGACATGGTGCCGTTCTGATGGCGCCCAACGGCCTCGAACATGTCCTGAACGGTCAGATCGCGCGAGCGGAAGTCATCGGGGATCTCCTGAACCTGCGGGGCCTTGCCCGGCAGGATCGAGCCGCCGTAGATGAACACCGACGGCACGTTCAGGCGCACCATTGCCATCATCATGCCGGGCAGCGATTTGTCGCAGCCGGCCAGCCCGACGATCGCGTCATAGCAATGGCCGCGCATGGTCAGTTCCACGGTGTCGGCAATCGCCTCGCGCGAGGCGAGCGAGCTGCGCATGCCCTCGTGGCCCATGGCGATACCGTCGGTCACGGTGATGGTGGTGAATTCGCGCGGGGTGCCATCGGCGGCTTTCACACCCAGTTTTACCGCCTGCGCCTGCCGGTTCAGCGAGATGTTGCAGGGCGCGGCTTCGTTCCAGCACGTGGCGACACCCACCAGCGGCTGGTGGATTTCGTCCTCGGTCATGCCCATGGCATAGTAATACGACCGGTGCGGCGCCCGCTCGGGGCCTTCGGTCACGTGGCGGCTGGGCAGTTTGGATTTGTCGAACTGGCGCTTGAGCATGTCTGGCCTCCCGGAAAAAACGTTGCAATGGCAATAGCCCCGCGCCTGCCAAGGCACAAGACCCAAGGCAGGTCCGCCGCCGCCCCGTTCTTGTAATCGACGGTATCAGTGCTTACCGTCATCTTGTCCGCACGACAGTTGTTTCAAGCAATTACAGTCAGTCACAGCCGAAAGGACCAGGTCAGGGAATGGAACCGACGCTGTTCTCCTTCATCTGGAAACACTCCAAGCGGCAACAGTTGTGGCTGCTGGTTCTGACGCTTGTGTCCTTCCCGTTTCTCTATGCCTCGCTGGAACTGCCGAAACGGATCATCAACGACGCCATTGGCTCGCCCACCGCGAGCGTCACGATCTGGGGCGTGCAGATGTCCCAGACCCAGTACCTGTGGCTGCTCTGCGCGGCCTTCCTGGCGATGGTGCTGGTGTCGGGCCTGATGAAAATGCACATCAACACCCGCAAGGGTGTGTTGGCCGAGCGGATGCTGCGGCGGTTGCGGTTCCAGTTGATCGCCCGGATGATGCGGTTCCCCAAGCCCTATTTCCGCACCACCAGCCAGGGCGAGCTGGTCAGCATGATCACCTCCGAGGCCGAACCGATGGGCGGGCTGATGGGCGATGCTATCGCCCAGCCGGTGTTCCAGCTGGGCCAGATGCTGACCATCGTGGTGTTCCTGTTCATGCAAAGCGTCTGGTTCGGGCTGGCCTCGGTTGCGCTGATCCCGCTGCAGGCCTGGCTGATCCCCCGGCTTCAGCGCCAGATCAACCTGCTGAACAAGGATCGCATCCAGCAGGTGCGCCGGCTGTCGTCCGAGATTGGCGAAACGGCGGCGGGTATCTCCGATCTGCGCGCCAACGGCGGCTGGCGGTACCGGCTGGCGATGGTGACCGACCGGCTGGGCCGGCTGTTCGACATCAGGTTCCGGATCTATCAGAAGAAATTCTTCATGAAGTTCCTCAACAACCTGATCACCCAGATGACCCCGTTCCTGTTCTACTCGGTGGGCGGCTATCTGGCGATCCGGGGCGAGATCACTGTTGGGGCGCTGGTGGCGGCTTTGGGCGCCTACAAGGATCTGTCCAGCCCGTGGAAAGAGCTTCTGACCTACTACAACCAAGTGCAGGACATGTCGCTGCGCTGGGAAATCGTCACCGAACGCTTTGCTCCGCGCAACATGATCCCCGAAGAGCTGTTCGACGGCGAACCCGACGACATCCCGCATCTCAAAGGCAAGATCGAACTGCGCAACGTCACCGTCCGCGATGCCGACGGCAACGCGATTCTCGAGGACATAAACCTGGAGATCCCGCCCGGTGCGCGGGTGGCGATCCAGAGCACGCGCGCCTCCGAACGCCGGGCGCTTGCGGAACTGTTGGTGCGCGAGGTGCTGCCGGCACGGGGCGAGGTGCTGCTGTCGGGGCGCAATCTGAACGATCTTCATCAGGCCGTCATCGCGGCGCGGGTGGGATACGCCCATTCGCGGCCCTACCTGTTCGACGGAACGCTGGGCGACAATCTGCTGATGCCGCTCAAGATCAAACCGCAAGAGGTGATCTGGGATCCGCATCGCCGCAACCGCGCTGCGACCGAGGCGCGCCGGTCGGGCAACAGCGCCGATCCGCTGGACGCCAACTGGATCGACCCCGGTCTGGCCGGATTGCAGGATGGCGAGGACGTGCGCGACTGGTGGTTCCAGCTGGTTCAGGCGATGGGGATTGACGAGTTCATGTTCCGTCGCACGCTGCGATCCCGCTTTGATCCGGACTTGCATCCCGCACTGGCGCGCGACGTCGTCGATCTGCGCCCGCTGATCATGGAAAAACTGCGCGCCAGGGGGCTGGACGAATTCGTGTACAGGTTTGAACCGGATCTTTTCAATCCCGCGATCCCGCTGGGCGGCAACCTGTTGTTTGCCACCGCCGCCCGCGAATTGACCCATCACGGGCTGGCCGGTGAAACCCGGTTCATCAAGATGGTCGAAGATCTCGGTCTGGCCGACGAGGGGCTCGAGATCGCCGCCGGCGTGATCCAGACTCTGAACCAGACCTTTGGCCGCGACGGCACCGATCACCCGCTGTTCCAGCGGCTTGGCATGGAGGAGGAGCTGTATTTCCAGCTGTCCGACATCACCGCGCGCCGCGAAGCGCGCGGCAACGAAGGTCTCAGCGAACAGGAACGGGCGCTGCTGCTGACCGTGCCCTTCCTGCTGACGGCCGAGCAGATCGGCCCGAGCTTTCCCGAGGAATACAAGCAGAAGATCCTGTCGCTGCGCAAATCCCGGTCGGATCAGATGCTGAAACTTGCGGGCGGCATGTTTGTCCCGGTCGAGCCCGCAGGCTACGCGCCGCGCCTGACAGTCCTGGAAAACGCGCTCTATGGCCGGGTGTCGATGATGGCCGGCGCCCGCGCGGGCGAGATCGAGGATACCGTGGCCGAGGTTCTGCAGGACCATGGGCTGCGTGGGCGGCTGTCCTCGGTCATCTACGACCTGCCGGCCGGGCTCGGCGGGACCAACCTGCCCACCGTGTTTCAGGAGCGCGCGGCCTTCAGCCGGGCCGGCATCAAGCGGCCCGACATTCTGGTCCTGGACAAGGCTCTGGCCAGCCACGATTCCAAAAGCCGCCTGCGGACCCGACAGAAGCTGCGTGAATTGCTGCCCGGTTCGGTGATGATCTTTATGGAGGATCATTTCGACCATCCCGACGCCTACGACCTGTTCATCGAGATCAAGGACGGCCGAATAGACGGCGGGTCTCGCCGCGCCGAACCGGTGCTGGCCAATGGCGCGGCGGCCGATTTCAGTCGCAAGCTGAATGCCATCGCCTCCACCGAACTGTTCGGCCCGATCGACGCCCGCAACCAGCGGCTGCTGGCCTACAGCGCGCAGTGGTACGATGCGGACCCCGGTCAGGTGGTGTTCCTGCACGATCAGGTCGCCGATGCGGTCTACCTGTGCCTCGAGGGGCGCGCCGAACTGCGCTGGCCCGGCAGCCCGACGGGCGCGGCACCGGTGTCCTTCGTCGAACCGGGGCGGCTGATCGGCGATCTGGCGGTCATCACCCGCGATCACCGGTTTCTCGACCTGGTTGCGATAGAAAAAACCCGGTTCCTGCGGATCGGAGCCGAGGAATTCCGCGCCGTGATCGAAAGCGATGCCGCCGTCGCGGTGCAGCTGCTGGAAACCGTTGCCACCTACCTCAGCGGCGCGGCGGAATTGCTCCAACTGGCGCAGGTGAACCTCACCGATTACGCCAACCCGGATCGCGGACCGATCTCGCTGGATACAATCGGAGCGCACATAGATGACTAGGCGTGCCTATGCCTTTCACGAAGTGTTGGTCGCGCCCGCGCGCCCGCGCCCCGAACTGTGGCGGCTGCTGGCCGGGCTGACGGGGATCATGGCCGTGTCCTTCGGGTTGAACGCGCTGCTCTATGCCTTGCTGGTTTCGGTGTTCTCCCCGACCTGGGCGGCAACCTTGCCGCAGGGTATGACACCGGGTCAGATGACGGTCTTGCTGGGCGGTTTCGCCTTTGTGACGCTGGGCGTGGCGCTGGTCGCGCGCTGGCTGCATGATCGTCCGGCACTGGGTATCCTGGGTCCGTTGCCGCTGGCGTTGCGCCAGTTCTGGGCGGTGTTCCGGATGCTGCTTCTGCTGTGCGCGGCGCTGCTGTTCTTGCCGCCCTACGATATGGGGCTGCCGTTGCGGCCCAACCTGTCACCGGGCCACTGGATCGGCCTGCTGCCGCTCTCGCTGGCCCTTGTGCTGATTCAGACCAGCGCCGAAGAGATCCTGTTTCGCGGCTATATCCAGCAATCGCTGGCGGCGCGGTTTTCCTCGCCGCTGGTCTGGATGCTGCTGCCCTCGGCGCTGTTCGCGCTGGGCCATTTCGCCCCGGCCCAGGCCGGTGACAACGCGCCGCTGATCATGCTCTGGGCCGGGGTTTTCGGTCTGATGATGGCGGATCTGACGGCACGTTCGGGCACGCTGGGTCCGGCCATCGCCGTGCATTTCGTCAACAACATCATCGCGCTGGTGATCGTCGGCGCGCCCGAGGGGCTCAACGGTCTGTCGCTCTATATCCTGCCCTATGAAATGAGCGATACCGGGCTGATGCGGGAATGGCTGGTGGTCGATTTTGCCACGATGGCCGTGACATGGCTTGCGGCGCGGCTCGCGCTCAGGCGCTGATTGCATTTGCCCGCCCTTGGCCTTATCTGAGCCCCAGACCTGTTGCTGACAGAGGCATCCACATGAACTGGATCACGAATTACGTCCGGCCCCGGATCAACTCGATCTTCTCGCGCCGCGAAATGCCCGAAAATCTCTGGCAGAAATGCGATGAATGCGGAACCATGCTGTTCCACCGCGAACTCAGCGACAACCTGAACGTCTGCTCCAGCTGCGGCCACCACATGCATATCACGCCGCGCGACCGCTTTGTGGCGCTGTTCGACGGCGGCGTTTTCGCCGAAGTCGCGGTGCCCGACCCGCTGCCCGATCCGCTGCATTTCCGCGATCAGAAGAAGTATCCAGACCGCATGAAGGCGGCCCAGAAATCGACCGGCGAAAAAGAGGCGATGCTGGTGGCCACCGGCGAAATCGGCCGGACCCCGATCGTGGCGGCGGCACAGGATTTCTCGTTCATGGGCGGGTCCATGGGGATGTATGTCGGCAACGCCATCATCGCCGCCGCTCAGGAGGCGGTAAAGCTCAAGCGCCCGCTGATCCTGTTTTCCGCCGCCGGCGGCGCACGGATGCAGGAAGGCATCCTGAGCCTGATGCAGATGCCGCGCACTACGGTGGCGGTGCAGATGCTGAAAGAGGCGGGCCTGCCCTATATCGTCGTTCTGACCCATCCGACTACTGGCGGGGTCACGGCGTCCTACGCGATGCTGGGCGACGTGCATATTTCGGAACCCAACGCCCTGATCTGCTTTGCCGGACCGCGGGTGATCGAACAGACTATCCGCGAAAAGCTACCCGACGGGTTCCAGCGCGCCGAATACCTGCTGGATCACGGCATGCTCGACCGGGTGACCCCGCGTACCGAGCTGCGCGAGGAACTGATCGGTATCACCCGGCTGTTGCTGGGCCTGCCCCCGGCGGTGCGCGGCGATCTGCCGCCGCCGGAGCCCGAGACGGCGCCCGATGGGGCCGAAACGCCGACCTCGGAACCCGCTGACAAGAAATGAGCAGCCAAGATTCGGACGCCATCCTTGCACGGATGATGGCGCTGCATCCCAAGGTCATCGACCTGACGCTGGACCGGGTCTGGCGGCTGCTTGATGCGCTGGGCAACCCGCAGAATGATCTGCCGCCGGTGATCCATATCGCCGGGACCAACGGCAAGGGGTCGACCCAGGCGATGATCCGGGCAGGGATCGAGGCCGCGGGCGGAAGCGTCCATGCCTATACCTCGCCACATCTGGCCCGGTTCCACGAACGCATTCGCGTCGGCGGGCAGCTGATTTCCGAACCGGACCTGACCGCCGTTCTGGATGAATGCTACGCCGCCAACGGCGATGCGCCGATCACCTATTTCGAGATCACCACCTGCGCCGCCCTGCTGGCCTTTGCCCGCGTGCCGGCGGATTATACGCTGCTCGAGGTTGGCCTGGGCGGCCGCCTGGACGCGACCAACGTGATTGTCGAACCGGCGCTGACGGTGATCACGCCGGTCAGCATCGACCACCAGCAGTTCCTTGGCGATACGCTGGACAAGATCGCCTTTGAAAAGGCCGGCATCCTGAAACGCGGGGTCACATGTGTCGTCGGCCCGCAGCCGGACGAGGCGCTGGAGGCAATCGAAAGACAGGCCACACGGGTCGGGGCGCCGCTGCTGGTGCACGGCCAGCATTGGCACGTGGCCGAGGAAAACGAGCGGCTGGTGTATCAGGATGAAACCGGGCTGCGCGACCTGCCGTTGCCGAACCTGCCCGGCGGTCATCAGATCGACAACGCCGGCGCCGCGATCGCGGCGCTGCGGGTTCTGGGCCAGGGGGATGCGGCGCTGGAGGGCGCGGTCACGCGGGCCGACTGGCCGGCGCGGATGCAGCGGCTGCGCAGCGGCCCGCTGGCGGACAGCGCGCCGCGCGTCGAGCTTTGGCTCGACGGTGGCCATAACGCCGCCGCCGGTGTGGCGCTGGGCGCGCATCTGGCGCGGTTGCCGGAACGGCCGACGCATCTGATCTGCGGCATGCTGAACACCAAGGACATCACCGGTTACCTGCGTCCGCTGGCGGCGCGGGCCCAGAGCCTGACGGCGGTGTCGATTCCGGGCGAGGCCAATACGCTGCCCGCAGAGGTGACGGCCCGGGCCGCGCGGGAAGTCGGACTGGCGGCGGGCTGTGCGCCGGACGTTCAAACGGCGCTGGACCAGATCCGCGCCGTGGATCCGGAGGCGCGGGTGCTGATCTGCGGGTCGCTCTACCTCGCTGGCGCGGTGCTGCGCGAGAACGGGTAGGGGGCTTTGCCCCCGGCCTGCGCGCAGGCCTCCCCCAGAGTATTTGCAAAGAGATGAAACAGGGGCGGCGGATCAGCCTTGTTGACCCCAGTCCTGGCCCTGCATTTCGCGCAGGCGGCTGGCGGTGCGTTCGAATTCGAAGGCGCCGTCGCCTTCGACATAGAGGAATTCCGGTTCGGAGGCGGCCGAGCAGATCAGCCGCACGCGCGCCTCGTAAAGCGCGTCGATCAGGGTGACGAAGCGCTTGGCCTCGTTGAAGTTCGAGCGCGACAGGTTGGGGATGTCCTCGATGATCAGCACCCGGACCGCCCCGGCGATGGTCAGGTAATCGGCCGGGCCCAGCATGCGGCTGCACAGATCGTAGAAGCTGGCGCGGGCGACGCCGTTGCGGAACTGCGGCAGGGTGACGTCGCGGCCCTTGACATGCAGGGTCAGCTCTTTGCCCTGTCCGCCCGCCAGATCGCTCCAGACGGCTTCGATGGCGGTGCGGGCCTCGGGGCCGATGGGGGTGAAATAGACCGGCGAGCCCTGCAGGCGATTCTGGCGGTAGTCGGTCGGGCTGACCAGTTCCCAGACCTGCATCCGCTCCTTGATCAGCTGGATGAAGGGCAGGAACAGCTGCCGGTTCAGGCCGTTCTTGTAGAGATCGTCGGGCACCCGGTTCGATGTTGTCACCACCACCACGCCGGTGGCGAACAACGCCTCGAACAGGCGGCCGACGATCATCGCGTCGGTGATGTCGGTGATCTGCATCTCGTCAAAGGCGAGCACCCGGACCGTGCGGGCGACTTCCTGGGCGACGGGGGCCAGTGCATCATCGACACCGCGTTGCCGGGCCGCGTGCATGGCGTTGTGGATTTCCTGCATGAAGGCGTGGAAATGCACCCGGCGCACCGGCACATCGCCCAGTGCATCGACGAAGAGGTCCATCAGCATGGATTTGCCGCGCCCGACTCCGCCCCAGAGGTACAGCCCCCTGGGCGGTGGCGGCGGTTTGCGGAACAGCCCGCGTTTGGCCGGCGCGGACACCGCCGCGCGGATCCGTTCGAATTCGGGCAGCACGGCCTCTTGGGCGCTGTCATGGTGCAGCGCGCCGGCCTGAATGCGTTGTTCGTAAAGCGCGGTGATCTCGGTCATGGCGCAGGCATAGCGCGCCATCGGGATGTTGAAAAGTGGGCGGGCGGTTTGTCTATTGACCCTTTCGCATCAGATTTTCTTATGTGAAGGATCAAATATCCTCGTTTGACCGGAATGCCGTGCCGGATAGTGTTCATCGGCCCGACATGGAGAGATCGCATGCCCCGCCAATCCTCGCTGATCACACCGGTCCTGATCGCCGGTTGCGTGATCACCATCGTCAGCTTTGCCGTGCGGGGATCGTTCGGCGTGTTCCAGATCCCGGTGGCCGAGGAGTTCGGCTGGGCCCGGTCGGAATTCTCGATGGCGATCGCGATCCAGAACCTGGCCTGGGGCATCGGGCAGCCGATCTTTAGCGCGCTGGCGGAAAAACTCGGGGACCGGCGCGCGATCTTTCTGGGTGCGCTGACCTATGCTGCCGGCATGGTGCTGACGGCCATGTCGACCACCCCGATCGAACATCAGCTTTACGCCTGGCTGGTGGGCTTTGGCATCGCCGGCACCGGGTTTGGCGTGATCCTGGCGGTGGTCGGGCGCGCCTCGTCCGAGGAAAATCGTTCAATGTCGCTGGCCCTTGTCACCGCGGCGGGCAGCCTGGGGCAGGTGATCGGCGCGCCGCTGGCGGAATGGCTGCTGAGCTTTGTCAGCTGGCAGCAGACATTCGTGATCTTTGCAATCCTGATCCTGGCGGTGCTGGCGGTGCTGCCGTCGATGCGGACGCCGGCCCAGCCCGAGCGGGCCGAACCCGAGGTGTCGATGAGCGCGGTTCTGGGCAAGGCGTTCCGCGATCCGACCTATATCCTGATCTTCCTGGGGTTTTTCAGCTGCGGCTATCAGCTTGGGTTCATCACCGCGCATTTCCCGGCCTTTGTCACCGAGATGTGCGGCCCGATCCAGCCGGGCGGGGTTCTGCACGGGATCGGCATCACCAGCACATCGGCGCTGGGTGCGGTGGCGATTTCGCTGATCGGCCTGGCCAATATCGCCGGCACGCTGATGGCGGGATGGGCCGGCAAATACTGGCCGCGCAAATTCCTGCTGGCCGGGGTCTATGCCGCGCGCACGCTGGTGGCGGCCGTGTTTATCGTGCTGCCAATGACACCGGTCACGGTGATCGTGTTCTCCATCGCGATGGGGGCGTTGTGGCTGGCCACCGTGCCGCTGACCAGCGGCCTTGTCGCCCATATCTATGGCGTGCGCTACATGGGCACGCTTTACGGAATCATCTTTCTCAGCCACCAGATCGGCAGCTTCGTGGGCATCTGGCTGGGTGGCCGCATGTATGACGCCTATGGCGATTACACCGCGGTCTGGTGGATCGGCGTGGCGGTTGGGGCCTTCAGCGCCATCGTGCACCTGCCGGTGCGGGAGAAGCCGATGGCCGGGGCCGCGATCGCGGCCTGAGCATCACGGGCGTTCCAGCCAGCGGTCGAGGATGTAGCGGCTGACCATCAGGTCCAGATGCGCGCCGCCGCCGTTCTTGAACAGGGTGATGTCCTCGGCCCCGCCCCGGGCAAAGGTATCCAGATCATAGAAATCGGCGCGCACGTCGGATCGGGTGATGGCGCCGGTTTGCAGCGGGATCTTCAGCTCGCCGATGTGGTCCAGCGTGGTGTCGAAACTGTCGACATAGACGCGGGCGCGCCGCAAGGCGGTGTCGTCGGCCTCGCGCATGTCGGGGCGGTAGGCGCCGATCAGGTTGACGTGCTGGCCGGGCCGCAGCCAGTCGCCGTGGATCAGCGGGTCGGTCGCCATGGTGGCCGAGATCACGATATCGGCGGCGCGCACGGCGGTTTCCAGATCGTCGGCCACGGTGACATCGGCCTGCTGCGCGGCCAGTTCCTCGGCCTTGGCACGGGTGCGGTTCCACAGGGTGAACCGGGCGCCGGGGAAACCGGCGGAGAACGCCTCGATCAGCGATTGGCCAACGGTGCCGGCGCCAATGATCAGGATCTCGCGGCTGTCGGGGCGGGCCAGCCGCAGGGCGCCCAGCAGGCTGTCGCCGGCGGTCTTCCACTTGGTCACCAGGTGAAAGTCGATCAGCGCGGCCAGGGTACCGTCGCGATCATCGTATAGGCATACGGCGCCATTCACCATCGGGGCGCCACGGTCGGGGTTGCCGGGAAACACGGTGGCGGTCTTGACCGCCATGCCCAGCCCGTCGATCCAGGCGGCGCGGCTCAGCAGGGTATCGGGATCGCGGTAGAGAAACGTATCGCCAATCTCGGCCCGGGGCAGGCTGTGGCCATCGGTCAGCGCCTGCGTCAGCTCGGTCCAGTCCAGCAGCTCTTGCGCCGCAAAGGGGATGATCGGCAGGGTCATGTGGCCTCGCTTTCTGTCAGCAGGCCGGCGGCGACCAGCCGGTCGGCCCAGCCCTGTGGTCCGGTGAACAGATGGGTCTGCCAGCCGCGCGAACGGGCGGTTTCAATGTTGTCGCCACGGTCGTCGGCAAACAACAGCGCGCCGGGGGCGACGCCGCAATCCTGCTCCATCGCCTGATAGATGTCGGCATCGGGTTTCGCCATCTTCATCCGGCCCGAGATATAGCGGCGGTCGAACTCGCCCAGAAACGGGTAGTGGTCGGCCTCGGCCATGGCGAAATTCTGCACCCCGAAGTTCGACAGCGCAAAGACCGGCACACCCTTGGCCCGCAAGGCCCGCAGCAGCCGCACCGAATGCGGGATCGCGGGGGCGGCCATTTCGATCCAGTTGTCGTGCCACATGCGGATTTCGTCACGCCACTTGGGGTGGGCTTCGGCGCAGTCATAGATGGTCTCGGTAAAATGTTCGCCCCGGTCGATCCGGTCGTTCATCCCGTGCAGGTCGATGGCCGCGAACATCGCCTGCCGCCGGTCCTGGCCGATCACCCGGTCGTAATAGCGTTCCGGCTGCCATTCGATCAGCACGTTGCCGATGTCAAATACCACGGCTTCGATTGTCATCCTCGCGCCCTCCTTGGCGAAAAAGAATTTTGCAAAAATTCTTGGCAAATTTCTTTGAAAGAAATTTGGCGTCAGCCCCGCGCCGCGGCCCTGATTTCCCGTTCCAGTGCGTCCAGAAAACGGGAGCGGTCGGCCTTTGTAAAGGCCTTGCCGCCACCGCCCTGGTTCAGCGGGTTTGCGGCCCGCAAGTCGGTCATCAGGTCGCGCATCGCCAGTTGCTGGCCGATGTTGGCCGGGGTGAACACCTCGCCGTTGTGGCGCAGCACGCGGGCACCGGCCTCGACACATTTGGCGGCCAGAGGGATGTCACCGGTGACCACCACGTCGCCCGGCCCGGCGCGGTCGGCGATCCACATGTCGGCCACATCCGCGCCTTCGGCCACGATCACGGTTTCGACCAGCGGGTTGGCCGAGGGGCGCAGCCCGCCGTTCGACACCACGTACATCTGCAGCCGGTGCCGGGTGGCGACCCGCTCGGCCTCGCCCTTGACCGGGCAGGCGTCGGCGTCGATGTAAAGCGCCATCGCTCAGGCCCAGAGCGCGTCGGCGTGGAAGGTCACGTGATCCTCCATGAAGGTGGAGACAAAGAAGTAGCTGTGGTCATACCCCGGTTGCAGCCGCATCACCGCCTGCTGGCGGCGGGTGGCGATGGCGCTGGCCAGCGTTTCGGGACGCAGAAGGTCGATGAACTGGTCCGCCGCGCCGGTGTCGATCAGGATCGGACCGTCAAAACCGGTCTTGGCCATCATCAGCGAGGCGTCGTGGCGCGCCCAGGCGGCCTCGTCCTCGCCCAGGTAGGCGGTCAGCTGCTTGCGGCCCCAGTCGGCGCCGGTGGGGTTGCAGATCGGCGCAAAGGCCGAGACCGAGCGGAACCTTCCGGGCAGGTTCATCGCCAGCGTCAGCGCGCCGTGGCCGCCCATGGAATGGCCGGTGATCGACTGGCGTTCAGGGTCGATGCCGAAATGCTCCGCGATCAGCGCCGGCAGTTCCTCGGCCACATAGTCCCACATGCGGAAATGCGGTGCCCAGGGATTTTGCGTGGCGTTGACGTAAAACCCGGCGCCCTGGCCCAGGTCATAGGCCTCGTCATCGGCGACACCTTCGCCGCGCGGCGAGGTGTCGGGGAACACCAGCGCGATGCCCTGTTCGGCGGCCCAGGCCTGGGCCCCGGCCTTGGTCATCGCGTTCTCGTGGGTGCAGGTCAGGCCCGACAGGTACCACAGCACCGGCACCGGGCCATCGGCGGCCTCGGCCGGCAGGAACAGGCCGAATGTCATGTCGCAATTGCAGGCGGTGGAGGTGTGCGAATAGACCCCCTGAGTGCCGCCAAATGCCTTGTTTTCCGAAATCGTCTGCATCCGTTCATCTCCGTCAACGCGTTTGCCCATGTGCTACCCGTGGTGGCCACAGAGGTCCAGTGCGGGTTAGGGGCTGACCCAGGCTATGATCGGCGGCACCGTCAGGATGCTGGCCAGCGTCGACAACAGGATCGCGGCAGAGACCCGGTGCGGGGCGATCCCATAGGTCTGCGCCAGCATATAGACGTTGCCCGCCACCGGCAGCGCCGCGCAAGACACCACCACCGCCGCCGCGAATGGGTCGAGTGGAAACAACACCAGCACCCCCAGCGCCACGAACAGCGGATGCAGCCCCAGCTTGCAAAAGCTGAGCCAGGCGGCGATCTGCACCCGTTCGGCGGATTTGCTGGCCAGCGAGGCGCCGATGGCAAAGAGCGCTCCCGGCGTCGCGGCGCCGCCTAGGATGGTCAGGAAATCGTTCAGCGGACCGGGGATCGGCAGGCGCAGCGCCGACCAGATCATCCCCAGCGAGATCGACACGATCATCGGATTGCGCAGCAACCCCAGCCCGATCTGGCGCAGGGTGGCCAGCGTTAGCCGGCCTTCGCGGCCGCCGTTGATCAGGATGACGATCAGGCTGGAAAACACCACCAGGTCGGTGGCCAGCACCAGCATGACCGGACCGATGGCCGCCTCGCCAAAGAGCATCGCCAGCATCGGCAGGCCCAGAAACCCGACATTGCCGATGGCGGCGCATTGTGCCTCGATCGCCGCCGTCGGCACGTCCAGCCCGCGCAGGAACGCCACCGCCGAGGCGATGCCATAGGCCGCCGCCGTCCCCCAGAGGTAGCCGACGATCAGCCGCCCGTCATAGATCTCGGCAAAGGGCAGGTTGGCGGCAAAGCGGAACAGCATCGCCGACAGGGCAAAGAAGAACACGAACTTGGTCAGATAGGCGGTGGCGGCTTCGGGAAAGAAACGGGTCCGCCCGGCCCAGTAGCCCAGGCCGATAATAGCGAAAAACGGCAGGGTTCTGAGGAAGATTTCGACCATGCCCAAAGGCCTATCGCCTGGCCGTTCACATCGCAAGCAATTGTGTCGCGGCGCCGGTTTTCATGCTTTTCCCTGTGAAAAGTGAACCGAACGGTTTATATAGGGAAAGCAGGATAAGTCAGCAGGACAGAATGAACGATACGACAGCCATTGTCAGAACCGGACGCAAGTTCGACCAGGTATTGGAAGGCGCGCGCCAGGTGTTCATGGCCGATGGATTCGAGGGCGCCAGCGTCGATGACATCGCCCGCGCCGCCGGGGTGTCGAAGGCGACGCTTTACAGCTATTTTCCCGACAAACGCCTTCTTTTTATGGAGGTTGCCAGCACCGAATGCACCCGGATGGCCGATCACGCGATGGACCAGATCGACCAGTCGCAGCCGGTGCGCGCGGTGCTGACCGAGATCGGGCACCACGTGGTGCCGTTCCTGCTGTCGCCCTTTGCACAGCAGGTGTTCCGCATCTGCCTGGCCGAACGTGACCGCTTTCCCGACCTGGGCCGCGCGTTTTACGCGGCGGGGCCGGAGCAGGGCAAACAGCGGATCAAGGACTATC
Source organism: Seohaeicola saemankumensis (assembly GCF_020171285.1). Taxonomy (GTDB): domain Bacteria; phylum Pseudomonadota; class Alphaproteobacteria; order Rhodobacterales; family Rhodobacteraceae; genus JAIUZI01. The sequence goes on from NZ_JAIUZI010000010.1 coordinate 146,639, forward strand.
TCGACTGTGCCATCGCGCGGGGCGAACTGGTGGTCGAGGACATCGACATGGCGGCGGAGCAGTTTTCGGAACTGTGCAAGGTCAAGCTCTGGACCCGCGCCGTATTCGGCATCCAGACCGAGTTCACCCAGGCCGAGATCGACGAGGTCGTGACCAGCGCCGTCGACATGTTCCTGGCTCGCTACGGAACCTGAAACCACAAATTAAGTGCCTGTCGCGATCCGCGGCCGGACCGGAGAAACGGAAGGGCGGGATTCGAACCTTTTTGAAGGGCGCTTGTGGTGGGGGCGATGGGTGCCACAAGGGAGGCTGGACCGGTTTATGCGGGGTTGCTGTTGCAAAAGGTGATCGGTGGGGGCGATGCGAGTCGCAGATGGTCGTTTGCTCGATCTGCAGCCAGCTACAGCTTTGAGCCCACAACGGACTAATGCAGCGCTGTGCGCCGACGGTGGCTTTCACGCGCCAAGGTAAAGCTGTTCGATCAGTTTGCCGCGTTCCTGATATGCAAAATCTAGAACCAGGATATCGGCAAGCTTCACTTTGGAATGATCAGTGCAGTTTCTTGCGAACTCTACAACTTCTTCAAGCGTTTCATCATCGTGCCAAGTCGTGATGACGGTTTGTTCCTCGGGATAATCGCCGTGGTCATGATACTCTAGAAAAGCCCCGTCGACGCTATCGTTCCATGCGAAACACTCAATTCCCCATGCCAGGGAAAAGAGGCAGCCGGCTCTCACAAGAGCTTTGCTGACCTCCTGTCGATAGTCCCCACCAACTTCGCGCTCGACAAGTATCAGACACTTGAATCTGGTCATTTCCTTTGGAACAGCAATGGGAACATCGGAGGGAAGGAAACAGTACTTGAACATGTGCAGTACGTGACAACCTAGCCAATGTTTCGTCAAGACGAGCGGCAAGCGGCTGTCGCGCGACTGAGGCAAGGCAGACGTTGCCGAGCGCTCCGCGAACGGCAGCAGTGTCCGGCAATGCGGTCACAGCTTGTGCCCGCGGCAAACGTCCGATTACCAGAGTGTCTGTTCCTGTGCGTCAAGGGCGGGGCTTGATACTGCGGGGGGGGTCAGTCCAGCCGGCGGACTAGGAGCTGGTTGCCTTCGCCCTTGCGGGTTTCGAAGAGTTTGAGGTCGGCGATCAGGTCGCTGAGTTTCTTCTTGCCGTAGCTGCGGGTGTCGAATTCGGGGTTGGCGGCGGTGATGTACTGGCCGATCTGGCCGAGCGAGAACCATTCGTCGTCCTGGTTGATCGCGTTCATGGCGCGGATCACCAGTTTGGTGGGATCCTCGGTGCGGACCTGGGGTTCTTCGGTCGGGTCCGGGGTGGGGCCGGGGGTCGGGTCTGACTTCTTGACGCTTTGTTTCGATTTTGTGGGTTTGCTGGCGGCGGGCTGGTCGAGCAGGTTTTCCACGTAGATGAAGCGTTTGCAGGCCTTGACGAAGGCCGCAGGCGTCTTGCGCATGCCCATGCCGAAGACATCGACGCCCTGTTCGCGGATGCGGCTGGCGAGGCGGGTGAAATCGCTGTCGGACGAGATCAGCACGAAGCCGTCGAAGCGGCCCGAATGCAGGATGTCCATCGCGTCGATCACCAGGGCGATGTCGGAGGCGTTCTTGCCGGTGGTATTGGCGAACTGCTGGTGCGGCACGATGGCGAGGCTGGCCAGCAGCGTCTTGTTCCATCCCTGCGGGCCGCCGCCGGAGAAATCGCCGTAGATGCGGCGGATGCTGGCCTCGCCGAAGGAGGCGATTTCCTCGAAGATGGCTTCGGCGTATTTGGCCGAGATGTTGTCGGCGTCGATCAGGACGGCGAGAAGGGGGCTATGGGATGTCATGAGACCGTCTTAGGGCAAGGGCGGGCCGGGGGCCAGCCCCCGGACCCCCGGGATATTTCCGAACAGAAGAAGCCCGGGTCTCTGACAGGGATGCCCCCTGCGCCATACGGGGCGTCAGAATTCGACGACCGCGCGGATCGATTTGCCCGCGTGCATCAGGTCAAAGCCCTCGTTGATCTGGTCCAGCGTCAGCTTGTGCGTGATCATCGGGTCGATCTCGATCTTGCCGTCCATGTACCAGTCGACGAATTTCGGCACGTCGGTGCGGCCCTTGGCGCCGCCGAAGGCGGTGCCTTTCCAGACCCGGCCGGTGACCAGCTGGAAGGGACGCGTGGAGATTTCGGCGCCTGCGGGGGCGACGCCGATGATGACGCTGACGCCCCAGCCGCGGTGCGAGCATTCCAGCGCGTCGCGCATTACCTGCACGTTGCCGGTGGCGTCAAAGGAATAATCGACGCCGCCGAACTGGTCCTTTTCGGTCTTGGTCAGTTCGATGATCGCCTCGGTGACCGACTGGCCCTCGGGCAGTTTCGAGGGGTTCACGAAATGGGTCATGCCGAATTTCTTCGCCATCTCGGCCTTGTCGTCGTTCAGGTCGACACCGATGATCACGTCGGCGCCCGCCATGCGCAGGCCCTGGATCACGTTCAGGCCGATGCCGCCGAGGCCGAACACCGCCGCCGAGGCGCCGATTTCGACGCCGGCGGTGTTGATCACCGCGCCGATGCCGGTGGTGACGCCGCAGCCGATGTAGCAGATCTTGTCAAAGGGGGCGTCGTCGCGGACCTTGGCCAGGGCGATTTCGGGCATCACCGTGTGGTTGGCGAAGGTCGAGCAGCCCATGTAGTGGTAGATCGGCGTGCCATCGAGCATCGAGAACCGGGTGGTGCCGTCGGGCATCAGGCCTTGGCCTTGCGTGCCGCGGATCGCGGTGCAGAGGTTGGTCTTGCCCGACAGGCAGGCATGGCATTCGCGGCATTCGGGCGTATAGAGCGGGATCACGTGATCGCCGGGTTTCAGCGTGGTGACACCTTCGCCCACTTCCAGCACGATGCCGGCGCCCTCGTGGCCGAGGATCGAGGGAAACAGTCCCTCGGGGTCGGCACCCGAGCGGGTGAACTCGTCGGTGTGGCACAGGCCGGTGGCCTTGATTTCGATCAGCACCTCGCCGGCCTTCGGGCCATCGAGGTTCACTTCCATGATTTCGAGCGGTTTGCCGGCCTCAAGGGCCACGGCGGCACGGGTACGCATGATTTATGTCTCCCTCCAAATATCGTCGCGACCCTGCGGCAAACGGGGTGGGTTTTCAACCGGCTTGTCCGAGGGTTTTGTGAATGGCGGTTATCGAATCCGTGAATTCGCTGCCTATATCGGGTGTAACCCGAACAGGAGGCAGTTTGATGAAAGCAGCGAGTTTGGCCGCGCTGATCGTGGCGGCGGCAACCGGGGCATGGGCCTCGGACGATACCTGTGGCGCACAGGCGCTTGAACCCTTCGTCGGGCAACCCCTGCAGGCGGCGTCTGGAGTTGTCCCCGACGACGCGCGCATCCTGCCGCCGAACAGCGTGATGACTCAGGATCACCGGCCCGAGCGGGTGAACGTGGATCTGGACGACAAGGACGTGATCCTGCGCGTCTGGTGTGGCTGATCGCCCGCTAGGGGGGCATGCGATAGCTCTGGTGGCAACCCAGACAGCTTTGCATCAGCTGTGGAAGCGTCCGGCGTAGCCCGTTCAGCGTCTGTGTGTTCAACCCCTGCGCGGCGCTGCGGGCGGTGCGGGCGCGGGCCGTGAAACTGTCCCAATCGGCCCAGATGCGGGGGCTGGCGCGGGACAGCGGGTCGCTGTGCGGGCGGCGGAACCGGCCGGGGATTGACCGGGTGGCGCGGATCAGCCGCTTGCGGGCATCGGCGGCGATACTCCGGTCAAACCGGATGCGGCCCGCCATCATCTGCGCCAGCGGCACCAGCGCGGCCTTGGCGGCGTTCATCGTGTCCATGCGGCGTTGTACATCGGGGTCCTCGACCCGCTCCGTCTGCTGGGCGCTGGCGGTCAGCGCCAGCAGTACGGTCAGGGCCACGACCAGCGGCGTCGCGACTCGACTCCGCAGGCGATTCACCCATATAGAACAAAAAAAGAACATAACGCTGCCTGCCTTATCATGTCGAACCGCCGTATCCTGTCGATCTGGTTTCCCCGCCTTGGCGCGGAACGGGTGATGCGTGCGGCGCGCGGGCTGGCCGACGGGCCGCTGGCCGTGGTGGCGGAACAGTCCAACATGCAGGTTATCACCGCGTTAAACGCACAGGCCGAAATGGCCGGGCTGCGGGTGGGCCAGCCGGTGCGCGATGCCCATGCGATGTGCGCCGGGCTGGTCACGCGGACCCGCAGCGCGGCGGCAGAGACCGCCTTCCTGACCGCGCTCAGGCGCTGGGCGGGCAAGTTCAGCCCCTGGGTCGCCGAGGAACCGCCCGACGGGCTGGTGATCGACCTGACCGGCTGTGCCCATCTGTTCGGTGGCGAGGCGGGGTTGTTGTCGGTGATCGAAACCGACTGCGCCGACATGGGGCTGTCGGTGCGGCTGGGCATCGCCGATACGCTGGGGGCGGCCTGGGCGCTGGCGCGCTACGCGGGGCAGGCAGCACAGGCGGACCGATCCGGCGATGCGATCGACCAGGAGGCGCGGGCGACCCGGTCGCGGGCGGTGAAACGGCGGCACTGGACCCGCGGCGGGACAGCACCGCAGATCCAGCCGGTGCCCGACACCGTGGGCCGGATCGCCGAAACCGGCCAGACCTATGGCGCGCTCAGCGATCTGCCGATCGCGGCCTTGCGGCTGGACGGGGCGACCGCCGCACAGCTGTCGCGGCTGGGGTTGCGCCGCATCGGCGACCTGCTGGGCCAGCCGCGCGCCGGGCTGGCGCGGCGCTTTGGGCGCGGGCTGGTGATGCGGCTGGATCAGGCGATGGGCAGCGCGCCGGAACCGGTGTCGCCGGCCCGCCCGCCGCACCGCTTTGCGGTGCGCCTGACCCTGCCGGATCCCATCGGGCTCAAGGAGGACCTGCTGGCGGGTATCGACCGGATGCTGCCGCGCCTGTGCCGGATGCTCGAGGGCAAGGGCCGTGGCGCGCGGACCCTGCGGCTCGAGGCACACCGCACCGACCAGGCCGCCGAGGTGGTCGATGTCGGGCTGGCCCGGCCCAGTTTCGACGCCCACCGCATCCGGCCGCTGCTCGAGATGAAGCTTGACCAGATCGACGCCGGGTTCGGCATCGACATGCTGCGGCTGGAGGCGCTGCAAAGCGAGCCGGTGCATGCCCGCACCGCCGTCGGGCACCTGCAGGCGGGCGCGGCGGTACAGCAGCGGCTGGCGGGTAACACGGCGGTGGACGACCTGATCGGACGTCTCGGCGCGCGGGTCGGGATGGAGGCGATCACCCGCCGTCACCCGGCCTCCAGCCATATCCCCGAGAAAACCGCACAGACGCTGGCCGCCGCATGGTCCGACCCGGCCCGCGACTGGCCGGCCCCGGCCAATCCGCGTCCCTTGCTGATGTGGCGCCCCGAACCGGTGCACGCCCCCGATGTCCCCGCCCTGCCGGCGCGGTTCCGCTGGCGCGGGCGCGACTGGGCGCTGGCGCAGGGCACGGGGCCGGAACGGATCGCGCCGGAATGGTGGCTGGACGATCCGGACTGGCGCAGCGGCGTGCGTGATTACTGGACCGTGGTGACCGAACAGGGCGACCGTCTGTGGCTGTTCTACGGACATGGCGGCGCGATGTCCTCGGGCTGGTTCTGCCAGGGCAGCTTTGCCTGACCGCTCCCCAGCCCGGCGCGCTCCCGCCCGGCCTCACGGCATCAAGAGATGCCAATCGCCCGGTTGGGCCGGGCAGCGCGCGGGTAAACCCACGCGCTGCGCTCCCGCCGCCCTTCTTCATCTCTTTCCAAATACTCCGGGGGTGAATTGGCCGCAGGCCAAGAGGGGGCAGCGCCCCCTTCCCCGCCCATCTGCCCTTTGCCCGGCTGTTGCGCAAAGACCCGCCCGGCGGCGGGCCAAGCGGCCGGGATCGCGCATAAGGCTTGATTTGCCGGTGAAATAACGCAACTCTGGTGGTATGAACATCGAAACGCCCAGCCCGTTTCCAACGGGACCGGCCCAGCCGAAAGCGCCGGTCCAGGTCGCCTTTCACCGTACCGAACTGTCCGTCATCCTCTCCGTCTACGGGCGCATGGTGGCGGAGGGCGAATGGCGCGACTATGGCATCTCCTGCCTGCGCGATGTCGCCGTGTTCTCGGTGTTCCGGCGCACCGCCGAACACCCGCTCTACCGGATCGAGAAGCGCCCCCGCCTGCGCAACAGGCAGGGACAATATGCGGTGGTTGGCATGGACGGGCAAATCCTGAAACGCGGTCACGATCTGAAAACCGTGCTGCGGGTGCTGGAACGCAAGCTGATACGCGCGGTGGAGTGATCTGGCCGGGACCTACAGCGTCCGGCCTTTGACCTGGCTCATATCGTGACACGAATCTCCCGAGAGCGTCGAAGGCGTGGCAGGGGTGTTCGTGTCTCAAATTTCAGGCCCGGCGCTTTAGCCCGCCACCGGATCCGGCGCCGGCAGGTCGAACCGCTCCATCTCTGGGGCCGTGGCCACGCCGAAACAGCGCACCGGGCGCGACACGTTGTGCAGCTTTACATCGCCCAGGTCCGTCCAGCTGGTGCAGCAGGGCATGATGTCCTCGCTCACCACGATCCGGTGCCCGCTGGCCTTGCCGTAATCGCCCAGCCGTGCGGCGATGTTGGCGGCCTGACCGATGACGGTGAAATCCAGCCGTTCCCGCGACCCGACGTTGCCATAGATCACCCGGCCATAAGACAGCCCGATGGCGGCATCGCACTGTGCGTCCGGGTCTTCCTCGCTGCGGATCTCTTCCAGCTTTGCCACGATCCCCAGCGCCGACTGCACCGCCTGGGTTCGCGCCCCGGCGGCATCCGCCCCGGCAGGAAACACCGCCAGCACAGCGTCGCCGATGAACTTCAGCACCTCGCCACCGTTGTCGTGTACGATGGTCGAAACCATGTCGAAAAACTGGTTCAGCAGCGTGATATAGGCCCGCCGCCCCAGCCGTTCCTCCAGCAGGGTCGACCCGCGCAGATCGCAGAACATGATCGCCGCGTCGATCTCGTCACCTTCGCCGCGCCGGATCTCGCCGCCCAGAACGCGGGCGCCGGTGCGTTTGCCGACATAGGTCTCCAGCAGCGACTGCGCATTCTGGCGCTGGGTGAAAACCTCGTAGAACCGGCTGATCACGGCCACGCATTCAAACACCAGCCCGAGGTTGGCGGTGGTGAACCCGTCAGGGTGGTCGCTGGTCAGGGTCAACACGTTGTTGCGCCCGTTGGAAAACGGCAGCGGCATCGCCACATAATCGGTCGCGCCCTGATCGCGCAGGTCCTGCATGATCGGGAAACTGGCGTCGAACTCTGCGGTGTTCAGCCGCTGACGCACCCCGCCCAGCCCGTTTGACACATGCCTGAGCGGGCTGTTCACATAAGACGGGTGATCGTGCAACTCGTAAGAGGGCGCAAAGGTGGTCAGCTCCTCTTCTCCGCGTTTCCAGATGATGTTCTTGCCCACGATCATCGGATGCAGCGACCAGATCATCACGCTCATCCGGGACAGCGCCACACCGTGTTCCAGCAGCTTTTCCGCCAGCGCCCGTGTCAGCTCTTCGGCGGTCCCGATCTGCGCGGCCTCGCGAAACAGCCAGTCGATCAGCGGGCCCGAGATATTGCCGCTGGACGGCGGCTCCAGCCGGTTCTCGCCCAGATCCAGATCGGTATAGCTGTCGGGCATGAAACCGACATGGCCCTGCACGCCACGGCTTTCCGGCAGCGCCCGGTCGTAACTCCAGACCGCGTTGCCGAGGGTACCATCGGCCAGCATGAGGTCGCGGTAACTGGCGGTGCCCTTGAACGGGCAGAAGGTCTGCAGGTCGGTCGGTTCGCTCAGCGGCGCGACAACATCTTCGCGCGGGAAATAGACCGTGGGGGGCAACCGGGTTTCATACATCACTTTGGCCTGCGTGCTGCTGGCCAGAACCTGACCGTCGCGGCGCAGCGTGACGCGCCCCGCCAGCGGTTGAATGGTGATGCCATAGCCGGCGGCACGAGGGGTGGGAACGTGAACGGTCATCGCAGAGCGGCCTGTCTTGTTGCGGGGCGTCGAAATCGCCATCGGTCGATCCTTCCCTAGATGGGCGCTGTGCCGGACCATTCCAAGGCCGTGCTGCACTGCAGAAGCGCACAGGCACCTGAACGTGAAGGCGCAGTGAACAGGCGCAGTGAACAGGCGCAGTGAACAGGCGCATCAGATCAGGGGCTGGTCACCACCCGTCGTCTTGGGCAAGAATGGCACATGTCCCGCATTCTGGCAAAAATCGCTCTGTTCGCCGCGCTGCTCGTGCTCGCGGGCTGTCGCGAATGGATGGAGGACGAGGGACCGGGGACCGGCAATCCCGTCCCCACGGGCACCTGTCTGTGCGCGCAGGTCTGCGGCGTGCCGGTCATAGACAACACCCATTGGATCGATCCGTCCGGCGCCCGCCAGGGACTGGGCCTGTGTTACCCGGCAACCGCCGACCAGCTTCAGCGCGGCCGCCCGGCCTGCGACTGTGCGTACTTCAGCCGCGTGCCGTCGCCCTACGGGCGCCCCTCTCCCAATCACTGACCCGGCCCGGCGTCAGCCGCAGCATGACCCGCCCAGCTGGATCGGCGGGCAGGGCACGGTGCCGTAGGAACAGAACACGCAGCAATCGCCGGGTTTCGGTGTCAGCAGGGTCTTGCAAGATGCGCATTCGTGGAACCATTGGCATGCATCGGTGGGCATGGTCATGGCCTCCGCATATCCGCAGGCCGGGCAGGTCAGGGTGCTGCCAAGGGTGACAGGGGGCTTGCTCATGGGCGGTAAGGCTCCTTTCACACCATCTGTATCACATCCTTTTCGATGGCCAGCATATAGCCGCGCCGGGCGATGTTCTTGACCAGCAGCTCGCTGACGATCTGGTTGCCCAGCGTGTCGCGCAGCCGCTTGATGCGGGTGGCCCCGGCGGCCTCGTCGCAATCGGCGCTGTCCTTGCCCGACACCATCGCCTCGATCTCGGCGCCCGACAGCACGTCGTCGTCCATCCGCGCCTCGGCCAGCACCGACAGAGTCTCCATCGCCGCCGCCGTCAGTTTGAAATCGAGGTTGTTGAGGTAGACGGTGTTTTCCTCGCGGCTGATCAGCAGCGAATTGACCTGGATGCCGACCCGCTCGATCTGCGCCATGCGGCGGTTCAGGGTCACCAGCATCACCAGAAACACCAACGCCGCGATCATCATTGCGGTGGCAAAGACCATCAGCACGAAGATCACCATGCGGTAACTGGCCAGCGTGTCGGAAAACGCGGTGCCCGACTGTGCGAGGATCTCCAACAGCTTGATTTCCGCCTGCGTGGTCAGGTCGTTCTCAACGAACAGCCGTTCCACCCGCGCGTTGAACGCATTGGCGTCCGGCAGGGTCAGCAACAGCACGACGCCCGCCGCGATCAGGATCGCGACGATGGCGGCAATGCCGAAATTCACGATGCGGGTGCCCGACCGGCGCGCCTCAGAAACGGAGATAGTAGGGTCCGGCATCGGCTCTCCTCTGCGCAAGCCCGTCGGGGCCAAAGACCGAAATGACATTCAGCAGCGTCCAGCCGTTCTGCTGCAGCCGCGCCGCGACCTCGGCGCGGGCCGGGCCCTTGGCGCAGGCCTGGCTCAGCTGGATGACACCGTAATGCAGCCGCAGGGGCTTGTCCTGCTTGGCCTTGTAATCGGCATAGCACTCGGCGGCCTGCGACGGCGCGGCGGCGCACAGGCCCAGCAGTACGGCAACCACGAAGGCGGTGGGGCGAAGGATCTGTCTCATGTCCCCACATTGCGCGCGATACGGCGGTTATTCAATAACCACAGGGTCTTGCAGCCGCTGATATTCGATAACACCGGGGCGATATTGCCTGTCTTTGCGGGCCGGGCACAGGTTGGCCCCATCACCGGTCATCGCCGACCGCCACGCCAACCCGCATCCCAAGGAGTACCCCTCTCATGCACCGCAAGTTCATCGCCCTGATCCTCGCCGCCGCCACCGCGGTCGCAACCCTGTCGCCCGCCCCGGCGCGCGCCAACGAAGACATCGGCAAGGTTCTGGCCGGGCTCGCCGCTCTGGCCATCATCGGCGCCGCGCTGAACGATGCCCGCGACGATCACCCGCCCGCCGTCCATCGCCACCGCTATCCCTATCCGACCAGTCCCGTGGTCCGCCCGCACGACCGCCGCCCGGCACCGGTGTCGCCGCGCCCTCTGCCGTCTGGGGTCACGCGCTATGACCTGCCGCAGCAGTGCCTGCGCAAATTCGACGCCTACCGGGGCAATACCCGCCTGTTCGGCCTGAATTGCCTGCAGCGCAACTATCGCCACGTGAACCAGCTGCCCTATGCTTGCCGCGTACAGTTCGGCAATGGCCGTCAGGGCCATGTCGGCTACGAACCGGTTTGCCTGCGTGAACGCGGCTACCGTGTTGCCCGCAACTAAGCCGGGCACATCCGGCGCCGCACTGGGGGAGCGTTGGGGCGCTCCCCTTTTTTGTATCTGCGACAGATTTGCTGGCCCCGTAAATCCAATTGCGGCGGCCCGGGCCAGTTCCTAGTCTGCCGCTATGACACCCAAAATCGTGACCACGATGCGCAGCTATTCGGCCGCGGCTTTCACGGCCGATCTTTGGGCCGGCATCACGGTCGGTATGGTGGCCCTGCCGCTCAGCCTCGCAATCGCCATAGCCTCCGGCGCCGATCCCGCCGCCGGGCTGGTCACGGCGGTGGTGGCGGGGTTCCTGATTTCGCTGCTGGGCGGCAGCCGGGTGCAGATCGGCGGGCCGACCGGCGCGTTTATCGTGGTGGTCTATGGGGTGATTGCCGAACATGGTTATGACGGGCTGGTGCTGGCGACGCTGATGGCTGGCCTGATCCTGTTGGTGGCGGGCTATCTCAGGGCCGGGCGGCTGGTGGGATACGTGCCCGAGCCGGTGATCAACGGCTTTACCATCGGTATCGCGGTGATCATCGCAACCAGCCAGCTCAAGGACCTGTTCGGTCTGCAAACCGGCGCGCTGCCCGCCGACTTCATCGACAAGATTCCGTCGCTCTGGGCGGCACGCGGCACGGTCAACCTGCCGTCCATGGCGATTGGCCTGGCCACCATGGCCGCCATTGTCATCCTGCGCCGCCTGTTTCCGCGCTTTCCCGGCCTGATCGTGGCCATCGGCGCGACCTCCGTGCTGGTCGCCGTGGCGGCGCTGCCGGTCGATACCATCCTGTCACGGTTCGGCCCGCTGCCTGCGCAGTTGCCCATGCCGCAGCTGCCGGACGTGACCCTTGGCCGGATTGCCGAGCTGCTGCCATCGGCCTTTGTCATCGCCTTTCTGGCGGGTGTCGAATCGCTGCTCTCTGCGATGGTTGCCGACCGGATGATCGGCGGCGCGCACAGGTCCAATGCGGAACTGATCGCACAGGGCGCGGCCAATATCGGGTCCGCCCTCTTTGGCGGGTTACCCGCCACCGGGGCCATCGCCCGCACCGCCACCAACGTGCGCGCTGGCGGGCGCACACCGGTGGCGGGGCTGGTCCACGCGCTGACGATCCTGCTGGTGATGACGGTGGCCGCGACGGCGGCGGGGTATCTGGCAATGCCCGCCCTGGCCGGGCTTCTGATCCTGACCGCCTGGAACATGAGTGAACCGCATATGTGGCGCAGCTATCTGTCTGGGCGGCGGTCGGATACGTTGTTGTTGCTGATGACGCTGGTGCTGACGGTGGTGGCCGATCTGACCGTGGCCATCGGGGTGGGCGTGGCCGCCGGGCTGGCGCTGCGCCTACATCGCCGCAACATCCCGACCGAAGACTGGACCCCGCCGGACCGCTGACCCCTTGCCCTTGTGCGCGATCCGGGGCAGCAACGGGCGATGACACAGCCTGATGACAGCCTGGAACGTGACGCCCGCGCGCGGGGGTACCTGCGGATCGCTGGGGTGGACGAGGTCGGGCGCGGCCCGCTGGCCGGGCCGGTGACGGCGGCGGCGGTGGTGCTGAACCCCGATGACATCCCCGAGGGGCTGAACGATTCCAAAAAGCTCACCGCGCCCCGCCGCGCCGCGCTGGAAGAGGCGCTGAGCGCCCGCGCGCAGGTCTCCGTCGCCCACGCCACCGTGGCCGAGATCGACGAGATCAACATCCTGCGGGCCAGCCACCTGGCGATGGAACGGGCGGTCGCCGCGCTGGATCCGGCACCCGATTACCTGCTGATCGACGGCAACCTGATCCCGCGCGGGCTGACGATCCCGGCGGAGGCGGTGGTCAAGGGGGATGGCCGGTCGGTGTCGATTGCAGCGGCCTCAATTATGGCAAAAATGTGTCGTGATCGGATCATGGTGGATTTGGCGCAACAGCATCCCGGTTACGGATGGGAAACAAACGCCGGATACCCGTCGCCGGCCCACAAGCAGGCGCTCCGAAATCTTGGTGTGACCCCACACCATAGACGTTCGTTCAAGCCGGTGCACAATATCTTGTATCAAGAATAATTTGTAACCCACTGATTCAAAAAAGAATTTGACGGCGAATCGGGTTTGACTCATCTTTGTTGCAACCAATGAGCGCACAAGCGCCGGGGACAGAGGCAGAAGATGACGATGACCAAGACCAAGGGCGCCGCGGCGCTCCCTCTCAACACGATTCTGGATGGCGACTGTATCAAAGTGATGAACAGTCTGCCGGAGGCGTCGGTGGACCTGATCTTTGCGGACCCACCATATAACCTGCAATTGAAGGGCGATCTGCATCGCCCCGACAACAGCCAGGTGGACGCGGTTGACGATCATTGGGACCAGTTTTCGTCCTTTGGCGCCTATGACAAGTTCACCCGCGAGTGGCTGGCCGCCGCCCGCCGCCTGCTGAAACCCAACGGCGCAATCTGGGTGATCGGGTCCTATCACAACATTTTCCGGGTTGGCGCGGCGTTGCAGGATGCCGGGTATTGGATCCTGAACGACGTGGTCTGGCGCAAGTCGAATCCGATGCCGAACTTCCGGGGCAAGCGGTTCACCAACGCCCACGAGACGATGATCTGGGCCAGCAAGCAGGAAGGTGGCAAATACACCTTCAACTACGAGGCGCTGAAGGCCCTCAACGAGGGCATCCAGATGCGCAGCGACTGGGTGCTGCCGATCTGCACCGGGCACGAGCGGCTCAAGGATGAAAACGGCGACAAGGCGCATCCGACGCAAAAGCCGGAATCCTTGCTGCACCGGGTGCTGGTGGGGTCGACCAACCCCGGTGACGTGGTGCTGGACCCGTTCTTTGGCACCGGCACCACCGGCGCCGTGGCCAAGATGCTGGGTCGCGAATTCATCGGCATCGAACGCGAGGCGGCCTATCGCAAGGTGGCCGAGAAACGCATCGCCAAGGTGCGCAAGTTCGACCGCGAGGCGCTGCAGGTCTCGGCCAGCAAACGCGCCGAACCGAGGGTGCCGTTTGGCCAGCTGGTCGAACGCGGCATGCTGCGCCCGGGCGAAGAGTTGCTCAGCATGAACGGCCGCCACAAGGCCAAGGTGCGCGCCGATGGCACCCTGATCGGTGACGACATCAAGGGGTCGATCCACCAGGTCGGCGCCAAGCTGGAAGGCGCACCCAGCTGCAACGGCTGGACCTACTGGTGCTTCCGCCGCGATGGCAAGACCGTGCCGATCGACGTTCTCCGCCAGCAGATCAGATCAGAATTGCATAACTGACCGACTTACCTCCGGACAACACAATACCGCCGGTGCCTGTGGCCTGTCACATGGCACTCACCTATGCCCCGCCCATCCGGCGGGGCACTTTTCTTTGATGTCATGGTGTTTCGGGGGGTGCGAAAGGTTAGGTTAGGACCTATGTAGGCTGGAAACACATAAGGATTATTGAATATGTCTGACGCGACAGCGACCCCCGCCCGCAGCGTTGGCTTGTTTTCCGCCGGGCCGGACAGCGCGCAGGACACGCAGAACGAATACACCGAGGCCGCGCTGGAGCGGCACAAGCGCGAAGGGCTGGAGCTGGCGGTCTGGGCGCGCTGGATCACCATGGCAATCATCGCCGTGCTGCTCGCCGTGCTGCGCCCCGACTGGGATGTTCTCTACTACGAGGCCATCCTCGGCCTGTTGGCGCTGAACGGCTATTTCATCCGCCGCGCCGGCCGGGTCGGACGGTCGCGGCTGGAACTGTTCCTGATCTTTGTGGACCTGCTGATCATGACCGTCGGCATGGTCGCGCCGAACCCGCTGAGCGACCACGCATGGCCGCTGGCCATGCAGCTGCGGTTCGAGAACTTTCTCTATTTCTTCGTGATCCTCGCCGCCGGGACGCTGGCCTATTCCTGGCGGACGGTGATCGCGATCGGCACATGGACAACCGCGATGTGGATGATCGCGAACCTGCTGGCCTGGTGGTTCGCGACGCCGGTGCCCGGCCTGACCGAGGCCGCCCAGACCGCGTTCAGCGATTTCCCGCGCATGGCCGAGGTGCTGGACCCCAACAGCTTTCAGCTGGACCTGCGGTTTCAGGAGGTGGTGGTGTTCCTGATCGTGGCGCTGACGCTGGGCGTGTCGGCGCGGCGGTTCAACCACCTGCTGCTGAGCAACGCCGCGCTGGAACGCGAGCGGGCGAACCTGTCGCGCTATTTCTCGCCCAACGTGGTCGAGGAGCTGAGCCAGAACGACGAACCGCTGAAACAGGTCCGCAGCCAGGACATCGCGGTGCTGTTCATCGACATCGTGAATTTCACCGGCTTCGCCTCGGATCGCGATCCCTACGAGGTCATCGAGCTGCTGCGCGGGTTTCACGGACGGATGGAGACCGAGGTGTTCCGCCACCACGGCACGCTCGACAAATATCTGGGCGACGGGCTGATGGCGACCTTTGGCACACCGATGGCCGGGGACCGCGACGCGACCAACGCGCTGGACTGCGCCCGCGACATGATCCGGGTGATGGACCGCTGGAACCGCGACCGCCGCCGCGCCGGAGAGCCCGAGATCCATGCCGGGATCGGCCTGCATTACGGGCCGGCGGTTCTAGGCGATATCGGCGCCAACCGCCTGGAATTCGCCGTCATCGGCACCTCGGTCAACGTCGCCAGCCGGCTGGAGGCGCTGACCCGTCCGCTGGCGGCGCGGCTGGTGATCAGCGACGCGCTGCGGACCCGGGTGATGCAGGAAACCGGCGGCACCACGGATGCGCTGGACGGGATGCAGCCGCTGCCGGATCAGGACATTCGCGGCATCGAGGAACCGATGACCGTGTGGCGGCTGGGCTGAGACATCGGCAGCGGACGCGGGGGCCGCGAGGTCGGGACGCCTCCGGCGGGAGTATTTATCAAAGAGATGAAACGGGCGCGCGCGTTACCTCGGCATCGGGTTGCGGGCCTTGTTATAGGCGCTCCAGTCGGTGATTTCGGGGTAATACATCGCCCGCCAGCGCCGCACGCGGGGGTTCATCACCCGGCGCCAGAGCGGCGGGATCATCGCCGCCACGGTCATCACCGGGTAGCCGTAGGGCAGCTGCGGCGCGTCCGCCTGGGTGTGGTTCTGCAGCAGCGGGAAGCGGCGGTCCGGCTTGTAGTGGTGGTCGGAGTGGCGTTGCAGGTTGATCAGCAGCCAGTTCGACGCCTTATGCGCGGCGTTCCAGGAATGCTGTGGCTTGACGTGTTCGTATTTGCCATCGCCCAGGTGTTTGCGGGTCAGCCCGTAGTGTTCGACGTAGTTGACCAGTTCGAGCTGCCAGATCGCCACGCCGGCTTGCACCAGGAACAGCGCCAGACCGCTCCAGCCACCCAGAAGCAGCGCCAGCAGCAGCATGCCCGCCTGCAGCGCCCAGTAACGCCAGAACGGGTTGGCGGCATCGGTCCAGGGCAGGTCGCGGCGCGCCAGTTTCGCCTGTTCGGCGCGGAAGGCCGAGACCAGGCATTCGCGCAGCACGCGGGGGTAGAAGCGGTGAAAGCCTTCGTTATAGCGCGCGGTGACCGGGTCGCGCGGGGTGCCGACATAGCGGTGATGCACCAGCAGGTGTTCCGAACGGAAGTGCGAGTAGAGCACCATCGCCAGCAGGATGTCGCCGAGCCAGCGTTCCAGGCGGTTTTTCTGATGCATCAGCTCGTGGCTGTAGTTGATGCCGACGGTGCCGGTGATCACGCCCATGCCGAAAAACAGCACCACCTTTTCCAGCGTCGAGAGGTGATCGGTTTGGCTGACGTACCAGATCAGGCCAAAGAGCGTGACGAACTGCAGCGGCACCCAGAGCGAGGTCAGCAGCCGGTACCAGAACAGGTCGTCGTCATCGGCATCCAGATCGGCGTTGTCGAGGTTGAGCCCGAACACCCCGTCAAGCGCGGCGAAGAGATACCAGGTGACCAGCGGCAGCAGCAGAACGGTCCAGCCGCCGGCGATGGCGCCAATCCACGCCAGCGGCACCAGCAGGAAGCTGAGCCAGAAGGGCGCCGCGCTTTGCCAGCGGGCCAGGATTGCGGGGGCGATCTGTGCCGGGGGGTGTGACATCGGGGTTGGCCTGTTGGTGGTTTTGGCCAGAGCCTATGCCGATTTGCGCGCTTTGCCTACCGGTCAGATCGCCTCTGTGCGCAGCAGGTCCCAGGCCTTGCGCATCACCGTGGGAAGGTCCGAGGGGCGGAAATCGGCGCGCGGCAGGATCACGTAGCCGTCGGGCGGCGCGGGTGGCAGTGGGGCGTGTTTCACCGCCAGGATCAGGTGGAAATGGGTGAACGTATGGCGCACCTCGGCGGAGAGCGTCTGCCAGTTGGCGGCAAAGGGCGGCGTATCCTGCGGGGTGTCGGACCAGTCGCTGCCGGGCCAGCCGAGCATGCCGCCCAGCAGCCCCTTGTCGGGGCGGCGTTCCAGCAGCACCGCGCCGTCAGCGTCGCGCGCCAGGTAGACGATGCCGCGCCGGGTGGGTTTTGGTTTCTTCGGGGTTTTCCGGGGCAGATCGGCGGCGGTGCCGGCGGCGCGCGCGGCGCAGGGCGGGCGCAGCGGACAGATGCCGCAGGCGGGCGACTTTGGCGTGCAGATCGTCGCGCCCAGGTCCATCACCGCCTGGGCGTGGTCGCCGGGGCGTTCCGTCGGGGTCAGGGCGGCGGCCTGCGCCTTCAGTTCGGGCTTGGCGGCGGGCAACGGTGTGTGAATGTCAAAGAGACGCGCCATCACCCGTTCGACATTGCCGTCCATCACCACCTCGGCCCGGTCAAAGGCAATGGCGGAAATGGCGGCGGCGGTATAGGGGCCGATGCCGGGCAGCGCCAGCAGTGCGTCGTGGTCGCGGGGAAACTGCCCGTTGTGATCATGCGCCACCGCGCGGGCGCATTTCAGCAGGTTGCGGGCGCGGGCGTAATAGCCCAGACCGGCCCATTCGCCCATCACGTCGCCATCATCCGCCGCCGCCAGCGCAGCCACGGTAGGCCAGCGGGTGGTGAAGCGGTGGAAGTAATCGCGCACGGCGGCAACCGTGGTCTGTTGCAGCATCACCTCGGACAGCCAGACGCGGTAGGGGTCGGGCTGCACCCCGGCGGCGCGGTCAGCGGGCGACACCCGCCACGGCAGATCGCGCGCATGGCGGTCGTACCACGCCAGCAGATCCGCCGCGATGTCCATGCTGTCATGCCCGTCACGCATTGTTTATGCCCTGCTGCCCCGGTTTCGCTGGTGTCTGCCCGCGTGACCCATACAATAGGCGGGACTCAGGCGGAATCCATCCATGGCGCAGCGCAAATCGACAACTCGCGGGTTCAAACGCACCGCAAGCGTTCTCAGCGGCCAGATCCGCCGCGCCGGGGAAAGCCGGGGCTTTGCCGTCTCGCGCATCCTGACCCACTGGCCCGAGATCGCCGGCGAGGACATCGCTGCCATCGCCCAGCCGGTGAAGGTGGGTTATGGCCGGGGCGGGTTCGGCGCGACTCTGACCGTGCTGACCACCGGCGCGCAGGCGCCGATGCTGGAAATGCAAAAGGAAACGCTGCGCGCGCGGGTCAACGCCGTCTACGGCTACAACGCGATCAGCCGCATCCACATCACCCAGACCGCGCCGACCGGTTTTGCCGAGGGGCAGGCGCAGTTCGGCCACAAGCCGAAACCGCCAAAACCGCAGATCGCGCCCAAGATCGTCGCTGAGGCCGCCCAAACCGCCGCCGGGGTGGAAAGCGAAGAATTGCGTGCGGCCCTTGAACGTCTGGGTCGCAACGTTCTATCCAAGAAAAAACTTTAGAAAGGGGTATCAATGACCCGTTTGCTGACTGTGATTGGCGCTGTCGCGCTGCTGGCCGTTGGGGGATTCGTCCTGCAGGGCCGTTCTGGCGGGGATCTGCCGTCGAACCCGCTGGTGGGCGCCGCCAATGCCGAGGACAAGGCAGAGATCGACGTCTCGACCGTGATCGAGATGGTGCAGGGCGACGAAAACGCGCCGGTGGAGATCATCGAATACGCCTCTTACACCTGCCCGCACTGCGCCACCTTCCACGCCGGCCCCTACAAGCAGCTCAAGGCGGATTACATCGACACCGGCAAGGTGAAGTTCGTCTACCGCGAGGTCTACTTTGACCGCTACGGCCTCTGGGCGTCGATGATCGCGCGCTGCGAGCCGTCCAAGTTCTTTGGCATCACCGACCTGATCTTCAAGGGTCAGTCGGAATGGGCCCGCGCCGGTGGTCCGGCCGAGATCGTTGGCGAACTGCGCAAGATCGGCAAGCTGGCCGGGATCGAGGATGAGAAGCTCGAAGCCTGCCTGCAGGACGGAACCAACGCCCAGACGCTGGTCACATGGTACCAGCAGAACGCCGAAGAGCACGGTATCGAAGGCACGCCCAGCTTTATCGTCAATGGCAAGAAAGTCGAAAACCAGGCCTACGACAGCTTCAAGAAGGTGATCGAGGCGGAGCTGGGCAGCTGATGCCGGCACCGCTGGATGGCCTCAAGGTCATCGAACTGGCCCGTATCCTGGCCGGCCCCTGGGCCGGCCAGACCCTGTCGGACCTGGGCGCCGAGGTGACCAAGGTGGAAAGCCCGGCGGGGGATGACACCCGCGCCTGGGGTCCGCCCTTTGTCACCCGCGATGATGATGTCTCGGCCTCCTATTACCATTCGACCAACCGGGGCAAATCCTCCATCACCGTGGATTTCTCAACTGCCGAAGGGCAGCAGAAGATCCGCGAGATGGTGGCCGATGCCGATATTCTGATCGAGAATTTCAAGCTGGGCGGGCTGGCCAAATACGGGCTGGATTACGACAGCCTGAAAGAGATCAATCCGCGCCTGATCTACTGCTCGATCACCGGCTTTGGCCAGACCGGGCCCTACGCGCATCGGGCGGGCTATGATTTCATCATCCAGGGCATGTCCGGGCTGATGTCGGTCACCGGCGAACCCGGCGGGCAGCCGCAGAAATCCGGCGTGGCGATCACCGATATCTTTACCGGAATCTATTCGGTTTCGGCGATCCTGGCAGCGCTGCATCAGCGCGAACGCACCGGCAAGGGTCAGCAGATTGACATGGCGTTGCTTGACGTCGCGGTGGCGGTGACCGCCAACCAGGCGCTGAACTACCTGACCACCGGCACCGCGCCGGGGATGATGGGCAACGCGCATATGAACCTGACCCCGTATCAGGTGTTCGACTGCGCCGACGGCCATATCATCATCGCCACCGGAAACGACGCACAGTACCAGCGGCTGTGCCGGATCCTGGGGGTGGAGGACATGGCCAAGGCGCCCGAGTTCCTGCACAACAAGGACCGCAACGCCAACCGCCGGGTGATGATCGCCCGGCTGAACGGCGCCACGGCGCAGCGCGGCAAGGCCGACCTGCTGGCCGCCTGCGAGGCCGAGGGCGTGCCGGCGGGGCCGATCAACGATCTGGCCGAGGTCTTTGCCGACCCGCAGGTGGTGGCGCGCGGCATGCAGATCGAACTGGACGGGGTGCCCGGCGTGCGCGCGCCCTTCCGGTTTTCCGACGCGGACCTGGCGCTGCACCGCCCGGCCCCGAAACTGGGCGAAGACAACCCGGACTGAGGTGACATCCCGGCGGGCCAGCGCCCGCCGGGCTACTCCAGGCGCGATTGCGTGAAATCAGAAAGTGGCAGGGGCGGCCCGGCGCAGAAGATCGCGGACCATCTCGTCCTGCGCGATCCGCAGCCGCACCGGCAGGGTGATCACCTTGCTGCGAAAGCTGGCCGGCAGGCGCACCGCGTCCTTCTCGGTGGTGACCAGCTGCGCGCCCAGCGCCCGCGCATCCGCATCCAGCCGCGACAGCAGGGCCGGGGACAGCTTCTGGTGATCGTCGAGCGGCCGGGTGGCGCGCAGATCCGCGCCAAGGCCGCGCAGGGTGGCAAAGAACTTTTCCGGGTGACCGATGCCGGCAAAGGCAAAGACCGGCGCATCGGTCCAGTCCATACCGGTATTCAGCGGCGCCAGTTCGGCGGTGGCATGGGGCAGGGCGATCTGTTGCTGCCACGTGGCGCGAAAGGCGTCCTGCGTCTGCGGCGGGCCGATCGACAACACCAGGTCGGCGCGCGCCAGCCCGGTCGCTACCGGTTCACGCAGCGGCCCGGCGGGAATGCAGCGGCCGTTGCCAAAGCCGTGCTCGGCATTGACCACCACCAGCGACAGCGTCTTGGCGACATCGGGGTTCTGCAACCCGTCGTCCAGCACGATCACCGTCGCCCCGGCGGCGGCGGCGGCACGGGCGCCCGCCGCCCGGTCGCGCGCGATCCAGACCTCGGCAAAGGCCGCCAGCAGCAGCGGTTCGTCGCCGGTCTCGTCGGCGCTGTGGCGGCGCGGGTCGACCTGCAGCGGACCGGCCAGCGAACCGCCGTACCCCCGGCTGACCACATGCGGTTCGTGCCCCATGTCGCGCAGCGCCTCGACCATCCAGATCACGGTGGGGGTCTTGCCGGTGCCGCCGGCGTTGATGTTGCCGACGCAGATCACCGGAACGCCGGGGTCGGCAGCCGCCCCGCGCGCCAGACGGCGGGCGGTTCCGGCGGCATAAAGCGCCCCCAGCGGCGCCAGCAGCCGCGCCCGCAGCGCCGGTTGCCCCGGCGGAGTATGCCAGAAATCAGGCGCCCGCATCTGAGGTTTCCCGCAGGTCCAGCCGGTCCTGGATCAGATCGGCCAGCATGTCGGTCAGATGGGCGCTTTCGGTGACCACCTGCCAGCCCGCCAGCGCCATCGTCGCGGCCTCGTCCGGCGCGACCAGCCGCACCACCGCCCGGGCCAGCCCGCCGGCATCGCGCACAATCCGCGCCGCGCCCTCGGCGGTCAGCCGGGCGTAGGCATCTTTGTGGTCGTCCACATGCGGACCATAGAGCACCGCCGACCCCAGCGCGGCGGCATCCAGCGGGTTGCGCCCCCCCGCACCGGGTGGCAGCGAACTGGCCATGAAGGTCAGCGGCGCCACCCGGTACCACAGCCCCATCGTATCGGGCGAACAGCTGACCAGCACCTGGGTGTTGTCGTCGATGTCATCGCCCAGGCTCCAGTTGTCGTGGCGCAGCCCGGTTTCCGTCAGTTGCCGCGAGACCTCCAGGTAATCTTCCGGCCCGGTGGGGATGATGACCAGCAACAGCCGGTGCAGCAGCTTCAGCGCCTCGCGGTGGGCGGCGATCACGGCGGCGGCCTCGCTGCCCATCAGCGGGGCGGCCAGCCAGACCGGGCGGCCGCCGAGGTCTTCGGTGGTCGAGCTGAACATCGTGTCCGAACAGGGCGGCGGCGTGGCGCCGGTATGCAGCCGCGAGGTGACGGTGATCCGCTCGTCGCTCAGGCCCAGCCGCCGCACCTGCGCCGCAGCGGCTTCGCTGCTGGCCAGCACCGCATCGAAACAGCTCAGGCAGGCGCGGGTCACATCCGGCAGCCAACGCATCGACCGCACCGGCAGGTCGCCGGTTCCCAGATCCGCCAGCAGCAGCGGAATTCGGCGGCTGGCGGCGGTGCTGATCAGGTTCGGGCGCAGCCCGCCACCGGCCCACAGGCACAGATCGGGGCGCCAGTGGTCAAGGAACACCTCGACGCTGTTGGGATGATCCGACGGTAGCGTGGCGGGCGGCGTCGCGCCAGCCGGCAAGGCCGCCGGGGGCAACGTGCCGTCGACGGTCACCAACAGGTTAAGACCGGGCCGCTGGCCGCGCACCCGCGCCGCCAGATCACAGACCGCCATGTACCGTTCGGGTGTCGCGGCATGAACCCACAGCAACTGGCCCGGACCACGATGACCCGGCGGCGGCGACAGGTCCTCGGGCAGGCGCCAGGACATGGCGCGGTATGCGGCAAGACCCAGCGCCCGGCTCATGGCTTATCCCAGTTCCTCGGTCGACGAGGCTTCGGTCTCTTCGTCGCGCAGCCGGTGGATATGAGCGATGAAATAGCGCATGTGGGCGTTGTCCACGGTGCGCTGGGCGTTGTCGCGCCAGGCGTCAAAGGCCGATGCATAGTCGGGGAACATGCCGACGATATGGATGTCGTCGACGTTCTTGAACACGGATTTGGTCGGATCGACCAGCTCTCCGCCAAAGACGAGATGCAGACGTTGGGCCATGCGCGGGCCTCCTTCGGGCAGGTTCGGGGCTGGGCGCAACCTACGCTTTGCCGGTGCCGCGTCAAGGCGGCTTAGCCAGGCAGGATGCCACGCCCCCCAGACGATCCGGCGGGCACCAGCGCGGCGGCGATCTGGTCGTGCACCGCCGGTCCGGCGGCGATCACCCCGTCGACCTTGGGGTGCGGGTTGTTGAACCGCAGCGCCGCGCCGCTGCGGTCGGTGCAGGCGGCCCCGGCTTCGCGCAGGATCAGGTCGCCGGCGGCAATGTCCCATTCCCAGCTCGGCCGCAGCGTCAGCATGCCGTCGAACCGCCCCTGCGCGACCAGCGCCATGCGATAGGCCAGCGACGGGCGATAGGCCCGCCCGAACCCGGGCACGTTGCCGTCCCGCCAGTGCTGCGCCGCCAGGTTCGGCCGCGCGGCGAGGATTTCGGACTGCCCCAGCTGCGGCTGCCTGGACACCGCGATCGGCGCGCCGTTCAGAAAGGCGCCGCCGCCGGTGGCGGCGCAATAGAGCAGGTCCAGCATCGGCAGGTAGATCACCGCCGCCGTCACCACGCCCCGCTCGGCCACGGCCAGCGCATGCGCCCATGTCTTTTCGCCCTCGGCGAAACTGCGGGTGCCGTCAATCGGATCGACGATAAAGACGCGGTCGCGGCTCAGCCGCGCGTCGCTGTCCTCGGTCTCCTCCGACAGCCAGCCATAGTCGGGGCGGGCCGCCTGCAGCATCTCCTCCAGCATCTCGTTCACCGCCAGGTCGGCCTCGGTCACCGGGCCGGCGCCCTCGGGCTTGTCCCAGCGCCGCGCGGTCCTGCCGGTGTACCCGGTGGCGATGTCGCCGGCGCGGCGCGCGGCTTGGGTCAGCAGGTCCAGATCAGCTGCCGGCAAGGGTCATCCCTTCGATCAGCAGCGACGGCACCACCCGCGACAGGTAATGCCGGGCGTCATTGGCCGGCACGATCCGGCGCAGCATCTCGTGCAGGTTGCCGGCGATGGTGCATTCGTTCACCGGATAGGCGATCTCGCCGTTCTCGACCCAGAACCCCGAGGCGCCGCGCGAATAATCGCCGGTGTTGGGGTTGATCGTCGATCCGATCATCGAGGTCACCAGCAGCCCGGTCCCCATGTCGCGCAGCAGATCGGCGCGGCTGGCGTGGCCTTCGGTCAGGCTGACGTTCCACGTGCTGGGCGACGGGTGCCCCGACACGCCGCGCGCCGCGTTGCCGGTCGATGCCAGCCCCAGCTTGCGGGCGCTGGACAGGTCCAGCGTCCAGCCCGTCAGCACGCCCTTGTCCACGATGGTGCGCTTTGCCGTCGCCAGCCCCTCGGCGTCAAACGGGCGCGATCCGCCGACGCGCGGGCGATGCGGGTCCTCGACCAGCGACAGGGTCTCCGGCAGCACCTGTTCGCCCAGGCGATCCTTCAGCCACGAAGATCCCCGCGCGACCGAGGCGCCATTGGCCGCGCCCAGAAGGTGCCCGATCAGCGAGGATGAAATCCGTTCGTCGAACAGCACCGGGTAGGTGCCGGTCACCGGCTTGCGCGCGCCCAGCCGTTCCACGGTGCGCTGTCCGGCGCTGGCGCCGATCTCCTCGGGGGTGCGCAGGTCGCACTGGAAACTGCGGCTGTCGCCGTCATAGTCGCGCTCCATCCCGGTGCCGGTCCCGGCAATCGCCACGCAGGAAATCGACCGGCTGGTGCGGCCATAGCCGCCCGCGAACCCGTTGCTGGCGGCCAGGAACACGTCGTGCTGCCCGTAAGAGGCATTGGCCGACTGCACCTGCGCCACGCCGTCAACCGCCATCGCCGCGGCCTCTGCCGCCAGCGCGTCATGCTGCAATTCGTCGGGCGCGGGTTCGTCGGCAGGGTCCACCAGTTCCAGCTCGCCGGTGTTCCAGCCGGTCGCGATCTGGTCGGGGTCGGCCAGCCCGGCATAGGGGTCCTCGGGCGCCTCGCGCGCCATCGCCACCGCGCGTTCGGCCATGGCCGTCAGGGTCGCGGGCCGGGTATCGCCCGACGACACGATCGCCGCGCGCTTGCCCAGAAACACCCGCAGCCCGACATCCGATGCCTCCGCCCGTTCCGCCTGTTCCAGCGCGCCCGCGCGCACGTCGACCGACACCGAGGTGCCGCGCACCAGCATGGCGTCGGCGGCATCCGCCCCGGCGGTCTTGGCGGCGGTCAACAGGGCGTGGCACAGGTCTTGGGCGGTCTGGGTCATGGTGGCTGGGTGTCCGGTTGTTCGCAGCTGAGGTAGAGGTGTCCGGCCCGGGTTGCAAGGGCCGGGCCGGTTGCCATGAAAAGAGGGCCGCGCTCTGGCTGCGGCCCTCCTGCCTGACGCTGTCGGGCGGTTACTTGATGCGCTGGCCGTTGGCCAGGATCTGTCCCTCGTCGGTGATCACGATCTCCGACTTCAGCGAGTCGGGGCTGTCGCCGGGCACCGCCAGCATCCCCATCATCATCCGCGCGCCCATCGCGTCCTGATCCGACATCAGCCCCATCTTGATCAGCTTGTCGAGCAGAGCGTTGGCGCCGTCCAGCTGCAGATTGGCCTTGCCGCTGGGCGCGGGCATCCCGTCAAAGCTCTCCAGGTCGCTGTTGTCAAAGGTGAAATCGCCGGTACCCGACAGCTTCGCCCCCGCGGCCGACACCAGCAGATCGTTCACCGTCAGCGCGTTCAGCTCGCCGGGTTTTTCGCCGAATGCCTCGGGGTCCTGCCCCAGGGCCGGGTCGAACAGATCCAGCAGCACGGTCGCCTTGCCGGCCACGTCCAGCGCAATGGTGGCCGCATCGCGCGGCAGCACGCCGGCCGGATCGACCATGCCCCACAGCTGCTCGGGCACCTGGAAATTGCCCAGCTTGATCTTCATCGCAAAAGGCTGTTCTTCGTCAGACTTGGCCAGCGGCATGTCTATGGCGAACTGCGTCTCGTCCAGGTTCATCGTTACCGGGAACGGGATCTCGGCCCCCTGAACCGTCATCTGCACGCCCTTGTGCGCGATGTCATAGACCAGATGCGCCGCGTCCATGGCGATGCCCAGCGACCCGCCCTGCGAGGTGCTGGCAAAGGCGAAATCCTCGCCGTCGCCCTTGCCCATCATCTCGCTGTTGCCGGCGGCATAGGTGATCGTCCCGTCAAAGCCGAAGCCGGCGGCCAGCATGGCGCGCATGTCGGCGGTGTCCATCTCGGCCGGGATCGCCCCCTTGCCCGAATAGGCAATGGTCTGCATCGCCCCCTTGAGCGACACCGCGTCCTCCGATTCCGGATCGTCAAAGGCAAAGTCATAGGCGGCGGCATCGGCGGTCATCGCGTAGTCAAAGCTGCGGGTGTCGCCGATGGTAAAGGTTTCCTTCAGCACCACGTTGCTCAGCTCGAACATCGCGCGCACCGCATCGGCCGGGATGCTTTCGCCGTCCACCGACAGATCCGCCAGCGCCACCGCCAGCGCCGCCGCCGAATAATCATAGGTCATCGCCTGCGGGCTGCCCGACACCACCATTGCGGCATCGGACTGGGTCAGGTTCAGCGTGCCCTGGAACGGCTCTTCGCCCTCGGGCTTGACATCGAACACGACCGGGACCGTGGCGGGAAAGCTGACCGAAACCGTGCCATCGCCGTTCTCGGCCAGCGCGATGTCGCCCATCGAAACAGAGGCCTTGCCCTCGGGCATCTCCATGTTCATCGTCAGGCCGCCGATGGTCAGCGTGTTGCCGGACATGGTTTCCGTGGCCGAAACCTCGTATCCCGCGTCCGTCATGTAACTTTGCCACTCGGCCCAGACGTCCTTGGCGGTCAGGTCGGCCCAGGCGGTTTGCGCCGCGAAAATGGTAAACAGCGCGACGGAGCCGCCGCGCGCAAATTGAACAGTCATCACAGAACCCTTCCCGATCAATAAATCTGCTGCGTCATGGTCTGCCCTCGGGCGCACAGCGTCAAGGGGCAAGGCGGGCGCGGGCTCCCCCTCGGGCTGGACCCCGCTCGCGCCGCACAGTACCACGGGGGCCAACCAGATACAGGAGACACGCGCATGGACATGACGGGAAAGACGGTGCTGATCACCGGCGCCAGCCGGGGAATCGGGGCAGAGGCGGGGCGGGTGTTCGCCGCCGCAGGCGCCAACGTGGGCCTGCTGGCGCGCTCGGGTGACAGCGTCGCGGCGCTGGCCGCCGAGATCGGCGAGCGGGCGCTGGCGCTGG
The DNA here is from genome assembly GCF_020171285.1 of Seohaeicola saemankumensis. Classification (GTDB taxonomy): domain Bacteria; phylum Pseudomonadota; class Alphaproteobacteria; order Rhodobacterales; family Rhodobacteraceae; genus JAIUZI01. The sequence continues at coordinate 173,377 of NZ_JAIUZI010000010.1, forward strand.
CCTGCGACATCAGCGATTTCGACGCGGTGCAGGGCGCGGTGGCGCAATTGGTGGACCGCTTTGGCGGGCTGGATGTGCTGATCGGCAACGCCGGGGTGATCGAGCCGATCTCGCGGCTGGCCGAGGCCGACCCGGCCGGCTGGGACGCCGCCATCGACATCAACCTCAAGGGCGTCTTTTACGGCATGCGCGCGGCGCTGCCGGTGATGAAACCCGCCGGCGGCGGCACCATCCTGACCATCAGCTCGGGCGCCGCCCATGGCCCGATCGAGGCCTGGAGCCACTATTGTTCGTCCAAGGCCGGGGCGGCGATGCTGACCCGCTGCCTGGACCACGAGGAACGCGAAAACGGCATCCGCGCCATGGGCCTCAGCCCCGGCACCGTCGCCACCCAGATGCAGCGCGAGATCAAGGCGTCCGGCGTCAACCCGGTCAGCAAGCTGGAATGGTCCGACCACATCCCGCCCGATTGGCCGGCGCGGGCGCTGCTGTGGATGTGTTCGCCCGCTGCCGACCCGTTGATCGGCACCGAGATCTCGCTGCGCGACGAAGGCATCCGCAAGGCGGTGGGGCTGATATGATCGACCTGGCCAAGGACGACGGGCTGTGGACCGTCACCATCAACCGCCCCGACAAGGCCAATTCCGTCACCCACGCGATGCTGACCGAACTGGCCGAGATCGCCGAAAGCGCGGGTGAGGCGCGCGGGCTGATCCTGACCGGCGCGGGCAAGGTGTTTAGTGCCGGTGCGGATCTGGAGGCCGCCCGGGCCGGGCTGGCGGTGTCGGACGTCTGGGAACGGCTGTCGGGCGCCATTGCGGCGCTGCCCTGCCTGACCGTCGCGGCGCTGAACGGCACGCTGGCGGGCGGCTCGATGGGTATGGCGCTGGCCTGTGACATGCGGATCGCGGTGCCGACGGCGAAATTCTTCTATCCGGTGATGAAGCTCGGCTTTCTGCCGCAGCCGTCGGACCCGAAACGCATGGCCGCGCTGATCGGCCCGGCGCGGACCAAGTTGATCCTGATGGGCGGGCAGAAGATCACCGCGGAGGAGGCCTATGCCTATGGCCTGATCGACCGCATCGTTGCGCCCGAGGATCTGCTGCCAACCGCCCGCGACCTGCTGGCTGACAGCCGCGCCGCAAAACCGGAGCTGGTGCGCGACATCGGCGCCATGTGCAGCGGCGCCGGGTGAGCGGGGCGCGACCCTTTCCGGCCTATGTCATCTGCACTGCGCCGCGCAGTGGCAGCACGCTGTTGTGCAGCCTGCTGCGCGCCACCGGGGTTGCCGGACATCCGGGGTCGCATTTCCACGAGCCTTCGGTTGCCGACTGGGCCGAGGATCATGGCGTCAACCCCGCGCCGGACGAAACCCGGCGCGAGTTGCTGGCGCAGGTGTTCCGCGCCGCCCAGGACACCGGGCGCGGTGGCACCGGCGTGTTCGGTCTGCGCCTGCAACGCGACAGCTTCGATTTCTTCGCCCGTCAACTGGCCATCCTGCACCCCGATCCGCCGGATGACGCGGCGCGGATGCAGGCCGCCTTTGGCCCGCTGCTCTTCATCCACCTCACCCGCCCGGACAAGCTGGCGCAGGCGGTGTCTTATGTGATGGCCACCCAGACCGGCCTCTGGCACCGCGCCCCCGACGGCCGCGAGCTGGAGCGCCTGTCGCCGCCCCGTGCGCCCGCCTACGACGCCCCCGCCATCCGGGAGCGGCTGGACGAGATGACCGCCCATGACGCGGCATGGCGGCGCTGGTTCGCCAATCAGGGGATCGCCCCGCTGTCCGTCACCTATGACGATCTCACCGCCGACCCCGTGGCCACCCTGCGCCGGTTGCTGGCGGCGCTGGGCCTCGACCCCGCCGCCGGCAATGGCATCACCCCAGGCACCGCGCGGCTGGCCGATGCCACCAGCGCCGACTGGGTCCGCCGGTTCCGCGCGGAACTCTCCGGCCCGTGACCGCGCGCTTACCTTTTGCGCCGCTTGCCCGGCACCTTTGACCGGAACCCGGGCGGGCGTTTCTGCACCCAGGTGATGAACCGGGCCAGGCGCGGGTGCGCCCGCAGCGCCGCTACCGTGTTGTATTCGCGGGCCAGCTCGGCCTCGGTCAGGGTTGCGTGGATCTCGCGGTGGCAGATGTCGTGCAGCAAAACGACCGGTCCGCCCTTGCCGCCCTTGAGTTTCGGGATCAGATGGTGCTGGCTTTGACCGGCGTCCGGTGGAATCGGCCGGTCGCACAGGGGACAGACAGGATCGCTCATGCGGGGCGGCGGGGATCAGGGAACATGACGCCATGGTGACAAAGCCCGAGGCACAGCACAAGCCGCAGGCGGTGGTGATCGGCGGCGGCCCGGCCGGGCTGATGGCGGCCGAGGTTCTGGCTGACCGGGGCGTCAGCGTGCTGCTGGCCGAGGCCAAGCCGACGCTGGGGCGCAAGTTCCTGATGGCGGGCAAATCCGGTCTGAACCTGACCAAGGACGAACCGCTCGATACCCTGATGTCGGCCTATGACGAGGCGTCCGACTGGCTGCGCCCGATGGTGACCGAATTCGGCGCACCGGCGATCAAGGACTGGGCCCGCGACATGGGGCAGGACCTGTTCACCGGCTCCACCGGCCGGGTGTTTCCCGACGCGATGAAGGCATCGCCGCTGTTGCGGGCCTGGCTGGCGCGGCTTGATGGCATGGACGTGGCGCGCCAGGTGCTGTGGCGCTGGACCGGCTGGCAGGACGGCGCGCTGCGGTTTGATACACCGGCGGGTCGGCAATTGCTGCGCCCCGATGCCACCATCCTGACGCTGGGCGGGGCCAGCTGGGCGCGGCTCGGTTCGGACGGCAGCTGGGCCACCCTGCTGGCCGAACGCGGTGTCGATCTGGCGCCGTTTCAGCCCGCCAATGCCGCCGTCAGCGTCAGTTGGTCGGTGCATATGCAGCCGCAGCTGGGCCAGCCGGTCAAGGGCGTGGCGTTTCGCGCCGGGCGCTTTGCCTCACGCGGCGAGGCGGTGATTTCCAAACGCGGGCTCGAAGGCGGCGGCATTTATGCGGTCAGCCGGGGCGTGCGCGAGGGCGCGCCGCTGCTGGTCGACCTGGCCCCGGACCAGAGCGAGGCGCAGATCGCCGCGCGGCTGGGCGCGGCGGGCACCAAGGCGAGCCTGTCGAACCGGCTGCGCAAGGCGGCGCGGCTGACCCCGGCGCAGATCGCGCTGCTGAACGAATTTGGCCGTCCGCTGCCGCCCGATCCCGCGCAGCTGGCGCATGTGATCAAACACCTGCGCATCGCCCACGCCGGGTTGCGCCCGATGGACGAGGCGATTTCAACGGCCGGCGGCGTGGCGCGCACGGCGCTGGACGACGGGCTGATGCTGAAGGCGCTGCCGGGCGTCTATTGCGCGGGCGAGATGCTGGACTGGGAGGCGCCCACCGGCGGCTACCTGCTGACCGCCTGCCTGGCCACCGGGCGCTGGGCCGGGTTGGCCGCCGCCCGGCGGCTGCTGCCGGCTCAGGGCTGACGCATCGCGGCGACCTTCTGGAACGCCGGGCGCGCGCGCATCCGCTTGCCATAGGCCAGCAGCGCGTCATCCTCGACCGGGAACTTGATGCCAAAGCCCCAGTTCAGGCAATGCACGCAGATGATGTCGGCGATGGTCATCTCTTCGCCCATCAGGAACGGCCCCTTGAACCGCTTCGCCAACGTCTTGATGTTGCGCTCGAATTCCCACTTCATCGCCGACGGAATCTCGGCCACCCGCTGTTCCTCGGGCAGGATGAAACTGTGCCGCGTCGCCACCCACAGCACCGAATCCAACTCGTCCAGCACCGCATGGATCAGCGCATCCTGATGGGCGCGTTCGATGGTGCCGGCGGGATAGGTCAGCTTGCCATGCCGGTCGGCGAGATAGGTCAGGATGGCCGAGGAATCGGACACCGCGTCGTCGCCCACGCCCAGCACCGGCACCTTGCCCGACGGGTTCACGGCATAGACCTGCGGATCATGCGGGCCGACTTCGACCAGCTCATAGGGTTCGCCGATCTCTTCCAGCATCCACAACACGCGGAACGCCCGCGTCGATGCCTTGCCGTAAACCTTGTACATGTGATGTCCCTTCCCGACCCTGATGTCTGTCAGGCGCACCGTTCCCCGGCGCGCGGCCAAGGTCAAGCCATGTTCAGCGCGACCGACCCAGCATCGCCAGCCGGATCAACGCCCGTTCCATCACCGCCATCGCCGGCGCGGTCTGCCCGGCCGAGCGCAGCAGCAGGTCGGTATCGGTCAGCACCGTCAGCGCGGTTTCCAGCTTGTGCGGCCCCCAGCTCTGCGCCTGCCGCAGGATCCGGTCGCGCCGCTTGCCATAGATCGGCGGCCGCAGCCGCCCGACACCGGCAGCGGCGCCGCCGGGATCGGATGCGGCGGCGTAAAGCGTGCGGAAATGCCGGGTCGCGCCGATACACAGCGACACCGCATTGGTGCCCTGTGCCTGCAACCGGCGGATCAGCGGCCCGATCTCGCCGCTGCGCGCCTCGGCCACCACGTTCAGCACGTCGTCCAGCGCTGCCTCGGTCGAGCGCGGCGCGCAGGCGGCGATATCATCCAGGCTCAGCGGGCTGTCGTCGCCGTGTTTATAGAGCGCCAGTTTCTCGATGGTCTGGGCAAAATCGCCGGGGCCAAGATCGCCCGCCAGATCGGTCAGCACCGCCATGCAGTCGCCGGGCACCGCGCTGATTCCGGCCTCCGACAGCGTCCGTTCGATTTCCGCCCGCGATGGCGGATCGTCGTAAAGCCCTGCCGCAAAAGCGTTCTTGTGGCCCTCGAACGCCTTGCGCAGCTTTGACGTGGCTTTCAGCTGGCCGGCGGTGACGATGATCTGCGCATCGCCCGGCTCCCAATCCTGCAGCGCGGCCAGAATTGCCGGGGTATTGGCGTCTGTGGCGCCCTCGACAAAGACCGCGCGCGGGCCGGGGAAAAACCCCACCGCCTTGATCGCATCCAGCACCTGCGCCGGATCCTTGCGCAGTTCGGCCCCGGCCAGCCGGGTCAGCCGCATTTCCTCTTCCGCGCCCGGTCCCAGCAGCGCCGCCAGCGCCTGCTGGCGCTTCAGCGCCACCCGCATGGCGTCGGCGCCATAGATCAGCAACCCGGTACGCTCCGCGCCGGGCTTGGCGAAATAGCTCTCCGCTTCCCGCCCCGCCAGCTTCATGGCGCGCCGCTCATGATGGCAGCTCCGCCAACGCATACAGCTGCGCGGTGATCTGGTCGGCCAGGATCAGCATCAGCCGCGCCCGCGCGTCGCGTTCGCCCGCCAGCGTCTGCACCGTCGATCCGGTCGCCGAATAGCCGGTGAAATTGTCCACCTCGCCCGAGGCGACGACCGTACCATCCGCGAGAGAGGTCAGCACATAGTCCGCCCGCCCGATGATCGAATAGCGGGTGATGTCGTTCGACGCGGTGATCGCCTGCCCCTGTTCGACCGTGACCAGCGTCAGGTCCAGCGTATAGGCGGGGGTCGTCGCCCGGCCCAGCCGCTCTTCCAGCCGCTGCACCAACAGGTAGCTGTCCACCGTGTCCGGCGCTGCGACCTCGACCCGCCCGCGCAGCGCCGCGCCGGTGCCGCCGGTGCCATAGACCGGTTCGAACCCGCAGCCCGCCAGCGCCACGATGGGCGCGGCGGCCAGCAGGCCCAGAAAACCTCTGCGGTCAGATGACGACATTTACGATCCGTCCGGGGACGACGATCACCTTCTTCGGCGCCGCCCCGTCCAGCGCCCTGATCACAGCGTCCACCGCCAGCGCGGCTTTTTCAACCTCTGCTTTGTCCAGATCCTTGGCCACGCTGATTTCCGCGCGCCGCTTGCCGTTGATCTGGATCGGCAGGGTCACCGTGTCATCGACCAGCATCGCCTCGTCGGCGACGGGCCACGGCGCGGTGGCCACCAGCCCCTCGCCCCCCAGCAGGGTCCAGATCTCTTCGGACAGATGCGGTGTCATCGGCGCCATCAGCTGCGCCAGCGTCTTGGCCGCCTCGCGCTTGGCTGCGGTGCCCGCCTTGGATTTCGCCAGCGTGTTGGTAAAGGCATAAAGCTTGGCAATCGCCGCGTTGAACCCGAAACTGTCGACGCCCAGCGTCACGTCGCGGATCGTCTTGTTCATTTCGCGCATCAGCTCTTCGTCCGCCGCCTGCGGCGCCACGTCGGCCTCTGCGATCTCGCTGGCGATCCGGAACACCCGGCTGAGGTGCTTGAACGCCGCCTCGGCCCCGGCGGCGGTCCACTCCACGTCGCGTTCGGGCGGGCTGTCCGACAGCACGAACCAGCGCGCCGTGTCGGCGCCAAAGGCCGAGATGATCGACACCGGGTCGACCACATTCTTCTTTGATTTCGACATCTTGGCCGAAGGGATGATCTCTACCGCCTCGCCGGTGGCCTTCACCTTGCCGTCCTCGATGTCCTCGGGCAGGTGGTAGACCGGCCGCCCCTTGTCGTCGCGGGTCTGGTAGATCTCGTGTGTCACCATGCCTTGGGTAAAGAGCGCATCGAACGGCTCGATCGCCTTGGCGGGCAGATGCCCGGTGATATGCATCGCGCGGGCAAAGAACCGCGAATAGAGCAGGTGCAGGATCGCGTGTTCGATGCCGCCGATATACTGATCGACGTTCATCCAGTACTCCGCGTCCTCGGCCACCGTCGGCGTCTCGGCCCGCGGCGCGGTAAAGCGGGCGAAATACCACGAGCTGTCCACGAACGTGTCCATCGTGTCGGTCTCGCGCTTGGCCGGTTTGCCGCAGGACGGGCAGGGCACGTCGCGCCATGTCGGGTGGCGGTCCAGCGGGTTGCCCGGCTTGTCGAATGTCACGTCATCGGGCAGGCGGACGGGCAGGTTTTCCTTTTTCTCCGGCACCACGCCGCAGGTGTCGCAATGGACCACCGGGATCGGGCAACCCCAGTAGCGTTGACGGCTCAGCCCCCAGTCGCGCAGCCGGTACTTGGTCACGCCTTCGCCCCAGCCCTGCGCCTCGGCAAAATCCACCGTGGCGTCGATGGCCTCTTGGCCCGTTGCCTCGTCCAGACCGGCGAAATGGTTGATCCACTTCACCTTTTCCGTCTTCGGCGGCACAAATGCCTCGTCCTGCACCGGTTTCGGATCGGTGAGCGCGACAAAGGTATCAACCACCGGCAGATCGTATTTGCGGCAGAAATCAAGGTCGCGCTGGTCATGTGCCGGGCAGCCGAAAATCGCGCCGGTGCCGTAATCCATCAGGATGAAATTCGCGATCCAGACCGGCAGTTCCCACTCGGGGTTCAGCGGGTGTTTCACCCGGATGCCGGTGTCGTATCCCAGCTTCGGCGCGGTCTCGATGGCTTCCTCGGTGGTGCCGCCCTTGCGACATTCGGCGACAAAGTCCGCGACCTGCGGCGACTCCGCCTCCAGCGCCTTGGCAATCGGGTGATCGGGCGAGATGCCGACAAAAGACGCGCCCATCAGCGTGTCGGGCCGGGTGGTGTAGACGGTGATCGGTTCACCCCCGTCCACCCGGTCAAAGGCAAACTGCAACCCGCGCGACTTGCCGATCCAGTTCTCCTGCATCAGCCGCACCTTGGCGGGCCAGTTGTCCAGCCCGTCCAGCGCTTCCAACAGCTCTTCGGACATCGACGAGATGTTGAAGAACCATTGCGTCAGCTCGCGCCGCTCGACCTCGGCGCCCGACCGCCAGCCCTTGCCGTCGATCACCTGTTCGTTGGCCAGAACCGTCATGTCGACCGGGTCCCAGTTGACCACCGCGTTCTTGCGATAGACCAGCCCGGCCTCGAGCATATCCAGGAACAGCGCCTGCTGCTGGCCGTAATACTCCGGGTCGCAGGTGGCGAATTCGCGGCTCCAGTCGATCGACAGGCCCAGCGGTTTCATCTGGCCGCGCATGTCGGCGATGTTGTCATAGGTCCAGGTCTTGGGGTGGCCGCCAATCGCCATGGCGGCGTTTTCCGCCGGCATGCCAAAGGCATCCCAGCCCATCGGGTGCAGCACGTTGTGCCCGGTGGCCAGCTTGTGCCGCGCGATCACGTCGCCCATGGTGTAGTTGCGCACATGCCCCATGTGGATGCGCCCGGACGGGTAGGGGAACATCTCCAGCACATAGTATTTCGGCTTGTCGGCGCTGCGCGTGGCCCGGAAAATGCCGGCCTCGTCCCAGGCGTCCTGCCATTTGGCTTCGATGTCAGAGGCGGAATAGCGCGACATAACTGCGGTCCTTCGAATTGAAAACGCCGGGTCGGAACCCGGCGCTGTGATAGTGTGCTTTGGTTCTGGTTTCCAGAGGCAGCTTGGTCAGAGTTTCTCGTCGCCGATCCGCATCTGGCGGGCGCGCGACAGGATCGCATCCTCAACCGCCCGCGTGGTCGAGGCGCTGACCGGGCCGCCCTTGGACTGCAGCGCCACCGACAGCGACCGCGCCTCCAGCGCCGGATCCTTGATGTGCACGGTGGCACGATAAGACCGGCCGCCGCCCGGCGGGGTGCCATAGCCGGTGACGATCACGCCGGTAAACGGATCGACGGTCTGCACCGGCAGAAAGCTCAGCACATCGAGCGAGGCCGCCCAGAGATAGCGGTTCACGTTGACGGTCTGTTCCGTCTTGTTGGGGCCAAAGACATCCCAGATCGAGGATTTGTCGTAATCCGTCGGCGCGGCGTCGCGGGTATGGAACTCGGTTCCGCCCGGAGGCGAATCGCCACCGACCGTGATCGCAGGTCCATTGCGGCGCGACCCACAGGCCGCAACCACCAGACAGACCGCCAAGAGTACGGACAATTTCAACGGCTTGTGCAAGGACATGCTGGTATCCAGTGAATTCTGCTCAGGCCTGTCCTACCCAAGCGGGCCGAGTGGAGCAAGGGTTTAGTGCCCCCGTGGCCCCCGGCAAAGACGGCGTGACGCATGATACATCGGGACAACGGCAGAGGATTGGCCTGATTCCCTCAGACCGGCGCAGCCGGGCCCCGGATCGGGCCATGCCAGAGGAAAACCGCCCGGCGGCGACGGAATTGCACAAGTCTCAGGTGTTTGCAGGGCAAGTTGGCGGGTATTGTGCGGCTACGAGTACACCTTGCCGATACTTACTGTGGCAAAGCTGCACCATCCGCCACGACTTTGCCACGCCACCCGCAGCAAGTCTTGCCAAATCCACCCCGAAAGAGCGAAACCCCTGTCCATACCCACACCGGATTCCCCGGTTTGGGCGTATGATTTGAAAACCGAGGGAAAAACTATGAAAAAGGTTCTCTTCGCAACGACCGCGCTGATCGCGACCGCTAGCGTCGCAGCCGCGGACGTCCGCATCAGCGGTTACGGCCGCTTCGGCCTGGACTACAACGATGGCAACGACAGCGCCGTGAACGGCATCTCGTCGACCACCATCACCAGCCGTCTGCGTCTGCAGTTCGACATGTCGGCCGAAACCGACTCCGGTGTGGCATTCGGCGCACGTTTCCGTGCCCAGGCTGAAAGCCGTGACAACTTCAACCAGGGTTCGAACGCATCGGGCGCAGCATTCAACGGCGCGCGCTTCTTCGCAACCTACGAAGGCTTCACCGTCGGCGTCGGCAACATCATCGGCGCGGTTGAAAACACCCCCGGCACCTACCTCGAAACCCGTACCGCAGGTACCGGTATCGACGGTGCAGGCTTCGTGTCGCACGTTGGTAACGTCAACAGCGAATACTTCAACTGGGATGCATACTCCTCGGGTGGCTTCGGCGTGAACGGTGTGGAAGCACTGTACACCGCAGGCGGCTTCACCGGCCACATCTCCTACTCGCAGCGTAACGTTGCTGGCTCGGGCGCACCGAACTCCGGCACCGGCTACTACGCACTGCCCGCCGGCGAAACCCGCCTGTCGCGCACCGCGATCATGCTGTCGTACGCCTTCGGCGACTGGCGTGCCTCGATCTCCGCTCAGGACTCCTCGGGCGCGTTTGAAGACAAAGTCGTTGCATCGATCTACGGCGACATCGGCCAGTTCGGCGTTCGTCTGGCCTATGCCGACAACGACGGCATCGGCAAATGGGGCCTCTATGGCAACATGGACATCGGCGCAGCTTCCAACCTGCTGATTTGGGTCACCGACGAAGACGCGGTTTCCGCGGCTGACGTTGCTGCCGGTCGTAACGACAACCGTGACGCGGTTGCCGGCTCGAACCAGCAGGAAGGTACCTCCTACGGTATCCACTACTCCTACGACCTGGGTGGCGGCGCTTCCTTCGAAGCCGGTGCTCGTGAGCAGTCGAACGACAACACCACCGTTCAGGCTGGTGTGTACTTCAGCTTCTAAGCTGAACCACGCTTAGTCGTGATCTTGGGCGGGTCTTCGGACCCGCCCTTTTCTTTTGCCGCCTCTTTTCTTTTTGCGGCAACTGGTGTTTCTCTGCGCCCAAACTCAGGAGACCCACCAGATATGGCGCTCGACGACATCAAGACCCGCATCGCACAGGCCGAAGCCGCCGCCGGGCGCGCGCCCGGCGCGACCACCCTGATCGCCGTCTCCAAGGTACAGCCCAATGAGCGGGTGCAGGCGGTGCTGGATCTCGGCCACCGCTGTTTCGGCGAAAACCGGGTGCAAGAGGCACAGGGCAAATGGCCCGCCTTCATGGAACATTATGACAGCATCGACCTGCACCTGATCGGCCCGCTGCAGACAAACAAGGCGCGGCAGGCGGTCGAGCTGTTCGGCACCATCCACACCCTCGACCGGCCGAAACTGGCCAATACCCTGGCCCGGCTTGCTCAGGAACGGGGCGACTGCCCCGACCTCTTCATCCAGGTCAACACCGGGGAAGAGCCGCAAAAGGCCGGCGTGCTGCCCGCTGACGCCGACGCATTTGTCGCCGAGGCCCGCGCGCTGGACCTGCCGGTGCGCGGCCTGATGTGCATCCCCCCCGTGGACGAGGAACCGGCGCTGCATTTCGCCCTGCTGGCCAAGATCGCCGCGCGCAACGGATTGGACGGCCTGTCGATGGGGATGAGCAGCGACTTTGAAACCGCCATCGCGCTCGGCGCCACCCATGTGCGCGTGGGCTCCGCCATCTTTGGCGACCGCACCCCCGGCTGACATCCCCCGAACCGGTTGCGCGCCACCCCGGCCCGCGCCATCCTGCCGGCAAAAGGGGAGGACCATCATGCCGTTTCCACCGATTCACCGGGTCGTCACCGGCCATGACGCCAATGGCAAGGCCGTGATCAGCAGCGACGGGCCATTGCCCGTGGTACGCGAGCTTGCGGCGCTGCCCGGCGTGGTGTTTCACGAGGTCTGGGCGACCGCCGCCACCCCCGCGCCCGTCGACAATGGCGATGACCCGACACCGGGCGACATCGTGCTGCCGCCGCCCAGCGGCGGCACCCGGTTCCGCTTTGTCGATATCCCGCCGGAATCGCCCGAGTTGATGGCAGAGGCCACCGCGCAGGCCAGCGCCGCCTTTGCCGAGATCGGCGATGCCGGGGCCTCGACCCAGGACGCCACCGCCGCGCATCCGCTGATGCACCGCACCGAAACCGTCGATTACGGCGTGGTGATCGACGGCGAGATGACGCTGGTTCTGGATGACGGCGAAGTGCCCCTGAAACCCGGCAGCGTGGTGGTCCAGCGCGGCACCAACCACGCCTGGGCCAACCGGTCCGGCAAACCCTGCCGGATGCTTTTTGTGCTGATCGACGGGCAATATGACCCCGAAATCGCCGCCAGCCTGCCCTGAGCTCAGACGATCACCCGCGTCCCCGGACCAACCCGCGCCGCGATCCAGGCCAGGTGATCGCGGCGAAAGGCGATGCAGCCCTCGGTCGGGTACCCGGGCCGCCGCCACTGGTGCAGGAAAATCGCCGAGCCACGCCCCGGCTGCGCCTCGGGCCAGTTCCAGTCGGTCAGCAGCACGATATCATACAGCGGATCGGCCCGCCGCAGCGTCTCGTGGCTGAACCCATGCGGCACCCGCACCATCTGGTTATAGGCCGGGTCGCGGATGTCGTCGGACCACAGGTCGCCCGGCAGAATCGGCCGCGCAAAGTCTGACGGCGGCAAAACCCGGTCCGGCCGGTAGAGCACGCCCACGATATGATGCACCCCGCGCGGCGTCGCCCCGTCGCCCTCGCGCTTGGCCGCGCTCAGCCCGCCGCGCCCGATGCTGCAGGGAAACCGCCGGCCCATGAACCGCACACCCCCCGGCGTCAGCACCAGGTCACCCGGGCTCACAACAGATGCCCGGACTTCGCCGCCTTGGTCGCCAGATAGTTCTGGTTATGCGCAGTATGCCCCACCTTCAACGGCACCCGCTCGGCCACCGCGATCCCGGTCTTTTCCATCATCGCGATCTTGGCCGGGTTGTTGGTCATCAGCCGGACCGACCGGAACCCCATCCGTTTCAGAATGTCCGACCCCAGCCGGAAATCACGCTCGTCATCCTCGAACCCCAGCCGGTGATTGGCCTCCACCGTGTCAAATCCCTGATCCTGCAGGGAATAGGCGCGCATCTTGTTGGCCAGCCCGATGCCACGCCCCTCCTGGTTGAGGTAGAGCAGCACACCGGCCCCCTCGGCCCCCATCTGCGCCAGCGCCCCGCGCAGCTGCGGCCCGCAATCGCATTTCAGCGAGCCCAGGACATCGCCGGTGAAACAGGCCGAATGCAGCCGCGCCAGCACCGGCTTGTCCCGGTCCGGGCGGCCGATCTCGATGGCGTAATGTTCCTCGCCGCCGTTTTCGGGGCGAAAGATATGCACCCGCCCGGCCTCGGCCGCGTCCATCGGCAGCCGCGCGTGGATCACCGGGTGCAGCGGGCTGGCATCGCGCAGATGCGGCGCCGCCAGCGCGTGGTTGATCCGGGTCAGCCCGTATTGCGCCGCCACCGCCGCGCCGTCCTCGACCGCGACCACCACCACCGCCGGCAGCAGCCGCGCGGTCTTGGCCAGCTGGATCGCCATCCGGTGCAGCGCCGCGCCGCCGCCACGCTGGCTGGTCAGCGGCCCCTTCATCGGCGTGATCAGATCGTCCGCCGGATCGGCCAGCGCCCGCACCCAGCCGCCATCGGCATCGCGCGGCAGCTCGATCCGCGCCAGGTCGCCGTCATAGGCCCGCGCCTTCAGCGTCTCGGCCCGCCGCGCGGTGATCGCCACCACCGGCGCGCCCAGCCCGCGCAGATCCGCCAGCCGCGCGGGCGTCAGCGTCTCGGCGGCAATCGCCAGCGCGGCCTCGCCCTCGCCCTGCAGCACGACGGGCACACCCATGCGCAGATCGGCGTGGGCGCGGGCCAGCAACTCGGTGATATCGGGCAATAGGCTCATGCGACGGGTCCGGTACAACTCCTTGGCTATGTAAGCGGTTTTGACAAATAGTGAAACAAATCCGTTGCGTGAGACACGTCAGCGTGAGCAGTTTGCAGCAAACATTGCCGCGAGGCCGGCACAGGCACATGTGAGCCTCACGAACACAGGAGGGACCGCCGATGGCGCAGCTGAAAAAGATCTTGCTGGTGGATGACGACGACGATCTGCGCGAGGCGCTGAGCGAACAACTGGTCATGACCGAGGATTTCGACGTGTTCGAGGCCGGCAATGGCCAGAACGCGATGGAACGCGCCAAAGAGGCGCTTTATGACCTGATCATCCTCGACGTCGGCCTGCCCGATACCGACGGCCGCGAGCTGTGCCGGCTGATGCGCAAACAGGGGGTCAAGGCGCCGATCCTGATGCTCACCGGCCATGACAGCGACGCCGACACGATTCTGGGCCTCGATGCCGGGGCCAACGACTATGTCACCAAACCGTTCAAGTTCCCGGTGCTCTTGGCCCGCATCCGCGCCCAGCTGCGCCAGCACGAACAATCCGAGGACGCGGTGTTCCAGCTTGGCCCCTATACCTTCAAGCCGGCGATGAAAATGCTGATCACCGAGGACGACCGCAAGATCCGCCTGACCGAGAAAGAGACCAATATCCTCAAGTTCCTCTACCGGTCCTCCGATGGCGTCGTCGCCCGCGACGTGCTGTTGCACGAGGTCTGGGGCTATAACGCCGGGGTCACCACCCACACGCTGGAAACCCATATCTACCGGCTGCGGCAGAAAATCGAACCCGACCCCTCCAATGCCCGTCTGCTGGTCACGGAATCGGGCGGATACCGTCTGGTGGCCTAAGTTAAAAAGTGAAGTTTTCTTGACACAGATCAAAGCGACAATCTGGCCGCATCTTTAGGGTCAACTCATCCCGCGCATGTCCGGGTCATGACATGCACCTCCCTGTTGGACTAAGCCGGGCCTCGCGCCCGGCCTTTTTTTGTCCCGATGCCCGCCCGCACTCGGCAACAGGATTATTCACCGGAATTATGCTATCCTCTCCGCATTCATTTTTGACGGAGACATTTTCATGACCGATCTGAAAACCAGACTCGACGCATTCCTCGGGCAATCAATTGCCGAGATCTGCCCCAACAAATTTCACGACCTGTCGCAAAACCACTGCGCCCATTTCGCCAGCCACGCCGTTGGCATGCCGTTCAGCTTCAACTGCAAGGATTTCAAGGGCGGCACCGCCGAGCCGGGCAACATCCGCGTGCACGAAATCTTTGCCCAATGCCCCAAGGTCGGCCGGTTCGAGGACGCCGACCTGACGCGATCCCAGCTGGTGTTCATCACCCGCAAATCCCACGTCGATCTTGACGCCGGGACCATGGTCAACCACCCCCAGAAACATATCGGCATCTATTGCGACGGCCATGTCTACCACTACTCCAACACCCCCGACGAAGTGGTGAAATGGACACCTGAAAAGTTCGAATCCACTTTCGAGGCGATCTATGCCGGCGATCAGGGGCTGTTCTTTGGCCTGTTTCCCAACGAAAACCTCGAACTCACCATCGACACCAGCGGCCAGCAGGTCCGCGCCGGGCTGGCCTTCGAGCTTGAGCGCGACAACGGCACTTGGTTCGCCACCGCGCAATCCGGCCCCGACCAGCAGCGCTTTCTCGTCGGCAAGGAGTTCTCGAAGGACACCTATCACGGCCTGTTCATCCCGGTGTCGCAATATTACGGGCCACAGTTTCGCGCCGAGGACCACCGCAGCCGCATCGACCACTGGGCCGAGCTGCTCGAAACCACCGGCCATTGCGAAACCAAGAACCGGATGAACCTGATCAACACCTACGACCGGGCGAAATTCACCTTCGGCTTTTACCAGCTGGCCGCCCATACGCCCGGCGACAACCTGATCCTGCTGTTCCGACGGATGGTGGGGCTGGACCGCGCCGGCGATTACTTCCCCGACCTGCAGCTGCACAACGGGCGGCTGCACCGCATCGGCTCCGACGGCGCGCTGTCGGATCTGGAAACCGAGATGAACACCGGGCCGAACGGCGCCCGCCAGCTACAGCTGTTCATGAATTACCTCAACCCGAACCGGTTCCAGTTCGATACCCAGGAGGTGCTGCAATGCGCCCGCGTCATGCACTGGACCGCGAACGACCCGGCGCTGCGGGCGCTGCAGGTCGATGTCGCGGTCGAGATCCTGCAGCACAAGATGTCCGAGGTCTATCACCGCCGCTACGGCATGGACGGCATGTCGGACGTGCTCTGCACCATCATCGCCGACATCCACCACCAGGGCCGCGCCTCGCGGAAAACCGTGACCCAGGCGCTGGCCTCCAACGACCCCCGCGAGGCCCTGCTGCACGTCAATCACAGCCAGTGGAAGACGCGCAACACCACCCTCAAGGCCAAGATCGAAACGCTCGAGGCCGCGGGCCGGCTCGGAACCAAACGCTATGACGCGGGCCTGAACGAATTCGTCTGACCGCCGGGCGAGGGTGGCGGCGGTCCATGTTCCGCAACGTCACGCTGGGCGCGACCCCCGCCGCTTGCCACCATCACCCGCCAGTGCCCCGCGAACCGGACCCGCCGCCGTGACTGCCTCCGTGACCGACCCGATCCTCCTGTCCGTGCTCTCCGCCTTCTTCATCGCGCTGGGCATCGTGCTGTCACAGATCGGGCTGCGCGGCCTCTCGGCGCTGCTCGGCGCCTCGATCAGCGTGCCAACCAGCGCCGCGCTCTTCGTGGCGCTCTCGGCGCTGACCGTCTCGGCGGCGGAATGGAACACCCGCAGCGCCCTGATCTTCGCCGCCGCCGGCATGGTCTACCCGGCCGCCGTGACGCTGCTGAACTTCGCCTCGAACCGCCGGCTGGGGCCGAACCTGACGGCGGCCATGGGCAACCTGACGCCGCTCTTTGCCATCGGGCTGGCGATCCTGCTGCTGGGCGAACTGCCGCGCCCCGGCCAGTGGCTGGGCATCGCCACCATCCTCGCCGGGCTGCTGCTGATCGCCACCGACCGGCTGAAATCCCACCCCGCCCGGCACCTCTGGCTGCTGGCGATCCCGCTCTGCGGCGCGTTCTTCCGGGGCGCCGCCCAGCCGCTGGTCAAGATCGGGCTCGACGGCTGGCCCAACGCGCTGGCCGCCGTCACCATCGGCTACCTGGTCTCCTCGGCGGTGATCTGGGCCGGTCGCCTGGCGCTGCGCCCGCCGATGCCGCCGGGCGGGCGCGGCCCGATGCTGTGGTTCGTCGCCATCGGCCTGGCCAACGGCATCGCGCTTTTGCTGCTCTACGCGGCGCTCTCGGCGGGCACCGTTACCGTGGTGGCGCCGCTGGTGGCGACCTACCCGCTGATCACCATGGGGCTGAACCGGCTGATCCTGCGCGACCGCGCCTTCTCCCCCCGCGTGCTCGCCGGCATCGTGGTCTCGGTCGCCGGTGTCACCCTCCTTCTCACCCTCTGATCCCCCTTTCATCTCTTCGTGAAATACTCCGGGGGGCCGCCCGGAACGGGCGGCGGGGCAGAGCCCCATTTCCCCTCTCCGCGCAGGAACCGGGTTTCGCCCGCCGCGCCTTTGCACTAGGCTCCGCCCGGCTGTACCCGGAGACCTGCCAATGCCCTTTACCCTCGCCACCTGGAACATCAACTCGGTCCGCCTGCGCGAACCCATCGTGCTGAAACTGCTGGCCGAAGAGGCCCCCGATGTGCTCTGCCTTCAGGAATGCAAGTCACCGGTGGACAAGATCCCGACCGAAGGTTTCGCCGCGCTCGGCTACACCCACATGATCGCGCGCGGGCAAAAGGGCTACAACGGCGTCGCCATCCTGTCGAAACGCCCGATCACCGATATCGGCGACCAGGATTTCGCCAGCCTCGGCCACGCCCGCCACATCGCGGGCCAGCTCGACAACGGCGTGGTGATCCACAATTTCTACGTGCCCGCCGGCGGCGACGTGCCCGACCGCGACAAGAACGAGAAATTCAGGCAAAAGCTCGATTACCTGAACGAGATGCGCGACTGGTTCCATGGCGACCGGCCGCAAAAATCCATCCTGGTCGGCGATCTCAACATCGCCCCGCGCGAGGATGACGTCTGGGACCACAAGAAACTGCTCAAGGTGGTCAGCCACACCCCGGTTGAGGTCGAACAGCTGGCCGAAACCCAGGATGCCGGCAGCTGGGTCGACATCACCCGCCAGGACATCCCTGACGGCCGGCTCTACAGCTGGTGGTCCTACCGCGCCCGCGACTGGGACGCCGCTGACAAGGGGCGCCGGCTGGATCACATCTGGGCGACGCCGGATATCTCCAACGCCGGCCACTCCAGCCGCATCCTGCGCGACGCCCGTGGCTGGGAAAAACCCTCCGACCATGCCCCGGTCTTCGCCACCTTCGATCTCTAGGGGGGCGGGCATGGGACAAAAGGCGGTGTCCGACGTCACCCCCGACGACGTGCTGGCCTTCTGGTTCCCGCCCGGCCTCGACGCGCTGGTGCCCGACGACCACATCGCCTTCTGGCGCAGCCGGATGCAGGGCGGCATGGACGCCGCGATCATCGGGCAATGGGCCGACGTGACCCGCGCCGCCGCCCGCGGCGCGCTCGACCACTGGGCCGATACCGCCACCGGGCGTCTCGCGCTGATCCTGGCGCTCGACCAGTTCTCGCGCTCGCTCTGGCGCGACAGCCCGGCCGCCTACGAACAGGACAACAAGGCGACCCTCTTCGCGCTGGATGGAATCGACACCGGCCATTTCGATGCGCTGCCCCACCCCTGGCAGAAAAACTTCTACCTGATTGCCATCTGCCATTGCGAAGGCCCCGATCATCTTGAACGCATGGACCGGGCCATCGCGCTGGCCGATGCGCAGGTGGCGGCGATGCCCGCCCCCCTGCGCGCGCATTATGGCGACATGGGCAACCAGCCGCGCCGCGTGCGCGACATCATCCGCCGCTTTGGCCGCCACCCACACCGCAACCCGGTCTATGGCCGCCTGTCCTCGCCCGAGGAAGAGGTCTACATCGCCACCGGCGACTTCCCGCACACCCGGAAAATCGGCCCCGACGACTGAACTGCACCCCCGGCAGATGCAGTTTGCGCGCAGATCCCCCTTGGTTTCCGCGCCCGCAGCTTTCATATAGGGCGCAACCGATATGCGGAGTAGCAACATGATGGATATTCTCGGCGGCAATGGTGCCGCCCCGGCAGCCGATCTGATCAAGGACACCACCGAAGCGGAGTTCATGGCCGATGTCGTTCAGGCCAGCCAGGAGGTCCCCGTCATCGTCGACTTCTGGGCGCCCTGGTGCGGCCCCTGCAAAACCCTCGGCCCGATGCTCGAAGACGCGGTGACCGCCGCAAAGGGCGCGGTCAAGATGGTCAAGGTCAACGTCGACCAGGCACAGTCGATCGCCGGCCAGCTGCAGATCCAGTCGATCCCGACGGTCTATGCCTTCTACAAGGGCCAGCCGGTCGATGGTTTTCAGGGCGCGCTGCCCGGCTCCGAGATCAAGGCCTTTGTCGACCGCGTGATCGAGGCCGCGGGCGGTGAATCCCCCGGTGGCCAGCTCGACGATGCGGTCGAGGCCGCCGAAGAGATGCTCGCCGAAGGCGCCGCCGTTGACGCGGCCCAGACCTTTGCCGCCATCCTCGGCGAAGACGCCAACCACGCCGCCGCCTATGGCGGGCTGGTCCGCGCCCATATCGCCATGGACGAGCTGGACAAGGCCGAGGCGATCCTGAACGGCGCCCCGGCCGAGATTTCCACCCACCCCGCGCTCGAAGCCGCCCATGCCCAGCTCGAACTCGCCCGCCAGGCCGCCGATGCCGGCCCCGTGGCCGAGCTGACGGCGGCGGTCGAGGCCAACCCGGACGACCTGCAGGCGCGGTTCGACCTGGCGCAGGCGCTGCACGCCAGCGGCCAGGTGGCCGAGGCGGTCGACCAGCTGCTCGACCTGTTCCGCCGCGACCGCGACTGGAACGACGGCGCCGCCAAGGCCCAGCTGTTCACCATCTTCGACGCGCTCAAGCCCAACGACCCGGTGGTCCTCAATGGCCGGCGCAAGCTCAGCTCGATGATATTTGCCTAACCGCGCCGCGGGGCTACACTCAGGTGCATGATGCAAGCCGCTGACCTGCCGGACATCCTGCCCGTGTTTCCGCTTCCGGGGGCGCTGCTGCTGCCGCGCGCCCGGCTGCCCCTGCATATCTTCGAACCGCGCTACCTGCAGATGTTCGAGGACACGCTGAAAACCCCGCAGCGGCTGATCGGCATGGTCCAGCCCTGCCCGATGCGCGACGACGACAGCCGCCTGCACGCCATCGGCTGCGCCGGCCGCGTCACCCAGTTTTCCGAAACCGAGGACGGGCGCTACATGATCACCCTCACCGGCATCAGCCGCTACCGCGTGCTCAAAGAGGTCGAGGGCTTTACCCCCTACCGCCGCTGCCAGGTGTCCTGGGAGGGCTTCGACCGCGACCTCGGCAAGACCGAGATCGACCACGGCTTCGACCGCCCCCGCTTTCTCGGCCTGCTCGAACGGTTCTTCACCTCGCGCCAGCTCTCCACCGACTGGGACACGCTCAAGGACGCCGAGGAAGAACTGCTGATCAATTCGCTCTCGATGCTGCTCGACTTCGACGCCGAGGACAAACAGGCCCTGCTCGAAGCGCCCTCGCTGGCCACCCGCCGCGAAACCCTTGTCACCCTGATCGAATTCGCCATGCGCCGTGGCGACAGCAGCGAGGATACCCTGCAATGACCCCCGCCTTTGACCGCCACATGCTCGAAGCGCTGGTCTGCCCACAGACCCAGACCACCCTCGAATACGACGCCGAGCACCAGGAACTGATCTCGCGCGCCGCCAACCTCGCCTTCCCGATCCGCAACGGCATCCCCATCATGCTGGTCGACGAGGCCCGCCCGCTGGACTGACCCGCCACCCCGGCCCGGCCGCCCCTCCCGCCATGAACCAGCCGCCCCGACCACGAGTTGGCGGGCGGGACCCGGAAACTTGCCGCATGTCGCATCAACGGCCGCAGTGCGGGACTCACCCGCCGTTTGATTGGCGTATGCGGAGGTCTGGTCCAAAATGCGCTGCAGTCATTCATTCCAGTCTGAGCAATTCGCGCAAGTTCAGATCACGTTGGCCCTATTCCGTATTCAGACACAGCATTTGCCGCTCGCTTGAACGCCAACCTGGTCAATTCCAAGTCGTCATTTTTCAATGCCAGCGATGGATAGAGTTTTCCGGGTGACTTAAAGACACCGTGGGTGCGCAAGGTACTGTTCCAGACCTCGTTGATTTTTGAATCTCTATGTTTGGCCGTACGATAGTCAACAGGATCGACATCGGTGAAGTAGATATCGAAGAGCGTTGGGTCACCGCAGATGCGGTGGGTGACGCCCTGCCGGGTCAGTTCCGAAGACTGCATGTCCATCAAGGTCTGCCCCAAGTGGCGCAGCCGCTCATATTGGCCAGGACGCCTGAGGATTTCCATTGTCTTTAGGCCTGCGGCCGCGGCGACCGGATTTCCCGAGAGCGTACCAAGCTGCATCAGCCACTTCTCCGCCCCCACGACTGCTTTATCGAAATGCGCCATAATCTCGGCGCTCGCCCCCAAGGCGGCCAAAGGAAAGCCGCCGCCGATGATCTTGCCCAAGGTGCAGATGTCAGGCGCAACACCATATCGTTCCTGCGCGCCCCCGTAGGCCAGTCGAAAGCCGGTGACGATTTCATCGAAGATCAGCAGCACACCATGTTTGTCGCAAAGATCGCGCAGCCCCTGCAGGAAACCGGGACGGGCTGGAATGATGCGCTGCAAGGGTTCGGCGATGATGGCCGCAATGTCCTCGTGCTCGCTGAGAAGCGAGGCGACGGCTTCAAGATCGTTAAAGGGCGCGATCAGCATGTCGTCTGCCACGCCCTGCGGAATGCCCGCACTATCAGGCACCGCGGTGGGGAAGTTGACCTGTTTTGAAGGGGCTAGGCTCATTTGCGCCTCGGCAGACATGCCGTGATAGCCACCTTCGAACTTCAGTATCTTCGGCTTGCCTGTATAGGCGCGGGCAAGGCGGATGGCGTACATGTCTGCCTCGCCGCCAGAGGTGACAAAACGCACATGTTCGCAGCACGGCACGGCGTCGACGATCGCTTCTGCCAGCTCGATGCCCTTGGCGTTGTTGGCGAAGAACGTCATGCCCTTCGGCAATTGCTCGAACACAGCCTCCATCACCTCCGGGTAGCCATGCCCCAAGAGCATCGGACCGGAGCCAATCAGGTAGTCCACATATTCGTTGCCGTCCTCGTCCCAAACGCGGCTGCCTTCGCCCCGCGCGATCACAATCGACGCATCGAAATTGCCGAAACCCGCGGCGGGAAGCACCTCGCGGGCGCGGTTGATCCAATCGGATTGGGTGTAAATGCGGTTCATCGGGTCAATCCAGGATGAGGTCGGGTGCGCCGAGGCGATCTTGATCAACGGTAATGCCAAGGCCCGGGCCATCGGGTGGCGCGATGCGGCCAGCCGCACGCGTTGGAGCATTCGGCGCGAGGCGCGGGCTGACGTAGCCCGACAGATCGCACACGTTCAGAACGCGGGAGGGAGGGGTTGCGGCCCCCAGATGCAGCGCTGCCGCCGTGACGATATCACTGCCCCAGGTGCATTCGATGCACATCTTCGCACCGAGATGCAGGCAAAGGTCACGCGCCCGGCGCGTGGCCGAGAGCCCGCCAAACTTCGAAAGTTTCAGAGCGACCGCGTCCATGATGCCAAGGCGGTGTGCTTCTAGCATCGAGGCGGTATCATGGGCCAATTCGTCCATCTTCATTGGCAGGCCCGTGGCCGATTGCACCCGCGCGCAATCTTCCAGCGTGGCACAGGGTGCTTCGAGCATCACATCCAGATTCGCAGCCCCTCGACCCACCCGGATCGCATCCAGCGTCGTCGCGCCGCAGTTCCAATCGCCATATACCAACGGGCCGGGACCAGCAGCCTCGCGCACCTTCGCCAGCCGCTCGACATCGGTCTGCCAGTCGCCGGAGGCACCCAGCTTGGCCTGAAACTGGGTGATCCCGGCGGCCAGTGCGTCGCAAGCGATGCGTGCCATCTCGTCCGGTTCGACGCAGGTGATGGAGTGGTAAAGTGGTAGCGTATCCTGCCGACGCCCGCCCACAAGGGCGTGAACCGGCAGCCCAGCAGCTTGCCCGGTCAAGTCCCACAGCGCGATATCTAGCGCGGATTTCGCATAGACATGCCCGGGCAGGTAGGCATCGGCCTTGGCCGTGAGGGCTTCCGCACCGATAGGATCACCGCCAAGAATGACAGGGGTAAGTTCCTGCAACGCCGGCGCCACGCCACGGGCATAGGCAGGCAGGTAGTGTGGGATCGGGCAGACCTCGCCCCAGCCTGTGAGCCCGGCGTCGGTATCGAGCGCGATGACAACCGTCTCGACCGTGTCACAGGTCTTGCCATCTGCCATGTAATAGGCGGTGTGGCTGGTCAGCGGCACGTGCCAGAGTCGCAGCCGCGTGATGCGTTGTTCGACCGCAACCTGCGTCAGAGAGGGAGCAGCGATCCGGTTCATTCGGCGGGCTCCTGAATTGCAACTGCGCGGGGCGACAGGCTTTGCGGATCATAGGCCGGCTCGCCCAGTACGCGAGCGGCGCGGGGTTTGCCGTGGATGATCACCTCCAGCGCAGTGCCTGGGGCGGCGGCATTGGGTTTGATGTAAGCGAAGGCGAGGATCTTACCGACCGTGTGGCCATAGACGACCGACGCGGTCGAGCCGACGACTTTGCCATTCAGCATCACCGCCTCGCCGCCGTGCCCGTCGATTGTTCCATCCGGTTCAATTTCCAAATAGGCGCAGACCCAAGGCAGATCGGTGTTCAGGGTCATGTCCCGGCCCAGATATTGCTTGTCCCTGCGCGCAAAGCGCAGCACGTCGGCCTCTGCGAGGGTGACTTCGTTGGTCAATTCGCCTGCGCCTTTGAAACCCTTCTCCATGCGCATCACGTTCATGGCGAAGCTGCCGTAGTCGGCGATACCGTGGGCCTGACCCGCCTGCCACAGTGCGGCATAGACATCGGCCATCGCGTCGAATGGCATGTGCATTTCCCATCCCAGTTCGCCCGCGTAGGACATGCGGAACGCCCAGACTGTATGCCCGGCAATGTCGATCTGTTGTGCGGATAGCCAGCGGAACGCGGCATTGTCCAGACGCGCATCGGTGCAGGCGGCCAGTACGTCGCGGGACATTGGCCCGTTGAGAGACAGCGCACCCCAGGTGCTGGACAGGGCGGTGATGGTCACGGTCTCGTCTGCTTGCAGCGCCGCGAGATGATCCAGCAGGCGCCGCTCGAAGAAGGCGGCGCAAACGAGATAGAACCGATCCTCGGCCATCCGCACGATGGTTGTTTCCAACTCGATCCTGCCCCGGCGGTTGAGCATGTGGGTAAGGGTGATCGACCCCACCTTTTGCGGCATTCGGTTCGCGGTCAGCCGGTCCAGAAGCGCATAGGCATCCGGCCCTTCGACCTGCACCTTTGTAAAGGCGGATACGTCCATGAGTCCGACCCGTTCGCGCACCGCTCTAACCTCGGATGCGACCATGTCGTCCACCACAGTGCGGCGGAACGAGTAGTGGTCTTCTTGAGCGACTCCTGCCCGCGCAAACCAGCGTGGGCGCTCGAAACCGTACACCTCTTCAAAGACCGCGCCCTTGGCCTTGAGCGTGTCGTAGAGCGGCGACGGCTTGATCGGACGCCCGGCAAGACGGTTGAAATGCGGGAACGGGATCTCGTGGCGCAGGCAGTAATCCTCTTTTGCCTTAACGACTTGCCACTCTTTTGTCGCGTAGGATCCGAAGCGGCGCGGATCGTAGTCCCGCATCGAGATATCCGCCGCGCCGTGCACCATCCAGCGCGCCAGTTCGCGGGTCAGTCCTGGCCCCCAGCCGATTCCGATCTGTGTGCCGCAGCAACACCAGTAGTTTCGCACACCCGGCGCGGGGCCGATCAGCGGGTTTCCGTCAGGGGGATGGGAAATTGCTCCGTGCACGTCACGTGAAATACCGAGCTCGGCAAAGATCGGCATGCGGTTCAGGCTTTCTTCCAGCCACGGCATGACTCGGTCATAATCCGCCGCGAACAGCTCGTTCTCGGCCTCCCAGGGACAGTTATCCTCCCATACCGTGTTGGGGTTGGCCTTCTCGTAAATCCCGATCAGGCCCTTTTTTTGCTCCATCCGGATGTAGCCCGACACCTTGCGATCATCGCGGATCACCGGCAATTCGCGTTCAAGATCGCGGAACTCCGGCACCTCGTCGGTGACAAAATAGTGGTGCGTCATGGAGGTCATCGGCAGTTGCAGGCCCGACCATTCGCCCATTTGGCGCGCATAGGTGCCACCGGCATTGACGACATGTTCGCAGGTGATGGTGCCCTTTTCAGTTTCCACCACCCATTCTCCGCTCGACGCCTGCGTGATGTTCGTGGCTCGGCAACGCCGTATGATCCGAGCGCCTTTGGCCCGTGCCCCTACGGCCATCGCCATTGTCACGTTGGTCGGGTCCACGTGCCCATCATCGGGTGTGTGCAGTGCCCCAAGAACGCCCTCGAGATTGTAGAACGGGTGCAGCTCTGCCACCCGTTCCGGGCCGACCAGTTCGATATTGAAGCCCAGAGAACGCCCGACTGAGAGCGTGTGGCGCAGCCAGTCCATCTCGTCCTCGGTATAGGCCAGCCGGAAAGAGCCGCAGCCGTGCCAGGTGACGGCCTGTCCAGTCTCGACTTCCAATGCCCCCGAGTAGAGGCCGATATTGTAATCGACGCATTTGCCAAGCGAGAAACTGGATGTGGAATGCGTGATCTGTCCCGCCGCGTGCCAGGTCGAACCGCTTGTCAGCTCAGCCTTTTCCAGCAGAACCACCTCTGGCCCCCAGCCTTCATGCGCAAGATGATAGGCCAGCCCCACCCCCATCACGCCGCCACCGACAATGACCACGCGGGCGTGGCTGGGGAAATCCTTGTCCGACATAGTGTTTTTCCTGATCGCAGACTCGTCTTTTTCCTCGACAAGGGTAAGGGAACATTTGTACCATCGTCAATCATGAATCAAACAAACGTATCAAGTCAGGTTCTGGACCGGCTCACCGAAGAATGGGACGCGCTGACACCCGAAGCGCAGAAGGCCGCGCGCTACGTGTTGGAAAACCCTAATGAAGTGGGGGTTTCGACCGTGCGCGAGATTGCCGAGGCTGCGAACGTCAAACCCAACACCTTCGTGCGCATGGCGCGCCAAGTGGGGTTTGAGGGCTACGAGGATTTCCGCGCGCCCTTTCGAGATGCGATCCGCAAGGGGGCTGTCAGCTTTCCCGACCGGGCGCGCTGGTTGCAGGACATCCGCAAGTCGGGCGATCTAGGTGGCCTCTATGCCGATATGGTCGAAGGCGCGATCCGAAACCTCGAAGAGACCTTTGCCAGCATCGACGCAGAGGCGCTGAAAGCCGCGGCAGAGGCGATCTGGGCCAGCCGTCAGGTCTTCACGTTGGGTGTCGGGGTGAACAACGCAAATGCGCGCAACTTCACCTACCTCGCCTCGACCGGCATGGTGCAATTTCACGCAATCCCGCGCCCAGGGTCCACACCGACGGATGATCTGGCTTGGGCTGATAGCCGCGACGTGCTGATCGCCATGTCCATGCGCCCCTATCGGACGGAGGTTGTGGCCGCCATCGAGGTCGCGCGCGAGCAAGGCATGACCATCATCGGCCTCAGCGACAGCCCCGCCAGCCCGATAATCCGAGCGGCTGACCATTGCTTTGTTGTCGCCGTCGACACACCGCAGTTTTTCCCATCGTCCGTGTCCACTATCGCGCTGCTTGAGACACTGCTCAGCTTCGTGATCGCGGTGGCCAGCGACGAGATCGTTGGCCGGGTCGAGACCTTTCACAAACGTCGCCACCAGCTTGGCATTTACATGAAGGAGCCGGAATGAAGGATGAAACAGATCCGGTGCGGTCGCTCGACGCACGATACTACACTGATCCACAGATATTCGAAGTGGAAAAATCCGGACTCCTCTCACACACTTGGCAATTCGCCTGTCACGCCAGCCAGCTTGAAAATCCCGGCGACTACGTGGCCTTTGATCTGGGCGACGAAAGCCTGTTCTCGACCAGGGGGCGGGACGGCAAAATTCGCACCTTCTATAACGTCTGCCAACACCGTGCGCATCAGCTCGTCAGCGGCGAAGGCTCTACCCGCGTCGTCGTCTGTCCCTATCACGCATGGACCTATGAGTTGACCGGCAAGCTGCGCGCGGCGCCGAATGCGAAATCAGTACCCGGTTTCGACGCGGCGAAGATTTGCCTGACGGAAGTGCGCACCGAGGTTTTCCTTGGCTTTGTCTTCGTCAACCTTGACCCGGATGCAGCGCCTATGGACCAATGGTTCCCGAACGCACGTACTGAGTTGGAAGACTTCGTGCCCAACTGGGCCGATCTGAAGCCGCTGGAATGGGTGGAAATCCCCGAGAATTGCAACTGGAAGGTCTCGGTCGAGAACTACTCTGAATGCTATCATTGCAGTCTGAACCATCCCACATTCGCCACCGGCGTGATCCGGCCTGAAACCTACGACATCCAGCCGCAGGGTTACTGCCTGCGCCACACCACCGAATGCAATGACCTCAGCCAGATGACCTATGACATCGACAGCGGCTTTGCCAACAATGACAAGTATTCGTCATGGTTCCTCTGGCCGATGTTCTCGTTTCAGGTCTATCCCGGCAACCTGCTGAACACCTATCACTGGCGCGCGGTGGATGCTGATCACGTAGTGGTCTGGCGAGGCTGGTATTCGATCGGAGGCTACGACGACGAAACGGTCCGCCGCATGGCACAGCAGGACCGCGCGACTACGGTCGAGGAAGACATTCACCTTGTTGAGTCGGTACAGCGCGGGTTGAGATCGCGTGGATACGTCCCGGGGCCTCTGGTCGTCGATCCCGCGTGCGGGGTGAATTCGGAACACTCCGTCATGCATCTACAACGCTGGATGCGGGAGGCTGTGGATGGCTGAGTGAGGCGCGACTGGCAGACTTGCACCGACTACGGAGCAGTGGCGGGTGTTTTCACTGCCGGTCCGGAACGGGCAACCGGCGCTACCCGGCTTCTCCGCGCCGCGCAGGACTTCGTCAACGAGTGGTATGCGCGCGGTGTGGAAACGCCCTTTGGTGACTACGGCAAATCCGGCTATGGACGCGAAAAAGGACGCTAGGCGCTTTGGAATTACGTGCAGACCAAAAACGTCGCGATCCGACTGAAAGGACAACATCATAAGCGCATTTGACGAAGACCTGTTCCTGAAAGGGTTAGAGCAGCGCAAGGCGACGCTGGGGGCCGAGTATGTCTGCCGCCGCCGATGACTTCACCCGCCCTTTTCAAGAGGCGATGACAGCGTGGTGCTGGGGCTTTGGCTGGGGCGATGACGTAATCGACGCCAAAACACGCAGCATGATGAATCTTTCGATGATCGGTGCATTGGGCAAGATGCACGAATGGGAAACCCATTGCCGCGGCGCGCTCAACAATGGCGTCACCCAGGATGAAATCCGGGCGATCATCCATGTGATCGGCATCTATTGCGGCGTGCCGCAAGCGCTGGAATGCTTCCGAGTGGCCCGCCGGGTTCTGGTAGAGAGTTGACAACAGAGGTCATCTGAACAAGTCCGCGAAAGCGCGAGGGCAGGCGAGGATGTTCCATTTTGCAACGGTCGCCACACGATAGCCAAAGACCGCTCTTCTTGATCCCAGACATTCGTCCGCTCCGCAGCATTGGTAACTCCGGGCTCGAAACGGTCATACTCGGCGACTTCTGTGAACGGCAGCTACGGGCCGTTTCCCTCAAATCAACGAGCGGTCAACGATCCCTCCCCCGTCTGTCCGCGACCCGTCCGAACAGGCTCGGCGCGCGGCCCAAACGGAGTTCAGGGACGCGGGGAATTTGGTGCAAAACGGTCAATGGCGGGTTTCGGGGCGGTACAAAACGGACTCAAATCCGTTTCCCCTGCAGCAGCAGCGGCAGATCCCCGGTCAGCCCGGCGGCCTCGCGGACGAACCCGCGGCGCAGTCCCGGTACTGCGCTGACGGGCCGATGGGGGCCATTCCTCTGACCAGAGTCTGCTGGTTCCGCCCATGGCGCCGCGCCAACTCGCGTCCGGCGCGGCCGTTCAGCACTGCGCGCGCAGGGCGTTCCGGCGCGCCCCGCCGGATGCCGGGGAAAAGCCGTTCCACCGCCCGCCGGTCCAGGCAGGACAGGCTGCGCAACGCCATTTCGCCCCGCAGCATGGATTCGGTCGGCGCGCTGTTGGCAAAGACGATCTCGTGCCGCTCCAGCAGGAAATGCACATAGGTCACATCCCCGGTGCCCTCTGTCGCTGCGATCCCGGGCAGGCCGCACAGATGCTTGGCCGCGACGAGCACTTCGGGCTGGTCCGCCATCCGCTCGGCGATCTTCGAGCGCACCAGCATCCGGTGTTGGGGCGACACGCTCAGGGCCGCAGCGGGCAATCCCTCGCCCAGGGAACCGGGTGCAAAGGTGATCGGGCGCAGATGCGGCGACCGGGCCAGGCCGGCGGCGTCCAGCCGGCGCGCCCGCAGCCACATGATTCGCTGCAGACCGTGGTCCGCCGTCACCACACGGTCGCCGGGGCGCAGGCGCTCTACCGCGCGTTCCCCGTCCCCGGTCGCGATCATCGATCCGGGCGTGAAACAGGGCACCATCGACTGGAAGTCGAAAGCATTGCCCGAGGTATAGGACAGCGTGGCGTCCTCGGGCGGAACGGCGCCCTCCCAGGTGAAACCGATGATCGAGTCGTTGATTGAGATCGCCACGAAGCGATAGGTGGTCGTCCCGTCGGACAGGTTGATCTCGTATTCGTTCTCGATGATGCTGCCGGCGGTATGGGTGACCCCGCCGATCGTGACATCCGTGGTCAGGGTCTGGCCGAAGCCATCATCGTCCAGCGTCCCGCCGGCGACCCCGCCATCGCTGTCGGTGATCGCGACGGCCGTCGCTGTCGCCCCGGAATTGAGCGAGAGCGTGGGGTTCGATGCGGCATACCAGTCCCATTGGTCGCCGCCCATGTATTGCTCGATGATCCCCGCGACGCTTGTCGTGGCGTCACTCATGGCGAAAATGTCGATCGAATAAGCTGTCACCGGGGGTCCTTGGCCGATGAAGGGATAGGATCTCCAAACTAGAACCCGAGCGTAAAGAAAGTGTTCGCGCGCCGTTCCGCAGCGCCGCCGCGTCGCCGGGCTTCAGGCGATGGCCGCCGTCGCCCCTCGGTCGGGCCTCCCCGAGCGGCGCTCAGGGACGCGGAAAATTTGGTACAAAACGGTCAATGGCGGGTTTCGGGGCGGTACAAAACGGACTCAAATCCGTTTCCCCTGCAGCAGCAGCGGCAGATCCCCGGTCAGCCCGGCAGCCTCGCGGACGAACCCGCGGCGCAGGCCCGGCACCGCGCCGACCAGCCCCATGCCGATGTCCCGACCCATCCTCAGGAGTGGATTGTCGTTGGAAAACAGGCGGTTGAACACATCCGTCGCGGCGGCCAGCGTCGCCGTGTCGAACCGGCGCCATTGCTGGTAGCGTTCGAGCACATCGATGGCGCCGATATCCTCGCCCCGCCGCGCCGCCAGCACCAACACCTCCACCAACGCCCCCACATCGCGCAAACCGGCATTCAAACCCTGCCCGGCAATCGGGTGCATCCCATGGGCCGCATCGCCCACCAGGGCCAGTCGTTCGTCGATGAAACGGTTGGCGACGGTCAGGCCCAGAGGATAGGTAAACCGTTTCCCTGCAAGCTTTATTTCGCCCAGGAAGTCGCCGAACCGGGGCCGCAGGGCGGCCAGGTATCCGGCATCGTCCAGCGCCTGGATCTCGCGCGCGGTGTCGGTCCGTTCGCTCCACACGATCGAGCTGCGGTTGCCGGTCAGGGGCAGGATCGCCAGCGGGCCCGGCGGCATAAAGAACTGATGCGCGACGCCGTTGTGCGGCTTGTCGTGGGCAATCGCACAGACCAGCGCGGTCTGGCCATAGTCCCAGCCCGTCCGCTTGATCCCGGCGCGTGCGGCGGTGCCGCTGCGCCGCCCGTCGCAGCCGATCAGAACCCGGGCGCTGACGGTGCTGTCATCGTCCAGCGTCAGCGTCATGTGGTTCTGCTCAACAGATTGGGAAACAACGGTTTTCCCGCTGATCCGCGTGATGCCGGGGGTGTCGGCCATGGCGTCGAGAAAGGCGCGGCGCAGGTGCCGGTCCTCGACCATATAGCCCATCGGGCCCTCTTCGATCTCGGCATGGTCGAAATGCATCAGGAACGGCGACGGCCCGCTGCCCGCGTGGCCGTCGGTGACCTTGATCTCAAGCATCGGCTGGGCTTCGTCGGCCACCCGGTCCCAGACACCGGTGGCGGCGAGCAACCGCTGCGAGGCCAGCGCCAGCGCATAGGCGCGCCCGTCAAAGGCGGCGTTCTTGCGCACGGTCTCGGCCAGCGCGTCGATCACCGTCACGGTGAACCCGTTCTGCGCCAAAGCCAGGGCCAGGGCGGGGCCGTTCAGCCCGCCCCCCACGATCACGATATCTGTATCTGCCGTCATGACTTGCAATATGATCACCCGCGCGGGATTGTCCATGCGCAGCGCTGTCGCTACCGTCGCATTACGATGAAAACAGGGGGCAGGAATGCGTGACTGGCTGACAATGACTGCGGGCGACTTGGGCCGCGGTATCGCCGCGGGACAGATCGACCCGGTGGCACTGACCGAATGTTACCTCGACGCGATCGAAGGGCATGAGTTCAGCGATCGCATCTATGCCCGCACCACGCGCGACCGCGCCCTGGCCGAGGCCGGTGCGGCGCGCGACCGGGCGCAGGCCGGGTTGCGCCTGTCACTGCTCGACGGGGTGCCGATCAGCTGGAAGGATCTCTTTGATACTGCCGGCACCGCCACCGAGGCCGGCTCGGCCCTGCTGAAAGACCGGGTGCCGGACCGCGACGCGCTGGTGCTGCGCAATGCCACCGCGCTGGGCTCGGTCTGTTTGGGCAAGACGCATATGAGCGAACTGGCGTTTTCAGGGCTGGGGCTGAACCCGGTCACCGCCTCGCCGCCCTGCGTGAATGACGCCGGCGCGGTGTCGGGCGGATCGTCCTCCGGGGCGGCGACCTCTGTCGCCTATGGCCTCGCAGCGGCGGGCATCGGGTCTGACACCGGCGGTTCGGTGCGGGCCCCGGCGGCGTGGAACGACCTTGTCGGGCTGAAAACCACCAGTGGCCGCGTCAGTCTCGAAGGGGTCGTGCCGCTGTGCCTCAAGCTCGACACGGTCGGCCCGCTGACCCGTTCGGTCGAGGACGCGGCGCTATTGCTGGCGGCGCTTGAGAACGGGCACGCGGCCGACCTGCGCGGTGCCTCTCTCAAGGGGCGGCGGTTCGCGGTGCTGGAAACCCTCGCTTTTGACGGGCTGCGCGACGCGCCTGCAGCGGCCTTTGATCATGCGGTTCGTCGGTTCCGCGATGCGGGGGCTGAAATCGTGCCGGTGAAGGTGCCGGAACTGCCCGACGCCTTTTCGGCGGTCGAGGTGCTGTATTGCGGCGAAGCCTATGGATTGTGGCGCGACGTGATCGAGGCCAACCCGGAACTGATGTATGCCGAGATCCTCGAACGGTTTCGCGCCGGGGCAAAGCATTCCGCCCCCGATTACGTGGCCGGCTGGGCCCTGGTCGAGGCGGTGCGCATGGCCTGGGACAGCGCCACCGCCGGGTTCGACGCGGTGATCTGCCCGACCTCTCCGATCCTGCCGCCTTCGGCCGACCGGCTGCTCAGCGACCATGACTACTATGTGACGGAAAACCTGCTGGCCTTGCGCAACACGCGGATCGGTAACCTGATGGGGCTTTGTGCGCTGACCCTTCCCACGGGTACGCCCAGCTGTGGTGTGTCCCTGATGGGACCGCCAGACAGCGAAGAGGCGCTGCTGCGGCTGGGGACGGCGGCGGAACGGGCGCTGGCCTGAAAGCCACAAATTCGGGCACAAGGCGCGCGGGCTCTGGACGGATCGGGGGGCGGTCTGTAATTTGGCTTCAAACGGGGCGCGAATGATCCCGGACTTGAGGCACATGTGATGGATTTCCCCGAGCGGTTTTCGAACCTACCGGCCTATGCGTTTCCGCGTCTGCGGGCTCTTCTCGACGGGTTTGCCCCCGGCGGCGATGTCGTGCACATGACCATCGGAGAGCCGAAACACGCGTTCCCGCAATGGGTTACCGATGTCATCGTCGAAAACGCCAGCGGCTTTAACAACTATCCGCCGAACGAAGGCTCGCCCGAATTGCTAGGCGCGATCACGAATTGGGTGCAGCGCCGCTATGGCGTGGCGCTGAGCGCCGACGCCCAGGTGATGGCGCTGAACGGCACCCGCGAGGGGCTGTATAACGCCGCCATGGCGCTGTGTCCCGAGACAAAGAACGGCCAGCGCCCGGTGATCGCCTGCCCGAACCCGTTCTACCAGGTCTATATGGTGGCCGCGCTGTCGGTGGGCGCAGAGCCGCGTTTCGTGCCCGCCACGGCGGCGGATGGGTTCCTGCCCGATTTCGCGACGCTGGGTGCGGATGTGCTGAACCGGCTGGCAATCGTCTATATCTGTTCGCCCGCCAACCCGCAGGGCGCGGTGGCCACGCGCGATTACTGGGCCAATCTGATCGCATTGGCCGAGCAGTATGATTTCCGCATCTTCGCCGATGAATGCTACTCCGAGATCTACCGCGACACGCCGCCCGTGGGCGCGCTTCAGGTCGCGCAAGAGGTCGGCGCCGACCCCGAGCGGGTGACCGTCTTTCACTCGCTCT
The DNA here is from genome assembly GCF_020171285.1 of Seohaeicola saemankumensis. GTDB lineage: Bacteria > Pseudomonadota > Alphaproteobacteria > Rhodobacterales > Rhodobacteraceae > JAIUZI01. The sequence continues at coordinate 206,625 of NZ_JAIUZI010000010.1, forward strand.
CGAAACGGTCGAACCTGCCGGGCCTGCGGTCCGGCTTTGTCGCGGGCGGACCCGACAGCATAGCGCGGATCAAGCAGCTGCGCACCTACGCCGGCGCGCCGCTGCCCGCGCCGCTGCAGGCGGTAGCGGCACGGGTCTGGGCGGACGAGGCGCATGTAGAGGAGAACCGCGCGCTCTACCAGGAGAAATACGCGCTGGCCGACGAGGTGCTGGGCGGCGTGCAGGGATACCAGGCGCCCGAGGCCGGGTTTTTCCTGTGGCTGCCGGTGGATGACGGCGAACAGGCGGCGCTGAAGGCGTGGCGCGAAACCGGGGTCCGGGTGTTGCCCGGCGCCTATCTGGCGCAGGGCGCGCCGGGGCAGAACCCCGGAACAGGATTTATCAGGGTCGCCATGGTGGCCCCAAAGGCAGAACTGCATCGCGGGCTGATCACGCTGCGCGATTGTATTTACGGATAAGCGCAAACCGCAGGCCGGGACCCGGCAGGCGGTAACAAGAGCGCAGGAATAGAAAAAGTGAACCGAGGGTAGGGCATGGCATATCATACACGCAGCCGCGATCCGCTTCTGGACAGCAACATGCAGGCAGCGATCGAAAAACGGGGCAAGGAACTGATCGGGATCGTCCTGATCTGTCTCGGACTCGCGGCAGCGGCAATGATCGGGTCCTATACCCCCGACGATCCGAACTGGATGGTGTCGACCGATGCGCCGGTCCAGAACTGGCTGGGCCGGATCGGGGCCTCGATTGCCGCGCCGCTGTTCATGATCGTGGGCTGGGGCAGCTGGGGCATCGCGCTGGTTGCGCTGACCTGGGGTGTGCGGTTTGCCTTTCACTGGGGCGAAGACCGGGCCATCAGCCGGGTGATCTTTGCCCCCATCGCGATTGCGATCGCCTCGGTCTATGCCGCCACGCTGGTACCGGGCGCGGAATGGAAAGCCACCCACAGCTTTGGCCTTGGCGGGCTGTTTGGCGATACCGTAATGGGGGCAATGCTGACACTGCTGCCGGTGGGATCGCATTTCGCGGTCAAGCTGATGTCGCTGGTGACCGCCGTGGCGATGCTGGCGATTGGAGCCTTCGTGCTGGGCTTTACCCGGGCAGAACTGTCGCGTGGCTTGCGCTTTGTCCTGATCGGCGTGGTGATGGTCTATGGCCTGCTGATGACCCTGCTGGGGCGCGGCGCGTCCTCGGCGGTGACCGCCGCGCGCAACCAGCGCGAACAGCGCGCCGAACGCAAGGAAGCCGCGCGGCTGGCCCGCGAAGCCGCTGCGCAGGAGGCCGCCGCACTCGCCGCCGCCCAGGCCGAGGCGGACGCCGCCGCGCGGGCCGCAGCCCCGGCCGCACCGCTGGTTGCGACACGGGCTGAACCCGTCATCTCGCAATCCGTGGCCCGGGCGGTCGCCGCCCGCACCGCACCCGCACCAGCGCCCGAAACCGCCCCCGAACCCGAACCGGAACACGCGCCCGAAGAGCGCGGCGGTTTCCTGTCCCTGATGCCGTCGCTGATCCGTCGCCCCGAACCGATGCCGGAACCGGAACTGATCGAGCCCGACCCGGTCGACGGCTACGAATCGATGCCCGGCGACGACCGCATACGTGCCAAGATCGCCGATGTGATCCGCTCGCGCTCGAATGTCGATCTGCCGCCCGAACCCGACCCGTCGCGGCCGCTGACCAAGGGGCGGGGCAGGGGCCCCGACCCGCTGGTGCTCGATACCACCGGCCCGTCGAACCTGCCGCCGGAACCGCCCGTAACCGCGGCACAGATCGCGCCCGCTCCTCAGGCGGCGGCCCCGATGGCCCCTCCGCCAGAGGCCGATTTCGACGCCGCTCCCGAACCCGCCCCCGCGCCACAGCCACTGCCCTTGCAGGCCTCGGCTCCGGCCCGGCCACAGATCCCGGTGTCCGAACCGCGCAAGGTGGTGCAGAACCCGGCCCGCAAAGCCCCCGCGCCCTCGCGCCGTGCCCAGGCCGAGGCGCAGCCCGCGCTGGCCTTCGAGGAACCGGCGCATACCTATGAACTGCCCCCCTTGAACCTGCTGACCAACCCGGCAGAGATCCAGCGCCATCACCTCAGCGACGAGGCGCTCGAGGAAAACGCCCGGATGCTGGAAAGCGTGCTGGACGACTACGGCGTCAAGGGCGAGATCGTCAGCGTCCGCCCCGGCCCGGTGGTCACCATGTACGAACTGGAACCGGCGCCTGGACTCAAGGCCAGCCGCGTGATCGGTCTGGCCGACGACATCGCGCGTTCGATGGCGGCGCTCTCGGCGCGGGTGTCGACGGTGCCGGGCCGCTCGGTCATCGGCATCGAACTTCCCAATGAAAACCGCGAAAAGGTGGTGCTGCGCGAAATCCTCGCCTCCCGCGATTTCGGCGACAGCAACATGAGCCTGCCACTGGCGCTGGGCAAGGACATCGGCGGCGACAGCGTGGTCGCCAACCTGGCCAAGATGCCCCACCTGCTGATCGCCGGGACCACGGGGTCGGGTAAATCGGTGGCGATCAACACGATGATCCTCAGCCTGCTCTACAAGCTGACGCCCGAGGAATGCCGCCTGATCATGATCGACCCCAAGATGCTGGAACTCTCCGTCTATGACGGCATCCCGCATCTGCTTTCCCCCGTTGTCACCGACCCGAAAAAGGCCGTCGTCGCCCTGAAATGGGTGGTGGGCGAGATGGAGGACCGCTATCGCAAGATGTCCAAGATGGGCGTGCGCAACATCGAAGGCTACAACGGCCGCGTCCGCGAGGCGCTGGCCAAGGGCGAGATGTTCAGCCGCACGGTGCAGACCGGCTTTGACGACGACACCGGCGAACCGGTGTTCGAGACCGAGGAATTCGCGCCCGAGGCGATGCCCTTCATCGTGGTCATCGTCGATGAGATGGCCGACCTGATGATGGTCGCAGGCAAAGAGATCGAAGCCTGCATCCAGCGCCTGGCACAAATGGCGCGGGCCTCCGGCATCCACCTGATCATGGCGACGCAGCGGCCCTCGGTCGATGTGATCACCGGCACGATCAAGGCCAACTTCCCGACCCGGATCTCCTTCCAGGTGACCTCGAAAATCGACAGCCGTACCATCCTGGGCGAAATGGGCGCCGAACAGCTCCTCGGCATGGGCGACATGCTCTACATGGCCGGCGGCGCCAAGATCACCCGCTGCCACGGTCCCTTTGTCAGCGACGAAGAGGTCGAGGAAATCGTCAACCACCTCAAGGCCTACGGCCCGCCGGAATACATGAGCAACGTGCTCGACGGTCCGGACGAGGAAAAGGCCGACAACATCGACGCGGTGCTGGGCCTTGGCGGCAATACCGACGGCGAGGACGCGCTTTACGATTCCGCCGTGGCCATCGTCATCAAGGACCGCAAATGCTCGACCTCCTACATCCAGCGCAAGCTGGCAATCGGCTACAACAAGGCCGCGCGCCTGGTCGAACAGATGGAGGAAGAAGGCCTGGTGTCACCCGCCAACCACGTCGGCAAACGCGAAATCCTGGTGCCCGAACAACAGTAACCGGGCATCTTACATTCGCCGCGCCGGATCTTATGTTGATGCCATGAGAAAGCTTCTGATCGCCCGCAACATGATCCTGTCGCCGCTGGTCTCGGGCCTGCGCCGGCTGGCGCTGCCCGTGGTGGCGGCGCTGGTGTCATTGACGGGCCCGGCCGCGCTGGCCGCCGAACAGCTGCCGCTGTCGGCCATCTCCAGCTACATGAACGGTCTGAAAACCGCGCAAAGCCCGTTCACCCAGATCAACGACGACGGCTCGCTGTCCACCGGCATGCTCTACCTGCACCGGCCCGGCCGGATGCGGTTCGAATACGATCCGCCCGATTCCGCCGTGGTGATCGCGGGCGGCGGCACCGTGATGATCCACGACCCGAAATCCAACCAGCCGCCCGAAAGCTACCCGCTGCGGCGCACGCCGCTCTCCATCATCCTGGCGAAACAGGTGGATCTGAACCGCGCCAACATGGTCGTCGGCCACAGCTTCGACGGCACCGCCACCGTGGTCACCGCGCAGGACCCCGAAACACCCGAAGCCGGGCGGATCGAGCTGATGTTTACCGCCGATCCCGTGGCCCTGCGCAAATGGGTGGTCCACGATTCCAACGGTGGCCAGACCACGGTCATCCTCGGCGCGATGGAAACCGGCATGTCCCTCAGCGACCTGCTGTTCTCGACCCAGGGCGGCGGCGGCGCTCCCGCCAACCGCTGATCCGGCAAAACGCCCGCAGCCTTCTTCTGTTCAAAAATATCCCGGGGGAATGGGCCGCAGGCCCATGGGGGCAGCGCCCCCTCCTGCCGCCGCCTCAGCCGCGCGTGGTTTCGTGCTGCAGCCGCTGGCGCGCGATGGCCTCGTTGCGATCGGCCTTCTGCTGGTCCTGCAGGGCCTGCAGCACATAGTCCAGATGCATCTCGACCGCCGTGCGCGACGCCTGCGGGTCGCGGGCCTGGATCGCGTCGTTGATCGCGCGGTGCTGGTCCAGCAGCGCGGCGCGTGACGTGCGCTGACGGAACATCACCTGCCGGTTATAGAACACGCCCTCGCGCAGCAGGTCGAACATCGACCGCATCATGTGCAACATCACCACGTTGTGGCTGGCGTCGATGATGGCCGAATGAAACTGCGCGTCCAGCCGCGCCTCTTCCTCGGCGTTGCGGCGGCTCTGGGCCGCTTCCATCTTGTCGAAAATCGTCTGGATCACCTTCAGATCGCTGGACGATCCCAGCCGCGCGGCGCGTTCGGCGGCCAGCGCCTCCATATCGCGCCGGAACGACAGATAGTCGAACACCGCCTCGTCATGGCTGGCGAACAGCCGCACCAGCGCCGGCGAAAACGCCGATCCCAGCACGTCGGCGACAAAGATCCCGGCCCCGGCGCGGGTGGTCAGCAACCCCTGCTCCTGCAATTCGGCCACCGCATCGCGCAGCGACGGGCGCGACACGCCCAGCCGCTCGGACAGTTCGCGCTCCGACGGCAGCCGCTCGCCCGGCTGCAGGATGCCGCGCAGGATCAGCAGCTCGATCTGACGCACGACCGAGGTGGAGAGCTTTTCTGGCTGAACTTTCTGGAACGGCATGGCGTGGACCTCTGGGTAGGTGGCCACGTTATAGGACCGCCCGGATACGGAGGCAACGAAATGCCGGGCGGCTGCAAAATCGGCCGAATTGTGCTAAGATGCCGGGATTACCCAGACGACCCATTTTTTCGAAAGGAATTGAACCATGTATGTTCAGGGCAACCAATTCGGTACGCTCCGCGCCTCCATCCGCGACGAAATCGAACTTCAGGACCCGGTCTCGAACGGCACCCGTGGCATGCGCGCACGCCGGGTGCAGGAATGGCTCTGCCTGCACGGGCTGGGGCTGGTGATCGACGAGGATTTCGGCGGCATCACCGAGGGCCGCGTGCGCCAGTTCCAGTCCCGCGCCGGGCTTCCGGTCACCGGCGTCGTGGATGCGGCAACCTTTGCCGCCATGACCGCGCCGATGGTCGGGGTGCTGCAACCCGCCGCGCAGGCGACGCACAGCTTTTCGGATGCGGTCACCGCCATGGCGCAGGTCCACCTGGCCGCGCACCCGGTCGAAATCGGCGGCCAGAACCGTGGCCCCTGGGTGCGGATGTACATGAACGGCGAAGAGGGCAACGCCTGGCCCTGGTGCGCCGGTTTCGTCACCTTCCTGATGCATCAGGCCGCCGAGATCCGCGATGCCAGCATGCCGATCAAGGGCAGCTTTTCCTGCGATACGCTGGCCGCCCAGGCCGAGACCGCCGGTTTGTTCGTCAAGGAGCGCGACGCCCGCCCGCAGGACCTGTCACCCGGCAGCCTGTTCCTGGTGCGGCGCACCTCTACCGACTGGACCCATGTGGGGCTGGTATCGGATGCCGATCAGGGCGGCTTTGACACCATCGAGGGCAACACAAACGACGAAGGCTCGCGCGAGGGGTACGAGGTCTGCGCCCGTCGGCGGGGCTATTCCAGCAAGGATTTCGTGGTGTTCTAGAAACCGTCCCCCGGCGGCACGCCCGGACCGGCCGGGTTTTCCACGGCCGGTCCGGTGATCTATCGGATTATTCGCCCGGCACCATCGCGGCGTCCGAGGGCAGGGTGAAATGCTGGCGGTTCAGACGGAACACCAGCACGATCATCGCTGCCTGCGCCACCAACGCCACGGCGGTGATCGCCCAATAACCCGCGCCGAACTTGTCGATCACACCGGCGCCCACCAGCCCCTTGTTGACAAAGAAGTGGATCATCACCGACAGCGCCACACCCGGGCAGACCAGCGCATAAGATCCCGGCGAGGTCTGTGTGCCGAACACGTAATCCGTGAAATACCCCTGCCGCCGCAGCACCAGCAGCCCCAGCATCAGGAACAGGATCTGCACGGTCAGCAGCCGGGCCAGGAACACCATGGTTTCGCCCGCTGTCGTATGCGCGTCGAACCCGACATGCAGCCCGTGGCCCTGGCGCAGGAACAGGATGCCCAGCACTGTCATGATCGGCACGATCACCATCAGCGTCGGCCCGGCCTCCTTGGCGGTGCCATGCTGCAGCATCGAGGAAAACGCCGTGGTGGCGGCGATCACCGTGTAGAGGATCGCGGCAAAGCCAAAGAAAGTGCTGAACACCAGCGACGCGCCCACCGTCAGCGTCGCGTGGCTCATCGCCGCCGGCGCGGCCAGCCCGACGCCGACCATCGACAGCGCAAAGGCGGGCAGCAGCTGGGCAAAGGAGTTGTGCGCGGTCACGTCAAACACCCCGCCCTTGGTCAGCACCCGTCCCAGGAAATCGCCGATGGTCCCGAACGCCCAGACACCGATCGCCAGGAACGCGACCAGCGCCATCGGGAACAGGTATTCGACCACCGACCACAGGTTCGGGACGAACACGAGACCGACGATGAACATCGCGTTGACCGTCATCGCCATGGCCAAAGGCGCCGCCAGCAGCGTGGTTTCCGCGTTCGACGCGCGCAGCGCGGCATAGGCCTCGGTCTTGCGGAACCGGGACAGCGCCGACAGGTTCCAAATCAGCGACTTGACGTTGAGAACGGCAAAGACCGCGATGCCGATCATCGCCAGCAGGGTCGCCGATTTCAACGCGACCGAACCGGTGTCGAACACCGCCATGATGTCCTCGAACACCGGCACGGGCCGGGATTTATGCGGCACCCAGAACATCAGGTACATGAAAAACGTCACCGTCAGACCTCCCGCCCCCAGCGAGGCCAGAAAGTAGAGCGGCGAGTAGGTGTCGGCGGGGCGTCTGAACGCATGCGGCATGGTCGGCTCCAATTATATTCCATATCTGGAATACATAAGTATTCCGAATCGAGAATGTGTTGTTTGATCTGGATCAAGCCGCCGGGAAAGCATTCGTTAACCATTCGGACCGCAGTCTGCCGACATGCGATACTGGGCCATCATCCTGCTGAGTCTGCTCGCCGCCTGTGGCGGACCGACGCCGCATTTCCGGTCGGTTCCGGCCACGCGTATCGCAGTCGACGGCAGCCTCTTCGATGTCCGCGTGCGTGGCGGGCTGGCCGAGGCGGTGCGCCTGAACCCGCAATACGCGCCGCGCCTCGGCCCGATCGGTGATCGCGCGGCCTTTGCCATGGCGCGGGTCAGCGGCTGCCGGGTGACCGGCGTGCTGGGCGATCAGGCGGTGATCACCGGCGTGCTGGATTGCGGCGGCACCGGCGACCGCCGCGTCTGGTTACCCGTCGGCTATGCCAACTACAGCTGCCTCGAAGTCAGCCGGTGGGAGAACGAGGGGCCGGGGCCCAAGTACCTCGAATTCGACTGCGACCCGTACTGAGTCCGGTTCGCCGCCACCGCCGCCCTATGACAGCAGCCAGCCCAGAACCGGCCCCTCTGCCGCCTCCAGGCACAGAAACAGCCCCGCTCCGGCGACCATCGCGCCCGCCAGCCGCGCCGGCATCGCCGCCGCGCCCGCGGCGCCGGCGACCCGCGCGACGACAAACCCGGCGCCAATCGCCAGCCCGTATTGCACTATGCCCAGCCCGATCAGGTATCCCGCCAGGACCGCGCCCGAAACCCCGCCCTCCTGCGCCGCGATGCTGGTGCCAAACCCGGCGCCGTGGAACAGGCCGAACAGGCCGAACATCAGCCCCAGCCCCGCCGGCGACATCGCCCGCCCACTGGCCAGCACCCCGCCGACAACCAGCAGCGACAGCGCGATCATCGCCTCGCGCAGCGGCAGCTCCCACCCGGTATAAAGCGCCGCGCAGCCCGCCAGCATCGCCACGACATAATGCAGCGGCCCGCGCAGCGGAACGCCCGCCAGCCGCGCCGCCAGCCCCATCGCCAGCACAAAGAACAGGTGATCGAACCCCAGCACCGGATGCCCCAGCCCCGACAACAGGCCGTGGCCGAGGGTCTCCATCGGCTGCCCCGCCAGAGGATGATGCGCCCATGCCGGGCTGCCAAGGCCCAGCAGGGCGACGGAAAGAATTCGTTTCATGACAGCCCTCTCGCGCGGTTGCATCCGTTTCCCGCAGCCTGATCCATCCCGGTCAAAGCTGTCAACGCAGCACCGGCATCCGCTGCGAAATCCCCGGAAAACGTCAACATATTGTGGATAAATCGGCGGAAATTCCCAGATGCAGCGTCAAACGCATTGACTCAGCGCGGGGCAACACCGCACATTTTCAACTCAACAGGAATCACCAGGTCCCCATTTTGCGCTTTTCGAAACTCAGACTGACCGGCTTCAAAAGCTTCGTCGATCCGACCGATCTGATAATCGCGGACGGGCTGACCGGCGTTGTTGGTCCGAATGGCTGTGGCAAGTCGAACCTGCTGGAGGCGCTGCGCTGGGTGATGGGCGAAAACCGTCCCAAGGCGATGCGCGGCGGCGGCATGGAGGATGTGATCTTTGCCGGCGCGGCGACCCGGCCCGCCCGCAACTTTGCCGAGGTCAGCCTGCAAATCGACAATTCCGAACGGCTGGCGCCCTCGGGGTTCAATGATCAGGACACGCTCGACATCGTGCGCCGCATTACCCGCGACGTCGGCAGCGCCTACAAGGCCAACGCCAAGGACGTCCGCGCCCGCGACGTGCAGATGCTGTTCGCCGATGCTTCCACCGGGGCCCATTCGCCCTCGCTGGTGCGGCAGGGCCAGATCGCCGAGCTGATCAACGCCAAGCCGAAATCGCGCCGCCGAATCCTCGAAGAGGCCGCCGGTATCTCCGGCCTCTACCAGCGCCGGCACGAGGCCGAGCTGAAGCTGAACGGGGCCGAGGCCAATCTGCTGCGGGTCGACGATGTCATCGAACAGCTGGCCGCGCAGCTGGCCCAGCTGGCCCGCCAGGCCCGCCAGGCCGCCCGTTACCGCGAAATCGGCACCCAGCTGCGGCAGGCCGAGGGCATGTTGCTCTACAGGCGCTGGAAAGAGGCGGACGAGGCGCGCGCCAGCGCCGAAGAGGTGCATCGCACCCGCACCAGCGAGGCCGCCCAGGCCGAAGCCGCCGCCCGCGCCGCCGGCAAGGCCCGCGCCGCGACCGAGGACGCGCTGCCGCCGCTGCGCGAAGAGGAAACCATCGCCGCCGCCGTGCTGCAGCGTCTGCAGGTCCAGCGCGACACGCTCAAGGACCAGCAGGACCGGGCGCTGCAGACGATCGAGACCCTGAACGCCCGGATCGCCCAGCTGGCCAAGGACATCGACCGCGAAACCGGGCTGAACCGCGATGCCGGCGAAACCATCGAACGGCTCGAATGGGAGGCGCGCGAACTGGCCAAGGCGGGCGAGGGGCACGAGGCCCGGCTGGCCGAGGCCGCCGAACAGGCGCGCGAGGCCGCCGCCGTGCTCAGCGACCGCGAAGGCCGCCTCAGCGAGGTGACCGAAGACGTCGCCCGGCTGGCCGCCCGCCACCAGTCGGCGCAGCGCCTGCTGGACGACAGCCGCAAGATGCTGGCCCGCTCCGAAGGCGAGGAGGCCCGCGCGCGCGAGGCGGTGACCACCTCCGAAACCGCGCTGGCCAGCGCCGAGGCCGCCTTTGACGCCGCCGGCCGGGCCGAGGCGCAGGCGATTGCAGATGCCGAACAGGCCGAGGCCGCGCTGGCCGCCGCCGATCAGCTGCGCAGCGACACGCAATCGCGCGAGGCCGAGGCCCGCGCCCAGCGGTCCGAGGCCGAAGGCGAGGCCGGCGCGCTCAAGGCCGAGGCGACGGCGCTGGCCAAGCTGGTGGCCCGCGACACCGCCGAAGGTGGCCAGGTGATGGACCTTCTGCGGGTTGCACCGGGCTATGAAAAGGCGCTGGGCGCGGCGCTGGCGGACGATCTGCGCGCACCGCTGGTGGACGCCGACGGCCCCTCCGGCTGGGTTCCGGTGCCCGGCTACGACCGGGACCAGCCGCTGCCCGACGGCGCCGAACCGCTGGCGCTGCATGTCTCCGGGCCGGATGCCCTGTCGCGCAGGATTGCCCAGATTGGGCTGGTGGATTCCGACGCCGGCGCGCGCCTGCAGCCGCTGTTGCAACCGGGCCAGCGGCTGGTCTCGGTGGATGGTGACCTGTGGCGCTGGGACGGGTTCCGCGCCTGGGCCGAGGACGCCCCCAGCGCCGCCGCGCTGCGGCTGGAACAGCTCAACCGGCTGGAGGCGCTGAAACAGGAGATGGAGCGCGTCGGCGCCCGGGCCGAAGGCGCCCGCGCCGCGCACGAGATGCTCAGCCGCAAACTGGCCGAGGTGACCGAGGCCGACAAGGCCGCGCGCCTCGCCCGCCGCGACGCTGATCAGGCCGTCGCCGTCGCCGCCCGCGCGCTCAGCCGGGCCGAGGCCGACCGCAACCTCGCCCAGGGCAAGCTGGAGAACCTCACGCTGGCCGTGACACGCCACGCCGAAGACGCCATGGCCGCCCGCGCCCAGGTCAAGGAGGCCGAGGCCGGCCTGCAGGGTCTGGGAGATCTGGCCACCGCACGGCAACAGGTCGAGGACATCAAGCAGACCGTCGAAGCGGCCCGCATCACCATGCTCACCCGCCGCTCGGCCCATGACGAACTGCGCCGCGAGGGCGAGGCGCGCACCCGCCGCACCCAAGAGGTGACCAAGGACATCAGCGGCTGGAAACACCGGCTGGAAACGGCGGAAAAGCGCATTGCCGAACTGGTCGAACGCAAGGCCGCCTCCGAGGTCGAACTGAAGGAGGCCAGCGCCGCCCCCGCCGAAATCGCCGCCAAACGCGACGAACTCTCCGTCGCCATCGCCCAGGCCGAAACCCGCCGGGCCGAGGCCGCCGACAAGCTGTCGCGCGCCGAGGGCGCGCAGCGCGAGGCCGTGCAGGCCGAACGCGAGGCCGAACGCCTCGCCTCCGAGGCGCGCGAAGCCCGTGCCCGCGCCGAGGCCCGCGTCGACGCCGCCCGCGAAACCGTGGTCTATGCCGCCGAACGCATCGCCGAGGATCAGCAGGTCACCCCCAACCAGCTGCTCAACCAGCTCGATGTGAATCCCGACCAGATCCCCACGGCCGAGACGCTTGAGGCCGACGTGAACCGCTACAAGCGCCAGCGCGACGCGCTCGGCGCGGTCAACCTGCGCGCCGAGGAAGACGCCACCGAGGTGCAGCAGGAACACGATACGCTGGTCGGCGAAAAGGCCGATCTCGAAGAGGCGATCAAGACCCTGCGCAACGGTATCGCGGGGCTCAACCGCGAAGGCCGCGAACGGCTGCTGACCGCCTTTGAACAGGTCAACAGCAACTTTACCCTGCTGTTCAAGCACCTCTTTGGCGGCGGCGACGCCAACCTCGTGATGGTCGAAAGCGAGGACCCGCTCGAGGCCGGGCTGGAGATCATGTGCCAGCCGCCGGGCAAGAAGCTCTCGACGCTCTCGCTTCTGTCGGGCGGCGAACAGACGCTGACGGCGCTGGCGCTGATCTTTGCCGTGTTCCTCGCCAATCCGGCGCCGATCTGCGTGCTCGACGAGGTCGACGCGCCGCTCGATGATGCCAACGTGACCCGGTTCTGCGACCTGCTGGACGAGATGTGCCGCCGCACCGACACCCGGTTCCTGATCATCACCCACCATGCCGTCACCATGAGCCGGATGGACCGGCTGTTCGGTGTCACCATGGCCGAACAGGGGGTGTCGCAGCTGGTCTCGGTCGATCTCAAGAAAGCGGCCTCGATGGTGGCCTGATCGCGGCTGCCGAAAACGTGACGCGACAGCCCCGCCGATCCGCGCTAAGCTAAACCCATGAAACGTTTTTTGCACGCACTTCTGGTTTGCGCACTGACCGGGCCGGCACTGGCCGATACCCCCGCCGCGCGCCCCGGTGACATCGTGCTCAGCCTCGATGACCTGTACCGTCTCACGGCGGGCAACACCCTGACGTTTTTCGACCAGGGGCAGTCGCGGTTCTCGGTCGGCGGCGCCTATTCCTATACCTATCCCGACAGCGGCGGCACCGCCTTCGGCGTCTTCGACATTCGCGATGACGGCACCGTCTGCATCCAGTTTCGCAACGGCCGCAGCCGCTGCGACCTCTACGTGCGGCGCGGCGCGGTGTTCTACCTGATCACCCAGTCGGGCGACCGCTTCCCGTTCCGGACCGAATTCCGCCTACAGCCGTGACAACAGCTCTGGCGTCGGCCAGGCATCCGCCGGCAGCCCCAGCCGGGCCTGTTCGGCCTGCACCGCCGCGCGGGTCCGCGCGCCCAGAATGCCGTCTACCGCGCCCACGTCATAGCCGCGCGCCGCCAGTTTCCGCTGCAGGTCCTTCATCTGCGGCCCCGACAGCCCCGGTTCCGGATCGCCCGCATCATAGACCTGCGCCCCCTCCAGCCGGGTGGCGAAATAGGCCGCCGTCATCACGTAGACAAAGCTCTGGTTCCATTCGAAATAGACCCTGAAATTCGGATAGGCCAGGAACGCCGGCCCCTTGCGCCCCTGCGGCAGGATCACCGAGGCCGCGAGGCCCGGATCACCCAGCCCGCCCGCGCGCGCCCGCACGCCCATCTGCTGCCATTGGCCCACCGTCCGGCTTTGCGCCGGTCCGGTCACGGACCAGTCGAACCCCTCGGGCAGCGTGATCTCTTGCAGCCATGGCTCGCCCGCGCGCCAGCCCAGGTGCGACAGCATCTTGCCGCCCGACGTCAGCGCGTCCGGGGCCGAGGTCTTGAGGCGAACCTTGCCATCGCCATCCGCGTCCACCCCGTTTTCCAGGATGTCGCGCGGCAGCATCTGCACCATGCCGATTTCCCCGGCCCAGGCGCCCGTGGTCGTGGCCGGGTCGAACCCGCCGCGCTCGTACAACTCCAGCGCGGCAAAAACCTGCGGCCGGAACAGATCGGGCCGCCGACAGTCATGCGCCAGCGTGACCAGCGCGTTCAGCGTGTTGAAATTGCCCTGGAACCCGCCGTAGTCGGTCTCGAACGCCCAGAACGCCAGCAGCACGCCCCGCGACACCCCGTACTGCGCCTCGATCCGGTCGAACACCGCGTCGTATTTCTTGGCCATCTTGCGGCCCATGTCGATCCGGTTCTGCGAGATCAGGCGGCGCGAAAACTCGACAAAGGGTTTCTGGAACACGCCCTGCGCCCGGTCGGCCTTGAGCACGCTGCCGTCCTGCCGGGCCGAGGCAAAGAACCGCTCGACCGTGGCCGGGTCATGGCCGGCGGCCACGGCCTCGGTCTTCAACCCCTCGACGAACCCGGCAAAGCTGCCGCCGCACTGGGCAATGGCCGCCGGGGCGGACAGCAGGAAAAACAGGCAAACAAAAATGCGCATCGGATAACATCCCTGAAACAAACCGGATATCACAGTAGCGGCGGAACCGCCGCCGATGCAATGGCCAGCACCAGCAGCGCCGCCCAGACCTGCCACAAAATGCCCACCGCGGCGTCGATGTCGTCGGCGCCGATCTCGCGCCGCGCCGCCCCGTTGACCCAGGCCAGGTCCCGCAGGGTGCCGTCGTAGCTGCGCGGCCCGGCCAGCGCCACGTCCAGCGCGCGCGCCATCGCCGCCTCGGGCCAGCCTGCATTGGGCGACCGGTGGCGGCGGGCGTCTGCCGCGATCTCACGCCAGCGCCGCATCTGGCCGGTCAGCCCCGCGATCAGCACCCCGGTCAGCCGCGCCGGGATCAGGTTCAAAAGGTCGTCGGCGCGGGCGGCTGCCTTGCCGAAATCCTCGTAGCGATCGTTGCGGTAGCCGATCATGCTGTCGGCGGTGTTCACCGCCTTGTAGATCATGATCCCCGGCGCGCCAAACAGCAGGAACCAGAACGCCGGCGCCACCACCCCGTCCGACAGGTTCTCGGCCCCGCTCTCGATGGCGGCGCGGGCCACGCGCGGGCCGTCCATGTCGCGGCAGTCGCGGCTGACGATCATCGCCACCGCCTGCCGCCCCTCCCCCACCGACCGGCGCAGCCCGTCGGCCACGGCGCGCACATGGTCGGCCAGCGATTTCTGCGCGATCAGGATCGCCGCGCAGACCAGCTCGGCCAGCGGTCCCAGCCACGCAATCATCAGCCCCAACAGACCCGCGCCCAGTACCAGCACGGCCAGCGTCGCGCCGCCGCGCAGGCGGCGCGCGGCCCCGTTGTTCAGACGATGGTCCAGCGCCGCCACCGCCCGCCCCATCAGAACCGCCGGATGTGGCAGCCGCGACCACAGCCAGCGCGGCTCGCCCAGCGCCGCGTCCAGCAGCAGCGCCAGCACCAGAACGGCGGCGTGGCTCACAGCGCCGCCTCCAGCCGCGCCCAACCCTCGGGCGCCGGCAACCCCAGCCGCAGCAGCTGGCCGGAGTAGGGGAACACGCGGCTCCAGATGTGATGCCGCGCCAGCCGAACCTGCCATTCTGCGGCATCCTCGACGTGATAGAGCCGGAACAGGTCGGTGCCGCCCGCCACCCGCGCGCCCGCCGCCGTCATCAGCTGGTCCAGCCGGGCGCTGTCAAGGCTCAGCCGCGCGCGTGTCCGCTCTGCCCAGGCCGGATCGCTCAGCGCGACGGCCCCGGTCCGCAGCGCCGGACCCGACACCGCCCAGGGGCCGCTCAGATCGGTCAGCCGCGCGATGGTATCGGGCACGGCGATGGCAAAGCCCAGCCGCAGCCCCGCCAGCCCCCAGAACTTGCCAAAGCTCTTCAGCACGACCACGCCGGGCCGCTGCGCCAGGCGGATCAGGCTGCGCGCCGGCATGACATCGCAGAAACTCTCATCAATCACCGTCAGGGCCGCGTCGGCATCGGCTTCGTCCCAGATCCGCCCGTCCGGGTTGTTGGGATGCACCAGAACGCGCGCCTCGGCGGGGCCGTCCGCCACCACCTGCCAGCCCTGCACGGTAAAGGCGGCGGCGTGTTCGTTGTAGGTGGGCATCGTGATCCGCACCCGCCCCGGAGCGGCCAGTGAAGGGATCCGCGCAATCGGCGCCGAGGCCCCCGGTGTCGGCAGGATGGCGGCGCCCTCGGGCACGCCCCAGAACGACCGCGCCGAATCGATCAGCGCCGCAACCGCGCCCCGGTCCGGCAGATCGGCCCAGTCGCGCGCGGTAAAGGCAGGCAGCGGGTAAGGCACCGGGTTGATACCGGTAGAGAGGTCGATCCACCCGTCGCGCACGCCGCCGAACCGGGCAACCGCAGCATCGACGCCTCCGCCGTGGTCCCGCGCCGGGGCGGGTAAATAGCCGTCGCTGGTGCTCATCTCTGCCGCATCTGCCAAAATTTCCGCACGTCTGGCGGTGTTCAAGCGAAAAACCGCCGCGGACACAAGCGTGCATTGGCCGCCTTCATCCAGATTGACACCCGTTAAGTATTTGTTAACGGATAAGGCAGATCACCAGAAATGGGGAGAGGCACAGGAATACGCTAAGAAACGGTGCCCGGTTAGTGTGATGAATGTTCTGATTGTTGAAAGCGACCCGAATCTGGGTCGGCTGTGGAAACGCCACATGCAGCGCCAAGGCTGGGATGTGCGTCTGGTCGAAAGCCAGGAACAGGCGATCCTCGCGCTGCATGGCTCAGAGTTTGAAATCATCCTGCTCGATCTGGTGCTCGAGCAGGGCAGC
Organism: Seohaeicola saemankumensis; assembly: GCF_020171285.1. Classification (GTDB taxonomy): domain Bacteria; phylum Pseudomonadota; class Alphaproteobacteria; order Rhodobacterales; family Rhodobacteraceae; genus JAIUZI01. The sequence goes on from NZ_JAIUZI010000010.1 coordinate 222,668, forward strand.
GCCCTGGCGGTCGCCGATTTCGCCAGCTACCGCCGCCCCAGGGCGCGCATCATCTTCGTGACCAACACCAGCTTCTTTTCAGACGGCTCGATCTTTGCCCACAGCCCAAACGCCTGCGCCTACGTCCAGAGCGCGACCCCGCCCGAGGACCTGACCGCGATGGTGGAACATTACGCCGCCCTCGGCTGACCGCGACCATGCGGTTCGAGGTAGTCCAGAACCGGGTTGACCGGAATGATCCGGTGCGGATTGATGCTCTCGTGGCTGTAGTGATAGTGGCGCACGATATGGGCCATGTTGATCGTCTCTGACACGCCCGGCCACTGGTACAGCTCGCGGGTATAGGCCCACAGGTTGGGATAATCGACGATCCGTTTCCGGTTGCACTTGAAGTGCAGGTGATAGACCGGGTCGAACCGGATCAGCGTGGTGAACAGCCGCCAGTCGGCCTCGGTCACCCGGTCGCCCATTAGGTAGCGCTGGCGCGACAGCCGGTCCTCCAGCCAGTCCAGCGTGTCGAACAGCGGCCCCACGGCGGCGTCATAGGCCGCCTGCGAGGTTGCGAAGCCGCATTTGTAGACGCCGTTGTTCAGCGTGTCGTAGATCCGCGCGTTGACCTCCTCGATGGCGTCCCGCATCGGCTCGGGCCAGAAATCGGCGGTATTGCCGGTGATCCCGTCAAAGGCCGAATTGAACATGCGGATGATCTCGGCGCTCTCGTTCGACACGATGGTGCCCTGCGCCTTGTCCCACAGGATCGGCACCGTGGCGCGACCGGAATAGGCCGGATCGGCGCGGATATAGATCTGGTGGACAAAATCGGACCCGAACAGCGCGTCGCCGGTGGCGCCACGATCATCGGTCTCAAAGGTCCAGCCCTGCTCCAGCATGTCGGGATGCACCACCGAGACGGAAACATGGTCCTCCAGCCCCTTGAGCTTGCGAAAGATCAGCGTGCGGTGCGCCCAGGGGCAGGCGGCGCTGACATAGAGATGATAGCGCCCCGATTCGGCGGCGAACCCGCCACGCCCCGAGGGCCCCGGTGCGCCGTCAGCGGTGATCCAGTTGCGGAACTGCGATTCTGAGCGGATGAATTTGCCGCCCGATGCCTTCGTGTCGTACCAGACGTCATGCCAGACGCCGTCCACCAACATACCCATTGTGTGTCTCCCGTAGCTGCCACTCTACATAGGCGATCGGCGCCGCACAGCCAGAGGACCGGCTGCGCAGCCGGCCTGCATCAATGCACAGGCCCGGGCGTGGGCGGGTGACGCCATTTCGCAACGTCAGGCGGCGCGATGGCGATTGTTACCAAATCTTTGCTTGAAATCTCATAGGCTTGCGGCACCATTGAGCCTGCCGGACCTGGGAGGGAAAGCATCGTGACCACATATATGCCGAAAGAAGTCCGCGACGGGCTGGATGCCGCGCGCCTCGCCGCGCTCAAGAAATCAAGCCGCCTGCGGGTCCTGGTCGGAGAGCGGTTTTACCCCGTGCTCAGGCTGTGGCGCGGCGGCTTTGCCGTGGAAACGGAGACCACGCCAGGCCTGCGCGGCCTGGTCGACCTCTACGACGGCGGCAACCATCTCTACCAATGCCTGATCGTGGCCTCCGAAGAGGACGGCGGCGAGATGTGTTACGAGTTCAAGCGCAATACCGCCGCGGCCGACCGCGCACCGCTCGACTACACCCGCGACCCCGACGCACCGATCGCCCTGCTGCCGCGCTAACCCGGGCCCCGCCGCCCCCGCAACCCGGGCCGCTCCCGCCCGGCCTCACGGCATCAAAGATGCCCCTCGCCCGGTTGGGCCCGGCAGCGCGCGGGTAAACCCACGCGCTGCGCCCGCGCGTCCTTTCATCTCTTCGGAAAATACTCCGGGGGTGAGGCCGCAAGGCCGAGGGGGCAGCGCCCCCTTCCCCCCAGCCCTTACTGAAGGTCGGCGAAGGCGCGTCGCAGCCGGTCACAGGCCTCTTCCACCAGCGCCCGCCGTGTGGCGATGTTGAACCGCAGGTAGCTGTCGCCGCCGGTGCCGAACACCGGCCCGTGATTGGTGGCGATCTTTGCCTCCTCTTCGACCCGGCGGGTGAACTCGGCCCGCTCCATCCCGGTGCCGGCGAAATCGACCCAGGAGAGGTAGGTCGCCTCCATCCGCCCCGCCGACAGCCCCGGGATCTCTGCGATGGTCGCCTCGAACAGCGCCCGGTTGCCGTCGAGGTAGTGCATCAGCGCATCGACCCATTCCGCCCCCTCGGGCGAATAGGCCGCCGCGGTCACCGCCTGGCCCATCGAGTTTCCGGCCAGGCTCAGCTCGCGCAGCCGGGTGCCGAACCGCTGGCGCAGCTCGGGGTCCGCGATGGTGACATGGCCGGTGTGCAGCCCCGCCACGTTGAACGTCTTGGACGGCGCGGTCAGCATGATCAGCCGGTCCACCACCGACGGATCGGCCAGCGGCATCGGGATATGCTGGTAACCGGGATAGACCAGGTCGTGGTGGATCTCGTCCGAGATCAGCAGCAGATCGTGCCGCTTGGCGAAATCGGCAACGCCCTGCAGCTCGGCCCGGGTCCAGACCCGGCCGCCCGGGTTGTGCGGCGAACAGAGGATCAGCGCCTTTTCCGCGCCGGTCATCTGCGCGTCCCAGGCCTCGAAATCCATCCGGTACTGGCCGTCCTCGCGGGCCAGCGGGCATTCCACAACCTCACGCCCCGCCGCCCGGATCGCGCGGGCAAAGGCGTGGTAGACCGGCGTGAACAGCACCACGCCGTCGCCCTTTTCGGTAAAGGTGTCCAGGCACAGCCCCACCGCGTTGACCAGCCCGGCGGTGGTGAACACCCAGTCGGGCTCGACCTGCCAGCCGTGGCGCGCCTGCATCCACCAGGTGATCGCGCCGATGTATTCCGCGCCGTTGTCGTAATAGGTGAACGCCCCCTGGTCGACCAGCCGTCGGGCGCGCTCCTGCACCGCCGGTACGGTGCGGAAATCCATATCCGCCACCCACATCGCCAGCCCCTCGTCGGCGGGGATGCCGTAAACCCGTTCCAACTTGTCCCACTTGGAACTGAAGGTGCCGCGCCATTCCACGGGTGTATCGAAATCGAAAGTCATGCCTGGTGTCTCCGTCGTCCGCCGCGCAAGCTACCCGGCCAGACACTGGGCGCAAGGGGCAACGCAGGGTTATTGCAGCGCGGCGGTCAATCGCCTAAATCACCCCCATGAAACGCCCTATCCTGATCCACCCCGATCCCCGCCTGAAAAAGGTCTGCGCGCCGGTGGCCGATATCTCGGACGACCTGCGCAAACTGGCCGACGACATGCTGGAAACCATGTATGACGCGCCGGGTATCGGCCTGGCCGCGCCCCAGGTCGGCGTGCTCGAGCGGCTGATCGTGCTGGACTGCGTCAAGGAAGAGGGCGAGCCGCCGAAACCCACGGTGATGTTCAACCCCGAGATCGTGTCCGCCTCCGAGGAAACCAACACCTACGAGGAGGGCTGCCTGTCGATCCCCGAGCAATTCGCCGAGGTGACCCGCCCCAAAGAGGTCGAGGTCAGCTGGATCGACCGCGACGGCAAGCTGCAGAAACAGGGGTTCGACGGGCTCTGGGCGACCTGCGTCCAGCACGAGATCGACCACCTGAACGGCAAGCTCTTCATCGATTATCTCGGCGCGATGAAACGCCAGATGATCACCCGCAAGATGCAGAAGCTGAAACGCGAAAAGGCCCGCATGTGAGCGTGCTGCCGATCCTGCGCTGGCCCGATCCGCGCCTGTCGCAACGCTGCGACCCGGTCGAACACGAAGACATCGACGCGCTGGTCGCCGACCTGTTCGACACCATGTATGCCGCGCAGGGTCGCGGGCTGGCTGCACCACAGGTCGGCGTGATGAAGCGGGTTTTCGTGATGGACGTGACGTGGAAAGAGGGCACACCCAGCCCGCTGGCGATGGTCAACCCGACCATCATGGCCGCCGAACGGGTGCCCGTGGTGGCCGACGAAGGCTGCCTGTCGATCCCCGGCGTGATGGTGCCGGTGGAACGCAACGTGGCCGTCACCGTGCAATGGTCCGAACCCAAGGGCGACATCCACATGGCCGATTTCGACGGCTTCGAGGCGCGCTGCATCCAGCATGAATTCGACCACCTGAACGGCACCGTCACCTTTGACCGCATCGCGCCCGACCTGCGCGCCGAACTGGAGGGCGCCTATATGGCGCAGACCCGCCCATGACCGTGCGCAAATGCCTGCCCTGGCCCGACAAGCGCCTGCGCACCGCCGCCGAACCGGTGGCAGAGATCACCGACGAGATCCGGGCGATCTGGACCGACATGATCGACACGATGGAGGCGATGCCCGGCGTCGGCCTCGGCGCGCCGCAGATCGGCGTCATGCTGCGGCTGGCGGTGGTCGATGGCTCTGCCGAACGCGGCCGGGCGGTGCGCCTGGCCAACCCGGAAATCCTGCACGCCTCGACCCAGCTGCGCGAGCACGAGGAAGCCAGCCCGAACCTGCCCGGTGTCTCCGCGAAACTGAAACGCCCGCGCGCGGTGACCGTGCGCTACATGGACGAAACCGGCAGCCTCACCGAACGCGATTTCGTCGGCATCGAGGCGACCAGCGTGCAGCACCAGATCGACCACCTGAACGGGCGGATGTATTTCGACAACCTCAGCAAGGTCAAACGCGACATGCTGCTGCGCAAGGCCCGGAAATTGGCGTAGGGTGGGGTTTCACCCCACCTTGCGCACCGGGTGGTGGGGTGAAACCCCACCCTACACAAGGAACACGCGATGCGGATCATTTTCATGGGCACGCCCGATTTCTCCGTCCCGGTTCTGGACGCGCTGGTTGACGCCGGTCACGACATCGCCTGCGTCTATTGCCAGCCGCCGCGTCCCGCCGGGCGCGGCAAGAAGGACCGCCCGACGCCGGTCCATGCCCGCGCAGCGGCGCTGGGGCTGGATGTCCGCCACCCGGTCTCGCTGAAATCCCCAGACGAACAGGTGGCTTTTACCGCGCAGGGCGCCGATGTGGCCGTGGTGGTGGCCTATGGGCTGATCCTGCCACAGCCGGTGCTGGATGCGCCCCGCCACGGCTGCCTGAACATCCACGCCAGCCTGCTGCCGCGCTGGCGCGGGGCCGCGCCGATCCACCGCGCGATCATGTCGGGCGACGCCGAAACCGGCATCTGCATCATGCAGATGGAGGCCGGGCTCGACACCGGGCCGGTGCTGCTGCGCGAGACGACCCCGATCGGGACCGATGAAACCACCGGCCAGCTGCACGACCGCCTGTCGCAGATGGGCGCAGCGCTGATCGTGCGGGCGCTCGACCAGCTGGGTGCCCTGACCCCCGAACCGCAGCCCGACACCGGTGTCACCTACGCCAGCAAGATCGACAAGGCCGAGGCAAAGATCGACTGGACCCGCCCCGCCATCGACATTGATCGCCAGATCCGCGGCCTCTCGCCCTTTCCCGGCGCCTGGACCGAGATCGACGGCACCCGCGTAAAACTGCTCGGCTCCACTTTGGCCGAGGGTTCCGGCCCGCCCGGCGCGGTGCTCGACGCGGCGCTCACCATCGCCTGCGGCGCGGGCGCGATCTCGCCGACACGCTTGCAAAGGGCGGGCAAGGGCGCGCAGGATAGGGCAACCTTCCTGCGTGGCTGGCCGGTCGCACAGGGCACCCGCCTGCAAGGATAACCGCATGTTCATGACCATGATGGGAACCGTCGTCATTGCCGGTATCGTCGGCTACCTGGCGGAACGGACTCAGTTCACCCACAACGGCTATGTGCAGTCCATCATCATCTGCATCGGCGGCGCCTTCCTGTTCTTCTTTGTCCGCATCATGTTCGGCATCGGATTCGGCAGCCCCGGCATCAACGCGGTGGTCTCCTCCATCGGGGCGCTGATCATCGTGCCGTTCCACTGGCGCAAGTGAGGATCGAACCATGATGAGCATTGTCGGACTGATCATCATCGGCGCGGCGGCGGGGTTTCTCGCCACCCGGCTGATGCGGATCGAGGCGGATATCATCACCACCATGGTCATCGGCATGACCGGCGCGCTTCTGGGCGGGCTGATCCTGCGGGCGCTGCTGACCATGATGGGCGCGATGTCCGGTTTTGTCGGCGCGGTGCTGGGGGCGCTGCTGGTGATCTGGGTCTGGCAGAAATACCTGCGCCGCTGACAGCGCCACGCGGCGATTTGAAATCCACCCGCAATCGCCTAAGCTGAGCGGATGATACGGATTTTGTCCATTCTTCTGCTTCTCTGCCTGCCCGCCGCGCTGCGGGCCGAACAGGTGGCACTGGTGATCGGCAACGCCGACTATCGAAACGTCGCCGCGCTGGACAACCCGCCCAACGATGCCGCCGCTGTCTCGGCGGCGCTGGCCGCGCAGGGGTTCGACGTCACCACTGCCAACAATCTCGGCCGGATCGAACTGCGCGACACCCTGCGCCGGTTCCGCGACCGCGCCGACCGGGCCGATGTGGCGCTGGTCTACTACGCCGGCCACGGGATCGAGATCGGCGGCATCAATTACCTCGTCCCCGTCGACGCGCGGCTCGAGGATGAACGCGATGCCGGGCTGGAAATGGTCGATCTCGACCTCGTCCTGCGGCAGATCTCTGGCGCGGCGCGGATGAAGATGGTGGTGCTCGACGCCTGCCGCAACAACCCCTTTGTCACCCGCATGCGGTCCACTGGCGGATCGCGCGCCGTCCGGCAGGGGCTGGGCGACATCCGCTCGACCCAGGCCGACACGCTGGTGGCCTATGCCGCCGCCGCCGGGGCCATCACGCCCGATGGCGCGGCGGGGGAAAACTCGCCCTTCACGGCGGCCTTTCTGGCCGCGCTCGACGGTCCTCCGACAGATGTCCGCCGGATGCTGGGCCGGGTCCGCGACCGCATGCGCGAAACGGTACCGGGCGCGGCGCCCTTTGTCTATTCCTCGCTGGGGGGAGGCGAATTCGTGATCAACCCCAATAGCCGACGCGCCGGCTCGGATGCCACCGGGGGCACCCCCGACGGGTCTATCTCGCGCGATTTCGTGCGGATCGACCGCGATGGCACGGTCGACGACTGGAACGCCTTTCTGGTGAAATACGAAAGCCAGAGCAGCCACCCCCTCTATGCCTTCGCGCTGGAAAAACGCGAACGCCTTCTGGCCCTGGCGCCACCGCAGGCCCCGGCGACGGACCCCGCGCGCCGGGTGCCGGAAACCGTCTCTGTACCGCCGACCGCGTCCACGGCTGCCGCGCCACCGGCACAGATAACGGCCCCCGCACCGGTTCCCGAACCGGCCCCCGTTCCCGCTCCGCCACCGCTGTCAGACCCGCGCGACCTCGCCCGAGCGATCCAGACCGAGCTTAGGGACGCGGGCTGTTACCTGGGCCGGATCGACGGGCTTCTGGGGCGCGGCTCGAAACGCGGACTGGCGGGGTTCTCACAGCAGGCGGGGATCCAGATCACCCTGCGCTCCACCGCAGACCCGCAGCACCTGCAAGAGCTGCTCGACACCCTGCGCGCCCACCCGGACGTGGATTGCCCGCAACCCAAACCCCAGGCCAAAGCCCAGCCGCAATCCCAGCCCAAGACCCAGCCGCAAACCCAGCCCGGATCGCGACCGGCGCCCACGACCCAGCCCACGACCCAGCCCGCGCCGAAGACGGCGCAAAAGCCCTCGAACAGCCGGCCCGCCGACTGCCCGATCCAGGAACACCTGCGCGCCAACCGCCCCGAATGCGGCGGCTCGGTCTACAAACAGCCCGACCTGCCGGGGATTAAGAAACAGCAGATGCCCTGCCCGATACAGGAAGAACTCAGGCTCGCCCGTCCCGACTGTCTGTGACCGGTCAGTACTGGCGCGGCGGGCGGCTCTTGTAGACCGGCAGCTTCCAGCCGAACCACAGCGACCCGGCCCTGAGCGCCCAGCAGACGGCGGCACAGATCGCCAGCGCGGGCAGCCGCTCCAGCCCGGCGGTCACCGCGATCTGCCCGGCCACCGCCCCGGCCATCGCGCAAGAGACGTATAGCTCGCCCTGTTTCAGAACCAGCGGCACCTCGCCAACCACCACGTCGCGCATCAGCCCGCCCATGCAGCCGGTGGTCATGCCCATCAGCACCACGATCACCGGCCCCTGTCCGACGCTCAGCGCCGCGCCGGTGCCCGCCGCCACGGCGATGGCAAGCGCGAAACTGTCCAGCCAGATCAGCCAGCGATAGCGGCTTTCGACCAGATGCGCGGTAAAGAACACCACCACCGCCGCCACCGCCGCGATCCCGATGTAATCGGGTTGGCCGACCCAGAACACCGGGTGCCGGTCCAGCAGCAGATCGCGCACCGTGCCGCCGCCCACCGCCGTCAGGCAGGCGATGAACACAAACCCCACAAGGTCCAGCTGCGCCCGGCTCGCCACCAGCGCCCCGGTCAGCGCAAACACCAGCACCGAGGCATAATCCAGCAGCGCCAGAACGCTCAAGACGCGGCCTTTTTCGACGGTTTGAACGGCGCCATGCCGGCGCGTGCCAGCTCGTCCGCCCGTTCGTTCTCCGGGTGGCCGGCATGCCCCTTGACCCATTCCCATGTGACGCGGTGCCGGGCCTGCGCTTCGTCCAGCCGCTGCCACAGCTCGGCATTCTTCACCGGCTTCTTGGCGGCGGTCTTCCAGCCGTTCCGCTTCCAGCCATGGATCCAGCCGGTCACGCCGTTTTTCACATAGGCGCTGTCGGTCACCACGGTGATCGCGGTGGCGCGTTCCAGCTTCTCCAGCGCGTTGATCGCCGCCAGCAGCTCCATCCGGTTGTTGGTGGTCTCGGCCTCGCCGCCCTTCAGCTCGCGCTCTTTCAGCACGGTGTCGCCGTCCTTGGCCTGCAACAGCACGCCCCAGCCGCCCGGGCCGGGATTGCCGGAACAGGCCCCGTCGGTATAGGCAAAAAACTCAGCCATGCGCCGCCACCGAGATCCAGTCGCTTTCCGATCCGTCCAGCCCGGTGCCACGCCCCAGCTTGCGCTCCACCGGCGTAAACCCGGCCTGCCGCAGATATCCGTCCAATTCGCTCTCCGTGTAATAGGTGTAATAGCGCCCCAGCCGGTCGCGGCCTTCGCCGGTGCCCAGCTTCAGCCCGATCATGAACCGCCCGCCCGGCTTCAACGCCCGGTGCAGCGCCGCCAGATGTCCGGGGAAATCGGCGCGCGGCGCGTGCAGCAGGCTGAAATTGGCCCAGATGCCGTCGTAACGGTCCACCGCGTCGATATCCGAAAACGCCGCCTGCCGCGCGGTGACACCCGGCAGCGCGCCGGCCATCCGTACCATCTCGGCAGAGGCATCGACCGCCTCCACCACCAGCCCGGCCCGCGCCATCGTCGCCGCCGAGGCACCGGGACCACAGCCCAGATCCAGTACCAAACCGCCAGGCGGGCAGGCCGCAATGAACGCCTCCAGCCGCGGATCTGTGCCATTGTACGCGTCGGTCATCGCGGCGTAATCCGCCGCCTGCGCGTCATAGACGCCGATGGTCTCGTCATCGCTCACAGAAACACCCCCACCGCCAGGCAGGCCAAAACCACAACGCTCAGCAAGACCCGCAACCGGACCCACCAGGACGGCGTCAGCCCCCAGGCGGCAAAGGCAAGGTCCAGAAGCAGCAACCCGGCAAAGCCGAACATCAGGTTCATGCCGGCGCTGACCGGTCCGCCGCCGGTCATGAAAAACGCCCAGAGAGCGGGCAGCACCGACAGAGCGTAGCCGGTGGCGGCCTGGCCACCCTCGGCGCGGGTGGCAAAGCCCCACAGCACACCGGACATGAAACTCAGGATCACCGAACCGTAGAAAAGCTGCACATAAGGCCCGACGAAGCGTGGGCCGAGATGCGCCGCGCCCCAGGCCTGCAGATCACCGTTTAGATAGGTCAGCGCGCCCCAGACAAACGGGATCAGCCCGGCAAGGCCAAGCGCAAGCGGGGCAGGGGGGATCCGGCTCATGCCGGTTGCCGCAACACGCGCGGCACCTTGAATTCGACGTTTTCCACGGCGGTCTCGACCTTCTCGACGGTCACGTCATAGCGGTCGCGAAAGGCGTCGATCACCTCGTTGACCAGTTCTTCGGGGGCCGAGGCCCCGGCGGTGATGGCAATGCTGCGAATGCCCTCCAGCGCGCGCCAGTCGATGTCGGTGGCCCGCTGCACCAGCTGCGCGTAACTGCAGCCGGCATTGGCGCCCACCTCGACCAGACGCCGCGAGTTCGACGAATTCGGCGCGCCGACCACCAGCATCGCATCGGCGCGCGGCGCCACCGCCTTGACGGCAGCCTGCCGGTTGGTGGTGGCGTAACAGATGTCTTCCTTGTGAGGCCCGACAATGGCCGGAAACCGCTCTTGCAGCGCCGCCACGATGCCGGCGGTGTCATCGACGCTCAGCGTGGTCTGGGTGACAAAGGCGATGCGCGCGGGGTCGCGCACCTCGACCCGTGCGACATCCTCTACCGTTTCCACCAGCAGAACCTCACCCTCGGGCAGCTGCCCCATGGTGCCCACGGTCTCGGGATGGCCGCGATGGCCGATCATGATCATCTGCAAGCCGTTCTCGGCATGGCGCTGCGCCTCGATATGCACCTTGCTGACCAGCGGGCAGGTGGCATCGACATAAACCATGTTGCGCCGCCCCGCCTCCGCCGGCACCGATTTCGGCACCCCATGGGCGGAAAAGATCACCGGCCGGTCGTCGGGGCAATCCTCCAGCTCCTCGACAAACACCGCCCCCTTGGCGCGCAGCCCGTCCACCACGTATTTGTTGTGCACGATCTCGTGGCGCACATAGACGGGCGCGCCCCATTTCTCCAGCGCCATCTCGACGATCTTGATGGCGCGGTCGACACCGGCGCAGAACCCGCGCGGGGCGGCCAGGTACAGGGTCAGGGACGGTTTGGTCATCGGCGATCTCTCCTTGACCGACAGGTAGTGTGTCGCGCCCCGATGGTCCAGAGACGAAGCCCGCCCGTCCCCTTTCATCTCTTCGGCAAATACTCCGGGGGTGAGGCCGCAAGGCCGAGGGGGCAGCGCCCCCTTGCCCCGCACGCCGCAGGCGAAGGCTCCCGCCAGGTCGCGCGGCATCACAGATGCCCGGACCTGTTGGGCCGGGCAGCGCGCGGTTCCCGCGCGCTGCGGTCGCTCCGAGCGGCCCGCCGCAGTTCACGCAGCCGTGACTGGACCGGGTGCCGCTTTGTCGTCACATGACCCGACATGACAGGCAGAACATGGAGACGCGACATGAGATGGCTGATCCTCGCGGGTCTTGCCCTGGCGGGCGCAGCGGCGCTGTGGTGGGTCCTGGCGCCCGGGCATCGCGACGGGGCCGGGCTGCTGCCCTACCGGGACGCGGCGACCGTGGCCCTGGGTCAGCAGGTCTATGCAGGGCATTGCGCCGCCTGTCACGGCGCCGCGCTCCAGGGCCAGCCCGACTGGCGTCAGGCCGATGCCGACGGCTACCTGCCCGCGCCGCCGCATGACGCCACCGGTCACACCTGGCACCATGCCGACCGCCAGCTTGTGGCGATCACCCGGCTTGGCACCGAACAGCTGGTTGGCGGTGGTTACAAGAGCCGCATGGCGGGTTATGCCGATGTGCTGAGCGAGGCCGAGATCATCGCGGTGCTGGCCTATATCAAAAGCACCTGGCCGCCCGAGATCATTGATCGCCACAATCAGATCAACGCGGATGCGGCGCTGAGCGGCGGCTGAACAGCAACCCGCGGCTCAAGCCCCCTCCCGCTCGCGAAAACGCCCGTGACGGGTTTCCCCGCACGGGCGCGTTTTGCCGGCCATCCCCGACCGGTCTTTGCGATGCCGATCCGGTCTTCGGTCCGCCGCGCTGATCCCCACCGGCGCGGCAGTTCCGATGCCGGTTACTGGCCGCCCGCGTAGGCGACGTTGCGCGGCTCCGCCGACATCTCGCGCGGCGGCCGTCCGATCACGTCCTTCAGCTCTTCGAGCTCGATGAAGTTGTCGGCCTGGCGGCGCAGCTCGTCCGAGATCATCGGCGGCTGGCTGCGGATCGTCGACACCACCGACACCCGCACGCCCTGGCGCTGCAGGCTGGCCACCAGCGGGCGGAAATCGCCGTCGCCGGAAAACAGCACGATATGGTCCACGCGCGGCGCCAGTTCCATGGCGTCCACGGTCAGTTCGATATCCATGTTGCCCTTGACCTTACGCCGGCCCATGCTGTCGGTGTACTCCTTGGCCGGTTTGGTGACCATGGTGAACCCGTTGTAATGCAGCCAGTCGACAAGGGGGCGGATCGGCGAATATTCATCGTTTTCAAGAAGCGCAGTGTAATAGAATGCCCGCAGCATCTTGCCACGCCGCATGAACTCCTGTCGCAACAACTTGTAGTCGATATCGAACCCCAGCGCCTTTGCGGCCGCATAAAGATTCGAACCGTCGATGAACAGCGCAAGCCGTTCGTCTTTGTAAAACATAAAATGTCCTTCCGGTGTATCCAATCGCCGGTACGTTCCGTGAGTGCTTGAAATTGGCGAAATGGTGCACCCAAGATAAGAGAATTCAGATGTATCGCAAGTGTTATGGCTTCCCGACTTCATGCCAATAAGATCTGAAATCCGGCCAACTGTCCTGATCGCAATCGGGGCAAATCTGCCCTCTGACGCCGGCATGCCGGATAAAACATTGATTTCAGCGGTTTCCGCGATGCCGTCATTGGGCCTTGCGCCGCGCGCAATCAGCCGGTTCTATGCCACGCCCTGTTTCCCGGCCGGTGCCGGTCCCGACTATGTGAACGCAGCGTTACAGGTCGAAACCACAATGGCGGCCAATGACGTTCTGGCGGCGCTGCACCGGATCGAGGCCCGGTTCGGCCGCCGCCGCGACACCCGCTGGGGCATGCGGACGCTGGACCTGGACCTGATTGCCTGGGGCGACCTTGTACTGCCCGACCGCGCGACGCTGCGCCACTGGATGACCCTGCCGCCCGGCGACCAGGCGCAACAGGCCCCGCAACAGCTGATCCTGCCGCATCCGCGCCTGCAGGACCGCGGTTTCGTGCTGGTGCCGCTGGCCGACATCGCCCCGCAGTGGGTGCATCCGGTGCTCGGGCAGACCGTCATCCAGATGCGCAACGCGCTGCCAGACGCGGAAATTCGCGCCATTCGGGCGATTTGATCGCCTTCGCCGCTGTTTCATTGCGATTCCGCGCTTGTCAATCAAAAGATTCGCCCTTAGATACGGCCCTTCTGATGTGCACACTGAACTGGGAGTTCCCCAATGGCCCGCGTAACGGTCGAAGACTGCGTTGACAAGGTTCCGAACCGGTTCGAACTGGTGATGCTGGCGGCCCACCGCGCCCGCGAGATTTCCGCCGGTGCCTCGATCACCGTTGATCGTGACAACGACAAGAACCCGGTCGTGTCGCTGCGCGAGATCGCCGAAGAAACCCAAAGCGCGGACGAGCTGCGCGAACGGCTGATCGAAAGCAACCAGACCCAGATCGAGGTCGATGAACCCGAAGACGATCAGATGGCACTGCTGATGGGCGCCGAATCCGACAAGCCCGCCGAAGACGACATGTCCGAGGAAATGCTGCTGCGCCAGCTGATGGAGGCACAGGGCCAGGGGTAACCATCCCCCAGACCAGGACGCGGACCGGATGATAGCAGCTGAAGATCTGATTGCGCTGGTCCGCAACTACAACCCCAAGACCAATCTCGACCGCCTTGCCGATGCCTATGAATTCGGCAAGGAAATGCACGAGGGCCAGTACCGCCACTCGGGCGAGCCCTATTTTTCGCATCCCGTCGCCGTCGCCGCCATCCTGACCGAACAGCGGCTGGATGATGCCACCATCATCACCGCCCTTCTGCACGACACCATCGAAGACACCAAGGCCAGCTATGGCGAGGTGTCCAAACGCTTTGGCGAAGAGGTGGCGGTGCTGGTCGACGGGGTGACCAAGCTGACCAACCTCCAGCTGTCCTCGCGCGAGACCAAGCAGGCCGAAAATTTCCGCAAGCTGTTCATGGCGATGTCCAAGGACCTGCGGGTGATCCTCGTCAAACTCGCCGACCGCCTGCACAACATGCGCACCATCAAGGCGATGAAGCCCGAAAAGCAGGCGCAAAAAGCGCGCGAGACGATGGACATCTACGCGCCGCTGGCGGGCCGCATGGGCATGCAGTGGATGCGCGAAGAGCTTGAGGATCTGGCCTTCCGGGTGCTCAACCCCGAGGGCCGCCAGTCGATCATCCGCCGCTTCATCACGCTCCAGCGCGAAACCGGCGACGTGATCCACCGCATCACCGGCGACATGCGCCACGAGCTGGAAAAGGCCGGGATCGAGGCCGAGGTCTTTGGCCGGGCCAAGAAACCCTATTCGATCTGGCGCAAGATGCAGGAAAAGGACCAGGGCTTTTCCCGGCTCTCCGACATCTACGGCTTTCGCGTGATCACCGGCACCGAGGAAGACTGCTATCGCGCGCTGGGCGCCATCCACCAGCGCTGGCGCGCGGTGCCGGGCCGGTTCAAGGATTACATCAGCCAGCCCAAGACAAACGGCTACCGCTCGATCCACACCACCGTGTCGGGCCGCGACGGCAAACGGGTCGAGGTACAGATCCGCACCCGCCAGATGCACGACGTCGCCGAAACCGGGGTGGCGGCGCATTGGTCCTACCGCGACGGCGTCCGCTCAGAAAACCCCTTTGCCGTCGATCCGGCCAAGTGGATCGCGAACCTCACCGAACAATTCGACAGCGAAGAGGACCACGAGGATTTTCTCGAAGCGGTCAAGCTCGAGATGTATTCCGACCAGGTGTTCTGTTTCAGCCCCAAGGGCGACGTGGTGAAACTGCCGCGCGGCGCGACACCGATCGACTACGCCTATGCCATCCACACCCGCATCGGCTCGGCCTGTGTCGGGGCCAAGGTCGACGGCATCCGGGTGCCGCTCTGGACCCGGCTCAAGAACGGCCAGTCGGTCGAAATCATCACCGCCGAGGGCCAGACACCACAGGTCAGCTGGCTCGAAATCGCCACCACCGGCAAGGCCCGCACCGCGATCCGCCGCGCCCTGCGCGAGGCCGACCGCGAACGGTTCATCAAGCTGGGCCATGAACTGGCGCGCTCGGCCTTTGAACATGTCGGCCGCAAGGCGACGGACAAGGCGCTGGACACCGCCGCCAAACACCTGCGGCTCAAGGGTCGCAATGAACTGCTGGCCCGCCTCGGCAGCGCCGAACTCACCGGTCACGACGTGGTGCAGGCGGTCTACCCCGATCTCGCCCCCGACCAGACCGACCAGATCCCGCTGCGCCGGGCGGTGATCGGCCTGCAGCCGGGGCAATCCTTCGAACGCGCCACCTGCTGCGAACCGCTGCCGGGCGAACGCATCGTCGGCATCACCTACCGGGGCAAGGGCGTGGTGGTCCATACCATCGACTGCGACATGCTCAGCCGCTACGAGGACCAGCCCGACCGCTGGGTCGACCTGCACTGGCACACCGGCACCCACCCGGCCGCTTATGCCACCACGCTGGATCTGACGATCGGAAATGACGCCGGGGTACTGGGACGTATTTGCACATTGATCGGCGAAAAGAAGGCCAATATCAGCGACCTTGTATTTGTCGATCGCAAACCGGATTTCTACCGCCTGATGATCAACGTCGAACTGCGGGATGTCGAACAGTTGCATTCCCTGATGCTGATGCTCGAGGCCGAAAGCCATGTCGCCGCGGTCGAAAGATACCGCGAGAAGCCCGCGGCAGCCGCCGCGGTCAGCTAGGCGCCGCAAGCGGAAGAGACGGGGGGCAGAAGGTGGTATTCAGACGTCGCGACCGTCGCACCCCTCTCCAGGCGGCTTCGGATTTCGTGTACCCCAGGGGCGGCTGGACGCGGGCGTTTCTTTACGTGAAACACCGGGTGCGGCGGCTGCCCGATACCCCCGAACGCATCGCGCGCGGGATCTGGGCCGGGGTGTTCACCACCTTCACCCCGTTCTACACCATTCACTTCCTCGTCGCCTTCCTGATCGCGCGGCTCATGCGCGGCAATATCCTCGCCGCGCTCTCGGCCACCTTCTTCGGCAATCCGCTGACCTATGTGCCGATCGGGGTGATCTCGCTGAAAACCGGTCACTACCTGCTGGGCACCGAGTTCGACGAAAGCAATCACCGGTCGTTCGTCGGCAAATTCGCCGATGCCGGGCATGACCTCAAGAACAACCTGATCGCGCTGTTCTCCGATGCCGAGGCCGACTGGCGCGGGCTCAGCGTGTTCTTCGACGAAATCTTCTACCCCTACCTTGTCGGCGGCCTGATCCCCGGCGCCATCGCAGGCACCATCGCCTATGTGCTCAGCGTGCCGCTGATCCGCGCCTACCAGCAGCGCCGCCGGGCCAAGATCAAGGCCAAGTTCGAAGCAATCCGCAAAAAAGCCGAAGCAGAGGCTGACCTCGTCGCAAAGGCAGACTAGTGTCGGCGCCGATGGCAGTGAAGGAGACGTGCGATGCCTGACAACAGCTTGCGGCTGGGGGTGAATATCGACCATGTGGCCACCGTGCGCAACGCGCGTGGCAGCGCCTATCCGGACCCGCTGCGCGCGGCGCGCATCGCCCAGGAGGCCGGCGCCGACGGCATCACCGCCCACCTGCGCGAAGACCGCCGCCACATCTCGGATGCCGACATCGACGGGCTGATGGAGGTGCTCAGCGTGCCGCTCAACTTCGAAATGGCGGCGACCCCGGAAATGCAGGCCATCGCCCTGCGCCACAAACCGCACGCGGTCTGCGTCGTGCCGGAAAAACGCGAGGAACGCACCACCGAAGGCGGGCTCGAAGTCGCGCGCGAGGAGAACCGGCTCGCCCATTTCATCGCGCCCCTGCGCGAGGCCGGTTGCCGGGTGTCGATTTTCATCGCCGCCGATCAGCGCCAGATCGAGGCCGCGCACCGGATCGGCGCGCAGGTCATCGAACTGCACACCGGCGCCTATTGCGACGCCCACGCCGAAGGCCGGTTCGCCGATCGCGACGCCGAACTGGAAAGCCTGCGCGAGATGTCCGCCTTCGCCCATGCGCTGGGGCTCGAGGTCCACGCCGGCCACGGGCTGACCTACGACACCGTCCAGTCCATCGCCGCCTTTCCGGAGGTGCGCGAACTCAACATCGGCCACTTCCTGATCGGCGAGGCGATCTTTCGCGGTCTCACCCCCGCCATCGCCGAAATGCGCCGCCTGATGGACGAGGCCCGCGCATGACCCCCCGCGCCGTTTTCTTTGAAAGAAAACGCGCCGGAATTTTTCAAAAATTCCGGGCCCTGCCGCGATGATCCTCGGCATCGGCACCGATCTGGCAAATATCGACCGGATTCAGGGCACGCTGGACCGGTTCGGCGACCGGTTCCGCAACCGTGTCTTCACCGAGATCGAGCAGACCAAGGCGGAACGCCGCAAGGACACCGCCGGCACCTACGCCAAGCGCTGGGCCGCCAAGGAGGCCTGCTCCAAGGCGCTGGGCACCGGCCTGCGGATGGGCATCGCGTGGAAGGATATGGCCGTGACCAACCTGCGGACCGGTCAGCCGGTCATGCATGTCACCGGCTGGGCCGCCGAGCGGCTCAAGGAGATGACCCCGCCCGGCCACGAGGCGATCATTCACGTCACCCTGACCGACGATCACCCCTGGGCGCAGGCCTTTGTCGTGATCGAGGCGCGGCCCCTGGCCGATCCCGATGTCACCGGGTTGACTTACCCCAACCCGCCCCGCATGTAGCGCCCGAAACCTCTGAACCGGATGGGAGAGACCCGCATGGCCGCCAAAGCCAAACAAGGAAACGCCGTTTGGGAGACGATCAAGACCATCGTCTACGCCCTGCTGATTGCCGGTGTCTTCCGCACGCTGTTCTTCCAGCCGTTCTGGATTCCCTCCGGCTCGATGAAGGAAACCCTGCTGATCGGCGATTTCCTCTTCGTCAACAAGATGGCCTATGGCTATTCCTACGCCTCCTGTCCCAGCCTGATCATCCCCCGTGTCGGCCTCAACGTCGATGCCGAGGACATCTGCGGTTTCCTCAAGGGCGACAACAAGCGTCTGCTCGCCTCCGACCCCGAGCGCGGCGATGTCGTGGTCTTTCGCCACCCGGTGTCGGGCCGCGACTTCATCAAGCGGCTGACCGGCCTGCCCGGCGACCGCATCCAGATGAAGAACGGCGTGCTGCACATCAACGGCGAGGCCGTCAAGCTGCAGGATGACGGCGTCTTCGAGGAAGTCTTTGCGCCCCAGGGCCCGCAGGGCTCCCCCCCGCGCTGCGAGAACGGTCCGGTCGGCGCCGGCGGCATCTGCGAAAAGTCGCGCCAGATCGAAACCCTGCCCAATGGCGTGTCCCATACCATCCTGAACATCGGAACCCAGGGATCGGACAACACCAACGTCTATGTCGTGCCCGAGGGGCATTATTTCTTCATGGGCGACAACCGCGACAACTCCAGCGATTCGCGCCTGCCGCAGATCGCCGGCGGTGTCGGCTACGTCCCCTTCGAAAACCTGATCGGCCGCGCCGACCGCATCATGTTCTCTTCCGCCGGCCGCTCGATGCTGTTCTTCTGGACATGGCGCGGCGACCGCTTCTTCAAGGCGGTCAACTGAGGCGCCGCAGATGACCCCGGCCGGCCTGTTGCGAAGCCTGATCCGCGACGGGCTGGACTGGTCGGGCCACAGCCCGCGCGGCCGCTACGTGGCGGTAACGGTGATGACCTGGCTGTTGCTGGCTCTGTTCGCCGCCACCCGCCTGCCCGGCGACCTGCCGCGCGCGCTGGACGCCGCGATCATTCTCGCGGCGGCGGGCGCCCAGGTCCTGTGCCTTGGATACGTGATGCGCCGCCTCTCGGACGCGGGGCGCCCCGGCTGGTTGTTCTTTCTTGCCCCCTTGCCGCTGATCGGCTTTCTGCTGGCGCTCTACCTGATGTTTGCCCGCTCGGCTGAGACCGCCGCGCGCCCTGGCCGGATCACGCGGCTTGCCGGACAGGGGCTGGCCTGCCTGATCGGCCTGTTCGTCGCCTCCCGGATCCTGTGGGATGCGCATTGGATCCCCAGCGGATCGATGAAACCGACGCTGCTGGTGGGCGACTACATGGTCGCGCTGCGCACGCGCGATGCCGCCCGTGGCGACGTGGTCACCTTTCTCAGCGATCTCGACGGGCAGCTCTATGTCAAACGGCTGATCGGCCTGCCCGGCGACCGGGTGCGGATGCAGGACGGCGTGCTGCATATCAACGGCGCCGCCGTGACCCTGTCCGACGCGGGCAGCTTCCACGAACCCGCCGGCCCGCAGGGCGCCCTCGGTCTCTTCCCGCGCTGCGCCAACGACGTTCCGGGGCCGGGCGGGATCTGCGAAAAAGCGCGGCAGACCGAAACCCTGCCCGGCGGCGTGACCTACGACATCCTGAACATCGGCACCCAGAGCACCGACGACACGCCCGCCATCGACGTCCCGCCGGGACATTACTTCGTGCTGGGCGACAACCTCGACAATTCCAACGACTCCCGCATCCCCCGGTCCGCCGGCGGCATGGGGCTGGTCCCGGCGGAAAACATGCGCGGGCGCGCCTCGATGGTGGTGTTTTCCTCTTCCGGGCGCTATCTGCAGGACGTCACATCGTGGCGCCGGGACCGGTACTTCAAGAGGATCCAATGAAACTGTCAGCCGAAATGCGCGCCTTCGAGGGCCGGATCGGACATCGCTTTGCCCGGCCCGACCTGCTGGTGCGGGCGCTGACCCACGGGTCGATTTCTTCGCCCACCCGGCCCGACAACCAGCGGCTGGAATTCCTCGGCGACCGGGTGCTGGGGCTGGTGCTGGCGACCGCGCTGCTCGAGGACGACAAACAGGCGACCGAAGGCCAGCTCGCCCCGCGCTTCAACGCGCTGGTACGCAAGGAAACCTGCGCCGACGTCGCCCGCCAGATCGACATTGGCGCGGTGCTGAAACTGGGCCGCTCCGAAATGCTCTCGGGCGGGCGCCGCAAACAGGCGCTGCTGGGCGACGCGATGGAAGCGGTGATCGCCGCCGTCTACAAGGACGCCGGGTTCGAGGCCGCCCGCGACATGATCCTGCGGCTCTGGGGCAAACGCATCGCGCAAGTAGAGGCCGACGCCCGCGACGCCAAGACCGCGCTGCAGGAATGGGCGCAGGCGCAGGGCCAGAACCCACCGGCCTATGTCGAACTCTCGCGCACCGGTCCCGATCATGCCCCGGTCTTCACCGTCGCCGCCCGGCTCGACGACGGACGCGAGGCGCAGGCCAGCGCAGGTTCGAAACGGCAGGCCGAACAGGCCGCCGCCAAGGCGCTTCTGGCCCGGCTCGAGATCGGCTGACCGCTCAGGGGTCGGGCCGGCTCGCCAGCCAGACCAGGAACCCCAGGTAGGCAAAAACCCCCAGGTTCAGCACCGTATCCATCAGCGACCCGATCATCATTCCCGTCCCTCCCGCCGCAGCGCCCGGAACAGGCAGATCACCAGCACCGGCGTGATGAACACAAAGGCCATCGCCGCCACCGCGATCACCGACCGCACCAGCCCGACATCCCCTACCAGCACCATCGCCAGCCCCAGCGCGCCCAGGATCGCGCCCCAGACCGTGCGCACCCGCACCGACGGGTTCTCGTCGCCGCCGGTGGCAAACATCGCCAGCACGAACCCCGCGCTGACCACGCTGGTCACGATGAAGAGGAACGCCGCCACGATGGTCGCCCCCTGTGTCAGCCACGCCAGCGGGAACCGGTCGAGCAGGGCGAATGTGGTGGCGTCCAGATCGCTGCGGTTCACCTCCGCCAGCGTTCCGTCCCGGTGCAGGATGTCGAA
Source organism: Seohaeicola saemankumensis (assembly GCF_020171285.1). Lineage (GTDB taxonomy): Bacteria > Pseudomonadota > Alphaproteobacteria > Rhodobacterales > Rhodobacteraceae > JAIUZI01. Next base: position 243,539 of record NZ_JAIUZI010000010.1, read on the forward strand.
AAATCCCAGGCCCCCGAACACCCCGAACCACAGGATCGAAAACAGCGTCGGCGCCAGGATCACACCGGCCAGGAATTCGCGCAGGGTCCGCCCGCGCGAAATCCGCGCGATGAACACCCCGACAAACGGCGACCACGCCAGCCACCAGATCATGTAGTTCAGCGTCCAGGCCTCGAACCAGTCGACGATCTCCCGCCCCATGAACTCGGCGGTCGTAAACCCGGCCGGCACCACGTAAAAGACATAGCGCCCGAACCCCGACACGATACCGTTCATCAGCGACGCCGTGGGGCCCACGATCAGCAGGTACAGCATCAACCCGATCGCGATCTTCATCGCCAGGTCCGACAGTCGCGCCATGCCATCGCCCAGATCGCGCCGCAGCGGGATGAAAAACGCCACGCAGATCGCCACAAACACCGGATAGGTCAGATGCTGCGGCGCCAGCCCGTCGATCAGCCCGGCCAGCCCGGTGCGCACTTGGAACACACCCATCGCCAGCGACCCGGCCAGCCCGACCGCGATGGCGAAGATCGCCATCAGGTCAAACAGCCAGCCCAACGTGCGGGTCCAGCGCTGCTCGCCCAGCGAATCGATTAGCGGCGCGCTCAGCAGAAACGGCCGCCCGCGCCGAAAGGCGAAATAGGCAATGACCAGCCCGACCATCCCATAGATCGCCCAGGCGTGAAATCCCCAGTTCAGATAGGTCATGAACATCGCGTATTCTGCCGCCGGCTGACGGTCGGTATGGCGGCTCAGCGTGTCGAAATGGGTCAGCGGTTCCGCCGCGCCATAGAACAGCAGGCCAACACCCATCCCGGCGGCAAACAGCATGGCAATCCACGCCGGCGTCGAAAACTCGGGACGCGCATCGTCGGGACCCAGTCGAACGTCTCCGAACCGCGACAGCCCCAGAAAGATCGCCGCGAACAACAGCGCGCTGGCCTCCAGCATGATGAACCAGCCCCGGCTGGCAAACTGCGCCGACACCACCCGCGCCGCCAGCGCCCCCAACCCCTGCGGATCGACAATCCCCCACAGCGCCACAGCGCCGCTGAGGGCCAGCGCAACAACAAGAAGCGGGTTCGTTTGCATCAGGGGTCCTTTCCACGGGGCACGGGCCCAAACCTAGCCGCAATCGCCCCCCCAAGGCGACCCCCCCTCGCGGCCCAAAAATCTTAGCATAAGATTTTTGCCAAGAATTTTTGACAAAAATTCTTCGCCGCTGCGCCGCAACCGGCGTGCGCCCTGCGCGCCGTTCAAGCCTAGCCTTGGGGCGGGAAATCCTGTAACCCCGCCGGATCGCAACCCTTGGATGCTTCTCATGACGACACGTGCCGGATTCATCGCCCTGATCGGAGAGCCCAACGCGGGCAAGTCCACGCTGCTCAACCGCATGGTCGGGGCCAAGGTCTCGATCGTGACGCACAAGGTGCAGACCACCCGCGCCCGCATCCGCGGCGTCGCGATGGAGGGTGACAGCCAGCTGGTCTTCGTCGACACGCCCGGCCTGTTCCGCCCCCGCCGCCGTCTGGACCGCGCCATGGTGGCGGCGGCCTGGGGCGGCGCCTCGGACGCCGACATCGTCGTGCTGCTGATCGAGGCGCACCGTGGCATCACCGAGGGCGTCGAAACCATCCTCGACGGGCTGCAGGACATCGGCCAGGGCCGCACCGTGGCGCTCGCGATCAACAAGATCGACCGGGTCAAATCCGAGGCGCTGCTGCGCCTGGCCAAGGATCTCAATGACCGCTACCCCTTTGCCGAGACCTTCATGATCTCCGCCGAAAAGGGCTACGGCGTTGACGACATGCGCAAATGGCTGGCCGCCCGCCTGCCCGAAAGCCCGTGGCTCTACCCCGAGGACCAGATCGCAGACCTGCCGATGCGGATGATCGCCGCCGAAATGACCCGCGAGAAACTCACCCTGCGCCTGCACCAGGAGCTGCCCTACCAGCTGACCGTGGAAACCGAGAACTGGGAAGAGCGCAAGGACGGCACCGCCCGCATCGACCAGGTGATCTACGTCGCCCGTGACGGTCACAAGGGCATCCTGCTGGGCCACAAGGGCGAAACCATCAAGGCGGTCAGCCAGGCCGCCCGCGCCGAGCTGGAGGATTTCCTGGGCCGCAAGGTGCATCTCTTCCTGCAGGTCAAGGTGCGCCCGAACTGGCTCGACGAGGCCGAACGCTATACCGAGATGGGTCTCGATTTCTCGGACGGCAACTGAGCGGCCCCGGTCTCGCCTGGCCCCGCCGCAGAGGGCGGTCCGCGCCCCCCGGCTGCCGAAATGCGGGCGGACCCGCGCAAAACGGCTGACACGCCGGCCTTTCATCTCTTCTCAAATACTCCCGCCGGAGGCCTCCGCCCTTGCCGCCCGGCATTCCGCCGCTAATCTGGATTCATGACCGCACTCGTCGCCGCCTTCTGGGTCCAGGCCTATCTGACCCGCCTGCGCCTGCAGGAGATCCCCGCATTCGTCACCTCGCACGGGGACAACGATGCTGGCGCGGTGCTGATCAAGATCAACACGCTGGACGGGCAGGCCCGCGCCTTCCAGCGCGGCTATGACCTGGCCACCGGAAACCGCCGCTGGGTCGAACTGATCGCCGGCGCCGAACCAGAGGTCGACGCCGCCATCCGCCGCCAGATCGAATTTGACCCCGACCTCTGGGTGATCGAGGTCGAAGACCGGCAGGGCCGCACCCTGCTCGACGATCCCGGCCTCGACTGACGATGGACTGGCGCGACCGGGGCATCCTGCTCAGCACCCGCAGGCATGGCGAAACATCGGCCATCATCGAGGTCTTCACCGCCACCCACGGCCGCCACGCCGGTGTCGTGCGCGGCGGCACCAGCCGCAAGATCGCGCCGATCCTCCAGCCCGGCGCCCAGCTCGACCTGACCTGGCGCGCCCGGCTCGAGGACCACATCGGCAGCTACCAGGTCGAACCGCTGCGCAGCCGCGCCGCCGCCGCGCTGTCGGGGCGGCTGGCGCTGGCCGGGCTCAACGCGGTCACCGCGCTCCTCTCCTTCTGCCTGCCCGAACGCGAACCCCACGCCGCCCTCTACCGGCGCAGCGAACAGCTGCTCGACCTCCTGGGCCAGGACGAGATCTGGCCGCTCGCCTACCTGCAATGGGAACTGGCCCTGCTCGATGAGATGGGCTTCGGCCTCGACCTCGGCGAATGCGCCGCCACCGGCACCGCCGACGACCTGATCTATGTCTCGCCGAAATCGGGCCGCGCGGTGTCGCGGGCGGGGGCGGGCGACTGGGCCGACCGGCTGCTGCCGCTGCCGCCCTGCCTGCTGGGGCAGGGCGACGCGCCCGACGCCGAGATCCTGACCGCGCTCTCCACCACCGGCTATTTCCTCGAACACCGCCTCGCGCCGTCGCTGGGCCACAAACCCCTGCCCGAGGCGCGCGTGCGCCTGCTCGCGGCCCTTACGCGGCGGCTGTGAACAGCATCTCGCGCCCCGCCTCGTTGCGCAGGATCAGCGTGCCGCCCGAAACCTCGGATTCCGTCATCTCCGACAGCGCCTTGAAAAACGCCGCCTCGGCCTTCAGATCCGGGCAGGCCATCCGCGTCGACATCACCTGTCCCACGTCGAACCACGGATAGGGCGTCGTCATCACCCCCGAATACCGGTTGCAGGGTCCGTCGCCGGCGATCTTGCCGGGCTCCGGGAAACTCAGCGTGGCGCGGGCCTCAAAGGCCGCGCCATCCAGCTCGCTCAGAACCCAGACCTGCCCGGCACCGCCATAGGCGGCCACGGTCTCATCCTTGCTGCACATTCCCAGCCCCAGCAAAGCGATCAGCAAAAGCAATTTCATGAAGGACAGGATGCCACGGGCACAGGGGTTGCACAATCGCCGCCCAGCCCCTCAGATACGGCGAACCCCGCAGACAGGAGCCCCCAATGGCCGATTTCACCGAGATCCGCAAAGGCGAGATCAAGCTGCCCTTTGACCCCGCCGACCGGGGCGAGGCGACGGTCAGCTTCATCGGCCATATCCGCTCCGACTGGTCCAGGGGGCACGGGCCGCGCAATGTCGGACAGGCGCGCGGCATGGGCGGCGGCAACGCCCGGATCGAACTGCGCCCCGGCTATGCGCCGGGGCTGACCGGCCTCGCGGTCGGTCAGGTGATCTGGGTGCTCTACTGGATGGACAAGGCCCGGCGCGACCTGATCGTGCAGGCGCCACGCCATGCCGACGGGCTGCGCGGCACCTTTGCCCTGCGCTCGCCTGTGCGCCCCAACCCGGTGTCGATGTCCGCCGTCCGCATCACCGCGCTGGACATGGACAGCGGGGTGATCGGCATCGACGCCACCGATGCCTTTGACGGCACCCCGGTGGTCGACATCAAACCGATGCTCGACACCGTCGATATCCCGCCGCCCGCCTGATCGCCGTCCTGACCGGGGCCGCGCGGGCACCGGACGCCCGGTTAAGGTTTCTGCACCTGCAAGGGCCACGTGAGTCGCCCGCCCCGCCGCGATGCGGCGTGGATTTCGCGGCGCCGCAGAATGGCAAAAGGCGGCCCGTGGGCCGCCCTTCAGACATGTACAAAACGGTCAAACCGGCTTTTGAGACCGGTACAAAACGGTCAAAATCAGGCCAGCAGCCGCCGCGCGATCACCTGCGCCTGAATTTCGGCCGCGCCTTCAAAGATGTTCAGGATCCGCGCGTCACACAGCACGCGGCTGATCTTGTACTCCAGCGCAAAACCGTTGCCGCCGTGGATCTGCAGACCATTGTCGGCCGCCGCCCAGGCAACCCGCGCGCCCAGCAGCTTGGCCATGCCGGCCTCCAGGTCGCAGCGGTGGCCGTGGTCCTTTTCCCAGGCGCTGAAATAGGTCAGCTGCCGCGCGATCATGATTTCCACCGCCATCATCGCCAGCTTGCCGCTGACACGCGGGAATTCGATCAGCGATTTGCCGAACTGCTTGCGGTCCTGCGCGTACTGCATGCCGATGTCCAGCGCCGACTGCGCCACGCCGATGGCACGCGCCGCCGTCTGGATGCGCGCGGATTCAAAGGTTTCCATCAACTGCTTGAAACCTTTGCCTTCTTCGCCGCCCAGCAGGTTCTCGCCCTTGACGTGAAAGCCGTCAAAGCCCAGCTCGTATTCCTTCATCCCGCGATAACCCAGCACCTCGATCTCGCCGCCGGTCATGCCTTCGGTCGGGAACGGATCGGCATCGGTGCCCGGCGTCTTTTCGGCCAGGAACATCGACAGCCCGGTGTGGTTGGTGGTGCTCGGATCGGTCCGCGCCAGCAGCGTCATCACATGGGTGCGCGCCGCGTGGGTGATCCAGGTCTTGTTGCCGGTGATCTTGTAATCGCCGTTGTCGTCCTTGACCGCGCGGGTCCGCAGGGAACCCAGGTCAGAGCCGGTGTTCGGCTCGGTGAAGACAGCCGTCGGCAGGATCTCGGCGCTGGAAATCTTCGGAAGCCACTGCTGCTTCTGCTCCTCGGTGCCGCCACAGATGATCAGCTCGGCAGCAATTTCCGACCGGGTGCCAAGGCTGCCAACGCCGATGTAACCCCTTGAAAGTTCTTCGGAAACCACAACCATCGAAGCCTTGGACAGGCCAAAGCCGCCAAATTCCTCGGGGATCGTCAGACCGAATACGCCCATCTCGGCCAGCTCCTCGATGATCTCCATCGGGATCAGCTCGTCCTTGAGGTGCCATTCATGGGCAAAGGGTTCGACCTTTTCCACCGCAAAGCGGCGGAACTGCTCGCGGATCATCTCCAGCTCTTCGTCCAGCCCGCTGGCGCCGACGGTGATATTGGCCGACTGCTCCTGCATCAGCGCCACCAGCCGTTCGCGGGCGGGTTGCGTGTTGCCCTTGGCCATCAGCGTCTGCACTTCCTCGCACTGGAACGGACCCAGCGCGTCCCAGCCCAGGCCGAGGTCACGCAGGCGCATGATCTCGCCCTGGCTCATCGGGATGCCGCCGGCGATCTGGTGCAGGTATTCGCCGAACGCGATCTGGTGGATCAGCTGCTCGACTTCGCCGAACTTGCCATCGGCCTGCAGCCGGGTGGCCCAGTTCTGCATCTGCCGCAGCGCCTCGACATAGGTCGCCAGCCACGACAACCCGTGCGCGGCGGCCTGGTTCGCCTCGATCAGCTTCGCCGACACCCGGTCGCCCTCGGTGACGGTTTCGCGCACCGCCGCCTTGGCCGTCTCCAGCACCGCCTCGACCGGCCCAACCGCCGCCCCCGTCAACGTCAACAAATCGGGCAAAATTACAGAGGTCGTCGCCATCGTCACGTCCTGTCCATCATGAGCCATGAATCACATCCTTTTTCGGGTCGCTTGGTCCTAGTCATTTCGCACTTGCAGCGCAACAAAAATACGTATCTTTCCCTGCAATGGTTCAAATATTGCGCAAACTTATTTGCAGTGCAGAAGGTATCGGACATGATATGAGCGGTGCATGACTTCTCTCCTTGCCCTGATGTCCCCCCTGGACCTAGCCGCAGCCGTTGCCATTGCCACCCTTGCGGGCCTGATCAAGGGGATGGTCGGATTTGCCATGCCGATGATCCTGATTTCCGGGCTCAGCACCTTTCTGGCGCCGGATCTGGCCTTGGCGGGCCTGATCCTGCCGACGGTGGTCACCAATGGCATGCAGGCGCTGCGGCAGGGGGGCAGGGCGGCGATGGCCTCGGTGCAACAGTTCCGCGTTTTCCTGCTGGTCGGTTTGGTGTTCCTGCTGGCCAGCGCACAGTTGGTGACCTCTTTGCCGACCTCGGTTTTCCTCCTCGTACTTGGAATTCCGGTTGCCGGTTTCGCGCTGATGCAACTGGCCGGGCTGCGCTTCCATTTGTCGGCTCCCTCCGTCCGGATCGAGGCCGCGGTGGGCGCATTTGCGGGGTTCATCGGCGGATTGTCAGGGGTCTGGGGGCCGCCGACGGTGGCCTATCTCACCGCGCTGGACACGCCCAAGGCGGACCAGATGCGGGTGCAGGGGGTGATCTATGGCCTCGGGGCCGTGGCGCTGTTTGCCGCGCATGTGGGTTCTGGTGTTCTGCGTGCCGAAACCTTGCCATTCTCGGTGGCCATGCTGGCGCCTGCCATCTGTGGTATGTGGGTGGGGCAAAAGCTGCATGACCGCGTCGATCAAGTCACGTTTCGCCGGGCAACGCTCGCGGTCTTGCTTCTTGCCGGGATAAATCTGGTGCGGCGCGGTTTGCTTGGCTAGGCCCTGGGTTTTCCCAAGGACAGCGTGTGCTCTCGAAGCCATGCCATGAACCCGCGCGGATCGGTTTCCAGCGGTTTCATCTGCTCATCGCTCAGCGGCGCACCGATGACCGGCGCCTGCGGTTTGTTGCAGGACCGCACGATTTCATGCAGCAGCAACCCCTGCCGCAGGATCGGCGAGATCCGGTTGGCGATCTGATACCAGCGCGAGTTCTGCCCGGGGAAAAAGATCGGCACCACCTTGGCGCCCGACCGGCGGATCATCTTGGCGGTGAACACGTTCCATTCCCGCTCGATCGGATCGCCGAACCAGCTGTCCGAGGACATCACAACCCCCGAGGGGAACAAGGCGACAACGCCGCCATCGGCCAGATGGGCCATCGCCTTGGCGCGCATTTCGACCATCTTTTTCTGCGCGTCCGGATCGTGTGGAAACGGCACCGGGATCATGAACGACGTCGCGGCCTCGTCCAGCCCGGTCAGCACCGAACGGGTCAGGATCCGGTAGTCCAGCCGCACCCGGCCGATCAGATCGGCAAAGATCATCCCGTCGACCATGCCATGCGGGTGGTTGGCCACCACGACCACCGGCCCCTCGGACGGGATGTTGGCCAGTTGTTCCTGGGGCGTCTGCAGGTCGATGCCCATCACGTTGAGCGCGCCACGCCAGAACTTCTGTCCCCGGTAATCGGCATTCATCTTTTCGAACTTGTTGACCATGCGCAGAATGGTCAGCTTGCCGGTGCACCATTCGATGGCCTTGATCGCAAAGGCGGTCCAGGGGTCATCGAAGGAGTTCGCATACGTCAGGGTGCGCCGGTCATAAACCTCGCCCTGCGGCTGTCCGCCTGCATCGCGCCGAAGGCGCGGGTTGCTGTCCTGAGCGGTATCCACCACGTCGTCGTTCCCGTTGTCCGCGTCTCTGGCGAAGAGCCTCAGTAGCCTTCGCCGAACTTGTCCGCGACCAGCGCCTCCAGCGCATCGGCCAACGCCTCAGCATCCGGCCCAGACGTCTCGACGTCAATAGTCGTTCCTTTTGAGGCTGCCAACATCAAAAGCCCCATGATGCTGTCGCCGGATGCGGACAGACCGTCGCGGGACACCTCCGCACTGGCATCGAACCCTTCGACCACCTCGACCAGCTTGGCCGAAGCGCGGGCGTGCAGGCCCTTTTCGTTTTCGATTTTCAAAGTGCGCTGTGTCATTTGCATCTGTCAGGTCTATTCCGGGCTTATGTTGCGGGTATTGATATACTTTTTCCCGGCTTCCATGGCGCCCCGAACCGCATCGGCCACCGGCAAGTGGCGGCTTTTCGCCAGTTTGATCAACATGGGAAGGTTCGCACCGTACAAAATGCGCCGGTTCACCGGCGCGCAGGCCCGCAGGCTGAGATTTGAGGGTGAGCCGCCAAACAGGTCGGTGACCACGACCACACCGTCGCCGGTGTCCACGGCGTCGGCCGCCGCGCAGATCTCGCGTTGCTTTTCGTCGCGGTCGTGGTCCGGCTCGATCGAGATCGCCCGCAAGCCGGGTTGCTTGCCGACGACATGCTCCATCGCGGCCAGATACTCTCTGGCCAACCCACCATGCGCCACGATCACTATTCCGATCAAATCGGCCTCTTACCCCGTTTGCTGGCCGTCCAGCTCGCGGTGTCTAATTGACACCTGCTGCCCATCCTCCGCAAGGGCTTTGGCCAGGGATTCCGCCAAAGTAACCGAACGGTGTTGCCCGCCGGTACAGCCAAAGGCGATGGAAAGATGGGATTTCCCCTCGTCGACATAGGCGGGCAGCAGAAGTCGCGTCAAATCCAGAACGCGATCAAAGAACGGCTCGAATCGCGGGTCGTGTGAAACATGCGCCGCGACGCGCGGGTCGCGGCCGTCCAGCGCCCGCAGGCCCGGCACCCAGTAGGGGTTGGTCAGGAACCGGCAGTCAAAGACCATGTCGATGCCGCGCGGCAGCCCGCGCTTGTAGGAAAAGGAATGCACCGTCAGCGCCAGCTGCCGCCCCTCGGCCGGCGCGAACCAGCGTTCGATCTCGTCGCGCAGCTGGTGCACGTTCAACTCCGAGGTGTCGATCAGCGTGTCGGCCCGGTGGCGCACCGGGGCCAGCAGGTCGAGATCCCGCATCACGCCGGTTTCGGGGCTTTCGGCGGGGGCCAGCGGGTGACGCCGCCGGGTCTCCGAGAACCGCCGCAGCAGAACCTCGGGCTGGCAATCCAGATAGAGTGTCGTCAGGTCGATGTCGGCGCGTCCGATCAACCCGTCGATCAGGTCCAGCAATGCACTGGTGGAAAAATCCCGGTTGCGGGTGTCGATGCCCAACGCCATCGGCCGTGCCGGGATCGGGCCGTCCAGCAGCCGTGGAACCAGATGAAGGGGCAGGTTGTCGATCGCTTCGAACCCCAGATCCTCGAGCACGTGGATCGCCGTCGACCGCCCGGCGCCCGAGGGGCCGGTCACCAGCACCAGCTGGGCCATCGCCAGAGTTTTTTCCGTGGTCACTGATCCTGCCGTCCGGCTTTGAGATATTGCAGCACTGCTGCCGCAAAATGTGGGGTTTCGACACGCAGAAGCAACGGTACAGATTGCCCCAGCAGGGTGGTTTCACGGTGCCCCGGCAGCCGCTCGGTTTCCGTCTGGTCGAGGTCCAGCACGGCATAGAGCGGGGTCGCGCCAATCGTGTCCGCGTTAAGGATGCCGATGCCGCGCGCTTCGATCAGCCCGGCGATCGCGGGCGGGGCCGCCGCGATCAGGTCGTCGCCCTGTCGGGTCACCACCGTCCGATCATCCGCCACCAGCTGCGCGCCGTGGGCCATCAGCGCCAACGCCATCGAGGATTTTCCGCTGCCGGAGGCGCCGGTGATCAGCAGGGCGCGCCGCCCCAACGCGACACAGCTGGCATGCAGGATTGTCTGTTCGGTCATGGGGTCGCCCCCGGTCATGGCTCAGACCGGGAGACCGACAACAAACCGCGCACCCAGCGGTTCCGAGGTCACGTCGGCTTCGGTCGGGCGAATGTTCTCGGCCCAGATCACACCGCCATGCGCCTCGACGATCTGCTTGGAAATCGCCAGGCCAAGGCCCGAGTTGTTGCCAAAATGCTCTTCGGGGCGCTGTGAATAAAAGCGTTTGAAGATCTTGCTCAGCGCCTCTTCGGGGATGCCCGGACCGGTGTCCTCGACCACCACCAGGACCCGGTTCGCCCGTCGCCGGGCCCAGACCCGGATCGCGTCGCCTTCCTCGCAGAACGAGACCGCATTGGTGATCAGGTTGACAAAGACCTGCGCCAGCCGCGCTTCGAGCCCCTGAATATAGATGGGGTCGGGCGGCATGTCGGTGATATAGTCGATGCCCTTGGCGCGGGCATCTTCGCCCAGATACTGGTTCAGGTTGCCCAGCATGGTCAGCAGGTCGAACTGTTCCTCGTCTTCCTTGACCAGTTCCGCGTCCAGCCGCGAGGCGTTGGAAATGTCGCTGACCAGCCGGTCCAGACGGCGCACGTCATGTTCGATCACGTCCAGCAGCTTTTCGCGCTGATCGTCGCGTTTGACCATGCGCAGGGTGCCCACCGCCGATTGCAGGCTGGCCAGCGGGTTCTTGATTTCATGCGCCACGTCGGCGGCAAACTGTTCGTTGCCGTCGATCCGGTTATATAGCGCCGAGACCATGCCCCGCAGCGCGCGGCTGAGCCGGCCGATTTCGTCGGGGCGCGCGCTGAGATCGGGGATGCGGATGCGACCGGGGTTCATGCGCCGCACGTTGCGGTCGCGGCCCAGCTCCACCGCCTCGGCCAGATCGGCCAGCGGGTTGGCGATGGTCGAGGCCAGCACCAGGCTCAGGCCGACCGAGACCAGCAGGGCCACCACGAACATCTGCAGCACCCGTTCGCGTTCGCCCCGGACCAGGGCGTCGATTTCACCGGCGGGGCTGACCACCGAGACGACGCCGACAGGGTCGCCGGCCAGCAGGATCGGGGTCGCGGCGACAAAGGCGCTTTCTCCTCCGGGGCCGGTGATCCGGTTGACAACGGTGCCGCGCGCCAGCGCTTCGGGCACCATCGAGCCCAGCTGTTCCTCGACCGTTGCGACGTTGGTCGGGGCCGGGGCCGAGAACAGCTTGGCCGCCGCGTTCCAGACCGCGGAGAGCCCGTCGCTGATCAATGTCTTGTTACCGGTTTCAATGGCGTCGGAGCCCGGCATCGTGTCCGGGCTGGTGCCCGCGCCCTTGGTCTGGCCGATCAGCGTCTCGGAGGGGTCAAAGACAAAGACCTCGACGCCCTGCCTCAGGCTGAGACGGTCCAGCGTCGCGCCCACATCGACGCCATCGCCCGCAGCCATGCTGACGGGGCCGCGCGCCGGAAGGCTGGCTTCGAATACATTGGCGATCAGCCGCGCCTCGCCAACCAGGGCGGCGGCCCGCTGCGATACCAGACTGTCGCGCGCGGCATTCAGATACAGGATGCCACCCACCAGCATAACCAGGGCGATCAGGTTGAAAACAATGATCTTTCTGGTCAACGGCGACCCCCTGAGCGAGAAAAAACCACGCCGGGCGCGCTTGGCCCGCATCTCCTGGGCGACGGTGCTGCGCGGGGCGATCCAGTCATCGCCCAGCACCACGTCGCCGCTGGAGTGGTTGTCGATTGTGCCAGTGTCGCGCACGAAAGTCCTCTCGCCCTTGAGCATGGTCCGTCCCTCCGGAATTACCCGGAGATTGCTCCGGACCGGTTATTCTTCGTTGTATCTGTAGCCGATGCCATAAAGCGTCTCAATCGCGGCGAAATCATCGTCCGCGCTGCGCATCTTTTTGCGCAACCGCTTGATGTGGCTGTCGATGGTCCGGTCGTCGACATAGACCTGATCGTCATAGGCCACGTCCATCAGCTGGTCCCGGCTCTTCACGAATCCCGGACGCTGCGCCAGCGCCTGCAGCAACAGGAATTCGGTCACCGTCAGCGAAACGTCCTGACCCTTCCACGACACCGCGTGGCGCAGCGGATCCATCCGCAGGTGGCCGCGTTCCATGACCTTGGTTTCCGCCGTGGTGCCGACGACATCGCCGGCCACTGCATCCTGCCGCCGCAGCAACGCGCGGATGCGTTCGACCAGCAGCCGCTGGGAAAACGGTTTCTTCACGTAATCGTCGGCGCCCATCCGCAGGCCGAGCACCTCGTCGATCTCGTCGTCCTTGGAGGTCAGGAAGATGACCGGCATCTGGGTTTTCTGCCGCAGCCGCTGCAGCAGATCCATGCCATCCATGCGCGGCATCTTTATATCCAGCACCGCCATGTCAGGCAGTTTCTTGTTGAATGCGTCGAGTGCGGCCTGACCATCGTTATACGTTTCAACCTCAAAGCCTTCGGCTTCGAGAGTCATGGAAACCGACGTCAGGATGTTCCTGTCGTCGTCCACCAATGCAATCTTTGACATCTGATGTGCCCCTAATCTGCTCGGTTGTGCCTTGTTTTTTGCACATTCATCGCTTTTTTGACGTTTCGAATCAATCCTTAACTGCGAATCGCACGTTCAATTCACCTGTATTGGGTCAAAAAAACCTTAAGCATGATTGAATTGTCGCACTCTGATCGCCGCTGGAAATGATGGTTGCGCTAAACATTGCCTTGGTTGCGCTAACTGCGCCAAAGCGTCCTGTTCATGCCCCAAAACGTCATGTTAAGACCCGCCTCACCGGGCGATTTTCCGGCTTACCGCCGCTTGGCTCGGACGAATTTCACGCGACGCCACGCGCCGCTACAGGAGAGACGACAACATGACATCTGGACGGGTGAACCCGCAATTCCGCCTCGAAGATCAGGGCATCGAGGGCCTGGGCAATGTCTATTACAACCTCATGGAGCCAGCGCTGGTCGAGGCTGCGCTGAAACGCGAAGAAGGCAAACTGGGCAACGGCGGGGCTTTCCTCGTCTCCACGGGCAAATTCACCGGCCGGTCGCCCAAGGACAAGCATGTCGTCAAGACGGACAGCGTGGCCGACACCATCTGGTGGGAAAACAACCGCGCCATGTCGCCCGAAGGCTTTGACGCGCTCTACGAAGACATGCTGGCCCACATGAAGGGCAAGGACTACTTCGTTCAGGATCTGGTCGGCGGATCCGATCCGACCCACGCGATCAACGTCCGCATGGTGACCGAACTGGCCTGGCACAACCTGTTCATCCGCCACATGCTGCGCCGCCCCGACCGCGAAGATCTGAACGATTTCATCGCCGATTTCACGGTCATCAACTGCCCCAGCTTCAATGCCGATCCCGAGCGGCACAACTGCCGCAGCGAAACCGTGATCGCGATGAACTTCGACAAGAAGCTGATCCTGATCGGCGGCACCGAATATGCCGGCGAGAACAAGAAATCGGTGTTCACCCTGCTGAACTACCTGCTGCCCGGCAAGGGCATCATGGCGATGCACTGCTCGGCCAACCATGCCGTCGGCAACCCGGTCGACACCGCGATCTTCTTTGGTCTGTCGGGTACCGGCAAAACCACGCTGTCCGCCGATCCGGCCCGCGTTCTGATCGGCGATGACGAACACGGCTGGTCCGATCGCGGCACCTTCAACTTCGAAGGCGGCTGCTATGCCAAGACCATCAACCTGTCGCCCGAGGCCGAGCCGGAGATCTACGCCACGACGTCGAAATTCGGCACCGTGATCGAGAACATGGTCTACGACGAAGAGACCCTTGAGCTTGACTTCGAAGACAGCTCGCTGACCGAGAACATGCGCTGCGCCTATCCGCTGGAGTATATCTCGAATGCGTCCAGCACCGCATTGGGCGGCCACCCCAAGAACATCATCCTGCTGACCTGTGACGCCTATGGCGTGCTGCCGCCGATCTCGCGGCTGACCCCGGCGCAGGCGATGTACCACTTCCTGTCCGGCTTCACCTCAAAGACGCCCGGCACCGAACGTGGCGTGGTCGAGCCCGAGCCGACATTCTCCACCTGCTTCGGCGCGCCTTTCATGCCGCGCCGCCCCGAGGTTTACGGCAACCTGCTGCGTGACAAGATCGCCCAGCACGGCGCGACCTGCTGGCTGGTGAACACCGGCTGGACCGGCGGCGCCTACGGCACCGGCCAGCGGATGCCGATCAAGGCCACCCGCGCCCTGCTGACCGCGGCGCTGGACGGCACCCTGGCGGATGCAGAATTCCGCCGGGACGCGAACTTTGGCTTTGACGTGCCGGTCGATGTGCCGGGCGTGGCCGAAGTGCTGCTGGACCCGCGCCGGACCTGGGGCAATCCCGAAGGCTACGACAAACAGGCGGCCAAGCTGGTGCAGATGTTTGCCGATAACTTCGAACAATACGTGCCCTACATCGACGACGACGTAAAAGCCGTCGCCATCGGCTGAGGCCACGCGCATCCTCGATAAATGCCCTCCGGCTCGCCGGGGGGCATTTTTTGTGCGGGCAGGGGGGCGTGCCGTGCTTGACATGCCGCGGTTCAACCGCCCCAGTGAATGCATGTCTATGATGCACCGCTTTGTGACCTGCCTGATCCTGCTGATGCCGGTCCACGCAGGCGCCCAGGACACGGTCTGGGTCGATGACGGCAGGCTGCGCATCACATACGGCGCGTTTTGTCAGCAGCTTTCCGTGGGCGAGGTCGCCGCGCCCGACACCCTCGCGAACAAGGTCGATCTGTTGCCCTCCACGCCCGATATCCGCTGGCCGGGCACTCGTATCCCCGCCGCTCCCGGCATCTCGTTCGGGGTGCGCAGCGAGACACCCGATGGCGCCATCTATGACCCGGTTGTGATCGAAGTCAGCCATCCGCCGCTGGGCGGAACGGGGCCGGATCGGCAGAGCTACCTGACCCGGCTGGGCGGGAACGGCCCCTCGATCAATGCCTACAGCTTCGATGTGCCCGAGGAACTGGTGACCGGGCAATGGACCCTGCGGGCAACCTATCTCGGTCGCCCCCTCTACCAGGTGACCTTTGATGTTGTTCCGGCCGAAACCATGCCCCAGGTCGCGAACGCCTGCGATCAATACCTCGGGTCCTGACGCGCTGGCCGGATCTGTGGGCCACTCATGTCTTGGGCCCGTCCTTTGCAAGACAGCCGCGTGAAAAAAGGGCCGCTCCGGGTTGGAGCGGCCCTTATGTGTTGGTGGGCTGTCGCAGGTTTGCCTGTTGGCAAACCTACTGTCGCCGGTCGCGTTTGGGCTGGCGCCCAAGCCGCAACCTTA
>NZ_JAIUZI010000011.1 GCF_020171285.1 Seohaeicola saemankumensis
TTCCAGAACCAGACGTACGGCACGCTGGCGCACTTCAGGAGAATACTTGTTCGTCGTCTTGCTCATGATGCTCCATCCTACTCAAGAGTTGGAGCCTCCGGCAAACCCGGTGCGGTTCAGCCCGAGATACTTGCAAGCTCTCACGGCTTCGTTTCGCGCGATAGCGCCGGCTGTGGTTGGTTTCCAGAGTTGGGCATTCTTGCGCGGCGGGATGATGGCAGCGGCTCCCCGAGCGGCGATCACATAGTGACATCTGCGTGTGTCATAGGCCCCATCGGCAGTGACCGTGGCAATCTCCTGCTCGGGTGGGATCTGTTCCAGCAGGTCAGGCAGCATGGGCGCATCACCGACATTGCTTGTCGTGACGCCGACCGCGCGGATCTCCAGTGTTTGCTCATCCATACCGAGATGCAGCTTGCGCCAAAGGCGCTTCTTTGGCCCGCCATGCTTGCGGGCGTTCCACTCTCCTTCGCCCTCGGCCTTGATCCCGGTCGCGTCGATCAACAGGTGCAAAGGACCCGTCCCACCGCGATAGGGGATGGCGACGTTCAAGGTTTTCTGGCGGCGACACAGGGTGCTGAAGTCCGGCACTTTCCAGTCAAGCCCTGCCAGCAGCAACAAGCTTTCGACGAACCCGGTGGTCTGCCGAAGGGGCATGCCGAATAGGACCTTCATCGTGAGACAAATTTGGATGGCTGCGTCGTTGAACTCAGGCTGCCGCCCGCGCTTGCCGGTCGGGGACGCATGCCACGGCATCTCGGGATCAAACCAGATCGATAGCGAACCGCGCTGCTTCAGCGCTGAGTTATACGATCGCCAGTTCTTCGTCTTGTACTTCGTGGGGGACCAACTGCTCATGACTGCCAGCTACCACCCTGGATTCAAACAGTGAATCCCTCATGGGATTTGTGCAACAAAGCCACCTGTCCGAGCCCGCGTCAAATGTAGATTCTTGACGCAGGCCGGTTTTGTTTAGTGACCTAGCTGACTTTCTTTGCCGGAGGGATGACCCAGGACCCGTCGAGGATTGAAGGGTTGCCTTCCTTCGGCCAGTACAAGCGCATCATCAGTATAAATTTGTCTTTTGGTGCGGGAAGCCAGTTCGTCTCCTTGTCTTTGCCCGGCGTCTCATTCTGAATATAGATATCGACCGACCCATCTGCATTTACTTTGAGATCTTGTCGCGCACTGATCGAATAGCGATTCAGAGGATTATCCACAAAGAAGTATTCCGAGTTGTACATTGTGATTGACCAGAAGCCGTTTGCTGGGGGCAACTGATCTTTCGGGAAGGCGCTGTCAAAGAAAACTCGGTTGAGACGGGCAGGGCGGTTTCGTAGCATCCTGGCATGTCCAAAAGCTCACCTTTCAAGTACTTCAAGACGAGCCGCGAAGTTATTCAGCTGGCGGTAATGATGTACGTCCGTTTCCCGCTTTCTTTGCGCAACGTTGAAGATTTGCTGCACGAACGCGGCATCGACGTGAGCCATGAAGCCGTTCGGTTTTGGTGGCACAGGTTCGGGCCGATGTTCGCTAACGAGATCAAAAAACGGCGTGTCGAGGGCATGAAGTCGAGCCACTGGCGCTGGCACTTGGATGAGATGTTCGTGAAGATCAACGGCGAGCGTCACTACTTATGGCGTGCTGTGGATCACGAGGGCGAAGTCCTGGAAAGCTATGTGACAAAGACCCGGGACAAGAAGGCAGCGTTGAAATTCTTAAGGAAAGCAATGCGTAAGCATGGTCGTCCCGAAGTGATTGTGACCGATCGGCTGAGGTCTTACGGTGCCGCGCTTCGGGAAATTGGTGCTGCAAATCGGCAAAAAACGGGACGCTGGTTGAACAACAGGGTCGAGAATTCTCACCTGCCATTCCGACGACGAGAGAGAGCGATGCTTCACTTCCGGCGCATGCGAAGTTTACAGAAATTCGCCGCCGTCCACGCCTCAGTCTACAATCTGTTCAACTCGGAGCGCCGCCTTTCCTCCAGACCAAATTTCAAACTAAACCGAGCCGCCGCTCTCGCCGAGTGGCGCGGTCTCTGCGCTGAATAAGGGGCAGTCCTTCTGTCCATGTGGAGACTGGTTCGCATTCGTCTGGCAGCACCGGTCGAAGTAATCGGCCACATGCCGCTTGGGGATGATCAGCGTGTGCAGCGGGGTAACGGGAAATCCGTCCCGTATTGCGTAGCACAATTCGTTTTCTGCGATGATCCTGTCGCTGTCTATCACACAAAACAGGCAGTCTTTTTCTCGAACGTCGTACGAGGCCAGAATACCACGAAAATCAGTGTCATCCCGGTCGCGCTTGTTCGTATTGCATGTGATGCAGAGCGCCTGGAAATTGCTCAATTCGTCGTTGCCGCCTTTGGCGCGGGGCACGATGTGGTCCACATGCAGGGCTGCCTGTTCTTCATGGGCGCCGCATAGCTCGCAACGGTGTTTGGCCCGCTTGAGCACCTCATACCTAAAAGAGCCGGGGACATAGCCATCTGCAATCCCCCGGTGCCCCCATATTCCATTCCCGCGTTGGTTGATGTATGCGGCAAGACGTTGCTGGCAGAGATCAATGAGCTCCGCGATTTCCTGTTCAGTCAGATTGCCGGCTGCAAGCTGGTATCCGACAATGCGCCGCCCATCCTTGATCGGTTCGATTACGCCATTTTGGGTGAGAACCTTGCCCACCATATTTTTGGTGCGGATCTCATAGTATTCGACCTGTGAGCGATCGTAGCTCAGCAGTGCTTTCGCAACGTCTTCTGTCGAGGCAGTGCCGCCCTTTTGCAGCAGAACCTGAAGCATGACCGGTTGATAGACATGCGACATGCGCATTTGTTCGCGAATGTAGGTCGCAAGCTGTTGAAAGGTTAGGTTGCTGCTCATGACCCGAAGGTGGCCGATAAGTCGAGAAAAATCTAGCCTTGGTAATGCCTTGGAGCATCTGACGTTCTGCCAAATACCACTCCCGCTTGGTCTAGCCATGGCATTGCCGCGCATTCATTCAGCTGCACGACTGTCACAGCAAGCCGGCAGCGATGCGACCAGCAGCGTGCCGGGACTTGCCTTCACCGCCTCGGTCAGGGACTGAACGAAAGATAGGTTGGCATCGAACGAGCCGGACGGCAGGCCTTCGACCTTGTAGATTTGGCGAAGATACCGGAACGGGTCTGAGGTTTCTCCCTGTTGAGCATTCAGGCAATCAAAGCTCTTCGATTGAGGAGGCTGATGCCGTTGCCGGACTTGTTGAAGAGGTCTTGTCCGGTCAGCCGACGTGGATTGATCGGGAGGGCCAGGAGAGGCCTCTAACGCTCGAAGACATCCTGATCATCGCGCCCTGCAACGCGCAGGTCTTTGAGACTCAGCAACGTCTGCGAGGCGCGCGCGTTGGGACTGTCGACAAGTTTCAGGGGCAGGAGGCGCCCATAGCAGTCTACTCGATGGCAACATCAAGCCATGCGGACGCGCCACGGGGCATGGAGTTCCTGTACAGCGCAAACCGATTCAACGTGGCGATCTCGCGGGCGAAGTGTGTTGCTGTACTGGTAGCGTCGCCAAGGGTTTTCGAGGCGGAATGTCGGACGCCGCGGCAGATGCAGCTGGCAAACGCATTCTGCAGGTACCTTGAGTTTGCATGTGAGCTTGAGAATTCAAAACCATAGATGATTTGCAGTTTAGGTCGCTAAGAACCAGGGTACATGACCGTTTGTAATTTGTTGCGGGGCAGCCGAATGCTGCGTCCCACCAAGTCGAAGACGGAGGTCGGCGTCTGAAGAGCAAGGAGGCTCTCATGTCGCGCTGGCAAGCACGTCCTGCGATCTGGTTTCTGCTCCGGTTCTGTCCTCCACACCTAAGCAATCCATGACGAGCTTTTGAAGGGCATGCCGATGGTCATGCTGTGTTCCGGCTAGATCCAGAGTTGCGACTGTTAGCGTATCGTCCGCGTCTTTGGCCGCGATTGAGTACCGCCGCTGGATCGCGTCATGGGGCAGGTCACCATGATGCGGATAGAGCAGCACGACGTTCGAGCAGTCATAAAGCCTGTTGTAAGCCATCAGCTGGTATACGTCCGACTGGCTGACGCCTTGCTTAGGGTCATCGACACGCGGGGTGATGCGCTTCCACTTTGTGTCTATGATCATCGCGACTTCATCGCCTTGCCGGACCATAAGGTCCGGCCGCGTACGGAAACGCCCGATTTCACCATCATAGAGGCAGTCCCGGTGTCCCCCCTGGGACGACACACGAAAGCCCGTACCGGCTAACGCCCGCGACATTATTCGTTCGACATATTTCTCGAATAGAACATTCATTTCGAAGAGCAACGCGTGGCCATCGATGGTCCCGGCACTGGTCTGTTGGTACCGATCCGAAAGAAATAGACGTGCCAGTGATAGAAGTTCTTGCCAACGCCGGTTAGTGCGATCGAGGACGATCCTATCCCAACGAAGTGCGTGCGTAGGAATGTCGTCGACATCGGCGTATACGAAACTCAACTCGCGCAGCGAGCGCTGGTTATCCGGCGCTCCGGACAAACGTGAAAGTTTGCTGACTGCTGCACGCATCACTTGGTTCAGCGCAATGTTCGGCGACAACGTGTCAAAACGGCAAGCGAGTTTCTGCGGCGACACCGCAAGTGAAGAGAATTGCCGTGTTACGTTCAGTCGTCCTCGAAGCGCAGACAAATCATCTTCGTGTTCGAGGTAGTGCCGCGGCATTCCTTGCCGCACTGCGTCAGTGAGCTTACCGCAAAACAGTCGGATCAGCAGTTCGAGAACGGTTTCGCGCTGCCAGCCAAGCTGTGTCATGGACCCTGCCTCGATTGGCAGATCATAGGTCACTCCGAGCATGTGTATCAGTCTGGCCCTTAGGGTCGCATCGGAAACGTTGGTCTCGCCTTTCCCCTCGATCTTCGGAAGAATTTCGAGCTGGCAGTCTGGTGTGGCGATAACCCCAACGATGCCTCGAGCGCGAAGTCCCTTGCGACCATGTTCCAGCACACCCTCATGCCCACGACCGGAAAAGACCGAAGCCCGCGCGACTGCTGCGATCCGATCAGCCTGCGCTTCCGGGATCTCGCCTTCGCCTGACCCGTATGTAAGGTGCTCCCATTCCCGGATAGTGTGACGGGTCATGTTCCGACTAACTTCCCGTAGTCGAAGCCCTCATCCATGGACCGCACATCCCAACGAAACCGGGGAACCGCGTCTCCATCCTCAAGGCCCGGAGGTGCCTTCAAGATCGACCGTTTGAGGAATCCACCAGTGATAGGGCCTTCGTGAGTTTCTAAATCACCCAGCACCGCAGCGATCTTGGCCCAATCCTCGAAGAAGTACTCCGCCAATAGCGGAATGACTTTGTGGCGCATCACTTCGTCTAACTCGGCTCGGGAACTACACCCGGTGAAGTAGGCGTGGCCGATCTGATGCTCACGGTCGTACAGATACTCGATCCGCTCGTTGATCGTGGATAGGAGCCGCGGTAGATCGATACCGCATCTCTGGGCGGCATTCCGAAGCACAGAAGCATCAGGCATCATCTCCCTAAAGGTGAAGCGCCGCCTGAGCGCGGTGTCGAGAAGCGCAATTGACCGGTCCGCAGTGTTCATTGTGCCAATCACGTTCAGATTTGCCGGCACTCCGAAAAGGCGCTTGGAATAGGGTAGTGTGAGCCTGATCTCATTGTCAGCCCGAAGCCTCTTATCAGGCTCTAGAAGGGTAATAAGCTCTCCAAAGACCTTAGATATGTTCGCCCGATTGATCTCGTCGATGATGAGGACGTGTGGGCGAGCGCCTTCCGCAGGTATTGATCGGTCGACACCAAAGACGACTTCCTCCAGTCCGTCCCAGTCGACCAGGCCACCGTTTAACTTGTAAACAGTGTGCTGCCGGAAACCATTTGGATAAAATCGTGAGCGCTCTGTTCCTTGGTCGTCGCGCCATAGCCATTCGACGCTACGGCGGTGGGGGTGGTGCTCGGCATTAGCCTCGAAGAAATAGTCGCTGGTGATCCTACCGAAGGCGCGCATTCTGTCACGCCCGTCTGAGACGACGACATAGTCACCCAATTGCATATCCGACCTAAAGGAATAGGTGCAAACGAGTTCACCGGCGTGACTGCTAACCTCCTTGCCAGTTTGTTGTTCCAGCTCGTTCTTGATCTCCGCCCAGTCTTCGAAACGCTCTTCTGACCAGTCGATACTTCCACCCCAGCCATGGCGGATCTCTTTTGCATCGAGGGCTTCAGTGATTTGCGCCTCTTCTTGGAATCGTCTTCCCAGCGCAACTTTGAAGATTGGACGCGTTCGATCCAGTCTGTGATCGCCCGGATCCTCGCCTGAATCCAAGCGCGCCCGTTCGCAGATTCGCTTGAAAACGCCGTCCTCAACCTTCAGCCGAAAACCAGCTGAATCCAGTTCTTCGGCATCCAGCTCTTGGCCCTCTGCGCCTTGTGTCTCCGGTCGAAGGCCCTCGACGAACTCTTCGTAGCTCATCGACTGGTGGAAGGTGACGAACTCTATTCGCCCAGCCGCTATGAGCCTCTGATAGATTGTCATAAGCTCGGCTCGATCGTCCGGAACGAGTTCGCCGCAAAGCTGCACCGCTTCTGCGGCGGTGGTGTAGGTTTTACCTGTGCCGGGCGGGCCGTAAAGAATGAGGTTCATCGGGGGCAATTCCTGCTGGATACTGGCGTCACTCGCGCCGTTGTTGTTTGCTTTACTCACTCCGTTCACGCCGCCTCGTGGTGGAACGCCGATCGCCTGAGCTATTTCCGGAGCAAGCTCGTAGCTGACGAGCTTGTCGCCTCCGTAGGTCAGGTAATTCACAGGTCCGCCAGCGATCGCTTTAACCCGCGATGCCAGGCCATCCACGAGCATCGCGCGGGCAACATCGACGATGTCTTCGGTCTCAATAGCCTCATCCGCCCTGTTGCCTGCGCCCCGCGGCTTGATCCGAAATGCCGAGACACCAGAGGTGCGATTGAAGTTCCTAACCGGCTGAAAAGGGGCGCCCGTCGCATCGAAAAGGACAAATGGGCGGCCATCGCCGGACCGAACGGCTTCATCAAGCTTGAAGCGAAACACCGTAGCTGAGCTTTGGTCCGCGCCGATCCGCTCAGGTTCCGGGATCCGCGCCATATCCTGAAATATCCGTCCAGCAAGTGCTTGGCAGATATTCGGCCAGGCTTCCTTGAGGCCTAGAGCAGCATTTACGTCTCTGACAAGAACCTCGACGTGGTCATGACCTTCCTCGCGAGCGGGTTCGATATAGTGCTCCAGAACATATTGGCGGATTCGATCAGCGTCCTTCGCCGCTCCAGGAGGGTCACCTGCCAAGAACCGCCCGTACTGCCCAAGCCAACTTCCCCAATTTGAGAGCCGATTGTGGGGATTGTCGGAATCCGGCATCAGAATTCGATAGTCCTGACCGCCGTCTCGGGCGTCCTCTCGGATCTTTCTAATTCTGTCCCTAAGCGCCTCAAATCTATCAGCTTCCCACGCCTCATTGAGGTTTTGGTAAGGCATGCCGAGTTCAGCAAGATTTCGTTCGATCGTTCGGATCGCATATGCGCGGGAATTGCGTCCTGCCTCCGTTTGAGCACCGCCCTGTTCGAGCCATTTCTTGAAATCGTTTTCTTTTGTCATTCACATATCTCAGTTATTTGCTTCGAAATATCACAGCAATCCTGTCCAGAATTTGTGTATTTGCATTTCGCGATGCCTTTTCTGCAGCCCGCAGCAAATCTTCCATTCGGGCACGGACTTCCGAGAGCGTCTCCGATGGCTGCTGCTCAAAGAAACCATAAATCGCATCAATCCCCAGATAATCCGGGATCTCTCGTTCCTTTTCGCTGCGCTGGCTGACGTCTTTCTTGGCTTCAATCCAATAGGGGTCGAGTTCCTGGGCCCAGGTCTCCGCTAGCTTTTCAAGCGACGGGAGCGTCAAATGCCCGAACCTGTTGTAGCCTTGGTTCTTGGAAGGGCCGGACGAGAGAAACCTATCTAAGGACTCCAAGAGTGAAACCGTGCGCTCGGGACGAATATCCCAGTGTGCCAGACCTTCCAAAGTCGGCTGAAGGCCCTCGATCACAGAACTGAGTTCGGTTTCTGTCGGTCGGTGCTGGTGTTTTCCGGCTTTAACGGTCTCGCCATAGGCCTCGCGCAGCAACCGCGTCACTTCTGGCTGATCCCGGATGATTTCTTGTCGATCACCTGTCTCGCGGACGGCCAACAGCCGGGGTGGCAAATAGGATGCTTCGACCAGCGATGGTGACCGCCCACCAAGGGCAATGATGGTCATCGGGGACTTGCCAGCGAGAAGACACAGCTCAGCGCCCCAGAGGCTTTGGGGCTTGATGCGCTCCATAGAATTGAGGAGATCGTCTGGCAGCTCGCGCCGCATGTCTTCAACCAGATCGTAGAGATTATTCGGGCGAAGCGGCCGCGGTTTCTTGTGCTGCTCCAGGATCAGGTCTGTCAGATCGCCGGCAGAGAATTCCAAATACTCGTCAGCAAGATCTGACGCACCGACCCCCGAAAGCAGAGCGATAGACTCGATGCGATCACGGCCTTTTTTGTCGGACGACAGCACAAGCCCGGGCAGATCGAAGGTGGTGTAGGTGATCTTGGAATGTGGGCTGTCGATACGGTCGATCCGCCCCAGTCCCTGAAGCATGCTCTTGATGTCCGAAGTAACGCCGACGATGCCCAGGGCGCGTGCGCGCTGGAGGTTGATGCCTTCGGCCATTTGAAAGGTCATGAACATGGCGCGGCGGTGGTCGTCGGACGCCTTCTTGCCGTCGAGAGCCAGGTATTCTTGGGCTTCTGCACCATTTCGGGCGACGGTAATGCCGGTACCAGGTCCCAGTTTGTGATTGGCAGCCACAAGGATCACGTCGGGTTTTGGGCCCTTCCGGGAATACAGAAGGCGTGCATAGACCTCCAGAACGCCAATCCGCTCAGAAAGGAAGATCACTTGCCGGTGCTGATTGAGCATCTCTGCCATATGTTCGGCGCGCTGCTCATCGATCGCATCAAGTTCCGGGCTCTGCAGCAATTCACCGATGCGGTCGCAAATCGGCGTCGTCGTTCGTTTGTCGAGAGGAAGCTCGCCGCTCTTCGGTGTGATTGTAATTGTTGCGGTCTTCCCACCGCGGCTTTCACGTTCTGAGCGCCTAAGGCTCTCGCCAATCGACGTGCGGCCGCGCGCATCTGCATCTGCGGCCCGCCTGCGTTCCCAATCTTCTCGCGCGAAGGTGATTGACGACCTCAAGATCGCCAGAAAGTTCCGAATGTGGATCCGCGCCTTGTCATGAAAGCGGACTTCCGTATGGCCTGCTCGCTTTGGGTCGGCAGATACAAGAGTTGTGCCCGTCGAGATACTCTCAGCCAGTTTCCTGATTTCGTCCAGGATGGCCGATTGTTCGGGCGTAAGATCGGCATCGATCCTGATGCTTTCGATTTCAGGGTACGCATAGATCCCAGGTCCACGTTTCTTGGACTCTCCGACGCAATGGCGCTGTCGCCTAACCACGTAGGGCGCCAGTGCGTCCGCCATGTCGGCCTGGATTTCGCGCGGATCGAGCCGCTTTCCAGCTAGGCGTTCTTCGGCTTCCTCGATTGGTTGCGCGAGGTCCGCCTCAGACTGGAACATGTCTTCCATGCCAGATCGCTGCCGATCCTCGAAGTTCTGTCGAAGAGCGCGGAGTGTGTTCAACTCGGATGCTCTCTCGCGTCCTCGCTTGAGGTTGTCGTTGATCCTGGCGGTGATTTCGGGGGGCACATAGATCGAGGCGCGTCGTTCATGAAAGGCGAGCAATCCATCCAAGCCCTGGTTCCCCATCAGGGTCGCTGACAGGCACGACGTCCAGATCGCAGGGCTTTGTTCGAAGACGAGGGAACGTCTCGACGGGGCGAGATAGCGGGAGTTCAATCGATGACTCTCGTCCACGATCATGGAGGCAGAAGACCGCACGCCTCGGTTTATCTCCTCAAGCTCTTCGGCCTCTTCGCCTTTGCTGCGTGAAAGATGGCTATGCTTGATGAGATTGAGGTTTGCTGGCTTGCTCTTGTCCCAATTACGAAAAACGCTTGCCGGAATGATGCCGAGCGCACCATTGCGCGTTTGGTCAGGACGTTCATTTCCATGTCGAAGAACGACGCTCGAGTGCATCGTCGGCAAGACAGTCGCCAAGTGCTTGCCAATGTCCGTCTTGCCTGCACCTGTCGGCGCTTCGACAAATGCAAACCCGTGCTCGTAGGCTGTGCCTGCGGCCTCGTAGACGAGATCGGTCTGGAACGGCAGCGGCGATCGCCCAGCGGCGCCGTCGCCGCCAACACGCCACGGCGCATAGGACGTCATTTCGTGAACTGTTCGAGCGAGGGCTTCTTCGGCGCTTACAGGCCTCAGAAGTGCCCTAAGGATCTCGAGAGCTTGTTCAGTCCAGTCGGTACCAAGCGTCCAGAAGTCTTCGGCAGCTGCGCGACGCGTTGTGGCAAGATCAGGAAAAGCTTGAAGATCGTCGACGTACTCGAGGTTGCGTCTAAAGCCGCCAACCGAGAAGTTGGCGCTGCCGGCGAGCGCGCCTGCGTCACTGATGAAGAGCTTCGCGTGAAGCATCGCGTGGGCACGACCAAACCGCTCTCGAGCCAAATCACTATCGAAGATACGAAGCGAGATCGCTCCTGATGCGATCGCATCGTAAGCCAGGACAGCCCGTAATTCGTCGAGGGAGCGCAGCGATAGCCCGCGCGTTTCAAGGAAATAGTCACGGGCCTCTTCCGACAGCTCACGCCCATCACCGTCCATGCGGCTTTGATTGTCGGTATTCGTCCCGAATATGATCCGGATCGTTTCAGGGGGCTCAGATACAATGCTGGGCCGAACACGAAGGATGATCGACATCGCAGACAGAAAGTCCTGATATCCGGTCACGACGAGAGCGTTTGATCCATTCAGAGTGCGCTCAACGAGCTCTCGGACGGATCGTTCCCCATTTGTCGCCCAGACCAGTTCGTGGTCGGTGGCGCTTTCGGCCGAGGGCGTTGGCTCAACATCGACGTCCACAGCCTCTTGCTCGCGTTCCTTGGAACCACGAAACAAAAACCTTGATATGAAACTGTCTGCTCGCTCGCGCGCCATTCCGGTCACCTCGCAAGCAGTCTAGCGGTTCAGATGATTCCTCCAACCCATTGAATTCGGAACAATTCACATCGGGTTAGGAAAACTAGTGAGCCGGAACGCCTTTCCGTAAGGTCAGTCGCTCCGGCTCAGACGCGAGGTAATTCTCGCGAGTCTGGCCGAGTGGATAATCTCGGCGTGGTGGGCCCCGCGCGGGATCGCCGCCATCCCCACCGCCGCGCTCGATCCGCCCCACCGTGCGGCGTCTCCTGCGGTCCCCGCGCTTCTATGGGTCCGGGTCCCCGAATGCAGCCCAGCCGAAATTGACCGAACTGCTCGGATCAGGAGGCCAGGGCCTCCGTCTCCGTGATCTTTTCGAACTCAGGCAGAAACTCGGGATGATACATCTCGAGATACCGTGTGACGCGTGCATTGGTGATGAGTTTGGAGACGTAACCGCGCGCGAGAACCAGATCGAGGTGATCACTGCCATAGGTGTCCTCGACCAGGCGCAACTCTCGCTCTAAGTTGGCGGACTCGCGCTCCATCAGCTCGAGTTGCTGTCGAGAGATCCCTTTCACAGCTTTCGGCTTCTCCGGATCTTTCAACTGGCTGGCCGGTGTCGCCGCCAGAAGCGAGCGGGCGTAATTGACGGTGTATTTGTTCATCGTCACCATCAGCTCCGCGGCTTCTATCTGGCGCATCGGCTTCATCTTTTTCAGGATCTGGAACCCGGTCAGCGCGACCTGCTTATCCTTGAGAAGCTCAGCTGCCTCTGGGCAGATGCCATCCAGCAAGTGCTTTTTGTCCTGCAAGGATTTGACGTTCACATTGAGCGCCCGGGCCAGCCGTTCTTCGGGAACACCGCGCTCGAGAGCTTTCAGGATCATCTTGTGTTCCTGAATTGTGGCAAGGCGGCTGATGCGCTTGTTGTAGGTGAAGGCCTCGTCGTCTGTCGAAACCTGACATGGTGCATCCTGATGACCGAGATCCGCCAGGATCGCGAGGCGCACGTGGCCGTCGAGCAGCATGTATTTCTCGGGATCGGATTGGTCACGGACGACGACAAGCGGCTCGACAAGCCCAACCTCTTTGATGGACGCGACGACCTGGCGGTACTTCACCGTATCCTTGCTTTCTTTGCGAACTGCGTAGAGCGGGCAGATCTGATCTAGCGGCAGCTGAATGAGGTCTCTCTCAAACGCCATGCTGATCGATTTGGAGCGTCCGGATCGCGTCATCAGAGGTCTCCCGTTCGAGCGGCCAGACGGTCAGACAGGTTCTTGGGGATCGTCGCCAACCCTTCGGCCCTGAGAAGGGTGACGAAGTTTTCGTCATTCAGGAGTTTGCGCAGCGCTTCCGTAATGAACATCAACTCGTTGCGCGTCGCCGTCGCCTTTCGCAGAAGGACTTGTTTCTTCTCGACGTCGTTCTGATAGGTCCGGATCAAGCTTTCGACCGACAGCGTTCGTCTCTTTGTCCGGTCTGCGCTGGGCTGTCCTTTCCCGTATTGCTGGCGTGCCTCGACTAGGCGTTTCGCGGCCATCAGTCGGCCGCCGCGCAACTGGTTGTTCTCGTAGGCCTGGCGCAGAACATCCTGAACTTCCGTATCTTTCGCTTCAGCGATATCGACGGCAACACTGACGGGAAGCTTGCCGCTCTCAACGGCTCTGAGCAGCCTATGCTCGCCGCTCTCGAGGAGCCGAAGGATGCCGCGGACATATTTGAGAGAAAGCTGGGTTTTGCGCGCGATTTCCGGACCAGAGTAACCGCGCTCCTTCAAGCCCTTGATATCGCGCAGAAGGTCGAGGGCGCGATGTTGACGGCGTGCCAGGTTTTCGACGAGGCTCATCACCAGGCAGTCTTCGCTGCTGGCGTCGATGACGATCGCCGGGATTTCCGTTTGACCGAGTTCCAGAAAGGCCTCCAGCCGCCCCTGGCCACAGACCAGATCGTATCGCACGCCATTCTCGCTTTGGCGGGCTGCGACGGTGATTGGCCGTTTCAACCCGAGCTCGGCGATGTTGTCGACGATTTCTCTGAAAGCCTTTCGATTCCTCACGCGCGGGTTCACCACAGTGATGCGATCCATCGGGATCAATTCGGCTGCTTGGGGTTGTGGGTCTGCCATCAGGCCACCTCCGGAACTGGGACGTGAACTGCCATGTCGAACAATGGCTCCAGCGTCTCGAAACGATAGGCATCGAGCGACAAACCGTTGTGTTCGGCCAGGCGTATGCGCGGGAGGGTCATGTCTAGGCTCGGAAGCAGGTAGTAGTCGAGCGGCCGTTGGTTCGGCCGATCCATGCGCACGGCGATCGTAATGTCGGGCTTGAGGCTCATATCGAAGCGGATGTTCCACCGCAGAGAGCCCGCATTGGTTTCGTTGCACCGGACGATGACAAGAGACGCGGTGAATTCACCATTGATGGTGAGCAGGTCTGTTCGGGGATGCCGCTCTAACTTGCCGCCCGAAGCCTCGATGCCGGCAATCGTCTCGGCGACAATGTCCGGATGGAGCTCGCGCAAGCGTCGATTGATCTCGATATATCTGTAGTCTCGATCGGGCTTGAACCCGACAAGCCGATAGGCGCGCAGGAGGCTGCCAAACCGTGATCGGTACGCGCTGCTCGATGGCAACGCTTCTGCTTCGTCTATGACGAGACCAGACAGAAAGCCCTCGGCCTCGAATACTTCCTTCAAGCCTTCGAGCATTTCGTCGTCGGTGAGCTTGCTCGATCGCGCGGTGATGATGGCGTTTGCGGCGGCAAAGAGATCAGGATCGACGATCCTTTCAAAAGCGCCCTCGGCGCGGACCCATATCTCGGGATCGTTTTGCACACGCCGTTTCTTCAGTTTGAAGGAGCTACGGTTCCAGACGTTGTTGCCGATGTATTTCTCGTTGATCAGGATTTGATGGACGGTCCCGCGGGTCCAGGCCCGGTCGAGGTCGGTCAGGATACCACGGGCATTCAGAACCTCGGCAATTTCGGTCTCGGACTTTCGATCTTCGACAAAGGCTTGGAAAATCTCCCGGACGACAGCGATCTCTTCGGCTGGGCCTGGGACTAGGGTAACGCGATCCGTTTGAATGCTCTTGTGTTCACCGCGCTCAAGGATGCCTTTCGCGCCACCATGCTCGTCAATCAACATGCGCCGCAGGCCGAAGCCAGGCGGACCTCCCTGGCGATAACCGAGTTCGATCAGGCGGCATTGGCCCGTGAAGACCTTCTGCGACAGCTCGCGGCTGTATTCTCCGGCCATGGCGCGCTTGACGCCTTTGACGATCGTAGAGACCGGACTGCCGTCGTTTTCGAACTGCTCGGCGCAATAGATGACGGAGATGCCGGCACGTTTGCAGATGTACTCGTAATAGGCGCTCTCGTCCGCATCCTGAAACCGCCCCCAACGGCTGATGTCATAGACGAGTACAGTATCGAAATCGGCTTTGCCGGATTGAATATCGTCGATCAGTTGCTTGAGCCCGTCGCGGCCCTGGATTCTTAGACCGCTCTTTCCCTCATCCGAATAGGTGCGGACGATCTCGATGCCGCGCTGCTCAGCGTAATGCGCGATCGCGTCCGACTGGTTCTCGGTCGAATAGCGTTGGTGCTCGGTCGACATGCGGACGTATTGGGCGGCGCGCCGAGGCGGCGCTCCTTTTGGAGCCATTGCGCTCTGGTCATGTCCGTCCCTCCAGCTCAAGTGCCGAGCCCTTCATCTTTTGCCTTCGCCAAATCGGTGGGAATGCCTGTGATTCCATGGGGCCGAAGCATAGACGCGGAGGTTCGGAAAAATGTTTCCTAAGATGCGCAAGACTTTTCCAGATGACGACGAAGGGAAGGTCGATCGACTAAAATACCAAATGGCCATTGCGGCCGCGTTGAAGCGGGAGCTCGGCGGATCTCATCGGGCGATTAAGATCGTGATGCGCTGGACGGGTGTCTCGGAGCGAACAGCCAAGAACTGGCTCGCGGGCTCCCACGGTCCGGCTGGAGAGCATCTGGTCGAGCTCATGCGGAATTCGAACGAGGTGTTGGCAGCCGTGCTCTCGCTTGCCGGGCGAGGTGAGTTGAAGATTGGGGCCGGACTTCACGAAACCCGCGAGACCCTTCTTCAGCTGCTTGAAGTCTTGGACAGCCTTCTCGGAACTTCCGAGGCAGGGGCTGGTGAAAACGAGTAGGCGGCGTTTCGCGCCAGGTGTGCGGCACTCCTGAGTAGAGCGACGTTCAGTTCGAAGTCGCTTCGCTCGATCAAAATCGAGAAAATTCAGAAAGTTAGAAAATCGCCCGGAATTCCCGGGGTGTTCTCGTGCGCCGCCATTTTAGTAGAGACTGGTTCGCATTGGTCTCCCAGCACCGCCACTTGCACATTGCAAACCCGAAAACAGGTCCCTCGCGGGGCCTTTTTCTTTATGTGCCAAAGGGGTTTGCAGGGACTATCCGCCCTTCGGAGACTGGCCGCCTGCGCGAGATCGGTCTCCGAACGCCCAGCGTCTCTTTCCACCCGCCCTTCGCTCCCGGCGAGACGGGTTCAAAACCCCCATAGATTTCAACGAACTGATCGGATCGCATTGCGCCCGTGTTTCGCTGGTTCCGGCTTGTCTCAAAGCAGATGGCGACGCGACACGGGCGGCGTGGTGGATGGTATGTCTTGGGAGTTTTGCGCGAAGTCTCTGATGACAAACGCAGTTTCGGCCCCTAGCCTGGCGCAATGTCGAACGGGGCCTGGACAGATCAAGAGAACGACCTGATCGTTGCGGATTACTTCGCGATGCTGGCCGACGACGTCTCTGGCCGCCCTTACAACAAGGCTGAGCACCGGCGCGGGCTTATGCCGCTGTTGAATGATCGGTCCGAGGGATCGGTCGAGTTCAAGCACCAGAACATCAGCGCCGTGCTGAAGGGGCTGGGTGAGGACTGGATCCCGGGCTACAAGCCAGCCTTCAATTTCCAGATGACGCTGGTGGATGCCGTGGCGCGATGGCTGGCGCTGAACCCGGCATGGCTCGGCCGCCATTCGGGTACCGGAGCGCCGACTGGCCTCGCGGAGGCACGCCCGATCTGGATCGGGCCGCCGCCCACGTTGTCGAACCAGCCGCCGCCGCAGGAGCTGGAGCAGATGCTGCACATCGCCCGCAAATTCGATGTCGCAGCGCGAGACGAGCGAAACCGCGCCCTCGGCCGGGCCGGTGAGGAACGCGTGCTGGCGCACGAACGTGCAGCCCTGAAATCAGCGGGCCGCGACGATCTTGCGCGCAAGGTCAGGTGGGTTTCGGAGGAGGATGGCGATGGCGCCGGCTACGACATCGCGAGTTTCGCGCCGGACGGCCGTCCGCGCCTGATCGAGGTGAAGACGACGAATGGCTGGGAGCGCACGCCTTTTCATATCAGCCGCAACGAGCTGGCTGTGGCCGAGGAGCGGCGCTCGCAATGGTCCCTGTTCCGCCTGTGGAACTTCGCGCGCGAGCCGAAAGCGTTTGAGCTGCACCCGCCGTTGGACGCGCATGTCTCGCTGACCGCGACGTCCTTTCAGGCGAGTTTTCATTGAGGGTCACCGAAACGCCCGCTCAGCCTGCTCCTGCCATGTTTCCCCGGCCAGAAAACACAGGTCGTACAAACTGACCGCCGACGCCTCGCGCCCGCAGGTCAGGCGTTTGAGCACCTCCGGCGCCACATAGGCGAGACGCAGCTGGCGGCTGACATGGCGTTCGGCCAGACCGACGGCTTCGGCCAGTTCCTGGATCGTGGCGAACTCACCTGCCTCCATGCGCCGCCGCCAGCCCCATGCCCGGCCGATGGCGCGTAGTATGTGTGGGTCCTGCGTCTGATCCTCGCTCGGGCTGTAGTCGGCGGGCGGCATGATCTTGGGTCGCCCGTTCTTCTTGCGCAGCTTCAGAGGGATCAGCACGCGGATCGTGTCGTTGCTTCGGGTCATTCGGCGGCCTCCATGTCGCGCGGCGCGATCATCTCGCGGATCACGCCCGCGACGCCCTCGCGCCGGATATCGACCTCGAGCCCGGCGGCGGTGACGGTGATCCCACCAAGAAGGCGGTCTTCTCTCTCTCCGGTATCACCACCGGAACGACCCGCAGCTACACGCTGCCGAACACCTCCTCGGAACTGGCGATATTGGCGGGCACCCAGACCTTCACCGGCAACAAGACCTTCTCGGGCACGCTGACGGCTGCCGGCACCGTCACGGTCTCGGCTGCGACCGCGACCATCGGCACGGCGACGGGCACCGCCACCTACGGCATGGGGATCGGCGCGACGACGACCGGCCTCAGCAAGACCGTGAACCTCGGCACCGGCGGCGCATCGGGGTCGAATACGGTTGTCAACATCGGCTCTGCCACCTCGGGCGCGAATGGCACGACGGTGGTCAACACGCCGACTGTGACCTTCGCCAATGCCGTCACGCAGGTCGGCATGCCCCAGGCGAACCTGACAGCGCAGCTCTTGGGCCTCGGCGGAGCGACGGCCGACAGCTACAACCGGCTCTCGGTCAACACCCCCGCGGTGCTCCTGAACAACGCCGGCGCCGGGATCGAGGCGACGGTTAACAAGGCCGCGCCCGCCAACGATGCGAGCTTCGCCTTCAAGACCAACTGGTCGGCGCGCGCGCTGATCGGGCTTCTGGGCAGCGACGATTTCAGCTTCAAGGTCAGCCCGGACGGCTCGGCCTTCTACGAGGCGATCCGGATCGACCGCGCGAGCGGTCGGGTCGAGATGCCCGAACCCATCGTGCTCCCGGCGCTTGATGCCGTGCCCACGCCGCCGCCGAGCGGCAAGCTCGCCCTCTATGCCCGCGATCGCGCGGGGGCCGGGTGGCTCGACGTCCAGCGGCCCTCGGGACGGTTCTTTCCGCTGCAGCCGCATTTCGGAGTGAACCGGATCGCGACCTGGGCGCCGTCCTCTGGCACGACCGTCAACACCAACGGCATGCCGCGCACCGCCGTCGGCACGGTTTCCACACCGACGCTCGCCACCACCAACCTCTCGACCTCAATGCGCCGCTGGCGTGTGACCAGCGCCGCCACCGCCGATGCGTCGGCCGAGGAACGCTCGGCCGGCTGGGTCTGCTGGCGCGGGAATGCTGATGGGCTGGGCGGCTTCACCTACGTGAACCGGCTCTCGCTCGTCACCCTGCAGGCGACCGGCATGGGATTCTTCGGTCTCTACGGTTCGACCGCGGCGCTGGCCACGACCCTGACGTTGTCGGCCGTGGTGAACTGCATCGGCATCGGCTTCCAGCGCGGCACCCACACGAACTGGCAGCTGGTCCAGAACGATGTCTCCGGCGCGCCGACGCTCACCGATCTTGGGGCGAGTTTCCCGGTCGCGAGCACGACCAACGTCCTGACCCTCACGCTTCTCGCCGCCCCGAACAGCGGTGAGATCGGCGTCCGGGTGGTCGAGGAGGTCAGCGGGGCGGTGGTCGAGACCATGCTCGACACCGACATCCCGGCCGCGACGCAACTCCTGAGCCCGCGCAACTTTATGAACAACGGCGCAACAGCGGCGGCGGTCGCCTATGATTGCTCGGGGGTCTATGTGGAGACGGATTACTGACCAGCCGACATGCTCTCGACCTATCGCGTCTCAATCAGCAGGCGGGGCGTCAGGCGCTTTGACGTCGAATACCTTCGTCCGGTGCCACTCCAAGAAGACCCGATGCTTCTCGGTCAGATCGACTGGCCGATCAAAATGGAGTCGCGCACGCGCCTGCTCGCTGAGGTTCTCTGAAAAGACCGGAATGCCGTCATCGCCGAAGGTAACCAGACCGCCATCGAATACGGCATCCCAAAGAGCCGACAGAAGCAGGCCATTATGGACATCCAAACGCTCCGCGTCGTTTTCACAGTCGCGCCATGGCTTGATGTGAGAGGCACGGAGAAGCGGCTTGTCGACAATCCCGGTCAGAGGGCATCGTTCCCTCCAGTATTTGATCAGACGCTCACGAAAGATGTTCTGGCCGACGCGCTGGACCACAAGGCGTTCCGCCTCCGTCGTCTTCGGCAAGTTCTTTGTGCGGTGAAGAAACTCCTGAAGTGGTGCGTCGGGAAGGCTTGCGGCAAGCTCGTAAACTCTTGGCATCACGCCATAAAGCTGTGGCAGAGAGGCAAACCGGAAACGCGCGAGGCCTGGTCCTGGGTCATCGGACGGCTCAATCCCGATCTCAGCAATGACCCCGGCGTGATCCAAGGCGAGGAGCCACGGACCGGAAGTGTCCCGAGCGAGCCAGATCGACCCCTGCGCGGTCGTCGAACTGTACCGCTGCCAGCCATCGAACTCGCCATCGGGACGCCGGAAGCCGTTCTGGTAGGTGACCTTGTCGCATTCCTGACGGGTGACGAAGGATTGAGGGATTTCACGCATCTAATTGAGACACTCCCTTGTGCGGCGAAAGAGCTCTTTGCACCGCAGCCAAGGCCAACCGGCGACACAAGAGCATGCCCTCTTCCCTTTTGTTTGGGGATCGCTTCGCGTTGAAGACGGCGCGAAATCCACCTGCTTGACCAGATGGATGCGGGACGTGGATGAACACCCGTCCGTTCTTAGTGTAAGCGTAGGGTGTCTCGTTTCGTTGTCCGAGGGAGCAGCCGCCGAGCTTTCTTCGACACGCTTCGACGTATTTGATGTCGGCGCCCAGCATAATGACTAGTCGTACCGAGTTGGGCATTTGTAAGACGTAGCGGTCGATGCACTCGTCTACGAAAGGCGGTGTTTCGGTAAGCGTACACGAGAGAATACCGTCGCCCGATCGTGTGGGCTTCTTCCCTTGGCGTTGCATTTCCACAGAACAGCGTATCAGCGATGCAAAGCCGAAGCCATGTGTCGAGTTTTCGAAGAGATGGTCGATTGACACGCCGGGCGGAACGAGCCCGAGGGTAGCGAGTAGCTCTGCCAAGTCCTTTCGCATCGTTCCCTTCACTGAGTTGAAAGGAACATCCTCAAACCGCCGCTGGCCATTGAGATAGAGATCGATCATTTCCTGTTGATCATCTCCTTTGGAGAACCCGAGTACGAGCACCTTGGGTTCTGGATCGCCCCAGTATCCAGGGTTGGGGCGAAGCGACCATTTGGTGCTCGCAACAGAGAACTCGGCCAGAGCGCCCAAGTGCCACCGGCGATCAGAGCAGCCCTTGAAGCACTCGCGACAAGGCTGTTTACCATGGGAAAATCCAAGTTTTTCTGACATTTTCTTTCCGGGCATAGCCTATACGACAGTTACGAACTCACATCCCCATCGCCGCGAATTCGCCGTTCGCTTCCATCCGGTCCCAGGCGGAAAGGACGAGGCGGCGGGTGCGGTATTCGCCGTGTTGGCGAATTTCCTTTTCCTTGAGGACGCGGAAGGTTTCCGAGGGGTAGTCGGGGCCCTTCACGTCGGCGGGGTCAAGAATGTAGCGCAGCTCGTCGCGGGTCAGGCCGTAGGCACGGGCGTAGAAGGCGTCGAGCTCGGCGCGGAGGAGCGCGCGGCGGTCCTCGTCCCAGGCGAAGGGCGGGCCGTCATGGCCCAGATCGCGGGCGAAGGGGGTAAGGCTGTGCGACGTGTAGGTGAGTTCCAGCACCTTCGGTGTGATGAAGGCGAGGCGGGGCTCGGTATAGAAGTCCGGTGGAAGAACCGGAAGCTGCTTGACATGAAACTGTTTGAGATGGTTCCCAGCTATTTTATGTCGTGCAACGAAATCCAATGGCATCGAATTCAAATTCGATAACAATGCGACCGACGTGGCAGTTTCCAAGCCAGTGAACAGAAGAGCAAACTCACCTGCGCAAGCGGTCCTTGGAGAGACAGCCAGTATGGTTGTACGTTCGCTGGTGGCGTTGGTGATATCTCTCCAACCCATGAGCCAGCCTTTACTCCATTGCCTGGCGGTCAGTTTTTCTTCAACTAGACTCTTCTCCAACCAATACCTAGCAGTTGCCTCAAAATCGGGACTGTGTTTCTGATCGATGCCGTTATCTTCGGAGGAAACTCCGTCGGGCAAATAACTCGCCCACCGGTGGTCATACTGCCTAATCATCTTTGCTTCAATTAGAGGCAAATACTCTAGATTGCGGTCTTTTTGGGGGCCAGCGTTTCTCTCGCCTGTAACCCAATTCGCCCCACGCCTAACAAATCCGGTCTCGTCCAACTGCTGATAGGTCATAAATAAATTAGAATCGTTGGACATGTGGAACATCGACATGAAGCTCACGCTCCACGGATTTCCGCGGCCTGCATCTGCCTCTCGGACCAATACCGGGGCCGCCCGGTAGATCTTTTTTGCCAGTTCCGCATCAGCCTGTGATCTAAAGACAGGAACGGTCCTTGTATTTGGGTTAATGTCTGCAATTTCTGATGGAGTGACGCTGAATATCACTCGGTCGTCAGCCAGATCAGCAGTAGATTTAATTGAAAATGCGAAACTTGGTGCCTTCTCTCCATTTCCAAGCGTGAGAAGGCAAAATGATCCTCGATCGTCAGTTGCCGGAAAGATCAATCTAATTTCATAGAAGCTATAGAGTGAGGCAAGACGATAATTGTCGATAAGATACTGAAAGTAAGTCGAAGTATTGGAGTCGGTTGCAATCCCAGTAGGAACAATGATCCCAGACTTTTCACGCGCCAAACTCCCAAATAGTTCAGCAAAAAGTGCGTAGGTGTTCACGTCACCCCGCCCAGTCAGCGCAAAGCGCCCGCCATCTTCGCCCGCAACGCGGACGAACTCGCTAGTCGCTTCCGCCTCGCGCTTTGCTGCGGTGAAGGCCGCTAGCAGAGCGTGGTCCGGACTGCCCGGCGGTGCCTTGTCGAGCGCCTTGATCAGCCTGTCCCTCGCGGCCTTGTTTGGGGCATTGGCGATCTCGGGTGAACGGGACGCAAAGAACTCCTGCTCCTGCAGCTTGATCCGCTCCCACGGCGGGTTGCCCAGCACCACGTCGAACCCGCCACGCTGCATCACATCGGGGAACTCCAGCGGCCAATGCAGGGCGCGGGCGTTGCGGGCGGCCTTGGGCGCCTCGATCATCGCCTGGCGCATCTTGCCCTGATTGAGGGCCATCCACAATTCCTCGGTCGTCGGCACGGTGCGGGCCGATGCCCCAGCCGGTGCGCAGCCGACCTTGGGCAGCAGGAAGGCCGCCACATACAGGTCCGCCGCCGCCTTGGTGCGGACAAAGGTCTGCCCCTTGCGCAGCTCCTTGAACCGCTTGGCCTTGGCGCCGATCTGCTCGACCGTATCCTCGGGCAGGTCGCGGAAGCCCGAGAAATCCAGCGCCAGCGGCTTCATCGCGGGCATCGACGCCTGACCGGTGCCGAAGTCGAACCCGCCTTGCCCCGCCGTCGCATCGCGATTGGCCTTGAGGTAGTATTTCGCAGTTTCCTTGTCGTCGCCGGTCAGCGGCTTGTAGGCGGCATCGGGGATGCCGTCCTGCAGCACCTGCAAGTCGAACACCCCCAGCAGCGCATCGCCGCAGCGGATTTGCGCGTCGAAGAAGCCAAGGGGAAGGCCGGGGTCCACCGTCTCGATCCAGAGCGCGACCTTGGTCAGCTCCACCGCCATCGGGTTGCGGTCCACCCCGTGGATGCAGCAGCGCGCGACATCGCGAAGCGCATGGCGGAAGTCAGCGAGCGAGGGTGTGCCCTCGGCGCGGATGCGCGCAAGCCGCGTGGCGATGCGACGGGCGGCGGCCAGCAGGAAGTGACCCGAGCCGCAGGCGGGGTCGATGACCGAGAGCTTCAGCAGCGCCTTGGCGGGATCGTCTGCCTCGGCCTCGGTCTTGTCCAGCACGGGGTCGAGCGCGGTGTCCAAGAGCGCCTGAACGAGGCTGTCGGGCGTGTAATAGGAGCCGGTGGTCTTGCGCTGGTTGCCCTTCTGCTCGGCCGCTTCCGAGGCGAAGACCAGTGTCTTGCCGTCGTCGCCGAGCTGGGGCTGGAGTTCGAGGAGGGATTCGTAGACCGAGCCCAGTTCCTCTGTCTCCATCGCGCGCCAATTGACGGGGACCATGCCGGTTTTGTCGGCAAGCCAGGAGAGCCGGTAGAGCGCCTCCATGAAGGCGCGGTTGCGCAGGCGGGCGGTCTCGAGGTGGGGTAGCCTGTCTTCGGCAAAGAGGCCACCAAGCGCGGGCAGCGCAAGGGCGGGCTGGCCATGCGTAAGGGCGCGGAAGACGATCTTCACCCCCTCGTAGCGGTCATGGTGCTTGTCCCAGGTGGCGGCGCGGTAACATTGCTTGCGCAGCGACTGGAGCGAATAGCCCTGGGCGTAGAGGGCGCGCGCCTCGGGTCTGGCCTTTTCGGGGTGAAGGAGGTTCCGGTCCTCGGCCACCATGAGGAAGATCAGGCGGTAGACGAGACGCAGGAGCTCGTTGAACCATTCGGTCAGGTTCACTTCGCCGGAATGCAGTTTCGCGGCCAGGTCGGGGTTGGCCTCGAGGAAACCCGAGCCGAGCAGTTTGAGGGCCAGCTGGACCTGACCGGCCAGGCGATCACGCGCGGCTTCGCCCTCCTTGGAGCCGGCATCGCGCCAGCGTTCGAGAGGGCAATCGGTGGCGGGCGTGTCTGCCGCGCAGAAGCGGGTGCGGTGGATCAGCAGCCAGAGGACAGCGAAGGACGCGATGTCCTCGTTGGTGAACATCTGCGCCAGATCGGCCTCGATATAGGCCGGACGGGTCAGCGAGGCATTGTCGCGCATGAGGCGCAACTGCATCCCGTTGGTCACGATGCCCCAAAGGGCCTCGTCCCGATCATTCAGGTGGTCCTGAAGGGCGAAGGCCGGAGAGCGCGACCTGTCCGTCGAGAGCGTCGGGCTGCGGCGATCAAGCAGCTCGGACGGCGGGACGACGACGACAGGCACACGATCGGACGCGATCAGGGCGATCGGTGCCGCTGCCACCGCGAGATCGGTGTACCCAAAGGTTTCCCTCAAGAAATCGGCGATGAAACGCGAGGTAGCGGCGGCCGAGGGGTGTTCGATCTTCGCAAAGGCGTCGAAATGCGATTGGCCTACGCGGAAGGCGGTGGCGATTTCCTCGCGGATCTGGAGACCCTTGCGAACCCCGTACTCCTCGGGGGATTGCTCGGGTGCCTGGCGCTGATCGATCTTGGCGATCATCGCAGGCGCGATCAGGTTGCCTTCGAGGCTCAGCGACGGCCACGCGGACATATCGGTAATTGGTTTGCGGGCCATGATTACACCTCCCCCGGAACAAGAACGAAGAGGCCGATGACGTCTGGGGGAATGATCGGCTCCACACTGACACGCGACGCGGAACCGGCGGCAGCACGAAGGCGGGCGTGGTCTTCAACCAGCTCCGCTGCACGCTTTTGCACGAAATCGGCAATCGGGCCGCCCAGCAGGTCAGGAAGGGCCGCCTTCGCCGTGTTGATCATCCGGTCGCGGGCGACCGGCGCGAGATCAGCCGTCGCGGGAGAGGCAAGCAGCGCTCTCGCCTCGTTCCCAGAGGCGATCACCGTATTGCTGTCGAGGGCAATGAGGGCGGCTTCCTCTGCCAGCAGAAGGCGTTCGCGCCGTGCATGAACCGTGAGCTTGTAACGAATACGCAAGAGAGCGACACGCGTCATCTGTGTGACAGCCGCACTCGGCCAGGCCCCGACACGACCGATGCCCAGATCCGGCAGCGCTTCGGTGTCAAGAGAGGCTTCAAGCAGGCTTTCTGCCAGGGACGATGTCAGCGGATGGGTTCTGGTCAGAAGTGAAGCGCCTGAGGGCACCGGCTCCTGCGTGGCCAGTTTCACAGAGCCCTTCAGCCCACGCTGCTCCAGCTTTTCCTTGAGGCTATCCTGAAGCGCATGCACGTGGGCGAACTGCAGCGATTTCTTCTTCTCGAGGGGCACCCCGAACCGAGACATCGCGCGCTCGAGAAATTCGAGCGTTTCCGCTGGCGATCCAAGCAGTGACTTCACCTTGTCCCATTCAGGAGCGACTTCACTCGGCTTCATTGCGTTTTGTGCAAACCGGGCGCGTGACCGCTTTTCGTTCTCGCTTGCATCGCGCCAGCGGGTCTCCATCACCTGGATGCCATCGCCGATTTGCAGGTCCAGCGTCAGCTGCTTGTGGCCGCCACCGCCACGGCGAAGCATCATTGCAGCCATCAGCGCATCCGTGACCGGTCCCCGCTCATCGGGGAGAGGCACAGTCACGCCCGTCGCCTTGCGGATTTCTTCAGCCTTGCGGAGAATGACGTCCAACACTGCACCGTCGATGGCGCTGTCGGGCGAAAACATCATGATCGAGCGAACGAGTTCGGCGGGTTGTCCGAAACGATCCACGCGACCTTCGCGCTGTTGATGGCGCGTCGGATTCCAGGAAAGGTCGTAGTGGATCACGGTGTCGAACAGCTGTTGAAGGTTGATCCCCTCCGACAGGCAATCCGTGGCGACAAGGATGCGCTGATCGGTGGCGGCACCTTCTTCCGCCGCCATTTCCGCCACGCGATCGCGACGTTCGTCCGGCGTCAATTCACCGGTCACGGCCTGCACATTCAGCTTGGGGAAAGCCTTACGAAGCCCTTCCTTCACGTGTTCGGCCGTGGCCAGGTAGCGGCAAAAGACGACCGGATTGGCGCCGTCTTTGATCAAGGGTTTGAGGGCCTTGATGAGGGCGTTCAGTTTGGGATCCTCGGCCGTCAGAAGTCCGCTGGCCTTGTCAAGCAGCCCTTGGAGAGCGGGATCATTTGAAAAGACGGTGTTTGGCTCGATGTCCACGGCGTCTTCGTCATCGCCATCTTCGTCGTAGATCTGCGGCTCGAGGCGGTCGTCTTCATTGGAAGCTCGGTTTCGCAACGCGCTCATTGCGGCTGCGGGTGACGATCCGACACAGCGCATCAGCGCCAG
The DNA here is from genome assembly GCF_020171285.1 of Seohaeicola saemankumensis. Classification (GTDB taxonomy): domain Bacteria; phylum Pseudomonadota; class Alphaproteobacteria; order Rhodobacterales; family Rhodobacteraceae; genus JAIUZI01. The sequence goes on from NZ_JAIUZI010000011.1 coordinate 25,958, forward strand.
AGTGCCCCAGAAGGCAAGACGGCGATCCTTCTGCGCGTCTCCGGCCCTAGACACGACCGAGAAGCAGTAATCAAGCACGGCTTCCTGGAAGGCCCGATGCTCGTCGTTCAGGCGATACGAGTATTCGGTGGTCTCGTGCTTGGGGAACGAGCGGTTCTCCTCCCAGTCGCCCTCGACCAGGTCGACGCGCCGCCGCTGAACAAAGTGCCTGACAAGGCGCTCGCGGTACTTCTGGTTGTCGAAGTTGACGGTCCCGAATTCCGTGTCGATCAGCGACAGCAGCCGAGCGAACGCATCTTCGTCCCCAGAGTGTGGCGTGGCTGTCAGCAGGATCAACCGACGCTCAGGATCGCGTGCAAGGCCTTGGAGCAGGTCGAAACGCTGCTGCTTTCCCTTATGAGTCCCGACGCAGGCGTGTGCTTCATCGACGATAACGAAATCCGGACAGGCCCTGGCGAACCCATCCCGACGTTTCTCGGCTTTGATGTAGTCAAGGCTGACCACCGTGAAGGGGTAGGCATCGAATAGGGTTTGCGCCAATGGGAGGTTGCGCTCCAGACGCGCGGCAGTACCCGAGGTGACGGCAACGGCATCGATCCCGAAGCGATCCTTCAATTCAGTGATCCACTGGTCCACGAGGTGCGGAGGGCAGAGAACCGAAAACGCATCGACCTCTCCGCGATCCATCAGTTCGCGGAGGATCAGACCCGCTTCGATGGTCTTGCCGATGCCAACGTCGTCGGCAATCAACAGACGCGGGACCTGAAGCCGAAGGGCCATGAGAAGCGGGACCAGCTGGTACGTCCGAGGCTCAAAAGCAAGCTGTGCGGCGGATCGGAACGGGCCTGCCCCCCGGCGGAGGGTCAGCCGCAACGCGTCGGCAAGAAGGGCCGCCTTGGACTGCACTGTCGTGCGCGCATCGGCAGGCAGGTCGAAGCGAGCGGCTTCTACCGGTGTAAGCTCGAGATCCGGAGCAAGAACGACGATGTCGTTTTCATTGCCCGAGAGAGGACGCAGGGCAAGCAGGCCCTCACCGGGTGTCGGCAAGGCAACCCATTCACGGCCGCGCGCTCGGACAAGGTCTCCAGGAGTAAAATTCACAGTCATATCAACCTTCAAAATTCTTCATGAAACCGTCCGGCAGCCCTTCTGACGGCGCCGAAGGCAATCCAATAGCGACCCAGCCCTTGTTCATCGCGTCTGCCTCAGCTTCTGCAGTCAGGTCAGTGGTCGTCGCGGCAACCGCGAATGCGCGCCAAACGAACTCGAATTCGCGCCCACCAAAGCTCGCGGGCATCGTATCGACTTGGGGAATGCCTGCTGCGTTGAATGCCTCAAGCCATGGTGATGCCACCGTTCCAGCAGTCGGCTTCGCAGCAAGGGAAATTGTGCCGCGTGCAAGATCGATCAGGAATTGCGCCACTTCCGGGCTCGAGCGGTCGATCAGCTCATGGTCCGGTTGGTTGAAGTAGGACAGCAGGCAACGGTAGCAGCCGCGAACACAGCTTACGTCTTTCTTCTCCTGCAACAGATCCGCATCCCCCGCAGCAATCGCAGCATCCACATTCTCGAAGTGCATCAGACCCAGAGCGGTCTTCGCCACCTCATTGATTGCCTTTCCGTCATCGATCAGGCGCGTGAGCACGCCGGCACCGCCTTCTGTTGCCTCGTAGGCAAGGATTGCGCGGCGGTTGTCCCTCGCGGGCAGCGGTTCACCGAGGATTTCGCCTTCTTCCAACTGGAAAACCACTTCGATTCCCCGCAGCAACGCATGCTGAACCGTCGCGATTGTCTCGGGCTCGTACTGCTCCGGCTTTGCAAAGCGGAACAACAGGGCGTTCTTTCTGTCGCGGACAATCGGGACAATGCGAACCGGCTTGACCACGTCCGGCGGGACGTCCGTGTCGCTGTCCTCGTCGTCGGATTTCGCCCAGTATCCGGACCTCGGATCGATGTGGAAACCGAAGACAGTCTGGTCCTTTCGGCGCTTCAAGCCCTTGTTCAGTCGGCTGATTTCCGCGCTGTTGGCGTATTGCAGGGCCAAGAGGGAAGTCTCGCCACAGACGAATTTGGCGTTGGTTACTTGGACCTGCCCATCCTTTTTCGGCCAGGAGAAGACGGTCTGGATGTCAAAGCCCTGCCGCACGCGCTCTTCATCATTCGCGGTGATGCGCTCAGTCGGGGCGGCCTCGACGTTGTCGATGCGCAGGGTCTTCTTGATGGGGACCTCACCCGCCATGTGGTTGTTGCACCCATGGCAACGCTCGACCTCGCCCTCATGCGATGCGCCACAGTTGGAACAGATGTAGATATCCTTGGTCGCCAATTCCGATCCGTCGCCCTGACGCACCTCGGGCGGCAGTTTGGCTTTCATGACCCGGTAGGCGCGGCCCTCATGATAGATCAGACTGCGCGGGCCGAATTCGGAAATGGCCAGGAAGCGGGCTCTGGACAGGAATGACCCCGTCTTACCTTCGCCCGGAACAAACGCGTAGAGCGGCAGACGCGGGAAGTTGTACCCAGGCAAGAAGCCCTCAGTCGCCAGATACCGATACGAATAGAAATCGGAGCCATTCGAGGCTTTGCCTTGTTCGAGGATGGCGATCTGATCCTGGGCTTGCATCTGCGCAGCCTTGATCTTGCGCCGGTCGGCTCCCGAGAGCCCCGTGATCTCCGAACGCTTGTTGGCCTCTGCCAATTGCGTCCTGGCGGAGCTATAAAGCTCCCGCCAACGGTCGAAGGCGCGGTCAAACTCCTTTGGTGCATTCATGGCCGTGTGAAGAACGAACTCGTCTGGATCGTCCATCCAGATCGGGGTTTGCCCTCCGTCGGACGCCAGAATCTGCTTCAAGACTCGCGCCATCGGTCCCCGTGCCTGCGAGACCAGAGCGGGTTTCGAGATGACCGCCAGAACGTCTTCTTTCAGCGGGAATTTATCCCCGTGAAGGTCCAAAATCTCCGGGATGTCGGGAGAAAGCGCCAGTTTCGCTTCCGCCAGCCACACCGCGTGCAGGTGCGATCGGACCAGCTCTTCATTCGTAATGTCGAGTGCCGGTGGGCGCACAACGCCGGCCACCATATCGTTGCGTCGCTCGAAGAAATACTGGTCATGCGGAGACCCCGAGGCGCAGTATGTCACGACAACCGCAGCCTGGCCCGAGCGACCGGCACGGCCAGCACGCTGCGCGTAATTCGCCGGCGTAGGAGGTACGTTGCGCAGATAGACGGCGTTCAAGGCGGAAATATCAACGCCGAGTTCCATGGTCGGAGAGCAGAACAGCGCGGGCAGGAACCGATCAGACTCGCCGGTCGCCCGAATTTCCGTTCGGTACTCCGAGGTCGCAAGATGGTCCATGTCGTCCTGCTCGAAACGGAACCGCCACTCACGCCACTCTCGCTGCTTTTGCGAAACCTGAGCCGTGTGCTCGCGTCCCTCCAGCCCCCAGTAGGAACTGCGCCCGTCGCCAAGGTCACTGGCAATCGCGGTGTAAAGGTCGTGGAAATATCGGTTGCCGCGGTGCGTTTCATCATCGAGGGCCGGTCCAGGCACAAGCCGAACCGCAGATGGTGACAGGCGCCAGCCCGTCACATCGCTATCGAGTTCGACAGGCACCAGCAGCCCTTCGTCGCTCAGGAAGGCAAGCATCCCTTCCATGAACTCGTAGTACTCATCCTTGTTCAGCTTCATGCCGAGAACCGACTTCCGGTTCACGAGCCGTGCGATCCGCGAATTGGGACCTGCCCGAAGAAGCGTTTGTTCTTCACGCAGCGTGACGACGTTCTTGCTGCCCGCGCGCAGGACAAGCGAGGACCGCGCTCGCGGATTTTCCTTTTGGTCAATGGCCCAAGGTGCCTGAAGCAGCATTCGGGATTTCTGGGCCACGCCGTCGAGGACAGTCAGGTCCAAGGCTTCGGTCTGAACAGCCAGGCCCTCAAGCATCGCGGACAAAATCGCCTTTAGAATTGCCTGCCGCTGTTCGAGGCTGAGGTCTCCCAGCGCTGGATGGATGGCCATGAAGCGCTCGCGATCTTCAGAGATTTCCTCGAGGCCGAGGAAATTCACGTCGATCAGGTTCAGGACAGACAAGCTGGGGTTGGTGAAGCGCCAACCGCGACGCAGGTCCGTCCAGACACGATGGGCGAGTACCTTTGCGAGCGACCGCTGGGCATCTTCACGAATGATTGCACCAGCATTCGAATCCAGCAGCCAATGCTGGCGCGCCTCTTTGTTGGCGGCAGTAAAGCCGAGCGCCTTCACCACCTGCAGGCCGAATTCGTCTTCTGCGAGCCCACCTGAGCCAGCAGCAATGACCGCGCGAAGGATGGCTCCGCGCAACAGGCTTACGAAGAGGAAGTCATTAAAATGGCCAGACTGCAGGGCTGCGTCCTGACGGTTATCCGTGAACCCCAAAAGCTTCCGCTTCGTCTCGGGTACGCCGCTCCCGGGTTTGTTCATCCACTCCAGGGCGCTGGCGACCAGCAAGGTTGTTGCCGAGCTTCGCCCTTCGCCGGAGAGCCCGGCCAGCTTGCTGCGCTCTCGCATCCCCTGCGTCGGTTCGTCATGGCAGCACAGGCAGAACGCGAACTTTCCCGGGATGAACCAGAAATCGTTTCCGCCCGCTCCGTGGCGACCATCAGCACCGACGACGTAGGACACCGGCATACGCTTCTTGCGATACCCTCTCAGCCGTTCAATGCCGTTTTTCTCTTCTCGCCAGCTTTCGGGGTAACCCTCAAGCTCGCCAGTGAACTGGAAGTCAGTATCGCCCGGCGTAACCGGACAGAGATACCCCGCGACCTCGTCTTCTTCAGTGTCGAGCGGCGTGTCGTCGATGCTTCGGGGCAGAAAGCGCAAGCTCCCATCATCGTCGACCTTGGTCACGACATGGTATTCTTGGCCACAATTTCGGCAGAACCGCGTGGGGTAGAGGCGGTTTCCGGGTGCTTCGGGGTCCTCGAGCTGCCCTTCAAGAAGGATCCTACGCGGCCTGGCTGTGAGCGTCGTAAAGACCTCACCGGCACCGGAGATGAACCGGTGGAGTTTGAAGGCGAGAAAGGCTCCGTCCTTCGTGCCGCCGCGCTCATGCTCCGGCAGGCTTACCCGGGTCAGGAATTTTTCGAGATAGTCTCGGCAGGTTTCGGCATCGACCGCACTGGCCAGAGAAAGCTTTTCAACGGCTTCTTCGAAAGGGATAGGCTTCTTCCTGCGAAGCTCAAGCCCATCGTCCAATCCGAGTTCGAGTTCGGCCCACACCGAGAGTGGATGGCGCTTCAGGGTTTCGTCATCGAGTGCGTCCGGCAAAGGCTGAGTCAGGGCCGTCTTCAAAGCGCCAAGGACGTGCTCGGTCTTCAGGGCGTCATCGGTCGCGCGCTGCAAGGACTCGTCGATGACCGCGTCCGGGCCAATGTCGGTGCCAAACAGACGAGACGCTACCTTCGCGACAGCAAGCGCGCGGCTCTCGTCCGATCCCTCGGAGGCCATCGTTGCCGAGGTCCCGATGCAGATTGGCTCCTTCTCAGGCGAACACCTGTCTCGCAGGCGTCGCACGAGGACCGCGACATCGGCACCTTGGCGCCCGCGATAGGTATGGAGTTCGTCGAGAATGATGAACTCGAGACCGGACGCGTTCGAGACAACTTTCGAGTCCAGGTCGTCCTGACGCGTCAGAAGCAATTCTGCCATCATGTAGTTCGTCAGGAGAATGTCGGGCGGATTGGCAGCGATGCGCTCCCGCTCTTCACGGCTTTCCTGACCGGTGTAACGTTTGACCACCGGCTTGAGCTCATCGGGCAAACCGGAACCGGCGATGAACTTGTCGATCTCCTTCATCTGGCTATTTGCCAGTGCGTTCATGGGGTAAACGATGATTGCCGTCGTGCGACGCGGCTTTCCTGCGCGCCGCGCGCGGATGATCGAGTCGACAACCGGCACGAAGAAGCACAGGGATTTCCCCGAACCCGTACCGGTTGTGACGACGTAACTCTTCCCTTGCTTCGCCTTTGCGATCGCCTCGGCTTGGTGCCGGTGAAAGCGAAGAGGCGTGGTACCAAACCGGAAAACCTTGCCCGTGCCGTCGTCGAGATCACCCGTGGCGACGAGTTCATCGACCGTCGGCCCCGCCATAAAGCGTGGGTTCAGAGACAAGAGGGCATCCGGCCAGAATTTTCCGGCGTCGTACTGGGCATCGATCTCGGATTTCAGGTCGGGCGCCCGAATTGCGCTGAATGAACGCGAAAAGTGCTCGTAAGCACGGATCAATTGATGGTCGAACTCAAACGCTTTCATTCAGGCGGCCTCCTCGGCGTCCGGGCTCGGCACGTCAAAGCCTTCGTCGTCCTGGAGAACGTCCTCGCCTTCCTCCGGCACGGAATCTGCCCTGACGATCGCATGCCCGGTCGCCTTTGAAATCATGGCAAGGAGCCGCGTCTCCCGATCCGCCATGAATCCCTCGAAGTCATCCGCCCTCAGCAAGGAGGGATCCAGCCCGTGGGACGCCAGATAATCGTCAAGCGCTTCGCGGGCGATCGGCGGGTTGTCCTTTCCGCCTGTTTCCAGTCGTTCCAGGTAGACCGATGGAGCTACGCCGCCAAGAATGCGGTTGGTCTTGTAGCTGAGCGGCGTCTTGTTGACGACGGTGTCAAAGACCTTCGGCTCGATCTTCTGCTTCTTGCACCAGTCCTGCGGGAAGATGTGGTGGATATCGACGTATTCGTCAAAGAACACGGTGTCCTTGAAGTGCTGGCCGGAGCGTAAATCTCTCGCGCCTTCGGCCATCAGAAGGGCATGGATGCCCTTGTAGGCAGCCGACAGGCGGGTGCGCAGGGTGCGCAGTCGCTCCGGGCGGAAGCGGCCATCAGTGATCGTACTGGGTTCGGGACCACCGTCCAGCCATGCGGGCACCTCGAGCACGTCCTTGGCAAATCGGGACTCGATGGCCGAGCCATAGAGTTCGCCAAAAATGCCGCACCAGAACCAGCGGGCGAGCTGGTCCTTCACTGCGGCGTGGTCGAACCTGGGCCCGATGATGGCGAGGATCGCGGCAAAGGGGACAAGCTGGCCCTGATAGGGCAGATCGATGACCCGATAGATGTGGTTCTGCCGGAGGAACTTCGCCGCCGTCTTGAACCCGTCTTCGACCGCAGCACGGTGTTTCAGGTACGCCTCCAGCGGCAGGTCGAGGAGCGACTGACGCGTGGCCCGGACTGCGGACAGCTCCGACTCCTTACGCCCGGCGGCGATTTCGGCCGCGCGGGTCTCGACCCCATGCAGGAGGGCGATGGCCTGGAGCACATCTGTTGCCGCGACTTTTTCCAGCACGCCGAACTTCTGTTCGGCTGCCCGCCCAAAAAGCTGAAGTCTCGTCTGGAGCCCCGGCTGGCCGTCGGCGCCGAGCCAGTCGTCCCGCAGGCGATGGCCGCGGGCTGCATACATCGCTGTCACAAGCTCGAATGCGTCGAGCGGCTTGCCGCCGGTATTCACCTTCTCAAAGACCAGACAGACGGCCTCGTGGGAGGTGTCGGGGCTCAATGCAATTACGGGCAGCTGGTAGGCCTTGAAGTTCTGAAGGACCTCATCCTTAAACGGCTTGAAGAGCTTGCGTGTCTCCGGGTCGTTTTCCAGCCAGTATTCGTTGAAGCCATCTTGCCATTCGTCCCAGTCAAAAACCTGGTTCAGCGGGAACATGAGATTTTGGTATTCGAGTTCCGGCGTGGAGAGATCGAGGTCGATCTTCCGGTCGAAGTCCGACTTGATCCGCCGATCCTCGGGTACAGAGACAATGGCGTTTTCGCGGTCCTCGGCCGGATTCATGGCTTTTCGAATGTCGATGTAAAACCAGCGCTTCACGAGCTTGAGGCGAGGCGTGACCGTTTGCACCACCTCGCGGCGCAAGCAGGTCTGATAAAGCGAGGTCATGCGCTGCTGGCCATCCAGCAGCAGCTGATCCGGTGCGTCGTCGCCAACTGCGGCATCCGCCCCCTGGATTGGTCGGCGTGCGAAGGTATCAGCCGCACCAGGCTTCACCTCGAGCGTCATCAACGCGCCGACCGGAAACGCCTGCGAGATCGAGGCGATCAGCCCCTTGATCCGTTCCTCGTCCCACACCCAGCTGCGCTGGAAATCCGGCAACTGAATCTTGCCGTTCCCACACTGACGGAGAAGCTCCTCCAGGCTGACCGGGTTGGTCTTGAATGCCGCTTGTTTACCCAATCTGGCTCTCCTCAAATGAACTTGCTGGCTTCTGGCAGCTGGAGGCGATGTCCGAAGAAGGCTTCATTTCGAACCCTCCGGAGCGCCAGCTGCTCGAATGCCACTGAAAATCTCGTCGCGATTGATCAGCACGATCTGCTGGTCCTGGGGCGCGCGCGCTTCGGGGGCGGTATCTAGACCGAGGCGTTTGAGCGCATAGTAGAGGAGCGCACGTCTCACCTTGATTTTCACCTTGCCGCCTCGCATGCCATAGTCGAGCGCGATAACCTTCGCTTGTGTTTCCGAGAGGTCGGGGTGGGGCCCAACCTCCAGCGTGACCTCGGAAAGCCAGTCGTGATCGTCGCCAGCCGATTTGTCGTTTTCGCCCGAGCCTCGGATCTCGAGCATCCGCGACAACAGGAAGTCCTTGAAGCAATCGTCGGTTTGGCAGAACGCCCGACTGTGCCACCGGAAACCGTCAAACGCGATGGCATGGGGGGCGATCCAGCGCCAGCGCGGCTCGGGGCTGGACAGGGACTGGTACTTTACCTCGATCGCCTCGGACCGACGGATTGCGCCAACGACCGAACGAAGCGTCGCCGGATTGACCCCACGAACTGGCGTAGGGGCGGCCGCGTAGGACGGGAGGTTGGCGATCCAGGCGTCCTCGCGGTCGAGGAGCCCGTCAGCGACTGATCGCAGCTGTGCAAGGTAGCGGCTCGCGTCAGGCTCGAGGAACTGCGGCTTGAACTCGGAGCCTCGTACATAGGTTCGCGCACTCTTGTCGTAGAGCATGTTGTCGGGGGCGAAGCCGATGTACCGATTCAGGTCGGTGGACGCCTGGTTCACCGATACCCCGAACTGATCCATAAGATCGCTGCGGTTCACATGCCCCTCCCAGAACAGGCGGAACTCTATGAACTCGAGGCGCTGCTCGACACCCCAGCGAAGTTCCGACCGGTCGCTCTCCAAAAATCACCTCCGGGCCAGATCGGTGGACCCGCAAAGTATGCGGGCCCATTTTCTGTGCTCTCGATGACGCTAACTGAGGGGAGGAAAGCGGGCAATCGAAATTGCGCGTAAAGTGATTGTTTTCGAACGCGGTTCTATCTGCAGATGTGGATGGAGGTTATGGCTTGGGCCGGAGGGACGGAATGATGCCTGTGGCGAACTGCAGGCTATTCGGCGCACGCAACTTCCCTGCGCAGGTCAGAAATGGTCTCCGCGCAGGGCTTGGCTGACGATGCCAGCGCCGTTTTCAGCGCTCAGCCTTTATCTCCTCCAAATCGCGCAGCTCTTGCTGTTCGAACGCCAGCACATCTTCGACGCGATAGATCACCCGCCCGCCGAGCTTCATGAAGCGCGGTCCATCCCCGATCCACCGCCACCGCTCGAGTGTCCTCGGGCTAATTCTCCATCGGGCAGCCAGCTCGATTTGACTGAGGCACATTTCTCGCATTTCCGTTTCCTTTCGAACGACCACCATGGTCGCACGACAACGAATGCGTAGAAAGAAAACCTATTCAAGTCAGTGTATTGGGGGCGCTGCGCGTTGCCGGCGGCGCACTTCGGACAGTGGGCGCAGCATCGAATTGCCCAGTGAACCGGCGTCGAATTGCGAAATGTTCCCTAGAACTCCGTTAAGCCCTGCAGATTGCCGGAGCCCCCTCAGGGGTCACAGGAGACGGTCCAGTTGGAAGCGCACCTCCTCCGCCACCGGCAATCGTCTCTATTCCGCATGTCCAAATTCCGCTGAATAACGGCGTGTTTTCTGTCAGTTACGCGGTGCGGTCGAGGTCAGAGACGCCTCGGGTCTTGTCAGAGGGATCGCTCTTGAGGCCGGCATTGTCGACGAGTAGCGTCGGCCCATGACCAAGAAATCGCCATTCCGCTACTTTCGCACTTCGCCGGAGATCATCCGCCTGGCGGTCATGATGTACATCCGGTTTCCGCTGTCACTCAGAAATGTCGAAGACTTGCTACACGAACGCGGTATCGATGTGAGCTATGAATCCGTGCGATTTTGGTGGCAGCGGTTCGGCCCAAAGTTTGCTTCTGAAATTCGAAAGAAACGATCTCAGTCGATGCGTTGCCATTCCAACTGGAAATGGCATCTGGACGAGATGTTCGTGAAAATCAACTGCGAACGGCACTACCTGTGGCGGGCCGTCGATCACGAAGGCGAAGTCCTGGAAAGTTATGTCACGAAAACCCGGGACAAGAAGGCAGCGTTGAAATTCCTCAAGAAATCACTGCGAAGATACGGACGCGCGGACACAATCGTGACTGACAAGCTCCGCTCGTACGGCGCTGCGATGAGGGAAATTGGCAACGCTGGCGTACAGGAAACTGGCCGCTGGCTGAACAATCGCGCTGAAAATTCTCACCTGCCATTCCGACGACGGGAACGGGCGATGCAGCGTTTTCGGCGGCTACGAAGTTTGCAGAAATTCGCAGCCGTCCACGCTTCTGTTCTCAACCTCTTCAACTCGGAACGCAGTCTCTACTCCAGGTCAAATTTCAAGCTGAACCGTGCTGCTGCTCTGGCCGAGTGGCGCGGTCTCTGTGCGGCATAAAGGACAGCGTCACTGTCCTTGTGGAGACGAGTTCGCATTTGTCTGACACCACCATGGCGAATGCCACTACCTTTCGCGGGCCGTCGATCATGAGGGCGAGGTTCTTGAAAGCTTCGTGACAAAGAAGCGGGACAAGAAAGCTGCGTTGAAATTTTTAAGAAAAGCAATGCGCAAGCACGGTCGACCGGAGGAAATCGTGACGGACCGGCTCAGGTCCTATGGCTCTGCTCTGAAGGAAATGGGCGCAGCGGGTCGCCAGCAAACCGGCCGGTGGCTAAACAACCGGGCAGAGAATTCGCACCCGCCATTTCGACGACGAGAGCGGGCGATGTTGCGCTTTCGACGAACGCGAAGTCTACAGAAATTCGTCGCAGTCCATTCCTCGGTCTTCAACCATTTCAACTCGGAACGCAGCCTCTCCTCCAGAGCCAATTTCAAGAAGAACCGAGCCGCCGCTCTGGCAGAGTGGCGCGGTCTTTGCGCGGCATAAATGGCAGCCATCCTGCCCTTGCTGAGACGAGTTAGAATTCGTCTGCCAGCACCATCGGGCGGAGAATTCACACCTGCCATTCCGACGACGAGAGCGGGCGATGCAGCGCTTTCGCCGGATGCGAAGTTTGCAGAAATTCGCGTCCGTCCACGCTTCTGTCTGCAACCATTTCAACCAGGAACGCCGCCTCTACAGCCGAGCAAACTTCGAGATGAACCGTGAGGCCGCTCTAGCCGAGTGGCGAGGTCTCTGTGTGGCATAAGGGACAGCTATTCTGCCCTTGTGGAGACTAGGGTCAGGACTCATAGCCAGAAAATGACGGTTGCTGCGAGTGCGATGGCTGAAAGGAAGACCTTCGGACACCTGTCGTAGCGGGTTGCGAATCATGCAGTCACCAGAAAATCAATGGGTCCTGACCCTAGGAATGCACAGGATCTCTTGCAGGAACGGGGCATCGGTATCCGCCACGAGGCGGTGAACCGCCCCGCCGTTCTGACCGGGTGGCGCGGGGTTTGCACGTCACGAGGGGGAACCATCCAGACGGGCGGGAACCTGGCTAACACTCCTTCAGGTGAGTTCCACCGTGTCCTCTGTGAAGAAGTCCGGGTTTTCGCGGCGCAGCGTTTCGACCCGTTTGATGGTACCCGACAGGTGGCGCCGCATCGCTTCGGTCGCATGCTCGACGTTGCCCGCTTCGATCGCTTCCAGGATCGCCTCGTGATCGGCGACGATGTCCGTCATCTTGCCCTTTTTGGGCAGGTCCAGCCGCTGGCAGCGCAGCAGGTGGCCGGTCTGGGCTGCCAGCAGGTCGTAGGTGCTGCCGACACCTGCGGCCTCGAACAGGGTGCGATGGAAATTCCGGTCCTGTTCGTTGAACAGGTCCATCTGGTCGAGCTGGCCGATCAGCACTTCCTGCATTTTCACGATGGCGCGCGCCCGCTTGAGAGCCTCCTCTTGAGGGTGCAGCGCGAGGCGGCGGATAACTTCGCATTCCACTGCCACGCGCAGGAAATGTGTCTCGTAGAGCTGTTTGATGTCGATCCGGCGCACCAGTGTCCTGGATTGTGGAAAGATCCGGATCAGCCCGTCCTGTTCCAGCTTTTGCAGGGCTTCGCGGATCGGAGTTTGGCTGACGCCAAACCGCTTGGCCAGCTCCGGTCGAGACAGGACTGTACCCGGAGGAAGTGACATCGAAACGATCTGTTGGCGCAGCGTGTCATAGGCACGTTGCACAGCGGACCCGGCCGAATCTCCGCCGGTACCGGTTCGGCTGTTTGGTTGAGCTGCGTCCCTGGGTGACATCCTGTTCCTATCTCCGCGCATCGCAGTTCAGAGCCGTCATAAAGCGCCCAAAGCTGCAAGTCACCATGGCAATTGACCAGATTAATATACTAATATATTAGATGAGAAGTCAAGCGCGGCAACCGCGTATGGTTTTCCGTTCGAATTGACTGACACGAGGGAGGAACTCGATGAAATTCAAAGCTCTAAAGTCCATCAGCACGGTGGCCGTGTTTGCTGCGACGATGGGAATCACCGCGGTGGCTGCAAACGCGGCAGATCGCGTTCTGAAGATCCAGACGTCGTCCAATGCCAGCCACGCATCGCTGGCCTATCTGAACGCGGAATGGGTGCCCAAGCTGGAAGAAATGACCGGCGGCACCCTGACCGTCGAACTGCTGCCGGTGGATGCCGTCGTGCCGCGCCGCGAGACCGCCGAGGCCATCGCGGTGGGCATTCTCGACGGCGACCTGACGTCGATCAACTATTTCTCGGGCATCGACCCGGCCTTTGCCCTGATGGGGGACCTGATCGCGGGATATGACTCGGCAGACCAGATCCAGGCGTTCTGCGCCCAGGGCGGCGGCAAGGAAATGCTGCAAAAGCTCTATGATACCCATTTCCCGGGTGTGCATGTGATCGGTTGCGGCGCCTATGCGCGTGAAGCATTCGTCTCCAAGGTGCCGGTGCGGGGCGTGGCGGATCTGTCCGGGCTGAAGATCCGGTCACCCGAAGGTCTGGCAGCGGACGTGTTCAAGCGCGCCGGTGCTGCTCCGGTGTCGATGTCGGGTTCGGAAACCTATGGCGCGCTGGAAAAGGGCGTGATCGACGCGGCGGATAACTCGGCCTATGCCAACAACGACGCAAACGGCATGCACAAGATTGCCAAGTACCCGATCTTTCCGGGCATCCATTCGACCCCGATCCTGCAGTTCACCGTCAGCCATTCTGTCTATGATGAGCTGAGCGCACAGGAACGCACGGCGTTGGAAACCTGGTATCTGGCGGCCTACAACGGCCTGCGTCAGCATTTCGACCGTCTGGACCGCAAGCTGGTGGCCCGTGACAAGGCCGCCGGCGAGATCGAGGTGATCGACTGGCCGCAGGGCGAGCGTGACAAGCTGCGCGAGATCGCCAAGGAAGCCTGGAACGATTTCGCGGCCCAGTCGGATCTGGCCAAGGAAGTGTTCGAAGCGCATATCGCCTTCATGCAAGAAGCCGGCCTGCTCTGAGCCCGTCGTCACCGGGCGGGGGCTGCCCCGCCCGGTGCACACATACAAGAGGCCGGCAGGGGGCCGCGCCTCGACTTCTGACAACACCGGCAAAGCCGGTCGAGGGACAATTCCATGAGCAGCGACTATGACAAGCATCTCGACGATGCGCCGCTGGAGGTATCGGGGATCAACATGGACCCGGGCCACGAGGAGGACGATATCGTCACCCGCGCCGACTACACACCGGTCGAACATGTCAGCCATATCACCGGCATCGCCGTGTCGACCTTTTACATGGTCGCGGCGCTGGCCACACTTTACGAAGTTTTCTCGCGCTATGTCCTGAACCAGCCGACCTATTGGGCGTTCGAGACGGTCATGGTGACGGTCGCGGCCGCGTGGATGTTGTCGGCGGGCTACGTGACGATGAAAAAGCGCCATATCGCGATCACCGTCATCCACAATATCGCCAGCCCCGGCACGCGGTGGTGGCTGGACCTGTTCGCCATGATCGTGGGCGTCTTCGCGCTTTACATGCTGCTGAGCGACGCGTCGATCCGGGCCTATGACAGCGTGGCGCGGATCGAGAAATCAGGCTCTGCCTTCAACTCGCCGCTGCCGATGATGATGAAATCTCTGATGGTGGCGGGTGCCTTCATGTACCTCGCCCAGTTGATGATGAACCTGCACCGGCACCTGAAATCGGGTTGGGCCAGGCTGATCGTCAAGGTCATCGGCGTCTATTTCGTCGTCTATTTCATCTCTGCCTTCCTGAGCCACGCGCTGGATATCCAGATGTTCGCGGTTTTCTCGGATTTCATCACCGATATCGGCAAGGCGATGGACCCGTCGAAGGCGTTGAACCTGCGGAGCATGGACCTGGGGACGATCTCGCTGATCATGGTGGTGATGCTGATCGCGCTAATGATGACGGGCATGCCGCTGGGTATCGTCACGCTGTTCGTGTCGGTCATCATGGCGGTCGGGTTCTTCGGGCCGCGCGGCCTGTTCCTGGTCTCGTCCAACGCGGCGGGCCTGCTTGAACATTATTCGCTGGTCGCGGTGCCGTTCTTTGTTCTGATGGCCTCGATCCTCGAACGCGCGGGTATCGCCGAGGACCTGTTCGACGCGATGTCGATCTTTGCGGGCAACATGCGCGGCGGGGTGGCGGTGCAGACCACCGTCGTGGCCGTCATCCTTGCCGCCATGTCGGGCGTGATGGGCGGCGAAATCGTGATGCTGGGCCTGGTCGCCCTGCCGCAGCTGTTCCGCCTCGGCTATGACCGCAAGCTCAGCATCGGCCTGATCTGTGCCGCCGGTGCGCTGGCCACCCTCATCCCGCCGTCGATCATCACCATCGTCTACGGCGTCTCGGCAGAGGTGGGGATCGGCGATCTGTTCATGGCGGGTGCCCTTCCGGGCATCATGCTGGCAACGTTCTATGCCGGTTACGTTCTGATCCGGGTCAACCTGAACCCGTCGATGGCGCCCACGGCGGCCGAGGTGGCCGAGATGACGGGCAGTCAGCAGAAGCTGTCGAAAGAGCGGCTGACGGCGGTGATCCTCTGCGTCATCCTGATCTCGATGGTGATGGGGTCGATCTATGCGGGTATCGCCTCGGTGACCGAATCCGCCGCCGTCGGCTGTATCGGGGCGCTGCTCATCGCCGCCGTGCGCAACCGCTTCAACTGGGAGGTCATCTCGGCGTCGCTGCTGGGAACCATGACCACGGTGGGCACCATCCTCTGGCTCATCCTCGGAGCGGTCAGCTTTGTCGGTATCTTCAACCTTGTTGGTGGCGGAGACTTCATCCGCTCGCTGTTCCTTGACCTTGGACTGAGCGCCATGGGCACGGTTGTCGTGATGATGCTGATCCTGATGGTTCTCGGAACCTTCATGGAATGGATCGCCATCGTCCTGATCACGGTGCCGGTCTTTGCCCCCGTGGTTGCGACACTGGCGCCGGAACTTGGACTGACCGAGGATCAGGCCAAGATCTGGTTCGGCATCCTCTTCGTGATGAATATCCAGATCTACTTCCTGTCGCCGCCATTCGGCCCGGCCTGTTTCTGGCTGAAATCGGTTGCGCCCAAGGATGTGACGCTGCAGGAAATCTTCATTTCGGTCCTGCCGTTCATCGCCCTGCAGATCACCGGCCTGGTGCTGGTGATGATGTTCCCGCAGATTGCATTGTTCCTGCCGGAACTGCTCAACTAGTTCCAAGAAAGGGAGCCCTGACATGATCGGACGCGACACTGACGACGACATCAACGGCTATGGATATGCGCCCTGGATCCTGGGTGTTTTTCTGGCTGCGGTGATCATCTTTCTGATGTTCACCTACGCGCAACCCATTTCCTGATCGCGAGGCCAAGATGAAGAAACCCGAAGACCTTCGCTCGGCCCGCTGGTTTGCCCCGGATGATCTGCGATCAATGGGGCATCGCAGCCGCGCGATGCAGATGGGGCTGGACGACGCCGACTGGGACGGAAAGCCGGTCATCGCGATCATCAACACCTGGTCGGACCTGTCGCCCTGCCACCATCACCTGCGCGACCGGGCCGAGTTCGTGAAAAAGGGTGTGCTGCAGGCCGGTGGGATGCCGGTGGAGATGCCGGTGCATTCCTTTTCCGAGCAGTTCCTGAAACCCACCTCGATGCTCTATCGCAACATGGGCGCGCTTGAGGTCGAGGAAACACTGCGCGCGCATCCCATTGACGGGGCTGTGTTGCTGGGCGGCTGTGACAAATCTACCCCGGCGCTGGTGATGGGGGCGGTCAGCATGGGCTTGCCGTTCATCTTCATGCCCGCCGGCGCAATGCTGCGCGGCAACTACGCGGGGCAGAAGCTCGGGTCGGGCACGGATGTCTGGAAATACTGGGACGAGCGCCGCGCGGGCACCATCGGCAAGGAAGAGTGGATGGGCGTGCAGGGGGGCATCGCGCGCAGCTATGGCACCTGCATGACGATGGGGACGGCCAGCACCATGATGTCTATCGCCGACGGTTGGGGGCTGACACTGCCCGGTGCCTCGTCGATCCCGGCGCCGGATGCGGGGCACAAGCGCATGGCGGCGGCCTGTGGCCGCCGGATCGTCGACATGGTCTGGGAAGACCTGACCCCGGACAAGATCATGACCGAGGCCAGCACGCGCAACGCCGTGACCGTGGCGATGGCAACAGGCTGTTCGACGAACGCGATCATCCACCTGATCGCCATGGCGCGGCGGGCCGGTATCGACCTCACGCTCGACGATCTGGACGAGATCGGCCGCACGACGCCGGTGATCGCCAATATCCGGCCTTCGGGCACGGACTACCTGATGGAGGATTTCTTTTACGCCGGCGGCCTTCCCGCGCTGATGCAGGAACTGGGCGACAAGCTGGACCTGTCGGTGATGACAGTGTCGGGCAGGCCGCTGGGTGAAACCATCGACGGGGCGCAGAACTACAATGCGGACGTGATCCGCCCGCTGTCGAACCCGGTCTATCACGAGGGGTCGCTGGCGGTGTTGCGGGGGAACCTGGCGCCGGATGGCGCGGTGATCAAGCCGGCGGCGATGGATGAGAAATTCCAGACACATCGCGGCCCGGCGATCGTGGCTGACAGCTATGCCGAGATGAAAGAGATCATCAACGACGCGGATTACCCGATGACACCGGATCATGTGCTGGTTCTGCGCAATGCGGGGCCGCAGGGCGGGCCGGGGATGCCGGAATGGGGGATGATCCCGATGCCCAAGGCGCTGTTGAAACAGGGGCATCGCGACATGGTGCGCCTTTCGGATGCCCGCATGTCAGGCACGTCTTATGGCGCCTGTGTCCTGCATGTCGCGCCCGAAGCCTTCATCGGAGGTCCGCTGGCGCTGATCGAGACCGGCGATATCATCGAAATGGACATCCCCAACCGTATTCTGCGGGTCGATCTGACCGATGAGGTGCTCGCCGAGCGGCGCACCAGGTGGCGCGCGCCAAAGCCGCGCTATGAACGAGGCTATGGCAATATGTTCAGCCAGCACGTCGAGCAGGCCGACAAGGGCTGCGACTTCGATTTCCTGCGCACCGACTTCGGCGCGCCGGTATCCGAACCGGAGATCAACTGATGAGCCTTGCATGTGCGCTGACCGGGGTTTCCGGCATCCTGGTGACGCCCTTCGATGCGGCGGGCGAGATTGCGCCAGACCTGCAGAAACCGATTGTCGACCGCGCCATTGCCGCCGGGGTGCACGTGCTGACCGCGAATGGCAACACCGGCGAGTATTACGGTCTGACGGTGGACGAGGCCGAGGCCATGGTGACGGCGTCCGGTCAGTTCATCGCCGGCCGGGTGCCGATGGTGGCCGGTGTCGGGCGCGGCATCCGCGACGCGCAACGGCTGGCGGATGCGTCGCACAGGGCAGGGGCCGCCGCGTTGATGATCCACCAGCCGCCCGACCCCTTTGTCGCGCCGCGGGGCCTTGTTTCGTATGTCGAGGGGGTGCGTGAGGCCGGCGGCGGGCTGCCGATCATCCTGTACCTGCGCAATGACGCCATCGGGACCGACGCAATTGCGGCGCTTTGCTCTGTCGAGGGCGTCGTCGGGGTGAAATGGGCTACGCCGAACCCGATGAAACTGAAAGCCGCGATCGAGGCCTGCCCGGATCATATCACATGGACCGGTGGGTTGGCCGAGGTCTGGGCGCCGACATTCTATGCGGTGGGCGCGCGGGGCTTTACCTCGGGGCTGATCAACGTCTGGCCGGAACGCTCGGTTGCGATCAATGCCGGGCTGGAGGCGGGCGATTATGCCGAGGCCCGGCGCCTGATCGCCGGGATGCAGGTGTTCGAGGATATCCGCGCCGAGGAACAGGGCGGCGCCAACGTGCCGGGCGTAAAGGCCGCGTTGCAGATGATGGGCGAGGATTGCGGCGCGGCCCGCCCGCCCGCCGCCTGGCCGCTCAGCGCGGATCAGCGCGCGCGGCTCAAAGACTTCATGACGAAAAACGGCCTGATCGGCTGAACATCAGACAGCGAGACCACGATGACCGAACATCCCCTGAACCCCGAAACCAAGGATAAGCTGGCGCAGGTGTCGGTGGCCACGCTGGCCACGGCATTGTTCAAGCGCGGATTGCGCAACCAGGTGATCCAGGACGTGCGCCCGATCAAGGGCAAGGGCCGCAACATGGTCGGCCCGGCGTTCACCCTGCGCTACATCCCGGCGCGCGAGGACCGCAACCAGTTGTCGGTCTTTCGCAACCCCGAGCACCCGCAACGCCACGCGGTCGAAACCTGCCCCGAGGGGCATGTCATGGTGATGGACAGCCGCCGCGATGCCTCGATGGCCTCGGCGGGTGACATCCTGATCACCCGGCTGATGGTCCGGGGCGGCGCGGGCGTGGTGACGGATGGCGGGTTCCGCGATGCGATGAACATCGGTGAACTGGACATCCCGGCCTATCACAACCGTCCGTCGAGCCCGACCAACCTGACCAACAACGAGGCGATCGAGATCAACGGCCCGATCGGCTGCGGCAACGTCGCGGTGTTTCCGGGCGACATCATGGTGGGCGACGATGACAGCGTGATCGTGATCCCGGCGCATCTGGCCGACGAGGTGGCAGAGGAAGCTGTCGAGATGACCGCCTACGAGGATTTCGCCATCGAACAGGTGCGCGGCGGGGCGACGATCATCGGGCTGTATCCGGCCACGAAAGAAGAAAACCTCGAAAAATTCGCCGAGTGGCGCAAGGACAATGGCCGCTGACATGGTCGACCGGTCGCCGGTCATCCGACTGGATGCCGGCGACAACGTGGTCGTCGCGCGCGTGGATATCGCGGCGGGCACGGCGATCCCCGGCGAAGGGATCACCGCGCGCGAGGATGTGCCGATGGGGCACAAGCTGGCGACGCAGGCCGTGGCCAAGGGCGCACCGGTTCTCAAGTATGGCACGATCATCGGCTTCGCCGGCGAGACGATCGAGCCCGGCACGTGGATGCACAGCCACAACGTGCTCATGGACGAGGTTCAGAAAGACTATCGTTTCGCCGCCGATTATCGCCCGGCGGAACTGCTGCCCGAGGCGGAACGGGCGGTGTTCCAGGGGTTTCACCGCACCGATGGCCGGGTCGGAACCCGAAACTATATCGGCATCTTCATCACCGTGAACTGCGCCGCGACCGTAGCCCGCAAGATCGCGGCCTGGTTCGACGAGGAAAGGCTGGCACAGTTTCCCAATGTCGACGGTGTGATCCCCTTCATCCACGCGCAGGGCTGTGGCATGGAGGCGACCGGAGAGCCGATGGACCTGCTTCACCGCACGCTCCGGGGCTATATCCAGCACGCCAATATCGCCGGCGCCCTGGTCTGCGGCCTGGGCTGCGAACGGAACAACCTCGAAAGCTTTTTCGAGGTATCGGCACTGGAAACCGGCGCGATGCTGCGCACGATCCGGATGCAGAGCGTGGGCGGCACGATGGCGGCTGTCGAGGCCGGCAAATCCGCCGTCTACGAGATGCTGGAAGAGGCCAACACGGCCCGGCGCGCCCCGGCTTCGGCCGAACATATCCGGATCGGGCTGCAATGCGGCGGATCGGACGGGTTTTCCGGTCTCTCGGCAAACCCGGCCCTGGGCAGGGCGGTCGACATTCTCGTGCGCCACGGCGGCACGGCGATCCTGTCGGAAACGCCCGAGCTTTACGGGATCGAACACCTTCTGACGGCGCGGGCGCGGGATGAAACCGTGGGGCGGGCGTTTCTGGACCGCATTCGCTGGTGGCTGGATCATACCGATGGGCGCGACGTTCAGATGCAGGGCGTTGTCGGCCCCGGCAACCGGGCAGGCGGGCTGGCCAACGTGATCGAAAAGTCTCTGGGCGGGGCCAAGAAGGGCGGCGCGACGGGGATCGAAGCGGTCTACCGCTATGCCGAGCCGGTCACGCGGCGGGGTCTCGTCATCATGGATACACCGGGCTACGACCCCGTGGCGGCGACCGGGCAGATCGCCGGGGGGGCAAATCTGATCACCTTCACCACCGGGCGCGGCAGTTGTTTCGGATCCTACCCGACACCGACGATCAAGCTGGCCAGCAACACGCCGATGTATCAACGGATGCGCGCCGACATGGACATCAACTGTGGCGGGGTGATCGACGGGGACAAGACGCTCGACGAGATGGGGCAGGACATATTCCGCAGCATCCTGTCGGTTGCATCCGGCCAGATGACAAAAAGCGAAGACATGGGCGTGGGGGCAGAGGAATTCGTGCCATGGCCAATCGGCGTGACAGGTTAGCGTAGGGTGGTGTCAAAGGAACCCGGGCAGACGCGGACAGGGCGCTGACATCGCGTCCTGCCTCCATTCAAGGTCATGCTGAGGCGGGCAGGGGGCTTGCGTCGCCTCTCAAGATGTCCGGGTGCGCCCACTCAAGTGTTTCAAACCCAGTCCAGAGATCATTCCCCTGGCGGCGATGCCCCATGTCCGCTTTCCTCTTTCTCTCAGGAATGCCGAGACCCTTTTGCACCAGCGTGGCACCGACGTGAGCCACGAAACCGTTCGGTTTTGTTGGCGCCGCTACCAAAGAATGCCGGAGAAAAAGCCGCCCTGGTCACAACCACTGTACTGGTTTCAAGGGGGCAGGGGGCGTGGAACATGCGGTTTGCGGTTGGCCTGCGCGCGCACAGGGGCGGATGCCGAAATTGGCCGTTTGCCCCGGTTTGACATTTAAGACCGGCCGGCGGCTATGCGCCGGCCGGCCGGTCCGCTTTGGCGATCCTGGGCTCCTGTCAGACGCCCCAGTTAGACGCCCGTATCGAGGTCGTCCGGCACCCCGGCGGCGAGGTCGGCGCCAAAGGCGTCGTCGTCAGCGGCCCCTAAGCCCGGTCCGGCATCCACGGCGCAGGCGTCCGCGGCACAGCTGGCGTCTTCGAAGCCGGCCGCATCGGCACCGCAGGCATAACCGCCGCAGTCAGAGCCCGCAGCAGGCGGCAGCGGGTCGCCTTCATTGCCCTCATTGCCTTCGTCGTTCTCGTCGCCTTCATCGGCCTCGTTGTTTTCGTTGGCCTCGTCGCCCTCGTTGCCCTCGTCGCCTTCGTCGCCCTCGTTGTCCTCATTGGACTCGTCACCTTCGTTGTTTTCGTCGCCTTCGTCGTTTTCGTCGTCCTCGTTGCCTTCGTCGTCCTCGTTGCCTTCGTCGCCCTCGTCGCCTTCGTTGTCCTCGTCGTTCTCGTCGCCTTCGTTGTTTTCGTTGCCTTCATCGCCCTCGTCGCCTTCATCGCCGGGGGGGATGACTTCGTCGCCCTCGTCGCCTTCGTCGCCCTCGTTGTTTTCATTGCCTTCATTGCCTTCGTTGCCTTCGTCGTTTTCGTTGCCCTCGTTGCCCTCATCGCCTTCGTCGCCCTCGTCACCCTCGTCGTCTTCGTTGTCCTCGTTGCCTTCGTTGCTTTCGTTGTCCTCGTCGCCCTCGTCGTTTTCGTTGCCTTCGTCGGCCTCGTCCCCTTCGTCGCCTTCGTCGGCCTCGTCGCTTTCGTCGCCCTCTTCGCCCTCGTCGCCTTCGTCGCCTTCATTGTCCTCGTTGTTTTCATTGCCTTCATTCAGCTCATCGCCTTCGTCGCCTTCAAACCCTTCGTTGAATTCATTGCCTTCGTCGCCCAGGTCCAGGGGATCGGGCTCGTTGTTTTCGTTGCCCTCGTCGCCTTCGTCGCCCTCGTTGTCCTCGTTGGCCTCGTTGCCTTCGTTGCCTTCATCTCCTTCGTCGTTTTCGTTGTCCTCATTGCCTTCGTTGCTTTCATTGCCCTCGTCGCCTTCGTCGCCTTCGTCGTCTTCGTTGGCTTCGTCGCCCTCGTCGCCTTCGTCGCCCTCGTTGTCCTCGTTGTCCTCGGTGCCTTCGTTCAGTTCATCGCCTTCGTCGCCTTCGTCATCCTCGTTGCCGTCGCCCTCGTCCGGGCCTTCGTCGCCCTCGTTGTCCTCGTTGTCCTCGTTGCCTTCGTTCTGTTCGTCGCCCTCGTCGCCTTCGTTGCCCTCTTCGCTTTCGTTGCCTTCGTCGGTTTCGTCGCCTTCGTCGTCCTCGTTGGCCTCGTCGCCTTCGTTTCCTTCGTCGCTTTCGTCGCCCTCGTTGTCCTCGTTGCCTTCTTCGCCCTCGTTGCCTTCGTCGCCTTCGTCGCCTTCGTTGTCCTCGTTGGCCTCGTCGCCCTCGTTGCCTTCGTCGTTTTCGTCGTTTTCGTCGTGTTCGTCGCCTTCGTCTTCTATTTCGTTGCCTTCATCCCCTTCATCGCCTTCGTCGTTCTCGTCGCCTTCGTTGGCCTCGTCGTTTTCGTCGTTCTCGTTACCCTCGTCGTTTTCATTGCCTTCGTCGTTCTCGTTGCCTTCGTTGGACTCGTCGCCCTCGTTGCCCTCGTCTCCCTCGTTGAATTCGTTGCCTTCATCGCCTTCGTCGCCTTCGTCGTTCTCGTCGCCTTCGTCGTCCTCGTTGCCCTCGTTGCCCTCGTCGTTCTCGTTGCCCTCATCGCCCTCGTCGAACTCGTCGGCCTCGTCGCCCTCATCGTTTTCGTCGCCTTCATTGCCCTCGTCGCCTTCGTCGCCTTCGTCGTTTTCGTTGCCCTCGTCGCCTTCGTCGTCTTCGTTGCCCTCGTTGAACTCGTCTCCCTCGTTGCCTTCGTCCCGTTCGTTGCCTTCGTTGTCCTCGTCCCCTTCGTTTCCGTCGTTCAGTTCATCGCCCTCGTTGTCCTCGTCTCCCTCATCTCCTTCGTTGCCTTCGTCGCCTTCATTGTCCTCATCTCCCTCGTTGCCTTCATCCCCCTCGTTGCCCTCATTGCCCTCGTTGCCTTCGTCGCCCTCGTCGTTGGGCGTGAATTCGTTGCCTTCGTTGCCCTCATCAACCCCGGCTTCGTCTCCCTCGTCGCCTTCATCTCCCTCGTTGCCTTCGTTGCCTTCATCCAAGCCCGCTTCATCGCCCTCATCCCCCTCGTTGCCCTCGTTGCCTTCGTTGCCTTCATCCAGGCCGGCCTCATCGCCTTCGTCGCCCTCGTTGCCTTCATTTCCCTCGTCCCCTTCATCCAGCCCGGCTTCGTCGCCCTCGTCACCTTCATCCCCTTCGTTGCCTTCATTGCCTTCATCGTCCGGCACGCCGGATTCATTGCCTTCGTCGCCCTCGTCGACACCGGCTTCGTTGCCTTCATCGCCCTCGTTGCCCTCATTCCCTTCATTTCCTTCGTCCAGGCCCGCTTCATCCCCTTCATCGCCTTCGTTGCCCTCGTTACCCTCGTTGCCTTCATCGGCGCCGGCCTCGTTGCCCTCGTCCCCTTCATTGCCTTCGTTGCCCTCATCCCCTTCGTCCAGGCCCGCTTCGTTGCCCTCATCGCCCTCATTGCCTTCATCGGCTTCGTTACCCTCATCGTCGCGGGTGATTTCATTGCCCTCGTCGCCTTCGTCGGCCTCGTTGCCCTCGTCGTTTTCATTGCCCTCGTCGTCTTCGTCGCCCTCGTTGCCGTCGTTTAGCTCATCGCCCTCATTGTCCTCGTTTCCTTCGTCGCCTTCGTTGCCCTCATCGCCTTCGTCGTCCTCATTGTTCTCGTCGCCTTCGTCGCCCTCGTTTCCCTCGTCGTTTTCGTTGCCTTCGTCATCCTCGTTGCCCTCATCGCCTTCATCACCGGTTTCGTTGCCTTCATTCCCCTCATCGCCTTCGTCGTTTTCATCGCCCTCGTCGCCCTCGTCGCCCTCATCGCCCAAAGCGGCGGTTTCGTCGCCCTCGTCGCCCTCGTTGTTTTCGTCGCCTTCGTCGCCTTCGTTGCCTTCATTGCCCTCATCGTTGCCGCCGCTGCCTTCGTCGCCTTCGTCGCCTTCGTTGTTCTCATCGCCTTCGTCGTTCTCGTCGCCCTCGTCGCCTTCGTTGTTCTCGTCCGCTTCATCGCCTTCGTTGTTCTCATCGCCCTCATCGCCTTCGTCGTCTTCATTGCCTTCGCTGAATTCGTCGCCTTCGTTGCCTTCATCCCCCTCGTTGCCCTCGTTGCCTTCGTCGCCCTCGTTGTTCTCATCGCCTTCATTGCCCTCGTTCGCCTCGTCGCCCTCGTTGCCTTCATCGCCTTCGTCGCCTTCGTTATCCTCGTCGTTTTCGTCGAATTCGTTGTTTTCGTCGCCCTCGTCGCCTTCGTCGCCCTCGTCGCCTTCGTCCTCTACTTCATCACCCTCGTCGCCTTCGTCGCCTTCGTTGTTCTCGTTGGCTTCATCGCCCTCGTTGTCCTCGTTGCCTTCGTCGCCCTCGTTTCCTTCGTCGCCTTCGTTGGCCTCGTTGTCCTCGTTGTGTTCGTCGCCTTCATCGCCCTCGTCATGTTCGTCGCCTTCATCGTCCTCGTTGGACTCGTCGCCTTCGTCGCCCTCATCGCCTTCATCGGCCTCGTTGTCCTCGTTGCCCTCGTTGCCTTCGTCCCCTTCGTCGCCTTGGTTGTTGGCTTCGTTGCCTTCGTCGCCTTCATCGCCTTCGTTGTTTTCATTGCCTTCGTCGTTTTCGTCGCCCTCGTCGTTCTCGTCGTCTTCGTTGCCCTCGTTGTCTTCGTTGCCTTCGTCGTCTTCGTCGTTTTCGTTGTCTTCGTTGGCTTCATCGCCTTCGTTGTTCTCGTCGCCTTCGTCGTCTTCGTTGCCCTCGTTGGCTTCATCGCCTTCGTTGCCGCTGTTCTCGTTCTGAGGAAGATCGGGCACGGGCGCGCCGCCAATGATGCCACCGGCGATGTCATCGGCCAGCACCTCGATATCCGGTGCCTCGACCGGCTGGATTGCATTCAGGTTCCAGACTTGGAAAACCCAATTCAAAATGTTCTGAAAAGTCATCGTTACCCCCTGTTTTCGGCCATCGGGGATCATCGGCTGGTCTTACTCGCGGCACGGATCGCCCCCGGCAATGCCGAATGATACCGCAAAAATGCGAATTTACCTAATTCCAGCGGCTTTGCGCCTGTCCCGAGGGGGCCGCGCCCGGCGCCTCAGGCGGTGGGAATGTTCTCTCTGAACACCACCTGCAGGCGCGGCAGGTACTCGGGCTCCACCGTGCCCCGCACCGAAGAGGCCAGCAGACGCACGATCTCGCGCGCCTCGACGCGGGGGTTCTGGTCGATGACCGCATCCATCGTCCGGTCCAGCAGCATCAGGCGGGTCGCATCCGTCAGATCGTGGCCGACGAACACGACCTCGCGTTCCATGCGCGCCTCGCGCAGGGCGCGCGCGATGCCCTGGTTGCCCGACCCGATGTTGTAAATCCCGGTGATGTCGCCGCGTTCCAGAAACCGCATCGTTTCGACATAGGCGCGGTCGCGGTCGTCGCTGACCTCGGCGGTGCCGACGATGCGGATCTCGGGAAAATCCTCCGACAGGATCGCGCGCACGCCCATCTCCCGCTCCTCGTGGCCGCGATAGGCGAGCGAGCCGACAAAGACCGCGATGCGATGCTGCCCCGGCGGCAGGAACCGCCCCAGCAGCAGCCCGGCAAGCCGCCCGGCGGCGCGGTTGTCCACACCGACGTAACCCACCTTGTTCACGGTCGGAATATCCGACACCAGCGTGCCGATCCGCACCCCCGACGCCGCCAGCGCATTGATCGCCTCGCGCACCTGCGGGTGATCCAGCGCCACCAGCCCCACTGCATCGGTGCGCTGGCGCAGGTCAAAGAGCTTGGCCGACAGGCGCTCGGGGTCGAACCCTTCGATTTCATGCAGGGTCGCGGTGACATCGTCGCGCGTACTGCTTTCCTGCATCAGGTTCGCCTTGAGCGTCCGCATGAACGAATTGCTGCCCGCGGGCAGGACGAAATCCAGCCGCACCGGCGCGCTGAGCGGTTCCGCATCGACAGGCCCGAAATAGCCCAGCTTGCGCGCCACCTGCAAAACAATGTCCCGCGTGCGCGGCCGCACGCCGTCACGGTCGTTCAGCACGCGGTCCACCGTGGCCGAGGAAACCCCGGCCTCGCGGGCAATCTGGGAAACCGTTGTACGCATGCTGAGCCTTTCTGAGTCGCCGATAGCCATCATTTAGCATCATATCAGTGAGGGTATGCAATCATTTTGCGGTGGAAAGCAGGGCATTGCACCTGATCGAACCGGAGATTCCCTGCAAATCAGGCAAAATGATCGAAAATGATGTGATTTGATGATTGTGACGGATGGTGCCCCGGATGATGGTGGCTGCACAGAGATTGCGCCCGGGAGGGGCGCGACCAGGGAGGGAAAAAATGACCCATCAACCGCGACTTTCGCGGCGCCGTTTCCTGTCGGCTGCCGCCCAGACAACCGCGCTCGTCGCGGTGTCCTCACCGCTGGTGCTGCGCCCGGACCGGGCGCGGGCCTCGGCCGGCCTTGCCGACGGCATGATCGGCGGCCCGACCGGCTTTGCCGGCGCCGAACGCTACCAATACGGCCCCGACACCCCCGAAGGCCGCGCGATCGAGGCCGCAAAGGCGCTCAAGGCCGCCGGCAAGGCGCCCGAGCGCATCGTGCTGGGCCTCTCCGACGGCTCCATCGGCCAGATCACCCAGCCGTTCCCCGAAGGGGCGCCCTCGGTCAAGGATCTGTGGGAACAGGAAACCGGCATCACGCTGGACATCGTCGGCGTCCCCAACGGCCAGGAATTCACCAAGGTGATGCAGGACGTGTCGACCAAGGGCGGCGGCTTCGACATCTATGCCGTCGAATGGAACCGGCTCGGCGATCTGGCCGAAACCGGCGGCATCGTCGCGCTGGATGATTTTGTCGCCGCGCATGGCCCCGAATGGGACGACGCCGAGCGTGGCTATGTGAACGGCGAACAGGGCGTGTCGCTCTTGAACGCCTATCGCGGGTCGGTCTACGGCGTTTCGCTCGACGGCGATTTCCAGACCTGGAACCACCGCACCGACCTCTTCAACGACCCCAGTGAACAAAAGGCATTTGCCGACCAATACGGCTATGAACTGGCGCCGCCCAAGACTTGGAAACAGCATGACGAGATCGCGGGTTTCTTCCACCGCCCCGATCAGGGTCTCTTCGGCTCCACCGACCTGCGCAACCAGGGCTGGGGATACACCAACTGGTATCAACGCTATGTCTCGATGGGCTCGCCGAACCAGTTCCTCTTTGCCGACGACGGCACCGCGCTGATCAACTCCGACGCCGGCTGGGCCGCGACGCAGGAATACATCGACAGCCTCAGCCACCATTCGCCCGACGCGATCTCCTGGGGCTGGCCCGAGCAATACGGCAACTTTGCCAATGCCGGCGCCGCGATGACCTGCGCGTTTTCCAACCTGCCCAAGTTCCTCGACAACGCCGCAAACGAAGGCTCCAAGGTCACCGGCAAGGTCGGCACGCACCTGCCGCCCGGCCGCGAACACGACGACGGGCTCGCCTCGCGCACCGTGCTCTGGCTGAACCTGACCGCCTGCGTGTCGTCACAGTCCGACCACCCCGAGGCGGCCTATCTGCTGCTGCAATGGCTTGGCTCGTCGCGCATCTACAGCTGGATGACCGCCAACCCCGGCGGCTACTTCGACCCGTTCCAGATGGCCAATTTCGCCGACCCGCTGGTGCGCGAAACCTACCACGACTACCACATGGACGTGGTCCGCGAGAGCGTCAAACGCACCGTGCCCACCATCAACTATCCCGGCGCCACGGCGTTCCATAACGCGCTGGACGAAAACCTGATGGCGGCGCTCACCGGCGGCATGTCGGCCGAGGATGCGATGGCCAATACCGAACGGCAATGGAAACGCATCGCCCGCCGGGTTGGCGAGGAAAAGCTGATCGAGGCGATCCAGGCGAACAAGGCCGCCTGGCCCACCGTGATGGACCCGGTGACCGGCTGACGGCCTTCTCCCCGCGCGGGGTCGCCAATGCGCGGCCCCGCGTCCCCAACGACAGACAAAGATCCCCCCATGCAACGCACCCTAAGTTTTGAGATCTTCCGCTATACCGCGATCTTTGCCTTTCTGGCGCTGTCGCTGATCCCGACGATCTGGATGATCTCGATGGCGTTCAAACCGATCGCCGAATGGCAGGCCTCGGGCGCCGACCTGACCTGGTGGCCCAACAACCCGACGCTGGACAACTTCCGCTTTATCTTTGGCGACAGCGGTTCCGACCTGATCGTGGCGCTGGAACGCACCGCCGGGCGGCCGATCCTCGCCTCGCTGCTGTCCGCCAGCTTCGGCACCCTGATCGCGATGACCGCCGGCACGGCGGCCGCCTATGGGCTGTCGCGGTTCGGGGCAGGGGGCAACCTGCCGTTGGCGCTGATCCAGCTGCGGATTTTCCCCCCGATGGCGGTGATGATCCCGGTGATGATCATGTGGGCCTTTCTGGGCCTGATCGACACCTGGGTCGGGCTGGCGCTGATCTATGGCATCGTCACCATGCCGTTCAGCTTCTGGCTGATGAAGACTTTCTTTGACGACATGCCGCGCGAAATCGAAGATGCCGCGCTGGTCGAAGGCTGCTCGCGCTGGCGGGTGTTCATCAAGATCACCCTGCCGATGATGCGCCCGGCGCTGGCCTCTTCCGCGCTCTTCGTCTTTATCCTGAACTGGTCGGATTACCTGATCGCCCTGCTGCTGACCACGCGCGACTGGGTCACCATCCCCGTCTACATGGCTTCGCTCTCCTCTTCGATGACCGGCCAGCTTTACGGCGCCAAGGCCGCACTGGGCCTGATCGCCGCCGTACCGCCCGTGATCATGGGCATCGCCATCCAGAAACAGCTGGTGCGCGGCCTGACCTTCGGAGCGCTCAAGGAATGACCGACATGACCTCCACCCACCCCGGCGCCGCCGATCTGCACACCGACACCGCCCTGCACGAGGGCGCCGAGGAAAAACGGCTGGGTCTCTGGCTGACACTGCCCGCGCAGCTGCTGGTGCTCTTCATCGCGCTCTTCCCGATCCTGATGCAGATCTACATCTCGCTCACCGACTGGTCGCCGCTCGACGGGATCCCGTGGTACCGCGCCTACGAGCTCTGGATCGGCCTCTTGAACTATGCCGACCTGGCCTCTGACCCGCGCTTCTGGTCGGCGCTGTGGCGGACCTGCATCGTGATGGCGATCTGCGTGCCGGTGCAATTCCTGCTGGGCCTCGGCCTCGCCATCCTCTTTGTCGACGATTTCCGGGGCAAACGGGTGCTTTATTCCACCATCCTGGTGCCGATGATGGTGGTGCCCGCGGTTGCCGGCTACATGTTCTTCATGCTGTTCCAATCGGGTGGCCCGGTGAATGACATCCTGTCGATGTTTGCCGGCCGCCCGGTGACCATCGCCTGGCTCTCCGACCCTGATCTGGCGCTTTTTGCCACCATCGTGTCGGACATCTGGCAGTGGACGCCGCTGATGTTCCTGATCCTCTTGGCGGGCATGGTCTCGGTCCCGCAGGACCAGCAGATGGCCGCCGTGCTGCTCGGAGCCTCCTGGACGCGCCGGTTCTTCACCATCGTGCTGCCGCGCATGAAAACCATCATCATCATCGCCGTCGCCATCCGGGTGATCGAAAATTTCAAGGTCTTCGACAACTTCTACATCATGACCGGCGGCGGCCCGGGCGTGGCGACCGAAACCATCTCTATCTACATCTACAAGGTCACCCAGCAGGAGCTGATCTGGGGCTATGTCGCGGCCATCGCGCTGGCCATCCTGATCGTGCTCTCCATCGTCTCGGCGCTGGCCATCAAGAAACTGCGGGGCGCACAGCAATGACCGAGATCGTGATGCAGAACCTGGGCAAGCGGTTTGGCGACTTCACCGCGCTGGCCGACATGGACCTGACCATCGGCTCGGGGGAATTCGTGGCGCTGCTCGGCCCCTCGGGCTGCGGCAAATCCACCACCATGAACATGATCGCCGGCATGCTCGACCCCACCCATGGCGACATAAGCTTTGACGGGCGCAACATGAACGGCGTGCCAATGGCGAAACGCGGCGTCGGCTTCGTGTTCCAGAACTACGCGATCTTCACCCACATGACGGTGCGCGACAACCTCGCCTACGGGCTGAAATCGCAACGCGTACCCCGGGCCGAGATCACCCGCCGCGTCAGCGAAATCGCCGAGCTGTTGCAGCTCACCCCGATGCTCGACCGCCGCGCGGCGGGCCTCTCCGTCAACATCCTGCAACGGCTGGCCATCGGCCGCTCTGCAGTGGTCGAACCGGCGATCTTCCTGCTGGACGAGCCGCTGTCGAACGTCGATGCCGCCTTTCGCGCGGTGATGCGGGCCGAGCTGAAATCGCTGCAACGGCAGTTCAAGCAGACCATGGTCTATGTCACCCATGATCAGCTCGAGGCGATGACCATGGCCGACCGCATCGCGGTGATGGACCACGGCAAGCTGTTGCAGGTCGGCACCCCGC
The DNA here is from genome assembly GCF_020171285.1 of Seohaeicola saemankumensis. GTDB lineage: Bacteria > Pseudomonadota > Alphaproteobacteria > Rhodobacterales > Rhodobacteraceae > JAIUZI01. The sequence continues at coordinate 57,040 of NZ_JAIUZI010000011.1, forward strand.
TCGATGTCTACAACCACCCCGCCGACACCTTTGTCGCCCGGTTCATCGGCGCGCCCGGCATGAACCTGCTGCGCGGCCGGGTGACCGGCGCCGATACCGGGCTGACCGTCGATCTGGGGGCGGCGGGCCATTGCCCGCTGCGCGCGGGGCAGGGCGGCGATGTGCTCTTTGGCTTCCGCCCCGAACAGGTGCACCCCGACCCGGCGGGACCGATGGAAATGACCGTGACCACGGTCGAACGCATCGGCGCCCGCACCATCCTTCACCTCGCCGCCGGCGACCATAGCGCCAAGGCGGTGCTGGATAGCGAAACACCGGTGCCCGATCAGGGCGAACAGTTCCGCTTTGCCGTCACCCCGGACGACGTGCGCCTGTTTGACGCCGCAACGGAAAGGGCGCTCTGATGGCTTCGATTTCCTTTCGCAACGTGACCAAACGATTTGGCGACGTGACCGCCGTCGATGACGTGACGCTCGACATCCGCGACAACGCGTTTTTCTGCCTGTTCGGCCCGCCGCTGTCGGGTAAATCCACGATCCTCAAGCTGATCCTGGGGCTCGAACAACCGGACGAGGGCGAGATCCTGATCGACGGCCGCCCGGTGACCCATGTCAGCCCGGCCAAACGCAACGTGGCGATGGTGTTTCAGAACCTCGCGCTTTTCCCGCATATGACCGCGCTGCAAAACGTGCAGTTCCCGCTGGTCGAACGCCGCACCGATCCAGAACAGATCGCCCGGCGCGTCGCCGAGGTATCCGAGAAACTGCACATCGGCCATATCCTGCACAAGCCACCGGCGCAGCTGTCGGGCGGCGAACGCCAGCGCGTGGCCATCGCCCGCGCGCTGGTGCGCGACCCGGTTGCCTACCTGATGGACGACCCGATCAGCGCGCTCGACGCCCGCCTGCGCGAAGAAACCCGAGTGGAACTGCGCCGCATTCAGCGCGAGCTGGGCAAGACGCTGGTCTATGTCACCCACGACCAGGAAGAGGCGATGTCGGTGGCCGATGGCATGGCAGTGTTCGAACAGGGCCGCGTCCGCCAGACCGGCACGCCCGAGGATCTCTATCGACGGCCCAACTCCACCTATGTCGCCGGCATGCTCGGCGCCCCGGCGATGAACGTGCTGCCGATGGCGCTGGCCGATCAGATGCAGGTCGCGGGCGCCCCGCGCGCCGCCGACAGCCTTGGCGTGCGGCCCGAAAACCTGCGCGTCGGCGCGGGCGAGGCGGCCCGGATCACCGAGGTCGAACCGCTTGGCGGGTTCACCACGCTGGGGCTGACGGTGCAGGGCACCGAATTGCGCGCGACCCTGCGCGGCCAGCCGAAATTCACCACCGGCCAACGGGTTGGCCTGACCGTCGATGCGGGACGCGCGCATTTTTTCGATGCGGCCGGCACCGCAATCGGGGCACATTGACAGAGGGGAGAGGGAGAAACCAATGAGTGAAGCCGTGCACAAACCGGACCCGGATATCCGCGTCCGCACATACAAGATCGGCGCCATCGGCGCGGGCATGATCATGGCCGAATGCCACCTGGCTGCCTATGCCGAGGCCGGCTTCCCGGTGACCGCCATCGCCTCGCGCACCCGCGCCAACGCCCAGGCCGTCGCCGACCGCTGGAACATCGCCACCGTACACGACACGCCCGAGGCGCTGATCGACGACCCAGGGGTCGAGATCATCGATATCGCCTATCCCCCCGACCAGCAGCCCGCCCTGATCCGCAAGGCGCTGGCCGCGCCCCACGTCAAGGCGATCCTGGCCCAGAAACCGCTGGCGCTGTCGCTGGAAGAGGCCCGCGCCCTGCGCGACGAGGCCGCCGCAGCGGGCAAACCGCTCAGCGTCAACCAGAACATGCGCTACGACCAGTCGATGCAGGTGCTGAAACAGATCCTCGAGCGCGGCGCGCTCGGCGATCCGGTCTTTGCCCAGATCGACATGCACGCCATCCCGCACTGGCAGGGCTTCCTCGAAGGCTACGACCGGCTGACGCTGTCGAACATGTCGGTCCACCACCTCGACGCGCTGCGCTTCCTTTTCGGCGACCCGACAGAGGTCACAACCCTCACCCGCACCGACCCGCGCACGCAGTTCGACCATTCCGACGGCATCGTCATCACCACCCTGCGCTTCCCCTCCGGCCTCATGGCGCTCTCGACCGAGGACGTCTGGTCCGGCCCGCGCGAAGAAGGGTACGCCGACGACCAGCACATCACCTGGCGCGTCGAGGGCACGCGCGGCGTGGCCAAGGGCACCATCGGCTGGCCCACCGGCGCCGCCTCGACGCTCAGCTACAATTCCATCGACGAAACCGGCGGCGCGTGGGTCACCCCCGAATGGGACACCATGTGGTTCCCGCATGCCTTCATCGGCGTGATGGAACAGCTGCAATACGCCATTGAAACCGGCACCCCGCCGGTCCTGAACGTGGCCGACAACGTGCGCACCATGGCGCTGGTCGAAGCCGCCTATCAATCCATTGACCAAAAACAGACCGTCCAACTGGACCTGAGCCAAGACTGAGGGAGGAACCTTACCATGATGCAGACCGGAATCTTTTCGGGATATTTCCCGTATGACCTGAAGACAACCGCCGAAGTGATCCGCGGCCACGGTTTCAACACCGTGCAGCTCGACCTGCACTTCAAGGACATCGACGTCACCGACGGGCAGGTCACGCCCGACAAATGCCGCTCCATCGCGGAAACCTTCCGCGACCATAACCTGCCGGTGTCCTGCATTTCCGCCTATACCAACATCGTCCACCCCGACGCCGGTGAACGCGCCAAGCGCAACGGCCGGCTCAAGGAAATCCTGGCCCACGCGCAATACCTCGGCTCACCTTACGTGATCTCGGAAACCGGCACCTTCGACACCGAATCCGATTGGGTCCACCACCCCAAGAACAAGACCGAAGAAGGCTGGGATGACTGCCGCGCGGTGATCTCGGACCTGGCGCAGTTCGCCTATGACCACGGCGCCATGTTTCTGCTGGAAACCTACGTCAACAACGTGGTCGGCAGCGTCGAGGAAACCCTGCGCATGTTCGCCGAGGTCGACCACCCCGGCCTTGGCCTGCTGATGGATCCGACCAACTACTTCGAGGCCCACAACACCGACGACATGGACCTGACCCTGAACCGCGTGTTCGACGCGCTCAGCGACAAGATCAAGATCGGCCATGCCAAGGACGTGAAACGCTCGGGCGACGACAAGGCCGAGAAACACGCCGACATCGGCGATGCCGACGCCGCCGAAAGCCACACCTTCCGCGGCGTGGGCGAGATCGAGCTGCCGGCCCCCGGCCTGGGCGAGCTGAACTATGATCTCTACTTCCAGCGGCTGGCGCAGAAACACCCCAACATCCCGATGATCATCGAACATCTGGAAGAGGCCGACGTGCCCCGCGCCAAGGCGTTCATCGACGGCAAGATGCGCGCCAACGGCTGCTGACACGCCCCGGCGGGCCGTCACGACCGGCCCGCCCCCCGACACGACAACAATACAAAGGCGCCCCGGCCGACCCCGGCGGCGGACGGAGAAGTCATGGTAAAGCTCTACGGCAAGACCCTCAGCCGGGCCGAGACCGAGGCCCACAGCGGCGCGCTCGGCCACGCGGCGGGCGTGCGGCTGATGACACTGGGCGACGGGCTGGAACGCGGCATCCGCATGCTGGAATTCCGCACCGGATCGGGCCTGCGCTTTACCGTGCTGGTCGACCGTGCGATGGACATCGCCGATTGCGAACACAACGGGCGCGCCATCGGCTGGCACTCGCCCGCCGGTTTCCGCCACCCCGGCCTGCATGATTACGAAGGCGAAGGCGGCCTTGGCTGGATGCGCAGCTTTTCCGGCCTGATGATCACCTGCGGGCTCGATCACATCCTATTCATGCATCAGGCCGAAACCCCCGAATACGTCTATGGCCCGCGCCAGAGCGCCAGCCATTCGCTGCACGGCCGCGTCGGCACCATCCCGGCCCGGCTCACCGGCTATGGCGAACGTTGGGAAGGCGACCAATGCACCCTCTGGGCCGAAGGCGTGGTGACCCAGGGCACCGTATTCGGCGAACACCTGGAACTGCACCGCCGGATCGAGGTCGCGGTCGGCAGCGACGACATCCGCCTCAGCGACCGCGTCGTCAATCGCGGGTTCTACGATACGCCGCATATGTATTGCTATCACATCAACGTCGGCCATCCCCTGCTGGAAGAGGGCGCGCGCTACCTCGCGCCGATCCGCGACGTGGTCTGGGCCGCGCATGAGGCGGACTATCAAAAGCAGGGCGTCGGCTACCGCACCTTGCACGCGCCACAGATGGGCTTTCACGAACAGGTCTGGCAGCACGAGATGGGCGCCGACGACAACGGACAGGTGCCCGTCGCGCTGGTCAACGACCGGCTTGGCCTCGGTTTCATGGTCACCACCCGCAAGGATCAGTTCCCCTGCATGTACGAATGGCAAAACCTGCAGGCGGGCCAATACGCGCTGGGCATTGAACCTTCGACCAACCACGTGCTGGGCAACGGCGGCGCCCGCGACCGGGGCGAGCTGATCCGCCTCAGCCACGGCGAAGAACGCCGCTATGACAGCACGCTGACGGTGCTGCCCGACGCCGCCGCCATCGCCGATGCCGAGGCCCGGATCACCGCCATCGCCCAACAGCCCGAGGAGGATTATCCAAAACCCTCCGGCACCTTCCTGCCCATAGGAGACCGCTCATGAACCGCGAAACGCCACTGACCGCCAAGCCGGGGCAGGGCGCGCTGGCCGGTCGCCGCGTGCTCTACACCGGCGCCTCGGGCGGGCTGGGCCACCAGACCACGCTCGACCTGCTGGCGCAGGGGGCCGAGGTCTTTGCCCTCGACCGCGACCATTCCAAGAACGAGAGCCTGCGCGCCGACACCCCGCCGGATGTGGCCGCCCGTCTGCACCTGCTGGAGATGGACCTGACCGATCAACCGGCCCTGACCGCCAAACTGGCCGAAATCACCGCCACCGCACCGCTCGACGTGGTGATCAACAACGCCGCGATCTACCCCTCGAAACCCTTCGAGGAGTATTCCGACGCGGAGCTGCGGCTGGTGCATCAGGTCAACGTCGAATCCGCCATTGTCTGCACCCGCGCCGCGCTGCCCGGCATGCGCGATCAGGGCTGGGGACGGATCATCAACGTCACCTCGATCACGCTGACCGGCGGCTGGGAAAACCTCGCGCCTTATGTCCAGTCCAAGGGATCGCTGCTGGGCCTCACCCGCGCCTGGGCGCGCGAGTTCGGCAAATGGGGGATCACCTGCAATGCCATCGCGCCGGGCGCCTTCCCGACCGACGCCGAAAAAATCCACCCCGACCCCGAAGGCTACCGCAAATTCGTGCTCGACCACCAGGCCGTCAAACGGCGCGGCACCCCCCACGACATCGCCGCCGCCATCCTGTTCCTCGCCTCCGACGGCGCCGGTTTCATCACCGGTCAGAACCTCGCCGTCGACGGCGGCTGGAACATGGGCTGAACCCGGCAAATCCGCCCTGGCGGGTTTGTACAAAACGGAACATCGCCCGCTGGGCACATGTACAAAACGGATAAAACAATGGGAATCCTCGACGGCTACACCGTTCTCGACTGCTCCATCGCCATGGCCGGCCCCTTCGCCGCCCAACGCCTCGGCGACCTCGGCGCCGATGTCATCAAGGTCGAACCAACCACCGGCGAATGGCAGCGCCACGCCCCCGCCGGCGGCATCACCGGCAACAAGATCAACGTGTCTTTCCTCTCGTTGAACCGCAACAAACGCTCGTTGGCCGTCGATCTGAAATCCGAATCCGGGCGCGAGGTGATGCGACGGCTTGTGGCGCAAGCTGATGTTTTTATTCAGAATTACCGCCCCGGCGTCGCGTCGCGTCTGGGCGTTGACTACGACAGCCTCGCCGCGATCAACCCCAAACTGGTCTATGTCTCGATGTCCGGCTACGGCGAAGACGGCCCCTATGCCCGCCGCCCCGGCCAGGACCTGCTGCTGCAGGCGATGTCCGGCGCCATGCTCTCGGCCGGCCGCAAGGGCGAACCGCCGCAAGCCGCCGGCCAATACCTCGTCGACGCCATCACCGCCTACACCGCCTTCGAAGGCGCCCTCGCCGCCCTGCTGCACCGCGAACGAACCGGCGAAGGCCAGAAGGTCGAAGTGAACATGCTCGATGCCATTACCACGTTGCAAATGCAGGAAATTTCCGTGTTCACCGTGGGCGGCAAACCACAGGAGCGCAGCGCCGAACCGCATGCCCATGTCTACATCCGCGCACCATACGGAACCTTCAAAACCACCGATGGTTACATCGCGCTGGCGATGCCCCAGTTCCCCGCACTGGCCCGCGCGCTGGACGCGCCTGAACTGGCTGACCTTGACGAAGACCAGGCCGGCTGGGACGACCGCGACGCCACTTTCGCGCAAGTCCGCACAGCCATTGAGAAATTCTCGACGCAAGACTGTCTCTCCCGGCTCGACGCCGAAGGCATCTGGGCCGGTCCGGTCTATGGGTACGCCGACCTCGTCGCTGACCCGCAGATCGCCCACAACGGCACCTTCATCGACTACGACCACCCGACCGAAGGCCACGTCAAAACCCCCGGCTTCCCGATCCGCTTTTCCCGCAGCCCGGCGGAACTGCGCTGCGGTGCGCCGCTGACCGGGGAACATACCGACGAGGTCCTGCAAGCCGTTGGATTCACTCAAGAAGAAATCGAAACACTGGCCGCTGACGGTGTCGTGGCAAGGGGCACAGCATGAGCTTCAGAGGTCTGACATGGGATCACCCGCGCGGCTACAATGCGCTCGCGGCGGCCAAGGGACCGGTCGAGTGGGAGGTGCAGCCGCTCGAAGGGTTCGAATCCGCGCCCATTGCCGAGCTGTGCGAACGCTACGATCTGGTGGTGATGGATCACCCGCACCTGGGCGAGGCGTTGGCGCATAACTGTCTGACACCATTAGATGAAATCTTTGACACCGGCGATTTGCACCGGATCGCCGCCGCCGCCATCGGCCCGGCATATGACAGCTACCACATGGAGGGCCGGCAATGGGCGCTGCCGCTGGACGCCGCGACCCAGGTCTTGGCGCTGCGCCCTGATCTGGTCGACGAGACGCCCACAACCTGGGAGGACGTCGACCGGCTGTCGCAAAAGGGCGGTGTGGCCCTGTCCCTGGCCGGACCCCATGCCGCGCTGTCGTTTCTGTCGGTCTGCGCAGCGCTCGATCCCGCGCTCGATATGCGCGACGGCGGCTGGCCCGAAGACGGGGTCGCCGAACGGGCCTATGACATCCTGCTGCCGCTCGCCTCCCGAACACCGGCTCACACGCGGGCGCACAACCCTATCGGGCTGTTGAACCATATGGGGCAGGCGAATGACATCTGGCTGATCCCGTTGATCTATGGCTATGTCAACTACACGCGCGCGCCCCGGCCCGTGACGTTTTGCGATGCACCCACGGCGGGCGCGCGGCCCGGCTCGATACTTGGCGGGACAGGCATCTGCATCTCGCGGGGCGCGCGGGTAAACGACGCGCTGCGCGATCATCTGTTGTGGCTGATGTCGGAGGACACACAGCGCAACTTCATCCCCGCCCATGATGGTCAGCCCGGGCTGCGCGCGGCGTGGCTGGACCCCTCGGTCAACGCCGCATGGGGGGATTTCTACGCCAACACCGCCGCCAGCCTCGAGGCCGCGACCATACGGCCGCGCCACGATGGGTACATCGCCCTGCAATCTCGAGCCTCTGCCTGTCTGCGCGACGCTTTTGACAAGCAGGCACCAGCCCGGATTGCCATGCGCGATCTGCGCGATCTGTATGCATCCAGCCGCCCCGAAAGGACATTGGCATGAGCGCCCCACTCACCCTGGCGATCGAGAACCGGATCGCCACGATTACCTACAACCGCCCCGAGAAACTGAACGCCATGACGCCAGAAATGGCGGAGCTGATGTGGGATGCCGTGCGCCGGATCAACGCGGACGACGCGGTACGGACGGTGATCCTGACCGGCACGGGCAAGGCGTTTTGCGCGGGGTCAGACATTGCTGACCTCGACCGCTATGCGACGCCCTGGGAGTTTCGCAACCGGCCTGAGTACTGCGATGCCCTGCGCGCGCTGCAGAAGCCGTCGATTGCCGCGATCAACGGCTATGCCATGGGCGGTGGACTGGAAATGGCATTGTCCTGCGATATCCGGGTTGCGGCGGATACGGCGAAACTGGCGGCGCCGGAAATCAAGCTGGGCTGGATCGGTGGCGGCGGTATGACCGCGCTGCTGGCCCATTCCATCGGCCCCTCGAACGCCGCGATGATGGTGATGACCGGGGATCCGGTCACGGCCGATCAGGCGCTGGCCTGGGGGCTGGTGTCAGAGGTGATCGCGCCCGATGCGCTGATGACCCGCGCCACCGGGATCGCGACCACTATAGCGAGGCGCGCCCCCGTCGCGGCGGAAACCGCGCGGCTGAACCTGCAGGCGGCCTATAACATGCCGCTGGAACAGGCAGTGGCCTATGAACGCGACCTGCAGGCGATCTGTTTCGCGACCGAGGACGCGGCAGAGGGCCGCGCGGCCTTTGCCGGCAAACGTCCACCCGAATTCAAACGACGCTGAGGATCCTGACATGACCATCATCGATGCGCCCGACGGGCTCTGGCTGGGCCGGTGCTGGCGCCCTGACGTGCAGGGGCCGGCGGTTGTGACCCTGCGCGAGGGCCAACTGGTCGATATCACCTCGGCCGAGGCCCCGACGGTGAGCCATGTTCTGGACCTGGACGACCCGGCAGAACACGTTCGCGAGGCGTCGGGCGAGGTGCTCGGGGCGCTTGACGATATCGCTGGCAACAGGCCGGTGGCAGACCGCATTCACCTTCTGGCACCCTGCGACCTTCAGGCGGTGAAGGCCTGTGGCGTGACCTTTGCCCGATCGATGGTGGAACGCGTGATCGAGGAACAGGCAGCGGGCGATCCGGCGCGGGCAGATGCAATTCGCGCCCGTGTCGGGCAGGCGATTGGCGATAGTCTGCGCAATCTGCGCGCCGGGTCGCCAGAGGCAGAGGCGGTCAAGCGCACGCTTCAGGCTGAGGGCCTGTGGTCGCAGTACCTCGAGGTTGGGATCGGCCCGGATGCCGAGGTATTCACCAAGTGTCCGCCCATGGCGGCGGTCGGCACCGGGGCCGAGGTCGGGCTGCACCCCGTCTCGACCTGGAACAACCCAGAACCCGAGATAGTGTTGGCGGTGTCCTCGGCAGGCCGGATTCTAGGTGCGACGCTGGGCAACGACGTGAACCTGCGCGACGTCGAGGGGCGGTCGGCCCTGCTGCTGGGCAAGGCCAAGGACAACAACGCCTCTTGCGCGATCGGGCCGATGATCCGGCTGTTCGACGCGGGCTGGTCGCTGGATGACGTACGCCGGGCCGAGCTGACCATGACAGTGACGGGGGAGGATGGTTATCGCCTGACCGGCCATTCCTCGATGTCCGAGATCAGCCGCGATCCCGAGGATCTGGTCGACCAGACCCTGGGGCGGCATCATCAGTATCCCGATGGCATCGTCCTGTTTCTGGGCACGTTGTTTGCCCCGACCGAAGACCGCGACCTGCCGGGCGAGGGGTTTACGCACAAGATGGGCGATGTGGTGACCATCGCGGCGCCCGGATTGGGCAGGCTGAGCAACACCGTGCGCCTGTCCACGCAAGCGCCGGAATGGCGTTTCGGGGTGCGCCGCCTGATGGCCAATCTTGCCGCGCGGGGGCTGCTTTTGCCGCCGCTGTAACCCGCGCATTTCCGGATCATTCCGACCGGGGCCTCTGACGGTACCGGCACGCCCCTGACATTGGCCACGAGCCCGAAAGGACCCGACACATGGATGGCACAGGCCCCGATTTCACACCGCACGGCAAACACCTGATCGCGGGTGAATGGATTGCCGGAACGACCCGTTTCCCCTCGGAACCGGCACATGGGTCGGCGCATTTGTTTTCCGTTGGAACGCCCGATCTTGTTAACCGCGCCTGCACGGCGGCCGAAGAGGCTTACTGGACCTACGGCTGGACGAGCCGGGAACAGCGTGCGGTCTTTCTCGATAGGATCGCCGACGAAATCGACGCGCGCGGCGCAGCGATAACGGCAATCGGTACATCCGAAACCGGTCTGCCCGCGGCCCGGCTGGAGGGCGAGCGCGGGCGGACGACCGGGCAGCTGCGGATGTTTGCCCAGCACATCCGAGACGGCGCATACCTGGATATCCGCCACGATGCGGCTCTGCCTGACCGCCAGCCTCTTGCCCGGCCCGAGCTATTTGTGATGCAGCGTCCAATTGGTCCGGTGGCCGTCTTTGGCGCGTCGAATTTTCCGCTGGCCTTCTCGACGGCGGGCGGCGACACCGCTGCGGCCCTTGCCGCAGGATGCCCGGTCGTGGTCAAGGGGCATTCGGCCCATCCGGGTACCGGCGAGATCGTGGCCGAGGCGATCCATGCCGCCATCCTGGCCTGTGGTTTGCCAGCAGGTGTTTTCGCGCTGATCCAGGGCGGAAAACGCGATGTGGGACAGGCGGTTGTCCAGCATCCGCTGATCAAGGCGGTTGGCTTTACCGGGTCGCTTGGCGGCGGTCGCGCACTGTTCGACCTCTGCATGCGGCGCCCCGAACCGATCCCATTTTTCGGAGAGTTGGGGTCCGTCAACCCGATGTTTGTCCTGCCGGCGGCCTGCGCGGCGCGGGGGGCGGATATCGGCGCGGCCTGGGCTGGATCGCTGACCATGGGGGCGGGTCAGTTCTGTACCAAGCCGGGTATCGCCGTCGTTGCAAAGGGCGGAGAGGGCGACGCCTTTGTCCGTTCGGCGTCCGATGCGCTGAAGGAAGTCGCCCCGCAGGTGATGCTGAGCGATGGGATCGCCGCCGCCTACCGCGATGGCAAGGTCCAGCTGGAAGGCCGAAATGCTGTCGAGGCCGTTCTGTCCACCGAGAACGACGGTCGCGCCGCCGCCCCCAACCTCTATCAGACGGATGCCGCACACTATCTTCGGGATGACACCTTGAGCGAAGAGGTCTTTGGTCCGCTGGGTCTTGTCATCCGTGTGTCTGATACCGAGGAGATGCTGCAACTGGCGAGAGGGTTCACCGGGCAACTGACTTCGACGATCCATATGGACGCAGCTGATGCCGACACCGCACGTCGAATACTGCCCGTTCTGGAGCGCATGGCCGGGCGGGTGCTGGTCAATGGTTTCCCGACGGGTGTGGAAGTCGCCGACAGCATGATTCATGGAGGTCCGTACCCGGCTTCGACGAATTTTGGCGCCACCTCGGTCGGGACGCTGTCGATCCGCAGGTTTCTGCGGCCGGTCTGCTACCAGAACATGCCGGACACCATCCTGCCGGAGGACTTGCGGATCTGACCCTGGCGCGCGGTTGCGTTCGAAGGGCCGGGCGCACCGTCTTGGACCGGGCACAGAACCGGGAGACCGCTGTCGCATTGGTGCGAGCCCGCTTGGGCGGGCATAGCGCGTCACCTTGAATGAAAGACAATTTGTTCGCATTATTCCTGAGATGGGATTTGACATCTTCAGTTGGCTGAACGGTTTGGGATTGGATCAGTACGCAGACGCGTTCTCCCAAAACGATATCGATGCTCAGGTCTTACCCTTGTTGACCAATGAGGATCTCAAGGAAATTGGCGTAAGCCTGGGCCATAGAAAGATAATTCTGGCATCGATCGGAAAGCTGTTTGGCGACCCCGACAATGATGCGCATGATCCGGGATCGACTGGATATGGTCGGCAAAACGCGGGCGCGATGCCCTTGTCCGCGCCTAGCGAAGACGGGATGGGGCCCGGAGGCCAGGACAAGCCAATCGTGTCGGCAGAGGCGGAACGTCGTCACCTGACGGTGTTCTTTGCCGATCTTGTCGGCTCAACCGAGCTTACCAATCGGTTTGACGCCGAAGATATGCGTGCGCTGCTGCAAAGCTACCAGGACGCTGTTGCGGGGGCGGTCAGCCGTTACGGGGGTTATGTCGCAAAGTATCTGGGCGACGGCCTGTTGGTGTTTTTTGGATGGCCCAGCGCCTATGAAGATCACTCCGTCAGGGCCGTTCGGGCCGGGCTGGACGCGGTGAACCGCGTCAAAGGCCTGAAGACGCCGGACGGTAAGCCAATTTCGGCCCGTGTCGGCGTTGCAAGCGGCGAAGTTGTGGTCGGCGATGCGGTGGGGGAAAACACCTATGAACCGGGTGCGATGACCGGATCTATCCTGAATCTGGCTGCGCGGATTCAGGAGCATGCCGCACCGAACTCCGTGGTCTTGGCGGAAGAGGGCGCGGAAGCGAGTCTGCATCGGATTTTCGAGTTTTCTTCACTTGGCGTGGTGGAGCTGAAGGGGTTCGACACACCGCGGAAACTGATGCAGGTGGTCGCCGAGCGCGATGCCGAAAGCCGTTTTCGCGCAGCCCACAGGGAGGATGCAAGTGGATCCTTTGTCGGACGCGACTTTGAAAAAAGTATTCTTCAGCAATCCTGGCAACGCGCACAGGCAGGGCAGGGGGAAATCGTCTTGCTCGCTGGCGAGGCCGGGATCGGCAAGTCGCGATTGACCGAAGCGTTCCTGAGTGACGTTGAACAACAAGGTGTTGCGGAAATCGTGCGCCTGAACTGTTCGCCCTACCTGTCCAGTAGCCCCTTTCACCCGGTTGCCGAACGAATTGCGCAGGATGCCGGTGTCGAACCGGACTTTGACGACGATCGGGTTCTGGAACATGTGCGCCGGCTGCTGGAAGGGCGACAGGGCTTGAACCACGAAAAGGCGCTCCCTGTCTATGCGGCGATGGTCGCGCCGCGGAGCGAACTGGCACGGCAAATTCTGGACCTGCCTCCGCAGGAGCAGCGCGACATCACCATTCAAACGATGATCAATTCGATCAAGGTGCGCTCCGGTGTCCGCCCCGTCATTCTCTTTGTCGAAGATGCACACTGGATCGATCCCTCCACCAATGCTCTGCTGGATCGTTTCAAGGCCATTTGCGCCGATCTGCCCCTGATGGTTCTGGTGACGCATCGCCCGGGGTGGGAATTGAAACGTGACGAAGGCGATGCGCATGTCCAGACGGTGCAACTGCGCCGATTTGGGCGGGACCACATCGCCAATCTCGTGCGCGATATCACGGGTCAGGAAGTCGACGAGGATTTGCTGTCCCGGATTGTCGAAAAAACGGATGGAGTCCCGCTGTTCGTCGAAGAATTCACCCGCGCGATTGTACAGTCGGGAGAACGGGGAAAGACTTTTGTCCCGTCTTCTCTCAAGGGCACCCTGATGGCCCGGCTCGACGCGGTATCCCGCGATGCCAAGCAAGTGGCGCTGGTGGCCTCTGTCATCGGGCGCGAGTTTGAGCCGGCTCTGCTGGGGGCGGCCATGGATGCCAGCCCCGCCTATGTCAAGGAGTGCCTGAACGAGCTGTACAAGTCCGGCCTGGTCTTTGAAAGCGGGTTCAATCGCGGTCATTTCGTGTTCCGGCATGCCTTGATCCGTGACACCGCCTATCAGTCCATGTTGGCGTCGACGCGACGTGCGCATCACGCAGGTGTGGCGGCAGCCTTGGCAAAACTGCGCTCTGCCGAAATCGAGCGGCGCCCCGAACTTGTCGCGCGACATTTGACCGAAGCCGGAGACTGGCCGGCGGCGTTTGAACGATGGCGATCCGCATCGGAAATGGCGCTTGCCCGGTCCGCCAGCCAGGAAGCCATGGAAAACGCGGAAGAAACACTTAATGCCGCGCGAAAAATGGGTGACAACGCCACGCGCGAGGTGGTGATCGGCAAGATACTGGTCGGGCGTAGCTACGATAGCGTCGGGCGGTTGCCCGAAGGTATCGCCAAATTGCGGGACGCGTCCGAGGCGGCCCGCAAAATCGGCAATCCGGAACTGGCCGCCGACGCCGCGAACCATTTTGCCGATACCTGCATGATGGCGGGCGAAAACCACAACGAGGCCATCCGGCGATGCCTTGAGGCTTTGCAGGGGTTGTCCGATCACGACGAGCGCAGACGGTGCCGGTTGATGGGCCAGCTGGCGCGGGCTTATCTGTTCAACGGCCAGTTTTCCGAAGGTACGCATTTTGGGCAGGAATGCATGGAACTGGCGGCCCAGCTCGGGGATCACAAATCGCAGTTTTCCGTCATGATGATGCGGTTCGGCGCCCCGTTCGTCGCTCGGCGGAAAGCAGAGGCCGAGGATTGGCGTCAAAACCTTGAGGATATGCATAACGTCGCGCAGCACCTGAACAACATCGATCGGGGGCGCGATAACACGTTGAGTATTTTTTTGTCGGTGCCGAAATGGCGGATCGCGCTTTGATGGATCGGTCGTTGGAGCGGCTGACCGCGATATCCAACAAGGAAAACCACCTTCAGCTATACTGGGTTCAGACCCACGCCCGCGCCATGGTCTCGATCATGGACGGAGATTTCGAAGCCGCCGAGAAATATGCCAGCGAGGCCGTGAAAATCGGACGGGAGACCCATGGCGAACATGTGGATGGTGTCTTTGGCGTTCAGATGTTCACCATCCGGCGCGAGCAGAACCGCCTGTCCGAAGTTGCGCCGGTGATAAAAAGGCTGATGACGGAGAACCCCGAGGATGTGGCGTGGAAACCGGGGTTCGGCGTTATCGCCGCAGAGCTGGGTTACACGGATCCAGCTGAACGCATCCTGACGGAAGTGGCGGAATATGGGTTCGAATTGGCACCGGACGCGATGTATTCCACGACGCTTTCCTATCTCGCGGATATCTGCGTCGCGGTCGACAGCCTGGTCCACGCCCCGAAACTCTTTGAATTGCTGAGTCCCTACGAGGAGCTGACCATCACTGCCGGTGCCACAACAGTCTGTACAGGGGCGGGCGCGCGCCGGTTGGGCAATTTGGCTGCGTTGATGGGGGATTGGAATACGTCGGACAAGATGTTTGAAAAGGCCATTGCGATCGACACTGAAATGTCTGCGCCGCCCTGGATTGCCCATAGCAAGGCCGCCTACGCCCACGCCTTGCGCCGGCGTGGCCGAAAAGAGGACGCGGAACGCGCATTGCGTCTTGAAGCTGACGCGTTGGCAATAGCGCAAGATTTGAGTATGGTTGCCTTAAGGGCCAAGCTCGAAGGAACAGCCAGTTAAGATTGAACCGATTTTGGGAGCGCGCGATGCCAAGGTACATCATTGAACGTAATTTTGCCGAACAGCTCAACTTGGGCGACGACGACAAGATTCACATCAAGGAGATCAATGATGAGATCGGCATCGAGTGGATTTTCTCTTTTCTGAGCGCTGACAAACGCAAGACTTACTGCCTCTACGAGGCCCCCGATGAAGAGAGTTTGAGAAAAGCCGCCGAACGGCTGAATATCCCGGCGGACGTCATTACACCGGTTGATCGGGTCGATCCGGGCCTTTTCGCCTGATCGCGCAACCGAGGGTCAACACCCACTTCTGCGCCTGACTTTCGAACACGGCCGAGCTGAGGCCAACAACAAGTGCCTTGAGGCAGATACACAGGAAACCCGACCAGAAATTTTTTGGGGGGAGGATTTTCTGATGTTTGAAGCAAAACAACTGGATGGTGCCATGAAGGCGCTGGAACAGGATAGCCTGGACACGCTGGGAGCCGCGCTTCGGGGGGGCGTGTTCCTGCCGGGCAGCGCGGACTATGACGAAGCCCGTACATTGTGGAATAGCATGGTGGACCGCCATCCCACTTTTGTTATCCGCGCCCTGGGGGCGAGCGATGTGCAAAAGGCAGTGAACTTTTGCCGCGACTCCGGATTGGTCTTGTCCATACGGTCCGGTGGCCATCAGATCGCCGGCCATGCCGTGGCCGATGGTACCGTTTTGCTAGATCTGTCGCATATGCGTTCCGTTCACGTCGACGCGCAGGCCAGGATCGCCCGCGTGGCGCCGGGGGCGCTGCTCAGTGATGTGGATCGGGAAACCCAGGCGCACGCGCTTGCTGTCCCGATCGGTATCAACTCCACCACCGGGATCGCCGGTCTTGCCCTGGGGGGCGGCTTCGGCTGGACCACGCGCAAGTTCGGTATGACCATCGACAACCTGATCTCGGCCGAGGTTGTCACCGCCAGCGGTGACATTCTGACCGCATCCGCGTCCAGCCATCCCGACTTGTTCTGGGCGATCCGGGGCGGCGGCGGCAACTTCGGGATCGTGACATCCTTTGAGTTCAGCTTGCACGATCTAGGCCCCGAAGTCTTGTCTGGCCTGATCGTGCATCCCATCGAGGCCGCGCCGGGTTTGCTCGCGGAATTCACGAAAATTGCCGACAGCGCGCCGGATGAACTGACGGTGTGGAGCGTGATGCGGAAGGCTCCTCCGTTGCCGTTCCTGCCCGAAGAGTGGCACGGGCGCGAAGTGCTGATTTTTGCAGCCTGCTACTCTGGCGCAATCGAGGACGGCGAAAAGGCCATGGCCGACCTGCGCTCTCTCGGCGATCCGATTGCCGATGTCATATCGCCTCATGCGTTTGTAGACTGGCAAGCCGCGTTCGATCCGCTTCTGACACCGGGCGCCCGCAACTATTGGAAAAGCCATGACTTTGAAATGCTGTCCGAACAAGCGATTGATGCGTTGCTCCACGGTATTGCGACACTGCCCGACCCGGCCTGCGAGGTGTTCATCGCGCATGTCGGCGGCGCGATGGCGCGTGTGGCCGCCAATGAGACGGCTTATCCGCAAAGATCGTCGCATTTCATCATGAATGTTCACACACGGTGGGATGATCCCGGAAAGGATGAAACATGCATCGTGTGGGCGCGCGCGCTTTACGATCAAATGAAACCGTATTCGACCGGAAGTGCCTATGTGAATTTCATGCCGGAAGATGAAGAACGCGCCATGGCAAGCGCCTACGGTTACAATGGGCAGCGACTGTCACAGATCAAAGGCAAGTACGATCCCGACAACTTCTTTCGGTTGAACCACAACATCTTGCCTTCTTGATAGCAGGTAAAATGGAAGGCTGACCGACGGTAGGCTTGCAGTTTCCCCGGCCCGCGAGCGTATGAAAAAGACACCGGCCAGTGATGCGCAACCGATCAACTTGGATCAGCCTGCCCAGGTTGGGCAGGCTCCTCTGCATGCTCGCAGACAGTTCACCGGGCGTGGACGTGTTGACCGATTTCTATTGCATGTCATCGGCGGATTTTTCCGGCGGCATTAGACAGGATATCGTCTGACAAGTTCCTATGCCGTGTGGGGGGACGAACCTCGTGGCGTAGATAGACATCAACCGCATGTTTGGCCGCCCGGCCGGTCAAGGCATTTGCACGACGCTTGTCGTCATTGGACGTTCCTTGCTCAATGTGCTTCCGGGCTGTTCAGCGTGCCGATCCTGATCGGTGCATGGGTGTAAGGGGGACCAGCAATTCGACGCGGATCCTGCCGGTCTTTGAGGTCAAATCAGTATCGTCGACCGTGGGATTGATTGACCTCGCTCAAGGTATCGGACCGAGACGTCGGGTACAGAGCCTAACGCCAAGTCAGTCGGACAGAGAACAAGTGGCGTGGCAGCGCCGCCATTCAAGCGGAGGAACAAACCGATGAAGGCCGTGGTTCAAGACAGATACGGCGGCCCGCAGAACCTGAGTCTGACGGATGTTCCGTTGCCGGAACCGCGCCCGTCCGAGATCCGCGTGAAGGTCCTTGCCTGTGCCGTGAACCTGTCGGACTGGGAGTATCTTGTCGGCGATCCGTTCTATGCACGGCTTGTTGGTGGCTTGTTTCGCCCCAAGCGGCCCGTTCTTGGGTCCGATATTGTCGGATTGGTCGACAAGCTGGGCAATGGGGCCTCTTGCTTCAAGATCGGCGAAAGGGTGATGGGCGATCTCGTCATGGTGCGGGGCGGATTTGCGGAATACGCCTGTGTGTCGGAGGCAGAGATGGTTCGGGTGCCCGACGACCTTTCTGACGACATTGCTGCTTGCCTGCCCCAGGCCGGAGGGATTGCGTTGATCGGGACGGAGGGGCTGGCGCCCGGCGACAGGTTCCTGATCAACGGCGCCGGAGGCGGGTCGGGTACCATGGCGTTGCAACTGGCCAAGGCTGCCGGGGCGCATGTCACGGCAGTGGACAACGCGGGCAAGTTGGCCTGGATCAAGGCGCTCGGCGCCGACGAGACGATCAACTACGGAACCGAGGATTTCACGAACATGGGAAAACGGTGGACCCGGATCCTCGACATGGTTGCGACCCGCGACCCTTCGCAGATTGCGGGTTGCCTGGAAACGGGCGGTGTCTACAGGGCAGTTGGTGGGCGGGTCAGTGTTCTTTTGCCTCTTGTTCTTGGTGGGGTACTTTACCGCCTCGCCCAGAAATCAATTGCCATGCTAATGGTGCCCAGTGGCAGAGACCTGACCGAGCGTGTCGCGCAGGCGGCGGTCGAAGGCAGGATCGTGCCGCATATTGAAGCGGTTCTGCCTCTGTCTTCGGTCCCGGAGGCGCTTCGTCGAACCGGTTTGGGCGAAGTCAAAGGGAAACTGGTCATCAAGCCATAAGACCGCGCTGACCCGTCGTATGGCGGGAAGGAAAGAACGGCTTTCGACCGGGCGGCAAAACGCCGAGCGCGCGCGAGGTGTTAAGAACTTAGGTCCACGGTGACGATACCGGTCTTTTGACCCGTTTCGACGTAGCGGAATGCGTCCACCATTTCATCCAGCGAAAAGCTCCTGTCGAAAACGCCCCGGAAGCGACCCTGCGACATCAGCGTGGCGAGTTCCTGAATGAAACCGGGCGCGTCATCGGGAAAGGGTACGCGGACACGCCCGCTTCCGGTCGCTCCGTAGAACCCGCCGAGAATGATGTTGGACCAGCCAGGACCGAGATCGGTTGCTGAATAGATCCCGTTTGCCGTCAGAAGAGAGCGGCATTTGAAGTAGGACGTCTTGCCCACGGCATCGAGGACAAGATCGAACGTCTCCCCCAGTGCCGAAAAGTCCTCTTTCTCGTAATTCACGACACGGTCCGCACCAAGCGCGCCGGGCAGATCGACGTGACGGGTACCGACCACGGCGACCACCCGCGCGCCGCGTGCCTTGGCAAGCTGAACGGCTGCCGTGCCGATCGCCCCGGAAGCCCCGTAGATCAGGCACGGCATGCCCTCGGACAGAATCCGTGTCGTGCCGTTGGCGTACCAGGCGCCTTCTCCGACTACGGCCTCATGAAAGGGGAGGTTGTTCGGAATTCGAGCGATCGCTCCCGCCGCAGGTACGCAGAGATACTCCGCATGCGCCCCAAACATGTCGGGTGAAATTCCGAACACGCGATCTCCGACGTCAAATGCGTTGACACCCTCTCCGATGAGATCGATTTCACCGGCAAAGTCCAATCCGAGGATGCGCATCCGTGGTCGGAACAGGCCGGTCATCGCACGCGCGAAAAAGGGATGGGCCCGCAGCGTTGCGGTGTCGGTCCGGGTCACTGTAGAGGCGTGAACCCTTACGCGAACTTCCCCCCGTGACGGAACGGGAAGAGGAACGGTTCGAAGCGAAAGAACGTCCGGTTCCCCGTAACGCTCGATCACAACCGCCCTCATCGTCTTTGTAGCTGTCATGCTGTAAGGATTCCGGATTGCGCAGCGGCAGACCGCCACGACTTAGGGATCATGAAGCTCGTACCTGAGCGGTTCGGCGATGTGCCAGTTGCCGCAAAGTTCAGAGCGGAAGAGGCCGCAAGAAGACGTGGCTTAGCCCGGAACTTCACGAAACAGTTTCGGATCGACGCTGGCCGCGGCCAGTACCCCGCCCCACAGCGCGCCGGGGATACCGGGGCACAAAACGTCCTGGCCGCTGAGGAAGAGGCCCGGAACAGGCGTTCTCGTCTGAAGTGCTTCGCTGAATACCCGAGCAGGGGAGACCTCGAGCCCGTAGAACTCACCGCGCTGATGGCCGGTGATTGAGGCTGTGGTGAGCGGGGTCGAGAGATTTCGGAACACGACCAGCTTTGCCAGTTCCGGAAAACGCGCCTCGAATTGCGCAAAGAGCACTTGCTCGACCTTCTCCTTGAACGCCCGGTAGCCTTCTCCTCGCGCGCCGGGCGCCAGATCGGCCCATTTTTCCACCAATGACCACTCAGTCCAGGCCACCAACTCGCCCGCATGTTTCTGCTTTGGACCGGGGTCGTGGGCGGTATCCTTGAGCGAGGCAAAGGAGAGGAACATTCCTGGTGGCGGGCTGTCGGGCGCGTCGGTCCAGACAGCGTCGACTTGGCCTGTCGGGTATATCCAATGGTTGGCGCGCGTTGCCCCGGCGGCTTCGATATCGCCCTCGAACCCCATGAACAGGCTGAAATGAGCGACGGTGTGTGGCAGGCCGTTGATCTCGTCGACCCAATCCTGATGCCCGCAGCCAGCGGGCAGAAGTTGGTTGACGGTTTCGCGCGCGCCGATATTCGAGATGACCGTGTCAGCGCGAATGTCCTCGCCTGAAGCCGTTCGCACCCCGACAACGCGGTCGTTTTCCATCAATAGCGTCTCGACCCGAGTGTTTGCCCGCGTGTCACCTCCGGCCTTGGTGATGGTTGGCAGGATGTGATCGGCAAAGGCAGCCCCGCCACCCTCTGGATACCAGGCACCGCTTTCGAGGTATGACCCGGTGATCAGGGCATGCATCGCAAAGCTCGCCCTGCTTGGACGGCCGCCATGGTCGAACCATTGGGCGGCGAAGGCGGCGGCGAGGACGGGATTGTCGGTGATCTCGTCAATCACCTCCTGAGTGGTGCGCGCGCACCAACGGTTGACTGCGCGGCCGTGCCACCACTTCATCGCCGAGCCGACGAAATGTGGCATTGCACGGGTTGGAGTGATCTTGCGAATGGCTTCGCGCCCTTCCCTGAGGGCGGCGATCCATGCCTCGATGGCCTCGGCCTCATCCGGGAACCGGTCCTTGAGGTCGCGTTCCTGTGCCTCGTAGGGGCGGGAAAGCGCCAGTGGCGGGGCATCACCGATATGTAGATTGTCATAAACGGCCCCCACCGAGGTGAACGAGATCGGACTGTCCGACAGCCAGTCCAGAATGTCGCGTTCGCGGTCGTC
This sequence comes from Seohaeicola saemankumensis, assembly GCF_020171285.1. Lineage (GTDB taxonomy): Bacteria > Pseudomonadota > Alphaproteobacteria > Rhodobacterales > Rhodobacteraceae > JAIUZI01. Next base: position 78,151 of record NZ_JAIUZI010000011.1, read on the forward strand.
GGGGGCAACACAATTGAGGTAATGGATACCGGCATCCCAAGAGAAACCTTCGATCGAAAAACTATGTGTCTGACCGCCAAGGGTCTGATATTGTTCGAGCAAAAGCACCTTTTGCCCGATCTTCGACAGCGCCGCAGCGGCCGCCATCCCGCCGATTCCGGAGCCAATAACGATGGTATCCCAGGGGGTATCCTCAGTTGATTTCATCACGAATCTCCGTTGGTTGGTCGGACAGAATGGCCCGAATCTCTGCAATCTGGTCTTCTGCGACGCGCCACAGGACAGGCGCGTCTATTCTCACGGTGCGTTGCCCGTTGCCCGCGCCACCGCCTGAGTGGCGGCAAAATGATGGGATGCTGCGATGGTCAAGCCTGGCAAACGCTTCCTCAGTGCTTGGACCTTGGCGAAGGACGCCAGCAGCATTTGACGGTCTCCGGTGCCGGCAACCACGTTCTGGTCCAGCAGAGGCACTTCGTAAGTGAGATCTCCAACCAGCAGGATCGGGTCCCAGTCCTCTCGCCGGATCAACATTGACAGCGACCCTTTGGTGTGGCCGGGCGTCGGCAGAAGAACCATCGACCCGTCACCTGCAACATCATGAATGCCCTCGAACCCCTCAAAAAGCGGATCGTTGGTGGGCTCGAACGTGATCTGCCGCCATTTCGCAGAGGGTGTTTCGATGTGCTCTCGCAAGATCCACTCGCGCTCGGGGTGCGGTTCCGACAGAATTGACCATTCCCGTTCGCTGACGAGCAGTTCGGCCTGCGGGAGGTAGGCGATGCCGCCTACATGGTCGAAATGCAGGTGCGAGATAACAGCCGTGCGAATGTCGCCTGCGGCAACGCCCAACTTCGCCAGGACATGATCTATGCGATCTGCTTCGGACAGATGAAACCGAAATATGCGCGGCAACAAAAATCGTCCGATCGCACTGCTGATGTAGTCGGGCGTGGTCAGGATGGCAGGATCAATACCCGTATCAAAAAGCACCCACCCATCGCGATGTTCGATCAGGAATGCCTGCAGGGGCAACCGCACCCAACGGCGTCCGAAGAACACCCACCAAAGCTGTGGTCGCTTGCTGCCGTATCGGTGTTCGTAATGTTGCTCGGCTAGACCACAAGCCAAAACCCGTACCGACCTGACAGACGGTCCGGTCCGGTCCTTAACTTGTGTGACCTTACTTGTTAAGTCGACCACGAATCTTTCCCTTATCGGAACGTGCGACAAGCAGCTGCTGACGTCAGAGGCTTGCAGATTCGGTTCGACAACTACCAATCGTAAGGATCGACAACCTTGACCTGCCTCAAGAACCCTGCATTCGCTGGGTGGACTGACCCTGGCAAGTGATCTGACCTGCAGTATCGGTGCTGACCGCGCCATCTCGCACGAAGGTGTCGTGCAGCAATCTCTGTCTGAACCGCCACCGTTGTCGGGCCGCCCCTCATGAACACCAAATCTGGGAAGCAGGCCAGAGACGGACCTGAGTTCCAGGCCGTGGCGCGGCGTGTCTGACAAAATCCGCGCGGCGCGCTTTGTCGAAGACAAAACAGGGAAGAGACTGGAATGAGCCGCATTGCACAGCCATGCTAGCCTGTGACACCACTCAACTGTTCTTGCCAAGTTTCCAAGTTGCAAGTCCGCTTCGCCACCCAGACCGGCGACACCAGCCTTGTTACACCTGTTACCCGTTCCGCTGATCAAACCGGTCGGGCAACCGGTGGAAGGCTGCGCCCGGGCTTTATGTGTGCAAGAGACCTCCGGATCTGGAACAGGTCTGTTTCTCGAACACGGTGGTCATCCTTTTGCCCTGTTAATTCCGGGGGTTCCAATCGTCAGGAACAGGCATCAAGATGGGAATGTCGCCACTTCGGGATTGTCTGGTTATGAAACTGACCCGCTATTCGGACTATGCGCTGCGGGTCAGCCTGTACCTCGCCTTGCACCGCGACCGCCTGGTTTCCATTCAGGAGGTCGTCGAAACCTATGCTCTGCCGCGAGGCAACGTGATGAAGCTGGTGACGGACCTGGTCGGGGCAGGGATCCTGGTGTCGGTCCGAGGCCGCGCGGGTGGTATTCGCCTGGCCCAATCGCCGAAGGATATCACCGTCGGACGTGTTGTGCGCCATACCGAAGGCGACGGGCCGCTGGTTGATTGCTCGAATTGTATTCTCGCGCCGGCCTGTGGGTTGATTTGCATCATGCGAGAGGCGAAGCAGGCCTTCTTTGGCGTGCTCGATTCCTATTCGCTGCAGGATGTCATCACCAAGAACCCCGAAATTCTGACGTTTCTGAACCGGGATGGCGCCGAGGTGCCGGCCCGATCCAGCACTGCGGATCGCTGAGACAGTTTGCTTCCCAGGTCATTGGGGCGGCGTTCAGACTGGTCGCAAAAAGCGCATGATTTAATCATTCATCAAAAGTGAATGTTAAATTTTGAAGCGCCATCACAAATCCATTCATGAACGGCAGATTTTTGCTGCAAATGCGAAAGAAATGCTTTGCGATCGCAGCATCTCGGGTGGTCTGAGGTTTTTCCGACCATGCGAGCGCGCCTGATTTTTGGCCGGTGCCGGCCATGACGTCAGTTCTTTTTGGGTGTGATGTTTGACCTAATAGACTGTTTTTGAGGGGAAAATGAAAGCCAATTCTGCCTTGGGCATGAATGAGCCAAACACAGATGTCGCGCAGCGCACCATCGTTGTCGTCGGCGGCGGGCCGGTTGGCGCGCGTGCGGCATCGGCGCTGGCATCCCGTGGGGTGGCGGTGACATTGCTCTCGACCGAGGCCTTCCAGCCCTACAACCGGGTCAAGCTGACCCCTCTTTTGGCGGGGGATGTGCAATTTGGCGAAATCACGACGGCGAACCTGACAGACCCGGATCTGCCCCTGACGGTGCGAACCGGCATGCCCGTCACCGAAATCGACCGAGAGCACGCGTATGTGCGGACGGCGGATGGGCAGGTCTGGCCTTACGAGAAGTTGATCATCGCGACCGGATCGCGGGCGTTTGTTCCCGACATTCCGGGGCGCGGATTGCCCGGCGTATTTACCTTTCGCTCGGCCGAGGACGCCTCGGCGCTATTGGCGCGCAGCATCAGCGCGCGGCGGGTTGTCGTGATCGGGGGCGGGCTTCTCGGGCTTGAAGCGGCCCGCGGCATGTTGCGTCGGCAGGCGCATGTCACGGTGGTGGAACATGAAAGCCGGGTCATGCCAAGGCAACTTGATGCGGGGGGCGGTGCCCTGCTGGCCCATAAGATGGCCGACCTGGGGGTCGACGCCCATACCGGCGTGGCCGTGCGCGAGATTGCGGGGGAAACCCGGGTCGCAGAGGTGCGGCTGTCCAGCGGTGATGTGCTGCCCTGCGACACGGTCATCGTTTGCACCGGTGTCAGGTCGTCTGTGCGGATTGCCACAAGGGAGCCGAGAAGAGTTTTTCACTGGGACGTCATGGCATGCGCGGTCACGCCAAGATTTCGAAGCCGCGAGACGTCGAAAAGGGGTTGAAAAAGCTGGGTTGGAAATCGCCGCCCGCTGGCGTGGTCGCGGGGCTTAAAGCCTATTTGAGAGAACCGGCGCCGCCTCCTGTTATGACCACGGATGAGGCGCGGGTCGTCCTTTCGGAGGCTTCGCATGGCCGCGGCATGACCTGCGTATCATGTCACGCGCCGCACCAGGAAGACCCGCAGTATACTGCGATCACCGCATGCCTGGGCTGCCACGGTGACGACCACAGCAGGTCATATGAAAACAGCCCGCATTTTGCCGCCTGGCAAGCCGAACTGGCAGGCGACGCCCCTGCGGGCAGTGGTGTCACCTGCGCAACTTGCCATTTGCCGCAGACCGAGAGAAAGGGCGCGGCTGTCACGAACCATAACCAGAACGACACACTTCGCCCAAATGAGAAGATGATCCGCCCCGTCTGCATGAATTGCCACGGGCTGGAGTTTTCGATCGATGCGCTGGCTGATCCCGCGCTGATTTCGAACAACTTCTCGGGTCAACCAATTCGCCATGTCGAAAGCATCGACTGGGCGATCAAGCGAGTGGAACCGCCCGAGCAAGGCGCCAACCAGTGACCGAGCGGCCCACGCATCCCGCCACTTCATAACGCAACAGGAGTTCAAGTTATGACCAAGCTCGCAAAGAAAATCAAAGCCGCAATGCTGTGCGGCGCAATGGCGATGCCCGCCGCAACGGCATCGGCTGAAATGGCCTATCAGGATGTTTCGGATCTTTTGCACCTGGTGATGTCTTCGGACCGCACCGTCTACACGCGGATGATCGTCAACCGGCTGGCCGTAAAGGAAAAGGTGATTACCGCTTCGGAACATTTCGAAGATGACAAGGCGCTGGTACTGCCGGCGCAGATGTTCCGTTTTGGGGCCGAAATGGTGGCGGAGGAAACCGATGCATTCTCCTACTCGCTGCTGTCGCTCTGGCCGATCAACAAGCAGAACGCGCCGTCGACCGATCTTGAGAAAGAAGGTCTGCAGTATATCGCCGACAATCCGGGCGAAAACTTCTATGGTGAAGAAGAACTGGGAGGGGTGACATATTTCACCGCGTTCTATGCGGATGTCGCCGTCGCCGAAGCCTGCACATCTTGCCACAACAAGCACAAGGACTCGCCAAAAACCGACTTTGAGGGTGGTGACGTCATGGGCGGTGTCGTGATCCGTATCCCGATGGACGGTTGATCATGCGCGCCCTGTTGATCCTTGTGGTTGCCGCCCAGTTCGGCGGTCCCGTGGCGGCGGAGGTCGCCCTGACGGATGTTGTTTCCGAACGCGGTCTCAAGGGGTTCGTGACCGTGGATCGGTTGCCCGTGCCCGCCGAACCTGTGCTGCAACAGGGGCGGACCGTGTGGGAGGGCACCTGCATGGCGTGCCACGGTGGCAACAAGGCAACTGGCGCCCCCAAGATCACCGCGACAAAAAAGTGGGAGTCCCGCATCGCGCAGGGGCTTCCGACTCTGATCGAACATGCCGTGCAGGGGTTTGTCGGCAAGACATATTCCGAGATGCCGGCGCGGGGCGGAAACCCCGACCTCACCGACGAACAGATCGCGTCTGCCGTTGCTTTCATGGTCTGGGCTAGCGGCGGCAGGGACGCGGCGCTGCACTTCATCACAACAGAAAAGGAATGAGAACAATGACACCTGAACAAATCAGCATGGTGCAAGACAGTTTCAAGAAGGTCGCTCCGATCTCGGACGTAGCCGCAGACATCTTTTATGATCGGCTTTTCGAAATCGCGCCGCAGGTGCGCGAGCTATTCCCCGAGGACATGAGCGGCCAAAAGAAGAAACTGATGCAGATGATTGCGACGGCCGTGAACGGCCTGACCAAGCTGGAGGAAATCCTGCCGGCTGTGCAAGACCTCGGGCGCCGTCACAACGACTATGGGGTGGTTGCCGAACACTACGATTATGTTGGCGCCGCTTTGTTGTTCGCCCTTGGCAAAGGGCTGGGCGATGAGTTCACCGAAGAGCTCAAGGCGGCCTGGGCTGAAACCTATGGCACCCTGGCCTCGGTCATGATCGACGCGCAAAAGGCCGCTGCGGCATGACGATAACGGGGAAGAGGCCTGTGGGTTTCTTCCCCGAAAGGCAGGGTAGCGTCCCTGTATTGCCAGGGCCGCTTCGCGCGGCGATCCGGCTTTGACAGCGTGCCGGGCGAGGCCCAGTCACGGCACTCTGTCGGCCCCCATAGTTCCGGGCGGGGCGCGCGCGTACCGGTTGAGTTTGAGAGGCCGGTTTCCATGAGGCTTTGATGGGACTCGGGCGGGCTGGTCTCCGAAATAATCGCCTGTCTTGATCTATGCTTTGCCAGTTGGTGTACGGATACCTCCCGTGATCCCCCGGCTGGATAACCCTGGCGGCGCCCATGTTTCCAAAACGTGAGCTCCAGTTGTTAGGGCTGATTGAGACACCCTAACTCACATCTATTAAATGTAATTTTCTGTTTCATGGGGCGCCAATGGGCGGCAGTGTTTTCTTCGGCCCAAGCTGAAAAACTTATCAATCTCATCCCGAACTCTTCCGGTTTGAGGGCGGGCGTGATGTGCGTACCTCAAAAATGTGTCGACATGAGGTGCGTACCTCAAATAGCATGACAAGTGCGCCGTGATTCGAAAATTGAACGTCAGGCCGCACAAATGGGAGGATTGAATGGAACACTTGAAACTGGCGAAGGCCGGGGCATTAACCGTTGCCATGAGTACTGTGGCGGCGACCGCACAGGCCGATGATCTGACACTTTGCTGGGCGGCATGGGACCCGGCAAACGCGCTTGTGGAATTGTCGAAGGATTTCGAAGCCAAGAGTGGGCACACGATGAATTTCGAATTCGTGCCCTGGCCCAATTTTGCCGACCGGATGCTGAACGAGCTGAATTCGGGCGGCAAACTGTGCGATCTGCTGATCGGCGACAGCCAGTGGATCGGCGGCGGCGCCGAAAACGGGCATTACGTCAAGCTGAACGACTTCTTTGATGCCAACGGCATCAGCATGGACGATTTTGCGCCGGCGACGGTTTACGCCTATTCGACCTGGCCCAAGGGCACGCCGAATTATTATGCGCTGCCGGCGATGGGGGATGCCAACGGCTGGTTCTATCGCAAGGACTGGTTCGAACGCGACGACATCAAGGCGGCGTTCAAGGAGGCGACCGGCCGCGAGTTGGCGGAGCCGAAGAGCCAGAAGGAACTGCTGGAGATTGCGCAGTTCTTCCAGGAGCGTGAAATCGACGGCAAGACCGTTTATGGCGCCGCCATCTTTACCGAGCGCGGGTCCGAGGGCATCACCATGGGGGTGACCGGGGCGCTGTACCCTTGGGGGTTCAAATATGAAAACACCCCGGGCAAATACGACATGGAAGGCGCGGTGAATTCGCCCGAGGCGGTCGAGGCGCTGGAATTCTACAAGGAGTTCTACAAGACCGCGACACCGCCGGGCTACACCAACTCTTACATGGGGGAATCTCTCGACGCCTTCAAATCCGGCCAGGTGGCGATGGCGATGAACTGGTTCGCCTTCTTCCCCGGGCTTTATGCCGATCCCAACACCGGCGGCGACAAGATCGACTTCTTCGTCAACCCGCCGCAGAACCAGGCCGGATCGACCCTGGGCGGGCAGGGGATTTCGGTGGTCTCCTATTCCGACAAGCAGGATGCGGCGCTGGAGTATATCAAGTGGTTTGCCGATCCCGAGATCCAGGCCAAGTGGTGGGAGCTGGGCGGTTATTCGGCGCATAACGCGGTGCTGAACGATCCCGGTTTCGTGGACAGCCAGCCCTTTGCCGGCGATTTCCTGGAAGCGATGGGCGCGGTGCAGGATTTCTGGCAGGAGCCGGCCTATGCCGAGCTGCTGCTGGCGATGCAGAAGCGCATTCACGACTATGTGGTGGCCGACCAGGGCACCGCCAAGGAGGCGCTTGACCTGCTGATCGAGGACTGGACCGAAGTCTTTGAGGACGAAGGCAAGCTCTGACGACACTCAGGGGGGATCCGGCCCGCGGGGCCGGGTCCGCTTTGGCCGGGGCGGCCGGCCACAACACCAACAATCGGAACGCCGGATATGTCTGAACGGACAATAGATACCGTTGCCGCGGCAACGCCCGAGAAAGTTGCGCGCAAAATCAGGGGCTTGTCGGACCGGGCCATTGCATGGCTGTTTGTCGGGCCGACCATCTTCCTGCTGCTGGCGATCAACATCTTTCCGCTGATCTGGACCATCCAGCTGAGTTTCACCAACTACAAGGCGAACCGGGTAGGCCGCGAGGTCAAGAATATCGGGCTGCGCAATTACGAACGGATCCTGACCGACAGCGATATCTGGCTGAACATGCAGGCCACGGCGCATTTCCTGTTCTGGACGATCTTTTTCCAGGTGCTGATCGGGTTCACGCTGGCCTGGCTGATCAACAAGAAATTCAAGGGAAACGATCTGTGGACCACGGTGATCGTGCTGCCGATGATGCTGTCGCCGGCGGTGGTCGGCAATTTCTGGAAGTTCCTGTACCAGCCGCAGATCGGGCTGTTCAATTACATCGTGTCGTTTTTCACCGGCGCCGAGCCGTCGAGTTTCGAGATGTTGGGGCAGGTGAACCTGGCGCCCTGGTCGATTGTCATTGTCGATACCTGGATGTGGACGCCGTTTGTGATGCTGATCTGCCTGGCGGGGCTGCGGTCGATCCCCGATTACATCTATGAGGCGGCGGAAATCGACCGGGCCAGCAAGCTGCGGCAGTTCTTTACCATCACCATTCCGATGGTGTTGCCGTTCCTGATGCTGGCGGTGCTGTTCCGGGGCATCGAGAATTTCAAGATGTTCGATCTTGTGGTGCAGTTGACCGGGGGTGGGCCGGGATCGACGACGGAGCTGACCTCGATCAATCTCAAGCGCGAAGCCTTTGAGAAGTGGCGCACCGGCTATGCCTCGGCTTACGCGATCATCCTCTTTGTCACGGTGTTCGGCCTTGCGTCGATCTATGTCAAAGCGCTGAACAAGGTGAAGGAAAGATGAGCAGTTTCTCGGTCACCGAAACCTCGGCCCGTGCCAAGTGGATTTCCGGCACGCTGGTCATTCTCTATGCGCTGATCACCATGATCCCGCTGGTGTGGATCATGCTGACCGGGTTCAAATCACCCGCCGATTCAATCAGTTATCCGCCCAAGGTGGTGTTCGAGCCGACTCTTGAGGGGTACGTGAACCTCTTTACCACTCGGACCCGGCAGACGCAGGAGTACCTGGAGGCCAACCCGCCGCAGAACTGGGCCGACGAGATTGTACGCCAGTACGACATGGTGATCGTGGGGCCGTCAAAGTTTGGTCAGCGGTTCATGAATTCGGTGATCATCGGGTTCGGGTCGACGTTCCTGTCGATTTTCCTGGGTACGCTGGCGGCCTATGCGTTCAGCCGGTTCCGGATACCCTTGGCCGATGATCTGCTGTTTTTCATTCTCAGCACGCGGATGATGCCGCCGATTGCGGTGGCGATTCCGATCTTTCTGATGTTCAGGAACCTGGGGCTAAGCGACACGCATCTGGGGATGATCCTGCTTTACACGGCGGTGAACATCAGCCTGGCGGTGTGGCTGCTGAAGGGGTTTATCGACGAGATCCCGCGTGAATACGAGGAGGCGGCGCTGATCGACGGCTACACGCGGTTCCAGGCGTTCTACAAGGTGGTGCTGCCGCAGGCGGCCACCGGCATCGCGTCGACCGCGATCTTCTGCCTGATCTTTGCCTGGAACGAATACGCCTTTGCGGTGTTGCTGACATCTGCCACGGCGCAGACCGCGCCGCCGTTCATTCCCACCATCATCGGCATCGGCGGGCTGGACTGGCCGGCGGTGGCGGCTGGCGCGACGATCTTTCTGCTGCCGGTCATGGTGTTCACCATCCTTCTGCGCAAGCACCTGCTGCGTGGCATCACATTCGGAGCCGTTCGCAAATGACCTCTTTTGTCAAAGACCTGATGCGCCTGCGCCGGGGAGCCTGGGAAATGGTGGCGACCATCCTGATCGCCCTGGGGGTGTTCATGCTGATGCAGCCCTTTGCGCTGTGGCTCTACACCTATTCCTTCATCGTCACCTTGGTGGGCACCGTGATGTTCATCATCGTCAGCCATTTCCCGGAGTAGTCATGGCCAAGATCGAGATCAGAAACCTGCGCAAGGAATTCGGCGCCTTCACGGCGGTGCGGGAGAGTTCGTTCACCATCGAGGATGGCGAGTTCTTCATGCTGCTGGGGCCGTCGGGATGCGGCAAGACGACAACGCTGCGGATGATCGCCGGGCTGGAACTGCCGACCAGCGGAGAGATCCTGCTGGATGGCGAGGAGATCAGCCAGCGGCCACCGTCGCAGCGCGATATTGCCTTTGTTTTCCAGATGTTCGCGCTTTATCCTCATATGAACGTGCGCAAGAATATCAGCTATCCGCTGGTGTCGCAGGGGATGCCCAAGGCGCAGGTGCGGGCCAAGGTGGACGAGGTCGCCGGCATCTTGGGCATTCGCGATATCCTGGATCGGCCGGTGGGCGGGTTGTCGGGCGGTGACCGGCAGCGCGTGGCGCTGGGCCGGGCCATCGTGCGCGAGCCCAAGGCGTTCATGATGGACGAGCCGCTGGGTGCGTTGGATGCCGAGTTCCGCGAGCATATGGCCGAGGAGCTGCGCGCGCTGCACGACCGGATGGGGGCCACCACGGTTTACGTGACCCATGACCAGCTTGAGGCGATGCAGATGGGCGACAAGATCGTGGTGATGAACAACGCCGTGGTCGAACAGTTCGGCACGCCGCAGGACATCTATGACTGGCCCGCGACCATGTTCGTGGCCGATTTCATCGGCTCGCCGTCGATGAATTTCCTGCGGTTTGATGGCAAGTTGGCGCCGGGAGCCACCCATGTCGGGCTGAACGGCCATGACATGCGGGTGCCGGAGCTGCGCGAAGGGGCGGAGGGCAAGCTGGTGTTCGGGGTGCGGCCCGAGCATATCACCCTGACCGACGCCGGCGATTACCGCGCCGAGGTGCTGGCGGCGGAATACCTGGGCACCACGCAGATTGTCACGCTGGCCACGCCCAACGGCGAGGTCAAGGCGCGGATCGGGGCGGCGCAGAAGGTTGCCGCCGGCGAGACCGTCGGATTGGCGTTCCGGCCCGACACGGTGACGGTGTTTGACGAAGCCAGCGGCCGGGCGCTGCGGTCGGCGAAGAACGAGGGGGTGCTGGCCCATGGCTGAGGTGGTTCTGGAAGGTGTCAGCAAGCGGTTCGGCGATACCGAGGCGGTGCGCGACATGTCGATGGTGATCCCGGACGGGGCCTTTGTGGTGCTGCTGGGGCCGACCGGGGCAGGCAAGACCACCACGCTGCGGCTGATTTCGGGGTTGGAAAAGCTGGACGCCGGCCGGATCAAGATCGGCGGGCGCGATGTGGGCAACGAGACCCCGGCGCAGCGCGATGTGGCGATGGTGTTTCAGCAATATTCGCTTTATCCGCATATGTCGGTGCGCGACAACCTGGCGTTTCCGCTGCGGTCGCCGATCCTGAAGACGCCGGAAGCGGAGGTGGCGCGCAAGGTCGCCGAGATCGCCGAGATCCTGCAGATCCCGCACAAGCTGGACAACAAGGCGACCGAGCTGTCGGGCGGCGAGATGCAGCGGGTGTCGATTGGACGGGCCTTGGTCCGGGATCCGGCGATTTACCTGATGGACGAACCGCTGAGTTCGCTGGATGCCAAGCTGCGCGCCGATCTGCGGATCGAGCTGAAGCGGATCCAGGGCGATTTGGGCTCGACCCTGCTCTATGTGACGCACGACCAGATCGAGGCGATGACGATGGCGACCCATGTGGGCGTGTTGCAGGAGGGTGAGCTGGTGCAGTTCGGCACCCCGCGCGAGGTCTATGAGAACCCGCAAAGCGTTTATGTGGCCAGCCGGCTGGGACAGCCGCGCATCAACATCCTGCCGTCGGAGTTGTTCGGCGGGGCGCACAAGGGGCCGCAGATCGGTTTACGGCCCGAGCACATTCGGCAGGGCGATGGAGTCGAAGCGCGGATCATTCGGGCCGAACACCTGGGCGACCAGACCCGCCTGCATCTGGAGTTGCAGGGCTATTCGGTTACCACGCTGACCGACCCGCACACCGACTACGCACCGGATACGATACTGAAAATTAGCCCGCAGGACCCGCTCTATTTCGATGCGGCGGGTGCACGGATATTTTGACGGAGGGACAGATGGCTCAGTTTCTGAATACAAAGGCGAACCTTGTCACCGAAGCGATCGACGGGCTGCTGGCCGGTTCTGGCGGCGCCTTGGCGAGGCTGGACGGCTATCCGCATATCAAGGTTGTGTACCGGGCTGACTGGGATAAATCCAAGGTCGCCCTGATCTCGGGGGGTGGGTCAGGCCACGAACCGGCCCATGCCGGTTTTGTCGGCAAGGGCATGCTGACGGCGGCGGTCTGTGGCGAGGTTTTTGCCTCTCCGTCGGTCGAGGCCGTTCTGGCGGGCATTCTCGCGGTGACAGGTCCGGCGGGCTGTCTGCTGATCGTCAAGAACTATACCGGTGACCGGTTGAACTTTGGCCTGGCTGCCGAACGGGCGCGGGCCCTGGGCCGGCAAGTTGAAATGGTTGTTGTCGATGATGACATCGCCTTGCCCGAACTGCCACAGCCGCGCGGCGTGGCCGGCACATTGTTTGTGCACAAGATCGCCGGAGCCCTGGCCGATGCCGGCGAAGACCTGAAAACCGTGGCCGAAGCGGCCCGGACCGTGATCGGCAAAGTCGCCTCGATCGGGATGAGCCTGGACACCTGCACCGTGCCCGGATCGCCAAAAGAAGACAGGATCGGTGTGGGCAAGGCCGAGCTTGGCCTGGGTATCCACGGCGAGCCGGGGGTCGAGCAGGTCGATTTTTCCACCGCCATGCACGCGATGGATACCGTGGTTGCCAAGCTGGGGCCGCATCTGGGGCAGGGCACCTATGTCGCGTTGGTCAACAACCTGGGTTCCACGACTCCGCTGGAAATGTCGGTGCTGACGCATGCGCTGACCGAAACCGGCATCGCGGCGCATCTGATCGGACCAGCACCGATGATGACATCGCTGGACATGCATGGCTTTTCCGTTTCGGTGATGGAGACCAGCCCGAGGGAACTCGCCGCGCTGCAGGCGCCCGTCGATCTGGCCGCCTGGCCGGGTACCAAGTCGATCGTGCCTGTGCCAATTGGTCCCTTGCCGGACGGGCTGACGCCCATTGAGCCGATCCCTTCGAAGAACGATAAGGTCCGCGCAACACTGGAGAGAGTGTCCGATTTGCTGATCGCGGCCGAACAGAGCCTGAACGAACTTGATGCGAAATCCGGCGACGGGGATACGGGCAGCACCCTGGCCACCGCCGCGCGGGCGCTCAAGGGAAGCCTGGACCGGATGCCGCTGGCTGATCTGACGCAGTTGTTCCCGGCACTGGGCAATGAACTGAGCCAGACCATGGGCGGCTCGTCGGGCGTGATCCTCGCGATCTTCTTCAACGCGGCAGGAGATGCCTGCGCCAATGGTGCGCCGGTCATCGCCGCGCTGCGTGAAGGGTTGGACCGTGTCAGCGAAGTCGGCGGTGCATCCGTCGGCGACCGCACCATGATCGATGCACTTTCTCCTGCCTTGTCGGCACTGCCAAACGGGATCGTGGCCTCTGCCACTGCGGCCCGGGTTGGCGCGGATAGCACCGCGTCAATTCACCGGGCGCGGGCAGGGCGCGCGGCCTATGTGCCCGAGGATAATCTAAAGGGCCACAACGACCCCGGCGCCGAAGCGGTTGCACTTCTGTTCGAGGGGCTGGCCAGCGAATTGAAGGATTAAGCAAAAAGTGTCGAGCACCCGGACGGAGACAGCCCAGAAGCCTACCGTAAACGATATCGCGCGGGTCGCGGGCGTCAGCCTTGCAACGGTTGACCGTGTTTTGAACGCACGTCCGGGCGTGCGCCTGGTGACCATCGAAAAGGTGCGCAAGGCGATAGAAGAATTGGGGTACGTCCGCGATACCGCCGCCGCCAATCTGGCGCGCAAGCGTGTCTATAACCTGATGATCGTCTTGCCGGACACACAGAACGAATTCGTGCAGGCGCTGCGTCAGCAGATCAGCGAGCTGGCCAGCAGGCTGGTAACGGAACGCACTCGGCTGGCGACCGTCAGCGTTCCGCCGTTCGATCCGCAGGGCATCGTCGAGACACTGGACGGGCTTGATCCAGAGAAGGTTGACGGGGTGGCTGTGATGGGGCCCGAAACGCCGTCGGTCCGCGACGCCGTGCGCCGCGTCCGCGGCAAAGGGATCGCCGTGGTTGCCCTGGTTTCGGATTTGCCCAGCTCTGAACGCGATCACTTCGTCGGGATCGACAACGTGTCCGCCGGGCGAACGGCGGCCCAGTTGATGGGGCGGTTCGTGCATTCCAGTGGCAAGATCCTGGTCATCACCGGATCACGGTTGGCGCGCGACCACTTGGAACGGCGCCAGGGGTTTGACGCGGTCATCGCAGAAGAGTTCCCCGACCTTGAGGTCGCGGCCACAATCGAGGGGCGCGACGATCCGGAGCGTATCTATCGGCTGATGCCCAGCGTGTTTAAAAACCATCCCAACATCTGCGGCATCTATTCTTCGGCCGCAGGAAATGCCGGGTTGATTCAGTTCCTGACGGAACACCGCCCGGACAAGCATATTTCGATTATCGCCCACGAACTGACGCCGATTTCGCGCGCGGCCCTGACGGACGGAACCATTGACGCGCTGATCAGCCAGGACGCGGGCCATCTGATCCGGTCGACCGTGCGCTTGTTGCGCGCAACGGCTGACAAGGTGCCCTTTAACGCTGCGCAGGAACGCATTCGAACGGACATCTATCTAAAGGAAAACATGCCGCCGCCGTGAGGGGCAGGTGCAGAATGGGGAGGAGAAACCATGAAGACGATCAAGGGTCCGGCGCTGTTTCTGGCGCAGTTCGCGGGTGACGAGGCACCCTTTAACTCTTGGGAGAGCATCACGAAATGGGCCGCCGATTGCGGATACAAGGGTGTACAGGTGCCCAGTTGGGATGGCCGGCTGATTGATCTGGCCAAGGCCGCTGAAAGCAAGGATTATTGCGACGAGTTCAAGGGCGTGGCGGCGGAAAACGGGGTCGAAGTGACCGAGCTGTCGACCCATCTGCAGGGTCAGTTGGTCGCTGTGCACCCGGCCTATGACGCGGCTTTTGACGGCTTTGCTGATCCTTCGGTGCATGGCAACCCGAAGGCACGGCAGCAATGGGCGGTCGATCAGGTGACCAAGGCGCTGACCGCCTCGCGCAACATGGGGATTTCGGCGCACGTGACATTTTCCGGCGCGCTGGCCTGGCCCTATGTCTATCCGTGGCCGCAGCGCCCGGCCGGGTTGATCGAGACGGCCTTTGACGAATTGGCGGCGCGCTGGCGTCCGATTTTGGATCATGCCGAGGATTGCGGGGTCGATGTTTGTTACGAAATCCACCCCGGCGAGGATTTGCACGATGGGGTCACTTTTGAGATGTTCCTGCAGCGGCTGGACGATCACCCGCGTTGCAACATGCTCTATGATCCGTCGCACTACGTCCTGCAATGCCTTGATTACCTTGATAATATTGACATTTACAAGGACCGGATCAAGATGTTCCATGTCAAGGATGCCGAGTTCAACCCGACCGGTCGGCAGGGTGTTTACTCGGGCTATCAGGGCTGGACAGACCGTGCTGGCCGGTTCCGGTCTCTAGGGGACGGGCAGGTCGATTTCGGCGCGATCTTTTCGAAAATGGCGGCAAACGATTTTGATGGCTGGGCCGTGGTGGAGTGGGAATGCTGCCTGAAGCACCCCGAGGATGGCGCCCGAGAAGGCGCGCAATTTGTTCGCGATCACATCATCCGTGTCACGGAAAAAGCCTTTGACGACTTTGCCGATGGTGGAACAGACGAGGCGGCCAACCGCAAGATGCTGGGGATAGACTGATGGTATCGGGACGTAACGAGACGCTGACAGGCCGCATTCGTCTGGGCATGGTGGGCGGCGGGAATGACGCTTTCATCGGTGGTGTGCATCGGATCGCGGCGCGTCTGGACGACCATTACGAGTTGGTCGCCGGGGCGCTGTCCTCGACACCGGAACGGGCGCGGGCCTCGGGCGAGGCATTGGGGCTTGCGCGCATTTATGACGACTTCAAGTCGATGGCGATCCGCGAGGCACGGCGAAAAGACGGAATCGAGGCGGTGTCGATCGTCACGCCCAATCACATGCATTATCTGGCGGCGCGCGAGTTCCTGAAACGTGGGATTCACGTGATCTGCGACAAGCCGCTGACCTCGACCTTGGCGGATGCACGCAAGCTGGTGAAGGCGGCCGAGGAGTCTGACGCCCTGTTCATCCTGACCCACAATTACACCGGCTATCCAATGGTGCGTCAGGCCCGCGAGATGGTCGCGGCAGGGCAAATCGGCAAAATACGCGTGGTGCAGGTGGAATACCCGCAGGACTGGCTGACCGTTGAGGAAACGTTCAAACAGGCCGAATGGCGGACCGACCCGGCCCGGTCCGGGGCGGGCGGATCTACAGGAGACATCGGCACCCACGCCTACAACCTGGCGTGTTTCATCACCGGTCTGGCAGTCGAAAGCCTGGCGGCGGATCTGCAGGCATTTGTTCCGGGGCGGCAGGTCGATGACAACGCCCATGTGATGCTGCGGTTCGAGGGCGGCGCCCGTGGAATGTTGTGGTCCAGTCAGGTGGCCCCCGGCAACGAAAATGCCCTGAAGATCAGAGTATTCGGTGAAACCGGTGGTCTGGAGTGGGCCCAGGAAGACCCAAACTACCTTTGGCATACGCCTTTTGGCGAGCCAAAGCGCCTGATCACCCGCAACGGAGCGGGGGCGGGCGACGCGGCGGCCCGGATGTCGCGCATTCCTCCTGGCCATCCCGAGGGGTACCTCGAAGGGTTCGCCAATATCTACAGCGAGGCGGCACAGGCGATCATGGCGCACAGGACCGGCGCCGCGCTGCCTGACGAGGTGACCTTTCCCAGTGTCAGCGACGGGTTGAAGGGCGTTCAGTTCGTATCGGCCTGCGTGGCGTCTTCGAAACGCAACAGCGCCTGGGTGTCACTGGCCTGATCCGGGTTCCGCCATGCGGGTCAGCGCGCTGACAAAATGCGGGTGGAACCTTTCGGGGTTCTCGCTCATCGGGAAATGTCCAATTCCGGGCATGACATCCAGCGTCGCGCCGGGAATGGCCTCTGCGGTGCGGCGGGCGTCCTCGGGGGTGCAGGTCAGGTCGTACTCGCCGACCATGATGTGAACGGGTGCCTTGGCGGTATCGATCCGGTGCAACTGTCCCACGAGGCTGTCGTCGCGGGTGTAAAAGCTCAGGTCTCCGCGCACCACGCCGGGCCCGGACTGCATGAACAGCCATTGAGTGTTCCAGCGTTCGACCTCGGGCGATTGCGGCGCGATATTGGCCGAAATCAGAGCCGCCCCCATTTCCCCACCCGGTGCGTCAGGCCGGTGAAACCAGTCGATATCATACCAGGCCGGTTGAAAATCTGAGGCTTCGATCGCGATAAAGCCGGCAAAACGGTCGGGATGATGCAAGGCCAATTGCAAGGCGATCCGTCCCCCCATCGAACAGCCCGCAAAAATCGGGCGGTCCAGTTCTAACGCGTCACAAAAGGCCAACACCGTGTCCATATAGGTTTTGGTCGTCAGATCGTATTGCTGGGTTTGCCAACCCGCCGGTGGCAGCGACTTGCCATGCCACGGCATATCGGGAGCGATAAACCGGTGCGTCCGGGTCAATTCGTCGTCGTTCAGGATGAACCGCCATTGGCGGTTGTCGGATCCGGCGGTGTGAAAGCATACAACCGGGGTGCCCTGACCGGCCTCCTCGAAATAGATGCGTTGCGTGACCCCGCTGATGTCCAGCGTCACGTAGCGACCGGTGATCGGTTCGAAAACGGCGTTCATACAGTCAGCTCTCCGCGTCCGAAATCCATGAACTCCTTAAAGAACCTCAAGTTCTTGACCAGGCATAGAATGTCTCCGTCAATGCGGCCCCGGCCGATCTTGATCAGTCCGAAGATGTCGTGGAACCCCGGCGCCGGCATCGGTTCCCAAAATCGGGCAAGGGCGTCGGCATCGGTGCGCAGGGCAAAGCGCCAGGGTGTCTTGCGGCTGGGGCCGGGCTCGATACGGGCCAACTGCCCCTTGTCAAAGAACAGGTAGAACTCTTCGTCGTCGATCTGGATCAGCACGGTTTCGGAAAACAGCGCGCCAAGGCGCCTCAGATGCGGCGTGCGGTTCAGATTGGTCCGCATGCGCTCAAATCGGACAATCAAGTCGGAGGTATCTGCCATGTCTGCATCCTGAAATCCGGCGTCGGGTCATGCCCGCAATAGGGCGAGTTTGCACAATTGTCTTGCGGGGTTACAGCGGATTGTGACAGGCGATGCTGACGCCGTCTGATTGTGTCAGCAACGGCGGTCTTTCGGTGTCACAGCGGGCGATCCGGCGGGGACAACGGCCGCAAAAGGCGCATCCGGGTGGCGGGTTGAGCGGGTCCGGCAGCTCCGTCTCGCGCATTTCGGGTTGGGCCAGCGGCCGGCCGACGACCGGGGCGCTGTTGGCCAGCAATTTCGTATAAGGATGGCGCGGAGCGGCAAAGACCTGTTCTGCCGGGCCGACTTCGACAACCGATCCGAAATACAGCACCGCAACCCGGTCGCTGACGGCTTCGACGACCGCCAGATCGTGGCTGATGAACAGGTACGTCAGGCCAAGTTGCTGCTTCAGGTCCGAGAGCAGGTTCAAAACCTGTGCCTGAACCGACACGTCGAGCGCCGAAACCGGTTCGTCCAAAATCAGTATGCGGGCGTCCGCGGCCAGCGCGCGGGCGATGCCAATCCTCTGGGCCTGTCCGCCCGAGAACTCATGCGGGTAGCGGTCCAGAAACTCCTCTCGCAGGTTCACCGCCGCAAAAATCTCGCGGATACGCTTCGCTCGCTCGGCGCTATTCAATCCGTGCAGGTGGATCAGGGGGGCTTCCATGATCTGGCGGACGGTCTTGCGCGGGTTCAGGCTGCTGATCGGGTCCTGGAAGACGTACTGGATTTTCTTGCCAAAGGCGGCCCGGTCGGATGGATCCAGGGGATGGCCGTCAATTTCTATGACCCCGGTCGACGGGGGCAAAAGACCAACCAGCATGCGCGCGAGCGTGGATTTTCCGCACCCTGATTCACCGACAATGCCAAGCGTTTCGCCATGTTCGACGGACATCGAGAGCGGCTGAACCGCGTGGACCTGTGATTTTGCCCGGCCCAACAGGCCTTTGGCCACCGCAAAGGTCTTGCTGAGATCAGTGAACGTCAGGGCGTCTCTCATACCCTTGCCTCCCGCGGGAGGGGCGGCAAAATACAGCGCAGCTTGCGCGGGCCGCTGGTCGTCAGCGCGATATCGCCGGCCGTGCATGCCGGGCGCACGAGGTCACAGCGTTCGGCAAAGGCGCAGCCGGTCGGCAGTTGGTCCACCGCTGGCGGCAACCCGGGAATAGCCGCCAGTTCGCGCCGCCCCTGGCCAAGTTCCGGGACACAGGCCATCAGCCGCGCGGTATAGGGGTGCTGGGGAGTATTCAGGATCGCTGGTGTCGGCCCTTCTTCGACAATGCGGCCCGCATACATGACCGCAACTCGGTCGCATAGCTGGGCGACCACGCCAAAATCATGGGTGATAAAGATGATCGCCAGCCCGCGTTCCCGCCGCAAGTCATCCAGCAGAGACAGAATTTGCGCCTGCACGGTGACGTCCAGCGCCGTTGTCGGTTCGTCAGCGATGATCACCTCGGGGTCATTGCTCAGCGCCATGGCGATACCGACACGCTGGCGCATCCCGCCGGACATTTCATGCGGATAACTGTCAATGCGATCCTGAGCATTCGGAATGCGGACCGATTTCAAAAGCTCGATGGCATGGCGCCGCGCCTGTATCCGGCTGACCGAATGATGTGCTCGCACGGCTTCGATCAACTGCTCGCCCACGGTGTATAACGGGTGCAGTGTCGCCAGGGGATCCTGAAAGATATAGGCGACGCGATCGCCGCGCAGCTGACGCAGGGTCTCGTAGGGGGCGCCGATCAGATCGCGGCCCTTGTAGTACACTGCACCGCCGGTGATCACGCCGGGGGGCGACGCGACCAATCCCATCACGCTCAGCGCGGCGACAGATTTGCCGGAACCGCTTTCGCCGATGATACCGAGGCACTCGCCGGCGTGGAGCGCCAGATCGACGCCGCCGACGGCCCGGTATTTCCGCTGCTTGACATGAAACTGTGTTTGCAACCCTTGCAACGCCAGCACAGCCTCGCCGGCAGGCGGCGCTGGCGGGGTCTCGCGGTGCACGCGCGTCGCAGGCATCGGGCGGCTCAGCGCGCCTGATTTCAGCCGCGGATCCAGGGCGTCGCGCACCCCGTCACCCAGCAGATTGATGGCCATGACAATGACCAGAATCATAAGCCCCGGCACCAGAGAGGTATGCGGATTGGTTATCAGGGCTGAACGCGCCTCTCCCAACATCGATCCGAGATCCGCCTGTGGCGGCTGGCTGCCCAACCCTAGGAAACTGAGCCCGGCGGTTTCCAGAATCATCCAGCCAATGGTTGTCGACATCGCGACGACGACCACAGGGATCACGTTGGGCAGGACCTCGGAAACGATGATCCGCGCGTTCGACAAGCCTGACAGACGGGCGGCATCCACAAATTCCTTGTGGGCAATTCCAACGGTCACGCCACGAATATTTCGCGCAAAGAAAGGGATGTTGACAGCCGCCACGGCGATCAGCGCGTTCATCAGCCCCGGGCCTAGCGCCGCGACAATAGCAAGCGCAAGCAGAATGTAAGGAAACGCCATCAGCATATCGACACCGCGCATGATGATGTTATCGGTGCGCCCGCCATAGTAGCCGGCGATGATCCCGATCGTGGCGCCCAGTGTCGCGGCCGCGACGGCGGCCGTGAACCCGACCGCCAGCGACAGGCGCGTGCCCCATAGCAATCGGCTCAGCAGATCGCGCCCCAGATGATCGGTGCCCAGCAGGGCCTCGCCCTGAAACGGCCTTTGGAACCTGATCGCGGTGTTTGTTGCATCTGGATTCGCCAGCGGCAGAAGCGGCGTGACAAGCGCCAGCAGCACGACCGTGACGATGACCACGGCCCCGGCCAGAGCCAGCCGGTTGCGCGCCAAAAGGGACAGAAAACCGCTCATGTGCGGATCCTTGGGTCCAGCAGGCTCTGCGCCACATCGACCGCGATGTTAAAGAGCACATAGCAGGATGCCACCAAAACCACTCCGCCCTGCACCAGCAGGATATCGCGTTTCAGGATGGCATCCACCAGCATTCGGCCAACCCCAGGCCACTGGAATACCATCTCGATATAGACCGCGCCCGACAACACGAACCCGGCCTGCAGGCCCAGCACCGGGATGATGCCGACCATTGCAGCCCGCAACGCATGACGCCAGATCACTGCGCGCTCATGCACGCCTTTGGCGCGGGCGGTACGGATGAAATCCTGACGCAGAACTTCCAGCATCGCCGCCCGCGACAATCGCGCGATCACCCCCGTGGCCACCACGGCCAGGGACAGTGCCGGAAGCGTCAGGTGACTGATCAGAGCGCCCAGGTCCCGCGCCCCGTAGATGGGCCACATCCCCGAGACCGGAAACCATCGCAGGTTCACTGCGAACATCAGGATCATCATCATGCCCAAAAAGAACGAGGGGATGGAAATTCCCAGCAACACGGCAAAGGTGATCACCTTGTCGGCGGCGCCATACTGGCGGGCGGCGGACACTACGCCGGCGGCAACGCCCAGCAGCGAACACAGGACAAAGGACGTGCCGGCCAGGACCAGCGTGGCATTGAAACGCTCCAGAACCTCGTCCAGCACCGCCCGGTTCAGTGAGAAACTGCGCCCGAAATCGCCCTGCAGCATATTACCTAGCCAGATAAAGTAGCGGTGCACCAGTGAGCGGTCCAATCCCAGGTCCCGGTTCAGTTTTTCCACGTTTTCCGGCGTGGCATAAGATCCGAGGATCGCCGTGGCAGGGTCGCCCGGTATCAACGCCATGATCACGAAAACGATCACCGAAATCCCAAGCAGAACCGGCACTGCCGACAACAGACGTTTCAGGATGTAACCAGCCACACCGCTCCCCTCAGACCCGTCCCGGCTTCTTCTGTTCAGAAATATCCCGGGGGGTGCGGGGGGCAGCGCCCCCCGTCTGGTCGGACCGGGCTTGCCCGGTCCGATACCCTTACTCTTTTACCACGTCATCCAGCAGCAGAAAGAACGATGGCTGCAAGGTGAAATTCTCCACGCGATCCGACGTCACCGCATTCTGTTTCCAGTTCGCGACAAAGACCCAGGGCGCATCCTCCTGCACGATTACCTGCATGTCCTGGTACAGCTTTGCGCGTTCCGCCTGATTGGTCGACGCCCGGGCGGCTTCCAACAGTTGGTCCACCTCCGGGTTGGAATAATACCCCGAGTTGAATCCGCCCTTGTCCGGCCAGGCGCCGGTCCGCAGTGCCAGGAAAGGCAGCGTGTCCGGGTCGTTGGTCATCCAGGCCATTTCGGCCATGTCTGCCTTGCCCTCCAGGCCGGGGTTGACCTTACCCAGGAAGGTATTCCACTCATAGGTCTCGATTTTGACCTTCAGGCCGACCGCCTGCAGGTCGGCCTGGATCGCGGTACCCATTGCGACCGGGTCCAGCATACCAGATCCGCCTTCGGTCACATAGAATGTCAGCTCGGCGCCCTCGGCACCGGCCTCGGCGATCAACGCCTTGGCCTTTGCCGGATCATAGGGATAGGGCTCCAGGGCCTCGTTATAGGCCCAGGCAAAGGCGGGGGGCGTCGGTCCGGCGGCCACGGCGGCCGTGCCTTCCAGAACGTCGTTCACGATGGCCTGCTTGTTGACCGCATAGTTGGCCGCCTGGCGCACGCGTTTGTCGGCGAATGGTCCTTTCTTGGCGTTCAGGATCAGGAACCAGACATGCGGGCCGGCTTGTTCGTGCAGGGTATAGGCGTCGCCCTGAAACTCCGACAGGGCGACGGGCGGAACCTCGACCATCAGGTCAATTCCGCCCGCCAGCATTTCAGCTGTGCGTGTGTTGGCATCGGTAATCGGGCGGAACACCACGGCTTGCAGGTCCGGCGCGCCATCCCAGTAGTCGGGATTCGCTTCGACAACGACGGCCTCGTTCGACCGCCACTCTGCGAATTTGAAGGCGCCCGTTCCCGACGGGTTGCGGCCAAACTCCGCGCCATGCTCGGCCACTGCGGCTGGCGACACGATCAGGCCGGTAGGGTAGGCGAGGTTTGACAGGAACGGGGCATAGGGCGCGTTCAGTGTGAACTTGACCGTTTGCGCGTCGATTACGTCAACCGCTTCGATGGCCGAGAAAAAGAACGACAGCGGGAACGGACCGGTGTTGTGATAGGGGTGATCCTCTTTCAGCATCCGGTCAAAGTTGAACTTGACCGCCTCGGCGTCGAATACGGACCCATCGTGAAACGAAACCCCCTCGCGCAGAGTAAACGTGTACTCGGTGCCATCGTCGCTGATCGTCCAACCGGTCGCCAGCGCCGGTTCGACCTCAAGCGTTCCATCCTTGTACCGCACCAGCCCGTCGTAGACGTTCATCAGGATCCGGAAATCGTTGACCGCAGTTACGGCCGCTGGGTCCAGCGCCTTGGGTTCGGCGATCTGGCCCACGATCAGGACACCCGGCGGTGTTTGCGCCAGGGCGACCCCGCTGCCCAGAGCCAGTGCCGTGGCAGCAGTGGCGGCCAGCATCGTTCGGCGGGTCATCTCAAGGAAAGTCATGATGGGTCCTCTCTGTTGGCATAATTTATAATGATTAATTGCAGTCATCCAAATTCTCATGATAAATTCAAGGAAAATGTCTCGAAGGTGCACCAATGACCTTTTCAATCCTGATGCGTGACCCCGAAACAGGCAGTTTTGCCGCTGCGGCGGCGACTGGCAGTCTCTGTGTCGGCGGCTGGGTCTTGCGCGGGGATATCGAGGCCGGTCTGATCGCGTCACAGGGCACGGCGCCTAGTTCCTTTTGGCGCGACGACGGGTTGCGCCGGCTCCACGATGGGGACCCGGCCGATGCCGTCGTGCAGTCATTGACCCGAGCCGACGCGGGTCGGCGGCATCGCCAATTGTCCGCGCTCGACAGGAATGGCAGAGCCGGCGCCTTTACAGGGGCAGATAGCGTGCCCTTTGCCGGTCATTTGATCGAGGACAACCTTGTTGTGGCGGGGAACATGTTGACCGGTGAAAACGTGCTGCGCGATATGCAGCAGACCGCGTTGCGGCGGAACGACAGCCTTGCCGGCTGCATGATATCCGTTCTGCAATCAGCCGAACGGGCAGGTGGCGACACACGGGGGCTTCTATCGGCGGCTCTTTTGGTGCTGCGCCCCAATCATCCGCCATTGGACCTTCGGATCGATCACGACGCGGATCCGATCGCATCGCTGGAGCGTCTCTGTAAACGGGTTGAACAGCCTCCTTACCGCGACTGGTTACAGGAGGTGCCAGTGTTGTCCGACCGGTTCCGCGCGCCGAAAGACGACTGAGGCGCTATTCGCCCATGAACTGACGTTTCAAACGCGCTTCCTGCGCCTTCATCAGCTGTTCCGCCCCAGCCATGTGAGAGGCCATCGTTGCACGGGCCTTGGCGGCATCGCCCGCGCGCAAGGCATCGACCAACTGGCGCTGATGCGCCCGCCCGCGTTGCCACAACTCGATGTTCGGCGGCTGGTACAAGCGGCGATAAACAGTCAGGTCCGTCAGGATCCGCGC
This sequence comes from Seohaeicola saemankumensis, assembly GCF_020171285.1. GTDB lineage: Bacteria > Pseudomonadota > Alphaproteobacteria > Rhodobacterales > Rhodobacteraceae > JAIUZI01. The sequence continues at coordinate 102,577 of NZ_JAIUZI010000011.1, forward strand.
CATGAAGGCGATCACGAATCCGAGCAACCGGTTCTCAGAGAAATCCGACAGACGCGCATGAAAGGCCAGCGAGGCGACATGCTGGTCTTTTTCTTCCTCCGCGCTGTGCGCGGGTTCCGGAAAACGGTCGGCGAGCGTCTGCAACTCGTCCAGTTGCTCTTCGCTCAGCCGGCCCGCCAGGCTGGCGGCCAATTCGGGTTCCAGCGCCTTGCGCATCTGGTAGATGTCGGCAATCGACAAGTCCTGGAAGTAGAAATAGTTGGCAAGCAGGGATTTGGCCCGGTCGGCTGACACCTTACCAACGAAACTGCCACCGCCGGGACCGGTGCGCGTAACGATCAACCCTTGTGCTTCGAGAATGCGCATTGCTTCGCGCACGGTGCCCTTGGACACGGCGAAAAGGTCGATCATCTCGGTTTCATTGGGCAGTTTGTCGCCTTGTTTCAAATCCCGCTCGACCACCCACTGCTTGATTTCATCGGCCACGCGCACGGGGCGAGAGCGTCTTGGTTTGGGGGGAGTCGGGAGCGTTCCGTCCATATGAACCTCTTTTTTATCATGATAAACCACAGATAACGCGCAAACCCAAGGCTCGGTCAGGGATTTCGGATCGGTATCGCGTGGGTTTAATAATTACCGTCCGCGTTCCCATCGGGTCCGGTTTCCGAACAGCGGGCTGCGCACTGTCACGGCTACTGCGGCGTAGATAACAAAGCCGATCGGGTCGCTCAGAAACCGTGCCAATTTGGTCGAGGCATCCGGCGCGGTCCGATCGCGGCTGGCCGCCAGATCGGGAAAGGTCGCGTGCAATTCGGCCAGGCCAAGGTCCTGACGTCGCCGCACCCGGACCAGGGCTCCAAACCCTTCCGTGATCGGCCAACTGTACGTGGCGTCGACCGCGTGCATTTCATTTGTCGAGAAGTGGTACCGCACAAAGGTGTCGTCCGAAATGATGTCGGGGAACACGCCCCAGCGTGCGCGACCGGCGGCGTTCACCGCATAAACGCCGCACCCCGGTACCCCCGTCGCCATGAACGGAAGCCTCTCCCAGAAGCGTGCATATCTTTGAGAGACTAAGCTGGCCGCCGGCCGGATGCGGGGCCGGCCGCCCGCATAGGCCGGATCCCGACAGTCCAGTGCCCGTGCCAGACCGGCGATCAACGGCGGCGAAACATGTACATCTGCGTCGACATAGACTCGTTTGTCGTATCGGGCGGCGGTATCTCCGGCATTCAGAGCCCTGGTTTTGCTGCCTTCCGGCAAGTCGAGAACCTCAAGTTGCCAACCTTTTTCCGCGAACCGATTTTCCAGCGCCAGCGCGGCCTGCACCGTCTTGTCTATGCAGCCGTTGGCGACGACGACGACCTGAACCGGCCCGCCTGTTGGCTCTGATGCCAGCAGGTAGGACAAGGTTTCGCCGATGAAATGCTCTTCGTTGTAGGCCGGAATGATGACCGTGATCATGATCGCCCCCACATCGGAAACAGGCGCTTGCGCGCAAGACCGAGAAGGCGTCTCGGACGCCGGGCTAGGGGGATATGTCCGGCCAAGGCGTCGCTAATGGCGCGCGCGGACATCCGGTTGTCGATGCAATTGCGCGGGCGGATGAACCCTGCACCCGCGCGGCCCCAGTCGCTGGTGTAAACCGCCGCGAACCCCTGTTCGCGCAAGTCCTTGATCACCTGCCGGTCGTAAAATCCGAACGGCGCCGCTGCCAGGTTCACATCGCGTCCGGCGAGATCCGACAACTGTTGCCGCGCCAAGTGGTATTCTTGCAGGCGGTCCTGCGCCTCCAATCGTCGCCAATCGCGATGTGCGTGCCCGTGCAGGCCGATGATCTGGCCTGCCTGCGCCAGATCGCGAACCTGTCGGGATGTCAGGGATCCGGGCTGGTCCAGTCGGGCGGTCAGCAGAAAGAATACGGCGCGCAGATCGCGGCGCTGCAACTCGGGCAGGGCAATTTCGCAGTCCGAGTCGTTTCCATCGTCAAAGGTGATCAGCGGCGCGTCGGCGCCCATTGCGGCAATCCGGTCGAGGATGGCACAGAACTGTTCACGGTCCAGCCAGTATTGCGCCTCGCCGTGTTCCAACGTCCTGCCGGGGGTTCCGATCCCGTGAAAGATCAGCACCGATTGGGAAGGTGAATCTTTGGCAGTCATGGATCTTGTGGATACCCGAACCGTTGCGGTGCCATTTACGCAAGAGCGCGTGGCCGGGCCAAGGCCGGTTTGTGGCAATACGGGGAAAAATCCGGACCTGTGGCGCGCCGGTTATTTCTTGAGCGACTTGATCAGAACGGTCATCAACGGGCCCAGCAGAACCGGAGACAGCGCTCCGACCGGGTCGCGCGTGATCTTGCGCAGGCTTTCGGCGGCCTCGCGCATGTCGTCCAGCGTTTCGGACAACTCCGTCTCGATCTCGGCAATCGCCATGTCGCGAACCTCGGTCGCCGGGGCCAGTTCCTGATCGACGTTCAGGCGGCTCGCGATCACGGCCAACCCGATGGCCAGGACAAAGTTCACGGCTGCAACGATCAGCCCGGCCATCGCGTTACCCAGGCTGGACGCTAGCCAGAAAAACGCCGCCACATTCAACATGATCAGACCGATACCCGAAACCAGCCCGGCAAAGGCCATGAGCCCGGTTTGCGTCCGGATCATCGCGAACCGGCGCCGCGCGATCATCTGTTCGGCGCGTATGGCAACGCTGGCGTTGCGGGCAATCCGGCTTTTGGTTTTTTCGATCTTGTCGGTGATGCTTCGGGTCATCGGATGCTCCTCACTTCGACATTCGGCCCAGAACAAACCCCAGCACCACTGCGCCGACCAGTGTGAGCATCGGGTTTTTCTGCTGCAAGGCCCCGAGTTCGCCGGAGAGCTGGTCCCAGACAGCCTCGATGTCCTCAGGTGCCAACCCGGCATCGGCCAGCGCCTTTTTCAACGCGCCGGTGTCGGTAGGCGATGCGTCCACAGTGTCTGCAGACGCCTCCTTGGCCGCATCGAGCTCTTTTTTCAGAGCGGCAAGCTCGGCTTCAAGTTCCGCCTTGGTGGCCATGTCACGTGCCTTTCATCCAGATACCCCGGTCGCCTCAAGACTATGGCCCGGAGACACGGCAAAGCAAGCGCCATCCGCAGCGACGGAGGGCGCCCCGATCCGGAAGGAAGGACGGACTAGCGCTGTGCGCGGGCCATGAACGCCAGGCGTTCGAACAGGTGCACGTCCTGTTCGTTCTTCAGCAGCGCGCCATGCAGTTTCGGCAGGGCATTGGCCCCGTCGCGTTTCAGATCCTCGGCGTCCAGATCTTCGGCCAGCAGCAGTTTTAGCCAGTCCAGCACCTCGGATGTCGACGGTTTCTTCTTCAGCCCCGAGGTCTCGCGCAGTTCATAGAACTGGGTGAGGGCGGTGGTTAGCAGCGATTCCTTGATGCCGGGATGGTGGACCTCGACGATCTTGCGCATGGTCGCCTCATCGGGGAAGCGGATGTAGTGAAAGAAACACCGGCGCAGAAACGCGTCGGGGAGCTCTTTTTCATTGTTCGAGGTGATGATCACGATGGGGCGCTGTTTCGCCACGATCGTTTCGCCGGTCTCGTAGACAAAGAACTCCATCTTGTCGAGTTCCTGCAGAAGGTCGTTGGGAAACTCGATATCAGCCTTGTCGATCTCGTCGATCAGCAGAACCACCTTCTTATCGGACTGAAACGCCTGCCACAGCTTGCCCTTCTTGATGTAATTGGCAACGTCATACACTTTTTCATCGCCCAACTGGCTGTCCCGCAGCCGGCTGACGGCGTCGTATTCGTACAGGCCCTGTTGCGCGCGGGTCGTGGACTTGATGTTCCATTCGATCATTTCAAGGCCCAGCGCCTGGGCGACCTGCCGGGCGAGTTCGGTCTTGCCGGTCCCCGGTTCGCCCTTGACGAGCAGCGGCCGCTCAAGTGTGACAGCCGCGTTCACCGCAACTGTCAGGTCCTCGGTGGCTACATAGTCGGCTGTGCCATTGAAACGTGCGGTCATGGGATCTTCCTTGTGTCGGTTTGTCTTCGGGTAAAGCGAAGGCGCCGCTAATGCAAGCGGCGCCGTTGCGTTCCTGATAAATGTCAGGTGCGTTCAGTTGCCCGTAAAGGTATCGTATCCAATCGGGATCTCGATCAGTTCGCCATGGCAGGTCATGTCGATCTGGTCTGAGAGGCGGCAATGGTCCATTATTACCGGCACAACGCTGCCCCGCGTGGCGCCATACGGATACGTCAGCACCCAGCCACCGCAGCCATCCATCACATGGACCAGATCGCCGACGTTGTTGATCCGACCGATGGCGCACTCCAGAAACTCGCCGCTTGGCTACTCGTGCGGGCGAACAATTGTCCAACCCATGAGGGATGCATCGGTGGATTCAGTCGGGCTGGCCAAGGCCGCGCGGCAGTCATCAGGCCAACACCAACAAGGGCCCTCTCGAATGCGTCGAACAATGTGTTTGCCGATAAGTGAATTCGCAGCCGTGTAATGTGTCGTGCCAATGCCTTAAGGGTCAAACCACAGCCGACAAACCGGTCCGCGCAGGCCCGTCAAGGCGCAGATCTCGGCCGCACCGGGCATTTCGCAGAGATTGCGGGCCAGCTCTGGTCTGCTGTGGTTGCGCGGGCTTCTGTCCTTTGAAATACATATTTTCCAACGATTTGACGCCCAAAGCCTAGCGTTACGACCCGCGCCCAATTTTTAGCCCATTCGTAATGCTATTGTGTAGTGACAATCCGAAATCGGTCGGATAAATGCAGCGGCAGAAGGGGGAGCCATATGTCTAAAGGTACTAAATGACGGACGTTGATGGCCTGACCGAGGGAGCCGAGATGAAGCAGGAAAATTTTCTGCCGGAGGACTACCGTCCGGCTGAAGACGAGCCGTTCATGAACGAACGGCAGCTTGAATATTTCCGCCGCAAGTTGCTGGACTGGAAACAGGAATTGCTGGCGGGCAGCCGCGACACGATCGAGGGTCTGCAAGACAGCACACGCAATATTCCTGATGTGGCCGATCGAGCCAGCGAAGAGACCGATCGCGCGTTGGAACTGCGCACCCGTGATCGCCAGCGCAAGCTGGTTTCCAAAATCGACGGCGCGCTACGCCGCATTGAGGAAGGCGAATACGGGTATTGCGAGGTCACAGGCGAGCCGATTTCGCTTAAGCGGCTGGATGCTCGCCCAATTGCCACCATGAGCCTTGAGGCACAGGAACGGCATGAGCGGCGCGAAAAGGTGCACCGCGACGACTGATCGCGCGACACTGCGACAAAATTCAAAGCGCCGGGGTCTGTTGCCCCGGCGCTTTTGCGTTTAGCACGGCGGCAACATCGCAGGCCGGGAGGCGGGTTTCACATGTCATTGAATGGACAGAAGGCTATCGTAATCGGGGCCGGTATCGGTGGTCTGGCCGCCGCGCTGGGATTGCAGGCAAGCGGTGCCGAAGTCACTGTCCTGGAACAGGCCGAGGCGATTACCGAAGTCGGTGCCGGGCTGCAGATCAGTCCGAACGGGCTGGCTGTGATACAAAAGCTGGGCCTGGCTGACGGCCTGGCGAAGACCGCGGTGCGTGCCGAGGCGGTAAACCTGCGCAGCCATATGCGTGGCGATCTGGTGCTCCGGCTGGATCTGGCCCGCCATGCGGCCGACCAGAAGTTCTACTGCGTTCATCGGTCCGACCTGATTTCACTGCTGGCAGGCGCCGTTCGAGATCGCGGTATTCAGGTCAGGCTGTTGCAAAAGGTAAAATCGGTCGAGGCGGGACCGGATCCGGTCGTGCATCTGGCCAACGGGGCCCGCATCGAAGGGGACCTAGTCGTGGGGGCCGATGGGCTGCATTCACGAACGCGAGTGGCATTGAACGGGGACGATGCCCCGTTCTTCACCGGACAGGCCGCCTGGCGGGCGGTTGTGCCAAACGATCCTGGCCTTGGGCCAGAAGTGCAACTGTTCATGGGGCCGGGGCAGCATATGGTCTGTTACCCGCTGCGCGGCGGTGATCTGGTCAATATCGTTGCGGTGCGCGAACAGGCTGACTGGACCGCCGAAGGTTGGACGCACTCTGACGATCCCGACAACTTGCGCGCGGCTTTCGCCGGATTCGGTGGTTTGGCGCGGGATCTCCTGGCCTGCGTCGATAAGGTCGGTCTTTGGGGGCTTTTCCGGCATCCGGTGGCTGAGCATTGGCACAGCGGAAGGGTTGCGCTTTTGGGCGACGCGGCGCACCCGACGCTGCCATTCATGGCGCAGGGGGCAAACATGGCGCTGGAAGACGCTTGGGTTCTGGCTGATGCCTTGTCGAAGGCCGGAACCGACGGCGAAGGTCTGTGGCATTATCAGCAGCGCCGGCGCGATCGGGCCGTTCGGGTGATCGCGGCGGCCAACAACAACGCGTGGAAATATCACCTGCGCCAGCCACCGGTGCGCGGGTTGGCACATCTGGCACTGCGGGTGGGGGGCATGCTGGCCCCCAGACACATGGTGCGGCAGTTCGATTGGATCTATCGCCACGACGTCACGGCGGGCTGACCAGCGGGCAAGGCGGATGCGCTGGCTGAACCCGATCCCTCACGCGTGACGGCGTCAGCCCGCTGAGCGCTCAGACGTTGTCAGGATCTGCCGGCGAAACCCGGGCGACCGGTGCTTCAAAGGTCCAGTTCGACCCAGACCGGAACGTGGTCCGAAGGTTTTTCATGGCCACGGATCTCGACATCAATACCTGCGTCCAGCAACAGGTCGGCTGCCTGCGGGGTTAACAGGATATGGTCGATCCGGATCCCGTCGTTGCGATTCCACGCGCCGGCCTGGTAGTCCCAGAATGAATACTGCTCAGGCAGCGCATTGCAGAGCCGGAAGGCGTCCGAAAAGCCCTGGTTCACGATCCGGCGGTACGCGGCGCGGCTTTCGGGCCGGAACAGGGCGTCCTCGCGCCAGGCGTCAGGCCGGGCCGCATCTTCGGCCTGCGGGATGATATTGTAGTCACCGGCCATCAGCGCAGGCATTTCGTCGGCCAGCAATGCCGCGGCGCGCAGGCGCAAACGTTCCATCCAGGCAAGCTTGTAATCGTATTTCGGTCCCGGAGCGGGATTGCCGTTGGGCAGGTACAGCCCGCACAGTCGCAGTGCCTGCTTCCCGACGACCGTCGCCTCGATCCAGCGGGCCTGAACATCGTCGTCATCTCCGGGCAGGCCGCGCGATACGTCTTCGAGCGGCAGTTTCGACAGGATGGCCACACCGTTAAAGCTCTTCTGCCCGTGTGTTTCCACGTTGTAGCCGCGATCTTCGAACAATTCGCGCGGGAAATTCTCGTCAATCGATTTGATTTCCTGAAGCAACACCACATCCGGCTGTGCGGCATCCAACCAGGCTGGCAGGGCCAGCGCGCGTGCCTTGATGCCGTTGATGTTGTAGGTGGCGATTTTCATCGGTGTCACTCCGTACAGGCCTGACCTGTCTATCGCGCAAGGGAGCGGTCAGGGCAAGTGCGGGCAGTATTGTGTGAATCCGGGTCGCGTCAAACCCGAATCGAGACCGCCCGAGAGCCGATGCTGACGCGGGTGATTCGGGATCATTTCAGTGAGGGATCTGGAAAAACCTGTCCGTGTTTGAGGCTGTGGATAAGTTTTTTTGATTGGGTTTGTTTCAACACGTTTAGGTTGTGTGTCAGTTTTTTGAAGGATGCAGTTGATGTGGATAACTCGCTTCGACAACGCCTTTGGGTAGAAAAAACTGTTTGCAACTCTCCTTAAGGGTGCAAGCGTCGAAGGGCGATCAACTTCACAAACTGGGAATTGCTGCCATGAACGCTCAACTTAAATCCTACGTCATCGATACTGCAGTCACCACCGGCGAATCCGCCAGCCTGTTCGACGGAGAGGGGACCTTTATGTTCTCGTCTGGCTCCGCGCCGTCCGCATGTGCCGATCTGATGAGCGGCGACGCGACCGCGCTGTTCTCGTCGGGGTCCGCACCGCGTGCGTCGAGCCGGTCGTTGGCTGGCGAAGGTGTTGAAATGTTCTCGTCGGGGTCCGCTCCGGCTGCCGCGTCCACTGCTTTTAACGGCGAACTGGTCCAGATGTTCTCGTCGGGTTCGGCCCCCACGGCCAGTGCTGGGGCGACCACCGGCGAAGGCACGCAGATGTTCTCGTCGGGTTCGGCCCCTTCGGCGAGCGCCGCGGCGACCACCGGCGAAGGCACACAGATGTTCTCGTCGGGTTCGGCCCCCACGGCCAGCGCTGCGGCGACCACCGGTGAAGGCACACAGATGTTTTCGTCGGGTTCGGCCCCTTCGGCCAGTGCTGTCGCGACCACCGGCGAAGGTACGCAGATGTTCTCGTCGGGTTCTGCGCCCTCGGCCAGCAGCGATGCCACTGCAGGTGACGCGACCCACATGTTCTCTTCCGGCAGCTAAGCCTCCCGCACGAGAATACTGAAGTTGGACACGGGGCGTTCAGAGAACGCCATTCGGAAAAAGGACTCCTCTTATGTCGAATGTCATTCATCTGAACGTTCCGTCCCACCGTCAGAGCAAAGCCGAGGGCCGGTCGGCCCTTCTGACCAGCTTTGCGCAGCATCGCCGGTTTAACGACGACGTATTTTGGCTGAAGGAAAACGCAGAACTGCTGAACATACTCGAATGCACCGGGTTGCCCTTGGCTGATCAGGCGCTCGCCGCGCACGAGGGATTCTATGAACAGGTGGAAAAGCGTCTGGGTTTTTTCCCACAGTATTACCGGTTTCTGTTGTCGATCTGCCTGGATCTCGAAGATCTGGGGATGGCGGGAACCAAGGGTGAAGCGCTTTGTGCCTGGGTGGCGCAACAAGGGTTTGCCGAAGCGGAGCTGAGCGATCTGCAACGTGCTGAGGCCCGGCGGCTGATGCGGCGGCGCGGGGTTGACCCCCTGCCGCATGACACCGGCCTGACCGACCGGCTGCACCGATTTATCGACCGTTCCGAAACCTTTGCGATGCCCAACAAGAAGGCCGCTTACGAGCTGACACATATCGTTTTCTATCTCAGCGAGTACGGCCGTCGGGATCCCAGGTTGTCGCAGGCGGCGATCACGTCGCTCGAATTCGCGGGCATTTTGGCCTACCTGGACCAAAACGCCGACCTTTTGGCCGAAATCTGTGTCGCGATGCGGTATGCCGGGCAACAACCTTCAGCAATCTGGGAAGACTGGCTGGAGCGAGAAACCCACCGCTTTTCCATCTCGACCGGACCACAGGTCGATACGGCGGACGACTACCACGACTATTTCGTCTGCAACTGGCTGATGGCGGTTTCGGGCCGCGATGCCTTTGTCAAACCGGCAGAATTTGACCGGATGGCCTTTCGCCGCGCGCAGCCTTTTACCGGCCCGCTGCGAGAAATGTCGGAATGCATGTTCCGGATGGAGGATGACCGCTCGTCCGACTGGGCGGCGATGCGCCCCCATGTCGAAGACGCCCTGACCGAGATCGGTTTTGACATTCTCACCGAGGCGCGCGCCAGCAGCGACAAGTTCGAGGCGTTTTTTGCCGGCTTTGCACGGACCGGTCTTCGCCGGACTCCGTCGTGACCGGCACAACCCCGCAGGCGGCCGCCAGAACAGCGTCGCTGGGCGCTGTTCTGGTTGTCGTTTATACTGCGATGATTTCCTCTGCGGATGCCATCACGAAACTGATCGCGGGGGGGTATTCGGCTCCGCAACTCTATTGCCTCAGCGGTCTGATTGTCATGGGGCTGAGCGTGCTGGCGGATCGGCATCCCTCCCAGCAGCGCGGTCTGATCACGCGGTCACCGGGTGCCATGGCGATCCGGTCTGGGGCTACGGTTCTGGCAGCCATATCGTTCTTTTACGCTTTCCGTCTTCTCCCCTTTGCGGAGGTCTTTCTGTTCATCGGGCTGATGCCGATCCTGGCCGGGGCAATGTCCGGCGTTATCCTGCGCGAACACGTGCGCCCGGCCGTCTGGATCGCGCTGGCAACGGGGTTTGGCGGTGTCTTGTGCCTGTTCCCGAACGGGTTCGGCGCCGTGTCCACAGGACATATCTGGGCTTTTTCGGCCGCTTTGTTCGGGACCTTGTCGATGGTAATGGCCCGCCACATCGGCAAACGGGAGACCAATTCACTGGCCCAGGTGTTCTATCCAAACATGGCGATCTTCGCGACAATGGCCGTGGCGCTGCCGTTTGTCTGGCAACCAATGCCACTGGCCGACCTGGTCTGGGTTGCGGGCTATGCGATGTGCCTGTTCACGGCCCGCTGGTTGCTGGTCGTCGCGCTTCGACTGCTGCCGGCTTATGCCGTCACGCCGCTGATGAATCTGCAGTTTGTCTGGATGGTCGGACTGGGCGCGCTGTTTTTTGGCGAGTTCCCGTCCGCAAATACATACCTCGGCGTTGCCATCGTAATGGGAACCGGGCTGTTCCCGGTCTGGGATCAGTTCACCCCAGAAAATCAGCGCAAACCGCTGCTGGTCGGGTTCCCGTTTGGTCGTGGATTCCGAACCGATCCCTGAGCGGCTACATTGAGAAGGACGTGCCGCATCCGCAAGAGGAACTGGCGTTGGGGTTGTCGATGACAAAGCGGGCGCCGATCAGTTCTTCGGTAAAGTCGATCGTGGCGTTCTCCAGAAACGGCAGCGACACGGCATCGACCACAACCTTTTGCCCATTCCCTTCGAGCACCAGATCGTCCTCGGCGGGCGCATCCAGCGCAATTTCGTACTGAAAGCCGGAGCAACCGCCGCCTTCGACCGCTACGCGCAGCGCCTGACCCTGCTCGCCGGCGCCGATTTCGGCCAGACGGGCAAAGGCGCGTTCTGTCACACGGGGTGGAAGCTGCATGTCAGGGCTCCGATGGTTTCCTTAAGCTGTGATGTACAATATAGAAACCGCAGGGACAGGCGACAAGGACAACAACACAAGATGCGCGCGCCTTTTGCGTCGGATCCGGATCTCAGCCGTGGGCGGCTGGTGCCGGAAGAGGAAAGCAGCTTTCGGTCCTGTTTTCAGCGGGACCGGGACCGGATCATTCATGCCAGCGCCTTTCGGCGGCTGAAACACAAGACCCAGGTCTTTGTCGAACACGAGGGCGACAATTACCGCACCCGGTTGACCCATTCGATCGAGGTGGCACAGGTGGCCCGAACGATTGCCGGCGCATTGGGTTTGAACGCCGAGCTGACTGAAGCGGTCGCCCTGGCCCATGATCTGGGGCACACGCCGTTTGGCCACACCGGCGAGGACGCTCTGCATGCGTTGATGGCGCCTTATGGCGGCTTTGATCATAATGCCCAGGCGATCCGCATCGTGACTGCGCTGGAAAAACACTATGCCGAGTTCGACGGGTTGAACCTGACCTGGGAAACGCTCGAGGCGATTGCCAAACACAACGGTCCGGTGCTGGGCGAGCTGCCCTATGCGCTGGCCGATTACAACGCGCGGCACGATCTGGAACTGCATACCCATGCCAGCGCCGAGGCGCAGGTCGCCGCTCTCGCAGACGATATCGCCTACAACAATCACGATCTGCACGACGGCCTGCGGGCCGGACTGTTCACCGATGCCGATATCGAACCGCTGCCCATCGTCGGTCCGGCCTATGCCGAAGTGGACCGGCTTTACCCGCGCCTGGAAGCCAACCGCCGCCGGCACGAGGCGCTGCGGCGGGTGTTCGGTGTCATGGTTTCCGATGTGATTAATACGTCACAGTCACTGTTGGACGGTTCGGGCGCGCGATCGGTCCAAGACATCCGCGCGTTGGGGCGGCCGGTGATACAGTTCTCCGCCGATGTCTGGCGCGATCTGACCGAAATCCGCGCCTTTCTGTTTCGCAGGATGTACCGCGCCCCGTCAGTGATGACAAAACGCGCCGAAGTTACCCGTGTCGTTGAGGATCTGTTCCCGTTGTTTCTGGCCCGCCCCGACCTTTTGCCGGATCGCTGGCACGCCGACCTGGAACGGGCGAATGACAAGATCGCACTGGCACGGATCGTATCTGACTACATTGCCGGTATGACGGACCGTTTTGCCCTGCAGGAACATTTACGGCTCTGCGCCGCCACGTGACACCCTGCGCTTTGGTTGACGGCGCGCAGCCAAGTGATACACCGCGCCAAACCGTTTCAAGGATGCCCGTGATGAACCTTTTTGCCGATATCCGCTCGCTTGTTCTGGACAGTCTGGCCGCGATGACAGCCGATGGTACGCTGCCGGAGGGGCTGTCGTTCGACAATGTCGCGGTTGAGCCTCCGCGTGATGCGGCCCATGGCGACATGGCGACCAATGCCGCGATGGTGCTGGCAAAACCGGCCCGGATGAAACCGCGCGACATCGCACAGGCTCTGGTTCCGCATTTGACCGCCGATCCCCGTATCAACAGCGCCGAAGTCGCCGGACCCGGCTTTTTGAACCTGCGTCTGGCCGAAGGTGTCTGGCAGGGTGTTATCGGCAGCGTTCTGACCGAGGGCACCGGTTTCGGCCGGTCCGACATGGGGCAGGGGCGCAAGGTAAATGTTGAATACGTCAGCGCAAACCCTACCGGGCCGCTGCATGTCGGCCACACTCGCGGCGCGGTGTTCGGAGATGCGCTGGCCAGTCTGCTGGCTTATGCCGGGTATGACGTCACCCGCGAATACTACATCAACGACGGCGGGGCGCAGGTCGATGTGCTGGCCCGGTCGGTTTACCTGCGGTACCTGGAGGCGCTAGGGCAGGAGGTGGCCTTTGCCGAGGGCACCTATCCTGGTGACTACCTGATCCCGGTCGGCGAACAACTGGCCGCCGACAAGGGCGACACCTGGGTTGATCAGCCAGAGGACGTCTGGCTGGAAGAACTGCGCGACTTTGCCACCGACGCGATGATGGCGCTGATCCGAGAGGATCTGGCGGCGCTTGGCGTCGAGATGGATGTGTTCTTCTCGGAAAAATCGCTCTACGGCACCGGCAGGATCGAAGCGGCGATCGAGGATCTGCGCGCCAAGGACCTGATCTATCGCGGCACGCTGGAGCCGCCCAAGGGCAAGACGCCCGAGGATTGGGAACCGCGCGAGCAAACCTTGTTCCGGTCTACCGCGCATGGTGACGACCTGGACCGCCCGATCATGAAATCTGACGGCAGCTGGACCTATTTCGCCCCCGACATCGCATATCATTATGACAAGGTTTCCAGGGGCTTCGACGCGCTTATTGATGTGTTTGGGGCCGACCACGGCGGCTATGTCAAACGGATGAAAGCGGCCGTGTCGGCGCTGTCGGACGGCAAGGTGCCGCTGGACATCAAACTGACGCAACTGGTGCGGCTGTTCAAGAACGGCGAACCGTTCAAGATGTCCAAACGGGCGGGCAACTTTGTCACCCTGCGTGACGTGGTCGATCAGGTCGGGCCGGATGTGACCCGCTTTGTCATGCTGACCCGCAAGAATGACGCGACGCTGGATTTCGATTTCGACAAGGTTCTTGAGCAGAGCCGCGAGAACCCGGTGTTCTACGTGCAATATGCCCACGCGCGGGTGATGAGCGTTCTGCGCAAGGCCGCCGAAGCCGGATTTGCCGCCGACGACGCGACACTGGCCGGCGCTGATCTGGGCCGTATCACCCACGAGTCCGAACTTGCGGTGGCCCGGAAACTGGCCGAATGGCCGCGCCTTGTGGAAACCGCCGCGCGGACCAATGAACCGCACCGCGTTGCCTTTTACCTTTATGAACTGGCGGGCGATTTCCACGCGCTGTGGAACCGTGGCAACGAATTGCACGAGTTGCGGTTCATCCAAGAGGGCGATGTGGCCACAAGTCAGGCAAAAATGGCCCTTGCGCGGGCCGTTTCCGTTGTTATTTCCGCCGGCCTTGGTATTCTTGGGGTCACACCGGCGCAGGAGATGCGGTAACTCAAGCCGCCCGAACCGCCGGCCCGAGGCAGAGGCAAGATAACCCATGCGTGGATCCGCTCCGCGTCATAGGGCAGTGAGGCGGACATGGCGAATATCGAATACACGGACGACGTGTATGGCGCAGATTTGTATGCGGATTCCGCAACGGAACCGCAGGCAGAACCTGCGCCTTCGGCAGCATCTTCAATCGGAAAAATGGTCAATCTTCTGGGGGCGGTGGCCTCTGTCGCATTGATCGCGGGCGTTGGCGTCTGGGGCTACCGTCTGGTGGTGCGCGATGTCAGCGGCGTGCCGGTGGTTAGGGCGGTCGAAGGGCCGATGCGGATACAGCCCGAGGATCCGGGCGGTCGGCCCGCCGATCATCAGGGGCTGGCGGTCAACGCCGTAGCTGCCCAGGGCATCGCGGCCCCGACAGCGGACCGGCTGGTTCTGGCGCCGCGCCCGGTCCAGCTTAGCGACGAAGATGCTCCCATGAGCGAATTGAAACCGGTTCCAGTGTCGCTGCCTGTCGCCGCCACCGAACAGGAAGAGCCCGTGGCGGCCGCGGAACCGGTCGGCCCGTCGGAAGAGGCGCTGGCTCAGTTCCGCGAGGGATCGGTCGATGCACTGGTCGACGACCTTGTCAATGGGGTGCCCGCGCTGACCGACGGACCCGAGATGCGCGAAGATGAAACAATGGATCTGGCCCTGACCCAAACGGACACGCAGTCCGAGTCAGGGGCGCCCCCCTCGGTTGCCGGCGGCCCCGGGCTGGCCCGGTCGCTGCGGCCGGTGGCGCGCCCAAAACGGGCGGTGGTGCACGCCGACAGCGAAGGCGCGGATGTGAGCGCGGCGCTTAGCTCGGCGGTAGACGTCTCTGCCGAACTGGATGTCGACCCGGAGACCCTGCCGCTGGGTACACGGCTGGCACAACTTGGGGCCTATGACAGCCCCGAGGTGGCGCGCGCCGAGTGGGACCGCCTGAACAGCAGGTTCGGTGACTATATGGATGGCAAGAAGCGGGTGATTCAAAAGGCCTCCAGCGGTGGTCGGACCTTCTATCGTCTGCGGGCCATGGGGTTTGACGATCTCAGCGATGCGCGCCGTTTTTGTTCTGCACTGGTTGCCGAAAATGCCGATTGCATCCCGGTGACAACGCGGTGAATTTCGGCGCAACTATTCTCGATGCCGAGGGGCTCAGGCTGACGGCGGAAGAAAAGTCTTTCTTCCGGGATGCGGATCCTTTCGGCTTCATCCTGTTCGCGCGGAACATCGACACGCCGGACCAGATCCGGGCCCTGTGCGGCGATTTCCGAGAGGCCGTCGGCCGCGAGGCACCGATTACCATCGACCAGGAAGGCGGTCGCGTTCAACGCTTGCGTGCGCCGCTGGCGCGCGAATGGATGCCGCCCCTGGATCATGTCGCCCGCGCCGGCGCAGAGGCGGAGCGGGCAATGTTCCTGCGCTACCGCCTGATCGCGCATGAATTGCATGCGCTTGGAATCGACAGCAACTGTGCACCGATGGTCGATCTGGCCTTTGCCGAAACCCATCCTTTCCTGCTGAACCGCTGCTATGGCAGCGATGCCGCGACCGTGGCCAGGCTGGGCCGGGCAGCGGCAGAGGGTATGTTGCAGGGCGGCGTGCTGCCGGTTCTGAAACATATCCCCGGTCACGGCCGCGCGACGCAGGACAGCCACTATGACCTGCCGCATGTATCTGCGGATGCCGAGGATCTGGATGACACGGATTTCGCTCCATTCCATCAGTTAAACGATCTGCCGATGGGGATGACCGCACATCTGGTTTATGACGCCATCGACGACCAGCCAGCGACCGTTTCGGCGCCAATGATGGCTGTCATTCGCGAGCAGATCGGTTTTAACGGGCTTATCATGACCGACGATCTGTCGATGAAGGCGCTCAGTGGGTCACTTAGCGATCTGTCCCGGCGTGCGTTGTCTGCCGGATGCGACGTGATCCTGCTGTGCAATGGAACTCTGGCAGAGCGCGCCGAGGTGGCTCAGGCTGCCGGTCAGATGTCGGATCAGGCGCAGGCTCGCGCGGAAACCGCGCTCGCGGCCCGCCGGACACCCGCACCGCTTGACATTCAGACGGCCGAAGCCGACCTTTCCCGCCTCATGGGCGGACAGGTTTATGTCGGATAACCTCTTTCAGGAAGACCCGCTGCCGGTCGCCGAAAGGCTGGCCGCCGAGGCATTGATTGTCGATGTAGATGGATTCGAGGGGCCGCTGGACGTGTTGCTGACGCTGTCACGCACGCAAAAGGTCGATCTGCGCAAGATTTCGGTTCTGGAACTGGCAAGGCAGTACCTGGCCTTTGTCGAACGGGCCAAGGCGCTGCGGATCGAACTGGCCGCCGATTACCTGGTCATGGCGGCCTGGCTGGCCTTTCTCAAATCTCGCCTGCTGTTGCCGCCGGACCCATCCGAAGAGGGTCCCTCGGGCGAAGAACTGGCTGCTCATCTGGCGTTCCAACTGGAGCGATTGCAGGCGATGCGCGATGCCGCCGCCCGCCTGATGGCGCGCGACCGGCTTGGCCGGGATTTCTTTGTGCGCGGGCAGGGCGAAGACGTCGCCCGCATCCGGACCGTGACCTACAGCGCCACCTTGCTGGATCTGATGCAGGGCTACGCGCGAATCCGCACCCGGGATGAATTCCGTCCCTTTGTGATGGACCGCGATTCCGTCTTTACCATGGAGCAGGCGCTGGAACGGATGCGCGGGCTGATCGGCTTTGCCGGATCCTGGACCGATATGGTCAGTTACCTGCCCGAGGGTTGGGGCGGTGACCCGGTAAGGCGGCGTTCGGCCACCGCGGCGACCTTTGCGGCCTCGCTGGAACTGGTCAAGGAAGGTCATCTCGAGATTCGCCAGAGCGACACCTTTGCACCCATTGAGTTGCGCAAAAAGGAAAGCGGCCAGTGACAGAGCACCCCGACGACGATGACACCGAAGGCCCGGCGGAAAGCCTGTTCGAGGCGCCGCCGATCGCCGAACAGGAACGGATGATCGAAGCGATGCTGTTTGCCAGCGCCGCTCCGGTTCCGGTGCGCGATCTGGAGGCGAGGATGCCGCATGGATGCGACGCCGCCGAGGCCCTGGCGCATTTGCGCAAACGCTATGAGGGGCGCGGTGTCCGGGTTGTACGGATTGGCGATGCCTGGGCTATCCGCACGGCGCCCGATCTCGGTTTCCTGATGCAAAAGGAGACAGTCGAGACCCGAAAACTGTCCCGTGCGGCCATCGAAACTCTTGCGATCATTGCCTATCACCAGCCCTGCACCCGAGCTGAAATCGAAGAGATCCGCGGCGTTTCGGTTTCCCGTGGCACCATCGATCAGTTGCTTGAAATGGAATGGATCCGTCTGGGCCGCCGCAAAATGACACCGGGCCGGCCGGTGACCTTTGTCGTAACCCCCGAATTCCTGGATCATTTCGGACTGGAGAGCGCCCGCGATCTGCCAGGGCTCAAGGAGTTGCGGGCAGCCGGTCTGCTGGAAAACCGTCCGCCTCCGGGGGCCCTGTCTCTGGGTCAATCCGAGGACGAAGATGGACCCGAGGCCGACGGGCAATCCGAACTCTTTGAAGAATAACCCTCAATTCGCCCTCAAAATTGCAAGATTGCAGGCTATATGTCAGCTGGGCAGCAGAAAGTTTCAGTCATGAACATGAACCAAATCGTAAATATGGTCCTGCGTACAATCATGCACCGGTTGGTGAACACGGGGATCAATGCCGGGATCAACGCGGCAAGCAACCTCGGCAAACCCAAACAGCAACAGCGGGGCGGGCGTGACGATCTGGCCGATCATGATGACTCCCATGCACAGCAGAAAGCCAAGATGTCACCGCAGGATCGGGCTCGTATCCGGGCTATGCGCCAGGCCCGTCGTGCGGCACGGCAAAATCAGCTTTAATCGCCGGACGCGGTCCGACCTGCATCGGCAAACGCCGATACGCGACATCAGCTTTTGAAGTGTTTTGCCAGTTTCAGCCCCTGACCCTGATAGTTCGAGGCGATACCTGCGCCGTAAAGCTGAGTCGGCACCTGTTCCATGCGCTCATAAACCAGACGCCCGACAACCTGGCCATGCTCCAGAACAAAGGGCGCCTCGTGACAGCGCACCTCCAGTACACCGCGTGATCCCGCTCCGCCGGCTTCGGCATGGCCAAAACCAGGATCGAAGAACCCGGCATAGTGGACCCGGAATTCGCCAACCATTGCCAGATACGGGGCCATTTCGGCGGCATAGCTGGGCGGAATATGAACGGCTTCGCGGCTGACGAGGATATAGAACGCCCCGGGGTCCAGAATGATCCGCCCATCGCCTGTTCGAATTTCTTCCCAGAAATCAACGGGATCATAGGCTCCGATCCGGTCCAGATCGATCACCCCGGTGTGTGGTTTGGCGCGGTAACCGACAAGATCCGTTCCATTGGGGCGCAAGTCGACGGAAAACCCCAGCCCGTCCTGAATGACGGCTGGCCCGTCCACCAGAGGGGACCGCGCGTGCAGATCGACAAGTTCCGCATCCGACAGCATTGCGTCTCCACGCCGGAACCGGATCTGGTTCAGGCGCATACCCGGACGGACCAGCACGGAAAAGCTGCGCGGGCAGATCTCGGCATACAGCGGTCCGGTGTAGCCGCCCGGCACCCGGTCGAATTCGGTGCCGCCGTCGGTGATCATGCGGGTCAACAGATCCAACCGGCCGGTGGAACTCTTCGCGTTGGCCGCGGCCGACAAATCATCGGGGAGGTCCAGCGATTCCATCAGCGGGACCAGATAAACACAGCCCTTTTCCAAAACTGCACCGTCTGACAGATCGATGCGGTGCATTTCGAATTCGCGCAGCCGTTCGGCTACTGTGCTGTCCTGTCCGGCCAGAAACGAGGCTCTGACACGATAGGCAACCGTACCCAAGCGCAGGTCCAGGCTTGCGGGCTGGATTTGCACGGGCTCGATATCGGGGCGGCCCGAAATGGTGCCGTCCGCGATCATGTTTTCGATCTGCTGATTTGCGTAAACACCTGTCATGCCGGTCCCTTTCCTGCGTAAGGGCTGCGGCCAGGGCTTGTGCATCGTCGGTGTGATTTGGTCGGGCTAGCAGGACTCGAACCTGCGACCTTCCGTCCCCCAGACGGACGCGCTACCAGGCTGCGCCATAGCCCGACGATGGAGTGTTCATACCGGTTTTGAGGCCGGGGGCAAGGGGGAATCATGGCTTTTTGTCAGCCCGTTCCCATCTTTGCGGCCTGGTCGTGCCAGAGCCGCAATTGTTCGGCCAAAGGCGCGATATCGCGGGCCTGATCGGGCGTCAGCCGTTCGACCAGCACCAGGCGCGCAAGTGCGCCGGGCGCATAGGGCAGGGCATCTGCGTCGGGCGGATCGGGGATGTCCCGGGGTGCCTCGTCCGGTTCCGCTACCGCTTCGGGAGAAGCCGCAACAGCCGCCTCGGGTTCAGGTATCGGCTCCTCGTGCGAGGCGTCTTCGGTCGCGGTGTCTGACGGCGGCTCAGGCGCTGCCATTGGCCGGTGCAGGAATGCGGGCAGGGCGGGTCGGCCTTCGATCTCCTCGTTTGCCTCGGGTTCGGGCTGCTCGGATTCTGGCGTCGTGTTCGTGTCAGTGCTTTCCGGCTCCAGTTGCATGCTGATCTGCGCCTCGGGTGGCTCGGCATCAGTGGCATCGGCCTCGTCGAGGCGCTCCTTGAACCGGACAATCGTCGCACCCTTGGTTCCGGTTTTCGGCTCGGTGGTGATGCTGGGTTCTTCCAACGCCTGCGAGAGGTCGGAAATATGCGCAACCCCATGTTCCCGCAACATTTTCTGAACGCCTTTGATGGTCAGCCCATCGTCGTGCAACAACTTTTTGATGCCGCCCAGCAACAGCATGTCCGCCGGGCGATAATACCGCCGACCGCCCGCGCGCTTCACCGGTTTCACCTGGCTGAACCTGCTTTCCCAAAAGCGCAGGACATGAGCCTGAACCCCCAGCCAATCCGCAACTTCACTGATGGTGCGAAAGGCGTCGGGGGATTTACTCATCTCTACTGGGTCCTGCTTTTAAGACTTGCGGTTACCGTCTGCGACCCGGTCCTTCATCAGGTGCGAAGGGCGAAACGTCAGGACCCTGCGCGGCTGAATCGGAACCTCTTCGCCAGTCTTGGGATTTCGCCCGATCCGGGCAGATTTTTCGCGCACGCTAAAGGTTCCAAAAGACGAGATCTTCACCTGCTCGCCCTGTACCAAAGCATCGGACATATGCTCCAGCATGCTTTCCACCAGTTGCGCGCTTTCATTGCGCGACAACCCCACCTCGCGAAACACCGCTTCGCTGAGGTCCATCCTCGTCAGAGTTTTTTCGCCCATACCATTCCCCGTTTTATTGCAGAAGAATAGGGCGCAGGTAAATTCGCTGTCAATATCAATGATTTGCAATGGGTTGGAATGGCGACTTGACGCGCAGTTTACCAACGCAGGACAACAGCGCCCCAGGCCAGTCCGCCACCGATCGCCTCGGTCACCACCAGATCGCCCGGTTTGATCTGTCCGCGGCTCTTTCCAACCGACAGCGCAAGCGGAATTGAGGCGGCGGATGTGTTGCCGTGATCCTGGACGGTGACAACGACCTTGTCCATGTCCAGTCCCATCTTCTTGGCGGTACCCTTGATGATGCGGATGTTGGCCTGATGCGGGACAATCCAATCGACGTCGCTTGTTTCCAGCCCCGCACGTGCCAGCGCTGTATCGGCGGTTTGTGCAAGCTTTTCAACAGCATGGCGGAACACCTGGTTCCCTTGCATGCGCAAATACCCGGTGGTCTGGGTCGACACGCCGCCGTCCACATACAGCAGGTCCTTGTATCGCCCGTCGGAATTCAGGTCGACGGCCAGTATGCCCCTGTCCTGCGGGGTGCCTTTGCCTTCCTGCCCCTCCAGGATCAGCGCGCCTGCGCCGTCCCCGAACAGCACGCAGGTCGACCGGTCTGTCCAGTCCATGATGCGGGAAAATGTCTCGGCGCCGATCACCAGCACCCGGCTTGCCTGCCCCGAAAGGATCAGGGCATTTGCCGTGCTCAGCGCGTAAACGAATCCGGCACAAACCGCCTGCACATCGAAGGCAAAGCCACGAGTCATGCCAAGGCTGGCCTGAACCATGGTGGCCGCTGACGGAAACGTCAGGTCCGCCGTCGAGGTCGCCACCACGATGGCGTCCACGTCATCGGCCTCAAGCCCGGCGTCTTTCAGCGCCGCTAGCGCGGCCTTTGTGGCCAGATCCGACGTGGTTTCATTTTCGGCCGCGAAATGGCGCCGCTCAATACCCGAGCGGGACCTAATCCACTCGTCCGTGGTGTCCAGTGTCGCTTCGAATTCCGAATTGGGCACGACGCGCTCCGGCAGGTAATGTCCGATTCCGGTAACAACTGCGCGTCTGTTCATGGCTCATGCCTGCCCTTCATTATGGTCTTGATCCGGGTTGGCCGCCGGTATGGGGTCATCTTGGGTAAGCTCAACGGTGGATGCAACCCGCGCCGCGAGTTTTTCGGCGAATCCGGACTGGGCTAGGTGAAACGCCAGTTTGATCGCGGCGGATACACCTGTTGCATCGGCACTGCCGTGAGATTTGACCACGTTACCGTTCAATCCCAGAAAGACCCCGCCGTTGACCCGGCGGGGGTCGATCCGTTTCTTCAGGCGGTTCATTGAGGTGATCGCCAGAACCGAGGCCAGTCGCGACAGGGGCGAATACTTGAACGCTTCGCGCAACAGATCTCCGATCAACCCGGCCGTGCCTTCGCCGGTCTTGATGGCGACGTTGCCGGTAAAACCGTCGGTGACGATCACATCGGCGACATCGCCCGGAATGTCGCTGCCTTCTACAAAACCGACAAAGTCGTAATTGGCGGTTTCGGCAAACTGGGCGATCAGCCCGTGCGCCTCTTTCAGCTCCGTGCGGCCCTTGTGCTGTTCGGTCCCGACGTTCAGCAGACCGATGCGCGGACGCCGTAGATCCATACCGTTGCGCGCATAAGACGCGCCCATTAGCGCGTATTGCAAAAGATCGCGGGCATCGGCGCGGATGTCCGCGCCGACGTCCAGCATCACATTGAAACCTTGTGGGTTGCGCGACGGCCACAGGACCGCGATCGCCGGGCGGTTGACGCCCGGCAGCTTACGCAGCCGCAACATGCTCAGCGCCATCAGCGCGCCGGTGTTGCCGCAGGAAACGGCGCCATCGGCTTCGCCGCTGCGTACCGACTCGAGCGCTGACCACATCGACGTACCCTTGCCATTGCGCATGACATGGCTGGGCCTGTCTTCCATCGTGACGACGTCGGCCACATCGCGGTACTCGACGCGCCCTTCCAGGGTGCGCTGCCGCGATACCAGCGGTTCCAGCTGCTGCTGTGGCCCATGCAGAATGAACCCGATGTCCGGGTTCTTTTCTGCTGACTTGACGATACCAGCCACAACGGCAGATGGCCCGGCGTCACCGCCCATCGCGTCAACCGAGATGATGATGCGCCGGGAGCCGGGTCGTTTCTGATCGGTCTGGGCCGTCATGGGCTGGCCTGTCTGGCGTGGCTTATGCCGCGTCTTCGTCCAGGTCGATGTCGTCGGTCAGGGCGACGATTTCCTTGTCGTCGTAGTGACCGCAAGAGGCGCACACGTGATGCGGACGCTTCAGTTCCCCGCAGTTGGGGCATTCGTTGGGGTTTGCAGCAACCAGCGCGTCGTGTGCACGGCGGTTGTTGCGACGCGATTTGGATACTTTGTTCTGTTGGACAGCCATGTCTCAACCTTTGTCTAGTTTGGGCCTTCGGGCGAACCCCGTCAGCGTTGTTGCGATTCCGTTACAGTCCGGCGTGACGAGCGTTTAGGCCGCAGCCTGTGCGATGTCCAACCAAAATTCCGAATGAGGGCGCGAAAATACGTTTTTTCCTCACATTGGCAAGCGGTTTTTCGCGCTTGCAGACCCGGCGGCCACTGGCGGCGTCAGTCCTTCTTGCCGAGTTGGTCGCGCAACGCCGACAAGCCGGCAAAGGGTCGTGCGTCCTCGTCGCGCATGGGCGCTTTGCCGGGTTCGGTAAAAACCGCCTCCTCCAGTCCGGCACCATCCTTGCGCGGATAAAGCGGCAGCGCCAGCGCCAGAGCTTCTGCCAGCACCGTAGCCGGGTCGATCACAGGTCCCAGCGGTTCGACCGTGTCGTCCTCGGGCATTTCGGCTTCGGTTTCCGCCGGTGCCTCCAAACCCGCGACATAGGTGCGTTCCACGGGTACGTCGATCCGTGTGGTCACCGGCTCCAGCGTCACGACGCAGGGTTGCACCACGGTGGCGCCCAGCTGCCCCTCGAGCCGCCAGTTCTTGCGACCCTGTGCCTTGATCTGACCAGAAAACCGCAGCTTGCGCAGCGCGGACAGGTCCAGCTCTGCGGCCAGCGCCTGCATCGCGGCGGCGTCGGGGCGGATATCAAACGGCGTGGGTGCGTTCTGTGCAAGGTCCGCGACGCGCAGGGCGGTTGTTCCGGTCATGTTATCGCTTTTCGTTTCTTGAACCGAGGGCGCAGTTTCTGTAATCGGAATAAAAGCCGCGCACGGGCAAGGCAAGAGGGCAGAGATGGTGGGGATCACAAAGCGACTGAAACCGGCATGCCGGATCGTGCTGCTTGGCACCGCTCTGTCGGCGCTCATGGCCTGTACCGCTATCTACCGCAACCACGGCTATGTGCCCAGCGAAGAGGATCTCGCCGCGATCAAGGTTGGTGTCGACACCCGCGACACCGTGGCCGAGAGCGTCGGCTCGCCGGGGGCTTCGGGTGTGCTCAAGGAGTCGGGCTACTACTATGTTGCCACACGGATGCGCCACTATGGCCCGCGCGAACCACAGGTGGTCTCGCGCGAACTTGTGGCGATCTCCTTCGATCAGCGTGGTGTCGTCCGCAATATCGAGCGCTACGGTCTGGAGGACGGACGGGTGATTCCGCTCAGCACACGGGTGACCAGTTCCAGCGTCGAGGACAAAACATTCCTGCGGCAACTTCTGGGTAACCTGGGCCGGTTCAACCCGGGTTCGGTTCTGGATTAATCACAGCGCGTGTCCGCTATGCCCGTCGGCCGTCACCGGCCTGTCACACCTTGTATGATAGGGCGGGCCTGATTAGCTTTTGCACTGCAACAGGCGGAGGCCCCGGATGCCGCTACTGACCAAAGGCCGCTATCGCGCGCGGATTGCGTCCGGCGCCCAGGACATCGCCGATGCGCAGGCACTGCGCACGCTGGCCTTTGCAACGGCGACGTCTGACAGGGACGCTTTTGACGATATCTGCAGCCACATCCTCGTGCATGATCTGCGCAGCGGTCAGCTGGTCTGCTGTTTCCGGATGCTGGTTCTCGAAGGCGGCTCAGACCTCGCGCGCAGCTACTCGGCACAATATTACGAGCTCTCCGGTCTGCAGAGCTTTGAGGGGCGGATGGTCGAGATGGGCCGGTTCTGCCTGCACCCCGACTGG
The DNA here is from genome assembly GCF_020171285.1 of Seohaeicola saemankumensis. GTDB lineage: Bacteria > Pseudomonadota > Alphaproteobacteria > Rhodobacterales > Rhodobacteraceae > JAIUZI01. Next base: position 126,982 of record NZ_JAIUZI010000011.1, read on the forward strand.
CACGATCCGGACATCCTGCGCGTCGCCTGGGGGGCGATGACCTCTTTTGTCGATACAAACAATATCGAGATGCTGTTTGGCTGTTCGTCCTTTGCCGGCACCGAGACAGAGCAATATCTGGACGCCTTTGCGATGCTGAAACACCGGCATTTGGGGCCAAAACGCTGGTTGCCGCGGGTCAAGGCGCCGGATGTGTTCCGCTTTGCCGCGCGGCTGCGGCGCAAGCCGGACGTCAAGAAGGCGATGCTGCGGATGCCGCCCCTGCTGCGAACCTACCTGATGATGGGGGGCTGGGTCAGCGACCATGCGGTTGTCGACCGGAAAATGAATACATTACATGTGTTTACCGGGTTGGAAATCGGTGCGATCCCGCCCGCGCGCAAGCGTTTGCTACGGGCGGTGGCCGGGTGATCTGGGTATTTGCGATCAGAAAGACCCAGCCCGATTGACCTGACACGCGCGCCGGTTTAGCAGGCGCCATGGCACGTATTCCCCTTTTACAGCTTTCCGGTATCTCGCTGACCTTTGGCGGCGATCCCGTGTTCGATGGTTTGGACCTGGTGGTGCACGGCGGCGACCGCGTTGCGCTGGTCGGGCGCAACGGATCGGGCAAATCCACCCTGATGAAAGTCATGGCCGGCCTGGTCGAGCCGGATCGCGGCGACGTTGTGGTGCCGCCGGGGCGCTCGGTGGGGTACATGGAGCAGGAACCCGACATGGCTGGCTTTGCTACGTTGGGCGATTTCGCCTCGGCCGGGTTGGAGCCGGGTGAGCTTTACAAGGTGGAACGCGCGGGCGAGGGGCTGAAGTTCGACCCGGCGCGCGCGGTGCAGACCGCCTCGGGCGGGGAACGGCGGCGCGCGGCGCTGGCGCGGCTGATGGCCGAGGCGCCGGACCTGATGCTGCTGGACGAACCGACCAACCATCTCGACATCGAGGCGATCGGCTGGCTGGAGCGGGAGTTGAAATCCACCCGCGCGGCCTTTGTCCTGATCTCGCATGACCGCGCCTTTCTGTGTGAGCTGACCCGCGCAACCCTCTGGATTGACAGGGGAATTGTGCGACGGCAGGAAAAGGGATTCGAGGCCTTCGAGGCCTGGCGCGATGCGATTTGGGAGGAAGAGGACAGCCAGCGGCACAAGCTGAACCGGCTGATCAAGTCCGAGGCGCGATGGGCGGTCGAAGGCATCAGCGCGCGGCGCAAGCGCAATCAGGGTCGGGTCCGTGCGCTACAGGCCTTGCGCGCCGAAAGGGCCTCGCAGATCCGGCGGCAGGGTACCGCCGAAATGGTGCTGGAGAGCGGACCGAAGTCGGGCCGCAAGGTGATCGAGGCCAAGGGCCTGCAGAAAAGTTATGAAAATCAGGACATTGTCCGCAACTTCTCGCTGATCGTGCAACGTGGCGACCGGGTGGCCTTTGTCGGGCCGAACGGGGTGGGCAAGACCAGCCTGCTCAAACTGCTGCTGGGGCAAGAGACACCCGATGCCGGGACCGTGACACTGGGGTCGAATCTGGAGATCGCGGTGTTCGATCAGGCGCGGACGCAGCTGGATCCGGAGATGAGCCTGTGGGAGAGCCTGACGGGCCATCCCGACATGCGGGTCTCGGGGCAGGCCGATCAGGTCATGGTGCGCGGAAATCCCCGCCATGTCGTTGGTTATCTTAAAGATTTTCTGTTCGACGAGGCGCAGGCGCGGGCCCCGGTGCGGTCGCTGTCGGGCGGTGAAAAGGCGCGGTTGCTGTTGGCGAAGCTGATGGCGCAGCCGAGCAATCTGCTGGTGCTGGACGAGCCGACCAACGATCTGGACGTTGAGACGCTGGACCTGTTGCAGGAACTGCTGGACGACTATCACGGGACCGTGCTGCTGGTCAGCCACGACCGCGATTTCCTGGACCGGGTGGCGACCACCACGGTGGCGATGGAGGGCATTGGACGCGCCACGGTTTATGCCGGGGGCTGGAGCGACTACCGGGCGCAACGCCCGGAGGATCGCGAGGAAAAGCAGGAAAAACAAAAGGATAACAAGCCGAAGCCCAAACCGGCGCAGGCCCAGGCGCAGCCTGCCGGGCTGTCCTTTACCGAGAAGCATCGGCTGGAGGCGCTGCCGGGAGAGATCGAACGGCTGGAGGCGGAGATCGGCAAGCTGGAACAGTTGATGGCCGACCCGGAGCTGTTCACCCGCGAGCCGGTGAAATTCCAGAAGGCAACCGAGGCGCTGGTGGCGCGGCAGGAAAAACTGGCGGCGGCAGAGGAGGAATGGCTGACGTTGGCGGAGAAGGCCGAGAGCTGAGTATTGCCCGTTTTGTACAGGCTCTGAGGAGCGGTTTTACCGTTTTGTACAACTGTTTTTTCGGCCTTAACCGGCCATCAACCGGCGGTCGAGCCGGGCGAGTGGACGCAGCATTGAGCCGAGCGCGGGCACCCAGAGCCAGGTGCCGCCAAGCGGGCGGGTGTGGGCGCCGGTGCCGAGCTTGAATCGGGCGAGACCGGGGGCGGTTTCGGTGTCGATGGGGCCGAGGTCGAGCCGGGTGACGCCCATCCCGGAGAGGTGGCGCATCGCCTGCCAGAGGATCAGGTTGTGGGCGTTCAGCTGGCGGCCGCGCGGGGTGCTGTGGCCGATGTGGTAGCTGGCGGCGGCGCCGTGGATCAGGAAGAGCGCGGCGGCGATGGGTCGGCCATGGGCCAGAGCGGTGAGCAGCAGCGTGTCGCGCGGATTGGCCGCGCACCAGGCGCGGGTCAGCGCCACGGGCCAGCCGCGATAGCCACGGGCGCGGCGTTGGGCGGCATCGGCGGTCAGCAACCAGTTCAGATCGGCGGGGTTACCAATGCGCACGGTGGTGCCCGAGGATTCGGCGCGGGTCAGCCGGTTGCGCCATTTCTGGTGCAGGGCGCCGCGCTGGTGGGTGGTCTGCGGATGCAGCGACAGTTCGGCCACATGGGTCGGGCTGACCAGCGGCAGGGCGTCGTAGCGTGTGGGCCGATCCGGCGAGAGCAGCAGCAGGCAGCGGCGCAGACCAACCTCGGCCAAAAGCGCAGGTAGGTGATCGAGTGGCATGGGTGCGGCGCGGGGCAGCATCAGCAGCGTCAGCCCGCCCGGCAGGCGGCGGCGCAGCGCAAGGGTGCCGTCGGACAGGCGCAGGGGCGCGTGGCCGAAACTGCGCAGGGCGGATTCGTAGCCGGCGCTTTGCTGTAGCGGCGGGGCATCGGCGGGCGGGTCGGTATCGAACATGGCCCCATTAACCCGATGTAAACCTAAGGTCGGGTTAATAGGGATATGTCAAACTCTCACGTCATGGGCGTTTATGCGCCGCCTCCAAAGGTGACGAAGGCGGCGGCGCTGGTCTGTGCCGCCGCCCTTTCCATACCGGTGCTCGTGGTTCTGAGCCTGGTGCAGGTCGTCTGGTAACGGCTTGCGGTTCAGTTCGCCAGTTTGCAGGCGTATTCGACCCGGCTGGGTTTGCCGGGCTGGAAGCTGTGTGAAACCAGTTTGCACGCGCTCAGACGGCTGATCTTTTCAGCGATCTTCCGGCTGCGAGCCTCGGTTTTGAAAGGCTGGCCGGATTCCGTGAACACGAGGCCGGTTCGGTACCGTGTGCCTTTGCGGATCGGTTGGCTCTTGTCAAAGAAGGCCAGATGGTCATCCCAGACGCGACTGCTGCCAACCTCGAAGGGCAGTGTTTTTTTTAAGATCGCAGACCAATTGATAGCGAGCTTCGGTTGTGAAGTGGCGTTTGTCCAAACAAGCCTTGGCTGGACCCGCCGCCAGAATGGCGACGAGCCCCAGGGCCAGAGCCCCGCCAAAACTTCGGTTAGCCCGCCAGTTGCACCAGAGCATGGCGTTTCTTGCCCGCGCTGAGCTTGATGGGTGAGCTGAGCGCGCCGGCGTCGATCATCAGGCCCGCGTCGGTGAGCGGGGCGTCGTCCAGCCGGGCGCCGTTTTCGGCGATCAGGCGCTTGGCCTCCTTGCCGGATTTGGCGAGGCCGGATTTGACGATCAGCTGCACGATGGAGGCGGGCAGATCGGCGGGCGCAAGTGTCAGGGTCGGCAGGTCGTCACCGACGCCGCCTTTCTCGAAGACCTCGCGGGCGGTCGCCTCGGCGGTGGCGGCGGCCTCGGCCCCGTGCAGCAGCGCGGTCACCTCGTTGGCCAGCACGATCTTGGCGTCGTTGATCTCGGACCCTGCCAGCGCGCCGAGGCGGTCGCATTCGTCGACCGGCAGCTCGGTATAGAGCTTGAGGAACCGGCCGACGTCGGCATCGGTGGTGTTGCGCCAGAACTGCCAGAACTCGTAGGGCGACAGCATGTCGGCATTCAGCCAGACCGCGCCCGACTGGCTCTTGCCCATCTTCTTGCCGTCCGAGGTGGTCAGCAGCGGCGATGTCAGCCCGTAGATTTCATGGTCGAGCACGCGGCGGGTCAGGTCGATCCCGTTGACGATATTGCCCCACTGATCGGAGCCGCCCATCTGCAGGATGCAGCCGTAGCGGCGGTTCAGCTCAAGGAAATCATAGGCTTGCAGGATCATGTAGTTGAATTCGAGGAACGACAGCGACTGTTCGCGGTCGAGCCGGGATTTCACCGATTCGAAGCTGAGCATGCGGTTGACCGAGAAATGCCGGCCGATGTCGCGCAGGAATTCGAGGTAGTTCAGATCGTCGAGCCATTCGGCGTTGTTGATCATCAGCGCGCCGGTGGGGCCGTCGTTGTAATCGACGTAAGCGGCAAAGACCTTCTTGATGCCGGCGATGTTGTCGTCGATCTGGGCCGGCGTCAGCAGCGGTCGTTCGTCGGCGCGAAACGAGGGATCGCCCACCTTGGTGGTGCCGCCGCCCATCAGGGTGATCGGCCGGTGGCCGGTCTTCTGCAGCCAGCGCAGCATCATGATCTGTATCAGCGAACCCACGTGCAGCGATTTCGCGGTGGCGTCAAAGCCGATGTAGCCCGGTTGCGCGCCGCTCATCAGCGCCTCGTCCAGCCCCTGATAATCGGTGCAGTCGGCGAGATAGCCGCGTTCCATCATCACTGCGACGAAATCCGATTTGGGGTGGTAGGTCATGGCTTGCCTCGGGGTTGAATTGCGGGGCAGTGTATAGAGCGCATTGGGCTGGGTGGAAACAGCTTTTCGAGGCAGGCCGCGACAGCGGGTGGGCAGGGGTATGGGGCCATGATCAAGGCCATGAAATCGGGCGCGCCGGTGCGGGCGCTGGGGGCGATGAGCGGCACCTCGCTGGACGGGGTGGACGCGGCGGTGATCGAGACCGACGGGGTGCGGATTTTTGGATTCGGCGAGAGTGGCTACCGGGCCTATTCCGAGGCGGAGCGCGCGGTGTTGCGGGCGGCGCTGGGGCAGTGGCACGGGGCGGCGGTGGAGGCCGCGGCCGAGGTGGTGACTGCGGCGCATGTTGCGGCGCTGGATGAGTTTCAAGGGGTTGATCTGGTTGGGTTTCATGGTCAGACGCTGGCCCATGAGCCGCGCGGGCGGGGCACGTTACAGGTGGGCGATGGCGCGGCGCTGGCGCAGGCGCTGGGGGCGCCGGTGGTCTGGGATTTCCGCAGCGATGACGTGGCGATAGGCGGCGAGGGCGCGCCGCTGGCGCCGTTTTTCCATTTCGCCTGTGCCAAGTGGATCGGGGCGGAGGCGCCGATCTGTTTCCTGAACCTGGGCGGGGTGGGCAACGTGACCTATGTGGACCCGTCGTTTGAGCGGCCCGAGGATGAGGGCGCTCTGCTGGCCTTCGACACCGGGCCGGCCAATGCGCCGATCAACGATTTCATGATGGCGCGGCGCGGGGCGGCGATGGACGAGGGCGGCGCGCTGGCGGCGCAGGGCAGCGTGGAGACCGGTGCGCTGGAGCTGTTTCTGGCCGAGCCCTATTTCTCAAGAATGCCACCTAAATCATTGGACAGGAACGATTTTAGCGAGATGGTCGAGCTGGTCGGAGAGCTGTCGGAGACCGATGCGGTGGCGACGCTGACAGCGATGTGCGCGGCTGCGGTGGCGCAGGGGATGGAACATTGCCCGCGCCCGCCGGAGCGGGTTCTGGTCACCGGCGGCGGTCGCATGAACCCGGTGTTGATGGAAATGCTGCGGGTGTCGCTGGATTGCCCGGTGGCGCCGGTCGAGGTGGTGGGGCTGGACGGCGACATGCTGGAGGCACAGGCCTTTGCCTATCTCGCGGTGCGGGTGGCGCGGGGGCTGCCGACCTCGTGTCCCGGCACCACCGGGGTGCGGGCGCTGGTGGGCGGCGGCGTGGTGAGCGTGCCGGACGCGCAATAGGGGCGATCCGGGCGGCGTGGCGCGGGCGCAGCGGGCGGGTTTACCCGCGCGCTGCCGGGCCCAACAGGCCCGGAGGCATCCTTGATGCCGAGGGGCTGGCGGGAGCCTGCGCCTGCGGCGGGCGGGGAGAGGGGGCGCTGCCCCCTCGGCCTTGCGGCCTCACCCCCGGAGTATTTGCCGAAGAGATGAAAGGGTGCGCGGGCGCGGCGCGTGGGTTTACCCGCGCGCCGCCGGGCCCAACGGGGCGAGGGGCATCTTTGATGCCGTGAGGCCGGGCGGGAGCCGTTCGGGCGGCTCAGGTGAGGGCGGCGGCGAAGCTTTGGCGGTAGAGGGCGGCGAGCTCGGAGAGCGGCGCCTCGGCCTGGCCGATGCGGATGCTGTCGCCGGTGAAGCGGCCGACCGTCGTCAGGGTCACGCCGGCCTGGCCGGCGGCGATCATCAGCGCTTCGGCCTGGTCGAAGTTGCAGGCCACGAGGTAACGGGCCTGGTCCTCGCCGAAGAGCTGTTGGGTCGATGCATCATCGAGGTGCACGCCGACGCCGGCGGCTTCGGCCAGCTCAAACGCGGCCAAGGCCAGACCGCCGTCGGAGAGGTCTGTGCAGGCCTTGATCAGGTCGCGGTTGGCGCGGATGAAGTCGCCGTTGCGTTGCTCGGCCTCCAGATCGACATGTGGGGCGTCGCCGTCTTCGCGGCCCCAGAGCTCGGCCAGCAGGGCGGATTGGCCCAGGTGACCGGCGGTTTCGCCCACCAGCAGCGCGACATGGCCGTCGCGGACCTCGGCCCCGATGACCTCGTCCATATGGGCGATCAGGCCGACGGCGCCGATGGTGGGGGTGGGCAGGATGCCCTGGCCGTCGGTTTCGTTGTAGAGCGAGACGTTGCCCGAGACGATCGGCATGTCGAGCGCCGCACAGGCGGCGCCGATGCCCTTGATGGCGCCGACGAACTGGCCCATGATTTCTGGTTTCTCGGGGTTGCCGAAGTTCAGGTTATCGGTAGTGGCCAGGGGCGTTGCACCAGTGGCGGTGAGGTTGCGGTAGGCCTCGGCCACCGCCTGTTTGCCGCCCTCGACCGGGTTGGCGCGCACGTAGCGCGGGGTCACGTCCGAGGTGAAGGCCAGCAGTTTGTCGGTGCCGTGCACGCGGATCAGGCCGGAGCCCAGACCCGGCGCGCGGGTGGTGTCGGCCATGACCATGGTGTCGTATTGTTCGTAGACCCATTGTTTGCCGGCGTAGTTGGGCGAGCCGATCAGCGCGCGCAACCCGTCGATCGGGTCGATCTGCGGCACCTCGGCCAGGGCATCGGCCTGCGGCGTCGGCACCCAGGGGCGGTCGTATTCCGGCGCCGAGGAGGAGAGTTTCGACAGCGGCAGGTCGGCCTTGACCTGATTGTTGTGCAGGATCAGGAAGCGGTCCTCGGCGATGGTTTCGCCGACGATGGCGAAATCGAGGTCCCATTTCTCGAACACGGCGCGGGCCTCGGCCTCGAGTTCGGGTTTGAGCACCATGAGCATGCGTTCCTGGCTTTCGGACAGCATCATCTCGTAGGCGGTCATGTTCTCTTCGCGCTGGGGCACGTCTTCGAGCGTGAGTTTCACGCCCAGGCCGCCCTTGTCGCCCATTTCGACGGCCGAGCAGGTGAGGCCGGCTGCGCCCATGTCCTGGATCGAGATCACCGCGCCGGTGGCCATGAGTTCGAGTGTCGCCTCCATCAGCCGTTTTTCGGTGAAGGGGTCGCCGACCTGAACGGTGGGGCGCTTTTCCTCGATGGTGTCGTCGAATTCGGCGGAGGCCATCGTCGCGCCGCCGACGCCGTCGCGCCCGGTTTTTGCGCCGAGGTAGACCACCGGCATGCCGACGCCGGAGGCGGCGGAGTAGAAGATCTTGTCTGCGTCGGCCAGACCGGCGGCAAAGGCGTTCACGAGGCAGTTGCCGTTGTAGGCGGGGTGAAAGCGGACTTCGCCGCCGACGGTGGGCACGCCGAAGCAGTTGCCGTAGCCGCCGATGCCCTCGACCACGCCGTTGACCAGCTGGCGTGTCTTGGGGTGGCTGGTTTCGCCGAAGCTGAGCGAGTTCATTGCCGCGATGGGGCGGGCGCCCATAGTGAAGACGTCGCGCAGGATGCCTCCGACACCGGTCGCCGCGCCCTGGTAGGGCTCGATATAGGAGGGGTGGTTGTGGCTTTCCATCTTGAAGACCACCGCCTGGCCGTCGCCGATGTCGACGATGCCGGCGTTTTCGCCGGGGCCGCAGATCACCTGTGGTCCGTCGGTGGGCAGGGTGCGCAGCCATTTCTTGGACGATTTGTAGGAACAGTGTTCGTTCCACATGGCCGAAAAGATGCCGAGTTCTGTAAAGGTCGGTTCGCGGCCGATGATTTCGAGGATACGGTCGTATTCGTCCGGCTTGAGCCCGTGGCTTGCGATCAGATCGGGCGTGATGGCGGGTTCCTGCATCGGTCGGTCAATCCCCAGAAGGTCAGCGTTGTCGCGCCGCTTTTAGGCCAAGGGCGCGGCGGGGGGAAGGGCAAAGCCGCGCCGTCGGGGCGCGGACCGATCAGAACCGCTGGCCGACGTAGATATAGAGCAGGTTTTCGTCCAGATCGTTGCGGGCGTAGTCGACCGAGAAATCCACCGGAAATTTCTTGGACAGCCGGTAGCGCAGGCCGAGGCCGGCGGCGGAATGGGTGCCGCCGGTATCGAGGTCGTTGAAGCCCGGGCCGACCCAGCCGACACCGGCAAAGCCGACGAGACCGATGCGTTTGCCCAGCCGGTGGCGGAGTTCGGCCTGGGCGGACAGCAGGCGGCGGTCGAGGAATTGGGTCGCGGAGAAGCCGCGAAAACTGTCGGTGGGGCCGAGCGCGCATTTGTCGAAGAACGGCGTGTCGCTGGAGGCGCCGCAGAGGGCGGCGCGGGCCGCGATGACGCTGCGGTCGCCCAGCGAATGGTAAATGTCGAAGAGCAGCGTTGCCTTCTGGTAGCTGCGGTCCGCGCCGCTGAGGGTCTGGCCATAGGCGGCATCGAGGCTGAGCGCATGTCCGGATGTCGGGTAGTCGGAATCGTCGCGGGTGTCCCATTCGGCGATAAAGCTGGACAAGAGCAGTTCCAGCCCGAGATCGGGCAGGTATTGGGGCGGGATCGCGGGCAGGCCGCCGCCGTCGAGGGTGACGGTGGTGTCGAGGTAGCGCAGCGCGCCGCCGAACGAGAGGTGCGGGGTGACGCCATAGGCCAGGCTGACGCGGCCAAGGGTGCCGGTCTGCCGGATAGGCAGGGCGCCGATCGGAGTGTAGAGGTCGTATTTGGCGTCGGCCTTTCCGGCGAAGGATTTGAACAGCCAGCGGTTGTTCCCGAACACCAGGTTGACCATGGCGCCATAAGCCCTGCTGCCGTTGTCGGACCCCATGCCGCCCAGCCCGATGACGGAGGTTTTTGCGCTCGGATCGGTTTTGAACAGATAGCCCGCGCCGAGCGCCAGACCGGAGCCGATGGTCGGGTTAGAGAAGGGGATCGGGGCGACCACGAAGGAGCCGCGCCGGAAGCCATAGGCGGGGTGGGTGCTGTGGTCGTGGACCTCCTGGACCTGGCTCTGGATCGGGTCGGAACCCGCCTGAGCGGGGTGGGCGACGAGGGGTGCCAGCGCGAGCGACAGGGCGCCAAGAAAAGACCCCACGCGTTGGCGCGGGGTCATGCGCGGTCTTGCGATGAGGCGGGAGAGCATGGCGGCTATTTTTTCCCGGCCTCTTCGTCGGCGGCCAGCTGTTGCTGCACGGCAGCGGCGGCGGCGGCTGTGATGGCCGCCTTTTCCTGATCGCTGATGTTCTCGTGATCCTCGTCCAGGCCGGGAATGGCGACGCGGACCTCGCGCCGGGCAAAGTCGATTCCGGCGGCACCGAATTCTTTTTTGACCCGGTTGTAGATCTCCTTGCGGATGGTGAACTGCTGGCCGGGTTTGGCCATGAATTTGCCCCGGATCACCATGCCGACATCGTCGAAATCGAAGACGCCCTGCGATTTGAAGGGTTCGAGGAAGCCGTCCTTGTGCACCGGATCCTCCATCATCTCGGCGCCGATCTTCTTGAAGATCTTCTTGACCTTGTTGGGGTCGGTGTCGAAGGGCACGGTGAACATCAGCTTCATGATCACCCAGTCGCGGCTGAAGTTGGTCAGCTTCTGAATCTCGCCGTAGGGGATGGTGTGCACCGCGCCGCGGTGGTGGCGCAGCTGCATCGAGCGGATCGAGATTTTCTCGACCGTGCCCATGGTGCCGCCCACATCGACGTATTCGCCGACGCGGAAGGCGTCGTCGATCAGGAAGAAGATGCCGCCGACGATGTCGGAGACCAGTTTCTGAGCGCCAAAGCCGATGGCCAGACCGAGGATACCGGCACCGGCCAGAAGCGGCGTGATGTCGACCCCGAGGTTGCCCAGCGCCAGAAGACCGAAGATCACCGCGATGGCGACCTGTGCGGTCACCCGCAGCAGCGGCAGCACGGTGGCCAGCCGCGAGCCACCCGCGCCGCCGCCTTCGCCGGCGGCTTCGTCCTGGGTCTGGACCTTGGAGGTGAATTCGCGCGCCAGGCGGCGGTTGATCCAGAGCGAGACGATCTCGAACAGGATGTAGCCGATGGCCAGGGTAATCAGGAACTGGAAGAAGTCCGATCCGGCATCGTCGGCCCCCTTGCGCAGCGAGAACAGGTCGATCTGCCAGGCGTCGGCCAGCACCATCAGGATGATGCCCGCGACCAGCACGCGGCCGATGCGGATGTAGCTGCGCTTGGTCGCCTTGTAGGCGCGTTCGGCGACAGGGCCGTCACCGATCATCGGCGGCAGCAGGTGGCGGACCATGCCCCGGATCAGCGTGTCGAGCGCCGGGGCCATCAGCAGCCAGAACATGGTGGTGTAATGTGGCCCCGATTTCAGGATGTCGATGCGGCCATAGCCGGCCAGGATGCTGACCAGCACCCAGGACGCGGCGACCACGCCGATGGCGAAATAGGGATAGGCGCGGGCGGCGCGCACGTCGGATTCGGTGCGGTCGGGGTCCGATCCCATCATCATCTGGGTCAGCCCCTCGCGCGCGGTCCAGGCCACCAGGGCGATGTAGACGTGCACGGCGGTGTCGAACCAGAAGCCGATGCGGGATTCACCCAGCGTGATGCCGTTGTTGATGTTGAAGCTGACGATGAACACGGTCAGCCCCGACAACAGCACCAGACCGATGATGTTGCGGTAGAGGTAGCCGGCCCATTTGTCGTTCACGTTGACCATGCGCAGGGATGGTTTGTGCGGTGCAAGGACAAAGCGTGCGGCAGCGGCGGCCAGGCGCGGGGCCCAGATCAGCAGGCCCACCGCCGGCCCGGCAAAGGCCAGTTCCTGGGGCGTGAGCAGGGCGCGCCCGACGGTGCGCAACACGATGAAAAACGCCACCAGGCCGAGCAATTCCCGCCAGAAGCGGGCAAAGAGGTAGTTCAGCGCGTCCTTGAGCGAGGCCTCGCCGTCGGGCACTTCGGGTTTCTGCCAGCGGCGCGAGAATTTGTTGACCGCGAATTCAGCCGCGAAACCGGCCGCCAGGGCGACCAGGATAAAGCCGAACATCTGCAGGATTTCGCCCTTTTCGAAGGTGGCGGCGAAGTTCGAAATCGCCTTGATCTGAACCGAGGGCAGCACCGGCAGTTTCTGGAAGGCCTGCACGGTGGGGGTCAGGAAGGCGGTCCAGGTGTTCTGCAGGCGGGTGATCAGGCTTTCGGGGGCCTCCTGCTGTTTGGCCTCGGCGGCGGCGACGGCGTCGAGCCGGTCCAGAAGCATGCCGCGCACCTGATCGTCGGACATCCGGGCGACCATTTCGCGGATCGCCTCGGGGGTCAGGGGCACGTCGGTTTCCGCTGATGCGGCGCTGTCATCGGAGGCGGATCCGCCGGGGGACATGCCGGGAACCTGGGCGGCCACCGGGCCGGCGGCCAGGCTGAACAGCACCGCAAACAGCAGGAGAACACGGGAAAGCAAATGCATTTTGGAACCTTATTATCTCGAAAACACCGCGTGGATTTGCCGAGACTTTAGCCACTCCGGCGTGGAGTGCATAGCGTCTTGCCGGAAAATTTCAATGTGAGCGGAGTGGCTGTTTGGGCGGGGCGGTGACCGGGTACCGGAGGCTGAGTGTCCGGGCGGCGCGCGGCCGGGCAAAAAAAAGGCCGAGCACTAAGCTCGGCCGAAGTCCAACAGGGAGGTATGAAGGTGATGCGCGGTTGAGCGCGACCGCCTTCGATTGATGATTTAGGCATCACAAGTTGAACGATCAAGAACCTTAATGTCGCATTTGCAGCATTTCCGCCATGCGGTCAGGACATGGCTCAGATTTTTCCCAACTGCCTCAATTGCTTGCGATGTGCAATAATCTCGTCCTGGACGAAGTCGCGGAACGCGGCGATGCGTTGCGAATGCCGTAATTCTTCGGGGTATGCCAGAAAAACAGGCACATCGGCCGATTCGATCTCTGGCAGGACACGGACCAGATCGGGGAAATCCTCGGTCACGTAGTCGGGCAAAACCCCGATTCCGAGGTTGTAGATGACGCCCTGAAGGACCCCGAAGTAGTTGTTGATATTGAGCAGCGACTGCGGGTTGTGGGTCATCAGATTCTGCACCAGCAAAGCGCCGGCGCCGACCTGTGCGGAGCTGGGGTTCTGGCAGATCAGCCGGTGGTCGGCGATATCGCTGATTTCGGAGGGGGTGCCGTTGCGGTCGAGGTAATCGCGCGAGGCGTAAAGCTGCATCTGGACCGTCATCAGCCGTTTGCGGATCAGGTCGGCCTGGCTGGGTTCCTTCATGCGGATGGCGACGTCGGCCTCGCGCATGGGCAGGTCGAGCACCTTTTCCTCGAGCATGAGGTCGATTTTCAAGTTCGGGTAGGTCTCGTAAAGCTTGGGCAGGCGCGGGGCCAGCCAGAGGGTGCCGAACCCCAGCGTCGTGGTGACCTTGAGTTCGCCGAACACCTCTTCCTCGCTGTCGCGGATGCGGGCGGAGGCGGCCTCGAGCCGTTTGGACATGGCGGCGGTGGCGTCGAACAGCAATTCGCCCTGTTCGGTGAGAATCAGTCCTCGGGCATGACGGTGAAACAGGGTGGTGTTCAGCGCATCCTCGAGCGCGCGGATCTGCCGGCTGACCGCGGATTGCGACAGATTCAGCTTTTCTCCGGCGTGTGTAAGGCTGCCCGCATCGGCCACCGCGTGAAAGATTCTGAGTTTATCCCAATCCATGTCCGTCACTTTCGATCTGTATGGGGTGCTCTATATGAAATGTATCGTCCTTTGGAGAGACAACTGCGGTTTCCTTGCGGAAATGACAAAAAATTCCCTATACAGGTCAGCAATTGTGACCTAATATGAGGCAATCGCACGCACGCTAGTCAGACGTTGGGAGGCGCCGGATGAGTCAGCAGAAGATTTCCCTGAACGACCGTTTCGATTTGACCAAGAGCCCCGTTCTTTTGAACGGCACGCAGGCGCTGGTGCGCCTGATGCTGATGCAAAAGGAACGCGACCGCGCCGCCGGGCTGAACACCGCGGGGCTGGTGACGGGGTATCGCGGGTCGCCGCTGGGCGCGGTGGACATGCAGATGAACCGCGCGGCCAAGCAACTGGCGGAAAACGACGTGCTGTTCCAATACGGGTTGAACGAGGATCTGGCGGCCACCGCGATCTGGGGCAGCCAGCAGGCCGAGATGCGCGGCGAAGGCAAGTTCGATGGCGTCTTTGGGTTGTGGTATGGCAAGGGGCCGGGGGTCGACCGCACCGGTGACGTGATCCGCCACGCCAACATGGCGGGCACCAGCGCCCATGGCGGTGTTCTGATGGCGATGGGGGACGATCACACCGGCGAAAGTTCCACCGTGCTGCACCAGTCGGAATGGGCGCTGATGGATGCCTATTTGCCGATCGTCAGCCCGGCGGGGGTTCAGGAAATTCTGGACTACGGCATCTATGGCTTTGCCCTGTCACGGTTTTCCGGGCTTTGGGTGGGGCTGAAGACGATGAAGGACACCATCGAGGTGACTTCGGTCGTGGACGGCCAGCCGGACCGGATGCAACTGGTGATGCCCAAGTTCGACATGCCGGCGGGCGGGCTGAACATCCGGCTGGGTGACAACCCGACCGAACAGGAAGCGCGGACCATTGATTTCAAGCGCTACGCGGCCGAAGCCTTTGCCCATGCCAACGGGATCGACAAGCGGGTCTGGGGCAAGCCGGGGGCCAAGATCGGGCTGGTCGCGGCGGGCAAGAACTGGCTCGACCTGGAACACGCGCTGGAGCTGTTGAACATCGACGCCAACGAGGCCGAGCGGCTGGGTATCACCACTTACAAGATCGGCCAGGTGTTCCCACTGGACATGCAGGGGTTCCATGACTGGGCCGAGGACCTCGACCTGATCGTGATCGTCGAGGAAAAGCGCAAGCTGATCGAGGTGCAGGTCAAGGAGGCGATTTTTGACGACCGGCAGGGGCGGCGCGTCTATGGCTGGTACAAGGGCGGCGCCGGAAGCATGCACCGGGAGGAGCTGTTCCCGACGCGCGGGGCGCTGGATCCGTTCATGATTGCCGAGAAACTGGGCCATATCCTGATCGAGGAGGGGCGCGAGACCGATGGTGTCCGGGCCGGTCTGTCGGCGCTGGACGATGCGCGCCGGGCCGACAATGCCGAGGAACTGGCGACGCGGCTGCCCTATTTCTGTTCGGGGTGCCCGCATAACACCGGCACCCGGCTGCCTGATGGCAGCCGCGCCTATGCCGGGATCGGTTGCCATTACATGGTGCAGTGGATGGACCGCGAGACCGTGGGGTTCACCCATATGGGCGGCGAGGGCGCCAACTGGATCGGTGAGGCGCCGTTTTCCAAGACGGCCCACGTGTTCCAGAACCTGGGCGACGGCACCTATAACCACTCGGGTGTGCAGGCGATCCGGGCGGCTTTGGCGGCGGGCACCAACATCACCTACAAGATCCTGTTCAACGACGCGGTGGCGATGACCGGCGGGCAGGGCAACGAGGGCGGGCTGAGCGCCGACCGCATCGTGCGCGAGGTCAAGGCGATGGGCGTCGAACATGTCGCCGTCGTCTATGACGAAAAGGAAGACGTGGATTTCAAGGCGCTGCCCAGCGGGGTCGAGACCCACGAGCGCGCCGAGTTGATGAATGTGCAGAAGCGGTACCGCGAGATCCCCGGCGTGTCGGTCATCGTCTATATCCAGACCTGCGCCGCCGAGAAGCGCCGCCGCCGCAAGCGCGGCCAGTTCCCGGATCCGGACAAGCGGGTGTTCATCAATACCGACGTCTGCGAGGGCTGCGGCGATTGCGGGGTGCAGTCGAACTGTGTGTCGATCGTGCCGGCCGAGACCGAGCTGGGCCGCAAACGGGCGATTGACCAGTCATCGTGCAACAAGGATTTCTCTTGTCTCAAGGGGTTTTGCCCGTCGTTTGTCACCCTGGAGGGGGCCAAGATCCGAAAGGATCCGACCACCAAGCTGGACCTGCCGGATCTGCCGCAGCCCGAATTGCCGGTTATTGACGGTACCCACAACGTGGTGATCACCGGGGTTGGCGGCACCGGTGTTGTGACCATCGGTGCGGTGCTGGCGCAGGCGGCGCAGATCGACGGCAAGGGCGCGGGCATGATGGAGATGGCCGGGCTGGCGCAGAAGGGCGGCGCGGTGCATATCCACTGTCGTCTGGCCGAAAAGCCCGAGGACATCAGCGCCATTCGCGTGGCCACGGGCGAATGCGACGCGCTGATCGGCGGTGACCTGGTGGTCAGCGCCGGGGCCAAGACGCTGGGGCTGACGCGGACCGGCAAGACCGGCGCGGTGGTCAACAGCCACGAGATCATCACCGGCGATTTCACCCGCGATACCGAATTCTCCATCCCCACCGACCGGCTGGCGCTGGCGCTGGAGGCGCGGTTGAAGGAGGGGCTGTCGCTGTTTGATGCCTCGGACCTGGCCAAGGCGACGCTGGGCGATTCGATCTATTCCAACATGATGGTGTTTGGCGGCGCGTGGCAGCGCGGGCTGCTGCCGCTGAGCCTGGAGTCGATCCGGCAGGCGATCGAGCTGAACGGGGCGGCGGTGGAGCGCAACCTGCGCGCCTTTGAGATTGGCCGCTGGGCGGTTCTTTATCCGGCCGAGGCGGCGGCGCTGCTGACGCCTAAGGTGGTGGAACTGCCCAAGTCGCTGGAGGAGAAGATCGCCTATCGCGCTGATCAACTGGTGGCCTATCAGGGCAAGCGGTTGGCGAAACGCTATCGCAAGCTGGTCGACGGGATCGAGGATGCCGGACTGCGCGAGGCGGTGGCGAAGGGCTATCACAAGCTGTTGGCATACAAGGACGAATACGAGGTCGCGCGGCTGCTGCTGACGAGCGAGGAGAAGGCGCGGGCCGAGTTCGATGGCGATCTGAAGATGACCTATCACCTGGCGCCGCCGATGCTGGGCGGCAAGGGGCCGGACGGGCGGCCGAAAAAGCGCGAGTTCGGCGAATGGATGGGCGGGCCGCTGAAGATGCTGGCGCGGATGAAGGGGCTGCGTGGTACGCCGTTCGATCCCTTTGGCTATACCGCCGAACGCCGGATGGAACGCGCGCTGATCAAGCAATATGAGAAGGATCTCAAAGAGATACTGCCCAAGGTTAAGCCGGAAACCCGCGACATCGCGGTGGCGCTGGCGGCGCTGCCGCTGGACATTCGCGGCTTTGGTCCGGTGAAGCTGGCCAATGAGGCGAAGGCGGCGAAACGGCGCGAGGAGTTGCTGGCGGCGTTTCGCGATGGTGGCTCGGGGATGAAAAAGGCGGCGGAGTAAAACTGTCACAGAGTTGTAACCGGGACTATGCAAAACTCTGGGCCGGCCCTATCTAGCGGTCGAATCACCGGAGGTTCCGATGCGCTCGCGCCGCCATGTCGCCCGCGACATTTCCTATGCCCATTCGGCAGAAACCAAGGGCGGACGCGCCGTGATCCGCCTGATGGAGAATTCCACCGGGCGGCTGCGGCTGATCCGCCGCGCCGACGGGTACGAGCAGGAGGTCGCCAACGGGCGCGATTTCTGGGCGGTGATGGTGGAGCGCTATGGTCTGACGCTGGAGGTGATCGGCGGCGCGCTGGACAACATCCCGCGCGAGGGGCCGCTGATCCTGATCGCCAACCACCCTTATGGCATTCTGGACGGGTTGATGATGGGGCACATCCTGCGCCAGACGCGGGGCGATTTCCGCATTCTGGCGCATCGGGTGTTCAACAAGGCGGAAGATATCAACCGGATCATCCTGCCGATTTCATTCGACGCGACCAAGGAGGCGCTGCGACAGAACCTGGAGACCCGCAAGGCGGCGCTGGACTATCTGGGGCAGGGCGGTGCCATCGGGATTTTCCCCGGCGGCACGGTCAGCACCGGCGCGCGGCTGTTTTCGCATCCGATGGATCCGGGCTGGCGCGGGTTCACGGCGCGGATGGTGGCGAAATCGCAGGCCACGGTGGTACCGCTGTTTTTTGACGGGCACACCTCGCGGCTGTTTCAGATCGCCAGCCACCTGCACAGCACGCTGCGGATGGGGCTGCTGATCAAGGAGTTCAAGAAACGGGTGGACACGCCGGTGCGGGTAGTGGTGGGCCAGCCCATCGGGCGCGACATTCTGGACCCACTTGCAAAGGATTCCAGACAGATGATGGATTTCCTGCGCAAAGCGACGTATGAGCTGTCTCCGACGCCGTTGAAGTCCTTTGACTACGGCTATGAATTCGAGGAACGGCATCGCGCCTGACGACATATGGCAGTTGGCATTTTTGATTCCGGTCTGGGCGGCCTGACCGTCCTGAACGCGGCGCAGCAGCGGCTGCCCGACGTCGATTTCCTGTATTTTGCCGACAGCGCCCATGCGCCCTATGGGGTGCGCGACGCGCAGAACATCTATGAGCTGACCAAGGCGGCGGTGACGCAGCTGTGGGACAGCGGCTGTAACCTGGTGATTCTGGCCTGTAACACGGCGAGCGCCGCGGCGCTGCGGCGGATCCAGGAGGAAGGCGTGCCGCCGGGCAAGCGGGTGCTGGGTGTCTTTGTGCCGCTGATCGAGGCGCTGACCGAGCGGCAGTGGGGCGACAACAGCCCGCCGCGCGAGGTCGAGGTGAAACATGTGGCGCTGTTCGCCACGCCGGCGACGGTGGCGAGCCGGGCGTTCCAGCGCGAGCTGGCGTTCCGGGCGATTGGCGTCGATGTCGAAGCGCAGGCCTGTGGCGGCGTGGTGGATGCCATCGAGGACGGCGATCTGATCCTGGCCGAGGCGCTGGTGCGGAGCCATGTCGATGCGCTGAAGCGCAAGATGCCGGATCCGCAGGCGGCGATCCTGGGCTGCACGCATTATCCGTTGATGGAACAGACGTTTCAGGACGCGCTGGGGGCGGATGTGCAGGTGTACAGCCAGGGCGCATTGGTGGCCGAGAGCCTGGCCGATTACCTGCAGCGCCATCCCGACATGATCGGCGAGGGCGCGGGCGGCTATCTGACCACCGGCAACCCGGCCCGTGTCAGCGACCGGGCGACACAGTTCCTGCGACGACAAATCCGGTTTGACGCGGCCTGAGGGCCGGAGCATTTTGCCGGTGTCCCGGATTTGACGGAGGTCAAGGAAGCGGCACGGCGCGTTTACTAGAGACACTTCGAAGGAAAGAGGTCTGACATGACCCATAACGTCGCAATTCTTGGGGCCAGCGGATACACCGGTGCCGAACTGGTGCGGTTGATCGCGGAACATCCCAACATGACCATCGCCGCGCTGTCGGCGGACCGCAAGGCAGGGCAGAGCATGGCGGAGGTGTTCCCGCATCTGCGCCACATGGATCTGCCCGATCTGTGCAAGATCGAGGAGATCGATTTTTCGCAGATCGACCTGTGTTTTTGCGCGCTGCCGCACAAGACCAGCCAGCAGGTGATCCTGGGGCTGCCGCGGGACCTGAAGATCGTCGATCTGTCGGCGGATTTCCGGCTGCGCGATCCGGCGGCCTACAAGGCGTGGTATGGCAACGATCACGCCGCGCTGGAGATCCAGCAGGAGGCGGTCTATGGGCTGACCGAGTTCTACCGGGACGATATCCGGGGCGCGCGGCTGGTGGCGGGCACCGGGTGCAACGCGGCGACCGGGCAATTCGCGCTGCGGCCGCTGATCGCGGCGGGGCTGATCGATCTGGACCAGATCATTCTGGACCTCAAATGCGCGGTCTCGGGCGCGGGGCGGAGCCTGAAGGAAAACCTGCTGCATGCGGAGCTGAGCGAGGGGTATAACGCCTATGCCATCGGCGGCACCCACCGGCATCTGGGGGAGTTCGATCAGGAGTTTTCGGCGATTGCGGGCCGGCCGGTGCAGGTGCAGTTCACGCCGCATCTGATGCCGGCCAACCGGGGGATCCTGGCGACCGCCTATGTGCAGGGTGATCCGGGCCGGATCTATGATGCGCTGGCGGGGGCCTATCTGAAGGAGCCGTTCCTGCAGGTGTTGCCCTTTGGCGAGGCGCCGAGCACGCATCACGTGCGGGGTTCGAACTTTTGCCATATCGGGGTGACGGCGGACCGTATCGAGGGCCGGGCCATCGTGATCGCGGCGCTGGACAACCTGACCAAGGGGTCGAGCGGGCAGGCCTTGCAGAATGCCAATCTGATGTTAGGTGAAGAGGAAACGGCGGGACTGATGATGGCGCCGCTGTTCCCGTGAGCCTGAACTAGCCGTGAGGATGAAATGAAAAGCCTTAAGAAACAACGACGTATTCAGGTAATCATCGTGGCCGCGCTGGCGCTGGTGGTGGCGACCGGGCTGATCGGTTACGCGATGCGGGACGGCATCAACTTTTTCCGCGCGCCGAGCCAGGTGGCGGAGGAGCCGCCGGCGCCGACCGAGGTGTTTCGCATGGGCGGGCTGGTCGAGGAAGGCACGCTGGTGCGCGGCCAGGGCGAGACGGTGTCGTTTTCCGTGACCGACGGGGGCGCCAGCATCCCGGTGCAATATACCGGGGTGCTGCCCGATCTGTTTGGCGAGAACCAGGGGATGATCGGCACCGGGAGCTATGTGAACGGTGTCTTCCAGGCCACTGAAATCCTTGCCAAACACGATGAGACCTACATGCCGAAAGAGGTGGTGGATGCGCTCAAGGAGCAAGGGGTCTACCAGGAACCCGGCGAGGGCTGAACGCGCCTTGCGGCGCTTGGCCTCCGGCGGGAGTATTTGACAATGAGATGAAAGGGGCGCGCGCGGTCGGGTGAGGCCGCGTTAACCTTGTGTTGGCATCGTGATGCACGAACCTGTTGGGGGTATGTGCGATGCAGACGGTGCGTCAGATTGCGGAAGAAATCGTGGCCCGCGAGGGCGGTTACGTGAATGACCCGGACGATCCGGGCGGGGCGACGAAATACGGTGTCACCATTCACACCATGCGGCGGCTGGGGCTGGACCTGACCGGCGATGGCGTCGTCGGGGTGGCGGATGTGCGGGCGCTGAGCCGCGCGCAGGCGGTGGATATCTTTATCCGGCATTATTTCGAGCGGCCGCGCATTGCGGAGATGCCGGCGGCGCTGCAGCCGTCGTTGTTTGACATGTATGTCAACGCGGGCGGCAACGCGGTGAAGATCCTGCAGCGGATGCTGCGCGACATGGGGTATGCGGTGTCGGTGGACGGTGCGATCGGGCCGCAGACGCTGGGCGCGGCGCGGGACGCGGCGGAGCCGGACGGGGTGGCGTTGCGCGATGCCTATGGCGTGGCGCGGCGCAATTATTACCTGAGGCTGGCGGACGGGCGCCCGGCGAGCCGGAAATATGCGCGCACGCGGGCGGGCGGCAAGGGCGGCTGGATCCGGCGGGCGGAGGAATTCCTGTCGCCGAAGTATCATCTGAGCCCGGCGCAGTTTCAGGAAAGGGTGGCGGCATGGGGGTGATCGCGGATCTGTTGGGGCTGGTGTTCGGCGGCGGCCGAAACGTGGTGCGGGAAACGGCGGAGGTGTTCCGGGAGAACGCCGAGGCGGGCGCGGCGCGGGCGGCGGGCGTGCAGGGGCAGGCGATGGCGCAGTTCGGCGCGGAATTCACCGTGCCGCGCCGGGGATGGTTCGACCGGGTGATGGACGCGGTGAACCGGCTGCCGCGCCCGGCGCTGGCGCTGGGGACGCTGGGGCTGTTCGTGGCGGCGATGGTGGATCCGTTGTGGTTCGCGGCGCGGATGCAGGGCATCGCGCTGGTGCCGGAGCCGTTGTGGTGGCTGTTGGGCGTGATCGTGTCGTTCTATTTCGGGGCGCGGCATCAGGTGAAGGCGCAGTCGTTCCAGCGGGAAATCGCCGCAACCATGGCGCGGGTGCCGGAGGTGACACAAAACATCGCGGCGCTGGAGGCGTTGCGGGCGGACAGCCCCGGCGCCGCCGATCCGGGCGTCGACGCGCAGCTGGCGTTGGCCGTGGTGCGGCCGTCGGCCAATCCGGCGCTGGAGGATTGGAAGGCCTTGCGGCAGGTGTGACAATGTGATCGCGCACGGGGTCGAAAACCATTGGCCCCGTCGCGCCGCAGTTCTATACATCACCCCATGATTACAGAACTCGGCCACTTTTGCCTGATCCTCGCCTTTGTCGTTGCCATCGTCCAGATGGTGGTTCCGATGATTGGCGCCTCGAAACGCTGGCCCGGCTGGATGGCCGTGGCCGAACCGGCGGCGACGGCGCAGCTGTTGCTGACGGCGGCGGCCTTTGGCGCGCTGACCTATGCCTTTGTGACCTCGGATTTCTCGCTGCGGCTGGTGGCGATGAACAGCCATTCGGCCAAGCCGATGCTCTACAAGATCAGCGGCGTCTGGGGGAACCACGAGGGCTCGATGCTGCTGTGGGTGCTGATCGTCACGATTTTCGGCGCCTTTGCGGCGTGGTTCGGGGGCGGGTTGCCGCCGAGCCTGAAGGCGCGGGTGCTGTCGGTGCAGGCGGCGATCGCGGTGGCGTTCTTTGCTTTTATCCTGTTCACCTCGAACCCGTTCCTGCGGCTGTCGGTGCCGCCCTTTGACGGCGAGGATCTGAACCCCCTGCTGCAGGATCCCGGCCTGGCCTTTCACCCGCCGTTCCTCTACCTCGGCTATGTCGGGTTGAGCATGGCGTTTTCCTTTGCCGTGGCGGCGCTGATCGAGGGCCGGGTCGATGCGGCCTGGGGCCGCTGGGTGCGGCCCTGGACGCTGGCGGCGTGGATTTTCCTGACCATTGGCATCGCGCTGGGGTCGTGGTGGGCCTATTACGAGCTGGGCTGGGGCGGGTTCTGGTTCTGGGATCCGGTGGAGAACGCCAGCTTCATGCCCTGGCTGCTGGCGGCCGCGCTGCTGCATTCGGCCATCGTGGTGGAGAAGCGCGAGGCGCTGAAAAGCTGGACGATCCTGCTGGCGATCCTGGCGTTCGGGTTCTCGTTGACGGGCACGTTCATCGTGCGCTCGGGGTTGCTGACTTCGGTCCATGCCTTTGCCAACGATCCTGAACGCGGTGTCTTTATCCTGGGTATTCTGGCGCTGTTCACGGGCGGCGCGCTGACGTTGTTCGCGGCGCGGGCGAGCGCGATGGAGGCGCGGGGCGTGTTTTCGGTGGTGAGCCGTGAATCGGCGCTGCTGGTGAACAACATCCTGCTGGCGGTGGCCTGTTTCGTGGTGTTCTTTGGCACGCTCTGGCCGATCATCGCCGAGATGTTCTTTGACCGGAAGCTGAGCGTCGGGCCGCCCTATTTCAACGCGGCCTTCACGCCGTTCATGGTGATCCTGGGGCTGATCCTGCCGGTGGGGGCGATGTTGCCGTGGAAACGCGGGCGACTCGGGCGCACGGCGTGGTCGCTGCGTTATGTCTTTGTGCTGTGCCTGGCGCTGGCCGGGCTGGTGTGGGTCATGCAGACCGGTAACAGCCTGCTGGGGCCGGTGGGGCTTTTGCTGGGCGCGTGGATCGTGTCGGGCGCGCTGTTTGATCTGTGGTCGCGTACGGGCCGCGCCGGCGGGGCGGGCAAGCGTCTGGGCCGGCTGTTGCGGCTGCCGCGGGCGGACTGGGGCAAGATGGTGGCGCATTCCGGTCTGGGCATCACGATGTTCGCCATCGCCGGGCTGACCGCCTGGGAGGTCGAGGACATTCGGGTCACGCAGCTGAACGAACCCTTTGACGTGGGCGGGTTCACGCTGACGCTGGAGCGGGTCGAACGGGTGCGCGGGCCGAACTATTTCTCGACCATGGGCTTTGTCCGGCTGGAGAAGAACGGGCGCAAGCTGACCGTGCTGCGGCCGGAAAAGCGCGAATACCCGGTGGCCAAGATGCCGACGACCGAGGCGGCGATCGATTATCGGTTCCTGCGCGATGTCTATGTGGTGATCGGCGATCGGCAGGATGACGGTGGCTGGACCATGCGGACCTATATCAAGCCGCTGGCCAACTGGATCTGGGGCGGCTGCATCCTGATGGCGCTGGGGGGCGCGTTGTCGTTGTCGGACCGCCGGTTCCGGGTGGCGGCGGGCGCGCGCAAGGCACCGAAACAGGGGGTTCCGGCGGAATGAGGGGCACGGCACGGCGCGCGGTGGGTTGGAAACCCACCCTACGATGGGCGGCCCTTGTTGCGCTGCTGGCCGCACCGGTCTGGGCTGTCCAGCCCGACGAGGTGCTGGACGACCCGGCGCTGGAGGCGCGGGCGCGCGAGTTGAGCAAGGATCTGCGGTGCCTGGTGTGCCGCAACGAGAGCATCGACGAGAGCAACGCGGAGCTGGCGCGCGACCTGCGGGTTCTGGTGCGCGAACGGTTGGTGGCGGGCGACAGCGACGCGGAGGTGATCGATTTCGTGGTCGATCGCTATGGCGAATACGTGCTGTTGCGGCCGACCGCCGACGGGTCGAACTGGGTGCTGTGGGCGGCCGGGCCGCTGATGCTGTTGGTGGCGGGGGCGATGGGGCTGGTGTACCTGCGCGGCCGGTCGCGGGCGCCGGGCCGGCAGGAAAACGCGCTGAGCCCTGAGGAAGAGGCCCGTCTGAAGCAGATTCTCGACGAGTGACGCGCGGTTCCCTCTTTGCGCGGCGGGCCGCTTGCGGCACCTTGGCGGGCAAGAGAACGGGAGCACGACGGCATGGACTATCAGACGATTACCCTTGAGATCACCGACGGGCTGGGGGTTTTGACCCTGAACCGCCCGGACAAGATGAACGCGCTGACCAGCCAGATGCGCGCCGAGATCGACTATGCCATGCGGGCCACCGCCAAGGAGGCGCGGGCGATCGTGATCACCGGCGCGGGACGGGCGTTCTGCACCGGTCAGGATCTGGGCGATGCGGGGGGCGGCAAGCCGGACCTGGAACGCACGCTGCGCGACGAATACGGCCCGATGCTGGAGTCGATCTATGATTGCCCGGTGCCGACGCTGGCGGCGGTCAACGGACCGGCGGCGGGGGCGGGCGCCAATCTGGCGCTGGCGACGGACGTGGTGATCGCCACCGAGAGCGCCTATTTCCTGCAGGCCTTTACCCGGATCGGGCTGATCCCGGATGCCGGCGGCACCTGGTTCATGCCGCGCCAGATGGGCATGGCCAAGGCGATGGGCGCGGCGCTGTTCGCGGACAAGATCAGTGCGCGGCAGGCCGATGACTGGGGCATGATCTGGGAAGCGGTCGAGGACGAGGCGTTCGACGCCCATTGGCGCGAACGGGCGGCGTTTCTGGCCAATGGGCCCACGGCGGCCTTTGCAGCGGCGAAAAAGGCGATCCGCAGCACCTATGCCAATTCGCTGCCCGATCAGCTGGCCACCGAGGCGCATTTGCAGGGCGCCTGCGGCAAGTCCCGCGATTTTCAGGAAGGGGTCGTCGCCTTTATCGAGAAGCGGCCGGCCAAGTTCGAGGGCCGCTGACGGGTCCGCCTTGGCGGGTGATTGACTCGGGGGCGGAAACGGCGTGCCATGTGGCATGGACCAGAGCCGGACATCCCATGCCAGCGCGGCGGTGCTGGAGCATCTGACGGGGCGCAGCCGCGGCAGCTTTGGCTGGATCACAGGGGCCGGGGCCGAGGTCTGGCTGGATGACGCGGGGCGGGCGCGGCTGGATGCCGGGACCGGCAGCCTAGCCGCGGTGATCACCCGGAGCGGAACCGAATATGACATTGCCGCCGCCGAGGGCGCGCGGCTGTGGGTGAACCGCCAGCCGGTGACACAGGCGCGGCTGGCCAGCGGCGACATGGTGGAATTCGGCGAGACCGGGCCGCTGTCGCGGTTCCGGGTGTTCGACGATCAGCGCTGTCCGCAGCCGTCGGCGGGGGAGATCCTGGGCGATGCCCTGTCCTATATGCGGGTCAGCCGCAAGCCGCTGGGGCAGCGCAGCCTGCGGGCCACTGGCGAGACGGTGCGGCGGCTGAGCCATGACACCACACGGCTTTTTCGCGGCGCGGTGATCGTCATGCTGTTGTTACTGACAACGGCGGTGGTGATGAACTACCGCGCCGGACGACAATTGCGGGCGGATGTGGAGAGCGGCAATTTGCAGGTGGACGCGATCGCCGCCGAGCTGGCGCAGACCCGGCGCGACAGCATCCGGCACAGCGATCTGAACGCGCTGCGAGAGACCACGGCGGAGCGGCTGGACACGCTGGAGGCGCGGTCGGACGCCAGCCAGCGGGTGATCGGGGCCGCGGCCGGATCGGTGGCGTTCATCCAGGGCGGCTATGGGCTGCGCGACCGTGACAGCGGCGGGATGCTGCGCCATGTGCTGGGGCCGGGCGGGGTGCCGATGATGACGCCGGGCGGTCAGCCGCTCTTGTCGCTGGAGGGCACCGGGCCGGTGGCCGAGGTGCAGATGACCGGCACCGGATTTGTCCTGAAGGATCAGGGGGTTCTGGTGACCAACCGCCACGTGGCGCTGCCGTGGGAGAGCAACCCGGCGCTGCGGGCGGGCGGCGATGGGATGGAGCCGGTCATGACCCGGTTCATCGCCTGGTTTCCGGACCGGACGGAACCGGTGGAATTGCGGGTGAAACGGGTCAGCGAGACGGTGGACCTGGCGTTGCTGGAACCGGTGACGGCGGTCGATCTGCCGCCGGGGATGGCGGTGTCAGGGGCAGGGGTGCAACCCGGTCAGGCGGTGCTGGTGATGGGCTATCCCACCGGGCTGATGTCGCTGCTGGCGCAATCGGGGCGCGGGTTTGTCGAAGAGCTGCAGGCGTCGGGCGAGACCGGTTTCTGGCAGGTGGCGGAGCGGCTGGCGCAGGCCGGGCGGATCTTTCCGCTGTCGAGCCGGGGTATCGTCGGGCAGGTGACCGGTGCGGTGGTGGTCTATGACGCGGAAACCACCCACGGCGGCAGCGGCGGGCCGGTGCTGAACCTGAACGGAGAGGTGGTGGCGGTCAACACCGCGATCCTGCCGGAATTCGGCGGATCGAACCTGGGCGTGCCGGCGGGTGAAATCGCGGGGCTGGCCGGGCAGGGTTCACCCGGCCAATAATTTACGCGCGGCGGCGGCGGCGGCGGCCTTCGGGCGCCTTGGGTCCGTCTTCGCCGGTGCCGTCCGAGGCCGAGCTGAATCCGCCGAGCGCGGCGGTGATCTGTTCCAGCGTCGGGCGTTCGCCGCGCGGGCGTTCATCGAGCGCGGCGCGCATCATCCGCAGGTGATCGGGCATGGTGCCGCAGCAGCCGCCGATGATCCGGGCACCGGCATCGCGGGCCATGACGGCATATTCCGCCATCAGTTCGGGCGTGCCGTCATAGTGGATGTGGCCGTCGACATATTTCGGGATGCCGGCGTTGCCCTTGGAGATCAGCGGCATTTCGGTGCCCTGCGCGACAAAACCCAGCACGGTGCGCAGGATGTCCGAGGCGCCGACGCCGCAATTGGCGCCAAAGGCCAGCGGCGGGTTGGCGAGGTCATCGACCATCTTGACCATATCGGCCGAGGTGACGCCCATCATGGTGCGACCGGCGGTGTCAAAGCTCATGGTGCCGGCCCAGGGCATGTCGGCCAGCGCAAAGGCCTCGGCGGCGGCGCGGTATTCTTCGGGGGCGGAGATGGTTTCCAGCCACAGCACGTCTGCGCCGCCCTCTTTCAGACCCTCGGCCTGTTCGTGGAACATTTCCACCGCCAGCGCGTGGCTGAGGGTGCCGACGGGTTCCATGATTTCGCCGGTGGGGCCGACCGATCCGGCCACCACGACCTTGCGGCTGGCGCGGTCGGCGACATCGCGGCCCAGTTCGGCGCCGACGCGGTTCAGTTCGCGCACCCGTTTTTGGGCGCTGTGCAGCTTCAGCCGCGAGGCGTTGCCGCCAAAGGTGTTGGTCAGGAAGAGGTCGCTGCCGGCGTCGACGGCGCCGCTGTAGAGCGCCTTGATCTTGGCCGGTTCATCGGTGTTCCACAGTTCCGGCGCGTCGCCGGCCATCAGCCCCATGTTGAACAGGTTGGTTCCGGTGGCGCCGTCGGCCAGAATCACGTCGTGGCTGTCCAGCATTGCGGCAAGGGGATTGGTCATGTCAGCAGGTCCGTCTGGCGTATCGGTGTCCGCGCCGTCGCGCGCGCAACATTCAAGCGCCCCGTCTGTCACGAACGGGGCGCCAAGGCAATCTCAAAAACCTCATGAACATGATGAGGCAGGGATCAGGCGGTGGTCAGCGGCAAAGGCTGACGGGGGCCGCCTGTTACAGCTTGGATTCGCTGACCACCTGCAGTTTGGCCTCGGTCAGCAGTTCGGCCATCTTGGCGCGCACGGTCGCCTCGTCGGTCAGATCGCCGAGGTAGCCCAGAACGGCGTTGACCACATCGTCTTCGCTGACGTTCTGCAGGTCGGTCTTGACCAGCTCGTTGCCGTATTTCTTGGCCGCCTCGACGGTTTCGCCCTTGAGCGCGGAGGCCCAGACAGCCATGAACCGGTTGCGGCGCATCCGCGCGATGAATTGTTTTTGCTCATCATGGGCGAATTTCGCCTCGAAAGCGGCTTCGCGGTCGTCGAAAGTGGTCATGGGATTCGTCCCCCTGGAAATTTCATGCTCTGCCCTGATATGCCGCCGAAGACAGCGGATCGCAAGGGGCCGCGCCGCCTTGCGACACTGCGACCCTTGCATTAAGAAGCGGCACGCGCGGGGACTCATCCCCGGGCGGCACCCCCGAGAGGCTCTCCATGGCGCGACGCAAAAAAATCTACGAAGGCAAAGCCAAGATTCTGTACGAAGGCCCGGAGCCGGGAACCATCGTGCAGTATTTCAAGGACGATGCGACCGCGTTCAATGCCGAGAAGAAGGACGTGATCGAAGGCAAGGGGGTTCTGAACAACCGCCTGAGCGAATTCTTCATGACCGGCCTGAACCAGATCGGCGTGCCGACGCATTTCCTGAAGCGGCTGAACATGCGCGAACAGCTGGTGCGGTCCTGCGAGATCGTGCCGCTGGAAATCATCGTGCGCAACTATGCGGCCGGGTCGATGAGCAAGCGGCTGGGCATCGACGAGGGTACCCAGCTGCCGCGGCCGATTGTCGAGTATTGCTACAAGGACGATGCCCTGGGCGATCCGCTGGTCACCGAAGAACACATCGCCGCCTTTGGCTGGGCCAGCCAGCAGGATATGGACGACATCCTGAGCCTGGCGCTGCGGGTCAATGATTTCATGTCCGGCGTGATGCTGGCGGTCGGGATCCGGCTGGTGGACTTCAAGATCGAGGTCGGGCGGATTTATGACGGTGATTTCCAGCGCCTGGTGGTGGCTGACGAGATCAGCCCCGACAGCTGCCGGCTGTGGGACATCGAGACCGGTCAGAAGCTGGACAAGGACGTGTTCCGCCGCGATCTGGGCAGCCTGACGGATGCCTATTCCGAGGTTGCCCGGCGGCTGGGCGTCATGCCCAAGACCGCGCCGGTGACCAAACCGACGCTTATCAACTAGGTCCGGTGCCCGGAGCGGGCGCCGGATTATGGGCATTTGAGATCAGACACAAACAGCAAGGCGCTGTTTGCCAGAGACCGAAGGACGCGACGATGAAGGCACGTGTGCATGTGATGCTGAAGACCGGAGTTCTGGATCCGCAGGGCGAGGCCGTGCGCCACGCGCTGGGGGCGATGGGATTCGACAAGGTGACCGGGGTGCGCCAGGGCAAGGTGATCGACCTGGACCTGGCCGAAGGCGCCACCGAGGCCGATGTCACCGCGATGTGCGAAAAGCTGCTGGCGAACACCGTGATCGAGAGCTACTCGATCGAGATGAGCTAATGAGGGCGGCTGTGCTGCGGGACTGGCGCGCGCCGCTGGACCTGACAACACTGGCTGATCCCGAGCCGCCAGCGGGCGGCGTCGTGCTGCGGGTGCTGGCCTGTGGCGTGTGCCGGTCGGACTGGCATGCCTGGACCGGGGCCGACAGCGATGTTGCGCTGCCGCATGTGCCCGGGCACGAGTATTGTGGCGAAGTGGTGGCCGTGGGGGCAGGGGTGACGCGCTGGCGCGTTGGCGACCGGGTGATCGCGCCCTTTATCCTGGCCTGCGGATCCTGCCCGGATTGTGCCGCCGGGAACCAGACAATCTGCGCCGATCAGGTGGTGCCGGGGTTCACCACGCCGGGCGCCTTTGCCGAGATGATCGCGGTGCACCATGCCGACAGCAACCTGACCGCGCTGCCCGAGGAGATGGCGCCCGAGGTGGCGGCGGCGCTTGGCTGTCGGGTGACGACGGCCTGGCACGCGCTGACCGGGCGGGCACAGCTGCGCGGTGGCGAATGGCTGGCCGTCATTGGCGGCGGCGGCATCGGAGTTTCGGCGATGCTGCTGGGCAAGGCCCTGGGCGCGCGGGTCGTGGTGGTTGATGTGGCGCCCGACAAGCTGGAGTTTGCCCGTGGACTGGGCGCCGATGCGGTGGTGGATGCAAGCCAGGGCGATGCGGCCGAGGCGATCCGCGATCTGACCGGCGGCGGCGCCGATGTGGCGGTCGAGGCGCTGGGGATCGAGGCCACCACCGTGACCGCGCTGTCGTGCCTGCGCAAGCTGGGCCGGATGGTGCAGGTCGGCATGCCCGCGGGGGATCATGCCACGATGGCAATTCCGATGGACCGGGTTTACTCTGGCCAGCTGGCGGTATTTGGCACGCGGGGCATGCCAAGCTGGCGGTATCCGTCGCTGCTGAGCCTGCTGAGCGCCGCCAACCTGGACCTGAGCCCGCTGGTGACCCGCACCATCGGGTTGAGCCAAGCAACCGAAGAACTTGCGGCTTTTGACCGCCCGGCGCCGCCGGGTGTGGCCGTGATCACCGATTTCCTGAACTGAAGGAACCTAACACATGCGTGCAGCCGTCATCGTTTTTCCCGGGTCCAACTGCGACCGCGACCTTGCCGTGGCTTTTGAGCAGGCCGGATTTGACGTGTCGATGGTCTGGCACAAGGACAGCGGGCTGCCCGAGGGCGTCGACATCGTCGGGGTGCCGGGCGGGTTTTCCTTTGGCGACTACCTGCGCTGCGGGGCCATCGCGGCACAATCGCCGATCTGCAAGGCGGTGGCCGATCACGCGGCGCGCGGCGGCTATGCCATCGGTATCTGCAACGGGTTCCAGGTGTTGACGGAAACCGGCATCCTGCCCGGCGCGTTGCTGCGCAACGCGGGGCTGAAGTATATCTGCAAGACCGTCGGGCTGAAGGTTGCGACCTCGGACAGCGCGTTCACCCAAGGGTACAACGCCGGGGATGTCATCGATATCCCGATCGCGCATCACGACGGCAACTATATCGCCGATGACGAGACGCTGGCGCAGCTGCGCGATCAGGACCGGATTGCGTTCACCTATACCGACAACCCGAACGGGTCGGTGGGGGATATCGCGGGCATCCTGTCGGACAACCGGCGGGTGCTGGGCATGATGCCGCATCCCGAACGGGCGGCGGATGCCGGCCATGGCGGCACCGACGGGGTGGCGCTCTTCCGCGCATTGGCGGGTGTGCTGACCCCGGCCTGACTTGAGCCTGACGCGCGGCGGGCGTAGCTTGGTCGCATGAACTCATCGCACGATCCACGACGGTCCTCGGCCCTACCGCCCGCACAGTTGCCCACCGCCTGGCGGCGGTCGGCCACGATTGGCTGGCGGGTGCGGGTGGCGCTGGCGCTGGTCTTGATCGCGGCGGCGGTAACTGTATGGTCGACCAACTGGATGCTGACCAACCGCTTTACCGAGAGCACCCGGAACCGGGCCGAGCTGCGGCTGGCGCTCTACAGTGGCAACCTGCTGAGCGAGTTGCGCCGCAACGCCATCGTGCCGCAGCTGCTGGCGCGGGACCCGACGCTGATCGGGGCATTGCAATCCAACGATTTCAGCCTGTCGACCCAGCGTTTGATTTCCTTTGTCGAGGAAATCGGTGCGGCCTCGTTAATGCTGCTGGACAAGGAAGGCCGCGCGGTGGCGGCGACGGACCGCAACCGGCTGGGCGGTCTGCATCGCGGCGAGGCCTATTTCGTCGACGCGATCCGGGCCAATTCGACGATCTTTTCGGTGATCCCGCGCGAGGCGGGCGGCTATCGGTTTGCCTATTCGCGCAAGGTGACCGACGGCGCCGGCGTGCTGGGGGTGATCGTGGTCGAGGCGGACCTGCAGAAGTTCGAGCGGGCATGGGCGGGGATTTCCGATGCGGTTTTGGTGTCGGACAGCACCGGCACCATCATCCTGTCGACGGAATCGCGGTGGCGCGGGTTGAACGAGACCGAGGCGCTGGAGCGGCAGACGCCCGAGGGCGCGATCCAGCGCGCGATTCGGGCGACCGCGGACTGGACCGCGCTGCCGCCGGATGCCTATGTCGGGGGCGAGGGCGTGATGCGGATGGAGGCGCGCATTCCCTTCCGGGGCTGGCGGATGACCTCGTTCACCACCTATGCGTCGATCCGTGAAAAAGTGAATGCCGTGCTGGCGTTGGAGATCATGGGCTTTGCAATTCTGCTGGCCATGGCCTTTTATTTCCTGAGCCGGAAGACGGCACTGCGGATGGCCCTGTTTCAGCGCGAGTCGGCGGAATTGCGGGCGCTGAACGCGCGGTTGCAGCGCGAGATCGCGGAACGCGAGCGGGTGCAGGAGAACCTGGCGGTGGCCGAGCAGACGCTGGCGCAAAGCTCGAAGCTGGCGGCGTTGGGCGAGATGTCGGCGGCGGTCAGCCACGAGCTGAACCAGCCGCTGGCGGCGATGAAGACCTATCTGGCGGGCGCGCGCCTGCTGATCCGGCGCAACCGGCCGGAAGAGGCGCTGTCGTCGTTCGGGCGCATTGACGACCTGATCGAGCGGATGGGAGCGATCACCCGACAGCTGAAATCCTATGCCCGCAAGGGCGGGGAATCGCTGGCGCCGGTGAACCTGGGCGATGCGCTGGCATCGAGCCTGTCGATGATGGAACCGCAGCTGCGCCGCCGCCACGTGCGCATCACGCGGATCCTGCCGGATGACCCCGTTTTCGTGATGGGCGACCGGGTGCGGATCGAACAGGTGATGATCAACCTCTTGCGGAACGCGCTGGACGCCACCAAGTCGGTACCGGACCCGGAGCTGGACGTGATCCTGGCGGCGGGAGAGACCGCGACGCTGACGGTGCGGGACAATGGCGACGGGATCAAGGATCTCGATGCGTTGTTCGAGCCGTTCTACACCACCAAGCAGCCGGGGGACGGGGTCGGTCTGGGGCTGGCGATTTCCTCGGGGATCGTCAGCGATCTGGGCGGACGTCTGACCGCGCGCAACGGGCAGCACGGCGGCGCGGTTTTTGAAATGCAGTTGCCGATCCTGGAAGACGGGATTGAGGCGGCGGAATGAAAAAGGAGCCGGAATGGCACAGGCCATGAAAATCGCAATTGTCGACGATGAACAGGACATGCGGCAGTCGATCAGCCAGTGGCTGGCGCTGTCGGGCTATGACACCGAGACCTTTCCCAGCGCCGAGGATGCGCTGAAGGTGCTGGGGCCGGATTATCCCGGTATCGTGATTTCGGACATTCGCATGCCGGGCATGGACGGGATGAAGTTCCTGAAAAAGCTGATGGGATCCGACAGCACGCTGCCGGTGATCATGATCACCGGGCATGGCGACGTGCCAATGGCGGTCGAGGCGATGCGGGTGGGCGCCTTTGATTTTCTGGAAAAGCCGTTCAACCCGGACCGGATGTCGGAACTGGCCAAGCGCGCCACCGGGGCGCGGCGGCTGGTGCTGGACAACCGGGCGCTGCGGCGCGAGTTGAGCGACGGCACCCAGCTGATGAACAAGCTGATCGGGGCCAGCCCGGTCATGGCGCGGCTGAAAGAGGATATTCTGGACCTCGGCCAGGCCGACGGCCACGTGCTGATCGATGGCGAAACCGGCACCGGCAAGACCCTGGTGGCGCATGCGCTGCACGCGGTGGGCAGCCGGGCGGGCAAGAAATTCGTGCTGGTCAGCTGTGCCGCACTGGAAGAGGACGCGCTGGCCAAGCGGCTGTTCGGGCCGATGATGCCCGAGGACTCGCAGCTGCCCGCCATCGAGGAGGCGCGCGGCGGCACGCTGGTGCTGGAAGGGATCGAGGCGTTGACCGAGCCGGTGCAGGCTAAGCTGCTGAACGTGATCAACGAGCAGGGCACCCCGTCGGAAACCCGGATCGTGGCGATTTCCAACCTGCAGGAGGCCGGCAAGACCTGTGAGGACGCGTTGCGGCCGGATCTGTTCTACCGGCTGGCGGCGCTGCGCATCACGGTGCCGCCGTTGCGCCAGCGCGGCGAGGACATCCTGACGCTTTTCACCCGGTTCAGCGAACAATTCGCCGAGGAATACGGCTGTGATGCGCCCAAGGTCAGCGCGCAGGAGGCGGCGCAGCTGTTGCAGGCGCCCTGGCCGGGCAACGTGCGGCAGCTGATCAATATCGCAGAGCGCGCGGTGCTGCAGGCGCGGCGCGGGTCGGGCACGATTGCCTCGCTGCTGATGTCGGATCACGATGAAATGCAGCCGGTGATGACGACCGAGGGCAAACCGCTGAAGGAATACGTCGAAGCCTTTGAACGGATGCTGATCGACAACACCATGCGCCGCCACAAGGGGTCGATCGCCAGCGTGATGGACGAATTGTGCCTGCCGCGCCGGACCCTGAACGAGAAAATGGCGAAATACGGGTTGCAGCGGTCGGACTACCTGTAGCGTTACCTCTGGGTGAAGGGCGTGGCGAGCAGGCGAATAAAGCTGTCCTGTTGCGTCGCCAGCGTCAGGCTGAGCACCACGCCGACATCGCCGACCTCTGCGCCGTAGTAGCGCAGATCGGCCGAAAGCGCATCGGTGAGCACATAGGACAGCCCGGCATCCCAGTATTCGGTGCCGGCGCCGTCACTTTCGCCGTAGGTGGCCGAGAACCCGAGCTTGTCATTGGTGGCATAGGCCAGGGTCAGGGATTTGTTCAGCGTGTCGGCCTGCGGGTCATAGGCGAGGTAACCATTTATGCCCAGTTTGTCCCAAAGCGTGTAGCCCGCCCACAGTTTGGCCTCGCCGCAGCAATCGCCGGTGTCGTTGTAGAGATAACGAGAGTAACCCAGCGCAAAAAAGATATCGTTGTCGAAATGCTTGCGGTAGCCGATGTTCAGGTCGACCTCGACATCGTCGGTGCCCAGATCGACAGAGGACAACCAGGTGCCGAGGTAAAAGCCGTTGGTCTGCATCTCAACATACCCCTGCAACGCGGGTTTGTCGTTGCTTTGGGTGACACCGTTGGACACGTAGTTCGACGTCAGCGTGAAGCCGCCGTAATAGGTGATGTCCTGGGCCGACAGGCGGTAGGGCGCGATCAGAAGGCAGGCAAACAGCAGGCAGACAAACGGTAAACGGGGTTGTTTGCGAAACATCGGGTGTCCTGGTTGACGGCGGCAGGGGCAGGGTAGACCGGTACGCGACCGCAATCCACCCCGAGGCGGTCTGCGGGGGCCGCTCTGCGGAAATGTGAGGCGGCGCCGGAACACGGAATAAGCGCCGCCTCTTTCCCCGTTGAAATTCCGGGGTTTCTGGGTTCATGCCGGGGTAATTCCGGTCTGTTTTGGGGACAGGTCATGAACCCATATTCGATACCGTCTAACCGAAAACGAAATGATCCTCTGTCAGGGTCGCGGCGGTGACGCCGCGCAGTTCTATGGAGATGTCGGAAATTTCAAAATCGCCACTGTCCCAATAGACCGTGGCATTGCCGGCTGCGTTGTCCGAAATGATCAGATCGGCCAGGGTGAGCCCGTCGATTTCGCTGAAATCCATCACGTCCTCGGCAATGTCGAAATCCATCACGATGTCGTTGCAGGCACCGCCGCCCGAGCCCTGCCAGATCTCGGGATCCGCTTCCTTGTAGATCAGCGTGTCGGCGCCACCGCCCAGCCAGATGAAATTGGTGCCGGAGTTTCCGAACACGGCATCGTCGCCATCGGTGCCGAACAGGATTTCATTCCATTCGCCGCCTTCGTAACCGGAATAGCGCCGGTCGTCGCCGATGTCGGTGCGCGCGCCATCGACGATCCGGAACCGCAGAGGGGTCCAGTAACCGGCGTTGAAATGCAGTTCCTCGATGAAGTGGTTGAGCGGGCCGAACTGGTCGCGCACGGTGATCGACCCCGCGCCATTGTCCGAGGTGATCACCATGTCGTCGCCGACACGGGCAAATGACAGCCGGGCGTAGGCGCCCCAGCTGGTTCCGTCGGACGGACCGTAGTAGCCGAAGAGTTCGATCCGGTCATAGTCGAGATAACTGGGCGTCTCGCCCCGGTCGAAGATCACATCGTGCCCGGCGGGGGCATTGGTTCCCAGCGCGTCGACGTCATAGCCATAGCGGTAGGTGTCGCCACCGGCGCCGCCGAACAGCCGATCGTTGCCGTC
Source organism: Seohaeicola saemankumensis (assembly GCF_020171285.1). Lineage (GTDB taxonomy): Bacteria > Pseudomonadota > Alphaproteobacteria > Rhodobacterales > Rhodobacteraceae > JAIUZI01. The sequence continues at coordinate 163,104 of NZ_JAIUZI010000011.1, forward strand.
GCCGCCTGACAGCAGATCCTGACCAGAGCCGCCGTAGAGGTGGTCGTTGCCGTCCTGACCGTAGATAAAATCGTTGCCGGCGCCGCCGTGGGCATGATCGTTTCCGGTCTCGGCGTAGATGAAATCCTGGCCGCCGTTGCCATGGATCGTATCGCGCGCCGCGCCGCCGTAGACCCAGTCGTTGCCAGATCCGGCCCGAATGGTGTCGCGGCCCGCGCCGCCCAGCACGGTGTCATTGCCGCTGCCGCTGTCGATGTCGTCATGGCCCCGGTTGCCGGTCACGTAATCGTCTCCGCCGCGCGACGACAGGATATCGTCGCCGTGGGTGCCGGCCATCAGGTCGGCATGGCCGGTGCCGATGGTGCCGTCGGGCAGGCGGTAGTGGGTTCCGCCGGCCTGCAGCCACTCCACCGCTTCGCCGTCGAAATGGTCGGTGATGGTGATTTCGTAGGACGGCCGCGCCGGATCGCGAAAGCGGTGCGGTTTCGACGGGGTGACGATGATCAGATCGTCGCCGTCATGCAGCGCCTGGGTGAAGCCCTTGTAACCAAGCGAGGCCGTGTGGATCAGCGCGCCGGCGTTCAGGATGCGGTCTGTTGCGCCATCGGAGCCGTTATCGTCGATGACATAGCGGTGAACTGGGTCCTGGCCGATGGGTTCGCGCAGGTCATAGCGGTCGCGACCGTTCCCGCCCGAGACAAGGTCCGGCGGATCGTTGGGCCCGACCCCATAGGGCAACAGCGTGTCGTTGCCGGCGGTGCCGGTCAATACGTCGCGCGTGATGGTGCCAGTGATGGTGGCCAAGGCACATGCCCCAAGTTCAAGATGCGCGGCAAGAAATGGCGCACAGGTTTCCGTGTCTGACCGATTAGGTGGCATTTCGGTGAAAAACGCGCCATAAGCAGATGCTTATTTGTGAATATTTGTCGCCGGGTTGGTGATGAAACCGGGCGCGGAAAGGGGACATGGCGGGAGAGGTCCACAAGAACCATTTGCCGATCAAACGGCGGCCTTACCGATTCCGGCGTGCTCCGCTTCGGTCCGCGGGCGGGCTGCGGCTTGGCGTGTTGGGCGTGTTGGTGGTGCTGCAGGGAACCAGCGCGCTGTTTTTCCTCGGCGATGTCACGGCGGATTTCCTGGCGCTGGGGTTTGATCCGCATACCACTTACGAGGGGATCGCCACGCTGGCGCTGTTGTGCGGTGTGGCGCTGGGGCTGGTTGAGATGTGGCGCACCGCCAATCGGATGCGGCGGGCGGAAAACGCGTTGAAAATGGCCTCGGGCGCCTTTGCCGATCTGCTGGAAGACCGGTTTGACATGTGGCGACTGACCCCGGCTGAGGCCGAGGTGGCGCTGTTGACGCTCAAGGGGTTCGACGGGCCCGAAATCGCCCGTCTGCGCGGCACCGCCGACGGTACGGTCCGGGCGCAACTGGGCCGGATTTATGCCAAGTCGGGCTGTAATGGGCGCGGGCAGTTCGTGTCGCTGTTCATTGACGCGCTGCTGGATGACCCGGTAACGGGCGGGTCCGGTCGGGAAGTGCCGGTGTCTTCGGCATCTTAATGTAACAATTTTCCGCACCGGGGCCGGGGGCTTGTCATGAATTCGCGGTTGTCCGGCATTATCCCCATTGTCTTTGACCATGGGCTGCCCTTATGTTGAGCGGACGGGGATTGCGCAAACATGTCGCGACACGCCCGTTTCGAGTTTCGCTGTTTCAGCCTTGACCGGCGCTCCTTTCATTGGATCCGAAAGTCTGGACAGACCGATCGTGCCTCGTTCTCGGGGCAGCTAGTTGCCCTTTTTCGCCTTGATGTGGAGAAGGGAAGAGAATGGGCAGGCAACGGGATCGTCCCGGCCTGTCGGAGAAGAACCGCGATGACGCGCGCGCGAGCATTGAGTGTATCAACAGGGGGCCTTTGGGCCGGACCCTGCCGCGCCGCGTCTGATATCGCCCAGACAAGACACCACCCCAAACGCGCGCGCCCGCCCGGGCGCATGCGGTTGCGGCTGTGCACCAAGGAAACATGGCAAAGAAAATGCTTATCGATGCCACCCACGCGGAAGAGACCCGCGTTGTGGTGGTCGACGGAAACAAGGTTGAAGAGTTCGATTTTGAATCCGAAAACAAACGTCAGCTTGCAGGAAACATCTATCTAGCCAAGGTCACGCGGGTCGAACCCTCGTTGCAGGCGGCTTTTGTGGACTACGGTGGCAACCGCCACGGGTTCCTGGCGTTCTCGGAAATTCACCCCGACTACTATCAGATCCCGGTCGCTGACCGCGAGGCCCTGATGGAGGAGGAGCGCGCCTATGCCGAGTCGCTACGGGCGCGCGACGAGGACGAAGAGAGCAAGCCGAGCAAATCGCGCAAGTCGCGGTCGCGTTCGCGGTCCAAATCCAAGGCGGAAGACGTGAAATCCGCCGATCCGGTCGAGACCAAGGAGGTTTCGCCGGAAATCAACGGTATGGAAACCATCGATCTGTCCGAGCCCGAGGAGGGTGCCGAGACGCCCGAGGCGACCTCGCCGATGGAGTTGGTGGCGGAAACGCCGGTCGAGGAACCGGTGGACGAGCCCGAGGCGGACCAGGCCGAACACGACCAGGCCGCGCCGGTCGAGGCCGCGTCCGAAGGCGCCGCCGCTGACGATGGCGACAGCGAGGACGAAGACAAGGCCGACGACGCAGACAGCGACAAGGCTGACGGCGCCGAGGACGACGGCGAGGACAGCGACCCTGACGAGGACGACGCGGAGCGCAGCGATGCCGCCGCCAAGGACGACAGCATCGAATCCGTTGCCGAAGAGGACGACAGCGAGGACATTCGCCCGCCGCGCAAGCCGCGGCCCAAGCGCTACAAGATCCAGGAAGTCATCAAGGTGCGCCAGATCCTGCTGGTGCAGGTGGTCAAGGAAGAACGCGGCAACAAGGGCGCCGCGCTGACCACATATCTGTCGCTAGCGGGTCGTTATTGCGTGTTGATGCCGAACACCGCGCGTGGCGGTGGCATCAGCCGCAAGATCACCAATGCAGTGGACCGCAAGAAGCTGAAGGAGATCGCCGCCGAAATCGACGTGCCCACCGGCGCCGGGCTGATCGTGCGGACAGCGGGCGCCAAGCGTACCAAGGCCGAGATCAAGCGCGACTATGAATACCTGCAGCGACTGTGGGAGCAGATCCGCGAGTTGACGCTGAAATCCATCGCGCCGGCCAAGATCTATGAAGAAGGCGACCTGATCAAACGGTCGATCCGCGACCTGTACAACCGCGAGATCGACGAGGTGTTCGTGGAGGGCGAGCGCGGCTACCGCATCGCCAAGGACTTCATGAAAATGATCATGCCGTCCCATGCCAAGAACGTGAAGAAATACGAAGACCAGCTGCCGCTCTTTGCGCGCTACCAGGTGGAAAGCTATCTGTCGTCGATGTTCAACCCGACGGTGCAGCTGAAGTCGGGCGGCTATATCGTGATCGGCGTGACCGAAGCGCTGGTGGCAATCGACGTGAACTCGGGCCGGGCCACCAAGGAAGGCTCGATCGAGGAGACCGCGCTGAAGACCAACCTGGAGGCCGCCGAAGAGGTGGCGCGCCAGCTGCGCCTGCGCGATCTGGCCGGGCTGATCGTCATCGACTTTATCGACATGGACGAGCGCAAGAACAACTCGGCTGTCGAAAAGCGGATGAAGGACAAGCTGAAGACCGACCGTGCCCGCATCCAGGTGGGGCGGATCAGCGGTTTTGGCCTGATGGAGATGAGCCGTCAGCGTCTGCGCCCCGGCATGATCGAGGCGACGACGCAGCCGTGCCCAGCCTGTCACGGCACCGGCCTGATCCGGTCGGACGACAACATGGCGCTGAACATCCTGCGCCAGATCGAAGAGGAAGGCACCCGCCGCCGGTCGCGCGAGGTTCTGGTGACCTGTCCGGTCAGCATCGCCAACTACCTGATGAACCAGAAGCGCGAGCACATCGCACAGATCGAGGCGCGCTATGGGCTGTCGGTCCGTATCGAAGGCGACGTGCATCTGGTCAGCCCGGATTTCACGCTGGAGAAGTTCAAGACCGCGACCCGCAATGTGCCCGAACCGTCAGCGGCGGTTGTATCGGTGGATACCTCGATCATGGATCAGGTCGACGCGCCGGAAGAGGCCGAGGCGGAGGCGGACAGCAGCGCTGCCATGGAAGCGGCTGAGACCAATGGCGCGCCGGAAGGCGAAACCAAGCCCAAGCGCAAGCGGCGCCGGCGTCGGCGGCGGTCCAGCAAGTCGGGTAGCTCGGCGAACGGGGCCGAGGAAAACGCATCCGATGCAGCGGGCAGCGAGGAGGCGGATGGGGCCAAGGCGCAGAGCGATACGGCCACGGATACCGACTCTGAAACCGCAGCGGAAGCAGCGGCTGAACCTGAGGCCGAGGCGGCAGCAGCAGACGGCGCGACCGAAACCGGACCGGATGAGGCGGGCGCACAAACGCCCGAGGTGCCGGTAGACGCCAGCGCCGGGCCGGATGCGGAACCCGTCGCGGAAGACGCGCCAGCCGAGGCCGCAGAGCCCACGCCCGAGACTGGCGAGGCGCCTGCGGCGGAAGTCGAGGTCGAAGCGGTGGCAGAACCCGAGCCCGAACAGGTCGAGGCCGCGGACGCGCCGGCAGAGCCGGTAGCTGAAACGGTTGCCGAGACCGAACCGGCGGCGGAGACCACGGCGCTGAATGGGACCTCCGCCCCCGAGGCGGCGGTTGAACCTGAAGCCGCGGCCGAGGCAGAACCGGAGCCGGAAGTCGTTGAGGCCGTGGCGGCGCAAGAGCCGGCACCCGAGGTGACGAACGAGCCGCCCAAGCCCAAGCGGCGGGGATGGTGGTCGCTGGGCAACTAGGCCCGCATCATCGCGAAACAGTTGAAGCCCCGGCCTGGCGCGCCGGGGCTTTTTGCTTTGCTCAGCCGCCCTTGCGGATCAGGTAGATCTGATGTCCGTCGGCTTCTGATTGGCCGAGGTAATGGTGACCCTGCTCAGTGCAGAAATGCGGCACGTCGATCACGGCGGCCGGGTCATCGGCCAGCAGGTGTAAAACAGCGCCCGTGGGCATGGATTTCAGGCGTTTGCGGGCCTTGAGCACGGGCAGCGGGCAGAGCAGGCCGATAGCGTCCAGAGTTTCAGAAATGTCTGTCATAAACGCAGATAAAACCGAAGATTGGGCGCTGTCCACAGGGTTGTGACCGTCTGGCCTCGTGACCTTGGTTCGCGGATGGATTAAGCCGGTGCCATGTTCGGAATCGATATCATCGACGCGGGGCTGATCCCTGCCATGACCGTGGCCCTGTTCGCCGGGCTGATCAGTTTCCTGTCACCTTGTGTGCTGCCGATTGTGCCGCCCTATCTGGCGTATATGAGCGGGGTCTCGGTGACCGAGCTGAGCAGTGATGCGGGCGCGCGCAACCGGGCGCTGATGCCGGCGGTGTTTTTTGTTCTGGGGCTGTCGACGGTGTTCCTGTTCCTGGGCTTCACGGCCTCGGCGATCGGGACGGTGTTTCTGTCATATCAGAATGTTCTGAATACAATCGCCGGTATCCTGGTGATGATTTTTGGCGCGCATTTCGTGGGCGTCTATCGCATCGGTTTTCTGGACCGCGAGGCGCGGCTGGACGTGGGCGATCGCGGCGGATCGGCCTTTGGCGCCTATATCCTGGGGCTGGCGTTTGCCTTTGGCTGGACGCCGTGCATCGGGCCGCAACTGGGGGCGATCCTGTCGCTGGCGGCCTCGGAGGGGTCGATTGCACGGGGTACCACGTTGCTGGCGGTCTATGCGGCCGGTCTGGGCATTCCCTTTGTTCTGGTGGCGGCGTTCCTGCCGCGCCTGACCGGGCTGATGGGGTGGATGAAGCGGCATATGGAGCAGATCGAGCGGATCATGGGGCTGCTTCTGTGGACCGTGGGGCTGTTGATGCTGACGGGCGGGTTCTCGTCGTTTTCCTATTGGCTGCTGGAGACCTTTCCGGCGCTGGCGACGCTGGGGTGACGCGCGCGGGGCTGCTGCTCCCCTTTGGCCGGTGACAGTGCCGCCGGCGGGTCATTTCGACCGGAAAGAAGCGCAAGCTTGGCCTTAACTCCGCCAGATTGTCGGATTAACCTGCGCGTCGAAAGGTCGAGGGCATGAGCAGCAACAGGGCCGACAAACAGGTGCGCCGCCGCCGGGTGTTCTATATTCCCGGCTACGATCCGATTCATCCGCGCAGGTATCGCGAGCTCTATCGCAAGGAAGCCGCGGCGCAGGCAGAGATCTCTGGTTACGAGATTGATCTGAAACCCAAAACCACTGACGGGCCATATGGCTGGCATGTGGCGGCGCGGATCGACGACGCGGCGGTGGACGCCGATGTCGAGGTGCTGGTTTGGTCGGATATTGTCCGCGACAGCATGTCCAACACGATTCCGGCCACGTACCTGCAACTGTTGCGGACGGCCTGGACCTACATCGCGACGGGGACTCTGCGGCGGCTGATGCGGCTGCGGAAAGGGCCGGTGATTGCGGCGTTGTACCCGGTGGGTATGCTGATCGCGCAACTGCTGCTGGCCTTGTTGCTGGGCTGGGGCGTGGCGCGCGCGGTTGGCGGGCTGGCCGGCTGGGCGCCCTGGGAGGTTCTGGCGACGCTGTTGCGGCTTGTGGGTTGGGGCCTGGGGGCGGTGGCGGCGGTGGCGCTGCTGCGCTGGTTCAAGGCGCGCGACGGCAAGCTCTTTGCCTATTACCTGATGCATGATTACGCCTATTCGGCCCGGTCGCGCGGGGCCAATCCGCCGGAGCTGGAGGCGCGAATGGCAGAGTTCGGCGATCTGATCGCGGCGGCGCTGACCACCGATGTCGACGAGGTTCTGGTGGTGGGGCATTCGTCGGGCGCGCATCTGGGGGTCTCTGTTCTGGCCGATATCATCCGCAATGGACGGGTGCCGCAGGCGGGACCAGAGCTGGGATTCCTGTCACTGGGGCAGGTCGTGCCGATGGTATCTTTTTTGCCGGATGCCAAGCGGTTACGGGGCGACCTTAAGTTTCTTTCGGCGCGGGGCGAACTGACTTGGGTCGATGTCTCGGCTCCGGGCGACGGCTGTGCCTTTGCGCTGTGCGACCCGGTCACGGTCAGTGGCGTGGCGCCGGAGGGCAAGCGTTGGCCGCTGGTGGTTTCGGCGGCGTTTACCCAGACGCTGAGCCCGGCGCGCTGGAAGGCGCTGCGCTGGCGGTTCTTTCGGTTGCATTTCCAGTATCTCTGCGCCTTTGACCGGCCCGGGGACTACGATTATTTCCAGATCACCGCCGGGCCGCAGACCCTGGCCGCGCGCTATCATGGCCGGGCGCCATCGAAGTCGCGGATTGACGTGCCGGTTTCGAAATATACCTCGGTGGCGCTGAGATGACACCGCCAAAGCCCGAAGCGCGGCCCGACAAAGTGTCGTTGCGTTCCTATGTTCGGCTGTTTCGCAAGGACATCCTGTCGGCCCAGCCGGCGCGGCTTTACCGGGCCTGGATGGCCGAGTTTCGCACGCCGTTTTTCCGGTCATTCCTGCTGAACCAGCCGGACCTGGTGGACATGGTTCTGAAAAAGCGGCCCGACGATTTCCCGAAGTCCGCTCGGATCAGCGAGGGGTTGCGGCCATTGCTGGGCAATTCGGTGTTCCTGACCAATGGCGAGGTCTGGAAACGACAGCGCAGGATCATCGACCCGGCGTTCGAGGGCGGTCGGCTAAGAGAGGTTTTCCCGGCGATGCGCGCGGCCGGCGACGCGGCGGTGGCGCGATTGCGGGCGCAGGTCGGCGAGGTGGTGGAGATCGAAGAGGTGACCAGCCATGTGGCGGCCGACGTGATCTTTCGCACCTTGTTTTCCATTCCTATCGAGCATGACATCGCGGCGCAGGTGTTCAGCCGGTTTCGGGCCTATCAGCGGGCGCAGCCGATTTTGAACCTGGCGGCCTTTGTACCGCTGCCGCGCTGGGTTCCACGGTTCCATTCAAGGGAGACGCGGCGGAACGCGGCCCGGATCCGGGCTCTGATCGGGCAGTTGACGGCGGAGCGGATGGCAATGATTTCCGCCGGCACCGCGCCGGACGATCTGGCGACCAAGATCATGACAACGGCGGACCCGGTGACGGGCGAGCGGTTCGATACCGATGAGATGGTCGATCAGGTGGCGATCTTTTTCCTGGCCGGGCATGAGACCAGCGCGTCGGCGCTGGCCTGGGCGCTGTATCTGATGGCGCTTTATCCGGACTGGCAGGATCGGGTCGCGAGGGAGGCGGCGGCGCTGGAGGACGACGGGTTTTCGGTGATGTCGCGGCTGAAGGTCAGCCGGGATGTGTTCCGCGAAACCCTGCGGCTGTATCCACCGGTGCCGATGATGGTGCGCGAGGCCATCTGTTCGGAGCGGTTCCGGGATCGTGACGTGCCGAAGGGCGCGCAGATGGTGCTGAGCCCCTGGCACCTGCACCGTCACGAGCGGCTGTGGGATAACCCGGACGGGTTTGACCCGGAGCGCTGGCAGACCGAAAACGGCAAGACGTGCCAGCGCGAGGCCTATATCCCGTTTTCGGCGGGGCCGCGCGTCTGTACCGGTGCCGGTTTTGCCATGGTCGAGGGGCCGCTGCTTTTGTCGATGATCCTGCGCGCCTACCGGGTGGAGCGGATGGAGGGACGCGATCCGGTGCCGGTGGCGCATCTCACGGTGCGGGCGCGGGATGGGATCTGGCTGCGGCTGAGGCCGCGTGAGGATGTGTGAGCGGTTGCGGGTCAGGGAACGGTGGCGCGTGACGCAACGCGGGGAGGGGGCGCTGCCCCCTCTTGGCCTTTGGCCAATTCACCCCCGGAGTATTTGGAAAGAGATGAAAGGGCGCGCGGGCGCAGCGCGTGGGTTTACCCGCGCGCTGCCGGGCCCAACCGGGCGAGGGGCATCTTTGATGCCGTGAGGCCGGGCGGGAGTCTTTGGCTGTGGGGCGCCGGTCAGCGGGCCGCGGCGGTGCGCATGGCGGCCTGGGCGCAGGCACAGGAGGCGGCCACGTGGTCGGCGCGGGCCAGGGCGAGGTCAAGCCGTTGGCGGATCTGGGGCCGTTCGACGGTGTCGCCGCGCGCTTCAAGGCAGTCGTGCAAGCCCTTGAGGCTCCAGACGTTGTCAGGGTGCACGGCGGCGCGCGAGAGTTGCCCGCCCAACCCCAGATCGGCGCGATAGACTTCCTCGGCTTCGGTCACGCGGCCCTGTTCGAAGAGCAGCGCGCCAAGCGCGTGGCGCGCGGGCTGCATCCAGCCCCAAGGTTCGTCATAGGGCAGCGCATCGTCGAGTTCCACCGAGCGGCGCAGGTGGTCGAAGGCCGTGTCGTGGTTGCCCTTGCGGTATTCGATTTCGCCACGCACCATTTCCTTGCCGATCTCCAGCAGGTCTATCACCCGGTTGTTGTGCAGAAGACGGGTCTCTGGCACTCGGGCGCAGGCGGCGAGAAACAGCTTTTCCTCGGCCTCGGCGCGGGGCACATCGCCGGTAGCGGCCGCGCCGATGGCGCGGGCGTAATGCGTGTTGGCGGTCAGCGTGCGGAAGAGGTCGGGGTCGGCGGGCAGTTCCAGAGCCATCGCCTCCTGCCATTTGCCGAAACGCACCAGAACATGGGGCGCCATTGCCAGGTAGCTTTCGAAGTAATCCGCCATCGGCGGGCTTTCGATGCGCAGCATGTCGTCGGGGACGGTGTCTAACATGCCCTGGACCGCTTCCAGCGCCGGGGTGATCTGGCCCAGAAACAGCGCGCCGTAGATGATGAAGTGATAGTCGTGCAGCCGGTAGCCGGAGTAGATGTTGTAGGCGCCTTCGCGGGCGTAGTACTTCAGGTCGGCGGCGACCGCCTGCTGGTTCCAGTGCACGACGTTCTGGTAGTGGCCGCAGAGCACGTCGATATGGGTGGGCATATGCACCAGGTGGCCGGCGTCCGGCACCAGCGTGCGCAGGACATCGGCCGCATTCAGCGCTTTTTCCGGCACCGGTGACATTTCCATCAGGTGGACATAAAGGTGCAGCAGGCCCGGGTGGGACATGGCGGCGGGATCGGTTTCCATCGCCGCTTCGAGCGCCTTTTGCGCCTCGAGCGTGGCGGCGCCCTGTGCGGGGCTGCCGCTGGCGAGGTCCCACATTTGCCAGGGGGTCAGGTTGAGCAGGGATTCCACGTAGATGGTGCGCAGGTCCAAGTGATCTGGGACGCTTGCAAAGGCCGCGCGCATGGCATCAGCAAAGGCGTGGTCCCACAGGTGCATGTCATCGGTCAGCCCGGCCTGCGGATAGCGGGCCTGGATAGCGTTGATGAGAGCCTGCTCCGGCGCGGTGACGTCGCCGGCGCGCGCGAGCGCTGCCTGCGCGGCGGCATGGGCGGTCGCCAGCGCCTCGGCGCGGCCGGCCTCGTCAAAGAGGTCCCAGGGCATGTTGTAGTTGGGGCCGGCGGCATAGGCGACACCCCAATGGGCCATGGCGCAGTCGGGGTCGTGCTCCAATGCGCGGCGGAAACAGACGACGGCCTCTTCGTGGTTATAGCCGTAGGTCCAGTTCAGACCCCGGTCGAACCAGATCTGTGCCTGTGGCGATGCGGTGGTGACGGGGCAGCTGTAGCTACCAAGATCATATGGGTAATCGGTCATGTGCCCCCCCTTCTGACCCTGTCAGGATAGGCGATTTCACCGCACGGCAAAAGGGGTCAGGCGAGCAGGCGGGATTCCCGTTTGCCCATCAGCAGCATGAGCGCGAAAGCCAGTGCCGACATCACCATGATACCCGCAGCCATCGGGGCCAGCGTGCCGTTGAACATCAACCCGATCGGAGCCGCGATGGCGGCGGCGCCAACGGTGGAGAGCGCCCCCATGACGGAAGCGGCCATGCCGGCGATATGGCCCATCGGCTCCATCGCGATGGCGTTCAGGTTGCCCAGCGTGGTGCCGGCCATGAAAAACACGGTACCCTGCCAGAGGACGAAGGCGGCAAAGAGGACATCGGGGGACGGACCGATGCCGGAAAGCAGCAACATCAGCGCCGAGAGCCCGGTTTGCGCGGCCACCGACCAGGTCACGATCCGACGCATGCCGATCCGCACGACGATGGACGCATTCAACAGGCTGGCGCTGCCGGAAACCAGCGCGACACCTGCGAAGATCAACGGGAAGGAGTCGGCCCGGTCAAAAATGACATCATAGACCGGTTGCACGGTGGTGATCATGACGAACAGAATGGCCATGCACAGGGTCTGGACGATGATCGACAGGCGCACGGTTGGGTGGGTGACCATTTCCGTAAGTGCCTGAACCATCAGGGTACCCCGCATCGGGCGGCGGTTCGCGCGCGGCAGGGATTCAGGCAGGCGGAGGGACATCCAGAGCGCCATGATCAGGGCAAAGAGCATGAAGACCACAAAAATCCCGCGCCAGCCGGCCAGCGCGATCACGCCGGCCCCCAGCAGCGGCGCGAAGGCCGGGAAAATGGTAAAGACCATCATGGCAATGGACACCAGCCGCGCCATTTCGCGGCCCGAATAAAGGTCGCGCATGACAGCGATGGCGACGACCCGAGGGCCGGCCGCGCCCAGACCCTGCAGGACGCGGGCGGCCAGCACGACTTCGAGGGATGACGAGCGCCAGGCGATGGCGGCGGCCGCGATATAGACCAGAGCGCCGCCAAGGATCACGGGTTTGCGCCCGAGTGCATCGGACAGCGGACCGGTGACAAAGGTGCCCAGCCCCATGCCCAGCACAAAGGAGGTCAGGATCAGCTGGGCGCGGTTGACGTCATCGGGGCTGAGCTCGTGGCCGATCTCGGGCAGCGCGGGCAACATCGCGTCGATGGAAAAGGCGATGGTCGCGAACATCATCGCGATCAGCGCGATGAATTCGGTGCGCGACATCTGGGAGGAGGTTGAGGTGTGCGTCATCTGTTTCCGCTATCATGGGGCGGCTGTGCAGGACAGGTGCCGCCCTGCACAGGGATATGTGTGAATTTGTTTTAACGGCGACCGGGCTGTGCGGATTTGTCAGATTTAAATCCGATAAAAATAGTCAGAAATAGGGGTGGGCTCACAAGGAGACTGAAATGAGACTGAAGAAATTGTTGCTGGCGCTGGCAATCCCGGCCGGGGTCGCATCCGCCGCCGATCTGGATGACCCTGCGGGGCAGACCATCTATCTGGATGAAGGACCGCTAAGCTACGATGTCTTTGAGACCGCTGTCGCCCACGTGGATCTGGAAAGCTGCCCGGCGGAATTTGCGGATGAAGAGGTCTTCTGCCGGATGACGCTGGCCAACGGGAAAGCGCATGTCTTTGTCTTTTCGATGGATCCGGACGCGCCGCTGCTGGCGATCAAATCTCTGGACGTGACCGGGGACCTGCTAGCGTTCTGAACGCGCTTTTCCCGGCGGTTCGGGCGCGTCGTCTTCGTTTGCGGCAGCTGGATCGGAGTCCGGTTCGGGCCGGTGACCCAGCCGCGCGATCAGCCATTCGGTGTGCTCTTCGCGTTTTCGCATGTGAAACAGCGCAAATTGCTGGATTGCCACGGCAAAAACGCCAAGCCCGACAAAGATGAAAACGGTGGTGCCGATCTTGCCCAAAGCGGTGACCGGCACCAGCTTGCCATAGCCCACGGTCGAAATGGTGATCACGGTGAAGAAGTAGCTGTCGAGCCAGCCCCAGCCTTCGACATAGTGAAAGAACACCGTCCCGGCCAGCAGGACACCGACCAGAGAGAGAATGACAGTCGTGGGTTTGAGGTGGATCACCCGGCGACCTGCTCCTGGATTTCCTCGATGACCTTGACCCAGAGTTCCGGCGGCTGGGCGCCGGGGACCGCGTGTTTGCCGGCCACGATGAAGGTGGGCACGGAGTTTACCCCCATTTCACGGCTGTGGGCGTCGCGATCGCGGATCGATTGAACATCCTCGTCGGTGGCCAGAAGTTTCATCACCACGGCGGCATCCATGCCGATGCTGTCGGCGATGTCGCTCAGAACTTCGGCATCGCCGATGTCGCGGCCTTCGACGAAATAGGCGGAGAACAGAGCATCGACGGCCTTGTTCTGGACCCGCTCGATGCCGGCCCAATGGATCAGGCGGTGCGCGTTCAACGTGTTGGGGGTGCGCTTGATGCCTTCGAAATTGATGTTGAGCCCGGCTTTGGCCGCATTTTCGACCACCGGGGCGTAGGCGCGCACGGCGCCGTCCTTGCCGCCGAACTTGCCCTCGAGATAGGCGCGCCGGTCCATGCCGTCGGCCGGCATGTCCGGGTTCAGCTGAAACGGGTGCCATTCGATCACGAAAGGATGGTTCGGCACTTGTGTCAGGGCCTTGTCGAGCTGGGTTTTGCCAATGTAGCACCAGGGGCAGATCGGGTCGGACAGGATATCGAGCTTGATTGTCTTGGACATTTGGAACGGTCAGCTTTCGGATTTGAAATAGGCAGGAAGGGCTCGGCGCAGCAGTTTGCCATTGCCGCCGATGGGCATGGCGTCGAGGTGAACGAAGGCGCGCGGCTGTTTGTATCGCGCCAGCCGGTCCCCGACATAGGCCTGCAACTCGGCCGCGTCCAGTTCGGCGGGGCCGGTGTAAAAGGCGACGATAACGCGGGTGTCGCGCTTGATCTCGACCTCGGCGGCGCCGGCCTGGGTGATGCCGGGATGGGTGGCCAGCGCAGATTCGACCTCGACCGGGGAAACGCGGTAGCCGCCAGCGTTCATCATGTCATCGTCGCGGCCAAGGTAGAAGATCTGGCCATCGACCGTCATTGCGCCCTGGTCGCCGGTCAGGAACCAGTCGCCCTGCATCCGGGCGGCGAATTCGTCGGGCGCGTTGAGGTACCCCAGCATCAGGCCGGGGTCGTCGCGGTGGACGGCAATGGTGCCTTCGTCGCCCTGAACCACGGGGGCGCCATCCGGGCCGAGGATTGCCACCCGGCGGCCCGGTTGCGGCTGTCCCAGCGCCTCGCTCCGGGCCGGTTTGGACGGGCTGGAAGAGATGAAGGTGGAGCATTCGGACATGCCGTATGCCTCGTGCAGTTCGGTGCCGGTGGCGGCGGACCACTGTTCGTGCAGGTGGGTCGACAGTTTTTCGCCAGCGCAGAGCCCGTGGCGCAGGTCCGGCAGGTGCAGGTTCGGGTGATCCTGCAGAAACTTGCGGTAAACCCCCGGCGCGGCAGCAAAAATCGTCGCCCGGTGGTGGCGCAACCGGTGTGGAAGGTTGGTGATGTCGGTGCCCGGTTCGGGGATCAGCGCGGTGGCGCCGATGGCCCATGGGTCCATCAGCCCGGTACCCAGTGTATAGGTCCAGTTGAACGCGCCCGCGTGGCAGAGCCGGTCGTCGGGTTTCAGCCCGTACCAGCCGTCGATCATCATCTGCCGTGCCCAGATCGCCCGGTGCGCATGCGCTACGGCGCGCGGCTTGCCGGAGGTGCCCGAGGTATAGATGACATAGGCCATCCGGTCTGGATCGCCCATTGCCCAGTCGCAGGGCGGCAGGGACCGCATCGCATCGAGCGCATCGAGGTCGATCTGCAACGGGTGATCGGCGCAGGCGACGGCGGGGTCGCGCAGGATGGCGGCGGGGTCCAGTTCTGCAATCATCTTGGCGGTTTCCGGCGCGGTCAGCTGCGACGAGGTCGGCACCGGCACCAGCCCGGCGGCGATGGCGCCGAGGTAGGCAATCGGGAATTCCACCGTATTGCCCAGACGCATCAGTACGATCTGTCCGGGCTTTAGCCCGGCCTGCAACAGGCCGGTACCGGTGCCGCGTACGGCCTGTTCCAGCGCGCCATAGGTCCAGTCATCCGAGGCGGCGGGCCGCAGGATCGACAGCGCCACTTTGTCCGGCAGGTCGCCGGCATGACGCAGAACAAAGGCGGCCAGGTTGAACGGGGCGGGGCAGGGCGGCGGCGCGCCGTGATCAAAGACGGAAAGCATGGCCTTGGCTACCGCGCCCTCGCGCACGTTGCAAGATGCCCAAGCGGCACCTATAGAAACAGGCATGACAACGCGCGACCCCAAGTCCCTGATCCGTATCGCCCGCAGCGAGGCGCCCGAAACCCAGCCCGAGCCGCTGGATCTGGGCGCGCGCGTGCGCGAATTGCGCAAGGCGCGGGACTGGACGCTGGAGCAGGCCGCCAACCAGGCGGGGCTGGCACGGTCGACCCTATCGAAGATCGAGAACGGTCAGATGTCGCCGACCTATGAGGCATTGAAAAAGCTGGCGGTGGGGCTTGAGATCTCGGTGCCGCAATTGTTCACGCCGCCGCAACGCGATCAGGTGAACGGGCGGATGGCGGTGACCCGGATGGACGAGGGCGCGGCCCACGCAACGGCGACTTATGAGCACGAGCTGTTGGCGGAAACCCTGACTAAGAAGCAGATGTTGCCCTATCGCGCCCGCGTCCGCGCGCGATCAATGGATGAATTCGATGGGTGGGTGCGCCATGATGGCGAAGAGTTTCTATACGTGCTGACCGGTGTGATCCGCCTGTATACCGAGTTTTACGAACCCGTTGAAATGCGCCGCGGCGACAGCGCCTATTATGATGCAACGATGGGCCACAACGTGGTGTCCGTCAGTGACGAGGACGCCAGCATTCTCTGGGTGACATCGTTGACCTGACTGGAGTTACCGGTGCACGGCGTCGCCGACTTCGCGGGCCAGGGTTTCAATGTAGAGGAAATCTTCGAATTCCTGTCGCGCCTCGTCGAGTGTCATCTGGTGGGTATCGGCCAGGTGCGCTTCGAACCGGTCGCGATCGAGTTTCAGAAACGGCATCGATCCGTCGTCCAGATGCGGAAAACGAAGCTTCATCCGCGCAAAGGCGGCACCCCAGTTTTGGGTTAAATCAGACCAGTCCATATCCCTTGAGCATTCCCGTTCTTGTTTGTCAGACCTAGGCGAAACGCTCCTCCCCGAAAAAAAGGTACAAATGATGTCACATTTTTTTCAAGTGACGAAGAGTCGCACTTTTGGTGCGCCGGGCGGTGTCAGTCCTCTTGATACCACCAGACATAGGGCAGGAAGCCGCGCGGGTCCGCGCCGTAGATTGGCAAACGGTCCTGAGGGTATCGCAACTGGCGGATATGGGCGATACGGCCGACGTCGTAGCTCCAGAACGGGATGACATAGCGGCCGGTGATCAGCAGCCGGTCCAGTGCCCGCACGGCGGCGAGAAAGTCTTCGCGGCTGGTGGCGGCCAGCATGGTGTCGATCATCGCGTCGATGGCCGGGTTTTGCGCGCCCATGAGATTGCGGGTGCCGGGCGTGTCTACGCCGTCGCTGCCCCAATAGTATTTCTGTTCGTTGCCGGGCGACAGCGACAGGTCGCGGCGATAAGGCGTCATGTCGAAATCATAGGACGCCTCGCGCTGGACGTACTGCGCGTTGTCGACGGTTTCGACCTGGATCTCGATCCCGAGCCGGTTCAGGGCCGGAGCATAAAGGTCTATCACCGTTTGCATTTCCCGGCTGCCCTGGCGCAGCAGGACGGTGAATTCGAACGGCTCGCCCCGGGCGTTCCGCAAGGTTCCGTCCTGCACGGTCCAGCCGGCCTGCTTTAGCAGATTGCGCGCACGGCGCAGGCCCTTGCGATTGCGGGCCGTGCCGTCGGAGGCCGGCAGGTCATAGCCGTCGAGCGCCCCGGGCAACAGGTCGTCGGAATGCGTCAGCAACAGGTCGCGCACCGCGCCCTGGGCCGGGCCGGGTTGCATCGACAATTCCGAGCCGGAGAAATAGGAGCTGATGCGCGGCTGGGTACCGCCGGTGACCGTGCCGTTGATAAAGTCGAAGTTGAAGGCGGTGATCAGCGCCTCGCGCACCCGCCAGTCGTCAAACGGCGCGCGCCGGGTGTTCATCACGAGCCCGGTGATACCGGATGGTTTTTCATTGGGAATTTCGGATTTCACCACATCGCCGCGCAGGACCGCGGGGAAACCGTATTGGGTGTCCCACTTGTCGGCGTTGAATTCGTAGATCGCGGTCAGCTCTCCGGCCTTGAAGGCTTCGAACTTGACGGTGTCATCGCCGAAAAAGTCGACACGCAGTTCGTCAATGTTCATGGTGCCGCGCCGGAACGGCAGGTCGGCGCCCCAGTAGGCGGGATCGCGTTTGAGGATGACGAAGCGGCCGGGGTCGTAATCGGACACGACATATGCTCCGGTGCCGATGGGGATGTCGGGCAGGGCGCTTTCGCTGAAATCGCGGCCCTCCCATTGCGCTTTCTGCAGGATCGGCCGCATTCCGGCCAAAAGCGCAAGTTCGCGATCCTGTTCCGAAAATTCGATCCGCAAGCTGCGCGGTCCGGTGGGCTGGATGCTTGCGATCTTGGACCAGAGGCCGCGGTAGCGCAGGTGTCCTTTGGTGCCGAGGGTCTCGTAGGACCAGATCACATCCTCGACCGTAACGGGCGCGCCATCGGAAAACCGCGCCTCGGGACGCAGGGTGAATTCGACCCACGAGCGGTCCGGCGCGGTCCGAATCGATTCGGCCAAAAGTCCGTACAGCGTAAAGGGTTCGTCCCATGAGCGGCCCATCAGGGACTCGTACCCCCAGTAGCGCAGTTGCCACGGTGTGGTGCCTTTCTGCACGAAAGGATTGAGCGAATCGAAACCGCCGGTGTTTCCAAAGACGATCCGGCCGCCTTTCGGCGCATTGGGGTTGGCGTAGGGGAGGGACACAAAATCCGGTGGTAGACCGGGGTCCCCATACATAGCTATGCCGTGTTGCGATTCTGCGGCTGCGAATTGTGCCGTTGCAACGAGCGCGAATCCGGTAAGAATCGCCTGCCCTCGGAGGAAAAAATATGGTCGCACTTTGGCAACAATCCCGCTCTGCCCTTATTTTGTTAATCCTCAAGCTAACGAGGGATTCACGTCTTTTCAAACTTTTAGCTTGGATGCCGCGGCGGAATTGCTTATAAAGAGGTCACTGCTCGATAGGTTTCTTGCCTGTATGAAACCTGCCTCAATAACTTAACGCCCGCTTCGTGCGGGCGTTTTTTTTGGTGAAGTCACACCGGGTTTGGACGGCGCTGCCGGAGAGGCGAACCAGAAAGCGTGCCACGGTGCCGCTGTGCCCTTTTGCCGTTTATTTCGCAAGTGCGGCATGTATGCTGCGGGCGAAAATTCAAGCTGGAGAGGCATTGAGATGGAGCTTTCGGGAAAAACCGCCGTGATCACCGGGTCGAATTCGGGGATCGGGCTGGGGATCGCGTGGGAAATGGCGCGGGCGGGCGCGGATGTGGTGCTGAATTCCTTTACCGACCGCGACGAGGATCACGCGCTGGCAGAGCAGATCGCTTCGGAAACAGGGGTAACCGCGCGCTACATCAAGGCGGATATGTCCAAGGGCGACGACTGCCGGGCGCTGGTCGAGCAGGCGGGGGCCTGTGACATCCTGATCAACAACGCCGGCATCCAGCATGTCGCGCCGATCGACGAGTTCCCGGCCGACAAATGGGACGCGATTATCGCCATCAACCTGAACTCGGCCTTTCACACGACGGCGGCGGCGCTGCCGAAGATGCGCGCGGCGGGCTGGGGCCGGGTCGTCAATATCGCGAGTGCGCACGGGCTGACGGCTTCGCCTTACAAGGCGGCCTATGTTGCGGCCAAGCACGGGATCGTGGGCATGACCAAGACCGTGGCGCTGGAAACCGCGCAGGAGCCGATCACCTGCAATGCTATCTGTCCGGGATACGTGCTGACACCGCTGGTTGAGGCGCAGATCCCCGACACCATGGAGAAATACAACATGGGCCGCGAAGAGGTGATCAAAAAGGTGATGCTGGAGCGGCAGCCGTCGAAGGAATTCGCCACCGTCGAGCAGTTGGGCGGCACGGCGGTGTTCCTGTGTTCGGCGGCGGCGGCGCAGATCACGGGAACGACGATCAGTGTCGACGGGGGCTGGACCGCCTTGTAAGCGGGACCGCCTGACCGGGGAGGTGGAGGGGGCGCTGCCCCTGCCGCCCTTTGGGGCGGCCCCCCGGAGTATTTGTCAAAGAGATGAAACAGGGGCCGGGCATGGCGAAAGTGAAGCGGATCAACCTGGGCCTGCAGGGCGGCGGCGCCCATGGGGCGTTCACATGGGGTGTGCTCGACCGGTTACTGGATGAGGAGGACATCGAGGTGGCGGGGATATCCGGCACCTCGGCGGGGGCGCTGAACGGTGCGGCCTTCAAGGCGGGGACGGTGACCGGAGGCCGCGAGGGCGCGCGCGCGGCGTTGGACGGGCTGTGGCACCGGATGGGCGCGGTGGGCGACATGCGGCTGAGCAGCTGGTTCGGCCTGGTCAGCCCGGGACAGGTGGCGCAGGCGCTGGAATTCGCAATGCCCTATTCGGTGACAGAGACCTGGTCGCGTATGGTTTCGCCTTACGGATACGGGCCGTTCTACAAGAACCCGCTGGAAAAGGTTGTCGACGCGCTGGATTTCGACTGCGTCTGCGCCGAGGAGGGACCGGCGCTGTTCATCTGCGCGACCCGGGTGCGAACCGGCAAGATCCGGGTGTTTTCGGGCACTGAGATCGGAACCGATGCCATCCTTGCCTCGGCCTGTTTGCCCAGCGTGTTTCAGGCGGTGGAAATTGATGACCCGGAAACAGGTCGGGTGGAGGCCTATTGGGACGGCGGCTATACCGGGAACCCGGCGTTGTTCCCGCTGTTTCACCCGGAATTGCCGGAGGACATCGTGGTGGTGAATATCAACCCGCTGGAACGCGACGAGGTGCCAAAGAGCCCGCAGCAGATCCACAACCGGATCAACGAGATCAGCTTCAATTCTTCGCTGCTGCGGGAATTGCGCGCGATTTCCTTTGTGCAGCGGCTGCTGTCGGACGGGCGTATGGAGCGGGGTGAGATGCAGCGCGTCCTTGTTCACATGATCGCGGACGACCCGTTGATGCGCTCGCTGTCTTCGGCCACCAAGATGCTGCCGATGCCGATCATTCTGGACCGTCTCAAAGCTGCCGGACGGGCAGCTGCAGACGGGTTCCTCGCGGCGCACAAGGCGGATTTGGGGCTGCGCAGCAGCGTCGACCTGCAGGCGATGTTCGGTTAGGGCAGGATCGGCTGGGTTAGGCGGGGTCCAGCGGGTTCTTGTCGCTGGGATAGACCAGACCGGCGGAGATCACCAGCTTGGCGGCGTCCTCGACGCTCATCTTGAGTTCGATCACGTCCTCTTCGGGAAGGAACAGCAGGAAGCCGGAGGTCGGGTTTGGCGTGGTCGGGATGAAGATGCTCATCAGGCGGCCACCGGTTTCGGCGCGGTCGGAGACTTCGCCCTTGGCCGTGGTCGAGATGAATCCGATGGCCCAGATGCCCTTGCGCGGATACTGCACGAGGCAGGCTTTTTCGAAACTGCGTTCGGTCTGGGCAAAGACGGTTTCGGAAATCTGCTTGATACCGGAGTAGATCGTGCGGACGACAGGCATCCGGTCGACCAGCCGTTCGGCAAAGCCGATCAGGGACCGCCCGATGATTCCCTTGGCGATCCAGCCCACGATTATCGTGAAAATCAGGAAGATGATGACGCCGACGCCGCGCAGGTTGATGCCGATGTATTTTTCCGGCTTGATTGTGTTGGGCACCAGCGGCAGCACGACGCTGTCGATCCAGCCGACAACCGACCAGATCAGCCAGATTGTCAGGCCGACCGGGGCGATGACCACGATGCCGGTCAGAAAGGATGAGCGCAGCCTGGCAAACAGGCCAGGGCGCCGGTGGGGTTCCTCGTCAAAGGGTGTGTTCATCTGCGTTCCGCCATCTCCGAAGGGGAACGTAGGGTGTTTGATGCACCGCTACAATGGCCCATCTGGCCGCTGCGTCCATCACGTTTTGTTTTCGCTCAATGCCTGTGCAATCCGTGCCGCCAGCCGCGCGTTGTTGCGGACCAGCGCGATGTTTGCCACCAGCGACCGGCCCTCGGTCAGTTCGAAGATGCGTTGCAGCAGGTAGGGGGTGACGGCCTTGCCGGTGATGCCATGCGAGTCCGCGTCCGCCTGGGCCCGGGCGATGATCGGGGTCAATTCCTCGGCGGCGATCTGGTCGGATACGGGCACCGGGTTGCCTATCAGCTGGCCGCCGGGCAGGCCGAGGGCCCGGCGCGTCCGGTGGGCCCGGGCGATGTCGGCGGGATCGTCCATGCGCAGCGGTGCCGGATGGGGCGACCGGGCTGACCAGAAGGCGGGAAAGCTGTCCTGGCCGAAGGCGATGACCGGAACACCGAGAGTTTCCAGCACTTCCAGTGTTTTGGGGACATCGAGGATGGCCTTGGCGCCGGCGGCGACCACGGTGACCGGGGTCTGCGCCAGTTCCTGCAGGTCGGCGGAGATGTCGAAGGTGGTTTCCGCCCCCTTGTGCACCCCGCCGATGCCGCCGGTGGCAAAGACCTCGATCCCGGCCAGATGTGCAGCGATCATGGTCGCGGCCACCGTCGTGGCGCCGGTGCCGCCGGTGGCCAGACAGGCGGCCAGATCAGCGCGCGACAGTTTGGCCACGCCTTTGGCCTGGCCGAGGTTCTGTAGCTGATCGGGGTTCAGGCCGATGTGCAGCCGCCCGTCCAGCACGGCGATGGTGGCCGGCACCGCATTCTCGGCGCGGATATCGGCTTCGACCTGGGCGGCGACCTCGACGTTCTGAGGATACGGCATCCCGTGGGTGATAATGGTGCTTTCCAGCGCGACGATGGGGGCGCCGTCGGCGCGGGCCCGGGTTACGTCGTCGGAGTAGACGAGGTCGATCACAGTGGGGTGTCTCCGGATACATAAGTTGCGGCGGCCTGTAGCGCGCGGGCCAATGCATTGGGCCGGTCGGCCTTGTCGGCTTCGGCGGCGATATGGGCTGCCATGAAGGTGTCTCCTGCGCCGGTGACGCGGGTGACCAGAACCTCGGGCGGCGTCAGGGTTTCGAGAGAGTCGGAGGTGCCGTCGGTTGCCGGATTGCCGCCGTCGGTCACCAGCGCGCGTTTTGCCCCGCGTTTGATCAATCCGGCTGCGGCCTGCGCCGAGGTGGTGAACTCGGTCTGGCAGAGAATACCGGCTTCTTCGAGATTCACATAAAGCGTTGCGCGCGGATGGTTGAGAAAGGGCAGCAGCCGCTCTGCCTTGCCGGGCGAGGCGGGGGCGACGCGCAGGTCGGCGGCGGCAAAGGCGGGGCTGATCGCGATGTCCTCAAGCAGGCTGAGTGTCAGATTGCCGTCCAGAGCCACCAAACCGCCATACGGGGCGCTGGCATGGCCCAGCGGCCCCTGGGAGAGAGGGCGCAGGATCTTGTTCCCGGCCGCCTCCAGCGAGTGGGCATCGGCAATTGCGGCAATCAGACCATTGGCCCCTTCGACCGCCATGTAACGGTCGGTGGGCAGATCGTCGGAGCGATAGATATGCCCCGTGTCCATGCCCATGCGGGCGCAGGCAGCGACCAGTTCATCCCCCTCGGCGTCGCGGCCAATGGCGGTCAGCAGCGTCGGCGTCATGCCAAATCGCGCCAGCGTCATGGCGATGTTCATCGCCACGCCGCCGGGCAGCCGGGTGATGCGGCCCGGAACGTCTGATCCCTGTCGCATGCTGCTGGCGGACCGGCCGATGATGTCCCACAGGACGCTGCCGATACACAGGATCTGAGGCGGGTTTGGCGTGTTCATGTCGGGATGTGTGCCGCGTATCGGCCGCCGGTGCAAGCCGGACCCGAGCGTCAAGGCACAGCGAATGTCATCGCGGCCCAGAGGCTCTGCCAGACGGCGGTGTCATCGGGTGGGGCCTCGCGCAGCACTACTGCGTCGATCAGGTAGCTGTGACCCGAATAGACGGGAATGGTCGCCCGGCCCTGGGCGTCGGTGCGGGTCAGCGTGATGGCAACCGTGCCATCGGGTGCGCGATCGAAAATTTCGACCTGGGCGTCGCCGCGCGGTGCGTCCTGATAAAAGAGCTGCACCGGAAGCCCGCCGGACATGTCGTCGGTATACGGGTTGGCGCGGGCGACAAATTCGGTCTCCATTCCGGTCACCGCGTCCGCGCCCCGGCCGTCGCCCACCGCGATCAGGGCCTTGGCATATCTGGTGTAGGTTTCGGAAAACCCCTCTTCGGGAAGGCCGCGTGACCGGTGGCGGGCGCGGATGTCGGGGAAATCCTTGTGCGCGGCGAAGGCCGCGAATTTGTCCCAGCTTTCGTAGGTGAGGCGCTGCGGGGCGGACTGGTAGACCACGGTCAGCAGCCCGTCGGCGTCGGGGCGCGTCTGCAGCGCGGGAACGTCGCCCATGCGCCCGGTATAGGCGGTGGTCTTGCCATTCTGCAGCAGGTCGAACCGATCGGTACGCTTTTCAAAGTAGGCGTGGATCACGCCATCGAATTCCTGTCCATTGCGCAGATCAGCCACCAGCAATTGCCCGATATCGACTTGATATCCGGATGGTTCGATCCAAAACTCATGGGCACGGGCGGGCAGCATGCCGAGCCATAGAATAACGAGAAAGACAGGTAGAGGGCGCAGCATGACGATACACTCGGGGATTGCTCTGCGATTAAACCTGTTGCTTGCCGCGATCTTGTCAACCGTCATGGCGTTTTGCGCGGGTTCGGCTGTCCGCGCGCATGAAGTGACGCCCACCATTGCGGATTTGCAGGTCACCGAGGGGCGGCTGGAGTTGCGGGTGCGGATCAATATCGAAGCCTTTGTGGCCGGTATCGATCTGGACGGGATGTCCGACACCAACGAGTCGGAGAAGTCGGGTGCCTATGACGACCTGCGCGCGCTGACACCCGAAGAGCTGGCGCCCATGGTACGGACTTTTGCGCAAGACTGGCTGCCGAAGTTTCGGGTCGAGGCCGGTGCGTCGGTGACATTGAAGCTGGAGGCGCTGGATATCCCGCCGGTGGGGAACGCCGAACTGCCGCGCGCCTCGGCGCTGACGATCATTGGCGAGGTGGCGCCGGGCGCGCGCTTTGTGACGCTGTACTGGCCCGATGGCGGCGGTGCGCTGGTGCTGCGCCAGCAGGGGGTCGAGGATCCCTACACAGGCTACATCGAGGGTGGCACCCTGACGCCACCGATCGCGTTGGCGGGCGGCGTGTCGCGCAG
Organism: Seohaeicola saemankumensis; assembly: GCF_020171285.1. GTDB lineage: Bacteria > Pseudomonadota > Alphaproteobacteria > Rhodobacterales > Rhodobacteraceae > JAIUZI01. Next base: position 187,177 of record NZ_JAIUZI010000011.1, read on the forward strand.
TGGCTGGTCGGTGTTCACCGGATATATACCGGTGGGGTTCGATCACATTCTGCCCAAGGGGCTGGACCATATCCTGTTCGTGCTGGGCCTGTTTTTTCTCAGCACCCGGCTCAAACCGCTGATCTGGCAGATCAGCGCCTTTACGCTGGCCCATACGGTGACGCTTGCGGCGGGGGCCTTGGGCTGGGTCAGCGTGCCGGCATCGCTGGTCGAGCCGCTGATCGCCGCCTCGATTGTTTTTGTCGCCGTCGAGAACGTGTTCTCTAGCGGGTTGACCCCGTGGAGACCGCTGGTGGTGTTCTGCTTCGGCTTGTTGCATGGGTTGGGCTTTGCCAGCGTTCTGGGCGAGTTCGGCCTGCCGGAGGGACAATTCATTCCGGCGTTGCTGGGTTTCAACATCGGGGTCGAAATCGGTCAGCTGACGGTTATCGCCGTGGCCTTCCTGACCGTTGGGCTGTGGTTCGGCCGCAAGCCCTGGTACCGGGGCGCAATTGCTGTTCCTGCCTCGGTGGTGATCGCGCTGATTGGAGCCTGGTGGTTCGTGGAGCGTGTTTTCCTTTGACCGACCCCGGATCGGTTCGCTTGCGGTTTGAGCCTGTTGCGGGCACCTTTGTGGCATTTGGTAGTTTTGGGGTGGCACGACGATGAGGCCCAGAGCGGGTCACTGGCTAATCGCTGTTTTGATGCTCGTGACCTTGCAGGGCTGCGACGGGGAACTGATGTTCGCCGAGCACCAGCATTCGGTCAGGGCCACCGGTATCGTGCGTTCCGTCGACCGGGATGCGCGCCGGATCAAGGTGCAGGTCTATCTGCGCGAGATCACGCTGAAGGTGTCCGAGGATATCGACGTTTTCGACAGGATTGAGGTCGGTGACAGGATCCCGTTCCGTTACCGGTATGCGACCACGGTTCAGCAGCTGCCGGATGACGCCGATCTGGAGCCGCTGGATACCAAGCTGAAGTTATCCGGCCCGACCGATAACCGTCCGGGCAACGCCCTGGTTCTGGTACGTCGGATCACCGCCGAATTCGTGGATTTCGACCATCGCAGCAAGCTGACCACCTTTCGCCGGTCGGACGGCAGCTATGCGGTGTTTCTGGCCTCGGGGACTTTTCAGGCCTTTGTCGCCGGCCTGGCGCGGGGGGACCGGGTCGAACTGGTGATCGAAGAGGCGATTGCGGTGCTGCTAGAGCCGAAACAATGAGATGCGCGGGGTCAGCGCAGGGCGGCGGTCAGGGTTTGAAGCTGTGCCAGCGGGTCGTCGGCTGACCAGATTTCCTCGCCGATGCCAAAGAAGTCCGTATGCGGGGCAAGGCTGGCGACCAGATCGGGGGTCAGGCCACCCTCGGCGACAACGGGGACCTCGATCATCTGGGACCACCATTCGAACAGGTCGAGAGGAGCTGCGGTGCCGTCGCCGAGCGCGGACGTGCCGACGGGGCCAAAGCTGACGTAGTCCGCGCCGGCTTCGCCCGCCGTCATGCCGTCGTGTCGCGAACTGGCACAGAAACTGCCGACCACGGCATCCGGACCCAGCGCCTTGCGGGCATCGCGGACCGACCGGGCGGCATCGCTGAGGTGGACACCGTCGAGGCCAAGCCGTTCGGCCAGCAAAACGTGGTCCGAGATCACCAGAGCGATGTCGCGCTCATGCGCCACGGCGCGCACCGCGTCGGCGGCGCGGGCCACTGTGTCTTCGTCGCGGGTGGACAGGGACAGGCGCAGGCAGGCGATCTCGGCGCTGTCGAGAACACGGGCCAAACGGTCGGGAAAGCTGCCGAGTTCAAAGCTGGGCGGAGTGATGAGATAGAGCTGTGGCTGTTCGGGGGCGTCCATGGGCGGATCCTGTCGCTGAATTCAGGGTGGTTTAGCGGATTGGCGCGGGGAAGCAAACGGGAATGCGGAAGAAGACTGGCAAGGCCGGATCACAGAGGGGGCGCTGCCCCCGCCGCCCGCCGGGCGGCCCCCCCGGAGTATTTTACAAAGAGATGAGTGGACGCGCGACCGCAGCGCGTGGGTTTACCCGCGCGCTGCCCGGCCCAACTGGTCGCGTGGCATCGAAGATGCCGCGGGAGCGGGCGGGAGCCGTCAGCAGGCGACCGGGCGGGGCTGGGTGCTTGCCCCCCGGGCGCAGGGGGATTAGAGGGGGCGGATCAATCTGAGAGGACGAAATGCCGAGCGATTTTCCGCAGCCTGCCTTTATCCTGGTGCGCCCGCAGATGGGGGAGAATATCGGAGCGGCGGCGCGCGCGATGTGGAATTTCGGGCTGGACCGGATGCGGATCGTGGCGCCGCGCGATGGCTGGCCCAACCCCAAGGCGGTGGCGATGTCTTCGGGGGCGGGGCGGCTTTTGGACGAGGCGCAGCTGCACGACGATCTGGCGGGGGCCGTGGGGGATTGCACCTTTGTTATGGCCACGACGGCGCGGCCTCGCGGACTGACGAAACCGGTTCTCAGCCCCGAGCGCGCGATGCAATTGGCGGCGGAGAAGATCGCGGGCGGCGAACGGGTCGCCGTGATGTTCGGGCCCGAGCGGGCCGGGTTGGAAAACGAGGACATCGCGCGGGCCAACGCGATCATCTCGGTGCCGGTGAACCCCGAGTTCGCCTCGCTCAATCTTGCCCAATGCGTGCTGCTGACCGCCTATGAGTGGCGGCGGCAGGTTGGTGAGGTGTCCCACGAGGTCACCGACATCGGCAAGTCCGATTGGGCGACGGGGCTGGAGATGGAAAAACTGGCCTCGCATTACGAGGACCGGCTGGAGGAGGCCGGGTTCTTCTTTCCGCCGGAGAAGGCGGAAGGCATGAAAGTCAACCTGCGCAACCTGTGGAGCCGGATGCGGATGACACGCGCGGACGTTCAGATGCTGCACGGTGTGATGCGGCAGATGGTCCGCTGGAAAGAACGCGGCGAATGACCCCGCCAGCAGGCTGGACGCGGGCCCGGCCCGGGCCTAGCTTGCGGGGAAACAAGGACATGAGGATCGCATGAGCAGCAAGCGCAGCATCTTTGAAGACGTAGCAACGGATGAACCCGAACGCCCGGTGCCGCAGCCGGGGCTGATCGACCGGGGCCGGGGCGGCGCGCGGCGCGGCATTCGCGCCTGGCTGATGATCCTGTTTGCGCTGGTGGTGGCGATGATCGTGGTCGGCGGCATGACCCGGCTGACCGACAGCGGGCTGTCGATCACCGAATGGCGCCCGGTGACCGGGGCGATCCCGCCGCTGAGCGAGGCCGACTGGCAGGCGGAATTCGACAAGTACAAGCAGATCGACCAGTGGCGGATCGAGAACCAGTGGATGGAGCTGGCCGATTTCAAGACGATCTACTGGTGGGAATGGGGCCATCGGCAGCTGGGCCGGGTCATCGGGCTGGTCTGGGCGCTGGGGTTCCTGGGGTTCCTGGTGGCGCGCCGGATCCCGCCCGGCTGGACCGGGCGGCTGGTGATCCCGGGCGCGCTTGGCGGCGTGCAGGGGGCGATCGGCTGGTGGATGGTGGCCTCGGGCGTGACCCAGGGCGAGGGGATGACCTCGGTTGCCTCTTACCGGCTGGCGGTGCATCTGGGGCTGGCCTTTGTCATCCTGGGCGTTATCGCCTGGTACGTGTTTCAGCTGGGCCGGCCCGAGCGCGAGCTGATGCAGGCGCGCCGCGCCAAGGAGGCGAAGCTGTTTGGCTTGGCGACCGGCTGGCTGCATTTTGCGTTCCTGCAAATCCTGCTGGGGGCGCTGGTGGCCGGGATCGACGCCGGGCGCGGCTATAGCGACTGGCCGCTGATGGCCGGGCAGATCATCCCGCCCGATCCGTTCCTGTTTGAGCCGGCCTGGCGGAATTTCTTTGAAAACCCGGGGCTTGTGCAGTTCATCCACCGGGTGGCGGGCTATCTGCTGCTGATCTTTGGCATTGTTGTCTGGCTGCGCGGGCGACGCAGCGCGCATGGTCACACGCGGCTCGCCTTTAGCGCGGCCTTTGCGGCGCTGCTGGTGCAGACCGCGCTGGGGATTGTCACCGTTCTGTACAGCGCGCCTTGGCAGGCGGCGATCCTGCATCAGCTGATGGCGGTTGTGGTCTGGGTGCTGATCCTGCGGGCGCGGTTCCTGGCGGGGTATCCAATTGCAACATCCGTGCGAGGAGCAGGAGCATGACGGCATTTGACGAGTTGATGGCCTATCAGCGCGAGACCAGCGCGCTGGGGCAGATTGCCGGGCGGCTGGGCTGGGACCAGGAAACGGTGATGCCGCGCGGCGCGGCGGCGCAGCGCGGGGCCGAGATGGCGGCGATCGAGGCGGTGTTGCATGCGCGCAAGTCCGATCCGCGGGTTGGCGACTGGCTGGCGGCGGCCGAGGCGCCGGATGCGGCGGGGCGGGCGCAGCTGCGCGAGATCCGGCGGGCATTTGACCGGGCGGGAAAGGTGCCGGCGGATCTGGCCAAGCGGATTGCCCAGGTCACATCCGAGGCGCAGGGCAAATGGGCAGCGGCGCGGGCCGACGAGGACGTCGCGGCGTTTCTGCCGGTGCTGGATGAGGTTGTCCGCCTGAAGCGCGAGGAAGGTGCGGCGCTGGCCGGCGATGGTGTCCTCTATGACGCCATGCTGGAGGATTATGAGCCGGGCACCACCGGCGCGCAGATCGCGGCGATTTTTGACGCGATGCGGCCCCGGCTGGTGGCGCTGCGGGCGGCGATCCTGGAGCGGCCGATGCCGGCCGGGGTCAGCGGCGAGTTCGACGAGGCGGCGCAGATGGCGCTGTCGCGCAAGATGGCCGAGACCTTTGGCTATGACCTGAACCGGGGCCGGGTCGACAAGGCGGTGCATCCGTTCAGTTCCGGCAGCGGGTCGGACGTGCGGATCACCACACGGACCAGCACCACCGATCCGTTCAACTGCATCTATTCGACCATCCACGAGGTTGGCCACGCGGCTTATGAGCAGGGGATCGACGATGCCTTTGCTCTGACGCCGCTGGGGCGCGGCGTGTCGATGGGGGTGCATGAAAGCCAGAGCCGGATCTACGAGAACCAGCTGGGGCGCGGGCGCGCCTTCACCGGCTGGCTGTATGGGCAGATGATCGATGCGTTTGGCGATTTTGGAATCGCCGATGCCGATGCGTTTTTTGCCGCCGTGAACCGGGTGCAGAACGGCTATATCCGCACCGAGGCGGACGAGGTGCAGTATAACCTGCACATCATGCTGCGGTTCGACCTGGAACGCGCGCTGATGGCCGGGGACCTGCAGGTCGCCGACCTGGAGGTGGCGTGGAACGACCGGTTCAAGGCCGATTTCGGTTATGCGGTGGACCGGCCGTCGAACGGCTGTTTGCAGGATGTGCATTGGTCGGTGGGGCTGTTTGGCTATTTCCCGACCTACAGCCTGGGCAATGTCTATGCCGGGTGCCTCTACGAGGCGTTGCAGGCGGCGGTGCCGGGGTTGCAGGCGCAACTGGCCGAGGGCGATACCAGCGGTGCAACCGGCTGGCTGCGCGAGAACCTGCAGCAGCACGGCGGGCTGTACCTGCCTCGCGAGGTGATCGAGCGGGCCAGCGGCATGGTACCAAGCGAGGCGCCGTTGCTGGCCTATCTGGAGGCGAAATTCGGGGCGCTTTACGGGCTGTAGGAATGCGGCGTCGGTGCGGCCGGACCGCCATGCCGGCGCCACAATCCTGTGCCAAGCTACCCGTCCACGGGGGTGGAACGGGAGGATGTACCGATGCGGGCGTTTGCAATGATGCTGCTGTTTTTCGGGTTTGTCATCGGGCCGGCCATGGTCTGACAGTCAGTTCTGCGGCGGGTTAAGTTAAAGCCGCAACACCATGTTCTGAAATTGGAAATGCGCCGCGCGATCCCTCGCACGGCGCATTTTTCATGACCCGGTCAGGGTCAGCTTTCCTGATCGTCGTCCTCGTCGCCCTGATCGGCGATCCAGGCGACGCTGACAACCTCTTCGCCCTTGCCGGTGTTGAACACCTTGACGCCGCCGGCGCTGCGCGAGCGGAAGGAGATGCCTTCGACCGGAACGCGGATCGATTGACCCTTGGATGTGGCCAGCATGATCTGGTCCTCGATATCGACCGGGAAAGACGCCACGAGCGGCCCCCCACGCATCGCCTTGTCCATCGCCGCGACCCCCATGCCGCCGCGTCCGCGAACGGGATAATCGTGGCTGGAGCTGAGCTTGCCGGCGCCACCTGAGGTGATTGTCAGGATCAGGTTTTCGGCGGCGGACATCTCTGCATAGCGCTCCTGGGTGATCGTCGCCATGGCGTTGCCCTCCTCGTCATCGGGCAGTTCGGCATCATCGGCCAGACCGGCCACCGCGCGGCGCATCTTGAGATAGGCAGAGCGTTCGTCCGAGGTGGCGTCGAAATGCCGGATGATCGACATCGACACCACACGGTCGCCATTCGTCAGCTTGATGCCGCGTACGCCGGTAGAGTTGCGGCTGTTGAACACCCGCACGTCGGTGGCGGGGAAGCGGATGGCGCGGCCGGAGTCGGTGACCAGCATCACGTCATCGTCGTTGGAGGCGATGCGCGCGTTGATCAGCGACCAGCCTTCGCTGTCGCCCTCAAACTTCATCGCGATTTTGCCGTTGCGCATGACGTTGGTGAAATCGCTGAGCTTGTTGCGGCGCACGGTGCCGTGGTCGGTGGCAAAGACCACCTGCAGGTCGTCCCATTCCTCTTCATCGCGGTCCACCGGCATGATGGCGGCGATGGAAACCCCGGTCGGGATCGGCAGGATGTTGACGATCGCCTTGCCTTTTGATGTGCGGCCGCCCTGCGGCAGGCGCCAGGTCTTGAGCTTGTAGACCATGCCGTCGGTGGTGAAGAACAGAAGCTGCGTGTGGGTATTGGCGACAAAGAGGGTGGTGACCAAGTCCTCTTCTTTGGTCTGCATCCCCGACAGCCCCTTGCCGCCGCGCCTTTGCGCGCGGAAATCGGCCAGCGGGGTGCGCTTGATATAGCCGCCCGAGGTGACGGTGACGACCATATCCTCGCGCTCGATCAGGTCCTCGTCTTCCATGTCGCCGGACCAATCGACGATCTCGGTGCGGCGAGGAACGGCGAATTCGTCTTTTACTTCAACCAGTTCTTCGCCGATGATCGACATGATCCGGTCGCGCGAACCCAGGATTTCAAGGTATTCCTTGATCTTGGCGGCCAGCTCTTCGAGCTCGTCGGTGACTTCCTTGACGCCGATCTGGGTCAGGCGCTGCAGCCGCAGTTCGAGGATGGCGCGGGCCTGCGATTCCGACAGGTTGTAGGTGCCGTCATCGTTCATCGTGTGGGTCGGGTCGTCGATCAGCCGGATGTAGGCGGCGATGTCAGAGGCCGGCCAGCGGCGCGTCATCAGTTTTTCGCGCGCCTCGGCGGCATCGGCCGAGCTGCGGATGGTGGCGACCACCTCGTCGACGTTCGACACAGCGACAGCCAGACCGCAGAGGATATGGCTGCGGTCGCGCGCCTTGCGCAGCAGGTAGGCAGTGCGCCGGATCACCACGTCCTCGCGGAAGTCAAGGAAGGCGGTGAGGAAGGCGCGCAGGGTCAGCTGCTCGGGTCGGCCGCCGTTGAGCGCCAGCATGTTGCAGCCAAAGGATGTTTGCATGGGTGTGAAACGGTAGAGCTGGTTCAGCACCACGTCGGCCGTCGCGTCACGCTTCAGCTCGATCACCACCCGGACGCCGTGACGGTCGGATTCGTCCTGCACGTGAGCGACGCCCTCGATCCGCTTTTCGCGCACGGCTTCGGCGATCTTTTCGATCATCGCGGCCTTGTTCACCTGGTAGGGAATTTCATCCACGATGATGGCATAGCGGTCCTTGCGGAGCTCTTCGACGCGAGTCTTGGCACGGATGATAACGCTGCCGCGGCCTTCGAGATAGGCCTTGCGGGCGCCGGACCGGCCCAGCATGACGCCGCCGGTGGGGAAATCGGGGCCAGGGATGTACTGGATCAGCTGTTCGCTGGTCAGGTCGGGGTCTTCGATCAGCGCCAGTGTGGCGTCGATGACCTCGCCCAGGTTGTGCGGCGGGATGTTGGTGGCCATGCCGACCGCGATGCCGCCGGCACCATTGACCAGCATGTTCGGGAACCGCGCGGGCAGCACCGTGGGTTCGCGTTCCTTTCCGTCGTAGTTGTCAATGAAATCAACGGTTTCCTTGTCCAGATCATTGGTCATGAACTGAGCGACCTTGGCCAGGCGGGATTCGGTGTAGCGCATGGCGGCGGCGCTGTCGCCGTCCATCGAGCCAAAGTTGCCCTGACCGTCGATCAGCGGCAGCGACATCGAGAAGTCCTGCGCCATCCGCACCAGCGCGTCATAGATCGCGCTGTCGCCATGCGGGTGGTACGACCCCATAACGTCACCCACGGACTTGGCCGACTTGCGGTAGGTCTTGTCGTGGGTAATGCCCTTTTCATACATCGAGTAGATGATGCGGCGGTGCACCGGCTTCAGACCATCGCGCAAATCCGGGATCGCGCGACTGACGATGACCGACATGGCGTAGTCCAGATAGGACGTGCGCATCTCGGATTCGATGGACACCGTCGGCCCGTCGTATCGGGACCGTTCGGGTGGGGTTTCGTCATCGTTTTCAGGGGTTTCCGGCGTCTCGCTCACGTATCGTGCCCATTCTTTGTGCAGGGTCTATATGTTGTGTAACTACCTTATCAGACCTAGCATATAGGGTGCAATGGGCCTTTGTTCCAGTCGTTGGCAGCCGCCGTGCGACCCTGCTAACACACTGTTTTTGTTGAAAAGTAAGATTTTCGGGTGATCATGGAAGGTATCGAGTAAGCCAAGAGGTTGAAAATGACCGCATCCGAGACCGAACTGATGCTGAAGGGTTACGGGCTGACTACGGCAGAGTTCTTTTATCACATGCCCGATTATATCCATGTCCTGAACAGCTATGTCTGGCAGGACTACGACCTGGCCCCGGATCATCCAAAGCTGTTTCAATTCGTGGAATTCTGGCAGCGAGAACTAGACGGGCCGCTGCATTCGGTCCGCTTCACGCACCGCAAGTTACTATCGTCCGGCGAATGGCAGAACGTTGTCGGGGAATTCACCCTGCATTGATCGCGGCTGATTGTCCGAGGCGAGTTATCCGCGCCGGGCGTGAACCGCGCAGGTGTTGGACCCGGACCCGGAATAGCTTTGCCCGTCGGGGGACAAGCGACCGCGGAAGTGATTGGTCAGGCCGGGAAAATATTCGGTCCCGATAATGTCGCGGCCATTCAGGTAAACCTCGCCGTGGCCCTTGTTTCCCAGATTGTCGGTAATCGAGGACTGGTAGAAATTGTCCCGGATATGGCGGATCGTGACGCGGCCTGTTGCGGTAATGAACAGCGCGCAACTGGCAGAGTATTTCCATGTGCCAGCCAGTGACAAAGTCGGAGCCGATGGGGTGATAGTACCTTGCGTCGTGGTTCGCGCGGCGGACTCGGTTGCCTGCGAGGGTTGGGTTGCCGGGCAGACCGTGTCCTCTGTCATTACCGCGTTCAGCGCGGCCTGAGTGCCCAGGTCGCCGTTTGCAACTGAAGCACCGCTGGCGGTCACGAAGCGCTCGAAGGCGGCGCGCGTGCGCCGTCCGATTACACCATCTGCTGGACCGGCACCGCACCCCAGCGCATTCAGCCGGGATTGGGTCTGGCGGATAATCTCTTGAGGGGTCATGGCGGTGACTTCGATGGCGTCCGGCGTCGTTGTCGCGGCAGGGGGCGGGGCATCGCCGGTTCCCCGCAGTTGCCGGGCCAGCTGCACGGCAAAGGCATCCTCCTGATCGCCGTAGCGGTCAAGAAAGGTGTCATACGCTGCGAAAGTGCCCAGCTGACGGGCCAGATCGAAATCCTGGCGCATTTGCTCTTGGTCAGATTTGCCCGTCGATGTGGTCGCCGCCGCTGCCTGCGTGAAGAAGAACTGGCCCAGCAATTCGTCGTAATAGGCGGGAAACTGGTCATGATTGACCGTTTGGGCAAGATCCCGGACATCGCGGCGCAGTCCGGCCATCAGGCTGCGCAGTTCGAGGCCAGGTGTTTGCAGGCGTGGCAGGAACAGGCGGGTGAATACGGAATTTTCGCTTGTATCATCCTCCGAGAGACGGTCGAGCGCCAGTTGCCCGGCACCGGCGGAGAAAATCACGAAGGTGCCCTGAGGGGCCGAGATTCGACCCAGTCCGCGCGCGGTTCCGATGCTGCGGCCGGTCGAAACTGAAAAGGGGTTTTCGCGGCAGGCGTCGATGACCGCAATCGTCGTGCGCGCACCGGTTGCCCGGACACGGTCGAGCAAGGCGGACAGGGCGATGGATTCCGATTTTATGAAATCACGCTCACCCGCCGAAGGGGCGGTGATATCGGTGGGCAGCAGGTAGTTTTCGCCATCGATCTCTACGCCGTGACCGGCAAAGAAGACAAAGGCGGTATCGCCCGGTTGCAACCGATGGGTAAATTCGGAAATCTGCCGGTTCATGTCGCGCCGGGAGCCATCCAGAAGCGTGGTTATCTCGAACCCCTGTTCCCGCAGCGCGGCTGAGACCGACAGCGCATCGGCGCGGGCCTTTTGCAGTGTGGGCACGTCATCATAGGTATCATTACCGATGATCAGCCCCAGTCTCTGATCTGCCCGGGCGGAGAAGGGCAGCAGCAACAAGGCGATGATCAAGGCCATGAAGACAGGCATGGGGCAACCTTCCGATAACTTCTATCAATCGGACTATACCCCGGACCTATGGCGACGGCAGCGAATAAGTTCACATGTCAGGCGGGCACAGGCGTTTCCCTGTGTCAGCGCCATCTCAGGCAGAACAACTTGCCCCGCCCAGGACGCAGAATTTAGCGCAATGAGGATGGTTGAGGTGTACGTCGACCTCGGCCTCGGCCAGGGTTTCGCCGAGTTCGAATTCCGGCTCGTAGGCGAGCAGGGTGCAGGCCAGCACCGTCGGGCGATTGGCGCCTTTACGTTTCACCACCATTCGGGACGAGGCGCACATGACCTCGGATGGGGATTTGTCGAGAATGTCCCAGCACGCGGTGGTGATCTCGGGGACTTCGGCGCTCAGGTCCATTTCGGGGAAGATGACACATTGCGCCGGGTCATCTGCGTCGATGGCGTATCCGCGTTGGGCAAAGAGCGCGGCAAAATCGGCGCGTGTCTCGCTGTCGGTTTTGTCCCAAAGGCTGCGCCCCGCGACCGCCATGCGAATGCCAGCGTCACGTAGCCAGTCCATCCCTTTGAGGGTCTGCGCGAAACTGCCCGGTCCGCGTTCTTCGTCATGCAATTCCTGATCCGCGTGATCGAGCGAAATGCGTAAGGTGAGGCGGTCACCGAACCGGGCCTGCAACTCTTGCAGCCCGGCCCGCATCCCGGTGCGCATCATCGGGCGCATGGCGTTGGTCAGAACGAGCACGTCGAACCCGCGCGCAAGGGCAAGACGGGCCATGTCGATCATGTCGGGGTTCATAAAGGGTTCACCGCCGGTAAACCCTATTTCGCGCACCGGCCAGCCACGTTCCGCGATCTGGTCGAGGTAAGTTTCGACCTCGGCCGTGGTCAGGTATACCAGCGCGTCATTGGTGGGGCTGCTGTCAATGTAGCAATGCGCACAGGTAATGTTGCACAGGGTGCCGGTGTTAAACCAAAGGGTTTGCGGGTCGTTCAGCGCGACGCTGGCCCGCACCGAGCCATCAGCGGTCGTAAATTTGTTGTCGAATTTGCCGATATTTGCAGCTTGAGGTTCAAGGTCTTTCATGTCGTTCCAAATCCGATGGTATAGAAGGTGGTATGTACTAGCCCGAACGGGCAGACAAGATAAGTGTGGCGGCCTGGAACTGACACAGTTGTGAAGCCGTTTGAATGCGGCTATATGGTAGCGCTAACATTGAGCGCTTGAAAACTGGGGCGGACGGAGAAAGTAATGGTATCACGTGTCATCCCGGTTGATCCGTTTGACTTGGTGATTTTTGGCGGCACGGGCGATCTTGCGCGCCGGAAAATATTGCCGGCATTGTTCCGGCGTTACCTGTCCGGCCAGATCCCACAGGACGCGCGCATCGTTGGTGTCGCGCGTGGCGATCTTGGGCGCGGCGGATTTCAGGGTATGGTTCGCGAGGCGGTCTGTGATTTCGGCCAGGGCGCTGCCGACAAGGCGGCGCTGGAGGCATTTCTGAATGCGGTCCACTACGTGCAGATTGATGCGACGGGGCTGAGGGGCTGGTCTGATCTCGCCGAAATCCTGCAAGGTGACCGAGTCCACGCGTTTTACTTCTCGGTGGCGCCGTCGCTGTTTGGCCCCTTGGCCGAGCGCATTCACACTCACGGCTTGGCAGGACCCAACGTACGTATCGTTGTCGAGAAGCCGTTCGGCCACGATCTGGCCAGTGCACGGGCACTGAACGCCACGCTGGCAGAGCATTTTGACGAAAGCCAGATCTACCGGATCGACCATTATCTGGGCAAGGAAACCGTGCAGAACCTGATGGCGGTGCGGTTTGGCAATATGCTGTTCGAACCCCTGTGGAACAGCCAGTACGTGGATCACATCCAGATAACCGTGGCCGAAACGGTTGGTGTCGGTGGCCGGGGCTCGTATTACGAACGGGCCGGTGCGATGCGGGACATGATGCAGAACCACCTGATGCAGTTGCTGTGTCTGATCGCGATGGAGCCGCCGGCCAAGTTCGATCCCGATGCAGTGCGGGACGAGAAGCTGAAAGTGATCCGGGCGCTGGACCCGGTCAAGCCACACCATATCGTGCGCGGTCAATACGAGGCGGTGACCGGACAAGAGAGTGAATTTCCCGGCTACCGCGAGGCGGTCGGCAACCCGCGCAGCAGCACCGAAAGCTATGTGGCGCTGAAGGCGCATATCAGCAACTGGCGATGGGCGGGCACACCGTTTTACCTGCGCACTGGCAAGCGGCTGGTCGCGCGGTCTTCGGTTATCAATGTGATGTTCAAGGAAACACCGCATTCGATCTTTGGCGAGGAAGCGGGGCGACACACCAACGTTCTGTCGATCCGGCTGCAACCGAACGAGGGCATCACGCTTCACGTTACGATCAAGGAGCCGGGGCCGGGCGGGATGCGGCTCTTGGACGTTCCGCTGGATATGAGTTTCGCCGAAGCGCTTGGCCCGGACGGGCGGCATCCGGCGGATGCCTATGAGCGGCTGATCATGGACGTGATCCGGGGTAATCAGACATTGTTCATGCGCGGCGACGAGGTTGAGGCGGCCTGGGGCTGGACCGATCCGGTGATCGCGGGTTGGAAGGCGAGGGGCGAAGTGCCAAAACCCTATGCCAGCGGCAGCACCGGTCCCGGCGACGCGGATCAGCTGATGCGCCGGGACGGTCGGGGATGGAGAGGGATAAACCCATGAATATTCAGGAATATGCCGATCGCGATATATTGGCCATCGACTTGGCCGGTATGCTGGCAGACGAATTGAGCGGGCACCTGCAGCACCATCAGACCGCCTCTTTGGCGGTTCCAGGAGGAACAACTCCGGGACCGGTGTTCGATGCGTTGTGCGCGGCGGATCTGGAATGGGACCGGGTGCGGGTTCTGCCCACGGATGAACGCTGGGTGCCGCAGGACCATCCGCGGTCGAACGCCGCGCTGATCTGCGACCGGCTGATCACGAACCGGGCCGCGTCGGCGCGGTTCCTGCCGCTGTATGCCCCCGCCGATGAACCTGACCGGGTTCTGGCCGATGTTGAGGCGATGCTTGCGCCGGAGTTGCCGCTGTCGGTGCTGCTGCTGGGCATGGGGGCGGACATGCATACCGCTTCGTTGTTTCCAGGTGCGCAGGGACTGGAACGGGCGCTGAGCGCTCGGGCGCCGGTGGTGTCGGTGCTGCGGCCCGCAGATCAGCCGGAAATCCGCGTCAGCCTGAGCGCCCGGGTTCTGGATGAGGCCCTGTCGAAACATCTGATCATCTATGGGGCCGAAAAACGCACCGCGCTGGAGCGGGCAACCATGCTGCCGCCTGAACAGGCTCCGATACAGGCGGTGCTGAGCGAAATGACGGTGCATTGGGCGGAATAGGATCAAGTGTCGATGTTTGAGAAGTTGCAAGACCTGCGCGCGGCCCAGACGGGCCGTGGCATTCTGGAGTTGTTCGCTACTGACCCGGACCGTGCCGAAGGTTTCAGCGCCCAGTGCGGTGATATGCGGTTGGATTACTCCAAGACCATGATTGATAAAGACGTCCGCGACGCCCTCTTGGCGCTGTGTGACAACCGCGACGTCGCGTCGCGTCGCACGGCGATGTTCACCGGAGCGCCTATCAATGAAACCGAAGGGCGCGCGGTGCTGCACACGGCGCTGCGCAACCTCGATGGCGGGCCGGTGCTGGTGGATGGCGCCGACGTGATGCCCGACATCCGCGAGACGCTGGCGCGGATGCAACGTTTTGCCGATGAGGTGCGCGGTGGTCCGATAACCGATGTGGTCAACATCGGTATCGGGGGGTCGGATTTGGGCCCGGCGATGGCGGTGCTGGCGCTGGCGCCTTATCACGACGGGCCGCGTTGCCATTTCGTGTCGAACGTGGATGGCGCCCATATCGCCGATACGCTAAAGGGGCTGGACCCGAAGCGGACGCTGGTGATTGTTGCCTCCAAGACGTTCACCACCATCGAGACGATGACCAACGCCCATACCGCGCGCGACTGGATGTTGCGCGGCGGCGGCGATCCGGGGCGGCAGTTCGCGGCGCTGTCGACGGCGCTGGACCGGACCGACGCCTTTGGCATCCCCGAGGCGCGGGTGTTTGGGTTCGGCGAATGGGTTGGCGGGCGCTATTCGGTCTGGGGGCCGATCGGGCTGGCGCTGATGATCGCGGTGGGGCCTGCACATTTCGAGGGGTTCCTGCGCGGCGGCCAGGAGATGGACCGGCATTTCTGCACGGCGCCCTGGGATCAGAACCTGCCGGCGCTGCTGGCGCTGGTGGGAATCTGGCACCACCAGGTCTGCGGTTATGGCACCCGCGCGGTGCTGCCTTATGACCAGCGGCTGAACCGGCTGGCGGCCTATTTCCAGCAGCTTGAGATGGAATCGAACGGCAAGTCTGTGACCATGGACGGCAGCCCGGTGCAGGGGCAGGCGGGGCCGGTGGTCTGGGGCGAGCCGGGCACAAACGGGCAACATGCGTTTTACCAGCTGATCCACCAGGGCACCCAGGTGGTGCCCTGCGAATTCATGGTGGCGGCACGCGGGCACGAGCCGGAGCTGGCGCATCAGCACCGGTTGCTGGTGGCCAACTGCCTGGCCCAGTCCGAGGCGCTGATGCGGGGCCGTACGCTGGAGGAGGCGCGCGCCAAGGTGGCGGGCCACTTCGCAGGCAACGAGCTGGAACGGCAGGCGCGGCACCGGGTGTTTGCGGGCAACCGGCCGTCGGTGACGATCACCTATCCGCTGCTGAAGCCGCAGGTGCTGGGCCAGATCATCGCGCTGTATGAACACCGGGTGTTTGTCGAAGGGGTGATTTTGGGCATCAACTCGTTCGACCAGTGGGGCGTGGAGCTGGGCAAGGAACTGGCGACGGCGCTGGGGCCGATGGTGGATGGCGCCGAGCCGCCCACCGGCAAGGACGGATCGACGGTGGCGCTGCTGGACTATATCCACCGCCACGGCGGCGGCGTGGCGGGCTGAGGCTCAGCCCTGGCGGCTGGCGCCGTCCTCGGCCTCGAACCGCTGTTTCAGGCTGTCGGGCAGGGGGTATTTGTCGCCCGATCCGTCGGGGCGCAGCATCACCATGATCACGTTGAGCGTCGCCCGCAGGGTGCCGTTGCACCAGACCTGCTGATCCAGCGTGTAGGACGTGTTGCGAAACGCATCGACGCGGGCGGTGACGATGTAGCTTTCGCGTGGCAGGATTTCTTCGACATAGCGGATGGTGGCGCTGTGCAGCACGGTGCGCGGCAGCGGCTGGCCGTCGTAATGCGGATCGCAGATGCGCCGGAAATACTCGGTCCGGGCGATTTCGAACCATTCGTGATAGGCCTTGTTGTTGACGTGCCGTTGCGGGTCGATCTCGGAAAACCGGACCCGGTCGGCAATCGCGATGGGCGCGGGCCGGGTCAGCCCGTGGGCGGTTTGTTCATCGGGCGTCAGCGGGGTGTGATAGCGCAGGTCCATGACCGCTGTGCTAGCGCAGCGGAAATCCTGACGCAAGTCAGGCCGGGATTGCGCGGCGGGTCGGTGCAAGGCACGCTGCGTCACGGTTGCAGAGCGGGTCGGGCGGCGTATTGATCCGGGGGGAGGAGACACCGGCGGGAACCGCCGGACCGGCGGGAGGAGATGACATGGCTTTGACGGGTGGATGTTATTGCGGCGCGCTGCGCTATGAGGCAGCGGGCGACGCGATGATGAAGGCACAGTGCCATTGTCGCGAATGCCAGTATTTCTCCGGCGGCGGCGCCAATTATTTCATGATCCTGCCCGAAGACGGGTTCACCTATGTCAAAGGCACGCCGGCGCAATTCACCCGCAGCGATCTGGACAAACCGGTCACGCGCGAATTCTGCCCGACCTGCGGCACCCATATCCTGACCCGGTTGCCGGATCGGCCGCTGTTGGTGCTGAAGGCCGGGCCGCTGGACGATGCGGCGGCGGGCTATGGCGGGCCGGCGATGGCGATCTATACCGTCGATCAACAGCCCTTTCACCTGATCGCCGAGGGGCTGCCGCAGTTCGAGCGGCTGCCGCCGCGCGGCTGATCCCCGGATCCGCACCGGATCCGCGCCGGCGCCGTGCCGGTCGGGTTCACCACAAACATCAAGATTGCCGGCCGGGACCGGCGCATAACGGGAGACAAAGAATGCTTGGCCAGATGATGACCAAACCCCTGCTGATATCGTCGATGCTCGATCATGCAGAGCTGTATCACGGCGACACGCCGATCTATTCGGTGGAAACCGCCGGCGGGCTGGTGACCACCTCCTGGGGCGAGGTCGCCGCCAATGCGCGGCGGGTTGGTTCGGTGCTGAGCGCGCTGGGGCTGGAGCCGCAGGCGCGGGTGGCAACGCTGGCCTGGAACAACCGGCGGCACCTGGAAGTCTATTACGGGATTTCGGGGGCCGGGTTTGTCTGCCACACCATCAACCCGCGGCTGCACCCGGAACAGCTGGTCTATATCCTGAACCACGCGCAGGACAAGGTGCTGTTCATCGACGCCACTTTCCTGCCGCTGGTGGCGGCGGTGGGCGACAAGCTGCCCGATCTGGATCACGTGGTGCTGATGGGCCCGCGCGACGACGACGCGGCGGCCAAGGTGCCGGGGCTGAAGTTCTATGACGAGCTGATCGCAACCGGCGACGCCGGGTTCCAGTGGCCCGAGTTCGACGAGAACACCGCGTCGAGCCTGTGTTACACCTCGGGCACCACGGGCCATCCCAAGGGGGTGCTTTATTCACACCGCTCGACCGTGCTGCATGCCTTTGCCTCCAACACCCGCGACTGCATCGGCTATTCGGCGCGCGACGTGGTGATGCCGGTGGTGCCGATGTTCCACGTCAACGCCTGGGGCACGCCTTATGCCTGCGCGATGTCGGGGTCGTCGATGGTGATGCCGGGGCCGGACCTGCATGGCGAGGCGCTGGTCAAGCTGATCGACGATCTGGGCGTGACCGTGGCACTGGGGGTGCCGACGATCTGGCAGGGGCTGCTGGCATATGCGGCACAGTCGGGCAGCAAGCTGGACAGCCTGGAACGCACGGTGATTGGCGGATCGGCCTGCCCGCCGGTGATGATCGACACCTTCCGCGACAGCTATGGCGTCGATACGGTGCATGCCTGGGGCATGACCGAGATGAGCCCGCTGGGGTCGTCGAACACGCCGCTGGCCAAACACATGAAACTGCCGGTGGAAGAGCAGCGCAAGCTGCGGGAAAACCAGGGCCGGCCGCCGTTTGGCGTTGATCTGAAGATCGTCGGCGACGATGGCGAGGACCTGCCGCGCGACGGTACGACCCAGGGCGATCTGGTGGTGCGCGGCCATTGGGTGCTGGACAGCTATTTCCGGCGCGAGGACGAGGACACCTTGCAGGACGGCTGGTTCAACACCGGCGATGTGGCGACGCTGGACGCCGATGGCTACCTGACCATCCGCGACCGGTCCAAGGACATCATCAAGTCGGGCGGCGAATGGATTTCCTCGGTCGAGCTGGAAAACATCGCGGTGGCGCATCCAAAGCTTGCCACGGCGGCGGTGATCGGCGTGCCGCATCCGAAATGGGACGAACGGCCGCTGCTGATCGCGGTCAAGGCCGAAGGCCAGGACCCCAGCGAAGAGGAGCTGCTGGCGTATTTTGACGGCAAGATCGCCAAGTGGCAGACGCCGGACCGGGTGGTGTTTGTCGAGGCGCTGCCGCTGGGGGCCACCGGCAAGGTGCTGAAACGTGACCTGCGCGATCAGTTCCAGGACGTGCTGACCGGCTGAGACGTGACATGCGGCGCCCCGGCAGCGGGGCGCCGTGACCGGTGCGGGCTCAGATCAGCATCGGCCGGCCGCGCGGCGGCTGGCGGACAAAACGGTCATACAGCACCGGCAGGCGGTGTTTCATCAGATCCACCAGGTGGTCGATATAGGCGCGGCACCAGCGGTCGACAAAGGCATCGCGCGCCTCGTCCGGCTCGGGCGTCGGCATAGGCCGAAAGACCGAGGTCAGCCGCCCCTCGTGCCAGGTGTTTTCCAGCCACAGCGCCGGTGCCCCGGCGGCGTATTGCAGCCGGGCATGGACGGTCTGCAGGGCAATCGGCCCGAATGCCGAGGGGTAGACATGCCGGGGGTCGCCGGGCTGCACCCCGTCCGGCGCGCAGCTGATCAGCATGTTGTCCTTCAGCATATCAACTGCCCGGCGCATGGTGCGCGCCGGGTCATACCGCAGGAACATCTCGCGGTCCGCCGCGGTCACCCGATGGAGGGCAAACCCGCCCAGCGTGCGGTGCGCGTCATAGCGTTGATCCATGTAACACAGCGTCGTCCAGAAGGCGCAGACGTGGGTGCCAACGACGAGACAGCCGCGCCGCTGCGCCAGCGCCCGGTCAATCGGGGTCATGTCCGGTGGGTGGCAAATCTTGTCCAGCTCCCGGCAGACCGCCTCGACCGAGGCGTCCTGCGGCAGCAGGGATTTTGCGATCTCGGTCTTGGCCCGCTGGTTGCGGGCGGCGGCACTGGCCCAGTCCTCGAGGTTTTGACCGGGCTGTCGGCACTGCCGCCAGAATTCCAGCACCGAGGGCGACAGCCGGAACAGATCATGTTCCGGCGGCGCCACGGCGGCGATGCGCTCGGCCAGCCGGTCGATGGTGTATCCCGCCGCGCGCACAAAGGCGCGTTCGGCCTGTTTCAGTGCCGGGATGTCCGGGATCATCCGCAGCTGGTCGGCATAGGCGAGAAAGGCCGTGTGATCGCCCGGATCCGCCAGGTGCCGGTCCCGGAAGAACGACAGCGGAAAGCCCTCGGCAATGTCGGATTGCGGGTAATACTGCACCACCTGCAGGATCGTGCCGCGCTGCGGGCCGGTGTCCGGCATCGCGTCATGAAACGCCCTGAGCTCGGCCATCCGCCCCAGCGCGATATGGGCCCGCGCGATACCGTCCAACACGCCGTTGACCGGGGTGGGTGACGTGGATGCATCATGCAATTCCAGGTAGTATTTGAGCGCTGTTTCGAAATCGCCGTCATGCTCCAGCAACCGGGCCTGAAAAACCGTCATTCGGGCATTGTGCAAACCGGTTTCACGAAAGGCCGAAATCGCCCGGCGCATGGCCTCTGCATCGTCCCGGCGGGCGTAGAACTGGGTCAGCAGAATATGGGCGTTGACGTGGTCCGGCTGCAGCGTCAGCGCGTTGTGCAGGCAGATCTCCCCGGCCACCGCATTGCCGGTCCGCTCGTGGCAGCGGGCGCGTAAAAACCATATCTTTGAAAGATGTGGATGATCGTCTGCGGTGTGTTCAAGCCGCTTCAGCGCCGCCTCCGGGCGCCCGCACTCCAGTAGCGCGTTGGCATGCGGCAGAAGCGTTGCACTGGCGCCGGGCGCCAGTTTCGACAGCATCTCAAACAAGGCCAGCGCCTTGTCGAACTTCCGCTGCTGCGCCAGGTCACGCGCCCGGGCGAAATCGGTCTGGAAATCCATTGAGTCAATTGTCCCGCGAATGGAATGCGATTGCGTTCAATTAAAGGAACGATAGTCGCAATGCGCCCGGGCAATCAACCTGTGAGAGAAACTAGCGGCGGGTGTCCGCCGGTCTGAACCGAACCGGAGCGGGCGCGCGGCCCGCGCCGGATCGGGGATGGGCCAACGGCGTCAGGTATAGGGCGGTGGCCGCTGGATCGACGACGGTTTCTTCTCGGTCGCCTTTTGCGTTTGCTGCACCGGTTCGGGCGGTAGGGTACATCCCTGTGACTTCATCTGTGTGGTGATCGCATCGTAATTGCCCTTGGCCGCCGACAGCGCGGTGGCGTTGTCCTCGGTTGCGGCCAGCACAAAGGCGGCGGGCCAGAACAACACCAGCGCCACGCCGGTGGCGACAGCATCCGTGGTGGCCGCTTCTTTTTGCTGCTGGGTCAGGT
Organism: Seohaeicola saemankumensis; assembly: GCF_020171285.1. Lineage (GTDB taxonomy): Bacteria > Pseudomonadota > Alphaproteobacteria > Rhodobacterales > Rhodobacteraceae > JAIUZI01. Next base: position 207,751 of record NZ_JAIUZI010000011.1, read on the forward strand.
CGTTGACCCGGCGAACGATTTCATTGCGTTCGCTCATCAGGTTCGAACAACTGCGCCCCTTGAACTGGTTCGGGCTGACATAGCTGGCCTCCACCTGATCGGGGGGCTGGGCACAGCCGGACAAGGCGATCCCTGCAGCTAACAGGCCGGCACAAATCGGTTTCTTCATGTTATAATTGATCTTTCTATCGTTTGGTTGCCAATAAAGCCTGAGCAGGCCCCGTGACGAAACTCTGGGGATAGGTCAGATTAACGGCATGGAAAAGTCCTTTTGGCACGATAAGAGTGCAAAAAAGTCATTTTTCGGTGCGGGACGTGGAGCGGGTAACGGGAATTGAACCCGTAACTTAAGCTTGGGAAGCTCGCGTGATACCTTTTCACCATACCCGCGCTCTGGAGGGATGGGATAAGACAGCTGCATGACGCCGTCAAGGCCGAGAGTACCAGCAATCTGTGTTCGGAAATTGCAATAGCATCATTACGGTGAACCGCCCCCGCAAGCCAGTCATGTTCCGGTTCTGGCCAGCGACCGTGTCATCGGCGGCACCGCGCGCGCAGTGCTTGCGGGGGCATTCCGAATTCGGCCTTGAACGCCCGGGTCATGGCGGTGGCGTCGGCATAGCCGCAACGTTGCGAGATTTCGGTGATCGGTGCAGCGGTCAGTTCCAGGCGTCGCCGGGCTTCGGCAAGGCGAATTGAACGATAGACATTGGCCGGGCTCGCCTGACCGTTCTGACGGAAAACGGATTGCAATGTGCGTTGGCTGACGCCCAGCGACCGGGCAATTTCCGCGATGGGCAGTTTGGTTTCGAGATTGCGCCGCATCAGCGCGGCGGCGGCCCGCACAATGCGATGGGCGGGCAAAGGCCGCCGGGGATCGCCGCGTGGATCACGTTCGCCGTACATGAAAAGCGCGGCGACCTCCAGCGCCAGCGCCGTGCCGTGCTGGCGGGCGATCAGCTCCAGCATCAGGTCGAGTGTGGTCGTCGCGCCGCCGCAGGTGGCGCGATCACGGTCAATGACAAAACGATCTTCTGTTACGTCGAGTTCGGCAAAACCCTCGGCCAGATCCGACAAGATGTCCCAGTGGCAGGTGACTTTGTAGCCGTTCAAAAGGCCAGCTGCGGCGAGCAGCCAGCTTCCCGTGTCCAGCCCCGCCAGCATTCCAAAGCGTCGGGCGGCAGCGGCGAGGCTGCGGCGGCAGGCGGGCGTGTCGTGACGCAGGTGGTCGTAGCTCGGCATAACCAGCAAGGAATCACCGCAATGATCGCCAAGCGGGGAAGGTTGCACCGGTAGACCGCTGGAAGAATGCACCGTGGCATCGCTCAGGGCTACAAATTGCCACTCAAAAAGCGGTTGGCGGCTGATGGTATTGGCGGCGCGCAACGGTTCCACTGCGTTGGCAAGGCAGAGATTTGAAAAACCGTCGAACAAGAGCAGGGAAAATTGATGCGCTTTTGGCATGATTTGAGTTCTATTCTGCAAAGTCTGAAGAAACCCTAACGCTAGGATTCTCCTATGAGCAAGGGAGATCGCAGATGGATTTCGGACTGTCCGCCGAACAGGAAATGATCGTTTCGACCGTGCGCAGCTTTGTCGAGAACGAGATTTATCCGCACGAAGACATGGTCGAACGCCGGGGGCAGGTGCCGGAAGAACTGGGCGAGGAGATCAAGCGCAAGGTCATTGATCTGGGGTTTTACGCCTGCAATTTCCCGGAGGAGATCGGCGGTGCCGGGTTGAACCATATGGATTTCACGCTGGTGGAACGGGAACTGGGGCGCGGGTCGATGGCATTGACGCATTTCTTTGGTCGGCCGCAGAATATCCTGATGGCCTGCGCCGGCGACCAACGCGAGCGTTATCTTCTGCCGGCGGTTCGTGGCGAAAAGATGGATGCGCTGGCGATGACAGAGCCGGGGGCCGGATCCGACGTGCGGGGGATGCGGTGTCAGGCGGTGCGGGACGGCGGGGATTGGGTTGTGAACGGGTCCAAGCACTTCATTTCCGGTGCGGAACACGCTGATTTCTTTATCGTATTCGTTGCGACCGGTGTCGACGAGACACCGCATGGCCCAAAGAAACGGATCACCTGTTTTCTGGTGGATCGCGGCACACCTGGGTTCGAGGTGCGCGAGGGTTACAAATCGGTCAGTCACCGTGGCTACAAGAATTGTATTCTGGAGTTTGATGATTGCCGGTTGCCGGATGCGCAAGTTTTGGGCGCCGTCGACGGTGGCTTTGCGGTGATGAACGAATGGCTTTATGCGACCCGTCTGACAGTCGCGGCTTTTTCTGTTGGTCGGGCGCGCCGGTGTTTTGACTACGCGGTGAACTATGCCGCGCAGCGCGAGCAGTTCGGCCAGCCAATCGCAAAGTTTCAGGGGGTGAGTTTCCAGGTTGCCGACATGGTGACCGAGATCGACGCGGCGGACTGGCTGACGCTGGCGGGCGCATGGCGACTGGATCAGGGATTGTCTGCCAACCGCGAGATCGCCAGCGCCAAGCTTTTTGCCACCGAAATGCTGGCGCGGGTGACAGATACAACGCTGCAAATCTTTGGGGGCATGGGGTTGATGGATGATTTTCCAATTGAACGTTTCTGGCGCGATGCGCGGGTCGAACGGATCTGGGACGGAACGTCGGAGATCCAACGCCATATCATCAGCCGGGATCTGTTCCGGCCATTGGGGGCCTGAGGGTGGAGTCGCTGGACCGGTTGTTGCGGCCCCGCTCGATCGCCGTGATAGGAGGAGGCACTTGGTGTGCCAATGTCATTGCGGAGTGCCACAAGATCGGCTTTTCCGGTCCAATTTGGGTCGTGCATCCGACCCGGGATCAGGTCGCGGGTCTGCCGGCGTTCGCCAGAGTGGCGGCGCTGCCTGATGTGCCGGACGCCAGTTTCATCGGGGTCAACCGGCGCGCCACAATCGAGGCTGTCCGGGCCTTGGCCGAACGCGGGGCGGGAGGCGCCGTCTGCTTTGCGGCGGGATTTCGAGAATCCGAGGCGGAAACCGGTGACGGAACCAGCTTGCAGGCGGAGCTTGTGGCGGCGGCCGGAGACATGCGGGTGTTGGGGCCAAACTGCTATGGGTTCATAAACGCGCTGGATGGTGTGGCGCTGTGGCCCGATCAGCACGGCACGGTCGCCGTTGACCGCGGCGTGGCCATCGTGACCCAATCGTCCAACATCGCGATAAACTTGACCATGCAGCAGCGCGGCCTGCCGCTGGCCTATGTTGTGACGGCAGGCAACCAGGCCCAGACGGGTCTGGCCGAGATCGGGCGCGCGCTGTTGGAAGATGACCGGGTCAATGCGCTCGGACTGTATATCGAAGGGATCGGCGATCTGCGCCAGTTCGAAACACTGGCAAAGGCTTCGTTGAGACTGGGCAAACCGGTGGTTGCGCTCAAGGTCGGCGGTTCGCATCAGGCGCGGGCCGCAACGGTGTCGCACACTGCGTCGCTGGTGGGCAGTGCGACCGGAGCGCGGGCGTTGTTCGACCGGCTTGGGATCGGGCAGGTCGACAGCCTTGCAGAGCTGTTGGAGGTATTAAAGCTGCTGCATGTCTGCGGGCCGCTGACATCGAACCGGATTGCATCGATGTCCTGTTCGGGTGGGGAGGCGGCGCTCATGGCCGATGTGGCTGATGCGAAAGGCCTAGATTTTCCGGAGTTGACACCATCGCAGAGACAAAAGCTGCGCGCCGAGTTGGGGAGCCAGGTCGCGCTGGCCAACCCATTGGATTACAACACCTATATTTGGGGAGATCGGACCGCAATGGCGCGCTGCTTTGCAGCGATGATGTCGCCGGGACTGAGCATTGGCTGCATCATCCTGGATTTTCCGCGTCGGGATCGCTGCGACGACAGCGCCTGGGCGGTGGTTCTGGACGCGGCGCAAGACTGCATGCACGCAACGGAGGTGTCGATGGCCATCGTCTCCACCCTGCCGGAAACCTTGCCGGAATCGGTGGCCGAGGCGGCGATGGCGCGCGGCCTGGTGCCGCTTGCGGGATTACCCGAAGCGCTGGCGGCAATCGCCGTGGCGGCCCGGCTGGGGCGCGACATGGCCGACCGCGCGCCGGTGATTCTGCCGGGGACCGAGCCCGCAAACCAGCGCGTGTGGTCCGAAGCGCAGGCCAAGTCCGCCCTGTCTGCGAAAGGGATCAAGGTGCCGCACCTCGCACGGGCCAGCAACCCGCAAGAGGCGGCACGGCGCGCCGGGCAGATCGGGTTTCCGGCCGTCCTCAAAGGCGAGGGCCTCGCGCACAAGAGCGAGACCGGGGCGGTCGTTCTGGGCCTGACCAACACCGCTGACGTGCGTAAGGCGGCCGAGCGGATGGCGGTCGACAGTTACCTCGTTGAGCAACAGGTCACCGGCTCCGTCGCCGAACTTCTGGTCGGTGTCCTGCGCGACCCGGCGCATGGTTTCGTGCTGACCCTCGGCGCCGGCGGGGTGCTGACCGAGTTGATGGCGGACAGCGTGTCGCTGCTGTTGCCGGTAACCGACGCGGACCTGCGGCAGGCCCTGAATACCCTGCGCATCGCGCCATTGCTGCATGGTTATCGCGGCGCACCGGCCGCGGATTTCGAAGGGATCATCTCGGCCATCCTGGCGGTCCAGGATTTCGTCACCGAAAACGCCTCGAACCTTGCCGAGCTGGAAGTAAACCCGCTTATCTGTACCCAAACCGGCGCGATCGCCGTCGATGCGCTGATCCGAATGGGAGAGCCCGAATGACCGAGAACCCGATCAAGACCAACCGCCGGGGTGCCGTGCTGGAGGTGACACTGGACCGGCCCAGGGCCAATGCCATCGACCTCGCCACCAGCCGGATCATGGGTGAGGTCTTCACCGAATTTCGCGACGATCCGAACCTGCGCGTGGCCGTCCTGACCGGGGCCGGCGACAAGTTCTTTTGTCCCGGATGGGATCTGAAGGCCGCCGCCGACGGTGACGCGGTGGACGGCGATTACGGCAAGGGCGGTTTTGGCGGGTTGCAGGAGATGCGCGGGCTGAACAAGCCGGTGATTGCGGCCGTCAACGGCATCTGCTGCGGCGGCGGGTTGGAACTGGCGCTGTCGGCAGATATCATCCTGGCCGCCGAGCACGCGACCTTTGCGCTGCCCGAAATCCGGTCTGGCACGGTGGCGGACGCGGCCTCGGTGAAACTGCCAAAGCGTATTCCCTACCACATCGCGATGGAAATGCTGCTGACCGGCCGCTGGGTCGATGCCGGGGAGGCGGCGCGCTGGGGTATGGTGAACCACGTCTACCCGGCGGCCGATCTGGCGGCAAAAACGCGCGAAATGGCCGACCTGATCGCCTCGGGGCCGCCGCTGGTCTACGCCGCCATCAAGGAAATCGTGCGTGAAGCCGAGGACATGAAGTTCCAGGACGCCATGAACCGCATCACCCGGAGCCAGTTCGCAACCGTCGAACGTCTCTATCGCTCCGAAGACCAGATGGAAGGTGCGCGCGCCTTCGCCGAAAAGCGCGACCCGGTCTGGAAAGGTCGTTAGCCACCACCACAGCGGTCTCCCGTTGGGTCCTTCGGCATCAAAGATGCCTGTGGCCCGTTGGGCCGGGCAGCGCGCGGGCAAACCCACGCGCTGCGGTCGCGTGCCTTTTCATCTCTTACCAAATACTCCGGGGGTAAGGCCGCAGGCCGAGGGGGCAGCGCCCCCTTTCTTGATCGGTTCACGGTTGCGCATGGGGGCCGTTTCGCGGGCGTGGATCCCCAGCAGGATCAGCCCGGGCCAGAGCAGGTAGGCCTCGATCTCGACGTTTTCGCCAAAGGACAGCAGCACGATGGTCATCATGATCCCCAGCGGCAGCCGGCCGCGCTGGCCGCGGGCCGCGTCGACCAGGGCAATCGCCAGCTGCCACAGCAGCGGCACGAGCAGCGCCAGGAATCCGGTCAACCCCTTTACAAAAAGCAGGCCGAACCAGGTGTGGTGGCTGCCGATGGGCATGTATTCGACCAGGTGTGGACCGGGTTGAACCGTGCCGTGACCGAACCAGACCGCCTCGTCGCGCCAGCGTTCGTGGGCAATCCTTTGCAAGGTTGCCCGCACCCGCGTGCTGTCGGCGCGGGCGCCCTTGAATTCCTGAATGGCGGCTTGCATCCCCTGCAGCACCATGCCGCCCAGAACCGCCATCGAGGCGGTCACACCGGCCAGCGCCAGCCAGGCCCAGACCCGCAGCACCAATGGCATCATACGCGGCCCCAGTGTGCAGGCGACCAGCCCGACCAGTCCCATGCGGGATTTCGACGCGAGGATCATCAGCGCTCCGGCCAGCAGGCCGCACCACATCCAGTGGCGGTTCTTTTCCTCGAGCGCGAACAGCACCATGACCACCCCAAGCAGGGCGGCAAAGGGGGACCACGGCGCGTAGAACTGCCAGCGCGGGGTCCATGATGACGGGTCGAATGTGTAGAAGTAGACCGAAAAATACTCCGGCCCCGGCCCCCCGATGGCCTTGAGGGGCGAGGTGAAGATGCGCTCTGGCAACCCGATGTAGGGTGCGACCAACAGGACCGGGGCAATGATCAGCGTCCAGAACCCGATCACGCATTGGCCGCGCACGAGCACCTCGCGCCGGATTGGGAGGACGGCGCCGGCAAGCGGAAAAAGCGCCAGCAGCGCCCACCCCTTGGCCCACCCGATGGAGGACTTGATCGTCTTTTTCAGGCCCAGGCCCCAGTCGAGGTGCCCGGCCCAAAGCGCGATCAGCATCACCAGCATGCCAAGGATCCACGCCCAGACCACCGGCGGAACCGGGCCGGTCGCGCGCAGGTCCTCGCGAATCGCGGGGCCAAGGTACAGGGTCAGTACCGCCAGCCCGCCCAGCAGCCAAGCGATGACCGGCCCGACCACGTAAAGCGCGCCAAGGGCGTAGAACGGCCATGTCCAGACGAGCGAGGTCCAGATCAGCCGTTCGGCCGGGTTCTCCGGGCGCAGGGTCATGCGCTGTCATCATCGTGGCGGCGGCCGACCAGCCAGGTGATCACTGCCAGCCGGATCCACCCCAGCGACAGGGCGAAAAGCAGCATCATGGTGGCCGCGACCCCGGCGGCCAGCGCCAGCTTGCGGCGCGGCGACGACGGGCTGTCGGGCAGGGAGGGGTTTTCCAGCACCTGCACGAGCGGGTAGGAGGCGTAGACGTCGGTCTTGGTAGACTGGGTGCGGGCGATGGCGGAGGCAAACACCGCCTCGGCAACCGAGAAATCGCGCTGCCGGTCCTCGAGTTCCGCCGCAACCGGGGCCAGCGCAGCGAGCCGCGCGGTCTCTTGAGACAAACGGTCTTGCAGCGCACTGTGTTCGCGGTCCAGACCCGCGCGGGTGATGTCCTCGCGCACCAGTTCGGCCAGCAGTTCGGACCGGGCGCCATCGGGAGCAAGGTCCAGCAGGTGGATCTTGTCCGGTGCCAGTCCGGTGACTTCGATGGCGCGGGTGCGGCCCTTGGACATGGCGCCGTCGTAGGCCTGCGTCGCGGCGACGACCTTTGGGTGCTTCGGGCCGTAGTGGGCGCGAGATTCCGCCAGGCGCGCGGCATGGGCGGCGACTTCGGCGTTGACGGCGGCATATTCTGCATCGGCGAATAGCTTCAGGGTGGCGGCCGCCATGGCGGCCGGAAGGCCCAACGTCAGTTCCAGTGTCCGAACGGCGGCGGTCTGCCGTTCCAGGGCGGCTGACGCATCGCGGGTGCGCGCTTCCAGCGTGTCGCGCGCCGCGACCTGCTCGTCGAACTGCTCGACCGACAACAACCCGGTTTCGGCTTGCAGTCGGGAGATCGCCTCGCGGATTTCCTGCACCGATTGACGGTATTCGGCGATGGCGCCTTCGCCGCTGTCCTCGCGAACGCGCAATTCGTCGGCGCGCAGAGCGTCCAGTTCCGCGAAAAAGGCGCGTAGCAGCGCCTCGCCGCGCATCTGCGCGTCGATCGGGCTGTCGCCGGTCATCTCGATGCGGATCAGGCTGGTCTGATCGACCAGTTCGATGCGCGGACGGCCCAGCGCATGGCGGCTGGTGTTCAGATCGTCCGCCGCGCGCGCAAGAATGCGGTCGGCGCCCAGCAGACGTTTGTAAGTCTCGGTTGGGCTGATTGCGTTGCTGGAAAAGGCCGAATTTGCATAAGAGGACGCCTGGCCGATGTTGTTAAGATTGACCGAGGCGGAGGCACCTGAGCCGGGCAGGATCAGAGAAATATGGGTGCGGTACTTCAACGGCGCGGTGTTGAGATAGCCAACGATCGGCGCCCAGATCACCGCGAACCCCAGCAGGAAGGCGGCGAAGTAGCGCGGCAGGCGTCCGAGGTCGGCCAGCCGTCCACCGGACAGGATGCGCCGCCACGACAGGTCGCGCAGTGACCGGCGGATGATCGCGATGGGAAAACCAATGCGCGCGCCGCCTGCATCCGCTGCGGTGCTCGCTGCCTCGACTCTGTCCTGCCCTGGTATCGCCATGCCAGTCTCCTTTCGACACGGGTGTAGGCGATGGCGGCGGCAGTGTCTGTTGCGCCGGCGGGTAGCCGCAGCGATCAAACGGGAGTCGGGGTACCCGAACGGGTAGTTCTGATCAGAACAGCCCGGCCTCGCGGGCGATCATCGCCGCCTGGGTGCGGTTGTTCGCCCCGACCTTGCGGTAGAGCGTCTTGATATGCAGCTTGACTGTCGCCTCGCTGAGATCGAGATCGCGGGCGATTTCCTTGTTCGCCTTGCCCTCGGTCAGCCCCCTGAGCACCTGGAGTTCCCGGTCCGACAGCTTCTCGGCCAGCGGGTTGACCTCGACCTCGGGCTCGGCGGTCATGAAATCGATGGGGGCGTATTGTTCGCCCATCGCCATGAACTTGATGGCGTTGATCAGGGATTTCGCGGGCAGCGTCTTGGGCACGAATCCTGCCGCGCCTGCCGCCAGCGCCTGTTCGGCGATCTCGCGCGTGGCCTCGCCCGAGATCAGCGCGACCCGCTCCGCGCCTTCCAGCGCCAGCGCAGTCTCAAGCCCCTGCAAGCCATTCATGCCCGGCATCTTGAAGTCAAGAAGCACCAAATCGAAGCCCGGTTCCGCCGCGATCAGGTCACAGGCGCCGTCGAAATCGGAGGCTGTACGGGTTTCGATCCCGTCAATGGAGTCCAGAAAGGCGACAAGCGTGTCGCGCAGCAGGTCGTGGTCGTCGGCGATCAATACGCGCACGGGATTTCCCTCTTGAATGCCTTATTCCTATCACACCCGAACCGGGCAGCAATATGACACGCGCAAAAATCCGGACAGGCGACCTATCCGGTCGGGTGGGGCGGGCTGACCGGAAGGGCAGGGGGCGGATCCGCCCGCGCCACAGGGGGCGCCGGATGGCCCCGCGCGCTCCCCGCTTGCGGCTTTGCGTCGAAGCCCGGGAATGAGGGAAGACTTGGTCAAACGTCACACCAGCGGAGACCCTCGCAATGAAATACGTCCCCAACACCGCCTTGATCGCCCAGTCAGTTCGCTGCCCTGCACCGGCCCCGCGGCTTAAGACTACCCGCGTCCTCGGGCTGCCGGTTGTTGATACCACGCCACGTGAAGCAATTGATGCGCTGCTGGCCCCGGGCAGTCGTCACGCCGTGTTCCTGAATGCCCATTGCGCCAACCTGCGGGCACGCGACCGGGATTATGCCGCCGCGCTGACACGGGCCGATTATGTCTTGCCCGACGGCATCGGCGTGGAATTGGCGGCGCGCATGCAGGGCAACCGGCTGACCGCGAACCTGAACGGCACCGACCTGGTGCCGCAGCTGCTGCAAGAGGCAGCCCGCATGGGGCTGTCGGTGTTCCTGTTCGGCGCCCGTCCGGGCACCGCCGACGCGGCAGCGGCACGGCTGGCGATGACCATCCCGGGCCTGCGCATCGCCGGTACCCGCGACGGCTACGATGGCGCGCGCAATGAACGCGACGCACTGGCAGAGATCAACGACTCCGGCGCCGACATCGTTCTGGTGGCGATGGGGGTTCCGATGCAGGAGATGTGGATCGACCGGAATCGGGACGCGCTGGACGCGCGGCTGGTCATGGGTGTTGGCGCGCTGTTCGATTTCCTGGCCGGCAACGTGCGGCGGGCTCCTGTACCTTTGCGGCGGGCGCGGATGGAATGGGCCTGGCGGCTGGCGATGGAACCGCGCCGGATGGCCAAGCGCTACCTGGTCGGCAACGCGACCTTTCTGGTCCGGGCCGCGACACATGCCTTTGGCAGCGCCGGGGCGCCGGCGATCCGCAAGCGGACGCTCGACATCCTGCTGTCCGGTTCGGCACTGCTTTTGCTTTCGCCGCTCCTGCTGCTGGTGATCCTCGCGATCCGCCTCGACAGCCCAGGTCCGGCCTTCTTCAAGCAGGTGCGTGTCGGCAGGAATGGTCGCACCTTCGGGGTTTACAAGTTCCGGTCGATGTATGTCGACGCGGAACGTCGCCGGGCAGAGCTTCTGGCGACGTCTGACCGCGAGGGGGTCTGTTTCAAGTCGCGCAACGACCCCCGGATCACCCGGGTGGGCCGGTTTCTGCGCCGCAGCTCCATCGACGAACTGCCGCAGATCCTGAATGTCCTGCTGGGCCAGATGTCCATTGTCGGTCCCCGTCCGGCGCTGCCCGTCGAGGTCGAGGCCTACCCGGCCCGTGCGCTTGAGCGGTTGGCGGTCAAGCCGGGGATCACCGGGATCTGGCAGGTGTCCGGTCGCGCCGACATCGGGTTCGACAAGATGATCGACATGGACCTCGCCTATGTCCGGTCGCCCTCGACGCTGCTGGACCTGATGCTGATCGGTCTGACGTTCCGCGCCGTCCTCTCGGGGCGCGGCGCATACTGACCGGGTGCCGCACCGGCTATCCAACTGGCTGCGGCACCTACCCGATCGGGTAATTCGTTACCCGGATGCGAAGGTGAAAGACACTGTAGGTTGTGGCATCCAGTGGTCGATCCCAATTTTCGGAGACCGCCACGATGTTTCTTTCCCTGTTTCGCTCCCTACTTGTCGCCTGTGTTCTCATGGGCGGCTCCATCGGTCTGCTGCAGGCTGCGGAAACTGCAGCGCCCGACGGGCCGGTCATCCTGACCGTGTCCGGGCCGCTGGCGCGAACCAACGCCGGCGCTGAGATGCAGTACGATCTGGACATGTTGCGAGCGATGGGCAGTTCGAGCTTTGAAACGTCAACGATCTGGACCGAAGGCACGCATGTCTTTACCGGTGTTCCTCTGCGCGATCTGCTGATGGATCTCGGTATCGAATCCGGCATGTTGCAGGCGACGGCTATCAACGACTACACGGTCGAGATCCCGGTCAGCGACGCGCTGGTCAGCGCGGCGCTGGTGGCCTACGAAATGGATGGCAAGCCGATGGCGCGGCGGGACAAGGGGCCGCTGTGGATCGTCTACCCCTACGATGCCGATGCGCGCTGGCGTTCGGAAGTGATCTACACCCGCAGCATCTGGCAACTCGATCGGTTGCAGGTTCTGGAGTAACCTGCAACCTTTACGCCCCTTCCGCCTGCAAAAGGAGAGCCGGACCTCATGATGCAGAGTTTCAGGACAAGACACATGTCGCGCGGTCAGTTGGTGATGATCGCGGGCATAGCCCTTCTGGCCGCGGTGATCATCTTCCAGATCACCGCGTTGTCGATTCAGGTGGTTGGACATCTGAACCGGTTGCAGTCGGCTGGGTCCGACAATACCCAGTGGACCCTGTCGCAGGCAGAGGTCGAGTTCCTGGAGTTCGCTCATGCCGTCGATCTGTCTTCCGAGGCGGCCGAGCCTGACCTGGACAGCGTAAGACGCGAGTTCGACATTTTCTACAGCCGGATCAGGACCATCTCCAGCTCGCCGCTGTACGCAGGGTTGCAGGCGCTGTCTGCCTTCCAAGAGCCGTTGAGCGAGACGCAGGCCTTTTTGAACGCGTCGGTCGAACGGATCGATGGAAGCGACACCGACCTGATCGCCGGATTGGGTGCGTTGCAGACAGAGATCTGGGGGCTGCGTCCGACGATCCGCACGCTGGCGAGCTCTGGCCTGTCCTACTTTGCCCGACAATCGGACGAGGGGCGCCGGGCGATTGCCAGCACGCTGTTCTGGCTGGCGGCGATCTCGCTGCTGCTGTTCGCGGCGCTGGCGTGGCTGGCAGTCTATCTCGGGGTGATCAACCGGCGTCTGTCCCGGCGCGGCGCGGACCTGTCGCAGGCCAACCAGCGGATGAACACGATTCTGTCGACATCGTTGGACGGTGTCATTGTGTCAGATGCCGAGGGGCGCGTGGTCGAGTTCAACGAGGCGGCGGAGACCATTTTTGGCTATACTGCAGAGGACGCCAAGGGCCGCCGGATCGGCGAACTGATCGTTCCGCCGGCCCTGCGCGAGGCGCACAACGCCGGCATTGAGCGGATGAAAGCCAGCGGAGAACGGCGCGTGGTGGGGCGGGGCCGAGTCACGCTGGACGCGATGCGCGCTGGCGGCGAGATCTTTCCGGTGGAGATGGCCCTTCAGCGGGCGCAGGATCACGACACCGAGATCGTCATAGGCTTTTTGCGCGACATCTCGCAGCGGGTGGCGAGCGAAGAGGAACTGGTGCTGGCCCGCGATCGCGCCGTGGCCGGGGAAAAGGCCAAGGCGGATTTCCTCGCCGTGATGAGCCACGAGATCCGCACACCGCTGAACGGTGTACTAGGCAATCTGACATTGATGGAGCAGACGAAACTGTCGCGCCGGCAATTCGAATACGTGCGGAACATGAAGATTTCCGGCCGTATCCTGATGGGTCACGTCGATGCGGTGCTGGACATTGCCAAGTACGAGGCCGGCAAACTGCAGATCAACGCCGAGCCGGTGGGTCTGAGCCAGCTGTTGCAGGACATCGTCGATGCCCAGAGCGGCGCCGCCGAAGCTCAGGGTACGGTGATCGAATGGAACTGGCTGGGCCAGCCGATGGACTGGGCCAAAACCGACGCCGCCCGCCTGCAGCAGATCCTGCTGAACCTGGTGGGTAATGCGATCAAGTTCACCGAACAGGGCCGGATCACCATCGAGGCCGAGGTGCTGCGGGCACCGGTTCAGGAAGATGACGCCAAACGCTGGGTGGAAATCCGAGTGATCGACACCGGCGTCGGCATCCCGCCGGAGGACCTGCAACTGGTGTTCGACGATTTCGAGACCCGCGATGTTTCCTTTGGCCGCGCGACCGGGGGCACCGGGCTGGGCCTGTCGATTGCTCGGCGTATGACCGAGGCACTCGGCGGCGAAATCGGCGCCGAAAGCGAACCCGGCAGCGGCAGCCTGTTCTGGGTCCGGTTGCCACTGGACCCCGCCGATCCACCGCGCAAGGATGTGCGTTCGGCACCGGACCGCGAGGGGCTCAGACAACTGAACGTGCTGGTGGTAGAGGACAATGAAATCAATCTGGAACTGGCGCGCAACATGCTGGAACTGGACGGCCACGCCGTCACCAGCGCAATGAACGGCCAGTCGGGGATCGAGAAGGCCGGGCAAACCCGGTTCGACCTGATCCTGATGGACATCTCCATGCCGGTGATGGACGGGGTCGAAGCGACGCGCGCGATCCGTGCCGGAAATGGGCCGTCGGCGGATGCGCCGATCGTCGCTTTGTCGGCCAATGTCCTGCCGCAGGACATCGACCGGTTCCGCGCCGCCGGGATGAACGATTTCCTCGGTAAGCCGCTGGGCCTGGACGACCTGCGCCGCATCCTGTCCGATATCCGCGACGGCAAGGGGCAGTACGTGCCGCCGTCCGAGGGCGCCGGTCTCATCGACAGCCAGAAGCTGCGCGAAACCCGCGACAGCCTGACCAGCGCGGCCTTCGACCGCTTGCTGAGCCGCTTCGTCACCGAAAGCGATGAGCTGCTGAGCTGGCTGAACGGGCTGGACCTGTCCTCCCACCCGTTGCCCGACGTGGCGGAGCGCTGCCACAAAGTTGCAGGCAGCGCGGCGGTGTTCGGAGCGCGCGATTTCCGCGCCGGGCTGGTGGAGCTGGAAAACCATGCCAACGCGGGGGATACGGCCAAAAGCGAACTCAGCATCAAACGGCTGAGTTCGCTTTGGCCCGAGACCCGTGACAAGCTGACCACCGTCTGACCGCCTCAGTTGCTGCTCAGCAGCAGACCGGCCCCGACGATACCCAGCACGCGGCCAACCTCGGCGATGTTGGTGACCGTGCTGTCGTAGCAGGCAATCGCGTCGCCCGGCAGCAGGAAGGGGTCGTAGTCGTCGCGGTCGGCGCGGCGCAGGAGCTGTTCGAGGTTGCGCTCGATCACGACCGAGACATCGGTCATTGGGTTGCGCGAGAACAGCACGGCGGTGCGGTTGGCGTTGGTGGTCTTGGCGCCGCCGACACAGTTGGTGTCGACCACCGCCTGAAAATAGCGGGTGCCGTAGGGTACTTCGCGCACCTCGCGGCCCACCGCCGACGGCGCGTTGCCCGTGGCCGGCTGTGTCAGGTTGGAGAGATAAAGCGAAATGCCCGGCGGGCTGATCGGGCTGGGTTTCATCAGGTCGTCCTGAAAACACAGGCGCGAGGGTACGACGATGCTGTCGCCGGTCAAAACCATGATGTCCGTGGCGTCGCTGCCGTCGAAGATGCCGCGCATGTCCAGCCTGTGGATCCGACCGCCCCGGTGCAGTTCGACAGCGGACAGGTCGGCATCCGGGCGCACGCCACCGGCAGCGCGCAGGGCGGCGGCGAGATTGCGCCCTTCGGTCGATGAGCCCATGGCCGCCTGCCGACGGGTGTCGAGCCGGTCGCCCGAGACGCCTCCGATTTCAACGGCATGCGGTTCGAACACGGCTCCGGACACGCCCACGCTGGCCGAGGCGAAATCAGTCACCCGGACCGAAATCTGCGGCGCGGTCTCGTAAAACTCGTTGTGCTGCAATGCGGCCAGCAGATCGCGCTCCACATCAGTGGTGCTGCGCCCCTGCGCGGGAATCGCGGGCAGGTATGGCAGCTTCAGCATGCCGTCGCGCGACACCACGAAATTGCCCGAGAAGACCTCGTCATTGGACACCAGAACCTCGACCAGGTCGTTGCGCGACAAGCGCTCACCCAGCAGCGCGGTTTCAGAGGTCGCGGTGATCTTGCCGACGCTGGCATCGCGCGGCCCGCCGATGGGCGCGCGGCAGTCCTGCTGGTTCATGCCGACGGACTGCAGGTAAGAGGCCTGCCCGCGCGTCACGCTCGGCGCGCGATACTGCGCCTGGTACCCATCGCCCTGTGCGACGGGTTCGACGTTGTCAGGCTTTGGAATGGACGTGCAATTCATAAACGCGGTTAGGCCGACAACGCCGATTGCATTTCTTTTCAGTGACTTGGCCATTGGAGGGCTCCTTTCGAACGGGGGTGCCTCTGGATAGGAAACCCTGTGCTACCGCGCCAGACTGGCAAACGGCTGATGTCGCTACCCAGTCGGGTAGGGGCTGCCGCGAATGGGGTCGCCGGCGCTCCGTCCGCGTCCGCGACGGGCGGGATTTCGGTCGCTAGGGTCAGGGCAACTTCCAGAAACGGACTGCCGACCGATGACATCGACACCCCCCACCAGCCAGGGCTTCCTGCGCAACCTGATGGCCTACAGCGTCTCCGAAGTGGCCGCGAAATCCTCGCGCCTGCTGGTGGTGATCGCCATTTCGCGCAGCATGGACGTGGCGCAGATCGGCCTTGCCGCCGCCGCCATGGCAGCGGGCGACATCCTGAAGTCGCTGACCGAAAACGGTGTCGGTCAGCGGATCATCGCCGCCCAGGACCGGGATCTCGAGGCGACCTGCGTCGCCGCGCGCCGCATCTTCTGGGCCTGGTGCCTGGGGCTTTTCGCGGTGCAGATGCTGATCGCTGCGCTGGTGGTGCTCGTGCTGGGCAACCCGCTGCTGGGCGGGCTGATCGCCCTCTTGGCCGCGGAATACCTCTTCATGCCCGCTGGCCTTGTGCAGGCCGCGCTGGCCATGCGCGAGGGCCGCCTCCAACAGACCGCGATGATCGCGGGCGGGCAGGTGGTGGGGGCCAACCTGATGTCCGCTCTTCTGGTGTTTGCCTGGCCCTCGGCGCTGGCGCTCGTGCTGCCGCGCCTGCTGGCCGCCCCGATCTGGCTGGTGGCGATGCGGCGGCTGCGCCCGTGGCGGAAACCCGACGGCGTGCGCCCGGAGCGGCTGCGTCCCTTCGTGCGCTACGGCGCGCCGGTGCTGGGGGTCGAGATCGTCAAGGCGCTGCGGCTGCAAGCGGACAAGCTCGTCGTCGGGCTGTTGCTGGGGGCCGAGGTGCTGGGGCTCTATTTCATGGCGTTCAACGCCGGGCTCAGCCTCGCGACTTCCTTCTCGATGGCGTTTTCGACCGTGGTGTTCCCGCACCTCTGCGCCAGCCCCGACCGGACCGCTGCTCTGCGCCAGAGCATGGTGCTGGCAGTGGCCGTGATCACCCCGATCGTGGTGCTGCAGGCGCTGCTGGCGCCGGTCTACGTGCCGATGCTCTTCGGCCCCGGCTGGGATGGCATCAGCACCGTCGTGTCGATCCTCTGCCTGTCGGCCATTCCGGCGCTGATCTGGTCGGCGGCCGCGGGCTGGTTCCGGGCGAACGGACAGCCGCAGGCGGAGCTGCACGTCACCGTGGCGCTGGCCGTCGCGCTGGTGCTGAACATCGTCCTGATGGCGCCGCTGGGCCTGAGCGCGATCGCCTGGGGATACCTCGCCGTCAGCTGTGTCGTGATGATCGGCGGCGCCCTGCCTGCACTTACCGAAGCTTTCCACCGCAACCCGGCAAGGACCTGACAGATGCCACGTTTTTCGATTGTAATGCCCTGTTTCAACGCCGCCGCCACCCTTTCGGCCACGCTGGACAGCATCGCCCGCCAAAGCTTTCACGACTGGGAACTGATCTGCGTCGACGACGGCTCCACCGACGCCAGCCGCCTGCTGCTGGCCGAACGCGCTGCCCGCGACCCTCGCATCATCCCGGTCTGCAACCCGGGCAAGGGGCCAAGCGACGCGCGCAACTACGGCGCGCTGTCGATCGCGCAGGGCCAGATCATCGCGTTCTGCGATGCCGATGACATCTGGCTGCCGAACAAGCTTGCGGAGCTGGACCGGGCCTTTGCGGATCACCAGCTGGACGCCGCCTTCGGCCAGATCGCCTTTTTCGACGGCACGCCGGACCGGGTGCGGGTAACCTCCACCGTACCTGAGGGGCCGGTCAGCATTGCCATGCTGTTGGGCGAAAACCCGGTCTGCACGATGTCGAACCTGTCGCTGCGTACCGAGGCGTTCCGCGCCACCGGCGGCTTTGCCACCGATATGGTCCACAACGAGGATCTCGAATGGCTGATCCGATTGGTCGGCAACGGTGCCCGCCTTCAAGGCCAGGACAGCCTGCAGGTCTGGTACCGCGCCAGCGCGGGCGGTCTGTCCTCCGATCTGGACGCCATGCGTGCAGGCCGCGAACGGGCCATTGCCACGGCGCGCCGCTTTGGGGTGTCGCCCGACACCCGGGCCGAGGCCATCCACCTGCGGTATCTCGCGCGCCGAGCGCTGCGGCTGGACCATGACCCGCGCGAAGCGCTCGGCCTGGTGGTGACCGGCATTCGCAACGATCCTACCGGGTTCCTGCTGCCGCTGCGCCGTGGCGGGGCCACCGCCGTGGCCGCCTGCCTTGCTCCGCTTCTTCCCTGCACGCTGCGCCGTGCGCTGTTCGCCCGCTGACCAACCAGAGGACCAATCCCATGCCCAAAGCCAGTATCGTTGTTCCGGCCTTCAACGTGGCCGCCACCCTGCCAGCCACGCTGAACGCGCTTCTGGCCCAGACGTTCGATGATTTCGAAGTGATCATCGTCGATGACGGATCCAGCGACAGCACCGTCGCGATTGCCGAACATTATCTCAATGACCCGCGCGTGCGTCTGGTCCGGCAACCGAACCGGGGCCTGGCCGGGGCCCGCAACAGCGGCATCGCCGCCGCACAGGGCGACTGCATCGGTTTCTGCGACGCCGACGACCTGTGGGAGCCGGAAAAGCTCGCCGCCCATGTCGCCCACCTGGACCAAAACCCGCTGGTCGGGCTGAGCTTCAGCGGCTCGGCCCTGATTGACGATGCCGGCCACCTGACCGGGCTGGCGCAACGGCCACGGCTATCGGGCATCACCTCTGCCCACGTGTTTCAGCGCAACCCGGTCGGAAACGGCTCCGCCGCGGTGATGCGCCGCGCCGCGCAGCGCGCGCTGGCCTGGCGGCCGGGCTTCGAGACCGAGCGAGACTGGGTCTTCGACGAAACTTTCCGTCAGAGCGAGGATATCGAGTGCTGGCTGCGGCTGAGCCTGACCACCGACTGGACGATCGAAGGCGTGCCGGGGCTGTTGACCCGCTACCGGATCAACAACGCCGGCCTGTCCGCCGGGGTCGACCGGCAATATGCCTCGTGGCAGCGGATGGTCGCCAAGCTGCGGCCGCTGGCGCCGGCGTTTTTTGCCACCCATGAACCGGCGGCGCGCGCCTATCAGCTGCGGTACCTGGCCCGCCGCGCCATCAGCGACGGCAAGGGCGACCAGGCGGTGCAGCTGATGCGGCAGTCGCTGCGCGCCTCGCTGCGGCCCTGCCTGCGCGAACCGCTCAAGACCGGATCAACCCTGGCCGCTGCCGGAATGCTTGCCGCCTTTGGCCCGCGCCCCATTGCCTGGGCCAGCCGGATCGCAGCGGGCCGTGGCCCCAAACCCGAAAGGAACGGATGATGACCGAACAGCTGATTGTACACCTTGTTGACGATGTCACGCCGGGCGGCGTGATGCGGGTGCTGGACCATATCCTGACCGCGCCTGACCTGCGCCGGGGCGCCCGCCATATCCTGCGCCGGGTCGACCGGGTCCGGGTGGTGTCGCGCCGGATCGAGGCCGACATGATCGTGTCGCACCTGTCGGTCAACTGGCGCGGGCTGCCGCATCTGATTGCCCTGCGCGCGATGCACCCCGATGTGCCGCTGTTGCATGTCGAACACAGCTATACCCAGGCGTTTACCGCGCTTAACGTGCCGCACAAGGGGCGGTTCCACACTCTGCTGCGGGTGGCCTATGCGCTGTTTGACCGGGTGGTGGCGGTCAGCCGGGCGCAGGGCGACTGGCTGGCCCAGCGCGGGCTGGTCGATCCCGACGCGCTGCGGGTGATCCCGTCCTGCGTGGCGCTGGAGCGGTTTCGCGCCTTGCCCGCGCCCGCGTCGCGGCGGGTGATCGGCGCCATCGGGCGGCTGCACCGGCAAAAGGGCTTTGACACGCTGATCGAGGCGTTCCGGGCGCTGCCCGATCCGGACCTGGAACTGCACCTGCACGGCGACGGCCCCGACCGCGACCTGCTGCGCGACCTGGCCGGCGGCGACCGGCGCATCCGGTTTCGGGGCCACGGCGGCGATCCGGCGGCGATCATGGCCGAGGTCGATGTGGTGGCGATGCCGTCCCGGTGGGAGGCCTACGGGCTGGTGGCGCTGGAGGCGCGCGCGGCGTGCCGGCCGCTGATCGTGGCGCCCGTGGACGGTCTGCGCGACCACATCGCCGCCGGTGCAACCCCGGTGCGCGGCGGTGGCGTTGCGGCCTGGTCCACCGCGCTGCGCACCGCAACGGCGGCGCCGTCGACACCGGATGCCCGCGCGCCCGAGGCGGAAGCGGCATTCGCCGACGCCTGGCAGCAGCTGATCGGCGAACTGGTCGCGCCATCACGGGCGGCTGCGGCCTGAGCCGCCATCGCGGCCATTGATCTCGCCACGGCGCTTGGGGCAGGGTCGGGGGACCCCGGCGCCGCGCGCCGCAACGAGGGCCCGCAATGGCATCAAAGCGAATCCGCATGCGCCACCTGCGCTGCTTTCTGGCCGTGGCCCGCCACGGCACGGTGACCGCCGCCGCCGAGGCGCTGGCAACGGTGCAGCCCAGCGTCTCGCGCAGCCTGCGCGAGATGGAAACGGAAATGGGCGTCACGCTGTTTGACCGGACGCCGACCGGGCTGGTGCTGACGCCGCATGGCCAGACGCTGCACGCCTATGTCTCCAGCGGCATGGGCCAGGTCGACCGGGGGCTCGAGGCGCTGCAGGACCGGATGGCGGATCAAAAGGTCACCGCCTATGTGCTGCCCAACGTGGTGCGCATGGTGATGCCCGGCGCGGTGCGGCGGTTCAAATCGCTGCGCCCCGAGGTCGACGTCTGTTTCCTGGCCACCACCGGCGGCGGGCTGCAACAATACCTGACCCGGGGCGACGTCGATTTCGGCTTTGGCCGGCTGCTGGCGGCGCGCCAAATGGAGGGCATGCATTTCGAACATCTGTTTGCCGAACCGCTGGTGTTCTTTGCCCGCGCCGGGCATCCGCTGGCCGGGGCCGGCGGGCTGGACATCGGTGATATCGACCGGTTCGAGGTGATCATGCCGATCACCGGCACCATCATCCGGGACGAGATTGACCGGTTCATCATCGCCCGGGGGCTCAGCCGGTTCACCAACCTGATCGAAACGATTTCCTTTGAATTCTCGCGCGCCTATATGGCCGAAACCGACGCCATCGTCTGCCAGCCGCTGGGCGCGATGCGGCGCGAGCTGGAGACCGGGCAGGTGGTGTCGCTGGATTTTGGCCGGGGCGAGCTGGAGGGCGCGGTGGGCATCACCACCCCCGCCGCCAAGCGGCTGTCGCCGCCGGCGCAACTGCTGATCGAGATGATCCGGGCCGAGGTGCAGCAGCTGGGCCTGCATAACAATCCCGGTATACCTTAATCCAAAACATTATTTCCCAGCCGCCGCCGACCGGCGTAGCGTAATCCCATGTCTCTGAGCAAGGGAGGGCCGGAGACCGTTGCGCGGGCCAAATTGGCCGGCGATGGTCATCTGTGCGGAGAGAGTGACGAAAAAAGCCAAGAACATCCTGTTCATCATGTTCGACCAGCTGCGCTGGGATTACCTGAGCTGTTATGGACACCCGCATCTGCACACACCGAACATCGACCGGCTGGCGACCATGGGGGTGCGGTTCGACCGCGCCCATATCCAGTCGCCGATCTGCGGCAGCAGCCGGATGTCGACCTATACCGGGCGTTATGTCCACAGCCACGGCGCCAGCTGGAACGGCATCCCGCTCAAGGTGGGCGAGGTGACAATGGGCGATCACCTGCGGCAGGCCGGCATGGGCTGCTGGCTGGTGGGCAAGACCCATATGCGCGCCGACGCCGACGGCATGGCGCGGCTGGGGCTGGAACCCGATAGCCTGATCGGCGCGCGGGTGGCGGAATGCGGCTTTGACGTCTTTGAACGCGACGACGGCATGTTGCCCGAGGGGCCGGACGGCTCTTACGACCCCGACGGGGCCAGGGAATACAACAATTACCTGCGCGCCAAGGGATACGAAAGCGACAACCCCTGGCACGACTTTGCCAATTCCGGGCTGGATGCCGACGGCAACGTGCTGTCGGGCTGGTTCCTGAAAAACTCCCCAGAACCCGCGAATATCGCCGAGGAAGACAGCGAAACCCCCTATCTGACCACCCGCGCGATGGAGTTCATCGCCGGTCAGGACGGCCCGTGGTGCTGTCACCTGAGCTATATCAAGCCGCACTGGCCCTATATCGTGCCGGAACCCTATGCCTCGATGTTCGGCCCCGAACACGTGCTGCCGGTGGTGCGCTCGGACGCCGAACGGCAAGAGGCGCACCCGATCTTCAAGGCGTTCATGGACACCAAGGTTGGCGAAACCTTCTCGCGCCAGGACGTGCGCGAGGCGGTGATCCCGGCTTATATGGGGCTGATCAAACAGGCCGACGACCAGATGGGCCGGCTGTTCCGCTGGCTGGAGGACACCGGCCGCATGGACGAGACGATGATCGTGCTGACCAGCGATCACGGCGATTTCCTCGGCGATCACTGGATGGGGGAAAAGACGTTCTTCCACGACAGCTCGATCAAGGTGCCGCTGATCATCTACGACCCCAGCACCGAGGCCGACGCCACCCGCGGCACGGTCAGCGACGCGCTGGTCGAAAGCATCGACCTGGCGCCCACCTTTGTCGAGGTGGCCGGCGGCACGCCGGCCTATCACATGCTCGAAGGCGAAAGCCTGCTGCCGATCCTGCATGGTCAGGCCACCGAAACCCGGCGCGGTCACGTGATCTGCGAATACGACTTCTCGGCCACGCCGGTGGCGCATCTGCATGACATCGGGGTACGCGACGCGGTGATGTTCATGGTGGCGGACAAGCGGTGGAAGCTCATCCATTTCGAAGGCGGCCACCGGCCGATGTTGTTCGACCGCGAAAGCGACCCGCAGGAACTGGTCGATCTGGGCGGCAGCGCCGAACACGAGACCGTGATCGCAGAGATGTATGACAAGCTCTTTGCCTGGACCCGCCGCCAGTCACAGCGCACCACCCGCAGCGAGGAACAGCTGATCGAGATGCGCACCAAGACCCGGCGGCGCGGCGTGGTGATCGGGGTCTATGACGAAAACGACACCCCGCTGGAGCTGACAACCAGGTACCGGGGCCGCAGGGCGCCGGACATGAAAAACGGGCCCAGGGCCTGAGAACCCCCCGCGCGGGGAGGCGCGGGCGGACCACACCATACCAAGGGAGGATTGGGATGAACCACGTAACCAAGCGACTAGCCACGCTGGGCCTGATGGCCGCGATGGCAGCAGGCGGCGCTTCGGCGCAGTCGAACCTGACCGCCGAAACCTCAAGCCCGGGCAACAGCCCGCATGTGTCGATCCTGCACCTGGCACAGGTCGCCTCGGCCGCCGGCATCGCCGATCTGCAGGTGCAAGAGGGCCAGACGCTGACCAATTCGGCGCTGAACGTGGCCGAGGGGCGCACCGACATAGCCGCGATGCCGCTGATCCTGGGCTTTCTGATGTCCAAGGGGCGCGGCCCCTATTCGAAACAAGGCGAGGCGGGCGCCGAGCTGGCCGCCAACCTGCGCGCGCTGTACCCCTATAACGCCGGCGCCTACGGGCTGATCGCGCTGGAAAGCGAAGGCATCGACAGCTGGGACGAGCTGAAGGGCAAGAACGTTTGGAACGGCCCGCCGCGCGGCGCCGCGCTGGTCAACGCCCGCCAGGCGATCTTTCTGGCCGCCGGGCTGAAGGACGGCGAGGATTACACCGGCCACCAGGCCAACTGGGGCCAGCTGCCGACGCTTCTGGTCGATGGCTCGATGGATGCCTTTGTGTTCCCGCTCACCTTCCCCTCGGCCCGCGCCGTGACCATGCAGGCGGCGGGCAGTGTCGTGATGGTTTCAACCCCCAAGGAAGTGTTCGAGGGCGAGGCCTATCAGAAGATCTTCAAGGCGCCCGGCAACGTGCCCATCATCGTCAAATGGGATGACATGGGGTATGAGGACGGCAAGGGCATCCGCCTGATTTCCGAGGACGGCACGTTCCGGGGCATGGGCACCGCCTTTGCCGACGTGGTCCATGCCGACATGTCCTTTGACACCGCCAAGGCGCTGACCGCCGCCTATATCGCCAGCATCGACGAGCTGAAGGCCAAGACCGCCTATATGAAAAACGTGGGCGTCGGCATGCTTGACCCCGATGCCTCCGGCTTCTGCGGCCTGAACACACTGAAATACCACCCCGGCGCCGTTGCCGCCTGGGAAGAGGCCGGCGTGACCGTGCCCGACTGCGCCAAGTAAACGCGCCACCCCCGGGCGCCGATGCGCGCCCGGGCCATCCGGCACACCGCCGTGCCGGTCAGGAGCCGACCAATGACCACAGACCCCCAATCCACCCGGCGCGGCCTGCGCGCCTTTGCCTATGTGCTTGGCCTGTTGCTGGTTGTCATCGGGCTGATGAACACCATGCCGTCCTTTCCGGGGCTGGATGCCTGGGTCAGCGACCGGTTCGGCGATACCGTGGTGGTTCGGCGGTTCAGCTACGAATACCTGTTCCCGCTGGTTTTTGTGGTGATGATGGTGATCGTCGCCATCGAAAACTCGTTCGCCCGCGATTTCCGTTTCTACGTCAGATCCCGCCTCTGGGTCGGCTTTGGCCTGGTGATGGACATCGCGCTGGTGGTCATGGCACTGGCGGTGGCGCTGGCCTACCTGGTCGAGATCGATAGCGTCTGCCTGATCGACCAGTTCACCGGCGAACGCGCCGAGCTGATCGCCCGCGCGCTGAAGGAAGAGATCGAGTTCAACGAATCCATGGGTCTGCCACCGCCGACCACGGTGGATGACCCCAGCTGCATCAACACGCTGGGGGTCTGGATCTTTCCGCTGATCGCGGCGGCCATCGGCGTGTTTCTGGGTTACAACGTGCGGGTCTGGGGCTTTCCGCTGGTGGCGGTGGCGATCCTTATCGCCAGCTATACGCTGATCACCGTCTTTGTCTGGTACGTCTTCGGCGCCGATGACATCAACAAATACCTGGTGACCAAGCTGGGCGGCGAACCCCGGCAGCTGATCGACGGCCGCCCCAACATCCAGGACATCCTGGTCAACAACGCCCAGGGGCTGCTGGGCCGCTTCATGGGGATCCTGATGAACACGGTGTTTCCCTATATCGTGCTGGGGTCGCTTTTTGGCGTGTCGGCGGGCGGCCGGTCGCTGATCAAACTCGCCTTCCTCTGGACCCGCCGGCTGCGCGGCGGCCCGGCCCATGCCGCCATCGTCAGCTCGGCGATGTTCGGCACCATCTCGGGCGGTCCGGTGGTCAACGTGCTGTCCACCGGCGTGCTGACCATCCCGATGATGCTGAAACGCGGGTTCAACAAGACCTTTGCCGGCGGCATCGAGGCGGCGGCGTCATCGGGCGGCCAGATCATGCCGCCGGTGATGGGGGTGTCGGCCTTTGTGCTGTCGGCGATGACCGTGGTGCCCTACCGCGAGGTGATCATCGCCGCCTCGCTGCCGGCGCTGGCCTACTTCGGCTGCCTGTTCCTGACGGTGGTGTTCCAGGCCCGCAAACAGGGCATCGAACCGGTGGGCGCGGCCACCGAGGACATGCGCCTGACCGGCGAGGACAAGATGCATCTGTTGATGATCTTCCTGCCGATCCTGCTGATCCTGGTACTGCTGCTGACCCCGAAAGAGGCGGTCGGCTGCGGCCCCTTGGCCGGGCTCTGGGGCGTGACCCAGATCATCAGCGACACCGGCTGCCGGGCGGAGAACCTGCCGTGGCTGCTGCAGCTGATCCAGAACTCCGCCGGTGACGCGGGATCAGCGGGCTGGTGGGCGGCGGCGCTGCTGCTGGTGCTGTTCTTCCTCGACCGCGAGATCCGCCAGGCCCCGGCCAAGATCGTCTCGGCGCTGGCGGACGCCGGCATCCTGGTCAGCCGGCTCTATCTGATGTTCCTGGCCGTCTCGGTGATCGACTTCTGCCTGAACTTCACCGGGCTGTCGAACTACATCGCCGTCGACATCCTCGGCTGGTTGCGCGCCTCGGGCGGCATCATCGGCGAAAGCGCGTTTTTCCTGTTCCTGGCGCTCTTTGCCACGATGGTCATGGCGATCGTGCTGGGCATGGGCATGCCGACGGTGCCCGCCTATATCAACGTGGCGCTGCTGATGGGGCCGATGCTGGTGGGGCTGGGCATTGCCGATTTCACCGCCAACATGTTCATCTTCTACTTCGCCGTGGCCAGCGCGATCACCCCGCCGGTGGCGGTGGCGGCCTTTGCCGCCGCGTCGATCACCAAGGCGGATCCGCTGCGCACCGGCTTTGCGGCGGTCAAGGCCGGCGTGGTGATCTTTGTCATCCCCTTTGTCTTTGCCTTCTATCCCGAACTGCTGCTGATCGAGGCGGCGCAGCTGAACCCGGCCTCGGGCGGCGAGCGCTACCTGCCGGGGCTGGACGGATCAGTGCATCCGGCACATCTGGCGCTGGTGTTCCTGCGGGTGATGCTGGCGCTTTACCTGCTGGCCACCGTGCTGGCCCGGTTCGAAGCCCGCGCCGTCACCGCGCCCGAGGCGGTGCTGCGGCTGGGCCTGGCGCTGCTGGTAATCCAGAAAGACCCGCTCCTGAGCACCGCCGCCATGGGCGCTACGGCGGCGCTAATGGCCTGGCACTGGCTCAGCCGCCCGCGCGCCGCCGCCGTGTGACCCGACACCCGCCCGATGCGCACAAGAAAATTAGCTAATTTTCTTGGCAAAATTCTTTGCAAGAATTTTGGGCCGCTAGCGTCGCCGCTGGAAGATGATCATCGCCAGCGCCAGCAGCGAGGAGCCGAGCATCAACAGCAGCGACACCGCGTTCAAAAGGGGAGTAGAGCCCTCTTTCAGACGGTCGAACATG
>NZ_JAIUZI010000012.1 GCF_020171285.1 Seohaeicola saemankumensis
CCCGGAGTATTTGCCGAAGAGATGAAAGGGCGCGCGGGCGCAGCGCGTGGGTTTACCCGCGCGCTGCCGGGCCCAACCGGGCGAGGGGCATCTTTGATGCCGTGAGGCCGGGCGGGAGCCGTTGGGGGCGTTTCGTGGCGGGGCTCAGGCCGCCAGCCCCTGCGAGCCGAGCTTGAGGTATTTCTCGCGCCGTTCGCGGATCAGGGTTTCGGCATCCCTGCCGTCCAGCGACTTCAGCATTGCCGCAATGGCCTTGCCGACGGACTGGATGGTGGCAGGTTTGTCGCGGTGGGCGCCGCCGCGCGGTTCCTTGATGACCTTGTCGGCGACGCCGAGCTGCCTGAGGTCCTGCGCGGTCAGGCGCAGGGCCTCGGCGGCCTCGCGCATTTTCTCGGCGTCTTTCCACAGGATCGAGGCGCAGCCTTCGGGGCTGATCACCGAGTAGATCGAATGTTCCAGCATCGCCACCTTGCTGGCCGTGGCAAAGGCCACCGCGCCGCCGGAGCCGCCTTCGCCGATGATCACGGTGACCAGCGGCACGCCGATCTGGAGGCAGGTTTCGGTGGCCCGGGCGATGGCTTCGGACTGGCCGCGTTCCTCGGCGCCCTTGCCGGGGTAGGCGCCGGGGGTGTCCACCAGCGTGATCACCGGCAGGCCAAAGCGGCCGGCCAGTTGCATCAGCCGGATCGCCTTGCGGTAGCCCTCGGGGCGGGCCATGCCAAAGTTGCGTTCGATGCGGGATTTGGTGTCGTCGCCCTTTTCATGGCCGATCACCACGACGGGGGTGTCGTTGAAGCGCGCCAGCCCGCCCATCACCGCGTGATCGTCGGCGAAATTGCGGTCGCCGGCCAGCGGCGTGTATTCGGTGAACAGCGCCTTGATGTAGTCCTTGCAATGGGGCCGTTCGGGGTGGCGGGCGACCTGGCATTTGCGCCAGGGGCTGAGATCCTTGTACAGGTCGTCCAGCAGGCTGGCCGCCTTGGCATCCAGCGCCGCCGCCTCGTTCGATACATCCATGCCCTCGTTCGCCCGGGCGAGGGCGCGCAGTTCCTCCGCCTTGCCTTCGATCTCGGCCAGCGGTTTTTCAAAGTCGAGGTAGTTGGTCATCCAGGGACACTCCGGCGCAAGTTGCGCGGTCTATATGGCTGTGACAGGGGGCGAATGCAACGGCAATGGCCCGCCTGGGCCGTTGTACCGCCTGTCGGGCCTGTGTGGTCGGGGGCATCGGGCCGGGGCGGTTGACGCGGCCGGAAACAGCCGCCCTTGATAACTCAGCAAGACATGTTCAGCGCGGCCATGCCATCAGCGGTGGAGAAACGGAGACGGCGATGCCATCGGAATACGAAAACCGGATGCTGCGGGTGCTGGCGTACATCCACGCCAACCCGGCGGGCGATCTCTCGCTCGATGCGCTGGCCGATGTGGCGGCGATGAGCCGGTTCCACTGGCACCGGGTGTTCCACGCGATGACCGGCGAGACCTGCGCCCAAGCGGTGCGGCGGGTGCGGATGAACCGGGCGGCTTGCTGGCTGGTGCAGACCGACTGGCCGATCGCAGAGGTGGCGGCGCGCGCCGGTTATCCCACGGTGCCAAGCTTTGGCCGCCAGTTCCGCCAGACCTATGGTCTGAGCCCCGGCGCCTTTCGCAAGACCGGCGCGGCGGATGCGCCGCATCTGCTGACACCGGACCGGGCTCCCTCGCGGTTCGACGTGGTGATCGAACCACACCCGGCCCGGCGTGTCGCCGCCGTGATCCATGTCGGACCGCTGATGGAAACCGGCGGCGCCTTTGACCGGTTTTCGGCCATTGCCACCGCCCGCAACCTCTGGCAGCGCGGGGGGCGGATGATCGGGATCTATCCCGATGATCCGACCGTTGTTCCCGCGCCTGAATTGCACGCCTTTGCCGGGTTCGAGGTGCTCGACGACGCGCCCCTGCCCGGCGACCTGGAAGAGATCGCCCTGCCTGCGACCGAGGTCGCCCGGCTGCGGTTCCGGGGGCCGTATTCGGGGCTGCAGTCGGGATATGATCACCTGTTCGGCACTTGGCTGCCTGGATCGGGCCGCGATCCGGCGGACCTGCCGCCGTTCGAGGTTTACCAGAACACGCCCGCCACCGCCGCGCCGGCGGATCTGCTGACCGACATCTGCCTGCCGCTGACATGAGGGTCCGATGACCGCCAAACGCGATTTCAAGAAAACCGATCGGGCCTGGTACACCGCACCGCGCGGGCGCTGGGACCGGCTGGTGCTGCCGCCGCTAAACTACCTGGCCATCGACGGGCAGGGCGACCCGAACGGGCCGGATTATGGCCGGGCACTGGCCGCGCTCTACCCCATGGCTTACGGGGGCAAGGCGCTGTGCAAGGCTTTGGGCCGGGATTTCGTGGTTCCGCCGCTGCAGGCTCTGTGGTCGGCCGAGGACCCGGCGGCCTTTGTCGCGGGCGACCGCGCCGCGTGGCAGTGGACGGCGATGATCCGCATGCCCGAGGAACTGACGGCCGAGATGGTCGAAACCGCCCGGCAAAACGTGCTGGCAAAACTGGCGCGCAAGCCGGGGGCGGCAACCGACGCGCCCACCGTGGACCGGGTGCGGCAGATGACCCTGGACGAAGGCGACTGCCTGCAGCGGCTGCACATCGGCCCCTATACGGTAGAGGCCCCGACACTGGCCGATCTGCACGACCGGGTGATGCCGGCGCTTGGGCTGACCTTCAACGGGCCGCATCACGAGATCTATCTGGGCGACCCGCGCCGTGCCGCGCCCGAACGGCTGCGCACCATCCTGCGCCAGCCGGTCCGGCCACTGGATCACCCCGGCAGCACCACCGGGTAAAGCGAGGCCACCAGCAACACCGCCATGGTCCAGTTGAAGGCGACCAGCCGGCGGCGGCTGCTGAGCCAGCGCGCCATCTGCTGGCCCAGCAGGGTCCAGGAGCTGACCGAGGGCAGGTTGATGGCGCCAAACACCACCGCCACCACCGCAATCGCCGCCAGCGTGCGCCCCGGCGCATAGGCGGCAATTGCCGTCAGCGCCATGGTCCAGGCCTTGGGGTTGACCCATTGGAACGCGGCGGCCTGCAGAAAGGTCATCGGCCGGCCACCGCCGGTGCCGGGCGTGACCGGGGCGGCATGTGCGATCTTCCAGGCCAGCCACAGCAGGTAGACCACGCTCACCGCCTTCAGCAAATCATGGCTGAGCGGGTAGGCGTCAAATACCTGCACCAGCCCGATGCCGACCAGCAGCACCATCAGCACAAAGCCCAGCCCCACCCCCAGCATATGCGGGATGGTGCGGCGAAAGCCGAAATTGGCGCCCGAGGCCATCAGCATCAGGTTGTTCGGCCCCGGCGTGATCGAGGAGACAAAGGCAAACAGCGCCAGCGCGGCAAGAAGATCAGGTGTCATGGCACAGGTGTCGCGCGTGGCGGGGCAAATGAAATTGCGTTTTTGTGCGCGAACGGGCAGATTGCACAACAAATGACGAAGATTGACCCAATCAACGACCGGATATTGCAGGAGCTCGGGCGCGACGGCCGCATCAGCAACCTCGACCTGGCGGCGCGCGTGGGCCTGTCGCCCTCGGCCTGCCTGCGCCGGGTGCAGGAACTGGAACGCAGCGGCGTGATCGCCGGCTACCGCGCGGTGCTGAACCCGCAGGCGCTGGGCATCGGCTTTGCCGCCTATATCGGCGTGGGCCTGGGCGAACATACCAAGGCGGCGCAGGAAGGGTTCGAACGCGCCATGGGCCGCGCACCCGAGGTCGTTGAATGCCACAACATCACCGGCACCATCGAATACCTACTGCGGGTCGAATGCGCCGACCTGCGCGCCTACAAGACTTTTCACACTGACGTGTTGGGAACCTTGCCGCATGTCACCGCCATCACCACCTATGTGGTCATGGGATCGCCCAAGGATCTGCGCGCCTGAGCGCAGGGGTGGCGAAAACCCCCTGCCGCCCTTGCCGCAGTGCGATTCGGCACCTAGGCTCGCATCGGAACGGTTGCAAGGACCAGCGGCGCCCGAGAGGGTCCGCGCTTTGACAAGGAGTTGATGCATGAGAACCGCGATCACAGGCCTACTGGCCGCCGCAAGCCTGCTGCTGGCCTCGGCCGCCATTGCCGCGCCGCTGAAACTGAAACCCGCCAGCCCGCAACCCTCGCCCAAGCGGGGGCTGGCGGTCAGCTATGCCTGGGGCGGGGTGCCCCCGGCGCGGATCCAGGGGCTGTCGGCGGCCCGCGGCCTGCTGGGCGGCGGCGGCAAGGCCGGGCGCCCCCTGCGCGGGCTGGATTATGCCGACACCAACGAAGGCGACCCGGTGCTGACCCATCCGGAACATTTCAACGTCGCGGCAAACATCCGCGGCTACATCAAGTTCGACGCGCCGGGCATCTATGAGCTGGAAACCTGGTCGAACGACGGCATTTCGGCCACTGTTTCGGGCCAGACCATCGGCCATTTCGACGGCCGCCAGGGCTGCGAAGCCAACCAGCGCGTCGAAGTCGAAGTGCCCCAGGCCGGCTGGTATGACCTGCGGATCCTCTATTTCCAGAAATACGGATCGGCCTGTCTGATGATGAAATGGGGCAAGAAGGGGAAAAAAATGTCCTGGGTGCCGAACTCCGCCTTCGGCTACTGACCCGCACCACGGACCAAGGCAATCCGCCCCCAGCCAAGGCGCTCCCGCCAGGGCGTGCGACACCTACCGGTGCCGCGCCCTGTTGGGCCCGGCAGCGCGCGGGTAAACCCATGCGCTGCGGTTCCGCCCTTTCATCTCTTCGATAAATACTCCGGGGAGCGCGAGGGGCAGCGCCCCTCGCCCCGGTCGGATCGGCGAAGCCGATCCGAAACACCCATCATCCCAATCGGATCGGCTGCGCCGATCCGAAAACCGGTAAACGCAATCGGATCGGCGCAGCCGATCCGATCCGCGCGCCCGCCGCTCAGCTGGCCGCGATCAGTTCCGCCTGTTTCACGATCACCTCGGCCTGCTTGATCGACGCGATATCGACCAGCCGGCCCTTGTAGACCACGGCGCCCGCGCCGGTGCGGGTGGCTTCCTCCATCGCCGCGAGGATCTCGCGCGCCTCGGTCACCTTGTGCTCGGGCGGCGTGAACACCTCGTTCGCCACCGCGATCTGGTTCGGGTGGATCGCCCATTTGCCGACCATGCCCAGCGTGGCCGACCGGCGCGCCTGCGCGCGGAAGCCTTCGGGGTCGGAGAAATCGCCAAACGGCCCGTCCACCGGCAGCAACCCGTGGGTGCGGCAGGCGGCGACGATGGCGGTCTGTGCCCAGTGCCACGGGTCCGACCAGTACTTCTGCCCCTCGTGCAGCATGTAATAATCTTCCTGCGTGCCGCCGATGCCGGTGGTCTGCATGCCCATGGAGGCGGCGAAATCGGCGGCGCCCAGGCTCATTGCCTGCAGCCGCGGCGAGGCGGCGGCGATCTCTTCCACATGGGCGATGCCGGCGGCCGATTCGATGATCACCTCCAGCGCCACTTTCTTGGTGCGGCCCATCGCGGTTTCAATCGCCGTGATCAGCGCGTCAACGGCATAGATGTCCTCGGCGCAGCCCACCTTGGGGATCATGATCATGTCCAGCCGCTCGCTGGACTGTTCCAGCAGATCGACCACATCGCGGTACCAATAGGGCGTGTCCAGGCTGTTGATCCGCACCGACAGCGTCTTGTTGCCCCAGTCGATGTCGCCGATGGCCTCGATGATGTTCTTGCGTGCCTGCGGCTTGTCGTCGGGCGACACCGAATCCTCGAGGTCGAGGTTGATCACATCCGCCGCCGAGGCCGCCATCTTGGGCGGCAGCTTGGTATTCGATCCCGGCCCGAACAGCTGGCAGCGGTTGGGGCGGGCCGGGGCGACGGGCTGAAGGCGGAAGGACATGGGCGGAACCTTTCGGGTAAGGAAATTGCGTGAATTCTGGGTCTGGGGGTATTAAATTGCGCAGTCCTGCGCAAGCCTATTGTGCAGCCGCAGCAAATGCCGCGCCCGCATTGGCGCCCATGCGCCGCTGCAAATCCGCTGAAATTTCGCACGCCGCAGGAGATTTTCCCGAAAACACGGGCCATCTTCGAACATTCTTTGATCGCGGGGGTGAATCCACGCTGCAAAAGCGAAACGGTCGCAGCCGGGCTGCGTTAGCCTGTCCGCAACAGACAACGGAGACCGCGCCATGATCAAGACCCCCTATCTATTGTTTCTGGGCGATGCCCCGGACCAGCTGGCCGCCAAGGTGGCGCAGGGCATCAAGGACTGGCGCCCGGACAACGCGGTCGGACAATACCGGATGGAGGGCTGCAAGGCCGATCTGGGGCTGGCCGACATGGACCTGGCGCAGGCGCGTGCGGCCGGGGCCAGGACGCTGGTGATCGGCGTTGCCAACCGGGGCGGGGTTATCTCTGCCGCGTGGAAAAAGGTGCTGGTGATGGCGCTGGAGGAGGGCTTTGACCTCGCCTCGGGCCTGCACAACCTGCTGCGCGACGAACCCGACCTGGTGGCGGTGGCCGAGGCCTGTGGCCGGGATCTGCATGACGTGCGGGTGCCCGAGGTCGAATACCCGATCGCCAACGGCGTCAAGCGGACCGGCAAGCGGGTGCTGGCGGTGGGCACCGATTGTTCGGTGGGCAAGATGTACACGGCGCTGGCGCTGGACGCGGCGATGCGCGAGGCGGGGATGAAATCGACCTTTCGCGCCACCGGCCAGACCGGCATCCTGATCACCGGCGACGGCGTGCCGCTGGATGCGGTGGTGGCCGACTTCATGGCCGGGTCGGTGGAATGGCTGACCCCCGACAACGACCCCGATCACTGGGACATCATCGAAGGCCAGGGCAGCCTGTTCCATGTCTCCTATTCCGGCGTCACCATGGCGCTGATCCACGGTGGCCAGCCTGACGCGCTGATCCTGAGCCATGAGCCCACCCGCGACCACATGCGCGGGCTGCCGGGCTACGCGCTGCCGACGCTGGAGGCGCTGCGCGACATGGCGCTGCCGCTGGCGCGGGTGGCCAACCCGGCCTGCGAAGTGGTGGGGATTTCGGTCAACACCCAGCACATGGGCGAGGCGGAGGCGCGGGCCTACCTGGCCGAAGTCGAGGCGCGGTTGGGGCTGCCGGCGACCGATCCATTCCGGTTCGGCTCTGACAAGCTTGTGGCGGCTCTGGCGGCGCTGTAAGCGCGGTGCCGGACCGGGTTGGACCGGCTGTGCCGATCCGTCATAACAACAGGCGGATCGGATCGGCAAAGCCGATCCGCCACGAGGTCAATAATAGGGTCGGATCGGCAAAGCCGATCCGACCGGGGGGGGGGGGGGGGGGGGGGGGGGGGGGGGGGGGGGGGGGGGGGGGGGGGGGGGGGGGGGGGGGGGGGGGGGGGGGGGAACGGTGCTGCGCACCGTGCCTGCGGCGCGAGTATTTGCCAAAGAGATGAAAGGGGGGGTCAGCCGGGCAGTTCGCGGGGGATCACGAAGTCGATGACCTCGCCCATGCGCCAGGCCAGCTTGCTCCAGTCGTCGATGTCGAAGCGGGCCACCAGCGTGGCGCAGGTGGGGAAGTCGGCGAAGCGCGGGTGCTCGGGCGGTTCCGAGACGATCTGGGCGGCAAAGGCGGCGATGCCGGGGTTGTGGCCCAGCAGCAGCACGGTCTGGCCCGTGGCGCCCGACAGGACGCGCAGGATCTGGTTGCCGGTCACGTGGTAGAGGTCGCTGGTGACTTCTGTGGGGGCTTCGATGCCCATCCCCTTGAGCGTGTCGCGGGTGCGCCGGGCAGAGGAGCAGAGCACCTGGTCGGGCAGGTGCCCCTTGTCCCGCAACCAGTCGCCGATCCGCCTTGCGGAGCCTGTGCCGCGGTCGTTCAGCGGTCTGTCGTGGTCGTCCTGGGCCGGGTCGGCCCAGCTGGACTTGGCGTGGCGGGTCAGGATCAGGGTGCGTGTCATGATGGGTGAAACGACCTCATGTGTAGCGCGGATTGCTCGGACCGCCGCCCGGCGCCCCGGCTCAGCGGGCAGGCGCGGCGTGCTAGGCACCCCCCGACCATACACGACTTTGCCCCGTCGCCGTCCAGAAAATCGTGACAGGCGGGCACGTCATAGGGGGCGGCGGCGCTGAGCGCCCCGACCGGGCAGGCGCTGGCGCAGGGGGCCGGGCAGCCGGTGCAGGGGTCGAACCGGGCCCGGGCGGGCAGGGCCAGGTGCTGCGTGAAATGCAACGCGCCGCGCAGCGAGATCATCATGCCGACCCGGTCATGCACCATCATGCCGACCGGGCTCTGTGCGAACCGCCCGGTTGCCATGGCCCAGGCGATGAAGGGGGCGTATGGCGGCCCGTCGGAGGGAAAGCTGCAGGTCGCGGCGCAGGCCGCCGCGATGCTGCCGATCACCCTCTTTGACCAGCGGTCGACGGGATGGGGGGCGCCATCCGTGGCCTCGGCCGAGGCGCGGAACGCGGCCCAGAACGCCGGGCCGGTGCCCAGCAGGATCAGCGTGCCGCCGGTCTGCGGGTGAAACCCGCCCATGACGATCAGCCCGGCGGCCGCTGCCGCCGCTTCGACCGCCGCGTGGCTCATCTGCGCCGGAAGGGGAGCGCCAGGCTCCAGCCCAGCCGCGCGGGGCGGTCATCCTGCCAGCGCAGCCCGACCGCCATGTCATCGTGACCGTCGGCCGGCTGCGCCACATAGGTGCCCATCAGCCGGTCCCACAGGGACAGGGAAAAGCCATAGTTGCTGTCGTGCTCGGCCCGGTGCACCGAATGATGCACCCGGTGCATGTCGGGGGTCACCAGCAGCAGCCGCAGCACCCGGTCCACGGGCAGCGGCAGGCGCAGGTTGGAATGGTTGAACATGGCCGTCCCGTTCAGGATGATTTCAAACAGGACCACGGCGGTTGCCGCCGGACCCAGGGCATAAACCAAGCCGATTTTCAGCCCCATGGAAAGCGCGATTTCGACCGGGTGAAAGCGGATCGCCGTGGTCACGTCCATGTCGCGGTCGGCATGGTGGACCCGGTGCAGCCGCCACAGCAGCGGCACCTTGTGGGTGATCAGATGCTGCGCCCAGATCGCGAAGTCGAGGATCAGCACCGCCAGCGTGATCTCGACCCAGGCGGGCCAGTCCAGCCGGTTGAAGAGGCCCCAGCCGCCGGCCTGCGCATCCAGCGCCGCGCCCACCGCCAGCAGCGGCAGCGCCACCGCCATCAGCCGCAGGGTCACGGTGTTGAGCAGGGTAAACCCCCAATTGGTGACCCAGCGCCTGCGGCGCGGGATCGCGCGGGGGCGGCGCGGGGCCAGCGTCTCGGCCAGTGCCAGAACCGCGAACAGGCCCAGAAACACGCCGAAGCGAAGGATCGTTTCGTTTTCCATACATTCACATTTAAGAATGTGAAGGGGAAACGCAACCCCGCTGCGAACACGAAACCGTCAGTCGGGGCGGATCAGCGACCCGGCGCCGTGATCGGTATAAAGTTCGAGCAGGCAGGCATTGGGGGCGCGG
The DNA here is from genome assembly GCF_020171285.1 of Seohaeicola saemankumensis. Lineage (GTDB taxonomy): Bacteria > Pseudomonadota > Alphaproteobacteria > Rhodobacterales > Rhodobacteraceae > JAIUZI01. The sequence continues at coordinate 9,505 of NZ_JAIUZI010000012.1, forward strand.
CCATCCAGGATGACCACCGCCCGCACGCCGCCCTCGATGGCATCCAGCGCGGTCTCGGTCTTGGGGATCATGCCGCCGGCGATCACCCCGTCGCGGGTCAGCTGGCGGATCTGTTCCGCCTTCAGCTCGGTCACCACCGCGCCATCGGCGTTCTTGACGCCCGAGACGTCGGTCAGCAGCAGCAGCCGGTCAGCCTTGAGCGCGGCGGCAATGGCCCCGGCGGCGGTGTCGCCGTTGACGTTGAAGGTCTCGCCGTTGCGGCCGCCGCCGACCGGCGCAACCACCGGGATCACGTTCTTTTCGGCCAGATCGCGCAGGATTTTCGGGTTCATCGCCGATGGGGTGCCGACAAAGCCCAGATCCGGGTTGGTCTGGTCGCAGATCATCAGGTTGGCGTCCTTGCCCGACAGGCCCACGGCCTTGCCGCCCTGCCGGTTGATCGCCTGGACGATGCGTTTGTTGACGACCCCGGACAGCACCATTTCAACCACTTCGACGGTGGCCTGGTCGGTCACCCGCTTGCCGTTCACGAACTCGGACTTGATGTCCAGCTTGTCCAGCATCGCGTTGATCATCGGCCCGCCGCCATGCACGATCACTGGCTTTACGCCGACGTGGCTCATCAGCACGATGTCGCGGGCGAAACTGTCCATCGCCTCGTCACTGCCCATGGCGTTGCCGCCCAGCTTGATCACGACGGTGGCGTCCACATAGCGCTGCAGGTACGGCAACGCCGACGACAAGGTACGGGCGGTGGCAATCCAGTCGCGGTTCATGTCTTGCTTCTTCATGGCTGATATCCCTCTGCGACACCCTGTTACGTGGTTCTCTGCGGTCTGCCAAGAGCAACAAGGGCGCGGGTGGCGAGGGTGTCGGGGGCGCTGCCCCCGCCGCCCGTGCCGGGCGGCCCCCCCGGAGTATTTGCCGAAGAGATGAAAGGGGGGCGGGGCCGCTGTCAGGCCAGCTGTCAGGCCAGCGTGGCGATGATGCTGCGCAGGGTGGCGATGCCGTCGCCCTTTTCCGACGAGGTCAGCACGATCTCGGGGTAGGCGGCGGGATGTTTGGCCAGCACCCCGCGCACCTGGTTCAGCACCCGGTCGCGGTCTTTGGCCTTGACCTTGTCGGCCTTGGTCAGCACCGCCTGGAACGTCACCGCGGATGTGTCGAGCAGGGTCATGATCTCTTCGTCCACCGGTTTGACCCCGTGGCGCGCATCGATCAGCACAAAGGCCCGGCGCAGGGTCTGGCGGCCCGACAGGTATTGTTTCAGCAGCCGCTGCCATTTCTCCACCACCGGCACCGGCGCATTGGCGTAGCCATAGCCGGGCAGGTCGACGAGAAAAAGGTCGGGCCCCTGGGTGAAATAGTTGATCTCTTGCGTCCGCCCCGGCGTGTTCGACGCCCGCGCCAAACCTTTGGTCCCGGTCAGCGCGTTGATCAGCGACGATTTGCCGACGTTCGAGCGGCCGGCGAAACAGACCTCGAGCCGGTCGGCGGGGGGCAGGCCGGACATCGCCACCACGCCTTTGACAAAAACCGATTCGCCGGCAAAGAGCTTGCGCCCGCGTTCGGCGGTGATCTCGTCCGGGGCTTCGGCCAGGGGGAAGGGCAGGGCGGTCATGGCAGAACCTCGACGGGATCGGCGAGCGCCAGGCTGCCGCCGGCGGTCACCTCGGCGTAGACGCCCATGTCCTGATGGCCCCAGGTGTTGAGGACGCCCAGGGTGTCGGTGTCGCGCTTGCCGGTCTCGGGGTTCGCGGTGGTGGCCATGCAGCGGGTGATCGGCTCGCGGATGGCAAAGCGGAGGGCGCCGATCCGGACCTCGCGCCCGATCCAGTCGAATTCCTCCCACGGCGCCAGCCCGTCCAGCCAGATGTTGATCCGCCAGCGGACCGGCGACAGGTCGCGGCCCAGTTTTTGCGACACCGCGCGGTGGGTGGCCATGTTGCCGATGCTGACCGAAGGGTAATCGGTATCGGTCATGCCACGGCCCGGCACCCGCAGCACCCGCGCCGAGGCGGCGCGATCGGCGGGCATCAGCACCCGTGTCCAGTCGATCAGCCGGGCGCCCTCGCGGTCGGGGTCCAGCGTGATCTCGGGCCGCTCGGGGTGGGTCAGCGTCACCGTGCCGGCGGCTTCGTCGTAGCGCGCCGCGATTGCCATCAGCCCTGGCGCCTTGGCCCCGCGAGAGAAATTGGTGCAGGGCGCCCATGCGCTGTCGTCGGCCTGTGCCGCCTCATGCGCCACCGCCCAAACGCGGTCGCCCGGCATCGTCGTGCCGGGCGTCAGGGTCACCGCCTCGAGCGCTTCGCGCCCGTGGCTCTTGATCGGGTGCCGCCAGATGGCGGTGACCGCTGGTGTCATTTCTTGTCAGCCTTCTCGCGACGCTTGAAGCTCTGGGTGATGTTGCCGAACACGTCCGGCTTGTAGCCCTGGCTGCGCATGATGATGTACTGCTGGGTAAAGGTGATCGTGTTGTTCGCGATCCAGTAGACCACCAGCCCGCTGGCAAACCCGCCCAGCATGAACATGAACACCCAGGGCATCCAGGCAAAGATCATCTGCTGCGTCGGATCGGTCGGCGCCGGGTTCAGCTTTTGCTGCAGGAACATCGAGATCCCCAGCAGCAGCGGCAGGATCCCGATCAGGATCGTCGCCATCAGCGTGCCGGGCTCGGGCCCCGCCCAGGGCAGCCAGCCAAAGAAGTTCATGATCGAGGTCGGGTCGGGCGCGCTGAGGTCCTGGAACGGGCCAAAGAACGGCGCCTGCCGCAGTTCGATGGTGACAAAGATCACCTTGTAGAGCGAGAAGAAGATCGGGATCTGCAACAGGATCGGCAGACAGCCCGCCGCCGGGTTCACCTTTTCCTTCTTGTAGAGCTCCATCATGCCCTGCTGAAGCTTTTGCCGGTCGTCGCCGGCGCTTTCCTTCAGCTTTTCCATCTGCGGCTGCAGTTCCTTCATCTTCGCCATCGAGACGTAGGATTTGTAGGCCAGCGGGAACAGGATCGCCTTGATGATCAGCGTCAGGCCGATGATCGACCATCCCATGTTGCCGATCAGCAGGTTGATCTGGTGCAGCAGCCAGAAGATCGGCTTGGTCAGGAAGAAAAACCAGCCCCAGTCGATGCTGTCGATGAACCGGTCGACCCCGGCATCCTGGTATTCGCGGATCGTCGACCATTCCTTGGCCCCGGCAAACAGCTGGCTGCCGACGCTGGCGCCCTGTCCGTCGGCGACGGTCTGGGTCGGCAGAACGGTCTCGGTCTGGTAGATGTCGCGGCGCTCGTCGTATTTCGCCGCCTGTTTGAAGGCGGAGCCGGGCGCCGGGATCAGCGTCGTCATCCAGTAGTGGTCGGTAAACCCGATCCAGCCGTTCTCCGTGACCTGGGTCACCTCGGCGCGTGCGCCCTCGCGGGGGTCGATCTCGAAATCGGTCATGTCGTCATAGTCGATCTCGGCCAGCTGGCCGTCCGCCATGGCGATGACGCCTTCGTGCAGGATAAAGAAGTTCTTCAGGTCCTCGGGTTCACCATGACGCGCCAGGATGCCATAGGGCGCCAGGCTCACCGCCGCGCCGCTGGCGTTCTCCACCGACTGGGTCACGTCGAACATGAAATCGGCATCCAGCGACAGGGTCCGGCGGAACGTCAGCCCCTTGCCGTTGTCCCACACCAGCGTCACCGGGCTGCCGACGCCCAGCGTATCGCCCGTTTCCACCGACCATTCGGTGTTCGCGCCCGGCACGTCCTCCAGCGTCAGACCGGCGCCCGGGGCCCAGCCGTAGAGCGCGTAATAGGCCGCCGGTTTGCCCGCCGGCTTCAGCACCTGCACGATCTCGGCGTCATCCTCGATCGACACGCGGTAATCCTTCAGCCGCAGATCGTCCAGCCGCCCGCCGACCAGCGATACGCTGCCTTCCAGGCGCGGCGTGTCGATGGCGATGCGCGGGGTGTCGGGCTGGACCTCTTCCACCGGGGCCGCCTGGCCGGTGCCGGCGGCCGGGGCCGTGGCGGTGGGCAGCGCCACGCCGCCTTCGGTCTGTACCGCCTGATCGCCGGGCAGGGCTGTCTGCGGTTCGGGTTCCGGCGGTGGGAACAACACGAACCACACGAGGATGACGGCGAAACTGAGCGCGGTTGCCAGGATGAGGTTCTTGTTCTGATCGTCCATCGGGGACAGCCACCTTGTGGTTGGAATGACACCGGTGGGTTCAACAGAGTGCGGCCGCAAAGGTCAAGCGGATTCCGGACCGCAGGCGGAGAAGCTCCCGGACAAATGGCCTCAAACCGGGTGAATCCCCGCGATCCGGCGTGTCGCCGCCACCCCGGCGGCCTGGCGCGGGCCATCGCCGCGGTCCCGGTTTCTGCCCCCCCGGGTGCCGGTTTGCCCGGCTCGACCGCCTGGTCACCCGGCGCAGACAGGCCATCGACGCGCGGCAACCGCCCAGAGGGGCGCCCGCCGGACGAAAGGCCCGTGTCGCCATGCAAAGGCCAGGACCCGGCCTCTGCCATCCGGGCGCGTGCGAGACCGCAGCCGCAACCCGCCACAGGGCCGGGTCGGGACCAGCCCGACCGCAAATCGCAAAGCCGCAGGGCGGGCCGGGGGGATGATCCTCGTCGCCCGCCCTGCACGGTCTTTCACAGCGGACACCGCCGGGCAGGACCCGGCGTGCCCCCGCCCCGGAGCCGATCCGCCACAGACTGGGTTGGGCATGCCGCTCCGCCCCTTGCAAGAACCCCGCGCGGCTGTCATGGAGACGGCGCCGCCTGTGACCGGAGGCCAACGTGTGGGTCTGCGGGACCGTCCGGATGCATGCAGCCCCTCCCTCCCGCGCGCGCCGGGAGGCCATCGGGGGATCCTTGTAAGAGCCTGTGAGGCTTTCATGGCAGCTGTGCGGCCTGTGGCCGGAGACCGACGTGTGGGTCTGCGGGACCGCTAAAATGCGCGCAGCACCTTCCCCCGCGCCAGCTCCAAGGCCCTCGGGCAAGGCAGCTCCGCCCCTCGCAACAGAGCGCGGCTGTCATGGAGACGGCGCCGCCTGTGACCGGAGGCCAACGTGTGGGTCTGCGGGACCGTCCGGATGCATGCAGCCCCTCCCTCCCGCGCGCGCCGGGTGGCCATCGGGGGATCCTTGTAAGAGCCTGTGAGGCTTTCATGGCAGCTGTGCCGCCTGTGACCGGAGACCGACGTGTGGGTCTGCGGGACCGCCAAAATGCGCGCAGCACCTTCCCCCCGCGCGCGCGTCAAGGCCCTTGGGGCATGGCCGCTCCGCCCCTTGCAACAGACCGCGTGCTGTCATGGAAACGGTGCCGTCCGTGACTGGAGACCGATGTGCGGGGCTGCGGGACCGCCCAAATGGGCGCAGCACCTTCCCCCGCGCCAGCTCCAAGGCCCTCGGGCAAGGCCGCTCCGCCCCTCGCAACAGAGCGCGTGCTGTCATGGAAACGACGCCGCCCGGGACCGGAGGCCAACGTGTGGGTCTACGGGATCGTCCGGATGTATGCAGCACCTCTCTCTCTCGCGCGCCGCGAGGCCATCGGGGGACCCTTGCAAGAGGCTGCGTGGGGGTCATGGAAATGGTTCCATCCTTGACCAGAGAACAACATGTAGGTCTTCGGGACCGCCGGTTGCAAGCAGCACCTCCCACGCGCGGGCCCCGAGGCCTTCGGGGCATGGCCGCTCTGCCCCTTGCAAGAGCCCGCGTGGTTGTCATGGAAACGGTGCCGCCCGCGCGTGTGCGGAACGCCACCAGAGCCCTCTCCGCCTCCGGTCAGCCTTTGGTCAGGGATTGGTCACCGGCGGGCGGACCCTAGGGGTGTATCGCGACTTTGGGGTGCTCTTTTTTACACTGGCGTGGGGCCGGGGGCCGTTCACCTGCCGGGCCAGGCCGGAGCAGGAGGTCGCGAGCGCTATGCTGTCGTCGTTTTGGGCTGTGGCACAGCCCCCCGTGCATCTGCGGGGCGCTCCGCCGGTGGGCGTGACCGGGGCACGCGCCGCGTTGACCCGCGCGGGCGCTCGACCGGCTCAGAGACCCAGGCCGGGCCGCACCGCCAGCGGCGCACGGGCGCCGCACCGGGCGGGTCTCAGTTCGACTCGCGGCCGATCTTCGGGGCCTCCTGCAGCTTGGCGCGATGGGCCGCGATCCAGTCCAGCGTCTGGTCAAACGGCATCGGGCGGCCGATGCCGAAACCCTGCACATGATCGCAGCCCAGCTGCGCCAGCAACGCATGTTCCCCGACGGTCTCGACCCCTTCGGCCAGGGTTTCCAGTTCCAGCCGCTCGGCCATCGTCAGGATCGCCCCGATCAGCCGCTGCTGTTCGGGGTCGCGGTCGGCCTTCATCACAAAGGACCGGTCGATCTTGATCCGGCTCACCGCGAACCGCCGGATCGAGGCGATCGAGGCATGGCCGGTGCCAAAATCGTCCAGATCGATGCGGCAGCCGAGCTTGGCCAGTTCGGTGATGTTGCGGGCGACCATGTCGTCGGGGGCATCGGTGACCACCGATTCCAGAACCTCGACACAGATCCGGTCGGGGGTCAGGTCGAACCGGTCCAGCTCCCAGCGGATCCGCTCCACCAGCCCGGGATTGCGCAGCTCGGCGGTGGCGAAGTTCACCCCGATCCGCGGGATCATCGCACCGGCGCCGTCCCAGGCCTTGAGCGCGGTCAGCGCGTGGTGCAGCATCACCTGCCCCAGCCTCTCGGTCAGCCCGGCCTCTTCCATCGCCGGCAGAAAGGCATCGGGCGTGATCAGCCCGTGGGCCGGGTGCATCCAGCGCGCCAGCGCCTCAAAGCCGGTGATCAGACCGGTGTCGGTGGAAATCTGCGGCTGGAACCACGGCTGGATCTGGCCGTTTTCCAGCGCGCCGGCGGCATCCTCGCGCAGATCGCTGCGCGCCTGCGCCCGGCGGTGGATATCGGCGGAATACGACCGGATGCCCGACGGTCCGTTCTGCTGCGCCTCCGTCAGCGCCGCCGTGGCCGCGGCCAGCCAGTCCTCTCCTTGTGGTCCCGGCGCGCGATGACGCAGGCAAAAGCCGATCGAGCAGCTGCTGTAGATCGACATCCCGTCCAGCGGCACCGGTTCCTCGATCGCCGTCTGTATCCGGCCGGCCATCTGGATGCACAGCTCCAGGTCCAGCTGCCGCACCGGGGATACGCAGACCGCGAAACGGCTGTCGCCCATGCGCGCCACCGTATCGCCGTCGCGCAGCGCCGCGACGATCCGCTCGGCGGTGCGCTGCGCCACCAGGTCGGCGGCGGCCTGGCCATGGCGCTGGCCCAGCTCCTTGAACTCGTCCAGTTCCAGCATGAAACAGGCCGACCGCAGCCCCGACAGCTCGGTCCCGGCATGGACCCGCTCGATCGTTTCCTCGAACCCGTCCCGCAGGATCAGCCCGGTCACCGCGTCGTGCGGCGCCGCGGCCAGCCCCGGCCACCGGTTCAGCACACCCGCCATCGCGAACACCAGCGGCAGCCCCAGCGAGGTCAGCACCAGCGCCCCCTCGCCGCCCAGCCAGAAGGCCCCCAGCGTCAGCGCCGGCAGAAAGGCAAGGACCGGCGGCCCGGCCAGGACCTCGATCATCTGGCGGCGCAACCGCAACAGCGATCCGTCGGTTGGAAATTGCATGATCTGACCCTTTCCAGGCGGCGCAACAATTGACGCTCACCTTAGGGGCAGGGTCTGAACGGGGGTTTAACGCAGATCGGGGATTCCGCCGGGGATCTGGTCCTTTTCGCCCGGATTCAGCGCCAGACCCGCGAAATCGAACAGCTTCGGATCCAGCAGATGCGACGGCCGCGCATTCATCAGCGCCCGGAACATCACCTGCCGGCGGCCGGGGCTGTTGGCCTCCCAGCCGTCCAGAATCGCCTTGACCTGCTGGCGTTGCAGCCCGTCCTGCGACCCGCACAGATCGCAGGGAATGATCGGATAGTTCATCGCCCGGGCGAATTTCTCGCAATCGGCCTCGGCCACATGGGCCAGCGGGCGATAGACAAACAGGTCGCCCTCTTCGTTCACCAGCTTGGGCGGCATCGTCGCCAGACGCCCGCCGTGAAACAGGTTCATGAAAAACGTCTCGAGTATATCGTCGCGGTGATGGCCCAGCACCACCGCCGAACAGCCCTCTTCGCGGGCGATACGATAGAGGTTGCCGCGCCGCAGTCGTGAACACAGCGCGCAGAACGTGCGCCCCTGTGGCACCTTGTCGACGACGACGGAGTAGGTGTCCTGATATTCGATCCGGTGCGGCACACCCATCCGCTCCAGAAACTCCGGCAGCACCGTCGCCGGAAACCCCGGCTGCCCCTGATCGAGGTTGCACGCCAGCAGGTCGACGGGCAGCAGCCCGCGCCACTTCAGCTCGTGCAAGACCGCCAGCAGGGTATAGCTGTCCTTGCCGCCCGACAGGCACACCAGCCAGCGCGCGCCGGGCTGGATCATGCCGTATTGCTCGACCGCCTCGCGGGTATAGCGCACGATGCGCTTGCGCAGCTTCTTGAACTGCGTCGTCGCGGGGGCGCCGTGAAACAGCGGGTGAATGTCGTCGTTATCGTCCAGCATGCCCCGCCTTTATCCGGGTCGCGCCCACCGGGCAAGAGCCTCGGCCGTCTGGGCCGGAATAGGTGGGCTCGGACAGGTTTGGGTCGGTTTGGGTTGAGGGCCAAGACGTGATACCCTGTCCGCATTCTTCTTTGTCATATTGTTTTCAGAAAGGACATTTCATGGACTACGTCTTTGTTGCCCGTGGCAAACAGGGCGACGGGTTCAGCAACGAACCCTCCGCCAGCCACTTTCTCGCCGTGCCCGACAGCGCCGCCGACATGGCCTATGCGCACAAGATCTCGAAAACCGACTGGCGCAAGGCGGTCGTGGCCGAGGCCTCGGGCGGCACACCCAACCCCAACACCGCCGGCGACATCGTGTTCTATGTGCACGGGTTCAACAATTCCCAGGCCACCGTGCTGGCGCGCCATCGCAAGATCAAGGCGGGGCTGGCCGCGCACGGGTTCACCGGCGTGGTGGTCAGCTTTGACTGGCCCAGCGCGGATTCGGCGCTGAACTACCTCGAAGACCGGGTCGACGCGAAACTCTCCGCGCTGCGGCTGGTCACCGACGGTATCGGCACCTTTGCCGCGATGCAGACCCCGGACTGCCGGATCGACATGCATGTGCTGGCCCATTCGATGGGCTGCTACGTGGTGCGCGAAGCCTTTGACGACGCCGATGACCGCGCCCGCATTGCCGGGCGCAGCTGGTCGGTCAGCCAGGTGATGCTGCTGGCCGCCGACCTCTCGGTCGACAGCCTGAACGCCGGCCATTCCAAGTCGTCGTCGCTTTACCGTCACTGCGTGCGGCTGACCAACTACTACAACCCGCTCGACGACGTGCTGTCGATCTCGGCGGTCAAGCGCATCGGCGTGGCGCCGCGCGTGGGTCGCCACGGCATGAGCCAGCCGCGGCACGACAAGTCGGTCAATGTCTACTGCGGCCAGCAGTTCCGCGTTGGCGGACACACCGGCGGCATCAACGCCGGTCACGCCTGGTACTTTGACGATGCGCTGCTGATGGAGGACGTGTTCCACACCATCTCGGGCCAGCTCGACCGGCGCGAGTTCCCGACCCGGCTGGAACAGCTGTCGGACAAGGGCAACCTGGTGCTGGGCCATCGGGGGTAGCGGCGGCAGGGCCCGGTTTCACCGCCCGTCACGATCGCGTCATCGTCACGGTGCCTTTACTATCTGGTAAAGACCGGCGTTCGCGGCCCCGGATCACGGTGTACAAAACCGAAGAAGGCGGCGGGCGGGTCTGTACAAAACGGCAGAACCCGTCCGGCCGGCCTGTACAAAACGGTGAATTCAGGGATCGTCCCGGTCGGGCACCGGATCGTAGCCGTCGCCGCCCAGCGGGTGACAGCGTCCGATTCGTTTTGCCGCCAGCCAGCTGCCCCGGATCGCGCCGTGTTTCTCCAGCGCCTCCAGCGCATAGGCCGAACAGGTCGGCTGGTACCGGCAGTTGAAACCGACCCACGGCGAAAAAATCAGCCGATAAGCCCTTACAGGCAAAGCAAAAAGATGGGCGAGCAGGGTCATTTGGGTGGCCGGTGCAGCTTGGTGACTGCATAGGTAAGGTCGCTGACCAGCCTGTCAAAGGGGCAGTGGGCGGTTTGGTCGCGCCGGCCGATCAGGACATAGTCCCAGCCATCCTGTCCCAGCGCCGGCAAAACCGCCCGCGCCGCCGCCCGCAACCGCCGTTTCGCGCGGTTCCTGAGCACCGCATTCCCGACTTTCTTGGAGCAGGTATAGCCGACCCGGATGCCCTCTGCGACACCGGGGGCACGGCGCCGCGCCTGCACGATCATCGCCCCGGTCGCCTGTCGGCGTGCGCGCGACAAGGCTATGAAATCAGGGCGTTTTTTGAGAGTGTGCAGGCGAACGGAAACCGCCGGGGGATTGTCCCCGGGGCTGGCTGTGCCATCCTGGGGGGCCTCCGGCGGTGTCATGTCCGTCTGACGGTCGTGCGAGAGCTTATGCGCTCAGCGACTTCCGGCCGCGCGCGCGGCGGGCGTTCAGGATCTTGCGGCCAGCTTTGGTGGCCATGCGTGCGCGAAAGCCGTGGCGGCGTTTGCGGACGAGGTTCGAGGGTTGAAAGGTGCGTTTCATCGCTCCGTCTCCAATCTAGCGGTCGGGGAAGGCGCGGATTCGCCCCCGGTAAGTTCGAAGCCCGTCCTTTAAGGGGGCTTTGAAGCCAAGTCAAACCCAATGCTCCGGGTTTGACGAGAGTTTTTCAAGAAAACCGCATTTGCCCCTGCAAAAACAGGGATTTCGGCGGTTTCGGCGTAATGGATCTCACATTTCCGGGCCAGGACTTCAACCGCGCGTGATAGGGCTGTTGTCCGGCGGTATTGCAGCGCATCTTGGGCGGATCATGACGCAGACCCAAGGCACCGACCCGGAAATGTCCGAAACCCCCACCCAGCCCACCGGCGGATTTGTCCGCCATCTGCCCTTGCTGATCATCCTGGGCGTGGCGTTTGTGGGGTCGTTTGTCCTGCGCGATTACCTCAGCTTTGACACGTTGCGCGATAATCGCGCGGCCCTTCTGGCCTATCGCGATAGCCATTTTCTACTTATGGCCGTTGGGTTTACACTGATCTACGTCGCAATTGTCGCGTTTTCCCTGCCGGGTGCGGCGGTGGCCTCGGTCACGGGCGGGTTCCTGTTCGGACTGGCGGCGGGCAGCCTCCTGAACATCATCGCCGCAACCATCGGGGCGGGGCTGATCTTTGTCGCCGCCCGCTGGGGGCTGGGCGCGACATTGTCGGCGCGAATCGATGCCTCGGACGGCCGGCTGAGCCGGATCCGGGACGGGCTCAGGGAAAACGAGGTCAGTGTCCTGTTGCTGATGCGGCTGGTGCCGGCGGTGCCTTTCTTTGTGGCCAACCTGCTGCCCGCACTGGTCGGGGTGCGGTTCGCGACCTTTATGTGGACAACGGCAATCGGAATCATTCCGGGCGCGGTGGTGTTCACCTGGATCGGCGTCGGTGTGGGCGAGGTGTTTGACCGGGGCGGCGACCCGGACCTGTCGCTGCTGTGGGAGCCGCATGTGATCGGCCCGATCCTGGGCCTGTGTCTGCTGGCGGCGCTGCCGATGATCGTCAGGGCCCTGCGGGGCAGCAAGGAAGGATAGATACCGTGGAGCGGATCAGGACGGATCTTTTGGTGATCGGCGCCGGCTCGGGCGGTTTGTCGGTGGCGGCGGGGGCGGCGCAGATGGGCGCGCAAGTCGTTCTGCTGGAAGGGCACGAGATGGGTGGCGATTGCCTGAACTATGGCTGTGTGCCATCCAAGGCGCTGATCGCCAGCGCCAAGGCTGCCCATGGACAGGCGCATTCGGCGGCCTTTGGGGTCGCGAATGCGCACCCGCAGGTGGACTATGCAGCGGCCAAGGACCATGTCGCGGAGGTGATCGCACAGATTGCGCCAATGGACAGCCAACAGCGGTTCGAAGGGTTGGGTGTGCGGGTGATCCGCGACTACGGCCGGTTCATCTCGGCAACCGAGGTGCAGGCCGGCGATCATGTCATCACCGCCCGCCGCGTCGTGATCGCGACGGGGTCGTCGCCGCTGGTCCCGCCCATTCCGGGGATTGATACGGTACCATTTGACACCAACGAGACGTTGTTCGCACTGCGGGAAAAACCCGAGCACCTGCTGATCATCGGCGGCGGTCCCATCGGGATGGAAATGGCGCAGGCGCATGTGCGGCTGGGCTGCAGGGTGACAGTGATCGAAGGCGACCGGGCGCTGAACAAGGACGATCCGGAGGCGGCGGCCGTGGTTCTGGACGCACTGCGCGCCGAGGGGGTCGAGATTGCCGAGGGCGCGATGGTCGATCATGTCTCGGGCCGGGCCGGGACCATCGAGGTCGCCGCGAAGGACGGGCGCGTCTTTGCCGGTAGTCACCTTTTGCTGGCCGTCGGGCGCAAGGCCAATACGGAACGGTTGAACCTGCCCGCTGCCGGGATCGAAACCATTAGGACCGGGATCCGCACGGATGCCGCTTTGCGCACCACCAACAGGCGGGTTTACGCCATCGGTGACGTCGCGGGCGGGCTGCAGTTCACCCATGTCGCGGGGTACCACGCGGGGGTCATCATCCGCTCTGCCCTGTTTGGTCTGCCCTCCAGGGCCAGAACCGCGCATATCCCCTGGGCGACCTATACCGATCCGGAACTGGCGCAGGTCGGCATGACCGAGGCGCAGGCTCGTGACACCTATGGCGGCAAGGCCGAAATCGTCCGGTTCGATTATGCCCACAACGACCGGGCGGTGGCAGAGCGCCGCACCGCAGGGTTTATCAAGGTCATGGTGGTCAAGGGTCGCCCCGTCGGCGCCACCATCGTGGGCCATCAGGCGGGCGAATTGATCAACCTGTGGGCCTTGGCGTTGGCCAATAATCTGAAAATGGGCCAGATCGCCGGCATGGTTTCGCCGTATCCCAGCATCGGCGAGCTTAACAAACGCGTCGCGGGGGCCTATTTCTCCCCCAGACTGTTTGATAATCAGACGGTTAAACGCGTGGTCGGGGCGGTGCAGCGCTGGATCCCCTGACCGGAAAGGTGCCATGCTGAACTCGCTTTCGGGCCGGTTTCTGATCCTGACGACGGTCTTCGTGATGCTGGCCGAAGTGTTGATCTTTGTGCCCTCCATTGCGCGGTTCCGCGAGGATTACCTGCTGAACCGGCTGGAGCGGGCGCAGATCGCCTCGCTGGCGCTGTTGGCGGACGACATGCTGGAAACCGAGCTGGAGGCGGAACTGCTCGAGAACGCGGGCGTGTTCAACGTGGTGCTGCGCCGCGACGAGGTGCGCCAGCTGATGCTGTCCTCGCCGATCCCGGAACCGATCGCGGCGACCTATGATCTGCGCGATCCCGGTGCGATGACGCTGATCCGGGACGCTGTCGTGCGGTTGTTCACGCCGGACAATCAGATCATCCGGGTGATCGGCGCGCCGGTCCGACAGGCCGGTTTGCTGATCGAGGTCACGATGGAGACCGCGCCGCTGCGCATGGCGATGATCGACTACGGGTTGCGGGTGCTGGCGCTGTCGGCGGTGATCTCGGTCTTTACCGCTTTGCTGCTGTTCGGGGCGGTTCGGGTGTTCCTGGTCCGTCCGATCAAGGGTGTCGTGGGGTATATGCAGCGTTATGCGGCGGCCCCCGAGGATGCGCGCGGCATCATTCAGCCCAAGGCAGGCGTGACCGAGCTGCGCGAGGCCGAAGAAGCACTGCTGCAGTTGCAGACAGAACTGACGCAGGCGCTGAAACAGCGCGAGCGGCTGGCGCAGCTGGGCGGCGCGGTGGCCAAGGTCAGCCACGATCTGCGCAATATCCTGACCAGCGCGCAGCTGTTCACCGACCGGATCGAGGCCAGCGAGGATCCGCTGGTCCGGCGGCTTGCGCCCAAGCTGGTGGGATCCATCACGCGCGCGGTGTCGCTGTGCGAAAGCACGCTGGCCTTTGGCCGCGCCGAGGAGCCGGCACCCACCCTGACCATGGTCAACCTGCACGCCATCGTGCAGGACGTGATCGAAAGCGAGCAATTGGCCGCTGACGCCAGTGATGTGACCTTTGCCAACACCGTTGCCCCCGGCATGACCCTGCGCGCCGACCCCGAACAGCTGTTCCGGGTGATCCTGAACCTCGTGCGTAACGCCCGCCAGGCGATCGGCGCGCGCGATATGGCCGGCACGGTGACAGTCTCGGCGCGCGATGACGGCAGCAAGTGGTGGATCGACGTTGCCGACACTGGTCCGGGTCTTCCGCCCAAGGCGCAGGAGCATTTGTTCACCCCGTTCCAGGGCGGCGCCCGCAAAGGGGGCTCGGGCCTGGGTCTGGCCATCGCGGCAGAACTGGTGCGCGGCCATGGCGGGCGTCTGACGCTGGTGCGCACCGGCGCGGAGGGTACTGTGTTCGAGTTCGGCATTCCGCAGGGGGACGGCACGCTTTAGGTGGATATTTCCGCTGAATAGGGGTTGCAAAGCCGTTTGGCCGGGGATACATCCCCGTCCTTAGTGGACCGATAGCTCAGCTGGATAGAGTACTTGACTACGAATCAAGGGGTCGGGGGTTCGAATCCTCCTCGGTCCGCCACTACACCCTGAATTCATTGTTTTGAAATTACTTGTTGCAGCAGCGCGGCTGTAGTTCGCCCAAAAACCCACCGCAGCCAGGTTCGTAGGTTCGCGATGCTGAATGCAACGGGATGCTACGGAAGGAATCATTCAAACTGCAGTGATCCCTGAGAACAACTAACCCAAACCCATAGGATCAAAGGGGAGCAGGTCACCGCCGTTGGCCGTTACGTGCCGATACTGGTCACGCGGTCAGCATGCCAGATTTTCGCTGCAAGAGTTGAACCTGAGTTCCATGGGTCGTGATGAAGGAACCTCAATGTTTTGGTGTGTACCAGATCGGCGAGGTATAGGCCCGTTCCTGGGTAATCATCGGCACCTCGTCCGGCATTGTCACGCCAAAGCGCACCACGTCATAAGCTGTCCAGCGCGGGGTCGGTATTTCGAGAACGCGCGCATAGTAAAAGGCCGCCTGACCGGGGTCGAACTCTGGGTCGGTCCACACGGTGATCAACTCGCCGGCGCCGATAGCATTGGTGAAAGTCGCCCTTTCAAGGTCAACGGTCGACCCGACCGGGGGCAGTTTGCCATTTGCTTCAGGTACCCGCTCTCCGGCCCAGATCACGTCATAGACCTTTTCATGTGTCGCGCCGGTCTCGTCCAGCCACCCTTTCACGATCTGGATACGGTCAAGGTTTGCGCCGATGCTGTCCTTGAGCGCCCCGACAAGAAAGGTCGGTGCGGTCGCATCCGCAGGAGCGGGCCGCAAATCACCCCCCATCGGAACACCGCGCGCATAGCCGGCCTCCGCAGGATGGCGCGAAAGCGTGTCCGCCTCGGTGAAATCCCAACCGCCAAAGAACCGCACCGTAATCCTTGGCCCGGTCGTGCCATAGACTTCCTTGCGCTCCATCGCGTCAAAGATCGCCTCGCGCGTGTTTTCGGTGGCCCAGACCGCGGCATAGCCCGAGGAGGTTGTTTCCCATCCCAGGATGGCCAGGTCGTTGATCGCGCCAACGAAATGTTTCCAGCGGTCGGGTGATGGTTCCACGCCGGAATGCTTGCCGAAATAGTTGTCCTCTTCCGCCGTGGACAGCGCGGTGTGCGAGTCGGTGGATCCGACCATGCCGAACTTGTAGGGGTTGAACCCTGTCCGCGCTTCGATACCCAGACCGTTGCGCAGCGCCTGGCGCGCATATTCGTACTGGATCATCTCGGGTTGCTTGAGCACCCCGGCCATATTGCCGATATCCCAGGTCTCGTAATCCGCGAACTCGTCCTCCGGCGACAGCATCGGGTGGGTCTCGCCGTCGCCCTTCATCTGGGTCACTTCGTACAGCGGCTCCCACTTCATGCGCCGTTCGAAGTAATCGCCGCCCAGCGGTTCACCCGTTGCCGGGTTGGTCTCGACCGGGAACATGATGCCGTTGGACAGGTTGCCGTTATGCGCCAGCGCCAGGATGTTGCCGCCGGTCTTGTCCTCGTAGGTCTCCATCCAGGTCCAGAGGTCCTCGGGGTTGGTGCTGTCCAGCGTGTCCAGCGGCAGCATCTGCCGCGCGAATGTGGCATCGTCGCGATAGATAATGTTGCGGTGCAGGTTGTTGCCGCCGCCGGTCGATGTCCATTCATAGCCGATCAGCGCCGTGAACACGCCCGGCTCGTTGAATTCCTCGGCCACCTCCAGAACGTCGTCCCAGACCGACCGCGCCAGTTTCTTGTCGACAAAGGCCGGCGGGATCGTGCCGTCCGACATCATGTTGGTGATTTCCAGAACCGACATGACCGCCTGTTCGCCGCCCCCCTTGACCCTGTGATACCAATCCAGGATCTGCGGATCGGCCAGCATGTCGGGGTTGCCCGACAGCATTTCGGTCATGCCGCCCATGGCGTCGGAATGTTCGGTCAGCGCCATCCAGTCCAGCGGCCGCGACAGCTTGGCCGGCACACCGTGCGAGGCGATCACCTCTTCCCCGCGCGCAAAACGATAGGCATCGCGCGGCATCAGCGTCGCACTATAGGCCGGGGCGTCATATGACAGAGCCGTGTGCATGTGCGAATCCCCCCAAAGCGGTCGGGTCGGGTAGGCCCGCCCGGCATAGGGCGAAAAGGTCCGCCCCGGATCGGCCGCGATATCGGTCTCGCTCAGGTACATCTCGCCCACCATGCCGCCGGGCGGCACCTCCTGCGCGTGGGGCGCGGTGCTCAGAAGCACAACCGAAACGGCGGAATACAGGGGGGCACGCATCGAAAACACTCCTTGAAGGAACCGCCGGGTCATTCAGACGGCGTGTACCAGATCGGCGAGGTATAGGCGCGTTCCTGGTGTTCGCGCGGTACGCCCTCGACATCCATCGTCATGTCGAACCGCGCTTCGTCATAGGCCTGCCAGGTGGGTGTTGGAATCTCCAGAACCCTTGCATAGTAAACGGCAGGTACCGAAGGGTCGAAATCGGGGTCGGTCCAAACGGTGCGCAGTTCCGGCGCACCGATGGTGTTGGTCCAGATCACGTTCTCCACATCCACCGTGCTGCCCACCGCTTCCCTGGCACGACCATCGGCGCCGATCTCGCGCCCGCCCGACACCGCCACGTCATAGATCCGCTCGTGCCGCTCTCCCTCGGCATCGACCCAGCCCTTGACGATCTGGATCCGGTCCAGGTTGCCCGACCACGCGTCTTTCAGCGCGCCGACCATGAACACCGGTGCCTTTGCCCCCTCGGGAGCGGGCCGCAGATCGCCGCCCATCGGCACGCCCCGGGCATAGCCGATCTCGACAACATCGGGGCGATAGATCTCGGCCTCGGAATAATCCCAGCCGCCAAAGAACCGCACGGTGATCCGGGTGCCGGTGGTGGCATAGACCTCGCGCGCCTTCATCGCGTCCCAGATCGCCTCGCGGGTGTTCTCCCGGGCCCAGACCCCGGCCAGCCCCGAGGCCAGCACATCCGATTCAAAGGTCGACAGCGCTTCATCGCCGCCAAAGGCCTGGATCACATAGCTCTTGTACCGATCCGGCCGCGGCTCGCCCGTGTCCATCTTGCCAAAGAAATTTTCGTCCCTGCTGGTCGACAGCGCCGTGTGGCTGTCTGTTGACCCGATCTGCCCCATCTTGAACGGGTTCACCCCCAGCCTGGCCTGCTGCTGCAGCCCCAGCTGCAGCGCCGTGCGGGTGTATTCATAGGGCAGCATCTCGGGCGTCTTGGGGATGATGCCGCCGATATCGGCCTTGTCCCAGGTCCCGTAATCCGCAAATTCGTCGTCGGGCGACAACATCGGGTGCGCCTCGCTATCGCCCTTGATCTGGGTCGATTCCACCAGCGGCTCCCACTTCTGCCGCTTGCGCGCGTACTCGGCGTCGATCTCCTCGCCGTTCATCCGCCGCAGCGCGAACATCTTGCCGTTCGACACGTTGCCATGTGCGGAATCGCCAGAACCCGCCCGCCGGTCTCGTCCTCGTAGCCCTGCATATAGGCCCAGAGCTCTTCGACATCCTGCCCGTCAAACAGCGAAAACGGCAGAACCTGCGACACCCGGTCGGCATCATCGCGGAACACCACCACCCTGTGCAGGTTGCCCGGATCCTGCAGCGTGCCGCTCATCGTCCATTCAAACCCCAGCATCGCGGTGAACACGCCGGGTTGGTTGAACTCCTCGGCAATCTCGATTTGCCGGTCCCAGGTGGTCTGCTGAATTCGCTCATCGTCAATCACGTCGGTGAACTGGGTCATCCCCTCGCGGCCCCACAAGTCATAGGCGGCATAGCCATTGCCCTGCTGGATCAGGTCATAGAACCGGCGCCCGTATTCGTTCTGCAACAGCTCCGCGTTCCCCTCGGCCAGCAACAGCGGCACGCCGAGGTTCTCTGCGTGATCCGCGACCACCAGGAAATCCAGCGGCCGCACGAGTCGCGCCCGCTGGCCGGTGTTGCTAGTCACAGTTTCGCCGCGCGCAAACCGATAGGCATCCGCCGGGCCCAGCACGGTGCCAACCATGCCCGCATTCTTCGAGAAATTGGTGTGCAGATGCGTGTCGCCCCACAACAGGTTCTCGGCAAAGCCACCCTGACGTGCGTTGACCCCGACATAAGGCGAGTAGGTGTTGGGCAAAGCGGCAACATCTTCGGCAGATGGCCGTACCTGAGTATGCCCAGCAACGGCGGTTAGCGCCAGAATCGCAGCTGTTGAGAGAAGTCGAAACATGGAGAATCCCCTAATAAACACTTGGAAATGCGAGGAGAGAGAAAGGAACCCTCTCATATATGCGAACAGCAGCATGTAATCGCTGCCACGATAAGTTTTGGATTGCCGTACTTTGCGTAAAGCGAGAGCCGTCGGCGTGGCGTTGTTGCATTAACTTGGCGAGGGGACCCTGTTTGAATCCGGCCTGATAGCCCGGGAGGCACAAGCAATTGGGCCGCCACAAAGGACAAGATCGCGAACTGGTCGTCTTGTAATGATGCACTGAAGCGACGGGGGGCGCTGACGTTCTGGTTCGATCAGGGGAAGATTTGGGTTTCATCACCGAATGACAAACGCGTTTGGCGGCACCGGTTCAGTGAAGTCTCGATCCGGACCTGTCTCACTCAGAAGGTGCGGTTCGGGGTGCCCGGAGGCAAACCGCCGGTTTCCCTGTGGCGGCGAATTACAGTTCGTGTACCCCGACCGGACCCTTCTCGTTTCAACGATTTTGCGATCATTTCGGGTCTGCTCACCTGCTAAAAAACAACCCTGGCGCGAAGACCCAAAATTGTGATGCTGGATTGCCCTGGGTTGAGCAGCGGATTGTCGATGAACTGAATGGACGGCGTGATTTGCAGGCCAGGTGAGACCGAGAAGCGATAGAAGGCTTCCAACGTTGTCTGGCTGCCCGGGATTCCATTCGCTTCGGCCCAGTTCAGCCCGAGCCCTGCAAGATCGGTATTGCGGCCATAATAGCCGATCCCTGCGGAGACAGACTTTTTGTAGAGCGCCGCTGTGCCCTTGGAAACTCCGGCCCGGAAAAAGGGCATCCACTGGTTGTCTATGAACCAGGCGGCAGAAAACGCAGCGCCATAGTCCTCGGCACGGCTTCCGTCATCGGCCGCGTCCGCGTGCCAGAGTGTCAGGTGGACATTGTCGAAATACAGCCGGTCAAAGCCGGAGGTGTAGCCGATTTCGAGGCTCTTGAAGAGGTTGCCGTGCGAGAACACGTCGAAATCCGGTGATGCCGGATCGGCGTTGGCGTCCGCGACGCTGGCGACCGCGTAGAAGTTCGCGCCGAGCTTGATGCCCCCCGCGATGCCCAGCCCGGGATTGGGGGCGTTTATCGTCGGGTTGGTGTTGAACGCCAAGTTCTGGAATCCGGTGTACGGGCTGACCAGACCGTAGATATCGACAAAGTCCGTCACGTCGATTTGACCAAACTGGAGCGTCCAACTGCCGTCTTCGGCGCGCTGTGTCCAGAAAAGGTTGGTCAACATTGTGCCATTGTCGTTGAACGCGGTGCCAGTGATCGACACAGCCCCGCCGTCGAGACCCAGAAACTGTGGGGCCACCGCGCCATAGGCATGACGATGTTCCAGTTTGAAGGTCAGCGAGCCGCGTTCGGTCGCTTGCCAACTGCCGTAGAACCGCGCGATCCCGCCACTGGCTTTGCCTACTCCGAGGTTTGAGGACGAACTTTGCCCGAGCGACAGGTAGTCGATGTTGAAGCGGAACCCGTTTTCCGCCAACTGATCCTTCCATGCGAACCACCCTGGGGCGATGTTGCGCGGGAAATCCGAACGGAACTGCGGATCGGTTAGGCCGTCGCCGGGGGAAAGGTCGGCTTGGGTCGAGGATGGGCCGGAAAGCCCTTGTGCCCGGACGCTTTCAGGCGTGAACAGAGATAACAAGACCGCAAGGGACATAGCGAAATAGCGTCGCATTTTCATGGTATTCCTTTCGCGCGTGCTCGCGGTTTCACGGCCACCAAACCTTCTAGTCCAGCGTATTCTTGTAGATCACACCGTCCTTCATGATGATCCGCATCGTCGGGATGTCGCGAGGGCGAGGTTCGGCGTCATACCATTTCTCGTTGCCGCCGATGACGGTGATGTCCTCCAGCGGATTGCCATCAATGATCAGGATGTCGGCATAGGCGCCTTCCTGGATCACGCCCAGAGGACCTTCGAGGTAAGGATTGGCGCGGCCGGCGAAGGCCATCAGTTCGCCTGCGGCCGATGTCGCCGACACCAGCATCGCGTGGTTGCCAAAAAGGTTTGCGTGGAACCATTTCTCGTAGTCGAGCTGCGTTCTGAGCAACTCTCCGGTCGCAAAGACGACGTCGGACTGAAAGGCCATCTTTGGGCGGATGGCCTTGACGTTCTCGACAAAATCCTTGGCCAAGTCTGTTGCGAGCGCCAGCTTTGCCTGGTTCGCAGGCGACTGCAGCCCGGGGTTCTGTTCGAGGTAGGGAGAGATCCCGGTCATCTGCGCGACAAGGAACACGTCCTTGTCCTTCATCAGTTGCAGGGTCTCGCGGCTGGCGAAAAACCCATGCTCGATACTGCGCACGCCGGCGTCCACGGCGCGGCGGATCCCTTCGTCAGAAAAGACGTGCACGGCGACATAGGTGTCCCAGTCGGCGGCGGCCCGGACCGCCGTTTCGATCTCTTCGGGGAGGAACTGCAGAGTGTGCAGCGGATCCAGGATCGACGCCACGCCGCCCCCGGCCATCAGCTTGATCTGTGTTGCGCCCTGGGACAGGTTCTGCCGCACCGCCGCGAGGACGGCACCTTCGCCGTCGGCTACGGTCGTGATGCCGAGGCGCTGCGCGTTGCTGTCATTCGGATAAGGCGGCAGATTGGGGTTTCGCTGCGAGCCAAAGCGCAAATCTCCGTGGCCTGATGTCTGTGATACGAAGGCGCCGCTAGGGTATATTCTTGGCCCTTCGATCAGGCCTGCATCAACGGTCTTCTTCAGGCCGGAACCGCCGCCGCCCATTTCGCGCACGGTCGTAAAGCCGCTGTAGAGATACTCGTTGGCCATATGCGCGGCGCGTGGGCCGATCTCGTCCCACGTGCCACTTTCCATGCCGGCAACACCGCCCGGCATGTTCATGTAAAGGTGCGTATGTGCATCGATCAGGCCTGGCATCAGGGTGCGCCCGCCGCAATCGATGACATCGGCACCTTCGGCTGACAGCGACGCGTCCCCGATCGACGCAATCAGGTTGCCCTGGACCAGTACGTTCCTGTCTCCTGCGAGCGATTCCGCGACGCCGTCAAAGACGTTGCAGTTGGTGAACAGCACGGTTTGTGGTTTGTCCTGCGCCAAGGCGGGAAAGGTAAGAGTAAGTGACACTGAAACGGCCAGGATCATGCGCATTTGAATTACCTTTCGGTTTTGATTTTTGCTGTGGTGAGTTGGAAAACGAGGTGACACGCGGCGACTGCTGATGCCGATGTTGCCTGCCTAGTTGTCATCTGCATTGCTTGCGTCTGCGGCGCGCATCCCATCCACAATGCGTGCTGCCCAAGCGTTCGTCATGGACGTTTCTTGCGAAACGCGGGGACCTGCCTTTCCAATGGTCTTCAAGTCCTGCACCTGCAGGGCGAACGTCGCGTGCATCGGGACGAACCCGTCCACGACCACCACTTCTTGTTCGGTCGGATTGATCGTCAGCTTTCCAGTGACCTGCAAAGGTTCATGCATCATGCGTGGCGTCCAGTCCGCAGGCATGTGCAGGCGGACCATCTGGTTGGGAGGCGGAGGCGGCATGTGGGCGCACATGCCGCGTTCCGGCACAAGATAGGCCACGGGTGTTCCATTCTCGTCGGCAGGCGCGGGGATGGCATAGCCCGCCAATGTCGCTTCGACCCCGTCTACGGCCGGATTGCCTGCACTCGCCGCGCGTTCACGACGTTCTGCGACCACCCAGCGCTGTGCGATCAGCCAGTCGGCATCAATGCCGGCTGCGGAAAGCTTTTCTTGGGCATCACTGAGGCGGGTTTCAATCTGAGATCGCGCGTCTTTTGTCAGTTCGGCCTGGGTGAGCTGGGCGCGCGATCGGGCAACAGTCGCGACAGCCTCAAGGTGTTCGTAACTCAAGTCGCGATAAGGATCTTCGAAGGTCTGCGCAGAAGGATCGATCAGGTCCGCCCAGTCCACCTGCGTTCCGGCCAGGACCGGCCCTGTCAGCAGAAGGATTGACGCCGCGATGGCAATGATACGCATGGCTGTCTCCCTGTTGCGAATGGGCTGTGCCCGACGCGGCGGTCAGCCCGTGTTGGGGCGCGGGACGACCCGAGGTAGAAAAGCCGCCCCGCTGATCATCAGGTCAATGTGTTCTGGTAGAACATACCGCCTAATTCACTGGTTTATGGATAAACACCCGGTTCGCGAACCGCCGGTCGGTACATGATGCTGTCGCTCTCGACCATGGTGTTCTTGTAGGCGCGGCCATCCTTCATAACGAGTTGCAGCTTGCTCTCGTCGAGGATCAGGTTGATGTCCTCAAGCGGGTTGCCGTCCCAGATCAGGATATCGGCATAGCTGTCCGGCGCGATCCGGCCGAGGTGATAGGTCGGGTACGGATCCTTGGGGCCAGACCATTTGAGGACGATGCCCGCGTTGCCGGTGTAGTGCTTCAGCGCCTGTGCAGGACTGAACCCGACCGAAGTGGGGCAAACTATGTCCTCCTTGATCTTCTCGACCAGGCCGGGGCTGAACATGTCCGAGCCTCCGATGATGAACATGCCGTAGTCGTTCATCCATTTGGACATGGCGCGCACGCCTTCGCCAACGGCCACGCCCTTGAGTTTCTGCTCGTGCGTGAAGAAGGCGGGCATGGTTTCGTAGGACCCGAAAGTGTTCACGCTGACATAGCACTGGAAACTCCAGACGATGTCTTTCGTTTCATTGTATTTCGCCACCATGCGCCTGACCATCTCCTCCGAGATCAGGAAGCCATGTTCGAACGAGCGGGTGCCGAGACGCAGGTGACGGTCGTAGCTCTCGTCGTGATAGGCATGCACGGCGACATAGGTGCCATTGTCCCTGGCGATCTCGACGGCCCGGGCGACCTCATCCTCGGCGAGCCCAAGGATCTCGAGCGGATCGAATTCGCTGGCCACGCCGCCGCCGCCCATGACCTTGAGAAACGCCGCCCCCCGACGGAAGTTCAGGCGCGCCGCCCGTGTGACATCATCGACCCCATCGGTGACCCATGTATTCGATGTCAGCTGCCCCATGTCCTGACCGTTCTCGAGCGTGGCCGGCGGCACGTTACGCCCTGCCCAGTCGCTGTGACCGCCGGTCTGACCGATGGCGCCGCCCGACGAATAGACGCGCGGTCCGCGAACGAGCCCCATGTCGATGGCCTTGGCGATATCCAGAGGATCGCCTGCGATGTCCCGAACCGTCGTGATTCCCTTCATCAGCATGTGATCGTTCATGTACTGAAGCGCGATCGCGCCGCCCGCCGCATCGTCCCAGCGTGTCTGATACGCGGCCGTTCCTTCCGGCGGGTTCAGCATCACGTGCTGGTGCATGTCGATGAAACCGGGCGTCATCGTCTTGCCACTGACATCGACGACAAATGCGTTCGGCGCATCGATGGGGTCGGTCGAGACCTGCGTGATCGCGTTGCCTTCTACCAGAACGTTCGCGCCCACAATCAGATCGGGGCTGAACCCGTCGAACACGTTCGCATTGGTGAAAAGCACCTGGCTCGGAGCATCCTCTTGCGCCTGCGCGATGCTGAAAGGGGAAAGAGCGATTGCCGTCGCGAACAAAACCGACTTGATTGAATTGGGCATGACACTGGCCTCCTGGGTCGTGATTCCCGACGATAGTAGTCGAGGAGCCGCTCAAACCGGTTGCCAGTTTCCGTTTTGGAAAGTCGAAAATTGGCACTCAAAGTGGCAACATCAATTTGCCCGGACGTGCTAATGTGCCAGCAGGAGACGCCTATGCCACTCAGCACCGACCCAGGGTCGCACCAGGAAGGGTTCATTCGCCTCGCACTGGTGGCACCCTTTTTGAACTACTTGAAAGAGCGAGACATCGACCCGCGTCCGGCATTGGACAAGGTTGGCATGAGTGCCGATCAAATCAGTGACAGCAGCGTCTATGTCCATTCCGAACTCGTTTTCGGGCTCTTGAACAAGTTTTCGGATCTGTCTGGTGACAAGTATCTCGGGCTGCGTGTTGGTGAAACCTTTGACCTTTATGGTTGGCCTCCCTTCGCGGTGGCTCTCCAATCCGCAACAACTCTCATCGAATTTCTGACCAATTTCGTGCGCCTGGTGCCACAGGAGTCGAGTTCTGTGCGCCATAGCCTGATCGTGGAGGCCGAACGAGCAATCTACAGCGTCTCGCGACTTCAGGAGCCGGCTGTCTCCCCCGTTCAAGTCACGGGCTTTGGGGCGGCCGTCTATGTCCGGCTGTTGCAATCGGTGACCGGAAAAACCTGGGACCCCGGCCAGGTGGTGTGGGAAACGCGCTATATTGCCGGAGTGCCGCCTCGCTATGCCGGGGTCGAAACCCGGTTCATGCCCGATCCTGGCATGCAACTGAGTTTTCCGGTCGATTGGCTGTTCCGGGACGTGGTGAGGATGCCCGAGTTGTCACCACAAGGGCCGCCAACCGTGGAAGAAGAAGTAACGATAGTTGCGGCCATGCGTTCAATTTTACGGGACAAGCTGGACGAGTCGGACCTGGGTGCGGAAACCGTCGCTGGATTGCTAGGCATCCGGGCTGACCGTTTGCTCAAGGCCTTAAAACATCATGGCACGACCTTACCGCGCGAGATCAAGCGCCTGAAGATTGACCTTGCCCAAGAGCTTCTGCGGAGTAGCGACAAGACCGCAGCCGAAATTGGTGCGAAACTTGGATATGCGGACAAGGCCCACTTCACGCGCTTTTTCAAGTCGCAAACCGGGATGACGCCGTCAGAGTTCCGAGCGAAGCCGTCATGAATGTAACTAGTAGCAGCATCTGTAGCGGAGTTCTCTTTTGTTAAGGCAAACGACGAGGCCAAGATCAATTCACCAGTGAGCAGCAGCGTTGTCCTCGCTGCGGCCGTCGGTGCAGCATGTGGCACATTTCCGGTTCCCGCCCGACCGCCCGTCGACCGCACCGCAATGTATGGTGAACATGCGCAAGAAATCCTGGGTGCGCCCACATTGTGGACCTCCTTCGCGACAGAAGCCAGTTCGATCATTCGGGGGGGGCGCCTGAAGTCAGGTTGGTGCCGCAAAACAGATCCCTTGCCATCGAACTCGTCGGAGAACTAGCCGGTCTTCTATCCTTGGGCCAAAAAGAAACGGCCCGAGAGAGCATGTCTCCGGGCCGTTCTGTGACGATGGTTGCGGGAGCAGGATTTGAACCTGCGACCTTCAGGTTATGAGCCTGACGAGCTACCGGGCTGCTCCATCCCGCGCCAATGGGGGGTACTTAGTGGAGATTCTCAGGGACCTCAATACGCACGGCGCGGGTTTTTGCCCTCTACATGACATTTTTTTGTTACCTTCACCGCGCCCAACTGATGCCATGTTTTTCCTGTTGAATGTGGCGCAGCGTGTCTGCAGGGGCACAGTTCACAAAAGACAATGACCCCGGTTCGCAGAAGTCGGGGCAAGAGTGTTGGTTTGGGGCCGTCTCCTCGGTCAGATTAGGACCAGCCAGATCGTATGAGGCGGTTGTGTTGAAGCGGTATTCGGACAGTTCGAACCTCGTTGATGGCGTCCATGGCTGGCCAGCGCACTCCGGCGAACCGCCGTTTATCTGTGTTGATCTGGACGCGGGACAGCCGCGGTTCAAGGGGCAAGCCAACTGTGAACTGGGCAGCCCCATACGCAACCCGGCCACGGGTCAGGACGAAGGCGTGTTTGCCCGGTGGCATTGGTGCGGTGACAGGCTCACGGCGCATGTCGATCCGCTGGGTTTTTTCAGCCTGTTCTACTGGGTCAGCGGCAATCGCCTGCTGCTGTCGCCTTCGATCCTGCAACTGATCGCGATGGGTGCAGACTGTGACCCCGATGACCGCGCGCTTAGCGTGTTTTACCGGCTGGGCCTGTTCCTGAACGAGGATACGCCGTTTCGCAACATCAAGGTGCTGCCGCCCGGCGGCCGTCTGGAATGGCACAATGGCGCCACCCTGGTTCATCGCGCCGACTGGCCGGTCTCCGAGCAGCCCGTCAAGAGGGATGCCGCAATCGACGGTATTATTGAGCTGCCGCGCGATGCCCTGCGCAACATGCTGGCGACCGATCCCGGTGATACCGTCCTGCCGCTGAGCGGCGGGAGGGATTCGCGCCATATCCTGCTCGATCTTGATTATCTAGACGCGCCTCCGGTCGCCTGCGCCACTTTCCAGCAACCGTCGCACCAGCTCAACAGCGAGGCCAGCGCGGCGCGTGCGATCTGCGAACGGCTGGGCGTGACCCATCATATTCTGGACCGTCCGCGACCAGCGAGCCGCGACATCCTGCGGTGCCATGCGATGACCAGCCTGTGCTCGGACGAGCATGTGCAGATGATGCCCATGCATGATTTCCTTGGCAGCCGACCGTGGACGGTGATGGACGGGATCGGCGGAGACATTCTGACCAACCCTGACGATTCCGCCGAAGACCACTACCACCGTGCCCAGGCCGGCGATTTCCGGGCGATTGCCACCGCGATGATGGACGGCCACGCAGGGATCCTGACCAAACCCGGCTACGATGGCGGCCCTGGTGCCCTGTTCTCGCCCGATACCCGCGATATGGCCACGCAGTATCTGACGGAAACGATTGCCGCTTATGGCGACGCGCCCGATCCCTATCAGAGCTTTTGGTTCTGGCACCGGACCCGGCGCGAAATCGGTTTCGTTCCCTCGGCCCTGTTTGCGTCGGCCAGCGCCGTGATGTGCCCCTATCTGGACACGAGATTCGTTCAGTTTTGTTTGTCCCTGCCATATGACGTCACACGGGACCAGCAATTGCACAACGCGGCTATCGCCCGCGCCTATCCGCAGGTGGCCGATGTCGCCTACGGCAATTCCTTTGCCGCGCCGCCGCCGGCGCGGGTGTCGATCGCGGCCAAGCTGGAGCGGGCGATTGGAGGCATCAGCACCTTGCTCGCCTTGCAGCCCGACCACCCGCTGGCCGAGATTAGGCGGTTTCTGTGCGGATCGAGGATGCTGCACCGCCGCCCCGCCGAAGTGTTCCAGATGTATTCCCTGATGCTGTCGGGTATGAATGCCGAATTTGCCCGGCACATTCTGCAACTGTCTGCACAATTTGCGAAGCAGTCCACACAGAACCAGGTCACCCGCAGCTATGAACCGGAAACAACGTCATGACTGTTGACCGCCTGCACCTGCTGTCTGCTCGGCTGGCGTCATTCCTGAGGCGCAATCGCAGCAACTGGGCGGCGCGCCGGCACGCGCGGCCGTTTTCCGGCCAGACCAGCCGCCGTGTGCTGATCGTCGGTCTGCCGGAACGTATTCCGCAGAGCCAGTTGCACCCGTTTCACTATTACGCGGACCAGATCCGCCGCCACCATGACGCCGAGATCCGCGAGATCACGCCTGAACGCTACCTGGCCCGCGATATGCCCGGTCTTGATGGCGCGACCAGTGTCTGTTTCCAGACCAATTTCGATGTCTCACAATCGGAACTGGTGGATATGGTTGCGACGCTGCGCCGCCGCAATCCCGCGGCCCGGCTGGTATATCTCGACTGGTTCGCACCGACCGATCTGCGGCTGGCCGAGCGGATGGACCCGCTGGCCGATCTCTACGTCAAGAAGCACGTTTTGCGGGACCGGTCGCAATATGGCCAACCGACACTGGGCGACACCAATCTGACCGATTACTACAGCCGTCGGTTCGACCTGAATATGCCCGAGACCCGGTTCCCTATCCCGGCCGGGTTTCTTGACAAACTGCTGATCGGCCCGTCCTTTGCCACCGCAGATTTCATGATCGACACCTTTGCCGGTGCCGCGCCGCTGAGCGCGCCGGAACGGCCCTTTGATATCCACGCCCGTCTGGCCGTGCAGGGCACGGATTGGTATCAGGCCATGCGCAGCGAAAGCCTGCAGGCTTTGCAATCCATGTCCGGGTTGAACGTGCTTACTGAGACTGGTGTCGGACTGGTCCAGTACCTGCACGAATTGCAGTCCTCGAAGATCTGTTTCAGCCCCTTTGGCTATGGCGAGGTCTGCTGGCGCGACTACGAAGCCATCGCCAACGGTGCCGTCCTGCTAAAACCGGACATGTCCCATATCGAAACCCGGCCGGACATCTTTGTGCCGGGCGAAACCTATATGCCGGTGAAATGGGACCTGTCTGATTTCGCCGAAAAGGTCGATCTGCTGCTGTCCGATGATGCCCTGCGTCGGCGGCTCACCACGCAGGCGTTCGGGGTGCTGCACGATTACATCGCGCAGGCCCGTTTCGTCGACCAGATGGCCCGCGTATTTGCCTGACCAAGGCGTTCCCGTCATTGCCTGAAACACCCCTTGGCATCATTGGTTCGAGAGCGCAGGGGCACGGCATGGGCAATAATAGGAAGTACCGAACTGTCCTAAGGTCGCATCAGTCTGAATCGCCGGAAGGTTTTGCCGCCCACCTCGCGTGGGGCGGTCTCTTTGAATCCCAGCCGCAGGACGGCCTTGGCATTCTCCCGGCCGGGCGGCAGCAGAATTGTGATCTCTGGCAACCCCATTTCTCCGAACGCGCGCGCCAGCACCCGGTCAAGGATCCGTCGTCCCCAGCCCCAGAAATCGGGGTGCAGAACCAATGCGAAATCCGCGTCCCATTGTTCGGGTTGCAGCCCGCCCCAGCCGGCGAACCGGCCGCCGATCACAAAGGCCCAGGGGCCATAGCCGTGGATGTCCCACAACGCCTGTTTTGCCGCAAGAAAGGCGCGGCAATCCTCTTTGGAGAATTCTGTGGTGAGTAATGGCAGATGCCGCCCAACCGCCGGGGTGTTCATCAGCGTGATGATGTCATCTTTGGCCACGTCTGCTAGAGAAACAAACTCCAGATCGTTCAAGCCATTTGCCGATACCATGGTTTGTTCCGCGTCCCAATTGCTGGGGGTCGGCTACACCGACTGTCGGCCATGGTCCAAACACGATCGCTTGATCCGTCTGCGTGCGCCTGCTTTTACCGGCATTCCCGGTCACCCAAAATGTTTTTGATACAGGGCTAGCAACGTGGGGAAGTGTGCGCATGTCTGCAAGTCCAGACCTTCGATCGCGATCACTGCCTGAACGAACTGGCGGGCAGATAGTTGTTTCTGGTCAAGCAGGTGTTCCCGGTCGGCAGGGAAGAGACAGTAGCCGAATTCGTTGCAGGCTGCAGACAGGAAAGATCCGCGTTGTTTTTTGACGTTGTCCAACGCGTGGCTCCTGTGTTGCGAACAGTACTCAGCGACGAAAGCCTCCTATTTCGGACAGGTCTGCCATGTCAAATCGGCGACAATCGCACCAGCGGCGTTAGTGCGCGCTGGTGCGATCCGTTGTTCCGCCGGTGGCGAAGGGGCCGTCAACTCAGACCGCCTGCCACAACTGGTAGAGCAACCCGATGGCAAATGCACCGCTGAGAGACAGGACGATATACAGCCCGAAGACCCTTGGTTTGACCAGCGCCCAGACCGCGACCGCGGCGGGCAGAGAGGTGACACCCCCGGCGACGAGAAACGCCAGACCGGCACCGGGCGCCATGCCCTGTTCGATCAGCCCGCCGACCAGCGGAAGCGCCGCGTAGCCGTTGAGATAGGCCGGTACGCCCACCACCGTGGCCAGGGCGATCGGGGCCAGCCCGGTGCCGCCCAGCAGTGCGGTAATGGTTTCGGCCGGGATCCATGCCAGCATCAGGCTTTCCAGCACAAAGGCCAGGGTCAGCCATTTGCCGAGGAACAGCGTGGTTTTCCAGGCTTCGCGCGCGAATTTGTTGCGACGCTCCGCGTCGGTCCAGAATTTCCAGACGACCTCTTGCGGCGCGCGGATTTTCGACCCGCCACAACCGCCGTTTCCGATGCCTTCGCGCAGCGGGTCGGTCAACGCGCCGCCGCGTGACATCAGGTGAACGACGATACCCCCAAACATGCCCAGACCGAGGGCGGCCAGCGTCTTGGCCACGGCGAATTCCAGGTCGAGCACGCCCGTCGTAAGCAGGAACATCGACGGATCCATAACAGGTGAGGCCAGCCAGAAGGCCATGACGGCAGACAGCGGAACGCCCATGGCCAGCAGAGCCGCGATCAACGGGATCACACCGCAAGAACAGAACGGCGACAGCCCGCCCGCCAACGCGGCGAGACCGATCATCAGAAGGGGAGAACCCGTGAACGCCCGCGCGATCAGGTTGTCGGCACCGGTTGCGCCGGCCCATGCGGCGATGGCAATGGACAAAAGCAGAAAGGGCGCAGTATTGCGGAGTGCGGCTAGCGTGAACATCAGGCTTTCCTCGGCCTGAGCGCTGTCAAAGATCGCCAGAACGACCAGAATGGCGGCCGAGGCCAGCCAAACGCGGTGATCCTTCCACAGTGTCTTGACCACCGATTGAGGGGTGAAGCTGGATGGTGTTGTGTCTGTCATCACCAAATCTCCGGAATATTGGTTGTTTCGGGCGGCAAAAAAGAAGGCCGGTGTATCATGCAGCGGTGTCCCGAGAGGCGTCGAGACCGGCGCAGCATTCGGAACTGAGAAAGGTCAGAATTCGGTTCATTGCAGGGTAGTCGGCCTTGTTGAACACCTCGCGGCCTTGTTTTTCCTGGATCACCAAACCAGCATCGACCAGCGTCGACAGATGGTGCGCCAATGTGGAGGGGGCAAGGCCGAGGTGCTGGCCGATGTCACCGACCCGCAAGCCGTCGTCGCCGGCTTTGACCAGCAAGCGAAAGATCGACAGACGCGCCTCGTGGCCAAGCGAGGCGAGGGCGCGGGCGTATTGGGTTTCCTGTGTCATGACGACAAAATAACTATAAAACTAGTTTTGTCAATCCTTTCGTTGCCGGCTCAGGCAAAGCGGGCACGCGTGCGGTTGGCAAAGGCGACCAGCGACAGCATGACCGGCACTTCGACCAGCACGCCGACGACGGTGGCCAGCGCCGCACCGGAGTTTAGGCCGAACAGGCTGATGGCGACAGCGACGGCGAGTTCGAAAAAGTTCGAGGTCCCGATCAGCGCGCAAGGCGCGGCAATGCGATGCGGCACCTTCAGCGCGAAGGCGGCGGCATAGGCAACCGCGAAAATGCCGTAGGACTGGATGATGATCGGCACCGCGATCAGGGCGATGACCTGCGGGCGGTCGAGGATCACCTGGCCCTGCAACCCGAACAGGATCACAACGGTGGCGATCAGGCCGATCACCGACCAGGGTTTGACCCGGGCCTGAAAGGCGTCGACCCGGTCGGGCGTGCCCAGCCGCGCGCGGGTCCAGGCCCCGGCGGCCAGCGGCAGCGCGACGAACAGGACGACGGACAGGACCAGGGTTTCCCATGGCACGGTGATGTCGGTTACGCCCAGCAGGAAGGCAACGATCGGGGCAAAGGCAAAGACCATGACCACGTCATTCACCGAGACCTGCAGCAGGGTATAGCTTTCGTCGCCGCGCGTCAGTTGCGACCAGACGAACACCATTGCGGTACAGGGGGCCGCGCCCAGCAGGATCAGCCCGGCGATATATTGCTGTGCGTCCGCGGGCGCGATCAGGTCGGCGAACACGCCTTCGAAAAACAGAACGGCAAGGGCCGCCATGGTAAAGGGTTTGATCAGCCAGTTAACGATCAGCGTTATGGCCAGACCACGGGGTTGGCGCACCACGTTCCTGAGCGCCCCCAGGTCGACACCGACCATCATCGGATAGACCATCGCCCAGATCAGCACGGCGACGACAAGGTTGACGTTGGCGACCTCGGCGGCGGCGACAGCGGCAACCAGCCCGGGGGCCATGACGCCAATGGCGATGCCGACGACCATCGCCAGCGCGACCCACAGAGTTAGGTAGCGTTCAAAGATGCTCATGCGTATTCCTGTCCTTCGATATCGGGCCGCAACCGTCCGGCGGCCATGGCCGACAGCGCGACCATCGCCGCAGCCGTACCCAGTGTCAAAGCCAACCCGCCCAGTTGGTAGGTCAGGCCGGAGAGCACGGTACCGATCAGCCGGCCGCCGGCATTGGCCATGTAGTAGAACCCCACATCCATAGTCACCCGGTCGTCACGGGTGAAGGCGAGGATCAGGTAAGAGTGCAGCGAGGAGTTCACCGCGAAGACGGCGCCAAAAGCCATCAGACCGGCCACCAGCGTCACCGTCAGCCATGGCGCCGGTTGGGGCGATATCAGCGCCGCCAGCGTCAGTGCGGTGGGGATCGCGAACAACAGCCCGGCCCAGTTGCGGGCGGCGCGGATCAGTTCCGCCTCAGGGCGTTGAGCCGCGCGCAGGATGCGTGGGGCGGCGGCCTGTACCGCGCCATAGAGGATGATCCAGATCGCCATGAAACTGCCGATCAGGAAAAAGGCGGCGCGGCTGCCGGCCTCTGAGCCGTCCGACAGAACGGCATAGAAATAGATCGGGATGCCGACCACGAACCAGACATCGCGTGCGCCAAAGAGAAACACGCGGGCCGCCGCCAGCCAGTTGACGTTTGGCGACTTGGAGAATACCTCGGAAAACTTCGCGCCTTTGCGGCCCCGGGGCAGGCCGGAGGGCATCGCCAGAAGGATCGCGACAAGGATCGCTGCCAGCGCTGCGGCCATGAGGTAAAGCGCGGGTTTGAAACCGATGGTGGCCAGCAGGGTCGTACCCAGCAGGAAGCCCACCCCCTTGACCGCGTTCTTGGAGCCGGTCAGCACCGCGACCCAGCGGAACAGTCCGCCGCCCTCCTTCGGGGCCAGCAGTTTGACGGCGGATTTCGATGACGTCTTGGCCAGGTCCTTGGCCACGCCGCTGGCGCCCTGGACGGCCATGACAAAGACGACCGAGGTGCCCACCGCCCAGCCCGGATCAAGCTGAGCCAGGGCAAGCAGGGCGATCACCTGGATGCTCAGCCCGGCATAAAGCGTCGAGGTCAGCCCGAAACGCGCCGCGATCCAGCCGGCTGACAGGTTGGTGACCATGCCGGCGATTTCATAGAGCACAAAGAGATAGGCCAGCTGGATATGGCTGAAGCCCAACGTGTGGAAGTGCAGCAGCACCAGCATCCGCAGGGCGCCATCGGTCAGCATAAAGGCCCAGTACGCGGCGGTGACGGCAACATAAGCCGACAGGCCGTCTGGCCGCTGGCCGCCAGTCGGTGGGGTCACAGCGATGCCCCGACCATCAGCGCCACGTCGACCAACCGATGCGCATAGCCCATTTCATTGTCATACCAGGCATAGACTTTGACCTGCGTGCCGTTGATGACCATGGTCGACAGCGCGTCGATGATCGATGACCGTTCGTCGTTGGTGTAATCGGTGGACACGAGCGGGCGTGTTTCGTAGCCCAGTATCCCCTTGAGCGGGCCCTCTGCCGCCGCCTTGAATAAGGCGTTGACCTCTTCCGCAGTTGTTTCGCGCTCTACCTCGAATACGCAGTCGGTGAGCGATGCGTTCAGCAGCGGCACCCGCACCGCGTGACCATTCAGCCGGCCCTTGAGCTCGGGGTAGATCAGGGTGATGGCGGTGGCGCTGCCGGTCGTGGTGGGGATCAGCGAATTGAGCGCCGATCGCGCCCGGCGCAGATCCTTGGCCGGCCGGTCGACGATGGTTTGGGTGTTGGTGACATCGTGGATCGTTGTGATCGAACCGTGACGGATCCGCAGGTTTTCGTGGATGACTTTGACCACCGGCGCAAGGCAGTTGGTGGTGCAGCTTGCCGCCGTGACAATGCGGTGCCGCTCAGGGACGTAAGTGTCGTCGTTCACGCCCACCACGATGTTGGCGGCGTCGCCGTCCTTGACCGGGGCGGAAACCACGACTTTTTTGACGCCCGCCTCAAAATAGGGGGCCAGTTTAGCCTCGGACTTGAACACGCCGGTGCAGTCGATCACCACATCGACACCCTGTAGCGGCAGTTCGGACAGGCTCTTGGTGCCGATGAAGGGAATCCGGGTCCCATTGATGGTCACGCTGTCGGCATCATAGGAGAAATCGGCGTCCCAGCGGCCATGGATGGTGTCGAATTCCAGCAGATGCGCATGCATTTCCGGATCGCCCACGGCGTCGTTGATCCAGGCGATCCGTGCGCCGCGTTCCAGCAGCGGTTTTAGGGCGAGCTTGCCCATGCGGCCAAGGCCGTTGACGGCGTAGACGGTCATGCGGAGGTCTCCATGTTGTCGTGTGCCAGGTCATCCACCGCGGCTTGCAGAGAGATCCGGTCAAGCGAGGCGATCGGCAGGGCGGCGAAGGCAATGATACGGTTGCGCAGCGCCCCATAGGTTTGCTGGAAGGCGAGCCGCTTCTGGGCTTTGGTGCCCTGTGCCTTGACCGGGTCGGGCAGCCCCCAGTGACCGCTGATCGGCTGTCCCTGCCAGGCGGGGCAGTCTTCGTTGGCGGCCTGGTCACAGACGGTGAACACGAAATCGAAAACCGGTGCGTCCGGACCTTGAAACGTGGCAATGCTCTTGGATTTCAGCGGCGATAGATCGTGGCTCTTGTTCCGCAACACTTCCAGCGCCATCAGGTTCGGACTGTCGGAAGGGTGGGTGCCGGCGGAATAGGCATTAAAGCGGGTGCCCGCCTCGGTCCGCAGAATCGATTCGGCAAAGATGGACCGGGCGGAATTGCCCGAGCAGATGAACAGCACGTTGTAGATTGCGTCTGACATGGGAGCTGGTCCTGTGGTTGAAGGAAAATGAGCGGGAGCACAGAGGTCGGGACGGCCACGGCAGCAGTCCAGAAACAGGTAGTCAAAGGTCTGTCGCACGGCTGTCATGTCAACAGAGTAACGAAGCGATGTGCCCATACGTTCCTGCGTGATCAGCCCGGATTGCATTAGCGCGGAGAGATAGGCCGACAGGGTGCTGGGCTTGATCCCAAGCACATCCGCGATTTCACCGGCGGGCAGGCGGTCCGGGTGGCGCCGGACAAGCAGCCGGAAGATCGCCAGCCGGTGCGGATGGCCAAGGGTAGTCAGGCGAGAGGGAATCAAAGTTTCCATATTTCGCGAATATACGAAATAAATGGCGTGGAAAAGGATTTTCTCGACGTCCGCGCGGCGAAAACGCCGCGCGGGACCGGTCCGGTCTACTGGCCGGTTGTCGTCATTGCGCCGTCCACCAGCCGGGGAATGCCAAGCGGGTTGTTGTCCTTCAGGACATCGGGCAGCAGGTTTTGCGGAGAGTCCTGATAAGACACCGGGCGAACAAACCGCGCGATGGCCAATGACCCGACCGAAGTTGTGGCAGCAGCGGTGCTGGCGGGGTAGGGGCCGCCGTGTACCATGGCGTGGCAGACCTCGACCCCGGTCGGAAAGCCGTTGACCAGCACACGCCCGGCGCGGTCTTGAAGGACCGTCATCAGATCCGTCGCGGTATCGTCGTCGGGATCGGTATGCAGCGTCGCGGTGAGTTGGCCGTGCAAAGCACGTGCGATGTCCAGCATTTCGTCGGCATCCGCGCAGGTCACGACGATGGCGGCGGGGCCAAAGATCTCGTCCCGTAATGCCGGGGTGTCGAGCCATGTGCGTGCGTCAGTGCGATAGAGGCCGGGGGTCACGGCGCAATTGCCGGTATCGGCAGGGGTCAGCAGCGCGCGCAGCCCCTTGATCTCAGGCAGGCCGTCGAGCGACTCGCGGTAGGCATCGGCAATCCGCCGGGTCAGCATCACCTGCGGTTCGCTGACGGTCAGTTGATCCAGCGCGACCGAGATGAGCGTTTCGGCCTGCGGACCCTCGGGCAGGATCAGGACGCCGGGATTGGTGCAGAACTGGCCGGCCCCGAGGGTCAGCGACCCGGCCCAGCCCTCGGCGATCTGCGCACCGCGCGACGTCAGTGCCTGCGGCAGGACAAAGACCGGATTGTTGCTGCCGAGTTCGCCAAAAAACGGGATCGGGTCGGGGCGCGATACGGCGATGTCATATAGCGCCCGGCCGCCGCGCAACGAACCGGTAAAGCCGACCGCCTTGATGCCGGGGTTGGCAACCAGCATCTGACCGCTGTCGTAATCGTTCCCCTGCAACATGGCAAAGACGCCGGTCGGCAGGGCGCATTCGGCGACGGCTTCGTGAATTGCGCGGGCCACCAGTTCAGACGTGCCGGGGTGCGCCGGGTGCGCCTTGACCACTACGGGGCATCCGGCGGCCAGCGCCGAGGCGGTATCGCCGCCCGCCACCGAAAACGCTAGCGGGAAGTTGCTGGCACCGAACACCGCGACCGGCCCCAACGCCCGGTTGGCGGAGCGGATGTCCGGCTTGGGCAAAGGCGTCCTGTTGGGGTCGGCGGTGTCAATGCGCGCGTCCAGCCAGTGGCCCTGTTCGATCCAGTCGGCGAAGAACCTGAGTTGCCCGGTGGTGCGCCCGCGTTCGCCGGTCAGGCGGGCCACCGGAAGCGCGGTTTCGAGATGCGCAATGCGGGTCAGTTCGTCCGCATGGGCCTCGATCCGGTTGGCGATCGCCCTCAGGAAGCCTGCGCGCACCGCCAGCGATGTTCCGGCAAAGGTGGCGAAGTCACGCTGCGCCGCTTCGACCGCGAGGAACACATCGCAGGAGGTCGCAACGTGATAGGCAATGTCGCCAGTATCCCCCGTGGCCGGAAATTCGGCGTTGAACGTGGTGCCGTGGCCCTGCCATTCGCCGTCGATCAGGTGACAGCCGCAAAGGTCGATCATGTCTTTCATATTCTAGAATCCATAGAGTCGTGTTGCGTTGTCGACAAAGATCTTCTGGATGTTTTCCTCTGACCCGGCCCAGTCCATCACCAGATCCAGCAGGGCCACGTCATCGGGGTAGGTCTCGGCCGAGGTGGCCATGTTGTGTGGCCAGTTGCTGCCCCAGATCACCCTGTCGGGGGCATGGGCGATCACCGCGCGGGACAAGGCACCCAGATCCTCGAACCCCGGCGCGCCGAATTTCGAGGTTTCGTAGCAGCCCGCCAGCTTGACATAGCAGTTGCCGCGATCGACCAACCGGAGCAGAGCCTTGAACTCGGGGCTGTCGGGGGCGACAGGATCGAGGAATTTGCCGGTATGATCGATGACATAATCGCCCCTGATTTGTTCCAGGGCAGGCAGGTGATGAAGGATCTCGCGCCCGTCGAATTGCACAATCAGTGACATGCCAAAGGGGTGGACGCGGGCGTTGATATCGAGCATGCGGTCCAGTCCTGCGGCCCCCCGCAAGAGGTTCATGATGCGAGCGCCGCGAACGCCCTTGGCGGTCATCTCGTCGAGCGCGGCATCGGAAATATCGGCATCAACAGCGACAACGCCGCGCGCCCGGCCCCCGAATTGGTCCAGCGCGTCCAGGAGGCAGCGGTTGTCGAAGTTGTACGTGTTGCTTTGCGTGACCACGACGCGGTCGATGCCGAGCCAACCCATCACCTTTTCATAGTCCTGCACCGTCGCGTCGGGCGGAGGCGGCGGCCCGTCGGGGTGGTGGGGGAAACGCGCCGTGTCGATGATGTGAATATGGGTATCGACCGCGCCGGGTGGCAGCGGACGAAGGGGCGGGCGCCCTTGCAGGGTACGGAACATGGCGTCTCTTTCTGCTTAGCTCGGTGCGAAGGCGGCGAGCGCCTGGCGGTTGATCTCGATCCCCAGCCCGGGGCCATCTGGGACCGCGACGATGCCGTTTTCATGTTCGATGGGACGGGTGACGATGTCTTGCCGAAACGGGTTGTAGGTGCGGTCGAACTCAAGCCGGGGCGAGCGTGCCTCGTGCGCAGGGGGGGATTGCGGCAGGATCGCGTGAAACTGCAGACCGGCTGCCAGTGCCACGGCGGTGCCCCAGACATGCGGGACAACGCGGACGTCGTGCACATCGGCCAGCGTCAGAATCCGGCGTGCCTCGGACAATCCGCCAACGCCACAGACATCCGGCTGCAGGATGTCGACCGCACCCTGTTTCAGGGCTTCGTTTACCGCCCAGCGGCCATGCCAGGTTTCACCGGCGGCGACCGGGATAGGCTGGCGCGCGCGGATCTGCTGATAGGCGCTCAGCGCCTCGGGTACCACGGGTTCTTCGAACCAGCCGATGTCATATTCGGCGGCGCGGCGGCCGATCTCGATGGCATCGGCCATGTCATAGCCATGGTTGGCGTCGATCATCAGTTCGGTGTCCGGCCCGATGGCCTCGCGAACGGCCCTGATCGCGGCAAGATCGCTGGCGATGCCATATCCGATCTTGATCTTGACCGCGTCGAACCCCTCGGCGACGCAGGCGGCCATCTCGGCGCTGGCCGAGGTGGCGTGGTCGCCGCCCTCGGGGCGGAACCCGCCGGTGGCATAGGCCGGGATTTCAGTGCGCCACGCGCCGCCCATCAACTGGTAGATCGGCACGCCGAAATTCTTGCCGGCGATGTCCCACAGGGCGATGTCGATACCGGACAGGGCGGTGTGAATGAGGCCACGCTGCCCCTGATCGCGGAACTGGTTGTAAATCTCGAGCCAGATCCGGTCGATTTGCAGCGGGTCGCGCCCGATCAGCATATCGGACATCGAGCGCAGAACGGCCGCGTTGATGTCCGCCGGACCCAGGCATTCGCCCCAACCTGTCAGGCCGTTGTCGCAGGTGATCTCGACCAGGCAGTGATGACGCGCGCGAAAGGTCGAGAACGACGATTCAAACGGCTGCTCCAGCGCGTGAAACAGCAGGTGTGGGGTGACGCTGGTGATCCGCATCAACGGTTCCTTTCGATGATCTCGCGCAGGCGGGCCACCTCGTCTTCTGTGAGGTCAGTCAGCGGAGGGCGAACCGGACCCGGAGCGCGATCAATGGCGGCGAGCCCGCCCTTGACGATGGATACCGCATAGCCCGGCGCGCGGTCACGGATTTCGAGGAAAGGATAGAAAAAGTCCTTGAGCAGGCGGTTCATGGTCGCCTTGTCACCCGCCCGCATGGCGCGGAAGAACTCGAGCGCCAGTTCCGGGACAAAGTTGAACACCGCCGAGGAATAGGTGGTTACGCCCATGGCGTCATAGGCTTCGGCGAACATCTCGTGTGTCGGCATCCCGCCAACATAGGCCAGGCGGTCACCGCAGGTGGCGACGATTTTGCGCACCAGATTAATGTCGCCGGTGCCATCCTTGAAACCGATCAGGTTTGGGCAGGCATCGGCCAGCCGTGCGACGGTCTCGGCGTTTGCCACGGAATTGGCGCGGTTGTAGATAATGACACCGACCGATGTCGCGTCGCACACGGCCTTGATATGGTTGAACAGCCCCTCTTGCGTGGCGCCGATCAGGTAGTGCGGCAGCAACAGGATGCCGTCGGCGCCCTTTGCCTCGACATCGCGGGCGATGTCGATGGCCATGCGGGTGCCGTAGCCGCAGCCGGAAATGATCGGAACGTCGCCGGCGACCTCCTTGGCAGCCCGTACCACGGTGCCGATTTCGGCGGGCGTCAGCGAGAACATCTCGCCGGTTCCGCCGGCGGCAAAAAGCGCGGCGGCGTCGTATTGCGCCAGCCAGCCGACATGGTCGCGGTAGGCGGCGGCGTCAAAATCGAGATTTGAGTCGAAGTGGGTAACGGGAAACGAGAGAAGCCCCGATCCGATCTGTTGCTTGAGGTCCTGAGGGGTCATCTTTGGGCGTCCTGATATTGCTGACGTGTCTCTGGCGCGGGGTGAGCCGCGGTGGCGTCAGTGAAAATACAGGCTTTGGGAGGGGTGTCAATATTTGTATGATGAATATTGATAAGTTGCCCCTTACTTCTCCTGTGCTTTGCGAGCGAGCACCCGATAGCGTTCGGCGCTTTGGTTCAGGTGGACGCGCATTGCTTCGCGGGCGGCTTCGGGTTTGCGGTCGGCGATGGCGTCGGTCAGCGCCTTGTGTTCCGCCAGGATTCGGTTTTCGAGATCGGGGTCGCGGTTCAGGTTGGCCTTTTCGCGCAGCTCGGACCGGGGGATGGTGTTGCGGCCCATGAGAGTCAGGAAGTCGACGAAGCGGCGGTTGTTGGTGGCTTCGGCAATGGCGACATGAAAGGCAAAGTCTTCATCCTCAGAGCGTTCGCCGGCTAGTACCTTTTGGCGAAAGGCGCTGAAGCGGGAGAAGATCTCGGCCTCTTGCGCCGGAGAGCAGCGCTGGGCGGCGAGTTCCGCAGCGCCAATTTCGACCGCGGCCCTTAATTCAAGGGCTTCAATGACGCTAGCGATGGTTTTTGGGTTGCCGCTGAGCAGGGCAATCGCCTCGTCCTGGCGGCTGGGTTCCTGCACGAAGACCCCGGCGCCTTGTCGCGAATTCAGTAATCCGTCGGCCTTGAGGCCGGAGATCGCTTCGCGGATCACCGTGCGGCTGACGCCGTATTCCGCGATCAGCATCTGTTCGGTTGGCAGTTTGTCGCCGGGCACCAGCTCGCCGGAGTGGATTCGTTTTCGAAGCGCCTCGACCACTTCCTGAGTCAGGTTCCGCCGGGGCGGTTTGCTGGTTTGCGCGGGGGTTTCGGGCATCGGGGCCTCTTTGTGATTCGCTGTATAGCGGCGCTGTGCGTGCGCCCTGTGCCGGTCAGGCTATAGGTCGGGCGCGGAAAAACAAAGGGTGTGCGATAATTCATATGATGAATATTGACATGTGGTCATGCAACGTGTGAATAATCCACCACTACATGACAGGCGCGGCCCACATGGCTGCCGCGCATCAGGGAGGAACACGATATGACAATGACCACACCCCGCAAGATTTTCGCCGCCGCTGTGGCCGCCGGTCTGGCGGTGGCGGCTACGACCGCCAGCGCCGAATGGAAGGGCTGGAACATCCATGTACCGGATTACCCGGTTTCCGTAGCGATGGACGATTTCATCGCCAAGGCGTCCGAGGTCACCGGTGGCGCCGTGTCGGGCAAGACCTTTCACGGCGGCGTTCTGGGGTCGCAGCCCGACGCCATCACGCAGATGCAGATCGGCGGCATAAACTATGCCGTGTTCAACATGGGCCCCATGGGGCCGATCGTGCCGGAAACCAACGTGCTGTCGCTGCCGTTCATCTTCAAGGACATGGATCACATGCACCGGGTCATGGACGGCGCGTTCGGCGACAAGCTGGGCGAGGCCATGGCGGCCAAGGGGCTGGTGCCGTTGGCCTGGTACGACAGCGGGGCGCGGTCCTTTTACAACTCACAAAAGCCGATCAACACGCCGTCTGACCTGGATGGCATGAAGTTCCGCGTGATGAACAACGAACTGTTCGTCGGCATGGTCGAGGCGCTGGGCGGGAATGCGACGCCGATGGCATTCTCCGAAGTGTACCAGTCGCTGAAGACCGGTGTTGTGGACGGGGCGGAAAACAACTGGCCGTCCTATGAGTCGACCAACCATTACGAAGTTGCCGGTTACTATTCGCTGAGTCAGCACCTGATCCTGCCCGAGTGCCTGTGCGTGTCCAAGGCGAGCTGGGACCAGCTGTCGGCCGAGGACCAGGCGAAGGTGCGCAAGGTCGCGCGTGACAGTGCCGATCTGCAGCGCAAACTGTGGGCCGATCGCGCCAAGGCCAGCCAGGCCAAGGTGCTGGAATCGGGGGTGAAGTTCAACGAAATCGCGGACAAGGCCCCGTTCCAGGATGCCATGAGCGCGGTGTATACGGCCGCAATTGCCAAGACCCCTGAGCTGGAGCAACTGATCGCCGACATCAAGGCGGTCGACTGAGCCAGCCCTGACAGGCCGCGGGCCCGGGAGGGTTCGCGGCCGTTTTG
The DNA here is from genome assembly GCF_020171285.1 of Seohaeicola saemankumensis. Classification (GTDB taxonomy): domain Bacteria; phylum Pseudomonadota; class Alphaproteobacteria; order Rhodobacterales; family Rhodobacteraceae; genus JAIUZI01. The sequence goes on from NZ_JAIUZI010000012.1 coordinate 51,928, forward strand.
TTGTGTTGCCGCCATCTGGCGGTCCGGACCCCAACGAGACACCTCAATGACCGACATTCCTCCTGTAACGCGCAACGTCGATCGGCTGTTGGGCTGGGTGGCGCAGATCTGTACCTGGATCTCCGGCCTGTGCCTGGTCACGCTGGTCGCGACCTTTGGCTGGCTGGTGTTCGGGCGCTATGTGCTGAATTCCACGCCGACATGGGTCGAACAGCTGTCGCTGCTGATGATTGTGACGATCACCTTTCTGTCCTCTGCGGTGGGCGTTCATGAAAAGTCTCATCTGAGCGTCGATATCCTGCCCGGACTGCTACCGCCGGAGCTGCGCCGCTGGGTCCACGTGCTGATCTATGCGACGCTGTTCGGTTTTGGGCTGGTGATGATGGTCAATGCCTATGGGTTGGTGCGTTTTACCTGGGCGCAACGTATTCCGCTGTTGGACATCCCCGAAGGGGTCCGCAGCATCCCGATGACGGTGAGCGGCGGTTTGATCATGCTGTTTTCCGTTGGAAATACCCTGCGCGCGTTGACCGGCCCACTGGAGGACGATCTGCCGCCGGTCATTGAACAGGATGAACTGCTGCCGGATGCCGACGCGCTGAAGAAGGATTTGATGTAATGGGCTTGGCCATTCTGCTGGGGCTGTTCGCCCTGTCGATCACCTTTGGCCTGCCGGTGGCTTATGCCATTGGGTTGAGCGCGGTGGCGGCGTTTGCCTACGAAGGGTTGCCGCTGTTGATCGCGTTCCAGCGGATCGTTTCAGGCGTATCGGTGTTTTCGCTGCTCGCTATCCCGTTCTTCATCTTTGCCGGAGAGCTGATGCTGCACGGCGGGATCGCGGCCCGTCTGGTGCGGCTGGCGTCCTCGGCGGTGGGATGGATGCGCGGAGGGCTGGGGCAGGTGAACGTGTTCTCGTCGATGCTGTTTGGCGGCATCTCGGGCTCCGCCGTGGCGGATGTCTCGGCGCTGGGCTCGCTGCTGATCCCTGTGATGAAGGAAAAGGGGTATGAGGACGACTATGCCGTCAACGTGACGGTGACCTCGTCCATTGCCGGGATCCTGATTCCGCCCAGCCACAACATGATCCTGTTCGTGGTGGCCGCGGGTGGCGGGCTGTCGGTGTCGAAGCTGTTCATCGCGGGGATTATTCCCGGCGTGCTGATGTGCCTGGGGCTGGCGGTTGCGGCGCGTTGGGTCGCCATCAGGCGCAACTATCCGGTGGAGGAATTCGCCGGATGGAACGTGATCGCGATGGCCACCGTTGCAGCGATACCGGGTTTGTTCACGGCCGTGATCATCGTGGGCGGCGCGCTGTCAGGGGTATTCACGGTCACCGAGTCCGGCGCCATCGGGGCCATCTATGCAATCGCGGTGACGACGCTGGCCTACCGGTCTCTGTCGCTGGCGGATTTCTGGACGGCGGTTATCCGGTCGGTCAAGACGACAGGCATGGTGATGATCCTGGTCGCTTGTGCCTCGGCCTTTGGTTACATGCTGGCCTTTTACCAGGTGCCGGCGAAACTGGCGACGGCGCTGTTCTGGCTGTCGGACAACCCGATCGTGATCTTGTTGGTGATGAACCTGATGCTGCTGGTGCTGGGTATGATCATGGACATGGCGGCCCTGATCCTGATTTGCACACCAATCTTTCTGCCGGTTGCAGTGGGATTGGGCATGGACCCGATCCAATTTGGCGTCATGATGATGATGAACCTTGGCCTCGGGCTGTGTACGCCGCCGGTCGGGGCCTGTTTGTTTGTGGGATGTGCCATCGGCGGCGTGCCCATCGAACGGGCGGTGCGGACGATCTGGCCGTTCTACTTTGCCATTCTGGTGGCGCTGATGCTGGTGACGTTCATACCGGCAATCTCGACCCTGCTGCCGGGATTGATTGACTGACGTTGAAGGAGACAGTTTTTGTCTAATGTACTGCTGACCGGGGCGGCCGGTAACCTTGGCAAAGTCCTGCGGAACAAGCTGGCCGGTCAATACGACCTGTTGCGGCTGAGCGATCTGGGCGAGATGGACCCGGCGGGACCCGGCGAAGAAACCGTGCAATGCGATCTGGGCGATGCTGGTGCGGTCATGCAACTGGCCAAGGGAATGGATGCAATCATCCATCTTGGCGGTATGTCGGTCGAGAACACCTTTGAGGTGATCCTGAACGCGAATATCCGCGGCACATACAACATCTACGAGGCGGCGCGGAAAAACGGCGTAGGCCGGGTGATCTTTGCCAGTTCCAACCATGCGATCGGTTTTCACGAGCGCGAAAAGCGGCTGGATGCCGATGCCCCCTTGCGTCCGGACAGCCTGTATGGCGTGTCCAAGGGGTTCGGTGAGATCCTGGCGCAATATTATTTTGACAAGTTCGGCATCGAAACGGTCAGCATTCGCATCGGGTCGAGTTTCGCCGAACCCGCGAACCGGCGGATGCTGGCGACATGGCTGAGTTTCGATGATCTGGCGTCACTGGTGCGCCGCGCGATTGCCGCCGACCGGGTCGGCTGCACGGTGGTCTACGGTGCCTCTGACAACCCGGAACAATGGTGGGACAACTCCAAGGCGGCCTTTTTGGGCTGGCAGCCCCGGGACAGCTCGGCGCAATTCGCCGACGACCCGAAGTTCCGCGATGAGGTCAATGATCCGAGCGATCCGGCGGTGCGCTATCAGGGCGGCGGTTTCGCGGCTGCGGGACACTTCGAGGATTGAACCGGCTGTTTCGGACCGGCGAGGCCGGTCCGACCGGTGGGGGGGGGGGGGGCCCCCCCCCCCCCGCCCCCGGGATATTTGTGAACAGAAGAAGCGGGCTAGGCGAAGATTGTCAGATCGAGGTCCAGCTTTTCCCCCATCCACAAGGCATTGTCGCGGTGATCGGCCAGTTCATTGCCGGTTTCGGGATGGGCGAAGACGGTCAGGCCGGAGCGGTTCAACATCAGCCAGGGAATAACGCGGTCGAACTGATCCGGGGCAAAGGCCAGCTGGCAGCTCCACCTCGGGTGCGGGCCGACATTTTTCTGGTGGATGCGGCCCACGGTGACGGGAAAGAGATCCCCCGCCTGTCGGCAGATACGGGTGGCCAAGTCGACGGTATCGGCGTCGAAATATATATGGGCATGATAGCCGGTGATTTCGGTCATTCGGTGGCCCCCTTGCGATGATACAGGATGCGGCCCAACGCGTTCATCAGAACCTGGGCGGCGAGGATCGACGTGCCGCCGGTCGGATCGTAGTCCGGGGCGACCTCGACCAGGTCCAGCCCGACGATGTCACCGCGTTTGGCCAGCCCGTCGATCAGTTCGAGCACTTCGTAGTAGAGGAATCCGCCGTGGCTAGGCGTTCCGGTCCCCGGCGCGATCGAGGGGTCGAAGCCGTCGATGTCGATTGTCAGGTAGTAGCGTTTGCCGTCCGGAATGCGGCCCAGTACCGTCTCGATCCCCATTTTGCGGACATGGCGCACGGACAGGATGTCTGAACCCATGGCGCGGGCGGCCTCGTAGCCGTCGCGGGCGGTAGAGGAGACGTTGCGGATGCCGAGCTGGGTCAGGCCGGTGACATAGGGTTTCTCGGCGGCGCGGCGCATCGGATTGCCGTGGCCGTATCGCACGCCGTGTCGTTCATCGACGAAATCGAGATGAGCATCGATCTGGACGATATGGATCGGATCCTGATCGTCAAATGCGTTGATACAGGGGATATTGACGGAGTGATCGCCGCCGATCACCACCGGCAGTGCGCCTGCGGCGAGCATCCGACGAACGCCGTGTTCGATGTTTGCGTGGCTTTGTATCGTGTCCGTGTGGACAATGTCGGCATCGCCGATGTCGACAATGGTGACGGCGTCAGGGTCAAGGTAGGTTACGTCGTCTTCGAAGTCATAGGCCCCGGCGTGACCGAAGGAGAACAGCGTTGAGGCCTCTCGCACCGCGCGTGGGCCCATCCGGGCGCCGGAACGCCATTGAGTGCCCGCGTCGAAGGGTGCCCCCATGATCGCGGCATCTGCGCGGATTGCGCCCCAGTCTTCGACGTAGGGGTATTTGCCAAAGGTGCATATGCCGACGAAGGGCAGGTTCAGCCGCCCGCTTTCGTACCCGTGTGCCATGCCGCTTCCTGTGCCGTTACCCTCAGCACATGTCTAACCGCGAGGGCCGGGGGATTGCCAGTGCGTTGAGGCGGTGGCGCAACGCCTCGCGGCCCCTATGGTCTGTTTTGCGGCTCTCGCCGCTAAGACGGCGAAGACGTGGTCAGAAGAGCAACGCGAACTCTTCGCTGCTCGACATGGCCGGGAATTGGCGTCGCAGTTCTTTTTCCAGCGCCGTTTGGAATATTCTGAAATCGCGCAGGAAGTCTCGCCAGCCGGACGACATGATGACCTCGCCGCTTAGACTTGCCGTGACTGTTTCCCGCTCTCTGATCAGGACAAAACCCGATCCCGATAGGGGCAGGGCGATTTTCGCGGTGAAGGTTTCGGTGCTGAAGTGCCTGAGCAGGCTTGTCTTCGTTTCAAGAAAGAATTCCAGCAAGAACCAGCATTGACGCGAGACCTGCCCGTCGTGAAGGAAATCAATGTACCCTTCTGTATGAAGGCAGGCTTCAAGAGGCATCCGAGGGTTGTCGAACCGGGCGGCCCATCCATGCTGTGGCTCGAGCATTAACGTGAGGTTGCGTGGAACGGTCCGTGGTTCGGACATCAATTACCCCTGTCTGTTTCTCGGCTCAGCGTTCTTTTGGCATGGGCGTGCGGTGTAAACGGTAGGAAAAACCGTAGCAGGTTCTCCGCGAGCGGAGAATGGAATTGAAAAGGGGCCACCCGAAGGCGGCCCCCTTGAAAGGTCACAAAGACAGGTTTGATTAGGTCCAGGCGAGGGCTGCCGGCCAGATCTCGCGGCTGATGTGGATCGAACCGCCGGTTAGGTTTTCCTTGGTATGGTTGTAAAGCGAGCGCCAGAAGGGCTGGATGGTAACGCCTTCGTCGCGGATCAATTGTTCGCCCTTGGCCATGAGCGCGCGGCGTTTTTCGACGTCGGCGGTGGCCAGTGCCTCTTCCAGCAGCGCGTCGAAGTCGGCGTTGGACCAGCCGAATTCGTTCCATGCCTCGCCCGAACGGTAGGCCAGCGCCCAGATCTGGACGCCGAGCGGGCGATGGTTCCAGTCGGTCGAGCTGAACGGGTACTTGGTCCAGTCGTTCCAGAAGGTGTTGCCAGGCAGCACTGCCCGGTTGACCTTGAACCCGGCGTCGCGCAGCTGTGCGGCGACCGCGTCGGTGGTGTCCTTGCGCCAGCCGTCGTCGATCGAGGAGATCTCGTGTTCGAAATCCATCATCCCGGCTTCTTCCATCAGCGCGCGGGCGCCATCCGGATCATAGGCGGCGGGGCCGATGTCGGCGTATTCGGGGTGGGCCGGACCGACATGGTGGTTGGCCGCGACCAGGCCGCGATCGCCATATCCCAATTCCAGAAGAACGTTGTTATCAACCGCCATCTGCAGCGCCTTGCGTACGCGGGCATCGGCATAGGGTTTCTTGCCGTCGACTTCGGCCAGTTGATTGGGACGTACAACGATTGTTGCCATGGTGACGGCCTCGTGCACAGCCCAACCATCCAGTTCCGCAACGATATCGATGAAATCGCCATCGACCAGATCCAGCATATCGACTTCTTCGGCCTCGGCCGCGGCCACCCATGCGGCGGGATCGGTGCCGTAATCGAGGAATTCGATCCGGTCCATATAGGCCCCGTTGCCAGCGTTCCACCATTCGTGGTTTTCGTTGCGAACCAGGACCTCACTGACGCCGACCTCCTGGCTTTCAGGCAGGTAGGGCCCGGTGCCGATCGGATTGTCCAGCATGGTGGCCGCTTCGAACGAGCTGTGCACAATGGCGGCCGGATAATCTGCCATGCCCGCGATCAGGGTGATGTCGGGTTTGGGCAGCATCAGTTTGACGGTGTGAGAATCCACAACCTGAATGGCGCCGTCCATGGCCTGCCCGGTCGCGTCGTCGATCAGGGTTGCAAAGCGACCGGCCATTGAGTTGCCTTCCAGGCCCTTGTCACACCAGCCGGCGATGTTTCTCGCCACGTCTTCGGCGGTGAAGTCATCGCCGTTGTTCCATTTTACGCCCTTGCGGACGTTCAGGGTGTACTCGGTGGCGTCTTCGTTGACTTCCCAGCTTTCCAAAAGCTGCGGGGTGAAGGTGCCGTCGTTGTTGTAGACCACGAGGTATTCCAGCCAGCCGCGGCTGAAGTTGGCGATCTCGCTCCAGTCAAAGGTGCGGGGATCCTTGAGGGCGCGCACCGCCATCTGGATGCGCACGGTGCCACCCATTTTGGCGTGTGCGGCGGCCTGCGCGGGTGCAGCCATGCCGAGCATCGAATAGGCGGTTGCGGTTGTTGCGCCAAAGGCGCTGGCCAACGCCAGGAATTCTCGGCGATTCACCGGATCATTGCCGACGGAACCGGCCGAGTCGACGATGGACTGGGGCAGCGGTTTGCCGGTGCGGGTGAAAAAGGTCATGGTAGTCCTCTCTGTTGATTTGACGCGGGGTGAGTGCCCGCTTGTTGACACGATCATGTCGCGCGTTTCTGTCCTGCGGGCACGGGGTGCCCGTCCGGACTTCGGCTCATGGTCATACGGTTCCCAACTCCTCCCGGCTGCCAGCCGCGTCGGGCCAGCTGCATTTGACTCTAAGCCTGCGAGGGTCATCGTAAGTCCATGGCATTGCACGATGCAACACCGCATGCCGGGGCCAGACAATCACATCACCGACATTCCATGCACGAGATGAGACATATGGGGCCTATGTAACGGCTTTGGGACACTGGTCGCGGGAATCATGGCGAAACGCGAAAATCGTTGGGTTTCCGCGTCTCGACTGTGGCTTCGGCATTGATCCGAGGTGTCTCATCGCTTGGGTTTCGACTTGGTGCCGTTGTGTTTGAAGGACTATGAAACCGGTCTGTTTCATCAGAGTGACGCCGACCTCGGGAAACGATGGCTTAGGAAGAGATGGCTGAATTTCGCTATCAAATGGCGCGTTCGGGGAAAAATTTTGCGCTGATCTGGAGTATGGTTCGCGCGTGATCAGCCGCGCAAATTCGCCGCCGGGGATTGCCGCAGGACAGCCAGTGCAGGGCCAAGCGCCAATACTGATGTTACGCTGACAAAGCCGGCAATCAGATGGATTTCAGCCCATCCCGGAACCGCCGAGACGGTCATACCGGTTCGCTCGGAGACCAGCGCTGACAACAGACCGGCTGCGCCATACCCCAGCACTAATCCCAAAACGGCCCCGGTTGCAGCAAGGGTCGCGGCAAAGCTCCAGACAACGGACATGACAAAACGGCCGGGCGCGCCAATGGCTCTCAGCAAAGCCAGTTGCCGCCGGAACAACCGTGTCAGGATCACAAGCGCGGACAACACGCTGGCCGCCACCAGCGCCTGCGTCAAAAGCGCCATGAGCGACATAGCTTGGCGCACGTCGCCCATCACTGCGTACAGCCTGGCCAGTACCGCGCCAGGAAAGAACGCCATCTGATTGCCATTGGTATAGGCTGACCGCAGCGCGTAGTTGACCCAAAGATCCCGCGTCCTGACAATGACTGCCGGGGTTCCGGGAAAATAGGCGGCGTCAAACGGCGGCCCGATTTGATCGGCCGCCCGGGGCGCATGCCCGTTGGCCAGTCCGTGGATGCCCCAGACGGTTTCGATGGGAACAAGGATCGCCCGGTCCCAAGGCGTGCCGGTTGGCGCCATTCGACCAGATACGATCAGGGGGTCGCCGTGGCCGCTGTGTGCGTCAGGGTCTGCGGCTTCTCCGGTTCCATGGGCAGGATGGATTTTGGAGCCGATTTGCAGCGGCACGTCCGCGCCGATCACCGCCTGATCGGCCGAGCGCCAGATCTGGCCGGTGACCCTGCCATCCGACAGGTGATGAACGAGGTCGGCGGTTGTTCCAATAATTGGCGCGCCGCCGAAGCTGTCGCCGATGGCGATCGGCGCGGCTAGATCGACGCGGTTGTCACCTGCAATTGCGGCGTAGGCCCCGCCATCCAGTAGTGGAAGATCCGTTGGTTGCAGAAAAACGGTGGCCATCAGCACCGCCATCTCGCTGCCAGGCGCGGCGACGATTAGGTCGAACTTGTCCGCTGCCTGTGCCGTGGCCCGGCGCAGCCCGCGCTCCTGCGCGGTCAGGCCGATGCCCATTGCGACCGATACGGCAATCAACAGGATGAAGATCGCGCTAACCGCGCGAAAACGCCAGATCAGCGCCCGCACCAGTGGCCACGGGTGATAGCGGTGCAGAACTGTCGCTCCGGTCAGGACGCCGGGCAGGATCAGCAGGGCCAGCAGTGCCAGGTCCTGCGCTGTGGCGGGCAGGCTGTACCAGAGATCGATCATGCCGGGCCGCCATCCCGCAGGGTCAGCACGCGGTCCATCCGGTCCAGCAGAACCGCATCGTGACTGACGACAATCAATGTCTTGCCCCCCTCCCGCGACAGGGTCGCAAGGTCCTGTGCCAGGCGGTCGGCGGCCTCTCGGTCGAGGCTGGCGGTCGGCTCATCGGCCAGCAGGATCCCGGGGTCGTGGGCCAGGGCGCGGGCCACAGCGACGCGTTGGCGCTCTCCGCCGGAAAAACTCGCGACTGTGCGGGTTTCCGAATTGATCCCGAGCCCTTGCAGCCGCTGTTCAGCCGCTGATCGTAACCGATCGCGTTGGTTCTTAGGGGCATAGAGGGCGGCAATGGCGGCATTGGCCAATGGCCCGAGTTCATCGAACAGCAGGAAGTCCTGAAAGATCAGCCCGATGTGGCGCGCCCGAAACGCGGCGCGCTGTGCCATGCTGGGGGCGACGAGATTGGTTTCACCCCAGCGGACCTGGCCCGAAACATGATCGGCGAGCCCTGCGAGCGCGTGCAGCAGTGTTGTTTTCCCGGCACCGGAAGGACCGCGAATGCCCAATGACTGCCCTGCGCCAAGGCGAAGGTGCGGCAGCACCAGCAAAGGCGCGCCGCGCGGGCTTCGTACCATCAGATCGGTCACATGGAGAGGTAGCGTCATGGCTTAGCGATAGGTGGCGTCGGTCAGCCGGACCCGGCTCACAAAACCGGTGTCGGGATCGGTATGAGATCCGAGCCTGAGAACACCGTTCACCAAGATGCGGACGTTGAACGGGATCACTCTGACCCGACGCTTGGTCTCTATTGCCAGAATATCATCCGGCCATTCTGCGTCGGTTTCGCAAAACGGGCAGACCGACATCGGTGTCTTGGTCAGCACGAAGAACTTTGAATCGGCCTTGAGCGGGGGCGCCATGAAACCGGTGATTTCAACTCGGGACCCGTCCCGGTCCTGGGCGATATCTGAGAAGCTGAGGTCTTTGTTGTAGAGATCGCGCATTTTCAGCGGCTCGGCCGCAATGGATCGGTGCGCCGTGGCCGTGGTCCCCAGACCGGCGATCAGATGGGTCACAAAAGTGCGGCGCAGCATGGCGGTGATCCTTGGAATTGGATGTGGGCCGACATAGCCGGCCCACATCAGGTCCGTCTTTCGTCTTACTCGACGGTGGCGGCGTGGTGCATGACGTGGAAGATATAGTTTTGTTCCACGGTGCCGTTGATCAGGTGCGCCCAGGGGCCTTTGGCGTAGATCGCGACGTCTTCGCCCGAGTGGGTTTCGGAACGGCTGGGGATCAGCGCCTGCTGGATGTAGTCGGGGTCGGTCGCGGTCTCTTCGTCCAGACCAGCGGGACGGACCCCGGCCCAGTTCATGTCTTCGCGCAGAACGGAACCGGATCCGTTGAGATACCCGATCACGGTATAGGGTTGACCGTCCGCCGCCAGATTCGGTTCGCCCGTGTGTTCGATGCCGTTGCTATCGACACCCATGCACAGACCGGTGATTGATGATCCGCGACCGCAGTATCCGTTGAATGCGATGGCGTGTTCGTGGTCGGCTGTAACGATGATCAGGGTGTCGGCGTCATCGGTCAGCGCGTCCGCCCTGGCCACGGCGGCGGCAAAGGCAGCGGCATCGGTGACCATGCGGTGGGCGTTTCCGGCATGATTGGCGTGATCGACGCGTCCGGCTTCGATCGACAGGAAAAAGCCGTTTTCACCGCCAGCCAGAGATGTGATCGCCATTTCAGTCATCTCAGCCAGAGAGGGTTCGCCAGTGCGGTCGTGTTCGTATTTCATGTGGCTGGACTCGAACAGACCCAGCACCGGTTTGGTCAGATCGGCCGCCGCGGCAGTTTCGTCGTTCCAGACATAGGCGATACCGGCATCGGCGGCTTCTTTGATCAGGTTGCGGCCATCGGTACGCTTGCCGGATTTGCCCTCTTCGCCCTTGGTGTCTTTGGGAATGAAGTGACGGCGACCGCCACCTAGGGCGATGTCCACTGTACCGGCCTTCATGGCGTCCAGCAGTTGGCTGGAGATGTCGGGGGTTGCACAGCCTTCGGGTAGTTTGCTGTCATCCTCGAAGTTGCGGTCGGCACTGTGTGCGTAGACCGAGGCGGGCGTGGCATGAGTCAGACGTGCGGTAGACACAATGCCGACGTTCTTGCCCAGGTTGGTATAGATCTCGGCGGCATTGGCGACGGTTGCCGCCTGAACCTGCGAACAATCGCCCCGGTTCAGCGTCTCGTCGACTCCGATTACGCCGGCCTTGGTTTTCACGCCCGAGTGCATTGCGGTGCCGGTGCCCGCTGAATCGGGCGTCTGGGCATTGACGTTGTAGGTCTTGGACAGGGCCAGATTCGGAAAGGCTTCATGCGGTAGGACGAAGTCGTCGCCGAACCCGCCGGCCTGCTGACCCATCCAGAGCCGAGCGGCATAGTTGGAGCCGACGCCGTTGCCATCCGAGATCAGGATGATCACGTTCTTGGCCTTGCCGGTATTTGGGGTGATCGCCAGGCGGCTCTTCAGTTCGCTTTGTGCCGCGGAGAACCAGTTGTTGCCAGCCTGCGGAAGGTCCTGCGCGGTGGTGGCGGTGGCGGTCAGCATCGCGGCCAGGGCCAGAAATGAGGTTTTCATGCGTAAGCTCCAGATCGGGTTGTACTGGCGCCTGATTAGGGGCCCGGTGCCAAAGTTTTGTAACAGTTCCAACTGGTAAAGCGACAGTTTCGTGAAGTTTTCCGGGATGTTTGGTCCGAAACATTGACGGCCGAACCGGCTTTTCATTTGCGCGCGCTGGAGGCACAAACGCCGGGTCGCTTTCCTTGCCAGAGGTCGCATGATGCCGCGTATTACCATTTTGAACGGACCAAACCTGAATCTGCTGGGGGAACGGGAGCCCGAGATCTACGGTGCCGTCACGTTGGGCGCGATCGAGGAAAGTTGCCGCGCACTGGCCGCTGATCTGGGGGTGGAGTTGGTGTTTACGCAAACCAGCAGCGAAGGCGCTGCCGTGGATCTGGTGCATGCCGAACGGGGGCGGTCGGATGTCATCGTGGTCAACCCGGCCGGGTTGTCGTTTCATTCGGTTGCGTTACGCGATGCGCTGGCGGCTTTTGATGGTCCGGTGATCGAGCTGCACCTGACCAATATCCACGCCCGCGACGCCCAGCACCGCCATTCTATCCAGTCCGGCGGGGTAACGGCGGTGATCTGCGGGCTAGGTGCCTATGGCTATGTCGTTGCTCTGCTGGCGGCGGCGCGGCTGACTGGGGCCTTGCCCGACGGGTTACCAGAACCGGTGCGTGTCGGGCCTCAATAGGCACGCGCAATCTATCCCGGCCTGCGCAGGCTGTCGCGGGATACGGCTAAGGCCTCCGCTGTTACGCCTTCTGCTTTGATGTCGGCAGGCAAAGGCGTGCGGCGTACCAACGCCGCCGCCGCGCGCGAAAGGGCCGGCGCGGTCTGTATGCCATATCCGCCCTGACCGGCGAGCCAGAAGAACCCCTCGGCCTCAGGATCGTAGCCTGCCACGGGATTGCCATCGGGAAGAAAGCTGCGCAACCCGGCCCAGGATCGCTCAATGCGCCGGATTTCGACGTCAAAGGCCGTCTGGATTCGGTCCGCGCAGATCGCAATGTCCATTTCGTCGGGGTGGGCATCACAGGGCGCGCTGGGCGTTGCATCGGCCGGTGAGATCAGCAGCTTGCCAGCGTCCGGTTTAAGGTAGAACTGTTCATCGGCATCCACGACCATCGGCCAGTCGTCCGGCACCGGCCCCTGCGGCCAGGTGATGATCATCGCAGTGCGCCGTTTCGGGGTCAGGCCGAGCGGCGCGGCATCGGCCATGACGGCCAGTTGATCGGCCCAGGCGCCGGCGGCATTGATCACCACGGGCGCGCGAAACGTTCCCTGCGGTGTTTCGGCCTGCCAGTCGCCGCCGCGTCGGCGCAGCGCGGTGACATCGGCTCGGGTTACCAGGCTGGCGCGGTTGCTGCGGCAGCTCCGAAGGTAGTGCTGGTGCAGCGCATCGACGTCGATATCCGCGGTCATCCGGTTGAGAACAGCAGCGCTGGCATAGCCCTCGCGGATCAGCGGCATCCGGGCGTGGGCCTCGTTAATGGGCAGCGGCGACAGGCCCTGACCGATTTCGTGCAGCATCTGGTCCAGCGTGCCGGTCTGATAGTCTCGGGCGATGAACACCACATCGCGCGGGGTGAGCAGCGGATGTTGGATGTGCGGGCTGCATGGGTTATCAAAAAAAGCGCGCGACGCGCGGGTCAGGGCGCGTATGACGGCAGGCCCGTAGCCGGGTTCGTACATCGCCGCCGATCGGCCAGTGGCATGCAGGCCGGGGTGGGGTTCCCGTTCCAGCAGCAGCACGTGCAGGTCCGTGGACAGCTCTGCCGCGACCGAGGCGCCGGCGATGCCGGCCCCGACCACGATGACGTCAAATCTGTCCGGCTGGGCGTTCATCCGATGTCGTCGCGGGATTTCTGCCAATCGCGCGCGATCTTGCCGGAGAGGCTCCATTTATGGACTTCGGTCGGGCCATCGTAGATGCGGAAGGCGCGCACTTCGCGAAAGACCTGTTCGACGATGGTGTCGCCTGACACACCGGTGCCACCCATGACCTGAACGCAGCGATCGGCGATTCGCATTAGGGCCTCGGAAACCGCGACTTTGGCCATCGAGCTTTCGGTGGTGCCATAGGCCCCCGCGTCCAGCACGCCCGCGCACCAGTCAATCATCAGCTCGCATTGCTTCAGATCGATGCGGTTCTCGGCCAGCATGAAACCGACGCCTTCGTGCTTGATCAGCGGCTTGCCAAAGGCTTGACGGCGGCAGGCATAGTCGGTGGCGATTTCATGGGCGCGAATGCAGCAACCGGTCCAGCGCATGCAATGGGACAGCCGGGCCGGCGCCAAGCGGACCTGGGCATAACGGAACCCTTCGCCCGCCTCGCCCAGCATCTGGTCGGCTGGCAGGCGCAGGTTGTCGATGGTCACTACGGCGTGGCCGCCGGGCATCGAGCTGTCGATGGTGTCCAGCACCCGTTCAATCCGGATCGCGGGGTGGGGCAGATCGACGAGGAACATGCAGGCACCGTTCTCGGATTTGGCCATGACGATGCCAACTTTGGCGCCGTCCGCCCCGGTGATGAAGGTCTTGCGCCCATTTATCACCCAGTGATTCCCGTCCGGTTTGCAAGTCGTCTGCATCATCGACGGGTCAGATCCGGCACCGCCGTCCTCGGCCGGTTCGGTCATGAAAAAGGCAGACCGTGCGTGACCTTGGACCAGCGGTGTCAGGAACCGCTCTTTCATCTCGGGGCTTCCGACCTTGCCCAGCAGGAACATGTTGCCTTCGTCCGGAGCCATGGTGTTGCAGGCCAGCGGGCCGAGCGGCGAGAGCCCGCTCTTGATCAGCACCAGCGCGGTTTCGCGCTGGGTCAGGTGGCTGCCGTCGGGCAGGATATGTGGGGTCAGCACGCCTGCGGTGCGGGCCAGCGCGCGCATCTCCTGGACCAGTTCGTCCGAGGGGCCGTGGGTACCGCAGCGCGGATCGCTCTCGTATGGGATTACGGTTTCGCGCACGAATGCCTCCACCCGCGCCGCGATCTCGCGGGCGCGGGGGGTGGCGGTTGCCTCAAGCGTGCCGGGCTTCATTTCGGGGCCATGCGGATGGCGCCGTCAAGGCGGATCACCTCGCCGTTCAGCATGGGATTGTCGACGATGGAGACGGCCATTTTGGCAAATTCATCCGGGTGGCCCAGTCGGTTCGGGAACGGCACCTGCGCGCCCAGCGATTTCTGCGCCTCTTCGGGCAGCGATTCCAGCAGCGGGGTCAGGAACAGCCCTGGCGCGATGGTCATCACCCGGATGCCGTAGCGCGCGAATTCGCGTGCGATGGGCAGGGCCATGCCGACCACGCCCCCCTTGGACGCGGCATAGGCCGCCTGACCGATCTGCCCGTCAAATGCGGCGACCGAGGCTGTGTTGATGATCACGCCGCGCTCTTCGCCCAGCGGCTCAGCGTCATAGATGCGGGCGGCGAATTTCGACAGCACGTTGAACGTGCCGAACAGGTTGACGTTTACGACGCTGGTGAAATTGCCCAGAGGAATTGCCGAGCCGTCGCGGCTGACAACCTTGGCCGGCGGCCCGATGCCTGCACAGTTGACCAGGATGCGCGCCTTGCCGTGCACGCCTTCAGCCTCGGCGAGGGCCTCTTCGACAGCGGTCTCGTCGGTGACGTTGACCTGCACGAAATGGCCGCCGATTTCCGCGGCCTTGGCTTGCCCCATTTCGGCATTCATGTCGAAAATGGTGACCTTGGCCCCCTTGCTAGCCAGCAGGCTTGCAGTGGCGCCGCCAAGTCCCGATGCGCCTCCGGTGACGATGGCGGCTTGTCCTTCGATGTTCATTTGCTTCTCCTCATGATGCCGGTCGAATCCCCGGAACCGGCCCGCCGGGTCCGCCTCTCCTCCTGGGATCCAAAGTCTCAGGGGTGGTTTGAACAGGTTTTGAACGGCTTTCCAAGGGGCTTTGACGCCGGTTTTTGAATGTGAGGCGCAGCGCCCTTGCGGGTCAGAGCCGGCTGTAGTCAAACTCGGGCTCAGCCGCGCCGTGCTGGTCCCTGGCGCGCAGGGTCCGAAACCGGAGACGACATGAACAACACCCGATCCCAGCCGAGCAGTTGCTTCCCGGTGGTGCGCATTGCCGGGGTAAACGGCATGCTGGTGAGCTTTGGTGACCGGCTGACCGAAGCGTCAAACCGCGCCGCGCTGGCGTTTCGCGCCGCACTCGAGGAGCGGCGGATCGAAGGTATCGGGGAAACAGCGACCTCTCTGGCATCGGTTTTCACAAGGTTCGATCCTCTGGTGATCAGCCATCGGCGGATCGAGGGGTTATTGCGGGATTTGCTCGCCACCCGCGACTGGTACTCTGCCCCCTTGCCCGCGGGGCGGCGGTTATGGCGGGTACCGACGGTCTATGGAACCGACCTGGCCCCGCAACTGGACGAGGCTGCCGAGGCAGCGGGCCTGGACAGGGACGAAGCGATAGAGCGCCTGGGAACCAGCCGTGTGCGGGTGCTGACCATCGGCTTTGCGCCCGGGCAGCCCTATCTCGGGCCGCTGGGTCCGGAATGGAACCTGCCCCGGCTGCAAGAGCTGACACCGATGGTCCCGCGCGGCGCGCTGGTGCTGGCGATCAGCCAGTTCGTGTTGTTCGCGGGGCCGACCCCGACGGGGTGGCGGCATGTGGGGCAAACGGCATTCCGCTGTTTTCGCCCCGAAAGCGATGCGCCGATCGCACTGCGCCCTGGCGACGAAATGATCTTTGAACCCGTGGACCGGGCGACCTATGACCGGCTCAGCGCTTCTGATGCCACCGGTGACGGCGGCGCGACCCGGACGGAGATCGCCCCATGAGCTTGATCGTGCGTCGCATCGGACCCGGTTGCACTCTGCAGGATCAGGGCCGCTCGGGATGTCTGGATCTGGGCCTGTCTCGCGGCGGTGCGGCGGATCTGCGCGCCGTGGCCGAAGGGGCGGCATTGTTGCGGCAGGGGGCCGATCTTGCCGTGCTGGAAATGGCCGGCATGGGCGGCGAATTTGAGGCGCAGTGTGATCTGCGTATAGCCCTGACCGGCGCGCCGATGGACGCCAGCATCGATGGCGCCAAAGTTGCATGGAATGCTTCGCACCTGCTGCCGGCCGGCGCACGGTTGACTGTCGGCGCCGCGCGGCAGGGGGTCTACGGGTATCTGCATGTTGGCGGTGGTTTCGAGGGGTCCACGTTCCTTGGTTCACGGTCGGTTCACCTGGCCGCCGGCGTGGGGCGCGCGGTTGCAGTTGGCGATGACCTGCCGGTGGGTTCCGACAAAGGCACCGAAACGGGGTTGTTCCTGCCGGCTGACGACAGGTTTTCGGGCGGAACCCTGCGCGTGCTCGAGGGGTTTCAGACACCTCTTTTTGCCCCCGAGGTCCGCGAGAGATTTGTCGCCACGGAATTTGCGCGCGGCCCGCGCGCCAATCGCATGGGCGTGCAGATGGTTTGTGACGGCGCCGGTTTTGCCGCCGAGGGGCAGCTTAACATCCTGTCAGAAATCATCGTGCCGGGGGATATCCAGATGACCGGGGACGGCCGCCCGTTCGTGTTGATGCCCGAGTGCCAGACAACCGGTGGCTATCCCCGTATCGGCACGGTGATTCCGGCGGACCTGCCGCTGGCGGCGCAGACGCCAGCCGGGGCATCCGTACGGTTCGGGTTCGTCTCGCTGGACGAGGCGGCGCAGGCCGAGGCGGAAGCGCGTGCCGGGCTGGCCCGCCTAACCGCGCAGGCCCGGCCCCTGGTGCGTGATATTGCGCAGATCGCCGATCTGCTGTCCTATCAACTCATCAGCGGTGCGATTTCCGCGCATGATGACCACACGGAGGAGCCGACATGACCCGGTCCGTCGATTTGAACGCCGATATGGGCGAGAGCTTTGGCCCTTGGAACATGGGGGATGACGCGGCACTGCTGCAGATCGTCAGCTCGGCCAACATCGCCTGCGGCTTTCACGGGGGCGATTGGGATGTGATGGCCAAGACGATGATCACGGCCGCTAGGAACAGTGTGGGGATCGGCGCACACCCGGGCTTCAACGATTTGCAGGGGTTTGGTCGGGCACGGATGCAGGTGCCTGTCGCCAGCCTGCAGAACATGATCCGCTACCAGCTGGGCGCGGCACAGGGCATGGCGCGATCAGTGGGGGCCGAGGTGCGGCATCTGAAGCTGCACGGCGCGTTGTCCAACATGTGCTCGGAGGACAGCGAACTGGCGCGGGCCTGTTACGAGGCGGCACTGTCCGTAGACCCGGACATTATCGTCATGGTGCTGACGGCGACCGCCCAGGAAAAGGCCGTGCGGGACCTGGGCTGTGCGTGGGCCGGCGAGATCTTTGCCGATCGCGCCTATAACGACGACGGCACGCTGGTGGACCGGTCGCAGCCCGGCGCGGTGATTCATGATCCGGCGATCGCCGGGCCAAGGATCGTCGAAATGGTGCGCGAAGGCGCGATCATTACCGAAAGCGGCAAGCGCATTCCGGCGGCCATTGATACGATTTGCCTGCATGGCGACACGGCGGAAGCTGTGCAGATCGCCGGATCCGTCAGGCAGTGCCTGAACGACAGCGGTATTCGGGTGGAAAAATTCAGCCGTATCGTGCGTTAGACCGATCCGCCTTTTGCGGCATTGCGGTCCCTTAGGCGGGCGGTCTCGTCGGGGTCGACTTGTGGCGGTGCACCCGACAGAGAAACGCCGAACAACTTCGCCGCTTGGTCAGGCGTGTAGCGACCCATCTCGACGTCGTGGCGCACCGCTTCAGGCGGACGTGTAAAGGGGTCGCCGTAGCCGCCACCGCCCGGGGTCCGGACATGGACGCGGTCGCCGGGGGACAGATGAATGTCCTGTTCCTTGGACAGATGTTCAGGCGTGTACTCTTCGGTTCCGCGCCTGATGCGCACCTTGTTGACGGTGCCGTCGCAGCCGCCAAGAACGCCTTGCGGCCCGAACCGCCCGTGATCCATGACAAAGCTGGCCCGGGCGCTCCCGCGCCGCAGTTCGACCTCGTAATCCAGCCCGAAGCCGCCCCGATGCCGCCCGGCGCCGCCCGATCCCTCGTGCAGCGAGTAGCGGTGGTAAAGCACGGGAAAGGCCTGTTCCATGATCTCGACCGGTGGCGCCTTGGAGATACCGATGGTGGAACAACCGTTGGCCAGGCCGTCATGATCGGCGTTGCCGCCATAGCCGCCGCCCGAAATCTGGTACATCACAAAGTCGCGGCCCCGGTCGGGGTCATGCCCGCCGAGCGCGAAGTTGCCCGAGGTGCCCGCAGGCGCTGCCGTGACACGGTCGGGCAGCGGCACGACAAGTGCGGCAAAGACCGCTTCGGCGATGCGCTGCGATACCTCTGCTGCGCAGCCCGACACCGGCCGCGGGTAGTGCGCATCCAGGAACGTGCTTTCGATCCCGGAGATGGTCAGCGGCTCGAACGCGCCCGCGCTCATCGGGACCTCGGGGAAGATATGGCGCATCGCCAGATAGACGGAACTGTAGGTTGTCGCACGGACCGAATTCATCGGACCCGCGCAGGGCGCGCTGGATCCTGTGAAGTCAAACGTCAGCGCGTTGCCAGATTTTGTCACGGCCAGTCGGATTTCCAAGGGTTCGTTCACCACGCCGTCGCTGTCGATGTATGCGGTCGAGGTATAATGTCCATCAGGGATGTCGGCGATAAACGCACGCATCTGGGTCGCGGCGCGCTGGCGCAGTTCCGTGATCGCTTCGGCCACCGTGTCGTCGCCGTATCGGTCCATCAGCGCGCCCAGACGCTGTTCGCCGACCAGCAGGGCGGCGGCCTGTGCCTTGACGTCGCCGATGCGCTGATCGGCCACCCGGATGTTCGAGGTGATGATGGAATAGATCTCGGTGTCCAGCTTGCCTTCCTTGAACAGGCGCACCGGTGGCAGGCGCAGCCCTTCCTGCTCTACCGCCGTGGCGCTGGCCGAAAACCCGCCCGGGACCGCGCCGCCGGTGTCCGGCCAATGCCCGGTGTTCGAAAGCCAGCAAAACAGTTCGCCATTGCGATAGAACGGCATGGCAAATCGCACGTCCATCAGGTGGGTGCCGCCAAGGTAGGGGTCGTTGACAATATAGATGTCGCCGGGTTGCGGGCTCGCGACCTGTCCGGCAGCGATCATCTCTATGAGCGTTCGGGTTGAATATTGCATGGTGCCGACAAAGACCGGAAGCCCGCTGGCCCCTTGGGCAATCAATGATCCGTCGGCGGCGGAGTAGATCCCGTCCGAACGGTCGTTCGCCTCGGCGATAACCGGAGAAAACGCGGCTCGGGAAAAACTGAGATCCATTTCGTCACAGACCTGTTGCAGGCCGGACTGAATGACGGAAAGGGTGATCGGGTCCAATGTCATTGTGCCTCTCCGATCGTGATGATGATGTTGCCGTCCGCATCGCCGCCGGCGGTATCTCCGGGTTCGATCAGTACCGTGGTGTCCATCTGTTGTACGATGGCCGGACCGGTGATCGTGAAGTCCGCGGGCAAGTGATCGCGCCAGTAGATCGGGGTGTCATGCCAGCCGCCTTCGAAGTAAACCGGGCGGCGGGAAATCTCGGCCTCGTCCAGGGTCTGCCGACGCGCTGCCGGGTCGATCAGAGCGCTCAGATCCAGTTCGGCACGCGCGCCGATCACGGATGTATTGGCGTTGACGACATTGGCGCGAATATCGGCCAGCTCGACCCGGAACCGTTCGAAATAGGCCGCCTCGAACAGCTGCCGCAGGGTTTCGGTGTCGACATCGGGGCGGTCCAGCGGCACCCGCAGCAGGTGGGTCTGGCCGACGAACTGCATGTCCACACTATAGAGTTTGCGGATCTCGCGGATCTCGATGCTTTCCTTGCCAATCAGCGCTTCGCCCTCTGCGGTCTGGGCGGCGAAAACCTCGTGCAGGCGGGCGGGGTCCAGGGCATCAAGCGGCGTGTTCACCGTGTTCACGAAATCATGGCGCAGATCGGCGACAACGCAGCCAATAGCATTCGTGATACCGGGGCGCGCCGGCACCAGAACGCGCGGGATCGACAGTTCCCGCGCGAGGGCGGCGGCGTGCAGGGGCCCCGCACCGCCAAAGGCAAAAAGCGCGTAGTCGCGCGGATCCGCCCCCAGCGAGATCGACACCATGCGGATTGCACCGGCCATCTTCATGTTAGCGATCTTGATGACAGCGGCGGCGGCGGCCTCGGCGTCGAGGCCCAGCGGCGCGCCCAGATCGCGGGCAAAGATGTCCTGCACCGTTTCCAGCGAAATACCGCCCTTAACTGCATTCAGGCCTGCCGGGTCCAGTCGCCCCAGAAGCAGGTTGGCATCAGAAATCGTGGGTTCCGTTCCGCCACGCCCATAACAGATCGGGCCAGGCACCGCGCCTGCACTTTCCGGCCCGACTTCGAGCAGCCCGGCCGGGTTGACCCTCGCGATCGACCCACCGCCGGCGCCTACGGTACGCACGTCGACCATCGGCACATGGATCGGCATGGCGTACTCGATCTCGATCTCGTTCGACACCGTGGGTTCGGCGCCCCGGATCAACGCGACGTCGGTCGATGTTCCGCCCATGTCATAGGTGATCAGGTTCTGATGCCCGGCCCGGCGCCCGGTATAGGCGGCGGCCATCACGCCCGACGCGGGGCCCGACATCACGGTCTTTGCGGCCTCCAGCGCGACGCGCCTGGAACTGACCATGCCGCCGTTGCCGTTCATCACGAGAACGTCGCCCGCATATCCTCCGGCAGCAAGCTCGTCGGTGAGGCGCTGAATATACCGATCCAAGAGCGGTTGGACCGACGCATTGACGGCGGCCGTCACGCCGCGTTCGAATTCGCGGCTTTCCGATAGCAGGGCATGCCCCATGGTGATATGGCTGTTGGGCCAGAATCCGCGCAGCAGTTCTGCAGCGCGCAATTCATGCGCCGGGTTGGCATAGGCATGCAGGAAATGCACCACGACCGCCTCGCATCCGGCGTCGATCAGAGCCTTGCCGGCCGCGCAGAGCGCCGCTTCGTCCAATGGGGTAACGATCTGTCCGCCGGCGTCCATGCGCTCGGGGATTTCCAGCCGCAGGTTGCGCGGGATCAGTGGTTTGAATTCGCCTTTCATGCCATATGGCTGTGGCCGTGTACGGCGGCCCAATTCCAGCACGTCGCGAAAGCCCTGCGTGGTGATTAACCCGGTTTTGGACAGCTTGCGTTCCAGCACGGCGTTGGTTGTGGTTGTGGTGCCATGCACGATCAGATCCAAGGCAGCCAGGTCGCAGCCCGCCTGATCCAACGCGTCAAGAACGCCGAATGCCTGATTGTCCAACGTGCTGGCGACTTTGGCCAACCTTACCCGGCCCGTGGACTGATCCAGTTCGACCAGATCTGTAAAGGTGCCGCCGACATCAACGCCGGCAACAGCGCCTTTTGGGGGGGACGGGTGTTGTGTCATGGCCGCTCCGGAATAGATCGTTTGTGTGCAAATGATGTTCGGGGGCGGTGTCGATTGTCAACGCACCTCGATCACCGCTTCGGCGGTTACCGGTCTGTCGCCCACCACATAGGCGCGGTGGTCATTGGTGTTCAAAGTGACCGTCAGGGTGTGGGTACCCTGAGGCAGGGCACCGATAAGGGCCGTGTCGGAGTAGAGCCGCTGCAGTTTCAAACCGTTGAGGTAAAGGTGACCATGTCCCGTGCCGGGCACATGCGGCCCATCGGCCATGTCTTTTTCGAAAGAGAAGTCGACCGTTTCCACGGTGACCTGCCACCCGTCGCCGTCCTGTCGAACCGCTAGAGAGATTTCCGGCGCCGGTTCGCCGTCGCCGACCAAACAGATGTCACCGATGCCGAAGAGGCCGAAATCCTTTGCCTGACCGGTCTGTTTCGGGGCCACCAGCCGGGCCTGAATCGACAATTCGCCCGCATTTTCAAAGCTCAGCGTCAGCGGGATCAGCTGCCCGTCCTGCAATTCGCCCGTCACCCCGTCCAACCGGACAAAGGCGCCGTCACCGGCCAGTGCCGGGGTGCTTTGCGCCGGGATAGCCAGCGAGCCGTTGCTGAGCGTGGCCTGTCTGGCCGAGGCCGACTGCACCGAGGTCAGCCGGTCTGGCGGACCTTCGTTATCAATGTGAAGGAACACACCGACTGCGCCTGGCTCGCCCACAATCGGTGCTGCGGTGGCGTTTTCCAAAGTGATTTTCCCGGGTGGATCCGGCTGGAGCAAAACATAGGCACCTGCGGCAACCAATCCGAGAAAAATCAGGGTGATCAGGGGTTTTGCGGGTTTCATCCGGGCCTCGGGGGAGTATCAATGAGCCCCATGAGTGTCTCTCAAGCTGTTCTGAGGTTCAAGATCGCTGCCTTGCTGATTGTTTCGGCGGAAGCGGCGTTGGCACATGCCTCGGACCAGGGGCTGGTGTTATTACTACCGACGGGCATCTATACTGCGGCGGGCGCGTCGGCGGTTGCCCTGACCGTTTTGTTGGCGGCGGTTCTGCCTGATGCCGCGTTGACGGCGCTGTTTCGTCCACTTGTGCTGATGCGGTGGCGACCGGGGCGGAGGCCGCTGGTGACCAGCGGGCTGTCTTGCGCCCTGTTGTTCTGGCTGGTTTGGATGGGGCTCAACGGCTCAAGAGATCCGCTGTCGAACCCTTTGCCGTTGATGATCTGGACAATATGGTGGGTCGGGCTGGTGTCGTTGCAGGGCCTGTTCGGGAACCTGTGGCGCTGGCTGAACCCGTGGAGCGGACCGGTGGCGCTGGCACGGTTGGTGCTCGGAGCCGGTCCTCTTCTGCGGTTGCCGGTTTGGTTGGGGCACGCACCCGCCCTGGTCACATTTTTGGGGTTCGCGGCATTTCTCATGGCTGATCCGGCCCCTGCCGACCCGGCGCGGCTGGCGCGTTTCGTCGGTGCCTACTGGGTGGTCAGCTTTGCGGCGCTGATCGTGTTCGGTCCCCGCTGGGCGCGGCGGGGCGAGGGGCTGTCGGTTTTGATGCAGCAATACGCTCGCGTTGCACTGTTCGCCAGGCGAAAGGGCCGCTTGGCGGTCGGGCTATCCGGGTGGCAGGTGCTGGTCGGTCGGGTGCCGCCGCTGGGATTGGCGATCTTCGCGCTGGTTATGCTGGGCAGCGGCAGTTTCGACGGTCTGAACGAGACGTTCTGGTGGCTCGGCGTTCTCGGGATTAACCCGCTGGAATTCCCTGGCCGCTCCGCTGTAGTGACGCAGAACTTCGTCGGTCTTCTGCTGGCCAACCTGATGCTGGCGGCGGTTTTCGCAGCGACGATCTGGGTAGGTTTGCGGCTGAGCCGGTCCGACATCGGGCTGTCTCACGCGGTCCGGATCTTTGCGCCGACGATCCTGCCGATCGCGCTGGGGTATCATGTGGCGCATTACCTGCCGAGCTTTCTGGTCGAAAGCCAATATGCGCTGGCGGCGCTGAATGACCCGCTGGTGCGCGGTGACGACCTGCTGGGATTGGGCACCTTTTATGTCACCACCGGTTTTTTTAACACGCCTGCGACGGTTCGGCTGATTTTCCTGTCTCAGGCAGGGGCAGTGGTCATAGGGCATGTTCTGGCCGTGATGCTGGCACATGGCGCTGCAGCCCGATATTTCGGTGCCGCGCGCCGTGCGGTGCTGGGCCATGCGCCGCTTGCTATCTTCATGATTGGCTACACATTTTTTGGGCTTTGGCTGCTTGCATCTCCGCGCGGGGTGTGAATTCTAGCCAATTTCCTAGACAAACCGTCAACTCATTTGCACACTAATAACTGCAGAGTCCGGGGAACGGTCCGTCGCATTCGGCCAATATGGGGGAAGTACCATGACCAAAGACAGCACTAAAACACCCGCAGCAACCACGCGTCGCGGAGCGTTGAAAACACTGGCTGCGGGGGCGGGGGCCGCCAGCCTGCCGCTGTGGGCGCGCTATGCGCAGGCGCAGACATCGGAACCGATCCGTATCGGGTTCCAGGTGCACCGCACCGGTATCGGCGCGGCTTATGGCCGTTGGTATGACCGCACAACCATGGCCGCGGCTCAGCTGATCAACGAAAGCGGCGGTATCAACGGCCGCATGGTTGAAATCGTCGCCGAAGATGATGGCACCGACCCCAAGCGCGGGGCCGAAGTGGTCGAGAAATTCGCCAGCCAGCACAATTGCGATGTCGGGTTCGGCACGCTGTTCAGCCACGTCGTCATCGGGTCGGCGCCGCGCGCGGGCGAGCTGAAGCTGCCGTATTTTGTGGTCTCGGAGGGGCACCATGTCGCCAGCGGCATGCTCAACCGCTACACGCTGCAGCCGGGCATCACCGACGTGAAAAGCCAGGTTCAGGCGATGGCACCATTCGTGAGCCAGAACCTCGGGAAAAAGGTCACGATGATCTTTCCGGATTTCGCCTTTGGGCATGATCACCGCGATTACTTTACCGCGGCGATCGAGGCGCAGGGCGGCGAGGTGCTGGAGCATATCGCGATCCCGCCGACCGAGACGACCTTTACCAAGTATTTCCCGAAGATCCCGCGCGATACCGAGGTGATCTATCACGTGATGGTTGGCCCTGCCGTGCTGACCTTCGTAAAGGAACTGGGTGAATTCTTTGGCCCGTCGCGCCCAGAAATGTTCGGCTTCATCGATTCACTCGAGGCCGTCGATATTGCCAGCCCGGGTCTGGAGTTTCTTGAGGGATCCTACTTCTGGGAAGGCAACCCGCGCTATGCGCAGGCCGACCAATCCGAATATGACAAACTCTACCGGGCTGCGGTCGGGGTCGATGCTAACGGTGCATCGGTGAGCGACCCCAAGGACATTTCGACCTATGCGCATATGTTCGGCTGCTGGGAGACCCTGCACGTGATCAAGGCCGGCATGGAGGCCTCCGGTTATGCCGGACCCGGCGACCGGGCCAAGCTGATCGAGGCGGTCGAGTCGATGACCGACATGCCGCATTCGATTGCGCATCCGCAGGGGGCGAAACTGTTCAACGGCAAGACGCACCAGGTGTTCGGACACCAGTATATCAGCAAGGTCGAAGGCGGGAAGCTGGTGCTGCAGCACACCACCTCTATCGAGGACACTCTGTATCCCGACGAGGTCGATTACACGACGCAACCCCTGTAAAAACAGGCCGGGCCGGGGCGCTGCCCCGGACCCCGGAGTATTTGTAAAGAGATGAAGAGGCGGGCGCTCCGCCTTTTCACGGCACGAGCAGTTCCGGGGCAAAGATGGATTTAGGGCCGTATATTCTTTTGGCGACGCTGGAAGGTTCGGTAACGGCGGCCGTGTTGGCGCT
This sequence comes from Seohaeicola saemankumensis, assembly GCF_020171285.1. Lineage (GTDB taxonomy): Bacteria > Pseudomonadota > Alphaproteobacteria > Rhodobacterales > Rhodobacteraceae > JAIUZI01. Next base: position 77,209 of record NZ_JAIUZI010000012.1, read on the forward strand.
GACCGCGATCGGCCTGAGCCTGGTGTTTGGTGTCATGCGGGTGGTCAATGTGGCGCATGGCGAGTTTTTCATGCTGGGGGCGGTTCTGGCCTGGTGGGTGGCGCATATGGTTGGCGCGCACCCGGCGCTCGGCTTCGCCGCCGCACTGGTCGTTGCACCGGTGCTGGTGGGACTGGTCGCAGTGGCTGCCGACATGACGGTGTTGAAACGGGTCGACTATGATCCGGAGCGGACCATCGTCGCGACTATCGGGATGCTCTACATCATCCAGCAGATAACGCTGATGACCTATGGGCCGGATGCGCGCCCGGTCGAGCCGCCGTTCAACAGCCGCCTGGCGATCCCGTGGTTCGAGTACAGCGAAAACGGATTTCAGATGTACTGGCCCTGGGGGCTGAGCACGACCAGTTACAAGCTCGCGGTGATTGCGGCCGCAGCTGTGGTTCTGGTCGGTGTCTGGCTGTTGATGGCGCGTACCAAGATTGGATTGCTGATGCGTGCGACGCAGCTGGACCGCGAGATGGCGCTGGCCTTTGGTATTCCGGTCGAGCGCGTCTATGCGATCGTCTTCGGGATTGGGGCGGGGCTGGCGGCGCTTGCGGCCGTACTGATCGTGCCGATTCAGCAGGCGCATTACCTGATGGGGGGCGACCCTTTGTTGTTGTCCTTTATCGTAGTGATCATCGGCGGGCTGGGCAGTTTGCCGGGTACCGTGATCGCGGCTGTTTTGATCGGGCTCAGCGACGGGATAATCTCGGTGTTCTTCTCGCCCACGCTGGCCAAGATCCTTGCGACGCTGCTGGTGGCGCTGGTGCTGGTCTTCCGGCCCGAGGGGCTGTTCGGGGTGAAATCCAGATGAGCGCCACGCAGAAGATGATCGCGCTGCACGGCGGGTTGCTTGGGTTGCTGTTTGTGTTGCAGTTCCTGTTACCGGCCTATCACCACGGCAACCTGGCCCGTGTCATGGTGTTGGCCAGTTATGCGATCGGGTACAACATCATGTTCGGCTACACAGGGTTGCTGAGCCTTGGGCACGCGCTGTTTTTTGCGGCCGGCATGTATGGCATGGGGTTGGCGGTCAACCTTGGCGGGGTGGCGCCGGCGCCGGCGCTGATCGCAGGGGTGCTGGCAGGTGTTGTGGTCTCGGCGGCGCTGGGCCTGCTGGCGCTGCGGACTGCGGGTGTCGCGTTCATGATCGTGACGCTGATGTTTGCGCAGGCCGGATACTTGGCGGTGCTTTACTTCGGGGCCTATACGCGCGGTGACGAAGGGTTCGTGATCCAGCAGGCGCAGCGGATCATGTGGGGGATCGACCTGTCGGATCCGGCGAACCGGTATTTCGCCGCCTACGCGCTGTTTGCGATCTGCCTGCTGCTGTCGCTATGGGTCGTTCAGCGGCCGTTCGGCCGGGTTCTGGTCGCCATTCGCGAGAACGAGGAACGCGCGCGGATGCTGGGGTACGACGTGTTCCGTCACAAGCTGGGCGCGGTGGTCCTGTCCGGGACAATCTCGGCGGCGGCCGGTGCGGCCTATGGGCTGCTGTTTGGATATGTCGGGGCCAGTTTCGCCAGCGTCCAATATTCGATCTTTCCGCTGCTCTGGGTGTTGCTGGGCGGGGCCGGGACCGTGTTGGGCCCCTTTATCGGGACGCTGTTCATGTTCTACCTGATTGACCTGAGCAGCGGTCTGACCAGCGCCTACATGCTGATCGCGGGCGTGGCGCTAGTGGTGCTGACGCTTTTTGCGCCACAGGGGCTGGCGGGAGAATTACGGTCCCGGATCTGGCGGTGGCTGCCATGACGATGTTGTTGTCGACCAGGGGGATGACGCGGTATTTTGCAGGGTTGAGGGCGGTGCATGGCGTCGATTTCGACCTGCCGGAGGGGCAGATCCGCGCCTTGATCGGGCCGAATGGCGCGGGCAAGACCACTTTTGTCAGTATGCTCTGCGGGCGCATTCCCCCGTCCGAGGGCATGATCAGCTTTGGCGGACGAGACATTTCGCGACTGCCGGCCCACAAGCGTATCAACCTCGGCATGGCCTATACGTTCCAGATCACCTCGGTGTTCGCCAGGCTCAGCGTCGCGGAAAACGTGGCGCTGGCGGCCCGGCGCAAGGTGCAAGGAGCCGATGCCGTGGCGCGGGCGGTTCAGGGGGCGCTGGACAAGGTTGGATTGGGGGACCGTCCGGATCAGAACGCTGGTGATCTCAGCTATGGGCATCAGCGGCTGCTCGAGATCGCCATGGGGCTGGTGCAGGAGCCGCGACTGCTGATTCTGGATGAGCCGACACAGGGGCTGGCCGACAGCGAAATCGACGCGTTCAAGGCTCTGATCCGCGATCTGTCGAAAAGCGCAACGATCCTGCTGATCGAACATAACATGAGCGTCGTCATGGAGACCGCGGATTTCGTCACGGTTCTGAACTTCGGCGAGATCCTCGCCGAGGGCACCCCGCAGGAAATCCATGCCGATGCGGCGGTACAGGCCGCCTATCTGGGAACGGGCTGATGCTGGAACTGGACAAGGTCAACGCGGGATACGGACAGGCGCAGATTTTGCGTGACCTCTCGCTGCATGTCGCACCGGGTGAGATCCTGTGCCTGCTGGGGCGCAACGGGGCGGGCAAGACCACGACGATCAAGGCGATCATGGGCCTGTTGCCGCTATTGTCCGGTGCGGTGCGGCTGGACGGAGTCTCGCTCAACGAATTGCCTGCGCATCAGGTGCCAGGACGCGGGATCGGCTATGTGCCGCAAGGGCGGCGGCTGTTTGCCGAACTCAGCGTGGCGCAGAACCTCGAGATCGGGTTGATGGTGCGCGGATCGGGGACCGAGGTTCTCGATGCCGTGCTGGAGCTGTTTCCGCGCCTCAGGGAGCGTTTCCACCAGCGCGCCCAGACCCTGTCAGGGGGCGAGCAGCAGATGCTGGCCACCGCGCGGGCGTTGTGCCTGGAACCCAAGGTGCTGTTGCTGGACGAGCCGACCGAAGGTCTGCAGCCCTCGATGATCGAGGCGATCCGTCAGGTGGTTGCGGTCATGCGCGACCGGGGGGTCGGCATCATCCTGGTTGAACAGCGGGTTGACGCGGTGTTGTCGGTGGCGGACCGGGTCAGCTTCATCGAAAACGGTCATAACCTGGAAACGCTGGATGCGGACGCCTTGCGGCGCGACCACGCGATCATCGAGCGTCACCTGGGGGTGTGACCCGCCGCGCTTCAGGTCAGGCGGTTAAGCAGGGCCAGCAGCGTTTGTTGCTCTTGCTGGTTCAGCGGCGCCAGAGTTTCGGCGGTGATCGTGCGGGCCTTGTGGCTGATCAGGGCAAAGAGCGCGCGGCCATCGTCAGATGGTGACAGCGAAAGACGTCGCTGATCTTCCAGGTCTGGCGTGGACTCCACCAGCCCCTTGCGCCGCAGCCGGTCCACCACGCCCTTGATCGTGGCCGCGTCCATTGCGGTGGCACGTCCGAGGGCATTCTGGGTGGTCTGCCCCAACTCACATAGTTTCGCCAGCGCGGCAAACTGGGTCGGGGTCAGGTCGGGGATATGACTGGCAAAGATGCCGAGATGGCGCTGGTTCGCCCGACGCAGGATAAAACCGACCTGTTCGTCCAGAAAATAGCGGGATTGGGGGTCGTTTGTGTCGCTCATCGGCAATCCTTGTGCATCGGTGTTGACAGGCCGGGGGATGCTGTCTCAAAATCCATTTGTATACTAACAATGTGTGTCGTCTGACTGAGGAGGAACTGGCATCTTGCCCGCGTATTTCCGGCCTGACAATCTAAATGAGGCGCTGGCGCTGCTTGCCGAAGAGCCTGTGACATTGGCTGCCGGATGTACCGACCTTTTCCCCGCGACCGAGGCCAAAGCACTGAACGGGCCGGTGCTGGACCTGACGGCGATTGACGGATTGCGTGGCGTCGTCCGAGGCTCTGAGGGCTGGCGCATCGGGACGCTCACCACCTGGAGCGACCTTTGCAAAACGGATCTGCCGGCCGCTTTCGACATGTTGAAACAGGCGGCACGCGAGGTCGGATCCTGGCAGATCCAGAATGCGGGAACGGTCGCGGGAAACCTGTGCAACGCTTCGCCCGCAGCAGATGGCGTGCCGCCGCTTCTTGCTCTTGATGCGCGGGTCGAACTGCAATCCGCCAAGGGCACGCGGGTGTTGCCCTTGGGTAGCTTTGTCACCGGAGTGCGCAAAACCGCCTTGCAACCGGGCGAGATGGTGACGGCGATTCTGATCCCCGCAGCGGCAGGGGCGGGCATCAGCCGGTTCCGAAAGCTGGGCGCGCGGCGCTACCTGGTCATTTCGATTGCCATGGTCGCGGGTCGTTTGGTGGTCGAAGACGGAAAGATTGGCGAAGCGGCGATTTCTGTGGGCTCCTGCAGCCCTGTGGCCGTGCGTCTGCGCGAGGTTGAAAACCAGTTGCTCGGGTGTCGGTTGGCAGATGTGGCGGCGACCGTGGACGCAGACATGGTGGCGCGCGCGCTGTCTCCAATTGACGATGTTCGCGGCGACGCGGCCTATCGGACAACGGCGGCCGTCGAACTGGTGCGCCGCACGCTTGCGGATCTGGCGGGAGAGGCATCATGAAAGACACTCCGGCAATTGCGCTCATGGTCAACGGGAAACCGGCCAGTCTGGACGCGGCCCCGGGGCGACGTCTTTCCGAGGTTCTGCGCGAGGATCTTGGTCTAACCGGCACCAAGGTCGGCTGCGATGCCGGCGATTGCGGCGCCTGCACCGTTTTGTTGAATGGTGCGCCGGTCTGCGCCTGCCTGACGCCCGCGATCCGCGCCGGCGGTGCGGATGTGGTCACCGTCGAGGGCGTTCGCGACATTGCGGAACGCCTGCAGGATGCCTTCTTGCGCCACGGGGCGGCGCAGTGCGGCATCTGCACGCCGGGCATGCTGGTCACCGCCAGCGCCATGCTTCGGGAAACGCCCCGCCCCAACCGGGCGCAGGTCGAAGAGGCACTGGGCGGCGTGCTGTGCCGCTGCACCGGCTACGCCAAGATCATCGAAGCGGTGATGGACGTTGACCCTGTATCCATCGACGCGAACCCGGCAAACGGCGGCGCGGTCGGGGCTGCCATGCCGCGCCTGGACGGCGCGGCCAAGGTTGACGGGCGCGAGATATTCGGGGCCGATTATGTGCCGGATGGCGCGCTGCTGGTGCGTGCAATCCGCTCTCCGCATTTCGCGGCGCGGTTCCAGCTGGGCGATGTTGCGGGCTGGGCCGGTGATCGGGTGCATGTGTTCACGGCTGCCGACATTCCCGGCGCCAACCGGTTCGGCACAATACCGGCCTTTGTCGATCAGCCTGCGCTGGCCGATGGTTTTGTGCGGATGCGGGGCGAAGCAATCGCCGTCGTCGCGGGGCCGGCGGACGTGATTGAAGCCCTCGACCTGTCAACCTTTCCGGTGAATTGGGAGCCAGAGGCCGAATTGCTGCGAACCGATCAGGCCCGCGCGTCGGAAGCCGCACAGCTTCATGCCGGCCGCCCGGGCAACATTCTGATCGGCGGCAAGGTGCTGTGCGGCGATCCCAAAACCGCGCTGGACACAGCCGCTTATCGTGTCACGGCGCGCGCGGAGACGGCCTATGTCGAACACGCCTACATCGAGCCGGAGGCCGGCGCCGCCTGGATGGAGGGCGACACTCTGGTGATTCAGGCCTGCACCCAGGCGCCGGTCATGGACCGGGACGAAACGGCGCAGGTTCTTGGACTGGCACCCGACCAGGTGCGGATCATTCCCTCCGCAGCGGGCGGCGGCTTTGGGTCAAAGCTGGATTTATCGCTGCAACCGCTGATCGGTTTAGTCACGCTGAAGACAGGTCTGCCGTCGCGCATGGCGTATTCCCGTCGCGAAAGCATGAGTTCGACAACCAAACGTCACCCGTCGACGATGCAGGCCACCGCCGGTGCCGATGCGGACGGGTATCTGACGGCGATGGTGTTCGACGGCGATTTCAACACCGGAGCGTACAGCAGTTGGGGCCCGACCGTTGCCGTGCGCGTACCGGTGCACGCCAGCGGCCCCTACAAGATCCCGAACTATCACGCAGAGGCCCGCGCGGTGCACACCAACGGGCCGGTGTCCGGCGCATTCCGGGGATTCGGTGTGCCGCAGGCTGCGATCCTGCAGGAAACCCTGTTTGACGATCTGGCGATGGCGGCCGGTTTGGACCGCCTGGCCTTTCGCCGTCTGAACGCGCTCGGGGACGGCGACCGCACGGTCTGCGGCCAGCAGCTGTTCGGTGTTGGTATCGGAGATTGTCTGGACGCGTTGGCCGAGCCTTGGCAGGCGGCGCTTGCGGCGGCGAAAGGTTTCAACGCGACGAATACACAGACAAAACGGGGCGTGGGTGTCGCCTCCTGCTGGTACGGTTGCGGCAACACCGCTCTGCCGAACCCGTCGACCATCCGGTTGGGGATCACCGCAGATGGCCATCTGCGCCTGCACCAGGGCGCGACCGATATCGGGCAGGGTGCGAATACGGTGATCACCCAGATTTGCGCCGATGCTCTCGGTCTGCCGATTGCCGATTTCGATCTGGTTGGACCGGACACGGCGCTGACACCGGACTGTGGCAAGACTTCGGCCTCGCGCCAGACCTTCGTGACCGGCAAGGCGGCGCTACTGGCCGGCCAGGCGTTGCGGACACGGATCCTGACCCGTGCCAATCTGGGGCCTGATGCGGTTCTGTCGCTTGAGGCCGGGCAGATCGTGGTGACAGACGGCGCGCAGACCGCGCACATTGATCTGTCGTCGCTGGAACCGGACACCAACGGCTATGTCCTGAGCGCCGAAGAGACCTATGATCCGCCGACCGTCGAGATGGACGAAAACGGGCAGGGATCGCCCTATGCGGTCTATGGCTATGGCGCGCAGATGGCCGAGGTCGAGGTGGACATGACCCTTGGCACGGTCAAGGTCCACAAAATCACCGCCGCGCATGATCTGGGGCGGGTGATCAACCCGCTGCTCTCCGAAGGCCAGATCGAAGGCGGGGTCGCGCAGGGTCTGGGGCTGGCGCTGATGGAGGAGTACATTCCCGGCCGCACCGAAAACCTCCACGACTATCTGATCCCCACTACCGGCGATATGCCAGAGGTTCAATCGATCCTGATCGAAAAGCCTGATCCCGAAGGGCCGTTCGGAGCCAAGGGGCTGGGCGAACACGTACTGATCCCGACCGCCCCGGCGATTTTGAACGCGATCCGCCATGCAAGTGGTGCCCGCATCGATACGCTGCCTGCGCTGCCGCACCGGGTGCTGGCCGCGATCCGGGCAGCAGGAGAGGCTTCATGACCCGCGCGCGCCCGGAAAAGATCCGCTGCGATGCCTGCCCGGTGATGTGTTACATCGCCGAAGGCAAGATCGGCGCGTGTGACCGCTATGCCAACCAGGGTGGCAAGATCATTCGATGCGACCCGTTGACCGTTCTGGACCGGCGCATCGCCGACGGCGGTGAGATACGCCCATTCTTGAAATCGGAATGGGACGGCACCCTCTCTGATGACGATCTTTTTGTCACGGCCGTCGGATCCGGCACCACCTATCCCGATTACAAACCGGCCCCCTTCATCGTCAGCCGCGAGGTCGATGGCGTCGATTTTGTCACCGTTGTGACCGAGGCGATCTTTTCCTACTGCGGCGTCAAGGTAAAGATCGACACCGACCGCCACCTGGGTCACGAGGGCGCGGTGGTGCGCTGTCAGGGAGAGGCGGTCGGGCTGATGATCACCTCGGAATACGGCTCGCAGATGATGTCGCTGGGCGGGGTCGATCACCTGACCGGCGGCTCCAAGCCCGAAGGGCGCGTTACCTGTGACACGCTGATGCGCCTGTGCAACCGCGAGGCGGTCGAACTGACCGTCGATGGCGGCGCAACGGTGGTGGTGCAGGCCGGGCAACCGCCGATCGTTGATGGCCAGCGCGAGGAACGGATGCGCGTCGGCTGCGGGTCGGCGACCATCGGCATGTTCGCCTCGCAATGGCAGGGGCTGGTCGACGAGGTGGTCGTGGTCGACGATCACATCACCGGCGTTGTCAGCGAACATCAGGCCGGCAAGGTGCTGGGCTGGCCCGACACCGGCATCCGCATCAAGGGGCGCCGGTCCACGCCGGGCCGCTATTTTCAGGTCGCCGCGCCGGGGCTGGGCTGGGGCGGGACCGATATCCAGGATCCGCTGACCATTCTTGGCCCCTGGCTCGAAAAGAAAGGTGCGCGCCCCGGTCTGACCCTGCTGATGGTGTCCACCACGGGCGAACAATACGCCTATTACGAATTGGACGACGATCTGGAGCCGCAGGAGAAGCCACTGCCATCCGCCCTGCGCCCCTCGGTCGATCTGATTGCGGAGAACTGCGAACCGGCGCTTTGCACCGTGCTGTTCATGGGCGGCGCCGGCGGGTCGTTGCGGTCGGGGGTCACCCGCAACCCGGTGCGGCTGACGCAATCGGTGCAGGCGCTGAAAACCACCGTGACCTGCGGCGGCGCACCGACCTATGTCTGGCCCGGCGGGGGGATCACCCTGATGGCGGATGTGACCCGGATGCCGGACAACTCCTTTGGCTACGTGCCGACACCGGCCATTGTCGCCCCGCTGGAATTCACCGTGCCCCGGGCGGACTACCGTGCGCTGGGCGGCCATGACGAGGCGGTCCGCGATGTCGCGGACGTGCTGGAACATGGCGGCGAATACGGCGCCGACCTGCGCGCCGTTGGCCCGGTCGAACGCAAGAGGTAGCGCGATGCCGATGCAGGCCGCCATGTTGCCGGATGGGCGCCGGATGCACCTGCACCACGGCCCCATCGACCTGATCGTCGATGCCGAGGGGCCGGGCCGTGCCGCCGCCCTGACCGCTGCCTGCACCCGGTTCGACACCGTGCTGGATGAACTGGTGCCGGAACTGCCCGCCCTGCGCACCCCGGTTGCGCGGCACCCGGTGCTGTCTGGCCGCATCGCCCGCCACATGCTGGCCGCCACGGCGCCCTATGCCCCCCGGTTCGTGACCCCGATGGCGGCAGTGGCAGGCGCAGTCGCCGATACGGTTCTGAGCGTGATGATCGCCGCCGGTCCGCTGCGGCGCGCCTATGTGAACAACGGCGGCGATATTGCCCTGCGCCTGAGCGGCGACGCTGAATTCACCGCCGCCATCGCCGCCGGCCGCCACGACACCATCCGCCTGACCGCCAGTAGCCCCGTGCGCGGCATCGCCACCTCGGGCTGGCGGGGGCGCAGCCAGTCGCTGGGCATCGCCGACGGGGTGACCGTGCTGGCCGCCACTGCGGCGCAGGCCGATGCCGCCGCCACGCTGATCGGCAACGCGGTGGACCTTCCCGGCTCTGACAAGGTCACCCGCCGCCCGGCCCGCGATCTGAGCCCGGACAGCGATCTGGGCGACCGTCCGGTGACCGTGGACGTCGCCCCCCTGACAGATGACGAAGCCAAAGCCGCCCTGGCCCGCGGCCGCGCCTTTGCCGAAACCTGCCTTGCACGCGGGCTGATCTGCGCCGCGCATCTGACCCTGTCGGGGCAGGCACTCAGCCTGACCCCAAGCCACAGCCCCAAGGACCTGACCCATGCCTGATTTCACCCTGCGCAAGACCATGACCTTTATCGAGGACATCCACCACGACGGCGGCCCGGCGCCAAAGCTGCCGCGCCGGCGCGCCGCCATCGTGGCCATCGTGCGCAACCCCTTTGCCGGGGGGTACACCGAGGATCTGCAATCGGCGATGGAGGACCTGAAACCGCTGGGCCTGTCGATGACCGACCAGCTGATCGAGGCGATGGGCGGGATCGACGGCATCGACGGTTATGGCAAGGCCGGGCTGGCCGGGGAAAACGGCGAGCTGGAGCACACCGCGCTGTGGCACGTCCCGGGCGGCTATGCCATGCGGGCGCGGCTGGGCGAGGCCAAGGCGATCGTGCCGTCGTCGATGAAGATCGGCGGCGTCGGCACCCGCATCGACATCCCGCTGGGCCACATCAACGCCGCCTATGTGCGCAGCCATTTTGACGGGATGGAGGTCGGCGTGCCTGACGGTCCGCGCGCCAATGAGTTGCTGTTCGCACTGGCGATGAGCCGGGGACCGAGGATTCATCACCGGATGGGCGGTCTGCAGGTCGAAGACGTGACCGGAGAAGACGGGCTGCGCTGAGTCAGCAGTCCATCACGTAGTTGCGAGACTTTGAGTGGACCGGACTGGTGTCATCAAGTGACCGTGGCCCGCGATGAGAACTTTGCGGACGTGGCCCTAATTGCTCAATTCGTGGATCTGCACCTCGGGACAGGCCGCGCGGGCGATATCGTACAGGTGTTCGTGGTGGGTCAAGTAAATCACCTGACCCGAGCGGGCCATGTCGCCGAGCAAGGCGAAAGTTTGTTTGGCGCGGGTATCGTCAAAGCTTTCCATGATGTCGTCGGCGACGAACGGCACCGGACCGTTGCTGCGGAGAAATTCGTGATACCCTGCGATCCGCAGCGCCAGATACAACTGCGCACGCGTGCCTTCGGACAGCTGCGCGGCCTCCTTTGAGCCGCCCTGCGCCGCCAGCGCCACCAGAACTTCGCGCTGCCCGTCGGGCTGTGCCGCCAGCCCGGTGTATCGGTTTCCCGTCATCTGACTGAACGCATCTGAGGCGCGCTGCATCATGTCGCTGCGATGGGTGTCGCGATAGCGGCGCAGCGCGTTGTCCACGGCCAGCGCGCCCAGCCGCAGCCGCAGGTGTTGGCGGGCGCGATCCTCGATCTCAAGCAACAGGGTCTGGCGGCGCTCCTCCAGACGGGCGACCGCGCCATCGCCGCCAATAGCATCAATCGCGCGTTCGGCATGCCGCAGGGCGGTGTGCGCCTCCTCTCTCTCGGAGTTATGGGTTTCAAGATCCGCTTTCAGCGCGGCAATGCGGCCTTCGGTTTCTTCGTGATTGGCGGTGCCGAGTTGCGCCAGTGCCTGCTCGAGGTCGGCACAGCGCATGAGCGTGCAGATGTCGTCAACCAGAGTGGCGCGGGTGCGTTCCAGTTGTGCCCGCTTGCCGGCATGGATCAGAGCGGCGCGGGTCTCGGGCCAGCTGACCGTTGCAAAGAACTCGGCGAATTCCGCTGTGCGCCGACTGTGAATCTGCGCCGCGGTATCGATTTCTGCCTGCTCCGCGAGGGCGCGATCCAAACGCTGTTGCAGGTCGCTGCGGCGGGCCCGCATGGCCTGCGCATCGCGCAACCGGCTGGTCACATCGTGCCAGAGGTCCCGCACCGGCGCGTCAGCGGCCATACCGAGCTGTTCAGCCAAGGCGCGGACCGCGCGATCAAAGGCGTCGCGGTTGTCCTCCATCGTTCGAACCCGTCGGTCCAGATCGCCCAGCCGTGCAACATGGGACTGCATGACGCCCAACTCTTCCAGAATGGCGCGCATTTCGGACACGTCGAGCGGCGCATCGGCCAGCCAGGTGTCGGCACACGCCCGGTTCCACTCCTGTCGCCACGCATCGCGGGCCTTGTCGGCCTGTTTCAGGTCCTGTTCCCGGCGTTGGACGTCTTGCTGCGCGGCGCCGGCGGTCCGGCGCAGGGCAGTGATTTCTGCCGCGCGGTCCAGCAGCGACTGTGCGGTTTCCAATGCCACCGACAGGCTGGCCCCGGAGGGCAACGCATGACCCGCCTGTGTCAGCGCGGTTTGCAAGTCGGCCAAGGAGCGCTGCACGTGGGTTTCGGCGTGAGCCCGGCCGCGCAGGGCCTGTTCGTGATGCTCATGGGCCTCCAACGCCTGTTCACGACGTGCCAGCCACGAACGGAATGCGCCCAGTGTCATGTCGTCCGGCAGCTGCGGCGCGGCGGCGCTGATGTATCCTCTCAGCCGATTGTTCAGGGCATCGACACGCGCCGCCGACCCTTCCGCGGCCTTGGTCGCGGCTTCCGCCTCGTGCCGTTTCTCGGCGAGCGCTTGCGCCGCCTCCGCTGCGCTGGCGGCCTTGGCTCTGTGTTCGGACAGGGCCGCTCCGATCTGGTCGTCCAGCCGCATCGCCTCTTCAAAGCGGTCCGCCGTCTCTGGATCAAGGGCCGCGCGGTGGTCGCGCCATGCGGCTTCGCGCCGGGTTCGCGCGTGGGCGGCTTCGGACAGGGAAACCGAACCGGTGTTTTCCGCGCTGTGCTGACGCCGCTCCGCCTGTTCGATTTCTCGGTTCAGCCGCGTCTGTTGTTCCGCATCGCGTTCGGCGCTGCGTTCCGCGTGGCTGATTTCCCGCTCTAGATGGTTCAGAACGTTGGCGTCCGGGCAGGATTGCACGGCGAGATCATGCCCCGAGCCAGTCCACGGCGACAAATCGGACAGGGCCGCGTCCAGCCGGGTCCGCGCCAGTTCCAACTGTCGGGTTTCCCGGTCCAGCGCGCCCTGAGGGTCGTCGCGGCGGATTTGCTGAACCAGATGGCCCAGACCACCCAGATTGGTTTGTGCACCGCCGATTTCGGTCAGTTGGGCCGTTGCAAGATCATGCTCGGCAACCGCGCGCCGGTGTTCGTCTTCGGCTGCGGCGCAGGCCATGTCGATGCCCGAATGCCGTTCGATCAGGCCGCGCAGCCGGCCGGTCGCGGCAGCAGGCAGCAGAAGGCTGTTGGCATCGGACCGGCTCTGGTTCAGGCGGTTCAGGCAGTCCCGGATCGCATTTTGCTCGGCCTGTTGCTCGCTTTGTCTGCGGGGCAGATCGGCGCGGGCCGTGTCATGTGCGGATTTCAGCGTTTCGGCCGCGTCGATCTGGCCTTCCACCTCGAAAATGGAGTCGTCAGGCTGCAGCGCCGTCAGGTCGCGCTGCAGATCCTGCACCATTCGTTTTGCGTTCGTTTTGCGCGTGGCGATCTCTGTTTCGGCGCGGTCGAAAGCGGCCAATTCGTCGAGCCAACTCTCGGGTGGGGCGGGCAAATCGTCAAAGGCGTCAATCTGCTGCTGCAATCGGGTCAACCGCTGGGCCAGCGGCAGCGCATCGCCGAGCCGCTCGAGCGCAGCGAGTTCGGCCTGTGTCGCTGTTGCGGTCTCCCGGGCCTTTTGCCAGTCGTTCAGGGCCGCGTCCCGCGTGTCGCTCAGCCGGGAAAATTCGCTGGCTGCGGTGTCCTGCGTCTTGATCTCCTTTTCCAACTCGGTGCAGGCGGCATGCAACTCGCGCAGCTCTCCCTTGCGGCCCGTCGCATTCAGGAACTCATCCGCCTTGTCCCGGAGCGCGGCCAATTGCATCGCAAGATCCGTCAAGCCGGCGCTGGCCTGAAACAGCAACTCGCCCAGATCGCCTTCGCTGGCCAGAATGCTTTCACCGCCCTCATCCAGCGTTTGCCGGTTCAGGGAAAACATGGCGGTGTAGGCATCGCGATCCAGCCTGCGCAGCCCGCCATGGATCAGCGCTTCGCCCAAGGGGGAGCCCTGTGCATCCAGCAGCGCGTGATCGCGTTTCTTGATCCGTACCAGGTTATGGGATGTCCCATCAATCTCCAGCGTGGCGCCGATCTGCATCGAGGCATAGGGGTGCAGGAAACCCATCGTGCTGCGCGTGGGTATCTGGAACAACAGGTCCAGCCAGGCAGACAGAAACGTCGACTTCCCTGCCTCGTTCGGGCCGTAAATGACGTGCAGGTCAGGTTGACCGGGCGCTGGCCGGGGCCCGAACGACAGGCTGGCGTCGGTGAACTTGCCATAGCGGGTCAGATCAAGACGGGTCAGCCGCATGCTCTAATCTTCCGATGCCTTAAGACGGGCCAGAACCTCCAGTGCGCCCTGGCGAATTTCATCGTGGAGCGTAGCGGAGATGTCTTCGGGCGTGTCACCCCAAAGGCCGCGCAGATCGCGGGGCAGGTGTTTCTGTAGTAGGTCGAGCTCTGCCCGAGCCCTCGGGTCGGCGGCATCCAGCGTGCTGTCGTTGATCATCGCGGCCAGATCGCCCAACGCGCCGGCCGGCTGGCTCGCGGTTCCCTGGTCGAGCGCAATTTCGACCTTGTCGATGGACAGCGATCCGATCGCCTCTGCGGCCTGTTGCGCCTCGGCGTGCAGCAGGTCGGCGTCTCGTTGCGCCCTCCAGGCCAGCGGCGAGACGCCGGTCAGAACCGGGCGGACGATCAGATGATCAGCGTCAAACTTTCGGCGTGCGGTGACCAGCGCCTGTTTCAGGGCATCGACCAGCTCCGGCCAGTCGGCACAGTTGCTGCAGGCCAGCGGCAGCCGCTCGAAACGGGCCGTCGCGACGTTTCGCTCCTCCAGCGTTACCTCACCGGCATCGTCGACATGCACCAGCGTCACGGACTTGGCCCCGGCCTCGCCGATGTCGCGGCCCTGTGGGATACCGGGCATGACCACCGTGGCGGGGCCGGCGTGGAACGAACGCTGGTGGATGTGGCCCAGCGCCCAATAGTCGAATTGGGTCTGCTGCAGCTCCGCCAGGGTACAGGGCGCATAGGGGTCGTGCCCCGGCGCGCCGCCCAGGCTGGTGTGCAACAGCCCGATGTTGAATGCGCCCGGCACAGGCGCCTTGAAATGGTCGAGCAGGCTGGTGGGTGCATGGGGTTTGCTGAAGGAAATGCCGTGCAGGGCGACATCGTGACCGTTCCAGCGGGTTTCGACGACCTCGGCCCGCCCGCGAAAGACCTTTACGCTCTCCGGCAGCACCAGTTCGCGGGTGATCTTGGACAGTGCATCATGGTTGCCCCGGATCACGTAGACCGGGATGCCCGCGGCATCCAGCCGTTCCAGCTCCTGCGCAAGAAAGCGCGCGGTCTTCATCGAGGTCTGCGCGCCGTCATAAAGGTCGCCGGCAATCAGCAGGGCGTGAACGGCCTCGTCCAAACACATGTCCACAATCCGTGTCAGCGCGGACCGGGTGGCGTTGCCAACCAGCTCGGCCAAACCCTCCTCGCGCAGGGCCAGGGATTTCAGCGGTGAATCCAGATGGATATCCGCCGTGTGTACGAACTTGAATGCCAAGGCGGTGCTTTGCCCGTTGGAGTGTCAGTGTGTTCGGGCGATAGTTGATGGCCCGGTGGTCAGGGTCAACCGGTGATCTTGATCTTTGGCGGGTGCGCGGTCTGTCCGGTTGCCAACCGAGTTCCACTGTGCGAAATAAATTTCCGATTGACGGCGCTATTGAGTGATCGCACATCCGGACCGGGGGCCATGCAGACTCGATCCGGTGCACTCAAAGGCAAGAAACAAGGAAACATGACAATGCTGAATGATGTGGTGATTTGCGATCCGGTTCGTACGCCCGTGGGTCGGTTCGGAGGCCAGTTCAAGTCGCTGCAGGCGCAGCAACTGGGGCGGGCCGTGGTCGAGGGGCTACTGGCGCGGTCACCGGGGGTGGCAGAGCACGTCGAGGACGTCATTTTCGCCCAGTGCTACCCAACGATGGATGCTCCGGCCGTTGGCCGGGTGGTCGGTCTGGATGCCGGATTGCCGGAAGATGCGGGCGGTTACCAGCTGGACCGGCGCTGTGGATCGGGCCTGCAGGCGGTGATCAACGCGGTGATGCAGGTGGCCACCGGCGGCTCGCAGCTGGTGATTGCAGGCGGCGCGGAATCGATGTCGAACGCGCCGTTTTATTCGACCGGCGCACGCTGGGGGATCAAGGGCTCGTCGCTGGAATTTCATGACGCGCTGGCCCAGGGCCGGATCACCGCCGGCGGGATCAACTATCCGGTGCCGGGCGGTATGTTGGAGACCGCAGAAAATCTGCGCGAAAGCCATGATATCCTCCGTGACGCGCAGGATGAATTCTCCGTGGAATCCCACCGCCGCGCCGTTGCCGCGCAAGAGGCGGGCCGGTTCGACGATGAAATCATTCCGGTCACCGTGCGCGACCGCCGCAAGGGCGACCAGGTATTCGACAAAGATGAACACCCGCGTCTCGATGTCAGCCTCGAAAAACTGGCCGGCCTGACTCCGATCCGGATCAAGATCGATCCCAAATCGACCGTGACGGCAGGCAATGCCAGCGGCCAGAACGACGGGGCGTCGGCCTGTATCGTGACCACGCGCGCCATGGCGGACAGGCTTGGGCTGAAAGCCTATGTAACGATGCGCAGCTGGGCGGTGGCCGGGGTGCCGGCGCGAACCATGGGTATCGGACCGGTGCCGGCGACCGCCCGCGCGCTGGACCGAGCCGGTCTGCAGTTGAAGGACATCGACGTGATCGAGCTCAACGAAGCTTTTGCCGCGCAGGTGCTGGCCTGCACCAAGGATTGGGGCCTGGGCCAGGACGATTTCGCGCGCATGAACGTCAACGGATCAGGCATCTCGCTGGGCCATCCCGTGGGGGCGACCGGTGGCCGTATCCTTGCCGGGCTGGTGCGCACGATGGAACGTCAGGACGCGCGCTATGGGCTTGAAACAATGTGCATCGGTGGCGGTCAGGGGCTCGCGGCGATCTTTGAACGCGCCTGACCCGGTCAGCCTTCTGTGAACATCGTTGCGAACTGGTCGCGCAGCAGGTTCTTTTGAACCTTCCCCATCGTGTTGCGCGGCAGTTCCTCCAGCACCACAAGCTTGCGCGGATGTTTGAACCGCGCAAGCGAGGCCTGAACCGCGGCCATGATGGCGTCGATATCGGGGGGTTGACCGGCCTCCGGCACAAGAATGCCCAGCGCGGTTTCGCCGAAATCGGGATGCGGGACCCCGACAACGGCGCTTTCCAGAATGCCGGGCTGCTCATCCAGCACCAGCTCGATTTCCTTGGGATAGATGTTGTAGCCGCCCGAGATGATCAGGTCCTTGTTTCGACCGACGATGTGAACGTAGCCGTCTGCGTCGATCCTGCCCAGGTCGCCGGTGATAAAGAACCCGTCGTCGCGCAGTTCGGCGGCGGTTTTCTCGGGCATTTGCCAGTAACCCTTGAAAACATTCGGCCCGCGCACCTCGATCTGGCCGACCTCGCCGTCGGGCAGCGTCGCGCCGGTGGCCGCATCGGTGATTTTCAGCTCGACCCCGGGCAGGGAAAAGCCGACCGTTCCGGCGCGACGTTCGCCGTCATAGGGGTTTGACGTGTTCATGTTGGTTTCCGTCATCCCGTAGCGTTCCAGAATGCGGTGCCCGGTCCGGTCTTCGAAACGGGTATGGGTTTCGGCCAGCAAGGGGGCGGACCCGGACACGAACAGCCGCATATGAGCGGTCAGATCGCCGGTGAACCGGGGGTCGTCCAAGAGGCGGGTATAAAAGGTCGGGACCCCCATCATCGTCGTCGCGCGCGGCATCCAGTCGATGATGTCGTCGGGCGAGAACTTTGGCAGCAGGATCATGCTGCCGCCCGAGGCGAGCATTACGTTGGTCGCGACGAACAGCCCGTGGGTATGAAAGATCGGCAGCGCGTGCAGCAGAACGTCGTCGTTCGTGAACCGCCATTCCTCGACCAGCGTCCGCGCATTGGACAGCAGGTTGTTCTGGGTCAGCATCGCGCCCTTCGACCGCCCGGTGGTGCCCGATGTGTACAGGAATGCGGCGAGGTCCTCGCCGTCTCGGTCGATGGTGTGAAACGACGTGGACATCGTCGCGGCCCGGTCGGTCAACGAGCCGCTGCCGTCCGCGTTCAATGTCAAAAGCGTGGCGTTCTGTTTGTCCGCCAGGGCCGACAGATCCTCGCGGCTGGCCCCGTCACAAATGATCAGCCGGGCGCCGCTGTTCTCGATGAAATAGGACAGCTCGTCGACGGTGTAGGCGGTGTTCAGCGGCAGAAAGACAAGCCCGGCCTGCGCGCAGGCGGCATAGATTGCCAGAGCCTGTGGCGATTTTTGCACTTGAACGGCCACCCGGTCGCCGGGCGACAGCCCGGTCGCCAGCATCGCATGTGCCATTTGCGCGGACATCTCCAGAAAGGCGGCGTGGGAGATCGTGTGGCCGTCGGGCAAAAGCAGGAACGGGGTTGTCTTGCCGGCGTGGGCACCGAACAGGTCGTCATAAAGCGGGTTTGCCATGATCTCAGCCTTCCTGTGTCTGCGCAATCGCTGCGCCAGCCGCAAGCGACCGTACCTCCGAGGAGGCCGGCACGTCTTTTGTGGTCGCGAATTTTTCGTGGTTCTGCGCGATCTTTTTCAGGCCATACAGGTAGTTGACCATGGTGCCTCCGGATTGTTCGCGGCCCTTGTCCGAGGTGTCGGCGTCGGCGTGCACCGCGTGGACAACCGCGCCATTGCCCAGGTGGAACCGAGCCACCGGGTCCACCGGCAGGTCGTCGCGCCCCTTGGCGTTCAACAGGTAATAGGCGGCGGTTGCCTTCATTGCGTCCGCATCGCGGATATCCCAGCTCAACCCCTGTTTGGACAGCCACGGGGTCAGGCCGGGGATCGGCGACAGGGTGACAAATGTCTTGATCCCGGCCAGTTCCGCCGCCAGGTCGGCGGCGACCTGTTTGATCAGCGAATTCCCGAACGAAATGCTGGCCAGTCCCGACTGGCAGTTGGAAATCGAATAGAACACCGCCGTGTCGGCGTCTTCGGCCATCAGCGAGGTCCGGTCCTGCGCCAGCAGCCCCTGCACCGAGTTCGGAATGCCCTTGGTCAGGGCGACCTCGACAAAGATCAGCGGCTCATCCGGCATGGCCGGATGGAAAAAGGCAAAACACCTCCGGTCACTGGGTTGCAGCCTGCGCCGCAGATCGTCCCAGCTGTGGATGGCATGAACGGCCTCGTAAGCGATGATCTTTTCCAGAATGTGGGCGGGGCTCTGCCAGTTGATCGGACGCAACACCAGAAAACCCCGGTTGAACCACGAGGCGAACAGGTGCCGGAAATCCAGGTCCAGAGCCTGCAGCGCCGGCACATCTCGGCCCAGTCGCAGCAGGTCTGACCGCATCGCGACCAGCGCACCGGTCGCGCCGGGCACTTGGTTGAGGCGACGGATCAATTCCTGCCGGCGGGGTTCGGAAGCGGCCATGTACTTGCGGTAGCTGTCCTTGGTCGGTTCCCGTTCATAGGAGTCGAGCGCCGTGCGCACGGTTTCGGGATCGATGTTCATGCTGGTCGCGATGTGGTTGAAAAAGGCCAGCTTGTCGGCATCGTTCAGCCCCTCGAACCCCAACAAAATGTCCTCGGCCAGAGACAGGCCGGTGGTCTCACCGGCCGATCCGACCAGTTCCGCCGCCAGCTCTGTAATCGGGCGGCTGTTGCGGCCGCGGGATCCAAGGCGCCGGTAGCGGCGCTCGAACACGGTGGACAGAAGATCGGCGAGCAAGGTCAAAATGCGGCTCCCATAACGGCATTGGGCAGCCAGGTCGCAAGGCCCGGAAACAGGCAGAGCAGCACGATGGCCAGCACCATGCAGGCGACAAAGGGCAGCGACCCCATCAGAATGGTCTTGAGAGAAATGTCAGGCGCGATGCCGTTGATCACATAGAGGTTCAACCCCACCGGCGGGGAAATCAGCCCGATCTCCATGTTGATGGTCAGCACCACCGCAAACCAGATCGGATCGAAGCCGGCGGTTGTGATGATCGGCAACAGGATCGGCGCGGCCATCAGGATCACCGCCACGGGGGGCAGGAAGAACCCCGCGATCAGCAGGAACACATTCACCGCCCCCATCAGGACCCAGCGGTTGACATCCAGCGTTCCGATCCATTCGGCAATCGACTGTGTGATGAACAGCGAGCTCAGCATGTAGGAAAACACACCGGCGGCAGCGATGATGAACAGGATCATCACCGACTCCTTGGTGCTGTCGCGCAGCACTGCCCACAGGTCTGCCGGATTCCACAGCCGGTAGATGATCATCGCGATCAAGAGGCACAGGAGCGCCCCCACGGCGGCGGTTTCCGAAGGCGTCGCCACGCCGCCGTACATCGCGTAGAGCACGCCGAGGATGATCAGAAGAAACGGCAGAACGCGGGGCAGGATCTCGAACCGTTCGGTCCAGCTGTAACTGCCCGAACCCAGGCGTTTGGCCTCGCCGGATCGCCACGTGGAATACAGCGACCAGGCCATGAACAACCCCACCAGCATCAGGCCCGGAATGACACCAGCCAAGAACAGCCGCCCGATCGAGGTTTCTGTGGCGATACCGTAGACGATCATCGTGACCGAGGGCGGGATCAGGATGCCCAAGGTGCCGCCGGCGGCAATCGATCCGGCGGCAACGCCGTCGGGGTAGCCGCGTTTGCGCATCTCGGGAATGCCCATCTTGCCAATTGCGGCGCAGGTGGCCGGCGATGACCCCGACATGGCCGCAAACAGCGCGCAAGCCCCGAGGTTGGAAACGACCAGCCCGCCGGGAACGCGGGACAACCAGCGTTCCAGAGCTTCGTACAAATCGGCACCGGCGCGGGTCGAGGCGATGGACGAGCCCATGATGATGAACATCGGGATCGACAGCAGGGCAAAGTTATCCAGCTTGCCGAACAGGATTTCGGGCATCAATTCCAGCGAGCGCATGCCATCGAAGGCAATGAGAAAGCCGGCCGAAACGATCAGCAGCCCCATGGCCACCGACACGCCAGAGAACAACACGAGGATGGTGGTCAGGGCCACCAGCCCGCCAAGTACGAGGGGATCCATCGGTCAGCTTTCCAGTCCAAATGGTGTGTCGACGCCGATCAGCAGCGCCACGAGGTCGGCGATCAGCTGCAACATCAGCAGGGCGAACCCGATCGGCAGGGCGAGGTAGGGAATCCACAGCCTGACCCCCCAGACAGTGTCAGACCGCCAGCCCCGCTCCCAGGCGAAATGCCAGTATTCATACCCGTACCACAGCATAACCGCGACGATGCCGATGGACAGGCAGGCGGTCAGAACGGCCAGCACGTAACGCGCGCGGGGCGGCAGCGAAATGGGGATCAGATCGACGTTCACGTGCCCGCGCAAGCGTTGCACGTATGACAGGCCAATGAGGGTTGCCGCGATGACCAGATAGATCACCGCCTCGGTCTGCCAGACGGTCGAGCCGTTCAGAACAAAGCGGATGACGATCATCTGACAGGTGATTGCGACGGCGGCGACGATCATGGCCGCCGAGCACCAACCCGCCAGCGTCGACAGGGCAGCCACGGTGCGCAGAAACGGGTTGTTGCCGGTTGGTGCGATTCTGGCAGAGCTTTGTCCGGCCATGATCGTTTCCTTCTTCTTCAGGTGGTGGGGCAACCGATGGCTGCCCCGCTACCGCATCATTCCACGGCCAGCGCGAGATCCAGCAACTGCTGCCCGTCCGGAACCTCTTCGACAAATTTCTTGTACGAGGTTTCCATCGCCAGCTTGCGCCACGCGTCGAAGTCTTCTGCGCTCATCTGCGCAATCTCGACACCTGCGTCGGCAAACACCTTGGCGGATGCCGCATCCTGTCCCTTGGCGTTTTCCAGATAATAGGCTTCGGCCTTGGCCGAAGCGGCCAGCAGTGCGGCCTGCTGTTCTTCGGTCAGCCCTTCAAAGGTGCTCTTGTTCATCAGCAGCGGCTGATACATGAACCACAAGGCCACGTCGCCCGCCGGAGTGTAGCAGCTGACCTGCTCGTAGATCCGGTACGAGACAAAGGACGACGACGACGTATTGGCCGCCTGCAGCACGCCGGTCTGCATCGCGTTGTAGATTTCGGACGATGCCATGGAAGCAATCGAAGCCCCGGCGCCCGCCAGCATCTGTTCAAACGACTTGCCCGCCGCACGCGTCTGCAGGCCCGCGACATCCTCGGGTGCGGTGATGCACTTGTCCTTGCCCGCGAAACCGCCCGCCAGATAACCGTGGACCAGCACCATCACGTCATCGTCGGCCATCTTGGCCTCGAGCGCTTCCATAAAGGGCGAATTGCTGAGCCGGGCGGCGTGGTCATGGTTCTTCACCAGGCCGGGCATCAGCGTCAGGTTATAGGCCGGCTGCTGGCCACCGGCATAGCTGAGCGGCAGAACGGTCATGTCCAGTTGGCCACGGCTGAGCGGCTTGTATTGTTCGCGCGGCTTGAACAGCGACTTTGAGCCGAAAATCTTGATTTCAAGGTCGACATTAGCGGCGGCCACTTCGTCGGCCACGATCTGCGCGACTTGGTGACGGATGTCCTTGTTCGACCATTGGTGCGACAGGCGCAGTTCGGTTGCATTGGCCAGCGTGCCCGCAGACACCAGCGCCAGCGCTGCAACCGCAGTTTTCAGCATGGATTTCATGATTTCCTCCCAAAGAATCCGACCCGGATGGACCGGGGCGTGCCAAAACGTAAGCTCATGATGTTTTTCAAGTCAAGTTTTTGTATACAAGAATATCAATATTGAATTCGTTGCGCCGGAATGCTAAGGCAAAAAAATGCAGCAACGTCGTGCCGACAATATCGCCGAGGAACTCGAAGAGCTGATCTTCAACGGAACCTACTCAGACGGAGACCGGCTGGACGAGGTACGGCTGGCCGATCAGTTCGGCGTTTCCAGAACACCGCTTCGAGAAGCATTTCAAAGACTTGCCCTGTCCGGGCTGGTTGAGTTGATCCCCCGGCGCGGCGCCTTTGTCCGACAGCCGGGGCCTGTCGAGCTCATGGAAATGTTCGAAGTCATGGCCGAACTCGAAGCGGTCTGCGGTCGTCTTGCCGCGATGCGGATTTCGGACAAGGCGCTGGATGATCTGCGCGACGCGAACGCCAAATGCCAGGCGGCCGTCGATGCCCAGGACACTGATGCCTACTATGTCGAAAACGAGCGGTTTCATCGAATCATCTACCGGCAGTCGGGCAATTCCTTTCTCGAACAGGAGGCCGCGAAACTGCACAAGCGGCTCAAGCCGTTCCGCCGGCAACAGCTGCGGTTTCGCGGGCGCATGGCACAGTCCATGGCCGAACACGAGGCGGTGGTCGATGCGCTGACCCGCGGTGCGGGCGACGCCGCCTCTGCCGCGCTGCGCGCGCACGTGGCCGTTCAGGGCGAGAAATTCCACAACCTGATGGCCAGCCTGAAAAGCGCCGCCGAATAGCGGCTATCGGCGCGGCATCCCCTTGGCCCGCATCTGCCGTTTTTGCGCGGCGATCCGGAAGGGCGCGTTCGGCGCACCATAGCCATCGTAGGGGCCCCGGCGTTCTAGGATCTCAAAGAACATGCCCCCGGCAAAAGGCTGGCTGTAGATCTGAAAAAACGCGCCTGCATCGTCACAGTCGTACAGGATGTTGTGCTGTTTCATCAGCGCCAGCTGGTCCTCGGGGATATCGAACCGCGACACCAGATCGGCATAGTAGTTCTCGGTCATCGGCAGCGAGGCAAAGCCCGATTTTGCCAGCGCCTGGGCAGTGGCAAAGATGTCATCCGTGGCAAAGGCCACATGCTGCACCGGCGCGCCGAAACTCTCGGCCAGGAAAGACCCGGCGAGCGTGCGATGCGTCTCGGCACCATTCAGCGTGATCCGGAACCCGTTACCGGCCGCCTTGAGCGCCTGGCTGCGCACCAGACCGTCGGGATCGATCACGTCGACCATAGGCGCGCGGTCCATGTCGAACAACGAGGTGTAGAACAACGACCAGCTGAGCATTTCGTCATAGGTCATGGTCTGCGCGATATGATCGACGCTTTCCAATCCATGCGCGCCGGGTGCTGTTCCGGTGGCGGCGAATTCCGATGCCCAGACAGCCGACAGTCTGTCCGACCCGTCGAGGAAATGCAGCAGGCTGCCGCCCAGTCCACGGATCGCCGGTATGTCCAGCTGGCCGGGTCCGAGAGGCTGCTGGAATGGCTCGGATCCCAATGCCGTGGCCCGTTGAACGGTGTCGCAGGCCGATGTCACTGACAGCCCGATATCGCAGATGTTGGTGCCGTGGACATTGAATGCGGTGCCGGCGAAATCCTGACGTTCGCGGTTGATCACGATCCGGATGTCGCCCTGTTGCCATAAGGTCAGGTCCTTGGACACATGTTTGCCTGTCTGCGCGAACCCCAGTGTTTCCAACAGGTGCTCCAGCGCCTGCGCTTCGGCCCCGCGCGAGGCGAACTCGACAAAGGCGGTGCCCTCGACCGCGACGCGGGCAGGCATATCGGGCAGATCCACGGTCAGTTCGGGTTCGGCCCGGCGAACATCATCCATCAGGTAGATCAGCGACCTGTAGCCGTCGCGGGCGACGCTGGCGGGGTTCCCGCCGCGAAACTGATCGTTAAAGATCTCGAGACTGATCGGCCCGGTGTAGCCGGTCGCGGCCACCGCTCGGGTGAAACTGCGCACATCCAGATCACCTTCGCCGGGCATGTTGCGGAAATGGCGGGACCAGTACAGCAGGTCCATGTCAATGCGCGGCGCATCGGCCAGTTGCACAAAGAAGATCCTGTCGCCGGGAATGCGGCGGATGGTTTCCGGGTCGATGCCGCGCCCCAGGGTGTGGAAACTGTCGAGGATCAGTCCGATGTTCGGATGATCAGCCCGGCGGACGATTTCCCAGGCGTCGCGGTGGTCGTTGACATGCCGGCCCCAGGCCAGCGCCTCGTATCCCACGCGGATGCCGCGCGCGGCCGCCCGTTCGCCCAGTTCGGCAAAATCCTCGGCGGCCCGGTCGATTCCGCCCAGAGCATCGGGATGAACGGAGGAACAGAACAACACCAGATCGGTGCCCAGTTCCTGCATCAGGTCAAACTTGCGCTCTGCCCGATCAAAGGCCTTGGTCCGTTGTGCGCCGGGCAGCCCTTCGAAATCGCGAAACGGCTGGAACAGGGTGATGTCCAACCCGTGATCCCTGATCAGGCGGCCGACATCGCGCGGGCTGCTTTCGTCGGCGATGAAATCCTGTTCAAAGATTTCCACGCCGTCGAAACCGGCGGCGGCAATGGCCTGCAGCTTTTCGCGCAGGCTGCCGGATACCGAGACGGTGGCGATCGAGGTCTTCATGCCGCTTCTCCCATGTGGATCAACGCGTGGCGAAGGGTGGCCTGGTTCACCGGGGCACCGCAGAAATGCGCCCAGGCGTGGACGCCTTGAAAAAAGAACAGCTCCCAACCACTGATCACCGACAATCCCATATCCGCCGCATCGGTCAGGAACCGGGTTTCGACGGGCGTATAGACCGCGTCAAAGGCCCAGTCGGCCCCGGCCATCGCATGGCCGGGCAGGGGCGTGCCCTCGTATCCGACCATCCCGACCGGGGTGCAGTTGATCAGCCCGCTTGCGCCCCGCGCGCCTGTCTCGGGGTCCGTGCAGATGGTGACCGCCATGTCGGGGGCCACGCCGGCCAGAGTA
Source organism: Seohaeicola saemankumensis (assembly GCF_020171285.1). Classification (GTDB taxonomy): domain Bacteria; phylum Pseudomonadota; class Alphaproteobacteria; order Rhodobacterales; family Rhodobacteraceae; genus JAIUZI01. The sequence continues at coordinate 102,352 of NZ_JAIUZI010000012.1, forward strand.
TCCGCCAGCGCCCGCGCCTTGTCCAGATCGCGATCCAGCAGCCGCAGTTCCGTGGCGCCAAGGCCAGCCAGACCAAAGGCCACCGCCCGCCCCACACCGCCGGTGCCGATCATCAGAACCGGCCCGGGCGCCGCCTGTCCGCGCGCCTGTCCATAGGCGGCCATGAAGCCCGAGTAATCGGTGTTATGGCCCCGTGGTCCATCGGCGTCGAAGATCACCGTGTTCACCGCCCCCATCGCGCGGGCCAGGGGATCGTCAATATGAACCAGGTCCGCGATCCGCTCCTTGTAGGGATAGGTGATGTTGATGCCGCGATATCCTGCCTTGGAGCATTCGTCAAAGACCTGCTCGGGCGATTGTCCGCGTTCGCGCGGAACCAGCCGGTCATAGGTCACCGCAATGCCGTTCTGATCGCCGGCGAGACGGTGCAGAAGGGGTGACCGGGACCGCGCGATGTTATCTCCGATCAGGCCGAGTTTTAGGGTGTCGACCGTTTTCATTTCGGCGCAACCTTCTGTTCGCCCAAGACGCGGGCCTTGGCCCAGCCCCATAGCGGTGTCTGCGAGACAAAGATCAGGATGACCGCGATGAACAGCACCAGTGAGAGCGGGCTGGTCACGATCCCTTCAAAGAACCGCCCCAGATCCTCGCGTTCCGAAATAATCGCGCGCCGCCAGTTCTCGTCCAGCAGGCGCGACAGGATCACGCCCAGGATCACCGGCCCCAATGGATAGCCATAGTGCCGCATGAAGTAGCCGAAGAAGCCGAAACCAAGCATCCAGTAGACATCGTTGATCGAGTTGTTGACCGCATAGGCGCCGACAATCGACAGCAGCATGATCAGCGGTATCAGAACCGCGCGCGGCATTTCGACGATCTTGGTGAACAGCTTGATCCCCGTCAGGCCAAAGATCAGCATGAAGATGTTCGCCATGACCAGCGCGCCGACGATAAACCAGAACATGTCCGGCTTGTCGATCATCAGCATCGGACCGGGATTCAGCCCGTGGATGAACAGCGCACCGATCATGATGGCGGTCACTGCGTCGCCGGGAATGCCCAGCGTCATCATCGGGATGAAAGCTCCGCCGACGGCGGCGTTGTTGGCGGTCTCCGGGGCGACCAGCCCCTCCATCGCGCCATCGCCGAATTCGCGTTCGGGGTCCTTGGTGACTCGTTTCGCGTGATCATAGGCCATCAGCGCGGCGATGTCCCCGCCAGTGCCGGGCAGGGCACCGATGATCACGCCAATCGAAGAAGTCTGCAGCGACAGCGGCAGGTGTTTCTTGACCGTGGCCAGCGAGGGCACGATGCGGCTGATTTTTTGCCGAATGGCGGGTTGTCCGACGTGGTGCAGCTGCAAAAGCGCCTCGGACACGCCGAACATGCCGATCATGACGGCGATAAAGGAGATGCCGCCCTCCATGATCTGGAGGTCAAAGGTAAAGCGTTTGGTAAAGGTCAACGGGTCGCGACCGACCGCCCCAACCGCGATGCCGAGCGCGCCGGCAAAGATCCCCTTGAGCAGGCTGCCCGAGGACAGCGAACCCACCAGCAGAATGCCCAGAATGGCCAGCAGCATATAGTCCCGGGGTTGGAATTTTAGCGCGAAATCCGACACCATCGGCGCGGCCAACGCCAGCACGCCGATGCCCAGGAAGCCGCCAAGAAACGACATCACCGTGGTGACACCAATGGCGGTCCCGGCCTCGCCGCGCTTGGCCATGGGATAGCCGTCCAGCGCGGTTGCGATGGCCGAGGGCGCGCCGGGAATGTTCAGCAGGATCGCCGTGCGTGACCCACCATAGACGCCGCCCATGTAGATGCCGATCATCAGCGAAATGGCCGGGTAGACGTCCCAGGCAAAGGTAAAGGAGATCAGGATCGACACCGCCATGGTCACCGACAGGCCGGGAATGGCGCCGACATAGACGCCGGCAAAGGTTCCAAGACCCACCAGCAGCAACAACTCGGGCTGGGTAAAGACCGTCAGGAATGCAATCAAGGCCTCCATCATTCCGCCCCCACACGTGCAAAGTCGCGGAACAGCTGGATGATCTCGGCCTCGGGCACGACGCCGGCAGGCATCAGCACGGTAAAGACGATGCGGAAGATCAGCCAGATCGCAAACAGGCTGCCCAGAGACACCACCAGCGTATAGGCCCAGCTGCGGCGAGTCAGAAACTTGATCGCGATGATCAGGAACAGCGCCGATGTCGGCAGAAAGCCGAGCGGACGCAGAAGAAACCCGTAAGCGACCAGCAACACGCCGAACAGGACCACGACGCCTGGCAGAATATCGACAGAGATCCGTTCGCTGGTGACCAGCGGCAGACGGACCGTGCGGATCACGATGATCAGCGCGGTGATCGCCATGACCAAAGTGGTCGCCATGGGGACGGTGCCTGGCGCCGACAGGGCGTCAAACCCGGAAATGCCATAAGCGCTGTAGAGCAGGACAAGGCTGGCCACGAACAGGAAGCCGCCAAAGATCAATTCGCCGGGGCGTCGGTGGTTTTTATACCCGCCCGGCGTGGCGTCCGATGATCCGTCGTGGTGTTCGCTGTGCGAAGTCGACATGATTTCCCTTTCAGCAGGTGCGTGCCCGCTTTTACAAAGCGCGCCGCTCCTTCAGCTCTGAAGGGCGGCGCCGCAGGTCGCGGGGCGGCGCCGGGCCGCCCCGATTGCTGTCGCGTCCAGCGGTTACTCGCCGGGGCGGGCGATGCCGAACTCTTCGGGAGAGGTCTTGGTCAGGCCGGCATCGTGCAGCAACCATGCGGTGCCTTGCTGCCACTTGGACAGAAACGCCTGGGCTTCGTCGCCGCTGATGCCCATCACGGTAAAGCCACGGTTGTCCATCAGCTCCAGGAACTCGGGGTTCTGAACCGCCTGACCATAGGCGTCACCCAGCTTTGCCGACACATCCGCCGGGGTTCCCTTGGGCGTGAACACGCCAAAGAACGGTCCCCAGGGCAGAAAGGTCTCATAACCCGCGTTGAACGAGGTCACGATGGGCGCGTCCGGCAGTTTGGCATTGGGGGCCACGTCAAAGATCGCCAGCGGCTTCATTTTGCCGGCGCGGATCCCCTCGATCGCCGCGCCCAGAACGGCGGGCATCACGTCGATGGCGCCACCCTGCAGCGCAGTCAGCGCCGGGCCGTCGCCGTCGTAAGGAACCGCGATGACGTCCAGTTCGCCTTCGACGGTGTTGATCATCGCGGTGATGACCGACGGCAGCCCGCCGGGGCCAGTCGCCCCCATGCGCAGTTCGCCGGGGTTGGCTTTGATGTAGTCCATCATGCCGGCATAGTCGTCAAAGGGTGCGTCGGGACCGGCCACCAGCACCGGGGTGCCACGCGCTAGGATGCTGATCGGCTCGAACTCGCCGTAGTCCTTGTCGCCCAGGCCCATGATCTTGTAGAGCATCGGGTTTTCTGCCCCCATCAGCAGGGTATAGCCGTCCGCCGCGCTGCCTGCGACGTGGTTCAGCGCGATCGCGCCGACCGCGCCGGTCATGTTCTGCATGACGACCGTGCCGCCCAGAACCTTTTCGGCATGCGGCGTGACCGAGCGCATCACGGTATCGGTCGAACCGCCCGCACCCCACTGGATGATACCCTGGATTTCCTTGGTCGGATAATCGGATGCGATGGCGGCGCCTGCGCCAAGAACCAGCGCCGAAACAGCGCCGAGGATAAGGTGTTTCATTGGTTTCCTCCCAATATGATCGAATTCAAACGGGCCGCTCTGTTGTTGAGCATGCAGTTCCGTTGGCCCAGACCATCACCTGAGAATAACCTAACGTCAAATACCGAAAACTATCGTCGCGTAACATAACGTTAATCGATGCGATTCAAGACCAGTGCAAATGCGCCTCGGTGAGTTCCTTTTGGAACTGTCGGATGCCGAATTCGGCAAAGTTCGACAGGATGCGCCCCTTTTTTGTGACAACATAGATCGTGACGCTTACATCTTCGACCAGAGGGCGACGGACCAGACCGGGCATATAAACTTCGGCGACTGAGAATTCGTCGATCAGGGCGACGCCAAGCCCATGGCGGACCAGGCTGACGACGGTCTGCGCGAACCGGCCCCGCATCGAATGGCGCAGCGGGATCCCGGCCTCTTCGAATGGGCGTGCAATCTTGGCGCCGTAGGGGTCGCTGGGCTCCACTCCGATGAGCGGCTGATCCGCCAGATCGTGCACCGAAATCTGCTTCTTTTCGGCCAGTGGGTGATCCTCGGGCAGGATTGCAACAACACGTCCGATGGCCAGTTCGGTGTTTTCGGTGCCGGGGTTATTGACCGGTGAACTCATGATGACGAACTCGCCGCGTTCCAGCAGCAAATAGTCCAGAGTTTCCTCGATCTTCAGGATGTTCAGGTCGATGAACAGGTCGGGATACCGCTTGCGGATCGACCGCAGCGCGCGGGCGGCAATGAACTGCGCCACCGACGGGGCCGAGGCAAACGCCAGCCTGACGTCCTCGCCCTTTTGCAGCGATCCCAAGGCGGATTGCAGGTTTTCCACCCCTTTATAGACCTCGCGGATCTGATCAAATACCTTGCCCGCTTCGACCGAGGGCACAAATAGGCCGGCGCGGCGCTCAAACAGGCGGATGCCCAGCGACTCTTCGGTATGTTTGACTAACCGACTGATGCCCGGTGACGAGACCCCCAGATGTTCCGCAGCGCCGTTGATGGTGCCGCGCAGCAAGACGGCCCGGATGACCTCGATCTGTCGCAGTGTGATTTCACGCATTCTGGTTCCTTGCGCGGCTTAACCAAATGTTACGCTGCTTTATTGATATGTAATTGACGTTAATCGTTCAACCGCCGAGTTTCCCGCCAAAGTCTGAAAGGGCCCAAGTCATGGCGGAAGAAACAGACCTGATCGTCCTGGGATCGGGGGCAGGCGGGCTTGCGGCGGCGGTCGCGGCGGCGTCAGCTGGCCTCTCGGTTACGCTGCTGGAAAAGGCAGAGGTGATTGGCGGAACAACGGCGTGGTCCGGCGGCTGGATCTGGGCGCCCTGCAACCCGGTGGCCAAACGGGCGGGCATCGACGAAGACCCCGAAACGCCGCGCCGCTATCTGGCGGCAGTGCTTGGTAACCGGTTCGATCCTGAACGTGTCGACGCCTTCCTCGGGGCCGCTCCCGAAATGGTCCGCTTTTTCGAGGAAGACACAGCGCTACAATTCGAGGGCGGCCTGGCGATTCCCGACACCTATGGTCACTTGCCCGGTGCCGGAACCGGCGGGCGTTCTGTCATCGCACGCCCCTTTGACGGGCGCAAACTGGGAAAAGAGATCGCGTTGTTGCGCAGGCCGGTGCGCGAAACCGCCTTTCTGGGCATGACGATCCAGGCCGGCCCCGACCTGCGGGCCTTCATGACCATGACCCGCTCGCCGCGTGCATTCGCCCATGCCACGCTGCGGGTCTTGCGGCATCTGCGTGATCTGGCGTTTCACGGACGCGGAATGGACCTGCGCAATGGTAACGCCCTGGTGGCGCGTCTTCTGCGCTCGGCTTTGGATCTGGGTGTCGCGCTGCGCACCGGGGCACAGGTCCAAGGGCTGCTAACCGAGAACGGCCGCGTGTGCGGTGTCCGGCTGGCAAATGGAGAGATGTTGCGGGCGTCGCGCGGCGTGGTACTGGCCTGCGGCGGCTACCCGCACGATGCCGCGCGTCGGGCGCAAAGCTTTCCGCGCGATACGGAACACCGGACGCTGGCCGTTCCGACGGCCACCGGCGACGGTCTGCGGCTGGCCGAGGAATTGGGCGCACGGGTGGACCGGTCGACGGCCCAGCCGGCGGCGCTGTGCCCGGTGTCCGCCGTGCCCTGGCCGGATGGGCGTACCGGGTATTTCCCGCATATCATCGAGCGCGGCAAACCCGGTGTCATCGGGGTCCTGGCCAATGGCCAGCGGTTCTGCAACGAAGGTCTGGGATATCACGACTATGTCGAGGCGCTGTTGCAAGCGACGCCCGCAGATGCGCCCGCGCGGTCATGGCTGGTCTGCGATCACCGTTTCCTGCGGCGGTTCGGGCTGGGGGTGGTCCGGCCACAACCACTGCCGTGGAAACCCTGGGCCAGGCGCGGCTACCTCAAGACCGGGCGGACCCTCGCGGACCTGGCGCGCGCCTGCGGCATTGACCCGGATGGGCTTGTCGCGACGATGGCCGAATGGAACCGGGGCGCCGACAGGGGCGAGGATCCGTTGTTTGGCCGGGGAACCACGCCCTACATGCGGCTGCAGGGCGATCCCGAACAATCCCCCAATCCCTGTGTTGCGCCGATTGCCCGCGCCCCCTATTTCGCGGTCGAGGTGATCCCGGGCAGCTTTGGCACCTTCGCGGGGCTGGCCACGGACGGGAACGCGAGGGTTTTGGGCGAGGATAACGCGCCGATCACGGGCCTCTACGCGGCCGGCACGGATAACGCCAGCGTCTTTGGCGGATTCTATCCGGCGGGCGGTATCAACCTCGGGCCCGCGCTGACATTCGGATTCATCGCCGGGCGCCACGCGGCGCAGGCAGGTGCAGCGTGACCCGCCCCCTCTCCGTTGCCCACCTGACCGCCATCGACCTGGCGCCGCCGCAGCTGATCAAGGCGGCCGCCGAAACCGGTTTTGACGCGGTCGGCCTGCGGCTGTTGCAGGTGACACCGGACAGCCCCGGCTACCCGCTGATGCGCGACCGGGCAATGATGCAGGCGACCCAGGCCGCCCTGCGCGACACCGGTCTGCGGGTTGCCGACATCGAATTCATCAAGATCACGCCAGAGTTCGATCTAGATGCGCTGCTGCCGCTGCTGGACGCCGGGGCGGCGCTGGGCGCGGCCTATGTGATCACCGCGCCCTATGATGACGATCACTCCCGGCTCAGCGATCACCTCGGCGCGCTGTCCCAGGCGGCGTGCGCGCGCGGCCTGACCGCCGTTCTGGAATTCTTTCCCTGGACCTCGGTGCCGGATCTGAACAGCTGCCTGGATGTCGTGGAACAGGCCGGCGAAGATGTTGGTCTTCTCGTCGACAGCCTGCATTTCTCGCGTTCGGCCTCCACCTTTGCGCAACTGGCGAAAGTTCCGGCGCATCGGCTGGGTTTTGCCCACCTCTGCGATGCGCCTGTCATGTCGCGGTACACGCAGGACCAGTTGCTGCGCACTGCGCGAGAGGACCGCCTGCCGCCCGGTCACGGAGAGATCGATCTAGTGCGGTTCCTGAATGCCATGCCAAATCACCTGCCGCTGGGGCTCGAAGTGCCCATGCATGACCCGGAGCTGACCGCACGGGACCGGTTGCGGCTGATCCACTCGGCCACGATTGCGCTTCTGGCCAAGGTTGACGCGCCGCCGCGCTGATCGCGGTCGCCGTTATCTCTCCAGCAGGTTCAGGCTCTTGCGCAATGCCTTGATGTGGTGGGGTGGCGATGTCTTGTCGTCGACCGGCGCCCCGGTTTTCGCGGTCAGCTTCCAATAGCTGTTGTGGGTCATCCACGGCACCCGGTGGTTGGTTTTGGGTGCTCCATTCTCGTCGCGCTCGGGCAGAACGGCGATTTCCTGAATGCCCGACACGCGCGTCCACTCGCCTGACGCTGTTTTGACAGGCTGGCCGAACACCTTCGCTACCGTACCCGAGACGATATCGCCCCACAGGATCAACCTGCGCGGGGAATAGATGTTGGTCCATCGGGTAAAAGCGAACATTGCCGCATGGTGCGGATAGCGCGGGTCGCCCGCGCCCGAGGCGCCGTAGGTCACATAGTAATCGTCAGCGGCGATACTGTACTCCATCAACGGCGGGCAGGTCGGGTATTGGCGCAGAACCTGTGTCTCGCGTAGGTCCTCCTTCCCGTCGGCGATCAGGAACTCGGCGTGGGCCAGGGGCGACCCGAAGGTAAGGAAATCGGTAACCAGCCAGGGGCAGCCATAGGCCGCCAGTTCCTTTTGCGCCGCGCGCTGGGCGTCGCGGAACGACGCCAGGTCCAGATCCGGCGATTTTCCTTCTCGGGCGCGGGCTGCGGCGGTTCGGATCTGGGCCTCGACGGCGCGCAGGGCAGGCTGGTGCTCGAACACGAAATCGTCCTCTCCCCGCTTTTCGGCCGCTTTTTCGGCGGCTTCGCGGACCTTGGCAAAGTCCAGCTTTCGGTTGCAGCGGGCAAAAGCATGGGTCAGCACATCATAGGCCACGATGCAGCCCAGCGAATGCGCAACGATGATGATTCTGTCATAATCGCTCTTGTCGACGCCATCGGCCCCACCCGACAACTCCTCCAACAGCGTCACCCCGGCTTCGCGGATCTGCTGCCGGGTCGCGATGTTTTCCGGCTTGGCATTGGTGTATCGCACGACATCGCCGACCCGTTTGACAAAGATCGATCCGATTGCCCAGGCGGTAATCGCCGAGACGACCAGACTGAGATAGGGCAGCGCCGGTCCCACCGCGGTCCAGAAGGCCGACGTTAACAGGTCGGGCCGGTTCTGCAGATACTGGGCCACGCCAAGGGACAGCGCCATCAGGATCAACAGGAGCCAAAGCGCCAGCCAGACCCCCATGACGTGTCCCGGCACCCGCCGGGGGTGCCGGATCATCAGGTCGCCAATCCAGCTTTTGACCTGCTGCCACGTGGTGCCTTGCACCCGGTGCGCCCAGTAGAACTCGTAAAATTCGGTCTGCCGTTGGTGTTTGTCCTTCTCCGTCGTCAGCCGGTACAGCTCAAAGCTGTGATTGCGGCCATCGGGTTTGCTCCAGACCGCGTTCTTCTCTCGTGGTCCTCCGGTTACGGAGTCGACACGACCGGGGTTGTTCAGATCGGGGTCGGTTTCCCACGCAGAGGCGACCAGTGTCCTGAGGGTTTGCATGGGGACCTGCTCCCCCATGCCGTGAAAAACGATAACGGCCTGTTTCTTCTTTCCCATAATGGCATTCCCGTGGATCGAATGAAGGGGGTGCTCCCGAGGGCGCAAAACGAATTTCCTGAAATGCCAGCCAGTCTAGCCTGCCCCCCTCATTTGTCCAGTTCAGCCGGGGGTTTGCACGGGCGGTGTGCCATGAGTGTGGAACGTGTTGATGGTTTTCAGACCCCATGCCTGCCCTTTCTTGCGGTCCGTCTCGGTCCAGACCACGGGCTCCCAGTCAGGGGCGAGGATCAGCCGGGCACCGGCATTGGCCAGTTCGACCCGGTTGCCGGCAGGTTCCCAGACATAGAGGAAGAAAGTACCCTGCACGGCGTGTTTGTGTGGCCCGGTTTCGATGTGCACGCCATTTTCCAGAAACACATCCGCCGCGCGCAGGATGTCTTCGCGCTGATCGGTTGCAAATGTCACGTGATGCAGCCGCCCGTCACCGCCACCCTGTTCCTCGGTACAAGCGAGGTCATAAGTCTTGTTGTTGACAGTGAACCAGCAGCCGCCAAGACGGCCATTGTCCAGGCGGATCATCTCGGTCACCCGCGCGCCCAGGCAGGTTTCCATGAAACGCCGGAACTCGGTCACATCCTCGCTCAGCAGGTTGACGTGATCCAGCCGGCGGGGGCAGGCGCCCTGCGCGTGAAAGCTGCTGGCGTTGTTCTTCAGCGCCGGCACGTCGTCGCCGGCCAGGTCGGGGCGGTTGGTGTCATAGTAGATCTCGAACACATGGCCGAACGGATCCTCGAAGCGATAGGCGCGACCGTGACCCAAATCGCCTTCGTTCCAGCCGTGCACGGTATAGCCGCTTGCCTCGATCGCCTGCACCCGGCGATCCAGCGCCTGCGGCGAGGCGGCGCGATAGGCGATGTGTCCGACGCCAGTGGTGTGATGGCGCGTCAGCTTGAGCGAGTGAAACTCGTAGTCGTCCCAGGCGCGTAAATAGGCCGAGGTGTCGTCCAGCGTCGACAGTTTCAACCCAAAGATGCGGGTAAAGAAATCGAGGCTCTCGTCGAAACGGTCGGTCAGGATCTCGACATGGGCCAGGTGGGCGATGTCAAAGCTGGGGTTGGTCGGGGTCGTCATGAAGGCTCCTTTGGGCAAGCCTCCCCCGGCCCGTGGCCGGGGGAAAGGTGGGTCAGATTGGGATTGGATTTAGCCGAACATCGAATTGGGGATGATCAGGGCGATCTGCGGGAACAGGATGATCAGCAGAAGGCAAGCGATCATCGCCAGCAAAAAGGGCAACACACCGCGAAACACGGTGCCCAGCCCGACGTTGTGGGCGACGTTGCGCACGACAAACACGTTCAGGCCGACCGGCGGGGTGATCATGCCCATCTCGATCACGACGACAGCGACGACGCCGAACCAGATCGGATCGAACCCAAGCGCCAGGATCACCGGGTAATAGATCGGCACGGTGATCACCAGCATCGCCAGCCCGTCCAGGAACATGCCCAGAACGATATAGCTGAGGATGATTACCAGCAGCGTGCCATAGGCGCCAAAGCCGAGGTAATCGAGACCCCGCCCCAGCGCATCGGGAATATCCGTCAGCGCCAGAAACGGGTTCAGCACATGGGCGCCGATCACGATCATATAGAGCATGGCCGAGGTCTTGACCGTTTCCATGATCGCACGCGTCAGCCCGGCGGTGTCGATGGCGCGGGTAACCAGCGCCAGCAGGATCGACAGGCCCGCACCAATCCCCGATGCCTCGACCGGGGTGAAAACGCCGATGTAGATGCCGCCAATGGAAATCACGATGATCGCGATCAGCGGCAGGGCGCGCAACAGCAGCCGCAGTCGCTGCGCCAGCGCCACGGGGGCGCCCTTGGGGCCGGCGGCAGGGTCACGAAGCGTGACAATCCAGATCGCGGCGGTAAAGAGCACCATCATCAGCAGACCGGGCAGGATACCGGCCATGAACAGCCGCCCGATCGATTCCTCGGTCAGGATGGCGTAGATCACGAAACCGGTCGACGGCGGGATCAGGAACCCCAGCGTGCCGCCAGCGGCGATCGACCCGGTCGACAGCCCGTCGCCATATCCCAGCCGCTTCATCTCGGGCAGGGCCACGCGGCCGATGGTGACGGCGGTGGCGACAGACGATCCCGACACGGCGGCAAACGCCGCACAGCCGATGACCGAGGCCGTCGCCAGCCCGCCCCGGAACCGGCCGACCCAGGCATGGGCGGCATCGTACAGCCCGCGCGAAAACCCGGCCTCGGACGAGACATTGCCGAGCAGGATGAACATCGGCACCACGATCAGCGAATAATTGGCGACCGCTGAATAGGTCTCGGTCATCATCACCGCCCCGGCGCGGCGCAATCCGTCCAGGATCCAGATGCCGAAGAACCCGGTCATCAGCATGGCAAAGGCCACCGGGGTGCGCAGGATCATCAACCCGAACAGGGCGACAAAGTCGAGAATGCCAATGGTCAGCTCAGTCATCGTGGCTTCTCCCCCGGATCAGGATGGCGATGGTCTGGACCGCGAACACAAGGATGCACAGCGCCATGCCGATCCCGACCAGCGCGTAGAGCGGCCAGATCGGCAGGTTCAGCATGTTGGTCGCGTCGCCGAATTCCAGCGCGTCCAGCGTCTTGGCATGGGCGCGCGTGCACAGGTGCCACAGCGTCACCATTGTCAGCAGTCGGGTCGCGATATCGGCCAGAAACCGCCCCCAGCGGCCCAGGAACCGGTCAAAGATGTCGGCCCGCACGTGTATCTGCTGCGCCGTGGCATAGGGCAGCGCCAGCATCGCCAGCGCCACGGCGTTCATTTGTACGATTTCGTTGATGCCCAGGATCGGGCTGCCCAGGAAGTACCGGGCGGCGACGCCCACGGTGATCACCGCGACCATCAGGACCAACAGCACCCCCGCCGCAATGGCGAGGATGCGGGTGGCCCTGTCGACAGTTGCCGTCAGGGCCATGTTTGCAACGGCGACCAAGGGATCACTCGCCGCTCAGCGCGTCGACGACGGCGCTGGCGTTCAGCCCCTCGGCCTGGACCGATTTGACGACCTCGGCCACGACCGACGCCGCGCGCGCATCAAAGGCGGCGATGGCCTCGGCGTCCGGTGTGATGACCTCCTTGCCTGCCATCTCGGCAAAGCCGCTGATGCCCTTGGCGGCCACTGCCAGCTGCACCGCGTTGGCCATGTCCGACGCCTCGCGGCCAGCGGCCAGAACGGCGGCCTGCTGGTCATCGGACAACGCCCGGAAGGCGTCGCGGTTCATCACGATGAAGAAGGGCGAGATGGTGGTCTGCAGCCCGACGGTCAGGTATTGCGAGACCTCGCCCAGTTTGAACGCCTTGGTGGCGGTGCCGTCGATCATGGCGCCGTCGATCACGCCGGTCTGCATGGCGTTGTAGATTTCCGGAACCGGCATCGATACCGGCGTCGCGCCCCAGGCTTCGACGATCAGCCCGGCGTTGCGCGACGGCACGCGGATTTTCAGCCCCTGGATATCGTCCAGCGTGCGCACTGGCTTGTCACGCATATACAGCAGGTTCGCCGCGTTCGACCACAGGCTGACCAGTTGCACCCGGCGGTATTCGTCCTTGAACAGATCGATGTTGTCCCACAGCTCCTTGGTACCGGTGGCCTCGTCCAGCAGGCCCGGCAGCTCGCTAAGCAGGGTCAGCGGGAAATTCGAGGCGGTATAGCCCGGCAACCCGATGCTCAGGTCGGCCACGCCGTCAACGGCGCGGGCATATTGCTCGACCGGGCCCGGGCCCAGTTCGCCGCCCGAGAACAGCTTGACCGTGACGTCGCCGCCGGTTTTCTCGGCGACCATATCGGCAAAGGGCTGGAACGCGCCGGTGACATAGGGATGGCCGGCGGGCATGAAATTGGCGAATTTCAGTTCCTCGGCAGCAGCGGTCGAGATGGTCAGACCCAGCGCAAGCGCCGCGCCGGTAAGATTGGTAACAAGACCCATAAGGTGTCCTCCCTGATTGGGTGAGATGGCCCGGATGACCCGGGCCGGGGCTGAAGTTTTCGAGGTAAGTGAAGCGGCTGGTGCGGCCTCAGGCCTTGTCCAGCTCCTGAACCCGGTCGCCGCCGGCAACCGAATACTTGATGGGCACCTTGCGGGTGGCCAGAAACTCATCAAGCGTTTCTCCGCGGAATGCGGCATAGATTTCAGGGTTCGACACGCCGACGACGGCGGCCATTTTTTCCAGAACGAAGAAGCTGACACCGCGCCGGATCATCTCGATCCACTTGCGGTCGCGGATCAGCGCCTGTTCCTCGTCTGTCAGCCGGTACTCGGCCGCCAGCGCATCGAAATCGGTCAGGAACCGGGCGCGGTGTTCGGGGACCACCAGCCGGTGCAGAAAGTCGTTGATGCGGAAATTGGCAAGGCTGCGGTCGAGCGTAAAGGGATAGGTGCCCTCCAGCTTTTCCGCGCCGACCAGCTCGTACATCATGTGGTCGCGGTAGGCCTGCGTTTCGGCCGCGTCCGGGGCATCGCCCAGATCCTCGAACACCACGGTGGCGATGTTGGTGACCGAGGGCGCATAGGTGTTCAGATGCACGCGTCGGACCTTGTCGGACAGCGCGCCGCGCATGATCAGCCACATGATGACCTCGGCGCCTTCCATGCCGCCCAGTTTGACAAAGTCGGCCAGCCGTTTCTGCACCAGCTCTTCGGGCGCCTCTTCGATCAGGCGCAGGAATTCGTTGTCCCAGTCCTCGTTGACGAAACCGGCCCGCTCGCCGTGCACCTGGTGCGACAACCCGCCGGTGGCGACCACGGCCACGCGCAGATCCTCAGGAAAGCTTTCGATCGCCTTGCGCAGGGATTTGCCCAGCTTGTAGCAGCGTTTCGCATTGGGGATCGGCAGTTGCAGAACGCCCACCTGCAGCGGCACGATGGACCCGGCCCATGGACCACTGTCATCGCCCATCATCGACAGCGGCGACAGACAGCCATGATCCAGCGGCTTGCCCTGAAAGAACGACATGTCGAATTCATCGGCCACCAGCGCCATGCCCACATGCTGCGCCAGCGCCGCGTGACCGCGGGCAGGGGGCACATCGCGGGGGCCGCCGCCTTCGTCGGCGGCGGCATAGTGATCGTCGACACCCAGGGAAAACGCCGAATAATGGTCAAAGAAAAAAGAAGTGATGTGATCGTTGTAGATCATGAACATCACGTCGATGTCCTTGCGCCGGACCCAGTCGCGCACCTCGTCAAACCCTTCAAAGATCGGTCTCCAGGCTGGATCGTCCCGCTTGTTCGTGTCCATTGCAAACCCGATGGTCGGGGAATGGGATGCGCCAATGCCGCCGATGATCCGTGCCATATCAGTCTTCTCCTGCAGATTTTGTCGCGCGTTCCCGTTTGAAAGGATGCTCTGACCGTCGGTTTCGCTGTGGCCGGATCCCCCCTCGTGAGCCGCGACTTTACATAGGCGTATTTTTCGGACAACAATTACTGGTTGAACGAAGTGTTCGAAAATCTGAACAGTGAGGGCGATCATTGCAGTGGAATATTGACGACGTTCCACTGTTCGTTGCCGTGGTTCGCGAAAACGGCTTCAGCGCTGCGGCACGCGTCCTGCAGGTGCCAAAATCCACCATCAGCACGGCTGTATCCCGGCTGGAAACGGCGCTGGGGGTGCGGCTTCTGGATCGGAATTCGCGTAATGTCAGGATGACAGGAGACGGGGAAGTTTTTTATCGTCAGTCGCTTATGATCATGGAGCAGGTCCGCGAAGCGGATGCGATGATTTCGGGGCTCAGGGCGGAACCTGCCGGGCGGTTGTCTGTCGCCCTGCCGCCGGCCTTTACCCAGGAAATCGTGGCGCCGCATCTGGCCGCGTTTCAAAAAACCTATCCCGACATCGACCTGGATATCCTGGTGACCACGCACACGATCGACGTGCTGAACGACCAGCTCGATATCGCCGTGGTGGTCGGGCCGCTCGAAGATTCGGACATGATTTCCCGCACTCTCGTGTCCGGCAGCCTAATCTGGGTCAGCTCGCGCGCCTATCTCGACGAGAACGAGATTGGCGACACCCTCGAATCGCTGCAACCGCATGTCACAATTTGCGAGAAACGCTATGGCATTGCCCGAATGCCGGTTCATGCCGGTGGGCAGGCAAAGGTTATCGACCTCTCGCGCGGTATCACCCATGTGAACAGCCCACTGGTGGTCCGTCAGGCCGTTCAGAACGGTGCCGGAGTTTCCCTGTTGCCGCATCATTATTGCATTGATCAGCTGGCCGATGGCGGGCTTGTCCAGGTCTGCAAGCATATCGCCTTCGATCTTGAGGCATCCAAGCTAACCGTGGTGTACCCCAGCCGCCGGTTGATGTCGCCTCGCACACGGACGTTTCTGGATTTTCTCAACCAAATCTGCGCGCGGCTCGGGACCCGCGTCGCGGCGGATGTTGCGGACAACGCAGGTCGGGTGCCGGATCGCCGCCGGGACCATGACCCGATGCCCTGATCGCGGGTGCCGATCGCCCGGCCTGTCACCTTGACAGGTCGGGGGCACATTCTAACCTCTCTGTATCGGGAATTTGCCAATGTGGCCCATCGGGAACCGGCGCCGCCGTCCGGTTGGACGACAAGTACAGCCATTCGACCGCTTCGAAGGCGATGAAACGCAAGAGACAGGATCACAGGTGACACAGACCGACTCCACAGAAACGCGCGCCCAGATCGAAACGCTCATTTCCCGAATGGGAGAGGCCATTATCGGTCAGCGGGACGTCATCGAACGGCTGGTGATCGGTTTGCTGGCCAATGGCAATCTTCTGGTCGAAGGTCTTCCGGGGCTGGCCAAGACCCGCGCGATCAAGGCTTTGGCCAAGAACCTGGAATGCGATTTCAGCCGGATCCAGTTCACCCCGGACCTGCTGCCGTCCGATGTGACCGGGACCGAGGTCTACTATCAGACCGGCACCGGGTCCGAGTTCAAGTTCGACCCCGGTCCGATTTTTGCCAACGTTGTACTGGCGGACGAGATCAACCGCGCCCCGGCCAAGGTGCAGGCGGCGCTGCTCGAGGCGATGGAGGAACGTCAGGTCACCGTCGCCGGAACCACCCACAAAATGCCGCCGTTGTTCATGGTCATGGCGACCCAGAACCCAATCGAACAAGAAGGCACCTATCCGCTGCCCGAGGCGCAGATGGACCGCTTTCTGATGCATGTGCTGATCACCTATCCCCCGGTCGAGGACGAGGTGCTGGTAATCCGGCTGGTGCGCGGCGAGGAAGCGGCCGCAAATGCCCCCAAGGAGGACGCGGCCAAGCCGCCGCGCCCGGCACTGCCGCAAGAGGCGGTCTTTGCCGCCCGGCGCGAGATTGCCGGCATCCACGTGTCCGATGCGATGGAACGGTACATGGCCGATCTGGTCAACGCCACGCGGGTCCCACAGAACTACGGCCCCGATCTTGGCCGCTGGATCGAGATCGGCGCCAGCCCGCGCGCCTCGCTGGCGCTGGACAAATGCGGCCGCACCCATGCCTGGCTGCGGGGGCGTGATTATGTCGATCCGCAGGACATCCGCGCCATTGCCGCCAACGTGTTCCGCCACCGGCTGGGGCTGAGTTACGAGGCGCAGGGCGAAGGGGTAACGCCGGACCAGGTGGTCGACGAACTGATCGCCCAGGTGGCCTTGACCTGAGGAGCGGGCGACGATGGACCGGGCGGCACGGATCAGAACGGGGACGCTGCGCGAGGCGCCGCAGCGCGATCCCGAAACCGACCCGCGCATCTCGGTCGATCTGGCCCACCTGCGCGGTCTGGAAGGACGGGCCAAAACGCTCAGCTTTCTGCCGCGGCAACCGGCGCGTTCCGCACTGAACGGGCGCCATGCCTCGCGGATGCGGGGGCGGGGGCTGAACTTCGAGGAGCTGCGCGACTACCAGCCCTCGGACGACGTGCGCTCGATCGACTGGAAGGTGACCGCGCGCACCGGAAAGCCGCACGTGCGGGTATTCACCGAGGAAAAGGACCGTCCCTCGTTGATCGTGGTGGATCAGCGGATGTCGATGTTCTTTGGCTCCGAACGGAATATGAAATCGGTGACGGCGGCGGAATGCGCCGCGCTGGCGGCGTTCCGGATCCTCGATCAGGGCGACCGGGTCGGCGGCATCGTCTTTGGCGACAACACCCTGGCCGAGATCCGGCCGCAACGCAGCCGCGCGGCGCTCGACCGGCTCCTGATGGCGCTGGCTTCTGCCAATGCCATGCTGCGGGCCGATGCGCCGGCGGTCGAACCGATGTCGCTGAACCAGGTGCTGCGGGCGGTGTCCCGGATTGCGCCGCGCAACCATCTGATCCTTGTGTTCAGCGATTTCGACGTTGTGGACGACCGGACCCGCAAACTGGTCAGCGGTCTGGCGCGGCACAACGATCTGGTTCTGGGGCTGGTGACCGATCCATTTGCCGACGGGCTGCCTGCCGGTATCAGAATGGTGATTTCCGACGGCGAATTGCAGGCCGAAGTCGACACGGCGGATGCCACCGTACACCGCGACCTGAGCGACCTGGCGCAGGGGCGCGTGGCCGAGATTCTGGATTGGAAACGGGCGCTGGGCGTGCCGGTCCTGCCGCTCAGCTCGGCGGTGGACAGTCTTGCGCAAATGCGCCGCCTGATGGGACTGGCCCCGCGATGAATGATACAGAGCAACCGGTTTCGCTTGTCGGTCTGCTGGACCAGCTGGTGCTGCCCCCCGAACCGGCGCCGGTGTCGATGATGCCGCAGACCGGCGGTTGGCTGGTGCTCGCCGCGCTCGCCCTGATCCTCGCGGGATGGGCGCTGTGGGCCGGGATCCGGCGGTATCGTGAAAACGCCTACCGCCGGGCTGCGCTGGCGGCGCTGAAACTGGCGGACGACGACCCGGCGGCAATCGCGGCGATCCTGCGGCGTACCGCGCTGGCGGCCTATCCCCGTCAGGCGGTTGCCAGCCTGTCCGGCGCGGACTGGTTGGCGTTTCTCGACCGGACCGGCGGCAGCGACAGCTTTTGCTCCGGGCCGGGGCAGGCGTTGGCAGAGGCCCCCTATCATCCGGTCGGGCCGGTCGGCGCTCTGACCGAAACAGCCGCCCTCTGGATCCGCCGCCACGACCGGGCCGCCGTCGCATGATCTCGCTGGCGTTCCCCTGGGCCCTGCTGGCGCTGCCCTTGCCATGGCTGGTGTGGAAGCTGCTGCCGCCGCACCGGGAGCAGGTCCCCGCCCTGCGCTTTCCGTTCTTTCGCCGGGTCACCTCGGCGGCCGGGGCCGAACCCGGCCCCGGTTCGGTGGTTCTGCGCCGCAACCGTCTGCAGATGGCAACCGCGGTGGTGTTGTGGTGTTGCTGCGTGCTGGCGCTGGCGCGGCCAGAACGGCTGGGGGATCCGGTCGAAATCAGCAAGTCCGCCCGCGATGTGATCTTGGCGCTGGATATATCCGGCTCCATGGACACGGTGGATTTCGCCACCGCCGATGGCACCCGGATACAACGGCTTGCCGGGGTCCAACAGGTCGTGCGGGATTTCGTCGCCCAGCGCCAGGGCGACCGCATCGGACTGATCGTCTTTGGCAGCCAGGCATTCCTGCAGGCGCCGCTGACACAGGATCTGGCAACCATCGTCGACCTCGTCGACCAGACCCAGGTCGGTATGGCCGGGCCGCATACCGCGCTGGGCGATGCCATCGGCCTTTCGATCCGCGCGTTCGAAGCCAGCGACGTGGATCAGCGCCTGTTGATCCTGCTGTCTGATGGTGCCGACACCGGCAGCCGGATGAGCCCGCTCAACGCGGCCGAAATCGCCCGTGGCGAAGGCGTCGAGATTCACACCATTGCGGTTGGCGACCCCGAAGGCAGCGGTGAAAACCGGGTCGATGTGGCGACCCTGCAGGATATCGCGCGGCGCACCGGGGGCTCTTACTTTTTTGCCTCCGATGTCCAAGGTCTGGACGAGGTCTATACCCGCATCGACGAGCTGTCGCCGCGTGTGACCGAGGTGCTGTCCTATCGTCCCCGCACCCCGCTGTCTTACTACCTTCTGGGGCTGGCGGCGGTGCTGGGACTTGGGGCACTGGTAATCCTGACGCTCCGGCGCAAACGGGCGGTGCGGGCATGACGGGTTTTGTGGATGACCTGCTGTTGGCGATCGGGGCGTTTCACCTGCTGCGCCCCCTGTGGCTGTTGCTGCTGCCCGTCGTCGCCTGGGTCTGGTGGCAGAACCGCCGCCCTGTGACCCGCCGCGCGCCGCCAGCAGACGGGTTGGCCCCGCATCTGCGCCAGGCCTTGACCGTTGGCGAAACCCGGCGCCGCCGTATTCTGCCGATCGACAGCGTGGCGGCGGTGTTGCTGCTGGCAATCCTCGGTGCCGCCGGTCCTACATGGACCCGTCAGGTGGATCCGTTCCTCGCCCAGACCGGCCCGCTGGTCGTGGTGCTCAAGGTCACGCCGTCGATGACCACCCCCGATGTCGCGCCCACGCGACTGGACCGGGCCAAGTTCAAGATCCGCGACCTGCTGGATCTGCGGGCCGGTGCGCGCACGGCACTGGTGGCCTATGCCGGAACCGCACACCGCGTGCTGCCCTTCACCGAGGACACCGCCATCATCCGCCCCTATCTCGAAGGGCTGGAGCCCGATGTCATGCCCGTCGCCGGGGCCAATGCCACGGCCGCTCTTGAACTGGCGCAACAGATGATGTCGACCGAGGCAACCCCCGGCGGTATCCTGATTGTGCTGGATGGTCTGGACACGGCCGACCTGGCCGCCTTTGGCGCGGCGCAGGATCAGTCGCTGGCCGTGCACTTGGTCACCGGACCCGACGTGCGCGATCCCGGTGTCGATCAGCTTGGGTCGATTCCGGTGGTGCGGGTCACCGCTGACAACGGCGATATCCGCCAGCTCGACCATCTGCTGAACGCGGACTACCGCCGCGCAATGCTGGAAGACGGCGATCAGCCGTGGGAAGATCGCGGCTGGTGGTTTGCGGTGCCCGCCCTAATGATCGGGGTGTTGTGGTTCCGCCGGGGCTGGACCATGCGCTGGGGCGCAATCGTGTTGGCGCTGTCCCTCGGCGGACTGGCCCCGGCCCCGGCCCGCGCAGAGGGCATCGCCGACTGGTTCCTGACGCCGGACCAACAGGGGCAGCGGGCATTCCGGCAAAAAGACTACGCGCGCGCGGCAGAGACGTTCGAAGACCCGATGTGGCAGGGCTACGCGCTCTACAGGGCCGGGAAATACGCCGAGGCGGTCGAGGTTCTGAACCGGCTGGACACCGCCGAGGCGACCTTTACCAAGGGGATGGCCCATATCCGCAACCGCGAATACCGCGACGGGGTCCGGGCCTTTGAACGGGTGCTGGAACTGGACCCGGAGTATCCCGGCGCAGAGCACAACCTCAAGGTCGCCCGCGAGATCGTCGATTACATCGAGACTGCCCGCGAACAGTCCGACACAGGCGAAGAAAGCGGGATCGGGGCAGATGACGTCGTCTTTGACAACGAAGCGAACCGCGGCGCCGATACCCAGACCGAGCGTCAGCCGCGAGAGCAGGGCGGGCTGCTCACGGCCGAGCAATGGATGAACACGGTCGATACCCGAACCGGCGATTTCCTCGCCATGCGGTTCCGGCTCGAAGCGGCGGAGGCGGGCCAATGATCCGAGTTGTCCTCCTGCTGGCCGCCTTCTGTGCTCTCGCCGCGCCTATGGTCCGGGCGCAGCAGACAGAGGCACCGCTGATCGAGGTGCAGTTCGACGAGACCGAAGCCATTCCGGGTCAGCCGCTCAGCCTGCGGCTGACGGTGCTGGTGCCGACATGGATGACCTCGCCTGTGGTCTTTCCCGGTTTCGAGGTGCCCAACCTGATGGTGCGCCTGCCGGAACGCGCCACGACCCCGGTCAGCCGCCGGGTCGGTGGCGACACATGGAGCGGTGTCAGCCGGCATTACCGCCTAATTCCGATGATCCCGGGCGGCTTTCGCATTGCGCCGCAACAGGTTGTCGTCACCTGGAGCGATCCGGACAGCGCCGTGCCGAGGCAGGATGTGGTGATGACGCCCGAAATCGCCTTTTCCGGGACCGTGCCGCCGGGGGCAGAGGGGCTGGATCCCTTTATCGCCGCCACCGCCCTGTCGCTGACACAGGATCTGTCAGGTGCGCAGGCCCCCTTGAAACCGGGCGACAGCGTGACCCGTGTGATCACGGCTCAAGTCGCCGGGGTGTCGCCGATGTTCCTGCCACCTCTGATACCCGACACGGACGTGCAGGGCGTAGCCCAGTATCCGGCGGAACCGGTTCTGGTCGAAACCGGACAGCGCGGCGCGATGGCCGGCACCCGCACCGAAAGCGTGACCTACATCGCGCAGAGCGGCGGAGCTGGCGCGGCCGATGATATCCGGCTGGACTGGTTCAACCTCGACACCGGCCGGATCGAAACGGCGACAGCCGAGGGCATCGACCTGCGCGTCGATGCGCCGGTCGCCGCCGCGATGTCCGACACGGACCGGCGGCTGGTGGCGCTCCTGTCCGGGGGCGCACTGATCGTCCTGGGCCTGCTGCTGTTTGCCCTGCGCAGGATCGCGCCGCAGATGCGGGCGCGTCGCGCCCGGCGGCAAGAGCTCTACCTGGCTTCCGAAGCCTGGGCGTATCGGCAGCTGGGCAGGGTGATTTCGGATCAGGACTACGCGGCGATGCTTCCCGCACTTGACCGCTGGGCGGCGCGCGCCACTTCGCCCGATCCCCGTACCGATCCGGCGGTCGCCGCCGCCGTATCTGCCCTGGGCGCTGCGCGCTACGGCCCGGCACCGACCGACGACGGCGCCGCCTGGCGGCAGCTGCATGATGCTCTGCACGGTCTTCGCGACAGGCGCTCGGGGTCGCACCGCGCGGCAGAGGCGCTGCCGCCGCTCAACCCGATGGGTCCCCATTAGGCTGCGTTCCGTCGGACAGATCGGTTTCGATTTCGTATTCCTCGGGCAGGTTGGGCAGGCTGCTGCCGGTGGCGGCCATCCATTTGGGGACGGAATGATGCACCCGCGCGCCCTTGGGGACCCACCGCGGTTCCGATCGTGGAACAACCAGACCGGCGAAATCTTCCCGCCGGGAATCCCGGGGTTTGAAACGCGGCAGATACTCCAGGATCTTCCAGCCGCGCCCCATCGAATCGTGCGGCGCGGCGCCGACATCGGGGCCGACATAGGGTTTCCCTTCGCGCAACCCCAGGACCAGCTCGTTCACCGTACGGGTCTTGAACGCCAGCCCGGCCGCCTCCGCGTGGTCGATCATCCACTTCAGCGGCCATTTCCCCAACCCGCTCTCGGCCTCGGGATAGCCGCCGCCGACATCCCCGTGAACCCCGGCGAACCAGACTTCGCGGGTATCCTGCGGGACGCCGTCGCCCTTGTCGAAACGGTTCTCCTTGTACATCTGGTCGCCGCGCCAGAGATCGGCGCGGAACATGGTCCGCCGTTCGGCGATGGCCACCGCGTGGCGCACCGTTTGCACTGACGGGTTCTTGCGCGTCGAGGCATGTTTTTTCAGCCGCGGCCCGAACCGGCCCGACTCGATGACCGAGGCAACCGTGTCGAACAGGCCCAGAAACCGGATCGGCGGCCGGTCCGGCCGCAGTACCCGCTCAAACAGGCGCAACTCGTCAAACGCGCCGGCGTTTTCATCCTCGCCGATCCGCTTGTAGGCGCGATAGGCATAATCCAGCAGGTTCAGGTTGCGCGGTTCCATCAGCCCAAAGTTATGGATGAACCCGGCCAGCACCCGCGCCGAATAGGCCCCGCGCGAAAACCCGCACAGATAAATCCGGTCCCGGGTGCCATCCGCGTCACGGGCGTAGTTCTCGACCAGAAACCGATAGGCCTCCTTGACGTTTGTGTCCAACCCCCACCCGGTGGCCATGCCCCAGACCTCGACCCCTTTGCGGGCCACCTGCGACCAGGCGTTTTCCGCGCCAAAGGTACCCACACCGGGGTCGTAATAGACCAGCTGATCCTCGGATTTCTCCAACGTCCCGTACATGCGCAGCACATTGGTTCGGTTGGTCTTGATCTCGTTCGATGTGCCATCCAGCAGAATGACGATGTTCTTGGCCATGACTAAGCCTCCTGTCCGTCAAATTCGCCGAGGAACTTGTCCACCCACTGGGCGACCATGGCGCTGTAGGGGGCGTCTGGTTCGGCCATCTGTTTGATTTCCTCGACGATCCGCCCGATCAGCCCTTCCAGCGTCTGGGCTGCCTCACGGATTTCCGGTTCGCCCGAGGCTTCCAGCACTTTGGCCACCTCATCAATGCGACAGATCAGATCCAGCAGGAATTCGAGATGCCGCAACACCCGTGTGCGCGCCTGAACCAGCCCCAGCCGGTTCAGCCCGTAAACCTGGATCGACACCGCCCCGCGTACTGACACGCCGGCTGACGCCGCCCCGTCCACCACCGCGTCGGTCTCGCCCAGCGCCGGCACCGCCGTCGCGTCATCGCCCCTGGGCAGCACCAGCGCGATCATGTCGTCCGGATCCAGGTGATAGGTCAGATGCTCTTCGGGATCGTCGCGGCAGGGGTCCAGCAGATACGCCTGTTCCAGGGTCAGGTTGTCGGTTTCCGCCTCGGCGCGTCGTCCGGCGATGGGAAAGACATCTTTCTTGCCGGTGTTCTGCACTTCGACCGCCCTTTCGCGCAGCTTGACCAGACTGTCAGACGGGACCGGCGTCGGTTGCCGCCGCCGCCGGTTGCAATCGATGCAGGACGGCAGCAGGTTCTCCCACTCCATCGCGATCCACCAGTATCCGGGGTGTTCCGCTTCACCCTCGACCGCGCCCTTGGGGCGGAAATGTTCGACATCGACAGGGGCCTGCGCGGAATAGAAACTCTCGCAATAGGCGCATTTGCCGTGAAACAGCTTCTCGAGCGCCGCCTTGACCTCGGCATGTTTATAGACCTTGAAAGGAAAGCTCTTTTTCTTCGGGTCTGTGTCGGCGCGCCAGATGCGCGCCTTGTCCAGCTCCTTTGCCCCGCCCTTGTCATCCTGGGTCAGCACTTTGGGCGCGTCCAGCGACTTGCGATCGACCGCCCGCATCAGCCCCGCTCCAGCGCATCGCGGATGCGCTTCTTGGTCGCTTCGCGCAATGTCTTGCGCTGCTCCTTGCGCAGCTTGCGGCTCTCTCGGACGAACTCCGCCACCGCCTCCTGAACCAGCCGGGCAACTTCGGTCGATCCGACCGGCAATGCGCCCCTGATCTCGTCGGCGAATTTCTCCCGCAATGCCCGCCGCCTGTTCTCGTCCATCTCGCTCTTTTCGTTCAGGGCGTCGGCCAGCTCGGCCATGCTCAGGGCGGTCGCCGGATCGTCAGTGTCGAACAGGTCGAACAGGTCCGAGGTCAGCAACTGCTCGACCGTCAGCTTCGTAACATTGGGCAGCTCGGTCAGGGTCTCCACCGTCGATGGCAGGTCCGATCCCGCAACGGTGCCCGCGATCCGGCTCAGCACCATCACCTCGCCGTCACGCATGCCGCGCAGGCACAGCGGGTCATGGGTGCTGGCGATAAAGGTCATCGCCGGCAGCGCGCGGCGCAGCCCGTCCATGATCCGCACTTTCCAGCGCGGGTGCAGATGCGATTCCACCTCGTCGATCAGAACCACGCCGCGCGCCGTGCTCAGCGTCGTGAACCCGCGCCGCTGCATCACCCAGCGCATCACGTCGCAGCACAGCGCCAGAATGGTCCGAAACCCGGATGATACCGTGCGCAATGGCGTGCTGACGTAAATGTCGTCCTCCTGGGTGACAACGTAACAGCGCTCTTCTTCCTTGTTGCGGTCGATGATGTGGAACCCGCCGCCGATCACCAGCCTTAGGGCTTGAACGACCATGTCAAAATCGGTGTCGGACAGCGTCATCAGCCAGCGTTCCGGGTTCGACAGCATGTCGTCGGAATGAAACAGGTTGCGCACCGGCCGGCTGGGGCGCCAGTTGCGATAGCTTTCCAGGAAATGCCGGTAGGCGCCGTAGGCAAAGATCGGCAGCGATTCCGGCCAGGTTCCGGTCTCGGTATAGCCATCGCTGGTAATGATCAGCGACCGTTCCGACGTGTTGCCGTCCTCATCGGCAAAGCTCAGATGCACCTCGGCGCGGTCGCGCTTGCCTTGCCAGGCCGCGCCCAGGTACTTGGGGTCCAGACACAGCGTCGACAGGTCCAGTCCCAGATCGGCGCGCGCCTCCTGATCCAGCGCGGCCAGCGCCACCGCCTCCAGAAACGAACTCTTGCCAGTGGCGTTTTCGCCGAGGATCAGCATCGCCGGTTCCGGCGGTCGCTGTTCCGAGGACGCAGGCGGGCGCTTGATCTGCACATCGACATCTTCGAGCGACTTAAAGGCCGAAATCCGGATCCGGGTCAGATGTATCTGCGGTCCGGGGTCCAGCAACTCCGGCGATCCGGACGGTGGCGCAAAGGCCTTCGGCGTTCGCTCGCGGCCATCGCGCCTGCGCCGCAGCCGCGTGGAATACAGACGCAGCAGCCCGGCAAAGGGCGCATCGTCGGGAAAGGTTTCGCCGCGCTCGCCGGTCACACCGGCAAAAGCCGCAATGCGCTCGTCGATCAATTCGGGCCGATTCAGCCGGAAATGCCGGACCGTCTCGGCCCCGCGTTCAGTACGCGCGCTCAGAACGCCATTTTCCTCGGGCTCCAGATGGTTGCCAAAGGATTTGTCCGCGCAGGGATCCAGCAGCACGTTGCGCTCGGTGATCGGAAACAGCCAGTTGCCGTCACCCTGCCGGACATAGGCTTCAAACTGGGCAACGGTGGGGATCGCTGACCGGCGGCCCTTGACCGGGAAATGTTCCTCGGGCGAGGGCATGCAGTCGGGACAGATCGCATAGTGGTTCTGCCAGGCCTGCGCCAGCCAGCCATAGTACAGATGCGCCTCGCTGTCGCCGCTGCGCATCGGCAGCGCCTCGGCTGTCGGGCGAAACAGGTGGCTGAGCATCTTTTCGGCGGGGCGTTCGCAAAACGCGCATTTGCCCAGAAACAACTCCCGCAATTCGGGCATGTCGTCGGCATAGCGGATCCGGTCAAACATCGGCGGGCGGGTCTGCGCGCGCTCTTTCGGATCAAGTGACAGAAACCGCAGGAAATCTTCCCGCATTTTCTGGTGGTAGCTGTCGGAAAGGACCTTGGGTGGGGAAAGGCTTTCCCTGTCGACGAAACGCATTGATTTTCTCGGCCATGTGAAATTCGAAAAAGGCGAATTAATAAATCATACAATAGCAAAACAATAACAAAGAGCGGGCCTGAATTCCAGTAGCCGATGAAACCACCGCCCTGCCGGGCCGTGCCGATCCCCACATTTGGTCGCCACGGCCCCATTTGCACGGGCTCAACCCAGGTTACTGTCAGGGGGCTGAAATCACACCCGCCGACTGCAGCTGCGCAATCTTCTGCGCGTCGTATCCCAGCCGCCGGGCCAGGATTTCGCGGCTGTGTTCGCCCAAGAGCGCGGGCGGGGTCGCCGGCGACGGACCCTGTCCGTCAAACAAAATCGGTCCGCGCACCAGCCGCATCTCGCCGACCACCGGATGGGTGACGGTCTCAATCAGATCATGCGCCGCGACATGGTCCTGATCGAGCGATTCCGCGATGTCCAGAATCGGGGCATTGGGCACGTCAAATTTGCTGAGACGGTCCAGCCAATAGGCGGTGTCGTGTTGCTCCATCCGTTCGCACAGCAGCGGCTCCAACGCGTCGCGGTTGGCCAGCCGCTGGTCATATTCGGCGAAACGCGGGTCGGAAATCAGGTGTTCCAGATCCAGGCAGCGCGCGAAATTGTGCCAGAACCGTTCGGTCAGGCAGGCCACGATGACATGGCTGTCGGCGGTCGGAAACGCACCATAGGGCACGATGCTGGGATGGCGCGTGCCGACCGGCTGCGGCGTTTCCCCGGTCACCAGATAGATCTGCGACAGGTACCCCTGCATGGCGATCAGACTGTCCAGCATGGCGATTTCCACATGCTGCCCGCGCCCGGTCACGCTGCGGGCATGCAGCGCGGCCAGCAGGCCGAACAACGCGAAAATGCTTCCCGCCATATCGCCCAGCGGAATACCCAGCCGGTTGGGCGGCTGGCCAGGCTCGCGGTTGATGCTCATCACCCCCGACAGAGCCTGCGCCACGATGTCGAACGCGGGTTTGTCGCCGTGCGGGCTGTTCTTGCCGAACCCGCTGATGGATCCGTAGATCAGGCCGGGGTTCTCGGCCGACAGGGCGTCATACCCCAATCCCAGCCGATCCATCACGCCGGGGCGGAAATTCTCCAGAACGATATCGCTGTCGCGCGCCAGCCCCTTGGCGATCTCGATCCCTTCGGTCGATTTCAGGTCCAGCGTCAGGCTTTGTTTGCTGCGGTTCAGCGCGATGTAGTAGTGGCTGAGATCCCCCTTGAAGGGCGGGAAATTGCGGGTTTCATCGCCGCTGCCGATCGGCTCGACCTTGACCACATCGGCCCCCAGATCGGCCAGCACCATGCTGGCATAGGGCCCAGACAGGATGCGCGAGAAATCGAGAACCCTGATGCCGGCCAGCGGGCCGGAACGCTGCTGTGTTGTGTGCTCGCTCATGTCAGCGATCCTTGTTCGGTACGATTTTCATGACCGCCGTGGCGGTGGCCACCAGCCGGTCACCGACCACAAGGTCGGCGTCCAGGAACAGCAGCGACCGGGTGGCGTGGCGGATGACGGCGCGCGCCTCCAAAAGGTCGCCGGAACGGGCGGCGGTGACAAACCGGGTATCCATTTGCAAGGTAACGGTCGGCTGCCGGTCGGCGGCGTTCCATGCGGTAATCGCCAGCGCCTGATCCAGCACGCTGGTCAGGACGCCGCCATGAATCGACCCGATGGCGTTTTCATGGCCTTTGTCCGTCTGCAGCGCGAAAACCGTGTCCCCGTCAGGCGCCCGGCGTCGTTTCAGCGGCCCGATCCGGTTCAGAAAGGGACCGGCGGCAAGATCTTTCCAAACGCCCTGTTCGGTAGGTGATGACAACTTCTAACTCCCTGTTTCGGCTTGCATGGTTTCAATTCTGTCGCGCAGCTCCAGCAGCGCCTTGGCCAGCCGCGGGACCTCGGCGTCACCCAGCCGTTCGGAAATGCCGATGGCAACCAGCGACCGGGTCATCCTGCCCGCCGCGTTGAACACCGGCACCGCCACAACGGTGACCCCCGAGATGTAGGTACCCCGGTCGACCGCATAGCCCTGCGCGCGCGTCTGTTCGATTTCCTTGCACCAGTCGTCGTAGCTGGGCGGGTGATCCCAGACCAGCTTGTCAAACTCGCGCCGCAGTTCGTCGGGCTCCTTGACGTTGAAGGCGGCGAACAGGCGGCCGGTGGCGCTGATCAGGATCGGAAAGCGGCTGCCCAGGTCCACCTGCAGCCGGAACGGCAGGGTCGACTGCGACAGCGCGATCACCACCATCTGCGCGGGTTCGGCCAGCTGGGTGGCGATGGAGGTCACGCCGAATTCCTCGGACAGATCCGACAGCAGCGGCTGCACCAGAACCGAAAACGTGTTCTTGCGCAGCGCCGACCGGGCCAGCGGCAGGATGCCGATTCCGATCGAATACCGCTTGGTGCGCGAATCAAATTCCACCAGCCCCTCGTCCAGCAGCACGCGCAGAATGTGCAGGCAGGTGCTGGGCACCAGCTCCAGTTCCCGCGCGATCGGATTGACCCCCACGGGTTCGTCGGATCGGGCCAGAAACCTCAGTATTGCAACCGCTCTGGTGACGGCGGGTACCTGTCGCTTGGTCGTCTGGCTTGGCTCTTTTTCGGTCATTTCGGGCCTCGTTTCAGTGCGAATTCATTGTACATATACAATAGAATAAGCGTATTGACAATACTTTATCCGGATCTCTACCCTTGTCAACGAACGCACAGACCGCCCCGACCGGCGGCGTGCGAGAAGAAAAGGGAGAGGACCGGCGATGACACGCCTGACGGATTTCACGTCCTATTCGGATGCGCAGACACACTTTTCAAAGGATGCTCTCTGGGCGCTTTTCGAAGGTGACCGGGCGCGGTTCAACATCGCGCATGAATGCATCGACCGGTACGTCGGCAGCGATCACGCCGCGCTGCATGTGGCTCATGCGGATGGCGGGAACGAGGTGATTTCCTTTGCCGAACTGTCCAGCCGCTCCTCGCAGATCGCGCATTACCTCGTGGCGCAGGGCATCACCAAGGGCGATCGGGTCGCGGTGATGATCGAACCCTCGCTGCCGTTTTACTGCGCATTGTTCGGCGCGATAAAGGCCGGCGCCGTGGCGGTGCCGATGTTCACGCTCTTCGGCCCCGATGGCATCCGCCTGCGGATCGAAGACTGCAATCCGGCGGTCTTTTTCACCAACTCGGCCAAGGCCAAGGACGCACAGGATGGCGGCGCGTCGAACGTGGTTGTCGCCGATCAGGATTTCCTCGACAGCCTCGACGGGCTGCCCGGCCACTTCGACTGGGACACCGCGGCGGACGATCTGGCGGTTCTGCAATATACCTCGGGCACAACCCGGCTGCTGCCGGCGGCGGTCGAACATAATCACCGCTCGATCGTGACGCTGATGGTGGCCGCGCTCTATGGCACCGGCATCCGCCCCGGCGACCGGTTCTTCTGCCCGTCGTCGCCGGCATGGGGGCACGGGCTGTGGCACGGCACGCTGGCGCCTCTGGCGCTGGGCGTTTCCACCGGTACCTATGCGGGCAAGTTCGACGCGACCCGCCTGCTCGAGGCGCTGCAGGAATTCCGCATCACCAACCTGACGGCGGCCGCCACGCATTACCGGATGATGCGCAACTCCGGCCACGCCGAGGAGTTCAGCTATTGTTTTGACAAGCTGTCCTTTACCGGCGAACCCATCGACAGCGAAACCGCCACTTATATCGAACGGGTTTTCGGAACCAAGGTGCGCTCGATGTACGGCACCACCGAAATTGGCGTGATCATCTCGAACTACCCCGGTGCCGACGATCTCGAAGTGCGCGACGGCGCCATGGGCAAGGCCGTTCCCGGCGTCGAGGTCGAGGTGCAGCGTGCCGACGGCAGCACGGCCGACCCCGGCGAGACCGGCGAATTAATGGTCCGCAAGCGCGGCCAGTGGTTCCCGACCAAGGATCTCGGGCGGGTTGACGCCGACGGCTACTTCTACCACGGCGGCCGGGCCGATGACGTGATCATCTCGGCTGGCTGGACCATCGGCGCGGTAGAGGTCGAGGACGCCGTGCTCAGCCATCCGGCGGTGGCCGAATGCGCGGTGATCGGCGCCCCCGACGATCTGCGCGGTCTGGTGGTCAAGGCCTACATCATTCTCAAGGGGGCCGAGACGGATGGGCTGGTGAGCGACATCCAGAACCACGTGCGCGCCCGTCTGGCCCAGCACGAATACCCCCGACAAATCGAATTCGTGACCGAACTGCCGAAAACCCCGGCAGGCAAGGTCAACCGCAAGATCCTGCGCGACCGCGAAGCGGCAAAGGCCAGCACCGCTGCCTGACCGCTCCGCCGCGCCCCGAGACAACAGCCATTCCAGGAGGAAAACATGAACGAAATGGTGCAAAAGAAGTTCCCGAAGATCACGCAAGAAGGTCTGGACGACCTGCGTGAACGCATCGGGGTCAAGATCGAGAAAACGGTCGAGCCGTGGTGCTACGAGGCGACCCGCGACAATATCCGCCACTACGCCCACGGCATCGGCGACGACAACCCGCTGTGGTGCGACCCGGAATATGCCAAGACCACCAAATACGGCGATGTGATCGCGCTGCCCAGCTTCCTGTTCGCCACCAACCGGATCATCTCGGGTTATGTCGGCGGTCTGCCGGGCGTGCACGCCATGTGGTCGGGCGCCAACTGGAGCTGGCACAAGACCGTCACCCGCAACATGGAATTCCGAACCGAGGCCTATCTCAAGGACCTGATCGAGCATGACACCCGATTTGCCGGTCGCGCCGTGCAGCAGATCTACCATGTCGATTTCTACGATGCCGCCACCGGCGACCTGATCGCCGATGCCGACAGCTGGTGTTTCCGCACCGACCGTGACCAGGCCCGCGAAAACGGCACCAAGTATACCGACGCCAAGGCCAAGGGCCGCCGGGTCTATACGCAGGAAGAACTGGACAGCTACTACAAGTATTACGAGCAGGAGACCGTGCGCGGCGCCGAAACCCGGTACTGGGACGACGTGACCGAGGGCGAAGAACTGCCCACCATGGTCAAGGGTCCGATGACCGCGACCGGTTTCATCGCCTATGCCCAGGGCTGGGGCGGCCTCTACATCCGCGCCAACAAACTGGCCTGGCAGCTGCAACAGAAACACCCCTCCGCCGGACCCAAGAACCGATACGGCATTCCCGACTGCCCCGAACGGGTGCACTGGGAAGAGGAATTCGCGCTGGAGGTCGGCGCGCCGGGTGCCTATGACTACGGTCCGGAACGGACGTCCTGGCTGACCCAGCAGATCACCAACTGGATGGGCGACGACGGCTTCCTGCGTCAGGCGAAATGTCAGGTCCGCCGGCACAACCCCGAAGGCGACATCATCCTGATCCACGGCACCGTAATCCGCAAATACGAGGAAGACGGCCGCTACCTGCTGGAAATCCAGCAGCGCGCCGAACAGCAGGACGGCGAACTGTCGGCCGTCGGATCCGCCATCGTGGAGCTTCCCAAACGCTGAGGGAAGCTGCGCGTCAACCGACGGGGAGGCAAGGTTGACCATCTTCAGCACACTTCTGTCAAAACTGGAGGATACCCTGCATATCGCGGGGTGCCTCTGCCTTATCGCCGTGGCGGCGCTGATCAACGCCGACATCCTGTTGCGGCTGTTCTTCAATGAGCCGGTGCAGATCCAGTTCGAACTGACCGAACTCTATCTGATGCCGGCGCTGGCAACGCTGTCGCTGTCGCGCGTGTTCCGCGAGGGCGGGCACCTGGCGCTCGACTTCATGCCGGAACATCTGCCCGGAATGGCGGGCCGCATCGCCGTGATCCTGCGGTTGCTGCTGCCGGCGGCCTTCTTTGCCGCCATCACCTACATGTCGGGAAAATTCGCCCTGCGCGCGATCGCGCATGGCGACATCGAATACGGAGTCATCGACTGGCCGCTCGGGTGGGCCTACGCCGTCGTCCCGCTGGGATGTGGCGTGCTGGTCCTGCGGCTGATCCACGATGCTTTTTCCAAAGGCACTGACGATCAAACCCAATCACACATCTAAGGGAGGACTTAGACATGAAGACCAAAAATAAACTCGCACTGGTTCTGGCTGCCGGTCTGACGCTGGCCGTCGGCGCCGCAAATGCCGAAACGCTTCGACTGGGCGATTTCCAGTCGACCAGCCATATCGTCTCGGTCGAAGGCACGACAAAATGGATGGCCGCCGTCGAAGAGGCGACCGGCGGAGCGATCAAGTTCGAACATTTCCCGTCGCAACAGGCCGCCAAATCCAAGGCCCAGCTGGACGCGGTCAACAACGGTATTCTGGATGCCGCCCTGCTGGGCGCGCTCTACCATGCCGAGGCGCTGCCGCTGAATTCCGTCGTCGGTCTGCCCGGCTACTACAGCTCGGCCGTTCAGGGCACCGAGGCGGTTCAGCAGATGCTGGCCGAAGGGCCGCTGCGCGAGGAACTGCTGGCCTCCGGTGTCACGCCGATCTTTGGGTTCGTGCTGCCGCCCTACCAGGTTCTGGCCAAGGCGCGCCTCGGCCTGCCGGCGGATTGGGACGCGCTGGATGTGCGCACCTCGGGCTCCACCCAGGCCCTGACCGCCCGCGCGCTGGGCGGCGTCGGCATCTCGATCCCCGGTCCCGAGGTCTAC
Source organism: Seohaeicola saemankumensis (assembly GCF_020171285.1). Classification (GTDB taxonomy): domain Bacteria; phylum Pseudomonadota; class Alphaproteobacteria; order Rhodobacterales; family Rhodobacteraceae; genus JAIUZI01. Next base: position 135,095 of record NZ_JAIUZI010000012.1, read on the forward strand.
ACCGCCGTGGAACGCGGTCGTCTGGATGCGGTGCTGTTCCCGCTGGCCTCGGTGCCGGGCTACAAGCTCAACGAGGTGGTCAGCCACATCTCGACCAACGCGTCCTTCGGCGGCTACAGCTTCATCATGGTCGTGCGCTCCGATCTGTTCGACGGGCTGGGCGACGATGTGAAGGCGGAAATGCTGCGGCTTGGCAAAGAAACGGCGATGCACGTGGCCCAGGCGCAGGATGCCTCGGTCTCGACCCTGCTCGAACAGTGGAAGGCCGAGGGCATCGACACCTATGCCTTTACGCAGGACGAACTCGATGCCATCGGCGAGGCGCTGACAGCGGTGAGCTCCGATTGGGTCGAACGGATCGGTCACGATCAGGCCGCGGCGGTGCTGGAAAGCTACCGCAGCCTGACCAGCAACTGATCACCTCCACCACTCACGCAACACCTCGGGGGCGGTCGCCACGGCGACCCCCCAACTCAAGGAGCGCGGACTGATCCGATGCTGACTTTTACCGTCATCTTGATCCTGCTTGCCACGCTGATGGCCTTCCGGATGCCGATCGCATTCGCAATGGGCATCGCCGGCTTTGTCGGGCTTAGCGTGCAACTTGGCCTGCGCCCCGCGCTCGCGGTGCTTGAGCGGACATTCTTCGACACCTCGTCGTCGTTCATTCTGGTGGCCATCCCTCTGTTCATCCTGATGGCCGAACTGCTGACCGCCGGCGATGTCACCCGCCGCGCCATCGTGGCCTGCCAATCCTGGATCGGCCACGTCAAGGGCGGGTTGGCCATGGCGACGGTTGCGGCCTCGGTCCTGCTGGCCGCGCTGGTCGGCAGCTCGACCGCCTCCACGGCGGCAATGGCGGCCTCGGCCTTTCCTGAAATGCGCAGCCACCGCTATTCTGACCGGCTGTCGGCGGCGGTGGTCAGCGTCGGCGGCACCCTCGCGGTCGTGGTGCCGCCCTCGATCGTGCTGGTGGTCTATGGCGTGCTGACCGAAACCTCGATCGGCAAGCTCTTTATCGCCGGGATCGTTCCTGGCCTGCTGACAGCCTGCGGTTTGGCGCTGGTGATCAAACTGATCGCGCACACCACCGATCAGGCGCCCAAGGGCGATCCGTTCCAGCTGGGCAAGGCCGTCCGCAACAGCCGCCATGTTATCCCTATGGCCCTGCTGATGGTGGCCGTCATCGGTGCCATCTATGGCGGTATCGCCTCCCCCTCCGAGGCCGCCGCGCTGGGCGTCATGGGGTCGCTGATCATCGTCCTGTTCCAGCGCACCCTGACATTTGCGGCGTTGAACCGGTCGTTCAGCGGCTCGATCCGCGCGACCGTCATGATCGTGACCATCGTCGCCTGTTCGGCGATCTTCGCCAACTACCTGGCGTTCACGCGGATCACCCACGGGTTGCTCGAATTCGTGGCCACCACGGACATGCCGCGCGAAGTGATCATGGGCATCATCATTCTGGCCCTGCTGGTGATGGGGATGTTCATGGACCAGCTGGCGATCCTGTCGCTGGCGATGCCGCTGGCCTTCCCGACCGCCATGGCGCTGGACTACAACCCGGTCTGGTTCGGTATCGTCGTGACCAAGACCGTTGAAATCGGCCTGCTGACGCCGCCGCTGGGGCTCAACGCCTATGTCGCCTCGGCGCAGACGGGCGTGCCGCTCAGGACGATCTTCCGCGGGATCGTGCCCTTTCTCCTGATGGAGATCCTGGTGCTGGCGATCCTGCTGCTGTTCCCGTCCATCACGCTGTGGCTGCCGTCGCTGATGCTGAACTGAAGACGTCACAGACCCAGGTCGATGCGGGGCGAAAACACGATCCGTTGCGCCACCGGGTCCTCGCCGCGATCCGGATCGACAATGATTCGGGCCGCGGCCCTGCCGATCTCGCGGCGCGGCGTGCGCGAGGTCGCGATCCTCACCGGCAGGCTTTCGACAAAGTCAAGCCCGTTGAACCCCGCAAGCAGCAGCGCGCCGGGTACCTCCAGCCCGGCCGCGATACAGTGAAACGCGCCGCCGGCCGCCAGATCGTCATTCGAGTAGTAGATGCAATCGAGACCGGGATGCGCCGCCATCAGATCGGCCGTCAGCTCCCGCCCGGCCTGCGTCGTGGAATGCCCCTCGCGGGTCCGGGTCGCCTCGAACCCGGTCCCGTGCCGGGCCAGCGCCGCGGCAAATCCCTCGAACCTCTTGCGCGCGCGGGTGTCTCGGTCCAGCCCGCAGCCGACATAGCCGAACGCCGTGCGCCCCGCCGCCAGCAGGGCCTCGGCCATCGCCGCCCCGGCGGCGTGATGTGACATCCCCACGCACGCGCTGACCGGCGTCCCGTCCAGATCCATGATCTGCACCACCGAAACCGGCGCGTTCCGCAACAGTCCCAGCGTGTCCTCGGGCTGGTCCAGCCCGGTGACAATCAGACCGGCCGGGTTCCACGACAGCATGTTGCGGATGACCTCGTATTCCTTGTCCGGATCATAGTTGGTGACCCCGAACACCGGTTGCATCCCGCTGCCTTCGATCCCCTCGGCGATTCCCGACAGAACTTCTGCAAAGACGATGTTCGTCAGGCTGGGGATGACCACGCCGATCAGGCCGGACCGTTTGCCCGACAGCGACGCGGCCAACGGGTTGCCGACATAGCCGATCCGCTTTGCCGCCGTCCTGACCAGGTCGGCGTTGGTCTTTGAAACGTCGCCCGCCCCGCGCAGGGCGCGGGAGGCGGTCATCTTGCTGACACCGGCCTCTGCCGCGACATCGGACAGGGTTGGTCTTCGCTTCCTGGCCACCTGTGTTTCCTCCTGCGGCACGCGTTAGGGTTACCCGCGACAGAGGGATACGGCAACGCGTGCTGCCCCGGAAGCGGCTGTTCTTGACCTGTGGTACCGATACCGGTATCGGTACCAGTCGTCAAGAATCGCATCAAAACGGGGCATTCATGTCAGAACCTTTCACAACGGCCGTTATCGGTCTTGGATCCATGGGATACGGGATCGCACAGTCCTGTCTCAGGGCGGGGCACAGGACTCACGGCTTCGATGTCGTCCCCGAACGGATTGACCGCCTGCGCGCTGAAGGCGGCGCGCCCGGCGCGCTGGCCGACATCGCCGGTACACTGGATGCCGCCGTCATCGTGGTGCTCAACGCGGCACAGGCCGAGACGGTTCTCTTTGGCCCCGATGGTGTCGTGCCGCTGCTGCGCAAGGGGGCGGTGGTCCTGTCCTGCGCCACCGTTCCACCCGATTTCGCGCGCGATATGGCGGCGCGCTGTGCGGCTCTGGGCATCCACTATCTCGACGCGCCGATTTCCGGCGGGTCGGCCAAGGCCGCAGCCGGGCAGCTGTCGATCATGGCGTCGGGCACGGCTAGGGCCTTTGCCGCCGCGCGCCCGGTGCTCGATGCCGTAGCCGAAACCGTGTTCGACCTGGGCGATGCCGCCGGGGCCGGCTCCGCGATGAAGGCGGTGAACCAGCTGCTCGCCGGGGTGCACATCGCCACCATGGCCGAGGCGCTGACATTCGGCATGACACAGGGCGTCACCCCGGATAAATTCGTCGAGGTCATCAGCAAATGCGCCGGCACCAGCTGGATGCTGGAAAACCGGGCGCCGCATATCGTGCAGGGCGACTACACCCCGCACAGCCAGGTCAACATCTGGCCCAAGGACCTGGGCATCGTGCTGGACATCGCCCGCTCCGCCAGTTTCAGCGCCCCGATCACCGCCGCCGCCCTGCAGCAGTTTCTGGCCGCCGCCGGCATGGGGCTGGGCCAGCAGGACGACGCCGCTGTGGCCAAGGTCTATGCCCGCAATGCCGGGCTCACCCTGCCGGGAGAAGCATGATGTTCCTGGGCTGTATCGGAGACGACTTTACCGGGTCGAGCGATCTGGCCAATACGCTGGCCAAGGGCGGCATGCGCACCGTGCAATACACCGGCGTGCCGGATGCACCCGCCGCCAGCGGGGTCGAGGCGGGCGTGGTGGCGCTGAAATCCCGGTCGATTGATCCGGCGGATGCGGTGGCCCAGTCGCTGGCCGCCCTGAACTGGCTGATCGCGCAGGGGTGCGAACAGATCTTCTTCAAATACTGCTCCACCTTCGACTCCACGCCACAGGGCAACATCGGGCCGGTCGCCGATGCGCTGGCCGATGCGCTGGGGGCGCATCAGGTGATTGTTTGTCCGGCCTTTCCCGGCACCGGCCGGTCCGTCTATCAGGGGCACCTCTTCGTCAAGGACCGGCTGCTGAACGAATCCGGTATGCAGGCCCATCCGCTGACGCCAATGACCGATCCCGACATCCGCCGCTGGCTGGCGGCCCAGTCCCGGTACCGGGTCGGCCATGTCCCCGCCGAAACCGTGTTCTCCGGCGCGGCGCAGATCGCGCAGGCGATGCAGGCCCAGCACAGCGCCGGTCACCGCCATCTGGTGATCGACGCCATCCGCGATGCGGACCTGATCGAAATCGGCAAGGCGGCCAGGGGGCTGCCGCTGGTGACCGGCGGGTCGGGCGTGGCAATGGGATTGCCCGCGAACTTCGGCTGTACGCCCGCGCCGATCGCGTGGACGGCGCAGCCCGGAAAGGCCATCGCGCTGTCGGGCTCCTGCTCGGCCACCACGCGCGAACAGGTCGCCCATCACGCCACGCGCCACCCGGTCCGCGAGATCGTCGCGGCCGAGATCATCAATGGCACGCTCACCCCGGCCGAAATCACCGCATGGCTGCTGGCGGGTGACGGCGTGCCGCTTGCCTACAGCTCCGCCGATCCCGAAACGGTGGCGCGTGTGCAGGAACAATTCGGCCGGGAAAGATCCGCCGACGCGCTCGAGGGCTTCTTTGCCGAGGTCGCAAGGCTGGCCGTCGAAGGCGGGGCCACCCGCGTGATTTCCGCCGGCGGCGAAACCTCGGGCGCGGTGGTCGAGGGGCTCTGGCTCGACGCGCTGGAAATCGGCCCCGAGATTGACCCCGGCGTACCCGCCCTGCGCGCCGGTCCCGACCTTGTCGTGGCCCTGAAATCCGGCAACTTCGGCGCCGTGGATTTCTTTGAAAAGGCCGACGCGATCCTGGCGGGCACCGCATGACGCGGTTCTCGGCCAACCTGGGGTTCCTCTGGACCGACAGACCCCTGCCAGAGGCGATCCGCGCCGCGGGTGCCGCCGGTTTCGACGCCGTGGAATGCCACTGGCCCTATGATGTGCCGCCCGATCAGGTCAGGGCGGCGCTGGACGAGACCGGTCTGCCGATGCTCGGGATCAACACGCGGCGCGGCGATGTCGCGGCTGGCGAAAACGGCCTGGCCGCCGTGCCGGGTCGCGAACAGCAGGCGCTGGACGCGATTGCCGAGGCGGTCGATTACGCCACCGCTATCGGTGCGCGGGCGGTTCATGTGATGGCGGGAAACGCTGCGGGCGATACCGCCCACCAGGTCTTCCTCCGCAACCTGCGCGCCGCCGCCGATCTGGCGAAACCCCGGGGGCTCACAATCCTGATCGAACCGCTGAACCGGTTTGACGCGCCGGGGTATTTCCTGCGCGACACCGAACAGGCGCGGCGCATCATCGACGAGGCCGCCGGGGTCAATATCAAGCTGATGTTCGACTGCTACCATGTCGGCCGGACCGAGGGCGATGTCGCCGCCCGGCTCGAAAACTTGATGCCGATCATCGGACACATCCAGTTCGCCTCGGTCCCGGACCGGGGCACACCGGACCACGGCGATGTCGACTACGCGAAACTGTTCGCCCGGATCGAGGCGCTGGGCTGGGTCGGTCCCCTGGGGGCCGAATACAAACCCGCCGGACCGACCGGTGCCTCGCTGGGCTGGCTCGCCGGTTTCCGCGCCTGACTGCCAGGACAGCGGGCGGCGCAATCAGGACGCTGCCTGCAGGCCCGCCACCGCCGCGCGGGCCAGAACGGCCGACGCGGCGACGCCGTCGATCAGCGGAACCGCCGCGCGTTGCCCCAGTTCGGCTTTCAGCGGCGACATCCCCGCACAGCCCAGAATGACGCAGCCCGCACCGTCCTTAACGCGGGCCGCCTCGATTTCCCGCGCGAGGTGGTCGACCGTATCCGGCGCGCCTTCGTCGATCACCAGCACCGGCAGGCCGCTGGCCCGGACCGAGGCGCGCAGCGCGGCAAAGCCCTGGGTCTCGATGTTGTCTTCGATCACCGGGATCGCGGCGGCGACCGATGTCACCACGGCAAACCGCAGGCCAAGCAGAACGGCCATCATGTAGGACGCCTGCCCGATGCCCAGAACCGGACACTTCGCGGCGGCGCGCGCCTCCGCCAGACCGGTGTCGTCAAAGCAGGCGATGACAATCGCATCCGCGCCCAACGCGCCGGCCCGCGCGACGCAGTCCAGAACACCCGGCACCGCCGCCCGTCCGTCGGCCGGGCCCTCGATGGCAGCCGGCCCGCCGCTGTTCGTCAGGCCCAGAACCTCGGCCTCCGGCAGCGCCTTCTGCGCGGTCATGACGATGGCGCGGGTCATGCTTCCGGTGGCATTGGGGTTGATGTAGGCGATCTTCATACGCCTTTTCCCGCATCCGACCCCAGCCGCGCCCGGCGCCGCCCCATGATCCAGACGCTCAGCAAAAAGGCGGCGATGATCACAAAGGAAAACGCCGTCGTCAGCGTCCCCAACGCATAGATCACCGGGGTGGTCACATTGGTGGTCATGCCAAAGATCTCCAGCGGCAGCGTGTTATAGCTGCCCGCCGTCAGCAGGGTGCGCGCGAATTCGTCATAGCTGAGCGTAAAGCCAAAGAGGGCGACGCCGATCAGTGAGGGCGCGATGATCGGCAGAACCACATGGCGCAGCGTCTGCCACGCCGTGGCCCCCTGGTCGCGCGCGGCCTCCTCATAGCTTTTGTCAAAACGGTTGAAGACCGCGAACATGATCAACAGGCCAAAAGGCAGCGTCCATGTCAGCTGCGCGCCGAATCCGCTGGTGGCCCAGTGCACCTTCAGCCCGAGCTGGCTAAAGATCAGCCCGACCCCCAGTGAGATCAGGATCGACGGGATCACCAGCGAGGTGATCGCCGCATAAAACAGCAGGCCCGATCCGTAAAACCGCTTGCGAAAGGCGAGCCCGGCCATCACCGAAACGACCACGGTGGTGATCATCACCATCAGCCCCAGCCCGAAACTGCGGCGGAACGCGCCCCAGATATCGCCGACGGCCTGTTCCTGAAACAGGTCGCGGAACCAATGGGTCGACACACCGTTCATCGGAAAGGTCAGCCCGCCCTTGGGGCCCTGAAAGCTCAGGATGCCGATGGTCAGGATCGGCCCGTAGAGAAACAGGACGAAGAAGCCAAAGAAGACGGCGAGCACGTAAAAGCTGCGGGGGCGTTTTTCCATCGGTTTACAGTTCCTTGCGGATATTCACAAAGCGCAGCAGGATCGCGATCACGATCATGACCGTGCACAGCAGGACAACGGCGGTCGCGGCGGCAGAGGGGTATTGCAGCAGCCCGATATCGTTCGAGATCAGCCGCCCGACGTTGGCGCGCTGCGATCCGGACATGAAGCGCACGGTGATGAAATCTCCCATGACCAGCGTCACGACAAAGATCGTGCCGATCATGATGCCGGGCTTGGTGAGCGGCAGAATGACATGAACCAGCGTCTGGAACCCGTTCGCGCCATTGTCGCGGGCCGCCTCCAGCAGCGATTTGTCGATCCGCATCATCGTGTTGAAAATCGGCACCACCATGAACAGCGTGTAGAGGTGCACAAAGGCGAGGATGACCGCGAAATCCGAATACAGCAGCCATTCCAGCGGTTCGTCGATCACCCCCCAGGATATCAGCGTCTGATTGGCGATGCCGTTGCGGCCCAGGAACGGGATCCAGGAAATCATCCGGATGATGTTCGAGGTCCAGAACGGGATGGTGCAGACCAGGAACAGGGCGATCTGCATGGTCAGGCTGCGCACGTGGAAAGCCAGGAAATAGGCCACCGTGAATCCGATGGCAAAGGTCAGCGCCCAGGTGATGAACGCGTATTTCAACGTCGCTCCGAACACGCGGTAGGTGACCGGTGACGAGAACAGGAACTCGTAATTGTCGAGTTGAAAGGCCGGGTAGATCGAGAACTCGGTCGCGCCCCAGAAACTGACGATCACGATCATCAGGATCGGCGCGATCAGAAACGCCGCGAGCACAAGAGCCAGCGGGCTCGCTTCGAGCCATCCGATCAAATGCCGGTTGCGCAATTGCATCCTGTCACTCCTGCCAGGGCCGGACATGTCCGGTGTGCGTTGGTGGGGCGTGCCCGGCGGGCCCGCAGCCGAAAGGGGGCCGGCGCGCCTCGGGCGCGCCGGCGGGGGCCATCATGCGGCGATGAATTCGTTCCACTTGCGGACCATGTACTGGTTTTCGTCCATCACGGCGTTCCAGCAGGCGACGGCGCCCATGCGGTCATAGAACGACCCGCCGTCACGGGTTTCACCCGCCTTGGCCAGCGTGTCGCCGGTGGGCGAGGTGATGACGTCGGTGGCTTCCTTGCCCTCGAACCAGTAGCCCCACTCGTTGTCCGACATGAACTCTTTCGAGGTTTCCGGCACCGCCGAGTAGTAGCCCTGGCGCATCAGGTAGCCGCCGACCCAGCCCGACAGGTACCAGTTGATGTAGTCGTACGCCGCGTCCAGCTCCATGCCCGACAGCGACGACGACAGGCCGATGCCGCCGCCCCAGCTGCGGTAGCCCTCTTTCAGAGGCTGGTAGACGCAAGGAATACCGCGCGATTTCACGGCCGTAATTGCCGGCGACCACATCGACTGGATCACGACCTCTCCGCTCGCCATCAGGTTGACGCTCTCGTCAAAGGTCTTCCAGAACGCGCGGAACTGGCCGTTGCGCTTGGCCTCGGTAAAGATCGCCATGGTCTTGTCGATCTCTTCGCGGGTCATGTTGCCCTTGTCGCCATACTGGATCTCGCCCATCGCCTCGCAGACCATCGCCATGTCCATGATCCCGATGGACGAGATGTCGAGGATCGATGCCTTGCCCTTGAACTCCGGGTTCAGCAGTTCGGTCCAGCTCGAAATCGGGCGGCCGATCAGGTCGGGGCGGATGCCCAGCGTATCGGCGTTGTAGATGGTCGGGATCAGGGTCATCCAGCCGGTTTCCTCCGAGGCAAAGGAGGTGCCGCCGGGGCCGTCGACAAAACCCACGCTATGCGGCGCGGTGCCCTGCGCGATGGTGCTTTCCGGGGTCAGCTTGCCACTGCGAAAGATGCCGACGATCTTGTCGTAATTTGCGATCTTCGAGGTATCCATGGCCTGCAGGTTGCCGGTCGGCCAGACCTTCTTGCAGATCCAGTATTCGATATCGGCGATGTCGAAACTGTCGGGTTGCGTCGCCGCGCGCTGGGTCACGCTGTCGGAATCCAGCGCCGTCATCTCCAGCGTAAAGCCGAGGTCTTCCTTCACCTTGTTGGCGACGTCGTTCAGGTTCGACACGCCGGTGCCGAACTGGCGCAGCACGATGTCCTTGGTGTCCTGCGCCCACAGCATCGGGGCGGGGAGGGTGCTTGCCGCGATGGCGGCGCCACCGGCCTTCAGCATGGATCGGCGGGTATAGCCTACTTTGGGTTTTGCCATTGTCTTCTTCCTCTCTGTTGGATTGATGGGTGGGTCTGGGGCATCATCCCCGGCCAGGCCGTCAGGCCCGCAGACGGTGCAGGCTCCGGTCGTCCCAGCTCAGCCGGACCGCATCGCCGGGCGATTTCGGCGCTGCGAAAAATTCCTGCTCCGGCAACAGGGCCAGCACGTCCTCTCCGGCGTCGGTGCGGCTGGTGACGGCCACCGACGCGCCCTGGTACTCGACCGCGACGATGGTCGCCGCCGTGCCGTCCCGGGTATCGTCGCCTGCAAACCGGATGGCATCCGCGCGCACGGTCGCCTTGCCACCGGGCAGGGCGATCACGTTGTGGCCGCCGATGAACCGGGCGACGAACTCGGTGCTGGGCGTGGCCCAGACCTCGCGCGCGGGGCCGGCCTGTTCGATGACCGCGTCGTTCATCACAACGATTTTATCGGCCAGCGCCAGCGCCTCGTCCTGCCCGTGGGTGACGTGGATAAAGGTGATACCCAGCTCGCGCTGCAGCTTCTTCAGCTCGGTCCGCATCCGGATGCGCAGGAACGGATCCAGCGCCGACAGCGGCTCGTCCAGCAGCAACACCTTGGGTTCGGTGACCAGCGCACGTGCGAGGGCCACGCGCTGTTGCTGGCCGCCGGACAACTGGTCGGGCAGCCGGTCCGCGAGGTGGCTCATGTCGACCAGCGCCAGCATTTCGTCGGCACGCTTGTGGCGCGTCGGTTTGTCGGTGCCCTTCATCCGCAGGGAAAAGGCGACGTTGTCGCGCACCGACAGATGCGGAAACAGGGCATAGTTCTGAAACATCATCGCGGTGCCGCGCTGGGCGGGCGGCAGGGCAGATACGTCGTGCCCGTCCAGCAGGATAGAGCCTTCGCTGACATCCTCGTGCCCGGCGATCATCCGCAGGGTCGAAGATTTGCCACAGCCCGACGGCCCCAGCAGGCAGACATAGCTGCCCGGTGCAAACACGTGGTTCAGGTTGCGCACGGCGACCGTGTCGCCATAGCGTTTGGTCAGGTGAACCAGTTCCAGATCGTATCCCGTGCGCATGCCGCCCTCTCGATGCGTGATGCAGTCAGGTGCAACGAAACCTGTCCCCAAGGGCAGGAATTTTCCGCGTCCAGGGCTGGTAAAACAGCAGTTGCACAATATTGGGGCGGTTCCGTTGCCGATGTGCACGAAAATGTGCGCAAGATTGTATACAATCATGTGTGCGACAGCCGCGCACGGCTTGGGTCTTGTCCATCCGGCTCCGAATCGAAATAACGGGACGGCAGCCGAAAGTGATGTGCGAGTTGTGATGGACACGATAAAGACCCAGCAATGGACCAGCGACAGCGTCGCGGCGGATTTGGAACGTGCCATCCACGAACATCGGCTGCCGCCCGCGACCAAGCTGGGCGAAGACGAACTGGGCGATGCCTACGGGATCAGCCGCACCACGGTGCGCGCCGCCCTGCACGCGCTGTCCCACCGCCACCTTGTCGAACTCAGGCGCAACAGGGGCGCCTTTGTCGCCCAGCCCAGCGTTCGCGAGGCGCGCGAGGTGTTCGAGGCGCGCGCGCTGCTGGAACCGCGCACCGCGCGGTCCGCCGCCGAACGCATGACCGACGCCGCGCTGGACCTGTTACGGGCCAATATCGAGGACGAACACGCCGCTCTCGATGCCAACGAAAATGGCCGCGCCCTGTTCCTGTCGGGCCAGTTTCACGTCGAAATCGCGCGCATCGCCGATCAGACCACCATCGAAACCTTCATCTCCGAACTCATCTCGCGGTCGTCGCTGATCATTGCGCTCTATTGGCGGCGGCGGGCGGCGCTCTGCGAAACGCAGGCGCATCACGCCCTGCTCGACGCTTTCGCGCGGCGCGACGGCGACAGCGCCGAGCAGCTGATGAAAAACCATCTGCTCGATCTGGTGGCCTCGCTCGACCTGCGCAATGTCGCCCAGCCCGCGACCTCCCTGCGCGAGGCGCTCAACCGATGACCACCCCGTCCTTCCGCGTGGCAACCCTGCCCGAAATTCGCCTGATGCTCGACTGGGCCGCCGACGAGGGCTGGAACCCGGGACAGGAAGATGCCGAGGCCTTCCATGCCGCCGACCCGCAGGGCTTTTTCGTCGCCACGCAGGACGGGGTGCCCGTCGCGGCCATCTCGGTGGTCAATCATTCCGACGATTTCGCCTTTCTGGGGCTCTACCTGTGCCGCCCCGCGTTTCGCGGCCGGGGGATCGGCTTTGCCCTGTGGAATTTTGCCCTGTCTCATTCCGAGGGCCGCACAATCGGCCTCGACGGCGTTCCCGATCAGGAGGCCAATTACGCCCGCTCGGGTTTTGTACTGACCGGGCGTTCCTGCCGGTTGCAGGGTACCCTTGCGCCGACCGAATTGCGCGCGCCGCTCGCAACGCCCGACGATCTCGCCGCGATCATCGACCTCGACCGCGCCGCGACCGGCGTCGACCGCCCGCGCTTTCTGACGGAATGGGTAGCAAACCGCCCGACGCGCAAGACCGTGCTGCTGCGCGATGCTAACGGCATTTCCGGCTTTGCCACCGCGCGGCTCTGCCGCGACGGTTGCAAGATCGGGCCGGTGGTGGCCCCCTCCGCGGCGGCGGGACTTGAGCTTGCCGGGCAGGCAGCGGCGGCGCTGGATCAGACAGAGGTCATCGTGGATGTGCCGGATGCCGATGGCGACATGGGCCGCCTGCTGGCAGACAGCGGCTTTGCCATGACCTTTTCGACCGCCCGCATGTACCGTGGCCCCGCACCGGTGGCCGGACCCACCCTGCAGGCGATCGCCACCATGGAACTGGGCTAGCGCCCGACCCGGAGTAATCGGCGGGCGGCAGGGCCGATGCGCCCCGCCGCCCGCGCGAGTTACAGGTCCCCGGCGGCCTTGTGCTGAATGCTCGGCCAGACTTCCTCGGCCTTGCGCAGCGTCTCCTCGCGGTTTTCCTTGTACTTGGCAAAAACCGCCGCGTTGACGAACAGGAACAGCTCGCCATCCACGATGTCGGCATAGCGCGGGTCGCCGTCCAGCTTCTTGCCCAGCGCCACGGCAAAGGCGCAGAACCCGCCGTATTGCGGCATGTAGGCGGCCGGATCGGCGGCAAAGGTTTCGGCGGTGGTTTCCGATGCAAAGTAATAGGCGACACCGTCGTGAACGACCGTGTGGGCGGCATCGCCCTTGGCAATGGCGTTCAGCGTGGACAGCGCCACCGTGTCGACCCCGCGCAGGGCCAGCGGCACGCCATCGAGCGTGGCGCCGGTGGTGACGTTGTATTCGTCCTCGGCAAGAACCGGCGCGGCCAGGGCGATTATCGTGACCGAGGTCAGCAGGAGAGAGGTGGTCTTGGTGAACATGGGAATGCTCCTTTGGGTTGGGCCAGGTGCCTGGCGGTGATCCGCGGCGGCATGCCGTCGGAAAAAGGGATCTCGCCGGGCCACCACATCAGCGGCCCGCAACACGCGAGGATGTCAAAAGCCCGCCCCGGCACTGGAGGCAGTCGGGATGACCGGGGCGGGACGGGCGGCCGGTGCGTCGGGACCGCACGGATCGGCCGCGCCGGGCGGCAGCGGCAGGGCACCCGCTGCCGCCGTGCTCACATGCCGTGGGCGGCCTTGATCGCGCGCACGGTGTTCTCGGTATTGTCCACGGCGCTGGCGATCATGCGGAAATTGGTGAGCGAGGCGGCATAGCCGTCGTAATGCTCGGTGATCGCACCGGCGGTGGCATCGGTGACGACCATCACCTCGAACCCGTCCTCAATCAGGCCGCGCATGTGGCTCTCGGTGCACAGGTTGGACGACATGCCGCCCAGGATCACCTTGTCGATGCCCGCCTTGCGCAGCTGCAGCGCCAGGTCGTTGCTGTCGGGGCCATAGACCTTGTGCGGGCTGGTGACGACGACGTTGTCACCGTCGATATACGGCTTGTAGCGGTCCAGCCAGTCGGCGCCCGACCCCTCGAACCCGTCCAGCGTCAGCGCATGGGGCCGGTCGAACATGCCGATATTGTGCATCAGCGTTTCCAGCGTGCCCTCGAAATGCCATTCGTGGTCGTGTTCGTAATAATAATGCGGCGAGACAAAGACTGGCATGCCGACCTCTTCGGCGACCCGGAACAGCGCCTCCAGGTTTTCGACGGTGCCGTTCTCGGTGATGCTCTGGCCGACCACGCCCCAGGTGACACCGTCGGGCGACAGGAAATCGACCTGCGGATCGGTGATCACGATGGCGGTGTTCGACGTCGTGATGTCAAAGCCGGGCATCGGCAGGCCGTCATTCACCGGCGGCAGCTTGGCCGATACGGCACGGGGCTGGGCATCCTGTGCGCCGGCGGGGCCGCCGGTCAGGCCCAGCACGACGGCGCCGGTGGCGATCATCGCGCCCGCGCCCAACAGCGATGCGACCAATGTCAGGCCAAGGCTTCTTGCGGGGGTGTTCATCTGTGTGTCCTCACTGGTTGTTTCGGCGCGCATGGCGCTCGGGGATGGCTCTGTCCGGGGGCGGGGCGGGGTGGGGATGCCGCGCCTTTTGCCCTGAACACGATCAGGTTAGGCGACGGTCCCCGGCTGGGTATTGACCGGCGATGTCAAAGCCTTGACCCCGCGCGTCAAAGCGGGAGATAACCGTTCACGGGCTCGTGAACAGGCCCGGCAATCATGACCATTGACCGGGGTGCGGGTCTAAGGGGGCGCGTGGTGATTTCGGCGCTTTACGCCAGAAAACAGATCGAACAGGCGATCAAGGTCCGGGATGTGTCCCGGCTCTATGACATCGTCGGTCTGACCCCCGAACAGATCCGCGATCCGGCCAACATGGTGGCGCTGGACGATTACCATACCCTGGTCGAAGCGATCGCCGACAGCGAATGGCCCGACCTGCGGTTTCACATGCGGGTCTGCGCCGGTATGCGCTGCGAGGACTTCGGCGCTTTTGGCCTCGCCTTCAAATCCGCGCCCACCCTGCGCCACGCATTCCAGCGGATGGGCCGGTATACGCGCCTGCACAATCAGGTGTCGCGGTTCAGCTTCCAGTCCCGCGATGGCGTGTTCTTCTGGACCCACGAAAAGCCGCCGCTCGACCGGCTGGGCGCGCATCTGTCGAACGAGGCGGCGATGGCGACCACGCTGACGCTAAGCCGCGAAACAACCACACAGGGGCTGACCCCGCTCAGGGTGCAACTGGCCCATGTACGCGACGGCGCCACCGACGCGCTGGAAGAGCATTTCGGGATCACGCCCGTCTTCGGTGCCGACTTCGACGGCATGCAGTTCGCGGTGGTGGACATCGACCGCCCGACCACCGTGGGCGACCCGGCGATCTGGAGCTTTTTCACCGACCATCTGGAAAGCAGCCTGCCACCGGCAGACCGGGACGACCGGCCGCTCGAAGCGCAGGTGGTCGAGGAAATCGCCAAGCTGCTGAGCGGCGGCGTGCCGCAACTTTCGGAAATCGCGGCATCGCTGGCGATGGGGCCGCGTACCTTGCAGCGGCGGTTGTCGGAGCGGGGGAAAACCTATCAGGCCCTGGTGGACGAGGCACGCCGGCAACTGGCGCAGCAACTGGTTTCGGGGTCCCAATATTCTCTGTCCGAAATTGCCTTTCTCACCGGCTTTTCCGAACAGAGCGCGTTTACGCGGGCGTTCAAGCGGTGGTCGGGGAAAACCCCCGGCGCCTACCGCGTGTCCTCAGCGGGCTGAGACCGCCTCCGCCTCGGCATAGGCGGCCAGACGCGCCTCCAGCCGGGCAATCCGTTCATCGCGCGACGCCAGCGCGGCGGCCACGTCCTCGGCCTCGAACCGTTGCGGTATATGCTGCGGGCAATTCACGTCCCATGTCGCCACGTCGAACAGGATCGCGCGTTCCGCCCGCCCCTTGCCGCCCTCGGTCTGCAATTGCGCGACCAGATGCGGGTCGCTCTCGACCACGCGGGCCTTGCCCCACAGCTTGATCCGCCGGCGCTGGGAATAGTCGATCAGAAACAGGAACGCCTGCGGGTTCTCCGACAGGTTGCCCAGTGTGATGTACTGCTTGTTGCCGGCAAGGTCGGCAAAACCGATCTGCCGGTCGCTCAGCACCTTCAGGAACCCGGCCGGGCCGCCGCGATGCTGGATATAGGGCTGCCCGGCGGCGCTGGCGGTGCCCAGGAAAACGCTGGTCTGGGTGCCGATGAACTGCGCCAGATCCGGGGTGATGGTGTCGGACCAGGGCCGTTTTTCTTCCACGCGGGCATAGATCTCGCGCGATCCCTTGACGGATTGCTGCGCTTTCACGGCGGGGGAAAAGGCGATGTCCGAGGGGGTCTGAATATCCATGGTCACAATCCCAGTTCTGTCAGCGAGGGGTGGTCGTCCGGACGCCGGCCCAGCGGCCAGTGAAACAGACGGTCGGCGGGTGCAATCGCCAGATCGTTGATGCTGGCGTGGCGCTGGGCCATCAGCCCGTGCTCATCGAATTGCCAGTTCTCATTGCCATAGGACCGGGTCCACTGACCGCTCGCATCCTGCCATTCATAGGCAAAGCGCACCGCGATCCGGTTGCCGTCATGGGCCCACGGCTCCTTGATCAGCCGGTACTCGCGCTCGCGGGCCCATTTGTCGGCCAGAAACGCGACGATCTCGGCCCGGCCGGTCAGAAAGGTGCCGCGATTGCGCCAGCGGCTGTCCGGCGTATAGGCCATCGACACGGTCTCAGGGTCGCGGCTGTTCCAGGCATCCTCGGCGAGCCGCACCTTTTGCGCGGCGGTCTCGGGCGTGAACGGGGGCAGGGGCGGGCGGGCCATCGGGATCTCCTTGGCACAAAAGGGGCGGCGGGCGGGAACACCCGCCGCCAGTTTGGGTCAGGCGGCGATGCCGTCGGCCACGGGGAAATCGATGTCGGTCTTGGCCACCTCGTTGAGGTAGTTGGTCCAGACGTTCAGCGCGACATGCTGGATGATCTCGATGATCTCTCCGTCGTCATACCCGGCGGCGCGCACGGCGCTCAGGTCGGCATCCGCGATCCGGCCACGGGCCTCGGCCACCCTCAGCGCAAAGACCACGGCGGCATCGGCCTTGGCATCGGTCGACCGGCCGCGCCGGTTGGCGGCGATCTCTTCCGGCGCCAGCTTGACGAGGTTGGCGGCGATGTAGCTGTGCGCCGAGAGGCAATAGCCGCAGGCGTTGTATTCACCCACCGCCAGGGCGATGCGTTCGCGCGTGGCCAGCGGCAGCTTGCCCTTGCCCAATGCGCCCGAAAGGCTCAGGTGACCATCCAGCGCGGCCGGGCTCAGGGCCATCAGCCGAAAGATGTTCGGCGCGCTGCCAAGCTGGGCGCGCACCTGCTCCAAGAGCGGCTGCGCGGCGGCGGGGGCATTTTCGATCGTGGCGGGAATTGCGATGCGGGACATGGGACATTCCTTTTTGCGTGATGTTGCCGACCAGATTTAGACCTTCCGAATTTTGGCGGTAGATGATAAATGTGAAAGGTACCCTCTCGGAAAGTGAGAACATGACCGACCGGCTGGACTCCATGTCGATCTTGGTTACCTCTGTCGATGCCGGCAGCCTGTCGGCAGGCGCGCGCCGGCTCGGGTTGCCGCTGGCGACAGTCAGCCGGCGGGTGGCCGA
This sequence comes from Seohaeicola saemankumensis, assembly GCF_020171285.1. Lineage (GTDB taxonomy): Bacteria > Pseudomonadota > Alphaproteobacteria > Rhodobacterales > Rhodobacteraceae > JAIUZI01. The sequence continues at coordinate 152,316 of NZ_JAIUZI010000012.1, forward strand.
GCTGGAAGAGCGGCTCGGCACCCTGCTGGTGCACCGCTCCGCGCGGGGCCTGACGCTGACCGAACCGGGCGCGGCCTATGTCGCCGCCTGCCGCAGCATCCTCGAAGACGTCGCCGAGGCCGAACGCGGCGCGGCGGGTGAATTCATCACGCCGCGCGGGGTGCTGACCATCTCCGCCCCGATTGTCTTCGGGCGCAAGATCGTCCTGCCTGTGATCGCCGCGTTTCTACAGAGCTACCCCGAGGTCGACGTGCGGCTGGAACAGACCGACCGGCCGATCAGCCTGCAGGAAGAACATATCGACGCGGCGATTCGCATCGGTCACCTGCCAGACAGCACCCTGCGCGCGCGCCGTGTCGGCGCCGTGCGCCGCGTCGTCTGCGCCAGCCCCGCCTACCTCGCGGCGCGCGGCCGTCCGGCCACCCCCGAGGCATTGGCAGGCCATGATTGCATCACCTTCGAAAACCTGATGTCGCCAGACCGCTGGATCTTTGGCGAGGGGCGCGACAGCCACGCGGTGCGGATCCGCTCGCGGCTGTCGGTCAACACCGCCGAGGCCGCGATCGACGCCGCCAGCGCCGGCCTCGGCGTGACACGGGTGCTGTCCTACCAGATCAGCGAGGCGCTCGCGGCGGGCCGGCTCGAGATCCTGCTCGACCGGTTCGAGCCCGAACCATGGCCGGTCAGCGTGCTCTACTCCGGCGGGCTGGTCCCGCAAAAGCTCCGCGCCTTCGTAGACTTCGCCGCGCCACGGCTCGAGGCCGCCCTGCGCCAGATCTGAGCCCCCGCCGCGTCCGCGTCGACCGTCGCGCGCCACGCAGAATCCGGCTTGCGCGATGGGATGTTATAACGTAACAATCTCTGCAACCCGGACAGGCGCGGGCATTCAGGGCGGTTTCCCGTGACGTTTCCGACGGCCAGGGCACCCTGCCGATGCCGTGTCGCCCGATCCGGCCGACCGTGAAAACCAGTGACCCAAACCCCCCGGCATTCTCCTGTCCGGGATCGGAGAAGACGTGCCATGTTCCACCCCATCCCCCACCCTCAATCGCCCTGCCGGGGGACCCTTTCCCATGGCTGATCCGCGCCTTCCCGTCACCGTCCTCTCGGGGTTTCTGGGGGCCGGCAAAACCACGCTGCTCAACCGTGTTCTGAACAACCGCGACGGCCGCCGCGTCGCGGTCATCGTCAACGACATGTCCGAGGTCAACATCGACGCCGATCTGGTGCGCGACGGCGGCGCGAACCTCAGCCAGACCGAGGAAACGCTGGTCGAAATGTCCAACGGCTGCATCTGCTGCACCCTGCGCGACGATCTTCTGCAAGAGGTGCGCGCGCTGGCGGCGGCGGGCCGGTTCGACTACCTGCTGATCGAATCGACCGGCATCGCCGAACCGCTGCCGGTGGCGGCCACCTTCGCCTTTCGCGATGACACCGGCGCCAGCCTGTCCGACGTGGCCCGGCTGGACACGATGGTCACCGTGGTCGATGCGGTCAACCTGCTGCGCGATTACTCCAGCCATGATTTCCTGCGCGATCACGGCGAAACACTGGGCGAGGCGGACGACCGCACCCTGGTCAACCTGCTGGTCGAACAGATCGAATTCGCCGATGTGGTCATCCTAAACAAGGTCACGGACGCGGGACCGCACCGGGTGGACGCGGCGCGCAAGATCATCCGCAGCCTGAATGCCGATGCGCGGATCATCGATGCCGATCACGCCGATGTGCCGGCCGGTGCCATCCTCGATACCGGGTTGTTCGATTTCGACAAGGCCCATGAACACCCGCTCTGGGCCAAGGAGCTCTACGGCTTCGCCGATCACCTGCCCGAAACCGAAGAATACGGCATCACATCCCATGTCTACCGCGCCCGCCAGCCCTTTGATCCAGAGCGGATCCTGGCGGTTCTGAACGGCGAGATGCCCGGCGTGATCCGGGCCAAGGGGCATTTCTGGATTGCGACGCGCCCCGACTGGGTGGCGGAATTCTCGCTGGCGGGGGCATTGTCCTCGGTCAAACCGCTGGGAACGTGGTGGGCCAGCGTCCCGCCCGAGCGCTGGCCGAACCACGACGACGCGCGCGCCTACATGGAGGCGCACTGGGCCGAACCCTGGGGCGACCGCCGCCAGGAACTGGTGTTCATCGGCTCGGGGATCGACTGGCCGGATCTGAGCGCGCGGCTCGACAGCTGCCTGTTGTCCGGCGAACAGGCGCCGGGACCCGAAGCGCTGCCGGACCTGCCCGATCCCTTCCCGGTCTGGCAACGGACAGCGGCGGCATGACCGGGCGGCGCGGCACCATCGCCCCGCTCCGGTCGCAAAAGGCCCAAGCGGGGGCAGGGGCCTGGGGGAACTCCCACCCCTCCCGCACCTGTGAGGCGCGCGGATGAGAGCGACCAATCGCGGTGCGACCAGCCTCAAGCTCAGACGCCGCAACGAAGACCCGATGCAGACCTACGACGCTTTGCCCGCGCCGATCCGGCGCTGGCTGTCGCAGGCGGCATTGCCCTGGTCGCCGGCATCGTGCCGGAAAATCCTGCGGCGCGGCCGCGCGCGCGGCGAAGGGCTGGACCAGATCCTCGCCCGGCTGGAACGGGCGCAGCAGGCCACCCTTGCCCGCGACCGCCACGCCTCCTGCCGCCCCGAACCCGAACCCGCACCGGCTCCGCGTCGCGCCGCCGTTGCACTTTCCCCTTAATCCACGCTCAATTGCATCTGAAAGGAATCACGATGAAACCTCTGGGTCTTGCTGCTCTGGCGCTTGTCGCCGCCGCGCCGGTCTCGGCGCAGGAAACCCGCGAAATGGACGCGCATGAACACGGTGTCAGCACCCTCGAGCTGGCGATCGAGCATGGCAAGGTCGAGATGAACCTGACCTCGCCCGGCGCGGACATCGTCGGGTTCGAATACGCGGCCAGCTCCGATGCCGACAAGGACACGGTCGAGGCCGCGATCCGCATGATGCTGCTGCCCGAGAACATCGTGACCCTGCCCAAGGCCGCCGAATGCCGCCTGACCGAAGTGCTCGCCCACCTGCACACCGGGGATGACGATCACGCCGACCATGAAGATGGTCACGATGACCATGACGACCACGCAGAAGGCGACGATCACGCTGACCATGACGACCACGCCGACGGGGACGACCACGATCACGACGGCGGCGGCGAGCACAGCGAATTCCACGTCCGCTACAAATTCGCCTGCGAACACGCCGAGAAACTGACAGCCATCACCTTCCCCTTCTTCGAACAGTTCACAAATGCGCAGGAAATCGAAGCGCTCTTCGTGACCGAAACAGGCGCAGGCGCGGCCGAGATCGACCGGGCCGCCCCCGAACTGAAGCTGAACTGAACATGCACCCTCCCGCCCTCGCTCTGTCGGATGTCACCTTTGCATGGCCGGGCCGGGGCGGGTTTTCCCTGTCCTGTATGTCCTTTGAAATGGCGCAGGGCGAAAGCGTCCTGCTGCTGGGGGCCAGCGGATCGGGAAAATCGACGCTGCTGTCGCTGGTCTGCGGGATCGCCACCGCCGATGCCGGGCAGGTCAGCGTCGGCGGCACCGACCTCGGCACGCTGCGGGCGGGGGCGCGCGACCGGTTTCGCGCCGAACAGATCGGGGTGATCTTCCAGCAGTTCAACCTGCTACCCTATGCCCGCGTGGTGGACAATATCCTGCTGCCGCTGCGCTTCGCGCCTCGGCGCCGCGCCCGCGCCGGGGCCGCCGCGCCCGAGGCCGCCCGGCTCTGTGCCGCGCTGGGCCTGCCCGAGGACGTGCTGAAAACCCAGGCGGGCCGGCTCAGCGTCGGCCAGCAACAGCGCGTCGCGGTCGCCCGCGCCCTGATCGGCGCGCCGCCACTGATCGTGGCGGACGAACCGACCTCGGCGCTGGACGCCGCGACACAGGACAGCTTCCTCAGCCTGCTGTTCGAACAGGCGAACAAGGCAGGCTCATCGCTGCTGATGGTCAGCCATGACGAACGGCTGGGTGCCCGGTTCGACCGGGTGATCCGGCTGCAGGACATCGTGACAACGCAGAGGGACGCGGCATGATCCTCAGACTGGCCGCCCAATCGCTTGTGGCCCGCGCCCTGACGGTCGGCATGACGGTGCTGGCCATCGCCCTGTCGGTCGCCCTGTTTCTGGGGGTGGAAAAGGTACGCACCGGCGCAAGGGCCAGTTTCGCGGATACCATCGCCGGTACCGATCTGATCGTCGGCGCGCGGTCCGGTTCGGTCCAGCTGCTGCTGTATTCCGTCTTCCGCATCGGCAACGCCACCAACAACGTCAGCTGGGACAGCTACCGCGACATCGCCGCCCGCCGCGAGGTGGACTGGATCGTGCCGATCTCGCTGGGCGACAGCCACAAACAGTTCCGCGTCATGGGCACGACCCCGGCGTTTTTCGACCATTACAAGTATCGCGGCGGCCGGTCGCTCGAGATCCCGCAGGGCCACGGCCTGACCGACCTTTACGATGCGGTGATCGGCGCCGATGTCGCCGCCGCGCTGGGCTATGCGGTGGGCGACCCGATTGTCGTGTCGCACGGGCTGGCCTCCTTTACCGCGCATGACGATCAGCCGTTTCGCGTCGCCGGCATCGTCGCCAAGACGGGCACGCCGGTGGACCGGACGGTGATCGTCAGCCTCGCTGCGATCGAGGCGATCCATGTCGACTGGAAAAGCGGCGCCAAGACCGGGCAGACGACACCGGTCGAGGCGATCCGTGACATGGACCTGACCCCGACGGCGATCACGGCTGCCCTCGTGGGCGTGAAATCCCGGCTTCAGATCTTTGGCCTGCAACGCTGGATCAACGAGTATTCACAGGAACCGCTGCTGGCGGTGCTGCCGGGCGTCGCCCTGCAAGAGCTCTGGCAGATCGTCGGTGTGGCCGAAACCGCCCTGATCGGCGTTTCGGCGATGGTGGTGGTCACCGCCCTGATCGGCATGATGGCGATGATCTTTTCCAGTCTCAGCGAACGCCGCCGCGAAATGGCGATCTGGCGGGCGATGGGCGCGCGCCCCGCGACCATCCTCGGGCTGCTGGTGATCGAGGCGATGCTCATGGCCGCCTGCGGCGCCGTTCTGGGCCTGGGGTTGCTGTATATGGGGCTCTTCATGGGCCAGCCGCTGATCGACGCGGCCTTTGGGATCTGGCTGCCGATCGACCCGCCGTCGGCCCGCGAAGTCTGGGGTCTCGCGATTGTGATCGGCGCTGCCGCGCTGGCGAGCCTGCTGCCGGCACTTCGGGCCTATCGAATGTCCCTCGCAGATGGCATGATGGTGAGGATATGATGACCGAATTCCGATTGAAACGCCGCCACTTCGTTCTGACCGCCTGCGCGGGCGGGCTGCTGCCGATGCGGACGCTGGCCGCGCCCTTTCGCGAAATCACGTGGGACGACCTGATCCCGCCCGGCGTGCCCTATTCCGAGATCATCGCAGAGGGCGAGATGGACGAACAGGGCGACACCTGGAAACCGGTTTTTGACGAGAACGCCACCAAGCTGAACACCGATCTGGACGGTGAATTCGTCAAGCTGCCGGGTTACATCCTGCCGCTGGACGTGGGCGCCGAAGGCGTGACCAGCTTTGCCTTGGTGCCCTACGTCGGCGCCTGCATCCACGTGCCGCCGCCGCCGCCGAACCAGCTGGTGTTCGTGACCACGCAAACGCCTTGGCCCTCCGACAGCCTCTGGGCCGCGGTCTGGGTGTCGGGACGGCTGAGCGCCCGGCTGCAGTCGACTCAGGTGGCCGAGGTCGGCTACCAGATCACCGCCGAAAAGATAGAAGTCTACGAATGGTGACATCTGCCGCGTCCGTCCAGGACCGGACGCGCCGCGATCCGGATGCCCCGAACCGGGGGCGCAAAAGACCGGCGTGGGCCGGCGTTCTGCTTGCCACCCTCTGCACCGTACTGCCGATCCAGCCGGCCCGGGCCTGCGCCTTTCACCTCTATGCACCCGAGAAAACCGCGATCGACTGGATCGTCGAAACCGATCACCTCGTCGTCGCCCGCAACACTGCCCAGGACCCGTTTTCCTACAGCGTCGTCGAAACCCTGCGCGAAGGCGGGCGCGCGGTCGAGATCAGGCAACTGGTCGACGCGCAGGCCCGCAAACGCTTTGCCTCCGACCCGGATGCGGCGGTCTACTTTGCCTATGACACCGTGACCGGCGACTGGCGGCCGCTGGGGCGCAACACCCCCCGGTTCCGCGAAATCGTCGGCCGCGCGCTGCAAGACACGGAGGCCTGGCGCGCAGGCTACACCAGCGACCGTCTCGCGATCTTCGAGGCGGTACAGGATCATCCCGACCCGGCGCTGCGCCGGCTGGCCCTGCTGGAATTCGACAGGGCGCCATACGAGGTGCTGCGCCAGCTGACGGTCCGCATCCCGGCCCGGGACCTGCTGGCCGAGCTTTGGTCGCAGAACGGGTATCCCTACCAGTCGATCCGCATTCTCCTGCTAGGGCTCAGCGGTGACGACTTCGCCCGTACCGAACTCCGCGCCGCGATTGACCGGGCCGCCGGGCGGCCACCGACGCGGACACTGGGCGCCTTTGCAACGGCCCTGATCCAGATCGACGGGCCCGAGGGGGTGATACGGCTGGAACAGCGGCTGCTGTCCGATGCCGCCCAGCCGCTGGACAAGCTGGAACAAGTGGTCGAGGCGATGGCCATTCACAGCGGTGTCGGCTCGGACAGGCTCAAGGACAGCATCGACACCACCCTGGCCCGGCTGGTGCGCGCGCGCCCCGAAACCGCCCCGCTTGTCGCGCGCCAGTTCGGCAACCGGCAGGACTGGTCGCAATTGGAGGCATTGCAGCCGCTGGTGCAGGAACGGCGGCTCACCAGCACCACCGACCTGATAACGGTCGCGGTCTACGTGTCACAGGCCCGGGCCACGCTGGAGCCGACCCCGGAAAAAACCCCGGAACAGACCCCAACACAGAAAGGGGAGAAAGGGTGAAACCAATGACCCGTTGCACCGATCACACCACGCGGCCCCGCACCGACCGGCGCGGCTTTGTTCTGGGCGCGGCCAGCCTGGCCTGTGTGGCCGCGACCGGTCTGCGCGCCGAGGATGTCGTCGATCTGAGCTGGAGCGATCTTGTCCCCAAAGACGCGGGTGCATTGCCGCCAGAAATGCAGGGGCTGGTTCAGCATGACCAGGCCGCCGCGCTCAGCAACCAGCCGGAAAACGCCAATGTGCGCACCGACTGGAACGGCCGCACCGTGCGCCTGTCCGGCTACATCGTCCCGCTCGACTACGAGGGAACCGGCGTGACCAGCTTTATCCTCGTCCCTTACGTCGGCGCCTGCATCCACGTGCCGCCGCCGCCGCCGAACCAGCTGGTCATGGTCACGACCGAACGCCCCTACGACAGCAAGGGCCTGTTCGAACCGGTCACGGTGACCGGCATGTTCGGCACCGCCTCCACGTCGACCCAGCTGGCCGAAATCGGATACGCCCTCTCGGCCGACCGGATCGTGCCCTACCGCGCCTGACCGCCGCCAACCGCCGCCCTTCAATCCTCCATGGGTTCTGCGCTAAGACCGGCACGACCGCAGCGAAAGGGCAACCCATCCCATGAACCACCCAGCACAGATAACCCCGCGCGCCTGCGACTGGACCGTGGATGGCCTGCAACTGGCCGGCCTGGCCTGGGGTCCGGAAAACGGCACGCCGGTTCTGGCGCTGCACGGCTGGATGGATCACGCCGCCAGCTTTCAGGAACTGGCGCCACGGCTGACGGGCTGCCATGTCGTTGCCCTCGACCTCAGCGGACAGGGCCAAAGCGCCCATCGCGCGGCCCATGCCACCTACAACATCTGGGACGACCTGCCACAGATCGCCGGCGTGCTGGACCAGCTCGGCTGGCAGGACTGCGTGCTGATCGGCCATTCGCGCGGTGCCAATATCGCCGCGCTCTTCGCCGTCGCCCAGCCCGACAGGGTCCGGGCGCTGGTCTCGCTGGATTCGCTGATCCCGGAGCCTGCAAAAGACAGCGCCGTCTCCACCTTGCGGAATTTCGTCGATCAGACCCGCGCCGAGATGACCCGCCCGCCCCGCGTGTTCAAGTCAAAGGCCGATTATGTCGCGCGCCGCGTCCAACAGGGAAACGCGCGAAATGTGTCCGAGATCCTGGCAGAGCGCGCGCTGATGCAGGTGCCGGGCGGCTATCAGATGCGGGGCGACCGCAGGCTCTTTGCCAGCTCCGCCGTCAAGCTGACCCGCGCCCAGATCGAGGATGTGCTGACCTCCCTGCACTGTCCCGTGCTCAACATCTGGGCCACGGGCGGTATCAGGTCCAGACGGGCGCAGGTCTCCGAACTGGCGGCGCTGGGGCAAAATCTGATCGCGGTCTACGAAACCCTGGACCTTCCCGGCGATCACCATTTCCACCTGGATCCCACAGTCGCCCCGGACATGGCCACGGCGCTGTTGGCGTTTCTGCAGCGGCACGAGAAGTCCTGATCCCGCCCTGATCCGGCCTGCCGCAAACAAGATGCCTTACCATCCCGCGCGCGTGACGCCGCAAACCATTTCTCGCGTGGTTACCGGGGCCTTTGGATACATGCGCGCAGCAATCCAGACTCCCATCACCCCGTCAGTGTGTTTGATCGCAGGCAAGGGCCAGCCGGGCGCCCAAAGCGCTGGAGAAGGCGTGACGTCGGCCAGGGCCTCCCTGAAATCGCAGTAGCAGATCGCCGGCGAGGCGGGTTTCCCGAACCCCAACATGATCACGATGATCTAGACCGGGGCGACCGGGCTGGCACTGGACAGGGTGCCGTCGATGGCACGCGCGCTGGAATGCGACCCCGTCTATCTGACGCGCCTTACCGCAGTTCTGTGGTGAGGTGATCCCTGTAGTCGCTCAGTCCATACCGTGTGCAGCCCTCTGTCCGCTTGGGAGGGCCGCGCAACGGGTCAGGCAGCAGGACATGTTGCGACCACCGTCACAACCGCATGCGGGGGACGTCGTTCGGGTCGAGTTTCAATTCGATCAGCAGGGGGCGGTCGCGGGTTTCGATGGCGGCGATGGCCTTGGGGAGGTCGTCGTTAGAGGCGACCTGGATGCCATGGCCGCCCAGCGCCGTTGCAACGTCGGCAAAGCTGGGCCATTCGAATTGCGACAGGCTGGGGTCCATCTTGCGGTCGAGGAACTGGATGTGTTCGGCGCCATAGGCGTTGTCATTGGCGATGATGACGATCAGGTCCTGTTTCAGGCGCACCGCCGTGTTGAACTCGTTGACGCCGCCCATCATGAACCCGCCATCGCCGCTGAACAGCACCACCGGGCGGTCGGGTGCGGCGAGACCGGCGCCGATGGCCTCCTGCAGGCCCAGCCCGATGGAACCGAAATTCGCCGTCACGATAAAGCTTCTGGGGTCGGGGGCCGAGATACGGCACCAGACCTCGGTCATGAAACGGCCGCCGTCGGTGGTCAGGATGCGATCCTTCGGCAGCGCCTCTTCCAGCCGGTCCAGCGCCCAGACGTAATCGACACAGCCCGGCCCGGCCTTGCCCGCCTCGCCCAGTGGGTGCGCCGTCAGCGCACCCATGTCCAGATCGCGGGTGAAACCGGTGGGCGGGATCTCGGCCTCGTCCAGCCAGTAGACGATATTGTCGGCCGTTAGCCCGGCATCGGCGACCAGCGCCGCGTCGGGGTGATAGTTCTTGGAAACCTCGGTCACCGTATCGTTGATCTGGATGACCCGCTTGCCCTTCATCAGCGCACCCTTGTCGGTGGTGAAATGGTGCAGGCTCGCGCCGAAACAGACGATGCAGTCGCTGGTGGCGATGGCGTCATAGGTGGCGGGCGTGCTCAGCGTGCCGAAAATGTCCATGTTGTAAGGGTGGCCGTTGAACAGCCCCTTGGCCTTGAGCGTGGTGGCCAGCGGTGCCTCCAGCCGGTCGGCCAGCCGGATCAGCTTGTCCCGCGCGCCGGACGCCCCGCCCCCGGCCAGGATGATCGGACGCCGGGCCGAGGCGATCATGCCGACCGCCTCGTCCAGATCGTCGCCCTCGGGCACAAAGGACGGCGCGGTAAAGGCCTGGAACACCGTCCTTTGGTGGCTGACCTCCTGCCACATGAAATCGGACGGCATGTTAACCACGATGGGCCGGCTTTCGACCTGCGCACGGTAAAACGCATGCGCCACGTCATAGGCCGCCGTCTGCGGCGCGCGGATCTGTTCGAACCCGGCGCCGGTGACCTTGATCAGCTCGCGCTGGTCGATGTTCTGCAGGTTCTGCGGGTTGATCACCGGCGTATCCCCGGCCAGCAGCACCATCGGGATATGCCCCTTGGCCCCCTCGGCCAGCGCGGTGACGCAGTTGGTCAGGGCCGGGCCATGGGTCACGGTGGCCACGCCAACCTTGCCCGAGACATGGGAGTAGGCCAGCGCCATCAGCACCGCGCTGCCCTCAAACGCGACCGGCACAAAGGTCCCGCCACAGGCGCGCACATAATGGTCGACCATGAACAGGTTGGCATCGCCCATCAGCCCGAACAGCGTGTCGATGCCATGATCCTCAACCGCCCGCGCGATCGACTGATGGGTATAGCTGGTCATGCCGCTTGTCTCCCCTGACACTATCGTCCGAACCCTGACGCATAGGGCAGCCAGGTGGCAAGCCCCGGCACCAGCATCATCAGGATCAAACCGCCCAGCATCAGCACCACGTAGGGGGCCGAACCGCGCACGACATCGGACAGCGGCGCATCGGTGATGCCCTTGATCACAAAGAGGTTCATGCCAACCGGCGGGGTGATCATGGCCAGTTCCAGGTTGATCATCAGCAACACGCCGTACCAGATCAGGTCGATATCAAGCGCATGCATGGTCGGCAGCAGGATCGGCGTGGTGATCAGGATGATCGCGATGGATTCAAAGAACATGCCCATCATGAAAATCATCGCCATCACGATCAGCATGAACCCCATCGGCCCCAGCCCCATGCCGGCGACGGCCTCGGTCACGCCCATCGGCAGTCGGATGATGGTGATGGCATGGCCGAACATGGCGGCCCCGGCGATGATCATGAACACCATCATCGAGGTCAGCATCGACTGGCGCGCGCATTCCCAGATCTCGCGCAACCCGATGCTGCGATAGACGGTCAGCGCCACGACCAGCGCATAGAGGCAGCCAAAGGCGGCGGCTTCACCGGCGGTGAAGATACCGAAATAGATACCGCCCATGACAATCGGCGGGGCCAGCACGGCCCAGATCGACCGGCGCAGCGCCGAAAAAACCTTGCCCCAGCCGGCCCAGTCCGGCGACACCTGCGACGGGTCGCGGCTGGCCCGCACGATGCAATAGGCCGAAAAGATCAGCGCCAGCAGCAGGCCGGGGATGATCCCGGCCAGAAACAGCGCGCCAATCGAAACCTCCGAGACAATCGCATAGAGGATCATCGGCCCCGACGGCGGAATCAGGATGCCCAGCGTGCCCCCGGCGGCGATCACGCCAAGCGCGTCACGCTCGGGATAGCCAAAGCGTTTCATCTGCGGAATGGCGCTCGATCCGATAGAGAGCGCGGTGGCCACCGAAGAGCCCGAGATCGCCGCGAAAATGGTGCAGGACAGCACCGTCGCCACGCCCAGGCCGCCGCGCACATGGCCGACAACCGTATGCGCCATGTCATAAAGATCGTCGATCACCTTGGCGCGGATCATCAGCTGCGCCATGAACACAAACAGCGGGATCGTCATCAGGATCGGCTTGTCGAAATGGGCATAAACCGTGTCGGCGATGCTGCCGATATGGCCTTCAAAGATCATGAGGATCGCGGCGGCGGTCAGGCCCAGCGCCACAAAGATCGGCATGCCGGTCAGAAGCAGCAGGATCAGCCCGCCAAAGACAAATGCCATGGTCATTAAGGATCTCCGTTGAGCAGGCGGGAAAGGATACGCGACAGCGCGACCAGCGCCAGCAGCCCGGCCCCGGCAACCATCGGAAGCTGCACCGCCCATTGCGGCACCTCCACCGTGCCCGAGGTATAGGCGCCAAAGGAATGCGCAAAATGCACCGCTTCCCAGGAACTGATGCCCAGCACGATGGCAAAGACCAGCACCGCGAGGTCCGCAAAATAGGCCTGTATCCGTCTCGCGCGCGGTCCAAAGTGCGAGGTCACAAGGTCAATGGCGATATGCGCGTTGCGCCGATAGGCTTCGGCGGCCCCCAGCATGATCAGCGCAACCAGCATCCATCCGGTCACGTCATCGGACCAGGGCAGCGGCCTGTTCACGAGATACCGCATGAACACGGCATAGATGGTCAGGGCAAAGGCGATCAGGATCAGCGTCGTGCTCAGCGCGCCGGCCAGCCAGACGATCCCGTCGACCGCCCTCAGCACGGCGCCTTTCGGCGCCGCACCTCGGGTCTGGGGAGTGTCGGTCATCGGCCTCAGCCTTGGCCGCGTAGCTGGTCAATCAGATTGAGCAGCTTCTGGCTTTCGGGATCGTCCGAGCTGAACTTGGCGTCAAAGGCCGGCTGCATGACCGCCTCCAGCGCCGCGTTTTCCTCAGGCGTCAGCTTGTGGACATTCACGCCTTTCTCGGCCAGCGCGGCGGGGGCTGCGGCAGCGGCCTTTTCGGCCTCTTCAACCGCCCAGACGGCCGCCTTGGCACCGGCTGCATCCAGCGCGGCCTTGGCTTCATCCGACAGCGACGCATAGAACTTGGGGTTCACGTAGCCGTGGAAATAGACCGAGATGACGGGAACCACGGCGAAATGGTCCTGCACCTCGAAATACTTCCGCGACACCGCGGCATCGGTGCCGGTCAGCGCGGCGTCGATCACGCCGGTGGCCAGCGCCTGGTACACCTCGCCACCCGACATCGACACCGGCGATGCGCCAAGTGCCTCGATGGCCGAGTTGAAGGCGGGTACAAGGCCGCGCATCTTGATGCCGGCGAAATCCTCGGGGGATTTGAGGTATTTGCCGTTCGAGGTGAAGACCGAATCGCTGGTCTGGAACAGCCAGACAACGTTCTCGACCCCCTTGGCGCGCAGTTTTCCTTCGAGGAAATTCGCGGCCTCCGAGCCGTCCCAGTTGCGCCAGATGTTCATGTCGGCAAAGGCAAAGGGCCGCGTGGTGACGGTCATGATCGGCAGGGTCCGGCCCCATTGGAACTGAACCGAAAAGGCGCATTCGATGTCGCCCTTGGCCGTCGCGGTGATGTTCTCCTTGGCGCCGACCAGGCTGTTTGCGCCAAAGATCTGAACGTCGATTTCGCCGTTCGACTGGCTCTCGACCTCTTCGGCCCAGCGGTCGATGACCTGTGCCACCGCATGGGCCGGTGGCAACTGGTGGCTACAGCGCATCGCCTTGGCCTCGGCCAGCGCGGCCGATCCCGAAAGAGCGAATGTTGCGGCGGCAAGCGCCGGGAACAGATGTTTCATGGTTTCCTCCCATATTTCAATTTAAGTCGGGCCGCGTTTTCAAGCAGCCCATTTCACGTGCGGCGGCGGCCCGGACCGGGCCAGCGCACCGTGAAGCTCTTCTTCCGGCATCTCGCGCGCCAGAATATCTCGCACCTCGATCAGTGCGGTCAGGTCGATGCCGGTGCGGATGCCCATGGTTTCACACAGGAAAACAAGGTCCTCGAACACCGCGTTGCCGGTGGCACCGGGGGCAAAGGGGCATCCACCCAGCCCGCCCAGCGATCCGTCCAGCGCGCGCGCCCCCGCATCAATGGCGGCGGCGGCGTTCACGATGGACATCCCGCGAGTGTCATGCAGGTGCACCAGCACCGGAACCTCGCCGCAAAGCTTCACCAGCGCCTCCGTCACCGCCGCAACCTGTCGCGGCCCGGCAAAACCCACCGTGTCGGCAACACCAATCGCATCGGCCCCGGCCTCCAGGCAGGCCTCGGCCAGCCGCAGCACCTCGTCCGGGGCAACCTCACCGGCAATCGAACAGCCAAACGCCATGGCAATCCCGGCATTGACCAGCGGTTTATGCGCGGCCCCCTGCGACAGCGCCTTGGAGCGGCGCACCAGTTCCACCGCCTCGGCGCGGGACCGGCGCATGTTGGCCTGGCTGTGCTCCTCGGTGGCTGAAATGACGTTGATGATCTCGTCAACGCGGGTGTCACAGGCATCCTTGGCGCCGCGCTCGTTCAGGGCCAGCGCCGATGAAAACGCACCCAATCGGCTTGTTTCCTCGATCAACTCCCGCACATCGGCAAACTGCGGCATCCGCGAGGCCGGCAGGAATGACCCCACCTCGAAATGACGCACACCGGCGGCGTGTTCCTGCATCAACCAGGCTGTCTTGGCCCCGGTCGAGGGGAAGCGTTTGACAAGCTGCAGCCCGTCCCGCAGCCCCACCTCGCGCAGGGTCACCGTGCCCGTGGGATAAAGATCGGCAATACTCGTCATGCGACGTGCCTCCGGGTCTGGCCCGAGGCGGCGGTGATGTCCTCATCCGCCAACCCCAGCGCGCCCAAAATCTCCGCCGTATCCGCGCCGATCTCGGGCAGATCGACCGACCCCGGAACCGCCGGGCCGCCGTCCACCTCGAACGGCAGGCCGGGCGCGCGATAGCTGCCGCCCTCCGGCAGCTCCGAACTCAGCAACCCGCCGGGGCGATTGACATGCGGGTCGTTATACATCTCCGCCGGGCGAGAGATCGGCGAAAACGGGATGCCATCGCGTTCAAGCGCGGCGATCAGCGGCGCAAACTCCTGCGCGGCAATTGCCTTTTCGATGATCGGCAACGTCCAGTCCCGCGCTTCGATCTGGTCCGGGCGGGTCTGCAACCGGGGGTCGCCTTTCAACGCGTCCAGCCCCAGAACATCACACAGTTTCGCCCATTGCCCCTCGGTCACCGCGCCCACAAACACCGGCCGTCCGTCTCCGGTGGTGAAGATGTCATAGACCGGCCAGGAGAACACACGTTCCGGCATCGGCGGCGCTTCGGTGCCTTCGATGTCGAACTGCACCATGTGCTGCGCCACCAGCAGCAGGCAGTTTTCAAACAGGCCAACCCGGATCGCGTGGCCCTCGCCGTCGCGGGTGCGCTGCATCAGGGCTCCCAGCACCGAAAACGCCCCGAACAGCCCGCCCATGATGTCATTGGCCGACGACCCGATCCGCAGCGGCCGCCCGGTTGGCCCGGTCATATAGGCCATGCCGGTCATCATCTGCACCACCTCGTCCATCGCGGTGCGGTTTTCATAAGGCCCATGCAGGAACCCCTTGCACGAGGCCACGATCAGACGCGGATGACGTTCGCGCAGCACCTCCGGGGCAAACCCCATTGCGGCCAAAGAGCTGTCGCGAAAGTTCTCGACAAAGACGTCGGCCCCTTCCAGCAGCTTGTCAAGCGCGGCGCGCCCTTCCTCGGACTTGAGGTCCAGCGTGATCGACTTCTTGCCGCGATTGAAGGTCGGGAAAAACCCGCGCCCCATGCCGGTCAGGTCGCGCGTCTTGTCGCCCTGCGGCGGCTCCACCTTGATGACTTCGGCCCCAAGAAACCCCAGGAACATCCCACAGGACGGTCCCATGATCATGTGGCTCATCTCGATGACACGCACCCCCTCCAGCGGGGCAAATCCTGCGACACTCATGCTCGTCCTCCCTTTCAAGAGAACATTACGATTGAGCCTGAGTTTGAAAAATAATAATGTTTAGATCGTATCTTTCGAAATTTTAGAAATCATGGACTCTCGCCAGCTCCGCTATTTCGCCGCCATCCATGACCACGGCTCGCTCTCCGGGGCGGCCAATCACCTGCATGTCGCCACCTCCGCGCTCAGCCACCATCTGGCAAACCTCGAGGCCGACCTTGGCACCAAGCTGTTCATCCGCCGCCCCAGGGGGCTGACCCCAACCGCCGCCGGGGAACGGCTCTATGATCATGCCCGTGCCATCTTGCGCTCGATGGAGGCCGCCGAACAGGACGTGCGCGGCGAAGCGCGCGATGTGGCCGGCGAGGTGTCGATCGGCATGGCGCATTCGGCGGTCAAGGCGATTGGGCTTGAGCTGATCGAAACGGTGCTCCGGGATTACCCACGCCTGAAACTGTCGCTGTCAGAAAGCCTGTCCGGTTCGACCCTAGTTCACCTGATGTCTTCGGAGGTGGACCTGGCCGTCGTCTACAACCCGCCGCAGGACACGACGCTGCGCACCCAGGCGGTGCTTGAGGAACGGATGGTCTGCGTCGGGCGCCCGGAACTGATCGGCAAAGCGGATGTGCCGATCACCTTCGACGACCTGCTGGAGCTTCCCATCATCCTGCTCAAACAGGGTCTCTCCGCCCGCGCCCTGATGGATGACGTCAACCTGCTCAAGAAGCTGGAGACGCGGGCGCGGCTGCATCTCAACTCTGTCAGCGCCATCGCCGGCGCCCTCGGCGCGGGGCTGGGCTGCGCGATTGGCACCTCGCTCTTCATGCAGGATCAACTGCGTTCAGGTGATCTCGTGTCCCGCCCGATCATCGCCCCTGAACTGAGCCGCACGCTCTATATCTGCGAGCTGTCCGAACGCCCGGCGACATTTGCGCTCGAACGTGTGCGCAGCCTGATCCTCCAGCTGATTTTTGACGCTATCAGCACAGGCCGGTGGGAGGCGGTGCCGGCAAAATAGGGCGAGGAAAGGCTGCTCACAGCGGCTCAGGGCTTTTGCCCAATCACGGAAGGCTTGGAGCGTTTGGCGAGCGAAACGGGTTTTCCCAACCTACCTTCCCAATAGGCAAGGATGTCCACCCGATGTTCACTTGGGAGGTGCAGAGCCATGTGAAGGTGTTCACCCCATTCGGGAATAGCCGCCCTGCGCGGGCCACGGCGTCCACCTGCGCGCGCTTTTCCCCTAGCACCTTCGCAAAGCGGCCATTGCGCCGGGGTTCGACGAGCCTCCAGGTTCAATGACCTTGGATCACTGTCTTGAACACAACAAAGGCGCCCGTGGGCGCCTTGTTTACTTGGTCGGAGTGAGAGGATTCGAACCTCCGACCCCTGCCTCCCGAAGACAGTGCTCTACCAGGCTGAGCTACACTCCGACCGTGGCGCGTGGCGTATACCGCCTTGGAGCCATTTGCAAGCGCAATGTCGCCGAAATCGGGATGCGCTGAGCGAGGCTTGTATTACCCGGCGTCCATGGGCAAGGTCATCGCCACGGGAAGAGGGTCATGGATACGAATTTGTTTTTGTTGCTCGGCGGTATCGGCATGTTTCTGCTGGGCATGGACGTCATGACAAAGGCGCTCAAGGAGGCTGCGGGCAGCAGCCTGCGCGATGTGCTGTCGCGGTTCACGACCACGCCGCTCAAGGGGGTGGTCACCGGGGCGGCGGCGACGGCGGTGATCCAGTCCTCCAGCGCCACCACGGTGATGACCGTGGGGTTCGTCGGGGCCGGGCTGATGACGTTGCAACAGGCGATGGGCATCATCTACGGCGCCAACATCGGCACCACCGCGACCGGCTGGCTGGTGTCGCTGCTGGGCTTCAAGCTGAGCCTGGAGACGCTGGCCCTGGCGGCCCTGCTGCCCGCCAGCCTGGCCAACCTGCTGGGGCAGGGTAAGACGGCGCGCTACGGACGCATGGTGGCGGGCCTGTGCCTGCTGCTGATCGGGCTCGACCTGATGCAGGACGCGGCCAAGGACGCCACCGACATGATCACGCCGGACATGCTGCCGGGGCGGAACGTGCTGGGGGTGCTGGGGCTGGCGGTCATCGGCATGGTGGTGACCCTGGTGATCCAGTCCTCCTCGGCGACCATGGCGCTGGCGCTGGTGTTCCTGCAGACCGGCGCGATCAACGTCTCCCAGGCGGCGGCCATCGTCATCGGCATGAACATCGGCACCACCTTCACCGCGCTTCTGGCCTCGGTGGGCGGGTCCCGCGTGATGCGGCGGGCGGCGCTGGCCAATCTGGGGTTCAATATCGCCACCTCGGTCATCGCCTTCCCGTTGCTGGCGCTGATGTCGGGGCTGCTGCTGCACTGGTCCGAAACCACCGGACCGCTGACCGCCCTGCTGCTGTTCCACACCGGCTTCAACCTGGTGGGAACCCTGCTGTTTCTGCCGCTGACAGACCGCTACACGGCCTGGATCACGCGGCTGGTGCCGGATCCCGCCGGTGTCGGGCTGCCGCCGCTCGACCGCGTGCTTCTGGCGGAATCGGGCGCCGCGCTGATCGCCGCGCAATCCGGTTCCGCCGCGATTGCCCGCAGGCAGTACCGCGCGCTGGCAGAGGCGCTGCGCCCGGTGCCGGACTACCGCAGCCTGTCGGCGCTGCATCCCGATGTCGGCCTCGCCATCGACGATCTGGAACGGTTCCTCGCCGACGTGCGCCTGCCCGACGACCTGCCACAGGAAGAGGCGGTGTTCTCGGGCCTGCTGCACGAGGCCGATCACCTGCGCCGGCTGCTGGCGCGGGCGGGGCAGACCGCGCATATCCAGACCCTGCTCGAAGACCGCGCCCTGCGGCGTCCGGCCCTGCTGCTGGGGGCGATCCTGAACCGCGCCGCGCAGGACGACGCAGAGGATCTGCAGCCCGAACGCCTGCGCCGCCTGTCGGCTCTGGTGGTCCATCGGACCAGTCGCCATCGGCGCGGGATGCTGCTGGGGGAACATGCCGGGCTCTACACGCTGCCCGAAGTCTTTGCGCATACCGATGCGATGCGCTGGTTGCAGCGGGTGCTGCATCACGCCGAACGGATCGGCCATTATGACCTCGCGGCCAAGGCAGGTCTGCGGACGGAACCGCCGCAGACCTGAACTGTCTTACAGGCTGTCTTACAGGCTGGCGTCCAGCGCCGCGATCACCGCGTCGCCCATCTGCGCGGTCGATACCGGGTCGACCCCGTCTTCGCCCAGCAGATCGGCGGTGCGCAGACCATCGGCCAGCACCTTCTCGATCGCCTGCTCCAGGCGGGTCGCCTCGTCGCCCTGGTCGAACGAATAGCGCAGCGCCATGGCAAAGCTCAGGATACAGGCGATCGGGTTCGCCTTGCCCTGACCGGCGATGTCGGGGGCCGACCCATGTACCGGCTCATAGAGCGCGCGGGGTCGGCCGTTCTCCATTGGTGCGCCGAGCGACGCCGACGGCAACATGCCCAAGCTGCCGGTCAGCATCGCGGCGGCATCCGACAGCAGGTCGCCAAACAGGTTGTCGGTGACGATCACGTCAAACTGCTTGGGCCAGCGGCACAGCTGCATCGCACCGGCGTCGGCGTACATGTGGCTCAGTTCCACGTCGGGGTAATCCTCGTCGTGCACCTTCTGGACGACCTCGCGCCACAGGATGCCCGATTCCATCACGTTGGCCTTCTCCATCGAGCAGACCTTGTTGCCGCGCTTGCGGGCCAGCTCAAAGGCCGAGCGCGCGACGCGGTCGATCTCGCTCTCGGTGTACCGCTGGGTGTTGATGCCGACCCGCTCGTTGCCTTCTTCAAAGATGCCGCGCGGTTCGCCGAAATAGATGCCGCTGGTCAGTTCGCGGATGATCATGATGTCCAGACCGGCCACGACCTCCTTTTTCAGCGACGAGAAATCCGCCAGCGCGTCGAAACACTGCGCCGGGCGCAGGTTCGAAAACAGGTCCATTTCCTTGCGCAGGCGCAGCAGCCCGCGCTCGGGCTTTACGCTGAAATCCAGGTTGTCGTACTTCGGGCCGCCCACCGCGCCCAGCAGCACCGCGTCCACCTCCAGCGCCTTGGCCATGGTGTCGTCATGCAGCGGCGTGCCGTGCTTGTCATAGGCGCAGCCGCCGACCAGATCTTCGCTGACGTCAAAGGCCAGCCCGCGCTTGTCGCCATACCAGTCGATGACCTTGCGGACCTCGGCCATGACCTCGGGGCCGATCCCGTCACCGGGCAGGATAAGAAGCGATGGGTTGGACATGAGACTCTCCTTGGGAATGATCGCCAAGCCCCTAGCCTGTGCGGCGTGAAGGGTCAATATTGCCGGCTCGCCTGCGGGGCATTGCGCCGGTCCGCGCGGCGGGTTTACCGCCCGGTCACCGCCATTCATCGGTGAATGGCATGGTGAATATCCGGTTAAGCCATTTTTGGCAGGATTTCGTTAACAGAGCGGCGCGCAGGTTTGTACAAAACAGAAAAACCGCGTCGGCGGAGCGGTACAAAACGGATCAAATCAGCCCGCCACCCTGCTCAGCCGGTCCGCCAGCAGATCCCAGATCCGCCGGATGCGCGGCGTCCGCCGCATCGCCTCATGCGCCGCCAGCCAGACCTCCAGCCGGGGCAGGGTCACGCCGAGTTTGATCTCTTCAACCAGCGGATCGGCGTGGCCCACGTTGGCCTGGGTAAACCCGATGCCGCACCCCGCCCGCACCAGCTGCCAATAGGCCGCCTGATCATCGCAGCGCAGGGCAAAATCGGCGCGCGTGGCGGGCCATCCGGCGGCCTTCATATGGTTCAGGATCATCGGGTCCTGGTCAAAGCCGACAAGGTCGTGCGCCAGCAGTTCGCGCGGTGTACTCGGCCGCCCGGCCCGGTCCAGATAGCGCCGCGCGGCGAACACGCCCATCTCCAGTTCGCCGACCTTTTTTGAAATGATATCAAGCTGTTCTGGCCGATACATCCGCACCGCGATATCGGCTTCGCGAAACAGCAGATTCTCGGATGTGTCCGATGCGACCAGGTCGATCTGGATCGCCGGTTCCGCCTCCCGGATCGCGGCCAGCACCGGCGGCAACACGAAATGCGAGGCAAAGACACTGGCGGTGATCCGCACCGTGCCGTCCAGCCGCTGCGACTGGCCCGCCGCAGTCAGCGCGATGGCGCGCATCGCGTCGCGCATCTGCCGCGCCATCGGCAGCAGCGTCTCCCCGGTCTCGCTCAGCGCCAGCCCGCGTGCGCGGCGCACAAAGAGCTCGACGCCCAGTGTCTGCTCCAACGTATGAATGTCACGCCCCAGCGTCGGCTGACTGCGCCCCTGCGCCCGCGCCGCCGCCGAAAGCGACCCCATCTCCGCCACCGCCAAAAAGCTGCTGACCAGCCGCCAATTCAAGTTTTCGAGTCGCATATCCATTCATATTTGAATAGCATATGCTCATATTCTGACAATATGCAGCGGTTTCAGGGTCAGGTATATTCATGACTGAATAGCGGTTAATATTTCCTGACTTTTTTCGGAGCTATCACATGTCACAAACTGTCCTGATCCTCGGGGCCTCCGGCCGGTTCGGTCGAAATGCCGCCGATCAATTCGCCCGCGCCGGCTGGACCGTTCGGCGTTTCGATCGCAAGCGGGACAGGCTGAATGTCGCCGCCAAGGGGGCCGATGTCATCGTCAATGGCTGGAACCCGGCCTATCCGGACTGGCAGCGGCAGGTGCCGGTCCTGACCGCGCAAGTCATTGAAGCGGCGAAGCTTTCTGGCGCTACAGTCATCGTTCCGGGCAATGTCTATGTGTTTGGTGCCAGGACCCCGGCGCCGTGGTCCGAGACGGTGCCGCATCGGGCCGAAAACCCGCTGGGCCAGGTGCGCCGCACGATGGAGGCGGCCTACCGCAACTCGGGTGTGCCGACAGTTATTCTGCGGGCGGGCGATTTCCTCGATACCGAAGCCTCCGGCAACTGGTTCGACATGATCCTCACCAAATGGTTGGCAAAAGGCAGGTTCGACTATCCCGGCGATCCCGGCATCCCGCACGCCTGGGCCTTTCTGCCGGATCTGTGCCGTGCCGCTGTCCACCTTGCCGAACTGCGCGCCGAGCTGCCGCGCTTTGCGGATGTCCCCTTTGCGGGGTACACCCTGTCCGGCGAAGACCTGCGCGCGGGTCTGGAGCGGGTGACGGGAAAGCCCGTGCGCCTGAAGCGGATGTCATGGCTGCCGCTGCAACTGGCGCGCCCGGTCTGGCCCATGGCGCGCTCGCTCATCGAGATGCGGTACCTGTGGCAGACACCGCATTGGCTGGACGGGAGCCTGTTTCACAGGCTCTGCCCGGATTTCACCGTGACCCCGCTGGACCGGGCGCTGGCCGCTGCCATTCCGGGCGGGTTAGTCCAGCGCCAGGTCGACCCAGACCAGACGGTGCCGGCTGGCGCCTGAGGCCGCTGCATCCGGATCCGCAGGCCAAACCACCCCGGAGCCGGTCACGCGCCAGTCGGCGGAGGGCAGGACATAGTCCACCCGCAGCCGGCCGACCCTGGGCCAGTCGACCGTGTTCCGGCCGCCACCCGGACTGGACGGGCGCGGATCCTGCAGGCGCGGGTCGCGCAGCAGATCGCGGATCGCCTGATGCCGGCCCTGGCCGGTGTCGGGATCCAGGTTGGTGCCGCCGGCCAGTACCATCCGCCGCTGCGGCACCGGGCCGAACGCACCATCCAGGTAGAGCGTCCAGAACCGGATCTCATCATGGTTTCGGCGGCCATTGCGGTCCTCTTCTCCGTCAAAGACCGGTGGCGCGGCCTGAAAGGTCATCAGGCGCAGGCTTTGACCATCGGGCAGCCGGATCGGGACAACCCAATGGCCGGTGTTGGACAGGCGCTGAACGGCCTGAGCGGCCGCGCTGGGAAACGGGCGGCCGTCGGGATGCTGCGGCAGCAGGGCATCGGGCAGGTCGCGCCACAGAAGGTCTGAGAAATCGCGCACCCCGGCCCGATCGATCGGGTGTTTCGACAGCACCGCGAGACCGCCGTGGCCGGTGAACAATCCGAACCCCTGCGCATCCGCGCCGCCACCGGTCCGGCCATCCCCGTCCAGATCCAGATCGGTCGCCATGCCGCTATTGGGCCGCGCGGTGAACATATACGGGAAAGAGGATCCGGCCTGCGCCAGCAGGTCCGCCAGAGCGGCCAGGGTCCGCCCGTCAAGGTCCCAGTCCAGCCCCTGCAGCGCGATCACGTCCGGATCGGCCCCGGTGATCACGGCCACGACGGCCCGTATATGCGGATCTTCACCGCGTTGCAGGTCCCGCAGCAGCAGCCCCGGCCCCTTGCGCATCAGTTCGGTGTTAAAGGTGGCGACGCGCAGGCTGTCCGCCGCCAATAGCGCGGGCCAGAGCGTCAGGCATAACAGGCAGAGGGCGACCGCCGCCCGTGTCATGCGGCCTGCAGCGCCTCGGCGTTGGCATAGGCGCGGCGGCGCTTTTCCTCGATCAGTTCGGCAATCCGCAGCATCGCGATCCCGCGCATCAGCATGCTGGCGGGCAGGAACGCCCAGGCGCAGAGCAGCCAGATCTGCGACTGCGGATGGTTCAGCGGCAGCGGGGAAAAGATCATCGTCCCGATCTGAACCAGCGCCGGAATGACAAAGGGCAACAGCAGGCCGAGAACCACGTTGATCCGCCCGTCCCGCTGAAGACGAAAGACCACATCGCCGCCGGTGGTCGGATCGAACAGCGGCAGGTTCACCCAGACATTGAACGCGCCGTTTCCGATCGGCCAGCTGAACAGCCGCACCGCCCCGAGAAAGGCCACGACCGCCAAAAGGCTCAGCCCGTAGGCAACCCCGGATGCCGCGCGCAGCAGGTTCATCGTGGTGGCCGTGGTATCGTCGGGCAGCATCACCAGAACCAGCCGGACCGGCGAATAGGGGAAATCGAGCACCTCGCCGATCACGCGGCCCAGGCCCGCAAAAATCGAGGTCAGGTGGGTCGGCTCGTACTGGTATTTGTAAATCGCGGTCAGGGATATGACCATGGCCATCAGGGCGGCAAAGCGGATGCGGTTGATCGGCGGGGCATCGCGGAATTCGACGATGCTGGGATAGCTGGCGCTATATTCCGCAAAGGTCAGAAGCGCCGCGATGATGGCGAGCAGCGCGACGATATCCGTCGCATTTGAAGACGGCAGCGGCAAAAGAAATGATGGTGTCGCCACCAGCAAAGCCACCAAGAGTGCGCGCATAGCCGCGCCTGCATATTGTGCAAACACTGTCCGATCCCTTCAAACTGGACAGGCTGATACGATGCCAGGCCTTTGTTCCAACTTGATCCCGCTACAAAAAGCGGTGTGCCTCAATTTGGCCTCATTTGTGCCTTCATTCGGTCACCCGCTCAAGTGATCCCGCCACGAAACCTCTGATTTATGGCAAAACCTTGGAAAAACTGGTGCGACTTTGCATCATTGCACAGGGGCATTGTGGCGCAATTTTGGCTGCCTACCATATCTGGTGTGTATCGGCAGAGACCTCCGCAAACACGAAAAAAGGCCACGCAAAGGGTGCGCGGCCTTTCTGTGACCCGGCGATCACCGTGGATGCCTCATGCCGTCGCGTCTTCTCCGTGCGAGCGGACGAAAAAGCCGAGGATGACCAGGCTGATACCGTTGAACAGCAGCTCGATGCCCACCAGGAAACCCAGCAGCGGCAACGCCACGGCGGCGAAATTGGCGATGATGTAGATCGACAGGGCGATCGACAACGCACCTGACAGGACCATCGGCCAGAAAAACGGCGTCTGCTTCATCTGGAACCCGGTGATCAGCCGCGCGACGCCGTTTGCGGCGAACAGGATGACGACCGCATAGGTCAGTGTCAGAACCCCGACCAGCGGCTGGCTCAGCAGCGATCCGCCCAGCAGGACCATCAGCACGCCCAGGCCGATCCCCATGAGCTTGCCCCATCCGCCCTCGTTTCCGAAGCCGGCAAAGACCTGAAACACGCCCATCACGACGAAGAGGATGCCCGCCAGCGTGGTTACGGCGATGGACGCCGCGATCGGGTTGTTCAGAACGAAGATACCGCAGGCGACCGACAGCACGCCGAGCAGCACCCATTTAATCCAACTTGTCATTTTACGCTTCCCTGTAATCGTTGTTTTGCCGCAACTTACACCAATTCGGGAAGGATTGCCCTGATTTTTGCGACATGCGCCGAAATCAGGTGCGAATTGCGTCGGGTCGGCTCGCCCGGCGGTGGGGTCCGGGCCGTGAAAACGGCCCGGTACCGGGTCAAACCCAGGGCCGCTCGGCGCTGGCCTTGGCTTCGAAACTGTCGATCGAGGCGGCCTTTTCCATGGTCAGGCCGATGTCGTCCAGACCCTGCAGCAGGCAGTGTTTCTTAAAGGAATCCACTTCAAATTCAAAGACTTCACCGTCCGACGTCGTTACGGTCTGGGCTTCCAGATCGACGATCATCCGGGCGTTGGCGCCTTTTTCGGCGTCCTTCATCAGAACGTCCACGGCCTCTTGCGGCAGGACGATGGGGAGGATGCCGTTCTTGAAGCAGTTGTTGTAGAAGATATCGGCGAACGAGGTGGAGATGACCGCCTTGATGCCGAAATCCTTGAGCGCCCAGGGCGCGTGTTCGCGCGAGGAGCCGCAGCCGAAGTTGTCGCCGGCCACGAGGATCTCGCTCTCGCGGTAGGCGGGCTGATTCAGAATGAAATCAGGGATTTCGTTGCCCTGACGGTCATAGCGCATCTCGTCAAAGAGGTTCACGCCGAGGCCGGAACGCTTGATCGTTTTCAGGAACACCTTGGGAATGATCATGTCGGTGTCGATGTTGACCAGCGGCATGGGCGCCGCGATCCCGGTCAGTTTTTCGAACTTGTCCATTTGTCTTGTCCTTTCGGGCGGGCGGCGCAGTCTGCGGGTGAATGAACCGTTTTGTACTGCTGCCAAACCCGTGTTTGTCCGTTTTGTACACCCTGCGGGCGCCACTATCGGCGGTCCCGGCAGGGTGCGGCGCGGGTCACATCATTTCGCGGACGTCGGTCAGGTGACCGGTGATCGCGGCGGCGGCGGCCATCGCGGGCGACACCAGGTGGGTGCGGCCCTTGTAGCCCTGACGACCCTCGAAGTTGCGGTTCGAGGTCGACGCGCAGCGTTCGTTCTCGGCCAGCTGGTCGGGGTTCATCGCCAGGCACATCGAGCAGCCCGCGAGGCGCCATTCGAAACCGGCCTCTTTGAAGATGTCGGCCAGCCCTTCCTCTTCGGCCTGGGCGCGGACGAGACCGGAGCCGGGCACGACCATGGCGCGCATGCCCTCCTTCACCTTCTTGCCCTTGAGGATCTCGGCGGCGGCGCGCAGGTCCTCGATCCGGCCGTTGGTGCACGAGCCGATAAAGACGGTGTCGATCTGGATGTCCGACAGTTTCTGGCCCGGTGTCAGGCCCATGTAGTCGATCGAGCGCTTGGCCGCTTCGACCTTGCCGCCCTTGAACGACTCCGGCGCCGGGACCACGTCGGTGATCGGCAGCACGTCCTCGGGCGAGGTGCCCCAGGTGACCACGGGGGCGATGTCTTCGCCCTTGAGCGTGATGACCTTGTCCCAATGGGCGTCATCATCGGAGTAGAGCGTTTTCCACCAGGCCAGCGCGGCCTCCCACTGGGCGCCCTTGGGCGCGTGCGGGCGGCCCATGACATATTCAAAGGTCTTTTCGTCCGGCGCGATCAGGCCGGCGCGGGCGCCGCCTTCGATCGCCATGTTGCAGACGGTCATGCGGCCTTCCATCGACAGGTCGCGGATCGCTTCGCCGCAGTATTCGATGACATAGCCGGTGCCGCCGGCGGTGCCGGTGGCACCGATGACCGACAGGGTGATGTCCTTGGCGGTGACACCGGGGCGCAGCTTGCCGGTGATCTCGACCTTCATGTTCTTGGACTTTTTCTGGATCAGCGTCTGGGTGGCCAGAACGTGTTCCACCTCGGAGGTGCCGATGCCGTGGGCCAGCGCGCCGAATGCGCCGTGGGTGGCGGTGTGGCTGTCGCCGCAGACCACGGTCATGCCCGGCAGGGTCCAGCCCTGTTCGGGGCCGACGATATGCACGATGCCCTGACGGATGTCGGAGACCGGGTAGTAGTGGATGCCGAATTCCTTGGCGTTGGTGTCCAGCGCCGCAACCTGGATCGCGGAATCCTCGGTCATGTTGGCGGGGTCCTCGCGGCCCGGCGTGGTGGGCACGTTGTGGTCCGGCACGGCGATGGTCTTGTCGGGCGCGCGCACGGTGCGGCCGGTCATGCGCAGACCTTCGAAGGCCTGCGGGCTGGTCACCTCGTGGACGAGGTGGCGGTCGATGTAGAGCAGGCAGGTGCCGTCGTCGGATTCATGGGCGACATGGGCATCCCAGATTTTGTCATAGAGCGTCTTGGGGGACATCGGTCCTCTCCCGTATTGTTTGTAAATGCTGGCTTGGGAACTGGCGCGGCTTATAGCCGGGCCAGCACCGTGCGGGCGGCGCCGAAGAAGCGTTCGCGCAGGCGCGAGCGATCCTGAATGTCGATATGTCGGGCCGAAACGGGGTACATGGCGCACCAGATACATCCGCGCCGCGCGTCAATCAAGGATTCATGCGTGTTATGGCGCGGGCGGCGGCTTGCCTGCGCCGGAAAACCGGGCCACGCTGCGGATCAGGAGGACATCGATGAACCAGGAGCTGTTGCCCACGACCCTTGTCGAGGTGATCGACGCCTTTCTGCTCCAGATGAACAAGCTGATGCTGATGTTCGTGACGCCGGGCTGGCGACAATACCAGCTGGTGATCATTCTGGCGCTGATCGGGCTGTCCTATCTGCTGGCGCTGGTGACGCGCGGGCGGGTCGAAGAGTGGTCGCGGACGCGGGAGAACTGGCCGAAATGGCGGTTGCGGCTGCTGGTGCAGATCCGGCGGCGGCTGACGCTGGTCTATTTCGTGCTGCTGTCGGGGTCGGTGTACCTGGTGATGCAGGAAGTCACATGGCCGTCGCGCAGCTATCTGATCGGGGTGGTGGTGACGCTGGCGTCGGCCTGGCTGGCGATCGGGCTGGCGGCGCGGCTGGTGGCCAACCGGACCCTGCGGCGCATCCTGAGCTGGACCTTGTGGATCTACGCGACGCTGGTGGCGCTGGGGCTGATCGACGATGTGATGAGCTTTCTCGACGGGATCGCGGTGGAGCTGGGATCGTTCCACGTGTCGGTTCTGGGCATCATCAAGGCGGTGCTGCTGATCGCGCTGATGCTGACGGCGGCGCGGCTGGGCAGCCATGCGGCCAGCGCGGCGCTGAAGCGCAACGAAGATATCTCGCCCTCGATGCAGGTGCTGGCGGGCAAGGCGGTGCAGCTGCTGCTTTACGGTATCGTGGTGATCTCGGGCATCCGGGCGCTGGGGTTCGACCTGACGGGGCTGGCGCTGTTGTCGGGGGCGGTGGGTGTCGGGATCGGCTTTGGTCTGCAGAAGGTGGTGTCGAACCTGGTGTCGGGGATCATCATCCTGTTGGACCGGTCGATCAAGCCGGGCGACGTGATCTCGCTGGGCGAGACGTTCGGCTGGATCGATTCGCTGGGCGCGCGCTATGTCTCGGTGGTGACGCGCGAGGGGCGCGAGCACCTGATCCCGAACGAGGACCTGATCACGGGCCAGGTGGTGAACTGGTCGCATTCGGACCGCTATGTGCGGCTGGATGTCTATTTCGGCACCGCCTACCAGGACGATCCGCACAAGGTGCGCCGGGTGGCGATTGCGGCGGCGCGCAGCGTGCCACGGGTGCTGACCGAAGGGCACACGCCGGTCTGCCATATCGTCGGCTTTGGCGACAGCAGCGTGGATTACATCCTGCGGTTCTGGATCGCGGACCCGACGGCGGGGCTGACCAACGTCAAGGGCAACGTGTTCCTGGCGCTGTGGGATGCCTTTCAGGCCGAGGGCATTTCGATCCCCTTCCCGCAGCGCGAGGTGCGGTTGCTGGGCGACGACGACGCCGAAGAGGGCGTGGAAAAGTGGCAGCAGGGCACCTGATTGGCCCGGAATTGGCCGGGAATCGCTTGACGCGGCAGGGCTTCATTGAAATGTCACCGGTCGGTTGCTACCTTGGCGCCACCCCGGCGCCGGGGGTTTGCCGGCGCGCCAGAAGGAGGACACTGTCCTGTCAACCCAAGCAGAGGCGGCAATGGCCGCTGATGATCGGGCCGGTCTGATGGCCGCCCAAACCAAGCTGACCAGCGAAGCATTGCTGGCGCGCATCCTTTCCTCACTCGATGACGACAAGGCCGAAGACGTCGTGCAGATCGACCTGCGCGGCAAGGCGTCCTTTGGCGATTACATGGTCGTCGCCTCGGGCCGGTCGACCCGCCAGGTGGCGGCGATGTCGGAAAAACTGGTTGATCGCATCAAGCAGGAGTTCGGGTTCTCGGCCAAGGTCGAGGGCAAGGATGCGGGTGACTGGGTGCTGATCGATACCGGTGACGTGATCGTTCACATCTTCCGCCCGGAAGTGCGCGAGTTCTACCAGCTGGAAAAGATGTGGAAGCCTCAGGCAGGCGGCGCGCCGGGCAATTGAAGCGTCCGGCCGGGTCCCGCTGACGGGACCGCCGAGGGGAAATGCCATGCGTCTGCGCATCTGCGCGGTCGGTCGTTTGCGGGCCGGACCGGAGAAAACTCTGATCGACGATTACCTGAACCGGTTCGACCGGACGGGACGGGCTCTGGGCCTGGGCCCGGTGGAGGTGGTCGAGGTCGACGACCGTAAGGGCGGCGGCATGGCGGGCGAGGCGGCGCTGCTGCGCAAGGCGATCCCGGCGGGGGCGGTGATCTGCACGCTGGACGAACGCGGCAAGGTGATGTCGTCCCCCGATTTCGCGGAAAAGATCGCCGGATGGCGCGACATGGGGCGCGGTGATCTGGCGCTGGTAATCGGCGGCGCCGATGGTATCGACCCGGCGCTGCGCGCCGAGGCCGATTTCAGCCTGTCATTCGGCAAGATGGTCTGGCCGCATATGCTGGTGCGGGTGATGCTGGCCGAACAGCTCTATCGTGGCGCGACGATCCTGGCCGGCGGACCCTATCACCGGGTCTGAACCCGTTCATCTGACAAAGGGCGGACCGCCGCGCCGGGACAGGGTGGTGCGCCGGTTCTGGCTGCGTTCGCGGTGCCAGATATAGAGACCGGCGGCGATGATGATCAGCCCGCCGCCAAAGGTCCAGATGGTGGGCCATGTGTCGAACACCAATATGCCCGCAATCGCGGCCAGCAGGATCTGGATATAGACCACCGGCGCCAGGATGGAGGCATCGGCCAGCCGGTGCGCCGTGGTGGTGGCGATATGACCCAGCGCCCCGAACACGCCGATCAGCATCAGCACGGCAAAACCGGTCGTGGTGTCCGGCCAGATCCAGCCGGGGATCGCCAGCGGCGCCAGCATCAGCGTCGGCACGCCTGCGCCCCAGAGCTGGCTGGTGGCATTGCTTTCCTGCCCGGCCAGCATCCGGGTCATGATAAAATAACACGAGGCCGAGAGCACCGCGCCGATGGACAGGAACATCGCCGGGTGAAACCCCGCGCCCCAGGGCTGCATCACCACCAGAACGCCGATGAAACCGACGCAGACGGCGGCGATCCGGTGAATGCCCACCTTTTCGCCCAGCACCGGGATCGCCAGCAGGGTCACCACGATGGGACCGGCGAACATGATGGTCGTGGTCACCGTGATCGGCAGGTAGGACAGCGCCACGAAGTTGCAGAGCGTGCTGCCGGCCAGAAACAGCGCCCTGAGCAGCTGTTTGCCGGGCCGCGCGGTGCGGAACACCGACGCCCCCTCGCGCGGCAGGAACAGCAGCAGCGAGACCACGAAATGCCCCGCGTAGCGCACGAAGACGACCTGCAGCGGGGCGAGCCCCGCCAGCACCAGCCATTTGGCCGAGGTGTCGATCATCGTGAAGAACACCACCGACAGCGCCATCAGCGCGAGGCCGATGGCGGTTTTCTCTTCGCGCGGGGCGATCGGCTGCATGGGCTTAGCCCGCCGCCCAGCCACCGTCGATCACATGGGCCTGCCCGGTGGTAAAGCTGCTGTCGTCGGAGCCGAGATAGAGCGCCAGCGCGGCGATTTCCTCGGGTGTGCCGATGCGGCCCATGGGCTGGCGCGCGACGAAATCGGCGCGCGCCTTGTCATAGTCGCCGGTGGCGCGCAGGCGGTCCTGCAACGACGGGCTCTCGACCGTGCCGGGGCAGATGCAGTTGCAGCGCACGCCCTTGGTCACGTAGTCGACCGCGACCGATTTGGTCATGCCGATCACGGCGGCCTTGGAGGCGCCGTAGATGAACCGGTTTGGCGCGGCGATGATCGAAGAGGCGACCGAAGCGATGTTCACGATCGACCCGCCGCCGCGCGCGACCATCCCGGGCAGGGCGGCCTGCATGGCGTGAAACTGTGCCCGGACGTTGAGGTTGAAGGCAAAGTCGAACTCGTCGTCCGTGGCCTCGGCGATGGTGCCGGCGTGCACGAAGCCGGCGCAGTTGACCAGGATGTCGGGGGCGGCGGCCTCTATGGCCGATTGCAGCGCCGCTTTGTCGGTCACATCCAGCGAGAACGCCGCATGGGCGTCGAGCCCGTCCAGCAGCCCGGCGTTCAGGTCGGTGGCCGTCACCTGTGCGCCCTCGGCGGTAAACATCTCGGCGATGGCGCGGCCGATGCCCTGGCCAGCGGCGGTTATGAATGCGGTTTTGCCCTGCAGGCGCATGTTCTTATCCCTTCAGGTTCTGGCTGAGGAAATCGACCATTTCCGGCACCATATCTTCGCCGTGGCCGGCCTCTAGCGCCTCGCCCAGCGTTGCGCTCGCGGCCCCCGACATGCGGGATTTCGCGCCCAGCCCCTCGGCCATGGTGCGGTAGTATCCCACGTCCTTGGCCGCGTTGGCGACGGAAAAGGCCAGGTCGATCTTGCCCTCGGTGGCATAGTTGCGGATGAAATCCATCATGCCCGATTTCAGCGGCCCGGCGGACATCACGCCATAGAGCTTTTCCCGGTCGATGCCGGCGGCATCGGCCATGGCAAAGGCTTCGGACATGGCGCAGGCGGTGGTCATGGCAAAGAAGTTGTTGATCAGCTTGATGGTATGCCCCGAGCCCAGCGGGCCGAGATGAAAGACGTTTTCGCCCAGCACGTCGAGCAGCGGTTTGACCTGGGCATAGGCGGCCTCGTCCCCGGAGCACATGATGTTCAAGAGCCCATCGACCGCATGGGCGGGGGTGCGGCCCAGCGGCGCGTCGAGGTAGGTCGCCCCCTTGGCCGCCAGGTCGGCGCCGATCTTCTGCGTCGAGCCGGGCAGCGAGGTGCCGAAGTCGATCACGATCTGCCCCGCGCGGGTGCCGGCCAGCACGCCGTCATCGCCATAGACGCGGGATTCGACGTGGTCCGAGGTGCCCATGCAGAACATCACGATATCGCAGCTCTCGGCGATCTCGCGGGCGGTTGCGGCCTCGGTCGCGCCACGGGCCAGCGCGGCCTCGATGCCGGTGCGGTTGCGGTTGCCCAGCACGGTGACCTGGTAGCCGTTCTTCTGCAGGCATTCGACCATGGCCGCGCCCATCAGGCCAAGGCCGATGAAACCGATGTTCTTGTCCGTCATATCCAGTGTTCTCCTGTCACTTGGTCGCGGTGAGGCCGCGATAATCCTCGGGCACGCCGCCACGGCGCACCGGTGTTCCTGTTTCGCCCGAAAGCGCGGCGGCCAGCGTGATTTCCAGCGTGGCGGCGCCGTCAGGGCCGGTGGCCAGCACCGGGTCATCGTGGCCCTGCGCGATGCGGGCAAAGCGGGTCAGTTGCTCGGCAATCGGGTCGATGACGGCCATTTGCGGGGTTTCGGTGCGGGCCAGCGGTTTGCGCCATTCGATCTCGCCCGGCGCGGCGCGGCCCCAGAGCGTGAGCGAGGGAAAGGCCAGCGCGCCGTCGGTGCCGATAATGCGCAGGTAATCCTGACCCGAGGCGGCAATGCCCGGGTTTTCGCCGCTGGCTGCCTCGAAGGCCCAGGGCGAGGCGCCGACGTCAGAGATCAGCACGCTGCCGAGCACGCCATCGTCGAACCGCAGCGACACGGCGGCGGTGTCTTCGACCGCGAGGCCGCGCCGGGCGTTCGAGGTCATCGCCTGCACCTCGGCGATATCACCCAGCAGAAAACGCATGAGGTCGATTTCATGGCTGATGTTGGTCATCAGCGGCCCGGCGCCGGGGGCGCGGCGCCAGGGGACGTCGTAATAGCTGTCGTGTTTGCGCAGGCTCCAGAGCGCCTGCACCGCCACCGGCGGGCCGATCTGGTCGAGCAGTTCGCGCGCCGCCTGGGTGAACGGGTGGCAGCGGCGATGGTGGCCGGTGATCAGCGGCAGGCCCTTGTCATCCGCCACGGCGCAAAGCGCGCGGGCCTCGCCCATGGTGGCGGTCAGCGGCTTTTCCACCAGCACGGCCCAGCCGCGATCGAGCGCCGCCATGGCGCTGGCGTGGTGGTCCGGCGTGGGGGTGGCGACGATGGCGGCGGCGATACCGGCGGGCGCGTCGCTGATGCTGGCGACGGCGGGCAGGCCGGCGGTTTGCAGTTCGTCCCGGCGGGCCGGGTCGGGTTCGACCACGGCGGCCAACTTTATGGCGGGGTTTTGCAGCGCGACCTCGATATGGCGCTGGCCGATCAGGCCGGCGCCGATCACGCAGAGGGGAATGGGGGCGGTCATCGCGTCATCCTCGGGCCGGGACGCCGGTGGCGGCTGTGGGATCGCCTCCGGCGGGAGTATTTGTGGAAGAGATGAAAGGGGACGGTCACATCACGGCGCCGATCTGCCAGGGGACGAATTCATAGTCGCCGAGACCCTGCTCTTCGGATTTGGTGGCCTCGCCCGAGGCGACGCGCAGCCACATCTCGTAGATCTCGCGCCCGACCTCTTGGACCGTGGCGGCGCCGGAGAGGATGCGGCCGGCGTCGATGTCCATATCCTCGGTCATGCGATTGTACATCTCGGTATTGGTGGCGATTTTCATCGACGGGCTGGGCTTGGCGCCAAAGGCCGAGCCGCGCCCGGTGGTGAAGGCGACGAGGTTGCAACCGCTGGCGATCTGGCCGGTGACCGAGGCGGGGTCATAACCGGGGCTGTCCATGAAGGCAAACCCCGGCGCGGTCACCGGTTCGGCGTATTTGTAGACACCGGTGAGCGGGGTGGTGCCGCCCTTGGCCGCCGCGCCCAATGATTTTTCCAGGATCGTGGTCAGCCCGCCTTTCTTGTTGCCGGGCGAGGGGTTGTTGTCCATCGAGCCCTTATTGCGGGCGGTGTAGTCCTCCCACCAGCGGATCAGCCCGATCAGCTTCTCTCCGACCTCGGTGCTGGTGGCGCGGGCGGTCAGCAGGTGTTCGGCGCCATAGATCTCGGGCGTTTCTGCCAGCACGCCGGTGCCGCCCTGTGCCACCAGCAGATCGACCGCGTGACCCAATGCGGGGTTGGCGGTGATGCCCGACCAGGCATCCGAGCCGCCGCATTGCAGGGCGACCATCAGCTCCGACACCGGGCAGGGGGTGCGGGTGGCGGCGTTGACCAGCGGCAGCATCGCCTCGATCTTCTGAATCCCCAGCTCGACCGTCTTGCGCAGCCCGCCGACGTCCTGGATGTTCATGGTCTGGAAGAGGGGGCCGGGTTTCAGCCCATAGGCCTCGACCAGCCAGTCGATCTGGTTCATCTCGCAGCCCAGACCGGCCATCAGCACGGCGCCCACGTTGGGGTTGCGGGCATAGCCCCACATCACCCGTTGCAGCGCCTCGAATCCGTCGCCGTCGCCGGCCATGCCGCAGCCGGTGCCGTGGACAAAGGCGGTGACCCCGTCGACGTTGGGATAGTCGGCCAGCCGTTCCGGGGTGAAATGCCCCGCGATCATCCGCGCGGCGGTGGCCGAACAGTTCACGCTGGTCAGCACGGCGATATAGTTGCGGGTGCCGACGCGACCGGTGTCGCGGCGGTAGCCCATGAAGGTGTCGGGGGTTTCCGCCGGTGCGACCGGGCGCAGGTTGGTGGCGAATTCGTACTGCTGATCGACGGCGCGGAATTCGAGGTTGTGCGTGTGCACATGGGCGCCCTCGGCGATGTCCTCGGCGGCATAGCCGATCACCTGGGCGTATTTGTAGACGGGTGCGCCGCGCGGGATCGGGGCGCTGGCCATCTTGTGGCCGCGCGGGATCAGTTGGGTGGCGCCGTCGTCGCCGACCTGCAGCGGCGCGATGGCGGTGACGACATTGTCGGCGGGCGAAAGTCGGACGGTTTTCATCGAAGCCTCGTGAAAAATGGCCGGGCCGGGGCCCGGTTTGAAAGTCATCTGTACCGGGGCCGCTCAGGCGCGCAGCGTCTCCAGCCGGTCCCAATCGAAATCGACGCCGTGACCGGGGCGGTCCGGGGCGATGGCGTGACCATCCTCCAGCACCATCGGTTCGGTCACGTAGTTTTCCAACCCGAAGCCATGCGCCTCGAGATAGCTGCGGTTCGGACAGGCGGCCAGCAGCTGAACGGTGATGTCATGGGCGCCGTGGCTGGTGACCGGCAGATGGTGTGCCTCGGCCAGCCGGGCGATTTTCATGAACGGGGTGACGCCGCCGCAGTTGGTGACATCCGGCTCCGGGTAGCTGACACCGCCGCTGTCGATCACCGTCTTGAAATCCCACAGCGAGCGTAGGTTTTCACCGGTGGCCACGGGAATGCCGCCTTCGGTCAGGATGCGGGCGTGGCCGGCGGGGTCATCGGGGGGGATCGGTTCCTCGAACCAGATCAGGTCGAACTCGCGAAAGGCGCGGGCGGCGCGGATCGCCCCGTCGACGGTGTATTTCATGTTGGCATCGACCATCAGCGGCAGGTCGGGGCCAAAGGCATCGCGCATGGCGGCGATCTTGGCCACGTCCTCGGACAGCCGGTCGCGGCCCACCTTCATCTTGATGGCGCGGTGGCCCTTGGCGATGTTGGCATGGGTCTGGTCAACCAGCTCCTCGGGGCTGAGGTCGATGTCGATGCCGCCGGCGTAACAGGGCACCCGCGGGTCATAGCCGCCCAGCAGCCGCCACAGCGGCAGCCCGGCGCGTTTCGCCTTGAGATCCCACAGCGCCATGTCCAGCGCCGACAGCGCCAGTACCGTCGGCCCGCCGCGCCCGCCATAGTGGAAGGCCCACCAGAGGTCCTTCCAGATCGCCTCGGTCAGGTCGGCGTCGCGCCCGGCGATCCGGGGCGCCATTTCGCGCCCCAGGATATCGGCAATCGCACCGCCGTTGACGCCGCAGGTAAAGGTATAGCCCACACCTTCGGCCCCGTCGGCATCGCGGATCCGCGCGGTGACCACCTCGAAGCCCGCCATGGTGCCGTGCATGCTGTCCTCAAGCGCGCGGGGCAGCGGGATCAGGTAGTGGTCGGCGTGCAGGATCTCGATCTTGGCCATGGGTGCCTCACAGGAACAGGGTGATGATCGGCGGCCAGATCAGCAGCACCGAAAGCGCCAGCAGCTGGATCGCGATGAACGGCAGGAAGCCGCGGAAGATGTCGGTCAGCGAGATATGCGCCGGGGCCACAGATTTGAGGTAAAAGGCGGCGGGGCCAAAGGGCGGCGACAGGAAACTGACCTGCATGTTCATACAGAACACCACCCCGAACCAGATCGCCACGTGGCGCGGGTTCAGCTCGCCCAGCAGGCCGATCTCTTCCACCGGGAGTTTCATCACGATGGGCAGGAACACCGGCATGATCAGCAGCACGATGCCGACCCAGTCCATGAACATGCCCATGATCAGAAAGATCACCATCATCACCAGGATAATGCCCATGGTGGGCAGGTCGGCGCCGACGATCATGTTGGCCACATAGGTCGGCCCGCCCGCCAGAGTATAGGCGGCGGCGAGGGCGGCGGCGCCGATGGTGACCCAGATGATGGTGCCGGTGGATTTCAGCGTGCGCATCAGGCTGTCCCAGACGATCTCGAAGGTCATCTCGCGGCGGATCACCCCGATGACAAAGACCGCGACGACGCCCATGCCGGCGGCCTCGGTGATGCCGGTGATGCCGCCGTAGATCGACCCGAGCACGACGCCGATCACCACGATGGGCGCGATCAGCCCCTTGCCCATTTCCCAGCCGCGCGCGGTGCGCTCGCGGCCGATGACCAGCAGGATCAGCGCGGCCGACAGGGCAAAGGCGCCGATGATCCACGGGATGTCGGACACCATGCCCAGCGGGATCGGATCGACGCCCTCGGTCACGGTATTGGCGCCGGTCAGGGTAAAGAACAGCGCCCGCACCAGCATGACGCCGGTAACCCACAGCATCAACCGCGCCAGGAAGCCAAGGAACATCAGCCCCTTTTCACCACCCGACGGATCGCCGGGTTCGGGTTCGGGCAGCGGCGCCTGCGACGGGTCAAGCCGGGTACGGATCAGGATGTAGATGATAAAGAACGACGCCAGCATGAAACCGGGCAGGAACGACGCCGTGAACAGCGCCTTGATCGAGGTTTCGGTGACCAGCCCGTAAAAGATCAGCACGATCGACGGCGGGATCATGGTGCCGAGTGAGCCGGACGCACAGATGGTGCCGATGGCCAGGTTCTGGTTATAGCCCAGCCGCAGCATCTGCGGCAGCGCGATCAGGCCCAGCAGCACGACCTCGCCGCCGATGATGCCGGACATCGCCGCCATGATCACCGCCATGATCGAGGTCACGATGGCGATGCCGCCACGGGTACGCGACAGCCAGACGTTCAGCGACGAATACATGTCGCGCGCGATGCCGGATCGTTCCAGCATCGCCGCCATGAATATGAATAACGGTACCGATATCAGCACATAGTTGGTCATCTGCCGGTAGACCGCCTGACCCAGCACCGAAAACGGGCCGCGCCCGAAATCCCGGAACAGCAGGTCGGGGCCGAATTTCATCAGCAGCGTCGCCACCGCCAGAAACGCCGAGGCAAAGCCCAGCGGCATCCCGATGGCCAGCAATGCGAACATCGCCAGCAGCAGGATCAGGGAAAGGGTTCCAATATCGACCACTAGTCTTTGCCCTCCAGTGTGCGGCGAATGTTTTCGATTTCGGTTTCGTCGATCTCATCGGCGGGCGAATGATGTTCCGGCGCCTTGTTCCAGTCGGCGATCAGGTTCGACAGCGCCTGGATGGCCACCAGGCTGATGATCAGCAGGATCGCCGGCTTGATCGTCGCGGGAATTGGCGGATCCCAGGCGGTGCCAAAGGTCTCCATCCGCAGGAGTTTGGCCTTCGCCTCGTTGAACCCGCCCCAGACCAGGCAAAAGGCAAACACCCAGATCAGCAGAACCGAGATGCAATCGGACAGTTTCTGCATCCAGCGGGGCATCAGGTCATAGATGATGTAGATGCGGATGTGGCTGCGCTGCTGCATGGCGTATTGCCCGGCAAACAGGAACACAAAGGCCGCGATCCACAGCGACAGCTCGTTGGCCCAGAGCGTCGGCTTGCCGAAGACATAGCGCAGCACCACCTCGTAGAACATCACGATGACGATGAAGGCGACGCTCATCATCGCCAGCCGCGAGGCCACAAGCGAGATGATGTCAAACGGTCCGGTGCGTTCGATTTCGATCACGCCACGGATGTCGGAATAATAAAGCGAGGCGCAGACCAGCGTGGCGGTCAGCGACAGCAGGATGGCATAGATGATCGGGTGCCCCTCGGGCCGCAGCATCTCGTACATGCCCAGCGGCTCGTCCTGCGTGAACTGCCCGATCACGAGTATCACGGCGATGACCGCGGTCAGGGCGGCAAATCCGATTGCGGCGGTGCGCATGGGCCGCCGCGCCGCGCCCAGCCAGACCGATTGCTCCATCATGTGCTGCTCTCCCTCGTGGGTCTTGAAAGAACGGCGGGCCCGTTTGAATGGGACCCGCCGCCTGTCGTTGTCAGTTTTCCAGCCGGATCAGTTCGAAATCAGGCCGAGCTGCGTGAGATAGGCGCGGTGGCTCTTGACCAGCGCGTCGGCTTCCGGCGTCTTGGCTGCCCAGCCGTCCCATGCCTGCTGCGCGGCGGCGCGGAAGGTCATCAGGTCTTCGTCCGACCATGTGTAGATCGAGACGCCCTGTTCCTTCAGCTCGGCCACGGCTGCGGCGTTGGCCTTTTCAAAGGTCAGCGCGGTCTGCAGCGCCAGCTTTTGCATGGCGGTGTCGATGATGCGGCGCTGGTAGTCTTCCAGCCCGTCCCACACGTCCTTGTTGCAGGCCAGGTGATCCGACGGCATCGAGTGGAAGCCGGGGAAGTTGGCGTGCTTGGCGATGTCATAGAGACCCATCGACTTGTTGTTGGCGATGCCCGATGCGTCGGCGCCGTCGATGATGCCGGTTTCCAGCGCGGTAAAGATCTCGGTGAAGTCCATCACGATCGGCTTGGCGCCGAGGTTGGCAAAGATCTCGGTTTCCAGGCCCGGGGGCGACCGGAATTTCCAGTCCTTGAAGTCGGCCGGCGACTGGATCGGCTTGGTCGAGGCAAAGCTCTCCTGGCCATAGACCCACCAGCCGATCAGCTGCATGCCATATCCGTTATAAAGCGACTGCGCCGCGTCATAGCCACCGCCGTGATAGAGCCACGACAGCTGCTGGTAGGGGGTGTTGTAGCCGCCCATGATGTCGCCGACGAACTGGAACGCCGGGTTCTTGCCGGTCTGGTAGGCGCCGCCGGTCATGTCGCAGTCCAGAATGCCGTTGGCTGCCGCGTCGAAGGTTTCCACCGACGCCACCACGGACGACGAATAGAACATTTCGATCGCGATGCCGCCGTTCGACATCGTCTGCACGTCATCGACGAATTGCGCGGCCAGTTTGCCCGACACGGATTCGGGCGCATAGTGCG
Organism: Seohaeicola saemankumensis; assembly: GCF_020171285.1. GTDB lineage: Bacteria > Pseudomonadota > Alphaproteobacteria > Rhodobacterales > Rhodobacteraceae > JAIUZI01. The sequence goes on from NZ_JAIUZI010000012.1 coordinate 191,817, forward strand.
TCTGGATCCGCAGCGTGGTCTGTGCCGAGGCAACGCTGCCTGCGACGGCAAGCCCCGCAACGGCGGCGGCCTGCAAAATCGGTTTCAGTTTCATTTCTCTTGTTCCTCCCTGGTGGGCGTTCCGCCCTTAGAACGCATGACCTCCCATCATGCCGAATGGTATACCATCCCGGATCAACGCTAGCGAAAGCGACCTCGACAATCAACAGGTTTTGGTATACCAAAATTTGAAATCCATGGTTTCGGTTGCTCCCTGTCAGGCCTGCGGGTAGGGCATCGGGGAAGGCAGAACAGGTATCAAAACATGGTCGATCAGACGCTTCCCGAACAGATTGCCGCGCAGCTGAGGCGGGACATCCTGCGTGGCAAGCTGCCGTCGGGATCGGCGATCAAGGAACGCGATAACGCGACCGAGATGGGGGTCAGCCGCACACCCATGCGCGAGGCGATTCGGATCCTGGCCAAGGAGGGCCTGGTGATTCTGCGCCCGTCGCGCAGCCCGCTGGTGGCCAAACCGGTGTATCAAGAGATCGCCGACCAGGTCGCGGTGTTGCTGGCGCTCGAGAAACTTTCGGCGGAGCTGGCCTGTGAACGGGCGACGGCCGAGGAGATCGCCGCGCTCTGGGCGATCAACGACCAGATGGCCGAGCTGTACTATACGGCGGACACGCTGGACCTGTTCGAAATCGACATGTCGTTTCACACCGCGATCGCGGCGGCCTCGCATAACGCGGCGCTGGCCGAGACCCATCGCGCCTATCTCGCGCGGCTGTGGCGCGCGCGCTACCTGTCGGCCAGCCAGCGGCGCAACCGCGAGCGGGTGATCCGGCAGCATTCCGATATTCTCAAGGCGCTGGAGGCCCGCGACGCGGCCGCCGTCAGCGCGGCCATCGACCGGCATCTCGGCAACCTGGCCGAGGACATCCGGCCGGTGATCGAGGAAGAAACCCAGACCAATGAAAACAGCACGATCGCAGGAGATATCGAATGAAATTGCTCAGGTACGGCCCGCAGGGACAGGAAAAACCGGGGCTTCTGGACGCTGACGGCGCGGTTCGTGACCTGTCGGGCGCGGTGCCGGATTTTGCCGGGGCCGGCGTGTCGCTGACGGCGCTGGACCAGATCCGGGCGCTGGATGTGGCCGCGCTGCCGGTGGTGGCCGAACCGGGGCGCATTGGCAGCTGCCTGGGTTGGGTGCCGAATTTCTTCTGCGTGGGCCTGAACTATTCCAAGCATGCCGCCGAAACCGGCGCCACGCCGCCCGCCGAGCCGATCCTTTTTTCCAAGGCGACCTCGTCGCTGTCGGGGCCGAACGACCCGGTGCAGATCCCCCGCGATTCCGTGAAAACCGACTGGGAGGTCGAGCTGGGCGTGGTGATCGGCTGCGACACGCTTTACGTCTCGGAGGCCGATGCGCTGAACCACGTCGCGGGCTACTGCGTCATCAACGACGTGTCGGAACGGGCGTTTCAGGCGGAAATGGGCGGCCAGTGGATCAAGGGGAAATCGGCCCCGACCTTTGGCCCGACCGGTCCCTGGCTGGTCACCGCGGACGAGGTGCCGGACCCGCAGGCGCTGGACCTCAGCCTGGTTCTGAACGGCGAGACGGTGCAGGATTCGAACACCAACGACATGATCTTTTCGGTGGCTGAAATCGTGTCCTACATGAGCCGTTTCATGAAGTTGCAGGCGGGCGACGTTATCGCCACCGGCACCCCGTCGGGCGTGGGGCTGGGCATGACGCCGCAGCGGTTCCTGAGCCCCGGCGATGTGATGGAGGTCACCGTTCAGGGGCTGGGCAGCCAGCGCCAAGAGGTGATCGCCCCGGCCTGATGCCGGTTCCCTGATCGCGCGGGCGGGGGATCTGCCCGCGCGTCCGCCGCCCGGGTTGCGGGCGGCGTCAGCGAATTTTCCAAAAAAGAGTGCCTTGTGTGAATTGGATCCTTGGCGGCCCATCGGGCGGGGGATAGATTGATCCTGCTATTATTCTCGCCGACCATTTTTTGATTAGTTGGGATCGCTGTGACAGTTCGGGAACAAAGACACCTTGCGGCCATTTTCGTGCTGGATGTGTATGGCTTCAGCCGACTGATGGCCGCCGACGAATCCGGCACCCTGGCCCGTGTCCTGAAACAGCAGCGCGACATCATCCAGCCCCTGATCGCCAGCCATGACGGGCGGGTGGTCAAGCTGATGGGCGACGGTGTGCTGGCCGAGTTTCCCAGCGTGACGGCGGCGGTGCAGAGCGCCGTGGAAATCCAGAAATCGGTGGCCCGGCAGGCCGAGGACAGCAGCGCGGATGCCGATCCGCTGCTGGTGCGAATCGGCATCAACCTGGGCGAGGTGATCGCGGATGGCACCGACATCTATGGCGACGGCGTCAATGTCGCGGCGCGGATCGAGGCGCTGGCGCAGCCCGGCGGCATCGCGCTGAGCGGGGCGGCCCATGCGCAGCTCAAGATCCGGCCGCCGCTGAATTTCGAGGACATGGGCCTGCACCAGGTCAAGAACATCCCGGAGCCGGTGCAGGTGTTCCACCTGGGCGCCGATCTGGCCGAGGCCGCGCCACGGCCCGCCGCCGCACCCGCCGGCGTCCGGCGCAAGGGGGGGCTGCGGGCGGTGCTGATGGCGGGCTGCGTGGCGGCGGTTCTGGCGGGCGGCGGATGGGTGCTGTTCGGGCAGACACTCTGGCCCGGCGCGGCGGTGGCCGATCCGATTGCCAGCTTTGACCCCGACAAGCCGTCGGTGGTGGTGCTGCCGTTCGACGATCTGACCGGGCAGAGCGATCAGAAGTATTTCTCGGACGGGATTACCGACAACCTGATCACCGATCTCAGCCGGGTCGGCAGCCTGCTGGTGATCGCCCGCCACACCAGCTTTGCCTATCAGGACAAGGACGCGGACCTGGGCGCCGTGGCGCGGGATCTGGGGGTCAAATACGTGGTGACGGGATCCGTCCAGCGGGCCAGCGGGCGGGTGCGGATCAACGCGCGGGTGACAGAGGCGGACACCGGGGTGCAGCTGTGGGCCGACCGGTTTGACCGCGACGCCAGCGACCTGTTCGCACTGCAGGACGAGGTGACCTCGGTCGTGGTCAGCGCGCTGCAGGTCGAGCTGACGCAGGAGGAAGAGCGGCTGCTGGCGCTGCAGGACACCGACAGCGTCGAGGCCTATGACCACTACCTCAAGGCCCGCAGCCTGACCCTTGCTTCGACCGAAACCGATCAGGGCATGCGCACGCGCACCGTTGGCGCCAGCGCCGCCGATACCGCCGCCACCGCGCAGGCGCTGGATCAGGCGCTGAGCCTGGATCCCGATTTCACCCGTGCGCAGGCGCTGATGCAGGTGCAGAGCTTTGATCTGACCAGCGCCTCGTTGCTGGGAACGGCCAAGGCGATCGGGGCCGCCGATGCAAAGGCGCGAGTCGCGCTGGATCAGGGCGATATCCTGCCCAAGCTGTACAGCATCCACGCCATGGGGCTGCTGTTCGAGGGCAAGTATCGCAAGGCCATACAGAACGCGCGGCAGTCGGTGATCGTCGATCCGAATTATGCCTACGGCTTTGCCACGCTGGGCTGGGTGCTGCAGTTTGCCGGACAGTCCGAGGACGCGCTGCGGGCGCTGCAGATCGCCCGGCGGCTGGATCCGCACTGGCCTGCGCTTTATGCGGCGGTGATGGCCGAGGTGCAGTTTTCGCTGGGCGACGACGCGGCGGCGGTCGAGGCCGCCGAGACCGCGCTGGCAGGCGACCCGAGGAACCAGCGCGCGCGGCTCTATCGCGCGGCGGCACTGGCCAACCTCGGCCGGTTCGACGAGGCCGCCGCCGGCATCGCCGACGTGCTGGAGGCAGAGTTGAGCTTTGGACTGGACGACGTGCCGGCCGTGGCCCCCTACCAGTCGGCAGAGACGCTGAACCGGCTGGTCAGCGCGCTGCGCCTTGCCGGGTTGCCCGACGACGGGGCGTCGTCCGGTTGACCGGTTGACCGGTGCGCATTTTGTGATCACATTCGATGCATGATCATTGCGCAACGCCCACCCGAGGCCGCCCCGGCGGCCCACGACCGTGTCTACCGGACCCTGCGGACCCGGATCATGCATGGCGAGATCGCCCCCGGCGCGGCGCTGACGCTGCGCGGGATCGGCAAGGAATTCGACGTCTCGATGACCCCGGCGCGCGAGGCGGTGCGCCGGTTGGTGGCCGAGGGGGCGCTGTTCCTGTCCAGTTCGGGCCGGGTGTCGACGCCCGAGCTGACCCATGACCGGATCGAGGAACTGGCGGCGCTGCGGGCGCTGCTGGAGGTCGAACTGGCCAGCCGGGCGCTGCCGCGGGCCCATATCGCCCTGATCGAGCGTTTGCAGACGATCAACGGAACCATCGCCGACCGGATCACCCGGCGCGACGCGGTGGGCTATATCCGGTCGAACCTGGAATTTCACCGCACCCTCTACCTGCGGGCGCAGGCGCCGGCGATGCTGGCGATGGCGGAAACCGTCTGGCTGCAGCTGGGCCCGACGATGCGGGCGCTTTATGGCCGGTTGCAGCGCACCGAGCCGCCGCATTACCACAAGCTGATCATCGCCGCGCTGAAGGCGGGCGACGAACCGGGCCTGCGGCTGGCGGTGCGGTCGGACGTGACGCAGGGGTTGCGGATGCTGGTGCGCTGACAGCGGGCCGGGGTCAGCACCGCGCGGCGGCAGGTAACATCGGTATTTCAGATCAGAAAGACGCGGCATCGGCGCATTCCGATTGCACCCCGGCAACGATGGGTTCTATCGTGGCGAGGCAATTTGGGAGGATTGAGAATGAGCAATTTCACTCGTCGTGGCGCGTTGGGTCTGGCCGGGGGCGCGGCCGTGCTGCCGATGCTGGGCACTCCGGCGCTGGCCAATACCAAGCTGACTGTCGGCGCGCTGCGCTTTACCAGCCATGCGGCCAGTTTCGTCGCCTTTGAGCGCGGGTATTTCGCCGACGAAGGGCTGGATGTCGAGTTCAAGTTCTTTCAGGCGGCGCAGCCGATGGCGGTGGCCATTGCCAGCGGCGACGCGGATTACGCGGTGACGGCGATTTCCGGCGGGCTGGTCAGCCTGGCCGAAAAGGGCGCCGCCAAGGTCATCGGCGGCGCGCTGAGCGAGGAAAAGGGCATCGACGGCCAGCTGATCCTGGCCTCGAACGCGGCCTACGAGGCCGGTCTGACCAGCCCCGCCGCGCTGGGCGGCAAGAGTTTCGCGGTGACCCAGGCGGGGTCGTCGTTCCACTACATGGGCTCCAAGATCGCCGGCGCCGAGGGGGTCGAGGTCAGCTTCAAGCCGCTGCAGAAGGTCGGCGCCATCATCGGCGCGCTGAAATCCGGGCAGGTCGACGCCTGGTCGATCGTGCCGCATATCGCCAAGGCGCTGGCCGGCGGCGGCGCGGTGCAGGTGATCGGCAGCGTTGCCGATTATATCCCCGACTATCAGGTCACCACGGTGTTCACCTCGGCGGCCAACGCCGCCAACGAACGCGCCCAGACCGAGGCGTTCCTGCGGGCGTTCTCGCGCGGGGCGGATGACTTCAACGCCGCGCTGGTGGACAAGACCGCCGGGGACGAGGCCGCCGAAGAGATGGTCAAGCTGATCCACAAATACGTCTACACCGACCGCGAATACGCCAAGGCGGCGCCGTCGATCCGCAACGGCGCGATGCGCATCAACAAGGATGCGGCGCTGAACATGGGGTCGGTCAACGATCAGCTGAGCTGGTTCAAGTCGGAGGGGCTGATCAAGGACACGATCACCACCGAGATGCTGGTCGATCCGTCCTATGCGCAGATGATCTGACCCCGGGGGCGGGCCGGTCGCGGCCCGCCTGTTTGCTCGAATGGACCTGACACTGGATCATATCACCCACCGTTATGGCGGCATGGCGGTGCTGGACGACATCGTGCTGGACATCCCGGCGGGAGAGATCCTGTGCGTGATTGGCCCGTCGGGCTGTGGCAAATCCACCCTGTTGCGGATGATCGGCGGGCTGGAACAGCCCGACGCGGGCCGGGTGTTGCAGCGCGGCCCGGTGCCCGAGGACTGCCTGAACCCGCTCACTTACGTGTTCCAGGACTTTGCCCTGCTGCCCTGGCGCACGGTGGCCGGCAACGTGTCGCTGGTGCTGGAGGATCACGGGCTGCCCAGGGCGCGCAGCGCGCAGATCATCGCGGATGTTCTGGCGCGCACCCGGCTGACCGATTTCCACGATGCGCTGCCCCGGCAATTGTCCGGCGGCATGAAACAGCGGGTGGCGATTGCCCGCGCGCTGGCGGTGAACCCCGCCGTGCTGCTGCTGGACGAGCCGCTGTCGGCGCTGGATTCGCAGACCCGCGAGCTGTTGATGGAGGATCTGGTGGCGCTCTGGGCGCGCCAGCCCTTTACCGGGGTCTATGTCACCCACAACCTGGCCGAGGCGGTGCGCCTGGGCCACCGGATCGCGGTTTTGTCGCGGCGGCCGGGGCGGCTGCGCGACGTGGTCGAGATCGACATTCCGCTGCCCGAGCGGCGCGCGGGAATGCCGGAGCTGGAGGCGCTGCAGACCCGGCTGTGGGATCTGATGAAGGAAGAGGCCATGGCCGCCGACCAGGAGCTGCTGCATGTCTGACGCTGTTGACGGCCCGCGCCCGGTCCGGTTTCGCGGCGGCGGCTTTCGCCCGGTGTCGGTGCGGGGCGTCGGCGTGGTGGTCTTTGTGCTGTTGCTGGCGCTGATCGAATGGGGCACGCGGGCGGGGTGGATTTCGAACCTGACCCTGCCGCGCCCGTCGGACGTTGCGGCGACGCTGGTGGCGCTGGCGAAATCCGGGATGCTGTGGACCCATATGGCGCCGTCGCTGACCCGGCTGGCGGTGGGCAGCCTTCTGGGGGTCAGCGCGGGGATCGGCGTCGGCGTCATGATCGGGTTGTTTTCCTATGTGCGCGCCGGGCTGGTGCCGCTGGTGGCGGCGCTGTTCCCGATCCCCAAGATCGCCCTGCTGCCGCTGTTCGTGATCTGGTTCGGCATCGACGAGGGGTCGAAATACGCGCTGATCGCGCTGGGCACCTTTACCCCGACGGTGGTGTCGACCTATGGCGCGGTCGACAATGTCGACCGGACGCTGGTGCGGATGGGGCAGAGTTTCGGGCTGAGCTGGTGGAGCATCGTGCGCAAGATCGTGCTGCCCGGCGCGTTGCCGGGCATCCTGTCGGGGCTGCGGGTGTCGCTGGCGATTGGTATCATCCTGCTGGTGGCGGCGGAAATGCTGGGCGCGGAATACGGCATCGGCGCCTATATCCTGCAGGCCGGGTCGCTCTATGATCTGGAGCGGCTGTTTGCCGGGGTGGTGATCCTGTCGGTGTTGGGGGTGCTGACCAGCTGGGCGATCGGCCGGGTCGAGCAGCGTATGTTGCGCTGGCGGGTCTGAGGGCCGGTTCGGCGGCGGCGTCGGATTTTGAGTATTTTTGAAGAGATGAAGGGGGACGGCTGCGTGGGGTGGCGCGCGGCGCGATTTCCCGCGCACCGGTGCGTTCGGGGGTTACGCGGCTTGGACCGCGCGGGTATCTCCGCTAGGATTCCGGGCGGCAGGCAGAGGGCAGAGTAATGATTGCAGACAGACGATTCGTGTGCCTGGGGCTGGCGGCCCTGGTGGCGGGGTGTGGCGGCGGCGGGGCCGCGCCGGTGGCGGCGCCAAAGCGGATGGCCTCGGTGCCCAACGCGGGCTATGACGCCTGGGTGGCCGCGTTCAAGGGGCGCGCGGCGGCCAAGGGGATCTCGCAGGGGACGCTGAACAGCGCGTTTCGCGGGGCGGGGTACCTGCCCGGCGTGATCGAACGGGACCGCAACCAGACCGAGTTCACCCGCACGCTGGAGGATTACCTGGCCATCGCGGCCTCGGACGAGCGGGTGGCGACCGGCAAGGAGATGCTGCGCAAACATGCCGGGCTGCTGGGCCGGATCGAATCAACATATGGCGTAGACAAGGAGATCGTCACCGCCATCTGGGGGCTGGAAAGCCGCTATGGCGCGCGGCGCGGCGACGTGCCGGTGATCTCGGCTCTGTCGACGCTGGCCTATGACGGGCGGCGCGGGTCGTTTTTTGAAAGCCAGCTGATCGCCGCGCTGAAGATCCTGCAGAATGGTGATACGTCGGCGGGCAACATGGTGGGCAGCTGGGCGGGCGCGATGGGGCATACCCAGTTCATCCCGACTTCTTACCTGGCCTATGCGGTGGATTTCACCGGCGACGGGCGGCGTGACATCTGGTCGGAAAACCCCGCCGATGCGCTGGCCTCGGCGGCGGCTTACCTCAAGCGATCGGGCTGGGTCACTGGCCAGCCCTGGGGCGGCGAGGTCGGCTCGGCGGCGGCGCGGTCGGGCACGCCGCTGGCCATCATCCAGCCGCAGAAGCCTGGGCCGCAATTCGCAATCTTCAAGAATTTCAACGTGATAAAGCGCTACAACAACTCCGACAGCTACGCGCTGGGGGTTGGCCACCTGGCCGACCGGATCGGCGGCGGCGGGCCGCTGAAGACGCCCTTTGGCCCCGATGCCACCGGGCTGACCCTGGCCGACCGCAAGGAGCTGCAGACCCGGCTGACCGCCAAGGGGTTCGACACCCAGGGCGCCGACGGGGTGATCGGCAACAACAGCAAGGCGGCGATCAGCGCCTATCAGCGCAGTGCCGGGCTGCCGGTCACGGGCGAGCCCTCGGCCGAACTGCTGCAGCGGCTGCGCCAGGGCTGAGCGGCGGTATTTGCCGTTTTGTACAGGGTCTGAGGCGGGGCGTGTCCGTTTTGTACGTTGCCCGCCGGCGTGGCCGGGGCGCGGGCCCGGGATGCCGGACGCATGGCGGAGGCCGGACGCAGAGGCGCAAGCGGGAGGGAACGGCGGACCGCCCCCTCCTGCCCGATGCGTCAGCCGTAGAAGGGTGAGCCGAGGTAGCGGCTGGCCTCTTCGGTCAGGCTGGCGTCGAACACCCGGGTGGTGAAGGCCGCGTTCATCCGGGCCGCCGTTTCGGGAAAGGTGTTCAGCGCGAAATCGAGCGCGTTGTCGAGCGTGTCGAAGGCGTCGAAGCCGCCCAGCGTATGGGTGTTCACCCCGCTGAGCCAGGTCTTGGTCAGCAGCCCCTGTTGCGCCTTCAGCGCGGGGTTGCGGTCGGTCCATGGCGCGTGGTCGAAGGGCACGTCGACCTGCACCTCGGTATAGACAAAGGCGCCCGGTTTCGCCGGCAGCGCCGCGCCGTAATGAGGCGAGCCGATGTCGAGGCTGGCGGCGCGGGTGGTCTCGGCATCGAACAGGCGGGTGGTCTGGGCAACGCCGAAATCGCGGGTTTCGGAGGGAAAATAGCCGGTCACAAAGGCGCGGGCGTTGTCGAGGCTGTCGAAAGCATAGAAACCGCCGAGCGAGTCGTTGGCGTGGCCCGACAGCCAGGTCTTGTTCAGGAAACCCGGCTGGGCGCGGATGGTGTCGCTGATCTCCTTCCAGGGCACCTCGGCAAAGGGGATGGAAAGGGCGACTTCGGTATAGACAAAGGCTTTGGGCTGGGCGTGGGGCTGCATGGGGGTCTCCGATCTTGCGGTCTGGGGCAGGGTGACGAGGGCGCCGAGGCTGGCGGCGCCCTGGATCAGCTGGCGTCTGGACAGCCGGGTACGGTCGCGGAAATCCGCGTTTCTGGAAGGGTCGATCATGAGGTCTCCTATTTAGCTTGCAAAATGCAAGTGATTTACGTTCTGGCAAAATGACTTGCAAAAAGCAAGTGAAAATGTCACTGAAAGGCATGACGACGAATTCGGACAAATACAACAGCGGCTGCCCGATGGCCTATGCGCTGGATATCTTTGGCGATCGCTGGAGCCTGCTGGTGATCCGCGACATGGCGTTCAAGGGGGCGTGCCGCTATGGCGATTTCCTGTCGGGCGGCGAAGGGATTTCAACCAACATCCTGGCGCAGCGGCTGAAACAGCTGGAGGCGGCGGGGCTGATCAGCAAGGACCGCGACCCGGAGAACGGTCGCAGCTTTGTCTACCGGCTGACGGACAAGGGGCGCGACCTGGCGCCGGTGCTGGTCGAGATCGTGCTGTGGAGCGGCCGGCACAACATGGCGCCCCACGCGCTGACCGGAACGCTGGACAAGCTGCGCGCCGACCCGGACGGGGGCGCGGCGGCGATCCGGGCGGGTCGGGTGCCGTAGATGGCGGGGCGGGTCAGGGGGCGCTGCCCCCTCTTGGCCTTACGGCCAATTCACCCCCGGAGTATTTGCCGAAGAGATGAAAGGGCGCGCGGGCGCAGCGCGTGGGTTTACCCGCGCGCTGCCGGGCCCAACCGGGCGAGGGGCATCTTTGATGCCGTGAGGCCGGGCG
>NZ_JAIUZI010000013.1 GCF_020171285.1 Seohaeicola saemankumensis
GGGTTCAAGTCGCGCCATCTGCGCGTCCGTCAGCCAGAAGAGATCAGACATGTTCACCGCTCGTTTTCCGCGCGGTGAATCATGCAGTCACCAGAAAATCAATGGGTCCTGACCCTAGTTTGGGTGATCTGCTGGTCGCTTGGTTGCATTTTGTGGAAAACGCTCAGGCCTCGATGCACTACCAACTGATCGTTGACGTGGACCGCGCTCGTTTGGTCGGCAAACGGGTCCTCAAGGCGTCGCAACCGCCCGGGCAAGCCGATGCCTGGGACGTGGTATCTTGGTCTGAAATGTTGAAGGCGAGATTGGGGGCAGTGTGGGATCAAAACGAAGTTGAAATTGATGTTTTTGATCCTCACGCAATCCCATCCGAATTGGTGCCGTTGTCCAATGTGAAGAAAAGCGACGCTTGGGGTCTAAACATGACGTTCCCGTCCGCTTGGCTCATGCACCAATCCCCGTTTCCCCTAAACACCGCGCCGGATGATGCTGCCACGCAACAACAGCCGCTGGATTTGGTCGCCTTGTTTCGTGTTTTTGACTATTCGGATTGGCCCAGTTTAGACGGTCTGTCCGAGTTTGTGGGAACGCATCCAAAGGCGTTGCAGAGAGAACTTGCCAGTCATGGGACGAATGGAGCGGAACTTGTTGATTGCGCGAAGAAGCATTTCGCTGATCTGTGGCTCAGAGAGGATACGCGCCCTATCACTCAAATCGGGCGCGAGCTCGGTTACAAGAACGCCAGCGCATTTACGCGTGCCTGTCATCGCTGGTTTGGAGCCTCGCCGGAGAAATTGAGGCGGCAGAATGCTACAACGATGCAAGAGAAGACTTTGCCTCTTTGAAGTGGCAGCTTAGGGCCGGTCGCGTTCCTAGAGGTTTCTTGACCGAAGGTCTGGAAGGTCCCGCACTGCGGCCGTTGATGCGGCATGCGGCAAGTTTCCACTTCCCGCCCTTACCCTCGCTCCGCCACCAACAGCTCTCCCCGCTGCCCCCCTGCTCCCGCTCTTCTTGCCTGCCGTATACGCAAGCAACGCAGTACAAAGTGATTACGGAAAGAATACCCGCGAGGCAGCAGCAGCCTTGCTTGACGGTTTCTCAGCCAGTCACTCTGTAACCTTGTCGGTCAGCCTTGCTCCGCGCGCACGATTGACGCTCCGTCCGCCATCGCCTTCATCTTGCCGAAAGCGACATCACGCGGCAGATACTTGAGCCCGCAATCGGGCGCCACGACCACCTTGTCTGCGTCCACGTAGGGCAAGGCACGACGGATGCGATGCGCGATGATCTCCGGCGTCTCGACCTCGTGGCTGGACAGGTCAAGCACCCCGACCATAACGGTTTTTCCCCGGATCTCCTCGAGCACCGAGGTGTCGAGGTTGGCCTGTGCCGTCTCGATGCTGATCTGGTCGCAGGTGCAGTCCTTCATCTGCGGCAGGAAGGAATAGCCGTCCGGCCGCGTCTTGGTCATGGCCGCGTAGCCAAAACAGATGTGCACCGCCGTTGTCCCGGCGGCCCCCGCCAGCGCCCGGTTGATCGCCTCGATCCCGTAATCCTCGGCAACATCCGGCTTTGCCTGCAACCAGGGTTCGTCAAGCTGCACGATATCCGCGCCCGCCGCGAAGAGGTCGGCGATCTCTTCCTTCACCGCGTTGGCATAGTCCATCGCTGCGTCGGCGGTCGTGGCGTAGTAGTCGTTCTGGGCCTGCAGGCTCATGGTGAACGGACCGGGAAGGGTGATCTTTACCTTGCGGTCGGTATGGGCGCGCAGGAACTTGAGGTCGGCGACCTCAACCGGCCTTGTGCGACGGATCTTGCCCACGATGCGCGGCACCGGCACCGGGCTGCCTGACCGGGTGATCACCTCGCCATAGTTGTCCAGATCCAGCCCGTCCAGCGCCGTGGCAAAGCGGTTGGAATAGCTTTCCCGCCGGATTTCGCCGTCGGTGATGATATCGAGACCGGCTTCCTCCTGTTCCCGGATGGCCACCCGCGTGGCATCGTCCTGCGCTTCCTTCAACAGCGGTTCCGGAATGCGCCATAGCTCGCGCGCCCGGGTGCGGGGCGGGAACTGACCTTTCAGTTTTTCCCGGTCGATGAGCCAGTCCGGTTGGCAGTAACTGCCGACAAGTGAGGTGGGAAAGAGCATGGCGGCATCCTTTGTTCGGCCGGGCACCCTTGTGCACGGCCCTGTTCCAGATCAGGCGAAGAGGTCCTGTTCGACCCCGGCTTTCTCGAAGATGTAATCGCGGCTCTCTTCGAGTTCGCGGCGCAGCTTGCCCATGTCATGTCCCAGAAGCTGGCCCTGCCATTTGCGGATCTTGCCGGCAACCATGACCGTGTCGACGTTCGACCGGTCCATCAGCGTGACCACGGCGCCGGGCGCGTTGTTCAGCGGCGCGACGTTGATGGCTTCGGCGTCGAGCAGGATGATGTCGGCATCCTTGCCCGGCGTCAGCGACCCGGTCTTGTTGTCCAGCCGCAGCCCCTTGGCGCCCTCGATGGTCGCATGGCGGATCGCATCGGCTGACCGCATCAGCGCCGGGTGGTTCTCGTCACCCGACAGGGCCCTTTCGTTCGCGAGCATGCGCTGCAGGGTGATCAGGCCGCGCATCTGGGTGAAGAAGTCCGCCGACATCGTGCATTCCACGTCCGACGACAGCGAAACCGACATGCCAAGGTCGATGGCCTTCTGGATCGGCGGTTCGCCATGCCGCATGTGCATCTCGATCGGTACCGACAGGGACACGTGTGCGCCGGCATCCGCCGCCGCCTTCCAGGCATCGTCGGTCATCCCGGTCATGTGGATGAAGATGTTGTCCGGCCCGAACACGCCCTTTTTCGCCAGTTCGTCGAAGGTCGGGGTCATGCCAAAGGTGGTCACCACGTGCAGCGCGATCTGCAGGTCGAGCTCCCGGCCGATGCGCCACATCTCCTCGTAGCCTTCGATGTAGATCTCTCCGCCCATCACCATGGTCAGCAGGCTGTCGTCGGAGCTGAAGAACTGTTCGCGGATGCGACGTGCGCCGCCGGGGTGCTCCTTGCCTTCCCACCAGCCTTCGAAATAGCCGAACACCCCCCGGCGCCCGGCATCCCGAAGCCCCTCGATCGCGGCGTCGGAATGTTCGGCGGAGTGGTGGATCTGGCTCACGTCCATGACTGTGGTCACGCCCGCGTCAAGCTGTGCCAGCCCGCCGTATAGCTCGTTGATATAGACATCCTGCGGGCGATAATGCTGCGAGAAGTTGAGCAACATCGTCTCGTAGTAGTTCCGGGCGTTTTCCGGCTTGCCGTCATTGACGACAATGGCGTCGGCCAGCGACGACCGCAGCCCGGTTTCGAACTGGTGATGGTGGGTGTCGATGAAGCCGGGCATCACGATCTTGCCCGAGGCGTCGATCACATGGGCGTCCGTGGCCTCGATATTGGCCGCCACCTCGACGATTTTCGCCCCCTCGATCAGCACGTCGCCCTTTGGAAAATTGCCGACCGCATCGTCGACCGACATCACCACCCCGCCCTTGATCAGAATGCGGGTGCCCTTTTCGCCTGACAGTTCCGGAAGCGGCGCGGCGGTGATCTTTGTCGTCGCGGCCTGCGCGGCCGCCGCCCCTGCGCCAAGCTCGGATGGGGCCGAAAGGAACCGCGGTCTGCCCGGGCAAAGCGCCCTGGGGGTTGCGGGGCTACAAAGTCTGCACATGGTCTGTCTCCTCCCAGAACCTGAATTAGCCGCCAAGCACCGCCCTGAGGGTGGGGTAGCGGGTCAACTGATGCGCAATATGCGAGGCCGCCTGCCGCAAAGCTGGCAACCGCTCTTCAATCAATTTCTCCGGGGTCACGATCCCGGTGTATCCAGAGGTGTTCAGCGCCGCGATGGTTTCCCCCTCTGCCCCCCGGATCGGCACGGCCAGCGCCGTTATGCCGTAATCCAGCTGGTCCACCGTCGTCGCATAGCCATTTTCCCGCGCGTCCATGATCGCCTCGCGCAGGGCGTCCGGATCCGAACAGGTCTTGGCCGTCAGCTGTTTCGGCTCAAAGGTCGCGAGGTAGGTTTCGATCTCATCGACCGAGCGACCTGCCAGCAGGACACGCCCCATCGACGTCGCGTATGCCGGGTATCGCGCCCCGGCGACCGCTGCCGCGCGGCGGGCGCGCTGCACGGAGTGATGCGCCACATAGATCACATCGGCACCCTGAAGGGTGCCAACCGAAGACGCGTCACCAAAGGCATCGACGATGCCGCGCAGGTCTTCCTGCAGCACCTCGTCCACCCGCGCGGTGAAGTAGAACGCCGAACCCAGCGCCAGCAGCTTGGGCCGCAGGTGGAACCGCTTGTCCTTGCGCCCGATGTAGCCGAGCGTTTCCAGCGTCATCAGCGACCGGCGCGCGGCGGCCGGGGACAAGCCGACCCTTCGGGCGACCTCTGACAGGGTCATTTCGGGATTGGCGGCGTCAAACGACTCCAGAATGGCAATCCCCTTTGCCAGCGCCTCGACGAATTCGGGCGGCTTGTCTGCGGTCTCGCCCACGATCAGCCTTCGGGCGCCAGAACAAAGTTGAAGGTGCAGACCGCGTCCGGCTTCTTGTCCAGCGCGTAACCCAGCTCTTCGAGCTTCTTGGCTGGCTCCACCTTGGCGATCAGCGACTTGCGCACGCCGAACACGGCGTCGTTGTCGATGTACTCGGTGTTCTCGAAGAAGACCTCGGTCGTGATGGAACTCATACCCGGCGACCGCACGATATAGTGCAGGTGGGCGGGGCGCCACGCGTGGCGGTTGCCCGCGCGCAACAGATCGCCAACGGGGCCGTCATAGGGCACCGTGTAGGGCTTGGGCAGAACGGTCGTGTAATAGAAGCGCCCGTTTTCGTCGGCCTCGAACACTCCGCGCAGATCGAATTTGTCCTGCCCCTGTTCCTGCTCCTGAATCGGATAGGTCCCGGCCGCGTCTGCCTGCCAGGTGTCGACGATGGCGCCCGGCAGAGGGTTGTGCAGTGTATCGGTCACCTGCCCGTGCACCAGGATGCTGACGCCGTCCCGGTCATCCGACAGATCGGCGCCCAGCGCCTTGCGCGGTGCATCGTCCAGATAGAAGGGGCCAAGGTTGGATCCCTCTGTCGCGCCGCCTTTGGTGTTGATCATGTCCACCAGTGCGGAGAACCCCAGCACATCCGACAAGAGGATGAATTCGTGCCGCTCGGGGGTGGAAATCTTGCCGCAATCGTACAGGAACTGCAGGACCGTCATCCACTCTTCATGATTGATCTGATTTTCGCGCGTGTAGTCGTGCAAATGCTCGATCAGGCCGTGCAAAAGCTGCTCGAGCCGGCTTCCCGGTTCGGTCCTGAATGTTTCCTTCACCGCCTCGGTGATCGTGAACTGATTGATATCCTTCATGAACTTCCTCCCATGCGCTCCACTCGCACGACATCAACAACGATTCAACTTGACGTAAGGCTAGTCTCCAACATATTTTTCGGCAAGTGCAAAAATTTTCGCATACCGAAAAAGGAGACTGAGATGCGCATCGGAAAGCAGGAACAGTCCTATACGGCGATCGCGACTTCGGATGCCGAAAGCATTACGGTGCGCGGCTACGATCTCTGCGACGACCTGATCGGCAAGATCAACTTTACCGATTACTTCTGGCTGCTGGTCCTCGGGGAAAAGCCCACGGCGGCGCAGCGCGACATGATGGATGCCTGTCTGGTCGCGATTGCCGAACACGGGCTCGTCCCCTCGGTTCAGGCGGCCCGCATGACGCTCGCCGCTGGCCCGGACGCATGGCAGGGCGCCATGTCGGCGGGACTGCTCGGCATGGGCAGCGTGGTCGCGGGCAGCTCCGAGATCGCCGGGCGTTACCTCGCCGAGGTCATCGCAAAGGCCGAAGCCGACGGGACGGACATCGAAACGGCGGCCATCGCCAGCCTCAAGGAACACAAGGCGCAGCGCAAGAAAGTCGCCGGTCTCGGCCACCCCCAGCACAGCGGCGGCGACCCGCGCGCCGACCGGCTGCTGGCCATCGCCGACGAGCTTGGCGTCTCTGGCAAGTACATCGAAACCCTGCGCGTGCTCGGGGATCACGCGACCGACATCATCGAACGTCCGCTGCCGATCAACGTGTCCGGCGCGATCCCGGCCTGCATTCTCGACGCGGGCTGGCCGCTCGACGCGATCAAGGCGGTGCCGCTGCTCGCCCGGGCCGCCGGTCTGTCGGCGCATCTGTTCGAGGAAGCGCAGCGTTCGATCGGGTTCATCATGTCGCACAAGGCCGACGTTGCCATTTCCTATGACGGCAAGCCCTCGGCACGGCATTCAACGGCGGCGGAGTGACACCATGGTCAAGATCCTGAAGGACATCCGCGTCGTCGAGCTTGGCACCTATATCACCGGGCCAGCCGCCGGCATGCATCTTGCCGATCTGGGTGCAGACGTGATCAAGGTCGAACGCCCTGGCGTCGGCGATCCGTTCCGCGCGTTCAAGGGCGGGCTCTATTCACCGCACTACCAGACCTACAACCGCAACAAGCGCTCTATCGCGCTTGATACCAAGAAACCCGAGGACCTTGCCGTGCTGCACGACCTCGTGGCGACGGCGGACGTGTTCATCCAGAACTTCCGCCCCGGTGTTGCCGAGAAACTCGGCGCCGGCGAGGACGAGCTGAGAAAGATCCGGCCTGACCTCATCTACTGCGCCATTTCCGGGTTCGGCACCTCGGGCCCGTCCCGCGACCGGCCCGCCTATGACACCGTTGCGCAGGCCGCCAGCGGCTATCTGCGCCTGCTGACGCCGCCCGCCAACCCCCGCGTCATCGGCCCGGCGATTGCCGATGCGGTGACCGGCCAGTACGCCGCCATGGGAATTCTGGCCGCGCTGACCGAACGCACCCGCACCGGCAAGGGGCGGCGGCTCGACATCTCGATGCTCGAGGCGATGTGCCATTTCAACCTCGACAGCTTTACCCACTACTATTCCGTCGGCGAAGTCATGGGGCCGCTGTCGCGCCCGGTCGTGTCGCAGTCCTACACGTTCGAATGCGGCGACGGGAAATGGATCGCCCTGCACATGTCCTCGCCGACGAAGTTCTGGGAGGGACTTCTGACCGCGACCGGGCAGGAGCAGCTGAACGACGATCCGCGCTTTTCCGAACGGCTCGAACGGATCAAGCACCAGGACGACCTGATCGCGCATTTCACACCGGTTTTCCTGACCCGGCCGCGCGACGAATGGTGCGACCTGCTGATCGAACACGAGGTGCCGCATTCACCCGCTTACGATTCGGACGAGGCGCTTGAGGATCCGCAGGCGCAGCACCTGCGCATCAAGGTGGAAACGCCGTCAAGCGAGCTGGGCACATTCACCACGGTCCGCGCGCCCTACAGCTTTGATGGCGCACCGGAGCTCGATGTTCTGCCGCCGCCCGTGCTGGATGAACACGGAACCGAGATACGGGCCGAGATCGCCCGCCGAAAGGCGGGCTGATCCACCACAAGGATAATTCACTGCAAGGGGAGGTGCAGAATGTCCGAAGACAATCCGAAATCGGTACCCGCCGCGGCGGTCCTCGAAGCGTCGAAGGAGATGCTGCAACGGCAGCTCTACGCGATCTTCACGACGCCGACCGACGGGCTGGGGCCTGTTTTCGCGGTCATCGAGGAGCACCTGGCGTTCCAGGTGCAACTCGAAAAGGACGGCATTCTCCATGCCGCCGGCCCGATGTGGACGGACGACGGGGAGAGCTGGGAGGGCGAAGGCCTCGTCGTGGTCAAGGCCACGTCCCGGCAAGAGGCAATCGGGATCGCGGAGCGTGATCCGATGCACAAGGCGGGGGCCAGGACCTTTCGGGTTCGGCCATGGCTTGTCAACGAGGGGTCGGTCACGATCACCCTCAACAATTCAAGCCAGACCTTCACGTACAGCTAACAAAACAAGTGGGAGGAAGAACATGAACATTCTGAAAGGCGCTCTCGTCGCCGGGCTGCTGGCCGTGCCAGTACACGCACAGGAGACGATCAACCTGACCGTCGCATCAAGCCACCCGACCGTGGTGCCGTGGGTCGGCATGATCAAGTCGCATTTCATGGCAAGAACGGATGAAATCCTTGCCGAAAGCGGCAACTACAAGATCGAATGGAACGAGGCTTTCGGCGGCCAGCTTTACAAGGCCAACGCGACGCTCACCTCGGTCGAGGAAGGCATCACCGACGTCGGCTGGGTCTTCTCCTTTCTCGAGCAGGCCAAGCTGCCGCTCAGCCAGGCGTCGTCCAATGCGCCGTTCTCCACCTCAAACCCGGCGCTTCAGCTCGAGGTGCACCAGGAACTGCTGGAAACCAACGACGCCTTCCGGAACGAATGGGAACAGCACAACCTCAAGGTTCTCGGGCTCACCGGCACAGATCTCTACGACATCTATCTCAAGGAACCGATCACCGGTATCGACGACATCGAGGGGATGAAGATTTCCGCGCCGGGCGTGCTGGGCAGCTGGCTGCGCGGTACCGGGGCCAACGCCGTCGATGGCGCCCTGACCACCTACTACACCGACGTGCAGACCGGCGTGTCGGATGGCGCGCTGACACTGGCTCTGGGTGCGTTGCCGATCAAGCTCTACGAGGTGGCCCCCTACATCAACCGCTTTGACGCGGGCGGCGCATTTTCCGGCGCGGTCGCGATCAACCGCGACTCGTGGGACGGCCTGCCCGAAGAGGTGCAGAATGCCATGATCGAGGCCGGCAAGTACTATACCGAAGCGCACGGCAAGGACCTCGTCGAACGGCACGAGTTCGCGCTGAACAAGATGGTCGAAATGGGCGCCACCATCGTCGACATGCCCGAGGGCGAACTGGTCAAGTGGGTCAACAAGATGCCCGACGTCGCCAGTGACTGGGCCACCCCGCTGGAAGAGCGCGGCATCCCCGCCAAGGCGTTCCTCGCCGCCTACCTCGAAGGCCTGCGGTCCCGTGGCGAAACGCCGGCCCGCAACTGGGATCAGTAGGTCTTGCGTTGACGGACGAACCCAAACCCATCGCTCCCCCGGTCGGGGGAGTGAAAGAAAGCGGTCTCGAGCGGGCATGGCATCGCCTGGTCGAGGCCTCCGCCGCCCTTGGCACGGTACTGATCGGTGTTCTGATGCTGATCATCTGCGCCGACATCGTCGCGCGGAATGTCATGGGCGCGTCTCTGCCGCTCGTCTCTGAGGCGGGCGCACTGCTCGTTGTGACGCTCGTCGCGCTGCAACTGGCCGCCACCGTCCGCGCCGGCAGGCTTGCCCGGACAGAGGTTTTCATTGTTCCGCTGGAACGCAAACGCCCGGTGCTCGGCGCGATCCTGAACGGGCTCTTCGATCTCACCGGCGCCGTGATCCTCGGGATCATCGCCTGGGCCTCGATCCGCGTCGTTCAGAAAGACCTTGCCGCGGCCGAGTTCATCGGCGTCCCCGGTCTGGCGACCCTGCCCACTTGGCCGTTCCGAGTGCTCATCCTCGCCGGTTTCGCCATTGCAGCGGTTGAATTCGCCGTCCGCGTCATCGCGGCGCTGAAAATGGGAGTACGCAGGTGAGCCCGTTTGAAATCGGCGCAATCGCCATCGCCGTGCTGATTGTTTTGATCCTGATCGGCATGCCTATCGGCCTGGGGATGCTCGCAACCTCCTTTGCCGGTGTCGCCCTGATCCGCAACGATACCGTCGCGGTCCGTATGATGACGCAGGTCGCCAACGACAGCCTCGAAGAATACCTCTTTGCCGTCGTTCCGCTCTTTGTCCTGATGGGCCTTCTGGTGACGGTTTCGGGGGTCGGCAAGGACACGTTCGACGTGTTCCAGAAACTGCTCCGGCGCATCACCGCCGGGCTGGGTGTTGCCACCGTCTTTGCCAACGCGGTTTTTGCTGCGATCACAGGCATTTCCATTGCCTCGGCCACCGTGTTCAGCCGCATCGCGGTGCCGGAAATGCGCCGCCATGGCTATACCAACCGCTTTGCCACCGGCGTCGTCGCGGGGTCCTCGGTGCTCGGGATGCTGATCCCGCCGTCGCTCCTGATGATCGTCTACGCCGTTCTTGCCGAACAGTCCGTGGGCCGCATGTTCCTTGCCGGCGTCGGACCCGGTCTGCTGCTGGCGCTTGCCTTCACGGTGACGATCATGCTGCTCACCACCACCCGCCGCGACTTTGTGTTCGAAACCGGGGACGAGGCGGTCTACGACGACATCGGGGCGTGGGACATCCTGCGCAAGTCCGTCCCGATCCTGTCGCTGATGATCCTCGTGCTCGGCGGGCTCTATGGCGGTTTCCTGAACCCGACAGAGGCCGGCGCGGCCGGCGCCTTTGGCGCGCTGGTCATCGCGCTGATGCGCGGATCGCTGGACCGCCGGACCCTCTGGCGACTGCTGGTGGAAACCGGCCAGATCACGGTCTCTGTCCTGTTCCTGATCCTCGCCGCGACCTTCTTCAGCCGCATGCTCGCGCTGTCCGGTGTGCCCCGCGAACTGGCCGAATTCTTTCTGTCGGGCAACATCGGCCCCTACGGGTTCCTGCTTGTCTACATCCTGCTGATCATCGCGCTGGGGTGTCTGATCGATTCCATCTCCATCATGCTGATCGTCCTGCCGATTGCCCTGCCGGTGGCCGATGCCGCCGGGCTCGACCTGATCTGGTTCGGCGTGATTACGGTGATCGCGGTGGAAATCGGGCTGCTGACCCCGCCCTTTGGTCTGTCGGTCTACACGATCAAATCCGCCATGGATGACCCCGACCTGAAGGTCGGCGAAATCTTCCGGGGCGCTGTTCCTTTCATCTTTGCGATGCTGGCGACGCTCCTGATCATCATCCTTGCCCCCTCAACGGCCACATGGCTGGCCCGGCTCTGAACAAGAAAGTCACGACATGCCCAACATCCTCCTTATCCCCGGCAGCCTGCGCGCGGCGTCCTCGTCCCGCGCCTTTGCGCGCGCCATCGCGGACCGGCTCGCCGATCGCGCCGCCTTCTCTGTCGCCGACGTCGGCGCGTTGCCCCACTACAACGCCGATGTCACCGACGACCCCGAAGTCCGCGCCTTTGTCGATCAGGTCGGCGGCGCCGATGGCATTGTCTTTGTCACGCCCGAGTACAATTACAGCGTGCCCGGCGTCCTGAAGAACGCCATCGACTGGGCCTCGCGTCCCGCCTATGCCTCGGTCTTCAAGGACAAGCCGTGTTTCGTGGCGACGGTTTCGGGCGGCGTGCTCGGCGGTGTTCGTGCCCAGGCACATCTCAAGTACATCCTGAACGGCATGCTGGCGCGGGTGCATACCGGCAAGGAGGTGATCGTCGCCATGGCCAATGCCAAGGTGCAGGACGGCGCCTTCAGCGACGAAGACACCCTCGCCTTTGCCGAAGCCGAAATCACTTCCTTCCTCGCCGGATTGGGCTAACGTCTGCCCACCGGCCCCAGCCAGAACGGAGCGCCCCATGCGGCTTGTCAGCTTTACCCGCCCCGACGAAACCCCGACCTATGGCACCGCCGTGGGCGAAACGGTGCGTGACGCCGGCCGGGTTCTGTCCGACCGTTACCCGGATCTGAAATCCGTGATCGCCGCCGGCGCGGTGGGCGACCTCGCAGATGTCGGCGACGAGATCCCGCTTGATGCCGTCACCCTGCTGCCGCCGGTCCCCAACCCCGAAAAGATCCTATGCATCGGGCTGAACTACCTGCCCCACATCATCGAATCCGGCCGCCCGCATCCGCAGTACCCGTCGATCTTTACCCGCTACCCCGCGTCGATCGTCGGCCACAACGTGCCCATCGAACGCCCCCGCGCCAGCCGGGAATTCGATTACGAGGGCGAACTGGCCTTGGTCATCGGCAAGGACGGGCGGCACATCGCTGAAGACGCCGCATGGGATCACATCGCGGGCTACGCCTGCTTTAACGAAGGTTCGGCGCGCGACTACCAGAACCACACGACGCAGTTCTGGCCGGGCAAGAGCTTTGAACGGTCGGGGTCCATGGGGCCATGGCTGGTCACCCCGGACGAGGTCGGCGACATCCGCGACCAGACGCTGACGACCCGGGTGAACGGCGCCGTCGAACAACACGCACCCATTTCCGACCTCGCCATCGGCATCCCTGAAATCATCGCCTACGCCTCGACCGTCCTGACCCTGCGCGCAGGGGACATCATCGTCACCGGTACCCCCGGCGGCGTCGGGCGTTACCGCGACCCGCAGCTGTTCCTCGAACCCGGCATGACGGTGGACGTGGAGATCACCAATGTCGGCACCCTGCACAACAGCGTCATCGACGAACGACACTAACATCGGACCGCGTGCGACAGCGCGCACTCAACAAGGAAGGCTCAACATGGCACGCACCATCATCATCGAGACAGCCGGCGGCCCGGAGAACATGAAACTCGCGGACCTCTCTGTCGGCGACCCCGGACCGGGAGAGATCCGCATCCGCCACATGGCCTGCGGGCTGAACTTCATCGACGTCTACCAGAGAACCGGCCTCTATCCGCTGGAACTGCCCCACGCGCTGGGCATGGAAGCTGCCGGCATCGTAGAGGCAGTCGGCGAAGGGGTGACTCATCTGAAAGAGGGCGACCGTGCCGCCTATGCCTCGATGCCGCCCGGCGCCTACTCCGAGGCCCGCGTCATGCCCGCCGCGCAGGTCTGCCCGCTGCCCGACGAGATTTCCTTTGAAGAGGCGGCCTCGATCATGCTGCAGGGTATGACAGTGGAGTACCTATTCCACCGGACCACACCGATTGCAAAGGGCGACAGCGTCCTGTTTCACGCCGCCGCAGGTGGCGTCGGCCTGCTCGCCTGCCAGTGGGCCCGGTCCGAAGGCATCGAATTGATCGGCACCGCCGGTTCGGACGAGAAATGTGCCCTCGCAAAAGAAGCAGGCGCGGCGCACGTCATCAACTACAGCAAAAACGACTTTGTTGAAGAGGTGAAAGGGATCACCGGCGGCGCGGGCGTGGACGTCGTGATGGATGGCGTCGGCAAGGATACGTTTGACGGCTCGCTCGACTGCCTGAAGCCGCTGGGCATGATGATCTCCTTTGGCAATGCCTCAGGCCCGGTGCCGCCGGTCAACCTTCTGACACTCGCCCAAAAAGGATCGCTGAAAATGACGCGGGCGACACTTTTCACGCACCTTGCCGATCACGCGAAGTGTCAGGAAATGGCAAAACATCTGTTCTCAAAAGTCATTTCCGGCGATGTCCGGGTCAACATCGGGCAACGCTTCCCGCTGGAACGGATCGCCGATGCGCACAAGGCACTGGAAGCGCGACAAACCACCGGTTCCACGATCATCACGCTCTAGACGTGTCAGACCAACTCGCCCCGAGACGAAACCGGAGGCTCAACACCTGGCAAACCGGATCAAGACGCTTGGCCTTTGATGCGGTACGCCGGGGTGTTGCTTGATGCCCGCTGCAAACCCGCGAAGGCGCTGACGCGGTTTGAAACCGGTGTCTGACCATTGGCACCGCATTCCGGAAACCGCGGGTGCGCGCGGTCAATTCGAAGCGGGAACGCCAACGACCACGAACGGCGCCCAGTATGACGGGTGCGCCTCGGGGGCGCCTTTGGGCGCCCGCGCCAACCGTTCCATGGCCCGGCGCATCGCCTCGGCCGACGATATCCCCCTGCCCTCGATGCGCGTCCGCACTGCGGTTGTGGTTATCTCGGTCGCAGCGCGGTCATCCACCGGCCAGTGCGACACCAGCAGCGATTTCGCCCCGGCGTGGAAAAAGCCACGCGCCAAACCGCTCAGCCCGGCCGCATCTGCGCTGTCACCGGCTGCCGTGTCGCAAGCGGACAGGATTACCCAATCCGCGTCGAGATCCAGCATCGCGGCTTCGGAGGCGGTCAGCAAGCCATCGTCGATCCGCAAATCCGCTTGGGTGAGGTCAGCCGGGGTCGTTTGCGCGGCGGACGCACCGATAACGCGGGCTTGGTCCTGCGGAGGGGACAGGGCCAGGGCCGGTTCAGCCAGGCCGTTGAAGGCCCCTGCCAGGAGCCCATGCGTGGCAAACAACACCACCGATGCCTGCCTGAGCGCTCCGGAATCGCTCAGGCTCGCGAGGCGGGTTTCGTTGGCATCGGTCCCCATCAGAATGCTGTCTTCGGGGCTTCCGAACGCCGCGCGCATGGCAAGTATCTCTTCGCGCGTTCCCGGCAGCCTTGGCAGGCGTTTCACGCTGTCCAGCCGCCCGACCCCGCCGTCGAACACGTCGGACGCATCGGGCAAGGCCCGGCTGCCGTCCGGTGCCCCCTCGAAGGCCGGGTCGCCAATGCCGAAAAAGCGTGCCCGGTCCGGGCCGGCTTCTGCCTCGGCCCGGTCACGGCCCGCGGCCCGAAGGCTGCGCAATGCGGCCACGTTGGGCAGCAGCGAAATGGATTTCTGAACCCCCAGCCAGCTATCGGCGCTGGGCAGGGCGCCGGATGGCGCGCCGGTGACCGGCATACCGTTGACCAGCGCCGCGAAAGGCAGGCTTAGCAGACCGTCATAGGGCACCACGATCCATTCCTGCTTGTCCGCTATGCGCGCCGCGATCCTGGGGGCGCCAAAGAGCGAGTTGTAAAGCTCGCGGGCCAGATCGGCGTTGAAACCCCGGCTGAAGTCCTCCGTTAGTGCCATCGCGCCGCGCGACGGGCCGCGCCCGCTTAACCCATTGTGAAACGTCCCGATTTTCCGCTCCAATTCGGTCCGGGTCTGAAAGGTCAACGCCCAGTCCGCGCCTTCGTTGGTGATGGCCCAGACGATACCGACCAAGCCCTCGGTACCCGGTGTCACGACAATCAGCGCCTCGTCTTCACCAAGCAGACCGTTCGTTCCCGCGCCGCGAATATCGGCAATCGCGACCGGAGCCGGGTTCATGAGGTGCAGCACATCAGGATGTTCGGCTTGCAGGCGCTGGCGGGCCGCCGAGAACCGCGCGATCAGCTCACCGCGCTCTTCGAACAGCGCCTGTCGCCGGGCCAGCGACCGGTCTTCGTCAAGATCGCTACGCGCCATCAAATCAATCAGCGCGACATCGATATGGGTCTGGCGGCGTTGCGCGGCCTCCAGTTCGGCCATGATCGCGCCGGCTCCGGAACGGGCCGCCACACGGCGTGCGATGGACCGCGACAGGGCGCTGGCAGAGCCGATTTCGCGCCCACGCTGAACGGCCTGGAATGCCTCGTCCATCAGGACGGCACTGTCCATTCCCCCGTCGGACCTCAGGTGGGCCGAAAACGCGGCCAGCGCGAACAGGTCCCCGGTCAGTGACAGTTCGGCGGCGGCGGCCTCTTTCGTGTCCTCGACCGAAGGCCGCGCGGTGATGTCCAGTTCCGGTCGTGACAGGATGGCCCGCGTCATCGCCATGACCTCGTCCCACAACTGCAGGTCGGCCGACAGGAATGCCAGGTTTCTCATCCGCAGCAAAGTGGATGAATGACCATCGCCCAGCGACGCCCGGCTCAGTTCCAGAACGCCCGACAAACGGCTGTGCGCGGCCTTCAGCTGACCGCCTTGACGTTCGTAAACGGCGGCGTTCGCCTGCGATATGAGTGTTTGTGGATGCGCCGCGCCAAGCTGCGTTTCGGCAATGCCGACGCTGCGGAGTTGATAGTCCAGGGCGGTTGCGGCGTCCCCCTTGGCGCTGTGCAGCAAGGCAAGGTTGTTATAGACACCCATCAGTTCCGGATGATCGGGCGAAAGCATCTTCGTCCTGGTCTCCAGGCTCTGGAGAAGCAGCGTCTGGGCCTCGTCATAATGTCCCAGCTTGGTCAGAAGCCCGGCAAGCGTGCTGGCCATCTTGGCCACAACAAGGTGGTCCGGCCCATGGATTTCGACAGCCAGCGCGTGGGCGCGGCGGTAGAGCGCCAAAGCCTCCTGTCTGCGGCCCTGAGCGGCCATCGTTTCGGCGAGAAGTCCCAGACTGTTCAGCATGTCGGGATGCGACCGGCCCAGCGCGGCCTCTCTCAGGATCAGAACGTCCCGCAATTCACGCTCTGCTTCTGCGGGGCGGCCAAGGACCAGAAGCGTGGCGGACAGGTTGCTGCGCACACGCAACGTTTCGGGGGCGTCCGGGCCGTGCACGCGGGCCATGGCATCCGCCACCTGCCGGTATTGCGCCGCCGCGGCCTCATAATGACCTTGCGCTTTCTTCAGCGCGGCAACCGCGGTCAAGGTGATCAGCGTGTCGCCGTGATCCGGCCCCAGCAAGCGTTGCTGCCGCGCCAACGCGTCGGTCAGCAAGGCATCGGCCAGGTCAAACTGGCCATTCCAAGTCAGGACCTTTGCAAGGTTGACCTGCGTTATCAGAGTGGCTTCGGCATCCGGGCCGTTGGCGGCGCGGCCCGCCTCGTATGCGGCGCGGTACATGATCTCGGCCTCGGCCATGTTACCAGCCTTCTCCAGCGCGAAACCAAGGTTGTTCTTGGCGGCGAGAACCGCGTCCGACGTGGGATCGAACGCCGCTTCAAGACGGTCGTGCAGAACTCCGAACGCCTCTGCCGCCTTTACATAGTCGTGCATGGCCAAAAGCGCGTCTGCCTCGAAACGGCGCGCGGTCAGCGCCTGTTCGGACAGCGGGCCGAACGTCTCTTCGATCGCGGGCAGGAAATTGACCTGAAGATCGCGCACCTTGTCATGATCCCCCTGCGCCATCATCGCGTCGGACAACAGCGGGATGAGGTTCAGGCTCGCCTCGCCATGCCACCCCACGGCAAGCCCGACCTGCTGAAACGCCTTGTGATAGGTCTCAAGCGCGGCGGCAGGGTCGCCCTCAGCCATCTGCGTGCCGGCTTCGGTGACCAGATCCGCCCCGGTCTCCAGCCGTTCGATCATTTGCGCGGTGCGAATTTTCGCGGCCATTTCCAGGATCGCCACCTGCTCGGGCGGAACGGCATCCGTTCCTTCGGCCCGGGACAGGGCCGCCTCGATGATGTCGATCACCTGCTGATCAGGTCGGAAATCCTCTGCATAGGTGGCAAACACCATGGCTGCGTAGACGTAAAGCTGTGGCAGTTGCGCGGCTTCCGCCTTGTCCAGGACCCTTTCCACGTCCCGCAGCGCCATCACGACCCTGTTCGACTTGCCGGACATCTCGGCCGCGCGAAGTTCCATGGTCAGGGTCAGTTCGTGATCCGGTCCAAGCGCGCTGCGCGCGGTTCGCGACACACCGCGGAACAAGAGCATCGCATCCTTGTACCGGCCCAGTGCCGCCAGCACATCGCCTTCCAGCAGCTTTACCGCGATGGACACCGGCACATCGTTTTGCCCCAGGCTCGCGACATCCCCGGACAGGGCCTCGGCAATGGGCAACGCCTCCTCGGCACGACCAAGGTCAAGCAACAGCCGCGCCAATTCCTCGCGCGCAACATTCGTGTCGCGATGGGCCGCGCCATTCACCTGTTCGGACAGCGCGATCACCTTTTCCCAGGTCGGGACGGCCTCGCTTTCCCGACCAAGGCCGCGCAGCACCTCGATATGAAGACGCAGAGCCAAGCTATGCCGGGGGTTGTCCGGGGGGAGCTGGTCCTCGGCCATGCTGACACCCTGTTGCGACAGCGGCAGCGCCTGTTCGAAGGCGTCCAGATTGACCAGCGTGAGCACGCTGTTCAGCAGCCGGGAAAAGTTGAGATCGCGCATTGCTGCGCTCAACTCGTCGCGCAGCCCTTCGGTCATGGGGTTGTCCGCCCCAGCCAGTTCGGTCGCGGCGGCGACGGCGCGTTCCAACGTGCGCACCCGCAGGTCGTCCAACAGCCGCTCTTCGGCCACTGGCAGGATCAGGGTGCGATACACGCGGATTTCGAACAGTTGCAGGTCGTTCGCCCGGAAGATCTCTGCGGCCTGTGTCGCCGTTTCGATCGCCTCGTCAGGGCGGTTCAGATCCCTGAGGGTTGTCGCGATACCCATGAGGCTGCGCGCCATGCGCGAGTCCTGCGGATCAAGTATTCCGGCGAATATCTCATGTGCCGCCTGCCGGTTCGCCAGGGCATCGCCATGCGCGCCCTGGGCGCTTTGGACCGCTGCGATCATCACCCTGTCGGTGGCCGCCACCATGTGACCGGGGCCATAGGTCGCCGAGTCCAGCGCCAGCAGCTCTTCGGCCCGGCGCAGCGCGGTCGGCCAGTCGCTGGCCTGAAAGGCCGCCTGGAACGCCTCGAACAGCGTCTCGCGCCGTGCTGTCTCCTGTTCGGTCGGCGGACGGATCTCGACCGGCAGCGAAAACGGATCATCCACCACATGCGAGGCGACCTTGTGAACCGTTGCAGAAGGCCCCTCGCCCCGGTCCGCCCGGTCGGATGCCACCGCCGCCTGTGAGCCGATCAGCGCCGCGATCCATGCCGCAACCGTTATCTTTCTGAAGTCAGGTTTCATGACGGCCACACTCTGACATTTGCGCCAGAGCCCTCGCCTTTTGTCCGCTTTCCTTAAAACCGATGATGCCGCAAATTCGAATTTCTCGCAACAAACGCCGGGAATTCGCGTCCCGCACGCGGCCAGTGGCGGGGATGCCCCCATCAGATGGTCCGGTTTGATTGCTATCGCATTTGCTGGAGAATCTATCCCGGTTGGCTGACCACGTTCAGGGGGTTTCCCGGGGCCGGGTCGACCAATTTGCCAAGCCGCAAACCGGTTGGGGCTGGCACCTGAGTCAGGTATCCAACGACTACCGATGTTTCTTTTGATGAACTTCCGTCCGAGACACAGGAGCGCGGCCATCGCTGGCCGGACCTGGCGCGTAGACCCGTGTATCCCACGCTAACACTTTTGTATGGGTGTCGGATTGCCGGCAGTGGCGCATCGCCTGCAAGCGGTTATGCCGGAGCACTTCCGGCATGGTCTCACTTGTGACATCTGAGCCTTGCTGTCGGATGACCGCAAAGCGACCGTCAGCAGTCACCGATGCCCATCTCACGCCGCGGCAAAGTCCGCCTTTGCGCCGCAATGACTGCTTTTACCGACTTCGACCGTACGCTGCGGACGCAATCGAAGTCTCAGATGCGGACAATGCCGTCATTCAAAATTCGCTGAAACGGCGTCAATCGCTGGTACGACATGAAAAGTTCGAAGGGGCCCGAGGATCACCTTTGCCGACATAAACTGCGACTTGTGGATAGGCGCAAACAGGTCTGGCACCGGCAGGCTGAGCCTTATCGTCTAGCCAATAGGCGATGATATCGTCAGGTGCCTCACCCGTCTCCGCCCAATTATCGATCTCAGTAAGGAAATTCACCCACGACGGGCCGGGGCCTCCAAAGCAATGTTCCACTCCGGGCATCATGAACAGGCGGACATCCTCGGCGGCGCTCGGATCATGCGCGATTACGTCGTCATAGTAGCCAACCATCGCCAGCCCGGATTGCGCGTTATCGGACCAGCCGGAATACAACAGCATCTTGCCCCCGCGCCCACGAAACTCAGAAAGATCAGGGTTCGTTGCATTCAAGGTTTCCGCTGCTGCTGATGAATCCTTTGCGTAGGTTCTGAAATCGAAATTCTCGTATGTCCAGGTCGGGTCGTGATAAACAAAATTCTGCATGATCCCGTTGCCAAAGCTGAAGAAGGCGTTCGGCGAGACCGGAGCCTCGAATCCGCCGGATCCGACGCCTTCCTGAAAATCTCCTTCATCTTCCTGATATTTTAGGCCGCCGGTCAGCCAGCGACTCCAGCCGCCTTCGGCAGTCTCACCGCCAAACGGGAACCCGTAATAAAGTTGATTGCCGTCGGTGTCCCTTGGCCCTTCGTAAACGACCTTGAATGCTGCAACTTCCTCGGCGCTCAAGCAGTCTTCGGATTTTTCAGCATCGCATTGGAGGCTGGACACGTCGAACTTGCACTGGCGCGGGTCATTGAGAATACCGTCCTCGAGCCCATCTAGCGCGTCGCAAGCGGCCAGATAAGAACGCTCAACCAATTCTTGGGCTTCCGGACCCACAACCGCTTGCTCCAAGTCCTTTGGATCCGGGTACATCACCTGATTGATACTGGTCGCCTGCATAGCTATCCCTGTCCAATCAATCGCATAGGCCCCTGCGGCGACCGCGTCAAAATCATCGGGATAACGTAGAGCGGACATGATTGCCTGACCTCCACCCCGCGAGCAGCCCGTAAAGTAGCTGCGGGAGATCGGCGTCTCGTAGTAGTAGTTTATTAGGGCTTTGGCGGTGACCGCTGTTCGGTGTACTGCCAGATGCCCGAAATTAACCAGCGCTTCCAAATCATTGAGGGCCCAACTGGAGTCCGCTGGGTGGCCTTGATGCCCCGTATCGGTGCCGACCGTCGCGTACCCAGATTGGAGCGCTCCGTACAGAAGCGCTGTATTCATCACTGATCCGACAAAACCGCCCCCGCCACCCATGACGAATTTGCCATTCCAGCCGTCTGGTAGAAGAAGCTCAAAATGTATCCTGCCGCCGATCAAGCCGGTGACCGAGCAATGCGCGGCCGGGTCCCTCGATGGCTGAACGACAAGATAGTCGACATCCGGAAGCGGAATGAGCACTTCCACGTTACACGCCGGTTGGCCCCAAGCGGATAGAGGGGCGTGCAACGCAAAACCTGCCATGAAGATTTTTGCAAAAGCTTTTAACATGCCTTCCCCTTCTTCTTGGATTTGTCATTGGGATAGTAACCTCAAACGGCAATCGTAAACATGGGCTCTCTTGTGACATCTGAGCCTTGCTGTCGGATGACCGCAAAGCGACCGTCAGCAGTCACCGATGCTCAGCCCACGCCGCGGCAAAGTCCGCTTTGGCGCCGTAACGACCGCTCTCACCAACTTCGGCCGTTGCCATACTTTGAGAGGCGGTTCTGGCCGCGGAACATGGCGGGCTGCACAGGGGCGAGGTCCATGCCGCAGAACTTCGGGAATTGGCGGTGATGGTGGAAACGGCACGGATCGCCGGCTTCGGCCACGATGGTCAGGGCATTGATCGGGCCGTTGCCGGAAATGGTCGTCGGCAACTGGCAATCTGGCAGGTCGCAGAGCCGCTCGACCGGGCTGGAAATTGCGCAGAACGACAGGTTGGCACACACCGCGAAAACCAACATCGGCTCTTTGACGGCCTCAGCGGGTCCGAAAGCGGGACGCCGATGAATAAAGCCAAGTTTCGGGATTATCTCGGGAACAGAGCAACCGTTGCGCCATAGCAACCTGAAAAGGATACACTTTTCCAGGAATTTGGTGCGGTCGAGAAGACTCGAACTTCCACGGGTGTTACCCCACAGCGACCTCAACGCTGCGCGTCTACCATTCCGCCACGACCGCACTGTCTTGGCTTGGTGCATGGGCGTATAGACGAGCCGGCGGGGCTTGTGAAGAGCGAAATCGCGCCGGATGCGACCTTGGTTCATGCGGGGGCGACCGGGTCGTTTCGACTTTGTCCGCTGTCATGCTAGGTTGAACAACCGACAGCGCTGAATCCCGGAGAGACCGCAAATGCCCGATGCCGCAAACCGTCCTGTTGTTCAGGTCGATATCGTTTCAGACGTGGTGTGCCCCTGGTGCATCATCGGGTTTCTGCAGCTGGACCAGGCATTGCAGCGCACCGGGGTTCTGGCGCGGCTGCGGTGGCACCCGTTCGAGCTGAACCCGGACATGCCGGAGGGCGGGCAGAACCTGCGCGAGCATCTGATCGGGAAATACGGGCTGACCGAGGCCCAGAGCGAAGCCGCCCGCGCGCGGTTGACGACGCTGGGGGCCGAGCTGGGCTTTACCTTCCGCTATGCGGCGGACAAGCGCATGGTCAATACCTTCCGCGCGCATCAGCTGCTGGACTGGGCGGAGGAGGCCGGCCGGCAGCACCCGCTGAAGCTGGCGCTGTTCAAGGCGTATTTCACGGACAACGAGGATGTCTCGGACCCGCAGGTGCTGGCCGGCATCGCCGGGCGCGCCGGGCTGGACCCGGAACAGGCCGCACGGGAACTGGCCAGCGGGCAGCGCGCCGCGCAGGTGCGCGAGAAACAGCGGTTCTGGCTGGAACGCGGCATTCACGGGGTGCCCGCGATGGTGATTGGCGGAAAGTACCTGCTGACCGGGGCGCAGGGCGCGGACACCTATGAGACGGCGCTGCGCCGGGCGCTGGCCGAGGCCGCTTGACCCCTTTCGCCGGGCCGCGCGGCGGGGTAATGACGGTGTCATGACCGAATGGATCACGACCGACGGGCTGACCTCTTACGAGGCGGCGGTGGACTTTATGGAGGCGCGTGCCGCGGCGATTGCCGCGGGCGAGGCGACGGAGTGCATCTGGCTTGTCGAGCACCCGCCGATGTATACCGCCGGCACCAGCGCCAGGCGCCAGGATCTGACGGACCCGGACCGGTTCCCGGTCTATGACACCAAGCGCGGCGGGCAATATACCTATCACGGCCCCGGCCAGCGGGTGATCTATGTTATGCTGGATGTCGGCAAGCGCGGGCATGACGTGCGCCGGTTCGTGCAGCAGCTGGAACAATGGGTGATCGCGGCGCTGGCGGAATTCAATGTCACCGGCCATATCCGCGAGGGCCGTGTGGGTGTCTGGGTGGTGCGCGACGACAAACCGTTGACCGCCACCGGCGCACCGGCCGAGGACAAGGTCGCGGCCATCGGGATTCGCCTGCGCAAGTGGATCAGCTTTCACGGCATCTCGATCAACGTCGATCCGGATCTGGAGCACTTCGGCGGGATCGTGCCCTGTGGCATTTCCGAACACGGTGTGACCAGCCTGGTGGACCTCGGCCTGCCGGTGACGATGACCGATCTCGACGTGGCGCTTCGGCGAACCTTTGACGAGATCTTTGGCGACATCGACTAGCCCGCTGTCGCGGCTGCGGCGTTCGCGGCGCGGGAAATCATTGGCAGATCCGTTTCGCGCGCTTAGCATATGACGTGCCCCGCCGCCTCGATCCCGCGCGCAGCCTGCACGGTGTCCCGGCGCGACGGGCTGCGGCAGGATGAGACGTAGCGATGCGCAAGCGAGCCCTGAACATGCTGATATGGGGCGTTGGCCTGTTGGCCGTGCTTTTGCTATGCCTGTGGGCCGCGCTCTTTCTGCCCGTTTTCGCATCGGCGCGGGCATCCCTGACGGAACGGGCGCTGACCGACCTGATAGGCCAGCCGCTGCAGATCCGCGACGATGCCCGGATTAACCTGGGGTTGCGCGTCAGCCGTGTCGAGGTCAGTGATGCTGTGATCCCCAGTGAAACGATGCGCGACACCGATCTGGCAAGCCTGCGGCATCTCAGCTTTGATCTGGACATGGCCCAGCTTTGGCG
This sequence comes from Seohaeicola saemankumensis, assembly GCF_020171285.1. Classification (GTDB taxonomy): domain Bacteria; phylum Pseudomonadota; class Alphaproteobacteria; order Rhodobacterales; family Rhodobacteraceae; genus JAIUZI01. The sequence continues at coordinate 23,246 of NZ_JAIUZI010000013.1, forward strand.
CGGCTGGACGGATATCGACGATCTTACGATAGAGGGGCTGCAGGTGAACCTGCTGCGCGCCGAGGACGGCCACACCACCAGCTGGACATCGGCGCCCCCCGACGCATCGGCCCCGGACCGGACCGAGGATCAGACAACCGAAGCCGCGCCGCAGAGCGGTCTGTTGTCCTTTTTGCGCAGCAGGCGTCTCGACGTCACCGAGGTCGGCATCCTGTATTCCGACGCCAGGACCGGTTTCAGCTTTGATTTCCAGCTGGACGGGCTGCACCAGGCCAGACAGCCAACCGGCGAGACCCGGCTGACCGGGCGCGGGTCGGTCAACACGCAGCCCTTTGCGATCGACGGCAGCTACCCCGGCGACGGCCAATTCCGGGTCGCTGCGACCTTTGCCGATGTCGAACTGGGGCTGACGGGCGCGGATGCGCTTGATGTGTCGGCCGCTGCGGTGCGCATGGCCCTGAACGTCAGCAGCCCGGATATCGGCGATCTGCTCGATGTTCTGCAACTGCAGCGCGTGGCCGAAGGCAACGGCCAGCTGTCCGCCAATCTGCTATTGCAGCCCGGCGGTCTGGCGATCGACGATATCTCGGTCGGGGTCGCGCTGTCTTCGGGCCGCTCGGTCAGTGTTACGGGGGCCATCGGCAATGTCTTTGACCTGACCGACCTGGACATCACCGCCGATGCGGCCCTGTTCCCCGAGGCCGAGATGCCCGCCGCCGCCGCCCGCCTTGAAGACCTGAAGCTGACCGGGGTGAATGCCCGGCTCACAAGCCGGAGCGGCGGCGTCGCGGTGGAAAAGCTGACCGTTACGACCAATGCCTTTGACGGTGATCTGGAAAACATCGGCCCGATCCGGGCCGACCTGGTGCGCCGCACCGACGACGGGCTGCTGCGCGTCGAGGGGCTGACGGTGCAGGCCGGGCCACCGGAGGCGCCGGTAGTGCAGGCAACGGGAACCATCGGGAACCTGCTGCAGTTCAAGGCCGTCGATCTGACCGGCACGCTGAACGCGCCCGCCTCGCTGCTGTTCGAGAAAGCGGACCCTGAGACCGCCGCCGCACTGGGCGGTCTGCACGCCAGCTTTGGCATCAGTGACAGCGATGGCAAGCTGAACCTGGACAGGTTGACCGCGCGCGCCGAAGGCACCGACCTGTGGTCCCTCAAGGCGGACATGTCGGTCGGGAACCTGACCCATCTGGCGCGGTCGGACCTATCCATAGACGCCCTGATCGCTGACGGGGCGAAATTCCTGACCACGCTGGGGTTGGACGCCATTGATACCGGCCCGGTGGGCCTGAATTTCAAGCTGTCGAGCCAGGGCACGGAAGTCGACACGACGGGCGCGGTCGTGGTCGGCGGCAGCCAGGTGGATCTGACGCTGTCGGCCCGAAAACAGGAACATGCGCCGGTGATCCGGGGCGCGGTTGAAAGCGACCGGATTGCCGTCGATGACGTGGCCGATCTGGTGGCCGCGACATTGGCGTTAAAGTCGCTGTCCGATGGCGGCCACGACGCGCACGCCGCCGAGAAGAAACCCGAACAAGTCGAGGTACAGCCATTCGTCCTGCCCAAGGGCCAGAAACAGGCGGCTGACTCGACGCTGGTGGACCCCACGCGATTGCTGCGGGCGCTGGATCTTGAGCTTGCCATCGCCATCCGGGAACTGACCGGCGCCGCGGGCAGCACCAAGATCGACAGCGATCTGGAAATCGAACAGGGCACCGCCCGGTTCGGCCCGCTCAAGATCGCCTATGGCGGTGGGTATTTTAACCTCAACGCGGCGATGGACCTGATCGAAACCCCCGAATTGATCCGCATAACCGGCGGCACCGGCGGCTGGGATTTCGGCAAGATCCTGACCCGGATCGGCGTCAAGATCGCCGCGCGCGGCACGCTGGGGGCGCGGTTTGACCTGACCGGGCGGCACAGCTCGGCCAGCGCCTTTGTCAACTCGATGCGCGGCCACGTCACCGTGTCGATGGGCAATGGCGCGATCGCCACCAGCCTGCTGGAACTGGCCGGGCTGGGCGTGCTGCCCTGGCTGTTTTCACCCGAACTGCAAAAGGGCTATACCGACATCGTCTGTATCGTTGCGCCAATGCGGATCTCCGGCGGCAAGGTTACCTCGCACCGGATCGTGGCGGAAAGCCGCGCCGTGCAACTGGTCGCCGCGGGCGAGATCAACTGGCGGCGCGACACCATCTCGCTGCGCGCCGAACCGCGCCCGGTCGGCAAACCGCTGCACCGCAGCGCCTGGCCCGTTGTCGTCTCGGGCAGGCTGTCGAAACCCAGTTTCCAAGTGCTGGCCGGCGGCACGGCGGCGCATCAGGACCGGTCAAAGTTCCACATCAAACCCGACCGCAAACCCTGTGTGCCGGACGCGCTTCAGGTAGAGCCGCGATCCACCCGCAACAAGTGATGAATTCGCTCGTGACATAAGGACCCGATCATGCAACGCATCCTCTCTTCCGCCCTGCTCTGCCTGATCTGCGGCATGTCCGGCGCGTCGGAATTGCCGAAATGGGGCGATGTGGGCGATTGGGAAATTCACATTGATCCGGCCATCGGCAATGGCTGTTTCATCGAAAAACTGTTTCCGGACGGCACGTTGGTTCAGTTCGGCAACGAACCACTGCGCGAGGGCGGTTTCTTTGCCGCCTACAACATCACCTGGACCGAGATCAAACAAGGCGACGTCAGCACCGTGAAATTCGACTTTGACGGCGACCTTTTCTCGGGAGAGGCCACCGGCCAGGTCATCGGCACCCTGCACGGCGGGCGGGCCTTTTTTGACAATCCGAACATCGCGCTGGATTTCGCCCGCAAGAACCTGATGACCATTACCGGCGCACGGGGCAACACCGTCGAGATACCGCTCAAGGGCACCAGCGCGGCGCTGAAAAAGCTGAACGAATGCCAGTTGATGCAGCCGCTGCCCAAGGTCGAGGGCAGCAACTGACGCGGCCCTGGTACGTTCAGGGGTTCAGACCCTCAACAACTGCGCGCGTCACCGCCCGCGTGCCCATGTCGCCGCCGAATTCCATCGGCCGCAACCGGTTGGCGGCAAACCCCTGCGCCACCGCATCGTCGATCCGCGCCGCGGCCTGCCCATAGCGCGGCTCGCCGGTCTTGTCCGCGAGATAGTCCAGCATCAGCGCCGCGCTGAGAATGGCCGCCAGCGGGTTTGCCTTGTCCTGTCCCATGATGTCGGGCGCGCTGCCGTGGGCGGGCTGGAACAACCCGGTCCGGTCGCCGATTTCGCCGCAGGCCGCCATGCCCATGCCGCCCACCAGCCCGCCCGCCAGATCCGACAGGATGTCGCCGAACATGTTCTCCATCACCAGAATGTCGAACTCCCACGGCTGCCGCACCAGGTCCAGCGCCTGTGCGTCGACATAGTTGTAGCCGACCTCGGTCTCTGGATGCTGCGCCGCGATCTCATTGAAAATATTGCGGAAAAACGCCATTGAGGTGAAAACGTTGGCCTTGTCCACACAGGTCAGCCGGGCGCGTTTGCCCCTGGCCCTGCGCGCCTCGGCCAGCTTGAAGCCGAACCGGTGCAGCTTTTCCGTGGTCGCTCGCGTGATCCGCAATGTTTCGCGCACTTCCGCGTCGCCGATCACCTGCGCCCGGCCATGGGCGGCCGCGGAATAGAACAGCCCCTCGGTGCTTTCGCGCAGGATCACCATGTCGATCTCTGCCGCGCGCGGATCGGCCAGCCGTTGCGGTGCATTGGGATAGGCCCGCACCGGGCGCACCCCGGCATAAAGGCCAAAGCGGTCGCGCAACCGCAGATGCGGCGAGATCTCGGTGCCGTCCGCGTGCCGGATGGCCGGCAGCCCGATCGCCCCGAGGAAAATTGCGTCCGCCTCGCCGGCCCGTTCCTCGCCCCCCGGTTCGATGTCCTGCCCGGTTTCGGCGAAATACCCCGCACCGGCGCGGATTTCATCGAACCCCAGCGCGGGGGCCGCCACCGCCGCACAGGCCGCAACCGCCACTTCGCAGGCGGCCTCGGCGACATCGACGCCGATGCCGTCGCCCTTGATCAACGCGATGGTCGCGCCTGTGCCCATGGGTTCTCCCCCTCTGTTCCGGTTACCAGTCGATGTCAAAGGTCCGCACGACCGCCGCGATCTGCGGGTCGCTCAGCCCCACCGCGCCCATGCCGCGCGTCATCAGCGCCAGCTTGGCGGTTTCCTCAAGCTCTTCGATGGAATGGCTGGCGGCCCACAGATCCTTGCCCGCCACGACCGGCCCGTGATTGGCCAGCACCACCGCCGACCGCTTGCCCGCCAGCCCGCGCACCGCCTGCCCCATGCCCGCGTCACCGGGCAGGAAGAACGGCAGCAGCTTCACCTTGCCCAGTCGCATGATCGCATAGGGCGTCAGCGCCGGTAGCATGTTGTCGGCATCCGTATCCGGCAGCATCGACAGCGCCACCGAATGGGTCGAGTGCAGGTGCACCACGGCGCCGGTCTGCGCCCGCGTGTCGTAGAACGCGCTGTGCAGCGGGATCTCCTTGGTCGGCGGATCGCCGGATAGAAGCCGCAGGTCCGCGTCCAGATGGCTGATCCGGGCCGGATCAAGAAAGCCCATGGAACTGCCCGTCGGCGTCATCAGCAGAGTACCGTCAGACAACCGGGCCGAGATATTGCCCGACGCGCCGCAGGTCAGCCCCCGGTCGAACATCGATTTGGCGATGCGGCAGATATCCTCGCGCAGCCGGCTTGCCTCGCTCATCGCGGGATCTCCGTGATCGGGCCGGGGTCCAGCCGGTGGATGTAATCCGCCGCGCCCGGGGCGAAATAGCTGCGCACCAGCGGGTCATGCCCCGGCACGATCAGTTCGGGGCGCGAGGCCAGCACATGCAGCCGGTCGAACCCGTCCAGCATGTTCTGCACATCCACGACGATGGGGAACGGTTTGCGCGCATACATGTTCTCGTAGAAATGCGAGGCGTCCGATGCCAGCACCATCCACCCCGCTTGTGTGCGCACCCGCACCGCCTGAAGCCCGCGCGAATGGCCGCCGATGCAATGCACCGTCACCCCCTCGGCGACCTGCCCGTCACCGTCGAAAAACACCACGCGTCCCGAATACAGACGCTTGATCGCCTCGCAGACATGTCCGGCCGTGAACGGCATCCGCAGCGTGTCGTGGCACATGCAAGGCCCGGTGGCATAGGCCATTTCCGAGGTCTGCAGGTACAGCGTCGCGTTGGGAAACAGGTGCAGCCCGCCCGCATGGTCGTAATGCAGATGGGTGACGATCACCTGGGTGATATCCTCGGGCTTTAGCCCCAGGGGCGCCAGCGCCGCCCCCGGATCCAGCCGGATCGCCCTGCCCCGCGCCCTGGCCTCTTCGTCGTCATAGCCGGTATCGACGAGGATCACCTCATCGCCACGCCGCAGCAGCCATATGTAATAGTCGATGGTATGCGGCGCGTCGTGGTTGTCGTCAAAGATAAAGCTGTCGGCGCGCGTGCGGTCGCTGCGCTCGGCGTATTTTATGGCATGCACTTCCCAGTCGGTCATTGGTCCACCCTTTCGAAACACTGTACGGTCTTTTCGGCGACCATAGCTGCGATTGCGCGGTCAAAGCTCTGAAAATGTGCACTGGCCAGGTGTTCTTCGAATGCGGCGCGATCCTCGTACAACTCGTACAGAAACACGGTGTGCGGCATGGCCGGATCGGTGCAGACATCGAACCGGGAGCAACCGGGTTCGCGGGTCAGGGAGATCCTTGCGTTTTCGCGGATCAGGGGCAGGAATTCCGCCATCCTCTCCGGAACAATCGCAAAACTTACGGTCACGGCATACATCGCGCGGGCATCCTTTGTTGGTCTTTCACACTTGCGTCTCCCCAGCGGCATCGCGTCTGATACCGGCAAGATGACAGCGCCGGACCCCGATGCAAAGCCCCGCCAGGGCTGCACCGGCGACCGGTAACCGCGCGGTGTCGATTGACCGTTGCGATGCCTTGCGTATTCATTAACGTATACATTGTCAACGCCCCGCGATAACCCAAGAGGACAGCGCCATGCCAGACCCGCGATCCACCGGCCCTCTGCTCAAGGTCGCCTGCATCGGCGCCGGATACTTCAGCCAGTTCCACCTGGGCAGCTGGGCGCGTATCCCGCGCGTGCACCTGGTCGGCGTCTGCGACCAGGACATCGACCGCGCCCGCGCAACCGGCGCCCCGGCCTTTGACCGGCTCGACCGGATGCTGGACACCGCCGCGCCCGACCTGCTGGACATCATCCTGCCGCCCGCCGCCCATGCCCCGACGATCCGCGCCGCGCTGGAACGCGGGGTCGGGACGATGATCTGCCAGAAACCGTTCTGCAGCGATCTGGACGAGGCCCGCACCGTCGCCGCCGAAGCCGCCGCCGCGGGCGCGCGGATCGTCATCCACGAAAACTTTCGGTTTCAGCCCTGGTACCGGCGCATCAAATCCGCGCTGGATGACGGGATGATCGGGCAGGTGCATCAGGTCACCTTTCGCCTGCGCCCGGGCGACGGCCAGGGGCCGCGCGCCTATCTGGACCGGCAGCCCTATTTCCAGGAAATGCCCCGGTTTCTGATCCACGAGACGGGCGTGCACTGGATCGACACGTTCCGCTACCTTCTGGGCGATCCGGTCGCGGTTTATGCCGATCTGCAGCGCCGGAACCCGGCCATCGCGGGCGAGGACGCGGGTTATGTCATCCTCGACCATCCCGGCGGCGCCCGCGCGCTGTTCGATGGCAACCGCCACCTGGACCACAGCGCCACCAACCCGCGTTGCACCATGGGCGATGCGCTGGTGGAGGGGACAACAGGAACCCTGCGCCTGACCGGCGACGGCGCGGTGCATCTGCGCGCCTTTGGCGCCACGCGGGACACCACGCTGCTGCCGCCCAGCACCTGGGACGGGTTCGGCGGCGACTGCGTGCACCACCTGCAAGAGCATGTCGTGCGCGGGCTGCTGGACGGTGCGCCGCTCGAAAACCTCGCCGCCGACTACCTGACCGTGATCCGGACCGAGGACGCGGTCTATCGCTCTGCCGAAACCGGGCGCAAGATCACGCTCGCGGCGGGCTGACCCCGCGCCGCAGAACGGGCGACCGACGGGACGCGCGGAGTTCTGCGTGGAAATCACAATGACGCGGGCAGTGCTTTCACGCGGTCGCCCGATACGATAATGAACGTTGAAACGACCCCGGCTCTGGCGGCGCATCGCAGATCGCCCGACCCGGCGCGATTGATTGGGGACCCGCACATGTTCTTTCGCCTGCTCGCCGCCGCTGTTCTAAGCGCCGGTTTCCTCCCGGCCCCGGGCGCCGCCCAGACCGCCGGGGACACGCCGCCGCAGCTGTTCATGGAACTGAACGCGATGCGCGATGTCGGCGGGGCCTGCCGGCTGACCTTTGTCGCGCGCAACGCGACCGGCGCGGCCATCGAACAGGCGGTCTTTGAAACCGTGGTCTTTGATACCTCGGGCGGGGTTGTCAGCCTGTCACTGTTCGATTTCCGCGACCTGCCCGCAGACCGGCCGCGCGTTCGGCAGTTCGACCTGCCGGGAATGACCTGTGACACGGTCGGGCAGACCCTGATCAACGGGGCCAGTTCCTGTATCGTCGACGGTGCCGAAAGCGACATCTGCGACACCACCCTGATGCTTGGCAGCCGGATCGAAGTGGAGCTTTTGGGATGAGTGTTCTCGATACCCTGTTGGGTCTCTTTGCCCTGGGCGGGCCGGTTGTTGCGGTGCTGTTTCTGATGTCGGTGCTAACCTTTGCGGTGACGCTCTATAAGATCTGGCAATTCTCCGCCTCCGGCGTCGGCCGCCACCGGGTGCTGTCCGAGGCGCTTGCGGACTGGGACGCGGGCAACCGTCAGGCGGCGCTCGCCCACCTTTCGCAAAGCCGCAGCTATCTCGCGCCGCTGGTCGGCGACGCCATGACCGCGCAGGACCAGCCCGGACTGGGCGAGCGTCTGGACGCCGAGGCCGGGCTGGCGCTGGCCGGGCTGGAACGCGGCTTTCGCCTGCTCGATACCATCGCCCAGCTCGCGCCGTTGCTGGGGCTGTTCGGCACGGTTCTGGGCATGATCGAGGCGTTTCAGAGCCTGCAGGCGGGCGGTTCATCGGTTGACCCGTCGCTATTGGCCGGCGGGATCTGGGTTGCGCTGCTGACCACCGCCGTAGGCCTTGCCGTGGCGATGCCGACGTCGATGATCCTGGCCTGGTTCGAAAGCCGCACCGCACGCGAACGGGTCTTTGCCGACAAGGCACTGCGCACGGTCCTGGTGCCCGGCCACCTGCAATCCGCGCCAGAGACGGCCGCAGCGCCCGCCGCCGCGCCCAGCCATGCGTAACGCCGCGCCTTTTGTCCGGCGGCGCATGGCGATGACCCCGCTCATCGACGTGATCTTTCTGTTGCTGCTGTTCTTCATGCTGTCCTCGACCTTTTCCCGGTTCGGCGAGATCGAGCTGAACCAGGCCGCCGCCGGCCCCGCGACGCCCGGCATCGTGACCGAGCGCAGCTTTGTCCAGCTGGGGGCCACCCGGCTGGTGCTGAACGGCACGCCGGTGTCTCTCGATGATCTGTCCGGCCGCGTCGAGACCGGACAGGTTCTGGTCAGCCTCGACGATGACACAACCGCGCAGCGGCTGGTGGATCTGCTGGTGCTGCTGCGGGGCCGTGACGGGCTGACCGTCACCGTGCTGGAGTGATCCGGTGATCCGAACCGCCCCCCCGCGCCGCGCCCGCGATTCGACCATTCCGCTGATCAACGTGGTCTTTCTGATGCTGATCTTCTTCCTGATCGCGGGCACGCTGGCGGCGCCGCTCGACCCGGATCTGAAGCTGGTCAACACCTCGGAGCTGGAGGGCCGCGAACCGCCCGATGCGCTGGTGCTGCGCGCCGACGGGTTGCTGAGCTTTCGCGGCGCGCCGACCGATGCGGCCACATATATGGCCGGTCACGATGCCGGCCCGGTGCGGATCGTCCCCGACCGCGATGCGCCGGGGCTGCGGCTGATCGAACTCGCCGCCGCCCTGCGCCGCCTCGGCGCAAGCTCTGTCATCCTTGTCACCGAGCAGGCGCTCGAATGATCCGGCGGTCAACGGCCATCGCGACGGTCGCGGTCCTGCTGTCCCTGCTGGCGCATGTGCTGGGCCTGGGCTTTGCCCCGCCCAGCCCGCCGCAACGTTCGGGCAGTGAACAGACCGCCGACGTCGTGACCCTGGCCACCGAATTCGAGGATCACGCCGAATCCCGGCCCGACCCGGTACAGCCTGAGGCCGCAGAGGTGCCGGAACCGCCGGTGCAGAAACCGGCCGAGCCGGACAGGGCCGAGATCCCGACCTCGGAGGCGCTGGTGGCCTCGGCCAGGCCCGAACGGGTTTTTGCACCTGACAACGGGTCGTCGCGGGTGATCCAACGGGACGCGACCGGCCCCGCCACGCCGGACAAGGCCGGCTCGCCGCAGCCCGACACGGTCGCCCCCACCGGCGGCGACGACGGCACCGAAACCAAAACCACGGCCACGCCGCCGGTTACCCCCGCAACCGGCACGGATCAGCCCGCCGGAACCCCCGAGGCCACGGTCGACACCGTCGCGCCCGCACCGCCCGTGGCCCCGCAACCGGCACCGCAATCGCAGGCGGTCGCGGCGCTGCCGGAGGCGGTCGCCCCGGTGCCGCCGGTTTCGCCCACGCTGGATCCCGCCGCGATTCTGGTGGCCCCGGTGGACAGCGAGACCGTCGAGCCCTCCCCCGAAACGCCCGAAACCGACCCCGATGGCTCTGCGCTGGCGGTTGTCGCATCGCCGCGCCCGCGCCCGCGCCAGGACCGCCCCGCCGAGCCCGCACGCGGCGCGCCCGACGGGGTGACCGACTACAGCGACCTGAAGAATCCGCCGCTCATCGAATCCCCCCTGGCGGCCTATCTTCGCGGTCAGGGCGATCTGGAGGTCCGGCAGAACGCCGCCACCCAGTCCGGCGGCGTCGGGTTTCGAAACTCTCGCGGGCCGGGCAATTCCGACGTCACCAATTACGCAGGGCAGATCCTGATGCATCTGAACCGCGCGCCGGCGGTCCGGGTTTCGGCGCATGGCTACGCGCGGGTGTTCTTCGAGATCAACCCGGACGGATCGCTGGCCTGGGTCGAGGTGATCGACGGCACGAATTCCCCCGAGATCGAACGCGCCGCCAAGGCGCAGGTGCGCGGCGCGGCGCCGTTTCCGCCGCCGCCGCAAGGCGTCAATCGCAAGCTGTCCTTTGTCTATCACATCGACTGACCGGCGACCGTCGCCGGGCGGCCGCTAGCGGCTGAGCTGGCTCGCCTCGGCGGCCAGGGCACGGATCGCGTCCCAGTCACCCGCCTCTACGCGCGCCTTTGGGGCGACCCAGCTGCCGCCCGCGCAGACCACGTTGGACAGCCCCAGGTAGCTGGCCGCGTTGCCCGGGTTCACGCCACCGGTCGGACAGAAGGAGATATGCGGCAACGGCGCGCCCAGCGAGGCCAGCGCCGGTGCGCCGCCCGAGGCTTCGGCGGGAAAGAACTTCAGCATGGTATAGCCGCGCTCGGCCAGGCGCATGGCCTCGCTCGCGGTGGCCGCACCGGGCAGCAACGGCAGCTCTTCGTCCTCGCAGGCCTTGAGCAGACGATCCGTGGCGCCCGGCGACACGCCGAACTGCGCACCGGCCGCCTTGGCCGCGCGCACGTCCTCGGGCGTCAGCAGGGTACCTGCGCCGACCACGCCGCCCGGCACCTGCGCCATTTCGCGGATGACGTCCAGCGCGGCGGGGGTCCGCAGCGTGACCTCAAGCGCCGGCAGCCCGCCATCGACCAGCGCCTGTGCCAGGGGGCGGGCCTGGGCCGCGTCATCGACAACCAGCACCGGCACGATCGGGGCCAGATTACAGATCTCGCGCGCGCGGATGCTGGCGGCTTGCGGGGTCAGTGTCATGGGTCAGTCTCCAAAGACGGTGGCGCCGGCCTCGGCAGAGGACACCGCGCGCCGGAAGGTGGCAAACAATTCGCGTCCGGTGCCGAATGCGCTGGCCGACAGGTCGGCGGTGGCCGCAGGGCGCTCCTGCACCCCCTCGGTCAGGATATCGAGCGTTCCGGCCACGGCATCGACCCGCAACAGGTCTCCGTCGCGCAACCGGGCGATGGGGCCGCCATCCAGCGCCTCGGGGCAGACGTGGATCGCCGCCGGCACCTTGCCCGAGGCGCCGGACATGCGCCCGTCGGTCACCAGGGCCACGTTCAGCCCCCGCCCCTGCAGCACCGAAAGCAGCGGCGTCAGGCTGTGCAGTTCCGGCATCCCGTTGGCCTTGGGGCCCTGAAACCGGACGACGACGATGGTATCTTCAGTAAATTCGCCCGCCTTGAACGCCACCTTGACGGCCTCCTGGTCGTCGAACACGCGGGCGCGGGCCTCGATGACCTGATGCTCGGGCGCGACGGCGGAGACTTTCATCACGCCGGTCCCCAGCGACCCGGTCAGCTTCTTCAGCCCGCCGGTCGGCTGGAACGGGTCCGAAGCCGGGCGCAGGATCTTGTCGTTCAGGCTCTCGCTGACGCCGTCCTGCCAGACCAGTTGCCCGTCGATCAGCTTGGGGTCCTGCGTATATCGGTTCAGCCCCTGCCCCGCGACCGTGCGGGTGTCGGGGTGCAGCAGCCCCTGATCCAGCAGCGTGCCAATGGCATAGCCCAGACCGCCCGCCGCGTGGAAATGGTTCACATCGGCCAACCCGTTGGGATAGATCCGCGCGATCAGCGGCGTGATGTCCGAGATCTCTGAGAAGTCCTGCCAGTCCAGGATGATGCCCCCGGCACGGGCCATCGCCACCAGATGGATCAACAGGTTGGTCGACCCGCCCGTCGCGTTCAGCCCGACGATGCCGTTCACAAAGGCGCGCTCGTCCAGAATATCGCAGACCGGGGTATAGTCATTGCCCAGCGCGCTCAGCGCCAGCGCGCGGCGCGCGCCTTCGCGGGTCAGCGCATCGCGCAGCTCGGTGCCAGGATTGACGAAGCTGGCGCCGGGCAGATGCAGCCCCATGAATTCCATCAGCATCTGGTTGGTGTTCGCGGTGCCATAGAACGTGCAGGTGCCCGGCCCGTGATAGGCGGCCATCTCCGCCGCCATCAGCGCATCGCGGCCAACCTCTCCGGCGGCGAATTTCTGGCGCACCTTGGCCTTTTCATCGTTCGGCAGGCCGCTGGTCATCGGTCCGGCGGGCAGGAACACCGCCGGCAAATGGCCAAAACTCTGCGCCGCGATCACCAGGCCCGGAACGATCTTGTCACAGACGCCCAGGAAAACGGCGGCGTCAAAGGTGTTGTGGCTAAGCGCGACACCGGCGGCCATGGCGATGACATCGCGGGAAAACAGGCTCAGCTCCATCCCCGCCTCGCCCTGGGTGACCCCGTCGCACATGGCCGGCACGCCACCGGCGACCTGCGCCGTACCGCCGACCTCGCGAGCGGCGGCGCGGATCAGATCCGGGAACCGTTCGAACGGCTGATGCGCCGACAACATGTCGTTGTAGGTGGTCACGATGCCGAGATTGCCTGCGTCACGGGTGGCCAGCGCATCCTGGTCCGGACCCGCCCCGGCAAAGGCATGGGCCTGCCCGCTGCACGACAGATGCGCCCGCGCCGGTCCCTTGGATTTGGCCGTCGCCATCCGTTCGAGATAGGCGTCGCGGCTGGGCCGGCTGCGTTCGATGATCCGGTCGGTGACGTCTCGGATGGTCTGGTTCAGTGTCATCTGTTTTCCTGTCTGCGCCGGTGCCGCGCATTCTGTCCCTGTGTCTGTTCAGACGCCGATCTGGCGCCAGCGCCGCCCGTCGCGATGCATCATCATCAGCGCTTCTTCGGGGCCGGAACTGCCGGGGTCATAGGCAAAAGGTTCTGTCCGCGCATCTTCCCAAGCCTGGATGACGGGATCAACCCAGGCCCAGGCGGCCTCGACCTCGTCGCCGCGCATGAACAGGGTCTGATCGCCCCGGATCACATCCATTATCAGCCGCTCGTAGGCATCCTGCGCCCGCGAATCCGCGCCCAGCGCCTCGGCAAAGCTCATGTCCAGCGACACCTCGGTCAGCCGCAGCCCGCCGGGACCGGGATCCTTGATGGTGGTGCGCAGGGTGATGCCCTCGTCCGGCTGCAGCCGGATCACCAGCGCATTGCCCCGCAACCCTTCGGCATTGGGAAAGATCATGTGCGGCGGATCGCGGAACACCACGGCGATTTCGGATTCCCGTGCCCGCAGACGCTTGCCCGTGCGCAGGTAAAACGGCACCCCCGCCCAGCGCCAGTTGGCAACCTTGACCTTCATCGCGATGAAACTCTCGGTCCGGCTAGCCGGGTTGCCCGCATGCTCGCGATAGCTGCCCTGACCGCCCCCCGCCCGGTACTGTCCGCGCGCGATATCCGATTGCGGCACCGGCTCCAGCGCTTCGATCACCTTGACCTTTTCATCGCGCACCGCGTTCGGGGTGAATTTCGACGGCGGCTCCATCGCGGTCAGGCACAGCAATTGCATCAGGTGGTTCTGCACCATGTCCCGCATCGCGCCCGAATGATCATAGTATTCGCCCCGCCCGTCGACCCCGATGGTTTCCGCGACGGTGATCTGGACGTGATCGATGTGGGTAGAGTTCCACAGCGGCTCGAACAAGGAATTGGCAAACCGCAGCGCCATCAGGTTCTGCACCGTCTCCTTGCCCAGGTAATGGTCGATCCGGTAGATCTGGTGCTCCTGAAAACTGCCCCGCAGGGCCGCGTTCAGCTTTTGCGCGGTCGCAAGATCATGGCCAAAGGGCTTTTCCACCACGATCCGGCTGTCCGGGGTTGCAATCGCGTGGCGGCTCAGCCGTTCGGCAATCGGCGCGAACAGCGACGGGCCGACGGACAGGTAAAAGGCCCGGACCATATCGGCGCGCATCTTGCCGGCCAGATCGTTCCAGCCCGCGTCGCCCGTGGCATCGACCGCGACATAATCCAGCCGCTCAAGGAACCCGTCCAGCGTCTCGGCTTCGTAGTCGTCCGCCGAGACGAATTCGACGATGGCATCGCGCACCAGCGTCCGAAACGCCTGTGCCGACATCTCGCTGCGGGCGGACCCGATGATCTGCGCCGTGTCCGGCATCTGGCCGACCTGAAACCGGTGGAACAGGCTGGGCAGGATCTTGCGTCGCGCCAGATCGCCCGTGGCGCCAAAGACCACTAGGTCAAACGGGTCTACCGGAATAACGCGTGAGACCATGTTCTGTCTGCTCCCTTTGTGGGCGGCTGCCTGGATTGCTCATTCGACCTTAGCACACATGGGAACATGTTATTTCAAAGATCGACGCCCCGCCCTGTTAGCGCTAACTTTTTCCATTTGCAACCCTCAATCCCTCTTCTGCGGCGACCTCTCACGCCGACGTCACCGCCGCGCGCATCCACTGCGCGCCCTGACAGCCGCTGTGGCGCGCGCGAGGCAAGAGCGTTCCGTGCGCCCCCTGCGTCCCGGCAGACAGGCGAGGTATCACGCAAAATCAGAGTGGTACCACGATAACTGAAAGTATCCACAGGGCCGCGTTTTTTGGATTTTCGTCACCTTTCCAGCACCATACCGGCAATAGATTACCGCATCTGCCAACTCGGCCGGGCAGGACCATGACATTTTTACCATAATCCGGCCCCCGGTGATGGGCCCGGCCCTGTCCAACCGAAGAAAAGCAAGCGAAGCACACCCGTTTCGCCTCGGCGTCGTCATTGCCCACGGCGATGCCCGGGTTTGAGGTCCAGAGATATCCACACCGCTGGCATAACATGCAAGTCCCAATCTGGGGGCAAAAGCGACCAGAAGTCGTAAAAAATTAATTATTGGAGCACAGCTGTGGGTAAACAGCCAAAAGGCAGCGAAGAGTGGAATCGATTACCCGCGCTGGCGAGAGAAAATTTTCCGTGAAACCGGTGGATAACTGCAGCCGGGCCGCGTTCCCTTGGCATTCAGGCCGTCTTTCTGCGGGCCATTTCACGGGGCCCGCCGCGCCCGCGCCGCGATGGCGTCAACGCTTGACGTGGATAACGGAGCCGCTTCGGACATCACCTGAAAAGTGACACCTAAAGCCCTGCCATGATTATCAAACTTCGTCGGAAATGCCGCGCAGGAGTTCCATCACCGCCGGACGGACCGATTGCTCGCCACGATGGCGGGCATCGGCGATCACCTTGCGCAGATCCATCAGGTCCACGCGCCGCAGCAGGCTCTTGACCGGCCCGATAGAGGCCGGGCGCATCGACAGGGTGCGGATCCCCATCGCCGCGAGGCAGACCGCCTCGATCGGGCGACCGGCATCCTCGCCGCAGAAACTCAGCGGGGTGCCCGAGATCGCGCAGCGTTCAACAATCCGTTCTATCAGGCTGAGAAAGCTGCAGTTCAGGGAATCGTAGCGGCGGCGCACCCGTTCGTTTTCGCGGTCCGCCGCAAAGAAGAACTGCTTCAGGTCATTGCCGCCAATCGACAGGAACCCGACCTCGTCAAAGAATTTCTGCGGCGCAAAGGCCAGCGACGGGGTCTCAAGCATGGCCCCCACTTCGAGCGTTTCCGGCAGCACATGGCCCAGACGCCGCTCGCGCTCCAGCGCCTTGTCGACCTCCTGGCGGGCGGCGCGGTATTCCTCGGCCTGCGCGACAAAGGGGAACATGATGGTCAGCGGCCGCCCCTTGGCGGCCCGGATCAGGGCCTGCAACTGCATCCGCATGACGCCGGGCTTGTCCAGCCCGACCCGGATCGCCCGCCACCCCAGCGCCGGATTGGGTTCGTCGTTGGGCTTCATATAGGGCAGCACCTTGTCCGAGCCGATGTCCAGCGTCCGGAACACCACCCGCTTGCCCCGCGCCGAATCCATGACACGGGCATAGATTTCGACCAGCTCCGTGCGCTTTGGCATCTGGTTGCGCACCAGAAACTGAAGCTCGGTCCGGAACAGGCCGACGCCCTCGGCGCCCGAGCTGTCCAGCGACGGCAGATCCGCCATCAGCCCCGCGTTCATATGCAGCGACACGACCTGCCCGTCGCGGGTCACCGCCTGCTTGTCGCGAATCGAGGCATAGCGTTCCTGCGCCTGCGCCTGCATCGCGATCTTGTCGCGAAAGGCGCTGACCACGTTGTCGTCGGGCCGCAGGTGCACGATGCCCTGATCGCCATCGACCATGACGTGATCGCCATTCAGCGCTTCGGCCGTCACCCGTTCGGCATGCACCACCAGCGGGATCGCCAGCGCCCGCGCGACAATCGCAGCGTGGCTGCCGACCGAGCCCTCTTCCAGAACGATGCCCTTCAGGCTGCGGCCGTATTCCAGCAGTTCGCCGGGGCCGATGTTGCGGGCAATCAGGATCGGATCGGCCGGCAGTTCGGCACCGGTTTCCTTGCCCTGACCGGTCAGAATGCGCAGCAGCCGGTTCGACAGGTCGTCCAGATCGGCCAGCCGTTCGCGCAGGTAGGCGTCCTGGACCTGGGCCATGCGGTTGCGCGCCTGGCTCTGTTCCTTTTCCACCGCCGCCTCGGCGCTCAGCCCGCGCGCGATATCCTCCTCCATCCGGCGCATCCAGCCCTTGGAGTTGGCGAACATCCGGTAGGCCTCAAGCACCTGCAGCTGTTCCTTGTCGCCGGTCCGCGACATTTCCAGCATCTTGTCGACGCCCACGCGCAGCTGTTCGACCGCCTCGTTCAGGCGTTCTAGCTCGCGGTGCGGGTCATCGGCAATCGGGTTGGCCACCACGACGCGGGGTTCATGCAACCAGACGTGCCCTTCGGCCGCGCCCTCCTGTCCGGTGCCGCCCCGGATCAGCACCGACTGCTGGTGCAGCGGCGACAGCGCCGCGCCCTCGCCGACAAAGGCGCCCAGCTCGGTCATCTCGGCGATGACCATCGCCACCACTTCCAGCGCATAGACTTCGTCGGCTGAAAACTCGCGGGCATCGCGGGACTGGACAACCAGAACGCCCATGCTCTCGCCCAGCCGCTGCACCGGGATGCCCAGAAAGGACGAATACCGTTCCTCGCCGGTTTCCGGCATGTAACGAAAGCCTTTTTCGGCCGGTGCATTCGGGGTGTTGACCACCCGCCCGGTGCGCGCGACCCGGCCCACCAGACCCTCGCCCAGACGCATCCGCGTCATGTGCACGGCCTCTGGCTTCAACCCTTCGGTCGCGCAGAGTTCCAGCGTCTCGGCATCGCGGAACAGGTAGACCGAGCAGACCTCGGTCCCCATGCTGTCCGCGATCAGATGTGTAATGCGATCAAGCCGGGCCTGGCCGGCATCGCTGCTGGCCATGACCTCGCGCAGCCGACCCAGCAGCTTGCGACTTTCGCTTTCCGTGCCGTCAGCCATCGGCCCCGATCACATTGCGGCGTCAGACAGCCCGCAGGAACATCCTCAGGCCGCCTTGTCCAATTCGAAGGCATCATGCAGTGCCTGAACGGCAAGTTCCATGTATTTCCGATCAATGAGAACGGAAATTTTGATCTCTGAGGTTGTAATGACCTTGATGTTGATCCCCTCATCCGAGAGAACCTTGAACATTTTGGCCGCCACGCCGGACTGGCTGCGCATGCCGATGCCCACCACGGAAACCTTGGCGACCGCGGTATCGGCCACCAGTTCCGCATAGTTCAGCGCGCCGCCCTCCTTGGTCGCCGCCAGCGCCGCCTCGGCGCGCGCCACCTCGTTGGTGGGGCAGGAAAAGGTCATGTCCGTGCGCCCGTCTTCGGAAATGTTCTGCACGATCATGTCCACGTTGACCCCGGCCTCGCTGAGAGCGGTGAAAATGGTCGCAGCGATGCCGGGCCGGTCGGCAACCGACAGCAGCGTCAGTTTGGCTTCGTCACGCGAATAGGCCACACCGGCCACGACATTGGATTCCACGATGTCCTCCTCGGCACAGACCAATGTGCCCGCAGTATCAGATTGTTCTTCAAAACTCGACAGAACGCGCAGCTTGACGCCATAGCGCATGGCCAGTTCGACCGACCGCGTCTGCAGAACCTTGGCCCCCAGGGATGCGAGTTCCAGCATCTCCTCAAAGGCGATCTTGTCCAGTTTGCGCGCCTTTTCGCAGATGCGCGGGTCGGTGGTATAGACGCCGTCCACGTCCGTATAGATATCGCAGCGCTCTGCGTCGAAGGCGGCGGCAAAGGCCACCGCCGTGGTGTCCGATCCGCCCCGTCCCAGCGTGGTGATGCGGCCCTCGGGGCTGATCCCCTGGAACCCGGCGACCACCGCCACCCGCATCCCTTCGGCGAACTTCTGGTTCAGGTTGGCGGTCGGGATCTCTTCGATCCGGGCCGAGGAATGCGCGCTGGTGGTCTTGAGCGGCACCTGCCAGCCCTGCCAGCTGCGCGCCGGAACATCCATTTCCTGCAGCGTCAGCGCCATCAGGCCGGCGGTGACATTCTCACCCGACGACACCACCGCGTCGTATTCGCGCGCGTCGAACATGGGCGAGGTCTCCTCGACCCAGCCGACCAGCTCGTTTGTCTTTCCCGACATGGCCGAGACGATGACGATGACGTCATAGCCCTTGGCCACCTCGACCCCGATGCGCTTTGCCGCGCGGCGGATACGGTCGAGATTGGCCACCGATGTGCCACCGAATTTCATTACCAGAACGGGCATGTAGTTTTCCTGCCTAGCTTGATCCGCGCGGGTTTACGCCGCTTGGCCTGCAAGAGCAAGCGGGACCACGTGCCGCATCCGCGATCCCCCCGCCAAACGGCGCAGAAAATTCTTGCAAAGAATTTTTCCAAAAGTTTTCGAAAAACTTTTGTGCGCCCGGCGGCGACCGGTCAGAACGGATGATCGCGCCCGTCCCAGGTTTCGAAGCAGCCGGTATGGGCCATGTCGAGCGCGGCAAACCGCGCCTTCAGCCCCTGCGCCGCGTCATCGACGGTGATGTCCGCCGCGCTGCCGCCCATGTCGGTCTGCACCCAGCCCGGGTGGTAGATGCCCACCGCGATCCCCTGCGGCTTCAGATCCACCGCCAGGTTGCGCCCCAGGTTCAGCACCGCCGCCTTGGAGGCGCGGTAGATATAGCTGCCGCCGGGGGCCCGGTTCTGCGAGGCCATCTGCGACGAGATGATCGCGATGCGCCCCTGCGCGGAGGCGCGCAGGTTCGGCAACAGCACCTGGATCGTGCGGAACACGCCGGTCACGTTGACCGCGAAACTGTCGGCCCACATGGCATCGGGATACCCCGTGTCCAGGTCCTGCCCCTTGTCGAGGTAGACACCGGCGTTGCAGACCAGCAGATCGACGGCGCGCCCCTGCAGGTGCCGGGCCAGCGCGGCGGGCCCGTCGGGATCGGTGACATCCATCCGGACCGTTTCCGATCCGTCGCGCGCGGTTCCGGTCACTTCGTCCTGCTCGGCGCGGTACCATTCCGCCAGCGCCCGGCCAATGCCGCGCCCGGCGCCTGTGATGACAACATGCATGGCGTCAGTTCGTCTTTCTGTTGGGCAGGAACGGCAGCGGGGTAACCGGCACGCCATCCTCGATCAGCGCGCGCGCATCCTCGGGCTTGGCTTCGCCGTAGATCGACCGCTCGGGCGCGTCGCCGTCGTGCATGGCGCGCGCTTCGCGGACAAAATCCTTGCCAACGTAGTCAGAGGTTTCCTCGATCTTGCGCTTCAGTTCGGCCAGCGCCTGTTCAGCAGCCCCGGCGGGTTCGCTCAGGGCGCCCTGCTGCGGCGCCTCCGGCGCCGAGGTCGTGCGCGCCGGCCGGACACGCGGCGTCATGATCGCCTTTTCCACCTTGGACGACCCACAGATGGCACAGGACACCATACCCGCGCCCGCGAGTTTGTCATAGGCATCTGCAGACTGGAACCAGCTGTCAAACCGATGCCCGTCCGTACATTTCAGCGTGTACTGGATCATCCTTGGCTCACTTTCCGGACTATTGGATTAAATATCCGTAAACAGGCCGATTTCAAGTGAGTTATCCGATCACCCCCATTGTGACCGGGCGCCAAAGCCGCGCTCAGGACAAGCTCGGGGCCATCCGCGCCGAAAGCCGCGCGACCAGATCGTCATGCGGGATGTCCGCGTCGATCGCCAGCCGGCGCAGGCCGAAATGCACATGGGCGATCTGCTGGTAATAGCGGGTATAGACATAATTGGTGCCGGCCCCGGCCACCGCCCCCAGCACCGGCACCGTCTGCGCCGCCAGCTTCTGCCCCAACACCGCCGCCAGCTTTGGCGCCACGGTGGCGATCAGCTTTTGCATGGCGCCGCCCGACAGGGTCAGCCGCACCGAGAGAAAGCCGAGGTCCGCGCCATCGTCGTCCTTCAGCGGGCCCGCCGCCGAAAACACCCGGACGCAATCGAATTTGACGTTGTCCGCCGCCGGATCAAATCCATGTTCCGCCGCCACGCCCTGGATCGCGCGCAGCAGCATCGTGGTGGTCGCGGGCAGTTCGATCAGCGAAGAGGGCAGCCCGCCCATACCACCGGCGGCCCCCATGGCCGTCGCGACCGCCGTATTGACCCAGGGTTTCTGATCGGGAACGGCGCGGCGGGTGCCCTGCGCCGTTTCCATCGCCAGATGCAGCGCCCGTTCGGTCGCGGCCCCTAGCCCGTCGCGCACGTCGCGGGGCAGCTTGTCCAGCAGCCCTTCGGCCTTGCCGCCCAGCATGTTCAGCATCTGCACGGCCGGGCCGCCCGCCGCGCGGTAATGCGCGGCCAGCCGGTCCAGTTCGGCCTCGGTGTCCACAACGGTGACAGTGACGATATCGTCCATCGGCGCCCCCTCTCGGTTAACCCCAAGATCGACACGCAGGCCGCGGATTTCAATCCCCGGCGGGCTCGTTCCATTTGATCACCGGTCCCGACAGGCCGTCCCAGCCCCCCGCGACCAGGGCCTGACCCAGCACCCGGTCGGGGTTGGTCGGCGGCGGCATGACCACGTCCTCGATCCTTTCGAAACCGAACCGGCCGTAGTAGGGCGCATCGCCCACCAGCATCACCCGCGCCCAGCCGCCCCGGCGGGCCGCCTCGACGCCGCCTTCGATCAGCACCGCGCCCAGGCCCTCGCCTTGGTGGGTCGGGTGCACCGCCACCGGACCCAGCAACAGCACCGGCTGACCGCCCACGCGGACCGGCCAGAACCGGATCGCGCCCGCCAGAATGCCGTTTTCGTCGCGCGCCACTTGGCTGAGCCCCGGCACCGGCGCGACACCGTCCCGCAACCGGTAGGACGACAGCGCCTCGCGCCCCGGCGCGAAACACAGGTCGAACAGGGCTTCGACTTCCCACCAGTCTTCGGGTTTTTCCGGTTTGAGTTCAATCACCTGACCGCGATCCTGTTCTAAACGGTGGAAATCGCCCTACCACGACGCTACCCCTTGGGCAAACAATCGGAGTTGCAAATGTTCTATCGCCCCCAGGACGGCCACGGCCTGCCGCACAATCCGTTCAACGCAATCGTCACCCCCCGGCCCATCGGCTGGATATCAACCCGCGACACGGACGGCGTCAACAATCTGGCGCCCTACTCCTTTTTCAACGCCATCGCCTATACCCCGCCGCAGGTGATGTTTTCATCCACCGGGGCGAAACCGGACCACGACACCAGCAAGGACAGCGTGAACAACATCCGCGAGACCGGGGTGTTCTGTGTCAACGTCGTGGAATATGCCGCCCGCGACGCGATGAACGCCAGCTCGGCCACGCTGGCCAAGGAGGTGGACGAATTCGCTCATGCCGGGCTGGAAGCGGTGGAATGCGACACCATCGCGTGTGCGCGGGTCGGCGGCGCCCCGGCATCGCTGGAATGCAAGCTGACCCAGATCGTGCAGCTGCCGGGCGCGTCGAACTGGCTGGTGCTGGGCGAGGTCACCGGCGTGCACATGCGCGACGATTGCATCGTGAACGGCCGGTTCGATATCTCGACATTCCAGCCGCTGACACGGCTTGGCTATCGCGATTATTCCCGCGTGACCGAAGTGTTCGAGATCATCCGGCCCGACGACTGAGCGCATGGACCTGCCCGCCCGTTTCAGCAGCTGGTTTGCCGCCAAGGGGTGGCATATCCATCCGCATCAGCGGGACATGCTGGCGCGGGCGGGCGATCCGGCGACATTGCTGATCGCTCCGACGGGCGGAGGCAAGACGCTGGCGGGCTTTCTGCCGACACTGGTCGAACTGGCCGAGACGCCGCACGCGGGGCTGCATACGCTTTATGTCAGCCCGCTCAAGGCGCTGGCCGCCGATATCAAGCGCAACCTGCGCACCCCGGTCGCGGAAATCGGCCTGCCAATCCGCATCGACGACCGCACCGGCGACACCTCGGCGACGCGGAAAAAGGCGCAGCGCGCCGATCCGCCCCATATCCTGCTGACCACGCCCGAAAGCCTCGCGCTGCTGACCTCCTACGAGGATGCCGCGCGCACCTTTGCCGGGCTGCAACGGGTGGTGATTGACGAGATTCACGCGCTGGCGGAGTCGAAACGCGGCGATCAGCTGATGCTGGCGCTGGCCCGGCTGCAAACGCTCTGCCCCGGATTGCGCCGGGTGGGCCTGTCGGCCACGGTCGAGGACCCTGGCGCCATCGCGCATCTGCTGGCCCGCCATCCCGATCCCTGCCACATCCTGCAGGCCGATCCCGGCCCCGACCCGCAGATCGAGATGCTGCAAACCGACGAAATGCCGCCCTGGGCCGGGGGCGGCGCCGCCTATGCCATTCCGGCGGTTCTGAACCAGATCCGCCAGCACCGGACCACGCTGATCTTTCACAA
This sequence comes from Seohaeicola saemankumensis, assembly GCF_020171285.1. Taxonomy (GTDB): domain Bacteria; phylum Pseudomonadota; class Alphaproteobacteria; order Rhodobacterales; family Rhodobacteraceae; genus JAIUZI01. The sequence goes on from NZ_JAIUZI010000013.1 coordinate 46,034, forward strand.
CACCCGCGCGCAGGCCGAAATCTTCTTTCACAACCTGTGGCTGGCCAATGACGACGGGCTGCCGATCGGCATCCATCATGGATCGCTCGACCGGGTACAGCGCGAGCGGGTCGAGGCCGCGATGGTGCGCGGTGAATTGCGGGCCATCGTCTGCACCGGCAGTCTCGATCTGGGAATCGACTGGGGCGACGTCGATCTGGTGATCCAGATCGGCGCGCCCAAGAACGTCAAGCGACTGGTTCAGCGGATCGGGCGCGCCAACCACCGCTACAACGCGCCGTCCAAGGCGCTGCTGGTGCCCGCCAACCGGTTCGAGGTGGTGGAATGCGTCGCCGCGCTCGAGGCCGCCAAGGCCCACGATCTGGACGGTGACCCGCGCGGGCGCGGACCACAGGACGTGCTGTGCCAGCATATCCTGATCGCCGCCTGCGCCGGCCCGTTCGACGCCGACGCCCTGTTCACCGAGATGACCGGCGCCGGCCCCTTTGCCGATCTGACCCGCGCCGAATTCGACGCCTGTCTGGAGTTCTGCGCGACCGGCGGCTATGCCCTGCGCGCCTATGACAAATGGCAGCGCCTGCTGCAGCGGCCCGACGGCATGTGGCAACTGCGCGACCCGCGCGCGGCGCAGCGTATTCGCATGAACATCGGCACCATTCAGGATGCCGACCTGCTCAAGGTCCGGATGCGCCGGGCCCGTGGTGGCAAACCGCTGGGCGAGATCGAAGAGGCCTTTGCCGCGACGCTGACCCCCGGCGACACCTTTCTGATCGGCGGCCAGATCGTGCGCTACGAGGGCCTGCGCGAAATGACGGTCGAGGTCAGCCGGGACAAGGGCCGCAAACCCAAGATCGCGGTGTTCTCGGGCACCAAATTCGCCACCTCGACCCAGCTCAGCGCGCGTATCCTCGACATGTTCGCGCAACCCGACTGGCCACAGCTGCCGCGCCACACCGCCGATTGGCTGGCGCTGCAGCGCGAGGTGTCGCAGCTGCCGCAAAAGGGGCGGCTGCTGATCGAAAGCTTTCCGCACGACGGGCGCGAACACACCTGCGTCTACGGGTTTGCCGGGCGCAACGCCCAGCAGACGCTGGGCCTCTTGCTGACCAAGCGGATGGAGGAAACCGGCCTTGATCCGCTGGGCTTTGTCGCCACCGATTACGCCACGCTGATCTGGGGGCTGGAACCGCTGAACGATCCCGCGCCGCTGTTCGACGCGGACAGCCTGCGCGACGGCCTCGACGGGTGGCTGGCCGGTAACGCCGTGATGAAGCGCACCTTTCGCGGCAGCGCCACCATCGCCGGGCTGATCGAACGCAACCTGCCGCAGTCCGCCCGCAAGACCGGGCGACAGGCGACCTTTTCCTCCGACATCCTCTACGACACCCTGCTCAAATACGACCCCGACCACCTGCTGATGCGCATCACCCGCACCGAGGCGCTGCGCGGGCTGGTCGATTTTGGCCGCATCGAAGAGATGCTGGCCCGTGTCGGATCGCGCATCGACCATGTCCGGCCCGGTCGTGTCACCCCGCTTGCCGCACCGCTGTTGCTGGAGGTCGGCAAGGTGCCGGTCGACGGCCAGGGGCGCGAACGGCTGATGGCGGAAGAAGCCGAACGGCTGATGGCGGCCTCCGGGCTGGCCGGGCTGGGGGAAAGCGTGTCGCAGCCCTTGCCAACCGGGTCGCGATCGGCAAAGAACCTAACATGAACATGCATGAGGTGACATTGGCCGGCGCCCGGCTGCGGGCGCTTGGGTCCGGCGCGCTCTGGTGGCCCGACCAGGGGTTGCTCTGCGTTTCCGATCTGCACCTGGGCAAGGCCGAACGCCTGGCGCGGCGCGGCGGCACCCGCCTGCCGCCCTATGACACCCGCGACACGCTGACCCGGCTGGCCGCCGATCTGGAGGCGACGCAGGCGCGCAGCGTGGTCTGCCTCGGCGACAGCTTCGACGATCTGGGCGCCGCCCGCGCCCTGCCCGAGGACGAGCGGCTGTGGATCACACAGCTGCAGGCCGGCCGACGATGGGTCTGGATCGAGGGCAACCATGACCCCGGTCCGATCGAAATGGGCGGCACGCATCTGGCCGAACTGCCACGGCCGCCGCTGACCTTTCGCCATATCGCCAAACCCGGATCAAGCGGCGAGATCTCGGGGCATTATCACCCCAAGGCGCGGATCGGTGGCCGGGGCCACGGCGCAACCCGGCCGGCCTTTCTGATCGATCAGGACCGCATCATCCTGCCCGCCTACGGCACCTATACCGGCGGGCTGCGCAGCCACGAGCCGGTGCTGTCGCAACTGATGCGCCCCGAGGCGCTGGCGATTCTCACGGGCGCGCAGCTCTACGCGATTCCGATGCCGCGTGGTTGACGATATCCAGAATGCCCGCCTCTTCCAGGTCCGGCCGGTAACTGCGGCTGACCGGCACCAGATCGCCGTTCGTCAGCAGCAGGTTGATGCGCCCGGTTTCCCGCTCGACCCCGGCAATGGCATGCCGGGCCACCCAATGCGACCGGTGCGTGCAATACCCCGCGACGGTGTCCATCTCGTCAATCGCATCCGCAAACCGCATCCGGATGCGATAGGTGTCCTTGGGCGTCACCACATCCACAAGATGATCCCGCACCGCCAGTCGCAGGATCGGCCCCTCAAAGTCATCGGGCAACCGCCGCGCCAAACGCGGGTCCTCCTCCGGTTGCGCCGGTTCGGCAATTTCCAGATGCCACCGCAGCGTCTGCATGAGAAACCGGCGCAATGCCGTGATACATGCCGAAATAACCGCCACGAACTGCGCGAAATACAGGTAACTTCCCGGGTTTTCCGGCGACAGGACAATTGTCGTCAACAGCATTAATACCGGTGTAAAGACAATCGTCATCAATAGGACGGTTGTGGCATCCGTTGCAAAAGAAAACGGTTTACCCACGATCCGGATCGCCGCCAGCTGGCTGATGCGCCCCAACACAGAAGATCCGATAACCACCCCTGTCCAATACAGAGATCTCGGTCCAAGGTCGTATTCATAGGTGCCGAAGGGGCCCGCGTATGCGCCCAGAAAAGAGAACACGAACCAACACAGAACTGTGACCGGCTTCAGGGGCGGAATCGGGCTCACTTTTTTCAGTGCATTCATTTGACGATAATTCGAATGTCGAAATTCATTGAAGTCCGCATTCCTTACATCAGCCAATCCCTAATCTCAAATTGAACTCTATCCGTTAACAGTAGAAAATCCGTGAAAAATGTCACAGGGCCTCTCGACGCCGTCGGCAAGAACGCTTTGAATGACGCCATGACACTGGACCAACGTATAGCAGACAGTTTCGCCCGGCAAAGCATGCTGGCCACGCTCGGCGCGGAACTCGACCGCGTCGGCGCCGGAGAGGTGATCATCTCCGCGCCCATTCTCGAAAGCAGCCGGCAACAGCACGGCGTCGCCCATGCCGCCCTGACATTCGCGCTGGGCGACACCGCCGCGGGGTATTCGGCGCTGACGCTGCTGCCCGCCGACACCGAAGTGATGACGGCCGAGATCAAGATCAACCTGCTGGCGCCGGGCCGGGGGCAGCGGCTGCGCGCCACCGGGCGGGTCCTGAAACCGGGCCGCCGCCTGGTGGTCGTGGCCGCCGACGTTCATGCCATCGACGGCGAGACCGAAACGCTGGTGGCGGTTCTGCAGGGCACCATGGTGCCGGTCGCGCCCGCCGTCACTCCCGCCTGAACGGCGCTCAGGCCGTCAGCCCCTCGGGCTCCGGCCAGCCGTTGGCGCGGCAGCAGGCGGTCAGCGTATTGGCCAGCAGACAGGCGATCGTCATCGGGCCGACACCGCCGGGCACCGGCGTGATGGCGCCGGCAACCGCCGCCGCGCTGTCAAAGGCGACATCGCCCACCAGCCGGGTCTTGCCCGCGCCCTTCTCCGGCGCCGGGATCCGGTTGATGCCCACGTCGATCACGGTCGCGCCCGGCTTGATCCAGTCGCCGGGCACCATTTCCGGGCGCCCCACGGCGGCCACGACGATATCGGCGCGGCGTACCACCTCCGGCAGGTCCTTGGTCCGCGAATGCGCAATCGTCACCGTACAGCTGTCGCCCAGCAACAGCTGCGCCATCGGCTTGCCGACGATGTTCGACCTTCCGATCACCACCGCATCCAACCCGCTCAGCGATCCGTGATGGGCGCGCAGCATCATCAGGCAGCCCAGCGGCGTGCAGGGCACCATGCTCTTCTGCCCGGTGCCCAGCAGCCCGACGTTCGAGATGTGAAACCCGTCGACATCCTTGGCCGGATCGATGGCGTTGATGACCAGATCCTCGTTCAGGTGGCCGGGCAGCGGCAATTGCACCAGGATCCCATGCACCTCCGGATCGGCGTTCAGCCGCGCGATCAGCGCCAGCAGATCGGCCTCCGAGGTGTCGGCGTCCAGCCTGTGCTCGAAAGACGCCATGCCGACCTCGACCGTCATCTTGCCCTTGGACCGCACATAGACCTGGCTGGCCGGATCCTCACCCACCAGCACCACCGCCAGCCCCGGCGTCACCCCGTGCGCGGCCTTCAGCCCGGCCACCTGTTCCGCCACCTTGCCGCGCACCTCCGCCGCAAAGGCCTTTCCGTCAATGATTTCAGCCGTCACAGGTCCCGTCCTTCATCTCTTTGCAAATACTCCCGCCGGAGGCGCCACGGCCAGTCCCGGCTCGATGCCGGGTCTGGCCGTTTTTTCGCGTCAGAACAAGCCCTCGATGTCGCCGCTGTCGTTCAGCATGATGGCTTCCGCCGACGGCACGCGGGGCAGCCCCGGCATGGTCATGATTTCTCCGCAGATCACCACGACAAACCCGGCCCCTGCGCTCAGCCGCACCTCGCGGACCGGCACCGAATGGCCGACCGGCGCGCCGCGCAGGTTCGGATCGGTCGAAAAGCTGTACTGCGTCTTGGCCATGCAGACCGGCAGATTGGCAAATCCCGCCTCTTCCCAGGCGCGCAGCTGGTCGCGGATCTTCTTGTCGGCCAGCACCTCGTCGGCGCGATAGATCGACTTGGCGATCCGCTCGATCTTTTCGAACAGCGGCAGGTCGTCGCGATAGAGCGGCGCGAACTGGCTGGCGCCGCTGTCGGCGATCTGCGCCACCCGCGTTGCCAGCTCGCGGGTGCCCTCCGATCCTTCGGCCCAGTGCTTGCACAGGATCGCCTCCGACCCCTGGGTCTTTACATAGGCCTGGACCGCCGCCACCTCGGCCTCGGTGTCGCTGACGAAATGGTTGATCGCCACCACCACCGGCACGCCGAAACTCTTGAGGTTCGAGATATGCCGCCCGAGGTTGGCACAGCCGTCCTCGACTGCCGCGACGTTTTCCGCGCCCAGATCGGCCTTGGCGACGCCGCCGTTCATCTTCATCGCCCGCACCGTGGCCACCAGCACCACGCAGTCCGGCGCCAGCCCGGCCTTGCGGCACTTGATGTTCATGAACTTCTCGGCGCCCAGGTCGGCGCCAAAGCCCGCCTCGGTCACCACGTAATCGGCCACCTTCAGCGCCGTGGTGGTGGCAATGACCGAGTTGCAGCCATGGGCGATGTTGGCGAATGGACCGCCATGCACAAAGGCCGGGTTGTTTTCCAGCGTCTGCACCAGGTTCGGCTGCATCGCGTCCTTCAGCAGCACGGTCATCGCGCCATCCGCCTTCAGATCGCGGGCATAGATCGGCTGGCGGTCGCGGGTATAGGCCACGATGATCGCGCCCAGCCGCGCCTGCAGGTCCTTCAGGTCGGTGGCCAGGCACAGGATCGCCATGACCTCGGACGCCACCGTGATGTCAAACCCGGTCTGCCGGGCAAACCCGTTGGCCACGCCGCCCAGCCCCACCACGTTGTCGCGCAGCGCCCGGTCGTTCATGTCCATGACGCGGCGCCAGGTGATCCGGCGCTCGTCGATCTCCAGCGCGTTGCCCCAGTAGATGTGGTTGTCGATCATCGCCGCCAACAGGTTGTGGGCGCTGGTGATGGCGTGGAAATCGCCGGTGAAATGCAGGTTCATCTCTTCCATCGGCACCACCTGGGCATAGCCGCCGCCTGCCGCGCCGCCCTTCATTCCGAAACAGGGGCCGAGAGAGGCCTCGCGGATGCAGATCGCCGCCTTCTTGCCGATCGCGTTCAGCCCGTCGCCCAGGCCCACCGTGGTGGTCGTCTTGCCCTCGCCCGCCGGGGTCGGGTTGATCGCGGTCACCAGGATCAGCTTGCCGTTCTGGTTGCCCTGCACCGAGTTGATGAAATCCTGACTGATCTTGGCCTTGTCATGGCCATAGGGCAGCAGATCGTCGCTGGGGATGCCCAGTTTCGCGCCGATCTCCTGAATGGGTTTCTTCTTAGCCTCGCGGGCGATTTCGATGTCGGATTTAAAGCTCATGCGCCGGGTTCCTGAAAAAAGTGTCCCTGTTGGCCGGTGTGCGTCCGGTACGAAGACACCCTTACTACCCCGTCAGACCGGGCATAACGTGGATTCCGACATTTTTGCGCTGTGAAGCGGCGTGAACAGGGGCACAGGTTTCAGATGGGAAACCCGCGCGCCCATCGGCTCATCCCCGCCACGGCCGTTGCGCGGGCACAAAGAGCTGCAACCGGTCGCCGACAGCCAGCGCGCCCGGCCGTTCGACCCATGCCGTCACCCCGCGCAGCCCCTTGGCCGACGGTTTGAACAGCGCGCCCAATCCGGGCGTTTCGGCCTCGATCTCGCGCCCCGGCAGAACACAGGGCAGGTTCTCCATGTCCACGGTCAGCGTTGTCCCGGACCCCGCCTGCAACCGCGATGACGGCGGCACATGGGTGAAATCGGGAATGCCCCGCACCACCGCCGTCGCACCCAGCAATGCAGGGTCCAGCGCCGGTGTCCCCATCGCCGCCGCGATCCGGGCCAGCTCCTCCTCCGAGAGGATCGTCAGCTGCCGCACGTTGGCGATCTCGGTGTCGCGCGGATAGAGGTCCAGCACCCGCGAACAGGACGGGCGGGTTTCCCCCTCATGCCGGCCGCCCGCGATCCCGCCAAAGCTCAGCTCCAGCCGCTCTACCGGCTGCGCCCGCAACGATCCGCCGGCGGGCACGTGGCCCAGCCATGTGATTTCGGCCATGTATTCGCTCTTGGTCAGGGTCGGCATGTGCAGGCTCCTCTTTGGTCCGCGCCAGAACGCCCCGTCCGTCAGCCAATGTAAAGCGTGAAAAACAGCCGCCGGAACGGAAACAGGACGGTGCCGTCCGGGGCCAGCGGGTAATGCGCCGCGATCTCTGCGTCATAGATCCGGCAGAGCGCCGCCGCCTCGTCCTCCCGCAGACTGGCCAGAACCGGACGGGCAAAGGTCGATTGCGTGAACAGCCGCACGGGATGCCCGTCGTCCGCCGCCGGCAGCTGCTGAAAATACTCGGTCTGCCACAGATCGAGCCGGCCCAGCGGCGACAGGATGCGGTGATAGTCCACCGGGTCCAGGATCCCCGGCGCGCCTGCGGGTTCGAACCGTCCCGGATAATGCGCCTCGACCAGACTGTGCCACAGCCGATGCGACGGCGCGGGGTTCTGGTGCGGCACCTGCACAGCCAGCGTTCCGCCCGGCGCCACCTCGCCCGCAAGGCGCGGCAACAGCGCCGCGTGGTCCGGCAGCCAGTGCAGCAGCGCGTTCGAGAAAATCAGCGCCACCGGCCCATGCGGCGACCAAAGCGCCACGTCCGCCTGATCCAGCCTGTCATAGGTCCCCAGCCCGCGCGCCTGCTCCAGCATGGATGCCGAACTGTCGACACCGACCAGCCGCCGCTCCCCCTCGCTGCAAAACCGGGCGCGCAGATCGCCGGATGCGGCGCCGGCTCCGCAGCCCAGGTCGATGACATCGCCCTCGGGCAAGGGGCCGATGCGGGCCATCAGGTCCAGCGCCGGCTGCAGGCGGGCATCGGCGAAACGGGTATACAGGCCAGGCTGCCAGTCGGGGGTCTGCATCGGTGCTCTCCTTTGTCCGCAATTGTATACCACAGTATACCACACGGCAACGCCGATAAAACGAAAATGGCCACGCGCGCGGCGTGGCCATTTCTACTGTTACCCTTGCAGCCCTTAAACCGAAGGCTCGGGCTCCATCCCGCCCTCAGGCGGCGACTTCTTCGGCTTGGTCTTGGGAATGGCCGTCACGCTGACCGCGCTGCCGGAATCCGAGCTGTCCTCGCCATCGTCGTCCACATGCGGCGGCTCGCCCTTCATCACGCGCTTGATCTCGTCGCCGGTCAGGGTTTCGTACTCCAGCAGCCCTTCGGCCAGACGTTCCCATTCCTCCTTGCGCTCGGTCAGGATCTCGACCGCCCGCTCGTATCCGCCCTGGATAAAGCGTTTGACCTCTTCCTCGATCAGCTCCTTGGTGTGGGCCGAAACCGAGAACCCGGCGGTGTTGCCGCTGTAGCCTTCGTGCGCCTCGGCATAGTCGATGTTGCCGACCTTGTCCGACATGCCCCAGCGCATCACCATGGCACGGGCCAATTGGCTGGCCTGCATGATGTCACCGGCGGGGCCGTTCGACACGTGATCCTCGCCGTATTTGATCACCTCGGCGGCCTTGCCCGCCATGGTCATTGCCAGCTTCTGTTCGCATTCGTCGCGGTGATAGTTCAGCCGGTCCATTTCCGGCAGCGACACCACCATGCCCAGCGCGCCACCGCGCGGGATGATCGTCGCCTTGTAGACCGGATCACACTGCGGCAGGGCCAGACCCACGACCGCGTGTCCGGCTTCGTGATAGGCGGTCTTTTCCTTCTGGTCCTGGGTCAGCACCATCGACCGGCGCTCGGCGCCCATCATCACCTTGTCCTTGGCGTTTTCGAAATCCTCCATGGTGACGAACCGCCGCCCCACGCGCGCCGCCATCAGCGCCGCCTCGTTCACCAGGTTGGCCAGATCCGCACCCGAGAACCCCGGCGTGCCGCGCGCGATGATGCGCAGGTCCACGTCCGGGCCCAGCGGCGTCTTGCGCGCATGCACGCCCAAAATCTTCTCGCGGCCCTTGATGTCGGGGTTGCCGACGGTGACCTGACGGTCGAACCGGCCCGGGCGCAGCAGCGCGGGGTCCAGCACGTCCTTGCGGTTGGTCGCGGCTAGGATGATCACGCCTTCATTGGCCTCGAACCCGTCCATTTCGACCAGCAGCTGGTTCAGCGTCTGTTCGCGCTCGTCGTTGCCGCCGCCGTACCCGGCGCCACGATGGCGACCCACGGCGTCGATCTCGTCGATAAACACGATGCAGGGCGCGTTCTTCTTGGCCTGCTCGAACATGTCACGCACGCGGGATGCACCCACACCGACGAACATCTCCACGAAATCGGAACCGGAAATGGTGAAGAACGGCACACCGGCCTCGCCCGCGATCGCACGCGCCAGCAGCGTCTTACCGGTGCCCGGAGGGCCCACCAGCAGCGCGCCCTTGGGGATCTTGCCGCCCAGGCGCGAAAACTTCTGCGGGTTGCGCAGGAATTCGACGATCTCTTCCAGCTCTTCCTTGGCCTCGTCGATGCCCGCGACATCGTCAAAGGTCACACGGCCGTGTTTCTCGGTCAGCATCTTGGCCTTGGACTTGCCAAACCCCATCGCGCCGCCTTTGCCGCCGCCCTGCATCCGGTTCATGAAATAGACCCAGACACCGATCAACAGCAGGAATGGCAACAGCGTGATCAGGAACGACTGGAACCCCGACTGCTGCTGTTTCTCGGCCCGCACCGGGATGTCGTTTTCGATCAGCAGACCGGTGATTTCGGCATCTTCCGGCTTGATCGTGACGTAATCCTGCCCGTCCGTCCCGCGGAACCGGACCTGTTCGCCATCCAGCGTGACCTGTTTGACCTCGCCATCCTCGACGGCGCCGACAAACTCGGAAAACGTGATTTCACGGCTTTGCAGTGTGCTGCCCGAGCCGCTGAACAGGTTGAACAGCAGCAGGATCAGCAGAAACAGCACGACCCAGAAGGCGATATTGCGTGCGTTGCCCAAGGCAAATCTCCCAAAATACATGGCGGGCCGGCGTGCGACCTGCGTAGGCTTCTAAAATAGAGAGGTTTGAGTGAGGTTCAATGCGATAAAAGCGATGCAAAGAACTCCTCGCCGCCATAGATCAGTTGCGCTGCCCATCCTGCGGGCATTCCGGCCAGCGGCGCCGCCACCAGTTCACCGCCCCGCCAGACCGACGGCGAGGCCTGCAGCACCGGCACCGGCAGCCCGGTGGCGCGGGCGTCGGGGCAATGCGCCAGACCGGCCCGGCCCAGGGCGCGCACGTCCAGCCCCGATGTATCGCGGCCATCCTCGGCCACCATGCGCCACCGGTTGTCCCAGATCTCGCCCGGTTTACAGCGCTTTCGGGCCACCGCGCTGTATTCGCGCGCAACCCAGACAGAGCCGCCCTGATGCAGGACCAGACACCCCGACAGCGTCATCGACCGGCCGCGCCGGATCGCATCCATCAGGTCCTGCAGCGGCGCGCTGCGCGGCGGGTAATCGGAATGGCTGACCCAGTTGATCGCCCGCACCAGCAGGCGACGGCCGATCTCGCCGGGCAGGGTCCGGAACCGGCGCTGGTCCAGCACGATATCGCCGCCCTGAACGCTCGACAGGTCCTGCGCGGCCAGAAAGGTGTACCAATCCAGCGCTTCGCGCGCCTGCGCCATGTTCTGCGCGACGGTCGACAGCCGGTCCACCGTCAGCCCCAGCGGTTCCAGCGCCTCCAGCGCACGGCGCATCCGGATCCGCTCGAACCGCTCGTCCTGGTTCGACGGGTCCTCGACCCAGGTCAGCTCATTGCGCACCAGGTACTGCCGCAGCGCGGCCCGGTTCTGGTTCAGAAAGGGGCGCAAAACGGTGATGCCCTCGATCGTGCGCCGTTCCGGGATACCCGCCAGCCCCGACACCCCGGCGGACCGGGCCAGCCGCATCAGCACGGTTTCCGCCTGATCGTCGGCGGTGTGACCGGTTGTCAGTATGGCAATCCCCTTGGCGCGCGCCCAGCCGCCCAGCAACCTGTACCGCGCGCGGCGCGCCTGATCCTGCAGGTTGCCCGTTCCGTCCCACCCCGACCACGTCAGGATCTCATGCGGGATGTTCATTCCGGCGGCGAATTCGGCGACCCCCTCCGCCTCGCGGGTCGCTTCGCGCCGCAGCCCGTGATCCACCGTCGCCGCAAACAGCTCGACCTGCCCCGGTTCGAAACACCGCGACAACACATGCAAAAGGGCGACGGAATCCCCGCCGCCCGATACCGCCACACCCAGACGTTTGGGCACCATGGCATGAAACTTGCCCCGGACCGAGGCCAGAATATCCGCGTCGCTCTCGCTCAAGAGCAGCCCAGGGCCGTCATTTCCCCGCGCGCGCTTGCGACCGGATCGGCCGCGGCGGGGAAACGCGCGGCAACCTCGGCCAGCGTCACGCAGGCCTGGCTGACCTGCCCCAGACGCCCCAGCGCCGCGCCCAGTTCAAAGAGCGCGACCGGGGCCACCGGTCCGGTGCTGTTGCCCGAAAAACTGGCCAGATAGGCCCGCGCCGCCTCGCGCGTGTCGCCCAGACCATCCAGCGCCCGGCCCCGGTTCAGATTGGCCTGCGCGGCCAGCGGGCTGCCGGGATAGCTCTGGTCGAAGGCCGCAAAGAGTTCGACCGCGCGCTGGAAATCACCGGCCTCCAGCGCGGCCTCCGCCGCCTTGAAGTCCGCCTCTTCTCCAACCGCCAGCTCGGTGCCGCCGGTGTTGCCGGTGACGGGCGGCTGCGGCACCGCCGTGCCCCCGCCAAGGGTGCTGGCCTCGGGCAGTTTGGAAATATCACAGTCGATTTCCAGCTCGCACAGGCGGAATTCCAGGTCGCCGATCCGGTTGGTGCCGTCCGACACCACCCGGTCGATCCGGTGCTGCATCTGTTCGGTCTGCGCCGTCAGCCGCTGCAGCTCCGCCTCGATCGCCGAAACCCGCTCCAGCACGCTGGCACCCGTCGTCACCCCGCCCGGTGCCCCGGTGGTCGACAGCTCCCGTTTCAGCCGCTGGATTTCGACATGCAGCACGGTCAGCTCCTGCCGGATATCGGCCAGGGTCTGGCTGCTCTGCGCGGCCAGCGGCGCAGGGGACAGAAAAACCGCCATGATCACGGCTGCAAACGCAAATCGCATCCGCCTTACCCCGTCAGCCCGCTGGACAGAACCGTCACCGCGCGGCGATTCTTGGCGTAGCAGCTTTCGTCACTGCAAATCTCGATGGGCCGTTCCTTGCCAAAGCTCACCACCTTCAGGCGGGTTCCCGCCACACCGCGCGAAATCAGGAATTCGCGCGCCGCGTTGGCGCGCCGCTCGCCCAGCGCGAGGTTGTATTCGCGCGTGCCCTGCTCGTCCGCGTGCCCCTCGATCACCGCGCTGTAATCGATGTTGGCGATCAGCCAGTCGGCCTGCGCGGTCAGGATGACGCGCGCCTCGTCGGTCAATGTCGACTGGTCGACCACGAACAGCACGCGGTCGCCGATTGCCTGCTGGAAATAGGCCGGTGACGTGGGATCCCCCGCCGAACCCGCCGCCGCCGCACCCGATCCGTTCAGGTTGACCGCGTTGGTATCGTCATAATCAGTCGCGTTGGAACAGGCCGCCAGCGCAAGCGCCGCGCAGGCCAGAACCACTTTAGCCGGTCGTTTCATGCCAATTGCCCTCAAATGCTCGTTTATTAGCTTGTGTTCTACCATAGCCGCGGGTGCATGTGAACGCGCGCGGCGCTCTCCGTCAATCTTGCAGCGGCGACCACGACGGATCGGACCCGCCGTCCGGTGTCCGCACAGGCCGCAGGTTTCGCCCGGTGATATCCACCGAATACAGCGTCGAGCGCCCCTGCGCGCCCTGGCTTTCGCGGGTGAACATGATCACCCGGCCATTGGGCGCCCATGTCGGCCCCTCGTCCAGGAACGACGCGGTCAACAGGCGCTCCTCGCTCCCGTCCGTGCGCATCACGCCAATGTGAAAGCGTCCCTTGCTCTGCTTGGTAAAGGCGATCAGGTCGCCGCGCGGCGACCAGACCGGCGTGCCATAGCGCCCCTGCCCGAAACTGATCCGCCGCGCCTCGCCGCCGCCGGCGGGCATGATGTACAGCTGCTGCGTGCCCGAGCGGTCGCTTTCAAACACGATCTGCTGCCCGTCGGGCGAAAAACTGGGCGCGGTTTCGATCGAGGGCGCGTTGGTCAGACGGGTGCTTTTGCCCGATCTGACGTCCATCGAATAGATGTCCGTGTTGCCGCCCTGCGCCAGCGAATAGACCACGGTATTGCCATCGGGCGCAAACCGGGGGGCAAAGCTCATGGTGCCGTCCTGGCTCTCCAGAACCCGCCGCTGCACCTTGCCCACGTCCAGCACATAGATGCGCGGAAACCCGCTTTCATAGCTGGTATACAGCACCCGGTCGCCGGTGGGCGAGAACCGGGGCGCCAACACGATAGAGGTGCTGTCGGTCAGGTACTGCACGTTGGCGCCATCGTAATCCATGATCGCCAGCCGCTTGCGCCGGTCGTTCTTGGGGCCGCTCTCGGACACGAACACGACACGGCTGTCGAAATACCCGCCCTCGCCGGTGATCCGGCTATAGACCGCGTCGGCCACCTTGTGCGCCATCCGCCGCCAGCCGTCGGTCGATCCGGCGAATTGCAGCCCGTTACCCAACTCGGAGCCGGAAAACACGTCCCACACCCGGAACCGCACCGTCAGCCGGTTGCCCGAGACGCTGACCGCGCCGGTGACCAGCGCCTGCGCGTTGATCGCCTTCCAGTCGGCGAACTGGATCGGCGCCTCGAAACTGCTGACCTTGCCGATATGGGCGCTGGCGGGGATCTCGCGGAACAGGCCGGTGCCGGCCAGATCGGCGGCGATCACCCGGCCCAGCTGGCCGCTGACTTCCGAGGCGGCGGAATTGTCGGGCACGAAATCGGGCACCGCAAAGGGCAGCGGTTCGATCACGCCCTCGGTGATCTCGATCCGCAACGGCCCGGTCTGCGCGCTGGCCACGGATGCGCAGGCGGCGCAAACCGCCAGTATCATCAACAGAATCTGCTTCATCTCACTCGCATCCTCTCAGGATTGAATGTCATCTCAATATCACGCCAGTGGCTATATTTCTCGGCCGGCAGGTCATAGCCCCTGGACCCGCAGCGGATGATCGCGCGCCGCGCGGCCTCAAAGGCCTGCCGCGCCGCGTCCGCGCTGCCGCCGGAACTGGACAGCATCCGGATGGTTTCGATCCGGGGCGTGCCGTTCTGCTCCATCGACACCGCGACAACCACCGTTGTCGCCATCGCCTCGGACGACAGCGACCCCACGTTCCAGCAGGCCGATACCGCGACCCGCAGATCCTCTTTCTCGCCCGCCGTCATCGGCGGCCCGGTCGGCGCCTGGTCCGCCCCGCCGCCCAGCGCGGCGGCCAGCGCGGCCTCGACCGCGCTCTGGGTCTCTGCCGGGGCCGGGTCCGGGGTCGGGTCTGGGGTCGGGTCCGTGTTGGGCGCGGCGGCGGTTTCGGTCGGCGTCTCGCGCGGCGGGGCCGGGCGCGCGGCGGGCCGGGCCGGCGGGCGCGGCGACCGCGTGGGCGCCAGAACGGCGCTCTCTTCCGCGTCCGGCACGATCCGGTCGGTCGCCTCCTCGGGCGCGGTTGCTTCCTGCACTTCCTGCGGGGTCTCGGCCCCCTCCTCCGGGGCGACCTCGGGCGTGACCTGCGGATCGGGCCGCGCATCGGGCGGCGGCGGCGCGACCGGATCCGGCGCGACCCGTTCGACGGGGCGCGGGCGGGGGCGCGGCTGCGGCGGCTGCGGCTGGATCACCGGATCGGGCGCGGGCGGGGTCAGCACCGCGACGGTATCGGTCGCCTGCGTGTCCGGCACCGGCTGCTCCGGCACCGGCTCCGGCGTCGGGTCGGCCTCGGGCCGCGCCGCGACATCCGGCGCCACCGGATCCGGGCGGGTTTCGGGCGGCGTCGGGATCTCGGGCGCCACCGGGGTTTCGGGCGGCTGCTGCGGCGCCGCCGGCTCCACGGGCTCCGTGGCAATCTCGGGCACACCGGTCCGCCCGCTCAGCGCCGCAAATTCCTCGGCCGTGATGACAGACACCTCCTGCACCTCGAACGGCAGGGGTTCAGAGCGGAACGCCCCCCCGAGAAAGGCCGCAGCCAATAGCCCGACATGGGCTATGGCCGAGATTTTGGTGCCAGTCTGCACGACCCCGCCTCACCCGTCCCCGTCCAGCGTCGGCCCGCCGGTATCGGTCACCAGTCCCACGTTCGAGAAACCGCCCGCGTTCAGCGCGCCCATCACCTGCATCACCTCGGCATAGGCAATCGCGCCATCGGCGCGCAGGAACACCCGGTCGGTGTCACGTTCCGCCGCGATCGCGCGCAGCTTGGCCACCAGCTCGCCCCGCGCCACCGTGGTGGTCTGGATCTGCACCGTGCCGTCCGCCGTGATCGTTATGGTCAGCGGCTCCTCCTGATCGCCCGGCAATGCGTTCGCGGCGGTCTTGGGCAGCTCAACCGGCACGCCCACCGTCAAAAGTGGCGCCGCCACCATAAAGATGATCAGCAGCACGAGCATCACGTCGACAAACGGCGTAACGTTGATCTCCGACATCGGCCGCGCCTTGCCGCGCCGGTGCCGGCGGCGCCGTCCGCCGCCCGTCTCCGGGGTCTGAACGCCCGCGCCCATGGCTCAGCTGTCCAGTTGCCGCGACAGGATGGTCGCGAATTCGTCGGCAAAGGCCTCGTAGCCCGCGATGATCCGGTCACTGTCGGCGCTCAGCTTGTTATAGAAGATCACCGCCGGAATCGCCGCCAGCAGGCCCAGCCCGGTCGCCAGCAGCGCCTCGGCGATGCCCGGCGCGACGACGGCCAGGTTGGTGTTCTGCTGCTCGGCGATCTCGATAAAGGCGTTCATGATGCCCCAGACCGTGCCAAAGAGCCCGACAAACGGCGCGGTCGACCCCACCGTCGCCAGCACCGGCAGCCCCTTTTGCAGCCGCTCGGCCTCCTTGTTGATCGCCACGTCCATCGACCGGTCGATGCGGGCCTGCGCCCCGGCGATCAGCCCGCCGTCATTGCGGTGCGACCGCCGCCATTCGACCATCCCGGCGGCAAAGATCTTTTCCGAACTTCCCCCCGGCGTCGCCCCGATTTCCTCGAACAGCCCGTCCAGCGGCTCTCCCGACCAGAACGACTGGTCAAACGCCGCCGCCTCGCGCCGGGCGGCGCGGTAGCTGATGTGTTTCTGAATGATGATCGACCATGCCCAGAACGAGGCAAACACCAGCAGCCCCATGACCAGTTTCACGATCAACGTCGCGCGCGCGAAGAGGCCCCACAGGGAGAAATCTATCTCCTGCGCCAGCGCCAGAGTTTCTGCTTCCATCTGCCTGCTCTATGTTTTGGACCGTATTCTTTCGGCCTTGAATGGCTGACAGCCTACCGCAGTCCGCACGCGATTGCCAATGATACCGCGCGTTTCAGGGGGTTTTCCGCAACAATGCGCGAATCTCTGCCGGCAGACGCACCGGTTTGCCCGCCGCGTTCATGCACACGGCAGTGACGGTCGCCTTGAAAATCGGCGTGTCGCCGCGCCGGACCAGCTGTGACATGGTCAGCCGCACGCCGCTCAGGTCCACCATCTCCGTCTCGATGGTCAGCTCGTCCTCGAACTTGGCGGTCGCCAGGTATTCCGCCTCCAGCTTGCGCACCACCCAGACGATGCCGGCCTCGCGCATGGCGTTCTGGTCATTGCCCAGCCGCCTGACCCAGTCGGACCGGGCCCGTTCGATGTAGCGCAGGTAATTGGCGTGATAGACGATGCCGCCCATATCCGTGTCTTCGTAATAGACGCGGACATTATATGTATGTGTCATATCGCAACCCCCAGCCGGGCCGCCAGCCGCAGCGCCGTGGTCGCATCGCGCGACACCGGCGGCAGCACCGGGTCATAGGCGGCCTTGAGAACCCCCGCGATCTCGGGCCGCAGAATGACCGTTTCCCCGGCAATCGCCAGCGGCGAACGCTCGGCGAATGCCCGCTCGGACCACAGCAGCATGATCTGCGCCACCTGCGCCAGCGCCAGCGTCTCGGCCGGCATCTCGGCCAGCGCGCCCTGCATCCGCAGGAACACGAACGCCGCCTTGATCGCGCCGGTCTCGTCGAACCGGAACACCCGGTACTGGCTGGCGTCGCCCGCCTCCAGCCGCGCAACCAGCGGCGCCAGGTCCGGCACCAGCCGGTCGAGGTCCGGCACCGCCAGCAGCTCCGACCATTCGCGGAAAAAGAACATCATGCAGTTGCTGCCGAATTCCGGGTCGGTTTCGGCCAGGTGATGCCCGGCCACCGCCGCCACCGCCTCGAACGCGCCCTTGACCACGGACAGGGTCTGGTCCTCGACGCCAAACACGATGGGCGCAATCGGGCGCCCCCAGCGGGCAAAGTGGAAATCGCCGTCCGCGCCGGAAAACAGCGCCAGAACATCGTCGGATGTGAATTCTGCTTGTGTCATGGCCCCGTCTTATCAAGCCTGCGAAACGGGGGCCATCCCGCTCCGTTCGCAGAATACCATTTGACCGGACCATGCCGCACGGCCCAGTATCATCGGCATTTCAGTCAGGTATCAGTGGGAGATGTTTCAAATGCCAAGTATTCTACAGCTTCAGCGGATGGCCTACCGCGACATTGCCGACACGCTCTTTCTCGGCGGCACCTCGATCACACCGGTGTCCGACAGCGAATTCAGAACCCAGCTCGGCACCATCACCATCGTTTTTACCGGCACCGGGTTCGCCTATGACGCCACCAATACCCTGACCGCCGGCACGCTGGACGAATACCGCGTGTACTCCGGGCCGGTGGCCGTCGCGAACCAGCTGGTGATCGTGTCGTCCAACTTCGACCTGCTCGATTTTGCCGAGTTGAACGCGGCCTTCGACCTCTTCGACAGCGGCAACTGGCGCGCCGCCTCCGATCTGGTCACGGCCAGCTGGACGGCCGAGTATTTCTCTCACACCAACTACTCCGGCGGCCCGCTTTTCGGCTACCAGGGCGGCGACGGGCTGAATGGCGGGGCCGCCGACGACATCATCTTTGGCCGCGCCGGCGACGACGGCATCATCCTGAACGGCGGCGACGATTTCGGCTACGGCGGGCTGGGCAACGACCGGCTTTATGGCCGCGACGGGCGCGACTGGCTGTTTGGCGGATCGGGCAACGACATCCTCTACGGCGACGACGGCGGCGATACGCTCGAGGGCGGGGCGGGCAACGATGCGCTGTATGGCGGGCGCGACAACGACGTTCTGCTGGGCGGCTGGGGGGCCGATTACCTGGCCGGCGACCGCGGCGACGATACCCTGCGCGGCAACGGCAGCTACGACACCCTGCACGGCGGCACCGGCAATGACTGGCTCTTTGGCGGGGCGGACAACGACACGCTTTACGGCGAGAACAACGATGACCGGCTTGTCGGCGGGCACGGAAACGACACCCTGTTCGGCGGGTCCGGGAACGACGTCCTGATTGGCGGCAGCGGCGATGACGACATGCGCGGCGGCGGCGGGGCGGACCGGCTGGTGTCAACGGGCGGCGACGACCGGCTCTCGGGCGGGACCGACGCCGACACCTTTGTCATCCGCGCCTCTGCCGGGTCGCAAACCCGTATCGTCGATTTTCAGGACGACATCGACCGGCTGGTCCTGCGCGACTTCGGATTTGCCAATGCCGCCGCCGCGATTGCCGCCGCCACCGACACGGTCGACGGAGATGTCCGCTTCGATCTCGGCGGCGGGCAAGTCCTGCTGGTCACCGACATCACCACGACCCAGCTGTCGGACGACATCCTGACCTAGGGCGCTTCGGGTTTTACCTGAGACATTTTGGAACGCGTTTCGCGTTTGAGCCAACGGCGAAAGGCCGCGAAAGGCGTTTCAGGTCTAACCCGAAACGCTTTGGGGCGGCCGCGTCAGTCGAACAGCCCGGCCTGCCCCTTGGGCACCGGTTTGCCCAGATGGGTCCAGGCCTTCTGCGCCAGCATCCGGCCGCGCGGCGTGCGCTGGATCAGCCCCTGTTGCAGCAGATAGGGCTCGATCACCTCTTCCAGCGCATCGCGGCTCTCGCTCAGCGCCGCCGACAGGGTCTCGATCCCCACCGGTCCGCCCGAATAGCTTTCCGCGATCAGCGTCAGATACCGCCGGTCGGCTCCGTCCAGGCCCAGGTGATCGACCCCCAGCCGGGTCAGCGCATTGTCGGCCAGGCTCCGCGAAATGCGGCCGCCGCCCTCGACCACGGCAAAATCCACCACCCGGCGCAGCAGCCGCCCGGCAATCCGCGGCGTGCCCCGCGCCCGCCGCGCGATCTCGCGCACGCCGTCGTCCTCGGCCGGGATCCCCAGCAGCCGCGCATTGCGGCTGACGATCTCGTGCAATTCCTCGACCGTATAGAACTGCAGCCGGGTCGGAATCCCGAACCGGTCGCGCAGCGGCGTGGTCAGCAGCCCCATCCGCGTCGTCGCCCCCACCAGCGTAAAGGGCTGCAACTCGATCCGCACCGTGCGCGCCGCCGGCCCCTCGCCGATCACCAGGTCCAGCTCGAAATCCTCCAGCGCCGGATACAGCACCTCTTCGACCGCCGGGTTCAGCCGGTGGATCTCGTCGATGAACAGCACATCGCGCGCCTCGAGGTTGGTCAGGATCGCCGCCAGATCCCCGGCGCGCGCCAGAACCGGCCCCGAGGTCATGCGAAAATTCACCCCCAGCTCGCGCGCCATGATCTGCGCCAGCGTCGTCTTGCCCAGGCCAGGGGGGCCGTGAAACAGCGTGTGGTCCATCGCCTCGCCGCGCTGGCGGGCCGACTGGATGAACACCTTGAGATTGGCGCGCGCCTCGGCCTGGCCGATGAATTCATCCAGCGCCTGCGGTCGCAGCGCGCGGTCGTTGTCCTCGGGCAGCGGCTCGGGCCGCAACGTGGGATCCGCGCCAGTCATCGCTTGTGCCCCTCCTGCCCGTGTGCCTCCGCGCCCCTCATGGCTTCGGCGCCAGCAGCTTCAGCGCCGCGCGGATCAGCGCCGCCTCGCCCGCCTCGGGCTCGGCCGAGGCCGCCTCGGCCACCGCCGCCGCCGCCTCGCTCGGCCCGTAGCCCAGGTTGCCCAGCGCCGACAGCGCCCCGGCCTGCGCGTTGGGCCCGGCGGGTTTGCGTTTCGCCGCCGGCTTCTCCGCCGGCGCCTCCTCCGGCTCCAGCACCGGACCATCCATCGCGTCCGCCACCGTGCCGCCCATCGCCATCACGCCGGGCGCCTTGTCCTTGAGATCGAGCACGATGCGCTGCGCGGTCTTCGGCCCGACCCCCTTGGCCGCCTTGACCGACGCCCAGTCGCCCAGCGCGATCGCCCGGCCAACGCCATCCGGCCCCAGCGTGCCCAGGATCGCCAGCGACACCTTGGCGCCGACCCCCTGCACGCTCATCAGCAGCCGGTGCCATTCCTTCTCCACCAGAGACGGAAAGCCAAAGAGCTGCATCAGGTCCTCGCGCACCACCAGGTCGGTATAGAGCGATACCGCCTCGCCATTGCCCGGCAGCGCCGCCAGCGTCCGGTCCGAACAATATACGATGTATCCCACGCCGCGCACGTCGATCAGCACGTGATCGGCGGCGCGATAATCCAGCCGCCCGGTCAACCGTCCGATCATGTTCCGACCTCCCGCAACACCGGCCCCGCCGCGCCGCCGTAATGCGCGTGACAAATGGCAATCGCCAGTGCGTCGGCGGCATCCGCGCCCTCGGGCTTACACCCCGGCAACTGCAGCCGCACCATGTGCTGTACCTGCTCCTTGCCCGCGTGGCCGACACCGACCACGGTTTTCTTGACCCGGTTGGGGGCGTATTCGCCGATCTGCAACCCGGCCTGCGCCAGCGTCAGCAGGGCGACACCGCGCGCCTGCCCCAGCTTCAGCGTGCCCGCCCCGTCCTTGTTCACAAAGGTCTGCTCGATCGCCGCCTCGTCCGGGGCGAACCGCGCCACCACGTCGGACAGTTGCCGATACAGCCGCAGCAGCCGGGTCGCCAATTCGCCGTCACCCGACAGGCACTGCCCGTTGGCGACGTGAACCAACCGCGATCCACGCGAATCAATCACGCCCCACCCGAGAGTTCTGAGGCCCGGATCAATCCCCAATATGCGCATGTCACCGCCCGGCCCTGCCGGAATTGTTACTTTTTTACCGAACTAGCACGAAACGCGAACACGCGCCAAGCCTTTTGCCCTCACGGCCGGAAACGACACTTTGGCCGCACTCCGCGCCAAAAGGCTCAAAAGCGACATTCTGCGGCGCAGAAAATGCCGCTTTTGAACCTTCGGTTTTCACAAACGTTTCAGGGTTGAAACCGGCCAAATCCCCCGCCCCCGACCCATGCAAAAACCGCATAGGGACCATGCAATCGCGGGCTCTTGCGCCGAAAATTTGGGCAACTTATGTGCGCCTCAGAAACGAAGAACAACCCCCCTGAACCCCTGATACGAGGATGCAGACCATGACTGTGTTCGATACCAATCGCACCAACTACGACACCGCCCGCGCCTTTGGCCGGATCGGCACCGTGATCGCCAACGTGATCAGCGCAATCTCCGCATGGAACGATGCCCGCGTGACCCGCAATGCCCTGTCCAACCTGACCGACCGCGAACTTGACGACATCGGCCTGATCCGGGGCGACATCGACTCGGTTGTCCACAACCGTCCGATCTTCTGATCCGATCCCCAACGGCACCGGCACCCGCCGGGCCGTCATCCGGATAGACAAACGCCGCGCGATGCACATCGCACGGCGTTTTGTTTTTTCAGGGGGGTGCGGTCCACGGACCGCCCGCCCTCTACCGCAGAACCGGTCCGATCTTCAGCGAAATCATCTCGGCCAGCGGATCGGCCTGCATGACAAACGCACCGGCCTGCTCCGGCAAAGTTCCAGCAGCCAGCCGGGCCACCCTCTCGTCATAACTTTCCGCGCCGATGCTGGCGATCAGAAAGCCCTTGAACAGAAAAAACGCACCTAGAAACAGTATGACGGACTTGGTGGAAATGCCCGGCCGGCTGCGGCGCGGTTTGGTCTCGATCAGACCATCCGGACGCATCCGCGTGGTGTAACCCCGCGACATTGCGCGGTGCTTGCGTGACAGGCGACGCAAGCGCTGGTCGAATTGAACATGGCTCATGGCAGCCTCCGTAACCTGGCCCCCACCAGCGGATGGAACGAAATTAGGTGTGAAATGTGGCAAAACTAGGGCAGCGGCCCTGAACACCCCGCAATGGGGTCACAATTCGGACACTTTGCGCAAAACCAGCGTCATCCACTCACCAATCTGTTCGGATCGCTCCAGATTGTTTCCCAGATCGGTATAAACCTGCGACACCGCGTCCGCCTGATCGGCGAGAATCCCCGACAGAATCGCATAGCCGCCGGGTTTCAGATGCGCCGTCAGGTCCGGCGCCAGCGCCACCAGCGGCCCTTTCAGGATATTGGCAAAGATCAGGTCATAAGGCGCATTGGCGTGCAGGTCTTCGTGATCGAACCCCGCCGCCTCTACACAGCGCACCTTGCCGCCCATGTCGTTGGCGTTCAGGTTGGCCTCGGCCACATCCACCGCCACCTGGTCGATGTCGCTGGCCAGGATCGTGCCGCCCTCCCAGACCCGCGCCGCCGCCATCGCCAGCACGGCGGTGCCGCAGCCGATGTCGGCCACCCGCTCGGCCACAAACCCGCCGTCGATCAGCCGGTCCAGCGCCCGCAGACAGCCCAGCGTGGTGCCATGATGCCCGGTGCCGAAAGCCATCGCCGCCTCGATCAGAAGCGGCACCCGCCCGGCGGGCAGCTTGTCGGCATCATGGCTGCCATAGACAAAGAACCGCCCCGCCTCCACCGGCGCCAGCTCGCGCCGCACATGCGCGACCCAGTCGGTCTCGGGCAGCTCCGACACCGCAAACGGCTTGGCCCCGAATGCCGCCGCAAGCAGCGCCAGCGCCGCCTCGTCCGGGGCTTCGGTGAAATAGCCGCCGATCTCCCACAGGCCCGATCCGTCCTCGACCTCGAACACGCCGACCCCGGTCGGTGCCGGCTCCAGCCGCTCCATCGCCTCGCCCAGCGCTTCGGCTTGCGGTTTGCCTGTCAGGGTGGTCAGGGCGGTATATGTGGGCATCTCAGCGTCTCCGGAATCTGTCCGCATGGGCGTAGGGCCGCGCGGGGGCAACGTCAACCGCGGGCAGGGCCTGCCGCCCCAGCGATTTGACATAGCGCCAGCCCCAGACACAGGAGGCCGACCCGACCACCACGCCGACAAAGGCCTGCGCATAGATGACCCCCGGCGCGCCGTACCACCCCGCGAACAGCAGCGCGGCCGGCAGCGTCAGCACCCCGTCGCGGGTCCAGTTGACCAGCGTCGAGCGCGCCGGCTTGCCCAGCGCGTTGAAGGCCGCGTTCGACACGAACAGCGCGGCGGCAAACACGAACCCGCCCGCCCCGTACAGGGTAAAGGCCCGCACCACCTCCGTCCCCAGCGGCGTCAGCCCGAACGCCCGCGCGACCGCCTCGCCCGCCAGCGCCAGCACCGACCATGTGATCAGGGTATAGACCAGCCCGAACAGCAGCGCGTCGCGATAGGTGCTCTGCAGCCGGTCGTATTGCCGCGCGCCATAGTTCTGGCCGAAAATGCCGCCAATCGCCCCGGCCAGCGAGAATATGCCGCCAAAGGCCACCACCGTCAGCCGCCCGACAACGGCCCATCCCGCCATCGCGTCATCGCCGAACTGCGCCATCGCCCGCGTCAGCAGGTAATTACCCGCCGGCGTCGCCAGCTGGGTCAGCATCGCGGGAATCGCAATGGCGAAATACGGGCCAGCCGTCATGCGGAGACCCGCCAGGCTGGGCCGCGCCAGCAGATCATGCGTCCCGACCGCGAACCGCAACGCCATCAACAGCATCACCACCCGCGACAGGTTCAGCCCCAGCGCCGCTCCGTCCAGCCCCATCTCCAGCCCGACGATCAGCACCGGATCGACCACCATCGCCACCGCGCCCGAGGTCAGCGTCACGAACATCGACCGGCGGCCATCGCCCTCGGCGCGCAGCGCGCCATTGGCGATCATCGAAATCGCCATCAGCGACAGCGACGGCATGGTGATCGCCAGATAGCGCGCCGCCAGCGCAGCGGTTTCTCCGCTGGCGCCCGACATCGCCAGGATCTGGTAGCGGAACCCGATGATCAGCGCGGCCACGCTGGCCTGGATCACAAAGGCCATGATCGCCGCGCTGGTGGCATGGCGGCGGGCCAGATCGCGATTGCCCGCGCCGATGCCGCGCGACACCAGCGCGGTCGAGGCGATCATCAGCCCGATGCCCACCGACACCGAAAAGAACTGGATCGCAAAGGCAAAACCGATCGCCGCCATCAGCCGGGGATCGTCCAGCCGCGAAATCCAGAACAGGTTGGCCGCATCGACCAGAAAGACAAAGGTGATGCCCATCGCCCCGGTCATGGTCATGCGCACCACGTGGCCCATGGTCGACCCGGTCAGGAACCGCCCCTTGCCGCCGCGACCTTTGTCCCCGCGACCTTTGCCCTCGCGTTCGGCGCTCATGCGACTGCGGCCATCACCCGCGCCCCCTACTCGGCCGGCGCGGCGGAAAACCGGTGCAGAACCGTTTCATGGCCCGGCTCGGGGTGGCGCGGGATCAGCAGCGCCAGACACAGCGAGGTCATCGCCATGCCCGAGGCCAGCACAAACACCGCGCCGGGCGATACCAGCCACAGGTATCCCAGCGCCGCCGGCAGGAACACGGCGGCGATATGGTTGATGGTGAACGCCACCGCCGCCGTGGGCGCGATGTCGCTGGGGTCGGCGATCTTCTGGAAATAGGTCTTCAGCGCCAGCGCCAGCGCAAAGAACATGTGATCCAGCACATAGAGAATGGCCGCCAGCAGCACGCCCCAGCCAAAGAAATAGATGCCGCCATAGGCCAGGAACACCAACGTCAGCCCGACATATTCGAAAATCAGCGCCCGCCGCTCGCCCCAGACCGAAACCGCCCGGCCGAACAGCGGCGCAAACACCATGTTGGCCACCAGGTTGATCAGGTAGAGCGCCGTGACTTCATGCACGTCGAACCCGAATTTCTCGACCATCATGAAGCCGGCAAACACTACAAAGATCTGCCGCCGTGCGCCCGACATGAACTGCAGCGCGTAATACAGCCAGTAGCGCTTGCGCAGCACCATCTTCTTGGTCTGCACGTGGTCGGCCTCGAACTGCGGATAGGCAAACAGCGCAAAACCCGCCACCACCGCTGTGAAACCGCCCGCCGCGAGGTAAACGATATTGTAGGTCAGCCCCAGCGGCTCCCACAGCAGCACGATCAGCCCATAGGCGACCAGCGTCGCCGCCGACCCCGCCGCCAGCAGCCAGCCCAGAACGCGCGGCGCGCGGTCCTTGGGCAGCCATTGCAGCTGCAGCGACTGGTTGACCGTCTCGTAATAATGAAAGCCGATGGAACTCAGCATGGTGATGGTCAGGATCCCGCCCAGCGACGGGAACCACGCGGTCACCGCCGTGGCGACGCCCAGCAGGATCAGCGACACCAGCCCCAGCACCTGTTCGCGCATGAACATGATCACCGCGATCACGCCAATTGCAAAGAACCCCGGGATCTCGCGCACCGTGTGCAGCCAGCCGATGTCGCTGCCGTCGAACTGCGCCACCTCGATCACAAAGTTATTGAGCAGCGCCGACCACGTGGCAAAGGCCACCGGCATCGCCAGCGCCATCACGAACAGCAGCGTCACCGGACGCCGCCAGACCGGCAGGGACTGCGCGTCCTTGAGAGAAACAAGATGGGCCATGTGTCATTCCCTACGCCTGTTAACCTCATTTGGCGAGGTCAATTCGCCCCAAACCGGTGAACCGCGACGCACATCTGATCTGCATCAATGCGAGACCCCGCGCGAATCACATATCGGAATATCTGCATGAGATGGAGGAGACAGCGTGGATCTGGTCAACCTTGTGGAACGCATCGGCGAAGCCCCGACAGCCGCCCTGTTCGGCTTGCTGACCGGGATCGTCTTTGGCGTCGCGGCACAAAGGTCCCGGTTCTGCCTGCGCGCGGCGACGGTTGAATTCGCGCGGGGCGAAATGGGGGACAAGGTCGCGGTCTGGCTTCTGACCTTTTCCACCGCGCTGGTCTGGGTACAAAGCGCACAGCTGCTGGGCCTGATGCAAAGCGCCGACGCGCGGATGATGGCCGTCCCCGGCAGCTGGTCCGGCGCCATCGTCGGCGGGCTGCTCTTTGGCGCCGGCATGGTGCTGGCGCGCGGTTGCTCGGGGCGCCTGCTGGTGCTGGCGGCCACCGGCAACCTGCGCTCGGTGGTCTCGGGGCTGATCTTTGCCGTGGTGGCGCAGATGAGCCTGTCGGGCATCCTGTCGCCGCTGCGCGACCGGATCGCCGCGCTCTGGATCACCGAGGGCGGGCGCAACATGGATCTGCTGGCCACCCTCGGCCTGCCGAATTACGGCGGGCTGGCGCTGGGCCTGCTGATCGCCGTGCTGGCGCTGGTGCTGTCCCGCCGCAACCGGATCGGCGCGGCCCGGCTGGTCTTTGCCTCGGGCGTGGGCTTTGCCGTGGCGCTGGGCTGGGTGCTGACCTACGGGCTGAGCCAGGTCGCCTTCGACCCGGTCCAGATCGAAAGCGCCACCTTCACCGGACCCTCGGCGCATACGCTGATGTTCTTCCTCGACCGCAACGCGGTGCTCGAATTCGACGTTGGGCTGGTGCCGGGCGTGTTCATCGGCGCGATGATCGCCGCCGGGCTGGCGGGCGAGATGAAATTCCAGGCCTTCGACGGCCCGGTCACCATGCGCAAGGCGATGATCGGCGCCGCGATGATGGGCTTTGGCGGCATGCTGGCGGGCGGCTGCGCCATCGGCGCGGGCGTCACCGGCGGCTCGATCTTTGTCGGCACGGCGTGGTGCGCGCTGTTCTTCATGTGGATCGGCGCGATGGTCACCGACCTTCTGGTCGATCAGCCGGGCGAAGCGGTCGCCGCCTGAACACAGCTCAGTAGAAACTCTGCGGGTCGATATCGACGCTCAGACGCAGATCGCCCTTCAGGCGCAGCGGCGCGATCCACTGCGCCACCGCCGCCTGCACCGGCGCGCCCTTGGCCGCCTTGACCAGCAACCGCACCCGGTGCCGCCCGCGGATCCGCGCAATCGGCGCCGGGGCCGGGCCAAACACCTGCGCCCCGATCCGGCGCAGCGGCCCGTCGTTGCGCGCCAGGTGGTTGCCAAGGTCAAAGACCGCCGCCACGTCCGGCCCCGACAGCACGATCCCGACCATCCGGCCATAGGGCGGCACCCCGGCGGCCTCGCGTTCCGCCGCCTCGGCGCGCCAGAACCGCTCCTCGTCCCCCGCCAGAATGGCGCGGATCACCGGATGCTCGGGCTGAAACGTCTGCAACAGCGCGGTGCCCGGCCGCTCCGCCCGCCCGGCCCGCCCCGCCACCTGCCGCATCAGCTGGAACGTGCGCTCGGCGGCGCGCAGGTCCGACCCCTGCAAGCCCAGATCCGCGTCGATCACGCCGACGAGCGTCAGCAGCGGAAAGTTATGCCCCTTCGCCACCAGCTGGGTGCCGATGACGATATCCGCCGCCCCCGCCGCGATCTCCTCGATCTTGGCCTTCAGCGCCCGCGCGCTGCCGAACAGGTCCGAGCTCAGCGCCGCGATCCGCGCCTCGGGAAAGGCTGCCGCCGCCTCCTCGGCCAGCCGCTCGATGCCCGGACCCACCGGCGCCAGCTTGCCCTCCACCCCGCAGGACGGGCAGGCCTCGGGCATCGGCTTGGTCTCGCCGCACTGGTGACACATCAGCCGTTTCAGGAACCGGTGCTCGACCATGCGCGCGTCACAGTGATCGCAACCGATCTGCTGCCCGCAGGCCCGGCACAGCGTGACAGGGGCATAGCCGCGCCGGTTGATGAACAGCAGCGCCTGTTCGCCCTTCTCCATCCGGTCCCGCACCGCCGATCTCAGCGTCGGTGAAATCCAGGTCCCCGGTTGCAGCTTTTCGGCCCGCATGTCGATCGCCCGCATCTCGGGCAGCACCGCCGCGCCGAACCGGTTCGGCAGGTCCAGCCGCCGGTACTTCCCCGCCTCGGCATTGGTCCAGCTCTCCAGCGACGGCGTCGCGCTGGCCAGAACCACCTGCGCGCCACAGATCGACGCGCGCAGCACCGCCATGTCGCGGGCGCTGTAGAGCACGCCGTCCTCCTGCTTGTATGAGGTGTCATGCTCCTCATCGACGATGATCAGGCCAAGGTTCTGAAACGGCAGGAACAGCGCCGACCGCGCCCCCACGACCAGCTGCGCGCCGCCCTGCCCGACCATGCGCCAGATCCGCCGCCGCTCGGTCATCGTCGCGCCCGAATGCCACTCGGCCGGGCGCGCGCCGAACCGGGCCTCGACGCGGGTCAGGAATTCGGCGGTCAGCGCGATCTCCGGCAACAGCACCAGCGCCTGCCGCCCCATCGCCAGGCATTCGGCGACCGCCTCCAGGTACACCTCGGTCTTGCCCGACCCGGTGACCCCCTTCAGCAACGTGGTGCCATAGTCGCCACTGCGCAGCGCCGCGCGCAGCGCCTCCGCCGCCGCCGCCTGATCCTCGGTCAGCGCCTTGCCCGCGCGACCCGCATCCAGCGCCGGGAACGGCAGATCGCGCGGGCTGTCCTCCTCGCGCACCGCGCCCTGTTTCACCAGCCCCTTGACCACCGAGCCGCTGACACCGGCCATATCGGCCAGCTCGCGCGGGGTGAACGCCAGCCCGCCATACTCCTGCAACACCTCGATCACCCGGCGCCGGGCATCGGTCATCCGGTCGGGTTCCGCATCGCCCCGGCGCAGGATCTTGCGCATCGACGGCGGATCGCTCAGCCCCGGCGCCCGCGTCGCCAGCCGCAGCATCGCCGGCAGCGGCGTCAGCGTATAGGCGGCGGCGCGGGTCAGGAATTCCTGCATCTCCACCCGCATCGGCGCGACGTCCAGAACCCGGATCACCGAACGAATCCTGGACCGGTCGAAATCGCCCTGCCCCGGCCCCCAGACCACCCCCAGAACCTTGCGCGGGCCCAGCGGCACCTCGACATAGGCGCCGGGAAAACAGCCGCCCGCCGGGGCGCGGTAATCCAGCGTGCGGTCCAGCGGCTGGGTCGTGAGCACCGCGACGAGATCGCCTTCGTGAAAGAAATCCGCTTCGCTCACTTCCGCCTCACTGCAATCGCCGCCCGTGTTTCCGCTAACATTTCCCCGGTTTCAGGGGTTCCAGAGTGCCCCTCTATGAGGTAAAGGCAAGCCGGACCAAGGCCAACCCGCATAAGGATGCTGCCGCATGAAATTTTTCGTAGATACCGCCGAAATCGACGCCATCGCCGAACTGAACGATCTGGGCATGGTCGACGGGGTCACCACGAACCCGTCGCTGATCATGAAATCGGGACGCGACATACTGGAAGTGACCAGGGAAATCTGCGACCTCGTCGATGGCCCGGTCTCGGCCGAGGTGGTCGCCACCGAAGCCGCCGACATGATCGCCGAGGGCCGCAAGCTGGCCGCCATCGCCGAGAACATCGCCGTCAAGGTGCCGCTGACCTGGGACGGGCTGAAAACCTGCAAGGTGCTGTCGGACGAAGGCCGCATGGTCAACGTGACCCTGTGCTTCTCCGCCAACCAGGCGCTGCTCGCGGCCAAGGCCGGCGCGACCTTCATCTCGCCCTTCATCGGTCGGCTGGATGACATCAACCTCGACGGCATGGAACTGATCGAGGATATCCGCACGATCTATGACAACTACGGATTCGACACGCAGATCCTCGCCGCCTCGATCCGCACCGTGAACCACGTCACCGAAAGCGCCCGCATCGGCGCCGACGTGATCACCGCGCCGCCGAACGTCATCAAGGCGCTGGCCAATCACCCGCTGACCGACAAGGGGCTCGAGGCCTTCATGGCGGACTGGGCCAAGACCGGCCAGAAGATCCTGTAACCGCACCGGGCGGCTCCCGCGCGCCGCCGCACCCTCCGACTGTCGTCGGAGCGCCCGCGGCCCTTGGGCCCGGCAGCGCGCCTGCCGGCGCGCTGCGGGTGCGCCAGGCCGGCCCGGGTTTTTCCGGACGCAACCGCCCCGTGGCCCCCGGGGCCACGGGGCCACGCCCAACCGGCGGAGGCCGATCTTTGATCGGCTGAGGCCGGGCGGGAGCCGCACCGGGCGTGCGGGGACCGGCGGGAAAAATCGCAAACGTAGGAATTTTGGGGCAGATTTCCCGGTTTCTCATGTTATAAGACGCGCCAAGACCAACAGAGGCGACCATGAGCAGCAGCCCGAAACTGGAAGATGACCTGCGCGAGGCGATCATCGCCAAGCCCGATTCGATACTCGATGACCAGGACGTGATGCACGCCCTGATCGCGGCCAATGAAAAATCCATGGGCGGCAATATCGTCGACCTGCGCGGCATCGCGATGGAACGGCTCGAGGCCCGGCTGGACCGGCTCGAGGACACCCATCGCTCCGTCATCGCCGCCGCCTACGAAAACCTCGCCGGAACCAACCTGATCCACCGGGCCATCCTGCGGCTGCTGGACCCCACCGAATTCGAGGTCTTTCTGCGCAACCTCGGCGGCGAAGTGGCCGAGATCCTGCGTGTCGATGCCGTGACCCTGGTCCTCGAATCCGCTCAGAACGACGAAGACCCGGCTGTGCAGCGGCTCAACGGCGTGCTCTGCGTGGCCGAACCCGGCTACATCGACCGCTACCTCGCCCAGCGCAACGGCGGCGCCCCCCGGCAGGTGACCCTGCGCCAGGTTCAGAACGCCTCCGACCGCATCTATGGACAGGCCGCCGGCTGGATCCGCTCCGAGGCCTGCCTCAGGCTCGACTTCGGACAGGGCCGCCTGCCCGGCATGCTGGTGATGGGCGCCGAGGACCCGCACCAGTTCTCGCCGCAGCAGGGCACCGATCTGCTGGGCTTTTTCGCCGGCGTGTTCGAACGGTCGATGCGCCACTGGCTGTCGTGAGCCTGATGTCGCCTGCCTGCCGCGACGCGCTGCAGGCCTGGCTCGACGCCAAGCAGGCGCTCGACGGCGCCTCGGCCAACACGATTTCCGCCTATTCCGGCGACGTCACCGATTTCCTCGCCTTCATGAGCGCCCATCACGGCGGCCCCCAGGGGCTGGGCGCGCTCGAACGCATCGACGTCTCCGACATGCGGGCCTGGATGGCGCACAGCCGCGCCGATGGCACCGGCGCCCGGTCGCTGGCCCGCAAGCTCTCCGCCGTCAAAAGCTTTTACCGCTGGCTTGCCGAACGCGAAGGCTTCGAACCCACCGCCGTGCTCTCCACCCGCGCGCCCAAGTTCCAGAAGAAGCTGCCCCGCCCCCTGGCCGAGGACGCCGCCCGCGCGATGATCGACACGGTCGAGCTGCAGTCGGACAAACCCTGGATCGCGGCCCGCGACGTCGCCGTCGTCACGCTGCTCTACGGCTGCGGGCTGCGGATCTCCGAGGCGCTCGGCCTCAGGGCCGGCGATGCGCCGCTGCCGCCGGTGCTGCGGATCCTCGGCAAGGGCAACAAGGAACGCGTGGTGCCGGTGATCGACGCCGCCCGCGACGCGGTCGCCGCCTACCTCCGGCTCTGCCCGCACCCGATGCAGCCCGACACGGCCCTGTTCCTGGGGGTGCGCGGCGGCGCGCTGAACCCGCGCGCGGTGCAGGGCGTGATGGCCCGGGCCCGGGCCCAGCTCGGCCTGCCCGCAACCGCCACACCGCATGCCATGCGCCACAGCTTCGCCACCCATCTGCTCGCCGCCGGCGGCGATCTGCGCGCGATCCAGGATCTGCTCGGCCATGCCTCGCTCTCCACGACCCAGGCCTATACCGCCGTCGACACCGCCCAGCTGATGGAGGTCTACGACCGCGCCCATCCGCATGCCTGAACCGGCCAACTGCCGCCAAACCCGGCGCCGCCGCAATTCCGCGCCGCGCAGCCCGCGCATCTGTTTGCGGTTTTGCACGTTTTACGGCATGACGGGGGCATGACACCCCAGTTACGCGCGCTTTCCGTCCACCTCTTTACCGCCACTGGCGCCGTTTTCGCCATGCTGGCCATGCTGGCGGCGGCCGAAGAAAAATGGAGCCTGATGTTCCTCTGGCTGGTCGTGGCCTTTGCCGTCGACGGCGTCGATGGCCCGCTGGCGCGCCGCTACCATGTCAAACGCTTCGCGGCGGAATTCGACGGCGTGCTGCTGGATCTGATCATCGACTACCTGACCTACGTGTTCATCCCCGCCTTTGCCCTCTTCCAATCCGGGCTGATGGACGGCTGGACAGGCTGGGCCGCGATCATCGTGATCACCTTCGCCAGCGCGCTCTACTTCGCCGACACACGGATGAAGACCAAGGACAATTCCTTTTCCGGCTTTCCCGGCTGCTGGAACATGCTGGTGCTGGTGATCTTCGCGCTCGAACCCAACTTCTGGGTCAGCCTGTCGCTGGTCACCGCCCTGGCCGTGGCCATGTTCCTGCCGCTGAAATTCGTCCACCCCGTGCGCACCGAACGCTGGCGCCCTGTGACCCTGCCGATGGCGCTGGCCTGGACCTTCTTCGCCGGCTGGGCCGCCTGGGTCGACTTCCACCCCGACAGCTGGGCGCATTGGGGCCTGGTCATCACCAGCGTCTACCTGCTGTTCGTCGGCATCGCCCAGCAGCTGGTGCCGCAGCGCGACGCTCAGAGAACGTCCTGAATCTCCGCGTCCTTGCCGTTAAAGGCAAAGACATCGCCCGCCTGCAGCCCGGCCATCGCCTTGTAGATCGGGCTCTGGGTCGAGATCCCCATATAGGTCACCCCGTCCACCTCGAACCGCGCCGTCGACACCGCCACGATGAACCACCGGCCGCCAAAACACACCAGCGCGCCGGGCCCCACCGTATCGGTCAGCGAGAAATCCATGTTTTCGATCACGTCGATCTTGGCGTGATGCGCCTGCACCGGATGGTCAAAGGCCGCCGCCAGATCGGCGTTTTCGCGCGCGCCGACGATGTCGTCCTTGTCGTGAACCTCGCGGTCGTCCAGCTTGGCCTCCGCCATGAACGCC
This sequence comes from Seohaeicola saemankumensis, assembly GCF_020171285.1. Lineage (GTDB taxonomy): Bacteria > Pseudomonadota > Alphaproteobacteria > Rhodobacterales > Rhodobacteraceae > JAIUZI01. Next base: position 79,238 of record NZ_JAIUZI010000013.1, read on the forward strand.
TCGTAATGCGCGATCGCAGAGGCCAGTTCAGCCGCCTCAAGCGACATCATCTTGTCATGTACGGCCTGCTTCAGCGCGGCGCGATCCTGCGAATTGTTCATCTGGGGTCTGACCTTTCGTTTCTTGCGCACACAGGGTGGTATGGCTGCATCGCAAATGCAATCGGTTTTCGCGATATGTCCCGGGCGCGGCCGGCTAAATCAGGAACCCGCCCGCCCCTTCGTGGCGCAGCAGGGCGACCTTGGTCTCCACCCCCTCGCCGCCGGAAAACCCGGTCAGCCCGCGCGCGCCCATCACCCGGTGACAAGGGATGATCACCGGGATCGGATTGCCGCCACAAGCCTGCCCCACCGCCTGCGCCGGATGGCCCAGCGCCTTTGCGATCTCGCCATAGGTCCGGGTATAGCCAAAGGGGATCTTCCGCATCTCCTCGCAGACCGCCTGCTGAAACGCCGAGCCTTCCACCCGCAGCGGCAGGTCGAACACCTCCAGCCGCCCCGCGTCATAGGCGCTGAGCTGCGCCGCCGCCTCCCGCAACACCGCATCCGCCTCGCCCTCGGCCACACCGCCCCAGGACAAACGCGTCACCGCGCCGCCCTCCGCCGTCACCGCCAGGGGGCCAAACTGCGTCTCCACCACCAACGTCGCCATGCGCCAATACCTGCCATGCAGCCCCCGGCCACACAACCCCGCCAACACACCCAAAAGGGGCGCGGCCCCCAGGACCCCGCCCCCTTTCATCTCTTTGCAAATACTCCGGGGAGCGCGAGGGGCTGGCCCCTCGTTCCCGCCCTCAGCCCAGGGCGCTGTCGCAGCGGCTGCAGACGCCCGCGTGCGCATGCCGTCCAACATCGGGCAGGATCTTCCAGCACCGCTGGCACTTCTCGCCATCGGCCTTCTCGAACACCACGCCGACGCCCTCGACCTCCGGCAGGCGGAACGCCTCCGCCGGGGCCGGATCGCCGGTCACCCGCAGACCGGAGGTGATGCACAGATCGTCCATCTCGATGCCCCCCAGCAGTTCCCGCACCTCGGCGTCCTCCACATGCACCACCGGCGCCGCCTCCAGGCTCGACCCGATCACCTTGTCGGTCCGCTGCACCTCCAGCGCCGCGGTCACCACCCGGCGCACCCGCCGGATCCGCGCCACCGTCTCCATCAGCTCGGGCCGCAGCCACTCCGCCGGCGTCTCCGGGAAATCGACCAGGTGGACCGAGCTGTCGTCGCCCGGGAACCGCTCCAGCCAGACCTCTTCCATGGTGAACACCAGCACCGGCGCCAGCCAGGTGGTCAGCCGGTGGAACAGCAGGTCCAGCACCGTCCGCGCCCCGCGCCGCCGCAGCGTGTCGCCATCGCAATAAAGCGCATCCTTGCGGATATCGAAGTAGAAGGCCGACAGGTCCACCGTGGCAAAGTTGAACACCGCGCTGAACACGCCCTGGAAATCAAACGCGGCATAGCCCTCGCGCACCACCTGATCCAGCTCGGCCATCCGCCCTAGCACCCAGCGTTCCAGCGGCAACATGTCCTTGGGCGCCACCCGGTCGGCCTCGGTGAAATCGCTCAGCGACCCCAGCATGAACCGCATGGTGTTGCGCAGCCGGCGATAGCTGTCGGCCACCCCTTTCAGGATCTCCGGCCCGATCCGCTGGTCGGCGGTGTAATCGGTCTGCGCCACCCACAGCCGCAGGATATCGGCGCCATATTGCTTGATCACCTCGTCCGGCACGATGGTATTGCCGAGCGATTTGGACATCTTGTTGCCCTTCTCGTCCAGCGTGAACCCATGCGTCACCACGTTGCGATAGGGCGCCCGCCCCTTGGTGCCACAGGCCTGCAGCATCGACGAATGGAACCACCCCCGGTGCTGGTCGGTGCCCTCCATATAGACATCGGCAATGCCGTCTGGCGCCCCATCTTCCCGGTCGCGCAGCACGAATGCATGCGTCGACCCGCTGTCAAACCACACATCCAGAATGTCGAACACCTGTTCATAGGCCGCCGGATCATGATCGCCCGCCAGGAACCGCTCCTTGGCCCCCTCGGCATACCAGGCATCCGCGCCCTCGGCCTCGAAGGCCTCCAGGATCCGCGCATTCACCACCGGATCGCGCAGCAGGAAATCGGCGTCAGTCGGCAGCGCCCCTTTCTTCACGAAACAGGTCAGCGGCACACCCCAGGCCCGCTGGCGCGACAGCACCCAGTCGGGCCGCGTCTCGATCATCGAATAAAGCCGGTTGCGCCCCCGCTGCGGCGTCCATTTCACCAGCTCGTCGATCGAGGTCAGCGCCCGCTCGCGGATCGTCTTGCCATAAGTATCCTGATCGTCACCCACCGCGCGGTCGATGGCGGCAAACCACTGCGGCGTGTTGCGATAGATCACCGGCGCCTTGGACCGCCAGGAATGCGGATAGCTGTGCTTGATCTTGCCGCGCGCCAGCAGCCCGCCAACCTCGGCCAGCTTGGCGATCACGGCGGCGTTGGCGTCGCCCTCCCAATCGCCCTTCTTGGGCTTGGCGCGCAGAATCGCCTTGCCGCCAAAGAACGGCAGATCGTCGCGGAACCGCCCGTCTTCCATGACGTTATAGGTGATCACCTGCTCCAGCATGCCCAGGTCACGGTAAAGCTCGAATTCCTCCATCCCGTGGGACGGCGCGCAATGCACGAACCCGGTGCCTTCCTCGTCGCTGACAAACTCGGCGGCGCGGAAATCACGCAGGTCGTCCCATTCGCCCTCGGACCCTTCGGCCCCCTTCAGCGGATGTTCCAGAGTGAGGCCGCTCAGTTCCTCGGCGGTGACATCCCGCACACGGGTCCACTGGTCGTCATTCAGCCGCGCCCGGCCCATCACGTCAGCGGCGCGGGTATCGGCCAGGATGAACCGGTCACCCGCCGCCGCCCAGCATTCCTCCGGCGCGCCTGCGACTTCATAGAGGCCATAGGAAACATGATCGCCATAAACCACCGCCTTGTTCGACGGCATGGTCCAGGGCGTCGTGGTCCAGATTACCACATGGGCATCCTTCAGATCGCCCTGCCCCTCATGCACCCGGAACTTCACCCAGATGGTGAAACTCTCCTTGTCATGATACTCGACCTCGGCCTCGGCCAGCGCGGTCTGCTCCACCGGCGACCACATCACCGGCTTCGACCCCTGGTAGAGCGTGCCGTTCATCAGGAACTTCATGAACTCGTCAGCGATCACCGCCTCGGCGTGAAAGTTCATCGTCAGATACGGATCGTCCCACTTGCCGGTGATGCCCAGCCGCTGGAATTCCTCGCGCTGGATATCGACCCAGCCCTCGGCAAACTTGCGGCACTCCTGCCGGAAATCGATGACCGGCACCTGGTCCTTGTCGCGGCCCTTTTTGCGGTACTCTTCCTCGATCTTCCACTCGATCGGCAGACCGTGACAATCCCAGCCCGGCACGTAACGGCTGTCGAACCCCATCATCTGGTGGCTGCGCACGATCATGTCCTTGATCGTCTTGTTCAGCGCGTGACCGATGTGCAGGTGTCCGTTGGCATAGGGCGGCCCGTCATGCAGGATGAACGGCTTGCGGTCCCCGGCGGTTTCACGCAGGCGGTCATAAACCCCGATCCGCGCCCAGCGCTCCAGCCACTCGGGCTCGCGCTTGGGCAATCCCGCGCGCATCGGGAAATCGGTTTTCGGCAGGTTCAGGGTGTCTTTGTAGTCGGTCTTGTCGGCGCACATGGGTGGCGTCCTTCGGATGGTCGTGTCTGGAAACGATGCGGTCGGTGCGAATGCTCAAACACCTTTGCCCGGCGACTGGAGGATCAGATCGCCGGGGTGATAATTCGAATAATGATAAAGCGCGGATGGCTCATGGCGCGGGTTATAGGCGCGGCAGCGACGGGGGTAAAGCCGGAACCCGCGCGGGCCCGGATCCGACCCGCGGATCGCCCCGCCCGGCCACGCCGTCACCTGACGCCAATGCGCGTCAAAACTGCGCACTCGCCCCGGCGAAAATTTTGTACAAAACGGTCAATGGCCACCCCGTGGGCGGTACAAAACGTCCAAAACCCCGCGCGGCTCAGCCGTGAAACAGGGTTCCCACGAAATAGGCGATCCCCGCCGCCACCCCGCCAATCGCCAGCGTCTCCAGCCCCGATTTCCACCACGCGCTCAGCGACCAGCGGCTTTTCATCGCGCCGATGGCAAAGAAAACCGCCATCGTCATCCAGGCCGACCAGGCAAAGGCGTTTTCGATACCTATAACAAAAGGCATCAGCGGCACCATCCCCGCCACGAGAAACGCGACAAAGGTCGCCACGGCGGCCCGCATCGGGTGCGGATCGACGCCGCCCAGCCCGTATTCACCCTCCAGCATCAGCCCGATCCAGTTTTCCCGATCTGCGGTGATCGCGTCGGTGGCATCCTCAAGCACTTGCCCTGAAAGCCCTTTTTGCGCCAGTATCTCGCGCACCTCCAGCCGCTCGCCATCCGGGTGATGGGCGATGTGGCGTTCCTCGACCTGACGGAGGCGCTTGATATTGTCGACCTCGGCCTTGGTGCCCGAGTAGTTGCCCGCCGCCATCGAGAACCCGTCCGCCAGCACGTTGGCAAGGCCAAGTGCAACAATAACGAATGACGACAGGCCCGCGCCGGCGACACCGGCCACAATGGCGAATGTGGTGACAGACCCGTCGATGCCGCCATAGACCACGTCGCGCAACACGCCGCGCCCCGGCGGCGCGCCGATCCGGTCGCGGACTTCCTCTGCGCTGTGGCCATGCTCGGTCATACGAAAATCTCCTTGCTTTTCAGCACCCTACTTCAGTTTTGGGCCAGGGGACTTGCGGTAGATCAAAGCCGCCGCGCGATGACCTACGGGTCCTTTTCGGCGGATTTTCCAGCGCCCGGAATGATCCCCTTCAGCGCCCGCCCAATAATGGTGCGGACCGAGGGCCGCCGCTTGGCCGAAAACGGCAGCGGGCGGCAAACCTCCATCGCCGCCACGCCAACCCGCGCACTCAGCGCCCCGTTCACCAGCCCCTCGCCAAACCGCCGCGACAGCCGGCTAAGCACCGAACCGCCCAGCACCGGCTCCAGCAGATCGTCGCCGACCGCCACCGCCCCCGTCGCAACCAGATGTGTGAACACCGCTCGCGTCAGCCGCCAGCTGCCCAGAAACCCGGAGCGGCCACCGTAGATCTCCGCCACCCGCCGGATCATCCGCAGACTGGACGTGAGAGCGGCAATGACATCGGCCAGGGCCAGCGGCACCAGCGCGGTCACCGTCGCGATCTGACGGGCGGCGGCCTCGACTTCACGTTGCGCCGCCGCATCCAGCGGGGTCAGCACTTCATCCTCTGCCAGGGCCAGCAGGGTTGAGGCATCGAACTGTTCATCGGCCCGCTCAGCCAGGCGCTGGCGGCCCCAGCCCGTGTCCTCGCGATGGGCATAGAACCGGTTGAGCCGGTCCACGACCCGCCGCGCGGCGATCAGGTCGGCTTCGGCCAAGGCCGTATCGGCCGCCCGGCGCAGATCGTCGATCCGGCCCAGCCGGGCAATGGCGGACACCTCTCGCAGCGCGATGGCAAGACAGACCACCAGCAGCGCCGCGATCAGGCCGGTCACGGCCCAGCCCAGCAGCGGCGCCCGCTCGAGCAGCCGCATGGCAAAGTCCCATGCCGCAACCGACAGGGCAGCCCCGACGAGCGCGGCCGACAGCCCCCAGAACCACCGCGATAACCGCGAGGGGCGGCGGGCGGCCATCCGGGCCGCGGCCTGCATCGCCTGCCCGGTCGCCGCGGGTGCCGGCGCATCGGGCACCGGCGGCGCATCGGTGACGCTGGGCGCATCGTCTGCGCCGGTGCCTTCGAGGTCGATCAACACGGGGCCCTGTGTCATGTCGCGGCCTCCTTCTTTTCCCAGACGAATATGATGTCGGGCATGTTCTCATCGTTTTCCGCCCCGTCGCCACGTTCGGATTCGACAAAACCCTGACGGCGATAGAACCGCTGCGCGCCCTCGTTGACCTGCAGCGTGCGCAACCATAACCGCGACCGCCGCGCCTTGGCATGGCCCAGCAACCGCCGCCCCACGCCCTTGCGGTTGGTCTGCTGCGCCATGTAGAGCGCGCAGATTTCCTCGCCGTCGCGGGCGATGAACCCGTGAATGCGGCCATTGCCATCGGCCACCGTGACCCAGCCGTAGTCGATCATCGCGCCGCAAAACCGGATCATCTCGGCGGCGGTGTACAGCTTGGGCATCCACTCCGTTTCTTCCTGAAACCGGTACAGGATATGGCCCAACGCACCCGCGTCGGTGGATCTGGCTGGCCGCAGGTCGATGTTCACAGCCGGTCCCCCAGCAGGAATTGCGCGGCGCGGTCGAGCCGGATGTGCGGCGGGCCGTCACCCGGCGACAGGGTCAGCGGCGCGGGCGCAAAGGACATCGCCTGATACCCGGCCCCCAGCCATTCGGTGTCACCGTTCATCGCCGGGCCGATCAGCTGCGCCGGGTCCTCCGGCAGCGCGCCGGGGTAAAACGCGGCCTGTTTGCCCCGCGTGCCATCGGGGTTCAGCAAGCTGCCCCGGACGCAAGGCAGGTCGCTCCCACCGTGGCTGCGCATCTCTTCGGTGGTGGCGCGCAGGGCGGCCAGAGACAGGGCGGCGGTGTCAGCCCCGGCAAACTGCGCCTTGTCTCGGGCATCGCGGGTCAGGGCCTCCATGATGGCGGTCAGGCGCGGGTGCTGCAGGTGGTGCAAATGGTCGGCCTTGGTGGCCGCGAACAGAATCTTTTCCACCCGTTTGCCCCGCAGCAGCCGGGTCAGAAAGGCGTTGCGCCCCGGTTTGAAGGCGGCAAGGATTTCCGACATCGCCCGGCGCATGTCGCCAACCGCCTCGGGGCCGGAATTGATCGCGCCCAATGCGTCGACCAGAACCACCTGCCGGTCGATGCGGGCGAAATGGTCACGAAAGAACGGTTTGACCACCTTGGATTTATACGCCTCGAAACGCCGTTCCATCTCGCGGTGCAGGCTGCCTCTGCGCGAGGGTTCGGCAAAGGGGATCGGCGCGAATGTCAGCACCGGCGAACCGGCCAGATCGCCCGGCAGCAGGAACCGCCCGGGCGTACAGCGGTGATAGCCTTCCTTGCGGGCGATCCCGAGGTAACGCGCAAAGCGCGTGGCCAGATCCTGTGCCAGCTGTTCGTCATGCGCCGCCGTCGGGTCGACCGCCCGCGCCCGTTCCATAAAGCCCTGCGCGCTGGCCCGCTTGTCCAGCCAGCTGAGCGCATCGCCCGCCCATTGGTCATAGCTCTGGTCCAGCAAGGCAAGGTCGAGAAGCCATTCACCGGGATAGTCGACAATGTCCACATGGACGGTGCGCGGCCCCTGCAGCCCGGCCAGCATGCCCTTTGGCTGGACCCGCAGCGACAGGCGCAGTTCGGAAATCGCCCGCGTGCTGTCGGGCCAGTGCGGTTCGGCCGAGGTCAGCGCGCGCAGATGCCTTTCGTATTCAAATCGCGGCACGGTATCGTCGGGCTGCGGTTGCAGGAACGCCGCCACGATGCGGCCTTCCTGTGCGGCGGCGAGCCCCGGCATCCGGCCACGGTCCAGCAGGTTCGCGACCAGCGAGGTGATGAACACCGTCTTGCCCGCGCGCGCCAGACCGGTGACGCCCAGACGGATCACCGGTTCGAAGAACGTCTCCGAGATCCGGTCGCCCGCGTTTTCGACGCTGCGCACGACCCCGTCTGCCAGTGATGCGATGACCAATGCGGTCTCCTGCCCGTAGTGCCCCGTTATGCCTTGGGGCCAAGATAGTCAGGCCAGCGCCCTGCGCCAAGCTCCAGTTGGGCTTGCCCGCGCGCCACCGCCACGCTAGAGCCGCGCCATGCCCCGTTACGCTTTGAAAGTCGAATACCAAGGTGCGCCGTTTGCCGGCTGGCAACGGCAAAAGGACCAGCCGTCGGTGCAGGGCGCCATCGAGGCCGCTCTGGCCCGGCTGGAACCGGGCCCCCACACCATTGCCGCCGCCGGGCGCACCGACGCGGGTGTGCACGCGCTGGGGCAGGTGGCCCATTGCGACATGACCAAGGACTGGGAGCCGTTCCGGCTGAACGAGGCCTTGAATTACCACCTGAAGCCCGCACCGGTGACGATTTTGGCCGTGGCGCGGGTCGAAGACGACTGGCACGCGCGGTTCTCGGCCATCGAGCGGCAATATCTGTTCCGTATCCTGACCCGCCGCGCCCCGGCCACGCATGACCTCGGGCAGGTCTGGCAGGTCGGGCGGGCGCTGGATGTGGGGGCGATGCAGGCCGGGGCCGAGCAGCTGATCGGGCGGCATGATTTCACGACGTTTCGCTCTGCGATCTGCCAGGCGGCGAGCCCGGTGAAAACGCTCGACGAATTGCGGGTCGAGGCGGTTCAGGGCTTTTCCGGGCCGGAAGTGCATTTTAACGTGCGTGCGCGGTCGTTCCTGCACAACCAGGTGCGCAGTTTCGTGGGCACGCTGGAGCGGGTCGGGGCGGGGTCATGGTCGCCGCAGGATGTCGGCGCCGCGCTGGCTGCGCGGGACAGGTCGGCCTGCGGTCCGGTTTGCCCGCCGCAGGGACTTTATCTGGCCCGTGTGGGATACCCGCAGGATCCGTTTGCGAGCTGATCGGTTTCTGGCTCCTGATTCTGGCCCCTGATTCTGGTCGCCGATTCCACTATCTGTTGAAGATGTCCCATTCCGGCTTATCTGATCCTGTATCGGGTGCTGTTTAGAGGTAACACAGAGATGCGTGTGGTACGTTTCACGCTGGGATTGATGGCCGCCGGGCTTCTCGCCGGTTGCGACCCCTCTGGCTTCTCGGCCCCTGCCGGCGTGGATCAGGCGAAATACGAACGCCACAAGGCCAACCGCGAGGCCTATCTGTATCAAGGCCTGTAACGCCGTTGCACCGCCGTTGACGCCGCGCCATGCGCCGGGTAATCGGCGGCCATGACTCGCTTTCTGATCCTGCAGCTTCGCCCCGAAACGGATGCCTCTGACGCCGAGTACGCGTCGATTCTTGCACGGGCTGGACTGGGTGCCGAGCGAACCCATCGCATTCGCCTGGATCGCGACCCTTTGCCGGAGGCGCTGAACCTTTTGGACTATGCTGGGGTGATCGTTGGCGGCGGCCCCGGTTGCGTCAGTGACGCGCCCGAACAGAAATCGCCGACCGAGGCGCGGATCGAGGCGCAGATCATGGGGCTGATGCCGCAGATCACCGGCACAGATCACCCGTTCATGGGCTGCTGTTACGGTCTGGGCATCTTGGCCGCCCATCTGGGTGGCGCCGTCAGCAAGGCGCAATACAGCGAGCCCGTCGGCCCGTCGGCCTGTGTGCTGACCCCCGAGGCGGCCAGCGATCCGCTGACGGCGGGGTTACCAGATTCCTTCGACGCCTACGTCGGCCACAAGGAAGCGGTGCAGGCGCTGCCGCCCGGCTGTGTTCACCTTGTCGCATCCGCCCCCTGCCCGTTCCAGATGGTCCGACACGGGCAAAACGTCTATGCCACCCAGTTCCACCCCGAAGCCGATGCCGCCGATTTCGAACAGCGGATCAACATCTATCGCGATCACGGCTATTTTCCGCCCGATCAGGCCGACACCCTGATCGCGCGCTGCCACGCCGCCGAGGTCACCGTTCCCGGTGAAATCCTGCGCCGCTTTGCCGCCCTTTACGGCTGATCGTCAGGCTGCGGCGATCCGCGCAGTGCCACCTTTGCAATGTTGACCCTAGGGTCGCCCTCGAAACAGCTTTGGGAGGAGACTGTTTTGAGTTCCATGATCAGCATGGGATTGCCGCTGTCGCTGGCGATCATCATGCTGTCCCTGGGCATCGGGCTTGAGGTCAGTGATTTCAGGCGGGTGGCCCTTAGTGGCTATGCCTTTGTGATCGGGGCGGTCAGTCAGGTGATCCTGCTGCCGCTGGCGGCATTCGGTATCGCATCGCTCTGCAATCTGCCGCCCGAGATCGCGGTCGGTTTCATGCTGCTGTCATTCTGCCCGGGCGGCGTGACCAGCAACATCCTGTCGAAATGGGCGGGCGGGGATGTTGCGCTGTCGATTTCGCTGACGGCGGTCATCAGCCTGCTGTCGATTCTGACCGTTCCCGTGTTCTCGACACTGGCCATCACCTATTTCATGGGGGCGGATGCGCCGCCGGTGAACGTGACGGCGCTGGCGGTGTCGATGTTCCTGATCACGACATTGCCGGTCGCGGTCGGGGTGACGATTCGGCAGTATTATCGGGGTATCGCCATCGCGATCGAACAGGCGCTGTCCTACCTTGCGCTGATCATCGTCGCCGTCATCGTCGCGGCGGCGCTGGCCGCCAACTGGAGCCTGTTCATCGACAACCTGAACCAGCTGGGCGGTGCGCTGATCGCGCTGAACGTGGCGCTGTTGCTGATCGGTCTCGGGGTGGCCTATGGGGCCGGCCTGAGCTGGCCGCAGGTCAAGACCATCTCGATCGAAACCGGTATCCAGAACTCGACCCTGGGGATTACCGTGGCCGGATTGCTGACCGGGGTGACCCAAGGTTTCAGCGCCATGGCCTTGCCCTCTGCGGTTTACGGCATCACCATGTACGCGGTGGCCCTGCCCTTGATCCTGTGGATGCGTGGCCGCCGCTGAGGGGGAGGTCACAGGTGGAACACGCAGATGTAATCGTCGTGGGCGGCGGGCTGGCGGGGTTGGCCGCAGCCGCCGAACTGGGAGACCGCGGCAAACGGGTCCTGCTGGTCGATCAGGAGCCGGAGCGGTTCCTGGGCGGACAGGCGTTCTGGTCGCTGGGCGGGCTGTTTATGGTGGATACGCCGGAACAGCGGCGGATGGGCATCAAGGACAGCCGGGACCTGGCGATGCTGGACTGGATGGGCAGCGCCCAGTTCGACCGGGACGAAGACGCCTGGCCGCGCAAATGGGCCGAGGCCTATGTCGACTTTGCCGCAGGCGAAATGCGCCCGTGGCTGCACGCGATGGGCCTGCGGTGGTTTCCGATCGTCGGCTGGGCCGAACGCGGCGGGTCCTATGCGTCCGGCCACGGCAATTCGGTGCCGCGTTTCCATATCACCTGGGGGACCGGACCCGGCGTGATGCATCACTTTGAACGCCGCGTGCGCGAACATGTGTCCGCCGGCCGGATCACACTAAAGTTCCGCCACCAAGTCGACCACATCGTGATGGAAAACGGCGCCGCCAGGGGGGTCGCCGGGACCATCCTGGCCGATGACAGTGCCGCGCGCGGTCAAAAGACCAACCGCGAACCGGCCGGTGAGTTCGCGTACAATGCCCCGTCGGTCATGGTCACCTCGGGCGGGATCGGCGGCAATTTTGACCTGGTGCGCAAGGCCTGGCCGCGCGACCGCCTGGGCGAACCGCCACAGGATATGGTGGCGGGCGTCCCCGCCCATGTTGACGGGCGGATGATCGCGATTTCCGAGGCCGCCGGCGGCCACGTGATCAACGGGGACCGGATGTGGCACTATACCGAAGGCGTGCAGAACTGGGATCCGATCTGGCCCGCGCACGGCATCCGAATTCTGCCCGGCCCCTCGTCGATGTGGTTCGATGCCACCGGCCGACGGCTGCCGCCACCCTGCCTGCCGGGGTTCGACACGCTGAGCACGCTGCGCGAAATCCTGAAAACCGGATACGAGTACAGCTGGTTCGTCCTGTCCCAGAAGGTGATCGAAAAGGAATTCGCGCTGTCAGGATCGGAGCAGAACCCCGACCTGACCTCGGGCAAGTGGGGTGAAGTGATCAAGGCCCGCCTGCTATCCGGTGGCGGCGCGCCGGGGCCGGTCGAGGCGTTCAAGGAACACGGCGCCGATTTCGTCGTGGCCCAGAACCTGAGCGATCTCGTGGCGGGCATGAACAGGCTCGGCGGCGGCCTGATCGACGAAGCCGCCCTGCGCAGCCAGATCGAGGCCCGCGACGCGCAGGTCGACAACCCCTTTACCAAGGATGCGCAGCTGATGGCGATCCATGCCGCGCGCAACTATCGCGGCGACCGGCTGATCCGGACCGCCAAACCGCACAGGTTCCTTGATCCTGCCAACGGGCCGCTGATCGCGGTGAAACTCCACGTTCTGACGCGCAAGACGCTGGGTGGGCTGCAGACGAACCTGGACAGCCAGATGATCGGCGCCGACGGACAGGTGGTGCCGGGGCTGTTTGCGGCTGGTGAAGTCGCGGGCTTTGGCGGCGGCGGGTACCACGGCTACAACGCGCTGGAGGGCACGTTTCTGGGCGGCTGCATCTTCTCCGGTCGCAATGCCGGGCGGTCACAGGCCGTGGCCTGACCCGCCGAACACAGGGCCGCCTTGGGCTACCAGCTGCCCGAGGCGCCACCGCCCGAGGACGAGCCGCCGCCAAAGGACGACCGGCCTGATCCGCTGCTGCTTTTCGACTTCTTGGGAATGGTCCGGGTTTCGCTGTCTTTGTAACCGCAATGGCTGCAGTCGTAGTCCAGACGCTTGCGGCCTGTGCTGCTGGTCGTCGCCGACACCAGCACGGTCGAGGTGGTGGACATCGTGCGGTACTGGCATTTCGGGCAGGCACCGTAGGAGGAAAACCAGTTCTTGTGGCGGGTGATGTCGATCCGTCCGCAGCCGGTGCAGTGCCAGACGTCGTAATCCACGGACTTCAGGTATTCTTCCAGTTGCTGGCCGCCATCGAGGTGCTCGTCATCCGCCTCTTCGCCGGCCCGCTGCATCAGTGTCGCACAGGTCGGGCAGCGCCGCGGACGGCGGCGCAGGTAGCGCCGCAGCCACATGGCAAATCCGGCCAGCGGCGGTGCCAGAACGGCGACGACCCAGCCGCCCAGATCCTGTAGCCAACCGATGATCCGCGACCAGCCGCGCACCACCGGCGGTTGGTCCATTTCAGCCGGGTTTCCCCCCGTCAGTTCGGCAATCGTGGCATCGACACCCTCGACGATGCCCTGTTCATAGGCATCCCGGCGGAAGGCAGGCAGGAACGCCGTGTCGATCACCCTCTGCATGCGTTTGTCCCAGCTGGCGGCATATCCCGCGCCCAGTTCGATCCGCATTTCGCGATCATTGCGCGCGACCAGCACCAGCACCCCATCGTTGCGCGTGGCGTTTCCGATTCCCCATGTGTTGAACAGGCGGGTGGCAAAGGGTTCGATCGGGCCGTAGTGGCCAAAATCGGACATGGTGGCGATGGTCAGAACCGTCATTTCGATGCCGGTCCGGTCATAGAGATCGACCAGGCTGCCCCGGATCCCGGACCGGGCCGCCGGTGTCAGCAGGCCCGCGTAGTCGTTGACATAAAGATCTTGGTACCCCGGCACCTGCCCGCCATCGGCGCTTTGATACTCCGGTGCCGGAGACCGGTCGTAGGTGGCTGTTTCGCCGGGCGGCGGCGGGGCGATCCCACTGGCCGGGGCCCGGACAAAGGTGCCGGCCACATAGCCCAGCAGCAGCCCGATCACGACCACGACTGCCGCAACCATCAGGGCGATACGTAAATCGTGGCGGGTCATGCTGCTCTCCTAGTCCGGCAAACCGGCCCGGCGCAAACCGTCCAGCCAGCGCTCCTGATCGTCCGGATATCGCACCGGCACCATATGCCGCACCTGTTCTATGGTCAGGTCCGGCATGCGGGCAAGAAGGCGCTGCAACGACGCCGCCGTCTCGGCCTCGCGCCCCAGCATCGCCAGCGCCGCCGTTTCCTGCCGCATCAGCGAGGCATAGCCGGGATGCGCCTTGAGACCTTCGGCGGCGATCTGCACGCAATCCTCGTATTCGCCGGCCAGATAGGCCCCGATCCCCATGCCCCCCAGCCAAAAGGGTTTCAACGGATCGCGCGGGCTGAGCGCAACGGCGCGTTGGGCAGAGGCGCGCGCAGCGGCATAGTCACCATTCACCCCATGCACGGCAGCAAAATTGCCATGGCCGATGGCAAGATTCGGGTTCAGCTCGATCGCGCGGGTCAGGTGGCGCGCGGCCTCTTCGAAGTCCCTGGCAAAGGCGTCTGCCATTCCCAACATCCCGTAGGCGCTGGCATTCATGTCATCCAGCTCTGCCGCCTTGGCGGCGGCTGTCCTGGCATGGGCAATCGCCGCCACCGGATCCGGGTTCCAGCGGTGCAGCATGTCCATCAGATCACACAACGCCAGCGCGGCATGGGCGTCGGCCATGCCCGGATCCGTGGCAATCGCCTCGTCCAGCATCTGGCGTGCCCTGACATTGTTGTCGGCCGAGAGCTGCCCGAGATGCCAACGCGCCTGCAACACCCGGTCCCAGGCGGTCAGGCTGCCTGTCTTGGCCCGCGACCGGCGCAGTTCAGCGCCCAAGGTCTCGGGCGCGACCGATCCCACAATCGCGCGGGTGATCTCGTCCTGAACCGCAAAGATGTCGTCCAGATCGCGGTCATATTTCGCCGCCCAAAGATGCGCGCCGCTGTCGCCGTCGATCAGCTGCGCGGTGACCCGCACCCGGCCCCCGGCCTTGCGCACGCTGCCCTCAAGGACATACTGCACCCCAAGATCGCGGCTGATCTGATCGACCCGCACCGCCTGCCCCTTGTACGAGAAGCTGGTGTTGCGGGCGATGACAAAGAACTCCTTGAAATAGCTGAGCTCGGTGATGATGTCCTCGGCGATACCGTCCGAGAAATACTCCTGATCGGAATCCTGGGACATGTTGTCGAACGCCAGAACCGCGATCGACGGCTTGCCTGACGCGTGGCCCCCGCCCGGGCTCTGGCCGGGGTTTTCCAAGAGCTCCATCGGGTTCCCGCCGCTCCACCGATAGACCCGCACTGGCGCGGGGATATTCTTGAGCTGACGTTCCCCGTCACTGCGAAAGCGCGCATCGACCTTGGTGCCAAGGCTGTCGAACACGATGCCGGAAATGCAGATGCCGCCCGGTTCCGCCAGCGCTTCGAGCCGGGCCGCGACGTTCACACCGTCGCCAAAGATGTCGCGCCCCTCTGTCAGGACATCGCCCAGATTGATGCCGATCCGCAGCACGATCCGCCCGTCCTGCCAAGCCGCCGCCGCGGACTGGAACGCCACAGCAAATTCGACCGCGTCGACCACGCTGGCAAACTCGGCCAGCAACCCATCGCCCATCAGCTTGACAATCCGGCCCGAATGCCGCGCCATCAGCGGCTCCAGCACCGCCTTGCGGAATTCGTTCAAGGCGGCAAGCGTCGCCGCTTCGTCCTGCGCCATCAGCGCAGAATAGCCGACCACATCTGCGGCCAGAATCGCTGACAATCGGCGCGCCATATCCGTCTCCCTGCGGGCAAACTACAGCGCCGCCGGGAAATTACCAAGCCTGTCGCAGGGGTTTAGCCGCGATCATCCGGTGGTCGGTGAAAACGCCTAGTGCATTCGCATCAGGCGGATCACCGCGACACCGGCCCCGTTGACCAGCGCGAGATTGTCGCCGTTCAGCACATAGCCCTCGACCTCGCCCAGCGCTTTCAGGAAATCCCTCTCAAGCTTGTCATAAGGCGGCGGGCACGCCATCAGGGTCGCGGCGATGTTGTCGGGAAAACTCAGCCCGCCATCGCCGGTGAATTCGGCCGTGCCGCGATACCGGTTGCAACTGGTACTGCCCCCGAAACTGCCATCGTCCCGGAATTCTAGGTCGGGGCGTTTCTCGGCCACGAGCATCCGGCCACCCAGTTCGCCAACCTGCCACGTGCCGACTGGAACATCGGCGGACGCGGCCTGGGGCGCGGCCATGCGGTCAACGACAATATCGACCTCTCCGGCGGCGCCTCGGGTCAGGACCGGATAGGCCGTCGTTGACCGGTAGAGAACCACATCTCCGCTCAGAATCCGTGCCTGCACGGTATAGCTCATCCGCTCGTCGATCAGGTTGTCGTCATAGCTCAGCGCAAAGGGAAACGGCACACGGTCCAGTGCAAACCGCTGCCCCGACAACCGGACCGAGGCGGCATCAGCCCGCGACACGTCATGCAGCTCCACCTCGAGCACCGCACCCGGCGGCACCGCGATCCGCTCCAGATAGGTTACGGTACCCGACACCGTGCCGGCCTGCGCGAGGCCCGTCATGGCTGTGATTGCACTGATTGCCAGGGCCGCTACAGCCGCCATCATTTTCTTGGTCATCGGACTTCATCCTTGCCTGAATTCATCCGAATAGAATGTGGGCCGCGCCCTGCCAATTCAAGCGCGGCCGCAGCGCGACTGTTTCAGATGGGCGGGAATCCACCGCCCGATCAGGGCTGCGTCAGGGGCCACATGATGGGGATCAACGCCGATGCCAGCAGACCAACCGACAGGTTCAGCGGGATGCCGACCCGCAAAAAGTCGGTGAACCGGTACCCGCCCGGCCCATAGACCATCATGTTGGTCTGGTAGCTGATCGGCGTGGCAAAGGTCGCGCTGGCCGCGATCATGACCGCAACAACCAGCGGACGCGGATCGACACCAAGGCTCACCGCCAGTCCGATGGCAACCGGGGTCAGCACCACCGCAACCGCGTGATTGATCAACTCGGACAGCACAGAGGTCAGCAGGTAGATCGCCCAGACGATAAAGAACGGCGGCAACCCCGCGATCAGCGGCGAGGTGTTATGCACGATCAATTCAATCGCGCCCGAGGTTTCCAGCGCCGTCGCCACCGCAAGCATGGCAAAGATCAGCGCCAGCAAACGGCCATCGACAAAGGAAAACGCCTCGTCCGAGTCGATGCAGCGGGTCAGCAGCACAACCGCCAGCGCCAGCACCGCCAGCAGCAGGATCGGCGCCACGCCGAAGGCAGCCAGCAGAACAATCCCCGCCAGCGCGCCCAGCGCGATCGGCGCATGGCTGCGACGGAACTCGCGGCCCGAGGGTTTGGAGACGTCGACCATTTCCATGTCGGACGCCAGCCGCTGGATATCGGCGGGGGCGCCTTCGAGCAGCAGCGTATCGCCAACCCGCACCACCAGATCATCCAGTTGTCGGCCGATGTTCTGGTTGCGGCGATGGACCGCCAACACGTAGACGCCGTACCGCCGCCGCAGGCGCATCGAGCCCAGCGACCGGCCGACCATCTTGCAGCCGGGGGTGATCAGCACCTCGACGGTCGAGGTCTCGACCGCCGAGACCTGATCGACCCGTTTCAATTCCTTGTTGCGTTGCAGGCTGAGCAGTTCGGACATCTGGGTCCGCAGGACCACCCGGTCGCCGACCTGAAGCTCGACACCCTTCAACTCGCGCCGCAGCGAGATATCCCCCCGGATGACATCGACCAGCCGGACGCCCGGACGTTTGAACAGCTGCACGCCGGTGACTTCGCGCCCGATCAGGTTGCTGTCGGGCGGGATCACCGCCTCGGTAAAGAACTTCATCGCCTTCTTGCCGGACAGAAGCGACGCCATGCTGTCCCTTTCGGGCAGCAGGCGGGGGGCAACGAACCGCAGATAAATCGCGCCCCAGGCCACCAGGAAAATTGCCAGCGGCGTGATTTCGAAAATGGTGAATGCTTCCATCCCGCTGGCACGCGCCACACCATCGACCAACAGGTTGGTCGACGTTCCGATCAGAGTCAGCGTGCCGCCGAGGATAGCGGCATAACTCAGCGGGATCAGGAACTTGCTGGCCGAGATATTGAGCTTGTTCGCAAGCTGGACAAAGACCGGAATCATCACCACGACAACCGGTGTATTGTTCACAAAAGCCGAGGCCACCACGACGAACAGCATCAATGCGCCGATGGCGACGGCAGGGCGTGAATCCGCCTGCGCCTCGGCCAGCTGCGTGAACCATTCCAATGCCCCGGTCCGCACCAGCGCGCCCATCACGATGAACATCGCCGCGATGGTCCACGGCGCGGGGTTCGACAAAACGTGCAGCGCATCGTCGTAGGGCAGAACACCCAAAGCCAGCATGGCCGCCGCCCCCCCAATGGCGACAACCTCGGCCGGGTAACGTTCGCGGATGAAAAGCGCGAACATGACCGCGACGACCGCAAGGGTCGCAATGGCCTGGCCGGTTTCAGAAAAAAGAGAAAAATTCATTTCAATGCCTGTGAATCTGTCCAGCGCTCACTTTTACCGGCAATCCCTGCGCGCGCAACTGTTTCACTGCGCCGGGGTTGCACCAGGAACATTCCAAGCACCATCATCACAACGGCTGCCCAAAAATAGCCCGAGTAGCGTTCGCCAAGCAGGGCCATCGACCACATCACGCCGAACCCGGTCACCAGATAGCTGACCAGAGATGCAAACACCGGTCCGGCCCGGCCGACCATCCACACATAGGTCGCATAGACCAGCGCATGCACACAGGATGACGCGATCAGGGCAAGGTCGGGCAGGCCCCAGGGCGGCCTCGGATCGATCCACTGGCCGCTGAACACGGCCAGGGGAAGGGCCAGGGCGGCGCCAACCACCGACGCCCCCAGGAGCACCTGAATGGGATCCAGTCCGCCGGTGCCCCAGCGCGCGACGTAGTTGCCTTCGAACCCGTAGAAAGCCGGGGCGACCAGGGCCAGCGGGATAAAGGCCACCATCGCGCGCTCCGGCAGGCTTGCCTCGGGTCCGATCAGCAGCCCGACGCCGATCAGGCCGAATACAACGCCGAACAGGCGCGACCACTGGAAATGATCGTTCCCCATCATCAGCGCCATCGGAAAGGCGAACATCGGCACCGTCGCAATCGACACGGACAAAACGCCAGCGGGCAGATGCCGCGCGGCCTCGTAGCTGGCCGCATTTGGCAGAACCGTTCCGACCTGGGCGATGACCAGGTAGAGCCACAGATGACGCGGCTGTAGCGACAGCCGTTTGCCCCGAACAACGGTGATCGCGGCAAGCAGCGCGCCCGATATCACGAGTTGCCAGAAAATCAGACCGAAATGGCGATAGCCTTCGCTGACCGCGATCTTAGCCAGCGGCTGGGTGATGCCCCAGCCCGCCCCCAGACAGACCAGGATGACCAGCAGCCCCGCCCGCCCGGTGCCTGACGTCATGGCGCGGCGGTTTCCAGCCGGCCGCCGATCCGCACCATGCGAACGGCTGTTGCCTGACCGCTGCGGTCATCCGTCTCGACATAAGCGCCCGACAGCGTCGCCTCGCCCAGCGCCGGCGTGAACCGACCCTTGGGCATGCCGGTAATGAACCGGCGCATGGGTTCGGATTTTTCCATGCCGATCACCGAATGGTAATCGCCGCACATACCCGCATCCGTCAGGTAGGCCGTTCCGCCGGGCAGCACCTGCGCATCCGCTGTCGGCACATGCGTGTGGGTGCCGACCACAAGGCTGGCCCGGCCATCGCAGAAATGCCCCATCGCCATTTTCTCGGACGTGGCTTCGCAATGCATATCGACGATCACCGCCTGCGCCTGACCGCCACGGGGATAGCTTTTGAGAACCGGTTCGATCGCCGAAAACGGGTCGTCAAAGGCCCGCTTCATGAAAACCTGGCCCAACACCTGCGCCACCAGCACCTTGCGTCCGCCCGGCGCTTCGAACAGGCGATATCCCTTGCCCGGCGCGCTCTTGGCAAAGTTGATGGGTCTCAGGATGCGTGGTTCCTGTTCGATGAACTGCAACATGTCGCGCTGGTCAAAAGCATGATCGCCGAGCGTGACACAATCGGCGCCGGCCTCCAGCAGCCCCTTGGCATGATCCGCGCTCAGCCCCATGCCATTTGTTGCGTTCTCGCCGTTGACAACGACGAAATCCAGCCGCCACTCCTGTCGCAGGCGTGGCAAATGTTCGGTGATGGCCTGCCGACCGGCCCGGCCCATCACATCGCCCAAGAATAAACATTTCATGACTACCGTCGTAGGCCCGACCGGGGGCAAGGGCAAGAACCCAAACCGCGACTTGGCCCGTCAAAGCGGCGCTTCGTTTCGTGGGGCTTGATATCGGGGGGCAGACGACCAATCTTGGACCCGCGCGCGGTCCCTGTAAGAAAGTATTGTCATGACACGTTCGATTGCCCTGATCCTGTCCGTTGCCGCCGGTGCCTTCCCGGCCTTGGCCGCGGAAGAGGGATCAACAACGCTTGCCAACCCCTCGGCCGAATTCTGCATCGCGCAGGGCGGCGCCTATGAGATTCGTGAAACCGCAGAGGGCCAGATCGGAATTTGCGTGTTTCCTGACGGTCGCGAGGTCAATGCTTGGGAGTATTTCCGCGAGAATGCGCCGGGCCAGGACGGCTGAACACACCCCAAGAAATAGCGAGGGGCGCTGCCAGGACCTGATCAGGAAGGCAGCGCCTCTCAACCGCACCGGCGTATGGGACTTCGCGGTGCGGCAAGGCCGTGTGTCGGACAGGGTTACTTGGGCATGATCACCGCGTCGATCACGTGGATCACCCCATTGGAAGCCATGACATCAGCGGCAACGACCTTGGCGCCGTCAACTGTCACACCGCCTTCGGTCATGATCTCAACGCTGCCACCCTGGACCGTCGCCGCTTTCATGCCGTTGCTCAGATCACCACTGGTCACCTTGCCCGGCACCACGTGATAGGTCAGGATCGCGGTCAGCTTGTCCTTGTTCTCGGGTTCCAGCAACATCTGCACCGTACCTTCGGGCAGCGCGGCAAACGCGGCATCGGTGGGCGCAAAGACGGTGAACGGCCCCTCGCCTTTCAACGTTTCAACCAGACCCGCGGCCTGAACGGCTGCGACAAGGGTATTGAAATCCCCGGCGCCTGCGGCGGTGTCGACGATGTCCATTTTTTGGCCGCCAGCCCATAGCGCACCTGCAAACAGGGTTGCGGCTGCGGTCGACGCGACAAAGGTTCTGCGAAACATTCTGTACTCTCCGTTTGATGCAACACGTCCATTTCCAGGACGGACAACAGCGGTTACGACCCAATCCGGTTACTGGATCTGTCGGATTTCTCGCAGGTGGAGCCTTGATTTTCGCGCCGGCGCGCTAAGCTGGCGGTGCCGCGCATGTCAGTGCAAATTCTTGTGATCCAGCGTGACCAAACACCGGGGGTTTTCGTTCAAAACGTGAAGACCCGGCTTTCGGTTACCACCATGTCCAGCGGCTGGTCCGTCGCCTCCAGCGGCAACTCCCCTGCTTCTTGCCCGTCAAAGGCAAAGCCGATGGCCAGCGTCGCGCGGCGCGACCGCAGCTGTTGCAAAGTGCGGTCATAAAACCCGCCACCGTAGCCCAGCCGGTTGCCCCGCGCATCGAAAGCGACCAAAGGAACAATCAGGATTTCCGGGTCAAAGTAGTATTCTCTGGCCGGGACCCGCGCGCCAAACGGGCCGTCGATCATCTCGCAACCGGGCTCCCAGCGGCTGAACCGCAACGGCTGCGCCTTGCCCTGGATCACCGGCACCGCAACCGGGCCATGTGCCGCGGCTTCGGCCATCGCCGGCAAGGGATCGATTTCGGTTCGGATCGGCATGTAACCTGACAGCGGAACGCCGCGATACCCGGCCAGGACCTCGCTCAGAACACCGCAGGCCCCCGGCGCGGCATGCTCGAACGCAGCGGCGCGTCGTGCAAATCCCGCTGCCCGCGCCTCCGCCTTGATCGCCGCCAGATCGCTCACAGCAGCACCACGCCCGCCAGGCCCAGAAAGACAAAGAATCCGACAACATCAGTCACTGTCGTCACAAACGTCCCCGAGGCCAACGCCGGGTCGACCCCGGCCCGTTCAAGGATCAGCGGAATGCCGACACCAGCCAGACCGGCGACGATCAGGTTAACCACCATCGCCACCGCGATCACCCAGCCGATGGCCGGTACACCGAACCAAATCAGGCTGACCACGCCCATCACAACGGCAAAAACAAGACCATTGAGCAATCCAACCGCCAGTTCCCGCCGGATGACCCGCCACGCATTGGCGCCGGTCAGGTCCTTGGTTGCCAGCGCGCGCACCGCAACCGTCAGCGACTGGGTGCCTGCATTCCCGCCCATCGATGCCACGATCGGCATCAGCACGGCCAGCGCCACGAATTGCGAGATGGTGGTTTCGAACAATGCAATCACGCTGGAGGCCAGAATCGCCGTGGCGAGATTCACCGCAAGCCACGGCAAACGCATCCGGCTGGTTTCCGCGACGCTGTCCGACAGCGAGCTTTCCTCGCCGACACCGGCCAGACGCAGGATGTCCTCTTCGTTTTCCTCGTCGAGGACGGCCATCGCGTCGTCAATGGTGATGGCGCCGACCAGCCGCCCCTCTTCGTCGACGACCGGCGCCGAGATCAGGTGGTACTGATTGAAAGCATAGGCGACATCGCCCTCGTCCTGGCTGACCGGGATGACCTGGAACACGTCCTCGGTGATGTCCTTGAGCAGAACGTTCCGGCGCGACGACATCAACTTGCCCAGCGTCACGTTGCCGACAGGGTGCAGGCGCGGGTCGACCAGAACAACATGGTAGAACTGGTCGGGCAACTCTTCGGCGTTGCGCAGGAAGTCGATGGCAGAACCGACGTCCCAGTGTTCGGGCACCATCACCACCTCGCGCTGCATCAGGCGGCCAGCGGATCCTTCGGGATAGGCCAGCGCCTGTTCAACCGCAACCCGGTCGGCATCCTCCAGCGCGTCAAGGATTGCCTCTTGCTGGGGTTCCTCCAGATCTTCGACCAGGTCGACGACATCGTCGCTCTCCAGCTCGCGCACGGCTTCGGCCAGCACTTCGGGATGCAGGATCGCGATAACTTCCTCTCGGATGCTTTCGTCAAGCTCCGACAGGATTTCACCATCGAATTCCTTGCCGTACAGCCGGATCAGCCGCCCCCGGTCAAAGGCGTTGATCTGCTCCAGAAGGTCGGCGATATCCGCCGCATGCAGCGGCTCCATCAGGGCGACGAGCTGGTCCCTGTCATCGACGTCCACGGCATAGAGAATCGCCGCCATCGCCCGCCGATCCAGATCGTAACCGGCTTCTTCCTGAGTTTGGGGCGCCTGGGTGTCGGTCTGCTGATCACCTGTGCTCATGGTTCGCCCCCTTCTCCGGTTTCGCTGCAAAATAGAAGAAGCTGCTACCGGAAAACAATGACAATAGCCGAATTTACCCCAAAGATTGTCGCCGCTAGTCTGAACCGCAAATTCACCGCGTGACAAAGGGCAGAAAGTGACCCAGCAGACCATCTTGACCGGGCAGGTCCTGTCGTTCGACCGCTCGCCTTTCGAAGACCCGCCCAAAGAAGCCGCGCGCCTGGACGAAGCGGTTGTTCTTCAGGGCGGGCATGTTGCCGCCGTTGGTACGGCTGCGGGTCTGCGCGCCGGTTTTCCGCACGCCAAGGTCGTCGATCACGGGCGGCACGTAATTATGGCGGGCTTTGTCGATGCCCATGTGCACTACCCTCAGACGGCGATGATCGCCAGCTGGGGCAAACGGCTGATCGACTGGCTGAATACCTATACCTTCCCCGAAGAGATGAAATTCGCCGACCCTGCCTATGCGGGTGAAATCGCCGGGCGCTACCTTGACCTCACAGCCGCGCATGGCACCACCACGATGTGCAGTTTCTGCACCATACACCCCGCCAGCGTTGACGCGATCTTCGCTGCCGCCCAGGCGCGTGGCCAGCGGGTGGTCGCCGGCAAGACCTGCATGGACCGCAATGCGCCCGACGGGCTGCGCGACACCGCGCAATCGGCCTATGACGACAGCAAGGCGCTGCTGAAACGGTGGCACGGCATCGACCGGCTGAGTTATGCGATCACGCCGCGGTTCTCTCCGACCTCGACGCCGGATCAGTTGCAGGCGCTGGGGGCGCTGTGGTCAGAGCACCCCGATTGCCTGATGCAAACTCACCTGAGCGAACAAACCGACGAAATCGACTGGGTCCGGTCGCTGTACCCCTCGGCGCGCGACTACCTCGACACCTACGAGGCGCACGGGCTGTTGGGCCGCAACGGGCTCTACGGCCACGCGATCCACCTGGAACCGCGCGAACGGGACCGGCTGCGCGAGGTCGGCGCGGCGCTGGTGCATTGTCCGACCTCCAATACGTTCATCGGGTCGGGATTGTTCGACATGGCCGGCCTGATGGCCGAGGGCCAGCGTATCGGACTGGCCACCGACACCGGCGGCGGCTCCAGCTTCTCGATGCTGCGCACGATGGCGGCGGCCTACGAGATCGGCCAGCTGCGCGGCACCGCGCTGCATCCGGCACAACTGCTGTGGCTGGCGACCGCCGGATCGGCGCACGCCCTGGGAATGGGCAGTATGATCGGCAACCTGGCCGCCGGAATGGAGGCCGACCTCGTTGTGCTGGACCTGTGCTCGACCCCGGCGATCGCGCAACGGGCGGAGCGTGCCGGCGACATATGGGAGGCCCTGTTCCCAACCATCATGATGGGCGATGACCGGGCCGTGGCAGAGGTCTGGATCGGCGGGAACCGGGCCGTGTCAAGATAATCGCTGCGGCGGGCGCTGATCCCGGGCCAAAGCTGGCTCAGGTCTGCAACGCGCGCGCCAACTGTCGCTGGCGCTGCAGGGTCGATGGCAAGTCGATGGACTGGAACTGGCTGTCGCTCACGATCTGGCGCCCCTCGACCAACAGGTGTTTCACCCGCGTCGGACCGGCCAGCAACAACGCCGCCGGATCCCAGCTGCCGGCGCTGTCGATACCTGTGGTATCCCATATGGCAATGTCGGCCCGTTTGCCCAGGCTCAGACGACCGCAGTCCGGGCGGCCCAGCACGTCGGCCCCGCCACGGGTGGCAATTTCCAGCGCCTCGCGGGTGCTCATTGCGTCCGCCCCGCGCGCCACCCTTTGCAGCAACATGGCCTGACGTGCTTCTGCCATCAGGTTGCCGGTATCGTTGCTGGCCGAGCCGTCAACACCCAGCCCGACCCGAACCCCGGCATCCCGCATGGCGCGGATCGGGGCGATGCCGCTACCCAGCCTGCAATTCGAACAGGGGCAATGGGCAATACCGGTGCGCGACCGCGCAAACAGACCGATCTCTGCCCCGTCCAGCTTGACGCAATGGGCATGCCACACGTCTGGCCCGGTCCACCCGAGGTCCTCCGCGTATTGGCCCGGCCGGCACCCGAAACGTTCCAGGCTATAGGCGATGTCCTCGTCATTTTCCGCAAGGTGCGTATGCAGCATCACACCCTTGTCGCGCGCCAACAGGGCGGCATCCCGCATCAAGTCGCGACTGACCGAAAACGGAGAGCACGGGGCGATGCCGACACGGCACATCGCACCTTCGCCCGCGTCGTGAAATGTGTCGATCACCCGGATACTGTCGTTCAGGATATCCTTTTCGCGTTCGACCAATGCGTCCGGTGGCAGGCCGCCGTCGCTTTCTCCGATACTCATCGCGCCGCGCGTCGGATGGAACCGCATCCCGATGTCGCGGGCCGCGGCGATGGTGTCATCCAGCCGCGCGCCATTCGGGTAGAGGTACAGATGATCCGACGTCAGCGTACACCCTGACAGCGCCAGCTCTGCCAGTCCGGTCAGGGCCGAGACATAGATCTCTTCGGGGCCAAAGCGCGCCCAGATCGGATAGAGCGTCTGCAGCCAGCCAAACAGCAGCGCATCCTGCCCACCGGGTACCGCACGGGTCATCGACTGGTACAGATGGTGGTGGGTGTTGACCAACCCCGGCGTCACCACGCATCCGCGCGCGTCGATCGTATTGCCTGTCGTGCTCAGGTTCGATCCGATTTCATGAATCACGCCATCGCGGATCAGGATGTCAGCAGCCGTCAGTTTGCGCCGGTCGTCATCCATCGTGAGAATGGTGTCGGCATTTCGGATCAGAGTTTCTGAATGGGTCATTTCACAGCCTCGCCTGGCGCCCGTCTCTGTTTGCGAGTTGTGAAGAGGCTGGCGGAAAACGGGCAAAGAGACCGGCCTTGAACCAGAACGTACAGCAGCCCGCACCAAGGCTCAAGGCTGCTGCTCAGTAGCCCGCCAATACCTCAAGCGCGGCAGCGTGAAGTGCCGGATTCGCAGCCGCCAGAACGCGGCCGCCCTGATGCGCCGGCCCGCCCATCCAGTCCGTCACGACACCACCGGCGGCTTCGATGACCGCGATTGGGGCCTGAATGTCATAGGCGTTCAACCCCGCCTCGATCACCAGATCGACCTGACCGGCGGCCAGCAGTGCGTAGGCGTAACAATCCATCCCGAAGCGGGTCAGCTGAACCTGTCCCGCAACGGCCTCAAAAGCGGCCCGGTCCTGCGGCGTGCCGACCTCTGGGAAGGTGGTAAAGAGAATCGACTCTGCCAGCCG
Source organism: Seohaeicola saemankumensis (assembly GCF_020171285.1). GTDB lineage: Bacteria > Pseudomonadota > Alphaproteobacteria > Rhodobacterales > Rhodobacteraceae > JAIUZI01. The sequence goes on from NZ_JAIUZI010000013.1 coordinate 105,424, forward strand.
GGCTGTTTTGCGGGTCTCCAGCGCCCGGGGGCCATGCGGCCCCGTCATGATCGACACGCCGGGCGCGCCGGTGAACCGTTCGCCGATATAGGGCTGGTCAATCACGCCCAGAAACGGCGCCCCGCCATCCGACAAGGCAATCAGCACACCCCATGTCGGCGTGCCGCTGATAAATCCGCGCGTGCCGTCAATCGGGTCGAGCACCCAAAGCCGGCCGCTGGGACCGGATTGCAGGCCGAATTCCTCGCCCCAGATGCCATCTTCGGGCCGATGTTCGCCCAGAATCGCCCGCATCGCCTGTTCCGCGTCGCGGTCGGCGATGGTCACCGGGTCAAACCCCTGCGAATCCTTGTTGTCCGTGGTCAGATCCGACTTGCGAAACAGAGGCAGGATCGCGGTGCGCGCCGCGTCCGCCATCAGGTGTGCGACGTCGAGATCGGTCAGTTCATTATCAGAAGGCATAGGTCTTTCGCTGCCACTGAACATGACCGATTGCAAGCTTGAATACAGGTGAACCGGCCCTCATCAAGGCCCGGTTCGAACAGGTATCCGCGCGATCAGTCCGGTTTCAGGTCCGGATCACGCAACGTCGCTTAAAACGCGGGCCAGTTCAAACAGCCTGCGGCGCTGATTTTCCGGGATCGCGTAGTAGGACCGAACGAGGTCGAGCGCCTCTTTGTCGCCCATCAGATCAGCCGGGACCATTGCACGGTCGGCGTCTTCTTTCTGGACCTCATCCAGACCTTCAAAGAAAAAGCTGACAGGCACGTCAAGGGCATCGGCGATATCCCAAAGCCGGGACGCGCTGACACGGTTGGCACCGGTCTCATACTTCTGAATTTGCTGGAACTTGATTCCAACCTGCTCCGCCAATTGCTGTTGGGTCATTCCAATCAGCCAGCGACGGTGCCGGACTCGTTTGCCCACATGGACGTCGACAGGATGGGTCATGGGGTACTCCTTTGTCTCACTGGTAACCGCCCGGGCAACGCAATAGCCACTGCGCCCACCCAATTACAACTGTGGCGCCATCTTAGCCTATTTCCCACGAATGCGACCCGAACCGCACCACGCCTCGGACTCTACGCCCTTTTCAGTTGATTTCAAGTCAGTTGATTCCCGACACCGTTTGTGTCGCCTAAGGTTGAGTGGCAAAAACCGGTTTTCATTGGGGCTTTCTATGGCTAATCCCTGACCCGCAAAGGTTAAAAAATGCTGACGGAACGTTACATTTTGATGCTCAACGATCCTTGCGTGGCTGCGAAACACACGCTGGTGATAGCAAAACGAAAAGAAATGCAGGAGGTGCCATGCGCGCTTTTCGGGTCGAAACCGCCAACCAGCCCGCCATTCTGACCGATATCGCCGTTCCCGAACCGGGGCCGCGACAGGTGCGCGTCGACATCCGCGCCTGTGGGCTGAATTTCGCCGATCTGCTGATGCAAAAGGGAACGTATCAGGACACGCCCCAGGCGCCCTTTACCCTCGGCATGGAAGTGGCCGGCGTCATCAACGCGGTCGGGAGTGAGGTCGAAGGGCTGCGCATCGGGGATCGCGTGGCGGTATTCTGCGGCCAGGGAGGATTGGCCGAACAGGGCGTCTTTGATGCCGCGCGCGCGGTACCGATCCCCGATGCGATGCCCTTTGAACATGCCGCGTCCTTTCCAGTGACCTATGGCACCAGCCACATGGCGCTGGACCATCGCGCCCGCATGCAACCGGGCGAGACCCTGCTGGTCACCGGGGCCGCGGGCGGCGTCGGACTGACGGCGGTGGAGATCGGCAAGCTGATGGGCGCAACCGTGATCGCCCACGCCCGCGGCGCCGACAAGCTCGAGGTGGCCAAGGCGGCCGGCGCCGACCACCTGATCGACGACAGCGAGGACCTGCGCGCGCGGGTTCTGGAACTGGGCGGGGCCGATGTCGTCTATGACGCGGTCGGCGGCGCCGCCTTCAAGGCCGCCTTCCGCGCCTGCCGGCCAGAGGCCCGCCTGCTACCCATCGGATTCGCCAGCGGCGAGGTTCCCCAGATCCCCGCCAATCACCTTCTGGTCAAGAACCTGACCGTGATTGGCTTTTACATCGGAGGGTATCTGAAGTTCAGCCCTGCTGTGGTCGCCGACAGCATGACCACGCTCATGGGCTGGTACCTCGAAGGGCGATTGAAACCGCATATCAGCAATACCCTGCCGCTGGAGCGGGCCGCCGAGGGGCTGGACCTGCTGCGCCGCCGCGCGTCAACCGGCAAGGTGGTGATCACCCCCTGACCCCGCCCCGCAGATCGCGCGTGCCATTTCGGCCGGACGGGGCTACTGCTTGGGTATGCTACGCGTCGAAACGCTCGCCACGGAATTGATCGGACCGGTTTCGCTGACGGTCGGGGCCGGCGACTGCGCGGCGATCACCGGCCCCTCCGGCTCGGGCAAGTCGTTGCTTCTGCGCGCCATTGCGGATCTCGATCCCAACACCGGACATGTCCGGCTGGGACAGCAGGAGCGTGATCAAATGCCAGCCTGGCAATGGCGACAGCGCGTTGCGATGGTCCCCGCAGAGACCGGATGGTGGGCGGATCGCGTCCGCGACCACTTCGACCCCGCCCACGATCCCCTTCCCATGCTCGAGGCACTGGACCTGGCCCCGGCCCTGGATTGGGAGGTCAGCCGACTGTCCACCGGAGAACGGCAGCGCCTCGGGCTGGTCCGGGCGTTGTGCTGCGCTCCACAGGCCGTGTTGCTGGATGAACCCACCGCGGCGCTGGATCCGGCGGCGACAGAGCGTGTCGAGGCGTTGATCCGGGACGTGATCGCGCGAGGTGTACCGGCCATCATCGTCACCCATGACCCCGCCCAGGCGGAGCGGCTGAACGCGCGCCGCTACAGGATGGACAAGGGGCGGCTGACGCCGGATCCGGGCAAATGACGGGCTATATCGCCCTTTCCGCAACGGACATCGCTCTCGCGGCGGTCTTCCTTTTGTTCAATGCGGGCCTGTCCCTGTCCCTGCAACTGGGGCTGGAACGCAAGCTCCTGATCTCGGCGGCCCGAATGGTGGTGCAGCTGTTGCTTGTCGGGTTGGTGCTCAAGAGCGTGTTCTCACTGGGGTCGCCATGGTTCACCCTGCTGATCGCGCTTGTGATGCTGGGTTTCGCCGCCCGTGAAATTGCCGCCCGGCAAAACCGGCAACTCGCCGGGACATGGGGCTATTCGCTGGGGGCAGGCGCGATGATGATGTCTGCCGCGCTGGTCACCGTTTTTGCCCTGACGGCGCAGATCCGGCCAGATCCCTGGTGGTCGCCGCAATTCGCGCTGCCGCTGTTCGGAATGATCCTGGGCAACACGATGACCGGTATCAGCCTCGGCCTGGACACGTTGCACGGTGTATTGGTCCGGGAACAACGCGGGGTCGAGGCGCGGCTGCTGCTGGGCGCGCCCCGTATGCAGGCGCTGCGCCCGGTCATGCGCGATGCGCTGCGCAGCGGCTTTACCCCGATCATCAACGCGATGGCGGCGACCGGCGTGGTATCCCTGCCCGGCATGATGACCGGGCAGATCCTGTCCGGCGTCGATCCGCGCGAAGCCGTCAAGTACCAGTTGCTGATCATGTTCCTGATCGGCGGTGCCACCGGTCTGGGCGTGCTCGGCGCCGTGCTGGCCAGCGCTCTTAGGCTGACAGACGCCCGTCACCGGCTGCGGCTGGATCGCCTGCGCGCGCCGCGCAGCTGACCCGGTTCAGATCAGCCCGCCGCCCGCAATGGCGGACGCAGCGCCTCATAGCTCTGTCGGATCAGGGCTGCCAGTTCCTCGATGTACTGCGCTTTCATCCTGTCACCGCCATAGAGGTTGATATTCTGCACCGGCAACCGGGGCAGCGTGCCCCCGTGGTCCATGATTTCCTGATGCGACGGTTCGGTCCCCTCCAGCAGCACGGTCACCGCCAGATCGGCGCTGACCGTCGCCTCGATGGTGCGGTCCGATTCGCTGTCCACGGCCATGTCCCAGGTGATCCCCGCCGCGTCCAGCGCGGCGGTCGCTTCGCCGCGAAAGATACAATGGCGGCAGAACGCAACGCGCAGCGGCCGCTGCCGCCAGGCCGAACCATTCAGCGCGCCGACCCAGCGCAGCGGCATCCGGTGAATGGTCTCTCCGCCCTCGCCCGCGCTGGTTTCGGTGGTCAGGATCAGGTCGTATTCACCGCGCGCGAACCCTTCCTTCAGTCTTCGGGTGCTTGAATCGACCAGGTTCACCTTGACCCGTGGAAAGCTGGCGTTGAACCGCTGCAACACGCGCGGGATCACCGGATGCACGATGTCATGCGGCACGCCCAGGCTGACCTCTCCTTCGAACGCCTGATCGGTCAGCCGCGCCATGATCTCGTCGTTCATCGCCACCATGCGGCGGGCATAGCCCAGCAACTGTTCCCCCGACGCCGTCAGGGCGATACCCCGCCCCGACCGGTCGAACAGCTGCAGATCCAGCAGTTCCTCCAGCCGTTTCAGCTGCATCGACACGGCGGATTGCGTCAGGTGCAGGAACCCTGCCGCCCGTGTCACGCCGCCGCTGTCAGCCACGGCGACAAAGGATCGGAGCGTCGTAATGTCCAGATTTCGCATAAATCACACTTCCTGATGGGTCGGATCAAAAACATTCGTTTCAAGAATGAACCACATTGCCCCATATAGATCAAGGAAATTGATTGAATGATACGAAACCATCACGAATACCAGAAAGGACACAGGCTATGACCTTCACGACCTCCTCCCACAGCACCGCGCGTTCCTCCGCCCGCCGCACCACTCCCCTTGGCCGCCTGTTCGGAATCTGGCGCCAGCGTCAGGCCCTGCGCCGGCTCGACGCCGACGCCCTGCGTGACATCGGCGTCACCCGCGCCCAGGCGGAAACCGAAGCGCGCCGCCCGTTCTGGGACGCGCCGGACACCTGGCGGTCCTGAGACCCTCGCCGAACCGCCAACTTTTCGCCACGGTTCCGCCCCATTACCGCCGCATCAGACCGATGCGGCGGAATTTTGTCGTGAAATCCGTTGGATTTGCAGGCGGATTTACTTGAAATACAGGATCACCTCTCCGATATTTAGCGGGAACGCCGCTGCCTTTGGTCAGCGGTCCAACCGTCATGCTATGGAGACCATGAATGGCTGAACTCAACACAATCCGGACGGCGACCGGCGCGCGCGCCGCCGAGATTGATGCGGGCCTGCGCGCTCATATGAACAAAGTCTACGGCACGATGTCCGTGGGCATGCTGATCACCTTTGCCGCCGCCTGGGCCATTTCCGGCCTGGCCGTGACCAGTGATCCGTCAGCAGCCGCAGCGCAGCTGAGCGCAGATAAATACCTGACCTCGTTCGGCTATGCGATCTATGGATCGCCCCTGAAATGGGTGATCATGTTTGCCCCGCTGGCCTTTGTCTTTGGCTTCAGCGCGGCGCTGAACCGTCTGTCGGCCGCTGGTGCGCAACTGGTGTTCTACGCCTTTGCCGCCGTGATGGGCCTGTCGATCAGCTCGATCTTCCTGATCTTTACCGGGCAGTCGATCATCCAGGTGTTCCTCATCACCTCGATCGCGTTCGCGGGTCTGTCGCTGTATGGCTACACGACCAAGAAAGACCTCAGCGCCATGGGCACGTTCCTGGTCATGGGTGTGATCGGCCTGATCGTGGCATCGATCGTGAACATCTTTATCGCCAGCTCGGCGATGGCCTTTGCGATCTCGGTTCTGGGCGTTCTGATCTTTGCCGGCCTGACCGCGTATGACACCCAGACGATCAAGACCACCTATCTTGAGCACGCCCATTCCGGCGACAGCGAATGGATCGGCAAGGCCGCGATCATGGGCGCGCTGCAGCTGTACCTGGACTTCATCAATATGTTCATGTTCCTGCTGCAACTGTTCGGCAATCGCGAATAATCAGTCCACTTTTGGACAAGAATACCGGGCCGGTCATTGCGACCGGCCCTTTTTCATTGCTTACTGGCGTCATGCTGGAACTGCGTCCGAACTGTGAAATCTGCGACTGCGATCTGCCGCCCGAGGCCGAGGCGCGGATCTGTACCTATGAATGCACCTACTGTGTGACCTGCGCCCGGGACGTGCTGCTGGGCGTCTGCGCCAATTGCGGCGGCAACCTGGTGCCACGACCGATCCGCCCCGCGCACAGCTGGCGGCCCGGTACCGGGCTGGAAAACCACCCCCCCGGCACGAAACGGCGCTACAACCGCTACACAGCCGAAGAGCGGGCCGACCTGTCAAACCGGTTGAAAGACGTGCCCCCGCAGGACCGCTGAACCGTCACTTTGGTTCCCTGCCGTCAGCTGCAGTTCATCGCCACGGCGATACCCTTGGGCCGTGCTTCGGACCCGCCCCGTGCATAGGCGCCGCTCTGGGTCAGGCACCCCGTCAGTTCCGGGGCCGATCCCACGAACGCAGTCGCGGTGCCCTCTACCATGCGGCTGGAATTGCCCTCGGGCACCTTGAGCACGCTGAACATCTGGCCATTGACGCGCACCATGCTCATCAACAGCGGCTGATCGTGCATGTGTACCCAGACGCCGGTCTGCGGTGTGTCGCCACCCGCGGCGATCGCCGCGCCGGCCAAATCCGCTTGCGATGCCGACTCGGCGCGAACGCTGACCGGCGGCAGGGCCGCCAGGGCCTCCATCGGGGACAAGGCGCGGGTGACGATGCCGGTCTGGCCATTGGCCTGTGCCACGCTCTTGGGTTCCCCGTCGATCCCGGTAAAGCCGATCCCCTTGTTGTAGCCCCAGTTGCTGCAGGCGGACAGAGACAGGGCGATCAGGCAGGCGGTAATGGACAGACGCTTGGTCATAGTGATTTCCGGTACAGTGGCAGCTGTTGAGTTCATCAAAGCTAACGGCAGAACGCCGGTGATGACAAGCTTTGTGTCATCCGCACGGCGGGAAAGCTGATACCGGGGGCAAGCGGCACGTCGATCGGGCCTTTTTCGTCAAAACCCTGAGCGCGATAAAACGGCACCGCCGTCCGGGTCGCCCAGCATTCGATGTGGACCAGTCCGCTGTCACGGGCGCGCGTCAGCGCGTGGCGCAGAATCGCCCCCGCAACCCCCTGACGCGTATGATCGGGGTCGGTGGCCACGTGGCGGACATGGCCGATATCGGCACGGGCCCGGTCTCGGGTGATCCCGCCCGCGCCCAGAATGCGCCCGTCCGGCATTTCGGCAACGTAGTAGGTGCCACAGGACATCAGCGCCGGTTGCGCCTTGCTGATCAGCGGCAGTGCGGTCACCAGAACCGAGGGCGGGTAGTCGTGTTTCAACAGCTTGGGATAGGATCGCGCCAGCACCGCGTCGACAGCGGCCAGATCAGATTTCGTGCTGGGTCGGACGGCAAACTCCATCATACCTCCGCCAGGAAACGAAAAAGGGCCGCGATACCCGCAGCCCCTGTTCCATCGTCCGGTTGATCGGTCAGATCAGGCTTACTTGATCTTGCCTTCTTTGTACTCGACGTGCTTGCGGGCAACCGGGTCATATTTCCGCACGACCATCTTCTCGGTCATGGTACGGGCGTTTTTCTTGGTCACATAGAAGTGGCCGGTGCCTGCGGTCGAATTCAGGCGGATCTTGATTGTGGTCGGCTTCGCCATGGGTCGTCTCCTGCATCGGGCGCAGTTCGGCCCGGGGTAATCTCGTGAAGCCCGCGTTTTAACGGCAATCGCGCCCGAGTCAAGCGTCGAAATGGGGTTTGCCGGGCCGGGACTGGGGATCGTTCGCCGACACCGGCTTTTAACCCTCTGTCACCTGCCCCAATGGGGCCGTGCGCCCCCAAGGGCGCCGGCCACCGGCGTCGTCAAATGTCAGGACGGGAGCGGGTCGATCCCCATTCTCTCGTGAATGGCATTGCGCTTTTCCTCGGACATCCCCATCGCCTGGGCCAGGGCGGTCAGGTAACTGGCCTCGACCGGGTTATCCAGATGAATCGCGGACAGCGACATCGCGTAAACCTGTTCCTGCGCCGCTGAACCGGCATCCGCGGCCAGGGCCTGCAGATCAAACGGCGCCGCGATCTGCTCCTGCACATAGGCTTTCTCTTCGTCGGTGATGTCGTCCCCCAGTTGCTCCAGGATCCTGGCCTGCTCCTCGGGGTCGATGTCGCCATCGGCTTTGGCCGCCTGAATCATGGCCCGCAACATCAGCTTGGCCTGTGCTTCCATGGCGTCGCCCACCGGCGTGCCGCCGAACAGCGCGCTCAGCAAGTCCGCCGACTGCGTCCCGGTGGCCAGGGCCGCGCCCTGAAGCGCGTTCATCACCCCGCCCAGACCGGCAAAGCCGCTCATGTCCGGCGCCATCTTCTGCATATCCGCCAGACCGGGCATCTCGCCCAGGGCCGGCAGGCCGGGAATCGCGAATTGGTTCATCATGTCCTTGATCTGATCGGCCCCACCGGACACCCCGAACTGTTCCGCCAGTTTGGCCAGTTGCTCGGCCGCCGGATTGCCGTCTCCCGTGGGAAACATCGCCTTCAGACCTTCCAGCCCGGCGACCGGGGTTTCGCTTCCCTTGGCTGATGTCAGCCCAACGGCCACGGTGGCAAGCGCCTTCATAAAACTCATTCGATCAGATCCCTGTTCCTATGACCGCGACACGGGGCGGCCCTGGCTTTCAGATCCTATCAGGTTCACCAGCGCCCAGAACCGACCATTGTGTCGCATCGCGGAAAACTTTTCTGCAGGTGCGGCAACGGGCAGCGGTGGCACGACCGAAACGGAAAATAATGCGCGGAGGGCCTGTAAGCCGGATTCTGTTCCAGGGCTCGCGCCCCTTCGATGACCATTCATCTACGGCCCGTGTTGCCACGTGCCTTGTGCTGCCAACCCGACCCCTCTTGGCTGAAGCGGGCCTAGCGGCGGTATCCGGTTGCCCGGACCAGCCCGCGCGGGGGTCCTATTTGGCATTGCTCCCGGTGGGGCTTGCCGTGCCGCCCCCGTTGCCGGGGGCGCGGTGGGCTCTTACCCCACCGTTTCACCCTTACCTGCCCATGGGCAGGCGGTCTGTTTTCTGTGGCGCTATCCGTCGGGTCCGGCGGGAAACCCGCCGCGCCCGCCCGGGTGTTACCCGGCACCGTTGCTTCAGGGAGTCCGGACTTTCCTCGGATCAGGCGACCCGCGGCCATCCGGCCCTCCGCGCCTTGCGGCACATAAGGGGCCGGTGGGGGGGCGTCAATGGCGCATCACCTCAGATCTGGGCGAGGATACAGGCAGCATGCGCCGCGGCAAAGGCCGGCGCCCGGCGGCTGACCTGCGCCGCCACGCGGCGGAGTCGCCCGGCATCGGGGTGATTGTCCGCAGCCGCCGAAATCCGCGCCCAGAGGCACCGCAACAGGACCGCCGTTGTCAGCTGCATGAAGTCATGGGCCAGAGGGGTCGGATCCTCCTGCGCTAGCAGATGCATCCGGGCCGCGCGCCACAGCTCGAAACTGCGGTCGTTTTCCAGACCTTCGGCGGCGACGAACGCGGCAAAGGCATCGGCCTCTGCCCCGCCCAGCAGCCGCGTCGCCAGCATCCTGGCGTGAATGCCGTTGGCACCCTCGTAGATCGCGGTGATCCGGGCATCGCGATAGGTCTGCTCCAGCCGGTATTCCTGCAGGTAACCGTAGCCGCCCAGCACCTGAACGCCCAATTCCGCCGCCCGCATGCCCGCCTCGGTACAAAAGGACTTGGCGACCGGTGTCAGGAATTCGACCAGCGCGGGGTTGTCACCCCGCTCCATCGTGACAAAGGACAGATGCGCAATTGCCCGTCCGCCCAAGGCCAGCGCGTCGATCTCGTCAACCATGCGCCGCACGTCGGCGTGATCGGCCAGAACCGCCGGGCTGCCATCGGCCTTGCGGCCCTGTGTCCGCTCGGCGGCATAAGTGCTGGCCACGTCATAGGCCCGCGCCGCATGGGCCACGCCCTGCAGCGCGACGTCCGCCCGCGCATGGTTCATCATGGTGAACATCGCCCGCAGCCCCTGCCCCTCGGCGCCGATCAGTTCAGCCTCGGCCCCGTCAAAGGCCAGCTGGCAGGTCGGCGAGGCATGCAGGCCCATCTTTTCCTCGATCCGGGTCACCGTCACCGCGTTGCGGGTGCCATCCGCCCGGGTACAGGGGCACAGAAACAGCGACAGCCCGCGAATTCCGTCATCCGACGTCCGCGCCAGCACCAGGTGCAGGATGTCATCGCTCATGTCCTGATCGCCGCCCGAGATAAAGATCTTTTCTCCGGTGATCGTCCACGCATCGCCCTCGGCCTGCGCCTTGCAGCGCACCCGCGCCAGATCCGAGCCCGCACCCGGTTCCGTCAGGCACATGGTGGCCAGCGTCTGACCGCTGGCCAGCGGCGGAACAAACCTGGCTTTTTGCGCATCGGTTCCGAAATTCATCAGGGTGCGTATCGCGCCGGGCACCAGACCCGTCACCATCTGCAGCGAATGGTTCGCGCCCGAAAAGATCTCGGAGGTGATCGCAAGCATCATCGCGCCCATGCCCTGACCACCGAATTCCTCGGGCGCGGTCAGCCCGGGCCAGCCCTGTTCGACATAATCGGCATAAAGCTTGGCATAGCCGTCGGGCATCTGGACCCGGCCATCCTGCAACCGGCAGCCCTGCTGGTCGCCGGGTTCATCCAGAGGGGCGATCTCGCCCTCGGCGAAGGCAGCAAAGTGGCCGGCAATTTCGGCGGCCAGATCGCCATCCCAATCGGGCACCGTATCAGCGCCGGCGACGTAATTGAGACAAAACAGGATATCGCCCAGGGGCGCCGAGAATTCCTTCATCTTCTTACCTTTCGATTAGAAGTGCTTATTCCACCGTGAACAGCGAAACCCGCACCTGTGCCGCCCAGCGTACGCCGGTACCGACAAAGATCATGCCGTTGACCCAGTCATAGCGCGGATCGCCACTTTCCAGCCGGGCGGTGGTGCGCATGTAATACTCGGCCGGATCGACGTCTTCGCCCCTGGCCAGCCGCGCCACCACCTCGGGCGGGCCACGGCGCACGCCCTTGTTGATGATCTCGATCAACGCGCCGTCGTCGGTTTCAAACGCATAGCGGGTGTCGAGATCGGCGGAACCATCGGCATATATCGTCTGCCAGTCCGCGCCCAGGTTGAGGATTTTCCCGTTCACCCGGCCCGTGACGGTGCCGCCGATGATCGGGATGATCCGCCGCTGGCCGGCGCGTCCCGGTCCCATTTCCATGATCGGGGCTAGGTCCACGCGCAGTTCGCAGAACGGTTTCAACTCGGGCGCGGGCAGCATCACATCAGCCCCAGCAGGCGCGCGGCGTTGTTCTTGATGATGTCCTCGCGCAGGTGGTCCTTGATGTCGATTTTCTCGAAATCGGCCAGCCAGCGTTCCGGTGTGATCATCGGCCAGTCAGAGCCAAACAGCACCTTCTTGCGCAGGATCGAGTTGCAGTAGCGCACCAGGATCGGCGGGAAGTATTTCGGCGACCAGCCCGACAGGTCGATGTAGACGTTGGGCTTGTGCTGCGCCACGGCCAGCGCCTCTTCCTGCCAGGGGAAGGAGGGGTGCGCCATGATGATTTTCATGTTCGGGAAATCCACCGCGACATCGTCCAGATACATCGGGTTGGAGAATTTCAGCCGCATGCCGTTGCCACCGGGCATGCCCGACCCGACCCCGGTCTGGCCGGTGTGGAACAGCCCGATGGCGCCATAGTGGTCCAGCAGCTCATAGAACGGATATGCCATGCGGTCGTTCGGGTAGAACCCCTGGAACGTCGGGTGGAACTTGAACCCCTTGATGCCGTGATCCTCGATCAGGCGGCGCGCCTCGCGCACGGCCATCTTGCCCTTCCACGGGTCGATGGAGGCAAAGGGGATCAGCACGTCATCGTTCTGCTTGACCAGCTCGATGACCTCGTCGTTGGAATAGCGGCGGTAACCGGTTTCGCGTTCGGCATCTACCGGAAAGATCACCGCGGCGATGTTCTGTTCGCGGAAATGCGCGGCGGTTTCGGGGATGGTCGGCGGGTGTTTCCACGGCGCGCCAAAGTAGTTGGCCATCGTCGTCTGCAGATCGTCATAGCCGTCGTCGGAATGGCAGCCGCAGGGTTCCTCGGCGTGGGTGTGGATGTCGATCGCGCGGACCTTGGTGATATCGACCATCTTTGGTCTCCTGTTTTTCGTCAGGCCGGGGCGGCCCGGGACTTAGACTTTGAGCGTTGCCGCGTCGGCGTCGTCATAGAGCCGTTCGAGCAAATCGGCGCGCCGGGTCAGGATGACCCGGTTGTTCAGGCTGCCCTTGGCGGTGATTTCGCCATCGCCAACCGAGGGCGGTTCGGCCATCACCATGGCGCGCACGATGCGGGTGGAGGATCCGGTTGCCTCCTCGGCCAGCTTGTGCAGCCGTTCGGTGATCTGGGCGCGGTAATCGGCGTCACTCACGGTGCCGTCGCCACCGTCGGGCAGATGCAGGTGCGGGTCGGGAAAGATCAGCAATCCCAGAGAGTTACGGTCGGCGCCGGTGACCACCACGTCCTGCACCAGCCCCTTGAGCGCGGCCAGCGCATTCAGCCGCAGCGTGCCCGCCTGCACCCAGGTGCCGGTCAGCAACTTGAAGTCCTCGGAAATCCGGCCATCGAATTTCACACCCTGCGCGATGTCGTCCGGGTCGATGAACCGCACCGCGTCACCGGTGATCAGAAAGCCTTCGTCATCGAAGGTTTCCGCCGTCTTTTCAGGGTCTTCGTAGTAGCCGGGCATGACGTTCGGGCCGCGCACGCGCAGCTCGTACCGTTCGGGCTGTTCCGGGATCAGCTTGACCTCCAGCTCCGGCACCGGCACGCCGATCATGCCGGTCTGGGCGCCGCCCTGGTGGTGGATGATGCAGGCCGGGGCGGTTTCGGTCATCCCCCAGCTGGACGTCATCATCGGCACCTTGCCGGTGACCTCGCGCGCCATGTCTTCGAGCGCGCCCCAGACATCGGCGGGCAACGAGGCGCCAGCGTAGAAGATCATGTCGAGATCGGTGAAGAAATCACGCTTCAGCGCCTCGTCCTTGCGCATGGCATCGACCAGCATCGCATAGGCCACGGGCACGTTGAAACTGAGCGTGCCGGTCTTAAGCTTAAGCGTCGTCAAGGTTTTTTCGAACAGCCCCTTGACCGGCTTGCCGTCGTCCAGATAGAGCGAGCCGCCGTTCGCCAGCACCATGTTGAAGTCCGAGCTGCCGGCAAAAACGTGGTTCCACGGCAGCCAGTCGACGATGGTGTGATGGCGCGCGCCCAGCAGCGGCAGGCAGGCGAGGTATTGCGCCTGGTTGACGCACATCATGCCCTGGGTCTGTGGCACGCCCTTGGGCATCGAGGTGGAGCCGGAGGTGAACAGGATCTTGGCCAGCGTGTCGTGATCGACGGCGGCATAGGCGGCGTCCAGTTCGGCGCCCGGTTCGCCCGCCAGCAGGTCGGCAAAGGCGTGGAACCCGTTGTCGGCGCTGGCGCCGATGCTGACCACTTTTTCGATGCCGGCGAGTTCCGGCAGCGCCAGCGCGTCGCCGTAAGGCCCTGCATCAGCTGCATAAATCAGCGCGGGTTTGGTTTTTTCGACGGCATAGACCACGCGCGGATGGGCGTCGCCGATCAGCGAATATTGTTCCGCCAGCGGCACGGTAGGCGCACCGATGTATTGCGCGGCCAGCGTCAGGATGCCGTGATCTACCGAGGGGCCGGAGAGCACGACGATGGGTTTGCCGGGTCCGAGACCGCGCGCAAGGAGCGCAGCGGCGACGGCGCGGACTTGGCCAAGTGTCTGGGAATACGTCATTTCCCGCCATCCGTCGCCATCCCGTTCGGCGATGAACACCCGCTCGGGCGTCTCGTCCGCCCAGCGGTGCAGCCATTCGCCGGTGTTGCGGGCGACGGGGCCCATTTCCAGCCCTGATTTCAACAGGATAGCACCGTCAGCGCGATCCTCGCGCAGGACGTTGTGCGGCAGGTAGTCTGCGATTGCAGTCATGGTTTCAGTCCTCCATCGGGCCGCGCCGGATCAGGTCCATTGCCCGGATCACGGTTGCCCGCTCCTCATCGCTCAGCACGCCAAGAACGCGCTTCTCATGGTCGTGAACGGCTGAAATTGCCGTTTTGTACAAGTCTTCACCGGCCTTTGTTCCGTTTAGTGCATAGGCGCGGCGGTCGGTCGGCACCCGGTCGCGGGTGATCAGACCCCGGTTTTCCAGCTCGTCGATGATCACCACCAGATTGGGCCGCTCGATCGCCAGCGCATCGGCGAGCTGCGACTGGCGCAGTCCCGGATTGTCGATGATCAGGATCAGCGCGGTGTAGGTGATCATCCGCAGCTCGTAGGGTTTCAGGGTCTGGTTCAGATCGCTGACCACGACGTTGAACGCGCGTTTGAGGTGATAGCCCACAAACTCGCGCAGCGTCTCGTCCGAGACATGGGTGACGGTGCTGTCGTCCGACGTCGGGGTCTGTGCGATCTTGCTCATGGCTCAACCAAACTTGGGCGCGCGTTTCTGCAGGAAGGCGTCCAGCCCCTCGATGGCGTCCGGGCTGGTCTGGGTCAGCGCGGCGCAGAGGCTTTCGGTGAAGAGGCCACCGGGTTTGTCCATGTCCTCGATCCGGCTCAGCGCCTGGATCATGATGTAGTTGGACAGCGGCGCGTTCGCGGCGATCTTGGCCGCCAGATCCTGTGCCATGGCCAGCGCTTCGCCCTCGCCCACCGCGTAATGGGTCAGGCCCAGCGCCTTGCCTTCGTCGGCGCCGTATTTGCGCCCCGTCAGCATCATTTCGATCATCCGGTCGGCGCCCAGGATGCGGCCCACGCGGACCGAGGCCCCACCGCCGACATAGATGCCGCGCCGGCCCTCGGGCAGCTGGAAGATGGTCGAGGGTTCGGCGATGCGCACATGGGTCGCGGTCGCCAGTTCCAGCCCGCCGCCGATCACCGCGCCGAACATTGCCGAGACCACCGGCAGACCGCCGTACTGGATCCGGTCCATCACCGAATGCCAGTTGCGCGAGTGGCGCATGGTGTTCTCGGCATCGCGCGACACATGTTCGGAGAGGTCGAGGCCCGAGCAGTAGTGACCGGCAGTGCCGGTCAGCACCACGACCTTGACCTCGGCCGGGGGTTTGGAAAAGAACGCGTCGATCGCCTCAAGCAGTTCGTCGCACATGGCGTTGCGCTTGGCCGGGCGGTTCATCGTCAGGGTCGCGATGTTGTCGGCGATGTCGATCTTGAGAATGGGCTCGCTCATGAGAATTCCTTACTTGGGTGGAAGGCGGACGGCGCCGTCCAGCCGGATTGTCGTGCCGTTGAGAAACGGGTTGGTGATGATCTGTTCGGCCAGCATGGCATATTCCTGCGGATCGCCCAGACGCGGCGGGAACGGGATGTTGGCGGCGATCTTTTCCGCCACTTCGGGCGGCAGGCCTTCCATCATCGGCGTGTAGAAGAGGCCCGGCGCAATCGCCATGACGCGAATGCCAGTGCGGGCGAATTCGCGGGCCGCGGGCAGGCACATCGACGCGATGGCCCCCTTGGACGCGGCATAGGCCGCCTGCCCCAGCTGCCCGTCTTCGAACGCGACCGAGGCGGTGTTGACGATCACGCCGCGTTCGCCGCCATACAGCGGGTCGAGATCGCCCATGCGGGCGGCGGCGTGGCTCATCACGTTGTAGGTGCCGAAAAGGTTCACGCGCAGGGTCTTTTCAAAGACGTCGAACGACAGCTTGTTCTCGCGCCCGACGATACGGGCGGCCAGACCGATACCAGCGCAGCTGACCACGATGCGCGGGGCGCTGCCGAAATGCGCGGCGGCGGCGTCAAAGGCGGCGCCGACGGCGGCCTCGTCGCTGACGTCGGCCTGCAGGGCGATGCCGCCGATCTCGGCCGCGACCGCCTGGGACTTGTCGATGGCGAAATCGAGAATGGCGACCCGCGCACCCCTGGCCGCGAGGTTGCGGGCGGTTGCGGCCCCCAGGCCGCTGCCGCCACCGGTGACCAGCGCCACCTGTCCGTCGATCAGCATGAGAGGCTCCTCCCATTCATGCGTTCAATCATAGTTATTCTCCATATCTTTGGGCAGTCAAATAAAAAGTGCAATATATTGCACTTTTTGAGCCACCGATCAGGGAAGCAGGAACAGGGTGATGGCCGGGAACAGCACCAGGACCACCACCCGCAGGATGTCGGAGGTGACGAACCACATCACCGCCTTGTAGGTTTCAGTCATGGGCGTGGTCCGATCCATCGCGTTGATGATAAAGAGGTTCATCCCCACCGGCGGCGTGATCAGCCCGACCTCGACCACGATCAGCACGAGGATACCGAACCAGATCGCCACATGTTCCGGGGTCATCCCGAAGTCGAGCACGCTGATCACCGGGAAAAAGATCGGGATGGTCAGCAGGATCATCGACAGGCTGTCCATCAGGCAGCCGAACACGAGGTAGAAGGCGAGCACCAGCGTCAGCACCATCCACGGGCTGAGCCCGAGGCCGACAACCCAGGACGACAGCTCCTGCGGCAGCTGGCTGAGGGCGAGGAAGGAGTTGTAGAAGCCCGCGCCGAGCACGATGAAGAAGATCATCGCGGTGCTGGTGGCGGTGGCGATGATGCTCTCGATAAAGACCTTCCACGTCAGGTTGCCGGACAGCAGCGCAAGGATGCCGGTGCCCGCCGCACCGACGGCGGCGCCCTCGGTGGGGGTGAACCAGCCGCGGTAGATGCCGCCGACGACCAGGCCAAAGACCAGGATCACCGGCCAGACGTCGACCAGCGCGCGCAGGCGTTCGGACATCGGCACCGGTTCCCGCACGCCGGCCGAATCCGGGTAGAGGCGGACATAGACCGAGATCGTCAGCATGTAACCCAGCGCCGCCAGCAGGCCGGGCACAAAGGCGGCGAGGAAGAGCTTGGCGATATTCTGTTCGGTGAGGATGGCGTAGATCACCAGGATCACCGAGGGCGGGATCAGGATGCCCAGCGTGCCGCCCGCCGCCAGCGTGGCGGTCGAGAAACCGCCCGAGTAGCCATACTGGCGCAGCTCCGGCAGGGCGACGCGGCTCATGGTGGCGGCCGTGGCCAGCGACGAGCCGCAGATCGAGCCGAAGCCCGCGCAGGCGCCGACGGCGGCCATGGCGACACCGCCCTTGCGGTGTCCGAGAAAGCTCTCGGCGGCCCGGAACAGCGCCTTGGACATGCCCGAGAGGGTGGCGAACTGGCCCATCAGCAGGAACATCGGGATGATGGTCAGCGAATAGCTGGAAAAGGTGGTGTAGGTTTCGCTTTTCAGCTTGGCCAGGAACATGTTGGTGCCGCCGGTGGCCAGGTACAGCCCGCCGATGCCGCAGAGCATCATCGCCAGGCCGATCGGCGCGCGCAAAAAGATCATCACCAGCAGGACGGGGAACGACAGGTATCCGATTTCGAGCAGGGTCAATGGGACGATCCTTCGGAATAGGGCATCAGGGCGCGCCCGGTGATCGCCTCGCCCAGGCGGGCGGCGGCGCAGTAGAGCGAGACCAGCGAGGCGACGCAGGCGGCGGCAAAGCTGGCGGCATAGGCCCACCAGACCGGGAATTGCAGCAGGAAGGTGGTTTCGCCATAGGCCATCTTGGACTGCATCCCGGCAAAGAGCCGCCAGGTGATCAGCAGCACCAGCGCGGTCAGGACGATTTCCCAGAACGCCATGATCCACTTGTTGACGCGCACCGGCAGGACCGAGGTAAAGACATCGACCGTGGCATGGGCGCCGTAGAGCTGGCAGATCGGCAGAAAGCTGAAGACGGCAAAGGCGATGCCCGCCTCGACCAGTTCGAAATCGCCGTTGACCGGGGCGACACCGGTGGCCAGCAGCGCGTCGGCGGCGCCCTGCGACAGGGCCTGCAGCAGGTCGGAGTGGCCGACGGTGTTCAGGCCGCGGCCCAGAACGCTGACGCAGGTCAGCACGACGAGGGCCACCAGCACCAGACCGCCGACAATCGCGGTCAGCCGGGCCAGCCGTGTAATCAGGTTCAACATCTCAGACGTCCCTCCCCAAGGTGGGCGGCCCGGAGGATGCCGGGCCGCCGCAGGCGGATCATTTGGCGGTATGCTTGGCGATCAGTTCGGCCGCGCGGGAGCGCAGGGCGGTACCGTCGAGGCCCTTGCCGTCCATCTCGGCGACCCAGTCGTCGCTGACGCTGGCGGCGGCGGCTTTCCATTCCGCGACCTGTTCGGGCGTCAGGGTGATGACGTTGTTGCCCATGTCCAGCGCCATTTCATGCGAGGGCGCATCATCGGCCTGCATCTGGCGACCGGCAAAGGCCGAGAATTCGAGGCCGGAATTGGCGTCGATGACGGCCTTGAGATCGTCGGGCAGCGCGTCCCACTTCTGTTTGTTCATCGCAAAGATGAAGGTGGTGGTGTAGAGCGTGTCGTCACCAAAGGTGGTGTGATTGTGCACCAGTTCCGGCACCTTGAGCGCGCCGGTGACTTCCCACGGGATCACGGTGGCGTCGATCACGCCCTTGGACAGCGCCTCGGGCACCGCCGGGACCGGCATGCCGACGGGCGTGGCGCCCAGCGCGCTGAACAGTTTGTTGGTGACGCGGGTGGGCGCGCGCAGCTTGACGCCGTTCAGGTCACCGACCGAGACGATGGGATCCTTTGAGTGGATCAGGCCGGGGCCGTGCACCCAGAGGCCCAGCACCTTGAACCCGGCAAAGTCGGTGTCCATCATGGTGTCCTGCGCCAGTTCCCAATAGGCGCGCGAGGCGGCCTCGGCATTGGTCATGGTGAAGGGCAGTTCAAAGACCTCGGCCCGGGGGAAGCGGCCCGGCGTGTAGCCCGACACGGTCCAGACGATGTCGGCGACACCGTCGACCACCTGGTCGATCAGCTCTGGCGGTTTGCCGCCCAGTTGCATCGCCGGGTAGTGCTGGATCTTGATGCGGCCTTCGCTGGCCTCTTCGATGTTGGCGGCCCAGACGTTCAGGATGTTTTTCGGCACGTTGGCCTGCGCCGGCAGGAACTGGTGCATGTTCAATGTCACCTCCTGCGCGGTGGCGGCGGTGCCGCCAAGCGCCACGGACAGCGCGGCTGCGCCTGCCAGCTTGGCAAAACTACGTCGGATCATGGTCATGTAAGTCCTCCTCAGTGACCGTGGGTGAATCGCGCGCTCCTCAACGCAGTTAGCGATTCAATATATTAGTTATAATTCATAACTATATTCGTGCCACTTTGGCAACAGATTTGTATCCTGTTGCCACGTCAGCGTTTTTTGCGAATCAGCGGGTTTTGCGAGAGACCGCGCCGACCAATCCGGAGGCGCGGCAGAGCCGGAATCCTCTGCCGTACCAACCGCCAGCGATGGTCGTGGGGTGGTCCGGCACGGCTTTGGCCGTCACGTATCGGGGGACGTGATGGTCGCGGTCGGACTGTGGTGCGCGGTGGCCGGGCTCAGGGCTCGGCGTCGGGTTGTTTGCCGGGGGCCGCGTCGGCAAAGGCAGGCAATTGCTGGCAGGCGTCATAGACCGCGCGAACCCGTGGCATGGCGGATAGGTCGACGCCAAAGCGGCCCGCCGAAAACACCTGCGGCACCAGGCAAATATCGGCAAGGCCGGGGGAATCGCCAAAGCAGAAGCGACCGGACTGTTTGGCCAGCAGCGCCTCGCAGGCGGCCAGGCCGTCGCCGATCCAGCGCTGGCACCATGCGTCCTTGGCCGCCTGGTCGGCGCCGAATTCGGCACCGATGTATTCCAGCACCCGCAGGTTCTGCAGCGGGTGGATATCGCAGGC
The DNA here is from genome assembly GCF_020171285.1 of Seohaeicola saemankumensis. Taxonomy (GTDB): domain Bacteria; phylum Pseudomonadota; class Alphaproteobacteria; order Rhodobacterales; family Rhodobacteraceae; genus JAIUZI01. The sequence continues at coordinate 125,224 of NZ_JAIUZI010000013.1, forward strand.
GATCACTTGGGCAAAGGCACGGACCTGCGCCCGCAGGTTCGGGTCGGCGGGCAGGAATGCGGGCTCGGGGTGGGTTTCGTCCAGCCATTCGAGGATCGCCAGCGACTGGGTCAGGACAAAATCGCCGTCACTCAGCGTCGGCACCAGCGCCTGCGGGTTCAGCGCGCGGTATTCCGGCGTCTTCTGTTCCCCGCCACCCCGGCGCAGATGCACCGAGGTGAAATCATGCGCCACCCCCTTGAGGTTGAACGCGATCCGGCAGCGGTAGGCGCTGGAGCTGCGAAAATACCCGTGGACTTGGATCATTCCGGGTTCCCGATGGTCAGCGCGATGGGGTCCAGCCCATCAATGCCGCCGGTGATCTGGTCGCCGGGCACCACCGGGCCGACGCCGGCGGGGGTGCCGGTCATGATCAGGTCGCCGGGCTGCAGATGGTAGAACTTGGACAGGTCGGCGACGATTTCGGCGACGCTGTGGATCAGGTCGCTGATGTGGGCGTCCTGCCTGACCTCGCCATTGACCTCGAGGTGGATGCGCTGCGGGCCGGGAGCGCCGAAGGCGGCGGATTTGGTCAGCGGCGCAAAAACGGCCGAGCCTTCGACATCCTTGCCCAGGTCCCAGGGCCGCTGTTTTGACCGCGCCACCAGTTGCAGGTCGCGCCGGGTCATGTCCAGGCCGCAGCCATAGGCATAGATCGCCGCCGCGCCTTCATCGACCGAACAGCGGAACACCGGCGCGCCGATAGCGATGACCAGTTCCATCTCGTAGTGAAAGTTCTCGGTGCCGGGCGGGTACGGCAGGGTCGCGCCGCTGGCCAGCGTCGCGGCCGGGCTTTTGGTAAAGTAGAACGGCGCCTCGCGATCGACCTCGACCCCCATTTCGGCGGCATGGGCCGCGTAGTTGCGCCCGACGCAAAAGATGCGGTGCACCGGGTATGCAGCGGTCTCGCCCGCGACGGGGACGGAATAGACCTTGGGGGCGTCAAACAGATATTGGCTCATTTCGCGCGTTCCTCGTAGTATCCTAGTTTGTCTTGCAATGGCCGGTCGTGGACCCGCACCAGATAGGTGTCATCGGCCGCCGCGATGCGGATGTCGGCAAAGACGGGGGCGGTAAACGTGTCCTTGGGGCCGAATTCGATGGTCTGGAAGTTGATCCGGGCAGTGCCGCGCCCCTTGACCACGTGGAAGGCTGCAGAAGAGGAGCGCAGCGGCGGGTTATCCACCTGACCCGCGCCGATCCGCATGGCGGTAAAGCCCATGGTCGGCAACACGTCGGCGCCGGTTTCGGGGTTCACGTAATCCAGCTCGGCCACGTCACCGTCGGTGTAGGCGGCCATTTCGTTCAGCACCGCCTCGGTCCGCGTCCAGGGGTAGCGCATCATCGGGTAGCGGCGGGTGCCGGCGCCATGCTTGCGGGTGGGGGCGAGGCCCGAGGACAGGTATTCGACCTGGCTGGCGTCGGGGCGGTTGCGCTGCGCCTGCAGCGGGCCTTCGGTGGCATAAGACCCTTCGAGATAGACGAACAGCGGCAGGTCGAGCGCGTCGAGCCAGACCACCGGTTCGCTGCCCTCGTGGCCGTGGTCGTGCCATTCGCCGCCGGGCGTCAGCACCAGGTCGCCCTCTTCCATCGGCAGTTTCTCACCATCGACGACGGTATAGCCGCCCTTGCCCTCGACCACGATGCGCACGGCCGAAGGGGTATGCACATGCGCCGGCGCGGTTTCGCCCGGCAGCAACAGCTGCAGCCCGAGGTAGATCGAGGCGGTGGCCTGCATCGCCCCTGCCCCGCGACCGGGATCAGAGAGCACCAGCACCCGGCGTTCGGCCTTTTCCACCGGGGTCAGCTCGCCCGCGCGCTGCAGCAGGGGGCGGATCGCGGCATAGCTCCAGAAGCCGGGTCGGGTCACCGGGTTCGGCGCGCCGTGCGGCAGCACGTTGCGCATCATCGGCCAGAGCGGTGCGACGCCCGCCGCCGTCATGTCGGCCCGATAGTCTTCGGGCAGTTCCTCAAGGGTTCCCAGTTGCTCTGACATCGCGCTCCTCCTTCGTCGACTTATAGAGTGTATGCTTATCATAAGCATACCTGTCAATTCCTCGGGCCATTTTTGACCCGCCCGCGGATCTGTCATCGTTTCCAGGACCTTGGCGCCGCATCGGCCGGCTGCCGCCGGGGCGGCACCCGAATCGCGGCTATGCCAGCAGCACCGCCATGCGGCGCAGCGCCAGCTCGTAGCCCTGCACGCCAAAGCCCGCGATCACCCCGTCGGCGCGCAGCGAGACATAGGAATGGTGGCGGAAACTCTCGCGCTTGTGCACGTTGGAGATATGCACCTCGAGCACCGGACCGTCAAAGGCGTTCAACGCGTCCAGAATGGCAACCGAAGTATGGGTGTAAGCGGCCGGATTGATGATGATCCCGGCGGCCAGGTCGCGGGCGCGGTGGATCGTATCGATGATCTCGCCCTCGTGGTTGGACTGGAACAGCTCGGTGACATGGCCAAGGTCCTGCGCCAGCGCGGCGCAGCTGCGCGCCACATCGTCGAGCGTGTCGTGGCCGTAGATCTCGGGCTGGCGTTTGCCCAGCAGGTTCAGGTTGGGCCCGTTCAGGATATAGATCGGTTTGGCCATCGGGTGCCTCTCGTGCGGTTTGGCGCACCCTAGGAGGGCGGGTGCGGCTTGGCAAGCGGGGGCCTCCGGCGGGAGTATTTGCGGAAGAGATGAAAGGGGGGGGAGGCGCATCCCCGAGGCGCGTGGCGGCGATTTTGTGGAACCGGGTCAGGGGCGCGCAACCGCAGCGCGCGGTTTACCGCGGGCTGCCGGGCCCAACAGGGCGCGGCATCGTCAGATGCCGCAGGGCCTGGCGGGAGCGCTCAGAGTTCGCCGCGCAGATCCCAGAGTTCGGGGAAGAGTTCGACCTCGAGCATCTTGCGCAGGTAGGGGACGCCGCTGGTGCCGCCGGTGCCGCGCTTGATGCCGATCACCCGTTCGACGGTGGTGACGTGGTTAAAGCGCCAGCGGCGGAAGTAGTCCTCGAGATCGACCAGCTTTTCGGCCAGCTCGTAAAGACCCCAGTATTTGTGCGGGTCGCGGTAGACCTCGGCCCAGGCCGCGACCACATCGGCGTCGAGACGATGCGGCGATGTCATGCGGTAGCAGTCGGGATCGAATTCCCGGCCAGTGCCCTGCGCCAGCGCGTCGAGGGCGACGTGGTAGAGCGACGGCGTCTCCAGTTCGGCCTGTAGCACCGCAAAAAGATCGGGGCGGTGTTCATGCACCTTCAAGAGCGCGGTGTTGCGGTTGCCCAGAACATATTCGATCAGCCGGTACTGATGCGACTGGAACCCCGAGGACTGGCCCAGCGCGTTGCGGAAGGTGGTATAGTCGGACGGGGTCATGGTGCGCAGCACGTCCCAGGCCGAGTTCAGCTGATCGAAGATCCGGGCCACCCGCGTCAGCATCTTGAAGGCGGGGCGGAAGTCGGCAGTCTTGAGCAAGTCGCGCGCGGCGTTGAGTTCGTGCAGGGCCAGCCGCATCCAGAGTTCGCTGGTCTGGTGCTGGATGATGAACAGCATTTCGTCATGGGCATCCGACAGGGTGGTCTGCGCGGACAGGATGCGGTCGATCTGGAGGTAATCGCCATAGCTCATGTCCTTGGCAAAGGACATCTGCGCGCCGTCACGGGCGGGGTCGTAGGCATCGGTCAAGTGGTCTCTCCCAACAGGGTTTGCAACAGCGGGCTGCCGGGCTGGCCCAGTGCGCGGACAACGGTGAAATGGTTCATCTCCGGCTCGTAGACATCGCGCACGGGCGCGCCATGGCTCTGCCAGGCTTCGGTGATCAGGCGGGTCTGGCGCAGGAATTCGGGGCGCTCGGCGGCGCCGACCCAGAAGGTGGCGGGGGACTGCGACGGCGCCAGCAGCGCCGGGCTTTCGGTGGCGGCCTCGGCGGCGTCCAGCTGCAGGGTCTCGTTCATCGCCGCCAGCAGCAGCGGGCGCAGGTCGTGCACGCCGCTGAGCGAGACCGTGTGGGCGATGCGGCCGGCCACATCGCCCTGCAGCGGGGTGGCGGCGCAGATCATCCGCGACACCAGATGCCCCCCCGCCGAATGGCCGATCAGCCGGACCGGGCCGTCGACATGGCCGGCGGCAAAGCGGATCGCGGCGGCGATTTCGGTGGTGATCCGGCTGATGCGGGCCTCGGGGGCGAGCGTGTAACTGGGCATGGCGACGGCCCAGCCCGAGGCCAGGGGGCCGGCGGCCAGATGCGACCAGAAGCTGTTGTCGAGCCGGTGCCAGTAGCCGCCGTGGACAAACACGACCAGGCCGCGCGCCGCCCCCTCGGGCAGGAACAGGTCCATCCGGTTGCGCGGCGCATCGCCGTAGGCGAGGTTCAGCCGGGCGCGCGCCCGGGCGGACAGATCGTCGCGAAACGCCGCCGCCTGGGTGGCGAAGTTCGCCACCAGCGCGTCCGAGCCCGGTACATAGCCCGAATTGTCGAATGCATCGGTCCAGTCGATACCGCTGTGCGTGGCGGTCATGTCCCTATCCTCCCCCTGCTGGAAACCGGCCTGACCCTAGGCCCGGCGCGCGGGGCGCACAAGCGGGCGCGAAGAAGCAGGACAAGTTGTCCTACATCAAGTTGCGGATGCGGGTTTGCACGGTATGCTCTGGTGTACCAACGCATTCATCGCCCGCCCGGACCTGCGGCGGGTCAAAGGACCGGTTCATGAGCAAACCCTGTATCCTGTGCTGCGCGATCACCGGCAGCGTTCCCACCAAGGCCGACAACCCGGCGGTGCCGATTTCGATAAGCGAACAGATCGAAAGCAGCCATGCGGCGGTCGAGGCCGGGGCCAGCATCATCCACGCTCATGTGCGCAATGCCGATGAAACGCCCACCTCGGACCCCGAGAAATTCGCCGCGCTCAAAGAGGGGCTGGAAAAGCACTGCCCCGGCGTGGTGATCCAGTTTTCCACCGGTGGCCGGTCGGGCGCCGGTCAGGCGCGCGGCGGGATGCTGCCGCTGCGGCCGGACATGGCGTCGCTGTCGGTCGGGTCGAACAACTTTCCCACCCGCGTGTACGAGAACCCGCCCGATCTGGTCGACTGGCTGTCCTCGGAGATGGTGAAATACGAGATCACCCCCGAGATCGAAGCCTTTGACCTCAGCCATATCCTGCAGGCGATCCGGCTGAACGGCGAGGGGCGGCTCTATGGCAAGCTCTACGTGCAGTTCGTCATGGGGGTGAAAAACGCCATGCCCTGCGACCGCGCGGTGTTCGATTTCTATGTCGACATCATGAAGGCGCGGGCGCCAGAGGCCGAATGGTGCGCCGCCGGGATCGGCGCCAACCAGATCGTGGTCAACGAATGGGCCATTGCGGCGGGCGGCCATACCCGCGCCGGTCTGGAAGACAACGTGCGGCTGGACCGCAACACGCTGGCCCCGTCGAACGCCGCGCTGATCCGCCGCGCGGCGGATCTCTGCGCCAAATACGACAGGCCGGTCGCCACCCCGGCGCAAACCCGCGAAATTCTCGGCCTAAGGCCCATCTGAAGGACTCCCAGACATGAGCATCAAGAACATCCTGTGCGCCTATAGCGGCGAATCCGCAAAGAGCAGCGGGTTGCATCACGCGATCCGGCTGGCGCAGCATCACGGCGCCTGGCTGACCGGGGTGATCCCGCATGGCCGCCCGTTTCTGGAATCGCGGTTTGCCGGCCAGGTGACCGACGACATCCTGCGCACCCTGCAAGAGGCCGACGACCAGCACATCGCCGGGATTCGCGCCCGGTTCGCCGAAGAGGTCGCCGCCGCCGGGCTGAGCGAGCGCAGCGAATTCGTCGAGCTGGACACCCGGGGCGGCGATTCCGTCGAGGCCTTTGCCCGCGGGTTCGACCAGGTGGTGGCGGGGGTCCACACGGACGTGGCCAGCGCCGGGCACCTGTCGGCCCATCCCGACCAGATCGCCCTGACCAGCGGCCGCCCGGTTCTGGTGGTGCCGGACGGTTATGAAAGCGAAGGCCTGGCCGACCACGCCATCGTGGCCTGGGACGGCAAGCGGTCGGCGGCGCGCGCGTTGGGCGATGCGATGCCGATCCTCGAAGAAAAGGCCAGCGTGACCATCCTGACGGTTGGCTCGTCGCCGGTTCACGGGGTCGACCGGATCGTGCAGAACCTGCACCGCCACGGGATCAGCGCCGAGCATCTGAACAAGCCGCGCCACAAGACGGTGGCGCACACGCTGCTGGAAACCGCCGACGAGATCGGCGCCAAGCTGATCGTGATGGGCGCCTTTGAACATTCCAAATTTCACCACGACCTGCTGGGCGGGGTGACCACCGACGTGATGCGCGACGCCAAGGTGCCGGTGTTCATGTCGCACTGACGGCGGCTCCGGCGCCGCCCTGCGGGGCGACGCCGGCGGGTCCGGTTACACGGATTACACGGCGCCGGTGTATTCGCCGCGCGCCGGGTAGTCGTTCTTGATCGCGAAATCGAGCGCGCCGACCAGTTCCGAAAAATGCGGCCGCACAAACGGCATGGTCTGGACCGAGCCGTAATAGAGATGCTGTTCCGGCGTCACCATGAACAGGCCGGGCTCGGAAAACAGATCCGGCTCCTCGATCCCGATCGAGGTCTTGCCGCGCGAGGTGGAGATATAAAGCCCCCATTCGCGCGCCTTGGCCAGCGGCAGGTCATAGGCAAAGCGCAGGCCCTTGGCCTCGATTTTCTCGGCCATGGCGCGGGTGCGTTGCTCGCCGTCTGAACTGATGGCGATGGTGGCCACGCCCCGGTCGGCAAAGTCCTGCACCCGCTTTTCGAACTCGGTGAGGTAGGTGGCGCAGATCGGGCAGTGCAGGCCCCGGTAGAAACAGATCACCGTCCCGCGTTCGGCGGTTTCGGTGGACAGGTCAAAGGTGCCGTGATCCAGGGTGGGCAGGGTCAGGCCGGGGGTTTTCTGGCGGGGGATGAGCATGTGTGTCTCCTGAGTGTTACGGGTTGCACCAAGGATAGCCTGCAATTATGGTCGGATTTATCCGATTATTCCGACACAAACACCGATATCCATGCGCATAGACCGTCTGACCACCCTGATGAAGCGTTTTCAGCTGAGCGTTCGGCCCGCCCCCGAGGCAGCGGCGACATTGCTGGTGACGGCCTGCGGCAACGGCGACCCGGCGCAGGTGATCTTTGGCTCGGGCGCGCAGGCGCAGGCGACGGGACCGATCCTGATTTCCGCCCGTGTCGACTGGGGCGGCACTGCCAACCCGCTGATGGCGGCGCTGCCGGGGCATGTGACGCTGGATCTCTGCGACGATCCCGAGGCCGCCAGCCTGGTCGGGCTGATGCTGGCGGAACTCAGGGCGCAGCGCTGCGGCGTCGATTCGGTGATCGACCGGCTCGGCGAGGTGCTGATCGTGCGGATGCTGCGCGCCCGGATCGAGGCGGGCTCGGCGCAGCCGGGCGTGCTGGCGGGGCTGGCCGACCCGCGACTGAGCCGCGCCATCGTGGCGATCCACGACGCCCCTGGCCGCGACTGGCGCAACGAGGACCTGGCGCAGGAGGCCGGGCTGTCGCTGAGCCGCTTTGCCGAGACCTTTCTGGCCACGGTGGGCGAAACGCCGGCCTCTTACCTGCGCCGCTGGCGGCTGACGCTGGCGCGGCAGGATCTGGAACGCGGCGACCGGGTCGAGCAGGTGGCGCGGCGCTATGGCTACCGCTCGCCCGATGGTTTTGCCCGCGCGTTCCGCAAGCGGTTCGGCGTCAAACCGCTGGCACTGCGCGCGGGCTAGGCGCGCAAGAATTTTCGAAAATTCTTGCCAAAATTCTTCAAAGAATTTTGCCCGCTCACAGGTCGATCTCGATCACCCCATCGGGCTCGGCGGCGCGGGACTGGCACAGGATGATCCCGGTTTCGCGCTGTTTCTTCGACAGCACGAAATCGCGATGTTCGACGGCACCCGAGATCAGCCCGCATTTGCAGACCCCGCAGATGCCGTCGGAACATTTCACGTCGATGTGGATGCCGTGGTCTGCCAGCACATCCGTCGCCGTCTTGTTGGCGGGCACGTGGAACTCGCGGTCTGAGCGGGCCAGTTTCAGGGTGAAATCGTGGTTCTCGTAGTCGGGCTGTTCCGGCACGCTGAAATACTCCAGATGCCGCGCCTCTTCGGGGAACCCGGCCCGTTCGGCGGCCTGCATCACGCCCTCCATGAACCGGTCCGGGCCGCAGGTGTAGACGTGCCAGCCCGGTTGATACCCGGCCAGCACCGCATCCAGATCCGCCCGCGTGCCCTGGTCCGAGAAATGCAGGTGGACGTGGTCGGCCCAGGGCATAGCCGCCAGATCGTCCAGATACCCCGCGCCGTCCTTGCGGCTGGCGGAATAATGCAGCTCGAACGCGGACCCCATGGCGTGCAGCCGGTGCGCAAAGGCGATCATCGGGGTGATGCCGATACCGCCGCCCATCAGGAAGGTGCGGGAAGCATTCTCGGCCAGTTCAAAATGATTGATCGGCTTTGAGATAAAGACCTTGCGCCCCTCGTGGAAAATACGGTGCATCAGCTTCGATCCGCCGCGCCCCTCGTCCTCGCGCAGCACCCCGATCTGGTATTTGGAGCGGTCGGCGGGATCGCCGGACATGGAATACTGCCGCAGGAATTCCGGCGCGACGAGAACATCCAGATGCGCCCCCGCCGTCCAGCCGGGCAAATCGCCACCGTCCTCGGCGCGGAACTCATACTTGGTCACCTCAGGCGTCATCCTCTCGACCCGGGTCAGATCCACTCTGACCACGGGCGCGTCGCCCGAAACCCGGTACCGGTGCACCACCGACATGTCGCCCGCCGCGATGCGGGCCTTGTATTCCTCGGCCGAGACCATTGCCTCATAGGCGGCGATCCCGGCCTCGCGGTCCATCGCAAAGGGATAGGGCCAGGGGTGCGGCGCCAGCGGCGCGGGGTAGACCGCCAGCGTCTGATCCTCGTACTTCAGATCAAGATCGCGCTGCAGGTCGCGGCGGTTCAGCGGGTGCACCGAGGGGCGATAGGCGCCATCCTCCTGCAGCTCGATGTCCCACCACCATTTCTTGGTGTCGTTCAGCCCGCCGTTGCCAACCATGTCGTCCAGTTTCGCCAGCGCCGGCGCGGCGGCGGGGATATGCGAGGCGGCCCAGCGGAACGGTTTTTCCGCGAACAGCCCCTCAAGGTTCCACGGGCAGGTCTTCATGCAGCGCCCGCACATGGCGCCGCCCGGCGTGGTGATCCGGTAGGTGGCGCATTTCTGGCTGTCGGATTTCCAGATCTCGTAGCCGTTGAACATCAGCTTGGGCCCGGCGGTGATCGCGCCGGAGGGGCATTCGCGGGCACATTTGTTGCAGGCCTCGCAAAACGCCTGCAGGCCAAAGTCGATCGGCCTGTCGTGCTCCATCGGCATGTCGGTCGTCACCACGCCGGATTTCAGCCGCGGGCCAAGGTAGGGGTTCAGGATCACCTCGCCGATGCGGCTGACCTCGCCCAGCCCGGCAAGCAACAGCAGCGGCGGTTGCAGCACCTCGCCGTCCATCACCGTATGCGCCTTGGCCTTGTAGCCCAGGTTGCGGATCTGCTGCGCGATGATGCCGCCCAGCAGCGAAAACCGCAGGTAAGCGCGCATCGACTGGGCAACGGAAATCCAGTCATCGCCCGAGGCACCCTCCATCGTCTCGTAGCCCTGGTCGACAATCATGCTGACCGCCTGGTCATGCGGCGGGGTGATCGGTTCGCCGGTGGCATCGTGGCTGTACCACGCCCAGTCCGGGCAGCGCGACAGCCCGGTGGCGTCGATGCCCAGGAAGTAGCTCGCCGCCTTGAGGTTGGCGGCGTTGCGGGCGGCGTCCGTGGGTTTGTACAAAACGGAACTTTCGCCGTCCTGAAGCAGTACAAAAGCGCCCAAAGCCCGCCTTTGCGCAAAACTCGGCGCCGCCTTGCGCGCGTAATGCCCGCCCTTGGCCCCGTCCTGCAATGCCTTGCCCATGTCGCCGAACTGCGCCCGCGCGAACATGTCGGCGCGCTTCGGCACCCGCGCGACGCGCGCCTCGTCGATATAGGTGGTGGGGTCGTCGACGCGCTTGAGGGTCTCGAACGGATGCGCCCCGTCCACATATCGCCGTTTTGCATAGGGATCGCGGTTCAGCGCCGATTTGGCGTGCCCCTTGCCCAGCCACCAGCCGGGGGTGAACACGGGCTGATCGGCCTGTGGCGCCAGCGGCGCATCATGGGCCAGCTCCATCGTGGTGGTCACGGCGGCCAGCCCGAACCGGCGGCCAAGCCAGGGCGCCTGCAGCCCATCGTCCTCGCGGCTGAGTAGGCCCGAGGCCAGCCCCAGCCGACCCAGGTCGACATCCGAAGAGGTCGCCGTATGCGCCTTGGCCGGGAACCCCAGCAGGCGGATGTAGTTGGCGATGACCACGGCGGTTTCGCTGGCGCGGATGCAGGCGCGGTGTTCCTGCGCGTCGAGAATCCAGTCGCTGCCGGGTTCGTCCGGCGTTGGATCACGCATGTATTCATAAAGGAAAACAATGGCATGGCTGTGGTCGCCAATACCGCTGGGCGGGGCTTCCATGCTGTCCTTGAGATCGGCCATGATCACGTCGATGCCGCTGGCCAACGTCTTGGTCTGGCGGGTTTTCAGCGCATGGGCGAGCCGGTCGATGTCGGGGTTCCGGCGCGGCGCCTGCAGCAGGGCGGCGGCGGGAAGCGGGCCGCAGGTGACCATCGAGGCGTCATTGAAATATCCGAAAGCCTTGAGGTGATTGGCGCGCTCCGCCGGGTCGGCGGGGATCTCGGCCATGGCCGGGTTCACCAGCCCGTCGCGGATCGCGTCCATCATCGCCTGGAATTCGCCCATCGCGTTGACGAGGCTTTCGGGATGTGCGGGCCGGTGAAAGCTGAGCATCGGCATGGGCGGCACCGCCGCGAGGTCGGGCGGCGTGGCCCGCCGCCGCAGCCGTTCGAGCGGATAGGGGCCGAGGTGAACGGGGCGGTGGCGGTCCGAGAAGAGGCGGGTCATGGCGGCCGTGGTCCTTGCGGTCGTATGGCGGGGATCGTTGTCTTGAATAGCTTGGATCATCTCGCCTAATCTGTCACCCGAATGAGTGACGTCTTTACACCACGCCCCCTGCCGCGCGACGCCTTGGCTCGCCTGGTCGCCTCGGTCAACGAACCGGGGTTCGCCGACCGAGTGCTGGCCCATTTGCGCGAGGCCGCGCCGGTGGCGAACATGGGCGCCTTCTATGTCGCCGACATGGCGCAGCCGCGTCCGGTGCTGTCTCTGTGGTCCGGCGAGATGAGCGGCTATTGGTTCAACCGCAACGCCCGGCGCATCCTGTCGCACGACCTGCTGCAGGCCGATATCCTGGCCCGTATCCGAGCCGCACCGCCCGGCGGGCTCGCGCTGGAACGCTGGCACCCGGATGCCGATGATCCACGCCTGCCGATCTATCGGCGTGACGGGGTGATCGAACGGCTGACGGTCTCGTCGCGGTCCGGGCGATCGGGGGTCCTGTCGTTCTACCTGCGCGGCCGGGACGATGGCTGGTTTTCCGCGCGGGACATGGACCGGCTGGCCGCGGTCCTGCCGCTCGCACACGAGCTGATCGGATTGCGCCACAGGGTGACCGGTTCAGAGGCGTTCCACTTTTCCGGACAGGCCAGCGCCTCGGGGTTGCGGGAACGCGATGTCGGCGGCTTCGGCACCCTGTCGGCGCGCGAGGCGGAAGCCTGCGATCATGTCATCCGGGGGCTCAGCGTCGCCGGCACCGCCCTGGAGCTGGCAATAAGCGAGAACACGGTGCGCACATTGCGCCGGCGCGCCTATCGCAAGCTGGGGGTAAACAGCGCCACCCAGATCGTCGCACTGGTTCTGAACGACAGAGGATGAGACCGCCGCCCACCCGCACAGCAGCTCTCCCGCCCGGCCTCGAGGCATCAAAGATGCCCCTCGCCCGGTTGGGCCCGGCAGCGCGCGGGTAAACCCACGCGCTGCGCCCGCGCGCCCTTTTCATCTCTTCGGCAAATACTCCGGGGGTGAGGCCGCAAGGCCGAGGGGGCAGCGCCCCCTCCCCTATCCCTTGTTCCCGGTTCAAGACATCCCGTCGGCCCAGGCCCGTGCGCGCAGCGCGTGGGTCAGCACGGCGCCGGTTTCATAATAGGCCCGTCGCAGCCCGGTGAACCCTTCGCCATAGGTGTCGACGGGCGCGACCGGCAAGAGCCGGTCGTCGCCGGCCATCAGCGCCTGCGCCGCGTTGCGGCCAAACAGCGTGCCCGGCCCGATGCCCCGGCCCGAGTAGCCAAAGACCGAGAGCGCGCCGGGGCCGAGCCGCAGCACCTTGGGCAGGTGATCGGAGGTCATCGCGATATGGCCGCACCAGACATGGGTGAGCGGAACACCCGCGAGGTCGGGGAACAGCCGCGCCAGCTTGCGCGCCGCCCATGCGCGGTGCATCCCGGCCGCGGGGTGAGACAGGTCGCCCATCGCGCCGAGGATCAACCGCCCGGCGGCATCAATCCGGAACGAGGACATGATCAGGCCTGTGTCCCAGCACCCTTCGCCGCCGGGCAGGATCGCGGCGCGCTGGGTGTCATTCAGCGGCGCGGTGGCAAGCTGGAAATAGCCAACCGTGGTATATTGCGGCGCGGGCAGGCCGCTGGCCCCGCAATGATAGGCATTTGTCGCCAGCAGCAGCGATTTCGCCCGGATCGTGCCGCCGGGTGTTACCACGCACCACAGATCGCCCTCGCGGGTGACTGATTGCGCCGGCGTGTTCTGGTGGACCCCTGCCCCCGCCGCCATCGCCGCCCGGGCCAGCCCGCGGGCATAGGCCAGCGGCTGGATTGTGCCGGCGCGCGGATCGAACAGCGCGCCGTGAAAGCGGTCAGAACCAGTACGGCGGGCGGTCTCGTCCGCAGCCAGCAACCGCACTGGCGCCCCGGTGGCCGCCAGCTGGGCGTGGCGGTTCTGCAGATCTTTCAGGCCCTTGGCAGAATGGGCGCAATGCAGGGTGCCGGAGCGCATCGGCTCGCAGGTGATCGCGTGGCGGTCGATCAGCGCAAACACCAGATCCGGCGCGCCGGCCAGCAGGCCGATCAGCCGGTCGCCCGCACCCTGCCCCATATGGGCGCGGATGTCGTCGGGGGGCAGCCAGAGACCGGCGTTGGCCAGCCCGACATTGCGGCCCGAGCCACCGTGGCCGATCTGCTGCGCCTCGACCAGGGCTACGCGCGCGCCGTCCTGCGCGGCGTGCAGCGCGGCGGAACAGCCGGTAAAACCGCCGCCGATCACCACCAGATCGACGGTCAGATCGCGATCCAGCGGCGGCGCGTCGATCTGCTCGGCGCAGGTCAGCTGCCAGAGGTTGACCTCGGCCGTCATGTCGGGATCACGACCGAGCGCTGGTCGGGGCGCCCCATGGCGGCCAGCAGCGGACCTTCCGACTGCAGACGGGCGAAATCGGATTTGCCCGTCATGCCGCGCCAGTTCGCCAGCACCAGCGATTGCGCCACCGCACCGCCCAGCGTGTCGCCGGGGCCGGTGACGATGAACAGGTCGGGGGCGAATTCGCGCGCCGCCGTGGCGATCGCGCGGGTGAAGTCATAGGGCTGCACGACCTGATGACCCAGCGTGTAGTCCCACAGCGCGCCGGTATCGCAGGCCCCCGGCCACCAGACCGCGCCGCGCCCGTCGATCAGCGGAACATCGGGCTGGCCGAACATGGCCGCGGGCAGCTGTTGCCGCCCGGCCTGCGCCACCGGATCCTGCAGCGCGGTGTGAAACCCGGCGTGATTGGCCAGGCGCATCGGGAACCGCCCGTCGATCACCGGGTGGTCGGCCTCGAAGGCCGCGAGACCGGCCTCGTCTCCGGCCAGCACCAGCATGCCACCAAGGTCGATGGACAGCCCCAGCACGTGGCCGGGGCGCGCGTCGATGGCCGCGACATCGGCCAGCAGCGCCGCCTTGCGCGCCGGATCATCGCTCCAGTCGCCGCCCACGAAAGGATACACCAGCTGACCGCCGATCAGGTACTGCTGCATCAGCGTGCCCATTGTGTTGACCACCCGGAACCCGTCGCCGGGGCTGAGCGCGCCGCCAGCCGCCAGGGCCGTGTACCAGCCCATCGAGTTGCCGGTGACGGCGACCACCTCGATATCGTCGGCCAGCGCGCGCGCATCGGCCAGACCACAGGCATAGATCAGCCCCGAGGCCACGTCGCCGCGCGAATAGGTGGCGACGGAAAACCGGTTCGCCGCATCAAGTTCGGAGACAGCGGTCTGACCGGCTGCCTGCCGCTGTGCGTCGAAGTCGGCAATCATCGCGGACTGGCCGGCATGGTAACGGGCGAGATAGCCCAGTTCTGGCTTGTTGTAGGTGCCCCGGCCGGGGCAGATGACGACGGCGGTGCGGCTCATGGCGCGCCTCCCGTCAGGGAGAGCGCGGCGGCTACGATCTCGTCCCGCGACGGCAGCGGCGCGGCATAGGCCGGGCCGGTCGCGATAAAGCTGTCGTGGGCCGCGACACGGGCGGTGGGCGCGCCGGGGTTTTCGGCAAAGAGCGTCATCAGCGCCTCGGATACATTGCCCGAGCGGCGGCATTCGTCGACGATCAAGATATGTTTGCAGTCGCGGGTCGCCTGCAGCAGCGCCTGTTCGGGCAGCGGCGCCAGCCAGCGCAGGTCGATCACCCGCGCCTTGATCCCGTGATCCTCGGCCAGCCGTTTCGCCGCCTGCTGCGACAGCAGGTGACCATTGCCGTAGGTGACGATTGCAAGGTCGGTTCCGGCGCCGCTGACCCCGACCTCGCCCAGCGCGATCCGCTCGTCGGGCGCCGGATAAGTCGTCATCCAACCACCGTCCTTGTCCGCGTGCAGGTCACGCATCGGATACAGCGCGATGGGTTCGAGGAACACCACGACCCGCTGTTCCTCGCGCGCGAGCCGCACGCATTCGCGCAGCATCCGCGCGGCATCGTCGCCGCGCGACGGGCAGGCCAGGATCAGACCGGGGATATCGCGCAGCACCGCCAGCGAGTTGTCGTTGTGGAAATGGCCGCCAAAGCCCTTCTGGTAGCCCAGCCCGGCAATGCGAACCACCATCGGGTTGGTGAACTGGCCCCTTGAGAAGAACGGCAGGGTGGCGGCCTCGCCCCGGATCTGGTCCTCGGCGTTGTGTAGGTAGGCGAGAAACTGGATTTCCGGGATCGGCAGGAAGCCGTTGTGCGCCATGCCAATGGCGAGACCGAGGATGGATTGTTCATCCAGCAACGTGTCGATCATCCGGTCGGGACCAAACCGCTGGATCAGCTTTTGAGTAACGCCGTAGACGCCGCCCTTGCGGCCGACGTCCTGGCCCATGCAGGTGATCTCGGGGTGCTCGAGCATCAGGTCGGTCAGCGCCCAGTTGATCAGCCGGGCCATCGGTTGCGGTTCCGCCATCGCCCTCTGGTCGCTGCCAAAGGCCTGCGCGCGCGCCTGCGGTGTCGGCCCGTTGGTCGGGCGGCAGGGACGCGCGGGCGGGACGATCGAGGCCATCACGTCTGCGGCGGTGCGCAGGTGAGGACGGGTTGCCGCCTCGGCCGCGATCCGGTCGGTGCGGGCGCAGGTTTCCTCGTAGATCGCCAGCGCCTGATCGGGGCGCAGGGCGCCGGTCTCGGCCAGCAGGCGCACCGAATGCAACAGCGGATCGTTGGCTTCGTCCGCCTCGACCTCGGCCTTGGGCAGATAGGTGGTCGGCACGTCGGCCCCGGCATGACCATAAAGCCGCACGGTGCGCAGGTGCAGCAACGCGGGCTTGCGGCGGCTGCGGACATAGGCGGCGGCGCGCATCGCGGTGGCATAGGTGTCGTAGATATCGAGACCGTCAGCGGCGAAATACTGCAGGCCGGGGCGCTGCCCCAGCGAGGCCGCGATCCAGCCCTGCGGCGTCTTGGTGGAAATGCCGATGCCATTATCCTCGCAGACAAAGAGCAGCGGCAGCGGAATGGACTGCACCGAGGTCCAGCAGG
Organism: Seohaeicola saemankumensis; assembly: GCF_020171285.1. GTDB lineage: Bacteria > Pseudomonadota > Alphaproteobacteria > Rhodobacterales > Rhodobacteraceae > JAIUZI01. The sequence goes on from NZ_JAIUZI010000013.1 coordinate 141,264, forward strand.
CGGTGTTGATCGCCCCCTGCGCGGTGGAGTGGTTGGCTGAGGCATCGCCGAAGGAGCACATGGCGATGCCATCCTCGGGCAGGGCCCGGTGCTCGGGCGGGCGGCGCCGGGCCAGCCCAAGCGCATAGGCCGCGCCCACGGCCTTGGGCAGGTGGCTGGCGATGGTCGAGGTCTGCGGCGGGATCATCAGCGCCCGCGAGCCAAGCACCTTGTGCCGGCCGCCGGAGGTGGGATCCTCGGAAGAACAGGCAAAGCTCAGCAGCATGTCCCAGGTGATCTGCTGGCCGGGCACCTGGTCTGCGCGGGCGATCTGGAATGCCGCGTCGCGGTAATGCAGGAAGGCGATGTCATCGGGGCGCAGGGCCTCGGCCACGGCGGCCATGCCCTCGTGCCCCGACGACCCGATGGTATAGAATCCGGTTCCGGCCTTCTGCATCGCCCGGCTGGTCCGGTCGAGCGCCCGGCTCAGGCACTGCGCGCGATAAAGCGCCACCGCCTGCGCCGGTTCCAGACCGGCGACCGCGGGCGGCCCGCCTGGCAGATCGCCAGCCGCAACACGGGTCAGAAAGTTCTGGTGAACGATGTCAGCGCGATCCATGGCCAGCGGTCCCGAAAGCTGCGCCGGGTCCGGCCCCGGCGAGGGGCACAACACCACAACAGCGCGGGAATGGGAACACGGATCAGACCGGAAAATGTGATCCGTCGCGGGGCAGCGGAAAAACTTCCGCAAGCGTTCCGGAGATCTGCGCTCAGACGGCGAGACGCCGCCACTCCAACGCACCGGCGTCGCTCTCGCATGGACGGTTCGGCAAGACGAAGGCGGGGGGGGGGGGGGGGGGGGGGGGGGGGGGGGGGGGGGGGGGGGGGGGGGGGGGGGGGGGGGGGGGGGGGGGGGGGGGGGGGGGGGGGGGGGGG
>NZ_JAIUZI010000014.1 GCF_020171285.1 Seohaeicola saemankumensis
CCCCCCCCCCCCCCCCCCCCCCCCCCCCCCCCCGCCGGTCGGATCGGCAAAGCCGATCCGACACATTCATCGCAACACGTCAGACGTCAATCGAGCGGGCGATCAGCTCTTTCATGATCTCGTTGGTGCCGCCATAGATCATCTGAACCCGGCTGTCGCCATAGAGCCGCGCGATGGGGTACTCCATCATGAACCCGTACCCGCCAAACAGCTGCAGGCATTCGTTGACCACCTCGTTCTGGGTTTGCGAGCCCCAGTATTTGGCCATGGACGCCGTCGCCGCGTCCAGGGTCCCGGCTTCGAGCTGCACGATGCAATCGTTGACAAAACTGCGCAGCACCTCGGCCTTGGTCTTCATCTCGGCCAGCTTGAACCGGGTGTTCTGAAAATCCATCACCCGCTGGCCAAAGGCCTTGCGCTCCTGCACGTACTTCACCGTCTCGGCGATGGCGAAATCGATCACCCCGATCGCCGTCAGCGCGATCAGCAGGCGCTCCCACGGCAGCTGTTTCATCAGCTGGTAGAACCCCTGGCCTTCTTCATGGCCCAGCAGGTTGGTCATCGGCACCTTGACGTCTTCAAAGAACAGCTCGGCGGTGTCGTTTGCCTTCATGCCCAGTTTCTTGAGGTTGCGGCCGCGCCGGAACCCCTCGGCGCCGTCGGTTTCCAGCACGATCAGCGATACGCCCCGGGCGCCCGCCGTCTTGTCGGTCTTGGCGACGACCACGATCAGATCCGCCGTGTGACCATTGGTGATAAAGGTCTTGGAGCCATTGATCCGGTAGGTGTTGCCGTCCTTTTCGGCCGTGGTCTTGACCGCCTGCAGGTCGGACCCGGTGCCGGGTTCGGTCATCGCGATGGCCGCCACCTGTTCGCCGGTGACCAGTTTGGGCAGCCAGCGCGCCTTTTGTTCATCGGTGCCAAAGGCGACAATGTAGTGCATCACGATGGACTGGATCGAGAACCCCCAGCCGCTGTCGCCGCGTGCGCCCTGTTCATAGACCGCGATGGCGTCAAAGCCGATGCCGCCGCCCGATCCCCCGTACTCTTCGCTGATGGCGCCGCCCATCAGACCCGCCTCGCCCGCTTTGGTCCAGAAATCGCGGTCCACCACGCCCTGGTCGATCCACTTTTCCAGATTCGGCACCAGTTCCGCGTCATAGAACCGGCTGACGCTGTCGGCGAACATCTGGTGTTCGTCCTGAACCCAGCTGGCGGTTTTGGTAAACAGGCTCATGACGGCCCTCCCTTCCGTTTCCTCATCTCTCGCCGCGCGAGGTTAAGCGTAGGTGATGCAAAGGCAATCGCGCGCGGACCGGGCCGGGCGGATTCTACGCGACGTTCCGGGCGCGGACGTCACGTCACGCGGTGGCGCGCGCCCGGCGGCGGCGGGGTTTCGGGGCCGCCGGCGAAACATTGCGCAATCGTCATCCATTCGGTGGCCACCAGGCCGGTGACGCGCAGGTCGGTGTCGGCGACGTTGCGCGTCTGGGCCATGACCTGGGCAAAGGCCACGGCGGACCCGGCGATCCGATTCACGCCGTCAGCCTCGCCAAAGGTCCAGAGCGCGCCCGAAGGCGCGGTCAGCTCCAAACAGGGCATCTGTTCGGGCACCGCGCGCCCGTGCACCTTGTAGGACCAGCCGAAGGTATTGACGCCCAGCACCACGATATTCTTGATGCGGTCGCTCTCTGGGCGGGTCTCGCCCAGCAGGTCAAAGACCTCCTGGCCGTGGGCCCATGTCTCCATCTGGCGCGCCGTGATCGAGGATCGCACGGACATGTCCGGACCGGCCCATTGCACCCGCGCCTTGGGGTCCTGGGCCGCCCAGCGCGGGGTCATGTTGCGGTACAGGTTTTCCCAGGCGCGGCGCAGGTCCTCGCCACGTTCGGCGATCGCCTCGTTTTCCATCCCGCGCATGCCCTCGGCCTGCATACGGGGCAGCATCCGGGCCATATTCTGCTGAAATCCGGCCGGATCCTGCAGCGACTGGTCCGCCATGCCGTTCCAGAAATGCAGGTGCACCAGCACGTCATTCAGGGTCCAGCCCTTGAACTGCGTGGGGCGGGTCCAGCCCCCGGGTTCAAGCCCGGTCAGCACTGCGTTCAGGGTTTCGCATTCTTCTAGAAAATCATGGGCTTGCTGCATGGTCAGCTTGTCTCCGTCGGATCGTTGTTTGGAATCAGCCCGGGAGGCACCGGCACCGGCATCGACAGAAGCCGTTGGGCAAACCCCTTGCCCTGTGCGTCGCTGCGCAGGCTGGCGATGCCGCCGCCGCCCAATGCGAGGTCGGCCAGAAGGTTCATCGCGGCGCTGCCGGGCAGGTAGTAGCGGGTGACGTCGCCCCGGATGTCATCGCCGAACTGCGCCTTGACGGCCTCGGGTGTAAGCGCGGCCCAGATCCAGGGCAGGTAGGCGGGGTGACGGGCGATGACCCCGATGTTGGCCATGTCGCCCTTGTCCCCCGACCGCGCCCAGGCCAGCGCCTCCAGCGGGCGCCGTTCCATCGGCCGGGCGCCGGGATCGACCGGATCGGGCTCTGGCGCCGGCTGAATCTCTGTTGTGCCCGGCGGCGGGGGGGCTGGCGCGAAGGGGACTTCAGCGCCATCGAGCGTGACGTGACAGCGCAGTTGGCGGGCATCGACCAGAAAAGAAAACAGGCGCACCACCGGCGAGGGTTTGGGCCGCCCCGCCCCGGTAAAGAAATGCAGCCCCGGCGGCGTGGCCAGCGCGACGCCGATCAGCTCTTTCAGGAACAGGCCCACGGCGCGCGCGTCGTCGTGCTGCACGGCGGCCTTGAGCGAGATTTCCTCGTAAGGTCTATCGCCGGGAAACCCGCCGAAACACTCGAAGCTGACCTGCCGGTAATCCGGCGCACCCTGCCCGGCCAGAACGGCCTGCGCCCGGTCCAGCGCCGCCTGGGCATAGGCGCGCGCCTTGGCCCGCGCCGCGCGGCCGTTGAACTGCAGGACCATGCCACCGCGATAGCCGTCGGCCCAGGTCGCAGAGACCTTGAGCCGACCCGTCGGCGCCCGCCCCCGCGCACCGGTCACCCGTACCCGGCCGGCCCCGGACTGCACCAGTTCGACCTGTGCGAAGTCACAGATCACGTCAGGCAGCACATAGGCCCGCGGATCGCCGATTTCATACAGCATCTGTTCGCCGACCGAGGCCGGGGTGACGGTGCCTGTGGTCCCTTCCGGCTTGGTCACGGTCATGGTGCCGTCGGCGGCGACCTCGGCAATCGGATAGCCGATCCGGGCAATATCGCCCGCCTGCTCCCAGTCGGTGAAATTGCCGCCCGTGGATTGCGGCCCGCATTCCAGCAGGTGCCCGGCCAGCGACCCGGCCGCCATCCGGTCGACATCCGACAGCGGCCAGTCGAAATGCGCGGCGCAGGCGGCCAGCGTCAGGGCGCTGTCGGCACAGCGCCCGGTGATCACGATATCGGCCCCCGCCCGCAACGCGGCGACAATCGGCCCCGCCCCGACATAGGCGTTCATCGAGGCGATCCGCTCGCGGGGCGGCATCGGATCGCCGGTGAACATCTCGCGCGCCCCAGCGAACTCGTCCGCGCGGTCCAGCAGGTCGTCGCCTTCGACCACGGCGACCTTCAGGTCCAGCCCGGCCTTGCCGATCAGCACCCGCAGGGCATCGGCGCAGGCCGCCGGGTTGACCCCGCCCGCGTTCGACAGGACCCGGACACCACGCGCCGCGATGACAGCCAGGTTAGGCGCCATCGCGGCGCTGACAAAGTCACCGGCAAAGCCCGCCTGCGGATCCTTCAGCCGCGCGCGCGCCATGATCGACATGGTGATTTCGGCCAGGTAGTCATAGACCAGAACGTCGACACCGGCCTCCAGCAATTGCGCCGTGGCATGGGACGCCTCGCCCCAAAAGCCGCTCGCCCCGCCGATCCTCAGAACCTCAGTCACGCCACGTCCCTCCCTTTGCCCTGCCGAAACGCTTTACAGCCGGGCCTGTCGATTTCTAGGTTTCGACAATGGAACCGGTCAACGACCATGACCGGGAACGTGGCGGAACGGAACCGCAGATCGGAGCCCGAATTGACGCTGACCTCTCCCTTCATGACGCCCGAACGCGTGGCCTTTCGCCGTGACCTGGGCCGTTTCATCGCGACCGAGATCGCCCCCAACATCGAGGAGTGGGAACGCGATCACGCGGTTCCCTGGGCGCTGCACGAAAAGGTCGCCCGCTTTGGCGTCTTCGGGTTCGGCGTGGACGAAGCCTACGGCGGGATGGGCTTTGACGACGCCTTCATGCGCTGCGACTATGCCGAGCTGATGTTCGGCTGCGGCGCCTCCGGCGTGGCGGCGGCGGTGGGCGGGCGGATGATTTCCATCGGCCCGATCGCCCAGCTCGCCCCCGAGACGTTCCGCCGCGAGGTGCTGCCCGAGATCATCGCCGGACGCATGAGCTCGGCGCTGGCGATCACCGAGCCGGGCGGCGGATCGGACGTGGCCAGCCTGACCACGCGGGCAGAGCGCACCGAGGCCGGCTGGGTGCTGAACGGGGCCAAGGCCTATATCACCAGCGGCATGACCTCCCGGTGGTTCGTGGTCGGGGCGCGCACCGGCGGGCCCGGTCCGGCCGGGATCTCGCTGTTTCTGGTCGAGGCGGGAACGCCCGGCTTTTCCCGCAGCCCGCTCGAGGGCAAGATGGGCTGGCATTGTTCCGATCAGGCTTCGCTGTTCTTCGACAATTGCGAACTGCCGCCCGAGGCGTTGATCGGCCCGGAAAACCGCGGGTTCCTGTCGATCATGAACAATTTCAACTACGAACGCCTGGCGATGGCGGCCGGCTGCCTGGGCATGATGAAACTGTGCTACGGCGCGGCGCTGGACTGGGCGCGCGAGCGGCGGACCTTTGGCCAAAAGCTGATCGAGCACCAGGTCATTGCCCACAAGTTCGCCGAGATGTCGGCCCGCATCGACATGCTCGAAACCTATCTCGACCGCATCTGCTGGACCATCAACCAGGGCGGGATGCCCGTGGCCGAAATCAGCAAGGCCAAGTTCAGCGCCACCAAGGCGCTGGAATATGTTGCATCTGAGTCGATGCAGGTCTTTGGTGGCGTCAGCTACATCCGGGGCAACCCCGTCGAACGGGTCTGGCGCGAGGTCAAGGTGATGGCGATCGGCGGCGGGTCGGAGGAAATCATGCGCGACCTGGCGGCACGGCAGATGGGGCTGGCCGGGCAATGACCGCACATCCGGCGCCGCTGCCGTGCCGTGCCGGGCCGACCAGCGCCCGCACCCGGGCGTCTTTCATCTCTTTCCAAATACTCTCGCCGAAGGCTCCGCCGGCCTGCCGCGCGCGCTACCCCATCCAGCGGCGCACCGGCGCGGCGGTGTCCTCCAGCGGCTGGCAGATCACATCGACCAGCGACGGGCCATTGTGGGCCACGGCCTGGGCCAGCACCCGGTCCAGGTCGGCGGGGTCCTCCACCCGCCAGCTCTTGACCCCATAGGCCGCCGCGATGGCCGCCTGGTCGGTGCGGTCGAAATCGACGTTGTAATAACGCGCGCCCTTGTCGGCCTGCTGGCTGGCCTTGATCCAGCCAAAGCTGGCGTTGGAAAACACCACAAAGGTGATCGGTGCGCGGGTGCGGCAGACGGTTTCCAGCTCGCCCACGGTAAAGCCAAAGGAGCCGTCCCCCATCAGCGCCACGGTTTTCGACGCGGGTCGCCCGTACCAGGCCCCGAGCGCCGCGGAGAGCGCATAGCCCAAAGCCCCGTGCGCCCGGTTGGTGATGAAATGCCGCCCCGGCTGCGGCAGGACGTAATGGGCCGAGAAATACGGGCAGGAAGTGCCGGGATCGGAGACGATCGTCGCGTCCGGCGGCAGCGCCTTAATCAGCGCCGCGATCACCCGCTCCGGCCTGATCGGCGCGGCGGTGCTCTGGGCCAGACGGTCAAAGGCGGCGCGCTTGGCCGCGCGGGCGGCGGCGACGGCGGCGGCGCCTCCGAACGACTCCGCCCCCTGGTCGCGGGCGTCCAGCACCGCGTTGACCTCGGCCAGCGCCAGTTGCAGATCGCCGACCACCGCCACTTCGGTGGCGTAATTCGCGTTCATCACCATCGGGTCGCTGTCGAAATGCACGATGCGGGTGCCCGGTTTCGGCGCCTCCCAGCGGGCGGTGGTGGTCGATCCGGCGCGGCAACCCATGAAAACGACCAGGTCGGCGGCCTCCATCAGCGCCCATGTCTGGTCGGTGCCGCCGTTCGAACCCACTACGCCGAGGCAATTGGGGTGGGTCTCGGCCAGCGCCCCCTGCCCCGAGATCGACGTCGCGACCGCGATGTCGAGCCGGGTCGCGAGCCGGTCCAGTTCCTCCCATGCGCCCGCGATCACCACGCCACCGCCACAGACGATCAACGGGTTTTTCGCCGACAGGATTGCCTCGGCCGCCGCCTGCGCGGCGCCGGGTTGCGGCGCCTGCCGGTAGGCGGGAAAACACTGCGTGGCCGGATCGGCCCAGATGTCAGCCGGGTCAACGGGGTCATACTGAATGTCATAGGGCAGCCCCAGGTGCGCTGCCCCGGGCCGACCGGTGGTCATGGCGCGAAAGGCGGTGCGCACCATGCGCGGGATGTGATCGGCGCGTTTGATCACCGTGTTCCACTTGGTCAGCGGCCGCATCAGCGCCTCCTGGTCGACCTCGGTCAGCGGGTATTTGCCATAGCTGCCAACCGAGATGTCGGTGGTGATGCCCAACACTGCATAAGAGCTTTCGGTGGCTTCGATCAGTCCGGGCAGAATGTAGGTCGCACCGCCGCCCGATGGCCCCTCGGCGACCCCCACGCGCCCGGTCACACGGGCATAGCCGTCGGCCATGTAGGTGGCGTGGCGTTCATCGCGGGTCAGAACGTGGGTAATCCCGTGATCCAACCGCAGCATGGCGTCGTAGAAGGGCAGCGTGGTGTCGCCACACAGGCCAAAGATATGCCGCACGCCCTGCGCTTCGAGCATGCGTACCATCGCCTCTGCGCCGTTCATCTGGTTGCTCATCGCTTGTCTCCCGCTGGCCCGATCCCACCCGATCCCCTTGGTATCGGGCGTCACGGACGCGAAGGTCAAGCGTCGCGCGGCGCCGCCGTGTCGATCACGGGGGCGGGGTCGATTACTGCGGCGATGCCGGCAGCGCAAAAGGCCACCAGCGTGTCCAGATCGCCCGGGGCGTTGTCCGGGTCCGGGTTCAGCGCGTTGATCCGCCAGGCCGAGGTCAGGTTGGCCAGCATCGCCGCCACCGAGTAGACGAAGCCGGTGGCGATGCGTGCCGGATCGGCGGCGGGATACATCACGGCAATCTCACCGATAAAGCGGCTGGCGGTGGGGTCGAAACATTCCGCGGCGATCTTGCGCCAGCGCGGGTCTGCCGAGACATGGGCGACGAGGCGGGCATAGGCCAGCCAATGCGGCCCGCCGTCCCGCGCAAGCCTGACATAGGCGCCGACAAAACATTCCACGACGTCATGCAGGCTCATCGGGCCTGCCGACTTGCGTTTCTCCAGATCCTGCAGGCGCAGCGCCGACAACTCGTCCGCGCGGCGCGCGACGGTCTGGTGAAACAGCTCCTCCTTGCCGCCGCCATGATGATGCACCAGCCCCACCTGCACCCCCGCCAGCCCGGCGATGTCGCGAATCGAGGCGCCATCGAATCCTCGGTCGGCAAAGACCTGTTCCGCAGCGTCAAGGATACGTGACCGGGTTGCCAGAGAGCGCTTGGACGGGGCCCTTTGCCGTTGTTTTGGCTGTGTAATTTGCGAATTCATACATCCATCTTGCCTTATTTTGAACGATTGTTCAATATAAGGATGCGAATGGGAGGACAGATGGTGGAAACGCGCGGGAAATTTGCCCTGATCGGGGCGGGTCCTATGGGGCTGGCCATGGCCAAGGTCATGGGCGAACAGGGCATCGCCTTTGAGGGGTTCGAATTGCATTCGGATGTGGGCGGGCTGTGGGACATCGATGCGCCCCGCTCGACGATGTACGCCTCGGCGCATCTGATCTCGTCCAAGCGGATGACAGAATTCACCGATTTCCCGATGCGCGAGGAGGTCGCCGAATACCCGTCGCACCGCGAGATGAGGCAGTATTTCCGCGAATTCGCCGCGCATTTCGACCTGTACCGGCACTATCGGTTCAACACCGAGGTCACGCGGGTGACGCCGCTGGGCGGGTCCGGCGACGGCTGGCGGGTTGAATGGCGCGACGAGCACGGCGACCACGAAGCCGAATTCGCGGGCGTGATGATCGCCAACGGGACCTTGTCGGAACCCAACCTGCCGCAGTTCGAGGGGCAGTTCGACGGAGAGTTGATCCACGCCTGCAAGTATCGCGATGCCAGCCAGTTCGACGGCAAGCGGGTGCTGATCGTGGGCGCGGGCAACTCGGGCTGCGATATCGCGGTGGACGCGATCCATCACGGGGTGTCCTGCGACCTGTCGATGCGGCGGGGGTATTACTTTGTCCCGAAGTACGTGTTTGGCAAACCGGCAGACACGCTGGGCGGGGCGATCAAGCTGCCGATGTGGCTGAAGCGGCGGGTCGACGGGATGATCCTGAAATGGTTCGTCGGCGACCCGCAGAAATACGGCTTTCCTAAGCCTGACTATGCGCTCTACGAGAGTCACCCGGTGGTCAATTCGCTGGTTCTCTACCATGCCGGACACGGAGACCTGCAAATCCGGCCCGACATCGCGCGGCTGGAGGGCAAGACGGTGCATTTCACGGATGGTAGCCAGTCGGACTACGACATGATCCTGACAGCGACGGGGTACAAGCTGCATTACCCTTTCATCGATGACGGGTTGCTGAACTGGAAAGGCAGTGCGCCACATCTCTACCTGAACGCGATGCACCCCGACCGCGACGACCTGTTTGTTCTGGGCATGGTAGAGGCCAGCGGACTTGGCTGGCAGGGTCGGCACGAGCAGGCAGAGATGGTGGCGCGCTATATCACCGGGCTGAGAGGCGGCGCGGCACCGGCACGAGAGTTAAAGGCGGCTAAGGCGGCCGGTTTTGACCGCGCCACCGGCGGCATGAAATACCTCGATCTGGCGCGGATGGCCTATTACGTGGACAAGGCGACCTACCGCAAGGCGGTCACCGGCTGGATCGCGAAGCTGTCGGGCGGAGCCACGTCATGACCGGGATCGACGACGTTACGCTGAACTTCAGCGCCTCTTCGCTGATGGTGCTGAACGCGATTCTGGCGATCGTGATGTTTTCCATCGCCATCGACCTGAAACCGGCCGACTTCAAACGGCTGTCACGGGCCCCCAAACCGCTGATCGTCGGGCTGGCGTCGCAGTTCGTTGTCCTGCCGGTGATAACCTTTCTGCTGGTGCTGGCCACGGGACCGGCGCCGTCGATTGCGCTGGGGTTGATCCTGGTGGGGGCCTGTCCGGGCGGCAATATCTCGAACTTCATCACCCATCGGGCGGGGGGCAACGCGGCGCTGTCAGTGTCGATGACCGCCTTTGCCACCGTCGCCGCGATTGTTCTGACGCCGTTGAACATCGCGTTATGGGGCGGGCTGTACGAGCCGACGCGGGCGTTGTTGCAGAAAACTGCGATTGACCCGGTGTCGGTTGCGATCACGGTGGGGTTCATGCTGGTGCTGCCGCTGGCGGCGGGCGTTTTCCTGAACCATCGCCGCCCCAGCCTGACGGCCCGGCTGCGCGGGCCGCTGCAGCACCTGTCGATGGTAATTTTCATCGCCTTCATCGGATTAGCGCTGGCCGCGAACTGGGGCTTCTTTCTGCAATTCGCGGGCGCGGTCGCGGCGCTGGTGGTGCTGCATAACGGGCTGGCCCTGCTGGGGGGATACGGGGTGGCAACGCTGGCGGGGCTGTCACCGTTCGACCGCCGCGCCATTACCATCGAAACCGGTATCCAGAACTCGGGTCTCGGTCTGGTGCTGATCTTTGCCTTTTTTGGCGGGCTGGGCGGCATGGCCGTGGTGGCCGGGTTCTGGGGCATCTGGCACGCGATTTCGGGCATCGCGCTGGCCCGAGTCATGGCGCGGACGGAGGCGGCGCGATGACACGGATCCTGATCACCGGCGCGGGCGGCATGGTCGGACGCGCGTTGCTGGCAGAGCTGGCGGGACACGAGGTCGTGGCGACAGATATCGCCCCGCCCGATGAGCTGCCCGAAGATGTTGACTTTGAGCGGATGGACGTGACCGGCGATGACCCGGCGCGGATCATCGCCGCCGTCCGGCCCGAAGTGATCGTGCATCTGGCCTCGATCGTGACCCCGCCCAAGGGCACCGGGCGCGAATTCGCCTACGGGGTGGATGTCACCGGTACCCGCAACGTGCTGCAGGCAGCGGTGCAAAATGGTGTGCGGCGGCTCGTGGTGACCTCTTCCGGTGCGGCCTATGGCTATCACGCCGATAACCCGGAGTGGCTGCGCGAGAGCGACCCGCTGCGCGGCAACCCCGAATTCGCCTACGCCGATCACAAGCGGCAGGTCGAAGAGATGCTGGCCGTGGCGCGACAGGCGCATCCGCAGCTGGAACAGGTGGTGCTGCGTGTCGGCACGGTTCTGGGCGCAGGCACCGAAAACCAGATCACGGCGCTGTTTCGCAAGCCTCGGCTGCTGGCGGTGCAGGGCAGCGAAAGCCCGTTCGTCTTTATCTGGACGCAGGATCTGGCGCGCATCCTGCGCCGCGCGGCCACCGATGGCCCGGCGGGGATTTACAATGTGGCCGGTGACGGCGCGCTTGGGGTGAGCGACCTGGCCGAGATGCTGGGCAAACCGGTGTTACGGCTGCCGGCGTGGGTGCTGAAAGCCGCACTGGGGATCGCGAAACCGCTGGGCCTGAGCCAGTACGGCCCCGAGCAGGTGCGGTTCCTGCAGTATCGCCCGGTATTGAACAACACGGCGCTGAAACAAGAGTTCGGCTATACCCCCGAAAAGACCAGCGCCGAGGTCTTTGCGCTGTGGCGCGACTGGGCCGGCGCATGAGGGTCGCTGTGATCACCGGGGGCGCCGGCGGACTGGGCCGGGCGCTGTCGCGGCAGTTGTTGGCCGAGGGCTGGCAGGTTGTGGCGCTGGATCTGGATGTGACCGGGTTGGAACCGGCGGAGGGGCTGTGGCCCATCGCCTGCGATCTGACGGATCGGAGCCAGCGCAACGCGGCTCTTAAGCAGGTCCTGGCGCGGCACCCGGCACTGGACCTGGTGATCTATAACGCCGGCATAACCCAGATCGGACCCTGCAGCGCACTGAGCGAGGCCGCGCATCGCAAGGTGTTCGAGATCAACTATTTCGCGGCCACAGCGATGGCGCAACACTGTCTAAAGGCGGTGCGCGCGGCGCGCGGCACCCATCTGGCGGTCTCTTCTGTGGCCGGGTTCACGCCGCTCTATCACCGCACCGCTTATGCGGCGTCGAAACATGCGCTGGAGGGGTTTTTCAAGTCGCTGCGGTCGGAGGAAGCCGCCCACGGGGTGCAGGTGTCGATTGCGGCACCCTCCTTTGTGGCCACCAACATCGGAAACGAACAGCGCCAGGAGGACGGCACCGCACGCCCCGGCTCCGCCGGCGACGGGGTGGATTACATGCAGCCCGACCAGGCGGCACAGGTGATCCTGCGCGGCGTCGCGCGCAAGGCGGCGATGATCCCGGTGGGGCGGGTCGCGGGCATCGCATGGTGGCTGAACCGTCTGTCGCCGGGTCTGTTCGAACGGTTGATGCGGCGGCGGATTGCAGGGGCGCCCGACGCCTGAACGACGGGCCGGCAGCAGCTCGCGTTTCGGCGCTTTGCAAGCGCGCGGGTTTTCTGCATGCTGCCGCGCAAATACGCGGGAAATTCTGAAAGGGCGTTACGATGGCAAAAGTTGCATTTCTGGGTCTTGGGGTGATGGGGTACCCGATGGCGGGGCATCTGCAGGGCGCCGGGCACGAGGTGACCGTTTACAACCGCACGGCGGCCAAGGCGGACGCCTG
>NZ_JAIUZI010000015.1 GCF_020171285.1 Seohaeicola saemankumensis
AACACGCCGATCTGCGGGCGTTCCTGCCCAAAAAACCAGTTCCAGGTGAACCCCTCCCACGGCAGCGACGGGAACTGGCTGTCGTTGAAGGCAAAGACCGCCACCACCGTCAGCGGCAGCGCGAGGTAGAGAAAGAACAGTGCCACATAGAGTCCGTAGGCGACGCGAATGGCACGGGGTTGCGGGATGGTGGGGATCATGGCGCGCTTATCCCATCGTCTTTTCAAGGGTTTGCCCGGTGATCTTCAACATCCCCCAGACGATCAGCGACGACAGGAACAACAGCATGAAGCCAAAGGCCGCCCCCAGCTCCCAGTTGAACCGCACGATGAACTGCGAATAGATCAGCTCGGTGAACCACAGGCTGTCCTTGCCGCCCAGCATGGTGGGCGTCAGGTAGTTGCCCAGGGACAGCATGAACACCACGATGCACCCCGAAACGATGCCCGGCGCTGCATGCGGGATCACGATCTCGCGCAGCACCGAAAACCCGGTGCCGCCAAGGTCATAACCCGCCTCGATCACGCTATCGTCCAGGCTTTCCAGCGTGGTCACCAAAGGCACCACCATGAACAGCATCGAGGTATAGACCAGCCCCACCATGATCGCGGCGTCATTGTACAGCATCTCGACCGGCTGATCGGCCAGCCCCGCCCATAGCAGCAGGTTAGACACCAGCCCGGTTTCGCGCAGCAGGATCATCCAGCCAAATGTGCGCACCAGCTCGCTGACATAAAACGGGATCAGGCACAGCAGGAACAGCGCCGACTGCAACCGCCCCTTGGCGATCTTGGCGATGTAATAACTCACCGGAAAGGCGATGATCAGCGTGATTGCGGTGGCCACAACCGACATCACGGCGGTGCGCAGAAAGGTCCATAAATACAGCGGTTCGGTCAGGAAGGTGCGATAATTGGCCAGGCTGGTGTCATGTTTGCCGACGCCAACCCGCTCGCGCAGCGACACCAGGAACATGTCCACATGCGGGATGAAGATCAGCAGCGTCAGCCACAGCAACAGCGGCGTCAGCAGCAGGATAAAGCCCAGTTTCGCCTCGGCCCGCATCACGCCGCTCCGGCCGGGAAACAATTGCCCTGATCGCCGGACCAGCCGATATGCACCGCGTCGCCACGCGACAGCGCCGCGTATTCGCCGGACTGGGGCAGGGTGACCTCGATCTCCTCTCCGGCGGTGTCGCGCACCAGGATGCGGCTGGCGGCGCCGTTGAACAGCAGGCTAGTGACCGTGCCGGTGATGCGGTTGTCGAAATGCTGCAAATCCTCCGGCGTGCCGGCAATGCGGATCGCCTCGGGACGGACAAAAACCTCGGCCCGGTCGCCTACGTTCAGGCTGCGCCCATGCCGCGCCCCGCGTAGGGTCAGACCGCTGTCGGTCTCGATCTGCATCGCCTCGCCATTCACGGCGGTGATCCGCCCCTGCCAGCGGTTCGCATCGCCCACGAAGCCGGCGACAAAGGCGGTGTCGGGGCGATAATACAGGTCGCGGGCGCTGCCCACCTGCTCAAAGACGCCGTTGTTCATCACCGCGATCTGGTCCGACATCACCAGCGCCTCGGACTGGTCGTGGGTGATATAGACAAAGGTGGTGTCAAATGCCGCCTGCAACGCTTTCAGTTCCACCTTCATATGTTCGCGCAGCTTCAGGTCCAGCGCGCCCAGCGGTTCGTCCAGCAGCAGAACATCCGGCTCCAGCACCATGCAGCGGGCAATCGCCACGCGCTGCTTCTGGCCGCCCGACAGCTCGTCCACCTTGCGCGCGCCAATACCGGGCAGGCCGATCCGTTCCAGCGCCGCGTCGACCTTTCGGGCGATCTCTGCCTTGCCCAGCCCCTGCCGGCGCAGCCCGTAGCCGATGTTGTCGGCGATGTTCATCATCGGGAACAGCGCCAGATGCTGGAACACCATGTTCACGGGCCGCTTGTTGGGCGGCACCCCGGCCATCGACCGGCCCTTGATGCGGATATCGCCGCTGCTGGGGTCCAGGAACCCCGCGATCATCCGCATGATCGTGGTCTTGCCACAACCCGACGGCCCCAGGATCGAAAAGAACGACCCCGGCGGCACGTCGAAACTCACGTCGTCAACGGCCAGGGTGTCGCCGAAACGTTTGGTCAGCCGCGCGCAGTTCAGATCGGGGGCCAGATCGGGGGTCATGTCAGGGTCCCTGCAAATAGGCAAAAGGCGGCCCCCGCGCAGAACGCAGGGGCCGTTTCAGTTTTAAAAAGAACGGCTTAGTTGGCGGCCTTCACGCGATCCAGCACGCCGCCCTCGATCGCTTCCAGCCCGGCGGGCACCGGCGGATACCACTTGATGTTGTCCACCGCTTCGGGCGGGAACGACGCCTGGTAGCGCGCCTTGAGATCGGCCGAAGCAAATTCATCCGCGCCCTTGGAGGCGGTGAAGTTGCCTGCGGCTTCGGTGATCATCGCGGCGATCTTGGGCTGCATGACAAAGTTGATCCAGGCATAGGCGGCATCATCCGCCTTGCCCTTGGCCGGCAGAACAAAGGTGTCGATCCACCCCAGCGCGCCCGAGGCCGGCGCCACGAAGGTGATGTCGGGGTTGTCGGCGTTCAGCTTCCAGCCGCCGGTGTCCCAGGCCATCGAGGCCACCGCCTCGCCCGACCGCATCAGCCCCATCAGCTCGTCACCGCCACCCCAATAGGCCTTCACGTTGGCCTTGCAGCTGATCAGCTTCTCCTCGACCTTGCCCATCATCTCGGTATAGGCGGCCTCGTCGCCATAGGCGGCAAAGGGGTCCATACCCATGGCAAAGGCGAACCCGATCAGGGTGGGACGCTTCAGGCGGTAAGACACCTTGCCCGCGACGTCGTCGTTGCACAGATCGGTGTAATCCTTGACGCTGCCCGCCATCGCGGTGTTCAGCACCAGGCCGGATGTGCCCCAGACATGCGGCACGCCATAAACCGCGCCGTCAACCGTGGTGTTCGCCATCGTCGCCGACAGCATCGACGGGATGAACAGCGACTGGTCCAGCTTGCTCACGTCGATCGGCTTGTAGATGCCGAACTCCATCTGCGGGCCGGCGATCCGGTCCTGGCTCGGCTGCGCCAGATCGAACCCGCCGCCACCGGTGGCGCGCAGCTTGGCGATCATTTCCTCGTTGTTCGACTTGGTCACCTCGACCGTGTGGCCGGTCTCGGCCTCAAACATGTCGATCACGTTCTCGGGCGCATAACCGCCCCAGGTCAGAAGACGCAGGGTGTCCGCGCTGCCTGATTGTGCCAGGCCCATGATCGCAAGGCTTAGCGCCGAGAGGGTAAATCTGGTGGTACTCGTTTTCATTAAAGGAACTCCTCTGTTGGTGTGCGGCTCTTGTTTTTTGCCCGAGCACACAGACCGCCGGGGCGGCCTGGTGGAACTGTAAGGCCAAATCCCCCCCTTTGGCTATCCGCCTGTTTCAGAGGCGGCAAATGACGGGCGGCGGGTTTCGACACCGGCTGACTTATGTCGTGGCGGCAACGGTTTTGTGACAGTGCCGTGTTTTGAATGGGTTGGCTGCCGCAACGGAACCGAGCGGGGAAAATGCGAGTTTGCGAATATCATCTCGACAGAGGCGTCCGGAGGCGGGATACCTGTGGGCGCCAATGCAAGAACGGAGACAATGATGCCCCTGACAGTAAAGGATATGATGGAGGCCGCAAACGCGGTTGTCGAACGGGTCGATGTGGCCCGCGCCCGCCAATTGATGGAAGATGGAGCATTGCTGCTCGATGTCCGCGATGCACCTGAGCTTGAGACCGCAGGGCGCGCGCAGGGCTCGCACCACATTCCGCGCGGGATGCTTGAGTTTCGCGCCGATGCCGGCACACCGTTTCACGATTCGCAATTACAGAAGGACCGGGCGATCGTGATCCATTGCGCCTCGGGTGGGCGTGCGGCGCTGGCCGGCAAGCTGCTCAAGGATATGGGCTATACCCAAGTTTACAACATGGGTGGTCTGAAAGAGTGGCAGGAGGCCGGCGGTCCGATGATCGAGCCTGTCGACCCGGGCATGTAATCGCCAAAGCGGCGGGTCAGGCGTTCAGGAACGCCCGAACCGCCGCTTCGAATTCGCGCGGCTTTTCAGCGTGCAGCCAATGGCCCGCGCCGGGAATTTTGGCAAATCGGGCCTGTGGGAACAGCGTGCGGATGGCCGGTCGATGATCAGGCAAAACGTACTCCGACTCCGCCCCTGACAGGAAAAGGGATGGGCCATTCCATGTGCCATCGATCGCCGGGAATGACAGGATTTTCGGCATTTCTTCGGCCAGCAGGTCCAGATTGAGCCGCCATTTCTTGGCGCTAACATCCAAAGATTGAGTGAAGAAGCTTTGCAGCGCCTTGTCCACGCCCTGCGCGGCGAGCTGTTCTTCGGCCTCGGACCGGCGGGTGATACGGGAAAGGTCGACAGCGCGCATCGCTTCGATGAACTGGATCTGGCTGTGTTTGTATGCAACCGGCGCGATGTCGGCGACCACCAGTTTACGCAGCAGCGCACCATGGCGCAGTGCGAGAACCATTGCCGTCTTGCCGCCCATCGAATGTCCCATCACATCGGCGCGGCCACCGTGCGCGTTTATCACTTCGGCCAGGTCGTCTGCCATGGTCGGGTAATCATGCGGCGCGGCCCAGGGACTGTTGCCGTGGTTGCGCAGGTCCACGGCGATGACCTGCCGTTCGTCTGACAGCCGCTTGGCGATCACACCCCAATTGCGGGCGGAACCATAGAGGCCATGGACTATCAAAAGAGGCGGGGCAGCACCTTCGGTACCGTGGAGGATCGTGTTCAGCATTCTGACTGAATAGCCGCCGGGCAGGACGGGGGCCAGTCCCTATTGAGACCGCTGGCGTGCGCGGATAGGGTGCCGTTCATGAACGGACCGGATCAAATCGAAACCGATATTTCCCGCACGGCAGAACTGCTGGGCGAAAAGCTGGGCGCGCGGGGGCGCGACCTGTCGGCGGCGCTGGCCAAGGCGCGCCACCGGCTTCCGAGGCGAATCCACCGCCAGGCATCGCGGCTGGCCAAGGCCGAGCCGCTGGCCGGTCACCCCAAGCTCCGCCTGACGCTGGATTCCGAAGGGTTGCACGCGGCGGCCTCAGAGGTGCAGACGCATCTTGCGGCCATTGATCTGGCGGACCAGCGCAAGGGCTGGTGGCTCGGAATGCTGGGTGGTCTGGCGTTCAATATCCTGCTCGCACTGGTTCTGGCGCTGGTGTTTCTGCGTTGGCGCGGAATGATTTAGGCGTCGCCGCTTACGCCCGCCTGACATCTTCTGCTTAGCCGCGCAGTGGGCTGCGCGCCATTACGCAATCCATCGCAATCATGGTAGGCCGGACCGCGGAGTACACAGAGGAATTCGCCGAAATCCGTCGCGACCTGCTGTCAGGCGGACCTGCGCAATGGATCAGGTCGAAGTCGTGTATTGGCCAAAACGGAGAGGATGAGCGTGTCGTCAGTGTCTTCTCAAGGAAGTACTGATTACGCAGCGGTGGCACAAGGTGGGCGACAGCTTGGCCGCGCCAGTCCCCAAAGGATGGTCGCGGCGGGAAAGGACCCGCCGCGAGCCTTGGTCAGAGATTGGGGTAGATCGGGAAGCGGGCCAGCATTTCCGCCACTTCGGCTTTGACCTTGGCTTCGACCTCGGTATTGCCGTCTTCGCCATTGGCGGCCAGCCCTTCGACCACTTCGATGATCCAGTCGGCGATCTGGCGAAATTCCTCCTCGCCAAAGCCACGGGTGGTCCCTGCGGGCGAACCAAGCCGGATACCGCTGGTGACAGTCGGTTTTTCCGGGTCAAACGGCACGCCGTTCTTGTTGCAGGTGATGTGGGCTCGGCCCAGTGCTTTTTCGGTCGCATTCCCCTTGACGCCCTTGGGGCGCAGGTCGACCAGAACCACGTGGGTGTCGGTGCCGTGGGTGACCGTATCCAGACCGCCCTTGATCAATTGATCGGAAAGCGCCTGGGCATTGGCGATGATTTGCTTGGCATAGGCCTTGAACTCAGGGCGCAGGGCTTCGCCAAAGGCCACGGCCTTGGCCGCGATGACATGCATCAGAGGGCCGCCCTGGATACCGGGGAAAATGGCCGAGTTCACCTTCTTGGCGATGTCCGGGTCATTGGTCAGGATCATGCCGCCGCGCGGGCCGCGCAGGGTCTTGTGCGTGGTGGTGGTGGCCACATGTGCATGCGGGAAGGGCGAGGGGTGCTCGCCCGCAGCCACCAGACCGGCGAAATGGGCCATATCCACATGCAGCAGCGCGCCGACGCTGTCGGCGATCTCGCGCATGCGGGCAAAGTCGATCTGGCGGGGAATGGCGGACCCGCCGGCGATGATCAACTTTGGCTGATGTTCGTTGGCCAGTTCCTGGACCTGGTCATAGTCCAGTTGGTTGTCCTGCTGGCGCACGCCGTATTGGACTGCGTTGAACCATTTGCCAGATTGGTTCGGCTTGGCGCCGTGTGTCAGGTGGCCACCTGCATCCAGCGACATGCCCAGAATAGTATCTCCGGGTTGGATCAGGGCCTGGTAAACGCCCTGGTTGGCCTGGCTGCCTGAGTTGGGCTGTACGTTGGCGAAGTCGCATCCGAACAGTTGTTTTGCTCGCTCGATGGCCAGGTTTTCAGCTACATCAACGAATTCGCAGCCACCGTAGTAACGCCGCCCTGGGTATCCCTCGGCGTATTTGTTGGTCATGACAGAGCCTTGCGCCTCCATCACGGCGGCGCTGACGATGTTTTCAGAGGCGATCAGCTCGATCTCGTCGCGCTGGCGGCCCAGCTCGTCCGTGATGGAGCCGTAAAGCTCGGGATCGCGCGAGGCGAGGGGTTCGGTGAAAAAGCCGGTGTCGGTCATGCTTGCTCCGGGTTGGCTGAACAGGGTTGGCGGCGTTCCTAATGCAATCGTTGCGGCCCGGAAAGCCTGTAAAGCGACGATTTGAGCAATTGCAGCGCCAAGGCTGGTCTTGTCTGGAAAGGTGTGATTGTTTCGGAACCGAATGCGCAACACCGGAAACCCGTGTTATGACTCTGAAAATCGCGTTTCTGGCCAGCCAGGCCCCGGTTGCACAACGTGCGCGGACCAAACTGATAAAACGCTATGCCGATGTGCCTGCCGAAGAGGCCGATGTTATCGTGGCGCTTGGCGGCGACGGTTTTATGCTTCGGACATTACACGCAACCCAGGGACTGCGGGCCCCGGTATATGGTATGAATCGCGGAACCATCGGATTCCTGATGAACGCTTATGGTGTGATGGATCTGATCGAAAGGCTTCAGGCCGCAGAAATGGAAATCATCAATCCATTGGCGATGACGGCGCGCGATCAGTCTGGGGAAATGCATCATGCGCTGGCGATCAACGAGGTGTCGCTGCTGCGGGCCGGACCACAGGCGGCGCGGCTCAAGATATCGGTAGATGGTCGCGAGCGACTGGCGGAACTGGTTTGCGACGGGGCGCTGCTGTCCACGCCGGCTGGGTCTACTGCATACAACTACTCGGCGCACGGTCCAATTTTGCCGATCGGGGCGGATGTACTTGCACTGACTGCCATCGCCGCGTTTCGCCCGCGCCGCTGGCGGGGCGCATTGCTGCCAAAGACGGCGGAGGTGCGGTTTGATGTGCTGGAGGCCGACAAGCGCCCCGTTATGGCCGATGCGGACTCGATTTCCATCAATGACATCGACTGGGTCGAGATCCGTTCTGAGCCTCGTATCGAACATCGCATTCTGTTTGATCCCGGCCACGGGTTGGAAGAGCGATTGATCTCGGAGCAATTCACCTGAACCGAGGGGATCTCTGACCGCGCAGGTTGTCAGCCTGAGCGCCAGGGGCGGTGAAGGTCCGGTCCAAGGGTTTCGTGAAGACGAGCCCGCGTGTATTCAGGCAGGCTGACACATGAACGGATTAGCGGGTCAGTTCCTTCATGCCCTTTTCAAGCCCAGCCAGGGTCATCGGGACCATCTGGCCTTCAAAAATCTCGGAGATCATCTGGATTGAATGGGTATAGTTCCAGTATTTCTCGGGTACCGGATTGATCCAGAGGTTGGACTTCCACTGCTCTCGGGTCCGCTGCAGCCAGACTTGACCCGCTTCGGCATTCCAGTGTTCGTTGGCGCCGCCCGGATAGGCGATTTCATATGGCGACATCGATGCATCGCCGACAAAGATGCATTTGTAGTCGGGTCCGTAGGTGCGGATGACTTCCTCGGTCGGGGTTTGCTGGTCCCAGCGGCGGCGATTGTCGCGCCAGACGCCTTCGTAGAGGCAATTGTGAAAGTAATAGTACTCCATATGTTTGAATTCGGAGCGGGCGGCCGAGAAGAGTTCCTCCACCACTTTCACATGCGGGTCCATAGAGCCGCCGACATCGAGGAATAGCAGCACTTTGACCGCGTTGTGCCGTTCGGGGCGGGTTTTCACGTCGAGATAGCCGTGTTCGGCTGTGGCGCGGATGGTGCCGTCGAGGTCAAGTTCCTCGACCGCGCCCTCGCGGGCCCAGCGGCGCAGACGCTTCAGCGCCACCTTGATGTTTCGGGTTCCCAGTTCGACGGTGTCGTCGAGGTTCTTGAATTCTCGTTTGTCCCAGACTTTGATCGCACGCTGGTGGCGGCTTTTCTCCTGACCTATGCGGACCCCTTCGGGGTTGTAGCCTTCGGCGCCAAAGGGCGAGGTGCCAGCGGTGCCAATCCATTTGTTCCCGCCTTGATGGCGGCCTTCCTGCTCTTTGAGCCGTTCGCGAAGGGTTTCCATGAGTTTCTCGAAACCGCCAAGCGCCTCGATCTCGGCTTTTTCCTCTTCGGAGAGGTGTTTTTCCGCCATCTTGCGCAGCCAGTCGGCGGGTATGTCCACAGCTTCCATCACCTGATCAAAACTGATCTGTTCCAGCCCCTTGAAGGTGGCGGCGAAAGCGCGGTCGAATTTGTCGATGTTGCGTTCATCTTTTACCATCGCGGCGCGGGCGAGATAGTAAAAGGCTTCGACATCGTAGGTCGCGAGACCTGCTTTCATAGCCTCGAGGAAAGTGAGGTATTCGCGCAAGGAGACCGGGATGGAGGCTTTGCGGAGGTTCTCAAAAAAAGGCAGGAACATGGGACTAGACCGAAGCGCGATGGATCAGAAGGGTTGCCAGCAGGCCCAGCAGCGAAAACGCAATTGCGTAGACGGCGGCGTATTGGGCAATATCAGCGGGCTTGCCGTTCCGTTTTCTGGCAGTCATCCCGCCTACTATGGCACCCAGTAGCGCCGCGCCGATCACGATCATTTCAGTTGCTTACCCGCCTCTTTTGCGGGGGTTGAGCGCCGAGATTTCCTGCATCTTGGCGCGAACCGCCCAGTCCGAGCCAAACCCGTAGCGCGCCCAGCCAAGACTGTCCAGCCTGACGGCCTGGGCTTGGGCGGGTTGACCCGTCAGGTCCAACGCCTCTGCCTGCAGCATCATGAGCGTAGCCAGAAGAGCGGCGTTTTCGGAACGGGCAGCAACGTTCAACATTGGACGGATCTGCTGCAGCGCGGCGTTGCCATCGCCCAGCGCAACAGCATAGGCGGCCGTCTGGGTTACGATATACGCACGGTGCAATTCGGTGGCAGGCGAGTTCGAAAGGTAGTGAAGTGCTGTGGCGTAATAACGTTGAGCCAGGTCGGGGTCGTAGACCTGTGTCATGCGGCCCAGCATGTAGTTGCTAAAGGCGCGGCGGTGGTCTGTCCAACCCTGCGCCTCGGCGGTGCGGGCGGCGGCGTTTGCGGCGGCGCGACGGGCGGCGGGATCGGTGCCCGGGCCAAGCGCGGTCTGAACGGCGTCGGTCCAGGTGCGCGGTGTGGCGCTGACGGCACGGGCCGGAATAGCGCTGCCTTGCGGGTTGAGGCGTGCCAGAATGGCGGGCAAGCGATTGGCCACCTCGGCGCGGGACATACCGCTGCGCAGTTCCGGGGAGTACGTGGCCCGCAGGATCAGCATATCAAAGCCGGTCAGAACCGTGTGCACATTGTCGTCGTTGAATACGGAATCCGGCAGACGGTAGAGGTCGTTCAGCGGGCCGATGGCCTGTGCCAATTCCTCGTGGAGGCAGTCGCGCAGTTCTTGCGGGCTGGCATCGTTGGGCACGAATATACCGAGCCGGGTGCGGGTTTGCAGCAAGGACCAATTGGTCTTGGGCTTGCGGCGATCCCGGCGGAATTCGGCGAGGCTGGAGACATTCGGCACCACGAAACACGCGGCCTGAGGCAGGGCGCGACGAATGTCAGCGCGGCTGACGGCCTGAATGGTCACATTGGCCTGACCCTGGTTGATCTGGCGGATGTCAATTCCGGCTTCACGCTGCATCCGGGTCAGCAGTTTGGTCAGGTCAGGGGCCAGGCTGGCGGGAGGTTTGCCGGTGACGCGCACGGTGATCGGGGTTTCGAAACGGGTGAAGGCGGGCAGGGCGCGGCCGCTTTCCAGTTCGAAATGCAGTGACAGGAAGTCAGCCGCGATATTGGCGTTCGAGCGTGTCGGAGCGGAAGCGCGGTGTGAGGCAAAGGCCTTCATCGGCGGCAAGGTGCTGTCTGCGACACGGGCCCGCGTCGGTGTGTCTTCGATCGGCGCAGAGGCGCAGCCGGCGAGACCAAGGGCAAGGCAAAGAAATGCGGAACGAATAATCATGGGCGCTGGTACCGAATAAAGGGGGTATGTACCCCGATACGATCATAAAGTTGGCGAGCAGTGGTATTGAAGTCCTGTGTGAGCCAATAGACAGACGGGCTGCCTTGCGCATCGGCGGCGGCATAAACCGCCTCGATCAGAGCGCGGCCGATACCGGTGCCACGAACCTCGGGGTGGGCATAGAGATCCTGCAGGTAGCAGGTGTTCTCAATCTTCCAGGCGTGACGGTGAAACAGGTAATGCACCAAGCCCACCAAGCGGCCGTCCTGTTCGGCAACCAGCGCATTGAAGTCCTGAGGGTCGTCGCCCAAGAGGCGCGCGAAGGTCGAGGCGAAGACGGTTTCGGGCAAGGCGGTCTTGTAGAACGCCAGATATGCGGTCCACAACTCGGTCCATTCCGGACGATCCTGAGCGCGCAGGGCGCGAATTTTCAAAGCTTTGGCAGCAGACATGAGACCCACGGTGGCAGACAGGGGTGATTTGCTCAAGTTTTTCCTTCTATGAGGCGGGAATGTGATCAAAATCTGGCGAAAATGTGGCGGCGCGGGCCGAATTTCCATAAAAAACAGGGGAAACCATAGTTAACAAGGGTTATGCGCTGCCTTAAATCCTGCACTTTTTTGGCGTGTGGTTGCCGCAGATGTTTTTCAATTAGCAGAGGCAGAGCGGGTAATCCCGGCTCTGCCCCTCAACTGTTTCTGGATCAGGATCAGTCGTTTTTTGGCTTTGGGTCGATGGCCGAAAGACTATCGTCCAGATTTACGCCAATGGCATCGCCGATCTTTTTCAATGCAGGTAACTGAACGGCCATACCGAGGATCGAGTCCAGGGCCTGGTTGACCGGGGTACCAGGGGTTGCGCCGTCGCGGTGCAATCCCGTGATTTGGTTGATGCTGATACCTTTGATTTTTTCAGCGGGACGGACCATTTCGGCGATGATTTTTGGCATCGACTCAAGCCGGGCCTTTTCCAGTTCCATCGCGACAATGGCATCTGATCGCGCGTTTTCTGCCTCGATCCGAGCGCGGGTCGCCTCTGCGCGGGCCAGATCGACGGTCTTTTGCGCCTCGGCATCTTCCCTGAGGGCCGCAGCTTTGTCCGCGGCTGTGGCTTTGTCGCTGGCCGCCGCGATCTGCGCGCGCCGGGCCGCGGCCTCTGCCTGTTCCTGAGCGGCAAGCAGTGCCAGTGCCTTGCGCCTTTCGGCACCTGCCATCTGGCGTGCGGTTTCCACGGCTTCGGCCGCACGCACGGCCTCGGCTCGGGCGGTGTCGGCCTCTGCCCGGGCGCGGCTTTCCTCCTGGCTCTTGCTCGCGATCTGAATCTGGCGATCCTGTTCAGCCATCTGAAGCGCGCGGGCCTGCATGATTTCGGCCTCGCGGAT
This sequence comes from Seohaeicola saemankumensis, assembly GCF_020171285.1. GTDB lineage: Bacteria > Pseudomonadota > Alphaproteobacteria > Rhodobacterales > Rhodobacteraceae > JAIUZI01. The sequence goes on from NZ_JAIUZI010000015.1 coordinate 12,046, forward strand.
CGCCTGTTCGCGGGCGATGTCGGCGGCTTGAATGTCTTGTTCCATGCGGATCCGGGCGGCGGCTGCGCTACGCTCGCTGTCGGCCTTGCGGGCGGCGACCTCAGCGAGCTGTGCGGCCATCAGGGTCTCGATTTCCTGGTTTTGGGCGATTTCGGCGCGGCGCTGCTCCAATTCGATCTCAAGCTTGCGCTTGTCGGCCTCCATCGCGGCGCGGCGCACCGAAACCTCGCTGTCGCTTTCAATCTCGGCGCGCTCTTTCTTGGATTTGGCGATGACCTCGGCCAGTTTGCGCATGCCGACAGCGTTGAATGCGTTGTTTTCGTCCAGCGCCGAAAACGGCGTCTGGTCCAGTGCGGTGAGCGAAACGCTGTCCAGTTGCAGCCCGTACCGGTTCAGCGGTGCCTCAAGCGCGGCACGGACGTCTGCGACGAAGGTGGAACGGTTTTCGTGTAGTTCGTCCATCGTCATACGGGCAGCGACGGCACGCAGCGCGTCAATCAGCATGCCGCCGATCAGTGCCTTGAGTTGGTCGGGCTGAAACACCTTGCGACCCAGCGTCTGGGCGGCGCGGGTAATGGCATCGGCGTCGGGCGAAACCGAGGCATAGAATTCCGCACCCACGTCGACGCGCAGCCGATCCTTTGTGATTAATGCACTGTCGCCGCTGCGGGCCACGTCAAGACGCAGGGTCTGCATGTTAACCCGTGTGATTTCGTGGAAATAGGGGATCGCCAGAGTACCGCCGTCGATCACGACGCGCCGCCCTCCTGCGCCGGTTTTCACCAGCGCAACTTCGTTGGTGGCGCGTTCATAAAACCATGCGGCCAGCGCCACCAGCACCGCGGCGGCAACCAGCAAAAGAATGATCCAGGCCAGGGCCGTCATGTCAGCCTCCCTCTGTTATCTCAAAGCCCGTGCATTTCGCACAGGATGTTCGACGACATGCCCCCGTCGACGGGGATATTGGTGCCACGGATCCACGCGGTCATGTCCGAGAGCAAAAAGGCGACCACTGGCGCGATGTCAGCGGGTGTGCCGGGGCGGTCCATCACGCGGGCGTCCTCTTCGGCGCGCGCGCCCAGCGTTTCGAGAAAATCACCGAGGATCGGCGTGTCCACGGGGCCAGGGCTGACCGTGTTCATCCGGATTCCCCGGTCGCGCCAGGTCCAGCGGTTCTGCAGCGTCCAGGCGATTAGCGCTTCCTTGGAGAAGAAATAGCTGCGGCCCCTTTCGTTGGTGATGTCGTGGTCGCGGGCGAAGGTGGCGACATCGTCCATGTCGACAGCTTCACAAGCGCGGATCGCGGCAACCGCTTCGGGCCAGCCAAACCCCGCCAGCGAAGCGAGGTTGACGATGGATGCCCCGTTGTTGAGGTGCGGGATCATGCCTATGGTAAATCGTTTGAGGCCAAAGAGGTTCACCGCGAGCACCTTTTCGGCGGGTGCCGTGGGCGGCAGGCCGGCAATGTTGGCGATGCCATCGATGCCTGAGGGCAACACGTCGATCAGAGCGTCGATGGTACGCGGATCCGAAAGATCGGCACGATAGAACTCTTCGACATGCTCAAATGCCTTGGTGACATCGACACCCAGCACCGTAGCACCCATTTTTGTGCAAAGCCGTGCGGTTTCACGACCAATGCCCGATGAGGAGCCGGTGACGACGATGGTTTTGCCGGACAGAAGCGGCGCTGTTTCCCAATTGCCCATCAGAACACCGGCGGATAGGGGCGGTGGCCACGGTCAAAGGTGATCCAGCGCGTTTCGGTAAAGGTTTCCATGGACCACTTGCCACCGTGACGACCCAGCCCGCTTGCTTTGGAGCCGCCAAAGGGCACATGCGGTTCGTCGTTTATGGAGGAGCAGTTGACATGGCACATGCCGGTTTCCAGCTGTTGCGAAATCCGCATGGCGCGTTGCTCATCGCTTGTGATGATGCCCGCGCTTAGCCCGTATTCGGTGTCGTTGTTCAACGCCACCGCCTCGGCATCGGTTCTAAATGGAACAACTACTGCGACCGGGCCAAAGGTTTCGTCGCGCCAGACGTCCATGTCGGGGGTCACGTTTGTCAGGATCGTTGGCTCGACAAAGCGGCCCTGCACATTTCCTCCCAATACCGCCTTGGCTCCCTTGGCCAGTGCGTCTTCGATCTGGTGCTTCACCCGGGCGACCTGGCGGTCGTTGATCAGCGGGCCGATGACATTGCCCTTGTCGGCGACGTTGCCTGTTTTCAGTTTTCCGGCGCGGGCCGTGAACTGGCGCAGGAATTCGGGATAAATGCTTTCTTGGACCAGCACTTTTTCCACGCTCATGCAGATCTGACCCTGATGCATAAAGCTTCCGAAGCTGGCGGCACTCGTGGCACGCTCCATGTCGGCATCATCGAGCACGATCAAACTGTCCTTGCCGCCCAGCTCGACACAGCATTTCTTCAGGTGCGCTCCGGCACGGGCGGCGATCTGTCGACCCACCGGGGTTGAGCCGGTAAAGGAGATGCCCTTGACCAGTGGATGTTCGACCAGTTCCTCGCCCATGTCGGATACCCGTTCGCGCGAGCAGGTGATGACGTTGAAAACACCCGCCGGCACGCCGGCCTCTTCCAGAACCTCGGCAAAGAACAGCCCGCCGGCATAGGGTGTGTCTTCGGAAGGTTTCAGCACGATGGTGTTGCCGGCGGCCATTGGAAAGGCAAAGCCGCGCGCGGTCAGGATGCCAGGCATGTTCCAGGGCGAGATGACGCCCACAACCCCCATCGGCACCCGCAGGGCGGTGGAGTATTTGCCGTGTTCCGACGGCAGCACCTCGCCAATGGTGTCGTAGCAATGGGCGGCAGCGGCGCGAAAGACTTCGGCGACATAGCCTGCCTCGAACATGCCCTTACCGAACCATCCACCGCCTTCGGACTGGGCGGCGGCGACATAGTCGGGCGCACGTTTCTCCCAAATATCGGCGATTTTCAGCAGAGTGCGGGCACGTTCCTGGAACATGAGCCCGGACCAGTCCGGAAAAGCGGCCTGCGCAGCCTCGATGGCGGCGCGGGTGTCTTCGCGGCCGCCGTCGGGAATGCGTGCATAGATCGATCCATCCGACGGGTTGATGTCATCGAAGGTTGCCTGCGACGGGCGCCATTGGCCGGCGATGAACATACCTTTGATCTGTGGGGCGCTGATGCTGTCGAGCATGGTGCTATCTCCTTCAGGAACGTTCGAAGTCGTCGCCGCCGGGGCGGCGGCGGTACACTTCGACGCGCGGGGCGCGGTAGACTTCGATGGTGACGGGCGGCTCCGGTTTGTCCGGGTTCACCGGATTGGCCGATGGCGTGGGGGCGGGCACATCCAAGCGCTCTGGTGTGCGGGTCCGGTTGCGGGCGTTGCGGGCAGCGGTTTCGATGTCGCGTAATACGGTTTCGATCCGGTCTGTGCTGACTTGCGGCGGTGATGCAGACCTAGGCGCCGGGACCGAGCGCTTGCTGGCGCCGGCGACCAGATCGGCCACCGATTGCCCCAGCAGCGTATCGGCCGAGACGGTCCGCGCCTTGCGCCGCGTAACAGTAAACCCCTGCGGCAGGTCTGGCGGTGGCAGGTCAGGATGGGTAACGGTAATGTCGTCGTAAGTATGCGGCGCAGCAGCCCCGCCCGCGCCAAGATAGGCGGCCTGTACGGCTGGGTCGCTGCGCAAGGCGTTTGCGGTATCCTCGTGCACTATATGGGCGTTTTCCAGCAGGTAACCCCTGTCGGCGATGGCAAGCGACTGCTTGGCGTTCTGTTCGACCAGTAACACGCCGATACCGAGGTCGCGCACCTTGGCGAGGTTTTGGAACAATTCCTTGCACAACAATGGCGACAGCCCCAACGAGGGCTCATCGAGTGTCAGGAAGGCCGGGTTTGACATCATCGCGCGACCGATGGCGACCATCTGCTGTTCGCCGCCCGACATGGTGCGCACGATTTGCGGCCCGCGTTCGCGCAGCTTGGGGAAAAGGGTATAGACCCTGTCGAGATTGGCAGCTTCCTCGGACCGGGCACGGTCAGAGTAAGCCCCCAGAACAAGGTTTTCACGCACCGATAGGTCGCCGAAGACGCCGCGCCCTTCGGGCACGAGCGCGATGCCCTCGTCTACGATGCGGTTGGGGCGCATCCCAGAAAGGTCGATCCCGTCCAGATGGACGGTTCCCGTGACCAAGCCCTCGCAAATGCCGCTGATCGCCTTGAGCAGGGTCGATTTGCCGGCGCCATTGGCACCAAGGATAACAACGATTTCACCGGGGCTCACACGAATAGCGGCTTGTTCCAATGCGCGGTGCTGGCCATAGCGGACGGTCAGGTCTGAGACTTCAAGCATCGTCATCCCCCAGGTAAGCGCGGATCACGTTCGGATCAGATAGCACTTCGCCGGGTGTCCCCTCGGCAATCTTGGTGCCCGAGGACATCACCACGCAGCGATCACAGAGCGAACGGATCGCATCCATCACATGCTCGACGAGAATGATCGTGCGGCCTTCGTCGCGCAGTGACTTGATCAGGGCGATGCCGTCCTGCAATTCGGTCGGGTTCAGCCCGGCAAGCCATTCATCCAGCAACAGCAGCGTTGGATCCGACGCCAGAACGCGTGCAAGTTCGACCCGTTTTGTATCGATATAGGTGAGCTGGCCGATGGGCATTTGCCCCTTGCCACCCAGACCGACGCGTTCGAGCAGGCTCTCGGCGAAGTCGCGCGCCTCGGCCCCCCAGCGTCGGCGATGGCCAAAGACGGCACCTGCGATCACGTTGTCGCGCACATTCATTGAGGGAAGCAGGCGCACCAGTTGAAAAGTTCGGGAAACGCCGCGCCGTGTAATGTCCTGCGCCGCCAGCCCCGAAATCGGCGCGCCGCGCAATTTGATGGAGCCGGACGTCAGCGTTAACGCGCCCGAAATCAGATTGAGTGTGGTGGATTTGCCGGAACCGTTTGGCCCGATCAACCCCAGCACCTGATGTTCGGCGACGTCGAAATCAATACCATTGACCGCGACCAGCCCGCCGAATCGCTTGGTGGCGCCGCGCAGTGAAAGAACGGGGCTCATGAAACACCTCCGGTCACGCGCTGGCGCAGCCGATCCAGCAGACCGACAAAGCCGCGCGGCAGGGCATAAACGATCAGCAGGAACGACAAACCTAGCAGCAGGGTGGTCTGGTTCGGGAAATTGGAAGAGATGCTTTCCCACAAAAGGGTAAAGGGTACCACGCCTGCCAGCGGTCCCCAGAGCCGCCCGGTGCCGCCAAGAAGCGCCATGATCACCACCTGAAACGAGAGCATCGGGGTAAAGGCGAGACTTGGTTCGATATAAACATAGCGCGGCGCAAGTATGGCTCCGGTCATCGCGGCCACGGCGCCCGGCACCATGAACAGCAACACCTTTGCCCGCGCCGTATTGATGCCCGAATGCGCAGCCACGGTTTCATCGTCGCCGATGATCCGCAGCGCAAAGCCCAGCCGTGAGCGACCGATCAGCCAACCGGTCAGGTAGACGGCGGCGGCCAGAGCGATCAACATCCAGTAGATCATCGCCTCGGTGATATCGGTTAGAACATAAAGGCCCTTTTGCCCGCTCTGGTTCTGTGCCCAGGTGATGACCTGGCGCACGAGTTCGGCAAGTCCGAGTGTGAAGATCACGAAATAGACACCTGACAGCCGCAGGGTCGCCAACCCTACCAGCGCTGCCATCAGCGCACCGAACATACCGGCCAGAGCGACGAGGCTCCAGAACGGCAGCGTTTCGAAGCCCAAACCAGTGGTATAGGTGCCGACACCAAAAAACGCGGCGGTGGCCAGTGAGATGTAGTGAGTAGGGCCGGAAAACAGCGCCCAGCTGGTCGCCAGCACGGTGAACATGGCGATACTAAGCCCGATCGACAGCCAATAGCCACTGTCGGCCATCGGCAGCAGGATGCAAACGCCCAGTGCGATCGCCGTCAGGATCAGGTTGCGGATTTCGACGGAACTCATGTGGGGGTCTTCCCAAAGAGGCCCTGCGGACGGAACAGCAGGACGAGAATGAACAGGGCATAGGCCGCCGCAAGCGTCAGGCCGGGATCGATCAATGAGGCGACCAGCGTTTCCACCACGCCAAGGAACAACGCGGCGACAATGGTGCCGCGCACATCGCCGACGCCGCCCATGATGACGATGATCAGCGCCTTGAGCGTAAAGATGACACCTGCCGAAGCATCGAGCGTCAGGTAGGTCGAGATCAGAGCTCCGCCCACCGCCGTTACCGCGCCACCCAGCGCGAAGGCGATGGCCGCCATGCGCGGCACGTCGATACCCACCAGTCGCGCGCTGTCAGGGGAGACGGCGATCGCCCGGATCGAAAGCCCGGCGCGGGTACGGTTCAGCCACAGATAAAGTAGCCCACAGATCACGACAGCGGCCAAAAAACTCGCCACGCGGTTCAAGGCAAAGGTATCCCCTGCCAGCGTGATCGGGCGTGCGAGGTAGGAATAATTGAAATAGTCGCCTCCAAAAGCCGCCAGCATCAGGCCGACACCGACGAAGGACAGACCGAAGGTTGCGAGGATTGAATCCGTTTCGAGCTGACCGCGCGACTTGGCGCGGTTGACCAGCGGGCGCAGCATGATCCGGTAGATCACCCAACTGACGCCAAATGCGGCCGGTGCCACCAAAAAGATGGTCAGGAACGGGCTGACCTGGCCCGAGGTGTAAAAGAAAAAGGCCCCGAAGCCGCCGGCCACCAGCAATTCGCCATTGGCCAGATTCATGATCCGCGCCACGCCATATTGCAGATTCAGCCCCATCGCGATCAACGCATAGGTGCCTCCTAGCAGCAGGCCGGTAATCAGGATGTCCATCGCAGAAGGTCCTTGAAGTCATTGTGGTCCGGCGCGGGCAAGCCGCACCGGACCTGTTTGGCTTACTTCCAGCCATCTTTCAGGCGCACCGGCTTAGCACCGTCTCGATTGCGCGACGCTACACCTTGGAACACGCCATCCTGCCACTGACCGACGGTCCAAAAGGCATTGTTCGAGTTGTTTTCGTCGAATGAGATCGGCCCCAACACAGTGTCGAAGGTTGCTTCTTTCAGGTGTGCCGAGACGGCCGCGCGGTCGACCCCCACGGCTTCGATTGCCTGTTCGAGGATCTGCAGCGAGGCATAGGTCGTAGCCGAGGCCCAGAAGTCGGGCTTGTTGCCGGTAACTGCCTCATGTGCGGCGGCATAGTCCTGGAACGCCGCGCTGTCGGGGTTGACGCCGCCGGCGCCGAGGATGCCCTCGGCCGCAGCGCCAAAGCGACCGCCAAAGGCCGGGAAGGGCGTGGCAACGGCGGTGTAATAGGCCTTGACCGGTAGCTCTTCGATCATCGCCTGTTCGGTCAGCCCAAAGGTATCGGGCGGATAGGACCAGGCCACAAAGGCATCCGGTTCGGCCGCCTTCGCGCCCTTGACCACCGGCGACAGATCCTGCGTGCCAAGCGGATAGGAGGTGTCATAGACGATCTCGAACCCGGCTTCTTCGAACATCGGGCGCGCGGCGGCAGCAAGTTCGATGCCAAAGGCGTCGGCAACGTTGACCATGGCGATCTTGTTGCCCATTTTGCCTTCGTCCCGCATCTGCGCGAGAATGCCCACCGCATCTGCGGCTAGTGCCGAGGTGTTGCCCAGCGTGAAGAACATGTTGGGGAATTTTTTGGCGAGATCGGGGATCTGGTCGGTGATCGCCGAGACCGCGATATGGGGATAGCCGTATCGCGCGAAAATCGGCGCAGAGGCGATGTTCAGACCGGTGCCATAGGGGGCGACGATGAAATCGGCCTCGTCTTGGGTGGCTAGACGCTGAACCGCCTTGATGGTTTCACCCGGATTGGTTTGGTCATCGTATTCGATTATCTCAACCATGCGCTTTTCGCCGTCGACCATCAGGCCACCGCGTTCGTTGATCTGATGAGCCCACAGGCGGATGTTGGGCCAATGGGTGACGGCGGTGCCACCCGCAAGAGGGCCGGTCTTGGCCGCGACGGCGCCGATCTTGATCGGATCGGCGGCATGGGCGGTCGTCGTGAGCCCGCTGAGGGCAAGCGCCGCGGCGGCGGCGGTCGTCAGGATAGTTCTGCGTTTCATGGTGTCTCCTCCACATGTTGTCCGGTGATTTTTTCGGCTTGGGGGCATCGCGTGTCCTCCTCACGCGGATGCCCCCAAGCTCAGAGCGCCGGCACCCTCCCGGGCGGGTGCCGTGCGATCCATCTGAGTTCGGTGAATTCTTCGACCGTGGCAGGTCCACCGAAGCGGCCATATCCGCTTGCCTTCATGCCGCCAAAGGGCATTGCCGGATCGTCGTGCACTGTGGGTCCGTTAATCTGGACGATGCCGGTTTCAAGCTGATCGGCGAGGCGCGAGGCGCGTTCCGTGTCGCGACTGAAAATTGCGGCAGACAGGCCATACTCGCTGTCATTTGCAACGGAAATTGCCTCCTCTTCATCGGCGACGCGTAGCACCGATGCAACTGGGCCAAAGCTTTCTTCGTGGTAGAGGCGCATATTCGGCGCTACGTGATCCAGCACGACCGGCTGCATGACGCTGTCTTCGACCTGACCGCCCAGCAGTAAGTCGGCACCATGTGCAACGGCATCCTCAATCAGCGCCGAAAGTCGCTGGCCGGCGTCGGCGTTGATCAGTCGTCCGAGGGTGGCAGAGTGTCCTGTTGGATCTGCGGCGGTCAGAGTGCGGGCCATGTCTGCGAGACCGGAAACAAAGGCGTCGGCAATGTCCTGCACCACGATGATGCGTTCGGTCGACATGCAGATCTGTCCCTGGTTGAAAAATGCACCAAAGGCGGCTGCATGGATGGCGGCGTCGATATCGGCATCATCCAGAACGATCAGTGCCGCCTTGCCGCTGAGTTCCAATAGACATCGTTTCAGATGGCGCGCGCATTCCATCGCGACAGACCGGCCAACCCTAGTCGAACCGGTAAAGTTGACGCGTCTAATGGCCGGGTGCCCGATGAGAGTTGCAACGACGTCGGCGGATTCGTCGGGAGCGTTGGTCACTGCGCCGAGCGCCCCGTCGGGCAGATCCGGCACTTGCAACATCTCGATCAGTGCCCGGTGGGTTTCCGGACAGTTCTCCGAGGCCTTCATGACTGCCGTGTTGCCACAGATCAGCGGCCCCGCGACAGCGCGAACTGCAAGGGTGATCGGCGCATTCCAAGGCGCGATCCCAAGAGCCACGCCGGCTGCCTGGCGTCGTATGGTCGAGACGACACCGGTGGCGGAATTCGTGCTGGTCTGGTCGTCTAGGTACGGAACCAGTTCTGCGTTTCGCAAAAGAATATCGGTGGCGAGGTCGATGTTGAATGTTGTCCAGCTTGGAGCCGCACCAATTTCTCGCGCAGCGATGTCAATTAGCCCGGCGCGGTTTGCGTCCAGTTTTTCGGCCATCACACGCAAAACCTCGGCACGGGCCTGAGGTGATCGAGCGGACCAGTCGCCGAAAGCCAGCGCGGCCTTGTCGGCAACCGCGAGCGCCTCGGCCGTTCCCATCTGAGGGGCTGCTGTTCCGGACAGCGTGTGCAGTGTTCCGATGACGCTCATGATGTGTACGCAGTGACTCCCCAGAGGGATGTCCGTGCGGGCTCCTCCATTCCCCACGCTTAGAGTGAGCGCTGGATGCCGGAAGAGAAATGCGATAATCCGGGTATTGATTTCGAAAATTTGGGAAATGTAAGTGGGAAATCTGCCCGACACGACCAAGGCGACGTTGTTTCCGCTGTATGCGGAGACGATTCGAAGCAGCCTGAGGGACCGTTACGTAGGCGGCATGGTTCGCTTCGAAGGACGGCATTGGCGGGTGCTGCTGATCGGATCAGGGCAGGTCCATCTTGAGCATGGAGAGGAAGCCGAGGTGCTGGAGGGACCGGCACTTTTTTGGGCGCCTTGGCGGGCGGACCGGCGGATCAAGGTTCGAGCCGGCAGTTCAGGTGCCTTGCTGATGATGGACGAACGTGCGCTTGCTAACGCCATCGGTCACAAGCCCGAAGCCGCGGCGCTTCGGTTGCTCGCCGAGCGGCAGGTTGTTTTGCGCCCGGATCTGGCCACCGATGTGATGGCCCGGATCGAAAGCGGATTTGGTCAGATCCTGCAAGAAGTCGCACAAGGCGCGCCGGGCAGCGAAACCGTGATCGAGGCGCAGGTTCGTGTGTTATTAGTTCTGCTGTGGCGTCACGTGGCGCTGCCGGAGGAACAGCGGACTGCACCACCTGCTTCGCAGTTGATCCTGCTGACCTTCCGCCAACTTCTGGAAACCCATTTCCGAGACCGCTGGACTGTGGCGCGTTATGCCGCCGCAATTGGCGTGTCGCCGGACCGCTTGCACAGCATTTGCACCCGTGCTCTGGGGCGTCCGCCGCAAAGGTTGATTCACGAGCGGAGCGGGCACGAGGCGCAGGTGCTTTTGCGCCGGTCAGCTCAGACGCTTGACCAGATCGCAGCCCATCTGGGGTTCAAATCCGCTGCCCAATTCAATGCTTTTTTCAAAACGTTGACGGGAATTCCGCCGGGTAGCTATCGCAGTCAGAGCCGTTTGGCGGGGCGCGCAGAAGGAGATGCCGGGGTACGATCATTTGCCGATTGGCCATAACGGTGGCTCGTCGTGACGCTGCGATCCGGCTTCGCAGAGGGTCGGGCGGCTGCTAGCAGTTGTTTCCGAGGGAAGCGGAGATAACAGGGGGAGAGCGCATGGCCAGACTGGAAACAGCCGTGTCAGGGAGCGCGGCAGAGGCAAATCGGGTCGCTATGTTCGAGCGGCTGGATCGATTGCGCGAGGTACAGAACCGTGCAAGGGATGCTTCGGCCAAGGCGCGGACCCGGTTCGAGGCCCGCGGTCAACTGCTGCCGCGAGAGCGAGTTGCGCTGCTGCTGGACCCGGATACGCCATTTCTGGAACTGGCGGCGATGGCTGGCTTCGGCTTGGATACCAAGAACATCGACAGGTCGGTACCGGGTTGCGGCGTGATCGCTGGTATCGGCGTCGTTGCTGGCGTCCGTGTAATGATCAGCGCGTCCGACAGTGGCATCGCGGCAGGCGCCTTGCAGCCAATGGGGTTGGAAAAACATTTGCGCGTGCAGGAAATCGCGCTCGAGAACAAGCTGCCGTTCATTCAATTGGTCGAGAGCGCCGGTGCCAATCTAATGGCCTACAAGGTCGAGGATTTCGTGCGTGGCGGCGGACTGTTTGCAAACTTGGCGCGGCTGTCGGCTGCGGGTTTGCCAGTGATCACGGTGACCCACGGAAGTTCGACTGCGGGAGGCGCGTATCAGACTGGGTTGTCTGATTACGTAGTCATGGTGCGCGGCCGGACACGCGCTTTTCTCGCCGGTCCCCCATTGTTGAAGGCGGCCACCGGAGAAATCGCCACCGAAGAAGAGCTTGGCGGCGCCGAGATGCACACGACGGTGTCGGGCCTGGGTGACTTTCTGGCCGAGGATGACCGCCATGCCATTGGCATCACCAGAGAAATCGTGGCCAATTTGAGCTGGGATCGAGTTTCGGAGGCAACAAAGTGCGAGCCGCCGGCGCTGGATGCCGAGGGGCTGCTGGACATAATGCCGCCGGACTATCACTTGCCCGTGGACATGCGGGAAGTCATTGCACGGATTGTCGACGGCTCGGAGTTTACAGAGACGGGAGCCGGTTACGGCCCGGCGACCGTATGTGGCATGGCGCGGATCTGCGGGTGGCCGATTGGGATCATAACCAACAACGGGCCGATCGATCCGGCCGGTGCCAACAAGACGACGCATTTCATCCAGAGCTGCTGCCAGGCGGGCACACCGATTTTGTATCTTAACAACACCACCGGGTTTATGGTCGGCAAGTCCTACGAGGAAGAGGGCATGATCAAGCACGGCTCAAAGATGATCCAGGCGGTAACCAACGCGACCGTGCCACAATTCACCATCTACTGCGGAGCATCTTTTGGCGCGGGAAACTATGGGATGTGCGGACGCGGTTTCGATCCTCGGTTTTGCTTTTCCTGGCCCAATGCGCAGACGGCCGTTATGGGGGCAGAACAGGCCGCCGGGACGATGCGGGAGGTGCAGTCGGCGCGAGCCGCGCGGATAGGAGAGCCGGTGGACGAGACGGCCATGGAAACCATGCGCGCGGCGATCACCCACATGTTCGAAAGCCAGATGGACGCGTTTTACACGTCGGCGCGGCTTTTGGATGACGGCATCATTGATCCGCGCGATACCCGAGCGGTTCTGGCGCTGGTAATGGCGGTTTGTCGCGAAGAGGCGGCGCGGACCCCGCAAGAAATGCAATTCGGAGTGGCGCGACCATGAGCGATACCCAGGAAAAACCGCAAAGCCCGTTCGACACTCTGCTGGTCGCCAACCGAGGCGAAATCGCGGTGCGCATCCTGCGGTCGGCCCGCGCAATGGGGCTGCGCACCGTGGCGGTCTATTCCGACGCGGATCGTGACGCGCTTCATGTTGAACTGGCGGATCTGGCGGTACGGCTAGGGCCGTCGGCACCGGCCGAGAGCTATCTGAACATCGCTCGTGTGATCGCGGCGGCGCGAGATAGCGGCGCGCAGGCGGTTCATCCGGGCTATGGTTTCCTGGCGGAAAACCCTGCTTTTGCCGAGGCCTGCGAGGCCGCCGGGCTTGTTTTCGTTGGTCCGTCCGCCAAGTCGATCCAAACAATGGGAGACAAGGCAGAGGCAAAGGCGCAGATGCGGGCGGCGGGTGTTCCCTGCGTGCCGGGTTATGACGGCATCGATCAGAATCCCGCTGTTTTGTTGAACGAGGCAGAGGCGCTCGGCTGGCCGGTAATGATCAAGGCGGTCGCGGGCGGCGGCGGCAGGGGAATGCGCTTGGTGCGGTCGAGCGGTGAGTTCAACGATGCCTTGGCCTCTGCCCGGTCCGAAGCCAGGAATTCTTTTGGTTATGACCGGGTGCTTCTTGAGAAGGCCATTGAGGTTCCGCGCCATATCGAGATCCAGATCATGGCCGACCGATACGGCAATGTCATCCATCTGGGAGAGCGCGACTGTTCGGTGCAGAGGCGACATCAGAAAGTGATCGAGGAGGCGCCGTCGCCAGCGGTGACACCTGACCTGCGACAAGAGATGGGCGCAGCAGCGATCGCGGCGGCGCGAGCGATTGGATACGAAGGGGCGGGGACTTTGGAATTCTTGCTGGGTGCCGATGGTGGCTGGTACTTCATGGAGATGAATACCCGGCTCCAGGTCGAGCATCCAGTGACCGAGGCGATAACCGGGCTGGACCTGGTGGAAATGCAACTGCGCATCGCGGCGGGTGGCGAGTTGGGACTGACGCAGCAGGATGTCGGCTTCAGCGGTCATGCCATCGAGGTGCGCCTATGTGCCGAGGCGCCCGAAGCCGAGTTCCTGCCGCAAGCGGGAAAGTTGGAACGGTGGCGGCCTGCGCCGGGACTGAGGATCGATCACGGGCTGCGCGACGGGGCCGTTGTGCCACCTGATTACGATTCGATGATTGCCAAGCTGGTGGCGCATGGTCCGGACCGAGAGACGGCCAGGCGCCGTCTATTGCTGGCGCTGGAACAGACCCAGGCGATGGGAATCGAAACCAACCAGGCTTTTCTGGGACGGTGTCTGGCGCATCCCGTGTTTGCGGCTGGCGGCGCGACAACGGGGTTCATCGAGCAGCATGCCGCCGACATTCTGCCGACCGAGGATGCGGCGACCAGGGACGCGGCCGGCCTAGTTGCAGGACTATTGCGGGCGGCTCCGCGTACGGCACTGACGCATGGTTTCTCGGTTCCGGTGCGGTTGGGGCGTGGCGAGGCGCGCTTTGAACAGCGCGTTACAGCAGGGTCGCACGGGCAGTGTCAGGTGACCGACGCCACAGGTGAGCCGTTGATCGAGATGAGAGTACGCCAAGATCGTGAGGAAGAGTTTCGCTACCTGAAAAACGGCTCGGAACAGAGGGCCACGTTGCTGCGGTCCGGTGACCGCTTGCTGGCACATGTCGAGGGGCGCTCGTGGATTTTTGACGACCTGAGCCTTGCCCCGGTTCTGTCCGGCGGCGCCGACATTGGCGATGGAACGGTGCGGGCCTCGATGGCAGGGCGCATCGTGGCAGTGGGCGTGCGCCAGGGTGATCGGGTCGAAGCAGGCGCTGTCGTCGCGATATTAGAGGCGATGAAAATGGAGCATGCGCACACGGCAGCGGTTTCGGGCGAGGTAGCGCAGGTGCACGTGGGGCCGGGCGACCAGGTCGCCGCGCGCGGGATGCTGGTCGAGATCATCACGGATGACACTGCGGCGTCTAAAGGCGTGTGAAAATTCTTATCTGGGCTGCGTTGGCTTTGTGGCCCTGAGGGTTGCATCATAAGGTTCTGTAAAACAATACATTTCATGCCTCAAGAGAGGTGTCTTGGAACGTTGGTTTGCGCCGGGGCCAATACGCGGGATGACCTGCTATAGCCAATTCTTATTGGCCTATGATTGAAACGAAATGGTCAGACATGGCGTGGCTGGCGTAAGCCTGAGCAAAGCAGTTCAAATACACCCCGGAGGGTTCTTCGATGTCTGACAAGAAAACCGCGCTGGTCATCAGCGCACACGCGGCCGATTTCGTCTGGCGCTGCGGCGGGGCGATCGCTCTGCACCAGAAGCTGGGTTACGAGGTCACTGTGGCCTGTCTGTCGTTTGGCGAACGGGGAGAAAGTGCCAAGCTGTGGAAGCAGGAAGGTATGACGCTGGAAAAGGTCAAGACAGAGCGGAAACGTGAGGCAGAAAACGCGGCTAAGGCACTGGACGTGCATGACATTCAGTTCCTGGATCTGGGCGACTACCCGCTGGTGCTGGACACCGATGCGAAATACAAGATCGTCGACATCATCCGTGACGTGCAGCCGAAATGGATGATGAGCCATTCGAAATACGACCCCTACAACACCGACCATATGTACACGACCGAGGTGGCGCTGGAATGTCGGATGATCGCGCAGGCCTGGGGCCACAACCCCGGTCAGAAGGTGCTGGGCGCTCCGCAGCTTTACCTGTTCGAGCCACATCAGACCGAACAGATGGGGTGGAAGCCCGACGTGTTCCTCGACATCACCGAGGTCTGGGACAAGAAACGCGCCGCCATCGAGTGCATGGAGGGCCAGTTCCACCTGTGGGATTACTATACCAACGTGGCGCAGAACCGGGCTAACCATTTCCGCCGCAACTCGGGCGGGCAGTCGGGTGGGCGCGATGCCAAATATGCCGAAGGGTTCCAAACCGTGTTCCCCATTTGCACGGACGAGCTGGCATGAGCGGGGTGCAGCCGGGCACCACAGGGCTGGTGGTTCAGAACATCGAGCGCGCCGAACAGGAAATCATCGACGGGCTGGCCGAATGTGGCGTCGCCACAGTGCATGAAGCCCAGGGTCGCAAGGGGCTGTTGGCCGACTACATGACGCCGATCTACGCCGGTGCCCGCATCGCCGGGTCGGCGGTCACCATTTTGGCGCCGCCCTGCGACAACTGGATGATTCACGTGGCGATCGAGCAGTTACAGGCTGGTGACGTGCTGCTGTTGGGCACGATCACACCGTCCAATGCGGGCTATTTTGGCGATCTTCTGGCGACTTCGGCGATGCAGCGCGGTTGCCGCGGGCTTGTGATCGACGCAGGTGTTCGAGATGTACGAGATTTGACCGAGATGGAGTTCCCGGTATGGTCCAAGGCCGTTCATGCTCAGGGAACGATCAAGGAAACGTTGGGATCGGTCAACGTGCCGGTCGTTTGCGCCGATGAACTGGTCAACCCCGGTGATATCGTGGTGGCTGATGACGACGGTGTCTGCATTGTGCGCCGCGAGGAAGCGGCTGAGGTGCTGGAGAAGGCCCGCGCACGGGAGGCCAACGAGGCCGGCAAGCGGGCACGGTTCGAGGCTGGTGAACTTGGCTTGGATATCTATGACATGCGCGGGCGGCTGGCCGACAAGGGGCTGAAATACGTCTGATGCCCGTGGGGATGGGGGGGATCGGATCGAGCGTGCGATCCGATCACGGGGGGCGCCGCCCCCCTTGCCCCCCGGAGTATTTTAAAAGAGATGAAAAAGGTACAGGCGCCATGAGTGACGGAATACGCTGCATGTGGATGCGGGGCGGCACCTCGAAGGGCGGGTACTTTCTGGCATCGGATTTGCCAGCGGACGCGGACGAGCGGGATGCGGCGCTGCTCGAGATCATGGGGTCGCCCGATGTGCGGCAGATCGACGGGATGGGAGGGGCCGATCCGCTGACGTCGAAAGTGGCGGTGGTGCGGGCCTCGGAACGGCCGGGCGTCGATGTGGATTATTTGTTCCTGCAGGTTTTTGTCGACCGGGCCATCGTGTCCGACGCGCAGAACTGCGGGAATATCCTGGCTGGCGTCGGGCCTTTTGCCATCGAGCGCGGACTTGTGACAGCACGCGACGGAGTTACTCCGGTTACCATCTATATGCAAAACACCGAGCAGGAGGCGGTGGCGCGGGTTTCGACACCCGACGGCGTCGTTTCCTATCGGGGAGATGCGAGTATCGACGGGGTGCCCGGGCAGGCCGCGGCGGTGCCAATCGAATTTCGAGATACCGCCGGATCGAGCTGTGGCGCGCTGCTGCCCACCGGCAACGTGGTCGACGTGGTCGGGGGTATCGAGGTTACAATGATTGATAACGGCATGCCTTGTGTGGTTCTGCGAGCAGCAGACATGGGTATCAGTGGCTTGGAGAGCCCGGAGGATCTTGAAGCTGACTCAGGGCTTCGCGAGCGGCTGGAGCGTCTGAGACTGGCTTGTGGACCGTTGATGAATCTGGGCGATGTGACGGATAAGTCGGTCCCCAAGATGACAATGGTAAGTACGCCGCGAAACGGTGGCGCAGTCGCCACCCGTACATTCATCCCGCATCGATGCCACAAGACCATCGGCGTGTTGGGCGCAGTCAGCGTCGCCACCGCTTGCCTGTTGGAGGGATCGCCGGCGCGCGCTCTGGCCGACGTTGGTGAGGGGGCGGAGCGTTCCATGGCTATTGAGCATCCGACAGGAGAAATGACCGTCGTGGCTCGGCTTGACGATTCTGGGCAGGTGATCAGCGCGGCGATCCTTCGCACGGCGCGCAAACTTATGGATGGAATGGTGTTTAGACGTTAAATATCGCATAAGCCCATAGTATTTATTGTTTTTTGTCAAAATCAAGGTGATTTCGCGCGGCTTTCGTGTAGACACCTTGTTTTGGATTGTGCGCCGTGACAGCATGACGTCATCTCAGCTAGTCAGGCATGGCGGCATGGTCAAATCCGAAGGAACCGGCGGTAAAGCCGGAAAAGACGGCAAGAAGAACACGTCATTGCGGCTGGACAGCCGCAAGCTGAAAGCCTTGAAAATTCGTGCCATAGAGGACGACACCAGCGTACAGAAGATCGTGGAAACGCTGATCGACGCCTACCTTGCTGAAGACAAGCGATAGGAGGGCGGACAATTTCTGATCCTGGAATGTTTCTGGTGCGCGGTCCGATAGACCGGCAAATGTTTGGAAAACCCGGTGGCAAACTGGTTCCGGTCTGGCATGAGGACGACAGTGAAGAGCGATACGTGCTGCTGGACTGTTTCGACCAGTCAATCCGCAGGTCCGGTGCAGTATTAATCGAAGCGGCCGGACAGTTAACCCTTATTGGTCGCGATGGACGCACAGTTGTGCAGCCTGCAACCCGAACGGGCAATTTTGTAGGGGATCTGGAGCCGGGACCGGTGCGGCGTGCGCTGGGTATGGTTCCAGAATTGCGCAGTCTCTTGGAGATCGGAACCGGGAAGTTTCGGCAAAGTCGGCTTGCTTTGATTGATGGGGAACAGAAAACCCATGCGCGGGCGCGGTTTCTGACCCTTCGACCCGAGACGGCGTCTTCTGTCTCTGAAGAAGCCGAGATCACCCTTGCCTCTGTCCAAGGATTGCGAGGATACGACAAGGCATATCGGGCACTGAGAAAAAAGCTTGGTGCGGAAGTAAAAGACGACGGCGTAGCCTCGGCGCTATATGGCGGGCCGGTAGCCTATATTGCCAAGCCGGATATCAAGATGACCGGCGATGAGCCGGCTTTTCAGGCGGCTAGTGACATTATTTCTGCCTATATCACGGTAGCGCGGCAAAACGAGCCCGGAATCATCGCTGATTATGACACTGAGTTCTTGCATGACTACCGTGTGGCATTGCGCAAGATACGGTCCGTTCTGAGCCTTTTCAAAGGGGTATACGGCGATGCTGAGACGGAGATGTTGAAGTCGGAGTTTTCTGAATTGATGGTGCCAACCGGGCGGATGCGGGATCTGGATGTCTACCTGCTGGACCAAGATCATTACTTTGAAATGCTGCCGGAAACTTTGCACAGCGGTCTGACAAAGATGTTCGACCTGTTTTCCAAGGAGCGGCAGGCAGGACTGCGTGCATTTACACGCCGGTTGCGTAGCTCCGGGTATAACAAGAAGATACTTGTTCTGGCCGCGCGGTTCGCTGATCGCGATACACTTGATCCAGGGCCTAACGCCAAGCTGCACGCGACGGATTATGCCTGTGCGCTGATCTGGAAGCGCTATCGTAAGGTTTGCAAAATCGCTTCGGGAATTGACGATCAGACAGAGGATGAAGAGGTTCATGAACTGCGTATTCACTGCAAGAAATTGCGCTATCTCATGGAATTTTTTGCTCCTTTGTTTCCTTCCGGGGAAATAAAAGGCCTGATCAAGCCGCTGAAACGGCTGCAGGACAACCTGGGACTGTTCAACGATTACTCGGTGCAGCAGATCTCGCTCCAGGCATTCCTGGAAGATCACCCGACGAGCCGGAGCAAGGATAATCTGGCGATTGCACAGAGCATTGGAGCGCTGACCGCCGCGCTCCATCAGAGACAATTGGACGAACGCGCCAAGGTGGTGTCGAACTTTACCCAATTCGACAGCCCGGAGGTGCGCAAGAAATTCCGCTCCCTGTTCCACAAAAAAGGAAAATGAGATGAAAATTGTTGCGTGTTACAGCAACAAGGGGGGAGTCGGAAAAACCGCGACCTCGGTCAACTTGGCCTATGCCATCGCCCAGTCGGGGCAGCGGGTCTTGTTATGTGACTTGGACCCGCAGGGGGCATCAAGTTTTTACTTCCGGGTCAAACCGTCAAAAAAGCTGACGGATGAGCGCTTTTTCAAGGATGTGGAGCGTTTCACCAAAGCGATCCGCGGCAGCGATTTTGACAATCTTGATATTCTCCCAGCCAATATGAGCTTTCGGGATTTTGACGTTTTCCTGTCGCGTATGAAGAACTCGCGGTCGCGTCTGAAAAAAGCATTGAAGGCGGTGGACGGTGACTATGACGTCGTTCTTCTGGATTGTCCGCCCAATATCTCGACTCTGTCGGAAAACGTATTCCGATCAGCAGACAGGATCGTTGTGCCTGTTATCCCCACGACGTTGTCAGAAAGGACCTTTGAGCAGTTGCTGGCGTTTTTCGATGAGCACAAGCTGAACCGCAAGAAACTGCTGCCTTTCTTTTCGATGGTCGAGAGGCGCAAGTCTCTGCATACACAGACCATGGGGCGGCTTCGCAACCGGTATAAGAAATTGTTCCTGGACAGCACGATCCCCTATGCGACCGATATCGAAAAGATGGGAATTCAGCGAGCACCCGTGCTGAGCTACGCGGGTTCTCGCGCCGCAGGTCGGGCATATGATGAGTTCTGGCGTGAAATTATCAAGAAACTGCAGAAGAAGGTGTAAACATGTTAGCGCAGGATGCTGAAATCGAAAGAAAATTCTTGGTGAGGCATTTGCCGGACCTGACCGGCGCGCGCGCATTTCAGATCCGGCAGGGCTATCTGACCGGTCCAGCGGATTCTGTGGAGGTGCGACTGCGACAGAAGGATGACAGCTATTTCCTGACGCTGAAGTCGGACGGCGACGTTGTGCGTATAGAACGAGAGAGCGAGATCACAGCGGATCAGTTCGCAACATTTTGGCCGCAGACTGATGGGCGACGGGTGGAGAAAACCCGATGGTCAGGAACTTTGCCGTCAGGGATGATATTTGAGCTGGACGAGTTCTCTGGTGCGTTGGCCCCTTTGATTCTCGTAGAGGTGGAGTTCACATCCGAGCGCGACGCCGCCGATTTTACTCCCCCTGACTGGTTCGGGCGGGATGTTACATCAGACAAAAGGTTTAAGAACAAGTCACTGGCACTTTTGGGTTCACCGGAGGACCTTTAGTGATGGGGGGCACCATCAAACAGTTCGGAGTAATTCCATATATCAAGAAGTCAGGGAAATGGCGGTTGGTGCTGATTACGAGCCGAACCAGCGGCAACTGGATCTTTCCGAAAGGCGGGCGCATCGGTGGCAAAAGCGCTGAGGAATCGGCTCTGCAGGAAGCCTTTGAGGAGGCTGGGCTGAAGGGTCGGATTGTTGGAAGGTACGCCTACAAGTCGGTTCTCAAGCGAGGCGGTCGTTCCATTGCGTTAACCCTTTATCCGATGCGCGTTGAGCGACTGCTGGTTGATTGGCCGGAAAAGCGAGAACGCCGCCGAGTGATTGTTCCATTGAAATCTGCCCGTTCGATGATGGACTACCCAGCACTGCAGCGCTGTTTGCAGGACTGGGTGAAGTCGCGATGACGCGACGACAACCTCAGCGTGAGCGCGCGCTTTTCGAGTCGCGGTCCGTGGTCCGTTCGGTGAGGCTAATACACTGAGCTGACACAAAAAAGCGTCAGCTTGCGGGGAAGGTAGCAGGGAGAAAACCCTTTACGAATCAGCTTCTCAAAGGGCATCGTTGAGAAGTTTTTGTATAGAGTGACGGGTTTCCGGAGGAGTTTAGTGCATATCGCCTTTGCCATAGCATTCTTTGTTTTTGTCGGGCTGTGTGAAACGCTACGGCATGGAATCTTTGGCTTAACACCTTATGAAACAACAGGAATTATTTACGGTACCCTAGCGGTGTTGGCATTGCTGATCCTGCGTGGAGATGTCGTTTTCCTGCTCCGTGCACCCCGACACGATCTGTATGGCAAACCCGGTCTCGAGTGGTCCTGGCGTCGTAGCTTGCTGGGCCTGATGTTGGTTCCGCTGCTTTGGCTGGTGCCGGCGATCTATGGGGCCGCTTTGATTCAGATCAATTGGCAGCCGATTTCCGCTGACGCGTTAGTGGGGCTTCTGGCTTTTCATGTATTTTTTGTAGCTTTCGCGCAGGAAGCATTTTTCAGAGAGGCTGCGGTCAAAGCATTCGGGGCGGATGTCTCTGCAATGTTTGTGGTCGCAGGGCTTTGTAGTTTTATCTTTCACATGCCGCAGGGGGTGCCGGCTGCGATGATCGCAGGCGGCGCAGGCCTCTTCTACATGGCAATTCGTCTGATAGGGACTAACATTATCGTGGTCTCGGCGGGTCACGGGATTACCACGATCGTATTTACCTCCGTTTTGTCGCTTGGCCTGACCGGGCAGGATGCTTGGATCTATGCCGCGACCTTTTTTGCAGCCAGCGTCGTGTTGGCGCTCTCGATCTATTCTGTTTTCACTTCAAACCGGAGACGTTTTGAATATGCCTGACGGTCAATTCCACGACAGCTCGGACCAGGATATGCGGACGCGGATCAAGCCGTCTCAATACACGTTGCTGGTGCCTCTGACCGCTGGACGGCATCTGGCGTACAATACTGTGTCTCAAGCGTTTTCATTGTGGTCGCCCGAGGATCTGGCGCTGTGGGATGATCTGGAGGAAAGCGGAACCAGGCCCTATGAACCGCTGTATCGCGGCTTTGTGCAGGGTGGCTATGTGGTGAACGCGGCCACTGAGGAGCGTGACACCATCAAGGGCGCTTACAACAGGGCACGCCACAACGACGGGCATATGATGGTGACCGTCGCGCCGACACTGTCATGCAATTTCGGATGCCACTACTGTTTTCAGGGTGTCGACAAGCCGCTGACCAAGATGACCCAAAAAGTACGAGAGGCGACAAAAGCCTGGCTTTTGCAGCAGTTACCGGGTCGCAAGAGCTTTCACCTGACTTGGTATGGCGGCGAACCGCTGATGGACATGGACGCGATCTGGGATGTCTCGGCGACCGCGATCAAGTATTGCGACGATAACGATATCAAATACACCTCGATGATGATCTCGAATGGTTACAAAATGACGGTGCCGGTTGCCGAAAAGCTGGCAAAGGCGCGTGTGGCCAAGGTGCAGATCACCATTGACGGCGACGAGGCGACCCACGACAGCCGCCGGCACCTGACCAGTGGGCGAGGCACGTTCCATCGCATCATTGACAACATCAAAGCCGTGACCGAGCGCAAACTGCTCAAGGTCTCGGTTCGTGTCAATATCGACGGTCAGAACGAAGCCGAGGCCCGTGCTCTGCTGGATATTCTGCAGTCCAACGGATTGGGGATCCACAATGGCGTGTCAGTCTACTTTGCCCCCGTCGAGAGCGTGGCGGAGGCGGCTGGCGACGGGTGTACCAGTTGTCTGTCCAAGGTCGACTATGCGGATGTCGAGAACCGTCTGCATCAGATTGCGTTTGAAAAAGGTTTGATGGCCATGCCCAGGATGCCACGGCATCTGGGGCTGTGTACGGCGGTCAAGCCCAATAGTTACGTCGTGGTTCCAAACGGCGATTTGCACAAGTGCTGGGATACGGTAATGGACCCGGGCTTGCGCGTGGGGAGTGTGATGGGCAGCGTTCGCAAAAAGGACGCCGCCACCGAGGCCATGTGGAATGCATGGTCTCCATTTGAAAATGAAGTTTGTGGAAGCTGCAAGCTGTTGCCGGCCTGTGCCGGGGCCTGCGCCTTCAAATTTGTACACAATGATTATGCGTCGGGAGAGGCAGGAAAGCTGCCTTGCCCGTCGATTAAGTTCAATATGGCCGAGCAGCTGTTTCTGCGCGCAAAGGCGCGCGGGTTCGTCAGTGATGACGACTGGGATCAGAAAAACAGCCCCACGGTCAAAGGCGACGGAATGCTTACAGGAAACCGGCACACGCTGGATTCTGTCGGGGCAATCCACGATGCGCTGCGGGACTATTCGAGCGTATCCGCCTGATTTCCAGCAGGCCTTTTGGCTCTGACCTGATGTTCCGGCATTTCCGCCGGATCTGTGGAACGTGGATGAACATTTTTATGCGACGTTACTTGTCGAAATCGGCATCTGGCATGTGCCCGACCATCCCTGACCTCTTCGCCGCGCGCGGATGGTTCGGGGCGGGCCGGTGTCCGGCTGTCGCCGGACTGTCATCCCGACTGGAACTTTGAAAACGGGCGGCGGGTCCCGTGGACCTGTCGTGTTTCTTGCGGCGGATGTTGTGAGCCATTCGCCGGGTAATCAGCCGGGACGGGAGCCCGGCCAGTGAATTTGGAGACTGTTATGACCATTTTGGCAATTCTGCGTTCGACCTTTGCACAGATCGACACCACCCGCGGCGATACCCCTGCTGGCGTGAGCCAGCTGGATGACACGACCGCGATGACCATTGTCGGCGGTATGCCGATTCCGGATCCGGCTTTGTCCCCCGCTGCAGATGCGGCGCAGGCGTCGGATGAGGGCGACGAAGGCGATGAAGCCAACGAAGGCAATGAGTTTGACGAAGGCGACGAAGGCGACGAAGGCAACGAGGGCGACGAGAACGACGAGGGCAACGAGGGCGACGAAGACAACGAGAACAACGAAAACGACGAAGGCAACGAAGGCGACGAGGACAACGAAGGCAACGAGGGCGACGAGGGCAACGAAGGCGACGAGACCTTTGAAGGCGACGAAGGCGACGAAGGCGATGAGGACAACGAGAACAACGAAAACGACGAAGGCGACGAAGGCGACGAGGACAACGAAGGCAACGAAAACGACGAGAATAACGAGGGCGACGAAGGCGACGAAGGCCAGGGCAACGAAGGCGACGAGGGCGACGAGGGCGACGAGGGCTCTGAAGGCAACGAAGGCAACGAAGGTGACGAAGGCAACGAAAACGACGAAGGCAACGAAGGCGACGAAGGCAACGAGGGCGATGAGGGCGATGAAGCCAACGAAAATAACGAAGGCGACGAAACCGATATCTTCAATCAGGAAGGTAACGAGGGCGACGAGGGCGACGAGGACAACGAAGGCAACGAGGGCAATGAAAACGACGAGGGCGACGAGGACAATGAAGGCAATGAAGGCGATGAAGGCGACGAGGGCGATGAAGACAACGAAGGCGTAGAGGGCGACGAAGGCAACGAGGGCGACGAAGGCGACGAGGGCAACGAAGGTGACGAGACCGACATCTTTAACCAGGAAGGCAACGAGGGCGACGAGGGCGACGAGGACAACGAAGGCAACGAAGGCAACGAAGGCAACGAGAACAACGAAGGCAACGAGGGCGATGAGGATGACGAGGGCAACGAGGACGACACCTTCCCGTTCCTGATCTTTGACGAAGGCAACGAGAACGACGAGGACAACGAGGGTAACGAAGGTAACGAAGGTAACGAAAGTATCGGTGACGAAGGTAACGAGGACGACGAAGGCAACGAGGGCGACGAAGGCAACGAAAACGACGAGGGCAATGAAGGCGACGAGGGCGACGAAGGCGACGAGAACAACGAAGGCAACGAAGGCGACGAAAACGACGAGGGTGATGAAGGCAACGAAGGCAACGAAGGCAACGAAGGAGACGAGGGCAACGAGAGCATCGGCGACGAAGGCAACGAGGACGACGAAGGCAACGAAGGCGACGAGGGCGACGAGGGCGACGAAGCCAACGAAGGCAACGAGAACAACGAGGGTGACGAAGGCCAGGAAGACAACGAAAACAACGAAGGCGACGAAGGCGACGAAGGCGACGAAGACAACGAAGGTAACGAAGGCAACGAAGGCAACGAAAACGACGAGGGCGACGAAGGCCAGGGCGACGAAGGCGACGAAGGTAACGAGTTTGACGAAGGTGACGAGGGCAACGAGGGCAACGAGAACAACGAAGGCGATGAGAACGACGAAGGCAATGAAGGCGACGGCAACGAAGGCAACGAAGGCGACGAGTTCGACGAGGGCGACGAAGGCAACGAAGGGGACGAAGGCAACGAGTTCAACGAAGGCGACGAGGGCGACGAGGGCAACGAACTGAACGAGGGCGTCGAAGGCGACGAAGGCAACGAGGGGAACGAAGGCGACGAAGGCGACGAGGGCGACGAAGCCAATGAAGGCAATGAAGGTGATGAATCCGGCGGGGACCCGACCCCGAACGACGAAGGTGACGAAGGCAACGAGTTCACGCCCAACGACGAGGGCAATGAAGGTGACGAAGGCAACGAGGGCGACGAGGGCGATGAAGCCGGTCTGGACGAAGGCAACGAAGGCAACGAAGGCAACGAAGGCGATGAGGGCGACGAAGCCGGCGTTGACGAAGGCAACGAAGGCAACGAAGGCAACGAAGGGGACGAAGGCGACGAAGCCGGGTTCGATGAGGGCAACGAAGGCAACGAAACCACCGGCATCAATGACGAGGGTAACGAAGGTGACGAAGGCAACGAGGGCGATGAGGGTAACGAAGCCGGCGTTGACGAAGGCGACGAAGGCAACGAAGGCAACGAAGGCGATGAGGGTAACGAAGCCGGCGTTGACGAGGGCAACGAGGGCAACGAAGGCAACGAAGGCGATGAGGGCAACGAGACCGGGTTTGACGAAGGCAACGAAGGCGACGAAAACACGCCGAATGACGAAGGCGACGAAGGCAACGAAGGTGTGCCGGCTGCCGCGGCGGCAACTGACGACGGATCGTGCGGCGGCTACGCCTGCGGCGCGGACGGCGGCTCGGACGACGACGCCTGCGGCGCGGATGCCTGCGCAGTTGATGCGGGCGGTTCCGATGCCTCGGATGCCAGCGACGAGATCTTCGGCGCGGATCTGGGCGGTGGTCTGGATCTCGATACCAGCGTCTGATGCGCTGACGGTCTGAGACCCCGGCGGCGGAGCCAGTTGGCACCGCCGCCACAGAGAAAGATCAAGACCGGCGCCCCAATTTGGAGCGCCGGTTTTCCTTTGACATGGCGATACTCAATACCGATCTCCGGAAGTTGAGTGGCCGTATGGGGTGGGGGAACCAACCGCTATTCTTCGTTTTCCTCCGACGTGGATCATTTGATATTTGTGCGCTAATTTCATACAATTGAGTGGTATTGATTTCAGGGTCTTCGGCGATGAAACTCTTCTCTGTCTCGATAGGTCTGTTGCTGGCGGCACTGGGTGTGTTCTTTGTGCCAGTCTCCTTTGCCGTCGATGGCTTTGGCCTGGTTGTGAACCCCGGCGGGGTACGAACCGTGCGCGCCGTGGAAGAAGGGGTCGTTTTGCATTTCCCGTCGGATGGCGGACGCTTTCTGCCTGGTGAGATCGTGACGGCAGTTGTCTATGGAGACGCGGTCGCCGAGAATGCTTTGCTGGAAGGCACGATGCGTCGCGAACTGGCCAAGATCGAAACGGACTATCTGGAAAAGACTTCAAAGCTGATTGTCGACATGGAACGTGACCGGGCGAAGCGCGAAGCGACGGTCCAGAGGCTGGCGGCACGCCGTCAGTTGAGCGCCGATACGGGCGAGGTTCTTACGGCGCTGCAGGAGTTCACCTCGGCCAGTGTCACCGATATTGATAATCTCAACGAGGAACGGCTGGCACAGCTACGTCGGCTGGAAGAACTGGTGCAGAAGTCCGGCGAAGTCTCGGCTTTGCCTGCGCAACGCCTGGCCACCATGCTTGAGGACATTCAAGCAGATCGATTGTCAGTGATCACCAGCAAGGGTACCCGATTCAATTCGGACAAGATGATTCTGGATATGATCAAGGCGCAGAACGATCTGACCTACGATAACTCTATCGATGCAGCTGAGGTTGATATTCTGACCGACCGGATTGATAGCCTGCACGAACAGATTGAGGAATTGGGTCTGTTGCGCGATAGTCAGAAAGCCGAGGCCGAAGCCCGATTCCTGGCGAAATCGGTGCTGCCGCAGGTTGCGGTGGCGGATGGCATTTCAGTTGATATGCGTACCTTGCAGGCCAGCCGCGCCGACGTGGCGCGGACGGACCCGCTTCGTTTGCTTGCAACCCGTGATCCGTCTCCGGGGTTGCAAATTCTGATATACGGCGAACCGTCTCGCGGATCGGTGGATGTGTTGCTGGGCGACGAGAGCGTTTCGCTCCCTCTGCCAGCGGATTCCGCGCAGATCTCTGCTTTATTGGCTGAGAAGGGTCTGGCCGTCGCGGAGGTGCACAGCGACAGGGCTACGGTGGGGTCCATTGACGTTTTGTCGGTGTTCATCGAGTTCGCACGGGATCCAGACGAAAGGCTGACGGTCGCCTCGGCCTTGGCGCACGACAAGCGAGATGTGCCGGTGATGGTCACGACGTCGATCACTTTGCAGGAATCGATCGGGGCAGGGCGCCCCGAGGGCACCAGCAACGAGATCATCGGGTTCCTGGAAAATCGTCATGCCGTCGTGCTGAAACCAGGCCAGCGGGTGCGTGGAACCATCAATGATACTCGCACCGGCTCCGAGATCGTTTTCGATGCGCATCTGCTTAAACGCGACTATGCAACTGTCGATACCAAGGAACTGGGCATCCGATTGGGCAACCAGTCTCTGGCGGCCAAGATCATCAAGCGTGGAGTCTTGTCGCAGGTGGTGGTCGGTGTGGATTCAGCTTCGGCCCAGCAGATCGAACATCTTCCAGGCGCGGTGGTGCACCTCAGCTTCCCTCTGTCGCGCCAATCCCTTTTCAGCTTCCTTCTGGCCCGCGATGTTACGATCTAGCTTCTTCTGGGCCGGAGGTCTCGCGACACTGCTGCGACAACGTAGAAAGCTGGTGCAGCAGACCACCCGCACGGATTGCGGCGTGGCTTGCGCGCTGAGCGTGTTGAACATGCTGGGACGCTCATCTGACCCTGTGACAGCGGTGGAGACAATGGACCCTGATCGCAGTGGAACCGATTTGAACTCTCTGCGCCGTTTCTTCACCGACCATAACGGGCTTGAGGCGCAGGCAATGAAGGTCCCGGCCGACAAACTGGCCGGCATGTCGGGCCATCTGATCGTTCACATGACCCAGATGCACTACTTGGTGGTGCTGCGGGCAAGTCGGCTGGGTGTTCTGGTTTTTGACCCTTCGATGGGACCGGTGTTTTATCCGCAAGCGGATTTCGCGGCCCTGTACTCGGGCGTTCTGCTTCAAGTTTCCGGACGTTTCACGGGTCAGAACCTGCCGGTGGTCAGAAAACCACACCCGATCATGGGCGGCGGCTTCAAGCGCGGAATCGAGCCGCTGGCATTGTTTGTCACCGGCATGGCTTCCCGGTTGCTGGAATGTGCACTGCTGCTATGCGTTGTGGCGGTTTTGTACCTCGTTTTGAATCAATCCAGTTTCCCGTCGATGCTGTTGGCGTTTGCGCTGATCGCGATTTGCGGTGGAGTTCTCGTTCTTACCCGTCAAATCAGGTTCGAAGGGGAGGACGCCTGGATCCGAAAGAAACAGTCGAGGCTGTGGCGCGATCTGATGCGCACCTCGTTGAAGGGACGTGATTTGCACGGCTTCCGTGGCCGCTACGAGCGCGAAGTCGCGGGATCCGTGCGGCGCGGTATCACCGTTACGATTCCGCAACAAGCGCAGATTCCCGCCACGCTTGGCGGCGTGGCAGTGATGACGTTGGCACTGGCGCTGCTAAGCCCTTGGCTGAGCCTTTTGTACGCGGCGCTCTTTGGTGCAGTGGTTGTCGTCACTCAACTGGACTCGGTGCAGGTCTGCCGTCGGTCGGTGCGCGGCAATATCGGGCGCTATTCCAAGCTGACCCACGGAAACGATCTGATCAACTCTGCCGCCGGGCCGGAGTTGATCGGTGAGTTCGCGAAATGGAGCGTAATCGGTTTTGCGGGGATGAGCGTCTTGACCGGATCACTGCCGGCTGTGGCACTGATGTTCTGGATTCTGACCGGTATGCAGATCGTTCCGATCGATTTCCGAAAGGCGATGGTGTTGGCCCCGGTGTTCAGCGCGCGTGAACCGGTACCCGCATTGACCGGGTCCGAAGTGCCGCTTCGCCGCCAGAAAGTGGTGGGCACCGTGGATCTGAAAGCGACACGGACCCGTCAGCAGCTTCGCATTGATGGGATCTCGCCACTGACCATGACGTTACAGCAGCCAGATCTGACTGTTCGTGAGCAGCGGCTGATCCTGGCCGATATCGTGGCAACGGCGTTTCGTAATCTGCCGGAACAAGATCGGCCGGACATAGGGCCGATCCGGATCTTTGGGCCGGGGCAGGAGGCCAGTCAAGCTGATTTCGAACACCTGATGATTGCGCGCGAAGCGACTGTTGCCGCGACCACGCTGCCTGTTCCAGTGGACACCCGCAAGACGCTGGATAGCGGATTGCAAGACGCTGTCCTGCGCGATCTCTACAGCTGTGACCCACAGGATTTCCCGGTCTTCTGGGATGTGCGTAACAAGATGAAGCTGGAGGAGTTGCAGCGCCGTATCGACACCGTCGGACTGGCGCGGGCAGGTCACATGACGATGTCCCGGCTCACCATTCTTGAAAGGGCAGGATGATGCCGGTTGTGTTCCCGATGATGGGTGATTTGTGGCCGTACAAAGAGGCCGCCGTACCCCCCGAGCTCGCATCATTGCCACTGGATATTTTCCTGACCAATCCCAAGGGCAGCAGCATCACCGCCGCGAAATGGACCGTTGTGTCTGATCCGGCGGTGGCCCCTCGGGCCAGCTATGCGCTGCGTTTGCTATGCCGCGATGGCGAGGGGCAACTGGCGCGATGGGAGCCAGTACGTGGGGTATGGCATCCTGTCGCCAGGTTCCCGGTACCGCCCGGCGATATGGCCTGTTCGGTGATCGAACTGAAGGGCATCGTGCTAAGTAACGTAGAAACTCCCGAAGCGCTCGGACAGCGCTTACGAAATCTGTTGCAGTCGGAACTTTCGGAAATGAAATCCTACCGTATCCTGTCCAAGATACTTTCGGTGATGTCGATCATCATCCTGTTTTTCTCGGTTCGGGCTGGGGTGGAATCAAACGCAATTGAGCCTTTCTTGCTGATCTTTGCGCTTGCCGTAGGAGTGGGCATGTTGGCCGTCGGCCTTCGTGCGCGTTGCCGGACCATCAGCGAAACTGGAATGATCCGGGTGCGAGAACAGTTCCAGTTCGAATATCAACCGGCAGTGCACAAGACGCTGACACTGAACAATGTGACCACGCTTCTGAAAGAATATGACCGCAAACGCGAAGAGGATGCCGTGATCTTCGGCTTTCTTCTTCTGCTGTGTTTCGTCTACTTTATTTCGCCTCTTGTGGTGATAGGTGTAATTGTCGCCTTGATCGTTACCACGCTGATGACCGGCGATCTGAAGTCTCTGCGAATTCTCAGCGTGGCCTTTGACCGGTCTGAAACCCGCTTGGAACATGCATTCCTGTCCTTCAGGGCCGGTGATGACCGGCTCAGTCCTCCGGCCTTGAGGGATGCCAAAAAACAAGTGCTGCGCGACCGTATCCGGCGGTATGGCGACATGATGGGCAAGGTTCGCGAAACACAAGCAAAGGTGCGTCTGACTCAGGACATAAGCATGGCCGTCGCGTTTTTGATAATCTTTTCGGCCTATGCCTTTCCGATCGCGGCCGGGTTCCAGAAGATGTCGATCGCGACGCGGGATTCTCTTGTAGAGACCTCGTTGTTCTCGGTGGCGCCGGTGATCATCCTGCTGAGTATTGCCAAAACCACGGTGGCACTTGCTCAGGTCGCCAATCGGCGCATCATCGCCATGGCCAAGGGCTGAACTGACCTGAATGTAACAAAAAGAGCGCCGGCGGTCCGGCGCTCTTGGCATGGGGCAGCTCGCTGTCCGGTTACTTGGACTTCGGCTTGACCTTTTGATTGATGTTAAAGCTGATGATCACCCGTTCGCCGTCACGACCCTTGGCATTCGACAGGTTTGGTTCGACGCTGTGGTACAGCCAGCTCGGGAAGAACAGCATCTTGCCTGCGACCGGCTTGACTTTGACCTTGGTCCAGCATTCGGTTTTCCGTTTCGTGTTCGGCATATAGCTGGCGTAGTTCATCAGGTTCACGGTGCGCGGGTCGATGAATTCAATCTGTCCGGCCCCTTCGGGCGCCTGCACGTAGTAGACGCCGCTCCACAGCGCGCCGGGGTGGATATGGGCACGGTTCGAGCTGCCCGGCGGGTTCGAAATCGACCACATGGTCGTGACTTCGAGATGACGTCCCTTGTTGTAACCCAGATTGTCGGACACGCCTGCGGCCACCTTGTGAATCCGATTGGTCAGGCGGGTGAACTTGCTGTCTTTGTGCAGGTTGTTATGGCTGTGCCAACCGCCCAGCGACCGGAAATTGGAACGTTCGATGCCTTTTGCGTCCCGTTCCCGTTCTTGGGTGATTGCGGCAAGAATCTCTTTGTTCATCGATTCCGCATCGTGCAGGAGCGTTGAAAAGACCAGCGTCGGGAAATAGTCGTCGCGGCGCAGTTCGTCCTGTCCGCTTTCGCTTTCGATCTGGCAAACGGTTCGTGTCATGTAATTCTCCTCGTAGTTAGAACGGACACTCGGGCTGAAATTGCCCTTTTTATGAGTTTGAAATGGATGTGAAACGCCGACGGGGATAGTCGGCGCTCGGCGGACGGGGCTGCATCCGGATAGCGGCGGCAGCGATACTGACGATGAAAAGCAGGGCGCCCGACGCGCGATTGAGCGATCCGGCAAGGATCGGGCGCGGTAAAAGGCGATAGATGGGCAAAGGTTTGTTGAATGGCAAGGAATGGATCCGCATGTCGCGCGGCCAGTCCGAGGTCACAAATACAGGTTCGAGTATCTTCAACATTTACACTCAACCCGCTCACATGACGTGATCGGGTCATCCTGTTTGGGCGCATGCACGCCATCCAATGCCCAAAGTGGGCTCACACTACTCTCACATTTACGCAGCAGACACCGGATCACTCCCGGTTTTGACACGTCAGCACACACTGAAGTTTTGCATTTTTCTTGCTGCCCGTAAGGAGCTTATGGAGTAGTGCGACACCTTGCCGCATAATCTGATGAGCCTTTGACTTAGCTGATTTCGTGTCGATGGGGAAAATTCCGCAGCTGACGTCACAGGTGACAAAAACAAAGAAAACGTATCCGTTATCCCCGATGCCAGTCTTGACAGGTTGATCATGGCGATGAAACGCTGACCCTGTCTAGACGACGCTGGCAAGGCGGCGCCGAAGTCTGGGATGCGCCACGGCATGTGGGGCGACCGGACTCGCTGTCTTGCCCTTGGGGATGCGTTGAAAGACCTCACAAAAGAAACAACGGGAGAATTCTTATGACATCTCACAGCAAGCTGAGCCTAGGGGCGCTGGTCGTTTCGGCCATGATGGCACCTGCGGCGTTTGCTCAGGAATATATCACGATCGGGACCGGTGGCGTGACCGGGGTCTACTACCCCACAGGCGGTGCGATCTGTCGTCTGGTCAACAAGGGGCGCAAGGAACACGGGTTCAAATGTGCCGTCGAATCCACGGGTGGTTCTGTTTACAACATCAACACGATCCGCGAAGGCGAGCTGGACTTTGGGGTGGCGCAGTCGGACTGGCAGTTCCATGCTTACAACGGCAGTTCCAAGTTTCAGGACGCTGGCAAGTTCGAAAAGCTGCGGGCGGTGTTCTCGGTCCACCCGGAACCGTTCACGCTTGTGGCGCGCGCGGATGCGGGCATCAAAAGCTTTGATGATCTGAAGGGCAAGCGGGTCAACATCGGCAATCCGGGATCCGGTCAACGCGGCACTATGGAAGTCGTGCTGGAAGCCAAGGAAATGTCGGTCAAGGATTTTGCTCTTGCGACCGAACTGAAAGCGGCCGAGCAGTCGGCGGCTCTGTGTGACAACCAGATCGACGCCATGGTTTACACCGTCGGGCATCCCTCGGGTTCGATCCAGGAAGCTACCACCGCTTGCGACAGTGTGCTGGTCGACGTGTCCGGCCCGGGCATTGACCGCCTTGTGAACGACAACTCGTTCTACCGCAAAGCGACCATTGTCGGCGGTGTGTATCGCGGTAACCCGGATGACACTCACACCTTTGGCGTTGGGGCGACCCTGGTGACATCGGCTGATGTGTCCGAAGACGCGGTCTATGCGCTGGTTTCGGCGGTGTTCGAGAACTTTGACGCGTTCAAGAAGCTGCACCCGGCGTTTGCCAATCTCAAGCCGGAGGAAATGATCAAGGACGGCCTCTCCGCACCTCTGCACCCGGGAGCGGTGAAATACTACAAAGAAAAAGGCTGGATGGAATAATCCCATACTGACCAAAAGCGGGGCGTGTGGACACGCGCCCCGTTCCGACCCGGAAAACCGGGCGATTAAGAGCTGCATCAAGAATAATCTGCGGCCAACAGGGAGAAATCGTGATGTCGACTGACGCATCGGGCAACCGTCCGCTGAGTGAAGAAGAACTACAGGAACTGGTCGCTTCTTCGGATGCGGGCGCCCGCGATCCCGCAGGTTCTATTGGCCTGTTCCTGGCCATCGTTGCCGTTATATGGTCGGTTTTTCAGGTGGTTCTGGCTTCGCCCATGGCTAATGTCTTGCTGCCTGGAAGCGTCGTCAACAACTCCCGTCAGATTCACTTGGCTTTTGCGATTTTCTTGGCCTACATGGCCTATCCGGCGCTGAAATCCAGCCCTCGCCACTACATTCCGATCCAGGACTGGATCATGGCGATCGCCGGCACTTTCGTCGCGCTTTACGGTTACATTTTCTACAACAAAATCGTCGCCTCGGGCGGGCTGGCCGATGACACCGACAAATGGGTCGCTCTTGTAGGGTTGCTGTTGTTGTTCGAGGCTGCGCGTCGTGCTTTGGGGCCGGCTATGGCCATCATAGCGGTGATTTTCCTGTTCTACGTGTTCTTCGGGGCCTCCGATTGGGTGCCCGAGGTAATCCGTTGGAAGGGCGCCAGCCTGAAAAAGGCGATGAGCCATATGTGGATCACGTCCGAGGGCGTCTTTGGCATCGCACTGGGCGTTTCGACCAAGTTTGTGTTTCTCTTCGTTCTGTTTGGTGCGCTTTTGGACAAGGCCGGGGCAGGCAATTACTTTATTAAGATGGCCTTTGGCGCGTTGGGGCACCTGCGAGGCGGCCCGGCCAAGGCTGCTGTCGTTGGCTCTGCGGCGACCGGCCTGATCTCTGGCTCGTCGATTGCCAACGTGGTGACAACGGGCACCTTTACCATCCCGTTGATGAAGCGTGTCGGCTTTAGTTCAGAACAGGCCGGTTCGGTGGAGGTCGCCTCTTCGGTCAACGGTCAGATCATGCCCCCCGTTATGGGGGCGGCTGCATTTCTAATGGTGGAGTATGTCGGGATCTCTTACGTGGAAGTGATCACCCACGCATTCCTGCCCGCAGCGATTTCTTATGTCGCGCTGGTCTATATCGTGCATCTGGAAGCGGTGAAGCGGAACATGCCTACGCTGGGCAACCGCGTGGTGTCGATGGGCAAGACGATAGGCGGTATGGCGCTGTTCTTTGCTGGGTTTGCGGCGCTGTGCTACGGCGTGCAATACCCGGTCAAGTGGATCATCGCTTTGATGCCCGGCGCGTCGGGGCCGACGCTGTCTGCGCTCGTGGTGCTCGCCTATGTGGTTCTGCTTTGGCTGGCGTCGGGGGTTGAGGACCTTGTACCTGACGACCCCAATGCCAAGGAAGTCGAATTGCCGGTGGTCGGCGAGATCTACAAGGCCGGGCTGCACTACCTGTTGCCAATCATCGTGTTGGTCTACTTCCTGATGATCGAACAGAAATCGCCGGGCCTGTCCGCATTTTGGGCCACAGCCCTTCTGTTCGTGATCCTTCTGACGCAAAAGCCTCTCAAGTCCATTTTCCGGGGCGAGAGCGATACCGCAAATGCCTTTATGTCCGGGGTAGGGGATTTGTGGCAGGGTATGATCGACGGCGCCCGCAACATGATCGGAATTGCGCTGGCAACGGCTACGGCCGGTGTCATTGTCGGCACCGTGACGCTGACGGGAGTTGGTCAGGTGATGGCCGATCTGGTCGAGTTCATGTCGGGCGGCAACCTGATTCTGATGCTGATCATGGTCGGTCTTTTGTCCCTTGTTCTGGGCATGGGGCTTCCAACAACGGCAAACTACATCGTGGTCAGTTCGCTGATGGCCGGGGTCGTGGTGGAACTGGGCGCGCAGTCAGGGTTGATCGTGCCGCTGATCGCGGTGCATCTGTTTGTGTTCTACTTCGGCATCATGGCCGACGTGACGCCGCCGGTGGGGTTGGCGAGCTTTGCCGCCGCCGCGGTGTCGGGGGGCGACGCGATCCGTACCGGGTTCATCGCCTTCTTCTACAGCTTGCGGACCGTTGCCCTGCCATTCGTGTTCATCTTCAATACCGACCTGCTGCTGATCGACGTGGGATGGGTTGGTGGTATTATCGTGGCCATATCTGCGACAATCGCGATCCTGATCTTTACCGCTGGCACCATGGGGTACTTCATTACCCGCAATCGGATTTATGAAAGCGTTGCGTTGATCCTGATCGCCTTTGCGCTTTTCCGGCCGGATTTCTTCATGAACCGTATCCAACCGCCTTTTAGCGCCGTTGAACCTGCAGAGTTGGTGCAGAAGTTGGATGGCGCGCCGTCAGGTGGCGAATTGCGAATTGTCGTAAGCGGTCCGGATTTCGACACCGGAGAGACCAAGGAAACCACGCTGATTATGCCGATCGGCGAAGAACCGGATGGGCAGGCTCGGCTCGACTCCTTCGGCTTGCTGCTTCTGCCGGAGGACGGGATCGTGAAGCTGGACGAACCGATGTTCGGCACACCGGTTGCACCCAGCCTTGAGAGCTTTGACTTCTACGCGGACGACCCGGTGCAGATCGTGTCGATCCAGGCTCCGGCCAGCCAGTTGCCCAAGGAACTGGTGTTCATTCCCGCGCTGTTCTTGCTAGCTCTGGTAGCTATGCTGCAAAGGGGGCGCGCGGCCAGAGAAGGAGTACCGGCATGAGCAAATCGGTTCTGTGTGCGATCGACCTGAGCAATGGCGATATGGACAACCCGGTCTTGATGCAGGCCGCGCGGCTTGCAGAGATGGATGGGGCGCAACTGGACGTAGTGTCTGTGTTGCCTGATTACGGGGAAACCTGGGTGTCGACATTTTTCGAGGCACATCACCATGAACGGATAGAGGCCGAGGCACTGGAAAAGCTAAAGGCGCTGTGCGTACAGACGCTGGGCGCTGAGCGTAATGCCAGTATACGGCATGTGATTGCCACAGGGACTGCGTATCGCGAGATTCTAAACACGGCGAAACAGGCAGGGTCAGATTTGATCGTGATCGGTGCTCACAAACCGGACCTGAAGGATTATTTGTTGGGTCCGAATGCTGCACGCGTTGTGCGCCACTCCGCAGTCTCGGTTTTTGTCGTGCGGTCCTGAGGCCGGTGCCAAGGCTGGATGAACGCGCGTCGGGGGTGTTCGTAATCACGATGCACGTTTTGCGCCGGATGGTGTCTTGGACCACGGCAGTATCGACCGTATGGTAGATTTTTGCGCCTAGAAGGGCGCCACAGGGCTGACAATACTGGGCGTAATAGGCGAGGCAGGCAAACTGGCTGCCGACGAGTTATAGACGGTCATTCAGCAGGTTGTAAAACGGACCGAACTACTTGTGGTTGTCGGTGTGTCGGCACCGGGATTGGCACAGATCGGCGCGCTGGCGAAATTTGCCATGGATCTGGGTGCTGCGGGTGTGATGGTTGCGCCGCCCTGGACGTTGAAAGGCGACGCGCAGATCGTGGACTATTTCCGGGACGTCGCGAATACTCCGGGCGGTATTCCATTTGTATTGCAGGACTTCCCTTTGGTGACAGGTGTCACAATCCCGGTCGGCGCGGTGCTCGAGATTGCGTTATGCTGAAACACGAAGACTGGCCTGGTCTGAACAAAATTTGCGCACTTCGCGCGGCTTCAGTCGCGAGCAGTTGACGAATTTCGATCCTGTGTGGCAATGGTGGCCAATTCTTGCCCGAAGAGATCGGCTGTGCAGCTGATGGCGCGATGGCGGGCTTTGCCTAACCCGAGATGATGGCCGGAGTCGTAGCGGCACACAATGCCGGCTACAGCGAGCGGGCTAATGATATCTTTGATGCTTTCCTAAGGCTGATCCGGTTTGAAACGCAACCGGGGCTGGGTTTGGTTGTGCGTAAGCGTATTCTGAACAAGCGCGGTGTGATTTCTTATGACACCTTGCGCAAGCTCGGTCGGCCGCTAAGCTGGGCCACTGAAAAGGATCTGACTAACTTGATGGCCCGTCTTGATCGACGGCTGGAGGAACTTGAAATCAGGATCTAGCTTGACCTCAGGGGCGAGGCGGATAACCGGTCATTTCCAGGTAACCTTTCCCGGAATGGCTGCCTTTGACTGAAACCGGGCCTTCCCAGTACGGAAAACTGGTGTTCATCCAGCTTTGATTGTTCAAGGCGTGCACTTCGATATCCATACTTCGGTCGGGCAGGACGAGTCGCCAGCGGACGGGAATGTCGCGCCCATCGACATCGGCGGTCTTCAAGGGCTCAAGGGCAATCGTTCCGTTGGGAATGGGCGACGATCGGCCATCTGAACTGATCCACGTTCCAGAGGTGAAGTCGCTGGAACTGCCGCGCAGACGGAATGCCATCATCTTGTCACCATTGTCGAAGCTGAGCGAGAACCAGTCCCAACCGGTTTGATCTTTGGACAAGGGCTGCGATGACCATTCACGGTCCAGCCAGGCCTGTCCGGTGACAGGCATCGGGCCATCAGGAAGCTGCAAGGCACCCTGCACCAAATAGAAGGGTTGAGAGTAGTAATAGCTGGCCTGACCCGCTTCAGATTTAACCGAGTATCCGTTCTGTCCATGCATGACCAATGGACCATCCGACATCAGTTGCAGGTTATAAGAAAAGGACGGCCCCGCGGCGTTCATCGAGAGCTTGGAGAGGGTAGCGTCGCCGACCCCTGCAAGGCTCCAATCGTCGATCCAAGCTGCAAAGGGGGCAGTGGTAACGCCCGCCTGACCAATACCACCGCGCGCGAGACGTTCAGTTGCATAGTGCTGGTCGGGGGTTGTCACGGCCGCGTGACCCATCCAGAGTTGCGGGCTTTGCCAACCCGAGGCTTCTCGCGGTGCCAGGGCGGATCGGAACAGTGTCCACTGAACGCCATAGTCGCGCCCGTCTGCTCCTGTCAGCGTGGCCGTTACATACCACCATTCAATGCGGTAGCCGGGATGTGGGCCGTGGTCACCGGGGAACTGCAAGGCGACGTCAGAGCGGGGAACGTCGAACCCTTCGGCGTTGGTGCCTAGACCTGCAAACCCTTGTGCTGCGGCGCCGATCACTGAAAACAGCCAAAGTACTATTGCGGACAGGTAGGGCTTAGCGGGCATCAGCGAAGACCTTCAACAACTCGGAGGGTGGGATCCGATACAGTCTCATTGCCGGGAGCAAGGCAGCCGCGGTCGCGGCTACC
This sequence comes from Seohaeicola saemankumensis, assembly GCF_020171285.1. Taxonomy (GTDB): domain Bacteria; phylum Pseudomonadota; class Alphaproteobacteria; order Rhodobacterales; family Rhodobacteraceae; genus JAIUZI01. Next base: position 50,641 of record NZ_JAIUZI010000015.1, read on the forward strand.
AGCGCCAAAAGGAACAGCAGCAACCAATCGCCCGGGAACAAATGCATGGGAAGCCGCCAGCCAAAAGCCTCGACATTTATGATCGCTAGTAACGCCCAGGCCAGCAAAAGACCAAGCGGTATCGCTAGTAGCGCAGTCAGCGCAGCTAAGGTCAGGCTTCGCAGCAATTCCAGCCGCGCCAATTGGCCTCGTGTGAGCCCAAGGGCCCAGATGGGTGCAAGTTGCGGCACCCGCATGTCCCAGAGGGTAAGCAAGCTCGTCAGGATAGTGAACCCAGCCACACCCAGCGTAAGCAGGTTGAGCGCGCCGGTGACAACAAAAGTCTTGTCAAAGATGGCCAGGGACCGCTCCTTGAGTGCGGTTTGCCGGATTATTGCAGTCAGCGGCAAGTCGAAGGCGTCGCGCAGGTCAGCGGTTAATGCGTCCAGCTGCGTGGGATCAATGCGGATGCCAAAGCGCAGGTTCGGCGTATCGGGACGGCGAAGCAGCAGTTCCTCTAGTGACACCACCGCTTGCCCGGTTGGGTTGCCATAATCGGAATAGACCCCGCCCACAGGCAACGTCCAGTCTGGCAGCAAAGTCAGCATGTCGCCGGTCCAGATCCCGGTCCGGCGAGCCAGCTGCTCGCTGATCAATACTGTTTCGCCGGCCGCGAGTTGTTCCCATATCCGCGAGACAGATGAAAGCAACGGAAAATGATCGCTATAACTCGAATGTGGAAGGATCCCGTACAGGCTAACGGGCTGGCCTGAGGCGACAATGTCCACTGATCGGATCGGTAGCACCGCGTCGGTGCGCGGACCCAGCCATGCGGCGATTTCGGCACCCTGCTTGTTGTCACGAGCGGTGACGTACAACTCGGACACTAATCGTTGATCGAGCCAGCTGGTAAAGGTCAGTCGAAAACTCGACACCATGGTTCCGACACCGATATTGGTCGCGAGCGCTAGCAAAAGCGCCATAAGCGCCAATGATATACCCGGCAATTGCGCTCGCATGTCGGCCCAAAGCCACTCGGAGACAGCACCTCGGGTCCGGTGCGCGACCAAAGCCAGCAGGTGTGAGAGTACCAACGGCAGCACTAGAGCAGACCCCAGCATTAACCCGGCGAGCAGACAAAAGCCGGCGACCAACCCGTCAAACAAGCCAATTGCCAAAATTCCGCCAGCCATTAGAAGCATCCCGGCAAAGGCTTGATGTCGGTTGCTCCGCGCGCTCTGTGCCGCCCAGGCCCTCGGACCGGGTGTGGCAAGCAGAGGCATCCGGTAAAACCGCCACAAGGCCTGGGCGCTGGCAGCAGCCGTTCCGAGCAATGCCATTGCAAGGCCGCTGATTACCCAGTCGGGTCGCAAAATCAGCCCGCCCTGCACTGATGCTCCATAGAGGCCACGCAGCGTCGCCGCGACATCGGGCATCAAAGCAGCGGCCACAAGGTAGCCAACGACAAGACCCGCCAGAGCCGCCACCGCCGCTAGCATCGCCAACTCCACGATCACTAGCACCGTCAGACGCTGCAGGGATACACCAAGGGCCCGTAAGGTTCGGAACATTGGTCTTCGTTGTTCGAAGGCCAGCCCGACGGTTCCGTGCACAACAAACAAGCCGACCGCAAATGACAGCAAACCAAAGGCAGTCAGGTTCAGGTGAAAGCTACCGGTAAGGCTAGCTGGGTCAGCAGCACGATCCGGAGTATGCAATCGCAACTCGGGTTCCAGCGCCGAGATGGGCTGCAATCCGGGGCGCTGTTCGGGCAAGACGAGAAGGTAACTGATTTTTTCAGGCTGGTCCAACAGCCGTTCTGCCACCGCGATGTCCGTCAATACGACGCCGGACGGCATCTGCCCGCTGACGTTCGTCGGCGGCAACCCTGGAACGTCCCTCAGTTGATCTGCAAGTGTGGGGCTGGCAAGTAACCTGCCCGAGCCTGACAGCCAGGCAACGGGATCTAGATCGGTCTGAGGCCGACCTGTCAGTTTGGGCAGGCTCGGATAAGACAAAACATCCACGCCGGTGATCAATATGTTTCGCCCGGCCACCTCCAACCGGCCTTCGAGCACAGGAGACAACGCCCATCCGGCCCGGCGAAGGGCGACGTATTGCGCCAGAGAGATCTGACCATCCGCGGATGTCAGGACAGGTGCGCCGCTCTCTAGCTCTTCGGAGGCGGCTGCATAACTTGCACGGGCCTGCGAATTTATCGCCTGAACTGCTGACCACAATCCTGTGGCCAGAGCCAGCCCTACAAGCAGGGTGGCGAGTTGCAAGGGGTGGCGGCGCCAGTGCGCCCAAAACGCCAGAAGGATTTGGCGGGTCACCGAATTGTTCCGCCGCTGAGATGAACACGACGGTCGAGTTGGTTGGCAATCTTGTCAGAGTGGGTGACCAAGAACAAAGCCGTTCCACTGCGCGTCACAAGATCCAGCATCAAAGCCATCACTCGGCCACTGGCGGTTTCATCCAGATTACCAGTGGGTTCGTCCGCCAGCATCAGCGCGGGGCGCGCAGCGAGCGCTCGTCCGATGGCAACTCGTTGCTGTTGCCCTCCAGATAATTGTTCGGGAAACCTTTCGTGCAGGCCGGCCAGTCCCAACCTGTCGCTCAATTCGGCCAGCCAGTCCGGGTCATGACGCCCTGCAATCCGAGCGTGGAACGCGAGGTTCTGACTGACGTTCAGCGACGGGATCAGATTGAACTGCTGGAACACCAGCGCTACCGGCCCGCGTCTTAGCGAGGCACGCCCGGAATCGTTCAGTTCTGACAATTTTTGCCCCTGAACTGAGATTTCTCCACTGTCGAATTGGTCCAATGCGCCGGCGAGGTGCAGAAGAGTGCTTTTGCCGCTTCCACTTTCACCGGTCAGAGCCAGCGTTTCACCAGCATCCAGATTTATCGTTACTCCGGCCAAAACCGGCCGATCGGACTGGCCGGGGTAGGATTTTCGGATGTTCTGAATTTCCAGTAACACGCGTGCCGATCCATCATGAAAAAATTGCTTCGGTCCTGCCACCATCTGACGCTCATGACACCGCTGTCCAGTCCCTTGGGCGGAATGCCGCGGCGTCGGGCCTATTTCAATCGGCCACTATTGACGCCTCCGATGCTTGGAGCCATTAGCTGCCGACAGCCAAAGGAAACCACAGCAATTGCAAAGATTATTCGGGATCTCAATTTACGATGTTGCCATATGTGCCTTGATCTCGGGACAGTTTGGTCTGACTGGGCCGTCTCCGGCGATCGCTGACCCCATGGCAGACGTGTGTGACCGGATGGCGCGCAGTGAAAGCGGTTACCGTGCGCCGCTGGCTTTGCAGACGCCGGATGGCAGGGGGCAGGTTAGACTGAGCGGTTCTGTGGCTCTGGGTGGCTCAGCCAGTCGTGGGGTTTCCAGCCCACCGGCACCAGCCTTTGCCGGGGCGGCTGCGTCTGAACGGCGCGAGCAGGAGCGTCAGCAGAAACAAGCGGAAAAGTATCGCCGCATTTACGAGCGTTGCATGCAGGGACGTTAGCGATCAGTCCATTCGGCTTGGGGGTCGTCATCTCCCATCGCGTAGTGTTAACACTATGTTGGCGGAGAATGAACAAACTTTGGGTTTCCGAATGGCGTTGGGTCAACAGATCCTTTGGGGCAGCATGTATTTGGGCGCATGTTTGGTCGTTGAAATTTTTGCGTTGGTGCTGGCCACCTCAGTAGTCACCAGATACTCGAATTACATGAGCCAAGGCTCGCGCACTCAGTCAGTCGGCCTGACTCTTCTGATTGCACTGGTCTTTATCGTTCTGGCTCATACCCTGCAGGCTTGGATCTGGGCATCCGCCTGGGTGTTCACGGATGCGATCGAGGATTGGAACACCGCAATCTACTTTTCACTCGTCAGTTATTCTACTCTTGGTTACGGGGATATCGTTTTGGGGCCCGGCTTGCGGGTCTTCGGCGCGTTCTCGGCGGTGACAGGGATATTGGCCTTTGGGGTCAGTACCGCCTATCTGGTTGCAATAACATCCAAGTCATTAGACCATATTTCACCAAACCAGAGCCACGGCTCAAAGCAGCGGGGCGAATAGCCTTGCAACCGGCGCCCCCCAGCGGACGTAGGGCGACTGTTGTGAAAGGTCCTCGGTCAGCTCGAAACAGCGCGTGAAATCTTCGCGCAGCATTGCGTCAACCTGTGCGGCGGCGCGACTATCAAAGAACAGCGCCATGGTTTCAAAATTCAGGCGGAACGAACGGTTGTCCAAATTGCTTGTACCGACAGCGGCCAGATCGTCATCTACCACGAACACCTTTTGATGCATGAAGCCTTCTATGTATCGAAAGATGCGAACACCATCGCTGCGGACTGCATCAAAGTACGCATGCGCAGCGAGCCAGGGAAGGTGGTGGTCGGCCATGTCGGGTACCATAAGTCGAACATCCACACCCCGTAGTGCGGCGTGGCGCAAGGCCGTGACAATATCCGTGTCCGGTACGAAATAGGGGGATGCGATCCAGAGCCGATTGCGGGCTGATGCAATTGCAGAAAAGAACATCAGGCTTCCGGTTTCACTAAGGTCGCTGGGGCCGGTGGCAACGATCAGCCCGGGCATATCTTCGGCGGCGCGGTCGGTTCGCCAACTCAGATCGTCGAGGAGAAATTCACCAGTCGCCCAATGCCAATCCTCGGCAAAAATCAGTTGCAATTGCAGAACCATGGGACCCGTCAGGCGTATGTGTGTATCCCGCCACGGCCCGAATGTCGGGTCGTTGCCGGTGTATTCATCTCCGACATTCAAGCCTCCGGTAAAGCCCGAATTGCCGTCGATCACGACCGTCTTGCGGTGATTGCGGTAGTTGATTTGAAACCTGTGTCTCGGCCCGGGGGCGGCGCCGGGGTCCGCGACTGTAACCCCGCCCGCGCGCAGGGTGTCCAAGTATGATGCCGGCAGGGAATAACTGCCTACTCCGTCTGTCAACAAGCGAACGGTCAGTCCCCGTTTGGCGGCGGCTATCAGACGGTCGCGCAGCGCTCGTCCGATAGTGTCATCGTGAATAATGTAGAATTGGACCAAAACATACGACTTCGCGTCGTCGATGGCGTCAAAGATGGCATCGAAGGTCTGCTCGCCATTGATCAGCAGGTCCATTGCGTTGCCACGTAGGACCGGCATATCTGCACAATGTTCAAATGGGCCGAAGGGGACGGGGGAAACTTCGGGATCGGGTGCATGGGTTGTGGCGAAATCGCGGATCCCATCGATCACACGTTTGGATTCGCGTCGCGACACCTGATAACCAGAGATCCGATGATGTCCGAGAAACAGATAGGCGGGGATGGCAAGAAATGGGGTTGCTAACAGGAAAACCACCCAACCAACTGCCCCCTGTGGTGTGCGCGCTGTGGAGGCGGCCTGCAATGCGCATAGGAAAGCAGCGATGTACATGGCCGCCACGGCAAGCGAGCTGAGAAACACCCAAAACATCTTCTGCTCCGGAGGTTGGACCGTAGGCTAACGCGCTCCAGTGTAGATGCGGCTCCAGTCTTTGGCCATATCGACGATCAGCCAACCAAGGTCTGCCCCTTGATCAAGGCCATCGACAAGCTGCCCGATGTGGCTATCGCGGTCGTAGGCGAACTCGCGTTCGGTATCCGTGTGATGAATGATGAGCCCCAGTCGAGGGCCAGTGCCCGCTGTCGTCCATTGAAGCATGGCAAAGTCACCGTCCGAATTGCCGCCGGCGATAATCGGGCGTTTTCCGATGATGCGTTCGATGTTGAGTGGTTTGCCTTCCTTGTCGTCCACAAAGCCAATCGCTGGAGCCTTGATGATGGTTGGAACGCCGTTTTCCACACTGTATTCGGTTTCGGTATAGGTTCCGAGAACCTGTTCCGAGGGGATGCCATAAACCTTGTCGGAGAACACACGCATAAAGTGGATTCCACCACCCGAGACGATATAGGTCTTGAAGTCCTCGTCGCGGAGGTAGCGCAACAACTCGATCATTGGCTGGTAGGTCATCTGGTCGTACCGAAGACCTATTTGTGGGTGCGTTGCTGTTTCGATCCAATTTGCGACACGGGCCTGGAATGCTTCGACGGTCATGCCAGAGTGCGACAACTTCATGATCTCGAGGATGGCAGGTTCTCCGCCTGCAAGGACAGCCTTGTAGTCCTTCGCCGCCGCCGACCGCAACGCCTCCGTGGTCAGGATCGAAGGATCTTCGCGCGCCATTTCACCGATGACATCGATGGCAAAGATGAGCTGAAAATAAAGCGGCTGTTCTGCCCAGAGGGTGCCGTCATTGTCAAACGTTGCGATGCGGTCTGAGGGGGGCACATATTGATCCGAGGCCGGGTCGGTAACCTGTTCCACAAAGGAGATAATTCTCGTTTTGGCACCAGTGTCGGACCACGATGGCAGCGGATCAGCCCAAACTGCGGTGGAAACGAGCGCAAGTACGGTGGTCAGCGTTAGAAGCGGAGACATGCAGAAAACTTTCAATCTTTAAGTGAAGGGGCCGCCGGAGATTTTGACGGCGGCCCCGAATTTTCGGTTTGCACCCGGTTATTTGGATCCCGTTGCCTCAAGGATCATCGCCGAAGCATCACCTATGGTGAAACTGCCCGGCTTCTGACGCGGTGGGAATTCCTCGAATGTTGCCAAGAACTTGCCGACGTAATCCGCTGCCGGCAGCAGCAGGTAGACGCGGTCCAGATACCAGTCCCAATAGGTGTTCGAGGTGATGTTTGAGCGCTCATAGGGGTCCCGGCGCAGGTTAAACAGCAACGGAATGCGCAGTTCGGTCCAGGGTTCCGCCCAAGCGCGCAGAGTCTGCGGATAGCGATGCTCAAGGAAAATCGCCTTCCAGTCGTCATAGCGCAGTGCGGTCAAGTCGCCGTCATCGGAGAAATAGAACACCTCGTGACGCGGCGATTCCTCGGACTTGCCGGTAAGGAAGTCGAGCGAATTGTAGCCATCAAGATGGACCTTGTATTCGCGGCCGATTGCTTGAACTCCACCCTCGCGCAGCTGTTCCTTAATGTCGGGAACCCCGGCCATTGCCAGAAATGTCGGCAGCCAGTCCATATGGTGCATGATTTCGTTGCTGACGGATCCCGCTTCGATCTGGCCGGGCCACCGCACCATCGCCGGAACGCGGAATCCGCCCTCCCAGTTGGTGTTCTTTTCCCCACGGAACGGGGTCATGGCGGCATCTGGCCAGCTGTTCATATGCGGGCCATTATCGGTGGAATACTTTACAAAGGTCTTGTCGGCAATGCCGAGTTCGTCCAGCAGGTCGAGCAGTTGACCGACATGCATGTCGTGTTCGATCATCCCGGCTTGATATTCATCGACGTGACGCCCGGCCAGTTCGTCCGCCTTCTCACGCATGTCATCCTTGACGTGAGTGCGGAAATGCATCCGGGTGCCGTTCCACCAGACGAACCAGGGTGTGCCTTCTTCTTCTTTTCGCTTGATGAAGTCGATGGCCGCGGCCAGAGTTTCTTCGTCGACGGTTTCCATCCGCTTTTTGGTCAGCGGGCCGGTGTCTTCGATTGTGCCATCCGCCGAAGATTTGATCACGCCGCGCGGCCCGAACCGTTCACGAAATTCGGAGTTCTGCGGGTAGTCTTCGTTCTCGGGTTCTTCCTCTGCGTTCAAGTGGTAAAGATTGCCAAAAAATTCGTCAAAGCCGTGGTTTGTCGGGAGCATCTCATCCCGATCTCCGAGGTGGTTCTTGCCGAATTGGCCCGTCGCATAGCCCTGGGCCTTGAGAAGACCGGCGATGGTTGGATCTTCGACCTGCATCCCTTCCTTCGCGCCGGGCATGCCGACCTTGGACAGGCCTGTGCGGAATACCGACTGGCCGGTGATGAACGAGGATCGCCCCGCGGTGCAGGACTGCTCAGCGTAGTAATCGGTAAAGATCATACCCTCTTTGGCAACCCGGTCGATGTTGGGTGTTCGGTATCCCATCAACCCCATGGTATAGGCAGAGATATTGGATTGGCCGATGTCGTCCCCCCATATCACCAAAATGTTCGGCTTTTCTGATTGCGCCCACGCCGGTACGGCGAGAAAAACGACCGTTGCAGCTGCTGTGAGGCGCCGAAAAAGTCGTCGCCAGCCGCCGCTGGGGTCAAGTTGCGATGTCATTGTTATCTCCCTGTCGTTTGTGACCAAAAGCGATGGTCAGACTAGTAAAATGGGCCGTAATGCGGTCCGGTCAATCAATCCGGCTGGCAGGGTCGGGTCCAAGGTGGCCTTGGGCCAGAACAGATTGGTCTTATTTTATACAATGATAACAGGGCAAAATACACATTTTCATGAAACCGCAGTTGGTTCGGGTTTAATTGGCCGACTGGTTTCGGGGCACCTTCATTTCTTGGCGGTAAGCCTTTGATTTTATGCGGGTTAACCGATCCTCAATACAGCGATACTTCCGGCGGCTGTTTGCCTACCGTACGGACCCGTTGGACGATGTGCGCTCCGCGGCCGTGCCCAGCAGACGCCCGTCTTTGGACATCAGTATGGCTACTGGCCGCATGGTTGGGAACTGGCTGAACACGATCAGAATGCAGACAGTCAATGGCACACTTAGGAATGCACCAATCAGTCCCCAAACTGCGGTCCAAAATGTCAGCGCCAGAATAACTGAAAAAGTGGAGAGATTCAGTGAACGGCCCAGCAGAGCGGGATCGAGGAAATTACCGATTAGAAACTGCACCGAACCGCAACCGAACACAATAATTAGAAAAGGTGTCACAGTGTCGTACTGTACCAGCGCCACCAGTGCCGGGAATACAACAGCAACCACCGACCCAATTGAGGGGATGAAATTCAGCGCAAACGTCAGTACTGCCCATGTTTCCGGGTACTCTAGCCCCAGCAGCAAAAACACTGTGTAGCTGAATACCGCAGTCAGAACGCTGACAAATGTCTTGACGCTGACATACCTCTGCAAGCTGGTCGAGATTTCATCCATAAGCGCAGTCAATTCAGCCCCCATCTGGGGGCTGCCTGCCGCTAGCAGTATCTTGTGCGCCATCATTTTGCGTTCCGCCATCAGGAAGGCGACGTAGAGGCATATCAACAGGAAGGTGTTCAAAAAAGAAGTCGCACCTCCAAACGCGCTTCGGGCCAGGCGCGACATGTCGATATTGATGAGCGTGGTTTGAAGCATTCCCGAGATTTCAGTACCTACCAATGCCACCACACGGCCAATGGCAGCATCGAATTGTTGCTCGTAACGGGGCAGGGCGCGTGCAAAGCTGGTGGCCTGACTGCCCAGTACGAACATGACAGCGAACAGACCAGACAGAACCAGGGCCACGCCCAAAAGGTCGGCAAGCCAACGCGGCACACGCAGGCCGCGGAAGTTGAACGAACTGATCCTATCTCCGACCGCGATGATCAGTACGAAGGTCAAGATAGCGAGTGCGAGAGGGACAAGGAAACCGGCACCGGCGGTTAATCCGATCACGGCCACGGCCACGATGATCGATAGATCTCGGAGGGTGTTCAGATTAAACAAATCGGCGCCGTGGTCCTTTGGCGGGATCGGATCGGATGGCATCACAGCGTCAGGACTGTGCACATTCGTGGGCGACAGTGTGACGTGTTCTTGCCGGACATTGCAGATCTCCGAATTGTGCAGCTGGAGGAATGTTGCACCGGCTGGGCACGCGGTGCAATGGCCAGTCAGAGAGTCGTCAGGTTGAAACGTTGAGTAAGGCGCATCGCGACCTGTCGTTTCTGCACAGCCAAACGGCTCTGGCAGTGACGACAACTGGCGGCTAGGCTGCCGCCATGACGAAACGCGATGACTCTCTCTTAGCGATTCACCTTGCGGCCGTGCGAGCGGCGGTCACACGGTTTGCCGACAAGGGAGGCTGGGTGATGAGCAGCCACGTGGCAATGTCGATGATGATGGCTCTGTTTCCCTTTATTCTGTTTGTTGTCGCTCTGGCCGGGTCGTTGTCGCAGAATATTCCCAACGATGAGGTCATAGATCTGGTGTTTGGATCCTGGCCAGAAGACGTCGCCGCGCCTATTGTTTCAGAACTGCGCGCGGTTTTGGCGTCTTCAAATTCTGGCCTGATCACGATGGGTGGAGTTCTAGCGATCTATTTTGCGTCAAATGGAGTCGATGCTGTGCGGGTGGCGATGACGCGGGCCTATCACGACACCGACACACGGCCCTATTGGAAAGCCCGGTTGATCTGCATCGGTCTTGTGGTGGCCGGGGGCGCAATGGTTCTGCTTGCGGCCTTCCTCGATTTGGTTTTGCCGATATATACGAATATGTTGAAGGATGCAGTTCCGGAACAGATGACATCTTGGTTGGATGGTGTCGGGTTTAGCTGGGGTTTTGTGATTGCGATGCCCGCGCTTGCGGTTCTGGGCTGTCATCTAATTCTACCCGGCGGGCGGCATGGACTGTTACAAATCTTGCCGGGCGTCATCCTCACCTGGGTACTGGCTGCGCTGGCGGGCTGGGGTTTTTCGATCTACATCAGCCGCTTTGCCAGCTACAGCGCGACATACGCAGGTCTGGCCGGAGCGATGGCGGCCCTAATCTTTCTATATCTAAATGCTGCAATTCTGATCCTTGGAGCGGAGTACAACGGTGCATTATTGTCAGCCGACAAGCAGCGAAAGGCTATGAATGATACCTAAGGGCTTGTTAAAGCAGAGTGTTCTGTTTCTGATATTGTCGTGCTGCGCTGCCGAAGCTCGAGAAAGTGGATATGCGGGATCTGACAGCTGCACCGGTTGCCATGAAAAGGAGGCCGCGCAATGGGCCGGGTCGCATCACGCCTTGGCTTGGACGGAGCCAAGCCCGGATACAGTGATCGGTGATTTTGACGCCTCTGTTTTCCGCCATGATGGCATGATCGCCGAATTCCGCCAGTCAGAAGGCAAGTACAGTATCCTTGTCACTGAAAGGGACGGCCAAATCACGAATTATCCGGTGCACTCAGTTGCCGGTATCGCGCCTCTCCAACAGTATCTATTGGAAACAGAGCCGGGGCGGTTGCAAAGCTTTGATGTGGTCTGGGACGCGGAAAAGCTGCAGTGGTACCATCTATACCCTGATCAGGATCTCCCTCCGGACGATGGTCTCCACTGGTCTGGCCCTTATAAAACCTGGAATGCCCGGTGTGCCGAATGCCACGCAACTGGTTATCGGCGCAATTATGGTTTGCGCACCGGTTCCTACGCTTCTACGCAGGTTGAAATCGGCGTCGGTTGCGAGGCCTGCCACGGACCAGCTGCATCGCATGTGACCTGGGCCGAGCAGGGGGGCGATGATGCCGATATGGGGCTCAGTGTTGCGCTCGGGGCCGGGAATACACGAGATGATATCGAGATCTGCGCCGCCTGCCACTCCCGCCGCGAAAGCCTGGGCCAAGGTTTGCCCTTGCCCGGCACTTCGTTCGATGATGCGTTTACGCTGGCTTTGTTGCGGCCGGGTCTTTACCACGCAGACGGCCAAATTCTCGACGAAGTTTATGTCTATGGCTCATTCCTGCAGTCCAGGATGTATAACCGTGGGGTGGGCTGCATGGATTGCCACGACCCGCATGGTGCGGAACTGAAGGCCGAGGGCAACGCGGTCTGTACCCAGTGTCATTCTCCGGCAGGCAACCCCAGATTTCAGACGCTCGGTACGGGGGACTATGACAGCCCGGCGCATCACCGTCACATTGAGGGCAGTGCAGGCAGCCAGTGCAAGAACTGTCATATGGCTGAACGTACATATATGGGGATCGACGCCCGGAGCGATCACAGCTTCCGTGTGCCCCGTCCCGATCTGGCAGCAGAAACCGGTGCACCGGATACCTGTACAAATTGTCACTCAGACAAAGCCTCGGATTGGGCTGCCGGGGTGTTGGAGGAATGGTTTCCGAATAGCTCCCGTCGGGGGGCACACTTTGGTCAGACCTTTGCCAAAGCGCGGCAAAACCCGGCTGCTGTTGCAACTGAACTAGAGGCAATTGCCCGCGACCCAGAACAGCCGAGTGTGGTTCGGGCTACGGCGCTGTCACTGATGCAGCCCCTCTCAACGCCGGACATGGCAACGAAGACTGTTGGCTTGCTGGGGGCAAGTGACCCATTGATCCGTAGCGCCGCGGTCGCGCTGCAAAGGGCGGCCCCCGTGAAACAGCGAGCGGCACGGCTTCTTCCCGCTCTTACGGATCCAATCCTTTCGGTACGGATTGCCGCTGCAAAACAGATGTTCGACATTGCGCCAGATCAATTGTCACCTGGGGTAGGGGCAGCTTTGAGGCAGGCGCTTGCGGATTGGCAGGGTTCGCTGGCCACGCGGATGGATTTTCCTGAAACGCACCTTGTGTTGGGAGGCATGGCGCTGGCGGTGCGCAACACTCCAGCGGCGCGGGCCGCATTTGGTCAAGTGGTGCAGATGGATCCTCAACGATCCGATGCCTGGGCAATGCTCGTGCGGATAGCCCAGGCGACAGAAGGCGCATCGGCAGCGCGCTCGGTTTTGCGCAGCGCCTTGAAACACGTGCCTGAGGATCCGGAACTGAATCGCTTGGCGGCGGAGCTTGCACGTTAGACTTCCGGCGACCGTTGGAATTGCGGCGGTTTTCGCGAAAATGCCCGCAAATATCCATCTTAAGCGCAAGGTTTTTCTTCACGGTTGGACTCTAGAGTGAGCAGCCCGACCGCCGGAGACGACCGCCGTGACCCCAGAAACCGATCTCGTACTGACCCGTTTACGGCTTTTTGAGTTGCTGCGTCAGGAAAACCTGTCACGACGAACGGCTGAGCGTCTTTCTGTCCGGCCATCTGCGGTAGACTTGCAAGAAAGCGAGCGCATTCAGCGCATTGCCAGGAAAAGTTGGCGTTCGCCAATCGAATCCGCCAGAGAACCGGAACTAGCCGCGGTACCCCGTGGCCACGACAAATTTTTCCGAGCTGTCCGAACGGGAAGCAGGCGGCTTCACATTCGCCACCTTTGAAAACTTCTGTTTCAGAATCTTCTGGAGGTCGCCTTCGGCGCCCCCTGCCAGAACCTTGGCGACAAAGGTGCCGCCTTCTTCGAGCACGTCAAAGGCGAAGTACGCCGCCGCCTCGCACAGCGAGATGATGCGCAGGTGATCCGTCTGCTTGTGACCAGAGGACGCCGCAGCCATGTCAGACATCACAACATCAGCCTTTCCCCCAAGCCACCCCTTGACCAGATCGTCGGCCCCGTCAGACATGAAATCGAGCTGATGGATCTCCGCGCCGGGCACGGGTTCAACCTCCTGCAGATCGACCCCGATAATCCGGCCCTGCGCCTTGCCCTGTTTCTCGCCAAGGGCGTTGATGCGTTTGATCGCCACCTGAAGCCAGCCACCCGGAGCGCAGCCCAAATCGACCACCCGTGCGCCGGGCACCAGAAAGCGGTATTTGTCGTCCAACTCGAGGATCTTGTATGCGGCACGCCCGCGATAGCCATCGGCCTGAGCGCGTTTAACATAGGGGTCGTTAAGCTGTCTTTGCAGCCACCGGGTCGAGCTGAGCTTGCGGCCGCGCGCCGTTTTCACCTTGACCTTGAGGTCGCGCTGTCCACGTCCTGATGTGTTCTTGGCCATATCCATTCTCCGCTTCTGGCCCCGCATAGCGGCATTCACAACCAAGCTGCAAGGCTACGGTATCCAATCAGAACCCTTTGGCTACGTCTGCATGAGGTTGATATGAGCACTTTCTACCAAAAAAAGTAGGTTCGCTCGGCTTCATTTTGTCGGGAATACCTCGGAGTTTAGCGCAAGATCCCAAGCTCGATTAGAAAGGCCCGTCTTCCAGTACACCATCGGCGCTCATCTGAGCATAGAGAAGGCCCTCGCGCAGGCCGCGGTCGGCGACAGACAGCCGATCCGTCGGCCAGCACCGCAGCAAAGCCTGCAAAATCGCGCTGCCGGACATGATCAGCGCTTGCCGGTCTTCACCGATACGCGGGTCGCTGCGCCGGCCAGCGGGGCCGAGGTCGAGATAGGTGCGGATCACCTTGTCAATTTGGTCCGAGGTCATCCTCAATCCGTCGACCTTAGTACGATCATAGCGTTTCAGCCCCAGATGACTGGCCGCGACAGTGGTCACGGTGCCTGAGGTGCCAACGATCTGGAACCGTTCGCGCGCCTGCTCGCCGTGATATGGCGTGAATTCGGCCAAATTCTCTTCGAAGAACCAACTCATAAGGGCAAAGCGGGCGGAATCATCTTCCACGTCGTTGAACTGGTCACGCAGTGTTGCAACGCCGAGTGGGACACTAATCCAATCGACCACCTTTGCTGCCGGAAATGGGCTTTCGGGGGGGTGGAAGCCAGCGTGCAGACGCATGATTGCCGCCGGACGATCCCGCCGTGGAACCGAGGAAATGTCGATCCAGACCAATTCCGTGGAGCCACCGCCAATATCGACAACGAGCAACTGTTCCGTTTTTGTTGACACCAGAGGCGCGCAGGATATCACCGCGAGACGGGCTTCTTCCTCGGGCTGGATGATTTCCAGAACCAGGCCGGTGTCGCGTTTAATTTGAGCGATGAACTCGCGTGCGTTCTTTGCGCGCCGGCAAGCTTCGGTTGCAACCAGCCGCATGTTTCGCACTTTGTTTCGCTTCAGTTTCTGCTGGCAGATGCGCAGAGCCTGAATTGTACGCGCCATTGAAGATCGCGACAAACGTCCGGTGCGCTCCAGCCCGGAGCCGAGCTGAACCGATTTCGAGAAACTGTCCACCACATGAAATCCGCTGCCCTTTGGCTGGGCAATCAGCATACGGCAGCTGTTTGTACCCAGATCTAGTGCCGCATAGAGGGCATCCGGATCCGGCGCTTTTGGCGCGGGGCTTTCGACCGCCTTGGGGAACGCGCCCGCACCTTTGGGACGCTTGGGCGCCATGATTTCACGCCCTCCGATTTCGAGTTGAGTTCAGGATAGGCGGCATTGCTGGACCACGCAAGATCTCGTGTGGGAGCCGCACAGTTTCAGGGCCTTGAAAAAAGCGATTCAAGTTTTGATCGGCTCATGGCGCCCGCGTCGTTGCTGCATGCTGTTCTGTCGAAATCGGACTTCTAAGGTAGGTGGGCGTGGCTTATTCAGGCCGTGTAAAGAAAAAGGAATCAGACATGCCCGACGTTACCGTGGTTTACTGGCGCGACATCCCGGCCCAGGTTATCGTGGGCAAGGGGCGGCGTGGGGCCAAGCGCCCGCTACCGGAACGGTTTGAACAGGCCATCGACCGGGCCGCAATGAAGGTCGGTGCGCAGGATACGGACGCATACCTTGCCGAATGGCGAAAGGCCAAACCCTATTCGGTTGAGGGAGAGGCGGCGCAGGTTGCCGAGGCGGAGGCGGCCCGTCTGGACGCGGAATACGATCAGGATCGGCTGAAGATCTTGATCGGCAATGACGGTTGGGCATGAGCCTGACTTCCATCTGGGAGGCCACAATGGCATTGTTGAATTTCAGGAAACGTGAAGCAACCGGACCAACGCCGGCTTCGCCTCAGGTCGAGGCGTTTCTGAAAGGCTACTCGATCGAAGTGATGCCACGTACGGCGGCCAAGATCGAGGATTTCGGCGCGTTGCTACCGGAAGGAACGCGGGTCTACATCGCCCATATCGACGGCACTCCGATCGAGGACATGGTCGCGACTGCGCGACGACTGGCCCGTGATGGATACCCTGTGATGCCGCATTTCCCGGCCCGGATTATCCGAGACCGCGACACGTTGACCGATTGGATCGCGCGATACCAAGGTGAGGCCGGTGTTGATCAGGCCTTGCTTCTGGCGGGGGGCGTGCCCGAACCGGTTGGTGACTTTCATTGCTCCATGCAGCTGATGGAGACCGGTCTCTTTGACAAGGCCGGGTTCAAACGGTTGCACGTGGCAGGGCACCCCGAGGGCAATCGCGATATCGATCCGTCCGGCGGCACGAAGAATGTCGAGGAAGCCATTCTGTGGAAACAGAAGTTTTCGGAACGAACCGATGCGAAAATGGCTATTGCCACTCAGTTTGCATTTGATGCCAAGCCGATCATAACTTGGGCCGACGGGTTGCGGGAAGCGGGTGTCACTATACCCGTGCATATCGGCATCGCGGGACCTGCCAAACTGCAGACATTAATCAAGTTCGCTATTGCTTGCGGCGTCGGGCCTTCGTTGAAAGTCCTGCAGAAACGTGCGATGGATGTGTCGAAATTGTTGCTGCCCTACGAACCGACTGACGTCATAGCCGAACTGGCGGCGCACAAGGCGGCGAACCCGGACTTCAACATCGAACACGTCCATTTTTTCCCGCTTGGCGGGATCAAGACCAACGCCCAATGGGCAACCGACAATGGTGGCGCTGCGGCGCAGCCTGCAAACCCTTCCTGAAAGGCCAGACATGACCCGCACGATTCTTGAATCCAAGACCAAGACCGCAATCATCGGCTTTGACCAGCCGTTCTGCGTCATTGGCGAGCGGATCAACCCCACGGGCCGCAAGAAACTGGCGGCCGAACTCGAAGCCGGTGATTTTTCAACCGTGGAAAAAGACGCCCTGGCGCAGGTCGCGGCCGGCGCTACGGTGTTGGATATCAACGCCGGTGTTGTTTACAACTCCAACCCCAATCCCAACGAAACCGAACCGCCATTGATGCGCAAGGTTATCGCGATGGTTCAAGGTCTTGTCGACGTCCCTTTGTGCATTGACAGCTCGGTTCCCGGAGCGCTGGAGGCTGGTTTGGAAGTCGCCGAAGGCCGACCGCTGCTGAACTCTGTCACCGGTGAAGAAGATCGGCTGGAACTGGTTTTGCCGCTGGTCAAAAAATACAACGTACCGGTGGTGGCGATCTCAAACGACGACACCGGGATCTCTGAAGACCCTGACGTGCGTTTTGCTGTGGCCAAGAAGATTGTCGAACGGGCGGCTGACTTCGGCATTCCCGCGCATGACATCGTTGTTGATCCGCTGGTCATGCCGATCGGGGCTATGGCCACAGCGGGGCTGCAGGTCTTTGCCCTGGTACGTCGCCTGCGCGAAGAACTGGGTGTTAACACGACCTGCGGCGCTTCGAACGTGTCCTTCGGATTGCCGAACCGGCATGGCATCAACAACGCTTTCCTGCCGATGGCGATGGGGGCGGGCATGACCAGTGCAATCATGAACCCTGTGGCCTTGCCCGTCACGCAAACCAAGATAGAGGCGAAAAAGGCCGAACTGGCGTCAGCGGGCGTTCTGGTGCCGGAAGAAATGGATGACGAAACCTTTGTTACACTGTTCGGCCTCGGATCGACCAAACCGCGTCCGGGCGCAGAGATGGAAGCGATCCGGGCCGCGAACTTGTTGACCAACAATGACCCGCACGGTGGCGAGTGGATACGTTTCAACAAACCGCCGGCATCGGCAAGCGAGGAAGCAACGGGTGGCCGCCGCAGCCGTTCGGGTGGGCGCCGCCGCCGGGCGTAATCGCGACTTCAGATGGAAATGAGCCATAGGCCGGGCCCCGCTGTCCGGCCTTTTTTGGTTTTTCAGGGAATGCCCGCCAGGGTTGCAATGGCGGGTAAATAAAGGAAGACTGATCAAACGGGCTCGGCCAAGGCGTAAAAGGCCAACTGAAGAGGCGGGGAGGCCAGAGATGGATCAGCAGCCGCCACGGCTAGAGGCCGTGGATCTGAACAAGAGGATCGGGAAACGCCGTTACTACCGCGAACTGGCACAACTGCAATTGCAGTTGATGCAGGTTCAACAAACCTATCTTTTTTCGGGTGAAAAGGCAGTTATCGTTTTTGAAGGGTGGGATGCGGCGGGCAAAGGGGGCACCATCCGCAGGATCTCCCAGGCGTTGGACCCGCGCAGTTTCAAGGTTTGGCCAATCGGGGCTCCGCGAAACTACTACCTCGAGCGGCACTACTTGTTGCGATTTATGGAGCGGCTGCCGCCCAATGGCACGATTTCAGCCTTTGACCGATCATGGTACGGGCGGGTCATGGTCGAGCGTGTCGAAGGGCTCACTCCGGAACATCGATGGCGCGCCGCATACGGCGAAATCAACGATTTTGAGAGAATGCTTTTTGACGACGGTATCCGCGTCATCAAACTTTTTTTCCACATTTCCCCTGATGTTCAACTCAAGCGGTTCGAAGACCGGCTTCGGAACCCTCTAAAACGTTGGAAGCTAACCTTTGAAGACTTCCGCAACCGGGCCCATTGGAGCGCCTCGGCATTGGCAATAGACGAGATGTTTGAGCAAACATCAACCGATATTGCACCGTGGCATGTCATTCCCGCAAACCAAAAAAAATACGCGAGAATCAAGGCGATGAAGGTCATTCTTAAACAAATGACAAATGGGTTGGATATGAGGCTTCGCGGTGTGGATCAGAAATTGCTCGATGAAGCGGACAAAATTGAAGAACTGGACAGCGACCTGATCCGCAGCCTGCGTGGCCGGACCGACTGAAGGGCAAAAGCGACGAAGGAATGATACAAAACGGGCGGCAGGATTGTGGCGGAGAGACAGGGATTCGAACCCTGGGTGGGCTTGCACCCACAACGGTTTTCGAGACCGCCCCGTTCGACCACTCCGGCACCTCTCCGCGGGGGTCTGGAGGTGGCGTTTAACCGCTTCGAATGGGGCATGCAAGGCCAGTTTTGGCCGCTAATTTCCTTTTATTCGATTTTCCGTTGCCCAAGCGGGGGAATCGCTTACGCTCAGCCCATGATTTTTTCTTGTCGTGGCGCAGTCGTCTTCCATTTCCTAGGTTTGATCCGGACTGCGGTCTTGTTGATCGTTTTTGCCGGTTCCTGGCCGCTAACCGCCATGGCGGCTGACCGGGAAAAAATTGAGGCGTTTCTGGAGGTAACGGGGTTCGATGCGGCGCTGGTCAGTATCGCGCTCTCGGCCAAGGACGCGCCTCAGATGCTGGGGATCGATCCGGGGACGTTTGGATCTGAGTGGGAAAGACTGAGCAACGAGGTTTTTGACACCGCGATCATGCGGGGGTTTGCTTTGGAACTTTTGGAAAAAACACTGGGCGACGAACCACTTTCTCATGCTGCCGGGTTCTATGCCACTGACTTGGGGCAGCGGCTTGTCGCCGAGGAAAACCGGTCGCACATGGATGAAGATGAAAACAAGCAGGCGGAAGGTCGGCGTATCGTGTCGGCCCTTGTCGAGGAGGGATCGCCGCGCCTGGAACTGCTGAAACGGATGAACCGAGCGATAGACGTTGCGGGTACCAGTCTAAAGTCACTGCAGGAGGTACAGTTCCGGTTTCTGATGGCCGCCAGCGCTGCTGGCGTCATCGAATTGAAAATGGACGCTGATGAACTGCGGGCACTACTCTCGCGGAACGATGCGCTTTTGCGGATAGAGTTGGAACAGTCGGCGCTGGCCGGCGCCGCCTATACCTATCGGGGGTTTTCAGATGAAGATTTGTCTGAGTATGCGCAAGCGCTTGAGGACCCGGTCATGCAGGACGTCTATCTGCTGCTCAATGCTGTGCAGTTTGAGATCATGGCAAACCGGTTCGAAGCGCTGGCGCACCGGATGTCGGATCTTCAGCGGGGGCAGGATATTTGATCGTGTTTCGCAGCGTCTGCGGCGCCCTGATCATGTCGGCAACGGCCCTTTGGGCAGAATCCGAGGCGTGGCCTGTTTCGGACCCGCCATCATTCATTAAGACCGAGAACGCCGGATCGGAAGCCGAACAGGATGCGATTGACAGGGTGCTGGAGCTTTGCGCGGCGTTGCGGATCGACGAGATCACTCAAGTGCTGCAGTCCGAGGGGCAGGGCTATGGTTCGGAACTGGACCGGGATATGTTGGACGGGCGCGGCGGCGCTTATTGGGCTGCGATGGTCGAGGATATCTATGGCGCAAAGCGGATGGCCGACAAGGTTTCGATGGCTTTGCTTGCAGAGATGACGCCGCAACAGATCAACAAGAGCCTGGCATTCCTGCGTTCCGACACGGGCCGGACGATCGTTTCGCTTGAGCTTTCGGCGCGGAAGGCGCTGCGGGATCCAGATCTGGAGGACGCCGCGCGCGGATACTATGAGAGCGTCCGCGACGGCGATGATCCGCGGTTGGCAATGATCGACAGCTATGTCGAGGCGAATAACCTGGTGGAACAGAACGTGGCCGGCGCGATGAGCTTCAGCTATTTTCTGTATCGTGGGATGGTTGACGGTGGCGCGCTAGAGATGGACGAAGACGGTATTCTGGCCGAAATCCGATACGATGAGCCTGAGACGCGCCTCGAAACGGAAGCCTGGCTCTATGCGTTCCTGCTCACGGCGTATCGACCGCTCAGCGATCAGGATCTAGAGGCTAATCTGACGTTCTCACAGTCCGACGCAGGTCAGGCATTGAACCTTGCGCTGTTCAAGGGGTTCGAGATGGCCTATCGGGACATCTCCTATGACCTTGGAGTGGGGCTCGCCGGGGCGATGGCATCACGGGACCTGTAGGCTATGGGGGGCCGCTCGAAACCGGTTGACAGTTACGGCGGTTACAGTCATAAGCCCGCAACCCGGCCGGAAAACCGCGCCGGGTTCTTGTAATCATGACGCCAAACGGCGCGCTGTTCGCGGCGGGATACCATCCCAAAACGCCCGGTTCACGGGGGCCACAGAACGCGGAAAGAAAAGGAAATGCGATGTTCGCGGTCCTCAAGACCGGCGGCAAACAGTACAAGGTTCAATCGGGCGACACGCTCCGCGTTGAGAAACTTGCTGCAGACGCTGGTGAAAAAGTTCAATTCAACGACATCCTGATGCTGGGCGGTGACGCTCCTGTTGTGGGTGCTCCGTTTGTGGCTGGCGCGGCCGTGCAGGCCGAGGTCATCGACCAGATCAAAGGCGAAAAGGTAATCCATTTCGTCAAGCGCCGCCGGAAACACTCATCCAAGCGGACCAAGGGGCATCGCCAAAAGCTGACGTTGGTCAAGATCACCGATATCCTGTCCGATGGCGCGGAAAAATCTGGTGTTAAAGCTGCAATCGGTGCTGGTTCGGTTTCGGGTGCTGCGGTTACAGCGGCGGCCCCTGCTGCGCCTGCAAAGCCTGCCAAGGCGGCGCCCAAGGCCGAAGTGGCTGTTGAAGGTGCAGACGATCTGAAGAAGCTGTCGGGTGTTGGTCCGGCACTTGAGAAGAAATTGCATGCTGCCGGTGTGACCTCTTTTGCCCAGATCGCGGCATGGGGCGAAGCCGAAATTGCAGATTTCAATGAGAAACTGTCCTTCAAGGGCCGGATCGAGCGTGAAGGCTGGGTCGAGCAGGCCAAAGAACTGGCGAAGGGCTAAGGAGAGACACTATGGCACATAAAAAAGCTGGTGGTTCCTCACGGAACGGACGCGACTCTGCTGGCCGTCGCCTTGGCGTCAAGCTCTATGGCGGCCAAGCAGCCATCCCGGGCAACATCATCGTTCGTCAGCGCGGCACCAAGTTTTGGCCGGGCGAAGGCGTGGGCATGGGCAAGGATCACACTATCTTTGCGACCGAAGAAGGCGCCGTGAAGTTTCACAAAGGCCTGAAAGGCCGCACCTTTATTTCGGTTCTGCCAGTGGCGGAGGCCGCCGAATAAGCCGTAACCCAAAGGTTTGGATTGAAAATCGGGGGATCGGCGGACTGGCCGGTCCCCCTTTTTGTTCCGGGTCTGGAATGGCTCGGGGCGGGGACTTATCTCGCATCGGTGTCCTTAGACGGGATTTGTACTGTTCGGAGGAGGAGCAGGCACATGAAATTGGATCAGATCATCAATCAGCCGACAATCGAAGCCGACCGTTTCGACCTGCGTCCGCTGCGCCGTTCTGACATGGGGCTGATCGAGCTGTACGGAAGCGATGAGCGGGTCGCGCGCATGACCACGTCTATTCCGCACCCCTTGCCGCCCGGCGCGACCGAGGCATTTGTGGCTCGCGCCATGTCCGAAGACCGCGACGAAGACGTCTGGGCGATAGACGGCAGCAAGTCGGGCGGCGGAGAGGTCAAGGGGCTGATCTCGCTAAAACGGATGGACCGGAATCAATCCGAAGTCGGGTACTGGATTGCGCCGATCTACTGGAACACCGGTTTGGCTTCTGATGCGCTTATGGCTCTGGTCGATGCCAACCCCTCGGGCAACGCCAACATGTTTGCCTCGGTGTTTCAGGACAACCCGGCCTCGGCCCGGGTGCTGACCCACTGCGGGTTCGAATATCTGGGCGACGCCGAAAGCTTTTCAGTGGCCCGAAATGCGGCTGTACCCACCTGGACTTACAGCCGAAAACTTTAATTGGCCCAACCGGGCCTTTGCGATAGGGAACCAACCATGAAATTTCTCGATCTTGCAAAGGTCTATATCCGCTCGGGTGGCGGTGGCGGTGGCTGTGTCAGTTTCCGACGCGAAAAGTTCATCGAATACGGTGGCCCTGATGGTGGAGACGGAGGCAAGGGAGGTTCGGTATGGGCCGAGGCGGTCGTCGGTCTGAACACGTTGATTGATTTCCGTTACCAACAGCATTTCTTTGCCAAGAGTGGGCAGCCGGGTATGGGCAATCAGCGGACAGGAAAGGACGGCGCTGACATCGTGCTGCGCGTGCCGGTCGGGACCGAGATTCTGGACGAGGATGAAGAGACGGTCATTGCCGATCTGACCGAGGTTGGACAGCGAGTAGAACTCGCGCGCGGCGGCAACGGCGGTTTTGGCAACCTGCACTTCAAATCCTCGACCAACCAGGCGCCGCGACGCGCTAACCCAGGTCAGGAGGGCGTTGAACGTACTCTTTGGCTGCGACTGAAACTGATAGCCGATGCCGGTCTGTTGGGTATGCCCAATGCAGGCAAGTCGACATTTCTGGCTGCGACGTCGAACGCGCGACCCAAGATTGCGGATTATCCCTTTACTACGCTTCATCCCAATTTGGGTGTCGTCGGGATAGATAACGTGGAGTTCGTTATTGCCGACATACCCGGCTTGATCGCCGGCGCGCACGAAGGACGAGGCATTGGGGACCGGTTCCTTGGCCATGTCGAGCGCTGCTCGGTCCTTCTGCATTTGGTGGACGGGACCTCTGACACGATTACCGAAGATTATCAGACGATTATCGCCGAGCTTGAAGCTTATGGCGGCCATCTGGCCGACAAACCACGCGTTACGGCATTGAACAAGGTCGATGCTCTCGACGATGAGGCGCGGGCCGCTGCTCAGGCCGAGCTGGAAGCGGCCGTCGGTGCGCCTGTTCTGGTTATGTCCGGCGTTAGCCGCGAAGGGGTGCCGGACGTCTTGCGCGCGGTCCGTGTAGAGATCGAAGAGGACCGACTGCGGCAGCTGCCTGCGCAGGAGGAAGAATCGTGGCATCCCTGAGCACTGCGAAACGGCTGGTTATCAAAATCGGATCCGCCCTGCTGGTTGACCGGAAGAGCGGTGCGCTGCGGGCGGATTGGCTGCATTCCTTGGCCGCCGACGTCGACTGGCTCAAGGGGCTGGGAACGGACATCATTCTGGTGTCTTCGGGTTCAATCGCACTGGGTCGACAGGTGTTGGGTTTACCGCGTGCCGACTTGCCGCTCGAGCAATCGCAAGCTGCCGCCGCAGTCGGCCAGATCCGACTGGCCCGTGCCTATGAAGAAGCCCTCCGGCCCTACGGTATTACCACAGCCCAGGTTCTCGTAACGCTTGAAGACAGCGCCGACCGGCGGCGATACTTGAATTCACGTGCCACACTCGAAACACTCCTGGGTCTGGGTGCGGTGCCTATCGTGAACGAAAACGACACCGTTGCCACCGATGAAATCCGTTATGGCGATAACGACCGGTTGGCCGCCCAAGTCGCCGTGACCGTCGGGGCCGATCAGTTAATCCTTCTGTCTGATGTGGATGGCTTTTACTCCGGTAACCCGGTCGATGATCCTACGGCGCGCCGGTTTGAGATGATCGACGACATCACACCCGAAATCGAAGCCATGGCGGGCGACGCAGGATCAGGTCTCTCTAAGGGGGGGATGAAAACAAAGCTGCTGGCCGCCAAAATGGCGACGGCTGCGGGCTGCGCGATGGCGATTACCGAAGGAATGCCGAATAACCCTTTAAAAAATTTGGAAGATGGCGCAAACGCGACGTGGTTCTCGGCGCAACTCGACCCGCAAGCCGCCCGCAAACGCTGGATTTCTGCGATGAAACCACGGGGCCATCTTGTCATCGATGCCGGAGCCGCTCGGGCGTTGATCAATGGTAAAAGCCTGCTTCCCGCTGGTCTGTCTGCGGTGCGGGGGAGCTTTGGGCGTGGCGATCCGGTCGTGATCGAAACAGACCAAGGTCATAAGTTGGGTCAGGGTCTTTGCCGCTACACTGCCGACGAGGCCGAGATCATCAAGGGCCGCCACTCGGGCGAGATCGAAACCTTGTTGGGGTATCCTGGTCGCGCGGTGCTGGTTCATCGCGACGATATGGCGGTCTGATGCTTCTTTCTGATATTACATACTTACTTCCTACGTCGCGGCTCGCGGCAGATTCACTCGAAAGGCGTTCAACATGAAAGACCTCGATAACATCCCCGCCCTGATGGCTGATATCGGGGCCCGCGCCAAATCAGCCAGTGCGGTACTGGGGTGTGCCAGCGCAACCGCAAAGACAAATGCTCTGCTTGCAGCAGCAGATGCCGTCTGGGAGCGGCGCGCCGACATCATCGCGGCAAACGCGCTGGATCTGGATTTCGGGCGGGAAAAAGGACTGTCGCCGGCGATGATGGATCGCCTGTCGCTGGATGAGGTGCGCATTCAGGGCATTGTTGATGGGTTACGCGCGGTTGCACGTCAGGATGATCCGGTCGGTGAGGTTCTGTCGGAATGGGACATGCCTTCGGGGCTGAATATTCAACGGGTTCGTACCCCATTGGGTGTCATCGGTGTGATTTACGAAAGCCGTCCCAATGTGACCGCCGATGCAGGTGCATTGTGCCTGAAATCCGGAAACGCCGTGATTCTGCGCGGCGGGTCTGAGAGCTTTCACTCGTCGGGTTTGATTCACGAGTGCCTAATCGCGGGACTGAAATCTGCGGGTCTGCCGGAAGACGCGATCCAACTGGTGCCGACGCGGGATCGTGCGGCAGTGTCCGAGTTGCTTTCGATGACGGATTTTGTAGATGTCATCGTCCCGCGGGGGGGCAAAGGTCTGGTCGGTCTGGTTCAACGCGAGGCCCGAGTGCCGGTTTTCGCGCACCTCGAAGGCATTGTGCATATCTATATCGACAAGTCAGCCGATCTTCAGAAAACGCTTGATGTGGTTCTGAACGCCAAGACCCGACGTACAGGCATTTGCGGTGCTGTCGAATGCCTTCTCATCCATTCGGACATTGCAGAAACGACCGGGCGTGCGGTTATTGAGGCGTTGATTGCCTTGGGAACCCGTGTGCATGCCGCGCCTCCTCTGTCAGACATTCCCGGTACGGTTCAAGCGACAGAAAACGATTGGGGCCGCGAGTACCTCGATATGGATATCGCCGTGAAGGCCGTTGAAAACATTGACGAGGCAATTGCGCACATCCGGACTTACGGCTCCAATCATACTGACTGCATCCTCGCGGAGGATCCCGATGCAGCCGCACGGTTTTTCGAACGGCTCGACAGCGCTATTTTGATGCACAATGCTTCCACCCAATTCGCTGATGGCGGGGAGTTTGGCATGGGGGCGGAAATCGGCATCGCCACAGGCAAGATGCATGCGCGTGGACCGGTGGGCGCGGCTCAGTTGACCAGCTTCAAATACTTGGTGCGGGGGAACGGTACAGTACGCGGCTGAAAATCAGAACCGGATCGACAGTTCCTGTTCATTCCATCGGGAAATCGCCGCGCGATCAAGGTCGGCAGCAAGGACCGGGAGGAGGGCAAACTGCACCTGGGCCGGTGTAATTTGGTCGGCGCAATCGGGCGCGTTCAAGGCCTGCCAGAGCGTGTCGTCAATGTTCAGTTTTTCGCCCTTGGCGCGGATCGCCCAAGCGCGGCTTCCGTTTTCTCCTTCCTCGCAGGCCACTTCGATGAGACCGCCGTAGGGCAGGGCGGTTTCGCAACACTGCACCGCGAGGAATGCAAGCCGGACCTCGGCGCGCGGAAGGTAACTTTCGGGTAGCCACGTCACTCTGGTCCGGCTACCGCGTCCGATATCGCGCAATACTGCGTTGATTTCCTGTTGCCCAAGAGTCTGATCTCCTGCGGCGCCGTAGGCGATACGAAAGAACCGGATCCGCGCGCCTGCGTTGCCGACGCTGTCGGCTATCAGTTCCATTTCGGGACCATGCACCGCGCCGGTCATGTCCAGCAGTTCCAACCCGTTTGTAATAGCCCCGATGGGGCTAATCAGGTCGTGGCAAATCCGTGACCCTATCAATGATGCAAGTTTGGCATTAATGTCGCCCATGTTTTAAATCCCTTTGAAGCGGCCGCAATACCATGACCGATCTGAACGCCATTCTTGCACCCGGTATGCTGGTGCGCCACCCCGATTGCCCCGATTGGGGGGTAGGGCAGGTACAATCCAACATCGGTGGAAAGGTCACCGTGAATTTTCGCGAACAGGGTAAAGTCGTGATAGATGGCGCCCGGATCGGTCTGTTGCCTGTCTTTGATTCCTGAAACTTATTGACGAAGGGTTAACGCCCGGTTCAACAAATCGCGTGCTGTTGCAATCGCGGCACGTCATGGGCTATCAGCGCTCAACCGAGCCGCATCGGGCCGACAGTTTCAAGCACCGGATCACACCATGCCTGACAGCGGGCCAGAATTCGCCGTAACTATCGCTGAGACCGAGGAAGAATTGCGTGCCGCGCAGGCGTTGCGGTACGAAGTTTTTGTCCGAGAGTTGGGTGGCGGCGGAGACCTGGTCGATCACGAGGCAAAGCTGGAACGAGATCGATTTGATCGGTATTTCGATCACATGTTGGTCACCGATACATCGAAGAACGAGGTGGTCGGAGTTTATCGCCTTCTGCGAGACGATCAGGCGAAGGCCGCGGGGCAGTTCTATTCCGAAGACGAATACGATCTGACGGTGTTGAAGTCGAGCGGACGCAAGTTGCTGGAACTCGGACGGTCCTGCCTGCATCGCGATTATCGCGGCGGCACTGCAATGTATCATCTGTGGAATGGGCTTGCGCGATACGTTGCGGACCATGAGGTCGACATTCTGTTCGGTGTCGCAAGCTTTCATGGAACCAGTGTTTCGGATTTGGCACAACCTTTATCACTATTGCACCAAAAACACCTCGCGCCACCGGAATTGCGTGTCCGAGCGCAGCCAGATCATTGTCAAGATATGAATCTTGTATCGCAATCCGATCTGGACCGACGCCGAGCGATGCTGCAAGTGCCATCGCTAATCAAGGCTTACTTGCGTTTGGGTGGTTTCGTCGGCGAAGGCGCCTACGTTGATCACACGTTCAATACAACCGACGTCTGCCTGATACTGGACACCGAACGGATGAATGACCGCCAGCGACGTCTCTATTCGGGTGAACGAAAGGAATGAGCGCGACATGGGATAGCGGTGATGCGCCGGATCCGGTGGTCATCACGCCTTTGGGTTGGGTGTTGGTGCTGCTCCGGGGGGGCGCGCTGATCATTCTGATTTCAATATGCCTGATGATCCTGTTGCTGGTTCGCCTGATCGAGCGGCCCCTGTACGGGATGCGAAGGCCGGTTACGCCATTCATCACCCAGTTTGTTTGTCGAAATGCCTTTCGAATTCTCGGCATCACATTTTCGACGTCCGGCCAACTGATGCAGGAGCGTGGTGCAGTGGTGGCCAACCATGTGTCCTGGCTGGATATCTTTTCTCTGAATGCCCGAAAACGGATCTATTTCGTGTCGAAATCAGAGGTCGCAAACTGGCCCGGCATTGGCTGGTTGGCGCGCGCGACGGGTACGGTGTTCATCGACCGGGACCGCAAGCAGGCCAAGGCACAGACTGAACTGTTTGAAAACCGGCTGAGGGTCGGGCACAAGTTGCTGTTCTTCCCTGAGGGGACATCGACTGACGGATTGCGGGTATTGCCTTTTAAGTCAACGCTTTTTGCGGCATTTTTCTCAGATCACTTGCGCGATTTCCTCTATGTCCAGCCGGTCTCGGTGATCTATTTTGCGCCGCCGGGTGAACCCGCCCGGTTCTATGGATGGTGGGGCGATATGGAGTTCGGAGGCCACCTGCTCAAAACCCTGGCCCAACCACGACAAGGCTCGGTGGAGTTGATCTATCACATCCCGGTCAAAGTGGCGGATTTCGCGGATCGTAAGGCCTTGGCTGTCTACTGCGAAACAGCAGTACGCGCCGGGTTGGAAAGCGCGCTACCGGGGCCAGAAGAGCCGAGGTAGGCTGAGTGTCAGCGCCGCTGCGCCTCAATGCCTGCGGAGGCGCGTCCGGAATACCGTGCTCGGTCGCAACTTCATGATCAAACCCGGGCCACTGGCTGCAACTTTTGCTTGTGTGAAAGGGCTCGACAGACCGTTTCAAACCGGCAATTATTTTCAAAAGGGGAGAAAGCCCATGATTGCCCGCTTTTTGAAAACCGGCTGTTTGTGCGGCGCCATGATCCTGGCGGCAACTTCCGGGCGAACGGAAGAGAAGAAGTCACCCTTGACGCTCGATTTGGGAAACGGTGTTTCCGTTACATTCTACGGATACGTCAAAGCGGATTTCATTTCTGATGACGGGTACGAGTTGGGAGATACTACTGGAGCGATCCGTAGTATCGGGTTGCCCGGCGGTCCAGCAGCTGGGTCTTTCGATACGGCCACCCTGCGCGAAACGCGTATTGGATTCAATATCAACGGCCCCGACGATGTCTTCGCCAAGTTCGAAGGAGACTTTTACGGCCCCAACGATAACCTGCGGCTGCGCCACGCTTACCTTGATTGGAAAGGGGTTCTGATCGGGCAAAACTGGACCAACTTCATGTCGGTCGAGAATCTTGCGCCGACCGTTGATTTTCAAGGGTCTGGCGCGTTGCCTTTTGCCCGAGTTCCGCAATTACGTTATACGTTTGACCCTAGCAGTAACATCAAGTTTTCGGCCTCGGTGGAGGAAGACATCGCAAATTCCAGCGATGTCATGCTGACAGCCGCACTGCGTTACGGATTCGATCTGGGTATGGTGCGGGCCTCGGCGTTGTGGCGCGACACCACGATCGGAGGCACCCCGGTTGATGGCTGGGGGCTCAGTCTGGCGACTGTGCTCAAACCTTGGCAAGGCGGGCAAGTTCAATTCGCGGTGACCACGGGTGACGGAGCTGTCGACATACTCGGTGCAGGCTTGTCAGGTACAGCGGTTGTCCTGGGAGGTGGCCCAGTGGGTTTTGATTCCGCAGCGTTGAGCATCAGTCAGAAAATCGGTGACAAACTGCGATTGGCGGTCACCGGAAGCTGGGTTTCGTTGGACCGGTCGGTGGGCACAGATACCAGCGAACTGGAAACAGTCCACCTTTCGGCTTTTTACGAGGTTTTCCGAAACACCACACTCATGGCTGAATATTTTACCGGACAGCGGACCCAGGCCAATGGGATCGATTTTGACACAGATCGGGTGCAATTAGCCGTCAAGTTCGCGTTCTGAGGGCGCGCAAGCACGGCCTTGCGTATTGGCTCTTGCACCTTGTGGTGGGCTGGCTTATACGCGCGCCATTCAAACCCGCAGGTGGGGTTTGGGCCTGTTGGGGGAGACATCCCCAAAGGTCCGCCGGTTGGCGCATTCGCGTCGAGACCCCCGCCGAGGCATAAACCGGAAAGGTAAAGACGACATGGCTCTTCCTGAGTTCACGATGCGTCAGCTGCTGGAAGCTGGCGTTCACTTTGGTCACCAGACGCAGCGCTGGAACCCGCGTATGGGTCCTTACATTTATGGCGCGCGCAACGGCATCCACATCATGGATCTGACGCAGACTGTTCCGATGCTGGACCAGGCTCTGGCCGTCATCCGCGAAACCGTCGCAAAGGGCGGTCGGGTTCTGTTTGTCGGCACCAAGCGCCAGGCGGCACAACCCGTTGCAGAAGCGGCCGAAAAATC
The DNA here is from genome assembly GCF_020171285.1 of Seohaeicola saemankumensis. Lineage (GTDB taxonomy): Bacteria > Pseudomonadota > Alphaproteobacteria > Rhodobacterales > Rhodobacteraceae > JAIUZI01. The sequence continues at coordinate 80,650 of NZ_JAIUZI010000015.1, forward strand.
GGCGCAGTATTTCATGAACCACCGTTGGCTGGGCGGCACGCTGACCAACTGGAAAACCGTTTCCCAGTCGATCAACCGTCTCAAGCATATCGATGAGCAGATGGAATCCGGTTTCGAAGGCCTGACCAAGAAAGAGCGTCTTGGCATGGAGCGGGACCAGGGCAAGCTGCAGGCTTCACTGGGCGGCATTCGCGAAATGGGCGGCGTTCCGGATCTGCTGTTCGTCATCGATGTGAAAAAAGAAGCGCTGGCAATCGCCGAAGCCAACAAGCTGGGCATTCCGGTTGTGGCCGTGGTCGACACCAACTGTTCGCCTGATGGCGTGGACTACATCATCCCCGGCAATGACGACGCAGCACGGGCGATTTCGCTGTACTGCGATCTGGCGGCGCGCGCGGCGCTGGACGGTATGTCCGCACAGCTGGGCGCGGCAGGCGTCGATCTGGGCGCTATGGAAGAGGCTCCGGTCGAAGAAGCCGTTGCCGAAACCGCCGAGGCCCCGGCCGAGGGCTGAAACCTGTCACGGATTTGACATGCGGGGCAGGCTAAGACCTGCCCCAACCCGTTTTTGATTTGAGGAGAGCCAAAACATGGCAATCACAGCAGCACTGGTTAAAGAACTGCGCGACAGCACCGGCGCAGGCATGATGGACGCCAAGAAGGCGCTGACCGAAACCGGCGGTGACATGGAAGCCGCTGTTGACTGGCTGCGCACCAAGGGTCTGGCCAAAGCCGCCAAGAAATCCGGCCGTACCGCAGCCGAAGGTCTGGTCGCCGTTGTCGTAGACTGTGGCAAAGGCGTCGCGGTCGAGGTGAACTCGGAAACCGACTTTGTCGGAAAGAATGCCGAATTCCAGGAAATGGTCGCGGGCTTTGCCAAGGCCGCGCTGAGCGTTGACGATGTCGAGGCACTGAAAGCCGCCGAAATCGGTGGCAAAGCGGTCGCTGATATCCTGACCGACAAGATCGCCACCATTGGCGAAAACATGTCTGTGCGCCGCATGGCATCGGTCGAAGGTGAGACCGTGGTGTCCTATGTCCACAATCCCGCCACTGCTGGCATGGGCAAGATCGGTGTTCTGGTTGCCATGACCGGAGGCGATGAGGCTTTTGGCAAGCAGGTTGCGATGCACATCGCGGCTGTGAACCCCGCCTCGCTGAGCGAAGCGGATCTGGACCCCGCCGTGGTCGAGAAGGAAAAGCAGGTCCAGATGGATATTGCCCGTGAATCCGGCAAGCCGGAGCAGGTGATCGAAAAGATGATCGTCGGTCGGATGAAGAAGTTCATGGCCGAAGTGACCTTGCTGAACCAGCAATTCGTGGTGAACCCCGACCTGACCGTTGGCGCCGCTGCAGAAGAAGCCGGCGCGACAATCACCGGTTTTGTACGCCTGGAAGTGGGAGAAGGTATCGAAGTCGAGAAAGAAGACTTCGCCGCTGAAGTCGCCAAGGCGGCACAGGGCTAAGATCACTGGCGCGGGGCACCGCGCCAGTCCTTCAGGAGTTCCTGAGAGCCAAACGAGTCGGAGCCGCGCTGATAGCGCGGCTCCTTTTCTTTTGACGGCCCCGATAACAATGGGGATGGATGGGACCGAACAAACATTTCCGGCCCGACCACGGATCAATACGCAACCGAACCGGACAGGTCAGAGAGCCCTGATATCACAGGGATCGGTTCCTGTCGTTCCTTGGCTAAAGCCACCACTCACGGAACTTTGACACTCTGCAACGTTTTCAACGATTCAGAAAGTCATGATTTCCTTACCTAAGGTCAGGTGCCAAAGAAGGTCAGGCTTCGATGACAAACATCTGATTTTGAAGGGCCGCTTTCAAAACCGCTTGGGCCGTTGTCTCGACTGACAGCGCCTCGCGGGCCAGGCGCAAGTGCTTCTCGACTGTGGCCGAGGTCAACCCCATCAACAGGGCGATATCCTGCGTCGTTTTCCCATCGCCGACCCATTCCAAAGCTTCTCGCTGCCGTTTGGTCAAACCCCGGTTTGGCGCGTGGTACGGCAACGTCAGAATTTTTAGGTGCGCGACGTTATTCATGAGCAGGATTTCCTGGCCATGCTCGTCCCAGATCGCATCGATTTCATCTTGGGTTGCACCAGAGTGGGCACACAGAGAAATAGCCCCCTTGGATCGAGCGGAAACCGAATTGAAGCTGATGGTATATCCCACAGTCACGCCCATTCGAGCATTGAATTCATAGACCCGGCGTTCATCAGCGGTCATCGTTTGACTTGCCATCATCTGGCCAATCATGCGCCAGCTTCCTGCCCCTTCGTTTTCAAGAGCCCATCGCAGCATCGGGGCATGAAAATACAACCCGCCATGCAGGAAACCATCAACATATTCTTTGCTGTGGTTGGTCAGGATTACGAAATCTTCGGGATCACCGAGTGATGTCTCGGTACGGTACCGAGTATAACCGTAGATCAATCGGTCAAATCCGAACTGTGCCATCTGTTCGGTATGAGCCGCCCAAAGCTCCTCGAGAGACGTAGCGCGGGTTGCATAGCCCAAGTACTCGCGAAAGTTCATACCGGGGTCCAGTCGCGATCGACAGCCGAAGGGCAACAAAAAACCTCGCCATTGCCGGGATATAGGCAACACCGCGGCGCGCAAATCTCTTGCACGAATTCCGGACATGCGTCCGAATAGACCCTTACAACCCGGGGAGAGTGGACCCGGGAATACTCACTTGGCATTCAAACTTCCCCATTCACACACAGTGATAGACGCGAAGGGGGAGAGCTGTCCAGCATACAGAACCAGCTGTCGCTTGCCCAAAATGTCGCGGGACACCAAGGATTACCGGGCCAATCTACGCTACATCCGATCAACTTTGTGAATCGAAGATCGCCATGCCCAGCCAGTCAGCCACAAGTGCCGGAGTTTCGCTGCCTTCGATTTCGATCGTCATTCCCAGCTCACGCAACATTTGGGTATCGGTTTTTGCAGTCAGGCTTTTCAGCGTGAAACGCCCTCGCACCCTGGATCCGGCGGGTACCGGTGACAGGAAGCGCAGTTTGTTGAAACCGTAGTTGATCCCCATCGACTGGCCCGGTGCCGGCTGCACGCATTCATAGACAAATTTGCTTGCCAGCGAGAGGGTCAGAAACCCATGCGCGATCGTGCCGCCAAACGGAGTTTCGGCGGCGGCGCGCTCCGGGTCGATATGAATCCATTGGTGATCGTGGGTCACGTCGGCAAATGTGTCGATCATCTCTTGGTCGATCAGAACCCAGTCCGAAACCCCGAGTTCCGTTCCGATCTTGTCTGCCATTCGGTCACAGGCAGTTTGGGCAGGTGTCATGTCAGCACTCCTTCATTCATGCCGGATCCGGCCCGACGCGGACCATCCGTTTGCCTTTGTTTTCTCCGGCCAGCAGGCCAATCAACGCAGCGGGCGTGTTTTCCAGGCCCTCTACCACATCTTCGATCACTTTGATCTGTCCGTTGGAAACCCATGTCTGCAAGGCGCGGGTGGCGGCGGCGTCTTCGCGGGCGAAATCTGAAACGATGAACCCCTCCATTCGCAAACGTTTCACCACGACAAGCCCGGGCAGGTTGCGCGGGCCGGTGCCACCAGCCTTGTCATACTGGCTGATCGCGCCACAGCACACGACCCGACCACGCTCGTTCATCAGAAACAAAGCGGTTTCAAGAACTTGTCCGCTGACATTGTCAAAGTAGACGTCGACACCATCCGGGCAGGCCGCCTTGAGCTCTTTGAACATTCCGGGGTCGCGGTAATCTACGCAGGCGTCAAATCCCAAGTCGTCTTTCACCCAGGCGCATTTCTCAGCGCCACCGGCGATGCCGACGACCCGGCACCCCATTGCCTTGGCGATTTGACCCACGAAACACCCCACGGCGCCGGCTGCGGCGGAAACTAACACGGTTTCTCCCGCGATTGGCCGTCCGACACCAACCAATCCGTGAAACGCGGTGCGCCCGGCTACGCCATATACGCTCATCATATGGGTCAGGGGTCGGATATCCGGCACTTTGGTCAGCTTCTTGGCGGGCAAGACGTTGTAATCGCACCAGACGTTCTCCGAGGTCACAATATCACCGGCCTGGAACCGGTCGCTGTTGCTCTCCATCACTTCGCTGAGCGCGAAGCAGGGCATTGCATCGCCCGGACCCACGGCATCGCGATAGGTTGCGCCCTGCATCCAGGCCCGCGCGGCGGCATCAATGGAGATGAGCACCGTGCGCAGCAACACCTCACCTTTACCGGGTGCGGGTATGTCCGCATCGCGCACCGCAAAATGTGCCTCGGTCAGCCTCTCTTTGGGCAACTCGGCAATTGCCACCTGTCGGTTCTTCATGTCTATCCTCCTCTCGTCAGCAATCATCGGGTTGCAGCGCGGGCAAACTTGGGTAGCTTGCACCTGAATCCTTTTGCCCGGCGGAGAGCCCGATGACCCGTGAATATCGTCAACATGTCTACCAACCGCCCAAGGGTGCGGTGGATCTTCTTTTGGTGCGCCACGGTGAAAGCATGCCCGCGCGCCCGGGCGAAAGCTTTCCGATGAAAGATGGGCACGGTGACCCGGCGTTGCACCCCAATGGCGAGGCGCAGGCGCGGGCCGTAGGCGAACGTCTGAAAACGCAACCACTGGCGGCGCTCTACGTCACGACACTGCAGCGCACGCACCAGACAGCCGCGCCGCTCGCTGCGTACCTTGGGTTGAAGCCCAGCATCGAGGCGGATCTGCGAGAGGTCCATCTGGGCGAATGGGACGGTGGTCTGTACCGGATCAAGGCGTCTGAGGACGCGCCGGAGTTTCAGCGCGCGCGTTCCAATCAAGAGTGGGGCGAAATCCCCGGTGCCGAAACCACCGCGCAATTGCACGCCCGGGTTCGGGCCGGGCTTTTGCGGATCGCGGCCAATCACCCCGACCAGCTGGTCGCCGCTTTTGTCCATGGCGGTGTGATCGGGGCTGCGATGGCGATGGCCTGCGGAGCGGCTCCGTTCGCGTTCAATGGCGCTGCGAACGGGTCGATCAGCCGCCTTGTTATTCAAGGCGGCCAGATGACCGTGCGTGGGTTCAACGATTGCGCGCATCTGGGCTGACACCGGCCTGCCCGTCAGTCTACGGTCAGGACCACCTTGCCCATCACCTTGCGGTCCTGCATCAGCTCCAGCGCTTGTGCCGCTTCGGCAAGAGGGAAGGTCGCGCTGATGCGCGGCTTGACCTTGCCTTCGGCGTACAGCTTGAACAGATCGGCCATGTTCTCAGCATGACCTTTGGGGTCGACGCGCACGGACGCTCCCCAAAACACACCAACGATCTGACTGCCCTTCAGCAGCGTCAGGTTTAGCGGGATCTTGGGGATTCCGGCCGGGAAACCAACGACCAGGAACCGGCCTTCCCAGGCCAGCGAACGGATTGCAGGTTCGGCGTAAGCGCCGCCAACGGCATCGTAGACAACATCGACACCTCGTGGACCCGCCAATTCCTTGATCTGGCCAGACAACGCCTTTTGTCCGTCGCGGTCCAGGTCTCGCGGATAAACCAATGTTTCGTCGGCGCCCAGTTCCTTGCAGAACGCGGCCTTGTCCTCGGATGACACGGCGGCGATGACCTTGGCGCCTGCGGCTTTGCCCAGTTCGATCGCTGCCGCTCCAACACCGCCGGCCGCGCCCAGGATCAACAGCGTTTCCCCAGCCTTTAGCTTTGCGCGGTCCTTTAGCGCATGATGCGATGTTCCATATGTGAAGATGAAACAGGCCGCGTCGTCGTAAGGCATGTCATCAGGGACCGGCACAGCCTTGGTCGCATCTACATTCACATGCGTTGCAAACCCCCCGAAACCGGTCAGTGCCAGCACACGGTCGCCGACTGAGTATCCCTCGACACCTTCGCCCACGGCGATGACGTCACCGGCGATTTCACCGCCCGGTGCATAAGGACGGGGCGGCTTGATCTGATAGAGATCGCGAATCATTAGGGTGTCGGGAAAATTGAGGCCGGCGGCACGAACACGCACCAAAAGGTGACCAGCCTGTACCTTGGGGTCCGGAAGCTCGGTAAGTTCAAGTGTTTCGGGACCGCCGGGGGCGGTGCTGAGCATGGCTTTCATCGTGTATTTCTCCCGTTTTTGACCCGCGTTTGAGGGTCCACAGTTGGCCCTGACTCATCGCCACGCGAAACACTGTTGTCAATCCATTTGTGAAATGCAATTCTGCACAGCGGAATGAAATAAGTGATCGCACGGGGGGAACATGGCCCGCGAAACAGAAGATCTGGCGCAGTTTCGTGCCGAACTGCGCAGCTGGATGGAAGAGAACTGCCCGCAAGAGATGCGTGACGGTGGCAACACCGAGGGTAACATCTGTTGGGGCGGCAAGAACTGGAAATTTCAGTCGGAAGCCCAAAAAACCTGGTTGGAACGTTGCGTCACCAAGGGATACACCGTACCGACCTGGCCCGTGGCCTATGGTGGCGCCGGTCTGAACCGCGATCAGGAAAAGATCTTTCATGAGGAGTTGAAACGCATCAATGGCCGTTTGCCGTTGCAAAGCTTCGGCATTTGGATGCTTGGGCCGGCACTGCTGCACTTCGGTACTGAAGAGCAGAAACTGCATTATCTTCCGCCTATCGCGCGGGGTGAAATTCGTTGGTGCCAGGGCTACTCCGAACCAGGCGCGGGTTCCGATCTCGCCAGCGTGCAGACCAAGGGTGAGGACAAGGGCGACCACTGGGTGATTAACGGCCAGAAAGTCTGGACCTCTTACGCGGACAAGGCGGACTGGATCTTTGCATTGGTGCGTACCGATCGGGACGCGCCCAAGCACAAGGGAATTTCGTTTATTCTCATAGACATGGAGACCGAAGGTGTTTCAACCCGCCCAATTCGCCTGATCTCGGGCGCGTCGCCTTTCTGTGAAACCTTCTTTGACGACGCCGTCGTGCCGAAAGAGCAAGTCGTTGGCGAGATCAATCGCGGTTGGGACGTGGCGAAATACTTGCTGACGCATGAGCGCACGATGATATCGGGTGGCGGTCAGGGGTTGGGCGGTGGCCGGTCTTTGGGCGCGGTTCTGTCCGAAGAGGAACATGGCCTCGAAGACCCGGTCCTGCGCAGCGACGCGATGCGCGCCGAGGTCGACGCGCTGGCGATTTCTCTGACACTGGAGCGCTACAAGGATATGGCCGAAGCAGGCCAGGGAACCGGAAACGCTTCGGCAATGCTCAAATACATGGGCACCGAGCTGAACAAGCAGCGGCACGAGCTGATCATGGCGGCCGGCGGCAGCGATGCGCTGGAATGGGATGACGGGCGTGCGCCCAACTGGTTGCGTACAAAGGCAAATTCGATTGAAGGCGGAACGTCCGAGGTGATGCTGGGCATTATCTCGAAACGGGTTCTGGGGCTTCCGGGGTAAGGCAAGACAATGGCAAAACTGGTTAAAAGTGAAGAAGAGGTCATGCTGGCCGACGCTGCGCGTGGCTTTTTGGACGGCGCGGCACCTGTCGCGCATCTGCGCGGTTTGCGCGACGCGGGCAAAACCCACGACCCGTCTCTGTGGAAAGAAATGGCCGACATGGGCTGGGCGGGCATTCTGGTCCCGGAAGATGCCGGCGGTTCGGATATGGGCTACGCCGCGGCTGCCGTACTGGCCGAGGAAATGGGAAAGACGCTGGTGTCCAGCCCGTTCCTGTCCACAGCCGTCATCGCGGCGACGGCCCTGCGACAGGTTGCCGATGACCGTGCCAAAGACGCGCTGAGCAAGATCGCAAGTGGTGAGATCACCTATGCGCTCGCGATTGACGAGAGCAATAAGTTCGACCCGCAAGCCACAGATTTAAAGGCTGAAAAGGTGGGCAATGGGTTCCGCCTGACGGGCGAAAAGCGCTTTGTCGTTGACGGTGGCCTGGCTGATCGCCTGTTGGTACTGGCCAAGACGGACGCCGGCCTGACGCTGTTTGACATTCCGGCGGATCGCGCAGGAGTTGAGCGGACTCCGCAGAGCATGATCGACAGCCGCGATGCGGCCAAGGTTGCCTTCGATGGTGTCGAGGCGAATGGCGAAGATGTTGTCGGCAATGTCGACGACGCAATGAGTGTTCTGAAACCCGCGTTGGAGGCTGGACAAGCCGTTTTGGCGGCGGAAGTGGCTGGTGTCGCGGCAGGGGCGTTTGGCATGACGGTCGAATACCTCAAAGAGCGCAAACAGTTCGGCGTTCAGATCGGCACCTTTCAGGCTCTGCAACACAGGGCCGCGCATCTGTGGTGCGAAACCGAGGTAACGGCCTCTGCCATTTTGCATGCGGGCCGGAAACTGGACGAAGATCCGGAGAACGCCACGCTTGCAGTATCGCTGGCGAAAGCTCGTGCAACCGCAACCGCATCGCTTGCGGTCCGCGAAGGCGTCCAAATGCATGGCGGCATCGGGATGACCGATGATTTCGACATGGGGTTCTACATGAAACGCGCCCGTGTCACCGCCGAGTGGTTGGGGGACTACGGATATCACGCCGCCCAGGTCGCCAAACTGCGTGGCTTCTGAGGAGAGACCATGACACCTGACGTTCTGTTTTCCCTGCCTGGCAAGACCGCACTGGTCACCGGCGGGGCTACCGGTATAGGCCGTATGGCAGCCGAAGGGCTGGTTGCTGCCGGTGCTCGGGTTCTGATCGCCAGCCGCAAGGGCGAGGCCTGCGAGGCGATTGCAGATGAGTTGAATGCTCTGGACCTGCAGGGATCGGCCGAGGGATTTGCCGGCGATGTCAGCAGCGAGGCGGGCATCGACGCTCTGGTTGCCGAGGTCAAGAACCGCACGGAAACGCTTGATATCCTTATGAACAATGCCGGTCGCACATGGGGTGCGCCATTGGGCCAGTTTCCTTTTCAGGGCTGGGGCAAGGTGATGGATCTGAATGTCGCCGGGCTCTTCCAACTGACCCAGTCACTGCTGCCGATGCTGATTGCATCCGGCTCGATTGATGATCCGTCACGTGTGGTCAATGTCGGCTCGGTGATGGGCGAGGTGCCAATGGGCGACGGCGCCTACAGTTACTCTGCGTCCAAAGCCGCAGTGCTGCACCTGACCAAGATCCTGGCCAAGGAATTGTCGGGCCAAGCGGTAACCGTGAACGCCTTGGCGCCGGGGCCGTTTGAATCAAAGATGACCGCCTTTGCGATGGGCAATGATGATCAGAGAGACAAGGTCGGCGACGATGTACCGATGAAACGCGTCGGGCGCGGTGAGGATATCGCCGGCTGCATGCAGTTTCTCTGCAGTCGCGGCGGGGCCTATGTGACCGGGGCTGTCATACCAGTGTCCGGTGGCATCAACGTCAGCACCGGCGGTAACATCTTTGAAAGCGCGTTGCACTGAGGGAGCTGGAATCATGGCGATCAGATTTGACGGCCGCGTGGCCATTGTCACAGGCTCAGGAGTAGGCCTTGGCCGTAGCCACGCGTTGGGGCTGGCGGCGCGCGGGGCAAAGGTGGTGATCAACGACCTGGGCGTGTCGACGGACGGGCAGGGGCAGTCTTCGGACGCAGCCTTGTCCGTGGTCGAGGAAATACGCGCTGTGGGCGGTGAGGCGATTGCGCATGGCGCCGATGTCTCGAACGAGGAACAGGTCGCGGACATGGTGGCCAAGACCATGGCCGAGTGGGGTCGAATCGACATTCTGGTCAACAACGCCGGCATCCTGCGCGACAAGACCTTCTCCAAAATCACGCTCGACGATTTCCGCAAAGTGGTCGACGTACACCTGATGGGCAGCGCCAACTGTTGCCACGCGGTCTGGCCCATCATGCGCGAACAGAAATACGGGCGGATCGTGCTGACCTCATCGGCGTCGGGCCTTTACGGAAACTTCGGTCAATCCAACTATGGTGCGGCCAAGGCCGCCATGATGGGGTTGATGAACGTTCTGCACCTCGAAGGTTCCCGCGACGACATCCGCGTCAATACGCTGGCTCCGACGGCGGCCACGCGCATGACCGAAAACCTGATGCCGCCAGAGGCGCTGGATCTGCTTGCTCCGGAGACGATTACACCGGGGCTGTTGTACCTGGTCAGCGAAGACGGTCCGTCGCGGACGATCCTGTGCGCCGGTGCGGGCTGTTTCGCGCAAACTAAGGTCTACGAGACCGAAGGCATCCTGCTGGAAGGTGCGGACAACACGCCCGAGGCCGTCGCGGCGAAATTCGATCAGGTCGGTGCGTCAGAGGGCCAGCGGGAACTGACCGACGCCTTTGCGCAGACCCGCAAGTATGCGCGCAAAGCAGCCGATGCCATGGGGCTCAAGCTGCCTTGGGGCGAGAGCTGATGAGAAATCTGTACCAGAAGGTAAATTGCTGACATGGCTGAACTAATCGTCATTCGGCATGCACAGGCCTCGTTCGGGGCCGACAATTACGACCAGCTGAGCGAGCTCGGTCACCAACAGTCGGCACTGGTTGGTGAAGCCCTGAGTGCAGCGGGCTGGGTGCCGGACCGACTGGTGACCGGAACCCTGACACGGCAGCATGAAACGCTGTCCTCGATGGGGTTCTCGACGGCGCCAGAACAACATGAGGGCTGGAACGAATACGACTTTCACAATCTGCTGGCCAAGCGTTTTGACGATGACGTGCCGCATGACGTGCGAAAGGATCGAAAAACTCACTTCCGCACCCTGCGCGAGACGATCCACGAGTGGCAGGCGGGCGGTCTGGACGGGGCCGATGAGAGCTGGACAGATTTCACCGCGCGCATTGAAGCCGCGCGGCGGTTTTCCACGGATACAGATGCGCGCCGCGTGCTGGTCATCAGTTCGGGCGGGGTGATCGGACAGCTTGTCGCCGCGACCCTCGGTGCGCCCGCAAAGATGATGATGGAGCTGAATCTGCAGGTCAAAAATACCTCGATCACCAAATTCATCTTTTCCGGTGACCGGTTTTTCCTGCATGAGTTCAATGCAACCCCGCATTTCGCACCCGCCGACTGCGCCGGTATGCTGACCTATAGTTGAGGAGCCGACATGACCGATACTCAGACGCTCGATCTGGTTGCAGTGGATGCCTATCTGCACAGAACTCTGCCCGACTACCAAGGGCCGCTCGAAGCGGAGAAGTTTGCCACTGGCCAGTCCAACCCGACATTTCTGCTGAAAACACCCACGCGGAATTACGTGCTGCGACGCAAGCCGCCGGGGATCTTGCTGAAATCAGCACATGCGGTGGATCGCGAGTACCGGGTCCAAAGCGCGCTGGCCGGCAGCAAGGTGCCGGTCGCCAAAATGTATGCGCTGTGCGAAGACGATGATGTTATCGGATCTGCGTTCTACATCATGGAGCACATGGACGGTCGCAACTTTGCAGACCCGACCATGAAGGGTGAGGACAATGCCACACGCACCGCGGTCATCGACGAGATGAACCGTGTGCTGGCGGAATTGCATATGGTCGATATCGAAGCAGTTGGTCTTTCGGACTACGGCCCTCCGGGCAACTACTTTGAACGGCAGGTCGGGCGCTGGTCGAAACAGTACCGCGCCTCGGAAACTGAAACCGTTCCTGCGATGAACGAACTTATGGAACGTTTGGTCGCGTCCATTCCCGCCGACGATGGGCAGCGCACGCTGGTGCATGGCGACTACCGGATCGACAATATGATTTTTGCCAAGGACAGTCCTGATTGCCTTGCCATTCTGGACTGGGAGCTGTCCACAACCGGTCATCCGTATGCCGATCTTGCAGCGGTTATCATGCAGTGGCAAATGCCAGCGGGGGCCGAAGGACGTGGAATTGGCGGTTTGGACCGGACGTCGCTTGGTCTTCCCTCGGACGAGGAGTTCATCGCGAAATACTGCGAACGCCGTGGCATTGATCGGATCGACAATTTTGGATTCTACCTGTCGTTCTGTTTTTTCCGCATGGCCGGGATCATTCAGGGGGTTCTGAAACGTGCGCTGGACGGAAACGCGTCCAATCCTGAACGGGCACTTCGGCTTGGCAAGCACGTTCCGCAATTCGCGGAGCGCGGGCTCCAGGCGCTGGACGGCTGACGTAAGCGGGCGGGAAGATATCAGTTCAAGACGCCAATCTGGATACGGAAATCGGCGACGTCACAGAGCGCGGCCTTGTGACAAATTTCGTGCGCGGTCTGGATTTTCTGAGCGTCCGCCTGACCGAAAATCACCTGACAAATATTGACGTTTCATCCCGTGCGGTGCTGCCGAAGTCCACAGTTTCGAGATTGAGCCTCATTTTGTATCGGCTTGAATACCTGGTCGTAGCCCCCCTTTAAACGGGCGCCTAACGGCTTAGCGCCATGTGTTCTTCAATTCGGGTCCGGGCCACCGGTGCGCATGCTGCCCTTGGTGGTGGCCGGAATTCGTCGCTCTCGTTTAACCATTTCTCCACCAATTCATCCACGTTGCCGTGCGTCAATCACGTTAGGATATCGTTTTAGCTATGCAGGTCGATGTGCCCGAGGCACATTTCGAGAATGTGGTCATCAGAGACCCCGACAGAGGAAAAATCGTCAGGAGAGCTCTGCAGGGTCGGAATCCGGGTACTGTTTTCAGAGGTTGTTGTAGCGGCTAAAGAGACTTGCGTCCAGGTTTGTACGGTGTTGCTGCTCCGGTGCTTTCGCTGAGCGGATCACGTGTTTTTGGGTTAAATGTCTGAGAGGCGTCCTTTCATTCCACCCTCGGGCAACTGGAAATAGAGTATCGACTTCGGCTCGCGGCTGCAGCACGTGCCCTAAACTTTCACTGGTGAGCCATGGCAATTTGCCTCTGCGACAGAATCACTCGAGCGACGCAGAACACGTTTTCGCCATGCAGAATTAGGGGGGCGATGATTGGGGCGCAGAGTGTCTGTGTCATGACCCCAAATGGTATACCCAACCCGAGACTTGATTGTCGCTTCCTGTTGGATGAGCTCACTTTAAGCTGAACATTCTTTTACCATATTGATTTAACATCTATGAATGTTGCTTTATGAAAAAATGTCTGCCAACCAGTGTGTTAAAGATTAAATATGACACTCGACAAGTTATTTCGATGCAAAAAATTTATGGCACCTCAGGTGGCACGTCGATCCGTTATCGTGATGTGGCTTCTTCTTGTAACGAACTGTTTTTTCAATTTTTCAAAGCTGCCCGGGAACGCTTGACTTTACCCACCGATATGCAACCCTTTGCGCAGACCTGGCATTCAAAAGCGACATCTACGTCGGGTTCAAAAGGGAGGAAAAATATGCGTAACACCACCAGGCTCGGCCTGAGCACCGCGCTTGCACTGGTTATCGGTGCTTCGTCGGCATTTGCAGAGAACGTCAAGATCGCGTTCATCGACCCGCTCTCGGGTCCGTTTGCAAGCACCGGCACCAACGGTCTGCACCAGTACGAATTCGCAGCCGAGGAATTGGTCAACAAACAGGGCGGTGTCCTGGGCGGCGACAAATTCGAAATCGTGGCCTTTGATAACAAGATCAGCCCGAAAGAGTCGCTGATCCAGCTTCAGGTCGCCATCGACCAGGGCATCCGCTATATCGCGCAGGGTAACTCCTCGGGTGTTGCGAACGCGCTGACCGAAGCAATCGACAAGCACAACAAGCGTAACCCGGATGACCGAGTTCTGTTTCTGAACTACTCGGCCGTCGACCCTGCGCTGACCAACGACAAGTGTAACTTCTGGCACTTCCGGTTCGATGCAAACGCCGACATCAAGATGGATGCCCTGACGGACATCATCGCCAAGGACGACGGCATCAAGAAGGTGTACATCATCGGTCAGGACTACAGCTTTGGTAAGGCGGTTGCCGCCGCAGCTGTGAAGTTCCTCGGTGAAAAACGTCCCGACATCGAAATCGTCGGCAATGAATTGCACCCGATCGGCAAGGTGAAGGACTTTACCCCTTACGCCCGCAAGATCGTGTCCTCGGGCGCCGATGCGATGATCACCGGCAACTGGGGCGCAGATATGGTTGGCCTGGGCAAGTCGGTTTTGGAAAACGGCTACACCGGTCCGATCTACACCTACTACGCCGCAGCTGACGGGATCACCGCAGCCTTTGGTGCTGCCGGTGACGGATCGCTGCGCTTGGTGTCCGAAGGCCAGCAGAACCCGCCGGCCTCGGAGCGTGCCGAGAACTACGTTAAAGCGTTCAAGGCCAAGTACCCGGACGGCAACGTCAGCCAGTCGCGGATCACCAACGTGATCGAGATGCTGGCCAAGGCCATCAACGAAGCCGGTACGGCGACGGATGTGGTCAAGGTCGGCATGGCGCTGGAAGGCATGGAGCATGACAGCCTTTGGGGCGGCAAAATCTTCATGCGTCCCCAGGATCACCAAGCAATTCAGGACGTCCATATCTTTGCGCACACCAAGGTCGAGTATGACTACGACAACTCGGGCTATGGTATGCTGACGGAAAGCACGGTTGAAATGGCTGCCATGGACAGCCCGACAACCTGCAAAATGAAGCGCCCCTGATTACTGAAAATGCGCCCGCCCTGCGCTTAGCGGGGCGGGCGTTCCTATTCAGGCAGGGCAAGAACAACAAATCTCAGGGGGGGAGAGGGCATGGACCTCATTCTCGTCAACCTGATCGACGGACTTGTAACAGGACTTTTGCTGTTCATGCTGTCGGCTGGTCTGACTTTGATCTTTTCGATGATGGGTGTGCTGAACTTTGCGCATGCCAGCTTTTACATGCTGGGCGCATACTTTGCCTATCAAATCAGCCTGTTTCTGGGCTTCTGGGTCGGGTTGCTGGTCGCGCCGATCATCGTCGGCGTCGCCGGTGCCGGGGTGGAGCGCTATGGCTTGCGGCGCGTTCACCAGTATGGCCACGTGCCCGAGCTGATCTTTACTTTTGGACTGGCGTTGCTGATCGAAGAGGTGGTTCAGTTCATCTGGGGCAAGAGCCAGATGGCATACGAAATTCCCGAGGTCCTCGAATTCACGGCATTCGCAATCGCCGGAAACTCGATCCCCGCCTACAAAATCTTCATGATCTTCATGTCGGTGGCGATCTTTATAGTGTTGCTATACGTTCTGACGCGTACGCGCGTTGGCATGATTATTCAGGCGGCGTTGTCCTATCCCAAGACTGTTGAGGCGCTTGGCCACAATGTTCCCCTCGTGTTTATGGGCGTCTTCGGTGTCGGCACAGCGCTGGCCGGGGTGGCAGGCGTTATCGCCGGGCCGGTGCTGGGCACGTTCCCGGGCATGGCGATCGTTCTTGGCTCAATCGTTTTCGTGACCATCGTCATCGGCGGTCTGGGTTCGCTTTGGGGCGCGCTGGTGGCGTCTCTTCTGATCGGCTGGATCACGACCTTTGCGAAATCCTACAATATCGAGATGGCCAACATCCTGACCGGGATCGGCATTTCGCCTCCCGAGAACATGAGCGAGTCGATGTTCCGGGATCTCTGGACGGTGACGTCGCCTCAGATCGCGGACATCCTGCCTTACATCCTGATGGTGCTGATCCTCGTGTTCCGGCCCTACGGACTTTTCGGAAAGCGTGACGCATGACGGATACTACTCAGAAAGCGGCGCTGTCGCGCCCTCCCATCATCACACTGTCCAATGCCATGCCCTGGATCGTTGCCACGGTGTTTCTGGCCCTGATGCCGGTAATCTTTCCGTCAAACAGCGCCATCACCATCATGAACCAGATGGCCATCACCATCATCTTTGCACTGGCTTACAACATGTTGCTGGGGCAGGGCGGGATGCTGTCCTTTGGCCACGCGGTCTACATGGGCGTCGGCGGATTTGTCTGCGTTCACGTAATGAACTACGTCGAAGATTTCGGCGTACCGCTTCCCCTGCCGGTCCTGCCTCTGTTCGGAGGTTTGTTCGGCATGGGACTGGCATTGATCGTCGGGTCGTTTTCGACACGCAAGGCGGGAACCGTATTTGCCATGATCTCGCTGGGTGTCGGCGAATTGATCGCTGCATGTTCGGTGATTATCGTTGCCTTTTTCGGCGGTGAGGAAGGCATCAGCGGTGACCGAACCTATGGCTTGCCGGTGTTTGGAGTCGAGTTTCTGCAGCAGATCGACGTTTACTACCTGATTGCGTTCTGGTTGCTGCTGTCGGCCTTGTTGATGTACCTGTTCTCTCGGACACCTATCGGCCGGATGGCCAATGCCGTGCGGGACAACCCGGAACGAGCCGAATTTCTCGGGTACTCGGCTCGTTGGGTGCGGTTCTATTCTTTCGTGGCATCCGGCTTTTTCGCCGGTATCGCCGGTGGCTTGTTCGCGATCAACTACGAGATCGTGACCGAGGAAAACCTGAACCTGGCGCAGTCCGGAACCATCCTGCTGATCACTTTCCTTGGTGGTGTCGGCTTTTTCTTTGGTCCGATTTTGGGGGCGATCCTCTTCACTCTTCTGCAGACCGTTCTCAGTCTGCAGACAGAACTTTGGGCGCTGTATCTTGGTGCATTGTTCGTGGTGACCGTGATGTTCTTCCCCGGTGGTCTCGCCGGGCTGATCATGATGCACACGATGCCGCTGAAATTCGGTAAGCTTGGAAGTCTTGTTGGCCCCTATCTGAAAACGCTCGTTCCCGGTGCCATCGGTATTCTTGGTCTCGCGGCCGCACTGGAGATCGTCTTCCACCTGCGCCATGCGGCTTTGGGTGACAGCGAGATGACGTTGTTCTGGACCACGTTTGACAGCCACTCTGTGGCTCCGTTGGCAATCGCCGTGATCGCGGCAGTCGGTGGGTTCTGGCTGGCAAAACGCGCGGCGCCCGGCATGGCCGAGGCCTATCACGCCGCCAATACCCCGCGAGGAGGTTCCGTATGAATTCGGCAACGACACAGGGCAAGGCAGCTCTGGAACTGGATGGTCTGCGCAAAAGCTTTGGCAAGACCGAAATCATCCGCGGGGTTGACCTGTCGATCGGCGACGGCGAACGCCATGCCATCATCGGTCCGAACGGGGCAGGCAAATCGACTCTGTTCAACCTGATCACGGGGCGCTTTCCGTCGACGTCGGGCAAAGTGCGTCTGAATGGTCAGGATCTTGCCGGATTGGCACCGTTCCAGATCAACCGTATGGGGCTGAGTCGGTCGTTCCAGATCACCAACATCTTTCCCAAGATGACCGTGTTCGAAAACGTCCGCTGTTCGCTGCTCTGGGCCCGCGGGTACAAGTACTCGTTCTGGCACATGGTCAGCCGGGCACCAGATCTGACCGAGGCGGCAGAGGCCATTCTGGAACAGATCAACCTGACCGAGCGGCGTGACTTACCAGCAGGCGTTTTGTCCTATGCGGAACAGCGCGCGCTGGAAATCGGGATCACCATGGCAGGTGGCGCAAATGTCATCATGCTGGATGAACCGACCGCAGGTATGAGCCATTCCGAGACCGACTATATCGTCGATCTGATCCGCAAGGTGACCGAAGGCAAAACGTTGATCATGGTCGAACATGATATGGGCGTGGTGTTCGGTCTGGCCGACCGGATTTCGGTTCTGGTCTACGGTGAAATCATCGCAACCGGCCGCCCCGAAGAGGTGCGCGCAAACCCCAAAGTTCAGGAAGCCTATCTGGGCGCGGCACTGGAGGCAGAGCATTAATTATGCTGGACGTAAACGATCTTCACGCCTTTTACGGCAAGTCGCATATCCTTCAGGGCGTCAACATCAACATTCAGGAAGGCGAGATCGTCGCCCTTCTGGGGCGAAACGGTGTGGGGAGATCCACAACGTGCAAGGCCATCATGGGCGAAGTGGAGCCGCAGGGTTCCGTCAAGTTCAAGGGGCAGGAAATCGCCGGCAAGAAAGCCTTTGAAATTGCCAATCTCGGGATCGGTTATGTGCCCGAGAACCGCGATATCTTTCCGGGGCTGACCACGCGGCAAAACCTGATCCTGGGTCTGAAGCCCGGCCAGAAGGACGGAACAGGGCGATGGTCGATGCAGAACATGTTCGACATGTTCGAAAACCTCGAAAGGCGGGCCGATGTCGAGGCCTCGGTGTTGTCGGGCGGCGAACAGCAGATGTTGACCATGTGCCGAACGCTGATGGGCGACCCGGATCTTGTCATGATCGACGAACCGACCGAAGGCCTGTCCCCGCAGATGGTTCAGCGCGTGGCCGAGTTGCTGCAGGAAATCGCCAAGCGAGGGATCGCCACGCTGCTGGTGGAACAGAAGCTGTCGATTGCCATGGACATCGCCCACCGGGTCTATGTCATGGGCCACGGGCATGTCGTGTTCGAGGGCACGCCGGACGAGCTGCGCCAGCGCGACGACGTTCGCAAGGAATGGCTCGAAGTGTAATAGCGTAGATGGCGAGGGCCGCCGCTCAGGCGGCCCCGCTCAGGTAATGTTCCAGTTCTGGCAGGCTGTCTTTGCCAAAGAACATCTCGTCCCCCAGAAACAACGTTGGCGATCCAAAAGTTCCGCGGGCCACAGCAGCGGAGGTCGCGTCGATCAAGCCCTGTTTCACCTCTGCGTCCTGGGTGGCCGCGAGGATTTCAGTATAGGGCAAACCGGCCGTCTCCAGCACATCGGCAATCACATCGGTGTCGTCCATCTTTTGGCCGTGAATCCACATCGCATTGTAGATTGCGTCGATATAGGTCCCTTCCCAGGGCTTGCCCCGCGAATACACCGCACCTCGCATGATGCCGATGGTATTGACCGGGAAATGCGGGTTCATGTGGTACTTGATCCCATGGCGGGTAACGAACCGTTCGATCTCGCGGGCCTGGTAGGCCAGCTTTCCCTTGACGTTGGCAAACGCCTGAATCGGGCTCTGGTTGTCTGTGGCCTTGAAAACGCCCCCCAATAATATGGGCACATAGGTCACGCTGGCGCCATATCTTTCGGCGAGACCGGGTAGAACCTTGTGCACCAAATATGCATTCGGGCTGCCGAAATCATACAGAAATTCAATGTTTTGCATTACCATACCTCCCTGAATGGCCGGATATCCATTTCAAATGTCCAGGCGTCTCGGCTCTGATGATGCAGGGTCCAATAGGCTTCGGCGACGGACTTGGGGTCGATCAGCATATCTTGAGGCAAACTGTCGGGGTCACCCCCTGCCTGCCGGATCCGGTCGCGGACAAACGCGGTATCCACACCGCCGTCGATCACCAGATGCGCCACATGAATATTCTGTGGACCCAATTCGCGGGCCATGCTTTGTGCGGCGTTACGCAATCCAGCCTTGGCCGAGGCAAAAGCGGCATATCCGTCGCCTCCCCGCATCGAGGCGGTGGCCCCGGTAAAAAAGATGCTGCCGCGATTGCGTGGAACCATGTACCGCGCCGCCTCGCGCCCGGCGAGGAAACCACCGTAGCAGGCCATCAGCCAAACCTTGCGAAAGACTCGTTCTGTGGTGTCCCGGATCGGGAACCGGACATTGCCGCCGACGTTGAAGATCATGACGTCGACAGGTCCATGATCATTCTCCACACGGGCAAAGATCTCGCACACGCTATCTTCTTCGCGGGTATCCATGGAGTATCCGTAGGCTTTTCCGCCACTTACGGTGATTTCCTCCACCAACGGTGCCAGTTTGTCGCCGTTTCGGCGGGCCATGCAGACCGTAAACCCACCGGCTGCGAACCGTCGGGCGATGGCCGCGCCGATATAGTCTCCGGCCCCGATTATCAGGGCAACCGGAGCCGTCATAGCGACATCGCTTTTTGCAGGGCAGGGCGTTGCAAAAGACCGTCGGCATAGCGCGTCAAATTGGGAAAGGCGCTGAAGTCGGCCTTGACCAGGTTACGCGAGACGATCACGGAATGGCCGGTCATGATATCCGCGCCGCTGAAGTCCCCGGCCAGGAAATCGCGGTTCTCCATATGCGCCTCAACCGCGCTCAACATCTGGCCCAAGAGTTTGGTCGCGCGTTTCACGTTCAATTCGGTGCGCCGTTCCGGTGGCAGAAGGATTGTCTCGACCACGATCGTGTTGATCGGCGGCATGATCATGCCTTCACAATAATGTAACCATTGCAGGTAGTTGGAGAACTCTTTCGAACCTGGTTCCGGAGCCATCCGGCCGTCCGCGTGCAGGGCCAGAATATACTGCACAATTGCGCCGGATTCAAAAAGGGTCACGTCTCCGTCTTCGAGAGCCGGCACTCGTCCCATTGGATGGATGGACTTGTAGTTGTCTTCGCGCATAGCGCGTTCGCCCAGGGTGAATTTCTCGATCTCGTATTCCAGACCCAACTCTTCGAGCAACCATGCAATGCGCACCGCGCGGCTGTTTTGTGCATAATAGAGTTTCATCTATCCCCCCGTTTTCGGGTCATATTCCGATTGACCCGCAATGGGAAAAAGGTAACTTCAGTATTTGAAGGATGTCAATATGAGCCGCGCCGATCTCGCCAATACCACCTGTGCCATTTCCCGGGCCGTTGAACGGGTCGGCGACCCCTGGATACTGATGATTCTGCGCGAGATCTTTTTGGGATCGCGCCGGTTCGACGAGTTCCAGCGCCATACCGGTGCCTCGCCTCACATCCTGAGCCAACGGTTGAAGCAGATGTGTGCCGATGGGATCCTGACCAAACGCGCCTACAGCGACCACCCCCCGCGATATGAATATGTGGTCACGGAAAAGGGCAGGGATCTCTGGCCGATGTTGGTCATGCTCAAGGCTTGGGGCGACAAATGGCTGGCTCGCGATGGTTCGGTAACGTTAACGCACAAGGCGTGTGGGCACGAGATGCAACCGCAACTGATCTGCCCTGACTGCGGTGAGCCACTCGAGGCCCGCGCGGTGCGCGCGACGATCCAACCGGACTTGGCTGAAGAACGGGAAAAAAGAAAGCTGGGAGAGACAAAATGAGCGGCACCGACCACTTGATCCGAACCGATCATCCCGATGGAGTGACCGAGATTTGCCTGAACCGGGTGCCGGTTAACGCCCTCAGCCCGGGTTTTCTGTTTGACCTTGCCGATCTGCTAAAAGAACTGGAGGCGGATGACATCGTTCGTGCCGTTGTTATATCCAGCCCATTCAAGGTGTTGTCTGCCGGTCTTGACCTAAAAGAGGCGCAAAGTTTCACGCTTGAACAACAGCACGCAATTGTCGAGGCACTGAACGTCGGATTTCTCGCGTTGTTCGCTTTTCCCAAGCCAACCGTCGCCGCAATAAATGGTGCCGCGATTGCAGGTGGGCTGTTCTTTGTGCTCAGCAGTGACCTGCGCGTGGCCGGGCCGAAAGCCAGCTTGGGGTTGGCGGAAGTGCGGGTGGGCGCGGACTTCCCGACTGGTCCACTAGAGATTGCGCGAGGGACGCTATCGCCGGATATGCTGCGGCGGCTGATGCTAACCGGTCAGCCGATCCGCGCCGAAGCCGCGCTGGACGCTGGTATCGTGGATGTTCTGGAGAACGACACTGAGGCTGTCTTGCCTCGGGCATTGCAAGAGGCGCGGACGCTTGCTGCTTTGCCCGCGATCGCTTACGCCTCGATCAAACGTCAAATCCGGGGCGGTGTCATTGCAACCATCGAAGGCGCCATGAAAAACGGCGCAAATGCTCCCGCTGGTGGTTGGTTCAATGCGGAAACCAAACAAGCAATGCAGCGGATGATCGGCTGACACAACAGGGAGAGCCCCGCATGAGTGACACCCCTGTTCTGCTTTCGTGTGAAGGTTCGGTAGCGACCATCACATTGAACCGCCCCGAGGTTCTGAACGCGCTTTCAAAGAGCATGATCTCGGAGCTGTTGCGAACGTTTCGGGATCTGTCGGCCGACCCGGATCTGCGCGCAATCGTTCTGACCGGATCTGGCCGCGCCTTCAGCTGTGGTGTCGACCTAAAAGAGCTGGCAGAAGCGACTGATATTAAGTCGCATTTCCAATGGCATGGTGAGGAAAGTCTGGTTTCGGTAGTGCGCGCTTGCCCGCACCCGGTGATCAGCGCCGTCAACGGATTTGCAATCACGGGCGGTCTGGAACTCGCTTTGATGGGCGACTTTCTGATCGCCTCCGAGAACGCGGTGTTTGCCGATACCCATGCCCGTGTCGGGATCACGCCGTCCTGGGGCATGACGCAGGTTCTGCCGCGCCTCGTCGGGCTGAACCGCGCCCGCCAGATGAGCCTGACAGGGGATTTTGTTGACGCCAAAACCGCCTGCAAATGGGGGCTGGTCAACGAAGTCGTTGCCGCAGACATGTTGATGATCCGGGCCGCAGAACTGGCGGCTCAGATCGCCGAGACTGACAAAACCACGCTCTCGCGCATTCGTAGCCTGATCACCGATGGGAGCGGTGAAACTTTGGAGCAGGGCATGGCGCGAGAAGCGGCAGTTTTCGATGAGCATATGGGCGGCGTGTCGTCTGAGAAAGTCGCACAGGGACGCGAGAACGTTACAAAAAGAGGAAGACGGGTGGCCGGGAACGCCAGGCCGGGCACCATCTAGGGAGAGCAGGAACATGGACATCGCAACACCGCAGGACAGAGGATTGGACCCCGAACGACTTGGTCGCATAACAGAGTGGCAGGACCGCTATGTCGCCGAACGGAAGTATCCTGGCAGTTCGGTTCTGATCGCACGCGGTGGAGACGAGGTCTTTTTCAGTGCAACTGGCCATCGGAATATCGAAGCAGGCCTGCCGTTCGAGCGCGACACGGTGGTTCGCATCTACTCGATGACCAAACCCATCACCTCGGTTGCGTTGATGATGCTGGCGGAGCGTGGCTTGTTTCACCTGGACAGGCCGGTTTCGGATTTCATTCCCGAATTCAGCGAGATGCAGGCCCTGATCCCCGGCGCCGAGCGGATCGATCAGACGGAACCCTGCGCCACACCGACCCTGCATCAACTGGTCACTCATACCAGCGGCTTGAGCTATCCGTTCAATCCCGGTGTCCTCAGCCGTGAAATGGATGAACAGGATATTCTGTTCCGGCCCGATCAGGGGCCGCTGGATCAAATGTGCCGGAATGCTGCCGCGTTGCCTTTGGCATTCCAACCCGGAAGCCGCTGGGAATACTCCATCGGCATCGATATCATTGGGCGCGTGATCGAGGTTGTCTCGGGAAAAACACTGGGACAATTCTTTGACGAAGAGATCCTCGGCCCGCTTGGAATGACGGAAACGGCGTTTTCGGTAACCGAGGGGACCGGCGACCGGTTTGCCTCGCTCTACACTCCGCTCGCCGGAAGTGCCATGGCGCTGAACGAGGCCAAAACTGGCGGGAACCCTCTGCGGTTAACCGACCGTGCCGGCAAATCGCCATTTGAATCTGCCACGATGCACTCCGGTGGCGGCGGGCTCGTGGGGACCATCGACGACTATATGCGCTTTGCGGAAATGTTGCGGCGTGGAGGCGAATACGACGGTGGGCGGCTGCTTTCTCCCAAGACGCTCGACTTTATGATGCGCAATCACCTTCCGGGCGATATCGCGTCGATGGGCCCGCAAAGTTTCGCGGAACAACCGATGGAAGGCATGGGTTTTGGCATTGGCGGATCGGTGGTGCTGGATCCAGGCCGGGTGCGCTGTCCGGGCAGCGTTGGTGACTTCAGCTGGGGTGGCATGGCATCCACCTTCTTCTGGGTGGACCGGGTCATGGACCTGACGGCGGTTTTCTTCACTCAACTTGCACCTTCCAGTTCTTATCCCGCGCGATCGGAACTCAAGGCACTGATCCACGGGGCAATCCTGTCATGAGCGGCCAACGCCCCGTCCTATGGACGCCGAGCGCCGAGCGGGCAGAGGCAAGCCGCATGGCGGAATTCATGCGCTGGTTGGGGACGGAACGCGGGCTAAGCTTTGCGGATTTCAATGAGCTGTGGGAATGGAGTGTCAGCGATCTGGGCGGCTTCTGGTCTGCGGTGTGGGAATTTTTTGATATCCCCCACAGCGCGTCCTATGATCAGGTGCTGGCCGATCGGAAGATGCCCGGCGCAGTCTGGTTTCCCGGTGCGAGACTGAACTTTGCCGAGTTGATCTTGCGCCAGGCTAGGCGGACGCCCGAGGAAACAGCGCTTGTCGTGCAGTCTGAATCCGGCGGACGACGTGAACTGAGCTGGCGAGAGTTTTCTGACCAGGTCGCCAGTGTGGCCACCGAATTGCGCAAGATGGGCGTGTCGCAGGGTGATCGCGTCGTGGCAATTCTGCCAAACACCGAGGCGGCGATGATCGCCTGCCTTGCGACGGCAAGCCTTGGGGCCATCTGGTCGCTATGCGCCCCGGATATGGGGCACGTCGCGATCCTGGACCGCTTTCGCCAGATTGAACCCAAGGTGCTGATTGCGCAGGATGGCTATGTGCATGCGGGCAAGATGATCGACCGTAGCGCCATCATTGCCGAAATCGCGAAATCTCTTCCAACGCTGGAACAGCTGGTCATGCTGCCGGTCACCCAGGATTTGCCGAATGGGGCCGTCAATTGGTCTGATCTTACCTGCAATGACGCAAGTCATAACTTTGTTCAGGTTCCTTTCGATCACCCGCTGTGGGTCGTGTATTCGTCCGGAACGACCGGCAACCCGAAACCAATCGTGCATGGTCATGGCGGGATCATTCTGGAAGGAGCCAAACAGTCTTTGCATCAGGATCTGCGCACCGGTGACCGGTTTTGCTGGTTGACGTCATCGGGCTGGATCATGTGGAACGCCCAGTTCACGGCTTTGGGGCAGGGGGCGTCCGTGGCACTGTTCGACGGGGCGCCGAACCACCCCGACATGATGGAGTTCTGGCGTTTCATCGCCAATGAAAAGGTGACCTATGCCGGAATCGGAGCCGCCTTTGTCACAGTGTGCATAAAGGCGGGTATCCGGCCGCGTGACGAACTGGACCTGGATGCTCTGGTTTCGGTCGGAACCACCGGGTCGCCGCTGACATCGGACGGCTACGACTGGATATATGACGCTCTTCGTCCCGACGTCTGGCTTGCGCCGATTTCGGGCGGCACCGATCTCGCAGGCGCTTTTGTCTGCGGTAATGTGATGATGCCGGTGCGCGCCGGTGAAATGCAGTGCAGGTCTCTGGGCAATGCCGTGCGTGCCTTTGACGACGCCGGCAACGAACTCTTTGGTGAGGTCGGGGAACTCGTCTGCACCGAACCACTGCCCTCGATGCCTTTGTATTTCTGGGGTGACGAAGACGGCAGCCGGCTGCATGAAAGCTACTTTGACACATATCCTGGCGTCTGGCGGCACGGCGACTGGATCGAGATCACTCCGGAGGGCGGGTCAGTCATCTATGGCCGCTCAGACGCAACGATCAACCGTAGGGGGCTGCGCATGGGCAGTTCCGAAATCTATCAAGCGGTTGAGGGATTGGACGAGGTGCTGGATTCTCTGGTTGTCGATCTCGAGTTTCTCGGACGAGACAGTTTCATGCCGCTTTTCGTGGTGACAGCCCCGGGCGTCGGCTTCGACGACGCTCTCAAAGACCGCATCAACAATGCGATCCGAACCGCGGTGTCGCCGCGCTTTATTCCCAATGAAATCGTGCAAATAGCCGAAGTGCCGCGTACGCTGTCGGGAAAGAAGCTGGAAGTTCCGGTCAAGAAGCTGCTTCTTGGTGGCGATCCTGAAACCGTGGTCAACCGCGATTCAATGGCCAACCCGGACAGTTTCGATGCCTTTATCGCATATGCCGAGACACGGCAGTAACCCAATTTCCGCAAAGGACTCCCCGTTTCATGACTGATGTAGCAACAGAACTGCTGGACTTGCTGGATATAGAGCAGTTGGAAGTCGACCTGTTCAGGGGTGTAGGATCGGGCGGCGAAACCAGCATGCGGATCTTTGGCGGTCACGTCATCGCACAGGCGCTGGCAGCAGCCTATCGGACCGTGAACGACCGGCTGTGCCATTCTCTCCACGCCTATTTTATCCGGCCTGGTGACCCTGCGATCCCTGTAATCTATCAGGTTGACCGAGCCCGTGACGGCGGCAGCTTTACCACCCGTCGCGTGGTTGCCATTCAGCATGGCAAACAGATCCTGAACATGTCTGCCTCTTTCCACATCGAAGAGGCCGGCTGGGACTACCAGCATCAGATGCCTGATGTTGCGGGTCCCGAAGGATTGCCTAACCGCGACGAGAAACGTGCGGAATATGCCGCCAAGGTGCCGGAATCGTACCGTGGTGATTTCCTGCGACCGCGTCCCATCGAAATTCACGAAGTCGATCAGAACGATTTGTTGAATCCGGTGCCTCGCGATGACGTCAACCACCTATGGTTTCGGATGAAAGAGGCCAAGGGGGTCACCCCGCAGATGCAGCACCTGTTGCTGGCATATGCATCGGACATGAACCTGCTGAGTTCATCGTTGCGGCCGCACGGTCTGTCCTGGCTAAAGCGCAATGTTATGTCGGCGAGCCTGGATCATGCCATTTGGTTCCACGGGCCGCTGAATTTCGAAAACTGGCATCTTTACGCCATGGATGCCCCGTGGACCGGAGGCGCCCGCGGGTTCAATCGCGGCAAGATCTTCACCCAGGATGGGCGTCTGGTCGCCAGCGTCGCACAAGAGGGGCTGGTTCGTCCGGTCACACCACCGAAATGAGTTGGACACCCGGCATGGAACTGCGGGAAAACTGGCTGGGACAGGTCCGCGAAGAGATCATCGACCCCGACCGCGAAATCGTCGATCCGCATCACCATCTATGGAACCGTGGCGGCTCAGTCTATGAGATGGAGCAGCTTTGGGGTGACACCGGTTCCGGCCACAACGTGGTTCAAACCATGTTCATGGAGTGCCATGCCTATTATGACATGGAGGCCGACGCGCGCTTCCGTCCGGTGGGAGAAACCGCGACTGTGGCGGCGATGGCACAGGACACGCCCACCGGGCGCGCGCAACTGGCCGGGATCATCTCGCATGCCGATCTGCGCGATCCGAATGTAGGCGACGTTCTGGATGCGCATGAAGAGGCGGGGCAGGGGCTCTTTCGCGGAATTCGCCAGTCAGGTGCCCACGATTCCGATGCCGACGTGCTGACGATCAAGCCGCGTGGCCCAAAGGGCCTCTATGCCGATCCGGATTTTCGCAAAGGAATGGAGATCCTGGGAGACCGAGGGTTGACCTATGACACCTGGCACTACCACCCGCAGGCCAAAGATTTTCTGGATCTGGCCCGCGCCGTGCCGGACACCACGATCATTCTGGACCATTTCGGAACCCCGTTGGGCGTCGGCCGGTTCGCCGGGAAGCGCAACGAGATCTTTGCAAAATGGAAAGACGACATGGCTGCACTGGCCGAATGCCCCAATGTTCACGCAAAGATCGGCGGCTTCGCAATGCCCGACAACGGCTGGGGCTGGCATCAGGCCGAACGTCCCCCGACATCGGATGAATTCGTCGAGGCGCAGGCCGACTGGTACCACCACATGATCGCCTGTTTCGGCCCCGACCGCTGCATGTTCGAAAGCAACTTCCCGGTGGACCGCACCGCGATAAACTATCCCGTGCTGTGGAACGGTCTGAAAAAGATCGCCGCGCGCTACGATAAAGCCGCGCGCGACGCGATGTTTGCGGGTACAGCCCGGCGGGTTTACCGCCTGTAACGGCCGGCGTATGCGCGATTGAGTTTGCGCATACCACCGATCCAGCGATCATAATTCTCGGTCTTTTTGCGCATATAGCCCAGCACTTCGGGGTGCGGGAGCACCAGGAACGTCTCGTTCCGGATGGTTTCAACGCAAGCATCCGCCACAGGTTCAGGCTCCAGCATCCCATCCAGGCTGGCAACGCCGTCCTCGTGGCCGCGGGTCATTTCCGAACGCACAGCCTGCGGGCATAGCACCGAAACCTTGATGCCGTCGTCGCCATATGTCAGGGCGAGCCACTCCGCCAAACCGACGGCCGCATGTTTGGTGACACCGTAGGGCGCTGATCCAACCTGGTTCAGCAGACCGGCCGCCGAGGCCGTGTTGAGCAGGTAGCCGCCTCCACGCTCTTTCATCAGAGGGACGAGGTGACGCGCGGCCCAGACGTGGGCCATGACGTTGATATCCCAGATCCGCTGCCAGTCTTCATTAGAGGCCTCGGGACCGCCCGGCATGAGAATGCCGGCGTTCGAGCAAAACAGATCAATCGGTCCGACCTCGGCCTCGACCCGCTCGATCAGCGCCTTGATCTGCTCCTCGATGCCGACATTCACTGCAATGGCCAAGCCGTCAATCTGGGCGGCGGTTTCTTCGGCCCCCTCCAAGTTGAGATCGGCACAGACCACCTTGCGCGCACCTTCCTCGGCAAAGCGCAACGCCAGGGCCCGGCCAATACCACTAGCCGCACCTGTCACCACTATGATCTTGTCTTTCAGTTCCATGTCAGTTCCTTCGTCTCGTGACTTATTCTTGGGGCTCGATCGCGGCGCTAGGCAGATATCTGTTCGAGACACTGTGCCCGGATAACCCGGCGATCGATCTTGTCTGTAGCTCCTCGCGCCAGCGGAGCCGTCTGAATCCAAAGTTGCTCGGGAATCTTGAAGCGGGCGATATGCGCACCCAGAAAGCCCAAGAGATCGTCCGGATCTACGGTCATTCCTTCTCGTATCATGACCGCCGCGCCGACGACCTCTCCTAGCCGATCATGTGGTACCGCAAAGGCGCAGGCCTCTGCCACGGCAGGGTGCGTATGCAACGCGGCCTCCACATCAAGGCAGGCAATATTTTCGCCGCCACGGATGACGATGTTCTTCTTTCGATCTACGATGGTGATGAAACCGTCTTCGTCAATCCATCCCAGATCCCCGGTCCGCAGCCATCCGTCCTGTAGAACTTCGGAAGTAGCCTTGGGCTTATTCAAGTATGTCCGCATGTTACAAGGGCTTTTTACAGTGATTTCTCCCACCTGTCCGGGCGGAACGTCGTCGCCGTCATCGTCGAGAAATCTAAGTTCCTGGATTGGTTGATACAGGCGCCCGGCAGAACCGGGGCGGGCGACATAATCATCTCCCGCCATTCCGATCCCAATTGCATTGGTTTCCGTCATGCCCCAACCCGTCGCAACATCGGCTTCTGGAAACTCACGGGCAAGCTCAGCAACCTGAGCAGGCGGTCGCTTTGCTCCCCCCGAACCCAAAAACTCCAGAGACGACAGCGAACGCCCAAAGCGTTTGGCCGCAACCAACAAATCGGCGGTCTGGGTCGGTACCCCCAGAAAACGGGTAATTTGTTCTCCTTCGATCAGTTCAGAGGCCACTTCGGCATCCCATTTCTCCATTAAAACGACCTTGGCCCCCAAAGGGATCGAGAGAAGGAACAAGGCGTGCGATGCTGTGACATGGAATAGCGGCGTCGCAATCAACAAAGCCGGTCGGAGGGCAGGAGGCGCATCAGGGGCAGGTGGCGTGATCAACGGCCCCATTTCGATCTGCATCAACCAAGTGTAGACAGCGTTTATGGCTCCACGATGAGTCTGTACGACACCCTTTGGATGGCTTGTCGTTCCCGAAGAATACATGATCGCGAAATCATCATCAGGCGCGATTGACGTCACCGATTGAAACCCTGAATTACCGTTATTTTTCAGCTCACTATATGAATAACCTGAATTGGTCTCTGCGTCTCCTACACCGACAATGATGAGGCCGCGCCGTTCTGTCAAAGGACGCAGGCGCGATGCACGCGCGTCATCCGCAAAGACCAATGTCGCACCAGTGTCTTCCAAGGCATAATCCAGTTCTTCGGTGGTCCACCACGCATTCAGAAACGCGGTGACGCCGCCCAAGGATGCGATAGCCATAAAAAGCACCAGCATTTCCGGGCAGTTCCGCATCGCAAGCGCAACCCGGGTCCCGTTGCTGACGCCGTATTGCCGGTGAAGACCATCGGCTAACCGTCTAACATCATGTAGGAAATCATCGTAACTCCAGCGCCTTTCGCCAAATACAACGTAGTCGGATGTTCCGTCATCATGCCGATGCTTACTATCGATCAGCAGTTCCGGGATCGAACGGGGAGCATTGGAGAAAACGCGGTATTCGATGCTATCGATCCGACAAGATCCGGTTGCGAACCTGGGGTCTTCTCTGGTGATCTTCGCGACTGCTTCATCAATCGTCAGTCCGTTCACAGCGAGCGTTCCCGTTCCGGTCGACGATCGGCTAAGTTTGACACGATGAAATCCTCCCGATGATCCATCAAACCAACACAGCAATGTTACGTTTGAAGCCAGTCAGAGAAACCTTAGTGTTGAAGCCGAGGGAAGCCAATACCGCTCTGCGGTTTGTTTTTCCGCAGGTGTCGGATCCGGGGCACGGCCTTCGGGGCACCTCTGTATTTTACATAATACTGATTATGCGTTCTATTGTGGTGTAGCGGGCACATTCAATACTGGCTTGCGCCAATTCCCCTACCTTGCTGAAAAGCAAGAAGAACGACTGCTCCGAAAACAGCTTCAACCATTAGTACAGAGAATGGGTACTCGCGCCCAACCGTCGGAAAACCTCCTGAACCGGATACCCGGGCACGGAGCCTCAGATCCGTCACCGACAGTTTTGAGAACATACGTCATTCAGCAGCCAGTGAATCTTTGTTATCTTCGGAGCGCCGTAGCGTTTCAAAGGCCTCATACTGCGACAGAAATACTTTCCCAGAAAGTTCATCCAGGAAATGAGAGCACCTGAGACGGTCCATGACCGGACCTTTGACTTCGGACAGATGCATCGTCACCCCCATGTCGGTCAGTCTCTGATTGATCGCTTCCAAAGATTCCAGCGCGCTGAGATCAATTTCATTCACTGCGGAACACATCAGAATTACATGTTTGATCTCTGTTCGGTTCCGGTGAACACGAGCGAGGATCAAGTCTTCCATCTGTCGCGCGTTCGCGAAATACAGGCTTTCATCGATGCGCAATGTCACAACGGCCGGATCAGTAATGACCTTGTGCCGGTGAATGTTTCGGAAGTGCTGGCTGCCCGGTACCTGCCCCACTTCGGCGACATGTGGGCGAGACGTTTTCCAGACAAACAGCGCCAGCGACACCAGAACACCCGTGGCCACACCGATTTCCACTCCGACCAAAAGCGTCAGCAGGATGGTGATGGAAACCGCCGCGAAATCGGCGCGTGAATAAGACCAGCTGCGCCATAGAATAGTGAGATCGACCAGCGATAGAACCGCGACGATGATCGTTGCCGCCAGTGTCGCTTTGGGAAGGAAGAACAGCAACGGTGTCAGGAACATCGCCGCCAGCAACAGACCTATTGCGGTGAATGCGCCGGCCGCCGGGGTTTCCGCGCCAGCATCATAGTTCACAACAGAACGCGCAAACCCGCCGGTCACCGGGTACCCGCCGGAAAAGGCTGATGAGAGGTTGGATGCGCCCAGTGCGATCAGCTCTTGGTTCGGCGTGATACGTTGCCGTTTCTTTGCTGCCAGTGTCTGGGCAACCGAAACGCTTTCCACGTAGCCAATGATAGAGATCAGCGCAGCCGGCCCAGCAAGCGCCAGCATCATGCTGGTGTCTAGAGTTGGCACACCTAGTGGAGGCAAACCCGTGGGGACCGCGCCAACCACTGCTACCCCTGCCCCCGGCAGATCCAGTACCCAGGCTCCGATCGTCGTCCCGATCACGGCAAATACCGGGCCAATGCGCCCGAGTGTACCGGCCAGTTTTTGGGACATGCCGAACCGGCGCACCAGAAAAGCAGCCATGCCTTTGCGGACCCAGAAAAGGAACGCCAAAGCGATCACCCCGACAGCAACTGTGGCGAGATTGGCAGATCCAATTTCGTGCCACAAGGAGACCAGGATTTCTGGCAAAGTGTGACCGTGGGCCGGTACACCTAAAATGTGCTTTAGCTGGCTTGTCGCGATCAGCAGACCCGACGCGGTAATGAACCCGGCAATAACCGGATGTGACAGGAAATTCGCAACTACTCCCAGTCGCAGAACCCCCATAACGACCAGCATCAGCCCCGACAGCATTGCAAGTATGGCGGCGGCGGCTGTGTACTCGGCTATCGAGGACAGCTGAAGCGGCGCCAGCGCCGAGGCCGTCATCAACGACACCACCGCAACAGGGCCAACGGCAAGTGCCCGGCTGGTTCCAAAAATCGCATAAAAGACAAGCGGCAGGATCGACGCATAAAGCCCGACCTCCGCAGGCAGACCAGCCAGCAAAGCATAGGCCAGCGATTGCGGGATCAGCATGATCGTCACAATTACAGCGGCCGTTGCGTCCCCCGTAAACTGAGCGGCGTCATAACTGCGGCCCCAGGATAGGACAGGAAAAACACGCTCAAGACGGTCGCGCTTCAGCACGGTTGCTGCAAAAGTCTGGATTGTCGATTTCAAGCTGACCTGCCTTTGGGGTGCCGTGTTCCGAATACATATCTCATTTTTTATATATGTTTAAGCCGGGGCTTGTGAACCCATGAAATCAGAAAAAGGGAAACCGGGCGGTGAAAATGAAAAAGGCCGGGCATATACCCAGCCTTTTCAATATTTTACAAATTGTAGCTGAGCTTGGCCGAGGTTAGAAAAACGCCTGCAAACCGGTCTGAGCCCGCCCCAGGATCAGCGCGTGAACGTCATGCGTACCCTCATAAGTGTTCACAGTTTCCAGATTCAGCAGATGCCGGATCACCTGGAACTCGAGGCTGATACCGTTGCCGCCATGCATGTCACGGGCATGACGCGCGATCTCCAGCGCTTTGCCGCAATTGTTGCGTTTGACTATGGAAATCATCTCTGGCGCGGCGTTGGCCTCGTCCATCAGACGACCCACGCGCAGAGATGCCTGCAGGCCCAGTGCGATTTCCGTCTGCATGTCTGCCAGTTTGCGCTGAAACAGCTGTGTCTGCGCCAGCGGGCGATTGAATTGCTGCCGGTCCAACCCGTATTGACGCGCCGCGTGCCAACAGGCTTCGGCCGCCCCCATCGCGCCCCAGCTGATGCCATAGCGGGCCCGGTTCAAACAGCCAAACGGTCCCTTCAGCCCCTGAACATTGGGAAGCAGCGCCTCTTCCCCTACCTCGACTCCGTCCAGCACGATTTCCCCGGTGATTGACGCGCGCAGGGACATCTTGTTCTCGATTTTGGGCGCGCTTAGCCCTTTCATGCCTTTTTCCAGAACAAATCCGCGGATCTTGCCGCCGTGGGCCTCGGATTTAGCCCAAACCACAAAGACATCCGCGATCGGCGCGTTCGAGATCCACATCTTGGATCCATTCAGCACATAGCCCCCCTGCACCTTTTCGGCGCGGGTTTTCATGCCGGCGGGGTCCGATCCCGCGTCGGGTTCGGTCAGACCGAAACAACCGATCCATTCACCGCTGGACAGTTTCGGCAGGTATTTCTGGCGTTGTTCCTCGGTGCCATAGGCATAGATCGGATACATTACGAGGCTGGATTGAACCGACATCATCGACCGGTAACCGCTGTCGACACGCTCGACCTCGCGCGCGACCAGACCATAACTCACATAGCCCGCGCCTAGCCCGCCATATTCCTCCGGGATCGTGGTGCCCAGCAGGCCCATTTCGCCCATTTCACGAAAGATTTCGGGATCGGTCGTTTCATTGGCAAAGGCATCGGTGACCCGTGTTTGAAGCTTTTCCTGCGCATAGGCGCGCGCACTGGCAGAGATCATTCGCTCATCTTCGGTCAGTTGATCATCCAACCGCAGAGGGTCCACCCAATCAAAGCTGGATAGATCGGGTGCATCCTTGGCGCGCAAAGTCGGGGTGGTCATCGTTTCTTCTCCCAAAATCCTGATTTGTGCGCAGACTAAACTGCAGGATCCGCAAGAAACAGCAAGACTTTCGCATAAAACTATGAGTAATACGCATACATGTCCTTGCCACGTCGCCTCATGCCCTCTCTCGCCGCATTACGCGCCCTTGACGCGCTGGATCGCTTAGGCAGCGCATCGGCCGTTGCAGAAGAACTGTCTCTGACCCAAAGCGCCGTGAGCCGACAGCTGCAATCATTGGAAACGCAAATGGGCGTCACCCTGGTGGACCGCGACCGCAAGCGGTTGAACCTGACACCGGCGGGGCAACGGTTCGTCGCCGATATTCGCCCGGCAATGGCACAGATCGTTCAGGCTGCTTTACAGTTGCAGGTGCCGCAGACAGGCGGCTCGCTCAACCTCGCCATCCTTCCGGCCTTTGGCATGCGGTGGTTGATGCCGCGTCTGCCGGACTTTGCCCGCCTGCACCCGGATGTCACGATCAACATGGCCACGCGGCTGGAACCATTTAACTTCGCCGGAGAACCCTTTGATGCGGCGATCTGGTATGGTTCCGGCGACTGGCCGGGAACCGAAAGCCTGCTGTTGAAGCACGAACAGGTGGTGCCTGTGTGTTCTCCGGATGTGGCTCGGCGAATAGACGGCGCCGAAACCCTTCTGAAGATACCATTGCTGCATATTCAGTCGCGGCCAGGCGCCTGGTCGGACTGGTTTGCACGGCAGAACGTGTCTCTGAGCGGCCCGGTTCCGGGCACGCTCTATGATCAGTTTTCGACGATTACACAGGCGGCTCTACATGGGTTGGGGGTTGCCCTGATGCCGGATTACCTGGTGGAACAGGACCTCGCCACGGGACGTCTTGCGGCCCCCTGCGGCCCGCCGATTGAAACCGACGCCTCCTATCACCTGGTCTGGCCCGCCGCGACGCGCCAGGACACGGCGCTAAGCCTCTTTCGGGATTGGCTCAGTCCGCAAGCCCAGCCCGAAGACCCGCTGCCACGCTGAAACCTTGGGTTAGCCCAGGGCATACCCCGCACCGCGCACAGTTCGAACCGGATCGGGCCCGCCATGTTGCGTCAGCGCCTTGCGGAGGCGCCCGATGTGCACATCCACGGTCCGGGTATCGACATAGATGTCGCGCCCCCAGACTCGGTCCAGCAATTGTTCCCGGCTCCAGACCCGGCCCGGTTTCTCCATGAAGGTGCTGAGTAGACGAAACTCCGTCGGACCAAGCTTCAATGGATGCTCCGACCGGCTGACCTTGTGCGTTTCCGCGTCCAGAACGATATCGTCGTATTCCAGCCGCAGCCCCACGGTAGACGGGCGCACCCGGCGCAGCTGGCTGCGCACGCGGGCCATCAGTTCGATCACGGAATAGGGTTTCACGACATAGTCATCGGCCCCGGTCTCAAGCCCGCGCACCTTGTCGACTTCCTCGGACCGCGCCGACAGCATGATGATCGGGATTGACCGGGTCTCGGGACGAGTTTTCAGCCGTCGACAGACCTCGATGCCCGATAGGTTGGGCATCATCCAGTCCAATACGATGATGTCGGGCGTGTCCTCGTCGACAAGCAACAGCGCTTCATCTCCGTTTTCGGCCTTCAGAACCCGGAAACCTTCCGCCTCCAGATTATAGGCCAGCACCTCGCGCTGAGCCATCTCATCCTCGACCACCAGAACCGTGGGCTGATCGGCAGACATGGCTTACCCTTCCACCCGGCGTTCCGATGTCAGATCGGCCTTGGGTCGATCCTCTGTCGGGCGATCGCCACTGACCAGATAAACAACCTGCTCGGCGATTGAGGTCACGTGATCACCCATACGTTCAATGTTTTTGGCAATGAAGTGCAGGTGCATGCAGGGTGTGATGTTGCGGGGGTCCTCCATCATGAAGGTCAAGAATTCGCGGAACAGGGCGTTATACATCTGGTCGACCTCGCGGTCGCGGTCGATGACGTCCCGTGCCAGTTCCTTGTCGCGCTGGATATAGGAATCCAGCGCATCCTTGAGCATCAGTTCAACTTCGCGTGCCATTCGCCGCAGCGAGGCCGCGCTGTCATTCACCGGGGGCTGCTGGCTCAGCACACCGGTCCGCTTGGCGATGTTCTTGGCATAATCCCCGATGCGTTCCAGGTTCGCGCTGATCTTCATGACTGTCAGGACAATCCGCAAATCGCCGGCTGCCGGTGCCCGCAAAGCGATCAGCCGAGCAGTGTCCTGGTTGATCATGTCTTCCAGCGTGTCGATGGCCGCATCGCCACGACGGACCTTTTCGGCCAGCTCTTCGTCGCGGGTTTCCAGCGACCTTGCCGCCTCCATGATGGCGGCCTCAACCAGCCCGCCCATCTTCATGATCCGCGCCTGAACCGCTTCCAGATCCCGGTCAAAGACGCTTGCGATATGTTGCTCTGGCATCTTTCTCTCCACTGATTAGCCGATACGGCCCGTGATGTAGCTTTCCGTGCGCGGATCTTCGGGGTTGGTAAAGATATGTCCGGTCTCACCGAACTCGACCAGATTGCCGAGATGGAAGAAGGCGGTTTTCTGGCTGACCCTTGCGGCCTGCTGCATCGAATGGGTCACGATCACGACCGAATAGTTCTGCCGCAATTCGTCGATCAGTTCTTCGACCTGGGCGGTGGCGATCGGGTCCAGCGCGGAACAGGGTTCGTCCATCAGCAGGACTTCGGGTTCGGTCGCCACCGCGCGGGCGATACACAGGCGCTGCTGCTGACCGCCGGACAGACCAGTTCCGGGCGCATCCAGGCGGTCCTTGACCTCGTCCCAGATCGCGCCCCGGCGCAGGGATTTCTCGACAATATCATCCAGTTCGGCCTTGTTGCGGGCCAGCCCGTGAATTCGCGGACCATAGGCGATGTTGTCATAGATCGACTTGGGGAACGGGTTCGGCTTCTGGAACACCATGCCGACCTTGGCGCGCAGCTGCACCGGGTCGACCTTGGGGTCATAGATGTCCTCGCCATCCAACAGGATGTCACCTTCGACCCGGCAAATGTCAATCGTGTCGTTCATCCGGTTCAGGCAGCGCAGAAACGTGGATTTGCCGCAACCCGAAGGCCCAATAAAGGCGGTAACCGTCTTGTCTTCGATCTGTACATTCACGTCTTTGATCGCGTGAGTATCACCGTAGTAGACTTGGACATTGTTCGCGGCGATTTTGATGTTCTTGGTGTCCACGTCTCTCTCCAGCAAAGTCATATCGTTCATGGTACAGGTCCCTACCAGCGACGTTCAAAGCGGCGGCGCAGGATCACGGCCACCGTATTCATGGTAATCAGAAAGACCAGCAGGATGATGATACCGCCCCAGGCGCGTTCGTAAAACGCCGGGTCGGCCCGCTTGGCCCATTCATAGATTTGCGCAGGCATCGCCGAGTTCGGCGACATCAGTCCCGAGGCAAGGCTGTCGGGCGCATTCGAGGCGATAAAGCCCACCATCCCGATCAGCAACAGCGGTGCCGTTTCCCCCAGCGCCTGTGCCAGACCGATAATGGTGCCGGTCAGGATCCCCGGCGCGGCCAACGGCAGCACATGGTGGAAAACCGCCTGCATTTTTGACGCACCGACCCCAAGCGCGGCATCGCGGATCGACGGCGGCACAGACTTCAGCGAAGCACGGGTCGAGATGATAATTGTCGGCAGCGTCATCAACGTCAGCACCAACCCGCCGACCAAAGGTGCAGATGTCGGCAGATGCATGTAGTTGATGAAAACCGCCAGACCCAGGATACCGAATACGATAGACGGTACAGCGGCGAGGTTGGAGATATTGACCTCAATGACATCGGTCAGCCAGTTCTGTGGCGCGAATTCTTCAAGGTAGATCGAAGCCGCCACACCGATCGGCAACGCCAGCGCCAGCACCACCAGCATCATGAATAGCGAACCAATCATGGATACGCCCATTCCAGCGGCTTCTGGGCGCTGGTCGGAGGCGTCCGCTCCGGTGATGAAGTCGAGATTAAAAGTCTTCTCTATCACGTCGTTGACGACAAGAATATCCACGAAATCAAGCTGTTCTGCGTTGATGCTCTTGTCGTTTGCGATCGACTCCCGGCTGACCCGTCCCTTCATGTAGCCATCGACGCGGCCGTTGGCGAGAAAGCGGAACTCGATGGTCTCTCCGATCTTGTCAGGGTTGGCGATGACATAGTCACGCAGCTGCGCGGGCGCACTCTTGGACAGGATCGCCGCCTGTTCCTTGGCCGACAGTTCGCTCTGAATACCCAGTTCCTCTAATTTGACCGAAAAGGCATTCTTGATCAGCGGCGCATAGCCAAAGGTCGACACCTTTTTGATCTTTTCCAGGTCGCGGGTTCCCGACTTGTCCAGCTTGCTTTCCAACAGTTCGACCTGCAGCGTGACAAAGGTCTGGCTGTACGCTCCGACACCCCGGCTGACGATGGTGGACACCAGTATGATCAGCATGAGAAGGCCGACTGCAATGGCCGCGATTCCGTAGATTTGGAACCGTTTTTCCGCGGCATTGCGGCGTGCGGTTCGCTTGCTGAGCGTCATCAGGGAACCGCCGTGTGGCTTACGTCCGTTTTCCGTGGACTGCGATGTCTCGGTCATTCGTACTGCTCCCGATATGTGCGCACGATGTACAGCGCCAGCACGTTCAGACCCAACGTCAGAACAAACAGCGTCAGACCCAGCGCAAAGGCCACAAGGGTTTCAGGGCTGGCGAAATCGGTATCGCCGGTCAACTGGCTGACGATCCGGGTGGTGATCGTCGTCATCGATTCCAGCGGGTTGAGCGAGAACTTGGCAATCGCCCCTGCCCCCATGACCACGATCATGGTTTCACCGATGGCCCGGCTGGCGGCCAGCAGGACCGCGCCGACAATCCCCGGCAGGGCCGCCGGCAAGACCACCTGCCGCACGGTTTCCGACTTGGTCGCGCCCAGCCCGAGAGAGCCGTCGCGCATCGCTTGTGGCACGGCGTTGATAATGTCATCACTCAGCGAGGATACAAAGGGGATCAGCATGATGCCCATCACCACCCCGGCCGTCAGCACCGATGTTGCCCCGGTCATCCAGTCGACGCCCAGCAAACCGTCCTCGCCGCGGCCAAAGACTTTGACCAGTGCGGGCCCCACCGTCAGCAGCGCGAAAAGCCCGTACACGATAGTAGGAATGCCGGCGAGGATCTCGAGCAACGGCTTGGCGAAGGCTCGGGTATGCCGGTTGGCGTACTCGGACAGGTAAATGGCTGCGAACAGGCCGATGGGCACCGCCACCAGCAGGGCGAGGAAAGAGATATAGAGCGTTCCCCACAACAGCGGCAGAATGGACAACTCGCTGTCGCCGCGAAAGTTCGGAGCCCAGGTGCTGCCGAAAAAGAAATCGGTCCACGGGTGCAGTTTGAAGAAGTTCAGCGTTTCGAACAGCATCGACAAAACGATGCCGACGGTGGTCAAGATGGCCAGCGACGCGGCGAGGATCAGCAAGGCCAAAACGCCCTGCTCGACGACATTTCGGGCGCGGAAATCCTTGTTCGTACGGGTATAGGCAAACGCCAGTCCACCCGCGGCCAGCATCCCGATAACCACGATCATCGCGATGTTGCCCGTCGTCGTCATCCGGCGGAACTGCTGCGCGGCGGTCAGGACCTCGGGGCGCACGTCCGATCCCAGCGCCACGCCAACTTCGCCCAGCCGCGCACGCACGTCGGTCGCGTCACTGCGCAGGTTGTCCGCTTCGCTCTTTGTCAGACTTCCCTGGCGGACGGCTTCGTCCAGCCCATCTGCCACCCGGCGAACATCGCTCATCACCAGCCCACGGGTC
This sequence comes from Seohaeicola saemankumensis, assembly GCF_020171285.1. GTDB lineage: Bacteria > Pseudomonadota > Alphaproteobacteria > Rhodobacterales > Rhodobacteraceae > JAIUZI01. The sequence goes on from NZ_JAIUZI010000015.1 coordinate 120,092, forward strand.
GTGCCCTCGGGGATCAACTCGTCCGGGATCATGCCGGACACGCGCGTTTCGATCAAAATTGGCTGTGCCAGCACCCAGATCGCCAGCACGCCCAGTGCCGGCACCAAGGCGCTGAGCGCAACGTTCAAACCGTAGTAGGTGGGAAGAGAATGCAGCGCGCGGGCATCGCCGCCGGCTGTCGCCAAGGCACGGCTGCGCCCCAGGACAAACCCGACCGCGGCCAGCGCAAAGAGCAGTACAACGAGCCATAACGTGGGCATCAAGGGCTCCGATCGCGTCTAGCGGATGGTAGAGAATGTAGAGTTGGCCGGGAGCACTCACACTCCCGGCCAGAAGCGACTTACATCGCGCCGCCCATGACGGCTTCGTCGGAAACGGCCGCTTGCGTTTCGGCCAGTTCCGGGTCGGAGACGAGACCGTATTCGGCCAGCGGGCCGTCGGGGCCGGCGATTTCATCCGCGACGAAGAATTCGGCATATTCCTTCAGGCCGGGGATCACACCGATATGCGCTTTCTTCACGTAGAAGAACAGCGGGCGCGACACCGGGTATTCGCCGGTTGCGATGGACTCGGTCGAGGGGACAACGCCGGACATGGTCGCAACCTGCAGCTTGTCGGTGTTGTTCTCGTAAAAGGCCAGACCAAAGACGCCAATGCCGTCCTTGTTGCTTTCGATGCGGGCCAGGGTCTCGGTGTAGTCGCCATCGATGTCGACCGAAACGCCGTCGGTGCGCAGCGAGATACAGGCTTTTTCGGCGGCTTTCTTGTCGTCGCCATTGGCGGCCTTCAGCGCCTCGAAGGCGCCGGTGGCTTCACAGCCCGCCAGGATCACCTTGTCCTCAAAAACTTCACGGGTGCCGTGCTTGGTGCCCGGGACATAGGCCTGGATCGGCTGCGCAGGGAAGGCCGCATTCACGTCGGCCCAGGTCTTGTTCGGGTTGTCGACCAGAGCGCCGTCAACCAGAACCTTGTCGGACAGGGCCAGGAACCAGTCGGTCGGGGTGAATTCAAAGCCGTTGCCATTGATGTCGCTGGCAAAGACGATGCCGTCGTAACCAATGCGGACTTCGATGATGTCGGTCACGCCATTCTCGGCGCAGGCCGCGATTTCCTTGTCCTTGATCTTGCGCGATGCGTTGGCGACGTCGATGGTGTTCTCGCCCACTCCTTCGCAGAACCGCTTCAGACCGGCCGAGGAGCCGCCCGATTCCACGACCGGGGTCGGAAAGTCGAAGTTTTCGCCGAAAGCTTCCGCCACGATCGAGGCGTAGGGCAGAACGGTCGACGAACCGGCAACCTGGACCTGGTCGCGCGCGGCAGCAGCGGTTGCAGAAACGGCAGCGATTGCCAGGGCCGAAGCCGACAGTTTCACAAAGGACATATGTGTCTCCTTGGGTAAGGTAGCAAAGTGATCACCCCCATGATGATCTTGCGGCCTCTCGTAGTGAGCCTGCATGCACCTTTTGTGACACATACGTAACAGTTTGATGACAGTGGGCCGATTTTGCGCCAATGACCCAACGGAAATCTCTGTAAATGCGCGGGAAATTGGTTGTCTGCAACAAGGCGACAAATCTGCAGCGTTCCGTCAGGCCGGCAAAATAACCGTGAAAACAGCGCCTTGCCCAACCTCGCTTTCGACCCTCAGGCGACCACGGTGGCGATTGATGATGTGTTTGACAATCGCCAGGCCCAGACCGGTTCCACCCAGTTCCCGCGAGCGGTGGTTGTCCGCACGATAGAATCGTTCGGTCAGCCGAGGCAAATGCACAGGATCGATTCCCGGCCCCTTGTCGATGATCTGCACCCGCGCGGCAGCGGCCCGGATCGCCGGGTCGCGCTCGGAAGATGTCAGAACCACATCGACCTTGCCGCCACTCCCGCCGTATTTGATCGCGTTTTCAACCAGATTGGTAAACACCTGGCGCAGCTGATCGGTATCTCCGGTGACATACACGGGTTCCTCAGGGGCGTTCAGCGCAAGGTTGACCCCCGCCGCCTCAGCCAGCGGGCGCAGCGACGTCAGCGTATCGGCCAACTGTGCGCTCAGATCGATCTTTTCGCGTGGCCTGACCCGCTCTTCGCTTTCAACCCGGTTCAGCGACAGCAGGTCGCCAACCAGACGGTTCATCCGATTGGATTCGTCGGCCATGATGGACAAGAACCGCTCGCGCGCTGCCGGATCGTCCCGTGCGGCGCCGCGCAGGGTCTCGATGAACCCGATCAGCGCCGTCAGCGGCGTGCGCAGCTCGTGACTGACATTAGCCACGAAATCACGACGCATCTGGCTGGCTTGCTCCAGATGGGTCACGTCCTGAAAGCTGACCAGCACCGCACCGCCCTGGACCGCGCCAATTCCCGGTATGTATCGGCAGAAGACATCATAGGTTGTTTCCTGCACGCCATCGTTTGACAGGTGCCGCGTTCGGCGCGGGGTTCTGTCGCGCAGAACTTTCTCGATGGTTTCGATTACCGGCGGCTGCCGCAGGATGGTTGCGAAATGGCGTCCGGTTATCTGCTGGCCCAAAAAAGTTTGCGCCTCGGGATTTGCGGCGATGATCCGTTCGGTCTGGTCAATCAACAGGGCCGGCAATGGGATCGCCGGCAGGAAATCTTGGATCAGGGAATCGGACATGTAACTTTTGAAACCTGTAAACTGCGGGGGCCGGACCACTCTGCCCCCCGCATGTAACTAGGATACGTCAGCGGCCGCCGCCACCGCATCTGAAAAGATCGCCAGCAGCGCCTCCGGCTCTTCGAGCCCGACGGACACGCGAAAGAACCCTTCGGAGAGGCCCAGTTCCGCGCGCCGATCGGCTGTCAGCGCCCGGTGCGACGACGACGCAGGGTGTGACAGGGTCGTGCCGACATCACCCAGTGTCGGGGCAAAGGCCAACCCGTCTGCTGCACGGGCAAAGGCATTGGCCGCGTCCCTGCCTCCGGTCAGCTCGAAACTGACCATGTTGCACCCCTGCCCCCGCAACAATTCCTGCGCACGTGCCCGATCAGGATGATCGGTGCGGGTCGGATAGATCACCCGCCTGACCCCCTTCAACCCGGCGAGATGATCGGCCAGCAGCGCGGCAGTCTGCTGGGCACGCTCGAAGCGCAGATCAAAGGTCAGCATACCGCGTTCGGCCAGCCAGCAGTCAAACGGGCTTGGCGTCAGCCCGGTGGTGACCGAGAATATGCGCAACCGCTCTGCCAGTTCGGGATCACGCGCGGCGACATAGCCCAGCATGACGTCAGAGTGTCCCGCCAACAGCTTGGTGATCGAATGGATCACGATATCCGCGCCGTGATCAAACGGGCGGAACCCGCGCGGTGTGGTAAAGGTGTTGTCCACCACCAGCAGAACGCCAGTCTCTTTGCACAACGCCGCCAGCCCCGCGATGTCGGCCACGGCCAGGGTCGGGTTCGACACCACCTCAACCAGGATCATCCTGGTTTCCGGCCGGATCGCGGCGCGGATCGCATCCAAGTCGCCCGGATCAGCCAGCGTCGTTGCGATGCCCAACCGTGGCAGATCCTCCGCTATCAGCCGCAGCGAGCGACCATAAAGCTGATTTCCTCCGATCACATGGTCACCGGCCTTTGTCAGCCCCAACAGAACCGCAGAGACCGCCGCCATGCCCGATCCCGTCACGACACCACCCGCGACACCCTCCATCGCATCCAGCCGCGCGGCGACCACATCGGCGTTGGGATGACCCTCGCGCGAGTATGTATAGCCGTGAACCCGGCCTTCGTATTGCGCGTCCAGCGCGTCCGGCGTCTCGCTGGCATACACCACCGACGGGCTGAGCGGTGTCACCACCGGCGTGCTGGCACTATGCGGCAGCGGCATCGGCCGGACCAGGGAACCCTTGTCGTTGCGCATCAGTCGACCGCTTTCATCTCGTCACGGAACCGGCGCATGTTCTCCTGATAGTGCAGCGCGCCGAGGGTGATCCGCTGAGCGTTTTTCTCATCGATTTCACGCACCACCTTGCCCGGCACGCCCATCACCAGCGAATTGTCCGGGATCACCTTGTTCTCGGTGACAAGCGCCCCTGCCCCGATCAGGCAGTTCCGGCCGATCTTGGCGCCGTTCAGCACCATTGCCCCCATGCCGATCAGCGTGTTGTCACCGATTGTACAACCATGCAGCATGACCTTGTGACCGATCGTACAGTTCTTGCCGATGATGAGTGGATAGCCCGCATCGATGTGCATCACGCAGTCTTCCTGCACGTTCGATCCCTCGCCAATGCGGATTTCCTCGTGATCCGCGCGGATGGTGCAGCCAAACCAGACTGACGATCCCGCCTCCATCACCACCTTGCCGATCAGGTTGGCATCCGGGGCGACCCAGGTATCAGCATGGATTTGCGGCGCGTGATCGCCCAAAGCGTATACAGTCATGATTTCTCCTCGAATTCGGTTTGCAATTGGCGGACATGATCGACCAGATGTGGCTGTTGCAGCCGGCGCAGCCGCGTTGCGGTGATGATCGCCTTCAGGTCGCGTTCGGTGGTGTCCAGGTCATCGTTGATCAGCACATGATCGTAGCTGTCCCAGTGGCTGATTTCGTCCCAGCTTTTCTGCATCCGCTTGGCGATGACCTCGGCGCTGTCCTGACCGCGCGTTTCCAGACGCCGACGCAGTTCCCTTATCGAAGGCGGCAACAAAAAGATCGACAGCGTGTGTTTGCCCAGGTCCGAGTTCCGGATCTGCTGCGCGCCCTGCCAATCGATATCAAACAGCACATCCTGCCCGTTATGGATCGCCTCTTCGACCGGCCCCTTGGGTGATCCGTAGAAATTCCCGAACACGTGGGCATGTTCCAACATGCCGCTTTCGGCGACCGTTTTCTTGAACGCCTCCTCGCTCATGAACCGATAATCCTTACCGTCCAACTCGCCATCTCGCGGCGCTCGGGTGGTGGCGCTGACCGAGAACACGATCGACGGATCCCAGGCCCGCAACCGTTTGCTGAGCGTCGATTTCCCCGCGCCCGAAGGCGAGGACAGAATGATCAAAAGGCCGCGTCGCTGAGCCATTGGGCGCGCTCTCCTTCTTTGAGGCTTTGTTATTCGATGTTCTGAACCTGCTCGCGCATCTGGTCGATGACGGCCTTCAGGTCCAGCCCGACCGAGGTCAGGTCGGTGTTCTGGGATTTGGAGCACAGCGTGTTGGCCTCTCGATTGAACTCCTGCATCAGGAAATCCAGCTTGCGCCCCACCGCGCCCCCCGTGTTCAACAATTTGCGCGCGGCCCCGACATGCGCCTTGAGGCGGTCGATTTCCTCGGTCACGTCCGATTTCACCGCGAGCACCGCCAGTTCCTGTGCGACCCTGTCCGGGTCCGCACCGTCGGAATTTTCCAGTACGCGGGCCAGGTTGGTCCGAAGGGTATCGGCCATGGTCTCACGGCGCGCCTCGGCAAGCGCGGCAGCCTGCGACGTCAGCGCCGCCACCTGCGTCAGCTGATCATCCAGCACCCGCGCCAGCGCCGCGCCCTCGGTTTCACGCATGTTCAGGAATGCCTCAACCAGTGGTGTGAACTCGCTCTTGATTTGTGCGACCAGCGGCTCGACATCATGCTCCGCGGCCCCGGCATCTGTCATTCCGCGCAGCCCCAACAGGTCGCTGGCCGAAGACGGCGCCATCGCGATCCCGCGTCGCGCGGCCTCTGCCTCGATCTGGCCCAGGGCATCCAGCGCCGCCATCATCGCCTGCCGGTTCAACTCTAGCCCGGCAGATTCGTCGGCCCGCGTCAAACGCAGCGACACGGTTACGTTTCCGCGTGTCACCGCCTTGCCCAACTGGCCGCGCAAGGCCGCCTCGAGGCCCTCCAGCCAATCGGGGACCCGCAGCCTTAGATCCAGGCCCTTCGCGTTGACGCTGCGCAACTCCCAGCTCCAGGAAAACGCGCCTCGTTCGCCCTTGGCAGAGGCAAAACCGGTCATGGATCTGATCATTGGCGCCGTTCTCCTTCTTTTTCTCTGCCCGAAGCGGTTTGAGCGCACCTAATGCCATCCCTGCGAGCAGAGCAAGCCCCTCGCCCGCGTCAGCCTGATCGAGAGGGCTGCGGTCGCCTCCGACAGTGTTAACCAATCGTTAAGGAAATCCACCCAATTGAGAAGGAACAGGATACAATTAACGTGCGAGTAACCTTTATGAAGCTATTGCTAAAAAGGGTTCTCAACCAGCAAAGGACGTGTTTTGGCCAGCGGCCAGTTTGTATCGAGGAGTAGGCAGATGCCGGTTTTGACAAGTAACACCGGGGACACAAGGACAGGTGAGGTAATTCCGATGGACCGTTTTCGCAGTAATGTCAGCCTGTCCCCGTTGCGCCAGGCCGAAGCATACTGGAACGCATTGCGGCAGGACGCCTCCGTACCGCGCCGTTCACAGATCGACCCGCGCGGGCTTGAGAACGTTCTGGAATACGCTTTCATCCTCGAACGCATCGCGCCGGGTGTTGCCCGCTTCCGTCTGGCCGGCCAGCACCTCAGCCTGCTGGCCGGGATGGAAGTGCGCGGCATGCCGTTGACGGCCTTTTTCACGCCGAGCGGACGAAACGAGATCGGCCCGGTTCTGGAGCATGTCTTTGACACCCCGGCTGTCGCGGAATTGACCCTGATGGGCGAACCGCAGCGTGGGAAACCCATGACCGAAGCTCGGATGATTTTGCTGCCGCTGCAAAGCGACCTGGGCGACGTGAGCCGGGCGCTGGGTGTCCTTGTGGCGGAAATGCCCGTGGCCAAGGTACCGTTCCGCTTTAACGTGGCCGCCTCATCGTTCCGGTCGGTCAACGGCGCCTATCCGGCCCCGCATCAATTTGCGGATGCCAGCGACGGTCTGGCCGAAGACCGGGCGCCATTTGACGGCAATGCGCCGCACCTGCGGCTGATCAAGTCCTGAGCCGGATCACATTCTAAAGGCAGAAACAAAGATACCGGGGCCAGCTGGTCCCGGTATCAATGCAATCAGTGGTGCAAAGGCCAGTCAGCCGGCCTCGCGCTTGGTCCGGGAGTCGCGCAGGGCGGTCAGCTCCTCGGCCACGAGAAATGCCAGTTCCAGAGACTGGTTGGCGTTCAGACGCGGGTCGCAGGCGGTATGATAGCGGTCGCTGAGATCCTCTTCGCTGACAGCGCGGACCCCGCCTGTACATTCCGTGACATCCTGACCGGTCATCTCGAAATGTACGCCGCCGGGTACGGTCCCTTCTGCGGCATGGACGCCAAAGAATTCGCGAACCTCGCGCAGCACGGAATCGAATGGTCTTGTCTTGTAGCCGGTCGAGGATTTGATCGTGTTGCCGTGCATCGGATCGCAGACCCAGACAACCTTGGCGCCCTCTTCTTCGACCGTCTTGATCAGACGCGGCAGGTGTTCGGCGACCTTGCCGGCGCCGAAACGGGTGATCAATGTCAGGCGACCGGCCTCGTTCTCGGGGTTCAGCTTGGCCATCAGAACCTTGAGATCCTCGGCCGTTGTCGTCGGGCCGCACTTCAGGCCGATCGGGTTCAGCACTCCGCTCAGGAACTCCACATGCGCGCCGTCCGGCTGTCGGGTCCGGTCGCCAATCCAAAGCATGTGGCCCGACCCGGCCAGCCATTTACCAGATGTGGAATCCAGACGTGTCAGAGCTTCCTCATATTCCAGCAGAAGCCCCTCGTGGCTGGTATAGAACTCGACCGACTGCAGCGTGTGCGCGGTTTCCTGCGTCACGCCCGCCGCCTTCATGAAATCCAGGGTATCGGTGATCCGGGCCGCCATTTCGCGGTATTTCTCGGCTTTCTCGGATTCAGTGAATCCCAGCGTCCAGGCATGGACCTGATTGACGTCGGCGTAACCGCCCGTCGAAAAGGCGCGCAGCAGGTTCAGCGTCGCCGCCGCCTGGGTATAGGCCTGCAGCATCTTGGCAGGATCGGGAATACGCGCCTGTGGCGTGAAGTCCAACTCGTTGATGATGTCGCCACGGTAGCTGGGCAGTTCGACCCCGTCGACAACCTCGGTCGGCGCGCTGCGCGGCTTGGCGAACTGGCCGGCCATGCGACCCAGCTTGATCACCGGAACCTTGGCGCCATAAGTCAGCACCATCGCCATCTGCAGCATGACCTTGAAGGTGTCGCGAATGCCGTCTGCGCTGAACTGTTCAAAGCTCTCTGCGCAGTCGCCCCCCTGCAAAAGAAAGGCCTCACCACGCGACGCCGCGCCCAGGTGCTTTTTCAGCCGGCGCGCCTCGCCCGCAAAGACCAGCGGCGGATATTTGGAAAGCTGCGCCTCAACTGCGGCCAGCGCCGCAGGATCGGTATAATCGGGCATCTGCACCCGCGGTTTCGCGCGCCAGTCCGACTTTTTCCACTCACTCATCGCTCTTCTCTCCGCTGCGAGGTTCAGGCCGCCTCTATACAAAAGCCTGACGCCGGTGGCCATATCCGTTTTGCGACCCTTGACGCCGCAATTAAGCTCTGAGCAAGGTTGCATTCACGGTACTGAAACAGGCTGTGACGCCACCAACGATCAAAGGACAATGCGCCATGCAAGAGCAACGCCAAGTTGTCAAAGTGGACAGTGATGATAAACGTCCACGTCGGTTTGTATTTGTCCTGCTGGACAACTTTACCATGCTTTGCTTCTCAGCGGCACTGGAAAGCCTGCGGATCGCCAACCGGATGGCGGACCGGACTCTGTATTCATGGCGGCTGGTGGGAGAAGGCGGCGATATTGTTCACTGCTCCGCCGGAACCGGGTTCAAGGTCGACGGCGACCTTGAGGAACTGAGCAGAGACGACACCATTCTGATCTGTGGCGGCATCGACGTGCAGCAGGCAACGACCAAGCGTCTGCTGGGTTGGGTTCGCCGCGAGGCGCGCAAGGGCCCGGTGATCGGCGGCTTGTGCACAGCAGCCTACTCGCTGGCCCGCGCCGGTCTGCTGGACGGCAAACGCGCCACTATCCATTGGGAAAACTCAGACAGTTTCGCGGAAGAATTCGAAGATGTCGAACTGACCAAATCGGTGTTTGTGGTCGATGGGAACCGTCTGACCACGGCCGGTGGAACCGCCTCGATTGACCTGATGCTGAAACTGATCGCGGATCATCATGGAGAGGAGCTGGCCAACGCGGTGGCCGATCAGCTGATCTATTCCTCGATCCGGACCGATCAGGACACCCAGCGGCTGTCGGTGCCCACCCGCATCGGTGTGCGGCACCCGAAGCTCAGCCAGGTCATCCAAATGATGGAAGCCAATATCGAAGAGCCTATCAGCCCGTCGATCCTGGCCAGCGATGTCGGCATGTCCACCCGCCAGCTGGAACGGCTGTTCCGCCGCTACCTGAACCGCTCGCCCAAGCGGTATTACATGGAACTTCGCCTACAGAAGGCCCGGAACCTGCTGATGCAGACGGACATGAGCGTGATCAACGTCGCGCTCGCCTGCGGCTTTGCCTCGCCCTCGCATTTCTCGAAATGCTACCGGGCGCATTATGACACGACCCCCTACCGCGAACGCGGCAGCCATGCGGCGCGGTTGTCGATCTGACGGTCAAAACCGTCCGTTCAGCTCTTCGAAGGAACTGTTGTAGGCAAAGTTCAGCAACTGCGTGCGATTTTCAAACGTGTGCATCAGCAGGTAAACATACAGGTACTGATTGCCGGTCCAATAGGCGATCAGCTCCTGCCGGAACCCGTTGCGCATCAATTCGCTGCGCACCACGGCGGCATGTTCGAAATCCTCAGTGTAACGGGTCCGCAGGTCCGCTTCGATCACCGCCAGGTTTTCCCGGCTCATCGCCTCGTTGGGATCAAAGATCGTGACCGCCTCGACGATCTTGCGCTCCATTATCAGCTGGTCGAGCAAGGCCCGTCCGCGCTGGTAGGCTTCGCGTGGCGTCAGTTCGGCACTCCCAGATCCGGAGGGGGCCGTGGTCTGCGCCTGTGCGCCGGCGATGGTTCCGATCACAAGCAGCGATGCAAGAAAAGGGCGGATCATGAAAACTCTCCTAGTCAACAAACGTGTTAGCCCAGTCTGTCAGTGCATTTCCCAATTTGCCAGCGTCATGGCGTCAGACGAAACAGCGCGCCTTCGGTTTCCGACAGGAACCAGATCGCGCCATCAGGCGCCTCGGCCACGTCGCGGATACGGCCGGTTTCCGCGCCGCTGATCCGCTCGGCTTCGCGCAAAGGTGCGCCCGACAACCGGCCGATCATGTCAAACTTCAATGACCCGACAAAGATGTCACCGCGCCACCCGGGCCAGAGCTTGCCGGAATAGATCATCATACCGGAAGGCGCGATCGAGGGATCCCAATAATGCTCAGGCTGCTCCATGCCCGGCTTTGACGTGCCCTCGCCGATCTTCAGTCCCGAATAATGCCGGCCGTACGAGATCACAGGCCAACCGTAGTTCGCGCCGCGCCGGATCCGGTTGATCTCGTCACCGCCCCGCGCGCCATGCTCCACGACCCAGAGCTGCCCCCGACCGTCGAAATCCGCACCCTGCGGGTTTCGGTGGCCGTATGACCAGATTTCCGGTTGGGCACCTGCCGTTCCGACAAAGGGATTGTCGGCGGGCACCGATCCGTCCCTGTTCAGCCGTACAACGGTCCCGTTGTGATTGCCCAGATCCTGCGCCGCCGGCCGGTCGCCCCTTTCGCCCAGTGTGACAAACAGCTTGCCATCCGGCGCTTCGATCACGCGGCTTCCGAAATGCCGCCCGCCGCTGTTGCCCGGCGCCATTTCAAAAATCCTGCGCACACCGGACAGCCGGGTGCCAGCGTCGTTCAATCGCCCGACGGCCAGGGCCGTACCGGCGCCCCCGGGCTGTTTGCGCGCATAGGTCAGAAACACCTGCCGGCTGTTGGAAAAGTCACGCGGCACCATGACGTCCAGCAATCCGCCCTGCCCGCGCTCTTCCACCTTGGGCACGCCCGCGACCCGTTGCTTGCGTCCGTCCGCGACCCGAAACAGACGCCCTCCGCGTTCGGTGACCAGAACGCTGCCATCGGGCAAAAACGCAAAGGCCCAAGGTGTATCGAACCCGTCGGCAATCCGTTCCACCCGCAGCGGGCCTGCAGAGCTGGGTAACTGCTGCGCCAGGGCGGGCAGCACCCCCAGGGCGATGGTCATACTCAGGAACAACAAGCGCATCTGGACCTCCGGCTTCCACTGTCTCTGCATATAGGCAAGAACCACGATATCGCCAGCCCGCCGTCGCTCGGGCGATTGACGCCAAGGAATGCGCTACGCGATACCGCTTTTCTTTTCCGCAGAGCTTTTCTAGGGTCGAATCTGGACATCACTGTTCCAATACGGGAGAAACAAAATGAAAAAACTTATGATGGCCACTGCGGCCACCGCGCTCATGGCCGGATCCGCCTTTGCGGGAAGCCACGCAAAAGACGTCAAGATCGGCATCATCCTGGGCTTTACCGGCCCCATTGAATCGCTGACCCCCTCTATGGCGGACGGCGCCGAACTGGCCATGAAGGAAGTCACCGACAGCGGCATGCTGCTGGATGGCGCCAAGGTCACCCCGGTCCGCGCCGACTCCACCTGCATCGACGCCGGTGCCGCAACCGCCGCGGCAGAACGTCTGGTCACTTCGGACGGTGTCAGCGGTATCATGGGCGCGGACTGCTCGGGTGTGACCGGAGCGATCCTGTCCAACGTTGCGGTGGCAAACGGTGTCGTGATGATCTCGCCCTCGGCCACGTCGCCGGCGCTGTCGACCGCCGAAGACAATGGCCTGTTCTTCCGCACCGCCCCGTCGGATGCCCGTCAGGGCGTCGTGATGACCGAAGTGCTGATGGAAGAAGGCATCAAAGAAGTCGCCGTCACCTATACCAACAACGACTACGGCAAGGGTCTGGCCGACAGCTTCCAGGCTGCATTCGAAGCCGCCGGCGGCACCGTGACCATCAACGCCGCGCATGAAGACGGCAAGGCCGACTACTCGGCCGAAGTTGGCGCGCTGGCCGCAGCCGGCGGCGACCGTCTGGTCGTTGCAGGCTATGTCGACCAGGGCGGTTCCGGCATTGTGCGCGCGGCGCTGGATTCGGGCGCCTTTGACACCTTCCACTTCCCCGACGGGATGATCGGCGCCAAGCTGGCCGAGAACTTCGGCGATGAAATCGAAGGCTCGACCGGTCAGCACCCCGGCACCGACAGCCCCGGCGCGGCCAAGTTCGAGGAACTGGTCGGCGGCGCATTCGACGCCACCTCGCCCTTTACTCCCGAATCCTATGACGCGGCTGCGCTGATCATGCTGGCAATGCAGGCCGCAAATTCCATGGATTCAGGCGCTTACAAGGACAAGGTCATGGAAGTCGCCAATGCTCCGGGCGAAAAAATCTATCCCGGTGAACTGGCCAAGGCGCTGGAAATCCTCAAGTCCGGCGGTGACATCGACTATGTCGGTGCGACTGCGGTTGAGCTGATCGGTGCCGGTGAATCGGCCGGTAACTACCGTCAGATCGTGATCAAGGGTGGTGAAATCACCACGGCCAAGTACCGCTGATCGCGAACTTCTGCTAAGACAGAACAGCCCGGCCCCTTGTGTCCGGGCTGTTTTGGCATCAAAAGGCCGCGCCAAAAGCGGTCGGACAACAAGAACCGCTAGGATGCGGACGGGGGTGCGATGATCGTCGTCGAAGACGTGCACAAGCATTTCGGCGGGTTCCACGCTGTTGATGGGGCCACGCTTGAGATTGCCGAAGGGTCGATCACCGGGTTGATCGGGCCAAACGGCGCTGGAAAAACCACTCTTTTCAACGTGATCGCCGGGGTTCTGCCACCAACCTCGGGCAAGGTGACGATGGCAGGCGAGGACATCACCGGCCTGCCCCCGCACGAGCTGTTTCACAAGGGACTCTTGCGGACCTTCCAGATCGCCCATGAATTCAGCTCGATGAGCTGCCGCGAGAACCTGATGATGGTGCCCGGCGGCCAGTCCGGCGAGGCGCTGTGGAACACCTGGTTCGGCCGCAAACGGATCGCCGACGAGGAACGCGCGCTGCGCGCCAAGGCGGACGAAGTCCTTGAATTCCTGACCATTTCCCATCTCGCCGATCACAAGGCCGGGCAGGTTTCGGGCGGTCAGAAAAAGCTGCTGGAACTGGGCCGCACGATGATGGTCGACGCCAAGATCGTGTTTCTCGACGAGGTCGGCGCCGGCGTGAACCGGACGCTGCTGAACACCATTGGCGACGCCATCATCCGGCTGAACAAGGAACGCAACTATACCTTTGTCGTGATCGAACACGACATGGATTTCATCGGCCGGCTGTGTGATCCGGTGATCTGCATGGCCGAAGGCAAGGTGCTGGCCCAGGGCACCCTGGACGAGATCAAGGCCAACGAGCAGGTGATCGAGGCGTATCTGGGTACTGGTCTGAAAAACAAGGATAAAGTGGACGCATGAGGTCGCTGTTTGCCCTCGCCCTGATCGCCACGACGTCCCTGACGACCTTGCCCGCGCGCGCGGAACAGGTGGTGTTCCGCTGCTTTTTTGACTGGGTGTGCGATCCGAACACGAAATGCGATCACGCCGGGGAAGACATCCGGTTCCGCGTCGATCTGGAGACAAACTCGGTCGAGCGGATCGGAGGTAACCGGTTGAGTGAATTCAACCTTTTGCTGGGCGATCGGGCAATCACGGTTCTGGAACGCCCGGTGTCGGGCGGTACGGTGACCACAACTCTCATGCTTGATGGCGGCGACGCCGTGCATTCGGAGAACCTGATTTCAGGCCGCGAACTGGCCGCGCGCCAGTACCTGGGCGAATGCACCGCGTTTTAGGAGACGACAGATGATGAACTCAGCAGATCGGAGCGCGGTATGAGCGACGATCCCTATGGCGACCGCGGGAACAAGGATGCCTCGATCACCAATCCCAAAGGTGGCAGCACTGCGCATCCCGTGAAAAAGGGTGGAAAAGCAACGGCTTCGCCGGGTGGGCCGTTTCTGATCGGGGACACGATGACGGGCGGCTATGGCAAGGGGCCGGACATTCTGCATGACTGTACGGTTTCGGTGGATCCCGGCGAAATTGCCGTGATCGTCGGCCCCAACGGTGCCGGGAAATCCACCGCGATGAAGGCGATATTCGGCATGCTGGACGTGCGCCAGGGCCATGTGCGGCTGGATGGAGAGGATATCACCGCGCTCAGCCCGCAGGACCGGGTCGCCAAGGGCATGGGATTTGTGCCGCAGACGTCGAACATCTTTACCTCGCTCACGGTCGAGGAAAACCTGGAGATGGGCGCCTTTATCCGGCGCGACGATTTCTCGGGAACCATGGCGCAAGTCTATGATTTATTTCCGATTCTCAAGGAAAAGCGCAACCAGGCGGCGGGCGAGTTGTCGGGCGGGCAACGCCAGCAGGTGGCGGTGGGCCGGGCGCTGATGACGCAGCCCAAGGTGCTGATGCTGGACGAACCGACCGCCGGTGTGTCGCCGATTGTCATGGACGAACTCTTTGACCGGATCATCGAGGTGGCGCGCACCGGGATCCCGATCTTGATGGTCGAACAGAACGCACGGCAGGCGCTGGAGATCGCCGACAAGGGCTACGTTCTGGTGCAGGGGCGCAACGCCTATACCGGGACCGGCAAGGAACTGCTGGCCGACCCCGAAGTGCGCAAGTCGTTCCTGGGGGGCTGAGTTTGTTCGGTTTTGTACAGGTCCGCAGAGCTACTTTGACCGTTTTGTACATCGGCTCGCTGGGCCTTTTGCCGGGTCCGGCGGTGGCGGGCGAACCCTATTGCGACGTCACCGAAACCTGCCAGGGCACGAGCGACAATTGCGCCCCGTCAACCGGGCGGTTGCAGATCGACGTGCAGCCTGACGGCAAGGCGCTGGTCCGGTTCGACGACCGCGCGCCGCTGCAGAGCGCGGTGCTGGACATGAACGGACAGATCATCCTGATCTTTCACAACGGCTCGCAGGAGCACCAGCTGCGGATTTCGGACTCTGGCCGGTTCAACTATCTGATCTCGACCCCGGACCCGGAGGCCGCGAAGGGGATGGATCAGGTGCTGTATCGCGGCCAGTGCGTGGAGGGGTGAGGATGCGATCTGGACCTCTGGGAGCCACACGATCACGGCATTCGGTCGGCAAAGCCTGTCCGTCCGCCAAAGGGCTCGCGCGGAGCGCTGTGTACCTGTTTGCAGCTGTTGTGGCATATGCGGCCTCAACCTCGGCATCGGCGGCACGCAGCTATACCTGCAACTTCGACAAGCAATGCGTAAACGACGTGGTGCCATGCGAAGAGTTAAGTTTTCCCCCGATTTTCCTGATCGAGCAACAAGGCAAATGGGCGGCACGCTCCGTATCTGACTTCCAGGCGAGCTTTACGGTTGTCAAAGGCAATGCTCTGAAAACACTGCGCCTTGTGTCAACGGACATCGATGAAATGGCGTCAAGTGCAGCGCTGCTGACAATTGAGCCGGAAGGAGACGCGCTTATGACCACGCATGGTTCTTTCTTCGGGCATTTGAAACAGGTCACCCTGCAAGGAACCTGCATTATGGAGAACGGGTGATGGACCTTCTCAACGCCATTGTGGCGCTTTCAAACTTTGTCCTCGTCCCCGCCATTGCCTATGGCAGCCAGCTGGCGCTGGGGGCGCTGGGGGTGACGCTGATCTACGGGATCCTGCGGTTTTCCAACTTTGCCCATGGCGACACCATGGCGTTTGGCGCGATGGTGACGATCCTGTTCACCTGGTGGTTCCAGTCGATGGGGGTCACGTTCGGGCCGTTGCCGACCGCGCTGCTGGCGCTGCCGTTTGGCATTTTGGGCTGCATGGCGCTGGTGCTGGTGACCGACCGGCTGGTCTATCGGTTCTACCGCGAGCAGAAGGCCAAGCCGGTGATCCTGGTGATCGTGTCGATGGGGGTGATGTTCATCATGAACGGGCTGGTGCGGTTCATCATCGGCCCCAATGACCAGCGGTTCGCCGATGGCGAACGGTTCATCATTTCCGCACGCGATTTCAAGGCGATGACCGGGCTGCGCGAGGGGCTGGCGATCAAGACCACCCAAGGCATCACGGTGGTGACGGCGGTGATCGTGGTGGCGCTCTTGTTCTGGTTCCTGAACCGGACCCGCACGGGCAAGTCGATGCGGGCCTATTCCGACAACGAGGATCTGGCGCTGTTGTCGGGCATCAACCCCGAGCGGGTGGTGATGTACACCTGGCTGATCGTGGCGGCGCTGGCGACGGTGGCGGGGGTGCTCTATGGGCTGGATAAGTCATTCAAACCCTTTGTCTATTTCCAGCTCTTGCTGCCGATATTCGCCTCGGCCATCGTCGGCGGATTGGGCAGCCCGGTGGGGGCCATCGCGGGCGGGTTCGTCATCGCCTTTTCCGAGGTGACGATCACCTATGCCTGGAAAAAGGTGCTGGGATACCTCGCGCCCGAGGGTCTCGCGCCCGACGGATTGGTGCAGTTGCTGAGCACCGATTACAAATTCGCGGTCAGCTTTGTCATCCTGCTGATTGTTCTGCTGTTCAAGCCCACGGGCCTTTTCAAGGGGAAATCGGTATGAGCGCGCCTGTGAAAAACACGCTTTTGTTCGTGCTTGTCGCGGCGATGATCGCGATTTCGGGGTTCATGCAAAGCTGGAACACGGCGTTGCTGGTGATCAACATGGGGCTGATTTCGGCGATCATGGCCATCGGTGTGAACCTGCAGTGGGGCTTTGCCGGTCTCTTTAACGTCGGTGTCATGGGGTTTGTCGCGCTGGGTGGGCTGGCGGTTGTGCTGGTGTCGATGCCGCCGGTGACCGAGGCCTGGGCCGAGGGCGGCCTGGGGGTGATCCTGGGGCTGCTGCTGGGCGCGGCGACGGTGGTCGCGGCGGTGCTGGTGCACAAGCGGCTGCCCAAGGGGCGGACGCGCGGGCTGGCGATGCTGGCGATCCTGATTGGCGGGTTCTTTGTGTTCCGCGCGGTGTTCGATCCGGGCGTGGCGGCGGTGGAGGCGGTGAACCCCGCCGGCACCGGCTACCTGGGCGGGCTGGGGTTGCCGGTGCTGCTGGCCTGGCCGGCAGGCGGGGCGCTGGCGGCCGGCGCGGCCTGGCTCATCGGCAAGACGGCGCTGGGGCTGCGGTCGGATTACCTGGCGATTGCGACGCTGGGGATTGCCGAGATCATCATCGCGGTGATGAAGAACGAGGATTGGCTGGCACGCGGGGTGAAGAACGTGAACGGGCTGCCGCGCCCCCTGCCCTATGAGATCGACCTGCAGAACGATCCCGGCTTTGTCGAGCGGGTGACGGGGCTGGGGCTGGATCCGGTGACGGCCTCGACGCTCTATGTGAAGCTGGGCTATTCGGTGCTGTTCCTGGTGGTGCTGCTGGTGATCCTGTGGATGGCGCAGATGGCGCTCAAAAGCCCCTGGGGCCGGATGATGCGGGCGATCCGCGACAACGAGGTCGCGGCCGAGGCCATGGGCAAGGACGTCACGCGCCGGCATCTGCAGGTCTTTGTGCTGGGCTCGGCGATCTGCGGTATCGCGGGGGCGATGATGACCACGCTGGACGGGCAGCTGACGCCGGGCACCTACCAACCGCTGCGGTTCACCTTCCTGGTCTGGGTGATGGTGATCGTGGGCGGATCGGGCAACAACTTTGGCGCGGTGCTGGGGGCGATGCTGATCTGGTTCCTCTGGGTGCAGGTGGAACCGATCGGCTTGTGGCTGATGCAGCTGATCACCAGCGGCATGGCGGAGGGCAGCGCGTTGAAGAACCACCTGCTGGACAGCGCGGCGCATATGCGGCTGTTGACGATGGGGGTGATCCTGCTTCTGGTGCTGCGGTTCAGCCCGCGCGGGCTGATCCCCGAGAAGTGAGTTCAAGTGACGGTGGGATGAGAATTTTAGACTAAAATTCTCGGGCCGTTTTCCGTGTCGGAAAACGGGATCGCGGCGGCGCCGCGATGCCTTCGGCGAGGATACTTTTGAACAGAAGAACGTGAGACCCGGCGCGGTGCGCCGCAGGCGCGCCGCCGGGCCCAACCGGCCTTGCCGGGCGGGAGCCGCTGGAGTCGGGCTGCGCCTGCGGTTGCGTGTCAGGCGGATCCGGGGGTGTTGTAGCTGGCCACTGCGCTGTTGGCTTTTTGCATTGCTGTCACCGCGTCGGCGGTGGTCATCAGCTTGGTGAGGGCGCCCGAGGAGAAGGCCCCGGAGGCGCCGATCACCATCGAGCCGGCCACGGCGGTTTCATCGTCGGGCGCTTCCATGATGGCGATCACGTCGTCCTTGCCGAGCGTGAAGTAGAGGTTGTGCAGGGTCACCCCCAGCGCGGCCATCAGCGGTTTGACCGCTTCGCCCCGGTCCTGCGGGTTGCCGACCATCGCCTTGATCGAGTCGGAGGTGTAGCTGGCGGTGAACAGGTAATGTGGCATGGAACGCTCCCTTGTCGTGTTGGGCAAAAGCGGCCTGTCCCCCCGGTCGCAGCGCGCGAGGGGTCCGAGCGACCCCTTGGGTCGTTCTGGTCCTGTCATCTGAAGGTCGGGCGGTTCAAGCCGCATCCCGGCACCCGGTGCCCGGGATGGGCGATCATAGCATAAATTCAGCGACCTTTGAACAGCCCGCCCAGGATGCCGCGCACGATGCGGCGGCCGGTGGTGCCCTTGAGCTCCTTGATCACCGCCTCGGTCATGGCCGAGCCGAAGGTGTCTGTCTGCTGCCGGGTGGTGGAGCGGCTGACGCGGGTGCCGGTGTAGCGGCGCGCGGTGTTGTATTCGCGGGCCATCGGTTGCGGGGCCTCTTCGGCCTCAAGTTCCGCCGTTTCGGCGGCGCGGGCGGCGTCTTCGGCGCGTTTGGCGAGGATTTCGTAGGCCGATTTGCGGTCGATGGCTGTGTCGTATTTGCCGGCCATGTCGGAGGTATTGAGCAGCGCCTTGCGGTCGGCGGCGGAGATCGGGCCGAGCTGGGACGACGGCGGCCGGATCAGGGTGCGTTCGACCACGCCGGGCACGCCTTTTTTCTGCAGCATCGAGGTCACCGCCTCGCCCACGCCGACATCGCGGATCGCGTCCTCGGTCGAAAAGCGCGGGTTGGGCCGGTAGGTTTCGGCGGCGGCGCGCAGGTTCTTGCGGTCGCGCGCGGTAAAGGCGCGCAGCGCGTGCTGGATGCGGTTGCCGAGCTGGCCGAGGATGTCTTCGGGGATGTCGCCGGGGCTTTGGGTGACGAAGTAGACGCCGACGCCCTTGGAGCGGATCAGCCGGGCCACCTGTTCGACCTTGTCGACCAGCGCCTTGGGGGCGTCATCGAACAGCAGGTGCGCCTCGTCGAAGAAGAACACCAGTTTCGGTTTCTCGGGGTCGCCGACCTCGGGCAGGTCTTCGAAGAGTTCGCTGAGCAACCACAGCAGGAAGGTGGCGTAGAGGCCCGGCGCGGCCATCAGCTTGTCGGAGGCGAGGATATTGATCATGCCGCGCCCCTGCGCGTCGCAGCGCATCAGGTCGGCGAGGTCGAGCGCCGGTTCGCCAAAGAGCTTGTTGGCGCCCTGGTTTTCGATCACCAGCAGCCGGCGCTGGATGGCGCCGATCGAGGCGGTGGAGATATTTCCGTAGCGCAGGCTGAGCGTAGCGCGGTTTTCGCCGACCCAGACCAGGAGCGCCTGCAGGTCCTTGAGGTCAAGCAGCGGCAGCCCTTCTTCGTCCGAGAGGCGGAAGGCGATGTTCAGGATGCCCTCCTGCGCCTCGGACAGGTCCAGCAGCCGGGCCAGCAGCAGCGGGCCCATTTCGGCCACGGTGGTGCGCACCGGGTGGCCCTGGTCGCCGAAGAGGTCCCAGAAGGTGACCGGGAAGGCGTCATAGGTGAAATCGCTGAACCCGATGGTCGCGGCGCGGTCCATGAAGGGCTGGTGCAGCTTGTGATCGGGCGAGCCGGCGCGGGCCAGCCCCGACAGGTCGCCCTTGACGTCGGACAGGAACACCGGGACGCCGGCGGCGCTGAAGCCTTCGGCGAGGATCTGCAGCGTCACCGTCTTGCCGGTGCCGGTGGCCCCGGCGATCAGCCCGTGCCGGTTGGCGTAGCCCTGCGCCAAAAACTGAGGCGTGCCATAGGCTTCGCCGCCGCCGCCGATAAAGAGTCCGTTGTCCATGACTGGTCCTTTTGCCCGTTTTGCCCTGCGTTCCGGCCTGACCATACAAAGTTAACCTTTGGCTGCGATAGTCCTTAATGTTCGCCGCCGGGCTCTCTGGATGGCGGACAGACTTCCTCCCTGTCAGACTGACCGTGCCTTCGGGCACGGTTTTTTTCCGTTCGGGCCGCCTGTCGGGCGCGGCCGGGCGGAAACCGTTGGTATCCTAATAAATTTTTGGGAATCTAGTTGACCCGGCTCATGCCCTTTCGTAACGTTCGCGCATAACTAAGTCGGCCAGTCCGACGGGGAGAAACAAATACGAAGGGAACCCCTCGGGGTTCCCTTCTTCGTTTGTGGTTTTTGCCCCGGATTGTACCCCTGATTGTGCCCCTGTGCGCCAGCGATTTTGCGGGCGGACGGCGGAAAGCGGAGCATGGGCGCGCAGCCCGCGCCGATTGCCACTGACACCGTCGCGCGACCATGCTAGAGCGGTGTCAGGCAGATCAGTACAAAGAGACATTCATGTTCAAATCCCTTCTTCCCCTGTCCGCACTGGCGTTCGGCGCCCTTGCGAGCGCGGCACTGGCACAGGACACCACAACCGGCGAGACCCCGGCCGAGGCCCCCACGGCATCGGATCAGCTGTTGGACCTGGGCCAGCCGGTTGGCGACGGCCCACAGCTGGGCGAGCGTTATGCCAAGTCCGAACACGGGGACTGGACCCTGGCCTGTATCAAGACAGAGGCGGAGACCGATCCCTGTTCGCTGCTGCAGATCCTCAAGGACGAGACCGGAAACCCGGTGGCCGAGGTGTCGCTGTTCCGTCTTGAGGGCGGCGGCCAGGCGGTGGCGGGCGCGACGGTGATCGTGCCGCTGGAGACCCTGTTGCCCGCACAGCTGACGGTGTCGGTCGACGGGGCGCCGGGCAAGCGCTATGGCTATTCCTTTTGCAACCCGATCGGCTGCATCGCCCAGATCGGGCTGACGGCCGAGGACATCGCGGCGTTCAAGAAGGGCAATGCGGCGACCGTGTCGCTGGTGCCCGCGCCCGCGCCCGACCAGCGGATTTCGCTGTCGATGTCGCTGAAGGGGTTCACCGCCGGTTATGATACGGTGGATGTGGTCAGCAACAACTGACCCCTTTGCAAGGTCGGACAGATGCGAACACCGGGCCATGACGGTCCGGTGTTTTGCGTTGCGCGGACGGGATCAGACCCGACGCAGGGCCAGCACCGCGTTCAGGCCGCCAAAGGCGAAAGCGTTGGAGAGCGCCACGTCGATCCGGGCCTCGCGGGCCACGTTCGGGACCACGTCGAGCGCGCATTCGGGGTCCGGTTCCTCGTAGCCGATGGTGGGGGCGATGACGCCGTCGCGCAGCGCCATGATGCAGGCCAGCAGCTCCACCGCGCCGGTGCCGCCGATCAGGTGGCCGTGCATGGATTTGGTGGACGAGATCATCAGGTTGTCTGCGTGGGGGCCGAAGACATCGGCGACAGCGGCGCATTCGGTCTTGTCATTGGCCGCCGTGCCGGTGCCGTGGGCGTTGATATAGCCGACCTCGTCACGGTTGAGACCGGCATCGGCCAGCGCCCCGGCCATGGCGCGTGCAGCGCCCTGTTTCGAGGGCATCACGATGTCGGAGGCGTCCGAGGACATGGCGTAGCCGACGACCTCGCAGAGGATTTCGGCGCCGCGTTTGCGGGCGTGTTCGTATTCCTCGAAGACAAAGACGCCGGCGCCTTCGCCCTGGACCATGCCGTTGCGGTTGGCGGAGAACGGGCGGCAGGCGTCCTTGGACATCACCCGCAGTCCCTCCCAGGCCTTGACCCCGCCAAAGCAGAGCATCGATTCCGAGCCGCCGGTGACCATCGCCGGGGCCATGCCCGAGCGGACCATGGCAAAGGCCTGGGCCATGGCGTGATTGGAGGACGCGCAGGCGGTGGAGACGGTAAAGGACGGCCCCTTGAGGTTGTATTCCATCGACACGTGGCTGGCGGCCGCGTTGTTCATAAGCTTGGGCACGACAAAGGGGTGCACCCGGTTCTTGCCGTCCTCGTAGACCGAGCGATAGTTGTCGTCCCAGGTGGAGACGCCGCCGCCGGCGGTGCCCAGCACCACGCCCGAGCGCGCGGCGTCATCGCCGATAAATTCGATCCCGGCCTGTTCGATGGCCTCCTTGGCGGCGGTCAGGGTGAACTGGGTGAACCGGTCATAGAGCGTCATCTGCTGGCGGTTGAAGCGGCCTTCGGCCTCGAACCCGTGGACCTGGCCGCCGATCTTGATCGCAAGCCGGTCGACATCGCGGAAATCCAGCTCGCCGATACCGCAACGGCCCTCGCGCATGGCCTCGAAGGTGTCGGGAACCGAGTGGCCAAGGGCATTGATGGTGCCAGCACCGGTGATGACGACCCGTTTCATGCGTTCAGTCCCGGTCTGAGGGTGTCACGACGCTTTCTCGGACACGAGTTTTTCGATCCCGGCGATGATCGCGGCGACGTTGGAAATATCGAAATCGCTCTGCTCGGGCTCGTTGGCGTTGAAGGGAATGGTGATGTCGAATTCCTCTTCGATGGCAAAGATGCTTTCGACCAGGCCGAGGCTGTCGATGCCGAGATCTTCGAGCGTGCTGTCGGGGCTGACGTCGGACGGTTCCAGAACCGCCTGTTCCGCGATGATCGAAATGACCTTGTCCTGGATGCTCATGGCGGTCCTCTGCTTCGCTGACTTGCGGCTGATTTACTCGGTCAGCCCCGCTTTGGAAACCGCCTTTTTCACCGTGTCGAGATCGCGGGCCATGCGGGGCAGACGGCGCTGCGCCTTGTAGATTTCGGTGTGGGTTTCCATTTTCACCGCCGGATAGCCCATCATGACACGGCCGGCCGGCACGTTCGACAGAACCTTGGTGCCGCCGGCCAGGATCACGCCGTCCCCGACAAAGAGGTTGTCGGCGACCCCGCACTGGCCGCCCATCACCACGTTGTTGCCGAATTTCACCGAACCGGAGACGCCGCATTGGCCCGCGAACAGGCAATCGTTGCCGACCTGGACGTTGTGACCGAGGTGGACCTGGTTGTCCAATTTGCAGCCGTTGCCGATGGTGGTGTCGCGGATGGTGCCGTTGTCGATGGTGCAATTGGCGCCGAGTTCGACGTCGTCGCCGATCACCACCGCGCCGAGCGAGTGGATACGGACCCAGGACTGCGCCTTGGCGTCGCCCTGATCGCCCATGGTCTTGCGCACGTTCTCGACCGTCGAGACCTCGGGCGTGACAAAGGAAAACCCGTCCGAACCGATCCGCGCGCCGGGCTGGGCGATGAAGCGGTCGCCGATGCGGGCGCGGGCGCCGATGCTGACCATTTCGCGCAGAAAGGCGTTTTCGCCGACCACCACCTGATGGCCGATAAAGCAATGCGCGCCGATGACCGAGCCCGCGCCGATTCGGGCCTCGGCCCCGATCACGGCCAGCGGTCCGACGCTGACGCCGGCGCCAAGGCTGGCGCTGGGGTCGATCACCGCCGAAGGGTGGATACCGACACCGAACCCCTGCCCCGGATCCATCATCGCGGTGAGCCCGGCCATGGCGGCGCGCGGGCGTGGCACCGTGATGGCGGCGCGCAGCCCCATCGCCTGCCAGTCGGCATCGGGCCAGAGCATGGCGGCCTGCGCCTGTCCCTTGTCCAGATCACCGGCGTATTTGGGCGACATCGCCAACGCCAGATCGGTTGTGCCCGCGCTGGCCGGTTCGGCGGCACGTTCGATCACGAAATCGCCGTCGCCCCAGAACGCGGCGTCCAGCGCCTCGGCGATCTGCCTGATGGTATGTGTCATGAGATGCCCCCGGATGTTCCGGGAACCTGATTACCCCTGAACCGCGCCGAGAGAAACCCCGGCCTGCTGCAGCGCCTGCCAGATCTTGGCGTCACGGCCATAGACGTCGCGGCGGTATTCCGCGCGGCCTTCGCGATTGGTAAAGGCGGTACGGTAGATGATGTGCACCGGCACCGGCTGTTCCAGCACCACCTTGGTTTCGGCGCCGGTGTCGAGAATGCGGTGGAAATCGCCCTTGGGGTCGTCCGACTGCACCGCCAGCAGCGCATAGGCGAAATCGAACGGATCGTTCAGGCGGATGCAACCGTGCGAGTAGGCACGCACCTCGCGCGCGAAGAGATGCTTCTGCGGCGTGTCGTGCAGGTATATGTTGTGTTTGTTGGGGAACATGAACTTGACAAGGCCAAGCGCGTTCTTGGCGCCCGGCGGCTGGCGCATGGCAAAGGGGAAGGAGCGCGCCGAGAACTGGTTGAAATCGACCGCGCCGCGGTTGACCCGGCGGCCGCGGCTGTCGGTGATTTCGAGGTGACCGACGGCATGCGGGTTGGCGCGCAGTTTCGGCAGGTATTCCTTGGTGATGATCGAGCGTGGCACGTACCAGCTGGGGTTGATCACCATATGCTCCATCACGTCGGAGAATTCGGGGCTGCGGCGGTCCGAGGTGTTCTTGCCGATGACCGAGCGGGTTTCGAAGGTGACCTGGCCGTGATCGACGATCTTGGCGGTGAAATCGGTCTGGTTGACCAGAATGTGGCGGTCACCGCGTTCGATGTTCAGCCAGCGTTCGCGTTCCATCGCAACGATGACGGATTTCAGCCGTTCCTCGGGCGAGACGTTGATTTCGGTGATCGTGCCCTGGCCGGCGACGCCGTCGGCCTCGAGCCCATGGGCCAGCTGAAACCGCTGAACGGCCTTGGTCAGCTGGTTGTCATAGGTGCGGCTGGCGCTGCGGTCGAGGTAGCCCATGCGGATCAGCCGGTCGCGCAGGGCCACGACGGCATCGCCCTGCTGCCCCGGTTCCAGTTTGGACGCGGTCACCCGTTTGCCCCAGCCGCCCTCGGCCATCAGGCGCTGCAGGCGCAGTTTTTCCTTCATCAGCGCCCGGTATTCCGCCGTCTCGGGCGGCAGCGCGCGGATGTAGGCTTGGGGGTCGCTGGCGGCGAAGTCGGCCAGATAGGTCGCGCCGTCGCGCAACGGCACCTCGCGGGCGATGCCCGGGTCGATCCGCGCGGGCGTTAGCAAGCCGGTCTGTACCTCGCGGGCATAGCGCAGAAAGGCGCGGCTGAGCGCGACTTCGACGAGCCCCAGATCGCGGGTGGTGCGGACCCCGGCCATCTGGGTCATCAGCGCGTCGATGTTGTGCCGTTCGGCGGGAAGTCCGTGGACATCGACCCCCTGCAGCGCGTTGATCAGCGCCGCCCGGCGGGCGCGGTCGACCTCGCCCTGGCCGGTCCAGATCGGCTGGTAATCGTTGCCCCGGTAAAAGGCCGCCACCGCGTCACTGGCCGAGGCAGCCTCGGCCACGGCCTGTTTGAAGGCGGTCACCTGGGCCTGGGCGGGCAGGCTGAGACCGCTGGTGGCCAGAACGGCGGCCACGGCCAGCGGCAGGGCTTTGCGCAGGAGGACAGGTCGGACAATGGTGGGCATCGGGGATCCTTGGACGGCAAAAATTGAACAAAATCACTGTTTGTTTAGAAGTTTCTGCAAGGCTTCGGACGATGTCCATTCACTTTTTCAACAGCGCGAGACAAGGGGCGGTATTGGTGCCGGATTGCATCGTGCGGCCGGATGTGGCGGGCGATTTCGTCAAATGCGCAGGATTTCGCCGAAAATTCCCCGTTCCGGGGGCCTGTCACAATCCGGACTTGGCTGGCGAATCGAGCTGTGGCATAGACTTCGCACATCTAGGGGTGGATGAAGAAATCGCATGCGTAACATCGCGTGCAGGCAGGACTAACAGCGTACGGGACAACGCAAGAAACATGGCAGACAGTAGTAGCACCGGGTTGACCCGGCGTGCCCTTCTGGGCGCGTTTGCGGCAACGGCAATCACAGCAGCACCGACCTTTTCAAATGCAGCAGGGTTCCTGCGCGGCGGCGGCGACATCCGCCGGATCCGGATGTATTCCGGCCGCACGGGCGAACGGCTCGACATGATCTACTGGATCGACGGCAACTACATCAAAGACGCCGTCAAGGAGATCAACCACTTCATGCGCGACTGGCGCACCGATCAGGTCAAATCCATCGACCTGCGCACCATCGACATCATGGCCGCCTCGCACAACCTGCTGGACGTCAACGAACCCTACATGCTGCTGTCGGGCTATCGCAGCCCGCAGACCAACGCCATGCTGCGGTCGCGGTCGCGCGGCGTTGCCAAGAATTCGCTGCACATGAAGGGCCAGGCCGCCGACCTGCGGCTGGCGTCCCGTTCGGTCAGCCAGATGGCCCGTGCCGCCGCCTCTTGCCATGCGGGCGGGGTTGGCCGGTATTCGCGGTCCAATTTTGTCCACATGGACTGCGGCGTCGTTCGCACCTGGGGCGGCTAAGCGCCCCTTTTTGCTTCCTACCATTCGGATTTCGGCCGCCCCCTAAGGCGGTCGCACGGTCCCGGTCCGGATGGAAAAGCTGCCGCTCTCTCCGCGCATAGACGCCATCGCTGTCCCACGGATGGCGTCACGCGCCCCCTCCTCTGCCATCGCCCCTGAACCGGCGGGTCATGGAACCGGCGCGCGGGTTACAGTTTTTCGGAGATCAGCCGGGCCGAATTCGTGACGGCCATGGAAAACGCCGAGATCTCGCCGTCGGAAAACCGCGCCGTCGGGCCCGAGATCGAGATCCCCGCGATCGCGTTGCCAAAGGAATTGAACAGTGGCGCCGCCACGCATCGCATTCCGATAAAGCGCTCTTCGTCGTCGATTGCCCAGCCCTGTTGCCGGATGGATTCGAACTCTGCCCGCAGCGCGTCGCGCGAGGTGATCGTCTTGTGCGTATGTTTCGGCAGGCCGCGCGCGGTCAGGATCTGGTCGACCTTGAACCCGTCCATATAGGCCATCAGCGCCTTGCCGATGCCCGAGGAGTGCAGATAGCAGGTTTCGCCGTTCTTGATGATCGCCCGGACCGGGTTGTTGGATTCGACCTGGAAGACATAGACGAGGTTGCCGTCTTCTTCGACCGCGAGGTTCACGGTTTCGCCGGTCGAGGCCGCCAGCGCACCGAGGGTCGCGCGGGCGATCTCGACGATGTTGGAGCGGTCCAGGTAGGCGTTGCCGACATGAAAGGCGTGCGAGCCGACGACCCACCTGCCCGTCAGTTCGGAATATTCGGCCATGCCACGGGCCTGTAACGTCTTGAGAATCCTGTAGGTTGTCGCCACCGGCGTGCGCGTGTTGTCTGCGATATCCGCCAGCGTCGCGCCCCGGCTTTCGGCCAGATATGTCAGCGCGCGCAAGCCCCGGTCGAGGGCCAGAACCGGCGCCTCTGTCTTGTCCGTGGGGGTTTCCGATTTGCGGGGCCTGCCGCGCCTGCGTTTCGGTTTTGGTTCGGTCGTTTTGTCGGTGCCGGATCGCATCATGAATACCACTCAAAAAATGTATACCAAAACGCCAGAAAAATGAAAAAACTTTTCCCAATGTTTCCGGGCTGTTACAGTTCGGTTAACCTAATAAATGAAATTTTTCAAGAAATTATTAGAAGAAATCTCGTGGCTGACCTATCGTTGATTTAGCCGCTTGGCAGCGGTGGTCGGCGAAGGAGGTCGCGCGACGGCCTCCGGCCAAAAAAAGGGAGGAAAAATGTCTAAATCTATCAACCGCAGAAAGTTTCTGCGCGGAACAGCTATTGCCGGTGCCGGCGCCCTTGCGGCGCCTGCTGTCGCGGCAAGCGAAGGTGTCACTCTGAAGATGCAGGCCGCCTGGGGCGGTGGTATCTTCCTTGAGAACGCCCAATCCTATGTCGACCGCGTCAACGCGATGTCGGGCGGCGGTATGAAAATCGAGCTTTTGCCCGTGAACTCGGTCGTCAAGACCAGCCAGATGCAGGACGCGGTGCACCGCGGCGTGCTGGACGCGGCCCACTACGTGCCGGCCTACTGGTATTCGAAATCCAAGGCGGCGTCGCTGTTCGGCACCGGCCCCTGCTTTGGCTGGTCGAGCCAGGAGGTTCTGGGCTGGGTCTATTATGGCGGCGGACAGGAGCTGTTCGACGAGCTGATGGCCTCGCTGGGGCTGAACGTCGTGTCGTTCTTCAACTCGCCGATGCCGGCACAGCCGCTGGGCTGGTTCAAGGAGCAGATCACGGACGCCAGCCAGATGAACGGGCTGAAGTACCGCACCGTCGGCCTGGCCGCGGACGTTCTGCTGGAAATGGGCATGTCGGTGGTTCAGCTGCCCGGCGGGGAAATCCAGCCGGCGATGAAATCCGGCCTGATCGACGCCGCCGAGTTCAACAACCCGACCTCGGACCGCGACTTTGGCATGCAGGACGTGTCCAAGCATTACCACCTGGCGTCGTTCCACCAGAGCCAGGAGTTCTTTGAGGTCACGTTCAACAAGAAGAAGTACGACGCGCTGGCGGATGAGCAGAAGGCGATTCTGAAGTATGCCTCTGAGGCCGAGAACTCGAACTTCTACTGGCACAACACCAAGCGCTATGCCGACGATCTGGTGACGCTGGCCGAGGAGCAGGGTGTGAACGTCTACCGGACGCCGGACAGCGTCATGGCCGAGCAGCTGAAGGCGTGGGATGTCGTTGTCGACCGGATTTCGGCGGAGGACGAGTTCTTTGCCAAGGTCATCGACAGCCAGAAGGCCTATGCCAAGACGGTGATGAACTATCTGAACCTGAACCAGCCCGACTACAAGCTGGCGTACAATCACCACTTTGGCTGATCAGCGCTGACGAACAGACGCGAGTGGAGGCCGTTTCAGACGGCCTCCATGCATCTTTGCCGAACATGTGGGGGCAACCGTGATCAAGACAATTCACGCCATCGAAGGGCTGAGCCAATGGGTTGGCAAGGCATTCGGCTGGTGCATCCTTATCCTTACCCTGTCGGTATCGTACGAGGTTTTCGTGCGCTACGTGCTGAACAAGCCCACGGTCTGGGCGTTTGACATGATGGTGCAAATGTATGGCGCGCTGTTCCTGATGGCGGGCGCCTATGCGCTGGCGCAGGACGCCCATGTGCGCGGCGACGTGCTGTACCGGCTGTTTCCCGTAAAATGGCAGGCGCGCATCGATTTCCTGCTGTATATCCTGTTCTTCTTTCCCGGCATGTTCGCGCTGTTCTGGTACGGCTGGGAAATCGCGTCGGACAGCTGGCGCTACAAGGAGGTGAGCTGGAACAGCCCGGCCCGCATCCAGATCTATTTCTTCAAGACCCTGATCCCCATCGCGGGCGCGCTTCTCATGATCCAGGGGGTGGCCGAGATGATGCGCTGCTGGCTGGCCATGCGCGACGGCGCGTGGCTGCCGCGGATCGATGACGTGAAAGAAACCGAAGACATGCTCATGCACATGCGGGAAGACCATCCCGAAATGTTCAACGGCGACAATGGGAGCGCTCCGAAATGACCGACCCCCAAGTTGCCATCCTGATGCTCTGCCTGTTCATCGTGCTGGTGTTGCTGGGCTTTCCGATCGCCTTTACCCTCATCGCGATGGGCGTGGCCTTTGGCTATTACGCCTATTACACTGGTGCGCCCGAAAGCATTTCGGACATCTTCAACAACAACATCTTCTACCTGCTGAACCAGAACACCTATTCGGTGATGGAGAACGACACGCTGGTGGCGATCCCGTTGTTCCTGTTCATGGGGTATGTGGTCGAACGGGCCAATATCGTCGACCGGCTGTTCTTTTCGCTGTACCAGGCGGCGTCGAACCTGCCGGGATCTCTGGGGATCGCGGCGCTGCTGACCTGTGCGGTGTTCTCAACCGCATCGGGCATCGTGGGGGCCGTGGTCACGCTGATGGGGCTGCTGGCCTATCCGGCGATGAACAAGGCGGGATACAATCGCAGCTTTGCGTCGGGCATCATCTGTGCGGGCGGGACGCTGGGGATCCTGATCCCGCCGTCGATCATGCTGATCGTCTATGCTGCGATTGCGGAGCTGTCGCCGCTGCGCCTGTATGCGGCGGCGGTCTTTCCGGGGCTGCTGCTGGCCGGTCTTTACATCGTCTATGTGATCGTCCGGGTGACCATCAATCCGGCGCTGGCGCCGAAGCCGGACCAGAAGGACATCCCGCCGCGCCGGGAGGTCTATGTCAACCTGCTGGTGTCCTTTGTGCCGCTGACGGTGCTGATCCTGCTGGTTCTGGGGTCGATCCTGGGCGGTCTGGCGACACCGGCGGAGGCGGCCGCGATGGGCGCGCTGGGCGGGCTGGTTCTGGCCGTGATGTACAGGTCGCTGACATGGACCAAGGTCAAGGAAAGCGTGTTCCTGACCGCCAAGGCGACGGCGATGGTGTGCTGGCTGTTCGTGGGGTCGTGGACGTTCGCGTCGATCTTTTCCTACCTCGGCGGCCATGACGTGATCGAACACTGGGTCGTGGGAATGAACCTGGAGCCGTGGCAGTTCCTGATCCTGGCGCAGCTGATCATCTTCCTGCTGGGCTGGCCGCTGGAGTGGTCGGAGATCCTGATCATCTTTGTTCCGATCTTCCTGCCGATGCTGGATACCTTTGGGGTCAACCCGTATTTCTTTGCGATGCTGGTGGCACTGAACCTGCAGACGTCGTTCCTGACGCCGCCAATGGCGATGTCGGCCTATTACCTGAAGGGCGTTCTGAAGAGTCAGATCGAGCTGATGGAGATCTTCCGCGGGCTGATGCCTTACCTGGCGATCGTGATCCTGTGCATGGTGCTGATGTACCAGTTCCCGGGTATCGCGCTGTGGCTGCCGGATTACCTGTTCGGCGTGTGGGTGCCCTGATGAAAGGCGATTTGACACAGCTCTCGGCGGCGCAGGCCGCCGGGGCGATCCGGAGCGGCGTGCTGACGTCCGAGGCCCTGACGCGCGCCCATCTGGGGCGCATCGAGGCGACCGATGCCACCATCCGGGCCTGGGCGCATCTGGACCCGGAGGCGGCGCTGGAACAGGCGCGCGAGATGGACCGGATCCGACGGGCGGGCCATGCCACCGGCCCGCTGCATGGTGTGCCCGTGGGGGTAAAGGACATCATCGACACCCGCGACATGCCCACGCGGCGGGGATCGGCGATCTTTGAGGGCAACCAGCCCAAGACCGATGCGCGTCTGGTGGAGCGGTTGCGCGAGGCCGGCGCGGTGATCATGGGCAAGACCAAGACCACCGAACTGGGCTATCTGCACCCGACCGACACCACCAACCCGCATGACGCGACCCGGACACCGGGCGGATCGTCGAGCGGCTCGGCCGCTGCCGTGGCCGCGCGCCATGTGCCGCTGGCGGTCGGCACGCAGACCGGCGGTTCGGTGATCCGGCCGGCGTCCTTCTGCGGTGTCTACGGGTTGAAACCCACGCGCGGCACGATTTCGCGCAGCGGGGTGTTCCGCACCTCGGCAACGCTGGACCAGATCGGCGGCTTTGCCAATACGCTGGAGGATGTGGCGCTGTTGACCGACGTGTTGGGCAGCTATGACCAGACGGACCCGGCCAGCTTTGCCCGCCCCCGCCCCGGATTGGTCGCGGGCGCGGCACAGGAGGTGCCCGCCGAGCCGGACATCGCGTGGTTCGACCTGCCCTATCACGACCGGCTGGACGCGGATGCCCGCGACGGGCTGGATGCGGTGATCGAGTCGCTGGGGCCGCGCGTCGAACGGTTTCCCGCCTCGCCCAAGCTGGCCGATCTCGTGAATGTTCACAAGGTGATCTATGACTATGAGATCCGTCAGAACCTGGCGATCCTGCACGCCGATTATGCCGAGGCGCTGAGCCCGGAAATGAACGGGGCGATCGAGCGCGGTGGCCAGATCAGCAAGGATCAATACGAGGACGCGCTGGCGATCAAGGAGTCGGCGAACGCGTTCTTTGCCAACCATTTCAACGATTTCGACGCCATTCTTTCACCGTCCGCCAGCGGTGAGGCGCTGCCGCTGTCCGCCGGGAACACCGGCGACGCGGTCTATTGCCTGATCTGGACGCTGGCCGGGCTGCCCTGTCTGACGCTGCCGGTGCTGGTCGGGGCGCATTCCCTGCCGGTCGGTGTGCAGCTGATCGGCGCGCCGGAAGAGGATGACCGGCTGATGCGGACGGCGGCGTGGATGCAACGCGCGCTGACCGCGAACGATTTGAACGAGGAGTAACCCAATGTCGCGAATGACCAACCTGATCATGGCGCTCATCGGCACGGGGCTGATGATCATCTTTATCGTCGGTCTGTCCTACAGCATCTCGACCGGGTTTGCCGGGTTCACCGGCGGGCTGCCCTTTGCGCTGATCGCCATCTTTGTGATCGCGCTGGCGCTCTACAACCTCTGGGAAGACACCATAAAGAAGGACTGAGCAGATGTGCGCAAAGCCTGTCCTGTGGATGCCGCGACGCCTGTCCGACGCGACGATCGAACGTGCCCGGCGCGACTATGAGCTGATCCTGAACGAGGCCGATACGCCCGGCACGGCCGAAGAGATCGTTGCGATGAGCGCGCGGGTGGATGCGATGATCCCCTGCCATTCGGAGCATTTCACGGCCGAGGTTGCCGCCGGACTGGATCCGCGTTTGAAGATCATCGCCAATCATTCGGTCGGCGTGGATCATTGCGACCTGGCCGCGCTAAAGGCCCGCGGAGTCGTGGTGACCAACACGCCCGATGTCCTGTCGGATGCGACGGCGGAACTGGCGATGCTGCTGATGCTGGGCGCCGCGCGCCACGCGGTGGCCGGCGACCGGCTGGTGCGCACGGGCGCATGGGACAGCTGGAGCCCCTCCTTCATGGTCGGCAAACAGGTGACCGGCGCGCGGCTGGGCATCGTCGGGATGGGGCGGGTCGGACGCGCCATGGCGCAGAAGGCGCGCGGCTTTGGCATGGAGATCCATTATTTCAACAGATCGCCGCTGGACCCCGACATGGCGCAGGGCGCGACCTATCACGCGACGCTGGAGACGCTGCTGCCGCAGTCCGATTTCCTGTCGCTTCACTGCCCCGCCTCGCCCGAGACGACGGACCTGATGAACGCGAGGACATTTGCGATGCTGCCCGACTGGGCGGTCCTGGTCAACGCGGCCCGCGGGGCGCTGGTGGATGAGGCGGCGCTGATCGCGGCGCTCGATGCGGGCAAGCTGGCGGCGGCCGGCCTGGACTGTTTCAAGACCGAGCCCGGCGGGAACCCGGCGTTTGCCGGCTACGACAACATCTTCATGCTGCCCCATATCGGCAGTGCAACGACGCAAACGCGGGACGCGATGGGGTATCGGGCGCTGGACAACCTCGATGCGTTTTTCGCGGGCGGGGAACCGCGCGATCTGGTTTAGGAAAGTGGGATAACATTATGGCAAAAGTTGCATTTCTGGGTCTTGGGGTGATGGGGTACCCGATGGCGGGGCATCTGCAGGGCGCCGGGCACGAGGTGACCGTTTACAACCGCACGGCGGCCAAGGCGGACGCCTG
>NZ_JAIUZI010000016.1 GCF_020171285.1 Seohaeicola saemankumensis
GCCGCAGGCGATGCCCGTAACCCGGCAGGGTATCGCCGCAGGCGATGCCCGTAACCCGGCAGGGTATCGCCGCAGGCGATGCCCGTAACCCGGCAGGGTATCGCCGCAGGCGATGCCCGCCATACCCGCTCGCCGCCTCTTGCACAGGGCCGGGCGCGCCCGTAGCCTGACCCCGCCCGGCGGATTTTCCGCGCCGGACGGTATTCGCAAGCACAAACCATTCTATCCAAAGGTATCCCGATGACAGATGATCTCACGGCGCAGGCCGAGACCGCTCCCGACGCGGACCGAAAGCTGATGATAAACCTGGCCCGTATCCTGCAGGCCGAAGATCTCCAGCCCCAGCTGGAGGGGCTGGATCGCGAAGCCGCCACCGCGATGCGCAAGGAAGCCTGGTCCAGCGACCGCAAGGCCTACCTCAAGAAAGCCAAGTCGGTCCTGCGCAAGCTGGAAAAGAAAGGCGTCACCATCAGCACGGCAGAGTAACCACGCGACCTGCTGCCAGCAGCGCCCACTTGGCGATTTCTGCCGGAAGCCGCCTGCCGGGTGCCCTGCCCTCTCGGTGATTTCCTTTGGAAACCACCTGCCGGGTGTCCCATCGCCCTTGGCGATGGGACTACTTCAGCAGCCCCGCCAGATAGGCGCCATAGCCGTTCTTGCGGAACTTCTCGGCCCGCGCCGCCAGCGCCTCGGGGCTGATCCAGCCCTGCTCGAAGGCGATCTCCTCGGGGCAGCCAGTCTGCAGCCCCTGCCGTTTCTCCAGCGTGCGCACGAAATTACCCGCATCCAGCAGCGAGCCATGGGTGCCGGTATCGAGCCAGGCATAGCCGCGCCCCATCCGTTTCATCGTCAAGAGCCCGTCGGCCAGGTACATCTCCAGCAGGCTGGTGATCTCCAGTTCGCCCCGCGCCGAAGGCGTCACCTGCCGCGCCCGCTGCGGCGCGCTGCCGTCCAGGAAATACAAGCCCGTCACCGCGTAGTTGCTGGGCGGCACCTCGGGCTTCTCGATGATGCCGCGCACGCTGCCGGCGCTGTCGAAATCGACCACGCCATAGCGTTCGGGGTCGGCCACGTGATAGCCGAACACCGTGCCGCCGCCGGTCTGCCGGTCGGCCTCTGCCATCAGGTCGGGCAGCCCGTGGCCAAAGAAGATGTTGTCGCCGAGCACCATGGCGCTCGGCGCCCCGGCCAGGAAGTCCTCGGCCAGGATATAGGCCTGCGCCAGCCCGTCCGGGCTCGGCTGGGCGACATAGGTCAGCGAGATCCCCCATTGTGACCCGTCGCCCAGGGTGCGAATGAACTGCTCCTGGTCCTGCGGCGTGGTGATCATACAGATCTCGCGGATCCCGGCCAGCATCAGCACCGAGATCGGGTAATAGATCATCGGCTTGTCATAGATCGGCAGCAGCTGTTTCGACACCCCCATGGTGATCGGATAAAGCCGCGTGCCCGAGCCGCCGGCCAGGATAATACCCTTGCGCTGTGTCATGTCTCAAATCTCTCCAAGGTCTTGCAAAATATCCCTCAGCCCCTCGCGCCAGTCGGGCCGGGGCAGGCCAAAGGCGGCCTGGGTGGCCGAATTGTCCATTCGCGAGTTGAACGGACGTTTCGCGGGCGTGGGATAATCGCTGGAGGGGATGTCCACCACCTCGCAACCTATACCGGCCTGGGCAAAGATCTCGCGCGCGAAATCGGCCCAGCTGACATCCGGCCCGCCCGAGACGTGATAGGTCCCCGTCTTCGACGGGTCCGCCACCAGCTGCGCGGCCGCCGCCAGGCAGGCATCGGCCAGCGCCGCCGCCGGGGTCGGCCCGCCGACCTGGTCGGCGACGATGGTCAGCCGGTCGCGCTCCCGCCCCAGCTTCAGCATGGTCTTGATGAAATTATGGCCATGACACGAGACCACCCAGGAGGTGCGCAAGATCGCATGCACCCCGCCGGCCGCGCGCACCGCGATCTCGCCGTTCAGCTTGGTCCGCCCATAGGCCCCCAGCGGCCCCACCGGCGCATCCACCGCGAAAGGCTGATCGCCCGAGCCGTCGAAGACGTAATCGGTCGAGACCTGCACAAACGGCAGCCCCCGCGCCGCCGCCGCCCGCGCCAGCGCCCCGGCGGTGGTCGCGTTGATCATCTCGGCCAGCGCCTCGTCTTCCTCCGCCTTGTCGACGGCCGTATAGGCCACCGCGTTGATCACCGCATCCGCATCCGTCGCCTCGACGAAACCGACACAGGCCGCCGGATCGGTGAAATCGGCCTCCTCCAGCCCGCGCACCTCCAGTTCGACATCGCCGCGGCGGCGGACCAGCTCCTGGCCCAGCTGGCCAATCTCTCCAAACACAAGGATCTTCATCTCGGGGCCTTTCTCCTGAAAAGGGCCGTCGCCGCCCCTTTCATCTCTTTGTCAAATACTCCCGCCGGAGGCTCGGTTTTCCACCGGAAAACCGATCACCCCGGGGCTTACGCCTTCACACCCAACCGTTGTCCGACCCCGTGGCGGTCCTGCAGCGCGCGCCACCAGGGTTCATTCTCCAGATACCACTGCACCGTCTTCTTCAGCCCCTCTTCCACCGTGACGCTGGGCCGCCAGCCCAGCTCCTCGCGGATGCGGGTCGGGTCGATGGCATAGCGGGCATCGTGACCGGGGCGGTCGGCGACAAAGGTGATCTGATCCGCATAGGATCCCTCCGCCTTGGGCCGCAGCTCGTCCAGAAGCGCACAGAGCGTCCGCACCAGCTCCAGGTTCGACCGCTCGTTTTCACCGCCGATGTTATAGGACCGGCCCAACGCGCCCTCGGACACCACCAAGAGCAGCGCATCGGCGTGATCCTCGACATAGAGCCAGTCGCGCACGTTCGAGCCATCGCCGTAGATCGGCAGCGGCTTGCCCGCCAGCGCGTTCAGGATGATCACCGGCACCAGCTTTTCGGGGAAATGATAGGGACCGTAGTTGTTGGAACAATTGGTCAGCACCACCGGCAGCCCATAGGTCTCGGCCCAGGCCCGCACCAGGTGATCGCTGGAGGCCTTCGACGCCGAATAGGGCGAGCGCGGGTCATATGGCGTGTCCTCGGTGAACTGGCCGGTGGCACCCAGCGAGCCATAGACCTCGTCGGTAGAGATATGGTGGAACCGGAACGTGTCGGGCTTGCCCGCCTTGATCCACCAGGCCCGCGCCGCCTCCAGCATGTTGTAGGTGCCGGTGATATTGGTCTCGATGAAATCGCCCGGCCCGTCGATCGACCGGTCGACATGGGATTCGGCGGCCAGGTGCATCACCGCGTCGGGCGCATGTTCGGCAAACACCGCGTCCAGCGCCGCGCGGTCCCGGATATCAGCCTCTACAAAGGCATAATTGGGGTCATCCGCCACGCTGGCGACATTGTCCAGACAGGCCGCGTAGGTCAGCGCATCCAGGTTGACCACCTGGTGGCCGCGCGCCACCGCCAGCCGCACCACCGCCGATCCGATGAACCCGGCGCCCCCCGTTACCAGAAGCTTCATTGCACAGACCCCTCCCATTCGAACGGGCTTTGGAAATCGGCCAGCAGCGGGGCGGCGGCGTCCTTGTCCGACAGCACCGCGCGCCCGTTCAGCCCCCCGTGCAACCCCCAGTCGATGCCGATCTCGGGGTCGTCGAACCGCACCGCGCCGTCACATTCGGGCGCGTAGTAATCGGTGCATTTGTAGATGATCTCGGTATGCGGTGCCCGCGTGGCGAATCCGTGCAGGAACCCCTTGGGCACCAGCAGCTGCTTGCCGTTTTCCGCGCTGAGCTCGATTCCGAACCACTTGCCATAGGTCGGCGAGCCCCGGCGCACGTCGACCGCGACGTCGAACAGCGCCCCCTGCCCGCAGCGCACCAGCTTGTCCTGGGCATGGGGCGGCGACTGGTAATGCAGCCCGCGCACGGTCCCCACCGCCTCGGAAACCGAATGGTTGTCCTGCACGAAATCCAGGTCGATCCCGTGCTCCGCCAGCACCCGGCGGCTCCAGCTTTCGCTAAAGAACCCGCGGGCGTCGCCGAACCGGTTGGGGGTCAGGATTTTCACACCCGGCAGCGGGGTCTCTTCAATCTTCATGTCATGTGTCCTGGAGTGAATTGAGGGCTGAATGTGGCTCTGAACAAGGGCCGGCGTCACGGTGCGGGGCTGCAGACATAGCGTTCCTTGCGGTGGGCGCGTCCGACCGGTTCGCGCAGGACGATGTCCCAGCCGGCCCCGGCGATCAGCCGTTCCAGATAATCGCGGTTGTATTTCGCCCGCAGCAACGGCCGCGCCGGATTGTCGTCGCGGAAATCCTCGGGCTGGTCCGGGTCGGCAAAGGCCCAGAACAGCAGCCGCGCATCCGCGCTGGCATAGCGGCGCAGGATCGCCAGCACGGCGGCGGTATCGGCGGGTGTCATATGGGTGATGACCGAGAACATCAGCAGCGTGTCGAACCGCTGATCCCCCAGCGGCAGCTCCGATCCGGCATGCATCTCTTCGCCGTCGGGGTTATACATCTCGTTGGCAAAGGGCACGGTGTAAAAGGCATAGCGGTCATCGCCGCGCAGCGCCTCGGAGATAAAGGCGATCATCTCGGCATAGAGATCCAGGCCCGCATAGGCCGCCTGCGGGCTGTCCAGCTGGCAGAGCGCCTGCGCCACCTTGACCCCGCAGCCGAAATCCAGGATCCGCGCCCCTTCCAGCGGCCGGTGGCCATCGACCCACTTCAGCAGGTCCAGCGCCGATTGCAGCGATTTCTCCGGATCCTTGCGGTGGCCGCCCCTGCGGAACCTGAGCGGGACCGGAAGCCTGATGCCCCCCGTGATGCCCGTTTTCATCTTGCCGCCCCTTTTTCAAAGGAAGATCCCAACGCCGGACCCTTACCAAGGGGGGATGACAGTGTCACCCCTGCCCGGCCGCCGGTCCGATCCGCCCGACCCTCCGGCCTAACCCGCCGCCAGATACATGTCGAGCGCCACCAGGATATGATAGAAGGTCGAGGCCGGCATGTTGTCCGACAGCAGCGCGCCATCGGTGTCACGCTTGTCGTACCAGCCGCCCGGCACCGGCCCGTCGAGGTATTCGCGCCACAGCATCGCCAGCGCCGCATCGGGCGTCGCGCCCTCGGGCAGGGCATGACCGCGCCGGGTCAGCACCAGGCTGGCCTTCAGCAATTCGGTCTGCGGCCAGCTGCGGCGGGTCTGCGATCTGGGCGTGGCGCTGTCGGGCAGCGCGCCCGCCCCGTCATGCGCGGCCCAGGCGTGGTGAAAGATCTCCATCAGGTCGATGCCGGTCTGCACCCCGGTCGCGGTCTCGTATTCGTCGATCAGATAGATCCATTCGACCATATGGCCCGGCTCCACCGCCTGGCCCTCGGCCACCGGCTGCCAGTCGGCGGTGAAATACTCGTAGACCGCGCCGCCGGGCTGCAGGAACACCTCGCGGAACAGCCCCAGCGACACCTCGGCCATCTCGCGGAACCGCGCCGCGCCGGTGGCCGCATAGAGCGCGGTGGCGCTTTCGAACATGTGCATATGCGGGTTCTGCCGGCGCCGGCCGGTTCCCGACACCGCCTGTTCGGCGCTCTCGTACCAGCCGCGCGGCGCCTGCAGCCGCGCCAGCATCGTCTCCAGCCGGTCCAGATCGGCGCTCACATCATGCCCCGCCTCGATCAGCGCCGAGGCCGCCAGTAGCATGAAGGCCACGTCATAGAGATCGTGCGGCGCGGTGCGGATCGATCCGTCGGGGTTCAGCAGCCCGCCCAGGTTGCCGGTTTCCGGGTCGATCCCGCGGGTCATCGCGAAACGGAACAGCCGCTGCGCCTGGTCTCCCAGCTCCGGCAGGTCCGGCGCCCGCGCGGCGGCGGCGGCAAAGCAATAGGCCTGGCGCGCCTGCACCCGCAGCCGCTTGGGCATATCGCGCAGCGGCTGGCCCTGATGGTCCAGCGCCTCCCAGACGGTGCCGGTGGCGGCGTCCCAGCCGGTCTGCGACCAAAGTGGCAGCGCCTGTCCGGTGATCCAGTCGGACAGCGCGGTACGGTCTCCTGGTTTCATATCGGATGTCTCCCTTGAACAATCGGCTACCTTGAAATCACGCCGTTGAATGCATGCCGCTGAAATACCACCGGCAGCCCCGGTGTAGCCGGGTCCCGCGGGGACTGTAAACGGACGATATGTCCCGGCGGCGGTCCGGATCGGAACCCGCCCGGCAAACTGCCTCAAACCGCGCCGTTTGCCGCCCGCTTGCGGACCCAGCCCACAAAGGCCGCGTCCGGTTTGCGCAGCCGTGGCCCGCCAGACCGCGCCCAGACCGCGCGCCAGTCGGCCTCCAGCGCATAGACGTCGGCCCCCGGCATCAGCGCCCGGGCCTGTTCGCGGGCGGCCTCGCTCAGCACCGGCGGCGGGCTGGCCGGTTCCAGCAGCCCGGCGCGCGGGGTGACCCGGATCAGGTCGCCGTCGCATTCCTCCAGCAGGTAGTCGGGCAGATGGTCAGAGGCGATCATCCCCCGCAGCATCGCCCGGAACACCCGGCGCGGACTGGCCGAGCCGGATTTCTTCAGCAGCGTGTCCACCGACACCGTCCAGCTGTCCTGCCGGCCGCAATGCTTGCGCGCCAATTCATAGATCCGCCGCTCCAGCGGTTTGCGCAGGCGGAAATAATCCCGGCTCAGCGTCAGCACCGATTTCGACAGCACCGCCCGAAAGAGCCACTCGGACAGCGTCACCGTCACGCTGACCATCCGCCCCGCCCCGCGCTGGCCCGCCGGCGTGCGCCGCACGATCTCCCAGCTTTCGATCAATCCGAACCCGGTGGTGGTCTCGGTCTCGCCGGTGGCGATATTGGTGGTGATCCGGGTGCCCGCCAGCCGTTCAAAGGCCTCGCGCAGCCGGCGGTAGGCATCTCCGCTGGTCTCGCGGTTGGTCGCCACCAGCAGGTCATGGGCCTTCAGGTGCAGCCGGCGGCTGACGCTGCGGCCCGCGTTCAGCGCCGCCATCAGCTGGCTGATGCAAAAGATCAGGATGTCCTTGTCGTGGATCGTCGCCAGCCCCTTGACCGAGGGCGTGACCGTGATCCGGGCGCCATTGTGCTCGTAATCCAGGATCCGCCGGTCGGGCCGGGTCGACAGCGAAAAGATCGGATGTTCCATCGTCGCCAGATCGTCCTTGGGGATGGCGTCGAAAATATCGCAGATGAAAAAATCACCCTGCCGTCTGCGATCGGGCAACAGCCCGTCTGCGGTTGTCATGCCTGTCCTGCCTTCGTGCCTGTCCGGGTTTTTCCCCGATTGTCTCTGCTCGCCCGATCCCACCTGCCGTCGTTGCCCGACTCGGTCTTCGTGGTTTCAGTGACGCTCAGCCTAAAGTTATCCACACCCCCTCACAATCCCCCCGGAGACGATGAGCGCTGCCCGCTCTCGGGGGTTCGGAGTCGCTTTAACGTGGGTTCAGAGTCGTCTTATCGGGGGTTCAGAGTCACCCATCCCGAAAAATTCAGATCGAATCTTAAAAAAAACAAAAGCTTAGTTGGAAAGAGGATTCCCCTTAACTTATAAGTAACACAAGATTAACAAGGGCGGGAAAAGACCAGGCGGGCCATTTCTGCGTGATTTCCGCATCAGCCCCCCTTGAATTTGCTTAGAAATCCCATCCGTTGTTCGCGTTTTCCTTCCATGTGCGCTGTTTCGTGCTATGATGCGAAAAACACGGCACATCGAGCGGATGGCGATATGGCAAAAGACACCGGCGGTATCCCGCCCTATTTCAACATAGATCCCGACATTGCTCTCAGCGAGCTTGCGCCGCCCACCGATACCCCCGGCTTTGCCGACATCGCCGGCGCCTGCGCCCGGGGGCGCGCCGACCTGGCCAGCCGCGGCATGGACGACGAGGGCCGCAAATCGCTGCGACTGTTTTCCACCTGGGAGATCACCCGCTACCTGATCCCGGTGGCCCAGGCCCATTTCCGCCGCGTGCTGAAACAGCACCCCGACCTGCCCCAGGGCCAGTCCGAAACCGAAGGCGGCGCCAAGTGGTTCACCCTCGACGAGGTGCTGCGCCTGCGCGCCTTCTTCGGCGCCCAGGGGTCCAAGGCCAAGAACTACCTGCCCTACCGCCCCGAGGGGCTGCCGGCGAAACTGGTGGCCGTGGCCAACTTCAAGGGCGGGGTCGGCAAGACCTCGACTGCGGCGCATCTGGCGATGTCGGCGGCGCTCGATGGCTACAAGGTGCTGGTGATCGACCTCGACAGCCAGGGTTCGATGACCTCGATCTTTGGCGGCCGGGTCGAGGACGAGTGGTCCACCGCCTTTCCGCTGCTGGCGCGCCATTACGGCGAACACCTGCGCGCCGAGAACCAGCGCCGGGTGGCGCAGGGCGAGGCGCCGCAGCCGCTGGACGAGGCGCTCAGCGCCGCGCTGGAGATGTCGGCGCGCGACGTGATCCAATCCACCCACTGGCCCAACATCGATCTGATCGGCGCCCAGCTGAACCTCTACTGGGCCGAATTCCAGATCCCGGTCTGGCGCATGGCCGCGCGCAGCTGGAAGCTGTGGGACGCGCTGACCGACCGGCTCGAGGCCGACGGGGTGCTCAACGACTACGATCTGGTCTTCATCGACACCCCCCCTGCCCTCGGTTATCTGACCATCAACGGGCTGGCCGCCGCCGACATCCTGCTGGTGCCGCTGGGGGCCTCGTTCCTGGAGTTC
The DNA here is from genome assembly GCF_020171285.1 of Seohaeicola saemankumensis. Lineage (GTDB taxonomy): Bacteria > Pseudomonadota > Alphaproteobacteria > Rhodobacterales > Rhodobacteraceae > JAIUZI01. Next base: position 8,692 of record NZ_JAIUZI010000016.1, read on the forward strand.
GATTCAACGGGCCGGTTCTTTGACATGCTGCATTCCACCTTTGCCAGCATCGAAGAGGGCGAGAACACCGCCGCCCGCGCCCTTGGCCGCCCCGAGACCCGCTTTGAATGGGATGCGGTGCGGGCCGTGATCACCCGGTTCGACAGTGCCCAGCAGGGCGAGCTTTCGGGTCTGATGCAGGCCTATCTGGGCCAGACGTTGTCGCCGCACCGGCAGGATTTCACCGCGTTGATCGGGCAGGCGGGCGAACAGGTGTCCGGCATCTACGAGGCAGACTACCGCGATTTCAACCGCGAAACCTATGCCCGTGGCCGCGAAACCTTCGACGAGACCTATGCCGCCTTCAAACGGCTGCTGCTGGGGATCTGGCGGCGTGACGAGCGGGCCGCGCAAGAGGCGGCGGACCGCGGCGCGGCGCAACGCAAACAGGCTGTTTAGAGCCTTTGAAGACCGATACGGCGAGGAGGACACGAGATGGCCAAACGCAAACGACTGACCCCGGCGCAATCTGACTATCTGACCGGAAGCCAGCCCGCCGAGACCCCGCGCCCGGCCGCGCTCAGCGCCGCGCCCATCGCGCAGGTCGCGGGCGAGGCGTCGGCGCGGGCCGCCCTGGCGGATCTGGCCGATGCCATGGAAGCCGCCCGCGCCGAAGGCCGGATGCTGGAACAGTTGCCGCTGGACGAGATCGACGCGCAATACCTTGTCCGTGACCGGATCGAGCAGGACGAGGAGGAGATGCACGCGCTGATGGACAGCCTGCGCGCCCGCGGTCAGCAGATGCCGATCGAGGTGACCCGCATCGAGGGGGCCAAGGGGCCGCGCTACGGGCTGATTTCGGGCTGGCGGCGGCTGACCGCCCTGCGCCGGCTCTACAGTGTCGATCACGACCCGCGCTTTGCCACCGTGCGCGCCATGGTGATTGCCCCCGGCTCGGCCCAGGCCGCCTATCTGGCGATGGTCGAGGAAAACGAGATCCGGGTGAACCTCAGCCTCTATGAACGCGCCCGGATCACGGTGCGGGCCATGCATGAACATGTCTACCCGACCCAGCGCGCGGCGCTGCAGGGGCTGTTTGCCTCGACCACCCGGTCGAAGCGCTCCAAGATCGGCAGCTTTATCGCGCTGGTGGAATCGCTGGACCGGGTGCTGAAATTCCCCACCGCCATCCCCGAAAAGCTGGGGCTGGCGCTGGCGCGGGAAATGGTGCGCGATCCGCAGTTCGGATCCCGTGTCCGCGCGGTGTTGCGCGGCAATGAACCCGATACCCCCGGCGCCGAGCTGCGCATCCTCGAGGCGGCCGTGCGGGCGGCGCAGGCCCCGGCGGGATCGCCGGAAGACACGCTGCCCCTGCCTCCCCATGCGCCGGTCCACCCGCCGGAACCCGAAGCCCCCGCCACCCCGCCCAAGGTCAAGAAAACGCCCCGGCCCCGGATCCGCTCGGGCGGCCCCGAGGCGCTCGACGGGGAACGGATCGCGATGCCGGCCGGGAAGGATCTGCAGCTGTGGTTCTCGCCGTCGGAGAACCGTATCGAGCTGAGCGGGGCCGCGGTCGACCAGCGGCTGGCCGAGGATTTGCAGACCTGGTTGCGCCGCCGCATCTGATTCAGCGGGCAGCATATTAGGTCAGCATGGTTTACACATTGTTTCGCGCGCGAAACATTTTTCTGTAAGTCATTGAAAACAAACAATGTGACTGACGGGCTGTCGGCTCTGAATCGTCTAAAATCCTTTCCAAACGCCTAATTCCAGCCACAAAACCTTACAGGCGCATTAACGGCTTGCCGCCCATTCTGCCTGCAACCGTGGGGGCGGTTTTGTGGGAAAGGGGCAGGTCATGCCCGGGTTTTCGCTTGTGGCGACGCTGCGGGGCAGCGCGTCCCAGCCGGTGGAGATCATCTGCGATCTGGATGTCGGACACAGCGCCACCGGCACGCCGGTGATCTATGCCACCAGCGCGACGGGGCTGTCGGTATCGGTCTTTGGCGCAGGCGCCGGCACCGCAACGGCGCTGGACTGGCAAAGCCTGCCGGCCGGGCTGAGCGGACTGGGCGGGCTGCAGCTGGAGCTGATGGAACTGGACGGGTCGCTGCAGGCGGTGTCGCTGGCCGGCGGCGCGGCGGGGCTGCCCTCTTATGCGGTGTCGGGGAGCGGATCGCTGGCCGCCACCGTGGAGTACCTCAGCGGCAGCGGTCTGGGCAGCCAGGTGGCGGCGCTGGCGGCTGCCGATATCGGCGGTGTGCAGTACCTCTATGCGGCGGGCACCGGCGGCACCGGGATGAGCCGCTATGAGGTCACCGGCGCCGCCAGCCTGCAGGCGGGCAGCGGCGGGGCGGCCACCGCCCTGCCCGGCAACCCCGGCGGCATCACCGCGATGGTCGCCGCGGGCATGGGCACGCAAAGCTTTCTGTTCGCGGTTTCTGCCGAGGATCACCAGGTCTATGGCTATCAGATCACCGCGGGCGGCGGGCTGCGGCTGACGTCCAGCCTCGGCGCCTCGGAGGGGCTGGGGATCAACGCGCCCTCGGCGCTGGAGCAGGTCACGCTGGACGGGCAGAGCTATCTGATCGTGGCGGCGCGCGGCACCTCGTCGCTGTCGGTGCTGCGGGTCGGGGCCGATGGCGCGCTGACCGCCACCGACCATGTCATTGACAGCCTGACCAGCCGGTTCCAGCATGTCACCGCGCTGGACACGGTGACGGTCGACGGCCGGGTCTATGTGGTGGCGGGTGGCGGCGACGACGGGCTGTCGCTGTTCGAACTGCTGCCCGGCGGGGTGTTGCTGCACCTGGACGCGGTGGCCGACACATTGGCCAGCAGCCTGCAGAACGTTTCGGCGGTCGGGATGGCGGCGGTGGCCGGCGGGCTGCAGGTCTTTGCCGGCTCGGGAACCGAGGCGGGGATGACCCAGCTGCGTGTCGATCTGGCCAGTGACGGCAGCCGTCTGCAGGCCGCATCCACGGGCGGTATTCTCTATGGCACCACCGGGGCGGATCTGGTGGTCGGCGGCGCCGGAGACGACCGGATCCTGGCCGGTGCGGGCGATGACGTGGTGATGGACGGCGCCGGACAGGACGTGATGGAAGGGCAGGGCGGCCGGGATCTGTTCGTGCTGTGCGCCGATGGCGAGAGCGACCGGATCGCCGATTTCGACGTGACCCAGGACCGGATCGACCTGTCGCTCTGGCCGATGTTGCGGGGGCTGGGCCAACTGGCGATCACCGCGCGCAGCGATGGGGCCGAGATCCGCTTTGGCAGCGAGATGCTTCGGCTGCAGAGCGCCGATGGCCGGTCGCTGAGCGTGGCGCAGGTGCAATCCGCGATCCTCGACAGTTTCTTGCATGTGGCGGTCGATAACCTGAGCGTGCCGGGGCAGGTGCTGGAGGGCGGATCCGGGGCCGACCGGCTGACCGGGGGCGATGGCAACGACCAGCTGACCGGGGCGGGCGGTGCGGATGTGCTGCGCGGCGGGGCGGGCGACGACACGCTGGAGGGCGGCGATGGCGACGATGGCCTGTACGGCGATGCCGGGGATGACACCCTGGAAGGGGAGAATGGCGACGACCTGCTGTCGGGCGGCGCCGGAGAGGACGATCTGAGCGGCGGGGCCGGCGCCGACACGCTGTCGGGCGGGGATGACGCCGATCACCTGGATGGCGGCGATGGCGATGACACGCTGGATGGCGGCACTGGCAATGACACGGTCCTTGGCGGCGAGGGGGACGACGTGCTGACCGGCGGCATCGGCAACGATGTGCTGGGCGGTGGCGCGGGCCGTGACCGGCTGGATGGCGGCGACGGCAATGATCGTCTGAACGGGGAAGACGATGGCGACCGGCTGATCGGGGGGGCGGGGGACGACGTTCTGATTGGTGGCGGCGGGTTCGACACGCTGGATGGCGGCGCGGGCGACGATGTGCTGAGCGGCAACGCGGGCAACGACACGCTGGAGGGCGGGGCGGGTCATGACACTCTGGATGGCGGTATCGGCTGGGACACGCTGAACGGGGGCGATGGCAATGATACGATCCGCGCGCTCGACGGGTATGACACGGTGAACGGCGGGGGCGGCGACGATCTGCTCTACGGCAATAACGGCAACGACCGGATAAACGGCGGTGCGGGCAACGACCGGGCCGAGGGCGGGCTGGGGATCGACACCATTCACGGCGACGACGGCGATGACATCCTGTCCGGGCTGAGCGGGTACGACCTGTTGTATGGCGATGCGGGCGACGACACGCTGAACGGCAACGCGGGCAATGACAGGCTGGAGGGCGGGGCCGGCGCCGACGTGCTGTCGGGCGGCATCGGCGCCGACCGGCTGGATGGCGGTAGCGGCAACGATACGCTTTATGGCTATGACGGGTTCGACACGCTGCTGGGCGGGGGCGGCGACGACAGGCTGTTCGGCAATGCCGGCAACGACACATTGGATGGCGGCGCGGGCAACGATGTGCTGCAGGGCGGGATCGGCGCCGATGTCTTTGTCTTTGCCCTGGGCCGCGACCGGGTCGAGGGGTTCCAGGACAATCTCGATACGCTGCGGCTGGATGATGCCCTGTGGGGGGGAGCGGCGCTGTCGGCGGCGCAGGTGCTGTCGTCTTATGCCCGGGTGTCCGGGGGCAATGTCGTGTTCGACTTCGGGGCGGGGAACGTGCTGACCGTGGAGGGGATCAGCGATATCTCCAGGCTGGGCAACGACCTGGAGATCTTTTGAGCGCTCTGTGGCGCGCCTGTTGCGTGGCCACCGTGCGCATCCCTCAGCCGGTCTTTACCGGTTGCGCCTAACTCTGGCCCCGATCCGCGAAATTGTGAGGGGTTCGCCCATGTCCGACACATCTCCTGTTCTGTCCCTGCCGTTTATCCAGCCGTCGCAGGCGCAGAAACATGTCACCCACAACGAGGCGCTGCGGTTTCTGGATGTGGCAGTGCAGGCCGTGGTGTTGAACCGCGACCAGAGCGCGCCGCCGCCTGCGCCCGTGTCCGGCGACCGCCATATCGTGGCGGCCGGCGGCAGTGGCGACTGGGCCGGGCACGATGGCGAGATCGCGCTGTTCGACGGCGCCACCTGGCAGTTCCTTGCGGCGCAGGCGGGATGGCAGGTGCAGGTTCTGGCGGAAGACCGCGCGGTTGTCTTTGATGGCACCGGTTGGGCCGGGCAGGTGCCCGATCTGAACAATCTGGACGGCGTCGGCATCGGCACCGGGTCGGATGCGACCAACCGGCTGGCGGTGGCGGCGGATGCCACCCTGCTGACCCATGCCGGCGACGGTCATCAGCTCAAGATCAACAAGGCGCAGGGCAGCGACACCGCCAGCCTGCTGTTTCAGACCGGCTGGTCGGGCCGAGCCGAGATGGGGACGGCGGGATCGGATGATTTCACCATCAAGGTCAGCGCCGACGGGACCGCCTGGACCACCGCCTTGCAGGTCGACGCGGCAAGCGGGGCGATCAGCCTGGATGCCGGCACGGCAGCGGCGCCGGCGCTGGGGTTCGGCGGCGATGCGGGCACCGGCCTGTTCCGCGCCGGCGCGGATGAACTGGGCATCGCGGTCGCGGGCGCCGAGGCGCTGCGGATCGACAGTACGGGCAAGCTGGGGATCGCCACCGCTGCGCCGACCAAGCCGCTGGACGTGAACGGCGAGGCGATCATCCGCGGTACGATGACGGTCAGCTATGCCAATGGCGGGGCCATTACCATGGCCGACACCACCAATGGCGGTTATGCGCAGATCGGATCCTATGACGGGCGGCTGATCTTTCGCGCCGATCAGGGCAACACCGAGAGCAACACCAACATCAGCTTTCTGATCGACGCGGCCGAGGTTGCCCGGTTCGGCACCGATGGGGCGCTGGGGCTGGGCACAAGCAGCCCGACCGAGGCGCTGGATGTCAACAGCGACGCGGTCCGGCTGCGCGGCAGCCGGACACCGGCCAGCGCCAGCGCCAGCGGCTCTGCCGGCACGATCTGCTGGGATGCGGATTATGTCTATGTCTGTACGGCGACAAACACCTGGAAACGCGCGGCGCTGGCCAGCTGGTAAGGGAGCAGAGAGATGGAGACATACTGGAAGCTGAACGTCGAGGTGGTGCCCGAGGCCAACGGGTTCGTCGATGTGGTGAGTGTGGTGCACTGGGAATGTTTTGCCAGCCAGGGGGAGCATCAGGTGCGGCTCTATGGCGCCATTGACCTGCCGCCGCCCGTGGATTCACAGAGCTATGTCGATCTGACCACGATCCGGGGGGCGGATGAAGACGGCCGCCGCACCATCGTTCTGGGCTGGGCCGACTTCCTGCGCCCGGGGTTTGTCGAGGCCACCGAAATCGCGGCGCGGGAGCGGTTGCAGGCGCTGCTGGAAAAGCCGGCGCTGCAGACATTGACGCTGATCTGATCCGGCGGCCGGACCAAAGGCCGTTTCCGAGGAATTTAGAGTCTAATAAAGGCCAAAAAGGGTGACGGGAGGAACCTGCACCCTGATCGCTGGGTCCGGTTGCGACGCTCTGTTCGCCGCGCGGCGCTTGCATTCATGTCGGCTGGTCGGTTACCACGTTGAGAGAGTGCATTCCGCCCGGATTGGGACCGTAAATGATTGACTTCTACCATTTTCCGCAGCCGCCTGTTTCCCGTTCCGAGGCCGGCCTCACTGGGTCGGCGGCGGTGCTTTCGCAGCGTTGCAACGGGAGTGTTCGATAATGGCACATGCCCCGTCCGCAGTTTTTCTGCACATTGGCCACGGCAAGACCGGCAGCAGTTTTTTGCAATCGGCGCTGGCGCTGTCGCGCGCGGCTTTGGCCGAGCACGGCTTTGTCTACCCGATCGACGAGGGCGCCGCCGAGACCGCCGGCAAGGGCCATATCTCGGGGGGCAACCTGCGGGCGTCGGCGGGCGCGCTGAGCGGGATGATCGAACGGGCCGGGATCGGGCCCGGTCAGCGATTGCTGATTTCCAGCGAGTCGTTCTTTCAGTACCTGTTCCGCAACGGTGCGGAGTTCGCCCGTGAATACGACGCGGTCTGTCCGGATGTGCCGCTGCATGTGCTGTGCTATCTGCGGGATCCGGTGGATCACGCGATTTCGGTCTATCAGCAAAGGGTCAAGCGCGGCGGCTATACCGGCACCCTGGCGGAAAGCCTGGAGACCTATGAAATTCCGGCCCGCACCATCGCGGTGCTGGCGGCGCTGCGCGACATGGGCGCGCGGATCACGGTGCTGAATTATTCGCGGCACCGCGACCGGCTGGCGGCGACGCTGGCGGACTGGCTTGAGATCCCGGAACAGGCTCTGACACGACCCGAAACGGGGCAGGTCAACCGGTCGCTGACCATGGCCGAGCTTGAATTCCAGCGGCTGATGAACATCCGGTTGGGGGGCATGTCGCGGCGGCTTGTCAGCGATCCGCTGTGCAACCTGGCCCCCGAGATCCGGTCGGAAACCCCGCCGCTGGATCCCGCGGCGCTGGAGGCGTTTCTGGAGCGTGTCGCGGCGCAGGTGGGCGCGCCCGAGTATCAGGCGCTGGTGCCAGAGGGGGAACGGCCCGAAACAGGCTCTGTTGCGGACCATATCGACCGGTTTCCCGCCCCACCCGCAGAGGGCGGGGAGGTGCGGTTCAGCTTTTCCGCGCGCCAGCTCGAGATCCTCGCAAACGCGCTGTCTGAGCCGCTGGAGCGGCAGATGCGCAATCAGCAGGCCCGGCGCAAGAAAGCGGCGGCGAAATCGCGCAAGGCGGGCTGAGCCTCAGGTCTTGGCCGGATCGCCCATATCGCGGTACAACCGCCAGGCCCGCGATGCCTGACGCGACCACCGCTCGAAGAAGGTCTCTACCTCGGGGTCGGGGTGTTCGCCGGCCAGCCGCCGGATGAAACCCACCGGGTTCGGTGGCATGCGGACGATGATCTCGGCGATCTCTTCGCGCACGTCGTTCAGCATCACCACATCGGTGCGGGCAAAGAAATCGACCAGCCCGTCGCGGCGCAGCCGTTTGAGCGCGCGTTCCTCGACGCCGGTCAGCTCGGGTTTTTCGGTGCGGGCCGCGCGCTTTTTGATGCCATTGATCCGCTGCAGGGCCTCGGGGTCGAAATCAGGCTCTGTTCCAGGGGCAATATGGGCCAGCGCCCGGGTCATCACCGCCCGCCAGTCGGCCAGCAGCGCCGCCTGCGGCAGGATCATGATGTTGGCGTCCGGGGGCGCCCGGTGCAGCGCGTGCAGCATCAGGATCGCATCGCCCATGGCAAACAGGCCGATCCGTCCGCGCACCCAGGGGTCGTCGGGATTGGTGGCGCGTTTGGTATAGGAGCTGGCGACCTCGCGCGGGTCGCGCACGCAGGCGATGACGGGGCAGTTGTCGAGCTCTTCGAGCAGCGAGGGCAGGCGGTAGAAATAGGTCGGCGTCTTGTTGCCGTAGACCCGCAGCGTATCGAGGTTGTCGCGCACCGCCTGCACCGAGGTGTCGAGCCACTGCGCGTGCTGGCGGGTCAGAAAGGCGTCCGGCACGTCCAGCGTGGAATGATCCATATAGGTGGGAAAGACCTCGACCCCGCAGTGAAAGCCGCGCGCGGCCGAGATGTAGTTGGCCACGGCCGTGGTCCCGCCGCGCGGCACGCCGAAGACGACAAAATCCAGTTTTCTGGTCATGAACGGGCTCCTTTCAGGGACGGTCAGGCCGCGTCCGATGCAGTCAGCGACCCGATGACCCGTTTGTGGGCGTCCCAGGCCTGTGCCATGTCGATCTCGTCGTCCATGGTATGGGCCATCGAATCCCACAGCCCTTCGTTGCCCAGGCAGTTGCCGATGATCGCGGCCAGTTGGGCCGACGATCCGGGCAGGAAGGAAAAGCCGTTTTCGCCGTCGCGCACCCGTTCGCCAAGCCCGCCGGCGCGGCTGGCGATGACCGGGCGGCGGGCATCCCAGGCCTCGGAGACCACCAGGCCGAAGGTTTCCGGCCAGACCGAGGGCGTGACCACCCAGTCCACCGTGGTCATCAGGTCAAAGACGTTGTCGCGGGAATAGGCGCCCAGTTCGGTGACCCGCAGGTTGTCGGGGGCGGCGTCGAGAATGGCGTCGATCTTTTTGACATACGCCTCGGAGGCGTATTCCTTGTTGCCGCCAAAGACCTTGATCTCGATCTCGTCCTCGGTCTCTTCGGCGGCCATGGCGGCGGCGCGCAGCAGCACGTCGATCCCCTTGGCGTCGACGTATTGGCCGAAGAAGCCGAAGACGTTCAGCCCGGGGCTGTGGAGCGGGGTCCATTTGGCGGGCCGCTGGCGGGTGTGGCCATTGGCGATGACGCTGATCCGGCTTTCGTCCAGCCCCCAGTCGATGAACCGCTGGCGCAGGTATTGCGAGGGGGCGATGAACCGGTCGACCAGGTTGAAGGCGCGGCGGAAGCCGCGGCGGCGCAGGATGAAATCATCCGCCGTGCGGTCGGGAAAGCAGCGGGTGCACTGGTCGGGCGCGGTATCGGGGCAGATGCCGCCTTCCTGGTAGCGGAACAGCTGGCCGCGCGAATAGCAGATCGGCATGTATTCGTGCAGCGTATAGATGATCTTGACCTCCGGCAGCACCTGGCGCGCCAGCGTCAGGAACTCCAGCCCGACCCAGAGCGAATGGTGCACGTGGATCACGTCGGGCTTGTGATCCTCCAGGAACCGGCGGATCGCCTTTTGCCGGCGGGCGTCATAGATCGTGTGATGGAAATCGTTGAACCGCTGGCCGGGCAGCAGGAATTCATCGGGGCTGTCGGGCAGGGCGGTGATGGCCGAGCCGACCTTGGCATATTGCGGGAACATGTTGCCGTCGATGGCCGCCAGCAGCACCGGGTCGGTGCCGGGGTCAAGACGGGCGGTGTCATGCAGGTCCTTGGCGACATATTGCGCCCCGCCCTTCATGACGCGCGGGTGATAGAGCGATACGGTGAGATATTTCATCGGGGTCTCTCGTCAGAGCAGGAACAGGTCGGTGTCGGCGGGGGCGACAAGGCCGGACGCGGCAAAGCGTTCGGTGAACAGCGCCCGGTTCATCCACATGAAGGCGCGGACATTGGGCGGATTGGCCTTGCCGACGCCTTCCATGTGGATCCAGCGCGCGGTTTCGTCGATCTCGATCGGGCGGCCCGCCTGCAGCATGCGCAGGCAGAAATCGGCGTCCTCGTAATAGGCAAAGAGGTAATCGGTCGACAGCCCGTCCATCTCGTTGAACACCGACTTGCGGATCTTCCACAGCGCGGCGGTGACCAGGAAGGGGTGATCGCGCACCGCGGCCATGGCCCGGTCCAGCTTGCCTGCATCGTCGCCGATGTGATGGCTCAGCCCCTTGCCGAAATGTTCGACCCTGAGCACCGGGCGCGATTGCCCCGACCGGGCGTCGAACGCCAGGTCCTGGGCCACGTACATGCCCGAATGCATCAGCATGCCATCGCCGTAATAGAGCATCGCGCCGACCAGCGCCTCGCCGGGATCGGAGGTCAGAAAGGCCAGCGCCTGTTCCGGCGCGCTCTCGGGCGGAAAGATATCGGGGTTCATGAAGATCAGGGTGTCGCCCCGGGCGGTGTCGGCGCCGAAATTATTGGCCGCCGAAAAGCCTGAGTTGGCCGAGCACAGGTACAGCTGCAGCCGGATGTTGTGCATCTGGCAGAACCCGGCCAGCTCCTGCACCCGCAGGTCGGCATCGCGCAGCTGGTTGGCGACCACGATGACCTCGGTGGCGGTGTCGGTCAGGGTCTGCACAAGGCATTCCAGCTGCGGGATCAGCATGTCGGCCTTGCGGTAGAGCGTGATGATGATGCTCTGGTCGACCTCTTCGCCGGGGCGGTGTTCATAGGCCTTGGTATAGTTGACCGCGCCCAGGAACTCTTCCCAGATCTCCTGCATGGGCGCGCGCAGCCGGTCGGCGGCGGGCAGGCTCGACCCGATGGGGCGATCGGCCAGCTGGGCGCAGGCGCCAAGCGCCTCGTCGAGGAAATGATCGACCGAACGCCAGCGCATCACCGGGTTCTCGTACATCGTCTTGCCGTTGATCAGGATCCGCACCCGCGCATGCAGCCGGAGGTCGGGAATGCGCAGCAGCGCGACAAAGCCCGAGGGGCGTTCGGTGTCGCCGGTGACATTGGCGACATCGTCGCGGTGGTACCAGACCGGGTCGATTTCACCGATCTCGTAGCTCATGTAGCCGATTTCGATGGTCACCGCGACCGAATGGACGATCCGCCGGTCGGCCCAGCCCGACAGGTAGATGTGCCCCTGTTCCGAACACAGCACCCCCTCGACGGTGATGTAATCGCCCAGCGTGACGCCGCGGTTCTCGTTGGCGCCGTAGCGTTCGAAGTGGTCTTCGAGGGCGGCGTCGTCTTCGCCGCCGTAAAGTTCCGCCAGATCGCCGTTATCTTCGGCGTAGCGGCGATAAAGAAATGTGGATTTCATGCCAAATGCTCGTGATCAGTGCAAAGTCCGGGGCACTATGCCCGGACCCGGCGTCACTGACCAGACGCAAGCGTGAATGCACGGCCCTCGGCAAAGCCTGATCTGAGGAAATGATCCTTGCCGTCGGCATAGGTGCCCTCTTTGACCGAAGTCGCGACATCGCGGTGTTTCTGCAGGTATGCGGTGGAATCGATGCCGATCTCGTAGGGCACCCGGCCTTCGTAGAGCCCCGCCTGTGTAAAATGTTCGCGGGCCGAGCCGACCTGGCCCTTGGAAACCGCGTCGGCGACATCGGGATAGCGGGCCAGGTACCAGTCTTCGTCGACGATATCGTCAAAGGCGAGGTCCAGCAGCTGACCCAGCAGGTGACGGGGCAGACTGACGGTATCGCCGCTGCGTTTTCCGGCCAGCATCGCGCGGCGCAAGAATTGGAGTTTTTCGTTTTCTGTCAATGGCATGCGGGAAATCCGGTATACGAGTTATCAAACTAGAATGCATACTTTGTATACATCATTTGCCGGATCAAACCAATGCTCGTCGGTGTCGGGCCCGTCACTTTTCCCGCTCTGCACCCCGGCGGGAGGGGGGAATTTGTCGCAATGCTCGTCAATTGGGCATTTCACGCCGAACGGTCCGCCCTGGCAGGCCGGCGGCGGCCCTTGCGGGGGGCGGGGGACGGGGGGTGAGTCGGGCGAATCCCCCCGTGCACGCGGGGGTTGCATGGCACCGGCGCAAAGCGGTATGCCTCGGTACCGGTTTTCAGATCCGGACCTTTCCTGACCCGGGTCGTTCCCGATCCGGGCTGTTCCAGACGCGAGCCTGACGCCAGAATGCAACTGACCCACCTGCACATCCCGAAAACCGCCGGCACCTCACTGCGTGAAAGTATCGCGCTGGCCCATCCCGATCTGAGCATCGCGCATGTGCTGGATCCGGTGCACGAGGACGTGCCAGAGGGCGCCGATGTGATCTCGGGGCATTTTTCCTATGATGACACGGTGCGCTATGGCCACCCGGTGGTCACCGTGCTGCGCCATCCGGTCGACCGGTTCGTGTCGATCTATTTCTTCTGGCGCGAGCTTTACGAGAAAAACATCGAACGCACCCGCAAGACCAGCCTGGCGCATCACCTGCCGCTGTTGGATTTCGCCAAGGCGATGGACGAACCGGAACTGTGTTCCGAGCTCTATAACCGCATGGCCTGGCAGCTGTATTCCGATTTCCGCCTGAACAAGCGGTTCGAGGCGCGGCGCGAGCAGCAGCTGACCACGCAGGGGCTGACCGACGGTGCGATTGCGCATCTGCGCGATTTCGCGGTGGTCGGGTTCCAGGACCGCTACGGCGATTTCGTCGAGGCGCTGAACGGCCATTTCGGCATGGCGATCGAGAACCGCAAGGTCAACGTCACCCAGCGGCGCAGCGCGGTCGAGGACCTGACCCGGAGCGAGCTGGCGGCGATCCTGGCCTGGGTCGAGGCGGATATGGAGATCTACCACACCGCCCTGAAGGAACGCGGCTGAGGCGGGTCCCCTTACCCGGCGTCTTTGCCCGTCAGCTCATCGACCTGGCGCTGCAGCCGCAGCACCTGTCCCTGCAGCGCATAGATCATCCGCAGCATCATCTGGTCCATGTCCCACGACGACACTTGCACCGGGCGGCCGGCGCCGCGGTCGGTGAATTCCAGCACCGGCTGGCCCTGGGCGCTGAGGATGGCGTTGACCGCCTCCAGATCGCCGCGGCAGCTGTCGCGCAGCGCCGCCAGGTCGGCGTCGCCGGGCATCAGCGCCTCAAGCGGCGGCACCGGCGGGGTGGCGGGGTTCTGGATCTTGAGCGGCTGTGCCACCCGGCGGAAATCATTGGCCCAGGTCGGTTCCGGGCGCGAGCCGTTATAGACCGCCCAGGCCGCCAGCAGCGGGTCCGACGGCGATTCATTGGCCCGCACCGAGGCGATGCCCTCGAGCCCGACAGCGGCGCAGAAATGGGCGCCGACGTCGCCCACCGCGTCGAAATTATACAGCCGCAGCGCGCCGGGAAAGGCGGCCTGCCACAGGGCAAGGTTGTCGGCGTAGCGGATCGCGTGATCCCGCGCCCAGTCGGCAAAGGGGCGCAGCCCGCCCTCGTTGCGTTTCGACTTGAGCCCGAATTCGACATAGGCCGAGCGGGCGCGTGCGTCATGTCGGCGCACGTAGGCCACCACCCGGATCGGCACCCCGTCCGCGGCCAGCCGCTGCAGGATCGGGATGATGCGCTGATTCTGCACCAGGAAGGCCTCGTTCGACCAGATCACCCGGCTGATGCCGCGGGCGGCCAGGCGGTCCAGTTCGCCCCGGATGACCTGATAGACCTCGGCGTCGGTCTGCGCCCTGTCGCGGGCCTGAAAGAACTTCTGTGGCGCGCCCTCGGCGCACCAGTCATGGCGGCGCGCGCCGGGCACCCGTTCCAGCATCAGCCCGACATAGCCGGTGCCCTGGCGCGCCAGCGCCGGGCCTGTTGCCGCTTCGCGCAGCGAAAACTGGATGGAGGTCGAGCCGGTCTTGCCGGCGCCGATATGCACGATCAGTTCGGGGAGGTCTGGCACGGTCTGTCCTGCGCTGAAATCTTTGAAACAATGCCCCCGGCAGAGCCCCGGGGCGGAGCGCGGCGACCCTAGACCGATTGCCCGGGCAAGGGAAGCCGTCGTGCTCCTCGGAGCGCGCTTGTGTGTGTCGTGCTCCTCGGAGCGCGCCTGCGTGTCCCGTGTCGCCGGGGGGGCGCCCTTGACGCGCGGGATGTTTGGCTGTCGAACAAAAAGGCGGGATCCAGAATCGTGCCAGAATCGTGAAGGACCAGACGAAATGCCACCGAAGGATACGATCTTTCTGCACATCGGGATGCACAAGACGGCCTCGACCTCGATCCAGGTCAGCCTGCGGCAGCTGGCGGATGGCACCACCCGCTATGCCCGGCTGGGGGCGCCGAACCATTCGGTGGCGCTGCTGCGGATGTTTGACGACGCCCTTGTGGCCAAGGCGCGGGCGCGGGCGGCAGAGGACGATGACGGCGGGGCAGGGGCGCGGGACCGGGTCGCGGCGGCGCTGGAGGACAGCCTGCAATCCCCCGAACGCAACCTGATCCTGTCGGGCGAGGGCCTGACCCGGATGAGCCCCGAGGGCATCGCCCGGATGCAGGCCTATCTTGCCCCCCGGTGCCGCGAGATTCGGGTGCTGGCCTATGTGCGCGACCCGGCCGGCTTTGCGCCCTCGGCCTGGCAACAGCGGATCAAGGGCGGGCTGCCTGATTTTCGGGTGCCGACGCCTAATTATCGGGCACGTTTCGAAGGATTTATCGATGTGTTCGGGCGCGCGGCGGTCGAGTTCGTGCGGTTTGCCCCGAAAAGCTTTCGCAACGGCTGTATCATCACCGACTTCTGCGACCGGGTCGGGGTCGATGTCTCGCAGATCGAACGTCATCACGTCGGCTCGTCGATGTCGGGCGAGGCGGCGGCGCTTTTGATGCTGTGGAACCGCCAGCAAAAACGGGTCACCCCAAGGACCCGCGCGGCCAGCACATCGCTGCAGGCGGTGCTGAAAGAGGCGTTTCCGGGCAAGTTCAGCTTTTCCCCCGAGCTGATCGCGGCGCATCTGGATCAGGCCGATTGCGACTGGATGGAAGCGCAGGCGGGGTTCGCCCTGGCCGACCCGGCCAATCCGGCGGCGTCGGGCGCGGTGATCGGTGGCGAAGACGACCTGATGGCGCTGGCGCGGGGCGCGGTGCCCCGGCTCGAGGCGTTGCTGGACGGGCGCGGCATCGCGGCGCCGGCAGAGGCGACGCCGGAGGCGCTGATCGGGGCGCTCTCTGCCGGTCTGCCCACATCCCGCGCCGCAACCCGGGCGGCCAAGGCCAGCCGGCGCCGGGTTTCGGGTTGATCGGCGCCCGGTTTCCCGGCAGGTGAGGGACATGTCCGAGCAAACATCTCCCGCGTGGCCCGCCCCAGGCACCGCGCTTGTCACCGGGTCGGCCGGGTTCATCGGCTTTCACCTGGCGCGGCGGCTGCTCAGCCACGGCTGGCGGGTGATCGGGCTGGATTGCCTGAGCGATTATTACGATGTGACCCTGAAACAGCGCCGGCATGCCCTGTTAGAGCCTGATACGCGGTTCACGCCTGTGATCGGGCGGCTGGAGGATCCGGGCCTGATGATGGATCTGTTTGCGGCCCACAAACCCGATCTGGTGATCCACCTGGCGGCCCAGGCCGGGGTACGCAATTCGATCGAACGGCCCCGCGACTATGTCGAGGCGAACCTGGTCGGCACCTTCGAGCTGCTGGAAGCCGCCCGCGCGCATGCCCCCCGGCATCTGCTGCTGGCCTCGACCAGTTCGGTCTATGGCGCCAATAACGACATGCCCTATGGCGAGCGGGACAAGGCCGACACCCAGATGTCGTTTTATGCCGCGACCAAGAAGGCGACCGAGGCGATGGCGCATTCCTATGCCCATCTTTACCGGCTGCCGACGACCATGTTCCGGTTCTTTACCGTCTACGGCCCCTGGGGGCGGCCCGACATGGCGCATTTCCTGTTCACCGACGCGATCCTGCACGGGAGGCCGATCAAGGTGTTCAACGAGGGCGAGATGAGCCGCGATTTCACCTATGTCGACGACCTGGTGGACGGCATCGTCGGGCTGATGGCGGCGGTGCCGGGCGATACGCCGGTCTCGGCGCGCGATTCGCTCAGCCCGGTGGCGCCGTTCCGGGTGGTCAACATCGGCGGCAGCCGGCCGACCCGGCTGATGGATTTCATCGCCGCGATCGAGGCGGCCTGCGGGCGCGAGGCGGAGAAGCTGATGATGCCGATGCAGCCGGGCGACGTGCCGGCGACCTGGGCCGATACCGGGTTGCTGCAGGACCTGACCGGATACGCGCCCAAGGTCGATGTGCGCGACGGGGTGCAGGCCTTTGTCGACTGGTACAGAGACTATTACAGGGTTTGAGCCGCTGAAACCCGGTATCTGCACCGGGTGGCTGCGCCATTATTTACCATAAGACAGATTATCGGGGTTGCGTGAGTCCCCGCCGCGCCCGACCCGGCAGGTCACTTGTTGCTGTCGATCCAGCGCGACATCATCAGCCGGTCGTGGAAACATTCGGGAGGCACCTCGCGGCGCTTGATCCGGGCGATGCGTTCGGCGAACCCCACCTGTTTCGACGAGGGGTAATTGGCAAACCGCGACGCCACGGGGCGCGGCCGGTGCGCGTCGATCCAGGCCGACAGCGCGCGGCGGTCGGCCAGCGCCTCGGCCGGCAGCTCGACGGCGGCGCGGGCGGCGATGTCGCGGGCATAGCGCAGCTGTTTCGCGGTGGCGGGCAGATGATCGGGCAGCTGGTGGTAATCGTTGCTGGCCATCGGGCTGGCGGCCATGGCGACGGCGGGTATCTGCGAAAGCTGGGGCATGGAACGATCCTCCGGACTGTCGGATCAGATATAGAACAAAAAGAGAACATTTTCAAGATCGGCATGGAACACCCCCCTCTCGGCAGATTTTTGCAAAGGAGTGAGCGGGGTCAGAGCCGCCCGATCAGGGCCAGGATCCGCAGGGCGGCGCGTCCGCCCGGGCCGGACCGGCGGGCGCCGGAGCGGCGCAGCGCATGGCGGCGTGGCCGGGTCTCCAGCAGGATCCGTGCGGCCTGCGCATGTTCGGGGCGCAGCCCCTCGGGGCGCGCCAGCAGCGCGGTCAGGTTGCGGCGCAGCCAGCCGGCATAGGCGCCGCCCACAAGTGCCGCCACCCGCTGCGCCCGCGCCCGTGCGCCGCTGTGGGCGCCGATCACGTTGCCGGGATGCTGGCGGTAATAGAGCACCGGCACGTCATCGAGGGTAATCCGCGCCCCGACACCGGCCAGCCGCAGGTAGATCCACCAGTCGTGATAGGGCACGTCCGGCGCCCCCCCGGCCCGCAGCGCCGCCAGCGCGGCGGCGTTCATGGTGACCGTGTTGCCGGCCACGATGTTCTGCACCAGCGCGTTTTCGAAACTGGGCGGCGGCAACGGACCCTTCTGTTTGCGCAGCGGCGTCAGGTCGGGCGTGGTTTCGGTGGTGATCGCGCCATAAAGCGCCGGTCCGGCGTGATCCTGCACCGCCGCCAGCCCGCGGCTGAGCCGGTGCGGCATCCAGACGTCGTCCTGGTCCGACAGCGCCACCGGCCCCGGCGGCAGCTCGGGATGGGTCAGCAGCGACAGGAAATTCGCCGCCGCCCCCTGCCCCGGGCCGCGCAGTAGCCGGATCTCGCGGTCGGGATGGGCGGCGCGGAAATCCTCCAGGATCGCCCATGTCCCGTCGTCCGAGCCATCGTCGGACACCCACAGCGCCCAGTTGCCATGGTCCTGCGCCAGGTAGCTGTCCAATTGTTCGGACAGATGCGCGGCGCCGTTCCACGTGGCCAGCAGGATGCGCACGGGGGGAGAGGAAGGGGCGGACATGCGGCTCAGTTGTGCAGGATATCGCTGTGGTAGCGGCGCAGGAACAGCAGCCCGGCCACGATCAGCACCGCCGACAGCGTGAACACATAGGTGGGGCTGACGTATTCGGCGTCATACCGGGCATAGAACCCGGATCGGACGGCCCCCACCACATGCACCAGCGGGTTCCACCACAGCCAGTCGCGGTAGGGCTGCGGCATGTTGTCGAACAGCAGCAGGATCCCGGAGACGAAGAACAGCGGCCGGGTGATGATCGACCAGATCGGTTGCCAGACCGGCACCATCGAGAAGATGAAGCAGTTGACCATGCCAAATCCCAGCCCCAGCGCCATCCCCATCGTATAGCCAAGCGCGATCCGGTCGAACCGGATCGAGACCGAGACATCCAGCACCACGATGATGAAGCTGAGCACCACATAGGACACCATCAGCTCGGTCAGCGCGTTCAGGATGAACCGCGCCATGATCGCATCCAGAAAGGTGACGCTGGGATAGACCAGCAGCGATTTGGAATAGTTGATCGAACTGCCGATCTTGCCGGTCAGGGCGTTCCACATGGTGAACGGCAGGATGCCAGTGGCAAAGAACAGTCCGAAATGTGACCCTAACGCGGGGTTCTTGAAGCCCAGCGAGAAGATGAAGGAGATCAGCACCGTGCCCATGGCGGGTTCCATCACCGCCCAGGCATAGCCGCCGGGATTGCGCCCGTAGGTGGTCACCATCTCGCGCAGGATCAGTGCCGTCACCGTACGCAGGGTTGGAAAACTGCGACGGTTTGGCAGCGCCCTGAGCGGCGGTGCCTGCGGATCGGGCTTGTCAATGGCGCTCATATGGGATTCACGATGTGTTCGCGGCAGTGCGGCGAAGATGCGCCGCTGGCTGGTGGAAATACTCCTGCCTTTATGTAACAAGGCAGGTATAGTTACAATGCTTTGCCGGGAAAGGCTCCTGATTTTGAACGTGTCCTCGTCGCAAACCCCTAACCCCCTGTCGGACGGCTTTGACGCGCGTGATCCCGCGGCCGCCGATGCGCCGGACAAATCGCAGACCGACCCCAAGGCGGACCCCGCGGCGGAAACGGAGGCCCCCAAGGCGGCCGGGACGGCGCCGGAACCTGAGATCCGGACGGACCGCGACCCGGCAAGCGAGCGGGCCGGAGCGGGTGGCGGAAAAGGTGGCGACAAGCGGTCGCTGAAAGACCGCCAGGCCGAACGTCAGGCCGAAAAACAGGCCCAGAAACAGGCCGCGAAACAGGCCCGCCTGGCCCAGAAGCTGGCCGACAGGCAGGCTCAGAGAGCCGCCGAGGACAAGCAGGGAAACCAGCAGAAGGGCCAACAAGGCCAAGGTCAGGGGAAAGCCGCCGGGCCGGGCCCGCAAAAGACCGGCGCCGCCGCCCAGGGGGCCGCCCGGGCGGGCGCGCAACCGCAGGTCCCGGCGCTGCGCGAGGATACCGGACTGCCGGCCAACAAGCCCCAGACCCAGCCCGAGCCGGCGAAGAAGCCGCAGCAGAAACCGGCGTCGCCGCCGCCGGTGCCGCCGACGGTCCCCATGGCGCGGCCCCGCGGGCGCCACTGGATGGCGCTGCTGACCTTTGTGCTGATGGTGCTGGCCCCGATCAGCGTGACGGGCTGGTACCTGTGGGAACGCGCGGTGCCGCAATACGCCAGCTTTGTCGGCTTCTCGGTCCGGACCGAGGAAAAGGGCTCGGCCATCGAGCTGCTGGGCGGCGTCACCGATCTGAGCGGGTCGAGTTCCTCGGACACCGACATCCTTTATGAATTCCTGCAGAGCCAGGAGCTGGTGGCCGCCGTCAATGCCGAGCTGGACCTGCGCACGCTCTGGTCCAAGGCGGACCCCAAGATCGACCCGGTGTTCTCCTATCACCCGCCCGGCACCATCGAGGACCTGGTCAAGCACTGGGAACGCAAGGTGCGGATCTATTACGACAGCGGCACCGGGCTGATCGATCTGCGGGTGCTGGCGTTTGACCCCGATGACGCCACCGCCATCGCCGACGAGATCTACCGACGCTCGAGCGCCATGATCAACCAGCTGTCGGCGGTCGCGCGGGAGGACGCCATCAGCTATGCCCGCGAGGAGCTGACCCAGGCCGAGGACCGGCTGCGCGATGCGCGGGTGGCGATCCAGTCGTTCCGCAACCGCACCCAGATCATCGACCCGACGATCCAGACCCAGACCCAGTCGGGGCTGATCGGGGCGCTGGAAACCCAGCTGGCCGAGGCCCAGATCGAACTGCGGCTGTTGCAGGAAACCGCCCGTCCCACCGATCCGCGGATCAAGCAGACCGAACTGAAGATCGACGTGATCCAGCAGCAGATCGCCGCTGAACGCAACGAACTGGGGCTGGAGGGCGAAAACGGCAATTCTTCGGTGGCTGACCTGGTCGGTGAATACGAAGCGCTGGCGGTGGACCTTGAATTCGCGCAGGAGGCCTATACGGCGGCGCGGGCCACCTATGACCAGGCCCGCAACGAAGCCCGCCGCCAGAGCCGTTACCTGGCCGCCCATGTGACACCGACCCGCGCCGAGGCGGCGAAATTCCCCGACCGGACCACCATCATGGCGCTTGTGTCGCTGTTCCTGTTCCTGTTCTGGGCGGTGACGATCCTGGTTGCCTATTCGCTGCGCGACCGGCGCTGAGGCGGAGGCCCGGGCGGTGATCGAACTGCGCAACCTGACCAAGGTCTTTACCGTCCGCGGGCGGCAGAAGGTGATCTGCGACAACATCAACCTGCAGGTGCCGGCCCGCACCTCGGTGGCGCTCCTGGGGCGCAACGGCGCCGGCAAGAGCACGCTGCTGAAAATCCTGGCGGGCAATATGGAACCCACCTCGGGCGAGATCCTGTGCGATGGCACGATCTCCTGGCCGGTGGGGTTCTCCGGGTCGTTCCACCCCGATCTGACCGGATCGCAGAACACCAAGTTCATCGCCCGCATCTATGGCATCGACACCACCCAGATGAGCGATTTCGTCGAGGATTTCGCCGAGATCGGCCAGCATTACCATCTGCCGGTGCGGACCTATTCCTCGGGGATGCGGTCGCGGCTGGCCTTTGGCGTGTCGATGGCGGTGCCGTTTGATTACTACCTGGTGGACGAGGCCACGGCGACCGGCGATGCTTCGTTCCGCGCCAAGAGCAACGCGGTGTTCCTGGACCGGATGCAGAACGCCGGATCCTTCGTGGTCAGCCACTCGATGAAGGTGGTCCGGGAGCTCTGCGACATCGGCATGGTGCTGGAGAACGGCCAGGCCACGATCTACGAGGACCTCGAAGAGGCGATCGCCAAGCATGAGGAAAACATGCTGGGGGCCCCGGAGCGCGAACGGATGGTGCGGCTGGGGACCTGAGCGGCGGGAAATCGGGCGGGCAGACAGAAGGATCCGATAGATGGCGACAACACAGCGGGCCGATCTCGGCCAGGGGCAATACGCCGAGATCTATCGGGGCGCGGCCTGCGAGACGGCGGATGAAGAGGTCTTTGTGCTGTGTTTCCACGGCGGCGGCGGGGTGGCGGGAGAACCGGCCATGCTGCGGGATTTCTGTACTGAAATGGTCGCCGCCAGCCCGCGGATGCGCGCCGCCGCGGTCAGCTACCGGACCCGGAACCGGGACGGCGCCGGGCTGGACGACATGCTGGAGGATGGCGCCCGGGCGCTGGAATGGGCGCGCAGCAAGTCACAGGGGGCCAAGGCCAGGGGCGCGCGGCTATATGTGCTGGGGGCCTCCTTTGGCGGGTTGCTGGCGCTGGACGCGGTGCGCCGCGCCCCGGACGGGGTGGCGGGGCTGATCCTGTTCAACCCGGTCAGCGACACCGGGCCGGGGGGCTTTGCCAACGAGGTGGTTCCGGCGGCAGGCCGCGAGGACATCAACCCGGTGCGGCTCTATGCCGAGCCGGGCCAGCGCCCCAGGGTGCATTGCCTGATCGCCCACGGCCGCGCCGACGACGTGGTGCCGGTCGAGGCGTCGCGCAGCTTTGCCCGGCTCTGGCCGCCGGTCAATTGCAAGCTGATCGAAGTGCCCAATGCGCAGCACGGCTTTTTCAACCGCCAGCCCCATTGCACCACCATGGCCGGCCATGTGGCGGGCTTTGTGGCGGGGGGCGGCCAGCCGGGCAAGGGCCGGGCCGGACCCGGAAACCGATCGGGCAGGCAGTCGGGGGGCGCCCCGAAATCCAGGGCCTTTCCGGCCAATTCTGTCCTGTTCTACTGCATCGGCGCGCAGAAGGCCGGCACCAGCTGGCTTTACAACACGCTTGGCCGCAGTCCCGACTGTTTGACCACCCCGTTCAAGGAGATGCATTATTTCGATGTGCAGCGGGTGCCGCAGGAGTCCGTCCACCGCACGCTGCGGATGCGGCAGTTGCAGACCCTCAGCGCCGAGCTGGCCGGGTGCGACAGCGGCGATGATGAAAAACGCCTGCGCAAGATCGCCACGCTGGCCGAGGTGCTGCAGATCTATACCGGTCCGCCGGGCAATCACCGCCGTTACCTGTCGTATCTGACCGCCCATCACGCGGGCGAACGGGTGGTCTGCGATTTCACGCCGTCCTATTCGGTGCTGGACCGGGACGCCTTTGCCGACATGGCGCGGCTGGGCCGGGCGCGGTTCCTGTACGTGATGCGCGATCCCGTCGACCGGATGTGGTCGCAGACCCGGATGATGATCGCCGACAGCGGAGGCGACCCGCTGAAGGACGCCGATTTCGAGGCCGCCTGCCTGGCGCGGCTGCGCCAGCAGCAGCAGGACGGCAGCCTGGGCCAGGCCGCCCGCGCCGATTACATCCGCACGATGACCGAGCTTGAGGCGGCGGTGCCCGCGCCACGCATCCACTATGCCTTTTACGAGACCCTGTTCAGCCAGCAGGCGGTCACCCGCATCTGCCGGTTTCTCGGCATCGATCCGGTGCCGGTCGAGGGGGGCGAGCGGATCAACCCGGGCCGCAGCATGGAGCTGCCGGAAGAGGCGGCGGCGCTGCTGATGCAGGCGCTGCGGCCGCAGTATGACGCGGTGTTCGGGAAATTCGGCGATGCGGTGCCCGAGGCCTGGCGCCTGCGCTACGCCAGCGCGACCTGAGGCGGGCCAGGCCGGGGCTGCCCCGGCCTGGCCAACCACATCCGGGAAGATGCCTCAGAAGATGGCGATATCGTCGGTCAGGCTGTTCAGGTCGGTGACCCCGGTCAGGGTCAGCAGATTGCCGCCGCCAAAGTCGAAGACCGTGTTGGTGCCCACCACGCTGGCGTAGGTGTCGATCACATCCTGCACCGACAGGGTACCGGTCCACAGCGCATCGTCGAGCCGCACGGTGTCCTGATCATCGGTGAAATCGGTGATCTCGTCCGTTCCGCCGTTGAAGATGAACAGGTCAAAGCCCAGCCCGCCGGTCATCGTGTCGTTGCCGGCGCTGCCGTTCAGCGTGTCGTTGCCGAAATGACCGTTCAGCGTGTCATTGCCGGTGCCACCGATCAGCGTGTCAAAGCCGTTGTTGCCGTTCAGGACATCGTCGCCGCCGCCGCCATTGAGCGTGTCGCGCCCGATGCCGCCGTTGAGCGTGTCGTCGCCGGCGCCGCCCTCCAGCGTGTCATTGCCGGAATTGCCGTTCAGCGTGTCGTTGCCGGTGCCGCCGTTGATGGTGTCGAACCCGCTGAGCCCCGAGATGATGTCGTTGCCGTCGTCGCCGTTCATCGTGTCGAAGCCGAGCCCGCCGTTCATGGTGTCGTTGCCGCCGCCACCGTTCATGATGTCGTTGCCGTTGTTGCCGAACAGGATGTCGTCGCCGCCGTTGCCGTTGATGGTGTCATAGCCATCCAGCCCGCGAATGGTATCGTTCCCTTCGCCGCCCGACAGCGTGTCCCAGCCGATGCCGCCGTTGATGTCGTCGTCGTCATCGCCGCCGTTGATGACATCGTTGCCGGCGCCGCCGGTAATGGTGTCGTTGCCGGTGCCGCCGTTGATGGTGTCGAACCCGCGCAGGCCGGTCAGCGTGTCATCCCCTGCCCCGCCGTCAATGGTGTCGCTGCCATCCAGCCCGTTGATGGTATCGTTGCCGGCCCCGCCGTTGAACACGTCATTGCCGAGCGTGCCGGTCAGCTCGTCGTCCTGTGACACGGTGGCGCCCAGGCTGGACAGCGGAATGATCGTGTTGGGGCCATAGGCGCCGGTGGCCAGCCCGACGTCGATGACCGAGGCCTCGAAGGCGTTCCAGGCGGCCAGGGTGGTGATCTGCGGCAGCGCCGCGCCGCCGATCACGAAGTAATAGTCCACATCCGGGTTGCCTTCGAAAAACAGGTCCAGGACGATGGTGGTCCGCTGCACGCCGTTCTGCAGCCAGGTGACATAGCCGATATAGCTTTCCGTCGTGTCGTAACCGGGCCCGAACGTCACGCCGTTCAGCCGGACTTCGTAATCGTCGATATTGATATCGATCGCGGGCAAATCGCCGGGGTCGGTCGCCAGCAGCGTGTAGCTCAGAGAGGTTGTTGTCTCGGGAACCACCAGTTCCAGCACCGCCGGTGTCGTTCCGACGGCAACCACGTTTTCGGTTACCGGATCATAAGAAACGGTGGCACCGGTCCAGGTATATGTTGGCATATCTATCAGTCCTTTGGTCTTGAACGCAGTCCACGCGAGGCCGGTCCGCCGAGAACAAGAAACATGGAACCAAAAAAACCTGAAATAGACAGTGGTTAGGCATCAATAGAGCCGCGCGTAGCGGCCACTATGGCAGGTGAGACGCACCGGTCAAGGCAGCTGTCGCCACCAGGGCGGCGCCGCGGCCGGGGGCCAGCACGGGCAAGGCCGGGGATCCCCCCGGCCCTGTTTCGGTTCCGCCACCCGGTTTTGCGCCAGAAGATGCCTCAGAAGATGGCGATATCGTCGGTCAGGCTGTTCAGGTCGGTGACCCCGGTCAGGGTCAGCACGTTGCCGCCGCCAAAGTCGAAGACCGTGTTGCCGCCCACCACGCTGGCGTAGGTGTTGATCACATTCGCCACGGAGCGGGTACCGGTCCACAGCGCATCGTCGAGCCGGATGGTGTCCTGGTCATCGGTGAAATCGGTGACCCGGTCGAGGCCGCCGTTGAAGATGAAGAAGTCAAAGCCCAGCCCGCCGGTCATCGTGTCGTTGCCGGCGCTGCCGTTCAGCGTGTCGTTGCCGAAATGGCCGTTCAGCGTGTCATTGCCTGCCCCGCCGATCAGCGTGTCAAAGCCGTTGTTGCCGTTCAGGATGTCGTCGTCGTTGCCGCCCGACAGGAAATCGCGCCCGATGCCGCCGTTCAGCGTGTCGCGTCCCGATCCGCCCTCCATCGTGTCGTTGCCGGCGTTGCCGTTCAGCGTGTCGTTGCCGGTGCCGCCGTTGATGGTGTCGAACCCGCTGAGCCCCGAGATGATGTCGTTGCCGTCGTCGCCGTTCATGGTGTCGAAGCCGAGCCCGCCGTTCATCGTGTCGTTGCCGCCGCCACCGTTCATGATGTCGTTGCCGTTGTTGCCGAACAGGATGTCGTCGCCAGCCCCGCCGTTCACGGTGTCGTAGCCGTCGAGCGCGCGGATGGTGTCATTGCCGTCGTCGCCGTTCAGCGTGTCCCAGCCGATGCCGCCGTTGATGATGTCGATGCCGCCGCCGCCGTTGATGGTATCGTTGCCGGCGCCGCCTTCGATGGTGTCGTTGCCGGCGCCGCCGTTGATGGTGTCGAACCCGCGCAGGCCGCTCAGCGTATCGTTGCCGGCGTTGCCGATCAGGACGTTCGAGGTGTCGTTGCCGGTCACGGTGTCGTTGCCCGACCCGGCGCGGTATTCCTCGATCACCGTGCCGCGGGCGATGATCAGGTTGCCGGTCTGGCCGTAGACATCCGAGATGCCCTCGCCGGCCAGGTTCACGGTCTGCGCATTGGTGTCGTTGGAGAAGTCGATGATGTCCCGGCCGCCCGCGTCATAGAGCGTCGCCGCCACCGGACCGCCGTCATAGATGGCGCTGTTGGGGCTGGCGGAGAACATCTGGGTGAACAATTGCCCGAGCCAGCTGCTGCCCAGCGTATGCCCCAGCCCGTAGGTGGTGTTGCCGGCGGTCAGCGTGCCGCTGCCGGCGGCGCCATAGAGCGACTGGATCGCGACGATGTCGGCCGACATCGTCGAGACGACATCGGCCAGGGTGGCGTTCACCGTGGTGTTGTCGGTCTGGCTGAAATAGGACATCACCGACAGCTGCCAGCTGTCGTTGGCAAAGGTTTCATCCGAGCCATAGGTGGCCAGACCGTTGTAGCCCCCCTGGTGGCCCAGACCCAGCGCATGACCGATCTCGTGGATGTAGGTCTGGAAACTGTAGCTGCCGATGTTGGTGCCATAGGTGGACAGCCAGCCGGTGCCGATGTTGACATGGGCCGAGGTGGTATTGCCAAAGCCGTCCCAGGATGCGGTGGCATAGGCGCTGTTGGTGTCATTGTCGTCAAAGGTGATGTCGGCCCGGAAAGACGAGGACACTTCGCGGAACTCGATATCGGCCACCGCCTCCCAGGCTTCCAGCGCCCAGCGGGCCAGCTGCCGGCCCGAGGCGGTCAGGTTGCCCAGGTGGACATCGATCACGTTGCTGCCCGAGGTGTTGAAATGGTGCGGCGCCTGGCCGGTGTCGTTCCAGTAGCCGTCGGTCAGGTAATCGGCCAGCTGGTCCAGGGTGCCGACCGGGGCGGGCACCGATTCCGTCACCGTCATCGTGTAGCTGCCGGTGCGGGTCGAATAGGCGCCGGCCGAAAGATAATAGGTGCCGCCCGCAGTCGGGGTGTAGGTCAGATGCGATTCCAGCGTGCCGCCGCTGTCGTCGTTCAAGGTGACCAGGCTGCCCGAGCTGTTGTAGAGCCGCAGATAGGGGTCCGACAGGGTGCCGCTGCCGCTGGGCGCGCCGCGCAGGTCGATGTCATAGGTCTGACCGGCGGTCAGGGTGATGCGGACCCAGTCCTGGTCGCCGCTGCTGCCGACGGTGCCGCGGAAACTGTCGCCGACGCTCATCGAATAGCCGGTGAAGGTACTGGCGGGGGCATCAGAGGTTTCGGTGCGGATGGCCCCATCGGCACCGGTCAGGTCACCCAGCTGCTCGTAGTCGCAAGTATCACTGTAAGGGCGGAGGTCGGCACAGATCATACACATGGGTAAAGGGTCTCTTGTTAGGGTCGCGATTTTATCTGGTGGAATTATGGCAATGGTGGGGTGGCGGATTGGAGAATCTGGAGCGCAAACCTGTCATAAAAGCGCGCATCCAGCGTGGTGTCGGTCACCCCGAAGTTCAGCACCGGGCCCTGTTCCGACCCGTCGGGGCCGGTCCAGCCCAGCCGGGCGGTCAGCCCGGTCTCGCTGCCTTTGGGGAAATGCAGGTGCAGGTTCAGAGCGGGGCCCGACCCGGTTTCGGGGGCCGTATTCACGACCGCAGGCGGGTATCCTTGCGCGGTCAGAACCCGTGCCAGTGCGGCGCAGACACCGGTGCTGTGGCGCTCTGGCACCCCGGCGGCGGCGGTACAGGTCAGGCTCATCTGCGTCTGACCGGCGGTGCCGGAAATCGGGGCGCCGGTCATGGCGACCGCCAACAAGATGGCCTGCCGCGCCCGAAAGGCGGCCGTGCGGTGGATATGTCTGGTGTGTTCAAAAATGCGCCTGCCTCTAATTTGCCGCAATCTGCCCGATTTCTCCGGTTTTTTCCCGGTATTTTAACGATTACCCGGCATGTTCTCCGCCGGTTTGACGACCTGGCCCTTTCCGGTCCGGACTGCGGGTCGCCGGATCGGGCCAAGAGCCGCCGAGAGTATAGCCGATCCGGTGTGGGGTGAGAACCAGACGCCGGATTTTCCTTGTTGCCGGTGACGCGGGGTCAGGTTTGTTGTTTTCCGGCCATGGGCGCCGGTTGCCCGATAAAACGGCATCCGCAGGGGGCGCTTCGGCGGGCATTGGCGGATTGCTGCACAGCGGCGTATTTCCGTTTGGCGGAAAACCCGATATGCGGTAAGCCTTTATGCGTGCCTTTTGGTCAACTGCCTGTTTTTGCCGCGTCGCTTTGTAAAGAGATATTCATTTGACCCGTACATTCAAGAGGGCGAATGCATCAAGGCGGCGCAAGGTCCGTTGCGGACCGGCCGTGGGGGCGGCGAATAAACGATGCTGAATTTGATCAACTCATTATCGCGGGTTCAGAAGGTTTATATCCTGCTGGCCGTCGATCTGACGCTTATTCCCTTGGCGCTGCTGTTCACCTTCACGGTGCAGGCGCTGCCATCCACCGCACTGGAAACACTCAGCCTGACCCTGCCGATTCTGCCCTATCTGCTGCTGATCGCGGCCGGGCTGTCGATGTGGCTGGGCATCCCGCATATCCAGCTGAACGCCTATGAACGCAACGCGGTCGGTCTGACGGCGGTGTTCTCGCTGCTCCTGGCCGGCGCCTCGGCGGGGCTGGCGGGTTTCGCCGGGCTGGCGCTGCCGTTGGGCACCCATGTGATGTTCGGCATCAGCTACTTCCTGTTCTCGGTGGCCAGCCGCGCGGTGCTCTACCAGGTCGTGACCGCGATCTATCGCCGCGCCCAGCCGATGCGCCGGGTGCTGATCTATGGCGCCGGCACCACCGGCACCCAGCTGGCGCAGGCGCTGCGCGCCCACGACAGCATCGACCCGGTGGCCTTTGTCGACGACAATACCTCGCTGCAGGGGATGATGCTGGCCGGGCTGCCGGTCTATCCGCCCGCCCGCATCGCCGAGCTGGTGGAAAACCGCCGTGTCGCCCGGGTGCTGCTGGCGATGCCCTCGCTCAGCCAGCCGAAACAGGCGCAGATCGCCCGCCGGCTGCAGAAGATGCGGCTCGAGGTGCAGGCGCTGCCCTCGTTCGCCCAGCTGATCGGCGAAGAGGCGCTGATCGACAAGCTGACCCCGGTGGCGCCGCAGAGCTTCCTGGGCCGCAAATCCACCGATGTCAGCCTCGGCGACGCCTGCGGCAGCTATGCCGATCGCACCGTGCTGGTCTCCGGCGCCGGCGGCTCGATCGGCTCGGAACTCTGCCGCCAGCTGCTGTCGTGCCGGCCGGCGCGGGTGGTGCTCTATGAACTCAGCGAACTGGCGCTCTACACCGTGCACCAGGAGCTGGAGCAGCTCACCGAGGGCACCGGCATCGAGATCGTGCCGGTGCTGGGCTCGGTCACCGATCCGCGCCAGGTGCGCAAGGTGCTGGCCGACCACAAGGTGCAGGTGGTGCTGCACGCCGCCGCCTACAAACACGTGCCGCTGGTCGAGGCCAACCCGCTGCCCGGCCTGGCCAACAACGTTTTCGGCACCCAGACGCTGGCGCGCGAGGCCGCCGAGGTCGGCGTCGAACGCTTCATCCTGATCAGCTCGGACAAGGCGGTGCGCCCGACCAACGTGATGGGCGCCTCCAAGCGGCTGGCCGAACTGGTGGTGCAGGATCTCGCCACCCGCCACACCGGGACCATCTTCACCATGGTCCGCTTCGGCAATGTGCTGGGATCGTCCGGTTCCGTGGTGCCGCTGTTCCAGGAACAGATCAGCCGCGGCGGCCCGGTCACCGTCACCGACCCGCGCGTCAAACGCTTCTTCATGACCATCCGCGAGGCGGTGCAGCTGGTGCTCAAGGCCGGCTCGGCGGCCAAGGGCGGCGAGGTTTTCGTGCTGGATATGGGCAAGCCGATGCCGATCATGCAGCTGGCCCGGCAGGTGATCGAAAGCGCCGGGTACACCGTGCGCGACGCCGCCACCCCGGATGGCGATATCGAGATCGAGATCATCGGCCTGCGGCCCGGCGAAAAGCTGGAGGAAGAGCTGACGCTGACCGATGATCTGATCGGCACCCGCTATCAGAAGATCTTCTGCGCCCGCGAGGGCGAGCTGTCCGAAATCGAGGTCGCGGCGCTGCTGCGCGGCCTGCGTCAGGCGCTGGCCGCCAGCGACGAAGAGGCCGCCCGCGAGGTGATCCGGCGGTGGGTCGAGGGCTATGCCGAGGCCGTGACGGGGCGCAGGACCTCCTGATCGCGGGACCGGGTGATGCGCAGGGCTGTCAGGGTATTGGGCCTCCGGCCGGAAGCGGCCCGGAATCGGGCCAGAATCCGGGCAGCCTGTCACTTAATCGCCGCTTTTGATTGCCGACCCCGCGCCGGCGTCGATCCGGTCGTTGATCCACCGCACCGCTTTGTGATCTAAGGCGGGCAAGGGCAATTCAGGCAGGCAGAAGGCGCATATTGGTGTCGATCCCCCTTCATTCCGGGTCCGGTGGCGTGCCGGCAGAGCGGCCGGCGGGCCGTTCAGCAGATCCTTCGGCGGGGCGCGGGGGCCTGTGGGCCGCGGCGTTGCTGTGCATCGCGCTTGTCGCCGCGTCCTTCGGGCCGGGGGCGGCCCGGGCGGAAACCGGCACACAAAGCGGCAGCGCGCTTGACGAGCCGGTTCAGGATGACGCCGGGAACCTGCCGGTTTCGCCCGATGAGCCGACCTTCAAGCTACCCTATACGCCCAGCCTGACCACCTATGGCTCGCCCGGCCTGATCGACATGCCGTCGGCCGAGATGCTGCCCGAAGGGCAATACACCACAACGCTGAGCTATTTCGGCGGCCAGACCCGGTTCACGCTGACCTTTCAGCCGACGCCGTGGATGTCGGCCAGCTTTCGCTATACCGGTATCGACAACTGGAACCTGGGCGGCTTCTCGACCTACTACGACCGGGGTTTCGACCTGCGGTTCCGGCTGAAGAAGGAAACCCGGCTCTGGCCCGAGATCACCCTGGGCCTGCAGGATTTCGTCGGCACCGGGATCTATGCCGCGGAATATTTCGTGGCGACCAAGAATTTCCAGCTGCCCCCGGTGGGGCGCAACACGCTGCCGGGGCGGCTGAAGGCGACGGCGGGTATCGGCTGGGGCCGGCTGGGCAGCTACAACCCGCTGGGCACCACCGGCTACCGGCCCCCCTACAACCCCAACGCCACGGGGGGCGAACCGGCCTATGACCAGTGGTTCCGGGGCGATTTCGCACTCTTTGGCGGGCTCGAATACCAGCCCAACGACCGGCTGTCGCTGAAGCTGGAATATTCCTCGGACGATTATGTGACCGAGACCCAGACCACCTCTGTCTTTGTCAAGAAATCGCCGTTCAACTTCGGTGTCGAATACCAGTGGACCCCGCGCACCCGGATCGGGGCCTACTACATGTATGGCTCGGAACTGGGGATTTCGGCGCAGATCCAGCTGAACCCGAAATACCCGACCCGCCCGCTGACGCTGGCGCCTGCGCCGCGGGCCGTGGCCGCGCGCCCGTCGCGCAACAGCAATCCGGCGGTCTGGGACGAAAGCTGGGCCGCCTCGCGTAGCCGGGTGCTGGGCCTGGCCGAGCGGTTGGCGCCGATCCTCGAAGAGGACGGGCTGATCCTGGAATCGCTCGACGTCACGGCCAATACGGCCGAATTGCGGTTCCGCAACCTGCAGTACCGGTCGTTTGCCAATGCGGTGGGCCGGGCGGCGCGGGCGCTGGCGCAGGTGATGCCGGCCTCGGTGGAGACCTTCCGGCTGGTCCCGGTCGAGGCGAATATGGCGCTGTCGACGACGATCATCCGCCGCTCGGACCTCGAGGCGCTGGAATTCGATGGCCAGAGCACGCAGGCGCTGCTGGCGGTGACCGGCTTTGCCGATGCCGGCGCGCGGTCTGAGACGGCGGTGGTGGCGCCGGGGCTCTACCCCGATTTCGCCTGGGCCCTGACCCCCTATTTCGAACCGGCCTACTTCGATCCCTCGCAGCCGATCCGCATGGATGTCGGCATCGATCTCGGCGCCAGCTATCGCCCGGCGCCGGGCTGGGTGTTCGCGGGCAAGATCCGCCAGCGGATCGCCGGCAACGTCAAGGACGGCCGGCCGTCGAATTCGGTGCTGCCGCATGTGCGCACCGACCAGGTGCTCTATGCCCAGTATGACACCACGCTGAACAATCTCTACGGCGCCTATTACTGGAAGCCGCGCGAGGATCTCTATGCCCGGGTGACGGCCGGCTACCTTGAGGCGATGTACGGCGGGATTTCCACCGAGGTGCTGTGGAAGCCGGTGGGCAGCCCGCTGGCGCTGGGTCTCGAGGCCAACTATGTGGTCAAACGCGACTTTGACCAGCGGCTCGGGTTCCAGGATTACAGCGTCTTCACCGGCCATGCCTCGGCCTATTACGATTTCGGCGCCGGTTTCCTCGCGCGGGTCGACGCGGGCCGCTATCTGGCCGGCGATGTCGGCGCCACCTTCAGCCTGGACCGCTATTTCGACAACGGCTGGTCGGTGGGCGGCTTCTTTACCCTGACCAACGTGTCGGCGGCGGACTTTGGCGAAGGCTCGTTCGACAAGGGCATCCGCTTTTCGTTTCCTCTGACCTGGTTCCTGGGTCAGCCCAGCCGCAAGTCCACCGGCACCACGATCCGCCCGGTGCAGCGCGACGGTGGCCAGATGGTACATGTGCCGGGCCGGCTTTATGGCCAGGTCCGCGAAGCGCACAGCAAGGCGCTGAGCGATCAATGGGCGAGGGTCTGGGAATGACGCGGAAAGACGCGGTGGCACGTCCGATGATGCATCGGGCCAGAGTGTGCGCGGCCCTGCTGGCCGGTGTGCTGCTGGCGGGCTGTGGCGGCGGCAACCAGGTGGAGCCGCTGGAACTGCAGGTGATCAGGGCGGGACAAGCGGCGATTGCCAAGCGCACCGCCGGCGCACCGCCGCCGCGCCCGGCGCTGACCCGCGCGGCACTGAACACCGTCGAGGTGTCGGCGCTGGAGGTCACGCTGGAGCGCGACGATGTGCTGGCCTACCTGCTGATTGACGATACGCGGCGCGATTCCACGCCGGGCAGGATCACCGTCTGGCGGTCCGAGGACAATCTGAACGTGGTCACCCGCAACGGTATCGTCATCGCCACCCGGGGCCTGGGCAATGACATCATATCCAGCAGCGTCCAGGTCAGCGGCGACAGCCCCGGCCCGGCGCGCAGCGGCGATCATGTGCAGATGGTCCGGGCGCTGGACAACAAGGCGGTACCGATCCCCCTGGCCTGTGATCTGGTCGACATGGGGGCCGAAACCATCGTGATCGTCGAACGCAAACACCCCACCCGGCACCTGCAGCAGCGCTGCGAAGGGGCCGGCGGCACGGTGGTCAACGACTATTGGGTTGATTCGGCACGCGGAATCGTCTGGCAGTCGCGGCAATGGGCCGGCCCCGGCATCGGCTATATGCGTCTGCGCCGCCTGACCACCGGGTAACGCCCGAAAACGGCCCGTATCGCGTCTTGCACAGCGGTTACCGGGTCCACGCGATCCCGCTTTTCCCCTGTGTTGTACCGCTTCGGGGCTGAGGAATTGGGCAATTGCCCTCAGCACAGCAAAAAAGCGCTGGTTCGGCGGTCTTGCAGCTGCAGCATACGTTGAAAAGAGCGCGGATCTGCGCTAGAACCTACCCAAGTTCAGCCAAAAGGGGTTTTGGATTATGAAAAAGATGTTCGCTATCGCCGCTGCTGGCTTGTTTGCCCTCAGCGGGACCGCATTCGCCCAGACATTCGAGGGCGCCAGCCCGGAAGCGCTGGCCGAGGCCAAGGAAAAAGGCGCCTGCGGCGTAGGCTATGAGCCGAGAAAGGCCGAGTACCTGGCCGATGGCCGCCTGGCCGTTCTGTGCCCGGCCGGATCGGGTGCCGCGGCAGCCGCTGCCGGCGGCGCGATCGCGCAGCCTGCGGTTCTGGCCGGAACCACGCTGGGTGCCGGCGGTGCAGCCGCCCTGGCCGGCCTGGTCATCGTGGTTGCCCTGACCGGCGGCGACGACACCTCGACCACCACCACCACCACCACGGGCGGCGGCAACTAAAGCCAAAGCTCGCTTGCGCGGAGATGATCCGCAAGCGGCTGGTGTGACATTCAAGGCAGGTCCCTGACGGGGCCTGCCTTTTTGCGTTGTCCCGATGTCTTTCGGGAGGCTGTCCCCGGAGGCTCGGGCTCAGCTGACCGGCGAATAGAGATCGATACTTTCGAAGGCCGCCCGCATCAGTTCGCGCCCGGTCTCGAAGGAGAAGCTCTGCCGGACATAGGTGCGGGCGTTGTCCGAGATCGCCTGCCACAGCGCATCGTCGTCCTGCAGGCGGGTGATGGCATCGCGCCATTCGGCGGGGGTGGTGGCGATCATGCAGTCGTGCCCATGGCGCAGCCCGACCCCTTCGGCGGCGGTGGGCGTCAGCACGCAGGGCACCCCATGGGCCAGCGCCGCCAGCACCTTGCCCTTGAGCCCGGCGCCCGAGAGAAGCGGTGCGACAAAGATCCGGTGCTTGTCGTAAGCATCCGAAATGTCTTTGATATATCCCTGTGGATGGATCTGCGCGCTTTTCAGCGCGCGGATGTCGTCGCCCATGCCCGACCCGTAGACAAAGAACTGCAGGTCCGGCTGCGAGGTTTCCAGCAGCGGCATCACCTGGCGGGCGAACCACAGCACGCCCTCGGCGTTGGGCGCATGCAGGTAGTTGCCCAGGAACGACAGCCCGCTGCGGTTTTCCAGCCCGGGCGCGCTATCGGGCATATCCACCACCCAGGGGCATTTGGCCACCCGCACCTGGCCGTCGGTGTGCGACTGGATCACCGAATGCTCGACCTCGTTGTAGCTGAGCACGACGTCGGATTTGCGCATCACCTCCAGCTCCAGCGTGCGGGTTTCGCGGGCGGCGGCGATCTTGGCCGCGTCATTGGCGGCGATCCCGGCGCGCAGTTCGCGCAGGAAATGCAGGTCGGCGTTGTTGAACAGGATCCGGGTTCTTGGCGCCAGCTGGCGCAGCCGGTCGATGACGTCGCGGGCGACGTAGAACCGGGTGATGTAGAAGGCGTCGAAATCGCTGACATGCCGGGACAGATATTCATCCACCGACAGGAAGAACGGCGCGTGGATCACCTCGACCCCCATTTTCTCCAGCGCCTCGGTATAGCTGCCCATATGGGCCAGGTTGCGGGCCAGGAAGGTCACCTTGTAGCCCAGGCTCTGCACCAGCCGGATCTCCTGCACGGCGGCATGGCTGCCGGCATCGCGATCGGGCCGGGGCGTGGCATAGTCGATGAACAGCACCCGCCCGACGATGCCGCGGTCCTTTTCCAGGTCCGGTTTCACCCCTTCGGCGCCAAACCGCGAATAGGCGGCGGCCCAGCGGCGCTTGAACTTGGGCCGGTTGATCTCCTGGTAGCGCTTGAAGCCGGCGGCGGTATCGGTGCCGCTGGTCAGGCCTTCGTAGTGGTAGACCACCGAGGAGGGGATGAACCAGGTGGTGTAGCCGGCCTCGCGCACCTTGAAGGCGAGGTCGGTATCCTCGAAATACATCGGCTCCAGGTACTGTGACAGCCCGCCGACCTCTTCCCAGATGGCGCGGGTGGTCATCAGCGCCGCGCCACAGAGATAGTCGGTCTGCCGGGCATAGCAGAATCGCGGATCCCAGGGGTTTTCGCCGTGGCCGTAGTTCCACGGGTTGCCGGTGCTCCAGATGATGCCGCCGGCATCCTGCAGCCGGCCGTCGGGATAGAGCAGTTTCGACCCCACCAGCCCGACCTTGTCAAAGCGCGCAAAGCCGTCGACCAGCGCATCCAGCCAGCCATTGGTGACCTCGACGTCATTGTTCAGCAGCGCGACATAGGTGCCGCGCGCCTTGGCGGCGCCGGCGTTACAGGCACGGATGAACCGCTGCGCCTGGGTATTGCGGACCACGGTGATGCCCGACACGATCTCTTCGATCCGGGCGGTCTCGTCGGTAGAGCCGTCATCGACCAGGATCACCTCGAAGGTGACATGATTATGGGCCAGCAGCAGGCTGGCCAGTGCCAGATAGGTGACCTCCACCTTGTTATGCACGGGGATCACCACCGAGACATCGGGGGCCTCGACCGGTGGAAAGGCCAGCGGCGCCAGACGGACGTTGTCGTGGCCGCCCTCGACCACCTCCAGCGCGCGGGCGATCTGAGCCTGCATCTCGGGGTTGGCGCCGGCGGCCATATGGGCGCGCAGCGCCGCGTAGCGATGCGCCGCCTGCGGCATCAGCGGCCCCGGAAACGGTGCCCGGCTTTCGTTCTGCAGCACGTCCAGCGGCGTCAGCATCCGCGGCATCAGCACATAGGTGCTGAGCAGCCGCTGGGTGCCGCTTTCGTCCAGCACCGCCAGATTGTGATAATGGCCGGTCTGCATTTCGCGCGGCATCCGCACCCAGACCGGGTCCGGACCCAGCTGCTGGCTGAACGCGAATTTGCCGTCCAGCATGATCCGGTACAGGCCCGGCCGCGCGGCTTTCATCTGCAGGCTGTGGCCGTGGTCTTCGGTGATGGTGACCGACAGGTCGGCACCTTCCAGCAGCAGGTGTTCATCTTCGCCCAGATACAGCATCAGCGGTTGCCCCGGCGCGGTCATCGCCGGCAGCTCCGCCTCCAGCCAGACCGCGCCCGGTCCGGGCTCCGCGCCCTTCAGCTGCAGCCCCTCGCCCGGTGACGGGCTGGTCCGGTCGGCGCGGCCGGCAAGGGTATCGCTGCGGGGGGCCGGGCGGGCCACATGCGGGTCGGCGGTAAAGAGAAAGGGCGACAGCTGGCTGTCGCCACCCTTGTAGCTGTCGAACTGCACGGTCATGTGCAGCTCCGTGACCTCCTCCATCGGCGGCAGCTGCTGTTCCACGGCCAGGTAATCGGCCTCGTCCTGGCCGCCGATGCGGGTGTCATCGAACAGCAGCGTATAGGTGCCGGCCAGCCGGTCGCCCTTTGTCTTGTCGCCGGCCGTCCGCAGCCGCCGGATCTCGAGCCGTCCGGCGGCACGATGCGAGGCCAGCCAGGCGCGGAAGCTCAGCGGCGGATCCTGCGGGTTTTGTGCCGGCAGCGGGATCGGCGCGGCCAGCGCCACCCGGCAGGGGGCGGTGGGGTCGAGGAATTTCATCTGCACGGTCTTGCGCCCCGGCAGCCCCCATTGCGGGATCCCGTTGACCGAAACCTCGCAGGGCAGCGGCTTTGCCCCCTCGGGCCGCGGCGCCAGCAGAGGGGCGGTGAATTCAGGGCGGAACTCGCCCTGCGCCTGCGGTTCGGCCGGGCCGGCGGGCTGCATCCGCACCAGGGCGCCGCCAATTCCCAGCGCCGGTCCCCGCTCTGCCAGCTCCGGAGCCATTTGCGCCTGTACAAGGCCATCTGCGATCACGATCCGGGCAACGCCCTGGGGCAGAGAAACGGTGGGGTGGTCGGGCTTCATCGGGTCTCTTTCACTGGCATTCGGGGTGAATCCGGTGGCGGATTTCACCTGCGTCTTTGAACATGTTTTGGCGTTGCGCGAAAGCCAATGGCACAGGCACCGTCCAGAAAACGCCGATCATGTCGCATCCTTGCGCTCTTTGCCTGGATTTGCCAGCGCCCAGCCCGCAAAAGCGGCCCGGGGACGCCCCTGCCCTGTCCTGTCCCCGCTGCACCCATGGCTGCCCCATTTCAAGGCAGCGACACGGGCAGTAACCCCGGCGGTGGCGGGATTTCTTGTCGCAACCCATTCCCACGCCGTCGACAATATGCTGTAAGGAAGCGGAAATTCCGGGCCGGCACGGGCTGTGCGCGGGTCCGGAACGATTGCAGATCTGGTTTTTAGAAAGATCTTGAAGAAGGTGATATTGATATGGCCGTTGTCTATCCGGTGATTTTGTGTGGTGGCGTCGGCACCCGGCTCTGGCCGCTGTCGCGCAAGAGCTATCCCAAGCAGTTCGTGCCGCTGATCGGTGACAAGACCCTGTTCCAGGCCTGCGCCGAACGGATGACCGGGGCCGGCGACGGGTTTGAATTTGCCGCCCCCGCGATCCTGACCAATTCGGACTTCCGCTTTATCGTCGCCGAACAGCTGCAGGAGGCGGGTATCGACCCCGGCCCGGTGATGATCGAACCGCAGGGTCGCAACACCGCCCCCGCGGTATTGGCCGCGGCCCTGCATCTGGCCGCGCAGGATCCCGATGCGGTCCTGCTGGTGGCGCCCTCGGACCACGTGGTGCCCAACGCCGAGGCGTTCCGCGCGGCGGTGGCCGAGGCGGTGCGGACGGCGCAGGACCGGGGCGACCTGGTCACCTTTGGCATCACCCCCGATCACCCGGAAACCGGCTATGGCTATCTGCAGCTGTCGGTGCGGCCCGACGGCTCCGGCTCAGCCGTACCGCTGACCCGCTTTGTCGAGAAACCCGACCTTGAAACCGCCCAGGCGATGCTGGCCGATGGCAGCTACCTGTGGAATTCGGGGATTTTCCTGTTCACCGCGCGCGACATCGTTTCGGCCTTTGAGAAATTCGCCCCAGAGCTGATCGCGCCGGTCAGAGAGGCAGTGGAGCAGGCCGAGACCGACCTGGGCTTTTTGCGGCTCGAGCCCGAGGCCTGGGGCCGCGCCGACGACATCTCGATCGACTATGCGGTGATGGAACGGGCCGACAACCTCAGCGTGGTGCCCTATTCCGACGGCTGGTCGGACCTGGGCAGCTGGACCGCGGTGCACGAGCTCAGCGGCCCCGACGGCGATGGCGTCGCCATGTCCGGCCCGGTCACCGCGATCGACTGCCGCAACGTGCTGCTGCGCTCGGAATCGCCGGATCAGGAACTGGTCGGCATGGGCGTCGAGAACCTGATCGTGGTGGCGATGTCCGACGCGGTTCTGGTCGCCGACATGAGCCGGGCGCAGGACGTGAAAAAGGCGGTCACCGCGCTGAAGGCGAAATCGGCCAAACAGGCCGAGGCGCTGCCGGTCGATTACCGCCCCTGGGGCCATTTCGAAACGCTGATCCTGGGCGAGCGGTTCCAGGTCAAGCGTATCGTGGTCAAACCCGGCGCCTCGCTGAGCCTGCAAAGCCACCACCACCGGTCGGAACACTGGATCGTGGTCGAAGGTACCGCCAAGGTCACCGTCGGCGACGAGGTCAGCCTGATGACCGAGAACCAGTCGGTCTATATCCCGCTGGGCTCGGTGCACCGGCTGGAAAACCCCGGCAAGATCGAGATGGTGCTGATCGAGGTGCAGACCGGCAGCTATCTGGGCGAGGACGATATCACCCGCTACGAGGATATCTATGCACGAGGCCAGAAAGACTAGGCCGGCGACCCGAACCGGAGCAGGTGGATGAGCGCCGCCGAGGCCGGGCGCGATCTTGTGCGGCGCGGCCGGTCCGGGCTGGATCGTGGCGACACCGCGGCCCTGGCGGAGCTGGCCGACCAATGGGCAGAGTGGCCGCCGGATGTGGACGCCCAGCTGGTTCTCGGCCGGGTCTGCATGGCGGTGAACCGGCCAGAGGCGGCGCGCCGGGCGTTTGAAATCTGTCTGGCCACAGCTCCCGGTAACGAGGCGGCGCTGCTCCGGTTGACTGACCTGCTGATGACGGAGGGCGCCGTGACCGAGGCGGTGGCGGTTCTGGAACGGGGGATGAAGTATCGCCCCGGAAGCCTGCGGTTGCG
Organism: Seohaeicola saemankumensis; assembly: GCF_020171285.1. Lineage (GTDB taxonomy): Bacteria > Pseudomonadota > Alphaproteobacteria > Rhodobacterales > Rhodobacteraceae > JAIUZI01. Next base: position 48,033 of record NZ_JAIUZI010000016.1, read on the forward strand.
TCAGCGGGCGTTGGGCCTGCGCCTGTGGCAGCTGAACGACGGTTCCGCGCTGGATGAGGTCGCGGCGATGGTGACCGCGCACCCGGGTTTCGCGCCGGGGCACAGGACACTGGTGCGGGCCCGCCTGGCGTATGGCGGTCCCGGTCCGGCGGCGGCGGCCCTGGCGGCATACGAGCGGCACCATCCCGCGGCGGCTGATCTGCCCCAGTTGCGGGCGGAGGTGGCACGGGCGCGGGGTGCTCCTGTGGCACCCGAAGCGATACCGCAGCAGACCGCCGCCATGGACGCCAAGGCCTTGTTGCAGATGGCCCGGCAGGCGGTTGCGGCAAATCGTACCGATCTCTCCGAAACCCTGTGCGCGCAGCTTCTCGGGATGCCCGAAAGCGACCAGCAACGGTTTGCTCTCGGGCTGGTGCAGGCGCATCTGCAGCAGGATAACGCCGCCGTGGCGAATTTTCGCGCCGCGCTGGACCTGAACCCGGTGATGGAGGCCGCGCACCTGCGGCTGATCGAAACGCTGAAGGCCCAGGGGGCGGGCAAGGAGGCGTTGCGCGCGGCGGACGCCGGTCTGCAGGCACTTCCGAAGAGCTGGTTGTTGCGCCACAAGCGGCTGGCGGTGCTGTCCGAACTGGACCCGACCCTGCCGTCGCCGGAGGCGTTCGAGGCGCTGGTTTCGGATGCGCCGGAGCGGGTTGGCGGTCACCGTCTGAGGTTGAACTGGCTGAAACGGACAGGGCGCTACGCCGAGGCGGCTGCTGCGGTTGCCGATTTCGCGCGGCACTGCCCGGACGATTGCAATGCGCCGGCCGAACGGGCGTACCTGGAACTGGAGAGTGGTCAGCCGGGGCAGGCCCTGCGTCTGTTCCGCGAAGCGGGCGCGCCGGAAAGTGACGATGTGGCGCTTCTGGGGCCCTATGTGCGGGCGCTGACCTTGGTTCGGGACAGAGCCGGGCTGGCGGCGCTGGGGGAGCGCCTCGGCCCGCAGCCGGCCGATGCGCGGCGCAGTTACATGGCGGGGCAGATCGCCCGCGCCCTGGACCATGTGGAACAATCCGTCGCGATGTATCGCAGGGCGCTGACGCTGGATCCGTCGTTCCAGCCGGCCTGGGTCGGCTTGGCGCTGTCGCTGACCCTGCTGGGCCGGGGCGGCGAGGCCGAAGAGGAGCTGGCGCAAGCCCCGGCCACGGTCCAGGCCTCGCCGATCTTCGTGCTCAAGCGCGCGGCTGCCGCGCAGTCGGTTGGCCATTTCGAGGCGGCGCAACGGATTCTGGAAACGGCACCGTGTGCGGAGGTTGCGCAGGTGCGCGTGGCGCTGGTGCAGTTGCTTGGGCAAACCGGGCAGATGGCGGCGGCGCGGAGCTGTCTGGAAAAATGGCGCCCCGTCTCGGTGCTGGACCGGTCCCGGCACCATCTGGCCACCGCCCTGCTGGCGCGGGAGGATTTTGATCTGGAGGCGGCCGAGGCGGGCTGCACCGCCGCACTGGCCGAGGATCCGGGGCTGGAGGCCGCTTATACGCAGCGCGCCTATACCCGGCTGATGGCCTGCGATCCGGCCGGCGCCATGCAGGACCGTCAGGCCGCGTTCCGGCTGCGGCATGCGCCGCTGCGGCGCTGGTCCGACATCATCGGGCACCTGTGCAACGAAATGCTGCTGCAGCCGGAGGTGGTCCGTGCCGCGGCCGCTGCGAATGGGCTGGATGGCCTGGCCGCATTGGTGCGCGCCCACGGGGATCTGACCTGTGTCAGCATGGCGCTTCTGATCGCGCTGCGCAGGTCCGGACGCCTGGGCCTGCCCGCGGAACTGTCGTCGGAGGCTCGGCCCGATCATGTCCCCGCACGGATATTCCAGTATTGGGAGGGCGAGATCAGCCCGGACTTGCAGGGGGCGATGGAGGATCTGCAGGCGCGCAACCCCTGGGCGGTCTACCGCCGGTTCGACCGGGCCTCCGCGGGTGAATACCTGGCCGGGATGGGGCGCCCCGAAGTCGCGCGCGCCTTCCGCCTGTGCCGGCACGCGGCGCAACGCGCGGATCTGTTCCGGCTGGCGGTGATGTGGGCCGAAGGCGGCATCTACCTGGATGCGGACAATCGCTGCGGCGGCAGCCTTGCCGGCCTGCTGCCGCCGGGGGCGCGGTTGGTGCTCTACCAGGAACACCTGGGCAGCATCGCCAATGATTTCATCGCGGCCGCGCCGGGATGCGGGCTGCTGGAGCGGACGATGCAGCAGATCGCGGAGGCCCTGATCGCGGGAGCGGGCGAGTATATCTGGCTGTTGTCGGGACCCGGCGCGCTGACCCGCGCCCTGGCGCGGCGGATTGCGGAGACACCCGATATCGCTCTGCCGCAAGACTGCCACGTGCTGCCCCACTCCACCCTGCTGGGCCGTGTGGCCCCACAATGCCCTTTTGCCTACAAGATCGGCCCGGGCAGCTGGGCGCGTGGGTGATGGTCCGCAGCAGGATCTCCGGTTGTATGCGACAATACGTCTGCCCAAGAAATTCTCACCCCGGTGGGGCAATATGTCTGGCCTGCGGGACTCTCCGATCATTACGGGTTGCAGGACAATCTGCTCTATGGCAGTGAATCCGAGGGTGGCCAGAACATCGAATGATGGAGCGCCGCAGGCACCCAGGTTCGCCGCCCGAGACCTGCGTCTTTTGACGAAAGCAAGCATAGGATTAAAACCATGAGCGACGATCTCGTATACGCCATTTTCAAGGAAATTGCCGTTTTGGAAGGCAAACGCACCCCGGACGGTGAGTGGACGATTGATGATGCAAACGAGGTGACGCGTATTTTGACGCGTGCGTTTGCAGTTGTGCGCCGCGCTTCGACGCCTCGCGAAGAGTGATCAATAATAGCCTGACAGCGTGCCTGTCAGGCTAAAGGCTCGTTGGTTTCGCCTAAGACAGAGATTTTTGTAGTCTGGCCTGCCGAAGTGCACCCCAGTCCGGGCAACTCCGGTTTTCGTAAGTGGTGATTGATGCGTTGTGCCTCTGTGGAAGAGCCGTGCAGCAGACACAAATTGACATAAAGGCTATTGGAACATGACAGTGGTAATCGCACACGGCCAGCCGAAATCGGGTAGCACGTTTCTGTATATGACGGCGCTTGAGGTTGTTCAGATCGTCAACCGCGAGGAATTCTACACTTTCAAGGACCGCGTCTTGGGGGCCAACACTCCGACCTTTGTAGATAAGCTGACGGCAGAGACGATTCTCGAGATCGACGAGAAACTTGCTCCCGGTCAGACTTTCGTACTCAAGACTCATGCGGATTTGGAAGACGAGGTTGCGGATCTGATTACGGCGGGACGTGTCAAAGCGTTTACCTCATTCCGCGACCCTCGGGATACGGCGCTTTCGACGTTGAACGTTGGTGAAAAAGATCGTGCCAAGGGGGAAACCCGCTGGTTTGCGAAAATCACGGAGATCGGGCAACTGACCAACCCAATTCAGTTTCAATGGGCAGAGACCCGCGACTGGGTCCGGCACCCGGATGTTCTGGCTGTCCCCTACTATGTGACAGCGATGTCGCAATCGACCAGCGTCAAGTTGCTGACCGAGTTCCTTGGCATGGGGTATCTGTCCAACACGCTGGCCGCCGACATGGATGCCAAACGCGAAAAGCTGCCCGAGTACAACAAGGGTGTTCTGGATCGCTTTGTGAACGAGTTGAGCGTTGAGGATCTCAAGTTTGCCAACGACACCTGGGCTGACACAATCGCGGAATACAACGCGCTTCTGGAAGAGACGATGACCCGTCTCGGGCACCGGATGGCCTATACTTATTACACCCGGATGCGTGACGCCAAAATCGCCGAACGCGTGGCAGCGGCCTAATTTCGCGCCGAGCCGTCCGGGCCTGGCTCGGATACTTCAGTGGACCGCCTGAATTCGGTCCACATGAAAAGACTGCTTGCGTACTCTTACCTTGAGATCTTGGGGAGAATCGGAGGCATGCAAATTGCTTTGCGACGATACCGGAGTTTGAATTGGACGGTCATAGTTTGGATATAGGGTCGCCTGAGATTACAGAGCTTTTGTTCTCGGTGGAGCGGCCACTCAGTGAACGGTTTGCACAGATCGCCAGTCTGCATCCGACCCCGGAGCAGCAGGAAGCTCTTCGCAAGGCGGCGGTACAGCTAACCGATCAGGGGGAGTTTGAGCGGGTCGCGCTCCTCTGGGGCATGCTGCATCACCTGACGCCGACGAATGTCAATTATCTGCGCCGCATTGCGCAATGTATCGTGGGGGTCTCCAATCCCGGTGTCTTCGCCGACTGCCTGTCCGACGGATGTCTGACCGAGGAGATTTGGAAGGACTGCGGCAACAGCCTGAACCATGCGATTCGGGTCAGCCTGGACACGGAGGCGGACAACCGGCACGCGCTGCTCAAGACCCTGCTGCTGAGCAAGGCCCACAACACGCAGATCGCGCTCAACATGCTCAAACCTCTGCCGTCCAGGATGGTCGATGACTTCATGGAGGTCTGTCTGCGGGACGAGACCGTGCTGGGGGACCGGAAGCAGATCCGGATCCTGTGCCGGCTGACCGAGCGGGCGGGCCATCCGACGGCGGCGGCCCGCGCTTTCCCGCTCACCATCGGCGACACGCAGAAGATGACGTTTCACCAGGCGCTGCTTGGCGGGCGGATCGCCGCGCAGACCGGCGACATCGAGAAGCTGGAGCATTTCAAGGTTCTTTGCCGCGCCGCTGCCCTGGAGACCCCGGACCAGGCCCGCGAGTCGGCGATCTATCACCTGCTGTTCTTCGATTCGAGCGACGACAAGGCCATCGATACCGCGGTCGAGGTGATCAGCGACACGCTGGATCGTAAGGATCTGAACATGTCGCTGTTCTGGATTTACCTGGAAACCATCCTGAAGAAGAAAAAGGGTGGCGTATTGCTGGACCGGATCGCGCTGCGGGTGAGCGATGCGGCCATGGCCGAAAAGATCGCCATCCTTGCGGATGTCGTCAACGGCAAGGCGACGACGGAACGGGTTCTGAAAAGTTGCGTCGACGGGTTGTGGGATGATCCCGACACCGCCGGCCGGCTGATCTCGCGCATGGTCGGACAGATCGACAGCGAGGCAGAGCTGATCGGGGCGCTGGATATCCTGGGCAGCCTGGATCCGATGTCGATGAAGATTCTCCGTTCCCATAGCCAGCAGTGGCGCGAAGGCGGCAAATACGAGCTGGCCGCGCATGGCTGGCGCGCGCTGGTGCGGGTCAATCCGCGCGACGACTGGGGCCGGGTCAACGCGATCTACTGTTTCCAGGTGCAGGGCGCGCTGGAGGCCGCGCGAGCGCTGACCGATGACTGGGATCTGGAGGCCTGCAGCGAGATCGTGCTGATTCACGCGGCGGCGTCGTTTGCCCGGGTCGGGCTTTCGGAGAAGGCGCGGGAGCTGTTCCTGCAGGCCGACGCGGCCTTGCGCGACGGGGTCGACTCGCTTCCCGAGGTGCACCGCCAGGCCCTCGCGCGGGGGCTGATCCTCTATGGCGAACTGGAGCGCGCCACGGCCTATGTGCCACCGCGCAAGAACCGGGGTGCACACCGCCCGGATCCCTCGCCGATCGTTCTGCTGGACCCCGGGCACACCGACAGCTCGGGTCACCACGCCAATTACAACATCTTCTTTTCCGATTTCGTGCTGGAACATGACGGCGTGCGACCGGAGATCCTGATCGGGCAGAAAACCCCGGGCACGGCGCTGGAGGGGCACGACGTGTTCCCCGCGGTGGTCTTCGAGCCCTATGTCTACAATGACTACAGTCTGGGCGCCGCCGAAATCGCCGGATTGAACGCGTCCTTCCGGCAGGAACTGACCACGCTGTTCCAGGATCATGTGCCGGACACGCTGATCATGCATTCGATGCGGGCGATCATGCTCAGGGGCTTCGTGCAATGGCTCGAAGATCTGGGCGACCGGCGTCCGCGCAGGCTGGCGATCGGCCTGATCGAGGCGGATCACCTGGCCGATGCGGAGCTGTCCGAAGTCTATTCCCACGCCCTCAGCGATCCGCTGTCCAACCTCGGGCAGATGCATGTCGAGACGTTGATCCTGTTTGCCGAAACCACCTTTGCGGTGGATTGGCTGCAACAGCACGCGCCCGGGATCACGGTACACAAGTTCCCCTATCTGGCGGCGGGCCGCGCGGCCCAGGCGGCCACCGGGTTCGATACGCTGCGTGCCGCGACTCCGGTCTTTGGCATCCTGGGGGCCACCCGCAAGGAACGCGGGTTCAACCCGATCTTCCAGGCGATCCTGCAGGAAGGCGCCGCCGCGCCGCATTGGCATTTCCAGGTCGACGACCGGGCGGTGGGGCGGTTCGGCGACGATACCGCCGACCTGCTCGGGCAGATCGAGACCCGGATCGAGGCCGGGGAGCTTGACCAGGTCGACATCCTCAAGGGCTTCCTGTCGGACGAGGAATATTACGGCGCCTTCGGGCGGCTGAACTGCCTGGTGCTGCCCTATTCGGGGCGCTATGCGGTGTCCGGATCCGGGGTGCTCTACGAGGCGGTCTACAGCCGCAAGTATCTGATCATTTCCGAAGGTTCGACGCTGGCGATCGAACTGGCGGAAATCGGCTATCCGCACCGCACCGTCGACGTCGACGATCCCGAGACGATCCGGCGGGCGGTGGCAGAGACCGCGGCGGCCTGGCCTGCCATCGTGGATGAGCTGGAGGCCTATTTCGCGGGCGCGCCGAAACTGCCGCTGGAAGGGTTCCGCGTGCTCTATACCGGCGCCGAATAGGGGCGCCGGTCTCCAACCACAAGAGCGGAACCGGGTGTTACCAGGTCGGTTTCACACGCGGATCATCCAAATATTTCAGGGGCATGAAGAAGATATCGCACTGCAGCAGCCCCGTCCCGGGATCGTCGGGGTTTGCCAGGACATTTTCCGTCGGCCGGCCGAAGGCCAGCCCGGAAATCGAGTGCACGAAGAATCCGTGCGCGTGCATGAAGCTGGCCAGATCCAGGAACTTGCGGCGGTTCATCTCGAGCACCACCACATCGCAGGATTTCAGGGTCTCGACCGCGCCTTCCAGCACCAGTGGCTCGGCCCCATCGACATCGACCTTGAGGAAGAAGGGCCCCTTCAGTCCGCGTTCGGCAATGAAGGTATCCAGCTTTATTGTTTCGACGACAGAGACCGAGCCAGGCGATTTCGCGGAGTCGGAGATCATTCGTCCGTGTGACGGCAACTCTATGTCGGTTGTCTTGTGTTCGGCAACGAATTCGGCTGTCCCATTCTCATTGCTGCAAGCACATTCGACCAGTTCATAATCAAGTTCGGCATAGTTCTTGCGGATCGTCTCGTACCATTCGGACATCGGTTCGAACAGGAACTGCTTGGACTTTGGAAACTGGTTTTTCAGAAAAGGCGTTTCTGCGCGAATGCCCACATCAAGGATCGTGTTGAAGGTCAGCCCCGCCTGTCTGATCTGCCAGATAATCTGGCCGGGGTTTGTGCTTGTTGAAATCCTTGACATGAAATCCGCTCCTCAAATGTTTTTGCAGCCCGGCCAATATGATTGGCCGCTGCAACCCTATCACAAAAGAGGCGTGACCTCGCCATCACCAGGGGGTGTCGGCGGTTCATCGCGTGTTCTGTGAAAGCGGATGGTTGTTTTTGCGGCATCCCGAAAATTTCCCCGAACGGGTGACAACAAGTCCCTTGCCACCTTTTGTCCTGTCGGCATACACCGGGTTCCGGATAGATGACGCGCACCGGTCAACGCCCTAATTGTGGGCAGACCGCCGGGGCATCAGACCAAGATGTGTGGGAGAGGGCTGAAAGTCGTTTCCTGCGATTTGTATGATTTAGGGTGCCTGGCACTCGTTAGACGGAAGAACTCATGAAAAAAGCACTTATTTCCGGCGTCACTGGTCAAGACGGCGCCTATCTTGCCGAATTGCTGCTGGCCAAGGGATACGAAGTTCATGGCATCAAGCGCCGGTCCTCGTCGTTCAACTCGGCCCGGATCGACCACCTGTACCAGGACCCGCATGAGACCGGCACGGTGTTCAAGCTGCACTACGGCGATTTGACGGATTCCACCAACCTGATCCGCCTGATCCAGGAAGTGCAGCCCGACGAGATTTACAACCTGGCCGCCCAGTCCCACGTGCAGGTCAGCTTCGAGACCCCCGAATACACCGCCAACGCCGATGGTATCGGTACCCTGCGGATGCTGGAGGCGATCCGCATCCTGGGCATGGAGAAGACCACCCGGTTCTACCAGGCCTCGACCTCGGAACTCTATGGTCTGGTGCAGGCGGTACCGCAGTCGGAGACCACGCCCTTCTACCCGCGCTCGCCCTACGCGGCGGCCAAACTCTATGCCTACTGGATCACGGTGAACTACCGCGAGGCCTATGGCATGCATGCCTCCAACGGCATCCTGTTCAACCACGAAAGCCCGCTGCGCGGCGAGACCTTCGTGACCCGCAAGATCACCCGCGCGGTGGCGGCGATTTCGCTGGGCCTGCAGGACCGGATCTACCTCGGCAACCTCGACGCGCAGCGCGACTGGGGCCACGCCCGCGACTATGTCGAGGGCATGTGGCGCATCCTGCAGCAGGACGAGGCGGACGATTACGTGCTGGCGACCGGCGAAACCCATACCGTGCGCAGTTTTGTCGAGGCCGCCTTTGCCGAGGTCGATATCAAGGTCGAATGGAAGGGCGAAGGCGTCGACGAGATCGGCTACGAGGCGGGCACCGACCGGGTGCTGGTGTCGATCGATCCGCGCTACTTCCGCCCCACCGAGGTGGACCTGCTGATCGGCGATCCGACCAAGGCGAAGGAAAAGCTCGGCTGGACCCATACCGCCAGCCTGGCCGAGATGGTGGCCGAGATGGTTCGCTCCGACATCGACGTCGTGCAGCGTGAAAAGGATCGCAAAGACCGGCATGGCTGAGCAGGGCGTTTCAGGCGCGGCGGCGCACGGGGCGGAAGATCTACAGACGATCCGGACCGTGCACCATTTTGCCGCGTCTGGCGGGACGATCATGTCCCGGGCCCTGGCCGCGCAGCCCGATACCGTGCTGCTGAGCGAGATCACTCCGGTGGTGGGCGCTTATGGCTTCAACCGTTTCGATCCCGTGCAGCAGTTCCTTGCGGGGCCGCTGCGCGACGATCCGGAACGGTTTCTGGACCCCGACAGAACGCCCTATGACCTGAGTCTCGAGGTCTTTGCCGACCGTTTGCGCTGGCTATTGGCGCAGACTTCGGAGGCCGGTTGCCGGCTGGTGTTGCGCGATCATGCCCACAGCGACTTTATCGAGCTGAACCGCGGTCGCAGCGGGTTGCGCGATGTGATCCGGCGGGCCCAGATCCCGGTGCGCTCGATCGTGACGCTGCGCCATCCGATGGACAGCTACTATCCTGCCCGGCAGAGAGGCTGGACCAAGATGCTGACCGGGGGGTTCGACGAATACTGCCAGCGGCTGACCGGCATGCTGGAGATTTTCGACGCGCCGGTATTCCTGTACGAGGATTTTTGCCTGCGGCCGGGCGAGGTGACCGAACAGATGTGCGCGGCACTGAACCTGCCGTTCGATCCCGGTTTCCAGGTCCGGCTGAAAGATATCGGTCTGACCGGGAACTCTGGGCGCAAGGCGGACGAGATTGCGCCGCGCCCGCGGCTGCACATTCCCAGAGGATTGATCAAGGAAGCCAGGGAAAGCGAAGCCTACCAGGCGCTGGAGGCCCGTTTCTGGCCCGGCGATACACTTCTAGAACAAAAAAATTGACGATGCAGGCCGGTCCGGTCGGAGCGGAAACAGACCCGCCGCCTGCAAAATGGAGAAAACGACATGACATATGATCTGAACGGAAAGCGCGTCTGGGTGGCCGGTCATCGCGGCATGGTGGGCGGCGCCGTGGTGCGGCGGCTGGGTGATGAACCCTGCGAGGTGATCACCGCCGGCCGCGACGTGGTCGACCTGGTCAGCCAGCAGGCGGTGGCCGACTGGATGGCGGCGGAAAAACCCGATGCGGTGGTGCTGTGCGCGGCCCGCGTCGGCGGCATCCACGCCAACAACTCCTACCCGGTGGATTTCCTCTATGACAACCTGATGATCGAGGCCAATATCATCCATGCCGCCCATGCGGTCGGCGTGGAAAAGCTGTTGTTCCTTGGATCCTCCTGCATCTATCCGAAATTCGCCGAGCAGCCGATCACCGAGGACGCGCTGCTGACCGGGGCGCTGGAGCCCACCAACGAATGGTACGCGATCGCCAAGATCGCCGGTATCAAGCTCTGCCAGGCCTATCGCAAGCAATACGGTGTCGATTTCATCTCGGCCCAGCCCACCAACCTCTATGGTCCCGGCGACAACTACGATCTGCAGTCCAGCCACGTGCTGCCGGCGCTCTTGCGCAAGTTCCACGAGGCGAAGGAGGCCGGCGCACCCTCGGTCGAGCTTTGGGGATCGGGCACGCCGCTGCGCGAATTCCTGCATGTGGACGATCTGGCCGATGCGCTGGTCTTTCTGTTAAAGGAATATTCGGACGAGATTCCTCTGAACGTTGGTTCCGGGGTCGAGGTCACCATCCGCGAACTGGCGGAAACCATCGCCGAGGTGGTCGGCTACGAGGCCGAGCTGACCTTTGACGCGACCAAGCCCGACGGCACCCCGCGCAAGCTGATGGACAGCGGCCGGCTGCACGATCTGGGCTGGAACGACGCGCGCTCTCTCAAGGAGGGCGTGGCACATGCCTATGCAGCCTATCTGGAAACGCTGCAGGGCTGAGCCCGGAGCGCGCGGATTGGCGGCGCCCGGTCGGGCGGGTGTTGTCAGTCTCGCGCCGGACGACCGAAATTGGCATGTATAGTGATGCACCATTTTTAAGGACGCGGCAGGTATGGACACCCTCATCTTGTTTCCGGCCGAAGACGCCTTTGCGCTGACCGCCGTTGATCTTTTGGCATCATTGTCCGGCCAGTCGGTGACGCTGGCCGCGGTGCAGACGCCGGCCAAACAGCTGGCGGCGGATCTGACCGACCGGGTTGAGCGGGTGTTCACCCTGCCCGGCTGGCCGTTCAGTCCGCAGCAGGGATTTCAGCCGCTCGACCCCGACAATCTCGACCATGCCCGGATCGCCCGGTTCCTGCGCCAGGGGTTTGACCGGGTTCTTGTGTTCGACTGGTCGCTGGCGCCGCTGGCGGCGCTGCTGCCGTCGGGGCCGGAGCGGTTCCTGGTGCTTGACGACTGGATCCTGCAGGAGGAACTGGTGCTGTCGCCGGATCTGAAGACGAACCGGACCGGACCGCGGCTGCACGAGGCCGAAGAGATCGCCGCCGATTTCGACGCTATCCTGTGCACCGAACAGGCGGTGTTCTCGATGATCGGAAAGCTGTTTCCGGACAAGGCGCTGGCGGCGCCGGTGCCGATCCCGGGGTATCCGGCGGATCTGGGCGAGCAGTGGCCGCTGCGGTTCCGCGCGCCCAACAGCCGTTACGACCCCTATACTCAGGACGGGGTCGGCGCCTTCTTGCGGCGCCAGAGCGCGCGGCAGCATCGCGGTCAGCCGTTCGTGCCGCTGGAACTGCCGCCGGATTATGCCTTTGTCAGGGACAACGCCGCCCCGACGCCCGAGCCGGTTCTCGTGGATGTCAGCGGTCCGCAGGCCCCCCTGCTGGAGGTCTCGGTGCAGCTGCGCAGACCGGAACTGCGCATTCGCAACGCGATGCGGGGCGGCAACCTGATGTTCCTGCTTGAGGCGCGCGCGTCCGGCAGCCCCGAAGACGACTATGTGATCGCTCCGGGTGGCGCGCGGGCGGCGCTGCTTGATCTGGTCTCTGACCGGGCGGCCTGGCGGGACTTCTGGTCGCAGGGCGTGCGCCAGTTCCGGGCGGTTCAGACCCACAACCAGCAGGTCTGGGCCGGGTTGATCGAGGGTCGGAAATCCGCGGGCGGCAGCTTTGTTTATGGCGCGCTGGGGGTGGAACAGGGTATCGAATCCGGCGCCGCGCCGGGCGGCGGCGATCTGGCGATCGTGCGCGCCCATGCGGCGGCGCCGCTGGATCCGGGCCCCGGGCTGGCGCTGGTTCAGACCCTGTTGTTGCAGGGCCAGCCGGAAAGGGCGCTGGCCTATCTGGGCATGTTGATGCGGGCGGGCGCCATCGCCGGCCAGCCGGTTCGGGCGTCCCGGGCGCTGCTGGACCTGATGCAGCGGCAATCGGTCTTTGACCAGCCGCGCAGCCGCGCCGTGCTGGACAAGCTGCACCGCGATCTGCAGGAGGCCGGCGCAGATGACAGCGGCGGGCTCTATCCCACCTTCCAACTGCCCGAAGCCGCCGCCGCGCCGCCGGTCGCCACCAGCCGGGGGACACCGATTTTCGAATTGGGGCTGCACCGTGACGACGAGGGCGCGCGGCGCTTCTCGGGCACCTTCTCGATGGTTTACGCGCGCCAGGCGTTTGCCGCCGATCCGGTGCTGGTGATGATGATCTCGGGCCAGCTGGACGACCCTGATACCGAACTGGCAGCGGCGCAGATCGAAGTCGAGGGCCAGACTGTCACCGCGCGGGTCACCCAGCGCATGGACGGCAGTTTCTTCGTGCCGGTCCCGGTGACCCTGCAGGGGGACAGCGCCGGGCGCGACCTGTTTTCGGTCTCGGTCTCGCTTTCGGCTTTGCGCGGGGCGGTGGCGGCGGGCCGGATAGATCAGATCGACCTGATCCGCCGGGCCGAGCTGTTCGAAGACGGGCGCATCGCGGCCACTGCCCGATTGCTGGCGGTATTGCCGACCCAGGACAGCTGGAGCTTTGCCGGCGGCTACAACATCGAACGCTCCGACGCCGGACCGCCGGTGCGCTGGATCCAGGCCAAGGCGGCCCCTGAGCTGGTCTGGGCAACGGACCCGCCCGAGCGGACCCGCGGTGCGGTCTGCGCCGTGGTGGTGGTACAGACCGCGCGTGGCGGTCCGCCCCCCGACGAGCTGTACCTGGAAACCCCGAACGGCCCGCTCAGGGCGGTGCCGGTTCCCGGCGGCGGTGATGGTGCGCGCAGCTATGTCTTTGACATCACTGATCTGTTCATCGACCGGATCCGGCTGCCGCGGCTTGAACTGGTCTCGCCGGTTCCGGCAGAGACCGTGGGCGAGGATCAGCGCCTGCTCAGCCTGCTGCTGCGGTCGATGTCGATCGTGGAACTGCCGCTGTCGCTGCTGGACAATCAGCCGGCGGTGCTGACCCCGGGGGCGGGGCTACGAACCGGCGTCGGCGATCCCGCCGCGCCGCCGATGCTGGGCAAGGCGTTGCGGCTGGCGCTGACGGTACCGCACCTGCTGTCGCCGTCGCGGCTGGTTGAAATTCGCGGCAAGGGCGATGACCGGATTTACGGGCTTGAGGCCCGGCTGAACCGGCTGCCGCTGGAACCGGTCGGGATCAGCCATGAAGCGGGGCGATTCATCTGGCGGGGGCGTCTGATCAGCGACCGCCCGGTTCTGGCCTTTGCCTCCTGGCTGCAGATGCAACTGGCGGCAGAGCAGCCCGAAGGGGCGGCGCCGATGGAGATCACCCAGGTGCGCTTTATCCTGCCGCCGGACAATCAGCCGGGGTTCGAACTGATGGATGGCGGCCATTTCCCCGGCACGGCGGGATATTATCACAGCGGCCCGGCGATGCGCGGGGTCTGGGCCGGTCCCGGTGGCCGGCTGCTGGTTGATGTGCCGGCAGGGGCCGAGGCGCTGTGGCTGGCCGGCGATGCCGCGATTGGCCGGTCGCAGATCGAGGCGATGACGCTGAGTTGTGACGGCGCGGAACTGGAGTGCCGGACCGGCACCGCCGCCGACGGCCGCTGGCGCGTAACGGGCCGTCTTGAACCGGCCGCCGAGGCGCGGATCGCGCTTGTCGAAATCGGCAGCCGGACCCCGGTGCAGGGGCCGGTCGGCCTGGTGCGCCGGGCCGGCTGTGTCCTGCCCTCGGGCGGCGGAGAATGACCCAGATGTCCAAGATCTTTTTTATCGCCCCCAGGGTCGATACCGATATCACGCTCGAGACCGCAGGGCTGGATCCATTGGCCGAAGCGGCCGAAGCACAGGGGCTGGACCCGGTTCTGGTGGTCGGACAGAATCTGAAGCGGCGCAGCACCGCTGCCGGGCGTCCTGTCTGGGGGCTGCTGGACAGCAGCCCCGCCAGCGACCGCCAGCGCACCCTGGTCAGCGCCCGGCTGCTGGCGCTGCACCGGTTCGACGTGCTGGCCGACAGGCTGGCGTTCCTGTGCGATTTCCGCAAGCCGGGGCCGCAGGACACGCTGTGTCTGCTCGACGCTTCGGTGCCGGACCTGGAATCGGTCTGGCAGTACCTGATCACCGCACCGCCCGAAACCCTGCCGCACGTACATGTGCATCTGTCGCGGGTTTACGATCCCGGCCTCGTGCTGGAGGCCGCCGGGTTGAGTGATCTGGCGGACCGGATCGCATTGCTGCGCGCCCGCTTTGAGGCGCGCGGGCTGTTGCAGGCGGGGCGGCTGACGCTGAGCGCGGGGCATCCCGCGCTGGCCCGCCGACTGAGCGATCTGGGGCTCGAGACCGCCAGTGCCCCGCTGCAGGGTCCCGGGCGCCCCGGCGGGCGCAGCACCGCGCTGCTGGTCAAATCCTTTGACCCGGAACTGGCCGAAACGCTGGACCTGTACAACGCCACTGTCTTTCTCAGCGATGCGCTGGTCGCGGCGGCGCAGGCCGATCTGGCCGCCGACGGCATGGATGCGGAACGGGCGATCAGCTTTGCGCCGCTCAGCGACGTCGCGGGCCAGCTGGCGCGCTTTGGCACTGTCATCACCGAAACCGACCTGCTGGATCTGGCGCTGTCCTGCCCCGGCCCGGCCGGGGGGGCGGTTCTACGGCTGATCGGAACGGCCGATCCCGTCACGCCCTCCGCCCCGATGAGCGGCGCGGACTTTACTGCCATGCTGCGGGGCCTGCAGGCAAAGGCGGGCACTCCGGAGCCCAAACCAATGGTTCTGCACGTCGCCAACAACTGGTGGGGCCAGGGATCGAGCCATGTGTTCGAAGCGCAGCTGCGCTATCTGGCCGAACGCGGCTACGCGGTGCATGCGGTGCATTTCGACATCGACGATTCCGGGTTTTTCAACCCGGATGCCACAACCGACACGCTGACCAAGCTGCCGCAGGACGGTGCCGTGCACCGCTGGCAACTGGGTCGCGATCCGGCGCTGTCGGCGCAGGAAAAGGCGCTGGGGCTGAACCCGCCCTACCGGGGCGACATGCTGTCGGTGGAAGGGGAATCGCGGATCGCCCGCAATGTCGCGGTGCCACCCGCTCTGCGCGCCGCGCTCAAGGCGCAGCGCCCGGCCTGGGCGCTGGTCAACTACAGCCAGAACCATCCGCTGATCGCGGCGCTGGACCTCGAAGAGGTGCCGGTGATCACGGAAACCCATGATCTGCGCACGGTGCAGCACGCAATCTATGGCGAAACCACGCTGGACCAGATCGACTATGATCTGGAACTGGATAATGCCGGCCGTTTCGACGGGCTGGTGTTCATCAACGCCCATGAGGAAAAGCTGACCCGCGACCGGCTGCCGGATCTCAAGGGCATCAGCGCCTTTCCCTTCATGCTGGGCAATGCCGCGATCGAACCGCGGCCCCTGCATGAAACGGCCGTGACCCCGGTGCTGCGCGCGCTCAGCCGCAGCCGCCGGCCCTGCCTGCCGCTGGCGGCCCGGCTGGCGGGACAGGACGGCGGTCCCGACGCGGGGACGAAGCGCCCGGTCATCCTGTTCGTGGGCAGCCGGCACAAGGCCAATGTGACCTCGCTGGACTGGTACTTTGCCAATGTCCACCTGCCGTTCCGGGTCTTTGAGCAGGCCGATCTGGTAGTGGCGGGCAAGATCGCCGACGACTACCCCGACAGCGCCATCCCCGGGGTCACCTTCCTGGGCCGGGTCGATGATCTGCTGGCGCTTTATGACAGCGCCGACATCGTGCTGCTGCCGATCCGCGAAGGCACCGGGCTGCCGATCAAGGTGATCGACACGCTGATGGCGCAAAAGCCCTTTGTCTGCACCTCGAACGCGATCCGCGCGATCACCGAGATGGACGGCCGCTGGCCGACGTTCGACGATCCGGCCGGATTTGCGGACGAGCTGCTGAAACTCGCCGGCGATCCCGCCTATCTGGCAGCAGCCGAGGCGCGACTGAAAGAGATCAGCGACCCCGAGGAGTCGTGGCGCGACTACGCCGCCCGCTGGGACCGGCTGGTCACCGAGGTCGTGGGCCAGGCGCCGCCGCAGGACGATGACCATGTGACCCCGGTTCTGATGCCGCAGGTCCCACAGGCGCTGCCGCTGCCCCGGACCCGACTGGTGGCCGGGCAACGGCTGTCGGTGCGCCATGGCGGCCTGTTGTGGGAATACGAGGGGCTGGGCACAGATGACGATTCCGAACAGTTCCACTTTGGCCAGCCGCTGGGCCGGCTGGCGTTGCATTTCGCCCTGGCCAAGGATGCCACCGCCAGCGCCGGCGGGCGGGCGCGGTCGCTGCGTCTCGACGGGGTGATCAACAGCGACCAGAACCCCGACACCGTGCTGAACTTTTTCGTCAACGGCCAGCCTGCCGGCCGAATGTCGACCAACCGGCAGTATCACAAGCCGTTCTGCCTGTTTGCCGAACCGATCTGCCGCGATGGCGCCGCCCTGGTGGTGATCGAGGTATTTCTGACCAATCAGGACGGGGTGCCAATCGTGCCCGCCACAACCAAACGCTGGGTCGCCCTGGACCAGCTGACATTGACCCCGGCGGCGCGCTGATCCGCGCCACGCCAGGCCCGCGGCCCCCGCCGCAGGCACCGAAGAACCGGAGACCCCCGATGGGAAAACGTCTTTTGATCATCGACCCGGCCTTCTCGGAAGGCGAAGGCCACCATCTGGCGGCCAATGTGCTGCTGACCCGCACCGCGCATGAGGCCGGGTTCGACAGCGTGCGCATCCTGTGCCGCAACAGCTGTCCGTTGCCCGCCATTGCCGATGGTCTGGGCGAAACCGAACCGAGCTTTGACAGCACACCCTATGCCGCCTTCCGGGTCGGCGATCTGCCCCGGCTGGCGGCGCTGAACCGCAAGGCGCAGGAGGATTTCGACGCCATCCCCGCGGATATGGTTCGCGATGGCGATGAACTGCTGGTGCATACGGTCAACGAGGTCCAGTTCGCGGCGTTGACCCGCTGGCTGGCGCACATGCTGGAAACCCGTGACATCCGGGTGCGGCTGGCGCTGATGTTCCCGGTCGGGCTGGAATTTTCCGATGCCGGCGTCACCGGGGTGCGCGATCCGGCGGCGGCGATGATCTTCCGCCACGGCGCGGCGCGGCTGGCCCCCTTCGGCGACCGGGTGCGCTGGCTGGGCATCGGCCGCTCGATCGCGCGGGAATTCAACCTGCTGACCGGCAATGCCGTGGGATATGGTCCGGCGCTGGTACCCGGCATCGGTGCCCCGCTGGCAGCGAAACCCGACAGCGCGGTACCCAATATCGTGCTCTACATGGGCGATGCAAAATTCGACAAGGGCTTTCACCACCTGCCCGCGATCATCGCGCGGCTGCGCAACAGCCCCCGCGACTTCCGCGCCACGGTGCAGGTGTCGGGCGGGGTGATCGGGCATTTCACAGAGATGCGCCAGGCGCTCGAGAGCGCCGCCCAGGGCGATCCCCGTTTCATCATCCACAATGGCCGGCTGAGCGATGCCGATTACGAGCGGGTCTGGCAACAGGGCCATATCGCGCTCCTGGGCTATGATCCGGGGGTCTACAAATACAAATCCTCGGGCCTGTGCTGGGAAGCGATGAACTACGCGGTGCCGGCGGTGGTGCTGAAGGACACGTTCCACCACCGTGAAGTCACCGGATACGGGTTCGACCCCATCGTGGTGAACGATTACTGGCCCGAACAGCTGTTTGCCGGGCTGGAGCGGGGTCTGGCGGCGCTGCCGCAGATGGCGCCGGCCTGGCAAGCGGCGCGCGCCGGGTTTGTCGATCAGAACCAACCTGCCCAGTATTTCGCCGAGGATCTGCCCGGCCTGCCGGGCGGCGGTCAGGCCGCCGACCTGCGCGCCCATATTCAAGGTTGGCAGCGGCGCTGTTTCGACGCGTTTGTTGGCGGGATGTAAGGCCGCCGGCGGGATAACCTTGCGGCAAGGGCCGGTATTGGCTAGCGATGACTATGCCGGGGCGCATTGTCCCGGCAGGCAAATGACAAGAACAAGACAAGGGATGGTTCATGTCTGACGAATTGGTACTGGGAATTTTCAAGGAACTCGCCGTGATGGAAGGCAGCCGCAAGCCCGACGGAAGCTGGACTGTCAACGATCAGGAAGCCTTCAAACGGCTTTTGCGCCGGGCCGGCCGGCTGGCCCAGTCGGCAAAGGGCGGTGACGAAACCGAGGCCTGACACCCGCGGCCGGCGCGTACATGACCATGGCTGATGCGCCGGCGCTTCACTATGCGCTCCAACGGCTCCCCGCGAAGATCCCGGGCCTGTCGCGCAGACCGGAAGGTTTTCGTTGAAGTCCGTCATTCTTCACATCGGTCCGCACAAGAGCGGCACCTCGACAATGCAGAAATTCCTCGCCGAACGGCAGGATGATCTGGCGGCGCGGTTCTCGCTCAGGTTCTGTCGCACCGGGCGCAGCTGGCCCCGGCAAAACATCAACCTGGCCTGGCAGTTCCAGAACCCCAGGTTCTTTGAGCCCGACCGGGGGTCCTGGGCCGATGCCGCGGCCGAGATCGCCGCCGCGCCCGAAGCGACGGCGGTGCTGTCCAGCGAATTGTTCTCGCGGTTCAGCGAGGACGCGATCGCCCAGGTCGCCGAGGCGCTGCGTGGTTTCGACACCCGGATCCTGTTTTACGGCCGCGCCCCGGCGGACTGGCTGGAAAGCTCCTATGCCCAGTCGTTCCGCAACCTGACCCCGCGCGACAACGCGGGGTGCTATCTCGATTTTGTTCGTGATCCGGGCGCGCGGCGACCGGTTGCCCGGATCCTGCCGGTGCTGGACAAATGGGCCGCCGCCTTTGGCGAGGATGCGATCATCCTGCGGTCATTCGAGACCGCCCGCACCACCCCCGACGGCGGCTTGATGGCCGATTTCGCCGCCCAGCTGGGGCTGCGGGGGGTTGATTTCAGCGATCTGCCGCAGCAGCGCAACCCGCGCATCGGGATCAAGACGATGGGCCTGTTCCATAACTTTTCGCGGCTGCTCTTGAAGACTGGCGTGCCGCTGGCCCGCAAACCCCGGGACGCCCTGCGCAATGCGATCAACCGCTATGGCCGCAAGCAGGGCTGGAACGAGGAAAGCGCCCGGTTCAACACCGCCGAGACCCGGGCCATCATCGCCGAGCGTTACGAACCGCAGGTCCGCGCGGCGTTTCACAAATATGCCGGGCAGGAGATCACCCTTGCCGGCGGCCCGCTGCAACCCGACAGCATCGCGCGGCAAATGCCTGCGGATCAGGTCGGCAGGGAAGACATCGACGGCTGCTTCCGCTTCATCGAGGAAATCTGCACGCCGGAAATGGTCGCCGCGTTCCAGCCCCTGCGCGACGCACTATGACGCGCTCCGCTCAGGTCGCCCCGAGTTCGGCGGCCATCTCGGCTGCCTGGGCGCGGATCTCGGGCGTCAGCAGCGCCTCGTAATCGACATCGGCAAAGGGCGGTTCACCGTCCAGGCGCAGGCCCACGCCGTAGGTTTCCGCCACATAGGCCAGATCGCGGTCCATCTCCGCCTCGATCAGGGCGCGGGCGGCCAGCGGCAGGCAGAACCGGTCGCTACCGAACTGCGCGGCAAAGGCCTTGACCCGGCTGTTCTTCAGCCCCAGCCCCGGCCAGGTCCGGTGCATGTAATCGGTCACCACCGTTGCAAGCATCGAAAGGCTGGTGTTGGCCTGCACCTGCTTGAAGTCGGGGTCCTCGGCGATTTCGGGTTTTCCGGTGGTCAGTTCCAGGAAATCGCGGACGATGTCGCCCCTGTTCAGGGCGGGGCGGGAGCTGTCGCGGACGATGACATCGTCGCGGCCGAACACTTTTTCATAACGCGGCAATACCTTGTGATACTGCACAAAGCGGGGCGCTTCGCAGCAGTCGGCCAGGCTGCGCTTGCCGTTCTTGATCTGGGTCTGGGCAAAGCTGGGGGCAAAGGACAGCGGGTGGCGGCAATAGATCACCAGTTTCACCTGCCGGCAGCCGCCCAGCAGATCCTCGCGCAGACGCACCAGCTCATCCGGTTTCAGCGAAGACACCGATTCCGAGGAGAAGGCGATATTGCCGCCGTCCCCGGGATGCTCGGCGAAATAGGTGTTCAGCGCGCCTTCGATGCGCGGCGCGGTCATCAGGCTGCGCGGGGCATCCACATAGGGCCGTCCGACAAAGGCGATATGGTTGCCCCCCGTCCGGTCCAGCGCCTCGGGGTATGTCAGGCCACTCCGCTCCGCGATCAGGTCGCGGTTGGCTGCCAGGGTATTCTGGATCGAGGTCGACCCGGTCTTGGCGTGACCGCAATGAAGAAAACAGGTGTCATACATGGGCATCGAACTTTCGCAGGGGAGGCCGGCAGCGGAAGATTAAGCGGAAGGTCCGGAATCTCTGCGCTTTTTCTTAGCCTGGATGGCAACATTGGCCAGATCGTCGAACAACAGGGCAAGGGAGCGGATCGTTTCGGGCCGGAAATAGGTTTCGGGGGCCGGTGGCGGGATGCTGGTGTCGATATCCGCGAACCGGAGACCATGAGCGGTTTCCAGGTAGTCGCGCATGGTTTTGGTCTTTTCCACAATCCGGTCGAGGGTTTCGCCGGGAAAGACGTACTTCGGCCCCTCGACCTGCGGCAGCTTGCGCTGCAGCAGCCGGTTGCGCGAAAACTTGGGTGCAAATTCGCTCAGCGCATCAGCCAGCAGCAGCCCGGCGCCGGACAGGGAATCGTTCTGCCGGATAGAGGGGATCTGCTCTACCAGGTCCCCCAGCCCGGCCCGGGACAGGAAATCGCCGACAATATCGGGCTTGCCCGGAAGGTCGCCGGTATAGGCGCAAACGCTGACCGCATCATGACCAAAAACCCCGCTCCAGCGGTCAATCAGGCTCTTGTAATGGCTGGTGGGCGGATCGGCGAGGCAGTCGGCCAGCCGGGCGGCGCCGTTCTTGACCTGCTCCTGAATCATGCTCAGCGCCTGCTGCACCGGGTCACGCACATAGACCAGGATCCGGATGGCGGCGAAGCGCGCCTCGAGCCAGCTTTTCAACGCCGTGACTTCATCGGCACCCAGCAGTACCGAATGTTCGGCGCTCAGGATCACCAGCCGGGGGGCCGCCGCGGCAATCTCGGTCTCCAGTTCGGCCAGCATCTCGGTATTGTGCGTCACCGTGGCAGCCCCGCTGCGTCCGGCCATGCGATTGTAATCGAAACTGTCGGGATCGGTCATGAAGGCCGAGACCAGAAACCGGTGATTGCGCTCCAGCGCCGGATACAGAACCCCCGCCTCGGCGAGAATGCCGCTGCCCTGTTTCAGGCTGACCTGGATCGAGGTCGACCCCGTCTTGGGCACACCGATATGCAGCAGGCAGTCAGGTTTCATCACAAGCCGTTCCTGTTATCCGCGCGCCGGCCCAGATCGGGATCCGTCAACCCTGCTGCAGATCCCAGCCGGCATCGCTTTCGGTGATCCAGTCCAGCCGGTTGATCCGTTTGAGGAACTCGCGCACGTCGTCCTTGTTATCGAAGCGCGACAGGATATGCGACGTATTGTTCCGCCGCAGGCTGGTTTGCAGCTGCCCGGGCTGTGCGACACCCAGATAGGGGAACAGCCGCCGCACCAGACCTTCGTTCAGCAGGTCGCCATATTCGAGATATTCGAAATGCTGCCCGGCGGCGTTCAGCGCTTCGACCACGCGGCCATAGAACCCGATGTGACGGTTGTAGAGGTTCCAGAACTGCTTTTCCTCGAATTCGACGGTCTCGTTCCAGGTCGGCTTGGCGCTGGTTTCCGCAACCGAGCTGCGCTTGCCGTCCTCGGTCGGGGCTGACCACAGCTCCTTTTTCTGCGAGATCAGCCGCGAGGAGTAGATCGACAGGAAATTGCGCCGGTTCAGCACCAGTTTTTTCCAGTCGTCGCGGCGGATCAGCTCTTGCAGCAGATCCTCGTTGTGCCCGTCAAAGATCTTGAACCCGACCGCTTCGGCCTTGGCGTTGGTTTCTCCGACGATCTTGTCCAGAAACCCCGACGGGTTGGTGTTGCGCTCGGCGATTTCCGAGCTGCGGTCGACGCCGTCGATATTCAGTTCGTTCTGGTTGTACAGCTCGTAGTGGCATTTGACCGCCGGTGACGAGTTCAGAAGCTGGACCAGAAGGGTTGAACCGGTGCGCGGCGCGCCGATCAGAACAAATTTTTTCATGGTGCGGCCTCTCCCGGGTCCTTTTTTGTCGGGTTGCTCACCGGGGACCCGGTGGAATGCGATCCGTATCAAACTCAGTATTTTTTGTAGGTGCCAGCCGCAACGGGAAAGCCGCGCTTTTTTGGCGCATGTTGCCCGTTTTTTGCCTTTCCGGGAGGAAATGACCCTCGAAAGAGGGGTTTTGCGGGCGCGGCCAATGGCTGGACGCGGTTTTGACAACTGGCTGCCCGGCGCCGGATTTGTCAAACTGCCGGGACCGCACCGGACAGGCGCGGCAGAGAAAGGACACCTGCCCATGGACTTCGACATCGCCGATCTGGTGAGTGGCCCGACCCCGCTCGAGAACTGCGTTGTGCATTGCAGCGAGGCGGTTCTGAAACGGTTGCGGTTCGCGGTGCATGGCCGTGCGGATCTGCCCCGGCGCAACTACCGGGTCTCGATCCCCGATCCGGAATTTCGCGGCAAGGTCTCTATCCTGATGGGGCCCGGCAGCGGCGAAATCGAACTGGGCGGGCGCGGCCCGATGGTGGCCGATTTCCGCATGTGG
The DNA here is from genome assembly GCF_020171285.1 of Seohaeicola saemankumensis. GTDB lineage: Bacteria > Pseudomonadota > Alphaproteobacteria > Rhodobacterales > Rhodobacteraceae > JAIUZI01. Next base: position 71,000 of record NZ_JAIUZI010000016.1, read on the forward strand.
CGCGATGCCACCGTGCGGATCGGCGAAAAGACCACGATCAACGGCGCCCGCATCGTGGCCGACAATGCCGACATCGTCATCGGGCGCGACAACCTGTGGTCGGACGAAATCATCGTGCAGTCCAACGATCAGCACGGGATCGTCGATCTGAAGACCGGGCAGGTAAAGAACACCCACCGCCGCCGCACGCGGATCGGCGATCACGTCTGGGTCGGGCGGCGCACGGTGCTGATGCCGGACCTGGTGGTGGGCGACGGCGCGGTGGTGGCGGCGGGCGCGATTGTCACGCGAGAGGTACCGCCGCGCTGTATCGCGGGCGGCAACCCGGCGCGGGTGATCTCCGAAGACACCTCGTGGTCGCGCCAACCGGGCGGCCCCTCCCCGGCCGAGACCGGCTATTACGGCGAAGACTGGCCGGGCTGAGACCCCGCATTCCACCATCCGCCCCCGGTGCCGCCCTCTGACAGCGCGCGCTCCAGGCTGACGTCGCGCAAATGGTCCAGTTCAGCGGCACCGAACACCGGCGGGATCTCGACCGGCGGGCCGCTGGCCTCGTTGCGACGGGTGCGCCTGTCCTTGACCAGCCGGGCCCGGGACGCGTCCAGCCCGAGAAAATCGAGCACCCGCCCGGTGGCCTCCGGCCCCGCCACCAACTCCTCGAAATCCAGGTCCATGACCCGGCGCACCCCGTGACCGCGCAGCATCGCATGGATCCCCGCAACCATGGCCATCTGCACCCGGGCATCGGAAATGACCTCCTCGGGACTGACACGGGAAAACCGCTTTGGCCGCCAAAGCTCCTTTTCCACCCGCAGCAGGCATTCCGACCGGAACCGCCGCACCAGATCGCGGCGCCACAAAACCACCACCGCCGGATCGTCCGCCAGCACCCGGTTCAGCAGATAGGCGTTCTGTTCCAGGTAGAAATGCGAATAGAGCGCCTTGAACCCCTGGCACGGAACATCCGGCTGCGCCAGCATCAGCCGCAGGAACCCGTCGGGGTCGTCCAGGCGCATCTGGGGGCTCAGGCCGGGGATCTGGCTCAGCTTGCCGACCTTGTTGGACAGGCCCAGGATCCGGTTCTTGCCGAGGATCTCGCCGTGGCACAGCGCCCCGGTCTGGACATTGATCGCCAGCCGCAGCGCGGTGCTGCCCGACCGGGCGGGCGAGACGATCAGGAAACGACGTGTCATTGCAACGGCTCCTTGCGTGGGGCGGGGGCCAGGCTGAGCCAGGGCGCGGCGCGCACCATGACCCTGGCCAGACGGGGCGGCAGGGCCTGACCGGCGGCGGCCCCGATCCGCTCCAGATCGGCCTGCAGCCTGTCCATCTCCGGCAGCACCGGGTTGCCGGCCCAGGATTTCAGCGCCGGCAGCGGCCCCAGCAGACGGACCAGCGACGCATTGTAGGCGCTGCGCGCGCGCAGCCGCGCGGCGTCTTCGTCGGCGATGTAAAAGGCACGGCGGAAGGCTGCATGGGTGCCGGCCAGATCGCGCAGGGCCGCGTAGTCCAGCGCCGGCAGCTCCAGCTTGTTGGCGGCCAGCTTGTAGACCAGCAGGTTGCCCCCGATCGAAGGGTTCATGTCGCCCTGCGGGATCGCGCCGGGGGCGATGTCCAGCCGGGCGCAGACATCGGCGATGATGTCGCCGTCCTTCAGCCGCGACCGGTCGTACCAGCACAGCTCCAGATCGCCAATCGCGCGCCAGCGCGCGGCAAAGGGGGTCAGGTCGCCCAGGCCCTGCACGAATTTGCGGAACGGCACGAACCGGGGCTGGTTCTGGATCATCTGCCGATACCCCGAAACCGCGTAATCCAGATGCTCGCGCAGATAGCACAGCACCCGGATGCGGCCCACATCAAGCACATCGGCGAAGTCCCGCAGCCGGGTCAGGTCGGTCAGGTTCTGGAACGCTTCGCTGGACAGCAGGATCCGGGTGTGATGCGGCTCTAATTCGCCACGAATGGCAGCGGCGATATCCGCCAGCCCCGCCCCGTCGGACTGGCCGGAATGGCACTGTGCGGCAATGGTGTGATGGGCGATGCGGTTGGGGCAGCCCGCGTGCGGATACAATACCCCCTGCCCACTCAGGTGGTCGCGCGCGCCACCCAGGAAATGCTGCAGCGAACTGGTGCCGGATTTATGACGCCCGATGTGCAGGATCAGTTCGGGGGCGCTCATGACAGCTCCGCGACCATGTCCCTTGCCGCCTGCAGCACCGCGCGGTCATCGGTGTTGGCCGCCTCCAGCAGCCTGCGCACGCGGGGGCCGATCGGCGGCGGCACCCGCCTGGTCGAGGTATTGGCCCGCACCGAGCAGGGGGTGAAATCGGGGTAGCTGTGGGCCAGCGCCGCCGCGAGGCGGCGCAGCGTGCCGTCGAAGTCCTCGACCAGCCCGACCACGCTCAGCAGGTCGAGCGCCCGCAGCGCCCGCTGCAGCTCCGGCTCCGGTCCGGGCAGCAGGCTGGCGAGCCGGTGGGTCTGGAAGTTGCGGCACTGGCGGTCTCCGGGGCGCGCCAGCCGCGTGGTGACATAACCGCGCAGATCGTGCTGCTTGGCCAGTTCCGCGCCCCATGTATCCGCCTGCTGGCGGCGTTCGAACCGATAGGCAGAGCGCACCCGGTCGACCGGATCGCGCAACAGCATCACGGAGACCAGATCGACGCCCTCGATCCGCGGCACCGGCCCCAGCGCGGTATGGGTGGAAAACGCCACCGCCCGCGGGTTGGCGCGGATCCAGTCGGCCACCGCCGCGCTGTTGTCGGGCGGGCTGGTGGGAAATTCGGCCGTGACCCAGCGGTCGCCGAAGTTCTGCTTCAGAACCTGGTCCAGCGACGTGCCCGCATTCTTGAACAGGTGGTAATGCAGGATGACGGTACGGTTCATAAAGTCGCAAAACCCGATCGTGGACAGCGGGGACGGCGGAAAGGATCAGGCGTTGGTGATGCTTTCCTCGTCGCACAGCACCTCGAGCTTCTTGGAGACCGCCCGCAGATGCGCATCGGGCTTGTGCTGTTTCCTGACCTTCTTGGGCTTGGGCTGCGCCCCCATGTCGACCCCGGCAAAATGTTTGAAGAACAGCCGCATCACGTGGTTCACCCCCTTGGGGGTCACCACCCGGCGGTCGGGCGCGTAATACTTGCCGCGCAGATGCGGGCTGATGATCACCTCGTAGCTGGGGAAATAACAGCAATCGTCCAGCGTGTTCCTGGCCTTTTCGGCCGCCACCCGCAGCACCGACTTGGTCCAGACGGTCGAGGCATAGATGTGGCGGTCCTCGAAGGTGGCGTTCACCGACACCGGCGACACGGTCAGGATAAATTTCACGTCCGGGTTTTTCGAGCGGATGAAAGTCAGCGCGTCGATCAGATCCTGCGATGTCTCGGCCTCGTCGAAATTCTTGAACTCGACGACCGACGGATCATAGATGCCGCCCGCCACGCCGGGCGCCAGCGGAAAGACGGCGCCGTCGCGGTTGTCGACCCAGGCCTCGGTCATGCCGAGGGTGAAGATGAAATAATCCATCTCCTCGACCATGTGACGCACGGCGGCCAGGTGCTGTTCCTGGTCTGCGGCCAACTCCTCGGGGCTGGCATAGCCGCCGGGCTGCATCTGCGGGCGGAACGGATCGACATAGGTGCCCTCATCGGGGCCCGGCCAGCAGGTGGTCAGCGGTTCGAATTCGCCATAGGCGCGCAGCAGCAGCTGTTTCAGCTGGCGGCAGGTATAGACATTGCCATAACGCGCCGAGAACAGCCCGTAGTGATGCGCCTCGGCCACCTTGGGCGGGATCAGCGGATGCGGCTTTTCGGCGATATAGTGGTTGAACCCCGATCCGGTCAGGAATTTCGCCACGGTCTGGGCAAAACAGCTGCCGGCGGTGACCACCTTGTCCTCGCGGGTCAGGTGAAAGGGCACATCGGTGACCGGATCGAACAGTTCGGGGTATTCAAGCCCGGCCTCGTTTTTCCAGAACCGGCAGTCGGGCAGACCCGCGTAGGGGTGGCGTGGTATCTCGGTCATGCGGTTTCCCTTTCGAAAATCCGGTCCAGCATCAGCCGGCCATAGGCGGCGTTCCCGTGTGAGGGGTCGTTGTTGTAGAATCCGTCCTTCAGAAATCCGTCTTCGGTCAGCGCCCCGGGGGCGGCGGGCAGGAATTCGGCCCCCAGCGCCTCGGCCTGTTCCCGGGTCAGTTCGACCTGAAGGTCATACAGCGTCTTGCGCAACGTGACAGGCCCGATGCCGCTGTGCAACTTGTCCTTGAAGATACCGAGGTTGCCCAGCACATGATCGCCGTCGGCGATCGGCGGCGGCGAACTGAGATGGATGAAGCGGGCGTTCGGGAAATCGGCGTGCAGCTGCGCGGTCATCTGGTCGTGTTTGTGCATCATCGCCTTCATCGCGTCGCGCATCACCGCACGCGGGATCAACTGGCGCGGCGCGGCATCGTCAGCCCCCGGCGCAAGGCCCAGCTCGGCGCTGCCCACCGCGATCGGCTCGGGGTGGTCCAGTAGGCCCAGCTGATTGTGTTCATTGCCGCCGATACAGATACAGACCACATCCGGGTCCCGGGTCTTGAACCGGCCGGTCTTGATCTTGGCGGTCTGGCGCGACCACAGGTCCTTGTTCTGCTTGAGGTTGACGATCTCGACCTGCGCGGCCTCGTCTTCGCGCAGCGCCGCTTTCAGGCATTGGATGTGGCTCATGCCGACCATCAGATATTTGCGGGACATGATCCCTCCCAGGCGGATAAACAGTATTGGGCACACCCGAAATCTCCGGCCGCAGGCCCTTTGGTCAGACTATGCCATTGCTGGCGGGCGGGGAACAAGACACGGCGGCGTTATTCGGCCTCCCGGCGCACATGGTAGTGTATTCCTGCGGCAATCGGCCCATCGATCCGGGTCGGCGGGCCGGTGCGCCAGGCGATTTCAAGGCTGTCGATGCTGTCCGCCTGCCCCAGTCCGAAATGCACCCGCGGCGCGTCAAAGGACATGAAGCCGCCGCCCGACTGCACCTCGCGGGTCTGGGTCCGGCCGCCCGCATAAGTGATCGTCAGCCGCGCGCCGATGCCATCACGGTTGCCGGCCATATCCTCCAGCGAGACGGTGATCGATTTGGCCGTGGTGCCGTTGGCGGCCGTGTTCACGAAAGCCGCCAGCGGACCGTTGACCGTATGGGTCACCAGATCCAGGTCGCCGTCATTGTCGATGTCGAACGCGGTGGCGGCGGCGGTCATCAGGTAATCCTCGAGCCCGAAGGGACCCGACATTTCCACAAAGCCGCCCTGGCCGTCGTTGTGGAAGAACAGGTTCGACGGGCTGACCTCGTTCGGAACCCAGGTGCCGTTGACCACATAAACGTCGAGCCAGCCGTCGTTGTCGAAATCGGCGATCTTGGTGTCCCAGCTCCAGCCGCCGATCTCGAGCCCGCGTGGCCCGGCGGTGTCCGTGAAAGGCGCGGCGGGGTCATCGCGTTCCAGCAAGACGTTCGATCGCAGGATCTGCGGGATCGCGGCCTGCGATTCCGCCCCCGTGATGGCGCGGGGCGGCGCGAAATGGATATCGCAATAGGCGCGCGGAATCACCTGATCGGCGGCGATCAGCTTGCACAGGGCCGGATCGCGGCGCTGGATCGCCAGATCCTTGACCAGCATCGCCTTGCATTCCGCGCCGTATCGTCCGCTCAGATCGGCACAGCGCCCGGCATAGGTCGGGTCGAAATTGTTGCCCGCCTTGTACCAGCGCTTGATCGCCATGTTGGTTTCACAGGCCGCCTTGTCACCGGCATCGGCGATGGTGTCGCAATAGCGCTCCAGCGGCTGCATCTTCAGCGTCTCCGACACCCCCGAGGACCGCCCCGCGATCTGGGCCAGATAGACCTCGGGCACCCCGTCGTTGAACAGGTCGGCGGATTTCACCGCCATCGTGGTGGTGGTCGTATGCGGGATCAGCCCGTCGCCATGGGTGATGGCCCGCAGATTGCCCTGCCCGTCTCCGACATAGAAATAGTCCGGGATCTCGAAATCATTGCCGATCACCAGGTCGGCAGCGCCGTCCAGATCCAGATCGCTGAACAGCACCGACAGGGTTTCACCGGGAATGCCCGGCAGATCGGCAAAGACCGACCCGTCCAGCGGCGCGCCCTGGCTCAGCAGCAGCCGGTTGCGCGATTCCTCTCCCGGCACCCGCCGGTACCAGCCCGCCGCCCAGTTCCCCAGCGCGGCATCGAGGAACCCGTCGCCGTTCACATCGTCAAAGGCCAGCGCCAGGCTGAGCACCGCATTGTCCCGGTTGGGCACCGGCTGTGGGGTCGGGTCCAACACGCCCTCGCGGTTCCACAGCACGTAGTTGCCCTGCAGGTAGCTGGCCAGGAACAGATCCGGCCAGCCGTCGCGGTTCAGATCGTTAAGCGCGGCGTTGAACACGGGCAGGCCCGTCAATGGCTCTGATACGGGCGGATCGGCTGCAAACCGGCCCCGGCCATCGTTGCGATAGACATACAGCCCGCGCTCGGTCGAGGCGACGACCAGATCCAGATCACCGTCGCGGTCGATGTCGCCGGAGCTCAGGCTGCGGCCCTCCCAGAACGGCGGCCACATGTCGCGCATGGTGAATTCCAGCGGCTTGTCGATCCCCAGTGCGCGCGCCTCGCGGCGCCGGAACGGGGTGTCGCCCTCTCCCGAGGGCGGCGCGTGGGGCTGCGCGGTCAGGGTGATCCGGTCGGCATCATCGCTGCGGATCACCGGGTCTTCGATCGTCGTGGCGTGGGCCGGGCGGAACAGCACCTGCTCGACGCTCAGCAGCAACTCCAGCGCGCGGTCGCTTTGCCAGTGGTGGTAGCGCTGCGCGCCCAGACCGGCGATCACCCCCAGGCCGGCCACCGCCAGCGCCAGCAGCAGCGCGGCGCGCAGCGCGATGGTCTGCGCCACGATAAAGAAGGAATAGACACTGAAAGAGCCCAGCGTGAACACCAGCGCCATGACAAATCCCGGCTCCAGCCCGGCAGTCATCAGCGCGCCGGCGGCCACCACGTCAAAGGCGATCGGCACCGGCAGGAACACCCCCACCGCGGCCACCACCAGCAGCGCCAGCAGGCCGAACGTCAGCCCCAGCACCGCGTCGCCCGGCAGCAGCGTCGCCACCAGCGACCCCAGGAACCCCGCCAGCAGCATCAGCGGCACGGTCATCCGCACGATGTACCACAGGTTGGCCAGAAACAGCCGCCCCGTCGCCAGCATCGCCGCTCCGATGCTTTCGCCGCCTTGGTCCCCCTGCAGTTCAGCCGCGCTCCACGGTGTCTGCGCCTGCTGCTCGGGGGCGGCTACCAGCGCCTCGCGCGGCAGGGTCCGGCAGATCAGCGGCACCAGCACCAGGATCAGCAGCAGGCTGAGCGCGACCTTGGTCACCGCCATATAGACCGGCAGCAGGCTGAACAGCATGGTCAGCACCACCACGTTCAGCGTCGGCGAGGCCATCATCGCCGACAGCGTGGTCTCTGCCCTGAGCCCGCCGGAAAACATGCCGCGCGCAATCGGCGCGGCGCAGTTCACGCAGACCCCCAATGGCGCCCCCAGCACCAGCCCCAGCGCCGAATTGGCAAACCGCCCCGAAAAACTGCGCCGCCGCAGGAACGGCACCGCGGTCAGAAAGGCGGCGGCGAAAAGCACGCCGAATGTCATGCCCTTCTTGTTGGTATTGACCCAGTTCAGGGTCGAATAGAACACCCGTTCCGCCAGCGACATGTCGGCGGTCAGCGCGATCTTGGCCTCGAAGCTCAGCGAATCCTCCAGCTGGATCGCCCCCGACATCATCGCCTTTTCATCCAGCGCCGGATAGCGCGAGCTGGTCCAGAACACATAGGCCAGCCCGGCCACGATCAGCAGCGCCAGCAGAAAGCGTTTTTCAAAATGCGGCTGGATGAATGACTGTCTGAACATCAGCGGGATCCTGACGGTGTGAGAAACAAGAAAGACTCAATTGACACCCAGCGGACTGGCCTGTCGAAACATCGCCCGCGCATGATCATACACTGCATGTTCCAGCGGAAACCTGTCGCGGAACCGGGCGCGGGCATCCGGCGGCACATCCAGGGTCTCTGCCGTCCGCTCCGGTCTGGCGTTCAGATGCGGCAGCTCACCCGGCGGCGGCAGGTCCAGTTGGGCAGCGATCCGGTTCAGGCTGGTTTGCAGATCCTCGAAAATGCCAACCTCGACAAAGAATTCTTCGAGGATATCGCGGTAATTTTCCGTGGTTGTCGGGCGGGGGAAATGTTCGAGCATGACCAGGGGGCTGCTTTCCAGATGCTTGGCAACCGTGTCCACCTCGATCTTGACGCCGATCTTCTGCCCCGCACGCATCCGGCCGCGTGCATAGAAGAAGCGGGACACATGCATGTCGAACGGATCGCGCAGAATGGTCACGAACTGGCGCACCCCGGGATAATACTGCTCGATGCCGAACCCTCTTTCGCTGTTGAAATGGCCATAGATCAGCGGTGGCGCCTGCCGGTTCTCGGGGCTGTCGAGGTCGATCCGGTCAGGCAACCTGCCGTTGGCAGCATCAAAGTAGTGAAACCGGATGCGGTCATGAAACCAGGACTGGAAGATCTGTCTGACGGACTGTCCTCCCGTCTTTGGAACATGGATGTAAATCAGTGGCTTGGCCGGATCATATTCCTGCATGGGCATCCTCTTGGACGGGCGGGGCCAACATGGCATCAACTATCCCATCTGATACCGGTGACTGCAAGCGTCGGGGCAAAGGCCTCGTAGATGCGCTGCCGCTGCGCCGCCGTCACCTGGTCCTTGCGGATCAGCACGGTTTTGGAAAACTCGGACTTGGCCCGGGTGTGCAACTGGAACCCGGGCAGACCGCATTTGTCCAGTACCCGAGGCAGCGCCCATTTCAGCCGGTCATAGCGCAGCACCCGGTTGACCATCAGCACCCGCCGGCCGTTTTCCATCCGGCTGTACTTGTAGTGGTCGACGGGAAACTTCCCGGCCTCGCAATAGCTCTCCCAGCTGGCGTCATAGGCACCATCGGGATTGTGCAGCGCGGAATTGCGCAGCATGTGGAAATGGCTGATGCATTTCTCGACCGGTTCGCGTTCGACGCAGAACCGGAACATCGCGCCAAAGCGCTCTGCGCCCAGCAGATCCGCGATCTCCTGCGCGGGCATATGGTTGTAATAGACCGTCTTGCCGCCCGCGTCGGCAAAGTTACGCGCCCGATGCCCCGGTACCGGCGGCAGGATCGGGGTGACGATGGCCTCCTCCTCGAGACGCCCCGACAGGTCCACCTCGATGCTGGTGCCCGCGGTCTTGGTCGTCTTGATGAAGATGAAATTATGCCTGAAGGACACAATCGCCATGACTGGGTTTCCCTGCCCGAAGGCGCATCCGCCGCCTGCCCGTCACCTATCTGTCAATCGGGCCAGCGCAACAGGAAAAAGGCCCCGGAACCCCGGGGCCTTTCGATTGCTGGCGGATCGCGTCGATCAGCCTTTTTCGATCTCGGCTTCCAGAACCTTGATGCGGTCGTTCAACTGCTCAATGTAGATATGCGCGTGTTCCAGTTCGTTGAGCATGCGCAGCATCTTTTCGTTGACATTGATCGCGAGCGACGGGCCGGTCGGTCCAACCGCCGGCAGGTGCTTGTCGGCCCACATCTTCTCGGCGTGTTCCTCGATCGAGGGCACGGTGTAGACCTCGGGGTCGAACACCGCGTCACAGGGATCGGCCACGGTACAGGCACCGCCGCCGCCGGTGGTGATCAGGCTGCCGGTGATGGTCAGGTTGCCGGCCGCGGTCATCAGGAATTCGGGCGCGCTGGTCCCCGACGAGAAGCGGAGCGAATCGTTGTTGGTGATGGTCCAGATCTGGTTGTTGGCCTGGGCGGTGTTGATCATCGCGATCCGCACCGCGCCATCGTCCTGGATGATCACATCATCGCCAGCATTCGGTGCCGGCTGATTCGAGCCGCCGGCGCGGATGTGCAGCGGCGCGTTGGGGCCATCAGTTCCAAACCCAATGTTATTGTTGGCGGCAACAAACAGCGCGTTGTCGTCCGCGCCCGGCTTGATCTTGAAGGGCAGCTGGCTGCCGTTGGTCACGTCGCGGACAAAGAAGTTGGTTTCGTTCGCGGCGATGTCAAAGGTCTGGGCGGTAAAGCCGGCCGAGCCGTTCTGTTCCAGCCGCAGGGTCGGGCTGTCGCCATCGGCAATATGCAGTTCGACAACCGGCGCACCGGTCCCGATCCCGATGTCACCCTGGGCATCGACACGCAGCGCGTTGGCGCCGGCGCCCGCGTCAACCCGGAACGGCTGGGTGCCGGCATCCGAATCCTCGATCGCCAGATACTCGCCACCGCCATTGGTGGTGTCGTTGGCGACGATGCGCCAGTCCCGGGTCGGGAAGCTGGCGGAGGCCGAGGTATCCTGGAAATGGATCCGCAGGTTGTTTTCCTTCAGCCGCAGCGTGTCAAAGCCAAAGCTTTCGCTGGACGAGCAGTCGAAGCCGGTACAGGTGCTGCCCTGCACGATCAGGTCGGTGGTAAAGACCTGCGCGGCGCTGGCGCCCTGGGCGACAAAGCCGCTCAGCGCGGTGGTCAGGCCCAGCATGGCCAGGCGGGTGTGGGTTTTTCTCATCATGATATACTCTTTCCCTGTCGTGTTCCGTGAGTTCATTGATCGCCGTCTTCGTTCAGTGTCTCGGGCGTGACGATCACGCCGCGCGACACCTGAAAGGAGCCGGTCTTGTAAAAGGGTTTGAAGGCCGTTCCCGAAGCATCGCTGCCCCGGCCATTGTCGATCTGGTTGACGACCTCGGCCTTTTCGCTGGTCGCCGCCGTCAGTTCATAGGTATAGACCCCGTCCAGAATGCCCTGTCCGGACAGCTGGAACACCGGGGTGCCGGCCCCGGCCTGAACATTGGTGATCTCGCCATTCGGCATCCGGATGCGCAGCTCCGCATTGCTCAGATCGCCCCAGTTCTCGAACCAGAAGGCGTTGGTGTTGTGCTGGGGTACGGGCTCTGCCGCCGTCACCGGCGCCATGCCCCCCAGAACAAGAGCCAAGGCAAGCGACGCGATCACGACCGGACCTGCACTCAGGGCCCTCATCCCGCGCCGGAAATTTTCAAACATTCGAATGTAACTCCCTGAAGCGAATGCATCTCCCGTAAAACCGCGGCTCGCCCGCGCAGAAGCGGCCACTTGGTCGGCACTATACAGATTTCATTTCAAAAATCATGTTATTTTGGCAACTTTACGGCAGTGATGTTGCCCCGAACCGACAAGATCCGCCAATTGTCTGCCGTTACGGCAACAATAGACACTTTCCGGCGCGTTCAGCGCTCGATTGCCGCCCATTTCGCCTCGGCCCGGGTCTGGGCCTCGGCCAGCTGGCCGGGCGTCAGCCGGGGCAGCAGCAATTCCGCCGCCACCCGTGCCTCGGGATCGCCTGCCGACACCGCGAGGCTCAGCCACATGTAGCCCAGCACGTAATCCTGCGGCACGCCCTCGCCCTTGACGTACATCAGCCCCAGGTTGGTCATGGCGCCGCGCAGCCCCTTTCGAGCCGCGCGGGAGAACCAGGTGGCCGCGTCCCGCGCGCCACCTTCCCGCAGCGCCAGCCCGCCGGCCAGGTACTGCGCCAGCGGGTCGCCGGCGCGGGCCGCGCGCAGGGTATCGGCGCGCCAGCCCGCATCGTCGGCGGCCGGCCGGCTCAGCCGGGGATCAAAGCCATAGCTCAGCGCGGCGGCGCTGTCGGGGCGCACCAGCCCGGCGGCCTGCCGGTACAGCGCGGCGGCGCGGGCATCGTCCTGCGCCACGCCGAAACCGTTTTCATAAAGCACGCCCAGGTTGCGCACCGCCTCGGCCAGCCCGGACCGGGCCGCCTGTTCGAACAGGTTGGCAGCGGCGGCGTAATCCTGCGGTACCCCGTCGCCGCGCACATAGAGCAGCCCCAGGTTGTTCAGCGCCCTTGGATGACCCGTGGCGCCCGCCCTCTCGTACAGCGCCCGTGCCGCTGCATAATCCTGCGCCACGCCGGTGCCTTCCTGATACAGCACCCCCAGGCTGACCGCCGACTCCACGTGGCCCGCCTCGGCGGCGCGTTGATACAGCGCCGCCGCCGCCGCCGGGTCGGGCGCACCCGCCACCGGGGTGTCCAGCGCCCGCGCCAAGTTGAACAGGTAGTCCGGAACACCGCTTTGCGCCGCCTGCCGCAGCCAGTGCAGCGCCTGCGCCTGGTCCGTCTCCGCGCTGTCTCCGGTCAGCCGGCGAACGTGATACAGCCCCAGAAGGTTCTGCGCGGCGGCCTGTCCCTGCTCGGCGGCCCGCAGCAGCCAGGGGCGCGCGGCGGCAAAGTTCTGTGGCACCCCCTGCCCCTGATCGAAACGCAGCGCCAGCTGATACTGGGCTTCGGCATCCCCGGCCTCGGCCCGGCTGCGCAGGGCCTCCAGATCACCGTCCTGCGCCGAAACCGATGTTCCCGCCAGCAACGCCGCCAGCAGGACCGCGCCAATGAGCTGCCTCAGAATCATTCCGATGCCGTCCCGGCCTGCGCTCCCGGCACCTGCTCCGCACCGGCCTCGAAATAGGCCCGCGCGCCGGCCTGCGCCTGCGCCACCTGTTCCGGCGTCATCAACTGCGAGATCACTTCGCGCATCTCGGCGGCATTGCTCAGCCCGTGGGTGGCGGCGACATTGAACCAGACATGCGCCTGAACGTAATCCTGTTCGACCGGCCCGCCTTCGGAATACAGCTGTCCCATCCGGAACTGGGCAAAACTGTCGCCCGCCTCTGCGGCCTGCCGCAGCAACGCCACCGCCTGCGCGCCCCGCGCGCCGTCATCAAGCGTCAGATAGAGATCGCCCAGCCGGCCCTGCGCCTGTGTGATTCCCGCCTCCGCCTGCGTCTCCAGCCAGCTCAGCGCCTCTGCATCCCCGGCCTGCGCCGCCACGGCAACCCAGGGCGCGGCCTCCTGCGGGGCGATCAGGTCGTCGATCCGGCCCTGTGCCGCCAGCAGCCCCAGCCGCGCGGCGGCCACTTCGGCCACTTCCGGTCCCATGCCCAGGGCACGGCGGTACTCCCGCACCGCCTGCCGCAGGTTCTGCGGCGTGCCGCGGCCTTCTTCCTGAAACGCCGCGACCACCAGCACCGCGCGTGGCAGGTTGCGGTCGGCAGCCCGCTGGTACCAGTCGAACGCGGTGGCATCATCGGCCGGCACACCGGTGCCCGTGGCATAGGCGAAGCCGAGGTTGGTCATCGCCCCGGCATCGCCCGCCGCCGCCGCCGCCGTCAGCCAGCGCAGCGCCTCCTCGCCGTTCTGCGCCACCCCGTCGCCGTGCAGGTATTTGGTACCCAGCATCCGCTGCGCCAGCGGATGGCCCGCCTCCGCGGCACGGCGGAACCAGGCCAGGGCCTGGGCCGGGTTCCTGGTCGCGCCATTGCCCGCATCCAGATTCAGCCCCAGGGAGTACTGCGCCGCCGCCACCCCGGCCGCCGCGGCGCTCTCCATCCATTTCAGCGCCCGGGGCCCGTCCTCGTCGGTGCCCAGACCCTGGGCATAGGCCTGGCTGAGTGCGTATTGCGCCTCGCCATGCTGCTGTTTGGCGGCAGCCAGGAACCAGGTAAAGGCGGTTTCCTCGCTGCGCGGCACACCGCGGCCCAGACGATAGGCGACCCCCAGCAGGAACTGCGCCTCGGCGTCGCCCTGACTGGCGGCGCGCTGCAACAGGTTGGCGGCGCGGGCCTGATCCTCGCCCACCCCTTCGCCGGCCATGTACATCCGCGCCAGCAGGGTGGCGGCAGCGACATGATCCTCCTCCACCGCCTCGGCCAGCCAGCGCACCGCCTGCCCCGGATCGCGGGGACCGCCGCGGCCTTCCTGCAGGATCCGGCCATAACGATACTTGGCATTCGGCGTGCCGCCCGGCGCCAGCTGCGCCAGCCCCTCGCGGGCGGTCACGTAATCGCCGGACCGGTAGGCCGCGACGATATCGGCCATTTCGGGCAGCCGCACCTGCGGCGTATCGGCGGCATCCTGATCGACAGGAGTAGCAGTGTCAGAGGGCGCATCCGACGTCTGCGCCGGAATGGGCGCGGCGGTCAGACACAGGACCGCTGCAGCGGCAAGAGCAGCGGAAAATCGCAGGAACATGAAGGGAAACTCAATCTTTTCAAGGTCAGGATGGATGGATCTGGCCACACGCTAACGCAATGCAGGCGCTCTGGCGAGATCAGATTGCCGCCTGACCCGCCGCCGTCCACAGCCAGACCAGCACCGCCGCCGCCGCCAGCGCCGCGCCAAAGGGCTGGCGGGCATCGCCCGCCGGCCCCTGCCCGGACCGGACCGCCGCCAGCAGCACCGCCAGCACCCCCAGAAGCGCCCCCGCCAGCACCACATGCGGCAACAGCCCCGGCCCGCAAAAGGCACCGATCCCCGCCATCAGCTTGACGTCGCCCAGCCCCAGTCCCTCGCGCCCGCGCAACCGGGCATACCCCCACCGGATCATCCAGAAACTGCCGACCCCCAGCAGCGCGCCAAGACCGGCCATCGCGGCATGACCGGCCAGCCCCGCCCGCACCAGCGCCGCCAGCGCCAGCGCCAGCGTCAGCACATCGGGCAGCCGCATCCAGATCAGATCGCTGACCGCCAGCGCCAGCAGCAGCCACAACACCAGCGCCGTCAGCCAGACATGGGCCGCGCCGCCGCCGGCCAGCAGCGCCAGAACCGCCAGCCCCGGCGCGGCGATCTCGAGATAGAGATGCCAGGCCGGAATTGCCGCGCCGCAGCCCCGGCACCGTCCGCGTGCCATGACAAAGGAAAGCACCGGCAGCAGGTCGCGCGGGCGCAGCGCCCGACCGCAGGCGCGGCAGGCCGAGCGCGCCCGCACCACGTCTTCGCCGCGCGGCAGCCGGTCGACCAGAACCCCCAGGAACGACCCCGCCGCCGGGCTGACCAACAGCAGAAGAACTGTAAAGAAATCGGGCTCGGGCACGGGGTGACGCGGCCTTTCGGATGGGGGGAAGCCAAGACCCCGGCGCGGCTTGTCACCACATGGGGCAGTCCCTATTGTGCGCCCAAGTGATAGGCGTGGAACGGATGACAATGCAACCGGATGCGACACGACCGGCGGGTGGGTCCGCTTCTGCCGACGACGGATTCTCGCTGCTCGAACTGATGGTGGTCGTGGTGATCCTGTCGGTGCTGGCGCTGGCCATCGTGCCACGGGTGATCGACCGCCCCGACCAGGCGCGCGCCGCGCGGGCGACCTCGGACATCGCCGCGATCTCCAGCGCCATCGGTCTCTATAAGCTGGACAATTTCACCTACCCCAGCACCGCGCAGGGGCTGGCCGCGCTGACCGCGCCGCCCTCGGTAGAACCGCTGGCGCCGAACTGGGCCTCGGGCGGTTATATCGCACGGCTGCCCAAGGATCCCTGGGGGCGCGACTACCAGTATCTGCAGCCCGGGGTGCACGGCGCCTTCGACGTGTTCTCTTATGGTGCCGACGGTCAGCCCGGCGGCAGCGGGGCGAATGCGGACATCGGGTCATGGCAGGTCAACTGATCCGCGCGCCCGCCGCCCGAAACGCGCCAGACGCCGGCTTTACCCTGATCGAGCTTCTGGTGGTGATCACCATCCTGTCGGTGCTGTCCGTGGGCGGCGCCATGCTGGCCACCAGCCGTGGCGGCAAGGCCGCCAATGACACCAGCGACCTGGCCGCGTTTCGCGCCGCCCACACCCGGCTGCGCAGCCTTGCGGTGCACGGCCAGAGCCTGCGCGGCATGTATGTCACCCCGCAGGGCCGCCGCTTCGCCGAACGCCGCGCGGGCCGGTGGCGCCCCACCGGACCCGAACTGCGCTGGCGCAACCCGATGCGGTTCGACCCGGCCCGGCGCGCCGGCTTTGCCGACCCCGGCCTGCCCGAGGGCCCCGGCGCACCGCAAATCCTCTATTACCCCGACGGGCGCAGCACCGCTTTCGAGGCGCGCTTCGGCACCGGACGCGACCAGATCCGCTGCCGCAGCGACGGCTGGAGCGACCTGCGCTGTGCCCCGTTATGAGGCTGCGCTTTCGCACCCCGCCCGGCCTGACGCTGGTAGAGCTGCTGGTGGCGGTGCTGGTGCTGTCCATCGCGGTGGTCGGCACCTTTCGCACGCTGGATGTCTCGGGCCGCCAGATCGGCGGCGAATCCGAACGCCTGCTGGCCCGGCTGGTGGCCGCCAACCGGGCCGAGGAACTGCGCCTGACCCTTGTTGCCGAACCCACCCCGATGCTCGGACAGGTCCGGCAGGGGCTCTATGACTTCGACGTGGAGACTGGGCTGGAGACCACCGCCGGCGGGCTGGGCGAGGCCACCATCACCGTGCGCGGTCCCGGCGGCAGCGGCGCGGTGCTGGTCACCTATCTGCCTGCCCCCGCTGGCGGAGGGTAAGCGGATGCGGCGCGGCCACCACCCCGATGCGGGCCTGACCCTGATCGAGCTGATCGTCGCCATGGCGCTCTTCGCGCTGGTCGCCGCGATGGGGCTGCAGGTGCTGAACGGCATGCTGCGCGCCCGCGACCGGCTGGTTACCCGCTCCGACGACACCAGCGCGCTCAGCCTGACGCTGGCGTTGCTGCGCCAGGACCTGCAGGCGGCGGTGCCGATGGGGTTTTCCGCCCCCGGTGTCCCGCCCGCGCCGCCGCTGACCACCACCCCCGGCCCCCGGCTGGCGCTGTCGCTGGCCGGGCAGTCCGGCCCCGGCATCCCCGAACACGCCGGGTTCCACCGGGTGATCTGGCGCTACGACCGCGCGGCCCGGCAGCTGACCCGGCAGATCTGGCCCAGCCTCAGCCCCGCCACCGCATCGCAGCTGCAGCCCGCCATCCCCGTCCTGACCGGCGTGCAGGGGCTGGAAATCCGCCTGTTCCGCCCCGATCAGGGCTGGCTCGACTGGCGCGACCTGCCGGTGGATGTGATCCGCACCGACCTGCCCGCCGCCATCGAGGTCACGCTGGACACCGCCGTTTTCGGCCGGGTGCGGCTGGTAGAGACCCTATGGTAAGGCGCGCGGCCTCCGAGCGCGGCTTCGTGCTGGTCAACGCGCTGCTGATCGTGGCCGCGATGGCGGCGGCGGCGGCCTTGCTGCTGGGCCGGTCACAGGCGGCGCGTGTCCGGCTGGACCTGGCGCAGGAGGCGACGCAGGTGCAGCTCTATCTCGACGGCGCCGAGGCGCTGGCCCTGACGGTGCTGAACCGCGACCTGCGCGGCCCGGCGCTGGATCACCCGGAGGAATCCTGGGCCCGGCCCCATGACGTCACCCTCGATCGCGGCCGCGTGGCGCTGCGGCTGAGCGACCTGCAGGGGCGGTTCAATCTCAACACCCTGCGCAGCGCCACCGATCTGGCGGCGCTGAACCGGTTCCTGCGGCTGGCCGACAGGATCGCCCTGTCCGAACCGCAGGCCCGCGCCATCGCCGCCCATATCGCCGGGCCGCCGCCCGAGCTGCTGGGCCGTTATGCCCGGCTGCCGGTGCCGATGTACCCCACCGGCAGCGGCATCGCCGCGATCGGAGAGCTGCGCCATGTGCCCGGGCTGGGGAGCGCGGCCTTTGAGCGGCTGCAACAGGTGGCCGCCGTGCTGCCCGACGGCGCGCCGCTGAACATCAACACCGCCCCCGAACCGGTGCTGGCCGCCTGGTTGCCCGAACTGGGGGCCACGGCCCGGACCAAGCTGCTGGCGCAACGCCGCGATGCCCCGTTCGAGACGCCAGAGGCCTTTCTCGACGCGCTCGAACGCCTGGTCCCCATCGACCGCGAGGCCCCGCATCTGCAGCCCCAGGGCTTCACCGTTGAATCCGACTGGTTCCTGGTGGAAAGTGCCGCCAGTCTGGCCACCTCCCGTCAGGCGCGGCACAGCGTGATCCGGCGCGGCGGCGCGCGGCGGCTGGCGCGGGTGGTGTACCGGCAGGCAACACAGGAGAGAGCAGAACCGTGAGCGCCCGGCGTGCAAGAAACCGCAGCGAGGCGGGACCCGGGACCGCCTTTGCCCGGATCGGCGCCGGCCCGGCCGCAAATCCGGCCCCCGGCCAGGTGGTGCTGGTGCCTGGCGCGCAGGTGCCGGTGATCGCGCTGGATCTGCCCACCGGCGTGCGCGGGGTTCAACGCGAGCGCATTGCCACCCGTGCCCTGCGCGACCTGACCGGGCTGGACCCGGCCCGGATCGACATGCGGCCCCTGCCCGGCCCCCGGCCGCAGGCCTGGAGCCGGGTGCTGGTGACCGATCCGGCCCGGCTGGCCGACTGGCGCGCCCGCAGTGCGGGCGCCCGCGCGCTGCTGCCCGATTACCTGTCGCTGCCCGCCGCCGAGGGGCTCTGGACCCTGCAGCACCGGGCACCGGAAACCGACGACGCGGATGGCGAAATCCTCGCCCGGCTGGGCACCGACGACGGCTTTACCATCGAAACCGCCGCCGCCCGGCTGATGCTGGCCGCCGCGCTGCGCGAGGCGCCGCCGCGCGCGGTGCTGTGGATCGGCACACCGCTCCCGGATCTGGCGGCGCTGTTCGAGGCCGCCGAGCTGCCACAGATCGACCGGGCCGAGGACGCCGCCCGGCACGGGCTGACCGCGCCATCGGTGCTGGGCCACGGCGAGGAAAGCTGCGATCTGCGGCAGGATCCCGGACAGGAACGCGACCACCTGCGGCGGCGGCTGCTGCCGTGGCGCTGGCCGGCGCTGGCGGCGGCGGCGGCGCTGGCGGTCTGGTGCGCGGCGCTGGTGCTGGAAACCCGCCAGCTGCGCGAGCGCACCGCCACCGTCACCGCGCAAACGCTGGAGATGACCCGGCAGCATTTCATTCCCGCCGGTCCGATCCTGGATATCCGCGCCCAGATCGGCGCCGAAATGGCCAACCGGCAGGCGCGGCTGGGTGCGGCCCGCGACCAGCGCTCAGGCCTGGACCTGATGAACCGCGCCGCAACCCTGATCGACCGGGCCGAGGCCACCGGCGTCGATGATCTGTCCTATACCGCCGACGGCGGGCTGGTGGCGCGGCTGCGGGTGCCTGATTACGCCGCCCAGGACCGGCTGGCCGAGACCCTGTCAGCGGGCGGGCTGGCGGTCGAGGTGATCGAATCGGGGCTCAGCGAGGATGGGGCCGAGGTTCGCGTCGAGATCGCCCTGGCCCTGGCGGAGGACGGCCGATGACCGACCGGCTGATCTTTGCCCTGCTGGGCCTGACGGGCCGGGAACGGCTGCTGCTGGCACTGCTGTGTCTGGTGGCGTTGCCGCTGGCGCTGTGGCTGGGCGTGGTCGAGCCGCTGCAAGCCCGCCGTGACGCCGCCCGCAGCGATCTGGCCGCGGCCCGGATCCTGCAGCATTGGGTCAGTGCCCAGGCGGCGGACAGCGCCCGGATCGGCTCCGGTACCACCCCCGCGGAAACCCCGCCTATCGGCGTTTCCGGCCTTGAACAGAGCCTGATTTCCGCCGGGCTGCGCGATCACGTCAGCGATCTCAGCCGCCGCTCGGGCGACCGGATCGAGCTGCGTTTCGATGCCGTGCCGTTCTCGGATCTGGGTATCTGGATCAACCGCACCGCCCGCGGCTGGGGGTACGAGATGACCGCCTTTCGCATTCAGCAGGGACCGGAACCCGGTCTGGCCGAGGCGCGCTTCAGCCTCGCGCCCCGCCAGCCCTGAACGTGGTCCCGAAGGATTCTAGCCCTGCCCGGACAACTGCGCGTCCAGCTGCGATTTGCGGGCCTTGATGGTGCCGATCTGGTCCAGCTCGGGATGGGTTTTCAACACTTCACCCAGAGCTGACTGGGCCGATTTCAGATAGGCGGTGCCGCCCGCGCCGCCGCCGGCCATGCCCAGTTCGTGCTCGGCGGTGCCCTGAACCGCCAGCGCGGCGCTGCGGAACGTGCCCTTCTGGCTGGCCGCCAGCCCGCGCGCCTGTTCGGCGGCCTGGGCATACTGGCCATTGCGCAGCAGCGCATGGGCATAGTCCAGACGGAACCGCGCCTCGTAACCGCCCGCCCCGTCCAGCAGCTGCGCGTAACCGCGCACCGCCTTGTCGTATTTGCCATCCTCCAGCGCCTCGCGGGCGGACAGGTATTGCCGGCGCATGGCGCTGTTGTCGCCGCTGGTCTCGGTGCAGGCGGTCAGCAGGATGCTGGCGCTAATGCACAGAACACCGGCCGCGGCCGGGATCCGAATTCCATGTGTTTTCATGACCTGCTCTTTTGGTTTTTTCTTTATGTTTATATGAATTGGCCGATCCGGTCTACGCAGCTGATCGCGGTCGCGCCGCATACGGGGAAAACTATGGCAGTTCGGTTACTCGCATTTCTCTGCGCCCTGGCGGCGCTGGCCGGGCTGGCGCTGGCGGCGCGCGACCTGAACCGGGTGCTGCGTGCGCCCGCGCCCGACACCGTTGCCGCGCAGCCCGGCGGCGCGCAGCCACAGCCCCCGACCCCCGCACCGCCCGTCCCGCCGGCGCAGGCCTGGCCGCCGCTGTTCGGCACGCTGGTGGTGCCCGAACCGCAGCCGCCGACGCCGCCGCAACCCCCCGCCCCACCCGCGCCGCCGCTGTCCAGCCTGGGCTTCACGCTGAAGGGTACGGCCACGCTGAACGGCGAAACCTGGGCGATCCTGGCGCATCCCACCGGCGAACGAATCCTGCGGGTGGGCGACATGCTGGCCGAGGGGCTGCAGGTCGTGGCGATCGACGACAGCGGGCTCTGGGTTGCCAGGAACGGCGGCCGCGACGTGCTGGAATTCACGGAATAGAGCCGAAATCCACCCGACGACGGCACAACGGCGGCACACAGGCCACAACCCCGCCCCACGCGCGCGCCACGGCATCATAGCCGTATGCTTTTGCCCGCAACTGGGCTAAACTGTGCGCATAAACCGAGCGGAACGACCCGTGAACCGGGCGGAACAAGACCAAAAGAAACAAGAAGACAGGCGGATCCACACAGATGACTTGGCTGGCAAGGCTGCACGCCACCCTGATGTCGGGTAGGGCGGCAACGGTTCTGGTGCTGACCCTATTGGCCCTGCTGGCCATAGCCCCCGCCGGGCCGGCGCGGGCCCAGATCGAACTGGATCTGCGCGATGCCGACCTGCGCAGTTTCGTCACCATCGTCGCCGACGCCACCGGGCGCGGCTTTGTGCTGGACCCGCAGGTGCGCGGCACTGTCACCGTGCTGGCCCCCGACGGCCTGCCGCCCGATGCGCTCTACGAGGTCTTCCTCAACGTGCTGGAGCTGAACCGGCTGACCGTGGTCGAAGGCCGCGGCGCCGACCGCATCGTGCCACTGTCCTCGGCCCGCGAACTGTCCGGCGCCAGCGGCTCGGTGGTGCTGGATGGCGGCTTCGAGACCCGGGTGATCGAGGTGCGCAACGCGCCGCTGCAGGACGTGGTCGAGGTGATCCGCCCGCTGCTGCCCTCCGAGGCCGTGCTGACCGCGATCCCCCGCGCCCGCCTGCTGGTGCTGTCGGACCGGGGCGAGAATTTTCGCCGCATCGAAGCGCTGATCCGGCGGCTGGACCAGCCCCGTGCCCAGCTGGTCACCATGGTACCGCTCTACAACGCGCGCGCCGATGACGTCTATCAGGTGGTGCAGTCGCTCAACATCATCCCCTCGGACGCCTCGGTCACCGTCGATCGCCGCTCGAACGCGCTGGTGGTGGCGGGTTCGGCCAGCCTGGCCGACCAGATCCGGGTGCTGGTCGAACGGCTCGACACCCGCGACGCCGGCATCGCATCGGCGGTGGAGACGCTGAAATACGCCGACGCCACCGCGCTGGCCGACGTCATCCTGCGCAGCTTTACCGGCCAGCAGCAGGTGTCGGGCAGCGAGGAAACCATCTCTATCGTGCCCGATCTGGCCACCAATTCGCTGCTGATCACCGCGCCCGCAGACAAGATCCAGAACATCCTGGCGATGACCCGCCACCTGGACCGCCGCCCGAAACAGGTGCTGGTCGAGGCGGTGGTCTTCGAGATGTCGGTCGAAGGGTTCTCCGATCTCACCGTGCAGTTCGGCGCGGTGGTCAACAACGCCATCATCGGCGGGGTCGAGTTCGACCTGGCCGGCCGTCCCACCCTGACCAGCCTGCTGACGGCGGCGGCCAACGGCGAGCCGATCTCGCCCGGGACCGGCGGCACCATCGGCGGCGGTACCCAGAACGGCGACGACGCCATCGCGGGCTTTCTGTCGGCCGTGGCCACAACCAATTCCACCCGTCTGCTGGCGACCCCTTCGATCATGACCCTGAACAACCAGGAGGCCGAGATCGTCGTCGCCCAGAACGTGCCCTTTGTCACCGGCTCCTATTCCACCGTCGGCGACACCAACAATCCCGAGAACCCGTTCCAGACCATCGAGCGCGAAAATGTGGGTCTGACATTGCGCGTCACGCCACAGGTGACCGGCGACGACACCGTACGCATGACGCTGGAACAGGAGGTGTCGCGGCTGACCAACAACACCGCCGCCTCGGGCGGCGAGATCACCCAGCGCCGCGCCCTGACCTCGACCGTACTGGTGCGCGACGGCAATGTGGTGATGCTGGGCGGGCTGCTCGAGGATACCTCGGTCTCGCAATCCCAGCGGGTGCCGACGATTTCGGAAATCCCGGTGGTCGGCGCGCTGTTTCGCGGCAAGAACGCCCGCGAAGACCAGCGCATCCTGCTGGTGATGCTGCGCCCCCGCGTGGTCAGCAACGACGCCGAGGCCAAGCGGCTGGCGGATCAGGCCGCCCGCGACGCCCGCCGCGCCACCCGCGCGCTGCAGCCCGACAACCGTGATCAATTTCCCAAAACACCCAGCGGGCTGTTCCCCTATGCTGATGGCGATCTGAACCTGCCGTTTGATTCGGGCTTTATCGACGATGTCGCACAAAGCAGAACCCTCCCGCCGCTCCCGCCCCGGCTTGACTTCTGAACCGCTCCCCGGCGGCGAGGCCCCCCGCCTGCCCTTTGCCTTTGCCCGCGACCAGCAGGTGCTGCTCGACGGTCCCCGGCTGATTGCCGGGCCCGCCGCCACGGCCCTGGGCCTGCGCGAGGCGCGCCGCAGGGCCGGGCAGCCGCTGCAGCTGATCGAAGAGCCGCAGGATCTGTTCGACCTGGCCCTGACCCGGCTCTATCAAAGCGATCCGGCGGATCAGACCGCCCCCGAACTGACCTTCGATCTGGAAGACAGCACCAGCACGACAGGCCACCGCGACCTGCTGGACGAGGTCGAGGACGCCCCGGTGATCGAGATGGTCAACCAGCTGTTGCGCCGGGCGGTGCAGGCCGGCGCCTCGGACCTGCATGTAGAGCCGCATGAAACCGGGCTGCGGGTCCGGATGCGCCGTGACGGGTTCCTGCAGACGGTGATGGACCGTCACGACGTTCCCGTGCGCCGCATCCTGTCACGGCTCAAGGTGATGGCAGGGCTGGATATCGCCGAAACCCGTCTGCCGCAGGACGGGCGCATCCCGCTGCGCATGGGTGGGCGGCAGATCGACACGCGGGTGTCGACCATGCCCGGCAGCTACGGCGAACGCATCGTGCTGCGGATCCTCGACCGGTCGACCGGGCTGGTGCCGCTGGACCAGCTGGGTCTGAAGCCGGAACAGATCGACATGCTGGAACGGCTCTCGGCGCTGCCCAACGGCATCATCCTGGCCACCGGGCCAACCGGCTCGGGCAAGACCACCACGCTGTATTCGCTGCTGAAACTGTCGGACCTGCACAAGCGCAACATCGTCACCGTCGAGGACCCGATCGAATATGACCTGCCGCAGGCCTCGCAGACCCAGATCAACGCCGAAATCGGCATGACCTTTGCCGCCGGGCTGCGCGCCACCCTGCGCCAGGACCCCGACGTGATCCTGGTGGGCGAGGTCCGTGACGCGGAAACCGCCACCACCGCCGCGCAGGCGGCGCTGACCGGGCATCTGGTGTTCTCCTCGCTGCACGCCAACGGCTCGGTGGGGGCGATCACCCGGCTGCGCGACCTGGGGCTCGACGATTTCCTGATCGCCTCGACCCTGCGGGCGGTGATCGCCCAGCGGCTGCTGCGCCGGCTCTGCCCCGATTGCAAGACATCGCACCCCCCCACCCCGGCGGAACAGGCGCATTTCGCCCGGCTGGGCGTGCCCGCCCCGGAACAGGTCCACGCCCCCGAAGGCTGCGACGCCTGCAGCGGCACCGGCTACCGCGGCCGGGTCGGCATCTTTGAAATGATCGAGGTCGACGAAACCCTGCGCAGCGCCGTCGATCGCGGGGCCTCCGAGGCCGAGCTGAAGGGGCTGGCGCTGTCCCAGTCCGATACGCTGATGGGTCAGGGACTGGCCCAGGTGGCCAATGGCGCCACCAGCCTGGCCGAAACCCTGCGCGTGGTCGGGGACAGCGTGTGAAAGCCTTTGCCTATACCGCCTTCACCGCCGAGGGGCGGCGCAAATCCGGCAGCCTGATTGCCGAAAGCGAGGCCGACGCCACCCGCCAGCTCAAATCCCGGGGGCTGTTCGTCTCCGATCTGCGCGCGCGCGGCAGCCGGCGGACATCGGGACGCGGTAAAGGGTTTTCCCGCCGCAACCGGCTGAACGCCGATCTGCAGGCGGTGTTCACTCGCCAGATGGCGGTTTTGCTCGGCGCCGGGCTGACCAGCGAATACGCGCTCGAAGCGGTGCGCTCCGCAGGCAGCAGCCCGGCGATGGAAGGGCTGGCCGCCACCGCCAAGGCGGCGCTGCTGGACGGCCAGCCGCTGTCCGAAGCGCTGGAGGGCAGCGGCGCGGGATTCGCCCCCTATTACATCGCGTCGATCCGGGCGGCCGAGAATTCCGGTGACGTCGGCGAGGTCTTTGCCCGGCTCGCCGATCATCTCGAAACCACGGGCATCGACCGCGCACAGGTCTCGACCGCGCTGATGTACCCGATGTTCGTGGCCGGTGTGTCGGTGCTGGTCTGCATCATCCTGATGACCACCGTGGCCCCAGAAATCGTGTTGATGTTCGAAGGCTCCGGTCGCCCGATGCCGCCCCTGACGGTGGCCATGCTCACGGTCAGCGACTGGATGTCGGCCAACTGGGTGCAGCTGCTCGGCGCTCTGACAGCAGCCCTGGTGACCTATCTGCTGGCCATGCGCGTGCAGACATTCCGCGACCGGCGCGACGGGCTGCTGCTGCGGCTACCCCTGGTGGGCAGCCTGATGCGGCAATCGGCAGCGGTGCAGTATCTGCGCACACTGGCGCTGGTGCTGACCAGCCGCCACGCTGTGGTGGGCGCGGTCGACAGCGCTGCGGGCGTCCTGACCGTGACCCGGTTCCGGCGCGAAGCCGCCGCGGTATCGGACGCGGTGCAGGCCGGTGCACGGCTGTCCGACGCGGTCGCCGAACTCACGATCATCCCCCCCGTAGTGCGCCAGCTGATGAGCGTCGGCGAACAATCGGCCAACCTGGCCCGCATGACGGAACGCAGCGCCATGCTGGTGGAAAACAACCTGCGCAATGAACGCAAACGCATCGCTGCATTGTTAGAGCCCGTTCTGATGATGGTCGTGGGCGGTGGTGTTCTGGTGATCGTGCTGTCGGTGCTGCTGCCGATCTTTGATCTGCAGTTCATCGTGACAGGCTGAGGTAAAGGGGGCTCCGCCCCCGCCGCCAGAGGCGGCTCCCCCGGGATATTTCCAAACAGAAGAAGCCAGGGGTATTCTGTTTCTTCTGTTCAAAAATATCCCAGGGAGTTTGAGGGACAGCGTCCCTCATCAAAAATGGAATGCGCCGAAGGCGCGCCGTATGGAAACGGTGTCAGACCTTCAGGCCCAAAGCCTCGATCAGGTCTGTATCGGCGGTCACAAAGTCCTCCAGCCGCCGCGCGGCGGCGTCACTGCCCAGACGATCGAGCAGCTTTGGCCAACGCGCTTCGTCCGGCTCGATCATACCCTGATTGACATAGGTCTCGGTGACCGAAATCTCGGCGCCGTAGCGGTCCGCGATGTCCCGTTCCAGCGCCCCCAGGTCCAGGGTCGAATAGATCCTGTCGATCAGCGGCAGGTTCTTTTGCGCCGCCGCGACCTTTTCGGCGCTGCTCAGCGCCTGCATCTGCTGGTAGCCCCGCATTTTGCGGGTGGCGAAATAGCTGCAGTAGAAATTATCGTAGTGGTCGTGGATGAACCGCTGGAACCCGGGGTTTCCGCCAAAGAAGTAATCCTCGGCCGAGCAGCGCAGCAACCGTTTCTTGCCCGCGTGTTGCGGCAGGTCCAGATCCTCTTCGCTGAGCGCCTGCGCCTCTTTCATCAGGAAGAAATAGAACGAGGCGATCCGTTCGCAGGGATCGCGCAGAACGGTGAACACAAAGCGGCTTTCGGGCAGGGTTTCAAGCTCGGACCAGTCCAGATGTCCGGAATAGAGGCTGTATCCCGGCGGCATCTGCGGCGCGTCGCCGGGGGCCTGGGTATGCACCCGGATCGGGCTGACCTGCGTCTCCCCCACCACCTGGGCCAGGGCATTGTGAATGGTCTGTCCTGCGGTCTTGGGAATATGCAGGAACACGATCGGCGCAGTGGCGTCGGCAGGGGTCGTTACGCTCACTTCGCCAAAACCTCTTCGCGCAGGTCGAACACATCGGGTTCAAACACCGGTTCGCCCTTCATTTCCTGCACCCCGGAGAGGAAGGCCTGCGGCTTGGCCGGATCCAGATGTTGCAGTTGCCAGGGTGCGAACCGCCACCAGCGGACCCGCAGCATCGCGGAAATCAGGGTCGGCGCGATGCGCCATTTCTTGATGACCGCCGGGTTGCCGGCCACCACCGCATAGGGCGGCACATCCTTGGACACCACGGCATTGGCCGCCACCACGGCGCCATCGCCGATGGTCACACCGGCCGCGATATAGGCCCCGTGACCAATCCAGACGTCATTGCCGATGGTGGTGATCCGGGCGCGTGTCGCCGGACCGGTGTGGTCGAACTTGTAGCTGTGATAGTCGTCGGCGCCGGTAAAGCCGCTGCCCAGATCGAACAGCCGGTCCCCGAGATAAAAGGCCGGCGAGGTCGAGACCCAGTCCATCGGGTGGTTCTGCCGCCCGATCTGAACCTCTTCTCCGAACGAACAGTAGCGGCCGATCCGGGCGCCGAAACAATGGCCCGACACCTGGTAGGAAAACGCGCCCATCTCGATGGAATGTTCGTACTGGGTCCATTTGAGCGACCCCGGCGCCTCGAGCACCGTGTGCCGGGGCAGGGTCACGGTCTTGGCAGGCCCGCGGGGCAAGATCTCGATTCCCGCTTTCCTTAACCGCTCATAAGAGACGTCTAACCTGTTCATTGTCCCGTCTGCCCGTCTTTTGCTGCCTGCTCATCGTCCTGTGCGAGCCTATTGAGCACATTCCGTGCAAGGTTTCCATCCGCCGAGAACCGGATCAGGCGGCCATTTCTCGCTTTTTCGACCGCATCTCCCTGGGCACCGATATCGAAGGCATAGACCGGTAGGCCGGTCGCCAGCGCCTCGTGGGTGGTATAGGAAAAGGTTTCCGGCCAGACCGAGGGCACCAGCCAGTCGGTGATCCCGTAGCGCGCCACCAGCCCCGGCAGGTCCTGCAGCCGGTAGTTGCCATGCACCGGCACCGAGGCCGGCGGCATATAGGCCGGATCGACATTGCCGATCAGCACCAGCTTGATCCCCGGCTCCGGCTGCTGTTCCAGCATCCGCCCCAGTTCGGCCACCACGGCCGCGCCTTTCTGGTATCCAATGTTGCCCAGCACCGCGACCACGCGGGCCGCCCCGGCGGGTCGCGAGATCTCCGGCACCTTGACCAGCAGGTCATGCGGGCGCAGCACGATCTGCGGCTCCAGCCCCGGGAACACCGCCAGCATCTGCGCGCGACTGTCTTCGCTGAACACCACCACCTCGTCGGCCGTGCCCAGCAGCGCGCCCCATTCCACCCGCCAGCCGGCCAGTGAAACCAGCGCGCCCTCGGGGCGCATCACCGTATGCGCCTTGTCGGCGCGATTGTCGGACACCGGCCCGCGATAGGCCCCGTCATCGTCCAGCAGCGTATAAGACGGCGACAGCATGAAGAAATCATGCACCAAGACCTCGATCCGGTCCTGCGGCCCGCGTTTCAGCCGCAGCAGATGTTTGGGCAGCGACACCGGGTCGGGGTCGCCCACGCCGCAGGAATAGACGATGCGGCGGCGCGCCAGCGGCGCCAGCAGTTTTTCGACAAAGGCAAAGTCGTCGGTGGTGCCGGCGACGCTGCCCTGTTCGGAAATCACCTCGACCTGCCAGCGGGCGCTGCCGCCACCCACCCGCAGCACGATCGCGGGCCTGCCGGTCGCCTCCAGGTCGCGTTCGATCCGGTCGGCCAGGTAATGTTCGGCGCCGCCGCCCAGCGAATGCGCCAGATAGATCGGGATCTCCGCTTCGGGGCTGCGGCTGGCCGCCCAGGCCACCGCCAGCGCCACCCGTGCGGTGACCAGCGGATCGGCGGCGACGAACTGCTGCACTTCGGTGTCGTAATCGGGATAGCGCTGCGCGATGCGCTCGTTGTTCTGCGCCACCAGCTTCAGCTTTTCCTCGCTGCCGAAACTTTCGCCGCCGCGATGTTCGACAAACAGCCCCGGCAGGCCCAGATGCCGCCCGCCCAGGGCGCGCGCCTTCTGGCACCAGTCGACCTCTTCGCCGTATCCGCGGCCAAAAATCGGGTCTAACTGGGGGATCTTGCGCAGGTAATCAATGTTCAGCGCCATGCAGAATCCGACCCCCGTGGGACAGACCGACAGGGTTGCCTCGGGGTGGAACCGCTTTGCCACCGCGTCGATGGCGTCACATTGGCCAAGCTGCAGCGGCATCCGCTGACAGATCGCGGGCACCGAAAAGATCTCGGCATCGTTCGACATCGGCGTCACGGTGGCGACATCGGCGTGAACCCGCATCGGACGCAGCAGCCGGCTGGCCCAGCCCGGTGGCACAAAGGCGTCCGAATTCAGCAAGACCACGTGGTTGCCGATCTCGAGGCTGCGCGCCAGCGCGCTGTTGACCGACCCGATAAAGCCCTTGTTGCTCTGGTTCAGGATCAGTTCGATCCGGCCCGGCGTCTGCGCCTCCTGCGCGGCGACCCATTGGGTCAGCCAGGGCCGCACCTCCGGATCGGACGAACAGTCCTCGACCACGATCATGCGCCACGGCAGATCGGTGTTGTCCAGCACTCGCTGCAACACGCGCGGCAGCAGGTCGAAGGCGTTGTAGACCGGCAGGATCAGCGTGATCGGCTCCGGGTCGGGCCAGGCGATGACATCGCCGTCAGCGGCAAACAGCTGGGTCTCCATCGGCCCGGCCTCGGGCACCGTCTGCAGCCCCAGCGCGGATTTCACCGCCGCGCGCGCCGCCGGGTCACCCTGCGCCATGGCGCGGACGATCTGCGGCCCCAGGCGCAGCAGGGTCCACAGGAACCGCGTTGCCAGCCGGCGGCGGTTGCGGCGCAGCATCTTCACCGGGATCGGCGCCACGTCATGGCGGCGGGTGACGCCGCCGACATCGGTGCTCAGCGAAAATCGTCCGTCGCCGTAGTTCTGGCTGATCTCGAACCCGACCCGCGGCGGCACGCCCACGGCGGCAGCGACATCCTGACGCGGGATCGCCGGGCGCGTGACCGACTGGCCTTCGGCACCTGTCAGAAGGATGCGATCGGCGGTGGACCAGCCGACAAAGGTGACCCGGCTGCCCGCCAGCACCACCCGGTCGACATAGCCCTGTCCGCCGTTGCCGGAGGCGCTGTCGGACAGATCAAACCCGGGGGCTTCGATATAGCGGTGCGTACGGGCATAGCGCTGGAACAGGCCTCGAAGACGATTGATCACGCGGTCCGCGCTCCTTGGAAATTCTTTTGCCCCAACCCGCGGGCTGACGTCTTAAATCCGCAGTAAATCCGCAGGGACGAAAGAGCGCAAGACGCCCATCCGCCGGTTCCGTCCCGCGCTCTACACAGATCGGTCCGGGAAGTCTATCGCTGCAGCCGTGAAATGGGCCTCAAACCGGCCGGATCCTGCCGCCGGGCCTGATTTGCCGCCCCTTTTTAGCGGTTGCGGCGGAACAGGTTGCCGATGGTCTGGAAAACAAGATCAAAATCATAGCACATATTGGCATGGCGCTGGTAAATCAGGTCCAGCCGCGCCTTGGCCGGGATGCAGACGCGGGTATAGACCTCGTCGGTTTCCTCGCGCGTGGCGCAGCGCTCCAGCAGCGCCGCCTCGTGTTTGTGATAGGTGATCGAGGCCAGCCCGGTGACACCGGGGCGCGATTTCAGAACCTCGCCATAGATCCCGGGAAACCGCTCGACGTATTCACGCAGGGGCGGGCGCGGCCCGACAAAGCTCAGATCCCCCTTGAGGATGTTCCACAGCTGCGGGAATTCATCCAGCCGCTTTGACCGCAGCCAGGCCCCGGTGGGCGTGATCCGCGACGCCTTGTCACCGCCCGAGACACCGGCGTCTTCCTCGACCACGGTCATGGTGCGCAGCTTCCACAGGGCAAACGGCTGATCCACGCCCTTCATCCGCTCGGCCACGTAGAACACCGGCCGGCCCTCCCGGATCAGAAGCCAGACCAGCAGCCCCAGAAGAACCGGCCCCAGGATCACCACCAGGAGTACTGCGAAAAACAGGTCAAAGAGGCGTTTATGCCAGGTCATATGGGCTTAATCCCCGCTCTGTTTCGTCTCTAATGCACGCCATTGGGCCACCATTGTCCCGGCCCGGCTGTCGCCCGCGGTGAACTCAGTGACCGTTTCCAGCCGCTTTGTCGACAGCGCGACCCGCGCAATGGCGGTTTTTGGCGCAGGCTGCGGGGTCCAGTTCAATCCGGCAGCATCCAGCAGCGCGGCCATTTCCACCACGCCGGGGGCGGCGACATTCAGCACCGGAGGCAGGCGCTCCGCGCGGGCCAGGTCGCCCAGCACCCGCGCCAGCGTGGCCGGGCCGATATAGCTGCGCTCCGGGCTGCGCCCGTCGGCGAACCGGTCCAGCCGGAACCCCGGCCGCCAGCCGCCCAGAATGGCATCCACCCCGGCGATATTGCCGATCCTGAGCGATGTCACCGGCACATCCAGCTCAGCGCCCAGTGCGGCGGCCTCGCGTTCCATCTCCAGCTTGGCGCGGCCATAGTCCGACAGCGGGTTGGCGGGCCCGTCCTCCTCCAGCGTCTCGGCGCCGGGGTTGCCGTAAACCGCCGCCGACGAGCTGAGCAGAACAGAGGCCCCCGCCGCCGCCCCGGCCCGTACCGCCGCCAGCGCCAGGCGGGCATTGTCGCCCATATCCGCCCCCCTCGCGGCCGCAGCCGGAGTGACCCCGGCCAGACACAGGATTCGGTCGCAGCCCCGCGCCGCCCGCGCCAGCCCGGCCGCGTCGCCCAGCAGGTCAACCCCGATCCAGCCGGGATCGTCATCTGTCCGCCCGCCCGTGCGACTTTGCCACAGGACCTGCTCAAAGGGGCGGCATTTGCGCAGGATCATGCCGACCCGACCTGTTGCGCCAAGGACCAAAACGCGCGGAATGTGCATGGTTTCTGTTGTTCCTGTTGACCGTTCCCCGCCTGCCAGTATCTTGCAGCCGGAATAATGCAACGTCTTTACTGCAGTCAGGCGACCCGGCCCATGCGCAACCTTGCCACTTTTCTCTCTATTCTCGGCCTCTGTCTGATGCCCGCCGCCTGTGGCCGGCTGCCCTCCGGCGGCCCGGTGGCCGAAGAGGTGACCAAGCAAAAGACCAACGAGGTCGCCGATTTCGCCGTCTACCCGGTGACCCGCGCCTTTCTGCCCACGGTGCAGCAATGGCCGCACACCGGCACCGAGGAACGGCTCGGCTGGATCGGCGCCAGCCAGGGTGCGCGCACCCAGATCATCCAGCCCGGCGACATGCTGAACATCCAGATCTGGGACAGTTCGGAAAACTCTCTGCTGACCGCGCTTGAAGACCGCGTTGCCGAACTCGGTGAAATCCGTGTGGCCGCCAATGGTACGATCTTCGTCCCCTATATCGGCGATGTCAGCGTGATCGGCCTGACCCCCGATCTGGCTCGCAAGGAAATCCAGACCGAACTGGAGGCCATCGTACCGTCGGCGCAGGTGCAGCTGAACCTGACTGAAGGGCGCAACAACTCGGTCGATCTGGTCTCCGGTGTGCTGCAGCCCGGCACCTACCCGATGCCCGACCGCAATTATTCCGTGATGGGGCTGATCTCCGCCGGCGGCGGAATCAACACCTCGATGAACAACCCGCAGATCCGGCTGATGCGCGGGGGCAACATCTATGGCACCTCGATCGAACGGCTGCTGAACAACCCGCGGCTGGATACGCTGCTGCGGGCCGGCGACCGGGTCTTTGTCGAAGAGGACGAACGCTATTTCCTGTCGTTCGGCGCCTCCGGCACCGAGGATCTGCACATCTTTTCCAAGGACGTGATGACCGCGATGGACGCGGTGTCGGTCATGGGCGGGATCAACGATGCCAAGGCCGACCCCGAAGGGCTGCTGATCCTGCGCGAATACCCCAGTTCCGCCACCCGTCCCGGCGTGCGCGGACCCCGGCAAAGCCGGGTTGTGTTCACCGTCGATCTGACCTCGACCGACGGGCTGTTCTCGGCGCGCAAGTTCCCGATCCAGTCGGGTGATCTGCTGGTGGCCACCGAGTCCCCGGTCAACGATGCGCTGACCATCTCCAACATCATCGGTAACTTCTTCGGCGTCTTCAACGCCACCGGCGCGATTTAAGTCAGGGTATCGCCGCAGGCGATGCCCGTAACCCGGCAGGGTATCGCCGCAGGCGATGCCCGTAACCCGGCAGGGTATCGCCGCAGGCGATGCCCGTAACCCGGCAGGGTATCGCCGCAGG
>NZ_JAIUZI010000017.1 GCF_020171285.1 Seohaeicola saemankumensis
CGACAACCCGGCGGGTGTTGAAACTGCCGCCGTCGCGGTCGCGGCTGACCTGGTACAGCACCGGCTGCGCCGAGTCGCCGGCGCGAATGAAATAGGCATGCAGCGAATGCGGCATCCGCCCCTCCGGCACCGTCTGCGCCGCCGCCATCAGCGCCTGCCCGATGATCTGCCCGCCAAAGGCGCGCCCCTTGCCACCGGGCGTCGCCATGCCCCGGTAATAGTTACAATCCAGACATTCCACTGTCAGAAGTTGTACAAAACGGTCAAAAACCGTGTTCTGCGCGGTCATATCAGCGGGTGATGGCAAGCCACGGAATGTCCGGGTGCCAGCTCCTTGGGTTGCGGTGTTTCGGCCGCGCACAGATCCGTCGCCATCGGACAACGGGTCCGGAACCGGCACCCCGAGGGCGGGTTGATCGGCGACGGCAACTCTCCCGGCACCAGCTCCAGCGCCTTGCGCGGCGCATCCGGGTCCGGTTCGGGAACCGCGTTGATCAGCGTGCGGGTATAGGGATGCGCCGGTTTGCGATAGATCGTGGTGGCGTCCGCCATCTCGCAGAGCATGCCCAGATACATCACCGCAACCGTGTCCGAGACGTGTTTGACCACGGCCAGATCATGGCTGATGAACAGCATCGTCAACCCGAATTCCGCTTTCAAATCTTCAAGCAAATTAAGGGTTTGCGCCTGAACCGACACATCCAGCGCCGACACCGCCTCGTCACAGACCAGCAGGTCCGGTCGCAGGATCAGCGCCCGCGCGATGGATATCCGCTGGCACTGGCCGCCCGAAAATTCATGCGGCCTGCGCGAGATCGCCTGCTCACCGTTCAGCCCGACCTTGTCCAGCATGGCGATGATGCGGGCGTCGCGCTCTTCCGGGCTTTCCTGTTCGCCGGCGATTTCCAGCGGCGCCGACAGGATTTCGCGCACCGTCTGACGCGGGTTGAGCGAGGCGATGGGATCCTGAAAGATCATCTGGAACCGCCGCCGCGCCTGTTGCAGCGCCTTGCCTTTCAACCCGGTCAGCTCTTGCCCGTCCAGCGTCACCCGTCCGCCCGTGGGCGGCGGCAACTGCATCACCGCCCGCGCCGCCGAGGATTTGCCACAGCCGGATTCTCCGACCAATCCCAATGTCTTACCCTGTTCCACCGAAACCGTCAGACCGCTGACGGCGTGGACCTTGGCTTTGCGGCTGAGGGGGTATTCGACCACCAGGTCTTCGATGCTCAGAAAGGGTTCCGTCATGACATCCTTCATGCCACGGCCTCCACTTGCAGGGGTGTGTGACAGGCGAACCTGTGCCGCTCGTCACCCTCCAGCGCCGGCATAACGCCCTGGCAGGGGTCGCTTGCAAATTTACAGCGGGGCGCAAAGGCGCACCCCGCCGGCGGGTGGATCAGATCGGGTGGCCGCCCGCCAATTGCATCCAACCGCCGGTGCGGCCCGTCGGTGATCCGCGGGATCGAGCTGAGCAGCGCGGCGGTATAGGGCATCCGGGTCCGCTGAAACAGTTCGCGCACCGGGGCCTGTTCGACAATCCGGCCCGCATACATCACCGCAACATCGTCGCACCGCACCGCCACGACACCCATGTCGTGGGTAATCAGGATCATCGCCATGTTGCGTTCCCGCACCTGCCGTTGCAGCAGATCGAGGATTTCGGCCTGCACCGTCACGTCCAGCGCGGTTGTCGGTTCGTCTGCGATCAACAGGTCCGGTTCGCAGGAAATCGCGATGGCAATCGCCACCCGCTGCCGCATCCCGCCCGACAGCTGGTGCGGGAACTGATCGACGCGGGTTTCTGGCTGCGGCAACCCCACCGAACGCAGCAACTCGATCGCCCGCGCCCGTGCTGCGCGTTTCGGCATGCCCAGGTGATGGCGCAGGCCCTCGATCAGCTGCGCACCCACTGTCAGCGTGGGGTTCAGCGCGGTCATAGGATCCTGAAAAACAGTGGAAACCTCGCGACCTCGTATGGGGCGCAATTCGCGTTCCGACAGAGCGGTCAGGTCGCGCCCGTTCAGATGCACCGACGACCCCGGCCCGGTCTGCGCCGCACGCGGCAACAGACCCATGATCGACCGCGCCAGAACCGACTTGCCCGATCCGCTTTCGCCGACAACACCCAGGGTCCGGCCCCGCTCCAGCGTCAGGTTGACGCCGTTCACGGCCTGCAGCATTCCGCGCTTGGTCGGAAAGGCAGTCCGCTGGTTGACGACATCGAGAATGATCTCTCCCATTTCCCTGCCCTTTCTCAGATTGCGCCTTCGCGCACGTCAGACATGCGCCGGCGGATGGTGTCGCCCACCAGATTGAAGCTGAGCACCGTCAGGAACATGACGGCGGTCGGAATCAGCGCGATATGAGGCGAACTTTCCAGATGTTCGCGTCCCTCGGCGATGATGCCGCCCCAGCTGGGCGTCGGCGCCTTGACCGAAAGGCCCAGGAACGACAGCGCACCCTCGACCACGATGGCGATGGGAATGTCGATCAGAACAAAGGCGATCAGCGGCCAGATCACGTTTGGCAGGATCTCTTTCACCAGAATGCGCCGGTCCGACGCCCCCATTGCGCGCGCCGCCAGCACAAATTCGCGGCCTGCATATTTCATCGTTGCCGCCCGCGTGATCCGCGCGGCGGTGGGAATGAACAGCAGACCCAGCGACAAGCAAACCATGAACAGGCTGCCCCCGAAAACAACAGCGAACAGCAGCAGGATCACCAGACCGGGTATGGCCAGCCAGGTGTCGATGGCAATACCGACGACATCGTCGATCCATCCCCGGTAGTACCCGGCGGCCATGCCGAGGATCAGGCCGAGACCCACCCCGATGGCCGGCGCGGCGAACCCGACCGTCAGCGACACCCGTCCGCCATAGATCACCCGGCTAAACAGGTCGCGCCCTAGGTGGTCGGTGCCCAGCAGGTGCCCGTCGGCCGCCCCAGGCGCGGCCTTCAGCGCCATAAAGTCCATCTCGTCAGCCGGCAGCAAGCCCAGCAGCGGCGCAAAAAGCGCCAGCGCGATCACGATGCACAGCCAGATGATCGGCAGCCACATGAACGGTCCCATGCGGTTGCGCTTTTCAAAGGCCGCGATGGCCGCGGCATTGGCGTCCTGCGTGGCCGCCTCTGACTGTGACGCGGCGGATTTGGTATGAGCGGCGATATCAGCCATGCGCCTTGCCTCCCTGACGGACGCGGGGATCAAGCCAGGCATAGGCGATATCCACCGCGAAATTGACCAGCACAAAGGCCAGCGCAAAGAACGTGACACAGCCCTGAATCACAATGAAATCGCGGGTATAGACCGCGTGGATCAGCAACCGGCCCACGCCGGGGATGCCAAAGATCTGTTCGATGATGATCGTTCCCCCCATCAAACGGGCCACCTGCAGACCCAGGATCGTCAGCATGGTGAAACTGGACGGGCGCAGGGCGTGCCCCCACAGAATCCGCGCGTTCGACATGCCCTTGGCACGGGCCAGCGAAATGTAGTCCTCTTGCAGGACACCGATCATCTCGGCCCGCAAGGTGCGCATCAGCACGGTCCATTCCACCAGCGCAAGGCTGAGCGCGGGCAGGATCATCGGTTTCAGGTTGGCCCATAGCCCGGCGCTGAGCGGCTCGTAACCGGTGGCGGGCAGCCAGCCCAGGGTGAGCGAGAAAAAATAGATCAGCAGCAAGCCGGTCATGAAAGACGGCATCGACACCGAGGCAAAGGCAACGCCGGCAATGATCCGGTCCGCCCGGCTGTCGGGGCGGTAGGCGCTGATCATGCCCATCGGCACCGCCAGCGCCAGCGCCATGACCTGTGCCAGCAGCATCAGCTCGATCGAGACGGGAAAGCGTTGGGTGATGGCGTGCCAGACGTCCTCTTCGTTGATGAAGGAGCGACCCCAATCACCGGTGAACACGCCCCCGACCCACTCAAGATAACGGATCGGAAGCGGACGGTTCAGCCCGATTTCCTCGCGGATCTCGGCGACCTCGGCCTCGGAGGCATCCATCCCGGCCATTTCATAGGCGACATCGCCGGGCAGGACGTTCACCAGAATGAACGTGACAAAGGTAACGGCGGCCATGACGATGACGAGTCGCTGGAACCGGCGCAGAAGAAAGCGCATTTGCTTCCCCTTCTTCTTCGAAGTTTTAAGTGCGGTCGCGGCGACGGAAATTCCGCCACCGCGACACTGCGTTTCTGGCTGTCAGATCAGCCGTCGATCCAGGCGCGCGACACGTCGACAACGCCGCGATAGGGATTGGGCACACCTTTGACCTTGGGGCTGGTAAAGGCATGGTACCGCCCGCCGCCACGATACAGGATACCACCGTCCTGGTTCATTTTCTCGACCATCTGGCATTGCTTCTCCAGACGGTCCTCCATGGTCAGCGCCGACCGCATGGAATCCGCCAACGCGTCCAGTTCCGGATCATTGAACCCGGTCAGGTTGTAGGAGCTGCCGATCTTGACATAGGCATAGAGCTGCGGGCCCATGTCGGCCCCGTCGGCAATCCGCCAGCCGGAGATGTCGAAGTCGTTGGTGAACACCCGCTTGACCAGCGTCGACTGGTCGACCGGCTGCAGCTCGATCGGGATCCCGGCCGCCTTGGCGGTCTGCTGATAGATCTCGCCCAGTTCACGACCCCGCGGGGTGGCGGTGTGAATCATCACGATGTTGGGCACTTCGGACTTGCCGGTTTCCGCAAGATACTGCGCGACCAGTTCCTTGGCCTTGCCGATGTCAAAGGCGCGATAGCCGGCCGGGCCACAATCCTTGGCGGTGCCCAGCGGGTGGGTGACCGACGGGCGGGTATTCTGCCACGAAATCTGCACCAGCGCGTCCTGATTCCACGCATGGGCCAGCGCCGCACGCAATGCGGCGTTGTTCAGCGGCTCCTTCTTGCCGTTCAACATCACGGTCGCGGCCCCTGCCCCTTCGGAGCTGAGCGTGGTGATGCTGCTGTCTTTCTTGGCTTCGACAATGGTCGGCCCACGGTCGGTCCAGATCACGTCCACCTCGCCGGATTTCAACGAGGCAAAGCGGGTTTGGTTGTCGGGCAGAATGCGGAAGGTGATCTTGTCCAAATTGATCTGGTCGGCATCACGGTAACCGTCCCATTTTTCCACAACGATCCGGTCGCCAGACGCCCATTCGACAAATTTGAACGGCCCGGTGCCGATTGGGTTACGGTTCTGCGCGTCGGCCGCAACATGTTCACTGGGCGGGATCGGGCCGCTCATGGATGTGGTCGCCAGATAGGGCAGCAATGCCTGCCAGGGATGATCGAGGTGGAATTCGACGGTCAGCGGATCCACCGCCACGACGTTGTTGATGGATGAGATGAAGGTGCGCGAACGGGATTTGTTCGCGGGATCCAGAATGCGGTTGTAATGCGCGGCCACATCTTCGGCATCGAAATCGCTGCCATCATGGAACTTCACGCCTTCCATAAGCTTGAACGTCCAGACGGTCTGATCCTCGGAAGCCTCCCAGCTGGTTGCCAGCCTGGGGCCGGGGGTATTGGTCGCCGGATCCCAGGACAATAGCGGCTCCTGGATCACCCGCATCACGGTTTCACCGGTTTGGCCCAGCACACCGCCGGAAATGGTGTCAAAGCCCCGCACATCGGTTTCGATCGCGACGACGAGCTCGCCGCCCTTTTTTGGCGTTTCGGCCTGCGCGACACCTGTTGTCAACGCAAGCGAACAGGCTAGGGCAGCACCGCCCGCAAGACTGCGCCAGCCCGTTGAAAGGGCGCGCGTCCCGTCTGTCTTGATCATAGTGTCTCCTCCCAGAGTTATCGATTCCGCCGTTGGCGGTGAGGAGTATCTTAACTTACTCTCCGTTCAAATAAATACCCTATCTTCGAATTTGATCGTCATGACGCCGAAATGTGTTGACTGGCAACGTGCCGACACATGGATTTATTTGAATGCAAATGAAGTCAGCATGCAGCGCCTGACCCGTCGGTCAATAGCGCCGTCGCCCCCGTTCAGGTCAGTCCGCCACGATAAAGGCAGCCGGCTCAAGCTCTTCCCAGAACGCAAAGATCGCAGCGGCGTTCAGTGCAGAGTTCCATCCGTGGGCCCGGAACTCTGCCCGTTCAAGATCATCCTTCAGCGAGGCCAGGAACAATCGCCGGTCTGCGTCGCGTTGCGTCGGGTTTCGCCGCGAAACCAGATCCGCCACGACTTCAAACTTGCGTTTGCGCTCTGCCCTTTCGGCCTGCCGCTGCGCAAACCCCGCGTCTTCCTCGGCCAGGCGCGCCTGCCTGCGAGAGGCTTTATCTAGCGCCTCCGCGCTTGGTTCGGGGGCCGGATCCGCCGCATCCGCGCGGTAATCGTCGCGCAGCGCCACAGTCAGGTATCCGGCAGTTGATTTGACGTCCCCCTGCGCCCGCACATAGGCCAGCTTCTCGGACACATACTCGGCCCCGTGCTCGGTGATCCATTGCCGCGCAAGCCGGTCGGAGACCCCCTGCCCGATCAGATCCTTGTAGACCGGCAGGTTGCGCAACCCTTCGCTGTCGTCGATCTGGAACATTGCCATCTGGGGGTTTTCCTTGATCACGAACCGAATGTCGGTGACCGCCCTGCCCTTCTTGCGGAACTCCGGCGTGATCTCGATGTCGGAACTTTTGTTGACCTCAGCAACCGCTGGTTTGATGATCTTGGCGTTAAGGTGCTTGAAGCTCTCGTAATAGCTGGACCCATCCACGCCCATCAGCTTGCGAAAGACATCCAGCGTCCACCAGCCCGTCGACCCGGTCCGGACAAAGCGATAGCAGTTTTCATAAAGCGCCAGCCCGTGGCCGGAGCTGAAGTTGCGCTGGATGTGCACATTGATCAACGCATAGATCTTGGGATCGTGCAGTTTTTGCGCCAGCGCCGGAGAATAGGCGTATTCGCAGACCCCGGCCTTGAGACGGGCAAAGCTGAGCAGCGAACTGACCCCCCATTCCTGGCGGCCTTGTTCGTCCAGCATGTCCCATTCCGCGACGGTTTCGGCCAGCGCCCGCAGGCTGGCCCGCAGAGTGTCGAAGTCATTCGAGTTGTATCCCACCATCATCGCCAGCGTCCGCGCATCGATGGTGTGGGTCTGCGCAGTGGTCAACGCATCATAGGCATTGAGCAGCAGTACGTTGGAAAGCTTTCGCTGCAGCAATGTCAGCTTGCCGCTGATATGGATCGCAGCCACGTTTTTCTTGACCGTCTCGCGCCGCAAGGCGCCGGTCAACTGATCCAGGTTGATCTGGGCATCTGTCATCTTGCCGAACTGCTCTTTTTGGGCTCAGACTGACACGAAAGGTACCCATCCACAACAATTTTCAGGTTCTTTTAGGTGATCCTGTAACCGGGTACCTTTCCTCTCGCAAGAGGCCGTCAACCTGTGGATAACCCGGGTCAGCAAGAGGCGCGCGCCGAAAATCAGGCGTTGTTGCGCGAAAATGGGCGTTAAACAGAGTCTGATAGACGCGGAAATCAGCAGCCTGCGAATCGGTTCCGCTCTTCCCGCAAATGGGTACCTTGCGCACCGGAATCGGGTACCCTTGATCCCGGAATCGGGTCCTCTTTGTCCCGTGTTGTGGTGCCCTGTTGTAGGTAAGTATATGTAATAATAACAATTTTCAGATCTAAAGTTCTTAAAGATTCTATAATATCTAAACCTTGTTTGCGTTCTTTTTCCAGGTTTTTTCAGACATTCCACTCGGCCAATTTCCCGTCGGCCCGCGTTTTCGCTTGGTATGAGTCACACAGCGCTGGATCGAAACCAACATGTCCGGTATTCTGTGCGATATACGCTGTAAAGGCGAACATTACCCGAGGCATCGCAAGTGAGCAAAACACCCCCACCTCCGACTCCGCCCTATCTGAACCTTGATCCCAAGGCTGCGGCGGATCGTTTGCCCAACCCTATCGACACCGCCCGATTCGCGAAAGCGGCGGCATTCTGCGCCAAGGGACGCGAGGATCTGGCCCGTCGCGGATATGCGCCGGACGGAGAAAAACGGCTGCGCAAATTCTCGACATGGGAGATTACCAAATATCTGATCCCCGTGGCCCCGGCCCATCTTCGCCGCGTTCTGAAGGCGCATCCCGATCTGCCCCAGGGCGAAGGTGAAGGCGGGTCGAAATGGTTCACCCTCGAAGAAGTGCTGGAACTGCGCCGCCACTTTGCCAGCGAAGGTATCAGCACCAAGGAGTACCTGCCCTACCGGCCCAAGGGGGTGCCTGCCAAGGTCGCCGCTGTGGCAAATTTCAAGGGCGGGGTGGGCAAGACCAGTACCGCGGCGCATCTGGCCATGTCCGCCGCGCTGGATGGCTACAAGGTTCTGGTGATCGACCTTGACAGCCAGGGGTCCATGACCTCGATCATGGGGGGCAAGGTCGAGGACGAATGGTCCACCGTGTTCCCGCTGATCGCCAAGGACTATGCCAAGGCGGTGACCGCCGAGAACGAAGTGCGCGCCGCCCGTGGTCAGGCTGAAATCCCGCTGGATGAAACCCTGACCTCCGCGCTCGGGGTTTCGCCGCGAAACGTGATCCAGAAAACCCACTGGCCCAACATCGACTTGATCGGGGCGCAGCTGAACCTCTACTGGGCGGAGTTTCAGATCCCGGTCTGGCGTATGGGGTTGCGGTCCTGGCCACTGTGGGACGGGTTGTCGAACTTTCTGCAGGACGAAGGCATTCTCGACGAATATGACATCGTGTTTCTCGATACGCCCCCTGCCCTGGGTTACCTGACCATCAATGCGCTGGCGGCGGCCGATATCCTGTTGGTGCCGCTGGGGGCGTCATTTTTGGAGTTCGATTCGACTGGGCGGTTCTTTGACATGCTCTACACCACTTTCGCCAGCATCGAAGACGGGGAAAACGCGGCCCTGCGCGCGGCGGGCCTGCCCGAGATCAACTTTGAATGGGACGTTGTACGTGCCATCGTGACCCGTTTCGACGCGTCGCAGCAAACCGATATGGCCAATGTGATCCAGGCCTATTTCGGTGACTTCATGAACGCCTACAGGCAGGATTACACCGCGCTGGTGGGGCAGGCGGGCGAACAGGTCAACGGGATCTACGAGGCGGACTACCGCGACTTTAACCGCGAAACCTATGTACGCGGGCGCGAAACCTTTGACCGGACCTATGCCGAGTTCAAGGAATTGCTGATCGGCAGCTGGTGGCGCGACACCCATATGCAGGAGGTTGAATGATGGCCAAACGCAGACGTTTGACCGCCCCGGATGCGGCAGAGTTGAAGGAGCTCGAAACCGGTTTCGCCGCGAAACCGCCCTCGGGGCCCGGCCTGTCGCCGCCCATCGCGCAGGTCGCGGGTGAAGCCGCCGCACTTGCCGGAATGGCCGGTGTCACCGACCGCGTCGCCCTGGCACGCGACGAGGCGGACGCAGAACGGTTCAGGGCGGCTGACAAGGCCGGTCTGGTGGCGCGGCCTATCCCAGTGGCCGAGATTGATACCGACTATATCCTGCGCGACCGAGTGACTGACAGCGACGAGGAGATGGCGGAGCTGATCGCTTCGTTGCGGGCCGGTGGGCTGCGTATGCCGATCGAGGTGGTCGAAACCGAGGATGGGTTTGGTCTGGTCTCTGGCTACCGGCGTTTGCGGGCCTATGTGCAATTGGCTGAACACGACGCGGCGTTCTCGGCCATCCCGGCCTTTGTGCGCCAGCCGGGGCAGGGGGCAGATGCCTATGTTGCGATGGTCGAGGAAAACGAGATTCGCGCTAACCTGACCAGTTATGAACGCGGCCGGATCGCCGTTCTGGCCGCTGGTGCAGGAGAGTTCGCATCGGTGGAGGCGGCGGTGGATGCGCTGTTCGCCTCTGCCTCCAAGGCCAAGAGATCGAAGGTGCGCAGTTTTGCGCTGGTACACGAGGCGCTTGGTGATCTGCTCCGGTTTCCCTCGGAGCTGACCGAGAAAGCCGGTCTGCGGCTTGCCGGTGCATTGCGTGACGGCGGTCAGGGGGCGCTCAGAGCGGCGCTGGCGGCGTCCGAGAGCCAGAGCGCAGCAGAAGAGGGCAGGGCGCTGAACAAGGCTCTGGCGGGCCTGTCAGAGCCTGTTTCGGCCCGAGGGCGGGGAGGGCGGCCACGGGTGAACCAGCCGCTTGCGTCCCTCCGGCTGAAGTCCGGAGGAGATTTGCGGGGACAGTTGACCGCGACGGGCTTGAAAATCGAGCTGGATGGCCGCGAGATCAGCCGGGAACAGGCGGAGCATTTGATCGTCTCGCTTCAGGCGCTGCTGGACGACCAGAACTGACATCGCGGGAGAGACCAAGCCCGCTCAGTTCGCAGCAGTCCGGTACCATGCGGCAATCGCTGCGCGTTCCTCCGGCTCCATCCATGAGACGTTGGCCGGAGGCATGGCTTCGCTGACGCCCGCCTGCAGGAAGATCTCGCGGGCGTGGGCCGCGATTTCGGATGGGGTTTCCAGCAGCACGTTCTTGGGGGCATGAGCGATGCCGGGCCATCCCGGCTCGCGCGAATGGCACATCGAGCAGCGGCCAAGAACGATGTCCTGCACATCCTCAAACCCC
Source organism: Seohaeicola saemankumensis (assembly GCF_020171285.1). GTDB lineage: Bacteria > Pseudomonadota > Alphaproteobacteria > Rhodobacterales > Rhodobacteraceae > JAIUZI01. The sequence continues at coordinate 10,561 of NZ_JAIUZI010000017.1, forward strand.
TCGGCCGAGGCAAAGACCTGTTCGCGCGGCGTCAACGCACGGGCTTCCTCGGCATCGTAGTCGCTCTGGGATAGAGGGGCCATGCTGAGCAGGATGATCGCGAGGAACAGCAGCGTCGTGGCGACCCATGTCCAGCGCGGGTTCCCGGCGCGGGCATGAACGGTGTTAAAGTAATGGCGGATGGTGACCCCCATGAGAAACACCAGCGCCGCGATGATCCAGTTGTGTTGCGTTCCAAAGGCCAGCGGGTAGTGGTTCGACAGCATCAGGAACACGACAGGAAGAGTCAGGTAATTGTTGTGGGTGGATCTCAGCTTGGCGATTTTCCCATATTTAGGGTCAGGTTTGCGCCCTGCCTGCAGATCTGCAACCACAATCCGCTGGTTCGGAATGATGATGAAAAACACGTTGGCCGTCATGATCGTCGCGGTAAAGGCGCCCAGGTGGAGCATCATCGCGCGACCGGTAAAGACTTGCGTATAGCCCCATCCCATAGCAACCAGCAGCGTAAAAAGCAGAACCATCAGAAGGGTAGGGCGTTCGGACAGACCGGACTTGCACAGGGCGTTGTAAACCAGCCAGCCGACGGTCAGCGAGGCCGCCGAAATCGCGATACCCTGCCACAGCACCAGGTCGGTCTTGGTGGCGTCGATCAGGTACAGCTCGCCGCCGGCCCAATAGACGATCATCAGCAGCGCGGCGCCAGACAGCCAGGTCGAATAGCTCTCCCATTTGAACCAAGTCAGGTGCTCGGGCATGTTTTCCGGTGCGACGAGGTATTTCTGGATGTGGTAAAACCCACCACCGTGCACCTGCCATTCCTCGCCGTAGGCGCCCGGTGGCAAATGCGGAACCTGCCGCAGTCCCAGATCCATCGCGATGAAATAGAACGATGACCCGATCCAGGCGATCGCCGTGATCACGTGCAGCCACCGCACCCCAAGGGACAGCCAGTCCCACCAGATTGCCAATTCGAACATATGCGTTCCCGTCTTCGTTTACTGTTCGCTAGCCTAATCCCTTATTGTCATGTATCCGGGAAAAGAGCCAAGAAGTTTCAAATAAATACGAAGAATGTGCGCCATGGCCTATTTGGACAACATCCAGACCTTTGTCCGAGTCTATGAATTAGGCAGTATGTCGGCGGCGGCGCGCGATCAGCGGATATCGGCCGCTGTCGCCTCGGCCCGGATTTCGCAGCTGGAAGAGCATCTGAACGTGCGCCTCTTTCACCGGACCACCCGGATGCTGAACCCCACAGAACAGGGCAACCTGTTTTATCGCGGTGCATGCAAGATCCTGGAGGCGGTCGACGAGGCGGAAGCGGAGATCAACAATGTCACCATGACCCCGCGCGGCACCCTGTTTATCGCAGCGCCACTTGGCATGGGGCGGCGCCTGATCGCGCCGGCGGTGCCGGATTTCAAGCAGAGCTATCCCATGATCGACATCCGCCTGCGCCTGTCCGATCGGAAACTGGACCTGACGGCCGAGGGGCTGGACGTGATGTTCTTTCTCGGGATTCCCGAGGATTCGACCCTGCGCATGCGGAAAATCGCGGATTGCCCCCGCGTGCTGTGTGCCTCGCCGGACTATCTGGCGCGTCGGGGCGTGCCACAAAGCGGAGAGGCGCTGGTTCGTGATGGCCACGATTGTCTGAACCTGCGCTACCCCGGCGCGCCCGAGTTCCAGTGGCCGTTGCAGACAGCGGAGGGCGTCAAACGGTTCTCGGTCAAGGGGCCGTTCGAGTCCGACGATGGCGATGTGTTGACGCGGTGGGCTCTGGACGGGCACGGGATTGTGCTGAAACCGTTGTTCGAAGTCTCCGACCACCTCAATAACGGCGCATTAGTGCCTGTTCTGGAGCAGGAGCCACCGGTTCCGATTCAAATGGCTTGCCTCTATGTCCATCGTCGCAGGCAGGATCCGAAAACCCGTCTGCTGATCGATTTCATGGCGGACCGGATCACCCGGCAGCTGCCCTGAGATCAGAAGTCGACATCGACCGGCGTGTGCTTTTCCGCTTCGACGGATTGTTCCCGCAATTTGCGGATCTTGGTCAGGTGAGTGGTATCCACGAGAAACAGGCTGGCAGAGTCCGGGTCTGTCTGGGCGCCAAGCACACCCTTGCAGTCGGTCCTGAACCCGCCCACCGAGAACCTGTTGTATTCGACCGGCCATGGCAGCCAGGGAATACAGAGGTTGCGAAAGCTCTCGTCGTCGATCACACGAAAATGGTCCACGGGCGAATTCATCCAGTAGCGGACCGTGTCATTCGCCGCGTAAAAATCGGTACCCAGCTTCTCGGTCAGTTTCTTGGCGACGTTCAATTCGACGCGGTTCATCTTGAGCCGTCTAACAACGGCCGCAACGGTGCCGCCATTCATCTCTTGGTGGCCGAAATACACGATGACGTTGTCCTCGATCTTGCCTTCGGCATAGCTTGCCGTGGCCGTCAAATACGAGGCAAAGGGATCAAACCTCGGGCGGCATTCGTTCGGCATGGCCGCAATCAACTCGGCCTGCCGGCTGTCGAGGACCTGTTGCTGCTCAGCGCTTAGCCCCCCGGAATCGGCGACATCCCGCGACAAGGATCGGAGCAGTGCGGTCATTTCCCGACGCATGCGCCCGCGATGGACCTGACAGGGAGAGGGCGAAAGGGAGCCCCCTTCCGGGGGGTTATCGTCAAAGCTCTGGGTCGGAGCGATCTGAAAAGCGGCTGACGTGCCGGCGAGCTGGCTGCGCGCCTCTTGCTCGGACATGCCAAGCCGCACACCCAGGATATCCAGCGGACGGGCACTGATGCGTGCTGCTGCAGCGGCTCTTTCGGTTTGCAATTGCCGCTGCTCCGCCAGTAGAGCGGCCTGTTCAGCTGCCTCCGCAGCGTGTTCGGCTTGTTGTGCGCGCAGACGTTCCGCGGATTTGTCCCGGAACAGGTCTGTCACCGAAATGACCATGATCGGCGTGACATAAGAGCTGTCATAGTAGATCGCGATCTCTTCGGGGAAGAAGGCCAGAGGTTTCTTTAGCTCTCCGGGGAAATAGAGGGTTCCGCGGATCGCCAGATAAGCAGTGCGGCCGCCGTATCCGTTGCCTTTGAGGTGCCTGACAACGTAACGGGCGGTGTTCTCATCCATCTTCCAGCTTTCGCGAAGTTCGTGATCAGGCATTGCGACCTTGCTGGCGGATGAAATTGAACCAAACAGCCGCGAGGTTTCGCGAACCAGCAGTTCCTGCTTGGATACATCGTACTGTTGGAGACTAATTGTTTTTAGATTCAATATCTTGACGTGACCTCGAAACGGCTTGTCCTGGCCATATGTGCGCTTCATCAGCGTGTGGAAATCGCTCCGCTGGAATTCATCGGACCCATGGGAAAACACCTTGCGAAAGGCTTTTGCACTTTGGGTCGCTTCGGGTTTGTTGATGCCCAGCATGTTCAGGACCACCTGCCGGCTGCGGGCATCGAAAACATGATCGCTCAGTTGCAGGCTTTGCGCGAACGTCGGCGGCTTCATGCGGTAGGCTTGCAACAGGAAAAACAGGGTCCACGGATTGGTGCCGGTTTCCGGGGGCAGGGCAAATTGTTCGCCAAACGGGGCGACCACCGCCAATTTTTCGTCCCGCTCATAAATCACCTCCCGGTCGACGACCAGCAGCCGATCCTTGAACATCGGCGCTTGGAAAATCGAGGACAGCTGGGCGGTGTAATCCGGCCCGCTGCGGGGGAAGTCGGTGTTTGAACTGGCGTTGGCGGAACCGCCGACAACCAGAACCAGACAGGTCCATCCCAAAATGAGGTGTCGCAATATAGTCATGCCGCGTCCCGAAATGCTCTGATGTAATGATACCATCAGAGCTTTGCGGGATGGCGCTGTCAACCGAAGGAGCCGGATGCCCCTTTCACGATCCGCGATAGGTCGAATAGCCGTAGGCGGACAGCAGGAGCGGAACATGGTAATGGGCCTCGGCGTCTTCCATGCCAAAGCGGATCGGTACCTGGTCCAGGAATTTGATCGGACCGCTGGCCTGGCCGTGCTGTTCCAGATAGGCGCCGCAGAAAAACACCAGTTCATACGTTCCTGTGGCGAATTTTTCGGGCGGCAGGATCGGCGTGTCGGTGCGGCCATCGGAATTGGTCGTCATTTCGACCAACTTTTCCCGATACTCCCCGTTCAGCCGGTACAGGGTGATGTGCAAACCGGCGGCGGGGCATCCGCGTGCCGTATCAAGAACATGTGTGGACAGATAGCCGGGCATTTCATCCTCCGGGTGAGCGTGTGCCTACTATGAATGCCGCGGCGCAGCGGGGACATGACAAAAACACCAATAGATGTTTCAGGAAAATGCGGAAAGTCTCATGATTGCAATGCCTGTATAGATCACCGGACATCAGGAGCCTGAAATTTGACACGCTACCCCCGAGACATGCGCGGTTACGGCCCGCGAACACCCGATCCGAAATGGCCCGGCGGGGCCAAGATCGCCCTTCAGATCGTGGTGAACTATGAAGAAGGCGGCGAAAACAATATCCTGCACGGCGATGCCGCGTCAGAAGCATTCCTGTCCGAAATCGTGGGCGCGGCGCAATGGCCGGGGCAGCGCCACTGGAATATGGAAAGCATCTATGAATACGGCGCGCGTGCAGGGTTCTGGCGATTGCATCGGCTGTTCGGTGAATTCGGTATCCCGGTCACGGTCTATGGTGTCGCCAGCGCCCTGGCGCGCAGCCCCGAACAGGTGCGGGCAATGCAGGACGCGGGCTGGGAGATCGCCAGCCACGGGTTGAAGTGGATCGAGTACAAGGATGCCGAGCCGGACGCGGAGCGCGCCGATATGGCAGAGGCGATCCGCCTGCATACCGAGGTGACAGGAGAACGCCCGGTCGGCTGGTATACTGGACGCTGTTCGGTCAACACCGTCGATCTGGCCAGCGAAGAGGGTGGATTTGCCTATATCGCGGATACCTACGATGATGACCTGCCGTACTGGCGGCGCCATCAGGGCCGTGATCAGCTGATCGTGCCCTATACGCTCGACTGCAACGACATGCGCTTCGCGACGCCGCAGGGGTTTAACTCGGGCGATCAGTTCTTTGCCCATCTCAAGGACACCTTTGATGCGCTCTATGCCGAAGGGCAGGGGGGCGCGGCCAAGATGATGTCGGTTGGGCTGCACTGTCGCCTGGTGGGGCGTCCGGGGCGGGTCATGGCGCTGCGCCGGTTTCTCGAATACGCGATCAGCAAACCGGATGTCTGGTTTGCCCGCCGCATCGACATTGCCCGCCACTGGCACGACACCCATCCGCCGCTGCATTTCGACCGCCCGTCACAGATGGAACGGGCGGCTTTTGTCTCGGCTTTTGGCGGCATTATCGAACATTCCCCCTGGATCGCCGAGCGGGCTTTTGATCTGGAGTTGGGTCCAGCCCATGACAGCGCGATCGGGCTGCTCAACGCGCTGGCGCGGGTGTTTCGTTCGGCCAGCCACTCGGAACGGCTGGGCGTGCTGACCGCGCACCCTGACCTGGCGGGAAAACTGGCGCAGGCCGGGCGTCTGACGGCGGAGTCAACCGCAGAGCAGGCCGGCGCGGGTCTTGATCTGCTGACGGACGAAGAAAGAGCGGCATTTGTGGCTCTAAACATGGCATACACGCAGAAACACGGGTTTCCCTTCATCATTGCCGTGCGGGACCATGACAAGGCGTCGATCCGGGCCGCATTTGACCGTCGGATCGGAAATGACACGCAGACCGAATTCGACGAAGCCTGCCGACAGGTCGAGCGCATCGCAGAGTTGCGGTTGACGGAACTGCTGCCGTGACAACGATCGTCGCACAGCCCCTGACCGCCTCTGACTTTGCGCCGTTCGGCGATGTGCTGGAACTGAGGGACAGCCCGGACAAGATCATCAACCAGGGCCTGTGCGGACGGCACCACGATCTGGGGCGTCTTGATTTCGGAGACGGGCGCGCGGGCATCAGCCTGTTTGATGCGCAGGCCCGGCAATTGCCCTATGTGCTGGAGATGGTTGAGCGCCATCCCGATGGCAGCCAGGCGTTCATCCCGATGACCGCTGCCTCATTTCTGGTCGTTGTCGCGTCGGATGACGGTGGAAAGCCGGGTCAGCCGCGCGCCTTCTTGACCGCGCCGGGGCAGGGGATCAATTTTTTGCGGAACACTTGGCATGGGGTTTTGACGCCGTTGTCGGCGCCGGGCCTGTTTGCCGTGATCGACCGCATCGGTGACGGCCCCAATCTGCAGGAACATTGGTTCGACACGCCTTATTCGGTTGTGGGGGCCTGACAAAAGTCGCGGAAAAAGCGGCAAAACCAACAGGAGTAAGACGACATGGCAGATACATCAATCGGGACGCCGGCCCAGTTGCGCGACCCAAACTATACGCCGCCGCTTGCGCGGGCGGTTCCGCTGGGCATCCAGCATGTGCTGGCGATGTTTGTGTCGAATGTCACGCCGGCGATCATCGTCGCGGGGGCCGCAGGCTTTGGATTCGGCTCTAATTCGCCCGATTTCCCGGAATTGCTGTACCTGATCCAGATGTCGATGCTGTTTGCCGGGGTGGCGACATTGTTGCAGACGATCACCGTCGGACCGGTCGGCGCGGCCCTGCCCATCGTGCAGGGCACTTCGTTCGCCTTTCTGCCGATCATGATCCCGCTGGTTGCGGGCAAAGGGGTCGACGGACTGGCCGCGCTGTTCACCGGTGTCATTGTTGGTGGCCTGTTCCATGCCCTGCTGGGCACGGTGATCGGGCGTATCCGTTTCGCCCTGCCGCCGCTGGTGACAGGGCTGGTGGTCACGATGATCGGTCTGGCGCTGGTCAAGGTCGGCATCCAATACGCCGCAGGTGGCGTTCCGGCCAAGATGTCGGGGGCCGAGGAATACGGGTCTCTGCTGAACTGGTCGGCCGCCCTGCTGGTGATCTTTGTCACGTTGGGGCTCAAGTTTTTCACCAAGGGGATGCTGTCGGTGTCCGCCGTTCTGATCGGCCTGATCGTCGGCTACATCTATGCAATCCTCGTCGGTATGCTGTCGCTGGACGCCATCGCGGGATCCTGGGGCCGGTCGGCGGCCTTTGCGCTGCCGCAGCCGTTCAAATACGGGTTCGAATTCTCGGGCGCGGCGATTATCGGGTTCTGTCTGATGGCGTTTATCTCGGCCATCGAAACCGTGGGCGATGTCAGCGGCATTACCAAGGGCGGGGCAGGGCGCGAGGCGACGGACAAGGAGATCGCCGGTGCGACCTATGCGGATGGTGTCGGCACCGCCATTGCGGGCTGTTTTGGTGCCTTTCCGAATACCTCGTTCAGTCAGAACGTTGGCCTGATCGCCATGACCGGGATCATGAGCCGTCACGTCGTGACCATCGGCGCGCTGTTCCTGATCCTGTGCGGGCTGGTGCCCAAGGTCGGCGGCGTGATCCGCACGGTGCCGATCGAGGTGCTGGGCGGTGGCGTCATCGTTATGTTCGGTATGGTGGTCGCCGCCGGTATCTCGATGTTATCCGACGTCGACTGGAACCGCCGCAACATGGTGATTTTCGCGATTGCGCTGTCGGTTGGGCTGGGGCTGCAGCTGGAGCCGGACGCGGTGAAATACCTGCCCGACACCCTGCGCATCCTGATGACCAGCGGGTTGCTGCCCGCCGCGCTGATCGCCATCGTGCTGAACCTCGTGTTGCCCGAGGAACTGACAGGGGAATCCACCGAAGAGGTTTCGGGCGGATTATCCGGTCACGGCAAGGGGTCGCTGCCCGGAGAATAAGGCCGGGTTGGGGGGCATAGCGGCCCCCCATCGCCTCAGTAGGCCAGCTTCATGTGCCGGTTTACGTCCTTGTAGAGCAGGTAGCGGAACGGCCCCGGTCCGCCGGCATAACAGGCCTGTGGACAAAAGGCGCGCAGCCACATGAAATCGCCTGCCTCGACCTCGACCCAGTCCTGGTTCAGCCGGTAAACGGCCTTGCCTTCGAGCACGTAGAGCCCGTGTTCCATCACGTGGGTTTCGGCAAAGGGGATCACCGCGCCGGGCTGAAACGTGACGATGGTGACATGCATGTCATGGCTCAGGTCGTCGGGATCGACAAAGCGCGTTGTCGCCCATTTGCCGTCGGTTCCGGGCATCGGGGTCGGGCTGACATCGGCGTCGCGGGTGATCAGCGGGGCAGGGGGCGGCAGCCCTTCGACGGGTTCATAGGCCTTGCGGATCCAGTGGAACCGGGCGGGCGCGTCGCCGGTGTTATGCAGCCGCCATTTGGTTCCGGGTGGGATATAGGCATAGCCGCCCTCTGCCAGCTGGTGCTCGGCCGCGCCGAGCGTCAGCGACACGGTCCCTTCGACCACGAACAAAACCGCCTGCGCGCGCGGGTCGGATTCGGGACGGTCGCTGCCACCACCGGGCAGAACCTCGGCAATGTACTGGGAAAAGCTTTCGGCAAAGCCCGACAGCGGCCGCGCGATCACCCAGAACCGCGCCTTGTCCCAGAATGGCAGGCGGCTGGTGACAATGTCGCTGAACGTGCCCTTGGGGATCACCGCATAGGCTTCGGTGAACATGGCCCGGTCGGTCAGCAGTTGCGTTTGCGGCGGCAGACCGCCCTTGGGGGCAAAGTAGGAAGGATCGGTCATCGGGCACACCTGACAGTTGCTTGCAGTTGGCCCCATGATTTCGGTTCGCCGGGCGAAATCCAATCACCAATCCGTTCGCCAATCACAGAAGGAGTGACCGGCAAAACCTGAAAATGGCCCGGTTGGGGCTGCAGGTTACCGCAGCCCTTCGTTGATGCTGTCCAACACTTTGCTGCCGGGGCACAGTTCGCGACGGCCCAATTCGTTCAGGGGGCGGGTCGCAAGGTTCAGGTTGGTATTCAGATCCTTTGAATTCGGATCCAGATACAGCAGCCCGGTCAGGATGCGATCCGCGTCATTGCCCGACTGGATGGCATTCAGCGCGCCCATGCGGTCATCCGTCTTGTAACCGGAATCGGCCTTATGCAGATGAATGACCGACCCGTCGTGCAGGGTGACGCTCTGGGTGCTGCCTTCGGCGTATTGTGTGCGGATCTCTTCGCGCATGGGAACAAAATCCAGTGCCATCGGTTCCAGATGCTCGCGGGTATTGGAATAGCTTTTGGTTGAGCCTGTGTGGTTGTTGAAGGTCACGCAGGGCGACACCACGTCGATAAAGGCAAAGCCATTGTGTGCCATCGCCGCGCGGATCAGCGGCTCAAGCTGTTCCTTGTCGCCGGAGAAGCTGCGCCCGACAAAGCTGGCGCCCTGCAGGATCGCCAGGCTGGCCAGGTCGATGCCGTCGAACGGGTTCACCGCGCCGCCCTTGGCGACAGAGCCGAGGTCTGCGGTGGCGCTGTCCTGCCCTTTGGTCAGCCCGTAGCAACCATTGTTGGCCACGATATAGGTCATGTTCACGTTGCGCCGGATCAGGTGGATGAACTGGCCCATGCCGATGGATGCGGTGTCGCCGTCGCCGGACACGCCGATATAGGTTAGCGCCCGGTTGGCCAGGCTGGCGCCGGTGGCCACCGAGGGCATCCGCCCGTGGACCGAGTTGAAGCCGTGCGATTTACCGAGGAAATAGGTCGGCATCTTGGATGAACAGCCGATGCCAGAGACCTTGGCGATGCGGTGCGGCGGGATCGCGGATTCGAAACAGGCGTTTCGGATCGCCGCCGAGATGCTGTCGTGACCGCAGCCGGCGCAGAGCGTCGAAATCGCACCGTCATAATCGGCAACCGTAAAGCCCAGAGCGTTTTTCTGCAGGCGCGGATGGCGGAACTTTGGTTTGATATAAGACATCACACGGTCTCCGAGTGCAGAGGCACAACATTGGCTTTGGCGTCATCCGATTGCAGTGTCTCACGGATGATCCGGGCGATCTTGCGGGCGGTGATCGGGGTGCCCGAGTAATTCAGCACCGACACCAGCTTGCCCGGTGGAATCTCGCATTCGTTGATGATCAGCCGCCGCATCTGGCCGTCGCGGTTCTGCTCGATCACGAACACCAGATCGTGGCTGTGAATGAAGGCGTCCATGCTGGCGTGAAACGGAAAGGCCCGGATCCGCATGGTGTCGATGGGATAGCCCTCTTTGGCCAGCATCTCGACCGCCTCGTAGCTGGGCGAGGCGCTGGTGCCGAAGAACAACGCGCCCAGCTTCAGATCCGTTTTCGGGTTCTTCACCGGAATCGGATCATGGGTCTTGGGGCGCGGAACGTATTTCTTGGCGGTCTCGAATTTACGCAGCAGGCGATCCACGTTCTGCACGTAGTCGTCGCCGCTCTCGCTGTAGACCGCCATTTCGTTCTTGGACGATCCACGGGTGAAATAGGCGCCCTTGTCGGGATGGGTGCCGGGCAGGGTGCGGTAGCAGATGCCGTCGCCGTCGACATCCAGGTAGCGGCCCCATTTCTCGACTTCGTCCAGCTGTTGGGCGTCCAGAACCTTGCCCCGGTCCATCTGGTAATCGTCGTCCCACTCCAGTGGCGGCGACATCCAGTCGTTCATGCCCAGGTCAAGGTCGGACATCAGGATAACCGGGGTCTGCAACCGCTCTGTCAGATCAAAGGCGTCGGCGGTCATATCGAAACATTCGCGCGGGGTGGCCGGGAACAACAGCACCTGCTTGGTATCGCCGTGGCTGGCATAGGCCGCCGCGAGGATGTCGGATTGCTGCGACCGGGTGGGCATCCCGGTGGACGGGCCGGACCGCTGCACGTCGATCAGAACCACCGGGATCTCCGCGAAATAGGCCAGCCCGAGAAACTCGCTCATCAGCGACAGGCCGGGGCCCGACGTCGCGGTAAAGGCGCGCACGCCGTTCCAGCCGGCGCCGATGGCCACGCCGATGGCGGCCAGTTCATCCTCGGCCTGAACAACGGCGAAATTGCGCTTGCCGCTGCCGGGGTCGATCCGCATCCGTTCGGCGTATTGCGAAAACGCGTCCACGACCGATGTCGACGGTGTGATCGGGTACCAGGCCGCGACGGTCGCGCCACCATAGATTGCTCCCAGGGCGGCGGCCGTGTTGCCGTTCATCAGGATATGTTCGGATTCCCGGATGTGCGGCGCGCTGTTGCCGCCTTTCTTCAGGCGGATTGGCAGCGGGCATTTGAAATGGTCGCGGGCATAGTGATAGCCCATTTCCAGCGCGTGCACGTTTGATGAGATCAACCGCTCCTTGCCCTTAAACTGGTCGTTCAGCAACCCCTTGAGAACCGAAAAGTCGATATCCAGAAAGGCCGCCAGCGCGCCGACGTAGACCACATTTTTCAACAGCTGCTGCAGGCGCGGGTTGGGGTACTCGCGCATGCACATCTGGGTGAAGGGAATGCCGAAGTAGTGGATATCGTCCCGCTTCAGGTGCGGCGCCAGCGGTTTGGTGCTGTCGTAAACGAAATAGCCGCCCGGTTCGACGCTGGCGACGTCCTTTTCCATGCTTTGCGGGTTGACGCAGACCATCAAGTCCACCCCGCCGCGCCGGCCCAGGTACCCTTTGGCACTGACCCGCACCTCGTACCATGTCGGCAGACCCTGGATATTGGACGGAAAGATGTTGCGCGGGCTGACCGGGATGCCCATGCGAAAGATCGCCTTGGCGAACAGGTGGTTGGCGCTGGCCGACCCGGTGCCGTTCACATTGGCGAACTTGACAACAAAATCGTTGATGCCCTTGATCTTTTTCATTTGATCACCATCAGGTCGGGGGTGGCTTTGGCCATGGAATAAAGGAATTTCTGCATGTCCCAGGCCGCCGTCGGACAGCGTTCGGCACAAAGCCCGCAGTGCAGGCAGACGTCCTCGTCTTTCACCAGGACCTTGCCGGATGGGAGTGTTTCCGAGACATAGAGATCCTGTTCCAGGTTCTCGGCCGGGACCATCAGGCGCTGGCGCAGCTCTTCCTCCTCGCCGTTCTGGGTGAAGTTGATGCAGCTGGTCGGGCAGATGTCGGCGCAGGCGTCACATTCGATGCAGTTTCCGGAGGTGAACACGGTCTGCGCGTCGCAGTTCAGACAGCGTTCGGCCTGCACAAAGGCGGCCTGTGGATCGAACCCCAGTTCGACCTCCAGATCGCGGCTGCTCAGCGCCTCTTTCAGATCTACGAGAGGCACCGCGACACGTTTGTCGTCGGTGGGCACGCTGTCATAGCTCCACTCGTGAATGCCCATCTTCTGGCTGACCAGCGTCACACCGGGGGCCGGGCGTTTGCTCAGCTGTTTGCCCTGGCAGTAAAGGTCGATAGAAACGGCGGCCTTGTGACCATGTGCAACGGCGGTGATGATGTTGCTGGGCCCAAAGGCGGCATCGCCGCCAAAGAACACGTCCTTGCGCGTCGACTGGAACGTCTCGTCATCATTGATGATCGGCGTGCCCCAGCTGGTGAAACGGATGCCGGTGCTGTCTTCGATCCAGGGAAAGGCGTTTTCCTGCCCGATGGCGATCAGCACATCGTCGCAGGGGTAGAACGCGGGCTCTTCGCCGGTTGACACCAGTTCGCGGCGACCGTCCTTGTGATAGACCGCCTCGACCTTGTCGAACTTCATGCCGACCAACTTGCCCTTTTCGACAACGAACTCCATCGGCACGTGATTGTCGAGGATCGGGATGCCTTCGTGAACGGCATCCTCCTTTTCCCACGGGCTTGCCTTCATGTCAGCGTAAGGGCTGCGCACGATGACCTTGACGTCCTCGCCGCCCATCCGGCGCGAGGTGCGGCAACAGTCCATCGCGGTGTTGCCGCCGCCCAGGACGATCACCCGCTTGCCGATCTTGTCGATGTGGTCGAAGGCGACGTTCGACAGCCAGTCCAGCCCGATGTGGATGTTGGCGTCTGCCTCCTGGCGGCCGGGCAGATTAGGCAGGTCGCGGCCGCGCGGCGCGCCGCATCCGACAAAGACGGCATCGTAATCCTTGTCCAGGATTTCGGCCATGCTGTCGACGTAGGTGTCGAAATGGGTGTGTACTCCCATGTCAAGCACATAGCCGACTTCTTCGTCCAGCACCTCGGCGGGCAGGCGGAACGACGGGATCTCGCTGCGCATGAAGCCACCTGCGGTCGACTGCGCGTCATAGAGGTGCAGCTCGTAGCCCAGCGGCGCCAGATCCCGCGCCACCGTCAGCGAGGCCGGACCGCCGCCAATCAGCGCGATCTTCTTGCCGTTGGGTTTGCCGGCCTTGGGCAACCGCGCGGTGATGTCGTCCTTGTAATCGGCCGCCACCCGTTTCAACCGGCAGATCGCCACCGGTTCCTCTTCGACTCGTCCGCGCCGGCAGGCTGGTTCGCAGGGCCGGTCACAGGTCCGGCCCAGAACACCGGGGAAGACATTGCTTTCCCAGTTGATCAGGTAGGCGTCGCTATACCGTTGTTGGGCGATCAGTCGAATATACTCTGGAACCGGCGTGTGCGCGGGGCAGGCATATTGGCAGTCAACGATCTTGTGAAAGAATTCAGGGTCGTTGGTATCAGTCGGTTTCAATTCCGTCTCCTGATTGGGCGGGCCAACCGTGTACTACGGTATACGCACCTTTCCCGGCCTTTAGTTAATTGTAAAGCCCCTATGACAGGACAAGATTGCCGCATCACAAAGCGCCGTTTCGACGCCGTTCGAGGGCAATGATTCCGATAACGTTAATTATGTAAAATATTCTGCTGCCTTGACGTGGGCGGGCTCAGAATCGCGTCTGCATCCCGAAATCAGGGATTCGCGTTCTGCGAGCGGCCACTTGACCGGAATCGAGTGAAAAAACGTACCCAATCAACAAAAATGTCGCATGGGCAAGTTTGGACTCAGCGCGAGTAGGTGAATCAAACACTTGTAAATAAGGGTGAAAGCTGGCAGGTGAGCGCCAAGAGGGGTTCCATACCTAATAATCCAGAACTGGAATTTGACATATGTCAATGTTGCAGGTGCAGCACTGCCTATGTTCCCCGGATCGAAATGAAATTCCACTAAGCGGAAAATGCTTTCGCAAGCGAAATTTCCGCAAGACGTCACGGACCCCCAAGAGGGGAAGAAATAGGAGGAGGACCGGATGGAGTTCATCCAGCTCATCATTGGCGGGGTCGCCAATGGGTGCGTCTACGGGCTGATCGCCCTTGGTTTCGTGCTCATCTACAAATCATCGGAAGGCGTGAACTTTGCGCAGGGCGACATGATGATGCTCGGGGCCTTTGTCGCGCTCGGCTTCGTCAATGACGACTACTTCGGCCTCGCGTTCCTTCCCGGCATCATACTGGCCTGCATTGTCATGGGCGGTGTCGGCTACAGCATGGACCGCTTTGTGGTGCGCAAGATCTTTGGCCAGCCGCAGTTCGCGCTGGTGATCCTGACCATCGCCATCGGTTTTGTTCTGCGCTTTGTCGCGGGGGCCATCTGGGGCTACTCGCCGCTGGTGCTCGAAACGCCCTACGCCGGTCTCACCTTTGCGTTTGGCGGGCTGATCATCTCGGCCGAAGACGCGGTGACGATCCTGGCGACGATCCTGCTGACCGCCGTCCTGTGGTATTTCTTTGCCTTCACCCGGATCGGCCTGGCAACGCAGGCCGCGTCGCAGAACCAGCTGTCGGCCTATTACATGGGTATCCCGGTCAAGTTCCTGAACTCGCTGATCTGGGGTCTGTCGGGCATTGTGGCGACCATCGCCGGGGTGCTGGCGGCCTCCAAGGGCACCATCGACCCCAACCTCGGCCTGATCGGGATCAAGGCCTTTGCCGCCGCTGTCATCGGCGGGTTCGGCAGCCTGCCCGGCGCGCTGGCCGGTGGCCTGATCATCGGGGTCATCGAACCGATCGCGGCGCGCTACGGCCCCGCCGGTGTCAGCCAGACCGCGCCCTATGTCTTCATGCTGCTGGTGCTGATCCTGCGTCCCGCCGGGCTGTTCTCACAAATCACGGCGAAGAAGGTGTAAAGCAATGAAAGTCATCTTCAAGAAATCCTACGACCGCGACATCGACCTGTTCAAGGATCGCCAGACCGCACTACGGATTGGCCTGCTGGTTCTGGTCCTTGTCCTGGTGCCGTTCTTTGCCTCGGACTATTTCCTGGCCGAAGCCACCAATACGCTGATCTGGTCGCTGGCCGGGCTGGGGCTGATGGTTCTGGTCGGACATACCGGGCAGGTCAGCTTGGGCCACGCCGCCTTTCTGGCGATCGGTGCCTATACCGATGCCGCATTGATGAATGCTGGCTGGCCCTGGCTGCTGGCCTTTCTGACCGCAGGCGCCGTGACCGGTGTCTTTGGCGCGATCATCGCCATTCCGGCGATCCGCATGTCGGGTATCTATTTGGCGATTGCCACCATGGCGCTGGCCGTTCTGGTGGAAGAAGCGGTCATCCTCGCCGAGCCAATCACCGGGGGCGTCGCGGGCGTCTTTGCACCGGATATCGCTATCTTTGGCATCTCCTTCGGTCGTTATGACTCGCTACCCAACTTCTACTGGCTGTGCCTGGCGGTCGTGGTCATCGTGACCTTCGGTTATGCCAACCTGCTGCGCAGCGCGACGGGGCGCAGTTTCCTCGCCGTGCGCGACAGTGAAATCTCGGCCCGTGCGCTGGGGATCAACGTGTCAAGGACCAAGACGCTGGCCTTTGGCCTGTCGTGCGCGATCACCGGTCTGGCGGGTGGCCTGATGGGGCACTTCTTCTCGTTCTTCAATTACGAGGCCTTCACCATCATCATCTCGATCAACCTGCTACTGGCGGTGACGATCGGCGGGCTGGGCCATATCCAGGGTGCCTTTGCCGGCGCGATCCTGATCACCGCCGTGCCACAGGTTCTGGCCATCGTCCGCGACGGCCTGTCCAACATCGGCGTCGATCTGTCCGGCGTGCCGGGCCTGGATACGCTGGTGTTCTCGCTGATCCTGATCGGTTTCATCATCTACGAGCCGCTCGGCATCTACGGCCGTTATCTGAAGATCAAGGCGTTCTGGGATCTCTTCCCGCTGTCGCGGCGCGACATGTTTCGCCGCCAGATGACCTACCTGAAAACGGAGCGGATGAAATGAGCTTGCTCGAAGTCAGAGACCTATCCATTGCCTTCGGCGGGCTCAAGGCCGTCGACGGGTTGAGCTTCGACGTGGCCGAAGGAGAGGTATTCACCCTCGTCGGACCGAACGGAGCCGGGAAATCCACCATCTTCAACATGATCTCGCGGTTTTACGAACCGACAGAGGGCAAAATCTTCTTCGATGGCGAAGAGATCACCCACCTGCCGGCCCACAAGATCGCTGAACTGGGCATCGCGCGCACGTTCCAGAATATCGAACTCTTCGATCATTCCACCGTGCTGAGCAACCTGTTGATGGGGCGCCATGTGCACCGCAAGACGCAGGTGATCCAGGATCTGTTGTTCACCCGCAAGGCGCGGGCCGACGAACGCTCGCACCGGCGCCGGGTCGAAGAGGTAATCACCTTTCTCGAACTCGAAGCGCACCGCGACAGCCTTATCGCCGGCCTGCCCTACGGTGTCCGCAAGGTGGTCGAGATCGGCCGCGCGCTGGCCATCGGCCCCAAGCTGCTGCTGCTGGATGAACCGGCGTCGGGTCTGTCGGTCGAGGAGACCCGCGACGTGGCGTTCTGGATCGAGGACATGAAGCGCGAAATGGGTCTGACCATCCTGATGATCGAACACGACATGGGGCTGGTGTCTGCCGTTTCCGACCGTGTTCTGGCCGTGGCAGACGGCAAGTTTCTGGCGCAGGGCACCGCGTCCGAGGTGCAAAGCCACCCTGACGTGATCGAGGCCTACCTGGGCACCGGCGTCAACGGTGAGCCCGAGCTCAAGAAAGAGGAGGCGGGCGCATGACAACGGTTCTGGACGTCCAAAACGTCGAAAGCTTCTACGGAGCGGTCATGGCGCTGCGTGGCGTGTCGATCCAGGTCCCCGAGGGCCAGATCGTCACCATCCTCGGCGCCAATGGTGCCGGCAAGACGACCCTGATGAAAACCGTCTCTGGGGTGATCTATCCCGAAAAGGGGCACATCACCTTTGCCGGCGACCGCATCGACGGCAAGGACCCCGAAAAGATTGCCAGTTCCGGTCTGGCCCATGTGCCCGAAGGGCGCGAGGTGTTCCCCTTTCTGACGGTCGAGGAAAACCTGCGGCTGGGGGCCTATTCCCGCAAGGGCGCGGCGGACATCGAAGACGATCTGGATATGGTGTACTCCTATTTCCCGATCCTGCGCGAGCGTCGCAAACAGGCGTCGGGCACCATGTCCGGCGGCCAGCAGCAGATGCTGGCGATCGGGCGCGGATTGATGGCGCGGCCCAAGCTGATGCTGCTGGATGAACCCAGTCTGGGTCTGTCTCCGCTGCTGACGCAGGAAATCTTCGGCATCATCTCTCGGCTGAACCACGAGCAAAAGGTCACCATGCTGCTGGTCGAGCAGAACGCCAACATCGCGCTGCACACCGCGCATTACGGCTACGTTCTGGAACTTGGCCGCATCGTGATGGCGGGGGACTCGGAGAAACTGCTGAATTCGGCCGATATCCAGGAATTTTATCTGGGCCAGCAAGGCGAAAGCCAGCGCGGCCAGAAGCGCTGGAAAAAGCGCAAGACGTGGAGGTAATCACCATGCTGGACGGAGTAACAACCCCTGACGGGTCGATCCTGTTCGACGGCTGCGACACGATCGTCAAACTGTGGGCCAAACGCTGCAAGGAAAAGGCAGGCCACACCGCCCAC
This sequence comes from Seohaeicola saemankumensis, assembly GCF_020171285.1. Taxonomy (GTDB): domain Bacteria; phylum Pseudomonadota; class Alphaproteobacteria; order Rhodobacterales; family Rhodobacteraceae; genus JAIUZI01. The sequence continues at coordinate 28,280 of NZ_JAIUZI010000017.1, forward strand.
CGGGAAAAAGAATACGGCATCTGGCAATCCTACAGCTGGACCGATTTCTACGAGCACGCCCGCTGGATCGGGCAGGCATTCATGGAAATGGGCCTGCGGCACGGCGAATGCGTCCAGATCCTGTCGGAGGACCGCCGCGAATGGATCTATATCGACCTCGCTGTCGCCAGCATCGGTGCGATTCCGACCGGTGTCTACACCACCGACAGCGCTGACCAGCTGGCCTATCTGGTCAACGACAGCCAGGCCAAGTTCCTGATCATCGAGAACGACGAACAGCTCGACAAGTTTCTGGAGGCGCGGGACAAAATGCCGGGCCTGCAAAAGGCCATCGTGCTAGAGCGCGAAGGCCTGCGCGATTTCCACGACGAGCAGGTCATGTTCTATGACGAACTGCTGTTGATGGGCCGCAAGGCGCAGGAAAAACACCCCAACCGGTTCGAGCAGGCCCTGGAACAGGTGCAGCCCGAAGACACCCGGATGCTGGTCTATACCTCTGGCACCACCGGACCGCCAAAGGGCGCGATGATCACCCACCGGAACATGATGTTCCAGCTGGTCTCGGCAGAGACCCTGCTCGACGTCAGCTCCGAGGATGAACAGCTGTGCTTCCTGCCGCTGTGCCACGTGCTCGAGCGGATCTTTTCCGTCGAACAGCCGATCCGCGCCGGGGCCGTGGTGAACTTTGCCGAAAGCCCGGAAACCGTCTTTGACAACCTGCGCGAGGTCGCCCCGACCCTGTTCACCGCTGTCCCCCGTCTGTGGGAGAAAATGTATTCGCGGATCATGATCATGCGGTCCGAGGCGACGCCGATGGGCCGGGTGGTTTTCGATTGGGCGATCAAGCAGGGGCTGAAGAAAGCCGCGGCCAAGGAAAACGGCAAATCGCTGGATCCCATTTCGGGGCTGAGCCACGCGCTGGCCGACTGGCTGGTTCTGTCCAACATCCGTTCGATGCTGGGCATGACCCGTATCCGGCGCGGCACCACCGGCGCGGCGCCGATTTCTCCTGACCTGCTGCGCTGGTTCGCGGGTATCGGCGTGCCGCTGAGCGAAGGGTTCGGCATGACGGAGACGGCCGGTGTTGCGACGGTGAACGATCCGCGCAACAACCGGATCGGGACCGTTGGACCGGCCCTGCCCGGCTGCGAGGTCAAGATCGCCGAAGACGGCGAGATCCTGATCAAGGGTGGCAACATCTTCAAAGGTTACTGGAACCGGCCCGAGAAAACGGCCGAAACCATGTCGCCCGATGGATACCTGTTGACTGGCGACATCGGTGAAATCGACGACAACGGTTGTCTCAGGATCACCGGCCGCAAGAAGGACATCATCATCACCGCCGGGGGCAAGAACATCACCCCCGCCGAGATCGAGAGCAAGCTCAAGTTCTCGCCCTATATCTCGGACGCCGTTGTGATCGGGGACAAGCGGAAATACCTGACCTGCCTGATCATGATCGACCAGGAAAACGTCGAGAAATTCGCGCAGGACAAACAGATCCCGTTCTCGGATTTCGCCTCGCTGGCCCATGCCAAGGAGGTCGTGAACCTGATCCGCGAAGTGGTGACCGAAACCAACGCCGAATTCGCCCGCGTCGAACAGATCAAGGATTTCCGCCTGATCGACGTGTTGCTGACGGCCGAGGACGAAGAACTGACGCCGACCATGAAACTGAAACGGGGCTTTGTCGAAAAACGTCACAAGGCGCTGATCGACCAGATGTACTGAACTGAACTCAATGTTGGAGGAAAACATGAAAACCAAACTGATGGCCGCCGGGGTTGCCCTGGCATCAATGACCGGCGCAGTTGTGGCCGAAACACCCGGTGTGACTGCTGACAGCATCATCATCGGCGGCGCGCATGACCTGTCCGGTATCTTTGCGCCCTTCTCTGTGCCTGCTGTGAAAGGTGCCCAGCACTATATCGATCAGGTCAACGCCGCCGGTGGCGTGCATGGCCGCCAGATCGAGTATGTGGTCGAGGATCACGGCTACCAGATCCCCAAGGCGCTGCAGGCCGCGAACAAGCTGATCAACCGCAACGAAGTCTTTGCGATGATGCTGAACCTGGGCACGCCCCACAACGAAGCCATGTTCAAGATGATGGAGCCCAAGGGCATTCCGAACACCAGCCCGCTGTCCGCCGCCCGCCAGATGGCCGAGCCGCTGGAGCCGTGGAAATTCGCGGGTACCGCGCCTTATTACAATCAGGTTCGCGCCACCGTCGGGTACCTGATCGACACCGAAGGCAAGGAAAACTTCTGCGCGATGATCCTTCCCACCGACTTTGGCGAAGAAATCCGCCATGGCATGAAGGACGAACTGGGTGAACGCGGTCTGGAATACATCGCTGAATCCACCCACAAGCCGGATGAAAAAGACTTTGTCGGCGCCCTTGGCAAACTGCGCGAACAGGGTTGCTCGACCATCGGTCTGGCGCTTGGCATCAGCCAGGCGATCACCGCGATCGTGACGGCTGACAAGATGGGCTTCAAGGACATGACGTTCTTCTTCACCTCCGCCGGCTTCCTGCCGGTGACCGCTGCCGCGCTTGGCCAGCAGGGTGTGACGGTTGATGTCTACGCCGGTGCCGGCTACCCGGACGTGACCCAGCGTATGGACGTCCCCGAGGTCAAGGCATGGGCCGACAGCTTTACCGCCGCAACCGGCGAGAAAGCCGAAATCGCGGCTGTTCTGGGCTACTCGGCGGCTGTGACCCTGGTCAAGGCGCTGGAAGCCGCAGGACCTGACCTGACCCACGAGAGCTTTATCGCGGGCATGGAAACGCTGAACTACATGGACACCGTTGGCGGTTATCATGTCGACTACAGCGCCGAGGATCACGTCGGCGGCGAGGCGATCTTTATCTCCAAGGCCAACGCCGGGAAATGGAACCTGCTGGGAACGATCGAAGCTGAGTAAGCTCTGATCGGCCGGTCAACGACAAAGGGCGGTGGATCACTCCACCGCCCTTTTTCTGTGGCGCATTCCGAAATTGCCACGCCCGGGTTCAGGTCGGGTTTTTCGGTGTCGCGGGTTTCTTGGCTGGCGTCCGTTTGGCAGGTGCCCGCTTGGCGGCGGTCCGTTTGGCGGGCGCCTTGCGTGCCGCCGGCTTTTTCGGTTCGGGTTCCGCCTTGGCCTCGATTGCCGGTTCGGCTGCGGCGGTCACTTTTGCGACGGCCTTTTCAAAGGCCTTGAACTCTTCGACGATCAGGTCAGTCAGGACCGAGGTGTCCGCCATGGCCGTCTTGGCCGAGACGATGCCGAAATCCAGCCGGTCGCAATAGCTCTGCACGGTCATGTTCAATCCGACGCCGTGCTGCGGGATCGACACCGGGAAATAGGCTTCCATCTCGTGGCCCAGCAGATACATCGGCGTCCGCGATCCCGGCACGTTCGACACCACCAGGTTCATGGTCGGTGGCAACCGGTCCGCGGCCTTGGTTTCGCTCATGATCCGGGTCAGACCCTTCAGGAACAGCGGCGCGCCATAGATCGAATACTCGAGGTGAATGGTATCCTTGACCATATCGACGCGATCCTTGGCATCGGTCATCGACTCGTGGATGGCCTTCAGCCGTTCCAGGGGATCCGCGATATCTGTACCAAGGCTGCCGAACATCATGATGACCTGGTTGTTCATCGCATAGTCGCCAGGTTTGCGCAGCGATACCGGAACACCGGCAATCAACGGGTCGGAGGGCAGTTCGTTCATCTGTGTCAGGTACCGGCGCAAGGCGCCCCCGCACAGCATCATCACAACGTCGTTGATCTTGGCCCCGACCGCCTTGCCCAGGGCTTTGACCTCGTTCAGCGGCAGGGTCAGCGTCGCGAAACTGCGCCCCCGCCCGATCGACATGTTCAAAGAGGTCCGCGGCGGTGTCAGCGCCGTGCTCTGCTTGGGGTGAACCAGGTCGTCGATGGCCTTGCGCCCCAGCCGCTCCAGCGTTTTCAGAAACTGCGGCGTGTTCTCGATCAGCTCGACCTGCTGCCGCATCAGTTGGGCATAGGATTCGGTCAGCTGCTGCACCCATTCCGGCTGTGATGACCGGGCATGGCGCGGCACCTTGGGCGGATCGATCTTGGTGATCTCGGGCGTCTTGTCGTACAGCACGTCCATGGTGATCATGCCCGCGCCGCCGTCCAGACAGGCATGGTGCGTCTTGGTATATAGCGCGAAACCACCCTCTTCGAGACCTTCGATCACATAGAACTGCCACAGTGGCCGGTTCCGGTCGAGCGGGACGGCATGCAGCCGTTCAACCAACTCGTTCAGCTGTTTGCGATTGCCGGGTTTCGGCAGTGCGTTGTGGCGCAGGTGGTAATCCCAGTCCAGATCGTAATCTTCGATCCAGATCGGATCGAAAGGCGCAAAGGAGGACGTGCCAAGACGCCGGTGCAGATAGCTGATCAGGTGAATGCGATCTTCGATGAACTGCTGGTAATCTTCAAAGATGTTCCCGTCATAGTCGTCTTTTGGCTTAAAGATCGCCAGACCGGCCACGTGCATCGGGGATTCCGGCGTTTCGTAATACAGGAACGTGGCGTCCATGGTCGAAAGATGTGCCATGACAATCCTCCCTTTCAGTTTGCGGCCGATGCGGACGGCGCTCCCCTGCGGTCGTCTGATGGCCAGTCTCGGTTCCGGGTCGTCTCAGTCTCTGCGTCCGGTTGTTGGTCCCGGCTTTACAGATACGGACTGCCCGGTCGTCCTGTGGGACCGGGCAGTCTGGTTTGCATGGTCCGGTGTGTGGGCACCGGCAATGGGTCTCAGCTGGCCTTGGCTTTGGCGGCTTTGGACAGCCCGTCAATCACCTCATGCGCGCGTGCCGAATAGGTCTGCGAGGCATCGCGGTAGGTGTTGTAACGGATTTCGTTCAACTCCTTGACGCTGGCGTTCATGGTTTCCACGGCGTCGCGGACAAAGTTCTGTTCGATGTCGAACGCTTCCTGCATGGTCGGCGCCTTCAGGATCGACAGGGTCGCCGCGGCGCGGGCATTCAACAGATCGCCTGCCAGTTTCAGAACCTTGGTGGTGGCCTGAATTTCGCCTTCGATCGCAATGTTACCGGCGGTTTTGACGTCCTCGGTCACCTTGCTGGCGGCCTCGCGCAGCTTGTCACCGGATTCCTTCATCCACTCTTCTGCCTTGGCAACGGATTCGTTGATGGCCTTGGCGTCGATGGTTTCTGCTTCGGGCTTTTTGGCTTTGGTCGTGGTCATGTCGTTTCTCCTATCAAGTGCCAGCTTCTGACGGTTGCCCGAGTATCGGCACAGCCTGTCATGCTGCAGTGCAGAATATATGTTTGCAGCGCTGAAACTTCAAGTTTTTAAGGCAAATAGACACGTTATGTCGCAGAATTTTGGTGAAAAAGCCCCTGAAATTCTGCGCTGCAGAAATTCAGGGGAGTTCGGGGTGCGCCGACCGCCACGGGGGCGGGCCGGCGCCGATTCAGGCTGCCGCTGCGCGCGGCGGTTCGTGCAGGTCCGAGAACAGCGCCCGGACGGCGGCGGAGGACGGGTTGAAGGGTTGCCATTGGCCTTCGGGCTGCGCCAGCCGGTCGGCAATGACGAACATCGCCAGCGGGTTGTGGCCAAGCCCGCAATGGCTGCCTTCGATGCCGATGTTCTCGGTGGTCGGGCCTTCGTCCTCGATGCAGCATTCCCACGATACCACCCCGTCGGTGCGGCTGAAGATCGAGGTGAATGGCACCTTGGGGGGATTTGCGATTTCCTCGATGGCGGCGATTTCATCTACCGTATGACCGGCCAGCGACTCGTACAGGCGCCAGGCGTTCGACGATCGCGGATGACCCTTAAAGGGGCTGCCCAGCGTGATGACTTCGTGCACCGCCTCTGGCATCGCCTTGGCCAGTTGCCGGGCATAGATGCCGCCCAGGCTCCAGCCGATCAGGCTGACCTTGCAACCGTGTTTCTTGTGGATTTCCGTCAGGCGCTTTTGCTTCAGTTCTTTCAGACCGGGCCGATATCCCTGATTGGGGCCAAGCGCCCAGCCGTATACAGAGTATCCCCTGTTCTTGAGAAACATGCGCATGGGCAGTGTCGACATGTCGCCAGCGGCCAGACCGGGCAGAACCATGACGGGGCGTCCGTTGCCTTTGGGCAGGGTTCTCAGCAGAGGCAGCGATGCGGCAAATGCATTGAACTCCAGCACGGCGCGCCATTCAGCAGCCAGCAGTAATGGCGATGGGGGGCGCGCGGCGTCTGCATCTACAATCATATATGTCTCCTTCCACGGATCCGTGGGCTATTTCTTTGCAGTCTATTCGCGTGTTTCGAAAAAAGGGTATGCACAGAGAATGCCTTTGGCAAGAAAAGAATGCTGCGGCCGCCTGACGCGCAATAATCCTTCGCGCGGGGTGCGTGACGCCGGTGGTCCGGACATTTGTCAGGCATTGTTCCGTAGCGTCACAAAATCGCCCGGCGGCGGGTTCTTGGGAAAATTCAATGTTTTCAGATGTTTGCAGAATATATTTCCGCTGCATCTAAGTTATTACAATAACACAGAAATATCGGCTGCAAGGCTTGAGCTTTTTCGGTCTCACGGGTAGAAAGCGTCAAGGAGAAACTAGCATGCAAATGATCAAAGCTGCCGTGTGCCATGCATATGGCGAACCCCTCGTGATCGAACAGATCCAGCTGGCCGCCCCCGGAATGGGCGAGGTGGAAGTCACCCTGGATGCGGTGTCGATCTGCCACTCCGATATCTCGTATTGGGAAGGTAAGTTTGGTGGAAGCCTGCCGGCGGTCTATGGCCACGAGGCGGCGGGGCGGATCACCGCCGTGGGCGCTGGTGTCCCGGGATTTGCCATGGGCGATGACGTGGTCGTCACTTTGATTCGCGCCTGCGGAAGCTGTCCGAACTGCGGATCCGGCAAGCCGACGATCTGCGCCACCCCCGTCGACCCCACAGCGGGGCCGTTGAAAACCGCTGACGGCGGCAAACTGTCTCAGGCCATGTGCTGTGGCGCCTTTGCCGAGAAAGTCGTGGTGGATCAGAGCCAGATCGTAAAGATCCCCGCGGATATGTCCAAGGACTGCGCCGCACTGATCAGCTGTGGTGTCATTACCGGCGTTGGGGCCGTCGTGAACGCCGCCCAGGTCCGGGCCGGGCAGGATGTCGTCGTGATTGGTGCCGGCGGCGTCGGGCTGAACGCCATTCAGGGCGCGCGCATCGCCGGCGCCCGCCGCATCGTCGCCGTGGACATGATGGCCGACAAGCTGGAAATCGCCAAGGAGTTCGGGGCAACCGACGGGGTGCTTGCCTCGGATCCGAAACCGTGGCGTGCGGCAATCAAGGCGATGGGCGGCAAGGCCGATGCTGTGATCGTCACCGTGGGGGCCATCCCGGCTTATGATTCCGCACCGCGCTATCTGGCAATGGGCGGCAAGATCGTCATGGTTGGCATGCCCGCCGCTGGAACCACGGCGCAATACGAACCCATTATCATGTCGAACAGCGGTCAGCAGATCGTCGGTTCGAAAATGGGCGACGTGGTGATCAAACGCGACATCCCGTGGATGGTCGACCTGTACCAGCAGGGCCGCCTGAAACTGGATGAGCTGATTTCGGGTCGCTGGACCCTGGAACAAGTCAACGAGGCCATCGCCGATACCAAGACCGGCGCGGCCAAACGGAATGTCATCGTCTTCTGAGAAAGCTTCCTCCTCATCTCCAGCTCTCCCTTGGGAGCGATGACAAAGGCCCCGCCCGTCACGGCGGGGCCTTACTGGTTGTCAGGGGTGGCGCAGGGTAAAATCACGCTGCGGAAAATATTTCCACGGCTTGACAACCGGCCCCAATCATCGTTCATTCCGCCGCAAGCCAATATGCGAAATTACATTTCGCCTTGCGGAATATGACAATGCAAACCCAATATGGACCGCTCGGCGCGGGGCCAAGGAACCGGGAGATCAAACCACTACGATGCCGACGACATTCCGGAAACGCTGCGTCATCGACCACGCGACGTTTGGTCCAGCGAACTCTTTACTTGCCGGGATCACCCGGAACCGGAACAGTCGCCCGGCAAACCCTGCCCCTAACCGGTCCAATCCCTGAGCCACCAACAGAACTAACGAGGAGAAATTTCAATGCGTGACGCAGTTATCGTATCCACCGCGCGGACCCCGATCGGCAAAGCCTATCGCGGCGCGTTCAACAACACCCAGGCGCAAGAGCTGATCGGCCACGCGGTTCAGCACGCCGTGTCGCGCGCCGGCCTTGAGGGCTCCGAAGTGCAGGACTGCCTGATCGGGACCGCGATCCAGCAGGGCTCCACCGGCGGCAACATCGGCCGCCAGGCCGTGATTCGCGCCGGGTTGCCCGTCACCATCGCGGGGATGTCGATGGACCGCCAATGTGCTTCGGGCATGATGGCGATCGCCACGGCGGCCAAGCAGGTGCTGGTTGACGGCATGGATGTGGTCATCGGCGGCGGTGTTGAATCGATCAGCCTGGTCCAGAACCAGAACATGAGGACCGACCGCGCGGGCGATCCCTGGATCAAGGAAAACAAGCCCGCTCTTTACATGTCCATGCTTGAGACGGCCGAGATCGTCGCCGAGCGTTATGGTGTTTCGCGTGAAGATCAGGACGCCTATGCCCTGCAGTCGCAACAGCGCACCGCCGCGGCTCAGGAGGCCGGCAAGTTCGATGATGAAATCGTGCCGCTGACCTCGACCATGGGCGTGATGGACAAGGAAACCAAAGAGGTTTCGTTCAAGGAAGTCACCCTGACCAAGGACGAAGGCAACCGCCCGGGTACCGTTCTGGAAAACCTCACCGGTCTGAACCCGGTGTTCAAGGACGGTCAAACCGTCAAAGAGGGAAAGTACATCACCGCCGGTAACGCGTCGCAGCTGTCGGATGGCGCTTCTGCCGCCGTGGTGATGGAGGCCAAGGTCGCCGAGAAACGCGGCCTGCAGCCGCTGGGCCGTTATGTCGGTGTCATGGCGGCCGGTTGCGAGCCCGATGAGATGGGGATCGGCCCGATCTATGCCGTGCCGAAACTGCTCGAGGCGCACGGGCTCAAGATGGACGACATCGGCCTGTGGGAACTGAACGAAGCCTTTGCCAGCCAGGTTCTGCAGTCGCAGCGCGTTCTGGGCATCCCGAACGAGATCCTGAACGTGAACGGTGGCGCGATTTCGATCGGTCACCCCTATGGCATGTCCGGTGCCCGCATGGTGGGTCACGCGCTGATCGAAGGCAAACGCCGCGGTGCGAAATATGTGGTCTGCACCATGTGTGTCGGTGGCGGCATGGGGGCCGCGGGCCTGTTCGAGGTTCTCTGACCCAACACGGAATGTCTGGCGGGGCGTCTTCCGGGCGCGCTTCTCATGCTCTCACGAAGCGGCGTTCGTGTTTGCCCCGCCGGGCATCTTGACGATGACTTTTGCGGCCTGCCACCGGAAACGGGCGGCGGGCCGATTCACACCAGAAGGACGACCGGGATGAGCCAGGACGTAACCCAACTTGATACTGCTGCCGTCGCGACGTGGCTGCGCGGCCGGGTGCCCGGCGTCAGCGAGATCCGCAGCGCGACCAAGTTTCCGGGCGGCCAGTCGAACCCGACCTTCCGGCTTGAAACCGACGGACCGCAGCTGGTTCTGCGCCGCAAACCGCCAGGAAAGCTGTTGAAATCGGCGCATGCCGTCGACCGGGAATTCCGTGTCCAAAGCGCCCTGGCAAACAGCGATGTGCCGGTCAGCCGGATGTATGCGCTGTGTCAGGACCCCGAGGTGATCGGGTCGGATTTCTATGTCATGGACTATGTTCCGGGCCGCAACTTCAACCTGCCCACCCTGCCCGATCAGAGCCCCGGGGAACGCGGGCCGATCCTGGACGAGATGAACCGCGTGCTTGCCGCGATCCACGATGTCGACATCGAGGCCGCCGGTCTGTCCGACTATGGCCCCGAGGGCAATTACTATCGCCGCCAGATCGACCGCTGGACGAAACAGTACCGCAACAGTCAGACTGACGAGATCCCCGAGATGGAAGCGCTGATGACCTGGCTGGATGAAAACATTCCCGCCGACGATGGCCAGCGCGGTCTGGTGCACGGGGATTTTCGTATCGATAACATGCTGTTCCACGCGACCGAGCCGCGGTGCCTCGCGGTGCTGGACTGGGAGCTGTCGACCATTGGCCACCCCTACGCGGACCTTGCGGCGGTGATCATGCAATGGTCGATGCCCGCCGGTCCCGAAGGGCGCGGTATGGCCGGCATAGATCGGGCGGCAGAGGGATTGCCGAGCGATGAGGATTTCATCGCCGCCTATTGCGCCCGCCGCAATTTGCCTGGCATCGACAACTTTGGCTTCTATGTGGCGTTTACCTTCTTTCGCATGGCGGGCATCCTGCAGGGCGTCAAGAAACGCGCGCTTGAGGGCAATGCCTCGAACCCGGAGCGGGCGCTGCGTGTCGGCGGCTACGTGCCGCGATATGCGCGCGGCGGGCTGACGGCAGCCGGGGCGTGATTTGGCAGGAAACAACGGAAAATGAACGATAAAATGGAATTTGAAGCGCCCTACCCTTTGCAGGCGCACCTGGGGTTCCGGCAGGTCGACTGGCAACCCGATTTTGCCCGGTTCGAACTGCCATTGGCCGAGTTCCTGACCAACCGTTACGGCATTCCACACGGCGGGATCTATGCCACGATGCTGGATACGGTGATGGGGTTCTGCGGCTGTTACACCGGCGACCCCGAGGTGAAAAAGCTGGGCATGACCCTGTCGATGAATGTGAATTTCCTGTCACGGCCAAAGGGCGAGCTGCTGATCTGCGACGGTTTCAAGACCGGTGGCGGCAACCGCACCTTTTTTGCCCGGGGCGAAATCCGTGACGAGTTGGGTACGGAAATCGCCACCGGCACCGGCGTATTCCGGTACCGGACGATGAACTAGGCCGTTCACGCGGCTGTCGGGTGGGATATGCCGGTCTCGTCCCCTGTCTCGAAATGAGCCATCAGAGTTGAAAGCTTGCGTGCCTCGGCGTGCAGCGACTGTCCGGCCGCTGTTGCATCTCCGACCATGGCCGCATTTTTCTGCGTGGCGAGATCAAGTTCGCTGACGCCGGCGCTGATCTCGTTCAACCCGGCGGATTGCTCAACGGCCCCACCGGCAATACCCGAAATCAGGGTCGAGATATGGCTGACCCTTTGGACGATGTTGGTGATCGCCTTGCCGGTTTTTCCAACGAGTTTGACACCGTGATCCACCTGTTCCGCGCTTTGCGTGATCAAGGTCTTGATCTCGGTTGCGGCCTCTGCTGACCGTTGCGCCAGTGCGCGGACCTCGGTAGCGACAACCGCGAACCCTTTACCCTCCTCGCCGGCGCGGGCGGCTTCTACTCCGGCGTTCAAGGCCAGCAGGTTGGTCTGGAACGCGATATCGTCGATGACGCTAATGATCTGCGCGATCTGGTTCGATGACGCCTCGATCTCGGTCATCGCCGATACAGCGCATGTCACGACCTCGCCGCTCATTTCGGCTTCCTGCCGGGCTTCCTGCATTGTCTGCTCGACGCTGTTGGCGCCTTCGGCGGCTGATCTGACCGACGCCGACAGTTCTTCCAGCGCAGCGGCGGCTTCCTCCAGTGTGGCGGCCTGGCTTTCTGTCCGTCGCGACAGGTCGTTTGATGCCTGGCTAATATCCGTGGCGCCCTTGTCGATGCTGTCGGCGGTCTGCTTGACCTGTTCAATGGTGCCTTTCAGCTTGGCAATCGCAACATTGAAATTATTGCGCAGCGTCTCGTAATCGCCGGAAAATGTCCTGTCGATCGCACAGTCCAGCTTGCCATCTGCCAACCGGGCCAAATGCGCGCCAAATACCGCGACCACTTGCTCGGCGTCCTTCTGGTTATGAGTGGCCTTTGCTTCCGCGCGTTCAGCCGCCTCAGCTTGCGCTTGCGCGGTGTCCTGCTGGCGTTTCAGTTCCGCGTCGGCGGCCAGCCGTTTCTTCAGGCTGAGCAGCAGAACGCCGGACTCCAGCAAAACGATGCCTGCATGCAGCACCGTGCGTTCAATATTCAACAGCACGCTGCCACCGGGATAAACCAGCGACGGAAACAGCAGGCTAAAGGAGATATGGTGCAGCGCGACCAGAACGGTGGCAAAGATCAAGGCGGCGGGATTGGCCAGCGTCGAGATGATTGCGAGGGCGGCAAAGAACATCATGTGGGAATCGATCTGCCAGGCATGCCCGGCCAGCGCTGCCGTGAACACAATGCAATGGCCAATGAAACAGGCGCTGAGCAGGTAATCTCGTGTCGAGCCGGGAAACCGCCGGGAGGTGGAAATCAGAACGCCCAGTCCAAGGCTGAGGATCGCAATCAGCTGCCAATTCTCTGCATTATTCAGAAAATATGCCGCCAAACCGGGAACCGGCACCAGTAGCCAGCCAGAAAACTGCTGAATCGCGCGTTCGTCCTGGAAAACAGAAGTCACGCGGCTTTTCCCCTTCGCGCCCATTGTCAATTCACGCATAGCTCAAGAATGTTCCTTCCATCGACGACCATCCAGGCACCGTTTTCGTAAAGTCGATCAATACTCTTTGTATCTGTCAGCGCGGCCAGCACGCCCATCGGCGCCCGTTGCAGCGTGGCTTGCTGCAACCCCGCGTCGTCCACCACACGGGCGGCGTCGCGTCCCCACGGCAACGAAATGACCAGGGCGATACCGCCCGGCTGCGGCCGGCCCGACAGCAGCAGGACCGGAGAACTGATCACGACAGCACCAGCAATCAGAAATAGAACAACATTCGCCATCGGCTTCTCCTTGGTCGCGACGATAGCGGGGAAGGTATTGCGAAATGCTTTACTTGCTGAGGAGAACAGTCACGAAGATACATTCGAATGTTTTTATGGACGGACCTGGGTGGCGCGGCTACGCTCGTATTTCATCATGGGAGGAGAAATCATGAAGTATCTGGCAACTGCGGCCTTCATCGCGGTGACGGCCCTTGGCGGTACGGCGCTGGCCGAGGGCAAGACCCACTATGTCGCGATCCATGTGAACGAGAATGATCCGGCGCGGATGAACATGGCGCTGAACAACGCGCAGAACGTGCACAACTACTATGCCGCGCAGGGGGACGAGGTGGTGATCGAAATGGTCGCCTATGGCCCCGGTCTGAATATGCTGGTGCCGGGCAAGTCGCCGGTGGAACAGCGGGTGTCGTCAATGTCGCTCGAGATGCCGAACCTGAGCTTTGCCGCCTGCGGCAACACCCATCGTAAGATGAGCGAAAAGGCAGGCAAGGAGATCGCGCTGATGTCTGAGGCGACGATGGTGCCTTCGGGGGTGGTGCGCCTGATCGAACTGCAAGAGGGCGGATACGCCTACGTGCGGCCCTGAGTTTTGCGCAGCGGCAATGGAAAGGGCGCGCCGCATTGGCGCGCCCTTCATGTTGTCGATACTGCGGCGGTCAGGCTGCGTAGCTGGCCGAGATCTGCGACAGGCAGTGGTCGGTGTCGCCTAGCTGGTGGTCGATCATGATCAGCCGCTTGGCGTAATGCGACACGGCGTATTCCCATGTCATCGCGATGCCGCCATGCATCTGGATGGCTTCTTCAGCAACCTGACGGGCGGCGCGGCCGATCAGGTTTTTCGCCATTGCGACCTTGATGGTGGCATCGTCGTCGTTCAGGCCGGCGGCCGCGCTGACGACGATAGAGCGGGATTGCTCGATCTCGGTCAGCAGGTCGACGGTGCGGTGCTGCAGCACCTGGAACGACCCGATGGCGACGCCGAACTGTTTGCGGGTTTTCAGATAGTCCAGCAGGATCGCATAGGTGGCGTCCATCGCGCCCACCGCCTCGGCACAGAGCGCCAGACGACCGGCGTTGATCGCGTCCTCGATGGCGGCTTTGGCATCGGCCAGAACCAGCCTAGCGGGGGTATCGTCCAGCACCACCTCGGCGCCGCTGCCGCCGTCGATCATCGGGTAGGCGACGACATTGGCGTCGGCCGCGTTCACGCTGAACACCGCCAGCGCGCCGTCAAGTTTCGCCACGACGAGAAAGACATCAGCGTCCGCCCCGCCATAGACCGCGCATTTGCGGCCCTGCAGGGTATGGGCGTCGCCCGCAGCGGTCGCCGTAGTTTCGGTGAAATCGACGTTATAGGGCGCGTCGATCTCGCTGACGCCGACGGCGTATTTGGTGGAACCGTCAACCAGCGCTTCCTGGTCGGCCCCGGCGGCGGCGAGCAGGCGCGAGGCCATCAGCGTGCCGAGGAAGGGTTCGGGGCAGAGCGTGCCGCCGATGGCCTGGAACACCACCGAGATGTCAAAGCCCGCGCCGCCAAAGCCGCCGGCCTCTTCGGTGACCAGCGCGCCGGGGATGCCCAGTTCGGCCATTTCCGCCCATTTGTCGGGGCTGTGGCAGGGCATGTCGTAGGCGACGGAATTGCGGGTTTCGATGTCGTATTGTTCGGCCAGATAACGCTTGAGCGTATCGGCGAGCATCTGGCGGTCTTCGGTCAGATCAAAGTTCATCTCACAGCTCCAGCATGGTCTTGGTCAGAATGTTGCGTTGGATCTCGTTCGAGCCACCGAAGATCGAGGTCTTGCGGTTGTTGAAGTAGCGCGCCGCGTTGGCCGCCGCATCGGGCGGGGTCAGCGCCAGGTTGCCATCGGTCACGTGACCGGGGAACGGGGCCGCCGAAGCGCCGAGCGCGCGCCGCGCCAGATCGCGCAGTTCCTGGTTGATCTGGGTACCCTTGATCTTGAGGATCGAGGTTTCGGGGCCGGGGTGACCCTGTTTCTGTGCCTGGAACAGCATCCGCAGGTTGGTGATTTTCATCGCCTCCAGATCGGTTTCCACCCGCGCGATACGGGCAGCGAACAGCGGATCCTCGATCAGCCGCTTGCCGTCGCGCTTGACGGTGCGGGCCAGCGCTTTGAGCTCTTCGACGGCCTGCATCGAGATGCCGACGCCGGCGATACCGGTGCGTTCGTGGGTCAGCAGGAACTTGGCGATGGTCCAGCCCTTGTTTTCCTCGCCCACCAGGTTTTCGACCGGCACCTTGACGTCGGTAAAGAACACCTCGTTGACCTCGTGCCCGCCTTCGATCAGGCGGATCGGGCGCATTTCGATGCCCGGCATGTCGATATCCATCAGCAGGAAAGAGATGCCTTCCTGCGGTTTGCCGTCAAACTTGGTGCGCACCAGGCAGAAGATCTTGTTGGCGTATTGGCCCAGCGTGGTCCAGGTCTTCTGGCCGTTGACGATATAGTAATCGCCATCCCGGTCTGCGCGGGTTTTCAGCGAGGCGAGGTCGGAGCCGGCGCCGGGTTCCGAATACCCCTGGCACCACCAGTCCTCGGCCGAAAGGATGCCGGGCAGCACCTCTTTCTTTTGCTTTTCATTGCCAAAGTTCTGGATCACCGGGCCCAGCATCGCGAGGCCAAAGGGCACGATGCGCGGGGCGTTGTAGCGGTTGCTTTCGACGTCAAAGATGTGGCGTTCGACCGGGGTCCAGCCGGGGCCGCCAAATTCCTTGGGCCACGTGGTGGCGAGCCAGCCCTTGGCGGACAGGATCTTGTGATACTCCTGCATGATCTCGCCGGTCAGCTCGGTCCCCGAACGGACGGCAGCCGAGATGTGCTCGGGCAGGTTGGCTTCGAAAAAGTCCCGGACTTCCTGTTGAAAGGCAAGTTCCTCGGGCGTGTAGGACAGATCCATTCTCAGGCCTCCTTGTTGATGTCAGCAAAGCTGCGGCCGCTGGCCGCCATTTCGCGCAGCAGGTCGGGGACCTGCCAGTAATGTGCATCCTCTGATGCGTAGTCTTCGATTCGCTTCACCAGTTCGGCAGCGCCGATGGTGTCGGCATAATGCAGCGGCCCGCCGCGGAAGCGGGGGAAGCCGTAGCCGGACAGGAACACCACGTCGACATCGACGGGGCGCAGGGCGATGCCGTCTTCGACAACGCGGGTCGCCTCGACGATCATCGCGGTCATGTAGCGGTCGACGATGTCCTGATCGGTAAAGTCGCGCGGGGTGATCCCGGCCTTTTCCCGTTCGGCGGCGATGATCTTTTCCACCTCGGGGTTGGGGCGCATATCGCGACCTTCGTAGACGTAGTAACCCTGCCCGGTCTTTCGCCCGAACCAGCCGTTTTCACAGATCCGGTCGGCGACGTTGCCGGCGTAACGTTCGTTCGACGGCATGTCCGCCGCCTTGCGCTGGCGGGTCATCCAGCCGATGTCGAGCCCGGCGAGGTCACCCACCTTGTGCGGGCCCATGGCAAAGCCGAAATCTTCAAGCGCCTGATCGACCTGCTGCGGCGTGGCGCCATCCAGCACCAGGTAGGCGGCGGTTTTTGAATAGTGGCCCAGGATTCGGTTGCCGATGAAACCGTCGCAGACCCCGGCGCGAACGCCGATTTTCTTCAGCCGTTTGGCGAGCGCAAAACCGGTCGCGGTGACCTCGGGCGCGGTTTTGTCGGCGACGACAATTTCCAGCAGGCGCATCACATGCGCGGGCGAGAAGAAGTGCAGCCCGATCACGTCCTCGGGGCGGCTGGTGGCCGTCGCGATTTCGTTGATGTCGAGGTAGGAGGTGTTCGAGGCGAGGATCGCACCGGGTTTGCAGATGGTGTCGAGATTGCCAAAGATCTCTTTCTTGACCTCCATCTTTTCGAACACCGCTTCGATCACCAGATCGACCTCGGCCAGCGATTGCAGTTCGGTGGAGGCCGACAGCATCGCCAGCGTCGCGTCGCGCTTTTCTGCGCTGAGCTTGCCGCGTTTGACCGCGCCGTCGAGGTTGCCGGTGATGGTGGCGACACCCTTGTCGAGTGCCTCTTGCTTCACCTCGATCAGGGTGACGGGGATACCGGCCAGAAGCGCCGAGGTGGCGATGCCCGATCCCATGGTGCCCCCGCCGATGACGCCGATGGCGTTGATGTCGCGCGGCTGGGCCTTTTTCTCGGGCACGTTGGCGACGGCGCGTTCACCAAAGAAGGCGTGGATCAGCCCGGCACGCTGCGGCGTGGCAAGGCAGTCGATGAACGCCTGGCGTTCGATTTTCAGACCGTCGGCGATCGGGCCGGTGGAGGCGGCGATCGCCTCGATGCAGCGCTGCGGCGACACCAGGTTGCGGTGTTTCTTTTCCACCATGGCGCGGGCCGCGTCGAGCGCGGCATCGTCCGGGGTGGTCTGCAGATCGCAGGTGCGGCGGGTTTCAAGCGTGCCGGCGATGACGTCCTGGCCCGCCTGCAGCGCGATGTCGCGCGGCGCGCCGTCTTCCAGCCGGTCGATCAGGCCGAGTTCCAGCGCCTCGGCGCCCGGCATCTGGCGGCCCGACAGGGCCATGTCCAGTGCCACCGGGATACCGGCCAGGCGCGGCACCCGCTGGGTGCCGCCGGCGCCCGGCAACAGGCCGATCAGAACCTCGGGCAGGCCGATTTTCAGACCCTTGACGCCGACGCGGGCATGGGCGGCCAGCGCCACCTCCAGCCCGCCACCCAGCGCGGTGCCATGCACGACGCAGACGACGGGGATCTCGCTCGCCTCGACCTCGTTCAGCAGGTCGGGCAGCGCGGGGGGCATCGGCGGCTTGCCGAATTCGGTGATGTCGGCGCCGGCGATAAAGGTGCGGCCGGCGGCGTAGATGGCGATGACCTTGGCGGATTTCTCGGCGTTGATGGTGGCCACGGCGGATTGGATGCCGGTGCGCACATGCACGGAAAGCGCGTTGACGGGCGGGTTGTCGATGCACACAAGCGCGACATCGCCCACGATTTCGGTGGTGACGGAAATGATCGGCTGATCGGTCATGTAAAATAGTCCTTTGTTCGTCTTACGTCTGGGTCGGCTCAGCGGATCAACTCGCCGCCGTCAGCGATGATGGTTTGCCCGGTCACATAGGCCGAGGCATCAGTGGCCAGGAACAGCGCGGTGCCGGCGATGTCCTTTGGGTCGCCGATGCGGCGCAGCGGGGTCTGGTTCTCGGCGCGGGCCAGGCGCTCGGGGTCTTCCCACAGCGCCCGGGCGAAATCGGTCTTGACCAGGCCCGGCGCCAGCGCGTTGACGCGGATGTTCTTCGGACCCCATTCCACGGCCAGGTTGCGGGCCAGCGCCGCCTCGGCGGCCTTGGACATGCCATAGGCGCCGATCACCGCGTTGCCACGGATGCCCGCGATGGAGGACAACAGCACAACAGCGCCGCCGCCGTTCTCGGCCATGCCGGGCAGCACCATTTCGCACAGCTGCCAGGTGGAGCGGACGTTGGTGCCCATGATCTTGTCAAAGGCTTCGTCGGTCAGTTCCGACATCGAGCCGTAGACCGGGTTGATCGCCGCGTTGCCGATCAGCACGTCGATCTTGCCATAGGCTTCGATCGTCTTGTCGACGAGGTTCTGCAACTGCTCTTTCTTGCCGATGTGGCAGGGCACCACCAGCGCCTCGCCGCCCGCCGCGCGGATCGCCTCGGCGACCGGTTCACAGGCCTCTGCCGTGCGCGAGGACACCACGACCTTGGCGCCGGCCTCGGCGAACAATTCGGCAATCGCGCGGCCGATGCCGCGGCTGGAGCCGGTGACGATGGCTACTTTGTCTTTCAGATCAAACATCGGTTCTTGTGTCCTGTTGGTGTGGTGCGGTCGCAGTTCGTGGTTTGCCGTGCCGGCGCGTCAGATGCGCGGCTGGCCGTCGCGGGTGCCGGGAATCGAAGACGGATCGGCGCGCCGCGTTGCGAGCGTGTCGGAAACTGGGGCTATATCCATCAATTCGGCTCCTTTCAGGCGTGCTTTCTGTTGCACCAATCCAAAAGTTAGTCAATATTGTGGAAAGAATTTTTGCTAAGCGGAAATAGCCCGCTGCGATGTATCAATTCGCGGCGGTGGGAGGAGACTGGGCATGAATGAAACAGCGGCGCGGCTGCGTGCGCCGGAGTCTGCGGACTATCCGTTCTTGGACTTTGGCACCGGTTTTTTCGAGGCAGCAGCAGCACATCCGGACAAAGTGGCAGTCATCGACGAGACTGGCAACCATAGCTGGGCGACCTTCTCGGGGTTGGCGCGGCGGGTGGCCGGGCGGCTGGCGGCCGAGGGTATCGGACCGGGGCAACGGGTCGCAGGGCTGGCCGACAACTCGGCCGATTACCTTGCGTTATATGCCGGCGTCCTGCTGGCGGGGGCCTGCATGGTGCCACTACCGACCAGCGGCAGCGACGGGGCGCTGGCCAAGATGATGTCCGACTGCGAGGCGCGCTTCCTGTTTGCCAGCGCCCGCCACATGGACACGGCCCAAACGCTTGGCGCGGCCGAGTTGATCGCGCTTGACGGGCTGGACGACTGGGCGGGCGAAACACCCATCGCGGCGCCGGTGGCGGTACAGCCGGGCGACTATTTCGACCTGATCTATAGTTCCGGCACCACCGGCACGCCCAAGGGGATCATTCACGATCACCGGTTCCGGGGCCGGCAGCTGGAGCGGATGCCGCGATTTGGTCTGGACGGCGAGGCGCGGCTGATGATGTCGACGCCGCTCTATTCCAACACCACGCTGGTCGCGGCGCTGCCGGTTATGGTCAAGGGCGGCACCATCATCAGCATGGCGAAATTCGACGTCACCCGGTTCCTCGAGCTGTCGCAGGAACATGCCGCCACCCACGCGATGCTGGTGCCGGTGCAATATATGCGCCTGATGAACGCGCCGGAGTTCGATCAATACGACCTGTCGGCATATCGGGCCAAGATGTCGACCTCGGCTCCCCTGCCCGGCCCGCTGATCCGCGATATCGTGGCGCGCTGGCCCGGCAACCTGTTCGAGGTCTACGGCATGACCGAGGGCGGCATTTCCACGGTGCTGGATTGTGTCGCCTATCCCGACAAGCTGGACACCGTCGGCAAACCGGCCGAGGGCTGCGACGCGCGGATCATCGACGAGGCAGGCAACCAGCTGGCGCCCGGCGAATACGGCGAGATCGTCGGTCGCTCGGGCTCGATGATGCCAGGCTACCTGCACGCCGACGACAAGACCCGCGAGATCCTCTGGCGCAGCCCCGAGGGGCTGGATTTCATCCGCACCGGCGACATGGGCCGGATCGACGAGGACGGGTTCATTCACCTGCTGGACCGCAAGAAGGACATGATCATTTCGGGCGGGTTCAACATATACGCCGCCGACCTGGAAAAGGTGCTGCGCGATCATCCCGATGTCGCCGATGTCGCGGTGATCGCCATTCCCAGCGCCGACTGGGGTGAAACACCGCTGGGACTGGTGGTGCTGAAACCCGGCGCCGGAACGCAGGCGGAAGAGATCCGCGCCTGGGCCAACGATCAGCTGGGCAAGACCCAGCGCCTGTCCGCCATCGAAATCCGCGATGACCTGCCCCGCAGCGCCATCGGCAAGATCCAGAAGAAAGAACTGCGCGCGCCCTATTGGGCCGAGGTGCGGGAACAGGCTCGCGCCTGATCCCGCCCGATTGTGCCCGACTGCGCCAGACAAGGAAACGAGAAGACAACCAAGTGACCACCACGCCGCATTCCCACAGCTACTGGCCCAGCGACATCCCCCGCGAGATGGTGCTGCCCGACCGTTGCGTCGACGCCAACCTCGACGCCACAGCCGAACGGTTCGGCACGCGTGACGCGATCATCTTTCAGGGGCGGCATATCCGCTTTGCCGAACTGCACGGCCATGTGCAGGCGATGGCGGGCTACCTGCAGAACCGCTGTCGCCTGACCCGGGGCGACCGGGTGCTTCTGTATATGCAGAACAGCCCGCAGTGCATCATCAGCTACTACGCGATCCTGCGCGCGGGTGGCGTGGTGGTTCCGGTGAATCCGATGAACAAACACGGCGAGCTGGAATACCTGCTGCAGGACACCGGCGCGCAGATCATGATGATCGGGGTCGAACTGGCCGATAACGTGCGCCAGCTGATCGCCGACGGTGCGATCCCTCATGTCATCGGCGCCAGCTATATCGAGATGGGCGATCCCGGCGATGATCTGCCGCTGCCCGATCCGCTGCCTGGGCTGCGCGAGGCCGATTTCACCGGCCCGGCCACCCATCGGTTCAACGAGGCGCTGGCAGCGGGCGAATCCCCGCGCCCGCGCGAAACCACGCCGGATGATATGGCGGTGATCCCTTACAGCTCGGGTACCACCGGTCAGCCCAAGGGCTGTGTCCATACTCACCGCACGGTGATGGCAACGCTGGTGGGCGGGGCGCTGTGGAACCCGTCGGATGAAAACGACATCCACCTGGCCACCCTGCCCTATTTCCATGTCACCGGCATGCAAAACTCGATGAACACGCCGATCTATGTCGGCGGCTGCGTGGTGCTTCTGACACGGTGGAACGCGCTATATGCGGCGAAGCTGATCGAACGGCACCGGATCACCCGATGGCGGTCGATCACCACCATGGCGATCGACCTGCTGAACCATCCCGGATTCGACAGTTTCAACCTGTCCTCGCTGACCGGCATCGGCGGCGGCGGCGCGGCGATGCCCGATGCGGTGGCGCGCAAGATGAAGGACCGGATCGGGCTGGACTACATCGAAGGCTACGGCCTGTCGGAAACCATGGCGGCCACCCATATCAACCCGCTCGACGCGCCCAAGAACCAGTGCCTGGGCGTGCCGCTGTTCGAGGTCGACGCGCGCATTCTGGAACCCGGCGGCACCCGCGAGCTGGAGATCGGCGAACCGGGCGAGATCGTGATGAACGCACCGCAGGTGTTCAAGGGCTACTGGAACAACCCGCAGGCCACCGAGGCCGCGTTCATCGACATCGACGGCAAGCCGTTTTTCCGCACCGGCGACATCGCCTACCGCGATGCGGAGGGCTATTTTTTCATGGTCGACCGGGTCAAGCGGATGGTGAACGTGTCCGGCTTCAAGGTCTGGCCGGCCGAGGTGGAGGCGCTGATGCACCATCACCCGGCGATTTCCGAGGCCTGTGTCGTGGGCAGCTATGACGACCGGCGCGGCGAAATCGTCAAGGCCTACGTGGTTCCAAATGCCGCAGCCGAAAAGACGCCGGATGCGGATGACATCATCGCGTGGTGTCGCCAGGAAATGGCAGCATATAAGTGCCCGCGCGCCATCGAATTCGTTGACGCGTTGCCGAAATCAGCCAGCGGAAAAGTTCTCTGGAAGGAGCTTTCGTGACGCGGTAATTTCGGCTAATTTCCGCAGCGCGGAAAATAATGGCGCCCGGACTTCCAGCCGGGACAGTGCAAGGACGAGACTGATGAGAAAACGCACACCTCCTGTCGACGACAGCGAACAGGCCGCCGGGTCCGGCAACGACCGGCAGTTCATCACGTCGCTGCACCGCGGGCTGGAAGTGCTGCGCGCCTTCCGCCCCGAAGATCGCGCCGGGCTGTCGAACGGCGATCTGGCCGAACGCACAGGGCTGCCGAATTCCACCGTGTCGCGTCTGACGTTCACGCTGCTGAAAACCGGGTACTTGCTCTATGACAACGACACCGGGCGGTACCGGATGGGCGTGCCCGTGCTCAGCCTCGGCTATGCCTGCCTCAGCGGGTTGCCGGTGCGCGAAACCGCGCAGACCTATATGCAGGAACTGGCGGATGCCTGTGGCGAGGGCGTGCTGGTGGCGCTTGGCGGCCGTGTCGATTTCACCATGATCTATCTCGCCGCCGCCCGCTCGCGCAGCGTGATCTCGCTGCAACTGGGGGTCGGGTCGCGGATTTCACTGGCCCGCTCGGCGATGGGGCGCGCCTATCTCGCGGGCTGCAAGGGCGAGGAAAAGACCGAGCTGATGGAGGCCATTGAGGAACGCACCGGGCCAGAGGACTGGCCCAAGATGCGCGATGGCATTCTGGATGCGGAACAGCAGATCGCCGAAAACGGGTTCTACGCCAACATCGGCGAATGGCAGCCAGGCGTGCATTCCGTGGCGGTTCCGTTCCGCAGCATGCAGAACAATTCGCCTTTGCTCGCCTTTAACCTCGGCGGCCCGGCCAACTACCTGCCAAAGGACCGTCTGATCAACGAATTCGGTCCGAAACTGGCGGAAATGGTGGGAACCCTCAGCCAGAGCGCGATCTGATCCGGCCCGTGACGCTGGGTAACTACAAATTTTGTATTCACTCGCTGACGAAGTTGAGTAGTGTTCACGGAACATGCGCGGGGTCTGCCCCGTCGCAGCCCGTGTAGGAGGACCACACCCTTGACCATGCCGCCCGTATTCGACCACCTGCGCCTGCCGCTGATCGGCAGCCCGCTGTTCATCATCTCGAACCCCGATCTGGTGATTGCCCAGTGCAAGGCCGGCATCGTCGGCGCCTTTCCGGCACTGAACGCGCGCGAGGCCGAGGGCGAGCCGATCGAGCTGGAGAAATGGCTGATCCGCATCAACGAGGAGTTGGACCGGTACAACCAGGCCAACCCAGACAGCCCCGCCGCGCCTTATGCGGTGAACCAGATCGTGCACCGGTCGAACGGCCGGCTGGAACGTGACGTGGAGCTGTGCGTGAAACACAAGGTGCCGGTCTGGATCACCTCGCTGGGAGCGCAGACCTGGGTCAATGACGCGGCGCATTCCTGTGGCGGCATCACCCTGCATGACGTGATCAACAACCGCTTCGCCAAGAAGGCCATCGAAAAAGGCGCCGACGGTCTGATCGCGGTGGCGGCCGGGGCCGGTGGCCATGCGGGCGCGCTGTCGCCCTTTGCGCTGGTGCAGGAGATCCGCAGCTGGTTCGACGGGCCGCTGTTCCTGTCGGGCGCGATTTCGCGCGGTGACAGCATTCTGGCGGCGCAGGCGATGGGTGCCGACGGCGGCTATGCCGGCTCGGCCTTTATCGCCACCGAAGAGGCCAACGCGGTCGAGGCCTACAAGCGGATGATCGTGGAAAACGGCGCCGACGACATCGTCTATTCCAACCTCTTCACCGGGGTCTGGGGCAACTACCTGAAGCCGTCGGTGGCCGCCGCCGGCATGGACCCCGACAATCTGGAACGGTCGGACCCGACCAAGATGGACTTCAGCTCCGGCCGCTCCAAGCCCAAGAGCTGGAAAGAGATCTGGGGGTCGGGCCAAGGCATCGGCGCGGTGAACGAGATCCTGCCGGCAGCCGAGCTGGTGGACCGTTTCGCGACGGAATACGAGGCGGCCAAGAAGCGGCTGGCGGCAACGGTGGGGCTGTAAGCGGCTTGGGCGCGCGGCCCTAAAGGCCGCGCTCTGCCCGTTTGCGGTCGATCATCGCCGCGATGTCCTGACGCGCGGTTTCATCGCTGACAAAAACGCCCGCTTGCCGCTGCGCAATGAGTTGGCGAAACAGGTTATCCGGGTGATCGGATGCCTTGACGATGGCTGCTTCAGACGCCGGTCCCGTTTGCTTTTGGTCTTTCATAGCTGCCCCCGGTTTCAGGGACAGCCTAGAGATATCAGCCCGTTTTGGTCAACGGCCTAGGCGTCCTGCAACCGTGCGGTTTCTTCCGCCTTCAGCGCCTTGCGGTCGGGTTTGCCGACCGGCGTGTGCGGCAGTTCCTCGCGGAATTCCAGGTGGCGCGGGATCTCGTGGCGGCCCAGCTTGTCTTCGAGGAAGGCTTGCAGCTCTTCAAGCGAGAACTGCGCCGCGCCCTTGTTGAGCACCACAAAGACCTTGGCGCTTTCGCCGCGATAGCTGTCGGGCACGCCGATGGACATCGCCTCGGCCACAGCCGGATGCTGATGCACGGCGTTTTCGATCACCAGCGGGTAGACGTTGAAACCGCCCGACAGGATCATGTCCTTCTTGCGGTCGACCAGGTAAAAATAGCCGTCTTCGTCCATGTAGCCGATATCGCCGGTCAGGAACCAGCCGTCGTAGAAGGCGTTTTTGGTCTCTTCCGGCTTTTGCCAGTACTCCCGCGTTACGTTGGGCCCGATGATCGCCATTTCGCCGGACTCTCCCGGCGGCAGCGTGCGCGACGGGTCCTCGACATCGACGATCTTCAGGTCCAACCCCGGCAGCGGGATGCCGATGGTGCCCAGTTTTTCGTCCGGCATGTCGCGCGGCACGTTGGTGCCGGCGGGGGCGGTTTCGGTCATGCCCCAGCCGCCGCGCAGTTTCAGCCCGGTCAGCTGTTTCACCCGGTTGTAGACATCCACCGGCAGCGGCGCGCCGCCCGATCCCACGTATTGCAGCGAGCTGAGGTCGCGCTTTTCGATGTCGGGCAGTTGCAGTAGCGCGATCCAGGTGGTCGGCACGCCGCCGAGGCTGTTGATCTTCTTCTCCTCGACTTCCCTGACCGCCTGTTCCGCGTCATAGCGCAGCCGCAAATGCATGCGTCCGCCCTCGTGGGTGCGTTTCAGCAGACCGGCGGTCAGCCCCATGATGTGAAAGAGCGGTGAATAGAGCAGGCCCGAGCGGCCGGCGGCCGAGGCGGGATCGTCCTTGGAGCTTTCGTGATAGATCTGCACCGCCGCCGACAGGTTGCGGTGGGTCAGCACGGCGGCCTTGGGCACGCCGGTGGTGCCGCCGGTATATTGCAGCAGCGCCATGTCGCCGGGCGTCACCGGCACCGGGTCATAGGGCGCGCCCTCGTGCCCGGCCCAGAACTCCTCGACCGACATCGCACCGTCCAGAACCGGGCAATCGCGCCCCGCGCCCGACACCGGGTCGGGGCATTGCACCAGCGTCGGGGTTTCGCCGCTGGCCAGCAGCGATTTGAAATGGTGGGCGAATTCCGGCGTTGTCAGGCTGACCACCAGTTTCGCGCCGCTGTCGTGCAGCTTGTGCGCGATTTCGCGGTCGGCATCCAGCGGGCTGAGGTGGGTCACCGCCGCCCCTGCCGCGATCACGCCAAAGAAGAAAATCGGGTGCCAGGGGCAGTTCGGCAGGTGCAGCGCCACCCGGTCGCCCTTCTGGATGCCGCGCGCCCTGAGCGCCGAGGCCACCCGGGCGGCCAGCGCCCGCATCTCGGCATAGGTGTATTCCTTGCCGTAATACTCGATATGCATCTGATCAGCGTATGTGTCGAAGGCCGCCGTCATCAGCGCCGTCCACGTCGTCTCGGGCGGGTCGAAATCCGGGCGCACCCCATCGGCATAATGTCTGTGCCAGGGCCGCGAGCCCGGTTTCAGCGGCAAGGTCATCTTTGTCTCCTCCCTAGAGAACGTTTCGCGTGGCCGTCCTTTTGCCCGGCCCTGTGTTCCGAAATCAGACCCGATCGAACCGACGCCCGATCAGGTTCGCAACGACGGGCCAGCCCATCGTCGCATCACTCCACCCTTGCGGTTCCGGACTGGCGGCGACTCCTTGTCTTACCGCTATGCGGAACACTATTTTGCACTTGGCCGGAGGCTAGGAATTTGTCAGGTAGAGGTCAAGCTTATTGACTGCGGCGTAAGGTCATTTACCCACAAGGCCAAACAGCAGCGCAACGAACGCCCCGCCAATTGCGCGCCGGCGTGCTTGCCTTCGTCAACCTTGCCCTTCACACTGGAAAAAAAGCGATTTCATGCCAGCTATTTCGAAAGGGAACGGCGATGATGCGATGGGGGGTGCGGATACTGGCCGTCTTGGCCGGGCTGGCCGTTCTTCTGGCGGCTGCGGCCTGGCTGCTTCTGTCCTCTTCCCTGCTCGAAGGCCCGAGGGGCAAGCTGACGTCACGCTTGTTGCAGCAAAAGCTGAATCAGGACGTGCGGATTGACGGTGGCGTACAGATCGACCTCGGGCCGGTTCTGCATATCACCGCGCGCGACCTCACCCTGCCCAGCCGAACGGTGCCGGACCGGCCTCTGGCCCGGCTCGGGCAGCTCGATTTCGATATCGACCTGTCCGACCTGATGGCGGGTCGTTTCGATCCGCAAGACATCCGGATCGCCCAGGCCGCGCTGTCGCTGACCGTCGATCAGGCCGGCACCGCGTCATGGGGCGGCGCGGACAAGCCGAAGAAAGACCCCGACCCCGGTGCCGCTACCCGGTTCCTGGCCGATCACCGCATCCGCGCGACCGATACAGAGGTGACCTATACCGACGCGCGCAACGGGCTGGACTTCGACCTGAAACTGGCCACTGCCGATCTGGGCCGCACCGACCCCTCCGCGCCGGTGGCCCTCAAAAGCAACGGCACGCTCAACGGTCAGGAGCTGACCCTGACCGGCGATTTCCGGCAGGGCCAGCCGTTTCAGATCGCCGCCCGCCTCAGCGGAATGACCGTGCAGATCAACGGCACCCCGGATCAGGGCGCCGGAAACAGCGCCCTTGGCGCCGATCTGACCGCCACCATCTCCGATCTCGGCCAATTGCTGGACGTGCTGAAACTCGAAGGCGATCTGCAGGGCACCGGCAAGATCACCGCGCGGCTGGACCGCACCGCCGAGGGCGGCACCGGCACCGGCGAGGCGCTGTTTCAACTGACCGGCGGCCAGAGCCTGCACCTGACCGCCGAAATCGCAGATCTGAACACGCCCAAGGACATTTCCATCGGCACCAACCTCCAGCTCTACCCCGAGGACGCCAAACCGCCCGCCACCACCACCCGGCGCGACCTGAAACTCGTGGGCGTCGACATGCAGCTGATCAGCCGCCCCGGCCAGCCGCCGCTGCGCACGATGCTGATCGAAACCAATGGCTTCGTGCTGGACACCGGCGGCGAGGGCCCGCCGCCGATCGTGGTGTCGCAGGTGTCGCGCACGCCCGACGGGCTGCTGCGCCTGGGCAAGGCCGAACTGCGCATCGGGCCGCCTGCCGAACCCTTCTTTATCCTGAACGGCTCCATCGCCGATGTGCTGCATTTGCAGGGTTTCGACTTCGACGGCCAGCTCTCCACCCCCGCCGGTGGCCTTATCGCGCCGGAGTTCACCGACGAACTCAAGGGCTTCGGACAGCTGACCGGCGGCGTTCACCTCACAGGCAACGCCTGGGAACTGCGCGCCGAAAACCTCGATGCCCGGACCGTGGACACCGACCTGTGGGATTTCTCCGTCAGCGGCTCAGTCGAAAACGTCTACAAGTTCGAAACCGTGGACCTGGCGATAGAGACCAGGATCGGCTCCGGGGCCGACGTGCTGAAAGCGCTCAGGCTGAAACCGATCAAGACCGGGCCGCTGGCGCTCGGCATTCACCTGACCAGCAAAGGCCAACGCTGGGCGTCCACGGCGCGCTTCTCGGTCGAGGACTCCGCGCTCGACTTCGATCTGAACCTGGACGCCGACCGGGATGACCCGGTGGTGCGGGGCGCCGTCACCAGCGACCTGATCAAGATGGCGCAGGTCCGCAACCTCGTCGACGTGGCGCTGCAGTTCGGCAAGATCGACGCGCTGAACAAGGCCGCCGGCACACGCGATGACACGACCCCACAGGATCCGGCCAAGCCGCCGGCATCGGGCCCGTTCCGCAATGTCACCCTGCTGCCGCTCGGCCGCGCCATCCTGCTGGCCGGCATGGATCTCGAAGTCGACGTCGACCTGAAAAAGATCGAAGGCGTCCGCGGCACCAGCAGCCTGAAAAGCGAACTTCAGGTTAAGGACAGCAAGGCCAGCTTCGGCCCGCTGAAATTCGCCTATGGCGGCGGCCGGTTCGATGTCAGCGGCGCGATCGACCTCGGTAAATCCCCCGACATCCTGTCGCTCAAGGGCTCGACCTCGGGCTGGGACTTCAACCACCTCCTGCAGGAACTGAAATTCAAAAAAGGCGCCAGCGGCAAACTGCGCGCCGATTTTGATCTCTCCGGCCCGCACGCCACGGTCCGGGGCTTTCTCACCTCGATGACCGGCAATGCCACCGTGTCCATGCGCGACGGCAGCATCGACACCCAGCTGCTCGACCTCGCCGGCCTGGGCGTGGTGCCCTGGCTGTTCTCGAAACACCCGGGGAAATCGGCCCCCATCGTCTGCCTGCGCGCACCGCTGCACGTGGCCAACGGGCGCATCTCGACCAAACAATCGGTGATCGAAACCAGCCAGGTCCAGATCGTGGTCTACGGCGATGTCGATGTCAGTAAGGGCACTATCGACGTCATCGGCCAGCCCCGCCGCATCGGCAAACCGCTGTCGCGCAGCCCCTGGCCCTTCACCGCCACGGGCGCGCTGGCCAAACCCAGGATCAAGGTCAAGGACGGCCCCCGCAAACTGCGCCGGTCCGACGGCGCCTCGACCATGCCGCGGCGGCGCCAACTCTGCGTGCCCGACATCCTGCAACTGAAATGACCCCGCCTGTCCTTTCATCTCTTCGGCAAATACTCCGGGGGTGAGGCCGCAAGGCCGAGGGGGCAGCGCCCCCTTGCCCCCCTATCCTCCCGGGCCGCCCGCCACCTGCGGCAGCACATAGGCGCAATCCCTTGGCGTCCGGTTCACCGCCACCGCACAGCCATAGGCCGCCCCCAGCAGCGCATCGGTGAACACCGCACCGGGCCGGTCCTGCGCCACGATTCGCCCGGCCTGCATCAGCGCGACGCTGTCGGCGCTCATCGCGGTCAGGTTCAGGTCGTGCATCACCATCACCACGCCGCCGCCCTGCCCGGCGAACGCGCGCACGATCGCCATGACCTGCAGCTGGTGACCGATATCCAGGCTCGACACCGGCTCGTCCAGCAACAGCCAGCGCGGCGCGCCCCCGGTCACCGGCGCCCAAACCTGCGCCAGCACGCGGGCCAGATGCACCCGCTGCTGTTCACCGCCCGACAGCTCCTGAAACAGCGCCGCCTCGCGCCCGGCCAGCCCGACCCGTCCCAGGGCCTGCGCCACCACATGCGGCAGGGCCATCGCCTCGTGCAGACCCAGCCGCACCACTTCGGCCACCGTAAAGGGGAACGCCATCGGCATCGCCTGCGGCAGCACCGCCCGCTGGCGCGCCATCTCCGCCGGGCGCGCCCCGCGAATATCCCGCCCGTTCAGCGTGATCCGGCCCTCAAACGGCTGATCGCCCGACAGCGTCCCCAGCAGGGTCGATTTCCCCGCCCCCGACGGCCCGATGATCGCCGTCACCTGCCCGGCCTCGGCGCGGAACAACAGCCCGTGCAGGATGGTCCGCCGGCGGTGTTTCACCACGATATCCCGTGCAATCAGCATCCCGTCACAGGTCCACCAGCCCGCGCTGGCGCAGCAGCACATAAAGAAAGAAGGGCCCCCCGATCACCGCCGTGATGATCCCGATCGGCAGTTCGGCGGGCGCGATGACGGTGCGGCTCGCCAGATCCGCCAGCACCAGGAGCGCCGCGCCCAGAAGCGCGGCATTGGGCAGCAGGTACCGGTGATCCGGCCCCGAAACCAGCCGCAGCAGATGCGGCACCACGATACCGACAAAGCCGATGCCGCCGCTGACCGCCACCGCCGCCCCGGTCGCCGCCGCCACGATCAGCACCGCCGCCGCCTTCAGCCGCTGCACCTCGATCCCGATATGCCCCGCCGCTGCCTCGCCCAGGGCCAGCCCGTTCAGCCCCCGCGCCAGCGCGGGCGCCGCCAGCAACGGCAGCCCGATCAGCGGCGCGGCCACCGCCAGCTTGCTCCAGCTCGCGCCCGACAGCGACCCCATGTTCCAGAAGGTGAAATCGCGCAGCTGCGCGTCGTCGGCCATGTAAACCAGCAACCCGGTCAGCGCCATCGCCAGCGCCGTCAGCGCAATCCCCGCCAGCAACATCGTCGCGACCGAGGTGCGCCCGGCCCGCGTCGCGATCCGGTAAAGCGTCAGCGTCGCGGCCCAGGCCCCGGCAAAAGCCGCCACCGGCACCAGCCACTGGGCCGGGATCACCGCGACCGACCCGCCCAGCACGATCGCCACCACCGCGCCGAGGCTGGCGCCGGCGCTGACGCCCACGATGCCCGGATCGACCAGCGGGTTGCGGAACAGCCCCTGCAGCACCGCCCCCGAGACCGCCAGCGCCGCGCCGACGAGACAGCCCATCATCACACGGGGCAGCCTGATGTCCCACAGGACAACCCGGTCGCGCAGCGACAGCTCGCGGCCCGCGGCCAGATCCGCCAGCGCCGACCACAGCGATGTGCCCGACGCCCCCGCCGCCAGCCCCGCCAGCGCGGCCAGCGCCAGCATCAGCGCCAGCACCGCCGTCAGCCGGCGTGCCGCCGCGCTGCGGTCACCCGGCGCACGCGCCCATGTCTGGCTGACCGCAACCACGGCTCAGCCGCCGATCCCGCGCAGGGCGGCGGCGAGGTGCTGCACCGCCTGACCTGTGCGCACTGAAAAGCCCAAAAGCAGCATGCCGTCCATTCGTACCACCGCGCCCGCCTGCCCCGCCGGGGTCGCGGCAATCGCCGGGTGACCGAACAGGGCGGCGTCGGTGACGCCCATGTCACCGCGCCCCTCCATCAGCAGGATCACCTCAGGCGCCGCTGTCAGCACGGCTTCGTCCGTCATCAGCTTGTATCCCTCGAACCCCTGCGCCGCGTTTTCGGCCCCGGCCAGCGCCAGCACGCCATCCGCCGCCGTGCCTTGGCCGCCCGCCATGATCCGCCCGCCCTGCATCGCCAGCACGAAAAGCACCCGCTTGCCGCCCGGATCGGTTTGCGCCGCCGCCGCGATCTGGGCATCGACGTCAGCCGCCAACACCGCGCCCTCTTCGGGCAGCCCGAGCGCCCCGGCCACCGCTTCGATCTTGGCCCGCACCGCGGCACGGTCAAACCCCATCGGCACGGTGATCACCGGTATCCGGCTTTCGTGCAGCAGCGCCAGCGCCTCCGGCGGTCCGGCGCCGTCCTCCGCCAGGATCAGGTCGGGATTGACCGACAGCAACCCCTCGGGCGACAGCCGCCGGACATAGCCGACATCGGGCAGCTCCAGTGCGGCAGCGGGCGCATTCGACGTGGTGTCGCGCGCCACCAGACGGTGCTGCTGTTCCAGCGCAAAAACGATCTCGGTCACCGATCCGCCGACCGAGACAATCCGCTGCGGCGATTCCTCGGCACCGGCGCGCACCGCGAGACCCAGCGCCAGAAGCGCGGAAAGCGCCAGGTGCAGCCAGCAGATCGGGGTCAGGCGGCTCATGCTGCCAGCCCTTCAAGCGCAAAGACCAGCGCGTTCCACTTTGCCGCCGCCTCCGGCTCTGCCAGCACGCCAAAGAACTGCACGATCAGCATGCCGTCGCGGTCAAAGGCTTCGATCGATACCGCGTCGCCGCGCTTGGTGGCCTTGGTCACCTGCCAGACTTCGGCGATGTGATCGCCCCGCAGGTGCAGGTTGAACCGGGGGTCCAGCACGTTCAGCCATGGCCCCATCGGTTTCAGCGTGTTGACCGGCCCGGTGTGGATCTCGATACAGCCCATGTTGCCGACAAACGCCATGATCGGCAGCCCCGATCCCGCCACCTGTTGCAGCATATCGTCCACCGCACCCGGCGCCAGCGCCCGCACATAGGGCGCCCCCGCGATGCGATAGGCGCCCAGACGGTTCATCTTGAGCTTGCGCACCATCTGCAGGAACTGGTGGGTATCGGTGATCTTGTCCCATTCGGCGCGCAGACGATCGGCCTTGTCCGCATCGCCCTTGGCGGGCTCCACAGGGGCGCGCGGCCCGACCGCCAGCGTGTCGGACTGATCGGCCAGCCGCAGCCCGGCAACCAGCCCGTCCCATTCCCCGACCCGCGAGCTGTCACGCAGGAACACCTTGTGCACCGCGTCTCCTGCGGCATCAAAGATCTGCACCGACCGGCGCAGACCGCCATCCTCCAGCGGTTTTTCCACCGCAAACCCGTGCACCCAGTGGCGCGGAAACATGCGCAGGTCGATCTCGCCGTTGACCACCAGACCGGCGTGCGGACCACCGGTGTAGTTGTCGTAAACGCCGGTCTTTTCGATCACGCAGCTGGCGTTGCGGGTCAGCGCCATGACCTCGCCCAGCCGGCTCAGCGCCGGCATCACCCGGCCCATGTCGGCATCGATCCGGGTCACGCCCTGACCCACGTGCGCGGCCAGCAGCTGCGCTTCCGAGATCTCCAGCTGATCCGCAAGGTCGCGTTCACGCAGTTTCGGGTTGTCCTGCCGCGCGGTGCGGATGGCGGCGGGGGTGATCGTGTCGAGAACGTCCAAGGGTTGTCTCCTGCCTGTGCAAAGGATGTGCATCGGGGAAACGCGCCTGGCTGAACAGGGTCAGGGGTCGTCGGGCTTGTCGCGGTTTCTGTGGGTGATGAATTATTGACAAAAATACTCAGAGACAAGCCCCGCGGCCGCATTTCCGACAAAAAAGATATGGTATTTTGAAATTAGATGTTTTACGAGGCCGCATGACGGGCAACGACCCCGTCATTCAAACACCCCAGCACGTCGCCAGGTCACATCAGAAAACGGGAGCCCGCGGGCAACCCGCCCAACCGCCGTGGGCCGCACGCGCCCGACCTGAGGGACAGACACATGACCAACCGCTTTCACCTTGCCTCCGGCTCCGCCGCCCTGCTGGCGGTGGTGATCGGCCCCGCCACCGCCCGGGCACAGGAACAGACCGACAAAGACGAAACCCTGATCCCGCTGGACGCGATCACCGTCACCGCCTCGGGCCTGCCGACGGAAGTCTTTGACAGACCGGCCTCGGTCACCGTCATCGACCAAGAGGAAATCAGCCGGGTACCGCCCAGTTCGGTCGCCCGCATCCTCGGCGAGGTGCCGGGCGTCAGGGTCACCGAATCCG
Source organism: Seohaeicola saemankumensis (assembly GCF_020171285.1). Lineage (GTDB taxonomy): Bacteria > Pseudomonadota > Alphaproteobacteria > Rhodobacterales > Rhodobacteraceae > JAIUZI01. The sequence goes on from NZ_JAIUZI010000017.1 coordinate 61,861, forward strand.
GCATCGAACGGATCCGCATCCGGGGCGAAAGCTCGCAGCGCGTCGCCATCCTGATCGACGGGCAGCGGGTGTCGGACCACACCACCTATGGCACGCCGATCCTGATCTCGCCGACCGAGATCGAACGGATCGAGGTTGTCCGGGGCCCTTCCTCGGTTGTCTCGGGCAACCGCGCCATCGGCGGTGTGGTCAACATCATCACCAAGCGCGGCGCCGACAAACCGGTCGAGGTCACCGCCAGCGCCGGCTACCTCGGCGCCAACGACGGTTATCGCGCCTCGGCCAGCATCGCAGGCACGGTCGAAAACTTCGACTACCGCCTGTCGTTCTCCAAATCCGACCTTGGCGACCGCGAGACCCCGAACGGCCCTCTGGTCCCCTCGGGCAGCGCCGACCGCGACATTCATGCGTTCCTCGGCTACCGGATGGGCAACCACTATATCGGGTTCCGGGCGCAGGATTATGACCTGTCGGCCGATGTCTATACCGGCGATCCGGCCTTTGACATCAGCCTGCCGAAACGCGACCTGCGCAAATACAGCGCCTTTTACGAGGGCACCGACCTGACGCCCTGGATGTCGATGCTGACGGTCGATGCCTTTACCCAGACCGTCGACCGCCAGTTCCGCAACGACATCACCTTTCCCACCGGCCCGTTCAGCATGAACATCCTGTCGACCTCGGACGACGAACAGACCACCAGCGGGTTCCGGGCCATGGCCAACCTCGAATTCGCGCCCGGTCACCGGTCGGTGGTCGGACTGGAATTCGATGACGACCGGCTGGTGTCGGACAAAAGCTCGACCACCTCGTTCATTCCGCCAATCGCGCCGCCCACGGTTTCGACGCTGGTCTCGGATGCCTCGATCCGGACCGCCAGCCTGTTTGCCCAGCACGAGGCGACATTCGGCAACCTGACGGCCACCGCCGGCCTGCGGTACTACGACGTCAAGAGCCAGCTGGACAGCTATGTCATCGACGGCGTCGCCCAGCCCGGTCGGACCAATTCCGACGACCGGCTGCTCGGTTCGCTCGGGCTGGTCTATGCGCTGTCGCCGGACACCATCCTGCGCGCCAACATCTCGCAGGGCTATACCTACCCGTCGCTGTCGCAGCTGTTCCTGACCAGCACGGGCGGCGGCGGCACGGTGATCGGCAACCCAAACCTGCTGCCTGAAACCGCGACCAATTATGAAGTCGGTTTCAGGATCGACCGCAGCGCGCTGGTTCTGGATGCCGCGCTGTTCTACACCCGGTCCAAGAACTATATCGCCACCATCGGCACCGGCGTGCCGCGCCAGTCGCAGTACCAGAACGTCAACAGCGCCGACAGCTGGGGCATGGAGCTGACGGCCGAGGTCGACCCCGGCTGGTGGGGCGGCATCCGCCCCTATGCGTCGCTGGCCAACGTTACCCGCGAATTCACCTTCTCCAACGGCTATGTCACCCGCGACAGCGGCACACCGGAATGGACCGGCACGCTTGGGCTGCGCAGCGACTGGGTGGCGGGCAGCTATACCGGCACGCTGGACCTGTTCGTGCAGGGCGAAACCGCCGTGACCCAGCGCGACGATACCGGCGCCGTGGTCGATCAGGCCAGCGGCTGGGCCACGCTGAACCTGCGCGGCAGCGTCGATCTGTCGGAAAACGTCGCACTGACCTTCGAGGCCGGCAACCTGACCAACCGGTCCTACCGCGCCATCGACCAGATCGAGGCGGCCGGCCGCAACCTGAGCCTGTTCGTCACCGCCACGTTCTGACCCGCGCATTGCGCCGCCATCCGTGATAGGGTGGCGGCCATGCTCACCCTCGCCCGGATCCTGCTGTTTGTGCAATGCGTGCTGATCGCCGCCGCCCTCGGGGCCGTGGCGGTCTTTATCCTGGTCATGGCCCTGGGGGCGCTGACCGGGGCCAGCAACATCAACGGCGGGCTGGCGATGGGGGCCGCCGGTATGATGCCCGTCGGCGGCGTCATCGGCGCGGCGCTGGGGGCATGGCTGGGCTGGCGCGCCGCGGCCCGCTGGGATCGCCGCATGGTGATGGGCGCCGGTTATGGGTTGCTGGCGCTGGCCGCCGTGATCGCGGGCGGCTGGTGGCTGAGCCACGAACTGACCGATGGCAACCCCTATGCCACCGGCGAAGAACCCATCGTTCTGATCGAATGGCGCCTGCCCGGCCTCGTGCCCCACGACCGGGTGCAGCCGGTCTATCGCTACACCATGCGCTCCACCTACATGGACTGGACGCTGACCTCGCACTGGGATGACCCGCCGGTGCGCGACGCCGACGGCCACACCATCCTGCGGTTCCGGGGCATTCCGCGCTGGCGGGTGGACGGGCGCACCTTTCAACTGTGGCAGTTTCCCGATCACGACAACCGGATCACCGTCGATCTCGGCCTGCCCCGCGCGCCCCAGCCGCAGCCGGACTATGGCCCGTGGCAACCGGTGGCCGAGGCCCCCGGCCACGCCTTCCGCACCCGCACCCTGCCCCCCCGATGATCCCGCTTATGGACAAGCCCGCGCGCCTGCTGTATCGGACGTGCTTTCGCGCCGATACCGCGCCGCAACCTGGACCGCTCCGCCATGATCCCCACCCTTTCCGACGCCCTCGCTGACCGCGGGTTCGATACGCTCACCGATGTCCAGCAGGCGGTCACCGCACCCGAACTGGCGCAGGCCGACCTGCTGGTCTCGGCCCAGACCGGCTCGGGCAAGACGGTGGGCTTTGGCCTGGCCATCGCGCCGACGCTGATGGGGGGCGACGACCGCTTCGGCCCACCCGCCGCGCCGCTGGCGCTGGTGGTGGCGCCAACCCGCGAACTGGCGATGCAGGTCAGCCGCGAACTGGGCTGGCTCTATGCCCGCGCCGGGGCGCGGATCACCACCTGTATCGGCGGCATGGACGCCCGCGACGAACGCCGGGCGCTGGACCGCGGCGCCCATATCGTCGTCGGCACGCCGGGCCGGCTGCGCGACCACATCGCGCGCGGCTCGCTGGACCTGGCCGACATTCGCGCCGTTGTGCTGGACGAGGCCGACGAGATGCTCGACCTCGGGTTCCGCGAGGACCTCGAGTTCATCCTGGGCGAAGCCCCCGACAGCCGCCGCACCCTGCTGTTCTCCGCCACGGTACCGCGCTCGATCGCCGAACTGGCCAAAAGCTATCAACGCGACGCCATCCGCGTCTCCACTCAGTCCACGGGCAGCCAGCACGCCGACATCACCTATCAGGCGGTACAGGTCGCGCCCAACGACATCGAACACGCCATCATCAACCTGCTGCGGTTCCACGATGCCCCCAACGCCATCGTGTTCGCCAATACCCGCGCGGCGGTCGCCCGGCTGACCGCCCGTTTCGCCAACCGCGGCTTTGCCGTGGTCAGCCTGTCAGGAGAGCTCAGCCAGGACGAACGCACCCACGCCATCCAGGCCCTGCGCGACGGCCGTGCCAGGGTCTGCGTCGCCACCGACGTGGCGGCGCGCGGCATCGACCTGCCGAACCTCGAACTGGTGATCCACGCCGACCTGCCCACCAACACCGAATCCCTGCTGCACCGTTCGGGCCGCACCGGGCGCGCCGGGCGCAAGGGGATCTCGGCGCTGATCGTCTCCGACAAGATCTCAAAGAAAGCCTCGCGCCTGCTGAAATGGGCCAAGATCGAGGCCGAATGGACCCAGGCCCCCAGCCCCGACGACATCCGCGCCCGCGACGAGGAACGGCTGCTGTCCGACCCCGCGTGGCAGGCCGAGGCAACCGATGATGAAACCGCATTTGCCGCCCGCCTGCTCGCCACCTACGGCCCCGAACAGATCGCAATGGCCTGCCTGAAACTCTACCGCGCTCGGCTGTCCGCCCCCGAAGAGCTGAACACCCGCCCCACCCGAACCGATCCGCCCAAGGACCACGCCGCCTTCGGCCCCTCCTGCTGGATCGCCCTGTCGGTCGGCCAAGATCAGCGGGCCGAAGCGCGCTGGCTGCTGCCGCTGCTGATCCGCTGCCTGAACGTCGAGAAAGCCCAGATCGGCAAGATCCGCGTGCAGGACAGCGAGACCTATGTCGAACTCTCGGAGACCGCCGGCGCACAGGTCCGCGCCCAGCTGGCAAGTGCCGCAACGCTGGAAAACGACGTCACCGCCCGCGTGCTCGAGGCCGAACCCGGCGACGCCGCCCGCCCGCCGCGGCGCGCACCCGCCAAACCCCACCGCAAATCGCCGCGTCCGGAGACCCCCGAAGGCCACCGCCCCCGCGCGCCCAAGGCGCCCCGCCCGCCGCGCCCGGAACCGGACAAACCGCGCAATGTCACCGTAGCGCCGCTGCGCCCGGCGAAACCCGCCAAACCAACCAAACCGGCCAAGTCGGAGACATCACCGTCAGGCGGGAAACCCGACGCCAAACCGTCGGGGAAACCGGCGGGCAAACCCACCGGAAGCACCGCCAGGGGCAAACCCAAAACCGGCGGCAAACCCGCGCCCCGAAACAAGCCCGCCGGCGCCAAACCAAAGGGCGACACATCCGCTGCCAAGACCAGCTACCGCTCCGGCGCCTCCGACCCGTCGAAACCGATGCGCCGCTCCGGCGGCAAAGGCAAACACCAGCCCAGGGGCGGCAACGCGGTTCCCCGCCGCAAAGGCTAGGCCTGTCCTTTCATCTCTTCGGCAAATACTCCGGGGGTGAGGCCGCCAGGCCGAGGGGGCAGCGCCCCCTCCCCCGCCCGCCGCAGGCGCAGGCGCAGGCTCCCGCCAGGCCCTTCGGCATCACAGATGCCAAAGCCCTGTTGGGCCCGGCAGCGCGCGGGTAAACCCACGCGCTGCGGTTGCGTCCCGCCGCGTCAGCCTTCCTGCAACGCCTGCCAGATCCGCCCCGGGCTGGCGGGCATTTCGAAATCCTCGACACCCAACTGACGCATGGCATCGGTGATCGCGCTCATGCCCGCCGCCAGCGCGCCCACCGTCCCGGCCTCTCCGACGCCCTTGGCCCCCAGCGGGTTCAGCGCCGTCGGCACCTCTTCAAAGCCGCAGTTCAGCCCTGGCATATTGCCCGCCCGTGGCATCGCGTAGTCCATGAAGGACGCCGTCAGCAGCTGTCCGTCACCGGGCGAATACCGGGTCTCCTCGCACAGCATCTGGCCCAGCCCCTGAACCACGCCACCGTGGATCTGGCCTTCGGCCAGCTGCGGGTTGATCACCGTGCCGATATCCTCGACGCCGGTATAGGATGCGATGGTGCATTGGCCCGTCTCCGGGTCGATCTCCACCTCGCAGAGGTGGCAGCCGTTCGGAAAGGTCGGCGCATCGGGCGCAAAGCCGCCCTCGCCCAGCAACCGTTCGCCACGGTCCGCCGCGCTCTGCGCCACCTCTGCCAGGGTCACGCTGCGGTCGGTTCCGGCAATGCGGAAAGCGCCCTGCGAATACTCGATGTCGGCCTCGGCCGCTTCCATCATGTCGCCGGCGATCGCGCGGGCCTTGGCGATGGCCTTTTGCACCCCGTCGCGCAGCGCCGGCGCGCCCTGCGCCATCGCCGCCGATCCGCCCATGCCCTTGCCCCGGTCCATCACGTCGGTATTGCCCTGCAGGTATGTCACCCGCGCCGGCGGCAGCTCGAACGCCTGTGCCGCCAGGTCGGTCATCACCGTCTCCAGCCCCGACCCCGCCGACAGCGACCCCATCGACAGGGTGACCGAACCATCCGCATGCACCTCTACATCGGCAAAGTCGCGCCCCGGATTGGCATAGAGCCCGCCCGCCGTCTCCACGCACATCGCCAGCCCCAGCCCACGCACCAACCCGCGCGCCTCTGACGCCGCCTGCCGGGCCGCAAAGCCGCTGACATCGCCACGCGCCAGCCCGGCATCCAGAACCCGTTCGAAATCGCCACAGTCGTAGTCAAAGATAAAGGGGCTCTTCCACGGCATCTCATCGGCCCGGATCAGGTTGCGCCGGCGCAACTCGATCCGGTCGATCCCCGCCTGCCGCGCCGCCTTGTCGATCAGCCCCTCGACCGCCAGCGTCGCCTCGGGCCGCCCGGCCCCGCGATATGGCGCGGTCGGCACCGTGTGGCTCAGGTATCCATCCATCCGCCCGGCGATCAGCGGCGTCCGGTAGACCCCCGCGACACCGCCCAGGTTGGCCATCGGGATCGCCGAGCGCATCGAGGCATAGGCGCCGGAGTTCACATCCATCAGGAACCGCATCGCGATGAAATTGCCCTCGGCGTCCATGCCCAGTTCCGAGGTGAAACACATGTCGCGGGCGGATTCGTCGCTCAGAAAGGCCTCGACCCGCGTCGCCGTCCAGCGCACCGCGCGGCTCAGCCTGCGCGCTGCCCAGAACACCACACATTCCTCGCGCAGCGGCCCCGATTTCATGCCAAAGGCGCCGCCGACGTCGCCCGCCCGGCAGCGGATCGCCTCCGCTTCCATGTTCATCGCATGGGCCAGCGCCGGGCGCAGCGCCACCGGGTTCTGGTGGCTGCACAGGATCTCCATCCGGCCGTCCTCGATCGGCCGGGCAATGGCGTTGCGCGGCTCCATCGGCGCGGCGGCGACACGGGTGATCGGTGTCACCAGCCGCACCCGGTGATGGGCCCCGGCAATCGCCGCGCCGGCGGCTTCCCAGTCGCCCCGCGCCCATTGGAAACACAGGTTGCCCGGCATGTCCGGATCGACCAGCGGTGCATCCGGCGCCCGCGCCTCGTCCAGCGAGGCAACCGCCGGGGTGTCCTCGATCTCCACCTCGACCATCTCGGCGGCGTCCATCGCCTGCGCCCGCGTTTCGGCCAGCACAATGGCCAGCGGCTCGCCCACGTGGCGCACGGTCTCACCCGCCAGCAGCGGCCGGCGTGTCGCGGTCCAGACCCGCCCGTCCGGCCCGGTCAGCTTCATCGGCACCTGCACCGGCCCGACCCCGTCCGCCGCCAGATCGGCGCCCGTCAGCACGGCGGCCACCCCCGGCATTTCCGCCGCATCGTCGGTGGCCAGCGACACCAGCCGCCCGGCCGCGACATCGGCGCGCACGAATACCGCATGCAACGCGTCCCCGGCGAGCGTATCGTCGCCGTACTGCCCTTTCCCGGTCAGAAATCTCTGGTCCTCGATCCGTCCCCGTCGCGTCTGCGCCATGGTGAATGACCCTCTCTTTCGGCTTACTTACCCATTGTTAAATAACGCTACGATGAAGTACACATAGGTCATGCAAATACTTCACATCGCAACAGTTGATCGGTTTTCCCGCCCGGCACAACATCCAGACCCGAATTTCCGATGAAACCAATCCGTATCGCCGGCGAAGACATCCACCTGTTCATGACCGCGACCATCTTTGTGGTCGGTATCATGGGCGGTTTCGCGGCCAAGTACCTCGGCCTGCCGCTGCCGATGCTGATGGGTTCGGTGGTCTGTGTCGGCGCGCTGTCGATCCTGGGCTTTGAACCCGGCGGCAAGCCGCCCAAGGTGCCGTTCTGGCTGCGGCTGTTCTTTATCCCGATCATCGGCCTGTCGATCGGCGCCGCCTTTACCCCCGACGTGCTGCAAGAGGCGCGGCGCTGGTGGCCGTCGCTGCTGGCGCTGACGGTCTATATCCCGCTGGCGCATTTCATCGGCTACCACGGCTTTCAACTGGCCGGCGGACTCAGCCGGGTCACCGCCTATTACTCCGCCGTGCCCGGCGGTCTGCTGGAATGCATCGCCATGGGCGAGGAAAACGGCGCCGACGTGCAGATGCTGACTGCGCTGCAGTTCCTGCGCCTGATCCTGACCGTGATGCTGGTGCCATTGGCGTTTTCGGTGCTCAACGGCGGCGCGGTGGGATCCGCCTCGGGAGTGGTGCTGATCCGCTCCGCCGTGCCCTTTGCCGGGGCCGAGATCTTCTGGCACGTGGTCCTTGGCGTGGCTGGGTTCTTTCTTGGCAAACGGCTGCACATGCCGGCCTATATCATCACCGGTCCGATCCTCGCCTCCGGCCTTGGCCACCTGACCGGCCTGCTGCACGCCGCCCCGCCGCGCTGGCTGATCGAGATGACACAGCTGGTGATCGGCGTGTCGCTGGGCACCCGTTTTGTCGGGATGCTGCCCAAGACCTTTGTCCGGGCGCTGGGGCTGGCGTTTCTCAACATGCTGATGACCATGGTGCTGGCCATCGGCATCGGAATCCTGCTGCACGAGGTGGTGGGCGAACGGATCGAAGCGGTGGTTCTGGCCTTTGCCCCCGGCGGTCTGGCCGAGATGTCGCTGGTCGCCCTGTCGATGCATATCTCGGTGCTTTATGTCAGCGCCCATCACGTCGCGCGGATCGTGCTCTCGGTCTCCTTTGCCAAGGCGTTCGCCAGCCGGATACCGCCCGAGACGGGATAGCGTTTCAGCCATCGAACCGGGCGGCATCAGACAACGCGCGCCACGCCTCGGCCGTCTCGGCCATCAGCTGGTACAGGATATCGCCCGCCGGGGCGACGCGGTTGGCATGACCCACGGCTGATGAACACGACATCATGCCCCTGTCCATGTCCCCGCCCAGATAGGCATGCGTGCGCGCATAATCGCCCCGCAACACCTCGCCGAAATCGGCGTGGGTGGCGGTGTCGCCCTGTTCCCGCTCGCGGCGCTGCACCCATTCCGAGGTGGCGTTGCGCAGCACCCGCCACGTGTCCTTGAGGCTGGACAGAACGGCAAGTGAATCGTCGACACCCGCCGCCACCATGCGCGTGCGGAAATTCTCGTGCACCCGGATTTCCGACGCGGTCAGCAGCCGCGACACCACCAGCGCCGCAGCGGCCCCCTGTGCCAGCGCGCCCAGCACCTGACCCCCGGTGCCGATACCACCACCCAGCGCCACCGGCACGTCCACCTCTTTCAACAGCTGCGCCAGGATCACGTGACCGGGGTGCGGGTTTGTGCCGGGGTGGCCGCCCGCCTCGATGCCGACAATGATCAGCGCATCAACCCCGCTTTCGGCGGCCTTGACCGCGTGGCGCAGCTGGGTCGCCTTGTGGATGACGATGCCGCCCTGCCCCTGGATCCGCGCGATGTAATCGCCCGGATGGCTGCCGGCGGTTTCAAACCGGGTGATGCCCAGCTCCTGCGCGATCTTCAGCGCCGCGTCGAGGATCTCGTTCGACCGAAACCTTGAGATCGACAGGTTCAGCCCCACCGGCGCGCCCTCGGCCAGCTCGATACAGCGGATCAGGCTGGCGCGCAGCTCATCTGCGTTGCTGCAGGATTTGGCGGTCATGAACGCCATGCACCCCGCCCGCGCACATGCGGCGACAAATTCCTCGCGGCTGTGATACATCATGCCGCCCACGAAAATCGGATGGGTCACGCCAAAGAGCCGCGTCAGCGGGGTCTCGAACACCGGCGGATGCCGCAGCGGCGGGCGGGCACCGTCCATCACCGGCCCTTGAACTGCGGTTTACGTTTTTCCAGAAACGCTTGCATGCCTTCCTTGCGGTCCTCGCTGTCCATCAGCATCGCCGCCGCGTAGCGTTCGAAATCCAGCCCCGCGTCGATGCCAACCTCGATCCCGGCGTTCACCGCCTGCTTGATAAACGACACCGACAGCGGCGGTTTCGCCGCGATCTGCCGCGCCAGCGTCAGCGCGGTATCCATCAGGTCGGCCTGCGGCACCACCCGCGACACCAGCCCGATTGCCAGCGCCTCATCCGCATCCATCATCCGGCCGGTGAACATCAGCTCCTTGGCGCGGCTTTCCCCGATGGCGCGCGGCAACCGTTGCGTGCCCCCGGCGGCGGGCAGCACGCCCAGGTTGACCTCGGTCAGCCCCAGCCGCGCATGATCGGCGGCAATGCGAATATCTGCGCACAGCGCCAGCTCCAGCCCACCGCCCAACGCCACCCCGTTGATCGCCGCGATCACCGGGCGCTCAAACTGCTCGATCGCACGGAACAGCTCGTGGGTGTATTTCTGTTTCGCAAAATACTCCGCCGGGTGCGGCCGGTTGGCGGCGCGTTCCTTGATGTCGGCGCCGGCGCAGAACGCCCGGTCGCCCGCGCCGGTCATCACAACGCAGCGTACAGAACGGTCATTCAGCATCACATCTTTGTACAAAACGTCCAAATCGGGCTTCATCGTGCCGCCCAGCGTGTTCATCCGGTCGGGCCGGTTCAGGGTGACGATGGCAACGCCGTCGTCCTGCAATTCGTATGTCAGGGTGTCCAGTTGCATCAGTCCCTCCGCAACACATGGGCAATCGCGATCGAACCCAGCCCGATCATATGGGCCATGCCGACCCGCGCGTCGGGCTGTTGCCGTGGCCCGGCCTGTCCGCGCAGTTGTTGAACGATTTCATGGATTTGGCCAACGCCGGTTGGCCCCAGCGGATGACCCTGCGCAATCAGCCCGCCGGACGAGTTCACCGCGCATTGGCCGCCGATCCGGCTGGCGCCATCGCGCAGCCAGAAATGCCCTTCGCCGGTTTTGCAAAGGCCGAATGTCTCGGTATAGAGCAGCTCTTCGATGGCAAAAGCGTCATGCAATTCAACCACTTGCAAATCCTCGGCGGTGATCCCCGCCTCATGATAAGTGCGCTGCGCCACCGACCGCGCCACCGCCACGCTGCCCATTTCCCGCCCCACCTGCGGGCGCTCAGATTCCAGTGTCGAGGACAGCACCCGCACCGGTATGCCACTGATTTGCAAACGTTTTAACGCCGCTTCGGAACAGACAATCGCCGCCGCCGCCCCTTCGCCGCGCGGAGTACACATCAACGAGGTGAAATCGCCCATCACCGGTTTCGACGCCAGCACATCGGCAACCGAGCGTGGTTTCTGGAACTGGGCATAGGGATTATCCGCCGCGTTGGTGTGGTTCTTGGACGCCACCAGCGCCAGGTCCTCGGCGGTTAACCCCTTTTCTTTCTTCAGATATTCCGCCAGCAGCGCGTATTTCACCAGCGGGATCGTGGCCGTATCCGACAACCGGTTGACCCCCTCCTTGGCCACCGCGCGGACTTGGTCGCCATATTTATCGACCCCCAGCGCCATCGACACCTCGCGCCGCCCGCTGGCAACCTCGAGGCAGGCCAGCTGAAACGCCGATGAACCGGAGGCCGAGGCGTTTTCCACCTGCGTCACCGCCAGCCCGGTCCAGCCTATATGCGAAAACAGGATGCGCCCGGCGGCCATGCCGATGCCGGTACAACCGACAAAGGCGCTTTCAATATCGGGAAAATCAACCCCGGCATCCTTCAGCGCCCCGCGCAGGGCGGTCAGCCCCATGTGGATGTAATTGGTGTCGGACGCGAATTGATACCGGTGCATCCCCACGCCCACCACATAGACGGGGCGCATGTCGCGCAACACGGTCATGGCGCGTCCTCCGCCGGTTCGAACCGGCAGGCCAGCACCGCCGTGTCGCCTCGGGTGATTTCCACCCCGACCGCGCGCACCGCCATGCCGTCGGCGTATTGCGATTCCTCTCCGGCCAGCATGATTTCCTCGATCAGCCCCGGCGCGATCTCGGCCTCGCCCACCACGCAGGGCGGGGTGATCAGCGGGCTGAGCCGGCTATGGATGGTGGCAAAAGAGAGGAGCGTAGCCCGCCCATCCAGCGCCTGCTCAGCCACCCGCCCCGGCTCCGCGCCGCAACGCGGGCAGCCGTAGGCGGTAATCGGAAAGTGCAGTTGGCGACACGCGCCGCACATCCCCGCCCGCAACGTCAGGACCGGGCCATTCGCCCCCTGCCCCGCGCCAATTGCACATAAGTCCGCCTTTTCCAGTTCCATATCCCCTCCCGGCCCTGGCGCCATTACCTGACGAATGATATTTACTCAGTAGTAAAATAAAAGTCTTGTCAGTCAATATGGTTTTGTTGGATATTTTGCACAGGTTTCCGCCCCGGGTACCCCGTGGCATCAAAATTTCGGGAGACAATCATGGATATGGGACTGTCCGGCCGCGTGGCCATCATCACAGGCGGAGGCGGCGCGATCGGCCGGTCGATCGCCCGGCTGCTGATCGACGAAGGCGCCTCGGTGGCCCTGCTCGACATCAATACCGAGGCCGCCGAACAGGCAAAACAGGCCCTGTTGGCAGACAGCCCCACCGCGACCATCTTTGCCCGCGCCTGCGACATCACCGACAAGGCTTCGGTCGCCGAGGCCACCGCCGCCACCGAGACCGCGCTCGGCCCGGTCGACATCCTGATCAACAACGCCGGGTTTTCCCGCGACATGTACATGCTCAAGATGCAGGACGAAGACTGGGACGTGGTGCATGACACCGTGCTCAAGGGCACGTTCCACTGCTGCCGCGCGGTGCTGCCCGGCATGATGGAGCGCAAGTGGGGCCGGATCGTGAACATGTCGTCGATGGCGCATCTGGGGAACAAGGGGCAAACCAACTACTCCTCGGCCAAGGCGGGGCTGCTGGGGCTGACCAATGCGCTGGCGCGCGAGGCGGGCGCGTTCAACATCACCGTCAACGCGGTGGCGCCGGGGCTGATCGCCACACCGCGCTTGCGCGCGCGCAAGGATTTCGACAAGCTTGAGGCGCGCAGCCTGGCGCTGACGCCGCTGCCTCGGCTGGGCCTGACCGAGGATGTCGCCAAGGCGGTGCTGTTCTTTGTCTCTTCGATGGGCGATTTCATTTCGGCGCAATGCATGAACGTGACCGGCGGGCGCTGATCACGCCCGCCACCGGATGACAACAGGGGCCGCAGGTGATGCGGCCCCTTTGTCGTTCACCGTTTCTCGATCCCGGCGGCTTCGATGATCGCCGACCACTTGTCACGCTCGGCCGCGATAAATGCCGCCATCTCGTCGCCGTCCATGTCCATGAACTGGCTCTGCACCTTGGTCAGCGCCGCCTGTACCTGCTCCGACTTCATCGCGGTGTCAAAGGCGGCGGTCAGCTTGTCGATACGGTCCTGCGGGGTGCATGCCGGCACCAGGATGCCCGACCAGGATCCGGTGGTGGCATCGGGGAACCCGGCCTCGGCCACGGTCTTGGCATCGGGGAATATCTCCAGCCGTTCGGGGCTGGTCACGCCCAGCACCTTGACCGACCCCGACTGCACATGGCCCAGCGTCGACACCGCATAATCGAACGCAATGTCCAGCCGCCCGGCGATCAGGTCGTTCAGCATCGGCGCCGACCCCTTGTAGGGCACCTGCAGCAGCTCGATCCCGGTGGCATTGGCAAACAACTCTGACGCCAGATGGGTGCCGGTGCCGATCCCGGCCAGCCCGACGGTCACCTCGCCTGGATGCTCCTTGGCATAGGCCACCAGTTCCTCGGGCGTGTTATAGGGCCGGTCCTTGTAGGCAATCAGCGTGTTGGGCGAAGCCGCCATCATGTGAACGGGTGCAAAATCCGCAACCGAATCGTAGCGCAGCGTCTTGTAGAGCGACGGCGCGGCGGCCAGCGTGCCGAGCGAGCCATAGATGATGGTGTAGCCGTCCGGATCCGCGCGCGAGACATATTCGACCCCCAGCGTGCCGCCGGCGCCGGGCTTGTTTTCCACCACCACGGTCTGGCCAAGCGCCTTGCCGAATTCTTCGGAAATCATCCGCGAGCGGGTATCGGTGATGCCACCCGGCGTATAGGGCACGATCCATGTCACCGGCTTAGACGGGTAATCGTCGGCCTGCGCCATCCCGGCCAGCATCGCGGCCCCCGCCAGTATTGCGGTCAATCTCCACTTGCTCATTGTCTTTCCTCCCTGATGCGGCCGGATCGGCCCGTTACGCGGCCATGGCCCGCCGCCGCTTGCGCAGCGACGACCGGATGGTCGCAATGACGATGATCACCGCCGCCGCCAGCAACCCGGCGCTGATCGGTTCGGTGATGAATACGGTGGGATCGCCCCGGCTCAGCAGCAGCGCGCGGCGGAAATGCTCCTCGGCCATCGGGCCCAGCACCAGACCCAGCAACAGCGGCGCAGCCGGCAGTTGCAGCAGCTTCATGCCGTACCCCATCAGCCCAAAGAGGATCACCAGCACGATGTCGATCGGGTTGTTGCGGGCCGAATAGGCGCCAAGGCAGATAAAGAACAGGATACAGGGATACAGGATGTGATAGGGGATCATCAGCATCCGCACCCAGATGCCGATCATCGGCAGGTTCAGCACCAGCAGCAGCAGGTTGCCGATCCAGAAACTGGCGATCAGCCCCCAGAACAGCTCGGGGTTGGTCTGGATCACCAGCGGCCCGGGCTGCACCCCGTGGATCAACAGCGCTCCCAGCAACAGCGCCATGGTGGCGGACCCGGGGATGCCAAGGCTCATGGTCGGGATGAACGCGGCTTGCGCGGCGGAATTGTTGGCGGTCTCGGCCGCCGCCAGCCCTTCGATGGCGCCATTGCCAAAACGTTCCGGCGTCTTCGACAGCCGCTTTTCCACCGAATAAGAGATGAAGGCCGCGATCGCCGCGCCGGCGCCGGGCAGGATGCCGATCACCGCGCCGATCACCGATCCGCGCCCCAGCGCGCCGGTGCTGTCCTTCCATTCCTGTTTCGACGGCATCATCGCCGCCCAGCTGGTGTCGACCGCATTGCGCGAGGTGGCGCGGTGCATGGTGGTGAAATTGATCAGGATCTCGGACACCCCAAAAAGCCCCATCGCCAGCACCACCAGCGAGATACCGTCGAGCAATTCGCGTGACCCAAAGGTGAACCGCGCCACGCCCGACTGGATGTCGGTGCCCACCAGCCCGACGATCAGCCCGACCACCACCATGGCGATGCCCTTGACCGGTGACCCCTGCGACAGCGTCGAGGCGGCCAGCAGCCCAAGGATGGTCATCGCGAAATACTCGGGGCTGCCAAAGCTCTGCGCCACCGCCACCAGCGGCGGGGCAAAGGCCATCATCAGCACGATGGAAAAACAGCCGCCGATGAAACTGGCCAGCGTGGTCATCGCCAGCGCCTTGCCCGCGCGGCCCTGTTTCGCCATCGGGTAACCGTCGAAACAGGTGACCGCCGATGTCACCGATCCGGGCAGGTTCAGCAGGATCGCCGCCGTCGATCCGCCATAGATCGAGCCATAGTAGATGCCCGCCAGCATCACCAGCGCGTTGGTCGGCGACTGGTCGAACGTCAGCGGCATCAACAGCGAAATGCCCGCCAATGCCCCGACCCCCGGCAGCACCCCGATAAAGGTACCCAGCGCCACGCCGATGAAACAGGCCAGCAGGCTGGACCAGGACACCGCCACCGAAAAGCCAAGGATCATGTTGTCAAAAAGGTCCATCGCCTCAGCCCCCCGGAAGCAGGTCCATGTTCACGATGCCGCGAAACCCCAACACCAAGGCGGTGACAAAGGCACAAAGCGACAGCGCCACCGCCGTCAGCGTCAGCGGACGAAACCGCCGTTCCGCCAGACCGGCGAGAAAGATCAGCGCAAAGATCGAGACATAGGCGCCCGCCCGGTCGATCAGCAGCGCAAAGCTGCCCAGGCTGGCGCAGATCGCCAGGATCGCGCGTCAGGGCACCGGCGGCGCCGCGGCGTCCGAAATCCGGCCCTCCAGCACAATCGCCAGCCCCAGCGCCGCCAGCACCAGGCCCAGCAGCATGGGAAAGATGCCCGGTCCGACGTTGCGCAGCGATCCCATCGGATAGCTCATGCTTTCGACCGCAACGACGATACCGGCGCCAAAGACAATAAGCCCGGCGGCCAGCTCCAGCGTGTTGAACCCTGCAATGCGATGCGCCATCCGGTTCACTCCCCGGCCAGGGTGGCGGCCAGATCGTCCAGCGCGGGCGCCGGGGCCAGATCCTCGGCCATGCCGGTCAGCCGCACGGGAAACCGCACCGCCGCACCGCCCGCCGTGTCCACCATCAAACCGCGCGCCGCGAAATGTTCCGATGTGGCGGCCTCGTCCACGCTCAGCACCGGCGATGCCGGCACGTCGTGGGCATCAAAGAGCGCCATCGCCTCGGCCCGGGTCATACCCGCAACCGCCTCTGCAATGGCGGCATTGATCAACTCGGGCTCCTGCCGCCGCCGGGCCAGCGCGTCGAATGCCGCGTCCTCGAACCGCCCCAGGTCCAGCGCGGTTTTCAGCGCGGTCCAGAAGTGATCCTCGAGCGCGGCAATGGTCACCGCGCCGTCGCGCACCGGGAACACCCCGTAGGCGGGGCGCACCAGCGCCAGTTGCCGCTGCGCCGCCATATCGGTCAGCCCGTTCTGGTGGAACGCCCCCCGGCGCGGGTTGACCCAATGGGCCAGGCAATCGGTGATCGACAGGTCGATATGCTGCCCCTGCCCGGTGCGGCTGCGCTGGAACAGCGCCGCACAAACCGCCGACAGCCCGTAAACCGCGCCCCCCAGATCCGCCACCGGCAGGCCGAATGTGTGTTCCGGCGCGCCGCCCGGCGCCCCGCACAGCGACGTCACCCCGGCCAGCGCCAGATAGTTCAGGTCATGCCCCGGCGCGCGCACCATCGGGCCGGTCTGCCCATACCCCGACAACGAGATATAGATGACGCCCGGATTGACCGCGCGCACCGCGTCATAGCTCAGCCCCAGCCGCGCCATCACGCCGGGCCGGAACCCTTCGACCACCACATCCGCCTTGGCCGCGATCTTTAGCGCGCGCGCCCGGTCGGCGTCGTCCTTGAGGTTCAGCGCAACCGATCCCTTGCCCCGGTTGACGATCTGAAACGTACCGGGCGAGCTGTGGCGCAGCCCGTCGCCGCGCGGCGGGCGTTCGATCTTGGTCACCTGCGCGCCCATTTCCACCATCGCCCCGGTCAGAAAGGGACCGGGCAGCAGTTCAGAGAAATCGGCGACGGTGACGCCGTCCAATGGCCCCGGTTGAGTCGTACTCATGCCGCCACCACGATCACGGCGTCCAGCGCCCGCGCGCCCTGCCCCGATGCGCCGACCCAGACCGGGTTCAGGTCCAGCTCGACCACCTCGGGGTGGGCGGCGACGTAATCCGACACGGCCACGATCAGATCCGCCAGCGCCTCCAGATCGCGGGGCGCCTGCCCGCGCGCGCCCTGCAACAGCGGCGCGCATGTCAGCTCGTCCATCATCTGCCGCGCCATGTCGCCGGTCACAGGCAGCACCCGACGCGTCACATCGCGGAACACCTCGACGTATATCCCGCCCAGACCAAAGGTCATCACCGGGCCAAACACCGGGTCGCGGGCGACACCGACAAAGGCCTCCAACCCGCCGTCAGGCGCCATCGGTTCCAGCAGCACGCCATCCAGCGTGGCATCGGGCCGGGCGGCGCGGGCATTGGACATGATCACATCAAAGGCGCGCGCCGCCTCGCCCGGTGCAACGTTTAGCATGACGCCGCCGATGTCGGATTTGTGGGCGATCTGGGCGCTGACGATCTTCATCGCCAGCGGCGCGCCAATCCGGGCGGCGATACGTGCGGCTTCGTCGGCGGTGGCGGCCACCTCGGGCGCGCTGACCGTGACACCGGCCGCTGCCAGCGCGCGTTTGCCCTCGGCCTCGGTCAACGTCCGCGTCGTATCTGGCAGCGGCTCCGACCCGGTCACTGCCACCAGCGGCGCCCAGCCCACATCGCGCGCCGCCCGCCATTTGCCGTGGTCGATCCAGCGCCGCACCGCCAGCCCCATGTTGCGCAGCGACCGGAACGGCACCAGCCCGGCATCGGCCAGCACCTTGTAGCCCGCGCCGGTGCGTTCGCTCATCCAGATCGGCACGACGGGAATATCGGTCTGCGCCTGCACCTCGGCCAGCAACCCGGCGTTGTGTTCGGTATAGCTGCCGTAATCCATCGGCAGCGGCGCCAGCACCAGCCCGGTGTTGGCATCCGTCGCCGCCGCCAGCAAAGCCTGGCCATAGGCCTCGGGGTGCGAGATCGAAATCGAGGTGGTGTCGATCGGATTGTCGATCGCGGCATAATCCGGCAACACCTCGCCCAGCCGCGCCAGCGTCTCTGGCGTGAACTCCGACAGCTCCAGATCGCTGGCCCCGACGTTATCGGCACAAAGCGACGCCGCCCCGCCCGAGGACGCAAAAACCGCGATCTTTTCGTCACCGCTCGGCAGCTTGCGCGCCAGCAGCTGCGCCACATCCACCAGCTCGTCCAGATCGTGCACCTCGATCACGCCCAGCTGCCGGAACATCGCCGAGTTGACCTCGGCCGACCCGGTGATCGAGGCGGTATGCGACTGCGCCGCCCGGGCGCCATAGTCCGACCGGCCCACTTTCAGCCCGACCACCGGCTTGCCCATCTCGGCGGCGTGGCGGCAGGCGGCGGCGAACCGCGCGCCGTCCTTGAACCCTTCGATCAGGCAGCCGATCACCTTGACGTCCGGGTCATCGGCCATGTGATGCACAAAATCGGCGACCTGCAGGTCACATTCGTTGCCCGACGACGACCAGCAGGCGATGCCGACGCCCCGGTCGCCGTGCTGCAACATGTTGCGGCCCAGCCCGCCGCCCTGCGTTGCCAGCCCGATGGGCCCCGGTGTCAGGTCATCCTTGAACGCCGGCGAAAACGTCATGCCCAGCGGCACCGACAGGTTCACCAGCCCGGGGCAGTTCGGCCCATAGAGCCGGATGCCGGTGCGCTGCGATATCTCGACCAACGCGGCCTCTTCGGCGCGGCCCCAATCGTCGGCCTCGGAAAAACCGCTGGTCAGGATAACGGCAAATTTCACCCCCATCGCGCCGGCCTGTTCCACCGCCGCGCGCACGCCCCTGGCCGGGATCACCACGATGATCACATCCACCGGTTCCGGCAGGCTGGCGACATCCGGGTAACAGTCCAGCCCCATCACCTGGTCCTGTTTCGGGTTGACCGGGTACAGCCGCCCGCCGAACGACGAATGCTGCACGATGTTGATCATCGCGTGGTTGCCGATGCTGTGCGGCTTGTCCGACGCCCCAACCACGGCAATGCTTTGCGGGTCGAACAGCCGGGTCAGGTCGGGAAAGGCATAGGTCATGGTATCTTTCATGTCGCTGTCTCAGGTGATGGCCGACAGGCCAAGAATTTCGCGTCCGGCAATCAGCGTCTGAATTTCGCTGGTGCCCTCGGGGATGGTGCCGCCACGGGTGTCGCGGAAGATGCGTTCGATCGGATAGCCCACCGCGTACCCCAGCCCGCCGTGCACCTGCAGCGCCATATCGGCGACCTCGAACGCGGCCTGGCTGGCGTAGAGCTTTGCGATGGAACAATCCTCGCGCGCCTCTTCGCCCGCATCCAGCCGGGCGGCAGCGGTATAGGCCAGCGCGCGCGCCGCCTTGACCCGCACCGTCATGTCGACGATGTGCTTTTGCACCAACTGGAAGCTGCCGATGGGCTTGCCGAATTGCTTGCGCGTCTTGGCATAATCGACCGACAGGTCGAGCGCCGATTGCGCCGCGCCCACCGCGCCCATGGCGATATTGACCCGCGCCGTGTTCAGCCCCTTGAGCGTACCCGACAGCGCCGTGCCCTCCGGCCCCAGCCGGTTTTCCACCGGCACGCGCACGTTGTCGAACGACAGCTCGGCGGTGCCGGTGCAGCGTAGGGTCATCTTTTCGACCTTGCGGGCGGAAAACCCCGGCATGTCCTTTTCCACGATAAAGGTGGACAGCGCGCCGTCGCTGTCCTCGGAAAAAGTGCGCGCCACCATCAGGCAGATGTCGGCGTTGATGCCATTGGTGATCCACAGCTTGGCGCCGTTGATCACGTAATGGTCGCCCTTGCGGTCCGCCCGCGCCTCGATCCCGCGCACGTTTGACCCGACATTGGGTTCGGTCAACCCGGTGCAGGTCCTGATCTCGTTGCGCAAGAGCGGTTGCAGGAACCGGTCCTTTTGGTCCTCTGTGCCCTGCGCCGACAGCTTCTGGATGGTGCCGTTGGTGATGTTCAGGATCGTGCGCAACGAGCCCCAGCAATAGCCCGCGCTTTCCAGCAGCATGCCCCAGGTCACAAACGGCAGGTCAAAGCCGCCGTCCGCCTCTGGTATCCGCCCGCCCAGGTAACCGAACTGCGCCAGCTCGCCCAGCACCTCGAACGGAAAGCTCTGTGCCGCTTCGTGGTCGTTGATCACCGGCGTTAAATGGGCCGCCAGCCATTTGTCGACGTTTTCCTTGAGCATCCGCTGCTCGTCGTTCAGGACAACCATTCAGATCATCGCCTCGTAGAGTTTCGTGATGTTGTCAGGTGGCATCGGCCGCCCGTTGCGCTGCGTGGCCTGCGACAGCAGCGCCATTTCGGTCAGCCGGGGGATATCGCCCGTGGTGATCCCGTAATCGCCGAGCCGATCCGGGCAGCCGGTCAGCGCCGCCAGCCCGGTGGCGGCGTCAAATATCGCCTGCAACGGATCGCCATCCAGACCCAAACGCGTGGAGATCTGCGCATAACGGTCGCCTTGCGTCTCGTAATTATAGCGCAGCACATGCGGCAACAGCGTGCCCAGCACCTGCCCGTGCACCGCCGACTTGATGCTTTCGACCGGGGTGCACAGCCCGTGGATGCCATCGACCCCCATCTGCCCGATGCAGACGCCGCCAAGGTAGCTGGCCAGCATGATCCCGGCGCGCGCCTCAAGGTTGCCACCGTCCTCGACCGCCACCGGCAGATGCTCCAGCGCCAGCCGCATCGCGGTCAGCGCCAGTTCGTCCGCCACCGGGTTGGCCACCGTGTTGGTATAGGCCCCGATCGCGTGGCAAAAGGCGTCGAACCCGGTCGCCGCCGTCATCCCGCGCGGCAAGCTCAGCGTCAGCTCGGGATCCATGATCACCATGCGCGGCTGCAGCAGCCGGCCCCGGATCACGAACTTGCGCTCGGGGCTTTTCAGCACCGCGCCCAGGCTCGATTCCGACCCGGTGCCGCTGGTGGTCGGGATCGCGTAAAACGGTGGCAGCGGCACATCGCTGGTGTCCAGGTCGCGGCCAAAGCTGGCAAAGGCATCCTCGCCGGTCAGGATTTCGGCCATCGCGCCCTTGGCGGTGTCGATGCTCGACCCGCCCCCCAGCGCGATCAGCGCGTCATAGCGCCCCGCCTGCCACATCTCGCGCGCCGCGCGCACATTGGCCGTGGTCGGGTTCGGGCTGACCTGATCATAGGCGTCAAACGCGACGCCCCCCGCCCGCAGCGCCGCCTCGGCCCGGCCCAGAACACCGGCCTGCTTCAGCCCCGGATCGGTGACGATCAACGCCCGCCCCTGGCCACGGTCCGCCAGCACGGCCCCCAATTCGTCAACCCGGCCCGCACCAAACAGCGCATCTCCGGGCCAATTCAGGGCAAACTTACCACTAAGTGTCATCCCGCCTCCCACGGCAACAGGCCCCGACCGGCCCATCCATTATCCGGAGAATGGCGCGCACACAGCGTTGCCTGGCCGGTAACCGGCCCTGTACCCTGCGGCTGAAAGACACATTTGTGTCGTTCATATCACTCCCCCCTGCGGCCGTCCGGTCCGTGGCTGGTCCGTGTGAACCCGCTAAACGCCCGAACAGGATGCATTTCGGCATCCCTTTCTACTCGCTCGTACCGATAGGAACATCTTTTTACTCATGCGTCAATACTTCTACGCGCCAGCGATCTGTTGGACAGCGGGTGCAAGCCCGGCGTAAAAAACATAAGATTCGCAGCGCGGATCCCGAAGAAGGACAAAGCACATGGCAAACTGGAACGGCGCGGTCGCATCGCGCGAGGAAGTTCGGGAACAAAAACGCCGCGCCGCCCTGCGCGTCGCATCGAGGATCTTCAACGAAAAAGGCTACCATGCCACCTCGCTGGACGAGGTCGCCGACGACATCGGCGTGACCAAGACGGCGCTGTACTACTACTTCAAGAACAAGGAACAGCTGCTGTATGAATGCATGAAGCTGACCTACAACTGCGGCCAGACCGCCCGCCTGGAAACCGAGGCGATGGACGGTTCGGCCTTTGAGAAACTGCAATTCCTCTATGGCCGGTTCATGGAATTGCTGATGGAAGAACGCGGCGTCTATACCACCATGGCCAACATCCGCGCCCTGCCCGAAGAGGCCCAGCAAGAGCTGATCGAACGCCGCCGCCAACTGGACCGCTATTCCCGGATGCTGATCGAAAAAGCCATTGAAGAGGGCGCGATCCGCTCTGTCGACACACGGATCACGTCGAACTTCTTTCTCGGCGCGGTCAACTGGATCTTGCGCTGGCACACCGAGGACGACGCCATGACCCCCAAGGAGGTCTCGGCGCATTTCCTCGACCTGTTCATGAACGGCATCGTGAAACGGGACTAACCCGCGGTTTCGGCCCGCTTTGCCGCCAGCACCCGCTCCACCAGCTTGGGGTCGATTTTCGGCCCTGTCGGGTGGCCCGATGACAATCCGCCATCGACCGGCAGCGCCTGACCGTTGACGAAACTCGCCATCGGCGAACACAGGAACAGCGCCACATCCGCGATTTCCTCGGGCTGGCCGCCGCGCTCCATCGGGTTGGTGTGGCCCAGCCGCTGTTCGTTGCCGGTGGCGCGGGCAAAGTCGTAGTAGAGCTTGGTCATCCCCGTCTCGACCAGCCCCGGACAAATCGCGTTGACCCGGATTCCGGTACCACGCAGATCCTGCGCCGCCGTCTGCACGAGGTTCATCACCCCCGCCTTGGACGCCGAATAGGCCACCGGCCCCGCATTCGCCCGGATGCCGGCGACCGAGGCCGTCGCCACGATCGACCCGCCGCCCTGCGCCTTCATCACCGGCACCGCGTGCTTGATCGCCAGAAACGGCCCGATCAGGTTCACCCGCAGCACCTCGGCCCATGCTTCGGGCGTGTGCTCCAGAAACTCGCGGCCACCGGTGGTGCCGGTGATGCCGGCATTGGCAAAAACCGCGTCCAGCCGGCCAAACTCCTTCTGCGCCAGCTCGATCCCGGCGATCACATCGGGCTCCTGCCCCGCATCCATCCGCAGACTGGCCGCCTGCCCGCCCGCCGCGCGGACCATCTCGGCGGTTTCCTCTTCGGCCCCGGTCACGTCACCCAGCACGACGCGCGCGCCGGCCTGCGCAAACTTCAGCGCCGCCGCCCGCCCGATCCCCGATCCGGCCCCGGTGATCATCGCCACTTGTCCTGTCATCAGCGCTTGCGTCATATTCTGGTCTCCCGCGTTCCGGTTTTGCATACTCGGGTTTCGATGTACCGCAGGACTGTTCCACGGGCAAAGCCATATTCCGCTGAGTAAAAGAATTTTCCGCAGCGTTATCACGACTTCGGCCGACATACCGGAAACACGATCTGACACACATGCGCCGGATGACATCTGTTCAAGCGTTTGTTATCGAGAGGCATGGAAGTTGCCCCAGCCACACCCCGCCCGGACGCATCCGAGAAATTTCGCCGCAAACGCGATCTCATTCTGGATGCCGCATCCCGGCAAATCAACCTGCGCGGCCTCAAGGGGCTGACCTTTGTCGGCGTCGCCGAGGCGGTCGGGCTGAACACCACCTCGATCACCTATTACTTCAAACGCAAGGAACTGCTGGCCGCCGCCACGCTGGAACGCGGCGTCGACCGCTGGACCGAACTGCTGCGCAATGCCGCCCGCGCCGACAGCCACCGGGGCCGGGTGCGCGCGCTCATCCACGAATACCTCGAAACCATCATCCGCATCCGCGCGGGCGAGGAACCGCCGCTGACCCTGCTGTCAGACATGCGCGCGCTCGAGGACGACAGCCGCACCCGGCTGATTCAACGGTACCAGCGCCTGCTGTGGAAAACCGCCGCCTTCTTTGGCCCGATGCCCGATACAGCGGCCAAGGCCCGCAACCTGGCCCGCGCACAGATCCTGCTGGATACGCTGCACTGGTCGCGGACCTGGCTGCCACTCTATTCGGATGCCGATTTTCCCCGTGTCGAGACCCGGCTGTTCGATTTCATCGAACACGGCTACGCCGGCTCCGGTGCGGGGTCAGATACCAGCTGGGCGCCCCAGCTTCTACAGATCGACGACGACATCACCAGCACCGGCAAGGAGATCAGCCGCGAAACCTATTTTCGCGCCGCCACCTTGCTGATGAACGAACGCGGGTATCGCGGGGCGTCCGTCGAACGGATCGCAGCACAGTTGAACGTGTCCAAGGGCAGCTTTTACCACCATCTGGATGGCAAAGACGATCTGGTCCTCGATTGTTTTGACCAGAGCTATTCGCGGGTGTCCAAGGCCCAGCACATGGCGATCGCCCTTGATGGCGACTACTGGCTGCGGCTCAATTCATCTATTGCGACGCTGTTGCGGGTTCAGTTCGACGGGCAGTTCCCGCTGCTGCGCACCACCGCAATGCAGGCCCTGCCCGAAGAGCTGCGCCCCGCCGTCATCCAGCGGTCCAACCGCATGGCACAACGCTTTGCCGGGATGATCATCGACGGCATCACCGAAGGCTCCATTCGCCCCATCGACCCGCTGATCGCCTCGCAATGCCTGATGGCTGCGCTAAACGCGGCCTTCGACTTCCGCCCCTGGGCGCAGGCGCGGCTGTCGCTGGACGAGGCGGTCCGGATCTATGGGCAGCAGCTCGCCTTTGGCATGTTCGACGACTGACGCCGCCCCCTACTCTGCCGCCGCCGCCACCCCGGCGCGCTGCTCGGCCGGCAGATCCACCGGCGTGCCACCAGAAAACTCCAGCGAGCCATCGTCGACCTTGCCGCGTTTCAGCGTTTTGCGGTCCCACATGTAATCCTGCTCGTGAATCCACGGGAACGCCTTGCCATGTTTCGGCAGCAGATGCGCCGAGCGCAGGAAATACCCCGAGATGAACTTGATCGCGGTGTTTTTCTCGGCCAGCTCGGCCGCGCCCGCCCGCGCCACCACCTGCGTCGCGCCGATCTTGTCCATATGCTTGAGCAACCTGCAGGCAAAACCCGCCACTAGGTCCACCTTCAGCGTCCAGCTGGCGTTGGTATAACCGGTGAAATAGATCAGGTTCGGCAGGTTGGAATACATGAACCCCTTGTAGATCAACAGGCTGCCCGGATCGACCTCGGCCCCGTCGACCCGCACCCGCATGCCACCCATGAACTGCAACACCAGACCGGTCGCGGTGACGATAATGTCCGCCTCCACCTTGGTGCCATCCTTCATCACCAGCCCGCCGGCGACAAAGCGGTCGATCTCGCCGGTCTCGACCGACGCCCGCCCCTCGCGCAGGACCTGGAACATGTCTCCATCGGGCACCGCACAGATCCGCTGCTGGCCGGGCCAGTAGCTGGGCACGAAATGCTTCTTCCAGTCGACCCGGTCGCCCAGCTCCTGCGCCACCCCGGCGATAAAGAACTTCTTGGCCGCCTTGATGTTCGCCGCCATCTTCTTGCGCCGCATCTGCCCGCCCAGGATGATCCGCCAGCGCGACAGCGCATAGGCCAGCCGGTCGGGCAGCCAGCGGTGCATCCAGTTGGCGTATTTGTCCTCGGACGGGCGGTTGATGATATAGGTCGGCGACCGCTGCACCTGCACCACATGCGCCGCCTTCTCGGCCAGCGACGGCAACAGCGTCACCGCCGTCGCGCCGGACCCGATGATCGCCACCCGCTTGCCGGTGTAATCCAGATCCTCGGGCCAGAACTGTGGATGCACCAGCGTGCCCTTGTAATCGGCATAGCCGTCCCACTCCGGCAGATAGCCCTTGTGATGATCGTAATAGCCCGCGCAGGAAAACAGGAACCGACAAGTCAGGATCTCGGTCTGTCCGCCGTGATCAATGGTCAGCGTCCAGCGCTGCGCGCCACTGTCATAGCTTGCCTCGCGCACCCGGCGCTCGAACCGGATATGCGGGTCAATGCCGTTTTCGCGCGATGCCTCGCGGATGTACCCCAGGATCGAGCCGCCATCGGAAATCGCCTTGGGCCGGGTCCATGGCTTGAACGCATAGCCCATCGTGTGCATGTCGCTGTCAGACCGGATGCCGGGATAGCGGAACAGGTCCCATGTGCCGCCGACACAGGGCTTTTCCTCGATCACCGCAAAGCTTTTCTCCGGGCATTCCTTTTTCAGGTACCGCGCCACGCCGATGCCGGACAGGCCTGCGCCTATGATCAGAACATCAAAATCCGTCCGGGGGTCCGCCAACGTCATTTCCATACCTTTCTTTCCATTCCCACTAAACTTACTTGATAGTAAATTTTCTTTCCAGACCGGCAGCAATTTTGTGCCGTGACGGCATTTCCGCCAAATCAGGGCTTAACCTTTGGCTTTTTCTCCTGCATTCTCTGCAAAATTTCCCAAAAGGATACGCCCCATGCCCAAGGCAAACATTCGCGGACTGGATATCCACTACGAAGTGACTGGCAAGCCGGACGACAAACCCATTCTTCTTATTTCCGGACTCGGCACACAGCTGACCCGGTATTCCGACACCTTCACCGAACAGTTGGCCAGCCGCGGATTCTATGTCATCCGCATGGACAACCGCGACATCGGCCTGTCGGGCGGGTACGAAAAGGACGGCGTGCCGAGCTTTCACAAGATCATCGCCGCCCGCGTCGTCGGCGCCCGGCCGCGCGTGCCCTACACGCTCGACCACATGGCCGACGATTGCGCCGGGCTTCTCGATGCGCTCGGGATCGACAAGGCGCATGTCGCCGGCGCCTCGATGGGCGGCATGATCGGCCAGCTGCTGGCGATCCGCCACCCGGAAAAGGTCGTCTCGCTGACCTCGATCATGTCCACCACCGGCCACCCCAGCCTGCCGCGCGCCAAACCCGCCGCACAGGCGGTGCTGTCGCAACAACGCTCGGACCCGGTCAACCAGCGCGAGGCCTATCTGGACGAATCGGTGACCGCCGCCGTCACCATCGGCAGCCCCGGCTACCCCGAAGACGCCGACATGCTGCGCGCCCGCGCCGCCGCCGATCTGGACCGCGCTTTCCGCCCCTCGGGGTTTGCCCGGCAATATGCCGCGATCCTCGCCGCCCCCCACCGCCGCAACGAACTGGCCAAGCTGACGATTCCGGCGCTGGTGATCCACGGCACCGACGACCCGCTGGTCACCGTCGAAGGCGGCCGCGACACCGCAGCCAGCATTCCGGGCTGCGATCTGGTCGAAATCCCCGGCATGGGCCACAATATCCCCGAGGCGCTCTATGCCACCGTCTGCGACGCCATCCAGGGTGTCGCCGCCCGCGCCTATGCCGGGTCCTGATATCCGATCTGCCGGACCAGCCCTTCCTGGGCTGTGTCCGCCACCTGCCGCCCGTCGCGGGTAAAGATCCGCCCCCGCGAAAACCCGCGCGCGCCGCCCGCCCACGGGCTGTCGGCGGCATAAAGCAGCCATTCATCCAGCCGCAGATCATCATGCAGCCAGACCGAGTGATCCAGGCTGGCACTGCGCATGTCGGGGTCCGAAAACCCCTTGCCATGCGGCATCAGCGACACCGACAACAACCCCATGTCCGAGGCAAAGGCCAGCCCCACCCGGTTGATCAGCGGATCGTCCGGCATCTTGCCCTTGGCGCGGATCCACGCCGCGTATTGCGGCGGCTTTGGTGTGTGGTCATAGGGCGGCCGCAGAATGCAGGGCCGGATCTCGATCGGCCGGTTCACGCTCAGGTAATGGCGCAGCCGCTCGGGCATCTTGTCCGGATAGGCTTCGGCCAGCTGCTGCTCGTTCATCAGCTCTTCGGGCGGCGGCACGTCTGGCATTTCGGATTGATGCGACAGCCCCGGCTCGACGATCTGGAACGAGGACGACATGTTCAGGATCGGCTGCCCGCCCTGAATCGCGACAACCCGGCGGGTGTTGAAACTGCCGCCGTCGCGGTCGCGGCTGACCTGGTACAGCACCGGCTGCGCCGAGTCGCCGGCGCGAATGAAATAGGCATGCAGCGAATGCGGCATCCGC
>NZ_JAIUZI010000018.1 GCF_020171285.1 Seohaeicola saemankumensis
CCCCCCCCCCCCCCCCCCCCCCCCCCCCCCCCCCCCCCCCCGCCGCCATGACCTCCAGCCCGGCCACCAGGTCCGCATCCGCGGTGTCCTCTTCGAAGGCGTGGCTGATGCCGCCGATCGAGGGGACAAACAGCATCGCGACCGGCATCAAGCGCGCCACGTTGGCGGCATCGTGCAGCGCGCCCGAGGGCATCCGCCGCCAGTTGCCCGGCGCGACCCGCTCGGCCCCGGTCTCGAGCGCGGCCATCAGGGTGGGGTCCATCGCCACCGGCTGCAACCCCAGCATGGCGCCGAATTCGACCGTCAGCCCCTGCTGCGCCGCGATTTCGGCGGCGGTGTCGCGCACGATGGTTTCCATCCGGTCCAGCCGGTCGCGGTCGCCGTCCCGCCATTGCATCGAAAAGGTCGCCCGCCCCGGCACGATGGACGAGGCATTGGGGTGCAATGTCACATGGCCGATGGTCCAGACCGTGGCCGGGGTCACCACGTTGCGAAACCGGTCGTTGATCGCAGCGCAAAAGGCCGACAGCCCCTGGAACGCGTCCCGGCGCAGGTGCATGGGCGTGGTGCCGGCATGGTTCTGCTGGCCCGAGAGGGTGATCCGCATGTCGCGGATGCCGACGATATCGCTGACCACACCCGCCTTTTCGCCGCTGCCGTCCAGCACCGGCCCCTGTTCGATATGCATCTCGATGAACCCGGTGAACCGCGCCGGGTCGATGAAATCGCCACAGCGTGGCGCCATCGCCGCCCGCGCGTCGCCCAGCGTCACCCCGGCGTGGTCGGTGAGCGCATCCGCCGTGGCCAGGTCCATCTGCCCGGACCAGACCACGCTGCCGGTGGTCACGCCGAACCGGCCCTCTTCGTCCTGGAACGACACCACCGACACCGGCGGTCCGCCCGCCTCTCGCGCCGCCCGCGCGATTTCCAGCGCCGCGATCACCCCCAGCGCCCCGTCCAGCCAGCCGCCCTCGGGCTGGCTGTCGCTGTGCGAGCCCAGCAGCAGCGATGGCCCCTCGGCCAGGCCAAAGAGGTTGCCCATCGGGTCGAACCGCACCTCGAGCCCGGCCTCTGCCATCCGCGCCGCCAGCCAGTCGCGGGCCTCGATATCGGCGGCGCTGTAGGCGGGGCGCACGACGCCCTTGCCGACACCGGCAGCGCCAAAGGCACGCAGCCGGTTCAGATCATCCAGAAACCGTTCACCATTCACTTTCATCGTTTCTCTCCCTGCGGGCCCTGGCCAGCCGCGCCACTCGGTCACGGCGCGACACGCGTTGCGTCACGGAACCGGCGGCAGCCTCTGGTCACCGGCGCCCCCCTCTTCTAAGACGGTCGCAACAGGAGCGATACCCCATGTCCCACATCACCCTTGTCCGCCACGGACAGGCCAACACCGAGGCCCGTGACGAGCTGAGCTATGACAAGCTGAGCCCGCTGGGTCACCAGCAGGCGCAGTGGCTGGGCACCCATCTGCGCGATGCCCGCGATCATCATGCGCGGGTCTATTGCGGCACGCTGACCCGCCACTGGGAAACCGCGCAGTCCATGGGCATCGGAGAGCAGGCCATCCGCGACCCCCGCCTGAACGAACTGGAGTATTTCACCCTTGCCCAGTTGCTGGAGACCCAGAAAGGCGTGGCGATCCCGACCGAACGCGAAGGGTTCATCGACCACTTGCCGACCGTGTTTTCGGCCTGGCAGGCGGACGAGATCGACAACCCGCCCGAACGGTTCGCCGATTTCGAGGCCCGCGTATCCGCCGCGCTGACCGAGATCGCCGCAGGCGACGGCCCGGCGCTGGTGGTGACCTCGGGCGGGCTGATCGCGATGGCGATGCGGCAGACCCTGGGGCTGGATACCCGCACCATGGCGCGGATGGCGCTGGCGATCATGAACACCTCGCTGCACCGGCTGTTTCCCATCGGCGATACGCTGAGCCCGGTTCTGTTCAACGCGGTCCCGCACCTGGAGCACCCGGACCGGCATTTTGCACAAACCCATCTCTAACCCCGAGGAGCACGCATGACACATCTCTGGGTCCGCGCCGAACAACGCCAGAACGAAGACCGCGTCGGGCTGACGCCCGAAGGGGCGAAACAGCTGATCTCTGCCGGTCTGCGCGTCACCGTCGAGGACAGCCGCAGCCGGGCGATCCCGATCGACGGGTACCGCGACGCGGGCTGCGAGATCGCCGCCGAAAACAGCTGGCCGGAGGCGCCGCAGGACGCCATCATCTTCGGGCTCAAGGAGCTGCCCGAGGATGGCACGCCCCTGCCGCATCGCCACATCATGTTCGGCCATGCCTTCAAGGGGCAGCATTCCGGCAAGGCGCTGTTGCAGCGGTTCAAGGCCGGCGGAGGCACGCTTTATGATCTGGAATACCTGGTGGACGAAGCCGGCCGCCGGGTCGCGGCCTTTGGCTATTGGGCCGGTTACGCCGGGGCCGCCGTGACGCTGATGTCCTGGGCAGCGCAGCAGACGGGCGGCATCTGCCCCCCGGTGGGTGCCTATCCGGGCAAGGACGCGTTGCTGGCCGATCTGGGTGCGCGGCTGGATGCCAGCGGCGGGGCACGGCCCCGCGCCATCGTCATCGGCGCGCTGGGTCGGGTCGGATCGGGGGCGGCGGATCTGTGCCAGGCGACGGGCGTCGCGGTCACCAAATGGGACATGGAAGAAACCGCCCACGGCGGGCCGTTCCCGGAAATCCTGGATCACGACCTGTTCCTGAATTGCATCTTTGCCCGCCCCGGCACGCCGGTCTTTGTCCCGCGCAGCGCGCTGGACGCGCCGCGGCGGCTGAGCGTCATCGGCGACGTCGCCTGCGACCCCGACAGCGATTACAACCCGGTGCCGGTCTATGACCGCGCCACCACATGGGCGGCGCCGGCGCTGCGCGTGGCCACCGATCCGGTGCTCGACGTGATGGCGATCGACAACCTGCCCTCGATGCTGCCGGTGGAAAGCTCAGAAGACTACGCCGATCAACTCTTGCCATCGCTGTTGTCGCTCGGCACCCTGTCGGGCGGCGTCTGGGGCCGCGCCAAGGCCACATTCGACGAACACATGAAAGGGATCTGACCCATGACCATCCACTGGTGTGGCACCGGCCTGTCGGCCATTCCCGGCCTGCGCCGGCTGATCGAAAACGGACAGACAGTGACCGTCTGGAACCGCACCGCCGACAAGGCGCGCGAGGCGGTTGGCGACCTGACCGATGACATCCGCGTCTTTGACATCGACGCATTGGGCGCCGCGCTGGCGCCGGGTGACGTGGTGGTGTCGATGCTGCCGGGCGACTGGCACGTGCCGCTGGCGGAACTGGCCATCGACAAGGGCGCGCATTTTGTCAGCTCATCCTACATCGCGCCCGAGATGCGCGCGCTCGATGACAAGGCGCGCGCCGCCGGTGTGGCGCTGGTCAACGAGGTCGGGCTGGATCCGGGCATCGACCACCTGATGGCCCATGCGCTGATCGCCGATTACCGCGCCAGCGCCGCTTTTGACGCCGACAATCACCTCAGCTTCATCTCCTACTGCGGCGGCATCCCGAAAATCCCCAACGCCTTTCGCTACAAGTTCAGCTGGTCGCCGCTGGGCGTGCTGAAGGCGCTGCGCTCGCCGTCGCGGTCGATCCGCAACTACGCGGAACTGCGCGTCGACCGGCCCTGGGACGCGATCTCGACCTATGACGCGCCGCTGCCCGGCCCCGAAAGCTTTGAGGTCTACCCGAACCGCGATTCGGTGCCCTTCATGGGTGAATACGGGTTCGAACCACACTGGACGGTGCGCGAGTTCGTGCGCGGCACCCTGCGGCTGAACGGCTGGTCCGAAGCCTGGAACGAGGTGTTCCGCGAGGTCGAGACCCTGGAAGGCGCGGCGGGCGACGCCCGGCTCAAGGAGATGTCCGATCAGTTCTGGACGGAAAACGCCTATGACGAGGGCGAACCCGACCGGGTCGTGCTCTGTGTCGGGCTGAACGCCGAGAAGGACGGCGAAAGCGTCTGGCACAAGACCTATGTGATGGACGCCTGGGGCGACGCGCGCGGCACCGCGATGGCGCGGCTGGTGTCGGTGCCGGTGTCGCTGGCCGTCGAATCGGTGCTGAACCGTGAAATCGCCGCCGGTGTGCACGCCGCGCCCAGCGATCCCAGGCTGGTGCAGAACTGGATGGGCGAAATCGACCGCCTGGCCCAGCATCTGCAGGTGGTCGATCACCTGGGCTGATCCGCCCCTTTCATCTCTTGTCAAATACTCCGGGGAGCGCGAGGGGCTGGCCCCTCGCCCCCACCGCCGGGCGCTACATCAGGTCGT
The DNA here is from genome assembly GCF_020171285.1 of Seohaeicola saemankumensis. Classification (GTDB taxonomy): domain Bacteria; phylum Pseudomonadota; class Alphaproteobacteria; order Rhodobacterales; family Rhodobacteraceae; genus JAIUZI01. The sequence goes on from NZ_JAIUZI010000018.1 coordinate 4,312, forward strand.
TCTCGACATCCTCGACCGAAACGCCCAGCGCCTCCAGCCCGGCCTCGAGGTTGTCGGACAGATGCGGCGTCCCCAGCAGGTAATCCGCGCAGGGGGTCGAGGCTTCGGCCTTGGCCGTGGCAATCGCCTCTGCCAGATCCTCGGCAAAAAAGCTCTCGCGTCCGATCCACATGACGGCCACGAGTTCCGCCTGTTCGTCTTCGCCCATACGCTCGATAAACGCGCGCAATTCGCCTTCGGCCCGGTCAAGTTCGCGCGCCATCAGCGCCACTTGCGCCACTTTTCGGGCAGAGATTTCCAGCATCGCCCCAGTCCTCCTGTTCGCTGTCGTGCCTTATTCAACCGGTCCGGCACCCCGGCGTCTTTGATCTTACGCAAGTTCCGGGCCGCTTCCCACCGGCGGGATCCAGCCCAGGATCGGCAGTTGACCGGACCGGCCGCGCAGGTCGGCATCCGGCAGGGGTGTCCAGTTCGGCGGCACGGTATCATAGCCCGCCGCGCGCGCCAGATCCCGCGAGGCGATCACCCAGGCGTCCCGCTGCTTGCTTATCTGTTCGAGCCGGGCGGCGGTGTTCACCACGTCGCCGAACACCGAGTATTCCAGCCGCGCCTGATCGCCGACCACGCCGCTGAACACCTCGCCCCAGTGACAGCCGATGCCGACGTCCAGCGGTGTCGCCCCGGCGGCCTGACGGGCCCCGGACCATGCGATCATGTCGCGCCCCAGCGTTTCGGCGCAGGCCAGACAGGCGCGGGCGGCCTGTTGCGGGCTGTCGCCGCCGTCGAACAGGATCATCGCCGCATCGCCCATGAACTTGTCGATCATGCCGCCGGACCGGTCCACGACCCGCGCGATCCGGCCACGGTATTCCGTGATCAGCTCGGTCACCTCGGGCGGCTCGCGATCCTGCGCCCAGCGGGTAAAGCCGCGAATGTCGATGAACAGCACCGCCATCTGCGTGCGCCGCCCCGCTCGCAGTTCGTTCAGCCCGCCCGTGGCAAGACGCGGGGCCAGTTGCGCCGAGAGATAGCGGGTCAGGTTGGCGCTGCGCAGCGCGCCGGAAATCGACCGGGTCAACAACGCCCGCGCCCGGCGCACCGCGACGATGACCACGACACCGGCAAGCGCCAGCATGGTCAGACGCATCACGTTGGGCGGCACCGACAGGAACAGGTCGACCGCACGGTCGCCGTCACTCTGCCCCGCGCCGATCGAGATCAGCCGCGCCATGCCCAGCACCATCAGGACGACGATATAGATGGTGACCCGCGGATTGACCCGCAGCGCGCCAAAGCTGATCACCAGCGGCGCGAGCCAGATCGACGGCAGCACAAAGACGGCGTCGCCGCCGATCCCGGTGTTTTCCATCGACAGCCGCACGCTGACCACGACAAAGACCACGTCGATGGTCGCGGTCGGCCAGATCATCCAGCGCCGGAACCGCCCGCGCCAGAGCGCCGCCCAGGTGACCAGCCCCATCACCAGGTAGGCGGCGATGGTGCCGGCGGCATAGAGCCATTGCCGCGCCAGAACCGAATCGCGCGCCTCGGCCTCGGACGGGTTGACCACCAGTGTCAGGAACAGCCCCAGCCCCAGTGCGACAAACACCCGGAGCCGCGCCACCACGGCTTCGGCTTCCAGCTCGGCCTTGTGCAGCAGCAGGTTGAGGTCGGGATCGGGGTTTGGCTCGGGCATCGCGGGGTTCCGTCAGTCAGCGTGGCGGGCGGTGTATCGGAAGGATCAGCCGTCCCTTGGCCCCAATGACACGATCTGCGCGCCCTCTTCCGGCGCGATCTCTTCGAAATCGAAGTTGTCGAGGCGCAGCGCCCTGCGTCCGGCCTTGTCGGCGCTGACCTTGATTTCGGCCAGATCCCGCGCCGCCTGACCGAAGTGGCGGTCGAGGTTGCCGACCCGGTCGCCCAGCCGTTCGACATCCTTGTGCAGCAGACCCAGTTCGCGGCGGATCGCGCCGGCCTGTTCGCGCATCCGGGCGTCCTTCAGGATCGCGCGCATGGTGTTCAGGGTCGCCATGCAGGTGGTCGGCGACACGATCCAGACCCGCGCGGCAAAACCTTCGCGCACCACGTCCGAGAAATTGGCGTGCAGTTCGGCATAGACCGCCTCGGACGGCAGGAACATCAACGCACCCTCGGCGGTTTCGCCGTCGATGATGTAGCGTTCCGCGATCGCCCTGATATGGGTGCGCAGGGCGGTCCGCATCATCCGCGCGGCCTCTTGCGCCTGGGCCTGGGTTTCGGCGCGGCGCAGCGCCTCGTAGGGTTCCAGCGGGAACTTGCTGTCGATGACGATGGGACCGGGCGGGTTGGGCAGGCGGATCAGGCAATCGGCGCGGCGGCCGTTCGACAGGGTATGCTGCAAGGCATAGCTGTCGGTCGGCAGCGCCTTGGACACGATGTCGTTCAGCTGGATTTCGCCAAAGGCGCCGCGGGTCTGCTTGTTGGACAGGATGTCCTGCAGGCCCAGCACATCGCCCGACAGCTTGGTGATGTTGTCCTGCGCCTTGTCGATCACCGCCAGCCGTTCCTGCAGCTGGGTCAGCGAGGTCGCGGTCTGTTTCGACTGGCCGTGCAGCGTGTCCTTCATCCGTTGCTGCATCTCGGTCAGCGCGCGGTTCTGGCGCATCATGTTGTCGGCCAGCCGGTCGTTCAGATGCTGCTGCACGTCCGACAGGCGGGTTTCCATGGTCTGGATCACCTGCACCTGCGCATTGGCCTGCTGGTCGGAGACATGGGTCAGCCCGCCGCGCAGCTGTTCCTGGCCCATCGCCAGCTGCTGGATGTTCTGCCCCATCAGCGCCATCTGCTGTGCCAAGGGTTCCGTCATCCGGGCTGACCGGCTGGCGGCGCGCAGCGACAGCAGCAGCAGGATCAGCACCAGCGCGGCCGCGCCGAGCACCGCCAATACCAGCGGGTCGGACAGGTCGAAGGTGTAGGCGCCGATTTCGATCATGTGCGTCCGAACAGCCGTTCGATATCGGACAGTTTCAGTTCCACATAGGTGGGGCGCCCGTGGTTGCACTGACCGGAATGCGGCGTCGCCTCCATTTCGCGCAGGAGCGCGTTCATCTCTTCGCCGCGCATCCGGCGGCCCGAGCGGATCGAGCCGTGGCAGGCGACGCGGCTCAGGATCGCCTCGATCCGGGCCTGCAGGGTCTGGCTGTCGTCCTGATCGTTGAGTTCATCGAGGATGTCGCGCAGCATCGCCGTCGCATCGACCTCGCCCAGGATGGCCGGGGTTTCGCGCACCGCGATGGCGCTGCCGCCAAAGGGTTCGATGGTCAGGCCGAACCGGCTCAGATCATCGGCATGTGTCAGCAGCCGGGCGCAGTCCGCCTCGGAGAGATCGACGATTTCGGGGATCAGCAGCGCCTGGGCGGCAACGCCGTTTTCGGCCATCTGGCGTTTCAGCTTTTCATAGACCAGCCGTTCGTGGGCGGCGTGCTGATCGACGATGACAATGCCGGTGGCGGTCTGGGCGATGATGTAGTTTTCGTGCACCTGCCCGCGCGCCGCGCCAAGCGGCAGATCCTCGGGCAGCGGGCCCTGCTCCGGTGGAGGGGCGGGCGCGTCTTCGATCACCTGGCCGCTGTAGCTGCCGTGCAGATCGGCAAAGCCCTGCGGCGGCGGGGCCGAGAAGCCGCGCGGCGTGCTGCGGTCCATCTGGTAGACCCGCGCGCCCTGCGGTTCCGGCCGCATCGCGCCCAATGTCGCATCCGCCACCGTGGTCGAGGCGCGGTGCCCGGCCTCGGCCAGCGCGTGGCGCAGCGCCGACACGATCAGCCCGCGCGGGATGCCCGAATCGCGGAACCGGACCTCGGATTTCGCCGGGTGCACGTTGACGTCCACCAGGGTCGGGTCGCAGTCGATGAACAGCGCCGCCGCCGGGTGACGGTCGCGGCTGAGGAAGTCGAAATAGGCGGCGCGCAGCGCACCGCCGAGCATCTTGTCGCGCACCGGGCGGCCGTTGACAAAGAGGTACTGCGCCAACGCCGCGCCGCGCGAATAGGTCGGCAGGGCGGCATAGCCGAACAGGCGGATGCCCTCGCGGGTGGCGTCGATGGGCAAGGCGTTTTCGGCAAACTCGCGGCCCATGATCCGGGCCAGCCGGGCGTGCAGCGCGTCAAAGAGATCGCCGGATTCGGCATCGGCGCGAAAGGCCACGCGGCCCTCACCGCCGCCCGACGTGTCGCGCAGGGTGAAGCCGACCGAAGGTTCGGCCATGGCCAGCCGTTTGACGGTGTCGGTGATCGCCTGGGTTTCGGCGCGGTCGCTGCGCATGAACTTGAGCCGAGCCGGGGTGGCGTAAAAGAGATCGCGCAGCTCGGCCACCGTGCCGGCGCGCAGGGCGGCGGGTTTCACCGGCTGCACCTGACCACCGGCCACGTGGATGCTGGCGGCCTCGGCCCCCGGTACCCGGCTGGAGATCGTCAGCCGGCCAACCGCGCCGAGCGATGGCAGCGCCTCGCCGCGAAAGCCGAAGGTGTGGATATTGAGCAGGTCGGTGCCGTCGATTTTTGACGTCGCATGACGCGACAGCGCCAGCGGCAAGTCACCGGCGGCAATGCCGCAGCCGTTGTCAGTGACCCGGATCAGCGTCTTGCCGCCGTCGGCGATGTCGATGGCGATCCGGCTGGCGCCCGCGTCGATGGCGTTTTCCACCAGCTCCTTGACCGCCGAGGCCGGACGTTCCACGACTTCTCCGGCCGCGATCCGATTGATCGCCGCATCGTCCAGCTGGCGGATTACGGGGCGATCATCGCCTATATTGGGGTTTGCAGTAGCCATGCCGCAATACCTAGCACGGCCAGCGCCGATTCTTCTACCGTTATCCTCTGTGGCGGGCCGCGCGTGTCAGCGGACCGGTGCCGCATGTGGCCGGATCGACGGCAGCTGGACCGCGCCGCCGGCGCGCATCGTGTTCGGGCGGGACTGGCGGGCCGTGTTCCGGGCCATCAGCAGCAGGACGCCCCAGTAGGCGACAAGCAGAACGACCATCGTGGCGGCGTAAAGCGGCAGGGTTGCCGCAGCGCTGCGGTAGGCGGAGACCGCCAGCGCCTGATCCATCCGCAGGACGCCGGTAATCAGCCAGCCGCTTTGCACCGTGCCGCCCACGAACCACCCGGCCAGCAGCAGCGTCCACCCCGCCAGAGGCGACACCACGAGCCCGGCAAGGGCGGCAGGCGACAGACCGCCGGTCCGCGCGAGGTGCCACAGCAGGATCGTCGAGACCAGCAGAACCGAATACCCCAGTTGCAGCAGCCATGCCTCGGTCTGGAGCGGGGGCAGACCATAGCGCATCACGGTGTAGGTCAGCGCCAGCATCGAGGCCCCGGCGGACAGGTCGAGCCCGACCCGCAACGTCAGCGCGGCGTTCCGGGTCGGATCGCCGATCAGCTGCCGGTAGGCGGACAGCCCGGCCAGCAGGAACCCGGTGATCACCGCCGACCCCAGGACAAGCTGCAGCGACAGGAGCGCCGCCTGGGGGGTCAGGACAAACTCGCCAGCGGCGGTCGGATGACGCATCCAGCCGGCCAGGACCGCCGGCCAGAGCGCCGTCAGCGTCGCGCCGGTCGCGGCGAGGGCAACGGCGGCGGTTTCGATGCGTTCGGATACCCGGCCCGGCGCCAGAAAGGCGACCCCGAGCCCCAGCGCCTGAAGACAGACACCGATCCCCGCAAGCGATATGGCCAGCGCAAATGCCGGGCCGGCCAGTTCCGCGAACCGGGGGAACGACAGGTCGGCCTGGAACAGCAGCGCCGCGCCCGAGACGAAACCAAGCGCCAGCGTCACCGCGAATACCGGTAGCCAGAACCGGTAGGCATGCAACCAGACGCCCCCGCCCGGCACCGCAGCCCGGAGCCGGAAGAACAGCAGCGCCCACCCCAGCGTCATGGTGACGGCGGGGAACAGCAGGTGGAAATAGGTCATCGCCCCGAATTGGATCCGGGACAGCACGAATGCGTCCATGAGTGCCCTGTGCGTTTGCGTTAACGGGAGGATGAGGGACAAATATTGAAAGGCACGCAAAATAACAGGGGCGTGCGACAGCAGGGCGCAGGTTCACAGGCAAAAAACGGGCGGTTTTTTGTCGCTGATTGCATTTTGAGCGGCGTGGGGAACGGCTTTGACCGGCCGCATGGCGGCGGAGCCTACCCTTGTTGCGGTGCGCCGGTCCGGCTGCGGCAGGGGCCGAACAGCGCCGCCAGGGCCAGGATCACCCCGGACATGGTGGCGATCATCCCCGCCGCGCTGACCGCGTCCCGCGCGCCCAGCCAGAGCGGGCCGTAACCGGCCAGAACATAGCCCGACACGGCGGCGATCACGGCAAACAGCACGCTCCAGCCGACCTGTGTTTCCAGCCGGTCGGTCATCATCCGGGCGGCGGCGGGGGGACAGATGAACATCGCGATCACGATGATCGAGCCGACGGCATCAAAGGCCGCCACCGCCGCGACCGCCGCGACGATAACAAGGGCAAGACCCAGCGCCGGCGTGTGAATGCCCATGGTGCGGGCAAAGCCTTCGTCGAAGGTGGACAGCTTGAGCGGCCGCCAGAGCACCAGCGTGAACAGCAGCACCGCCAGCAGGGTCACCGCCATGCGCGGCAGTTCGGGCGGCAGGCCGCCCAATGCCTGCGGGTCGAGCAGCGAAGCCCAGCCCGTGGCATCCAGCCAAATCAGGCTTTCCAGATTGCCATAGAGCGCATGTTCCACGTCCAGATGCACCGATGAGGTGTCCGATTGTTCCAGCAGCAGCACCCCGGCGGCGAACATGGTGGTGAACACCACGCCCATGGCCGCCCCCGGTTCGATCCGGCCCAGACGGCGGATCGCCTCGATCAGGATCACGGCGAGAATCGCGGCCCCGGCGGCGCCCAGCATCATCGGGAGCGTCGCAATCGTGCCGGTGATCAGAAAGGCCACCACGATCCCCGGCAGCACCACGTGGCTGATCGCGTCGCCGATCAGCGCCTGCCGCCGCAGCACCAGGAAATTGCCGGGCAGCGCGCAGGCGACAGCGGCAAAGATGCCGATCAGCAGCGGCGTCAGCGACAGCGGGACAAATTCGGCACCGGTCATGCGCCCACCCCCTTTGGTCCGCCGATGCGGCGGTCGATCTCGGCGATCTGGTCGCGGGTCAGCACGGTTTCGATGTCGCGCAACCCGTCGTAGAGCGCAGCAGCGGCTTCGTGCGCGAGATCGCCCCGGACGATTTCCCAGCGCCGTTCGTCGCGCAGGGCCTTGGCGGCGCGCGCGCGGCCTTCGTCGGTGGCGACCCCGTCGGCGCGCGCCAGACCGGCGCGGCGCAGCAACCGCAGGGTCAGGCGTTCGTAGATCGGCTGGCCCTGCGCCAGCGCCAGCAACCCCTGCCGCAGGTGAACACGACGCTGGAACCGCATATGGCGCAGCACGGCGGCCAGAACCCCGCGACCGGGGGCCAGCAGCAGCGAAACGGCAAAGAGCGCGAAGCCGACCAGCACGATGATCGGCCCGGTGGGCAGGTTCGGGGCCGAGGCCGAAATCGCCGCACCGACATAGCCGGACAGCCCGCCAAAGACACCGGCCAGCAGCACCACCCGGTCCGACCGTTCGGACCAGAACCGCGCCGCAACCGGCGGGATAATCAGCAGCGCGACGATCAGGATCAGCCCGACGATTTTCAGCCCGACAACGGTCACCGCCATCACCAGCCCCATCATGGCCAGATCGACCCGATGCACCGGCACTCCGCGGGACACGGCGAATTCCGGGTCAAAGGCGACAAGGGTCATCGGCCGGCGCAGCAACAGGATTACCGCCAGCGTCAGCGCGCCGCCGATGGCGATGATCATCGCGTCGGAAAACAGCATCCCGGCGGTGGATCCGAGCAGGAACCCTTCGAGCCCGGCCTGACGCCCCGATCCCATGGTCTGGATCACGGTCAGAAGCACGATGCCAAAGCCGAAGAACACCGACAGCACCGCGCCGATGGCGGCATCCTCGGCCAGCCGGGTGCGGCGGGTCAGCCAGCTGAGGCACATCAGCCCGGCGGTCGCCGAAAGCGCGGACCCGGCCAGCAGGCCGATCAGGTTGCGCCCGTCGCCGCCCAGCGCGACCATGAGGATAAAGGCCAGCCCGACGCCCGGTAGGGTCGCATGGCTGACCGCGTCGCTGACCAGGGCCCGTTTGCGCAGGAACAGGAAGGTGCCGGTCACACCGGCGGCGATACCGAGGAGCGTCGCGCCGATGGCCACCAGCGTCGCGTTATACCCCAATTGCAGGAGCAGCGCGTCCCAGAGCATGGCCCTAGCCCAAAGCCCGCGCCAGTTGATCGACCTGTGCCGTGGCCAGACGCCCGCCATAGGCGGCCTGCAGGGTGTCGGCGGTAAAGGCCTCGGCCACCGGGCCTTCGGCGATCTTGCGGGTGTTGATCAGGAAGACATTGTCGAAATAATCCGCCACGGTGGCCAGGTCGTGATGCACCACCACCACCGTCTTGCCCTCGGCGCGCAGCGATTTCAACACGCTGATGATGGCCTTTTCCGTGGCCGCATCGACCCCGGCAAAGGGTTCGTCCAGCAGGTAGATATCGGCCGCCTGCGCCAGCGCGCGGGCGAGGAACACCCGCTGTTGCTGGCCGCCGGACAGCTGCCCGATCTGGCGTTTGGCGAAATCCTGCATGCCGACGCGGGCGAGGCATTCCATCGCGCGTTTGCGGTGGCCACCGCGAATGCGGCGCAGCAGGCCCAGTTCACGGTAGAGGCCCATCAGCACCACGTCGATGACGCGCGTCGGGAAATCCCAGTCGATGCTGGCGCGCTGCGGCACATAGGCGATGCGCGCGCGCTGCTGTTCCAGCGGCTGGCCAAAGACCTGCACCTGGCCGGACAGCGGTTTGACGATGCCCAGCGCGGCCTTGAGCAGGGTCGATTTGCCGGCGCCGTTGGGGCCGATGATGGCGGTCATTGCGCCGGGCTGTACTGTCATGTCGACCGAGAACACGGCCGGTTTCTGGCCGTAGGACACCGTCAGACCCCGGATCGCCAGCGGGCTGGTTTCGATCCCGCTGTCTGTCAGGGTCTGACCCTGGGCGGTTGCGAGTTCAAGTGTCATATCAGCTCCCTGCCGAGAGGCGGCCCGACATGCCGCGCGGCGGCACATCCGCGCCCAGTGCTCCGGCGATCACGGTCACGTTGTGGTCTATCATGCCGATGTAGGTGCCCTCGTAGGTGCCCTCGGCCCCCATGGCATCGCTGAACAGCTCGCCGCCGATGCGGACCTGGTGCCCCCTGGACGCGGCGCCTTCGATCAGGGCGCGCATGTTGCGGTCCGAGACCGAGCTTTCGACAAAGACGGCACCGATCCGGCGATCCACGAGGGTATCGACCAGCGTGCTGATACGGTTCAGCCCCGCCTCGCTTTCGGTGGAAATCCCCTGAATACCCATGACCTCGAGCCCGTAGGCCGCGCCGAAGTATCCAAAGGCGTCGTGGGCGGTCACAAGAACCCGCGCCTGCGGCGGTATCTGCGCCAGGCTCTGCGCGGCATAGGTCGCCAGCGCGTCCAGATCGGCCAGATGCGCGGTTGCGTTGGCGGCAAAGACATCCGCCGCCTCGGGGCGGGCATCGCTGAGCGCCAATTGGACCTGCTCGACAACCCGTTTCCACAGGTCGGGCGCCATCCAGACATGCGGATCGAACTTGTCCGCATAATCGTCATGGGCGCGCAGGACGTCGCGCGGCAGGCCATCGGCCACCGCCACGACACGACGTTTGCGGGCCAGGTCGTGAAAGAATTCCTGCATCTGCGCCTCGAGGTACAGACCGTGCCACAGCACCAGATCGGCGCGGGTCATGGCGACGATGTCGCTGCGGGTCTGACGGTAGGCATGCGGATCAACCCCCGGCCCCATCAGCGCCCGAACCGTAACCTGATCGCCGCCGACCTGGCGCGCGGCATCGGCAATCATGCCGGTGGTGGCGACCACGTTCAGCGGGGTCCCGGCAAAAGCCGCGCGACCGGTCAGCGGCAGCAGGGCCGTTCCGGCAAGCCCGCCCAGAAGCGCGCGGCGGTTGATCGTGGCATAGGGAATCATCGTGATGTCCTGTCTATCCTTCGACAGACTGAATATGAGAACCATTCGCAACTCTGTCAATGTTATTGCGACTTATTCGCAATAAGAAGCGAGGAGCCGCCTGTTTACCGTGCAGTTGCCGCAGCCCCGGCTTGCCAAGCTGCCGCACCCATGCCAGCCTGCCGACTGCAACCCGCAGGGAAATCCGATGGAAACCGACAGTCTTGAACGCACGGCGCATCTGCCGCAGATCACCGAAGCGCGCAATCCGGGCATGGAACTGGACATGAACTGGGTTCGGTCCGTGCAGGCCAATACCTCGGCGATTGAACGCCGTGCCGCCACCCTGCCCGGCCGCCGGTCGGTCAAGAAAGCCTATCAGGCGGCCTGGCTGGCCCGCGCGATCACCTGCATCGACCTGACCACCCTGTCGGGCGACGATACCGCGCGGCGGGTCGAACGGCTGTGCGCCAAGGCGCGCCAGCCGGTGCGTGCCGACCTGCTGGCGGCGCTGGGGCTCGACCCGATCACGGTTGGGGCGGTCTGTGTGTATCACGACATGATCGCGCCGGCGGTTGCGGCGCTGGAGGGCTCGGGCATCCCGGTGGCCGCGGTCAGCACCGGCTTTCCGGCCGGGCTGTCGCCGTTTCACCTGCGGCTGGCCGAAATCGGCGAAAGCGTGGCGGCGGGCGCGGCGGAAATCGACATCGTGATCTCGCGCCGGCACGTGCTGGAGGGTAACTGGCAGGCGCTCTACGACGAGATGCGCGCCTTTCGCGCCGCCTGCGGACCGGCGCATGTCAAGGCGATCCTGGCGACCGGTGAATTGGGCACGCTGCGCAACGTGGCGCGCGCCTCGCTGGTCTGCATGATGGCGGGGGCGGATTTCATCAAGACCTCGACCGGCAAGGAAAGCGTGAACGCCACGCTGCCGGTGTCGCTGGTGATGATCCGCGCGATCCGCGCCTATCACGAGGCGACCGGGTATCGGGTCGGTTACAAACCCGCCGGCGGCATATCCAAGGCCAAGGACGCGCTGGTCTACCTGTCGCTGATGAAAGAGGAACTGGGCGACCGCTGGCTGCGGCCGGATCTGTTCCGGTTCGGCGCCAGCTCGCTGCTGGGCGATATCGAACGGCAATTGGAACACCATGTCACCGGCGCCTATTCGGCCGGCTACCGCCATGCGATGGGGTGAGGCTGTGACCGGAATTTTTGAAAAATTCCGGGCCGTTTTCTTTCAAAGAAAACGGTTGCAACGGAGGAGTCAGCAATGACCGTCAAAGAGATCTTCGACACGATGGACTATGGCCCGGCCCCGGAAAGCGCGGCCGAGGCGCTGGCCTGGCTGGTCGATCAGGGCGACCGGTTCGGGCATTTCATCAACGGCGCCTTTACGGACCCAGGCGACGGCTTCGAAAGCCGCGACCCGGCCACGGGCGAGGTGCTGGCGACGCTGAGCCAGGCCAGCCAGGCGGATGTGGACGCGGCCGTGGCTGCGGCGCGGGCGGCGCAGGGCAAATGGGAGAAGCTGGGCGGGCCGGGCCGGGCGCGGTATCTCTATGCGCTGGCGCGGCTCTTGCAGAAACACGCGCGGCTTTTTGCGGTGCTGGAAACGCTCGACAACGGCAAGCCGATCCGCGAGGCGCGCGACATCGACGTTCCGCTGGCACAGCGCCATTTCTACTATCACGCGGGTATGGCGCAGCTGACGGAAGAGGCGCTGCCGGGGCGCGAGGCGCTGGGGGTCTGCGGCCAGATCGTCCCGTGGAACTTCCCGCTTTTGATGCTGGCGTGGAAGGTGGCGCCGGCGCTGGCGATGGGCAACACGGTGGTTCTGAAACCGGCGGAGTATACCTCGCTCACCGCCCTGCTTTTTGCCGACATCTGCCGCCAGGCCGGGCTGCCCAAGGGCGTGGTCAACATCGTCACCGGCGACAGCGCGGTGGGCGAGATGATCGTCGGCGCGGAGGTGGACAAGATCGCCTTTACCGGCTCGACCGAAGTGGGGCGGCGCATTCGCGAGGCCACCGCCGGCAGCGGCAAAGCGCTGACGCTGGAGCTGGGCGGCAAGTCGCCCTACATCGTCTTTGACGATGCCGATATCGATTCTGCCGTCGAGGGGCTGGTCGATGCGATCTGGTTCAACCAGGGCCAGGTCTGCTGTGCCGGATCACGCCTCTTGGTGCATGAACCGGTGGCCGATCTGTTTCACGCCCGGCTCAAGGCGCGGATGGACAAGCTGCGCATCGGCAACCCGCTGGACAAATGCATCGACGTCGGCGCGGTGGTGGATCCGGTGCAGCTGCGCCAGATCGCCGGCATGGTCGAGGCCAACACGGCGGGCGAAACCTATCAGGCCAATATCGAACTGCCGGCGCAGGGCTGTTTCTATCGACCGACGCTGATCACCGGGCTGGCGCCGTCCGACCCGCTGATGCAGGAGGAGATCTTTGGCCCGGTTCTGGTGTCGACCACCTTCCGCACACCGGACGAGGCGGTGCAGCTGGCCAACAATACCCGTTACGGGCTGGCGGCGACACTCTGGACCGAAAACGTCAACCTGGCGCTGGATATCGCGCCGAAACTGGCCGCCGGGGTGGTCTGGGTCAACGCCACCAACCTGTTTGACGCCGCCGCAGGCTTTGGCGGCGTGCGCGAAAGTGGTTTTGGCCGCGAAGGCGGCTGGGAGGGGTTGAGCGTCTATACCCGGCCAAAGGGCAGCGGCAAACCGTTGAAGCCGATCACGGGCTTTGCGGGCGATGGCGCCCCGGCCGACCCAATCGACCGCACCGCCAAGATGTATGTCGGCGGCAAGCAGGCCCGCCCCGACGGCGGCTATTCCCGCCCGGTCTGGGGCCGGTCCGGCGCGCTTTTGGGGCATGTCGGCATGGCCAACCGCAAGGATGTGCGCAACGCGGTGGAGGCGGCGCAGGGGGCCGCCGGCTGGGCCAGAACCAGCGGCCATCTGCGGGCGCAGATCCTCTACTACCTGGGTGAGAACCTGTCGGCGCGGGCCGGAGAGTTTGCCCATCGCATCGACGCCATGACCGGCAAACGACAGGGCGCGAAAGAGGTCGAGACCAGCATCCAGCGGCTGTTCACCTATGCCGCCTGGGCCGACAAGTATGACGGCCAGGTGCACGGTGTGCCCATTCGCGGCGTGGCGCTGGCGATGAAGGAGCCGGTGGGGATCATCGGCGCGCTTTGCGCGGACGAGGCGCCGCTTTTGGGGCTGGTGTCGGTAATGGCGCCGGCGATGGCGATGGGCAACCGGGTGGTGCTGGCGGCATCGGAGCCGTTCCCGCTGGCGGCGACGGATTTCTACCAGGTGCTCGACACGTCGGACGTACCGGGCGGCGTGGTCAACATCCTGACCGGCAGCCATGCGGAGCTGGCGCCGGTGCTGGCGGCGCATCTGAACGTCGATGCGGTGTGGAGCTTTTCCTCGACCGACGTGTCCGTCGAGATCGAGCGCGGCGCGGCGGGCAACCTGAAGCGGACCTGGGTGAACAACGCGGTGGCGCGGGACTGGTACGCCACAGACAGCCAGAGCTTTCTGGAGGCCGCGACCGAGGTTAAGAACATCTGGGTGCCATACGGCGAATAGGCGGGAGGGAGAGCATGACGGTTGAACTGGATTTCGCGGGCAAGCGCGTGGTGGTGGTGGGTGGCACCAGCGGCATCAACCGGGGCATCGCCGAGGCCTTTGCCAGCCATGGCGCCCATGTGGCGGTCGCCAGCCGCAGCATTGAGAAGGTCGAGAATACGGTTGCCGCGCTGAAGGCGGCAGGCGCGGCTCAGGCCATCGGCGCCGCCTTTGACGTGCGTGACGCCGATGCGGTGACCGACGGGCTGGCGGCGTTTCACGAACAGATGGGCGAATTCGACGTGCTGATCTCGGGCGCGGCGGGCAATTTCCCGGCGCTGGCGGCGGAAATGTCGGCCAATGCCTTCAAGACCGTGATCGACATCGACCTGATGGGCACGATCCACGTGATGAAAGGTGCCTATCCGTTCCTGAAAAGGCCCGGCGCCAGCATCATCAACATCTCGGCCCCGCAGGCCTGGATCCCCTATGAGGGGCAGTCGCATGTCTGCGCCGCCAAGGCCGGGGTCGACCAGATCACCCGCACCCTGTCGATGGAATGGGGGATCGAGGGTATCCGCATCAACTCGGTCGTTCCCGGGTTCATCGAGGGTACCGAAGGGGCCGACCGGCTGGCGCCGGAAGGCCCGGCGCGCAAGATGGTACTGGACAGCATCCCGCTGGGGCGGTTGGGCAACCTGCAGGACATGGCGGGAACCTGCCTGTTTCTGGGCTCGGAGCTGTCCAGTTACATCTCGGGCACCGTGATGGTGGTCGACGGCGCGCTGTATCAGCGTGGCGGCGGGCAGTTCGGGCAGATGATGGGCGATATGCTGCGGTCGATGCCCAAGCGAAACAAGGGGTAGCGGGGGACATGCAACAGCCGTGGTACCGGGATTGGGCTGAATGATCTGGGTGCTGCTTCACCTCGCGCTGGTAACGGCCTGCATGCTGCGGATCCTGCTGAGGCCGCACCGGCAACCGGAATCGCGGCTGGCCTGGCTGGTGGTGGTGATGGTGCTGCCCTATGCCGGGGTGCTGGCCTATCTGCTGCTGGGCGAGACCAGCATCGGGCGCAAGAGGGTGGAGCGGATCCGGGCCATTCTGGCCGGTCTGCCGCGCCCCGAGCAGACGGAGGGCTGGCCCGACGCGTCGGTGTCGGGTCCCTATGAGCCGCTGTTCAATGTCGGGACCTCCATCAGCGGCTATGGCCCGGTGGGCGGCAACCAAGCGACGCTGATGGCGGATTCGGATGCGGCGATTGACGCGATGGTGGCCGATGTCGATGCGGCCACTGACCATGTCCACCTGATGTTCTATATCTGGCTGGCCGACGACAACGGCACCAAGATGGCCAAAGCGCTGATGCGCGCGGCGCGGCGTGGCGTGACCTGCCGGGCGATGGTGGACGATCTGGGATCGCGCGATCTGGTTCGCAGCCCGCTGTGGCAGGAGATGACGCAGGCCGGTGTCAAAACCGCCACGGCGCTGAAAATCGGCAACCCGCTGCTGCGGATCCTCGACGGGCGGATCGACCTGCGGGACCACCGCAAGATCCTGGTGATCGACAACCGGGTGACTTATTGCGGCAGCCAGAATTGCGCCGATCCGGCGTTCCTGCCCAAGGCGAAATACGCCCCCTGGGTCGATGTGGTGATGCGGTTCGAAGGGCCGGTGGTGCGGCAGAACCAGCACTTGTTCGCCAGCGACTGGATAGGCAACGGCGGCGATGATGTGATCGCAGTGTTGCGCGAACCGATGACCGACAAACCGGCGCAGGCAGGGTTCCCGGCGCAGGTGATCGGAACCGGGCCGACGGTGCGCAATTCGGCCATGCCCGAGATGTTCCAGTCGCTGATGTTTGCGGCCCGGCGCGAGCTGATCATCACAACGCCCTATTACGTGCCCAACGCCGCCCTGCAGGCGGCGCTTTGCGCGGCGGCCAACCGGGGCGTCGACACCACGGTGATCTTTCCGGCCCGCAACGACGATTTCGCGGTCGGGGCGACCTGCCGCAGCTATTACGAGGAGTTGCTGAGCGCCGGGGTGCGGATATACGAATTCCAGCCCGGGCTGCTGCACAGCAAGTCACTGACGCTGGACGGCGAGGTGACGCTGATCGGGTCCGCCAACATGGACCGGCGCAGTTTTGACCTGAACTATGAAAACAACGTCCTGCTGCACGACGCGGAGGTGACCGCGGCGATGCGGGGGCGTCAGATGGAATATGTGGCGCAGAGCCGCCCGGTCACGGCGGAGGATGTTCAAGGCTGGCGCTGGACCACCAAGGTCTGGAACAACGCGATGGCGGTGCTGGGTCCGGTCCTGTAGCCGCGCGTGCGGGCGGGTTCCGGGGACGTTGAGAGCTCGCGAAGCGGCGGGGCGGACGAAACGCCCGCCCCGCCGCCCGGATCAGTTGGTGGTTGTCTCGAGCCCCTCGGGCATGCCGACCACGACAAACTGCAGGCGGTCGGGGTCCAGCAGTTCGGCGGCGACGCGGTTCACATCCTCTAGCGTCACCGCGTTCACCTTGTCGTTGCGGGTGTTGATGTAGTCGATCGGCAGACCCTGCATCTGCATGCCCGTCAGGATCCCGGCGATCTGGCTGTTGCCGTCGAACCGCAGCGGGTAGGCGCCGGTCAGGTAGGTCTTGGAGTCGTTGAGCTCTTTCTCGGTGACCCCGTCGCGGCGCATCCGCTCCCATTCCGCCGCGATCACCTCGATCGCCTCTGCGATGCGGTCATTGGAGGAGGCGACGGAGCCCATGTAGACGTTGGCCAGGTCGCGCGGCACGAGATAGGAATAGACGCCGTAGGTCAGGCCGCGCTTTTCGCGCACCTCGTCCATCAGACGGCTTTCGAAGGAGCCGCCGCCAAGGATGTTGTTCATGATGTAGGCGGCAAAGAAATCCTCGTCGTCGCGGTCTATTCCGGGCTGGCCGAAGACCGCCACCGACTGGGGCGTTTCGAAGGGCACCACGGTGATGCCGCCGTCGATGATCACCTCGGCCTTGCCGGGGATCGGCGCGCCGGTTTCGGGCAGGTCCAGCAGCAGCTGATCCAGCAGCTTGCTCAGCTCTTCGGCGGTGATGTCGCCCACCGCGCCGACATAGAGCCGGTCGCGGGCAAAGACCGCCCTGTGGGCCGCCACGATGTCGTCACGCGTCAGGGCCGAGACCGAGTCTATGCTGCCCTTGCCGTCGGAGCCGTAGGGGTGATCGCCGTAGGTCATGGCGCGGAAGGTGCGCCCGGCGATGTCGCCGGGGTCTTTGGCATCCGAACGCAGGCCCGAGATCACCTGAGCGCGGACGCGGTCGATTGCCTCCTGGTCGAACCGGGTCTTGTGCAGCGTGTCATAGAGCAGATCGGCGACCTGATCGCGGTTCTCGGTCAGCATCCGCACGGACACTGTCACGGCATCGGCGCTGGCGTCATAGGAAAACGACGCGGCCAGCGATTCCAGTTCGCGGGCATAGGCGCGGGCATCGAGGTCCGCCGCGCCCTCTTCGATCAGCCCGGTCATCAGGTAGACGGCGCCGCGTTTGTCCGGCGCATCCAGCGAGGTGCCGCCGCGAAACCCGAACTCGATCGCGGTAAAGGGGATCGAGTGATCCTCGACCAGCCAGGCGGTGATGCCGCCGGGGCTGACGACTTCCTTGATCTTGACCTCTGCCGCGGCGGGCAATGCCAGAACGAGGGTCAGAAGACAGGCAAGAAGGGTTTTCATTGGGTGACCTCCTGATCGCGCATCAGCCAGCCGGTGACCGAGGTTTCGGGTTGCAGCACCTCGCGGGCGACGGCGACGATGTCGTCCCCTGTCACCGCCTGCAGGATGGCAGGCCAGTCCTGAACGTCCTGGATGGTCAGCCCCGTGGTCAGCGCCCGCCCGTAGCGGTTGCCGATGCCGTCGACGTTGTCGCGGGCATAGATTTCGGCGGCGCGCAACTGCATCTTGATGCGGTCCAGCTGATCGGGGTCGACGCCCTCGGTGATGAAATCGCGCAGCGCGGCGTCCATGGCCGCCTCTGCCTGTTCCAGGGTGACGCCGTCGGCGGGCACCACGACCACGTCAAAGGTCGTATCGTCCAGCGAGGTGCCATTGTAGAACACGCCCGAGTAAACCGCGACCTGCTGGTCGAACTGCAGCTTGCCGGTCAGGTAAGACGTGGTTCCCCCGCCGAGGATTTCGGACAGCAAGGTCAGCGCCGCCGCCTTTTCCTGCGCGCCGGGGTCGCGTTCGGGGGCCAGGTAGGACCGGCTGACATAGGGCTGCGCGACACGCGGATCCTTGTAGGTGATGCGCCGGGCCGCGGTTTGCGGCGGTTCGGTGGTGCGCACACGTTCGGGCAGGTCGGGATTGGCGGGAATGGCGCCATAGTGGGTTTCGGCCATGCGCCGCACATCTTCGGGATCGACATCGCCCGACACCACGAGGATGGCGTTGTTGGGCGCGTAATAGGTCCGGTAGAACGACAGCGCGTCCTCAAGATCCAGCGTTTCCATCTCGTGTTTCCAGCCGATCACCGGAACGCCGTAGCGGTGGTTGAGATATTGCACCGCGCTTTTCTGCTCACCGAACAGCGCGCGCGGGTTGTTCTCGATCCGCGAGTTGCGTTCTTCAAGGATCACTTCGCGTTCGGTTTCGATGTCGGCCTCGGAGAGCCGGATGTTGACCATCCGGTCGGCTTCCATCTTCATCATCAGCTCCAGCCGGTCTGACGCGACGCGCTGGAAATAGGCGGTGTAGTCATAGCTGGTAAAGGCGTTGTCGTTGCCGCCATTCGCGGCGACCGTGGCCGAGAGTTCGCCGGGCGCCATGGTCTCGGTTCCCTTGAACAGCAGGTGTTCGAGGAAATGGGCCACACCGGAGGCGCCGCGCGGTTCATCGGCCGAACCGGCACGGTACCAGACCATCTGCTGGACCACCGGGGCGCGGTGGTCTTCGACGACCACCACCTGCATCCCGTTGTCCAGTTCGAAACTGGTGACGGCGTCGTCGATCGATTGCGCGGCAAGCGGCAGACTGGTGAGGGTGGCAATGGTCGCGGCCATCGCGATCCTGGGCAACATCCGGCGTTCTCCGTTTACTTGGGCCCCGACGCAACCGGGCCCGGTCATTTCAGCTGGTCATACGCCCGATAACCTACGCCCAACGGACGCAGGTTCAAGCCGCGCTGTCAGAAATGTGAGGTTAATCGTAGAGCGGCGGCGAGGTCGGTGTGCCGGCGTTACGCGTGCGGAACAGTTCGGTCTGGGCAAAGGGGTCCAGCGACTCCTTGCGATAGGCCTGCTGGTAGCGATCCACCGGGAACAGCCGGATCCGGGTCATGCGCGACTGACGCTTGCGGAACTTGGCGTCTTCCTCTGCCAGTGCGACGCGGGTGTTGGCCGGAACACCGTAGCGGCTGGAGGCCGCCACCAAGGCGGCATCGGACGCCGGGACGCCGGCGCCGGCCTCAAGCGCCGAGGGACGCCCGCCAAGCGCGGCCACGGCATCGGCCTTGGGGTATTGATCGGTCAGGTTGGTGCCACCCGGCGTCGGCGCGGGCAGGACCTGGTAATCCTGGGGGGCGGTCAGCGGTTTTGCCGGCAGGATCATGAATTCGTCCGGGCCGGTTCCGGGCGCGCGCAGATCGCGGAGCCCCTTGTCCGAACATCCCGCAACTGCCAGTGCAGCCAACACAATTACCATACCCAGCGGCGCCCGCATGCCACTCACTCCTGCCTGTTTGCACGGCTTTTACCGCATTTCCACGCCAAGGTCACGGGGCCTTTTTGTCCTTGCGCCGGGCGGTGTCGCCCGAGTCGAACAGGATCAAACCGGCGGCCCCGGCGAAGATAAACACATCGGCGACGTTGAACACGAAGGGATTGTTGATGCCGCAGCATGACATGTTCAGGAAATCCAGCACGTATCCATAGAGCAGCCGGTCCACCACATTGCCCAGCGCGCCGCCGATCAGCAACCCGGCGCTGAGCTGCATCCGCCAGGCCGAATGACCGCGCCAGATCCAGACATAGACCGCCGCGCAGACCGCCAGCGAAAAGCCGATCAGCACCCAGCGGGCCGCATCCGATCCGCCGTCGAACAGGCCAAAGTTGATGCCGGTGTTCTCGCCATAGCGAAAGTTCAGCAGCGGTGGCAGCACGTCGATGGCGCGGATCCGGGACAGCTCCATCCAGTGCACCACGAGGTACTTGGTGACCTGATCGACCAGAAAGGCCCAGAAGGCGGCCCAGAACAGCGTGGTCATCCGCATCGTGTCAGTGCCGGAAGTGACGCATGCCGGTGAACACCATCGCCAACCCGGCCTCGTCCGCGGCTTCGATCACCTCGTTGTCGCGCATCGACCCGCCCGGCTGGATCACCGCCGTCGCGCCCGCGGCGGCGGCTTCGAGAAGCCCGTCGGCAAAGGGGAAGAACGCGTCGGAGGCCACGACCGAACCCTTGGCGAGGCTTTCCGGCAGGCCCAGCACGTCTGCCATGCGCTGCGCCTTGATCGCCGCGATGTTGGCGCTGTCCACGCGGCTCATCTGGCCGGCGCCGACACCCACGGTGGCCCCATCACGGACATAGACGATGGCGTTGGACTTGACGTGCTTGGCGACTTTCCAGGCGAACAGAAGGTCGCTGAGTTCCCGATCCGACGGCGCGCGTTTGGTCACCACCTTGAGATCATCCAGCGAGATATGGCCGTTGTCCTTGTCCTGCATCAGGAACCCGCCCGAGACCTGGCGGATGGTCATCGCCGCTGTCAGCGGGTCGGCCAGGCCGCCGGTGGTCAGCAGGCGCAGGTTCTTCTTGGCGGCAAAGATCTCGCGCGCGGCGTCATCGGCATCGGGGGCGATCACGACCTCGGTAAAGATGCCGGTGATTTCCTCGGCGGTGGCCGCGTCCAGCGGCTGGTTTAGCGCGATGATGCCGCCGAATGCGCTGGTCCGGTCACAGTCGAAGGCGCGCGCATAGGCGTCTTTCAGGGTCGCGCCGGTGGCGACGCCACAGGGGTTGGCATGTTTGATGATCGCGCAGGCCGGACCGTTTTCCGGGGCGAATTCGCTGACCAGTTCAAAGGCCGCATCGGTATCGTTGATGTTGTTGTAGGACAGTTCCTTGCCCTGATGCTGGGTCGCGGTGGCGACGCCGGGGCGGGCGCTGCCGTCGGTGTAGAACGACGCCTGCTGGTGCGGGTTCTCGCCATAGCGCAGGGTTTGCGCCAGCGTGCCGGCCACAGTGCGGCGGCGCGGCGCCAGATCGCCCTGCTGCGCCGCCATCCAGCCGGACACGGCCGCGTCATAGGCGGCGGTGCGCGAATAGGCGGTCATCGCCAGCTTCTGCCGGAAGGCCAGCGTCGTTGCACCCTGGTTCGCCTCGAGCTCGGCCAGCAGCGGCGCATAATCCTCGACATCGACCACCACGTTGACAAAGCTGTGGTTCTTGGCCGCCGCTCGGATCATCGCCGGGCCGCCGATGTCGATGTTTTCGATGCAGGTGTCGTAGTCCGCGCCCTTGGCCACGGTTGCCTCGAAGGGATAGAGGTTGACCACCAGCAGATCGATGCCGCCGATCCCGTGTTCCTGCATCGCCGCCACGTGATCGGCGTTGTCGCGCAGGGCCAGCAGGCCGCCGTGCACCTTGGGGTGAAGGGTCTTGACCCGGCCATCCATCATCTCGGGGAAGCCGGTGACCTCGGCCACGTCAATCACGGTCAGACCGGCGTCGCGCAGCGCCTTGGCGGTGCCGCCGGTGCTCAGCAGCTCGACCCCGCGCGCGGCCAGCGCCTGCCCCAGTTCGGCCAGCCCGGTCTTGTCGGAAACGGAAAGCAGCGCGCGTTGCACGGTATGGAGGTTGGTCATGATCACGTCCTTGGGTCGTATGAGGTGGCGGATTGCAGAAGTTGAGCGCGGCATAATCCAAATGTCGCCGGGATAGAACACCCGTTTTGCCGCGCCCCGCCGGATCACGGGACCCCGCCCCCGGCGCCGCCCAAAATTCTTTCAAAGAATTTTGCCAAGAATTTTCGAAAAATTCTTGTCCCCGTCCGGTGTCAGGCCGGGTTACCTGAGAAAATCGTCGTCATCGCGGCTGAGATCACGCACGGCGACTGCGGTATCCTGCGCCTTGCTCAGCGTCCAGCGGACCCTCGTGGCATAGTCCATCGCCCGGCCGGACAGCACGATCTGCCGGCTGGCGCGCGGTTTCAGGCGCCCGGTTTCGAGGTAGACGCCGGGCTCCAGTGCCAGTTTGCATTTGCCGTCGTGGCGAAACACCCAGATCTCGCCGCTTTTCAGCGCCATCGACACCGCCGCGCCGCCCAGATCCAGCGCCGCGTCCACATCCGGGTGCAGATGCAACCGGATGTCGAAACCGACGCCGGACAGAACGGTGGCATCCATCGCCTTGTCGAATCGGCGCTTGGCCTGATCTTCCATCGCCAGCAGCATGTCCTCGCCCGCCAGGCCGCGCCCGTCATAGCTCAGCTCGAGCGTACGGGCGTGGGTCAGGCCAAAGTTGCGCTCATACCCATCGTGGCCACCCTGGAACCGAAACCCGTCGGTGATTTCGGACAGCTCGATCGGCACGTGCCGGGGGCCGTCCACCAGCATCTCGACCCCGGTGCCGCGCGCCGGATCGGTCAGACGGGCGCTGGAATACCCATCGAGGCACAGGGTCGAATGCGACGGCGTGGCCCGACCCGCACGGCGCCATTCGACCCCGAATGACGCGCCCGAGCCGCAATTCACGATCAGCGGCCGCCGGCCAGAGGTCAGTTCGAAGGCCAGTGTGGAGGCATGGGCATTGCCCGAGGCCGCCCCGCCCGGAGGCGGGCTGGCGTCGATGATGACGCTGGTGCGCCGGGCGGACAGCCGGGCATAGCCCATGGCCAGGCCGTCGGCGTGGCGTTCCCGCACGTGGCTGGCTGCCAGGGCGTGATCCAACCGCCCTTCCAGCCCGCGCCCGCCGCCGTGGAACCGCGCCAGACCGCCGTCAGCGTGGCGCAGCGTGCGCAGGCTGGGGGCAATGCGTTCGACCGCGCCGTTGTGCGCGTGCGAGGTGCCCCGGCCCGCCTCGTGCAGCGCGGCCCCGGCCCAGGTCAGCAGGGTGAAGACCTCGAGCAGTTCCTCGGGGTTGCGCGTCGGCAGGCCACCCTGGCTGTCGATCTGGCTTTCGCATTCGGCGGCAAGCGCACGGACCGCCGGATCGGCGAGATCCTCCTTGCCCTCCAGCGACAGCCCGGCATAGATCAGCCCGGTCAGCGCCTCGAAGCGGGGCAGGCCCGGCGGCGCGCCCTGCCAGCGTTTCGACAGGAACCACGTTTGTTGCGACAGGGCGCGGAAGAAGGCTTCGCTCTGTTCCCGTTCCTGCCCCCGAAGCAGGAAGATCGCATGATTGATCCAGCGGATCAGGCGCCGTCCGGCCAGTTCCGGGGTCCACCCCGGCCCGGTGCCGTTGCCATGTTCCGCGATCCAGCCCCACAGCCAGGCCTGCGCTTTTTGCCGCGCCGCCAGATCGCCCACCGCCGCCAGATCGTCGAGCCAGGCAAAGCCGTGCCGTTCGGCGTCAAAGGCCGCATTGGGCGCGGTGACGTCCCACAGGCCGGTGTCCTTGGATTCGATCAGATACCCGGCGAACAGAAGGTTGCCCGCGATCAGCTGCCGCCCACGGGCAAAGCTGCCGACCGTGCGCGGCTCGGGCTGCGACACGAAACCGGTCGCGCCGCGCTGACGCCGGCTGAGCCGGGCAAACAGCCGGTTCAGGGCCCGCGATCCGCGGCTGGCCATCGGGTTTGGACTGGACATATGCTCTGCCTCATACGCTCTTTGGCGTTTTGGCCGGAGCATAACCCGGAGTGGCGCTCAAGTCACCGCAGAAACCGGGGCGAAGGCCGTTTCAGGCGGCTTTGCGCAGGCAGGCGATGTAAAACCCGTCCATTCCGCCCAGATCCGGCCAGTAGTCGGGCCGCAGGCGCAGGCCGCCTTCCTGTGTGATCCAGGCCGGGCCGATACCGGGCCGGTCGAGTGCCGCGCGATCAACGGACATGTCGGGAAACATCCCGAGCGCCTCCTCGATCTGGACCTCGCCTTCGTCCGGCAGCAAGGAGCAGGTGCAATAGACCATACGCCCGCCGGGTTTCAGCAGGGTCCAGGCGTGGGCGAGCATCCGGGTCTGCAGTTCGATCAACGCGCCGAATTCGGACCCGTCCTTGGCATGTGGCAGATCGGGGTGGCGGCGGATGGTGCCGGTGGCCGAACAGGGCGCATCGAGCAGAATGGCGTCATAGGTGCCGGCGTGCTCCAGCGCATCCCCCTCGGCGACCTCTGCGGTCAGCCCGGTGCGGGCCAGATTCTCGGCCACGCGGGCGAGTCGTCCGGAGGAAATGTCGAGCGCGGTGACCCTGGCCCCCGCAGCGGCCAGTTGCAGCGTCTTGCCTCCGGGGGCGGCGCACATATCGAGGATGGTTTCTTGCGGCTGCGGGTCCAGAATGCGGGCGGGCATGGCTGCGGCGGCGTCCTGGACCCACCAATCCCCTTCCGAATAGCCCGGCAGGGTCGAGACCTGGCCGGCGTCCTGCAGCCTGAGCGACCCGGTCGGCAACAGAGCCGCGCCGGGCACATCGGGGGCCGCATCCGAAGCGGGCCGCGTTTTCGGGGTGAGATCCAGCGGCGCACCAGCGAAATGCGCCGCCTCCATCGCGGCGACGGCCTGAGTGCCCCAGGCCTGAACCAGCGGGGCGCGCAGCCATTTCGGCAAGCGTGGCACCCGCAGGCGGTCCCAGTCCTCGGGCTTTGCGGCGATCTTGCGCAGGACCGCATTCACCAGCCCCTTGAGCTGGGCGTGGCGGCGGGATTTCGAGACGATACCGACCAGCGCATTGACCACCCCGTGCGCGGCCTCGCCCTGGCAAAGCTCGACCGTGCCGAGCCGCAACGCGTTCAGCACGCTGAGCGGCGGCGCCTTGCGCAGGTGCGGTTTCAGCAGGCGGTCGGCCCGTTCCAGACCGCGCAGGGTCTGCAGCGCCAGCCGCTGTGCCCGGGCGCGGTCGGGCGGGTCGAGCCGGTCGAGGGCGCCGGCGGCGAGGCATTCGGACATCAGGCGCCCTTCGCCCAGAACCTGGTCGAGCAGGTAGATCGCGCTTTGGCGTGCGGCGGTTGCGGTATCTGCCATGGTATGGCCCCCTCGTGCGGCTTGCCCAAACGGGCCGGGCGCGTATATCACGGGTGAGACCGAAAGGAACCTGGCATGAGTGAGACCGAGACCCGGAAGGATCTGCCGCCAGCCGCGCTGCGAGCGCTGGCGGAAGCGGAAGAGCGGCGCAAGGCCGCCAAGGATGCCGCGCCCCTGCCCAAGGAGCTGGGGGGGCGTGACGGGCCCGACCCCGCGCGCTATGGCGACTGGGAGAAAAAGGGCATCGCCATCGACTTTTGAGCGGTGTTTCGGATCGGCTGCGCCGATCCGACCGGGGGGGGGGCCAGCCCCCCGCCACCCCCCGTGCCCACTGCCCCTGATTTATGTGCGATCAGAAAGAAGCGCGGGCTGGATTCGGGACAAGGGATGCGCGGCATCCGGCCACTCGGGCGGGATGCGCAACCGGTTGGCACCGCTGGCTGGCACCGGGTCGGAAAGATCCGGCGGCGCGAATTGGACCGCGATCGGGGGTAATTCGATCAGAGCGAAATGGCTTTTGCCTGCGGTGTCGGCGTGGAACCGCCCGCAGGATATTGAGGGCATGGCGTCCTCTCCGGGACCGGGCCGGGGGCGGAAACCGAGGCGAAGGAACCGCGCAGTATGGGGCCGCTGCCCTGCCCGCCTCGTGGCGAGCCAGCACCACATGCGCCGGGTCCGTGCGGCGCGTCTGAGACCTGCGGTGGCTTAGAAGCCCAGCACGTCGGCCATGTCGTATTCGCCCGGCGCCTTGCCCTGGCCCCAGAGCGCGGCCTTGAGCGCGCCACGGGCGAAGATGGCGCGGTCCGTGGCCATGTGGCGCAAAACTATGCGCTCTCCGGCCCCGGCAAAGAGCACGTCATGTTCGCCGACGATGTCGCCGCCGCGAATCGCGGTGAAGCCGATGTCGCCCTTGGTGCGGGCGCCTGTGATGCCATCGCGGCCGCGGTCGGCCACGTCCGTAAGTGCCACGCCGCGCCCTTCGGCCGCCGCCTCGCCCAGCATCAGCGCGGTGCCGGAGGGGGCATCGACCTTGTGATGATGGTGTGCCTCGATCACCTCGATGTCGAAATCGTCATCCAGCGCCTGTGCCACCTTGCGGGTCAGCTGCACCAGCAGGTTCACACCGAGGCTCATGTTGCCGGCGCGGATGATGGTGGCATGGCGGGCCGCCGGTTTCAGCGCGGCGATGTCTTCTTCGGTCATGCCGGTGGTTCCGATCACATGCACCGCGCGGGCCTGGGCGGCGAGAGCCGCGAATTCGAGCGTTGCCGCCGGGGCCGTGAAATCGACAATCGCCTGCGCCTTGGCAAAGGCGTCGAGAGGCTGGTCGGTGACGGTGACGCCCAACGCCGGGCCGCCCATGGCGGTGCCGACGTCCTGACCGACCCAGTCGTGCCCCGGCCGTTCGACCGCGCCGACCAGATGGGCCTTGTCGCTTTCGGTGATGGTGCGGATCAGCATCTGGCCCATCCGGCCCGAGGCTCCGGTCACGACGATTCCTGGCTTGTGTGTCATCCGGCACGTCCTTCTGGCGGTTCAATTCTGTGGTCTACCCGGTCCGGGCCCGCTTGGCAAAGCGTCGGCGAAGGCGTAGACCAAAGACATGGCAAAGAACAAGTTTCATGATGGCCCGGGACCGTCGCAGCGTCAGCTGCGCGTCGGCGAGCTGATCCGCCGGACGCTGTCCGATGTGCTGGCGCGCGGCGATGTGCATGACCCGGACCTGAACCGGCTGTCGATCACCGTGGGCGAGGTGCGCACGTCGCCCGACCTGCGAATCGCGACGGCCTATGTGCTGCCGCTGGGCGGGCGGGGGCAGGAGGATGTGCTCAAGCTTCTGGCGCGCAACAAGGGCGAACTGCGCCGCGCGGTATCCAAGAAGCTGGCGTTGAAATTCGCCCCGGATCTGCGGTTCCAGCTGGACGAGACCTTTGACCGGATGGATGACACCCGGCGGATGCTGTCGCAGGATGATGTGCGGCGGGACCTGGGAGAGTGATCCGCGCCGCCCTGTTATGGCTGGCCGCCCTGGCGGGCCCTGCGATGGCGGTGGAATGCCGCGATATCGACCATGACGGCAACCGCTACACGGTGTGCGAGGTCGACGCGGCGGCCGAGGATCTGCGCCTGTTTCTGCGCGACGATCAGGGACAGATCCTGGGACAGTTCCACGCGATCGACACCCATCTGCAGGATGACGGGCTGAAGCTGGGGTTCGCCATGAACGCCGGCATGTACCACGACGACCGCGCGCCGGTGGGCCATTACGTCGAAGACGGGCACGAAGAGATGCGGGTGGTCACCAGCGCGGGGCCCGGCAACTTTGGCCTCTTGCCCAACGGGGTGTTCTGTATCCGCCCCGGTCGCGCCGATGTGATCGAAACACTGGCCTTTGTCGCGCAGGCGCCCGGTTGCCGCTTTGCCACCCAGTCCGGGCCGATGCTGGTCATCGACGGGAACCTGCACCCCAGGTTCCTGCCCGACAGCAACTCGCGCTATGTCCGCAACGGGGTCGGCACCAGCGCGGATGGCACGCGGGCGGTGTTCGCGATTTCGCGGAACGCGGTGACGTTTCACGAATTCGGACGGCTGTTCCGCGACGGGCTGGGGCTGCCGCAGGCGCTGTACTTTGACGGCAATATTTCCCGGCTGTATGCGCCGGCGATCCGGCGCAGCGATGCCGGCTTTCCGATGGGGCCGATCGTCGGCGTGGTCGAACAACGCTGAGATCCGTCTGTGGCCAGCG
Source organism: Seohaeicola saemankumensis (assembly GCF_020171285.1). Classification (GTDB taxonomy): domain Bacteria; phylum Pseudomonadota; class Alphaproteobacteria; order Rhodobacterales; family Rhodobacteraceae; genus JAIUZI01. The sequence continues at coordinate 31,884 of NZ_JAIUZI010000018.1, forward strand.
CGAAAAACCACGGCCGCGCCGGGTCGCCACCACGGTGAAACGCCCCCACTGCCGTTGACAGACCGCGCCCGCTACGGTACCCGGCGCGCCTTGCACTGGGGAAGGTACGACATGGCACGCAAACGCAAGGGGCGCGACGTCTCAGGCTGGCTGGTGGTGGACAAGCCCGCCGGGCTGACCTCGACCGCTGTTGTCAACAAGGTCCGCTGGGCGATGGAAGCCAAGAAGGCGGGCCATGCCGGCACGCTGGACCCAGCCGCCACCGGCGTTCTGGCCGTGGCCCTGGGCGAAGCGACCAAGACCGTGCCCTATATCACCGACGCGCTGAAGGCGTACAGTTTCACCGTGCGGCTGGGGCAGGCCACAAATACCGACGACGCCGAGGGCGAGGTCATCGCGCAAAGCGACCTGCGCCCCACGGACGAAGAAATCAAGCAGGCGCTGTCGTCCTTTGTCGGCGACATCGAACAGGTGCCGCCGAAGTTCTCGGCGGTGAAAATCGACGGTCAGCGCGCCTACAAGCTGGCCCGCGACGGCGACGACGTGGAACTGGCCGCGCGCCCGCTGTGGGTCGAGGAGCTGGTTCTGACAGGCCGGCCCGACGCCGATCATGTGGAGCTGGAAATGACCTGTGGCAAGGGCGGCTATGTACGCTCCATCGCTCGTGATCTGGGCGCCGCGCTGGGCTGTTTGGGTCATGTCACGCAGCTGCGCCGGATCTGGTCGGGTCCGTTTGACGCCGAAGACGGGCTGAGCCTGGACCAGGTCCAGGAGATGGCCCGGACACCCGAACTGGATGCCCACCTGAAGCCGCTGGAGGCCGGGCTGCAGGACTTGGCCGAGGTGCGTTGCACCCCCGAGGGCGCGACCCGCCTGCGCAACGGCAACCCCGGTATGGTGCTGGCCTCGGACGTGGAATACGGCGACGAATGCTGGGCCTCGCTGGACGGGCGCGCGGTGGCGGTCGGGATCTACAAGGCGGGTGAACTGCATCCCAGCCGGGTGTTCAACCAGGGCGGCTGACGTCGGCCACGTGCCGAATCGGTGTGTTTCGTGCTAGGCTGGGAACATTGATTTGAGCATTTTCCCGGAGGCATTGGCATGGCCGACGACGCATTCTACCAGTATCTCAAGCTGTTCATGGACTATTTCTCGGTCTGGTCGGTACTGCTGATCGCCGCCCTGATCTGGCTGTTGCGAAATCCCGACAAGATCAAGGCGCTGCCCAACTACATCGAAAGCGCCAAGATCGGCGACGTCGAACTGAAGCTGCGCAAGCTGGAACAAAAGCTGGAAGAAACCGAAAGTCATGTGAGCGAACTGGAGCAGGAGAGCGCCCGCCTGAATACGCTCTATGCCGGTTTTGACCCACATGCCCCGGTGCATGAGCTCGAAGTCACCCGCCAGCGCCTGAAGTCGCTGGCCGGCAACCTGAACGACCTGTCGCCGGTGATGGACGGGCTAAAGCCGGGGGCCGATCCCGAAGATGTCTATGCCGCCGCCGAGATCCTGCGCGCACGGCGGGAATTCTCGATGTTTGACGACCTTGTCAGCGCGGTGGACCGCATCGCCTCGGACCCTGTGCTGGAGGGGTTGCGGTACCACACGGTCTGGACGCTGGCCTCGGCCGTGCACCGGACAGTGATCGCCGCCGTCAAACACTCCGACGTTCCGCAACTGACCGGCGCACAGCTGACCCGCGCGCGGGACGCGATGACGAAGCTGTACGACAACCCCCACGTTCAAAACGACAGCCCGGACGCGCCGAACCAGGGCATTCGGGGGCCGTCGAAATACGCGCTGGACTGGATTGACCGGGGACTGGCCAAATTCGACGCGGCCGAGGACTAAGGGCAGGCTCGCGACCTTTTCAGCTGCACAGATCCGCCGCGCAGTGATGCGGTGTCACCTCGGCGGATCAGACTTGCCAGATACCAGCGTTGCCCGGTTACTGCTGGATTTCCTCGATATAGGTTGCCAGTGCCAGGGCGCGCCTTTTGGCATATTCCTCTGCCTCGCTCCTCGTCACGATGGCCGAGGCCTCATCGACATATCTTTGGCCCCAGATTGGCATATCGCTGCCATGGGCACGGATGCTGGAACGGCCGTCGATGAACATCAGGACGTCATGCATCGGGAAAGTGCCGTCGTTGTTGGCGGCCAGGACCGTCAAGTCACTGACCCGGACCGTCAGCAGTTCGGCCAGCGGACCGTCGCCTTTGCCCTTGGCGCCGTGACATCCGGCACAGGAGTTCAGGTATTCCTGCCGACCCAGGGCCTCCTGCGCGAATGAGGGAACAGGTATCAGGGCCAACACAAGTCCCGTCACTGCGGATTTCATGAGTTTTTTCGGCACCTTCACCTCCACTCCAGGCCGCTTCTTGACCAGCCTAAGTCCGTTAACCGGAGATTGCTAGTAAAGGATCGCCGCGCCATTTCGGCCACCGGGCTCCTCCTGCCCGGTGGCCGTGGCGGCCAGCCGTCAGGTGGCGACCGGGAGCAGGAAGCCGGCGAAGAACTCCGACAATTCGCGGTAGCCGTCCAGCGGCAGGATGTTGGCGATGTACTGGTCCGGGCGGACGACGATCATGCAGCCCTGGTCTCGGTCGATCCCGCGCATGTCGAAGATGTCACCGACACCCTTGTGATCGACGCAAAAGACCTTTTCGAAATCCATCAGACCAAGCTTGCCCGTGCAAGGTTTCAGCAGTGACGGCATGGTTTCGTAATCGAGCCGGTCAAAGGTCTGCTGGAACACCGCACGAACGTCGATCACGGCGTCGATATCTTCGCCCTTGCCCGTATGGCGGACCACCGGCGAGGCGGGGTCGCCTTGCAGCCAATCGGCAAGCCTGTGGATCGCCGAGCCGGGCTCTGAACCGTCGGCGGCACCGGCAAAGGCATAGATCCGCCAGCGGCCGTCGGCCTCGGCCACGTGGCCCAGCTGCATCTGCTTGGCGTCCGACAGGCGCACCACCGGGGCCGAGTGGAAGCGGCGGCCGATCTCCTGGCCGCTGGCAAGGGCCTGATGGGTCGGCGCTGCGATCAGCGCCGACCGGTCGTACTGCACCGCCAGGCCGCCCGTGAATTCAAGGTTCTCCTTGAACGCGCGCATGAAGCGGGGTTCGTCGCCGCCATCGAGATCAGAGGTGCCCGGCGGGGCCGACATGATGCGGGCCCATTCGTGGTCGGTATCGACGAGCCGCTTGGCCTCGATCCAGCGTTCGGCAGAATAGCTGCGCAACAGGCTGGCATCGGCGCGGCCCTGGAACACATGGGCCAGTTTCCAACCCAGATTGAAGGTGTCTTGCATCGACACGTTCATCCCCTGCCCCGCCTTGGGGCTGTGGGTGTGGCAGGCATCGCCGGCGGTAAAGACGCGCGGATTGCGGTCGGTGCCTTCGGGCACGTCATCGAACCGGTCGGTCATGCGGTGACCGATTTCGTAGATCGACCACCAGACGACCTCTTTGACGTCGATGGTATAGGGCCGCATGATCCGGTTGGCGGCGGCGATCATATCGGCCTGGGTCAGGTTGCGTTCCGCCACGCGTTCATCATCACGCAGCTTGTCCAGTTCGACATACATGCGGAACAGGTAACCGCCCTCGCGCGGGAGGATCAGCACGTTGCCTTCGCTGGCCGAGGTGATCAGGCATTTCTGGCGCACGTCCGGAAAATCAGTATTGGCCAGGATGTCCATCACGCCCCAGGCCTGGTGCGCGGCATCGCCATGCAATTCACCGCCGATCGCCTTGCGGACCCCGGACCGGGCGCCATCGCAGCCAACCACGTAATTTGCCCGGATGGTTGTCGTTTCCCCCCAGTTCACGCCGGTATCCTCCAGCGTCACGGTTACCGGGTGGTCATCGGTATCGGGGTCGATGGTCAGGTCCTTGAACGCGAGGTTGTAATCGGGCGCCAGGCGGGCGGGCGCATTGCGCATCACTTCGAGGAACAGTTCGTGCATACGCGCCTGGTTGATCAGGATATGCGGCATTTCCGAGCTGTCGTCGGCCACGTCCTGGACCCGGCCGATCCGTTTGATCGCCTGCGGGTTTTCGGGATCGGGCATCCAGAAATTGGTCTGGTTGACCCAGTAGGTTTCGCGTTTGACCTTGTCGGCAAAGCCGAAGGCCTGGAACATTTCCATGGTGCGGGTGTTGATACCATCGGCCTTGCCCTTGACGATGTTGCCCGGGCTGGCTTCGACGATCATGGTGTCGATTTCGGGGAACTGCGCCAGCTGCGCGGCCAGGCACAGGCCCGCCGGGCCGGTGCCGACGATCAGCACATCGACCTTGTCAGGCAGCGGGGCGTTGGGGGAGCGGTCACGCCGGTTTGGCGCGGCGGTTTTGACATCGGGATTGCCCCCGCGAAAGCCGTCCTTGTAGAATTGCATCGTCCTTCCTCCGTCATCTTCAGTCTGCCACAGTTGGTGGGCCGTGCACTTAATATCCATACTTATCAGTTTGAGTCAACAAATAAACAGTATGCATATTATTCTTGGGAAATTATTCTTTACCAGATAGTTACGAGCTTCCCGCCACATACAACGCAGAAAACCCGGCGGTCGGCACGGGCCAGCGGACAGGCCCGCGGACAACCCCAAGCCCGAATCCCGGACCTGTACCGCCCTTGCCGCCAACCGGCGATTGCGGCAAGAACTGCACATGATCACCCGCAGCCACACCAAGGGCGACGCACCGTCGACCGCCGTCTACTCCGATTGCGAACGCTATCGCTACAGCCTGACCCGGATCTGGGACCCGGCCGGCCGCAAGGCCCTGTTCGTCATGCTGAACCCGTCGACAGCGACCGAGGTGCAGAACGACCCCACGGTCGAACGCTGTGAACGGCGCGCGCGGGCGTTGGGGTTCGGCGCCTTTTGCGTGACCAACATCTTTGCCTGGCGCGACACCGACCCGCGCAAGATGCGCGCCGCCAAAGACCCGGTGGGCCCGGAAAACGACGCGGCCATCCTGACCGGGGCGGACTGGGCCGATCAGGTGATCGCGGCCTGGGGCACCCACGGCGCACACCTGAATCGCGGCGCCGCTGTCGAAGCGCTGCTACGCGGCACCGGGAGTGAACTTTTCCACCTGGGCCTGTCCAAGGCGGGCCACCCAAAGCATCCGCTTTACATCGCTTACACGCAGAAACCGGAACCCTGGCCCGAAACCAACCGTTAACCACTTGATTCGATTGATTTTGACCGCGCCACCGGGATGTGACCATAGTGGCCATGGTGGGCGCAGTACGTTTGGAGTGGTAACATGTTGTGGCTTGCAGGGCTGGTAGGACTGTTTGCTGTCGGCGGCCTCGTGCTGACCGATGACGAGACAGACATCGCCGACGACGAAAATGGCCTGACCGACGAAACAGACGGCGCACTCGCTTCCACGGGGACGCCCTCGCAGGACGGCCCGACGAACCTTGTCTCCGGACTGCCGATCGTGGGCCAGGACGGGCCCGAACAGGAAACCGCTGTCGCCGGGTCCGACGCGGACACCAGCGACCATCAGCTCTCCTCCGGTGTGGACGAATATGGCGCGGGTAATTTCGGCCTCGTGCTCTCGGGCGACGGCACCGACGACACGCTCACCGGCACCTCCGGAGACGATCAGATCAACGGATACGCCGGCGACGATACGCTCTTTGGCGGTGCCGGGGTCGACACTCTGCACGGCGGCGATGGCGTGGATACCCTGTGGGGGCAGGCCGGCGACGACATCCTGCACGGCGAAGATGGCGACGATTCCCTGTTTGGCAATTCCGGCGATGACACGTTGTTCGGTCATGGTGGCAACGACCGCCTGTCCGGCGGCAGCGGCGATGACGCCGCCCAGGGTGGCGAAGGCGACGATCAGGTCTTGGGCGGGGCCGGCGACGATGCCCTGCAGGGCGGGCTGGGCAACGACACGCTGACCGGTGGCACCGGTCAGGACAGCCTGTTCGGCGGCTGGGGCAATGACACGCTCTACGGCGCCGAGGAAACCGGCGACGACGGTCAGGTCGCCGAAAGCGACTTTCTCAACGGCGGTGGCGGCGACGATACCATCGTGACCGGCGCCGGCGATATCGTCACCGCGGGTGATGGCGCCGATACAATCGTTCTGGGGGACTGGAACATCGATGGCGACGCCGCCCGGCTGATGGATTTCGACAGCGCCGAAGACCAGCTGATGCTGGTCTGGAACCAGGCCTCTGATCCGACAATAGAAATATTCGCTGACCCCGTTACCTCAGGGCTGAGCCACGTGGTCGTCAACGGCGTCGAAATCGCGGCTGTCAATGGCACGGCGCCCCTGGCCGAAGACATCCTGGTGGTGAGCTCTGACCAAGCGCCTTTGCTAGCGGGCTGAGCCAGCGGCCTGCGGTCGCAATAACCCTTTGCCATTTCGCGCAGATACGCCTATACGCGCCCATCCGTGACGGAATCAGGGCGCGCTCCTGTTGCTGATCGGACCCTCTCCACGGGCCTGTGCTGGACGACATCCCGGCCTGCGCCATTCACACCAACCTTTTGTAAAGGAGACCCCGATGTCGATCACTGCCGAAGAAAAAACCCGCGTGATGAAAGAGTACGGCACCAAGGACGGCGACACCGGTTCGCCCGAAGTCCAGGTGGCCATTCTCAGCTCGCGCATCGCGACTCTGACGGAACACTTCAAGACCCACAAGAAGGACAACCACGGTCGCCGTGGCCTTCTGAAGATGGTTGCCCAGCGTCGTAAGCTGCTGGACTACCTCAAGGGCAAGGATGAAGCCCGCTACCAGGACCTGATCAAACGTCTGGGCCTGCGCCGCTAAGCGGTTTTTCCGTTTTGTACATGTTCTGAACGGGCCTTTGCCCGTTTTGTACGCCCGCCCCTTGGCGGGCGTATCTGCATTTGGGGCTCCGCCCCCGCCGCCAAAGGCGGCTCCCCCGGGATATTTTCAAACAGAAGAAGCCAGGGGCGTTTGTACTTCTTCTGTTCACAAATATCCCAGGGAGTTTGAGGGACAGCGTCCCTCATCAATAAATGGAATGCGCCGAAGGCGCGCATTTGGATCAGCCGTCGGCGGGTGCGGTCCGGATGATCTCGGCGACAGAGCGGCCGATGGCGGCGCTGGCCTTGACCGAGGGGTGGATCATGTCGGCGGCGTGGTAGCTGCGGTCGCCGTTCGGGACCAGGTCGGCCAGCGACAGGAAGTAGACGCCGGGCAGCAGGGCGGCCAGCTTGTCGATGCGGCGCTCCAGTTCGTCGCCTTCGTCGCGGCAGTGTTCGATGATGGAGTTCAGCCCCGGGCTGCGCAGGTAGCCGACGTAGATGACCCGCGCGCCGGTGTCGCGCAGTTCCGAGACCAGGCGGGGGATTTCCCCGCGGCGGCCATCGGATGCGATCATCCGGTCGAGTTTGCCATCGCAGGCGATGCAGCCGCAGCCGAGCCACAGGTCGTTGCCGCCGCCGTTGACCACGATCCAGTCCCAGTCGCCTTCGGTGTACTGGTTTTCGATCTTCATCCCCAGCGCGCCGGTCACCGGCAGCCCGTAGAGGATGCGGGCGCCGCCCACCGAGCGGTTGACGACCGGTTCGCCCAGTTCGCGCGAGACCGCGTTCGGGATCGCCTTGCCCGAGGAGCCGTGCCAGGCCATCAGCGAATCGCCGATGGCGAGGATGCGCGGCGTGGCGTTGCGGCTGACGGGCTGGGCGCATCCGACAAGGCCGATCAGCATCGCGATTGCTATCACACTCAAAGCTTTCATGGTCGTGACCGGGTCCCTTGCTCTGGTTAACCATACCGATAGGGGGAATTCCCGCGCTTGGCCAGCCGGGGCGGTCCCGCCCCCTGCTGCCCGACGCGCAGATGCTACCCCTGTTCGCCTGGCCCAAGAGGGCCATGCGGCACGGGCCGGGATAGCCGGGAAACATGGCCAGAGATGGGAGAAACTGTGGCCAATCGCGGTTAACGCGCCAATCGCCTGACGGGGACGTGAGGCAGCGGCGGTGAATTCGAGGTTTAAATGAAGGGCAAACTGCTGTATGGCCGCAGAATCTGAGAGGCGGCGCCCGGACCCCGGTGCTGCGAAGACAAGGATGAGAGGGGTCGGCGGCAATGGGGCCGCCAATCAAACGGGAGACCCGGGAACGCCCGGGAGGGCTCCCATTTAGGATACGATGATGTTCAACGTAACGACGAAAAGCATGCAGTGGGGCGAAGAGACGCTGACACTGGAAACGGGCAAGGTTGCCCGCCAGGCGGATGGCTCGGTCATCGCCACATTGGGTGAAACCTCGGTCATGGCGAACGTGACCTTTGCCCGCCAGCAAAAGCCCGGTCAGGATTTCTTTCCGCTGACCGTTCACTACCAGGAAAAATACTATGCGGCCGGCAAGGTCCCCGGTGGTTTCTTCAAGCGCGAGGCGCGCCCGACCGAGAAGGAAACCCTGACCGCGCGTCTGATCGACCGTCCGATCCGCCCGCTGTTCGTGCCCGGCTTCAAAAACGAAGTGCTGGTGATGTGCACCGTGCTGTCCCACGACCTGGTCAATGACCCCGACGTCGTGGCGATGATCGCCGCCAGCGCCGCGCTGACCATTTCCGGCGCGCCGTTCCGTGGCCCGATCGCCGGTTGCCGCGTTGGTTTCGAGGATGGCGAATACGTCCTGAACCCGACCGTGGACGACATGCAGGACCTGCGCCTGAACCCCGACCAGCGTCTGGACCTGGTCGTGGCCGGCACCAAGGACGCCGTGATGATGGTCGAATCGGAGGCCTACGAGCTGTCCGAGGCGGAAATGCTGGGAGCGGTGACCTTTGCCCACGAACAGATCCAGCCGGTGATCGACCTGATCATCAGCCTGGCCGAAGAAGCCGCGAAAGAGCCGTTCGAATTCGACGCGCCGGATTATTCCGAGCTGTTCGAAGCGGTCAAGGCCGCCGGTGACGAGCAGATGCGCGCCGCCTTCGCGATCACCGACAAGCAGGAGCGCACCGCCGCCGTTTCGGCCGCCCGCGAGGCGATCAAAGCCGCGCTGACCGAAGAGCAGCTGGAAGACGCGAACCTGGGTTCCGCCCTGAAGAAGCTGGAAGCCGGCATCCTGCGCGGCGACGTGGTCAAGGGTGGCAAGCGCATCGACGGTCGCTCGACCACCGACGTGCGCCCGATCGTCTGCGAAACCGGTCTGCTGCCGCGGACCCACGGGTCGGCTCTGTTCACCCGCGGTGAAACGCAGGGTCTGGTGGTGACCACGCTGGGCACCGGCGACGACGAACAGTTCATCGACGCGCTGCACGGCAACTTCAAATCGAACTTCCTGCTGCATTACAACTTCCCGCCCTATTCGGTTGGCGAAGTTGGCCGCGTCGGTGGCCCCGGCCGCCGCGAGATCGGCCACGGCAAGCTGGCTTGGCGCGCGCTGCAGGCGGTGCTGCCGGCGCCGACCGATTTCCCCTACACCCTGCGGGTCGTGTCGGAAATCACCGAATCGAACGGGTCGTCCTCGATGGCTTCGGTCTGTGGCGGCTCGCTGTCGATGATGGACGCGGGCGTGCCGCTGAAAGCGGCGGTTGCCGGCGTGGCGATGGGTCTGATCCTGGAAGACGACGGCTCTTATGCGATCCTGACCGACATCCTGGGGGACGAAGACCACCTGGGCGACATGGACTTCAAGGTCGCGGGTACCGAAAACGGCATCACCTCGCTGCAGATGGACATCAAGGTCGCCGGCATCACGCCGGAGATCATGGAGAAAGCCCTGGCCCAGGCCAAGGACGGCCGGATGCACATCCTGGGCGAGATGAACAAGGCGCTGTCCGGTGCCGCGGAATTCTCGGCCCACGCGCCGCGCATCGAGACCATGCAGATCCCCACCGACAAGATCCGCGAAGTGATCGGATCGGGCGGCAAGGTGATCCGCGAGATCGTCGAGGTTTCGGGTGCCAAGGTCGACATCAACGACGACGGCATCATCAAGATCGCGTCGTCGGTGAGTGAAGCCATCCAGAAGGCCTATGACATGATCCATTCGATCGTGGCAGAGCCGGAAGAGGGCAAGATCTATACAGGCAAGGTCGTGAAGATCGTCGATTTCGGCGCCTTCGTGAACTTCTTTGGCAAGCGCGACGGGCTGGTGCACGTCAGCCAGATCGAGAACCGCCGCCTGAACCATCCCTCGGACGTTCTGAAGGAAGGCCAGGAAGTGAAGGTCAAGCTCCTGGGCTTTGACGATCGCGGAAAGGTGCGCCTGTCGATGAAGGTCGTCGACCAGGAGACCGGCGAAGAGATCGTCGCCGAGAAGAAAGAGAAATCGGACGGCTGATCCGGGCCGATTTTGAAACACGAAGCCCCGGTGGACACACCGGGGCTTTTTTGTGCGGGTCGGCCCGGTTTCCGGTTCAGTGCCGGTTACAAGGCGGCTGGCGGGGCGCCCGGTCGACCGGATTGAAGACATCCGAGTACATGCCCTCTGTCACCGGAAAGCCCTCGAAATATGCCGATGGGTCGGCCCTGTCCCGCAATTCCTGGCTCAGGCACAACAGGCCGGCCACATCATCAAACGCCCAGGCGATCAGGAACCCCGGCGCCGACACGGCGCACAGCTTCTCGCCGGGCAGTTCCACACGAGGGGCCGAGGCCCGCAAAGCCGAGACCGGTACCGTTTTGCTGACATCGCGCCACTCGCTCCAAAGCTGGGCTTCAGAGATGCCAAGCGCCGCCAGAAACCGGCCCAGCGCGGGTTCCAGAATGGCGGGCAGCATGTCTTCCTCCGGTGGATAGGTCGCCGTTTCGCGGCAGTACCGGGACAGCGCCCCGGCCATCTGCGGATCCCGGTCGGGCCGCTCGACCTGCAGGGTCCAGAGCCAGACGGTGCGGCAGAAGGCCGTGAAATCCCCCGCGCCGACGGCCTCGGCCACCCTGCGCCACGCCACCGGCCGACCCTGCGCCTTGATCAGGTCACCGAAATCGTCGGGGGCCGCATTCGGGCGCTCGGGCGTTGGCCCGGTCACCAGCCCGACAATCTCGGCAACCGAGAGCGACCCCGTCCGCACCGGACCGAAGGCGGCGGTTTCCGGACCGTACCCGGGAACGCGAAAGAACGGGTTGAACACGACAAAGACGTGATCATAACACCCCATCCACCAGTCCAGGATCGGGATGTCCGTTGGCGGGCACAGCACGTGCCCTGGTATTTGGGTCATGTGACGCCCCCGCACGCCCCCGTTTCGCTTTCAAAAGGTCGCCGGATCAAAGCAACGAACGCTGTCGCGTGTCCAGATGGAAGCCCTCTGCAACCGGGTCATTTGTTGCGAAATAGCGGCAGATCTGCTAGGGTTGTCCCATTGTAAAGGAAGTCATTATGTATCTGCGCGCCTTGTTTCACGGCATTCCGGGGCTGTTTTTCTGGCTCTTTTCGGCCTGCTCCATCCAGATCGCGCCGTCCTATGATCAGGCGATCTATGACAAGATCCTCGCCTCGCACGAGCAGGCGCTGGTGTTGTTCAGCGGGCTGAGCGGCTGCCCCTCGGGATGCGCCTTTTCCACCCATGCCGCGCGCTACGACGCGGTGATCGCCGGCTATACCGTGGCCCTGACCCGCGCGCAGGCCCGCCCGACCCCGGCGCTGGGCGTGAGGCTGGCCAAGAGCGAAGCGCTGGAAAAGGTCTGCAAAAACAGCACGCCGGAGCAATGCCTGAACACGGTGCCGGAGCATCTGGAACTGGTGATCGGCAGCCTGTCAGACCTGCGCGACACCCATCGCCACGGGACGCTGTCACAGGACGAGGTGGCATTCTACCGCAATGAATACACCAAGGACGCCCGCGCGACGCTGACCATCGAAGGCGCGCTGAAACGCTAGGAGCCCCCAATGAAATCATCCGAAGTCATCGCGAATATTCTCGGCAAGCTGCAAACACAGTTGCAGGGGGATTTCGAAACCATCGAGACCTTTGCCCGCGAACGGCTCGAAGACATCGCCGAACTGGCCATGGTTCTGGCCCGTGAACGGGTGGACGGCATTTTCAAGACCAACAACCAGATGTTCCAGCGCGCCGTGGCGCGGCTGGAAAAACGGGTGGATCTCTTCGTGCGCGATCTTGCCCTGCTGTCCGCCCTGACCGTGGAAAAGGCATGGAACACGGTGGTGTCCGAAGTCTGGGGCGCGATCAACGCGGTGATTGGCGCCGCCGCCGGAACATTGCCGCTGCCGAGCCTGCCCAAACCCTGAGCCGCGCCCTTCACCCGGCCCGGTATCCGCGCTAAGCAGCGGGGGTGAAGAGCTACATCATCCATATGCCCGGCGACGAGAAACGCGCGCCCAACGCAGAGCGGCTGCTGGCCGACCTGCCGGATGCGGAAATCGTTACGGCGGTCGTGGGCCGCGACCCGGCGCAGATCGCCGATGTCGACTGGCGGAACGGCACCCTGCTGGACCCGCCCTACCCGTTTCCGATGACTCCGGCGGAAATCGGCGTGTTCCAGAGCCACCGGCGCTGCTGGCAACGCATCCTCGACAGCGGCGCGGACTATGGGCTGATCGCAGAGGACGACCTGGCGGTCGATCCGGCGCGCCTGGCCGCCGCGCTTGACCTGATCGCGGCCCACGCCACGCCCGACATGTACATCCGCCTGCCGGTCAAGGCCCGCGAAACCCCGGCGCAGACGCTGGGCGGAGCCGGCGAGATGCGGTTTATCCTACCCCGCACCATTGGCCTGCAATGCATCTGCCAGGTCGTCGGGCGCGGCGCCGCCGCCCGGCTGCTCGCCGCCACCCGGCGCATCGACCGCCCGGTCGACACGCTGCTGCAGATGCACTGGGCCACCGGCCAGCCGGTCCACGCCATCCTGCCCAATGGCAACCGCGAGGTCGCCGCCGAGATCGGCGGCTCCACCATCCAGACCCGGCAGCGCGGCCCCGGCAAGCTGGCGCGCGAAATCAAACGCGCGCTCTACCGCGCCCGCGTCGCCCTGCGCCCGCAGCGCCCCTGACCTTTCATCTCTTTGCAAATACTCCGGGGGAGCCGCCCGACGGGCGGCGGGGGCAGCGCCCCCAATCCGCACCAAGAGCGCCAAAACCCTTCCCGGCGCCATCGGGCATGAAAATTCTTTCAAAGAATTTTCCCAAGAAAATTTCAAATTTTCTTGTGCGGTCGCACCGGCCCCCGGGGGCCGGTGCGACCGCCTGATCCGCCTTACCCCGGCAACTTGGTGGTGCGCAGGTAGGGGAAGTGGGTGGTGAATTCTCCGTATTTCGCGCGGGCATCCTCGTCGCTCACTGCAACCGGGATCACCACGTCGCCGCCCGGCGTCCAGTTCGCGGGGGTTGCCACGTTTTCGCGCGCCGCCGTCTGCAGCCCGTCCAGCGCCCGCAGCACCTCGGCAAAGTTGCGGCCGACGTTCATCGGGTAGGTCATCGACAGTTTCAGCTGCTTGTCCGGGCCGATGATGAAGACCGAGCGCACGGTGGCGCTGTCGGCGGGGGTGCGGCCGTCGGTCATGTAGGCCTCGGCGGGCAGCATGTCAAAGGCCTTGGACACCGCCAGCCCTTCGTCGGCGATGATCGGGAAACCGGCGGCGGTGCCGGCATAGCCTTCGATGTCCTTCTTCCAGCCCTTGTGTTCCTCGACGCCATCGACCGAGACGCCGATCACCTTGGTGTTCCGGGCCGCCCATTCATCGGCCAGCTGCGCCACGGCGCCGAATTCGGTGGTGCAGACCGGGGTGAAATCCTTGGGGTGGGAGAACAGGATCGCCCAGCTGTCGCCGATCCAGTCATGAAAGCTGATGGTGCCCTGGTCGGTTTCGGCGGTGAAATTCGGGACGGTGTCGTTGATGCGCAAACCCATTGGATTCTCCTTTATGCAATCGGTGGAGCGACTCGAGTCGACGTCAACCTATGCATTAAATTGTGACGTTACATCCCCCGACTTGGCGCCGTCTTGCCCTTGCGGCACATGGATGCCAGATTGCGCGAAATTTTATACCGCAGTGCGGATCGCGCTGGGGAGACGGGAGACCAGGACATGATCGAGAAACGCAACTTTTACATCAATGGCGCGTGGGTCGCGCCGTCACAGCCGAATGATTTCGAGGTGATCGACCCCTCGACCGAAGAACCCTGTGCGGTGATCTCGCTGGGCTCCGAGGCGGACACGAACGCCGCCGTGGCCGCCGCCAGGGCCGCCTTTCCGGGCTGGATGGCGACGCCGCCGGCGGCGCGGATCGCGCTGGTGGAAAAGCTGATCGAGATCTACATTTCCAAGGCCGAGGAGATGGCACAGGCGTCTTCCACGGAAATGGGCGCGCCGATCGACATGGCGCGGACCCAGCAGGTGGGTGCCGGGGCGTTCCACCTGAAGAATTTCGTGCGCGCCGCCAAGTCGTTCGAGTTCGAGCGCCCGCTGAGCGAGAAGTTTCCCAACGACCGGATCATCTATGAGGCGGCGGGTGTCTGTGCCCTGATCACGCCGTGGAACTGGCCGATGAACCAGATCACGCTGAAGGTCGGCGCCGCCGCGGTGGCGGGCTGCACCATGGTGCTGAAGCCGTCCGAGCAGAGCCCGCTGAACGCCATGGTCTTTGCCGAGTGCATGCACGAGGCCGGTTTCCCACCGGGCGTCTTCAACCTCGTGAACGGTGACGGCGTCGGTGTCGGCACCCAGCTGTCGGGGCATCCGGACGTCGACATGATCTCGTTCACCGGATCGACCCGCGCGGGGATCGCGATTTCCAAGAACGCGGCCGACACGCTGAAACATGTGCATCTGGAGCTGGGCGGCAAGGGCGCCAACGTGATCTTTGACGATGCCGACGAAAAGGCGGTCAAGCGCGGCGTGCTGCACATGATGAACAACACCGGCCAGAGCTGTAACGCGCCGAGCCGGATGCTGGTGCAGCGCGGCATCTACGACAAGGCGGTGGAAACCGCCGCCGCCGTGGCCGAAAAGGTCACTGTCGGCAGCGCCCACGACGAGGGCCATCACATCGGACCGGTGGTCAACGAGCTGCAGTGGAACAAGATCCAGGACCTGATCCAGAAGGGTATCGACGAGGGCGCGCGGCTGATCGCCGGCGGCACCGGCCGGCCCGAGGGGTTCAACAAGGGGTATTACGTGCGCCCCACGGTTTTTGCCGACGCCAACAACCAAATGACCATCGCGCGCGAGGAAATCTTTGGCCCGGTTCTGACGATGATCCCCTTTGACACCGAGGAAGAGGCGATCGAGATCGCCAACGACACGCCCTATGGGCTGACCAACTATGTCCAGACGCAGGACGGTGAGCGCGCCAACCGGATGGCCCGCGTGCTGCGGTCCGGCATGGTCGAGATGAACGGCAAGTCCCGCTCGCCCGGGTCGCCCTTTGGCGGCATCAAGCATTCGGGCAATGGCCGCGAAGGCGGGGTCTGGGGCATCGAGGATTTCCTGGAGGTCAAGGCGGTCGGCGGCTGGTCGACCGAGTAAACCCGCCCTCTGCGCCAACGAGAGATGGAAAAGCCGCCCCGGTCCCCGGGGCGGCTTTTTGGTTCAGCTATCGGACAGTGCCATGGTGCAGACGGGCTGGCCCGACGGGGCATGAAGCGTCTGTTTGACCAGAACAAAACCATAGCCTTCGTAGAAGGGGCGCCCGATGGCGTTGTCGCGGAAGACATCGACGGTCAACGCGCCCCTGAGCGCGCGGGCGTGGTCCACCAGCGCCCGGCCATGGCCCGAGCGGTGACAATCCGGGTCGATGAACAGGCCGCCGATGTCATGGCCCACGAGCGACAGGAATCCGACAACGGCCCCGCCGGTTTCAAGCACATAGGTTTCCGCGTTCGGCAGGTAGATGTCCCGCATCGCCTGGCGCACCTCGCCCACGAAATCGGGCGCGAGAAAGGGATGGGCGCGCGCGTTGGCGCGGTCCCATATGTCCATGACGGATTCGATGTCGTCCGGCCGCAGGGGGCGGATCGTGTGTTCGGGTGGGGTGGTCATTTGTCTGATCCTTGTCATCGCTGGTTCAGTTGTGCGCGCACAACGGTGATCCCCAGCCGGGAGGCCCGATAGGGGCGGCCGTTTTTCGACTGGATCAAGCGCCGTCTGCGCAGACGTGCGAACACCTTCAAGGTGCAGTCGGCCAGAACGTGGCCGTTACGCGTGTAGCAGGTGATGTCGCGAATTTTGCCGTTCTCGCAGCGTTCGTGGTGGATTGCCCCACCCAATGCGAGTTCGTGCAAAACACGCTGTTCGTGTTTTGAGATATTCAACGGGATGTCTCGATTTCATGAGAGCACAGGTGACAAAACGCTCAGCACATCGCGTGAGCGTTTGTTTGTTCAGCTGGTCCCGACGGCCGGAGCCTGTCAGGAACGGACGGGTGTCCGGGTCTCTTGCATAAAATCTCCATCGCGCGAGGTCTGCTGCCTGACGCTGGTGGACAGATAGGCAGGCGGGCGGGCGGGCGCAAGGGATGCGGAGGCCCGATGAGTGGGGCGTGTTCGGCGCGCAACAACAGACCGGCGCGGGCACATCAGAAGCGGGACGGATACCAGTGGTTGAGGTTCAACAGGTCCAGTTCGCTCTGGAACCCCTCGGGGTGGCATTGCATCAGATCGAGCAGCGCGGCGCGGGTGGCGTCGTCGCGGTCGCGCCGCCGGGTGGGCGCGTGGCGTTGACGGGATGCCGGGCACAGGAGATTGGACAGGATCCGCAAGACGCCTGGCGGTTGGAGCAGCGGCTGGGCGGTGTCGGTCATGGCGGTATCCTCGGCGTGGGTCGAAATCTGTGTCCAGTCTAGGTGCCGGGGAAATATTCTGGTATCGGGGGCAAAGTTGTGTTGCTCTACATTTATGAAGAGCGAACACTGGAACTGGTCCGATCTGCGCGTGTTCCTGGCGGTGGTGCGGGCGGGATCGACGCTGGCGGCCTCGCGCAAGCTGGGCATGGCGCAGCCGACCGTCGCGCGGCGGATCGAGGCGCTGGAACATGCGGCGGGGCTGGTTCTGTTCGAGCGGGACACGCGGGGGTTCCGGCCCACCGAGGCCGGGCGCGCGTTGATCCGCAGCGCCGAGGCGGTAGAGGCCGCGGCACAGGGGTTCGCGGCGCAGGCGGCGGAGCTGGCAGATGTCCGGCCGATCCGGCTGACGGCCTATGCGGGCAATTTCTCGCCCCGGATGCTGGAGATCGTGACCGCGTTTTCGGATGTGAACCCCGGTGTCGCCTTTGAGTTCCTGCCGACGGTCAGGACGCTGGACCTGATGGCGGGAGAGGCCGACATCGCGCTGCGGCTGCTGCGGTCAGATCCCGACCCGGCGCTGATCCGCCGCAAGATCAGCGACGCCAGGTGGACGCTCTATGGCAGCCGGTCCTATGCCGATGGTCACGGACTGCCAAAGTCGGCGGGCGATCTGGAGGGGCACAGTTTCGTCACCCTGCGGCGGGGCGATATCCCGCAAGTGTTTCACGACTGGCTGAGCCGGCACGTGGCCCCCGAACAGATCGTGGCCAGCTTTAGCGAGCTGGATCTGATGCATGCGGCGATCCGCGCCGGGCGGGGGTTGGGGATCAGCAACCGGAAACTGGTCGAAGACGATGACACGCTGATCCCCTGTTTTCCGGAAATCCCCGAGATCGCGGCGTGCCATGTGATGCTGATTTCGCCACAGGCCTATCGCCGGCCCGAGGTGAAGGCCTTTGTCCGGTTCTTTGCCCCGAGGTATGCCGCGATTTTCCGCTGAGTGGCGGTCACCGGGCGGTGGGTCGGGCGCGGCGCGGGATCACCGGTCACCGGCCCAGCAGGGCATCGATCTCGGCCGTTTTCGCCGCGCCGTTGAGGACGGTGAAGTCGCCGCGTTCCAGCATGGCGCGGGTGCCGTCGAGCATGGCCTGCTGGGCCACGCGGGCCAGTCCGCCGCCGATGGAGATGCGGGCGACGCCCAGCGCGCCGATCTGTTTGGCCGTCATGTCGCGGAACGGGCCCGTTGTCAGCAGGTTGACCGGCGTGCCGGTGGCGACCAGCGCGCGGGTGGTGTCGGCATCGACCATCGGCGCATAGATGACATCGGCGCCGGCGCTGGCGAAGGCCGTGCAGCGGCGCAGCGCCTCGGCCTGATCGTAGCCTTGCATGAGCCAGCCGTCGGCGCGGGCGGTCAGCACGATATCCGCCGCGCGCGCGGCCTCGACCGCGGCCTCGATCCGCGCCAGCGCCAGATCGAAGGGATAGGCGTGGGACGCCGGCACGACGGTATCCTCGATCGAGACACCGGCGAGACCGGCCTCGGCCGCGAGGCGGACGGTTTCGGCCACCGTTTCCGGGCTGTCGCCAAAGCCGTTTTCGAAATCGCCGTTCACCGGCACGTCGACCGCCGCGCAGACCTCGGCGGCGTGCCGCAGGGCCATGTCGCGGGTGATCTGGCCGCCGTCGCGCAGCCCCAGCGTGAAGCCATGCCCCGAGGAGGTGGTCGCCAGCGCCTGCGCGCCAAGAGCGGCCATCACCCGGGCTGTGCCGATGTCCCATGGATTGGGCATCACCAGCGGGTTGCCCGGCACATGAAGATCGCGGAACCGTCTTGTCAATTCGTCACGGCGCACGGGCACGGCCCTCCGTTTTGCGGAAATGTCAGCGAAGTCAGTCGAATGATGGCGTGTCGCCCCTGCCCCGGTCAACCGCGCGGGCCTGCAGAACGGTCAGGATTGACAGCGCCCGGTCACAATCCGCCGCCGGAACAAAGACGTGGTCGTGGTGACAGGCCGCGACCATGTTGCAGGCGATGCCCTGTTCGGCCAGCGCGGTGGCGACGGCGGCGGTGAGGCCGACACCGTCGAGCGCCGAGTAGACGTTGAGCGTGATGCAGTGCATCGGCTGGTCCGTGGGCGCGCCGATGGCCTGCGCCAGCTCGGCCGGCAGAATCAGCGAGACGCCTTCGTCTTCGCGGAACATGGCCAGCGCGTCGGCCAGGAGCGGCACGGCCATGGCGGGGTCCGGCAGGGTCACGAATACGAACCGGCCGGCGCGGATCTGTGGTGTCATGCCGGCGATCATGTCCTGTGCGGTGCGTGCGATCTCGGGCATGGCGGGGTCCTGTTGCGGCGGTCGCGCCAGCATCGCAGGCTTTGGGCACCGGGGCAATTCCACCGGGCGGCGGACTGGGCTAGGATTCGCGGGATGGACGGGCAGAGGTTTACCAGTACCGGCGTTCTGAGCCTGCTTGTGCGGGGCCTGCGCCGCATCGATCCGGCGCTGGTGGCGGGGATCACGGTGCCGGATCCGATGGACCGCGCGGTCACGCCGGACGCGGTCAAGCGGACGCTGATCGACCGGGCGCTGCGGGAGCATGGGCCGGGGGCGCTGCTGGCCGCCGGGCAGGAGGTGGACCGCGCCGAGGACACGCCGGTTCTGACGGTGTTGCGGCAGAGCCCGGACCCGGCGGTGATCGCGGCGAAATGGATGCGGCTGGAACGCTATTGCCACGCCAGTCACCGCAGCCGGATCACCAGCAACGCGGGGGCGTTGCGCTGCACTCGTGTCAGCCGTGGTGCGCCGGCCTCAGCCGGGGAAAACTGGCTGATCGCCGGGATCTTGTTCGGACTGGTGACCGGGGCCGGCTATGCCGATGCGCGGCTGCGGATTGCCGGGCAGGAGGTGACGCGCGAGACATGGGCGGCGGCGCGGGCCGGAACGCCGACGGATGTGTTTTCGATCCACTGGGCGGCGCGCGCGCGGACCGTCCCCGCGCCCGCGCGGGACGCGACGCCGGGCGACCGGCTGACCGATATCCTGCTCTCGGACCCCGGCCGGGGCTGGCGGATCGCCGAGGCCGCCGGTCTGTTGTCGGTTTCGGCCCGGTCGCTGCAGCGGCATCTGGCGCGCGAGGGGCGCAGCTGGTCCACCGAACTGCGCCGGGCCCGGATGCGCGAGGCGGTGCGGCTGTTGGGGACCGACGCGGGCCTGGCCGATATCGGCTATTGCTGCGGCTATGCCGATCAGGCGCATTTCCAGCGCGATTTCCGGCGGGTGACCAACCTGACGCCGCGGCGGTTCCGGCAGATCGCGGCGGAAGGTGCGAATGGCGAGGTTGGCGCGAAGTTTCAATAAATCCGGCGGCGTGCCGGGCATGGTCCTGCCTGTGCAAATGGAAAGGACATGCCATGCTGAAACCCCTGATGCTGACGACCGCGATCCTGATCGGCGCGGGCAGCACCGTCGCCGCGACCGGGCCCAACCGGATCGACATCGACACCGAGATCACCATCGCCGCCCCGGTCGCCGAGGTCTGGGCGGCGCTGACCGATCTGGCGAAGTATCCAGAGTGGAACCCTTATCACGTCCGGGTCGAGGGCAGCGCCGCACCCGGTGCGCGGCTGCGGGTCGAGATCCACAAGCCCAACGGCAACCGGCTGACCATCCGGCCCTATGTCAAAGAGGTCATGCCGGAGCGCAGCCTGGTCTGGGGCGGCGGGGTTGCGGGGATATTCAAGGGAACACACCGGTTCGACCTGGAACCGCTGGGGCCGGGTTGTACCCGGTTGCGGCAAAGCGAGGTGTTTTCCGGTATCGCGATCCGCTGGGCCGAACTGAGCGCCATCGAGCCGGGATACCGACAGGTGAACGCGGCGCTGAAACGCCGGCTGGAAGCGACGAACGCGCAGACATGCTGAGATGCCGAAATGGCCCTCTCCGCCGGGCGGAGAGGGCCGGTGTCACAGCCCCGCCGGGACGACCACCAGCTGCGGCTGGCCGTCCGAGGTTTTCTGCGGCGAGCGGCCATCAGCGTCGATGGTGGCGCTGACGCGCTGGCGGAAGGACGAGAAGCTGTCAAAGCTGACAACATCGACCGGATCGTCGAAATGCAGCGTGATCCGGGAATAGGCCGCCTGTGGCGCATGGGTCAGCCCGTGCACATAGCCGGTGAACGGTTGACCCAGGTAGCGCCCGCTGACCCGGTCGCCAACGGCGAGGGGGCGGGCGTTGCCGGGCACGGCGGCCATCGCGCGCAGGGTGTTCCAGTCGCGCGCGCCATGCTGGCGGGCGATCATTTCCAGCGCCTGGGAGTGGCTGATCGGGGCGCCGGTGTCGGCCAGTTGGGCGCGCAGGCGCTTGGCCTGGGTCTTGTATCCGGCGATCCGGTCATTGGGTTGGGTATCGGTCATCTTGAGCCTCTTTTCACAGGGCATGAACAGGGACAGACGGGGCTCGCATTGCCATCGGCGCATGCCATATGGGGCAGAAGATGCGCGTAAACCGGGTTTCACCATGGCGTCAGCCAGCGAGCGGCAGGGACCCGAACCTGGGCGCCATGTAGGGACGCCGGATGCGCCGGTCAAGGGGGGGCGGGTTCGGGCGCATCTGGTCATGTGGCCGGTTTGCCCCTAAACCGGGGCCAGAGCGCCACGCCCGAGGACCCGATGATCTTTACCCGCCTGCACGGACGACTGGGAAACCAGATGTTCCAATATGCCGCCGCCGCCGGGCTGGCGGCGCGGGTCGGCACGCAGGTGGTGCTGGACGCGCGCGGCGCCGAGCGGCGCGGCGAAGGCGTGCTGACGCGGGTGTTCGACCTGCCGCTCGCGGTGGCCGACCTGCCGCCCGCCCGGCACGAGAGCCTGCTGCGCTATGGGCTGTGGCGGTTCGCCCGGCGCGCGCCGGTGTTCCGGCGCGAACGCGGGCTGGGGTACAACACAGATTTCGAGACATGGGGCGATGACAGCTACCTGCATGGGTACTGGCAGTCGGAGCGCTATTTCGCGGCGGTGGAACAGGATATCCGGCGGGCCTTTGCCTTTCCCGCGTTCTCGAACGCGCAGAACGCCGAGATGGCGGCGCGGATCGGCGAGACAACCGCCATCGCCCTGCACGTGCGGCGCGGCGACTACCTGACGCTGGGGGCGCATGTTCTGTGCGACCAGGCGTATTACGATGCAGCGCTGAAGCGGGTGCTGGCGGGGCTGGAGAGCACGCCGACCGTCTTTGTGTTTTCCGACGATCCGCAATGGGCCAGGGACAACCTGTCATTGCCGGTGGACAAGGTCGTGGTCGATTTCAACGGACCCGCGACCGATTTCGAGGATATGCGGCTGATGTCGCTGTGCCGGCACAACATCATCGGCAATTCGTCGTTTTCGTGGTGGGCGGCCTGGCTGAACGCGCATCCGGACAAGCGGGTGGCGGGCCCGGCGCAGTGGTTCGGCGATCCGAAGCTGACCAACCCCGACATCCTGCCAGGCGGCTGGATGCGGATCGAAGCCTGAGCCACGGGAGCCGTTTTCTTGCAAAGAAAACGGGCCGGAATTTTTGAAAAATTCCGGTAACGCTGCGCCTTAGAATTCCGGTGCGGCGCGAAATCTGACCGAGGCGCC
This sequence comes from Seohaeicola saemankumensis, assembly GCF_020171285.1. Classification (GTDB taxonomy): domain Bacteria; phylum Pseudomonadota; class Alphaproteobacteria; order Rhodobacterales; family Rhodobacteraceae; genus JAIUZI01. Next base: position 54,207 of record NZ_JAIUZI010000018.1, read on the forward strand.
GCCTTCGGGGTGTTTCAGGCGCAGCTCTTCGGAATGCAGCATCAGCCGGGGGTGGGCCCGCGCCGGGCCGGTCGCATAGAGCGGGTCGCCGAGGATCGGGTGGCCCAGCGCCAGCATGTGCACGCGCAGCTGGTGCGAGCGGCCGGTTTTCGGCATCAGGCGCACGCGGGTTTCATCCGCCCCGTGGCGCAGCACGCGCCAGTCGGTCTGCGCCGGTTTTCCGGTGTCATGACAGACCATCTGGCGCGGACGGTTGGGCCAGTCCACGGTCAGCGGCAGATCGACGGTGCCGGTCTTAGGTTCCAGTCGGCCGGCGATCCGGGCGACATATGTCTTGCGGGTCATCCGCTTTTCGAATTGCAGCCCGAGGTGACGCTGGGCGTGGGGCGTGGCGGCAAAGACCATGACCCCTGACGTGTCACGGTCCAGCCGGTGCACCAGCAGCGCGCCGGGAAAGGCGGTCTGGACCCGTGTCAGCAGGCAATCCGCCAGGTGGTCGCCCTTGCCCGGCACGCTGAGCAGGCCCGAGGGTTTGTTCACCACCAGGATCTGGGCGTCTTCGTGCAGGATATCGAGCGGGCCTTGCGGCGGGTCATAGTCGGAAAGCTGGGTCATGGGGGCCTGACTATGACGTTGCGCGGGTGCGGGCAAGCTCACGCGACGTCGGGCTGGACCGGATGGCCGCTCGGGCGCAGTCTGCCCAAAACACGGGAGGAAGGGTTTATGCACCCCACGATCAAACGGATGATGGAAATCGTCGCCTCGGGCGAGGATGAAAAGATCAGGGAAATCCTGGCCGAGCAGGTGGCCTTTTTGCCGCCGACCTATTGGAAGACCTGGACCGGGCGCGAGCCGGTGGCGGCGGTTCTGGGCCATGTCGGCCAGGTGTTTTCCGATTTTCGCTATCGCCGGGTGATGGGCGAGGGCAAGGACTGGGCATTGGAATTCCAGTGCAAGATTGGTGAATTCGACGCCGTCGGTGTCGATCTGATCACGCTGGACGATGACGGGCTGATCGAGACCTTTGAAGTCGTGATGCGGCCTTACAAGTCGGTTGGCGCGCTGCGCGAGGCGATGAACGCGCGGGTGATGACCGACGCGCGGTTCCTGAAGTTCCGCGAGGCGCTGAGCTGATCCCACCGGTCGACGTTCTGGCGCGGGTGCCGCTGTTGCCGGTGCTGATCGGTCAGGCGCTGGCGGTGCGGTCGCGCGCGCAGCTGCTGCCCGAACCGCCGGGCGCTCGAATCGGCACGGCGGGCGACGGGCCCGTGTTGCGGGTGCTGATCGCGGGCGATTCCTCGGCCGCCGGTGTCGGCGCCGAGACCCAGCAGGCGGCGCTGAGCGGCCAGCTGGCGGCGCGGCTGTCGCGGCATCACGCGCTGCGCTGGCGGCTGGAGGCGGTGACCGGCGCGACCACCCGCAGCACGCTGGCGCGGCTGCGGGCGCTGGAGCCGGAGCGGTTCGACGTGGCGGTGATCGCGCTGGGGGTTAACGATGTGACGCGGGCGGTGCCGGTGCGGGTCTGGACGGCGCGGCAGCGGCAGCTGCACGCGCTTCTGCGCGCGCGGTTCGGGGTGACGCGGATCATTGCCAGCGGGCTGCCGCCGATGGCGCAGTTCCCGTTGCTGCCCGATCCGCTGGCTTGGGTTCTGGGCTGTCACGCGGCGCGGCTGGACGCGGCGCTGGCGGGGCTGGCGGCGGATGATCCGGCGCTGGAGCATGTTCCGCTGTCGCTGCCCTTTGCCCCGGAATACGTGGCGCGCGACGGGTTTCATCCCAGCGCGCTGGCCTATGATCACTGGGCCGGGATGCTGGCCGGGCGGTTCCTGCAGGGCGATGTGTTAAAAGATTGAATTGACGGGCAATTAACGCAAAGGATTATTGCGCGGCAATTTCCCCGGATTTATCTGTTGAATTAACGCTGCAATGAATTGAACTGGAATCCGCCCATGGAAATGTTTTCGTTTCGACCGTCGTTCCATCCGCTGACCGGCGCTGCGCTGATTGCCCTGCTGCCCTCGGGCGCGCTGGCCGATCTGACGGCCGAAGATGTCTGGGCCAGTCATCAGGCGGTGATGGCGGCGCTGGGGGGTACGGTGGCGGCAGAGCCTGAGCGTGTTGACGACCGGCTGGTTCTGGATGGGCTGGAGATCACCTGGCAGCTGCCCGACGACCTGGGCCATGTGTTGCTGACCACCGACGGCTATCAATTCCTCGACCGGGGCGACGGCACGGTGTCGGTGCTCTACCCGGACGGGTTCGACTATGAACTGACAGTTCATCTTGCGGATGGCGACACGCTGGAAATCGGCAGGTTGCGAATGGAGGCGGAGCGCTTTGACGTTCTGGCCAGCGGGGCACCCGAGGCGATCACCTACGAGATGCAGTCAGTGAACGCGAAGTTTCATTTCTGGGGAAGGTACGCGCCACCTGCTGGCGCGATTGAGCCAGGTTTCACAACCGCTTTCGACATGGTGATAACCATGGCGGACATGTCCCAGAGTACAACCGTGACGCTGTCGGACCTGGTCGATATCCGGGCCACCTATCGCTATGGCGAGATGATGTCCAAAATAGTCGAGGATGCCGCCGATGGCATCGGCGAGGGAACATCGCAATCGGCATCTGCGCAAGCCGATATTTCGCTGACCCTGCCGCGGGACGGGGTGGCGGTGACGAACCCGGCCATTGCCCTGCGGCAGGGCGCGCGGGTGGCGATAGACAGTTCTGGCGGGCAGACATCCAGCACCCAGACAGTGACACAGGACGGCACGGTGCTTCGGTCGATCCAGTACAAGGTTGATGAATTGGCCAGCCGGTTCGCCATGGATCAGACGGCGCTGTCGGTGCACTACGCGGGCAGCAATCTGACGGGCAGCTATGAACAGCCCGGCGTTCTGCCGGTGCCGGTGGCCGGGTCGCTGGGGGCGTTTTCCTTTGACATGGACCTGCCGGTTGCGGCCGGCGAGGCGCGGGATGCGCGGATGCAGCTGTCGCTGGCGGATGTGGTGTGGGACGACGCGCTGTGGGCGATGGTCGATGCCGGCGGCAAGCTGGATCGCGGCCCGGCCAGTTTTGCGCTGGATGTGTCGGCCAAGGTGAACTCGATAGTGGACTCGTTCGACTTTCCGGCCGTGATTGCCGGGCTCAAGGCCGGTGAACGGCTGGCCGAGGTGGGCGAGGTGGCCCTGCACCGGTTGGCGCTGACGGCGCTGGGGGCCGATGCGATGGCGGACGGCGCGGTGACGCTGGATTACAGCGATATGGAGAGCTATCCGGGGATGCCAAAGCCGGTGGGCGCCTTTGACGTCACGCTGACCGGGGTGGAGGGCGTGCTGGCCCAGCTGACCGCCGCCGGGCTGGTCAGCGAACAGCAGGTCACCGGCGTGCGGATGATGCTGGGCAGCTTTGCCCGGCCCGACCCGGAGGCGGAAGGCACCCTGCGCAGCCAGATCGAGCTGAACGGCGAGGGGCAGGTTCTGGCCAACGGGATGCGGCTGCGTTAACGCGCCGCTTTGCGGCCGCGCAGAGCGCGGATCATCGGGATCGAGTAGATCACCAGCGCCGCCCAGATCATCGGGAAGGCGATCATCCGCGCGCGGCCCATTGGTTCGCCAAAGATGAAGACGGCGATGAGAAAGATCATCGTGGGCGCGATGTATTGCAGGATGCCGATGGTCGACAGCCGCAACAGCTTGGCCCCGTTGGCATAGAGGATCAGCGGCACGGCGGTGGCAACGCCGCTGCCGATCAGCAGCCATGTATCGGCGGGGGTGCCGGTGGCGAAATGCCCCTGTCCCTGGGCGGCGAGGTAGATCAAGTAGCCCAGCGCCGGGCCGGAGAGGATGAGCACCTCGAGCAGGAAACCCTGGTTGGGGCCGATGGGCAGCGATTTCTTGAAATAGCCGTAAAAGCCGAAGGAAACGGTCAGCGCCAGCCCGGCCCAGGGCAGACGGCCCGCGTCGACGGTCAGGATCACCACGGCCAGCGCCGCCAGCGCCAGCGCGGCGATCTGCGTGCGGTTCAGCCGTTCGCCCAGCAGCACCGCCCCCAGCAGCACGCTGAACAGCGGGTTGATGAAATAGCCCAGCGCCGCCTCGACAGCGTGGCCGGTGGCGATGGCCCAGACGTAGATCCCCCAGTTGACGGTGATCAGCGTCGCGGTGACCGCGCCCATGGCCAAGGTGCGCGGGGACCGCAGGGCGGCGCGCAGGTCGGCGGTGCGGCCCAGCACGACCAGCAGGGCACCGGCTATCGGGACGGACCAGAGAATGCGGTGGGCGACGACTTCGGGCGCGGGAATATGCGACATGAGCTTGAGGTAAAGCGGCAGCACCCCCCAGAACAGGTAGGCGCCCAGCGCAAAGCCCAGCCCGCGCAGGGAATCTGTGTTGTCGGTCTGGGGCTGGGTCATGCGCGCGCTCCGGGGGTGTGCCTTGGCTTTAGCGCGGGATGAACGGCTGCGACAGCGGCGCAACCGCACAAGGCACTGTTCTGTTTTGCGGAGGTGGTGTCAGGCGCGCACGCGTTCTCCCGTCGGGTCGTACATCGGTTTCAGAGAGACCTCGGCGCGCACGCGGCTGCCCGCGACGTCGATGTCATAGGTCGAGGCCAGCACATCCGCCGCCGTTTCCCCGGTGCAGGGCACGTAGCCCATGCCGATGGCCCCGCCCAGGTGATGGCCGTAGGCGCCGGAACTGAGGTACCCGACGATCTGGCCGTCGCGCAGGATCGGTTCGTTGTGATAAAGCAGCGGCTCGGGGTCGGTCAGGCGGAATTGCAGGAGCCGCTTTTGCAGCCCCTGCTCGCGTTTGCGCAAAACCGCGTCGCGGCCGATGTAGGCGGTCTTGTCTTTGCCCAGCGCAAAGCCCAGCCCGGCCTCGACGACATGATCCTCGCAGGTGATGTCATGGCCGAAATGGCGGAACCCCTTTTCAATGCGGGCGCAGTCCATCATGTGCATGCCGCAGAGTTTCAGGCCCATGTCCTGCCCGGCCTGCCAGAGCGTGTCGAAGACATGGGTGGCCATGTCGGCGCTGACGTAGATCTCCCACCCCAGTTCGCCCGCGTAAGAGACGCGGTGCGCGCGGGCGAGGCCCATGCCGATCTCGATCTCTTGCGCGGTGCCAAAGGGGTTGGTGGCGTTGGAGAAATCGTTTGGGCTGATGCGTTGCAGGAGCTGGCGGGCGTTGGGGCCCATGACAGCCAGCGTGCCCTCGGCGGCGGTGACATCGGTGATCACGACGCGCGCGTCGCCCAGGTGGCGGCGCATCCAGGTCTCGTCCGCCAGCCGGGTGGCGGCGGGGGTGACCACCAGAAAGACCGTATCCGACAGGCGGGTTACGGTCACGTCGGCCTCGATCCCGGCGCGGTCGTTCAGGAACTGGGTATAGACGATCTTGCCCACCGGCACGGACATCTCGGCGCCGCAGATGTGGTTGAGGAAGGATTCGGCATCCGGCCCCTCGACCCGCAGCTTGCCGAAAGAGGACATGTCGTAGATCCCGACATTGGTGCGGATGGCGGCGAGCTCTTCGGCGATATTGTCGAAGAAGTTCTGGCGTTTCCAGCTGTACTGATACTCGGCGGTCTGACCCGGGCGTGCGAACCAGTTGGCGCGTTCCCAGCCCGCCAGTTCGCCGAAAACCGCGCCGTTGGCGGCCAGTTGCGCGTGGAACGGGCTGTGGCGGACACCGCGCGCGCTGGCCTTTTGCCGGTAGGGGAAATGGTCGGCGTAGAGCAGGCCGAGGGTCTCGCTGGCCCGGTCGCGGAGATAGCGCCGGTTGCCCTGGAAGGGTTCCATCCGGGCGATGTTCACATCGCCCAAGTCAAAGGGTTTCTCGCCGTCCTGCATCCATTGGGCCAGCGCCATGCCGGCGCCGCCGGCGGACTGGATGCCGATGGAGTTGAACCCGGCGGCGACCCAGACATTGTCCATCTCGGGGGCAAGGCCGAGGTGGTAGGCGTCGTCGGGGGTAAAGCTTTCGGGGCCGTTGAAAAAGGTGTGGATGCCCGCCTGCCCCAGCATCGGCATCCGGTTCACGGCCATTTCGAGGATCGGTTCGAAATGGTCGAAGTCCTCGGGCAGCTGGTCGAATTCGAAGCTGTCGGGGATCGGCCCCCAGGGTTTCGAGACCGGCTCGAAGGCGCCGAGCATGATCTTGCCCGCGTCCTCCTTGTAGTAGGCACATTCGTCTGGCACCCGCAGCACGGGCAGCGCGCCGAGGCCTTCGATGGGTTCGGAGACGATGTAGAAATGTTCGCAGGCCTGCAGCGGCACGTTGACCCCGGCCATGCGGCCGACCTGATGCCCCCACATGCCTGCGCAGTTCACGATCATGTCGCAGGTGATGGTGCCCTGCGCGCCACCATCGTCCGAGATCCAGTCCACGGCCGTGACCCGACGTCCCTGTCTTTGGATGCCGTGGACCCGGGTCCGCTCGAATATCTGCGCGCCGCGTTGGCGGGCGCCCCTGGCCAGCGCCCGTGCGATATTGCCCGGATCGCCCTGCCCGTCCTTTGGCAGGTAGACGCCGCCGACCATGTCGGCATGGGTGACATGGGGGTAGCGGGCGGAGATGTCGTTCGGAGAGATCTCCTCGATCTCGACGCCGAAGGCGCGGGCCATGGCGGCGGAGCGCTGCAGTTCCTCCATCCGCTCGACCGTCAGCGCGGCGGTGATGGAGCCGACCCGTTTGAAGCCGGTGGCCATGCCGGTTTCCGCCTCAAGGTTGCCGTAGAGTTCCTGGCTGTATTTTGCCAGCCTCGTCATGTTCGCCGTGGCGCGCAGTTGGGCGATCAGGCCGGCCGCATGCCAGGTGGTGCCCGAGGTGAGCTGTTTGCGTTCGAGCAGGACAACGTCGGTCCAGCCCAGCCGGGCCAGGTGATAGGCCACCGAGCAGCCGATAATGCCGCCGCCGATGATGACCACGCGGGCCTGTTTGGGAAGCTGTGTCATGGCAAGGTCTCGCTGTTTTCTGGATTTCGGATCGCGGAAGCGATCCGACCGGGGGGGGGGGGGGGGGGGGGGGGGGGGGGGGGGGGGGGGGGGGGGGGGGGGGGGGGGGGGGGGGCG
>NZ_JAIUZI010000019.1 GCF_020171285.1 Seohaeicola saemankumensis
CCCCCCCCCCCGGGGGGGGGGGGCGCGCCCCCCCGCGCCCCCCGGAGTATTTGCAAAGAGATGAACGGCTGAGCCTGTTCGCGCTGGGTGCGGCGACAGGATGCAGGGCGGCGGCGATGGCGGTTTGGGGCGGCCTGGCATCACCTGTCCGCCCCCGGCGGGATCAGGACCAGTTTTCCCGGATATGCCTTGGACTGGAAATCTTTCTGTGCGCGGGCGATCTCGGCGAGCGGGTAGCAGTGCGAGACCAGCGGTTTCAGCCGGCCCGCATTGATCAGCGCCACGAGGCGGGCGAAGATTTCGGGCGCCTGAAAGGTGCAGCCGTGCAGGGTGATGTCGCGCAGGTAGACATCGCGCAGGTCGATCCCGGCCATCGGGCCGGCGATGGCTCCGGCAAAGGCAATATGGCCACCGGGACGGGTGGCGGTGATCAGCGACGCGAAGCCGGGACCGCCGACGACGTCGATGGCGGCGTCGAAACCGTCATCGGGCAGGGTCGCGCCGCGATCGAGGGTCTGGACCGCGCCGGCGGCGCGCACGGCGTCGGCCTTGGCGGGCGAGGTCATCGCGGTGACACGGGCGCCGCGCAGGGTGGCGAGTTCGACGGCGGCCATGCCGACGCCGCCGGAGGCGCCGGTGATCAGGACGGTCTGGCCGGAGGTTATGCCAGCACGGGCGAGCATGCCTTCGGCGGTGCTGTAGGCGCAGGGGATGGCGGCGATTTCGACATCCGTCAGCGGCGAGGTGGTGACGTCGCAGAGATCGCCCTGCTCAAGCAGGCAGTATTGGGCGAAGGCGCCGTCGCGTTCGGAGCCCAGCACTTCGATCCCGACCGGGTTGGCGAGGCTGGGGCGTGGCAGGCAGAGCGGCGCGGTGACGCGGCGGCCGATTTCGGTGGTGGTGACGCCGTCGCCCAGCGCCACGACGGCGCCGCAGAGATCGCCGCCCTGGATGCGCGGGAAGGCAAGCGCGCCGTCCCAGCCGCCGGTTTGCACCCCGTCGCCGGTGGCCTGATCCGTGGCGCCGGTGACCTCGCGCGCGTACCAGCCCAGCCTGGTGTTGATGTCGGTGTTGTTGACGCCGGCGGCGAGGACCCGGACCAGCACCTGGCCCGGACCGGGATCTGGAACCGGAATGTCGTCGGACCACTGCAGTTTGTCCGGGCCGCCGTGGCCGGTGAGCAGCACGCCGGACATGCGTTTGGGCAGGGTCATCGCGGTTCCTCCTTCATGTCCGGGCATCGCCCGTGTGCGGCGGCAGCTGTCCTCATCGCGCCGACCCGCACGAAGCGGTTGTCATTTCCCCGCTGGACGTCAGGGCCCTGGCCGGGTTCGAGGACACTGTAGCTGGGCATGGCGTCCCTCCTCCTGCTGCTCAGGCACGCAGGCGGGCGTTGGACGGGTCCCAGAGTGGCGCGTCGGGCTGAACCACGGCGCGGCGGCGCTGGCCGTAGATCTCGACCTCGATCTCGGTGCCGGGGTGGGCGAGATCAGTTCGGAGCATGCCGAGCGCGACGGAGGCATTGACGCGGTAGCCCCAAGCCCCGGAGGTGGTTTCGCCGACGATGTCGCCATCGTACCAGAGCGTCGACATATAGGGCGCGTCGGCCTCGGCGGCATCGACGGTGAGGGTGACGAACCGCTTGGCGCTGCCCTGTTGCCGTTCCTGCAGGAGCGCGGTTTTGCCGGGGAAGTCCTGTGGTTTGTCGAGTTTGACGAAACGGTCGAGACCGCCCTCGAACAGGGTGTAATCGGTGGAGAGGTCACCCTTCCACGCGCGGTAGCCTTTTTCGATGCGCAGGCTGTTGAGCGCGTACATGCCAAAGGGTTTGGCCCCGGCGGCCAACACGGCGTCATAGATCGCGGGCATGTCGGCGTTTTCGGCGTGGATTTCCCAGCCCAGTTCACCCGCGAAGGAGACCCGCAGCAGGGCGACCCAGCCGCCGGCGATCTCGGATTCCTGGAAGCTGAGCCAAGGCAGGGTCAGGTCGGCATCGCAGATCCCGGACAACACGTCACGCGATTGCGGGCCGGTGACAATGAGAGTGGACATGGCATCGGTCCAGTCCTCGAGCGTGAATTGGGCGCCCTCTGGCATGTGGCGTTCGAGCCATTCGCGGTCATGCCATTGGGCGGTGGCGGCGGTGACCAGAACAAAGAGATCCTCCGCCTCGCGGGTGACCGACATTTCGGTGACGATGCGGCCACGGGTGTCAGCGAAGTAGACCAGACCAACGCGCCCGACTTTGGGCAATGCGCCGGTGACGAGGCCACGCAGCCAGTCGTCGGCCCCGGGGCCCTGCACCTTGAACCGGGAAAAGCCGGGCAGGTCGAGCACGCCGCAGGCGTCGCGCACGGTTTCGCATTCGGCGCGGATGCGGGCCTGCCACGGGCCGGCGCGGTTCCAGGTCTGGGTGGTTTCCTCGGACAGGTCATCGCCGGGTTGGGCGAACCAGTTGGCGCGTTCCCAGCCGTTGTAGGCGCCCATGACACCGCCCAGTTCGGTGACCTTGTCATGCACCGGCGACAGTTTCCGGTCGCGGCCCGCAGGCCATTCATGCCATGGGAAATGCATGGCGTATTCGTGGCCATAGACCTCCATCCCCTTGGCGATGCAGTAGTCGCGGTCGGTGTAGTCGGTGTAGCGGCGCGGGTCGCAGGACCACATGTCCCATTCGGTCTGGCCTTCGGTCACCCATTCGGCCAGCACCTTGCCCGCGCCGCCCGCCTGGGCGATGCCGAAGGTGAACACGCAGGCCTCGAACGCGTTGGGTACGCCGGGCATCGGGCCGATCAGCGGCAGCCCGTCGGGGGCATAGGGGATAGGGCCGTTGATCACCTTGTTGATGCCGGCGGAGCCCAGCAGCGGCACGCGGGCCATGGCGTCCTCGATATACCATTCGAGGCGTTCGAGATCGTCGGGGTAGAGCTGGAAGCTGAAATCCTCGGGCATCGGGTCGGAGGGATCGACCCAGTGCGCGCGGCAGTTGCGTTCGTAGGGGCCGAGGTTGAGGCCGTTTTTCTCTTGCCGCAGGTAGTAGGAGCTGTCGACGTCGCGCAGGAGCGGCAGCTTGTGGCCGTGCTCCCTGGCCCATGCCTCGAGCTCGGGGATTTCGTCGGTGAGCATGTACTGATGGCTCATCACCATCATCGGGAGGGTGCGGCCGCCGTAGGGTTTGAACCATTCGCCGACCCGCTGGGCGTAATAGCCGGCGGCGTTGACGACGATGTCGCAGCGGATGTCGCCCTTGGGCGTGTGCACGATCCACTCGCCGTTGACACGGGAGACGCCGGTCGCTGGGCAGAACCGTTCGATGCGCGCGCCGAGATCGCGGGCGCCCTTGGCCAGCGCCTGGGTCAGCTGCGCCGGGTCGATGTCGCCGTCGTTGGGATCGTAGAGCGCACCCGCGAGGTCATGGGTTTCGAGGAACGGGTAGCGGTCCCTGATCTCGCTGACCCCGAGAATGTCGATATCCATGCCCTGGTAGCGGCCCATGCCGCGGGCGCGCTGAAATTCCTGCATCCGTTCGGCGGAATGGGCCAGGCGGATCGAGCCGGTGACGTGGTAGTTCATCGGGTAATCGACGGCGGCGCCGAGGGAGCGGTAGAGTTCGGTCGAGTAGCGCTGCATGTTCATCACCGACCACGACGTCGAGAAAGTGGGCACGTTGCCCGCCGCGTGCCAGGTCGAGCCGGCGGTGAGCTCGTTTTTCTCCAGCAGCACGCAATCGGTCCAGCCGGCGAGGGCGAGATGATACAGCGAGGACGCACCGACGGCGCCGCCGCCGATGATGACCACGCGGGCCTGGGTGGGGAATTGCGTCATGACCTTTCCTTTCTGGTGGCCGGATCGGATCGCGGAGCGATCCGACGTGGGGGGGGGGGGGGGGGGGGGGGGGGGGGGGGGGGGGGGGGGGGGGGGGGGGGGGGGGGGGGGGGGGGGGGGGGGGGGGGGGGGGGGGGGGGGGGGGGGGGGGGGGGGGGGGGGGGGGG
>NZ_JAIUZI010000020.1 GCF_020171285.1 Seohaeicola saemankumensis
CCCCCCCCCCCCCCCCCCCCCCCCCCCCCCCCCCCCCCCCCCCCGCCACCGCACCTGTCTCAGGCGGTGCCCGTCTCGATGCTCATGTACTTGGCGATGAAGGCCGGTTCGCCCATCCGGTCGAGCAGGTCCATCTGCAGGTCGAGCCAGGACCAGTGGCCTTCCTCGTCCAGCGCGATCTGTTCGAACAGCCTGCGGCTGCCGATGTCGTCGGCCTCGTAAGCCTGACGCGCCGCCCTTGTGTAGAACGCGATGGCGTCCTTCTCATCGGCCTTGTCGGCCGCGAACATGTCCTTGAGGCTCTGCGCCCGCTGCGGCGTCTTTTCCGGGGTCAGAACCGGGTCGCCGCCCAGGAACAGGATCCGTTCGATGAAGAGCCCGGCATGGCCCAGTTCCTCGGTCATTTCCTCGCGCATCTTGGCGGCGAGGATATCGAGCCCCCAGTCGTCCAGCACATGGGCGTGCAGCAGGTACTGGTTGGAGGCCGCCAGTTCCATCGACAGCGCCGTCTGCAGGTTTTCAAGGCTCTTGGATTTGTCTGGCATGGGGATACCTCACGTGTCACGATCGAACGACGCGCCCTCGCGCCGCCCTAGCCTGTCCAAGATATGATCGGTCTGCAGACCGGCAACCGCACCGGGCAAAATGCCGCGTTCGCCGCCCAGCCGGGTGCGGATGTAATCCTGGGCCACCGGGCCCGATGACATCTCCATCAGCGCGACGGCAGTCAGGAGCAGCGCCAGGCTCTCGGCAAACCAGCGCGCCTGCGCCTCCTCGGGCAGCCCGGGCCAGCGGGCGCGGTGCGCCTCAAGTGCTGCGTCAAAGCCGCGGTCCTGTCCGCGCGCACCGTCCAGCACCTGCGCCAGCGCGGCGCCGGCCAGCGGATCGCGGGCCAGGGTGCGCAGGATGTCGAGGCAGATGACGTTGCCGGAGCCTTCCCAGATGCCATTCAGTGGCGCCTCGCGGTAGAGCATCGGCATCGGCGTTTCCTCGACATAGCCCATGCCGCCCAGCACCTCCATCGCCTCGCCGATCACCGTCACGCAGCGCTTGTTCGACAGGTACTTTGCCAGCGCCACCCCGATCCGCGCCAATGCCCGGGCACCCTCGTCGTCGCGGTCAAAGGCGCGGGCCACGTACATCCCCACCGCCAAAGCACCCTCTGCATCCAGCGCCAGATCGGCCAGCACGGTCCGCATCAGGGGCTGGTCGATCAGGCGGCGCTGAAAGGCGCTGCGCCCCGAGACCCACCAATGCGCCTCGGCCAGTGCCGCGCGCATCAGACCGGCCGGCGCCATTGCGGTATCCAGGCGGGTGTGGTGCACCATCTCGATGATGGTGCGCACGCCCTGCCCTTCACCGCCCAGCGGATAGGCCAGCGCGCCGTCATACTCGATCTCGGACGAGGCATTGGCCACATTGCCCAGCTTGACCTTCAGCCGCTGCAGGCGGATGGCGTTGCGCTGCCCCTCCAGCCAGCGCGGCACCAGGAAACAGGTCAGCCCGCCGGGCGCGTAGCCCAGTGTCAGAAAGCCGTCGGACATCGGCGCGGAACAGAACCACTTGTGCCCGGTCAGCCGGTAGACCTCGCCGTCCGGCTCGGCCCGCGTGGTATTGGCGCGCACGTCCGAGCCGCCCTGTTTTTCCGTCATCGCCATGCCAAGCGTCGCGCCAGCCTTGGCCTCGACGGGGCGGATAGAGGGGTCATAGACGCCCGAGGCCAGGCGCGGGCGCCAGATCCGCTCCAGCGCCGGGTTGGCCGCCAGCGCCGGCACTGCGGCATAGGTCATCGTCAGCGGGCAGCAACACCCCGGTTCGACCTGGCTGAGCATATAGACCTGCGCCGCGTGGGTGACATGGCCGCCCGGCTGCCCGTCCCAGGCGCAGGTCGCATAGCCCTGCGCGGCGGCGGTCTGCATCACCTGGTGATAGCCCGCGTTGAACCGCACCTCATCCAGCCGCTGGCCGGTTCGGTCGAACAGATGCAGGCGCGGCGGATCGCGGCGCGCGTCCTCGGCGGCCTGCAACATACTGGCGCTGCCGAGGACGACCCCGGTCGTCGCCAGATCCGCGGCCCTTCCGCCCGCGGCGGCAACCGCATCGCGCAGCGGCTGGTCCTCCTGCCACAGGTCGCGCGCCATGCGCGGCGCGGGCTGGTTGGCGACACTATGCGTGCCCAGTTCTGACGCGGGCGGTATCGTGGTCATCGGGGGTCCTCCGGTCGTCTGATGCCACGATGTCCGCGCGCCGGGTCCGGCGCAACCCGGACGCCGGGTCATCCCCGCCACCCCGCTCGACCGCTTGCATAATTGGGGGATTCACATCGCGAATCATCCGTGGCATAGTTCCGGGCAGACGTCCGCCAGAGACGCATGAGAGGCAGTGCAGTTGACCCGTTCCACCCGACCCAGCTTTGGGGCCCTGATCTTTTTCGCCACCTGTTTCGCGCTGGCGATCTATTTCACCTTTGCCGCCGTTCAGGGCGATTTCGGGCTGTTCCGGCGGGTTGAAATCGCGGCCGAGGCGGCGGCGCTCAAGGCGGATCTGGGCCGCCTGAACAACGAGATCGCGGCGATGGAGAACCTGACCCGGCGGCTGTCCGACGAATACCTCGACATCGACCTGCTGGACGAACAGGCGCGGTCGGTGTTGGGCCTGCTGCGGGCAGACGAAATCGTCATCCGCTGAGGCCTGCGGTTTAATCGTTTCCGAACAGGGGCTTGCCCCCTGCGTTCCCCCGCGTCATATTATCCCTCGCCAGCTGCGCAGAAATCCTTTATGAGATAGTTTAATGCTAAACTATTTCCCCCGGAGGAGGAGGTCGCGACAATGGCTGCGCGAAAAAGCACTAAGAAACCAAATGTTTCCGCCCAAGAGCTTACCAAGTTTTACCGCGAGATGCTGCTGATCCGTCGATTCGAGGAGAAAGCGGGCCAGCTCTATGGCATGGGCCTGATCGGCGGCTTCTGCCACCTCTACATCGGTCAGGAAGCGGTCGTGGTCGGGCTCGAGGCCGCCGCCGAAGAAGGCGACAAGCGCATCACCTCCTACCGCGATCACGGCCACATGCTGGCCTGTGGTATGGATCCCGGCGGCGTCATGGCCGAACTGACCGGCCGCGAAGGCGGCCTGTCCAAGGGCAAGGGCGGATCGATGCACATGTTCTCGAAAGAGAAGCACTTCTATGGCGGTCATGGCATTGTCGGCGCGCAGGTGCCCCTGGGGGCCGGGCTGGCCTTTGCCGATAAATACAAGGAAAACGGCCGGGTGACCTTTGCCTACTTTGGCGACGGCGCCGCCAATCAGGGCCAGATCTACGAAACCTTCAACATGGCCGCGCTCTGGGACCTGCCGGTGATCTTCGTGATCGAGAACAACCAGTACGCCATGGGCACCGCCCAGAAACGGTCGACCTCGACCCCGGATATCTACACCCGCGGCGAAGCCTTTGGCATTCCCGGCGAGGCGGTCGACGGCATGGACGTGCTGGCGGTGAAAGAGGCCAGCGAAAAGGCCACCGCCCACTGCCGCGCCGGCAAAGGCCCCTATATCCTCGAGGTCAAGACCTATCGCTATCGCGGCCACTCGATGTCGGACCCGGCCAAATACCGGACCCGCGAGGAGGTGCAGAAGATGCGCGAGGAACGCGACGCCATCGAACACGTGCGCCACATGCTGCTGGACGGCAAACACGCCACCGAAGACGATCTCAAAGCGATCGACAAGGAAATCAAGGATATCGTCAACGCCGCGGCGGATTTCGCCAAGGAAAGCCCGGAACCCAGCTTGGACGAGCTGTGGACCGACATCTACGCCTGAGGGGGAAATTAGACATGGCAACCGAAATTCTGATGCCCGCCCTGTCGCCGACCATGGAGGAAGGCACGCTGGCCAAATGGCTGGTCAAAGAGGGCGATACCGTAAGTTCCGGCGATATCATGGCCGAGATCGAAACCGACAAGGCGACGATGGAATTCGAAGCCGTCGATGAAGGCATCGTCGGCAAGATCCTGGTGGCCGAGGGCACCGAGGGTGTCAAGGTGAACACGCCGATCGCCATCCTGGTGGAGGAAGGCGAAGAGGTCGGCGATGTGGCGCCGTCGGCGCCAGCCGACGCGGGCAACGAGGCGGCCCCCGCAGGGGGCTCCGAGGCGCCCGCCGCCGCCCCTGCCGCCGCTGCTGCCCCCGCCGCGCCGCAGGTCGACCTGACGCCGGACTGGCCCGAAGGCACGGCGATGAAACAGCAGACCGTGCGCGAGGCCCTGCGCGACGCCATGGCCGAGGAAATGCGCGGCAACGAAGACGTCTACCTGATGGGCGAGGAAGTCGCCGAATACCAGGGCGCCTACAAGGTCTCCCAGGGGCTGCTCGACGAATTCGGGTCCAAGCGGGTCATCGACACGCCGATCACCGAACACGGCTTTGCCGGCATCGCGGTTGGCGCCGCCTTTGGCGGGCTGCGCCCGATTGTCGAGTTCATGACCTTCAACTTCGCCATGCAGGCGATCGACCAGATCATCAACTCGGCGGCCAAGACGCTCTACATGTCCGGCGGCCAGATGGGCGCGCCCATGGTGTTCCGCGGCCCCAACGGCGCCGCGGCCCGCGTCGGCGCCCAGCACAGCCAGGACTACGCCGCCTGGTACATGCAGATCCCCGGGCTGAAGGTGGCGATGCCCTATTCGGCCTCCGACGCCAAGGGGCTGCTGAAATCGGCGATCCGCGACGACAACCCGGTGATCTTCCTGGAAAACGAGATCCTCTACGGCCGCAGCTTTGACGTACCGGACCTTGAGGATTTCACCGTTCCCTTCGGCAAGGCCCGGATCTGGCGCGAGGGCACCGATGTGACCATCGTCAGCTTTGGCATCGGCATGCAATACGCGCTGGAGGCCGCCGACAAGCTGGCGGAAGAGGGCATTTCGGCCGAGGTCATCGACCTGCGCACGCTGCGCCCGATGGACACGCCGGCCATCATCAATTCGGTGATGAAGACCAACCGGCTGGTCACTGTCGAAGAGGGCTGGCCTCAGGGATCCGTCGGCAGCTACATCAGCTCGGTCGTGATGCAGGAGGCGTTCGACTACCTCGACGCACCGGTTATCACCTGCACCGGCAAGGACGTGCCGATGCCCTATGCCGCGAACCTGGAAAAACACGCGCTGGTGACCACCGACGAGGTGATCGCCGCCGTGAAACAAGTCACCTACCGGTAAGGAGCAAGACAGATGCCCACCGAAATCCTCATGCCCGCCCTGTCTCCTACGATGGAGGAAGGCACCCTTGCCAAATGGCTGGTCAAGGAAGGCGATACCGTCGCCTCCGGTGACTTGCTGGCCGAGATCGAGACCGACAAGGCGACGATGGAATTCGAGGCCGTCGACGAAGGAGTCATCGGCAAGATCCTGATCGCCGAGGGCACGGAAGCGGTCAAGGTGAACACCGCCATCGCTGTGCTTCTGGAAGACGGCGAAAGCGCGGACGACATCGGCGCGACCCCGGCCCAGCCGGCGGGTGCATCGGAGCCTCCTGCGGAGGCCGCCGCTGCCCCCGCGTCGGGGGCGAACGCCCCCTCCCCCGCCCCGGCCGCGCCTGCCGCCGCCGATGGCAGCCGGATCTTTGCCTCGCCGCTGGCGCGCCGCATCGCCGCCGACAAGGGGCTGGACCTGAGCCAGATCAAGGGCACCGGCCCGCGTGGGCGGATCGTCAAGGCCGACGTCAGCGGCGTGACCGCTGCGCCCGCGCCGGCCGCTGTCGTGGCGGCGCCGGCCCCCGCGGCCGCCTCTGCCGCCGCCGCAGCCCCGGCCGCCACCGGCCCCTCGACGGAAACGGTTCTGAAGATGTATGCGGACCGCGACTTCGAAGAGGTCAAGCTGGACGGCATGCGCAAGACCATCGCCGCGCGTCTGACCGAAGCCAAACAGACCATCCCGCATTTCTATCTGCGCCGCGAGATCCAGTTGGATGCGCTGCTCAAGTTCCGCGGACAGCTGAACAAGCAGTTGGAAGGGCGCGGCGTCAAGCTGTCGGTCAACGACTTCATCATCAAGGCCGTTGCCAACGCGCTACAGGCCGTCCCGGCCTGCAACGCGGTCTGGGCCGGCGACCGGGTGCTGCAGCTGAAGCCTTCGGACGTTGCTGTCGCCGTGGCGATCGAGGGCGGGCTGTTCACCCCGGTGCTGCAGGATGCCGACATGAAGTCGCTGTCGGCGCTGTCGACCGAGATGAAGGACCTCGCCGCGCGCGCCCGTGACCGCAAGCTGGCGCCGCATGAATACCAGGGCGGCACCTTTGCCATTTCCAACCTCGGGATGTTCGGCATCGACAATTTCGACGCCATCGTGAACCCGCCGCATGCCGGGATCCTGGCCGTGGGTACCGGGGTCAAGAAACCGGTGGTCGGCGCCGATGGCGAACTGACCGTGGCCACGGTGATGTCGGTGACGATGTCGGTGGATCACCGGGTCATCGACGGGGCGCTTGGCGCACAGCTGCTGGAGGCGATCGTCGAGAACCTGGAAAACCCGATGGTGATGCTGGCCTGAGCAGGGACCGCAGAGCATGGCCCGAGCCGGGTTCGGGGGCGCTGCCCCCGGCCTGCGGCCTCCCCCGGAGTATTGGGGAAGAGATGAAAAGGCGCGCGACCGCAGCGCGCGATTTATCGCGGGCTGCCGGGCCCAACAGGGCGCGGCATCATCAGATGCCGGACCGCCCTGGCGGGAGCCGTTGTGTATTGAGGCATCCGGGTCGAGGAGCGACTTGGACTCAATGCCAAGCCGCAGGCCGGAGCCGGGGAGGCCATTTCCAAGTGGCGACTTCGTTGCCGGGCAGCGCGATTTCCGCCGCTTCCGTCAGTCGTCGCAGCCGCAGTCGGTAAACCGCTGGTCCATGCTCACCGCAGGCTGATCGCAGCCCGCCTCGCCGACGATCTTGGCCGGAACACCGGCAACGGTCTTGCACGGCGGCACTTCGCTCAGCACCACTGAGCCGGCGGCGATGCGCGAGCAGTGGCCGATGCGGATATTGCCCAGCACCTTGGCCCCGGCCCCGATCAGGACACCGTCGCCGATCTTGGGGTGACGGTCCTCTTCTTCCTTGCCGGTCCCGCCCAGCGTCACCGAATGCAGCATCGACACGTTGTCGCCAACAACCGCCGTTTCGCCGATCACGATGGAATGGGCATGGTCGATCATGATCCCCTTGCCGATGCGGGCGTTGGGGTGGATATCGACGCCAAAGATCTCGGACACCCGCATCTGAACGAAATAGGCCAGGTCGTGCTGGCCGCGCTGCCACAGCCAGTGGCCAATGCGATAGGCCTGCACCGCTTGATACCCCTTGAAGTAGAGAATCGGCTGAAGCAGCCGGTGGCAGGCCGGGTCGCGTTCGAAGATCGCCACCAGGTCGGCGCGGGCCGCTTCGATCAGCGCGGGCGATTCCTGGTAGGCCTGATCGGCGATTTCCCGCAGGATCACCATCGACATCTCGTTCGACGCCAGCTTGGCCGCAAACCGGTACGACAGCGCCTTTTCCAAGGTCTTGTGGTGCAGGATACAGGCGTGAACGAGGCCGCCCATCAGCGGCTCGTTGCGGACGGTTTCCAGAGCTTCGTTGGTGATCCGGTCCCAGACGGGATCGACCGCCGAGACCTTTCTGCGCGTTTCAACCATGGCAAAGTTCCCTTCTGTCCGCCTAAGATAGCCATGTAGGACCTAAAACGCCAAACGCAAACCTTTGATGGATCACATTCTTATCATGAATGATGCGGAAACCCTTGAGATCGTGGCGCTGATCCGGCGGCGGCTGGCCGAGTTGTCGGCACAGGATCTGCTGGGTCAGGACGGACAATCGGTGGTGCAACTGGACCAGCAATCGGTCGGACGGCTCAGCCGGATGGACGCGCTGCAGGCTCAGGCCATGGCCAAGGCCCAGCAGGTGCGCCGCGATACCGAGCGCAGGGGACTGCAGGCCGCGCTGGCCCGCGTGGAGGATGGCGAATTCGGCTGGTGCGAGGACTGCGGCGAGGCGATTGCGCCGGGGCGGCTGCGGCTGAACCCGGCCAGTACCCGATGCGTCAGCTGCGCGGCCGGCTAGGGGTCCGGTCCACCAGCGCGCGCAGCACCATCTCGAAACACTGGCAGTAGCCGGGGTCGTCAAACCCCGGCTCATCGGCCAGCTGCCGCTTGCGCGCCGCCGACATCAGGCTGCCATTGCCCCAGAGCGGATGCGCCCGCCCGGTGCGGCGCACATGTGCCTCGGCGCTGTCGGCCTCGCGGATCATGCGCCGGCACAGCAGCCCGCGCAGCGCCTCGGGCACCGCATAGAGCGCCCGCGCGGCGCAGGCGACATCGCCATGCAGAACCGGCCGCATCGCCGCTATGCCCCGATGTCCAGCCCGGCAAACAGCCCCGGCCCAAAACGCGCCGACAGCTGCGCAACCTCGATCCGGCCCGGCGCGGAAAAGCCGTCGGTCGCCTGCTGGGCGGCCGTATAGGTCCAGCCCGGGCTGGCCACCGTGGCCTCGCGCACCAGCGTCCCGCCTTGATAGAGCCGCAGCAGGTATTGCTCGGTCTCTTCGCCCAGCGGCACCTCGGGCAAATCCCAGCTGTCGCCGTCCACCCTGGTCCGGCGGATCCAGCTGAGGGTCAGATCGCCGCCACTGGCCGCGCCCAGGCGCAGGTGACAGGGCGCATAGGGGCGCAACCCGGTGCCGTCAAAGGCCTCGACCCGGTGCACATAGGACGGGTCATCATAGCCGCACCGGGCGGGACCGATGCGGTAATGCCGCGCGATCCGGCGTTGCGCGCTGGTCAGTTCGATCTGGCCGGGGGCGCCGTTCATCAGCACCACCCAGGACCCGACCGGCCAGACCGGCGGCATCAGCCCGTCGCTGCCTGCCTGCCCGCGCAGACGCCCCGACAGCATATAGGTATCCGGCCCGATCAGCTCGGCCCCGGTGAACTGGAACAGCTCCCAGTTGCCGCTGGTCCCGTCGCCGATCGCGGCCAGGTTGGCCCCGTTCAGCACCGCCGCCGTGTCCCGCGACTCCAGCGCCCCGGTGATCAGCTTGATCTGCAGCGGCGCGCCCCGGTCCCAGCGGCCCGCAGGCGCGGCGTTCAGCGGCGTCTCGGTGACACCGACCACCGCGCGCGCGGCGATGATGTCGTTCAGCACATAACCCGCGTCGCTGCCCGAATCGTAGACCGCGACCGAGCCGGGCCAGGGCTGCGCCGTGACCGCCAGATGCGGCGCATGAGGCACCTCGTCCCCGGTGATCAGCGGCAGATCCATGAACAGCGGCTGCACCGGCACCGGCGGCGCAAAGGCTTTTTGCGCGGGCAGGTCCTCGGGCAGTTCGGAGGGCGTATAGACGCCGGGTTCGATCCGCGCCGCCTCGATCAGCTGCAGGCCCGAATGCTCGACCCGGTCGACCCGGTAGAGCGCCGCACCTTCGCCGCCGTCCCCCGGCAGCCGCACCACATCGCCCGCCCCCAGGTGCATCAATGACGGCGGCAGCGCAAAGCGGGCGCTGTCGCGGGCCACCCGCGCCTCGGTCAGCCAGCGTTCGGCCACCTGCCGGCCCTCGGCCCGCGTCATCGACAGCGCCAGATCGCTTTCGGCGACCGCATGGGTCGCGTCTTCGGGCAGCACCGCCTCTTCGGCAATGACCCCATGGTCGCCGCCGGTCTCGACGAATTTCACCCGCACGCGGCCGGTGACCTCCGATTGCGCCTCGCGGGTCTGTTCCAGCAATCCATCCAGATCCTCGGACACCGCCATCAGGTCGCGGTCGATATCCACTGCCGGGGCGCCGTCGCGCATTACAAAGCGCAACAGCCCGTCGCGTTCGACCACGTCGAACCCATAGCGGAGCATCAGCGGTTGCAGCGCCTGACGCGCATCACCGACCTGTTCGGTGACATAGCCGCGCACGATGCCGTAGAGCTGGCTGGTGTCCAGCGCATCCACGCCCGAACGGCGGCAGATTTCGGTCACGACCGAGGCCAGCGTCCGCGCGCCCACCCGCCCGTTCAGCCAGTGACCGCGCGCATAGTTGGCCCCGTCGCTCCACTGGCTGCGGGTATTGGGAAAGGCCGGGAAGGGCCGCGCGTCCCAGGCCCAGACATAGGCGTTGTCCAGGTCCAGCATCGGCCCGCCATAGATATCGGACAGCGGGTTGTTCTCGGGCTTCGCCCAATGGCCCAGAACCGCCTGCAGATAGGCCCGCTGGATCAGGTCGTCACGCCGCCCGTTGGAAAACAGCGGCAGCGCCGATTCCGACGATTTCGGGTCCAGGAACTTGTTCGGCTGGTTGGTGCCCTTGTCGATCGCCGCGCAGCCCAGCTCGGTGAACCACACCGGTTTTGACCCCGGCACCCAATCCGTCGCCGTCGCCTGCCGCACGCCCCCGATCCGCTCGTGGTGGGCATTTTCCCACCAGCCGCGAATGTCCTTGTAGCGCCAGACCCAGGGTTCATCGTGTTCCGCATCGGTGATCGGCGTGCGCCGCTGCGATGCCCGCGCCTCCTCGGAATGGTAATACCAGTCAAAGCCCTCGCCGCCCGCGACATTGGCATCCAGATAGGCCGGGTCATAGATCGCCGGCCAACCGGCCTGCGCATCCAGATGGTCCTCGCCATCGCGCCAGTCGGACACCGGCATGTAGTTATCAATACCGATAAAATCGATGTCGTCATCCGCCCACAACGGATCAAGGTGGAAATACCGGTCGCCCGGCGCCTCGGGCGGCTGATAGCCAAAATACTCCGACCAGTCGGCGGCATAGCCGATCCTGACCTCCGGCCCCAACAGCGCGCGCACCTCGCCCGCCAGATCGCGCAGCGCCTGCACGGCGGGGAAGCCGCCCGCGCCCCTGATCTGCGTCAGCCCGCGAAACTCGGACCCGATGCAAAACGCATCCACGCCCCCCGCCGCCGCACACAGCGCCGCGTAATGCAGGATGAACCGCCGCAGCCCCCATTCCGCCGGACCGGCATAGCTGACCGCGCCGTCGCCGACGGTGAAATCCGCCGCCGTCGCGGTGCCGAAAAACGCCGCCACCTCGGCATCGGCCGCCGCCGTGCCATCGGGTGATCCCGCCTGCCCCGGCGCCACCGACAGGGTGATCCGCCCGCGCCATGGCAGGTGCAGTTGGTCGTCCGCCCCGGTCCAGGGGTCGGTCAGCCCGTTGCCCGGCTGCTGGTCCATCAGGACAAAGGGATAGAACATCACCCGCTGCCCGGCGGCATTCATGTGCCGGATCGCTTCGACCACCGAGGCATCGGCAGGCGTGCCGCCATAGATCGGGCGGCCTTCGTCCTCGGCCATCTTCCCGGCGCTGCCGCGGGTCTCGCCCGCCACCGACCAGGGCATGTTGCTGCCCTCATAGGTCTTCTGCTCCACCTTCGGCACCAGCTGGCATGCCCCGCACCGCAGGTCGTTGCCGAACCACGACACCACCAGCGAAACGCTGTCGCAGGCGGGCAGTTCCTCGCCCAGCGCCTCCATCGAGGTCTGGAAATCGCTCAGCCCCGAGGGGGAATTCACATTCGCCGTCCAGCGCGACCCGGGCCCGCCGGAATAATAGACCGGGGTCGTCGCCAGCGCGTATTCACCGGTCCCCGGCATCAGCGCCACGCCGCTCACGATCTGCGCCAGATCGGTGTCGTAGCCCGGCGCGCCCGGCTGCTCGGCGCGGATCACCTCAAACGAAAACTGCGGCACCCGGTTGCCAAAGGGTTCCAGCGCCAGGTCCTCCATCACCACATAGGCGGTGCCGCGATAGGCCGGCACCAGCCCCTCGCCCTCGATGGCCTCCATCGTCGGGTCCGGCGTCTGCTCGGACGACCCGGTATAGACCCGCAGATTCAGGTCGCCCGGCGCGACCTCCTCGCCATCGGCCCAGACGCGGCCCACGGATGCGATCTCGCCCTCGCAGAGTGCAATCGCCAACGATACCGAGTAGCTGTAGCTGGTGGTCTGCGGCTGGCTCGGCGCGCCCTTGCCGCCGCCGCCGCTGACCGACACGGTTTCCTGGAAATCCGAGGCCCAGATCACCTGGCCGCCGACCCGCATCCGGCCATAGACCCGTGCAATCGGCGCGCCCTCGCCCGCGTTCATGATGCGGAACCGGTCGACCTTGCCGGTATCCACCGGCTCCGATCCGCTGCCCAGCAGCCGCTGGTCGATCACCCGGCCCAGAGTCGCCCCCACCGCGCGCCCGATCGCCACCGACGACAACCCGGCAACGGTTCCGCCGACAGATCCGCCAATGGCCGCGCCCGCAGCCGAAAGTAATATCGTCGCCATCAGTGATCCTCCGTCGGAAATTCAAACCGGGCCACGATCCGGCGGGCCCAGGCCCGGCTCAGCGGGCTCTCGACCACCCCGTGGCCGCTATAGGCGTGGATGAACGCGGGGGCGTCCCCGCCCCGCGACACGATCCCCAGATGTTTGGCCACCGCCGCCGCCCGCATCCGGAACAGCACGACATCGCCGGGCAGCGGCGTGCCCGCGGGCAATTCCCGCAGGTGCCGCGCCGCCGCTGCCCACAACCGTTCCTCGCGCTGCGGCTCGGACCAGTCCATCGAATAGGCCGGCACCGCCTCGGGTTCGCCCCCGTAACACTCGCGCCAGATCCCCCGGATCAGCCCCAGGCAATCGGCCCCGGCCCCCCGGCGCGACGCCTGATGACGGTACGGCGTGCCCAGCCAGCCGCGCGCGGCGGCCAGTATATCCTCGCGGCGTGACATCAGCGCAGGCTCCCGCCCGTGTTGGCCGCGCTCGATTTCGGCACCGCCACCACCCAGTCCTCGCCCGGCAGGTCCGGGAAGCCCTGGAAATTGACCAGATTGTTGAACTTCAGCCGGCAGGTCTCGAACCGCTTGTCGCAGCCCGCCTCCAGCCGCACCGTATCGCCCACCGCGATCTGCGCGCGCAGCGGCTGCCACAGTTCGATCACCCGTGCGCCGTCCTCCAGACGGTCCTGCTTGATCGCCCCCCACAGCCCCTCGGCCGCGCCCGAGGTCACCACCAGCCGGCCGCGCCCGAACCAGCCCGGCTCGAACCCGTCCAGCGTTTCCCAGCGAAACAGCCGCGCCGCGTCGACCCCGGCCACCGCCCGCGTCTCGGCATAGCCCGGTGTATCCATCGCAAACCGGCAATCGCCATCGCCCAGAACGGCGGTGCAGGGCTTCTGGAACACCCGCCCCAGCGGCCGGTTCAGCGCCCCGGTCAGCCCGCGCAACTCTGCGTGAAACGCGCCACCCGCCCGGCGCAACTCGCCGATAGAACCGCGAAACTGCAGCCACCGCATGTCGGGATCGGCCCAGTTCACCAGCCAGGCGCGGATCTCGGCACCGTCGAACCGGCCCGCCTCGATATCCTCCTCGCGAACCGATCCGTCGCTCAGCGCGCCAATCGCCTCGGTGTTGTCCACCGACAGCCCCGTACCCTGCGCCAGCGCCAGCGCCGACAACCCGGTGTCGGCCTTGAACGTGATGCCTTCGAATTGCAGCGTGCGGTCATGGTCGGTGAACCCATGGGTCACCCCGTCACCCCGCGTCACCGCCCAGGCATGGCACAGCGTCGTCAGACCACTCTCCAGATGCGCGCGAAAGCCTGCGTCCATACCCGCCATCAGACCCGCACCTCCACCACCGGCACATTCGGTACGTCACCGGCCTGGAAACTGGCGACACTGGTCTGGATCCGGTCGGTGTCGAACCGAACCGGCACGTCGAATTCGAACCCGGCGGTGATCTGCTCCTCTTCCGAGGGCGGATGCACAAAGGTGATCAGCCCGGTGGTCACATCCACCTCGTAATCCACCGCCTCGCGCATCTCGTCCTGCGCCAGTCCGATCCGCACCGAACCCTCAACGGGTTTGGTGATCGGGCGGGCATAGGAAAACGCGCCCGAGCGGTAGGTCTTGACCAGCTGGAACGACACCGTGGCCCCGTCGCCCTGGGCAATCACCTGGTCGCGAAAGGTCACTTCCGCCGTGGCCCGCCCCGACTTGTAATCCGACCAGTCCTTCCAGCGGAACCCGTGCATCTGCCCGCGCCGCGCCTCGAAAAAGGAAATCAGCGTCTCGATATCGTCCAGCGACCGCATCCCCAGCCCGGCGTCATAGCGCCGGCGCGAATGCGCCCAGGGCGTGTTGCGTTCCTCGAACCCATTGGCCAGCGTCACCACATCCGTGCGCCGCTCGGGGCCGCCCACCGACCCGAAACTCAGGTTGGCCGGGAATCTCACCTCGTGGAAAATCATCGCTCGTCCCCCTTACCGATTGCGCGCGCCACGACCCAGCGCCCGGCTCATCTGTGCCGCGATCTGGCTCTGGCTGCGCTGGAACCCCTGCACGTCCGGGGTCGAGATGTTCATCACCACGCTGACCGATCCGCCGCCCGAGGCGCGCACCCCCAGCTTGCCGTCGGCGCCCCGGCTCAGCGGCATGATCGCCTCCGGCCCGGCCTCGCCCATCAACCCCATGCCGCCGCGCATCGGAAAGGTGACCGGCCCGCTGATCACCCCGCCATTGGCAAAGGGCATCACGCGGCCCTGCGAAAACCCGGCGCCATCGGCAAAGGGCAGCAGCCCCTGCACGATACTGCCGACCCCATCGGCCAGCAGCCCGCCGAAATGGTTGGTCACCGGCTTGATCGCCGCCGAATAGGTGGTCTGGATCATCGACCGCGCCACCGTCTCCAGTGCGTCCGACAGCTTCATGCCGTCAAAGACGACGCCGTCAAAGGCCTTGCGCAATCCCTTGGAAAACCCGCGTTCCAGGGTCGCCACATCCTTGCCCGTGGCTGCCAGACCCTCGCGCATCCGGCGCAGCTCGGCGTCGAAACCGGCGGCCATGTTGGCCGCGCCCGACAGGGCGTCTTCCAGCCCCTCGGCGCCGTCGCGCAGATCCGAAATCCCGTCCCGATCAGTCATCGCACTCTCCTTTTTCACCGGCCCCGACACCGGCCCCGGCCCCGTCCGGCCAGGCCGCCATCAGCGCATCCAGCCCGCTCCGGTTCAGCGGCGCCTGCGCCCCGCCCTGCCCCAGCATCAGCCGCAGCTCGGCCGGGGTCAGCCGCCAGAACTGCTCCGGCGTCAGCCGCAGCCCCTGCATCCCGGCCCGCATCAGCGCGGGCCAATCGAATTGGCTCATGTCTCGCCCGGCACCATGAAGGCCCGCGCCAGCAGCTCCGCCGCCGCCCGTGCCGCCGCCATCGGGCCGCCCTCGATCTCGGCCCGCAGCAGGTCGGACGCCCCAACATCCGCCCCGCCGCCGCGCAATCCGGCCACCACCAGCGCCAGAACGTCGCCGCTGGAAAACCGCGCGCCCTCGAACCGGGCCACCAGATCCACCAGCGATCCCGCCTCCAGCCTCTGCTCCAGCTCGGCCAACGCGCCTAGCGTCAGCTTCAGCACCCGGCGCTCCCCGTCGATGACCAGGGCCACCTCTCCCGTCCACGGATTGGCCATGTCGATCAGAGCGCCGTAAAGATCAGCGCCCCGGCGCTTGCCAGCGACATCTCGTATGTCGCCTCGCCGTTGTGGCTGCCGGCATATTCGATCGAGGTCACCTGGAACGCCCCCTCGACGATGCCGAAATCGGGGATGATTACCTGGAAATCCGGCGTCTCGCCGTCAAAGAACAGCTGCCGCGCGCGCTCGTCCGTGCCTTCGTCCTTGAAAACGCCCGAGCCGGAAATCGCCGCCGATTTCACGCCTGCGCCCGACAGCAGCTCGCGCCAGCCGCCCTGGCTTTCCAGGCTGGTCACATCGACGCTTTCCGCGTTGAAACTGACCCGCGTGGCGCGCAGCCCCGCGATGGTTTGAAACTGACCGTCGCCGGTCATGTCCACTTTGACCAACAGGTCCTTGCCGTTTTGAGCACCCATGAGTTCTCTCCAGATTGAATGGCTTAATTGTCTTCCACGCGGGCGCGGAACCTCAGATCGATCCGCCGCACCTGACCGGCCCGCCCGGTCCGCCGGGCGCTGGCCCGTTCGAACCACAGCCCGACCACCCGGCCCCGGCTCAGCACCAGCGTGCCGTTCAGCAACGCATCGCCAATGGCCGCCGCAATCGCCTTGGCCGCGGCAAAGCCCTCGGCCTCGCTGACCACCGACACCGTGAACCGGTGCAGCGCGCCCGCGCCGCTGGCGTCCGACCGGTCGCGCACCTCTTCGGGGCCGAGGCTGACATAGGTCTCGGGCACCGGACCGGCCGGCAGCGCGTCGTAAATGGCCCCGCCGATCAGCGCGTTCAGCCCTGCGTCGCTGGTCAGGTGCTGATACACCGCCTCCTGCAGGGGGGCCGCCATCGCATAGCTCATGCCGCCACCTCCTCATCCGCGAAACAGGTCAGGTAGCGGCCATCGGCGTCGCGCTCCGACACCGCCCGGATCACATAGATCCGCGCGCCATCACGAAACCGCTGCTCGGGGGCCGGGCGCATCGCCGATCCCACCGGCGCCGCGCGCACCACCACCTTGTACGAGGTCGAGGCCAGCGCCATGCCCGCCTCGGCGCGTTCGCGCCCGCTGCGGGTCTGCACATCAGCCCACAGCGTGCCCAGCGCCGACCAGGTTTCCGAAAACCCGCCCGCGCCGTCGCCCACGCGCACCGGCGCCTCCAGCGCCAGTTTCCGGTTCAGCCGCGGCGCGCTCATTGGCCCGCCCCCGCGCCCAGCCGCAGCCGCACCACCCGGTAGCGCTGGATCAGGCTGGTCACCCCGAACGGCATGCACCCGTCGCCCAGCGCGGTCTCGTGCCGGTATTCGTAGTAATGCGCCGCCAGCAGCAGCACCGCCTGCGCCAGATCGCCGGGCAACCCGCCCCAGTCGGCGGCCATACCGGCGGTAAACTCCACCCGCACCGAACCGCCGCCCGGCACATTGGGCAACAGCGCCCCCGCCGGGCACAGCCTTGGCTGCTGGCTGTCGGGCACCAGCCGGTACTGCGCCGCCGCGACCGGGGTCTCTGCCGCAGCCGCATCCACCAGCACCAGCGCCGTCACCGCGCTCACCGGCACCGCCGGCAGCGGTTCGCCCGCCGGATCGCTCCAGTCGCTCAGAACCCAGCTGAAATCGCGCGAAATCAGGATCTTGCCGGTACGCGCCTCGATCGCCGACAGCGCCGCCCGCAAAAAGCTCTTCAGCACCTCGTCCTGCAGCGTGTCTTCGCCAAATCCCGTTCCCAGCCGCAGATGCGCCTTGAACTGTTCCACCGGCAGCGCCGCGTCGGGTACCGTGGTTTCTTCGATCAACATCATCACTTCACTCCGCAAATCCGGCCCCGCCCGGCCTGTATTTTCGCCCAAAAGCGGACGCGCGCCGCCCCACATTGCTCGGACGGAGGGGAGCAGCTAGACAACATGAGGGTCTCACCCGGCGCGCGCCCGGGACAGGACCGGTCGCCCGGCCCCGCCCCATCCGACACCGCTTAGGCGGTGCCGAACTTGAGCAGCTTGATCGCCGCGAAATCGCTGACGTCGCCGCCGACGCGCTTGGTCGCATAGAACAGAACATGCGGCTTGGCGCTAAACGGGTCACGCATCACGCGCAGGTCGGGACGTTCGGCAATGGTGTAGCCGGCGCCGAAGTCGCCAAAGGCGATCGACAGGCTGTCCGTGGCCACATCGGGCATGTCCTCGGCGATCACCACCGGGTACCCCATCAGGCGCGCCGGTTCAGCGGCGGCCAGGCCGTCCGACCACAGGAACCGGCCATCGGCATCCTTCAGCTTGCGCACCAGACCGGCGGTCTTGGAGTTCATGACGAAGGTACCGTTCGCGCGGTACTGCGCGCCCAGCGCATAGACCAGGTCGACGATGTTGTCGGCGTCGATATCGCCGTTCACACCGGTCGGCACATAGCCCAGGTTGCCCCAGGTCCAGACGTCGTTGTCCACCGCGGCGTGGTTCAGGAACCCGCGCGGCTTGTCGACACCGTCGCCGTTGACAAAGGCATCCGCCTCGGCGCGCGAAAACTTGTCGGCAATGCGACCGGCCAGCCAGCCCTCGACGTCAAAGGCGCTGTCGTCCAGCAAACGCTGCGACGCCTTCGGCAGCGCCGACAACTCGTGCAGCGGGATCGAGATGCGGTCGATCGACGGCGTGCCGGTCTCGCCGGTGGCCGATGCCTCGTCGGCCCAGCCGGCGCCGATATCGGTATGGTCGATCAGCACGTCGAACGAATTCGCCTCGACGTTGACCACTGCCGCCACCGAGCGGATCGAGGCGGCGCCGCGCAGCACCGATTTCACCGTTTCGGCGGTCTGCGGGTCGATCAGGTAGCCGCCGTCGCTGTTGACGGCGGTGGACAGCGATTTGCTCTCCATCTCCAGCCCGCGCAGCCCATCGTCCTCGCCCGACCGCAGATAGGCGTCAAAGGCCTTGAGGTGCGGCGCGCCCTCGTTGGTGTTGGCCGCCAGGTGCGGACGTGCCGCGATTTGAGATTTACGATCCAGCATGGTCAGTCGCTCTTCCGTCTGTTTCAGTTTGGTTTCAATGTCGTCCTGGAAGCCCTTGAATTCACTCACGAAGCCGGTCATCGCCTGCTTCACCTCCTGAACCAGGGGCACACCCTCTCCGGCCAAGGCCGGGATCTCGGTCTTGCTCATCAGCACATCCTGTCTGGGTGAGGTTTGAGCGCGCTACCGGCGCGCCAGTTCCAGCCGCGCGCGCCGCAACGCCGCCGCCAATTCGCGCAGGGCGGTTTCCGCCACCGGGCTGTCGCCCTTGGCCGCCACCCGCGCACTGGGCAGCATCGGAAAGGTCACCACGGACACCTCCCAAAGCTCCAGTTCCATCAGGACCCTCTGGCCCTTTTCGTTCTTGCTCGACCGCTTGGTGCGATAGCCGATCGACAGCCCGTCCAGCGCCCCCGCCGCAATCAGCGCCGCCGCCTCGCGACCCCGCTGGGTGCTGTCCAGCAGCCGCCCCTTGACCCACAGGCCACGGGCGTCCTCGCACACCTCGTCCCAGATCCCGATCGGCTGGGCGGGGTCATGCTGCCACAGCATCTTGACCTTGCGCCCTGATGCCCCCAGCGCCGCCAGCGATGCCGTATAGGCCCCCGCCTGCACCAGGTCGCCGCCCTGATCGGCCTCGCCGAACAGGCTGGCATAGCCTTCGATGGCCAGGTCGTCGCCAACCGTCACCCCGTCGCCAAAGCGGGCAAACTTGTGTTCCAGATCCGAATCCCACGTCATCGGGCACTCTCCTCGATAGATTTCCGCGTCTCTCACTGCGCCGCCACCAGCAGCGGCTGGATCGCCTGCGCCAGCACCACCGCCACCACGCCGTAAACCGCCAGCCACAACCGGCGCTCCAGCCGCTCGATCAACTCTTCCAGCCGGTCCAGCCGCCGGTTCAGGTTCTCCTGATGCACCGCGCTGACCCGCTCATGCGCCGCCAGCCGCAGCCCCGGCGCACAGTCGAACGCATCCACCGGCAGCCGCTTGTCAGTCATCCGCGCCGCCTTCGCCCAGCACCGGCAGCCCCAGGATCGCGCGCTTTTCCGCCTCGCTCAGGAAATCCGCCGCGCTGACGCGGGCCCATTGCGCATCGCGCTCGGCGGCCAGCGCCGGCACCTGGTCCAGATCGGGCTTCAGCTCGACCATCTCGCCGGTGTACCCCGACAGCCAGTCCGACAGCGCAGCCGCCACCCGCGTCGCCAGCGGCAGCACGGTCAGCCGGTAAAACGCCCGGTTGGCCTCCTGGTAATTGGCATAGGTCGCGTCGCCCTGAATCCCCAGCAGCATCGGCGGCACCCCAAAGGCCAGCGCGATCTCGCGCCCCGCCGCCTCCTTGGTTTTCTGGAACTCCATGTCGCTGGGCGAAAACCCCATCGGCTTCCAGTCCAGCCCGCCTTCCAGAACCATCGGCCGCCCGGCATTGCGCGCGCCCTGGTAATTGGCCTCGATCTCCTCGGACAGCCGGCGGTACTGGTCATCGGCCATCGCGCCCTGCCCGTCCCCGCCCGAGAACACCAGCGCGCCACTGGGCCGCGCCGCATTGTCCAACAGCGCCTTCGACCAGCGCGACGCCGAATTATGCACGTCCAGCGCCATCGCCGCCGCCTGCATCGGCGACAACCCGTAATGGTCGTCCTGCGGATGGAAACTCTTGATATGGCAGACCGGCGACAGCGGCCCGCTGGCGTCGAACCGGTGCGCCTTGGCCCCGACGCTGTATTCATAGGCCACCGGCCAGCCATCGGCCCCCGGCACCACCCGCATCCGGTCCGACCGCAGCACATGCAGCTCCAGCGGCAGCGCCGCCTCGCCACAGACCGCCTCGACATAGGCATTGCCCGACAACAGCAGCTGCCCGAACAGCGCCTCCATCATCTCGGCCCGCCCCTGCGCCGCGTTCGGCCGCTTGATCAGGCTCAGCAGCGGATGCATGTCGAACCGCTGGCGGCTGTCCTGCAGCACCAGCGGCAGCGCCGCCGCCGCTTCCGCGATCAGCTTCACCGACCGGAACCCCACCGGGTTGCCGGCAAACCCCGTGCGCGTCAGCGTCGCGGTGTCCCGCGGGCTCCAGGCCACCCGGCCCGCCCCGTGCCAGGCCACCACCGGACCGGCAGCGCTCGCCTTGGTCTCCGGCACCGCCCGTTCCCCTCCGCGACGCAAGAAATCAAAAACCATGTCCGATGCTCCTATCTGTTCCGCGTCCCCGGCGCGCCGCTGATGCAGCGGACCCCGGCCTCGTTGAAAGCGTTATCGCCGATCTGTGCCAACAACCCGGAAACAGACCGCCCGGCCCTCGCGCAACACCCGCGCGCCACGTGCATGCCCCGCTCACAGAATCCGCACCCGCGGCCGCTTCCACCGCGCGGCCGGCCCGACGATCAGCTCGTGCAGCGCCCAGACCAGCGCATCGACCCGGTCGGGCGACCCCGCCCCCTCGAACCCCTGCGCCGTCATCTGCACCATCTGCGCCTCCAGCCGCTCCAGCCCCTCGGCATGGCCCACCTTGCCCTGCTCGTAGAGCGCCGCCACCGGTTCGGCGCGCGCCACCTTGCCACGCGCCGCATGCACCGCCTTGTAGGGCACCAGCGGCGCCACCTGCCGGATCACCTCTTCCACCAGCTGGCCGCCCTGGTTGACCTCGGCCACCAGCCGCTCGGCGCCGAATTCCTCCATCGCCTGCACCGCCGCGCGGGCCCAGCCCGCCGGGCCGACGCCCTGCACCGTCCGGTCCGCCAGCACATAGCCGCGCCAGTCCTGCGGCGGCCCCTGCAGCCGCGCACCGGCCACCACGATGCCACAGGCATCCGCCGACACGCCCCCCGTCACCGACGGGTCCAGCGCCACCACGATCCGGTCCAGCTCCGGCATCGGCTCAGACCGCGCCGCCTCCAGCCGGTCCTGCGTCCACAGCGCCCCCTCGACATCGGCCATCAACACCCCGTCCAGCTCCTGCCGGCCCAGCCGCGTCCCCGCATAGCGCGTGCGCACCTCCTCCAGGAACGAGGCCGCCAGGTTGGCCCGGTTCGCCTCGGTCGGCGCATGGGTCACCACCGTCGACCGCGCCGCCAGCAGATCCTTCAGAACCTCGACGTTGCGCGGCGTCGTCGTCGCACAGACCCGCGGCGCATCGCCCAGCCGCAGCGCGAACTGCAACATGTCCCAGGTCTCCGCCGCCTTCTTCCACTTGGCCAGCTCGTCGACCCAGGCCGCATCGAACTGCGGCCCGCGCAAGCTTTCGGGATCCTGCGCGCTATAGGCCTGCGCCTCCGCCCCGTTGGGCCAGACCAGCCGGCGCTCGCCCGCCTTCCACTCCGGCCGGCGATCGGGCGGCGAACACTCCAGGATACCGCTGTCGCCGCGGATCATCACCTCGCGCACCTGGTCATAGGTCTCCCCCACCAGCGCCACCCGCCGGCAGCGCCCCGGGTCCAGCGGCTTCGACCCCTCGACCTGGGCGCGCACCCATTCCGCGCCCGCCCGCGTCTTGCCCGCACCGCGCCCGCCCATGATCACCCAGGTCCGCCAGTCTCCCTCGGGCGGCAGCTGGTGCGCCATCGCCCAGAACTCGAAAAGAAAAGGGAGGGCGCACAGCCCCCCCTCCCCAAGCTCACTCAGGAACGCGTCCTGAACCGCAACAGGTGCGGAGGCGAGCAAGGCGGCACCCGATCTCAGATCGGGCCGCGTCAAGGTCGAGGGCGTATCCGCCCCGGACGATTCCTGCCTGTTTGTGATAATGTTCGACAAACCTTTCCTCCACGTTCTGGCAGGACCGGATCAGCTTGCTGATGTCGTCGACCTGCCGTTTCGGTCCCGATAGTTCTGCATCCTCCCCGGCCTCGATCCGCGCCTTCAGGTCTTCCGCCTTTTGCCGCAGCTCCTGAATCGAATTCTGCAGCGACTTAAGTAGATCCGCCGTCTGCGAAACCCGTTCTTCCGGGGTAATCAAAGTCATATGGTCCTGACCTCATGCGTGAGTGATCCCCGCACGAGAGACATGAGATACCGGCCCGGACCCGTGCCCGCGACCACCACCCACACCTTCTAGCCACGACAGACATTCCCCCGAAAAGGTTAACACCGGCCCAGCACACCGCCCGTTGCCCCCCCAACCGGAACCAGACCGGAACCAGACCGGAACCGCCGCCACGGCGCCCGTCCCCCTTTCATCTCTTCGGCAAATACTCCGGGGGAGCCGCCCTAGGGGCGGCGGGGGCAGCGCCCCCATACCGGCGCCACATCCCCCGCGCGGGAAAACCCGTTGCATCCCGGCCCGATATGCCCGAGCCTGAGATCGCCCGCCACCCCGCCCCGACAGGGACGCCGCCACAGGCCAGACGCGCATGACCGACCTGCTGACCGTCGCACTCCCGATCCTGCTGATCGACATCGCCAACCCGGTGCTCTTCGCCACCACGATTCTGGCGCTGACGACCGCCCGTCCGGTGGCCAGCGCGCTGGCGGTCATCCTCGGTCACACGCTGGCCTATTTCGCCGCCGGGGCGCTGGTGCTCTTCGGCCTGGCCGAGCTGCTGGCGCCGCTCGCCGACAGCTTTCTCCACTGGTTCAACACCCCCGAGACCATCGACTATGTCTTCAGCCTGCTGGTCGGGCTGGCGCTGCTCTGGGTGGCGCTGCGCTGGCGTATCGCCCCGCCCACCCCCTCCGACACCCCGCCAGAGCCGCCGCGCACCAGCCTCGCGGGCGCCTTCGGCTTCGGGGCGCTGGTCAATTTCATCGGCCTGCCCTTCGCGCTGCCCTATTTCGCCTTCCTCGGCCAGCTGCTCCGAGAAGGCGACGGCACCCGGCTGGCGGCGCTGGCGCTCTACAACCTCGCCTACGCGCTGCCCTTCCTCGCCGTGCCGCTCGCCGCCACCCTCGCCGGCGACGGCATCCTGCCCTGGCTCACCCGTCTCTCCGCCGCGCTCGACCGCGTCGCCGCCTATATCATGCCGGTGATGCTGGGCCTCCTGGGCCTCTTCCTTCTGGCCGATGCCGCCGCCTATTTCGCCACCGGCACCGGGCTGATCTGACCCCCGCGCCCGGGCGTAGGGTGGGGTTTCACCCCACCGCCCCGCTCCGAATCCAGGGCCGCCGCGTCCAGATCCGCCGCAACCAGCCGCGCCGCGCCGGGGCGCCGATCTCGCCGCCCTCCACCGGCGCCAGCCCGCCGGCCTCCAGCAGGCGGCGCTCCTCGGCGCGGGTCATCTGCACCTCGCGCACCTGTTCGGCCGCCGCACGCGGGGTCACCGGTTTGCCGTCCGGCCCGACCGTCAGATCCGAACGCATCGCCAGCCCGCCACCGCGCCGCCGCCCGGTCAGTGGGTTGCGCCGGCCGAACCAGGCGTCGTCCTGCAGCGTCCAGATCCGCCTGACCTCCTCGATTGACACGATGGCGGCCAACTCGCGCCCGTGCCGGGTCAGCACGATGGTCCGGCGCGGGTCCTGCGCCTGGGCGCAGAGCTGGCCCAGCCGGGCGCGCGCCTCCGAAACGGTGATCCGCATGTGAAATCCCCCTTGTACAAAACGGATGATCAGGGGTGCGAGGCTGGTACAAAACGGTAAAAACCGGGCAAAGGCAGCGCGCGCTGCCCGCCCGGTTTCAAATCCGTGTCAGAGGGTCAGTTGCCCGAGTTCTGCCGGTCCGCTTCGATCTGCCGCCACTTGGCGACGTTGCGGTTATGCTCTTCCAGCGTTTCGGCAAAGGCGTGCCCGCCGCTGCCATCCGCCACAAAGAACACGTAATCCGTCTCGGCAGGTGCCACCGCCGCCTGCAGGCTGGCCAGCCCCGGATTGGCAATCGGGGTCGGCGGAAGTCCGTCGATCACATAAGTATTCCAAGGTGTTATGCGGCGAAGCTCACTTTGACGCAACCCGCGCCCCAGCACCCCTTCGCCCTTGGTGACGCCGTAGATCACCGTCGGGTCGGTCTGCAGCCGCATGCCCTGGTTCAACCGGTTCACAAAGACCGAGGCCACCTGGCCGCGTTCCTCGGGCAC
Source organism: Seohaeicola saemankumensis (assembly GCF_020171285.1). Lineage (GTDB taxonomy): Bacteria > Pseudomonadota > Alphaproteobacteria > Rhodobacterales > Rhodobacteraceae > JAIUZI01. The sequence goes on from NZ_JAIUZI010000020.1 coordinate 24,475, forward strand.
GCCGGTTTCCTTTTCGATGATCGAGGCCAGGATCAGCATCTCTTCGGGGCTGTCAAGCGGCAACCCTTCTTGCCGGCTTTCCCAGGTCGCATTGATCCTAAGCTGTTGTTTTTCCTGCATTTGCGCCAGTATTGCCTGCCGCGCGGTGCCCGGCGAAATCTCGTAGCTGTCCGGCGCCAGCATGCCTTCGGGCGGGCGGTTGGGCACGTCGCCGCTCAGCACGTCCATCGACTTCAGCGCCTCGACCACCTGCCAGCTGGTGACGCCTTCGGCCAGCGACAGCCTGTAGCGCGTATCGCGCTCAGCCCGCTTTTCTTCATAGATTTCAGGCGCTTCTTCGTCCGCGATATTGAACTCGGCCTTTTCCTCAAAGGTCAGGGTCGCCGGGTTCAGCTCGCGCACCTCGACGATGGTACGGGTCACGCCGACCCGGTACAGGATCTCGGTGCCACAGGTGCTGGCGCCGCCCCGGGTGATCTGGTCGACGATCCCCTCCATCGACGTGCCTTCGCGCACGAGAAAGCTGCCCGCCTTCAGCGAGCCGGATTTCTCTGTATAATCAGCACCTAAGCGGAAGATGGTGCCGCTGGTGACCGCGCCCTGTTCCTCCAGCGCGCGGCTGACCCGCGTCATGTTCGACCCGCGTTCGACCTGCAGGCAGATCGCGGTTTCCAACGGCCCTTCGGCCACGTACTGCGATTTGCCCCAGAGGATCAGACCGGCCAACAGGAACAGTAAAACTGACAGGATTGTCAGCATGTTAGAGGCAAGACTGCGCCACATGGTCAGACTTTCCCGAACAGAACACTCGCGTTCGTGCCGCCAAACCCAAAGGAGTTGGACAGCGCCACGTTGATTTCCCGCTCGCGCTTGGTGTTCGGCGCCAGATCCACCGGCGTTTCAACCGCCGGGTTGTCCAGGTTGATCGTCGGCGGCGCCACCTGATCACGAATCGCGAGGATCGAGAAGATCGCCTCTATCGCACCGGCCGCGCCCAGCAGGTGACCGGTCATCGACTTGGTCGAGGACATCGTCGCCTTGCCAGCGGCATCTCCCAAGAGACGCTCAACCGCCGACAACTCGATGGTGTCGGCCATGGTCGATGTGCCATGTGCGTTAATGTAATCAACGGCTTGCGGTTCGATCCCGGCGTTTTCCAGCGCCGCGCGCATGGACCGTTCGCCGCCTTCGCCATCCTCCGACGGCGCGGTGATGTGATATGCGTCGCCGGACAGGCCATAGCCCAGAACCTCGGCATAGATCTTGGCGCCGCGCGCCTTGGCGTGCTCGTATTCCTCCAGCACCACCACGCCCGCGCCCTCGCCCATGACAAAACCGTCGCGGTCAGCGTCATAGGGGCGGCTGGCCTTTGTGGGATCATCGGTGAACTTGGTGCTCAGCGCCTTGCAGGCGTTGAACCCGGCGATGCCGATTTCGCAGATCGCCGCCTCGGCCCCGCCCGCGATCATGACGTCGGCGTCGCCGTGCTGGATCAGACGCGAGGCATCGCCAATGGCATGCGCGCCCGTGGAACAGGCGGTGACCACCGAATGGTTCGGCCCCTTGAACCCGTAGCGGATGCTGACCTGCCCCGAGATCAAGTTGATCAGCGCGCCGGGAATAAAGAAGGGCGAAACCCGCCGGGGCCCACGTTCCTTGATCATCACGGCGGTATTGGCGATCGAGTTCAGCCCGCCGATGCCAGAGCCGATCATCACGCCGGTGCGCAACCGGTCCGCTTCGCCCTCGGGTGTCCAGCCGGCGTCGCGTACGGCCATTTCGGCGGCTGCGATCCCGAACAGGATGAAGGTGTCGACCTTGCGCTGTTCCTTGGGCGCCATCCAGTCGTCGGCGTTGAAGGTGCCGTCGCTGCCATCGCCCAGCGGCACTTCGCAGGCATAGGTCGTGGTGACCCCGCTGGCCTCTGCGTCGAACTGTTTGATCGGCCCGGCACCGGACTGCCCTGCCAACAGCCGAGACCAGGTTTCTTCCACACCGCTGGCCAGCGGCGTCACCAGCCCCAGACCGGTTACAACGACTCTGCGCATGAGCTGCCCTCTTGCCTCGTTCCAGTTGAGAACCGCTCATACCCCGCGCAAGGGCGCGGGGGCAAGAGCAAGGGTATCAGCATTTCAGCAGCGATTTGCCGCCCTTGCCCGGTTTCCGGCGAATTTTCCCCGTGGGGTATGCCGGTCATGCCGTCTTTCATTGCAGCTGCGCCACCGGTTCCGGCCCCGGCTGCGCCACTGCCAGCGCCTCATGCAATGCCACCGACCCGTTCAGCAACGCCCGGCCCACCAGCGCCCCCGCGATCCCCGGGATATGAGACAACCGGGCGATGTCGTCGCCCTGGCGCACCACGCCGCTGGCGATTACCGGCGCCTGCGCCACCGCCGCCAGCGACGAAATCAACCCCAGCTGGGCATCGACTTCGTCAATGTCGCTGTCGATGTCGGTCACGATGATGCCGGCAAAGGGTGTGTCGCCAAAGGCCTGGATATAGCCGGCAGGATCAAAAGCGCCGGCCTTGCGCCAGCCTTCGGTCATCACCTGCCCCTGCCAGACGTCGACCGACAGCACGATCTGGTCAGGGTGGTGTTCGGCCAACTCGCGCACCAGGGCGGGCTCCCATGCCGCCAGCGTGCCGATCACGATACGCCCGGCGCCCCGGTCGATCCACTGCTCGATCCGGTCCCGGCTGCGCATCCCGCCGCCCAGTTGCAAGGGAATGCCGGCCGAGCGGATGATCTCCTGCACCAGGTCCGCGTTCCGGTCATCGCCATCGACGGCGTCAAGGTCGGTCAGATGCATCCACTGTGCTCCGTCCCGCGCGAATCCGCGCGCGGCGGCAACCGGATCCAGCGGCCAGACCTGTGGCGATTCGAGCCGCCCGCGCGACAGCGATACGCAGCGCCCGTCTTTGAGTTCGAGTGTCGGATAGACGATCATGGCTCGGCCTCCCCCCTGCTTGATCCTGTGTCCTTGGGGCCGAGTATACCACATGGCAGTGCCGCTATCGTCTCAGCCCGACCGCGGCGGTCCGTTTCGCGACAACAAAAGGCTGGGCACTGCCTGATATTCGATTTCGCGCAGCGGCCGGTACCCAAGCCGCTCTGCGACCCGAAGCGCGGCAGTGTTCGACAGCGCCACCTTGGCCACCAGCCGGCCGGGAATCACCCGGTCGAACCAGTCATGCGCCGCCTGCGCGGCCTCGTGCCCCATCCCGGCGCCCTGCGCCTGAGGGACCAGCAACCAGGCCGCCTCGGGGAAGGGGTCGAAATCCTCGCCCAGGTTACGCGCGCCATAGAAGAACCCGGTGTGCCCGATGATTGTCCGGCTGCGCTGATCGACGACGGCCCATTGGCCAAAGCCGGTCATCTGCCAATGGCCCGCGTTGCGCAGAAACCATTCCCAGGCCTTGCCACGCGGCCATGGTGTACCGCCGAGATGGCGCACGACCTGGGACATCGCCCAGATCTGGGCGAAACGGTCGAAATCCTCGGGCCGCATCGCGCACAGCGTCAGCCGTGCGGTGTTGATATTGGGGGTGGATCGGATCATTTCGCGCCCGTCCTGCTGTCTGCCTCACCCCATCAGTGATCCAGCCACAGCACCCGCGCAAGTCCCATTCGCGACCGCCCACAAAAAACGGCGCCTCCCCGCCGGGAGACGCCGAACACCGGACAAATCCGGTAATTCCGATCAGGAAGCTTCGGTGATGAACTTCACTGCATCGCCAAAGGTCTGGATGGTCTCGGCCGCGTCATCGGGGATCTCGATGCCGAATTCTTCTTCGAAGGCCATGACCAGTTCGACCGTGTCCAGGCTGTCCGCGCCCAGATCGTCGATGAACGAGGCGTTCTCGGTCACTTTGTCTTCTTCCACACCCAGGTGCTCTACAACGATCTTCTTCACACGATCTGCGACGTCGCTCATTTCTCTTCCTCGTTCCATTCAGGACCTCGCGGCCCCTGTTCTGCCCTCGCCCCCATGGGGTGGCTTGTTGATGCCCTCTGCGGGCGGCTCGGTCCCGGTCAGCCGGGTCTTGGCATAGCACGGCCATCATGACCGGACCCGCCGAAATGTGCGCCGCCTATAGCACAGACGGCGGCTTAGGCAAACGCTTTCGCGTGGCCTGGAGCTGTGGCTCACAACATGGCCATACCACCGTTCACATGCAAGGTCGTCCCGGTGACATAGGCGGCCTCGGGACTGGCCAGATACAACACGGCGGCGGCGATCTCGTCGGCGTCCCCCATCCGGCCCGCCGGCACCTGGGTCAGAATCGCGGATTTCTGATCGTCGGTCAGCTTGTCGGTCATCGCCGTGGTGATAAAGCCCGGCGCAACCGCGTTGACGGTGATGCCACGGCTCGCGACCTCGTAGGCCAGCGATTTCGACATGCCCACCATCCCGGCCTTGGACGCGGCATAGTTGCCTTGTCCGGGATTGCCGGTGGCACCGACCACCGAAGAAATGTTCACGATCCGGCCCCAGCGCGCCTTCATCATGCCCCGCAGCACGCCTTTGCAGAGCTTCATCGTCGCGGTCAGGTTCACGTCGATGACGCTTTGCCATTCGTCGTCCGACATCCGCATGAACAGATTGTCGCGGGTGATCCCGGCGTTGTTGACCAGAATGTCAACGCCGCCCATGGCTTCGGCGGCCTGCTTTGGCAGCGCGGCGACCGCCTCGAAATCGCTCAGGTTGCAGGGCAGCACATGCGCTCGTTCGCCCAGTTCATCCGCAAGCGCCTGCAGCGGTTCCACCCGCGTGCCAGACAGCCCCACCGTGGCGCCCGCCTGGTGCAGCGCCTTGGCGATGGCCCCGCCTATCCCGCCGGATGCGCCGGTGATCAGCGCGGTTTTTCCCGTCAAGTCGAACATTCTTGTCGTCCCCTTTGTCTCCGGCCCCGTTTTCTTGCAAAGAAAACGGTCCGGAATTTTTCAAAAATTCCGGCGCGTCACGCCAGGCTTTGCGCGGCGGTCTTGACGTCGTCCGGCGATCCCACCGCCTGGCAGGCCAACGCCCGGTCGATGCGGCGGATCATGCCGGACAGCGCCTTCCCGGCGCCGATCTCCCAGACCTCGGTCACACCCTCTGCCGCCATTGCCAGCACGCTTTCACGCCAGCGCACCGCGCCTGTCACCTGCTCCACCAATAGCGCGCGAATCTCGTCCGGGTCGCTGACCTTGTCGGCGCGAACATTGGCGACCAGCGGCACGGCAGGGGCCTTGATCGCGACGCCTGCCAGCGCTTCGGCCATGACCTCGGCGGCGGGCTGCATCAGCGCGCAATGGAACGGGGCGCTGACCGGCAGCAGCAGCGCGCGCTTGGCGCCTTTCTCCTTGGCGATGTCGACGGCGCGTTCCACGGCCGCCTTGGCACCAGAGACCACGACCTGCGCCGGATCGTTGTCGTTGGCCGCTTCGCAGACTTCGCCCTGTGCCGCCTCGGCGGCAACGGCGCGCGCGGCCTCCAGGTCAAGCCCCAGGAGCGCCGCCATAGCGCCCTGCCCCACTGGCACGGCGCTCTGCATCGCCTGGCCACGGGTCCGCAACAGACGCGCGGTATCGCCCAGGCTGATCGCGCCGGCGGCGGCCAGCGCGGAGTATTCGCCCAGCGAATGGCCCGCCACACATGAGGCCGCAGTGACCGAGACCCCCTCGGCCTCGAGCGCCCGCATGGCCGCCATCGAGGTCGCCATCAGCGCCGGCTGCGCGTTCTGGGTCAGGGTCAGGTCGGCGATATCACCTTCCCAGATCAGCGTGCTGAGCTTTTCGCCCAGCGCCTCGTCGACCTCGTCGAAAACCGCCTGAGCCTGCGGGTAGGCATCGGCCAGCGCCTTGCCCATGCCGATGGTCTGGGCGCCCTGTCCGGGAAAAACGAATGCAAGTGTCATCAGGCCCTCTTTGATCTTGGTTTTCGAGAGGTTTAGACCGCGCCCGCCCGCCATACAACCCGGATGGCGGTTCACGGTGGTCAAGCGTTCCGGCGCACGATTGTTGTGCGCACCGGACTATTGTTCCCCGCATCCGCTTGAATAGCTATGGGTTTAACTCAACCACGCGGAGCCCGAGATGTCCCTGACCAACACCACGCACAGCTATGGCGCGCTGGCCAAGCTGTTTCACTGGACCACAGCCGTTTTGATCCTCGCCCTGTTTCCGCTGGGCATGATCGCCAATGGCATGGCCGAAGGTCTCCGTGACCCCGCCGCCTCGGTCACCGAGGCGCAGATCGCCCAGACTGTGGCGCTGTTTTCCGCTCACAAGACACTGGGTTTGGCCGTCTTCTTCATTGCCCTGCTGCGCGTCGGCTGGAGCCTGACCCAGCCGCGGCCGGGGTTGCTGAACGCGGAAAACCGGGTCGAGGCGACACTGGCCGAAACGATCCACTGGCTGCTCTACGGGTCGATCCTGCTGGTGCCGCTCAGCGGCTGGCTGCACCACGCCGCCACCACCGGCTTTGCGCCGATTCGCTGGCCCTTTGGCCAGTCGCTACCCCTTGTCCCCAAGAGCGAGGGGTTTGCCGAGCTGATGGCGGGGCTGCACCTGGTGCTGCAGCGGGTGTTGCTGGCAGCGGTGGTTCTGCACATCGCCGGCGCCCTGAAACATCACGTTGTGGACCGTGACGCAACCCTGCGCCGCATGCTTCCCCACGGCGGCACCGCGCCGCAACCGCCCAAGCAGCACAAATCCCTGGTGCCGCCCTTGGCCGCACTGACGATCTGGGGGGCGGCAATTGTTGTGGGTGCGGGCTCTGGCCTGTTTGGTCACACCAGCGCCCCCGCCGCCGCACAGGCGCAGCAGGACATCGCGCCGGCATCCGGCGGCGCCGGATGGACAGTGACCGACGGCAGCCTTGGCATCACCGTAACGCAACTGGGCAGCCCGGTATCCGGGCAATTCGCCGACTGGACCGCCGCGATCACCTTCGAAGATCCCGCCCAGCCCGGTCCTGCCGGTCAGGTCGACGTGATCGTGAACATCGCCTCGCTGACGCTGGGCTCGGTGACAGACCAGGCGATGGGGCCGGATTACTTCGACGCCAGCGCCTTTCCGACCGCGATCTTTTCCGCCGACCTCGAAAAGACCGCCCAGGGGTATCTGGCCGACGGGACGTTGACGATCCGCGATCAGACCGTGCCTGTACAGATGCCGTTTCAACTGATCCTGGATGGCGAAAATGCCGAAATGACCGGTCAACTGGAGCTGAACCGCATGGAGTTCGGCGTCGGCGCCTCTGTCACCGATGCCGCGACGCTGGGGTTTGGGGTCGATGTCGTGGTCACGCTCACCGCCAGCCGGTCCTGACCCGGCGGTTGCGCGACAAAAAAGGCCGCGGGCTGGTTCCAGCGCGCGGCCTTTCCTTTGTGTTTCAGAGCAGGCTCAGCTGCCGGATTTCTGATCCTTCATCGCTTCGACAGAAATCATGATCTGGACCTCATCGCTGACGTAGGGCGCGAACATGCCCATGTCGAAGTCGGACCGCTTGACCGTGGCGGTGGCGTCAAACCCGGCCCAGGGCTGCTTGGCCATCGGATGTTCGCCCGCCTGGTTCAGCTTGGCATCCAGCACAACGGGCTTGGTCACGCCGTTCATGGTCAGATCGCCGGTGATCTTGGCGGTATTGTCGCCCGTCACCTCGATCGCGGTGGAGGCAAAGGTAATCAGCTCATTTTCATCGGCACCAAAGAAATCGCCGGACATGAAATGCGCGAACCGCTCTTCCCAGCCGGTCAACATGGATTTGGCCGGCATCGACACGGTCACGCTGGAGGCCGCCGGGTTGTCCTGGTCGAACTGGATTTCGCCTTCGAAACCCGAAAACATCCCGTAGGTCGTCGAATATCCGAGATGGTTGTAGTTGAACACGATCTGGCTGTGGCTGGCATCCAGTACATAGGTTTCAGATGCCGCGTGGGCACCGGTGGCCATCGCGGCAACGGCGGCGGCGAACAGGAAGGATTTCATGGGCAAGTCTCCGTAAACATGAAGGTTTCTGTGCCCCAGACGTTGTTTCTGCAGCGCGGCAAAACAAGTCTCAAAAAACCAACAGGGTCTGTGTTCACGTGAACACAAACCCTGCCGAGGTGTCAGACCGCTATGGCGGTCAGTTGGAGATGTTGACCTGACCGCAGAGCTGCATCCGCAGCGCGTGGCGGATTTCGGCGTTTTCCATGGGCAGTTGCATAAGCCGGCTGCCGTCCATGTCGAAGATTTCGACCGTGTGATCCTGGAAACGGACGCTGCCGATGCTGTCGTAACTGCGGCGCAGAACCGTCCGCGGACGCCCGCGGTTGCACTTTTGAAGGATGCGCACTTCGCGGCGGATCGGGTCGAAATAGGCGTCCGGCTGGTTGTCGGCGTGGTTCATCATCAGCAGCGCGAGGCCGCAGAACAGAAAGAACACGGACATGCCCAGTTTCATCAGCACAAGGTCCGCCGCGCCCTGGCTGCCCGGCATCAGCCACATCCCGGCGGCCCCGAGCACCAGAGCGGTACCGACCACGCGAAAGATTACCGCGCGGACCTGCCAGTTGGGCTTGAACCTGATCAACAGCGGCATCGCATCGTCAAAGCTCGGCAGCGATACGTCAGGCTGAAAGGTCTTGTGTTGAACTGCGGTCATCTCGGTCTGTCCCGTCGCAAGCTGTATCTGCACCGGACGACGCCCGGCACTGTCCCCTTCCATGATGGTAAACAAAGCGTCAGGAATGCGGCGAAGGCGCGGAAATTGCCGGGCAACGCGTTTTCGGGCCGGCACAATCGCTCAGGGGGCTTGTTCCCCCGGCGCAAGCGTGTATATCGGGCCATCCTTTCGCAATCCAACCGTACCGCGCAGTCTCTCGTGGCGGGGCCGCGAAAGGGATCTGGCCCCACCTTTGAAATGCGCCTTGATAGAAACAGGAGTACACATGGCACTCTATGAGCATGTCATGATCGCCCGCCAGGACCTGTCGAACACGCAGGCCGAAGGGCTCATCGAACATTTCGGCACCGTGCTGTCCGACAATGGCGGCAAGCTGGTTGATCACGAATACTGGGGCGTCAAGACGATGGCCTACAAGATCAACAAGAACCGCAAGGGGCATTATGCCTTTCTGCGCACCGATGCACCGGCACCGGCCGTCCAGGAAATGGAACGTCTGATGCGCCTGCACGACGACGTGATGCGCGTTCTGACCATCAAGGTCGACGAGCACAAGGAAGGCCCCTCGGTTCAGATGCAAAAGCGTGACGAGCGTGAAGGCCGTCGCGAGCGTCGCTGATAGTCACCTGAAGAAAGGACACTAAGACATGGCTGCAAAACCGTTTTTCCGCCGCCGCAAGGTCTGCCCGTTCTCGGGCGACAATGCACCTGCAATCGACTACAAGGATACCCGCCTGCTGCAGCGCTACATCAGCGAACGCGGCAAGATCGTGCCCTCGCGGATCACCGCCGTTTCCGCCAAGAAACAGCGCGAACTGTCCCGGGCCATCAAGCGTGCGCGTTTCCTCGCCCTGCTGCCCTACGCAGTGAAGTAAGGAGCCAGACAGATGCAAGTTATCCTTCTCGAACGTGTGGCCAAGCTGGGCCAGATGGGCGACGTCGTCGACGTCAAGCCCGGGTTCGCGCGCAACTTCCTGCTGCCGCAAGGCAAGGCGCTGACCGCGTCGGATGCGAACGTTGCTTCCTTCGAGGCACAGAAAGCCCAGCTGGAAGCCCGCAACCTGGAAACCAAGAAAGAAGCCGAAGCCCTGGCCGAGCGCCTGGACGGACAGCAGTTCGTGGTGATTCGTTCCGCCTCTGACGCCGGCTCGCTCTATGGCTCGGTCACGCCGCGTGACGCCGCCGAAGTGGCGACCGAAGGCGGCTTCTCGGTCGACCGCAAGCAGGTTGTTCTGATCAACCCGATCAAGGAACTGGGCCTGCACAGCGTTTCGGTCGTGCTGCACCCCGAAGTTCAGGTCGAAATCAAGCTGAACGTCGCCCGTTCGGCCGAAGAAGCCGAACTGCAGGCTTCGGGTAAATCGATCCAGGAACTGGCCGCCGAAGAAGAGGCACAGGCCGAATTCGAGATCGCGGAACTGTTCGACGACATCGGCACCGCCGCGTCCGACGACGACGATCTGGCCCCCGCTGTCGAAGGCGCACAGGCCCCGGAAGACGAACAGCCCGCCTGATCCCGTTCCGCTTTACAGACCGCAAACCGGCGCCCCCTGCGGCGCCGGTTTTTTTGTTGCGCGCCGCGCGGCCTGCCCTGACCCTAGCCGCCAAAGAATCCGTCACCCAGTGGCAAGGGCGCCAGCCGGATCAGCCGCGAATCCTCGACGGCGGCCTGCCTATGCGCCACGGCTTTGCGGTACTCGGGATCCTTGGCCATGTTCGCAAAAACCTCGGGCGAGTCGTATTCGGCGATGAAACACAGATCCCAATGCTCATCGGCCGGGCCGATCAAAACCTGCTCCAGCGCCCCGCGCCAGACGATCCGCCCTCCCAGACGCTGAAACACTGGCCCGCTATCGCGGCCGTAGGCGGCATAGGCCTCGGCGCCGGTGAAGGTGCCTTCGCGTCCGTCCTCGTACTGTGCCACCTCGCGCAACCGCACCAGGTTTAGCATCTGGATCGGGCCGGGACGGTTGTTGGCGCGGAAGGCTGCAAAATCGTCGCGTGTGAATGTCGTGTGGCCCATGTTTCTCTCCCCGGGGAACCCTCAGATTGACGGCACAGTGTGCCACCGGGTTTGCCGGCGCAACCGCCCAGCCGCCATTTCCGTCCCGGCACCTCGGCAAAAGGCCGCGCAGACCGGCATCGCACCTTGCCCGGATCGCCGCCGAATCGCATAGACTCGCGGCAAACGACACAAACCGCACTGGAACCCAGATGGCCCTTGTCACCCGTCGCGCGATGATGTTGCAGGTCGGCGCACTGCTGCTGACATCCGCCTGCGGCAGACGCGCGTCTGTCAGCCGCAACGCCGCATTCAAACCGCCGCTCTATCCCAACGAAACGCCCGAACTGCGGGCCAAGATCAACAAATGGGCCGACCACTACGACGTGCCGCGCGACCTGGTCCAGCGTGTGGTGATCCGCGAAAGCACCCATCGGCCCGAGGCGCGCAACGGCCCCTACTACGGGCTGATGCAGATCCATCCCAACACCGCCCGTGGCATGGGATTTCAGGGGCAGGCCTCGGACCTGCTGGATGCCGATACGAACCTGGAATTCGCGGTCAAATACCTGCGTGGCGCGTGGATGGTCTCGGACGGCAGCTATGACAAGGCCGTCGGCTGGTACGCCCGCGGCTATTACTACGAAGCCAAGAAACGCGGGCTTCTCAAGGAGACCGGCCTGATCTGATACGGTCGGATTGCGGCGGCCAGATCCCTGCCCGCCGCGCCGATGGTCAATCGTCGGTGGTCATCGCCTTCCAGACGACCGCCCCCAGCGCCGCGCCGACCAGCGGCGCCACCCAGAACAGCCAGAGCTGCCCCAGTGCAGCGGTCTCGGCAAACAGCGCCACACCGGTCGACCGCGCCGGGTTGACGGAAGTATTGCTGACCGGGATCGAGATCAGGTGGATCAACGTCAGCCCCAGACCGATAGCGATCGGCGCAAAGCCGGCCGGGGCGCCGGAGGACGTCGCGCCGAGAATGATGATCAGGAACACCGCCGTCATCACGACCTCGGTCACCAGAACAGCCGTCATTGAATAGCCCTGTGGCGACAACTCGCCATAGCCGTTGGTCGCGAACCCGCCGGTGCCGGTAAAACCCGCCGCACCCGAGGCTATGACGTACAGCACCACGGCCGCCGCCACGGCGCCCGCCACCTGCGCGATCCAGTAGGGCAGCAGCTCCTTGCCGTCATGACGCCCGCCGATCACCAGCCCCAGCGTGACGGCCGGGTTGAAATGCCCGCCAGAGATGTGGCCGACGGTATAAGCCATCGTCAGCACCGTGAGACCAAAGGCAAAGCTGACGCCCAGCCAGCCAATGCCGACATCGGCAACCCCCGCCGCCAGGACCGCGCTGCCGCAACCTCCCAGAACCAACCAGAATGTGCCGACAAACTCGGCCAACAATTTCTTTGTCATCGTTACTCTCCCGAACTCTGCCGGGATGCTACATCACAAATTCTATTTGTCAGCAGATTTTTGATTTCGTTTTCATCACATTCGAAATTGGCTCGAAAAGCGCCGCAAAAATCCCGAAAAAAAGGCCGCCCGGTTTGGGCGGCCAATTTTCGACAATTGGGCTGAGCAGGGAAAGGAGGATTATTCCTCTTCCAGCGCTTCGACAGCTTTCTGCAGGTCTTCCTTGGAGACCTCGTTCTCGGTGACCTCGGCCAGTTCCAGAACGTAGTCCACGACCTTGTCTTCGAAGATCGGCGCGCGCATCTGCTGCTGCATCTGGGCGTTTTGCTGAACGAATTCAAAGAACTGGCGTTCCTGACCGGGGTACTGACGCGCCTGGTTCATGATGGCCTGGGTCATCTCGGCATCGGTGACTTCGACTTCGGCCTTCTGGCCCAGCTCGGCCAGCAGCAGGCCTAGACGCACGCGGCGCTCTGCCAGCTTGGTGTGCTCCTCGGTGGTCTCGATCTCGGGGTGATCGTGGCCCTGCACCTCGGGGTTTTCCTCGTGCCACAGCTGGTGCGCGATCTGGCCGGCTTCGGCCTCGACCAGCGACGGCGGCAGGTCGAACGACACCAGCTCGTCCAGCTTGTCTAGCAGGCTGCGCTTGACAACCGCACGGGCCGCACCGGCGTATTCGGCTTCCAGACGCTCGGCGATCTGGGTTTTCAGCGCGGCCAGATCTTCGGCCCCGAATTTCTGCGCCAGCTCGTCGTTGATCTCGGCGGCAACCGGTTCCTTGACCTCTTTGATGGTGCAGGTGAACACGGCTTCCTTACCGGCCAGATGCTCGGCGCCATATTCCTCGGGGAAGGTCACGGTCACGTCCTTGACCTCTTCGGCCTTCACGCCGACCAGTTGATCCTCGAAACCGGGGATAAAGCTGTTGGAGCCCAGCACCAGCGGATAATCGTCGCCGGCACCACCTTCAAAGGCTTCGCCATCGACTTTGCCGAGGAAGTCCATGACCACCTGGTCGCCGTCCTTGGCCTTGGATCCTTTGCGGCGGGCTTTGAAGTCCTGCGCGGTTTCGGCCAGGTTCGCCAGCGCTTCTTCGACTGCGGCGTCGTCCGCCTTGACCACCAGCTTTTCCAGCGAGACCGACTTCAGATCGACTTCGGGGATTTCGGGCAGCGCCTCGTAGGTCATGTCGACGTTGATGTCGTCGCCCTCTTTCCAGTCCTCGTTGGTCATCTTGACCTCGGGCTGCATCGCGGGGCGGTCGCCGCTGTCTTCAAAGTGCTTGTTCATCGCACCGTCGATGGTTTCCTGCATGGCTTCGCCCAGCAGACGCTGGCCAAACTGCTTTTTCAGCAGCGCCATCGGCACCTTGCCCTTGCGAAAGCCCTTCATCTCGATTTCCGGCTGCGCCTCGACCAGCTTTTCGTTGACCTTTTCGTCCAGCTCGGCTGCTGTGACGGTGATCGCGTAGGCGCGTTTCAGACCTTCGTTCAGAGTCTCGGTGACCTGCATCAGTATTCCCCATACGGTTCAGGGCGCGCAAACCGCGCGCCACAAGCAAATTTGACGCCTTCTATGTGTCCCGCCCCGCCTGTGCAAGAGGCATTGCAGGCCAAACCGCCCGAACTGGCCCGGTTCAGGCCAATCCGGCCCTCAAACGCAAACGCGCCCCGGTTCCGGGGCGCGCTTCGGCTTGGCTTGTGGTGGCCGGTTCAGAATTTCCAGCGCGCGCCCATCAGCACCGATTGGGAATCGCGATAGGACGTGCCCGGCTCGGCCAGGCTGTATTCGCGATAGCCCAGGTAGGCTTCGATGCGCTGCTTGTCGAACTTCTGCACCGCGCCGATACCGACCGTGTTGGCGTCCGAGCCGGCCACGGTGGTGTCGCTGCTGCTGTAATAGTCGATCGACAGCGCGGTTTTACCTACGGCGAACCAGTCGGCCTGATACCCAAGCTTGGCATAGCCGTAGCTGCAACCGTTGGCGCAGGCGGCCCCGGCCTGCTCATTTCGCTTGCCAAATGCCACCGTGGCATTGAAGCCCGAGCTGTGCAGCGCGCTGAACGATCCGATGGTATCCTGCCGGTCCGCCAGCACAGCGGGTTCGATATCGGCATAGGCCACCGCGCCCTGCATATTCCAGCCCGCGACCTCGCCGCTGTAGCGCAAGGCGATGTTCGTGGTGGAGAAATTCGCGTTCTGGGCCAGAACTTCCTCGCCATAGGCGACGGCAACGGAGAAGCCGCCAAAGCTGGGAGTATCATAGCGGATCCGCCCGCGCCGGCCGCCGTCAAAGTTCGGCATGGCCGCGCCGATGGCGCGGTTCGTCAAGGCACCGGCGGCGGTCCGGAACCGGAACGCCCCGGCATCGCCCGCGATCCACGAATAGGTCACGATCGAAGTGCCGGACAGGTCCACCTCGGCCGCGCCGTCGCTGGCCACGCTGCCCTGACCGATCGAGATAGTGCCCCAGCTGTCGGACTTGTACGAGAAATCGACTTTACGGATGCTCGTGCGCTGCCAGTTGATCCCCTTGGGGGTAAACCCCTGGGTCACCAGCGAGGATTGTCGAAAGCCCAGTGCGGTTTCGAAATTGAACGACAGCGTTCCACTGGCATAGGCCTGGCGCAGCCAAAATCCGACCCGGCTGTTGGAATTGGCGTTGTCGACGATATCGTCATAGCTTTGAACGCCGTCGTCGAACGATTGCCACGCCGGGTTGAATTGCCCGTAGAACAACGCGGTCCCGCCGGACCCGTTGTCATAACTCAGGTCGGCCAGTGCCGGAGTAGATGCGGTCAGCGCGCCTGCAACAACGCACATCGCCGCCCGTTTCGGGAGGGAAATCTGTTTCATGCCTGCTCTCTCAATCAATATGCCGCGTGTTGGCGTGCGGCTTGTTATTGCACCGACCTTAACGTGGTACCCGGCATGGTCCAAACCCTAACTCGGCGCCGCGCGACAACTGTCGCCCGCTGTTGCCGGGCTTCAACGCTCACGGCGTTATGACGACGTCAGAACTTCCAGCGCGCGCCGGCCAGAACCGAATAGGCCGTCAGGTAGTTGAACGGAGAGCTGTCGGCGAAGTCATATCGGCGCAACCCCAGATACCCTTCCAGCCGGGGGTTGGAAAACCGTTGCAGCAGACCGAACCCATAGGCTTCAGACCGCGATCCGGGCGACGCCATATTGTTGGCCGCATAGTAATCGACGGATACCGAAAACGGTCCGATCCGGGAATGGCCGTACTTGTACCCCAGCTTGAAATACCGGTAGTTGCCCGCCGTATCCCGTGTACCGGCAGACATCGTGAAACTGATGCCGGTGGGTTTGTGAACCACACTGAACGACCCGATCGCGGTGCGGTTGTTGCTCAGCGTCTGGCGGTCGACCCATGTATATCCGCCCGCCGCCGCGACCTGAAACTTCTCTGTTTCCAGATTGTAGCGCAGGGTAATGTCGCTGTCCTTGGTCTGGCTGATGTTCGACAGGACCTGTTCGCCCGCCGATACCGACAGAACGAACCCGCGTATGGATGGGCTGTCATAACGCAGCCGCAACCGCCGCCCGCCGTCGAAATTCGGAAACGCCTGCGCCACGCTGACCAGCGACAGCGGCCCCAGCTCGGTCCTCAGAAAAAACGCACCTGCGGTATCGGGGATGCCCACATAAGAGACCACCGACGTACCCGACAGGTCGACATTTGCCACCCCGTCGCTGGCCATGCTGCCCTGCCCGGCATAGAAGGTGCCGAACCGGGCGGTCTGCCAGATGACTTCGGTCTTGCGGATGTCGTTGCGGCTCCAGTCCCAATCCGCCAGCGACTGGCTTTGGGTTTCGGTGTTGGTCCCCGGAAACCCCAGCGCCGTTTCAAAGTTAAACGATAGCTCGCCCGCCCCCGCCGGCCGTTTGAGCCAAAGCCCGATCCGGCTGCCGGAGTTGCTGTTGTCGGCAAATCCGCCCGTGGTCTGCGCCCCATCATCGAACACCAGGTGTGACGGGCTGAGCTGGCCATAGGCTTGCAAGGTACCGCCGAATGGCGGGGATATAGGATCGAGTGCCTGCACCTGCGTCGCAGACACAACACCAACCAGGAACGCCAAGGTAACGGTCCGGGTCATACCTCACACTATCCGCACTGAACTCACCGCCTTATCCGGATAGTGCCTGCCCCGCGCCGGGCTGGCAACCGCTCAGTCGGCATCATCCCCGTCATAAGGCCACAGCCCCTGCCCCAGCGCCTCAATCGCGATGGCGATGCGCTCGAAACTGTCCTCGGCGCGGGGCACGTGGTTGCGAGCCCGCAGGTACCCATGCACCAGCCCCGTTTCATTGACCCAGCACACCGTTCCGCCCGCCGCGCGCAAATGGTCACGGTACGCCCGCGCCTCGTCTCGCAACGGATCGCAATCGGCGCTGAACAGGACCGTCGGCGGCAGGCCGGAAAAATCGGCGTCCTGCAGCGGCGCCGCGTTGGGATCGTCCATTGGCATCGCGCCGCCATGCCGCAAGGAGCGGTAGCCGCGCACCGCATCGGTGCCCAGCAGCGGCGCCTGCGCGTGTTCCCTATAGGACGGCAGGTTCAGATCGCCGCCGAGATCGGGATAGATCAGGACCTGGCCCAGGATGCCGTCCAGTCGCCCGCGCGCGTGATGCGCCACTGCCGCCACGAGGTTGCCCCCGGCGCTGTCCCCAGCCAGAACCAGACCGTCGTCATATTCCCGCAGCGCCCATTGCGCCGCCGTCCAGCAGTCGTCGAACGCCGCCGGATGCGGGTGCTCCGGCGCCAGCCGGTAATCCACGGCCACCACGCGATACCCGGTATCAACGCAGAG
Organism: Seohaeicola saemankumensis; assembly: GCF_020171285.1. Lineage (GTDB taxonomy): Bacteria > Pseudomonadota > Alphaproteobacteria > Rhodobacterales > Rhodobacteraceae > JAIUZI01. Next base: position 41,391 of record NZ_JAIUZI010000020.1, read on the forward strand.
CTCGGCGCAGATGTCGTCGTGGCTATCCAGCCCGCCGAGGAAGTAACCGCCACCATGCCCAAACAGCACCGTCCGCGTCGGCATGCCCGCCGAATAGACCCGCACAGGCACACCATCGGCGGACAGGTCCATGACCTCGACCTGCTCTGGTCGTCCGTTGTTGAAGGCCGCGCATTGCGCGTCATAGGCGCGCCGCCGTTCGGCGACAGGCGCGGTCGCATCGCGGGCGGCAAAGCCTTCGATGCGGCGGATAAAGGCCCAGGTCTCGGTATCAATCAACAGGTCATAGTCCAAGACAGGGGCCCCCTTTGTCGTTTACGCGGACCACTCCCACGGGCGCACAAAGCCACCCAGCACCTTGGCCACGTCCTGTTCATCGGCACCGTTGCGGCGCAGTTGTGCCACTAGACCACGTTTTTTGTCGTCGATCACCGATTCGACACGCGCCTGTACCCCGGCCTCTTCCAGAGCCCCGTTGTAAATGCGGGTGATCGCGTGTTTCCGCAGGTCCGGTTTGAACACCTTGCCGACCGCCGTCTTGGGCAGTTCGTCCAGGACCGTCACATGCTTCGGACGTGCGGCGCGCTCGTGCACGTGGATGCGGCAGTATTCCATCAACTCCTCGGCGGTGGCGGTTTTACCAGCGACCAGTTCGACAAAGGCGCAGGGCACTTCGCCCGCATGGGCGTCCGGCTGGCCGATGGCGCCGGCAAAGGCGACGGCCTCGTGTCCCAGCAGCGCCTCTTCGATCTCGGCGGGGTCGATGTTGTGACCGCCGCGAATGATCAGGTCCTTGGCCCGCCCGGTGATCCACAGGTACCCGTCGGCATCCACCCGGCCCAGGTCTCCGGTGCGCAGGTATTTGTCGTGGTAGTAGAGATCGGCATTCTTCTCTGCCTCGGTATAGGTGTTGCCGGCAAAGATACCGGGGTTCGAGATGCAGATCTCGCCGATTTCATCCACCGCGCATTCCTGCGGCCCTTCGGGCGTGCCCTTGAAAATCTTGACGTCCGTATAGGGGAACGGGATGCCGATCGAACCGATCTTCTTTTCGCCGTCAACTGGGTTGCACGACACCAGACAGGTTGCCTCGGTCAGCCCGTAGCCTTCGACAATGGTGACGCCCGTGGTCTTCTCGAACCGTTTGAACAGCTCGACCGGCAGCGGCGCCGAGCCGGAAAACGCGGTTTTGACCGTGCTGATGTCGGCGTTCACCGGCACCTGCATGGTGGCCGAAATCGCCGTCGGCACGGTGATGACAAAGGTGATCTTCCAGCGTTCGATCAGCTTCCAGAAGTTTTCGAACACCCCCTCGCCGCGATAACCCTGCGGCGTCGGGAACACCACATGCGCGCCCGAGGCAACAGCGGCCATCAGGATCACGTGGCAGGCAAAGACGTGGAACAGCGGCAGCGGACAGATCACGTTGTCCTCGGCCGTATACAGCAGCGTACCGCCCAGCCAGCCGTTATAGATCACCCCGGAATACTTGTGCTGCGCCACCTTGGGCATGCCCGTCGTGCCGCCGGTGTGGAAATAGAACGCCACACGGTCCTGACTGACATCCTCGAAATTCAACGTCGTGGGCTGCTTGGACAACCCCTTGTTGAAGTTCAGGTAATCGGCGTGGGCCAATTCCGCCTTGTTCTCGATCTTGGGCCGGATCAGCGGGATAATCCACGATTTCGGCGGCGTGACATAGCGGTTCAGATCGACCTCGAGCACCGTGTTAACATGCGGCGCGTGGCGCACCGCCTCGGCGACCTTCTGGGCGATGTCGGTCTTGGGAAAGGCCTTGAGCGTGACCACCACCTTAGCGTTGGTCTCGCGCAGGATGGAGGCGATCTGCTCCGGTTCCAGCAGCGGGTTGATCGGGTTCACGATGCCGGCGACCGCACCACCCAGCAGGGTGATCACCGCCTCGTTACAGTTCGGAAGGATGTAGGCGACAACATCGTTTTCCTTCACCCCCAGCGACCGGAACAGGTTCGCCGCCTGGTTCACCTTGCCCAGCAGTTCCGACCAGGTAAAGGTTTCGGCCTTGTCATCGGGGCCGGAAAAGATCTGGTAGCTGATCGCGTTATTGTTTGGGTACTTCTTGGCGGTGCCCGACAGCATCTGGTGCAATGTCACCGGCAGATCGCGTTCGTCCCATGCCGCCTCGGCCTCGATCGCCGCGCGGTCTTCCATCCCTGCGAATCCCATCTCCGCATCCTCCCTCTTCGCCCTTGGGCGTGTATTGTTTGATCCTCGCCCATAAAATGAAAGCAAACACCCCGTCGCGCAAGCGCGTCAGAGGCTGACGTCAGGCCACCCAACGCCGCGTTAGACCGGTCGGTCTGATCGGTGAATTGGCCTTAAACAGCGCCGTCAGTGAATTGCAGCCGGGCCAACCGGGCATAAAGACCGTCTTCGGCCACCAGTTGGTCGTGGGTGCCGATGGCCACGATCCGACCCTCTTCCAGCACCACGATCCGGTCGGCCTTTTTCACTGTGGCCAGCCGGTGCGCCACGATCAACGTCGTGCGCCCCTGGCTCAACTGGTCGACCGCGTGCTGCACAGCCCGTTCGCTCTCGGCGTCCAGCGCGCTGGTCGCCTCGTCCAGCAAAAGCACCGGCGCATCGCGCAGGATGGCGCGGGCGATTGCGATCCGCTGCTTTTGCCCGCCCGACAACATCACGCCGCGTTCCCCGACAAAGCTGTCATAGCCTTCGGGCAATGCGCTGATGAAATCATGCGCCGCCGCCGCCTGAGCGGCGGCCTCCACCTCGGCGTCAGTCGCCTCGGGCCGGCCAAAGCGGATGTTGTCACGGGCCGACGCGGCAAAGATCACCGGATCCTGAGGCACCAGCGCCATGGCGCTGCGCAAATCGTTTCGGGTCAGGTCGGTCAGCGGCACCTCGTCCAACAGAACGCGCCCCTTGTCCGGGTCGTAGAACCGCAGGATCATCTGCACGATGGTGGTCTTGCCCGCCCCCGATGGCCCGACAAAGGCCACCGTCTCGCCCGGGGCCACGGTCAGCGACACGCCGTTCAGCGCCGCAACGTTCGGCCGCGCCGGATAGTGGAAGGTCACATCGTCAAAGACGATCTCGCCGCGTACAGGCGTCGGGAGCGCGGTCGGGCTGTCCGGATCCTGCACCTTGTCGGTCGCGGTCAGAAGTTCGATCAATCGTTCTGTCGCGCCGGCCGCCCGCTGCAGCTCGCTCCAGATCTCGGACAGGGCGGCGACCGATCCCGCGACCAGAACCGAATAGATCACGAACTGGATCAACGTGCCCTCGGTCATGTCGCCGGCCCGCACGTCGCGCGCCCCCATCCACAACACGCCGACGATGCCGGTAAAGACCAGAAAGATCACGATGACAGTCAGCAGCGCACGGGTCCGCACCCGGCGGATCGAAACGTCATATGAGGTTTCGGTCAGGTCGGAAAACTGGGTCCTGCTGGCGCTTTCATGGGTAAAGGCCTGCACCGTCTGCACCGCGCCCAGCGCCTCGGACGCATTGCCCGACGACGCCGCGATCCAGTCCTGGTTTTCCCGGCTGATCACCCGCAAACGGCGACCCAGAAACAGGATCGGCACGATCACCGTGGGCACGATCAGCAGAACCAGCCCGGTCAGCTTGGCCGAGGTCAGCAGCATCAAAACCATGCCACCGGCAAAGATCAGCATATTGCGCAGAGCGATTGAAATGGACGATCCCAGCACCGACTGGATCAGCGTGGTATCGGTGGTGATCCGGCTAAGCACCTCGCCGGTCATGATCTTTTCATAGAACTGCGGACTCATCCCGATGACCCGGTCGAACACCGCCTTGCGGATGTCCGCGACAACCCGTTCGCCGAGCCGGGTCACCAGCGCGTAGCGCAGCCCGGTGCCCACCGCCAGCAGCGCCGCAATACCCAGCGCCGCCAGGAAATAGCGGTCCAGCAGCGCCACATCGCCGTCGCGAAAATTGTCCACCACCCGGCGCACCGCCAGCGGCAGGGTCAGCGACACCGCCGACGTCAGGATCAGCGCCCCTCCCGCCGCAATCATCAGCAACAGATATGGTTTCATGAAAGGCCACAGCGCGCCAAGAACTCCGATCTTTCGCGACCGTTCCCGTTCTTCCGTGGCACCGGGTGCGCCGTTTGCTACGGGACGGGGGGATCGGGATCGGGCCATGTCGGGTCCTTCGGCGCTACAGTCTGTCCGGGCTCGGGGCCGCGGCGGTCGGCATGCTTCATGGAGGGGCAAGCGCGCAGGGTCAAGCGCGCTTATGCCGCGCCCGTTCGACGATGCATTGAAAACACGGTATGGCCGCGCGCAATACGGCCTGTTCCGAACGCGGCAATCGTCAGCCAAAATCAGAAGCCCCCGCCAGAGGCACGGGCCAAGGGGCACGACAGGCAAGCTTGGACTGCATTTTGTGAGGTATCTGGAGCGGGCGGCGGGAATCGAACCCGCGTCATTAGCTTGGAAGGCAATTTCTCTAAATAGAAAAATAGCAACCATTATAACAGGTTACTCAATTCAACGAACTCGCTTTGTAGGCAATATGTCTGAAAAGAAATCATGGAGCGGGCGGCGGGAATCGAACCCGCTTCATCAGCTTGGAAGGCTGAGGTAATAGCCAGTATACGACGCCCGCTCAGCAGAAAGGTGTCTAATTTAAAGCCTTTTCGGCGTCAAGCGCGCAACAAGATGTTTTTGGCTCTCACCTATTCTCAAAGCGCTACGAACTGGTTCCCTGAACTATCCGCACTCAGTTCAAGATCAGACTCAGAAAAGAGGACAAAGCCAAGATTGTCGCCAAGGCCAAAGGGATTAATCACAAGTTTTGCCTCTAACATTCCGAGTCCGACGGGACGCCCTTCGGCTTCCAAAACGGCGGCAGTCATCCAACGCACAAAATTCGGTCCTTCCAATACACAGGCTGTCTTCCTTGTTAGCGTCTTGCCGTTGTCGCTACGATCAAGTAGCGCCCAGTCTATCTGAGCATAAGGCTCGGACAAGCTTGCCTCCGGGACCATTGCCGCAGGCGGTAAATTGGGCATCCTGTTCCCGCCCTCGATCATCATGGTGGTCTACAGCATCCTGACCCCGACCAATATCGGGGACCCTGTTCGTCGCGGGCGTGATCCCGGGGCTACTGGGCCTCGCGCTTTAAACGGTCGCGATCCGCTTCGTTGCAGCCCGCAATCCGAGCCATGCCCTGCAAGGCGAAAAGTCGCCTTGGCCCGAAAAGCTCAAGGCGCTCTCCGGCATATGGCCTTTCGATCTGCTGTTCGGCCTCATGATCGGCGGCCTCTATGCCAAGCTCTTCACACCGACCGAAGCGGCCGGCATGGGCGCCGGCCTCGCGATCCTGATCGCGACCTTCCATGGTCGCTTTACATGGAAAATGCTGCGGACCGTCATCATCGACACGGCATATACGTCAGTATCGCTCTAGCGCCTTATTGCCACGACCTCGACCGCGAACGCCGTCGTCCCCCCATCGTTGTCTTGTGGGTAGTGCGATTTCCCCGCCCATAAGGCGGCCAACACCCGACCAGAGAGAGATCGACCCGTTGGCTACGCTATGGGAGCAGTTCGTCGGGTAACAAGAAACGTGGCACGAGACCCAAAGCGCAAGTTGGATCAACTGGGGCGGCTGGTTGGTCGAAGAACGCGGCAGCAACATCTCTGGCGCATTGCGAGAACAGAGTTGCACCGTGCCCGGTATTCGGGAAGCGGACGAACTGCGATCCGACCAGATTGTTAGCGGCCTGTTCCGCCCAGGACGTCGCGGTCTGGATGTCATTCGTTCCGGTGAAAAGCATGACAGGAATGGACCCATCGCCGGTGACCGGTGCGTGGAAGTCCTCTCCAAGGGTGCCTGTCGGAAACCCGCCACAGGCACCAAGCTCGTAGGCCATTGTGCGCGCTTCGCGCTCTGTCAGCCCCGGGATGCGGTAGCTGGCAATGCGGTCCAGGGCGCGTGCCGCACTGTTGAATGGGACAGAGTCATTGCAGGTGAACATGCGCAGGGCGAAGGCCAGTTCATGGAGCTGCTCGCTGAAGCGGTCCAGATTCCGCAGTCGGCGAAAAATCTCAGCGATGTCGTCCGGCGTCATTTGCTCCACGAGCGACATCAGGATCTCTGCATCGATCTCGGAGAAGTGTCGTCGCACGAACTGACCAAGTTCGATGGGCGTCGCGGGGCGCAGGGGCAAGGCGACGCGATCGGATGTATAGCTGCCATTAAGGGTAGTGCTGTACGGAACATTTTCGAGTTGGCTGAGTGTCCGCAGGAACAGCGCCGCCAGTGACTCTTCGGCCTCGCTTGCCATGTCCAGGGCTTGCGTTGCGAGAGCCTCGGCGCTTTGTCGGAGTTCATCGCTCTGTGATGCAAGTGCGTTGGCACGATTGCGCATCAGGCGCGCCGGAACACTTGACACTTCCAGCTGAAATGCCGGCGGGGACGCAGTTTCCGCTTCTGCGTAAAGCATGAGGGAAATTGCTTCGAAGAGCGCAGGGTTGCCTTGCGAAAGGTCGCGGATCATTCTGGGCAAATACCGAACACGCCACTCACCACCCGCCTGGTTGGCCGAGGAAAGGATCAACTGTTCCAATGTCTCCGCGGTGACTGGAAGACCGGCCTCGGTCATCAAGGGCTGTGCGGAAAGGGCCGAAAAGACAGAGTTGAGCGTGTCAACAAGGTCGGGATAGGCGTCGGCGCAGGTCGGATCGGAAAGGCACATCCCGTAGATACCGAGGAACGCTTCTTCGTTGGTTTCGGGAAGACGCTCGCGCCAAGACACATCTGTCGGAAGCACCGAGTCGAGAAGGACCGCGCGCAAACCAGGCGGGTTCTGCCGCAGGACTTCAAGTCCAAGCCGTGTGCCGTAGGAATGACCGTAGATGTTGAAGCGGTCGAATCCCAGTTCCTCGGCAAGGCGGACGACATCGCGTGCATTGTTGATGGTGTTGTATTGCGACAAGTCCACGCCTTGTTCATTCAGGTGAGCCGCGCAAAGAGGGATAAGGTACTCAACGGCTGCGGCGCCCGGGTTCATCCCCGATGCTTCGGCGATCTCTCCGGCGGCGGCAAATGCCGCATCGCTGTTGGCCGCGAAGACCTCGTTGCACTCGATCTCGCCCGGGGAGAAACCCGACCCGCGCTGATCGAAGACAACGATATCGCGCCGGTTGCGAAGGGTTGCCAATCGTTCCGCGAGGGTGTTCGTCAAGCTGGCCAGTTCTCCGCCACCGGGTCCACCGTGCAGGTAGATGATCGGATCGGCTGCGGGTGACAGGCTGGTCGACCGCAAAACCCCGTACATCAACTCGATCCGACGGCCGTCCGGGTCATCATAATCGACGGGCACGCGGACGATGCCGCAATCGAAGGTTTCGCCTTCCATCTCGGTCACTGTCTGGGTGATGACCTCCGGGCAGGGAACGGGTTCGGAGCGAAATGACGCCGTTTGCGCGTTTGCCGCGCCAGTAGCCCAGACTTGGGCCATGAATGCTGTGAGTGCGATCACCGCGTTGCGACCCAACGAGGCCGCGGACACATTCGTGTCGCTCCCGATTTCACGGCTCTTGCTCCAGAAGGTTCCAATCGAGGAGCCGGCAACTGAACATCTGAACACGGCAGTCTCACTCCTGTCCGGGCAATTGTTCGTTTGGCATTACGAAGACCGGTCGTGCCGCTTCGACGCAGGCAACGTTGGGGTCGGCATCGGGCGACAGGACAAAGGCGTGCACTAACGCCTGGCCACAAAGGGTTAGCAGCCCCGACGTATGACCGGCCATCGGGATCTCCACAACCGTGACACTGGCAAGGGTTTCGGCAACCCTTTGGCCGAGGATCGCCGGCGTGGCCGTATCGAGTGTGGCGCCGACCACCAGGGTCGGCACATCGCTTTCAATCGGTGGGGGCGGTGGCGCATAATCACCCGCAGGCAACCCAAGTTGCGCGCAAGCAATTTCGTAATGGGCGGGCCATTGTACGCCCGGTCCGATCAACTGCGGCGCCTCGAAATCGCGGTAGTGCGCAAATCCGAGATCGTTTGAAATCCTGGGGCCGCGGTCGTTGCAGTTGACGGCGTAGTTTGTGATGGGGCCCATCCCAATGAGCCCGAAATCGAAAGAGGGACTGAGCAGCGTCCGAAAGACCTGCCGCACCTCATCCTCGTCGAGCCGACCGGCGATTGCGAGCATTTCCGTTTGCAGGCCGGGAAGGAGAATCGTCCTTTGGATCAGCGCCTGAAGCCCCTCCGCAGTGCGCTGCTCCGGATGCAGAAGATATGGTTCCAGGTTCGCGATCACGGCACCGCTCAGCATGCCACCGGACCGCGACCAGTTCCTGAATACGCTGACGATCAGGTCGACCCGATCATCCGCCTCGAGCGCGGCCTCCCGCAAGAAGGCGTTCGCGAGCGCGAGCGATTGAACCGCCTCTTCGATGGTGTCCAGCTGTGAAGAGATCCCTGCGATTTCGGCCGCGGTTTCTTCGAAGGGATCCGGCTGGTCGACTATGGATTCCTCGGCCAGACGGGTTCGCTCTGGCAAGGTGACCTCGAACCGCGTGGCGGCCATGGCGAGATCATAAACCGCCGTCTCGCCCTGCTCCAGTTCCGCCACGAGGCGAGGGAGATAGGGCACAAGCGGTGACTGAAGGCTCACCGCTGTACGCATGAGGTCGGCAACGGCCTGCCAGGTTATCGGATCGCCCTCGTCGCGATCTAGCGGTTGCTCCTGCAATGCCGCCAAAAGCCGGCCGGCCCGGACTCGAATGTCAGGGTAGGCCGCTGCACACGCAGTATCCTCTTCGCAACTGCTCAGCACTCCCAAGACGACCTCGGAATACTCGTAGGCCTGTGCGTAGAACTCGATGCTTGTGGGATGCACGCTGTCCAAGACGGCAGTCCGCAGGTCGGGAAGGTCCGCGCCGTTCGCGGAACGGGTGTAATGATCAAGGACGCTAAGGACGACGGTGGTACCGTAAGACGCGCCAAAGAGATTGTACGATGCGTATCCCAGGTGCTCCATCACTGCGATAGTGTCCTGCACCGTGCTGGCGGTGCTGTAATGCTCCAGTTCGATGCCCCGTTCCTCGAACAGCGGAAGGCACTGACTGAGATCCCTCGGGGCGAGTTGCTCGGCAACGACCTGAAAAGCCGCTTCGGGGTCACTGAATGCGTTCAGCCCAAAGGCATCGAACTCCGCAGCGCGCGAGCCATCCTCGTCGTCATTGGCCTCCGGGTCGACGATCATCACATCAGCCCCGCAGTAGAGATCGTTGCTGAACCCCGTGCCGCGCTGGTCGAACAAGATCACGTGGCGGCTGGCGCGCAACGCGTCCGTACCGGTGCTGATCATCGACAGGGCATTTAGCGTTGTCCCGCCAGGCCCTCCCTGAAAGAAGATAACCGGGTCCGGGAGTGGCGCGAGGCTCGTGCTCTTCAGGATCAGGTAGGTTATCGGGATCTGGGTGCTATTTGGATCGGACCAATCCTGCGGGACCATGATCTGGCCGCAGATCAAGGTTTCGCCCTCAACCTCTGGAGCGGTAATCCGGATCGGGCACTCGATATCACTGCTTTGCGCTTGTGTTGGATCAGTAGCCTGCACAAAAAGCGCCAATGAAAGAGTTACCTTGGCAATAATCTGCATGTTCGTCATCGCCGTTGCTGACATCGCTTTGCGCGCTTTCCTCAAGATCGGTTTCAGGCGTTTCGCAACGAATGCTTCGCTACTGTTCAATCGAGAGGAGGCTTTCAGGCAGCGCCTTTTCGCAGATGACGGAACCGTTTCCCTGTGCACCCACAACCTGTATGGGTGTTTCACGCGCGTTAACCACGATGAAAACGGCTTCCATTTGGTAGACGGCCTCGCCACCGATCAGGTCGAGTTCATGATGGAGGCGAAGAACATTCGTGGTGGCTGACGCACGCACCGTCGCGTGAGATGTGCAAACACCGTCCGTGCACGCCCAGACGTCTTCACCCGTGAAATCCTCCTCGCTCAGGAACAGGGCTAGGTTTGCCGCGTCCTCTGCGTCCCGCACCGCGAAGCGCATCGGCTCGACGCGCGTGCTGCCGCTATCCTTTTCGGTCCATGCGATCGCACCGGTGCACGTCGTGAAGGACCCTCCGAGCGCATCTTCAATCGCCTCGTTGCCTGTTGCAGTTGTCGCCAGAGTGGCCGCTGCGAAGATTACACCATAGCAGGTCAGAAATAGTGGTGATCTCATACTGCGCTCTCCCTGATCCGTTGCAGAACCGCGGCGCAGTCGTCTGCGCTGCCGACGATTTCCCTGGGCGCCTCGTTGCCCGCCAGTGCAGCCGCGTCCGCAGCGGCTCGGGTCAGGACCTGATCGATTTCCTCAAGCGTCAGAAGCCCCTCTGCCTCGGTCGCCTTGACGGTCATGCAGATGCCTGCCGATGCCCCGGTGGCGATGCCAACGCCGGCCGCCTTGCCTCCGATCACGGACCCGCCGAAAACTGCGCTGACGCCCAAGCCGATGGTCAAGCCAACAAGTCCAATCAGCACCTTACCCACAACTTATCTCCTTGCTGAAAAGAGACGGTTTTCAGGGCCATATCAAATTAAGGATGAACACTGCGGCTCCGACTCCGAAGAACAGCGGCCAACTCCATCTTGGGCCACCCTCTTTATGCGGCACGTAGAGACCAGCTTTGTGCATGCCGATCATTACGACAAATACGAGAACTCCCGTTACGAGTGCATGTGCAAGATCAAAGTGCATCTGACCCTCCCTTGTCTGGTTTTGGTTTTCGGGCTTCGCCGCCGCTATAGTAGCGACAAAGCAATGTCAGGATCGCGAGATTGAGCAGCGGTGTCAGCGCGGCAAGCCAAGGTCGCAGCGTCTCTGGGAAACCTTCTAACCAAAACACCCAGGGAACCCCCAGAGGTATCAGAAATACTCCTGACAAAGGATCCTGCTCCTGACCGAAGAGCCCGAAGGTCCCGATCAGGAGCAACGCCAGGGCAACAAGGTATAAGGCCCAGACGATCCGGACAGCCCATTTGCATGCGCCTGCCATTCCGCTCTCAGTTTGCCTTGCGGATCAGTCGGACGATCAGGATCACTGCGACGGCGCCGATCAGCGCAGCGATAAAGGCACCGATCGCACCCCCAATCGAAATCCCAAGAATGGGCAGCACGTAACCTGCAAGGATCGATCCGCCGATGCCCGCGGCGACATTGCCGAGCAGGCCGGAGCCGCTGCCCTTCACGATCAGACCGGCCAGCCAACCGACGACGGCTCCGACGATGATGACGAGCAGCAGGCCGATGATGCCGCCGACCGCCATACCGATAGCCTCTTCTTCCTGCGCGAAGACAGGTGTCGCAAATAGTGCCAGCGGCCCAAGGATGTAAACCGATCTTGCACGACGGAACACACGACGCATGTAACATTCAGTTGTCATGTATTTGGTCCTTCTTGCTTTTTGTGCGATTTCTTTTGTCACAGCGCGGGTGGTGCGAACTGTGTTTTGACTTCGTAGTAAATCAGCAATCTTCGGCGGGGAGCATGGTTACATCGGAATAGCGGCCGTCGGATGTTGTGATACGCGCGCAAGCGCCCGTGTCGCGGTTGAACCAGAACGCCGTGAGACCCTCTGTCCGGATCAACTCGTAGCCGAGATTTTGAATACCCATCTCAGCTTGTCCTGCACGCGCGCCTTCAAAAGCCGTCAGGTCAGAAGAACTTCCTACGGACGGTTGCCCGGGTTCCGGACTGGAGGCTTCTTCACATCCTGCCAGGCCAAGAAGCGCCGCTGCGCCAAACGCAAGTTTGATAGAATGAGCCATTAATTGGGTTCCTTTCTAAGAGTTTCAGAGTTGGACCGTTATTCGACCCCGAAGATAACATTGAACGACTGTGCGCTATTGGATGTGTTGTACACTTCCACTATGTGATCGCCGGATTGCCACAACTGGCCCCGGTACTCCTGATCGGCGCTCATTTCGTCAAGGAGGACAGACCCATCGGGATTGTAGATGACATAGGTCATACCGGGGCCTTGCGCGGCGAGGCGGAAATACAAAAACTGACCGTCACGCGCGCCAAGAATATAGCGGCTGCTTTCCTGCGGTTGGAGCGAACCTGTGAGTTCCGCACCCGAGGTGCCTGAAGCGAAAGTGACGCGTTCGGTGCCAGAGTCCGAGGCTCCGGCCATCGCGCCATCACCGTCATCCGCGGCTTGAGAAACTGTCAGATCGGCCACGACGCCATCATTGGAGACAAGGCAGCGCCAGACAGTGTTGCCCGCGTCGCGGAACATGATCAGCGAATTGGCTTCGGAATACTCCGAGGAGATGACCGTTCCGCTTTGACCATCGGGACCACCGACAGCGCGAATCTGGTCAATGCAGCCATCGATGGCAGCTTGGCCGACATCCGCGGATACCGGCCCGCCAACAAACAGCGCGAGGCCGGCGGCGATCGTCGAGGATAGTAGGTTTTTTTTCATCATGTCGTTACCTTAAGCATTGTTCTTCGATACTTTTTTAGCCAGTTGAGGCGTTCTTGGAGAGCGAAGCTCTGAGTTTGGGCGGTCTTCCGCAAAACGATGCGAAACTTCGCCTGAAATTCTAGCGTGTTCAGTAGCCTTCATATGACGCCCAACCGCTGTCGCGGACAGGGGCAGAGAGTTCATTCCTTGCTCACTTCATGCTTCTCAATCTTCAGCTGCGATGACTCACCAGATACCCATCCAAACGGAAAATCGTGCATCATTGTGTCCGCGATTGATAACCTCGACGACGTGCTCACCATTCATGTAAAGCTCACCCTGATACGGCAGCGTGTTTGGAACCTGGTCGAGTAACAGGCGACCATTCGGCAGAAAGATCTGATACTGGATCGCCGGATCCGTGTTCACAAAGCTGACCTCCAGCATCTGGCGATTGGCAGCTTCCAACACGAAGCGGATTGAGCTTCCCGGCGACAGCGAACCCGCCTGTTGCTGGCCATTGGTGCCCGACGCGAAGCGCACGATCACAGTCTGAGTTGTTGGAGCAGCGGCAGACGCTTGGCTTGAAGAGCGAGCCGGGGCAGCGGCCTCAACCAAGTATTCTCCAGCTGCCCAGCCGCTCGCATCGCCATCGGCTATTTCGCACCACTTGCGACCTTCGTTGAAGACGCATCCGCGGTTCTCCACCACCATGCCACGATGCAGGCGCGCGACCGTACGTGACGAGGTCGACGGGTCAGAATGCACATTCAACGTGCTGTGCACATTAATGCGCCAATAGTCTGGGCCACCGCTCATACCATCGGCATAGTCCCCAGTCGTTGCCGCATGGACCGGCGCCTCATCTGATCGAGTTAGCTCCTGGACGACCCCGTCGTTGGAAACAAGGCATCTCCAGACATTGTCATTCCCGTCCTGAAGCACAACCAACGAATTTGCCTCAGAAAACTCCGTCCGGAGGATATGCCCGCCGCCACCGCTGGCTTCCGAGCGGGTGACCTCAATACAGGCGTCAATCGCATCCTGGCTGACCTCGGCGCCGATGGCAACACCGGCGAAGCCCATGCAAAAGACAGCGGTAAATGCAGCGCTTTTCTTCATGTCTGGTAACCCCCTATCAGTTGTTGTGTCGCAAACACAGTTAGAGTGATGAACTTTATTGGTGTGGTCTGATTGGACCCAAGTTTCGTCAATTGATTTCGGCGGACTTGCTTTCAATCATAGGCAATCTCGGCGCTCGATTCATTATTGAGCTCGCCACCTGCTCTAACGACGTTCCTGCCTTATTCGCAAATCGCTTAGGCTTCAAAGTCGACCGTTTCGGAGATTGAACACCTGACCAGCCCCATTGGTACCGCAGATCACGTGCTTATGACCGGACGCTAGTTCGATATAGAAGTTGTCGGATCCTTCTTGGCCTGCCTTGATGGCATGCACGTCCCGTTTGTGCACGCCCCAGCTTGACGCTGCTTCGTCCCGACAGGCCTGCATGGCCGCTGCTGGCACTTTGGTGCCATGCACATCGCGGGTCTTGTGGGCGAGGCGGTTGCTGCGTTCCTTTTGCCCAGCGTCGTAGCCCTGGCCATAGGACGCGCTGCTATGGCGAGAATCGTAGGGCTCGTTGTGTAGTCCGTCGCGATAGCCGCGCTCGAACTGGGCGGTCTGGTCCGCACCCTGCGGTTCCTGCCCTTCGTGATAGTGGTTCTGGTTGTGGGCCAGCGCGGCGATCCCGAGAAGAGCGATCGCACCCAGGGCGGCCTTTTCCTTGTCGTCCATGGCACTGGCTGGTGCCCCGGCGATGTTAAAGGCCAGTGCGGCGCCGGCCGCGAGAGTAACTAACTGCTTCATGGTTGATCTCCGGTTCGATGCTCATGCAATCCTGTGACAGGGCTCTCACTCCAGTGAGTAAGCCATGCCAACACAGGCACCAATCCGAAGTGCGAAGGCGTTATCCGATTTGCGAAATCCGCGTCACGTTATTCCGCCGGCCAAGCGTGGCGGATGGCGGCTCGTCGAAACGGTCGCGGTAGAGCGCCGCGAATCTGCCAGTATGACCAAAACCGCAAGCGTAAGCGGCAGCGGCCGTCGTGGCGACGTCGTCACCGCGCAGCAGCATCTCGCGGGCGGCCTCAAGTCGGATGCGCGTCAGATAGTCTTTGGGCGTCTCGCCTCTCACCGACCGGAACGCGTTTTCGAGCGTCCGGACGGAAATGCCGCAGGCGGTGGCGACTTCGGCCGTCGCGCCGATCTCGGCGCAATGCTCCTGCATATAGTCGACCGCGGTACGGACATGGCGGCTGGCGGCGTCAGACCTGAGTATGGTTGCGGTCTCCACCAGATTCAGTTGGCCGAGTAGATTCAGAACCTTGTCGAACAAGATGGATTGCCAACCCAAGTCTGTGGTTTGCATGCCTCGGTCGCCTTGGCACGTTTCCAGATCCTCGGCCAGGACTTGGGACAGGCTAAACAGATGCCTGACCTCGGGAACGATCTGGCCATCGGCCATAACGCAAAAATCGCCTTCGATCCGAGCGGGGACTCCGACCGGGTTTACCCGGGCCGCTTCGCGCACCAACCGGGACTGATCAATTATGAGCACTAGCGCCAGAAAATCTGCATTGCCCGGGCGAAGCACCCGGGTTTGACGGTGGCCGCGCGAAGCGATCAGCATTTGGCCGACTCCTGCCCGGTATTCCCGGCCCGCCATCTCGGTCAGCAATTCACCTCTGACCGGCATGATAACCGAGACTTTGTGATCCTCGGAAACCCTTATGTCATGTCCAGTCGAATTAACACGTCCCAGAAGCATCTCACCGACATAGGCGCGATCGACAGTCATACGCGGGCTTCGCGCGTCATGCATAACAGGCAGAATATTCCCGGAGAAAAGTCCGCGGTATCTCCCTGGTGTCTTACCAGCTCGTACGTCGTCTATTCGAACAAAACGGCCCATCCTGCTTTCATCCGCGTACCGATAACACCGTCGAGTTGTATTTCAGGGCCTTGTGACGTCAAGCCAAAGGTGCCGGATTATTGTAGGTCAGGCAAGCCGGCCCACGCCCTCGCACAAAATGCGAGCAATACAATCTTTTTGGACCTTGATGCTTTTCCGAGAAGGCGAATTTCTGCTGCCGCGCCGTCGAGCTATACGGCGTCACTTTTTCGCCAGATCCCTTCGGACCAGTCGCCCGATGGATTCCGGCAAGTCGCGCAGTTTGATCCGCGTGACAAAATCCGGAGCTTGCAATGCCTGTTCATCGATCGTGCCATCCCCGGCGATCTCGATCAAGGTGAAGGCTTTCGGCGACCGGTGTGTCGCGCCCAGCAGGACGCGCGGCCCTGACCCGAGGCAGGACTGCGATATCATCAGAATGCCGTCGGCGACGCCGGGGTAATAAGCATGGTGATGACCGGTCAGATATAGGTCCACTCCGTGCCGCACAAGCAGGTCATGCAGTTTCTGATCCCCGATCACGTCATTGCGCCGCTTTTCGGCAAAGGGCCAGAGCGGCAGGTGACTGAACAGGACAATCGCCCTGTGACCAGGCGCCTCGCGCGTGAGGAGATCGTCGAGCCAGGCAAACTGCGCTCCGGACAAGGCCCCGACCGTTGTCACGTCCAGTGACACCAGCAGAACCCCCTTTGCAGACAGAGCATAGCGAAAGGGAAATTCGGACCGGTCCACGAAGGGCAGGTCGGGCGTCCGGTCTCCCCAGACGCGGGCATAGATTTCGCGCTCCCGTTCAAACCCGCCATAGGCCGAGGCATCATGATTACCCGGGGTGACGACAAAGGGGATACCTGCCTGGGCCAGCGGCGTGGTCACTGCGGCGTCAAAGGCGCTCCACATCGCCTTGACCTGCTTGTCGGACAGGTGAGGGTTGACCTGCTGACCCGCGACCATGTCGCCGGTGCTGATCACCAGGTCGGGCCGCAAGTCAATGACCCGCTCGATGGCCGCGTGAACGGTCTGCCCATACTTGGTCGTTCCATAGCTGCCGTTGAGGTCCGAGATCACCGCGATCCGCAACGGTTCCGCCGCGACACCACTGGCGAGGCAAAGCAGGAGGAGAACTGCGCGGAGCATCTCAACCGGCCGCACAATCCACATCCGCCGGCGTTACAGTTCCCTTCAGAAAAAATGTCTCGGGCTCCAGGTCGAAAATCAACTCCCCGCGCTTGCAGGTCTCCGACAGGATGCCAAACGCCAGCGCCGTGTTCTTCACGACCTGCGCAACTTGCCGGTTAGTGAGGCCGAAACTATCCTGAACATAGGTATAGAGAGGTCCCCGAACGCGGAAATCGGCATCGAGCGCGGCCAGCTTCCGGTAGGTCTTGGCCGGAAAGTGCCGGAGCTTTTCCAGCATCTGCGTCGACTTGGTGAAATTGGCATAGGCCACCCGTCCACCCGCGTCGTTGTCGTTGAGATGGGTGCGTTTGATGCGGATCGCCGTCTGGGGCGCCTTACCGCGATCCCTGCTGTGGTTTTCCGCCTTGTGGCTCTTGACCTCGCCGTTCTCGACCCACATCCAGCGTGTCTTGTAGTCGATGTTGCCGATCCGGTCCTGCTGGCTGAAGATGAAGTCGAGCAGCACGATATTGGCGATGTCGGTCATCCAGTAGGCGACCTGGCGGGGATCGACATCGGGCCCCATGTCGCGGCGGATCTGCTTCGTCTTGATCGCCTCTTCGATGCCTTCGGAAATGGCCTTTTCGATCGGTGCACCGGAGCGCAGAGCGCGGAACGGAGCCGTTTCCTGGAAGTCGAGGTTCTGTCCTTTGCCCCAACCCGAGGCACGGGTGCCGTTGACTTCCGACCCATAGCGTGACCCCGGACTGTTGAGCAGCGCGCCGTAAAGCGCCTTGCGATCTGCCGTGAACAGTTCGCTCGTAGGGCTGTAGGCCTTGGGGTTTTTTTCCGCATCGACTAGCTTGCGCCAACCGGCATGGTTCATGCCCGATGAATGGCCATGCCCGGAGATCGACAACCCGCGCGAGGCCACCTCGTCAGAATGCGCGCCACGGTCCATGCTGCGCCATACCGCCGGAGGAACACCGATATCGGCCTCGAAGTACCGCGAGAAATGGTAATACATCAGCGAAGACGCCGAAAAGGTTCCACTTGTGCCCTTGGCGTTCATCGTCGGCTTGAATTTTGCAAGGCTGTCTTTGGCCAATTGCTTGGCCGATTTGCCCTCGGCGCAGGCATGACGCTCGAAGCCAGACCTGTCACCGGCATACGGTCCTTTAGAGATGTCATAGATCATCATCCCGGGGCTCGTGCTCCAGGTCTTTGGGCAGAGCGCGACCGTGGGCGCATAGAGATCTAAGGCGCAGTATTCTGCTTCTGTCTTACGGTCATCCTTGGAGTAAACGGCCCCAGGCATTCTTGCGATGCGCACACAGCGCTCGGTCACGCCATTGGGGCTGGTAAAGGTCGTTTCCTCACCCTTGACGGCATCAGTGGCGAAAGCGGCACCCGGCAACAGCCCGGCGCATAGGATGATGGTGCGCAGCATGGGTTCTCTCACTTGGGGCAAATTGCGGCCTGTTCGGCAGCCGAGATTTTCAAGGATGGGTTCAGTTTGAAATGCTCGAAATGATGGTCGATCCAGGCATCGCAACCATCAGAGCATCCGGCGCCGTTGCGGGCGTCGTTCCAGTACTTCTTGGCTCGCTCCTCGCTCCAGCCGCAGAACTGGACCAGCGCCATGGCCGATATGGCCCCCGAGGAATGAACCCCCCACATGCAATGCACGTAAACCGGACCTTGGCTCGGGTTCTTGATGACGTTGTAGATTTCCGCCATCACGTCGTCGGGGCGCGTGGATTTGCCAGCCGCATAGGTCAGCCTGCCGCTTCCGCATGAGGTCTCGCCGTATTTCGTGTGCTTCCCGAAATCGATGTAGCGCGCCGAAGAGAAGCCGGACTCGCACAGTTGCTTGCGCTGAGACGACGACAGGCCGGTGCGGGCCTTGTCACCTCCCTTGAACCCACCACGATAAAGCACGCCCGAGAGGACCGGGCGCACAAAAGCCAGCCCATCGGCGGGAACGGCATTCGATCTGGCCAGCATCTGTTCCTTGCCCGGTCCACCCGACCGCGCGGTAAAGTCCGTCGCCATCGCCGGGGCAGCGATCACAAGCAGGCCCAACCCCAGAAACACGGAACGGATCATTCCAGCTAAGCCATTTCCAATCACCTCGGGTACTCCTTTTCGAATTGCCTACCACGCAAGATCAGTCGTGTTATTCGTTTCCGTCAATGCGGTATGTCAAAAGACGCGACTTCTTGCCGTCGTCTGTCACGACATAAAGCGTAATGCCATCCGCGCTTAACGCCACGCCTTCCGCGTTGCGCACGGGTTCCAGTTTCTTTTTCCTCGCATCCATCAGGGTCCATCCGCGTGCCGTCATGGTGGAAGTGTCCAGGAAGAACACCGCTTCACCGGTGTCACTGCAAATCCAGAACCCCTTGCGCCGGGTATCCCAAGCCAGACCGGACACATCGAGTTGATCCTCGCCGGCCGCAGAAGAAACAAAACCAATGTCCGGCGTGAGATGCAGGGCCCCAAGCACCCGTGTCAGATCCGGCGCGAGTTCGATCAGCAGTCGGGGATGGCGTTCCTTCAGGACATAAACGGCACCGGTTTCGGGGTTCACTGCAATGCCTTCGAGACCGTTGTTGTCACCGGATATGAAATAGGGAGCGAGTGCCTGTGCGCCCTCCATCGAAAGCAGGGCAAAGCGCGAAATCGTGCCGTCGTGCGAAACGGACAGGATCTCCGACGTATCCTCGCGAACGGCCAGGACGCGATGCCCGTTAACGTCCTCGGCAACACCTTCGAGATCGGTTTCGCCGGGCAGCGACCTTTTTCTATGTACGTCGCCTTTTGCGTCCAGCCGGAACACCCGAGCGGTGTCGTCGCTCACCGACCAAAAGCCATCGCCCAGGGCGAGGCTGAGACCAGACACCTCTACAAAACCAGCAGAAGGATCGGCGATCCTGCGAGCCTCGACGAACGACAAGGTAATTTCCGCCGCGGCATCACTTGCGACTGCCCCCTGCACCAGAATTGATAGCGCACCAACGGCTACACCGTGCCCGAAAATTTCTGAAAGACCGCGTTCAGCCGGCCGGTTCATTTGCTTCACCGCGCGTCAATCGACATGCCAGTCAGAAATCCCGCTGCCCTTGGTTTCCGCCAGCCTGGCCATTTCCCGTTCCAGTGCCGAACGGCGGGTTCCTTGAGTGCCGGTCACAACGTAATGCACGGTGGACTTGAACTTGGTCCGGCTCATGGAAACGATGCGGAAACCACTTTTCTGGAGTGCGTCGCGCAACTCCTGCATGGATTCGGACACTGGCCTCTTCTTGTCGGAGAACTGGATATCGAGTCCAAAATTCGCAGGCCCACCAAGCAGGTAGAGAATGGCCCATGCGCTGGCTGTCGTGATCAGGGCGACGACCGGCAGGTCCAGCCCGATACATAAACCGATCAGGGTTACCAAAATGAGGCGCATCGTGTCGCCGGAATTGTCGTCGGTCTTGAACCGCAACAGCCCTCCGAGACCGAAGAGGACAAACCCGATCAAGTAGCCGTGATGCATGATCAGAAACCCGACTACCATTCCGATCAGCGCAAAGATAAAGAGCGCGCGCGGCGCCTCGAAATCACTTCTCGTTCTCCGGGTTGCGGACATGATCGGGTGATAGGCGATGGCCGCGGTCATCAACGATGTTTCGATTAGCGCCACGGCGAACTCGACCAATTCCGTCGGTTCAGACAACTGCCCCCAACCTCGGCCCCGGACCGCAATGTCCGGCAAGATCGGCGCAAAGTCGGTAGGCGCCTGGCCAAACGCTGGACCAGAAAAGACCGCGATAATCACAATCGCCGCGCCAAACAGTGGCAATGACGCGAGTCCGAGGTTCGTTTGGTTGGTCACTGTTTCTATTCCCGAAGCGAGTCAACACGTCAGAAATTAGCGCCAGAATGCATGCTTATCTAGACTCAAAGGAATTTCGGATCTGGTATCCTGATTCCCAAAAAGGTTGAAGCCGACAGGTAAGCTTCCTTGATGTCGTACCACGAGTCCACCAGTAGCCCGTTTTGTCGGTCTCTCACTGGTGGCGACCGTTTCATTAACGTTTCAATGCAGCGGCTTGGATTTTGCGAGAACGGTGTGGCTGGTTGTCTCGCTCGCAGGGAATGTTCGCATTTCGAGCATCGCGTCGGCTGTTACGCGAAAAGCCAAGGTCGGCAGAGGGCGGATTGTGTTGAAAAACTCCGCTTGAGCGTGGCGTGATCGGCTGATTCGCTTGCCTTGAGGTAAGGGAGGTCTGGCGATGATGGGACCGAGACAGGTGGCGCAGGGTGCGCTGTTTTACGAGTTTAGCATTGAAGATCATGTTCCGTCGGATCACTTGTTGAGGGCCATGGACCGGTTTGTCGATCTTGGTGACATGCGCCGGCATCTCGCGCCGTTCTACAGTTCAACGGGCAGGCCCTCGGTCGATCCCGAGCTGATGATCCGAATGCTGATTGTGGGCTATGCCTTCGGTATCCGGTCAGAGCGGCGGCTGTGTGAAGAGGTGCATCTAAATCTGGCGTATCGCTGGTTCTGTCGCCTCGATCTGACCGATCCGGTGCCCGACCATTCGACCTTCTCGAAGAACCGCCACGGCAGGTTCCGGGATAGTGATCTCTTCCGACACCTGTTCGAGAGCGTCGTCGCCCGGTGCATCATCGAAGGCCTGGTTGGCGGTCAGACCTTCGCATCCGATGCCAGCCTCATCCGGGCAGACGCGAACAAGCAGTATGCAGCAGCCAAGGCCGATTGGGACCCCGACCGGATCGATGTTCAGGCGGCGCCCCGTGCCGTACGCGAGTATCTCGACGTACTCGACGATGCCGCCTTTGGAGCAGCCAGCGAGGTTGCGCCCAAGTTCACGTCCTTCGCCGATCCGGCCAGCCAGTGGACCGGCGCGCGGAAGGGACCAGCCTTCTTTGCCTATTCCGACAACTACCTGATCGATACGGACCACGGCGTGATCCTTGATGTGGAGGCCACCAGGTCGATCCGCACTGCGGAGGTCGGTGCCACGCGAAAGATGATTGCGCGCACGAGGGAGCGCTTCGGCCTGACGCCAGACCGGCTTGCTGCGGACACGGCCTACGGGTCCGGTGAGATGCTGGGCTGGCTCGTCGGAAAAGGGATCGAGCCGCACATCCCGGTGATTGATAAATCTGAGCGCCGAGATGGCACATTCTCTAACGCCGAGTTCCGCTATGACCCAGAGCGCGACGAGTATACCTGTCCGGGTGGCAAGGCCCTGAAGAAGTATTGGCGTCAGATGAAGAAACCTCGCGATGGGGTCGGCAAGGACGGCTTCCGAAAGTACTTCGCCCGCAAGCAGGACTGTTCAGCCTGTGCGCTCAAGGAGCAATGCACCCCGAACCAGCCAACCAGGAAGATCTCCCGCCATGTCCACGAAGCCGCAAGAGACGCAGCCCGGCACATCGTGACGACACACGCCTATGCCGATGCCAGCAGGCGACGAAAAAAGGTCGAGATGCTCTTTGCTCACCTCAAACGCATTCTCCGGCTCGACCGGCTGCGCCTCCGCGGACCAAACGGCGCCAAGGATGAGTTCCTCCTCGCTGCAACCACCCAAAACCTCCGGAAACTCGAAAAACTGATCCCTGGCTCACCGGCAATGGCATGAGCGCAAAGACCAGACCGACGCGACCGCAATGGCAACGCGTTCTCACAGCCGACTTCTTCAACACAGTCAGAAGCTGAGCGGTCATCCAGGGCAGTCAAAACGCGGTTTCGGGCCTGAACGTCCGCTTCTGCCGACAGCAGACATTCCCGAGATTAAGCTCGATGGCTGAGTTGCGGACAAAGCAGCCGCAGGCTCAATGGTTGCCGATGACCGGTCTCAGCCCAAAACGGACATTCACAATTAGACTTTGCAATTCCCGAGAAGCGTAACAGATCAACCATTTGCTCGCGCCGCGAGTGCTTGCGCAGCATAAGTTCACAGGAGCGGCACGAATGTCACTAGGCTGCTGCTGATGACGTCAGGCCAGTCATTCAAAGCCACGAAGAAACTTTGATCACGTACCGCTCTTTCGCCACACCCAGGGTCGACAAGAGCGATGCGGAAAAAGGCTGGTATTCGCTGCTGGTTCGGCCTCAAATCTCTACAACAACAGATTAATGCCAGATAATTTCTTTCGGTGGTTGACTAGGGTCAGGACTCATAGCCAGAAAATGACGGTTGCTGCGAGTGCGATGGCTGAAAGGAAGACCTTCGGACACCTGTCGTAGCGGGTTGCGACGCGTCGCCAGTCCTTGAGCCTGCCGA
>NZ_JAIUZI010000021.1 GCF_020171285.1 Seohaeicola saemankumensis
AACACGCCGATCTGCGGGCGTTCCTGCCCAAAAAACCAGTTCCAGGTGAACCCCTCCCACGGCAGCGACGGGAACTGGCTGTCGTTGAAGGCAAAGACCGCCACCACCGTCAGCGGCAGTGCGAGGTAGAGAAAGAACAGTGCGACATACAGCCCATAGGCGACGCGAATGGCGCGGGGTTGCGGGATGGTGGGGGTCAGGTAGTTGCCCAGGGACAGCATGAACACCACGATGCAGCCCGACACGATGCCGGGTGCGGCATGCGGGATCACGATCTCGCGCAGCAACGAAAACCCGGTGCCGCCAAGGTCATAGCCCGCCTCAATCACGCTGTCGTCCAGGCTTTCTAGCGTGGTTACCGGTCCGGCATCGAGCTGGACGGTTGCGACTTGGATCGAGTTGGCGCCGGACATGGCTGGGGTGTCCTCCGATTCCATGATGATCCGGGCGGCCCGCGCTTCGGGCGGCTGCAGGGCGCCGCCGACGATGACATCGCCCACGACGCCCTCGGTACGGGCCGAGATGACATGGATAGTCCGGGTGGACCGGATATTAGATGTCCTTCAGCAGGCGAAGCGCATCGTAAATCGCCGCGTGGATGTTTCGGGAACTGACCGCGTCGCCAATCCGAAACAGTTGGAACTGCCCGTCGGGGTTGCGCACCACACGCTGTGGTTTGCCGGATATCAACGCTTCCTGATCCACGGCGCCGCCGTTGATCGACAGCGGTTTCAGCTCGAAATAGAGTTCGTCGAGTGGCATCGTGCCATAGTTGATCACCACCTGATCATAGGTCTGTTCGCGCGTGAGGTCACTGTAATCCGTGCCGATCGTGGTCCGCAGCCGGTTGCCGTCCCGCGCGACTGCCGTGAGGCGGCGGGCAACGGTAAAGAGGACGTCCTTGTCTTGCAGGCTGCGCATGTAGGGAACCAGGTTCATCGCCATGATATCGGGCGCAAAGGTCCGGTCCGGCGTCATCACTTCGACGCTGGCGCCCGCGTTCGCGGCGACCTCGGCTGCCATCAGTCCGGGGTGATCGCCGCTTTCGTCGTAAATCAGGACGTCTCTTCCGGGTTTGGCATCGCCCGAAATCAGGTCCCAGGCAGAGACCACCAGCGGCTGGTCCGCGTCGTTTTCGAACAGTTCGGTGTTGGGCAGGCCGCCTGTGGCGACGATCACCACGTCCGGGTTCAACGCGGTGACCAGGTCGACGTCGGCCCATGTGTTGAAACGGAACTCCACCTCGCGGGCGGCGCATTGGGTCATGCGCCAGTCGATGATGCTGATCATCTCGCGTCGCCGGGGGGACAGGGCGGTCAGGCGGACCTGCCCACCGGGATCCGGCTGTGCCTCGAACACCGTCACCGCATGACCTCGTTCCGCCGCGACCCGCGCGGCCTCGAGCCCGGCGGGTCCGGCACCGACGATGACCACGGTCTTGGGGTCGGCCGCGGGGGAGATCTGATGCGGCATCGATAATTCGCGGCCTGTTGCGGGGTTGTGGATGCACAGCGCTTCGCCCGCTGCATAGATGCGGTCCAGACAATAGGTGGCGCCGACGCACGGGCGGATGTCGGCCTCGCGGCCGGCGATGATCTTGCGCACCACATGCGGGTCGGCCATATGGGCGCGCGTCATGCCCACCATGTCGAGCAACCCCGCCGCAACCGCATGCCGGGCTGTGGCGACATCGGGAATCTTGGCGGCGTGGAAGGTCGGCATGCCGGTGGCTTTCCGGACCGCGCCGGCGAAATCCAGATGCGGTGCGTTCTTCATGCCTTGGACCGGGATCACGTCGGTCATCGCCGGATCGGTGTGGATGCGACCCCGGATCACGTTGAGGAAATCGACCATGCCGCAGTCAGCCAGGCGTTTCGAGATTTCCAGCCCTTCCTCGGCTGTGATGCCGCCGGTCGCGGCCTCGTCCGCCGTGTAGCGCAGGCCGACAATGAACGCGTTCCCCACGCGCTTGCGGATACCGGTAAGCACATCCATCAACAGTTTCATTCGGCTGTCGAGCGTCCGGCCGCTATAGGGCCCGTCCAGGTCGTTCGTCAGCGGCGACCAGAACTGGTCGAGCAGGTGGCCGTAGACCTCAAGTTCGACCCCGTCCATGCCACCGTCCTTCATCCGTTCGGTGGCATCTGCAAAATCGGTGATGATCCGTTCGATGTCCCAGTCCTCGGCCAACTTGGGAAAGGCCTTGTGTGCCGGTTCGCGGTGTTTGGAAGAGGAGAGCGACGGCAGCCAGTCCCCCTTGTTCCAGGTGGTCCGGCGACCAAGGTGCGTGAGTTGGATCATCACCGCGCAGCCATGATCGTGGCAGGCGTCGGTCAATTGTCTGATCCATGGCACCACCTCATCGCGGTAGGCCAGGATGTTGTTGAAGACAGGCGGGCTGTCTTTCGAAACCGCTGCGGAACCGGCTGTCATCGCCAGTGCCACGCCGCCTTTGGCCCGTTCTGCGTGATAGGCGGCATATCGCTCCTTCGGCATGCCGTCCTCCGGGTAGGCGGGTTCGTGGCTGGTGGTCATGATGCGGTTGCGCAGGGTCAGGTGCTTCAACTTGAAAGGCTGGAGAAGGGGATCGTTGGACATCGGCGCACTCCCTGCAGACAAGAGTAGATATCCTTGAAGTGTGCATTTGTGTCAAGAAAAGGGTCACTTGTGTATATTTCCTTGTGGGCCGGGCTGTCACCGCTTAACGTGCCGCGTATGGATTCAGGGTCAGATACCCCGGCACCCCCGGAAAAGACCTCCGGCTGGCGCGGCTCTCGCCGGGTCTGGCTGGATGCGGCCAAGCAGTCTCTGATCGATGCCGGCGTCGACGCGGTCAAGATCCAGACACTGGCCGGCCGGATCAACATTGCCCGTACCAGTTTCTACTGGTTCTTTAAGGACCGGCGCGCTTTGCTTGATGCGCTGCTGGTTGAATGGGAGGCCAAGAACACCGGCGCCTTCGTGGAGGCTTGCGGTGCTTATGCGGAAACCATCTCTGAGGCCGTGCTGAACCTGATCGTGGTTTTCCAAGAGGAAACCCAGTTCGAACCGCAACTGGACTTCGCGATCCGGGGGTGGGCGCACCGATCCGATTCCGTCGCAGACCGAGTGCACAGGGCCGACGAGATCCGCCTGGACGCGATCCGCTCGATGTTCGAGAGGTTCGGCTTCGCGACCGACGAAGCCGACGTGCGAGCGCGCACGGTCTACCTGACCCAGATCGGCTACATCTCGATGCAGGTGACCGAATCGCAAGCCCTGCGCATGTCGCGCGCGCCGGCCTATGTGAAGACCTTCTGCGGGCAAAGCCCCTCGGCAACCGAGCTGGCACGGTTCCACGCCCGCCTGAAGTTCACCCCGGAGACCGGCTGACACCCGTGACTGTATGCGCACGCGCCAGATTGCGTGCCGGCGCACAGGAGGTCCTTCACGCGGATACTTGGCCCATTGTCAGGGAGGTTTACGAACTACTCATAGGTCGACCCATTCCGCAAGGGACGTAACCGCTGTTGCAGGCTGCAAGGTAGGCAGGTGTTATTCCAGAATGGGAAACCCAAAGTGCACCTGAGCAATCAATGAGACCTTGGCCCATTCGCTCGCGCGCGCCTTAAGTGTTAGTATTTATTTATATAAGTGGTGCCCGGGGGCGGAATCGAACCACCGACACGAGGATTTTCAATCCACTGCTCTACCCCTGAGCTACCCGGGCACGGGAAAGGCGATTGCCTTTGGGTGGGCGCGTTCTAGGCTGTGTGGCGGCGGGTGTCCAGAGGCTTTTTTGACAAACCTGTGTCAATGCGGTTTTTGTTCGGGTGAGGGCGCGTCTTCTTTATTGTTTTCAAAGTCTTCCGGCGTGTCGGCGGGCAGGGCGTAGCTGCCTTTCAGCCAGTTGCCGAGGTCGATGTCGGCGCAGCGGCGGGAGCAGAACGGGCGGTAGTCGGGGACGGCGGCGCGTTGGCAGATCGGGCAGCTCATGGCAGCGTCTGGGCCAGCGGCATGCGGCCGCGTTTGCGTTGCAGCTCGTAGTGGCCCAGCGGCGTCCAGCCGGCCAGCACGGTGTCTTCGGAGTCGGCCTTGAAGGCGGCGCGCAGGGCGGCTTCGAAACCGCGACGGTCCTTCTT
The DNA here is from genome assembly GCF_020171285.1 of Seohaeicola saemankumensis. Classification (GTDB taxonomy): domain Bacteria; phylum Pseudomonadota; class Alphaproteobacteria; order Rhodobacterales; family Rhodobacteraceae; genus JAIUZI01. Next base: position 4,122 of record NZ_JAIUZI010000021.1, read on the forward strand.
GGGCATCGGGGCCAGGTCGAGGGTGATCTGGCCGCCCAGCCCGCGCAGGCGCAGCTGCCGGGGCAGGTCGCGGGCGGTGGCGATATTGGCCTTCAGCCCGGCGGCCAGCGAGCTGTCAGTGCCGGTGTTGACGTCAATGGCGACCAGCGCGCGGGTCGGTTCGATGAACATGGATGCGCCGCCGGGCAGGGCGACACGGGGGCCGCGCAGGGCGTCGATGGCATCGTGCAGGCCGTGGCGGTCAAAGCCGCCGGGTTCAGTATCGATGCTGGCCGGGGCGGTCCAGTCGCGCCAGGCCAGCAGATGCGGGCCGTCGCCTTCGGTCAGAGTCTCGGCGGGGCCCTCGGCATCGCCCAGCACCGCATCGGCGAGGTCCAGCATGGTCTCGATATCTTCGGCGATCTCCTCCTCGGAACCGTCGGCGCAGGCCGAGCGCAGGATCAGCCCGTAGCCGCTGTCCTCGGCGCGGGTGTCCTCTGCGGCGGCGCGGATGCGGATGCGCTGTTCGTCGTCGCGGATGGAGCGCGAGATGTTGATGCCGGGCGCCTCGGGGGTGACGATGGCGAAACGGCTCTTGAACAGCAGTTTCTGCGTCACCGGCAGCGCTTTGCCGGGTTCGGCGTAGCCGGTCAGCTGCACCAACAGGGTCTGGCCGGGCGCGATGCCACGGACCTGACGCAGGAAGGCGGTGCCGTCGGGGGTGTCGAGGAACAGGCCGCCTTGGCCCTTCATCGGGCGCTGTGCCACGGCGCGGTAGATGGTGCCGGGGCGGGGGGCGTCGGTATCGATCAGCAGGTCGTCGAGGCGGCCGTCAACCATCAGCGCGGCGGCCTCGCGGTCGCCGATATGGTCGAGTATGATCTGGCGGCCCTTCATGCGGCGGCCCGGTAGAGGGGCAGGCCGGCGGCCTGCAGCAACCCGGCGGTTTCGGCCAGGGGCAGACCGACGATGCCGGTGAATGACCCTTCGATCCAGGGGATGAAGGCGCCGGCGGGGCCCTGGATGGCATAGCCGCCGGCCTTGCCCCGCCAGTCGCCGGTGGCGAGATAAGCGTTCACCTCGAGGTAAGAGAGGCGTTTCATCTTGACGGAACTGACCACGTCCTTTTGCCACAGGCGATCGCCACGGCGCACCGCGATGGCGGTGATCACCCTGTGGCGGCGGCCGGAGAGCACATAGAGAAACTGCGCCGCCTCTGCCGCGTCGGCGGGTTTGCCCAGGATACGGCGGCCCAGCGCCACGGTGGTATCGGCGCAAAGCACGATATCATCGGGATCGGCGGTAACCGCATGGGCCTTTTCGCGGGCGATGCGGGCGCAATATGGGCGCGGTAACTCGCCCTTTTGCGGGTCTTCGTCGATCTCGGGCGGGCGAACCGCGTCCGGGGTGACGCCAAGCTGGGCCAGCAGGTCCAGCCGTCTGGGGCTGCCCGATCCGAGGATGAACGCCATGACCGGCGTTACTTGAAGCGGTAGTTGATCCGACCCTTGGTCAGATCGTAGGGGGTCATTTCCACCTGAACCTTGTCGCCGGCCAGAACGCGGATGCGGTTTTTGCGCATCTTGCCCGCCGTATGTGCGATGATCTCATGGCCGTTCTCAAGTTCGACCCGGAATGTCGCATTCGGCAGGAGTTCCTTCACGACGCCGGGGAATTCGAGAGTGTCTTCCTTGGCCATGTTGTCTCCATCACGAAAAGCCCGCCAGGGTGCGGGCCGTGCGCTTAAATGGTGCCATTTGCGCAGTTTTTCAAGCGGCCATTTCGCGCGTCCTGCGATTTGTGACCGATTTGAAACGTCCCGGGGCGGCTCAGGCGCGTGAAACCCGGCGGTCGGCCCTGTCCCCCAGCATTTCGGCGAGCAGATCGAACACCACACGGATGCGGCGGCTGGTGTGCAGTTCGCGGTGAGTCGTCAGCCAAAGCGGAAAGCGGATCGGCTCCATATCCGGGATCAGCCGTGTCAGGCGCGGGTCCGGTCCGGCCAGATCGTCAGGCAGGATGCCCACGCCCAGACCCTCGGCGATCAGGTTCCAGTAGACCATGCCGTTTTCGGCAAACAGGCGAAAATTCTCGGGCCGCAGGGGCAGCCCCATCTCGCCCAGTCGGGCGATCAACTGGTCATCGCGTGCAAATCCAACGAAATCGAGCCCGGTCAGATCCGCAAGCGTGTCCGGACGCCCGACGCGGCTAACATAGCGCCGGGCGGCATAGAACCCCGCATCGCCGTGGCCGATCAGCTTGGCGATGAGCTCGGGTTGTTCGGGGCGGACATGACGGATGGCGACATCGGCCTCGCGCCGGGTCAGATCGCGCACATCATTGGCGGCCACGACCGTCACCTCGATGCCCGGCGCGATCTCGCGCAGCCGCGCGATGACAGGGGGCAGGTGGTAGGCCGACATCAGGTCGCTGGCCGTGATGCTGACCGCGCCCTCGACGGATTGCGACTGACCAGAGGCCGCCAAAGAGATCCGCCCGGCGGCGTCGCCCATGCCACGTACGTGATCCAGCAGTTCGACACCGGCCTGTGTCAGCATGATCCCCCGGCCGACCCGCTCGAACAGGGTCACTCCCAGCGCTTCCTCCAACCCCGCGACCTGGCGGCCGAGCGTCGGTTGCGTCAACCCCAGCGCACGCGCAGCGGCAGACAGGGAGCCTTCTTCAGCCGTTACCAAAAAAGCGCGGGCCTGGTTCCAGTCAAAATTGATGGCGGTCCAATTCATGCAAATACGTATAGATGGCCTGCGAATTTCTGCAATTTCTTTTGGGGTGGGCCGGGCCTAGATACCCCCCTATCCGAACACCGCCCGCAGCGGTTCGGAGACAGTCATTTAAGCGCCCGGCAGCCGGGCGCCGCTTGGTTCGATAGGAAAACAGATGTCAATCAATACGGAATTTTGGAACAAGGCCGCCCGCAAATATGCAAAACGCCCGGTACAGGACGAGGCGGCTTACGAGCTGACACTGGACCGGACTCGCAGCTACCTGCACGCCGACGACCGGGTGCTGGAAATCGGGTGCGGCACCGGGACCACGGCGCTGAAGCTGGCCGATGCCGTAAACCATATTACCGGCACGGATGTGGCCACCGGCATGATCGACATCGCCCGCGAAAAGGCGCAAGGGGTCGCCAACGTCGATTTCTCGCCGATGGCGGTGCCGGGCGGTACCCCACCCGAGGCCGCGCCTTACGAAGTGGTGATGGCCTTTAATCTGCTGCATCTGATCGAGGATACCGAGGCGGTTTTGGCCCAGGTTCACGGCATGCTCAAACCCGGCGGGCTGTTCATTTCGAAAACCGTGGGCCTGGCGGACAAGGGCGCGTGGATGCGACTGCTGATCAGTGCCATGCGGCTGATCGGAAAGGCGCCCTATGTGAAATACTTTCGCATCGCCGAGATTGACGACCACATCACCCGCGCGGGGTTCGAGATCATTGAGACCGGCAACTACCCGGCCTCACCGCCCAATCACTTCGTGGTGGCGCGCAAGCTCTAGCGTTCAGTCGTTCTCGATCGGCGGACCCCAGCGTTCGATCATCCGGCCGACGATCTGGTCGCGGGACTGGCGGTAGGCGTCCAGTTTCGCGGCACGGGTTTCGCCCAGGCCGGTGGGGTCGAGAATCGGCCAGTATTCCACGTCGAGGTGAAAGTAGCGGGTCAGTTCCAGCGCCCGGCGCTGGCTGGCGGGCGACAAGGCGACCACTTGGTCAAAGGACGACAGGTCATCGCCCCACTGCTCCAGTTCGTCGAATGAACGTGACCGGTGCCGTGACAGTTCCACCCCGATTTCCTGGCAGACGGCGATGGAAAACCCGTCGATCTCAAGATCGCTGCGCACGCCGACAGACTGCACATAGGTATCGGTGCCATAGAACCGTTTCATGATACCTTCGGCCATCGGCGACCGACAGGCATTGTGATCGCAGCAGAACAGGACCGACTGCGGGAGCGGCATCACCATTCAGCCCCCGAAATGCAGCACGCAGATCAGCGTGAACAGCCGCCGCGCGGTATCGGTGTCGACATCGGCCTTGCCTTCAAGCCGTTCCTGCAAAACCCGGCTGCCTTCGTTGTGGATACCGCGCCGGGCCATGTCGATGGTTTCGATCTGGCTGGGCGGCAGGGTTTTGACCGCGTCGAAATAGCTTTCGCAGATCTGAAAGTAGTCTTTGACCACCTGTCGGAACGGTCCCAGTGACAGGTGAAATTCCGCCGCCTTCTGTCCATCTTCGGTGTCGATATCAAAGACCAGCCGTTTCTCGCGGATCGACAGTTTGACCCGATAGGGCCCCTCGGGCACCAACCGGTCCTCCCGTTTGGGCAGATCAAAGCTGTTCTTTTCCAGCAGATCGAACATGGCGACCTTGCGTTCCTGTTCGATCTCGGGCGTGGGTGGCGGCAGCCCCGCGTCATCCAGAGCAATATCGACAATATGTGACATCGGTATGTTACCTGTTCAAATGGTCTAGACGCGCGCGAACCGACAGCCCATGCGCCTCGAGGCTTTCGGACTGTGCCAGTCGTTCAGCCGCAGGGCCAATAGCACGCAGCGCCTCCGGTGTCATCCGCGCCATGGTGGTCCGCTTCAAAAAGTCCATCACCGACAGACCGGACGAGAACCGCGCCGACCGGGCCGTGGGCAACACGTGGTTCGGCCCTCCGACGTAATCGCCGATGGCCTCTGGGGTGAACTGGCCGAGGAATATCGCCCCGGCATGGGTACATTTCTCCGCCAGCGCCTCGGGGTCGTCCACGCACAGTTCCAGGTGTTCCGGCGCAATGCGGTTGGACAGGGCAGCAGCCTCATCCAGATCCCGCACGGTGATCACCGCGCCGAAATCGCGCCAGCTGGCCCCGGCGATGGCGCGGCGGTCCAACGTCATCAGCCGCCGTTCGACGGCGTCGTTGACGGCGCGGCCAAATGCGGCGTCATCGGTGATCAGCAGCGATTGGGCACTCTCGTCATGTTCAGCCTGGCTCATCAGGTCCAGCGCGATCCAGTCGGGATCGTTGTTCTTGTCGGCGATCACCAGGATTTCCGACGGACCCGCGATCATGTCGATGCCGACCTTGCCAAAGACCCGGCGTTTGGCGGCCGCGACAAAGGCGTTGCCAGGGCCGGTGATCTTGTCGACGGGCGCGATGGTCTCGGTGCCATAGGCCAGCGCGGCAATCGCCTGGGCGCCTCCGATGCGATAGATCTCGTCGACCCCGGCAATCTGGGCAGCCAGCAGGACCAGCGGATTCAGGACACCATCGGGCGAGGGGACAACGATCGCCAGCCGGTCAACCCCGGCCACCTTGGCAGGGATCGCATTCATCAGCACCGAGGAAGGGTAGGAAGCCAGTCCGCCAGGAACATAGAGCCCGGCGGCGCTGATTGCGCTCCACCGCCATCCGAGAGTAGCTCCCGCAGGGTCGGTCCAGCTTTGGTCCTCGGGCATCTGGCGCAGGTGGTATGCGCGAATACGTTCGGCGGCCAGTTCCAGCGCGGCGCGATCTTCGGCCGCCACCTGCGCAACCGCCTGCGCGACCTCCTCGGCGCTGATCGCCAGCGAAGCGGAGGTCAGCGTGAGCCGGTCGAACCGCGACGTCAGCTCGATCACCGCGGCATCACCCCGGGCGCGGACCTCCGCGATGATCTCTGCCACCACGGCATCGACATCCGGGCTGTCCTCGCGCTTGGCCGCCAGCAGAGCGGCAAAGGTGGTTTCGAACCCTGCGTCGGTGGTGTCCAGAAACTGGGGCATGTGGCTCTCCTTTGGGATGCTGACTTAGCCAAGCTGCAGCCGGGCCTCAAGCGTTATGGGGCCGGACGCGCCGCGTTAAAACGGTGGGTTGGCAGTTCAGTCGCCGTGTTCAGGCACGTGCCGCGAGGGCGCGCGGTAGGGGCGGGTGACATCCTTGAGCGAAACTTCGAGCGCCTCGACCTCCAGCCGGATCGCACCGTCACCGGCCAGCGTGATCAGAACATGACCGCCACCATCTGCGCCAGCGTCAAAGCCGATGTCCAGCAGCGACAGGATCAGATCGGCATCCTTGCGGTCGATGCCCTGGCTCGACACCCCGAGCACGTTGTCGATGACCAGCAGCGACTGCACTCTTTCAGGACCGTGCCGTTCCATGCCGTTGTCTTCCCAGCGAAAGCGGTTCAGCAGCAGGGCAAAGCGCCGCTCTTTCGGCCGCCAGCTCATTTCCGTCACCGGAAACACCGCGTCCTGACCAAGCGCGGCGATCACCTTTAGGTCGTCGTCGTCCAGCGCCGCCAGATACAGCGGCGCCTCGCGGCCGTCTTCGAATGTTGCGTCTTGTGTCACTGGTTACTGATCCGTTCTATTCTTGCGCCGACCGCTTCCAGCTTGCGCACCACATGCTCATAGCCGCGGTCAAGGTGATAAACCCGGCTGACCACGGTTTCCCCCTCGGCCGCCAGCCCCGCCAGAATCAGCGAAACCGATGCCCGCAGGTCGGTCGCCATCACCGGCGCCCCCTTCAGCCGGTCGACCCCGGTGACCGTGGCCGTGCCGCCATGCACGTCGATCGAGGCCCCCATGCGGATCAGTTCCGGCGCATGCATGAACCGGTTTTCGAAAATCTTCTCTTCCAGCACGCTGGTGCCCTCGGCGGTGCACAAAAGCGCCATCATCTGCGCCTGCAGGTCGGTGGGAAAGCCGGGGAAGGGTTCCGTCACCACATCCACCGCCTGTACCCGGTCACCACGGCGCTTGACCGTCAGCCCGTCGCGGGTCTCAGTCACGTCGATGCCTGCGGCGTCGAGCTTTTCACAGAAGGCGCCGACCAGATCCAGCCGGCCACCCAGCAGTTCGACCTCGCCGCCACAGATCGCCGGTGCCAGCATATAGGTGCCCAGTTCGATCCGGTCAGTGACCACCGGGTGGGTGGCGCCGTGCAGCCGGTCGACACCTTGTATGGTGATCGTGCCGGCGCCTTCACCCTCGATCTGCGCACCCATCTTGCGAAGGCACTGCACCAGATCGACGATCTCGGGTTCCCGCGCGGCGTTGGTGATCACCGTGGTGCCCTTGGCCAATGTCGCCGCCATCACCGCGTTCTCGGTGGCCCCGACCGAGACAAAGGGGAATTCGACCTTGCCGCCCTTTAGCCCACCCGACGCCTTGGCGTGCACATAGCCGTCCCTCAGGTCGAGCTCGGCGCCCATCGCCTCCAGCGCCTTGAGGTGCAGATCGACCGGCCGTGCGCCAATGGCACAGCCGCCAGGCAGCGAGACCACCGCATGGCCGTCGCGCGCCAGCATCGGTCCCAGAACCAGGATCGAGGCGCGCATCTTGCGCACAATATCGTAATCGGCGGTGTGGTTGTTCAGATCGTGGCTGGACATCGCCAGCACCTGGCCGTCCTGTAGCGTGGTGACCTCGGCCCCCAGCGACTGCAGCAACGTGGTCATGGTGCGGATGTCGCTGAGACGCGGCGCGTTGGTCAGCGTCAGCGGCTCGTCGCTGAGCAGGGTTGCGGGCATCAGTGTCAGACAGGCGTTCTTGGCGCCCGCAATCGGAATGCGGCCGTTCAGCGGCCCGTTTCCGGTTACCAGTATCGAATCCATTGTTTACCTTTCGGGCTTGCCTGTTGTGTCTGCCGTGTCAGGCGCGGCCTCCGAACGCGCGCGCGCCTGCGCCTTGCGCCGGGCCATGTTGGCCTTCAGCGCCGCTTTAAGGCGGTCGTCACGGGATTGCACGGATTTGCCTTTGCCGGGGGCGATTTTTTTCTCTGCCATGCCTCTGTGTAATGCAGAGGAAAAAAACCGTCCAGATTGCTCTTGCGCGAGGTTTCAATTGGGTCTAGAGAGCCGCCCACGGCGCTGCTGTAGCTCAGAGGTAGAGCACTCCCTTGGTAAGGGAGAGGTCGAGAGTTCAATTCTCTCCAGCAGCACCATGATCCCACATTCGATCATTTGGACTCTCGTCAGCAAACTGCGGCGAGACCCGCGTCCCGGCTTATGGAACGCAGTCTTCTGATGCCGGCCGGGGGCGGGTCGAAACCACATCCCTGATCCCGCGCAATGCGGTGCCGCGGGCGATGGCGTCGCCCGGGCGCGCGGAGGCCACCCCGTCGGATGTCAGCTGTTCGGGCCCAAAGACATTTCGCGCGGGCTCTTTGCAATCATGGCAAAACCATGTCCAAACATCGACAATTGCAACACATTGCGGGCGTGAATCGGAAACAATTATCGAGTCGATGCCTCATTTTATCAAAAAGACAATACAAAAAACGCGATTTTCTCGTTTTTTAGACAATTTTGTTGTCAAAATTAACAAGGTCGGAAATGGCTTGTGAACCCGTTCGGGCAAATATCGGCAGACGTTGAATATTAAGTGGCTTTAATGACTTACAGGGTCTTCCTGAGGAGGTATCATGCCCAATATCCAGATCGGCACTCCATTTGGAGATATCCTCGACGGCACGTCAGGCGATGATATTGCGTTTCTGCAAGACGGCAACGATACCTATTTTGGATTCGGTGGAAATGACACCGTTTTGGCCGGACTCGGCAACGATTATGTCGAAGCCGGGGCCGGAGACGATTTCATTTACGGCGAAGACGGAAAGGACACGCTGTTCGGCGGCAACGGCAATGACGTTGTCGATGGCGGCTCGGGCGATGACATCCTCTCGGGTAACAACGGCGATGACACCCTGTTCGGCGGTCTGGGCAATGACTACATGTGGGGCGGCGACGACAACGATCAGCTGTTCGGCGGCGAGGGTAATGACGTCCTGAAAGGCGGCAATGGCATGGATCTGCTTGAAGGCGGGTCCGGAAACGACACGCTGTACGGCGAAGCTGGCGCAGATACCCTGCGGGGCGATGGCGGTGATGATCTGCTGTTCGGCGGAACCGGTGCCGATCTGCTTCTCGGCGGCGACGGTCAGGATACGCTGAACGGTGATGCGGGCGCGGATGATCTTCAGGGCGGCGCGGATGCCGACACGCTCAACGGCGGTGCCGACAATGACCTTCTGTCGGGCGGCACGGGCGATGACCTGCTGAACGGTGATACCGGTGACGACACTCTCTATGGGGATGACGGAAACGACGATCTCTATGGCGGCAACGGGCAGGACCTGCTGTTTGGCGGGGCCGGAAACGACTTTGTCGCGGGCGGCACCGACGAAGACATTCTGAACGGCAACGATGGCAACGACCTGTTGTCGGGCGGCGGCGAGGATGACATCGTGAACGGTGACCGCGGCAACGACACCCTCTATGGCGGCGACGGCAACGACACCCTGGACGGCGGCAATGACCACGACGCGCTTTATGGCGGTAACGGTGACGACGTGCTCTATGGCAATGACGGCCGCGACCTGCTGCGTGGCGGCGATGGTGCGGACGTTCTGACAGGCGGTACCGCCAGCGACACCTTCCTGTTCCGCCGCGGCGACGATGCCGACGTGATCACCGATTTCCAGGATGGTCTGGACCTGATCGACATCCGCGATTTTGCGGGAACGGCGCTTTATGACGCCATCGCGCTTGGCGCGACGTGGGTCGGGGCCAGCATCGTGCTGGATTTTGGCGCGGGCGACATGGTGACGGTGGAAACCGGTGGCGCGGCGGCGACGCTCACGCAGGATGACTTCCTGCTCTGACGCGCCGCCACAGCACGCAGTCTGCTCACATTTCCCGCAAATAGGCCCAGGATACGTATCCCTTGAGACCGGGCGCCTGCTTCAGCGCGACTTTGCACCAGCGGGTGCCGCCAGTCTGCTCGCAGCTATAGACGCGCAGGACGGTGCCGTTTGGCAGACCGACGATGACCTTGAACCCGACGCCGGGACCGGCGCGCAGCTTCAGCATGTCATCCGCTTCGACGCCACCAACCTCGTAGTAGCGGTCCAACGCGTGGGCCGGCGCGGCGAACGCGAGCAGCCCCGCTACTGTTGTGGTCCGGGCTGCCATGAATGCTCGGCGCATTGGTGTTCTCCTGATCTGTGCCTCGGGACCAGTCTAGGCCGTCGCGGGGTTCGGCGGCAATCCGAGACCGTTCGGCTGCAGGAAACGATGCGAGGGGCGGGGCGGGTCTATGGTCAGCCGCGCCGCCGCCGTCTGCGCCCGCCGCCCGCGCCATCGCCGCCGCCGGTGTTAAAGCTGACCTGGGGCAGGGTGACCACGCGGCTCAGTTCCGGAAAGGGATCCGTGGCATGCGGTATCGCGTTGGCGGCGACGAAATGTTCCTGAAAGCGCGGCTCGATCGCGGTTTCGACCTTGGTGATCTCGCGCACGACCCGTTCGATCTCGGCCCGCGCGGCAATGTTGCAAAGTGCAATGCGCGCGCCGGTGCCGGCGGCGTTGCCCGCCGAGGTGACCTTGGCCAGCGGCGCGTCGGGGATCATGCCCAGCACCATCGCATGTTTGGTGGAAATATGGGCTCCAAAGGCCCCGGCCAGCACGACGCGGTCCACCTTGTCCACGCCCATCTCGTCCATCAGGAGCCGCGCGCCGGCATAAAGCGCTGATTTCGCCAGCTGGATGGCGCGGATGTCTCCTTGTGTCACGGTGATGCGCGGGCCGCCCTCGGCGCTGGCGTCATGCAGCAGATAGGCATGTGTGCGCCCTTCGGGCACGCAGCGCGGCGTGCCGGTCTGTTCGGCCGAGCCGATCAGCCCGGAGGGGTCCAGCAGCCCGGCAACCCGCAGTTCCGCCACCGCCTCGATAATACCCGATCCGCAGATGCCGGTGATTCCGGTAGCGGCGGTGGCGGCGTCAAACCCCTGTTCGTCCGACCACAGCTCGCAGCCTATGACCTGGAACCGGGGCTCCTTGGTGACCGGGTCGATCTGGACCCGTTCAATGGCCCCCGGCGCGGCCCGCTGCCCCGAGCTGATCTGCGCGCCCTCAAAGGCGGGCCCGGTGGGCGAGGAACAGGCCAGCACCCGGCGTTTGTCGCCCAGCAGCAGCTCGGCATTGGTCCCGACATCGACGATCAGCACCAGATCGTCCGATTTACCCGGCTCCTCCGACAGCGCCACGGCGGCGGCATCGGCCCCGACATGCCCCGCGATACAGGGCAGCACATAAACCTGCGCGCGCGGGTTCATCGCATCGAGGTCAAGATCGCGGGCGGGCAGGGTGAGGCTGTCGGATGTGGCCAGCGCAAAGGGCGCCTGTCCCAGTTCCACAGGGTCCAGCCCCAAGAGCAGGTGATGCATCACCGGGTTGCACACGAACACGGTCTCGACGATCAGCGTGGCATCGATCCCGGCTTCCCGCGCGATCTCGCGGGTCAGCTCGTTCAGGGCGGCGCGCACCGCCGTTGTCATTTCGGCATCGCCCCCGGGGTTCATCATGGCATAGGACACCCGGCTCATCAGATCCTCGCCAAAGCGGATCTGCGGGTTCATCAGGCCAGAAGAGGCGACTACAGCGCCGGTATCCAGATCGGTCAGATGCGCCGCGATGGTGGTCGACCCAAGGTCGATGGCAAGGCCATAGAGCCCGCCCTCGTGCAGACCCGGCCAGATCTCGGTCACGCGCGGCGCGGCACCGGTGTGATCGCGGTGCAGCGCAACGGTGACCCGCCAATTCCCCTTGCGCAGCGTCGGCTGCAGTTTCGCCAGCAGCGACAGGTCTGCCCGGATTTCGGGAATCTCCCACTGGGTCTTCAGCGCGCGCTCCAACCGTTCCAGATCGCCGGTAGGCGAGTGCATATCGGGCTCTTCCACCTCGACGAAGTAGAGCCGCGTGGCCGGGTCCATCACGATGGCCCGCGCGCTGGCGGCCTTGCGCACCACCTGCCGGTGGACCTGGCTTTCAGGGGGCACGTCGATGACGATGTCGCCCTGAACCTGTGCCTGACAACCAAGCCTGCGGCCCGGTTTCAGCCCGCGCTTGTCGTCATAGCGTTGTTCGACGGCGTTCCAGTCCGACAACGCGCCCTCCCGCACGGTGACCCCGTGTTTGGGAAATGCGCCATAGCTGGGCGTGATCTGGCACTTGGAGCAGATCCCGCGCCCGCCACAGACCGAATCCAGATCGACCCCCAGCTGCCGGGCCGCGGTCAGTACCGGGGTGCCAACGGGGAAATGCCCCCGTTTGCCGGAGGGGGTAAAGATGACAAGGGGATCTTTGCTCATGAAGGTCAGTCCTGTTGCGCCTGCGCGGGAACATATGGGTTTGCACAAAAAGGGAAAGCCGGTCTGCGGCAATATCCCGCCCTGCCGCGTCATTTTCCGGCATCGCATGTCGCTGCCGTCTGATCTGGGGGGGCGATTTGGGACCGGAAAGAAGCCATGACGCGATATTTTGTGGGAGGTCTTTCCCCCGGCGATTATCCGTGCGATAGGGTGGCCGCCAAACGGGGTTTTGCATGAGGGTGATGTGATGCAGATTCGTGAGGCTCTTACCTTTGATGATGTTCTGCTGGTTCCGGCGGCGTCCTCGGTGCTGCCATCGACGGCCAGCACCGTCACGCGGGTGACGCGGGCGATTTCGCTGAACATACCGTTGCTGAGTTCGGCAATGGATACCGTGACCGAGGGGCGCATGGCGATTGCCATGGCGCAGGCGGGCGGTATGGGGGTGATTCACAAGAACCTCGATGTCGAAACCCAGTCCCGTGAGGTGCGCCGGGTCAAGCGGTTTGAAAGCGGTATCGTCTACAACCCCGTGACGCTGACCGCCGACCAGACACTGGCCGATGCCCGCGCGCTGACCGAACGCTACGGATTCAGCGGGTTCCCGGTGGTGGACGATAACCGCCGCGTGGTGGGCATCGTCACCAACCGTGACATGCGGTTTGCCGCCAGCGACGACACCCCCGTGCGCGTGATGATGACCTCGGAAAACCTGGCGATCCTACGCGAGCCGGCGGACCGGGACGAGGCGATTTCGCTGATGAAATCGCGCCGCATCGAGAAACTTCTGGTGACCGACGGCAATGGCAAGCTGACAGGCCTGCTGACGCTGAAGGATACCGAGACGGCGGTGCTGAACCCGACGGCCTGCAAGGACGCGCTGGGTCGGCTGCGTGTGGCGGCGGCGACCTCGGTCGGGGATTCGGGGTTCGAACGCACCGGCGCGCTGATCGACGCGGGTGTCGATGTGGTGGTGATCGATACCGCGCATGGTCACTCCGCCGGGGTGATCGAGGCGGTCAAACGGGCCAAGACGCTGTCGAACGAAGTGCAGGTGATCGCGGGAAATGTGGCCACGGCCGAGGCGACCCGCGCGCTGATCGATGCCGGCGCGGACGCGGTCAAGGTGGGGATCGGTCCGGGGTCGATCTGCACGACCCGGATGGTGGCGGGCGTGGGCATGCCACAGCTCAGCGCGATCATGGATTGTGCCTCGGCGGCGGGTGACGTGCCGGTAATCGCCGATGGCGGCATCAAGTTCTCGGGCGATTTCGCCAAGGCGATCGCCGCCGGGGCGTCCTGTGCCATGGTGGGCAGCATGATTGCGGGAACCGACGAGTCACCGGGAGAAGTCATTCTGTATCAGGGCCGTAGCTTCAAAAGCTATCGCGGCATGGGGTCGCTGGGCGCGATGGCGCGGGGCTCTGCCGACCGCTATTTTCAGAAGGATGCCGCCAGCGACAAGCTGGTGCCAGAGGGGATTGAAGGCCAGGTTCCCTACAAGGGCAGCGCCAGCGCCGTGATCCACCAGCTGGTCGGCGGCCTGCGGGCGGCGATGGGCTATACCGGTTGCGCCACGGTCGAAGAAATGCGGACCAACTGCCAGTTTGTGAAAATCACCGGGGCCGGACTGAAGGAAAGCCATGTTCACGATGTTCAGATTACCCGTGAAAGCCCCAATTATCGCGTCATGTAAGGCGTTTGCGAACAACGGCTTGCGTGGCGGCGCCGAGGTGACGCCATGACGCCGGCCGCGCGGGCGCAGGCGGCGATCGAGGTTCTGGATACGATTGCCAAAGGGCGTCCTGCCGAACAAGCCCTGACCGGCTGGGCCCGCCGTAGCCGTTTTGCCGGGTCCAAGGATCGGGCGGCAGTGCGCGATCTTGTCTTCGATGCGATCCGGTGCCGCCGGTCGCTGGCCGCGCTTGGCGGAGGCAACGACGGGCGGGCGCTGATTCTGGGCCTGTGTCGTCGCGACGGTATCGACCCGGACACCCTGTTCACCGGTCAGGGCTACGGGCCCGAGCCTCTGTCACAACAGGAACGCGACACCGGCGGGCCGCCAATCGAACCCGCCGAAGCGCTGGATATCCCTGATTGGCTTTGGCCCCGGTTCAGCGCCGCGCTGGGGGCGCAAGCCAAAGCTTCGGCGGAAATCATGCAGGGGCGCGCGCCGGTTCACCTGCGGGTCAACCGGAAAATGACGGACCGGGACACGGCCATCAAGACGCTGGCGGCCGACGGAATCGGCGCCCGTATCCATCCCGCCGCCGGCACTGCCCTGGAGATCATCGAAAACCCCCGCAAACTGCGCAATAGCGCGGCCTATCTCAACGGTATGGTTGAACTGCAGGACGCCGCCAGTCAGGCGGTTGTCGAGGCCCTTCCGCTGGTCGATGGGCAGCGGGTTCTGGACTATTGCGCAGGCGGTGGCGGCAAGTCCCTTGCGCTGGCCGCACGTGCGAATATTGACGCGTATGCGCATGATATTGCAGCAGAAAGAATGCGCGATCTGCCTGCGCGGGCGGCGCGGTCCGGGGTTCAGGTGACGCGACTTGAACCCGGCGAACCGGCGTCTTTGCCGCCTTTCGATCTGGTGCTGTGTGACGCGCCCTGTTCCGGCAGCGGCGCCTGGCGGCGGGCGCCCGAGGGCAAATGGACGCTGACGCCGGATCGTCTGACCGAACTGACCGGGATTCAGCTGTCGATCCTGACAGAGGCCGCTGACCTGGTCGCGCCGGGCGGCCTGCTTGCCTATGCCACTTGCTCGTTCTTGCCCGAAGAGAACAGCAATCTGATCGAACGTTTCATTCAGCAGAGTTCAAACCAATGGGCGTGGGTCTGGCAGCAGTCCTGGCCGCTGTCCGGGGGAACCGACGGATTTTTCTCCGTTCACTTGACGCGAGTAGAATAGCAGTCATACTCAATCCAAGGTAGTATTCCCCGGTCTTAAGCAGGGCTTAACCATTGCGGCGCAAAAACGGCAGCAGTGAATATTTGGACGGAGCTTTGACGTGCTGACCCGTCACGCCTCACCCTTCGCCGACCCAGCTGGGAACAATCCCGCGCCCGCGCGCGTCGTGGCGGTTCTCGTGCTTGCGGTGGTTGCCGCGGCAACGGGAACCCTGCTCGAGCCGGGCCCGCCCGCGCGCGTCAGCTTGGCGGCGGCAGTGACTCTGTTATTGACCAGTGCAGTGCTTGCGCTGCGATTGTGGGTGGCGCGCAGGGCGGCGGCGCTCACAACGGACCTGCTGGCGGGGTTCATTGAAAAGGATGCCGCACCCAGCTTCGTCGCGGACGAAGATGGTGCGATCCTGACGCGCAACGCGGCTGCGGCCGATCGGTTTTCCGACTCGGGCGACGCCACGCTGGCGGCCACGTTGAGGTCAGTTTTTGCCAACCCCCAGGCGGTCTTGTACCGATTGCAATGCCGTTCCCGGATTGGCGGCAACGCACGCGAGGATGTGATTACCCGGCGGGGGCATGTGCGGCTGGCGGTACACCGGCTGGGTGACAACGGATACCTTTGGAGGGTTGAGGACGTGCCGGACCGGTCCGGCGGCCCGCGAGGGGCCGAAGTTTTCGCCGTGCCGATGATCACCGTCGGTCGGTCCGGGGCCTTGCTGTTCATGAACGATGCGGCGCGCCAACTGATCGGAACACGCGAAAAATCGCTCGATCATGTTTTTCCTGACCAGCCGGTACGCCCCGGCGAAATCAACCGGCTCAATACGTCAGAAGGACCGGTCGATGTCATCGTGGCCGAGAGGGACGGCCAGGCGGGCAGGCGCGAGCTGTATTTCCTTGCAGTGACGACGCAGACGGCAACACCGCCAGAGGCGTTCGAAACACTGCCTGTTCCGATGATCAAGCTCGAGCCGGGCGGCAAGATCCTCAAGGTCAACCGGCTGGCCGGCGACCTTCTGGGCGTTGAAATAACGACCGATACGGTGTTGTCGGATCTCATGCAGGGGCTGGGGCGCCCGGTGACCGACTGGCTACGTGATACGGCGCTGGGGGTTGCGCATCAGAAATCCGAGTTCCTGCGCCTGACCCGGCCTGACAAAGAAGTCTTTGTTCAGGTCTCGCTCAGCCGGGTTTCCGAGGACGGCGGCACCGTCCTTATCGCGTTGCTGAACGATGCGACCGAGTTAAAGTCGCTGGAGGCGCAATTCGTGCAAAGCCAGAAAATGCAGGCCATCGGTCAGCTGGCCGGCGGGATTGCACATGATTTCAACAACCTGCTGACCGCGATTTCCGGTCATTGCGATCTGCTGCTGTTGCGCCACGACCAGGGCGACCAGAACTACGGCGACCTTGTGCAGATCAATCAAAACGCGAATCGCGCAGCGGCGCTGGTTAGCCAGCTGCTGGCGTTCTCGCGCAAGCAGACCCTGCGCCCGGAGGTTCTGGATCTGCGAGACACCCTGTCGGACCTGACCCATTTGCTGAACCGGCTGGTCGGTGAAAAGGTAACGCTGACGCTCAGCCACGACCCGGTGCTGCGGCCGATCCGCGCCGACAAACGCCAGCTGGAACAGGTGTTGATGAACCTTGTGGTCAATGCCCGTGACGCAATGCCTCAGGGCGGCGAGATCCGGATCGAGACCGAAGTCCTGACACTTGAGACTCCGCTGACACGCGACCGGGCCACGGTTCCGCCAGGCGACTACGTGACGGTCAAAGTCAGCGACAAGGGGACAGGCATCTCGCCGGACAAGCTGCAGAAGGTGTTCGAACCGTTCTATACGACCAAACGGACCGGGGAGGGCACCGGGCTTGGTCTGTCGACGGCATATGGCATCATCAAACAGACCGGCGGCTTCATCTTTGTCGACAGTGTTCCGGGCGAAGGAACCGAATTCACCCTGTTTTTCCCGGCTTTCGAACCGGAAGCCAGCGATATCGTGGTCAAACCGGTCGCCACGCCCAGCCCGGTCCCGCAACATGGGGAAGGGGTCGTTCTGCTGGTTGAGGACGAAGCGCCGGTACGCGCCTTTGCCAGCCGGGCCCTCAGGTTGCGCGGCTATACCGTGCTCGAGGCGGACTCGGCAGAAGACGCACTGCGCCTGCTCGAAGACCCCGACCTGACGGTCGATGTTTTTGTGACGGACGTGGTGATGCCGGGAATGGACGGCCCGAGCTGGGTGCGGCTGGCGCTGAAGGACCGACCCTTGGTACGAGTGGTTTTCGTATCGGGTTACGCCGAGGGTGCGTTCGGAGAAACGGGGCCGTCGGTTCCAAACTCGGTGTTCCTGCCAAAACCGTTTTCTCTCAACCAGTTGACCGAAACTGTTCACCAACAGCTACACTGATCCGATGCTGTCGTAGAGATCAAACTCTTCGGCGCATTTGCGGCGATACCTCTTCAGCGTTTCCGGCGATAAAGTCAGCTCCATTTTGGGCGATACATTCGCCTGTCCCGGCGCCACCGGGACCTTCAGGCGCTCCTCCAGAAAACCGATCAGCCTGCCGGGTTCTTCATATCGGAACAAATGGTCGATGCTGACCCCGTTCGGGCGTGGTTCCAAAAACTTGGCCTGGCTCCCAACTCGGGCGAAACCGGGCTTGTCCCCCTTGAGATAGGCGGTCACGAACTCATCGAAACTCACGTCGTGGGTGGAATTCGGCCGACCTTTCATGAAGGGGCGGCGTCGATAGCGGTACCAGCTGCCCAGCCAGCTCACCGGTTCGCGCATCACCGCCATTGTTTCCATACGGGCATGGCAGACTTTCTCGAACATCGGCCGGAAAAATCGGTTGTACCGGTAGACAGGCGCGTGCTTCAGCTCGGGCGGGTCAGTGATCACGATGGTTGCGCGGTCGCGCAAAGCGGTCTCAAAGGCGGTGGTGCCGGTCTTGGGGACCGACAGGAAAACCAGGCGTTCGTTATGAAAAACAAGCATTTATCCGGTCATGTTCCCTTGTCCGTTTGACAGAGACTGCCGTAAACCACTCCTTAAGACAATTGCGAAACACTCAATTCGGTGAAAATTGTAATTGAAATGTTCTCTTTTTGGTCCTATCCAGAACAAGAGGTGAACAAAGCAGCGATTGCCGCACCCCGCGCGGTGTGACAAAAGAAAAGGTGAACGGGACAATGGCGGATCTTCTCTCGATGAGCAGCAAGCAGAACGCGGACAAGCAAAAAGCGCTGGACAGCGCTCTGGCCCAGATCGAACGGCAGTTCGGCAAGGGGTCGATCATGAAACTGGGCGACGACAATGCAGTGCAGGAAATCGCGGCCAGTTCGACCGGCTCGCTGGGCCTGGATATCGCGCTGGGAATCGGCGGATTGCCGATGGGGCGGATCGTCGAAATCTATGGCCCGGAAAGCTCGGGCAAGACCACGCTGACGCTGCATTGCATTGCCGAGCAGCAGAAGAAGGGCGGTGTTTGCGCCTTTGTCGATGCCGAACACGCGATGGATCCGCAATATGCCCGCAAGCTGGGCGTCGACATCGACGAACTGCTGATCTCGCAGCCCGACACCGGCGAACAGGCCTTGGAGATCACCGACACGCTGGTGCGGTCGGGGGCCGTCAACATGGTGGTGGTCGATTCGGTGGCGGCGCTGACCCCGAAGTCCGAGCTTGAGGGCGACATGGGCGACTCCAGCGTTGGCGTTCAGGCCCGCCTGATGAGCCAGGCCATGCGCAAGCTGACCGGCTCGATCAGCCGAAGCAATTGCATGGTGATTTTCATCAACCAGATCCGGATGAAGATCGGCGTGATGTTCGGCTCTCCCGAAACCACCACTGGCGGCAACGCGCTAAAGTTCTATTCCTCGGTGCGGCTCGATATTCGCCGCATCGGCGCGGTCAAGGACCGCGACGAAGTGGTCGGCAACGCCACGCGGGTGAAGGTGGTCAAGAACAAGGTGGCGCCGCCGTTCCGCGAGGTGGAATTCGACATCATGTATGGCGAAGGCATCTCGAAGATGGGCGAACTGCTCGATCTGGGGGTCAAGGCCGGCGTGGTCAACAAGTCAGGCTCCTGGTTCAGCTACGGCGACGAGCGCATCGGCCAGGGCCGCGAGAACGCCAAGGCCTTCTTGCGCGAACACAGCCGTATCGCGCTTGAGATCGAGGATAAGATCCGCGCCTCGCACGGGCTCGACTTCGACATGCCGCCGGGCGGTGAGGACGACATTCTCGAAGCCTGATACAAGCGGCAGCGGAACATCTGGGGCGCCTCGCGGGGCGCCCTTTTGCATGGGCGGCCCGCTTTATGTGGACAGCCGCCGGACAGGGGGATAAACCTGCGCGAACCGAATTTATTCCCAGCGCAAACCGCCGCCAAGAGACAGACCATGCCCTCCCTGAACGACATCCGCTCGACTTTTTTGAATTATTTCGCCAAGAACGGCCATGAAGTGGTCGACAGCAGCCCTCTGGTGCCGCGCAACGACCCGACGCTGATGTTCGCCAACTCCGGCATGGTTCAGTTCAAGAACCTGTTCACCGGCGTCGAACACCGCGACTACAAACGCGCCACCACGGCGCAGAAATGCGTGCGCGCCGGCGGCAAGCACAACGACCTCGACAACGTCGGCTACACCGCCCGCCACCACACGTTTTTCGAGATGTTGGGCAACTTCAGCTTTGGCGACTATTTCAAGACCGAGGCGATCCCTTTTGCCTGGGAACTGATCACCCGCGATTTCGATATTCCCAGCGACCGCCTCTACACCACCGTCTATCACACCGACGACGAAGCCTTTGAAATCTGGAAGAAAGTCGGCGTGCCGGAAAGCCGGATCATCCGCATTGCCACGTCCGACAACTTCTGGCAGATGGGGCCGACCGGCCCCTGCGGCCCCTGCACCGAGATCTTTTACGACCACGGCGATCACATCTGGGGCGGTCCTCCGGGCAGCCCGGAAGAGGACGGCGACCGGTTCATCGAGATCTGGAACATCGTTTTCATGCAAAACGAGCAGTTCGAAGACGGCTCGATGAAGGCGCTGGACATGCAGTCGATCGACACCGGCATGGGGCTGGAACGGATCGGCGCGCTGCTGCAGGGCAGCCATGACAACTATGACACCGACCTGTTCAAGGCGCTGATCGAGGCCAGCGCCGAGGCGACCGGCGTCGACCCCTATGGCGATCAAAACGTGCACCACCGGGTGATCGCGGACCACCTGCGCTCGACATCCTTCCTGATCGCGGATGGGGTGATGCCCTCCAATGACGGGCGCGGCTACGTGCTGCGCCGGATCATGCGGCGGGCGATGCGGCACGCCCACCTGCTGGGCGCCAAGGATCCGGTCATGAACCGCCTGGTGCCGGCGCTGGTCCAGCAGATGGGCGCGGCCTATCCGGAACTCGGCCGGGCGCAGGCGCTGATCGAGGAAACCCTGTTGCTGGAGGAAACGCGCTTCAAGCAGACACTGGATCGCGGCCTGAAACTGCTGGACGACGAATTGACGGGGCTGGCCGAGGGCGCTGCGCTGCCGGGAGAGGCGGCGTTCAAACTCTATGACACCTACGGCTTCCCGCTCGACCTGACGCAGGATGCGCTGCGCGAAAAGGGCCGCACGGTGGATACCGAGGGCTTTGATGCCGCCATGGCCGAGCAAAAGGCCAAGGCCCGCGCGGCCTGGTCCGGATCGGGCGAGGCCGCGGATACGGCGATCTGGTTCGACGTTCTGGATGCCGCCGGGGCCACCGATTTCCTGGGTTACGACACCGAAAAGGCGGAGGGCCAGGTGGTCGCTCTGGTGCGCGACGGCGCGCTCGTCGATGCCCTGGGCGCGGGTGACGAGGGCTGGGTGGTCACCAACCAGAGCCCGTTTTACGGCGAATCCGGCGGTCAGGTCGGCGACAGCGGCGTGATCCGCCGCATCGACAACCGCGATGACGTCTCCAAGGTCGAGGACACCCGCAAGTTCGCCGATGGCAAAATCAATGCTCACAAGGTGACGGTGGAACGCGGAACCCTGGCCAGGGGCGAACCGGTCGAGCTCGAGGTCGATCACGCCCGCCGGACCGCGATCCGGGCCAATCACTCCGCGACCCACCTGCTGCACGAAGCACTGCGGCAGGCGCTTGGCGATCACGTGGCGCAGCGCGGCTCGCTGAACGCAGATGACCGGCTGCGGTTCGATTTCTCGCATTCCAAGGCGCTGACGACGGATGAACTGGCCACGGTCGAGGCCGAGGTCAACGAATACATCCGCCAGAACGCCCCGGTGGTGACGCGTATCATGACCCCCGATGACGCCCGCGGGCTGGGGGCCCAAGCGCTCTTTGGCGAGAAATACGGTGACGAGGTGCGCGTCGTGTCGATGGGCGTGCAGGCGGGTTCGGGCAAGGGCGCCGATGGCCAGACCTATTCGCTGGAACTCTGCGGCGGCACCCATGTTCAGCGCACCGGGGATATCGGCGAATTCGTGCTGCTGGGCGACAGCGCCTCCAGCGCCGGCGTGCGCCGGATCGAGGCGCTGACCGGGCAGGGCGCCCATGCTCACGTGGCGCAGATGCGGCAGGTGCTGGGCGCGTTGCAGTCCGAGCTGAAGACCGCGCCGGAGCAGCTGCTGGAACGGATCCGGGGCGATCAGGCCAAGCTGCGCGAGCTGGGCAACGAAGTGGCCCAGCTGCGCCGCGATCTGGCGATGGCCGGCGGCGGCCAGCAGGCCGCCCCCGAGGCACGCGAGGTCGGCGGCATCAAGCTGGTGGCGCAGGTGCTGTCGGGGGTCACCGGCAAGGACCTGCCGCCGCTGATCGATGAACACAAGGCGCGGCTGGAAAGCGGTGCGGTGGTGCTGATCGCCGATGCCGGCGGCAAGGCCGCCGTGGCGGCGGGCGTCACGCAGGATTTGACAGACCGCGTTTCGGCTGTTGATCTGGTGCGCGCGGCAGTGGCGGAACTGGGCGGCAAGGGGGGCGGCGGCCGTCCCGACATGGCCCAGGGCGGCGGTCGCGATGCAACAAATGCCGAGGCAGCCTTCAAGGCGGTCGAGGCGGTATTGGAGGGATAGGATGCCGGCACTCTGGATTGCACATGTGACCGTGACCGACGCAGAGGCTTATGGCAAATACGCCGAACTGGCGGGGCCAGCGATTGCGCAACACGGTGGCAAGTTCATCGCGCGGGGCGGACGTTTCGTCCAGCTCGAAGGTCAGGAACGGCCGCGCAACGTGGTGGCGACCTTTCCCAGCGTCGAGGCGGCGGTGGATTGCTACAACTCGCACGACTACCAGCAGGCGCTGGCCCATGCGCGCGATGCTTCGGAACGTGAGCTGATGGTGATCGAAACCAGCGCGTAACGCGGTTCTACATCAGCACGTCTTCGACCAGCTGCGAGAACAGTTGCGATTTGCCCGAGACGCCGGCCTTGCGATAAATCGCGGTGCATTGCGCCTTGACCGTGCCTTTGCGGGTGTCGCGCAGTGTCGCGATTTCGCCCAGGGACATCCCCTTGAGCAGAAACCACGCGACTTCGGTTTCCGCCGGAGTCAGGCTCAGCGTGTCAAAGTAATCCTGCACCACCGCGGAAAATTCGCCAGAGGTCACCCGCCGGGCGGATTCCGCACGGACGATTTAGGCGCGCGCGGCCCGCGCCAGGCCGATCCCCATTACCGCGCCCAGAACAAGACCCAGGCTGGCGCCGATTTCGACCAGCTCGCGGGTTTGCCAGCGCAGGGGCAGGGTGGGCAGGCCGAGGATGGCGGCGAGGATCTCCCACAGGAAATAGGCGCCGCAACCGGCCTGTATCGCGACCAGAACCCAAACCAATGTCGGATGGCGCATCATCAGGCGGCCCCGGCCCAAAGAGAGCAGCGTCGTTGCGGTGTCATGTTACTCGCTGACCCCGCCGATACCGCCACCAACCCCACCGACGCCGCCGCCAATGCCACCGCCGACCCCCACGCCGACGCCGACACCGATGCCACCCGGCGTACTTGCGGCCTCGTCATCCTGATCGTCGGTGTCGGGCGCAGCGGGCCTTGCGCCTTCGGGCAGCGGGAACAGCTCGTCGCGCAGCACCGCGCCGGTGGTCCGGTTCAATACGACTTCACGCAGCGATCTGCCGTCCTGCGCGGTGATCACGATCCGGCCCAGCCAGGTCCGCCGCACGTTTGAAACCTCGAACCCCTCGGCCTCGATCCGGGCGACAACCGGGTCGGCCACGTCGGTCGATGCGGCGGAGGCCGGGCTGTGCCAGGCCATCAGGGCGATCAGGGCGATTGCAGGCAGGCAGCGGGTCAACGGGGTCGGGTCCTTTGCGGCTCGGAGCGCAGGTTTTAGGGGGGCGGGACACGGGCTGTCAATGGCCCGCGCCCCGCGAGGGGTGTCAGCCGCCCAGACCGGCTGCCGCGCTTGCCGCGCCGCCCAGCCCCGCGCCGATGCCGCCCGTGCCCACTCCCGCAGCAACGCCTACGCCGGCCTCCGCGTCTGCCGAGACGCCGACAGCGCCCGACAGGCTCGATGCGGTGGAAACCGCGGCCGAGGGATCGACCGCCAGCGTGCCGGTCGCCTGTGTTTCACTTTGCGTGCGGGCCGAGAACAGCCCCGACAGCAGCCCCTTGCCGCGCGCCACGCCCTGGTTTGCGGTCTCGACCGAGGCGCGGGTGACGGCGCTCAGCCCGGCCCCGGCCCTTCCGGCAACGTCGGCGGCCGTTTCAAGACCGGCCTTGCCGTGGGATTTCGCCGACATGCCGATGTCGGCGACCGCCCGCCCGGTGGCCGAGACCAGCCCCCTGACACCCTTGGCGGTGCGGGCAGTGGTTTCGGTCGCGATTGCGGTTGTTTGCGTCGCGGTGGGGTCGACATTTACCTGCGCGGCCGCCTGTGCCTGTCCGGACGCGGTGGAAACCGGGGCCCCGGCCATCGCAGAGACGGCCGTCGCCAGCACAATTGCGGTGGACAGCAGCAGGGAGTGTTTGGAAATGTTGATCGTTTTCATGGCGTAAGCCCTCGTTGTTAGCGTTAGGTCCGCCGCGGATCCTTGCCGCGACTGGACCTCAGCTAACCGGGCCGGGGACCATTCGATATTGGCGGAATGGCCTGTTTCGGGCGCTATAAACCAAAGTCATAGGCCCGAAATCGCCGGATTAGGAGGCCGCTTTGGCCGCCCGCTTGCGCTCGTGCGGATCCAGATGCCGCTTGCGCAGCCGGATCGCGTTCGGCGTCACCTCGACCAGTTCGTCGTTGTCGATATAGGCAATCGCCTCTTCCAGAGACATGGTGACCGGCGTCGTCAGGCGCACCGCCTCGTCGCTGCCCGAGGCGCGCACGTTGGTCAGCTTCTTGCCCTTCAGCGGGTTCACTTCCAGATCGTTGTCGCGCGAATGCTCGCCGATGATCATGCCCTGATAGACATCGGCCTGCGCGCCGATGAACATCTTGCCGCGCTCCTCGAGGTTCCACAGCGCATAGGCGACCGATTGGCCGTTCTCCATCGAGATCAGCACACCGGCGCGACGACCTGGAATGGATCCCTTATGCGGGGCCCAGGTGTGAAACACGCGGTTCAGCACGCCTGTGCCGCGCGTGTCGGTCAGAAACTCGCCGTGATAGCCGATCAGCCCGCGCGACGGCACGTGGGCGATGATGCGGGTCTTGCCCGCGCCGGCCGGTTTCATCTCGACCAGCTCGCCCTTGCGCGCCCCGGTGATCTTTTCGATCACCGCGCCGGAATATTCGTCATCGACGTCGATGGTGACTTCCTCGACCGGCTCCAGCTTCTGGCCGTCCTCTTCGCGGAACAGCACCTGCGGACGCGAGATCGACAGCTCAAAGCCTTCGCGGCGCATGTTCTCGATCAGCACGCCCATCTGCAGCTCGCCACGGCCCGCAACCTCAAAGGCCTCGCCGCCGGGCGTATCGCTGATGCGGATCGCCACGTTCGATTCCGCTTCCTTCATCAGGCGGTCGCGGATCACCCGGCTCTGCACCTTCTTGCCATCCCGGCCCGCCAGCGGCGAATCGTTGATGCCAAAGGTGACTGTGATGGTCGGCGGGTCGATCGGCTGCGCCGGCAACGCCTCGGTCACCTGCGGGGCGACGATGGAATCTGCGACGGTCGCCTTGGACATGCCCGCCAGCGAAACGATGTCGCCGGCCTCGGCCATGTCGATCGGCTGCTGGCTCAGGCCACGAAAGGCGAGGATCTTGGTGGCGCGAAAGCTCTCGATCTGGCTGCCGTCGCGGCTCAGCGCCTTGACGGTATCACCTGCTTTCAGCGTGCCGGATTCGACGCGACCCGTCAGGATACGGCCAATGAACGGATCGCTGCCCAGCGTGGTGGCCAGCATGCGGAACGGCTCGTCCTTGCGCGCGATCTGCGCGGGCGCCGGCACGTGACGCACGATCAGGTCGAACAGCGCCGTCAGATCCTTGCGCGGCCCGTCCAGCTCTTCATCCGCCCAGCCGGACCGGCCCGAAGCATAAAGATGCGGGAAATCAAGCTGTTCGTCGTCAGCGCCAAGGTTGGCGAAGAGGTCGAAACATTCGTCCAGCGCGCGGTCGGGTTCGGCATCGGGCTTGTCGACCTTGTTCAGAACAACAATCGGGCGCAGCCCCAGCGCCAGTGCCTTGGAGGTCACGAATTTGGTCTGCGGCATCGGCCCCTCGGCGGCATCCACCAGCAGCACAACGCCATCCACCATCGACAGGATCCGCTCGACCTCGCCGCCAAAATCGGCGTGGCCGGGAGTGTCGACGATATTGATGCGCACACCGTCCCATTCGACGCTGGTCGCTTTGGCCAGAATCGTGATGCCGCGTTCGCGTTCTAGGTCGTTACTGTCCATGGCCCGCTCGGTGGTGGCCTGGTTTTCCCGGTAGGTTCCGGATTGTTTCAGCAGTTCATCGACCAGCGTGGTCTTGCCGTGGTCAACGTGAGCAATAATTGCGATGTTTCGCAGGTCCATGGGAGGTCAGCCTTTGTACGGGAGTTGGCCCGGCGCATAGCGCGCCGCAGCGCAGAATGCCAGAAAAAACCGCGCCCCATGCGGACGAACCGCTGCGTCAGTGTCCGGTTGCCCCCGAGAACAGGTGGATCACAAGGATCCCGGTCAGGATCATCCCCATGCCCAGAATCGCGGGCCAGTCCAGCCGCTGGCCAAAAACCACCAGCCCGATCACCGCGATCAGCACGATGCCCAGCCCGGACCAGATCGCATAGACGATCCCGACAGGCATCACGCGCAGGGTCAGCGACATAAAATAAAACGCCAGCCCATAGCCGATGACCACCAGAACCGAGGGTCCCAGCCGGGTGAACTGCTGGCTGGCCTGCAGGGCGGTGGTGCCGATGGTCTCGGCGGCAACGGCAAGGAACAGATACAGGTAATGGAGCGGCATGGGGCCTCCGGCGCGTTGGCGTGGTCTCCGTCTCTTGGCCCGAAGCGCGGTCCGGGGCAAGCCCCAAGCCCGCGCGGGTGCGGTGGGGTGAAACCCCACCCTACACCGCACGCACCGACCGGTGCCTAACCCGCAAGCGCCTTGTTGAGGTTTTCGTCGACCTTCTCGAGGAACCCCATGGTGGTCAGCCAGCCCTGATCGGGCCCCACCAACAGCGCCAGATCCTTGGTCATGTGGCCGCTTTCCACCGTCTGCACGATGACCCGTTCCAGCGTTTCCGCAAAGGCCCGCAGGGCGACATTGCCGTCCAGCTTGGCGCGATGCTTCAGCCCGCCGGTCCAGGCATAGATCGAGGCGATGGAGTTGGTCGAGGTCGCCTCGCCCTTCTGATGCTGCCGGTAGTGGCGGGTGACAGTGCCATGCGCCGCCTCGGCCTCCACGATCCGGCCATCCGGTGTCATCAACTGGCTGGTCATCATGCCGAGGCTGCCAAACCCCTGCGCGACGGTGTCGGATTGCACGTCGCCGTCATAGTTCTTGCAGGCCCAGACGAATTTACCGTTCCATTTCAGCGCACAGGCGACCATGTCATCGATCAGCCGGTGTTCGTACCAGATACCGGCCTCCTTGAACTTCTCGGCGAATTCCTCGTCATGGACCTGCTGGAACAGGTCCTTGAACCGTCCGTCATAGGCTTTGAGGATGGTGTTCTTGGTCGAGAGATACAGCGGCCAGCCCATGTTCAGCGCGTAGTTCATCGAGGCGCGGGCGAAGTCGATGATCGACTGGTCGAGGTTATACATGCCCATGAAAACCCCGGCCGAGGGCGCGTCATAGACGATCTTCTCGAATTCGGTGCCGTCCTCGCCGACGTATTTCATGGTCAGCTGCCCCTTGCCGGGGAAATGGAAATCGGTGGCCTTGTACTGGTCGCCAAAGGCATGGCGGCCGACCACGATGGGATTGGTCCAGCCCGGCACCAGGCGGGGCACATTGCGACAGATGATCGGCTGGCGGAACACCACGCCGCCCAGGATGTTGCGGATGGTGCCATTGGGGCTGCGCCACATCTTCTTCAGGCCAAATTCCTCCACCCGGGCTTCGTCCGGGGTGATGGTGGCGCATTTGATGCCAACGCCGACATCCCTGATTTTCTCGGCGGCCTCGATGGTGATCTGGTCATCTGTGCGGTCGCGCTCTTCGATCCCGAGGTCGTAATACAGCAGATCCAGGTCCAGATAGGGCAGGATCAGCTTGTCCTTAATGAACTTCCACATGATCCGGGTCATTTCATCGCCGTCCATTTCGACAATCGGGTTGTCCACTTTGATCTTGGTCACCTCGGGCTCCTTTGCTGGGGCGAGTCGGAATTTGGCCCCGGCTTACCTCATGCAGCACACACCCGAAAGCGATGTATACGAATGTATACCGAAATGTCGCAGGGCGGGTCTGGTGTTTTCCGGTTCCCGGCGGCAGGTTGCATCGCAGGCGACCAAACAGCGGAGATAACAGGCATGTATGAAAAGCGGATGACCATCGGCGCGATGGATTGCGACGCCCTGGGCCATATGAACATGTCACGGTATTTCGCCGCCTGTAACGCCGCCGGATTCGAGATGCAGAACAGCATCGGCTGGCCCGCGGGGGCCACCCGCGACGGGCGGCGGCTGTCCTTTGCTGTGGTACATCTTGAGAGCGATTTTCTCGCCGAAGTGCTGGAAGGGCAGGTGATCACCGTTTCCGTCGGCGTCGCCCAATTTGGGCGCAGCTCGGCGACCTTTGTCTACACGATCACCGCAGAGGACGGCACACCGGTGTTCACCGCGCGCTGGAAATCGGTTCTGATGGACCTCGATACCCGAAAATCCGCGCCGATCCCCGAGGATCTAAAACAGGCGCTGCCGCTTATTCCAGACCGGCTTTCCTGAAAAACGCCACCAGCTGGGGCCGCAGCCAGGCCCAGATCCCCGGCGCGCCCCGGCCCACGGGGGCGCCGACGCGGGTGTCCATCTGGTCCATGGTCACCCCGTATTCAACCCAGGTGCCGCCACCGTTGGCCATGTTGGTGATCGGCACCTGCACCCGGTCGATGGCCTTGGCGAATTGCGCGTCGGGGGTTTCGGCGGCTTCGAATTCGTCCCAGATCGCGCGAAAGGCGTCGCGCTGATCCGCGGGCAGCATCCCGAACAGCCGGTCGGCGGCGGCCAGTTCCGCGGCCTCCTGCGCGGCGCGGTCGACCTGCCCGTGAATCGGGTTGTCGCCGGCGTCGATCTCGACGATGTCGTGCAGAAGCAACATCTGCAGGACGCGCGCGATGGACACCTCCGGCCCGGCCTGATCGGCCAGCACCAGCGCATACAGCATCACATGCCAGCTGTGCTCGGCCGAATTTTCGAACCGGTCGTCGTCAATCAGCCGCGACGCCCGCAGCACAGATTTCAGCTTGTCCGCTTCCCGCAGGAAAGCGACCTGCGCATCCAGCCGCTCCATCAGCCCTCCGACGGCGACCCTGACGGCGACCCTGACGGCGGCGCGTTCTTGGCCCGCGCATCGGCCAGCTTCTTGGCCAGGAACCGTCGCGCCGTGCGTTCGGCCAGACGGACGCGCACCTCGGTCAGATAGGCTTCTTCCAGCGATTGCGAGGCGGCCGCCAGGACGTTGCCCACCTCGACGTAAAGCCGGTCCTGACCGGTCTCGTCCATCACGTCCATCGTGTCCTGAGCCAGTTTCCCGGCCAGATCGTCGATCGTGCCCGACATCAGCGGCTGGTCTCGGTCAGGCGGCGCTTCACGTAATCCGAGACAGAGCCGATCAGCGTGTCCATGTGCGGCTCCTGAAAGAAGTGGTCGGCACCCTCGACTTCCTGATGGGTGATGGTGATGCCCTTTTGTTCGTGCAGCTTGTTGACCAGCGCCACCGTGTCGGCAGGCGGCGCGACCCGGTCGGCGCCGCCGTTGATGATCAGGCCCGAGGACGGGCAGGGCGCCAGGAACGAAAAGTCATACATGTTCGCGGGGGGCGACACGCTGATGAAACCGGTGATCTCGGGCCGCCGCATCAGCAGCTGCATCCCGATCCAGGCCCCAAAGGAAAAGCCCGCAACCCAGCAATGTTTCGAGTTGTTGTTCATCGACTGCAGGTAATCCAGCGCCGAGGCCGCATCGCTCAGCTCGCCGATCCCCTGATCGTATTCGCCCTGGCTGCGCCCGACCCCGCGGAAATTGAACCGCAGCACGGTGAACCCCATGTTGTAAAAGGCGTAGTGCAGGTTATAGACGACCTTGTTGTTCATGGTGCCGCCGAACTGCGGATGCGGATGCAGCACGATGGCAATGGGGGCGTCTTTTTCTTTTTGCGGATGATAGCGGCCTTCAAGGCGGCCTTCGGGTCCGGGAAAGATGACCTCGGGCATGGGGGCAGTGGTCCTGTCTCTTTTTCGGGAGGTGCGCCGGGCGGAAATCTTGACGAATTCTCTCGGGCACCTTAGAACGGTTCTAATTGATGGGCGCGCAGGCAATGGCAACGACGCTGTCAGGCGGAGATACGCATTGCAGCGCAAGAGGTCAATGATGTCGCGTTTTTATCGGCTACAGGGAGCAAGCGGATGAAGCTGTCAACAAAAGGCCGATACGCGATGGTGGCGCTGGCCGATATCGCGTTGCAGCCGCAGGATACCCTGGTCACGCTGGGGGAAATTTCGCAACGCCAGAACATTTCGCTGCCCTATCTGGAACAGCTGTTCGTCAAGCTGCGCCGGGCGCAGCTGGTGGCCTCGGTCCGGGGGCCGGGCGGCGGGTACCGGCTGGCGCGGCCGACCTCGGAAATTCGGGTGGTCGATGTGCTGGCCGCCGTCGATGAAACCGTGGACGCCATGCACAAGGGACCCGGCGTGTCGGGGGCCTCTTCGGGCAGCCGGGCGCAGTCGCTGACCAACCGCCTGTGGGAAGGGCTGAGCGCGCATGTCTATGTCTATCTGCATCAGACCCGGCTATCGGACGTGATCGAAAACGATCTGGCGCCCTGTCCGGCGGTGCCGGGGCTGTTTTCCGTGGTGGATGCGGAATGACGGCGATGCGACGCACCGGGCAGGGGGGCGCTGCCCCCCTCTGGGCCGGGGGCCCATTCACCCCCCGGAGTATTTCGGAAGAGATGAAACGGGGGCGTCGGTGACGCGGGTCTACCTGGATCACAATGCCACAACGCCGCTCAGGCCGGAGGCGCGCGCGGCGATGATCGCGGCGATGGATGTGGCCGGCAACCCGTCGAGCGTGCATGCGGAGGGGCGTGCGGCCAAGGCGCTGGTTGAGCGGGCGCGGGCGCAGGTGGCCACGGCCTTTGGCGCTGACGGGGCCGATGTGGTGTTTACCTCGAGCGCCACCGAGGCGGCGGCGCTGGCCTGTGCCGGGCGCGGGCTGATGGGCGCGGCGGTGGAGCACGACGCGGTGCGCGCCTGGGTGTCCGAAGAGCTGGAGGTCGACGGGGCCGGCCGGGTCGCGGTGCGCGATCCCGTGCGCACGACCCTGCAACTGGCCAATTCTGAAACCGGGGTGGTTCAGGACCTGCCGCAGGGGCTGGCGGTGGTGGATGCGACCCAGGCCTTTGGCAAGCTGGCCGTGGCGTTCAACTGGCTGGGCTGCGGCATGGCTCTGATTTCGGCGCACAAACTGGGCGGACCCAAAGGGGTCGGCGCCCTGGTGATGCGGCGCGGCACCGATCTGGCCGCGCAGATCAGGGGCGGCGGCCAGGAGATGGGGCGTCGGTCCGGTACCGAAAATACCATTGGAGTCGCGGGGTTCGGCGCCGCGGCTGAAGCGGCGGCGCGGGATCTGTCAGAGGGTGTCTGGGAGCGGGTTGCGGAAATTAGAAATATTCTAGAATCATCTATTGAGGCTTCCGCAAAAGAGACTATTTTTGTCGGGAAAGACTCACTGCGGCTTCCCAACACCTTGTGTTTTGCGACACCCGGGTGGAAAGGGGAAACGCAGGTCATGCAGATGGATCTGGCGGGCTATGCGATCAGCGCCGGTTCTGCCTGTTCCAGCGGCAAGGTCCGCGCCAGCCGGGTGCTGACGGCGATGGGATATGACGAGGTGACGGCAGCCAGTGCGATCCGTGTGTCGCTGGGGCCGGAGACGACGGAAGAAGATGTGCTGCGCTTCGCTGAAGTGTGGCTGGAAAAAGAAAAGAAACATCGCGCCCGCGCGGCGTGAGGTCAGGAGAAAACGACATGGCCGCATTGGACCAGAGCCCGGCAAAGGAAAGCCAGGCGAAAGAGGGCGTCGATCAGGAAACGGTCGATGCGGTGCGCGAGGTCGGCGGCGCCTATAAATACGGCTGGGAAACCGACATCGAGATGGAATACGCCCCCAAGGGCCTGACCCCGGACATCGTGCGGCTGATCTCGGACAAGAACGGCGAGCCGGAATGGATGACCAACTGGCGGCTGGAAGCCTATGAGCGCTGGCTGCAAAAGAAAGAACCCGACTGGGCGATGGTCGATTACCCCGAGATCGACTTTCAGGACCAGTACTACTATGCCCGGCCCAAGTCGATGGAGGTCAAGCCCAAGTCGCTGGACGAGGTCGACCCCAAGCTGCTCGCGACCTATGAAAAGCTGGGGATTCCGCTGAAGGAACAGATGATCCTGGCGGGCGTGGAGGGGGCCGAGAACGCCCCGGCCGAGGGCCGCAAGGTCGCCGTTGACGCGGTGTTCGACTCCGTTTCCGTCGGTACCACCTTCCAGGCAGAGCTGAAGAAGGCGGGCGTGATCTTTTGCTCGATCTCCGAGGCGATCAAGGAGCATCCCGAGCTGGTGAAGAAATACCTTGGCTCGGTCGTGCCGGTGTCGGACAACTTCTATGCGACGCTAAACAGCGCGGTCTTCTCGGATGGTTCGTTCGTTTATGTGCCGCCCGGCGTGCGCTGCCCGATGGAGCTGTCGACCTATTTCCGCATCAACGCCGAGAACACCGGCCAGTTCGAGCGCACGCTGATCATCGCCGACAAGGGCAGCTATGTCAGCTACCTCGAAGGCTGCACCGCGCCGCAGCGCGACACCAGCCAGTTGCACGCGGCAGTGGTCGAGATCATCGTCGAGGAAGACGCCGAGGTGAAGTATTCGACCGTCCAGAACTGGTATCCGGGCGACGAAAACGGCAAGGGCGGCATCTATAACTTTGTCACCAAGCGCGCCGATTGTCGGGGCGACCGGGCCAAGGTGATGTGGACTCAGGTCGAAACCGGCTCGGCGGTGACCTGGAAATACCCCAGCTGCATCCTGCGCGGCGACGACAGCCAGGGCGAGTTCTACTCGATCGCCATCGCCAACAACATGCAGCAGGCCGATACCGGCACCAAGATGGTGCACCTGGGCAAGCGCACCAAATCGCGCATTGTGTCCAAGGGGATCAGCGCGGGCAAGGCGCAGAACACCTATCGCGGGTTGGTGTCGATGCACCCCAAGGCCAAGGAATCGCGCAACTATACCCAGTGTGACAGCCTGCTGATCGGCGATACCTGCGGGGCGCACACGGTGCCCTATATCGAGGTCAAGAACAACTCGTCCCGCGTCGAACACGAGGCGACGACGTCCAAAGTCGACGACGATCAGCTGTTCTACTGCCGCTCGCGCGGCATGGACGAGGAAGAGGCGGTGGCCCTGGTGGTCAACGGCTTCTGCAAGGACGTGCTGCAGGCGCTGCCGATGGAATTCGCAATGGAAGCGCAGCAGCTTGTGGCGATCTCGCTGGAAGGGTCGGTTGGGTAACGCAAAAATCTTGTAAGATTTTTGCCAAATTTCTTTGAAGAAATTTGGTTGGGACATGGGGCCGATGCCGGCTTCTTGAACGCCGGACGGAGAACAGGATGATCGTCACCACCACGCCTTCGGTCGAGGGCTACCAGATCGCCGACTACAAAGGCATCGTCGTAGGCGAGGCCATTCTCGGCGCGAATCTGGTGCGCGACATGTTCGCCGGCATCACCGATATCCTCGGCGGCCGTTCCGGCGCCTATGAACAAGAGCTGGGCAAGGCGCGCCAGACCGCGCTGGCCGAGATGGAACAGCGCGCCGCCGATCTGGGCGCGACGGCAGTGGTCGGCGTCGATCTGGACTACGAAGTCATCAACAACATGCTGATGGTCAGCGCCAGCGGAACTGCGGTGGTGCTGGGCTGAAATGACCGTGCTGACCCCGCATATCGACCGGCCCGAGCTGACCATGCCGGCGCCCGAGGCGGAAGCGCTGCGCACCGCCTACGCCGAGGCGGATGTGATCCTCGAATACGGCTCGGGCGGGTCAACGGTGATGGCCGCCGAAATGCCTGGAAAACATGTGGTTACGATCGAAAGCGACCGCGCCTGGGCGCGCAAAATGAAACGCTGGTTCGAGGCCAGCCCGCCCGCCGAGGGCTCCACCGTCGAGGTGATCTGGTCCAACATCGGCCCGACCCGCGCGTGGGGCCACCCGGCGGATGACCGCGAATGGCGGCGGTTCGCCGACTACCCGCTGGCGGTCTGGCAACGCAAGGGGTTCCGCCATCCCGACGTGGTGCTGGTCGATGGCCGGTTCCGGATCGGCTGCGCGCTGGCCACCGCCTTTTCCATCACCCGTCCGGTGACGCTTTTGTTTGACGACTACGCCCGGCGCAAATGGTTCCACCGGGTCGAAGAGTTCATCGGTCTGCCGCATATCATTGGCCGAATGGCCGCATTCGACCTGCAGCCGGGCGCGATCCCGCCCGCGCGGCTGCTGCAGATCATCCGCTACATGACCCGGCCCTGATATGGAGATGACCCCCGCATATCCCGCCCTCCGCCTGCACTGGTGGAAAGCGGTGCCGAATTTCGGTGACGCGCTGTCGGCGCTGGTGGTGGCGCGCCTGTCGGGGCGGCCGGTGGATCACGCGGGGCCCGCCGGGGCCGATCTCTTTGCCATCGGCTCGATCCTCCAGGTGGTCCGGAGGCGCTACACCGCCGCGCGCGCCGATGGGGTCAGGCCGTGGATCTGGGGCAGCGGGCTGTTGCATTCGGTGCCGCTGGATTTCCTCGACAACGTCCGGGTCGCCTTGCTGCGCGGTCCGGTGACGGCGGCGCTGCTGGGGCTGAAACCCCGCCGCTTTGGCGATCCCGGCCTGCTGGCGGCCGATCTGCTGGGCGAGCGGCCCACACAGGACGACCGCATCGGGTTGGTGCCGCACCACAAACAGGCCGATGCGCCCGAGATCCGCGCCCTGCTGGAACGCGAACCGGCGCTGCGCCTGATCCATCCCGGCGGCGACGCGCTCGACGTTTGCCGCCAGATCGCCGGTTGCCGCCATGTGATCGCCTCCAGCCTGCACGGGCTGGTGGTGGCCGACGCCTGCGGTGTGCCCAGCACATGGCTGTCGCCGGGCGAGGAATCGCACCTGAAGTACCACGACTACGCCGCCTCCATCGGGCGGCGCATGATCACGCCCGTACAGACCGGAGAGATCCCCGATCTGCTGCGTGGCCTCCGGGATGGCGCCGCACTGGCCCATGCCGATGGCATAGAGGCCGCCCGCGCGGCCCTGATCGAAACTTTTCCGGCAGAGTTGCGCGCGCAGGCCGCGCCGCAGACCGCTGCCGGCGACCGAAACATTTGAGAAGGACAAAAAATGCTGGAAATCAAGAACCTGCATGTGAAACTTGAAGAAGAAGACAAGCAGATCCTGAAAGGCGTCGACCTCAGCGTCGAAGCCGGCAGCGTGCATGCGATCATGGGGCCCAACGGCTCCGGCAAATCGACCCTGTCCTATGTGCTCTCGGGCCGCGACGGCTACGAGGTCACCGATGGCAGCGCGACGCTCGATGGCGAGGACCTGCTGGATCTGGAACCCGAAGAGCGCGCCGCCGCCGGTCTCTTCCTGGCCTTCCAGTACCCCGTCGAAATCCCCGGTGTCGGCAACATGACCTTCCTGCGCACCGCCGTGAACGCACAGCGCAAGGCGCGCGGGCAAGAGGAGATCAGCGCCGCCGACTTCCTCAAGACCGTGCGCGAACGGGCGAAGTCGCTGAAGATCAACGCCGACATGCTGAAACGCCCGGTCAACGTCGGCTTCTCCGGTGGCGAGAAGAAGCGGAACGAAATCCTGCAGATGGCCATGCTCGAGCCCAAGATGTGCATCCTCGACGAGACCGACTCCGGCCTTGACGTGGACGCGATGAAACTGGTGTCCGAGGGCGTGAACGCGCTGCGCGACGAGGGGCGCGGTTTCCTTGTTATCACGCATTATCAACGGCTTCTGGACCATATCAAACCCGACGTCGTGCACATCATGGCAAACGGCCGCATCATCAAGAGCGGCGGACCCGAGCTGGCGCTCGAGGTCGAGCAGAACGGCTATGCCGATATTCTGGCCGAGGCGGTGTGATGGCGCTGGCAGACCGCAAACCGGACGCGACCGAAGACCGGCTCGCTGCGATGACCCTGCCCGAAGGCGGCTGCATCATGCCCGCCCGCGAGGCCGCGCTGGCCCGCCTGCGCGACATGGGGCTGCCGAACCGGCGCGACGAATACTGGAAATACACCCGCCCCGACACGCTGGTGCAGGCCGACGCGCTGCCCGCCGCGCTGTTCGACGCGGGCGAGGCGCCGATGTTCTCGCAATTCGACCGGCTCAAGATCGTCTTTGTCGATGGTGTATTTGACCCCGAGGCCTCGGATGACCTGATGATGGAAGGGGTGCGCATCGACCGCATCGCCGACATCTGCTGCAAGGATATCCACTGGGCCAAAGATCTCTATGGTGTGCTGGAAACCCGTGGCCAGACCCCGGTCGCGCGGCCGCTGGCGGCGCTCAACACCGCCTTTGCGCAGGATGGCGTGGCGATCCACATCACCGGCAAGCCCAGCAAGCCGATCAGCCTGATCTATTTCCACCGTTCCGAGACCTCGGATGCGATCCTGCACCACGTGATCCGGGTCGAACCGGGGGCCGAGGCGACGATCCTCGAAAACGGCCCGGCGGCGGCGCGGTTCAACAAGTGCATGGAAATCGACATCGCCGATGGCGGCACCCTGCACCACGTGCGCGCACAGGGGCGCGACCACGAACGCCGGGCGGTGACCCATATGTTTGCGCGGCTGGGCACGGAATCGGTGTTCAAGTCCTTTACGCTGACCGTGAACGGTGTGCTGACCCGCAACGAGGCCGTGATCGAGCTGACCGGCGACGACGCCGTCGCCCATGTGGCGGGCGCCTGTGTCGGTGACGGTGAATTCCACCATGACGACACCGTGTTCATCACCCACGACGCGGTGAACTGCGAAAGCCGCCAGGTGTTCAAGAAGGTGCTGCGCAACGGCGCCACCGGCGTGTTCCAGGGCAAGATCCTGGTCAAGGCGGGCGCCCAGAAGACCGACGGCTACCAAATCAGCCAGTCGCTGCTGCTGGATGACGACAGCCAGTTCCTGGCCAAGCCGGAGCTGGAGATCTACGCCGACGATGTCGCCTGTTCGCACGGCTCCACCTCGGGCGCCATCGACGAGGACGCGCTGTTCTACCTGCGCTCGCGCGGGGTGCCCGAAGGCG
This sequence comes from Seohaeicola saemankumensis, assembly GCF_020171285.1. Taxonomy (GTDB): domain Bacteria; phylum Pseudomonadota; class Alphaproteobacteria; order Rhodobacterales; family Rhodobacteraceae; genus JAIUZI01. The sequence goes on from NZ_JAIUZI010000021.1 coordinate 41,107, forward strand.
AGGCGACCGATCTGCTGACGCTGGCGTTCCTGGCCGAAGCCGTGGACGAGATCGAGGACAAGGCGCTGGCCGAGGACATCGTCGAGCGGCTCGAAAGCTGGCTGGCCCGCCGCCGCTGATGCCGGTCACGCGCGACATAACCGCGACGTATCGCGGGCCCGGCCGGGTAATGCAGCGCCTGCTGCAGATGGGCCAGCGCGAAGACCGCGCGCTGGCGATCCTGATGGCCGCCTGCGTGGTGGTCTTCATCGCCCAGATGCCGCGCCTCGCCCGCGAGGCGCATCTGACCGGGCAAGAGCTGAACATGCTGCTGGGCGGCACCCTGCTGGCCTGGGTCATCATCGCGCCGCTGATTTTCTACCTGCTGGCCGCGCTCAGCCACCTGATCGCGCGGATGCTGGGCGGCAAGGGTGATTGGTTCGGCGCGCGGCTGGCGCTGTTCTGGGCCTTGCTCGCCTCATCGCCGCTGATCCTGCTGCATGGCCTGGTGGCGGGCTTTGTCGGCCCCGGTCCGGCGCTCGACATCGTCGGCCTGCTCTGGCTGCTGGTGTTCGGCTGGTTCTGGGCCTCGGGCCTGCGCCAGGCGGAAAGGGCGCCGGCATGATGACCCTGACCGGCCTACGCAACCTGGCGGTGCTGACCGTCACCAGCCCGGCGGACGCCGCCCGGGCACTGGTGGCCATGCAGTTCCCGCGCGAGGTGCTGTGGACCGCGCTGTTCCTCGCGGTGATCCTGAATACGCTGCTCTATAGCCTCTCCAACATGCTGGCCCCGGCGCCTTCGCCGTTTCCGGCTCTGTTCGGTATACCGGCGGTCTATCTGGTGATCATCGGCACCGGTCTGGTGCTGTCGATCTATTCGATCCACTGGATCGGCCGGATGATGGGCGGGCAGGGCAGCCTCGACGACGTGATGACCCTCATCGTCTGGCTGCAATACATGCGCATCGCCGTTCAGGTCGCCACTCTGATACTTGCGGTCACGGTGCCGGTGCTGGCGGCGCTGCTGGTGCTGGCGGCCTCGCTGATGGGGCTGTGGATCATGCTGAATTTTGTCGACCAGGGCCTGCGGCTCGGCTCGCTGGGCCGCGCCGCGGTGGTGCTGATCGGCTCGGTCGTTGCCATTGCCGTACTTGTTTCTGTATTACTGACCCTCGTCGGGGGCACATTGCTAGGACCCGCTGCTTATGTTTGACGTTGAATCTGTCCGCGCCGATTTCCCGATTCTGGCCAGAGAAGTGAACGGCAAGCCATTGACCTATCTTGACAATGGCGCCTCCGCCCAGAAACCGCAGGTGGTCATCGACGCCATCACGCAGGCCTATGCGCATGAGTATTCCAACGTGCATCGCGGGCTGCACTTCCTGTCCAACCTCGCGACCGAGAAATACGAAGCCGTTCGTGGCACCGTGGCCCGCTTTCTGAACACCGGCGACGAGAACCAGATCGTGCTGAACTCGGGCACCACTGAGGGCATCAACCTGGTGGCCTACGGCTGGGCCATGCCCCGGTTGCAGGCGGGCGATGAAATCGTGCTGAGCGTGATGGAACACCACGCCAATATCGTGCCCTGGCACTTTCTGCGCGAACGCCAGGGCGTGGTGCTGAAATGGGTCGATGTGGACGCCACCGGCGCGCTCGATCCACAGGCGGTGCTCGACGCGATCACCCCGCGCACCAAGCTGGTCGCGGTGACCCATTGCTCGAACGTGCTGGGCACGGTGGTCGATGTGAAATCCATCTGTGCCGGCGCCCGCCAGAAAGGCGTGCCGGTGCTGGTCGACGGCAGCCAGGGCGCGGTGCACCTGCCGGTCGACGTTACCGACATCGGCTGCGATTTCTACGCCATCACCGGGCACAAGCTCTATGGCCCCTCCGGTTCCGGCGCGATCTACATTCACAAGGACCGCATGGCCGAAATGCGCCCCTTCATGGGCGGCGGCGACATGATCCGCGAAGTGTCAAAGGATGCGGTCACCTACAACGACCCACCGATGAAGTTCGAGGCCGGCACCCCGGGCATCGTCCAGACCATCGGCATGGGTGTGGCACTCGACTACATGATGGACCTCGGGATGGAGAACATCGCCGCCCACGAGGCCACCCTGCGCGACTACGCCCAGCAGCGGTTCGCCGGGCTGAACTGGATGCAGGTGCAGGGCCATGCGCCTGGCAAGGCGGCGATCTTTAGCTTCACGCTGGACGGGGCAGGGCACGCGCACGACATCTCCACCATCCTCGACAAGAAAGGCGTCGCCGTGCGCGCCGGACACCACTGCGCCGGCCCGCTGATGGACCACCTCGGTGTCACCGCCACCTGCCGCGCATCTTTTGGCATGTACAACACCACGGCCGAGGTCGACACCCTGATCGAGGCCCTCGAACTGGCCCACGAGTTGTTCAATTAAACGGGCCCGGCCCCCACAAGAACGCAAAACGGAGTCCACTAAGCCAAAGCCCTCCCGCCAGGTCCTACGGCATCACAGATGCCTGTGGCCTGTTGGGCCCGGCAGCGCGCGGGTAAACCCACGCGCTGCGCCCGCGCTCCCTTTCATCTCTTCGGCAAATACTCCGGGGGTGAGGCCATCAGGCCGAGGGGGCAGCGCCCCCTTGCCCGGTCGCGGTCCTAGGCTGCGACCCGTGCCGGCAATACGGCAATTGTTGCCAGTCCCGTTCCGCACAATACCGGGCGCGCGCTCTCGGTTTCGGAATAGACCTGCACCTCCACTGTTGCCTGCGTCCGTCCCGCGCGCACCGTGCGCGCCATGGCACGCAGCCCGTCACCGCTGGCGGGCTTGAGAAAGTGGAAGGTAAAACTCGAAGTCACCACATCCGCCCGGGCCGCCGTTGCCGCCGCCCAGGCACAAGCGGTATCGGCCAACGAGGACACACAGCCGCCATGCACATACCCATGATGCTGGCGATGCTCGGGCCGGATCTTTACTTCGATCTCCACCTGGCCATTGCCCGCCGCCACGCAGGTCACGCCGAACCAGTTGTTGAACCCCTGCCGCTGCGAATTCGCGATCAGCCGCGCTTCCATGTCCGGGTCGGAAAAATCTCTAGCCATCAGGAAACCTCCATCTGTACCGGTCGGTCTAGACCATATGGTCCACTGTTGTCGGATTTCCCTGCGGCGGTCAAGCGCGGCGCGCTGTTCCGCCACGTCGCAGCCATGACAGAAAATCATCCACCGGCGCGCTTACCGATTGCACCGGCCCGGGTCATTGGGTACAAGCCGCGCACAGGCACCTGTAGCTCAGCTGGATAGAGCGCTGCCCTCCGAAGGCAGAGGCCAGAGGTTCGAATCCTCTCAGGTGCGCCACCACACACCCTCAGATACCTGACGCCCGTGCCAAGGGCTGCCGGGCTTGCAGATAAAGATGCCCTGGTATCGAGTGCCCTCGCGGCAGGCAATGAATCTCCGCGTTCCGGGTCTCGACCCCATAGTGCGCACAGAGCTTCAGGCAGCATCCGGTCCGGCGCCTATCCCGCAGTCCCCCCATCTTCTTCTGTTCAGAAATATCCCCGGGGGTGAATTGGCCAACGGCCAAGAGGGGGGCGGCGCCCCCCTTTGCCCGCCCGCTGCAGGCGACCCCGATGTTCCATC
>NZ_JAIUZI010000022.1 GCF_020171285.1 Seohaeicola saemankumensis
CGGCAGGCTCAAGGACTGGCGACGCGTCGCAACCCGCTACGACAGGTGTCCGAAGGTCTTCCTTTCAGCCATCGCACTCGCAGCAACCGTCATTTTCTGGCTATGAGTCCTGACCCTAGGCATATCGCTCATTTTGGCCGGAGGTACGAAGCCGGTACTCCATTCATATTCCCGCGCGATTTCTGCGCAAAGGTAGGGATTGCCAGACAAAACAGCGGCTTGTGTCGATGCCAAATATGCGCAGGCGCTGGGAATGGGTTGGCTGGGTTCATCGAATACTTCGGGTCGCAACAAACACCCCTGCAATATCTGACTGCGGTCCGCACCCGACTTGCAGGCTCGGTCAATGACCTCGGCCAAGAACTTCGACTGCATCACGGGAAGCGTCAATAATGCGGTTTTGGATTGGCTCAATGAGTTATCCTTACTGGACTAAGAAACTTGAAATTGTCCTGAGAAGACAACGCGAAAATTCTCTACTTCCTGCCAACGTACATCCAAGTTCAGAATTTTCAAATCTGGGAGATGCGTTGATGAGCCTTCAATTTCACCCATCCACACTGTTTAGATCGGCTGCGGCCACCTCGGCGCTTGTCCTTGCGGGACTGACCGCAGCACCCGGCGCCGCACAAGACGAGGGCTTTCCGATCCTTTTCACCAACGTCCACGTCTTTGACGGCGTTAGTGAAGAGCGGATTGAGAACGCAAACGTGCTGGTGACCGGAAATCTGATTATCGAGGTGTCCACGGAGCCACTGGCCGTCGCCAACGCGCAGATCATCGACGGCGGCGGACGAACGCTAATGCCGGGGTTGATCGACAGTCACGTACACCTGTACGCAACGGGGCTCGTTCAATCATTCGCCGGACTTCAGGCCGCCAAATGGGACCAGATCGGAGCAACTGCGGCGGAAAACGCGCGGGATTACCTCTATGACGGCTACACGACGGTGCGTGACACGGGTGGCATGGGCTCTGGCCTGCGCGAATTGATCGACAGTGGCATCGTTGATGGCCCGCGCATCTACGCCTCTGGCGCCGCCATTGGCCCAACGTCGGGCCACGGCGATTGGCGAAACCCAGAACAGCGCACGTACAACATGGGGTCGGACGACGTCGCAAACACGCTTAACCTGTCTTACATCGCCGATGGTCCTGACGAAATCCGCAAAGCATCAAGACTGAATTTTGCTCACGGTGCGAGCTTCCTCAAATTGATGGCGGGTGGAGGCGTTTCATCGGAACTCGATCCGCTTTGGTCTGTCGCCTACAGTACTGATGAAATTGAAGCTGCCGTAGAAGCTGCTTCCTTTTTTGATACTTACGTTACCGTCCACGCCTACACCGATGAAACCGTATCCATGGCATTGGATGCAGGCGTAAAGTCCTTGGAACACGCCCAGATGATCAGTGAGGAGACCGTAAAACGTATCGCTGATGAAGGTATCTTTTGGGCGCTCAACGTCGCTGGAATGGACCCCGCCCTGCTTGATCACCCCAATTTCTCGATGCCGACCGTAAAGCCTAAATTGGAAGAGTACTTAACGGGATCAGAAAACGTCGTCAGCTACATCAAAAAGTACAAACCCAAGATCGTACATAATGTCGACACCGTGCTGTCCACAATTGGATTTGGACGCGCGCATCGCGACTTTGAGAAATACTACTTCGCGGAACTGCTGGGGAACCACGCTTTCCTGGTTGCCGCAACTTCGACGGGTGGGGAGTTGGCGCAACTTACCGGACGGCGGAACCCCTATCCCAACAAGCTGGGGGTAATTGAGACAGGAGCCTACGCTGACATTTTGATTGTCGATGGTAACCCGTTGGAAGATCTGTCAGTTCTCGGCGCCAATCCGAAATGGTTTGATGCAGCGCCCCGCGAGCGCGGGTTCGATACCATCCGGCTGATCATGAAGGACGGTCAAATCTACAAAAACACTCTGGAGAACTAAAAATGCGTACCGGATTTTGCTCCGCAACCCTTTTGCTAATGATCGCGATGGGCGCAAACGCCCAAGAAGCGCCGCAGCAAGTTCTCTTCACCAATGTCCACGTCTTTGACGGCGTCAATGAACAACGGATCGAGAATGCCAATGTGCTGGTCGTGGACAACCTGATTGCCGAGGTATCCGCCGAACCTCTCGCGGCGGCTAACGCGCAGATCATTGATGGTGGTGGCCGGACATTGATGCCCGGACTGATTGATGCGCATGTGCATTTGACCGTAACCGAGCCCGTGGCGGACCTGAGAGACAATTTTGATTGGATGTATTGGGGGGCTGTCTCAACCATCGAAGCCGAAAAGATGCTTCTGCGCGGCTTCACGACCGTGCGCGATGCCGGAGGTCCGGCGATCGGACTGCACAAGGCCATCGAACGCGGCAAGGCTGTGGGTCCGCGCATTTACGCATCCGGCCCGGTCATTTCTCAGACATCGGGACATGGGGAACATCGCGTCTACACCGAGCCCCACCCGAATTTCATGGGCGCGCAACCATCGTTCTTCAATCAGCACCTGGAGTTTCTGGCCGATGGCGTGCCGGAAACACTGCGTGCGACCCGCGAAGCCCTGCGCCTTGGCGCTGTGCAGATCAAGGTGATGGCGGGAGGAGGCGTGTCCTCTCAAGTTGATCCCTTGCACACCGTTCAGGGTCTGCCGGAAGAGCTTGAGGCATCTGTCCGGGCCGCCGCTGATTGGGGAACCTACGTGATGGTTCACGCCTACACGGACGAATCCATCGTGCGCTCGATTGAGGCGGGCGTGATCAGCATCGAACACGGCCAACTGATGACAGAAGTTGGAGCTCAAGCGATCAAAGACGCGGACGCCTGGATCGTTCCGTTCTACTCTCTCCTGGGCTTGGATGAGCAACTTGTTGTTTCTACACTGGGGCCTGCGTCCGGAGAAAAGTTCCTCCGAGTGCAAGATGGTGCGCGCAAACAGATGCAACTGATCAAGGATTTCGGGATCGAGAATGTGGCGTTCTCGACCGATATCATTGGCGACCCGGCCGCCCTTACCAAGCAAAACGATGAGTTCAAGTATCGCCTCGAAGTCTGGACAAGCCATGAGATCCTGCAGCAGGCAACGTCCAAAGCAGCCGAACTCCTCGCTCTATCCGGCGAACTCAATCCCTACAAAGCAGGCCCGCTTGGTGTGATCCAACAAGGTGCCTACGCCGATCTCCTGCTGGTAGAGGGCAACCCCGTCGAGGATGTTGAGTTGCTCGTCGACTACCAGGCCAACATCGATCTGATCATGAAGGACGGTGTGATCTACAAGAACACACTCAATTGAGTGTCGCGCGGGGTGATCTTACCTCGGCACCCCGCGCATCTTTTTTTCTTCACCGGAGCGACAAAGCTTTGAACAGATCACCATTCATAAAACAAACATGGGCAATACTGGCAGCCATTTTGCCCGCTACCGTCGCGATTGCAGGATCACCCGAGCCCAAGAGTGTCCTATGGGACCAACTGCCGGATACTTCCGCACAGGAATTCGAGGACCCGTTTCAAGCATTGGACACTTCCCAACTGGCCAAGCTTTCTGAAATTGCGCGGATACGCCAGCTTTTGGAAACAAAAGCTCTGCCCGAAGAGGAGCAGCAGTCTCTGAAAGAGCGACAAAGCAGCAAGAAGGCCGATCTTGCAAATGAGGGTATCGATGCCGACTGGCTGATCTCTCAGCGTTGGCTCGTTGCCGAACGACGTACTGCTGCGGCGAACGCCGGCAATGCGGAACTTGCCAACATGACTGTCAGAATAAGTGGTTTTGCTATTCCAGCGCCACCGGACGAACAAGGCAACGAAATGGCTTACCTTGTCCCTCTACCCGGTATGTGCAGCCACATGCCGCCGCCCAATCCAAATCAGCTCATTCAGCTGAAGCTCTCTGGTGGCTGGTCTCCGTCGCGAATGCACGAGCATGTCCGCGTCACCGGTACACTGCACCTCTCGCCGTCAGCGCGAGATTTATGGCTGGTCGATGGACAAGTCGAAATGAATGCAAGCTGGCAATTGGACGTAGAAAAGGCGGAGCCGTCTTTCTCGGCTCCTGTTCCACTTCAGCAAGACAGCGCGTGGGCGGCATCGCTCCAGAGTAGATTGTCGAAAACGCAAGCCGCACATGAAACGGACAAATGACTAGGCCAACAAAAGCCTTCCAGCGCATCGCGGTGAGCGCCCTTTGCGCGACAGCGTTTTCAATTGCTACAGCTGTTGCCGAAGAAGTCCAGGCAGTTGGGCTTGATGCACTGTACTTCGAAGGTGTCGTGCGCCCGAGCCGTGAAGCAGAGTTATCGCCGCTGGTGGACAATGCCGTTACAGAGATACACTTTCGCGCCGGTCAGTATGTCGAAGAAGGAGAGTTGCTTTTCGAGTTTGGCAAACGCGCGCCGGCCATTGAGTTAAGGCTGGCTGAGACTGCTTTGAAGGATGCGCAGGCTCAATTGCGCCTTGTCGAAGCCGATTTACAACGAAAGTCGCAACTGTTCCTGAAAGAGTTGATTTCGGATGCCGAGCTGCAATTTGCACAAGCGCAGCGTGACATATCTGAGGTTGCGGTAGAACGTGCGGAACTCACCTACGAAGGCGCGGAACTTGCTTACGGTTTCACGGAAATCAGAGCGCCGTTTTCCGGTGTCATGAGTGAGCCTTTTGTAAAACTGTTCAAATACCTTGATACCGATTGAAACCTTGATCAGACACTTGCGTTTCTCGCGGACATCGACCCTGTCCATGTGGTCGTAATAGTACCTTACGAACAGTTTCTCGCGCGACGTTCGATACTGCCAACGGACGAAGAGGCATTTGCAGCTCTGGAACTGAGTTTGCGACTGCCCAACGGCGATGACTACCCGCATAAAGGCCGATATTTCGGCGGGGCTTTTAGCATCGACGAGGAAACCCAAACTCTGGAAGTCTTGGCAGAATTTCCAAACCCGGATTTGGTACTTCGCCCAGGCGCAAAAGTAACAGTCGTGTCGAGGTTTATCGAATGATGTCAGCGACAAGCCACTGGAACTGCACGCGATTTTTCCAACTCGTCCGCAACTGTTGGAGTGCTGCAAAAGACATCCAGAGAACAGGAATTTTTGCGTTTCTTGGAGTGGTGTTTCTTTTGTCATCGCAGTCAATCTCTGCGGAGGAAGAGCGCAGTCGATACTATCTGGGTGTTGGCAAGCCCTCTGCTGAAGCATGGATGATTATGATCGAAAACCCGACTGATCGGGAACAGTCCATAGGCGCTGCTCTGGCAGGCATGGGAGGCGAGATGATCAGTTATTTCTGGGGTCTTGCCGACGGAAACAACTACATAACCGTCCGCTTGCCAGACGATCCTCATATGATCCAAGCTCTGTATCTGTCCCGTCTGAGCCAAGGCGTTCTCAAGGATTACACTTTCATCGAACTCATGACGAGCGCGGACATGGTGGACGCACTAAAGCGCGTACCCGAGGTCACAGCGCCGGTTGAATAATGCCAAAAGAACTTTCCTTTCTCTCAGTTGCATAGGGCGCGATCAGCCGACACAACGGTTTTTCAAACGCGGCAAGGCGCCGAAAGCAGATTTTGAGCAAATGGCGGATTTGGTCCTGACCTGCACTCCCGACCTTAGTCGATGCAACGTTTTTGCGCTCGCAGCGAATGACCGGTTAAGAGAAGCCGCGCTGCGGCGTGATCTCGGCCGATGAACTCCGAAATGTGCCGTAATCGGTCGAAACCTTCCGAGGCGGGCGGAGGTTACTGGCGACGACGCGGGGGATGAGGGTGCGAGTTGCTTCTTCAGCCTGAGCGCGTGCGGAGTGTCAAAAGCGTTTGCTGCACCTTTCGGTGTCAAAGTTTGCAAGAATAAATGTCCCGCGACAACAAAGGGCCATCCACAGGATGCTTGACAGGGAAAGTGTTTTGCGCCGATCCTGACTGGGCGATCAGTCAGGAGTCTTTGGGAGGAGGTTCTGGATGCCATCCGCGCAGCGGAGAGATCGGGAAACAGACCGGCAAACAGACCGGCAAACAGACCGGGCGGCTCCGCCCGAGGCCCGCGATGTCAGCCGCTTCGACGCGATTTTGAACGCGGCCGAACAGGTGTTTGCCGAGTCCGGGTTTCAAGGGGCGGCGCTGCGCGAGATCGCGCAGCGGGCCGAGGTGGCACAGGCGCTGATCCATTATCATTTCGGCACCAAGGAAACGCTGTTTGAACGGATGGTCGCCCGGCGCTCGGCGCAGATCAACGACCGCCGGGCGCTGCTGCTGGACCGGCTCTTGGACGCTGGCGGCCAGCCGCCGCTGGAAGAGATCGTCGAGGTGCTGTTCCGCCCCACCATCGAGGCGGGGCTGGATCTGGCCCGCGATGGCGGCGCCTTTGCGCGGGTGCTGGTGTCCGTGGCCAACTCCGCCGACGCGCGGAACCAGAAACTGATCGAGACACATTATGACCCCATCGCGCGCAAGTTCGTTGCCGCCTTTGAGCAGGCCGAACCCCGGCTCGGCCATTCCGATGCGGTCTGGTCCTACATGTTCGCCATTGGCGTCGGCATGACGATGATGGCCAAGACCGGCCGCCCGGCGCGGCTGTCGGACGGCGCCTGCGACGATGGCGACGCCGAGGCGATGCTGGGCCGGATCGTGCCGTTCATCTGCGGCGGGATCCGGGCGCTGAGGGGCTGAGAACTTTTGTACAAAACGGAAAAACGGGAGGAAATGATGATTACAAAACTGAAGAAAACCGCGCTCGCCGCGGCGGTTCTGGCCGGGGCGATGGTGGCCACGGCGCAGGCTGAGACGCTGAACGTGACTATTGTCGCGGGTCACCCGCCGGTATTCCGCTGGGTCAAACACGCCAGCCAGACCTTTATCCCGGCGGTCAACGCCGCGCTCGAAGGCACCGGCACCAGCATCGAATGGTCGGAACAATACGGCGGATCGCTGGCCAAGGTCGGCGACGAACTGGAGGCCGTCGAGGAAGGGCTGGCCGAGATCGGACTGGTGTCGAGCCTGTTCGACCCGGCCAAGCTGGCGCCGCAGAACGTGACGTATTTTACCCCCTTCGTCCATTCGGACCCGACATTCACCGCCGACCTGATGGACCGTCTGCAGGCCGAAGACGCCACGATGCGCGCGGCCTGGGAGGCGAACGGGCTGGAATATCTTGGGGGTGCTATCGGGATCGACGACTATCTGTTGATGACAACCTTTCCGGTGACCGCGATCTCTGATCTCGACGGGCGCAAGATCGGCGCACCCGGGCCGGCGGTGAACTGGCTCAAGGGGACCGGCGCGGTCGGTGTGTCGGGCAACCTCACGACCTATTACAACGAGATCAAGACAGGGGTCTATGACGGCGTGATCGTCTTTGCCTCGGCCGCCCTGCCGGGCAAGCTGCACGAAGTGGCCCCCTATATCACCAAGGTCGGTTTCGGCGCCCAGTACGCCGGCGGGCTGGCGGCCAACAAGGACTGGTTCGACGGGCTGGACCCGCAGGTGCAAGAGGCCCTGCGCGCGGCGGCAACGCTGGACCGCGAGGCCTATCACGCCGACCTCGACGCCTCTGTCGTCAAGTTCCTGGGCATCATGCAACAGCAAGGCGCAACCGTCACCGAGGTCGACCAGGCGTTCCGCGACCAATGGGCCGGGGGCATGGACAATGTCGCAAAAACCTGGGCGGAACAATTGGATAGCCAGGGGATCGCGGGCACCGAAGTGCTCAAGACCTACATGGACACGATGCGCGCGGCCGGGGCGACCCCCGTTCGCAACTGGGATCAGGAGTAACCCGAAACGCGCCCCGGCCAGCTCCGGGGCGCAAAATTCTTTCGAAGAATTTTGGCAAGAATTTTCGAAAAATTCTTGGCCCCGCGCGGATGGAGGCGAACAGACGCCAGAATGACCGATGCATCAGCTGACCCTGTTTCGCCCGATGATGGGCTGCCGGCATGGTTTCTTGGCCTGCGCGGTATCGTCGACCATGTGACGGCCACGCTGAACGTGGCCGGCACCTTGCTGATCGTGGCGGTCATGGTGCTGGTCAATGCCGATGTCATCGGGCGCGGGGTGTTCAATGCGCCGGTTTCGGGCGTGCCTGAAATGGTGTCGATGTCGATCGTGGCCATCGTTTTCCTGCAGATCGCCCAGACGTTTCGCAAGGGGCGCCTGACCCGGACGGATGCGGTACCCGGCTTTGTTGCCGCGCGGGCGCCGCGACTGCGGCAGGCGATGGATGTGATATTTGCCGCCGCCGCTGCCGCCCTGGTCTGGCAGGTGTTTGCGGCCTCGTTGCCGCTGTTCAAAAAGGCCTGGGTGCGCAACACCTTCGAGGGCACGGTCGGCGATTTCACCGCCCCGGTCTGGCCGGTCAAGCTGATCATATTGATCGGCTGCGCCGCGCTGCTGGTGCAACTGGTTCTGTTCGGACTGGCGGCATTCCTCAGGCTGATCGGGAGCGCCCGCGCATGACGGCATTTGAAATCGGGCTGACCTCGTTTGGCGCCATGGTGGTCATGGTCTATCTCGGGTTCTGGGTGCCTTTCGCGCTCATGCTGTCGTCCTACGTGGGTGTCTGGATGATCAAGGGCTCGCCGGTTCTGGCGGGGAAACTGCTGGCGCTGGCGGCGTCAGAGACCATTTCCAGCTATTTCTTCGGCGTCGTGCCTCTCTTTGTCCTGATGGGATACATCGTTTCGGTTACCGGCATGGGGCGGGATGCCTTTGACGTGGCCAACCACCTGTTCCGGCGGATGTCCGGCGGGCTGGGGATCGGCACCGTCGGCGCCAACGCCATCTTTGCCGCCATCACCGGCATTTCCATTGCCTCGGCCGCCGTTTTCACCCGCATCGCGGTGCCCGAGATGATCCGGCACGGATACTCTCCCCGTTTCTCGGTCGGTGTCGTGGCCGGATCCTCGGTGCTGGGCATGCTGATCCCGCCGAGCCTGTTGCTGATCCTGTACGGCCTGTTGACCGAGCAATCGGTGGGCGACCTGTTTATCGCGGGTGTCATTCCCGGCGTGCTGCTGGCGCTGATTTTTGGCGGCGGCATCTGGCTGACTGCGCGGCTGCGCCCGCAGGCGCTGGGCGGCGCCCATGGCGCCGACGATATCGTGCCGTTGTCGGGGCGGGAACTGGCCGCCAAGGGGTTGCCTATCGCGCTGCTGATCGGGCTGGTTCTTGGCGGCATCTATGGCGGGCTGTTCACCCCGATCGAGGCCGGCGCCGTGGGCTGTGCCGGGGCCATCGTGATCGGTCTGGCGCGCCGTTCGCTTGGCTGGCGGGATTTCTGGCAGGTGCTTACGGATACCGGGCTGGTCACGGCCTCGATCAGCTTTCTCATCATCGCCGCGCAGATGTATTCGCGGATGCTGGCGCTGTCAGGTGTCCCGGCGGGGTTTGGCGAGTTCGTCGCCGCCGCGCAGATCGGATACTGGGGCGTGATCCTGGCCTATGTCGGGCTGGTGATCGTCATGGGCACGATCCTCGACAGTTCTTCCATCATGCTGATCCTGGTGCCACTAATGCTGCCGGTTCTGGTCACGATGCAGGTTGATCTGATCTGGTTTGGCATAGTCACCATCATCGCCGTTGAGATCGGGCTGTTGACGCCCCCCTTTGGCATCTCGGTCTTTGTCATCAAATCCGCGCTGGACGATCCGGCGATTTCGCTCGGCGACATCTTTCGCGGGGCGGCGCCCTTTGCACTGATGATGCTCGTGCTGCTGGCGCTCGTCCTGGCCTTCCCCATCCTTGCCACCGCTCTTGTCTGACGAAAGGAAACCTGTCCCATGCCCCGCCGTTTTGTCGATCTGTCCGTCCCGCTGGAAACCGGGATCACCTCGGACCCGCCGGTGATGTTGCCGGAAATCGAATACCATACCCACGACATGACCGCCGAGCAGGTGATGGCGTTTTTCCCGGGGCTGAAGAAAGAGGATCTGCCGGGCGGCGAAGGCTGGGCGGTCGAGCGGATGCAGATTTCGACCCATAACGGCACCCATCTGGACGCGCCCTATCACCACCATTCGACGATGAACAACGGTGAACGCGCGATCACCATCGACGAGGTGCCGCTGGAGTGGTGTTTCAACCCCGGCGTCAAACTGGATTTCCGGCATTTCGACGATGGCTATATCGTCACCGCCGCCGATGTGGAGGCCGAGCTGGCCCGGATCGGTCATAGTCTGCAGCCGCTGGACATCGTGGTGGTGAACACCTCTGCCGGCGCGCGATACGGCGAGGCGGACTTTCTGATCAAAGGGTGCGGCATGGGCCGCGAGGCCACGCTGTACCTGACCGAGCGCGGCGTTCGGGTCACCGGGACGGACGCCTGGAGCTGGGATGCGCCCTTTGCCCTGACAGCCGAGAAATATGCGCAGACCCACGATGCCTCGATCATCTGGGAAGGGCATCGCGCCAGCATGGACATCGGCTATTGCCATATGGAAAAGCTGTCGAACCTCGACACCTTGCCCGCGACCGGGTTCACGATTTCCTGCTTTCCGTTCAAGATCAAGGGCGCCAGCGCCGGGTTCACCCGCGCGGTCGCCATTTTCGATGGAGAAGACGCATGAAGCTGGCCACGGTCGAATATCAGGGGCGCAACAGGGTGGTGGCGGAACTGCCCGGCGGCGGACTTCTGGATCTGGCGCAGGCGGCGGGGCCACAGACGACGGTTTTTGCCGACATGCTGACGATGATCGAGGGCGGTGATGCGGCGCTGGACCAGGCGCGCGCCCTGATCGCGGCGGCGGACAGCGCGGCCATTCTGCCCGCCGATCAAGTCAGTTTCCGCGCGCCGATCATGCCCGTGCAATACCGAGACTGTCTGGTGTTCGAAGAGCATCTGTTCAATTGCCTGCGCGCCTTTGGGCAGGCCGAACCGCAGCTGCCGCCGGTCTGGTACGACCAGCCGATCTATTACAAGGGCAACCGGCTGTCGTTCATCGGGCACGGGCAGGATGTGATCTGGCCCGGTTATGCCGAGCATCTGGATATCGAACTGGAGATGGCGGTCGTCATCGGCAAGAAAGGCCGCGACATCGCGGCGGATCGCGCCACCGAACATATCTTTGGCTACACGATCCTGAACGATGTCTCGGCACGCGACGCGCAGATGCGCGAAATGCCCGGACAACTGGGGCCCGCCAAGGGCAAGGATTTCGATACCGGCAATATCCTCGGGCCATTCATCCTGACCGCTGACGAGGTCAGCCACCCGGTGGCTCTGAACATGGAGGCGCGGGTGAACGGCGAGCGCTGGGGCGGTGGCAACAGCGCCGCGATGCAGCATGATTTTGGCGCCATTCTCGCGCATATCTCGGCCTCTGAAACGCTGTACCCGGGTGAGGTGATCGGCTCGGGGACCGTCGGCACCGGCTGCGGGTTGGAGATTGGTAAACGTCTGGCGCCGGGGGATCTGTTCGAACTGGAGATCGAAAAGATCGGCGTGCTGGCGAACCGAATCGTGCGGGCGTGAGGCCAAGAATTTTCGAAAATTCTTGGCAAAATTCTTTGAAGAATTTTGGCTGTGGCAATGAGCAAAGGGAGACGGGGATGAGCGAACCGATCACGATGGACAATGCCCCGCCACGGGCAGTGGTGCAGTTCAACTGCACCGGGCGCGCGACCGGCAAGATGCGCAACGAGCTGGACGTTCGCATGGTACAGCCGATGGAGGAACGGTTCGAGCTGGCGACGGACGAGGGGCCGTTCCACGGGGGCGATGCCACCGCGCCGCCGCCGCTGGCGCTGTTCGTCGGCGGCCTGACCGGTTGTATCATGACCCAGATCCGCGCCTTTGCGAAACGGCTGGGCGTGCGGGTCAACGATCTGACTGTTGAAACGCGAGTGCAGTGGGATTGGGCGGCCAGGGACAGGGTCTATGAGACTGCGCCGAAATCGTTCGAAATCGACATCCTGATCGAAAGCGATGATCCGTTGGACCGCCAGCAGGCGCTGGTGCAGGCGGCCAAGCGGGGGTGTTTCATTGAACAGACGCTGGGCCGCGAAAACAAGATTACCCACCGTCTGAAAACGCCGCAGGGGTGGGTCGACGCCGACTGACCGCGCGCCGGCGGTTCGGCTCGCGGTCAGTTCGCGGGTCGGGTGTCGAGATCGAACATTACGATGGCGGGGGCGGGGCCCGAGGGGCCGCCGCCGCCCAGTGGCGCCGCCGCGCGGGTGGTGACACCAAAACCGGCCTCGGCCAGACGGTCGGCGAACCCAACAGCGCCGCCTGCGGCGCGTGTCGGCGGCAGGTCCGGCTGTTCGAGAAAGCTCAGATCTTCTATCGCGGACTGCGGTTTTGCCGGGCTCAGGATCAGGACCACACGGTCACGGCCAAAGGCTTCGTCGGTGATGCGCAACAACCCCTGTTTCAGGCGGTCGCCGGGCTGCAACCGCCCCGCGAACATGTGCGTGATAGAGTAGTCGCTGCCGACGTACAGCACGTTGAGATCGACCGGCACGTCCTCTCGGTTGCGGGCCAGCACATGGATTTCGTCGTCCGGGATCAGCTGTGGGACCGGCAGCGTTTCCAGCGCCCGCAGGCGTGGCGCGTCGGGCGACCGGGTCTGCAGGTCGATCTGTACGTCGATATCGTCGCCGCCAAAGGCCCCACCCAGCTTCAGAAGGTTCTGCACCTTTGCAATGCGGTGCAGGGTGTCGGCCAGAACCTCGGCCAGTTCCAGGTCGCTCTTGTCGCCGGTGCCGATGGACGGGGTCACGGTGAACCCGGTTTCGGCCAGCACCCCGGTCGCAGGCAGCACCCAGATGGCGTCGGGCCGGTCGCTTGCGGGAAGAACGGCAAGACGCAGATCGGCCTCGGCGCCGGGATCGGCAAAGCGCAGGCGCGGGCCGAAAAGATCCTCTTTGTCGCCGGTTTCAAGCGCGGCGGCCAGCTTGTCCGCCGGCGGCGATCCCGGTTCCGGAAGGGCCACGGTCAGGCTGAAATCCACCGACTGCGCCGTCTTGCGCAGGTAGGCGCCGCGCGGGATGTCCTGGGCCTCGGCGCCGGTCAATTCGGCGGAAAACGTATCTGCGAAATCCACGGTCAGGACCGAGAGAGCGGCGTCATCGGCATCGGCGGGCGAGGCGAGCAGCAGTAGCTCCTCGCCCTCGCTCAACCCATGCAGGCGACCGGCGGCAACCGAGATGATGCCGTCATCGGTACGCACCGGCCATTGCCGGGCCGCGTCGCCCGCCGCTCCGGCGCCGAATACGCGTGCATCCAGATCGCCTTCGAACATCGGTGTGGACCGTGCCAGGTTGCCGACAGCGTAGCGGCGCAGGATTTCCTGCCCCAGTTGGCGGTACGTGATGCCGGGGCGCTCGGCCAGGGTTTCGAACAGGGTAAAGGTGAACACCCCCTGCGACCGTCGCCCGGGCATGCCGCGCGGCAGACGTTTCTCTGGCGTGGTTTCATTGGTTTGCGCCGCGTAGAAGGCCACGAATCCACCGGCCTCGCCGCCGGTGTCTACCGGGCTTTCGGGGCGCGGCCGGCTACCGGGGGTGGCGCGGCTGACCGGGGCCTCGAGCTTTTCAGCGGGGACGCCGAGGGCAGCGGCGTCCAGCTTGCGCAGACGCACATCGTCGTCGCCGGTCGGTGCCGCGCGGGTCACGGTGCCGGAATGGCAGCTGTCGAATACTGCCCAGACGTTGGCGCCCGTGGCGCGCAGGCTTGCAATCATCTGGCCGATCTCGTCATCCACCAGAGCGTTCTGAACCACCCCGATACCATCGTCCCACGGGCCGATGTCCACAGGCAGAAAGAGCTCGTCCAGCCCGTCGAGTTCGGCGTCCTCGTCGATTGCCGGCGCTTGCGAGCCATGGCCCGAGAAGTGCAGGTACACGAAGTCGTCCGGTTGAAGCCGCGCCGCCAGATCCGCCATCGCCTGACGGATCGCGGCCAGTGTCGGTGCCGTGGCACCATCGACCCCGTCGGCCAGTACGATGATGTTTTCGTCGGCAAACGGGGCATGGGGGTTGCTGGTCAGAAAGCTGCGGACCAGATCCACGTCATTGGCGGGCCCCACCAGCCAATACCGTTCATCCAGGTTGGGATAGGTCGATGCGCCGATCAGCAGCGCATGGTTCTCGCGCGCGTGCACAAGTGTGGCACATAGGGTTGCTAGGGATAACGTGAGGACGCTGAGCAGGCTGCGCATGGTCTCAAACCTCTGGCAAATGCAAAATAATCAGTTGGTCATCAATGAATACTGGCCACCGCGCCGGCCCTGGTTTTCGACGACGATGGTAAAACGGCCGTCGGTTGCGGGGCGCCAGCCGCAGTAGGCGATGGCGCTGATGTCGGTGTCCGAGCAGACCAGACGCCCCTTGTCGTCACGCACCATCACGTTCAGATCGGTGCCAGATGCCCCTTCGACATAGATTTCGGCGTAATCGCCGCCGCTGAACGGAAGCTGTGGGTAGGTGTCGGTGCCGCCGGGCCGAATGGTGACAATCGAATAGACCGGCCCCGAGGAGACACCCTTGCTGCGTTCGGCAGCAATGTCATCGGCCAGACCGGACAACACCGGATCGCCGCTGATCTGCAGTCTTGCGGCGGCCAGCATATCCTGCCAGACCAGCACGGTGCCCGGTTCCGCTACGCCGCCCTCGGGCGCGCGCTCTATGGGGGACAGGTCGACCGATTTGCGCAGCCGTGCCGCGGTCAGCAGATACAGCGGATCGCCTGTTGCAAGGCCGATATCGAACAGCGCGCGGGCGGTCTGGACCTGTTTCAGCGGGGCCACGTCCGCAGCCAGCGCGCCGTTGGCGCATAACGCGAGGGCAAGGGCGCTGGCAGGTCGTCGAAATCTCATACTGTTTTCCTCTTCCCCTCGGGTCGTGCTGGCAAGGATAGGTAGCGGATTGCCCTGCAAGCAAGCCCGAATCTGCGGGTGCGCCGTTTGTGACCGCCTTTGTCATGTGCGTGGCCTGCGTCCCCGTGATAGAAACCCGGTGTTTGCCAACACGTTGAGATTAGGGAGTTTGCCGGTGGTGTTGCGTGTTCTGATCGGATTGTGGTTCGTTCTGTGTTTACCCATGCCAGTCCTTGCCGATGGCCTCGTACGGGCGATGTCGGCGACGCTTGTGATCTATTCCGATGATGATGCCTCGGGTTTTCTCGGGTCTGGGTTCGTCTACGGGCCGCTGGGGCGATACGCGCTGACAAACGCCCATGTGGTGGGCGATGCCGACAGGGTGCGAGTTGCGTATCAGGGCGGTCACCGCGAAACGGCGAGTGTCGTCGCACGCGACGATGTCAGGGACATCGCCGTGTTGGCATTGACGCGGCGCGGGCAGGGGCTGACCGCGGCAACCGATGCGCCGGTACCCGGCCAACAGATCTTTGCGCTGGGGGCACCGCTGGGGCAGGGGTTCACGCTGACGCGGGGGATCGTTTCGGCGGCCCCGCGCCAGGTCGAAGCGCAGGTGCCTTTGCGGTTGATCCAGCATGACGCGGCCATCAATCCCGGCAGTTCCGGCGGCCCGTTGGTGGACGGCCAAGGGCGGTTGATCGGGATGAACAGCCGGATCGCCGACGGGTCGCGGCTGTTTGTCGGGATTGGATACGCGATCGCCGCCACCGATCTGGACCGTCTGGTGCCGCAGATGCTGGACGGTCGGCTGCGCCCGGTTCCGGTGCTGGGGCTGGACGTGCGCCCGCTGGATGCACGCATTGCCCATGCGTTGAATGTCACCGTGCAGGGGATATTGGTCGATGACGTGTCCATGGGCGGCCGGGCGGATCAGGCGGGGCTGCGGCCCGGCGATATCGTGCTGCGGGCCGGTGGCAGGGCGCTCGCCACGCCCGGCGATCTGGCCTTTGCCATCGAGGAGACCTCGGGCGCGGCCCGTTTCGACCTGCTTCGGGATGGCGTTGCGCTGTCGGTCGAGGTTCCGGTCATGCCCGATCCTTTCACCGACACCCCGCGTCCCGCGACCGAACCCGAACTAATGACACTGGGGGATCTTGGCCTGCAGGTTGATGGTACCGCGATGATCACGGTTCTGGACCCCGGCGGAGCTGCCGCGCGTGGCGGGCTGGCCCGAGGCGACAGGATATTGCGGCTGAACGGGGCGGCGCTGTCTGTTCCGGTAGCCAATGCC
Source organism: Seohaeicola saemankumensis (assembly GCF_020171285.1). Classification (GTDB taxonomy): domain Bacteria; phylum Pseudomonadota; class Alphaproteobacteria; order Rhodobacterales; family Rhodobacteraceae; genus JAIUZI01. Next base: position 16,111 of record NZ_JAIUZI010000022.1, read on the forward strand.
GACCTGGCTGCAATCCGGGTGACCGGCGCTGTGGTGCTGCTTGTCGCCCGCGAGGACCGCCACCTGCATGTGATCCTCGACCCCGGGGCAGACAAAGGCCGCCGCAGGCCGGTCAGCGTCGGCAATAGTCTTGACTTGTCCGTCGCGCGATTCTGAACTTGGCAAACCGGAGGATCCATGACTGCGCCTGCCCCTCATATCCTGATCATCGAAGATGACGCTGTCACCGCGCGCGAGATGTCGGCGGTTCTGCGGCGTGACGGTTTTTCGGTGGCGCACTGCGATACCTTTGATGCTGGCGTTTCTGAGGTCGCGCAAAACCCCTGCGACGCCGTGGTACTGGACCGGATGTTGCCCGATGGCGACGGCGCGCAGATGATCGACCGGCTGCGCATCGCACGCCCCGGGCTGATGGTGCTGGTGGTCAGCGCGCTGGGCAAACCATCATCCCGGATCGAAGGGCTGGACCTCGGTGCCGACGATTACCTGGCGAAACCGTTCGATCCCGGCGAACTGGGCGCGCGGCTGCGGGCATTGCTGCGGCGTGGCGCACCGGGCGACGACGACCTGATGCAGTTCGGCCAGCTTCAGATCCGGCGCAAGGCGCGCACGGTGCACGCCGGCGACGATCACATTCCGTTATCCCCCCGCGAATTCGACCTGCTGGTTTTCTTCGCCACCAACCACGGCGACGTGGTCAGCCGGATGCAATTGCTCGAACATGTCTGGAACCTGCATTTCGACCCGCAGACCAATGTTGTCGACGTCCATGTCAGCCGATTGCGCCGCAAGCTTGAGACGGCCTTGCCCGACCCGGTGCTGCACACGGCGCGTGGACAGGGCTATGTGTTCGACGCTGATCGGACGACCGGGTGAAGATCACGGCGGGACAACGGCTGACCGCTGCGGTGGCGCTGGTGGTTCTGGCGATTTCAGTGGCCGGGCTTGGCGCGCAGTACCTGCTGGTCAAACGTGACCTCGAAGAGCGGCAGCGCGGCCTCGTCGCGGCCGACTTCGCAGGGTTTGCAGCGCTCTACGATCAGCGCCGCATCCCAGCCGTCCGGCAGGCGATCGAGTTCTACAAGGCGGTGGAAACCGCGCCCCACACCAGCGGGGAATCCCGCGACGGGCCGGTTCTGGCGCTGCTGGACCGGTCGGGTAATGTGCTGGCTGCCACCCATGGCGGCTGGCCCGAGGGTGTTGCCGTTCCGGCAGAAGGCGCCCGGACTGAAGCGTTCCCTTACGTTCTGAACGATCGGCCATACATGGGGGTTTCGCAGACGCTGGCGGGAGGATTTCCGTTGCACGTCGCGAGATCCAGCGCCGATATGAACCGCACGCTGGCCAGCCTGCGCCGCATCATTCTCGGCGTGGTACTATGCGTCGCCGTCGCCGGCCTGATCGCCGGTCATCTGACCAGCCGCTGGATCATGGCGCGGGTGACACGGATCAACCGGCTGGCCGACCGGGTCGCCGATGGCGATCTGGCCGCCCGGTTGCCGGAACCGCGACGCGCCGACGAATTCGGCCAGCTGGAGAGCCACATTCACGACATGCTTGACCGGATCGAGGCGTTGCAGCGGGCCTCTTCCCATCTCAGTGACACGGTGGCCCACGAGATGCGCACGCCCCTGACCCGCATTCAGGCCCGGTTGGCGCGGCTGGATCTGCAGGACGAGGACGCGGCGCTGGTCATGCAGGACATCCGCGATACCGTGCGGATCTTTGACAGCCTCTTGGAAATCGCCCGCGCACAGGCCGCCGCCGGGGGGCAGCCAGGTCCGGAACGGGTGGAGCTGTCGGATTTGCTGGTCGAACTGCACGAGCTTTACGAACCGCTCGCCGAAGAGCGCGGGATCACCTTTTCCGCGCGGATCGATCCAGGCGTCTGCATTCTGGGTGACCGCAATTTCGTGGCGCTGCTTATCTCGAACCTCTATGAAAACGCGTTGAAATTCACGCCCGCTGGCGAAGCTGTCGAGGTCTCGCTTGCAGCGGGACAGGCACGGCACATGATGACGGTCTCAGACACCGGTCCCGGTCTGCCGCCGGGCTTTCAGGACACGCTGTTCGACCGGTTCAGCCGGGCGCCCAGTGCGACCGATACACCGGGCCACGGGCTTGGACTGGCGCTGGTGCAGGCGGTGGCGCTGCGCCACGGTGCGAAACTGTCATTGCCACCAGTGGAAAAGGGTTTTGCGATCCAGCTTGCCTGGCCTAGTGTCGCTGAAACGATTTGAACAAGATTGAAATGATTGCCAGCCTGCCGAAAGCCGCCCCGATCATCCGCTCTGCGGTCGCCGCTGTCCTGCTGAGCGCCTGCGCGATCACCAACGATCCGATCAACACGCCCAAATCCGATGGTCCCAACGCGCCGCTGACCGAGGTCTCGGCCGACGCGCTGGCCGACGACTCGCTGTTCATCGGGCTGGCCTTTTCCGGCGGCGGCATGCGGGCTTCGGCCTTTGCTCACGGAATGCTCGAAGCCTTGCAGGAGGCCGCGCCGGGGGCGGATGGGTTGTTGCCGCATGTGCGGCTGGTGACCGGCGTTTCGGGCGGATCGGTCACGGCGGCCTATTTCGGTTTTATGGGGCCACGCGGCGTCAACGGCTACCGGGAGAAATATCTGATCAAGGACGCCGAAAAGTACATGGCCAACTCGCCCTACAACCCGGTGACCATCGCACGCGGGCTGTCGGGCGGTGCGAATGGGCGCAAGACCTTTGGCCGGTTTCTGGACGAGACCCTGTTTCACGGCGCCACCTTTGGCGACCTGTCCCGCAAATCCGACATCATCACCTGGATCAACGCCGCCGATGTGGCCAACCGCACCAGCTTTCTTTTTTCGCCGGAAACCTTCGACGCCCTGTGCAGCGACCTGTCCAAGCTGCCGCTGTCCGAAGCAGTGACCGCCTCGGCCGCCTTTCCGTTGGTGTTCAGCCCCATCGTGCTGGAGGCGCATACCCAGAAGTGTGATTACCGCGAACCCGACTGGCTGACATCAGCCCGGTTCAATCCCGAGGCAACCTCGGCGTTAAAGGCGCACGGCAAGGTGCTGGAAAGCTATGCCGACCCCGAAAAGGTCAAATATGTCAAACTGCTGGATGGTGGCACCACGGATAATTTCGGGACCATCGCCTTTGCCGTGGAACGGGCCAAGGCGCAGAACCCCTATGGCCCGCTGACCGCCGAACAGGCGGTGCGGGTGAACAGGATGCTGTTTCTGGTGGCCAACGCCGGGGTGGAATCGAACCACAAGTGGACACAACGCAAGAAGGGGCCGGGCGGTATCGAACTGGCGCTGTCGATCGTCAACAGCTCGATGGCATCGGCGACGCGCACGGCCTATGACGCGATGCGGCTGACGTTGAACGACTGGCAGGAAGACATCGTTGAATACCGCTGCAGCCTGTCTTTGGCGCAGGTCCGGCAGTTGCGCGGCTCGACGCAGGGCTGGGATTGCGCCGACCTCAAAATCTTTGTCAGCGAGGTTTCTTTCGAAGGCCTGGACGAGGAAATGCGCGCGCAGCTGAACGAGATTCCGACCCGGTTGAGGCTGGAAACCGAGCAGGTTGATCTTGCGATTCAGGCCGGGCGGATGTCGACCCGTGCAAACCCCGAATTCAACGGATTCCTGCGATCACTGGATGGTGGCGGCCCGGTCAGACCACCGGCCGGGGCGACAAGGATCACACCGCAGCAGAGTTGAACCGGAGAGGATGGCATGAGGCAATTGTGGGTTCCTGTTCTTGCGATCTGGCTGGCGGGCACGGCCGCAAATGCCGACGGCCTGCGGGCGATTCTGGTCGGTGTTTCGGACTACCAGCACATCGACGCAGACCTGCGGGGGCCGCGTAATGACGTTCGCCTGATGCGGGAAACCCTGGTGTCTCGCGGGGTTTCTGACAGTGATATCAGCATCTTGTCCGAAGACGGTGAGACCCCGACCCGTGACGCGATTCTGGCGGCGCTGGACGCCGCCGCCGCTGGGGCCGGGCCGGGCGACACGGTGCTGTTCTATTTTTCTGGTCACGGCACCCAGGCACCGGATCGCGAGGGCGACGAACAGGGCGGGCAGGACGAGATTTTTCTGCCGGCGGACGCCAAGGGGTGGTCGGACGAGACCCGCGCGGTGGAAAACGCCATATTCGACGATGAGTTCCGCGCCCGCGCCGCCGCTATCCTGCAACGGGATGCGCGGCTGGTGGCAATCCTGGATGCCTGCCATTCCGCCACGGGGTTCCGGGCGGTGGGCGGGCAGGGGGTGGCGCGAACCGTGCCGCAGGCGGTTCTGGGAGTTCCGGACGTGGCGCCGGGTGCCGCAGAGCCGACCGCAGTGGCGCCATTGCAGGGCGATTTCGTCTTTCTCTATGCGGCACAGTCAGACGAGCGCGCGTTCGAATTCCCCGTGGGGCCGCCAGAGGATGACGGCAACTGGCATGGTGCCTTTACCTTTGCTCTGACCCAGGTGTTGCAGCTGGTGCCGGATCTGCGCTGGGACCAGGCGATGCAGGTGGTTCGGGCGACGATGAAACAGGGCGCGCATACACAGACGCCGGATGCCGAGGGGCCGATGTTGGCGGCGCCGGTGTTCGGTGCCGTGGCGCCAGTCGCGACACGGATACCTTATGACCCCAGTGGGTTGGGCGCCGGACAATTGCAGGATGTCGACCCGGGCGCGCAACTGGCGATTTTTGCCGACCCCGTGGCGATCGATCCGGTGGCACGGGCAGAGGTGACGGAGGCCACCGCCAGAAGCGCGAAATTCAGGGTGACCGAGGGCACGGCGCCGGCAGCCGGGTTTGTCGAAGTCACGGCACCGGGGCTGCCAGCGGAGGTCCGATTTTCGACGCCGCAAATTGTTGATACTGCTGACTATTCCAACTGGATAGCCGCCTTGCAAAAACTGGCGTCAGAGGACCGTATCGACGGTGTGATCTTTGATTCCGCCGCTTTTGATATCGGGCTGGTGCTGGAAAATGGCAGGCTGGCGCTGACCGGGGCGGATGGCGTGTTGGATCCACGCGGACCGGGGTCATCGACGCGGGTTACGCCGGACGACCTTGCCGGTGCGCTGGACCGCGCGGCGCGGGTGCATCGGCTGCGCGGCGCATTGGGACGGGGCGGCACGCCCGGTGCTTCGGCCTTGTTGCAGGCCGTGGCCGGGCTCAAGGTCGAGGCGGGGCACCGCAAGGGCCGCGCGTCGGGCGGCGGGTGCAGGCGGACAGACGCGCCAGAGCAGCGCCCGGTCGCCGATGGTCAGGTGGTTGCGCCCTGCGATGAGGTCTGGCTGCACCTGCGCAACCTGTCTCCGACCCCGCGCGACGTGACCGTTCTTTACGTCGATAGCACCAATGTGGTGACGGCTTTGTGGCCTCCGGCCGGGTTGTCCAACCGTTTGATGTTTAACGAGGAAATAAAGGTCGGCGCGCAGATCGTTGCCGGGGACAGCACCCGTGGCCAGGAGGAATTGATCGTGATTGGCGTGCCCTCGGAACCCGGTGCGCCGCGCACGGTTCTGACCGCGCTGGCCGATCCCGCGCCGTCGCGCGGTGGGGGCGGCACGCCGGCTGCGGACTACCTGCTACAGGCGGCGGATCCCTCCAGCAGTGGCCGCAGCTACAGCCTGCGCGGGCCGGTGGACCCGGTTGAAGTCACCCGGATCACGCTGGATTTCCACGCCAGCCCGCCGGATCGGTGATGGCGGAACACAGTTACAAGGCGGCCCTGTTGGTCGGACGGCGAAGTTACCAACTGGGGCCCGATGCGTTGATCTGCCGGGACTCTGAGGGGTGTGAAATCTGGCGGATGGCCTGGAGCGAAGTTCAAGGTGCGACCTTTGTTGATCATAAAATCAAGGGGTTACGGATGCGGCGGCTGGATCTGATTGGGTCCGGCAAGGGGCAAAAGCAGTCGATCAGCTGCACCGGTGCGCCGGGAGATCCCGCCGCCGACCCCGAGGCGTCGGCGCATCTTCGTCTCGTCGCCGATATCCTCGACCGGCTCGATGCGCATCGGCCCGGGTTTGAAGTCGGGCTGGGGGAGTACGGAAAGTCGCGCCTGGCGATGTTTGCGATCGGCGTGCTCTCGGCGGGTTCGGCGATTGTCCTGTTCGGTCTCATGCTGGCGAACGGTGTTTCCTCCGACCGGATGGGAGAGGCCGCCGTTCCACTGATAGTTTTGTTTATTTTCGGGGCTTTACTGGTTGTTCGGCAGGCGCCCTGGCGGCCGGTGCCGCAGGTTTCGGCGGCGTTGTTCGCCACCGCGCTGCGGCAGGCGCTGGACCCCGGAGCAGGGTAATCGCGACGTGATTGCGACGTGGTTGCGGGGCGCGCATTACAGCATTGTTCATTTGCCGGTCTGCGGGGGCGGGCCTAAACTCGGGCCATGATGAAGGCTTTGTTTCCGATCTCAAAATCTGGTCCGGCGCATGCCGCCATGGCAGTGTTTCTGCCTGCCGTATTGGCCCTTTGCGCCCTTGGGGGGGTGATGCTGTGGTTCGGCGCGGTGCCGCGCTGGCCGCAGGTCATGATCCCCTTATCCGTTGGTTTTTATGTGTTTTTTGGATTGGTCTGGGTGCGCAGACGGCGCGGTGTCCGCCGGTTGGGGCGGTTGTTGCTGGTGGTGCCCGGTGCGCATCTGGCGGTGTGGCTGCCGTTTCTGCTGGCGGCGTATCTTACCGGTGACGGGCCATACGGGCTGGCCGGGGCGGTTCCCGGTGCGCTGGTCACCGGGCTGGCGGTGGTGTGGTATGTTCTGAGCGATCACCTGTGGCAGACCGGGGCGATCACGCTGGGGTTGATGCTGCTGGTGCTGCCGGACCGCTGCGGGCTGTTTTCGGGAGGGAAGGCGTAATGAGTCGGTTTTGTACAATCCTGCTGGGGCTCTTGACCGTTTTGTACATGGCTCAGGGCGCCCGGGCGCAGCAACAGCAGCCGCCAAATCAGGATGCGCTGGTCGCCGAATTCGTTGACCTGATGTACGAGCGCAAGCGCGGCTTCGTCGCCAGCGAGGCGCTGCTGGGGAATTCCTTTGCCGCGCACCTGCATGGCGAGGCCGACCCCCAGACGGTGGCCGGGCTGTCGGCGCTGGGTGCGGCCTATGATCCGCTCGCGGGATCGGGGTTCACTGCCGGGATGCTGTCCTATCATCTGGCGCGTCCGGTGGAGTTGCTGCGCGAGCTGGGCGGCGGTCCGAACGAGGTCTTTGCCCGGATCGTTGAGATTCGGGTGCGCTGGCTGGGCGGGCGGGCCGACCTGGCGCTGGCGCAGGCCGAGGAACTGATCGGGCTAATGGACGAGGAGGGCATGGGTTGGGACGATCCCGACATGGTGTCGCTGCTGGCCGATGCCGCCGTGCTGTCGTGGCGCGCGGGTCAGGTCGAGGCGGCGGCGCGGTATTTCGAACGCGCGCGCGCCTGTGGACAGTCGCGCTGCCCGTCGGACACGCTGTTCAGCTGGCTGGGCGAGGACCGCAAGCCGTCGTCGGACCGGTTCCCCGGATACGACGCGGGCGACATGGCCCGCGCGGCCCGCGCGCAGGCTGAGGCGCTGTTGCCCGGCGACGGGCAGGTTCTGGCCGATATCGAGATGGAACAGGCGCTGGCGAGCGACGGGTCGGCCCTGTTGCGCAGGGCGCTGTCGCTGGCGCTGGCGACGCAGGATCCCGACGATCTGAGCGCCGGGCAAAGGCGCGAGATGGGGCTGCTGGCGGATCGGATGGCGGGGGTGTTCGATTTCGAAAGCTATTTGATGGGCGGTGACAGCGCCGCCGGCAAGGGGCGGCTGAACGCGATTACCGGCGGCGCGCTGGGAGAGGCCGAGGTCGACGACATCGGCTATCTCAATGACACATTTGGCGACATGATCCTGAAGTCCAGCCCGACGGTTTATGCTCTGCTGCGGCTGTCGGACCGGCGCGGCGATGCTGTGGTGGCCGAGCTGACCCGGATCCGGGTGCTGCTGGCGGGCGGAGAGCTGGAGCGCGGGCTGGACGATCTGGCGGCGCTGTATGCGCGGGCGCGGGGGCAGGGGTTCACCGATGCAGAGCTGTTTTCGGTCCTGATGGACATGCGGGTTGTCGCGGGGCTGACGCAGCGTGCGGATATCGCGGAAATCGCCGAGACCGCCAGCGCGGCCTGCCGCGCGGCGCCCTGTTACGAGGATCTGGCGCTGCGGTTCTATCAGCAGGTGGCGGATGATCTGCCCGGCATCGCCTATCCCGGCAACCTGACCAAGCTGCGCCAGCAGGCAGCCGAGGCCTTTATCCGTGCCGAGTTTCCCGGCGATCTGCTGAAGCTGGCGGATGTGTTCCGCACCGGCACCTCGCAAAGCCGGCCGATGGATGCGGCGCGCAACGATCTGTTTTCGCTGTCGCTGGCGGAAAAGGCGGACAATATCACGCCCGAGGATCTGGCCAAGCGGGCCGCCGCGGCGATGGATACGCTGATCTATGCCGGGCGCTATGCGGATGCTCTGGCGGTGGGCGACCGGATCGCCGGGCGGCTGGAGCGCGAGGGCGCGGGCGCGGCGCTGAGCCGGTCGTTCTTTCAGGTTCGGGCGCGGGCGGCGTTCCGGGTGGATGATCCGCGCGCGCAGGATTTTTATGCCCGGGCTGTCGACCTGGGGTGGTCGGAGGATCTGGTGCTGGATCTGCTGGACACCAGTTACCTCGACCTGCTGGACCGGCTGATCGGGATCGGCGGGGCCGATGCGTCGATCCGGGCGCGGCTGCGGTATCGGCAGGGAAGGTTTGCCGAGGCCGGGGACATTCTGGCCGAGGAGCGCCGGGCGCGGGAACTGGGCGCGGCGGGCGAACGGATGGCGGGGTTCTACTCGGTGCGGGCGGGCGTGCACCTGCGCAATGGCGATCTGGACGGATATGTGCGCGAGACGCTGCTGGCGCAGGCGGCAGAGAGCGGTGCGGAGATCCCGGCCGATCACCCGTGGATCTACAGCTATTACTGGGATCTCAAGCTGTTGGCCTGGCAGGAGGCGGTGTACCGGGAGGCGGGCGGCGATCTGACCCGCGCGGCCTATCTGAGGGATCTGGGCGGGTTCCCGAGCTGGTTCCATGCCGAGTGGGAGCCGCTGGGCGACCGCCCCGAGCCGGAAGCGATTGCAAGGTTTGAGCGGCGCGAGATGAAGTCCGACGACAGCTATGACCTGATCCGCAGCGTGATCGACATCCGCGACAACGGCAATTACGAGGCGGCGGCGCAGTATCTCAAGAGCAAGCGCTGGGTCGCGGTCGCGGCAGAGGCGAACGGGCAGTACGTTGATGCGCAGGCGCTGTGGCAGATGGCGTTCACCTTTGCCCGCGCGGGCGAGAGCGCGATCGCCTTTGACCTGATGAACCGGGCGGCACGGATCGCCGCGCGGCTGTCGTTCGAGGGTGCGGGCGGGGCCGATGGCGGTACTCTGCAGCTGCTGGAACGCGATCGCTGGCGGTACCTGCTGTTTGTCGACATCGCCTGGGCCGCCGTATCAGGGCAGGCGCCGCAGGACATGCTGGTGGTGTCGCGCTACTGATCTACGGATCTTCTGATCTACGGATCGCGGGTCAGCGCGCCGCCTTCTCCGACCACCACGAACGGGGCCCAGGCCGAGGGGTGCGCCAGCGTCGGGTCGCTGTCGTCGGCGACCAGCGCCAGCATGGCGCGGCGCAGCGCCTCGGAGCGGGCCAGCGTGGGGTCGTCGTTCAGCTGCCGCAGGGTATCTGACGTCAGCGTCGCGGCGACATCGTCGCGGACCGGCCAGTGCGACACCAGCAGCGCCCGCGCGCCGGCAAAGAGAAAGGCGCGCGCCAGCCCCGACAGCCCTTCGGCCCCCGGAGTGCCGTCGCCGGCGGCGGTGTTGCAGGCCGAGAGGATCACCCAGTCGGCGTTCAGCGTCAGCGCGGAGGCCTCGGAGGCGGTCAGGAGCCCGTCGTCGAGCGCGCTGGCCTCGGGCGGTGGGGTGAAGGCGAGCGCGGGTTCACCCAGCCCGCTGATGTCGCCGGTGACCAGCCCGTGGGTTGCAAATGACAGGATCGACACGGTTTCGAGGGGGGCCGATTTGACCGCGGCCTCTGTCGCGGCCGCGCCCAGCGTGACGCTGGCCGCGTCGGGCGGGAACATCCGTGCGATGCGGTTCAGTTCGCGCGCGGTGCCGGGCAGCGGGGCAAGGGCGCGGATCGCGTCCAGCCGGGTGCCCTCGGCGCCAAAGAAGGCGTCGATGCTGCGCGAGGCGGTCTGATAGGACGGGTCGGGGGTGTCACCGCCAAAGGCCGGATCGCCGAAGCCCGCGAATTGCAGCGCGCCCGTGGTGGCCGGGCGCGGCGCGGGGGTGCTGCGGATGCTGTGCAGGCTGGCCACGGCGGGAAGGGTGGTAAAGGCGAAGTCGCGCAAGAGCCAGTCGGCCTGCGCAAGGTCGTTGACGGGCTCGGGGCTGGTCAGAAGGATCGACAGCGGCAGGCTGGAGAGCGCGCCGTCCTTGACCACGAAGACGTGGCGGGCATCGCCGAGCGCCGGGCGCAGCGGCGCGATCAGTTCGGCGTAGAGCTCGTGGGCCAGATCGGCGCGAAAGGCGGGTGGCTCGGGCTCGGTCGAGGGCGCGAGGGCGGCGGCGGCGCGGGCGGCGCCGGTGGGGTCGAGATCGGCGCGCAGGGCGCGGACCTTTTCGGTCAGGTCGCGGGCGGTGAGCGGGCTGCGGTGCCAGGCCGAACCGCTGTCGGAGATCGCCCAGACATAGGTGGCCGACCCGCCGGAGAGGAAAAAGACCAGCGCCTCGTCCGGGGCCAGCTGGTCGCGCAGGGCGGCAAAGCCCAGTGGCTGGGGGTTGGCGATTTCGGCGTAGCCCGGAAACTCCGCCCGGATATCGGCGTCGAGCGCGGTCAGCCGTTCGGTCAGCGCCTCGGCCTCGGCGCGCAGGCCGGGAAGGGCATCGGCCTGGGCGGAGGACAATTGGTTGCGCAGGGCGTTCAGATCCGCCTCGAGCCCCTGGCGCAGGCGGATTTTCTGCCCCAGCGGGCCGTCACCGGCGGCCGCCCGCGCGCCGACCTGCGCCACCGCGCGGGCGGCCTGTGTCGCCATCACCCATTGTGCGCCCTCGAAGGCGCGTTCGCGCATGACTTCCTGGTTGTCGTCGGGTGCCGCCCAGGCGGCGGCGCCGGTCAGGCCGCAGGCCAGCGCGGTTCCGGCCAGCAATCGGGCGGCGCGGGTCACGGGCGGGTGTCGTTCACGGATCGTCATGTCGCGGTCAGATTAGGGCCGCCGCCCGCGTGCATGCAAATGCTATCGGAACGTGACAGCACTTTTCATGTTTTGGCATCTATCTTTCTGCGCCAGTCCGGATAACGTTAGGACACTTTATCGATTGGCTGGATTCAAGAGGAAGGTCCACATGCCCAATATTAAGAATATCAAACTGATTACCCTGGCTGCCGCGATCTCGGCAGGTCTGGCTTTGCCGGTCTGTGCGGAGGACAAATCCGGCGTCAACGCGGCGGAAATGGCCGGCGGCGACGGCGGCGCGGTGGCGCAACTGTCTATGGCGCAGGACCTGTACCGCTACGGCGTCGCCAACAGCGATGCGCTGGCGGTGCTGGCGGCGGCGCGGATCACCGGTGCGGTCGATGCTGAGGACGTGGAGCGCGAGGTCGAGACCATGCCGACCGAGGGGGTCGAGATCACCGAGGAGGGCGAGGGCACCGACAGCCCGGCCACCGCCGAAATGATGTATGAAAAGGCGCTGGAACTGGCGGGCGGCGACCCGGCGATCACCGGGCTGATCGGGGACGCCATGGCCGAGGGCGCGCGGGGCCGCATCGGCGGCGCATCGCGGACGCTGAGCCGCCTGCGCGCCGGCCACACGGATATCTTCCGCGAGGGGTTCTATGGCGGGCGTCTGGCCGAAATCGCGATCCTGGGCGATGGCGATGCCGACCTGGACCTGCTGGTGGCGGATGAAAACGGCAACACCATCTGCCTTGACCGCAGCTATTCCGACCGGCTGTATTGTTCCTTCACGCCTGCGTGGACCGGCAATTTCACCATCATCGTCAAGAACATGGGCCGTATCCGCAACAGCTACTACATCCTGACTAACTGATCAGGAGCTGAGAGCACCACAGGAGGCGGGCCCGGTCGGGTCCGCCTTTTGCTTGTGGGGTTCAATGAGGGGCTACCCGGCGATGAAATCCAGCGTCGCGCGGGCCAGTTCGGGGCCGGCGTCCTCTTGCAGGAAATGCCCGGCCGGGCTGAGCACCCGGTGGTTCTGTCCGGCGGCGCCGGGCATGGCGGTCTGAAAGAGTTTTTCGACGCCGGCCATGACTTTGTCCTCGGCTCCGAACAGGGTCAGCACCGGGATTTCCAGCCCGCGCAGCACGTCCCAGGCGCGGCGGTTGGCCTCGGAGGCGGGGTTGTCCGGGCTGTCGGGCACCAGCATCGGAAACTGGCGGGCGCCGGCCTGATAGCTGGCGTCGGGGTAGGGCGCGTTATAGGCGGCGATTTCGGCCTCGGTCAGCCCGTTGGCGGTGCCGCCGTGGACGATCCGCCCGGCGTTGAATTCGGGCGTGGACTGGGAATAGTCGCGCCATGCCCGGAACGCCGCGCCCATCGGTTGATCGCCGGTGGGCAGGGCGGTGTTGGCGACGACGATGCGGGCAAAGCGGTCTGGCATCTGCTCGACCAGCCGCAGGCCGATCAGGCCGCCCCAGTCCTGACAGAACAGGGTGATGTTGCGCAGGTCGATCTGCTGCAGCCAGTCGGCCATCCAGTCGACATGGCGCTGGTAGGTGTAATCGCCGCGCTCGGTCGGCTTGTCGGATTTGCCAAAGCCGATCAGGTCGGGGGCGACCGCCCGCTGTCCGGCAGCGGTCAGGACCGGGATCATGTGGCGGTAGAGATAGCACCACGAGGGTTCGCCATGCATGAGCAGCACCGGGTCGGCGTCCGCCGGTCCTTCGTCAAGGTAATGCAGGCGCAGGGTGCCGCCCGCGGTGTCGTCGATGTCGGTGTAACAGGGGGCGAAATCGAAGTCGGGCAGGTCGGCAAAGCGGTCGTCTGCGGTGCGCAGGTGTTTCATCCGGGGTTCTCCGGCAGCCGGGATGGCCGCCGGATCAGTCTGTCGGGATCGGCGCGGGCTGTCCAGCCGGGTGGCCGGATCAGTTGCCGATCAGCGCGCCGGCCGAGTTGCGCAGGACGCCGAGCGCGGTCTGGTCGTCCTTGAACACCAGCAGCGCGGTTTCATAGGCGTCGCGCGCCTTTTCGGCGCGGCCCAGGGTCGAATAGGAGCGCACCAGCATCACCCAGCCGTCGAGATCGCGGGGCTGTTCCTTGAGCCGAGCGGCGAGCCCGGCGACCATGCCGTCGATCATGTCGGCGCGGTCGTCTTCGGACATCTGCGAGGCGGCGGCCATGTCCGAGGCGGTCGGCCCCCTGGGCCCGGCCGCGACAAGGTCGAGCCCCAGCGCGCGTTCGGCCTCGGCGATTTTCTGCAGCACGAAGGGGGCACCGGCAAAGTGCTGGCGCGCCTGCGCCAGCGCGTCGGCGGCGCCCTCGGCATCGCCCGCGCGGCTGCGCAGGTCGGCCAGTTCGATCCAGCTCTTGAAATCCTTGGGGTCCTCGGCCAGCCGCTGTTCCAGCGTTTCGGCGGTTTCCAGCGGCGGCAGGAGCGCGGTGCCGGGATCGCCGCCGGACTGCGCGATTTCCTGCGGCGTGGCATCGGGCAGGTAGTCGAGCACGTCGGTTTCGATGAACCGCGCCATGTTGACGATGTCGCGGCGCACCAGCGGCATCCAGGGCGCATCCGGGGCGGAGGCGCGGGCCAGCGCGGCCCAGCCGGCCAGCGCGCCTTCGAAGTCCTGCGCCTGCGCCTTGGCCAGGGCGAGGTAGTAGTGCGCGCGCGCGTCGTCGGTGTTGCGGACCAGCTGTTCAAAGATCACCCGCGCGGCGGTGGGGACCTTGTTGCCGTTGGCCAGCGTCATCGCTTCGGCGTAGGCCGATTGCACCTCGGGCATGTCGCCGGCGATTTCGGCGGCGTGGCGGTAGGCCTCGGCCGAGGCGGTGTGGTCGCCGATCATCGCGTGGGCGCGGGCGAGCGTCCACCAGTCGTCGAAACTGTCGGGGTTTTCGCTGGTGCGTTCGATCAGCAGCTGGATGCGGCTTTGGACGTCGCCGGCGTCGGCCTGCCGGGTCAGGATCTCGGTCTTGCGGGCGGCGAGCGGCTGGTCGGGCGCGCCGGAGGACCCCAGCGCCATGTAGAGCCCGACAGCGGCCAGCGCCGAGGCGGCGGTCAGCGCCAGCGCGGCGAGGCCGGAGCGCTGCGACACCGCCATCCCCTGGTCGAGCGAGCGGGCGGCATGCAGGGCGCGGCGTTCGATCTCTGCCAGCGCGGCGTCGCTTTCGCTCTGGCTGATCAGGCCGGCCTTGAGGTCGCGCTCCACCTCGTCCATCTGGTCGCGGTAGATCGAAATCGCGCCCTCGGCGCCGGTCAGTTCAAAGGTGGTGGAGCGCAGGAACGGCCATGCGATCCACAGGGCGGCGAGCGCGGCGGTCACGCCAAGGACAATCCAGAATATCATCAGGTTTTCTCCCCGCGCAGGATCCTGCGCGCTTCTTCGCGGTCTGCGTCGGTCAATTCGGTGGCGGGTTTGGGTTGCGGGCGCTGGCGCATATAGACAACGGCCCCGCCCGCGCCCAGCAGGACCAGCACGAAGGGCGCGATCCAGAGCGCGTAGGTATTGGTGTTGACCGGCGGTTTCAGCAGAACGTAGTCGCCAAAGCGGTCGTGGACGTAATCGAGGATCTGCTGGTCGGTATCGCCGGCCTCCATCCGTTCGCGGACCACGACGCGCAGGTCCTTGGCCAGACCGGCGTTGCTGTCGAAGATCGACTGGTTGCGGCATTTCAGGCAGCGCAACTGGCGGCCGATCTCGCGGGCGCGGGCCTCTTGCGCGGGGTCGGCGAACATCTCTTCGGCGCCGAGCGCGAAGGTGGGGGCCGGGGCGAGGGCCAGCAGCAGGGCAAGGGCGTGGATCAGATGTTTCATGAGGCTCACTCCGCCGGTTGTGCGAGGGGCTGGCGGCGCTTGGCCGAGGGGGCGCCGATGCGCAGCCGCCGGTCGGTCAGCGAGACCATGCCGCCGAGCGTGATCAGGGCGGCGCCCAGCCACATCCATGGCACACCGGTGTTGTAGTAGTAGCGGGTGACAAAGCCGCCGTCGCCGGCCGGATCGCCCAGAACGGCGTAGAGATCGCCGTGCCACAGCGTTTCGATGCCGGCCTCGGTCGAGGGTTTGCGTTCGACCGGGTACCAGCGGCGTTCGGGGAACAGCACGGTGACCATTTCGCCATCGCGGGTAACCTTCACCGCCGCGATCGAGGTCTGGTAGTTCGGGCCGGTGGTGTTCTCGATGTCGAGCAGCGTGAATTCGTAGGGGCCGACCTGGGTCGGGTCGCCGGGTTGCACGGTCTGGATGACCTCGACCTTCCAGACCGAGACGGCGATGACCCCGGCGCTGGCCACGGCAATGCCGAAATGGCCGAGATAAAGACCCCAGGCGCTGCGGGGCAGGCCGATCAGGCGGCGCAGGGCGGTGCCGGCGGAAACCCGTGGCAGGCCGCAGCGAAAGGCGATGTCCTGCAGGGTGGCCACGGCCAGCCAGAGCGCGATAAAGGCACCGAGCAGCCCGACGCCGTCACGCAGGCCAAAGACCAGCGCGATCAGCGCGGTCAGGGCCAGGGTGATCACGGTGGTCAGGCCGGCGCGGCGCAGCACGTCGGCCTTGCGGGCGCGTTTCCACGACAGGAAGGGGCCGACGCCCGCGCCCAGCAGCACGATGCCAAAGACCGGCAGGAACGACTGGTTGAAATAGGGCGCGCCGACCGAGATCTTGTCGCCGGTGATGACCTCGAGCACCAGCGGGTACATGGTGCCGACAAAGACGATGCCGCAGGCCGCCGTCAGCAGCAGGTTGTTGACCAAGAGCCCGGTTTCACGGGACCAGACGGCAAAGACGCCGCCGTCTTCGAGCTTTGGCGCGCGCCAGGCAAAGAGCGTCAGCGCGCCGCCGATGGCGATGGCCAGCAGCAACAGGATGAACACCCCGCGTTCGGGATCGGTGGCAAAGGCATGCACCGAGGTCAGGATGCCGGAGCGCACGAGGAAGGTGCCGATCAGCGACAGCGAAAAGGTCAGGATCGCCAGCAGGATGGTCCATTTCAGCAGCGCGTTGCGCTTTTCCACCACGATGGCGGAATGCAACAGCGCGGTGCCGATCAGCCAAGGCATGAAGCTGGCGTTTTCCACCGGGTCCCAGAACCAGAAGCCGCCCCAGCCCAGCTCGTAGTAGGCCCACCACGACCCCAGCGCGATACCGGCGGTCAGCCCCGACCACGCCAGCAGCACCCAGGGCCGCATCCAGCGCGCCCAGGCCGGATCGACCCGGCCGGTGATCAGCGCCGCGACGGCAAAGGAAAACGCGGTCGAGAAGCCGACATAGCCGAGGTACAGGAGCGGCGGGTGGAAGGCGACGCCGGGGTCCTGCAGCAGCGGGTTCATGCCCTGACCGTCCAGGGGCGGCATCGGCAGACGCTCGAACGGGTTCGACGTCAGCAGGATGAAGGCATAAAACCCCACGCCGATCATGGCCTGCACCGCCAGCACGGTGGCGCGCATCGTGACCGGGATCACCCGGCCAAAGATCGAGATCAGCACGCCGAAGAGCGCCAGCATCAGCACCCAGAGCAGCATCGAGCCCTCATGGTTGGCCCAGACGCCGGTGATTTTATACATCATCGGTTTGCCGGAATGCGAATTCAGCGCCGCAGTCATCACCGAGAAATCCGACGTCACAAAGGCCCAGGTCAGCGCGGCAAAGGCGGCGGCGGCGCCGAAGAACTGGACCTGCGCGCCGGTGTCGGCGACCCGCATGGCGGCGGCGTTGCCCTGTGACACCCCCCAGAGCGGGAGGGTGGCCTGCACCAGCGCGGCGATCAGCGCCAGGCACAGGGCGAAATGACCAAGTTCGACAATCATGCGGGTCTCTCCAGTTGCGATGGCGCGAGATGGGGGGGCTGTGCATGGGCGGGCGGCACGGGCAGCGGAACGGGCAGGCGGCGCGCGACCTCGCCCATGTCGGGCAGCACGTATTCGGTGGGCGACAGGAACTTGACCACACCCGATTTCTTGAACCGGCTGAGGATGCGGCTGACGGTTTCGGCGTTCAGACCGAGGTAATCGGCGATATCCTCGCGTGACATCGGCAGGGTGACCAGACCGGTTGCGGTGCTGCTGGCCATCTGGGCCAGAAACAGCAGCACCCGTTCGCGGCTGTCCAGCCGGCCAAGGGTCGAGATATGGGCCTGGCTGCGTTCCAGCCGTTTGTGGATCACGCCGAAAGTGGCAGCAAGGAAATCGGCGTCGTGGCGCAGGGTCTGCGCCTCTGGCGTCAGGTCCAGTTCGCAGATCCGGCAGGCGCTGAGCGCCTCGAGCCAGATCTGGCCGCTGTGGCCCGCCATCAGCCCGCAGACGATGTCGCCGGGGGTTTCCAGGCTGAGGATCTGGCGGCGGCCATCGGCGAAGGTGGTGCAGGTGGCGGCGGTGCCGCGCAGCACCACCCAGAATTTCAGGCAGGTGCCGGAGTCGCCGTTCTCCAGCCGCTCGCCCCGGTCCAGATCAAGCTCGCGCTGGTGCCGCCCGTCGGGGTCCAGGCACCGGAACGAGCAGCCGTGAATAGCACAAAAGGCGCAGGGCCTGTGCAGTTGTCGGGTCGTCTGGTGGCTGATGGGCATTTTTTGTGCGTCCCGGTTGGGGTGCAGTTTTTCCTTTGCTGGGCTGGTCATAGGGCAATGCGGGCGTGGCGACTTTGACGTGGGTCAAGGGTTTTTCCCTATTCCGAAAAGCGAATGTAACGGGGATTCCGCGCATTTCTGATAATTGTCAGGGCGGGGCCGATCACGGCCCCGTTACCCTTGACCGGAGGACATGTGGACTCTGTATTTCAAGGAGTAACTTCTGTGAGACGCGTACTGCTAGCTATGGCCCTGATTCTGGGCGCAGCCACGTGGGCGGCGGCGCAGGATGTACCTGAGAAGGTGGATCCGGCGGTGGCGGCCGAAAAGGGCTGTCTGAGCTGCCACGAGGGAATCGAAGATTTTACCTCGGGCATCATGATGGAAACGATCCACGCAATGGGACCGGATTACAACGATCCGGGCGGCTGCGTTGTGTGCCACGGCGGCACCCCCGGCGGGCTGACCGCCGAGGAGGCTCATGCCGGCACCCCGGCCGATCTGGCCGAGGCGGGCGGGCCGCACACATTCTACCCCGATCCCGGGGCGGTGTGGATCGCGGATAAATCCTGTGGCCAGTGCCATGACGGCTATGCAGAGCGTCTGATCAAGTCGCTGATGAACACCGAGGCGGGCAAGCTGCAGGGCAACCTGTGGTCCTGGGGCGTGATCGACACGCACCGGTCTGTTTACGGCAACTATACGCTGGTGGACGAGGATGGGTACGAGCCGAGCGTCGGCACGGATGCCTACAAGGAATACATCCTGGCCTATGCCGAGGCGCACCCCGATCAGCTGCCATCGTCGATGGAGCAGGTGCCGGAGGTCGATGTCAACGCGATCTCGGAGCACCCGAACCTGGCCGGCATCACCTATTCGCGCCAGCAGTGCCAACGCTGCCATGTGGGCGTGAATGGACGTGAAAAGCGCGGCGACTATCGCGGCGCGGGCTGTTCGTCGTGCCACGTGCCCTATTCGAACGAGGGGCTGTACGAAGGCAACGACCCGACCGTCAGCAGGGACCAGCCCGGCAAGCTGATGACGCACCAGATGCAGGCGACTCGGAAATCCGTGGTCAAGCACGGCGACGTGGAATATTCGGGCATTCCGACCGAGACCTGCGTCAGCTGTCACAATCGCGGCAAGCGGATCGGCGTCAGCTATCAGGGCATCATGGAGTTCCCCTATGGGTCGCCCTATAGCCCGACCGGCGGCAAGCAGCCGAAACTGCACACCAAGAACTACCTCTACATCAAGGAAGACCTGCACCACGCGGTCGAATCCCGCGAAGGCAACCCGGAGGGCGGCATGCTCTGCCAGGACTGCCACACCACGGTCGACATGCATGGCGACGGCAACCTGCCGGGCACCACGCTGGCGCAGGTGGAGATCGAGTGCGAGGATTGTCACGGCACGGTTGCCAAGTTCCCCTGGGAACTGCCGCTGGGCTATGGCGAGGAGTTCCAGTCGGATCTGACCGCCGACGCGCGTGGCATGGCCGACGACGTGACCGCCGAACAGTACTTTGCCACGATGTATGATGCCGAGGACGGCTATCTGCTGACTGCGCGGGGCAACCCGTTCGGCAACGTGGTCAAGAAGGGTTCGAAGGTCATCATGCACTCGGCCTCGGGGCTGGATTTCGAGGTTCCGGTTCTCAAGCAGATCAGCCTGGACGGCACCTGGAAGTCGAAGGACGCCGAGGTGGCGATGAACCGGGTCGGCAAGCACATGGAGAGCATGGAATGCTATGCCTGCCACGCCGACTGGGCGCCGCAGTGCTATGGCTGCCACATCACGGTGGACTATTCCGAGGGCAAGACCGACGTCGACTGGATCACCAATGCCAACAATCGCGGCGAAGATGGCCTGACCGCCGATGCGCCGCTGGGCACCAATGGTCTGACCGGCCCCGGCAAGGTGTCGGAAACCCGGTCCTACCTGCGCTGGGAAGAGCCGATCCTGGGGATCAACGGCGAAGGTCGGGTCAGCCCGCTGATGCCGGGGTGCCAGGTGATCACCACCGTGATCGACAAGGACGGCAATACCGTCGTGCACAACGAGACCTGGATGACCCCGGATGCCGGCGGCACCAAGGGTCTGGACCATGCCGCGGTGCAGCCGCACACGGCGGGGCGTCAGGCCCGCAGCTGCGAGAGCTGCCACAACAATCCCAAGGCATTGGGATATGGCATCTCGGGCGGCCGGTTCCTGAACGGCTACGACAAGGGCTTTGTGGTGGATCTGAAAACCGCGAACGGCGATATCCTGCCGCAGCAGTATCAGTACCAGTCGCAGCCGGTGCCGTCGCTGGATCACGACCTGAGCCGGATCGTGACCGAGGACGGCAAGCAGCTGGTCACCGTCGGGTCGCACTGGCCGCTGACCGGTCCGCTGCCGCAGGAGATGCGCGAGAAGATGGAGCGCACGGGCCTGTGCATGGGCTGCCACCAAAACATGACCAACGAGGAGCTGTGGAGTGCAGTGAACTCGCCTGAGTTCGTCGACAACGAGGAACATCAGGAAGTCATGAACCAGGCGGTGCATGCCCTGGCCGAGAAGAAGTCCGAGTGAGCCATCGGTCCGGCCGCGTCCCTGCGGCCGGGCTTTCCTTTTTCCAAAGACAGGGAGTATGCCGATGCGCGCGATCCTGACACTGACAGTCTCAGCCCTGCTGCTGGCGGCTCCGGCCCATGCCGGGTCGCACGGCGGGGCCTATATGGCGGAGGAGCTGATGTCGCCCTGCCAGGAGGCCGACAACGATGCCCGCTGGGGCGAGGCCGCCGAAACCGAATGCGAACAGTACATCATGGGGTTTGTCGACGCCCTGAAGGCGACCGGCATGGCCGGTGAGGGCACCAAGATCTGCCCGCCGGAACTGAACACGGCGGACGAGGTGCGCTGGGCGCTGCTGCGCTGGGTGCATGCCGATTATACGGCGCGCAAGAAGATGCCCGCCGCGGATGCCATGATCGGCACGCTGAGCGAGGCCTTTGCCTGCGGTCAGTAAACGGTTGTCATGATGATCGGCGGCGTGTCCGGATGACACCGGGCGCGCCGTTTTCTGTTGCGTCTTCTTGACAGCGACCGTGCGGCGCGCGCCTGATGGGGCGGTTTTATCTGGGAGCGTGAGCATGGAGATTCTCAAGGCAGGCAGTCGCCCGACGCTGAAGGCGCGGAGCGAATGGTTCACCGGCACCGTCTGGCAGGATCCGGTGATCGAGGCGCCGGAGCCGGCGCGGCTTCGGGCGCTGCGGGTGCATTTCGAACCCGGCGCACGCACGGCATGGCACACCCATCCGCTGGGCCAGACGCTGTATGTGCTGACCGGTGTCGGGCTGGTGGGTCTGCGCGGGCAGGCGCCGCAGGTGATCCGGCCCGGCGACACGGTCTGGATTCCGCCCGGCGAGGAGCATTGGCACGGCGCCGGGCCGGAAACCGGCATGGCGCATCTGGCGATGCAGGAGGCGCTGGACGGATCGGTGGCGGTCTGGCTGGAGCATGTGACGGACGCGGATTATCTGGCGGCGCCTGCATAGCGCGTGCGGGCGGTAATCGCCGCGGATGTATACAAACACTAAGGTCCGTGCGCCGTGAATAGCCGAAATTTCGCCCATTGACAGAATCCTGTATACAATTCTAGGCTTCCTGACGAACGGCGGTCCGATCGTGGCCGGGTTCACTGGGGAGGAAACATGGCGGGCGAGGACCGGCTGACGCAGTTCGACAAGGCCCTGCTGGGGTTGCGGTCGCTGGTGATGAGCGGCGAGTTCGAGGTCAGCGCGCGGCTGCCCGAGGTGTCGCTGTCGGAGCGGCTCGGCATTTCGCGCACGCCGCTGCGCCAGGCGATGGACCGGCTGGTCAGCGAGGGTCTGCTGGAGCGGATCGACACCGGCGGCTGCCGGGTGGCCAGTTTCACCATCGAGGACATCACCGACGCGATCGAGATCCGGGGCGTGATCGAAGGCACCGCCGCCCGGCTGGCCGCCGAGCGGGGCGCCGATCCGGGCCTGTTGGCGGAGGCGGATCGGGTGCTGGAGCAGATCGACGCGGCGCTGGACGCGCCGGGGGGTGCGGATTTCGACGCCTATGTGCGGCTGAACGCGCGGTTCCACGATCTGCTGGCGCGGCTGGCCGGCAGCGCAGTGATCCGGCGCGAGGCGGAGCGGGTGGCGCGGCTGCCGCTGGCTTCGCCGTCGTCGTTCCTGCAGGGGCAGGAGCTCTATCCGGATTTTCAGGCCTCGCTGGTGCGGGCGCAACGGCATCACCGGCTGATCCTGTCCGCGATCCGGGGGCGCGAGGGCGCCCGCGCCGAGGCGCTGGCGCGCGAACATGCGCGGCTGGCGCGCGAGAACCTGGAATATCTGACCAAGACCGAACCGAGCCTTGCGACCCGCGTGCCGGGTTTTGCGCTGGTGTCGGACGGGTAGTTGAACGCTCTGGGGAGGGAGTTGAGGAAATGCCAAGTCTGTCTGATGTAATCGCGCAGAACGCCAATCCGGTGGAGATGCTGCGCAATTCGAAGATCGGGATGTATGTGTATCCGGTGGTGGCGCCCGAGTTCACCAACTGGCGCGATGAACAGCGCGCGTGGCGCGACAGCGCGGTGCTGTTCGACCAGACGCACCACATGGACGAGCTGATCGTCGAGGGGCCGGACGCGGCGGCGTTCCTGGCCCATGTGGGGATCAACGGGTTCGGCAATTTCGACCTGAACCGGGCCAAGCATTTCGTGCCGGTCACCCCGGCGGGCCATGTCGTGGGCGACATGATCATTTTCCGCGAGCGCGACGACAAGTTCATCCTGGTGGGCCGCGCACCGACGGCGAACTGGACCAAGTTCCAGGCGGCGGTGGGCAAGTGGAAAGTGCGGCTGATCCACGATCCGCGTTCGGATTCGCGCCCCGATGGCGAGCGG
Organism: Seohaeicola saemankumensis; assembly: GCF_020171285.1. Taxonomy (GTDB): domain Bacteria; phylum Pseudomonadota; class Alphaproteobacteria; order Rhodobacterales; family Rhodobacteraceae; genus JAIUZI01. The sequence goes on from NZ_JAIUZI010000022.1 coordinate 38,801, forward strand.
ATCATGCGGACCCATTACCGGTTCCAGATCCAGGGACCCGATGCGCCGAAAATCTTTGAAAAGATGAATGGCGGGCCGGTGCCGGAGATCAAGTTCTTTCACGTCGACTGGATCAACATCGGCGGGCGAAGGGTGCAGGCGCTGCGCCATGGCATGTCGGGGGCGCCGGGGCTGGAGGTCTGGGGGCCATATGCGGATAAGCATTACATCCAGAGCACCATCCTGCAGGCGGCGCGGGATGCCGGCGTCAACCTGGTGCAATGCGGCAGCCGCGCCTATTCGACCAACACGCTGGAGTCGGGCTGGATCCCGTCGCCGTTGCCCGGCATCTATACCGGCGGCGGCATGATGGCCGAATACCGCGACTGGCTGGGCGCCGACAGTTACGAGGCGGTAGGCAGCATCGGCGGCAGCTATGTCAGCGACAACATCGAGGATTATTACGTGAACCCCTTCGAGCTGGGCTATGGGTTCTACATCGGCTGGAAGAAGGACGATTTCATCGGCAAGGCGGCGCTGGCGACGATGAAGGACGGGCCGAACCGCAAGAAGGTGACATTCGAGTGGAACAAGGAGGATGTTCTGAAGGTCATCGCCAGCGGGTTCGAGGAAGGCACGCCCTATAAGTGGATCGATTTCCCCCAGCCCAACTATGCCTCGTCCAGCGCCGATATGGTGATGCTGGGTGACCGGATGGTCGGCATGTCGATGTTCAACGGCTTCAGCTTCAACGAACGCTGTATGCTGAGCCTGGGCGTGGTCGACGCCAGTGTCGAGGAGGGCGATGTGCTGACGATGAAGTGGGGGGAGCCGGATGACACCGGCAAGACCTCGACCGAGACCCACAGGCAGGCAGAGATCCGGGTGCGGGTGGCGCCCACACCCTACGCGCGGGAGGCGCGCGAGAACTACGCCGACAGCTGGCGGACCAAGACGACCGGCTGATCGGCGCAGACCCGCGCGCCCTGGCCCGAACCGGGGCGCGCGGCATTTACGTATCTGGCCTGCCGGTCCTGGGGATGGCGGGCTTTCATGGGAGGAAGCAACATGAACATCAAAACACGGATCATGGCCGCCGCGCTGGCGGTCGGGGTGGCGGCGCCGGTGGTGGCGGAAGAGCTGAAGTTTGCCAATTTCACACCGCCGTTCCACACCATCAACGCCAGCGTGATCGAGAAGCTGAACGCCGATCTGTCGGCGGCGACGGGCGGCGAGCTGACGGTGCGCGGCTATCACGGCGGCGAACTGGGCGCAGGCCCGGTGGAGCAATATGTGCGCGTGCTGCAGGGCGTTGCCGATCTGGGCTGGGGGCTGCCGGGGTATACCTCGTCGCAGTTTCAAAAGACGATGATTGCGGAACTGCCCAACACACTGACGCTGGACGCGCCGGGGTACGAGGCGCTGTGGAAAGCCTATGACCCGCATCTGAAGGCAGAGTTCCCGGGCACCGTTCCGGTGGCGCTGTGGACCTCGGAGCCGAACATTTTCATCATGAAGGACCACGAGATCCGCAGCCCCGACGACCTGAAGGGGCTGAAGGTGCGGGTGGCCGGCGCCACGGCGGCGGATGTGGCGACCGCGCTGGGCGCGACGCCGGTGCAGATGCCAATCACGCAGGTTTACAACGCGCTGCAGACCGGGCTGATCGACGGGGTGATCACCGGTGCCTCGACGCTGTCGGATTTCAAGCTGGACGAGGTGGCCAACAGCTACACCCTGGGCGCGAACCTGGGCCGGCTGGTGTTCTGGGCGGTGCTGAACGAGGCCAAGTACAACGGTCTGTCGGACGCGCAGAAGGCCGCCGTGGATGCCGCCGCCGGCGTGGGCCTGTCGAAAAGCGCCGAAGACGCGTGGAACAAGACCGCCGATGCCGCGCTTGAGGTCGCACGGGCGGCCAGCGACAACGTGGTGATCGATCTGAGCGACGCTGAGGTCGCCGCCTTTGCCGAGGCGGTTGCGGCGGTGACCAACGCCTATGTCGATAACGTCGGCGGTGGCGATACGCTCAAGGCGATGCAGGGCATGTAAGCGCGTGCGGAAACTGCGGACCATCGCGGACGGGCTGATTGGCCTGTGCGCAACAATTGGCGCCCTCGGCCTGTTGGTCGAGGTCGCCGTCATTCTGGTCGACGTGATCGGCCGGGCGCTGGGCAAGCCGCTGTTCGGGTCGCAGGACCTAATCACCATGACCATGGTGATCCTGGTGTTCGGCGGCATGGCGCTGTGCGACCGCATGGGCGGCCACGTGGCGGTGGACATCTTCGAGCGCTATTTCCCGCGCGGGTTCAACCGGGCGGTGGACGTGATTTCGGCGCTGATCGGGGCGGTGATTTTCCTGGCGCTGGCCTGGGCGGTCTATGAAAGCGCGAAGCTGTCGGTGATGCTGAACCTGTCGACCAACCTGTTGAACCTGCCCAAGGTCTGGTTCCAGTGGGCGCTTTGCGGCTTTGCCGTGGTGACGGCGCTGGCGATGGCGCTGCGGGCGGCGGAACTGGCGCTGTCGGGGCGTGACGTGCGCGGGACGGTGCGGCAATGAGCGCGGCGGCCATTGGCATCTGGGGCATCGTGGCCCTGTTTGTGCTACTGGCGATCCGCATCCCGGTGGCCTTTGCCATGTTCGTGGTTGGTTTTGCCGGGATCGCCATCCTGAACGGGTTCAATTCGGCGATGAGCCTTCTGGCGTCGGAGGCGTTCACGCTGGGGTCCTCGCCGGAACTGGTGGTGGTGCCGCTGTTTATCCTGATGGGCAATGTCGCCTCGGCCACAGGCATGAGCCGGCAGCTATACGATGCGGCTTATGCGGTGATCGGGTCGGTGCGCGGCGGGCTGGCTTCGGCCACGGTGATCGGCTGTGGTGGGTTCGCGGCTTTGTCGGGGTCGTCGGTGGCTTCGGCGCTGACCATGGGCAAGGTGGCGCTGTCGGAAATGGACCGCTACAAATACGACCCGCGCCTGTCGACGGGGGTGGTGGCGGCGGGTGGCACGCTGGGCATCCTGATCCCGCCATCGACCGGTTTCGTGATCTACGCCATCCTGACCGAGCAATCTATCGGCCGGCTGTTCCTGGCCGGGGTCTTTCCCGGCATCCTGCTGCTGTCGCTGTTTGTGCTGGCGGTGACGGCGATCTGCTGGATCAGGCCCGAATTCGGCCCGGCGGGGCCGCGCACCACGCTGGCGGAAAAGCTGCGTGCGGTGGCGGGCGCGGGGCCGATTGCAGGTGTCATCATCGTCACCATCGGCGGTATCTACGGCGGGTTTTTCTCGCCCGTCGAGGCGGCGGCGGTGGGGGCGGGGATCGTGATCCTGATCGGGGCGGTGACCGGCAAGCTGGGGTTGGCGGCGCTGTGGGCGGCGGCGAAGGATTCGGTGGTGACCACGGCCACAGTGATGCTGATCCTGATCGCGGCGCATATGATCAACCCGTTCCTGGCGCTGAGCCATATCCCCTCGGCGGTGGGCGGGTTCATTACCGGGCTGGAGCTGCCGGTGCTGGGGGTGCTGGTGCTGATCCTGGCGATTTACCTGGTGCTGGGCTGTTTCTTGGAAGGGTTCGCCATGCTGGTGCTGACACTGCCGATCTTCTTCCCGATCGTGACCGATATGGGCATCGACCCGATCTGGTTCGGGGTGCTCTGCGTGCTGGCGCTGGAGATGGGGCTGATTTCGCCGCCGGTTGGGCTGAACGTGTTCATCGTGAAATCGGTGGCGCCCAAGGTGCCGCTGAGCGACATCTTTCGCGGTGTGATCCTGTTCTGGGTGATGATGCTGGTGACGCTGGCGATCCTGATCGCGTTCCCGCAGATCTCGCTGTTCCTGCCGACAACGATGTTCGGTTAGTCGTGGTGGCCGTTGCAGAGGGAATGGTGGGTGATGAGAGGCTCGAACTCCCGGTGCCGAATTCGAAACAGGCAATTATTCTAGCATGTTATTGAAACTCTGACAGAATTGTCGTTAATGTTGCTACACAGTTTGCCTCACAAACCAACGCGCGAGATGAAGCCATGAAGCATCCAAGTTATCTCACGCAACGCGGAAAACAACGTACATATCACGTCAGACTCCGCGTGCCACAAGACCTGGTCCGGGTGTTTGGGAAACGTGAGTTTACAAGGTCGCTCAGAACGTCGGACTTGAAGACAGCGAGGAAAACTGCGCGGCCTTTGCTAGTCGAATGGGAGCGAGAATTCGAACGAGCTAGAACCAAGATTGACCTCGGCTCAGGCGATCTATCCGCAGTCGCCCGCGAGCACTATGAGCGAAGTCTTCGTGCGGATGATGAAGTTCGAGGTCAGATGCATGCCCCATCTGAAGTTGACCAAATGAAACAAGATGCGGCAAGGCAGTTACGGCATGCCGCGAAAGCAGGAGAGTTTGATTGGGAGAACCGTTTTGATCTACTTAGCAATATGCTTGACTATCCTGCGCTCTTCGATCGCAAGGAAACTGATTCAGCTGCGCTAGATATCCGTCTTTCGGAGTTGCGCAAGCATTTAGCTGAAGGAGAACCGGTCCTCGTCAGACACTTGGCTGACGAGTTCTTAATCCGAAACCGGATATCACTGGATGAAAACGATCCACTTTATCGACAGTTGTGTCTCAAACTGTTGCGCGCGGAGATTGAGCAGTTGGAGCGAGTTCGCGAGCGCAACTCTGGCGACTACTCCGGTGCGCCCAAAGATCCGCTGTTGCGCGAGGAGGGGCCAAGGAAATTCAACGCGACTACGTTCGCGGGGATCATCGAGGAACAAAGGCGCCTTTCAGACAAGGGAATAGGGCGCAGAAAAGCTGACCTGCTCCCTTCGGAGTCCGCGCTTATAAGTTAGCTCTGTTCAGGGTTTGGTCTTCTTCTGACCGTTGGTGATACTCCCTCGGGGTGAGCCCGTCGAGGCTCGAATGCGGGCGGTGGTGATTGTAGTCGTC
>NZ_JAIUZI010000023.1 GCF_020171285.1 Seohaeicola saemankumensis
TAAGGTTGCGGCTTGGGCGCCAGCCCAAACGCGACCGGCGACAGTAGGTTTGCCAACAGGCAAACCTGCGACAGCCCACCAACACATAAGGGCCGCTCCAACCCGGAGCGGCCCTTTTTCATGTCCGGTGCAGATCCACAGATGACGCCGGCCGGCTGCATGGGGTATCATCGGGGCAAATACGTCAGGACGACATGCCCGATTTCCTTCAGTTCGCCCTCAGTCTGAACGGACCCGATCCCGGTGCCGCGCTGGCTGCCACCGAGATCGCCCGCGCGCTGGCGGAGGAGGAGTTGGCCTGGGTTCACCTGTCGGCCACCGATCCGGCCAGCGCGGCCTGGATCGAGGAGAACCTGTCATATCTCCCCGCCCCGGTGCGCGAGGCGCTGACCGCCGAGGCAACCCGGCCACGGGTCAGCCCGCAGGGCGATGGCGCCATGGTGATCCTGCGCGGGGTCAACACCAATCCGGGCGCTGACCCCGAGGACATGGTCTCGGTCCGGCTGTGGATCGACCCCGCACGTATCGTCAGCCTGTCGCGGCGGCCGCTTGCCGCGGTGGCCGAACTGCAGGCCAGCATCGCCGCCGGCGAGGGGCCGCGCGACGCCGGAGGGTTCCTGGCCGATCTGCTGGCCTGCCTGAACGCCGGGATCGTGGCGCGTGTCGACCGGCTGGATGAAAAGGCCGAAATCATCGAGGACGGCGCGCTGGCCGGTGACGACCCCGGCGGGCTGCGCCACAGCGTGACCGACGTGCGCCGCGAACTGGCGGTGCTGCGCCGCTTTCTGCGACCGCAGCGCGATGCCGCCGCGACCCTGACCGACGGCCGGCTGGCCTGGACCGGCGGCGACACCCGTCACCTGCTGGTTGAGGTCCACGATGTGCTGACCCGCACGGTCGAGGATCTGGACGAGCTGACCGAACGCATGGCGGTGGCGCGCGACGAGATCGCCAGCGCGCTGTCGGACCGGTTGAACAGCAACCTGTTCCGCCTCTCGCTGGTCTCCGCCATTTTCCTGCCTCTGGGCTTCCTGACCGGGCTGATGGGCATCAACCTCGGCGGCATGCCGGGGGCCAGCTCGGACAGCGCGTTCTGGATCTTCTGCGCCGGGCTCGGTGTGGTGCTGGCGTTGCTGCTGGTGGTGTTGTGGTGGTTTCGCAAACCTCGCCGAGGGTGATTGGAAGACCTGTCACGGTCTTTTCCTGCCGCCACACCGCTCGGTTTCCGCAGGGCCATTCCAGATGATCAAGGGACCCCAACCGCCACGGTGCACGGTTACGTTTTTCCGCCGTGCACGGAATGAATATGGACGGCGTCTGACCCAAAGAGATTTGTCCGAAAACCGCCACAGCAGTGCCTTCTCAGGGTAGCCGGAGCGTTTGCGACTGCGTGAAGAGTTCCGGCAATTGTTCCTCGTACCGCAGGATGCCGATGGCAGACTTGTTGCGGCCGGGGCTGGTCTGAGAATCTCGACAGGTCCGGCGCAAATACCCCTTGCCACACTCCGCGACTCCCCCTATAGACGCCCAATCACTCGGGGTGCGTCTTCACGCGCCCCGTTTGAGTTACATACCACGCGACGAGGGTGTGCGATGAGCGCCCGTCCTCCTCTCCGTTGAAATCCCCAAGTCGAGGGATATGCATATGGCCGCTCAAAGCCAAAACATCCGCATCCGCCTGAAGGCGTTTGACTACCGGGTGCTTGATGCCTCCACACAGGAAATCGTCAACACCGCCAAGCGCACCGGCGCACAGGTCCGCGGACCCATTCCGCTGCCCAACAAGATTGAGAAATTCACCGTTCTGCGTGGACCTCACATCGACAAGAAATCCCGCGACCAGTTCGAGATCCGCACGCACAAGCGTCTGCTCGACATCGTTGATCCGACCCCCCAGACCGTGGACGCGCTGATGAAGCTCGACCTCGCCGCTGGCGTGGACGTCGAGATCAAGCTGCAGTCGTAATTCAGGAGGGTATCAGATATGCGCTCTGGAATTATCGCAAAAAAAGTCGGCATGACCCGGCTGTTCATGGAAGACGGCAAACAGATCCCGGTGACGGTTCTGCAGCTGGACAACCTTCAGGTCGTGGCCCAGCGGACCGCTGACAAGGACGGCTATACCGCCGTTCAGCTCGGCGCCGGTACCGTCAAGGCCAAGCGCGTCAGCCAGGCCATGCGCGGCCACTTTGCTGCCGCCAAGGTCGAGCCCAAGCGCAAGCTGGCCGAATTCCGCGTCTCCGAAGACAACCTGATCGAAGTGGGCGCCGAGATTTCGGCCGAACACTTCCTTGAGGGTCAGAAGGTCGACGTTGCAGGCACCTCCATCGGTAAAGGCTTTGCCGGTGCCATGAAGCGTCACAACTTCGGCGGTTTGCGCGCCTCGCACGGCGTGTCGATCTCGCACCGCTCGCACGGTTCGACCGGTCAGTGTCAGGATCCCGGCAAGGTCTTCAAAGGCAAGAAAATGGCCGGCCACATGGGCGCCGTCCGCGTGACCACCCAGAACCTCGAAGTCGTCAAGACCGACGCCGATCGTGGCCTGGTGTTCATCAAGGGCGCCGTTCCGGGCTCCAAGGGTGGCTGGGTCACCGTCAAGGACGCCATGAAGAAGAAAGCCCCCGAGGGTCTGCCGTTCCCGGCCGGTCTGAAAGCGGCTGCCGCAACCGAAGCACCTGCGGAAGAAGCACCCGCGGAAGGTGGTGAAGCATGAAACTTGATGTGATCAAACTCGACGGCTCCAAGGCCGGCGACATCGAGCTGGACGCCGACCTGTTCGGTCTCGAGCCGCGTGCGGACATCCTGCACCGCGTGGTCCGCTGGCAGCGCAACAACGCGCAGGCCGGTACCCACAAGGTCAAGACCCGCTCGGAAACCTCGTACTCCACCAAGAAGATCTATCGCCAGAAGGGCACCGGCGGCGCACGCCACGGCGACCGCAACGCGCCGATCTTCCGCAAGGGTGGTATCTACAAGGGGCCGACCCCGCGCAGCCACGGTCACGAGCTGACCAAGAAGTTCCGCAAGCTGGGCCTGAAGCACGCCCTGTCCGCCAAGGCGAAAGCCGGCGAACTGGTCGTGATCGAGAACGCCGACGCAGAAGGCAAGACCGCCGCACTGGCCAAGCAGGTTGCAAACCTGGGCTGGAAACGCGCTCTGGTCATCGACGGCGCGTCGGTTAACGAAGGGTTCCTGAAGGCGTCCAAGAACATCGAAGGTCTGGATATCCTGCCGTCGATGGGCGCAAACGTCTATGACATCCTCAAGCGTGACACCTTGGTGCTCACCAAGTCGGCTGTCGAAGCATTGGAGGCTCGCCTGAAATGAGTGCCGAGGCAAAACACTACGATGTGATCCGCAAGCCGGTCATCACCGAGAAGGCAACTATGGCGTCCGAGAATGGGGCTATTGTTTTTGAAGTGGCGATCGACAGCAACAAACCGCAGATCAAAGAGGCCGTTGAGGCGCTGTTTGGTGTCAAGGTGAAGGCGGTCAACACCACCATCACCAAAGGCAAGGTGAAGCGGTTCCGCGGCCAGCTGGGCAAGCGGAAAGACGTGAAAAAAGCGTATGTTACGCTGGAAGAAGGTAACACGATCGACGTCTCCACGGGACTGTGATCGGGGCGGTGGGGTGAAACCCCACCCTACGCGAAATCAGAGAGCCCCCCGCCAGAGATGGCGGGGGGCTTTTTGCTGTGCGGGTCGGGGGGTACGTGGATCGGGGCGGCGGGGCCGCCGTCTTTTTTCCGTTTTGTACAGGGTCTGAGGCCGGGTTGTGCCGTTTTGTACAAGACGATTTTCCCGGATCCTGCTGATTTCACCGCACGCCGCCGTCGTCGGCGGCGTGGTGCATCCGGACCCAGTGGTTCGGTCAGGGGAATGTGAGTGGTATTGGACGTGACGGGCTGACCAGGTTTGCTAAACATGTGCCGTCGACACATGTTTTCAGGAGCTGGTTTAATGAGTGTATCACGTCGAATGCTGTTTCAACTTGCCATGGGTGCTGCGGCGGTTGCCGGGTTTGCCGGGCGGCCAAACTCCGGCGCGGCGCAGGCGCTGCGGTCGCCGGGGCCGTTGACCAACCGGGATTTCGAGCCGCTGGGCGGCCAGCCGCCGCAGGGCGCGCGCCCCTCCGTCGAGGATTTCGATTACCAGGTGAAATACCAGCGCGCCTTTGAGGCGGCGCTGTGGGCGATGCCGGCGCTGGCGATCTACCGGTTCCGGGCGGCGGCGCTGGAGGACCTTGGGCTGAAGGACAACGACATCATCGCCTATTCCGGCGTCGCCACCGCCAAGCTGGAGGCGACCACGGCCAATGCCTCGACCCCCTATATCACCGCGTTCACGGATCTGCAGAACGGTCCCACCGTGCTGGAGATCCCGCCCGCCGGTGAGGAGGGCAGCCTCTATGGTCAAGTTGTCGATGCCTGGCAGTACACCATTGCCGATGTCGGCCCCGCCGGTCTGGACGGCGGCAAGGGGGGCAAATACCTGTTCACCCCGCCGGGCTACGACGGCGAGATCCCCGAGGGGTATCTGCATGTGCCGTCACCCAACTACCGCGTGGCCTTTGCCTTTCGTTCCGTGCGCGGTCCGGGGATGACCGAGGCGGACGCCTATGCCTATGCAAAACGGTTGCGGATGTATGCGCTGTCCGAGGCCGACAGCCCGCCCGAGCAGGTGTTTTTTGACCCGATCGACACCCGGTACCCGACCATGCCGATGTGGGGGCTGCCGCATTTCAGGAACCTGTATGACATCGTGTCCGTCGAGCCGGTCAAACCCGAGGACAAGCATAGCATGGGCATGCTCAGGACGCTGGGCATCGAACATGGCAAGCCGTTTGACCCCGATCCGGTGGCCAAAGCGGCGATGACCCAGGCGAGTTATGACGTCTGGTTCTACATGCAGGAGTGGTACGACAATTTCCCCAAGGAGCGGCTGTTCTGGGAGGACCGGCATTATGCCTCGCTGCTTCAGGGCGATGACAACAACCGGTTCACCTGGACCTATGAGGACCGGGTCGACACCATCGAGCGGGCGGCGGAGTATTTCTGGTGCACCTATATGCCCGAGGTGCTGTCGGACAATCCGGCGACGCAGTACCTGATGGCGATGGCCGACAGCGACGGCGCGCTGTTGGAGGCCGGGCAGCTGTACCGCCTGGACGTTCCGGCGGAGATGCCGGTCGAGCAGTTCTGGGCGCTGACCGTTTATGACCGCGCAACGATGGGGTTCATCTATTCCGGCGAGGATCGCACGACGCTGTCGTCTTATGATCTCGACCAGATGGAGAAAAACGCCGATGGCGGCGTGTCGATCTGGATCGGGCCGGTTGCGCCGGAGGGCAAAGAGGCCAACTGGATCCCGACCGCCGGCAAACGCCCGCTGCCGGCGATGCGGCTTTATGGGCCGACGTCGGAGCTGAACGAGAAACGGTTCAAACTGGCGGATCCGGTTCGGGTGGGGTGAGCGAGAGCCGTAGGGTGCGTGATATCACGCACCCCTGACAGGGCCAGTCGCGCGGTGCGCGATATCACGCACCCTGTGCATCCTGATTTGGCGACGTTTTTTCGGCCACTGTGTTACAAAGGGAGACACCATTACGGGAGGATTGGGATGTTCGATTTTCGTACACAGGGCCGGTTGCGCCGGGCTGCCACGGGCGTGGCGCTCTTTCTCGCGACATCAGCGCAGGCGTTCGAGGGCAATGTCGATCCGGCGGCGGTGGGGTTGGAGCAGACCTATTCGCCCTTTGTCGGCCGGGCCTATCCGGACATGGTTCTGTTTGGCGATCTGCATTTTCACACTGAGATCTCGTTCGATGCCGGGCTGATCGGAACCTCTTTGAACATTCATGACGCGTTTCGCGTGGCGCGCGGCGAAAAGATCATTTCGAACACCGGTCAGCCGGTTCAGCTTGTCCGGCCGCTGGATTTCCTGGCGATCACCGAACATGCCGAAATGCTTGGGCTGGCGACGGCCATTCGCCGGTCTGACCCCCGGCTGTTGCAGGATGAATGGGGCAAGCGCATCCACGATCAGTTCCGCGCGGGACAGGACGGCCGGATGGCGGCGTTTGCCGAGATCATCGACATCGGCACGGTTCAGGGGCGGGACCCGACCGCCGGTCTGAACCTGGATGGCGATCTGTGGCTGGAGATCATCGAAACCGTTGACCAGTACAACGTGCCGGGGCAGTTCACGGCGCTGAGCGGATTCGAGTGGACCTTTACCCCCAAGGGCGACAACCTGCATCGCGTGATCCTGTTCGGGGACGGGGCGGAGAAGACCGCCCAGACCAAGCCGCTGACCTTTTTCGAGGCGCCGGCCCCGGAGCTGTTGTGGGATTATCTGGAGGGGTACGAGGCCAGCACCGGCGGGCAGGCGATTGCCGTGCCGCACAACGCGAACATGTCCAACGGGCTGATGTTCAGCAAGAACAAGTTCGACGGCTCGCCGATGGATGCCGACTATGCCTCGCAGCGCGTTCGCTGGGAGCCGATGCACGAGATGACCCAGATCAAGGGCGACGAGGAAACGCACCCGTTGCTGTCGCCGGATGATGAATTCGCGGATTTCGAGAGCTGGGATGTGGCGAACCTGTCGGGGACGTCGGCCAAGACGCCCGAGATGTTGCGGTATGAATATGCCCGTTCGGCGCTGAAGGTCGGGTTGGAGCTGGGCCGCGAGATCGGCGTCAATCCCTACAAGTTCGGCCTGTATGGCACCACCGACACGCATACGGCGATCCCGACGACGCGCGAAGACAACTACTTCGGCAAGTATCAGCACACCGAACCGTCGGCCAACCGCCACAACATCGATGTCATCCCGGCCGAGGATCCGTCGCTGCGCATCATCACGGCGCAGGAATCCGCAGCCGGGCTGACGGCGGTGTGGGCGCGGGAAAACACCCGGCAAGAGGTTTTTGGCGCGATCACGCGCAAGGAGGCCTATGCCACGACCGGAAGCCGCATTCGCGTGCGCGTGTTCGGGGGCTGGGGGTTTGAGGAATCCGACCTGCATGCGGCGGATTTCGTGTCGAACGGATACCGGAACGGCGTGCCCATGGGCGGCGACCTGACCAATATCCCCGAAGGCGCGTCGCCGCGGTTCCTGATCCGGGCCCTGCGCGATTCGGACGGCGCCAATCTGGACCGGGTGCAGATCATCAAGGGCTGGCTGGATACCGAGGGCAAATCGCATGAACGGGTTTACGACGTCGCGGTGTCGGATGGCCGCGAGATCGGCGAAGACGGCCGCGCGCGTGAACCGGTAGGCAACACGGTGGATGTCGAAACCGCCAGCTACACCAATTCCATCGGCGCCACCGCCCTGGCGGGGTACTGGCAGGACCCCGATTTCGATCCGGCGGAGGATGCCTTTTACTATGTTCGGGTGATCGAGATTCCGAAACCCAGGTGGACGACACATGACGCGTCGTTCTATGGCGTGGCTCTGCCTGATGTCGTTCCGCCCACGGTTCAGGACCGGGCCTATACCTCTCCGATCTGGTATACGAGCGGAGGCTGAGCGCCGGGGGACACCGGTCGTGATCCGGCATCCGCACTGGCGTGCGGGTGCCCGGCAGCGGGAGAGCGGGCCGGGCTGAAAATTCGCAGCCTTGTCTGTAGACACCCACTCCCACCCCTCCTACGAGCCAGCATCTTCACGGCCCTGGATTCTTTCCGGGGCCTGTGACGTTTTGAGCCGGGCACCCTTTTGCACGCGCGTGACCGCACAGGCTGTTCCAGCTGGCATTCGCAACCCGAAAAGCACTGATGGGTGCGAGAGGTGCAGCCGCGACGTCAACCGGAGTTGAACTCGCGGTCAGCCGCTATAGCTTCCCTGAAAACCAAACGAGGCGCAGCTGATCATGACTCCCGGCAGATCTCTCAAAACAACCTTTGGCCTGGCCGCACTCTCGGTGTCCCTCGCGGGCAGTCCCGCCCTCGCACAGCAAAGGCTGGGATGGGTCGGCCAGGTCGATGGTCTGGCCGCGTTTCAGGGCAGCGCGGATCTAAGCGGCGGCGGCAACTTTACCGCCAACCGATCCTTTCTGCGGGCCACGGCGCTCTATCTGGCCGACCCCGGTACGTCGGTCGGCCTCTCGGTCAGCGTGGGCCAGTTCGACTACGAATTCAGCCAGGCGGTCAACCAGCCGTGGACGGGCATACGCGACATCCGTGTCTCGGTCCCGCTGCGGTTTCGCGTCGGTGATTCGGCCACCGCATTCGTGTCCCCGCAGATCAGGTGGGACTATCAGCGGGGTGCCAGCGCGTCGGACGGGCGGACCTACGGCATCTTCGCGGGCGTTGCATGGGAGGTCAGCGAGCGGCTGACGATCGGACCCGCGTTCGGTGCCTACACTCAGCTGGAGCAGGGCGGGATCGAGTTCTTCCCCGCGCTCCTCATCGACTGGGACATCAATGATCGTTGGAACCTGAACACCGGGTCCGGACTGGGCGCAACCCGGGGCCCCGGATTGTCCCTGAGCTACGCGATGACCGAATCGCTCAAGCTGTCCCTGACGGCGCGCTCGGAACGGATCCGGTTTCGCCTCGACGGAACCGGGCCTGCCCCCAATGGTGTCGGGGAAGACAAGAGCATCCCCGTGGTTCTGTCGCTCGACTACAATCCCAACCCGGGCGTATCCCTGTCCGTCTTTGCCGGGGCGGAGTTTGATGGCCAGTTGACGCTGGACAACGCGACCGGCGTCGAGATCAGCAGCCAATCGTACGAGACCGCGCCGGTTGCGGGGCTTGCGTTCCGCGTCAGGTTCTGAGCTACGGCCGCTTCGGCGCCGAAGTAGAGACCGAGTTTGAAGGGGCGTAAGGGGGTGCACGGGTGGTGTACGGATGTCACCCCCCGTTTTGGCCATCGAACAGAACTTCGGGGCCCCTTTGAAATCGGCGGGGAGCGGTCGGAAACCCGGGAACTTTCCGTGCCGGTTTTCTATGGACACCCCGCGGCAGGGCTGCTACATCCGCGCAATCTCACGGCCCCGGATTCGTTCCGGGGCCTGTGACGTTTTGAGCCGGGCACCTACGGGGGCCTATACCCAAGGCCGGAAAGGCCACCAAACATAGCGGCGGGTGAACCTGCCGCACTGCTAAACGGAAGACAGAAAGCATGGCACTCAAGTCGTACAAGCCGACGACGCCGGGCCAGCGTGGGCTGGTGCTGATCGACCGTTCGGAGCTCTGGAAAGGACGCCCCGTCAAATCCCTCACCGAGGGTCTGACGAAATCGGGCGGCCGGAACAACACCGGACGGATCACCTCGCGTCGTCGCGGGGGCGGGGCAAAGCGCCTCTACCGGATCGTTGATTTCAAACGGAACAAAATGGATGTGGCGGCCACCGTCGAACGGATCGAATACGACCCGAACCGGACCGCCTTTATCGCGCTGATCAAGTACAGCGACGGCGAACAGGCCTATATCCTGGCGCCGCAGCGTCTGGCGGCGGGCGATCAGGTGATCGCGGCGGCCAAGGCCGACATCAAGCCGGGCAACGCGATGCCGTTCTCGGGCATGCCGATCGGTACCATCGTTCACAACATCGAGCTGAAGCCGGGCAAAGGCGGCCAGATCGCCCGCGCGGCAGGCACCTATGCCCAGTTCGTCGGTCGTGACGGTGGCTATGCCCAGATCCGCCTGAGCTCGGGCGAACTGCGCATGGTGCGTCAGGAATGCATGGCCACCATCGGTGCCGTGTCGAACCCCGACAACTCCAACCAGAACTTTGGTAAAGCGGGCCGCATGCGTCACAAGGGCATCCGCCCGTCTGTGCGTGGTGTCGTGATGAACCCGATCGACCACCCCCATGGTGGTGGTGAAGGCCGGACCTCGGGTGGTCGTCACCCGGTGACGCCCTGGGGCAAGCCGACCAAGGGTGCAAAAACCCGCAACAAGAACAAAGCGTCCAGCAAGCTGATCATCCGCTCGCGGCACGCCAAGAAGAAGGGGCGCTAATCAGATGTCTCGCTCTGTTTGGAAAGGCCCTTTTGTCGACGCTTACGTCCTCAAGAAGGCAGAAGCCGCCCGTGAATCGGGCCGCAACGAAGTGATCAAGATCTGGTCGCGCCGGTCCACCATCCTGCCCCAGTTCGTGGGTCTGACCTTTGGTGTCTACAACGGCCAGAAACACATTCCCGTCAACGTCAGCGAAGACATGATCGGTCAGAAGTTCGGTGAATATTCGCCGACCCGGACCTATTATGGCCATGCCGCCGACAAGAAAGCGAAGCGGAAGTAAGCCATGAGCAAGGATAAGAATCCCCGCCGCGTGGCAGACAACGAAGCAATGGCGAAAACCCGCATGCTTCGCACCAGCCCGCAGAAACTGAACCTGGTCGCACAGATGATCCGCGGCAAGAAGGTGGACAAGGCCCTGACGGACCTGACCTTCTCGAACAAGCGGATCGCCGAGGACGTGAAGAAATGCCTTCAGTCCGCGATCGCGAATGCCGAGAACAACCACAACCTGGACGTCGATGAACTGATCGTCGCCGAGGCATGGGTCGGTAAGAACATGACCCTGAAGCGTGGTCGCCCCCGGGCGCGTGGCCGCTTTGGCAAGATCATGAAGCCATTTGCGGAACTCACCATCAAGGTGCGTCAAGTTGAGGAGCAAGCCTAATGGGTCAGAAAGTCAATCCGATCGGCATGCGCCTTCAGGTCAACCGCACCTGGGACAGCCGCTGGTACGCCGACACCAAGGATTACGGTGATCTTCTGCTGGAAGACATCAAGATCCGCGAATTCATCAAGGAAGAGTGCAAGCAGGCGGGTATCGCCCGCGTGATCATCGAACGCCCGCACAAGAAGTGCCGCGTTACGATCCACACCGCACGTCCGGGTGTCATCATCGGCAAGAAAGGCGCCGACATCGAGGTTCTGCGCAAGAAACTGGCGGCCAAGACCGACAGCGAACTGCACCTGAACATCGTCGAAGTCCGCAAGCCGGAACTCGACGCGGCGCTGGTCGGTGAATCCATCGCACAGCAGCTCGAACGCCGGGTGTCCTTCCGCCGCGCCATGAAGCGCGCCGTGCAGAACGCCATGCGCATGGGCGCCCTGGGTATCCGGGTGAACGTCGCCGGCCGTCTGGGTGGTGCCGAAATCGCACGGACCGAATGGTACCGCGAAGGCCGTGTGCCGCTGCACACGCTGCGCGCCGACATCGATTACGCACATGCCGAAGCGATGACCCCCTACGGGATCATCGGGATCAAGGTCTGGATCTTCAAAGGGGAGATCATGGAGCACGATCCGCAGGCACGTGACCGTAAAGCACAGGAACTCCAGGATGGTCCGGCCCCCCGTGGCGCCGGTGGCCGCCGCTAAGGAGACGTAGAGATGCTTCAACCAAAGCGTACCAAATTCCGCAAGATGCACAAAGGCCGGATCAAGGGCCTGGCAAAAGGCGGCAGCGACCTGAACTTCGGCACTTTCGGCCTCAAGGCGCTCCAGCCGGAGCGCGTGACCGCCCGCCAGATCGAAGCCGCACGTCGTGCCATGACGCGTCACATGAAACGTCAGGGCCGTGTCTGGATCCGGATTTTCCCGGATACCCCGGTCACCTCGAAGCCGACCGAAGTCCGTATGGGTAAAGGTAAGGGTTCGGTGGACTTCTGGGCAGCCAAGGTCAAACCCGGCCGCGTGATGTTCGAGATCGACGGCGTCGACGAGGACATCGCCCGCGAGGCGCTGCGCCTGGCCGCGATGAAACTGCCGATCAAAACCCGCGTCGTCGTTCGCGAAGACTGGTAAACCTGGCGGTCTGGCCTTCGGGCCGCATCCCGAAAGACATCGAAAACCCCTGTCAGAGCGATCTGGCAGGGGTTTTTGCGTCTGGTAAGGCGGCGCGGGCTACCAGCCGACCGCGAGGCCAAGGCTAATGAGACCGAGGCCCGACAGCCAGGCTGCAACCGCGTAGGCCGACCTGCCCAACTCATGCTCGCCGTTCAGGACCACGAGGCCGCACAGCACCCAGGCCGCGATTGCAATACCTGGCGGATCGGGGGCGGTCACCTGGAACATGGTCAGGGCCGCGACCGCAGCGCCGGCAAAAGCGATCAGGCGGACGGCCGCCGCGATCCCGGGGGCCGAAGGCGGTCAAGGGGGCCAGCCCCCTCTTGGCCCAAGGGCCAATTCACCCCCGGGATATTTGCCGAACAGAAGAAAAGACCCGCCCCTTCTTCTGTTCAGAAGTATCCCGGGGGAGCGCGAGGGGGCTGGCCCCCTCGTCCCCGTCGGTTTCACGGCGCAGGCGCGGGTTTGCGCCTGGCCGCGCGGAAATCGTGTCGCTGTTCGGGGAAACGGGCGCCGGGTTTGGTCGCCGCGTTAACCAAGGAGCCGCCGCCGACCGTTCTGCGGAGGCGCTTTCATGAAAGGTGACCCGGGCGTCAGGCCATCACGACGGCGAAATCATCCATCGTCAGGCCGGTCACACCGTCCAGGCGAATGCTGGTCGTTGTTTGCGGCGCATCGGCGGTGGCGGCAAAGCTCAGCAGGATCTGGTCGCCGGAACCCGCGATCTCGACGTTTTCCAGCGTGCGATCCTCTTCGTCCGGATCCGGGGTGACCTCGATCAGCAGGGTATCCTCGCCCGGAGTGAAATCGCGGATGATCACGCCCGAGTGCGAATGGATTTCCGGCGCGGTTGCATCATTCGGGCCTGCGGGTTGGAATTCCGACAGGTGCAGATCCACGATGAAATCGTCATTGCCGTTTCCACCGCTGGCAAAAACCGACGAGTAATCCGGATTGGGCGCGCCGATTTCCGAAATGATGTTGATCTGATCGTTGCCGTCCCCGCCATCGGCGGTTCCCACGGCGTCATTCAATTGGGCGCTCAGGTCGGCAGTCAGGGTATCGTCGCCGTCGCCGCCAGACAACGCAACCGATCCGACCCCGGACAGGGTATCGTCGCCGCCGTCGCCATTCAGGACCACGCCGATTGCCGTTGTCGACAGCACGTCATCGCCGTCGCCGCCATTGACCGTGATATCCGCACTGCCAGCCGCAGGATCCAGGGATGCGGTGTCGTCTCCGCCCAAAAAGTTAATGATGTCGGGCTCAAGGGCGTAGTCGGGGTCGTCAGCCAGGCTGTCGTCGCCTGCGGATCCCTGCAAGAGGGCCGAGCCGTCAAAGTCGATAATGACCCCGGTTTCAGGCCCGGTTTCGGTTTCGGGTGGAATGTCGTCTGTTTCGGCAACCGTCGCCTCGTCATCATCCTCGGTCAGGCTGGTCAGAAGCAATCCGGCCCCCAAGGCGGCAAAGGCCGCAAGCATCCACATGTCAAATCTCCTTTGGCGGAATGAAATCCCGATTTCCAATAATTAGAATGAAATATTCATTAATTGAAAGTAAATAAAAAATCCTCCCAAAAAAAATCTTTTGGGGGGATTGGTGATTTACGTATTTTCCGGTTATTCCCCGGCTTTCAGCCATTCCAGCCGCAGGCCCCTGGCATAGCCCTTGTCGAAACCTTTCCAGTAGCTGTGTTCCGGTTTCAGGCTGCCGTCGTCATTGGTTGCCCAGACACCCTGGTTGGAGACCGGCACAAGGTCCAGATAGGCGGCCTTGTCGGCGTCCGCCTTCAGCTCGGTATCCAGCCAGGCGGTGATGAAATGCTGTGCGATGTTGTTCATCCGCACGGTGTCCCAGACCGGGTCGAGGTAGTGATCCGCGCCCATGACGCCCTCGGCCAGTGCCTCGGCCGGGACGGGCATCGGCGCGCCGGCGTTGTGCCCGGCGCTGTCAAAGGTCAGCAGCGCCCGGTCGACGCCCGTGGTTTCGGTCCAGATCGCCCGCACGCCGGTTTCATAGCCCGAAACCTCGTCCATCGAGCCGGCGATGAAGAGAGCGGGGACCTGCACGCCCGCCAGCCCCTCGGCATCCCACATGCCCCAGTTGCGGCCCCAGGGGCCAAAGGCGACGATGGTCTTGATCCGCGGATCGGGCAGGGCGGCGTGGCTGTCGCTGCCGCTCTTGTGCAGGGCCAGCAGCCCGTGCGGCGCGCCAAAGGGCAGTGCCAGGGCGCCGTCGCTGACCCCGCCGCCGGCGGTGATCACCGCGCCGTAGCCGCCCATCGAGTATCCGATCAGCCCGGTGTTGCCGGCGTCGACCAGCCCGTTCAGGAACGAACCCGCGTCCGAGGACATCGCGGCGATCTGGTCCAGGACGAACAGCTGGTCGAGCGAGCGGTTCACCAGCGTCGATCCGAAAGTGGCGAAGTAGTTGTCGGATACCTGGAAGGTCCGGTAGGTCGATTCATTGTGGTCGATGGCGGCCACGACATAGCCCTTGGAGGCGAGGTTTTCGCCCAGATGCGACAGCAGGAACCGGTTGCCGGGCCAGCCGTGCGAGATCATCACCAGCGGATAGGTGCCGGCGGCGGGGGCGGCGTCGCGCATGGCCCGGCCCTGCAGGTCGATCGCCGTCTGCCCGTCGCGCAGGTAGGTCGACAGCGTGGTGTCGCCGCTGGCGCCGTCCTGCGCGGGGTACCAGACCTCGACCGTCAGCGCGCGGTCATAGAGCGGCAGCGGATCGGGCTTGTCCGCGCCGGGGTTCACGGCGAGCACGTTGACCTGGCCGGGGTTCACCATGTCCAGCGTGCGGACGCCGACCGCCATGTCGCCATAGGCGGCCAGCTCCGGCGCGTTCGGGCGCTGGCCGTCGATCCTGTTCTCGGCCAGGGCCGCCGAGGCGGTCAGGGTGACCGCGATTGCCAGCATCGGCTGGCGCAGCAAGTTTCGCATGTGAAAATATCCTCCCAGATGATCGCATGATTGCGCAAATTCGAAAATCAAGCGAAAGCTAGCACCCCGGGTATCCTCTGGCTACGATTCATCTGCGACATGAGCGCGGGGCAAAGGGGGCACAGGGCCGTGGTGTTTTTCGCCACGCCGGATTATCACGCCTGCAAGGCGCAGGGTGCCGGGCACCTGTGGACATGCGCACAGAGCGAAGCGACAGAAGGGGCAGAGGCCATGAAAGACTGGATCCGCGCGCAGATCAGGCGCCGCCGGGCGCGCCGCCACCTGCGCCGCCGCCCGGTGCAGACGCCGCTGGGGTTCACCTTTGTCGGACCAGAGCCGATGCAGTCCGGCATCTTTGAAGAGGCGGAAACCCGGCTGTTGCGCGATCTGCTGGAGGGGGCGGATCTGTTCGTGAATGTCGGGGCGAACTATGGCTATTACATCTGCCTGGCCCGCCAGATGGGGGTGCCGGCCATTGCCGTGGAGCCGGTGCCGATCAACCTTGAGACCCTGCGCTGCAATATCGCGCTGAACCACTGGACCGACAGCGTCACCGTGCATCCGGTCGCCTGCGGGGCGTCTGAGGGCGTGGCGGAGATCTTTGGCGAGGGCACCGGCGCCTCGCTGATCTCGGGTTGGGCGCGCAACCCAAAGGCGCTGCGTCACAGAGTGCCGGTGCGGCGGCTGGATGCGCTGTTGCAGGGCGAAGCGGTGACGGGCAGCACCGTGCTGCTTGTCGATGTCGAGGGCTTTGAGCTTGAAGTGCTGCGGGGATCCGAGGCGCTGTTTGCGCCGGGCGCGCGGCCGCGCTGGATCCTGGAAAGCGGGCTGACCGACCATCGTGCCGAGGGCGGGCTGAACACCCAGTTCCTCGAGATCGTCGATTTTCTGCTGGAACGCGACTACCGGATCTTCAGCGCTCTGGAGCCGGACCTGGAAATCACCCGCGACCGGGTGACCGCCTCGATCGAACAGGGGGTCGACCTGGTCGGAACCCACAATTTTCTGCTGCGGCCAGCCGAAACGGTCGGCTGACCCGCCCTGAACAGGACTGCCAAGGGGGACCCCCGATATGCCACAGATCGCCTCGCTCTTCGTGACCCGCCTCTATCGTGCGCGGCTGTCGGAACTGGGCAAGAAACGGATCGACACGAGCGAGCTGGAAAACGCCTGCCTGTCGATTGCCGGGGATGACGAGGCCGGGCAGCGCTGGTCCGAGGACAACGGCTATCCGGGCTATACCAGCTATGCCTCGCTGACCGACCTGCCGTGGCGGTTCCCGATCTTTGCCGACCTAGTCAAGGTGCTGGACAAACACGTGGCGGCCTTTGCCAAGGATGCGCAGTTCGACCTGGACGGGCGCAAGCTGCGGCTGGAGGACATCTGGATCAACATCCTGCCGCCCGGCGGCATCCACACCTCGCACATCCATCCGCATTCGGTGGTGTCGGGAACGACCTATGTTTCGGTGCCCGACGGGGCCAGCGCCATCAAGTTCGAGGACCCGCGGTCGGCCAGGATGATGGCCGCCCCCGCCCGCAAGGCCAAGGCGCGGCGCGAGATGCAGAGTTTCATCTACGAGGCCCCGGCGCCCGGCGACGTGCTGCTGTGGGAAAGCTGGCTGCGGCACGAGGTGCCGATGAACATGGCCGAGGAGGAGCGGATCTCGGTCAGTTTCAATTACGCCTGGAGCTGAGCCGCGCGGACCCCCGGTGACATCGGCACGCCGCGCCTGCACCTTTGCTGTCACCCGATTTCGCCTGCGGCGGGCGGGGCAGGGGGCGCTGCCCCCTCGGCCTTGCGGCCTCACCCCCGGAGTATTTGCCGAAGAGATGAAAGGGGCGACGCGGGATATCGGCAATTGGATCGTGACAGCCGGACAAAAGCAGTTTGCCATGTGACGAGCCTTGCCGATGTCACCACACCACATCGATGATGCGACCGTCGCTGTGTTGGCAGACGCCTATGCCGCCGTCGTTCGTGAGTCCGGAGCTGTTGGCGTAAGTCATTTTACAGCTCATGGTGGAGCCGCGGTTGCCAAGTAGCGTTGCGATCAGATTTCCGGTGGTGGACTTGTATGGCACCAGGCTGGTTGGAGTTACTATGTAACCGGACACGGCGTCTGCGAACACTGCCTTACCCAGGAACTGTTCACCGTCCAATTGAGCCCGATATGTGTCATTCTGCGCGCCCTGCTCGTATTGGAACGCAACTCTTGTCCCGTCGCCCCTTACGACCCCTTGCATCGTGCCGCTGCAAGCCGAGAGAACCAGCATGGCGGCAGTGCAACTCACATTTCTCGACATGTTCATTCTCCGGCCCCCATGCTTGGTTATTGCACTGGGTTATACTCGTGGACAAAAGCCGGTCCAGGGTCGTGCCGTAGCCGGCGCTGAGGGGGGTGCCCACCAAAAGGGCTTGGTTTCAGCGCTTTGCGGGCGGCTCGCACGCGATTTATCGAAATGGCCGAAAGGTCCGGCCGGTGATCTGACGGGGGCTCGCCGAGATGTGGGTATTTCTCCAAACTTTCCCTTGCCCCCCGCAATCTGACCCCTTATAGAGCGGCATCCTGCGATCACCCGGCCTAGGACGGGGGATTCGCATGTCTGTCATTCATCCACCAGGTCAAAGGTGACCCGGCCACGGGGCCTTCTGGTGTTTTGAGAAAAGGAAAAGGCGATGAACGCCAACGAACTGCGTGATAAAACGCCGGATCAGCTCCGCGAGGAACTGGCCAATCTGAAAAAAGAGAGCTTCAACCTGCGTTTCCAGCAGGCCACCGGCCAGATGGAAAACACCGCCGGCATCAAGGCGGCCCGCCGCAATGCGGCCCGGGTGAAGACGATTCTGAACGAAAAGGCCGCGCAAGCGGCATCGGAGGCTTAATCCTATGCCCAAGCGTATCCTGCAAGGCACCGTGACCAGCGACGCCAACGCCCAGACCGTGACCGTGTCCGTCGAGCGCCGCTTTACCCATCCGGTTCTGAAGAAGACCATCCGTAAGTCCAAGAAGTACCGGGCGCACGATGAGAAGAACGCGTACAAGGTGGGCGACACCGTTCGCATCATTGAATGTGCGCCCAAGTCCAAGACCAAACGCTGGGAGGTTCTGGAGGCGTAAGCCACCGGAGTCTTTTGGCATTATTCGAAACCCTGGGGACAAGGCAGTGCATCGCCCCCCATAGGTCGGGAGAAACCAAATGATCCAGATGCAGACCAACCTGGATGTTGCTGACAACAGCGGCGCGCGCCGTGTTCAGTGCATCAAGGTGCTGGGTGGTTCCAAGCGTAAATACGCATCCGTGGGCGACATCATCGTCGTCTCGGTCAAGGAAGCCATCCCGCGCGGCCGTGTGAAAAAGGGCGACGTCCGCAAGGCCGTCGTCGTGCGCACCGCCAAGGAAGTGCGCCGTGACGACGGCACCGCGATCCGTTTCGATCGCAACGCGGCCGTTATCCTGAACAACAACATGGAGCCGATCGGCACCCGTATCTTTGGGCCGGTTGTGCGCGAGCTGCGCGCCAAGAACTTCATGAAAATCATCTCGCTTGCTCCGGAGGTGCTGTAATGGCTGCGAAACTCCGCAAGGGCGACAAGGTCGTCGTGCTGGCCGGCAAGGACAAGGGCAAGGAAGGCACCATTTCTTCCGTTGACCCGAAAGCCGGCAAGGCCGTTGTCGATGGCCTGAACATCGCCATCCGTCACGTCCGTCAGAGCCAGAACGAACAGGGCGGCCGCATCCCCAAGGCGCTGCCGATCGACCTGTCGAACCTGGCCTATGTCGATGCAAACGGCAAACCCACCCGCGTCGGCTTTCGCATGGAAGGCGACAAGAAGGTGCGTTTCGCCAAGACCACGGGGGACGTGATCGATGCTTGATGCTGCAATCTATACGCCGCGCCTGAAGGCCCTCTACAAGGACAGCATCCGCGCTGCCATGAAAGAGGAATTCGGCTATAAGAACGACATGCAGATCCCCGGTCTGGAAAAGATCGTTCTGAACATCGGCTGTGGCGCCGAGGCCGTGAAGGATTCCAAGAAGGCCAAATCGGCCCAGGAAGACCTGACCGCCATCGCCGGCCAGAAGGCCGTGACCACCAAGGCCAAGAAATCCATCGCCGGTTTCCGTGTCCGCGAGGACATGCCGCTGGGTGCGAAAGTGACCCTGCGCGGCGACCGGATGTATGAATTCCTCGACCGCCTGATCACCGTTGCAATGCCCCGTATCCGCGACTTCCGCGGTGTGTCGGGCAAATCTTTCGACGGCCGCGGCAACTATGCCATGGGTCTGAAAGAGCACATCGTGTTCCCGGAAATCGACTTTGACAAAGTTGACGAGACCTGGGGCATGGACATCGTGATCGCCACCACGGCGGGCACCGACGCTGAAGCCAAGGCGCTGTTGAAGCATTTCAACATGCCGTTCAACAGCTAAGCCTGGGAGAGATATTTCATGGCTAAGAAAAGCATGATCGAACGCGAGAAGAAGCGCGAGCGCCTGGTGGCCAAATATGCCGCAAAGCGTGCCGAGCTGAAAGAAATCGCAAATGACGAGAGCCTGCCGATGGAAGAGCGTTTCAAAGCGCGTCTTAAGCTGGCCAAACTGCCGCGCAACAGCTCGGCAACCCGTCTGCACAACCGTTGCCAGCTGACCGGCCGCCCGCACGCTTACTACCGTAAGCTGAAGGTGTCGCGGATCGCGCTGCGGGAACTGGGCTCGAATGGCCAGATCCCCGGTCTGGTCAAGTCGAGCTGGTAAGGAGGGTACATAGATGAACGATCCTATCGCAGATATGCTGACCCGCATCCGTAACTCTCAGCTGCGCGGCAAATCCACCGTCATGACCCCGGCGTCCAAGCTGCGGGCGTGGGTTCTGGATGTGCTGGCCGACGAGGGCTACATCCGGGGGTACGAGAAAACCACCGGTGCCGACGGCCACCCGGCCATCGAGATCAGCCTCAAGTACTACGAAGGCGAACCTGTCATTCGCGAGCTGAAGCGGGTGTCGAAGCCCGGTCGTCGCGTGTACATGGGCGTCAAGGACATCCCGTCGGTCCGTCAGGGCCTGGGCGTGTCGATTGTCTCCACCCCCAAGGGTGTGATGTCGGACGCAAACGCACGCAGCCAGAACGTTGGCGGCGAAGTGCTTTGCACCGTCTTCTAAGGAGGTAGCCGATGTCTCGTATTGGTAAGAAACCGGTCGACCTGCCCAGCGGCGTCACCGCCACGGTGTCCGGCCAGACCGTCGAAGTGAAGGGCCCAAAAGGCACCCGCAGCTTTAACGCAACCGACGATGTGACCATCGCTGTCGAAGACAACGTGATCACCGTCACGCCGCGCGGCTCGTCCAAGCGCGCCCGCCAGCAGTGGGGCATGTCCCGCACCCAGATCGCCAACCTTGTCACCGGTGTCACCACCGGCTTCAAGAAAGAGCTGGAGATCCAGGGTGTCGGTTACCGTGCCCAGATGCAGGGCAACACGCTGAAACTGAACCTCGGCCTGAGCCACGACGTTGATTACACCGCCCCCGAGGGCGTGACGATCACCGCTCCGAAACAGACCGAGATCGTGGTCGAAGGCATCAACGAGCAACTCGTTGGCCAGGTCGCCGCGAACATCCGCGAGTGGCGCAAGCCCGAGCCGTACAAAGGCAAGGGCATCCGCTACAAGGGTGAGTTTATCTTCCGCAAGGAAGGCAAGAAGAAGTAAGGACCAGCAAAATGGCAAACAGCAAAAGAACCCTGTTTCTGAAGCGCCGCCTGCGCGTCCGGAACAAACTTCGCAAGGTCAACGCCGGCCGTATGCGGCTGAGCGTGCACCGTTCGAACAAGAACATCAGCGTTCAGCTGATCGACGACGTCAACGGTGTGACCCTGGCGGCGGCCTCGTCGCTGGAAAAAGATCTCGGTGTTGTTGGCAAGAACAACATCGACGCAGCTTCCAAGGTGGGTGCGGCCATTGCCGAGCGTGCCAAGAAAGCAGGCGTCGAAGAGGCCTATTTCGACCGGGGCGGCTTCCTCTATCACGGCAAGGTCAAGGCGCTCGCTGACGCCGCGCGTGAAGGCGGTCTGAAACTGTGATCGGTAAGGTGGGGTGAAACCCCACCCTACAACCACCGCGTAGGGTGGGGTTTCACCCCACCGCGCGGCAACCAAGGCGAAGGCGGGCACGCCCGCCTCGATGATCGGGGCCCCGCGCACCTGCGGGACACTGCGATCGAGACAATCGGCGCCAGATGCGCCACCAGATAAAGGAATGCCAGCATGGCAGAACGTGAAAACCGCCGCGGCAACCGTCGCGACCGTGAGGAAACGCCGGAATTCGCCGATCGCCTGGTTGCGATCAACCGGGTTTCGAAAACCGTCAAGGGCGGTAAGCGCTTTGGCTTTGCCGCGCTCGTCGTCGTCGGCGACCAGAAAGGCCGCGTCGGCTTTGGCAAGGGCAAGGCGAAAGAGGTGCCCGAGGCGATCCGCAAGGCGACCGAACAGGCCAAGCGCCAGATGATCCGCGTGCAGCTGCGCGAGGGCCGCACCCTGCACCACGACATCGAGGGCCGTCACGGCGCCGGTAAGGTGGTCATGCGCACCGCGCCGGAAGGGACCGGGATCATCGCCGGTGGTCCGATGCGTGCCGTTTTCGAGATGCTCGGCGTCAAGGACGTGGTGTCCAAGTCGATCGGGTCGCAGAACCCCTACAACATGATCCGCGCCACCATCAACGGGCTGACCAAGGAACAGTCGCCCCGTTCCGTGGCCCAGCGTCGTGGCAAGAAAGTGGCCGACATCCTGCCCAAGCGGGACGAAGCCCCTGCCGCATCGGCCCAAGTGGCCGAAGAAGCGTAAGGAGACGCACCCATGGCAAAAACCATCGTCGTCAAGCAGATCGGTTCCCCGATCCGTCGCCCCGCCAAGCAGCGCGCAACGCTGATCGGCCTGGGCCTGAACAAGATGCACAAAACCCGCGAGCTGGAGGATACTCCCTCGGTCCGCGGCATGGTGGCCTCGATCCCGCACATGGTCGAGATCATCGAAGAGCGCGACTGACACCGTCGCACTCTGACACGACCTTCAAAACGCCTCCCGCATGTCGGGGGGCGTTTTTTTTGTAGGCCCGCGCCGGGTGTCCGATTTCACAGGCGTCGGGCGTCAGAACACCGCGACCGCCAGGGCATGCAGCGCCATGTAGATCACGATCAGCGAGCCGATAGTGTAAAAGGTGGCCCGCACTTCGTGGCTCTGCGCCGTGGCATAGGCCACCGCATGGGCGGCCCGCGCCGCGACAAAGCCGTACATCAGCACCTGCGCCAGCCACAGCGGCGGCGCCGCCAGCACAAAGATCAGCCCCGCCGCCCAGAACGCGGGGATGTTTTCCAGATCGTTGCGGTGCATCCGCCGCGAGCGTTCGACATAATCGTTCAGCTCAAGCTGCTCGGGCGAGGGCGTCTTGTTGAACGCGCCGGGTCGCAGGTCCTCGGGATTGACCAGCCCGGCGTTGGTTTTCATCATCCGGTGCACCGTCATCCAGCCCTGTCCCATGACCTTGAGCACGGTCAGGGCAACGGCGACCACATAGGTGACCAGAAGCGGGTTCTCCAGGCTCAGGCTGTCCATGGCAGATCTCCTGTTGCGATCCCCGCATGGTGCCCGCCGCAGCGGCACTAGGTCAATTCCCGTCTGCCGGCGACCGCCGCCGGATCATGTGCGCGACACCGGCGGGCGGCCCCGGGGCGCAGAAAAAAGGCCCCGCGATACCGCAAGGCCTGGTTCGGATACCGGGGTCACGCCGCCCGCGAGCGGTTCCGCGACCGGTTCGGACGCCTGCGGCGGCCGCCGGGCTTGCCCGCGCCACCATTTGCGCCACCACCTGCGCCGCCACCGCCGGGCCGCCCGCCGGGCTTGCCGCCCCGCCCCCTGCCGCCCTGCGCGGGTTTCGCGGCGCCTTCCCACGGCGATCCGCTCGCCACCGGGATGGTCCGCTTCATCACTTTCTGGATATCCAGCAGCAGCCCCATTTCATCCGGCGAACAGAACGCCACGGCGGCGCCTTCCTTGCCCGCCCGCGCGGTCCGGCCGATCCGGTGCACGTAGTTGTCCGGCACGTTGGGCAGGTCAAAGTTGTAGACATGCCGCACATCGGGAATGTCGATGCCGCGCGCCGCCACATCGGTGGCCACCAGCACCTTCAGCGTGCCCTCGCGAAAGGCGGCCAGCGCCCGGTCACGCTGTCCCTGCGACTTGTTGCCATGGATCGACCCGGCGGCGAACCCGGCGCGGTCCAGCGCCTTCATCAGCCGCTCGGCCCCGTGTTTCGTCCGCGCAAAGACCAGCGCCAGATCATCGCGATGCGCTCCCATCAGCTCGATCAGCAGCCCGGTCTTCTCTGCCTGCGCGATGAAATGCACCTGCTGGGTGATCCGCTCGATCGGCTTGCCCGGCGGCGCCGTCTCGACCCGGACCGGATCGGTCAGATAGGTCGCCGCGATCTCGTTCATCAGCTTGGGCATGGTCGCCGAAAACAGCATGGTCTGGCGGTCCTTCGGCAGCTGCGGCGCGATCTGGCGCAGTGCGTGAATAAAGCCCATGTCCAGCATCTGGTCGGCCTCGTCCAGCACCAGGAACTGCGCCAGGTCCAGCCGCACGGCGCGGCGGTCCATCAGGTCGATCAGCCGGCCCGGCGTCGCCACCAGCAGGTCGACGCCCCGCTTCATGGCGTTGATCTGGCCGTTGATCGACACGCCGCCGACCACCAGCGCGATTTTCACCGGGGTGCCGGCGGCATAGATCTTCAGGTTGTCGACGATCTGCTTGGCCAGTTCCCGCGTCGGCGCCAGGATCAGCCCGCGCATGGATTTCGCCTCCGGCTTGCCCTCCATCCGCAACAGGGTGGACAAGAGCGGCAGGCCGAATGCCAGCGTCTTGCCGGTGCCGGTCTGTGCCAGCCCCATCACGTCACGTCCGTTCATGACATGGGGAATGGCCTTTTTCTGGATCGGCGTCGGATCGGTGATGCCGGCCTCTTCGAGGTTGGCGATCAGTCGGGGCGGCAGCCCCAGCATGTTGAATTCCAAAATTCTAGTCCTTCGTATCGCGACCGGCGCGAAACCGGCCACGGGCAAGCGGGCTCCGGGCCGCGTCGGCCTTCGGGGCGTCACTCGTGGGTTACGCGATGACACGGGAACACAGGGCCGGATTGCCGCTGCGCCGTCACTGCGCCGGACCCCCGCGTGAAATGGGAACCAATGTAAGGTAGTCTGCCGTGCGGGCCTGTTGTCCTGCGGGCGCTCTGCGCCCGGTTTGCCCGGCTGCCCCGCTCACGCGGCGGGTGCGGCACTCCCGGGCATATGGACCCCGGCCCGTCCCAAGTCAACCCCGCGCCCCCTTTGATCTCTTTGCAAATACTCCGGGGTTGCCGTTGGGTGCGCCTCTGGTCCAGGCGGCAATGGCGACGAAGGGCCGGCCTTTCGCTCCCGCGCCCCCTTTCATCTCTTTGCAAATACTCCGGGGAGCGCGAGGGGCTGGCCCCTCGCTCCCCCGCCCGCCGCAGGCGACCCGATCTGCCCGCCGCAGGCGACCCGCCCCGCCCATGCCCGGCGATCCGCTCCGCCCATGTCGGGCGAACTGTTCTGCGTTCTTGCATCGCCCCCGCCATCCGTCTATACGCGCCCGGTGGACCGCTCTGGTTCCGCAGAATCAACATCAAGAAACGCCGTGGTTGCCTCAATCCGCTTCGAGGGGCACATCCGGCTCAGGAGAAGCGAAATGAAACTCAACGAACTGCGCGACAATCCCGGCGCAACCAAATCCCGCAAGCGCGTCGGCCGCGGCCCCGGCTCCGGCACCGGCAAGACCGCCGGCCGTGGTATCAAGGGTCAGAAATCCCGCTCGGGCGTGGCCATCAACGGCTATGAAGGCGGCCAGATGCCGCTCTACCAGCGTCTGCCCAAGCGCGGCTTCAACAAGCCCAACCGCAAATCCTTTGCCGTGGTGAACCTGGGCCTGATCCAGAAATTCATCGACCTGGGCAAGCTGGACGCCGGTTCCGAGATCACCGAAGACGCGCTGGTCGCCTCCGGTCTGGTCCGTCGCAAGCTGGACGGTGTCCGGGTTCTGGCCAAGGGCGAACTGACCGCCAAGGTCACGCTGACCGTCACCGGCGCCTCGAAATCCGCGATCGACGCGGTCGAGAAGGCGGGCGGCGCACTGACGGTTGCGGCAGCTGCCGCAGACTAACGGGTTGTGAGCGGCCTCCGCGCCGCTTACATAGACCCCAGTTTTCCCAAACGCCGCCCCGGTCGGAAAACGGCCCCGGGCGGTGTTTTCACAAAAGAGACCGCGTTTCATGGTATCAGCAGCAGAACAAATGGCGGCAAACACCAGCTGGGCCGCCCTGGGCAAAGCCACAGATCTGCGTAACCGCATCTTCTTCACCCTCGGCCTCCTGATCGTCTACCGGTTGGGCACCTTTATCCCGGTGCCGGGGATCGACGGGATCGCGCTGCGTGAATTCATGGAACAGGCGGGCCAGGGCATCGGCGGCATGGTGTCGATGTTCACCGGCGGCGCGCTGGGCCGCATGGGCATCTTTGCCCTCGGCATCATGCCCTATATCTCTGCCTCAATCATCGTTCAGCTGCTGACGGCCATGGTGCCCTCGCTCGAACAGCTCAAGAAAGAGGGCGAACAGGGCCGCAAGAAGATCAACCAGTATACCCGGTTGGGCACCGTCGCGCTGGCCACGGTGCAGGCCTACGGGCTGGCGGTCTCGCTGGAATCGGGCGATCTGGCCACCGATCCGGGGATGTTCTTCCGGTTCGCCTGCATGATCACCCTGGTCGGCGGCACCATGTTCCTGATGTGGCTGGGCGAACAGATCACCGCGCGCGGCGTCGGCAACGGCATTTCGCTGATCATCTTTGTCGGTATCATCGCCGAGGTGCCCGCCGCGATCGCCCAGTTCTTTGCCTCTGGCCGCTCGGGCGCGATCAGCCCGGCGGTGATCGTCGGTGTCATCGTGATGGTGATCGCGGTGATCACCTTTGTGGTGTTCATGGAACGCGCCCTGCGCAAGATCCACATCCAGTACCCGCGCCGCCAGGTCGGCATGAAGGTCTATGACGGCGGATCGTCCCACCTGCCGGTCAAGGTCAACCCCGCCGGCGTGATCCCGGCGATCTTCGCCAGCTCGCTGTTGCTGCTGCCGGTGACCATCTCGACCTTCAGCCAGGGCAGCGCCTCGGGCCCGATCATGTCTTGGCTGCTGGCCAACTTCGGCCCAGGACAGCCGCTCTACCTGCTGTTCTTTGCCTCGATGATCGTGTTCTTTGCGTATTTCTATACTTTCAACGTCTCGTTCAAACCCGATGACGTCGCCGACAACCTGAAGAACCAGAACGGCTTTGTCCCCGGTATCCGCCCGGGCAAGAAGACGGCCGAGTACCTGGAATACGTGGTCAACCGCGTGCTGGTGCTGGGCGCGGCCTATCTGGCCGCCGTCTGCATGCTGCCGGAAATCCTGCGCGGCCAGTTTGCCATTCCCTTCTACTTTGGCGGCACCTCGGTGCTGATCATCGTGTCCGTGACCATGGACACCATCCAGCAGATCCAGAGCCACCTGCTGGCGCATCAGTACGAAGGTCTGATCGAGAAATCGCAGCTGCGCGGCAAGGGCAGCAAGAAACGGGGCAAGCGGGGGCCAGCACGCCGATGAACATTATTCTGTTGGGGCCCCCGGGGGCCGGCAAGGGCACCCAGGCCGGGATGCTGGTGGAAGAACGCGGCATGGTGCAGCTGTCGACCGGTGACATGCTGCGCGCGGCCCGCACCTCGGGCACCGAGATGGGCAAAATCGTGGCCGACGTCATGGACCGCGGTGAACTGGTGACCGACGAGATCGTGATCGGCCTGATCCGCGAACAGCTGGACACCGCAAAAGGCAACGGTTTCATCTTTGACGGGTTCCCGCGCACCCTGGCCCAGGCCGACGCGCTGGGCGCGCTGCTGGCGGAGAAGGGCGCGTCGCTGGATGCCGTGATCGAAATGCAGGTCGATGACGAAACGCTGGTCAAGCGCATCGTGAACCGCGCCGCAGAAGCCGCCGCCGCCGGCCAGCCGGTGCGCGCCGACGACAACGAAGACAGCGTGCGCATCCGCCTGATGGAATACTACAAGAAGACCGCGCCGCTGATCGGCTATTACCACGCCAAGGGCAACCTGACCTCGATCGACGGGCTGGGCGAGATCGCCGAGGTCAAGGCGGCAATCGCCGGGGTTCTGGGCTAAGCCGGTCTGACCGGCCCGGAGGGGTGGCCCGCGACATGCGAGGGCGCTTTTCCAGACCATCGAAGCCGACATCCGCACGCACCGGATCAGAAACAATGTAGGGTGGGGTTTCACCCCACCGCACCGCCAAGGTGGGTTGAAAACCCACCCTACGCATATGGCGGGCCATGGTTTTTCAAGGTTCCCGGCAAAACCTCGTTCAAGGCTCTTGACCCTATCCCGAAAACCCCATATCGACCCCCATCCCGCAAGGGAATCAAACGCGTGGGCGGGATTCGCCTGCTCCGCGCCGACCACCTCGCAAAATGCTGGGTCCGCTGGCGTCACTGCCAAGGCCCGAGCGTTGTGAAAAAAGGTTCCGGAACTACGGAACCGCAACGAAAAGGAAAGTGACACGTGGCACGTATTGCCGGCGTAAACATCCCGACTGCCAAGCGGGTCCCCATCGCCCTCACCTATATCACCGGAATCGGCAACACCTCGGCCAAAGCGATCTGCGAAGCCGTTGGGATCGAGCTCACCCGCCGGGTGAACGAACTGTCCGATGCCGAAGTTCTGGCCATCCGCGAGCACATCGACGCCAACTACTCTGTCGAAGGCGACCTGCGCCGCGAGACCCAGATGAACATCAAGCGTCTGATGGACCTGGGCTGCTATCGCGGTCTGCGTCACCGCCGCAACCTGCCGGTTCGCGGTCAGCGCACCCACACCAACGCTCGCACCCGCAAAGGCCCCGCAAAGGCCATTGCCGGCAAGAAGAAATAAGGGAGGGTCTGACCAATGGCACGCGACAAGACACGCACCAAGCGCAAAGAGCGCAAGAACATCGCCACCGGTGTGGCGCATGTGAACTCGACCTTCAACAACACCAAGATCCTGATCTCGGACGTGCAGGGCAACGCGATCTCGTGGTCGTCGGCCGGCACCATGGGCTTCAAAGGCTCGCGGAAATCGACCCCCTACGCCGCCCAGCTGGCCGCCGAAGATGCCGGCCGCAAGGCGCAGGACCATGGCGTGAAAACGCTGGAAGTCGAAGTGCAGGGCCCCGGTTCGGGCCGCGAGTCGGCGCTGCGTGCGCTGGCCGCCGTCGGTTTCAACATCACCTCGATCCGTGACGTGACCCCGATCGCGCACAACGGCTGCCGCCCGCCGAAGCGCCGCCGCGTCTGATCCGATTATGATTTCTGGGGCCGTGTGTGACACGCGGCCCCAGTCCGTCTTTTTGAAACCTCGGGAGTCTGCGCCTTACGGACATGGGGCGTTGACAAGAATGGAGGGACCGCATGATCCACAAGAATTGGGCTGAACTGATCAAGCCGACTCAGCTGGACGTCAAGCCGGGCAACGATCCGGCGCGCCAGGCGACCGTGGTCGCCGAACCGCTGGAGCGTGGCTTTGGTCTGACGCTGGGCAACGCCCTGCGCCGCATCCTGATGAGCTCGCTTCAGGGCGCCGCCATCACCAGCGTCCAGATCGACAACGTGCTGCACGAGTTCTCGTCCGTGGCCGGTGTCCGCGAGGACGTGACCGACATCATCCTGAACCTCAAGGGCGTCAGCCTGCGGATGGAAGTCGAAGGCCCCAAGCGGCTGTCGATTTCGGCCAAGGGTCCGGCCGTTGTCACCGCCGGCGACATCTCGGATAGCGCCGGCATCGAGGTGCTGAACCGCGACCACGTGATCTGTCACCTGGACGACGGCGCCGACCTGTTCATGGAACTGACCGTGAACACCGGCAAGGGCTATGTCTCGGCTGAAAAGAACAAGCCCGAGGACGCCCCCATCGGCCTGATCCCGATCGACGCGATCTATTCGCCGGTCAAGCGGGTCAGCTATGACGTGCAGCCGACCCGCGAGGGCCAGGTGCTGGACTATGACAAGCTGACCATGAAAGTGGTCACCGACGGGTCGATCACGCCGGACGACGCCGTGGCCTTTGCCGCGCGCATCCTGCAGGACCAGCTGTCGATCTTTGTCAACTTCGACGAACCCGAAGCCGCCGGCCGCCAGGACGACGACGACGGGCTGGAATTCAACCCGCTGCTGCTGAAGAAAGTGGACGAACTGGAACTCAGCGTCCGGTCCGCGAACTGTCTGAAGAACGACAATATCGTCTATATCGGCGACCTGATCCAGAAGACCGAAGCCGAGATGCTGCGCACCCCGAACTTTGGCCGCAAGTCGCTGAACGAGATCAAGGAAGTGCTGTCCGGCATGGGTCTGCACCTCGGCATGGATGTCGAGGACTGGCCGCCTGACAACATCGAAGACCTGGCGAAGAAGTTCGAAGACGCCTTCTGAGCCGGCGGTGGGGTGAAACCCCACCCTACGACCATCGGGTAGGGTGGGTTTTCAACCCACCGCCCGCCAAATGCCCGGACTTGCCGGGGACATCACGGGCCACAGGCCCCAAGGAGAGCCCCTGACACGCATCGGGGGCCGGACAAAGCAAAACCGCCCGTAGAGGGCAAAACCGGAGTAAGACACATGCGTCACGCACGAGGCTACCGCCGCCTGAACCGCACCCACGAGCACCGCAAGGCCCTGTTCTCGAACATGGCTGGCTCGCTGATCGAACACGAACAGATCAAGACCACCCTGCCCAAGGCCAAGGAACTGCGCCCGATCATCGAAAAGATGATCACGCTGGCGAAACGCGGCGACATTCACGCCCGCCGCCAGGCCGCCTCCAAGCTGAAGGAAGACCAGTACGTCACCAAGCTGTTCGAGGTGCTGGGACCGCGCTACAAGGACCGCCAGGGCGGCTACGTCCGCGTTCTCAAGGCCGGGTTCCGCTATGGTGACATGGCGCCGATGGCGATCATCGAGTTCGTCGACCGCGATGTCGACGCCAAGGGCGCGGCCGACAAGGCCCGCGTTGCAGCCGAAGAAGCTGCCGAAGAATAAACCCGCCCGTGATCCCGCCGGGATCAGCGGTGCGAAATTCCAGCCCCCGCCCGGCACTGGGCGGGGGTTTTTTGTTGCGGCGCCTTGCCCTTGTCGCCCGGTCTGCCAAAAGGGACCGCGTAGCCAGGGAACCCGCACGATGAAACTTCAGCTGTCGATCTTCGATATTCAGGGGCTTGCCTTTGGCATCGTGATGACCAGCCTCAGCGTGGTGTTTCTCAAGGCGGCGGGGCTGGTCACCGGGCAGACCGCCGGGATCGCCCTGTTGCTGTCCTATGTGCTGCCGCTGGATTTCGGTCCGCTGTTTTTCCTGATCGGCATTCCCTTTCTGATCCTCGCCTGGGTCAAGCGTGGCCCGGTCTTTGCCATGCGCACGGTGATCGTGGTCGCGGGCATATCGGTGGTCTCGCAGGTGCTGGGGCGTCTTGTCCTGTTCGAACGGCTGGACGCGCCGGTCGCCGCCGTCCTGGGTGGCGCCTGCAGCGGCGTCGGGCTGGTGGCGATCTTTCGGCACAATGCCTCGGCTGGCGGGATGACCATCCTGGGCATCATCCTGGAACAGAAAACCGGGTTCAAGGCGGGGTGGTTCCAGCTGGCGGTGGACGCGGCGGTGTTCCTAGCCGCGGCCTTTGTTTTGTCGCCGGCGCAGCTGGGCTATTCCTTTCTGGGCGCGCTGATCACCAATCTCGCCATCGTGTGGAATTTCGACGTCGCGCAGAGCAAGACCGGGCGGCCCGGCTATGGCCGGTCGGCGGGGCGCTAGCAACCTCGGAAACGGCGCTCTGATCCCCGGTGCCGCGTCGCGTTCATCAAATGCGGGTGCGGCGCGACCATCCCTTGCAAATGGCGTCTCAGGCGGACATATCAGAACCCCTGCACCAAGGAGGCTCCATGATCCGCACCCTATTACTCTGCCTGTCGCTGACCGTCGCGCCCCTGACCGCGCAGGCCGAAACCAAGGTTCCGCAATCGCAGGCCGAGATCTCGCTGGGCTTTGCGCCGCTGGTCCGGCAGTCCGCCCCGGCGGTCGTCAATATCTATGCCAAGATCGTGACCCAGGGCTATGCCAGCCCGTTCGAGGGCGACCCGTTTTTCCGCGATTTCTTTCGCGGCTTCGGCTCGCCGCGCCCGCGTGTCGAAAACTCGCTCGGCTCCGGCGTGATCCTCTCTGCCGACGGGATCGTGGTGTCGAATTATCACGTGGTGGGCCAGGCCACAGACATCCGCGTGGTGACCACTGACCGGCGCGAATATCAGGCCCGCGTGGTGCTGGCCGATCAGGACTCCGATCTCGCCATCCTGCAGCTCGAGGGGGCCAGCGACCTGCCGTTCCTGTCCATCCGCGACTCTGACCGGGTCGAGGTGGGCGAACTGGTGCTGGCCATCGGCAACCCCTTTGGCATCGGCCAGACCGTCAGCAGCGGCATCGTCTCGGGGCTGGCGCGCGCCGGGGCGGCGACCGGCAAGGCGCGCGGCTATTTCCTGCAGACCGACGCGGCGATCAACCCGGGCAACTCGGGCGGGGCGCTGATCGACGTGAACGGCGAGCTGATCGGCATCAACACCCGGATCCTGTCGCGGTCGGGCGGGTCGAACGGCATCGGCTTTGCCATCCCGTCGAACCTGGTGGCCCAGTTCGTATCACAGGCCCGCGCCGGCAACGACCAGTTCGTCCGCCCCTGGGCGGGCATCGCCGGGCAGCCGGTGGATGCCGATCTGGCCGCCTCGCTGGGGCTGGACGCGCCCTCGGGGATGCTGATTTCCGACCTGCACCCGGCCAGCCCCTTTGCCCGCGCCGGGTTCGCGGTGGGCGACGTGGTCACCCATGTGGACGGGCAAGAGGTCAACTCCCCCTCCGAGATGCTGTTCCGGATGTCGGTGGCGGGCATCGGCGGCCACGCCCTGATCACCCGCGCGACGCCCAAGGGCGGCGAAGAGATCGAGGTGGCGATGATCGTCGCCCCAGATGACCCGCCCGCGGGCGAGCTGACGCTGACCGGCAAAACCGTGCTGCCCGGCCTGACCGTGGCCCGCGCCAACCCGGCGGTGATCGCGCGGTTCGGCCTGCCGCTGTCCAGCGCGGGGGTCGTGGTGCTGGACCCCGGCCAATACGGCGCCCGCGCCGGGCTGCAGCCCGGCGACGTGATCCGCGAGATCAACGGCGATGCCATCGAACAGAGCAGCGATGTGCAACGGGCGCTCACCAATCCCGGCCGCTGGCTGAAGATGGAGCTGTCGCGGCGGGGCCAGACCCTGTCTCTGCGGTTCCGGCTATAGCGGTGGCGGATCTCTTCGGCACCCCCGAGGCGGCCCCGCCCGCCCGCCACCGGCCACTGGCCGACCGGCTGCGGCCCGCCGCGCTGGACCAGGTGATCGGGCAGGCCCAGGTGCTGGGCGCCGATGCGCCGCTGGGCGCGATGCTGGCGGCCGGGTCGCTGTCGAGCCTGATCCTGTGGGGGCCGCCGGGGGTGGGCAAGACCACCATCGCACGGCTGCTGGCCGAGGAAAGCGATCTGCATTTCGTGCAGATCAGCGCGATTTTCACCGGGGTGGCCGATCTGAAGAAAGTGTTCGAACAGGCCAGGATCCGGCGCGCGAACGGGCAGGGGACGCTGCTGTTTGTCGACGAGATCCACCGGTTCAACAAGGCGCAGCAGGACGGGTTCCTGCCGCATATGGAGGACGGCACCATCCTGCTGGTCGGTGCCACCACCGAGAACCCGTCGTTCGAGCTGAACGCCGCTGTGCTGAGCCGGGCACAGGTGCTGGTGCTGGAGCGGCTGTCGGCGGAGGAGCTGGAACAGCTGACCGCGCGGGCCGAGGCGGAACTGGGCGCGCCGCTGCCGCTGACCGCGCAGGCGCGCGGCGCGTTGCAGGAGATGGCCGATGGCGATGGCCGGGCGCTTTTGAACCTCATCGAGCAGGTCGCGGCGTGGAAGCTGGACACACCGCTTGAAGTCGAGGCGCTGACCACCCGGTTGATGCGGCGGGCCAGCAAATACGACAAGAGCGGCGAGGAGCATTACAACCTGATCTCGGCCCTGCACAAATCGGTGCGCGGATCGGACCCGGATGCCGCGCTCTACTGGTTCGCGCGGATGCTGGAGGGCGGCGAGGATCCCCGGTTCCTGGCCCGCCGTATCACCCGGATGTCGGTCGAGGATATCGGGCTGGCCGATCCGCAGGCGCAGGCGGTCTGCCTGCAGTCATGGGAAACCTACGAACGGCTGGGCAGCCCCGAGGGCGAGCTGGCGCTGGCGCAGGCGCTGGTTTACCTGGCGCTGGCGCCGAAATCGAACGCCGCCTACACCGCCTACAAGGCGGCCCGCAAGCTGGCCCGCGACAGCGGCAGCGCGCCGCCGCCGAAACATATCCTGAACGCGCCGACGCAGATGATGAAGGATCAGGGGTACGGCGCGGGCTACGCCTATGACCACGATGCCGAGGACGGGTTTTCCGGGCAGAACTACTTTCCCGATGACATGCAGCGGCCCGATTTGTACCAGCCGGTCGAGCGCGGGTTCGAGCGCGATCTGAAAAAGCGGCTCGACTGGTTCGCCCGGCTGCGCGCCAAGCGGGCGGAATGACCGCGCCCGTGTTGCCCGTGCTGACCGGCGACTGCGCGCGCTGCGACGGTCTTTGCTGCATGGCGCTGGCGTTCGACGCCGGGCCGAAGTTTGGCTGTGACAAAGCGGCGGGGGTGGCCTGTGACCATCTGAGGGCCGACAGCCGCTGCACGATCCACGACCGGCTGCGTGGGGCGGGGTTTTCCGGCTGTGTCGACTACGACTGTCTGGGCGCCGGGCAGGTGGTCTGCGCCACGGTGTTGCCGGGTGTATCCTGGCGCGTCGGGGCGGCAGAGAAACGCCGGGTGATGGAGGCGTTCCGGGCGCTGCGCGAGGTGCATCGGCTGATCGACCTGGTGCGGCTGGCCGGCGGTCTGCCGCTGGACCCGGCACAGGAGGCCGCGCGCGTTGAGCTGCTGGCCGAGCTGGTGCCCGAGGATGGCTGGAGCGAGGCGGCGCTGGCTGGTTTCGAGGGCGGTCCGCTGCCGGGTCGGGTGGGAGACTTCCTGCGCGGGCTGCGGGACGTGGCGCGTTCGGCATCCTCCTGACCTTACGCATGGCCTGACCCGGGGCGCGTCCCGCGCTGCCTTGACTCTGCGCGCGTCCCGCATCTGCTTGACTCCGCGCGCGTCCCGCGCGACAGACCCGCCATGGTATCATCCGTTTCCCTCGTGGCCCTTGGCGGGGCCCTCGGCGCCGCGTTGCGCTATCTGACCGGCGTCGGCATCTTTCGGCTGTTCGGGCCGCAGGAGTTTCCGCTGGCCATCATCACGGTCAATGTGGTGGGGTCCTTCCTGATGGGGGTCTTTGTGGTGGCTGCCGCGCAAAAGGGGCTGACCCACCTCAGCCCGCTGGTAATGACCGGCTTTCTCGGCGGGTTTACCACCTTTTCCGCCTTCTCGCTGGAAACCATGACCCTGATCGAACGGGGCGACACGGCGCAGGCGGCGCTTTATGTCGGGCTGTCGGTGCTGCTGTCGGTGGGGGCGCTGGCGCTGGGATTGATGATGGCACGGGGGATATTTGCATGAGCGGCGTTCAGACCATAACCGTGGCCGAAGGCGACGGCGACCAGCGGCTCGATCGCTGGCTGCGCCGCATGTTTCCGCATGTCAGCCAGGGCCGCGTCGAAAAGATGTGCCGCAAGGGCGAGCTGCGCGTCGACGGCGGCCGGGTGAAACCATCAACCCGCGTCGAGGTGGGCCAGCAGGTGCGCATTCCGCCGCTGCCCGACAGCGACCACAAACAGGCCCCGGCCAAGGCCCGCGTGTCCGAGGCCGACGCCAAGATGATCCGCGACTGCGTGATCTACCGCGACGACCACGTGATCGCGCTGAACAAACCCGCCGGGCTTGCGGTGCAGGGCGGCAGCGGCACCACCCGTCACGTCGACGGGCTGGGCGAGGCGCTGCGGTTTGGCTACGACGAAAACCCCCGGCTGGTGCACCGGCTGGACAAGGACACATCCGGCGTGCTGCTGCTGGCCCGCACCCGCGAGGCGGCGTCAAAGCTGACCGCCAGTTTCCGCCACCGCGAGACGCGCAAGATCTACTGGGCGCTGGTTGCCGGCGTGCCGACCCCCTACTTGGGCGAGATCAAGGCCGGGCTGGTCAAGGCACCGGGCCACGGCAAGGGCGGCGAGGGCGAAAAGATGATCGCCGTTCACCCCCGCGACATCGACGACACGCCGGGGGCGAAGCGGGCGCATACGCTCTATGCCACGCTCTATCGCGTGGCCGGGCGCGCGGCCTGGGTGGCGATGGAGCCGGTCACCGGGCGCACCCACCAGCTGCGCGCGCATATGGCCGAGATGGGGCACCCGATCATCGGCGACGGCAAATACGGCGGATCGGGGCAGGAGAACCTGGGCGACGGCTGGGGCGCGCAGCTGGGCGGCATCATCAGCAAGAAGCTGCATCTGCACGCGCGCCGGCTGGTGATCGAACATCCCGCCACCAAACAGCCGCTGATCGTGGTGGCCCCGATGCCGCCGCATATGAAGGAAAGCTGGGACACCTTCGGCTGGACCGAGGACCTGGCCGACGACGACCCGTTCGAGGGGATGAAGTGAGCGACCGCCTGCGATTGGTCCTGTTCGATGTCGATGGCACGCTGGTGGACAGCCAGGCCAGCATCCTGACGGCGATGGGCGACGCCTTTGCGGCGCTGACCCTGCCCGCCCCGCCTCGCGACGCGGTTCTGGGCATTGTCGGGCTGTCGCTGGACGAGGGGATCGCGCGGCTGGCGCCCGAGGCGGCGCAGGCCACCCGCGACCGGCTGGTGGCGGCTTACAAAGAGGCGTTTCACGCCAACCGGCTGATGATGGGCGCGGGATCGGCGCCGTTCTACCCCGGTGCGCGGGCGGCGCTGGACGCGCTGGCGCAGGTGCCCGAGATCCTGCTGGGCGTGGCCACCGGCAAATCCCGGCGCGGGCTGGACGCGCTGATCGAGGCGCACGGGCTGCAGGGGTGTTTTGTCACCTGCCAGGTCGCCGACCACCACCCGTCGAAACCGCACCCGTCGATGGTGCTGACGGCGCTGGCCGAAACCGGGGTCGCGGCCGCCGATGCGGTCTTGATCGGGGACACCAGTTTTGACATGGACATGGCCGCCGCCGCCGGCGTGGGGGGCATCGGCGTCAGCTGGGGCTATCACCCGGTCAGCGCGCTGGGCGCCGCGCGGCGGGTGATCGACAGCTTCGATGACCTGCACCCGGCGCTGGAACAGATTTGGGACGACAAGACATGAGCGAGTGGAAACAGAAACGATTCTGGAAATCGGTTTCGGTGGCCCCCGACGACGCGGGCTTTGCCGTCGAACTGGACGGGCGCCGGGTCAAGACACCGGCCAAGGCGGCGCTGATCGTGCCGACATCTGGCATGGCCGAGGCCATCGCCGCCGAATGGGATGCGCAGCAAGAGGTCGTGAACCCGCTGACCATGCCCTTTACCCGGTCGGCCAATGCCGCCATCGACAAGGTCACCCACCAGCACGCCGAGGTGGCCGACATGCTGGCGACCTATGGTGACAGCGATCTGCTGTGCTACCGCGCCGACGCCCCGGCCGAGCTGGTCGCCCGGCAGGCCGATCAATGGGACCCGGCTCTGGACTGGGCCGCGAACGAGCTGGGCGCGCGGCTGGATGCGCGCAGCGGCGTCATCCATGCGCCGCAGGATCCCGATGCGGTGGCGCTGCTGGCCGCGAGGACGCACGACCAGACCGCCTTTCAGCTTGCCGCCTTTCACGACCTTGTGACCCTCTCGGGTTCGCTGGTTCTGGGATTCGCCGCCGCCGCCGGCTGGCGCCCTGCGGACGAGATCTGGGCGCTGTCCCGGCTGGACGAAACCTGGCAGGAAGAGCAGTGGGGCCGCGATGACGAGGCTCACGCCATGGCCGAAACCAAGCGCAAGGCCTTTCTTCACGCGAAACGGTTCTACGACCTGTCGTGATTGATCACTGATTAGTCGCTCATCCTTCCGACCATGCAAAAGGCAGGGTTACGGGGACTTTATTGCTGGAACCGACCCTTGACGTTTGTCCAGTAATTCGCCCAAACTCGGCCCCACTGGCGGGGAGAACCCTGATCGGTGTCTGAATCGGCTTCTCTCAAGTCGCAAAAATACCGCCCCAGGGGAGGCGGGAAATCAGGAAGAGGTAAAAATGAAAAAATCTGTACTTCTCGGCGCGTTCACCGTTGCTGGCCTTGCTGCTGGTATGGCGGCCGCCGGAACGAAGGACGACGTCCAGGCGCGTGGCAAGCTGAACTGCGGTGTGACCACCGGTCTCGTCGGCTTTGCTGCTCCCGACGCCAATGGCGAATGGGAAGGTTTTGACGTCGCCGTCTGCCGCGGTGTCGCCGCAGCCGTTCTGGGTGACCCGAAAGCGGTCGAATTCGTTCCGACCACCGGCAAGACGCGCTTTACCGCGCTGGCCTCGGGCGAAATCGACATGCTGGCCCGGAACACCACCTGGACCTTCAGCCGTGACGTCGACCTCAAGTTCGAATTCACCGGCGTGAACTACTACGACGGTCAGGGCTTCATGGTTCCCAAAGAGCTGGGCGTGTCCTCGGCCAAGGAACTGGACGGCGCCACCGTCTGCATCCAGACCGGCACCACCACCGAGCTGAACCTGGCGGACTTCTTCCGCACCAACAACATCAGCTACGAACCGGTTCCGATCGAAACCAACGCCGAAGCGCAGCAGCAGTACCTGGCCGGCGCCTGTGACGTCTACACCACCGACGCATCGGGCCTCGCCG
The DNA here is from genome assembly GCF_020171285.1 of Seohaeicola saemankumensis. GTDB lineage: Bacteria > Pseudomonadota > Alphaproteobacteria > Rhodobacterales > Rhodobacteraceae > JAIUZI01. The sequence continues at coordinate 37,787 of NZ_JAIUZI010000023.1, forward strand.
CGACCCGCGCCTCGTTCGAGGATCCGAGCGCGCACGTCCTGCTGCCCGAGATCATCTCGAAAGAGCCGCTGGGCCCGCTGGTTCGTCATGGTGACAACGAATGGGGCGACATCGTCCGCTGGACGCTGAACGCGCTGATCACCGCCGAAGAGCTGGGCGTTACCTCGGCCAACATCGGTGAAGTCGCATCGTCGACCAACAACCCGGAAATCAAGCGTCTGCTGGGGTCCGAAGGCACCCTGGGCGAGATGCTGGGTCTGGACGCCGAATGGGCCAAGCGCGCCATCATGGCGGGCGGCAACTACGGTGAAATCTTTGCCAAGAACATCGGCGAAGACACCCCGATCGGCCTGGCCCGCGGTCTGAACGCACAGTGGACCAACGGCGGTCTGCTCTACTCGCCGCCTTTCCGCTAAGCGGTTAACGAAAAGGGCGCAGGTCATCCTGCGCCCTTTTTGCTTTATCAAAAAAACGACCCGGACTTCAGGGAGTGGGGAACAACCCCGCCGGAGGAAAAGACCGGGATACAACGGGGATATACGGTCATGAGTTCAATCACTGACCCGGGTAAGCAGCAGTTCAGACTGTCGATGCTTATCTATGACACGCGGTACCGGTCGGGCACGATCCAGGTCATCGCAATGATCGGTTTCATGCTGCTGGCCGCCTGGCTGATCAGCAATACCGCACAGAACCTTGCCGCACTCGGCAAACCTATCGATTTCGGATTCTTCAGCGAACCGGCCAGCTACGACATCAACCAGCGCCTGCTGGATTACACCTCGCGCGATTCGCACCTGCGGGCGGCCCTGGTGGGGCTGCTGAACACGCTGGTGGTGGCGGTGCTGGGCTGTATCACCGCGACCATTCTGGGCGTGATCATCGGCGTGTTGCGACTGTCGCACAACTGGCTGATCGCCCGGCTGATGACGATCTACGTCGAGATGTTCCGCAATGTGCCGGTGCTGCTGTGGATCGTGTTCATCATGGCCATCCTGATCGAAACCCTGCCGGCGCCGCGCGCGTTCAAGGGGGTCGAGACCGGCGCACTGGTACTGACCAACCGCGGGTTCTATATCCCCGAGGCGCTGTTCTCGCGCAGCCTGGGCGACATTCACCTGCTGGGTGAAAGCAGCCTGCGCTTTGACGTCAGCCTCGATTTCATCGCCATCATCGTCGTGCTTGTCGCCAGCCTCTATGCCTCGCACGTCATCAAGACCCGCGCCGACCGCATCCAGGCGGCCACCGGCGACCGGCCGACCACCTGGTACCTGCGGCTTGGCGTCGTGGTGGTGCCGATGGTCCTGCTGCTGGTCGCGCTGGGCTTTCACCTGGGCATGCCCGAACTCAAGGGGTTCAACTTCAAGGGCGGCACCCATCTGCGCAATTCGCTGATCGCGTTGTGGCTGGCCCTGTCGCTTTATACCGCGGCCTTCATCGCGGAAATCGTCCGCGCCGGGATCATGGCCATCAGCCATGGCCAGACCGAGGCGGCCGCCGCGCTGGGCCTGCGCCCGAACCGGATCATGAGCCTGGTGGTGCTGCCGCAGGCGCTGCGGGTGATCATCCCGCCGCTGATCTCGAACTACCTGAACCTGACCAAGAACTCGTCGCTGGCGATCGCCGTGGGCTACATGGACATCACCGGCACGCTGGGCGGTATCACCATGAACCAGACCGGCCGCGAGCTGGAATGCATCCTGCTGTTGATGCTGGTGTACCTGACCATCTCGCTGAGCATTTCGGCGGTGATGAACTGGTACAACGAATCCGTGAAGCTGAAGGAGCGCTGAGATGTCTGATATTTCATTTGTCCGCACCGAGATGCTTCCCGAACAGGAGCCGCCGGCCTCGACCGTCGGCGCCATCGGCTGGGCGCGCGAAAACCTGTTCTCGAACTGGTTCAACTCGCTCCTGACCGTCATTTCGATCTACTTCATCTACATGGTGTTGAAAGGCGCCCTGCCGTGGATGCTCTCGCCGACCTGGAACGGGACGTCGCTGGCCCATTGCCGCGAAATCCTGACCGAGGCCGGCCGGGTGACCGACCACGGCGTGTCGGGGGCCTGTTGGGGCGTGATCAACGAACGCTGGCAGCAGCTCTTGTTCGGGTTCTACCCGAACGGCTCTGAACCGGGCACGACCGACCTGCGCTGGCGTCCGGTTCTGGCATTCCTCCTGATGGGGGTGGCGCTGGCTCCGGTGCTGTTCGCGGACAAGGTCCCTTCAAAGCTTCTGTATTTCTCGGCCGCCTACCCGTTCATCTTTCCGTGGTTGCTGTGGGGCGGCACGATCTGGGGGCCGCTGTCGGCGGCTCTGGGCTTTGTGATCGGCTACTTTGTCTACCGGTTCGTCAGCTCCGCCTTCAGCGGGCTGATCGGGATCATCCTGGGCGTCGTGTGCGCCGTGGTCTGGTGGCTCGTCCTGTCCAGCCTGTTTGTGGGGGCGATGAACAGCATTCTGCCGATTGGTATCGAGGCGGTCGAAAGCCGCAAGTTCGGCGGCTTCATGCTGTCGATCACCATCGGTGTCGTCGCCATCGCCTGTTCGCTGCCCCTGGGCATCGTGCTGGCGCTGGGCCGGCAGTCGGACCTGATGATCGTCAAGTTCCTCTGCGTGGGCTTTATCGAGTTCATCCGGGGCGTGCCGCTGATCACCCTGCTGTTCGTGGCCTCGACGCTGCTGAACATCTTCATGCCGCCGGGCACCAACTTTGACATCATCCTGCGGGTGCTGATCATGGTGACGCTGTTCGCCGCGGCCTATATGGCCGAGGTGATCCGCGGCGGTCTCGCCGCGCTGCCCAAGGGACAGTACGAGGGCGCCGATTCGCTGGGGCTGAACTACTGGCAGGCGCAGCGGCTGATCATCATGCCGCAGGCGCTCAAGATCTCGATCCCCGGTATCGTGTCGACCTTCATCGGCGTGTTCAAGGACACGGTTCTGGTGTCGATCATCGGGCTTCTCGACCCGCTGGGTCTGTCCAACGCCATCCGCGCGGACGCAAACTGGAACGGTATCGTCTGGGAGATCTACGGCTTTATTGGCCTGCTGTTCTTCATCTTCTGCTTCTCCATGTCCCGCTATTCCATGTATCTGGAGCGCAAGCTTCAGACTGGCCACCGTTAAGGAGTTCAACACATGTCTGAACTGGCTATCGACCGCGATATCGACCGCTCGAAAATGACCGTCAGCGACGAGGTCGCGATTGAAATCACCAATATGAACAAGTGGTACGGCACGTTTCACGTGCTGCGCGACATCAACCTGACGGTGAACCGGGGCGAGCGTATCGTCATCGCCGGCCCGTCGGGGTCGGGCAAGTCCACCCTGATCCGCTGCCTGAACGCGCTGGAGGAACACCAGCAGGGCAAGATCGTGGTGGACGGCACCGAGCTCAGCAATGACCTCAAGAACATCGACAAGATCCGGTCCGAGGTTGGCATGGTGTTCCAGCACTTCAACCTGTTCCCGCATCTGTCGATCCTGGAAAACTGCACGCTGGCGCCGATCTGGGTGCGCAAGACGCCCCGCAAGGAGGCCGAGGAACGCGCGATGCATTTCCTTGAAAAGGTCAAGATCCCCGAGCAGGCCAACAAGTACCCCGGCATGCTCTCGGGCGGCCAGCAGCAGCGGGTGGCGATTGCCCGCTCGCTGTGCATGATGCCGCGCATCATGCTGTTCGACGAACCGACCTCGGCGCTGGACCCGGAGATGATCAAGGAGGTGCTCGACACCATGATCGAGCTGGCCGAGGAAGGCATGACCATGCTCTGCGTGACCCACGAGATGGGCTTTGCCCGGCAGGTGGCGAACCGGGTGATCTTCATGGACGCGGGCCAGATCGTGGAACAGAACGAGCCTGAAGAGTTCTTTAACAACCCCAAGAGCGACCGGACCAAGCTGTTCCTCAGCCAGATCCTGGGGCACTGAGCAGGCCGGCAGTGCCGTTGCCGTATTCCGAGAGGCCGGGCCGTGGCGCCCGGCCTTTTTCGTGGGGGGGGGGGGGGAACGGTGCTGCGCACCGTGCCTGCGGCGCGAGTATTTGCCAAAG
>NZ_JAIUZI010000024.1 GCF_020171285.1 Seohaeicola saemankumensis
CCCCCCCCCCCCCCCCCCCCCCCCCCCCCCCCCCCCGCGGTCGCGTTACCCCAGCAGCAGGATCTCGGTGTCGCCGGCGCTGCGGCGCAGGGCGTGCAGCCCGGCCAACGCCGGGTCGTCGATCCAGGCGCGGGCCGACCCGGCGTCGGGAAACGACAGCACGGCGGCTACGGTCGGGATCGCGGGCGCCCCGTCCAGCGCGCTGGGCGCCGGCGTCGCCTGCTCGACCTTGCCGCCATGTTTGGCAAGCGCGGCACCGGCCTGGTCGCGGTAACTGGCCAGCGCTTCGGGGTTGGTGACGGTGGCTTTGAATACGGCATAGATCATCTTGGCTCTCCTGACGTGCGATCATTGCGATGCAAAACAGGTAACGCCCCCGGGTCGCGATAAAAACGCGTGCCTTTGCATTCACACCATGCGAAAACGCATGGCATGGACGTAGACTGGGACGATCTGAAAACCGTGCTGGCGCTGGTCCGGGCCGGGTCGCTGGCCGCGGCCGGCGCCGCGCTCGGGGTGAATTACACCACCGTCGCCCGGCGCGTGCAGCGGGCCGAGGCCGCGGTCGGCGTGCCGCTGTTCGAACGGCTCGCGGGCGGCTATCAAGCGACCGAAACGGGCCTGCTGGTGGCCGAACACGCGAGCGAGATGGAGGCGCGGGAAAACGCCCTGTTGCGCCGCCTTCAGGGGCGCGACCAGACCCTGTCCGGGCCGCTGGTCATCACCGCGCCGCAGCTGCTCATCGGGCCGATGATCGCCCCGGTGCTGGACCGTTTCAGCACCCTGCACCCCGATGTCAGCGTCAAGATCCGCGCCACCAACGATCTGCTGAACCTGAACCGGCGCGAGGCCGATCTGGCGATCCGGATCAGCCGCAACCCCGGCGACACGCTGATGGGTCTGCGGCTGTGCGCCCAGCATGGCGCCAGTTTCGCCAGCCCCGAACTGGCGGCCCGCATCGCGGCGGACCCGCAGGGCCGGATCGACTGGATCGTTTATGAATTCAGCCCGCAGGTGCCCAAAAAGGCGCTCGAACTCTACCCCAACTCGCGCGTGCGCATGGTGTTCGACGACATGGTCGCCATGCTGGGCGCCGCCCGCGCCGGGCTGGGGGTGGTGCGCATGCCCCTGTTCCTTGGCCGCACCACGCCGGGTCTCGTGCAAGTGCCGATGCTGCCACCGCAGCCCTATATCGACATCTGGGTGGTGGCCCACCCGGATGTCTGGCGGTCGGCCAAGGTCACCGCGTTCCGCGATCTGCTGGTGCCGCAGTTCCGCAAGATGCGGCACCTGTTCGTTTCCGGGACCGGGTCAGAAGAGACCGAGCAGGTGCACCGCGAGACCAACGCTTGACAGGCTGGCCAGGGCAAAGGCCAGCGTGCGCAGCACCGGAATGCCAAAGCAGTAGATTATGTAATGCGCCACGATGCCGATGAAGAAGGTCATCGCCAGCACGCCGGGATAGCTGTCGTCCGGCATCCGGACCGAGGCCAGCACCGCCAGCGGTCCGAACACGACAAAGGCCTGCACCGCGACCGTATGCGCCCGCATCGCGCGCTGCGCCCAGGCGCTTTGCGGAATGGCATTGGGGTCATAATTGGCCAGCGCGCCCATCAACCCGCGCACCGCGATCCGGTCGAGGATATAGGGCAGCCAGCACAGGGCGATCCACAGCCCCGACAGCGTTGTGTAAAACTCCAGATTTGACATGATCCGCGTTCCTCCCTTGGGGTTTCCCGCCGGGAGCATACCATATTTAGTGGTGCATTTCACGCAAGGACGCAGGCCGGGCGCCGTTCAGGTCCAGCCGACATCGCCCAGAAAGATATAGCCCGCACCGTATATCGTCTTGATCAGCCGCGGGTTCTTGGGGTCTTCGCGCAGCTTGGTGCGCAGCCGCGAAATCCGGACATCCATCGCCCGGTCAAAGCTTTCACCCGCACCGCCGCCCAGTGATTCCTGCATGGTCGCCCGGCTGATCAGCCGCTTGGGGTTCTCCAGGAACAGCCGCAGAACCTCTCCCTCGGCATGGGAGAACGGGGTTTCGCCGCCATCGTCGTCTTCCAGCAGGTACCGGTCGAAATGCGCGGTCCAGCCGTTGAACCGCGCCGTGCGGCCCGACTGCAACGGCGCGCGGGCCCCGCGCAGGCGGGCGCGGATGCGCGCCACGACCTCGGCCGGGTCAAAGGGTTTGGTGATATAGTCGTCCGCGCCCAGTTCCAGACCGGTCACCCGGTCCTGCACCTGCGCCCGGCCCGAGATGATGATCACCGCCGCCCCCTGTTCCAGCGCCAGCCGGTGCACCAAGGCCAGCCCGTCAGTATCGGGCAGCGACAGGTCGACCAGGCAGACATCCGGCGTCACCCGCTTCAGCGAGGCCTCGAATTCGCGGGCGCGCGAAAAGCTCTGCGTGCGATAGCCCGCCTCCTCCAGCGCGTCGGTCAGGATGCGGCGGATCTCCGGCTCGTCGTCCAGGATGGTTACCAAAGGGGTCGTCACGCGGCATCCTCCACCCGTATCAGCGCGCCCAGTTGCGCCCGGTCAAAGGGTTTCCTCAACACCGGCGCCCGGGTCAAGGCGGCCTGATGCAGCGGATCGCTCGGCGGCAGCGACGTCATCAGGATACAGGGCAGCTGGCTGCCCTCGATCCTGTCCAGCAGGTCCAGCCCGGTACCGCCGCCCTGCAGGTTGATGTCCGACAGCACCAGCTGAATGTCCTGCACATCGGCCAGCAGCGCGCTGGCCTCATCGACGGATGTCGCCTCGATCACCGAATGGCCCAGCCCGACCAGCATCTCGCGAAAGGTCATCCGCAGATCGGCATTGTCCTCCACCAGCAGCGCCAGCCCGCCGGCCGCCTCCGGCGCCACCCGATAGGGCAGGCGCAGGGTCACGCTGGCGCCGCTCATGGTGTTGGTCAGCCGCAGGTCGCCGCCGGTCAGCTTGACCATGTCATAGACCATCGGCAGACCCAGCCCCGATCCCTCGCCGCCCTTGGTGGTGAAAAACGGGTTCAGCGCCTTGTCCAGCGCCTCGGGCGAAAACCCGGGGCCGGTGTCGCTGACGCTGATTTCGACCCAGATGCGCCCGACGCAATGTGCGCTGACCGTGATCTGCCCGGTCGCGCCACAGGCATCGCGGGCGTTCAGGATAAGGTTCAGCAGCGCGTCCTGCAGCATGCCGGGATCCAGCATCAGCCGCTCGTCGGGGGTGTGATCCAGCACGCTCAGGCCCACCGACTGCGGCAGGCTGGGCGAGGCCAGCAGCTTGAGATCGGCCAGCAGCCCGTGCAGGTCCGTCGCCTCGGGGCGCGGCGTGCGGTTGCCGGTCATATCCGCGATCCGGTTCAGCAGCCGGCCGCCCCGCTGCGCGGCGGCCTGGGTGGCGCCGACAAGCTCGGCCGCCTCCTCCGACAGACCCATTTTGCGCAGCTTCGACTGCATGCCCAGGATGATGGTCAGCAGATTCGAGAAATCATGCGCCAGCCCGCTGGTCATCTGCGCCGCCATCGCCCGCCGCCGCGACTGCTGCAGCGCCACGCGGGTCTGGGTTTCCTCGGTGATATCCATCGACAGGATATAGACCCCGCCGGCGCCATCGGGGGTAAAGGCCACCCGGATGCGCCGCGAATCATGGTCCTCGGTGAACTCGAACACCGCGTTTTCGCCCTGGTAGGCGCGGGTCAGATGCGGTTCGATCCGTGTATAGGCGGACTGCCCCAGCGCCTCCGAGATATGCAGCCCGAGGATCTCCGACGGACGACCGGGGATCACCGCGCTCAGCCGCCGGTTGGAATAGGTGTAATGGCCGCTGGCATCGACGTGGGCGATATGGGCCGGCATCATTTCCGTGGTCAGCCGCGTGCGCGCCTCGATCTCGGTCAACTGGCGCTTGGCCTCCTCCAGCGCGCTGTTGGTGGCGGCCAGCTGGCGGTTGGTGGCGGCCAGCTCCTCGGCGTGCGACAACAACTGCCCGGACAACTCCTGCGACCGGGTGCGCAACAGCTCCTCGGACCGCTTGGTCGCGGTGATATCGGTATAGACCGCGACCCAGCCGCCCTGCGGCAGCGGCGCCCCCTCGACCGACACGACACCCCCCTTGGCGCGCACCCGCTCCAGGTAATGCGGCTCGAACGCCAGCGCCTGATCGACCCGCGTCTGCACGAATGCGTCAATGTCCCCGATCGGCCCGTATTCACCGTCCTCGGCGATGTAGCGGATGGTCTCGGCAAAGCCGGCGCCAGGCTGCACCAGGTGATCGGGCAGATCGAACATCTCCTGAAACCGCCGGTTCGACACCACCAGCCGCAGGTCGCCGTCATAGATCGACAGCGCCTGGGCAATCAGGTTCAGCCCGGCGGTGGTAAAGGCCTTGATCTGCGGGTCGGTGTATTTCAATGGGCGCTCCTCTCCCCATGGCTAGCACCACAAGGAACCAGAGCAAAGGGCCACGATGGCCCGCCCCCGCCCCACCCACAGCCGAGCCGCCCCCCTCCCGTGCCCCCTTTCATCTCTTCAAAAAATACTCCGGGGGAGCCGCCAGAGGCGGCGGGGGCAGCGCCCCCAGCAGCGCCCCCGACAACGCCCCCGAAAAAGCCCCCGGCGCTGACCGTCCGCGCGCCCGGTCCAAGGTCGGGTATGGTGGGGGCCAGCCTTGTTACAATTCGTAAGGATTGGGAAAACATCAGGAAAAAGTTGACTGCAAAGCATTGTCACGCTCCTATTCGGGGCAGAATCGCATCAGCGGTCGTTTCCGGCGCTCAAATGGCCGGATTGGGAGGAGAATAGATTTGGCTCAGACGCAGTCGGGCGCCGAAGGGTTGACATCCCTTCCGGCGCTGCTTCATCGCAACGCGACTAAATTCGCCGACGCACCGGCCTACCGGGAAAAGGAATTCGGGATCTGGCAAAGCTGGACCTGGGCCCAGGCGGAGAAGGAAATCGAGGCGCTGGCGCTGGGGTTGATCAACCTCGGCGTGAACGAAGGCGATTTCATCGCCATCATCGGACGGAACCGGCCCTACATGTATTGGTCCATGGTCGCCGCGCAGTCGGTCGGCGCGGTCCCAGTGCCGCTGTACCAGGACGCCGCCGCCGAAGAGATGGCCTATGTGCTGGAACACTGCGGCGCGCGTTTCGTGATCGTGGCCGACCAGGAACAGGTCGACAAGGTGATCGAGGTGCAGGAGGGGTTGCACCAGTTCGAACACCTGATCTACCTCGACCCGCGCGGGCTGCGCAAATACGACCACCACAGCCTGCACCAGTTCAGCCATATCCAGGACCAGGGCCGCGCGGCCTATGACGAGTGGATCGAGGATCTCAAGGAACGCCGGGCGAAGCTGAACTATGACAGCACCTGCGTCATGCTCTACACCTCGGGCACGACGGGCAAGCCCAAGGGCGTCGTTCTGTCCAACCGCAACGTGATCGAATCCGCGCGCTACAGCTCCGAGTTCGACAAGCTGCGCCAGGATGACGACATCCTCGCTTACCTGCCGATGGCCTGGGTCGGCGATTACATCTTTTCCATCGGTCAGGCCTATTGGTGCGGCTTCTGCGTGAACTGTCCCGAAAGCCCCGACACGATGATGACCGACCTGCGCGAAATCGGGCCGACCTATTATTTCGCGCCCCCGCGCGTGTTCGAAACCCAGCTGACCACGGTCATGATCCGGATGGAGGACGCCAGCCCGCTGAAAAAGCGGATGTTCGATCACTACATGGCGCACGCCCGCAGGGTCGGCCCCGATATTCTGGACGGCAAGCCGGTCAGCTTCATGGACCGCCTCAAGTACAAGATCGGCGACCTGCTGGTCTACGGGCCGCTCAAGAACACGCTGGGCTTCTCCCGCGTGCGCGTCGGCTATACCGCCGGCGAGGCGATCGGGCCCGAGATCTTTGATTTCTACCGCTCGCTCGGCATCAACCTGAAACAGCTCTACGGCCAGACCGAGGCGACGGTGTTCATCACCGCGCAACCCGATGGCGAGGTGCGCTCCGATACCGTCGGCGTCCCGTCACCGGGTGTCGAGCTGCGGATCGACGACAACGGCGAGGTCTTCTACCGCTCGCCCGGCGTTTTTGTGGAATACTACAAGAACCCCGAAAGCACCGCCTCGACCAAGGACGCCGAGGGCTGGGTCGCCACCGGCGACGCGGGCTTTATCGAAGAAGGCACCGGCCACCTGCGCATCATCGACCGCGCCAAGGACGTGGGCAAGATGGCCGACGGCAGCCTGTTTGCGCCCAAGTACGTTGAAAACAAGCTGAAATTCTATCCCAACATCCTCGAGGCCGTGGTGTTCGGCAACAACCGGGACGAATGCACCGCCTTTATCAACATCGACCTGGCGGCGGTCGGCAACTGGGCGGAACGCAATAACATCGCCTATGCCTCCTACCAGGAACTGGCCGGACACCCCCAGGTTCTGAGCGCGATCCAGGAACATGTCGAAGAGGTCAACAAATCGGTCGCCGAGGACCCGATGCTGTCGGGCTGCCAGGTGCATCGCTTTGTTGTTCTGCACAAGGAACTGGATGCCGACGATGGCGAACTGACCCGGACCCGCAAGGTGCGGCGCCGGATCATCGAGGACAAGTTCGCCGACATCATCACCGCCCTCTACGACGGGTCGGACAAGGTCAGCACCACGACCGAGGTGACCTACGAGGATGGCCGCAAGGGATCGATCAGCGCCACGCTCGAGATCCGCAGTGCCAAGGTGATGCCGGTCGCGCAGCAGATGGCCGCGGAATGAGGACCCTGACCCTGGACGGCCGCGCGCCGCTCGACCTGCGGTCATCGCCCCGCCCGCCGTCCCGCAACCGGCGCCAGACAAGAAGGACATCGCATGCTTGACAGCACAGAAGGCTATACCACCGCCGACGGCCGCAAAATTGGCGGCGTGGTGATGGAGATGAAGAACATCACCCTGCGCTTTGGCGGCGTGGTGGCGATCAAGGACATTTCCTTTGACATCCTCGAAGGCGAAATCCGCGCCATCATCGGCCCCAACGGCGCCGGCAAATCGTCGATGCTGAACGTGATCTCGGGGTTCTACGTCCCGCAGGAGGGCGAAGTCTGGTTCCGCGGTGCGCCGCGACCGCAGATGAAGCCCTTTGAGGTGGCCCGCCAGGGCATCGCGCGGACGTTCCAGAACATCGCGTTGTTCGAGGGCATGAGCGTGCTCGACAACGTCATGACCGGCCGGCTGACCCACATGAAGAGCGGCCTGCTGGCGCAGTCGGTCTGGCGCGGCAAGGCAGAGGCCGAGGAAACCGCCAACCGCGAAGTCGCCGAGCGGATCATCGACTTTCTCGAGATCCAGGCGATCCGCAAGACCCCGGTCGCGCGGCTGCCTTACGGTCTGAAAAAGCGGGTCGAACTGGCGCGTGCGCTGGCGGCCGAACCCAAGCTCCTGCTGCTGGACGAGCCGATGGCCGGCATGAACGTCGAGGAGAAAGAGGACATGTCCCGCTTCATTCTCGACGTGAACGACGAATTCGGCACCACCATCGCGCTGATCGAGCATGACATGGGCGTGGTGATGGATCTCTCCGATCGCGTGGTGGTGATGGACTACGGCAAGAAGATCGGCGACGGCACCCCGGACGAGGTGCGCAACAACCAGGACGTGATCGACGCATACCTGGGGGTCAGCCATGACTGACGCTGGATGGGGGCCAAGAAAATTCGAATTTTCTTGGCAAAATTCTTCGAAGAATTTTGCAGGAGGGCGCAATGCCTGAACAATTGATCTTTGCGATGGAGGTCACGCTGAACGGTCTCATGGCCGGCGTGCTCTATGCGCTTGTCGCCCTTGGTTTTGTCCTGATCTACAAGGCTTCGGGCATCTTCAACTATGCACAGGGCGTCATGGCTCTGTTTGCCGCGATGACTCTGGTCGGGATCATGGATGGCCAGGTGCCCTTCAGCCATCTGATCAACGCCATATTCGGGGCCCATATCACGCATTTCGGCTGGCACGTTCCGGCGCTGGTGGCGATCGTGCTGACAATGGCGGTGATGGTCTTTCTCGCCTGGGCGGTGCAGCGCTTTGTGATGCGCCACCTCGTCAACCAGGAGCCGATCATCCTGTTCATGGCGACCATCGGGCTGGCCTATTTCCTCGAAGGCTTCTCTGACCTGATGTGGGGTTCCGAGATCAAGACGCTGGATGTCGGCCTGCCGCAGGGTCTGAACGTCTGGATCGACGAAAAGACCTACAACATCTTCGGCTACGGCTTCTTCATCGACAATCTCGACATCGTCGCCACCGTCATCGCCGCGCTCCTGGTGATCGCGCTGGTGGCCTTCAGCCAGTACACCAAGGAAGGCCGCGCCATGCGTGCGGTGGCCGATGACCACCAGGCGGCGCTCAGCGTGGGCATCTCGCTGAACTTCATCTGGGTCATGGTCTGGTCGGTGGCGGGCTTTGTCGCGCTGGTTGCCGGCATCATGTGGGGCGCCAAGTCGGGCGTGCAGTTCTCGCTGTCGCTGATCGCCCTGAAGGCGCTGCCGGTGCTGATGCTGGGCGGTTTCACCTCGATCCCCGGCGCCATTGTCGGCGGGCTGATCATCGGCGTGGGCGAGAAACTCTTCGACTTCCTCATCGGCCCGCTGGTTGGCGGCGCCACCGAGAACTGGTTCGCCTATGTGCTGGCGCTGATCTTCCTCGTGTTCCGGCCGCAGGGCCTGTTCGGCGAAAAGATCATCGAGAGGGTGTGACGTGACCAAGCTGATTGCCATCGTCAACGTGATCGCCTGGTCGGGCTTCTGGGCCTTCGGTTACCTCGCCTTCACGGCGGAACCGTCGGACACCCGCCAGATGATCACCGCCGCGCTGCTGGCCGCCATGGGCGCGGCGCTGGGGCTGGCCGCCTGGTTCTGGCTGGTGCGCCACAGCGAAGACACCGGCTTTGCCAAGAAATCAAATCAACTGGACGCGGCACGCCGCAACCATGCCCACGCTCAAGCGCAGTCCGAAGGGGGCTTTTGACACATGTTCTACCGTGAAGCTGGAGATTTCAGCACCACTTACCCGCAGGACAGCCAGACCTTTCCGATCAAATTCGACCGGTACCGGTACTACTTCGTTCTGGCCTTCGCCTTTCTGGTGATCCCGTTCATCATCAACGATTACTGGGCCAACGCGATCCTGCTGCCGTTCCTGATCTATACCATCGCGGCGATCGGGCTGAACATCCTGACCGGCTACTGCGGTCAGGTGTCGCTCGGCACCGGCGGCTTCATGGCTGTGGGGGCCTATGCCTGCTACAAGCTGATGACCGCCTTTCCCGAGGTGAACATCTTTATCCACGTCATCCTTGCGGGCGGCGTGACCGCGCTGGTGGGGGTGCTCTTTGGCCTGCCCAGCCTGCGGATCAAGGGGTTCTACCTGGCCGTGGCCACGCTGGCGGCGCAGTTCTTCCTGGTCTGGCTCTTTAACCGCGTGCCGTGGTTCTACAACTACTCCGCCTCGGGTCAGATCAACGCGCCGGAACGCACCGTCTTTGGCGTCCTGGTCACCGGCCCCAGCGCGCCTGCCTGGGCCACCTACCTGTTCTGCCTGGTCTTCGTGACGATCTGCGCGATCCTGGCCCGCAACCTGACCCGTGGCACCATCGGCCGCAGCTGGATGGCGATCCGCGACATGGACATCGCCGCCGAGATCATCGGGGTGAACCCGCTGTCAGCCAAGCTCAGCGCCTTTGCGATTAGTTCCTTTTTCGTCGGCATCTCGGGCGCGCTGTTCTTTGCGATCTACCTCGGCGCGGTCGAAGTCGGCGAAGTGTTCAACATCCAGAAATCGTTCCTGGTGCTGTTCATGATCATCATCGGCGGCCTCGGCTCGATCTTCGGGTCCTTCGCGGGCGCGGCGTTCCTCGTGGTGCTGCCGGTGTTTCTCAAGGTGGTCGGCGTCGACCTGCTCGGCTGGCCCACCGATATCGTGGCGCATTTCCAGTTCATCATCATCGGTGCGCTGATCATCATGTTCCTGATCCTTGAACCGCACGGGCTGGCGCAATTGTGGCGCCTGACCAAGGAAAAGCTCAGACTCTGGCCTTTCCCGCACTGACGCGGGGCAGGCCCAATACCGGCGGGGACGTGTCCGCCACCATTTACGGATGACATCTAGGGAGGATTAAATCCAATGAAAGTCAAACTCACCACCCTGGCCGTTTCGGCCCTGATGGCGGCAGGCCCGGCGATGGCCGACCTGGTCTATCCGCTGCTCAGCTACCGCACCGGCGCCTATGCGGCCAACGGCATCCCCTTCGCCGACGGCTACACCGATTACTTCACCCTGCTGAACGAACGCGACGGCGGCATCGGCGGCGTTCCGACCCGCGTGCTGGAATGCGAAACCGGCTACAACACCGAAAAAGGTGTGGAATGCTATGAATCGACCAAGGGCGAAGGCTCGCTGGTGTATCAGCCGCTGTCGACCGGCATCACCTACCAGCTGATCCCCAAAGCGACCGCCGACGATATCCCGGTGCACTCGATGGGCTATGGCCGGACCTCCGCCGCCAACGGCAAGGTGTTCAGCCACGTCTTCAACTATCCCGCGACCTACTGGGATGGCGCCTCGATCGCGATCAACCACATCCTGGACCTGAACGGCGGCGACATCTCCGGCAAGAAAATCGCGCTGGTCTTCCACAACTCGGCCTACGGCAAGGAACCGATCCGCACGCTCGAAGAGCTGTCCAAGAAGCACGGTTACGAGCTGACCACGCTGGCGGTCGACCACCCCGGCCAGGAACAGAAAAGCCAGTGGCTGCAGATCCGTCGTGAGCGTCCCGATTACGTCCTGATGTGGGGATGGGGCGTGATGAACCAGGTCGCCATCCAGGAAGCCGCCAACATCCGCTTCCCGATGGAGAACTTCATCGGCATCTGGTGGTCCGGTTCGGAAAACGACGTTCTGCCGGCGGGCGATGGCGCGGACGGCTACAAGGCGCTGGCACTGGCGAACCCGGGCGGCGACTACCCGATCTACGACGACCTGCAAAAGTACGTCTATGACGCGGGCAAAGGCGCAGGCGCCGGCGACCAGATGAAAACGGTCCTCTACAACCGTGGTCTCTATGCCGCTCTGCTGGCCGCAGAAGCCACCAAGAAGGCACAGGAACTCGCCGGTACCGCCGACATCACCCCCGCGCAGATGCGCGACGGTATGGAAGCGCTGGTGATCACCGAGGAAACCATGGCCGGTCTCGGCCTGCCCGACTTCGGTCCGGCCTTCGAAGTGACCTGCGAAAAGCACGGCGGTTCCGGCCTGGGCAAAGTCCAGCAGTGGGACGCAAGCGCCAAGACCTGGAGCGTCATCACCGACTGGATCAAGTCCGACGACTCGGTCATCCAGCCGCTGATCATGGAAGATTCGGCCGCCTTCGCAGCTGAAAACAACATCGCCGAGCGCTGCAACTAAGCGCCCGTCAGCACCACGGGATGCGGCGGCCTCGCCGCCGCGTCCCACCCACCCGAGATCCCAACCCCCGCCTCCGGGCGGGCGCGCAAGAGAAAGACATCAGATGCTGGACAGCGGAGAGACCCAGGAAACCGTTCTGGAGGTCAACAACATCGAGGTGATCTACAATCACGTGATCCTCGTGTTGAAAGGTGTCTCGCTCAAGGTGCCCAAGGGCGGGATCACCGCGCTCCTGGGCGGCAACGGGGCGGGCAAGACAACAACGCTCAAGGCCATTTCCAACCTGCTGCATTCCGAGCGGGGCGAGGTGACCAAGGGCTCGATCAAATACCGTGGTGAAACCGTTCACCACTCCGACCCCGCCGATCTGGTCCGCAAGGGCGTGATCCAGGTGATGGAGGGGCGGCATTGCTTCGAACACCTCACCGTCGAGGAAAACCTGCTGACGGGCTACTACACCCGCAAGCATGGCAAGGCCGCGATGCAGGATGACCTCGACATGGTCTACCAGTATTTCCCGCGCCTCAAGGAACGCCGCAAGAGCCAGGCCGGCTATACCTCGGGCGGTGAACAGCAGATGGTGGCGATCGGACGGGCGCTGATGGCGCGTCCCGAAACCATCCTGCTCGACGAACCCTCGATGGGCCTCGCGCCGCAGCTCGTCGAACAGATCTTTGGCATCGTCAAGGACCTGAACGAGAAAGAGGGCTATACCTTCCTGCTGGCCGAACAGAACACCAACGTCGCCCTGCGCTATGCGCATTACGGCTACATCCTGGAATCGGGCCGCGTGGTGATGGACGGCCCCGCCGCCGAACTGCGCGAAAACCCCGACGTCAAGGAATTCTACCTCGGCGTCTCGGACGAAGGCCGCAAATCGTTCCGCGATGTCCGCTCGTACCGCCGCCGCAAGCGGTGGCTCAGCTAACGGAAAGGGTCAGCCGTGCGCCGCTTCGGCCTTCAGTTCCGCGATCCGCTCCAATGCTTCGCTGCGGGTATTGCGGATGTTGGGGCGGAACCCCTGGGTCTCGGCGCGCATGCGAATGTCGGCTTCGGTCTCGGATCCGGCGGCATACCGCACGGACCCCAGTGCGGCACCCTCATTCAACCGCTTGCCGCGCAGCGCATACTGCACCCAGGCGGCGGGCAGGATCTGGCAGCCGTTCAGATTGACCAGAAAATACCAGCGTCGGCCGGTCTCTTCGATCCGCTCTTCGATGTAGTCGTAAAAGTCGTTCACATCGCGCGAATGATGAAAGGTGAAATGCGAAAAATCCGCCTCCATAATGCCGCTGTCGGCATCAAACGACAGGCGACGCACGAAATCGGCGCGGCTGTAGTTCGGGTCGTGGGCAATGCGCGCGCGCCGTTTGCTGGGCAGATCCGCAATCCGGCTCAGCGCCGCCGCGCGGTCACTGAACAGGTTGGGGTCAAAGGCCTCGGTATTGGCGGCGCGCTCAATCTGTCGCCGCGTCGCCTCCGAGGCGTCGAACCGCACCGACCCCATCGAATGCGCCAGGTTCAGCGCCTTGCCGCGCCGCGAATAGGCCAGCCAGGCGCTGGGCTCGATCTGCGTGCCGCTCAGGTTGACCAGGAAAAACCAGAATTCTTCGCCGGTCTCCGCGATCCGCGCCTCAAGCCGGTCGTAAAAGCGATTCACCGTGATCGTACTGTCAAAGCCGAAGTCAGAGAAATCCGCCTCCATGACCTGCAGGTCGTCGTGAAAGGTAATCCGCGCGTCAAGTTCGGCACGCGGCACGGCGGTGGTGGTCTCGGGCAACAGGTCGTCCTTTCACAACTTGGTCCGTTCGCGCACGGGGTGACTGACACCTCTTGCCGTTACGTCATGAACAAAACAATCAGGCAAGCTGTCGCGCCATTGGCGGCATCGGTAGGAGTAGCCTTATGACCCAGCATTTTGATGCGCTTGAAACCCGGTCGGCGGATGAACGCGCGGCCGATATTGCAGCCGCATTGCCCCGCCAGATCGCTCTGGCGCGCGGCCTGCCGGGATACGCCGGCCTGCTGAGCGAGGTCGACGCCGACGCCGTCACCAGCGCCGAGGCGCTGGCGGCGCTGCCGGTGCTGCGCAAATCCGAACTGAACCGGGCCCAGTGCCAGAGCGCGCCCTTCGGCGGCTTTACCTCGAAACCGGCCAGCGGGTTTGGCCATATCTTCCAGTCGCCCGGCCCGATCTATGAACCCGGCGGCACCGATCACGACTGGTGGCGCATGGGCCGGTTCCTGCACGCGGCGGGCATCGGCAAGGGCGACATCGTCCAGAACTGTTTTGGCTATCACCTGACCCCGGCCGGCATGATCTTTGAAAACGGCGCCCGCGCCGTGGGGGCGGCAGTGCTGCCCGCCGGCACCGGCCAGACCGAGTTGCAGGTGACAGCGGCGCGCGACATCGGCTGCACCGCCTATGCCGGCACGCCCGATTACCTCAAGATCATCCTCGACAAGGCCGAGGACATGGGCGTCAGGCTGGCCTTTGCCAAGGCCGTCGTCGGCGGCGGCGCGCTGTTCCCGTCGCTGCGCCAGGAATACGCCGACCGGGGCATCACCTGCCTGCAGAGCTATGCCACCGCCGACCTGGGCAACATCGCCTATGAAACCGCGGCGATGGAAGGGATGGTCGTGGACGAGGGCGTGATCGTCGAAATCGTCACCCCGGGCACCGGCACGCCGGTGGCGCCGGGCGAGGTCGGCGAAGTGGTGGTGACCACGCTGAACCCCGACTATCCGCTGATCCGCTTTGCCACCGGCGACCTCAGCGCGGTGTTGCCGGGCGCCAGCCCCTGTGGGCGCACCAACATGCGGATCAAGGGCTGGATGGGCCGCGCCGATCAGACCACCAAGATCAAGGGCATGTTCGTGCGCCCCGAGCAGGTCGCGGCGCTGGTCGACAAACACGCCGAAATCGTCAAGGCGCGGGTGATCGCCGGGCGCGAGGGCGAGATGGACACGATGACCGTACAGATCGAGGCTGCGGGCGGCGACGACGCGGCCTATGCCAAGTCGGTGGTCGAGGTGCTGAAGCTGAAGGGGGCGATCGAAGTGGTGTCGCCCGGGTCGCTGCCCAAGGACGGGCTGGTGATCGAGGATCAGCGCAGCTACGACTGATCCGGGACCGGGTATCGGATCGCCTGCGGCGATCCGACCCGGGGGGGGGGCTCTGCCCCCCGCGACCCCCCGGAGTATTTGGGAAGAGATGAAGGGGAAAGGCTCTGGAAATCCGAGTGAACTTCTAGGATAAGAGCGCGAGTTCGCCAGGAGCCCGAATTGGCCGAGACACCCCTATATGCCGCCGAGGGCAGCCGTCGCCGCGACAGTGGCGGCGCCCGCGTCGTGGCCGTCTTGGCCACGCTCGTGGCGATGGCCTGCCTGCTGCCGATGGTGGCGGTCGCCCTGGCGGCGCTGACCGGCGGCACCGAGACGATTTCGCATCTGCTGGCCACGGTGCTGCCGGGCTATGTCACGACGACGCTGGTGCTGGTTGTCCTGGTCGCCGCGGGGACCTTTGCGCTGGGGGTCGGCGCGGCCTGGCTGGTGACGATGACGCGCTTTCCCGGTGTGCGCATCCTGGAGGTCGCGCTGGTGCTGCCGCTGGCGTTTCCCGCCTACGTGCTGGCCTATGCCTATACCTATGTGCTGGACCATCCCGGCATCGTGCAGAGCACCCTGCGGGACGTGACCGGCTGGGGGCCGCGCGACTACTGGTTCCCAGAGATCCGCTCGGTGGGCGGCGCGGCAGTCATGTTGATCCTGGTGCTGTACCCCTATGTCTACCTGCTGGCGCGGGCGGCCTTCCTGCAGCAGAGTTCCGGCGCCTTTCTCGCCGCGCGGGTGCTGGGCAACAGCGCCTGGCGGGCGTTCTGGACCGTCAGCCTGCCGATGGCGCGCCCGGCGATCGCGGGCGGTGTCCTGCTGGCGGTGATGGAGACCATCGCCGATTTCGGCACCGTCGCCTATTTCGGGGTGCAGACCTTTGCCACCGGCATCTACACCAGCTGGTTTTCCATGGCCGACCGCACCGGCGCGGCGCAGCTGGCGCTCTGCCTGCTGGTGTTCGCCCTGATGCTGGCGGTGGCAGAGCGGTCGACCCGGGGCAAGGCGCGCTATCACGACGCCGGCAAGCGGCACATGAAAATGCCCCCCGCCGAGCTGACCGGCTGGCGGGCCGCGCTGGCCTTTACCCTCTGCGTGGTGCCGGTGGCACTTGGGTTCCTGCTGCCGGCCGTCATCCTGTTCGACATGGGGCTCGGCTCCGAGCAGGATCTGCTCAGCCGCCGGTACACCGGTTTCCTGCGCAACTCGGTGACGCTGGCGGCGACGGCCGCCGCGATCACGGTGATGGCGGCGATCTGTGTCGGCTTCTACCAGCGGCTGAAACCGGGGCGCAGATCGGCGCTGATCGCCTATATGGCGCGCTTGGGATATGCGGTGCCGGGCGGGGTGATCGCGGTCGGGCTGATCGTGCCCTTTGCCGCCTTTGACAACGGGCTGGACGCCTGGATGCGGGCGCAGTTCGGCATATCGACGGGGTTGTTGCTGACCGGGTCGATCTGGTTGCTGGTCGCCGCCTATATGGTGCGGTTCATGGCCGCCGCCCTGGGCGCCTACGAGGGCGGGCAGAGCACGGTGCACGCCAATATGGACGCCGCCGCCCGCTCGCTCGGCCAATCGCCGCTGGGCACCCTGCGGCGGGTGCATCTGCCGATCCTGACACCCAGCCTGCTGACCGCCCTGCTGATCGTCTTTGTCGACGTGATGAAGGAACTGCCCGCCACCCTGATCATGCGGCCGTTCAACTTTGACACCCTCGCGGTCCAGGCCTACCGGCTGGCGTCCGACGAACGGCTCGAAGGCGCCGCCGTGCCGTCGCTGGTCATTGTCGCTGTCGGGCTGCTGCCGGTGATCCTGATCTGCCGCCAGGTCGGGCGGCGCGGCGGTCAGAGCTGAACCAGAAGGTAGCGCGCGCCCCGCTTCGCTCCCGTGCTCAGCCGTAGCGGACCGGGCGGGACATAGCGCAGGCAGTCGCCGCCCGTCAGATCGAAACCCTCGCCACCCAGCGTCACCGTCAGGGCGCCGTCCAGCATCACCAGATGGGTTTCCCCCGCGGGTTCTGGCGGGTTGTCCGGCACCAGATCGGTGTCCGGCGGCAGGTGGCATTCCACGATTTCGGCCCGCAGTCCGGGGGCGGCGGGCGAGACCGCGCGCCGGGCATGGCCGGTATTGGGGTCCACGATCTCGGGCGCATCGGCCCCGCGGACATGGGCGGCAAAACGGTCCTCGGCCCGCAGCATCAGCTGCGACAGGCTTAGCCCGTAGGCGCCGCAAAGCTGACCCAGAATATCGAGAGAGGGGCTCGTCTCGCCCTTTTCCAGCCGTGACAGGGTGGCCCGGCTGACGCCGCATTCCGCCGCGAGTTGGTCCAGCGACCAACCCGCCTTGTGCCGCAGCGCAGAGATTTCTCCGGCCAGCCGCCGGTTGAGTGGTGTTGCGTTCTTCATGGTGAGAAAATTTCCCGTATATGAGAATGCTGCGCGAAAAACATTGTAAACACAAGGAAAAATTTTTCGGCTCTTCCGACCCAAAAACGAAAAAGGCGCGGGCAATGCCCGCGCCAGTTCTCTTCGCCTGTATGGGCCGGCTTACTTCCAGCCGACTTCGTTAAAGATCTTCTGGGCGACCGGGATGTTCTTGGCCACTTCCGACAGGTCGATCTCGTCGGCCTTGAAGGTGCCCAGCTTGCTCACCGACGGGGCCAGCTCGACACCGGCCACTGCCGGGAATTCGTCGTTCCCGTGCGAGAAATAGACCTGCGCCTGATCGCTGGTCAGATACTCAAGGAACTTGATCGCGTTTTCCTTGTTCTTGGCATGTGCCGCGACGCCGCCGCCCGACAGGTTCATATGCGCGCCGCGCCCGTCCTGATCGGGGAACACCCAGCCGATCATGTCGATGCTGTCGCTCACGCCCTTCACGTCCTTGCGGTTCGCGCGTGCAAAGTAATAGGTGTTCGACACCGAGATATCGCATTCGCCCGAAACGATGCCGCGCAGCTGGTCGGTGTCACCGCCCTGGGGCGCGCGGGCCATGTTGTCGACCACGCCCTGCGCCCATGCGCGGGCGGCGTCCTCACCGTTGTGGGTGACGATCGAGGCGAGCAGCGTCTGGTTATAGGTGTTCGACGATGACCGGATGCAAACCAGACCCTTGTATTTGGGATCTGCCAGGTCGGCATAAGTCATCGGCGGTTCAGCGACGTCGTTCTTGTCGTAGAAAATGATCCGCGACCGCTGCGAAATGCCGAACCACTGGTTGTCGGCATCCTGCAGGTAACCGGGAATGCGCGCCTCCAGCGTTTCGCTGTCGATGCTTTGCAGCAGCCCCATCTCCTTGGCGCGGGCCAGCCGCGAGGTGTCCACGGTGATCAGGATGTCGGCGGGCGAATTCGCGCCCTCGGCCTGCATCCGGGCCATCAGCTCGTCGGCCTTGCCTTCGATTCGGTTGATGGTGATGCCGGTGGCCGCTTCGAACTCGGCATAGAGCTGATCGTCGGTGTCGTAGTGGCGCGAGGAATAAAGGTTCAGCTCGCCCTCGGCGGCGGCCGAGGTCGCCAAGGTGGCTGTCATCAGGGCAGCAAGGCTGGCAGAAAATCTGGTCATGGGTTTGTCCGTGTTCCATTTCAAGGTGCGGAGTGAATCCGACTGAAACAATCAGATAAAGGATTCGCCGCAGGACTCAATCCTTTTCTGACTTCTTTGGTCGGGAAATAATGACGCGGCCTGATTGCGGGGCGATCACGACGCGGCGCGCGCGTGCCGGCGCCCAAACCGGCGCCTGCGGGCCCGCGACAGCCGCCGCCCGTCATGTACAAAACGGAAAAAGCCGGTGAGAGAAGGCGTACAAAACGAAAAAACCGCGCCGTTTCGGGCGCGGTTTGATCACGTCTTGCGATGTGCGGGGTTCACCCCTGGCGGGCTTTGAACCGGCGCTGCGTTTTGTTGATCACGTAAACGCGGCCTTTGCGGCGCACAACCCGGCAGTCACGATGCCGGTTCTTGAGCGAGCGGAGCGAGTTCTTGACCTTCATGGCCTGTCTCCTGGTCCTGCGGCGCGGGCCAGCGCCTGGGTTAGCGGGTGCTCCGGATCCCTCGGGCGCCGGAACAGTGAATTCATGGTGGGCGATACAAGGTTCGAACTTGTGACCCCTTCGATGTCAACGAAGTGCTCTACCGCTGAGCTAATCGCCCATGAATCCCGGTGCTTTGTCCATGCGCCCCAATAAAAGGGGCGCGGGAATCCGCGCCGGTAGCGGGGTCTATAAAAGGAGTCGCGAGACGGTTCAAGGGCTTTTGACACAGGAAATACCAAGCTATGTATTTCTTTATCAAGGAGCCAAGATGCCGAAAGCCGCCTATCATCTGACGCGACCGCTGCGCCGGCAGTCCAGCGTGGTGTTTGCCTCGCCGCACAGCGGCAGCGATTATCCGGCGTCTTTCGTGCGCCGGACACAGCTGGACCGCCACGGGATTCGCTCGTCCGAGGACGCCTTTGTCGATCTGCTGTTCGATGGCGCCCCCGATTTCGGTGCGCCGTTCCTCAAAGCGGGCGCGCCCCGTGCCTTTGTCGATCTCAACCGCAGCCCCGACGAGCTTGACCCGGCCCTGATCGAAGGCGCGCGCCGGCACGGGCACAACCCGCGCGTGGCATCGGGGCTCGGGGTGATCCCGCGCGTGGTGGCCAACGGGCGGGCGATCTACAAGGGCAAACTGCCGATGGCCGAGGCCCAGCGCCGCATCGACCTGTACTGGCGCCCCTATCATTCCGCGCTGCAGGCGCTGCTGGACGAATCGCATGCGCTGTTTGGCGAGGCCATCCTGATCGACTGCCACTCGATGCCGCACGAGGCGATGGACGGCGTGTCGCGCAGCCTGGGCCGCCGGGCCGAAATCGTTCTGGGCGACCGCTTTGGCGCCGCGGCCAGCGGCGATGTCGTCGACCGGATCGAATCCGCCTTTGCCGCCGCTGGGCTGACGGTGTCGCGCAACGCGCCATTCGCCGGGGCCTATGTGGCGCAATCCTACGGGCGCCCCTCGCGGCGGCAACATGCGGTGCAGATCGAAATCGACCGCTCGGTCTACATGAACGAGAAAACGATTCGGCCAAACGCGTCGTTTGACAGCTTCCGGGCCACCCTGCGCGGCATCATCGCAGAGATCGTCGCGATCGGATATCGTGACATGCCGCTGGCCGCCGAATGACGGATCCTCGCCACCCGAGCCGGAATTTTTGAAAAATTCCGGTCAAAATTCTTTCAAAGAATTTTCCACCGCCTGCCGCTAGCGCAGCGCCCGCCCTTTCAGGATCGCATCGGGGCCGAACTTCCGCCGGATGGCATCGGTCGCGCGTTCCGCCTCTGACCGGCGACCCGCGTCGGGGTCGAGCAGGTCGCCGGATTTGTCGGCCTCGGCTTCGGGGCACAGGTCCGACACGCCGCATCCCAGCAGCCTGTAGGGCCCCTGATCGCCGACCTGGTCGAACAGCCCGCGCGCGGTCCGGTAAATCCGGTCTGCCATTTGCGTGGCGTCCCGCAGCGCCACGCGGCGTGTCAGCGCCGAATGGTCGGCGCGTTTCAGCTTGAGCGTCACCACCCGCCCGGCCAGCCGCTTGGCCTTGGCCCGGTCGGCGACCTTTTCGGCCATGCGCCACAGGTGCCCGTCCAGGATATCAGGGTCGCTGGTATCCTCGAAGAAGGTGGTTTCGTTCGAGATCGACTTCATCGGTTCGTGCGCCGACACCCGGCGCCGGTCCTGTCCGCGCGCGAGGTGCCACAGCCGCGTGCCCATCGACCCGAACCGGGCGGTCAAGGCCGCCTGATCCCAACGCAGGAGGTCCGAGAACGTGCGGATCCCCGCCTTTTCCAGCGCGACCTGGGCGGCGGGGCCAATCCCCCATATCAGCCGCACGGGTTTGTCGTGCAGGAACGCGGCGGTTTCGGCCTCGCCGATCACCGAGAACCCGCGCGGTTTGTCCAGGTCGGATGCCACCTTGGCCAGGAATTTGTTGTGGCTCAGCCCGATGGATCCGGTCAGCCCCAGTTCGTCCTTCATCCGCCTGACCAGCCGGGCCAGCATCAGCGCCGGCGGGGCGCCATGCAGTTTTTCCGTTCCGGTCAGGTCCAGAAACGCTTCGTCGAGAGACAGCGGTTCCACCGCCGGCGTCAACTCTTCCATCATCGCGCGGATCGCGCGCGAGGCTTCGACATAGGCGCTCATCCGCGGTTTGATCACCACCGCGTCGGGGCACAGTTTCAGCGCCTGGAACATCGGCATCGCCGAGCGAACGCCGCGAATGCGCGCGACATAGCAGGCGGTCGACACCACCCCGCGCTTTCCGCCGCCGATGATCACCGGCTTGTCGGCCAGGTCCGGGTTGTCGCGTTTCTCGACCGAGGCATAGAAGGCATCGCAGTCCATATGCGCGATCGACAGCGACCAGAGTTCGGCGTGTTCGACCTTCCTTGGGCTGCCGCACTGCGGGCAACGGCGCTCTTTTTCAAAGCGTTTCAGGCAATCTCGGCAAAGACTGGGCATTTGGGGCTGGATTCGCAATGCGTGTGTTCGCATATGATTCTGACACGATTGCATGCAAAGATCGACCCATCGCCGTTTTCTGACAGGACCGCGCATGACCAATGCCGAGCCATTCTCCGGAGCCAAGCTCGCCCTGTTTCTGGGCGATGATCTGTTGGTCATTCGGCGCGACGACAAGCCGGACATTCCCTACCCGGGGCACTGGGATCTGCCCGGCGGGGGGCGCGAGGGCAACGAAAGCCCGCAGGCCTGCGCCCTGCGCGAGGCCCATGAAGAGGTCGGGCTGCGGCTGGATCCCGGTGAAATCGTCTGGTCGAACAGCTATTTCCGACCCCGTGGCAAGGTGTGGTTTTTTGCGGCGCACCTGCCGCCCGGACGGTCGGCCGATGTGCGTTTCGGGTCCGAGGGCCAGGGTTGGCGGGTGATGGCGCCCGAGATCTACTGCCGCCACCCGCTGGCGGTGCCGCATTTTGCCGAACAGCTTCAGTATTACATGGCGCAGCCCCAGTTCCCGGCCGGGCGCGGGACACTGGACTAGGCCGCTGGCCCGAAAACGCACCCTGTCCGTCGCGCGGCGGCGTGATTGTGACACCAGGCGCGCCACCTTCGGAAATTGTCAGCGTCGGGTGGGCCAAAGGTGAGGCCAGAGTCAGGACCAGAGTCGGGACAGGCGCAACAGGTCGCGACGCGAACCAGGGCTCTGGGAGAAATGACAGGCTCCCCTCGGAAAGACCCCCCGCAACCAGGGCGGGGGGAGGTAACGAACCTCAGGAAGAAGTCGGTCCGTCGGGGAGTGTCTCGCCTCCAATGCTCGCCGATTTATTGTGTGTATGAAAGTCAGGATTTCCGGACGTATCAACAATGCGGACCGATTGTGCCTTTGGGGGCACAACCGGCAGTGGTGGGGTTATACTGGCGGCAGCTCTGCCAGAATGGCCTGCGCGGCGGCGCGCGGATCCTCGGCCTGCCAGACCGGGCGGCCAACGACGATGTGATCGACTCCGTCGGCAATGGCGCGGGCCGGGGTGGCGACGCGTTTCTGATCGCCCAGCGCGGCGCCGGCCGGGCGCACGCCGGGGGTGACGATCAGCCGGCCGTTTGCCGCCGGCAGCGCGCGGATCGCCGCGGCTTCCTGCGGCGAGGCTATGACGCCATCCGCGCCGGCCTCCAGCGCCCGGCCGGCGCGTTCTAGAACCAGATCGCCGACATCGCCCGCCTTGATCAGCCCGTCGTCCAGATCGCCCCGGTCCAGCGAGGTCAGGATGGTGACGGCGAGGATCTTCAGGTTCGATCCGGCGGCGCCTTCCCGCGCGGCGCGCACCACGTGCGGGTCGCCGTGCACGGTCAGGAAATCCAGATCGAATTGCGCCAGCCCGCGAACGGCGGCCTCGATCGTGGCACCGATGTCGAACAGCTTCATGTCGAGAAAGATGCGCTTGCCGTGTTCCTGCTTGAGCTCGTTGGCCAGCGCCAGCCCGCCCCCGGTCAGCATGCCCAGCCCAATCTTGTAGAATCCGACCTGCGGCCCGAGCTGTTCGGCCAGCGCCAGCCCCTGAACGGCGTTGGGCACGTCAAGTGCCACGATGAGACGGTCGTCGGCGGCGGCGGGGACAGACATGGGCAGGCTCCTGTGGGGCGGGGGTCGCCACCTCATAGAACCCTTGTTCCCATGGGGCAAGCCGCCCGCGTACCCCGCAGGGCTCCCGCGCCCAGGCTGCGCCCCTGCGGGGCTTGCTCGGGCTTGGGCCACGCGCCGCGCGCCCAGGCGCGCGCGGCGCGGTGGTCGCGGAACGCGAGAGTCAGGCCAGGCTGGGCGAGGGTGCCGGGAGGGTTCCGGGGAGCATCGCGATCGGCGTCTCGCCCGAGCGGAATTCGGGCATCCGCAGCAATTGCCGCGCGGCGTCCCGCATAAAGGCATCGGTGCGGCGCACCGGCGCCTCGTCTTCGGGCAAATCCACGCGGCAGAACATTGTTATGATCCTGTCCGGCATCGTCATGCACACGGTCGCCAGGTGGCGGGCCTGATTGTGACAATACCTGTACTGCGAAATCTCGACGCCTGTAATTTCCACGCGGGCCTCCATCGTTTTTTCGCAGTTTCACGGTGCAATGGTTCGAATTTGTGGCGGGGATGTGATCTCTTGCGGGTCATTGTCAGAGGTGTCGATTTGCGGGTCACGGGGGCTTGAACACCGCGTGAAACCTCCCAAATTGGATGCGAGGCCCAACAAGGGACGTGCCGCCAAGCGGGCGTCGGACATCACAGGGCGCTTTGAAAGGAGACCAAGATGGACTTGTCGAAGTTCACCGAGCGTGCGCGTGGATTCGTGCAGGCGGCGCAGACCATTGCACTGCGCGAAGAGCATCAACGACTGATGCCCGAACACCTGCTGAAAGCATTGATGGATGACGAACAGGGGCTGGCGAGCAACCTGATTTCCCGTGCCGGCGGCGCGCCGCAGCGCGTGGTTGAAACGCTGGATGCCGCGATGTCGAAAATCCCGCAGGTCAGCGGCGATGCCGGCCAGATCTACATGGACACCCAGACCGCCAAGGTGCTGGACGAGGCGGGCAAGCTCGCGAAAAAGGCCGGCGACAGCTTTGTGCCCGTCGAACGGGTGCTGATGGCGCTCTGCATGGTCAAGTCCAAGGCCAAGGACGCGCTGGATGCCGGGGGCATCAGCGCGCAGAAGCTGAACGAGGCGATCAACGATATCCGCAAGGGCCGCACCGCCGACAGCGCGTCGGCCGAAGAGGGCTATGACGCGCTCAAGAAATACGCGCGCGATCTGACCGAGGCCGCCGCCGAGGGCAAGATCGACCCGATCATCGGCCGCGACGACGAAATCCGCCGCGCCATGCAGGTGCTGTCGCGCCGGACCAAGAACAACCCGGTGCTGATCGGCGAACCCGGCGTTGGTAAAACCGCCATTGCCGAGGGCATGGCGCTGCGCATCATCAACGGCGACGTGCCGGAATCGCTGCGCGACAAGAAGCTCTTGGCGCTCGACATGGGCGCGCTGATCGCCGGTGCCAAATACCGCGGCGAATTCGAGGAGCGGCTCAAGGCCGTGCTGACCGAGGTCACCGAGGCCGCCGGCGAAATCATCCTCTTTATCGACGAGATGCACACGCTCGTGGGCGCCGGCAAATCCGAAGGCGCGATGGACGCTGCCAACCTGATCAAACCGGCGCTGGCGCGGGGCGAACTGCACTGCATCGGTGCGACCACGCTGGATGAATACCGCAAATACGTCGAAAAGGACGCGGCCCTTGCCCGCCGGTTCCAGCCCGTCATGGTGCAGGAGCCCACGGTCGAGGACACCATTTCGATCCTGCGCGGCATCAAGGAGAAATACGAACTGCACCACGGCGTTCGGATCTCGGACTCCGCGCTGGTGTCGGCTGCCACCCTCTCGAACCGCTACATCACCGACCGCTTCCTGCCGGACAAGGCGATCGACCTCGTGGACGAGGCCGCCAGCCGCCTGCGCATGGAAGTCGACAGCAAACCCGAGGAACTCGACGCGCTCGACCGCCAGATCCTGCAGATGCAGATCGAGGAAGAGGCGCTGAAGCTGGAAGATGACCTGGCCTCCAAGGACCGTCTGGCCACCCTGCAAAAGGATCTCGCCGATCTGCAGGAGAAATCCGCCGAGATGACCGCCCAGTGGCAGGCCGAACGCGACAAGCTCGCCGGCGCCCGCGATCTAAAGGAACAGCTCGATCACGCCCGCGCGCAGCTGGACATCGCCAAGCGCGAGGGCAATCTCGCCAAGGCGGGTGAGCTGTCGTATGGCGTCATCCCGGGGCTGGAAAAACAGCTGGCCGAGGCGGAAAACCGCGAGGAAAGCGGTGTGATGGTCGAAGAGGCGGTGCGCCCCGAACAGATCGCCGCCGTGGTCGAACGCTGGACCGGGATCCCGACCTCGCGGATGCTCGAAGGCGAGCGTGAGAAGCTCCTGCGCATGGAAGACGGGCTGCACAAGCGCGTCATCGGCCAGGACGTGGCGGTGCGCGCCGTGTCGAACGCCGTCCGCCGTGCGCGCGCCGGATTGCAGGATGAAAATCGCCCGCTGGGCAGCTTCCTCTTCCTCGGCCCGACCGGCGTCGGCAAGACGGAACTGACCAAGGCGCTGGCCGAATTCCTGTTTGACGACGATGGCGCGATGGTGCGTGTCGACATGTCCGAGTTCATGGAAAAACACGCGGTCGCCCGCCTGATCGGCGCGCCTCCGGGTTACGTCGGCTATGACGAAGGCGGCGTTCTGACCGAAGCCGTGCGGCGCCGGCCCTATCAGGTCGTGCTGTTCGACGAGGTCGAAAAGGCGCACCCGGACGTGTTCAACGTGCTGTTGCAGGTGCTCGACGATGGCGTGCTGACCGATGGTCAGGGCCGCACCGTCGATTTCAAGCAGACGCTGATCGTGCTCACCTCCAACCTCGGGGCACAGGCGCTCAGCCAGCTGCCCGAAGGGGCGGATGCGGCGGATGCCAAGCGTGACGTTATGGATGCGGTGCGGGCGCATTTCCGCCCCGAATTCCTGAACCGTCTGGACGAAACCATCATCTTTGACCGGCTGAACCGGGCCAACATGGATGGCATCGTCGATATCCAGCTGGCGCAGCTGAAACGCCGTCTGGCCGAACGCAAGATCGCGCTGGAACTGGACGAGGGCGCCCGCAAATGGCTCGCGGACGAAGGCTACGACCCGGTGTTCGGGGCTCGCCCGCTGAAACGGGTGATCCAGCGCGCGCTGCAGAACCCGCTGGCCGAACTGCTGCTGGCCGGCGACGTCAAGGATGGCGACACCATCCCGATCAGCGCCGGCGCAGACGGGCTGATCATCGGCGACCGGCTCGGCACCTCGGACCGGCCCCGCCCCGATGACGCGGTCGTGCACTAAGCCTCTGGGCCCAGGACCCGCCGGAAACGGCGGGTCTTTTTTTGGTCCGCGCGGACCGGCCGTCAGGCAAAGGCAAGCGGATCGATGACAATGTCCGTCGTGGCAAACTGGCTGTTGGTCAGCGAAATCGTTCCCAGCACGGCGCTGGTGACCGCATCCGTCAGCGTAAGCTCGATCTGCGAGGTCCCGGTGTTGAAGCGGATTGAATAGTCCATGCCGCTGTTCAGAACGATCTGGTCGCCATCGGCGCCGTTAAAGTTCTGGATCTGGTCGGCGCCAAAGCTGGCGCGGTCGAACAGGAACGTATCGGTGTCCGAACCGGCCCTGTAGACGTCATCGCCCGCGCCGCCGATATAGCGGTTGTCGCCAGAGCCGCCGCTGAGATAATCGTTGCCGTTGCCGCCGTTCAGAACGTCATTCCCGCTGTCGCCAAACAGACGGTCCGCACCGCCGCCGCCGATCAGGCGGTCCCGGCCATAGCCGCCCATCAGCGTGTCGTCGCCCTGCTGCCCGATCAGCGTGTCGTCGCCATCGTCGCCATAGAGCGTATCGTCGCCGCTGCCGCCATCCAGAATGTCATTGCCATAGCCGCCCGACAGGCGATCGTTTCCGCCACTGCCGAACAACCGGTCGTTGTCATATTCGCCATACAGGAAATCGGCACCGCCGCCACCGGCCAGCCGGTCGTTGCCGCTGCCGCCATAGAGGTAGTCGCTGCCGCTTTCGCCAAACAGACCGTCGGCTCCCTGTCCGCCATACAGCCGGTCGTTGTCCTCGTTGCCATACAGGGTGTCATCGTTTTCACCGCCGTGCAGCGTATCGTCGCCCGTACCGCCCAGCAGGGTATCGCGCCCCTGATCGCCGTATAGCCGGTCATCTCCGGCGTTGCCCCTGAGCCGGTCGTTTCCATAAGATCCGTAAAGCGTGTCGTTACCGCCGCCCCCGACAAGCCGGTCGCCGCCGTCGCCGCCATGCAGCGTATCGTTCCCGGATTCACCATAGAGCGTATCGTTGCCGCTGCCGCCACTCAGCGAATCGTGGCCTGCGCCGCCGTACAGCGTGTCGTTCCCATGGTTGCCGTGACCGTGGTCATTCCCCGCGCCCAGCAGCAAGGTGTCGTTCAGGTCCCGGCCGCTGACATCGTCGTCGTTTTCCGTGCCAAAGTAATAGGATCTTCCGTCCCGCAGGTAATAGGTCAGCCAGTGCGCGAGCTGCCCAAGGGTGGCGTTGGCGTCGCCGTCTTCGTTGTAGACGCGCCCGTTCTCGATTTCGAACCCGATATGATAAATGCCGTCGAACACGGTATTGATCAGGTTCTTGTCTTCCAGCGTCCGGTTCCCGCCATCGTTCTGAACCAGGTGATAGCCGGTTTCCGACCCGTTTTCGTCATCGCCATGCCAGTCGACAAAATCGGCATAGCGCTGGGTGTGGCCGGCATCGCGAATGTAGGCGTTGATGGCCACGACGTCGTCAATATCGATCTTGCCGTCGCGGAACAGATTGCCATCGTCAATGGCGGCGACAATCAGGGCGTTGAGGTGATTGGCGGCCTGGGCGCCGGCCTGGATATCGGCGTTCGAAATGTTCCGCTTCAGTCCCGGGTTGTTCAGAATTTCGGTTACGATCGCATCCAGCCCCGTGTCGGTTGTCCCCCCGGTCAGTTTCGTTCCCACGTCGATGTCCTCTCTACAAATACAAGTGTGCAGCGCCGCACGCGCATGCATCGTCAAAGCGGAATGTGTTCTCGGGATTGCGGCGAAATTCCAAGGATATTGTGTCAGAACCGTGAAGTCGGACGGCATAGGCAGGTCCCCGCCGGATCGTCCTGAGGCTGGCTTCGGTGGCACAGATACCGTGCGCGCGACAGACGCCATTCATCCGGCCGACCCGTCCCCCAGATCCAGCCCGAGACCACCGCCCGCCAGTCCGCCCCCGCGCCCAGACACCTGACCTGTCACATTTGCGGCCCCCGATCCGTCATCAAGAGCACGGACAGTCATTTCCAATAACAGGAGAGATCGAAAGACATGCGAAACCACCTTATCGCGGCGCTGACCGCGCTCGCCACCCTGACCCACACCGCGCCCGCCCGTGCCGAGGCGCCGGCGTCGGTCTTTGATGTGCTGGCGTCCTACTACCGCACCGACCCGATGCCGCTCGAATCCCGCATCCTGCCCGAAGCGACATCAGAGCTGTCACGAACCTTTACTGTCGAGTTTCGCGGCTTTGACCGTGAATGGGTCACCGGGCGGCTGGCGCTTCCGGTCGGCGTCGCCAATCCGCCGGTGGTGATCGCCGTGCACGGCATCACCCAATCCGCCGATCAATGGTGGCGCATGACAGGGCCCTATTCCTTTCCGGCGTATCACCGGCAGGCGCTATTGGAAAACGGCGTGGCGGTTCTGGCCATCGACGCGCGGAACCACGGCGCCCGGATCGAGACCAAGGATTTCCCCTCCGCCTATGCCTACCTCGAAAACGGCTACTTTGATGCCGCGTTCAAGATGATCGCGGAAACCGCGCTCGACGTGCGCCGCGCCATCGACTTTCTCGAAACGCAGGACACAGTCGACGCCACGCGGCTGGGATACGTCGGGTTCTCGCTGGGGGCGCATGTCGGCTGGCTGGCCACGGCCACCGATGACCGGATCACCCGCAGCCTGCTGATGGGCATGCCGATCATCCCGGCACCGGGCGGCATGGCGCCCCGGTTCACCGAACAGCAGCTGTATCTTGACGGGCTGACCGATCGGCCGCTGCGCCTGCTCGCCGCGCGCGAGGACACGTTCTACAGCATGGAACAGGTGCATCAGTTGTTCGACGCGATCCCGTCGCAGGCCAAGGAACTGATCGAGATCGACGGTCCCCACGACATGCCACCGGAAACCGCCCGCCACTCGGTGGAGTTTCTCGCGGCCCACCTCTGACCCGTCTACGGCCCCGCCTGAACTCGCTTCGGGCGGGGTCTATCCGGCCACCTGGTCGGCGGCCCCTGACGGGGCGTCGGGTTTGGGTTCTGCGAACAACCGCATGCCGTGACTCTCCATCAATAGCCCCAGCGCCAGCGCGCACAGCATCAGGGCACACAGGCTGACCCCCAGCGACCGTATCGCGCTCATGCGCGACCGAAACGGGCGCATCGGCTTTCTGATCGAAATCAGGGAAAATACCGCCCACAGAAGCAGGCCCAGAGAAACGATGGCGATACCGGTTTCCATAAAAGTCGCACCTTTCAAATCAACGCTTCCGATCCTGCAATTCGGATTGGGCGACTTTGGGGCAACAGCGCGATAAACCACGGCACTTGACGCGAGGTCATTCAAGCTTGCCTACCGAATGGGCAGGGCGCGGCAACAGCAGGAAAACCGGGGCGGCCCGGGGGAATCCGGGCCGAAAAGTTTGTACAAAACGGCACATGCCCGGTTTCGCAGCGGTACAAAACGGTCAAAACCGGGCGCCAGACTATTCGCCCAGGGCTTCTTTCACGATGCCGTCGAGCAGTTGTTGCACTTGCTGCATCGGACCTTCGGGAAACTGCCGGTACCCCACGATCACCTCGCCGGGTGCATCGGCCAGCTCGGCGACAAAGATATCATACGGGCAAAAAACGATATTCATCGGATCGGCTTCCATGACCTGCCGCGATATCGTAGCCGAGCAAAAGGAATAGACGTCCGCCACCGTGAACAGCACCTTGTCCGATCCCACATCGGTGCGGGTCCGTTCCAGCATTTCGCCCACATGACTGACGTGATCCACCACCAGCCCGGCCCCGACAATCGCGCTTTCGATTCCGAATGCGACGTCATCGAATGACTCGCTGGTGGTATAGGTCACCATGTCGTCGGCAGCAGCCGCGGTCGCGCCAAGGGCCACTGCGGCCGCCAGAACAAAATGTCTCATTGGAGTTCTCCCAAAAAAAGCATGCGCGGCCTCTCCGCCTCGCCTATCGTGCATAATGTTAGCCCCTTGGACATAACGCGCTTTGCGCCAAATCAACACATCGGAGTTTATGCATGGGTTTCGCGGTTAACGCGCTCGAGATATTGGCGCTGGTCTTTGTGGCGATTATCGGAACGCTGGTCTTGATGGGGGTTCTGTTCTTTTTTGTCGACCGGTTCCAGACCTCGGACGCGATCCGGCGAAACTATCCGGTTATCGGGCGATTCCGGCATATTTTCAGTGAGTTGGGAGAGTTCTTTCGGCAATATTTCTTTGCCATGGACCGCGAAGAGCTGCCGTTTAACCGGGCCCAGCGGGACTGGGTCGGGCGCGCGTCGGCGGGCAAGAGCAACACGGTGGCCTTCGGGTCGACCCGAAACCTGAATGTTCCCGGAACACCGATTTTCGTCAATGCGCCGTTCCCGCCGTTGAACGACCAATATGCCCGAACCGAACCGATGTTGATCGGCCCGACCGCACGGACCCCCTTTGTCGCGCCGTCGTTCTTCAACATATCCGGGATGAGCTATGGCGCGATTTCGAAACCGGCGGTGCAGGCGCTGAGCCGGGGCGCCAAAGAAGCCGGCGTCTGGCTGAACACCGGCGAAGGCGCATTGAGCCCGTTTCACCTGGAAGGCGGTTGCGACATCGTGTTTCAGATCGGCACGGCCAAGTACGGAGTGCGCGATCAGGAGGGCAACCTCAGCGACGCCAAGCTGCGCGAAGTCGCAGCGCACGACGCCGTCCGAATGTTCGAGATAAAGCTGTCGCAAGGGGCCAAACCCGGCAAGGGCGGCATTCTGCCCGGCGCCAAGATCAACGAGGAAATCGCCCGGATTCGGGGCATCGAGATGGGCAAGGACAGCATTTCCCCCAACCGGCACAAGGAAATCCGCAGCTTTGACGACCTGCTCGATATGGTCATCCACATTCGCGAAGTGACCGGGAAACCGGTCGGCATCAAGACCGTGGTCGGCAGCGAAGAGGTCATGCGCGAGATGTTCGATGTGATCGCCGCGCGGGGCTCTGACGCCGCCCCGGACTTTATCACGCTGGATGGCGGCGAAGGCGGCACCGGCGCCGCCCCGATGCCGCTGATTGACCTGGTCGGCATGTCGGTGCGCGAAGCGCTGCCGGTGGTGGCGAACATCCGCGATGAACATGGTCTCAAGGAGCGTATCCGGCTGATTGCCAGCGGCAAGCTGATCAATCCCGGCGATGTCGCCTGGGCACTGGCGGCCGGTGCGGATTTTGTCGCATCGGCGCGCGGGTTCATGTTTGCGCTGGGCTGTATCCAGGCATTGAAATGCAACAAGAACACCTGCCCGACCGGCATCACGACCCATGATCCGCGATTCCAGAAAGGTCTGGTCGTGGAAGATAAATACGCGCGCGTTGCCCGCTACGCGAAAGAGATCATTCACGAGGTCGAAACGATCGCGCATTCCGTCGGCGTGGCCGAGCCACGCCTCATGCGCCGCCGGCATATGCGGATCATGCAGTCGAACGGGATCAGTATCCCGATGAATGAAATCCTGCCCAGCTATCAGCCGCCCGCCAGCCCGGCCGACGATTAGGTGGCGGGACGCCGGGCGCTGGCCAGTTTGGTCATGCCCGGTATCAGCGGGGCAGAAGCGATGGCCGTGAAACCGGCGGCGCCGATGGCGCGTGTCAGCCAGGCATCGTCCAGCGACCGGGCTTCGGGTGTGAAGGCGGTGTGCTGCAGTTGCCAGAGTGCGGTGTTCTTGGGGCCGCGATGATCGGCGTCGACCACAAAGTCGTGGATCAGCAGCCGGCCACCGGGGGCCAGGTGATCGAACGCGCGTGTGATCAGCCCCTGGTGCGTATGATCAGGGACGCCCGAGAACAGGTAGGACATCATGATGACGTCCTGGTTGCCGGGCCAGCCCGCACTGAGCGCGTCGCCCTCTCGGTAGGTGATCCTGTCTGCGAGGCCGGCATCGGCGATGTAGCCCCGTCCGACCGCCGCCACGTTCGGAAAATCCACGATTGTCGCCTGCAGTTTTGGGTTTGCCTTGCACAACGTGATCGCAAAGGCGCCGGTGCCGCCGCCGACATCAAGAAGGGTCCGGGCGTCGCCTAGGTCGATCTGCCGGGCCAGGGTCCGGGCGGGGCCAAGAGAACCGGCATGCTGGCTTTCTGAATACAGCCGCGCCTGGTCGGGGTCCGAGAACCAGTCGGCATAGCTGGCGGTGTCATCCTCGGTCAGTGCG
Source organism: Seohaeicola saemankumensis (assembly GCF_020171285.1). GTDB lineage: Bacteria > Pseudomonadota > Alphaproteobacteria > Rhodobacterales > Rhodobacteraceae > JAIUZI01. The sequence goes on from NZ_JAIUZI010000024.1 coordinate 32,129, forward strand.
CCCTTCAGGGCAGGCTCGATCTGGTCCATGAGGGGATACATCTGTTGACCGACCTGAAGACGCAGGTAGTCGCCAAAGTCATACTTGGCCCCCTTGACCAGAAAGGCCTCGGCCGCAGGCGAATTGAAGTGGCGGCCATTTTCGTCAACTCCGGTCAGACCCATGGCGTTCAGGGCGGTCATCAGGGTGGCGCATCTTTCAGGCGGCAATTCCCCCAGCCTCGCCAGGGTCAGGGTGTCGAGCGGACCGTCGCCGAGGTGCGAAAAGATCCCGAACTCCAATGCCGCGAACAGGGCCTTGGATCCCATATATGCGAATGCGATTTCCGAGACCTGTTCGGCTTCTGTCAGCACAGCCCGTATTCTCCGTTTTGCTGTCGAATGGCCTGGGCAACGGTATCGGTGCGAGGGCCGGGTACAACGGGAAGAGGTCAAAAAACGACATTTGTTGGCGAAACTGTCGTTTCCTGACCATTTCTTGGGCGGCTATTGCGCTGGCTTCGGTCGCAATGTCGACAGGGGGTCAAGGCCGGGGAGGTAGAACGCCTCGGTGTTGCAAGGCGTTCAGCAGGGCCACGATCGCGGCAGGGCTGACATCTATATGCCCCTCGAGATAGGCGCCAAGATAGCCCGCCCCGATGTCCTTGGTCCCCCCCTTTTGCAGCCTTGCGTCGAGCGCCTGCAGTTCCGGCGGGAAGTCCGGACAGATCGGCACGCGCGACAGGATTTCGGCAGCCGCTTCGGAAACGGCGCGAGCCCGCTCCAGCACTTCCTCTTCCAAGTCCAGGTCGACGGCCGTGGGGCGGTCCGGTGTCAGGGCGACCTGATCGACGCGCATGAACAGGCACTGATCCTCCAACACGGCGGCAGCGGTCAGTTCCAGCGTCAGACCCTGCTGATAAATCGCGGAACCACGCGTGGCCGGATCGGTGCGCAGTCCTTCGCATTCATATAGTGCGGCAGAGATTCTGCCGCTGAGGTCGAGCGCATCAAGTCTGGCGCTGACGCGCTCCATTCCCAGTTCCAGATGCGCCCGGCAGGTCTGGTTCAGATCCAGCGACAGCATTTCGGGCAACGCGGCCTGAAAATGGCGCAGGTCTGCGTGGGTCTGAAAACCGACGCGACTGGGTCCGACTTCAGACAAGGTGATCCGGGCGGAGTAGGGGATTTCGTTCGTTTCGGTCCTGAGCACGGAGGCCACGGAAAACGAAACATCCCGCGCGACGGCGGGTCCGGCGCATAGGCATATCAGCCCCAGGGCGCGGGCGAGCGATAAAAGCATCAATCGACACCCTCTAGCAGGTCACGTTCGATCATCACTTCGACCAGGTCCAACAGGGTGGCGGCGCTGACATCGATTGATCCGTCCAGATAGGCACCAACCCCGCCCTTGCCCAATTCGGTAGTGCCCCCGCCGAAAAACCTGGGGTCGAGCCCGGCCAGCTCTTGCGGCAGTTCCGGGCAGATCGGGTGTCTTGACAGGACTTCATTTCCCCGGGTCAGCACCAGGTCCTGCGCCTTGTCATCCAGCCCGGTCAGATCGGCAATATCGCCGATCAAGCCGGCCAGATCGGCATCCAGATCTGTCATCCGCAGGTGCAGACATTGCCCCCGAACCACCGCCTCGGCGCTGGCGGCAACGTTCAGGTTCTGGCCCAGGGCCAGCGGCCCACGGAAGTGCACCTTTGGGTCCGAGGTGTTGCAGGTAAAGAGCTTGGCCTGAAACTGCCCGCGCAATGTGACCGATGAACCGCTTGCGCCTGCATCGGCAACGGCCACCGCGTATTTTTGGTTGCAGGTCTCGTCCAGCACCGTTGACAGCAATCCCGGCGCATTGCGTTGCATGTCCCGCAGGTCCAGCAATACGCGAATGCCCAGCCGGGTCGGCCCGCGCGGGGTGACGTCCACAATGGCAGAGTAGGGGAGGGGCACGCCGCGAACAGCGACGCTGCGGATGAACTGCGTCCGGAAACCGTCAGCTTGGGCCGGAAGAGCCCGCACAAACAGTGGCATCAGGCCGAAGAGGGCCAGCATCAAAGCCCGCAGGCAAGAAGATGAGAAAAATCCGCACCGCATTATACCAGTTCCCGCTATGCCCGGACGGGCGACCAATCACTTTCCGGCATTATGCCCGCACTGAACGATTTAGAAAGACCGAGCAGGGGGTGGGGCCGGTTTCTGTAAGAAAGCCCACGGGCATTTGACCGGACGTGCGCTTGATCTTGAGCGCCGTGCGACCCATCCTTTCGGCAGAGGGTGACCGCCCCGCTTTGACAAAGGAAGAGATGATGGCCCACCGCTGGACAAATACGCTGACTCGCCGCGATGCGACCCCCTACGAAGGTTTTCTGAACCGGCGCCAGCTCATGGCGGGGATGGCGGGTCTGGGACTTGCGGGGCTGGCGGGCACCGCGGCGCGCGCATCGGTTCAGGACATGGAGCTGAACAGCTGGGAAGAGATCACCAACTATTGCAACTTCTACGAATTTGGCACCGGCAAGGATGACCCGGCCGCCAACGCCGGACAACTGACCACCAAGCCCTGGAGCGTCGAAATCGGCGGTCTGGTGGACCGCCCCGGCACCTATGATTTCCAGGACATCCTGTCGGAAATGACGATCGAGGAACGCATCTATCGTTTTCGTTGTGTCGAGGCGTGGTCGATGGTGATCCCGTGGAACGGTTTCGAACTGGCCGATCTGCTGGCGATGGCGGGGGTACAGGATGGTGCCAAATACGTCGCCTTTGAAACCCTGCTGCGGCCCGAGGAAATGCCCGGCACCCGCTACCCGGTGATCGATTGGCCCTATGTCGAGGGGCTGCGCCTGGACGAGGCGATGCACCCGCTGACGATCATGGCGACCGGGTTATATGGCAAACCGCTGCCCAATCAGAACGGCGCACCGCTTCGGCTGGTGGTGCCGTGGAAGTACGGATTCAAGTCGATCAAATCCGTCGTCCGGATCACCCTGACCGAGGAAGAACCACCCACCAGCTGGAACAAGGCCAACGCGCGAGAGTACGGATTCTACAGCAACGTGAACCCGAATGTGGACCATCCTCGGTGGAGCCAGGCCAGCGAGCGCCGCATTGGCGGCGGTCTGTTCGCCCGCAAGCAGCCGACGCTGCTGTTCAACGGTTACGAAGACGAAGTCGCCACGCTCTACGAGGGCATGGACCTGGCGCAGAATTACTGAACCGATGATCGACCGCCTCAATACCTACCTGCGCCGTATCCCGGTCTGGCTGGTTTATGTCGCGGGGGCGTTGCCGGCGCCTATACTACTATATATGGGCGCTACGGGCGCGCTTGGGGTCGAGCCGATCAAGGCATTGGAGCATGAGCTCGGCGAGCTTGCGCTGAAACTGCTGATCGCAGGGCTGATGATCACGCCGCTCAGACGCTACGCGGGTGTGAACCTTGTCCGGTTCCGCCGGTCCATCGGGTTGCTGGCCTTCTATTACGTCTGTTGTCATTTGCTGGTCTGGCTGCTGCTGGATGTGCAGATCCTGTCCGAGATCTGGGTCGACATCGTGAAGCGACCCTATGTGACAATCGGCATGCTGGGGTTCGTCCTGTTGATTCCCTTGGCGGTGACATCCAACAACTGGTCGGTCCGGCGATTGGGTCCGGGGTGGCGTCGCCTGCACCGGGCGGTCTATCTGGCGGCGCTGCTTGGTGGTCTGCACTTTATCATGCTGCGCAAGGGCTTTCAGATCGAGCCTTTGATCTACATGGCCGTGATTGTCGGACTTCTTGTGCTGCGTATGCCCGCCCGGGCCAGGCGCGCACCGGCCTGAGGCCGGGAGCCGCGAATCCGCGTTGGCGCGATTCCTCATGATTCCCGGTCTTGGAACCGGCGACTCGCGCGATTTCCGGGATAACTCTGGGGATAAGACGGCTGGCCACGCAAAAGCATGCTGCCAATAGCGAGCTGAGTCGCCGGCAAAGTGCGGAAGTCAGGCGTTCTGGAGCATTGAGAGGAAGTTCGCTTCCGAATAAGTAATTGAAAGTAATTATCTTTTCATCTTTTTTGAAAAATTTTTATGAATGGTGAAAAAAGCGCTTGCGGGTTTGTTGGGTAAACCTTAGAACCCCCTTCACCGGCGGCGCTGAGGCGCTGATCGGGGCGCCGGACGGA
>NZ_JAIUZI010000025.1 GCF_020171285.1 Seohaeicola saemankumensis
TTCCAGAACCAGACGTACGGCACGCTGGCGCACTTCAGGAGAATACTTGTTCGTCGTCTTGCTCATGATGCTCCATCCTACTCAAGAGTTGGAGCCTCCGGCAAACCCGGTGCGGTTCACTGACATAACTGTGGGTAATAAGATAACGGCTTAATGCAGCGTACGAACGCCTGCGTACTGATCCTGGACTAAGTCCAATACCCAATGGCTCTGACCTGCACGAACCGCTTGGTTGACGGCAGCGCGGCAGTTAGGCTTTCCTTGGAAAGGGGGACGTAACACTGTCCGAGCCGGTAGAAAAACGCCTGGCCGCCATCTTGATGATGGATATCGTCGGCTACAGCCGCCAAATGGCGGCTAACGAGGTCGGAACAGTGGCCCGTGTTACTGCCGCACGACGTGAGGTCTTCGACGATTCCGTCACCTCTCATGGCGGACGCTTGGTCAAGCTGATGGGCGATGGAGCGCTGGTGGAATTTCCCAGCGTTTCGGGGGCAGTGCTGGCGGCACGTGCAATCCAGCAGGGACTTGCGGATTTCAATGCCGCGCGACCAATGGACGAACCTTTGCAGATACGTATCGGTGTAAATTTGGGTGAGGTAATCGTACAGGATGACGATCTCTATGGGGACGGAATAAACGTTGCAGCGCGGCTTGAGGCTTTGGCGGAGCCCGGTACAATCCTGATTGCCGGTGCCGCGCGGGCACAATTGCGAGATCTTGATGGCGTTGGTTTTGAAGACCTGGGTTTGCAGCGGCTCAAGAACATCCCTGAGCCTGTGCATGTCTTCAGGATAATTGATGGTGACGGTGTCGCGATAAGTTCGCGGCCGGTGCCGCGGCAGCGGCGTCTAGGGCTGACAGTACTTTCTGCGGCGGTACTCGTTCTGGCCGGCGCCGCGTTGTGGTTTGTGCCGAAGGTCCTAGTAATGCCTATGCCGGGTGAGTCAACCATTACGCCGTTCGCCTCCGAAGGCCGCCCATCGCTCGCGGTCATGCCCTTTGAGAACCTCTCTAACGACCCGGAGCAAAGTTACTTCAGCGATGGTATGGCCGATAGTCTGATCTCGGACCTAAGTCAGGTAGGCGGCCTTCTGGTAATCGCACGCAACACATCTTTCTCGTTTCGCGACCGCGGCGAGTCGATGGATCCGCGATCGGTCGGAGAGGAGCTTGGGGTGAGCTACGTAGTTGCGGGGTCGGTTCAACGGGCGGGTAGCAACGTGCGGATTAGCGCCAACCTGACCGACACCCAGACCGGTATCCAGCTTTGGTCCCAACGGCTAGATCGTGAGTTCAAGGATCTCTTCGCACTTCAGGACGAAGTGACGACGCAGATCATAGTCGCGCTTCAGGTGGAACTGTCGCAGGAAGAAAAACGACGATTGTCGAAACGCTATACTGACAGCCTCGACGCATATGATCTCTACCTGCGTGCCTGGGAAGAGATCTGGCTTTACAACGACGATTCCCGAAGGAATGCGCAAGACTTGCTGCGGCGCGCCCTGCAAATCGATCCGGGTTTCGCACTGGCCAAGGGTTTGCTCGCCACGACCTACACTAACCGAGCAGGCGTTGCGCATCTTGATAACGAGCGGGTCCTGGAGCAAGGCTACCGGATCGCGCTCGAGGCAGTGGAGATCGACCCGGAACTGCCGCAGGTTTATGCTTCTCTGGGACTTGTGCACTTGTTCCGTCGCGAAAACGCAGAAGCGGAAGCCGCGTTCAAACGTGCTGTCGAAATCGATCCGAATTACGCCGACGGATACGGATTATCGGGTTGGAACAGCAACTACGCCGGTGACCCTCAAACCGCGTGGGATATGTTTCAGTATGCTTTGCGGCTAAACCCACGTGCTCCATTTCCATATCTGAATGCCATGTCCGAGATTCAGTTCAGCCTTCGCAACTACCAGGAAAGCTTAGAGCTGGGGCTTCAAGCTTTGGAACGAAACCCGGATGCACTGCGGCAGCGTCTGTTCTTGGCCGCGACCTATATGGGGCTAGAACGCTTCGAAGATGCCAGCTGGGAAATCGACGAGGTATCGCTCTTGCAGCCCGAATTGCGCCTGCGCGACATTCCCTTCATCGCGCCATACCGAGAGCCCGAGGCAATGGAGCACCTGATCAGTCTATTGCGCCGTGCCGGTTTACCCGAATAGTGAGGCGGGACCTCCGCCCATATTGTTTCAAAGTCGTTCGATGGCCGTGGTCGCGCCACCGAAGGCAAAGCCAATGCGACTGATGTCCAATAAGAGGAACACTGCGAAAACGGAGGGGCGCTCGACCTAGAGCGGTTTTTCGTCCTCGCGTGGGCATCTATTGTACTGACGCGAGTGTCTGGTGTTTGCGCCACGTGATTTTTGCTGGTGTCGCGAACCGCAGATACCTGCCGTCCAATTTTTGTAGCGCTATGGCGGGTTGGTCCGCGTTGCGGGCCTTTGAGACTAGCGCGGCGAAAGGCCGAACTTGATAAGAGCAGTCGTTGCGGCGCAAAAGCGGACTTTGCCGCAGCGTAGCTGGGCACAAGTGACTGCTGACGGTCGCTGCGCGGTCATCCGACGGAAAGACTCAGATGTCATTAGAGAGCCCGAAGCTGACCTCCGGGAACCAGGCCTCAATCCTGCGCGAGATCAAAACACTTGCATGCGTCTCGACTTTGGACCTAGCGTGGCTGAGACACGCCGCAGGTAACTTCCCATCGCATCGTTGTCTTGGAGGATTTCTCTCGTGCACATGCGATGGGTAATTCTGTTTGTGCTGTTCTTCGCCCGGACGATCATGGCCGTCCAGTTCCAGTCCGTGGCGGCGCTGTCTCCGTTCATCATGGACAGCCTTGCGATAACGCTTACGGAGATAGGGATCCTGATCGGTCTCTACTCGGGGCCTGGTATCATTGTCGCCCTTGCAGGCGGTGCCGCGTCCATGTGATGCGCTGGGATGCGGGGCTGGCCTCGTTTCAGACCGATGAAATCCTAGCGCGTTACCCCGATGTCGCCGACGGAAGCCATCCGATTATCCGACTGGCGGCCGGATTGTGGGGACGACGGGCCGTCACGCGCTGGCTGGACAGGCATCCGGATCACGCGGACTTTCTTGTCGGGGACGCTGCTGCCCGAGCAGTCGAAAACTGGCATCGAATGTGATCTGCCCAGGGTGGCCGTTTTGTCCGCTCAGCAGACATCGGTGCAAGGTGCCGCTAATGACCCAAACGAGCCCATAGCGTACCCATGAAGAGAGGCATTTGGCGCTGGTATTCTTTGGCATTAGTATGGTCGGACGCACGCAGACAAGACGGAGAAACCCATGCCAGCCTATGTAATCGGCCAACTCGACATTCATGATCCTGATGCATACCAAGCCTACCTTGATGGATTCATGCCAAGCTTCCAACGGCACGGCGGGGAGTTACTGGCAACGTCGCGCTCCGAAACGGAGATCCTCGAAGGGTCATGGGCAATGCCACGGACAGTCATTATGCGTTTCCCGTCTGTAAGAGATGCCAAGGCGTGGCACGACGATCCCGATTGCGCGGAGTTAGCAAAAATTCGCCATCAAACCGCATCTACAAATCTGGTCGTTATTGATGGTATAGCTTGACCGGCATTATCGGTTACTTCGGTTTTCCGCATTGCGGCCATTGGTTCGGGTAACAGCAAATGGCAGCAGCGAGCCCAACCCAGTCATTGTTTCTATCCGCAGCATCTGTCGCAATGGGCGGCAAACGGAAGTTCGCTGCGGATAGCACGGAGGTCTCCTTTCCCATCGATTGCTCCCGGCGAAGGGCTCGCCGGTTCATGCATCTCTTCGGCATTACCTTGGGCGACCGAGGTCCCAAGAGATTTCGGTAGCTGAAAAGTCGCAGCGGGGTCAGGCTAATCTGCAGGCGCACCGGCAATTTGGGCCTCTTGTGCCTCCTTCTTGCGCCAATCTTTCGGGGACATGCCGAAGTTCCGCGTGAAAGCACGGGTCAGGGCCGATGTTTCGGATAAGCCGACCAATTGGGCAATCTCTTTGATCGAGTGATCAGACCCGGTGAGCAACTCCGAGGCCCGTTCCATCCGGAGTCTGTTGATCACCTTGGAAGCCGTTGTCCCGTAGGAGGACAAGCGCTTGTTGAGCACCTTGGTGGTGATGCTGCATATCCGGGCGGCCTCGCTCACCGTCAGCGCCGGATCGGACAGCCTTGACCGCACGAGAATTTCGAAGCCTTCGAGGTAGTCCAGGGGCACATCGACCTGAACCGGTTCTTCGATATCATTGTCGTGGTTCGCGAGGACCTCGGGGTTGATTGGAAGCGACAACCAGGCCACCGGAAAGCGGATCGAGAATCCCCTGTTGTTGCACTTGATGCCCCGCACGCCATGAAACTGCTCCGGCAATAGGGTCGGGTCACACAGGCGCAGAACAACCTGGGTTGGATCCCATCTGAAGTCGAGAACGCGGTGCAGCAGGGAGATCCAGATCCCAACGAGAAAGGCGTCCGAATGGCTCGGCGACGCCTCGGGTTCGAAGTTGCGGCTGGTGGTGAAGTAGGCGTGTTCCTCCTCGATCACGAGCCGGAAGGACACCGCGTTGCTTTCCTTCGAGACGATCTGGGTGAACCGGGTGAAGAAATCGCCAAGGGTCACCGACTGGCCGAGGAGCGCGCCACGCGGCAGGAAGTTCAACAGGTCTGTCTGTTGCCCAGCCAATGCGCAGATATCTGGCCGTGTCACATCGGCGATAGTGGTCAGCGCTGCATAGACCGTGTCATGCGGGATGAAGGCGGCCGGGTTCAGGACCTGTTCCTCGCACAGACCATGCAGCCCAAGCGCGAAGGCGGGGTCCACATCGAGCCGCCGCATCATCGCCACGACCGGACCGAGAACCGTAGCACGCACGAGGGACAATCCGTCCTTTTGTTCTCCTTGCGGCATCCACATCACCCTTTCGCTCTCCACCACGCTACGGGCGCGCGCGCCTGAAGGCCAAGCAGAAATTGGCTGAAATTGACCGGATCGGGTCAGAAAAACGCACCACGGGATCAGCGGGTCAAAAGAATCTCGGGGCACATGTGTATAGTGGGAGGACCGGTCCGCAGGAAGACCGACCCTTGGGAGGACACCGAATGACAACACTCAACCTGAAGGCGTTGCTGCCGGCCATGTCCATGGCAGTTGCGTTGACGACCACCGCTATTGCGCAGGATATCCCCAACATTCCATCAGAGGTCACGCTGTTCAAAAACGTGATGGTCTTCGACGGGGTGAATGACGGCTTGAAAGATGTCGACGTGCTCGTCGTCAAGAACAAGATTCACAAGATTGCAGAGGGCATTCCCGAATCCGGGACATGGGAGGTCCAGGTACAGACAGGCGGAAGCAAGCGCCTGCCCGACCCTGTTGGCGGTATCGACGGCTATTCTTTCACTGTCCAGACCGAACGCGGAATCGAGACCAAAGAGGTCGAGGTCAATGTGATCGACGGCGGCGGACGCACCTTGATGCCGGGCCTGATCGACAGCCATGTGCATGTGAATATGTACAAGGATGGCACGATCCCGGGTCTTCAGGACACGACTTGGGAAGAGATCGGCGCACGTTCTGCGGCCTTTGCGCAGGAAATGCTGGCGATGGGCTTCACAACGGTGCGCGACATGTGCGGTGCGCATGGTGGACTTCGTGCGGTAATCGACGAGGGTTCGCTTCCCGGACCACGGATCTACTCATCCGGTGCCTGCCTCAGCCAGACCGGTGGTCACGGCGACTGGGGGATCGCCGGGCAGCGCAAGAGCGAAAGCAATCTTGAACGTCTGGAGATCACGCGGCTTGTCGACGGCCCTGCCGAAGTACTCCACGGCGCGCGGCGTAACTTTGCGCTTGGGGCCAACTACCTCAAGATCATGGTCAGCGGCGGTGTGACCTCTATCAAGGACCCGATCTACCAGTCCGCCTTTACTGACGCGGAGATCGCCGCAGCCGTCGAGGTGGCCGGGGACATGGACTCCTATGTCGCCATGCATGTCTTCATGGACAGCGACCTGTCGCGCGCGCTCGATCTCGGGGTCAAGGTGGTGGATCACGGCCTGACCATCACGGAGCCGACCATGCAGAAGCTGGTGGAAAAGGGGGCATTCTTCTCGCCCAACTTGACCGCGCTAGCGCCCGAGGCGCTGGAGCATCCGATGCATCAGGACCCGACCTTCCCGCCGACGGCGAAGTTCCTGTGGTTGCGGAAAAACAGCGAGCAGTTGTTTGATCTGGTGCGGAAGTACAAGCCGAAGATGGTGTTCGATTCCGACTACGTGCTGCTGACCGGTGTGCCGTACCGGCAGTCGATGGACTTCACCAAGGCTTTCATGGCGCGTGAGTTCGGCAACCTCTGGGCCTTGCAGATGATGACCTCGAATGGCGGCGAGCTGGCCGCGCTGACGGGACGCGGAAACCCCTATCCCGAAGGCAAGCTCGGCGTAATCGAAGAAGGCGCCTATGCCGATATCCTCATCGTTGACGGAAACCCGCTCGAAGACATCACGGCCATCGGCGCTGTCGATACATGGTTTGATGCCGAACCGCGCGGGCAGGACGTGCCGAGCATTCGCGTGATCATGAAGGACGGCAAGTTCTACAAGAACACGCTGGACTGAACGTTTCGGCGGGGCGCTGGCCCCGCCGTCAACCTTCCGGAGGGGCAAACTCATGAAGCATATTTTCAAGTCCACATTGCTGGCGGGAGTGGTGACGCTCGCCGCAGGCATGTCCTTTGCGCAGGACGAAGCGCTGCCGCAGACCCTGTTCACCAATGTCCATGTTTTTGACGGCGTGAACGAGGCGCGGATCGAAAACGCCAGCGTTCTGGTCGAAGGCAACCTGATCAAGGAGATTTCGACGGACGGGATCGAAGCGCCCAACGCAACCATGATTGACGGCGGCGGGCGCACGCTCATGCCGGGGATGCACGACCAGCATGTGCACCTTACGGTTTTCAACCCGCTCAGCGACGGGTTGCGCCAGAACATCACGCCCTTCCATCTTGGCGGCGTCGCAACGATCCGGTCCGAACGCATCCTGATGAACGGATTCACGACGGTTCGCGATCTGGGCGGACCGGCAAAGTCCATCGCGCGGATCATCGATACCGGCATGTTCCCCGGCCCGAGGATCTATTCTTCCGAGGCTTTCATCACGCAGACATCGGGCCATGCCGATTTCCGTAAGCTGAACGACCGGCATCCTACCCTGTCGGGGCAAGGTCCATTGCATTGGGTCGACACGGATATGAGCTTCATCGCGGATGGCCCGGAGCAGATCCGCATGGCCGTGCGCGAGAACCTGCGCCGCGGCGCAACCCAGATCAAGATCATGGTCAGCGGTGGTGTGACCTCGGAATTCGACCCTCTGCATTCACTGCAATATCAAGACGACGAAATCCAGATGGCGGTGAAAACGGCCGAGCAATGGGGCACCTACGTGACCTGCCACGTGTTCACCGAACAGGCGATCCGCAACTGTATCGACAACGGGGCAAAAACCGTCGAGCACATCCCGTTTCTGACTGCCGAAGTGGCCGAAGAGATGGTCGACAAACAAGTCATGTTCGCAACTGCGGTAGCACCGGTCTACTCGGTTTCAACCGAGCAGGCAGAGGCGTTTTATACGCCAGCCTCGTTCGCCAAATGGAAGAGCGTCCGTGACGCCGCCGCCAACATGATCGAGGTGATCCAGACGACACCGGGCATGATCGACCTCTACACGCTAGGCACCGATCTCATCAACAACTGGGACCAGACACTTGAGCAGGACAAGAAAATGAACGACGAGTTCAAATACCTGCACGAGGCCAAGTTCAAACCCTTTGACATTCTGCGGATGGCCACATCGAACGGCGCCCGCATGAACCGGCTTACGGGCCTGAACAACCCGTACCAGGATGGCCCGCTCGGCGTGGTCGAGGAAGGCGCTTACGCGGATCTCCTGCTGGTCGATGGCAACCCGCTCGAAGACATCCTGCTTCTGGCCGATCCTGATCCCAACCTGAAGGTCATCATGAAGGACGGCGTGATCTACAAGAACACGCTGGACTGAGGTGAGCACGGGGCGGTCTCCCTCGTCCGCCCCGCGTTTTCATCCGACACAAGTATCCGGGAAAGGACAGACTGTGAAACATCTCGCCTTTGGTACTCTCATGGCTCTCTGCGGCTCGATGGCCACCGCCGAAGACGCTGCAAACATGCGCACCTTTCTGTTCATCGGCACTTCCAACAGCGCCGCCTGGGAGATGCAGATCGCCAATCCCGGAGACCGCGCGGCCTCGGTGAAAGGTGGGATCGAGGCGCTCGGTGGAGAGCTTCTGAGCTACTACTGGGGGCTGGGGAACGGGAAGAACTACATCACCGTGGCCCTTCCGGACGACCCGACCTTCATCCAGGCCTTTTATGTCAGCCGCCTCGGCGACGGGCTGCTGACCGAATACCAGATGATCGAGTTGATGAGCAGCGCCGACATGGCCGAAGCCCTCGAGCGGGTGCAGGAGATCAAGGCGCAGGACGATCTCAAGTAACCGAAAGACGACGGAGAGGACGACACAATGAAACGAACAACAGGGCTTGCTCTTGCAGTGGTGGTTCTGGGTGGCCCGGCAATTGCTCAATCCGCGCCAAGCGACGAGGAGATCGCCGCCCGCATCGAAAAACTGGTCGAGATGGCCGACCCGCGCGGCGATGAGGCGCGTAGGGGCGATCTGGCATATCGGGAGAGCTATGCCGACGCCTTCATGATCGACGCGTTGGCGGTCGGATCGCCGGGGTTCGAGAGTATTGCTTTCCTGCTGGAGGATTGGGAGAGCCTTGCGGATCATTACGAGGGGTCCGGGTTCGCGGCCTTCAGCACGACAATTTCGAACGGCTCGGAAGGCGCGCTCGCGGTGCTGGAACGTATCGACGTGATGCAGAAATGGGTCGAGGAGAACGCTGAGCGCTTCGTGATTGCCACGACCGTTCAGGATCTGCGGGATGCCAAGGCTGCCGGAAAGGTCGCGATCATGCTCAATTCCCAGAGCATGGACATGCTGGATGAGAACCTCGAAAACGTCCAAAGATACTGGGATCTCGGCATCCGGCAGATGAACTTCAGCTACAACCAGACCGGCGCCTATTCCGCCGGCATGGTCGCCAACGATCCGGCTATTCCCGATAACGGCGTGACCGAGTTGGGCTACAAGGTCGTCGCCGAGATGAACCGTGTTGGCATGATCGTCGATTGCTCGCATTCCTCCTGGCAGACCTGCCTTGACGCCGCCGAGATCACCGCGAAGCCGATGATGATCTCTCACAGCAACTCTGATGCGCTCTTTGGCAATTTCCGAAACGTCACGGACGCGGCCGTCCGCGCGGTTGCGGCAACCGGCGGCGTGGTGTGTGTCAATTTCCTTGGCGGCTTCCTGAATCCGCAAGGGGACGCCACCCCCAAGGCGATAGCCAAGCATATCGACTATATCGGCCAGATGGTCGGCAAGCAGGCGACATGTTTCGGTGTTGACTACGTGGAGAACTACGGTGTCGCCCTCGGTCCGATCATCAGCAACCCGGAGAAATACCCGCCGGCGCAGGGCTATGGCCTGCCGACGCAAATGGCGCCGCCCGCCGATGCCTGGGCTGTCGCGCAGGTTCTGGAAGACGAGCATGGTTGGAGCGAGGCCGAGATCCGCGCGTTGATGGGCGAAAACCTCATGCGCGTCTACGAGGCCAACTGGGGCGGGTAGGTCTTCTCTAAGGCTGCGAAAGTGTTGCGTTGGGCGGTCAATTGATCGCCCGAGCAGGGGACGAACAGGGAATGGAACACCAGATGATATTCAACCATGTCCGCAGGGGCCGGCGACACTCATGTTGATGATCGCAATTGGCCTGCTGTCCGCGTTCTTCTTGTTCGCCAGTTCGATCAAGATCCTTGGCTGGCAGAAACTCATCTTCGAAACGCAACTGGCGATGTTCGTCAAATACGGGCTGAATCGTCAGATCATGGCGCTTGTCGGGGTCGTCGAGCTGTTTGGGGCGGTGGCGATCTGGTTTCAGGGCAGCCTGCTCGGGCCGCTCGGGGCCGCCGCCCTTCTGGGCACGTCGCTTGGCGCAATCGGCTGCCACCTGATCTGGGACACATGGAAAGACGGCGTGCCCGCCATGATTACCGCCACCTTGTCGGCCTTGGTTCTCTGGTCCGGTCGGGATGTGGTTCTGGCGATACTTGCATAAACAGGCCGAAGAAAACCAAAAGCAACAAGAGAGAACTGACATGGGACAGGCAAGGCTTCTCGGTACGGTCATCGTTGCTGGCTTCTGGGTCTCAACCGGAGCCATCGCGCAGGAAAGCCCGCCACCCTCCGCCCTGGAGGCCGCCGCCGCAGTCTCGCTGGGTGGCCCGGCCTCCACGCAGGCCCAACTGGAGCAGGACCGGATCCGACGGTTGCAGGACTCTCGCTGGCCGGGGCTGGATGCCGCATTGGGCCCCTTGGAGGCATCGCGACAAAGCTTTGCCGAACGCACCGGCCTGAACCTTTCCTTCGATTACCAGGCCTATTATCAGTCTGCGACCGAGAGCCTGACCGATATCGACGAAGCCGCTTTGGGCCAGGCCCGCATTCTTGGCCAGTGGACGCTGCTCAACCGCGGTGGTGAAAACCCCGGGCAACTTGTCTTCACATTGGAGAACCGCCACCTGCTTGGCACAGACATTGCGCCCGGAGGGCTTGCCGGAGAGATCGGCTATGCGGGCGTCACCGCAACGACTTTCAGTGACACCGACACGACCCTCTCCGTCGCCTACTGGTCCCAGACTCTCGCCGGCGGGCGGGCCGGCTTCGTGGCCGGCCGGATCGATCCGGGAGACTACTCGGACATCCTCGGCTACGTGAACCCACGCACCACGTTTTCCAATTTCTCGATCCAGTTCAGCCCGGTCCTGCCGCTCCCCGATCCCGGCTTCGGAATCGCGGGGGGCGGTTTCCTGACCGACCAGATCTATGCCCTCGGTGTCTTGTCGGACGCGAACGGCTCGCTGACCGATGTCGAGTGGTTCCCCGGTGGCCCCGAATTCTACAAATACGCCGAGATCGGATGGACCCCCGAACGCTCGAAGCGTTTTCTAACCAACGTTCACCTCGGCGTGTTTCACGTCGACGAACGCGCAGAGGCGGGCCTGCCGGAAAGTTACGGGGCGATCCTGTCAGCCAACCACACGATAAACGAGGAGTTCATGATCTACGGACGCTTCGGCTGGTCGGAGGGGGAGGCGCCGATCGCCCGGCGTGCGGCCAATGCCGGTCTTTTATGGCGGCCGGGCCTCTATGACGACCTGTTCGGGTTCGGCGCAACGGTCGCTGCCCCGGTGGATGAAACACTCGACACCCAGACGACGATGGAAGCCTTCTACCGGTTGGACCTGTCGGACAATGTCGCCCTGACGGCGGATGTCCAGCACCTGATCAACCCGGGCTTCAACGATCAGGACCCGACCGTGTTCGGCCTGAGGCTGCGGATCAATCTTTGACCCGCAATGACTTTCGGCGCGCATTCCCGATGCCCGGCGTCCGTGCCGGTTGTCGAAGCGGTGCCTGGTCAGGCAGTGAATTGACCTGCCTGGTTACAACAGTCTGCGGCTTGATGAACAGAAACCTGCGTGTTCAGCGTATGTAGCTCAACTTGCCGACTTGCTGTGTTTCCGAAAGCTGCCGTTCCCGGTGTGTGACCCAAGAGTCCGCTAAGGGCCGGCTTCACCAGTTGAATCCAACCAAACGAAGGCTCGCAAAGTCCGCAACCCGTTCATAGCCGTGTTTTCTGCAAGTGTCTGCTCTGGAAACAAGCAGCCGTTGACGCTGTGACCTGTTGATAGGTCCGGAGCCTAGGCCGCGGCGAGGCTTGACTGGCGGCAAACAACGTCTTGGCGCGACAACGAACATAGGTGAGCGATCCTCGTGGCGACTTTGTATTATTGGTGCCAACAGTGTCAGTATTGCACGGCATCTCCATCAAATGGCGCGGCAAGGTGTGTTGGCGTTGCTCGCTATACAGAGGTACCCGAGTCAATACCGGCCATGCGTATAGCCCCAGTGGGCGCATTGGAAAATGGTCTCGCCAAGGAATTCTGATCACAAATTCGGTATTAAGTATAAGATTTGGTCCTGAAGAAAGGCTTGCGATCACCTGTTTGAGTACCCATTCTTCATTTCAGTACCGAAAGGAAGTAAGAGATGACCGACAACCGTGATCAACTTGATCAAGAAATCCATGAGCGCTGGCTGGCATTCACCTATGACTTTGGGAGCGACGCACATTTCGAGAACGGGTTAATCCGATCGCTCGAAATCATGGAAAAGATCTGCGGCAGCTTCTTTGGCAAGGAGAATGCGAGCAGGGGCTTCGATCAGATGGTTCATGGTTGCTTCCCGCACAGAACTGAAACCGACGCCTGGAAGACGATCCTGGATGAAGAATTCGCCGGTATCTATTCTGAAACTCCGATTGGTCAACTGATGCATGATCTGACGGCCTACGCGGATCATGGTATTGTTCTGTCCACTGCTGGCGATCTCGAACAACGAGAGCAGTTGTTGACCGATCAGATACATCGCGCCCAAGAGCTACTGGATTTTCTGCCAACAGAGTTTTGGGGCTTGAACGGAGAGCACTTGGTCAGCCTCATCCACAAATCTATTGCGCGATGGAAGGTCGACTTTGGCGAGCATATCGATGCTCGTGAGCTGTCCATCCTGTCCGGTCTTGCTTTGCAGACGATAAAGAACAAACTGGCCGGCAAACCGGCAGAAATTGTCGGTAACCAGAACCGGATTGAAAGCCGGGAGGCCACTGGCTGGCTTTCAGTCCAGAAGAGTTTCAAACCGTCCATCTGGCGTCAGCAGGACGATTCAGAAGTGATTGCCGAGATGAAACGAGGTCTCGGAAAGGTGATGTTTCTGCCGGTCGCGAAAGACGGAGGCGTTTTCCACCCCGGACTCCGCCGGGAGGGAAAGTACGTGATCGGCGATGATGCTGGCGAGCGCGAGTTTGAGGACTTCCAAGAGGCGCTCCATGCTCTTCAGGCGCTGCTGATTCCGCAATGGCGGCGCCCCACACAGGAAGGAACGTGGACGCGTGTCCGAGCCGTTGAATGGCGCAGGTATAGCGAAGATGACTTGAGTTTGTTGGCGACCAAATCGGCCGTTGCTTCCTGATCCCAACAGAAGCTGTCTCAAATTGGGCCAAAATGCTGTCGCAGGCGATCCTGTGAACGGGAGAGGTTTGGCTGAACAATCGATTGGCTTTGATGATCTCATGCCCCCCAACAACACAATCCAAGTAAGGAAACATCAATGAGTCAGATCCTTAGGGTCAGGACCCATTGATTTTCTGGTGACTGCATGATTCACCGCGCGGAAAACGAGCGGTGAACATGTCTGATCTCTTCTGGCTGACGGACGCGCAGATGGCGCGACTTGAACCCTACTTTCCCAAGTCCCACGGCAAACCTCGCGTTGATGATCGGCGCGTACTGAGCGGAATTATCTTCATCAACCGCAATGGCTTACGGTGGCGTGATGCCCCTTCTGTCTATGGACCGCACAAGACGCTGTACAACCGCTGGAAGCGTTGGAGCGACAAGGGCATTTTCGCTCGGATGATGGTCGGATTCCCGGTCAACACGCTCTCACGGTTCGCTTGTCGTCGCTCTACCATCACGACAACGCCAGGGGCATTCACGAGATCCACTCTTTCACAGCAAAAGCAGCCGGGAACCGATACTGGCCAAGTTTGCAAATGATTTCGGCAAAACCTGAGGTGAGGCATGGGCGGATCAGGGAACACCTCCTGTCCGTTCAGTTGGTGCTCTCCACTTTTTCGAAGCAAGTCCATCAACCTGATCAATCAGTTGGTGGAACGGTGCTGGTAGACTAATTCGAACCAGTCTCCGCCGGGACAGTCACACTGTCCCTTACTCGGCGCAGAGACAGCGCCATTCGGCAAGAGCGGCGGCGCGGTTCAGCTTGAAGTGGGTTCGATTTAAGAGACTGCGTTCCTGGTTGAAGTGGTTGAAGACCGAGGCATGGACGGAGGCGAATTTCTGCAAACTTCGCATGCGCCGAAATCGAAGCATCGCCCGCTCGCGTCGTCGGAACGGCAAGTGTGAGTTCTCAGCGCGGTTGTTCATCCAACGGCCGGTCTCCTGCTTTGCTGTCGCACCGATGTCCTTCAACGCAGCGCCATAGGACCTGAGCCTGTCAGTCACGATCGCTTCGGGCTTTCCATGTTTGCGCATGGCTTTCTTTAGAAATTTGAGCGCAGCCCTCTTGTCACGGGTCTTCCTGACGTAGCTCTCCAAAACCTCCCCCTCGTGATCTACCGCGCGCCACAGATAGTGCATCTCGCCATTGGTCTTCACGAACATCTCGTCCGGCTGGATCGCAGGCCCTCAATCCGGCGTTTCCTGATCTCGGAGGCGAACATCGGACCGAACCTATGCCACCAGTACCGAATCGTTTCGTGACTGATATCGACACCGCGTTCGTGCAGCAGATCCTCCACGTTGCGGAGCGAGAGCGGAAAACGAATGTAGAGCATCACCGCCAAGCGAATGATCACGGGTGACGTCTTGAAGTAGCGAAACGGGGAGCGTTTGGTCATCCCCAAACGCTACTGACCACCCTGCTCCGCCTCAAGCACGTTTCTTCTGACAAAGCCCCCCTGCCCGCTTCAACCGATGTTGCTCTGACAGTGCACTTTTCAAGAGGTCACGGCGCTTCCGGCGATGCGCCCCAAAACGACCGCCGCGAGCAGGCCGTTTCCAGACAGATAGCCGCTATCCGCACGACCCGACACACCGCAGGCCGCTCCGCCGCCGGCGTACAGATTTGCAATCGGTACGCCCTCGCGGGTGAGAACACGTGCCGTTTTGTCCACGCACAACCCGCCCTGCGTGTGAAATAGCGCCCCTGTCACCCGCACCCCGCAATAGGGTGGAGCAAGACGGATTGCGCCGAAAGTGCGGCCAAAGACATCTGTACCCCCCGTCGGGATACTGGCGATTGTGTTTTCGAGTGCGTCGGCTGGCAGACCAAGGGACCGGGCAAGATCGTCCAGTGTGTCGGCGGTCTTGATCGCACCTTGGGCTTCTGCGCGTTTGAAGTCTTCGAACTGTCGCGCAACGTCAGCTATTCGAGCATCGAAGATGGCAAAAGCCTCGCCCCCGGGTTGCGACAGCACCTCGCGGGCCGCCTCGGAATAGCCCTTAGCTTCGTTCCAGAACCGTTTGCCCAAACGGTTCACCTGTACGCCACCTTCGGTCATCGTGGCCCATGTGATGAGTATCCCGTGGGGATGGGCGACATTGCCGTGGCCTTGGTAGGCGCCAAGATGTTCGGTCGCAGCGCCGATCTGGTCAGCCCAAAGCACCGCTTCACCGCGGTTGCCATCATGGCCGAACCAAAGCCCCGCTTCGATCTCGGGCATATAGCGCACCACCAGGTTTCGGTTGCCACCATAACCGTTGCAGGCAAGTATCAGGCGCTTGCACGCAATGGTCTCCACTTCGCCATCTGGACGGTGCGCGGCGATGCCATGCACCAGGCCACCCTCAAAGAATAACGCCTCGGCGCGGCGTTCGCAGATGATGTCGATACCGGCGCGCTCGGCGGCGCTGCGCAGCGCGTCGATCAGTTCGCTGCCCGAACGTGTCGGCAGACCATGCATGCGACGGGCTGAGTGTCCGGGATAGTCGAAATCATCGACAACCGAGAACGGCAGGCCGTGCACCTGTGTCAGCCAATTGATCACCGGGGCGGATTTTTGTGCCAGAAGGTCGACCAGGGCCTGATCGTTCTCACCATGGGCCTTGGCCTGAATATCAGCGGCGAACGAGGCTGGGCTATCCGCGATCCCTGCAGACTTTTGCAATTTGGTTCCCGCCGCCGGGACCAACCCCGCCGATAATGCGGTGGATCCGGAGGGGACGGCATCGGCCTCGATCACCAGAACCTCTTGCCCGGCCTCCTGAGCCGACAGCGCCGCGACCAACCCACACGCCCCTGCCCCGATGACAAGGGTTTCGACAGCCAGATCGAATTGCTCGGGCGGTGCTTCAACCGTCGGAGCCGTCATAACGCGCCCCCTTTTTGAGCATATCGTCGGTCCCGATCACGCTGTTGAGCCCGCCAAAGTCGAACATCCGGTCGGCGAAAGGCTTGTTCGAGCCATGTTGCGCAAGGCTGTTGTAATAATCCTGCGCGGTACGGGCCAGCGCACGGACAATCCCGCCGGGGAAAATGACGATCGAAAAGCCTAAGGTTTCAAGGTCATCCGCACCGGTAATCGGGGTGGTACCGCCCTCGACCATGTTGGCCAGAAGCGGCACCCGCGCGGCAAAGCGCGCGGCAATGTTTTCAAGCTGCTCGCGGTTTTGTGGCGCTTCGATAAAAAGCACATCCGCCCCGGCCTCAAGATAAGCTGCGGCCCGGTCTTCGGCAGCGGCAAAGCCTTCAACGGCGATCGCATCGGTACGGGCGATAATCAACGTCTCCGCGCTGGCACGGGCATCGGCCATCGCAGCGATCTTTCCCACCATTTCCGTGGCCGGGATCAGCGACTTGTCCGCAAGGTGCCCGCACCGTTTGGGGTAGGTCTGATCTTCCATTTGCAGGGCCGAAGCACCGGCGCGCTCGTAAAGTCGCATGGTGCGCTGCGCGTTGAGCGCATTGCCGAACCCCGTATCGGCGTCGATGATCACCGGCAGCGCTGTGCGGTCGGCGATCAGCGTCATGGTATCGGCCATCTCGGACGCAGTCGTCAAGCCGATGTCCGGCCTCCCCAGACGGGTATAGGCCACGGCCGCGCCACTGAGATAAAGCGCCTCGAACCCTGCAGCCTCGGCGAGCGAGGCCGTCAGCCCGTCATAGACACCGGGGGCGACCACGATTTCCTTGCTCTGAAGGCGTGCGCGCAAGCTCATGACGCGGCCTCTATAAGGGCCAGCGCCTCGGCGCAGCTCATTTGGTGGGTGACTGTCCCCAATGACACCAGCGTGGCGTCATGCACCTCTTGCTTGAAAGCGGCGCAGCCATCGGTCAGCATAACGGTTTCGATGTTGCGCAGATGCGCGTCACGCAGGGTCGAGGCGACGCCGCCATTGGTGACGATACCGCCGACGATCAGGTGATCGATACCCACCGCGCGCATCAGATATTCCAGCCGGGTCTGGTAGAAGGCGGAATAGGCAACTTTTTCGATGACGAAATCCGCCGGTTGGAGCCGATCCACCAGGCTATGACCGAAACCGCCGGGGGCGAAATCGCCTTTGCCAAGGAAGGGGCGCAGCTCTTTGAGATGCGGCGCGATCAGCGGCTCGCCATCCTTGTCCGGCACCAGCGTGAATTGGGCCGAGAAATAACGCCCGCCCTTGGCCTGAATGGCCCGTGCCAGCGGCGCGATACGGTCCGGCAGGGCGGCGATGCTCTCCGCAGCCTGCCCCGCGCGGCCATAGGCGCCCTCGGGGTGGATGAAATCGTTCTGCAGATCAATCGTCAGAAGTGCAGTCCGCGAGATATCCCATGTGGCTGGATTGCTCATGATGCGTCCTCCATGGGTTCGATGATGGTATTGCCGAACCGATCGACACGACCTTGAAGATTGGGTTCGATCAGAACCGTCGTATCGGGCTGCGTCAGGATCGCGGGCCCTTTGATGACGGTTCCCACCGGCAGGGCCAGACGATCATAGATTGCCGTGTCATGCCAGCTATCGGCGAAGTGTACCCGACGCCGGGCAATCGGCTCGGACACGCCATCGCCGGACGGGGCCAATGCGCTCAGGTCGAATTTGGGACGCTTGCCGGTAACCGCGCTGCGCAGGTTCAGGATGCGTCGCACACCGTTTTGCAACAACCGGCCAAAAGTGGCGCGATAGGCTGTATCAAAGGCCTCTTCGATCTCGGCGCGTGTCGGCGGGGTGACCTTGCCGCCTTGTGTCTTCACGTTGAGCGGCACCGACACGGTATGGGTTTGCCCGATATAGGCCATGTCGAGCTCAAAGCTCAGCTCGCGCGACTCGAAATTGGTGCGCGCGGCATCCAGAAGAGCCATGCCCTGTTCGGCGTGATCCTGCATGAAATCGCCCAGTGCTGCCTCGTCCAGTTGGCCGACCAGCGAATTGATCGTCTGCACGAAATCCTGCCGCATGTCGGCAATCACACAGCCCATGGCCGATGTGACACCGGGAAAGCGCGGCACGATAGCGCGCGCGATGCCCACCTCGGCCAACATCGCGCCAGCATGCAATGCGCCACCACCACCAAACGGCATGAAAGCAAATCGCTTGGGGTCAAAGCCGCGCTCGACGCTGACAAGGCGGATCGCGCCCGCCATGCGGCTGTTGGCGACCCTCAGGATCGCCTCGGCAGCCTCCACCGTGGACAATCCCAAGGGACCGCCCACATGTTCGTCGATGGCCTTGCCCGCAGCCTCAAAATCCAGCCGTTCCAGTTTGCCCCCGATGGGGTTGTCCGGGTCAATCCGGCCCAGCACCACGTTGGCGTCCGTCACGGTGGGGCGGGTGTTGCCAAGGCCGTAAGCCACCGGCCCCGGATTGCTGCCTGCGCTCTCCGGGCCGATATTCAGCAGCCCGCCTTTGTCCACCCAGGCGATGGACCCGCCGCCTGCGCCAATTGTGGTGATCTCGATCATCGGGTTGCGAACCACCATACCGAAATCAATCGAGGTTTGCGGCGACAGCATCGACTGGCCCTCGGCAATGAGCGAGACATCAAAGCTCGTCCCGCCCATGTCGCCGGTGATGATATTCTCGAAGCCCGCGGAACTGGCGATGTATCCCGCCGCAATGACCCCCGCCGCGGGGCCGGAAAGCGCCGTGCGAACCGGAAGGCGACAGGCGGTATCCACGGCCATAACACCGCCATTGGACTGAACGATCATGAATTCGCCATCGAACCCACCCGCTTTGAGTGCGTTTTCCAGTCGCCCCAGATAGCCCGACACCTCGGGCTGCAAATAGGCGTTCAGGGCGGTGGTCGAGAAGCGCTCGAACTCGCGGATCTCGGGCAGGATCTCGGATGAAGCCGAAACATGCTCGTTGTGCCAAACCTCGCGTAGCGCGGTGACGGCGGCGTCTTCGTTGGTGGTGTTGGCGTAGGAATTGGCAAACAAGATCGCGACGGCCTCGCAGCCCTGAGCCTGCAACGCCTTGGCAGCAGCGCGCACGGCATCAAGATCGACCGGGGTCCTGATCGTGCCATCGGCGAGCGTACGCTCGGGCACTTCGAGGCGGTTGCGGCGGTCCACCACCGGCTCGAAATCGCCGCGCAAGCCCCATGTGCGCGGCCTGTCGCGACGGCGCATTTCCAGCACGTCGCGCAGGCCTTCGGTGCAAATTACGCCGGTTTTCGCCCCCTTGCGTTCCAACAATGCATTGGTGCCCGCCGTTGTCCCATGCACCACCACGGCAATCTCAGACAGGTCCTGAACCTCGCCCCGGATACCATCGAGGAAACCGCCCGACTGGTCGGGCCGTGTTGTTGGAACCTTGGCAACACTGGCGGTGCCTTCGGCCTCGTTCAGGACAAAGACATCCGTGAATGTGCCACCGACATCGACACCGATCATCCGGCTGGTCATGCTGTGGTCTCCCGCCATTTGGGTCCGTATGCGGCATCTGCCTCTGCTTCGCTGACCAGCCCGCGCGCCACGTCACGGGCCACGGCGCCCGGGGCGCGTTCGGACGATGCGCCATAGCCCCCACCACCCGGCGTCTCCAGACGTACCGCCTGACCCGCTTTGAGCGTGATCCCCCGCATTTTCGACGCCAGCGGCGGGCTATGCCAGCCGTCATCCTGTTCATACCGGAACAGGTTCAGCGCCGCGTTGTCGCCCCCTGCGATACCTTTCGGGGCAAATCGTCCACGCTCACCAAAGAGAAAGGCTTCTGCACCATTCTCTTCCAGCACTTCGATCTCATAGACCGCACCCAACCCGCCGCGATGCGCACCCGCCCCGGCGCTGTCAGGACGCAGCGCCCATGTACGGAACATAACCGGATAGGCGGCCTCCAGAATCTCCATCGGCGGGATCGTCGCGGTGGAAATCGGCGCATTGCCGTGGTTGAGCCCATCTGTCTCGATCGAACCGCCATGGCCGCCCCCGTAGAAGCTGAACATCACCCATGGCTGACCATTGCGTCGCTTGCCAGCGATCGAAAGGGCGTTAATCGTACCATAGGCATTGGCCACAACACGGTCGGGCGCGGCCTGCGCAAAAGCAGAAAAGACCACGTCGATCATTCGCAAAATGGTTTCGGTATAACCCCCGGTCGGTGCGGGGAACTCGGCCGCCAACAGACTGCCCTCCGGCACGATCACGTTGATCGGGCGCATCACACCGGCATTGGCAGGCAGGGCCGGGAAGACATGTTTGATCGCGACATATGCAGTCGCCACGGTGGTCGGCAGGGCGATGTTCACGGGGCCGGCGCATTGCGGCGATGACCCGGTAAAATCAAGCGTCATTTCATCGCCTTTGATCTCAAGCGCGATCTTGATCTTGAGCGGCGTGTCGGAGATCCCGTCATTGTCCAGGAAATCCTCTGCCTCCCACCGCCCATCCGGCAGATCGGTCAATTCAGACCGCATCAACGCCTCGGCACGATGGCCGAGCGCATTCAGCGCGGCCGTGATCGTGTCGCTGCCATATTCATCCAGCAGTTCGTCCATCCGCTTGACGCCCAGATCCAGTGCGCCAAGCTGACCGTTCAAATCCCCTTGGGCCGATTGCGGTAAGCGGGTGTTGCGCAACAAGATATCGATGATGTCCTGGTTGATCTCGCCCTTGCGGACCAGTTTGACCGGCGGCAGATTGAATGCCTCCTGAAACACGTCTGTCGCCGCAGGGTTATAGTTACCCGGTACGGCGCCACCCACATCATGCCAGTGGCCGACCGAGGCAAGATAACAAAACAGTTCGCCGTCGCGATAATAGGGCCGGACAAGTCGCATGTCCGACAGGTGCGTGCCGCCGATATGGGCATCGTTGAAGATGTAGATGTCGCCGTCTTCAAGATCGCCATCCCTGGCGGCCTTTTCGATCACGGCTTTTACCGCAAAAGACATTACTCCCACGAAAATCGGCAGGCCCGATTTGCCCTGCACCAGGGTATCGCCCGACGTCGCATGGTAAAGCCCGTGGCTAGCATCATGCGCCTCGGCGATGATCGGGTTGAAGGCCGCGCGAAACAATGTGGCATCCATTTCGTCGGCGATCTGCTCCATCCGGCCCGCTAGAACCGACAGGGTAATGGGATCAATATCGCTCATGTATTCGCCCTCACTTCGGCCATGTCGTTCCACACATCCTGCTTGGTGATCTTACCGTCGATGATCTCGAACCGGTCGATAAAGCGGATGCCGTCAAAGGTGCTGCCGTCGTGGTATTCACCCTTCAATGTGCCGCGGCAATAGACGATGGCTTCGTCGCCCGCGCTCTGCAACGCGTCAAAACCCTCATAGGTTTTGGTGACGTACTTATAGCGCGGCCTGGACCATTCGATCAGCTCTTCAAGGGTGTGCATCGGCGTCGTTCCGGGGAAGGTCATGGCAAATCCGTCGCACAGCATGACGCGCGCCGCGTCCAATTCGCGCGCCTCCATGGCTGCAAGATAATCCTTCACGATCTGCACAGGATCCGGGCGCGCCGGCGCGGGACTGCGCTGTAGACGGCCGCGATAGTAATTGTCTGCTGGCATGTCGTGGATCATCACCGTCACAAGGTCAGCCGCCGCAGGTACAACGAATCGAACCGCATCAGTGATAGACTGACCAAGTCTCTGTTTTTCTTCAGAACTGTAACCTTCAAGAACATGCAGCTCGACGATCGGCATCACCCTCTCCCCTGTCATTCTGTATGATTGATAATACAGATATCGTATTCTGTCATAGAAAACTTTTGCTCTTTTGAAAGACTAATCCTTGCTTTTGGAGGGAACACATTTAACCTCGGGCGGAACCAATGGGGGAATCATCGGTGCGTGTGGAAGCTGTTCAGATATTGCCGGAAGGGGTCAAAGCGCGGCGCGTCTATCTGTCCTTGCGCGATCAGATCACTGCTGGCGATCTACGCGACGGCCAGGCTCTGCCCGGGGAACAAAAGCTCGCCGAATCCTATGGCGTCAGCCGTGTGACCGTGCGCCGCGCTCTTGATGCGTTGGCCCAGGGGGGCCTTATTGAGCGGCGCGCCGGTAGTGGTACCAAGGTCCGCGCGCGCCCCGATGGCGGCCAACCTGCCGCGATGGATTTCAACACGCTGATGCCGCAGCTGGTCGAGATGGGTCAGCAGACCACGGCGCGGCTTTTGTCGTTTTCTTATGACAGCGCGCCTGATTTCGTGGCCTCGGCCATGGGGCTGGACGGCGCAAGCAAGGTCCAGATCGCCACCCGCGTTCGCCTGGCCGAGGGTGTGCCCTTCTCTCATCTGACCACCTACGTTCCGGCCCAGATCGCGCAGAATTACTCCGAGAACGATCTGGCGACCACGCCGCTCTTCAAGCTGCTCGAACGCAGTGGCGTCCAGATCAAAGAGGCGCATCAATCGGTGAGCGCGACCCTTGCCGGTCCCGACGTGGCCGAGGCGCTCGAGGTGGCCGTTGGATCGGCGCTGTTGTCCCTGCGCCGCGTCGTGCGCGATGTAGAGGGCAATGGCGTTGAATACCTCTCGGGGCTCTACCGCCCAGATATGTTCCGCCTTGAAATGCCGCTGACGCGTGTTGGCCGGGGTGCGGCGCGTCACTGGGAGCCCGCCATCGGCCAGAGCGAGGAAGAGCGCTGATGGCTTCCCCGCAGACCATGCTCGACAAGCTATGGTCGGCACATGAGGTGCTGCGGCGGGATGATGGCGTGTCGCTGCTGTGGGTCGACCGGCATCTGGTGCATGAGGGCTCGCATCACGCCTTCGCCAAGATCAAGGAACGCGGCCTGCCCGTGGCCGAAACGGCGCTTACCTTTGCCGTGGTCGATCACTATGCGCCCACGCGGGATCGCTCGCGCATCGCTGATCCCCAGATCACCCGTATGATCGACACCTTGCGCGGGAATGCAGCCGCGCATGGACTGCGGATCTATGATCTCGAAGACCCGCATCAGGGCATCGTGCATGTCGTGGGACCCGAAGAAGGCCTGACGCTGCCGGGTCTCCTGATCAACTGTGGTGATAGCCATACGTCAACGCACGGTGCCTTTGGCGCGCTGGCCTTTGGCATCGGTGCGACCGAGGTGGCGCATGTCTTGGCGACGCAAACCGTCTGGCAGCGCAAGCCCAAATCGATGCGTATCACTGTTGATGGTGTGCTTGGCGCGGGCGTGACAGCCAAGGATGTCGCTCTTGGCTGGATAGCCAAACTGGGCACCGATGGCGCGCAGGGCCATGCGGTGGAATACGCCGGCAGCGCCATCAGGGGACTTTCGATGGAAGGCCGCATGACGCTGTGCAACCTGTCGATAGAAGGCGGCGCCCGATTTGGCATGGTGGCACCGGACGACAAAACATTTGCTTATCTCGACGGGCGCCATTTCTCGCCGAAAGGGGCAGATTGGAAAGCGGCCTGTGCTGACTGGGCAGCACTTGCCAGTGACGAGGGCGCAGTCTTTGATCGCGAGGTCACGCTCGACGCAGAAGAGATTTCCCCGACCGTCACATGGGGCACGAGCCCCGAACAGGCGCTGCCGATCACGGCCGCCATCCCAGACCCTGCCGGAGTACCGCCCGAAAAGGCCGAAGCGGCTCGCATGGCGATTGAATACATGGGGCTGAAAGCGGGCGACATGCTGGAAGGCACGCCGGTAGATCAGGTTTTCATCGGCTCCTGCACCAATGGAAGGATCGAAGATCTCCGAGCTGCGGCAGCCGTGCTCCGCGGCCGCACAGCCCGCGTTCCGGGCCTCATTTCGCCGGGTTCCGCCCAGGTCAAGGCTCAGGCCGAGGCCGAAGGGCTCGACCGTATCTTCACCGAAGCGGGCCTTGAATGGGTCGCGTCAGGTTGTTCAATGTGTGTGGGTATGAACGGCGATCTCGTCGGCGAAGGCAAGCGCTGCGCTTCCTCTACCAACCGCAATTTCAAGGGCCGTCAGGGGCGCGGCGCACGCACCCACCTGATGAGCCCGGCGATGGTTGCCGCGGCTGCTGTGACCGGCACCCTGACCGATGTGCGCCCGCTTCTTGAAGGGCGGGCCACCTGATGGCGGGTTGGCGCACACATAGGGGCACGGCTATTGGCTTGCCGGTCGCGAATATCGACACTGACCAGTTGATCCCGGCGCGCTTCATGTCGGTCCCACGGATTGAGGGCTATGGCCCATACCTGCTGCATGACATGCGCCGCGATGCCACCGGTTCGCTGCGTAGGGATTTCCCGCTCAACACCCATCCCAAAGCCAGCGTACTTGTGACCGGCCGCAATTTCGGCAGCGGGTCATCGCGCGAAGCAGCGGTTTATGCCCTCGTCGATGCTGGTATCCGTGTCGTCATCGCACCCAGCTTTGGCGATATCTTTGCGGCCAACGCCGTCAACAACGGGTTACTGCCGGCAAAAGTCGATGAAAAAAGCCATGCCGCTCTCGAAGCGGCGCTGGCAAACGGTCCGCAAGACATCACCGTCGATGTCGTCGACCGTCGCCTCGCGCTCGATGAAGTAAAGGTGGGCTTTGTGCTGGATGACAGCTGGGCTGAGAAATTGATCAACGGATGGGATGACATCGATCTCACCCGCAAACACAGCGCAGCAATCACTGCGTTCAAGATATCTCGCAGTCAAACCGCCGCTTGGGCTTGGCCCAGGCCGGAGGATTGAAAACAGTCGCATGACGCGGCAGCCACGGCCCAGGAAGGGCCAGACAAACGGGGCTTACGCCTCAAATCAGTGGAGGTTAAAAAAGATGAAAATGAAACTTTTGGCTAGCCTGCTTGCAGGGGCCACATTGGTAGCAGGAACGCTCAAGGCCGAAGAGACCATCTCGGCTGTGCATGCTTTCCCCGAGACGTTGATCTACACGAAAAGCTTTCTGAGCTTTGTCGACAAGGTCAACGAGGCCGGCAAGGGCGTGATCCGTATTGACGTGCGCGGCGGCCCCGAGGCCATCGGTATGTTCCAGCAACCCGACGCGGTGCGCGACGGCATCGTTGACATGGTCTATACCCCCGGCTCGTTCTACGGCGGCGCGCTGCCCGAGAAAGACGCCATGGTGGCGTCGAACCTGACAGCGGTCGAAACCCGCATGAATGGCGGTATCGCGCTGATCGACCAGATCCACCAAGAGAAGATGGGCCTCAAATACCTTGGCTGGTTTGACAGCGGTGTGTGCTACAATCTCTGGACGCGCAATGAGCCTAAGTTCGACGCCAATGGCAACCTTGAGGTCGAGGGCCTCAAGCTGCGCGGCAACAACGTTTATAACGCGTTCTTCACCAACTACCTGGGCGCACAGGTCATCGACCTGCCCACAGGCGAGGTTTACTCCGCCCTGCAACGCGGCGTGGTGGACGCGACGGGCTGGACCCAGATCGGCCTGATCGATCTCAAGTGGAACGAGTTCCTGAACTACCGGATCGAACCTTGCTTCTTCTCGACCGATCTCGGCGTGATCGTGAACAACGAAAAGTGGAATTCGCTGTCCGACGAGGCGCGGAAAATCCTTCAGGATGTTGCAATCCAGCACGAGAAAGACAGTGTCGAAGCCCTGCGCGCCAAGCGTGACGAAGACTTTGCCGCGCTTGATGCAGCGGGTATGAAGGTTGTCTCGCTCGAAGGTGAGGCAAAGGCCAACTACCTTGCCGCTGCCCGCGAAAAGACGTGGGAGCGCATGAAGGACGTCATGGCCGATCAACCCGGTGGCACCGGCAATTATGACCGCCTGATCGAGCTTTTCTACGATCTCGACGCGGCCAAGTAAGCCCCTCGCAGGCTCGCCCCCCGGGGCGGGCCTGACTTTCCTTTCGGAGCCAAGCGATGGCCAACACAACATATAAAGCGCTGCTTTACGGATTGGCGGTGATTTCTGGTCTGACCCTGGTGTGGATCATGATCTCGGTCATTGCCTCAGTGGTGATGCGGAACCTTGGGCTGCAGCCCTACGCATGGCTCTTCACCTCAGCCGAATACGGCCTGCTTTACATGACGATGTTTGGTGCGCCGTGGTTGGTGCGCGAAAAGGGCCATGTGCATATCGAACTCCTGACCGCCGCCTTGCCGGAGGGACCGCGCCACCTGCTCAGCCGCGTCGTAGCCGCTGCCTGCGTTTTGGTCTGCGTGATCCTGGCGTGGAAAGGGGCTGAGTTGGTGATGACCAATATCGAACGGGGTGATTTCGATACCCGTGCCTACTATTTCCCGCGCTGGCTTTTGACCGTCGCGTTTCCGCTGTCGTTCGGACTGATGGCCATTGAATTCTCGCGCTTCGTCTTTGGATCGGAGCTGATGCATAGCGGCGAAGCAGGGATACACGAATAATGGAATGGTTCGAGGCGCTGGCCCTGCTGCTTGGCACGATCATGTTTCTCATGGCGATCGGCATGCCGATTGCGGTGGCTTTTCTGGCCGCAAATATCATCGGCGCATGGGTCTTCATGGGCGGTGAACGCGGGGTGACACAGCTGTTGAACAACGGACTAGGCTCGCTCACCAAATACGCGCTGATGCCCATTCCGCTGTTCCTGCTCATGGGCGAGATTTTCTTTCACACGGGCCTCGGCGGGCGCATGTTCACCGCAATCGACAAGTTGCTTGGCCGTCTGCCCGGACGTCTGAGCTATGTCACAGTTCTGGGCGGTACAGCGTTTTCCACGCTTTCGGGCTCGTCCATGGGATCAACTGCGCTTCTTGGTTCACTAATGGTGCCAGAGATGAGCCGCCGGGGCTACAAGTCACACATGAGCATCGGTCCGATCCTGGGCACAGGCGGTCTTGCGATAATCATCCCACCCTCCGCGCTCGCTGTGCTGTTGGCGACCTTGGCGCAGATTGACGTGGCCGCCCTTTTGATCTCGGGTGTGATCCCCGGCCTGATCCTTGCTGGCCTTTATATCGCGACGATCTGGCTGCAAACCCGGATCGACCCGACAGCCGCCCCGGCCTACGATGTGGAACCGATGTCGTTCCTGTCCAAAATGGGCTTGCTGCTCCGCGAGGTGATCCCGATGGTCAGCGTCATGGTCATCATCATCGCGCTGATGATCAAAGGCTTCGTCACCCCGTCCGAGGCAGCAGCCTTCGGCGCGCTCGGTGTCCTAATCCTGGCGGCGATCTTTCGCTGCCTGACATGGGAGGCGATGAAGAAATCAGTCATCGGTGCGCTCCGTGTCACGCTTATGGCCTATCTCATCGTTTTCGGCTCGGCCACGTTCAGCCAGCTTCTGGCCTTTTCAGGCGCTTCCAGGGGGCTCGTGACCTGGGCGACAAGCTTTGACCTCGCGCCGCTGTCGATGCTTCTGGTCATGTTTGCCGTGCTCTTGCTGCTTGGCATGTTCATGGAACAGATCTCGATCATGCTCTTGACCGTACCGGTCTTCTTTCCGCTTGCACAAACGCTTGGGTTTGACCCGATCTGGTTCGCGCTAATAATGCTCCTGTCGCTCGAGATCAGCTTTACCACTCCGCCCTTCGGGTTACTCTTGTTTGTGATGAAAGGCGTGGCCCCCGCGGGAACCACCATGCGCGAGATTTACACCTCGGCCTTTCCCTTTATCTTTTGTTCGCTGATTCTGGTCGCCCTGCTCATCGTTTTTCCACAATTGGCGCTTTGGTTACCATCGCTCTGAATGGAGGGAAAGACTCGAACACTACATCGGCTGTTTTGGCAGTTCGGATCGTGTCTAGACGCCACGAAAATCCCTGAAGTTTTGAGAAAAGTGTCCGACCCCATTCCGATGGGCATCGCGTTGTCGCGAAGGGCTCGGCATGCTTTCGACGGGTTGCGCCAATTTACGCCCGCCCCGCCTGTTTCAAACATAGCCTCCGAGCACACAACATACCGACTTGGTGCTGCCAGACAAATGCGAACCCGTCTCTACAAGGGCAGAATGGCTGTCTCTTATTCCGCACAGAGACCGCGCCACTCGGCGAGAGCCACAGACCGCTTCAGCTTAAAGTTTGGTCTGGAGTTGAGGCTGCGCTCCGAGTTGAACAAGTTGTAGACCGAGGCGTGGACGGCGGCGAACTTCTGCAAACTTCGCGTTCGCCCAAACCGCAACATCGCCCGCTCTCGTCGTCGGAATGGCAGGTGCGAATTCTCTGCCCGGTTGTTCAACCACCGGCCGGTTTGCTGGCGACCCGCTGCGCCCATTTCCTTCAGAGCAGCACCATATGACCTGAGTCGGTCGGTCACGATTTCCTCTGGTCGACCGTGCT
Source organism: Seohaeicola saemankumensis (assembly GCF_020171285.1). Lineage (GTDB taxonomy): Bacteria > Pseudomonadota > Alphaproteobacteria > Rhodobacterales > Rhodobacteraceae > JAIUZI01. The sequence goes on from NZ_JAIUZI010000025.1 coordinate 28,415, forward strand.
TGCGCATTGCTTTTCTTAGAAATTTCAGCGCGGCTTTCTTGTCCAGCTTCTTCGTAACGTAGCTCTCCAGGACTTCGCCCTCATGATCGACGGCCCGCCAAAGGTAGTGGCGTTCGCCATTGATCTTCACGAACATCTCGTCAAGATGCCAGCGCCACTTACTGGAACACATGCCCTCGATCCGGCGCTTTCGAATATCAGATGCAAACAAAGGACCGAACCGATGCCACCAAAATCGCACGGCTTCGTGACTGACGTCGATGCCGCGTTCGTGCAACAGATCCTCGACGTTGCGCAACGAGAGCGGAAACCGGATGTACAGCATGACCGCCAGGCGAATGATCTCGGGTGACGTCTTGAAGTAGCGAAACGGGGAGCGTTTGGTCATCCCCAAACGCTACTGACCACCCTGCCCCGCCTCAAGCACGTTTCTTCTGACAACGCCCTCGAAGAATGACGCGGTCGATGCGGAGGCGATCCACGAGGCAGCACTGCGTCCGACCATGCGGTTTGTTCCGGTGAAGACGACGGAACAACAGGATCTGCAAATGCTGCCTCGAACACGCGAACGGCTCATCACGCTACGCGCTGGACTGATCAATCACATTCGTGGCCTTCTTGCGGAATATGGCGTTGTCATTCCTGTCGGTGCTGTCCGGTTCCGCAAGGATATCAGGACTGCTGTCGCCGAAGCCAAACTGTCGAGCCTGGCGAAGCAGAACTTCAACGCACTCATTGCTGAGTTCGAAGCCTCTGACAAACGCGTGGCCGAGATCGATCGAAAGCTGATCGCAATCTGCAAAACCGATGATCGCTGCAAACGACTGGCGACCCTTCCCGGCGTCGGACCGATGATCGCCACCGCCTTGATTGCCGCCGTCGATGACGGGCGACACTTCTGGTCGGGCCGCGCTCTGGCGGCATGGATCGGTTTGGTTCCCAGACAATACACGACCGGAGGTAAGCCTCGGCTTGGCGGCATAGGCAAACGGGGCAATCAATACTTGCGACGCCAGCTCATCCACGGCGCAAGGTCGGTCCTGATCAGGATCGCCGGGCGCAATGATCGGCGTGCCAAATGGGCGCAAAACCTACTTGCGCGCGCTGGCCACAACAAAACCCTCCTGGCAATCGCAAACAAGACAGCGCGCATCGCCTGGGCAGTGTTGCGCAGCGGTGAAAGCTACAAAACCGCATAGCCGGGGCGCAGGGCGCTTCGACTCTAGAGATGCGAGGTGTATGACGATGGTGTAACGGCAGGGGCCGCCAATTCACAGCCTGTAAGGAGCGATGGCCATCAAAGGCCGGTCATCTTAGAAGGCACGAAAACAAGCGGATCCCATCGAGGCCAGAAGCAGGTAAGCTTCGCAAAAGGCCGGATAGATTCACGCATCCAATGCCGTTAGAACCGAAGTTGAAAAACACCTTGCGCAGGGGGCGTCCATAGATTCGCTCCATAATGGCTTCGATGAACCAGAATCCTCCGTTGCTAACCCCTAAATCTGTCCGGTAGGCGCTGACGTCAGACAGTCACGGCCAACTTAGTGAGCGACGGCTGTTGGAGCGGTACGAATCAAAGTAGAACGAAAACGCCATCTCTCGAAGGACACCGACGATCCCGATGACGAACTTTTTGCTAAGCAATCCCAGTGCGATGTTCATTCACATACCCAAAACCGGTGGAACGTCGATCCAGAAAGCCTGGCCAGGCAAGATTTCCGCGAGGTACTTCGGGCACGTCCCATCCGAGTTCCGCTCGCTTCCATCATTCACGGTCGTGCGTGAACCGAAGGCGCGGTTCCTGTCGGCATATCGCATGTTTAAGTACGGAAACCATCTGGCAGACGATTATTACGCAAAACCGCGATGGCCAGACTTGACGATTTCAAAGGCGTTGGAGGTGATTGTAGATCCGTGGATCGGATACGATCGAAGCTGACCTGCTCCCCTGAAAAGTCTTCGCTTTGAGGTTAGCCTGTTCTCCAACTGAGGAGACAGACGATGAAGAGAAGCCGTTTCAGCGAAGAGCAGATCATTGGCATTCTGAAGCAGCAC
>NZ_JAIUZI010000026.1 GCF_020171285.1 Seohaeicola saemankumensis
ACGATATCGGGGTCGAGCCGATCTGCAAGCACCTGCCGATTGCCCCTTCAACGTTCTACGATCACATGGCCAAGCGGGCGAACCCTGACCTGCTATCGGATCGGGCCAAGCGCGATGCCTTTCTGCGCCCCGAGATCGAGCGGGTGTTCGATGAGAACTACAAGGTCTACGGCGTTCGCAAGGTCTGGCATCAGATGCATCGCGAAGGCTTCGATGTGGCGAGATGCACGGTGGCACGGCTGATGAAGGACCTAGGGCTGGAAGGGGTTATTCGCGGCAAGAAGGCCAGGACGACGATACCCGACAAGGCGCAGCCATGCCCGCTGGACAAGGTGAACCGCCAGTTCCGCGTGCCTGCGCCGGACATGCTCTGGGTCAGCGATTTCACCTACGTGGCGACATGGCAGGGCTTTGTTTATGTGGCGTTCGTCATCGACGCTTTTGCCCGCCGCATCGTGGGTTGGCGGGTCAGCCGGACAGCAAACGCCGGTTTCGTGCTCGATGCTTTGGAACAGGCCGTTCATCAGCGCCGACCCGGATCAGGGCTGGTGCATCACTCGGATCGAGCTGAACCCAAACGACGGGGAAGCGATCTCCATTGCAGGAACCATGCGATGTTTTTCGGGGCGGTATGCGGAGGCGGAGGCACTCTGGTTACAGGCCCTCAAGCTGGAACCGTTTGCGCCCACTTGGATACCCCACATGCTCGCTACCGTCCGCTTCATTATGGGGAAGTACGATCTGGCTCGCACGGGCTTCAATGCGCTGTGCCGATCCGGAGAAGAGACATTCGCGCAAGGAGCTTTGACTTGGCTTATTCTGCTCGAACGCAAGCTTGGGAACTTCGACGAAGCTGGCAAGCATCTGTCCAATCTACACGAACGCTTCCCTGCCTACACGCTTCAGACATTTCAGCAGTTCGCCCTTCAGCTCTTCAAAGATCAGGAAATGGCCAAAAGTTACGCCGACGAGCTTCGAAGAGCTGGGATGCCCAGCTCCTAGTAGTGCGCAAATCCATCAGATGGGCCATGCGCGCATTTCTCCCCGAACTGTGCTATCGTGCCCCATCAGGCAAGGACCCCCTTCGAGTTCATTTTTGGAGGGATACTACATGATCATCTTTCACCGCACCGCTGCCATCGCACCGGGGAAAGGCCAAGAAGCCTGGAAATTCGCGAACGATATCAGCGAGACATTCAAATCCATAACCGGGGTCGAGCTCACGCTCATGATGCCGCTGTCTGGCAATCCACATAGGATCACCTGGAGGGCACAGTATGACGACCTTGCCGCCTTGGACGCTGCTCAGGCCAAATCCATGCAGGATGAGGGCTACCTGAACGCTGTCTCTGACGCGGCACACCTATTCATTGCTGGCTCAGCCATAGATCAGATGTGGCGTACGATGTGACTAGCTTGTGTGTCGGTCGATTACACTTTCGGCGACGCACAAGTTTCTTGTGAGGAGAACACATCGTGGAACGCCGCATAGCTGCAGTCCTTGCCGCCGACATGGTAGGATATTCTCGTCTCGTTGAGCGGGACGAGGTTGGGACGCTCAAGCGTCAGAAGCGCCATTTTCGGGAACTCATCGAGCCATCCATCACCAATAAGAATGGCCGTATCGTAAAGCTCACTGGTGATGGGCTCATCGCGGAATTCTCATCGGTGGTCGAAGCCGTCCAGTGTGCCGTGTCCGTCCAGGCCGAGATGGCCGCTCGAGAAAAAGAGTTTCCCGATGATGAGAAGATTATCTATCGGATAGCCATTCATCTTGGGGATTTGGTTTTCGACGACGGGGATGTTTACGGCGATGGGGTGAATGTGGCGGCCCGACTGGAGGGGCTTGCCGAGCCTGGGGGCGTTGTGGTCTCGGGTACTGCCTACGACGTCCTCAAAGCCAATGTGGATGTCGCCTACAAGTCTCTAGGTGAACAACAGCTAAAGAACATCGCCACGCCCGTGAGGGTCTATCAGGTTGTGGAGGGCGTGGCCGTTGCTCCCGTTTCACGCTCGATGCGTCGGGCACCCCGGATTGCAGTGGCAGTGGTCGTCCTTGCAATGCTCGGTGGGCTACTTTGGTGGCTACAGAAACCTGACTTCGAGCCGCTGAATCCAGAAGAACTAGCCTTTGCGCTGCCTGACAAACCGTCGCTCGCCGTTCTGCCCTTCGAGAACCTCTCAGATCGGGCCGATGATCAATACATGGCCGACGGTTTTGTAGATACGCTGATCACCGAGCTCATGTCTCTGCAGGACCTGGTCGTTATTGCGAAGAACTCAAGCTTCTCTTTCAGAGGTCAACAAGTGCTCAATTCTACAATCGCTGAGCAACTTGGTGTCCGGTACCTGCTCGAAGGAAGCTTCCAGCATCAGGGGGACACCTTGCGGATCAACGCCCGCCTGATGGATGCGGTCGAGGGCAAGCAAGTTTGGTCAAAGCGTTACGATAGGGAAGCCAACGAGTTCATCGCTCTGCAAGACGATCTGATCAAGGACTTGGTGCTGGAGATTGGAGGGCGCGCTGGCGGCGGTGTGTTCAAGGCGGAGCGGGAGCGTGTAGGCCAGATACCGAACGATGAGCTTCGCGCATACGAGCTCTGGGAGAAAGCCACTCGGGCATTTCTCAAACTATCGCCGGACGGAAACGAAGAAACGCGAATCTTATCGGAAGAGTTGATAACTCGGTTTCCCGACCATCCACGAGGGTACATTTCGCTGGCTTGGCATCATTTAGGAAAGGCTTGGGCTGGCGTTCCTCATGAAATGTTAGAGGTGGCAGAGCAATGTACAGAGCTTGCAGAGCACGCCATCAGTCTCGCGCCGAATGATTACATGGCCTACATGATAAGGGCCTATTGCAGCTCCCGGGCTGGTGAAGCCGAAGCCGCGAAGACATGGGCACAACGTGCTTACGATTTGAACCAGAACGACATTTTCGTTCAACGTGATTACGCACGCTATGTGCTAGTCCATGAAGGAAAGTATGAGCAGGCGGCCGAAATCTACGAGCGAAATCTCCGTCTGAACCCCGCGCAACAAAATACACTCAATGCTGTCCTCGGCGAACTCTACTTAATAATGGAAAGATATGATGAAGCCATCGAACAGCTACAGAAGGAAGCAGTCCAAAGCGCTCCCACCAAAGCAAGAACAGCGGCTGCATTGTACCTTAGCGGACGCACCAAGGCGGCAGAAAAGGTCATAGAGGCTCTTCGTGCGTCAGCGCCTGAATTCACGGTCGAGACGTTCGTTAGAAGCTTGAGCTGGATACCAGCGGACGCAATTGAACGGATCGCGCGGGCCCTGAAGGCAAGCGGCTTGCCGGAGATAACTCCGGCTGATCCAGAAGAGTTTGCATTCGCACTACCAGAAAAGCCGTCGATCATCGTTCTCCCGTTCGATAACTTGAGTGGCGATGCCTCGTTGGACTATCTGGGTGATGGTTTGTCCGAAGCGATTATCGCGGCGCTTGGGCATCACCCAAAACTCTTTGTCATCGCGCGGAATTCCAGTTTCACCTACAAGGGAAAAGCGACAAAGGTACAGACCATCGCAGAGGAAATGGGCGTTCGATATGTTCTGGAAGGCAGTTTTCAGGTTGAAGACGATGAGCTTCGCGTCACCGCGCAGCTCATAGATGCGATAGAGGGGAATAACCTTTGGTCAGACGTCTATGGGCACAATCTGTCAACCGAGGGTTTGTTCGAGATTTACGACGGTATTCTGGAGAAAGTTGTCGTTGCGCTGGATCAGAAGCTTATTTCTATCACTGCTCAAGATGGATTTAGAGATGCCGGTGATCTTCAGACCTATGACCTGATCGGCAAAGCAATTGCGGAGTTCCAGAAATTCACTCCGGAAAGCAACCACGAGGCGGAAATCAGGGCTCTTGCAGCACTTGAACGCAACCCAGATTCTGTTGGTGCCCGCACCATCCTGGCATGGGTATCATGGTTTAACGTCCTTCTCGGGATCGACCCTGTAGAGCAAATGGAACTAGCTCGCCAGTATTCGGAAGAGGTGCTGAAGCGGGAACCTCAGTCCTCCGGAGCCTACTCGGTTCTGGCTTGGCTGGACCTGTTCGCTCAAGACTATGACGCCGCAATCGCGCATGCCGACAAGTCGCTAGAACTGAATCCGGCTGGAGGAGGAACCGCTTTTTTGGCTGGTTGGGTCTATTCAGCGTCCGGAAATCCGAAACGCGGAGCCGAGCTTCTCCAGCTAGGTATGCGGACGGAGCCCTTCTATCCGATCTGGGTTCCGAGCACCCTTGCTCGTTCCTACATGATGCTGGGCCAGTTCGAAGAAGCTGAGGAGCTGCTTCAAGCCGTATACAAGGAAGACCAGAACCCAGCCTATGCGAACGCACTGGCAGTCACACTTGTTAGACTTGGGAAGCTGGACGAAGCCAAAGAGATTGTTCGCAAAGTTCTGAAGGCTTATCCGACCTCTGTTGCGACAGACCACCTGAGGTTCTTCGGCTACATCCGCGATAAAGACTATCTAGATATGTACACTGAGGCTCTTGTGGCTGCAGGCATGCCCGCTTCCCTTCCAGCGGAGCCAAAAGAGACGCGCGATCTGCAACCAGACAATCCAACCATTGTTGTTCTTCCCTTCGCAAACCTGAGTGCTGATCCCGACCAGGAGTACTTCGCGGACGGCATGACAGATGACTTGATTGTTCGCCTAGCCAATGTTGATGGTGTGTTCGTGATCAGCCGAAACACAGCTTTTACCTACAAGGGCAAGAGTGTAACAGCCAAGGAGCTGCGGCGCGACCTGAACGTGCGGTACGTGGTCGAAGGTAGCGTGCGTCGGGTGGGAAACCGCGTACGCATCAACGCGCAGCTTATCGACGCCAGATCAGAGAGCTCTGTCTGGGCCAAAATGTTCGACCAGAAAACTGCCAAGCTCTTTGAAACGCAAGACGAGGTCACTACCGAAATTGCTGAAGCGCTGAAGCTGAAGCTCGACGCAAGCGACCTTTCCGCGACCGCTGCTGAAGGGCCTAAAAATCTTGAAGCCTATGACCTCTATTTGAAGGGCATGTCAGAATTACGCCAGCGCCGACCCGAGGCATTCGCCCGCGCAAAAATCTTTCTTGATGATGCGCTTGAGATCGACCCAGACTACGCCGATGCCCATGCCGCCTTGGCCTTCCTCTATTGGGAGAGCCAGCAACACGGCTGGTTGTCTCACCTCGGAATTGAGAATACGACTGAGGCTTTTGTTCTGGTCGAACAGCACCTGGAGTCGACACGTGATAGCCCTACGCCAGTCGCGCATCTTGTGCGTTCGGAATGGTTGAGCGACATGAAGCGGGACAGCGAAGGCGCAATTTCTGAAGCCCGCCTCGCCGTCAAACTCGACCCCAGCTTTGCAGACGCTTATGTGGGACTGGCTGGGCGACTGGCCCTTGCTGGTCAAACCGAGGAAGCCCTGAGGATGACCGAGGCAGCACTCCGGCTCGATCCCGTCACGCCACCTGACTATCATTTGACTGTCGGTTTGGCCCACATCATCGACGGGGATTACGAAGAGGCAGTGATTCCGCTTGAAGTTGCCGTCAAAGATGGAAGCTCAAAGAACTTTCCGTGGGTTCTGCTGACGGCGGCGTATGGCCACTTGGGAAGGTTGGAGGATGCCGAGAGGGCATTGGCCGCGATCGAGCGGAACAATAAGCGAAGCGGACTGCCGCCTTTCTTTGCCAATTATGTTTTTCAATGGAGCATCCATGATCTTGCCGTTCGAGAAAGGATTTTTGAGGACCTCAAGAATGCAGGTGCCAGACATAGGGAGGCGATGCTCGTAGGTGGACAGGCCAAGCGCCAGCTTAGTGGCGAAGAAATCCAGGATCTGGTCATCTCCACCACAGGTAAAGGTGTAATGGTCGATTCTGTGGGTAATCAAAATGATTTCGCTTGGACAGTAGATCCAGACGCGAGGATGAACTTCCACCTTTTTGGTCAGGCCTTCGAAACCCATTTGGCCTTCTTTGATGACCGGGCCTGTAACGAAAGAGGCTGCTCATACTACTTTGAACTTACAGACAGCGAGGCCGTGAAGTGGGGGCATCGCTACGTGATCGAGGAACAAACAGGGCTGCTATTCTACTTCACGACCAAACCGCTCACAGAATTTCAGGAGTGACTTAGAAGAGGCGCATGTCTGCTTCGTCCCGCGACCCGGTCATTCGGCACTTGATACCGCTTCAGTATCCGACAAAATCGCTCAGATGACCGAGTCGAGCCCAAACCGGAAGTGGTCGACTGATAATGCTCGCAGATGCAGCAATGCACCAAGCCTTCCATCCAAGCAGTCTGGAACCAAAGCGGAGCCGAAGTTTGCTCATGTCAGGATTCTGCATTTGTTCGGTTCAGCGATACGGAATGCTGAAGAACGAGAAGCTGTTGGTCTGGGTGATTACAGGCGCTCCCGTTTCCGCCATTAGGCTTGCCATTGCAGCACTTCCCGTCGGACAGACAACGAGATCGGCCGCATCGTCGAGGAAATCGACAGTGAACGCGGTTTCGCCGACAAGCTGGCACTCGTCCGTAACGCTTCGGTAACCGCGAACGAAATTCAGTTCCGGGTCAGGTTCGCTGATCTCGACCTCTGGAGCGGTTTCGACGCATCCCGTCTCGGTCAGGACCAAAGCGCAAGCACAGATGGTACGCATGACCTTTTCGAGGCGCCTTTCCATAAACTCTACTCCCACTCTGCAACCGTGCTGCGCCAGACCAGTTCATCTGCATCCCAAACACTGGCCACTACGCACGGCGTTGGGTTGATCCCATCACATTGCGAGCCATGCACACCCGCCAAAAGCACACGGAATGGGCCAATGTTCGCCATGTCCCATCCCTGATTGAGAAGCGAAAACATACGATCCCCTATCAGGAAGTGAGACATGCAACCGCCCGTCCCGCAATAGAGCGACGCAGCGGTGGAACAGGCAAACCCGGCCTCGTCCAGAACCCAGTCCCGCTGGATGTCTCCATCGAGATCGACGCGGTGAACGGCCCCGAATTCAAGGGCGAACTGCCCGTTCTCCATATCCGAACATGCCTGCTGTGCGGCCTCTACTTTTTCAAGAAACTGTGTGGGCAGCCCGGACAAATCCTGCGCGTGTGCCGAGGCCGTGTAGAAGGCCACAGAGAGAGCACAGAGAGCAACCGCCCACCCCCTGGCACCCGCGCGATTGCCATTTCCATCCAGTTGGCTACCCATGTTCGTATCTCCAGCCCTTATGTGGGCCTCAGTTGCACTGGTCGTAGGTGTAGTCTCCAAATTCCATCCAGTTCTGGCCTCCATCGCTGAAGACAAGGAACTCTGACCGGTCTTCGCCCAGGAGCGCGACCTGGAAGCCTGCCGGCGGCTGGGAATTTCCGAAGAAGCTGTACGAGGTCATCGCTCGAACGGTCTCACCATTGACAGTCACGATGGCATCCCACTGGTCACCAGGTTGACCCACGATGGCGTATTCGATGACCCTCTGCACAGCGCCGCCACCGCAATACACAATGCCTTCTGGCGCCTCCATACTCTGTGATGTCGACGCGTTGGAGCCGCAGGAAGCGCGCAGGGATCTGACCGCCGCAGACGATCCTTTGAGCGTAAAGATGCCGTAAGAGACATCCTGGTCAGCCATCGAAAGGTTCAGAACGGCGTTCTGTGCGATCTGATCCAAAACGAAATCGTAGTCGCCCTGATCGAAGAAGTGGACCTCAACAGGATAGTTGTCGACGAGTGAGATATCCGCATTCACTGATCCTGCCTGAAACGCACTTACCTCGGTCGAACCATCCTTGATGAACCGAAAGGATAGGCCTTGCTTGGAGACTATATCCTGTGAGTCCTCATAACCTGCTGGCGCAAAACGGACCCGATCGCATTGCAACTCCAGCGTCATGTTGCCCGTCTGAATGAAGGCGTTGGCATTGGGCGGCCCACTGAAGTTCCAGTCAGCCATGGCCGGTGATGACATCATGATTGTGAAGACCGTGCCGGCGACAAGATGTCTCTTCATAGATAACCCCCTAGTCAGTTTAGCCGTGGTTCGTAATTTCGCCGCGAAAGCGCTGATTATCTACGTTATAAGTTCAAGCTGCGGGTGGACCATATTCATTTGTACCTTCTTGTGATGGTCGGCTTAGCCACCAGATCATCAGCACCGAGAGTATCAGTTGAAGAACTCCCACAACCATCAAACCGGTGACGCCAAGTAGTGCCGCTGGGCCTCTCAACGCTTCAGGGTCGTCAGTCCCTTGCTCGAGGACTGAAAATACCGCGATGCCACTGAACAGCATGAACATGGTTGCGATGCTTAGGGCTGCAGGCAAAAGCAAGTACCAGCCTGGTCTTCCGGTGTCATGCAGTCGACGCCATCCAGCGGCAAGCATGGGTACGACAACGGCAAGTTGGAATATCGGGGTGAGGACTTGGCTGCTCTCTCCAGTTTCCGTGTCCATGCCGAACAGGGAGGCGTCGATAACTGCCAAGACAACGCTCACAACTACTACGAACAACAAAAACCACCAGTACTCGGACCGCACCGCGCGCCCCGAAAAAACAAAGTACTTTTTGAGGCACGTCCTGGTGGCTTCAACGAAACCCATCTCTGCTCACTCCCTGGCTATGTTGCCAGATACTTTCTGACACGAGGAGACATCTTGCAAGCATTGGTAAACCTACCCAGATGCTGCACCTGCAATCGACTGCTTCGTCCCGCATCCCGGACATAGGCTTGGTGCAACCGAAAGACTGGTTCTAGTATGAGCGGTCAATGTAGCGCCTAGGTTGCCGCACAGCCGCTTGAGAGCCTGCCCGATGCCCTTGCCGGTATCAGAATTGTTCCAACGCCACTGTACGGTGGCCCAATATGGCCGCAAGACCTACGCAGCTGGCGGAAAACACGGAGCGAGACAGTACACCCAGAAATTATCCGTCCCTCAAACCCCTAAATCTGTCCGCTAGGCGCTGACGTGAAGCAGCCTATGGCAGTGGCATGTGCCGTTCTGCCATTGCGACAAACCAGCTGCAGCCGAAGGGAATGATCTCGTCATTGAACTCATAGGCTGGGTTGTGAAGATCGGCACTGTCGCCATTGCCTATGAACAGATATGCCCCGGGGCGCTCCAGGAGCATCTCGGAAAAATCTTCTCCTCCCATGATTGGCTTCAGGTCACGATGAGCCACACCAGAGACCGCGAGGGCAACCTCTGCGGCAAGGTCCGCTTCTCGCTCGTGATTCACCAGCGCAGGTGGGCCGGAGATATGCGTGACCTCCGCAACCGCCCCGTAAGCTGAAGCCGTTGACGTGGCCAGCGCATCAATGCGGGCACGCACCTGCCGCTGAACTTCAGGTTCGAACGTGCGAACCGTGCCGCGCATGTGAACGGAGTCCGGGATCACGTTGTACGTATCGGTTTCAGTGCGAAAGCCGCAGACCGATACCACCACGTTGTCGACGGGATCGATGTTGCGCGAGGCGATGGATTGCAGGGCCACAACGATCTGTGACGCAACCAATGTCGTATCCACGCCCTTGTGCGGCATGGCGCCATGTCCACCTGTACCGCGCACCATGATCTCAAACTTGTCCGGCGATGCCATTTGAGGACCGCTGCGTACCGCAAATTCGCCGATGGGCATCCCCGGCATGTTGTGCATGCCGTAAACTTCTTCGATACCCCATCGCTCCATCAACCCGGCATCGATCATCGCCCGCGCGCCGCCGCCGCCTTCTTCGGCTGGCTGGAAGGCCAATACGACCGTGCCGTCAAAGTTCCGTGTCTCGGCCAGGTATTTCGCGGCTCCCAAGAGCATTGATGTGTGCCCGTCATGTCCGCAGGCGTGCATCTTCCCTGGAACGGTCGAGGCATGAGGCAAATTGGTTGCTTCTTGGATCGGAAGGGCGTCCATATCGGCGCGGAAACCGATGGTTTTCCTCGATGTGTTAGATTTTCCATTGATCACAGCGACCACACCGGTTTGGCCGAAACCCGTCACAATCTCATCACAGCCAAACTCCTTGAGTTTAGATGCAACGAAGGCTGCGGTTCGATGCTCCTGGAAACGCAATTCGGGATGGGCATGAATATCGCGCCTCCATGCTGAAACTTCTGGCAACATTTCGGCGAAGCGGTTCAAGACAGGCACCGGTTTCCTCCAGGAAAGTGTTGCTTAACTGTGGGACCGGGCGACGGCAAAGGCAAGATATCATGCCCGCCCGATCCAAGGGACGTTGCCTCTGTAAGTATCAATTCTGGGTATGTGCGCGACACTAGGGACCCGGATGACAAATGCCGCCACATATTCATATTGTAGGTCGACCTTACCTGTCCTAGCAGGCATCGGCTATCGGGGGCTGCGCTGCGACAACCGTGTACTGGCCGAACCGCCGACCAGAACCAAGAGAAGCGTCTGCCCCGCAAGCAAAATCCAACTTCATAGAGCCTACTGTTACTCAGTTATTGTTTGGGTGCCGGTCGTTCTACATCAAACAGGCATCTTGTTTTGTAACCAGTCAGTGATGCGGTCAAACGCGTCGGACATTCCGATTTCCTTTCTTTCCAAGCTCCTCCAACTGACAGGACAAGTCACGTAGTTTCCCGCTGAGCCAGAAGCCAAGGATCATCGGGTCAAGAAATTTTGATCTCGGAGCGGGCGGGCAATTCGCATCGGAAGCCAACGACATCTAAGTCCCGCTCAACTGACTTTAGTGCCGAACGTAGCTAATGGCGGCGACGAGCCCTTCTCGGAACTTGCAGCGCAAAGCAGAATCCGTCGCAATGGGCGGTTCGCGGACGTCGTTTATGTAAGAGGCTGCCGGCTGCAAGTTTTACGTCACCGCCGCGATTCCACATTGCAGTTTCACCGAACCGGACCTTGGAGCGTTGTGCAGCCCATCAGCCAGACGAACAACTAACTCGCAGATGAAGTCAACTTCGGTGCAACGGCTGATTTGCAATTTTCTAGCGCGCGAAGCCTCGAGTGTATACTTTTTGCCAGGTGGGAGCGAACCGGAGACAGTCCGTGCAAGAAATGATGGAAGGCGCAGATCTGGAGAAACTGAAGGCCGATCTTGCCCACGCCAAAGAACGTGAGCAGGCGTCGCGCGAGATCCTCGGCGTGATAAGCCGCTCGCGCAGCGATGAGGTTCCGGTCTTCGACACGATTCTGGAAAATGCCTGTCGATTGTGTGACGCACCGCTGGCCTTCATGAGCCTGGTGAACACCGGAGGCACACATTTCCGGATCCCCGCCCATCGCGGTGCCAGTTCCGAGATGGCCGCGGTCTGGGACACTCAGCTGGAGCCGATCGAGGGCTCGGTCCTTATCACGTCGCAGGCGATCAGGGACCGGAAGGCGATTCAGGTAGACGATCTGTCATCCAAGGATATGCCAGACACAGAGGACGGGCGCCGCGCGCAACTGGCCGAGCTGGAGCATGTCCACGCCTATCTGGTCATCCCCTTGATGCGGGGCGACCAGGCCATAGGCACGATCAACCTCTACCGACGCGAAGTTCGGCCTTTCACACCAGAGCAGATTGAACTGGTTGAAAGCTTCGCCACCCAGGCGGTGATCGCCATCGAGAACGTGCGCCAGTTCCGTGAGGTGCAGGAACGGCTGGAGCGGGAGAAATCGACCCGTTCCGTGCTGGAGGCCATCAGCACCTCTCGCCAGAACGAATTGCCGATCTTCGATGCAGTGCTGGAAAACGCGGCACGTCTGTGCAACGCCCCGATGGCCCGGTTGCACATGGTCGACGAGAACCGCGAGCGTCACGCGATGGTTGCGGTCTGGGGCGAGGTGCCGACCGATCTGGTTCCAGGGCAGAGCTGGCCGCTGAACTCAGACCTGCCTATCCCCGAAGCGATTAACGGGAAAAAAGTCGTTCTGATAGACGATTTTGCCCAGACAAAGGCCTACAGGGACGGAAACAAGGTCATCCGCAGCCTGGTCGATGTCGAAGGTTTCCACAGCTATGCCATTGTGCCCCTGCTCGAGGACGGTGAAGCCATCGGCTGTATAACGCTGACCCGGCGGGAAATCGCACCCTTCACCGCCGATCAAATCGCGCTGGTCGAAACCTTCGCGGCGCAGGCGGTGATCGCCATCGAGAATGTGCGCCAGATCCGCGAGGTGCAGGAACGGCTGGAGCGGGAGACGGCCTCGGGCGAGATCCTGGGTGCAATCAGCCGCTCACGCGATGACGAAGGCCCGGTATTCCGGGTCATTCTGGAAAACGCGTGCCGCCTGTGCGACGCGCCGCTTGCCTTGGTCAGCAAGGTTGACCAAGCCGCCAACAAGGCCCGTTATGTCGCGAACTCTGGCGCAAAGCCCGAATTCGTTGCCGCCCTGCAGGAATTCGGGCTGCCGATGGACGACGAACGCCATGGGCTTGTGCGCGCCATACTGCGTGACGAGATCGTTCAGGTCGCAGATGCGCGTGACAGCGACCTGTACCGCGATGGAGATCCGGGACGCAGGATTCCGGTCGATCTCGAAGGCGTCCGCACGTTTCTGGTCGTACCGTTGACCAGCGCCGACAGCCGTTATGGGGCAATCGTGCTGTATCGCCGCAAGGTTCAGCCGTTCACCGAAGACCAGATCGCGCTACTGAGAACCTTCGCCGCGCAGGCCGTCATCGCCATCGAAAACGTCCGCCAGTTCCGCGAGGTCCAGGCGCGGACGGCCGAGGTGACCGAGGCGCTGGAGTATCAGACTGCGACGTCCGAGGTTCTGGAGGTCATTTCGCGCTCGCCGAACGACGTCGATCCGGTGATCGACGTGATCATGGAGGTCACGATCCGGATTTGCGCTCCGAACGGCGTGTATCTGGCGCTGCTCAACGAAGACAGCGGCGCCTTCAGGGTCGTCACCATTCGCGGCGCGACGCAGGACCTGTCCGATCTGCTGATGGGAGAAGAGTTCGAGCCCGGCCATGACTCGGCCACCGGGCGTGTGGCGATGAGTGGCAAGACCGTTTACATCCCCGACATCGCCGAGGACCCCGACTATGCCTGGGCGGAACGGGTCCAGACAGACCGGTTTTCCTCGATCCTCAGTGTGCCGCTGATCCGCAACGGGGTGACCGTCGGCGTCATCACCATGGGGCACGTGAACCGCAACGCGTTCTCCGTCCGACAGCGCGCGCTGCTGGAAACCTTTGCCGCACAGGCGGTGATCGCCATCGGCAATGCGCGGCTGTTCGATGAGGTGCGGCAGCGCACGGCCGAGGTGGAAGAGGCGTTGGAGCGGCAGACTGCGACCGCCGAAATCCTCGAGGTCATCTCCAACTCGGTCGAGGACGCCAAGCCGGTGTTCTCCAAGATCCTCGACAGTTGCCAGCGCCTGATCCCCTGCCGGGACCTTGTGGTTCTGACTGTTGAATCCGATGGCCTTGTCCATGTCGGGGAGCTGCGCGGAAAATACGCCGAACGGCAGGTGAGAGGTTACAAACCGATGCCGCCCGAGCAGACAATGATGCAGGCTGTCGCTGCGGTCGATGGGGTCACCTACTTCCCGGACGCAATAAATGGCCCCAATACGACACCAGTCCTCCGGAAGATGGGCGAAAAGAACGGGAATTTTGCGACCATCTTGGCGCCGATGAACTGGAAGGGGCAGAAAGTCGGGATGCTGTCGCTGGCGCGCAGTTTCGAAGACAGAGCTGGCCGACCCTCCTTCAGCCGCAAGGAAATGGATTTGCTGGGCAGCTTTGCCGATCAGGCGGTCATCGCGATCCAGAATGCGCGGCTCTTCAACGAAACCCAATCCTCACTGGCGCGACAGACGGCCAGTTCGGACATTCTGCGTGTCATCAGCGAGTCACCTACGGATGTGACACCGGTCTTCGAAGAAATCGTGCTGGCCGGCGTACGTCTGGTGGACTGCGACCGTGTCACGATTCAGATGGATGGCGGAGACCAGTTGTACGTCGCGGCAAGGGCGACAAAGCAAGGTCTGCAGGGCCTGAAGGAATTCAGCGGATTTCCCAAGGACGCGGCGCACAGCTACGCCGCGCAGGCATTCCTCGGCAAGGAGTTTCTGCGAGTGCCGGACTGGACCAAGGAAGACCTGCCCGAGGTCGAACGTGCGTTACAGACACGCTTTGGCATCAAATCGTCGATTTATCTGCCGCTCATGCGCGGCCAAGACTGTCTCGGAGTTTTAATCTTCATCCGCAAGGAACCGCGCCCCTTCAGCGAAGAGGAGATTTCCATCGCGCGGACCTTCTGCGATCAGGCCATGATCGCGATTGAAAACGTGAGGCTCTTCAACGAAACCCAGACCGCCCTCGTCCGGCAGACCGCCAGCGCCGATATCCTGCGCGTGATCAGCGGGGCACAGGAGGACGCAAAGCCGGTCTTTGATGCCATTGGCGAGGCAGGCGTGCGTTTGCTGGACTGCGATATCGTCTATGTCATGCAAAACGACGAGAGCGATTTCTGGACGCGCAGCGCGG
The DNA here is from genome assembly GCF_020171285.1 of Seohaeicola saemankumensis. Classification (GTDB taxonomy): domain Bacteria; phylum Pseudomonadota; class Alphaproteobacteria; order Rhodobacterales; family Rhodobacteraceae; genus JAIUZI01. The sequence goes on from NZ_JAIUZI010000026.1 coordinate 14,483, forward strand.
TCGGGCCGGACGGGCCACTGCCGGATGTCAATTTCTCGAGGGATCCAATCGACCCCGAGGCAAACCTGCCATCCCGCACCATTGTCTCGCGCCAGGTGCTGCATCTGCCGGAATGGAACACTGTGGACTTGCCGGAACATGACCGCCAGGTTCAGGAGCGGTTCGGGTTGAACGCCAGTCTGTTCGTGCCGCTCCTGCGTGACGGAATCTGCTTGGGCGTGGTGGTGTTCGCGCGCAAGGCCGCAGGCACGTTCAGCGACGACCAGATCGACCTGGCGCGCAGCTTCAGCGACCAGGCGGTGATCGCCATCGAAAACGCCCGCCTGTTCAACGAAACCCAGTCGTCGCTGGCACGCCAGACGGCCAGCGCCGACATCCTGCGGGTCATCAGCGAATCCCCGACCGATGTGACACCGGTGTTCGAGGCGATTGTTGGATCGGCCATCGACCTGGTGTCTTGCGATCTCGCTGTGGCGATTCAGACGGATGGCCAGCATCTGTGGCAATGCGCGGTCGGGACACCGAACGGGATCGAAAAGGAATTCACCGAACTGATTGTTCCGGTCGATCCAGCCGACAACATGCCGTCGCAGGTTATTCTGGCCAAGAAACCGCGTCACATACCGGACTGGACGGACGCCGAATTGCCCGAACGCGATGTCGAGATCGGCCGCAAGAACGGTTTCCGGTCGTCGCTGACCGTTCCGATGATGCGCGGGTCTGTCTGCCTCGGGCTGTTCACGTTCTTCCGCAAGGCCCAGAGGCCGTTTGGCGACGACGAGATCGCGATCGCGGAATCGTTCGGAGATCAGGCCGTCATCGCACTCGAAAACGTGCGGCTATTCAAGGAGGCCCAGAACGCCCGCGAAGAGGCCGAACAGGCCAACGAAGCCAAGAGCGCCTTCCTCGCCACCATGAGCCACGAGATCCGCACGCCGATGAACGCCGTGATCGGGATGAGCGGGCTTTTGATGGATACCGAACTGGATCCCGAGCAGCAGGATTATGCCCGCACCATCCGCGACAGTGGCGATGCGTTGCTGGGAATCATCAACGAAATCCTCGATTTTTCCAAGATCGAGGCCGGGCAGATGGATATCGAACAGCATCCGTTCGACCTACGCGATTGCATCGAATCCGCGCTCGACCTGATTGCGGGGCGGGCCGCGGAAAAGCAGCTCGATATCGCCTACATGATGGACGACGATGTGCCGGCGGCGATCAGCGCGGACCTGACCCGGCTGCGGCAAATCCTGCTGAACCTGCTGTCAAACGCGGTGAAATTCACCGATGCGGGCGAGGTCGTGGTCTCGGTCTCCGCCGCCCCGGCCGCGGGTGGCTCGGTCAAACTGGATATCAAGGTGCGCGACACCGGCATCGGTTTGACCGAGGCCGGCATGAGCCGCCTGTTCCAGTCGTTCAGCCAGGCGGACAGTTCGACCACGCGAAAATATGGCGGCACCGGTCTGGGGCTCGCGATCTCCAAGCGGCTGGCCGAGCTGATGGGCGGCACCATGTGGGCCACCAGCGATGGCGCAGGCAAGGGGTCGACCTTCCATTTCAGTATCGAGGCGAAGCCGGCGAAACTGCCCGGGACCGCCGCGCGCAGTCTGGTCGGCGAGCAATCCGAACTGGTGGGCAAGCGGCTGCTGCTGGTTGACGACAATGCGACCAACCTCAAGATCCTGTCGCTGCAGACCGGCAAATGGGGGGCAACGCCGCAAGCCTTTGGCCGCCCGTCACAGGCCCTGGACGCGCTGGAACAGGGGGGCGCGTTCGATCTGGCGATCCTCGACATGCACATGCCGGACATGGACGGGATCGGGCTGGCCAAGGCGATCCGGAAAATGCGACCGAAATTGCCGCTGGTCCTATTCAGCTCGCTTGGGGTCCGCGACGAGGAGGCCGAAGAGGATCTGTTCGTCGCCTATCTGGCCAAGCCACTGCGCCAATCGCAGCTGTTCGACACGCTGGTGACGCTCTTTGCGCCAGCCGAAATTGCCAAACCTGAGCGCAAAAGCTCTGACAAACCCAAGACTGACCCGGACATGGCCAAGAAACATCCCCTGCGCATCCTGCTGGCCGAAGACAACGTGGTAAACCAGAAACTCGCAACCCGCCTGCTGGAGCAGATGGGCTATCGGGCCGATGTCGCCAGCAATGGTGTCGAGGCGCTGGAGAGTGTGGCGCGGCAGACCTATGACGTAGTATTGATGGACGTACAGATGCCCGAGATGGACGGGCTGGAAGCTTCGCGCCGGATCAACGCCAACTATCCCGACGGCACCCGGCCGCGGATCGTGGCAATGACCGCCAATGCGATGCAGGGCGACCGGGAAATGTGCCTGGAGGCGGGAATGGACGACTACATAGCCAAGCCGATCCGCTTTGACCGGCTGGTCGACGCCTTGATGAATGTCGAAAAACGATAGCGGACAGGTCATGACGGACACTTTGATAGACGCCGAAGTATTTGCGGAGCTGCAGGAAACGACCGGCGAGGAGTTTGCCGCCGAACTGCTGACCACCTTTCTCGATGAAGCGCCCCGGATGATCGCCGAGCTGAAGACGGCAGCGGATCAGCAGGACCAGGACGGGATCCGCCGCGCAGCCCATTCCCTCAAGTCCAATGCGAACGTGTTCGGGGCCACAGCGCTGGCGCAAATTGCCAAAGACATCGAACTGAACGGGCTCGCACCCGGTCCTTTAACGGAGAATGCGGTTCTTGAAGCCTTTGACGTGGAATTCGCCCGGACGTCTTCAGCCCTCGAGGCGTTGCTCGATGGCTGAGGACAGTGGGCATCTCCTCATTGTCGAAGACAACAAGGTCAACCGGCTGCTGCTGACCCGCAATGTCGAGTTGCTGGGGCACCGCGTCTCGGTGGCGGAAAACGGCAAGGTCGCCTTGGAGATGCTGACCAGTGACACATACGACCTCTTGCTGCTCGATATCGAGATGCCGGAAATGGACGGCTTCGAAGTTCTCGAGGCGCTCAAGGCGGATGCGGCCCTGCGCGATCTGCCGGTGATCGTCACATCCTCAGTCGAAGGGCTCGACAACATCGTGCGCTGCATCGAACTGGGCGCCGAGGATTATCTGCCCAAACCCATCAACAAGGTACTGCTCAAAGCGCGCGTCTCCTCGGGGCTGGAAAAAAAGCGCCTCCGGGACGAACAAAAGGAACTACTCCGGCGGTTCGCGACCAGTGAAGTCGCGCAGGATCTCGAGGAATCCGGCTTTGCCATTGGCGGGCAGCTTGTCTATGCCTCGGTGCTGTTTTGCGACATCCGCGGGTTTTCAGAGTTGAGCGAAGGGCGGAACCCCGAGACCGTCATCGAACTGCTTAACTCCTACTACACGCTGGCCTTTGAGGCGATCAGCAGCCATGGTGGAATTGTCACGCTGATGATCGGCGACGGTCTGATGGCCGTCTTTGGCGCGCCGCGGCCGCTAGAAAACCCGGCTCAAAGCGCGGTCTTTGCCGCGCAGGACATGCTCGCCATGATGGCCGAATTCAATCAGGACCAGGCCGCAGGCGCAGAACCTGTCATCAAACTCGGTGTCGGAATAGCCACCGGGGAAATGATCGCGGGCTATGCGGGTACGGATAAGCGGGCAACATATACCTGCGTCGGCAAGACGGTGAACCTTGCAGCGCGTCTTGAAGAGCATACCAAGCTCACAGGTTTCGACGTGCTGATTGACAAGGAAACCAGTACAAGACTGCCTGACGACACGCCGGTCCAGAGCCTTCTTCAGGCTCGTTTCAAAGGGTTCTCCGATCCCGTGGATATCTTCGCGTTAGGGACTTAACAGGCCGCTGAAATGGTCCCGCTGCGAGACTGATGCCTCTGGCTGGACATCCGCTGGGTGGCCAGATCTGAGCCTTTTTGCGCCCCCCCCTGGCCATCCGCCAACTGTCAGGCGGCCAGCAAGCTAACCTCGGAACGCCAATTGGGCCGATTTGCAATACGGTCGCAGACTGCGGATAACTGCCGCTTGGATGTGACAGCCGACCGGATGCAGTGTCCCGCGACCGGGTCATTGCGGTCAAAAAAAGTTTCGCGATGCACGAACGGCCGGAATGCGAGAGCTGCATCGCGGCGTCGCGGATAGTGATGAAAGTCAGGAAAGGGCCGGACTTGCTCAAGTAAGGGTGTGGCCGGGCCGATGGATTTTATCCGCCCGGTTAGCAGATCTGGATAGGGTCTCAGGCTGCGTTTGCTGTCGTGAGCGATTGATACACCGCGGACTCAAAATCCATGTAGCCAGTGAACGACACCGCGTCGGCGAAAGGCAGGATTTGCGTTGCCCAGTAGCCGCCAAAGCCGTTGGCCCGGTCGATCCAGTAGAAGCAGTTGGCCAGGCCCGCCCAACCGATTGCGCCCGCCGGGCGGCCTGTCGCGGCCTTGTCGGAGTTGACCATAAAGGTGTATGACCAGTCCTTTTGCAGGCCGGGAAAGAATTCGGCGTCGTTCGAAAGCGATGGAATGACACCCGGCAACATGGTCACTTTCTGCGGCGGTACCAGCGCACCCCTGACAGCCCATTCAACGGTTTCTGGCTTCAGCACGCGGCCATTCGGTCCGGCGCCGTCATTCAGCCACATCCGGATGAACTTCATGTACTCTGTCACGGTACCGTAGAGACCGTGTCCGCCCATATGAACCTCAGGATCGTCAGGCAATGCGAAGTCGTCCATCGGGGTCAGGCTACCATCTTCGCCACGTGCGTGGATCGTGGCGGTGCGTGCCTTCATGGCGTCCGTCCTCGTGAAGGCGAGGTCGGTAATACCCAGTTGCGCAAAGATGCGTTCGGACATCACGTCTCCCAGTCTGTTGCCGCGGATGCCTTCGACGACTTGGCCGACCCAGTCGATGTTCGAACCGTACTCCCAGCGCTCGCCCGGATCGAACAGAAGAGGCGTATTGATTGCCGCTTGTGAACCAGAGACCACTGAGGGTTGGCCATGGTCTTCGGCCATTCGCTTATACGTCTCGTTGAAGAAGTCGTACCCAAAGCCGGCCGTGTGAAGCAACAGCTGCCGGGTCGTGATATCGCTCTTGGGTGCGCGCAGGATCGGAGCGCCGTCATTGTCGAAACCGTCAATCACTTGCAGCTTCCCGATGGCCGGTGCATATTCCTTGGCCGGCGCATCGAGATCCAGCAAGCCCTCTTCGACACATTGCAGCGCGGCGGTGCCGGCAATTGCCTTGGTGGTCGAGAAAATGGCGAACACCGTGTCCTCGGTCATCGGGTCACCTCCGATGCGACGCTCTCCGAATGCCCCTGAATAGATGGTTCCGGTCCGATCCGTGACCTGGGCGACAACGCCGGGTACGCGACTGTCTTCTTTGCTGACACCGGAAAGAACGGCATCGCAACTTGCTTTGAGATTGGTCATTTTAGCCTCCCTTAGCCAATTTCAGCTGAGAAGCTAGCACCCTGACATTTATTCAATCTGTTCGTGATCGGCAGTGCCTGTCCGCTTTCGGAAGCAAACTGACGGAACGCGGCTAGTGGCGGCTGCGGGCCACGTACCGGGTTTGTGACGGCAACTCTCCGAAACGTGCGCGATAGATGCCGGCCAGCGCACCCAGGTTAACGTAGCCCCAATCATTTGCGATCTGCGAAACTGTTCGTTCCGGTGACGAATCCATGAGGTCGGCACGCAGCCCCTCGAGCCGTTGCGCCACCAGAAAATCTCGTGGCGAGATGCCGCGAAAACGCCGGAAACCTTCGGAAAGGGTTCTGGCGGAGACGCCGACGCGCAAGGCCACGTCACCGATCAGGGGTGCCTCTCTTGCCTCGGCCGCCAAAATCTCTTCGGATTGGCGCACGTAGCGGGGTGCAGCAGAACGCGCGCCGTCGCGCAATGAAACGCCGGCACAGCTTGCCCAGTTCATCAGCAATTCCAGGCAGAGCATTTCTTCCAAGTGGCGGCCCAATGGACTTTCGGAGCTCAATGGCTGTTCTGCGCTTATCGTGCGCGCGGCATAGTCGAGGAGGCTCAACCAGCGCGCACCGGGGCCTCCAAATTTCGTGCGTTTGGTCCACAACGTGTCATCGGGCACGAAGCCGAACCATTTTTCCGCCGTCGCGGCCATCACGTCATGTGGAATGGTCAGATTGAGCTGCATGTGGTTCGGGTCGCCTTCCAGCCAGTAATCTGTCCGCGAACAGTCGACGACGAAACTTTCACCAGCTCCCGTAGTTGCAGGTTGACTGTCGCAATGATGGTTGAGTGCTCCGCGCAACGTGTTCAGAACCAAAATCTTGCCAGCTTCGGGATCGAATTGATCTAAGTAGATACCGGTACCATAAGAGAACCGGGTCATGGTAACTTGCCCTGCGTTCGCATAAATCATCGTCGAGTCAGGTTTCGACAGTCGTTCGAGCGGTCGCACCCGATACGGCAAGTAGACCTTCTGGCAAAACTCCTGAACTTCATCCCAGTCATCGGAATGAACAGGCCGATCACGCCGGATCGGATTGCCTCGCACATCAAGGACGAGAGCCTCCTCAAGCATCTCGGTGTCCTCCCTGAGCAGGGATCAAACTACATTCAAGACGCTCGCGCAACTCTAGTAAGGTCATGCTTTGGTGAGTGGTTCGCTACCGAATACATGATTTGATCTATTCGGCTAGCAACAGCGCAGAGCTACTGGCTGCCCAATGCTTATGTCCGCTCTGTCCGCAACTCAGACGTCGGCATCCCAAAATTCGCTGAGCTTTTTACGAACGGCCGCTTTTCTTGCTGCGTCGCGGCTGACGGCTGCGATGGGCTTCATTGCTGCATCTGCGAGCGTCGGAGCTCGGGCACTTCCGGAATGGGCTCTCTTGTGACAACTGAGGCTTTTGCTCAGATGACCGGTCTGTTGCGTAGAGCCGCCATTGGGCGGAAAATTCGACGGTTCCTTTGCCCAAAGTCTGCTTCCTTGATTACCGGACATTCGCCGAGACCTTGTCTATAACCGGCTTGCGAACGAAGCGGGCGTTTCAGATCGTCTGGGTTGTACAGTGGTTCACGAAGTATCAATCAGGACTGTCACCTATCGCCCCGGAAAACGAGACCGGAAAAAGCCCCGAGAACCCGGTTGTCCCCACAAGCATGTTTTCAACCCCAGGCTTTTTGAAAAAGCGGTCTAAACATGATATCCAAATGAATATTTGAAAAACCTCCCGGTGTTACCGGCAAGAAAAGCAATAGAACTTAGCCGGCAGTTCAGGCAGCTCTTTTCCTTGGGCAGACATACGGTTTGCGCACCCTAACGGAACGAGGAGATAGATTGATGAAAGATTGGAAAATTAAGGCCCTGGAGCTAGCCAACTGCAATTGCAACTTCGGCTGCCCCTGCCAGTTCAGCCAGCTTCCTTCTGATGGCACCTGTGAAGCGGCCGCTGCCTTTGAGTTCACAGAGGGTCACTATGGTAATGTAGACCTCACCGGGCTGCGCGCCGCCGGTGTGTACAAATGGCCCGGCCCCATTCATGAGGGCAATGGCCAGATGCAGCTGATCATCGACGAAAAAGCGACACCGGAACAACGCGCCGCGCTGGAAGCGATCATGACCGGTCAGGACACAGAGGAAATGGCCACGATGTGGTACATTTTCAGTGCTATGTCACCGAACAAACTTGAGACCCTCTATGCGCCCATCGATATGAGCTACGATGAAGCCAGCGGCAAGGGCTCCGTCAAAGTGCCCGGCGTGTTCGAAACCGAGGTCAAGCCGATCCCCAATATCATGACCGGTGACCCGCATATCATCAGCATCACTCTACCCCACGGGTTCGAGTTCACGGAAGCTTTGATGGCTTGCGGGAGCACCTCAACCAGTGGCGAAATCGAGCTACTGAAAAACAACGCCACCCATGCCCATGTCGCGCATCTTCATCTCAGCGGCGCGGGCTTGATCCATGCCTGATCATTCGGGCAACCGGATGAGGCCAGCGGGCACACACGGACACCAAACGCCAGGCGCGGTCGAGCGCCTGGCGGCGCGCGATGTCTGGATCGTGGCTGGCGCGACCTCGTTCATCGTCATCGTCGCCGGGCTTTACACCGTACTCGGCGTCGGCATGAACATGTCGGCGCTTCAAATGACCGCGATGGCTCGCGATATCGGACGGCCTATGTCGATGGGCATGGGGCCGCAATGGTCTGCTGGCTATGCCGTGCTGATCTTCCTGATGTGGTGGGTCATGATGATCGCGATGATGACACCAAGCGTCGCGCCGATGCTGCTGCTCTTTGCCGCAATCAAGAAGACCGGGCCAGATCGTGCACGCGCCCATCTGCTTACCTGGGTCTTTCTGTTCGGCTATCTGTCAGTCTGGGCCGGGTTCTCCGCTGTCGCGACAGGGCTGCAATGGGGCCTGCAGTCATTGGGGCTCGTCGATGGGGCCATGATGACCATCCAGTCGCGCGGTTTCGCCGGGCTGGTGCTGTTGCTGGCCGGTCTGTTCCAATTCAGTACACTGAAAACCAAGTGCCTCGAGCACTGTCGCAGCCCAGCGCATTTCCTCGCAGCACACCGGCGGCCGGGCGCCTCTGGTGCGCTTTTCATGGGCATGCGTCATGGCACCTTCTGCCTGGGTTGCTGCTGGGCTCTGATGGCGCTTCTCTTTGTCGGCGGGATCATGAACCTCTATTGGATCGTGGGGCTCGCACTTTATGTTCTGGCCGAGAAACTGGCGCCGCGGCCCGACATCTTCAATAAGTTGGTTGGAGTTGCGCTGATCGCTGTCGGTCTATGGGTCACGACAACTGGTTTTTCCTCCGCCACGTAACCAAGGGACGACTGCAATCCCAACGACACGTCATTGCTTTACGCCCGCCATTCGCTTTGTCAGGTCATCGCATGAACGCGTTGGAGGAACGTACACTCTGGGCCCTGAGCCCGTATTCGCGGCGTTTGACATGAACGTCGTCAGCCGAAGCGTGAATGTCTCGAGTGCGACGGGCAAGGCGAAAGATCACTGGCTTGGCGTTTGTGGCGAACGGCCGGTTTCCTGGGGGCTGAGCCGAGGGCTGTGCCGCGGTGGTATTGGGCGGCTCGGAGCTCAATCTGTGAATTCGGTTTTCTCGCTGCGTGCGCATGGGGCACAAATTCTTCTGCATTGGCATAGTTCTCTAGCGCTGCAAGGCTGCTGATAATCTGAAGCTTAACCAAATCCGCAGCATTCACTCGAGCGCAAATTCTCAGATTGCGGGACAGAGCCACCCTAAACGAAAATTGCTTTCGTTGGCTTGAGAACCTAAGATTTGCTCTCACATCGTAGGAGAACGCGACATGGTTCAGATAGATCACCAACATAGTCGGAATGGCTGGTTGGTAGTTGCCGCGTCAGCACTAATCCTCGCCTTGGCAATGGGGTCGATCGTAAATGGCATGTCGGCATTCGTTGTCCCATTGGAACAGCTACATGGCTGGAGCCGTGCCGATGTCTCGCTGATAAACGTATTCGGAATCATGGGGATGTCTTTCGGGGGCCTTCTGATGGGTACTCTGGCTGATCAGTTCGGTGTGCGTCCGGTGGTTCTTTTCGGATGTGCTGTCATGGGAGGCACCTATCTTGCAGCGTCCCGTGTGGAACAACTTTGGCAATTCTACGCACTTATGGCCGTGGCGGGTTTCTTTGGTGCGGCCGCCATTTTCGCGCCAATTCTATCATTGGTCGGCAAGTGGTTCCCAGTCGGCGCGGGTCTTGCAATTGGTATTGTTTCGGCCGGGCAAGCACTCGGTCAAGGTGGGGTGCCTTTCGCCTCGGCATTGCTGATTGCATCATTTGGTGTCTCCGGGGCGTTCGCCATTACGGGCCTAATAATGCTGGGCATCCTGCTGCCCGTGGCGAGCTTGTTGAGACCAGCACAAGTGGCAAAGGACACAACGCATAACGTGCCTCGGGAGAGCGACTATCCCCCGATAAGAGTGGTCGTCCCCCGGATGTGCATCGCGATCTTTCTGTGCTGCACTTGTATGGCTGTACCGCTGATGCACCTTGTCCCCCTTATCCAAGGCCAGGGTCACAGCGCGGATCAGGCAGGTAGTGTTATCTTTGTGATGCTCTTGATGGGTATCGTCGGGCGTGTTTTCTTCGGGCGGCTTGCGGACATAATCGGGGCCATACGGGCTTACATGATCGCCACAGCCTGGATGACCCTCCTGATCTATGGTTTCATTTTGATCCAGGACCTATCTGCGTTCTATATGTATGGCTTACTCTACGGCTTTGGATATGCGGGGGTTATGACAGGGGTGTTGACCACCATCGCCGCTCATACTCCGCCTTCAAAGCGAGGCTTCGCCATGGGTGTAGTCACGATGTTCGGTTGGTTCGGCCACGCGAATGGCGGATTTCTCGGAGGATACTTTTTTGATTGGACTGGTGATTACTCGATTGCTTTTGGCACAGCCGCCGCTGCGGGTGTCTTGAACCTTGCCGTTGTCGGAACACTATACTTGAAGATCAATACAGGGGGGCCTGCACAATCCGTTCCAGCTTGAAGACAAGCTGGCAAATGCGGTCCATGACGATCAGTGGTCTACCAAATTTCGTTCCACCAAATGACGTCAAAGGGAGCGCGAGAATGAAAGAGTTTTATTTCGAACTGAAGGAAGAAGGGCAAGGTCCGCCAGTCGTAATGCTACCCGGTGCCTATGCTACGGGCGCGGCTTGGAAAGGCGTGCAAAGCGCCCTGAAGACGGACGTGCGGCTCATCTCTACCAGTTTGCCCGGGTATGGCACTACGCCCGAGGTCCGACCAAAGAGCGATGCGAATATTGAACATCTGATTGAGTTTGTTGGTCAGGTCTTTGATGCGATTGGCGAACCATCACATGCGGTCGGGCACTCTTGGGGAGCGCATCTTTTGTTGGCAGCAATTCTCGCGCAAAGAATCAAGCCGCTTACCCTTGTCTGCTTCGAAGCCATGCCAATCTTTGCGTCACCGTCGCAAGGTTTTTTCCCTTGGCGGCCCGACGTCGAGAAGATGGTGAGCCGCTTAGAGGCAGCACTGACGGACGGTGACGAAGATGCGGCGTCGATTATCATAGACTTCTACAGCCATCCAGGGACGTTTCTTTCAATGCCTGAGAATGTCCGCGCATTCTGCCGAGCATCTGCGCCCACTAACCTGCGCGACTGGCACTCAGCCGCCACCTTTACACCCTCGTTCGAGAAGTTTGCATCCTTTGACTTGCCTGTAACTCTGGTGCGGGGCAGCGAAACCCCGGCTCCTATTTCTGACGTAAACGAAGAGCTTATCGCCTACATCCCAAAAGCAATTGAAAAGATCGTGGATGACGCAGGTCATTTTCTGATCTCGACGCACCCAAGAGCTTGTGCTGAAATCCTCGACGAGCATCTGGTTCGTGCGTAGTTCTATTGCGGTATTTTAAGTTGAGTGGCATTGGAGCGTGCGCGGCAATTAGAGGCGGCCTAGTGAAAGTCGGCATAGCCCGGATAGTGTTGAAAAGTCCGTTGATTGGTTGGTCTTGACCTGCTCCCCTGAAAAGTCTTCGCTTTGAGGTTAGCCTGTTCTCCAACTGAGGAGACAGACGATGAAGAGAAGCCGTTTCAGCGAAGAGCAGATCATTGGCATTCTGAAGCAG
>NZ_JAIUZI010000027.1 GCF_020171285.1 Seohaeicola saemankumensis
CGATCATCAACGCGAGGTTTGCCGTGGGACTTGGGAAAGTAGGGTTCAAGTCGCGCCATCTGCGCGTCCGTCAGCCAGAAGAGATCAGACATGTTCACCGCTCGTTTTCCGCGCGGTGACCCCGTCGATGAGCACGATCTCATGGCTCCAGTCGAACTGGTAAGCCTCGCCCGGGTCGAAGGTAAGTGGGACGTACGCTGCGGCCGAAGCCGACCGCTCCTCCTTACTCCAGGATGCCGCATACCGCCGAACGGCGTCGTAGCCGCCGTCATAGCCGCGGGCCCGCAACTCCTCGAAAATCCTGATCAGGGTGAGCCGCTCACGCTTCGCCTGCCGGGCATTCGCCGCAAGCATCTCGTCCAGTTCATCGGTCCACGGCCCGATCTTTGGCAACGGCTGGACAGTGCTTTCGTAGGTCAGTTCGGTGACCCCGGACCTGATCACCTTGCGCACGGTGTTCCGCGAGACCCGGAACTCGCGGCAGATCTCTTTGATCTTCTTCTCCTGAAATACGCCCGCCGGATCTTCTAAATCGTCTCCACGACCAACATCCCACACTGTGCTCCCCGATAGCCTCGGGAGCATCATCACCATCAGTGCAAGGGGGTCATTTTGGGATGCCGATCACCCCCGCCACGGGGTCAATTTTGCTTGCTTGTTCACAATCAGGTAGTCGATCGAGAAGGAGCCGCGCTGGATGTTGCGCATGAGCGCCCCCCGGCTCAAGAATGCCCGCGCCCCCAGAAATGTGAGCTCAAGGTGGGAAACCGCCTCAATCACGGTCTTTCCCCGGGGCCGGCTGCCGCAGGAACCGGTTCTCTTGGGCTCAAAACAGAACCGCGCCACCCGATGTCAAACCATCATCCTGGTCATTGGCAGACCCTGAAAAGGTTGTTGGTTCACAAGATCACCCTGTGGTCAACTCGGCGTAACAACTCATGCACAAATGCATATGTGCAGTTGCTTAGTGGCTTGACGAAATCACAAAAGTTAACCAATCTCGAAAATGCACGTTTTTCTCGGAGGTCTGACCGGAGGAATAACTCTCGGAGCAACAGGTCAGTCTTCGTCATTCATATTTCTCAGTAAATCTGGAACTCGCTGCGGACCATTCTCGCTGCGCGGGTGCGAATTACGCAAAATTGCCTTTGAGGGGGGGCTTTGTGACCATGCAGACCAAACTCGACTTCAAGTCGGCGCATCGAAGGTCGCCAACTTACATCTGAGCTTCGACATCATACGGAGCTGGGCGCACTTGAGGCGCTCAAAACCGACCGGCGCAACCTTGGCGCACTTATCTTGCCTAGAACCCTCTCTGCGAGCAGCAGGGAGTTATGCATCGGTCACCGCCTTCTGGCCTTTTCGAGCCGAATATAAAACCATGCAATTCAGGATGTTCCAGCGATGCCCCATGAACCAGACGGCGTAATTGACTATGGCGCGACCCCCTACGGAACAGTGACGGCTCCAACCGACACCAATGTCGGAGCGTTGATCGTGGGGCGTCGGTGGACCGATTTCAACCTGACATACAGCTTCACCGACAGCGCGTCGGATTACGGGGCGGGGTATCGGACCAACACCGCCGGGTTCTCGGCCTTGTCTGCCCAGCAGGAAATCTCCGCACGGTATTGGTTCAACCAGTATGCTTCCGTATCCGGGCTGACCTTCACCGAACTTGACGGTGCTTCGGGGGCGCTGGACGAAGATCAGGAAGCCACGATCCGTATGGCGAACGGAACGAACATCAACCCGACCCAAACGGCGATCGGCTATTATCCCAGGTCAGACGAAGAAGCCGGAGATATCTGGTTCGAAGGCACTGGCACCAATCCTGCACTAGGCAATTTCGACTGGGCAACCGTCGGTCACGAGATCGGTCATGCGCTTGGGCTGGCGCACGGTCATGAGACGTCGGGGTTATCGACGATCCTTGAGTCGCAGTACAATTTCACCGGCTATTCGATTATGACCTACCTGTCATTCGTCGGTGACAATATCAGCGGCAACAACAACCTATTCTGGCACAATCCGCAGTCCCTGATGATCTACGACATCGCTGCGACGCAGTACCTGTACGGGGCGAATTTCAGCTCGAACGCGGGCAACAGCACCTACACGTTTTCCACGTCCACGGGCGAAATGTTCATCAACGGGGTCGGCCAGGGCACTCCGGGTACCAACGTGGTGTATCGCACCGTCTGGGATGGCAACGGCAACGACACCTACGATCTGTCCAATTACGGGACAAACCTTTTGATCGATCTTCGTCCGGGGAACTATTCGAACTTTGATGTCGGTGGTTATTTCCAACGCGCCGATCTGGATTGGAACAGTACCTCGACCGACCGCTGGTCGCCGGGGCATCTCTTTAACGCTCTGCAGTTCGAAAACGACGCGCGCTCGCTGATCGAAAATGCCATCGGCGGCTCCGGCAACGACACCCTGCACGGCAATGCCGCCAACAACACGCTGACCGGCAACGGCGGCACCGACTGGATGTACGGATACGACGGCAACGACACGCTGAACGGCAGCGGGGCCGATCGCATGTACGGCGGATCGGGCAACGACACGCTGAGGATCACCGCTGGCGCCTTTACCGGACGTCTGGACGGCGGGGCCGACGCCGACAGGATCGTGCTGACCGGGTTGGGCTCCTTTGATCTGAACAACACAGTCGTGCAACTGTCTTCGATAGAAGAAGTCGAATTCTCCGCTGCGAACGTGGGGCTGAGACAGTTCACGATCACCTCGCGGGAACTGGATTCGGCCACCGAAGTCCCCACCAACTTCCGGATCGACTTCAATGCGAACGGTGCCCTTGCTGTTGATCAATTCTATGTCTTCGTGACAGTCGATGGCGCCGGAACCGGCAACGTCGATGCAAGCCAATGGATCATCCAGGATTACGAATCCTTCGATCTGATTCAGTTCGCCGGCGACGGCACCAGCAACAACATCAGCGGCACCAGCGTTGCGGATTCCATTCACGGCAACAATGGCAACGACACCATCCAGGGCAACGAAGGCGCCGATTCGATGACCGGCGGTGCCGGATTCGACACGCTGAGCTATACCAACTCGGGTGCCGGGATCACCGTGAATATGCATACCGGAACGGGCACTGGCGGCGATGCGCAGGGCGATACGTTCAACACTTTCGAACGGGTGGTCGGATCGGTCCACAACGACTACTTCAACCGCGGTGTCATAAACAACGCGTTCAGCTACACCTTCGAGGGCGGCGCTGGAAACGATGGTTTCCAGATTGGTGGTATTGCCGACATCGTTTTGGGCGGGACCGGAAATGACATACTTTGGTACCAGGCCAATCATGTCTCTACCGGGGCGAGCTACGATGGCGGAGCCGATACCGACCAGTTCCGGATTTTCGGTGGCGCCGGTACAGTCGACATGCGCAACGACACCGTCACGAATTTTGAAACCCTGAGCTTCACCGACCAAGCCTTCGACATGGGCGCCCGCTTCACTGCGGCCCAGATCAGCCAGTTTTCCACCTTCGCGACGGATGCTCACTTTGGCTACACCCGTGATGTCTTCATCGAAATGGGCACGACCACCTATCTGGATCTTTCGATCGTCACCGTTACCGGCTTTACGGGGGTCGGCGATGATATCGTCATAACCGGTGATGCCAGCTACGAGACGATCCTGACCAGCACGGCGCGCGACATCGTCAATGCGAATGGCGGGAACGACACGATCCACGGCAGTCTGGGGGCCGACACGCTGAACGGCGGGACCGGCATCGACACGTTGAACTATTCGGCTTCGAATGCCGGTGTGACTGTCAACATGGGGCTTCAGACAGCGTCCGGAGGTCACGCGACCGGAGACACGATTTCCGGCTTTGAATCGGTTGTCGGATCAGCCCACAACGACAGCTTCAATGGCTACTATAGCGGCTCAAACTACACTTATGATGGGGGTGGCGGCCACGACTACATTCTGGCCTTCGGCACCGCCGATACGGTGCTGGGCGGTTCCGGGAACGATACGATCGTCCGTCAGATAGACCTCGCCTCGATTGGCGCGACTCTGAACGGCGGGACCGATTCCGATACGCTGCGGGTCTTCGCGGGGGCCGTCGGTGTCGGTGATTTCAGAGATGATACGGTCAGCAATTTCGAGACCCTGACAATGGAGGGGAGCGGCTTCTCCTACGGGGTCCGTTTCATGGCCAGCCAGTTCACCCAGTTCCAGACGGTCACGGCGTTGAGCCATGTGGGTCATGCCCGTCACGTGGTGATCGACATGGGAACAATGACCGTCCTCGATCTCTCGGGGCTGACGGTCAGCGGCTTCATCGAACCGGGTGACGATTTCGCGGTAAATGGCGGCGCCAGCGGCGAAACGATCACCGGCAGCTCCGCCACTGATCTGCTCATTGGCGGCGGCGGCAACGACATTTTGACCGGCTCCGGCAGCGACCAGCTTTTTGGCGAGACGGACAATGACACGCTCAGGTTGACGGCAGGGGTCTTCGATGGCCGGCTGGACGGCGGTATCGGCAACGACAAACTTCTGCTGTCAGGTGCCGGCGTCTTCGATCTCGATGAAACCGGGTTGCGGATCAACTCGCTGGAAGAAATCGAATTCGAGGCGAACTCCGGAAACAGTGACAAGACGCTGGTGATCACCTCAAGGGAACTGGATCAGGCCTCCGAAGTTCCCGCCAACCTGATCATCGACTTCAAC
This sequence comes from Seohaeicola saemankumensis, assembly GCF_020171285.1. Classification (GTDB taxonomy): domain Bacteria; phylum Pseudomonadota; class Alphaproteobacteria; order Rhodobacterales; family Rhodobacteraceae; genus JAIUZI01. The sequence goes on from NZ_JAIUZI010000027.1 coordinate 4,723, forward strand.
GCAAGCGGCGCCAATGGCGAAGACGAGCTTCGCGTCATTGTCACCTCAGCCGGCGGCGGCACCGGCAACATCGACGCCAGCGGCTGGGTAATTCAGGACTATCAGGCGGACTTTGACACCCTTCGCTTTGATGGCGACGGAACGGGCAACACGATCATCGGGACCAGCGTCAATGACATCATTTTTGGCGGCGCCGGGACAGATACGCTGAACGGCTTCTCGGGCAACGACGTGATCGAGGGCGGCGCTGGTGCCGACGTGATCAACGGCGGTACGGGCGTGGACACCGCGTCTTACGCGAATTCTGGCAGCGGTATCATTATTACCATCAACAGCGGTTCGGGCGCGTTAGGCGATGCCAGCGGTGATACCCTGTCGGCGATCGAGAACGTGATCGGATCCGCCTTTTCCGATATCATCTCGGGCGACGACCTTGCAAATCGCATTGAGGGCCGCTTTGGCAACGATATTCTTATCGGCTATGGTGGCGTTGACGTTCTGCTGGGCGGCGGCGACGCCGACACACTGATCGCGGGGTTCGCTTCCAGCGATCTTGTCGCGGGCGAAACCTTTGATGGCGGATCCGGCACGGACAGCCTGTTGGTCAGCACCAATGGGGATGAGATTTTCGACTACCGCACATCGGTTCTGACCAGCCTTGAAACACTGAATTTCGACAGTGTTTCCGCAAACCTGACCGCTCGCTTCAACGCCGCCCAGATTATTGCGAATTTCGTGTCGGTCATCTTCCCCACCTCTTCCGGGTTTACCCGGATCGCCGACATCACCATGGATGCGGTGACATCGCTGAATCTCTCCGGGCTCTCGGTCACAGGCTTGGGGTCGTTCCTGATCACCGGGGATGCGAGCTCTGAAACCATCATCGGAACCAGCGCCGCTGACACGATCAACGGCAACTCTGGCGACGACATCATCAATGGTGGCGCCGGAAACGACATTCTGGATGGTGGCTTGGGCACCGGTGTCGACACGGTGAACGGCGATGCCGGCAATGACACCCTGGTCCACACCCAGCTTGGCACCGACAGCTTTGACGGTGGCGCGGACATCGACACGCTGCTGTCGGATGTCGACTGGGCTGACTCCGTATCGTTCAAGCTGAACGGCGGCGTGATCAAATTCGGCGGCCTCAACTATGACACGCTGACCGGGATCGAAAATGTGACTGTCGGCGGTGGCGCAAACGTGGTCGGGACCAACGACGCAAACGTAATCAGCGCAACCGATACCGGCACAGAGCACAACAACACATTTTCCGGCCTCGGCGGCGACGACACGCTGGACGGCGGCATTGGCAATGACCGGCTGATCGGCGGCAGTGGCAACGATATCCTGATCGGCGGTGACGGTCTCGACGTCTTGGTCGGCGGAAAGGACAACGACACCCTGACCGGCGGCGATGACAAGGACCTGCTGAAAGGCGGCCAGGGAATCGACATCCTGGATGGCGGCGGCGGCGGAGACAAGCTGGTCGGCGGCAGCGAAGCAGATACGTTCGTCTGGGACGACGTCCTGGACAGCCAGGACGTCAAGGGCCTGTTCGACAAGGTAAAAGATTTCGTCCAGCTCGAAGACACAGCGGATCTGAGCGGCATCGACGCGATCACCGGCGGCGGCGACGATGCCTTCACCCTGATCGGCGCCTCCGCCTTCTCGGGCACAGCGGGCGAACTGCGCTACGAACACGTAGGCTCCAATACCTTCCTTCTGGGTGATGTCGACGGCGATGGCGTCGCTGATCTCAAGATCGTGTTCATCGGAACGTATACTTTCGTTGCCAGCGACTTCGTTCTCTGATCCCGCGTGATGGCACATCCTGTCCTGAGACAGGCTTCGCGCGTCTCCGGACGGATACGATCCCAAATCGGCTTGCCTGTTGCTTTTGCACCGAGAACAAAGTCGGTGCAGACATGCACGCAGCTCCATGCAATATTAGGCTATAGAGAAGAACGATGATGCTCTTCGACTGGCCATGATCCGCCTTACCAAGAGCTATGGCGGAAACGAAGTCCGACACACTTACCAACCAATACATTGTAATTAAATGCATATCTCAAAGCGCCAAAAATTCATACCACATATAATACCACACAAGGCCATCAATCCACCGCGCCCCCATGAGCATTCTGGCCGGAATCAACGTGCTACTCACTCATCCCCCGCCGCACCACCAATACTACTTGCGTATTTGCTAGGCCGCGCCATCAGACAACTACAGAGAAACTAACTTGTCGGGAAAGGGCGGTTGAGCCGTCATTCTCCGCACCTGCGAACTGAGCGGGACTCTGAACGAAGAGCCGACATTCGTATCGGTGTCGAAGCTGGGATTATGCTGCGTCACCGCATGGCGGCTTAGATCCCAAAGCCTGCATCCCACTCAGCCGTTTGTTGTGCTAACCTTGATACATGGAACGTCGTTTGGCAGCTATCGTCGTCGCTGACATTGTCGGTTTCTCGCGGATGGTGGCCGAGGATGAAACCGGCACAATCGAACGCATGCGCCAACTACGCGACACTGTAACCGAGCCGGCAATTGAGAAAGCCGGCGGTCGCATCGTCAAACGCACTGGTGACGGCACACTGGTAGAGTTTTCTTCTGTCATCGGCGCTGTCAAAGGCGCAATCAACGTCCAGCGCAAGCTCGCCGAAATCGCGAGGAATGATCCCGAAGGCCGCCGCTTTGTCCTACGCATCGGCGTTCACCTGGGAGAAGTGCTGGTCGAGACCCATGGCGATATTCATGGCGACGGTGTTAACGTGGCTGCTCGACTCGAAGCGCTTTGCGCTCCTGGTGAAATCCTTGTCTCTGGAGCAGTTTGGGAACATCTCAACGGACGTCTTGATGTTCCAGCAGAAGAGCTCGGTCCGCGGGAACTCAAGAACATCCCCCGCAAGGTGCCGCTGCACCGCCTGACCCCAGTCGCGGGTGCATCGGCTGCGCCAAGCGAAGCAGACCCCGGAAAAGCCAGTCAACCGCTCTCTGACAAGCCTTCGATTGTGGTTCTTCCATTCGACAATCTGTCCCGCGATCCTGAGCAAGACTTCTTCAGTGACGGCATCGTCGAAGATATCACGACTGCGCTCTCGCATTTCGGCAATCTCTTCGTAATCGCCCGCAATACCGCCTTCACTTACCGGGGGCGGGCGAAAAACGTGCGCGATATCGGGCGAGAACTGGGTGTCCAGTATGTTCTGGAAGGCTCGGTTCGGACGGCAAGTGACCGGATACGGGTTACGGCTCAGTTGATCGACGCCACAGCAGATCGCCACATCTGGGCGCAAAAATATGACGGCCGACTTGAGGACGTATTCCAACTTCAGGATGAGATCACGCGAAACATAGTTGGGTCAGTCGCACCCGAGATCGAGGCAGACGCAATCGCCAAAGTAGTGGGAAAGCAGGCACGGGACCTGAGCGATCATGAACAACTTCAACGGGCGAAATGGCATCTGACCCGATTAACCGCGGAACAAAACCTGCAAGCCGAAGAAATCTCTAAGGAGCTGCTTCAGCGCAACTCCGATCTCGTCGAGGCATATACAATGCTGGCCTGGGGATACGGCTACGATGCACTTTATGCTTGGAATCGACCACCACCGGACTCCCTTCGATTGGCGATGGAGGCCGCTCAGAACGCAATTGCACGTGACCCGCTTGATGCGGCGGCCCATACGGTTTTTGGCGCGCTGATGTTCAGTTTGCGCAGACACCAAGATGCCGAAGGCGCCTTGAAGCGCGCTATCGAAATCAACCCGAACCTGTCTATAGCTCATGGCTTCCTTGGTATGGTCCAAAGTTACACACACGATTTTGAGAACTGCTTTGGAAGTCTGCAAGAGGCCATCAGACTGAGCCCGAGAGATCCCCAAAGGGCGATGTTTATCGCCAATATTGGCCAGGCAAAATTCAACGCCGGGGACTACGAAGGAGCCCTTGGTCACTGCCTTGAAGCGGTTCGTGAAAACCCGCGCCTTCCGTCTGCGGTTCGCGCCCTGACGGCTGCATATGGCATGATCGGTGAGACGGAGAAGGCCGCGGAGGCTTATTCTCAGCTCGCTCGGCTGGTGCCGGGGATTTCACTTTCCACGACGCGCGGTGCGGTCGGGTTTGCGTATGAAGACGATGAAAATCGATTTCTGGAAGGCTTGCGGCGTGCGGGCATGCCCGAATAACTCATAAAGGCCTCCGGCTAGACATCGTCGAACGGCAACTTTGTCCGCGTTCCCGACTTCCGACCGGGCGGTTATGCTGCGCTGACTGCGAACGGCAGCTTCGAAAAGGCCGCGCCGCAGCATCAGGCCCGCGTCAAAAGGCAGGTTTGGGCCGTCTGTGAAGACGGCCCATGTCTTTAGATTTCAACAGCTTCGGAGATCGTCAGTGCGTCCTCAAGTTCGACGCCCAAATACCGAACAGTGCTTTCCATCTTCGTGTGGCCAAGCAAAAGCTGCACCGCGCGCAGATTTCCGGTCTTGCGGTAGATGTGCGCGACCTTGGTTCTCCGCATGGAATGCGTCCCGAAAGACGTCGGATCAAGCCCGATGGATTTGACCCATTCGCGTACCAAACGTGCGTATTGACGTGTCGAAATGTGCAGACGTTCATGAAAACGCCCCGGCCAAAGGAATTCGGAGCCGACCATAAGCGGCTCCTGCATCCATCGCAGAATCGATTTGCGTGTGCCCTCGGTGATCTCAAACCGCACTGGGCGTTGCGTCTTGCTTTGGATGATCGAGGCTCGTTCCTTGACCTGGCCAGAGGCGTAGATGTCGGCGACCTTCAGTTTCACCAAATCGCATCCACGTAGTTTGCTGTCGATGGCCAAATTGAACAGTGCCAGATCGCGATGGTTCTCAGCGATCTCAAGTCGGACGCGTATGGCCCAAACGTGTCTTGGCATCAGCGGACGTTTTTGCCCGACAACACGGCCTTTGTTCCATGCAGGGCGACAGGTGCGAATGGCAGGTAAGTTTGCAATGGTCATGATGGTTCCTCCCATCCGCCACGATCCACCACAGCGCCAACCGGACGTTGCCAATCCAAGGTAACACTCTCGGATGCAATCGCGGAGAAAGTCGGGTGGGAGCCCGAAGGCGATGTCTATGTTGAGTGCAGCGTTCGTCACGAAGGGCGCACAGCGGTCATTCTCTGCGGACGCGAAAGGCCCTTGCGCTGTACTTTGAACGGGACGTTCGCGGGGTGTGATGCCAAGACTATGAGCCAGTAGCCAACCAGAACCCCCGCCCGGATCCCCAGCAAGACAGAGGAGGTTTCCGAAGACATCCTGTTGACGGTCAGGTGTTGACGCGTGCCGTCACTGATCGGTGAGTGATTTTTTGACCCGTCTTGGCATCGGTCAAGACCGGGCAAATCTCTTCCCCGGTTTCACGCGATAGCAACGTGATGGCCGTTTCCCCCTTCGCAGGCACATTCCGTTCGGCCCAGTCAATCAGCGCCACTAGCACCGGATACAGTGCCTTGCCCTTGTCGGTCAGGCGGTATTCGAACCGTGGCGGGCGCTCCTGATACTGGTCCCGGCGCAAAACGCCTTCGGCTGCCAGTTTCCGCAGACGATCGGCCAGAACATGCCGGGTGATACCAAGGCGCGCCTGCATTTCCTCGAAACGTCGTATTCCCAGAAAACAGTCCCGCAGAACCATCATCGTCCAGCGGTCCCCGATTACGGACAGGCCACGGGCGACCGGGCAGTTCTCTTGTCTAAGTTCATCCCATTTCATGGCACAACACTATCCGATGTTGACGGGTTCCAAAAGAGAACTTATTCATGACTCCATTCCTTTTTGGAACTTACTTTTTGCCACGGCAAGCCCAGAGATGGCCAAGGAGCGCATAAGTTGACGACCCACGTCCGCAGTTACGAATATGAAACCGCAGCTTTCGATCCCTCCGCCGCGATGCGCATGTCTGGTCTGGAGTACATGCGTGCGCTGGTCGCGGGTGAAATCGGCAGAGAACCTTCCATCGGTCCGACGATCGGAATGTCGGTGCCGCATTCTCTCGAACTCGGCAGCGCTGCATTCGACTGCGAGCCGGGTGATTTCCTGCTCAACCCGATGGGGTTCATTCATGGCGGGTTTGCCGCAACCGTGCTGGATTCAGCGCTCGGCGTGTCTGTGCACACGACGCTTGAGCCCGGATGGGGTTTCACGACGGCCGAACTGAAGATCAACTATACCCGCGCCATCAGACCCGACAGCGGCACATTGCGCGCCGAGGGCAAGGTCATCCACCGGGGCCGAAAAATGGCAACGGCAGAAGCGCGGCTGATCGGTGTTCGTGACGGCAAACTGTATGCCCACGGGTCCACGACCTGTTTCCTGTTCCCCCTCGCCGAGGGATAGATAGCTATGGCCATCGCAGCACCCACGCAACGGCAGGCGGCGGCGGCTTCATCGCGCGTGGCACGGACACGCGCCATGACGAACGGGCCAATCGGGCCGACCCTGACGCGCCTCGCCGCGCCAAACGTCCTGGCGATGGTCGTCCAGGCCATGATGAGCATCGCCGAAGGTGTCTTTGCCAGCCGACTGGGGGTTGAGGCGCTGGCCGGGCTGGCCCTTGTCTTTCCGCTGGTAATGTTGACCCAGATGCTCGCCGCGGGCGCAATGGGCGGCGCGATTTCATCAACCGTCGCACGCGCTTTGGGCGCCGATGCCCCGGAACGTGCCAGCGGTGCCGTCGTTGCGGCATGGATTATCGCGGCAGGCTCGGCGCTGATGTCCATGGTGTTGATGGCGATGTTCGGCCGGACCGTGTTCGAACTGCTTGGCGGTGCGGGACAGTCTGCAGAGGCCGCTCTTTCTTATGCTGCGGTCTTCTTTCCCGGCTGCCTGACCATCTGGATTTGCCATGCGACCCTGAGCACCGTACGCGGCACCGGGAACATGATGTTTGCGTCACTCTCCTTGCTTGGCGTTTCCGTGGTGACGATCCCGCTTGCCGGTGGACTAGCCCTCGGCTGGGGTGGGTTGCCTTCCCTGGGTATGGCTGGGCTTGCGTTCGGAACCGTTCTGGCGCACGGCGTCGGAGCAGTTTTTGCGCTCGGGTTTCTCCTCACCGGTCGCGCCGGGCTGACCCTGCGGGTGGCAAAGGTCACGACCGGGGTGTTCAAGGACATCCTGCAGGTCGGACTGATCGCATCGGTAAACTCGGTGTTAACGGTTCTGACAATCATACTGATGGTCGGGGCCGTCGGCCGGTATGGTGAAGCCGCCTTGGCGGGTTACGGGCTCGGCGCACGGCTCGAATTCCTGATGATTCCGGTCGTTTTCGGTATTGGCGCAGCGATGACGGCGATGGTCGGCGCCAATATCGGTGCTGGTCAGCACCGCCGCGCCTTGCGGATCGCGTGGTGTGGGTCATTGGCCGCAGCCGGGATCGTAGGGGCGATCGGCCTGCTTGTTGCGCTTTTGCCTGATCTGTGGCTGCGATTGTTCCTTTCTGCAGAAGATGCCGCGCCACTGGCCGCCGGACGGACCTATTTCCGCATTGTCGCGCCGTTCTACGGGTTCTTCGCAATTGGCCTGGCCTTGTATTTCGCAAGCCAAGGCGCAGGACGCATGTTGTGGCCATTTCTCGGGGGGGTGGCCCGCCTTGGCGTTGCATTCGGCGGCGCAGTCTTGTTGAGCCACACATCCGAACTCGGCGTGGCGTCTGTGTTTGTCGCCATCGCTGCCGGGATGTTTGTCTACGGGACCTTCATCGTGGTTGCGTTGATGCTGTCAAAATGGCGATAAGGTGTATCCTGAACACTATTCGCAAGACGGGAAATGGCAGGAAGATCAGGGTCGCAAATCAGTTCAGGGCAATTAGCCGCGAGCCCGGTAGGCGTGCAACTTGCTTAACGGTCGTGTAGTTCGCGTTTCCCACGCTGTCGACCCCTCTTTGTGTCAAGCGGGCCAGCGAAGCGAATGGCCAGTCTGGGGAATCCGCTCGAAGGCGGTTAATGCGACCGCTGCTGTGCCGCAAATCCGCTCGGAGCCTAAAAGACGACCTCGGTATTGGACGCAGAATTCTACACGACGGGCGGGCTAAGGACCTTCTCTGCGTGCGCGAGAAAATCATGCGGAAACGGCGGAAGCAGCCGTTCAGACTAGGCTTCAAGACCATATTCTGAACCGGCCCTTCGCCGCGCCGGTACCGAACTGGGAAGATGCGGACTTACCCGTCGTTCGATGGTCTCGCTCGAACTGGAGCAAACGGCCCGCAGCCGTTATCTACGGGTTGGTTTGGATGCCGTGGTCGCAGCCCGTATTGCGGACCTTCGCTGCACTTGCTCGATGTCAACTTGGGTAGATATCCGGACCGCGGAAAAAGGGCGCTTTCGAGGCAACTGCGCCTATGACTGTTGTTGCAGGCTCCAGTCACCCGGAATACCCAGCTTGGCGCAATTGTTCGCGCAGCTTGTTCATTTTATCGGGGTCTTTCAGAGGAATACGCTCAAGATCCTGAATGTGGATTCCAGGCAGTACATCACGACAGGCATTGACGACCAGGGCGGCTTGTTCGTGCTGTTCAAGCGCAACGTGGCTGGCGGCCAAAACAAAATGTGCGAAAAACTAGCAAGGCATGCGGTGAATCGCGCGCTCGGCCCATTCGATGGCTTTTGGGTATCGTCCGGCCATGTAGTTCGCCAGAGCAAGGCCGGAAAAGCGGAAGAAGATGCTCGGGTCCAGCGGGTTTGAGCGGATCGCGATTTTCTGGTTTTCAATGGCTTCTTCTGAACGCCCCATAATTCCCAGCAAGGTGCCGAGACTACCATGAGCCAACGAACAATTGGGGTTCAGTTCGACGGCACGCTCCAAAGCCGCCAGCGACTCGTCATATTTGAGCAGCCCCCAGCAACTGATACCCAAAGCCCAATGCGCATACTCATTGCGATCGTCGAGCTGGACGGCGCGGCGGGCCAGCGCATAGGCCGCATCCATTGCAGGTCTTACATCAGGGACAAATCCCATAATGGCGATGTGGTGGTTGATCAGTGACAGGATCATGTTTGCCTCTGCGCTTTTGGGGTCAAGAGCGAGCGCCCGCTCCAGCAGGGTCTTGGCGTGTGCATAACTTTTGGGGTCAAAATCGTACAGCAGATGCCACGACCACATTGTCAGTTCCCAAACTGTCAGATCGGGACGAGTCGCGCGTTCGACGGGTTCCTGAATTGTGCTGAGGTGAACGGTAGTCTGAATCGAGGCCACCACATTGCGGGTAATCTCATCCTGAAGATCGAACACATCCTCAAGCTGCCCGTCATAGCGCTCCGACCAGACGTGCCCACCGGTCGCGCCATCGATCAATTGTGCCGTAACGCGGACCCGGTCGCCCGACCGCCTCACACTCCCCTCCAACACAAAACGGACGCCGAGTTCCTCGGCCACGCGACCGACATCGACGCTACTCCCCTTGTAGGTAAAGGTCGTGTTGCGTGCGATGATGAAGAGCCAGGGCGAGCGAGACAGAGCCGTTATGATATCGTCACTGATGCCGTCCGAGAAATACTCCTGTTCCGGGTCGCCCGACATGTTTTCAAAGGCAAGCACGGCGATGGAGGGTTTTTCCGGGTGCGCCGGGGTTTCCCTGGCCCAGAAAAGCTGTGCGGGAGAGAGCGCGTCGCGAAGTTCCAGTTTCGATGATACGCCCAGTTTCCGATAGATCGTCGCCAGGTGCGTGCGCACAGTGGAAGGGGCAAGGCACAGTCGGTCAGCGATCTGCTGATAGTTTTCGCCGCGTGCGTAGTCTTCGGCGATCTGACGTTCGCGGTTGCTGAGGTCGTTTGCGTTCGATGGTTCCTAGGTCACTGGCCGGCCTTTTGAATAGCTTTGATCATACGTGCGTTTTCGAGAGCAATCACACTTTGAGCCGCGAACATCTGGGCTAGCCGGGTGGTGTCTTCGGAAAATGGCCGCACGGTTTGCCGGTAAAGGGCGAAGGCACCGACAAGTTCGTGCCCAGCAAGCATCGGAATAGCGACAAACGACCGGGCTCCGCCCAGATCGGCGGTGGCATAGCGCAATGGATCGTCGCTCTGGTATACATCCTCGGATTTAACGTCGAAGATATTGATCACGTTGCGTTGCGCATCCATGCGGCCAAGCCCGGTACGGGGGCTGACCGCGAACCAGCCCTGATCGTCAAACCAGGTTTTGAAAGCCGGCGGAATCCCAAGGGTGAAGGTCGCGTGAAATCTGCCGTTCCGTCCGTATTCGAACATGACACCAAATTCTGCATCGCAGAGTTCGAGCGCATAGGACAGGATTGACGGCAACACGGCGTCCAGGTCGCCCTTGGTCGTGCTGATAATCCGCAACACCTCGCTTAGGGCTTTTTCACGACTGATCGCTTCTTCAAGGCTCAGCGCCAGTTCTGATATCACCGAAGTCATTTCAGACTGGCTCCGGGACAGAGCGGTCTCGCCTTTCAAGCGAGTTGCCAGTTCCTGTTTCGAGGAAACTTCCAGCTTTCGGTAAATGGTGGCCAGATGGGTGCGCACGGTCGATGGTGCAATGCACAATGTATCGGCAATCTTTTGATAGGTTGCTCCAGCGGAATAGGATTGCGCGATTTGCAGTTCCCTTGGAGTAAGATCGCCCTTTGATGACATGCTTGATGCCCCCTGAATTTTCATGGGTTTCAGTGTGAGTACCACTGGCGCAACAAGCAATCCTACAAATGCTGTAGTCAAAATACTGCAAGAGGAACGCCGGATTTCCCGCATCTGCACGATACCGAGCATCCGGGCCGCTGGCCTAGGCTGATCCCCATAAATTGAACTTGGAGGATACCAGGATGTCACAAATTGAAACTGCGCAGACCTTTTTCGAAGCATGTGAAACCGGCAAGGGCTGGGACGGCTGCAAGTCCTGGTGCCACGAAGGGGCGACGTTTTCCTGCCAGGCAGATACCCTGGCCGACACGACGACACTCGCTGCCTATGCGGACTGGATGAAGGGAATTCTGACGCCTGTCCCGGATGGTCGTTATGAGCTGACCGCCTTCGCGGCCGACGAGACCCGCGGAACAGTTGTCGCTGCGGCCAGGTTTCACGGAACCCAGACTGACGGCGGAGGCCCGGTGGCGCCGACAGGCAATTCGGTAATGTCTGACTACGCCTATGTCATCCACTTCGACGACGACAAGATTTGCCACATGACCAAGATCTGGAATGACGTTCAGGCGTTGCGCGGGCTGGGGTGGGCGTGATGCGCTGGCGCATACTTGCCCTCCTGTTTCTGTCCCGCGTCGGACTTGGGGTTCAGTTTCAGACAGTGGCTTCCGTGGGCGACGACCTGGTCGTCGCCTTCGGGCTCGATTATGTGGGCATCGGTTTCCTCATTGGGCTGTTCATGGCGCCTGGTCTGTTTTTGGCCATGCCTGCCGGGTATTGGGGCCGCTTTGTTTCAGATCGCATCATGGTCGTGTTCGGATTGGGTGCGCTGGCTTTGGGTGGAGCCGTGTCATCCTTTGCGACGGAAAGCTGGACCATGGGGCTGGGCCGGGTCGTGGCCGGGGCCGGTTTCTTGTTCTCGACGCTATATTTCACGAAAATGGTCGCGGACTGGTTTGAAGGCCGCGAAATTGCGACCGCCATGAGCGTTCTTGTGATGAGTTGGCCGTTCGGGATCGCGATGGGCCAGGTTGGTCACGCCTGGCTTGCGCATGCCTTTGGCTGGCAGGTCCCGTTTCAGGCAGCCTCTGTCTATTGCCTGGTCGCGGCGCTCGGGATTTTTCTGTTTTATCGGCCGCCGCATGATTTGCCTCATGCAACAAGCGGTTCGAGCGCGATCATGACGGCTCAAGAATGGCGCCTGATTTTCTGCGCCGCTGCTGCCTGGGGCGTGTTCAACGCCGCCTATGTCACCTACCTGTCCTTTGGGCCAAGAGTTCTTGAGGACCTTGGCCGATCCGCTATAGCCGCCGCTGGTATCATCAGTATCGGCAGCTGGATCATGATTTTCTCGGGTGCCTTGTGCGGGCAAATTGTGGACCGATTCGGTGGGCGGAATGCCGTCTTGACCCTCTGCATGGGAGGAGCGGTCGTAGCGCTTTTGCTGCTTGGTCTGCCGGGTGCCGGCTTTGGCGCCAGCCTGTTGTTCGGCCTTGTCGGCATGGCACCTGCAGGGGTGATCATGGCAATGGCAGGCCAAGCCTTGCGTCCACAGGTTCGGGCCTTTGGAATGGGCATCTTCTTCACTGTGTATTATGCGATCATGCTGGTCACCCCGCCTACCGCGGGTGCTATCCTGGATGCCACGGGCAATGCTCAGGGACCCATATGGCTTGCCATCATCTTGTTCGCGTCAGTGGTCCCGCTTGCGCTTGCATTCCAATATTTCAAAATCGCGCCATTTTGCGGCCTCGAAAGGAAAGTATGATTTTGGATGTTCGAAAAACCGTTTTCACGAGGGAAATCATTGCTTCCGATGAAATGGGCAATCCCTGTGAACCGCTTACCCGTGTCGCCGCGATGGCGGTTGTGCGAAACCCATTTGCTGGAATCGATCAACAAGACCTGTAGCGGCTTTCCGATGTCGGAGCGCGGCTTTGTCAATTATTGGCCCCCGAGCTTGTAAAGATATTGGGCGGACAGCCCGTCTGCTACGGCAAGCCAATGCACCAGCGAACCGTTCCAAATGCTAATGGCCGATCATGGCATCACCTGTTCGATGAGCCGCGCCGGGAATGTCTGGGACAACGCAGCGATGGAAAGCTTCTTCTCATCGCTGAAGACAGAACGGGTAAGGCGCAAAACCTACCGGACCAGAAAATAGGCACGCGCAGATGTGTTCGCTAATGTTGAGCGGTTCTATAACCCAACGCGTCGTCACTCGACCATTGGTTTTCTAAGTCCTATCACGTTCGAGGAGAGAGCTATGAAAGCTTAAATTGCCTTCCACGAAACCGGCAGAAGGCCAGGATGATGTTTTGACTGGAAAGGGGTTCTGTACGTCTCGAAAGTTAGAATCCCGTTTCCACCTGACGGCAGCCACGGGAGGCGACCGCAGATCGGATTTTCTTGACGCTAAACCAGAGTGGTGCTTCGATTGAGCAATTCCGCTTCATCCTAAGAAACTAAGGAGCAAGAACATGAGCGAGTTGACAGAAGCTCAGCACCGCTTCGTCGATCGCTTCATCGTTCGTTTGCCAGACGCTCTGGTGTCTCCCGCCGGAGATGCTGTGCCGCTCGTGCTCACGTGGCAATCTGCCAAGGACAAGGTGGATGATGAGCTGCGAGTGCTATCCGACACGGTGCGGCTTGCCGATGAACCCGACGCGGCCGAAGTCGCGGCCGATGTGGTCAATCTGCTTGGACCGGTACGTGTCCAGATGCTCACCGCATTGATGGAGTTCGACAAGGCGCCGCTCGCTTCAGACAAGCGCGATAAGGTAACGACGGCTGTCTCCGCGGCGCGGGCGTGGCTCGGTTCGGATCCGCGCGTGGCTGGGGTCGACAACAATCCATGGAAGGTGCCGGTGTCGGTTGCGGCAACGCTGGGTTCGGCGCTCGACGAGATCGAACGCAGCACGGCACGTATCGCGGGGATCGCTAAATGACAAACGCAACAACCAATGTTGACGGGGGTGGAAAGAAATCCGGCGCGGTCAAAAGTTTCTTCAACCTGTTCCGCAAGAACCGACCGGCTCCCGCGGCGCAGGCAGCACCGGCAGCAACCGCGAACACCGACGACGTGAACGTTGTCGAAGCCTTCCACGAGAAGAACTGGGGCAACATTCTCAAGGCGCTCAAGAATTACAATGGACCGGCCGAGGAAAAGCGGCTGGCCTGCAGCATGATGCTTGCAACCGGCGAGGGCATCGAGGCGATGGCAAGGGATAAGGAACTTGCCGCCTGGGTTCTTAGCATCTGCAAGGCCAGCGACCTTCAGTCCAGCATGTTCTTCGATATGATGGGCGACAAGGCGGAGGACCTCCTTGTTCCGGCGCTCCTTAGAATTGTCCAAAAAAGTGCTCCCCCTGAAGACAGCATCGAGGATGATCCAACCCGTTTTGACAAGGACCTGTTCAAGGTGATCGCCGAGCACGTGAGTGTCGATACGTGGAATGGCACCGGAAAAGGGCTCGGGTCGGATCCCAAAGCCCTCGGACCTTCAATCTTCACCGAACTTGTCAAGAAGGGGCACTTCGACTCGGTCTCGGACCTGATCGACGTCGGCGCCGACACAACCATTGCCGCCCCGGCCGTCAAGGGCCTCTATTCCTACAGCGGATTCAGCCCGCCGCTTCAGCATATGCTGTTCGAAGAACTGCCGCTCGTCGGAAAACTTGGCACCGAAAAAGAAGAAGAGATGTCCGACAAAGATCGTGAGAAGGCAATCAATATCCGGATGATCCTGAACAAGCTTGAGGACGACAAGACGGCGCTCGGACTTACCAATTGGAAAGATATCAAGGACTCCGAACTTATCGCGGCGTTCAGGGAGGAACCCGGCACGATCTGGGGTTTCGAAAAAATGCGCACCCCATTCGTGGCCGCTTCGCACGAGGAAGAAAGCGGCGTGCGTCCGGCCCGAATGATGGAACTTTGGGACGCGATCAACCCGATTACCAAAGAGGCCGCTTACGCGAAATTCCTCGCCGATCCAAAGAATGAAATCCCGATCCTCGTCGAGGCGGCCGTCAAGGCGGCGAAAGATGGGATTCAGAAAGTACGGGACAGTGGGGACAAGGTGGACCCGCTCTATTTCAAGTTCCGCCCCTTCGTCGAAGTTGAAAAGGAGTACATAGCGAACCTGAAAGTCGATGCAAAAAAGTACCTCGAAAGCCTTGCAGAGCAGATGCCGCGTGGCTCGATGGCGCGCGAGTCGGAAGATGTGCAGAAATTTGTGGGGAAGTCCCCTAAAACTCATCAGGCGACCGTGAGCGACGTCGCCGGCGTGGACGATGAAAAGTTTATGACGTCGTTCTTGTGCAAGGCCGGATTGTGGTCGGCCAAGACCGCTGGCAAGCCGGTTTATTACGTGCTTGACGGGATCAACATGGACGATGTCGTCGATTACAAGAAGATAAAATACAAGGCGATCGAAGACTTTCTCGATGCTGGCGGCGCCGACGAGAACGCCCCGTCCTTTCATGAAGTCATAACCATGAAGGAGGTGTGCGAGATCCTCAAGAACTGGAAAGACCTGAAGTTCGAAGATGGCAAGCATGCCGGTGAGGACGTCGTTAAGTTTGTCCGCAAGGGAAGCATCATGAGCCCGAAAGAGGCCAAGAAATTCGTGCAGGAGTGGGAGGCCAAACGCGATGCGGCCGCGAAGAACGCGACGGGAGACAGGCTTCGTCGCCCGGCGCCCGGTCGCGTGCCGGATCCGGAGAACGGCGATCGAAAGGTGCTGGCCTACGCCAAAGAACTCGCCAAGATCGACCCTGGCCTGCCGCAAAAGCTTGACGACGAACTCGCCAAGGACACGGAAAAGGAAAAGCGGGACAAGAAAGAAAAGATCATCGACATGGATGCGCGCGACATCGTGCGAAAGGCGGGCTATTTGGTGCGCGTTTCGAACACGCGACCTGAATACGTCGTGAAATATCTTGCCGCCAAATGCGATATCCTCGTTAGCTACGGGGTCGTTCCGCAAGACCTTGTTGATGTCGCTGCCACATTGGGAAAACTCGTCTATTCGAACAAGACCCACAGAAGCTCTGCTGTGAAGGCTGCTGCGGCAAAGGTCGAGAGCGCGATCAAGGGGTGCGCGCCTGCCTTGCAGGGACCACTTTCACAATCACTTGTGCGGACGCCCGTGCTGAAATTCAGCGATGACATGAAGCGCATGGCAGGCGTCATTTGACGGTACTGTCAAAACGGTCTTGCGAGAAGGAGTCCGGTTGAGGCGAGCATGGCCGGAGGTATCAGGGCGACTAGCTTGAGCGGGCAGGTTTGCCGCTTAGCCTTCGACCATGGTGAACCCGAAACCAAATCGTGGAACTGGTCGCGGGGCAGGTCATCCTCAACCACGCGGATGGTCAGTTTGGGGGCAGACCTTCCTTGCTTTCAATCCCGCGTGTCTGGTTGGCATTTGCCGGGATCAGGCTGGCATCGACACCAAAGCTCTCGTCGCCAACCAAGCCCTCGTCAATACAGCGCCGCGAAACCGTCTCGAAAAGGTGTCGGAACAAACCGCTCTCCCGGAAAAGTCCGTGCCGGTTCTTCGAGAAGGTTGAATGGTCAGGCAACGGGTCAGTCAGGTCGAGCCTTCATAAAACAATCTATATGCCAGATTGACATGCACTTCTTCGCAAAGGCGACGCTCTGATCGAATATCTTTGCAGTAGCCCACCAACAGCATCCGGATCATCATTCAGGGTCAATCGAAGGACGGCCATGCGAGCTATACGCCGGTGCCAGAAGCGGTCGAACGTCCGACAGATCAAGGAAACGATCAATGCCGCGTAGCGGGTGATCGGCACGAACAAACTCGTCAATCGAGAACTCGAAAAACAGCGCACCTTGCGCCGCCTGCCTCGGTCCCATCATCGCTAAAGCCTTCACTCTCAAAACGAGTGAAACAGCGCCAGACTGACCTGCTCCCTTCGGAGTCCGCGCTTATAAGTTAGCTCTGTTCAGGGTTTGGTCTTCTTCTGACCGTTGGTGATACTCCCTCGGGGTGAGCCCGTCGAGGCTCGAATGCGGGCGGT
>NZ_JAIUZI010000028.1 GCF_020171285.1 Seohaeicola saemankumensis
CACCGCCCGCATTCGAGCCTCGACGGGCTCACCCCGAGGGAGTATCACCAACGGTCAGAAGAAGACCAAACCCTGAACAGAGCTAACTTATAAGCGCGGACTCCGAAGGGAGCAGGTCAAGTGCATTGGCGCGTTGTGTAGAGGCAGCTATAATCTCGGGACTTGGTCAGGGAGGTGAGGCGGTGGTCGCACACCCACTCCTTATTACGACATATCAGGATACTTCTCGTATGCTGTCTGTCACAGTTTTGATCCGTCGGGAAGACGAAGAAGACGCTGCTCCCCCGCATTGGGATTTTTTGCCCAATGGGTGGGGTGATGTCATAAATATTGATGCGCCTGATCTTTCGCTTCGCGAAAAGACAAAACTCGACAGTATTTTGCATTTGGGAGCCCAGGATGCAGCAGACGCGCTTGGTTTCTTCCTTGGTGACAATCGAGAAAGAAGTGAAGCCACGATAAGCAGCTACACTACTTTTCGACGATACTACCCCTCATTCTTTAACGTCGAAGCTTAATCACGTCGCACCGTTCGCTCGCTCACTTTGAACAACCGTGCGATCTCGGAGGTCGCCCTTTGTTCGTCGTCGCGCATACCAACCTTTTCACTTGAGCGCCTTCAGCGAACGGCACCGACCTGCTGACCTGCCACGGGATTTTTCCTTCAATGGAACTAGTGTCCGACCCGACTAAGAGGCTGACCTGCCCAATCTCCCTCTCGCGGCCAGTGCAATGGCCAGTTAAACAGGGAGAAGGACATCGGGTAGGGCAGTATCGCGCGTCTCTAACACAAACCCAAGTCTTCAAAGTGCTCCGCCGCCAGCATGAGACATGCGGCGCCGGCCGGCAGCGAGGGCAGGTATCGGTCCTCGATCTTCAATATCATGCCTTCAGCATGTCGTGCCAAGTTATCTTCTGAGAGCTCGACGAGCGAGTGGCGCGTTTCCTTCCTCCTGGCGTTCCTCAATTCCCAATTGAACTTCAGCTCCAAACCGGGCTTTAGGGCCTTGGCACGAGACCAATTGACGTCTGCGACAGCCAGTACTTCGGGCTTCAACGTAACTGGGTCCAGTCCAAACCCGAGCAGGTGGCACCTCAATGCCACTTGGTCGGGGTGCAAGAAAACTCGACGCATCTCAATGATGTCCGGATGTTTGTTGAACTGAATCCAAGTGGCTGCCTGGCGCGACACTTTCTCCTTGTTGAATAGCTCTTCCGCAAACTCACGAAATAGCGTTCGCCACAATGATGTGTCTTCCACTTCGGAAGAGCCCGCAGAAAGCGACTGATGCCCGCCTGCGGGAACAACATGAACGGTATTCTGCGCCTGCGACTGCGTTTCATCTCTTCGATGAAGAAGAAAGTAATCTCCCTTTTCGTGCTCATCGTCCTCATAGTCACGAAGAATACATAGGGCATTTACGCCAGGGTATGCTGCTCGCCAAGATAGATCGAAACCCTTTTGGGGTTCCCCCCGTCTTGGCAGTTGCTCTTTTCTCACGACGGCATCCTTGTCGTTTGGCGAATCATTTTCGTTGGTAAGTATCGCTTTTGCCAACTCAACACCGAGCACTTCGCATTGATCGATGTAGTCAAAGTAACTCGCCAGACGATACTTAAAACCGACAAATCCACCTTTCCCCAGGATTGGCTCAATAGCTGAAAAAATCTCGCCGTTGTCCTGCGGCTCCGGGTTTACACCTCTTTTGTTTTCGTAGGTATACGCACCCTTTACGGTTGTGAAACCGGAGCGGAACCCCTCAAGCGGTGGCAGAACGATCTTTTGGTAAGGAGACGGAAAGGAAAGCCAGGGCAGTTCGGTGTTCTCATTCAGTTCCAAAGGGAAATCTCGGATCCACCCCGGCTTCGTCAGTAGCGGTATCTCTTGACCTCTTTCCGTGAGGAAAGAGGTGTTGCAGTCCTTGTGGTACGCGAGTGCTACTGCCTTGAGCACATCTCGGTTCTCAGCATAGTAGCGAATGTACGGCTGCCATTCACGGCGAGCGGCAACTACGTGGTCGTGTTTCGCTATGAAGGCCGTGACCTCGTCCCTCTGAAAGCTGTCGGCATCCAGGTCCGGAAAAAGCGACAAGAGCCACAGCACGAATTTTTGCGATGGCCGGCGCTCTCCACTTAAGTATCGAGTGACCGTAAGAGAGTCAGGGATTCCGCCAGTCCAGTTATATGTTCCGTTTCGCTTAGCTTTTTCAAGCGCCGCCAAAATGTCGTCGGGGTGAACTACAAACCGACGGTATGCTTGTTCGGAAGGGAAGTGCTGATCCAAGAGCCAGCGAACTTTCGTGCCGAAATCAGGTATCTTGGGGTTCGGCGGTCTGCCCAATGTTATGCGCTCCCGTTATTTGTCGGTTTCTGTCAGTGGTTAACATACGACCAATTTGCTTCCCTTGGGAACAAGCGAGATGGCCTCGCACCAACCGGAGGAGATGCAAATGTTGAGAGAGATTGTAATCGGTGTCGCCGTCGCCTTGATCGCAACCGCGATCACTGTCTTCATGGAATCCTGCCTCACAGAAAAGGAAGATTACATCGATTTTCCAGTCTTCCTTGTTGAGACGATTGCTCCCGAGCGCATGCGCGTTAAGTACAAGACTTGTTGTTGAAGTTGCGCCTGTCAGATTTTTCTTCGCATCGCGAATTTCCATCATCGAAAACGAACTATCACACGGCAGGCACCGATGTCCGCTAGTTTAGTACTGCAAAGTAGCTCGAGATGGTATGACCAAACTCTAAAACGGGCCGCAATTGATCCTTCCAGATCCCTTGCTTTGACGTTAGGCCCATTAAACAAGCCACCTCATTTAGCCTGCACCAACTAGCCTGCACCAACCCAAAATCGCTTTCCAGTTCAAACTAGGGCGCTCCCCATCCGGACAGCGCCTTCTCCATTGATAACATGAGAGAAATCCCGTTCTGGAAAGTTGCGATGGTTCTGGAAAGCTGACTTTCCAGTTCCGGGCAGTTTCCGGTCACGCGAAAGTTAACATAAGCAGCCTTACGCGCCAGAATGTCATTTATTGAACGGGCGTTGGCGACACATCGCGCGAAATGGATGGTTCAGGGTCCAATCCAGGCAATGTCTCAAATATGGTCCGCTTCAGCAAGTCTTGCATGACAGAGGACAGCTAGCCGGTTATCTCACTGATCCGCTGAATATGCTTTAATTTCCGCGGCCTATCCTGCCTTTTCCGTATTCTTCGCCGCTCTTCCGGTTACTGCAGGTCTAACTGTCAAACATCAGCGTGTGTAGCGTGACACCAAGTTTTGCAAACTTTGACACTAAAAACTGCAGCAAACGGTTTTTGACGCGCAGCACGTGCTCAGGCTGAAGAATCGACTCCCAGTCTCGTCCCCCGCGCCGCTGAGGCTCCACTGCAAGTCTACAGAAGCCTTCTACCGGTTACGGCCCTTAGCGGACATCGGAGCAGAATGCACCGCAGGTCCGCTCTGCGCCCGAAACGGAGAGGGTCAACCATTGGCTTTCAGCGTACCGGGTTGATTTCAATCCGGGTCGCCGGGTTCAGGTCGTCATTCGGGTCGGTCAAGATGCCTTCTGGAAAGGACACGGATATTGGCCGATCCATTGTGTCCAAGCAGAGCATATGGTTGTTGTCCCCATCGCCCAGGTCGGCCAGTGCGGTTGGCTTAACGTCGCGTCGGGACCCATCCGCCGTCTCCACTGTGATGGTGTAGAGGTCACTCTCTGCCGCGCCCGGTTCGGTTCCGTCTTGCAGCGTTACGCCACCCTCCCACGCGACGCGCACCGCCTGTACGATACCTTCTTCCGGGCAGAGGCTGCCACGGACACGTCGCGGTCCCAATGTGCCAACCCGCATCCAGTCTTCCACAATCTCGGCCCAGGCAATGGAGGGCCCATCAGCCAGCGGTACGGTCGCGACCTTCGCCCCTCGAAAATCCAGAGTGCCGTCGATCGAATGCAGATGACCCACGATTTCAACGCTGACGGGTGGGTCGCTGTCAGACAGCCCAAGATCCCCAATCAAGAGGACCGTGCGCAACTCGCCCGGGTCGGTCGCAGGCAGTACAGAGACGCAGTGCATCGTTCCGATCTGGCCGGACCGGGTCGTGACCTCGAAATCCCCCGCTTGCATCGTATTGATGTCGATTTCGGTCGAGAAGATGACAGGCATTCCTACAAATCCTGCAGAGCCTCTGCAGATCACGTTTGCGAGACGCGGCAATTCGTCAAGTCCGTGAAAGGCCGATAGGAGTTTAGCGGAACGTCCGTCCGTTTCTCCGGGAAGGCGAGCGTCGGCCGTCCTATCGGTGAGATCACGATTAGAAATGTTGCCGGTCCATACCCCTGGTCCAAAATAGATGAACCATGCCGCGACTGCGACGATCACGGCTATCAGGACACCCGCGAAAACTCCCTTCGAGATACCTAGACGCATGCAACACCTTCTTCATGCTCGATCTACTTAGTTCGAACCTCACGTATGCCTATCGAACAAAAGAGATTCGCCCTAGCAGGAACAGATAGACTTCCCGATGTAGCTTTCGTCCGCATAGCTGACTTTAGTGCGATTTGCAGCGAACGACGGCTGCGAGCCCAAATTGTCTGATGCTGCGCGGGGCACGAATGGCCGCTTTTGTTACTGCGATCCTCAGGCGCGTCTGGGCGGGCCGTCGCTACCATCCACTCGGTAGTTGCGACACGCCTTGATATCTTCGGCCACAACGTTGAGCAGTGCATCCGCTTCCCGCAAGAGGTCCATGATTTGCGGGCTACTGACCTTGTAGCGGACAAAGCGCCCATCACGCGCGCTTTCGACGAGGCCACAATCCGAAAGACATCGCAGATGGTTGGAGACGTTGGGTTGCGTCAAACCCGTGCGTTCGACGATCTCATGAACGACCAGCGGTCCGGTCCGCAGGGCATCGAGGATCGCCAACCGACTTGGGTCCGCAAGGCCACGAAACAACTTTGCCCGTTGCTCGATGGCTGCCTCGACGGGATTGCGGTCAGTGGCAATTTCCTCCATATCATTCCTCGCTGATATGTTATTCTTTAGTCCACCCTAGCAGGAGCAATGCGAACATGGCCAACGCTCAAAACACCGGACTAGGTGTTGATGTCGAATCCTTCCGCTATCGCGTCTCCGGCATGGATTGCGCAAAGGACGCAGCTCAGATCGAGCGGGCGGCGCAGTCTGCCGGAATTGCACCTGACGCGGTGAAGGTATCGTCAGCCACGCACATCATGACCCTCAACGTTCCTGAAGCACGTCTGCCCGAGATTGAGCGCGCCGTGCAAACGACAGGTTATGGATTTGATCGCATTGAAAGTCACAACGACGCGCAGCAGGGAGCGGCCCATCAGGACCCGACCTATCGACGCGCATTGTGGATCGTCGTAATCCTGAACGTCGGCTATGGCGTTGTCGAAATGGTCGGCGGCTTTCTTGCGGGGTCTCAGGCGGTGAAGGCTGACGCGCTCGACTTCATCGGCGATGGTCTCATCACTTTCCTTGGCCTTCTGGCTATTGGTTGGAGCCTGGTCTGGCGGGCACGATCCGCGCTGATCCAAGGCGTTTTTCTAGGTATTCTTGGCCTCGGTGTCCTCGGCACGACGATCTGGCGAGTCTTCACGCAGACGGCCCCGGATGCGGGTCTCATGGGACTTTTTGGCTTCATTGCTCTTGTGGTAAACGTCCTCGCCGTCCTGCCGCTGCTACGGTTCCGCAAGGGCGACGCCAACATGCGTGCCGTGTGGCTGTTCTCGCGGAACGACGCCATCGGCAACGCAGCCGTGGTCATTGCTGCGGGCCTCGTGGCTTGGCTCGGCAGCGCATGGCCCGATCTAATCGTGGCCTTCGGGATCGCGGGACTGTTCCTGCATTCGTCATGGTCTATCATCCGCGACGCGCGGGCCGATCTGAGAACCGCCTACGCGGCTACTCTTGGCTCATTGGTCTCTGCTCGGTGTGTGACGCCGCGTTGAGGAATTCACAACAATGACCATTGCATAGCGTTTGACAATGCTCGCGTCACCGCAGGTGACCGATCCACCGCCGATCCCAAGCCTCATTCGAATTCCGACTCCCATTCGCACAGGCCCGGTAGGCGGGGTGGACTGTCGAGACGGTCCGCGCCTGTCCAACGGCCATCTGCGCGCATCACCAGATAGTCTTCGCCCGTGTTGGCACCAACGGGCTCACCCTCGTTCCAACTGGTCACCCCCCATCGTTCATTGGTGATCCATAGCCACTGTCCGGTCTTGGCATTCAGAGCGCCACCCAGCCAAAGCGGATCACCCGA
Source organism: Seohaeicola saemankumensis (assembly GCF_020171285.1). GTDB lineage: Bacteria > Pseudomonadota > Alphaproteobacteria > Rhodobacterales > Rhodobacteraceae > JAIUZI01. Next base: position 6,301 of record NZ_JAIUZI010000028.1, read on the forward strand.
GAATGCCTGGGAAATGAACCGGGCCTCCCATCGGCTGGTCACGGTGGCCAGATGGCCTCCGTGGCGTTGACACATCTCGGCCGCCTCGTGCCAGTTGAGCGCTTGCTCTGTCACGGCAAAGGCGCTGCCGGTTGCGCCGGCCACGGCGCTTTTCGCGCGAGGAAATTCTGCCGGCACGGCGGCCGGCGGCGGCGACACATTCGCGCCGCCGGGTTTGGGTTTTTTCGGCGCGAGCACCACGCGCGGAAGAGCAGCAGCCGGGGTGACGGACGGGGCAACTTGCGCGCCTGCTTCCGGCTCCCATTCGCAGAGGTAGAAGAAATCACGGTCCCGTTTGGGCAGACCGTCGTCATTCCACCGTCCATCCTCGCCCAGTTCCAGATAGTCCTCACCGCCATCCGAGTCGTTTGGTTCGTCCTCGTCAAACGCCATGAAAGAGAACGGCTCGCCCGTGATCCATTCCCAGCGCCCTTCGATCCGCGCATCGGTCCCGCCCAGCCAGATGCGTCTGTTGCCATCGAAATGGGCGGCGACGAACGTGTTTTCCTCTGCGCTCGTGATGGTCGCCAGGTGTCCACCCTCTGCCCGGCAAGACTGCATCGCCTCGCGCCAAGTCACCTGATCGCTGGACATTCTGTAGGCATGGCCTGTTGCCGTGTTCAGGATCGCGCCGTCCGGCAAGACACGCTCACGTACCACCGGGGCCGCTTCGCCAACCGGCTCTGGAGCGGACTGCACCACGGGTGTCGGATCGGCCGCGCGCGACGTGGCCTTGTTGATGGCCGGCAGGGCCGTGGCTCCCTTTGGCTCCCATTCACACAGGACATGCGTGCGCCCGGTGGAGCCGGGTGCGCCCCCGCTGCCCCATCTCACGTAGCTGAATTGTCTTAGGTACGCGCCGGACAGGTCAGGTTCGTCGGTATCCCAATTCTCGTACTGCCAAGCCTCGCCCGTGACCCACTGCCACTGATTTGCCGCGGTCTTCATCGCGCCCAACCAAGGCCGGAACCCGTCGAAGCCATCTTCCATGATCTGGTTTTCTTGCGGGCTTGTGACCGTGGCGAGATGCCCGCCGAACCTGCGGCACAGCGCCTCTGCATCGGGCCAGTTCAAACGGTCTTCGTGTACCGCATAGGCATGCCCCGAGGTGTCATCGATATACGTCCGGATCGAGACGAAGCCGGGCGGCACCTCGGCAGGGCCCGGTTCATTCGAAGGCGCGTCGGATGGCGGCGCCGGTATGGCATTTTGCGAGTTATGCACTGATGTCGCCGATGCCGGTGTCTGCGCTGGCGCCGGCACGGCAGCGACGGTCGCGGCCCGTGGCTCCCATTCGCATAGCGCCCCGATGCGCAGGACGGCATTGTGATGGCCGTGGTCATACCAAACACCGCTGTGTGCATAGCCCGTGTCGTTGTGAAACAGCAGGTGCAATTCCCGGCTCGGGTCTTCTGTGCGGGCGGGGCGGCCATCTTGCCAGGGCAAATCCTTGCCGTTGCCCCAGCCCCCGTAAAAGAACGCTTCGCCCGTCACCCATTCGAAACGGCCGACCACAGGCTCGGTGCGCGCGCCCAGCCAAAGCCGCCTGTTGGGTTCGAATTCTTCGACGAGAAAGGCGTTCTCCTTAATGCTGGTCACCGTTGCCAGGTGCCCCCCTTCAGAGCGGCAATGCGCCTCTGCCTCGGGCCATGTGTAGATGTCATGCGCGGTGCTGGCATAGGCGTGGCCAGTCCGCGGGTCGATGGCGCGCCGACCGCTTTGGAAGTTCACCGGGACGCTGGCCGGGTTTGGAATCGTGCCAGGCTCGGCCTGACCCGAACCCGGGCTAGCCGTGGCAGCAGTTGGCGGCGCAGGGGCTGCGGCGGGCTCTGGCGCAGGGGCTTGCGGTGCAGGCGGGGGCGCCGCCGCGGCCTGGGTTTGTGCCTCCGGCTCCCATTCGCACAGGAACCCGTGGCGATCGCTGCCGCCAGGGCGGCCGAGGTCATTCCATGTACCGCCCCAATCGTATTGCAGGTAGTACTCGCCGCCGTGAAAATCGTTGGGTTCGTCGGGCAAGTTCCAATTGGTATAGTCCCAGGGCTCTCCGGTCACCCATTCCCATTGGCCGCTGGGTGTGTCGTCGGTACCTCCCAGCCAGAGTTCTCTGTCGGTGTTGAACGTCTCCACGAGGAACGCATTTTCGCGTGCACTGGTGATCGTCGCCAGGTGTCCCCCCGCCGCCCGACAATGCTGTTCGGCCTCTGGCCACGTCGCCGCGCTCTCAGAGCTGGCATAGGCATGTCCCGTCACCGGGTCTGTCGCAAAGAGACGGCGGGCGAACCCCACTGGAATCTCCGCAGGTTTGGGCGCGGCCTGCGCAGGCGGCGGCGATTGAGGCGCCTCCGACGTCGGCTCGTCAGTCAGATCTAGCGGCGGGCGAAGGCACAGCGTCATCTCTACAATTGAGGTCCCGTCGATGCGCAAGGGCAATCGGGTGATGAGGTAGCCATCGGCAAGCGCCAACACTTCAAGCACGGCCGGCAGAACCATTCCGCGAGGTTTGAGCCACCCCCGTCCCGCATCGTTGACAGGTAGCAACCCGGTGACGTTGGCGCCGCGATAGGCCAGCGAGATCTTGGCCCCGGGAATGGCGAGGCCGGTCTCGCAGTCGGTCACCGTCACCCTGACCAATCCGGTGTCGGCGCAGCCGTAGTCCAGCATGCCGGACATTTTGGTCCAAGGTGTCGCGAACGCGCCCGTCTGTTCGAACCCGGACGCGTAGGTGATCCGATAGCGCGTCTCGTTCCATTCGACCGCGCGAATTCTGCTTGCGTCTTCGGCAAGCTCAATCACGCTGTCCTGAACCCCCTGATCTCTCGTTAGTCCACGCCAGAACACGACCGGGCAATCCGTCCCCGCGCCCGTTGCCGTGGGGGCTGGTGTCGGTTGCTGCGGCGCAATCGGTCCAGTCGAGCTGATCATGTTGCTGCGGTCGAATTGGCCTTGATCGGCCCCTGGCGCCTGTGCCCAAAGCGGTGCGGCCACCATGACAGCAAATGCGAAGCCCAACGTCCTCATGAAACCCGTCCCGTTCCTTGTTTTCCCCGGGCCAGAATGTCAGGCGTCGAGGGCGGCGCCATGACTTGCATCAATCTCGGCCCGGCATGTCCAAAGTGGCGGGCGCATCAGCGGCAGGGTGGGATGATCTCGCAAACGGCCAGGGTGCACACTGCGTGAAGCGCGCCCACCGCGCAGATCCGAGGATGGCCACCGAGGCGTCCAGAGACGCTCTCAGACATGCTGTTGATTTCCACTGAGAAGTGACCCGGTATTTTCACCGAGATTTGACCCACCTTTGTTTATGTCTCAGCGGTTATGTTGCGGTCAATGCAGGCGTTTCCTTTCTCTTTTTCTTCGCGGTTTCCGAGCTTGCCTTGTATCGGTAGCTGTCGTTGCCTGTTTCCAGGATGTGGCAGCGGTGCGTGAGCCAGCCGAGAAGCGCGGTGGTCAGCCCCCCTCATTCCCAGCCAACCTTCGCCAGCAACTCATCCAGCAGCGCAATTTTCTGCGCATCAGTCATTTTGCGCGGCGAAGGCCCAGCTTCCCCTTTACCATTGGCTATCTCCTCAAAAAGGGCGAAACGCTCTGCTTCGGGGAGTTTCCCATAGTGGGTTTCGGTAATTTTTTCGCTTTCGTGGCCCATATTTTCGGACCAAGCCTTGCGCTGTTGCTGTGTCAGCGGACGGCGGTCGCGCTCAGCTGCAAGCGTGTCCTTGACCGAATGGGGGGTATACTTGGCTTCCGTATCTCGACAAGCGAGAGCGAAAGCTTTGGCCACGGCGTCCTTGGAGGCCATTGGCTCAATCGGAGCCCGTGCTGGATCCTTCAAATAGGAGCCTCTCTTCAGTTCGAGGAGGCTTGGGAACAGCGCATCTTCCCCTCGCAGCCCCATGGACTGCATATGTTCGACCCAATCAGCCACGGCGGTGACGAACGCTTTGGCGATTGGGAACCAGCTGATCCTTAGGCTTTTGCCATTTTTGGTGCGTGAGGTGTTGGCATCCTGAATGATCTTTCGGCCGTCTTGATCAAAGTGGGCAAGCCTCAATGATGTGATGTTATCCGCGCGCAGCGCCCCAAGGTAAGCAATGGCGAACATCGCCCTGGCTCTCCGGTCCGCGAGGCTCAGCGCTGGCATACCCTGCAAAAGCTCCTCAGCCTCCTCTAGGGAGGCGTAGGCCTTCTCCCCCTTTGGCATTGCCTCTGCGTAGGCCGCCTTAGGCAGCTGAATATAGCTCGGCAGGTCGGCTGGTAGACGTTTGTAGCCGTCCTATTTGATCAACCATTCCAGAAAGCTCATGATCTGAGAGGCCTGATGCGAAGCAGTGGACCTTGATTTTTGGCCTTCTCCCTTTGTCACCATCGCTCCTTTGAGCGCGCTTCGCACGAGATCCACATCCCGGACAGTAAGCCGGTCGAACGGCTTCCCTTTCAAAACCTCCTCCATAAATCGGATTGCTGACAGATGCTGATCGATTGTCTGCTCCGCAAGTCGGCCAGCATGAACCTGCCAGTTATAGACAACGCGGTCATTTCTGCCCCACCAGTGCGGGTTATCCGTTTCCGCGCTAATCCCAATTCCACCGGGGTCTCGCCCAATTCCTTCGTGTAATGAGTCCACGGTGGTATTGGGATCGCGCAACCGTTCAAACACCACCAAATCGGCGTCAGAAACGAACTTTCTGACGTGGCAGCCACACTCCGAACACTGCCCAAATGCCATGCTGGCGCCGTTAGACGCTCGGTTGATAGTGAGGCTGCCTAGCTCTGGAAACACCGCTGACTTACAGCCTGTGCATTTAAATTCCCCAGGATTCAGTCGAGTGCGCAGTCGCTCATGGCGAGCCTTGTGAAACGCCATCACCAGACCGCCACGGAACACATAGGGGCGCTTGCCATCAGAGGGTCGTAAGCCAGCTTTCCTCCAGTTTGAGATCGTGTTGGCGCCCACTGCATAGGCACGCTGCAAGTCTTCGGTCGAATAGACGCGGTTCTTCTTTAATCGAATGCCCTTATAGGACCGGCTCATGTGGCACCGCCAATCACGCAGGATAGGGCGTGCAAATCCGTGGAGAAGGCCGCAAACACGTGCATCACTTTGCGCCTTCATGAGACGGATCGACACGGTTTGCGGCAAGCCAAGCGTTCAAATCAGCTCCGCGATAGATCACCTTGCGGCCGATCTTGTAATAGGCGGGGCCCACCCTCTTGTGGCGCCATTGTGCCAGTTTGTCTCGATCCCCAAGGAGTTCGAGTTCGGGATCTCCCAAGGCGTAGCAACGTTCATCTTCAAATAGGTTCGGCATGGTTGGGTTTTCTTTCGCTGATTTGATTGTCAGCGAATGAAGTGAACCTTACCTAGAGAGCGCGGCAGTCCCCGATCTGCAAATCCAGGACTCTAAATATCTGATATATATAAAAAGAAATCTGCGCCTTGGGATCTACATATGGCGAAGACGTGCCCTTAGGGCAATTTGAGCTAAGCCCGGAGCGAAACTTCTCAGCGAGATGAAGCACATGCCACATCGTCTCCGGATGATCTTCGCAGTAGTCCATCGCCATGCCTAAATGCACGACACCGCGATAGGTGCTCCAGATCTTTCGCAAAACGTTCAGGTCTCGTGCGCCGCCAACTCCATTTTGCTTCGCGTAGTCCCGCGTCTGCTCCAGCAAGCCACCTTTAACCTGCACTCCCTGGAACCTCTTGGTCTGAATGCTGTCCCACACACGCTTTCCGATATACTCGGCAACATTGAGCTTGCGTTCATTCTTTCTCTCATATCGCCCGGCAATCTCATGGAAAGTGTGCGCGGCATCTTGACGGTATTGCGCAGTTTCAGCGACCCATTGGACGAATTCAGGGTGCGAAGACCTGCTAACCGGATAGTTTTCCAAGCCGAGGCTCACAACTTCATGACGCATGATATCAATTGCTCTAAGTCGGTCCTCTTCCGTCTCTTCGCTGAGCGCCATTCGAAACAGCCCGAGGCATTCAGACTCGGGCTCATTCAGTGGAACTTTCATGCCTTTGCCCTTTATTGTTTCCGGAGGTTACAAATCTCGACCAATCGTTCATCAAAGAGCGGCGCTTTTCGAGAAGGTCGGAGCGGGCATAGGCCCGCTCCACGTCATTGCCCACAGCATGCGCCAGGCTCTTCTCGGCCACCTCGCGCGGCGCATTGGCCACTTCCGCCGCCCAGTCCCGGAAGGTGGAGCGGAACCCGTGCACCGTCACCCCCTGCACCTTCATCCGGCGCAGAAGCATCAGCATTGACATGTTGGAAAGTGGCTGATGGCGTTTTTGCCCTTCAAACACAAATTCAGAGCCCACGGCTTTTAACGGCTCGATCATCGCAAGCATCTCATCCGTGAGTGGCACCCTGTGGTCCTCGCCGGTTTTCATCCGTTCTGCCGGGCAAACCCACAAACGGTTTTCCAGATCCAGCTCAGCCCAGCGCAGGCCCAGCACTTCACCGGTTCGTGCCGCGGTCAGGCAAGTAAACATCAGCGCCTTGGCGGACATCGCATTCTTGGTTTCAAGGTCTGCAAAGAACTCTGGCACGTCCTGCCAGCGCATTGCCTCATGGTGTTTGGGTTTGGCCTTGACCTTGGGAAGCACTTGAGCGTCCTTGATCGCTGTGACCGGATTTTCGCCGGAACGAAAACCTTTCGACCTGGCTACATCCAGAACAATCTTGATGCGTTGCGCCAGGCGTCGCGCAGTCTCATGCTTCTCTGTCCAGATAGGTGACAAACACATCAGCACCTCGGGCTGGCCGATGCTGTCAACCGGCATGCGACCTATCTTGGGAAAGGCATAGTCCCGCAGAGTGTTGATCCATTGGGCCCCGTGCTTGGCGTTTTTCCACGTTGGCATACGATCGATGTGGACTTGTTGGGCCACTTCTTCGAAAGTGGGTACCTCCTGACGCGCATTGAACCTGGGGTTCAGCCCCTGTTTTGCCATGCGCCGATATTCGAGCGCTCGCTCCCGCGCCTGATTGAGAGGCACAAGATCCGCGCTGCCCAAACCGAAATCAGTGCGAAGCGGGCCACCCTTTTTGTTCTTTTGCCCTTTGACCACCACGCGCACAATCCATCGGCGCGCACCTGACGGATCAACAACGAGATACAAACCGTTGCCGTCCCCGTGACGCCCAGCACCGAGATTCTCCACCAACTTTTTGGTCAGCTTGCCAGAAAGGGTCACTGCATTCATACCACATTTCATACCACTCAATGAACGAGAGTAGGCGAAACCGAAGGAAACTCAACTAAAAGCTAGAAGCCATATAACTGCAATAAAAACAATGAAAAAGGCCGCTCAAAGTGGCCCAGTCAGATCAAAGAAAATTGATAGGTGGCGGAGACGAAGGGATTCGAACCCTCGAAACGGTTTCCCGTTTACTCCCTTAGCAGGGGAGCGCCTTCGACCACTCGGCCACGTCTCCGTCGACCCGTTTAGTGTGGGTTGGCGGGGGAAACAAGGCGAAAATCGCGCGGGTCGGCGGTGATCGGGAAATCCGGCGGTATCGTTGTCCGCTGGCGAGGGCGGTTGCGACGGTTCGTCTGCCAGGATGACCTGGTCTCGGAACCCGGCTGCACCTTGGCTCGCCGTCGCGGGCCGGGAGCCAGCGCGCCTTGCCGGCACCGGGCGGAACCGGGTCACCGCGCCCTGGGGATCAGCCTCAGCGGCAGGCGGTCCAGGGCGCGGATCGCGTTGTTGGGGCGCCAGATGGCCTGGCCGGCGGGTTCGATCCTACCGATCCGCGCCACCATCGCCTGCAGCAGCGCCTCCAGTTCGGCCCGGGCGAGATTTTGCCCGACACAGCCGTGGATTCCGGCGCCAAAGGCGATATGTCCCGACGGGCGGCGGTCGATGCGGAACACCTCCGGGTCGCCCCATTTGTCGGGGTCCATGTTCGCTGCGCCCAGAACGCAGAGCACCTTGGTGCCCTCGTCAACCGGGAAACCGGCGATCTGGGTTGCCCGTCCGGCGGTTCGGCCAAAGGTGTGAACCGGCGAGGTATAGCGCAAGACCTCTTCGAAGGCCGGCCGCGCCAGCGACAGATCGGCCTTCAGCTTGTCCCATTCGCCGGGGTTCTGCGACAGGCACCACAGCGCGTTGCCGATCCCGGTCACGGTGGTGTCCACGCCCGCCGACAGAAAGGAGCGGACCAGCATGCCGGCCTCGTCATGGGTGATCTCTCCCCTGTCCGCGTCGGCATAGATCATCGCACCCAGCCCGTCCCCGGTCAGGCGTTCGCGGGTGCAGGCGCCGGTGATCCACGGGACGATCTCGCCTGCCCTGGCCATCGCGGTGCGGCGCAGCTCGTTGTCCGGGCCGATCGCGTTAAAGACCATCGCGCCGTAATCTACGAGGTAGCGGGCATTGGTATCCTTCATGCCCACCGCCTTTGGAAACACCTGCGTCGGATAGGGTTCCGCCAGATCCGCAACCCCGTCGATGACACCGGCCGCGACGATCCGGTCGACGATCCGGTCAGCCACATCCCGGAACATCTCTCCCAGGTCGCGGGCCGATTTCGGCGACATCGCGCGCGCCATGACGCGGCGGGCGCGGGTGTGCTCAGGCGGATCGGTCTCCAGGATGATCGACGGCGGCCGCCACGGCGGCTCCAACGCGAAATCGTTCAGCCCGACCCCACGGGAGGACACGAAATTCTCATGATCGCTGAACACCTTGTGCGTCGTCGCAAACCGCCCGACAGCCAGCACGCTGTAGCGGGGGATGAACACCACCTCGCCGGCCTGGCGCAGCTTGGAATAGTAGTCATGCGGTGCTGCCAGAACAGCCGGATCATAGGGATCGACATCCAGCACCGGTATCCCGTCTGCCGGTGTCACCGGCCTGTGGCCTTCGATCAACTCCATCCTCGCCCCCCCTTGGACACCGCCAGCCCCTTACGCAGCCGCCGGTCCGGCCTCACGCCACCGACCACGCTATTTTCCGCACCCTGCCCTGTCAACGCGCGGGACCGGGGCGCTGACCATCGCGATGAAACCGCTTTGTGCCGCCGCACCGGCTCTGCTATGGGCCGGGAAACGCTCCACCAACGAACGAGCCCCCATGCCCGCCTACCCCGAGCTCCTGATCCTGCGTCACGGCGAAACCGAATGGAACCTTCAGGGGCGGATGCAGGGCGCGCTGGACAGTCCGCTGACCGACCGGGGGCGGCAACAGGCGCGCGCACAGAACGCGGTTTTGCGGTCGCTGGATCTGTCCGGCTTCCGCTGGTTCGCCTCGCCGCAGCCGCGCGCCCTGCACACCGCCCGGATCGTGGCCGAGGGCAATTCGGCGCCGCTTGTCCAGGACCCCCGCCTGCGCGAGATCGGCATGGGCGACTGGACCGGGCAGCAAAGACGCGCGATCGTGGCCCAGTTTCCGCATCTGTTCGACGGCCCGAACCCGCTGGCGTTTTACGACCACGCCCCCGGCGGCGAAGGGCTGGCGGCGCTGTCCGCGCGCGCCCGCGCCTTTCTCGCCGATCTCGACGGCCCGTCGGTCATCATCACGCATGGCATCACCAGCCGCATCCTGCGCTGTCTCGCCCTGGGCCTGCCGACCGGCGCCTTTGGCGCCCTCGACGGCGGACAGGGCATCGTCTACCGGGTGGCCCCGGGCGGCTACAGCAAACTCGGCCCCGACGGCACAGAGCCACAGCCGATCCCCCAAGATTTTGTCTGAATTCCACCCGCCGCCCCTTGTCAGCGGCAACAGCTTTGGCTAAATCCCCGAAGGTCGGGTGATTAGCTCAGTTGGTAGAGCGCTTCGTTTACACCGAAGATGTCGGGAGTTCGAGCCTCTCATCACCCACCATTAACTCATTATATTTCAACAGCTTAGACTTCTGACACTCCCCGCTTGTGTAGCAAGTTGTGCGGCACTGTGCGTAGCAGATTCGCAACTGTCCAGTCGCTTTTCGTTTCGTATCCGGTTTGGCGAGTCGCCTGGCTGCGTTCACTTGCGTCATCGCAGCCCTCCATCGGATGTGCCGACCGCCGTATCTGGAGCAGGCGGTCCGGTCGGCCACAAAAAAGGCTGGGCGAACAGAGACCGGTGAGTGATTTCCCGCGACTTTCGCTGGTTTTCGTATAGCCTTCAACTCATGCAGCACGGGAGAGCTTCATGGTTCAGGTCAATCTCTTGGAGTCCTACTTTCCAATTCAGGACGGTGAATCGATCTTGGAAACCACTGTCGGTGGGCTGTTGCGATCTGTCGCCGCCAACAAACCAGACGCGCCCGCGCTGATCGAGGTGGACATGAGTGGGAGTTTGGGTCGCCGGTGGACCTACGGCACCCTTCTAGCGGATGCCGAACGGCTGGCACGAGCGCTCGCGACCCGTTTTGCCCCTCGGGAACGTATCCCCTGTTGACCTGTTTCGGAGCCGATGAAGCCGAAGGGCGCCGCTGGGCGCTTCTGGATGAATTGGACCTTGCGCGTTCAACCCTGCAATCGGCGCTGCTGCACTTGGAAGCGATTGTGCGGGTGAAAAAGCAATGAGCATTGCACTTCAAGGCCAGCCTGGTGGCTCGAAGCCGAGAAAGCCTGGGACGGAGAAAATTTGGCGGGAACACGGGCGCTTGCGCAGGCTAATCGGAGAAGTGCGAAGGGGCGATGCAAAGATTGCCCAAGTGGCGCGGGAATGGCTGACCGGCTGACCTGCCCACCGCTGATCCCTTGTTCATAAGGAGAGTCTGCGGGTTTGGTTTTGATTATCGACGGTTTCGGGTTGGGCAAGCGTGCCGGGCGCGGAGCCCTCAAATTGCTCAAGCGTCCGGCGCGCTTCGAGCGGGGTCTTGTTCTCGAGCGATGAGTGCGGCCTGACGGTGTTGTAGTCGTTGCGCCAGAGTGCGAGCTTCCGCCGGGCATCATCCAGAGTGTCGAAGATCTCCTCATTCAGCGACTCGTCGCGCAGGCTGCCGTTGAAGCTTTCGATGAACGCGTTCTGCTGCGGCTTGCCGGGGTCGATGTAGTGCCAGGGGATGGCGTTCTGGTCGGCCCATCTCAGGATGGCCCGGCTGGTCAGTTCCGTCCCGTAGCACCTCGGGAAGAAGCACTGTCTGAGGTTATGGCCACGCGCGCAGCCCCCAAATAGCGCAGCGGGTGGCCATAACCGGGTCTCAGGTCTCAACAGTGGTTTTGCACAAACCACACCGCTGAGGAGACCGGCTATGACCGCCACCGATACTACCGTCTCGACCTTGTTGGTCGCCATCGACATTTCCAAGCACCGCCACGAGGTCCTGATTGGCGTTCCTGGCAAGAAGCGCCGCCGTCGACTGACGATCACGAACACGCTCGACGACTTTCGGCGCTTGGCCGCCATCCTTATGGACTACGGTCTTCCCGTGAGGATCGGGTTCGAGGCGACCGGCAACTATCATCGACCCTTGGCGCATCATCTTGGCCAGGTTGGGTTCGATCTCAAGCTCGTGTCCTCCGTCGGGTTGGCTCGAACGCGCGAAGCCCTGCACAACAGCTGGGACAAGAACGATCCGAAGGACGCCCAAGTGATCCTGCACATGCTGGAGATCGGTGCGGTGCAATTCTTCCACGATCCGCTGGTCACCGGTATCGCCGACATCCAGGAGCTGTCGAAGACCCATGAGATCGTATCGCGTTCGAAGACCGAGCTGTGGCATCGTATCCTGACACACTATCTACCGCTGTATTTTCCCGAGGCCGAGCGCTTTCACCGCAGTTCGCGCACCGATTGGTTCCTGGCATTCCTCGAGAAGTATCCAACACCGCACATGATCACGGCCATGAGCCGTGAGGCCTTCGTTGCCGATGCGTGGCAGGTGGTCGGCCGGAAGGTCTCAAAAGAACGCTTACTCTCAGATATTTACGCAACAGCGGTTGGTTCAGTAGGGTTGCCCGTTCACCCGGAATCCGACGCCGTCCGTATGTTCCGCCTTGTGTTGGCCGAAGGCCGAAGCCTGGTGCGCCAGCGCAACGAGATCGAGGCGCGTGCCGTCGAACTGCTATCCGATCATCCCGACTACCAGCTTCTGACAACCGTCCCTGGCATCGGCCCGATCAATGCCCTGACCATCCTGGCCGAAGCTGGCGATCTGCGCCGATTCCGCCATCACCGCCAATTCCTGAAGTTCTGCGGCATGGACCTCGCCACTGTGCAGTCCGGCATGTTCCGCGGCCAGAGCCGCATCTCTAAATATGGCAATGCCCGGCTCCGCCGAACCTTCTGGATGGCTGGACAGGTTGCAGTACTCAAACGCACCAACAGCTTCCGCGACAAGTTCGAACGCTACATCGCGCGGGACCGACATAACGCCCATCTGCGCCGCAAGGCCTACACCGCCATCGCGGCAAAGATGGCGCGCGCCGTACACGCCGAGGTCAAACACGGCGAACCCTATCGCCCCTTCTTCGAGGGGGTGAGCCCAGGCGGAAGGACCCTTGTCTGATCAGAGCCGTGGAGGCAGTTCGCTGACCTCGTAGATAATGTTCAGGTCTTCCGCTTGGGATTTTGGATCTCGTCTTAAGGACGGTGAGGGCCGCCATCGCGCGTACCCTGTGTTTGCTATGGGAGAGACCGCTTCTTGACGGCGGAGACCGCTTGGGCATCCATATCAGGGCATCCGGGACACCGGATACCCCATGACCTGCTGACCTAAGCAGCCAAATTTTCGCGATATAGGACGTTGTCGCTGACAATGCAAGCGGGCTTTCCGTAGATCCGCACCAGCGCGTCCAGTTCACGGGCAACACGCGTGCCGGATATGCTGGTATCTGCAATCAGGCACAGGTTCTCTCGGCAGCAATCGTCGATCACGGCCAGAATGCGGAACTTGCGTGAGGCGCCAAAGCTGTCCGACAGGAAGTCGAGCGACCAGCGCGCGTTGGGATGCGCCGCCTTCGGCATCGGCGTGCGCGATCCACGGGCCCGCTTGCGGCCGCGCCGACGCTTCACCGACAGTCCTTCCTCCCGGTAGAGCCGATACAGTTTCTTGTGGTTCATGATCATGCCCTGTCGCTCAAGCAGAACGCCTATCCGGCGGTAGCCGAACCGACGCCGCTTCCCGGCAATCTCCTGCATCTCCTTGCGGATCTCGGGGCAGTCCGGCGGGCGTTCGCGCCGGACCGTCTTGGGATCGACACCGACAGCCGCTCAGGCTTCTCGAGACTGCAAATGCGGCGAAAGGCAGATTTGTCCGCATAGCTGACTTTAGTGCGATTTGCAGCGAACGACGGCTGCGAGCCCAATTTTACAAATGCTGCACCTTGCACCAAGGTCCGCTGCCCGATCTGGGGGAAAAACCTGAAAAAACCAAACCGGCTTCTGCAAAATGTTTGTGGCTCAAGGTTTTTCAACCGATCGACACGTCATTCTTGATTTTTTCATTTAAAACGTGAAGTAGCGAGTTGCGCATGATCGCCCAACGTATTGCTCGTCTGCCGAAAGCCGTTTGAACATCCATAGCGTATTCACTTCCACGTCGGCTGGTGCTCCGATGTCGTTCGACATCGCGTTGGCGGTGGTCAGCAGCTCAGCATACAAAGACGGGTTTTCGTCTTTCTTTACCAAGCCAGTTTCAGCGGCCCAGACAAAGGAAAAGTCTGACTTCGAACTGTCATTTTCCGGCCAAGCAGTTCCAAGGGTCGCAACGTCCGTTACACGTATCGGCCAAATTTCTTTACCAATGATGGCCCCATCAGGATCACGCAGCACAACATCAGGTCTAAAGTAGGCGTTACCGAAATCGACAAATGCCTCGTAGCTCAGCTCGCTTCCATTCGGAAGTTTTACACACTGGCCAAACTTAAGGGAATAAACCCAGACTAGCGCTATCAGACCCAGGCCGCCCAGGATTGTAATACCGCTCAACGTGACTATAAGAACGCGAAGAGCAGCAGTCATTCTGTGTATTTGCTGCGGGTTGCATCTGCATAAATTCGCCCTTCAACAGAGCCTGACCATGTTCCGGTGATGGCATAAGGCTTCCCGTCGCGGATCCCTAATCGCTGCGGACCACCCGTTGGCAATCCAGTGCGGCCTCTCAAGTAATCGTTCAGCGGCTTGTGTATATTGTCATACAGAATGGGGCCGGGGCGATAGTCATCGACTTCCACCCCAACGTCCAATGGGTCTGCGAATTCGTCATTTAGGTACAGGTCCAAGCTCCCCGAAAGCTCGACGATGCCGTTTTGCTCGACACGTTGCCCGGAAAATGATCCACCGATTGTGGTGTCGCCGATACTGAAGACAATTCCTGTCATATCATACGCGTTTTCAAATCTATAGGAGACAGATCCATCACGAGCATTTCTTGCCGCGCTGGCTATTTGACCTTTCAGCGCCTCGCCACGTCGATCTATAAAGGCTGATATGATCTTTTGGCTATGCCCGATTTGCGTAAGCGTTACGCCACGTGACCTGCTCCCCTGAAAAGTCTTCGCTTTGAGGTTAGCCTGTTCTCCAACTGAGGAGACAGACGATGAAGAGAAGCCGTTTCAGCGAAGAGCAGATCATTGGCATTCTGAAGCAGCAC
>NZ_JAIUZI010000029.1 GCF_020171285.1 Seohaeicola saemankumensis
TCGGCAGGCTCAAGGACTGGCGACGCGTCGCAACCCGCTACGACAGGTGTCCGAAGGTCTTCCTTTCAGCCATCGCACTCGCAGCAACCGTCATTTTCTGGCTATGAGTCCTGACCCTACCTGCTATGATCTTTGGCGGTGATGCTTGGAAAACGACGCAGCCGCCCTGTCCTTCATTCAATACGTAAACGCCTGATGTATGGAGGTATAAACTCGATCCTCGCCACCATCCCGTATCTGACAAAAGCTCAAATTCAATTGCCTCGTCTTCATCGTAAACGGTGAGATATCTGTACCAATCGTATTGAAGGCTAAACATACCTGAGAGCGACATCGTGATGTGATGCCCATCCCCTGTATGCACTGTTCTGGAATGTTCGTTTTTGCACGCACTCATGGCAAACAGGAACATCGGAACAAAGACCAGCAACCTCAATCGAATGACCTTTCCGAAAGCGTAACTAGTGAATAGATGGCAACGATAGATCGCGGTCAAGTAGGTTCAAAGCCGTCAATCCCTGCACTCGCAAGGTTTGCGGTCCCTCTTGCCAACTCGACCATTCCCGCGTAAACGCGCCCAATCGTCTTCGGGCGAGATTCTCTCGTGGGAGGTTGGGGCATCGCGATGTCGCGCCGGACCACGCAACATAAACCGGGCGGAACGCGTTCCGTCCTCGTTGAAAGGAACACCAGATGGCCAAGAAGCTTGCTGGTACGATGAAGCTGCAGGTTCCTGCAGGACAAGCCAACCCCTCTCCGCCGGTCGGTCCGGCGCTGGGACAGCGCGGCATCAACATCATGGAATTCTGCAAGGCGTTTAACGCCAAGACCGCAGACATGGAGCCCGGCGCGCCGTGCCCGACCGTGATCACCTACTATCAGGACAAGTCCTTTACCATGGACATCAAGACGCCGCCGGCGTCGTATTACCTGAAAAAGGCCGCCAAGCTGAAATCCGGCGCCAAGAACCCCAGCCGTGAAATCGTCGGTTCGGTGACCCCCGCGCAGGTGCGCGAGATCGCCGAAGCCAAGATGAAGGATCTCAACGCCAACGATATCGAAGGCGCCATGCAGATCATCCTGGGCTCCGCCCGCTCCATGGGCATCGAGGTGAAGTAATATGGCAAAGTTTGGAAAACGCACCCGCGCCGCCCGCGAAGCTGTTGCCGGCAAGGAAAACCTGAGCGTTGAAGAGGCCGTTGCACTGGTCAAGGCCAACGCCAGCGCCAAATTCGACGAAACCGTCGAGATCGCGATGAACCTGGGCGTTGACCCGCGTCACGCCGACCAGATGGTCCGCGGCGTTGTCGGCCTGCCCAACGGCACCGGCAAGACCGTGCGCGTCGCTGTCTTTGCCCGTGGACCGAAGGCTGATGAAGCCCAGGCTGCCGGTGCGGACATCGTCGGCGCCGAGGACCTGATGGAAACCATCCAGGGCGGCACCATCGAGTTCGATCGCTGCATCGCGACCCCGGACATGATGCCCGTCGTCGGCCGCCTGGGCAAGATCCTGGGCCCGCGCAACCTGATGCCGAACCCCAAGGTCGGCACCGTGACCATGGACGTCAAAGCAGCCGTGGAAGCAGCCAAGGGCGGTGAAGTCCAGTTCAAGGCCGAGAAGGCCGGCGTCGTGCACGCGGGTGTCGGCAAGGCGTCCTTTGACGAAGCCAAGCTGGCCGAAAACGTTCGCGCCTTTGTGGGCGCGGTTGCCAAGGCCAAGCCGACAGGCGCCAAGGGCACCTACCTGAAAAAGATCGCCATCAGCTCGACCATGGGTCCGGGCGTGTCGATCGATGTGGCCAACGCATCGGGCGAGTAATCCAGCGCTGATCTGACCATTCAAGCCTGGGCTGTCTGCCGACAGCCCGGGCTTTTTTCATGCCGGATCGCCGGGCGGATCCGCGCAAACATACTCTGTCCGGAACGGATAATTCTTGTACACTCGCTCTTGGAGAGATCGGAGACCACAACAATAAGCTCTGGGAGGAGGCCACATGCCAAACGCATGGGACAAGTATTATTCGGATGCTGCAAGAAACTTTGAGCCATCGCAGATCCAAAGCCTGACACTGCCGCAGATGATCGACGAGGCCGCGCGCAGCTTTGCCGACCGTCCGGCATTGACGACAATTCTGCCCACCGGCGCGGATACCACGGTGACCTATGGCGAACTTGATACCCTGTCGAACGACTTCGCTGTCTACCTGCGCGAGGTTCTGGGGCTGGCCGCGGGCGATACCGTTGCGCTGATGACGCCCAACTGCATCGGTTTCGGGGTCGCCTCGCTGGGCATCGCCAAGGCCGGTTGCATCAGCACCAACGTCAACCCGCTTTATACCGCGCATGAGCTGGAACATCAGCTGACCGACAGCAACGCGGTCGCCTTGGTGATCATCGACCTGTTCGGCGACAAGGTCGATCAGGTCATCGCCAAAACCGGGGTCAAACATGTCGTCACCCTGTCCCTCGTCGACTTTTTCCCGACGGTCAAAAAGGCGCTGCTGGGCTTTGTCCTGAAGCGGGTGCGCAAGGTGATCCCGGCGATGGCCACGCCGCACACCCGCATGGCCGATGCCCTGGCGATGGGGCGCAAGGCGCGGTCGGGCGGCGATGTGTCGGCCTATACCGCACATGTCAAACCCTCCGATACCGCGCTCTATCAGTACACCAGCGGCACCACGGGCCGCAGCAAGGGGGCCGAACTGTCGCACGAGGGCGTGCTGATCAACGCGCATCAGGCCTATTTGATGACCGAAGCCGAGATGAGTGAGGCCGGTGAAACGACCCTGATCGCGCTGCCGCTCTATCACATCACTGCCTACGCGCTGATCTTTGTGGCCGGTATGCGGACCGGCGGGCACGGTGTTCTGGTGCCCAGTCCGCGACCGCCGTCAAACCTGAAGTCAGCCTTCGAGAAATACAACATCACATGGTTCACCGGCATCAACACGCTGTTCGCGGCCATGATGGTGGAGCCATGGTTCGACAAGAAGATGTTCGAGAACTTCCGGTTCTGCGGCTCGGGCGGTGCGGCGCAACAGGCCGGCGTCGCGACCAAGTGGCAGGACATGACCGGCATCCGCATCAACCAGGGCTACGGGATGACCGAGATCTCGGGTGTTCTGACCCTGAACCCGCCCGCCGACAACCGCTTTGGCAAGGTCGGCATCCCGGTGCCGGGCGCCGAGATCCGCATCGTCGACGATGCGGGCAACGACGTGCCGCTGGGCCAGCCCGGCGAGGTCATTGCCCGCAGCCCGGCCTTGATGAAGGGCTATCTGAACCGTGCCGATGCGACCGCTGAAACCATTCGCGACGGCTGGCTCTATTCCGGAGACATCGGGGTGATGGACGAAGACGGGTTTCTCGAAATCGTGGATCGCAAGAAGGACATGATCCTGGTGTCGGGCTTCAATGTCTCTCCCAACGAAATCGAGGATGTGATTTCGACGGTACCCGGGGTGGTTCAGGTCGGGGTAATTGGCATTCCCGACGAAAAGTCGGCCGAGGTGCCGGCCGCCTTTGTCGTCCGCGCCGATGACAGCGTGACCGAAGACGCAATTCTCGCGGCCTGCCGCGAAGAGCTGACCAACTACAAGATCCCGAAACAGGTCACCTTTGTCGATGAGGTTCCCGTAACGTTGTCCGGCAAGGTGCTGCGCCGGCAGCTGCGCGAGGATTATCTCAAGTAGTCTTGCGGCGGGCAGGGCTGCGCAAAATGCGGCCGGCCTGCGTCGTTTTGGGTGTTTTACCCCTTGGAAACCACCGGGCGCTGTCTTAAGTAGGCCTACGGAACAAAGCGTGCGATTCGTCGTGCGCTTTGTTTTGTTTCGTCCAAGACGGTGGGTGGCGTGACTTTGCGCCTTAATCTCCTGCCTGAGACGGGAAAGACCAGATTGACCGGGGGGTATCCCTCGGGCGGTTTTTGGCTCAACCCCGTAAATCGGACCTGAACGCCGGGTTTGTACCCGGCAAACATGAGCCGGGACGCGGGTTTGCGTCCCAAACTTGGAGAGAACTGTGGATAGAGCCCAGAAAGAGAAAGTGGTCGAGGAACTCGGCCAAATCTTCGAAAGCTCTGGCGTCGTTGTGGTTGCCCACTACGTCGGTCTGACAGTTGCCGAGATGCAGGACCTGCGCGCGCGTGCACGCGAAGCGGGTGGGTCTGTGCGTGTTGCCAAGAACAGGCTCGCCAAAATCGCCCTGGAAGGGAAGCCCTGCGCAAGCATGGCGGACCTGCTCACCGGCATGACCGTTTTGACCTATTCCGAGGACCCCGTGGCTGCGGCCAAGGTTGCCGAGGACTTCGCCAAGGAGAACAAGAAGTTCGAAATCCTTGGCGGTGCAATGGGCGAAAACGCTCTGGACCGGGCCGGTGTCGAGGCCGTGTCGAAAATGCCGTCGCGCGAGGAGCTCATCGCTTCCATCGTCGGCTGCATCGGCGCACCTGCTTCGAATATCGCCGGGGCCATTGGCGCACCTGCAAGCAACATCGCAAGCATCCTTTCGACCATCGAAGAGAAGGCGGAAGCCGCGTAAGCGGACAGCGACATGTACTGACCGGCGTGGGGCGCCTGACCTGACGTTGGAATACACATCAAAACGGAAAGAGCTGATAAAATGGCTGATCTGAAAGCACTCGCAGAAAGCATCGTGGGCCTGACCCTGCTGGAAGCACAAGAACTGAAAACCATCCTGAAGGATGAGTACGGCATCGAGCCCGCCGCTGGCGGCGCTGTGATGATGGCTGGCCCGGCCGACGCCGGTGGCGCAGCCGAAGAGGAAAAGACCGAATTCGACGTCGTTCTGAAGAACGCCGGCGCGTCCAAGATCAACGTGATCAAGGAAGTCCGCGGCATCACCGGCCTGGGTCTGAAAGAAGCCAAGGAACTGGTCGAAGCCGGCGGCAAGATCAAGGAAGGCGTCTCGAAAGAGGAAGCCGAAGAAGTCAAAGGCAAGCTGGAAGCAGCTGGCGCCGAAGTCGAAGTGGCCTAAGTCCCTCGACGGGGAGCCGTTTTCTTTCAAAGAAAACGGTCCGGAATTTTTGAAAAATTCCGGCTGGCTCTCGAAAGTTCAGGCTGGATCCGGGGAAATCCGGGTCCAGCCGAACCTGTCTTAGAAAGGACTGCAATTCGAGCAGTGTTTTCTAAGGCGAGGTTTCAGGATCGGGAGGCCGCCATGCGGGACGGTGGCCATGAATTGATCCGAGACTCGCTGTCTCGAAGGGGCAAGGTGCCGGGGCCCGGCGGCATTCTTGACCGGTGAGAAACTGAAAAGGTGACCTCTGACATGGCTCAAACGTTCCTTGGCCAGAAACGTCTTCGTAAATATTATGGCAAAATCCGTGAAGTTCTGGAGATGCCGAACCTGATCGAGGTTCAGAAATCCTCGTATGACCTGTTCCTGAACTCCGGCGATGCGCCTCAGCCCACCGATGGCGAAGGCATCATGGGCGTGTTCCAGTCGGTCTTTCCGATCAAGGATTTCAACGAAACCTCCGTTTTGGAATTCGTGAAATACGAGCTGGAAAAGCCCAAGTACGACGTTGAGGAATGCCAGCAGCGCGACATGACCTATTCGGCGCCGCTGAAGGTTACCCTGCGGCTGATCGTGTTCGATGTCGACGAGGATACCGGCGCGAAGTCCGTGAAGGACATCAAGGAACAGGACGTCTTTATGGGCGACATGCCCCTGATGACGCCCAACGGTACCTTTGTGGTCAACGGCACCGAGCGTGTGATCGTGTCCCAGATGCACCGCAGCCCCGGTGTGTTCTTCGACCACGACAAGGGCAAAACCCATTCCTCGGGCAAGCTGCTGTTTGCCTGCCGCATCATCCCGTATCGCGGCAGCTGGCTGGACTTCGAGTTCGACGCCAAGGACATCGTCTTTGCCCGTATCGACCGGCGCCGCAAGCTGCCGGTGACGACGCTCCTGTACTCCCTGGGTCTCGACCAGGAAGATATCATGAACGCGTATTACGATACCGTTTCGTACAAGCTGGAAAAGAACAAGGGCTGGGTCACGCCGTTCTTCCCCGAGCGTGTGCGCGGCACCCGTCCGACCTATGACCTGATCGACGCGGCCACCGGCGACGTGATCGCCGAAGCCGGCAAGAAGGTTACCCCCCGCGCGGTCAAGAAGCTGATCGACGAGGGCAATGTGAAGAACCTGCTGGTTCCCTTTGACCACATCATCGGCAAATTCGTCGCCAAGGACATCATCAACGAAGAAACCGGCGCGATCTATGTCGAGGCCGGGGACGAGCTGACGCTGGAGTACGACAAGGACGGCGACCTGATCGGCGGCACTGCCAAGGAGCTGATCGACGCCGGCATCACCGAGATCCCGGTGCTGGACATCGACAACATCAACGTCGGCCCCTACATGCGCAACACCATGGCGCAGGACAAGAACATGAACCGCGAAACCGCGCTCATGGACATCTACCGCGTCATGCGCCCGGGCGAGCCGCCCACCGTCGAGGCCGCCAGCGCGCTCTTCGACACGCTGTTCTTTGACAGCGAGCGCTATGACCTGTCGGCCGTCGGCCGCGTGAAAATGAACATGCGTCTCGCGCTTGACGCCGAGGACACCCAGCGCACCCTGCGCCGCGAAGACATCGTCGCCTGCGTCAAGGCTCTGGTCGAACTGCGCGACGGCAAGGGCGACATCGACGACATCGACCATCTCGGCAACCGCCGGGTGCGCTCAGTCGGCGAGCTGATGGAAAACCAGTACCGCGTCGGCCTGCTGCGGATGGAACGCGCGATCAAGGAACGGATGTCGTCGGTCGAGATCGACACGGTGATGCCGCAGGACCTGATCAACGCGAAACCGGCCGCTGCCGCCGTGCGCGAATTCTTCGGCTCCAGCCAGCTGTCGCAGTTCATGGACCAGACGAACCCGCTGTCCGAAGTGACGCACAAGCGCCGCCTGTCCGCGCTTGGGCCGGGCGGTCTGACCCGCGAGCGCGCGGGCTTTGAAGTGCGCGACGTTCACCCGACTCACTACGGCCGGATGTGCCCGATTGAAACGCCCGAAGGTCCGAACATCGGTCTGATCAACTCGCTGGCCACCTTTGCCCGCGTGAACAAATACGGCTTCATCGAAACGCCTTACCGCGTGGTCAAGGACGGCCATGTGACGGACGAAGTCCACTATATGTCCGCGACCGAGGAAATGCGCCACACCGTGGCGCAGGCCAACGCGACGCTGGATGAAAGCGGCAACTTCATCAACGATCTGGTGTCGACCCGCCAGTCCGGCGACTATACGCTGGCGCCGCGCGAAAACGTCGACCTGATCGACGTCTCGCCGAAACAGCTGGTCTCGGTCGCCGCATCGCTGATCCCGTTCCTCGAAAACGACGACGCCAACCGCGCCCTGATGGGCTCGAACATGCAACGTCAGGCGGTTCCGCTGTTGCGGGCCGAGGCGCCGCTGGTCGGCACCGGCATCGAGGAAGTCGTGGCACGCGATTCTGGCGCGGCCATCATGGCCAAGCGTGGCGGTATCATCGACCAGGTCGATGCGCAGCGGATCGTGATCCGGGCCACCGAGGATCTGGAACTGGGCGACGCGGGTGTGGACATCTACCGTATGCGCAAGTTCCAGCGTTCGAACCAGAACACCTGTATCAACCAGCGTCCGCTGGTGAAGGTCGGAGATCTGGTCACCAAGGGCGAAGTCATCGCCGACGGCCCGTCCACCGACATGGGGGAACTGGCGCTTGGCAAGAACGTCATCGTCGCCTTCATGCCCTGGAACGGCTACAACTACGAAGATTCGATCCTGATCTCGGAACGGATCGCCAGCGACGACGTCTTCACTTCGATCCACATCGAGGAATTCGAAGTCGCCGCGCGTGACACCAAGTTGGGGCCAGAAGAGATCACCCGCGACATCCCGAACGTCGGTGAAGAAGCGCTGCGCAACCTCGACGAGGCCGGCATCGTTTACATCGGTGCGGACGTCGAACCGGGCGATATCCTCGTGGGCAAGATCACACCCAAGGGCGAAAGCCCGATGACGCCCGAAGAAAAGCTGCTGCGCGCCATCTTTGGTGAAAAGGCATCTGACGTCCGCGACACCTCGCTGCGGGTGAAACCGGGCGATTTCGGCACCGTTGTCGAGGTTCGCGTGTTCAACCGTCATGGCGTCGAGAAAGACGAACGTGCGCTGCAGATCGAACGGGAAGAAGTCGAACGTCTGGCCCGTGACCGGGACGACGAACTGGCGATCCTCGACCGCAACATCTATGCGCGTCTGCAGTCGATGATCCTGGGCAAGACCGCCGTCAAGGGTCCGAAGGGCGTGCGCGCCGGGTCGGAAATCACCGAAGAACTGCTCGGCACCCTGTCGCGCGGCCAATGGTGGCAGCTGGCGCTGGGCGAAGAGCAGGACGCACAGGTCGTCGAAGCCCTGAACGAGCAGTACGAGGCGCAGAAACGCGCGCTCGACGCCCGTTTCGAGGACAAGGTCGAGAAGGTGCGCCGTGGCGACGACCTGCCGCCGGGCGTGATGAAGATGGTCAAGGTCTTTGTCGCGGTGAAGCGCAAGCTGCAGCCGGGCGACAAGATGGCCGGCCGTCACGGCAACAAGGGTGTGATCTCCAAGGTCGTACCGATGGAAGACATGCCGTTCCTCGCCGATGGGACACCGGTCGACTTCTGTCTGAACCCGCTGGGCGTGCCGTCGCGCATGAACGTCGGTCAGATCCTCGAAACCCACATGGGCTGGGCCGCGCGCGGTCTGGGTCTGAACGTTGACGAGGCGCTGCAAGAGTACCGCCGCTCGGGCGATCTGACCCCGGTCCGCGAGGCGATGAGCCACGCTTACGGTGACGACGTTTATGCCGAAGGTCTCGCCGATCTGGACGAAAACGCCCTGATCGACGCGGCTGGCAACGTGGTGCGCGGTGTGCCGATCGCAACGCCGGTCTTTGACGGCGCGAAAGAGGCCGACGTGAACGATGCGCTGAAACGCGCGGGCTTCTCGGAAAGCGGCCAGTCGGTTCTGTACGACGGCCGCACCGGCGAGCAGTTCGCCCGTCCGGTGACAGTGGGGGTCAAGTACCTGCTGAAACTGCACCACCTGGTCGACGACAAGATCCACGCACGGTCCACCGGCCCGTACTCGCTTGTGACCCAGCAGCCGCTGGGTGGTAAGGCGCAGTTCGGCGGACAGCGTTTCGGGGAGATGGAAGTCTGGGCGCTCGAAGCCTACGGCGCCGCCTACACCCTGCAGGAAATGCTGACGGTGAAATCGGACGATGTCGCCGGCCGGACCAAGGTCTATGAATCGATCGTCAAGGGCGAGGACAACTTCGAAGCCGGCGTTCCGGAATCCTTCAACGTTCTGGTCAAAGAGGTCCGTGGCCTCGGCCTGAACATGGAGCTTCTGGACGCGGAGGACACCGAGTGAAGCTATTCGGCACAAAACGCACGGAGCAGGCACAGCCTGCATCCGGCCAGGGGGTTCCGCGTGAAACGCTGGACCTGCTGCGCTCGGGTGCGGCCTTCGGCTCCGTGTCGGCCATTCCAACCGGCCGTCTTTTGTGTGAAGAGCTGACCTCGGGTGCTGCCCCGCAGGGCGTCGAGATCAAGGGCAAGTTGGGGCAGAACTGCTGGCTTGTCCGCGATGAAAACTTCCTCGGCGACTGTGCGATCAAGATCATGGTCGCGCCCGGCAAAGAGATCGAAGACGTCGTCATCCGCATCGGACGGGTTCCCGGCAAGATCAACGTGCGTCTTAGCGGCAGTGAATCGGCGCTGGCCATCGGCAATTGCCAGGCCTGCCAGATCACCGTCGACCTGGGCCGCTATGCGATGGCAACGGTGGGCGACGCGACCAGCGCGGTCAACCTGCGCCTGATCGCCGACCGTGGCGATGTCCGGATCGGCCGCGATTGCCTGATCGCGGGTCAGGTCACCATGAACGCATCGCTGCAGCATGGGCTGGTCGATGCCGAAACCGGTGAGCTGATCTCGAAACGTCCGGCGATGAACCTGGGCGAACATGTCTGGCTGGGCATGAACACGATGCTGGTGGGCAGTTGCACCATTGGCGATGGATCAATCCTGGGCGCCGGCGCAGTGGCCGCCGGTACCTACCCGGAAATGAGCGTTCTGGCCGGAAACCCGGCCCGGGTTCTGCGCAGCGGCGTAACATGGTGCCGCCCGTGGGATCAGCTCGATACCGGAACCGAAGAATTTTTGAGTCGAAAAAAGCAGGCCGGGGCCAAGGCTGATGCCGCCCGCGCAGACCTGACCGTACTGCCTGCAATGGAGGACTAGTTCAGATGAACCAGGAACTGACCAACAACCCGTTTAACCCGCTGACCCCGCCGAAAGTGTTCGACGAGATCAAGGTGTCGCTGGCGTCGCCCGAACGGATCCTCTCGTGGTCCTATGGCGAGATCAAGAAACCCGAAACCATCAACTACCGCACGTTCAAGCCTGAACGTGACGGGTTGTTCTGCGCGCGTATCTTTGGCCCGATCAAGGACTACGAATGCCTCTGCGGCAAATACAAGCGCATGAAGTACCGCGGCGTCGTCTGCGAGAAATGCGGCGTCGAGGTGACCTTGCAAAAGGTCCGCCGCGAGCGGATGGGCCATATCGAACTGGCCGCGCCCGTCGCACACATCTGGTTCCTGAAATCGCTGCCCTCCCGCATCGGCCTGATGCTGGACATGACCCTGCGCGATCTGGAGCGGGTTCTCTACTTCGAGAACTACGTGGTGATCGAGCCCGGTCTGACCGATCTGACCTATGGCCAGATGATGACCGAAGAAGAATACATGGACGCGCAGGATGCCTTTGGCATGGACGCCTTCACCGCCAACATCGGCGCCGAAGCGATCCGCGAAATGCTCGCCCAGATCGACCTTGAGGCCGAGGCAGAACAGCTGCGCGCCGATCTGGCTGAGGCCACCGGCGAACTGAAGCCGAAGAAGATCATCAAGCGTCTGAAGGTAGTCGAGTCCTTCCTGGAATCGGGCAACCGCCCGGAATGGATGGTTCTGACCGTGATCCCGGTTATCCCCCCGGAACTGCGCCCGCTGGTGCCGCTGGATGGCGGCCGGTTCGCGACCTCGGACCTGAACGACCTCTATCGCCGCGTGATCAACCGGAACAACCGTCTGAAGCGGCTGATCGAGCTGCGCGCGCCCGACATCATCGTCCGCAACGAAAAGCGGATGCTGCAGGAATCGGTCGACGCCCTCTTTGACAACGGCCGCCGTGGTCGCGTGATCACCGGCGCCAACAAGCGTCCGCTGAAATCGCTGTCCGACATGCTCAAGGGCAAGCAGGGTCGCTTCCGTCAGAACCTTCTGGGTAAGCGGGTCGACTTCTCGGGCCGTTCGGTCATCGTGACCGGTCCGGAACTCAAGCTGCATCAGTGTGGCCTGCCGAAGAAGATGGCGCTCGAACTCTTCAAGCCGTTCATCTACTCGCGGCTCGAGGCCAAGGGGCTGTCTTCGACGGTCAAGCAGGCCAAGAAGCTGGTTGAAAAGGAACGTCCCGAGGTCTGGGACATCCTCGATGAGGTGATCCGCGAACACCCGGTCATGCTGAACCGTGCGCCGACGCTGCACCGTCTTGGTATCCAGGCGTTCGAACCGGTCCTTATCGAAGGCAAGGCGATCCAGCTGCACCCGCTGGTCTGTTCGGCCTTCAACGCCGACTTCGACGGCGACCAGATGGCCGTTCACGTGCCGCTGAGCCTCGAGGCCCAGCTGGAAGCGCGCGTTCTGATGATGTCGACGAACAACGTTCTGTCGCCCGCCAACGGCGCGCCGATCATCGTGCCCTCGCAGGATATGATCCTGGGTCTCTACTATGTGACCCTGGAACGCGAAGGCATGGTGGGCGAAGGCAAGATCTTTGGCTCCATCGACGAGGTCCAGCACGCGCTGGACGCCGGCGAAGTGCACCTGCACTCCAAGATCACCGCGCGGATCACCCAGATCGACGACGAAGGCAACGAAGTGCTCAAGCGCTACGAAACCACGCCGGGCCGGGTCCGTCTGGGCGCGCTGCTGCCGCTGAATGCCAAAGCGCCGTTCGACCTGGTCAACCGCCTGCTCCGCAAGAAAGAAGTGCAGCAGGTCATCGACACCGTCTACCGCTACTGCGGCCAGAAGGAATCGGTCATCTTCTGTGACCAGATCATGACCATGGGCTTCCGCGAGGCGTTCAAGGCCGGTATCTCGTTCGGCAAGGACGACATGCTGATCCCCGACACCAAATGGCCGATCGTGGATGAAACCCGCGAGCAGGTGAAAGACTTTGAACAGCAGTACATGGACGGCCTGATCACCCAGGGCGAAAAGTACAACAAGGTTGTCGATGCCTGGTCCAAGTGTAACGACCGCGTGACCGAGGCCATGATGGGCTCGATCTCGGCGTTGCAGACCGACGAAACCGGCGCCGAGAAAGAACCGAACTCGGTCTATATGATGGCGCACTCCGGTGCGCGGGGCTCGGTCACCCAGATGAAACAGCTGGGCGGGATGCGCGGCCTGATGGCAAAGCCGAACGGCGACATCATCGAAACGCCGATCATCTCGAACTTCAAGGAAGGCCTGACCGTGCTGGAGTACTTCAACTCCACCCACGGTGCCCGTAAGGGTCTGTCGGACACCGCTCTGAAGACGGCGAACTCGGGTTACTTGACCCGTCGTCTGGTGGACGTGGCGCAGGACTGCATCGTGCGCATGATCGACTGCGGCACCGACCGCGCGATCACCGCCGAACCGGCGATCAACGACGGCGAAGTCGTGGCAACCCTGGCCGAGCGTCTGCTGGGCCGCGTTGCGGCGGATGACATCGTCAAGCCGGGCACCGACGAGGTGATCGTCAGCGCCGGTCAGCTGATCGACGAACGCATGGCCGACGCCATCGAAGAGGCTGGCGTCGCCAGCGCCCGCATGCGCAGCCCGCTGACCTGCGAGGCCGAAGAGGGCGTCTGCGCGATGTGCTACGGCCGCGACCTCGCCCGTGGTACCCGCGTCAACACCGGCGAAGCGGTCGGCATCATCGCCGCCCAGTCCATCGGTGAACCGGGCACCCAGCTGACGATGCGGACCTTCCACATCGGCGGCGTGGCACAGGGTGGTCAGCAGTCGTTCCAGGAAGCCAGCCAGGCCGGTGTGATCGCCTTTGAAAACGCCCAGCTGCTGGAAAACAGCTATGGCGAAATGCTGGTCATGGGCCGCAACATGAAGCTGGTCATCCGCGACGAGCACGGCGAGGAACGCGCCAGCCACAAGCTGGGCTACGGCTCCAAGCTGTTCGTCAAGGAAGGCCAGAAGATCGAGCGCGGCGACAAGCTGTTCGAGTGGGACCCTTACACCCTGCCGATCATCGCTGAAAAAGCCGGGACCACCAAATACGTCGACCTGGTGTCGGGTATCGCCGTTCGCGACGAAACCGACGAAGCGACCGGCATGACCCAGAAGATCGTGATCGACTGGCGGGCCGCGCCCAAGGGCAACGAGCTCAAGCCCGAGATCATCCTGGTCGGTGAAGACGGCGAACCGGTGCGCAACGATGCAGGCAACCCGGTGACCTATCCGATGTCGGTGGATGCGATCCTGTCGGTCGAAGACGGCCAGCAGATCCAGGCCGGCGACGTTGTTGCGCGGATCCCGCGCGAAGGCGCCAAGACCAAGGACATCACCGGTGGTCTACCGCGTGTTGCGGAACTCTTCGAAGCCCGCCGCCCCAAGGACCACGCCATCATCGCCGAAATCGACGGCTATGTGCGGTTCGGACGCGACTACAAGAACAAGCGCCGGATCAGCATCGAGCCCGCGGATGAAACGATGGAGCCGGCGGAGTACATGGTGCCCAAGGGCAAGCACATCCCGGTGCAGGAAGGCGACTTCATCCAGAAGGGCGACTACATCATGGACGGCAACCCGGCGCCGCATGACATCCTAGCCATCATGGGTGTCGAAGCGCTGGCCGACTACATGATCAACGAGGTGCAGGAGGTCTATCGTCTGCAGGGCGTGAAGATCAACGACAAGCACATCGAGGTCATCGTGCGCCAGATGCTGCAGAAGTGGGAGATCCAGGACAGCGGCGACACCACGCTGCTGAAGGGCGAACACGTCGACAAGCAAGAGTTCGATGCGGCCTGCGAAAAGGCGATCGCCAAGGGTGGCCGCCCGGCACAGGGCGAACCGATTCTGCTGGGCATCACCAAGGCGTCGCTGCAGACCCGGTCGTTCATCTCGGCGGCCTCGTTCCAGGAAACCACCCGCGTTCTGACCGAGGCTTCGGTGCAGGGCAAGAAGGACAAGCTGGTCGGTCTGAAAGAGAACGTCATCGTTGGCCGTCTGATCCCCGCCGGCACCGGCGGCGCCACCCAGCGTGTCCGCCGCATCGCACAGGATCGCGACAACGTGGTGATCGAGGCGCGCCGCGAAGAGGCCGAGGCCGCAGCGGCCCTGGCCGCGCCGGTGATGGACGACGACTATGTCGGAGGCGATGCCTTCGACACGCTGGTCGACACGCCCGAAAGCCGCGATTGATCCCAGTGGTCATGTGACAGTTAGAACGCCCCGCAGGTCTCCTGCGGGGCGTTCTTGCATCCGGCCCCGGAAAATTTCGAATTTTCCGACAAATTTCTTTGAAAGAAATTTGGGTCGCGCGGGTGGCAACGGCGTTTGCAGGGTTTCCAATGGTGTGCCGGCGGTGTTTCTTGTCAGCGGGTAGCAAGCGGAGCGAGAACATGGAGCGTAAGGTCAAGACCATCGGATTGCTGAGGTTCTCGGTGCTGACGCCGACCTATTACTCCGAACGGTTCAAGACGCTGGAGGAGACCGCGGCGCATATCTTCTCGCCCGAGCGGATGGAGCTGCGGTTCAACATTTTCGAAAAGCTCTGCCTGCCGTCGCTGGTCCGGCAAACCGATCCCGGTTTCGACATGGTTGTGCTGACGGCCGAATCGATGCCGCCGATGTATCTGGAACGGTTGCTGGACCTGCTCGACCCCTATGACAACATCCATTGCCTGCCGGTGGGCACTGACAACCACTACAAGCTGCTGCAGAGGGGCTACAACGCGGTTCCGGCGGAGGATTGCACGCATCGCATCCTCTTCCGGCTTGATGACGACGACGCACTGGATCGCAATTTCATCAAGCGGACCAAGCGGCTGGCGAATGGCCTGCTGAAGCTGCAGGGGGGGCGGGCGCCGTTCATCATCGCCTACAACCGGGGGTTCTATGTGCGCAGCACCGGGCCCGAGGTCGAGATTTTTGATGCCTGCGAACGGGCGCCGCTGTCGACGGGCACCGCGTTGGTCGGTCCCGTGGGCAACAATGTGAACCCCTACCGCTTCAACCACCGCAAGCTCGCGCAACACTTCAACACCTACTCCGACATCTCGGTGCCCTCCTTCGTGCGCACCATCCACGGCGACAACAAATCCAACCCGGCTCAGATGGGAATCACGCACAAGATGACGCTCGACGCGATTGACGCGCAGTTGCAGGAGCATTTCGAGATGTCGATCGACGATCTCCGGGCACTCTGAGCGATGCAGCCCAACACCAAGGGCGCGCTGCTGATGATGGCCAGCATGGCCGCCTTCACGCTGAACGATACCTGCATCAAGGCCACGGGCGGGACCATCCCTCTGCCGCAGTTGCTGACCCTGCGCGGGGTGCTGGCGACGCTGATGCTTTACGCGCTGGCGCGGCAGCTGGGGGCGCTGCATCTGCGGGTGTCTCGGCGCGACGCGTTTCTGATCGCCCTGCGCAGCGCATCCGAGGTCGCGGCGGCGTTCTTCTTTGTGACCGCGTTGCTGAACATGCCGCTGGCCAATGTCACCGCCGTGCTGCAGGTGTTGCCGCTGACCGTGACCCTTGGCGCGGCGCTGTTTTTTGGCGAAACCGTCGGCTGGCGCAGGATATCGGCCATTGCGCTGGGGTTCTGCGGCATGCTGCTGATCGTGCGGCCCGGCCCGGACGGGTTCTCCATCCACGCGCTTTATGCCTTGGGCGCGGTGGCCTGTGTCACGGTGCGCGATCTCAGCACCCGGCGCATGTCGGCAGAGGTGCCTTCCATGCTGGTCACGCTG
The DNA here is from genome assembly GCF_020171285.1 of Seohaeicola saemankumensis. GTDB lineage: Bacteria > Pseudomonadota > Alphaproteobacteria > Rhodobacterales > Rhodobacteraceae > JAIUZI01. The sequence goes on from NZ_JAIUZI010000029.1 coordinate 16,102, forward strand.
GCGGCCTCGGCCTCGGTCCTGCTGGTCGCCGCGCCAATGTCGCTGGCCGGTGACTGGGTGCCGGTGGGCGCCCGTGACATGGCGCTGATCGTGGCATCCTCGGTGTTCATCCTGCTGGCCTACAGCTGCAGCGTCATGGTGATGCGGGTCGGCGAAGTGGGCGCGGTGGCCCCATTCCGCTACACCGGGCTGGTCTGGGCGCTGGTCCTGGGGTGGCTGGTGTTCGGCGACTGGCCGGATACGATCACGCTGATCGGGGTAGCCATCGTGGCGGCGGCGGGCCTCTTCACGCTCTACCGCGAGCAGGCTCAGGCATAGGCCGCGCGCACGGCATCCGCATCGATATTGAAAACGCGCCGGAACAGCGCCTCGCCCTCAGCGTCCAGCGGCGACAGGCGGATCTTGCGTACCCCCGGCTTTTGCCGCGAATCGTTAAAGTCGTTGTGCCCGCGCACCATCATGTCCTCACCGGTGAAGGTCACCGTCGGCATCATCTGCGCAACTTTGTTGTGGGAAAAATTCATGACGCTCAGGTTGACCGACGGCTTGAACATCAGCGCCAGCCCGGCTGTGGTATAGGGCGACTTTGTCGGCGACACCTCCAGCCCGGCATGGCCGGGACGGGCGATATAACCCTGGTTGAAATCGATCGCGATATGGCGGTGCCGGCGGCTCAGCTTGCGCAGATCCCGCGCCGCCTCGCGCAGCCTTTCGACATAGGTCACCGCGACGGCGTCATCGTCATCCATACGAAACTGCAAGCAGGGGTCGCGGCTGTCGCGGCGGACCAGGTTGATCGCGGCCTGCATCACCTTGCGGTGCGGCCCCGGCGCATGCGACTGCAGCGCCACCTGCGGCATGTCCGCGACCAGCGCCTCGAGCCGGTCGCGATAGTGATCCGGCAGGCTGTGACCGATCACGATCAGGAATGTGAAATCGTCATCGGTCTGCGCCCGCAGCGGCGGCAGCGTGATGGTCTCGAAAGTGCGGAACCGCTCCTCCATCCGTTCGGGCGCGTAAAGGTAGTCGATCCGGTCCTGCAGCGTCTCGTGTTCGACCTGGAACCCGCCATCGCCGGGATATGAAAACCGGCACAGTCCGATTACCTGCATCTGTTTCCTCGCGGCCCTTGTTTTCCGGCCGGTTTCGGCCCATCTGCACTGTTGCAGCGGGCCGGATGGATGGCAAGGCGACCGTGGTGTTGACACCATAGGCGACTCCTCCTATACGCCGGTCTCATCTCGGCAACCTGGGGGAATCCCCCGACCTGTCGATTGCGAAATCCAGTGGTCAAGATCCGGGCAATTTTGTCGCCCCGATCCTCTGAGTAACCCACCGCGTCGTTCACCTCGGAATGGGAACGGTCGCGGGTTTTGCGCTTGCGGACGCGCAGGCTGCAGGAAATTGAACCGCACGCGACGGGCGTGCAGACACATGTGTTGATGAGACGGGGAAAGAACCGCCAATGCCAACGATCCAACAGCTGATCCGCAAACCGCGGCAGCCGAAAATCAAACGCTCGAAGTCCCAGCACCTGGAACAGTGCCCGCAGAAACGCGGCGTCTGCACCCGGGTCTATACCACCACGCCGAAAAAGCCGAACTCGGCCATGCGGAAAGTCGCCAAGGTGCGCCTGACCAACGGTTACGAGGTCATCAGCTATATTCCGGGTGAAAGCCACAACCTGCAGGAACACTCGGTTGTTCTGATCCGCGGCGGTCGTGTCAAAGACCTTCCCGGTGTGCGTTACCACATCCTGCGCGGTGTTCTGGATACCCAGGGCGTCAAAGATCGTAAGCAGCGTCGTTCGAAATACGGCGCCAAGCGTCCCAAATAAGGAGAGCAGCAGATGTCTCGTCGTCACGCCGCTGAAAAACGCGAAGTCCTGCCCGACGCCAAGTTCGGCGACCGCGTTCTGACCAAGTTCATGAACAACCTGATGATCGACGGCAAGAAGTCGGTCGCAGAGCGCATCGTCTACAACGCCTTCGACCGCGTTGAATCCAAGATCAAGCGCGCCCCCGTGGAAGTGTTCCACGAAGCGCTCGACAACATCAAACCCTCGGTCGAGGTCCGCTCGCGCCGTGTGGGCGGTGCCACCTACCAGGTTCCGGTCGAAGTGCGCCCCGAGCGCCGCGAAGCACTGGCCATCCGCTGGCTGATCAACGCCTCGCGCGCCCGCAACGAAAACACCATGGAAGAACGCCTCGCCGGCGAGCTGCTGGACGCTGTGCAGTCCCGTGGTTCCGCCGTGAAGAAGCGCGAAGACACCCACAAGATGGCCGAGGCGAACAAAGCCTTCAGCCATTATCGCTGGTAATCTATTTCCAAAGGACCGAGCCCCATGGCACGCGAATATCCCCTAAGCCGATACCGCAACTTTGGTATCATGGCGCATATCGACGCCGGCAAGACCACTTGTTCCGAGCGCATCCTGTATTACACCGGCAAATCCCACAACATCGGTGAGGTGCACGATGGTGCGGCCACCATGGACTGGATGGAGCAGGAACAGGAACGCGGCATCACCATCACGTCGGCCGCCACCACCACCTTCTGGCAGTGGCAGGAAGACCCGACCGCCGAAGGTACCTCCGACACCAAGTACCGGATGAACATCATCGACACCCCTGGCCACGTTGACTTCACCATTGAAGTCGAACGCTCGCTGGCGGTTCTCGACGGTGCCGTTGCCGTGCTGGACGCCAACGCCGGTGTCGAACCGCAGACCGAAACGGTGTGGCGTCAGGCCGACCGCTACAAGGTTCCGCGCATCGTCTTCGTCAACAAGATGGACAAGATCGGCGCCGACTTCTTCAACTGCGTGAAGATGATCGAAGAGCGCACCGGCGCGACCCCGGCCCCGATCCAGATCCCGATCGGCGCCGAGAACGAGCTCGAAGGCATGGTCGACCTGGTCACCATGGAAGAGTGGGTCTGGGCCGGTGAAGACCTGGGCGCGTCCTGGGAACGCCGTCCGATCCGCGACAGCCTGAAGGCCACCGCCGAAGAATGGCGCGGCAAGCTCATCGAAAACGCCGTCGAAATGGACGACGACGCGATGATGGCCTACCTCGAAGGCGAAGAGCCCGACGTCGCAACCCTGCGGAAACTGATCCGCAAGGGCACGCTCGAGATCAAGTTCATCCCGGTTCTGTGTGGCTCGGCGTTCAAGAACAAGGGTGTTCAGCCGCTGCTGAACGCGGTTGTCGATTACCTGCCCAGCCCGCTGGACGTGGTCGACTACATGGGCTTCAAACCCGGTGACGAAACCGAGACCCGGAACATCCCGCGCCGCGCGGATGACGACATGGCGTTCTCGGCTCTGGCGTTCAAGATCATGAACGACCCCTTCGTCGGCTCGCTGACCTTCACCCGCATCTACTCGGGCAAGCTGGCCAAGGGCGACACGCTGCTGAACTCGACCAAGGGTAAGAAAGAGCGCGTCGGCCGGATGATGATGATGCACTCGAATGACCGCGAGGAAATCACCGAAGCCTTCGCAGGCGACATCATCGCGCTGGCGGGTCTGAAGGACACCACCACCGGTGACACGCTCTGCGCCGTCAACGACCCGGTTGTCCTGGAAACCATGACCTTCCCCGATCCGGTGATCGAGATCGCGGTCGAGCCGAAAACCAAGGCCGACCAGGAGAAGATGTCCCAGGGTCTGCAGCGCTTGGCCGCCGAAGATCCCTCCTTCCGCGTGGAAACCGACCTGGAATCGGGTCAGACCATCATGAAGGGCATGGGCGAACTTCACCTCGACATCCTGGTGGATCGTCTCAAGCGTGAATTCAAGGTCGAAGCCAACATCGGCGCGCCGCAGGTGGCCTACCGCGAGACCATCGGTCACGAGGTCGAGCATACCTACACCCACAAGAAACAGTCGGGTGGTTCGGGTCAGTTCGCCGAGGTGAAGATGATCATCTCTCCGACAGAGCCGGGCGAAGGCTATTCCTTCGAATCCCGCATCGTTGGTGGTGCCGTGCCCAAGGAATACATCCCGGGCGTGGAAAAAGGCATCAAATCGGTCATGGACAGCGGCCCTCTGGCCGGCTTCCCGGTGATCGACTTCAAGGTTGCCCTGATCGACGGCAAGTTCCACGATGTGGACTCCAGCGTTCTGGCCTTTGAAATCGCCGCGCGGATGGGCATGCGTGAAGGCATGCGCAAGGCCGGCGCCAAGATGCTGGAACCGATCATGAAGGTCGAAGTGATCACACCGGAAGACTACACCGGTGGTATCATCGGCGACCTGACCTCGCGTCGGGGCCAGGTGACCGGGCAGGAACCCCGCGGCAACGCCATCGCGATCAACGCCATGGTGCCGCTGGCCAACATGTTCGGCTACATCAACACCCTGCGTTCGATGAGCTCGGGCCGCGCCCAGTTCACCATGCAGTTCGATCACTACGATCCGGTGCCGCAGAACATCTCGGACGAGATCCAGGCGAAATACGCATAACGGGCGCGGCGGGGTGAAACCCCGCCCTACCCAACATCCATAAGGCGGGGGCGACCCTGCTGTCTGCAAGACAAGGAGGCCATCATGGCTAAGGAAAAGTTCGAACGTACAAAACCGCACGTCAACATCGGCACGATTGGGCACGTTGACCACGGCAAGACGACGCTGACGGCGGCGATCACCAAGTATTTTGGTGACTTCAA
>NZ_JAIUZI010000030.1 GCF_020171285.1 Seohaeicola saemankumensis
AGGGTTCAAGTCGCGCCATCTGCGCGTCCGTCAGCCAGAAGAGATCAGACATGTTCACCGCTCGTTTTCCGCGCGGTGAATCATGCAGTCACCAGAAAATCAATGGGTCCTGACCCTAACACGCACTTTTGTGACCGACGATCCACAAAGGCAGAACCACAGAAATTGGACTTTCAAACAGATGAATGTGAGCCATCGCGATACTATTCTGATCTTTGCTTTATCGGATTGTTTTTTGAGGCGGAAGGCCTGGAAAATGCCTTGGAGTTCAATTGGTCAGATACTCAGGCAGAGCCACTTCTACCCACTCCTCCATGAGAAATGGACTGCAACTCTGTCCCCCATAGCAGCCGCAGAAGCACAACAAAAAACGCCGCGACAGGTTTCCCTGCGCGGCGTCCGTAATTTCAGATGTCACAGGATCAGCCCTGCTTGGTCACCTGCGTGAATTCCAACTCGACCGGGGTTTCGCGGCCAAAGATCGACACCGACACTTTCAGGCGCTGGTTGTCGTCGTCGACCTCTTCGATCATGCCGTCGAAGTCCTCGAACGGACCATCGTTGACCTTGACCTTTTCGCCGATCTCAAAGTGGATCAGGGTGCGCGGGGCTTCTTCGCCTTCCTGAACGCGGTTCAGGATCTGGTTCACCTCGGCGTCGCGCATCGGCATTGGCCGGCCCTGCGGACCAAGGAAGCCGGTGACCCGGTTGATCGAGTTGATCAGGTGATAGCCCTGATCGGACATTTCCATGTGCACCAGAACATAACCGGGCATGAACCGGCGTTCGGTCGTAACCTTTTTTCCCCGGCGCACTTCGATCACCTCTTCGGTGGGCACCAGAACTTCGTCGATCTCGTCCTCAAGGCCGTTTTCCGCGGCCGAGGTCCGGATCTGTTCCGCGATCTTTTTCTCGAAATTCGACAGAACACTGACCGAATACCACCGCTTCGCCATGAATAATGTCGTCCTTGTTGTCAGTGCCGCGGGCCGCGCCCGCCGCTGATCTTCGTGATTACCGCAGGACCTGCGCCCCGTCCGCATCCCGAACAAAAAGCGGCGCGCAACTCGAATCGCCGCACGCCTTGTTCAGAATAGAGGCCCACCTAAACGGCAATGGCCGGATGATCAAGAGTTGTGCGGCAAAAACCAGCTTAGCCGAACATGCCCAGCACGGCCTGCAGACCGCTGCGAATGCCCAGATCGACCAGTGCAAAGAACACCGCCGTCAGCGCGGCCATGATGAACACCATTACCGTGGTCAGCATCACCTCGCGGCGGGTCGGCCAGACGACCTTGGAAACCTCGGCGCGAACCTGCTGGATGAACTGGACTGGATTGGTAGTGGCCATCGGGCGCTCTTTACTCTTGCTTTTGGACACACCGCACATAACGGGGCTTTGGACCGATTTCAAGGCCGGGGTTGCCGACGTGCGGGACGGTTCACAATGAACGGAGAGAATGGCAGGGGCAGCAGGGCTTGAACCCGCGACCTACGGTTTTGGAGACCGTCGCTCTACCAACTGAGCTATACCCCTATGGCCGGGCTCTCATTTATGCCAGCGCGGGCCGGGACTCAAGAGGAATTCTGTGCGTCACGGCGCGGATGACCCCGCTTTTTGACTTGCCGGTTGCCAGAGCGCCCGCATCCGGTATGACAGGGACCCGGACAACAAGGGTGACCCGCGTGAGCCTGAGAAAGAAAATAGCCGACAGCGCCTGGTTCAACCGGGCGATCGAGGCCACCATCGCGGGCTGGATCCGGATGGCCTATCGAACTTCCCGGTGGGAGCGGACCGGGTTCGAACCGATGGACGCGGCGTTGCGGGCGGGCGAGCCGGTGATCGTGGCGCTGTGGCACCAGCGGCTGATGATGTCGCCCTACCTGTTCGATGCCTCGCTGGGCAAGATCTGTACGCTGACCTCTGCCGCGCGGGCCGGGCGGTTGGCCGGCCAGGTTCAGGCGCGGTTCGGCTTTGGCACCATCGCCATGTCCAGTCACAAGCGTCACGTCGCGCTGTCGCGCGAGGTGCTGGGCCGGATCCGCGACGGCTGGTCCATCGGCATCGCGACCGACGGGCCGCGCGGGCCCGCGCGGGTGGCCTCGACCGTTCCACTGGTCTGGGCGCGGACGTCGGGATGCCGGATCTTCGTCGTGTCCTTTTCCGCCAACCGGGTGCTCGAGGTCCCGACCTGGGACCGGATGTGGTTCCCGGCACCGTTTTCCAAGGGCGTCCTGATGTGCCGGGAATGGCCCGAAACCGTCCCCCGCAAATCCACGGATGCGGAAACCGAGGATCTGCGCGGCAAGCTGGAACTGGCGCTGAACGAGGTGACCGACGCCGCTGACCGCGCCGCCGGTCGCCCTGCCGGCGCATAGTCACACCAGCGCCAGCCCCATCACGATCAGCCCCGCGAAACCCGCCGTCCAGACCGCCGAGCGCGCCACCGGAACGGCCAGCAGGTAGAGCGGCAGGTAGACCAGCCGCGCGATCACAAAGATCCCGGCCCCCAGCACCGCCTGCGCCTGATCGGCCTGCGGCAGGACCATGGCGAGAATCGCCAGCGTTAGGAAAGTCGCCAGGTTTTCCTGCAGATTCGCGGTGGCCCGGGCGGCACGGGCCTGAAGCACCGTGGGTTCGGGTTCGGAGTCGCGCGAGCCCAGGTAGGACGGCACCCCGATGCGGGGCACGAGAAACAGCGAAGGCAGGAAAACCCCGACGTAATAGAGCAGCAGGGCACATAGAATCCAGAACAGCATGATTTTTCCTTTGGGTTTGACGTGGCCCGCACCCTATGGTGCGCAGGGAATGGAACCAATTCCCTTGCAGGGAATGAACACCGGGGAAAGGACGTCGCGATGACCGCTTTTGCGCAGGTCCTCAAGAACATCCGCCAGTCTCTTGGCCTGTCGCAGGCGGCCATGGCGATGGAGTTGCAGTCGACGCAAAGACACCTGTCCTTTCTGGAAACCGGCCGGTCCCGCCCGACGGCGGGCTTTGTATCCCGGATCTGCCGGGTGCTGGACCTGAATGTCGCGCAGCGGGTGAACCTCTATGATGCCTCGGGTCTGCCGAACCCCTACAAGACCCGCGATCTGGGCTCGCAGGAGATCACCGCCGCGCTCAACATGCTGCAGGATCGGGTGCTGACCAACTGGCCATTTCCGGCGCTGGTGCTTGATCCCGACTGGACCGTGTTGCGCTCCAACGCGCCGTTCGACCGGATGTTCGGCGGCCTGATACCCGAGGGCAACACCGCGCCCAACCTGCTTGCCGCGCTGGTCAGCGAACCGTTCATGTCGATGATCCGCAACTGGGACGAGGTCGCTGGCATCCTGTATTACCGGATGCAGCGCAGTGCCGCCCACAGCGCCCATGTGGCCGAGGTTTTTGCTCGCGCCCGCGCGGCGGGAACGTTCGACGCAATCGAGCGGGGCCTGACCGGGTCCGCCGAAATACCGGTCTTTGTTCCGGTGCGCCTGGGATTGCCGGGCGGCGTCGAGCTGGAAATGAGCTCGCTTCTGGGCCAGCTGGCTTCCTGTCAGGATGCGCTGGTCGAGGGGTTGGAAATAGAATTGATGGTGCCGCTGACAGAGGCGTCTGAACAGGCGATGCGCCAGCTTTAGGTCCGGCCGCGATCAGGGTGACGCCGCAGCCTTTTCCAAATCCGAATACCGGACCCGCATCTGTATGGCCTGCAAGAACTGGCTCTTGCCGATCAGCGCTTTCAGAAACTCCTCCAGCTTGCTGTCGGGCAACCCGGCTTCGACCGCCATGTCAAACCGGGCCTCGGCCTCGTCAAACCGATCCTCGGCAACCATCACCAGAGCGTCGTAGAAAAACGGCCATTCGCCGTCCGGATACAACCGCAGCGCCGCATCGATTGAGCGCCGGGCAACCGCGACATCGCCGATCTGCAGCGCGATCCGGGTTTTCAACGTATAATCGAAATGGTCGGTGTCATCGATCGCCAGTGAGCGGTCGATCTGCTCCAGCGCCTCCGCTGCGCGGCCATCTTGGAGCAGGAAATTCGCGCGCCAGTAGATCAGGTAGCTATCCGGATCAAGCCGTTCGTCGGCCTCTTCCAGCAGCGTCAGCGCCTCCTGCCCGCGACCCAAGGCCCGCAACGCACGGGCCTTGCGCACATACCCGCTGCTGCTGTCCGGCCAGGCGGCAATCACGGTATCGGCATCCTTCAACGCCTGTTTGGGCCGCCCCAGCTTGAGCAGAATCAGTGACCGCCGCGTGACCGCAGCGACATAGTCAGGATCCAGATCCAGCGCGCGGTTCGCATGCTCAAGCGCCTCTTCCCAGCGGTCCAGTTCCGTCAGGGCAAAACAGGCGCCATAGTGGGCATAGGGATCGTCGGGATCTCGGCTGACCGCGCGCTGGAACTTTTCCAGTGCCGCCTCGTACCGCCGATCGTCGATCAGCAGCCAGCCCTGTTCCCGCAAGGCCCAGGTATAGTCCGGGTCCAGCGCCAGCGCGGCGTCCAGATATTGCAGCCCCTCGTCAAGTTCGGCCTGACCGCCCCGAACCAGGCTCGACCCCAACCCGGCCAGACCTTGCGCATTGGGTTCACTGGCAATGGATTGCTGAAAATAGTCGGCGGCCCGCGCGTAATCGTTCCGATCGTGGGCCAGCCAGCCCCGCCCGCGCAGGGCTGCGGCCGAAGCCGGGTACAGGTCCAGCGCCTTGGCGAAAACGGCATCGGCCCGGTCAAACTGGCCAAGATCATAAAACGCCCATGCCAGCGACACCATCATCTCAGCGCGCTGGGTTGAGGATGCGCCGGATTGTTCCAGTGCCTTTTCGCAGATCAGGATCATCCGCTCCGGCGTATCCTCGTCCGCGATACAGGCCGAGGCAAAGGTATCCTGCGAATCCGTCAACAATGGCTTGGCAACGGCAAGGTCGCTGCAAAAGACGATCAACCACAGGGCAATCAGACAACGGATCATGACAAGGCTCTAGCCGATTTGACGCGATTCGGCATCAGGGAACCGCGCGTTCCAGCGCCGCGATGTCAGCACCGCAGATCGCGGCTTCGTGGCGGAGGATATGATCGATCGGCCAGTCCCACCAGCGCAGCGCCAGCAACCGGTCGATGGTCGCGCTGTCGAACCTGAGACGCAGCATGCGCGCCGGGTTGCCCGCGACAACCGCATAGGGCGGCACATCGCCAGAAACCACCGCTCCGGCCCCCACGATCACCCCGTCCCCGAGGCGCGTACCCGGCAGAATGCGTGCGCCCTGCCCGATCCAGACGTCATTTCCGACCACAATGTCGGGCCCCGGCCCCGGCATCGAGGCGCGATCCTGCAACGGACCGCCGCCAAAAACCGCAAAGGGAAAGGTGGAGAACCCGTCGTGGCGGTGGTTGGCCGAAGCGGTGATGAACCGCACCCCATCCGCGATCTGGCAAAACCGACCGATGTCCAGCCGCTCTGGCGAGAAATCGAACAGATACGGCGCAAGCCGCGCCGCCCAGCCCGATGGATCGGCAGGCGGGTCAAACGCGCTGGCGTAGGTATAGTCGCCGACCATGATCCGGGGATGGTTCAGAACGGCAGACAGGAATACGGTGCCCCGATGCCCGTCTCCATCGGCCAGACGAATGGGATAAGGCGTATCCGGCGATGCAAACTCGTGGGGCATGGCGCGACCTTTCGTTCGGGTATCGGCGAAACCAGCCTGCCCCACTGGGGGCGGGCACGGGCGCCACGACCAAAGCAATAGCAGCGGCATTTTCCAAAGCCCACCCGGCCCGCACCTTGAAACCCCGAACGGGCAATGGGCGCCGAGGCGCGGAACGCCGGCCAGATTGACAGCCGTCAGCCCGCGCGTAAATCGCGGGCTGAAAAACCATCGCGCGCCCGCTCAATCGGCACAGGCCCATAGCCCAGTACGGCGGGAAGTGCAGGCCGGATCAAAATCCTACCGCGTCGGTACCGGAACGTCACCGCGATAATCGTAAAAGCCCCGTTGCGTCTTGCGCCCCAGCCAGCCGGCCTCGACATATTTCGTCAACAACGGGCACGGGCGGTACTTGGTATCCGCGAGGCCATCATGCAGCACGTTCATGATCGCCAGACAAGTGTCCAGACCGATGAAATCGGCAAGCTCCAGCGGCCCCATCGGATGGTTCGCCCCCAGCTTCATCGATTCATCGATCGAGCGCACGTTGCCCACGCCCTCGTACAATGTGTACACGGCCTCGTTGATCATCGGCATCAGGATGCGGTTGACGATAAAGCCGGGAAAATCCTCTGCCGATGCCGCCGTCTTGCCCAGCCGCCCGACCACGCCGAGGCAGGCCTGGTAGGTCGGCTCGTCGGTTGCAATGCCCCGGATCAGTTCGACCAGCTGCATCACCGGCACCGGGTTCATGAAATGGAACCCCATGAACCTCTCGGGCCGGTCGGTGCGGCTGGCCAGACGGGTGATTGAAATCGACGACGTGTTCGACGTCAGGATGGTATGCGGTTGCAGATGCGGCTGCAGATCCTCAAAGATCGCCTGTTTCACGCTTTCCCGTTCGGTGGCGGCCTCGATCACCAGATCGGTGGCGCCCAGATCGCTCAGCTTCAGCGTACAGGCGATGCGGCCCATCGCGCCTTCCATGTCCGCTTCGGATATCTTGCCGCGCCCGACCTGCCGGACCAGGTTGCCCTTGATCGAGGCAACCGCCGCGTCCAGCGCGTCCTGGCTGATATCGGTCAGCAACACGTTGTAGTTCGCCAGCGCCATCACGTGGGCGATACCATTGCCCATCTGACCTGCGCCGATCACCCCGATTTTCTGTATGTCCATGGCCGCTGCCTTTCGCCTCATCTCTCCTCTGGATCATAGGGGCGTGGCGTGGGGACGAACAAGAGGCGCTGACCACTACATTTTGCGGCAAATTCCCCCATTAGCCGAATCGCAAGGATTGCAGGCCCATTTTCCTCGTGGGTGAAGAAAATTGGTGGGTAACATGAGCTTTGAGGGAACGGGTACAACCGCGTCCGGGGCAATGCCCTGTCGCTATGGGCAATCAAAACTGCGGGTCCGCGGACCGAAACGATCACCAGAGGGGCCGTATTTTGCCGTTTTGGGCGGCAGCGAAACCTATGGTCGTTTTGTGACCCGGCCGTTCGCGGATCTGATCGAAACCACGCTGGGGCAAACCTGCGTCAACCTGGGCAGCATCAACACCGGGCTGGACAGCGTCGTGAACGATCCCGACATCCTGCAGGTCGCGGCACAGGCGGACATGGCGGTGATGCAGCTGCCCGGCGCACAGGACATGTCGAACCGGTTCTACCGTGTGCATCCCCGCCGCAACGACAGGTTTCTTGAACCCACGCCGCTGCTCAGGTCCATCTTTCGCGACGTGGATTTCACCGAGTTCCATTTTAACCGGCACCTGTTGGACAGCCTGCAGCGCCTGTCCCCGGACCGGTTCAGCACCATACGCCGTGAACTGCAGAACCTCTGGTTAACCCGGATGCACCTATTGATCGAGGCGCTGGATGGCCGGGTGATCCTGCTCTGGTTGCGCTACACCGACCAGGGTCCGGGCAAGGCGGACACGGGCCCCTACCTGGTGACGGCGGATATGGTGCGGTCGCTGGCCGGAAAAGTGGAGGCGATCGTCGATGTCCCGGTGCAGGAGGCGGCCACAACGCAAGAACTGGACCAGATGGATTACGGCCCGCTTCAGGCCCCGGCAGCCGCCCATTCGATCGGCCCGCAAAGCCACGCGCGTATCGCGCGGCGGCTGTGCCGGGTCCTGCGGCCTTCTCCATAGGTGCCAAGGGCGCCAAGAAAAACGCCCGCCGTTTCCGGCGGGCGTAGATCTGGTGGTGCGTGTTGGGTGGGTTTCAACCCCACCCTTCACCGATCACAGTTTTTCGGTCAGTTCCGGCACGGCCTGGAAGAGGTCGGCAACCAGTCCGAAGTCGGCGACCTGGAAGATCGGGGCTTCCTCGTCCTTGTTGATGGCGACGATGATCTTGGAATCCTTCATGCCGGCCAGGTGCTGGATCGCGCCCGAGATGCCTGCGGCGATGTAGAGATCCGGGGCGACGACCTTGCCGGTCTGGCCCACCTGCCAGTCGTTCGGGGCATAGCCCGAATCGACCGCGGCGCGGCTGGCGCCGACGGCGGCGCCCAGCTTGTCGGCCAGTGCTTCGATGATCTTGAAGTCTTCCTCAGACCCGACGCCACGGCCGCCCGACACAACGATGCCTGCCGAGGTCAGCTCGGGGCGATCGCTTTCGGCGACCTTGTCTTCGACCCATTCGGACAGGCCCGGATTGTCAGCCGCGCCCACGGTTTCGACCGGGGCCGAACCGCCGGTGGCGGCCGCGTCAAAGGTCGAGGTGCGGAAGGTGATGACCTTTTTCGCATCCGACGATTTCACGGTCTGCACCGCGTTGCCGGCATAGATCGGACGCTCAAAGGTCGCGCCATCGACAACGCCAGAGACGTCCGACAGCACCATCACGTCCAGCAGCGCGGCGACGCGCGGCATCACGTTTTTGGCGTCGGTGGTGGCCGGCGCAACGATATGTTCATAATCGCCTGCCAGGCTGACGATCAGCGCGGCGGTCGGTTCCGCCAGGCGGTGGCCCAGCGATGCGTCTTCGGCAACGAGAACTTTGGAGACGCCGTCGATGGCAGCCGCGGCTTCACCTGCGGCGGCGGCGGATGCGCCGGCGCAGAGAACAGTCACGTCGCCGATGGCCTTGGCGGCGGTCACGGCCTTGGCGGTGGCGTCCATCGCCAGTTCGCCATTGGTCACTTCGGCAAGGAGAAGAACAGCCATTACACAGCCCCCGCTTCTTTGAGTTTCGCAACCAGTTCGTCCACCGAGCCGACGATGATACCGGCCGAACGCTCAGCCGGCTCTTCGGTCTTGACGACTTCGAGACGCGGGGAAACATCGACGCCGTAGTCGGCGGCGGTTTTCTCGTCCAGCGGTTTCTTCTTTGCTTTCATGATGTTAGGCAGAGAAGCATAGCGCGGCTCGTTCAGGCGCAGGTCGACGGTGACGATGGCGGGCATCTTCACGGCGATGGTCTGCAGGCCGCCGTCAACCTCGCGGGTGACCTTGGCATTGTCGCCGTCGATATCGACCTCGGAGGCGAATGTTGCCTGGCTCCAGCCGAGCAGGGCGGACAGCATCTGGCCGGTGGCGTTCATGTCGTTGTCGATCGCCTGTTTGCCGCAGAGCACCAGGCCCGGCTGTTCCTCGTCGACGATGCCCTTGAGGATCTTGGCGACGGCGAGCGGCTCGATATCGGTGTGCACGTCATCGGCGGCAACCACCAGGATGGCGCGGTCGGCGCCCATGGCCAGAGCGGTCCGCAGGGTTTCCTGCGCCTGCTTCACACCGATGGAAACGGCCACAATCTCGTCCGCTTTTCCGGCTTCTTTCAAGCGGATAGCTTCTTCGACGGCAATCTCGTCGAACGGGTTCATCGACATCTTCACGTTGGCAAGATCGACCCCGCTCCCGTCCGCCTTGACGCGAACTTTCACGTTGTAGTCGATCACGCGCTTGACAGGCACAAGTACCTTCATCTCTGCGGTCTCTCCTTCGAAACGGGAGCGTTTGAGCACGACTCCCCAATGATGCTCTCGCGGCGTTGATACCGGCTCGGTGCCACGCGGAACAGAGCAAAATCGTCATGGTGGCGCTCACAGACGTCGCGTTTTTCCGTTTTGTACCGCTTGTTTCAGGGGAATTTGCCGTATTGTACAAAAATTCCCGTTAACGAAAGCGCAAGAAATGACCGATGCAGAGCCCGTTCCAGAGATCGAGACCAGCGGCGCCCGATGCATCGTCGGCACCGCGCGCAGCTATACGATGCAGACGCGCAACCGGATACCGGAGCAGTGGCAGGCGTTCTTTGAGGCCGGTCACCAGATCTCCGATGCGGTTGACGGCGCGATGTACGGGGTGTCGTTCGACGGTGATGAAAACGGGTTCAGATATGCGGTGGGGGTCGAGGTCGCGCAGCGGCCCGAGGTGCTGCCGGAGGGCTGTTGCGCGGTGACCTTGTCGGAGGGTGCATATGCGGTGTTGCGCCTGTTCGGGGCGCCGTCAGATCTGCCACGGCATTTCGACTGGCTGCTGAACAACTGGCTGGCGGCATCGCCCTACAGCTATCGCGACGGGGCGATGTTCGAGCTGTATCCCGAGGATGCGCGCAACGGGCCGGATGGCATGGCCTATGAGATCTGGATGCCGGTCGAGCGCGGTGCCTGAACCGAGTGTCAGCGGTTCGCGCCCGTGCCATTTGGCGCCGGGGCTCCGCCCTTCCGGTCGCCGGGCCGTCCACTGGACGCCCCGCCGCTGACTGCGTCAGCGGTTCGCGCCCGCGCCATTTGGCGCCGGGGCTCCGCCCTTCCGGTCGCCGGGCCGTCCGCTGGACGCCCCGCCGCTGACTGCGTCAGCGGTTCGCGCCCGGAACCCACAGCACGTCGTCGGTGCCGCCGTTGTTGGCGACGCGGGCGGCGACAAAGAACCAGTCCGACAGCCGGTTGAGATAGCGCACCGCCACCGGGTTCACCGGTTCGGCATCGGCGAGCTCCACCGCCAGACGTTCGGCGCGGCGCGCCACGGTGCGGCAGACGTGCAGATGTGCCGCCAGCGCCGAGCCGCCGGGCAGGATAAAGCTGCGCAGCGGCGACAGGTCCGCATTCATCGCGTCGATCTCGGCCTCGAGCCGGTCCACCTGTGCCGCGATCATTCGCAGCGGCGGGTACTCGGCCTGGGCGTCCTGATCCATGTCGGGGCGGCAAAGGTCGGCGCCGAGATCAAACAGGTCATTCTGGATCCGCGCCAGCGCCGCGTCCATCTCGCTCTCGGCCGCCAGCCGGGCCACGCCGACAAAGGAATTCAGCTCGTCCGAGGTGCCATAGGCGCTGACCCGGGCAGCATGTTTGGCAACCCGTTCGCCATTGCCCAGGGCGGTGTCGCCCTTGTCGCCGGTTCGGGTGTAGATCTTGTTCAGGACAACCATCAGCCGAACACCCCCTGGCCGCGCAGATAGACAAACAGCAGGATCAGCACCACCGCGACGAACTGCAGCAGGATCCGCAGGCGCATCATCTTGTTGGCATATTTGGCGTTGAAAGCGCCGCCCTTGGCAAAGCCGCCGACGCCGATCATCAAGACCACAACGACGGCGAACATCACCACCAGTATGAGTGTAAAGAATGCACCGCCCATTGTCGGCCTCCGGACCTTGTGTCGCCTGCGCCGTCATCTAGCGGGTCGCGGGACAAAAGCGAACCCGATTTTTCAGATCCGGCTCACGATCCAGTCGATTGCGCGGGTTGGCAGCACCCGGCGCAGGTAGCCGGAGAGGTACGTCGGCGTGGTGACGTAGTAGCGCGGGCTGGGGCGTTTTGCGGTAAGCGCGCGGACCAGTTTGGCGGTGACGGCGGAAGGCGGCAGTTCAAACGGGTCCTTGCCGCTTTCGCGGTAGATGCGCGGGATCAGGTTGGCTTCATAGTCGGCCCGTTTGGCCGAATTCTGCCAGTCGATGTAGCGTTCGAAGTAGACGATACCCTTTTTCCGGAGCGGCGTGGTGATCGGCCCCGGTTCGATCAGGATCGGGTGGATGCCGGTGCCGCGCAGTTCGATGCGCAGCGTGTCGGTCAGCGCCTCGACCGCGTGTTTGGTGGCGGCATAGGCCCCGCGCCAGGGGATCGAGACCAGCCCCAGCGACGAGGAACACATGACAATGCGCCCGTGGCCCTGCGCGCGCATCACCGGGATCACCTGGCGGGTCAGGTCGTGCCAGCCAAAGAAATTGGCCTCGAATATCGCGCGCATGCCGTCGCGCGGGACATCCTCGACCGCGCCGGACATCTGGTGCCCGCCGTTGTTGAACAGCGCGTCCAGCGTGCCGCCGGTGGCGTCGAGCACCTGTGCCAGCCCGGCGGTGATGCTGTCGGGGTCGGTATAGTCGATGCGCGGGCTGTCGAAGCCCATGGCGCGCAGCCGGTCGCAATCGACCTGCTGGCGGCAGGCGGCAAAGACCCGCCAGCCGTGGTCGCGCAGACCCTTGGCCGCATCCAGCCCGATGCCGGAGGAACAGCCGGTGATGAGAATGGTTTTCTGCACGGTGCCGCCGCCCCGGTTGGTTGCTGTCAGGGCAACCTATGGCGGCAAATCGCCGGCGGTGCAATTGGGTGTGGCGACAGAGGGGGCTCTGCCCCCGCCGCCCGGCGGGCGGCCCCCCGGAGTATTTGCCGAAGAGATGAAAGGGGCGCTCAGCGCGCGCGTTTGCTGATCAGCGAGGCGGCGATCCAGCCGATCTGGCGCCCCTGAACCGTGCGCAGACGCAGCCAACCGGTGCCGGATTCTGACAGCACCTCGACCTCCTGCCCGATGGTGAGGCGGCTGATGACCGGGTAGATGGTGCCGGGCCCGTCGCGCATGTTGACGCGGGTGCCGGTCACCTCGCGGATGTCGGGGGCGGGCTCTTCGATGGCCGGGTCTGCCGGCGCCTCGGCCGCTTCATCGGTTTCGGTCGCGGTGACCCGCAGGCCCTGCGCGCCACCTTCCAGCGAGGCCAGCGTGATCGAGCCGGTGTCGCCCGCAGCCGGGAAAAGGGACAATGACGGTCCGAGGCTGGAGCGGACCTGATCGAGGCGGGCCTTGTTCAGGCGCTCTTCCTCTTCCGGCGACAACGCGGCGGTTTGCTCGGGCGCCGGGTCGGGTGTCTGGTCGGGCGCGGGTTTGCGCGGGGTCAGGACCGGCTTGGCCACCAGGGTTGTGGCCTGCACCGTGCCGCCGAGCGCAGGTTTCGCCCGCGGGGCGGTCGGGCCGGGTGCGGTGGCCGCTGTACGTTCCGGTTTTGGCGGCCGGACACCGCGCGGCTCGAAATCAGCGCCGCCGCTGAGCTCGTAAAAAGCCAGCGCCATAAAGACAAATGAAATCACGATAACGCTTTTCATGATGCCCCCCAGGAAACTCATCAAACTCGAAACCCGGTGGCGGCAGACTCACCGGACCCTTTAAACAATAGTCCAATGCAGATGTTTTGGCACGGGGAACGGCAGCTTTTTCTCCCCGTTGCGGTGACCCGGGGAAAAGCGGGGCAGAAGGCATAGCACCGCTTTACGGCGGTGCTGCTCCGGCGTATCACAGCATCTATGAACGACACGATCGACGACCCCAACATGAAGTCCCCCGGTGGCAGTGGCGAAATCGCGGAACCGCTGCGCCGTGCCATCGGTGACCGCTATCTGACCTATGCGCTGAGCACGATCATGCACCGTGCTCTGCCCGATGCGCGCGACGGGCTGAAGCCGGTGCACCGGCGAATCCTCTACGCGATGCGGGAACTCAGGCTGAGCGCGTCGGGGGCATTCCGCAAATCGGCCAAGATCTCGGGGCAGGTGATGGGCGACTATCACCCGCACGGCGACGCCGCGATTTACGACGCGATGGCGCGGCTGGCGCAGGATTTCAACGTGCGTTACCCGCTGGTCGACGGTCAGGGCAATTTCGGCAATATCGACGGCGATAACCCGGCCGCCAGCCGCTATACCGAGGCGCGGCTGACGGTGGTGGCCGAGGCGCTGCTGGACGGTCTGAACGAGGACGCGGTCGATTTCCGCGACAACTATGACGGCACGCTGAGCGAGCCGGTGGTTCTGCCGGCGACCTTTCCCAACCTGTTGGCCAATGGCGCCGCAGGGATCGCCGTGGGCATGGCGACCAACATCCCGCCGCACAACATCGCCGAGCTGTGCGACGCCTGCCTGCATCTGATCAAGACGCCGGATGCGCGCGACGATACGCTGCTGAACTATTTGCCGGGGCCGGATTTCCCCACCGGCGGCGTCATTGTCGAACCGTCCGAGAATATCGCGCAGGCCTATCGCACCGGGCGCGGGTCGTTCCGCCTGCGCTGTACCTACGAGGTCGAGGACCTGGGCCGGGGCCAGTGGCAGATCGTGATCACCGAGATCCCCTACCAGGTGCAGAAATCGAAGCTGATCGAAAAGATCGCCGAGCTGATCCAGACCAAGAAGGTGCCAATCCTGGCCGATATCCGGGACGAGAGCGCCGATGACGTCCGGGTGATTCTGGAGCCGCGTTCAAAGAACGTCGACCCGGATGTGCTGATGGGGATGATGTACCGCAATTCGGACCTTGAGGTGCGGTTCTCGCTCAACATGAACGTGCTGATCGACGGGGTCACGCCCAAGGTCTGCTCGCTCAAGGAGGTGCTGCGCGCCTTTCTCGATCACCGGCAGGACGTGTTGCAGCGCCGGTCGCGGCACCGGCTGGGCAAGATCGACCATCGGCTGGAGGTTCTGGAAGGGTTCATCATCGCCTTTCTCAACCTCGACCGGGTGATCGACATCATCCGCTACGACGAAGACCCCAAGGGCGCGCTGATGCGCGAGGACTGGGGCCGCGAGTTTGCCCGCGCGATGAGCGAGGACGACTATGTCAGCCCGCCGCCGGGCGATGGCGAGCTGAGCGAGGTGCAGACCGAGGCAATTTTGAACATGCGGCTGCGGTCGTTGCGGCGGCTGGAAGAGCTGGAGCTGTTGCGCGAACAATCCGAGCTGATGGAGGAACGCGCCGGGTTGGAGGACCTGCTGGACGATGTCAGCCTGCAATGGGCGCGCATCGCCGACCAGATCCGCGAAACCCGCAAGACCTTTGGCAAGGATTATGCCGGCGGCGCCCGCCGGACCCGGCTGGAAGAGGCCGGAGAGGTTGAAGAGGTGCCGCTGGAGGCGATGATCGACCGCGAGCCGATCACGGTGGTCTGTTCGCAGATGGGCTGGATCCGCGCGATGACCGGCCATATCGACCTGAACCGCGAGCTGAAGTTCAAGGACGGCGACGGCCCCCGCTTTGTGTTCCACGCCGAGACAACCGACCGGCTGCTGGCCTTTGGCTCGAACGGGCGGTTTTATACGGTATCGGCGGCAAACCTGCCCGGCGGACGGGGTATGGGCGAGCCGCTGCGCCTGATGGTGGACCTGCCGAACGAGGCCGAGATCGTCGATCTGTTCATTCATCGGCCCGGCGGGCGGTTGCTGGTGGCATCGAACGCGGGCAACGGATTCGTGGTGCCCGAAAGCGACGTGGTGGCCCAGACCCGCGCCGGCAAGCAGGTGCTGAACGTCAAGGGTACCGACGAACGCGCGTTGTTGTGCAGACCGGTGACCGGCGATCATGTCGCCGTGGTCAGCCAGAACGGCAAGTTCCTGGTGTTTCCGGCCTCGGAATTGCCCGAGATGGGGCGCGGCAAGGGTGTGCGGCTGCAGAAGTACAACATGGCACGCGGCAAGCAGGGCGCGCTGGAGCTGGATGGCGGGCTGAGCGATGTCACGACATTCGACTGGAGCGCCGGGCTGAGCTGGGAGATGGGCGGCGGCAAGACCCGCCACGAACCCGATATGACCGATTGGCTGGGCAAGCGCGCGGGCGTCGGCAAGCGGCCCCCCTACGGATTCCCCCGCAGCAACAAGTTCTCGTGATCCGTGGCCTTCTTTGCGGGGAATTGCCGCCCCACGCGGCGGTGAATTGCGCCACGGCGCGTGCTGGGCTATCTGCTGTGCAACCGAACAACCGAGAGAACAGATGATCCGAGTTCTGACCCTGCTGGCCGGGATGGCCGTTCTGGCGGCCTGTGCGCCCGTGAACCTGACTGCGAACGAGCCGCTCGAGGAGCTGGGCGACTACCGGCTTGGCCACAATATCGTCATCGCGCCGAAGATGACCAAAGGCCCGGTGTCGCGCGAAGCGACCAAGGAGGAATGGACGACCGCGCTGACCAGTGAGCTGGCGGAGCGATTCGAACGCTACCAGGGCGAGGAACTGTATCATTTCGGCATCAGCGTCGAAGGCTACCTGCTGGCCCCGCCGGGCGTGCCGCTGGTCTATAGCCCGAAATCGGCACTGATCCTGAATGTCACGGTCTGGGACGATGCCGCCGGCCGGAAACTGAACGACAAGCCCTATCAGATCACCGTTTTCGAAACCACCGAGGCGCAGACGCTGGTGGTGGGCTCGGGTCACAGCCGGACCAAGGAGGAACAGATCGAGATGCTGTCGTTCAACGCGGCGCGCCAGATCGAACAGTGGATGGCCTGGCATCACAAGGAACACGGCTGGTTCACCGACAACCCAACCTACAATCCGCCGGAGCGCGCGCCCAAGCAGGGTGATTTCTAGGACACGGGAAACCGCCATCGCCTGCACAGAGTGCCTTGATTTCCGGCGCTCAACCCAATATGTCGCCCGCGCAGTGCAAACAGGGTTTTCGTGACCCCATCAGTTCAAAAGGGCGCCAACTACGATGGCTAAGGAAAAGTTCGAACGTACAAAACCGCACGTCAACATCGGCACGATTGGGCACGTTGACCACGGCAAGACGACGCTGACGGCGGCGATCACCAAGTATTTTGGTGACTTCAA
>NZ_JAIUZI010000031.1 GCF_020171285.1 Seohaeicola saemankumensis
CGCCAGTTCCGCGTGCCTGCGCCGGACATGCTCTGGGTCAGCGATTTCACCTACGTGGCGACATGGCAGGGCTTTGTTTATGTGGCGTTCGTCATCGACGCTTTTGCCCGCCGCATCGTCGGCTGGCGGGTCAGCCGGACAGCAAACGCCGGTTTCGTGCTCGATGCTTTGGAACAGGCCGTTCATCAGCGCCGACCCGGATCAGGGCTGGTGCATCACTCGGATCGCGGGTCGCAATACCTGTCAATTCGCTACACCGAGCGGTTGGCGGAGACAGGCATCGAGCCCTCAGTGGGCAGCGTCGGGGACTCGTATGACAATGCCCTGGCCGAAACGATCAACGGTCTGTTCAAAGCCGAGGTCATCCACCGCCGTGGCCCATGGCGCAGCTTCGACGCCGTGGAATACGCCACCCTCGAATGGGTCGACTGGTTCAACCATCGCCGCCTGCTGGAACCTATCAGAAACATCCCGCCAGCAGAGGCCGAAGCAAACTACCACGCGGCTCTGGAAACTCAGACCATGGCCGCGTAACTTGAATCAATCAGCCTCCGGCAAACCCGGTGCGGTTCAGTCTGGACATCAATGTCCATCGCTGTGAATAGGACCCGGCATGCGGATTTCATCAAGGCTTGCGGTCAGACGTACCGCAAAAAAGGCCGGACAAATGACCGCAACCTGCTTTGAACCACAACACTCAAGAAATCCCTTGCAAAACTGGAGCCGTCCACAAATGACACGACCCCCTGCCCGTCTCAAGCCAGTTTTCTTTGACAGCGCCCTGGATTTGGTCATGGCCGGCGCGACGAGGCCGCCCTGCTTTGATCAGTCAGGTTTCATCTATCTGATAAAGCTAAGGCGCATCGAAACACAACGCTTGCTTCATCGTGAAACCACCGCATAATCGACTCAACCAGATGAGCCGGGCTCTCTCTTTGATCAAGCCGTCAGTTTCAGCATGAATACTGACGCCGGATATTACCGACCGATTACAACGCATAGCGCTGTCATACTGGCGAGGAGGACCTCATGGCAATCGAACAAGAGCCGTCACTGGCTAACTCTGCTTCTGTTTCCGGTTCTGAATGGGCAATGATTCTACCGGTGTTTCACAGTGACTCAGCGGCAAGCGAAGCGGAGAGGATGAAACCTCATTTCGCCATACTGAAGGTTTTTGAAGACACGGTCCTTCCGGCCTCTGGCATGTACATTGTTTTACAGGGACAGGTCGCTTTGAGACAAAACGGCAAGGCGCTCGCAACGGCAGATCCGGGCGACTATTTTTACGAAGAACATCTGGAAATCTTCGACATTCCCGTAAGTCTTGAGGCTGTCGCGACATCTGGAACCAAGCTGGCATATCTTTCCAGCGAGGCCTGGTTCGACCTACCAGAAAACGTGCGCGCAGAGTGTTTTGCAACGTTGTTCGGTGATCTAGTTGCCGTACACATGCAGAACTTTCAGCAGCCGATTAACTGCTGCAGTGTCACTGCCGCAGCCTTGAGCATGTCGGCACTCGGCTTCTCCTGTGAGGTCAATGATATCTTTCGAGAGTGCCAGTTGCCAACGTCCTACGTCATCAACGACGGCATTTCGCTGGCCGAGCTTTACGATGTCGCCTGCACTTACATACACAAACTGGGTTTGAGGGAAACTGTCCAGGTTCAGGCCTACTTCATGGACGAAGCGACGACATCAGTCGACCTGCTGCTGGAGGCCATTGATGAATCCAACAGAATGGGCGGCGACAACGACATTCTGGTCGCAAATTTTCAGGTAGGAATGGCGCACGGCAAGCCGACAATGCCGGGAGGGCATTTCGCAATCATCGCCAAGTGCAACCCCAGAACCGGCCTGGTTCACATGATGGATGTGCACCCTGAAAAATACGGCAAGCTTTGGGTCACTACGACAGACCGCCTTTATCATGCGATGTCGGACCGGGACGGAACGTCGATGCGATCCCGCGGAATTTTGCGGTTCTCGGCCCGTCAGGCCGTCAGCACGCGGCTGCAATGTCTCAACCAACCCTGCAACTATGTGGACACCACGCGATACCTGAGCAGCCAACGCAAC
Organism: Seohaeicola saemankumensis; assembly: GCF_020171285.1. Lineage (GTDB taxonomy): Bacteria > Pseudomonadota > Alphaproteobacteria > Rhodobacterales > Rhodobacteraceae > JAIUZI01. The sequence goes on from NZ_JAIUZI010000031.1 coordinate 2,077, forward strand.
AAGAGCCGCAATCTGTTTCGGCGCGCAAGCCCGAACCTGAACAGCGTCGGGGTTCTGGCTGAAAGCCTCGCCATCCTCGGCGATGCGCAGGCAAGCGAAGACAAGCTGCTGTTGTATTCAACCGCCGCCTATAGCGAAACACTGAGCCGCGTGTCGACAGCAAGGGAGATGGACACGATAGCTACGCTCTACCTGTCTCAATCCACTGACATCCACCTGGCAAGTGAGTTCCGTGGCTATTCTGATCGCCCGGCCGCAAATGGCGACATGTCTCCCGAAGACTGGTTCAAGGCCCAGCTACTCAGCCTGAACGCGCACGATGGTCGACACCTGATGATCAATATCGATCTAAACCGGGTGCTGGGTTTCGAAGCGATCAAACCACCGGAAAATGTCTACCGCGAAACCGCGCTGCTTGAGGAATTCTGGTGCCTGTGTATCGCCTTTGACGAAGAAAGTGATCTTGTAACCGTCGTAGACATGAGTCCGGCCACCTCGCAAGTCTGGCAGGCGCCACAGTCACACCTGTTTCGGGGGCTTCGAGACATTGACGATCCTGCAATGTTGGTACTTGAAGAACGGGCGGTGGCCAAAGATCCGACCGACGTGGCAATGATTGTGGAAGACGCCCCAATTGCGCTTTTCTACGACGACGAGGATCCGTGGTCGCACATGTTGCGCAACATTCTGGCCAATATCGGGATTACAGAACTACGATCAATCGATGTCTCGGGTCATGGCGCCAGTGCAATGAAAATGCGCCGGCAACTAACGGCGATGACCGGAAAAGACACGGTCCCCTACTTTTTCTTTAAGGGCGATTATCTGGGCAAACGGGCCGACATCGTGGACATGGTGCTCAATGGAACATTGCAGCAGCGTATCCATGACGCGGGATTGCCTGTCCTGCTGCGGCACCAATCGCCCAGTCTCGACAAGAACATCTTTGGCTACCCCAAAGGCGGGCTGACCGAAGCGCCCAACGGCAAACGCAACGTGCTGCTTTGCGCCTGCGGATCATCAGCCGCCGACAAGATCCCCGAGTTGGTGGACCGGATCACCGACGCAGGACACAATGTAAAACTGATCCCTTCGGTTTCCGCCGAAAAATTCTTTCGCGACTTCGGGGCGGAACGGATCCTGAACAAGATCAGTCACAACGATTACTACCGCGACGACGACGAGTGGAATTTCCGGTATATCGAGTTCGGCATGCCTCTGCGCGCCTCGCATCTGGCGCTGTGCGACTGGGCCGACTGCGTGATCGTTGCACCAATCACCTGCAACACCATGGGAAAGGTGGCGAACGGGATCGCGGATAACCTGCTGACATCAGTCTTTGTGGCATGGCAATACCAGAAAAAGCCGGTGATCCTTTGCCCTGCCTGCAACACCAACATGTGGAAAAACATCACAACGCAGAACAACGTCGACAAGCTCAAAACACTGGGAGTCGATTTCGCGGGACCGCGCGAAGGGATCCTTTCGAACGGAACCAAGGGCGTTGGCATGATGGCAACTCCGGATCAGATCATGCTAGCGCTCGAGGAAGCCTTTGAAGAGCTGGATGATCAGGAGCACCGGATCATAAAATGGGCACAAGAGGCTGCCGCCTCGGACGACTATACCCAGTGGAAAAGGGTGTTCCGAGCGATAGATGAAAACGTGGTCGGCATCGACATCATCGACGAACACACCGGGGACACCTTGCTGCACTACGCGGCCGGCGGGGAAGGTGAGATGAATGAAAACGGTCTGGATCTCGGGCTGCCGGATCTTCAAGCGGCCAAAGACCTAATTGCCCGCGGGATAAACGTGAACGCGGTCAATGATCATGGGTTTACCAGCCTTCATGTTGCGATGATGAACGACTCGGTCGAAATGGTGGACATCCTACTTCAGGCCGATGGGATCGACGCAACCGCCTGCCTGCGTTTCATGGAAAGGGCCGAGGTTTCGGATGTGATCCGGGCAAAGCTCCTTTCGTGGGCCGAGGCGAAAGGCGTCGAAGCTTCGACACCGGCTGAAACTGGCTCTGACGACGCGGCCAATGGCGCAAAGGACGAACCGCAGTATCTTTATTTCACCTACGGGTCTCTGAAACGTGGGTTCCCAAACCACGAAACGCACGCGGACGTTCTGAGCGATTACCTGGGCGAGGCCGTCACCCGACAGTCCATGCCGCTGATCGTTCCCAAGGAACCCTTCTGCGACAATCCCAATTGCCCATACCTGCATCGGATGGCCGTTCTGGCGGATATCAAGGGGCGCGGAAAACAGGTTCACGGCGAAGTTTATCGCGTGACGGCCTCCGGGCTAAGAGAGCTGGACAAGCTGGAAGGCTATCACGGGCCGGGATCGGATCAGAACGTCTACCTGCGCAAGAAGATCAATGTGGTCATCGATGGCGCAACCGAACCGGCATATGTCTATGTGATCGCAGATGCGGATGAGTATCTGGCGAAACTGGAGGACGGCCACTCTGAAATGCTGGCCGAATATACTCTGGACATGGCGCAAGGTGAGCTGAAACCGGAGTACTCACCAGCACAATAGATTTCGCTTCATCCTGACTGCAGCGATATGCAATAGGCGGTAATGATCGCCATACTGGCCAGCACCACCGGCCAAAATGCGGCTTTCGGGATCAGGTTGTCCCTAAAGTGGATGATGCGCAGTGACGGTATCGCTTCGGAAGCGAAGAAGTATGTGTTGACCGAAACTCCCAGCAACAGGAAGTACATCAGAAAGTAAAAGTACTCCATGTAGATGACCGGAGACCCGGCAAAGCCTTCGCGCAGCTGGACATGCGCAAGCAGCACGACGAAGAACAGAACCGAACAGGTTCCAATGACACTGGACGTGCTGAAATCGTGCCGGTCAGCAAGTGGTTCATGTCGTGTGACGGTCATCATCGCCCCGAACAGAAGCGTCGCTACCACGAATAGTGGAACCATATGAACGATGAATGCATTTCCGAATTTGCGCTTGACGACAAAATTATAGTGCAGTTCGGGATAGCCTGCGCGCACAGGCAGCCGCGCCAGACCGAAGCTTGCCGATAGATCGGAGAGTTTGTAGTCGAAGTACGTGTTTTCGCGTTCCCAAGTGCCCATCACGATGCGCTCGTCGATGCCGAAGATGTCTTTAATACCGGTCTTCGGGTAGGCACCGAAGTCAGGGACAAGAAGGATGTCATCACTGAACCCATTCGGCCACAAGCGGATCCAGACCGTTTTGTGATCGAACGGGTAGTCCTTGTAATCGAAGGTCTGGCGCAGCGTCTGCTCAAAGTACCAGCCAATCACCTCTGTCCCATCCTGACGATGGCGATAGGCCTGCTCGACCAATCCGCTGCCAACGTCTACCCGCTCTGGAAGCAGGAAACCGGCCTCACCAAGTCCGGGTTTGATCGCATCATGAACACCGTCTTCGAAATGCTGCCAGACGTAACCGCTGACACGTACATCACTTGCACCGAGAAATTCCAGAGATTGAACGAAAATGCCGGTTCTGACCTGATACTCCGGTCTGTAGTCCTGTACCTGAAGATAGCTATCGACAGCACCCTGATCGTTCAGTTGTGTCGGGTCGGCTTCAAAATGGTTCATCACGCCCCAAAGCTGGAACAGCAGGTACATCAGAACCACGGAAACAGCACATGACACCAACCAGATTGTCCGCTCGACCGTCATTCCACGTTACCTTCCTCGGATGCGCGTTTTCGCGCCCCTACCACCCGTCGAACCAAACCCGACACCAAGGGCATACACCGGACCCTTCATCCCAATGGCCTCAAGGTTCAAAAACGCCAGAGAATGGAACGGACATGAAAGCGCTGTCTTCCATGAACAATCCCCGTGGGAATATACCAATCGCCGCACGTGCATTACGAAAATACATCTCCACCGAGCAATGATCGCTTGATACCCATGTCGCGAAACTCGCGCTCAATGGCCTGGAATCCATTGCCTGTGTTCGGCGATTGTCCGGTGTCTCCGCAAGCTGCCAGATGACGCACCTCGCGAATGGTCAGATCGATCAATGGCAGCGGTTCCTGTGCCGTGAAGCGTTCAAGGTCTCCGGCGAACCGCAAGGCGCCTGCCCAATCGCCGCGCGACAGCATGATCGCGCAGGCATCGGAATAAAAGTGAAGAAGGCTGTGACCGACACAGCCTTCGCCGATTATCTCCTCGCCTTGTTTCAACAGTTGGTCTTGCTCAGCCGGGTCCGCAAGGGCCAGCGCCAAGGCGGACAACGCCTTGGGGCCGACAAAGTTCCGCCCGTGTTCCAGCGCGATTTCCACCGCTTCGCGACCTGTTGTTTCAGCCTCGCGCAACAAGCCGGAATAAACCAGTGTACGAGCCAAATGCTCCAGACCCTGCGCTTCCAGCCGCTTTGCCCCTACCCTGCCTCCGATCTCGGCAGATTTCCTGAACGAAACCAGAGCCCCATCAATTTCACCCAGCAGAGTCTGCGCGACACCAAGGCATGTTTGGGCGACACATTCCGGGACAAAGGCAAAATAGCGTTGCGACACATCAATCGACTCGTGTGCATCCGCCCTGCCCTGTTCGACATCGCCACAATAGCTTCGTGATACGCTGCGGTTGTGCAAATTGGCCGCCAGATCCCGGACCAGACCGTTCGGTCGCGCCCGTTCGACCGCCTGAGTGTAGTAGGATACGGCAGTCTGCATCGTTCCGTTCATGAAATTGGCGTCGCCAAAACCGCTGAGCGCTCCAACTTCCAGTCGCACGGATCCAAGTTTCCGGGCCAGCGTCAGCGCCAGTTCATTGCATTCTTGCGCCTCGCTGAACCGACCAAGCGGAAAGTAGATGTTTCCACGCACATAGTTGATTTGCGCAAGGTCATGATCACTGCCTTTCCGTCTGGCGGCGGTTTCTGCGATCTCGAGACTGTCCAAGGCATCCTGGTAAAGGCTGGCCTGGCGCGCCGTTTGGGCAAGGCCGATGTGAGCCCGGAAAATCTGTCCATCGGTCTCGGCGAAGGTGGCGGCTTCTGCAAAGTCAGCCAGAGCCTTTTCCGACTGACCCTGAAGCCGCGCGGTTTCGCTGCGCGCGCAAAGAAGATCAAACCGATCCGAAGCCGAACAAGGCAGTTCCAGTGCTCTGTTCAGAAGGGGCTCGACCTCGTGGAACTGGTAAGACTGGATCAGTTTCTTGATCGCATCCAGATAGGCACCGGCAGCTTCCGGCGATCCGGCCCGGTCCAGATGCTGCGCCCTCAGCGTTGAATCCCGATCCACATACCATTTGGCGGCGCGTTCATGCAGCATTGCCCGTTCGGACTTGAAAAGCGTCTCGTATGAACCGTCCCGGATAAGCGCATGCGCAAAGATCATTTCGGAGCCGTTTTCCCGAACCATAGCCGACCGATAAAGCCTCGAAAGGTCGAAACCGTCATCTTGCAGAAGGAATTTCAGAGCATCCGGTGCAAACCGCTGTCCCAACACCGAGGCTGCCTGAATAGCCTTTCGTGTCGCGGCATCCACAGTATCAAGCCGCGATTGCACGACAACCTGAATACTGCCCGGGATATCATCATGTCGCATGGCATCCTGATTTCGCAGCAACTGCTCTAGAAACAGAGGATTGCCCCCGGCTCTGGCGATAAATCGCTCCAGAGTCGCGGGATCAACCTCGGTCACAGCGCGCATCAGTTCCCTCGCTTGGTCATCGCTGAGCGCCGAAAGCTCGAGTTTGGTCAGAAACGCGCCTTCGGTGGCGGCCTGCCATTGCAGGTCGATTGGGTCACCGTCCACACGGCTCGTCATCATCAAAATGCACGGTAGATTCTTGGCCGAGGCCGCAATATGCGCGCACGCTGACAGGATTTCCGGCGGAGCCCAATGGATATCCTCGATCTGGATTAACACTGGTCCCATCTCGCAGCGCGCCCTGATCAATTCCTCGACCACGGACCGGCGCCCGCGAATACGCGTCGCGTTGTCCATTGTCGCGTATACCTCTGCAACACCCGGTTCTTGCTCGATTTCAAGAAGGGCGCTGAGGTGCGCGCGGTTGGCTGGGCTAATCAACCCATTCGCGACAGCCTGTCCCACGACGCTATTCTGCCTGGCGGTGTCAGAGATTGCGCTGCCGCCCAAGTCCAACAGGCTACGCACAACTGACTGCACCGCGGATTGCCCCTCGCGGGTGCCAAAATCCATCACCACCCCGCCGTGACCGGAAAAGGATTTGCTGACCGCCAAATCCTGGGCTTCTTCCGTCAGATGGGTTTTGCCGATACCCGGTTCACCCAGCAGAACATGTACTTCGCCCTTTCCGTGACGCCGACAACGGTCAAAGGCAGCGTCAAGAAGTGAGAGTTCGCGCTCGCGCCCTATGAACCGGTGCCTGCGCGTGCGCATGTTGCGCGCCAGCCGTGCCAACCGCCAGATTTCGATAGGTTCGACCAGCCCCTTGATCGACTTGAGACCGAGTGAATCCCCAACGAAAAGCGCCCCAAGCGCTCGTTGAATTTCGTGTGAAATCAGCGTCTCGCCCGGAGAAGCGATCTCTGTCAGCCGTGATGCCAGATTAACACCGTCACCGGTTATCGTGTATTCCGTGTGCGCTTCGCTACCAGTGTTGCTTGCGATGACCTGCCCTGAAGCGATCCCGACATGGCAGGTCAAAGGCGGATCAAGCGTTGCGAGCGCAGCATGCACCTCGAGCGCCGCGCGCGTTGCCCTTTCGGAATCGTTCGTGTGCGACACCGGTGCCCCAAATACGGCCATGACTGCGTCGCCGATATGCTTGTCAATGCGTCCGCCAAATCTCTCGACAATGGTATCGGCCTTAGCGAAGAAACTGTTCAGAAGAGCGTGGGTGTCTTCGGCGTCCAGACCGCTGGACAGACTTGTAAACCCGGACAGATCAACAAACATTACCGTGACCTGTCTTTTGGTGGAATCCAGGGGCGCCATTGCCTCCTCAGGCGCAGTTTCCTCGAGAACGTCCAACCCCTCGATCGCGCGGAGCAACCTCCGCCGGTCGCCGACCGCCTCAACTCCGATTTCCTTTAGATCCTCTCCGGTCAGATCTGACAAAATGGACAGATCCACATTGTTTTTCAGGAAATCCGCTGTGTATTGCCCCAGACCAAGCTCAGAAAGCCAGTTGCTCAACTCTTCTGACATTGGATTACTCCTGAACTGCCAAAAGCAGCGTAGCACAAGATTCCGGCATTTATGAGATATTGTCGTCGTTGGTGGCGACAGACCTGTCCGTCGTCAGAGTTTTTCGGAGAGCTGAGGCTTTGTCGTTGTCTGACGTCAGCGCCAATGGGACAGTTTAGGGTGATTTGATAAGAGAGATGCGGTCATCGGGCTGAGTCGCTGCATAGATTGCAGTGATTGAACAGCCAGAAGGAGATGGCCATGACCTGTTACGT
>NZ_JAIUZI010000032.1 GCF_020171285.1 Seohaeicola saemankumensis
GGGTTCAAGTCGCGCCATCTGCGCGTCCGTCAGCCAGAAGAGATCAGACATGTTCACCGCTCGTTTTCCGCGCGGTGAATCATGCAGTCACCAGAAAATCAATGGGTCCTGACCCTAGGCAACATCGGCGGGCGAAGAGTCTGCGGAACTTATCTATGATTAGGAAAATGGATGAAAAAATCAGTATTGGGGCACCCAGAAGAGTATCCGCCTTTCAACAACCAAGAGCGGATATTCGACTAGCTCGCCATGGAAAATGATGGGAAAAGTATGTAGGCGTGGCTCTGCGGTCGCCACGACGAGATCATGCGGCTTCGATTTTCTGCACCGAGGAAGAGATGCCAACAAACCCAACAATCAAGCCGACTGCGATTACTCGCGCCGGGTACGAGTACCAAGACTTAGTTGGCATAGAGGTGCTTATACGTCACTTCAGAGACCCCAACCTCTTTGAATGGGTTCAGATTGAGTCGGATGATACAGAAGCGAAGGCACTCGACGATGTGGTGGCGCTCAGAAAAGATGGGGCGGTTGAATACACACAAGTCAAATTCACAGTGAACCCCGCAAAGTACTTCCTAGACTGGGATTGGTTGCTCAAGAAAAAAGCTAATGGCACTAGCATGTTGGCCAAGTGGGCGGCATCTTTTTTCAAAGCTAGAGCTTTGGGAAGAATACACAAAGCCGAACTACGCACCAACCGTGTGCCCTCGGAAGACTTTATGGTTGCTTTGGATGGTAATCACATAGATCCCTCAAAAATACCCGATGACTTACGAGAAAACGTGGAGCATGAATGTGGCGGAACGAAAGCCGCGACAGATTTCTTTCGGGAATTTCAGTTTACTGCCGCAATGCCCGACCTCGATAGGTACGAAATTCAACTCCGCAGTCAAATTGTCCCATCGGATACTGATCTGTCAGGTTGGTTGCTGCTGAGAGACAATGTTACCAGGTGGGCTATCCTGAAGGGCCGACCGAATCCCGATGGTCGGATACTTCGTGAGCACATTGTCAGCCTGATTTCCAAGAAGCGGCCAAGGCCGATCGCGCAGAATTTCCTCGTCCCAGATGACTATGCGCCGCCGGACCCTGATTTCGAAAAACAGGTTAGGTCACGAATTGGCGACAGGAAAACTGCACTTACAGTTGTTTGGGGAACGCCGGGTAGAGGAAAAAGCACATTTCTCTCATACCTCTTCAATGAGTTAAAAAGGGAAAAGAAGGCGGTTGTACGACATCACTACTTTTTATCGAACGCGGAAAGTAGTGCGGATCGAACATCCTACTTTGATGTCGCGACCTCTCTGATCCAACAAATTCGAAAGGATTTTCCACAGTATATCGAAGTCTCTTCAAATGACGTCAATGAGCTGCGCAAAGTAATTGAGAAAGTTGCACATCATCTCGGTGAATCGGGTGAGATTCTATATTTGTTGGTGGACGGGCTTGATCACGTTTATCGAGACTCCAATCTTGTCGATCAAGTTGATCACTTATTCAATACGCTCTTTCCACTACCAGAAAATGTATCGCTTCTAGTCGGTACCCAACGGGTATCGAACGAGCAGCTTCCGCAAAAGCTACTTACATCTTCCGAGCCGGAAGATTGGATCGAGATCCCAGGAATGAGTGAGGCTGCAGTTAAGGGATGGCTGAAAATTCAGTTTGAAGCGCAGCGAGCAGAACTGAAGTGGCCTGAACAAAGAGAGCGTGTGTTAGGTCAAGTAGCAACCAAATTTTGGGAAAAATGCGCAGGCCACCCTCTACATCTAATCTACGCATTTGAGATGCTAGCCCGAAGGGGAATGCCAATTGACGAGTATGATGTAGAAAGTGTTCCGGCATGCCCAGATGGTGACATAAGAGAATACTACAAGGGCCTTTGGGTTCGGCTTTCTAGCCAGGCGCAAAAGACACTGCATGCGCTCGCCGGATCTGAATTCGACTGGCCGGCTCGAGGTATCTTGGAATGCTTTGGCGATTATCAGGAGGTGGAGTTCCTATTCGAGCCACACCCATCTGGTCTTCGCCCCTTTCACGAAAGTATCTTTGCTTGGCTCAGAGAGCGCTCAGAGCATAGTACCGCTTTCCAAGCGTGTCTTCCTGATATGATCAGGTGGTTAAGAGACTTGGCGCCGGATTACTGGAGGTGGGGCTGGCTCTCCTTGGCTGAAGCAAAGAACGATGACGCGGAGAGACTGATTTCTGAGGCGAACCCGGACTGGGTCCAGTCCTCGCTCGCATTGGGGTGGCCGGAGAAACAGATTGCGCGTGTCCTAGGTGAAGCCGAAGCGCGAACTTTTGAGCTCGGCGATCTAGCGGCAACTGTGAAGATTAGATCACTCAAAGTGCGCGTGATGAATGCGCGAGAGTTTCAGGCTCATGAATTTGGAAAATTTCAATCAATTGCACTGTCGATCTCCAATAATGAACAGCAAGCCAGAAATCTACTCGACGACATAATGTTTCTTTCGGAAGAAGAGATAGCTTCACTGGCCAAACTTGGACCGATTGGTTGCAACGAAGAAATCAGAAACGCTTGCCGAGATGAGCTTGCTAGGCGAATAAATACTTGGATCTCCATGCGGCACAGGTCTGAGCAAGATTTCTTGGCTCTGACTCGACGATTTATCGAAGTATCAGCTTTGCTTGGACAGGAGCATGTTGAGAATGTTGTAGCATTCCTCCAGGGTTTCAAACGCCCCAACGAGTACTTTTTGGAATATGCGGAGGAACTAGCTTCTTCTCTCGATTTAGAATCGCTATCTTCGCTTCAAACAAAGATGCGGCAGGAGGAGCTATGGAGTGTCCTGTCAGAGATCAACGGTATCGCTCTACGCACTGCGCTCAAATGCGGTGCTGAACCATTAGAGTTCATGGATTTGGACTGCCCGATGTTGGCGCCTGACGTTGCATCATGGTTACATTTGACCGGATCTGCTACGCCAAACGGTCTCTCCTTTTGGGATGTGCCGGAGAACTTATTCCAAGACAGATACTCCTACTCCGAATCTGCGAATTTGGTGGAATTTTTTCATCAGTCTTTCTGGATTGCTCTTTACTTCGCTCGCACAGCGCAGGGAGCCCACTCCATATATTATCCGATCCTCAAGCGCGGAAAGCTTAAAGTTGTAGATAAGGTACTTAACTGCCTGAAAAATTTGGCTTCAAGTCTGACCAAGGGCACTAAAGATTGGACCTTTTCAGCGGCGTACCTGCAAGCGGCGGAAGTTCCTGAAATCATATTCTCAGGCAACGATGACGGACAACACTCCCAATACCTTTCCTTCAGAAAGGCTCTTTGGCGAATTGCATTGGATATACACTACTTTGGTCTCGTCGGATGCGATGAACGTGGCATTTGCAAAGACGAGTTTGACGTTGCGCGCGCATCGATCCATTGGAACGACGACGTATGGTTAGAAAACAATTCTGATCTACTATTCCCGGATGTTCACGCGGCTGTTGCTGCGTCAATCGCTGAAGACAAAGCTCAGTCCTTATCGAGGGAAGTAACCCAGTTTGACGAACGAACTTCGGATTGGACTAACCTCGCGGTGTTTTGCTTCCTCACGGGTACTGGTGATCCCTACGACATGATCCGACGCGCCTCCTCCTGTTTGGTGGGCTACCTATATCGAAAGGATATGGCGATTTTCGATGTGCTCGACAGCGTTGGCTACATTGCACGGTATGACCAGACAAAGGCTGAAGAGTGGATACGTACTATCGAGCCGATTGTGGCTGAAATATCCAACTTCACAGACGGGGATGAAACTCGCCACGCCAGGAGCGAGTTTATTGGACTTGTTGCACAAGTAAAACCGTCCTGGCTGCCGAAATTTCACTCCAAGCATCTGGAGGCCGAAGAATGGCATTTAGTTGAAGAAGTCCTCACGAAGCAAATTGACATTTCAGACTTCTCTACTCCTGAAGGCTCTGGGCTTGCTAGGACGCTTACTGAACCAGCTCCTTTATGCTCATTGTCTAAGCGGGCTGAAGAAGACGACGATGCCAAAAGATTGCTTGAAATACAGACAGCCTTCCTGGGCGGGAAACCGGAAAAAAGAGAGCGCTTTAGATCCTCGGCAGATCGTGAGCTTGATCAAGCAGAGCTCGATTTGCTGAATAGAGACCCCAGCAGCTTTGAAGCAGATGACTTTGTGGGACTGGTGGACTGGATTTCACAACCCAAGTTTCCTTATCAGCACAAACCGGAGTTCCTCGAAAAATGGCTTTCACATTGGGAGTCAGCGAAAAAAGCTAGGATAGCTCTCAAAGCAATTGAGGAGCAAATTGAGACACACCAGGTTACCAGAGAAGTTGATGAAGTCTTCGACCTCGCATTCCAGACCAGCTTAAGAACCGAGGGGAAGAACACGGCCTATAAGTGGCTTGTCAGGGCACAGATTTATCGCCGTGGCTGGGATAGTTATTGGACTTCGAGGGAAGAGACGCTGAACCGATTGACGACGGCAGCGACCAGCTACCAGAGCAAGTGGCTGCAGTTCATACACGATACATCAAAGCCCGATGACAGATACACTAGTTCGGCCGGAGACCTAGCAGTTGGGCGCAAGCGACTGGTGTTCTTTTTGGTGGCTGCCGAGCAGTATCAACAAGCGATTGATGTGACGGAGGCAATGATTCAGGATCTAGTCGACCAACTTTTAGATCAGCCAATAGAAGAGACAAAATGGCTAAACTAGTAGTGCCTGCATCAAACTCGCTCTTGATTTTATTGGATAGACTTCGTTGGCCAATTCCATTGGTTAGGTGGCAGAGCGCAATGCGTATTCGCGAGCTAATGGAGAATCCAAACACCACCCAAACCACAGTTGAAGCGTTGCTTCACTATCTCGGCTCAAGACGAACGGAGTCGGAGGTTTGTAGCATATTGACCATATTCTATATGACATCTTCTGACTTCCACCCGGAACGCTCAGAGGTAGTCCGGAATATCCGTTGCCCATCGATCCTGTCTGACTTTCTACTTGAAAGGCTTTTTGGTTGGGGAAAGGGACAAGGAGGATGGAACAGTTGCCATTCTGGTCGGGCACCCGATGGCTTTTCTGGTGGGACCTACTTTGAAGAGCACAAATGCGCGCACGTTCCGCCTGTTTTGTTCAACAGCCTACAAGAACTTGAGCAACAAAGTGGCCTCCCATTCTTGTCTCAATGGGCTTTTGAATGGAGAAACCTCTGCGACAACATGAATGCCAAGTTCACGAGATATCCCGAGTTTTTTGACGACACGATGGAGCTCCGGTCAGGAATAGTTGGACAGTACCAGACTTTTCAGTCGGAACTATATCGGTCAGCGCACATTCGCGCGCTTTCTTATGCCGTAAGCGCATGGAAAATGCCGATACCTCGAGCATTGGATAAACTTCTTGTACATATTCCTTTGATCCACCGGCTGTGCGACATCAAACCTGTAGCAAAACCAAAATGGTTGGACGATTTTCCGAGCGACTGCCTAACAAGCGGACTTCAAGAAAGCAGGTTGCTCAGCTTTTTCAACTCAGAGACGTTTTTGAACAGCGGAGTTCTGTCCTTCGTAAGCCCATTTGACACAAAAGACGCTAAATACGGTCACATAAGCGCGAGTTTACTCTATGCCAGCCCCGACTTCAAAGTAGCTGAGCCAAATGATGTCTATCAACCAGCTATATTAGTCGACAGCAGCAAGGACCTGTCATTTGAAGGCCTGTGGCCAACTCGTCAGATGAGCAACGCGATTATGGGTGGCTCTACTGGAAATGCCGTGCCTGTTTGTAACGAGATCATGCCCAGGCCGTATGGACATTGGATGGGCAATTACTTCCAAACAGGTTTTCCCACAGTCGCAAGCTATCTGCTTGAATCCGAGCACCAGTTACGTGTGCGGAAAGGCTCGGTCGAGCTAGTGATAGGCGACCATGTTCGTGCAACCACCTCCGTTTGGCACGATGAGTGGACCCAACACTACGCGTGGGGAGGCGGCAATTCTCGAAACGGGGTCTATGTATCTGCTAGCCCAGAATTCGCCGAGTGTATTCTCTCAAAGCCCCCAACGGGCCTGAAGGCAGGCTGGTTTGTTAAGTATGAAGTTTGGCAACGGGAGCGTGACTTCGACGACTATGTGTCAAAGAGCGAGCACAAATTCGTGTTTACAGGCATGAGTTCTTAACCGGATTGGATGAGTCTGCTGCTGTTGCTTTTTGCTTACAGCAGATGACCGTTTTCGGCCCGACAGGCTAGTACCCTCGCACCCGCAGCGAAAGTCCGGAATCCGCGCTTTATGTCTGCCGCCCCTTGTTGGACCGCCTGACCTGCTCCCTTTGGAGTCCGCGCTTATAAGTTAGCTCTGTTCAGGGTTTGGTCTTCTTCTGACCGTTGGTGATACTCCCTCGGGGTGAGCCCGTCGAGGCTCGAATGCGGGCGGTGGTGATTGTAGTCGTC
>NZ_JAIUZI010000033.1:0-2500 GCF_020171285.1 Seohaeicola saemankumensis
TTTGTACTTGTTTTGTTCTTTGTGCAAGATGGTGGATTGGGATTGGAAGAGTTGTACGAAACGGCGTTTGGAGCTGTTTGGGAGTGTAGGGAATGGTTGGTTATGTTGGGTGTGTTTTATCGTTTAGAGAGATATTGGAGTGGTTATTAGGTTTGGCGGTGACCTACTCTCCCACGTCTTGAGACGCAGTACCATTGGCGCGACAGCGCTTAACTTCCGGGTTCGGGATGGGACCGGGTGTTTCGCTTGTGCTATGACCACCAAACCGAATAACCACTCCATTTCAATATCGTTGTGTTGTCCAGGTCTTTCCGACTGTGATGTATGCTTTTGATCCCGTCAGGTTTTCCTGACGGTTCAGTAATTTTGACGTTTAAGTCTGTCTTTTACTGGATCAAATCAAGCCTATCGGGCCATTAGTACCGGTCAACTGAACATGTTACCATGCTTACATCTCCGGCCTATCGACGTGGTGGTCTACCACGGCCCTCAGGGATACCTTGTTTTGAGGGGGGCTTCCCGCTTAGATGCCTTCAGCGGTTATCCTGTCCGATCATAGCTACCCAGCACTGCCGTTGGCACGACAACTGGTCCACCAGTGGATCGTTCACCCCGGTCCTCTCGTACTAGGGGCAACTCCTCTCAAGTATCCTACACCCACGGCAGATAGGGACCGAACTGTCTCACGACGTTCTAAACCCAGCTCACGTACCTCTTTAAACGGCGAACAGCCGTACCCTTGGGACCTGCTCCAGCCCCAGGATGAGATGAGCCGACATCGAGGTGCCAAACACTGCCGTCGATATGGACTCTTGGGCAGTATCAGCCTGTTATCCCCGGCGTACCTTTTATCCGTTGAGCGATGGCCCTTCCACTCGGGACCACCGGATCACTATGGCCGTCTTTCGACTCTGCTCGACTTGTCAGTCTCGCAGTCAGGCTGGCTTCTGCCATTGCACTCAACGAGCGATTTCCGACCGCTCTGAGCCAACCTTCGCGCGCCTCCGTTACGCTTTAGGAGGCGACCGCCCCAGTCAAACTACCCGCCACACAGGGTCCCGGATCCGGATAACGGACCGCGGTTAGACATCAAGCGAGGCAAGGGTGGTATCTCAAGGAAGGCTCCACGGAGACTAGCGTCTCTGCTTCAAAGCCTACCACCTATCCTGCACATGCCTGACCTAATGCCAATGTGAAGCTGTAGTAAAGGTGCACGGGGTCTTTCCGTCTAACCGCGGGAAACCTGCATCTTGACAGGTAATTCAATTTCGCTGAGTCGATGTTGGAGACAGCGGGGAAGTCGTTACGCCATTCGTGCAGGTCGGAACTTACCCGACAAGGAATTTCGCTACCTTAGGACCGTTATAGTTACGGCCGCCGTTTACCTGGGCTTCAATTCAAGGCTCTCACCTCTCCTTTTAACCTTCAGGCACCGGGCAGGCGTCAGACCCTATACGTCGTCTTGCGACTTCGCAGAGCCCTGTGTTTTTAATAAACAGTCGCCACCCCCTGGTTTGTGCCCCCAGCCAAAACTTGCGTTGAAACTGGGCCTCCTTCTCGCGAACTTACGGAGGTATTTTGCCGAGTTCCTTCAACATCGTTCTCTCAAGCGCCTTGGTATTCTCTACCAGTCCACCTGTGTCGGTTTAGGGTACGATCTCATGGAGGGCTATTTCCAGGAACTGATCAGCGGCCCGCCCAATCCGATAAGGGCAAACAACCTTCACAATCCGTCACATCCTCCTGGCCCAGGAATATTAACCTGGTTCCCATCGACTACGCCTTTCGGCCTCGCCTTAGGGGTCGGCTTACCCTGCTCAGATTAGCTTTAAGCAGGAACCCTTGGACTTTCGGCGAGAGTGTCTCTCACACTCTTTGTCGCTACTCATGTCATCATTCTCACTAGTGATCTCTCCACCGGATCCCTCACAGGCCGGCTTCACAGAAAACTCCTTGCGTCCAAGCCTTCCCGGAGGAAGGTAAGGACGCATGGAGTTATGTCACACTACGCTCTGCTACCACAGTCACCAAAGGTGACTATCCTAAGCTTCGGCTCATGGCTTGAGCCCCGTTACATCTTCGCCGCAGGACAACTTGATTAGACCAGTGAGCTGTTACGCTATCTTTAAAGGATGGCTGCTTCTAAGCCAACCTCCTGGTTGTTTTGGTCGTCCCACCTGCTTTCCCACTTAGCCATGAATTGGGGGCCTTAGCTGTAGGTCAGGGTTGTTTCCCTCTCCACTACGGACGTTAGCATCCGCAGTGTGTCTGCCGTATAGTACTCCCCGGTATTCGGAGTTTGGTTAGGATCAGTAAGCCTGTGGGGCCCCATTACCCATCCAGTGCTCTACCCCCGGGGGTATTCGTACGACGCTCTACCTAAATAGATTTCGCAGAGAACCAGCTATCTCCGAGTTTGATTGGCCTTTCACCCCTAGGCACAGCTCATCCCGATCTTTTTCAACAGATGTGGGTTCGGTCCTCCAGTGCGTGTTACCGC
>NZ_JAIUZI010000034.1 GCF_020171285.1 Seohaeicola saemankumensis
CGGCAGGCTCAAGGACTGGCGACGCGTCGCAACCCGCTACGACAGGTGTCCGAAGGTCTTCCTTTCAGCCATCGCACTCGCAGCAACCGTCATTTTCTGGCTATGAGTCCTGACCCTAGAAACTTGGCTCGCCATAGTATCAAGTATCAAGACGTAAGCAAAAATCGATCCACTAACGTCAGCCTCCCGAAGGAATTTTGCTGGAGGCAAAGTCACATTCGCTCCGTATGCACCCCGCAGGTCAGCGCCTGTTAGATCGTAACTGGATAAATCTGTTCCAGAAAAATCAACATTGGCCAAATCAGCATAACGAAAGTCACAATGAGGATCGAGATCAGCCTCCTTTACCAAATCAGAGAAGCACTCACTTTCGCTTTCCAGGAGGCGGTCAATGGTTTGCAGATCTCCCTCAGGAAGGCATTCGTCTAGAAACTCAAACACCATCATCTGAACCATCGCTTAGAACAGACTCTGAAACAGTAAAGATGCCTCGATATTTTTCGACACCCGATCGCTTGGAGATAGCCTTAGCAAGCACGATAGCAGCCAGTTTTTCTTGCGTGCGTCGTCGGCGTGTGAACCGGTGCAGTTGATCGCTTACTATGGATGTTCCATCCACAAGTTTGAACCACAGATCGCGTTGTTTGACGACGATGCGTGCATGCACATGCTTTCGGTTGCCTTGCGCATGTTCCAGTTCGACTATCGGCAAAGACGGAATGAGATTTCCGCGCAAGGGACCACCACCTTGCCCAGTAAAGTGCCAAGACCCGTCTCCGTAAGGCGAAACAAGGAATTCTTGTTGAACATGAGAGACTTGATGAGTGTTTGACTGGTTGGAAGTGGTGTTTTCGCTCCATTCGGCTCCCGCTCTCGGAATCGGGCCTCCGACGTCACCAATGACCTTTAGTCCGTTTTCCTTGTTTTTTTCCAACGCTATTGTTGTCGTATGCTGGTGTTCTACCACAATAGGATGAGGCTCAAGTGCATATCTTGACTCAAGAATTGGCTTGAACCCTTCGTACTCCAGCGTTAGCGACGCGGCACTAAAACCCACCTCATAAACGCAAAGCCTAGTTTCCGCCTCATCTACTTTAAAGTCCAGCGTGGCAGTGAGCGTTCCTCCATAGTCATCACGATCATCGCTCCTCAACATTTCCATGTTCAAGAAGGAAAGCGCGGGGATAGGGTTGTTGCTGTCCGGCTTCAAGCTCATCTCGACCATCGCTTCCCGAAATTGTTTCGTGTTCCGCATGGTTCAGCAACAAGGGGAACATTTCAAGACCTGCATAGGAAGAACACCCCGCTTCACACTGCCTCCGATGCATCCATCGAAAAGAAAACTCTCATACGCGTAGATTCACTAAATCCTCTTCCATTCGCTCAAAACTTCTTCCCTTGGACTTTTTTTGGCTAGGGTCAGGACTCATAGCCAGAAAATGACGGTTGCTGCGAGTGCGATGGCTGAAAGGAAGACCTTCGGACACCTGTCGTAGCGGGTTGCGACGCGTCGCCAGTCCTTGAGCCTGCCG
>NZ_JAIUZI010000035.1 GCF_020171285.1 Seohaeicola saemankumensis
ATGGCTAAGGAAAAGTTCGAACGTACAAAACCGCACGTCAACATCGGCACGATTGGGCACGTTGACCACGGCAAGACGACGCTGACGGCGGCGATCACCAAGTATTTTGGTGACTTCAAGGCCTATGACCAGATTGACGGCGCGCCCGAAGAGAAGGCCCGCGGCATCACCATCTCGACCGCGCACGTGGAATACGAGACCGACAACCGCCACTACGCGCACGTCGACTGCCCCGGCCACGCCGACTACGTCAAGAACATGATCACCGGTGCGGCGCAGATGGACGGCGCGATCCTGGTTGTGAACGCTGCTGACGGCCCGATGCCGCAGACCCGCGAGCACATCCTGCTGGGCCGCCAGGTCGGCATCCCGACCATGGTCGTCTACATGAACAAGGTCGACCAGGTTGATGACGAAGAGCTGCTGGAGCTGGTTGAAATGGAGATCCGCGAACTGCTGACCTCCTACGAATACCCCGGCGACGACATTCCGGTCATCCCCGGTTCGGCCCTGGCCGCTCTGGAAGGCCGCGACGAGGAAATCGGCGAAAAGTCGATCCGCGCGCTGATGGAAGCCGTCGACACCTGGATCCCGACGCCCGAGCGCGCGGTTGACCAGCCGTTCCTGATGCCGATCGAAGACGTGTTCTCGATCTCGGGCCGTGGTACCGTTGTGACCGGCCGTGTCGAGCGTGGCGTGATCAACGTTGGCGACGAGATCGAAATCGTCGGCATCCGCGACACGTCCAAGACCACCTGTACCGGTGTCGAGATGTTCCGCAAGCTGCTGGACCGCGGCGAAGCCGGCGACAACATCGGCGCGCTGCTGCGCGGTGTGGACCGTGAAGGCGTCGAGCGTGGCCAGGTTCTCTGCAAGCCGGGTTCCGTGACCCCGCACACCAAGTTCGAAGCCGAAGCCTACATCCTGACCAAGGACGAAGGTGGCCGCCACACGCCGTTCTTCGCGAACTACCGTCCGCAGTTCTACTTCCGGACCACCGACGTGACCGGCACCGTGACCCTGGCCGAAGGCACCGAGATGGTGATGCCGGGCGACAACGTGTCGTTCACCGTTGAGCTGATCGCCCCGATCGCGATGGAAAACGGCCTGCGCTTCGCCATCCGCGAAGGCGGCCGCACCGTCGGCGCCGGCGTCGTGTCGAAGATCATCGATTAAGGTTGCGGCTTGGGCGCCAGCCCAAACGCGACCGGCGACAGGTGCTTTTGCCCGCAAAAGCACCGAGAGCCGATGATCCCGAGACGCGCCATAACCGGGGTGTCGAAGATCATCGATTAAGGTTGCGGCTTGGGCGCCAGCCCAAACGCGACCGGCGACAGTAGGTTTGCCAACAGGCAAACCTGCGACAGCCCACCAACACATAAGGGCCGCTCCAACCCGGAGCGGCCCTTTTT
>NZ_JAIUZI010000036.1 GCF_020171285.1 Seohaeicola saemankumensis
CCTTCTGTAATCGGGCCTTTGTTTGCAAGGCATTTTGGCGTCTGAAGGTGCATGCTTCTGTCCGTGATCTGCGTAGTGCACTCACATGATGCGGTTGGCCTTGGCAGGGGAAAGCCCATCTCTCTTGCGGCATACATTCTGTGCCAGGATTTCTGTCGGCTTTTCCCATGCCACGTCCCTTCAGGGCCGTCTTCCTTGCGGAAGTCACTTGGTTACTTTTTCCTCAGGCGGTTCTGAACTCGGTGCCGTCGATCCACATGCGGTGCATGACAACGGCAAGTTTCCTGGCCAGCGCAATCTTGGCGCGTTTTGCACCTCTGCGAACAGCGACGCGCATGGCCCATGCCTTTAGCGGTGACCATTTTGTTGATCTAACCAGCATCACATGTGCCGCCTCGTAGAGAGCAGCCCTGACACCAGCATCACCTGCCTTGGTGATCGAACCAACGCGATCGGTCTCGCCGGATTGGTATCGTCGAGGTGTCAGGCCGAAACAGGCCCCAACCGTTTTTGAAGACCGGAAGCGGGCCGGATCATCAACCGCTGCCCGGAAGGTCATAGCGACAACTGCACCGACACCGGGAATCGTCATGAGACGCCGACATATGGCATCTTCGCGGGACCGATCTCTAACCGCCTTGTCCAAACGGGAGAACTCAACAGCCAGGGCATCGCGCGCACTCAGCACCGGGGTCAAAGCCTCAGTCAAAACCGGGTTGCCGTCGATGAGGTCCCTGACCAGCGCGCAAAACCGGTTACGAGCACCAGTTGGTATTTTGAGACCAAATCCCCGAAGCAGGCCACGAACAGAATTATCGAGATCCCGGATCCGTCGGCCAAGTGTGTCACGTGCCGACAGCAACAGCCTCAGATCACGAGCCACAGGTGTTTTCATGTGAACCGGCTGAAACCATCCCATGCGCAACAGCTCGGCAATACCTCGGGCATCCTTCCTGTCGGTTTTGACCGGGATTGCCGACAACGCCGCGTGAACCCGCCGCGTTTCCATCAGGATCGCATCCAGACCACGGTCTTGCAGGCCTGCAACCAAGAACTCAGACATCGGGCCGGCTTCCAGACCAATCGCTTCGATCCGCCCGACAAACGGCTTCAGTGCAATGGCGAGATCGTCGGGATGACTTGGCGACGAGAGCTCCTTCTCGACGGTTCCGGTCCCGTCGATCACGCAAATCGCAGTGCTTTCAACGGATACATCCAATCCAACGTAACAGGTCATGGCCATCTCCTTCTGGCTGTTCAATCACTGCAATCTATGCAGCGACTCAGCCCGATGACCGCATCTCTCTTATCAAATCACCCTAAACTGTCCCATTGGCGCTGA
>NZ_JAIUZI010000037.1 GCF_020171285.1 Seohaeicola saemankumensis
ATGGCGCAGAGACGGGAACAGGTGCTCGTTGAGGCATTCTTCACGCATCCGGCCATTGAAGCTCTCGACCAGACCATTCTGCATCGGTTTTCCGGGTGCGATGTAGTGCCACCGGACGTTTCGGTCTTCCTGCCATTTGAGCATCGCGTTCGAGGTCAGCTCAGTGCCGTTGTCCGAGACTACCATGCAGGGATAGCCACGCAACTCAGCGATCCGGTCCAGCTCGCGGGCGACACGGGCACCGCTGATGGATGTGTCCACGACGGCCGCCAGGCATTCCCGGCTGAAGTCATCAATGACGTTCAAAACCCGGAACCTTCGCCCGTCTTCCAGCGCGTCCGACATGAAGTCGAGCGACCACCTCTGGTTCGGTCCCTGCGGGATCGCCATGGGCGTTCTGGTGCCCACAGCACGCTTGCGACCGCTCCGTTTACGGACGGTTAACCCCTCTTCGCGGTAGATCCTGTAGAGCTTCTTCCAGTTCACCTCCCAGCCCTCACGCTTCAGAAGGATGTGCAGGCGGCGATAGCCAAACCGTTGCCTCTCGGACGCCAGCTCCTTCATCCTGGCCCGCAACTCGGTGTCCGCCGGTCGCTTCGACTTGCGCCGATACACACGTGGATCGATCCCGGCCAAGGAACAGGCTCGTTTCTGATTGTAGCCCTTGGTCTTCATTGCCCAGTCCACGGCATTCCTCCTTGAACCGGGCCTCAGAAGTTTTTTCCGAGCATCTCTTTTAGCGTGGCGACATCGAGCATCTGCTCCGCCAACATCTTCTTGAGCTTTGCATTCTCGGCTTCCAGAGCCTTCAGGCGCCGCGCATCAGACACCTCCATACCGCTGTATTTCGAACGCCACTTGTAGAAGGTCGCGTCGCTGATCCCATGTTTGCGACACAGTTCCTTAGCACTGAGCCCCGCCTGGTGCTGCTTCAGAATGCCAATGATCTGCTCTTCGCTGAAACGGCTTCTCTTCATCGTCTGTCTCCTCAGTTGGAGAACAGGCTAACCTCAAAGCGAAGACTTTTCAGGGGAGCAGGTCA
>NZ_JAIUZI010000038.1 GCF_020171285.1 Seohaeicola saemankumensis
CCGCAGTCCCCCCATCTTCTTCTGTTCAGAAATATCCCCGGGGGTGAATTGGCCAACGGCCAAGAGGGGGGCGGCGCCCCCCTTTGCCCGCCCGCTGCAGGCGACCCCGATGTTCCATCGGGGACCTGCGGGTCACCCCATGGCGCGCAGCCGCCTGATCAGGCTCGAGGTGTCCCAGCGCCCGCCGCCCAGCTTCTGCACATCCTTGTAGAATTGGTCCACCAGTGCCGTCACCGGCAGGCTGGCGCCGTTCTCGTCCGCCGTGGACAGGCAGATGCCCAGATCCTTGCGCATCCAGTCGACGGCAAAACCATGGTCGAAATGATCGTCCAGCATGGTTTCATACCGATTCGCCATCTGCCACGACCCGGCCGCCCCGCCCGCGATCACATCGACCACCGCACGCCCGTCCAGCCCGGCCTTTTCGGCGAAATGCAGCCCCTCGGACAGCCCCTGAACCAGACCCGCGATACAGATCTGGTTCACCATCTTGGTCAGCTGCCCCGCGCCGCTGTGGCCCAGCCGTTTGATCGAGCGGCCATAGGCCTGCATCACCGGCTCGGCGGCGTCGAAATGCACCTGGTCGCCGCCGCACATGATCGACAGGATGCCATTCTCGGCCCCGGCCTGACCGCCCGACACCGGCGCATCGACAAAGCCGACACCCCGCGCGCCCGCCGCCGCGTACATCTCGCCCGTCACCTTGGCCGAAACCGTGGTGTGATCGACAAAGATCGCCCCGCTGCCCATCCCCTCGAACGCGCCGCCCGCCCCGGTGCAGACCGCGCGCAGGTCATCGTCGTTGCCGACACAGGCCATCACGAAATCGGCGCCCGCCGCCGCCTCGGCCGGGGTCGCGGCCGCCGCCCCGCCATGCTGCGCGGCCCAGGCGTCCGCCTTGGCCGCCGTGCGGTTGTAAACGGTCACCTCGTGCCCGGCGCCCTGCAGATGCCCCGCCATCGGGTACCCCATCACCCCAAGACCCAGAAATGCAACTTTTGCCAT
>NZ_JAIUZI010000039.1 GCF_020171285.1 Seohaeicola saemankumensis
TCCGAGAAACTGGAGATCATCCGTCTCGTCGAAGGTTCGCACCTGCCGACCAAGCGCACGTTGGGCAAGCTCGGCATCCCAAGAACGACCTTCTACCGCTGGTATGATCGGTATCTGTCGGGTGGCCCCGAGGCGCTTGAGGATCGCAGTCCCAAGCCATCACGGGTCTGGAACCGCATCCCTGAGCCGGTGCGCGAGAAGGTCAAGGATCTGGCTCTGAAGGAAAGCGATCTGTCGCCGCGCGAGTTGGCCGTACAGTTCACCGACACGGAAAAGTATTTTGTGTCAGAGGCTTCGGTCTATCGCATCCTCAAGTCCTACGATCTGATCACCAGCCCGGCTTACGTGGTTCTGTCGGCTGCGGACGAGTTCCACGACAAGACCACACGGCCAAACCAGCTTTGGCAGACCGACTTCACCTATCTCAAGGTCATCGGTTGGGGCTGGTTCTATCTCTCGACGATCCTGGACGATTACAGCCGTTACATCATCGCCTGGAAGCTCTGCACGACGATGAAGGCGGGTGACGTGACCGACACGCTCGACCTGGCGCTGCAAGCATCGGGTTGTGATCAGGCGACAGTCGTTCACAAGCCGCGTCTGCTCTCGGACAATGGCGCCAGTTACATCTCCGGCGAACTGGCCGACTGGTTGGAAGATCGGCAGATGGATCATGTTCGAGGCGCTCCGTATCACCCGCAGACCCAGGGCAAGATCGAGCGTTGGCATCAGACCCTAAAGAACCGCATCCTGCTGGAAAACTACTATCTGCCGGGCGATCTCAACCGACAGATCGAC
>NZ_JAIUZI010000040.1 GCF_020171285.1 Seohaeicola saemankumensis
GCTAGCGTCGCCGCTGGAAGATGATCATCGCCAGCGCCAGCAGCGAGGAGCCGAGCATCAACAGCAGCGACACCGCGTTCAAAAGGGGAGTAGAGCCCTCTTTCAGACGGTCGAACATGGCAATGGTCAGCGGCGCGTCCGAGCCCACCAGCATCAGCGTGGTGTTGAAATTCTCGAAACTCATCAAAAAGGCCACCACCAGCGCTCCGATCAGCGCCGGCATCAGAAAGGGCAGGGTGATCGTGCGCACCGCCGTCAGCCGCGTCGCGCCGAGGTTCAGCGCCGCCTCTTCCAGCGTCTGGTCGAACTTCTGCAACCGGGCGGAGATCACCAGCGTGGCAATCGTGGCGATGAACGAAAACTGCCCCAGCACCACCAGCAGCAGACCCGGCCGCAACGCCTCGATGTCCCATTCGGCCATGTCCCAGGCCGCATTGGCCACGGTTGACGAAAACACCAGGATCGAAATGCCCAGCACGATGCCGGGGATCACCAGCGGCAGCAGCATGATCACATAAAGCAGCCCCTTGCCGCGAAACTGGTAGCGGCTGAACAAAAACGCATTCGACAGCCCCACCGCCACCGACAGTACCGACACGCAGATCGCAACAAACACCGAGGTGCCAATCGCCCGCAGGATGCCGCGTTCGTGGAACACGCCGATCTGCGGGCGTTCCTGCCCAAAAAACCAGTTCCAGGTGAACCCCTCCCACGGCAGCGACGGGAACTGGCTGTCGTTGAAGGCAAAGACCGCCACCACCGTCAGCGGCAG
>NZ_JAIUZI010000041.1 GCF_020171285.1 Seohaeicola saemankumensis
ATGGGCTTTCCCCTGCCAAGGCCAACCGCATCATGTGAGTGCACTACGCAGATCACGGACAGAAGCATGCACCTTCAGACGCCAAAATGCCTTGCAAACAAAGGCCCGATTACAGAAGGATTTCTGGTTCATCGAAGCCATTATGGAGCGAAGATGAACAAGACATCCGGAACATCGAAGGATGCCGCCGACAAGTTGGTCAGGGGCATCAAGCGCAAGACGCGCAAGCATTACTCGGCCGAGGAGAAGATCAGGATCGTCCTGGCTGGCCTGCGCGGCGAGGAGAGCATTTCAGCGCTGTGCCGGCGCGAGGGGATTGCCGAGAGCCTGTATTATTCCTGGTCGAAGGAGTTCCTTGAAGCCGGAAAGGCCCGTCTGTCGGGGGACACTGCCAGACAAGCGACAGCGCCCGAGGTCAAGGAACTGCGGTCGGAATCTGCCGCCCTGAAAGAGGTGGTCGCCGAACTGACGCTGGAGAACCGTCTGCTCAAAAAAAGCATGATCGGCCCCTCTCATTGATTGCTGGGCAATCAACTGCCGGGCAGGGGATGGGGGCAACGACGAATGAGGTATCCCGCGTCCGAGAAACTGGAGATCATCCGTCTCGTCGAAGGTTCGCACCTGCCGACCAAGCGCACGTTGGGCAAGCTCGGCATCCCAAGAACGACCTTCTACCGCTGGTATGATCGGTATCTGTC
>NZ_JAIUZI010000042.1 GCF_020171285.1 Seohaeicola saemankumensis
GACAGATACCGATCATACCAGCGGTAGAAGGTCGTTCTTGGGATGCCGAGCTTGCCCAACGTGCGCTTGGTCGGCAGGTGCGAACCTTCGACGAGACGGATGATCTCCAGTTTCTCGGATGCGGGATACCTCATTCGTCGTCGTCCCCATCCGCGATCATGCTTTTTTTGAGCAGCCGCAGTTCCAGCGCCTGTTCAGCCACGACCTCTTTCAGATCACGGGCCTCGCGACGCAAATCCCTGACCTCGCTCGACGTTGCTGCACGCGCCGTATCACCCGCCAAGCGCTTCTTCCCAGCTTCGAGGAATTCCTTGGACCAGCTGTAATACAGGCTCTGCGCAATGCCCTCACGTCTACACAACTCGGCAATGCTGTCCTCGCCCTTCAGGCCGTCCAAGACGATCCTGATCTTCTCTTCCGCCGAATACTGCTTGCGGGTGGCCCGGCGGATGTCTTTGACAACCTTCTCCCCGTGGCTCTGCTTGGTTCCGGGTTTCTGTCTCATCTCCACTCCTTGGTGGTTACGATGTGCCAGAAACCCTTCTGTAATCGGGCCTTTGTTTGCAAGGCATTTTGGCGTCTGAAGGTGCATGCTTCTGTCCGTGATCTGCGTAGTGCACTCACATGATGCGGTTGGCCTTGGCAGGGGAAAGCCCAT
>NZ_JAIUZI010000043.1 GCF_020171285.1 Seohaeicola saemankumensis
TAGGGTCAGGACTCATAGCCAGAAAATGACGGTTGCTGCGAGTGCGATGGCTGAAAGGAAGACCTTCGGACACCTGTCGTAGCGGGTTGCGACGCGTCGCCAGTCCTTGAGCCTGCCGAACATAATCTCGATCCGGTTTCGGCGGCGGTATCGTCGCTTGTCGTACTTGACGGGTTCCTTTCGTGCTTTGCGGCCAGGAATGCAGGCGCGTATCCCTCTGTCTTGCAACGCTTCTCTGAACCAATCTGCGTCATAGCCACGGTCCCCGAGCAGCCACTTCACATTCGGAAGTTTGCCCAGAAGCACTCTTGCGCCGACATAATCGCTGACCTGACCGGCAGTCACAAAGAAGTTGATGGGACGTCCCTGACTGTCAGTCACGGCGTGCAACTTCGTATTCATACCGCCTTTGGTTCGGCCAATCAGCCGCCCACGCCCCCCTTTTTTGCGGCCATACTGGTCGCTGTTCGATGGGCCTTCAGGTAGGTGGCGTCGATCATCACGGTCTTCTGTTCGCCGTGTTCAGCGGCCAATCCGACCATCATCCGAGCGAAAATGCCCTTGTCGC
>NZ_JAIUZI010000044.1 GCF_020171285.1 Seohaeicola saemankumensis
GGCATCGCGCTTGGCCCGATCCGATAGCAGGTCAGGGTTCGCCCGCTTGGCCATGTGATCGTAGAACGTTGAAGGGGCAATCGGCAGGTGCTTGCAGATCGGCTCGACCCCGATATCGTCACGGTGTTCTTCGATGAAGGCGATCATGTCCTGGACCGGCGGTCGAGCTCCGCCTGAGCAAAATACGCGGATGCCTTACGAAGGATCTCATTGGCTTGCCTCAGCTCGCGGTTCTCCCGCTCCAGCGCCTTCATCCTCTCGGCCATCTCCGTGGTCACGCCAGCGCGGTCGCCACGATCCACCTCCGCCTTTTTGACCCAGTCGTTTAGCGTGTTCGCCGCACAGCCGATCTTCGCCGATACCGAAACAATTGCAGCCCAACGGCTCTCATGCTGCCCGGAATTTTCCAGAACCAGACGTACGGCACGCTGGCGCACTTCAGGAGAATACTTGTTCGTCGTCTTGCTCATGATGCTCCATCCTACTCAAGAGTTGGAGCCTCCGGCAAACCCGGTGCGGTTCA